>NZ_CP010892.1:0-4800000 GCF_000931465.1 Pseudomonas sp. MRSN 12121 | reverse complement strand
CGGCCTGCAGGTGGCCGACAGCCATGGCGGGGCATTGCCCCTGGCCACCCTGCGGCCCAGCGGTATCACCCCGCGGGCCACGGAGGGCGCCAGCTACAGCATTCCGCTCAAGGCCCGCTACATCCAGACCGCGGGCAGTGTCACGGCGGGGCCGGCGAATGCCTCGGCGGTGTTCACCATCAACTACCAATAGCGATGGTCGCGAGCTTCCCGCCGGGTGCGGGAAGGGCGCGCCCCCGGTCATAGACCCACTCCCATCGAGAGCGTCGTTCCATGCCCAGACTTCCCTTGCGTGTCCTGGTCCTCGAGGACCATTCCTTTCAACGTGCCCTGGCGGTGCGCATGCTGCGACAGCTGGGCTGCCGCGAGGTGTTCGAGGCCGCCGACGGGGCAGAGGCCCTGGCATTGCTGCGCGAAGCGGGGCCGGTGGATATCGTCCTGTGCGACCTGCGCATGGACGGCGTGGACGGGCTGGAGTTTCTCCAGGCCGTCGGCGCGTCCCGCCAGGTCGGCTCGGTGATCCTGTGCAGCGAACTCTCCGGGGATTTGCGCCGCTCGGTGCGGCAGATCGTTTCCCTGCTGGGCCTGGAGTTCTTGGGCGATCTGGGTAAACCCCTGTGCCTGGAGGCGTTGCGCAGCCTGCTAAAAAAGCCCGTGCCTGCGCCTGCTACCGGGCCTGTTCCACGACCGGCCCTGGAAGTCGCGCGGGAGGATGAGATCCGGCACGCCCTGCAGGCCGGCCAGTTGCAGCCGTATTACCAGCCCAAGTTCGACTTGCGCACGGGGCAGGTGCGCGGCGTGGAAGTCCTGGCCCGCTGGGCGCACCCTTCCAGGGGCGTGCTGCCGCCGCCAGCCTTCATGCCGCTGCTGGAGCGTTGCAAGCTGATGGATGCGCTGCTGTTCGGACAGATGGAACTAGCCCTGGAATTGCACTGCCAGATGCGGCGGCACGGCCATGCCCTGAACATGGCTTTCAACCTGCAGGCGGCCCAACTGGTCGACGATGCCCTGGCGCCTCGAATCAGGGCATTGCTGGCGCGGTACGGCGTATCGGGCGCAAGCCTGACCTTCGAGCTGACCGAAAGCGGGCTGTTGCAGGCCCCGCAAACCAGCATCAAGAACCTGGTGCGCTTGCGCATGATGGGCTGTGGCCTGGCGATCGACGATTTTGGCGCCGGCTTTTCTTCATTGCAGCGGCTGTGCGCGCTGCCCTTTACCGAGATCAAGCTGGATGCCGAGTTCGTGCGCGGGCTCGGGCACGAGCCGCGTTGCCAAGTGGCGATCAGCAGCACCCTGGCCTTGGGCAAGGCCCTGGGAATGTCGGTGGTGGTCGAGGGCATCGAGACCCAGGAGCAGCGTCAGCATCTGCTGCGCCTGGACTGCGCCACGGGGCAGGGGTATCTGTGCGCCCGGCCCATGAGCGGCGGGCAACTGCTGCACTGGCTCGGTAAACAGCCGGTTTGCGCCTGAAGGCCGGGGTTTCCGACCATTGATACCAACTCGCCACATTCCCCCCAGGGCTTAGGAAAAGTCCTACATACCGGTATTGACCGGCTCGCTAAGCTTTCGCGCCTCAGCTGATTTTTCATAGGGATCAACTGCATTTTCCAACGACGGTTTCCACGATGATCAACAAGACCTTGCGGATATTGATTGCCGCCCCCCAGCACTTCCAGCGCCTGAGAATCGAAAGGACGCTCAACCACCTGGGCTACTTCCGCATCGCCCCGGTGCAATCGTTCGATGAACTCGAAGCCTTGACGCAGTTCGCCGGCCAGCCGTTCGACCTGCTGATCGTCAGCGACGCCCTGGTCGATGCCCTGGATATCGACCTCGATGGGTTCTGCCGCGGCAACCCGACGATTCGTCATGCGCTGGTCTACGACCGCCCACAGACGCAGTGGCTGATGTTGCCGCAGTCCTTGCAGGTCAGCCTGGCGGGGCCGCCGGAGGGAGAGCTGCTGAAAAACCTGATGGCGATCATCGATCCGCCGTCGCCCCGTCGGGCGCTGCAAGTGTTGCCGTGGCTGCGCGGGCTTTCTCGGGCGCGGGGTGGTTAGGGCAGCTTTGTCCATACGATTGCTATCGCGGGCAAGCTCCGCTGCCGCTAGAGGAGCTCCGCTGCTGGCCTAGAGGAGCTCCGCTCCTACAGGTTGGGGTTGAGGTTGGGGTTGAGGGTGCCATACGGCACTTGCCATTTGCTTTACGTTAACGTCAAGATGCTCCGGCGCGGTTTTTCCCGTGGCGCAGGTTTTGCTTGCGTGTCAGAGACAGGGCCGGCCACGGGCCAAACTTCCCTTTACTGCCCTCTGCTCCGGGTGTAGACATTGGCCTTGGCTTGCGTGCTCCTGGCAATCCAAGGGAATGGACCGGGGAGGCTGCGGGCGGACCGAATCGGAGCGCTTGATGACTCTCATAAAAACAATAACCGGCGAAGCTCGACTGGCCCGGGAAAGACTCCATCTGGAAGGCGCCGTCCCCAATGGAGTGTTGCGTGCGGAAATCGATGCCTCATGGCGGCGCAGCCTCGGCCATGGCGTGCACGTCGATGGCCAGCCGGAGCTGGGCCTGGAATCCGGCACCAGCCTCGAGGTGCTGCTGGCGAACAACCGCCTGCTGCTCGACGCGGCGCTGCCGGCCGTCGACTACCTGGCCGAGCGCCAGGGCCAGGACGGCCTGATCATCCTGGCCAATGCCGAGGCGACCATCCTGTCGATCGGCGGCCGGGCCGACCGCCTCCAGGGCAGCGGCGTGCGCGACATCACCCTCGGCGCCTGCTGGAGCGAAGCCGCCCGTGGCACCAATGCCCTGGGCACCGCGCTGGTGGAAGCGCGCACCACCCTGATCGACTGCGGCGAACATTACCTGGATCGCCTGAGCCATTTTTCCTGCACCTCGGTGCCTATCCATTGCCCCCAGGGCGAAATCCTCGGCGTGCTCGACCTGACCCGCGAAGGGCCGCTGGGGCGCTTCCAGGACAGCTCGGCGCTGCTGGCCATGGCGGTCAGCCAGATCGAGAGCCGGGTGTTCAATGCCTCCTACCCCGAGCAGATCGTCCTGGCGTTCCACAGCCGCCGGCAGTACCTGGAGTCGCCCTGGCAAGGCTTGCTGGCCCTGAGCCTGGGTGGGCAGATCCTGGCGGTCAGCAGCCAGGCCTGCCAGTTGCTCGACGCCCCGCGCGCGACCCTGGTCGGCCGGCGCTGCGAAGAGTTTCTCGGGGTCGACGGCCTGCAACTGCTGACGCGCTTGCAGCAGGGCGGCGTCGGCAGCCTGCAGACCGCCAAGGGCGAGTTCTTCTACAAGACCCTGCGCGCGCCGCAACGCTCGATCAATGTCGCCGGCACGCCGAAAAGCCCAGCCAAGAAGCCTTCCGCGCAACCCCCGCTCGATGCGCTGGCCGGCAGCAACCCGCGTTATGCCCGCGCCCTGCGCATGGCCCGGCAGGGCCTGGCCAACGCCTTGCCGGTGTTGCTGCTGGGGGAAACCGGCACCGGCAAGGAAGTGGTGGCCCGCGCCCTGCACCTGGCCGGGGCCCGCGCCGACAAACCCTTTGTCGCGGTGAACTGCGCGGCGATCCCCGAAGGCCTGATCGAGTCCGAGCTGTTCGGCTATCGCGAGGGCGCCTTCACCGGTTCGCGCCGGGGCGGGATGGTCGGTCGCTTGCAGCAGGCCCATGGCGGCACGCTGTTTCTCGATGAAATCGGCGACATGCCGCTGGCCCTGCAGGCGCGTCTGCTGCGCGTGTTGCAGGACCGCAAGGTGGCGCCGCTGGGGGCCGGCGAGGAACAGGAGATCGACGTGGCGCTGATCTGCGCCACCCATCGCGATCTCAAGCAGCAGGTGGCCGACAAGCAGTTTCGCGAAGACCTGTTCTACCGGGTCAACGGCATCAGCGTGATGCTCCCGGCGCTGCGCGAGCGCGAGGATTTCGACGCGCTGCTGGAGGTCCTGCTGGCCAAGCTCGGCAGTCCCGGAATGGCCCTGGCGGCGAACCTGCGCCAGCTGCTGGCCGGCTACCACTGGCCGGGCAATATCCGCCAGCTGGAGATGGTCCTGCGCACGGCCCTGGCGATGCGCGAAGAGGGCGATCGGGTGCTGGGCCTGGAGCACCTGCCCGACAGCCTGCTCGACGATCTCAATACCGACGCCCGGCCCGCCACCGGCAGCATCCGCGAACATCAGCTGGAACTGATCCGCCAGGCGCTGGACGATCATCGCGGCAATGTGTCCGCCGCGGCCGAGGCCCTGGGCATCAGCCGCGCGACCCTGTACCGCAAGCTCAAGCAGTTGCGCGACTGATGGCGCGCCTGCTCAGCCGGCTGGTGGACAGCCCCGACCCCGCGGCGCTGCAGGCGGCCCTGCGCTGGCTGTATGGCTTTGTCCGCCCGCAGCGCCTGGCCATCGCCGGGTTGCTGGGGCTGTCGGTCTGCGCCTCGTTGCTGGTGCTGGTGCAACCCTGGCTGACCAAGCTGCTGATCGACGACGGCCTGCTGGCGCGGGATTTCCCGATGCTGGCGTGGATCGCCGGGCTGATGATCCTCGCCGGGCTGCTGGGCACGGCGCTGTCGGGCGTCAACCGCTACCTGCACACGCGCTTGTCGGGGCGCATCCTGTTTGCCCTGCGCGACGACCTGTACCGGCATTTGCAGCGCCTGTCGCCGGGCTTCTACGGGCAGCGGCGGATCGGCGACCTGATCTCGCGGCTCGACGGTGATGTGGCGGAGATCCAGCGCTTTGCCGTGGATTCGCTGTTCTCCGCGGTGTCCAGCGTGATCGGCCTGATGGTGGCGCTGGCGATGCTGGTGACTCTGTCCTGGCAACTGTCGTTGCTGGCGCTGCTGCTGATTCCCCTGGACCTGCTCTGGCTGCGCTGGATGCGGCGCAAGGTCGAGCGCGAGGTGCGGCAGTTGCGCGAGCGCTCGGCGGACCTGTCGTCGTTCATGGTCGAGACCCTGCCGGTGATGAAGTTCATCCAGAGCGCCGGCCAGCAACAGCGCGAGGCGCGGCGCCTGGAGTTGCTGGGCCAGGGCTACCTGAGCCAGTTGCTGCGCTTGCAGGTCAGCGAGTTCTTCACCCAGGCGGTGCCCGGCACCCTGACCTCGCTGTCGCGGGCCTGTGCCTTCCTGATCGGCGGCTATTGGGTGGTGCAGGGCACCTGGCAACTGGGCGCGCTGATCGCCTTTTCCACCTACCTGGGCATGGCCGTCGGGCCGGTGCAGAGCCTGCTGGGGCTGTATGTGGCGGTCCAGCGCATGAGCGTCAGCCTGGGCCGGGTGATGGAGCTGCGCGGCGAAGCACCGGGCGTGACCACGCCGCAGGAACCTGCGCCGATGCCCGGGGGCGGCGAGCTGCATTTCCATGACGTGCACTTCAGCCACCCCGGGCGGCCCAGCACCCTGAGCGGCATCGAGGCGCGGATTCCCTACGGGCTGAAGGTGGCCCTGAGCGGCGGCTCCGGGGTCGGCAAGTCGACCCTGATCGACCTGCTGCAACGCCATCACGACCCGCAGTCCGGGCAGGTGCTGCTGGACGGTGTCGACCTGCGCCGGCTCGACCTGTGCGAGCTGCGCCGGCGCATCGCCGTGGTCAGCCAGGACATCGTGCTGTTTCGTGGCAGCCTGGCCGACAACCTGGCCTACAGCGTGCCCGACGCACCGCGCGCGGCGGTGGCCGAGGTGGCGCGGCTGGCGCAACTGCAGAGCCTCATCGAGTCGTTGCCCGAGGGCCTGGACAGCCCGCTGGGCGAGCGTGGCCAGCAGCTGTCCGGCGGGCAGAAACAGCGGATCGCGATTGCCCGCGCGTTGCTCCAGGACCCCTTGATCCTGGTGCTGGACGAAGCCACCTCGGCGGTGGACGAAAGCACCGAGCGCGAGGTGATCGAGGCCATCGACCGGCTGTTCGCCGGGCGCACGCGGATCCTGATCAGCCACCGGCCTTCGACCCTGGCCGACGCCGACCTGCGTTTCGAACTGGTGGACGGCGTATTGCGCCCCGCGCAGGTGGCGGCATGACGCCCGAATTGCTGGTCGGCGTGGTCGACAGCGGGCATTCGGCCGCGCAACGCGCCCGGGTGGTGGCCGGACGGCGTTTCTATCTGGTGGAGGACGGTGTCGGCGCAGGCGAGGTACAGGACGATCCGCTCGGCCACGGCAGCGCGATCCTCGACGCGATCGCCGAGCGGGCACCCCGGGCGCGGTTCTGCGTCGCCCAGGTGTTCGACCAGCGCGGGGTGACCAGCGCCCTGCAGATCGCCAGCGCCCTGGACTGGCTGGTGGCCCGGGGCGTGCGCCTGGTCAACCTCAGCCTGGGCCTGCGCCAGGACCGCAGCCTGTTGCGCGAAGCCTGCGCCGCGGCGCTGGCGCAAGGCGTGATGCTGTGCGCGTCGACCCCGGCCCAGGGCGCCGCGGTGTACCCGGCCCGTTATCCCGGCGTGCTGCGGGTGACCGGCGATGCCCGCTGCACCCCCGGGGAGTGGTCGTGGCTCGACAGCCAGCAGGCCGACTTCGCCGCCTGCGTGCAGGGCAGCCATCCCGGCCAGTCCGGGGCCAGCCTGGGCTGCGCGGCGTTGAGCGGGCATATCGCCGGTTACCTGGGCGAGCACCGCGACGCCGACAACCCGCAGGTGCTCCAGTGGCTGCGGACCCACGCCCGCTACCACGGCCCCGAACGGCGCGGCTGGCCATGAGGCCGCTGCTGGTGCTCGGCGCCGGGCCGGCCGGCGCCGCGGTGGCCCTGGGCTTGCGGCGCCTGGGTTACCCGGTGGCGCTGGTCAGCCAGTGGCGGCGCTTTGCGGCGCTGGAAGGGGTGTCGCTGCGCGTGCTCGAGGCGTTGCGTGGCGCCGGCCTGGGGCAGGCGCTGGACAGCGCCTTGCAGGCGTGCCGGCGCGAGGTGGCATGGAATGGCGAGCAGCATGCGCAGAACGTCGAGTACCTGCTGGATCGCCCGCGTTTCGATCGCGGCCTGCGCGAAGCCTTGCGCACGGCGGGTGTCGAGCTGGTCGAAGGCCGGGTACTGGACGTGCAGTCGACGGCGGCCGGGCATCGGGTGTGCATCGAAGGCCAGGGCGAGCATTTCGCGGATTTCCTGGTGGAGGCGCGGGGACGGCAGGCACCGGCCCTGAGCAAGGAGCTGGGTAAAAGCTTGCGCAAAGGCCGGCGCGGGCCGGAAACCCTCAGCCTGCTCAACCGCTGGCAGGGCTCGCCGGGCAGCGCCGCCAGCGCCGTGCACAGCCTGGAAGACGGCTGGGCCTGGATGGCGCGCCAGGCCGACGGCCAGTGCTACTGGCAACTGACCGTGGATGTGGCCAGCGCCGGGCTGCCGGGCAAGGCGCAGTTGCTCGACTACTGCCGCCAGCGGCGCCTGGGTTCGGCGCCGGCGCGCGCGTTCTTTGGCGGCGCGGCCGAGGCGGACCTGCAACTGCATGCGCGCAGCAGCACGGCGATCCTCTGCCCGCAGGTGTGCGGCGCCAACTGGATTCGCGTGGGCGATGCGGCGATGGCGGTGGACCCGTTGTCCGGCAACGGTATTTTCCAGTCGCTGTCCTCGGCGCTGCAGGCCCCCGCGGTGATCAACACCCTGTTGCAGCGCCCCGAGCGCGCGGCCCTGGCGCAGCGTTTCCATGGTCAGCGGGTCGAGCAGCTGTTTCTGCGTTTTGCCCGCATCGGCCGGGATTTCTACGGCGACGAGCAGCGCTGGCCCGAGCAGCCTTTCTGGCAGGCCCGCCGGCAATGGCCGGACCTCCAGCCGGCGCACCGCGCGGCGGATTTTGCTGCGTTGCGCATCGAACGGGCCCCGGTATTGCGCGATGGCCTGGTGGACGAAGCCGAGGTGGTGATCGCCCCGGACCAGCCGCTGGGCGTCTGGCACGTGCAGGGCGTCGAGTTGGCGCCGTTGTTGCGCCGATTGCAGCGGCAAGCGCCCGGCGAGGCCCTGGCCGGCTTGAGCGAAGAGCAGGACAGGGCGGTGCGTGGGTGGTTGCTGGGGCAGGGGTATCGGCCGTGAGGATAGGTGTCGCCTGGGCGATTGATCGCGGGCAAGCCTCGCTCCTACAGGTAACGCGCAAACCCGGGTGATTATCGCGGGCCATGGGCAACCCCCGTAGGAGCGAGGCTTGCCCGCGATGGCGGCAGCCCGACAGGCGCTACAGCTTGATCAACACCGACTTCAACTCGGTGTAATGCTCGATCGCCGCATGGCCCATCTCCCGGCCCACGCCGGACATCTTGTAGCCACCGAAGGGCAGCGCCGGGTCGAGGGCGCTGTGGCAATTGACCCAGACCGATCCGGACCTGATCCGCGGGATCATCCGGTGCACCGCGGCCAGGTCGTTGGACCACAGGCTCGCGCCAAGGCCGTAGGGGCTGTCGTTGGCCATGCGCAGGGCATCGGCTTCGTCGTCGAACGGTATCGCCACCAGCACCGGGCCGAAGATTTCTTCCTGCACCAGCGGGTGGCGCTGGTCGACATCGACTATCACTGTCGGCTGGACGAAGTAGCCGGGGCCGAACTGCTCGCCACCACAGGCAATGGTGGCGCCGCTCTCGCGGCCCGTCTCGATGTAGCGCCAGACCCGCTCCTGCTGGCGCGCGGATATCAGCGGGCCCATGTCGACGCTGGCGTCCAGGCCGCTGCCGAGCTTCATCGCATTGGCGATGCCGGCGATGTCGGCCACCACTTTGTCGAAGTGCTTGCGCTGCACATACAGCCGCGAGCCGGCGCAGCACACCTGGCCCTGGTTGAAGAAGATCGCGCTGGCGGCCCCGGCCGCGGCGCTGTCCAGGTCGGCATCGGCGAGGACGATGGTCGGCGACTTGCCGCCCAGCTCCAGGGTGACCCGGGTCATGGCGTCCATGGCGACCTTGCCGATCTCCTTGCCCACCGCGGTGGAGCCGGTGAAGGTCAGCTTGTCCACCCGCGGGTTGCGGGTCAGGGCGCTGCCGGCGGTGATCCCGGTGCCGGTGACCACGTTGAACACGCCGGCGGGGTAGCCGGCTTCCTGCACCAGCTCGGCGAGCTTGAGCGCGGTCAGCGGGGTTTCGTCGGCCGGCTTGAGCACCACCGTGCAGCCGGTGGCCAGGGCCGGGCCGAGTTTCCAGCAGGCCAGCAGCAGCGGGAAATTCCAGGCGACGATGGCCCCGACCACGCCCACGGCTTCGCGGCGGATGAAACTGTGAAACTGCGCATCGGGCATCAGCGGCAGCGACACCTCGGGGCTGCTGCCTTCGATCTTGGTCGCCCAGCCGGCCATGTAGCGCAAAAAGTCGATGGCCAGTTGCACGTCCATGGCCTGGGCCACCGCCGCGCTCTTGCCGTTGTTCAGGCACTCCAGTTGCGCCAGCAGTTCGGCGTCGCGTTGCATCAGCTCGGCGAGCTTCCACAGCAGATTCTGCCGTTCCCGCGGGCGGGTGCGGCTCCAGGGCGAATCGTCGAAGGCCTGGCGCGCGGCGAGTACCGCGCGATCGACATCCTCCACCGTGGCGCGCGGCACCACGCACAGCTGCTCGCCCGTGGCCGGGTTGTGCAGGGGCATGGTCTGGCCGTCGGCGGCCTCGACCCAGTCGGCGCCGATCAGCATGCGCGGCGCGCGCCGGATGAACGCGATGGTGGCGGGAAGCAGGGTTGCAATAGCCATGGCGGAACCTCTTGTTGGGCGTGAGGCGAGGGCTTTCGCAAGGCGTGTGCCAGCCTGCCGGGGAAGGCTGCGGCGCCCCTGTTCCGGGGGCGGGCGCTGGCAGGAGAAGGAAGCAGACAGAGGGTGGATGTCGCAATCTGCGACGGTGTTGAGACGCTTTAGCGGAGTCTGGCGGCCTGTGCCGAGGAGGGGCAGTGGATGGCCGGATCGAAGGTATGGCCCCGGGGTCCAGGTCGACCCTCCACCGCAGGTCAGGCGCTAGATGTCATCGGTAATCCAGATACACGGTCATCGCACCGTTTACCGTTCCCGGTTTGGCGACCGTGTCGGTTCTGATGTAGGACGCTTGCATCGGAATGACAAACGAACCCCCTGCCGTCTTACTGTATCCGTCGACCGTTATCGAGGTACCGAGGGACGCCGGAGCGCCCTGGGTGTTTTCGACGCGGATTTTCACGCCGCTCGCGGTCGAACCGCTGGCAAGCGGCAGCACCCCAGGCGAGTTCGCGATCACGCCGCCAACCGGATCGAGGGTATAGCCAATCCGGTTATAACCCTTGGGACAGTCGTTGATCCTGATCTGGAAGTTCTGGGTACCGGCTGTCGAGCCGACGCGGTCCATGAGGTTCATTACGGTCTTGGGTAGTTTCACCGTCTGGCTCGGCACCGAGCAGGTGCCGTCGATCGGAGTGATGGTGCCCATCAGGTAGAACCGCGGGATATAACCTTCTGCCGTTGAGAGAGAGTAGTAATACGGGAATTGGTGGACGCCCGCGAGGGAGCCACCTAGATTGGGTCGACCATCGCCAATCAACTGTAATTCGATTGGCTGGCTGAACTCGATCGAGAACGTTTCAGTTCCGTAGGCTCTGCCATTGATTAAAAAACGGCTCGATATGCCCGAGACATTCGTGGTGATGACTGGCGAGGTTGAGGTATATGCGCCTCCATTTGGGAAGGCGGAAAGGCTTTTAGCTGTGCACTTCAACTGACCGCATATCTGCGAGGGGGTGAAGTATTGTCGAGCCAATATGGTTCCACTGGCCGTGCTCTTCGGGATCGACAACTGTTGCCCGAATGCATCCAGGGCCCTGGCGGACGGTGACAGGGTGAGGGCTATAAGTCCTATCGCAGAAAGTTGGGGAGCGAGGAATATAGTGCGGGGCATTTTTCTTGTTGTGCTCTTCATACCTGTTTCTCTCTGATCGATCTGGAATGGAGATCGTTGACAAAGCATTTGCTTCAGCAGGGATATTCAGCCGATGGCAAGACATTGGATTACGTGACAAACAAAGCACTCCGATCTTTAAACCTGCTCAGCTGGAGAGGTTGCTTGAGTGCTGTATGGACACGCCTTCGTCATTGATGGTCTCGAACTCGATCCTTGTGGTTCCGTTTGGCACCAGAGAATCAGTCCCCTCGACCGCGAATGATTGGCTCGAATAGGGCAGCAGCATTGTTGCGGGCGCCGGATAGGTGTTCGAACCGCTCTTGATGTTCACCGTGGCAAAAGAGATGTGAAACGCTGAGTCATTCCTGACTTCCAGAGTCGGCTTGCCGTTCTTGAGTGCCAGGCGCCATTGCAACTTAGAGGGGGCCTGGTCAACGTCGCCTGGCAAATTGGCGGGCCGGTAAAACAACTTGATGCGCTGGCGCACGGCAATCTGCAGGACGTTCTCGTCCTTCGACTTCTGGGGAACTTCCTGCACGCTCAGCCAGAACACCGACTCCCTGTCCGCTGCCAGCCCCGTTCCTTGATAGAGGACACGCAACCGTTGGCGAGCGTTGCCGTCCAGGCGTTTCAGGGGAGGGGTGATGGCCAGGGGGATATCTTGTTCGGTGCTGGCGCTGAAAGGCTCGATCCAGGACTGGATGATGAAGGAGGCCGATTCGTCATTCTGTACCAGAATGGAGGCTTCTTTCTTCGGTCCGGCCAATACCACGCGGGTTCCATCCAGGGTGATACCGGCATGGGATGGCCCGGTAAGCAACGACAGAAAACCGCCCAGCGCCGCACCCTTGGCAAAGTAATTGTTCATGACGTTTCTCGACAGCGTTGAAAGAGGCATCGAGGCGCTTCTTCTTGGAGTGTTGATAGGCCAGTGCGAGCGGTTGTCCTCTGCGCCTGTCCTGGCTGGGCATAGTAGTGATGCGGGATTTTCTTCGGGATCAGAGGATTCTTAAAACGCTACTGGTCCATCCACGGGCGGGGTGGAAAGGCGCAACCGCGGCGGTCTTGCTCGACCTGCTCCCGGTCCGCTCCTTGTCCAATCCGGCCTGAACTTTCGGGGCATGAGTTCGTCGTAGAGGGGCATTGAACAAGGAGATGTGCATGAAGCTTTCAACCATCCTGGGAACCGCCGCGTTGCTGGCTCCCTTCCTGGCCCAGGCGGCCGCCACCCCGGTCGAGCAGGAACCGCCGGCGTACCAGAGCAGCCTGGCGAATTACCGCTGCGAGGGCGGGGTCGCGGTGCAGGCGGCGTACCTGAATATCGAGAACGGCGCTTCGTTCGCCACCCTCTACTACAAGGGCCAGCTGATTCCGATGCATATCGCCCGTTCCGGTTCCGGCGCGCTGTATGTCGCCGACGACGAGCAGAACAGCTACCGCTGGCATACCAAGGGCGACGCCGGTGTGTTGAGCTTCCTGGAAGCCGACCACACGGCCAAGGAACAGCAACTGTTGAAGGCATGCAAGGAACAGCCGGTCGAGGAACAGCCGCTCCAGGAAAAGTAAGGCCACGGCGGGCTTTAGGACCTGCCTGATGGCCACCGCCGGTCTGTGCACTTATAGTGCTCCGCGCTCGCCCACAAAAGGGGGCACCCCGGCATCGCCGGGGTGCCGGGCGGGCTCCTGGCCAGCCGCCGCGGGCCCTGCTCGATAAAAAACGCCGCAGCCATTGTCAGAAAGTTTCGGCGCGATTAATCTGCGCGCCCATTCCCGCACTTCAACCCACACTTCAGCAGAGGAGATCCACCATGAAATACCCGATCGCTTTCTGCAGGACGTGCCTGGTTTAAACGCTGCATCCGCTGTTTTTCAGCCCTTCGCTTTAACCCGGATCCGACCTGCCATTCCCTGACTTTTATTTTTCTCCAATCAGGAATTGGACATGGGCAATTGCATCCGCACTGTGTCGGCCGGCGTATCACTGGTCGCCTCCGACAGCACCTGGATCGAAGATCAAGCGATCCAGCAACTTCAAACGACGGCAAGACTCGAGGGCATGCAACGCGTGGTCGGCATGCCGGACCTGCACCCGGGCCGGGGGTATCCGGTGGGCGCGGCGTTCTTCTCCACCACGACCCTCTACCCGGCGCTGGTCGGCAACGATATCGGCTGCGGCATGGCGCTGTGGCAGACCGACATCGCCAGCGCCAGGCTGAACCTGGACAAGCTCGAAAAGAAAATCGGCAACATCGACACCGCGCTGGACGAGCACTGGCAGGAGGACCTGGCGCAACTGGGCTTCGCCGCCACCGGCCACGAACCGGCCCTGGGCACCATTGGCGGCGGCAACCACTTTGCCGAGCTGCAACAGATCGACCAGGTTCACTGCGACGAACTCATGGACAGCCTGCAACTGGACCGCAAAGCACTCCTGCTGCTGGTGCACAGCGGTTCGCGCGGGTTGGGCGAGGCCATTCTGCGGCGTCACGTCGACCGCTATGGCCATGCCGGCATCGCGGCCGACAGCGAAGCGGGGATCGACTACCTGCAACGGCATGACGAAGCCCTGCGCTTCGCGCAAGCCAACCGGCGGCTGATCGCCGAGCGCCTCCTGGCGAACCTGCGCGCGCGCGGGCACGCGGCCCTGGATATCGACCACAACCTGGTCTCGCCGGCGACCGTCGACGGCGTTGCGGGCTGGATCCACCGCAAAGGCGCGACCCCCTCCGACCGGGGCGTGGTCGTCATCCCGGGCTCCCGGGGCGACTACAGCTACCTGGTGCAACCCGTGCCGCAGGCCGCCAGCCTCTACTCGCTGGCCCATGGCGCCGGCCGCAAATGGCTTCGCGGCGACTGCAAGGGCCGCCTGGCTGCGCGCTTCAGCTTCGACCAGCTCAAGCGCACGGCCCTGGGCAGCCGGGTGGTCTGCGAAGACCGGGCGCTCATGTACGAGGAGGCCCCCGAGGCCTACAAGAGCATCGACAGCGTGGTCGGCAGCCTGCTCGAAGCCGGCCTGGTCAGGCTGATCGCCCGCCTCAAGCCGGTCCTGACCTACAAGCGCCGGGGGTGCTGTTGATGATTCTGTTGCAACTGTCGTCGGCGCAAGGGCCGGCGGAATGTGAACTGGCGGTGGCCAAGGCCTGGCAACGCCTCGACCTTGAAGCCGAGGCGGAGCAGGTGAGGATCAGTCTCGTCGAAAGCGAGCCCGGGGCCCGTCGGGGCAGCTACAAATCGCTGTTGCTCGGCCTGGACGGCGAGCGTGCGCAAAGCCTGGCCCGGCGCTGGAGCGGGACGCTGTTGTGGGTCTGCAAGAGCCCTTGTCGGCCGGGGCACAAACGCAAGAACTGGTTCTTCGCCGGCCAGGTCTTCACGGCGCCGCAGCAGCGCTGGGACAGTGAGGTGCGGTTTGAAACCATGCGCGCCTCCGGTCCCGGCGGGCAGCATGTCAACACCACCGATTCGGCGGTGCGCGCGACCCACCTGGCCAGCGGCATCAGCGTCAAGGTGCAGTCCGAACGCAGCCAGCACGACAACCGGCGCATGGCGCTGCTGCTGATCGAGCAGCGCCTCGCCGCCCTCGAGCAGGCGGCGCAGAGCGACTTGCGCCTGCAACGTCGCGACTTCCACCATGGCGTTGAACGCGGCAATCCTCAGCGGTCCTTCATCGGCACCGGTTTCATGCCTCAACCTTGAACCCCGCAACAGGAAAACGGCGCTGGCCCGGGAAGGGCCAGCGCCGTTTTTTTTGCCCTGGATGCCGGGCACGCAGCGCCTCGCCGCTAGCGGTTGAAGCGCTCCACCAACGAGTACTGGGTGGTCGCGGTCTGGGTCAGTTCTTTGCTCAGTTCGGCCGAATGGTGGGCCTGTTCCGAGGTCTGGTCGGCCAGTTGGGCGATGGTGCTGATATTGCGGCTGATCTCCTCGGCCACCGCGCTTTGCTCTTCGGTGGCGGCGGCGATCTGGGTGGTCATGTCGGTGATGTTGGCCACCGCCTCGCTGATCCCCAGCAGCGCCTGGTCCGCCTCCAGCACCCGGGCCACGCCTTCCTCGGCCTGGCGCTGGCCGTTTTCCATGCTGTGCACGGCGTTCTGCGAAGAGGTCTGCAACTGGGTGATCAACTCGTGGATCTGCTGGGTGGATTGCGCGGTGCGCTGGGCCAGCTGGCGCACCTCGTCGGCCACCACGGCGAAGCCGCGGCCCATGTCCCCGGCGCGGGCCGCCTCGATGGCGGCGTTGAGCGCCAGCAGGTTGGTCTGGTCGGCGATGCCCTTGATCACATCGACCACGGTGCCGATCTCGCTGCTGTCCCGGGCCAGTTGCGCCACGTTCTGCCCGGTTTCGCCGACCACCGCCGACAGGCGCTCGATGGCCTCGCGGGTATCGCGCGCCACTTCGCGCCCGCGGCCGGTCAGCTGGTTGGCCGCCTGGGTGGCGTCGGCGGTGCGCTGCACGTGGCTGGCAACTTCCTGGGTGGTGGCGGCCATCTGGTTGACGGCGGCGGACACCTGCTCGGTTTCCACGCGCTGGCGGTCCAGGCCGCGGGAGCTGTCGCTGGCCAGGGTATCGGAGCGGCTGGCCAGGGCGTTGAGTTGCTCGGCGCTGTCCTGCAGGCGGGTGAGGCAGGTCTTCAAGCGCGCGTCCTGGCTGACGAAGGCGGTTTCCAGGCAGGCCTGGGCGCCCTGGGCATCGCTGTACATCTGCGCGATCAGCGGATCGCAGGTGGACGGATCGGCGAGTTGCAGCAGTTGCCGCGCCGCCTTGCCCTGGCGCTGCGTCGCCAGCAGGCCCAGGGGCACGGAAAGCCCGGCGGCCACCGCCAGCGCCAGGGGCGGCGCCAGCCAGAGGCCGCTCAGGCAACCGGCCAGGCCGGCGACCAGCGACGGCGCCCAGCCCAGCAGGGCCGGTTGCCAGCGATGCCGGCGGGGGATGGCGGGCTGCTGGGCGTTGAGGCGCCGGTACAGGTCCTGGGCGCGGCGGATCTGCTCGGCCGTGGGTTTGACCCGTACCGACTCGTAGCCGACGATCTTGCTGCCCTCGAAAATCGGCGTGACGTAGGCGTTGACCCAGTAATGGTCGCCGTTCTTCGAGCGGTTCTTGACGATGCCCATCCATGGCTGGCCCTGTTTCAGCGCGGCCCACATGTGGGCGAATACCGCGGGCGGTACATCGGGATGGCGGACGATATTCTGGGGCGCACCGATCAGGTCGTCGCGGTCGAAACCGCTGATGTCCACGAAGGCATCGTTGCAGTAGCTGATGACGCCGCGGGCGTCGGTGGTGGAGATGAGTTTCTGGTGTGTTCCCAAAGCCACTTCACGTTGTGTTACGGGCTGATTGTTTCTCATTTCCAGATTGCTCCTTGTGTCCTTTCAAGCCATCGGCACCGCTCAGAACAATCTTAGTCAGTTTTATGAAAATTCCTTGCATAACAATTAGTTGCATTCCCATTTGCGAGGAATTCCGAATACGCCCGAGCGGCTGGCGCAGGTCGTTGAATCGGCTGGGAAAATCGGCTGGCGGAGAGGCGGTGTGGCAGGCGCGACGGGATTCAGCGCTCGTGGGCGCCGAGGGCGTATTGCAGGACTTGCAAGGCGTGGGTCAGCCGCGCCTTGCGTTTGCCGATGATGCTCGGATCGCCATAGTCGCGCGCCGCGTCCAGCTCCATCTGCCGCAACAGCACCTGGTATTCGGCCTGGCGCAGCGGTGGGTTGTGCTCGAAATGCAGGCCGTCGCAATAGCGGCTGAGGGGTTCGAGCACCCGTTGCAGGCCGGCCAGCTGCTGGTATTGCGGCTCGGCCAGGAGCTGTTCCAGGCTGCCCTTGATCGCCTCGCCCCGGGCCAGGCAACTGCTCGTCGCTTCCGGCAGGGCGGGTTCGGGGATGTCCTGGGCGTGGGCCGGGCTGCTCGCGAAGCCAAGCAGGGCCAATAGAGGCAGGGAGATGAGGGCGTTCATGAAGGTCCTTGAAACGACGGTCAGGCGGGGCGCTATCTTCAAGAGCCAAAGCGCGCCGGACCATCAGACACAACTGAAAAGCCTCGGGTTATTTCTGAGTCGCCCGCCCAGGACGGGCGTGTCGCCGGGTTAGCGTGGGCCGAGCATCCGCTCGATCACCGCCCACAGCCGTGGATCGTCGAAGTCCTCGATCACCAGATGGGCGCCGGCGGCCAGCAGCGCCTCGGGGCTCTGGCTGGTGGCCAGGCCGACGGTGAAGACCCCGGCGCCCACCGCGGCGGTGAGGCCGGGAATCGAGTCCTCGAAGGCGATCCCGGCCTCGGGCAGGGCGCCGAGGCATTCGAGGCCGGTGAGGTAGGGCAGTGGGTCGGGCTTGGCCCGGGGCAGTTCCTCGGCCACCAGCACCGTGGCGAATCGCTCACGCAGGCCCAGCACGTCCAGCATGTGCTCGGCGTTGGCCCGCGGCGCATTGGTCACCACACAGACGCCGATCGCCTGCGCCTGGGCGAAGTCCAGCAGGCGCAGCAGGCCCGGCATCGGCGTCAGTCGTGGCGACAGCTGGCGAAAGCGCGCCTCCTTGCGATCGGCGAAGGCCTCGTGCTCGGCCACCGAGCGTTCGGGGAACAGGTAGCGGCACATGGCGGCATTGGCCTGGCCGCTGACATGGGCCTCGAACGCTTCGCGGGTGAACACCCGGCCCTCTTCCTCCAGCAGCAGTTGCTGCAAGGCCAGCAGGTGCAATTGGTCGGTGTCGGTCAGGGTGCCGTCGAGATCGAAAAGCAGGGCGTCGAGCATGGCGCGGTTCCTCTCGGCCCATCAGGGCCGGTGGCTGAAGCGGTTAAGCCGGGCATCGTAGCAGCTGCCGGGGGGACGCTACAGCCTTTGTCGAGGGATTGGCGTGGCAACGGTGGGGGAAGAGGGCGGGGCGGCGCACGCTGCCCGGGCTGGAATGTTTTCCAGCCCAGACAGATCAGGGGAGGGAGGTTTTTCTAGACCAGGAAGTTATTGAATTGCCAGACGTCGCTCGGGTCGTTGCGGGCAAAGGTGCCCGGATCGTTCTGGACCGGGTTCCAGTCGGAGAAAAAGCCTTGCAGCCCGCCCAGGTAAGGCGCGGCATAGGCGAGCACCTCTTGATAGTCCATGTCCTCGGCTTCGACCATGCCCGCATCCGGATGATTCAGGGCCCACAGATAACCGGCCAGGACACCCGCTGCGACTTGCAGGGTGGTCGCGGTGTTCAACGGCGCCAACGCCCTGGCTTGCTCGATGGAGAGCGTCGAGCCGAACCAGTAGCAACTTTTGCGGTGCCCCATCAGCAGCACGCCCAGATGGTCCGCGCCGCTGGCGATCTCTTCTGATTTCAACACGCGTTTGAGCGCCGGGTCCTGGCGGCTTTTACCCAGCCATTCCAGGAGGGAAAGAATCGCGTTGTCGCAGGGCCTGTAGGCGTAGTGGACGGTGGGGCGATAGGTTTCGTCGGTGAACGTACCGGTGAGGAAGTCGGCTATGGAAATCGCCTCGTTATGGGTGACCAGGAAGCCCAGGGTTTCCTGGTCGTGCGGCGTCCATGTCTTCACCTGCACCGTCGCCCCGGGTTTGCCGATGTAGATGGCGGCCTTGCTTCCGGACTCATGTTCGAAGCCCTGCTCGGGAAGGGATTTTTCATGGGAGCCCCAGCCTAGCTCCGCAGGCTGTTGCGCTTCGCTGATGAAACCATTGACCGACCAGGTGTTGACGAACTCGCCCCGGGCCTTGGGCTCGACGGCGACCTGGGAATCGTATTCGGCGATATGGATCACTTTCACCCCCAGTTCCTTGCTGGTGCGCGCCCAGTCTTCGCGGCACTGCGGGGGAGTGAAACCCGGGATGAGGTCGTTGCCCAGGTTCACCAGGGCCTGTTTCACGAGGTGCGAGACCAGGCCGGGATTGGCGCCATGCGCCACCACCGCCGTCGGCCCGCCGCCAAGGCGTTTTTTCAGTTTCAGCATGCACTCGCGCAGGTGGTAGTTGGTGCGTTGGGCCATGGGCTGCGCGGGATCGCTGTAGCCACCCGGCCAGGGTTCGATGCAGGTGTCCAGGTACAGGGCGCCGGCCTGGTGACAGAGCTCGATGAGGTCGAGGCTCGAGACGTCCGTCGACAGATTGATGACGAAGCAGTCCCGCTCGACGAGGGGCGTAAGCATGTCCCGGAGGTTGTTCGGGTCGAGGCGGGCCTGGATGAAATTCAGGTGGTACTCGCTCTGGAAGAACTCCTGGCGCGGTGGGCGCAACGGATCGATGGCGATCAGCTCGATCCTGGCCAGATCATGAGTTTGGTCCAGCAGTGCGACGAACGATTCCGCTATGGAACCAAAGCCGACAAAGATGATTTTTCCGGGCGCAATAAGGGCATTCATTCGCAGGCTTCCTTGCCGATGCTGTGTTTATTTTTAATAGACAGGCGTTCTTGGAATGTTGTCAATAGTTAAACTAGTCGAATGGCGATAAATAAACGTTAGAACGTTGCTGGTGATTGGTCGGGCAAAAATTCACGAAATGGTTAATTAGTTTTTCGTAACTAATAAGCTGCCATGAAGTCGTGAAAAGTTTCGAAAATGTAGCGCAAATGTATCCGCTTTCGCTGTTCGAGAAAAATTCTTGACAGGGTAAATATATTGATCTTTTATGGGGTCCTGAACTTTTCAGGTAAGTCCCAAGTTCAGCGATGCAAAGGATGCATCGTTATTGCCAGGTGCCGTACTGCACCGTACCCATAAGGATATGTGTATGTTCTTGACCCTCTTCGTCCCCGCTATTCATTACCTTTGCGAGACCGCTCCGACCACGAGTCCATAGCGCGGTCATCGGCTTTCCCGTCGCTCCTGCCTGGCGTCCGGCCTCTTCTGTTGGTGGATGTTGTAACGCATGGCTCGACGGTTGGCGGGGCTCGCCCGTTATCACTGTTGCTTTCAACGCGTCATGTAGTGGCGTTTGAAATTTAATATTCCATTAGAACTTATTTTGGGGTGTCACTGTGTCGGAACGAATTAAGGTAGTTATCTCCGGGGCCGATCGTTTGGCTCAACGCTATATCGCCGAGTTGAATCCGTCGCTCTATGAAGTGGCGTTGATTGGCGAATCGTTTCCCGATCAGGCGCGGGTTATTTCCGCTATCCGTGATGCCCACATTTATATGCATGCCGGTGAAGAAATCCTCACCGAAGAGATCCTGCAGCAGGCCGGGAAGTTGAAGTTGGTGGCGTGCCTGGCGTCGGGGGCCGAGCATCTGGTCGATATCGACGCGGCCGACCGCCTGGGGATCGCAGTGACCAACACCCCTGGCCTGAAAGTGATGTACGAGGCCATGGGCGAGTTCCTGGTGGGGCTGGTCATTGCCTTGCGCCGCAAGCTGATCTACTTCCACAGCGAGCAGAAAAATGGCCGCCTGCACGAAACCGACACGCCGCTGCTCAAGGATGCGGTGATCGGCATCATCGGCATGGGCAAGGTCGGCTCGCGGGTGGCAAGGATGATGCACGATGGCTTTCATTGCCGGATCGTCTACACCGCCAACTCGCAGAAGCCGGATGTGGAACGCGACACCCAGGCGCAACGGTTGTCGCAGGACGAGTTGCTGGCCACCAGCGACGTGGTGATCCTGGCATGCCCGTACAACGACTCGACGCTAGGGTTTATCGGTGAGGCCGAGCTGGCGCTGATGAAGCCCAGCGCGATCCTGATCAATACCTCGGAGTCGTCCCTGGTCGATGGCCAGGCGGTCTACAAGGCGCTGGTCGAGGAGAAGATCGCCGGCGCGGCATTCGACGACAAGAACTGGGATGCACCGCCGCTGATC
Organism: Pseudomonas sp. MRSN 12121; assembly: GCF_000931465.1. Lineage (NCBI taxonomy): Bacteria > Pseudomonadati > Pseudomonadota > Gammaproteobacteria > Pseudomonadales > Pseudomonadaceae > Pseudomonas > Pseudomonas sp. MRSN 12121. The sequence continues at coordinate 4,779,410 of NZ_CP010892.1, read as the reverse complement.
AAGGATGGCAAGACCATCAACATGCCGATCGAGATGCTCGACCTGTCGGATGATCGCTTCATCTGTACGCCTTATGTCGGCGCCATGACGTCGGCGGTGTGGGACGAGATGGCGAGTGTGGCGGTCGCTTCGATCCTGCACTTCATCGAGCAGGGCACCGACAAGAACCTCTATAACCGCAACCTGGATGCGACTCGCCACGCCCGGCGCATGGGCTTCGGTTCGCCGCTTGTCGCAGAACTGGAAGGCTGAGCCAGGATGAACGACGTTACCACGCAAATCCGCCTGCAACAGGCCTTGCAGGGCCATGAGGCGGTCGAACTGCTGTTCCCCGGGGAGCCGGGTTACGAAGAAGGGCGCCAGCTCTATAACCGGATGCACGACCTGCACCCGCTGCTCATTGTGCGGACCCTCGATCGCGCCGCCATCCGGACCGTGCTCAAGGTGGTGACAGAGAACCGGCTGGAACTCGCCCTGCGTGGCGGGGGGCATCATATCGCCGGGTTCGGTTCGACCGAAGGCGGCGTGCTGCTCGACTTCTCCGGGTTCCGGGGCGTAGAGATCGACGCGCAGCAGGGGATCGCCAGGGTTCAGCCGGGCGCCCGCCTGGGGGATGTGGACGCGGCATTGTGCCCGCGGGGCTATGTAGTGCCGACCGGGACGGTCAGCGATACCGGGATTGCCGGGCTGACGCTGGGGGGCGGTATCGGCTGGTTTGTCGGCACGCTGGGGTTCACCTGCGACAACCTGGTCGGCGCCGATGTGATGCTGGCCAGTGGCGAGGTGGTCAGGGCCGAGGATCCGCAGCATAGGGATCTGCTCTGGGCGCTGCGCGGCGGTGGCGGCAACTTTGGCGTGGTCCTGGAGTTCCGCTATCGCCTGTCGCCGTTGCCCAAAGTCTACTGTGGCTCGATTGCGGTGGCACCGCAGGAGGTGCCGCGCGTGCTGTTGCAACTGGGCCATTACATGGAGCAGGACTGCCCGGCGAACCTGGTGCTGGCGCCGCTCTTCAGCCCGGTCCCGGAGAGCGACCGGTGCGGGTTGGCGATCGACTTCTGCCTCAGCGACTATCAGGACCTCGGTGCCATCGAGGCATTGGAACAGGCGCTGGGTCTTGTGGGCAGGCACCAGTACGTCACGGACGACTTCCGGGCCTGGCAGGGCTGGTTCGACGACCGATTCCAGCCACCGATGCGCGGCTACTGGAAATCGATTTGCCTGGACGATTTCACCAGCGACGCCATGGATGCCTTGCTGACGGCGGCGTCCAGCATGCCGGGCCAACGGTGCAGCATCACCATCGAGCATCTGAACAAGGCACGCCGTTCGACCACGCCCGATGATTCTGCCTTCCCGCTCAAGTCGAGAAGCTACAGCGTGCTGTTTTCCGCCCGCTGGGAGCAGGCCCGGGACGATGACCGCTTCATTCGCTGGGTCAGGGCGGCTGCGCTGGCCACTGCGGGTAACGATAGCGCGCCGGCGTATTCCAACTACTCGTTCGCCGAAGGCTCGTCGCATACGGTCTTGCTCGGCAGCGACAGCGAGCGCCTGCTCAAGGTCAAGCAGCGCTACGACGGGGGCAATCTGTTCCGGCGCAACCACAACATCGGCATGAATAAAGAGGCCGCTCGCGCCCCTGCTTGAGGGGCGCACTATCGATACATGGGGGAGAATGCCCGGTGGCTTGGGCGCCCACTACTTAAGTGGGTAGTCGTGAGTTCGAGTCTCACTCTCTTCCACCATTTTGGCCCGGGGCGGTGGCTTAGCGCCCGGGAGGCCAGTGCGATACATGGGGGAGAACGCCCGGTGGCTTGGGCGCCCACTACTTAAGTGGGTAGTCGTGAGTTCGAGTCTCACTCTCTTCCACCATTTTGGCCCGGGGCGGTGGCTTAGCGCCCGGGAGGCAAGTGCGATACATGGGGGAGAACGCCCGGTGGCTTGGGCGCCCACTACTTAAGTGGGTAGTCGTGAGTTCGAGTCTCACTCTCTTCCACCATTTTTGCCCGGGTGCGGTGGCTTAGCGCCCGGGAGGCAAGTGCGGTACATGGGGGAGAACGCCCGGTGGCTTGGGCGCCCACTATTTAAGTGGGTAGTCGTGAGTTCGAGTCTCACTCTCTTCCACCAATATCGGAAGGTCGGCTGGTTCATTTCGGCACGAGATCGATCGAGCGGCGGGTGGCTACACTTTTATTTCTTGTGTGTGCTGAATTGAATGAAGGATGCAGGTATGCAGTGGATTGCAGAAGGTCGGCGCATTATCAAAGTGGCGGTGCCGCTTTCGATCGTCTATCTGATCGAAAGTATGATGGCCTTTGTCGACTCCGTGTTCATGGGGCGTTTTCGCGCCGATGAAATCGCCGGTTATGGGCTGGGGGCGCGCATCGTTTTCGACGCGACCAATGTCATCTGCCTGTGCGTCATCGGTATGGTCGCGGTGTTCTCCGCCAAGTACGACGCGCTCAAGGACAAGCGGGCCGTGGAAGCGCATGTGCAGCACGGCTTCTATATGTGCCTGCTGCTCAGCCTGCCGGTGGTCCTGGTGACGCTGAACCTGGGCAGCTTGCTGGTGGCCTTCAATGTCGACGCGGCGGTGGCCCTGCAGGCCGACCAGTATGCGCAAGGCGCGGTGTACTCGATCTTGCCGCTGGCCTTGTTCTGCGTCCTGCGGGACCACTCGGCGGCAGTGTCCGACTTCTCGTCGATTTTCTACATCACCCTGTTCGCCAGCGTGTTCAAGGCGCTGATTTCCTACGTGCTGATCCTCGGCGAGTTTGGTTTTCCGCGGCTGGGCGCCTACGGCGCGGGCCTTTCCACGTCCCTGGTCAGCTGGGGCATGCTCGGCGCCGAGATCCTCCTGTATTCCCTGAGCAATCGCCGCTCCGGCAAGCCCTACGCGATCTTCACCGGCTGGATCAGCCTGCGTTGGGCGCTGGTCAAGAAGTACCTGGCGATGGGCCTGCCGCTGTCGGCGAACAGCCTGGTGATCTCGTTGATGTTCATCGTGCTGATGCTCTTTACCGAGAAGGTCGGGACCCTGGAACTGGCCGCGGCGCAACTGGTGTTCTCCTATATCTACCCGGTCTTCATGCTGGTCGAGGGAGTGCGGGAAGCCATCGCCATCCGCGTGGCCCAGGAGCATGCGCTGGGCAATGTGCACAAGGTGCGCAAGCTGACGGTGGTGGCTTGCCTGGTGAGCATGCTGTTCCTGTTCCCCTTCGCCTTCGTGGTGTTTTTCGATTCCACGCTGGTGGCCTCGATGTTCTTCAACGTCGACGAGGCGGCGAATCTCGGCCTGCTGACCCAGTTCAACCTGATCGTCGGCCTCGCCGCCCTGAGCATCGTCGTCGAGTGTGTGCAGGTCATCGTGCTCGGCGCGCTCAAGGGCCTGGAAGACACCAAGGTGCCGTTCCTGATCAACACCACCACCGCCTGGGTGATCGGCGTGGCCGGGGGTTACCACCTGACCTTCAACCTGGAGCAGGGCGTCGTCGGCCTGTGGGTGGCGCTGATTCTCAGCCATCTGCTGTCGCTGGTGCTGTTGACGGCCCGGCTGCTGCTGGTCACCCGGCCCAACAGCCCTCTGTTGTGCGCGACCTCGGCGCACGACTGACCTAGCGCCAGGCCGGTCGAACCCGGCCTGGCAACCCACCATCAAGATTTTCGCAAGATCGCCGGTCTGTACGGGGGAGTGCGCATGCGTGAAGTACTGGCTACTTATATTGAGGCTTATGACGTCGCGATCGATTGCCTGGCGCGTTTGCATGGCGCCGAGCTGGCGACGGCCGTCGACCAGCTGTTGTCGCGGATCGCGGCCTGTGACGATGTGCTGGTCAACAACGTGCTCAAGCATCATCGTCATGTCCTTGAGCTGAACCGCGAGGAATGGGCGTGGTTCCTGCCCGGGATTCTCGAACTGGAGCGCAACAGCGCCTTCGTCGCGGCCTACCTGATCGAGAAGATCCCGCTGCTCAAGCAACAGCTGGACATGCGGGCCTTCGTCGAATTCCTGCTGGCCATCAAGGACCATTCGGCACGCGGTTTGTCCTACCTGATCGGCACCGCCGATTCGGCGCTGTGCGACGATCTGGAGTCGATCCTGGAGGCGGTGGGCACGGCCTACTATCAAGCCGCCATGGACTGCGTACTGCGGCACAAGGACGAACTCGGCGCGTGCTGCGCGCCCTTGCTTATCCACATCAAGAACTACCACCCGCATCTGCCCGCCGGCGAGCTGGACGCGCTGGCGGCCCTGGTCTGCGAAGTGCACGCGCGCTACGGCAGTTTCGGCGCGGTGGCCCTGCTGGAAAACGCCGATGGCGTGTTTGCCCGGCACAGTGTGCAGGCGGTGCGCGAACGCCTGGACGAACTGGCGGATGCCAGTGTCGATTATTTCCACTACCTGCTGGCCAACGGCCTGCCGCAGGTCGAGGCGGTGCGCGCCGACACGGCCTCGGTCGAGCAACTGGAAGGCGCGAGCCTGACCTCGCACCTCGATGCCCCGGGAGTGTTCGACGGCGGGCTGGTCTCGGCGATCATTTCCAACATGAGCTTCATGGATCCCAAGACCCTGGAGAACATGCGCCAGCAACTGTCGATCGCTGATTTCACGCGCTGGTTCGAACAACAACCGGCGTTCGCCAACGCGCGCATGCAGATTGCCGACGCCTATGCCGGTGCCTGGTTCTCGCCGTTCGACTACTGGGGCGGCGAGATGGCTATCCCGCGTTTTCGCACGCTGATCGGCCAGGCGATCGAGGCCTGCTACGACAAGCAGGCCCGGCAAACCCTGGTCTACCAGAACAAGGCGCTCTTCGACCGGCATGCCGAGTACAGCGAGCAGCGCCTGCGGCTGATGATCGACGCGGCGTTTCCCCAGGGCGGCGCGGTGCCGGTGCCCGAGGATATCGCCAGCATCAGGACCTATCTCGACGACCACGACCGCCAGGGATTGCGCGATCGGCAGTCGCGGCAGCGGGTGTTCATCAGCACCTGGAATAGAAACCCCTGGCAGGACTACAGCCGCTCCGACGAGTTCTACTCCTGCACCGGCATTGGCGATTACGCGGTCAACAACGCCCCGGGTTACCTGGTCGAACCGAACCTGTGCCGGCTGTACGTCTGGTACCAGGGACGGCGCATCGGTCGGCTCAACCTGGTCGCCGTGGCGGACGTCGACGGCACGCCGGGCCTGTTGCTCGATGGCGTCGAGGGGGGCGGGCGCCTGTTGCAATCGGAAGAGCGGGTGCTGGACATCCTCGGCAGCGTCGCCGAGTTCGCCGGGCGTTGTGGCCTGGGCGCCTATTACATCAACTGCAAGGCCACCTACAACAATGTGCCCAAGCAGTTCATCGCCCAGGCGATCCGGCATCTCGGGCTACCGGTGACGCACGGTTACCTGCGTCGCTATTACCAAGGAATGGAAATCTATCAGGCGATGCCCCACGGACTCATACCGTTCTTCGAATCCTTCGGGAACAACCTGTCCGGGATCGTGAGCGGCCTGAAAATCACGTTGCCCTAGGGGTCGACGTTCACAAGGAGGTGTTATGTTGACTACATTGACCGATCACGAGTACCTGGCCCTGAATTCGGCGTGCAGCTTTGCCGATGGGCACGCCTATCACGAGTTGTCCCGCGGGCTGGAGGGGGTCGTCGAGCAACTGCCGAGCATCTGGTATGACTGCAACCAGACCAAGGTGCGCGACATGGAGAAGGCCTTCAAATGCGAGTGGGCCAACCTGCTCGACTCCAGCGAGTTGTTGCGCCACGAGCACTTCCGGGTGTCCCCGACGGCCTCCAACTCCATCGATATCGTCGCCACGCTGCTGGCCGAACGCGCCCCGCGGGTGCTGCTGATCGAGCCGACCTTCGACAACCTGTACCTGATGCTCAAGCGCCGCGGTTGCGAGGTGGCGCCGCTGAACGAGCAAGCGATGATCGACGCCATCGAGCAGGACAAGGTCGCCGAGCTGCTGGACGGCTATGCGTTCGATACCCTGTTCCTGGTCAACCCGAACAACCCCACCGGGTATCTGATCCGCGAGCGACAATTCAAGGCCATCGCCGACTATTGCCAGCGCCAGGGCAAGGTGCTGGTGGTGGACTCGACCTTCCGTTTCTATAGCAAGCAACCCTTCAACGACTATGCCGCGCTGTTGAAGGCCGGCGGCTCGTTCGTGGTCATCGAGGACACCGGCAAGACCTGGCCGACCCAGGACATGAAGTCGAGCATGATCGTCTATTCCGAGGACCTGGCGGTGGACCTGGAAAAGATCTACGAGGAGATCTACCTGTGCCATTCGCGCTTTGTCATGGGCGTGTTCGTCGACCTGTTCCGGCGCACTGCGGCGGTGGGCCTGGAGCAGGCGCTGGTGCATGAGATCGGGCAGCGCAGCGCCAAGGTCAGGGCCGTGCTGGCCGATACCGATTTGCGCTGCATCACCGACAGTCGCGCGACGGCGATGCCGGTGGAGTGGATCGATGTCTCGCGCACCGGGAAAACCGACGCCGAGCTGATCAAACAGTTCCTGCGCCACGGCTTCCATTGCCTGCCCGGCAGCCACTTTTTCTGGCACGCCTATTACGAACGCGGTATCCAGAGTTCCCGCTTCATCCGCATCTCGCTGGCCCGGCCGGCGCAGGTGTTCGAAAGCGGCCTGGCGCTGCTGCGCAACATCTGCACTGAATCGACCCTGGCCCGGCTGGCCGTGAACGGTTGAGTCATGCCCCACGCTCCTGCTGATGGCCGCTGATTGATGTGCAGCGCCCAGCAGGCCTTCTGGTCTTTTTTGTGAGCCCCGATCGGCGGCGGCACAAAAAAGACCCTGGCGGGTCCCTCGGGGGCCAGCGCTCTCCATTCCCGCGCCGGTAAGGCGCCACGCCCTCCGACCGCCTCCCGGGCGACGCTACGCCGCGGGTTCGGCCAGGCGCTCGCGGGCTGCTTTCCTGTGCTTAGCTTTGAGCATCCTGCTGCGCTCGCGGGGTGTGAGCGGGGCGCGTCTCAGCGTGCAACAGGTGTCGCGAAATGGAACGCGACGGGCCGGCGACCCTCTGCCTCATACCCCGCCAGGCTCCAGCAAGCTACTGATAAAAAACACTATTCATAAGCTGGCACGCTCCGTGTATTGCTGGGTTCAGCCGTTTCTCCTGCTGTCGTGCCCGGTGATGCCGGCCACGGCGGAAACTGAAAAAGACGCAGCACAACAAGAAAGCGCACTTATAAAAAACAAAAAGCTCCGTGGAGGGCCGACCTTGATCAACAGAACACTCCGCGCAGGCGCGTCCAGCGGCCTGCTGGCGCTGGCGGTCTGCGCCGCCTTGCATGCCCCACCCAGCCTGGCCGCGCGCGATGCCCAGGCCATCCTCACGCAAACCTGCCAGGGCTGTCATACCCCTGAAGCCGATGGCGGCCTGAGCCGCATCAGCCACCAGCGCAAGACCCCGGAAGGCTGGCTGATGAGCATCGCCCGCATGCAGACCATGCACGGCCTGCAGATCGGCGACGACGACCGCCGCACCCTGGTCAAGTACCTGGCCGACACCCAGGGCCTGGCACCGAGCGAGACCGACGGGGTGCGTTATGCCCTGGAGCGGCGCCTGAACACCGTGGAAACCTTCGACGAACAGACCAGCCAGATGTGCGGCCGCTGCCACTCCGGCGCGCGGGTCGCGCTGCAACGGCGTCCGGCCCAGGAGTGGGAACGCCTGGTGAATTTCCACCTCGGCCAATGGCCGTCCCTGGAGTACCAGGCGCTGTCCCGCGATCGCGACTGGTTCGACCTGGCGCGCAAGGATATGGTGCCGCTGCTGGCCAAGCGTTATCCGCTGGACAACCCGGCCTGGAAGACATGGCAGGCCAGCGCGCCGAACAGCGCCGCGCTGGTGGGCGACTGGAGCTTCAGCGGCCACATGCCGGGCAAGGGCGAGCTGGCCGGGGTGATGAGCGTCAGCGCCGACGGCGGCGATACCTTCAAGGTCGGCCTCAAGGGGCAATACGCCGATGGCACGCCGTTCAATGGCGACGGCAGCGCGATTCTCTACAGCGGCTATGAATGGCGCGGCAACGTGAATATCGACGGCGTGACCCTGCGCCAGGTATTCGCCGCCCAAGGCGATGCCATGCAGGGCCGGATGTTCGAGGCCGAGCACGACGAACGCGGCCTGGACTTTGTCGCCGCCCGGCAGGGCGCCCAGCGCTTGCTGGCGGTGCAACCGGGTTATGTGAAGGCCGGCAGCGAAACCGAAGTGACCCTGGTCGGCAGTGGACTGGCGGGTACGCCGGACTTCGGCAACGGCGTGGAGGTCGTCGAAGTCGTCTCGCAGAGTCCGCAGCGGATCAAGGTCAGGCTCAAGGCTGCGGCCAACGCCGAGCCGGGCCTGCGGACGGTCAGCGTCGGCACCTTGCAGGGCCCGAGCCTGTCGGTCTACCGCAAGATCGACGCGGTCAAGGTGGTGCCGGCCTTCGCGGTGGCGCGGATCGGCGAGGGCGGCGGTTCGACGCCCAAGGTCCAGGGCCGCTTCGACGCCGAGGCCTGGGGTAAGGGGGCCGACGGCAAGCCGTATCGCATCGGCGTGTTCCCCGCGCAGTGGAAGGTCGAGGCCTTCGACGACCGCGCCAGGGAAGATGAAGACGTCAAGTTCGCCGGCCGGATGCAGGCCGACGCGGGCGTGTTCGTCCCGGGCGACGCGGGGCCGAACCCGGCGCGCAAGATGTCCACCAACAATGCCGGCAACCTCAAGGTGATCGCCGCCGTCGACGATGCGGGGACGTCCCTGACCGGCGAGGGCCACCTGATCGTCACGGTGCAACGCTGGAACAATCCACCCATCCCCTAAGGCGCGCCTCGCGATCCGAGACACCCTTTCCGGAATGACCGCAGGCCCCCGCAGACAGGGGCCGGCACAGGAGGTTTGCCATGGGCGCTATCTTGAACCTGGTCGAACGCAACCTGCACGAAGTGCAGGTCGATGCCGACCGCATGCTGTTCCACATCCCCAGCAGTTCGCTGTTCGCCAGCGACGAGCTGACCGGCACCATCATCGACACCTTGCGCGGCCCCGGCTGCACCCCGGAAGACCTGGTGCGGCGCCTCGGCGCACGTTTCGACGGCGAGGACATCCACCAGACCCTGCGCGAGCTGATCGCCCTGGAACTGGTCAGCGACGGTTCGCCGCTGACCCCCGAGATCGCGCTGAAGCGGGTCGAGCGTACGGCGATCATCGTCTCGCAGAGTCCGCAGCGGATCAAGGTCAGGCTCAAGGCTGCGGCCAACGCCGAGCCGGGCCTGCGGACGGTCAGCGTCGGCACCTTGCAGGGCCCGAGCCTGTCGGTCTACCGCAAGATCGACGCGGTCAAGGTGGTGCCGGCCTTCGCGGTGGCGCGGATCGGCGAGGGCGGCGGTTCGACGCCCAAGGTCCAGGGCCGCTTCGACGCCGAGGCCTGGGGTAAGGGGGCCGACGGCAAGCCGTATCGCATCGGCGTGTTCCCCGCGCAGTGGAAGGTCGAGGCCTTCGACGACCGCGCCAGGGAAGATGAAGACGTCAAGTTCGCCGGCCGGATGCAGGCCGACGCGGGCGTGTTCGTCCCGGGCGACGCGGGGCCGAACCCGGCGCGCAAGATGTCCACCAACAATGCCGGCAACCTCAAGGTGATCGCCGCCGTCGACGATGCGGGGACGTCCCTGACCGGCGAGGGCCACCTGATCGTCACGGTGCAACGCTGGAACAATCCACCCATCCCCTAAGGCGCGCCTCGCGATCCGAGACACCCTTTCCGGAATGACCGCAGGCCCCCGCAGACAGGGGCCGGCACAGGAGGTTTGCCATGGGCGCTATCTTGAACCTGGTCGAACGCAACCTGCACGAAGTGCAGGTCGATGCCGACCGCATGCTGTTCCACATCCCCAGCAGTTCGCTGTTCGCCAGCGACGAGCTGACCGGCACCATCATCGACACCTTGCGCGGCCCCGGCTGCACCCCGGAAGACCTGGTGCGGCGCCTCGGCGCACGTTTCGACGGCGAGGACATCCACCAGACCCTGCGCGAGCTGATCGCCCTGGAACTGGTCAGCGACGGTTCGCCGCTGACCCCCGAGATCGCGCTGAAGCGGGTCGAGCGTACGGCGATCAACACCGTGGTGCTCAACGTCAACACCGGCTGCAACCTGAGTTGCACCTACTGCTACAAGGAGGACCTGGACAAGCCTTCGGCCGGCAAGAAGATGGAGGTCGAGACGGCCATCGCCGCGGTGGAGATGCTGCTTCGCGAATCCCCCGACGAAGAGCGCTTCACCGTGGTGTTCTTCGGTGGCGAACCGCTGAGCAACCGGCCGCTGATCGAACGCATGGTCGACTATTGCGAGCAGCGTTTCGCCGCGGCGGGCAAGCGGGTCGAATTCGTCATGACCACCAACGCCACGCTGCTCACCGAGGAAGTGGTGGACTACCTCAATGCCCATCGCTTCGGGCTGTCGGTGAGCATCGACGGGCCGAAGACGATGCACGACCGCAACCGCATCACCGTGGGCGGGCAGGGCACCTATGACGTGGTGCGGCGCAAGGCGCAGATGCTGCTGGCGCGCTACGACAGCCGTCCGGTCGGCGCGCGGGTGACCCTGACCACCGGCGTCACCGACGTGGAGACCATCTGGGACCACCTGTTCAACGAGTTGGGTTTCGCCGAGGTCGGTTTCGCCCCGGTGACCTCGGGGGATATCAGCAGTTTCAACCTCAGCGGCGACGAGCTGGTCGAAGTCTTCGCCAGCATGAAGCGCCTGGGCCGGCGTTACCTGGAAGCGGCCCTGGAGCAGCGCAATATCGGCTTCTCCAACCTGCACCAGCTGATCACCGATATCCACGAAGGCCACAAGAAGGCCCTGCCCTGCGGCGCCGGATTGAAGATGCTGGCGGTGGACCACAAGGGCGAGCTGAACCTGTGCCATCGCTTTACCGGCTCGTCGCTGCCGACCTTCGGCAACGTGCGCGACGGCGGGGTCAAGCAGGTGGAGCTCAACGACTTCCTGTCCCAGCGCCTGGACCGCACCGGCACCGGCTGCGCCAGTTGCCGCATCCGCAACCTGTGTTCCGGTGGCTGCTACCACGAGAGCTACGCGCGCTACGGCGACCCGGCGCACCCGACGTACCACTACTGCGAACTGATGCGCGACTGGGTGGATTTCGGCATCGAGGTCTACAGCCGGATCATGGCCCACAACCCTGCGTTCATCAGCCGCTACATCACTCCGCGCAAGGCTCACTGACATGAAGCATCTCAAGCCGATCAACGAAAAAGCCCAGAAACTGCAACAGGCCGCCGACGAGAACCGGATCGAAGAAGTGGTCGCCATGAGTTCCGTGGCCGGCTGCGCCTCGACCACCGACCCGGGTTGGGAAATCGATGCCTTCGGTGGCGTGTCGTCGCTGTGCCAGCCGATGGAGGCCGACCTCTACGGTTGCTCCGACCCTTGCTGGTGGCCGGCCCAGGTGCCGGACATGATGAGCACCTACCCCGACTGGAACAAGGATGCCCAGGCCTCCAACGAGAACTGGCGCAACCTCGGCACCGTGTTCCCCAAAGATAAATAACCGGTCAGCAGAAGGATTCCAGCATGCTTCGCAACAATGCCTGCGGCCTGGCCGCTTCCGTGATTCTGGGGGGCTGTTCCCTCGGCGCCCTGGCCGACGATACGGCCGGCAAGGCCCTCGACCCCGGCCATGAATACATGGTCACCACCAATTACCCGAACAACCTGCACGTGATCGACCTGGCCAGCGACACGCTGTACAAGACCTGCACCATGCCCGACGCCTTCGGCCCGGGCACCGTGCAACTGGCACCGGACCGCAAGATCGCCTATGTGCTGAACAACCATTACGCCGATGTCTATGGCGTCGAGCTCGACAGCTGCAAGCAGGTGTTCCACGCCAGCATCACCCAGCAGCCGGGGGAGAAGGCGCGCTCGATGTTCGCCTTCACCGTCAGCCACGACGGCAAGGAGCTGTACGCGGTGGCCAACCCGACACAGATGCTCAACGACCGCTATGAGGTCCGGCAGCCGCGGCTGGATGTCTACGCCACCGATGCCGGGTTGCAGGCCAGGCCGGTGCGCAGCTTCCCGGCGCCGCGGCAACTGACCATCATGCAGAGCGGCGACGACGGCTCGTTGTATGTGGCCGGGCCGGATGTGTACAAGGTCGACGTCAAGACCGGCAAGTTCGAGGTGCTGATCCCCAGCCGCCACTGGAAGCGCCCCAACTACAGTGCGCCGGACGTGCTCTATGTGTGGAACCAGCAGACCTGGCGCCATGATTTCTCGTTGCTCTACACCACGGCGAAATTCAAGGACCACAAGCAGGATCCGGCCACCGCCGACTACCTGTACGGCCTGTTCAGCATCGACCTGAAGACCGGCAAGAGCGAAACCACCGACTTCGGCCCGCTGACGGAAATCTACTTCAGCGGCATGCGCTCGCCCAAGGACCCGAACCTGATGTTCGGCGTGCTCAACCGCCTGGCCAAGTACGACATCAAGCAGAAGAAACTGCTCCAGGCCGCCACCCTGGAGCACTCCTACTACTGCATTTCCTTCAACCGGGCCGGCAGCAAGATCTACCTGGCGGGGACCTTCAACGACGTGGCGGTGTTCGATGCCGACAGCCTGAAACAGATCGGCTCCATCAAGCTGCCGGGCGGCGACATGGCGATCACCACGGCCCAGGTGTTCGTGCGCTAGGTGCTGCTACCGCTATCGCGAGCAAGCTTCGCTCCTACAGAAGGGGGGGAACGCCCCGTAGGAGCGAAGCTTGCTCGCGAAAAACCTCAAGACCACCGCCGATTCAATTCCCCGGCACCGGGCAACTCAGGTCGCCTTCCGGGCACTTGAGATAGGTCTTGAACGCCTCGACCCGCGCCTTGGTCAGGTCGGTGGTGCAGTTGCTGTAGATCAGCGGATAGACACTGCCACCGGCGACCCCGGACGCGGCGAACTTGCACTCCGTGTCCCGGAAGGCCAGCCAGGCGCGCTGGGCGTCGACCAGCAGCCGCTGGCCCTGCGGGTTGTCCTTCAGGCGTTGGGTGATGCGCTGGTAGAGCCGGTTCAACTCCTTGTCCGCCGCCTCGTGCTGTTTGGCGGCGCACTGGTTCATGGTGGTCTGGGTGGTGGCATTGGCGCAGTCGTCGGCCTGGGCCGGGGCGATGAGAACAAAGGGCGCCAGGGCCAGCAGCAAGCGTGGGTTCATCAGGATTCTCGCAATGGAAAACGGATCGGTCTGAAGCGGATCACGGTGCCGGCATTCTGTCAGCTTGTCATGACCGCATGTCTGTCTTTGTCGAAAAGTGCAACTTCAAGGTTGCGCTTTGGCGAGGGCGAACTAGGGTGTAGCACTGGAGGTGACCCATGAACTCATCAGATCGTATCGAAAGAAAGATCCTGCTCAAGGCCCCGCGTTCCCGGGTCTGGGCTGCGTTGAGCGATGCCGAGGCCTTCGGCAGCTGGTTTGGCGTGGCGCTGGCGGGCCAGCGTTTTGTCGTCGGGCAACGCACCCGCGGGCAGATTACCTACCCGGGCTACGAACACCTGGTCTGGGACGTCCAGGTCGAGCGGCTGGAGCCCGAGCGCCTGTTCGCGTTCAGCTGGCACCCTTACGCGGTGGAGCCGGGCGTCGATTATTCAAGCGAGCCCAGCACCCTGGTGCAATTCGAACTCGAAGACCTGGACGGCGGCACCTTGCTGCGGGTGGTCGAATCGGGCTTCGACGGCATTCCACCGGAGCGGCGGCTCAAGGCGTTTCGCATGAACAGCCGCGGCTGGGATGAACAGATGAGCAATATCGAGAACTACCTTGGCCCCTGACAGCCATGCCAACGCCCCGTTAGCGGTGGCGGCCTCGCCGGACAGCCCGGCGATGATCTTCGCGGCACTGGGCGACGAGACCCGTCTACGGCTCGTCGCCATTTTGTGTGGCGGCGGCGCGCTGTCGATCAGCCAGCTGACCCTGGGCACCGCCATCAGCCGCCAGGCGGTGACCAAACACTTGCGGGTGCTGGCGCAGGCCGGCCTGGTACGCGACGCCAAGCTGGGGCGCGAGCGCCTGTGGGCCTTCGAGCCGGCGCGGCTGGTGGAGGCCCGGCGTTCGCTGGAGGTCATCAGCCAGCAGTGGGATCATGCGCTGGGCCAGTTGCAGGCCTTTGTCGAGTCATAACGGAAATCATCACGGATGTTCGAGCCTTACCTGAAACGCTGGGACCTGCGGGTCGATGGCGCGCCTATCGTCACCCCCGGCAGCCACTTGCTGCCCGTGCGCCTGGAGAACGACGCTCCGGCCATGCTCAAGATCGCCCTCGACGACGAGGAAAAACACGGCAACCGCCTGATGGCCTGGTGGGACGGGGAGGGCGCGGCGCGGGTCTATGCCCAGCAGGGCGATGCCCTGTTGATGGAGCGCGCCATGGGCCAGCGCTCGCTGATGCAGATGGCGCTGGCCGGTGAAGACGACGAGGTCAGCCGGATCGTCTGCGCCAGCCTGGCGCGCCTGCATGCGCCACGCCTGGCGCCCTTGCCGGCGTTGCTGGGCTTGCCGCAATGGTTCGCGGCCCTGCGCCCGGCCGCCCGACGCGAGGGCGGGGTGTTCCGGCGCAGCCTGGCCACTGCCGATGAACTGCTGGCGAGCCCCAGGGAACAGGTGGTGCTGCACGGCGATATCCACCATGACAATGTGCTGGATTTCGAGCAGCGCGGCTGGCTGGTGATCGACCCCAAGCGGGTCATGGGCGAGCGCGGTTTCGACTACGCCAACCTGATCTGCAACCCGGAGCTGCCGACCAGCGGCGACCCGCGGCGCTTCACCCGCCAGGTCGACGTCATCGCCCATGCCGCGGGGCTGGAGCGCAAGCGCCTGCTGCAATGGGTGTTGGCCTATACCGGGTTGTCCGCCGCGTGGTTCCTGGAGGACGGCGACGTCAGCAGCGCGGAGCACGAACTGCAAGTGGCGGAGTTGGCCATTCATGCCCTGGAAGGCGCGGGCCAGGGCGTCGCGTGACCTAAGGGTCTACGGAAGTCGGTCTATGGCAAAAGGCTTACACGCGCTGCCAGCTATCTCGACTGTTGCCGATTACGCGACAGGCTTAATCTTCACCTACCCACTGCAGCGCAGGATGCGCTCAGGGTCATGGAAGACCGACCATTGCAAGGATTGCAGCGACAGGGAGTCGTGAATGGTCTTGAAAAAAACCCGCTTCGGCGGGTTTTTTTTCGCCCGTGAAAAAGTGTCGGCTGGCTATGCCCTCGTCGAAAGTGCGGGCGCCACGATGCCATCAGGATAGTATGTCGAGTGTAATGGTAATTAGTTGGATAAGGGCCATTAGCCAGTACCGAATGAAGTTTCCCACCTGCAAAAAAAGTTCCGATAAGAGCATGTAAGCCGGCTTCTGGATAGAGCACAAATCCCTACCAGAGTTGGTAGGTTTACAAGCGCCCTGTTGCAGATAGAGTTTCAGCCAGAAGACGCGTCCCTTCCCATTAACGGTTCTTTATTGTCCAGCAAGGATGTAATGAAACTGTAATGAAAAGCGGGGGCGTTTTCCGGTTTCGATTGATTATCAGGTCGTTGTTCCGGCGATTGCCATTTCGTCGTTCATCCTCTTTTGTTTTTACGTTCGACTTGCAACAAGGCAGTGCGCGCTTTTTATCGTGCCCGCAAATATAAAAACCGACATCCATGCCGAAGTTCATCGTCAATGATCTCTGGCGTGCCTTTGTGGTTGTAAAGCAAAAGGTCCCCGTATTTATGAAACATGTTCTGGTGGTTCGTTATTCGCAAAGCGGTCAGTTGAGCGAGGTGGTCGAGAGCCTGGTCGCGCCCCCGCGTTCGGCGCAGGAAATCCAGGTCCATGAAGTGGTGCTCAAGCCCCGCGTCGCCTATCCGTTCCCGTGGCCGGTGGGCAAGTTCTTCGACGTGTTTCCCGAGACCGTGCAGTTGCGTCCGCCGGCCATCGAGCCGGTGCACACCGACCATCCGGGGCCCTTCGACCTGGTGATCCTGGCGTATCAGGTCTGGTACCTGTCGCCATCGCCGCTGATCACCGCGTTTCTCCAGAGCGAGGAGGGCAAGCGCTTGCTGGCCGGGCGCCCGGTGGTCACGGTGATCGCCTGCCGCAACATGTGGCTGATGGCCCAGGAGGTGGTCAAGCGCCTGCTGGACGAGGCCGGCGCGACGCTGCGCGACAACGTGGTGCTGACCGACCGCGCCAACACCTTCGCCACCCTGATCACCACGCCGCGCTGGATGTTCACCGGCAGCCGCGCATCTTTCATGGGCCTGCCCCCGGCCGGGGTCAGCGCCGAGGATGTGCAGGGCGCCGCACGGTTCGGGCGGGCATTGAATGCCGCCCTGTATGCCAACAAAGAGAAAGCCGAAGGGCCGATGCTGGCTGGGCTGGGGGCGGCGCCCGTCAACCCCGGATTGATACTCAGCGAGCGTGCGGCTTATCGAGGCTTCAGGTTCTGGTCGGGACTTATCTGCCGTTTCGGCAAACATGGACAATGGTTGCGGCGACTCTTGCTGTGCTTGTTCATCGTTTATCTATTACTGGTCATCTTGACGGTTCTGCCTATTTCCCTGGTGTTACGCCGTTTGCTTCAACCGTTTATCCGTGCGCGCCTGGACGCCTTGCAGCGTTATTACGAACAACCGTCCGGTGCGCAACTAACCATTGAAAACGAGGAGTAGATTTATCATGAGCGAAGCCTTTGCCTATATTACGAAAACATCCACTTTCATGCCGGGAGAGGCAGTGGATAACGAAACCATGGAAAGTATTCTCGGGTATGTGGGCGGGCGACCTTCGCGGTCTCGGCAAGTCGTGTTGCGTAATAACGGAATCAAGCAACGCTACTATGTGCTGGACCCGCAAACCGGTGTTCCTCGCTTCACTAACGCACAGATCACCGCCGAGGCGATCAAGGGCCTGGTGGGCGACGGTTTTGCCCTGGACAACATGCAATGCCTGTCCACCGGCACCACCCTGCCAGACCAGTTGATGCCCAACCATGGCGTGATGGTGCACGGCGAGCTGGGCAACAAGCCCTGCGAAGTGGTGTCCGCCGCCGGCATCTGCCTGGCCGGCCTCACCGCGCTGAAATACGCCTACCTGTCGGTCCTCTCGGGGACCACCAGCAACGCCGTGGCCACGGCGTCCGAGGTGCTGTCGCCGGTGCTGCATGCGCGCAATTTCACCGCGGAAAACGAGGCACTGGTGGCGCAACTGGCGGCCCGTCCGGAAATTGCCTTCGAGAAAGACTTCCTGCGCTGGATGCTGTCCGACGGCGCCGGCGCCTTCCTGATCGAGAACCAGCCACGCGCGGGCGGCCTGTCGCTGCGTATCGACTGGATCGACACCTTCTCCTACGCCAACGAATTGCCGACCTGCATGTACGCCGGCGCGGAAAAGGCCGAGGACGAAAGCCTCACCGGCTGGAAACTCCTGACCCCGGAAGACTGGGCCGCGCGCTCGATCTTCGCGATCAAGCAGGACGTGCGCCTGCTCAACGAGAATGTGGTGAAGTACACCCTGGGCCGGCCGCTGCGGGAGGTGATGGTCAAGCACAACTTGTCGCCCGAAGCCGTCGACTGGTTCCTGCCACACATGTCCTCGGAGTACTTCCGCAAGCCGATCGCCGAGTGCCTGGAAAGCAACGAAATGCCGATTCCCCAGGAGCGCTGGTACACCAACCTGTCCCAGCGCGGTAACACCGGCGCGGCGTCGATCTACATCATGGTCCACGAACTGCTGGAATCCGGCCGCCTGCACAAGGGCCAGCGCGTGCTGTGCTTCGTTCCGGAGAGCGGGCGCTTCTCCGGTGGCTTCATGCACCTGACGGCGGTCTGAGATCGCCCCGGCTGACGCCAAAACCTGGTGGCCGGCGTACCCGGCCACTGTTTCGTCGTATATCCAATCGCAAGGGAATGACTATGGAAACGCTAGAACAGCGTGTGAAAGAAGTGGTGGCGACCGAACTGGGCGTCGCTCTGGCGAGCATCCGCAACCAGGATGCGTTCGTCGAGGACCTGGGCGCCGATTCGCTGGCCCGGGTGGAACTGGTGTCGGCCCTGGAGACCGAGTTCGACCTCACCATCCCCGATGACCAGGCCGATGGCTTGCAGACCGTGCAGCAGGTGATCGACCACCTCCGCCAGGCCTGCGAGAACGCAGTCCCGGCCTGACGCCGGTCCTGTGAAGATGCGGCCGGGGCTCAGCTGGCCGATAAGGTTGCTCCGGTCCGCATCTGTTGTTCTACCGCCTGTTGCTACAGGCGCCGTTTCAATCCTGTTGCCAGCCCTGCACGACCCGTTCGACGATCTCGCCGCGCTGCCGGAGGGAATTCGCCGCGAGCCGCCGGGCTTCCGCCACCACCGATGCGGGCGCCGTCTGTGGGCTCCCCGCCGCGAAAGGCGGAGCCGGGGCGTACTCCAGTTGCAGTTGGACCCGTTGCGCTGTGGCCTCGTCGAACAGCTCGGCGGCCAGGACCAGGGCAAAGTCGATCCCCGCGGTGATCCCGCCGCCGCTCAGCAGGTTGCCGTCGCGCACCACACGTTCCTGCACCGCAATCGCCCCCAGGGGCTCCAGCAAATGATGGTAGGCCCAGTGGGTGGTGGCGCGCTTGCCGCGCAGCAGCCCGGCGGCGCCGAGGACCAGCGAGCCGGTGCACACCGAGGTGACATAGCGCGCCTGCGCCGCCTGGTGGCGGATGAAATCGAGGGTCTGACGATCCTCCATCAGCGCGCCGACCCCCGCGCCCCCGGGCACGCAGATCACATCCAGCGCCGGGCAGTCGGCGAAGCGGGTGGTCGCCTGCAACACCAGCCCGGTACTGGCGACGATCGGGCCGCGTTCTTTCCACACCAGGTGCACCTGCACATCCGGCAGCGAAGCGAGCACGTCGTAGGGGCCCGTGAGGTCGAGTTGCTGGACGTTGGGGAACAACAGGAAACCGATCTGCAGCGTCATGGGGAAGCTCCTGGGCTTGTCGAGGGTATCCAGTCTTCGCGCTGGACGATTGGACTCTAGCGCCCTAGGCTTTGGCGTATTCGCCAACCTGCCCACGAATTACGCCAATCATGTCCAGCCCGAAAACCATTCGTGTCCTGACATTTGCCAACGCCCAGGTGCTGGACGTCACGGGCCCCCTGCAGGTGTTCGCCTCGGCCAACGACCTGGCGCGGCACAAGGGCCTGCCGCAGCCCTATGCGGCCAGCGTGATCGCCGCGGGCGACGGGACGGTGCTGACCTCGGCCGGGCTGACGCTGCTGGCCGCGCCCTTGCCGGAGCCGGACAGCGCCTGCGACACGCTGATCGTCGCCGGCGGCTGGGGTGTGTATGCCGCGGCCGAAGACCCGGCGCTGGTGGCCTGGGTCCGCCAACAGGCCGCGCAGGCGCGGCGGGTCGCCTCGGTGTGCACCGGGGCTTTCCTGCTGGCCGCCAGCGGCTGGCTCGACGGGCGCCGGGTGGTGACCCACTGGACCCGCTGCGAGCAACTGGCGCGGCAATACCCGCGCTTGCGGGTGGAGGCCGATCCGATCTTCATCAACGAAGGCCCGGTCTGGACCTCGGCCGGCGTCACCGCCGGGATCGACCTGGCCCTGGCGCTGGTGGAAGCGGACCTGGGGCACGCCCTGGCCCTGGAAGTGGCCCGGCACCTGGTGGTGTTCCTCAAGCGTCCGGGCGGCCAAGCGCAATTCAGCGCCACCCTGGCCCTGCAGAAACAGGGCGGGCGCTTCGACGACCTGCATGCCTGGATCGCCGAAAACCTCGGCCGCGACCTGAGCATCCCGACCCTGGCCGAACAGGCCGGCATGAGCGAGCGCAGCTTCGTGCGCCATTACCGCGCCGACACCGGCCAGACCCCGGCCCGGGCCATCGAACGGATCCGCGTCGAAAGCGCCCGGCGCCTGCTCGGCGAGAGCGGCCTGGCGATCAAGCGCATTGCCATGCAGTGCGGTTTCGGCAGCGAAGAAACCCTGCGCCGCAGCTTCCTGCGCGGCGTGGGGGTGACGCCGCAGGCGTATCGAGAGCGCTTTTCGTCGGAGGGCGGGTCAGCCTTCCAGCAGTTCCAGTAACGCTTGCAAGGTAGCCAGCGGCGCCTCCTGCGGCACGTTGTGGCCGACCCCGGGCAGCACGCGGCGTTGGTAGGGGCCGGTGAACAGGCCGATGTCCTCGTCCTCTTCGCTCGCCGGGCCGACCCCGTCGTCGGCGCCGCACAGGGAAATGCTCGGCACGCCGATCGGCGGCTGTTGCGCCAGCGCCTGCTCGATGGCTTCCAGGCCGGGATCGCCCGGGGCGTACATGAAGCGGTGGCGGTAGGAATGGATCACCACCTCGACGAAGTCCGGGTTGTCGAACGACGGCGCGCTCAACGGATACAGCGCCGCGCCGCGCGCCCAGGTCGGCGACCAGAGCCGCCACAGCAGCTCGCACAGTTCGCGGCGGTTGGTGCTCAGGCCGTCCACCCCGCGCTGAGTGTGGAAGTAGTACTGGTACCAGTAGCGGTGCTCGGCCTCGGGCGGCAGAGGCTGCGTCGAGCGGGCGATGTCCTGGATGTTGTAGCCGTCGGCGCTCACCAGGCAGCGCACCCGCTCCGGCCACAGCGCCGCGACGATGCAGGCGGCGCGCCCGCCCCAGTCGAAGCCGGCGAGGGCGGCCCGGGGCAGGTTCAGGCCGTCCATCAGGTCCAACAGGTCCTGGGCCAGCGCCGCCTGCTGCCCGGAACGCATGACCTGCGGCCCGGCGAAGCGCGTCGGGCCGTAGCCGCGCAGGTAAGGCACTATCACCCGATAACCGCGCGCCGCCAGCTCGGGAACGATCTCGTCATAACTGCGCGGGTCGTAGGGAAAACCATGCAGCAGGATCACCGGCTCACCGCTCTCGGGGCCGTGGTGTTCGTAGGCGAGGTGCAGGCGGGGGGTGTGGAGGAACTGGACAGGGAGAGGGCGGCTCATGGCGGATCCAGTGACAAGGAAAGCCAGAACCTTAGCTCAATCCACGCGCCTGGCCAGTCCCGGCTTGCAGGCTATTTCTTCTTGCTGAACTTGCCGATCTTCCAGGCCCACTGGGTGCCGGTGGAAATGAAGTATTTCCCTTCGACTTGATAGGTCTTGAAGATTTTGCGCAGCTCTTTGGTGACGAATTTGGTGATATCGGTCTGGTGGGCGTTCGTCTTCTCGAACTCGGCGATGAAGGTGTTGGCGGTCAGCTTGGTCGCGGTTTTCTTGCGCTTGCCTTTGACCACCTTCGCGTAGTCGATTTTTTCCAGGGCCTTGCCTATCAGCTTGTAGGCATAGGTGCCGTGAGGCGAAGCCTTGGCATTCTTGAGATCGAACGAGATATGTACGAAGTAGCTCATGCCTGATTCCTTGTGGACATGGGAGTGGGGATTGGAAAACTGTTGCGAAATTACAGGTATGGGCCTGGCGCTGCGTCGGAGGGTGGATGGCCGAGGTGGGGTGTCGCCAGGAAAACCAATGGTATCAATAGGATGGCCTGGCTGCGATTGTCGTTGGGCAGCCGAACGCTCGGTCGCGGGCTGGTTCGTTCCAGCCAGGTTAAAAAGAGCTAGGAGCCCAAGAGCTCGGCGCGGGTGGTCAGGTGCTTGAAATGATGCCGCCACAAGCGCACGCCCAGTTCGCCGCTGCGGTCCAGCGACGAGCCTACCGTCAGGTCGGTGATCAGGGTCGGTTGCAGGCCGGCGTCGAACAGGGCGAAGCCGGCGGCGAGCACGCAGGTGTCGGTCTGGATGCCGCAGACCAGCACCCGGTCCGGGGCCAGGCTGTGCAGGTAGGCGAGGGTGGGCGCGGTGAGGGTGTAGCCGTGCTTGATGAAGACGCGGTCGGCGGCGACCAGGCTGTCGTCGTCCGGCGCGGGTTGCCAGCCGAGCTGGCGGGCGAAGGGCGTGTGGCTTTCGTCGTGGCGTTCGACGGTGGCCACCGACGGCAGTTGGCCGAGCAGGGCGTTGATGCCGTCCAGCAGCCAGGCCGGCGGGTTGAACGAGGGTTGCACGTCGATGATCAGCAGCACCTGGCGCATGGCAGTCCTTGAGCGGGCCGGGCGGTCCATTCTGCCTGCAAAGCCCCGGTGCTGCGAACCCTTCTCGTTGATACGCCACGCCGCCCCTGTAGCCGCTGCCGAGCGCCAGCGAGGCTGCGATCGGCCCGTAGGGCCGCCAAGCCTGCCGCCGCGAAGGACCTGGAGAAACGCGTTGTGCGCCTGGCGAGTCCTGCGGCCTCGATCGCAGCCTCGCCAGGGCTCGGCAGCGGCTACACAAAGCGCGTTAGCCTGTATCGATGCCAACAGCCACGGCCTTCTTGCGTAGGAGCGAGGCTTGCCCGCGATAGGGACGACGCGTAACGCCGGATGTACCGCGTCATCGTTCATCGCGGGCAAGCCTCGCTCCTGCGGGCGGTGGGGGCGGGCGGTCAGGGCTGCCAGAAGATCTTCTCGCCGCTGAGCCGCCGGTCGAGGAAGCAGGCGGCGCTGATCAGCGCCAGGTGGCTCAGCGCCTGGGGCGTGTTACCCAGGTGGCGGGCGTGGCTGTCGAACTCTTCGGCGTACAGCCCCAGCGGGTTGGCGTAGCGCAGCAACTGCTCGAACTCCAGGTGGGCCTTGTCCAGCTGGCCGGCGCGGGCCAGGCATTCGACGTACCAGAACGAGCAGGCGACGAACGCGCCTTCGGTGCCGGCCAGGCCGTCGATGCCGCTGTCTTCGTTGCGGTAGCGGTAGACCATGCCGTCGCGCACCAGGGTTTTCTCGATCGCCTCCAGGGTCGCCAGCCAGCGCGGATCGCGGGCGCCGACGAAGCGCACCAGCGGCATCAGCAGCATCGAGCCGTCCAGCGCGGTGCCGCCCTTGTACTGCACGAAATGCCCGCGCTCCTCGTCCCAGAAGTTGCTCCAGATATCGTCATGGATCGCCTGGCGGGTCTGGTCCCAGCGAGCGAAGGGCGCCGGCAGCGAGCGCTTCGAGGCGAGGCGGATGGCGCGGTCCAGGGCCACCCAGCACATCAGCCGCGAATGCAGGAAGTGATGCTCCTCGCCGCGCATCTCCCAAATGCCCACGTCCTTGCCGTCCCAGCTGGCGCAGACCTGGTCCACCACGTCGACCGCGTGTTGCCAGCCTTCGTGGGAGATCGCCTCGCCGTATTTGTTGACCAGGTACACCGCGTCCAGCAGTTCGCCGAAGATGTCCAGCTGGACCTGCTCGAACGCCTGGTTGCCGATCCGCACGGGCGTCGCCCCGCCGTGTCCCGAGAAGTGTTTCAGCAGGGTTTCCGGTAGCTCCTGGCGGCCGTCGATGGCGTACAGGATGTTGAGCTTGGTCGGCTGGTCGCAGCAGTCGCTGACCCGCCCGCGCAGCCAGCGCATGTAGGCGTTGGCCTCCTCGACGAAGCCCAGGCGCATGAAGGCGTAGACGGTGAACGAGGCGTCGCGGATCCAGGTGTAGCGATAATCCCAATTGCGTTCGCCGCCCGGGGTTTCCGGCAGGCCGAAGGTGGCGGCGGCAAGGATCGCCCCGTGCTTGCGCGAGGTCAGCAGCTTCAGCGCCAGGGCCGAACGGTTGACCATCTCGCGCCAGCGGCCGCGGTAGTTGGACTGGCCGATCCAGTCGCGCCAGAACTTCAGCGTACGCGCCAGGTACAGTTCGCCATCGGCAGGCAGGCGCGGGTCGTCGAGGTCGCCGAGCCTGAATTCGGCGCTCTGCTCCTGCTCCAGCTCGAACTCGGCCACCGCGGCGTCGCGCTCGATGCGCAGCGCTTGGCTGCCGACCAGGCGCAGGCTCGGCTGGCGTTCGGCCTCGAAGCACACGGTCGCGCCGTCGAGCCGCGCGCGGGTGGTGGCGCGGGCGTAGTCATGGCGCACCGCGCAGCGCAGGCGCAGCGTGGCGCGGCCGCTGACCACCCGCACCCGGCGGATCAGCAGCGGCAGGTCGTCGTCGCTGTCGCCGATGGCCAGCAGGTCGGTGATTTCCACCACCGCGCGCGCGCTGAGCCAGCGGGTCTGCAGGACATTGCTGTCCGGCAGGTAGATCTGTTCGCGGCGCGCGTCGGGCAGGTCCGGCGCGAGCTGGAAGATCCCGGCGTCCGGGGTGTCGAGCAGCGAGCAGAACAGCGAGGGGCTGTCGAACTCCGGCCAGCAGAAGAAATCCACGCTGCCCTTGTCGTTGACCAGCGCCGCGGTGCGCAGGTCGCCAATGATGCCGTGGGCATCGATCGAGGCTTGTCGTTCAGTGTCAGCCATTGTCGCGAAACTCCGGATACAGGCTCATGCCGCCGTCGATCACCAGGGTGCTGCCCAGCACGTAGTCGGAGGCGTCGCTGGCCAGCCAGACCACGGCGTTGGCCACGTCCTTGACGTCGCCGAGGCGCCCGTAGGGGATCAGTTCGAGCAGCCGGGCGCCGGCCGAGCCCTCGGTGGCGCGGCGATTGATGGGGGTGGCGATGGCGCCGGGGGCGATGGCGTTGACCCGGATCCGCTGGTGGCTGACTTCCTGGGCCAGGCTGCGCATCAGCATCTCCACGCCGCCCTTGGACGCCGCGTAATTGACGTGCCCGGCCCAGGGAATGTGCTGGTGCACCGAACTCATGTGGATGATCTTGCCGGCGGCGCGCGACACCCCGGTGCGGATCCCCTGGCGCTGGAAAATCCGCAGGGCGGCGCGGGCGCAGAGGAACTGGCCGGTGAGGTTGACGCCGATCACCCGGTTCCAGTCGTCCAGGGTCATGTCCACCACCGGGGCGTCTTTTTGCAGGCCCGAGTTGGCCACCAGGATGTCGAGGACGCCGAAGGCTTCCAGCGCCTTGTCGAACAGGCGCTGGACCTCGTCTTCCCGGGAAATGTCGGCGCCCACGGCGATGGCCCGGCCGCCGCAGGCGTTGATATCGGCGGCGAGTTTCTCGGCGGGCGCGGCCTGGCGATGGTAGTTGAGTACCACCGAGGCCCCGGCCGCGGCCAGGGCGGTGGCCGCCGCGGCACCGATGCCGGAACTGGCGCCGGTGACCAGGGCGACTTGCTGGTTCAGGGTGATCTGCATGCGGGTACCTCGACCGGAGAGCCTGATCAGCTGACCGGCGGGCACCCGCAGGAGTTCATCGCAATTACGATGGCGCCGCTCGGCGACGGCGCATCGCCCCGTGGTGGACGCGCCTTCAGCGCACGCGCAAGCCTTGCAGCAGCACGTCCAGCCCGGCCAGCGCCTGGTGCAGGCGCTGCCCCGGATGTTCGTCCCGGGCGATCCACAGCGAGGCGTCGAGCAGGCTGCCGTTGATCAGGCGCGCCAGGGCTTCGCTGGGGGCGGGGACCACCAGCCCGGCCTGGATCAGCTCGTCGAGCAGGCCACTCAAGGAGTGCACGCAGCGTTCTTCGCTGGCCTCGAACAGGTCGCCCAGCACGGCCGGCGCGTCCTGCAGCATGACCCGCTGGATCTCGGCCTGCTGGGCCATTTCCAGGTAGGTCCGGCAACGTTGGACAAAGGCGCCCCAGAGGTCGTCGGTGCCGCGCGAGATCGCCTCCAGGCGCTGGTCCATTTCCGCGTCGAGCTGTTCGACCACCGCCGCCAGCAAGCCCTTCTTGTCGCCGAAATGGTGGTACAAGGCGCCCCGGGTCAGCCCCGCCTCGGCGGTCAGATCGTCCATCGAGGTATTGGCATAACCCAGGCTGCCGAAGGCCCGGCGGGCGCTGGCGATGAGTTTGCTGCGGGTTTCTTCGATCATCTCGGCGCGTTGACGCGGGCTCATGGCGGGCACTCACACAGCTGATAAATGGTTTGACATACGCGGCGTATGTTTTCATGATTTTCACATACGCACCGTATGTATTTTTGCCGCGCGGTGCATTTCTGGCAAGTTACTGCCCCCAGCACAGGTGTACAGACAATGGCGAACCCTTACCGCGAACTGTTCGACGCCCCCGGCAGCCGCGCTTTCGTGACGGCGGGGATGATTGCGCGGATGCCGATTTCCATGACCGGCATCGGCCTGATCACCATGCTCTCGCAACTCAAGGGCGGCTATGCGCTGGCCGGTTCGGTGGCGGCCACCTTCGCCCTGGCCACCGCGTTCTGCGCGCCCCAGGTGTCGCGCATGGTCGACCGCTTCGGCCAGGGCCGGGTGTTGCCGATCGCCGCCGGCGTGGGCGGCGGGGCGCTGCTGGCCCTGCTGCTGTGCACGCGCTTGCAGGCGCCGCACTGGACGCTGTTCCTGTTCGCCGCCCTGGCCGGTTGCATGCCGAGCATGTCGGCGATGGTCCGCGCCCGCTGGACCGAGCTGTACCGGGGCCAGCCGCGGTTGCAGACCGCCTACGCCCTGGAGTCGGTGCTCGACGAGGTGTGCTTCATCGTCGGCCCGCCGCTGTCGGTGGGGCTGTGCGTGGCGGTGTTCCCCGAGGCCGGTCCGCTGGTGGCGCTGGTGCTGCTGGCGATCGGCGTCACCGCCCTGGTGGCGCAGCGCTCGACCGAGCCGCCGGTGCACCCCCATGAAGAGCGGCACAAGGCGTCGATCATCCGTTCGCTGGAGCTGCAACTGCTGGTGCTGCTGATGATCGCCCTGGGCGTGATCGTCGGCGTGGTGGACGTGGTCAGCGTGGCCTTCGCCCAGCAGCAGGGGCAGCCTGCGGCGGCGAGTATCGTGCTGTCGGTGTACGCCATCGGTTCCTGCCTGGCGGGCATCGCCTTCGGGGCCCTGAAGCTGGATGTGCCGCTGCCGCGGCTGTTCATGTACGGCGGCATCGCCACCGCCGTGACCACGCTGCCGCTGCTGCTGGCGAGCAATATCTTCGGCCTGTCCCTGGCGGTGTTCGTGGCCGGGCTGTTCTTCGCCCCGACCCTGATCGTGGCTATGGCCCTGGTGGAGAACATCGTGCCGCCGGCCAAGCTCACCGAGGGCCTGACCTGGTTGATCACCGGGCTGAGCATCGGCGTGGCCATCGGCGCCGCGAGTTCCGGCTGGCTGGTGGATGCCTTCGGCGCGCGCAGCGGTTTCTGGGTGGCGCTGGCGGCCGGCGCGGTGGTGCTGGGCGCGGCGGTGCAGAGCGGGCGCCGGCTGACGCGCCGGCAGCCGGCGGCGGCCTGAGGCCTGCGGCACAGGCCCTCGCGAGCGGTCGACCACCTGACGCCGATGGGGCACACGCCGACGATCGACTGTAGGAGCGAGGCTTGCCCGCGATGAACTTGAGGACGCCGCGTAGACCCGGTCGATACGCGTCATCGTTAACGATCATCGCGAGCAAGCTTCGCTCCTACAGGTTGACGGCGGAGGTTGACGGCGGACCGGGACTAATTTGCTGGCGCGGCGGCACGTTCACTCCTTGCCATCATTTTTTCGAGGGGAACACCGTGACCCAGCTGACGCTGCTGTGCCTGCCGTATTCCGGAGCCAGCGCCATGGTCTACAGCCGCTGGCGGCGCAAGTTGCCCGACTGGCTGAAGTTGCAGCCGGTGGAACTGCCGGGGCGCGGCGCGCGTTTCGGCGAAGCCTTGCAGACCGACCTGGCGCCGCTGGCCCGGCAACTGGCCAGGGAGCATCTGGCACACACCCAGGCGCCCTACGCCTTGTTCGGCCATAGCCTGGGCGCCTTGCTGGCCTGCGAGCTGGCCCATGCCCTGCGCCAGTTGGGCGGCCCGGAGCCGGTGGCGCTGTTCGCCTCGGGCACCGCGGCGCCGAGCATGCGCCACGAGTACGACCGCGACCTCGCCGAGCCGAAAAGCGATGCCCAGCTGATCGAGCAACTGCGCACCCTCAATGGCACCAGCGAAGAGGTACTGGCCAACCGCGAGCTGATGAGCCTGACGCTGCCGGTGCTGCGCGCCGACTTCCTGCTATGCGGCAGTTTCCGCCCGCAGCAACGCGCCCCGCTCAAGTGCCCGGTGCATGTGCTGGGCGGCCGGGAAGATCGGGCCAGCAGCGAGCAACTGATGGCCTGGCGTCGGGAAACCAGCGGTAGTTTCTCGGTGGACATGCTGTCCGGCGGGCACTTCTTCATCCATGAGCACGAGCCGAAAGTGCTGCGCCTGCTCAAGGGCTACCTGGAGCCGCATATGCGCCGGCAGGCGCTGCGCGAGGCGCTGACCGGCTGAGCAGGCGCCAGGCTCCGGGGCTGGCGTGTGCCGCGCCGGTCATTCCAGGCCGCTCATTCCAGCGAGCGGCCCTGGCGCCAGTAGCCCATCAGCGCCAGGTTGCGACGTTCCAGGCCGCGTTCGTCGATCAGGTGCCGGCGGATCTTCATCACCGTGCCCGACTCGCCGGCGATCCAGGCATAGAAGCCGTTGTCCGACGGGGTGGCCGAATCCCAGGGGCGCAGGTCGTCGGCCTGTTCCCGGGGCTTGGGCCGGCGCGGCGGCCTGCTCGGCGCGGGCAGCTCGGCCAGCTCCCGCGCGGCGTGCATCAGCGCCTCGCCATGCGCGGCGCCGAGCACATCCCGGGGCAGCCAGCTCAGGCGGGTCTGGTGGTTGTGCCGCAGGGCCAGGCAATCGCTTTCGTGGGGCACCTCGATAAAGGCCTGGACGTCGGGCGGCACCGGGTACTCCATCAGGTCCTCGAGAATCCCGGCGATGGCCGGTAGCGCGGTTTCGTCGCCGATCAGCAGCACCTTGCGGATGCCGGCCGGCGGTTGCCATTCGTAGCCGCCGGGGTCGCCGCTGAACGCCTTGTTCGGCACGGCCATTTGCAGGCGGTCGCCGACCTTGGCGTGGGTCGCCCAGCGCGATGCCGGGCCGCTGACCCCGTGCAGCACGAAGTCCACGTCCAGTTCCGCCGGCTCGGCGCGCAGGGCGCGGATGGTGTAGGTGCGCATCGGCGGCTGTTGCGCTGCCGGCAGCTTGCGCCGGGCGGCGTGCCAGTCACCGATGCGCGGCAGGTCCGGCGGGCAGCCGTCGGCGGCGGGAAACAGCAGCTTGATGCGCTGGTCCGGCGCCAGGGTGCGCACATGGGCGACGTCTTCGCCGCCGAACACCAGGCGCGCCAGGCACGGGCTGAGGTCGATCCGTTGCTTGAGCTCGACATTGATCAGGCGATAGGCGCGCGGTGCCTGGCTGCCGGCGCCGACCAGTTTGCGCAAGCCGTGTGCCAGGGGATTGTTGGCCAGCAGGGCGGCCAGGGAAATGGCAGAGGACATGATGGCGACCTTGATAAAGGGTGGTCCTGTCTTGACGAGTCGCCCGCCGTGGAATTTAGCCGCGCGGCGCGGCCTGGCGCGTGTCCGGCGGCGGTTAATTTTTCCCCTGGCCCATCCGTTCCGTAGGGATAGCCGAGCCTTTGCTCGATACCCCACAGCTACGGATGAAGCCAGATGAATGCTGAAAAGTCCCTGAAACTCGCCAGTCGATTTATCGAGCTGCCGCTGGAAAAACGGCGGTTGTTCCTCGATGGTCTGCGGGCGGAAAACATCGACTTTTCGTTGTTTCCGATTCCGGCCGGGATCGCCGCCGACGACCGCCAGGCGCTGTCCTATGCCCAGCGCCGCATGTGGTTCCTCTGGCAGATGGACCCGCACAGCGGCGCCTATAACCTGCCGGGCGCGGTGCGCTTGCGCGGTGCCCTGAACCTGACGGCCCTGGAGCAGGCGTTCGCCAGCCTGGTGGCACGCCACGAAACCCTGCGCACTGTGTTCAAGCGCCACCCCGACGAGCGCCTGGAGCAGGTGGCGGTCGAGGTCGCGGTGCCCGTCCAGGTGCAGGACCTGAGCGCCCTGGCGCCGGACGCGCGCGAACAGGCGGTGGCCGCCGAGGCCCAGCGCCAGTCGCTGCTGCCGTTCGATCTCGGGACGGGCCCGCTGCTGCGGGTCACGCTGCTGAAACTGGCGGCCGAGGAACATGTGCTGCTGCTGACCCTGCACCACATCGTTTCCGACGGTTGGTCGATGAACGTGCTGATCGACGAGTTCGTGCGCTGCTACGACGCCCATGAACAGCAGCAAACGCCGCAGTTGCCGGCGCTGCCGATCCAGTACAGCGACTACGCCCTGTGGCAGCGCCGCTGGCTGGAAGCCGGTGAGCAGGCGCGGCAGCTGGAGTACTGGCAGGCGCAGCTGGGGGACGAACACCCGGTGCTGGAGCTGCCCACCGATCATCCGCGCCCGGCCATGCCCAGCCATCGCGGCACCCGCTACGACTTCGCCATCGAGCCGGCGCTGGCCGAGCAACTGCGCGCCTGCGCCCGGCAGCACAACGTGACCCTGTTCATGCTGCTGCTCGGTGCCTTCAACGTGCTGCTGCACCGCTACACCGGGCAGGGCGACCTCCGCGTCGGCGTGCCGATCGCCAACCGCAACCGTGCGGAAGTCGAAGGGCTGATCGGCTTCTTCGTCAACACCCAGGTGCTGCGCACCCGGCTGGACGGCCAGACCCGGGTCGACGCGCTGCTGCAACAGGTCAAGGAAGCCGCCCTCGGCGCCCAGGCCCACCAGGACCTGCCGTTCGAGCAACTGGTGGAAGCCCTCAAGCTGGAGCGCAGCCTGAGCCACACGCCGCTGTTCCAGGTGATGTACAACCACCAGCCGCAGGTCGCCGATATCGCCGCGGTCAGCACCGCCTCGGGCCTGGAGCTGGGCCTGGTGGAATGGCAGAGCCGCACCACCCAGTTCGACCTGACCCTGGACACCTTCGAGAAGTCCGGCCGGCTGCAGGCCGCGCTGACTTATGCCAACGACCTGTTCGACGCCGCCACCATCGAGCGCATGGCGCAGCACTGGACCCGCCTGTTGCAGGCGATGGTTGCCGACAGCACCCAGCGGATCGGCGAGCTGCCGATGCTGGCCGCCGCCGAGCGCCAGCAGTTAGTCGAGGAGTGGAACCGGACCGAGGCCCGCTACCCGGTCGAGCGCTGCATTCATCAATTGATCGAAGAGCAGGTGCAACGCGCCCCACACGCGCCGGCCCTGGTGTTCGCCGAGCAGGAACTGAGCTACGCCCGGCTCGATGCCCGCGCCAACCAGCTGGCGCGCCTGCTGCGCGAGCAGGGCGTGGGCCCGGATGTGCTGGTGGGCATCTGTGTCGAGCGCTCGATCGAAATGGTGGTCGGCCTGCTGGCGATCCTCAAGGCCGGCGGCGCCTATGTGCCGCTGGATCCGGAATACCCGCTGGAGCGCCTGGCCTACATGATCGAGGACAGCGGCATCGGCCTGCTGCTGACGCAAAGCGCGTTGCTGCCGCTGCTGCCGGGCGACGCGGTCAAGACCCTGGTTCTCGATCAGGAACAGGACTGGCTGGATGGCTACAGCGAAGCGCCGCTGGTGCCGAGCGCCCAGCCGCAGAACCTGGCCTACGTGATCTACACCTCCGGCTCCACCGGCAAGCCCAAGGGCGCCGGCAACAGCCATGCCGCGCTGGTCAACCGCCTGTGCTGGATGCAGCAGGCCTATGGCCTGGACGCCAGTGATTCGGTGCTGCAAAAGACCCCGTTCAGCTTCGACGTGTCGGTCTGGGAATTCTTCTGGCCGCTGCTCGCCGGCGCGCGCCTGGTGGTGGCCGCGCCGGGGGCGCATCGCGAGCCGGCGCGGCTGATCGACACCATCGTCCAACACCGCATCAGCACCTTGCACTTCGTGCCGTCGATGCTCCAGGCGTTCATCCATGAGCCGGGCGTGCAGGCCTGCACCTGCCTCAAGCGCATCGTCTGCAGCGGCGAGGCCTTGCCCCTGGATGCCCAGCAGCAGGTGTTCGCCAAGCTGCCCCAAGCCGGCCTGTACAACCTCTACGGCCCGACGGAAGCGGCCATCGACGTGACTCACTGGACCTGTGTCGACGAGGGCGCACAGAGCGTGCCCATCGGCCGGCCGATCGCCAACCTGCGCACCTATGTGCTGGACGCCGAGCTGTCGCCGGTGCCGGCCGGTGTGGCCGGCGAGCTGTACCTGGGCGGCGCCGGCCTGGCGCGCAGTTACCATCGTCGCCCGGGCCTGACCGCCGAGCGGTTTGTCACCAGCCCGTTCGAGGCCGGTGCGCGCCTGTATCGCACCGGCGACCGGGTGCGCCAGCGCGCCGACGGGGTGATCGAATACCTCGGGCGCCTCGATCACCAGGTCAAGCTGCGCGGGCTGCGCATCGAACTGGGCGAGATCGAGACCCGCCTGCAGCAGCACCCGCTGGTGCGCGAGGCGGTGGTGCTGGTGCAGGGCGGCAAGCACCTGGTGGGCTACCTGGTGCTGGAAGACGCCGAGCCGGCGGCCGACTGGCAGCAGCCACTCAAGGCCTGGCTGCTGGGCAGCCTGCCGGAATACATGGTGCCGACCTACCTGATGCCCTTGGCGAAGCTGCCGGTCACCGCCAACGGCAAGCTCGACCGCAAGGCGCTGCCGCTGCCCGAGGCGGCCGCGCAGCAGGCCTTCGTGGCCCCCGAAGACGCCATGCAGAAAGCCCTGGCGGCGATCTGGGGCGAGGTCCTGGGGCTGGAGCAGGTGGGCCTGGAAGACAACTTCTTCGAGCTGGGCGGCGATTCGATCATCTCCATCCAGGTGGTTAGCCGGGCCCGTCAGGCGGGCATCCGCCTGAGCCCGCGGGACCTGTTCCAGTACCAGACCGTGCGCAGCCTGGCGCTGGCGGCGGTGTTCGAGAGCCAGGGCGCCATCGACCAGGGGCCGGTCAGCGGCGAGGCGATCCTGACCCCGGCCCAGCAGTATTTCTTCGAGCAGGCGATCGCCGAACGCGGCCACTGGAACCAGTCGCTGCTGCTGACCCCGCGCCAGGCGCTGCAAGCGCCGTGGCTGGAAGGCGCGCTGACGGCGGTGCTCAATCATCACGATGCCTTGCGCCTGCGGTTTGTGCAGGGCGCCGCCGGCTGGCAGCAAAAACACGCGGCACCGCTCCAAGAGAGCGGCCTGTGGCAGTGCCAGGCGGAAAACGGCGAGACCCTGGCCGCCCTCTGCGACGAGGCCCAGCGCAGCCTGGACCTGGAAAACGGACCGCTGTTGCGCGCCGTGCTGGTGGAACTGGCCGACGGCAGCCAGCGCCTGTTGCTGGCGATCCATCACCTGGTGGTGGACGGCGTGTCCTGGCGCATCCTGCTCGAAGACCTGCAGCGCGCCTACGAGCAATTGGCGGCGGGCCAGGCCCCGGCGTTGCCGGCCAAGACCAGCGCCTACCAGGCCTGGGCGGCGCAATTGCAGGCCCAGGCCGGCCAGTTGGCCGGGCAACTGCCGTACTGGCAGGCGCAGCAGCAGGGCGGGCTCGACCTGCCGTGCGACAACCCCCAGGGCGGCCTGCACAACCGCCTGGAACGCAAGATCGAATCGCGGCTGGACCGCGAGCTGACCCGGCAACTGCTGCAAAGCGCGCCGGCGGCCTATCGCACCCAGGTCAACGACCTGCTGCTGACCGCGCTGGCACGGGTGCTGTGCCGCTGGAGCGGGCAGCAAGCGGCACTGATCCAGCTCGAAGGCCATGGCCGCGAAGAGCTGGCCGCCGACCTCGACCTGAGCCGCACGATCGGCTGGTTCACCAGCCTGTTCCCGGTGCGCCTGCAACCCCACGCCGAGTGGCCGCAGGCGATCAAGGCGATCAAGGAACAACTGCGTGGCGTGCCGGACAAGGGCCTGGGCTACGGCCTGTTGCGCTACCTGGGCGAGCCGGGCGGCCGCGAGCTGTTGCAGGCGCTGCCGGCGCCGCGCATCACCTTCAACTACCTGGGGCAGTTCGACCGCCAGTTCGACGACGCGGCCCTGTGGGCGCCGGCCGTGGAAAGCAGCGGTCGGGCCCAGGACCCCGAAGCGCCGCTGGCCAACTGGCTGACCCTGGAAGGGCAGGTCTACGGCGGTGAACTGGCGTTGCAGTGGGGCTTCAGCCGCGAGATGTTCGCCGACGCCACCGTGCAGCGCCTGGCCGACGCCTATGTCGCCGAACTCAAGGCATTGATCGCACATTGCTGCGCGGCGCCGGCCGGCCAGGCCACGCCGTCGGACTTCCCGCTGGCACGCCTCGACCAGGCGCAGCTGGACGCCCTGGTGCCGGACAGCGGCGCCATCGAGGATCTCTACCCGCTGTCGCCGATGCAGCAGGGCATGCTGTTCCACACCCTGTACGAACCCCAGGCCGAGGCCTATATCAACCAGCTGCGCCTGGACATCCAGGGCGACCTGGACCTCCAGGCCTTCGGGCGCGCCTGGCAAGCGGCGCTGAACCGCCACGCGATCCTGCGCAGCAGCTTCCACTGGCTGGGGCTGGCGGTCGCGCACCAGCTGGTGCATCGCCAGGTCGACCTGCAACTGCAGGTGATCGACGACCGCGACGCCGACCTCGACGGCCTGGCCCGCGCCGAGCGCGAGCGCGGTTTCGAGCTGGGCACCGCGCCGCTGCTGCGCCTGCACCTGGTGCGCCGTGGCGACGCGGCCTGGCACCTGATCTACACCAGCCACCACATCCTCATGGACGGCTGGAGCAACGCGCAGCTGCTGGCCGAAGTGCTGCAGGACTATGCCGGGCAGGCGCCGGGCCAGCCTTTGAGCAAGCCCTTGAGTAAATACCGTGATTACCTGGGCTGGTTGCAGCAGCAGTCGAGCGCTGCCGGCGAGCAGTTCTGGAAGGCTGCCCTGGCGCCGTTGCAAACCCCGACCCTGCTGGCCGAGGCCCTGCGCCCGCCGGTGGCTGGCAGCGGCAGCGCCGAGCACCATACGGCCCTGGACGCCGCGGCGACCCAGGGCCTGGCGGACTTCGCCCGCCAGCACAAGGTCACCCTCAACACCCTGGTCCAGGCCGCCTGGGGCCTGCTGCTGCAACGCTATACCGGCCAGGATGGCGTGGCCTTCGGCGCCACCGTGTCCGGGCGTTCGGCGGCCGTGCCGGGCATCGAGCAGCAACTGGGGCTGTTTATCAACACCCTGCCGCTGGTCTGCGCGCCGGCGCCGGACCAGCCGCTGGCGCAGTGGCTGGTGGCGCTGCAAGCACTCAACCTGAGCATGCGCGAGTACGAACACGTGCCGCTGTACGACATCCAGGGCTGGGCCGGGCAGCAGGGCACGGCGCTGTTCGACAGCCTGCTGGTGTTCGAGAACTTCCCGGTGGCCGAGGCCCTCAAGGGCGGCGCGCCGGCCGGCTTGAGCTTCGGTGCGCTGCACAACCACGAGCGCACCCACTACCCGCTGACCCTGGGCATCGAACTCGGCACCGGGCTGCGCCTGGAATTCAGCTACGACCTGGCGCGCTTCGATCGCGCCCAGGTCGAGCGCCTGAGTGCCGACCTCGTGCACCTGCTGGCGCAGATGGTCGCCCAGCCGCAGGCGCCGCTGGGCGAGCTGCGCCTGCTGGACGACGCCGACGCGGCGGCGCTCCTCGCCGTCAGCCGGCCAGCGCTGCCGGCCCTGCGCAGCGAAGCGCCTGCGGACCGGCAACTGGTGCACCAGCGTTTCGCCGCCCAGGCCGCCGCCACGCCCGAGGCGCTGGCGCTGCAAGCCGGCGAGCAACGCCTGAGCTACGGCCAGCTGAACGCCCTGGCCAACCGCCTGGCGCATCGCTTGCTGGAGCAGGGCGTGGCGCCCGGCCAGCGCGTCGGCCTGGCCATGGGCCGCGGCCCGCAACTGATCGTCAGCCTGCTGGCGGTGCTCAAGAGCGGCGCGGCCTACGTGCCGCTGGACCCGAAATACCCGGCCGAGCGCCTGGCCTACATGATCGAGGACAGCCGCCTCGACCTGCTGCTGTGCGCCACCGGGCTGCTGCCGGACCTGGCGCTGCCGGGTTCGCTGCCGCGCCTGGACCTGGGCGACCTGCACCTCGAACTGGCGGCCTACGCCGACAGCGACCCGCAGAACCGCGCCACCGCCAGCGACCTGGCGTATGTGATCTACACCTCCGGTTCCACCGGCCAGCCCAAGGGCGTGGCCATCGATCACCGGGCCCTGGGCGAGTTCTGCCAGGGCGCCG
Source organism: Pseudomonas sp. MRSN 12121 (assembly GCF_000931465.1). Lineage (NCBI taxonomy): Bacteria > Pseudomonadati > Pseudomonadota > Gammaproteobacteria > Pseudomonadales > Pseudomonadaceae > Pseudomonas > Pseudomonas sp. MRSN 12121. The sequence goes on along the minus strand of NZ_CP010892.1, from coordinate 4,743,527 downwards.
CCGCGTATTCGCAGTTGACGGCCGACGATCGCGTCCTGCAATTCGCCACCGTGAGCTTCGACGGCTTCGTCGAGCAGTGCTATCCGCCGCTGTGTGTCGGTGCGGCGCTGGTGATGCGCGGCGACGAGCCGTGGGACGTCGGCCAGCTGGCGGACGAGGTGGTGCGCCACGGGGTGACCCTGGCCGACTTGCCGGCCGCCTACTGGTATCTGCTGGCCCGCGAATGTGCGATCGACGCCACGCGTTCCCTGGGGCGCCTGCGCCAGGTCCACGTGGGCGGCGAGGCCATGTCGGTGGAAGGCCTGCGCCTGTGGCACGAGGCCGGCCTGGGCCATGTGCGCCTGCTCAATACCTATGGCCCGACCGAGGCCACGGTGGTCTCCAGCGTGCACGAATGCCGCCTGGAAGACGCCAGCGACGCCTTTGGCGTGCCGATCGGCCGCGCCATCGACGGCCGCGCGCTGTATGTGCTGGACAGCGCCGGCCAGCTGCTGCCGGGCGGTGGCGTGGGCGAGCTGTGCATCGGCGCCGGGGCCGGCCTGGCGCAGGGTTATTTCGATCGGCCGGCGCTCACCGCCGAGCGTTTCCTGCCCGATCCGTTCGCCGCCGAACCGGGTGCCCGGCTGTACCGCAGCGGCGACCTGGCGCGCTACCACGGCGCGGACCTGGAGTACGTCGGGCGGATCGACCACCAGGTGAAGATCCGTGGTTTCCGTATCGAAATGGGCGAGATCGAAGCCTGCCTGCAAGCCCTGGAACAGGTGCGCGAAGCGGCGGTGATCGCCCAGGAGGGCGCGGCGGGCGCGCAACTGGTGGCCTATGTGGTCGCCAGCGACCCGGCCCAGGCCACCCCGGCGTTGCAGGCGGCCTACCGCGAGGGGCTGCGCGCGGCCCTGGCCCGCTCGTTGCCGGATTACATGCTGCCCAGCCATGTGCTGCTGCTCGAGCGCCTGCCGTTGAACAGCAACGGCAAGCTCGACCGCAAGGCGCTGCCCAAGCCCGAACTGGCCCCGCGCGACCAGGCCTTTGTCGCGCCGCAGACCGAGTTGCAGCGCCAGCTCGCGACGATCTGGGAAGCGGTGTTGCAGAGCGCGCCGATTGGCCTGGACGACCACTTCTTCGAGCGTGGCGGGCATTCGCTGCTGGCCACCCAGGTGATCTCCCGGGTGCGTCACGAACTGCACCTGGAAGTACCGCTGCGCAGCCTGTTCGAACAGCCGACCCTGGGCGCGTTCGCCGCCGCCTGCAGCACAGTGCAGGGCAGCGGCACGCCGCCGATGCAGGCCCTGCAACGGGGCCGGCCGCTGGCCCTGTCCTATGCCCAGGAACGCCAGTGGTTCCTCTGGCAGCTCGATCCCGCAAGTGCCGCCTACCACGTGCCGGGCGTCCTGCGCCTGAAGGGCCAGCTGGACCTTGAGGCCCTGCAACGCAGCTTCGATACCCTGGTGGCGCGCCATGAAAGCCTGCGCACCCGCCTGTGGCAGGACGGCGAGCAGACCTGGCAGGTGATCGAGGCCGCCGGCCCGTTCGAGCTGCTCCTGGGCGAGGCCGACGAGGCCCGTCTGGAAAGCCTGGTGGACGAGGCTATCGCCCGTCCGTTCGACCTGGAGCAGGGGCCGCTGTTGCGGGTCACGCTGCTGCAATTGAGCGCGGAGGAGCATGTGCTGGTGCTGGTGCAGCACCACATCGTCTCCGATGGCTGGTCGATGCGGATCATGGTCGACGAGCTGGTGCAGCTGTACGCGGCCTATAGCCAGGGCCAGGACCCGGCATTGCCGGCCTTGCCGATCCAGTACGCCGACTACGCGCAGTGGCAGCGCCAGTGGATGGAGGCGGGCGAAAAGGCGCGCCAGCTGGACTACTGGCAAGGCCTGCTGGGCGGTGAGCAACCGGTGCTGGAACTGCCCCTGGACCGTCCGCGCCCGGCGTTGCAAAGCTACCGCGGCGCGCGCCTGGACCTGACCCTGGACCCGGCGCTGGCGGCTGAGCTCAAGGACCTCGCGCAGCAGCACGGGGTGACCCTGTTCATGCTGTTGCTGGCCTCGTTCCAGACCCTGCTGTACCGCTACAGCGGCCAGTCGGACATCCGCGTCGGCGTGCCGATCGCCAACCGCAACCGGGTGGAGACCGAACGCCTGCTCGGCTTCTTCGTAAACACCCAGGTGCTCAAGGCCGATATCGAGCCGCAGACGACCTTTGCCGGACTGCTGCAACAGGTCAGGCAACGCGCCCTGGAGGCCCAGGCCCATCAGGACTTGCCGTTCGAGCAACTGGTGGAGGCGCTGCAACCGGAACGCAGCCTGAGCCACAACCCGCTGTTCCAGGTGATGTTCAACCATCAGAGCCAGGCGCATGACGCCCGGCAGTTGCCCGGCCTGGCGCTGCACGGCCTGGCATGGAGCAGCCACACCGCGCAGTTCGACCTCAACCTGGACACCCAGGAAACCGCCGAGGGCCTGTGGGCCTCGCTGACCTACGCCACCGACCTGTTCGACGAGGCTACCGCCGAACGCTTGCTGCACCACTGGCAGAACCTGCTGCGGGCCGTGGTCGGCCAGGCCTCGGCGCGCCTGGATGACCTGGCGTTGCTCAGTGCCGCGCAACGCCGGCAGCTGCTCCAGGACTGGAACGCCACGGCCACCGCCTACCCGCGGGAGCAGGGCGTGCACCAGGTGTTCGAGGCCCAGGCGCTGGCCCGGCCCGAGGCGATTGCCCTGCGGTGCAACGGCGAAGCGCTGACCTATGCCGAACTGAACCGCCGCGCCAACCGCCTGGCCCATCGCCTGCTGGACGCCGGGGTCGGCCCGGACGTGCTGGTGGCCGTGGCGCTGGAGCGCTCGGTGGCGATGGTGGTCGGCCTGTTGGCGACCCTCAAGGCCGGCGGCGCCTATGTGCCGCTCGACCCGCAATACCCGGCCGAGCGCCTGGCCTTCATGCTCGAAGACAGCCGCGCCCGGGTGGTGCTGACCCAGTCGCACCTGCGCGCTCGCCTGCACCTGCCGAGCGGCCCGCGGGTGCTGCTGGTGGACGAGCCGGCGGTCGACGCCGTGTTCAGCGCCGACAACCCGTGTGTGGCGCTGGCGCCGGAGCACCTGGCCTATGTGATCTACACCTCCGGTTCCACCGGCAAGCCCAAGGGGGTGATGGTCCGCCACCAGGCGCTGAGCAGTTTCGCCAGCGGCATGGCCGGCACCCTGGAGATCGCTGCCGATGCGCGGATGCTGTCGCTGACCACCTTCTCCTTCGATATTTTCGCCCTGGAGCTGTACGTGCCGCTGACGGTGGGCGCCACGGTGATCCTCGGCGACCAGGCGCTGGCGCAGGACCCGCAGGCGATCCTCGACCTGGCGCAGGCCCACGGGGCCAGCGTGGTCCAGGCCACGCCGGCGACCTGGCGCATGCTGCTCGACAGCGAGCGGCGTGACGCGCTGCGCGGCGTCACCTGCCTGTGCGGCGGCGAAGCGCTGCCGGGCGACCTGGCCCAGCGCCTGCTCGACCTGCAAGGCAGGGTGTGGAACCTCTACGGCCCGACCGAGACCACCATCTGGTCGGCCGCCCATCGCTTGTCCGACGCCCGGCCTTTTGTCGGCCGGCCCATCGCCAACACCGGGCTATTTATCCTCAGCGCCGACCTGGCGCCGTGCCCGCCGGGCGCCGCCGGCGAACTGCTGATCGGCGGCGTCGGCCTGGCCCGCGGTTATCACGGCCGGGCGGCGCTGACCGCCGAACGCTTCGTGCCGGATCCGTTCTCCAGCAGTGGCGAGCGCCTGTACCGCACCGGCGACCTGGCGCGTTACCGCGCCGACGGCGTGGTCGAGTACATCGGCCGGGTCGACCATCAGGTCAAGGTGCGCGGTTTCCGCATCGAGCTGGGGGAAATCGAAAGCGCCCTGCGCGAGCAGGCCGAGGTGCGCGAGGCCGCGGTGCTGGCCGAGAACGACCGCCTGATCGCCTACCTGGTGACCCACGAGCCGCTCGCGGATGCGCAGCAAGCCGGCCTGCGCGAGCGGCTCAAGGCGGCGTTGCGCGAGACGCTGCCGGACTACATGGTCCCGGCCTACCTGTTGTTCCTGGAACGCATGCCGCTGACCCCGAACGGCAAGCTGGACCGCAAGGCCCTGCCCAAGCCGGACGCCAGCTTGTTGCGCAAACGCCACGTGGCGCCGGTCAGCGCCCGGGAGCAGCAGGTGGCGGCGATCTGGGCCGAGGTGCTGGAAATCGCCCAGGTCGGCCTGGAAGACCATTTCTTCGAACTTGGCGGCCATTCGCTGCTGGCCACCCGCGTGGTGTCGCGGGTGCGCCAGGCGCTGGGCCTCGAGGTGGCGCTCAAGGCGCTGTTCGAGCACCCGGTGCTGGGCGATTTCGTCCAGGCGCTGGGTGATGCGGCCAGCGAAGTGTCGGCGATTTTCCAGGCCGACCGCGCGCTGCCGTTGCCGCTGTCCTACGCCCAGGAGCGCCAGTGGTTCCTCTGGCGGCTGGACCCGCAAAGCGCCGCCTATCACATTCCCAGCGCCCTGCGCCTGAAGGGCCGGCTGGACCTCTCGGCCCTGCAACGCAGCTTCGACGCCCTGGTGGCGCGCCATGAAAGCCTGCGCACCCATCTGCATCAGGACGGCGAGCGCATCGTCCAGGTGATCCGCCCCCGGGCGAGCCTGGAGATCGCCCTGGCAAGCACCGACGAGGCCAGCCTCCAGGCCCGGGTGGTGGCCGAGATTTCCCGGCCGTTCGACTTGCAGCAGGGCCCGCTGCTGCGGGTGACCCTGCTGCGCCTGAGCGAGGACGAGCATGTGCTGGTGCTGGTGCAGCACCACATCGTCTCCGATGGCTGGTCGATGCAGGTGATGGTCGAAGAACTGGTGCGCCTGTATGGCGCCTACAGCCAGGGCCAGGACCCGGTGTTGCCGGCCTTGCCGATCCAGTACGCCGACTACGCGGTCTGGCAGCGCCAGTGGATGGAAGCCGGCGAGAAACAGCGCCAGCTGGACTACTGGCTGAAACAGTTGGGCGGCGCGCAGCCGGTGCTGGAGTTGCCGTTCGATCACCCGCGCCCGGCGCTGCCGAGCCACCGTGGCGCACGCCTCGACCTGACCCTGGACACGTCGCTGCTGGCGGGACTGCAGGCCCTGGCGCAGGCGGAAGGCGTGACCCTGTTCATGCTGTTGCTGGCCTCGTTCCAGGCGCTGTTGCACCGCTACAGCGGCCAGGAAGATATCCGCGTCGGCGTGCCGATCGCCAACCGCAACCGGGTCGAGACCGAGCGCCTGATTGGCTTCTTCGTCAACACCCAGGTGCTCAAGGCCGAAATCGACGGGCAGACCACCGTTGCCCAGCTGCTGCAACAGGTCAAGCAACGCGCCCTGGAAGCCCAGGCGCACCAGGACCTGCCGTTCGAGCAACTGGTGGAGGCGCTGCAACCGGAGCGCAGCCTGAGCCTGAGCCCGTTGTTCCAGGTGCTGTTCAACCATCGCGTGACCCTGGCCGACAGCCAATGGCGCGCAGTGCCGCAACTGGACATCGACGTGGTGACCTGGGACGAAGGCGTGGCCCAGTTCGACCTGGCCCTGGATATCGAGGAGGCACCGGCCGAGCTGCGCGCGTCCCTGAGCTACGCCACCGACCTGTTCGAGGCAGCGACCATCGAGCGCATGGCGCGGCATTGGCAGAACCTGCTGCGGGCGATGGTCGCCGACCGTCGGCAGAGCATCGGCCAGGTGGTGCTGCTCGATGCCGAGGAACAGCAGCAGATCCTCGACCTGTGGGACCGCACCGATTCCGGCTTCCCGGCCCAGCGCCTGGTGCATGAACTGGTGGCCGACCGCGCCCGGGAAACTCCCGAGGCGGTGGCGGTGATCTTTGGCGAGCAGCAACTGACCTACGGTGAGCTGGAAAGCAGTGCCAATCGCCTGGCCCGCGCGCTGATCGCCCGTGGCGTCGGCCCGGAAGTGCGGGTGGCGATCGCCATGCCGCGCAGCGCCGAGATCATGGTGGCGTTCCTGGCGGTGCTGAAAGCCGGTGGCGTGTATGTGCCGCTGGATGTGGAGTACCCACGGGATCGCCTGCTGTACATGATGCAGGACAGCCGCGCCAGGCTGCTGCTGAGCCATAGCGCGGTGTTGCAGCAACTGCCGATTGCCGAAGGCTTGAGCACTTTGGCGGTGGACCGTACCGAGGAGTGGGCCGATTACAGCGATACCGCCCCAGAAGTGGCACTGGATGGCGATAACCTGGCCTACGTGATCTACACCTCCGGCTCCACCGGCATGCCCAAGGGTGTGGCGGTGTCTCACGGGCCGTTGGTGGCACATATCATCGCCACCGGCGAGCGTTATGAAATGAGCCCGGCGGATTGCGAACTGCACTTTATGTCCTTCGCCTTCGACGGCTCCCACGAAGGCTGGATGCATCCGCTGATCAATGGCGCGCGGGTACTGATCCGCGACGACAGCCTGTGGCTGCCGGAATACACCTACGCGCAGATGAAGCGCCACGGTGTGACTGTGGGCGTGTTCCCACCGGTGTACCTGCAACAACTGGCCGAACATGCCGAACGCGACGGCAACCCACCGGCGGTGCGGGTCTACTGCTTCGGCGGCGACGCGGTGGCGCAGTCCAGCTATGACCTGGCCTGGCGTGCCTTGCGCCCGACCTACCTGTTCAACGGCTATGGCCCGACGGAAACCGTGGTTACGCCGCTGTTGTGGAAGGCGCGCAAGGGCGATCCGTGCGGGGCGGCCTACGCGCCGATTGGCGAGCTGCTGGGCAACCGCAGCGGTTATGTGCTGGATGCGCAACTCAACCTGCAACCGATCGGCGTGGCCGGTGAGCTGTACCTCGGTGGCGAGGGCGTGGCCCGCGGTTACCTGGAGCGTCCGGCGATGACCGCCGAACGTTTTGTGCCGGATCCGTTCGGCAAACCGGGCAGCCGCGCCTACCGCAGCGGCGACCTGACCCGTGGCCGTCCGGACGGCGTGGTGGATTACCTCGGCCGGGTCGACCATCAGGTCAAGGTCCGCGGTTTCCGTATCGAGCTGGGTGAAATCGAAGCGCGCCTGCGCGAGCAGGACAGCGTGCGCGAAGCGGTGGTGGTGGCCCAGGACGGGCCGAGCGGCAAGCAGTTGGTGGGCTACATCGTGGCGCTCGATCCGAGCGTGGCGGCGGACACCTCGGCCCAGGCCGCCTGCCGCGAAACCCTGCGCCGGGCACTGAAGGCGCGGCTGCCGGACTACATGGTCCCGGCGCACCTGATGTTCCTGGAGCAGATGCCGCTGACGCCAAACGGCAAGCTGGATCGCAAGGGCCTGCCGCAACCGGACGCCAGCCTGCTGCAACAGGAATACGTGGCCCCCGAAAGCGAGCTGGAGCAGCAGATCGCGGCGATCTGGGCCGAGGTCCTGCGCCTGCCGCGGGTCGGCCGCAACGACCACTTCTTCGAGCTGGGCGGGCATTCACTGCTGGCGACCCAGATCACCTCGCGGGTGCAGGCCGAGCTGGGCCTGGAAGTGCCGTTGGCTGCGCTGTTCCAGACCGAGTCGCTGCAGGCCTATGCCCAGGCCGCCGGCGCTTGCCGCTCCGGCAGCGCAGAGGATTTTGACGACCTAAGACAATTCATGAGCGAACTTGAGGCGATTTGAACCCATGCTTTCCACTGAAAATATCGATCTGGTGTCTCGCTTCGTTCGCCTGCCCCTGGAACAACGCAAGCTGTTTTACACCCGCCTGCAAGGCCGCGGCCTGAGCTTTGCCCAACTGCCGATCGCGCCGACCCGCGAACTGGTCGACAGCCTGCCGCTGTCCTACGCCCAGGAACGCCAGTGGTTTCTCTGGCAGCTGGAGCCCGACAGCGTCACCTACCACATCCCCAGCGCCCTGCGCCTGAAGGGCCAGCTGGACCTTGCGGCCCTGCAGCGCAGTTTCGATGCCCTGGTGGCGCGCCATGAAAGCCTGCGCACGCGCTTGCAACAGGAGGCCGAGCGCACGTTGCAGGTGGTGGACGCCGAGGCGCGGGTCGAGATCGTCCAGGTCGCGGCCGAAAGCGTCGACGAGGCCCGGCTCCGGGCCCTGGTAGAGGCGGAAATCGCCCGGCCGTTCGACTTGCAGCAGGGCCCGCTGCTGCGGGTGACGCTGCTGCGCCTGAGCGAGGACGAACACGTGCTGGTGCTGGTGCAGCACCACATCGTCTCCGATGGCTGGTCGATGCAGGTGATGGTGGCCGAGCTGGTGCAGTTGTACGCGGCTTACAGCCAGGGCCAGGAACCGCGGCTGCCGGCGCTGCCGATCCAGTACGCCGACTACGCGCTGTGGCAGCGCGCCTGGATGGAGGCGGGGGAGAAGGCGCGCCAGCTGGACTACTGGCAAGCCCTGCTGGGCGGCGAGCAGCCGGTGCTGGAGTTGCCCCTGGACCGTCCGCGCCCGGCGGTGCAGAGCCAGCGCGGCGCGCGCCTGGACCTGAAGCTGGAGGCGGCCCTGGCGGCCGGCCTCAAAGGCCTGGCGCAGCGTGAGGGGGTGACCCTGTTCATGCTGTTGCTGGCCTCGTTCCAGGCCCTGCTGTACCGCTACAGCGGCCAGTCGGACATCCGCGTCGGCGTGCCGATCGCCAACCGCAACCGGGTGGAGACCGAGCACCTGATCGGCTTTTTCGTCAACACCCAGGTGCTCAAGGCCGACCTCGACGGGCGGAGCACCGTTGCCCAGCTGCTGCAACAGGTCAAGCAGCGCGCCCTGGAAGCCCAGGCGCACCAGGACCTGCCGTTCGAGCAACTGGTGGAGGCGCTGCAACCGGAACGCAGCCTGAGCCACAACCCGCTGTTCCAGGTGATGTTCAACCACCAGGCCGAAGAGCGCGGCGGACGTACCGCGCACCAGTTGCCCGGTTTGCGCGTGGAAGGCCTGGAGTGGGACAGCCACACCACCCACTTCGACCTGAGCCTGGATACCCAGGAGTCCGGCGACGACCTCTGGGCGTCCCTGACCTACGCCACTGACCTGTTCGAGGCCGCGACCGTGGCGCGCCTGGCGCAGCACTGGCAGAGCTTGCTGCGCGGCATGCTGGACAACCCGCAGCAGCGGCTCGACGCCTTGCCGCTGCTCGGCGCGGACGAGCGGCAGCGGATGCTCCACGACTGGAACGCCGGCGCGCAGGTCGCGGCGCAAGGCCCGGTGCACCGGCGGTTCGAGGCCCAGGCCGGGCAGCGGCCCGAGGCCGTGGCGCTGCTGCTGGACGAGCAGCGCATGAGTTACGCCGAGCTCAACCGTGAGGCCAACCGCCTGGCGCACTACCTGATCGGCCAGGGCGTGGGCCCGGAAGTGCTGGTGGGGATCGCCGTGGAGCGCTCCTTCGCCATGGTGGTCAGCCTGCTGGCGGTGCTCAAGGTGGGTGGCGCCTATGTGCCGCTGGACCCGCAATACCCGCGCGAACGCCTGGCGCACATGCTCGAAGACAGCGGTGTGCGCCTGGTGCTGACCCAGTCCCACCTGCGCCAGCGCCTGCCGTTGCCGGACACGCTGGCGGTGCTGGAACTCGACCGCGCCGCGGCGCCACTGGCGCAGTGCGCCGAGGACAACCCCGGGCTGACGGTCGAGCCGCACAACCTGGCCTATGTGATCTACACCTCCGGTTCCACCGGCAAGCCCAAGGGCGTGGCCATCGATCACCAGGCCCTGGGCGAGTTCGCCGGCATTGCCGCGGGCTATTCGCAATTGACCCGCGACGACCGGGTCCTGCAATTCGCCACCCTGAACTTCGACGGTTTCGTCGAGCAGCTGTACCCGGCCCTGACCCTGGGCGCCAGTGTGGTGCTGCGCGGGCCGGAGCTGTGGGACAGCGCCCGGCTGTACCAGGAAATCATCCGCCAGGGCATCACCCTGGCCGACTTGCCGACCGCCTACTGGAACCTGTTCCTGCTCGATTGCCTGGCCGCCGGCCCGCGTTCCTACGGCGCCCTGCGGCAGGTGCATATCGGCGGCGAAGCCATGCCGCTGGACGGCCCCGCGCAATGGCAGCGCGCCGGCCTGGGGCAGGTGCGCCTGCTCAATACCTATGGCCCGACCGAGGCCACGGTGGTCTCCAGCGTGCTCGATTGCAGCGCCGGTCACGACGTGACGGGCGCCACCGCCAGCCCCATCGGCCGCTCGCTGCCGGGGCGCGCCCTGTATGTGCTGGACCGCGATCTCAACCTGGCGCCGCTGGGCACCGTGGGCGAACTCTATATCGGCAGCGCCAGCGGCCTGGCGCGGGCCTATCTGCAACGTCCGGCGCTGACCGCCGAGCGCTTCGTGGCCGATCCGTTCTCCAGCCGCGGCGAGCGCCTGTACCGCACCGGCGACCTGGCGCGCTACCGCGCCGACGGGGTGATCGAGTACGTCGGCCGGGTCGACCATCAGGTGAAGATCCGCGGTTTCCGCATCGAACTGGGGGAAATCGAGGCCCTGCTGCTGGCCCAGGCCAGCGTGCGCGAAGCGGTGCTACTGGCCGTCGACGGTCAGTTGTTCGGCTATGTGGTGGCGGCCCGGTCGCTGGCCACCGCCGAGGAGCGGCATGCCCTGGGCGAGGCGCTCAAGGCGCAGTTGCGCGAGCAACTGCCGGACTACATGGTGCCGGCGCACCTGCTGTTCCTCGACCGTCTGCCGCTCAACCCCAACGGCAAGCTGGACCGCCAGGCGCTGCCCAAGCCCGACGCCAGCCAGGCGCAAGCGGCCTGGGTGGCGCCGCAGGGCGAGGTCGAGCAGCAGGTGGCGGCCATCTGGGCGGATATCCTCGGCGTCGAGCGCGTCGGCCGCAGCGAGCACTTCTTCGAGCTGGGCGGGCATTCCCTGCTGGCGATGCAGGTGGTGTCGCGCCTGCGCCATGCCCTGGGCCTGGAAGTACCGCTCAGGACCCTGTTCGAGCAGCCGCGCCTCGACGGTTTCGTCCGTGCCTTGGCCGGCACCGCCGAGGGCGGACAGGCGCCGGCCATGCTGTCGGTGGATCGCCAGCAGCCGCTGGCCCTGTCCTATGCCCAGGAGCGCCAGTGGTTCCTCTGGCAGCTCGAACCTGAAAGTGCCGCCTACCATATCCCCAGCGCCCTGCGCCTGAAGGGCCGGCTGGACCTGGCGGCCCTGCAACGCGCCTTCGACACCCTGGTGGCGCGCCATGAAAGCTTGCGCACCCACTTGCTCCACGACGGCCAGCGCACGCTGCAGGTGATTAGCGCCGCCGCCCGCGTCGAGCTCCGGCAGGGCGAGGCCGACGAGGCGCGTCTCAAGTCGCTGGTGGAAGCCGAGATCGCCCAGCCGTTCAATCTTGAGCAGGGGCCGCTGTTGCGGGTTCGGCTGCTGCGCCTGGCGCAGGACGAGCATGTGCTGGTGCTGGTGCAGCACCACATCGTCTCCGATGGCTGGTCGATGCAGATCATGGTCGACGAACTGGTGCAGTTGTACGCGGCCTATAGCCAGGGCCGGGAGCTGGCCTTGCCGGCCTTGCCGATCCAGTACGCCGACTACGCGGTCTGGCAGCGGGCCTGGATGGACGCCGGCGAGCGCGAGCGCCAGCTGGCGTACTGGGTCGAGCAGTTGGGCGGCGAGCAGCCGGTGCTGGAGTTGCCGTTCGATCACCCGCGCCCGGCGGTACAGAGCCATCGCGGCGCGCGCCTGGGCATCGCCCTCGACCCGCAGCTGGCGATGCGCCTCAAGGCCTTGGCCCAGCAACAGGGCGTGACGATGTTCATGCTGTTGCTGGCCTCGTTCCAGACCCTGCTGCACCGCTACAGCGGCCAGGAAGAGGTGCGCGTCGGCGTGCCGATCGCCAACCGCAACCGGGTCGAGACCGAGCGCCTGATCGGCTTCTTCGTCAACACCCAGGTGCTCAAGGCCGAGATCGACGGGCAGATGAGCATCGCCCAGTTGCTGCAACAGACCAAGCAGCGGGCGTTGCAGGCGCAGAGCCATCAGGACCTGCCGTTCGAACAACTGGTGGAGGCGCTGCAACCGGAGCGCAGCCTGAGCCACAACCCGCTGTTCCAGGTGATGTTCAACCACCAGACCGAGGGCCGAGGCGGGCGCGCCGAGCAGCAGCTGCCCGGCCTGCGGGTCGAGGGCCTGGAATGGGACAGCCGCACCGCGCACTTCGACCTGGACCTGGATATCCAGGAAGCCGAGGAGGGCATCTGGGCCTCCCTGGGCTATGCCCTGGACCTGTTCGAGGCCTCGACCATCGAACGCATGGCGCGGCACTGGCAGAACCTGTTGCAGGCGATGGTCGCCGATCCGCAGCAGCGCATCGGCCAGGTCGACCTGCTGGACCGCGAGGAGCGCCAGCAGATCCTGACCCTGTGGGACCGCACCGATTCCGGCTTCCCGTCTCGGCGCCTGGTGCATGAGTTGGTGGCCGACCGCGCCCGGGAAAACCCTCAGGCGGTGGCGGTGCTGTTCGGCGACGAACAACTGACTTACGGCGAGCTGGAGCGCCGCGCCAACCGCCTGGCCCGGGCGTTGATCGCCCGTGGCGTCGGCCCGGAAGTACGGGTGGCCATCGCCATGCCGCGCAGCGCCGAAATCATGGTGGCGTTCCTCGCGGTACTGAAAGCCGGTGGCGTGTATGTGCCGCTGGACGTGGAATACCCCCGCGACCGCCTGCTGTACATGATGCAGGACAGCCGCGCCAGGCTGCTGCTGAGCCATAGCGCCGTGCAGCACAAACTGCCGATTCCGGACGGGCTCGACAGCCTGGCGGTGGACCGTGCCGAAGAATGGGCAGGGCAGGACGACACGGCGCCGAGCGTGAAGCTGGACGGCGACAACCTGGCCTACGTGATCTACACCTCCGGCTCCACCGGCATGCCCAAGGGCGTGGCGGTGTCTCACGGGCCGTTGGTGGCGCATATCATCGCCACCGGCGAGCGTTATGAAATGACGGCGGCGGACTGTGAGCTGCATTTCATGTCCTTCGCCTTCGACGGTTCCCACGAAGGCTGGATGCATCCGCTGATCAACGGCGCGCGAGTGCTGATCCGCGACGACAGCCTGTGGCTGCCGGAATACACCTACGCGCAAATGAAGCGCCATGGCGTGACCGTCGGCGTGTTCCCGCCGGTGTACCTGCAACAGCTGGCCGAGCACGCCGAACGCGACGGCAACCCACCGGCGGTGCGGGTCTACTGCTTCGGCGGCGACGCGGTGGCGCAGTCCAGCTACGACCTGGCCTGGCGTGCCTTGCGCCCGACCTACCTGTTCAACGGCTATGGCCCGACCGAAACCGTGGTCACGCCGCTGCTGTGGAAAGCGCGCAAGGGCGATCCGTGCGGCGCGGCCTATGCGCCGATTGGTGAGCTGCTGGGCAACCGCAGCGGTTATGTGCTGGACGCGCAGTTGAACCTGCAACCCATCGGTGTGGCCGGTGAGCTGTACCTTGGTGGCGAAGGCGTGGCCCGCGGTTACCTGGAGCGTCCGGCGATGACCGCCGAACGTTTTGTCCCCGATCCGTTCGGCAAGCCGGGCAGCCGTGCCTACCGCAGCGGCGACCTGACCCGTGGCCGTCCGGACGGCGTGGTGGATTACCTCGGCCGGGTCGACCATCAGGTCAAGGTCCGCGGCTTCCGTATCGAACTGGGCGAGATCGAAGCGCGCCTGCGCGAGCAGGACAGCGTGCGCGAAGCGGTGGTGGTGGCCCAGGACGGGCCGAGCGGCAAGCAGTTGGTGGGCTACATCGTGGCGCTCGATCCGAGCGTGGCGGCGGACACCTCGGCCCAGGCCACGTGCCGCGAGAATCTACGTCGGGCCCTGAAGGCGCGGCTGCCGGACTACATGGTCCCGGCGCACCTGATGTTCCTCGAACAGATGCCGCTGACGCCGAACGGCAAGCTCGACCGCAAGGGCCTGCCGCAACCGGACGCCAGCCTGCTGCAACAGGAATACGTGGCCCCCGAAAGCGAGCTGGAGCGGCAGATCGCGGCGATCTGGGCCGAGGTCCTGCGCCTGCCGCAGGTCGGCTTGAACGACAACTTCTTCGAACTGGGCGGCGACTCGATCATCTCGATCCAGGTGGTCAGCCGCGCCCGTCAGGCCGGTATTCGTTTCACCCCCAAGGACCTGTTCCAGCACCAGACCGTGCACAGCCTGGCCGCGGTCGCGCGCCAGGGCGACGCCGGCCCGGCGATCGACCAGGCGCCGCTGAGCGGCGAGCTGTTGCTGCTGCCGATCCAGCAGGCGTTCTTCGAGGACGAGATCGCCGAGCGCCATCACTGGAACCAGTCGGTGGTACTGCGCAGCCATGAGCGCCTGGACCCGGGCCTTCTCACCCAGGCCCTGCAAGCCCTGATCGTGCAGCACGACGCGCTGCGTTCGCAGTTCGTGGCGGACGGCGCGGGCTGGCAGGCGAGCTATCGTCCGGCCGAACGGCATCAGGCCGAGCAGGTGCTGTGGCAGAGCGCGCTGCAAGGCGTCGAGGAACTCGCCGCCCTCGGCGAAGAGGCCCAGCGCAGCCTGGACCTGGCGGCCGGCCCACTGTTGCGCGCGGTGCTCGCCGAACTGGCGGACGGCTCCCAGCGGTTGCTGCTGGTGATCCATCACCTGGTGGTGGACGGCGTGTCGTGGCGCATCCTGCTGGAGGATTTGCAGAGCGCCTACCGCCAGTTGGCCGCGGGCGTCGCCGTGGCGTTGCCGGCCAAGACCAGCTCGACCCGCGACTGGGCCCGGCGCCTGCAAGGCTATGCCCAGGGCGAGGCCCTGGCGCATGAGCTGGCCTGGTGGCAGGCGCAGTTGCAGGACGCGCCGGCCGAGCTGCCGTGCGCCAACCCGCAGGCCAGCCTGAGCAACCGCCACGCCCTGAGCGTGACCACCCACCTGGACCAGGCGTTCACCCGCCAGCTGTTGCAGGAGGCGCCGGCGGCCTATCGCACCCAGATCAACGACCTGCTGCTGACCGCCCTGGCGCGGGTGATCGGCCGCTGGAGCGGCCATGCGTCGACCCTGATCCGCCTGGAAGGCCACGGCCGCGAAGAGCTGTTCGACGACATCGACCTGACCCGCACCGTGGGCTGGTTCACCAGCATCTACCCGGTGCAGCTGGTGCCGGCGCCGACCCTGGCCGGCTCGCTCAAGGCGATCAAGGAGCAACTGCGCGCGATTCCCGACAAGGGCCTGGGTTTCGGCGCCCTGCGTTACCTGGGCAGCCCGGCGATTCGCCAGGCCCTGGGGCAATTGCCGAAGCCGCGCATCACCTTCAACTACCTGGGCCAGTTCGACGCCAGCTTCGACGGCGGCGAGGAGGAAGGGCTGTTCGCGCCGTCCGGCGATTTCGCCGGCGCCGAGCAGAGCCCCGAGGCCGCGCTGGGCAACTGGCTGGAAATCAACGGCCAGGTCTACGGCGGCGAGTTGAACCTGAACTGGAGCTTCAGCCAGGAAATGTTCGACCAGGCGACCATCCAACAGCTGGCCGACGACTACGCCGAGGAGCTCAAGGCGCTGATCGAGCATTGCTGCCAGCCCGAGCTCCGCGGCGCCACGCCGTCGGACTTCCCGCTGGCGCGCTTGAGCCAGGCGCAACTGGATGGCCTGGACCTGCCGCTGCAACAGGTGGAGGACCTCTATCCGCTGTCGCCGATGCAGCAGGGCATGCTGTTCCAGTCCCTGTACGGCCAGGGGTCGGGCGACTACATCAACCAGATGCGGGTCGACGTCCAGGGCCTGGATGTCGCGCGCTTCGAGGCCGCCTGGCAGGTGGCGCTGGAGCACCACGACATCCTGCGCAGCGGTTTCCTCTGGCAGGCGGAGCTGGAGCAGCCGCTGCAGGTGGTCTACAAGCAGCGGAAGGTGCCGCTGGTGGAATACGACTGGCAGCACCGCGCGGACCGCGCCCAGGCGCTCGAGCAACTGGCCGAAGCGGCCCGGACCCAGGGCTTCGTCCTCGAACGGGCGCCGCTGCTGAGCCTGCAAGTGGTGCGCACCGGCGCCGACAGCCATCACCTGATCTACACCAACCACCACATCCTGATGGACGGCTGGAGCGGTTCGCAGCTGTTCGGCGAGGTGCTGCAACACTACGCCGGCGAGCCGCCGCGCGCGCCGCTGGGGCGTTACCGCGATTACATCGGCTGGCTGCAGGCGCAGGACCGCGAACTCAGCGAGACCTTCTGGAAAGCCCAGCTGGCCGACCTGCAAGAACCGACCCGGCTGGCCCGCGCCCGCCATGACGGGCAGGTCCGGGACGCGGCCACGCGGGTCAACGGCGCGCATCGCCTGAGCCTCGACCACGAGCAGACCGAGCGCCTCAAGGCGTTCGCCCAGGGCCGCAAGGTGACCCTCAATACCCTGGTGCAAAGCGCCTGGCTGTTGCTGCTGCAACGCTACACCGGCCAGCGCACCGTGGCCTTCGGCGCGACGGTGGCGGGGCGCCCGGCGGAGCTTCCGGGCATCGAGCAGCAGGTCGGCCTGTTCATCAACACCCTGCCGGTGGTGGCCACGCCCGATCCGCTGATGGCGGTGGAAGAATGGCTGCGCCAGTTGCAGGAACAGAACCTTCGCCTGCGCGAGCAGGAACACACGCCGTTGTTCGAGATCCAGCGCTGGGCCGGGCTGGGCGGCGAGGCGCTGTTCGACAGCATCCTGGTGTTCGAGAACTACCCGGTGTCCGAGGCGCTGGAGCAGGGCTCGCCCGCGGGCCTGCGCTTCGGCGGCATCGACAGCCTGGAGCAGACCCACTACCCGCTGACGGTGCTGCTGGCCATCGGCGAGACCCTGGGCCTGGAGTTCAACTACGACCGCCTGGCCTTCGACGCCGAGGACATCGAGCAACTGGCCGGGCACTTCCGGCAACTGCTGCTGGCCCTGGCCAGCCCGGCGCCGCAGCGCCTGGCGGACCTGCCGTCGCTGCCGGCCGCGCAGCGCCAACGCATGCTCCACGACTGGAACGCCACGGCCCGCGATTACCCGCTGCACCTTGGCGTGCACCAATTGATCGAGGAGCAGGTGCTGCGTAGCCCGGCCGCTCTGGCGCTGGCCTTTGGCGAAGAGCGCCTGAGCTATGCCCAGTTGAACCGTCGCGCCAACCGCCTGGCCCATCGCCTGATCGCTGCCGGTGTCGGTCCCGATGTGCTGGTGGGGCTGGCGCTGGAGCGGTCCATCGAAATGGTCGTCGGCCTGCTGGCGGTGCTCAAGGCCGGCGGCGCCTATGTGCCGCTCGACCCGGAATACCCGCGCGAGCGCCTGGCCTACATGCTCGACGACAGCGGCGTGAAACTGCTGCTGACCCAGGCCCGTTTGCAGGCGCAGTTGCCGGTACCGGCGGGTGTGCAGAGCCTGGTGCTGGAGCAGGGCGAGCAGTGGCTCGACGGTTATGGCGAACACAACCCGGGCATCCAGCTGGACGGGGAGAACCTGGCCTACGTGATCTACACCTCCGGTTCCACCGGGCAGCCCAAGGGCGCGGGCAACCGCCACGCGGCCCTGACCAACCGCCTGTGCTGGATGCAGGAAGCCTATGGGCTGGACGCCCGCGACACAGTCTTGCAGAAGACCCCGTTCAGCTTCGACGTGTCGGTGTGGGAGTTCTTCTGGCCGCTGATGACCGGTGCGCGCCTGGTGGTGGCGGCGCCGGGGGACCATCGCGATCCGGAGCGGCTGATGCGCCTGATCGAGCGCGAGCAAGTCAGCACGCTGCACTTCGTGCCGTCGATGCTGCAAGCCTTCCTCCAGGCCCTGCCACAGGGCGAGGCGGCCTGCCGCAGCCTGCAACGCATCGTCTGCAGCGGCGAGGCCCTGCCGGTGGACGCCCAGCAGCAGGTCTTCGACAAACTGCCGGCGGCCGCGCTGTATAACCTCTACGGCCCGACCGAGGCGGCCATCGACGTGACCCACTGGACCTGCGTCGACGAAGGTCGCGACGGGGTGCCGATCGGGGTGCCGATCGCCAACCTGGGCTGCCATGTGCTGGACGCCAACCTGGAACCGGTGCCGGTGGGCGTGCTCGGTGAGCTGTACCTGGGCGGCGTCGGCCTGGCTCGTGGTTACCATCGGCGGCCGGCCCTGAGCGCCGAACGTTTCGTCGCCCATCCGTTCCTCGGCGGCGAGCGTATGTACCGCACCGGCGACCTGGCCCGCTACCGCGCCGACGGGGTGATCGAGTACGCCGGGCGGATCGACCATCAGGTCAAGCTGCGCGGCCTGCGCATCGAGCTGGGCGAGATCGAGGCGCGCCTGCTGGAACACGCCCTGGTGCGCGAGGCGGCGGTGCTGGCGGTGGAAAACCAGCACCTGGTGGGCTACCTGGTGCTGCAGGACGCGCGGGACAACTGGCGCGACACCCTGGCCGGCCACTTGGCGGCGCAGCTGCCGGACTACATGGTGCCGGCGCAATGGGTGCTGCTGGAGCGCATGCCGCTGAGCCCCAACGGCAAGCTGGACCGCAAGGCGCTGCCCAAGCCGGAGGCGCACCAGGCCGCGCAGGCTTATGAGGCGCCGCACAGCGAGCTGGAGCAGCAACTCGCGGCGATCTGGAGCGAGGTGCTGGGCGTGGAGCGCGTGGGCCTCAACGACAACTTCTTCGAGCTCGGCGGGCACTCGCTGCTGGTGCTGATGCTCAAGGAACGGATCCGCAAGGCCAGCGGCATCGGCCTGTCGGTCAGCCAGCTGATGCTCAACCCGACCGTGCGTGGCCAGGTCAATTGCCTGGAGGGCAAGGCGCGCAGCTCGCTGATCGTCAGGCTCAACAGCCAGACCGAGGGCACGCCGCTGTACCTGTTCCACCCCAGCTACGGTTCGGTGCACTGCTACAAGGCGCTGGCCCTGGCGCTGCGCGAGCAGCGGCCGGTGCTGGGGGTGATCTGCCGGGCCCTGGCCGAGGAGGGCGCCGAGGTGCCGACCTGGGCCGCGATGGTCGAGGACTACACCGGGCAATTGCTGCAAGCGCAGCCGCACGGTGCGTTCCGCCTGGCCGGCTGGTCCCTGGGCGGCAACCTGGCGATCGAGGTCGCCCATGGACTGGAGCGGGCGGGCCGCGAAGTGGAATTCGTCGGCTGGATCGACTCCGCGCCGCCGGCCTGGCTCACCCGCTACTGGGACGCCGCGGTGGTCAGCGACGAGCGCGAGGTGTCGGCCAACGAACGGCGGGTGGCCTTGCTCGGGGTGATGTTCGGCGAGTCCGCCGGGCCGATCCGCGACGCCTGGCTGGCCAGCCAGGCCGCGACGACGGACGAGGCCCAGCAGTGGAGCCGCTTCTGCGCCTGGGCCGAACAGACCCTGGGCGAGGCTTTTTGCGAGATCAGGGAAGAGCTGCTGCGCGGCAACGAGGCGGCGATTTCCTGGGAAGTCGACCGGGTCCTGACCCAGCGCATGGAGCAGGCCGACTTCCAGCCGCTCAAGGCGCCGATCAGTTGCTGGTGGGCGGGCCTGAGCCGCGCCGGCCAGCACCGGGAACTGATCGAGGCGAGCATGCGCCAGGCCATCGCCCCGTCCTGCGTGGTGCGCTCGGTGCTGATCGATACCGACCATGACCGGATCATCGACAACGCCGAGTTCATCGAAAGCTTCGCCGCCGCCATGGCGTAACCCCGGCAACAACAAAACGCCCCCGGCCGCTTGCGGTGACCGGGGGCGTTTTTGTTTCCGTGTAGCCGCTGTCGAGCGCCAGCGAGGCTGCGATCGACTTGGGCGGCATTCCGACGAAGCAGGCGCCAACCCAGGCAACACCATCCATCACGCATACCGTGTGGCCAGGTTTACGGGGCTACGCCCCGATCGCAGCCTCGCCAGGGCTCGGCAGCGGCTACAGATGCGAGGCGTTAACACGACATCTGTAGGAGCGAAGCTTGCTCGCGATGGCGTTTGTGCAGACAAACCGCGTCGCCTGGATCGCGGGCAAGCCTCGCTCCTACGGGCACGGTCCGAACCTGTCGATGCGAATGCCTGTAGCCGCTGTCGAGCGTCAGCGAGGCTGCGATCGCCTGCGCAGCAGGCGCCATCCCAGGCGACCGTGCAGGTCAGGTACACCGCGTTGTCAGGGTTTTCGGGGCTGCATCGGAATGCCGCCCACCCGATCGCAGCCTCGCTAAAGCTCGGCAGCGGCTACAGGGGCGAGGTATCAGCCCGACATCCGTAGGAGCGAAGCTTGCTCGCGATGGCGTCCATGCAGACAGACCGCGTTGCCTGGATCGCGGGCAAGCCTCGCTCCTACGGGGGACGATGCGCATGTTGTGGCCGCTGGCAGGGCGGGCAAATGAAAACGCCCCGGGAAGGCGGGGCCTTTCCGGGGCGTGGGGCGGTGCGGGGGTCAGAAGTCCCAGCGGGTGGTGACCATGACGTTGCGCGGTTCGCCGTAGATGGCCGAGTTATAGAAGCCGACGTTGGTGTAGTAGTACTTGTCGAAGATGTTGTTGACGTTGAGCGTCGCCGACAGGTTCTGGGTGATCTGGTAGCGGGTCATCAGGTCCACCACCCAGTAGGATTCCTGGGTGATGTCCTCGTTCACGCCCTTGGGGCTGTTCCAGATCTGCTGCCAGGCCTTGTTCTGCCAGCGCGCGCCGCCGCCGACGGTCATCTTGTCCAGCTGGCCGGAGAGCTTATAGGTGGTGTAGAGGCTGAGCTGGTCTTCGGGCTCGAAGGTCGAGAGCTTCACATCGTTGTCGTCGCGCACCACCTTGTGGGTGTAGCCGCCCTGCACCTGCCAGCCCGGGGCCAGCTCGCCGGACACTTCCAGCTCGTAGCCCTTGGTGGTCGCCTTGCTGCCCTTGAAGGCGTAGTTGGGCGGGGTCGGGGTCTGGTTGTTGTAGGCGTCGTCCGGCACCGAGCGGTTGGTTTCCTTGACCTCGAAGTAGGCCAGGCTGGCGTTCAGGCGACCGTCGAAGAACTCGCTCTTGATGCCGATTTCGTAGTTCTCGCCTTCATCCGGCTCGATCAGCTTGTTGTCGCGATCGCGGTTGAAGTTCTCCTGAGGCATGAACACGTCGGTGTAGCTGGCGTAGACCGAGAAGTTCTCGTTCAGGTCGTAGATGGCGCCGGCATAGGGAATGAAGCGTCCGGATTCGGTGTAGGTCGGGGTCAGGCCGGTCAGGCTGTAGTTGACCACGCGCCCGCCGAGCAGGAATTTCAGGTCGTCGGTGACGTTCAGGCGGGTGGTCAGGTAGACCCCGGTCTGGCGGATCACGTCATCGGTGCGCTGCGACACCGGGCCCCAGTCGGGCTTGGGCAGGTTGCCGTGCCAGTTGTTGTAGTCCACGCGGTTGGGCACCGAGAAGGTTTCGTCCCAGTAGCCCTTGCCTTTCCAGTGGGCCTTGCTGATCGAGCCGCCGATCACCAGGTCATGATCGCGGCCGAGCAGGCTGAACGGGCCGCTGACATACAGGTCGGCCGAGTCGCTGGTGGTGTCACCCTTGTAGCGCTGCGCGTTGATTTCGGCGCTGCCGTCGGGTTGCGGCTGGTCGAACTGGATGGAGCCCATCTGCGCGTCATAGCCGTTGTACTTGTGGTCCAGTTGCAGCTTGGTCACCCAGCCGTCGCCCAGGTCGTGTTCCAGGGTGGCGAAGACCGTGCGGGTGTACTGCTGCCAGCTGCTCCAGTCGGTGGCGTTGCTGAACGAGCGCTTGGCGTCGTTGCGCTCGCCCTTGGAGTTGAGCAGCGGGAAGCTGCCGGACCAGGTGGAGCCCCGCGGGTCGTTGTCCTGGTAGTCGGCGCCCACGGTCAGCAGGGTGTCGGGCGACAGGTCGAACTCGAGGATGCCGTAGAACACCGAGTTCTTGCTCGAGTAGCGGTCGATGAACGACTGCTTGTCCTGGTAGGCGGCCACGGCCCGGCCGCGGACGTTGCCGGTTTCGGTCAGCGGGCCGCTGACATCCAGTTCGCTGCGGTAGTTGTCCCAGGAACCCGCGCCCAGGGTGGCGTGGCCCTGGAAGTCGGCGGTGGGCTTCTTGCGCACCAGGTTGATGGTGCCGCCCAGGGAGCCGGCGCCGCTGAGCAGGCCGGACGCGCCCTTGAGCACTTCGATGCGGTCGTAGATCGCCATGTCGCTCAGGGTGTTACCCGCCGAATAGGCGACGTTGCGCACGGCGGAGGGAATGCCGTCGTACTGGAAGTTGTTGATCGAGAAACCGCGGGAATAGTAGTTGGTCCGGTCGGTGTCGAACGCCGATACGGTGATGCCCGGGGTGTGGCGCATCACGGCGTCGACGCTGTTGAGGGCGAAGTCGTCCATGTGCTGGCGGGTGACCACGCTGATCGACTGCGGGGTTTCGCGCAGGGTCAGCGGCAGGCGGGTGGCGGTGGCGATGGTGCCCGGGGTGTAGGAGCCGGTGCCTTCGGTGACGTTGCCCAACTGGTTGGCGGTGACCTGCGTCGGGCTCAGTTCTAGGCCCTCGGCGCCGGCGCTGGTGGCGCTGAGGGTCAGCGAGTTGCCCTGCAGGCTGTAGCGGATGCCGCTGCCGGTCAGCAGCAGGCCGATGGCCCGCTGCGCGTCCATCTTGCCCTTCACCGCGGTGCTCTGCTTGCCTTGCACGTCCTGTGGGCTGTAGAGCACCTGCAGGTTGGTCTGGCGCCCGAACTCTTGCAGGGCGCTGCCCAGAGATTGCACAGGAATGTCCAGCTCGATCTCCTGCGCCTGTACATAACCGGCTACCGGCAGCGACACGGCAAGGGCCAGGGCGCTGGGAAGCAGGTTGATGTTCAGGGCCTTTCGCATGGATAGCGCTTTACTCAGGGGACTGAGACCGAGCAGTGCTGACATGGATGCGTTCTCTTCTGTGTTTTGGGTGGGCAGTTATGGGCATTTATTGCGGTTAATTCTCATTACCGATAGTGAGACGTTCATCCATGAATAAACCGGAAAAAAATCAGGCCGGCTGCATTGCCTCCACCACCTTGCCCGCGCGCAGGCGCACCAGCTGGTCGGCGATGTCGAAGTAACGGTCGTCGTGGCTGATCACGATGATGGTCTTGCCCAGGCGCTTGAGGTCCGGCAGCAGCTCGGTGTAGAAAATCCGCCGGAAGGCCGGGTCCTGGTCCGCCGCCCATTCGTCGAACACCAGCACGGGGCGCTCCTCCAGCCAGGCGTTGACCAGGGCCAGGCGCTTGCGCTGGCCGGTGGACAGGTCGGTGGTGGTGAAGGCGCCGTCCTTGATGCTGACCTTGTGCGCGATCTCCAGGCGGTCCAGGTACTGGCTGGCGCTGTCCAGGGACTTGCCGCCGCTGCCCTGGACCAGGTCGTCGAACAGGTAGTAGTCGGCGAACACCGTGGTGAACAGTTGGCGATAGTCGTCGCGGACCGGGTCGGTCACGGCCTCGCCGTTCAGGCGGATCTCCCCGGCCTGGGGCGGGTACAGGCCCAGCAGCAGCTTGATCAGGGTGGTCTTGCCGCAGCCGTTCTCGCCGACGATGAACACGATGTCGCCTTGCTTGATGTGCAGGTCGATCGGCCCCAGGTGGAACGGCTCGCTGCCTTCCACCGGCGGCGGGCTGTAGCTCACGCCGCGCAGTTCGAGGCTGCGCACCACCGGTTTGGGCGCTTCGCTGTCGTCCAGCAGCAGGTGCGGTTCGGGGGAGGAGAAGCGTTCGGACAGCTCGCTGATGCGGCCGAAGGCGATCTTCGCCTTGCCCACCACCGGCAGGTAGGCCACCAGGTTTTCCAGCGGGCCCTTCATGTACAGCAGCACCAGCACGAAGCCGGTGATCACGGTCGGGTCCGGGTTCGGGTTGTAGGCCTGCATGGCCAGCGCCAGGCCGATGACCACGAAGAACAGCATCGAGCCGAAGGTCTTGGCCAGGATATAGATGTTCACCGAGCGCACCTGGATCGAGGCGATGCGGTCTGCGGTTTCCTGGATGCGGTGGGTGTTCATCCGGTAGCGGCGCGGCCGGTGCATGCGCAGTTCCTTGGCGCCGGAGGCAATCGCGTTGTAGTAGCGCTGCAACTCGTCTTCCTGGTCGCGGGCCAGGTCGAAACCGCGGATCCCCTTGCCGCCGGCCACGTACTGCACGCTGGTGCCGATGAGGATGGCGACCACCATCATCAGGAACATCGGCACCGACAGGTACGCCAGGTAGCCCAGGCAGCCCAGGGTCACGGTGGCGGCGATGGCCAGCGGGGTGAAGGCGAAGGAGAAGTCGCTGATGGTGTCGACGTCGTGGGTCAGCACCGGGATCAGGCGGTGGGAGCGGTAGCGCTCGATCTGGCCGATGGGCGCCGACAGGACCTTCTCGCCCAGGTCCTTGCGCAGGGCGGCGATGATGCGCTGGCCGACGTAGTTGGTGCCGATGTCCGAGACGATCGAGCTGGTCAGCGCCAGCAGGCACAGGGCGGCGAAGGTCAGGACCACGCCCTGGGTCATGCCGGTCTGCGAGTGCAGGGCGTTGTTGATGGTCGCCAGCAGCAGGGTGATGGCCAGGCCGCCTACCATGCCCAGGGCCACGGAAATCACCACAGTGGTGCGAAAGGGTCTGAGCAGGGCGAGCAGGCCGTGGAAGGCGCCGCGCTTGGGGTCGGTCATAAGGGGTTCCCGGCAGTGAATGAGGGGTCGAGGCACAAAGACCCGTACTCATGACAGACGAACCGTTGTCGGGAGTATTTAGCTCGGGCGCGGGCGCGGATAAATTGCGCGGCGCCCGATTCGTTCTTGTTGTGCAGGTGCACGCGTAACGACGCCGTGCCTGGCCCATTCAGCGAGAGCGATTGAGATGACGAAAAAGAATCTGGTGTATGTCTGGTCCCTGAGGAACGCGGCGGCCGACAAGGCGGGGCAGCCGGTGGCCTACAAGGATCACGAGCGTTACATGAAGTCGGTGCTGGAGTTCCTGGTCGAGACACTCAACCAGACGCCCCTGGGCGACGCCTATGAACTGGTCGGGGTGGTGTATGACGACGACGAGCAATCGCCGCGCGACCAGCAGCTGGTCAGCGACTACGGCTTCGCCTATCAGCCGGGCCGGCAATGGCTGTACCCGGCGGACCTGCGAGTGCATGGGCGCCTGGTCAACGACCTGCTGCTCAGCGTGCCGTCTACCTACCGCCGCCATCCGCGGGGCTCGGCCGAGCATATCGCCGGCAAGCAGGATTTCGAGCGCCGCCTGCACGACACCCTGGTGGAACTGAAAGCCGACATCGTGGTGCTCGACGGCCTGCTGGTGATCCTCGACGAGCTGGTGCGTCCGGGCGCGCCGTTCGCGCGGCGGATCATGAACATCCACCCGGGCATCACCCGCCTCGAGTCGCCCTACGAGCGCCGCGGTGCCTATGCCACCTGGAACGCGCTGTACGGTGCCCGTGGGCAGAAGGTGGTGGACTGGACCACGCGGGAAACCGTGCCGGTGGAGCCGCTGTACAAGACCGGCGCGTCCTTCCACTACGTGGACAACGGCATCGATTCCGGCGAGGTGTTCCACGACGTGCTCAACACCGAGATCAGCCCCGAGGACACCATCCTCGAACTGCGCTGGAACAACTTCAACAACAGCCTGTTCCCGGCCCTGCACGAAGGCCTGGCGCTGCTGGCCAGGCAGGGCTGAGCCCATGGCGGGCGCCGCCTCGAAACGACCCGGCGCCCTCCCTGTAGGAGCGAGGCTTGCCCGCGATCCGGGCGACGCGGTGTGTCTGATGGATGGGGTTGTTTGGATTGGCGCCCGCTTTGCGGTCGATCGCAGCCTCGCCAAGGCTCGACAGCGGCTACGGGGTTAGGTGCTGTCATTGTAGGAGCGAGGCTTGCCTGCGATCCGGGCGACGCGGTCTGTCTGAACGGACGCCATCGCGAGCAAGCTTCGCTCCTACAGATGTCGTGCAAACACGTCGCACCTGTAGCCGCTGCCGAGCCTTGGCGAGGCTGCGATCGGGGCGCAGCCCCGTAAAACCTGGCAACGCAGTGTGTCTGATGGATGGGGCCGTATGGATTGGCGCCCGCTTTGCGGTCGATCGCAGCCTCGCTGGCGCTCGACAGCGGCTACAGGTGTCGTGCGAACACGCCGCACCTGTAGCCGCTGCCGTAGGGAGGGGATTAGAGATCGCGTACCACGCGGAAGCCGATCCAGTCGCCGCGGGTGCTCGGGTAGATGTTGTTGCGGTTGCCCGAGCGGGAGAACACGGGCGCTTCGCCCCAGTCGTTGCCGCGGATCTGCCGCGCTTCGCAGCCCGGCTCCACCCAGGCGCTGCCATCGGTCGGTGCCCCCACGTAGTTGGCGTGTTCGCAATCGGCGATCCATTCGTAGACGTTGCCGTGCATGTCGTACATGCCGAACGCGTTGGGCGGGTAGCTGCCCACCGGCGAGGTGAAGCTGTAGCCGTCGGCCGGGCCGTAGGTGTTGGCGTGCTTGGCGATGCTGTAGCCCTTGCCCTCGTCGAAGGGGAACGGGAAGGGCCCCTTGGAGCCCGCGCGTGCGGCGTATTCGCGCTGGGCCTCGCTGACCATCTGGTAATGGTGCCCGGTCTTTTTCGACAACCAGGCGACATAGGCCTGCACGTCGGCGAAGTCCATGCACACCGCCGGCTGGCGTGGGCCCTGCTGGTAGCGCGGCTTGCTGGCGATGCATTCGCGGCCGGGGCGGGTGTCGCCGTTGGCGATCACCACGCCGGTCTCCTTGACGTAGCTGTCCCATTCGCCGGCGGTGATCTGGAAGCGGCTCATGGCGAAGGGCTTGGCGAAGGTCACGTCATGCATCGGGCCTTCGTCGGGTTCGCGGCCGACCTCGTCGTCCGGCGTGCCCATGGTGAAGGTGCCGGCGGGCAGCACGACCATTTCCGGGCAGTTCTTGCAGTCCTTGAACACCTGGCCCGGGTGGGGCGTGGCGGCTTGCGCGCCCTGGGACAGCAGGCCGCCGAACAGGGCGAGCAGGGACGCGGCGCAGAGTCTTTTCAACGGCAGCGGTGGGGTGGCGGGGTGATTCGGGGCTGTGGTCATGGTCATCTCGAAGGTTGGAAAAGGTGGATCGCTCGTGGCGCGGGCTCAGAGCCTGCGGGCCAGCAGGTCCATGAAACGGTCGATCTGCGCCTCGTCGTTGAGCAGCCCGGGGGCGGTGCGGATCACCGGGCCGACGTCGCGGTCCACGGCGTCGGCCACCACGCGGTTCTGCATCAGGTAGGCGGCGACCGCGTCGCAGTCCTGGCCCCTGACCCGGAAGAAGGTGAAACCGGCCGACAGCTCGCTGCTCAGTGGCGTGACCAGTTCGATCTGCGGGTGCTGCCGCAGGCGCTGTTTCAGGTAGCTGTTGAGGCCGTGGATCCGCGCCTGGACCTCGGCCTTGCCCAGTTCCAGGTGCAGCTTGAAGGCTTCGTCCAGCGCCCAGCGGTGCTCGAAGGCGTGGTAGCCGCCGGGCGACATGGCGGTCGCGAAGTCGCGGTCTTCGGAGAAGGTCGGCACCGTCGGGGTGATGTCCTTGAGTTCGGTGCTGCGGGCGCAGACGATCCCGGTGCCGCGCGGGCCGAACAGCCACTTGTGGGCGCCGGCGATGAAGAAGTCGCAGTGCATGTCCGGGAAGCTCAGGTCTTCGACGCCGAAGCCGTGCACGCCGTCGACCACGTAGAGGATGCGATCCGCCTCGGCACGCTCGCGGTTGAGTTCTTGCACCAGTTGGCCGATCTGCCCGATGGGCAGTTTCACTCCGCTGCCGGACTGCACCCAGGTCATGCCCAGCACCCGGGTGTTGGGGCGGATGCTGCGCTTGATCGAGCCCAGCACTTCATCCGCCGAGACCGTGTGGGCGTTCTCGAACAGCTGGATCTTGCGCACCTGGGTGCCCTGTTTTTTCACCCGGAAGTCCAGGCTGTACTCGGTGGAGTAGTGCTCGTGGACGGTGGTCAGGATCTCCTGGTCGGGACGCACATGAATGCCGCCGTAGATCAGCGCCAGGCCTTCGGTGGTACTGCCGGTGAGCGCGATCTGCGCGGGCTGGGCGTCCAGGTAGCGCGCGGCCCACTTGCGGACTTCGGCTTCGCGTTTCCAGGTCTCCTGCAGGTCCCAGTCCATGGCCAGGCCGGGGTTGCGGTCGATGCTCGCGCGATGGCGCTCGATGGCCTCGCGCACCGGCCTAGGGTGGGAGGTCACCAGGAAGTTGGAAAAGTGCAGGTAGTCCGGGTCCTGGTCGAACAGCTGGCGCAGGCGGCTCCATTTGTCCGTGGCGGCGGAGCTGCCCGGGGTTTCGGCGGCCTGGGCCAGGGTGCCGAGGGCGGCGTTGCCCAGGGGCAGGCTGGCGGCCAGCAGGCCGGCCTGTTTGAGGAAGGTACGGCGGTCGGTCATGTCGGGGTTCGCTATGGGCAAGGGAATCAACGCTGGGCTACGGGTTGTACGGCGGGGTTCGCGGCCTTCTGCACCTGGTCCCAGACCCGCAGGAAGTTGCCGCCCCAGAGCTTGGCGATGTCCGCCTCCGAATAACCGCGCGACAGCAACTCGGCGGTGACGTTGCGGATCTCGCCGACGTTCTCCCAGCCCTTGACCCCGCCGCCTTCGTTGAAGTCCGAGCTGATGCCGACATGGTCGATACCGACCTTGCGCACCGTGTAGTCGATGGCGTCGCCCAGGTCCTTGAGGGTCGCCTTGGGCTCTTCCTCGAGGATCGCGTAGAGCTCGCTGGCGTACTGGCCGAACTTCTGCTCCGGCCAGGCCGAGATGATCGGGTCGCCCGGCATCAGGGCCATGGCCAGGTTCGGCAGCGGCGGCAGGTCGAAGCGCGCGCGCAGGGCGTTGAGCTTGTCCTGGGTGGCCTGGGTCAGCGGGCGCAGGTACTGCGAGAAACCGACCACCTGGATCACGCCGCCGCTGCGCTTGATCAGTTGCATTTCCTTGTCGCTGAGGTTGCGCGGGATATCCACCGCGGCTCGCGGCGCCGAGTGCGAGGCCACCATCGGCGTGCGGCTCAGCTGCGCCACCTGCTCCAGGGCCTTGGTCGACATCTGCGAGACATCGATGATCACCCCCAGGTCGTTGAGCCGGTGCACCGCCTGCTTGCCGATGTCCGACAGGCCGTCGAGGGCGTCCGGGGAGTCGTTGAAGAACGGCAGCGGCCGCGAGGAATCGGCCCAGGCGTTGTTGCCGATGTAGCTGAAGCCGAACATGCGCATGCCGCGGGCGGTCCACAGGTCCAGCAGGTCCAGGTCGTTGCCCAGCGGGTAGGCGTTGAGCATGCTGATGAAAATCGCGAACTTGCCTTCGCCGTGCAGGCGGCGGAAATCGTCCGGGGTGTAGGCGATGCCGACCTGGTTGGGGAAGTCGCGGACCATGCCGGAGATGATCTTGTAGCGCACCTCCTGCTGGTTGCGCGCCTCCTCGACGAAACCGTCGGTGGGGCGATGCGGCGCATTCGGCCCGTTCCACATTTCCGGCCAGCCGAAGATGGTCAGCGCCGCGCCGGAGAGCCGTCCGCGATTGGCCTTGACCAGGTCGAACTGGCCGCCGCCGTCCTTATCGAATTCGTTGCCGGCGGCGCCGAAATCCAGTGGCAGGCTGATATGGCTGTCGAACGACAAGAGGCGCTCCTGCAGCTCGTCGGCCTGCTTGATGACCTTGACCGGGTAACCGGGGTTGCCCCGGAACCCATAGTCCCAAGCCAGGAAAGCGGCCCCCGCGCTGACCGCCAGCGCCAGCGGCAGACCGATGTAAAGAGCCTTTTTCGAACGTGGTTTTGTCATTGCCGTCTCAGTCGGGTTCGCCATCAGGGAACAGGCGTGCCGGTGCCGGTGCGCCTTGTGCTATCTGGGAGGAACGAGCGGGGCGCGGGGAAAATTAGCCGTGGTGGCGGGTGGGGCGGGGTAGGCGCGGCGTTCTCAGGTTCATCGCGGGCAAGCCTCGCTCTTAGGGTATCGGGCCGGCTTAAATTTCCCCATTCAGCAAACGTCCTAGCTGGGATAAAGCCTGCTTCAGGGCTGACACAGGTAGGGCAATGACGATTTCTCGACGAGGGTTTATCGCCGGCTTGGCGCTCACTGGCGCCGCGGTGCCGGCGGCCATTTATGCGCACCGTGAACTGACGCGTGAGGAGGAGCCGCAGACGCCCGGCGAGGCCACGGTCGATCTGGCGGATGTCGCCGGCCAGCAATTGGCGGACAAGTTGCGCGGGGTCTGGACCCTGCGTTTCGAGGGCGCGGACGCGGGCCTGGCGGGGCTGCCGCGCGAGGGCCTGGAGCTGTTCCTCGACGTCGCCCAGCGCGGCCGCGGCCTGCGCGGTTACCTGGACACTGCCGAGGCGTTGCGCGGCGCCGGCGAGCCGCGCTACCGGGTGGTCGGCGACCTGGTGACGGCCGATCCGCAGCAGCTCTACTGGCGCCTGGTGAGTGTCGATGCCGATCAGGGCGCGCCCTGCTATGAGTTCAGCGTCAAGCTCGACGAGGTCTGGGCAGATTTCGGCAACGCCGGCGGCGGCACCCTCAGCGGTCGCATTGCACGCCTGGATCGGCCGCTGGCGTTGCCCGAGCAGGACAACCGCTTCGTCGCCAGCAAAAAACTGTTTCCCGAAGCCCGCCAGCGCATCGGCCTGAACCCGACGCTGCTGGCCTGGCTGATTTCTCCCGAGCACCGCCTGTTCCATCAGCTGTGGCACGCCTCGCGGGACAAATGGCACACCCTGCCCGAAGACAAGCGCGAGGCCCTGCGGGGCATCGGTTGGCAGCCCGGCCCGCGGGGCCGGGAGCGCGACGCCCGGGGCAAGCGCAAGGATCGCAACGGCTCGGGCATCGATTTCTTTTTCATGCACCGGCACATGCTCGGCACCGCGCGCTCCATGCAGGACCTGCCGTCCTGGGCGAACTTCCCGACCCCGCAACCGGAACTGATGCGCGATCGCCAGGGCTTTGCCCGCTATTTCGACAACCACGACGGCTTCGCCCTGCCGCCGACCTGGCAGGCCAGCGACGACGCCGACTACACGCAGTGGGTCAGCGACATCAAGACCGCCGAGACCTACCACAGCAACTTCGAGGTCTGGGAGTCGCGTTACCGCGATCCGCGCTATCTGTCGACGCTGACTCTGGGGCAGTTCGGCTCCGAGCTGGAGCTGGGCCTGCACGACTGGTTGCACATGCGCTGGGCCTCGGTGCCGCGCGACCCTTCCAACGGCGCGCCAGTGCCGTTCGCCCGCGATCCGGCGGACTTCGCGGCGCGCTGGTATGCCGCGGAGAACGATTTCCTCGGCGATCCGTTTTCTTCCCATGTGAACCCGGTGTTCTGGTCGTTCCACGGCTGGATCGACGATCGCGTGGAGGACTGGTTCCGTGCCCATGAGCGTTTCCATCCGGGCGAGGTCAGCCGCCTCGAGGTCAATGGCGTGCCCTGGTTCGCCCCCGGGCGCTGGGTCGAGGTCGACGACCCCTGGCTGGGGCCGGATACCCACGGTTGCAGCACCACGCCAGGCCTGCAGGTGGGGCGTTCGGTGGAGATGGACCCGGAAACCATGAAGCTGGCGCTGCGCATCACCTTCGCCGAGGAAGACAAACTGGCCGAGCTGTTCCGCAAGGTGCCCAAGCGACCGTGGTATGCCCGCCACCTGAAAGTGCGCGAGCGGTTGCTTTAACCCCCCCCGAACCCGTAGGAGCGCAGCTTGCGCGCGATGGCGTCTGCTCTGGCGCTGCATTTTTTGGATGGTGTACATATCCATTGCTGCGGTAATGGCGGCTTATGGTTCCGCCCTTACGGCGGGTCACTTTGGAAGAGCGCCAAAGTAACCAAAACGCTTTGCCCCTCCACTCGGTGCCTCGCCTAGGCTCGGCATGCCCTCACTCCGGCATTGATCCGTGGGCCGCCGCCACAGGCCATCCATGGCCTGGGGCGGCTAACCCGGCATCCCTGCCGGGTTACCCACGGCTCAATGCCTGCGTTCGGCCATCGTGGTTAACGGGGCGCTCAGATCAAAAGCAAGATGGCGGCCTACCGGCCGGCCTGGTTGAGAATTCCACTTGGCTTGCGATGGGCGGGGAAATCAAATCCAAACGCGACCTACCGTTCGGCGCGAAACCCTGTAGCCGCTGCCGAGCCCTGGCGAGGCTGCGATAGGACCGAAGGTCCTCCTGCGGTTTTGAGATCCCTGCGCCTGCCTTGCAGTCGATCGCAGCCTCGCTGGCGCTCGACAGCGGCTACGGGATTCGTGTCGATGACGATTCGACGCCATACCTGTAGGAGCGAGGCTTGCCCGCGATCCAGGCGACGCGGTGTGTCTGAAGCCTGGACTGTGTTTCGGGTTCAGGGCGCTTTCCAGCCACCGCCCAAGGCTTTGTACAAGGCGACGCTGGCTTGCAGCCGCGACAGGCGCAGTTGCACGTTCTGGTCTTGCGCGGCGTACAGGGTGCGCTGGGTTTCGAGGACGGTCAGCAGGTCCGCGGCGCCGGCCTGGTAGCGGCGCTGGGCGAGGTCGAAGGCGGTCTGCGCCTGTTGCAGTTCTTCGCTTTGCCATTGCCGCTGGCGGTCGAGGCCGCGGATGCTGGACAGGGCCTTTTCCACGTCGGCGAAGCCGTTGACGATCGCCGCGCGATAGCTTTCCAGCAGCTCTTCCTGGCGCGCCCGGGCACGGTCGCGTTCGGCGCTCAGGCGGCCGGCGTTGAAGATCGGTGCCGCCAGGGCACTGGTGAGGTTGTAGAACGGGCTGCGCAGGATATCCGAGGCGCTGTTGGCCCCCGAGCCGAGGCTGGCGCTGAGGGTCACGGTGGGCAGCATCGCCGCCCGCGCCACCGTGACGTCGGCCTGGGCGGCGGCGAGCCGGGCTTCGGCGCTGGCGATGTCCGGGCGCCGGCTCAGCAGGTCGCTGGGCACCCCGGCGTCGATGCTCGGCCAGGTCAGGTGGGCGAAAGGCTGCTGGCCGAGGTCGAGGTTCTGCACCGGCTGGCCGAGCAGGGCGGCGAGGGTGATCCGCGCGTCGGCGGCCTGCTGCTGCACCAGGGGCAGCTGGCGTTGCTGGGCAGCCACCAGGCTGTTCTGCTGGGCCAGCTCCAGGGCGGTGGCCGAGCCCGAGTCGTAGCGGGTCTGCACCAGGCGCTGCACGTTTTGCGCGTTGGCCAGGTTGAGCGCGGCGATGCGCTCCTGTTCCTGCAGCGACAGCGCCTGGGCGTAGCTGTTGGCGACGCCGCTGAGCAGGGTCAGCTCGACTGTGGCCTGGTCGAATTCGCTGGCGCGCAGGCTGTCCACGGCGCTGTCGCGGGCCGCGCGGCGGCCGCCCCAGAAGTCGATTTCATAGCTGGCGCTGAGGCTGGCGTCGAAGTAATCCACGGCATCGTTGCTGCTGTCGGCGTCCAGTTGGCTGTAGCCGTTGCCGCGCAGCAGTTTCTGCCGGTTGGCGTTGAGCGCGCCTTTGAGTTCCGGCAGCAACGGCGCGCCGGCGACCACCGCCGTGGCCTGTGCCTGGCGCACCCGGGCCATGGCGGCGGCCAGGTCGTGGCTGCCCAGCCGCGCCTGTTCGATCAGGCGCTCCAGCTGCGGGCTGCCGAAGCGGGTCCACCATTGGCGGTTGTCTTGCGTCGCCGCCGCGGTGTGCGGCGAATGCCAGGCCGGCGGCGCCTGCAGGCCGCTGTCCGGACGCGGCGCGGGGCCGCTGCAGGCGGCCAGCAGCAGGCTGGCGGCGATGAGGCTGAGGGACGCTTTCATAGATCGATCATTCACTGGTAAGGGCCGTGACCGGGTCGAGCCGGGCTGCCTTGCGGGCCGGCATGAAGCCGAAAATGACGCCGGTGACCAGGGCGCAGGCGAAGGCGCCGAGCACCGCCACCAGGGAGAAGGCCACCGCCACCTCGCTGAGCAGCAGCACGCCGCCGATCAGCAGCGCCAGGGCGATGCCGGTCAGGCCGCCGACCACCGAGAGCATCACTGCCTCGGTGAGGAACTGGCGCAGGATGTCGCGCTGGCGGGCGCCGGTGGCCATGCGGATACCGATCTCGCGGGTCCGCTCGCGCACGGTCATGAGCATGATGTTCATCACCCCGATGCCGCCCACCAGCAGCGAGATCGCGGCGATGGCGCCGAGCATCAGCGACAGGGTGTTCTGGGTGCGGGCCTCGGCCTGGATCATCGCCGCGTTGTTGAACAGCTGGAAGTCGCGCTTGCCGTTGTGCAGGCGCAGCATCAATTGCTCGATGGCCTGTTCGGCCTCCTTTACATTGCGCGCGTCGCTGGTGGCGATCGCCACGTATTCCGGGTTGTGGCTGCCGAACAGGCGGATGCTCGCGGCGGAGTAGGGGATGGCGATGCGGTCGTCGCTGTCCTTGTCGCCGGAGCTGGCGCCTTTTTCCGCCAATACGCCGACCACCTGGAACGGCACGTTCTCGATCAGGATGTAGTGGCCCAGGGGCGTGGGCATGTCCTTGAACAGCTTGTCACGGACCTTCTTGCCGATCACCGCCACCGCGGCGGCGTTGCGCTCGTCGGCCTCGGTGAAATAGCTGCCCTCGACCACCGGCCAGTTGAAGATCGCCGGGAAGTTGGTGTCGTTGCCGCCGACGTAGCTCATATGGTCGACGTTGCCGAAGCGCACGCCGGCCTCGGCGCCGTTGACCGGCATGATGCGCTTGACCTGGGGCAGCGCCGCCAGCGCCGCGACGTCGTCCAGAGTGACCCGGCCGGGCGGGGTGCGCGGGTTGGGCATATGCCCGCTCAGGTAAATGATGTTCGAGCCGAAGGCACCCATCTGCGCCATGACCTGGCGCTTGCTGCCTTCGCCCACCGCCAGCATCACCACCACCGAGGCCACGCCTATGACGATGCCCAGCAGGGTCAGGGCGGTGCGGAAGCGGTTGATCCACATCACCCGCCAGGCCGCTTGCACGGCGTCCACCAGTTCGCCTTTCCAGGCACCGTTGTGTTCGCTGCCGGCGGCCAGGCGCTGGCGCAGGTCCACGGCCTGCAGGGCGCCGCTGTTGGCGCTGGCCTGGACCTCGGGCTGCTGCTCGGCGGTGTCGCTGATGATCTCGCCGTCGCGGATCTCGATGATGCGCTTGGCCCGCGCCGCGACCTCGCGGTCGTGGGTAATGAGGATCACCACATGGCCCTGGCTGGCCAGCTCGTCGAGCAGGCTCATGACCTCGGCGCCGCTGTGGCTGTCGAGGGCGCCGGTGGGTTCGTCGGCGAGGATGATGTGGCCGCCGTTCATCAGCGCGCGGGCGATCGACACCCGCTGCTGCTGGCCGCCGGACAACTGGTGCGGGCGGTTGCCGGTGCGGCTGCCCAGGCCCAGGCGTTCCAGCAGCGCGGCGGCGCGGGCGTGGCGCTCGGCCGCCGGGGTGCCGGCGTAGATTGCCGGCATCTCGACGTTTTCCTGGGCCGAGCCGGATGGGATCAGGTGGTAGCCCTGGAACACGAAGCCGAAGGCCTCGCGGCGCAGCCAGGCCAGTTCGTCGCTGCCCAGTCGGGCGACGTTTTCCCCGGCGAACCGGTACTCGCCCGAGGTCGGGCGGTCGAGGCAGCCGAGGATGTTCATCAGCGTCGATTTGCCGGAGCCAGAGGCGCCGACGATGGCGACGAATTCGCCGGCGTGGATCGCCAGGTCGATGCCACGCAGCACGTCCACCTGCGGCGTGTCGCCGCCGCCGTAGGATTTGCGGATGTCCTTGAGGTCGATCAGCGGGGTCTGCATTCAGCCTCCGCTGCCGGGTGTGGGGCCGATCAGCAAATGCTCGCCTTCAGCGAGGCCATCGAGGATCTGGATGTGCAAGCGGTCGCTGATGCCGACCTGGACCTTGCGTTCCTCGATCGCGCCGTTTTTCGCCACCACCCGGGCCAGTTGCACGCCGCTCTCGGTGCTGCCCTCCAGGGCGGCGATCGGCGCGGTCAGCACGTCCTGCGCGCGGTCGGCGACGAAGAACACCTGGGTGGTCATCTCGGCCATCAGCGCGTTGTCGGCGTTGTCCACATCCAGCAGCACGGTATAGAGCACCACCCGGCCGCTGCCGCTCTTGCTCGAACTGTTGGGGCTGCCGCTGCCCTGGCTGGTTTCGTTGAGCGGCTTGGGCGGGATCGGCAGGATCTGCCGCACGGTGCTGGTCCAGCGCCGGGCGCCACCGCTCAGGGTAGTGAAGTAGGCGGTCATGCCCGGTTTGACGTGGCCGATATCGGCTTCGGAGACTTCGGCCCAGACGGTCATCGGCGACAGCCGGGCGATGCGCAGGATCAGCGGGGTCTGCTGCTGGGCGTTGAGGGTCTGGCCTTCGCGGGCGTCCACCGCGACCACGGTGCCGGACATCGGCGCATAGATGCGGGTGTAGCCCAGCTCGGCCTGGTCGCTGCGCAGGCTGGCCTGGGCCTGGCGGATCTGCGCCTGGAACATGTCGATCCGCGCCTGGGTGGCCTTGAGTTCGGCGCGGGCGGTCTGCACGTCTTCGTCGCGGGTCGCACCGCCGGCGGCGAGGTTCTGCTGGCGCTGGTACTTCTGCCGCGCCAGCTCGTTCTGCGCCCGCTGCTCCTGCAACTGGGCCTGCAGGTTCTCGATGGAGAAGCGGCTGGCGTCGAGCTTGGCCTGCTGGGTCGCGGGGTCGATCTCTACCAGCAACTGGCCTTCCTTGACCTGATCGCCGGCTTCGACGTGGATCTTGCGGATCTGCCCGGAGGCCTGGGCGCCCACATCGACATAACGTCGCGGTTGCAGGGTGCCCAGGGCGGTGACGCTGCTTTCGATGGTGCCGCGGCTGACTTGCACCGTGGCGAACTGGTCGCGCCCGGGTGGCAGCAACTGCCAGGCGGCGAGGGCGGCGATGGGAATCAGACACAGGGTGACAAGCAGGGCGCGTCGGGAATGACGAGGACGTTTCATGCAGGGTTCCGGCCAGAGGAAGTCGGCCCGTGGTCCGTCCCGGCCCGGGGGATGGGCGGGTGGGAGGCTGTCGCCAGGGCGGCAGCTACGGGGAGCTGTCAGGTAAACGAGGGAGGCCGGGGGGAATTTAAGCCGGGACACATGGCGTTACAGGTGCCGGATCGAAGGTATAGACGACAAAAAGAAGGCGGGCGAATCGACGCGGTACTTTAAATCTATATGAGAATTACTATAAATTACGCCACTTCTAAACTGCCATCATCGAGTCGCCTGCCCAAGGGCGGGGCGCCGGTAGCGCTCAAGGACAAAAGCCGCAGGTCGCGGTCGGGAGTCATGTTGGAAAACTACTATCGCGAGCTGGTGTGTTTCCTCAACGCCAAGCTGGGCAACCTGCAGGTGGCCGAAGATGTGGTGCATGACGCTTACGTGCGGGTGCTGGAGCGTTCCAGCGACACGCCGATCGAGCAGCCGCGGGCCTTCCTCTATCGCACCGCGCTGAACCTGGTGATCGACGGCCACCGGCGCAACGCCCTGCGCCAGGTAGAGCCCCTGGACGTGCTGGACAACGAAGAGCGCTTTTTCAGCCCGTCGCCGCAAACCAGCATCGACCACGGCCAGCGCCTGGACATGTTGCAGCGCGCCCTGGCCGAACTGCCCGCGCTGTGCCGCGAAAGCTTCCTGCTGCGCAAGCTCGAGGGCCTGTCCCACCCGGAGATCGCCGAGCGCCTGGGGATCTCCCGCAGCCTGGTGGAAAAGCACATCGTCAACGCGATGAAGCACTGCCGGGTGCGGGTCCGGCAGTGGGACGCCCATTGATCCTTCTTGGTTAAATTTTT
The DNA here is from genome assembly GCF_000931465.1 of Pseudomonas sp. MRSN 12121. Lineage (NCBI taxonomy): Bacteria > Pseudomonadati > Pseudomonadota > Gammaproteobacteria > Pseudomonadales > Pseudomonadaceae > Pseudomonas > Pseudomonas sp. MRSN 12121. The sequence goes on along the minus strand of NZ_CP010892.1, from coordinate 4,706,040 downwards.
TTTCACTGTCCTCGTTCCTACTCAACAGACGACCTGCTGCCTTGCCATGGGCCGATCAGGTCACCGTCGAGTTCTCCCCGCGTTGAGGGATTTATCCAGAGGACACTGGAAATGACACAGGCAATTGCATCGACCCTCGTTCACGACCTGATCGGTATCGGTTTCGGCCCCTCGAACCTGGCGCTGGCTATCGCGCTGGAAGAGCGCGGGCAGACCCACGGGCCGCTGGACGCGCTGTTTCTCGACAAGCAGGCCGACTACCGCTGGCACGGCAACACGCTGGTGGCCCAGAGCGATCTGCAGATTTCCTTCCTCAAGGACCTGGTGACCCTGCGCAACCCGACCAGCCCGTACTCCTTCGTCAACTACCTCAAGGCACACGGGCGCCTGGTGGACTTCATCAACCTGGGCACCTTCTATCCGTGCCGCATGGAGTTCAACGACTACCTGCGCTGGGTCGCCGGGCACTTCCAGGAGCAGAGCCGCTACGGCGAAGAAGTGCTGGGCATCGAGCCGGTGCTGCACAACCAGCAGGTCGAGGCGCTGCGGGTGATTTCCCGTGACAGCCAGGGCCAGGAGTTCGTGCGCACCAGCCGTTCGGTGGTGGTCAGTGCCGGCGGCACGCCGCTGATCCCGGACACCTTCAAGGCGCTCAAGGACGATGGCCGGGTATTCCACCACGCCCATTACCTGGAGCGCATGGCCAGCCAGCCATGCATCAGTGGCCAGCCGATGAAGGTGGCGATCATCGGCGGCGGGCAGAGCGCGGCCGAGGCGTTCATCGACCTCAACGACAGCTTCCCGTCGGTGCAGGTGGACATGCTGGTCCGCGGGTCGGCGCTGAAGCCGGCGGACGACAGCCCGTTCGTCAACGAAGTGTTCTCGCCGGCCTTCACCGACCTGGTGTTCCAGCAGCCGCACGGCGAGCGCGAGCGCCTGGTCCACGAATACCAGAACACCAATTATTCGGTGGTGGACGTCGAGCTGATCGAACGCATCTACGGCATTCTCTACCGGCAGAAAGTCTCGGGCGTCGCGCGCCATGCCTTCCGTACCCTGACCACCGTGGAAAAGGCCAGCGCCACCGCGCAGGGCATCGAGCTGGTGCTGCGCAATACCTCCACCGGCGAACCGAGCACCCGCCACTACGATGCGGTGATCCTCGCCACCGGCTACGAGCGCCAGACCCACCGCGCGCTGCTGGCGCCGCTGGAGGCCTACCTGGGCGACTTCGAAGTGGACCGCAACTACCGGGTCATCACCGACGAGCGCTGCAAGGCCGGCATCTACACCCAGGGCTTCAGCCAGGCCAGCCACGGCCTGAGCGACACGCTGCTGTCGGTGCTGCCGATCCGCGCCGAGGAAATCGCCGCCTCGCTGTACGAGCATGACAAGGGCCGCCACAGCCGGTCGGTGCGCGACCTGTTGCTGGCCACCGCCAGCTGATTGGCGTCGGGCCCGGGGTTCCTGTGTGGGACGTTCGGGCCCCATCGCGGGCAAGCCTCGCTCCTACGTAGGAGCGAGCGGGCGGCGATCCGACTTGCCCGCGATGGACGGCGCAGCCGTCCCGTTTCTGCTCTCCTGATGCCCCCGCAAATCCCCCATCCCGCCTTCGCTGCCACTCGTTTCTGAACCTTCGCTGAAGAACTTTTCGATTCCCCGGCCGACGTCCCGGCGTCGATTTACTCTGCCAAAACCGCGGCGTAAGCTGCGCGCGTTTTCCATCAAGCGGAGACCCACAGTGGGTACGTGTTCGAGTGACAGTAGTCGGCCGGTTGTCCTGACCGGCCCCTTCCCGGCCAGATAACGCCCCCGCTTTTTGCGCCGTTGTCTTGCCGTAACAGCGAGCGGCGGCTTCCCGATCGCGGCCTTTGCGGCCCGCATCCCGATGCCTTCCCGTCGACACTGCACCAGTGGGCGATGCCCGGCCGAGCGCCGCATCGCCGCTACGGTCGCGCCTGCGCGGCCGGCGAACCCGAGCCTGTTGCGCGTCCCGCGGCGCCGACCGTTTAGGGGACATCGATGAACCTCACCCTGCTCAAAGAGTTTTTTGCCGGCTTCCTGCGGACCCGGCACTTCGCCCGGCACTTTCGTCGCCTGGCCCTGCTGGAAAGCTTCAGCGACGCCAGTGTCAGCCGCGATGTGCCGCCGAGCCTGGCGCAGACCCTGGTGGCCGCGGCCAACAGCGACACCGCGGGCCTGCTGGAACGCCTCGGCAGCCACAGCGACGGCCTGAGCGAGGCCGAGGCCCACGTGCTGCGCGAGCGGCACGGCCTCAACGAGGTCGAGCACGAGCAACCGCTGCCATGGTGGGCGCACCTGTGGCACTGCTACCGGAACCCCTTCAACCTGCTGCTGAGCCTGCTGGCGCTGATCTCCTGGCTGACCGAAGACCTGAAGGCGGCCACGGTGATCCTGTCCATGGTGGTGCTCTCGACCCTGCTGCGCTTCTGGCAGGAGGCCAAGTCGAACAAGGCCGCCGACGCCCTCAAGGCGATGGTCAGCAACACCGCCACCGTGCTGCGGCGCGACGTCGCCGGCAGCGCGCCGTCGATGTTTGCCCGGCTGCACGGCGAGACGGTGGCGAGCCAGGGCTTGCCCCGCGTGGAACTGCCGATCCGGCAACTGGTGCCGGGCGACCTGATCCAGCTCTCGGCCGGCGACATGATCCCCGCCGACTGCCGGGTGCTCAGCGCCAAGGACCTGTTCGTCAGCCAGGCGGCGATGACCGGCGAATCGATGCCGGTGGAGAAATTCCCGCGCCAACAGGACGCCGCGACCCTCAACCCGCTGGAGCTGGACAACATCCTGTTCATGGGCACCAACGTGGTGTCCGGCGCGGCCACGGCGCTGGTCCTGACCACCGGCAACGCCACCTATTTCGGCGCCCTGGCGCAGCGGGTCGGCGCCACCGACCGCGCGCCGACCTCGTTCCAGAACGGGGTGAACAAGGTCAGCTGGCTGCTGATCCGCTTCATGTTTGTGATGGCGCCGCTGGTGCTGTTCATCAACGGCTTCACCAAGGGCGACTGGATGGAGGCGCTGCTGTTCGCGTTGTCCATCGCTGTGGGCCTGACCCCGGAAATGCTGCCGATGATCGTCACCTCGACCCTGGCCAAGGGCGCGGTGTTCCTGTCGCGCAAGAAGGTCATCGTCAAGCGCCTGGACGCGATCCAGAACTTCGGCGCCATGGACGTGCTGTGCACCGACAAGACCGGCACCCTGACCCAGGACAAGATCTTCCTCGCCCGGCATGTGGATGTCTGGGGGGAGGAGTCCGACGACGTGCTGGAGATGGCCTACCTGAACAGCTACTACCAGACCGGGCTGAAAAACCTGCTCGACGTGGCGGTGCTCGAACACGTCGAAGTGCACCGCGAACTGCGGGTCGGCACCGCGTTCCAGAAGGTCGACGAGATCCCCTTCGACTTCACCCGGCGGCGCATGTCGGTGGTGGTGGCCGAACAACAGCGGCCGCATTTGCTGATCTGCAAGGGCGCGGTGGAGGAGGTGCTGGCGGTGTGCACCCGGGTGCGCCATGGCGACGCCGAGGAAGCGCTGAGCGAGGCGTTGCTGGCGCGCATCCGCGAGGTCACTGCGGCGTTCAACGGCGAAGGCCTGCGGGTGGTGGCCGTGGCCGCCCGGGCGATGGCGCAGGGCGGCGACAGCTACAGCCTGGCGGACGAGCGCGAGCTGACCCTGATCGGCTACGTGGCCTTCCTCGACCCGCCCAAGGAAAGCACCGCGCCGGCCCTCAAGGCCCTGGCCGCCCACGGCGTGGCGGTGAAGGTGCTGACCGGCGACAACGAGCTGGTGACCGCGAAGATCTGCCGCGAAGTCGGTCTCGACCAGCAGGGCCTGCTGCTGGGCAACGACATCGAGCGCATGAGCGACGAACAGCTGGCGCAGGCGGTGGAGAGCACCAACGTTTTCGCCCGGCTGACCCCCAGCCACAAGGAACGCATCGTCCGCTTGCTCAAGGGCAACGGCCATGTGGTGGGCTTCATGGGCGACGGCATCAACGACGCCCCGGCGTTGCGCACTGCGGATATCGGCATCTCGGTGGACAGCGCGGTGGACATCGCCAAGGAGGCGGCGGACATCATCCTCCTGGAAAAGAGCCTGATGGTGCTGGAGGAGGGCGTGCTGGAAGGGCGGCGGACCTTCGCCAACATGCTCAAGTACATCAAAATGACCGCCAGCTCCAACTTCGGCAACGTGTTCTCGGTGCTGGTGGCCAGCGCTTTCATTCCATTCCTGCCGATGCTGCCGATGCACCTGCTGGTGCAGAACCTGCTGTACGACATTTCGCAGATCGCCATCCCGTTCGACAACGTCGACGAAGAAATGCTGGCCCGGCCGCAGCGCTGGCAGCCGGCGGACGTCGGGCGCTTCATGCTGTTCTTCGGGCCGATCAGCTCGATCTTCGACATCGGCACCTTCGCCCTGATGTGGTACGTGTTCGACGCCAATACCCCGGACCACCAGACCCTGTTCCAGTCCGGCTGGTTCGTGGTCGGGCTGCTGACCCAGACCCTGATCGTGCACATGATCCGCACGCCGAAGATCCCGTTCCTGCAAAGCCGCGCGGCCACGCCGCTGCTGGTGATGACCGGGCTGATCATGGCCATCGGCATCTTCCTGCCCATGGGCCCGCTGGCGCACTACTTCAAGCTGCAGGCGTTGCCGTCGCTGTACTTCGTGTTCCTGCCGGCGATCCTGCTGGCCTACATGGCGCTGACCCAGGCGGTGAAGGGCTTCTATATCCGGCGGTTCGGCTGGCAATGAAGCGGCCCTGATTCCTTGAGCCAGCCGACAATCGCCATCTCCTCGTCATGCACGCCGGCGCAAGATGGTCGTTGCACCGGCTGGCCCCATCGCGCGCAAGCTGCGCTCCTACAGGAGGCCAGCCACCGGGCTGTAACAGGCGTGGGGCAAGATCGCGGTCGCCCCACTATCCTGGCCCCTCTATCCTGTAGGAGCGCAGCTTGCGCGCGATGGACCGCCCAGCGGTCCGCTGCTCGACCCCCCCTCAATTCCAAGGACAGACCCGATGCAAGCCCTGCACAACATCAACCTGGCCTCCCTGGTCGACACCCTGGTCAGCCTCAGCGCGGCCTTTATCCTCGGCGGCCTGATCGGCTTCGAGCGGCAGTACCGGCAACGCACCGCGGGCTTGCGCACCAACGTGCTGGTGGCGGTGGGCGCGGCGATCTTCGTCGACATGGCCAACCGTCTCGGCGGCGCCGAAGGTGCGGTGCGGGTGGTGGCCTATGTGGTGTCCGGCATCGGCTTTCTCGGCGCCGGGGTGATCATGCGCGAGGAGGGCAACGTCCGTGGCCTGAACACCGCCGCCACCCTCTGGGCCTCGGCGGCGGTGGGCGCCTGCGCCGGCGCCGACCTGATCCTCGAAGCCTTCCTCGGCACGCTGTTCGTGCTGGCGGCCAACACCCTGCTGCGGCCGATCGTCAACAACATCAACCGCCAGCCGCTGGATGTGATTTCCGCCGAGGTCACCAACATCGTCTACGTCATCGCCCATCGCTCCAAGCAGAAAGCCGTGTTCGCCCTGCTCGAGGCGGAACTGGAGCGCAGCAACTACCCGGCCAGCGATATCGATGTGCACGCCTTCGGCAACGACGACGTGGAGATCGAGGCCACCCTGGCCACCACCTCGGTGGACGGCGACGAGCTCGATGCGCTGGTGGCGCGCCTGTCCACCTCGGCCCTGGTGGAGCAGGCGTTCTGGAGCCCCAGCACCACGGAGTGAGCCTGCGGCGCCGCGCCCCGCGCGGTGCGCCTGGCCGTGGTGTCCGATCTGTCAGGTAAGCCGTTTCCAAGAAAGAAATTCCTGTTTACGGCCGTTCTTTGGGAATTTTCCTAAAGAGTCGGGCCAGGCCCATCGGATAGTCTTTTTATCCCTCTGGTGTCCTGCCGATAGTTGCCGCGCCCATGCTCGACAAGCGTTTGAGAATCCTGATCGCCGACGCGTCCGCCAAGCAGTGCGCGGGTATCACGCGGCTGCTCAATGGCCTGGGGTATTTCCGTGTCGCCGCGGTGCCGTCGTTCCGCGAACTGGCGACCCTGACCCACTATTCCTGCGAGCCGTTCGACAACTTCGACCTGTTGCTGCTCAGCGGCGAACTGGCGTTCGCCGCCGGGGTGGATGCCGGGGCGTTCTGCCTGGGCAACCCGCAGATCCGCCATGCGCTGATCTATGGCGGCCGCACCGAGCAGGCGCTGCCGGTGCTGCTCGGCGCCCCGGCGTTGCAGCAGGTGCTCTGGGTGCGCCGGGCCACCGCGGAAATCCTCCAGCGCTTCATTGCGCATATCACTCCTCGCCCTGCGAAGGAGGATGGGTGATCGGACGAATAATCCCGAGGCGGCACAGATAACGCCTTGGCTTCAGGTCGGCAAAACGTAAATGGCCTGTCCAGCACCGCTGGACCGGCACTTTCAGGAAAACCTTAGAGAAAACGCCGGGTCGCTCCCCTAGCCTTCATGACCGGGGCTTGGAGCCTGTCACATCAGATTTTTTCATGGTCGAGAAAAATGCCGAATAAAGCGTTACGAATCCTGATCGCCGATGAGCAGCATTTTCATCGAATGAAGATCGAGCGGGTGTTGAACCAGCTCGGCTACTACCGGATCGCCCCGATGTACCGGCTCATCGAGCTGCTGAACGTCGTGGAATACGGCAGCGAGCCGATGGACCTGGTGATCATCAACGCGACCCTGGGGCGCCACGCCCGGCTCGACATGCTGGCGTTCTGCATGGACAACCCGCAGATCCGCCATGGCCTGGTCTATGACTGCGAACGGTCGATGGCGCCGTCGGTTGCCGTCGGCCGGCAACGCAAGATCTACACCAGCAGCCAGGCGTTGCCGGACCACGACACCCTCGGCCGCCTGATGCGCGCGGTCGACACCGGCCGCCGGCACCCGGCCCCGGTGCCGGGAGCGTCCTTCGACTCTTGCAACGAGGCCCAGCTCACTCCCGACGGTGTGCCGCGCAGCGCCATGTTGCGCTGAAACCTCGAGCCCGCGCCGGCGCAAGGCCGGCGGGGCAGGTCGGTCGAGCGGCCCTCGGCTCCCGCGCTTTATCCTTCCTCCTGCAACCCTGCGCCTGCCTGCTCCCCCGAGGGGCGACACGCGGCTGTCCGTCGTAACGAGCCGGGCCGGCGGCGAACATGGATTTCAGCCGCGCGGCGCGAGGATCATGCAGGTGGTGGAACCGGTGGCGTACAGGCGGCCGTCGACGTCGTAGATCCGCCCTTCGGCCAGGGCGGTGGAGCGGCCGAGGTGGACGATCTTGCCTTCGGCGCGGATCGGCCCGCTGGCGCCGGTCAGGGCGCGGACATAGCTGATGCGCAGGTCCAGGGTGGTGTAGCCCTGACCCTTTTGCAGCCGGGTATGGATCGCGCAGCCCATGCAGGAATCCAGCAGGGTCGCGGCATAACCGCCATGCACGCTGCCCAGCGGGTTGTAGTGGCGCGAGTCCGGCGTGCCCTGGAACACGAAGTGCCCCTCGGACCATTCGATGGGGATGAAGTCCAGCAGGCTGCCGATGGGCGGCGAGGGCAGTTCGCCGTTGCCGATGCCGGCGAAGAACTCGGCGGGCGTGAGGGCGCTGACCTCGGCCAGGGACAGGCTGCCCGGACCGGCGAGGCGCGCGCGCATGGCCTGTTCCTGGGCAATCCACTGGGCCAGCGTGGCGTCGCGTGATGGGCTTTGCATGAGTGTTTCCTCAAGGACGGGACAAGGGTTCGAGAGAAAATATTATGCTCGAAATATTTCGCGAGCCAGTGCCAAAACCGCCACAGGCTGGAGAATCCTCGCCTTCAGGTCATGTCGCTGCGGTCGAACTCTTCGCCGAGAAAGTCGAGCAGGGTGCGCACCGACGGCAGCAGGCCCCGGCGCGACGGAAAGATCGCATGGACGATCCCGCACTTGGGCGTCCAGTCCGGCACCAATTGCACCAGGCGTCCGGCGGCGATGTCGTCGCGCACCACCACGCTGGGCAGGTGGACGATGCCGATACCGGCCACGGCCGCGTGGCGCAGGGCGATCAGGTCGTCGGTGACCATGCGCGGCTGGTGGCGGATCTGCGCCAGCGCTTCGTTGGGGCCGAACAGTTCCCAGTGGTATTCGCGCTGCGCCGCGCCCCAGTGCAGGCTCGGCAGGCCGCTGAGGTCGGCGGGCGAGGCGGGGTTCGACAGGCGCGCGAGAAAGTCCGGGTGGCCGACCAGGCACTGGGTACTGTTGCCCAGCACCTTCATCACCAGGTCGCTGCTCTCCAGTGGCGGGAAGCGCACCCGCAGGGCGATGTCGAACCCTTCGTGGAGCAGGTCGACGCGGCGGTTGGTGCTCTCGATGAACAGTTCCACCAGCGGGTACTTGAGCATATAGCGGGTCAGCATCGGCCCGACCCAGGAGTTGAGCAGCGCGACCGGGCAACTGATGCGCACCACGCCCTGGGGTTCGGAGCGGTTGCGCTCGATGACTTCGGCGGCGCTCTCCGCCTCCACGCGCATGGCCAGGCAACGCTGGTAGTACTCCTGGCCGATCTCGGTGAGCGAACAATGGCGGCTGGTGCGATGGATCAGGCGCACGCCGAGGCGTTCCTCGAGCTGGGAAATGCGCCGGCTGAGCTTCGACTTGGGGATGTCCAGGGCGCGCCCGGCGGCAGCGAAACCGCGATGTTCGACGACCTGGGTGAAGTAGTAGAGGGTATTGAGGTCTTCCACCATCGTTCTCCAAATGGAACGCTAAGGGCAATTTTTGCAGTCTAGTGCAGCAAAGGTATGGGTTTTAAGGTGTCTCCACGAAATAACTCACCCATTTCGGAGGCACAGCATGAAAAACATCATTGGTATCTACACCAGCCCACGGTCCCATTGGGTGGGCGACGGTTTCCCGGTGCGCACGCTGTTTTCCTACGACAGCCTGGGCAAGCACATCAGCCCGTTCCTGCTGCTCGATCACGCAGGGCCCGCTGAATTCACCCCGACCCGCGAGCGCCGCGGCGTGGGCCAGCACCCGCACCGCGGTTTCGAAACCGTGACCATCGTCTACAAGGGCGAGCTGGAACACCGCGACTCCACCGGCAGCGGCGGCAAGATCGGCCCCGGCGACGTGCAATGGATGACCGCGGCGTCGGGGATCCTCCACGAGGAGTTCCACTCCGAAGCGTTCGCCCGGTCTGGCGGCACCCTGGAAATGGTCCAGCTGTGGGTCAACCTGCCGGCGCGGGACAAGATGGCCGCGCCGGGCTACCAGACCATCGTCGACGGCGACATCCCGTCCATCGCGCTGCCCGGCAAGGCCGGTTCCCTGCGCCTGATCGCCGGCGAATTCGACGGCGTGCGGGGCCCGGCCCGGACCTTCACCCCGATCGATGTCTGGGACCTGCGGCTCAATGCCGGCAAGCCCCTGACCCTCGACTTGCACCCGGGGCGCAACACCGCGCTGGTGGTGCTGCGCGGCACGGTCCAGGTCAACGGCCAGGAGCTGGTGCGCGAAGGGCAGCTGGCGCTGTTCGAGCGCGACGGTGACCAGCTCGGCCTGGAAGCCAACAACGAAGCGGTGGTGCTGCTGCTCAGCGGCGAACCGATCGACGAGCCCATCGTCGGCCACGGGCCGTTCGTGATGAACAGTGAGGCAGAGATTCACCAGGCGTTCGCCGACTTCCAGTCCGGTCGCTTCGGGCAGATGCCCGGCTGACCCTCCAACACCGGCGTGTACAGGACGTGTGGGCCGGATTCAGCGCCAGGGAGGGCGGTTGCCTGAAAAAAACGTGCCTGGAACAGGCATGCCTTAACCCCAAGAGGAACTGCAGATGAATAACGTCAATGTGGCCAACTTCAATGGCGCCAAGCCGACCATCGATCCCAGCGACGCGGCGATGCTGCTGATCGACCACCAGAGCGGGCTGTTCCAGATCGTCAAGGACATGGACGTACCGCAGCTGCGGGCCAACGCCGTCGCCCTGGCGAAAGCCGCGACCCTGCTGAAGATGCCGGTGATCACCACCGCTTCGGTGCCCCAGGGCCCCAACGGCCCGTTGATCCCGGAGATCCACCAGGAGGCGCCGCATGCCCAGTACGTGGCGCGCAAAGGTGAAATAAACGCCTGGGACAATCCCGAGTTCCGCGCGGCGGTCAAGGCCACCGGCAAGAACACCCTGGTGATCGCCGGGACCCTGACCAGCGTGTGCCTGGCGTTTCCCTCGATCGCCGCGGCCTACGAAGGCTACAAGGTGTTCGCGGTGGTCGATGCCTCGGGCAACCACTCCAGCCTGGCCACTGATCTGACCATCGCCCGCCTGGCCCAGGCCGGGGTGGTGCCGATCGACATCATGGCTACGCTTTCCGAATTGCAGGGTTCGTGGAACCGCCCGGACGCCGAGCAATGGGCCGCGGTCTACGCCCAGGCCATGCCGCATTACCAGTTGCTGATCGAGAGCTACATCAAGGCTCAGCAAGTGGCCAACGAGCATGAAGTGCTGGACTCCCAGCGCTGAATGAGCACCCCAACGCCGACGTGGGTTCGGCATCGACAAGAAGCGAGGATTTCCCCATGACTTCCACTTACAAGCGCCTGGACAAGGACAACGCCGCCGTTCTGCTGGTCGATCATCAGGCCGGCTTGCTGTCCCTGGTCCGTGACATCGATCCGGACAAGTTCAAGAACAACGTGCTGGCCCTGGCCGACCTGGCCAAGTACTTCAAGCTGCCGACCATCCTCACCACCAGTTTCGAAACCGGCCCCAACGGCCCGCTGGTGCCCGAGCTCAAGGCGCTGTTCCCGGACGCGCCCTACATCGCCCGCCCGGGCCAGATCAATGCCTGGGATAACGAAGACTTCGTCAAGGCGATCAAGGCCACCGGCAAGAAGCAACTGATCATCGCCGGCGTGGTGACCGAGGTCTGCGTGGCGTTCCCGGCGCTGTCGGCGCTGGAAGAAGGGTTCGAGGTGTTCGTGGTGACCGACGCTTCCGGCACCTTCAACGAACTGACCCGCGATTCGGCCTGGAACCGCATGTCCACCGCCGGCGCCCAGCTGATGACCTGGTTCGGCCTGGCCTGCGAACTGCACCGCGACTGGCGCAACGACATCGAGGGCCTGGGGACGCTGTTCTCCAACCACATCCCGGACTACCGCAACCTGATCACCAGCTACACCACCCTGACCCAGGGCAAGTGACCTGCCGCCCGCCGCAGGCCGGGCCTGCGGCCGGATGAAGGCAGCGTTGCGCACAGGGGCCTCTGGCGAGGCCCCTGTTTTTTTCTTTTCCGGCTATACCTGCAAAGTGGCTTCTGTGCGATTGTCGCGCCTCTGACTGTGCTGGAGTTGCCCGATGCCGATTCTGTTCGTCGACCACCCGCTGTTCGCCGCGCTGGTCCTGATCCTGCTGGACATGCTGCTGTGGCGCCTGATCGGCACCTGGGTCGGTTACTGGAAGCTCGTGGTGCGGGTGGTGATTTTCAGCCTGTACAGCGTGCTGCTGTTCAACCAGGGCCTGAACCCGCTGCAGGCGGCGCCCTGGCCGGACGATGTGCCGATGCACCTGGCCGCCACGGGCTTGCAGATCGGTTGGTGGCTGTTCGGCGCGCGGACCCTGACGGTGCTGCTGGGCACCCTGATGATGCAACGGGTCGGGCACACCGGAAGGCTGCTGCAAGACCTGATGGGCGCGGTGATCTTCCTGATCGCCGTGATCGCGGCCATGGCCTATGTGCTGGAACTGCCGGTCAAGGGCGTGCTGGCGACCTCCGGCGCAGTGGCGATCATCGTCGGCCTGGCGTTGCAGAGCACCTTGAGCGATGTGTTCTCCGGCATCGTGCTGAACACCACCAAGCCTTACCAGCTCGATGACTGGATCTCCATCGACGGCACCGAAGGCCGGGTCATCGATATCGACTGGCGCGCCACCCGCCTGCAGACCTCCCAGGGCAGTACGGCGGTGATCCCCAACTCCATGGCGGCCAAGGCCAAGATCGTCAACTTCAGCCGTCCTGCCGACATGCACGGGCTGTCGATCAGTGTCCAGGTCAGCCCCCACGCCCGGCCGCAAACGGTGATCGAGGCGCTGGAGCGGGCCATGCTCGGCTGCCGTTTCCTGCTCGCGACGCCAGCCCCCAGCGTGACCCTGAAAAGCTCGGGCAACGCCGGGGTGGAGTATGAAATCAGCGGCTTCGTGTCTTCCATGGGGCAGAAGCGCGAAGTGCGCAACCAGCTGTTCGACCTGGCGTTCCGGCACTTGCAGGCGTCCGGCGTCAGCCTGCTGTCCAGCACCGAAAGCAGCGCGCCGGCCGATACCTCGCGGGCGCGCAAGCTGCTCGACAGCTCGAACATCTTCTCCACCCTGCGCCAGGAGGAGAAGGAAACCTTCAGCCAGAACATGACCCTGCAGACCTTCCGCGCCGGCGAGACGATCCTGGCGGCGGGGGAGGTCAGCGACCATCTGTTCATCATCGAGTCGGGCGTGGTCTCGGTGAGCCTGGTGCGCGACGGCAAGCTGTTCGAGGGCGGGCGCATGGGGCCGGGGGAAGTGCTGGGCGAGGCGGGGGTGGTCAGCGAAGAGGCGACCCGGGCCGACTTCACGGCCAAGAGCCAGTGCAGCCTGTACCGTATCGACAACGAGTTCCTCAAGCCGTGCCTGGACGCCCGGCGCGACATCAACGAGGCGATGAAGAACCTGCTGGATTTCCGCGAGCACCTGGCCCAGGCCCTGACCCAGGAAGCCCCGCGCCCGGTGGCGAAAAAAGGCTTCATGCAGTGGCTGCGCCGCCGCGCCTGACCCCAACGATCGTGTAGGAGCGCAGCTTGCGCGCGATGACGCCAGCCCGGCCACCGCAATCAATGGCCGCTGCGCGGATCGCGCGCAAGCTGCGCTCCTACGCAAGGTCGTCGTTGGGCCGGGGCGATTGGTCACCTGCTCTTCGCCGGAATTGGTTATTGGTCCGCAGCAGGCCCGGGCTTAACGTAGCGCCACATTCACTGTGACCCGGAGCCCCCCCATGCAACCGCGCATCGACTTCTACACCGCCTCGCCGGACGCCCTCAAAGCCATGATGGCGCTGGAAACCGCGGTCTCGAAACTGCCCCTGGAAAAGCCCCTGATCGAGCTGGTGAAGCTGCGCGCCTCGCAGATCAACGGCTGTGCCTTCTGCGTCGACATGCACACCGCCGATGCGCGCAAGGCCGGGGAAACCGAACGCCGCCTGTACGCCGTTGCGGTCTGGCGCGAGGCGCCGTTCTTCACCGACCGCGAGCGGGCGGCCCTGGCCTGGACCGAGGCCCTGACCCGGGTCAGCGAAACCCACGCGCCGGATGCCGACTACGAGCTGCTGAGCAGCCAGTTCAGCCCCAGCGAGCAGGTCGACCTGAGCCTGGCCATCGCCACCATCAACAGCTGGAACCGCCTGGCGGTGGGCTTTCGCAAGATGCCCAAGGCCTGACTCCCCTGGCTCAATGAGCGTCGGCCGACGGCGCCGCCGGCGGCGCGACCTTGCGCATCAGCGGCACCAGCACCGTGGCGACGATGAAGCAGGCCATGATCATCAGGAACGCATCGCCGTAGGTCTGCGTCTGCGCTTCGCGGTACGTCAGTTGCCACAGCTGGCGCAGGCTGGCGGTGACGCTCTCGTCCGGGCCCTGGCCCAGCGCCGCGAAATTGCCGCCGACCCGGGCCAGCCACTGGTTGAGCGCCTCGTTGCTGCTGTTGAGGTGTTCGGCCAGGCGGGTGAAGTGCAGGTTGGTGCGATCGTTGAGGATGGTCGCGCAGGCGGCGATGCCGATCGCGCCACCGAGGTTGCGCATCAGGTTGAACAACCCCGAGGCATGCTTGAGCCGCGCCGGGGCCAGCCCGCCCAGGGTCAGGGTCACTGCCGGCGGCACCGCCAGTTGCTGGGCGATGCCGCGCAAGGCTTGTGGCAGCAACAATTCGTTGGCCCCCCAGTCATGGGTGATCGGGCTGAAATCCCACATCGACACCGCGAACAGCCCCAGGCCCGCCATCATGATCCAGCGCAGGTCGACGCGGTTGGCGAGAAACGCATAGAGCGGGATCGCGAGAATCTGGAACACCCCGGTGGAAAACACCGCCATGCCGATGTCCAGCGCGCTGTAGCCGCGCACCCGGCCGAGGAACAGCGGCGTCAGGTAGATGGTGGCGAACAGGCCGATGCCGGTGACGAAGGAAAAGAAGCAGCCGAGGGCGAAGTTGCGATCCTTGAGGGCGCGCAGGTCGACGATGGGGTTGGCCGCGTGCAGGGTGCGGCCGATAAAGGCCAGGCCGGCCAGCCCGGAAATCCAGGCGGTGGCGAGGATGGTGCTGTCGCTGAACCAGTTCCAGCGCGGGCCTTCTTCCAGGGTGTATTCCAGGCAGCCGAGGAGCAGCGCGAGCAACAGCATGCTCAGGTAGTCGGCGCCCTTGAGCAGGCTCAGGTCCGGGTGGTCGATCTTCACCAGCAGCGGCACCGCCACGGCGACGAATACCCCGGGCAGCAGGTTGATGTAGAACAGCCAGTGCCAGCTCGACACCTCGGTGATCCAGCCGCCGATCACCGGCCCCAGGGTCGGCGCCAGGGATGCTACGGCGCCGATGGTCGCCGCGGCGATCACCCGCTGCTTGCCGGTGAAGAAAAAGAACGCGGTGGTGAACACCAGCGGGATCATCGAGCCGCCGAGAAAACCCTGCAGCGCGCGGAACACAATCATGCTCTGGATATTCCAGGCCGCGCCGCAGAGCAGGCTGGTCAGGGTGAAGCCCACCGCCGAGGCACAGAACAGCCAGCGCGTGGAGAACACCCGCGACAGCCAGCCCGACAGCGGGATGACGATGATTTCGGCGATCAGGTAGCTGGTCTGCACCCAGGCGGTTTCGTCGGTGCCGGCCGACAGCCCGCCGCCGATATCGCGCAGCGACGCCGAGACGATCTGGATATCCAGCAGGGCGATGAACATGCCGATGCACATGGTGGCGAAGGCGAAGACCTTGGCCGCGGTGGCCATGCTGGCCGCATCGAAGGGCTGGGCCGGGGCGGCGAGGGCCCGGCTCATGGCGCGCTGGCCACGGCGGGCGCGGCGCTTGCCGGACGGTCCTGGGTGTCCACCGCGGCCGTCACCGACAGGCCGGGGCGCAACTGGCCGAGCAGGGCATCCTGGGGATCGAGGATCACCCGCACCGGCACCCGCTGGACGATCTTGGTGAAATTGCCGGTGGCGTTTT
Organism: Pseudomonas sp. MRSN 12121; assembly: GCF_000931465.1. NCBI lineage: Bacteria > Pseudomonadati > Pseudomonadota > Gammaproteobacteria > Pseudomonadales > Pseudomonadaceae > Pseudomonas > Pseudomonas sp. MRSN 12121. The sequence goes on along the minus strand of NZ_CP010892.1, from coordinate 4,690,805 downwards.
CCGGCGGCAGCACGCTGAACTGGGCGCCGGTGGCCGGTGCCAGGCTGTCCAGGTGGCCATGGAACTCGCGGCCGGGCAGCACGTCGGCGCGAATCACCACACGCTGGCCGGGGCTCATGTGTTGCAGCTGGTCTTCCTTGAAGTTGGCGTCCACCCACAGGCCGCTGGCGGGCACCAGCGACAGCAACTGGGCACCGGCCGTGGTGTAGGCGCCATTGCGCGCCCGGCGGTTGCCGATTACCCCGTCCATGGGCGCGCGGATCTCGGTGTAGCCCAGGTTCAGCTGCGCCAGGTCGCGTTCGGCGCTGGCCTGCAGCAGGGCAGCCCTGGCCTGCAGCTTCTGGGTGGCGATCACCTGCAACTGGCGCTGGGTCGCCAGCAGCTCGGCCTGGGCCCGGGTGTTGAGGGCCTGGGCGGTCCTGAAGCCGGCCTCGGCCCGTTGCGCGCTTTCCACCGACACCGCCGAGCTGCCTACGAGGCGCTTGTAGCGGGCATTATCGTCGCGGGAGCGGTTCATCTCCGCGGTGGTGGCGTCGATCCCGGCGCGGGCCTGGCTGATCACCGCCTGTTGCAACTGTTCGGTGGCATCCAGGTTGGCCAGCAGCGCCTGGGCGGCGGCCACCGCGCCTTCGGCCTTGGCCAGGTTGGCGCGGTAGTCCCGCGAGTCGAGGCGGATCAGCAGGTCGCCGGCCTTGACCCGCTGGTTGTCGCTGACCAGCACCTGCTCGATGTAGCCGGCCACCTTGGGGCCGACCACGGTCACGTCGCCGCCTATGTAGGCGTCGTCGGTCTTTTCGATAAAGCGCCCGCTGGTCCACCAGTGCAGGCCGTAGAACGCCAGGCCCACCAGGGCTGCCAGCGCCAGGGCGGTGAAGGCCAGGCGCTTGAGCACGGGCGGTTGGTCCGGGACCGGGGTGGCAGTGACGGCGGAGGGGTCGAGGGTGGGCAGGCTGGTCATGGCGGGGCACCGGAGGCTGAATATTATTGTCGCAATATGATATATGTAATATTTGCTGGCAATTCAATTCTTGCGCCGATCGTCAGCTGGTGGGCCGGTGCTCGGCAGTGCGGGCCGTGGCAGAAGTGCCAGCAGTTGGCGCAATCCGTGGCGAAGACTATTGTTGGCAATCTGAATAACTGCCCCAAGAGAGCGATGCCATGAACACCAGTGATTTGCTTGAACAGTTGCTGCGCGCCGGCCAGGCCTCGATGACGCAGCAAGGTGGCGGGGCTTCGGCCTCGCAGGATGGCCTCGGAGGCCTGGGTGGCTTGCTCGGTGGCCTGTTGGGCGGCAACAGCGCGGGCGGTGGCGCCACGGGCGGGCTGGGCGGCGGTGGGCTGGGTGGCCTGCTCGGCGGCCTGTTGGGCGGTTCCGGGCTGGGCGGTGCGTTAGCCGGCGGCGCGGCTTCCGGTGGCGCCGCCCAGGGCCGTTCCGGCGGCGGCATGAACTACGCGGCGCTGGCCTCCCTGGGCATGATGGCGTTCCAGGCGTACCAGGCCTGGCAACGGCAGCAACAGACGGCGGCGCCGCAAGGGCTGCGCACGGTCGACCAGCTGGCCGGCCCGGAAGCCGAGGAACACAGCCACGCGATCTTGCGCGCGCTGATCGCCGCGGCCAAGGCCGACGGCCGCATCGACGAACAGGAAAAACAGCTGATCGGCGCCGAAATAGGCCGGCACACCGACGATCCGCAATTGCAGCAGTGGCTCGACGAGGAAGTCGCGCGTCCCCTGGACGCCGCCGACGTGGCCCGCTCGGCTGCGGGCGAGCCGGGCATGGCTGCGGAAATGTACCTGGCCAGCGTGATGCTGGTGGACGACCAGCAAGACGCCGAGCGCAATTACCTGGACGAACTGGCGGCGGCGCTCAAGATCGACCCCGAGCTGCAACTGCACCTGGAACAGCAGGCCAAGGGCGGGGCGGCCTGAACAACGCCCACCGGCCCCTCGCGGGGCCGGTAGGGTCTTGCGGGCCCGGGGTGAATTGTCGCAGTGCGGATTTAATCGCCATCTGTCGACACCGGCGAGGTGATAATGCCGGCCTGTCCATCCGCCGAGCGCGCCGTCCCCATGTTCGAGATCCAGCCGCAGAACCCCGAGCTTTTCCGTCAGCAGACCCGCCGCAGCACCCTGTATATCGCCCTGATCTTCCTGTCCCTGGCCATGTTGCTGTCCAGCGCCGCGGTGTTGCTGTTCGGCACCCCGGGCGGCGACAACTTTCGTCTCAATGTTGCCGGCGTGCTGGCCGGGTTGGTGCTGAGCATCGCGCTGATGCGCCTGCGGTTCTGGTCGCAGCCGTGGATGGCCGCCGCGGTGTACGGCTGGCAGCTCAAGCGCAGCCTGATGAGCGTGACCAATGTCATGCACCACGTCACCGCCGGGGTCGAGGCCGGGGACCCGACGGCGATGAAGCTGCTGCGTTTCTATCACCTGGGGCTGATCCAGATGCACCAGCTGGACGCCAACTCCAGCGCCTTGAGCCAGGCGGTGCATGAGATCGACCGCCACAAGGAGCGCATGGAGACCCTGGGCATGGACACTCGGCAAGAGCGCCTGGACCCGGACTGGATCGACGCGGTGAAGCGGATCGCCCCCGGAAAATGACCGATAAACGGGCCCTTGGCGCGCTCGCGAAGCCATGTACAGAAAGCATGCGTAGCCCGCGTTGAATGCGCGCAATGCATGGTTTTTTGGAAAGTGGTTATAACGTTAGATTTTATTTTTATAAATGGACATAAGCATTAGCGCTATGCTGCCGCCAGTTTTTTACCTGGCCGCGATTGCGTAGGGCTTATTGATGGATGTGGGCAATTTCGGTTTTGTAGTCGCGGGCCTGATAGTGGGTTTCATCGTGGGGATGACAGGAGTGGGCGGCGGTTCGCTGATGACCCCGATCCTGTTGTGGTTCGGCATCAACCCGGCAACCGCCGTCGGCACCGACCTGCTGTACGCCGCCATCACCAAGTCCGGTGGGGTGCTGGTCCATCAGAAGAACCGCAATATCGACTGGAAGATCACCGGTTGGCTGACCCTGGGCAGCGTGCCGGCGGTATTGGCCACCCTGTGGTTCCTCAAGAGCCTGGACACCGACCCGCAAGCGCTGAACAGCGTGATCAAGCAAGCGCTGGGCGTGGTCCTGCTGCTCACTGCGCTGGCGATCCTGTTCAAGAAAAAACTGCTGGCCTTTGCCCAGAAGCATGCCGGCGACCACTACCACCTGAAGGCCTCCAGCCTCAACGCGCTGACCGTGGTCACCGGGCTGATCCTGGGCACCATGGTCGCCCTCACGTCCATCGGCGCCGGCGCCCTGGGCACCGTGGCGTTGTTCATCCTGTATCCGTTCCTGGCCACCCGGCGCCTGGTCGGCACCGAAATCGCCCACGCCGTGCCATTGACCCAGGTCGCCGGCCTGGGCCATGCCAGCATGGGCAACATGGACTGGCAGTTGCTGGGCTTCCTGCTGATGGGCTCGCTGCCGGGGATCTGGCTGGGCAGCCACATGAGTGGCCGTGTCTCGGACGAACTGCTGCGACCGTTCCTGGCGCTCATGCTGTTCTCCATCGGTTACAAACTGGCGTTCTGATCCGCTGCTCGCGGTCGAAGCAAAAGCCTCCTGCGGGAGGTTTTTGCGTTTTTGCGGGATGTCTTTCCACTGCTGCAAGCACTTTCAGGAACGCCTGATTCAGCCGCCTGACCCGCATCGTTACGTTCGAGGCCCATTTCTCACTCGGACGTAAGCCATGGCCTTGGTCATCAGGGAAGGCGACCCCACCACCACCGGTGGCAAGGTCATTGCGGGGTCAGGCAGCACCTTTGTCGTGGGGCGACGGATCGCCCGTATTGCCGACCCGGTCTGGTGCCCGGTGTGCCAGACGGTTGGCTTTATCGCCGAAGGTCATCACACCTGGGCCGATAACCATCAAGCCACGGCGGTGGAAGGCGGCCGCGTGCAATGCGGTTGCCCGAGCGGGGCCAATCGCCTGATCGCCACCCAGGGGACGGTCTGTTCCGGCAACCAGCCGTTTATCCCGCTCGACAGCGATTGCGTCGGGCCCGCGGTGGCCAACACTCAACGCTGGGCCGACGCCATTCACCAGGGCTACCCGCAAAACCCGTTTGCCGATGCGGTGCCGCGGGACCAGGTGCGCGGCCTTGCGGTGGCCCACGGCGATATCGTGTCACCGCCGCTGTCCGTGCAGGACACGCAGCACCTAATCGAGCCGGGGTTTCATATCGTGCAAACGCCGATGACTCGGGCTGTATTGGAGACAGTGCTCTTCGGTCAAGCCGACGCGGCGGTGCTGGAGAAATTCCGCCGGCTCAATCCGCACCTCGCGAACGATGCCAAGCCTGGGCAACTGGTCGTGCTCAGTCATCCCGACAATTACCAATGCACCCGTGAAGAAGCGCAACTGATGGCAGCAGCGGAGCAGGTGAGTACGGCCCTGGCGTCCCTGAGCGATGAGGAAGCGGCTTTTATGCTCAAGTACCGGGCGCAGGTCGAGTCGATACTGGCCTATGGTTCGACGGTTCTAGGTGTCGGTACAGCGGCGGCTGGCAACCCTATGGACGGTTTGAAAAGGACCCTGCTGGATATCGAGGCCTTGCATCAGACGTTCTTTCTGCGGGATGGGCATTTGCGCAGCGTCGAGTTCTTTGCAGAAAGGAGAAAGCTGTTTGCCCAGTTGGATACCAACCTGAATTCCATCACCAAAATGAGCATTGCCTTTCCCGATCACCCCAACCTTAAAAGTGCCTTGGGGATTTCCAGTCGCAGCCTGGTGCATCGCTGGACCCAGGCGGGTGCGGTTGGGCAGATACCAGGGTATGCGACGCATATTGAAGGTGTTGCGAGAGCGTCCAGGGTGCTTAAGTGGGGTGGTTGGGTTGGCATTGCATTAGGTGGCGGGGCGTCTTATGTGAAGGTGCAGGATGTGTGCTTGGCGGGAAACAAGGAAGCGTGTGAACGGGTGAAGTTTACGCAGGCGGGGAGTTTCTTGGGGGGAGTAAGCGGTGGAGCGCTAGCGGGGGTGTTTTTAACATCGTCTACAGCGGGCGCCATCTGTGTAGCTATTGGTGTTCCTACAGGGGGAATGGGCAGCGTCGCTTGTGGTTTAGTGGTGGCCGGTGGCGGAAGTTATTTTGCCAGTAAGCGTGGGGAATCAGCTGGAGAGTTTTTTGGAGAGCTGATTTATGAGGGAAAAACTGCATGGTAATCACTGCTGCACATATCGTTCTGGGGGGGTGTATCGGAATAACTTTTCTTGGCATGTTCACCATGCTCGGCGTCTATCTGTATTGGGGATATACCCGTATGGACGAGATGCTCGGACATGTCAGGAATTGCCAGATGATCACCGGCAACAGGTTCTATCTGTCCATGGGGCCCTGGGGCCGAATGATGATGGTGGGAGTAGTCGCAGGTTATTTGGCCTGCCCGGGCTTTTTCATCAGGAGAGGGTTGTTGGATGCCGATGAGATAAACAACTTCCCGCAACCGCTCAAAAGAAGATTGATCATTTCGCACTACATCATGGGTGGGCTGTTGCTGAGTCTGCTCATGGAGTCCGCGGCTGTAACGCTGATAAGGCATTGGCCTGTCATCTAGGCGAACCTTTGGTCGTCATGCTCCAGCCCCCAAGGGCAGGCACCCCGCCTGCCCCCGTCCCCCCTCAGCGTTGCGCCAACCAATAATCGTGCAGCCCACGCGCTGCCTGTTCGACGCTGGCCACGGTCTGGCGATGCTGAGCCAGGTCGAGATCGGCCGGCAGTTCGAAGTTGTCCTGTTCGGCGCAGCTGATGATCGCTTGCAACTGGGCGGCCTGGGGGGCGGGGAGTTCGGGCCAGTTGCTCACGGCCATGGCGCGCAGGTAGCCGAAGCACCATTCCTCGGCCAGGACCAGTGGCTGGTCCTGGTGTTCGGTCTCTTCGAAGCGCGGGGCGAAGTGCGTCGGGACGCTGGCCAGCGCGGTGGCGATGGCGTTCAGATGGCGCACGCTCAGTTCGATGAAGCGCTTGCATTCTTCCGGGCTCTGCCAGTCCGGGTTCTGCCCGCCCCAGATGGCCGGGAACCATTCGGCAATGTCCACCTGGGTCGGGCCGGACACCAGGGCCGTGCAGAAACCGTCGAATTCGGCGAGGTTGAGCACGGAGTGGTCGTCGCCGTACTTGAGCAGGGTGTCTTCGAGGAATTCGAATTCGGCGGGGTTCAGCGGCGAGTTGTGCATGGACGGCTTCCTTGGAAAAGCGTGCGCCGCCGATGACGGCGGCGCGGGAAAAGACGCGGAGGATGGCGCGTTCCGCCGGTTTTAGCCAGCGCCGATCATCGCGCTCGTGCCGCTGGCCGTCGTTTCAGGGTTGCCCGGCCACCGCGGTGCTCTTGTCCAGGGCCTCGAGCAGCGCATGGGCGACCTTCACCCGTTCGGCGTTGGGGTAGTTCTTGTTCGCCAGCAGCACCAGGCCGATGTCCTTGCCGGGCACGAACAGCACATAAGTGCCGAAGCCGCCGGTGCCGCCGGTCTTGTTCAGCAGGGTATCGGCCTGCGGCGCCTGGGGCGGGTTCAGCCAGCGGGTCGGGTGGGGCTCGAAGGCCATCTGCGCCGAGTTGCCGGCCAGCAGGGCGTCCAGGCTGGACGGGTAAGGGTAGAGCTCCCAGCCCAGGCCCTGGGTCATGCCTTCGACCTGGTAATAGCCGGTGTGGGTGAGGGCGATGGCCTGCTGCCAGGGCTGGGGCAGCGCTTGGGGCTGGAGGTTGGCCTGGACGAAACGCAGCAGGTCGGCGGCGCTGGTCTTCACCCCATAGGCCTCGGCGTCCATGGCGCCGGGGCCGACGCGCACCGGCTTGCCGTCCTTGTCGTAGCCCTGGGCGTAATGGCCCTGCTGCGCGGCCGGGACCTGGAGGTAGGTGTGCGTGAGGCCGAGCGCCGGGAACAGGCGCTGCTCCATGGCCTGGGCGAACGGTTGCCCCAGGCTCTGCGCGGCCAGGTAGCCGAACAGGCCGAGGCTCGGGTTCGAGTACAGGCGCTGGGCACCGGGGGCGTAGCTCGGTTGCCACTGCTGGTAGTAGCCGAGCATCTTGGCCTGGCTGTCCCATTGCTGCGGGAACTGCAACGGCAGGCCGCCGGCGCTGTAGGTGCCCAGTTGCAGCACGCTGATGCGCTCGAAGGCGCTGCCTTGCAGGGCCGGCAGGTAGCGGCTGGCCGGCGCGTCGAAGGCCAGCTTGCCGCTGGCCTGGGCATACGCCGCCAGGGTCGCGGTGAAGGTCTTGCTCACCGAACCGATCTCGAACAGCGTGTCCTGGTCGACGGCTTTCTGCTCTTCCCTGGAGGCCAGGCCGTAATTGAAGTAATGGGGCTGGCCCTTGACGGTGATGGCCACGGCCATGCCGGCGATGCCCTGTTGTTGCATCAGCGGGCGGATCACCGCGTCGACCAGCGGTTTCAAGGCGCTGTCCCGGGGAGCGGCGGCGAGGCAGTCGCCGGCGCCGAAAGCCAGCAGGGACGCGGCGATAAAGCCGGGCAAGGCTAAGTTTTTGTTGTGCATGATGGGGAGGCATTCCATGATTTTGCAGAAAGAGTAGCCGCTGCGATCCAGGCGGCCGGGCCCGCATACAGGTGTTCAGGTGCAGCGTGGTACGGCGGGCGGGCTCAATGTAGGTGTCCGGCGAGGGATCGGCAAACGATGATATTTCGCCCGAGCCATTAGAAAAACTAGGGAGTGTCATGATCCGACCCCATTTGCCGCTGAATGCCCTGCGGGCGTTCGAGGCCTCGGCGCGGCACTTGAGCTTTACCCGCGCCGCCATCGAGCTGTGCGTGACCCAGGCCGCGGTCAGCCACCAGGTGAAGAGCCTCGAGGCCCAGCTCAATGTCACGCTGTTCAAGCGCCTGCCGCGCGGGCTGATGCTCACCCGCGAGGGCGAAACCCTGCTGCCGGTGCTCTGCGAATGTTTCGATCGCATCGCCCAGGCCCTCGGGCGCTTCGAGGGCGGGCACTACCGCGAAGTGCTCAGCGTGGGGGCGGTCGGCACCTTCGCCGTCGGCTGGTTGCTGCCGCGGCTGGAGGATTTCCAGGCGCGCCACCCGTTCATCGACCTGCGCCTGTCGACCCACAACAACCGGGTCGACGTGGCCGCCGAGGGCCTGGACTACGCCATCCGTTTCGGCAGCGGCGCCTGGCACGGCACCGACGCCGTGCAGTTGCTGGAGGCGCCGCTGTCGGTGCTCTGCGTGCCGGAGCTGGCGCGGCAACTGCGCCATCCCGCCGACCTGCTCGGGCAGACCCTGTTGCGCTCCTACCGCGCCGACGAGTGGCCGGAATGGTTCAGCGCCGCCGGCCTGCCGGCCAATACCCTGCCGTCGCGCAGCATCGTCTTCGACTCGTCCCTGGGCATGATGGAGGCCGCGCAGCAAGGCATCGGCGTGGCCCTGGCGCCGCCGCTGATGTTCGAGCGCTCGTTGCAGGCCGGCAGCATCGTGCAGCCGTTCGCGGTGGGCATCACCACCGGCAGTTACTGGCTGACCCGCCTGCAATCCCGGGCGCAGAGCCCGACGATGCTGGCGTTCAAGCACTGGTTGCTGGAGGCGGTGGCGCAATCGATATCAACAAAAAGTTGAATATTCAATGGCGTGTTGATATTTTTCCGCGAATCATTTTTCCCGCGAAACCGTCATGAAGCCGCCAAAGTCCCGTTTTTGCGCCGAACACGCCGCCGAACGCCAACTGCTGTTCAAGGTGCTGCGCAGCACCGTGACCATGCTCGGCAACGTGGTCGGCCGGCACATCGAAATCGTCTTGCATGACCTGAGCCGCCCGGAGGCGTCCATCGTCGCCATCGCCAATGGCCATGTCACCGGGCGCCGGGTCGGCAGTCCGGTGCTGGGCGGGCCGCGCGACGACCTGGGGTTCATCGCTGTGCGTCGGGCCATGGAGGACCGTTCCGGCAGCGAGCCGGTGGTGGTGGAGAACTACCCGACCACCGCGCCGGACGGCCGGCCGTTGCGCAGCTCGACGGTGGTCTACCGCGACAGCAGCGGCCAACCCTTCGCCACCCTGTGCAGCAACGCCGACCTCAGTGGCCTGGCCGCCGCCCATGCCTGCCTCGGCGAGTTGCTGGGCCTGGCCGCCGCTCCCGAGCCGCGCGGCGACGAACCCCAGGACATGGAGCAGTTGATGGCGCAGATCATCCACGGCGCCTGCCCCGGCGGCACCGCCCTGATGAAGAAACCGCAGAAGCTCGATGCCGTGCGCCAGATGCAGGATCGCGGGCTGTTCATCGTCAAGGGCGGCATCGAGAAGGCCGCCGCGGCCCTGGGCGTCACCCGCTACACCATCTACAACTACCTGGACCAGCTCCGGGCCACCGACCACGCCAACCCATCCGCACGAAACCAGGAGTGAACCCGATGCAGCTCGACATCTTTCAAGTGGACGCTTTTTCCGCCACGCCTTTTGGCGGCAACCCGGCCGCGGTCTGCCCGCTGCAGGCCTGGCTGCCCGATGCCACGCTGCAACGCATCGCCGCGGAGAACAACCTGTCGGAAACCGCCTACTTCGTGCGCAACGGCGAGGGGTTCGAGTTGCGCTGGTTCACCCCGACGGTAGAGGTCGACTTGTGCGGCCACGCCACCCTGGCGGCGGCCTGGGTGCTGTTCGAGCAATTGCACGAGCCCAGCGACGTGCTGCGTTTCACCACCCGCAGCGGCGAGTTGCGCGTGCGCCGCGACGGCGAGCGCCTGTCCATGGATTTCCCGGCCAAGCAGCCGGTCGCGGTGGAGATCGCCCCGGGCCTGCTGCACGCCCTCGGCCTGTCGAGCGCCCAGGCGCTGTACCGCACCGACGACTACCTGCTGGTGGTCGAGGACGAGGCGAGCATCGCCGGCCTCACGCCCGATTTCGCCGCCCTGGCCCGGTTCGACGTGCGTGGCATCGCCGTCACCGCGCCGGGCCGGGAGTTCGATTTCGTCTCGCGCTGGTTCGGCCCGAACGTTGGCGTCAACGAAGACCCGGTCACCGGCTCGGCCCACACCTCCCTGGCGCCGTACTGGGCCGCGCGCCTGGGCAAGAAGCGCCTGAGTGCGCAGCAGGGCGGGGCGCGCAAGGGCCAGCTGTGGTGCGAAGTGCTGGATAACGGCCGGGTGCTGATCAGCGGCCAGGGCGCGCTGTACCTCAAGGGCACGATCTTTCTCTGAGGCGCTGGATCGCGCCGGCAAAAAAACACCCTGGACCTTGCGGCCAGGGTGTTTTTTTTGCGCGGGGCGCCTACTGCGCGGCGGGCGGGTTGGTGGTCGAGAAGATATAGCGCGCAAAGCGCCACTGGCCATCGCTTTCCCGGTGCAGCAGGAACACCTCCTGGTTGCCTTCCGGGCTGGCCTTGCCGTCGCCGGCCAGGACCTTGACCGTGCCCTTGGAGCGGGTCCGGGCAAAGGCCCAGTCGGGCGACAGCGGCTGGATCTCGTCGATGGTGAAATCCACCTCGAGCTTGATCTGGCCGAAGATCTGGCGGTACGCGGCGCGCACGGCGTCGCGGCCCACCACCGGCTGGCTGTTCTGCGGCATGAACACCGCATCCTTGGCGTACAGGGTCATCACCTGGTCGACGTTGGAGGCGTTGAGCGCGCGCTCATAGCGTTCCAGTTGCCGGGTCACTTCGTTGCGCACCGCGTCGCTGGAGGCGGGGGCGGCCGCCTGGGCCGCCATGGGCAGGACCGAGGCGCCCAGGATCATGGCGATCAATGTGTTACGCATGGCAATACTCCTTGAGGGTGGCAGGGGCTCAGAGCACCACGACCAGCTTGCCCAGGGCACGATCGCTTTCCATCAGGCGGTGGGCCTGGCGGACTTCGTCGAAGGCGAAGGTCCGGGCGCGGATCGACGGCATGCGCTTGGCGGCGACCTGCTCGGCGATCCAGGCCAGCGGCGAATCCTTCAACGGCATGGCCGCGGTGCCCAGCAAGCCGCTGGGGAAGAAGTTCAGCCGCACCGCGCCGGGCAGGTCCTGCATCAGGTGCAACTGCTCCAGCACCGGCGCGCCGCCCAGCAGGCCGATGACGCTCACCGCGCCGAACGGCCGCACGGTCTTGAGGGTATCGCGCAAGGTCGCGGCGCCGACCACTTCCAGGGCCGCGTCGACGCCGGCGGGGGCGAGTTCCCGAACGCGCTGGGCGATCTCGCCGCTGTCGATCACCACCTGGTCCGCGCCCACGTCTCGCAGGCGCTGGCTGTTGGCGGCGCTGCGGGTGGTCGCGATCACCGTCAAGCCGCGGGCCTTGGCATAGGCGATGGCAGCCATGCCGACCGAAGACGTGCCGCCACGGACCAGCAGGGTCTGGCCGGGCTGGATCGCCAGGCTCTTGTCCAGCGCGCCCCAGATTGTCAGGTAAGCCTCGGGCAGGGCGGCCAGTTCTTCCCAGGAGAGGGTGCTGCCGTCCAGTGAGACCACGTTGTCGCGCAGCACGGTGACCTGTTCGGCGTAGCTGCCGTTGCGGCCGAATTGCATGCCGCCCATGGCGGTGGCTACGCGCTGGCCGGTGCGGAACACGCCGGCCGGGTCATGGATGACTTCGCCCACGGCTTCGATGCCGGGCACCCGTGGGGCAGTGATCTCGCCCATCTTGCCGGCCCGCAGGTAGGTTTCCGCACGGTTCAGGCCGAACGCCCGGACGCGGATCTGCACTTCGTCGTGCTTCGGCTCGGGGGAGGGGATGTCTTGCAGTTGCAGGGCTTGGGCATCACCGGGTTGTTCAATCACGTAGGCTTTCATGGTCGTTTCCTCGGGTGCGTGGCGGGTGGGTGGAGGTCGTTCGCCAGGCAGTGAGGCCACTATCCATCAATCGAATCTGGAAGATAATCCACAGGAAAGATAAGCTGGATCTCAAAAATGAGAGGGGTGGCCACCATGGATTTCAATGCGGTGCGCATGTTCGTCGGCGTGGCCCAGGCCGGCAGCCTGTCGGCTGCGGCCGAGCGCCTGGATATTCCGTTGCCGACCCTGAGCCGGCGCATCCGCGAGCTGGAGCAGCAGTTGCAGGTGCAGTTGCTGGAGCGTTCGGTGCGCGGCACCCGGCTCACCGATTCCGGGGCGCGCCTGTACGAGCACGCCAGCCGGGGCATCGAGGCGCTGATCGAAGGCGAGCAGGCGGTCATCAGCGACCAGGCGCAGTTGAAAGGGCGCTTGCGCTTGTCCCTGCCTCCCGCGTTCGAGCCGTGGTGGGAAGTCCTCGCGGCGTTCCAGCGCAGCTACCCGCAGATCCAGGTCAGCGTCTACACCACCGAGCGGCGTATCGACCTGATCGAGGATGGGGTGGATGTGGCGCTGCGCGTCGGCAGCATCGCCCACGAGAGCATGATCGCGCGGCGCATGCTCAGCTATCGCCACATCCTGGTGGCCAGCCCGGCCCTGGTCGAGCGGCGGGGCGGGCTCGACAGCGTGGCGGCGCTGCATGGCTTTCCCTGCGCGGTGTGGAGCCAGGGGGCCGGGGCGAGCTGGCGTCTGGGCGAGGAACTGTTCCAGCCCGAGCCGGTGCTGGCCACCAACGATTACCTGCACCTGCGCAGCCGGGCCCTGGCCGGCGATGTGGTCACCGAGCTGCCACCGTTCCTGGCGGCGCAGGCGATCCGCGAAGGCCGGCTGCTGGCGCTGCTGCCCGGGCAGCCGTTGCCCGAGCAGCAGATCAACCTGTTGTACCCCTCGCACCGTCACCCCTCGGCGATCGTGCGAACCTACCTGGACTTCGCGCAGGGCCATCTGGACTACCTGGCCCAGGTGTCGTCGACGACGGCGTAAGGCCGGGCGGGTTCGCAGGCGAGCCGGGCGGCCAGCCTGCAGGGTCGTACCCCCCAGGCCGGGTTTTCTCTAGACTGCGGCCTTCCATGGCTTTTCAGGATCAGAATTCAATGTCCGCCCTTGGCTTTCGTAACGCCGTATTGTCCGACGCCGCCCGCTGCTTCCAGATTGAATCCACGGCCTACGAGGGCGACGAAGCGGCCACCCTGGAGAAAATCTCCACGCGCATCGCCCAGTATCCGCAGGGCTTCCTGGTGCTGGAGCAGGCTGGCGAGATCGTCGGCTTCATCAACAGCGGCTGTGCTTTCGAGGTGGTGATGGCCGACGAGGCGTTCAAGGAACTGGTGGGCCACGCGGCGGACGCGCCGAACGTGGTGATCATGTCGGTGGTGGTCGACCCGGCCCGGCAAGGCCAGGGCCATGCCCGGCGCTTGATGGACGAATTCGTCGCGCGCATGCGCGCCCTGGGCAAGCGCAGCATCCACCTGATGTGCAAGGCGCAGCATGTGCCGCTGTACGAGCGCATGGGCTATCGCTACGTGCGACCTTCGCCCTCGGAACACGGCGGCATGGCCTGGCACGAAATGCTGATGACCCTCTGATCCGGGTCGGCAGGTCCTAGGGTGTTTGCAGCTGCCCGGCGACCTGGACGGCGGTTTCGCTAAAGGCGCGCGCGGCCGCGCTCTGGTAGGCGCCCTGGCGCTGCATGAGCACGGCGGTGCGTTGCAGCCGCTGCGGCAGTTCGATCGCGCGCAGGTCCGGGTGCGTCCGCGCGAGGGTCGCCGGCAGCAGGGTCGACAGCCCGGTCCGGCGCACCACCTCGATCACCGCGCCGATGGCGTTGGCCTCCATCTGCACCCGCGGGCGAATATCGTGCTGGCGGCAGTAGCGGTCGATCTGCTCGCGGGTGGCGAACTCGCCGCTGAGCAGCACCAGCGCCTCGTCGTTCAAGGCGGCCAGTCCCACGCTGCGCTGCCCGGCCAGCGGGTGCGCGCTGCCGACCACCAGGGCCAGGGTCTCGACCAGCAGCGGGCGGCTGTCGATGTCCCGGGCCTGCACTTGCTCGAAGGCGATGCCCAGGTCCAGCTCGTCGGCCAGCAAGCCTTCCTCCATGGATTCCTGGGCCATTTCCCGCAGGTTCAGGGTGATGTGCGGATAACGCCCATGGAAAGCCTCGACCAAGGGCCCGACCAGGTAGGTGGTGAAGGTCGGAGTCACCGCCACCCGCAGCGAGCCGCGGCTCAGGTCGCTGACATCGTGCAGGGCGCGCTGACCGGCCTGCAGCTCCTGCGCGGCGCGGCGCGCATGGCGCAGGTAGACCTCGCCGGCGTCGGTCAGGCGCGTGCTGCGCCCCGAGCGGTCGAACAACTGCACGCCGAGGCTTTCCTCCAGTTGCCGGACCTGCTGCGACAGCGCCGGCTGCGAGACATGCAGGGCCGCCGCCGCGCGGGTGAAGCTGTGATGTTCCGCCACCGCCAGGAAGTAGTGGATAGGTCGGGCAAGCATGGGTGCTCTCATAAGATTATCTGATGGGGCGCATCATAAATGAGACTTTTACCTTATGTCGTGCGCTGCGTAGCCTTTACTTCATCGCAGCGCGACGACTCAAGGAGTCCCCATGCAAGACATCATCGACGGTTTCCTCAAATTCCAGCGGCACGCCTTTCCCGAACGGGCCGGCCTGTTCAAGGACCTGGCCACCCGGCAGAGCCCGCGGGCGCTGTTCATTTCCTGCTCCGACAGCCGCCTGGTGCCGGAACTGGTGACCCAGCGCGAGCCGGGCGAGCTGTTCGTCATCCGCAACGCCGGCAATATCGTGCCGTCCTACGGCCCCGAGCCGGGCGGCGTGTCGGCCTCGGTGGAGTACGCCGTCGCCGCCTTGCAGGTCGCGGACATCGTGATCTGCGGGCATTCCGACTGCGGCGCGATGACCGCCATCGCCACCTGCAAATGCCTGGACCACATGCCCGCCGTGGCCGGCTGGCTGCGCTACGCCGATTCTGCGCGGGTGGTGAACGAGGCCCGTCAACACGCCCACCCGCAGGCCAAGGTCGAGGCCATGGTCCGCGAAAACGTGATCGCCCAGCTGGCCAATCTCCAGACCCATCCCTCGGTGCGCCTGGCCCTCGAAGAAGGGCGGGTGACGCTGCACGGCTGGGTCTACGACATCGAGAGCGGCGCTATCGAGGCCTTCGATGGCGGCACCGGCAGGTTCGTGTCCCTGGCGGACAACCCCGGCGTGCGGGGCATCTGCCCGCCGCTTCGACACGCGGTCTGAACCCTTTTTTCATCCCACGGAGACACCCCATGATCCAGTCGCAAATCAGCCAGAACGCCCGTCTCGCCCTGAGCGAAGTCATCCTCCTGGCCAAGGCCCGCAAGGACCTGTCGTTCGCCCAGATCACCGACGGCACCGGCCTGTCCGAAGCCTTCGTCACCGCGGCCCTGCTCGGCCAGCACCCGCTGCCGGCCAGCGCCGCCCAGGTGGTGGGCGACAAGCTCGGCCTCGACGCCGACGGCGTGGCCCTGCTGCAGACCGTGCCGCTGCGCGGCAGCATCCCGGGCGGCATCCCCACCGACCCGACCATCTACCGCTTCTACGAGATGCTGCAGGTCTACGGCACCACGCTGAAGGCGCTGGTCCACGAGAAATTCGGCGACGGCATCATCAGCGCCATCAACTTCAAGCTGGACGTGAAGAAAGTCGACGACCCGGAAGGCGGTTCGCGCGCGGTGATCACCCTGGACGGCAAATACCTGCCCACCAAGCCGTTCTGATCGACGCCCGGCAAACGACCCGGCACCTCCTTTGGGGGGCGCCGGGTCGCTCGCGCTGGCGCCCGGGCGGCTCCGCCGATCGGTCCGTCCGTGGCGCCGCGCGCATAGATTTGAAATGTCCTGCATTGCCCGACAGAATCGCGCCCCGAGCCGGCCACAGGTGCCGGACGTTCGTAGCGAGAAGGGGCGGCAGTTGAACCAACAGACATTGTCCATGCGCCTGGAGCGCGTGGCGGCGCAGGTGCCGGCGGGTGCGCGGCTGGCCGACATCGGCTCGGACCACGGCTACCTGCCGGTGGCGCTGCTGCGCCGTGGCGTCATCGACGCGGCGGTGGCCGGCGAAGTGGCGCCCACGCCATTCCACGCCGCCTTGCGCAGCGTGCGCGACAGCGGCCTGGAACAGCGGATCAGCGTGCGCCTGGCCAACGGCCTGGCGGCCATCGAGCCGGCGGACGGGATCACCGCGATCAGCCTCTGCGGCATGGGCGGCGAGACCATCCGCGACATCCTCGACCGCGGCCAGGCCCGCCTGAGCGGCCAGGAGCGCCTGATCCTGCAGCCCAACGGCGGCGAGCAGCCGCTGCGCCAATGGCTGATGGACCACGGCTACCGCATCGTTGCCGAGGAAGTGCTGCACGAGAACCGCTTCGACTACGAAATCATCGTCGCCGAGCCCACGGGCCCTGTGAGCTACAGCGCCGAGGAGCTGTACTTCGGCCCGCTGCAGCTGCAGGCGCGCAGCCCGGCGTTCCTGCTCAAGTGGCAGCGCCGGCTGCGCCAGAAACACAAGACCCTGGCCCAGTTCGACCGGGCGCGGCAGGCGGTGCCCGAGGCGACGCGGCAGGAAGTGGCCCGGCAGGCCCGCTGGATCGCCGAACTGCTGGCCTGAGCCCGGCCCTATGCCCAGCCGCTGTGCGCGCCGCTGAGCAATCGCAGCTCAAACAAATGGCAGCTCAAACAAAAGGGGATGGGCGCTGGCGCCCATCCCCTTTTTTCTTGCCCTGACGGCGTTATCGGCCTGGGTTCAAGGCCGGCGTGCGCGGTGGGACCAGGCGCTTGCTGCCGGTCGATTCGAACGCCGCGGCCAGGCGCAACAGCGTCGAGTCGTCGTAGGCGCGGCCGGCGAACGTCAGCCCGACGGGCATGCCGATGTCCGGCATCACGCCCATCGGCACGGTGACCGTGGGCACGCCCAGGTGGCGGATCGCGAGGTTGCCGTTGGCGACCCACACGCCGTTGCTCCAGGCGATGTCCGCGGCTGCCGGGTCGACATCGGCGTTGGCCGGGCCGACGTCGGCCACGGTGGGGAAGAGCACCGCGTCCAGCCCGAGCCGGTCCATCCAGTCTTCTAGGTCGAGCTTGCGGGTTTTCTCCAGGCCGCGCAGGCCGTCGGGCAGGGTCTCGATCCGGTCCCAGGGGGTGATGCCGCGCTCGGCCATCTTCACGTATTCGTCCATGCCCGCGGCCAGGTCGCCCTCGCGGTTGGGCAGGGTGCCCGGGTCGTGGGGGAAGATCAGCGGGCCGTCGACGTCGACCAGGCGATTGAGCTGCGGGTCGCCGTTGGCCTGCAGGAAGTCGTCGAACGCCCAGGCCGTCAGGTCCCACAGTTCATGGTGCAGGAACTCCTTGGACACCAGGCCGCGGTTGAACACCGTCGGCGCGCCAGGGCGATCGCCTTCGCAATTGGAGACCAGCGGGAAGTCCACTTCCAGCACCTCGGCGCCCGCCGCTTCGAGTGCCTGGCGGGCCTGTTGCCACAGGTCGATCACCGACGGCCGGGTATGGATGCGCTGCCCGGTCGGGCCGCCGATGCCCGGCGCTTCGCTGGTGCCGGCCTCGGGGTCGGCGTTGATGTACATGCGCGGCACGCCGAAACGCTTGCCGGCCAGGGCCGTGGCCGGGGCCGCCAGGGCCGGGTAGGACGCGGGGCGTACGCTGGCCACGCTGGGGATCGGCACCCAGGGTTGCAGGCGCCACAGGTCGCCGCGGGTGTCCGGGTCTTCAGCGACGACGACGTCGAGCACTTCCAGCAGGTCGGCCATGGTCCGGGCGTAGGGCACCACCACGTCCATGGTCGGGGTCAGCGGCCAGTTGCCGCGGACCGAAATCACCCCGCGCGACGGCGTGTAGGCGCACAGCCCGTTGTTCGAGGCCGGGCCGCGACCGCTGGACCAGGTTTCTTCCGCCAGGCCGAAGGCAGCGAAGCTGGCGGCGGTGGCCGTGCCCGCGCCGTTCGACGAGCCCGAGGCGAAGGGCGCGGTCAGGTAGTCGGCGTTATAGGGGCTTTCCGCGCGGCCGTAGACTCCGCGTTGCATGCCGCCGTTGGCCATGGGCGGCATGTTGGTCTTGCCCAGGCAGATGGCGCCGGCCGCGCGCAGCCGTTCGATGGTGAAGGCGTCGCGATGGGCGACCAGGTGGGCAAAGGCCGGGCTGCCGGAGGCGGCGGTCAGGCCCTTGACCAGGTAGCTGTCCTTGGCGGTGTAGGGAATGCCGTCCAGCGGCCCCAGGGTTTCCCCCCGGGCGCGGCGGGCATCGCTGGCCCGGGCCTCGGCGAGCGCCTCGGGGTTGCGCACGACGACGGCATTGAGCGCGGTGGGAGTATCGGGGCCGTCGTAGGCGTCGATCCGGGCCAGGTAAGCCTGGACCAGTTCGACCGCGGTGGTCTGGCCGGATTCGAGCGCGGCCCGCAGTTGGGCAATGGAAACCTCGGTGACTTCGATCATGCGGTTACCGCCGACTGATGGGAGAGAGGGTAAGGGCGGCCATCACGCTGGCGCTGGGGCGGCGTGGGCACGGCACGGGTCTGCAATTGGGTGTTCATATCGGTTCTCGTTGCGCGGCATGACGCGACAGGGGTTGGGCTACAACCTGAACGGGGTATTTTGCACCAAGTTGCGGCGCGGGCGCCGCTAAAGCTTTGCGCCGGCGACGAATCCCGGCGTTGTGCCGGCCGTGGGCCCGCTGCGCCGAGGGTAAAAAAGTAAGTGGCTGTTTTCACAACAGATTTGTGAATAAATTGCTTCCCAGGCGCGAGAAAAGTTGCTAAATTTGCGCCCGTTCTCGCCGAGGTCCTCCCAGGACCTGCAGTCAAGGCGAGCAACATCGCATCACAGGGGCGTCGCCAAGCGGTAAGGCAGCAGGTTTTGATCCTGCCATGCGTTGGTTCGAATCCAGCCGCCCCTGCCATTTTTCTTCCCCAGCGTACCCTTCGGCCAGCCGGCCTGAAGCGCGTGCGAGCCGGGTTTCTCTCCCTACAGATTTCCACGCCAGGCCTTTGTGCGCCCGCTCGGGTGTCGCTCCGTCTGTTGCCGCCGGGCGGGCGCCTACAACCCGCTCGAATACTTCACCGCCGCGGCGGCCCGGGAAGGCACGTCGAGCACGCGCAACAACGCCGTCACGTGGATGCGCACGGTGAAGGGCGAAATGCCCAGTTCGCGGGCGATTTCCTTGTTGGTCTTGCCCTGGGCGATCAGGCGCAGCACTTCCTGCTGGCGCGCGGTGAGCGTGCGGGCGCCGGCGCTTCCCAGGGGCAGCAGGCCCGAAGGCGCGAACTTGACCAGCACTTCGCCTTCGCGAATGGCCTGCACCGCCTGGCCGATCTCTTGCGGGGCGATGTTCTTGCCGATGAAACCGTCGACGCCGGCGGCCATCACCTCGCCGATCAGGGCCTGGTCGTCGACCATCGACACCACGATCAGGGTGGTGCGCGGCAGTTGCTGGCGCAGCGCGGCCAGCTGGCTGATGCAGGTCAGGCCTGGAAAACGCAGGTCGAGAATCAGCGTGTCCGGCTCGTCACCGCTGCGGATCAGGGCGAGTACCGCGTCCAGGTCGCCGGCCTGCTCGATCTGCGCGTCCGGCAGCAGGCGTTGTACGGTGCGCAACATGCCTTCGCGAAACAGCGGGTGATCGTCGGCTATGATGATCCGGCATGGCATAGGGTGAGCCTCCTTGGGTCGAGCTTTCCTTGAGGCAGGCTACTTTAGCAGCGAGCCCGGCAACTGCCTTGCGATTCGTGCCGGGTATGACGACTGACGCACAAGGATGTTCCCCATGAAGTTCGAGAAAAACTCCGAGCTCGACCAAGCCAACCTGCGCATCATCGTGGCCAGCTGCGCGCTGGTCTATGTCGGCGCGCTAGGCTTCTTGCCCGGACAGCAGGTCGCCACCTACCTGCCGATCGTGATCTACATCGGCCTGTTCCTGCTGCTGTCGGTCGTCCTGCGCCAGGCCATCGTGCGCTGGCCCGGGCATTATCCGGCGCGGCGCGTCCTGGGCATGGTCCACGACTACACCGGCACCTCGTTCGGCCTGGTGGTCGGCGGGGATGCGGCGTTGCCGCTGTACGCGGTGATGGTGTGGGTCAACCTGGGCAACGGCATGCGCTTCGGTTCGCGCTACCTGGCGATCGCCACCGTGCTGGCGTTGCTGGCGCTGGTGATCGTCTATCGCCTGACGCCGGCCTGGCAGGCGCACCCCTTCATGGTGCTGATGCTGCTGATCACCAGCACGGTGATCCCGGTCTACGCCCACCTGTTGCTCGAGCGCACGCGCAAGGCCTCGGAAGAGGCGATTGCCGCCAACCTGGAAAAGTCGCGGTTCCTCGCCCAGGCCAGCCACGACCTGCGCCAGCCGATCCACTCCATCGGCCTGTTCACCGCCTGCCTGCGCGAATCGCCGCTGGGCGAGGAGGAGCGGCGCCTGGTGGACAACATCGACCGCTCGCTGCTCAACGTCTCGCAACTGTTCCGTTCGATTCTCGACCTCTACACCCTGGACAACGGCCGGGTGCAACCCAGTTTCCAGTCCCTGGACCTGGGGCAATTCCTCGCCGAGCAGGTGCGCGAAAACGCCGAGGCCGCGCGCTGGGCCGGGGTGGAGTTGCGCCTGCGGCCCTGTTCGCACTGGGTCCGGGTCGACCCGGCGCTGCTGGCGACCATGGTCCAGAATGTGCTGTCCAACTGCTTCAAATACGCCGCGCAGCTGCCGGTGCCGCGCGACGAAGCGCGCCAGGCGGGGCTGCTGACCGGCTTGAAGGTCTGCCTGGTGGAGGACGACCGCAACGTGCTGCTGGCCACCTCGGCCTTGCTGGAGCGCTGGGGCTGCGTGGTCCAGGCCGAGCTGACGGCCCGCGACCTGGTCAGCGACTGCGACATCATCGTCGCCGACTACGACCTGGGTAACCACGCCACCGGCATCGAGTGCATCGACCAGCTGCGCGAGCAGCGCGGCTGGGCGGTGCCGGCGCTGATCCTCACCGGCCACGAGGTGGAGAAGATCCAAGCCGCGTTGCACGACCGCAATATCGCCATCCTCTCCAAGCCGGTGCGCCCGGCCGAACTGCGCGCCAGCCTGCGCGCGCTGCGCCAGCAGCCGGCGCTGGTGCCGCTGGCCGAAGTGCTGCCCGGGGTGATGCCCCCGGCGTGAGGCGGGCGCCTGGCTTTTAAGGCATGACCCGGTGCCGCGCCCGGCGCGTTCCGGGGGCGTTGCTGAACATGAACATCTCCGCCCGGGACGGATCGTCGTGCCCGGCCTCGCGCGCCACCTGCTCGGTAAGCCGCAGGTACTCCAGGTACTGGGCCGGCGTAGGCATGGCCTCGGACTTTTTCAGCGTGGTTATCAGCGGCGCATATTCCACTGGCCTGGCCAGGGTCAGGTACTTGTGGATCCTGGAGTCGTAGATCTGCGCCCTGTGGCCTTCCCGGGTAAGGATGCCGCTGAAGTGCAGCAGCTTGGTGGTGATGCCGTTCTTCACGTAGTGGTGCGAGTTGATCGCCTGGAAGGTCTCGGCATCGAGGACCGCGCCCGGGCCGATCCGCTCCAGGATCAGCGGCAGGGCATCCAGGGCATGGCGCAGGGACCTGCCGCCTGGCAGGCCACCGCGGGGAAATCCCCAGGCTATCGCGGTCAGGGCGCCCAGCACCGGCGCCTGGCGGAACGCGGCGAACACATCCGCCCGGCTCAGGACCAGGGTCCCGGCGCCCTGGAAAACGGGCTGGAAGGTGCTGCCATAACGGTCGAAGCTCGACCGCTTCAGGGCGATGGCCTGGCGCAGGGGATCGACGTTCTCGCTGGCGCGCAGCAATTCCACCAGGCTGAGCGGCACGGCGGTCAGCGAGGTCATTGCGCACACACCTGGCGCACACAGTCGCGCAGCCACTTGTGTGCCGGGTCACTGTTGGTCCGTGGGTGCCAGAGCATCGACACGGTGATTTCCGGCGTGGTCACGGGCAGCGCGAAGCTGTACAGGTGGCCGCGCAGGTTGCGCGTGTAGCGTTCCGGGACGGCGCTGATCAGGTCCGAGACGCTCACCAGGGCCAGGGCGGCGCAGAAGCCGTCGACGATGCTGGCGATCTCCCGTTGCAGGCCCAGTGCCTGCAACGCCTCGTCCACCAGCCCGCGGTCGAGGCCCTGGCGCGAGACCAGCACATGCCGGCCGGCGGCGTAACGGGCCGGGCTGATCGGGCCGTTGCTCAGGGGATGGCCGTGGCGCACCACGCCGATGAACCGATCGCGGAACAGCGCGCGGGTGTGGATTTCCGGGCTGGTGCCGGCGTCCACCACGCCGGTGTCGAGGTCGATCGTGCCGTCGCGCAGGGGCGCGCTGTCCTTGCTGGTTTTCTGCCGGAAATGCAGGCGCACCCCCGGCGCCTCGGCGCGCAGGTGCTCGACCAGGGCCGGGCCGAAGTTTTCCACGAACCCGTCGCTGCCACGCAGGGTGAAGGTGCGCACCAGGCGCCGCAGGTCGACCCCGGCGGCGGGACGCAGCATGGCCTCGGCCTCCCGTACCAGATGGCCGACCCGCTCGCGCAATTCCAGGGCGCGGGGGGTGGGCACCAGGCCGCGTCCGGCGCGCACCAGCAGCGGATCGCCGGTGGTGTCGCGCAGGCGCGCCAGGGCCCGGCTCATGGCCGAGGGGCTCAGCCGCAGGCGCTGGGCTGCGCGGGCCACGCTGCCTTCGGCCAGCAGCGCGTCGAGGGTCAGCAGCAGGTTGAGATCGGGGCTGGACATGGCGACGGCCTCGGAGTGGGTGTCTGTGAGATGGCGTCACGTGCATGAATAACCTGCAACGGCTGCGCCTTCCGCCATGTTAGGGCGCGGGCTAGATTGCCCACAACAGCGTTTTGCGCCGATCAGCGAGGAAGTCCGCGATGAACACCGTCAATGCCCAGGCCCCCCGAACCAGCTCCCCGCCTCCGGTTGCGGCGGGTCGGGCCCTGGCCAGCCTGGCGCTGTCGATGCTGCTGGCGTCGCTGGGCACCAGCATTGCCAACGTCGGGTTGCCGACCCTGGTGCTGGCGTTCGGCGCGAGCTTCCAGCAGGTGCAGTGGGTGGTCCTGGCCTACCTGCTGACGATTACCGCGCTGATTGTCAGCGTCGGCCGGCTGGGCGACCTGATCGGGCGCCGGCGCGTACTGCTGGCGGGGCTGCTGTTGTTCACCCTGGCCTCGGCGCTGTGCGCGGCCGCGCCGACCCTGGGCGCGCTGATTGCCGCGCGGGCCCTGCAGGGCGTGGGGGCGGCGATCATGATGGCGCTGACCCTGGCCCTGGTCGGCGAGACCGTGAGCCAGGCGCGCACTGGCCGGGCCATGGGGCTGCTGGGCAGCCTGTCGGCGGTCGGCACCGCCCTCGGTCCGTCGCTGGGCGGGCTGTTGCTCGCCGGGTTCGGCTGGCCGGCGCTGTTCCTGGTCTGCGTGCCGCTGGGCGGCCTGGCCTGGGCGCTGGGCTATCGCTACCTGCCGGCCGAGCGCCCGGCGCGGGCGGCGTTGCGCGGCGCCTTCGATCTGCCGGGCACCGTGCTGCTGGCGCTGGCCCTGCTGGCCTACGGCCTGGCCATGACCCTGGGGCGCGGCCATTTCGGCCTGCTCAACGGCGCCCTGTTGGTGGCGGCGGTGCTGGCGGGCGGGCTGTTCGTCTGGGTGGAAGGGCGGGTGGCCGCGCCGCTGGTGTGCCTGGGGCTGTTCCGCCAGGCGGCCTTGAGCGCCAGCCTGGTCATGAGTGCGCTGGTGTCGACGGTGATCATGAGCACCTTTGTGGTCGGGCCCTTTTATCTGGCCCATGGCCTGGGCCTGTCGGCGCTGCAAGTGGGCCTGGCGATGGCGCTCGGGCCCTGTGTGTCCGCGCTGTGTGGAGTGCCTGCCGGGCGCCTCGCCGATCGCTTTGGTGCGCGGCCGATGGTCCTCGCCGGCCTCGGCGGCCTGCTGCTGGGCTGCCTGCTGCTGGCGGTATTGCCCTCCGGCCTGGGCGTTGGCGGTTACCTGGGCGCGCTGGTCGTCACCACCCTGGGTTATGCGACGTTCCAGGCGGCCAACAACACCGCGGTGATGAGCGAGGTCGGGCCGCAGCAGCGCGGGCTGGTCTCGGGCGTGCTCAACCTGTCGCGCAACCTCGGCCTGATGAGCGGCGCGTCGCTGATGGGCGCGGTGTTCGCCGCGCTCGCCGGCGACCCGGGCACGGCCAGCGCCGAGGCCATCGCCCGCGGCCTGCACCTGACCTTCGCCCTGGCCGCGGCACTGATGGCGCTGGCGCTGTTGATGGCCGGGCTCGGCTCGCCCAAAAGGCCAGCCTCACCCCGTAGGAGCGAGGCTTGCCCGCGATAAGGCCGTCCCCGGCAGCCCGGCTTCTGCGTTGTTAACGGGGGGCCGGCCCGAGTCCCGGACCGGCCCCGCGCAGTGGCGCTACTGGCGCTTCTCGAGATTCACCGCATCACTCTGTACGGCCTCGCCCCGGCTGTTGCTGGCGGGCGCGCAGTGAGGTTCGTAGCGGCCGACGATGGTGTAGTTGCGCGCCAGATCGTCCTTCCGGCAGCGGTCGCGCCGGGCGTAGCCGAGGTTGATCGGGTCGTAGCGCTTATCGGGTTCGCGCTGCTGGTGAGGCGCCGCCAGCCGGGGAATGTCCATGCGCTGGAATACGCTGGCATGCACCTTGTCGTGCTCCACCGGTTTGCGGCGGATCAGCCCGGCTTCCCGGTAGGCGGAGCTGACCACGTACTTGGCATCGTGGAACTCATCGTGCAACGGCCCGCCGATGCACTCGGTCGGCCAGTGGGTGCTGTTGGCGAAGATGCCGTCTCCCTCGAGGTTTTTCAGCATCCAGCGCAACGGGATGGTTTCCAGCCCCTGGCCGCCCTTGGCATACGGGCTTTGGCCGCATTGGGCCAGGTCCGGCTCGTTGAGGTAACCGCCCCCCACATCGGCATGGACGCCGGCGAACCACACTTCCTCCAGCACCTGCGATTTCGATTGCGGCAGGCCGAAGCGCAGCAGGCGGAACGAGGCCCGCTGCTCGTCCAGCGACATGGCGTGGTAACCGCGCTCGGCGTACAGCTCCAGACGGTGTTCGTCGGGCTCTTCCTTCAGGCTGGAGCCCACCGCCGGCACGGTGTCGAAGACCCCGATGACCTTGACCACGACTTTGTCCTCGGCCTTGCCAGGAGGGTCGCCATAGATGCTGATGCCGTTCGCCTGCCGGTAGGCCGCCAGATTTCTGCGCAGCGTATCGTCGAACCCCGGCACGCCATCGTTGCGCACCTTGTAGAGGTCGTACATGTCCTCCACCACATCGTGCATGTGCCCGGTCCAGCCCCACAGCGTGCTGTTGTCCCAGGCATCGGGCTTCAGGTTGCTGGGCAGGCCGGCGATTTCGATAAAGCCGTTCAAGGAACGCGCGGTAAAGGCGCCGCGGCTGAAACCGAAGAGGTAGATCTCGTCGCCGGGGCGGTAGGCCTCGACCAGGAAGCGGTAGGCCTGGCGGATATTCAGGCTGACGCCGCTGCCGAACAGCGCGCCGAAGGGCGTGGTGATGCTGGTGGCCACGCCCTTGTCGTAATAGGGAATCACCCTGGCGCCGTTCTTGGCCTGTTCGAGCGCCTGGTTATACAGGCGCCAGATATTGGTGTTGTCCTCCTTGGTGTTTTCGGTGCCGTCGAGCAGCACCACCAGCTTGCGCGGGCCCGAGTCGCCGTACAGGCATTTATTGAGCAACTGCCAGCGCTTGCGGACTTTGAAGTAACCGTCCTCGACGCCTTCGGCAGGCGCAGCCTCACAGTCTGGGGCCTTGGCCGACTGTGGGGAGATCCGGGCTTTTGCCAGCAATTGCTGGTCGAGGTTGCGGGTGGTTTGCAGATTGATCGCGCTGTGTTGCGTGGTGGAACAGGCTGACAAGAGGGCGAGGCTCAATAGAAGGGCGATACGCATATCGAAGGTCTCCATGACCGGCTACGAAGGGCGTGGCACGGCAACCGGACGGAGCGCACGAGCGCGGCGCGGGCTGCTCCTGTGACCCTAGTCGAAGGTAATCAAAATGCCATCATCGGGTCGGAACCAGGTTCCTCGCCGCGACACCCGCACCCTGCACGGTCAGGGTTGGGCCCGCACTTCCCCCGCCAGCAAGGCGCTGTAGGCCCGCAGCCGCTGCACGAAATCCGCCACCGGCCCCTGGGGCGCATAGGCCTGCTGCAGGAAAAACGCCGCGTAGCCGCTCAGGCCCGGCTCGGCCGCGCTCAGCAGTTGCGCGTGCTCGTGCAGGGTGCTCGGCCAGCCGCGTTCCTGTTCGCCGCGTAGCAGGTTGGCCGAGCGTAGCGCTTTGCGCGCGGCGGCCCGTTGCAGGCGCTGCTGCTCGGTGGCGCTGGCGGCCTGTTCCAGGTGCTGCGCGTAGCCTTCCAGCACCTCGGGGAAGTCGCCGTTCACCGCCAGGGCAATGGCGCGGCTCGGGCGGAAGGGCGCAAAGCGCAGCCCCAGGTCGTTGCCCCAGATGCAGCGGCACTGATGCTTGAGCCAGAAGCCCCAGCGGTAGAGATTGCCCGGCGCCAGCACCTCGCTGAGCACGCCGATGTCGAAGTCGATCTTCGACACCTGCGGGTGCCGCGCCTGCAGTTCCAGGCGGGTGGCCTCCAGGCGCTGCGCCTCTTCGGCGCTCGGCGCCCAGGCCAGCACCAGGGTCACGTCCAGGTCGGACGTGCCCGGCCGCGCATCGCCACGGGCCACGCTGCCGTACAGGTACAGGCCGTCGAGCAGGGCGGGAAAACGCCGCGAGAGCAGGGCGCACAGCTCTTCCACCAAGGGGGCGAATAGGGGCTGCAACGGCTGCTCGGGCAGGCACTGGATAAAACCGTCGGCGTCGACGCCTGGGTAGTGCGACATGGCGATCTCGAAAGTGGCAAGACACATCAAACAGGGGCAACAGCCTGCCAGGGGCGCGGGCGCCTGGCAAAGCCTGGCCGGCTGCGCAGGGGTTAAGAGGCTCAAGGCTCCAGCGGCGGGCCCTTGAGCTCGATCTGGTTGCCGTCGGGGTCGAAGCAATAGATCGACAAGCCCTTGCCCTCTGCGCCGTAGCGCAGCTCTGCGGCTTGCACCTGCTGGCCGGCCGCGCTCAAGTGCGCCAGCAGCGCCTGCTCGTCGAAGGGTTCGACGCGCAGGCAGAAGTGATCGACATTGCGCCGCTGCGCACCGGCCGCCGCTCCGCCTTCGCGGCCGAGTGGCCCGGCGACGTCCACCAGGTCGATCATCGACGCGCCCGCGCTCAGGTGCAGCAGCCCCAGGTCGTCGCGGCGCTTCTTCAACTCACAGCCGAGCACCGACTGGTAGAAGGCCAGGCTGCGCGCCAGGTCGCTGACCCGCAGGACGACATGGTCGATACGTTCGAGGGTGAAGGGGTGCATGGGGTTCTCCTGGTCTGTCACATGGGCCGGCCCGGGGCGCTGCTTCGAGGCCGTCGAGCCTTGGGCCGGTGGTCCATAGACCTTAGCGAATAGCGCCGGGGTGTCACGGAAAAATCCGCGCCTGCCGGTGGTGGCGGCCGCCTGAACAGGGGCGTGCCCTGGCCACTGCCCAACGTCGGCGCGGGCCCTGGCCGGACTATAATTATTTCGTGTCCCTGCGGGGCCGGCGAGTTCCCTTGCCCGCTAGCGAACCGGCTCCGGCGGAGGGCGACAGCGCCCGGGGACGCATTGTCCAACCGCTTGCGCGAGAGGGTCCCACGATGAAACTTCATTCCTTGCAGCATTACTCCCAGGGCCTGGAAAGCGTCATGCACGATGTGTGGCTCAGCACCAAGGTCCGCTCGGCCCTGACCTTCGCCGAACCGACCCGTGGCCTGCCCATCCACGTCAAGACCCACGCCGGCAAAGTCACCCTGAGCGGCCGCCTCGCCACCCACAAACAATGCGAACAAGCCATCAGCCTGACCCGCGGCATCCAAGGCGTGGTCGACATCGACGCCAGCGACCTGCAAACCCACATGTTCACCCCCGGCAGCCTGCCCGAAGCACCCGACGCCGAAGAAAGCCGGGAATACGAGGCACGCGCCTCGATGAAAAAGGATGAGCAATAGCCAGCCAGTTGCCACTTGATGTTTCTGTACAGCTGAAACGCCTTCCTGTGGGGGAGGCGTTTTTTTTGTGCGGTGGCGCAGTGGGCGTGGGCTCAGAGGGAATTGATGTTGGCGGGGGAGCGGCGAGGGTGGTTGAAGGGCAGGGCATCGACATAAACGGCGACGGTTTTGTGGTTGTTGCTTGGTGGTCACGCACCTAGTCTGCCCCTGTCGCTGCAAAATCAGCGATCGGGCCTGAGAACCCGGTAAGATGCAGGCGCACAAGCGCCCGCCCACGATTGCAGGCGTTTTTTTGTGCCCGTCAATTCGTGTTATGGCGGCTGTGCGTGGGAGACCTTCGGGTCTGCCGGGTTCCTGTATCTCCGGTTTCTCAGCCTGCGCACAGCTGCCACCCATTCGCCTGAGAACGAACGCGGCAGCTCTCATTTCGATATGGGAGTTCCAATCATGCACGCCCGTCATCTGTCTGGACTTCGTTGTTTTTCGTCTCGCCTTTCCATGCTCAATAACACCCACTTCCTGGCTGTCGCAGGAGGTGACCTATGAGCACGCCACCCCCCATCAAAACCCTGGGCTTCGTCACCTTCGGCAGTTGCGCCGATCCCGAGCAAACCCTGTTCCGCGTCAACGCCGATGTGCCTTTACAGCAAGCGCTGGAACAGGCTTCGACCTTGCTGTACTACGCCAAGAAACTTGCACTCGACGCTGCCATGGAGGAGCAAGGGGAGCGTTACGCCTGGGCTTCGCACTTTTTGGCGGAGATGGGGAAGGCGGTGATTGATGATGTTTGTTTAGGGTTGGGGAGTGGAGCGCCAGTGAGCTGATTTTGATTTGAGGTCCTATAGTAAGAACCATGAAAGCACCGCTTATCCTGAAGGAATGAACGGTGCTTTACATATGGAAGACCGCTTTCGGCCAAAAACTGCCGCTGGTCATAATGTATAAATCAACAAAAGCCGACTCTTCCTTACCTTTCTATGGAGGCAGCACTCGTTGATGGCACCGAAAGGCGGCCTGGCTGACTTGGAACTTCTTCCCTGTAAAGCCTCCCCACGACAGTTTATCGCATAGGTGAAAATTGCAATTTATATTCGAGTGAGGTATAGCACTAGAACGACTGGCGAGTTGACGTCATTACTACTCTCTCGGTCTTTAGAATAACTATAGTAGTGACAGACAGGGAGTGCGTCCGATGATCGACTTTTCAAAACTTCAAACCGGCCAGAATAGCGATACTGCCTTGCAGCCCAGGGATATATTCAATTCTCTCCCAGGAAAAGAGAAAGGAAGGTATCAATATCCACGGGATGTGCAATCTAAAGTTTGGGAGCAATGGCACAGTCGAAAGGCTGAGAGCAATCTCGTAATAAAAATGAATACGGGTAGCGGTAAAACAGTAGTTGGACTGCTAATACTAAAAAGCTGCCTGAATGAAGGGAAGGGGCCAGCAGTTTACATCGTTCCAGATAACTACCTAGTTGAACAAGTTGTCCAAGAGGCCAGGTCGTTAGGGCTGTCGGCCACTACCGATTATAATTCCCACGGTTTCCTTCAGGGGAAAGAGATCCTTGTCGCGAATATTTATACTCTTGTCAATGGGCTGTCAGCGTTCGGGGTTGGTGATCAAGGAATAAAAATTCGTATTGGATCTTTAATAGTAGACGATGCGCATGCATGTTTAGATACAATTGAAGAGCAGTATACAGTATCCCTGCCTAGCTCTAGTGAGTCATATAAGGGGATTTATAAGCTACTGAGAAATTCGCTATTGCAACAGAGTGAGCCCCGCGTTTTAGAGTTGGAGAATTATGACCCGTCAATTCAGATGCTTGCGCCATTCTGGGCTTGGCAGAGTAATGTAAGTGAGATAAGTAAGCTTCTTATTCAAGAAAGAAACGAAGATTACCTTAGGTTTAAGTGGTCGCTAATAAAAGATAGCCTAAAGCTATCGCGCTGTGTCGTTAGTAGCTCAAAAATTGAAATATCCTCTCACTGTATACCTATCAACTCAATCCCAAGCATTGAGTACGCAGAGCGAAAAGTATTCATGACTGCAACTCTGGCTGATGATAGCGTGCTGGCAAGTCACTTCGGGATTACTGATGAGCGGGCGTATCAAGCGATATGTCCTGATTCTTTTGGTGATATTGGTGATCGGTTGATTTTAATGCCGCAAGTTATCAATCCGGAGTTGTCAGATGACGACATAAAACAGCTTTGCATTCATGCAAAGCAACATGTAAATGTAGTAATTATTGTGCCGTCAGATCATCGCGCTAAGTACTGGAAAGATATTGCAGACTCGGTGTTGAAGAAAGGAAACATCGACGATGGAATTAAAGCGCTGAAAAAAACGACAGCTGGTCTAACGGTGCTAGTCAATCGCTACGATGGCATAGACTTGCCCAACGATGCTTGTCGGTTACTGGTTATTGATGGCCTTCCCGACGTAAGGCGCATGATCGACAAAGTCGAAGAAGGAATTCTGCTAGGCACTGACCGTTCTAGCACTCAAATCACGCAGCGAGTGGAGCAAGGTATGGGCCGAGGAGTACGTTCTAACGATGATTATTGTGCAGTACTCTTAATAGGTAAAACGCTAACTCGAAAATTATATGCGAGTTCCGGCGTTCAAAAGTTCTCGGTTGGAACCAAGGCTCAGCTTGACCTATCAGAAAAAGTCGCCAGCCAGATTGCCAAAGCTGATTTGCAAGCCATTTGGGATACACTGCTCTATTGTTTAAACCAAGATCCTAATTGGGTTTCTGCAAGCAAAGGTGCACTAACTAGTCTCACGGCAACCCCTACTAGCAATGCCGACCCAGTAACAATGGCACTCCGTAAAGCCTACGATCAAGCATTAGCAAATAATTCAAAGGATATTGGGGGTGGGATAATAAATTCTCTGCCGACAGCTACCAGGGTGATGAGGTCCTATTTAAAGCTTAGAGCTGCGGAATACGTAAATTTGTATGATCAAGTCGAAAGTCAAAAGCTGGTGCTTTCTGCGGCGAATGATAACCCAAGAACTTTGAAGCCTATTGATGGGATTGGCTATCACAAGTTGGAGGGTGAACTTCTTGAGCAGGCAAGAGAATGTAAAAGTTATCTCCAGAGCTTTGCTAACCCAAATATCCCGATAATTGAGCTTGACGGCGTTTTAGAGGACCTAAAATTTGAGCCGGAGACAGCGGCTCGCTTTGAACTTGCGCTTGCTCAGTTGGCAAGATTTATAGGCTTTACTTCGCAACGTCCAGAAACAGACTCTGGCAGAGGTCCAGATGTCTTGTGGCGTACCGGTCCTAACCAATATATCGTCATAGAATGTAAAAATGGTGCGATAACCGATACTATCAATAAACATGACTGCAACCAATTGAACGGATCGGGAGAGTGGTTTGAAAATAAGTATGGGGCAGGGGTTTCATACTTTCCCATAATGATTCATCCAGCGAAGAAGTTTGAGCATGCAGCATCTCCAAAAGCAACTACAAGAATCATGACTAGTGAAAAACTGGAAGCTCTCAAAAAAGGTGTTCGAGATTTCATTAAGTCAGTGTGCTCACAAGGCCTAATCAGCGACGAAACTCAAATCAGAAATCAATTGCTGCAACTCAAGCTCAGGGCCGTCGATTTTCAGGTTTTTTACACTACCGCGTACATCGCATCTTCATAGCAAATGAAGCCGTGGTTAGTTTGAGCTCGGAATGCCGCCATCGCGGTGGATATGCACCGCGATGTCTAAAAATGCAGTGGCAAGAACGCTTTGTGCATCCAAAATATTATTGATCAATTGCAACTTGGGTACTGCTCAGTAGCCGGATCCCTAACACTCTCCTTCGCGCCTCGTCATCCGCCATCGCTAGCACCTTTGTTTTTGTTGCTTCAAGAGACATGAGCCGTTCTGAGATGAAATCGTCTAGGGTTTTCATGGACTGAGAGCCATTGCAAAACGTAAATGCTTTTCCCCACCCCAAGATGATCTTGTCGATTCGGTAGAGGGCTGATGAATACGAGTATTTACCGTTACCATCTTTATATTCCGCATTGTAGCGAAGGGCATGAGCTGCTGTGTCAAATTCGGCCCTTAGCTTCACTTTGAAGCGCTTACGAGTTGCTTCGCTAGGCTGGACTAGCCCTGGAGATACGTTGCAACCTAGGAAGTCGAAACCTTTGTCTATGGATCCTCGAGACGCTTTTACTTTGTCTACACGTGGGTCATAGGCGCTCAAGCCAATTTTGCTTAGCTCCTTTAAAGCCCTGTTGAAGGCTCGATCCACATCGCTAAGACTTTCTCCAAGCAGCAGGAAGTCATCGATGTAGCGAAGGCAGGTGATGCCATCGGCGTTCATGGCCACGTCGAAATCGGCTAGGTAGATATTGGCTAACAACGGGGATAAGGGTGAGCCTTGCGCTACACCTTCGATTCCTATCGGAAATATCTCGTCGAGACCCTGCCGTCTCAAGTCGTCGATGTTAACGAGGTCGGTCGTGATCGCCAAGTCTAGGAGCTTGAGTGTTGCGTCACATTTTATGTGGGAACGTAATAGATTCTGGATACGGTCTTTATTTATCTTGGTAAAAAAGGCCGGAATGTCCGAGCGAATATGGAAACGGGCACCATTTCGCATAGCATCCCTAGCGTCAGATATGGCCATAGCAACGCGTTTCGTGGGTATTCCCCCATAGCTCGTTGCAGTGTCGAGCACTTTCCTAACAAACGGCACACGACGCTGTAAAACGTCGAGCAAGGCACGCTGCACAACGCGATTGGGGATAGGAGATAGCACCAACGGACGAGATTTCCCGCCCGGTTTTTTTTGTGCAACTCCGGTCTGTTGGAGAAAAGCAAATGTCTGCTTTGACAGGGACCTCTGAATTTCAATCAATGAGTCAGGCAGTCGACTCTCAAATTCTTCAGCGTCTCGCCTGATTTCGTCGGAGGAAGAAAAAAACGCGCTACTGCGCACCTTCCTCCACGCACCGTATAGGGTTCGTTGACTACAGATGTCCTTATAAAGTCTGCTCACTCAGACGATCCTTGTGTTGTTGGGCATCACCAGTTCGCTCTCACCCAACTGCTACAGGGACTAACTACCTTCGGGAGACCCAGATACCTGAACGGCTATCTTGGTCGCGACCCGCACAGCGCCCTCCGAAGAGATAACGCTGCCGTCTGGCAAACTTGGTTCAACGCCGCGTGGCGGCTCGACCAGCAAGCAGACGAAGCGGTTTCATAGTAGCAAATTAATGGCTGATAGCTAGTAGGATCGAAGGGGGTAGGAGAACTATGATCGAACGCCCGCTAATGGCCGAAAGCTGTCATAGGTCGAATGCTAATGACCAAAGACAAACTACGACCGCTCATTACCCCGCCTAAAACCTCCTACCTCAACCCACCTCCCCAATCATCAACCCTAAATTCTCCACCGCCGCCCCAGCCGCCCCCTTACCCAAATTGTCAAACACCGCCGCCAACAACACCTGCCCCTCACCCTCAAACACCATCAACCGCATCTCATCCGTATCGTTCAACCCCCGCGGATCAAGCCCCGTCAGCGCCTGTGCCTGTGGCAACGACATCACCTGCACCGCATTGCTGCCGGCGTAATGCCGTTCCAGGCAGCTCTGGATCCGCGTGCCATCGATCCCCGGAGCCAGCAGGCGCAGTTGCAGGGGGATGGTCAGCACGATGCCTTGGCGAAACGCGCCGTAGGCGGGGACGAACAGGGGGCGTTGGTTGAGGCCGCTGTGGTGCTGGATTTCCGGTACGTGTTTGTGCGCCAGGCCCAGGCCGTAGATCTGGAACGGGGCGGTGTGAGCGGCGTCCGGGCCTTCGTGGGCTTCGACCGCGGCGCGGCCGCCGCCGGAGTAGCCGGAGATGGCGTTGATGCTGATCGGGTAGTCCTTGGGCAGCAGCCCGGCTTGCAGCAGGGGCCGCAGCAGGCCGATGGCGCCGGTGGGGTAGCAGCCGGGGTTGCTTACGCGCTTGGCGCTGGCGATGCGTTGCGCCTGTTGCGGGTCCATCTGGGCGAAGCCGTAGGTCCAGTGGGGATGGGTGCGGTGCGCGGAGCTGGCGTCGATCACCCGCACGGCCGGGTTGCGGATGCTGGCGACGGCCTCGCGGGCGGCCTCGTCGGGCAGGCACAGCAGGGCGATGTCGCAGGCGTTGATGGCCTCGGCGCGCCGTTGCGGGTCTTTGCGCTGGTCGGCGGGGAGGGTCAGCAGGTGCAGGTCGTCGCGGCCGCGCAGGCGCTGGTGGATCTGCAACCCGGTAGTGCCCTGGTCGCCATCGATAAATACAAGGGGTGTGCTCATGCCGGGTACTCGCAGGCGGGAAGGATGGGCGGATTTTCCGGTGGCGTCTGAAATAGAGAAAGTTGAATTTAATAACGCTAAGCTTCAGTTTTTCTGAATCTGGAGCAGGCCATGCGTGAGATCAGCCTCGACCGGTTGCGCACCCTGGTGGCGATTGTCGACCTCGGTTCCTTTGCCGAAGCGGCCCGCGCGCTGAACCTGGCGCCGCCCACGGTCAGCCTGCATATCGCCGACCTGGAGGCGCGGGTGGGCGCGGCGCTGCTGTCGCGCACCCGCGGCCGGGTGCAACCCTCGGCCATCGGCGAAACCCTGGTGGAGCGCGCGCGGCGCCTGTTGGCCGACGCCGAGCAGGCGCTGGAAGATGTGCAACGCCAGGTGCTGGGCCTGGCCGGGCGGGTGCGCCTGGGGGCGTCCACCGGGGCTATCGCCCAGTTGCTGCCCCAGGCCCTGGAGACCCTGGGCCAGGCGCATCCGGGTATCGACGTGCAGGTGGCGGTGCTGACCTCCCAGGAGAGTCTGAAGAAACTCGCCGAGGGTTCGCTGGACATCGGCCTCGTGGCCTTGCCGCAAACCCCGGTCAAAGGCCTGCGCATCGCGCCCTGGCGCAAGGACCCGGTGATGGCCTTCCTGCCGGCCCGCTGGCACTGCCCCGACCCGGTGACCCCGCAGTGGCTGGCCGCCCAGCCGCTGATCCTCAACGACCACAGCACCCGGCTGTCGCGCCTCACGGCGGAATGGTTCGCCCTGGGCGGGCAGCAAGCCACGGCGCGGATCCAGCTCAACTACAACGACGCGATCAAGAGCCTGGTGGCTGCCGGTTACGGCGCCACCTTGCTGCCCCATGAAGCCGCCACGCCGCTGCCCGACACGCGGATCGCCATGCGCCCGTTGCAGCCGCCGCTGTGGCGCCAGCTGGGCATCGCCCATCGCGACGGGGAAGTGGAGCGGGCGACCCAGCATGTGCTGCAGGTGTTGTGGGGGTTGAGCGCGGAATAGTCAGCCCAGCAGATGCCTGGAAATGTGCCTGGAAATCTCCACCATCGAGGTCCTGCCGGTGAACTCGAACTTCACCTGGCCCAGGGATGAAAAGTAGATCTCCAGTTCCGAGTCCAGGTCGAAGGTGCCGGAGGTTTCCACCGAGTAGGCGACGATGTTTTTGTAGGGCAGGGAGGTGAAATCCTTCTTGCTGCCGGTAATGCCCTGCACGTTGACCGCGATGATGCGCTTGTTGGTGAACACCACGCCGTCGCGCAGGGATTTATAGGCGTCTATCACCTGCTCGCCGTCCAGCAGCAGGTCACTGACCCGCTCGGCGTATTCGTCGTTCTGCTTGAGCTTGAAGAAGCCTTTGTTGTTGAAGTCGATCATCGATTGGTCCTCATGGGAAAAATAACCTTCCGGGGTGCCGGTTGCGGCGGGTAGTTACAAGGGGCGACGCGCAAAGGTGTGTCGGGTTGGCTTCTTGGGCCGTTCGAGTTGCCCAAGAACCGGCGAACAGGAAACCGGAGCAGGGTAATCAGGATAGGTCCTAAAGCCAGGGAGTGGGGCGTCTCGGTAACGTCATGCCGGCTGATCTCAGCCGGAACAAGGACGTTGCATGAGCGGTTATGTACCCAACCTACCGAAGGGCTATCGCAATAAGGGTGTCGATCCTGTCGATATCGGCGCTCGACGCTGGGCCGAGTACAAGGACCTTGCACCGAAGCCTGACGCCGGTCCCCCACTCCGGGGCTGTGTATTTGCCAAGAGCCGCAACCTGCCCGACGGTGAAATCAGTCACCGACAACCCGCCGGTTTTGTTCCCGTCGAGCCATTGGCCGACTACGGGATATGGGCGGTGCTTGGCACCGGGATTGCGATTGCGGCCGAAAGCACCTCGCTGCAATGGGTGGGCGGCTCGGCAAGCGCTGGAGCCATTGCCGAGCGGCTGGGTGGTTCGCTGGCGCTGAGCCTGTCGGCAGCAGCCGGCTCTGTTGCGGCGAGTGCTGCCGTGGGCACCCTTGTGCTACTGATGCCGAACACCCGCCTAGCACCTGATAGCGCCTTCTATACAGCTGACCAGTACGCGCAGCTTGATATGGGCCGGACCCGTGTACGGATCAACGTGAAGACTTTGCCGGACGGCTCCGTTAACGCATACGGGTTCTACACCGGCGGTAAAAGGGACTGGGAAAATGTCCCCGTCATCGAGGCGACGAAGGACGGTGAGCGGTACGTTGCGAACATTTGTAACGGCATTGATCTTATTTGGACTCCGGCAGCAAACCCTGACGCTGTACTGGGTATTCCCGCACTGGAAGGCGTGCGTCCGTTGCCGCTGGTGTGGGTGTACCCGCCCACTGCGCAGTCCGACACCCTGCTGCACAATCCGGAGCATCCCCCTGAATTCCAGGATGCAATTATCTGGTTCCCCGCGGGGGCGGGGCTTGAGCCGATCTACGTTGTGCTTAGCACGCAGTTGGAGAAGAACAAGCAAAACGGAAAAGACTTCGAAGACAACACTTACGATGAATACAGTGTCAGGCAGGTCCAGAGCGGGCGAGAAGTGACGGTCAGAACCAAAAGCGGAATACGTACACGGTTTGATATGTTGGGCCGTGATGTTGACGGCAAGCTTTCCTGTGTCGAATGCAAATCATCGGCTACAGCCCCCCTGACCCGGAACCAGAAAGTCGCCTTTCCGGAAATCGAAGAAAGCGGTGCCACTATTGTTGGCAAGGGAAAAACCGGGTTCCCCGGAGGCACTGAAATTCCACCCACTAAAGTTGAAATTGTTCGACCCAAACCCTGAAGGAGCGGCATGTCCATCACGAACTCACAGGTCATCGATATCTGGGCAATCCCCGACTGGGAGCCTGACAACGTCATTCTGGTTATCACTGACCACCTTGAATGGGGCGATAAAGGCGAGCAAGGCGAACACCTGCAATTGCTGCAAGACAAGCTCAACACCTACGTTGCGTTTATCGAGAGTGGTGAGATCTACACCGAGATCCCAGGGGCGCTGGGTAAGCATCCCATCATCCGCATCCACGGCCTGCACGAGTTGCCCGAGCAGGCCGAGTTCTTTATCGATCGTGCGACTGAAGTGCTGGAAGACGTCGGGATCGGGCTGGAGTTCGTGCTAAAAGCGGACTCGGCGCTACGCAACGGGTGAGCCCTCGATCGGTATCCGGCCCTTCGGCTTTGATCAGGGCAAAGGCAACGCAAGACCAACGAGTGGGAACTGAAAGAATGAAACGGATGTTAGCGGTGTTGCTTTTGACCGCGGGCCAGTTGGGCAGCGTCGCTTACGCTGGGGTCGATGTCGCCGCGGCCCGGCAGTCGTTGAAGAACTACGGCTTGGGTTATTGCATCGTCAATCAGTTCAAGGCCAAGTCCGATCTGAAGCGCGATATCGAGTCGGCGATTGGCGGCTACTCGTTCATGGGCAACGGCATGCATAGCATTCAGCAGAACGAAGACACCCTGGAGACGCTGCACGACCCTTATGAGGCGACGACGGACTTTGTGTCTTCCCTGTATGAAAAGACGCAGGCCAATAGCAAGCATAGGGATAGGAAAGTCGTGTTCCATGCCTGCCTCGCTATCTATAACGCCCAGGCGTTCGACGACTTCATCAAGACCCAGGATCCCTACATTACCCGGTGAAAGATCAAGGGCCTGGGCAAGGCGCCCGGCCAGGCCGAGCGCGCTATCCCCTGGCGCGCTCGGCTTAGCGCCCTAAAACAACTTCCAGCTGTAACTCAGCAACAACCGGTTCTCATTGATGTCGGTCCGATAGTTCGACCGCGCCACCACATTGCGTACCTTGATCCCCAATCCCCCCAGCGGCCCGGACTGGATCACGTAGCCGATATCCAGGTCGCGTTCCCAGTCCTTGCCTTCGTAGCCTTTGCCGGTGTCGACGTTGTCGCCGCGGATGTAGCGCAGGGTGCTGGTCAGGCCGGGCAGGCCGCTGGCTGCGAAGTCATAGTCGTAGCGCAGTTGCCAGGAGCGTTCGTCGGTGTAGGCGAATTCGTAGGTGGGCACTTCGTTGCCCAGCGGGGTGATGTTGGCGAAGACCCGGGGGAAGGGGCTGTCGCCGAACAGGCCTTGGTAGCCGATGTAGAAGGTGTGGCCGCCGCGCTTGGCCGAGAGCAGGGAGAACAAGGCCCGGTTGTCGATGGCGCCGAGCAGCCGTTTGCCGTCTTCTTCACTGTCGTAGTAGCCGAGGTTGGCGCCGAGTATCCAGGTGCCCATTGGCTGGCTGTGTTTCAGGCCGAGGAAGCGCTGGTGGTAGAGGTCTTCCAGCTGGCCGTACCAGGCGCTGAGGCTGGTGCGCCTGGCATTGAAGGCGTAGTCGGCACCGGCGTAGTTGAAGGCGTCGCTGCTGACCGCACGTTTCGGCACGTGGCCGAGCATGGCTTGCAGCTTGCCGTCGCCGGCTTCGTTGCGCAGGCTGGTGGAATGCAGGCGGCCGCCTTGCAGGGTCAGGCCGTCGATGTCGTTGGAGACAACACTTGCGCCCTGGTAGGAGGGCGGCAGCAGGCGGATATCGCTGAAGCTCAGCACCGGCAGGTTGGGTTGCAGCTCGCCGAGGCGCAGTTCGCTTTTGCCCAGGCGCAGTTTCAGCGCCAGGCCCAGGCGGCTGTAGTCGTCGGCGGCTGCGCCGTCCTCTTGCACCGGCAGCAAACCGCTGTTGACCCGGCCCCGGCCGCTGTCGAGCTTTAGCCCCAGGGTGCCGATGGCATCCAGGCCCACGCCGAGGGTGCCGGGGGTGTAGCCGGACTTGAAGTTGAGGATGAAGCCCTGGGCCCATTCCTGGGCCATGGACTGCTCGGTGCCGCGGATATCCGAGTAGTCGCGGCTGAAGAAGTAGTTGCGCGCCTGGAGGGTGGCGGTGGCGTCCTGGATAAAACCGCCGGCGTCGGCCAGCAGTGGTTGGGGCGCACTCAGGCACACCGCGCTGGCGCCCAGCACGGGGAGGGTCTTGGCAAGGTTCATTGCTTTTTACTCTTATTGTTATTGAAAGCAGTTCACTGACGCGCAGGCTAGGGGCGGGGATGGAGCGAGGACTATCCGCTGCGTGCAGAGCTGTATCCCTTTTCTGCAGAGGGGGCTGTAGGAGCCCGGCTTGCCGGCGATTAACGAACGCGGGTGCCTACCAGCGTTCGAACACCGGACTCAAGCGTCGGGAAACTCCGCACGCAACTGGTCGATCATGCGCAGGCAGTGGCTGAGCCCGGCGGACACATCGCCGACCCGGCGGCTGACGATGATCGGCGAGGTGGCGTTGGCTTCCAGCAGGGGGCTGAAGCCGATGTCGTCGCGGTGCAGCAATTGCACCGAGGCCGGCACCAGGGTGATGCCGATGCCGGCGCCGACCAGGCCGATGGCGGTCTGCAATTCGTTGGTCCACTGCACGATGCGGATGTCCAGGCCATGGGTATTGAACAGCGCGATCACGTGGTCGGCGTAGCTCGGGCGCGGGTTGCCGGGGTAGAGCACAAAGGGTTCGTCGGCCAGTTGCGCCAGGCTCAGCGGCTGGCCGATCAGCGGATGGCCGGCGGGCAGGGCGGCCACCAGGCGGTCCTCGGTCTGCACCTTTTGCACGATGGCCGGGTCGTCGATGCGGATGCGCCCGAAGCCGATGTCGATGCGCCCGGCCTTGAGCGCTTCCACCTGTTGCAGGGTGGTCATTTCCGACAGGCCCAGTTCCAGGGCCAGGGTCTCGTGGCTGCGCAGGCGGCGGATCAGTTCCGGCAGCAGGCCGTACAGGGTCGAGGGGGCGAAGCCGATGCCGAGCCAGGTCTTCTCGCCGTGGCCGATGCGCCGGGTGTTGTCGCAAACCTTGGCCAGTTGCTCCAGCAACACGCTGGAATGCTCATAGAAAAACCGCCCGGCCTCGGTCAGGCGTAACGGCCGGCCGCGTTCCAGCAGCAACACCCCGAGTTCGTCTTCCAGTTGCTGGATCTGCCGGCTCAGGGGCGGCTGGGCGATGTGCAGGCGTTCGGCGGCCTTGGTGAAGTTGAGGGTCTGGCCCAGCACCTGGAAGTAACGCAGATGACGCAGCTCCATAAGGCCTCCACAGGCAATCAATGAATACCTTTAAGGTATCGAACCAGACCAATTCTATATTGGAACCCCGGAAAAAGCCGTATGAGAATCGGGCCCATAACGTCAAGAACCTGATGGGTATGGAAATGCTTGCAAGTGCCATTGAATCGATCGAAACGATCATCGTCGACCTGCCGACCATCCGCCCGCACAAGCTGGCGATGCACACCATGCAGAACCAGACCCTGGTGCTGATCCGCCTGCGCTGCGTCGACGGCATCGAAGGCCTGGGCGAGGCCACCACCATCGGCGGCCTGGCCTATGGCAATGAAAGCCCGGACAGCATCAAGACCAATATCGACCGCTTCTTCACGCCGCTGCTGCTCGGCCAGGACGGCGCCAATATCAACGCCGCCATGCAGCGCCTGGAGCGCAGCATCCGCGGCAATACCTTCGCCAAATCCGGTATCGAAAGCGCCTTGCTCGACGCCCAGGGCAAGCGCCTGGGGCTGCCGGTCAGCGAGCTGCTCGGCGGCCGGGTGCGCGACGCCTTGCCGGTGGCCTGGACCCTGGCCAGCGGCGACACCGCCAAGGACATCGCCGAAGCCGAGCGGATGCTCGACCTGCGCCGCCACCGCATCTTCAAGCTGAAGATCGGCGCCGGCGAGGTGGACCGCGACCTGGCCCACGTGATCGCGATCAAGAAGGCCCTGGGCGACCGCGCCAGCGTGCGGGTCGACGTCAACCAGGCCTGGGACGAAGCGGTGGCGCTGCGCGCCTGCCGGGTGCTGGGCGGCAACGGCATCGACCTGATCGAACAGCCGATCTCGCGCCACAACCGCGCCGGCATGGTGCGCCTGAACGCCGTCAGCCCGGCGCCGATCATGGCCGACGAATCCATCGAGTGCGTGGAAGACGCCTTCAACCTGGCCCGCGAAGGTGCGGCCTCGGTGTTCGCCCTGAAGATCGCCAAGAACGGCGGCCCGCGCGCGGTATTGCGCACCGCGGCGA
This sequence comes from Pseudomonas sp. MRSN 12121, assembly GCF_000931465.1. Taxonomy (NCBI): domain Bacteria; kingdom Pseudomonadati; phylum Pseudomonadota; class Gammaproteobacteria; order Pseudomonadales; family Pseudomonadaceae; genus Pseudomonas; species Pseudomonas sp. MRSN 12121. The sequence continues at coordinate 4,649,548 of NZ_CP010892.1, read as the reverse complement.
TCGCCGAGGCGGCGGGTATCGGCCTGTACGGCGGCACCATGCTCGAAGGCGGCATCGGCACCCTGGCCTCGGCCCATGCCTTCCTGACCCTGGGCACCCTGAGCTGGGACACCGAGCTGTTCGGCCCGCTGCTGCTGACCGAGGACATCCTCGCCGAGCCGCCGCAGTACCACGATTTCCAGCTGCATGTACCCCGCGCGCCGGGCCTTGGCCTGAGCCTGGACGAGGAGCGCCTGGCGTTCTTCCGCCGCGACAAAGCCTGAACTGTCATTCATCCCGCATGAGGAGAGCACCATGCTGTTCCACGTCAAAATGACCGTGAACCTGCCGGTCGACATGAACCCCGAGCGCGCCGCCCAGCTCAAGGCCGACGAAAAGGCCCTGGCCCAGCGCCTGCAGGAGCAGGGCAAGTGGCGCCACCTGTGGCGCATCGCCGGGCTGTATGCCAACTACAGCGTGTTCGACGTCGACAGCGTGCAGGAACTGCACGACCTGCTGATGCAATTGCCGCTGTACCCCTACATGGCCATCGAAGTGAACGCGCTGTGCAGGCATCCTTCGTCTATTCATGCGGATGACCGCTGAGTCCCTGGCAGCCCGCTCCATCCCCTAATAAATACAAGATGAGGAATAACCATGAACGTCCGAATTTCCCACACTGCCAGCGTCCAGAAATTTCTCGAGGAGGCCAGCGGCCAGTTCAACGACCAGGGCAACCCGCGGACCAAGGCGTTGATCTACCGCATCCTGCGTGACGCGGTGAACATCATTGAAGACCTCGACGTGACCCCGGAAGAATTCTGGAAGGCGGTCAACTACCTCAACGTGCTCGGCGCGCGCCAGGAAGCCGGGCTGCTGGTGGCCGGCCTGGGCCTGGAGCACTACCTGGACCTGCTGATGGACGCCGCCGACGAACAGGCCGGCAAGACCGGCGGCACCCCGCGCACCATCGAAGGCCCGCTGTACGTGGCCGGCGCGCCGCTGAGCCAGGGCGAGGCGCGCCTCGACGACGGCCGCGACCCGGGCGTGGTGCTGTTCATGCAGGGCCAGGTGCGCGACACCGCCGGGCAGCCGCTGGCCGGCGCCATCGTCGACGTCTGGCATGCCAATACCGGCGGCACCTATTCCTACTTCGATACCGCGCAATCGGAGTTCAACCTGCGCCGGCGTATCGTCACCGATGCCGAAGGCCGCTACCGGTTCCGCAGCATCGTGCCGTCGGGCTACGGCTGCCCGCCGGACGGTCCGACCCAGCAGTTGCTCGACCAACTCGGCCGCCATGGCCAGCGTCCGGCGCATATCCACTTCTTCATTTCGGCCGACGACCACCGTCACCTGACCACCCAGATCAACCTCGACGGCGATCAGTACCTGCACGACGATTTCGCCTACGCCACCCGCGACGAGCTGATCGCCAGGATCACCTTCAGCGAGGACCCGCAGCGTGCGGCGCAGTACGGCGTCAGCGGGCGGTTCGCCGAGATCGAGTTCGACTTCACCCTGCAGCCCTCCGCCCAGCCCGAGGAGCAGCAGCGTCACGAGCGGGTGCGCGCCCTGGAAGCCTGACCGGCGGCGTCCGCGCGGCGCGGGCCACGGGATAACCTGCCGGTTGTCCCGTGGCTTTCGCCGTTGTGGCGACGGTTCACCTTGTGCCTGATGTGCCGGCGGTGACGAACACTCACCGCCCGATCCCAATAATAAGAACCGGGAGTGACCCGCTTATGGAAACGCATCTGTTGAGTGAGCGCAGCCGGGTATTCGCCCAGGCCGATCCCTACGCCGTGTCCGGCTACGTCAACCAGCACGTGGGCAGCCACTGCATTCGCCTGCCCAAGGCCGGCAGTCCCCAGGCCAGCCTCAACCACCGGCAGTTCGCCAGCCTCGACCTGTGTTCGATCAGCTACGGCGGCAGCGTGCGCGTCACCTCGCCGGCGCTGGAAACCATCTACCACCTGCAAGTGCTGCTGCGCGGCCACTGCCTGTGGCGCGGCCATCGCCAGGAGCATTACTTCGCCCCGGGCGAGCTGCTGCTGATCAACCCCGACGATCCGGTGGACCTGACCTATTCCGACGACTGCGAGAAATTCATCATCAAGATGCCCACCCACCTGCTGGAGTCGGTGTGCCAGGAGCAGCGCTGGCTGTATCCGGGGCAGGGTGTGCGCTTCCTGGAAAACCGCTACCAGCTCGATGAGCTGGAGGGCTTCGTCCAGCTCTTGAGCATGGTCTGCCGCGAGGCCGAGGCCGCCGAGCGCATGCCGCGGGTGCAGGAGCATTACGCGCAGATCGTGGTGAGCAAGCTGCTCAGCCTGATGAAGACCAACGTGCGGCGCGCCGGGCTGGGCTCGTCGGCGGCGACCTTCGAGGCGATCGCCGACTACATCGAGCGCAACCTCAAGCAGGACATCGGCTGCGAACAGCTGGCGCAGCAGGCGCAGATGAGCCTGCGTTCGCTGTATGCGCTGTTCGAGCGCAACGCGCGGACCACGCCCAGGCACTACATCCGGCAGAAGAAACTGGAGCGGGTCAACGCCTGCCTCAGCGACCCGAGCTGCAACGTGCGCAACGTCACCGAGCTGGCCATGGATTTCGGTTTCCTGCACCTGGGGCGCTTCTCGGAAAACTACCGCAAACAGTTCGGCGAACTGCCGTCCGACACCTTGCGGCGCCGGCATTGATCCTGCCCATGCTTCTGTAGGAACTGTAGGAACTGTAGGAACTGTAGGAACTGTAGGAACTGTAGGAGCCAGGCTTGCCGGCGATGGCGAGCGACGCGCAGGTGACTGACCCGACGCCATCGCGAGCAAGCTTCGCTCCTACGCAAGCAACCCGGCCCGAACCGCCTCCACCCTCCCTGTAGCCGCTGCCGAGCGCCAGCGAGGCTGCGATCGGCTGCGTAGCAGCCGTAATGAGGCCAACGCGGTTATCCAGACCTAACGCATGCTCAGGTTTTGCGCCTGCTGCGCAGTCGATCGCAGCCTCGCCTGCGGCTCGGCAGCGGCTACAGGGTTACAGGGCTACAGAGCCCTTGCAGAAAACGGATAGAGGTCTGCACGCACTGGATATTGCCGCGACAACCCCCGTCCTAGCATGACCTTGCCTGAACAAAAACAATGGAGGCGGCGGCCATGACCCTGCGACCCGAATACCTTCACTCCCTGCTTGAAGAAGACCGTGACCGGGGCGTCTACCGCTGCAAGCGGGAGATGTTCACCGATCCCCGGTTGTTCGACCTGGAGATGCAACACATCTTCGAGGGCAACTGGCTGTACCTCGCCCACGAGAGCCAGATCCCCAACCCCAACGATTACTACACCACCACCATGGGCCGACAGTCGATTTTCATCGCGCGCAACAAGGACGGCCAGCTCAACGCCTTCCTCAACGCCTGCAGCCACCGCGGCGCGATGCTCTGCCGGCACAAGACCGGCAACAAATCGAGCTACACCTGCCCGTTCCACGGCTGGACCTTCAACAACTCCGGCAAGCTGCTCAAAGTCAAGGACCCGGCCGCCGCGGGTTATCCGGCGAGCTTCAACTGCGAAGGCTCCCACGACCTGACCAAGGTCGCGCGCTTCGAGTCCTACCGCGGCTTCCTGTTCGGCAGCCTCAACCCCGACGTGCTGCCGCTGGTGGAGCACCTGGGCGAGTCGGCGAAGATCATCGACATGATCGTCGACCAGTCCGCCGACGGCCTGGAAGTGCTGCGCGGTTCCTCCAGCTACATCTACGAAGGCAACTGGAAGCTCACCGCGGAAAACGGCGCCGACGGCTACCACGTCAGCTCCGTGCACTGGAACTACGCGGCCACCCAGAACCAGCGTAAGCAGCGCGAGGCCGGCGAAGATATCCGCACCATGAGCGCCGGCGGCTGGGCGAAAAGCGGCGGCGGTTTCTACTCCTTCGACAAGGGCCACATGCTGCTCTGGACCCGCTGGGCCAACCCCGAGGACCGTCCGCTCTACGAGCGCCGCGACGAGCTGGCCCGGGACTTCGGCCAGGCCCGCGCCGACTGGATGATCGAGAACTCGCGCAACCTGTGCCTGTACCCCAACGTCTACCTGATGGACCAGTTCAGCTCGCAGATCCGCATCGCCCGGCCGATCTCGGTGGACCGTACCGAGATCACCATCTACTGCATCGCGCCCAAGGGCGAGAGCGCCGAAGCCCGGGCCATGCGCATTCGCCAGTACGAAGACTTCTTCAACGTCAGCGGCATGGCCACCCCGGACGACCTGGAGGAATTCCGTTCCTGCCAGATGGGCTACCAGGGCAGCGGTAGCGCCTGGAACGACATGTCCCGCGGCGCCGAGCACTGGGTCGAAGGCGCGGACGAGGCGGCCAGGGAAATCGACCTGCAACCGCTGCTCAGCGGCGTGCGCACCGAAGACGAAGGCCTGTTCGTGATGCAGCACAAGTACTGGCAGCAAACCCTGCTCAAGGCCGTGGCCGTCGAAGCCGCGCGCAGCATTCCCGTGGAGGCCGTGTGATGAACGTTGGTTATGACACCGTGCGCGACTTCCTCTACCGCGAAGCGCGCTACCTGGACGATAAGGACTGGGACAGCTGGCTGGAGCTCTACGCCCCCGACGCGACCTTCTGGATGCCCTCCTGGGACGACCACGACACCCTGACCGAAGACCCGCAGCGGGAGATCTCGCTGATCTGGTACGGCAGCCGCAGCGGCCTGGAAGACCGGGTGTTCCGGATCAAGACCGAGCGCTCCAGCGCGAGCATTCCCGACACCCGCACCTCGCACAACCTGAGCAATATCGAGCTGCTGGAGCAGGCCGACGGCCTGTGCAAGGTGCGCTTCAACTGGCACACCCTGAGCTTTCGCTACAAGACCGTCGACAGCTACTTCGGCACCAGTTTCTACACCCTGGATGTACGGGGCGAGAACCCGCTGATCCTGGCCAAGAAAGTCATCCTGAAGAACGACTACGTTCGTCAGGTCGTCGATGTCTACCACCTCTGAGGCGACTGCCATGACTCATCACATCGCACTCAATTTCGAAGACGGGGTGACCCGCTTCGTCGCCGCCAACCCCGGGGAAACCGTGGCCGACGCGGCTTACCGCCAGGGCATCAACATCCCCCTGGACTGCCGCGACGGCGCCTGCGGCACCTGCAAGTGTTTCGCCGAAGCCGGGCGCTACGACCTTGGCGAGGACTACATCGACGACGCGCTGACCGCGGACGAGGCCGGGCAGGGCTTTGTCCTGACCTGCCAGATGCGCGCCCTGAGCGACTGCGTGGTGCGGGTGCCGGCCTCGTCCGAGGTCTGCCGCACCGCCCAGGCCACCTTCGACGCCACCATCAGCGCGGTGCGCCAGCTGTCCGACAGCACCATCGCCTTGTCGATCAAGGGCGAGGCCCTGGGCAAGCTGGCGTTTCTGCCGGGCCAGTACGTCAACCTCGGCGTGCCCGGCAGCGAGCAGACCCGCGCCTATTCCTTCAGCTCGCTGCAACGCGACGGCGAGGTCAGCTTCCTGATCCGCAACGTGCCGGGTGGACTGATGAGCAGCTTCCTTACTGGCCTGGCCAAGGCCGGCGACCCGATGCGCCTGGCCGGGCCCCTGGGCAGCTTTTACCTGCGCGACATCCGCCGGCCGCTGTTGCTGCTGGCTGGCGGCACCGGGCTGGCGCCGTTCACCGCGATGCTGGAGAAGATCGCCGAGCAGGGCAGCGAGCATCCCCTGCACCTGATCTACGGGGTGACGAACGATTTCGACCTGGTGGAAATCGACCGCCTGGAAGCCTTCGCCGCGCGCATCCCCAACTTCAGCTTCAGCGCCTGCGTGGCCAGCCCCGAGAGCTCGCACCCGCTCAAGGGCTACGTGACCCAGCACATCGAGCCCAGGCACCTGAACGACGGCGATGTGGACGTGTACCTGTGCGGCCCGCCGCCGATGGTCGAGGCGGTGAGCCAGTTCATCCGCGACCAGGGCATCGCCCCGGCCAATTTCTACTACGAAAAATTCGCCGCCAGCGCGGCCTGACCCGCCCTGCTTTTCTGTAGGAGCGAGCGGGCGGCGATCCGACTTGCCCGCGATCCAGGCGACGCGGTGGATCAGCCATACCGCGTTATCGTTCATCGCGGGCAAGCCACGCTCCTACAGAAGACGGCGTGGTCAGGCCCATTGATGTGAGGTTTTGAGATGAACAGATTTCAGGAAAAAGTCGCCTTGGTCACCGGGGCGGCGCAGGGCATCGGCCGGCGGGTCGCCGAGCGGCTGGCGGCGGAGGGCGCGCGGCTGGTGCTGGTGGATCGCTCCGAACTGGTGTTCGAGTTGCAGGCCGAACTGGCGCCCCGGCACCTGGCGCTGACCGCCGACCTTGAGCAATACGCCGAATGCAACCGAGTAATGGCCGCCGCCATCGAGCGTTTCGGCCGGATCGACGTGCTGGTCAACAACGTCGGCGGCACCATCTGGGCCAAGCCCTTCGAGCACTACGAAGAGCGGCAGATCGAGGCCGAAGTGCGCCGCTCGCTGTTCCCCACCCTGTGGTGCTGCCACGCCGCGCTGCCGTACATGCTGGAGCAGGGCAGCGGCGCCATCGTCAACGTGTCGTCCATCGCCACCCGCAGTATCAACCGCGTGCCCTATGGCGCGGCCAAGGGTGGGGTGAACGCCCTGACCGCCTGCCTGGCGTTCGAGACCGCCGGGCGCGGGGTGCGGGTCAATGCCACGGCCCCCGGCGGCACCGAGGCGCCGCCCCGGCGGATTCCGCGCAACAGCACCGAGCAGAGCGCCGAGGAAAAGATCTGGTACCAGCAGATCGTCGACCAGACCGTCGACAGCAGCCTGATGAAACGCTACGGCAGCATCGACGAACAGGCCGCGGCGATCCTGTTCCTGGCCTCCGACGAGGCCTCCTATATCACCGGCCTGGTCATGCCGGTAGGCGGTGGCGACCAGGGCTGAAGTCTCAGGCGTCATCGAAAACCGTACCCAACTGTAGGAGCGAGGCTTGCCCGCGATCGGAGCGCCGCGGTGTGTCAGGGCGGACGCCATCGCGGGCAAGCCTCGCTCCTACAAGAGCAAGCAACACCAGCTGCGCACTCTAAAAACAACAACAAGAGTCGGATGCCATGCGAAACATAGACAGCAATCAACTGATCGACGAAGCCCACTTCAATGCCTTCCACTGGCGCGTGCTGTTCTGGTGCGCGCTGATCATCATCTTCGACGGCTACGACCTGGTGATCTACGGCGTGGTGCTGCCGGTGCTGATGCGCGAATGGGGCCTGAGCCCCTTGCAGGCCGGGGCGCTGGGCAGCTATGCGCTGTTCGGCATGATGTTCGGCGCGCTGTTCTTCGGCTCGCTGTCGGACCGTATCGGGCGCAAGAAAGTCATCGCCCTGTGCGTGGTGTTGTTCAGCGGCTTCACCCTGCTCAACGGTTTTGCCGCCACGCCGACCCAGTTCGGCCTCTGCCGCTTTATCGCCGGCCTTGGCATCGGCGGGGTGATGCCCAACGTGGTCGCGCTGATGAACGAATACGCGCCGAAGAAGATCCGCAGCACCCTGGTGGCGATCATGTTCAGCGGCTACTCGGTGGGCGGCATGCTCTCCGCCGGCCTGGGCATCGTGCTGCTGCCGAACTTCGGCTGGCAGTCGGTGTTCTACGTGGCGGCGATCCCGCTGGTGCTGCTGCCGCTGATTCTCAAATACCTCCCCGAATCGGTGGGCTTCCTGCTGCGCCAGGGCCGCGAGGACCAGGCGCGCGAAGTGCTGCAACGCGTCGAACCGGGGTTCGTGCCGCAGCCCGGCGACCGCTTCGTCACGACCGCCCTCAAGCCCGGCGGCGCGCCGCTGGTGCAGCTGTTCCGCGAGGGCCGGGCGCTGAGCACGCTGATGCTCTGGGTCGCCTTCTTCTGCTGCCTGCTGATGGTCTACGCGCTCAACTCCTGGCTGCCCAAGCTGATGGCCAGCGCCGGCTACGGCCTGGGGTCGAGCCTGATGTTCCTGCTGGTGCTGAACTTCGGGGCGATTTTCGGTGCGGTGGGCGGCGGCTGGATCGGCGACCGGTTGCAACTGCAAAAGGTCCTGGTGGCGTTCTTCGTGGTGGCCGCGTTGTCGATCAGCCTGCTCGGCTTCAAGAGTCCGAGCGGCCTGCTGTATGCCCTGATCGCCATCGCCGGGGCGACCACCATCGGCACGCAGATCCTGGCCTATGCCTGCGTGGCCCAGTTCTACCCGATGGCGATCCGCTCCACCGGCCTTGGCTGGGCCTCGGGCGTGGGGCGCAGCGGGGCGATCGTCGGCCCGCTGCTGGGCGGCGCGCTGGTGGCCGGCGAGCTACCGTTGCACTACAACTTCATGGCGTTCGCGATGCCGGGGGCGGTGGCGGCGCTGGCGATGTGCTTCGTCTACCCGCGGCCCGCCAAGGGGCTGTCGGCCGCCCAGGCCGGCGCGCCGTCGCTGTAGCCGCGTCCCGGGTTGGCGCCGCGTGCGTTCTAGCGCCGGCGCCGATGGTCCAGTCATGCTTCAGGGCTTCGGAGCTTGCATGCGTTCGTTGATCGAGGATTTTTCGTTGTCGGCGCTGGTGGCCGGTTTCATCGCCACGCTGATTTCCTATGCCGGGCCGCTGGTGATCATCTTCCAGGCGGCCAAGGCCGCAGGCCTGCCCCAGGAGGCGCTGTCGTCCTGGGTCTGGGCGATTTCCATCGGCAGCGGGGTGCTGGGGATCGTCCTCAGCCTGCGCTACAGGGTGCCGGTGGTGATCGCCTGGTCGGCGCCGGGTTCGGCGCTGCTGGTGGTGCTGTTGCCGGGCATTGGCCTGGATCAGGCGGTGGGCGCCTACCTGGTGGCCAGTGCGCTGATCCTGCTGATCGGCCTGTGCGGGATTTTCGACAGGCTGATCGGCCGGCTGCCGTCGGCGATCTGCGCGGCAATGCTGGCGGGCATCCTGTTCAGTTTCGGCACCGGGCTGTTCCGCTCGATCCAGGATCGGCCGCTGCTGGTGGGGGCGATGTTCGCCACCTACCTGCTGGCCAAGCGCCTGGCGCCGCGCTACGCGGTACTGGCGGTGTTGCTGGTGGGCTGCGCGCTGTCCCTGGGCGCGGGGGATATCGACCGCTCGGCGCTGGTGATCGGCCTGGCCACGCCGCGCTGGATCAGCCCGGCGTTCAGCTGGAGCGGCGTGCTCAACGTCGCGCTGCCGCTGGTGGTGGTGGCCCTGACCGGGCAGTTCGTGACCGGCATCGCCGTGCTGCGCAACGACGGCTACACCACGCCGGCCAGCCCGATCATCGCCAGCAGCGGCCTGGCCAGCCTGTTGCTGGCGCCGTTCGGTTGCCACGGCCTGAACCTGGCGGCGATCACTGCGGCCATCTGCACCGGCCGCGAAGCCCACGAAGACCCGGGCAGGCGTTATGTGGCGGGGGTCATGGGCGGGGTGTTCTACCTGCTGCTGGGGATGTTCGGCGCGACCCTGGTCTCGTTGTTCAGCGCCTTTCCCCGGGCACTGATCGCCGCCCTGGCGGGGCTGGCGCTGTTCGCCGCGATCGGTGGCGCCCTGAGCAGCGCCATGGCCGTGCCGCGGGATCGCGAGGCGGCGTTGATCACCTTCCTGGTGACGGCCTCGGGCATGTCGTTGTTCGGCCTGTCGGCGGCTTTCTGGGGGCTGGTGTTCGGCCTGGCGGCCCATGGCGTGCTGAGCTGGCGCCGGCCAGCGGCGCGGGTCGCGGTTGCGCCACGGGCGCGCGATTGAGGTGAAAACCTTGCCCGGTTGAGCAGCGTTACGGCGGGCCAGTGGTTGGCGCCCGGGTCCTATACTCCACCCTGGCATGGTCGCGCCGGTTCAAGCCTGCCCGGTGACGGGCGGGCGGCCGCGGTCGAGGCTGTGCGAGGGCTGCCATCGTGTACCTGCGTGGGCTGGTCGTGACGATGCTGGTGCTGCTGGCCGGGTGCGCCGCGTCCCAGCGTGCCCGCGAGGCGGTGGCGCCGGCGCCGGTATCGGCCAGCACCTGGCGCCAGGTCGACCGCGACATCGTCCAGGCCTCGCAACAGGCGGTGCTGCAGGTCAAGGTCTTCGCCCGCGGCTCCATGGAGCACTGGCGGCTGCGGGTCTATGCGGTCACCGACGAGACCTTCATTCCCTGGTTCAGCAGCTACTGGACCCAGGAATGGATGGCCATGAAAGTCAGCTGGTACAGCCTCAGCGCCCACGACGAGCAGGACGCCCCGGCGGCGCGGCTGTCGGCCTACCTGCAGCAGGAATACCAGGAACAGGTGCTGGCGCCGGTGGCGGTGGAGATCGACCCGGATGCGATTCTCGGCCAGGCCACCGAGTTTTACCTCGAGCTGCTGGATAAGTCGTTGCAGGCCATCGCCCAGCGTTATCGCCTGCCGGCCGCGCAGCTGGACCAACGGCTCAACGCCATCCCGGCGATCCGCCTGGGGCCGCCGCCGGCCCGCGATGCCTCGTTGTACCAGGTGCTGCACGCCAAGCCGCTGATCACGCTGCCGGCCTATTCGGCGCTGTACCAGCAGATCCACAGCGCACCCGCGGGCACGGGCGAGATGTCGTCCCAGGCGGGAATCGTCTCGGTGGCCCGCCAGACCAGCGAAAAGCTCGAAGCGCAGATGGCCGGCCGCGGCATTGCCGGGGCCGCGTCGGCGGTGGCGGGCAAGATCGCCGGCGCGGTGATTTCCCTGGGCACCGCCGGTTTCCGGGCGATCGCCCATGAGAGCGACCGGGCCGGGATCGAGGCGCAGATGCGCCAGAGCCTGGGCCAGGCGTTCGACCGGGCCTGGCTCAGGCTGATGAACAACACCGGCAACGGGGTGATGGCCGGGACCTATTACCTGGCGGGGCAGATCGAGGGCGAGCTGGGCAAGCGCGCGGCCCAAGAGCTTCCCGCCGCACCCGGCCCGGGATCGCCGCCCGCTCCGGGCCAATACTGGACGCCTCCGCGCTAGACCGCCACTGGTCGGTTTGCGCCGCCGACTGTCGATTGCCCGGCCTGCCGAACGACCAGTTCACAGATCGACCCGCCGCGACGGCGGTCGAATCTTTCGTTCCCCACCCGCAGCGTGCCTGGCACGCAGGAGCAAGATCATGTCGTATGTCGATGGTTGTGTACTGGCGGTGCCCACCGCCAACCGGGACGCGTTCAAGCAGCATGCCGAGGTCGCCGCGGCCGTGTTCAAGGAGTTCGGCGCCCTGAGCGTGGTCGATTGCTGGGGCGACGACGTGCCCGACGGCAAGCTGACGTCGTTCCCCATGGCGGTCAAGCTCAAGGCGGACGAGACGGTGGTGTTCACGTGGATCATCTGGCCGTCCCGGGAAATCCGCGACACGGGCATGCAGAAAGCCATGGAAGACCCGCGGCTCAAGCCCGATGTCTGCCCGATGCCGTTCGATGGCCAGCGCATGATTTACGGCGGCTTCAAGATGCTGGTGAATGCCTGAGCGGAGGGCCGGGCGTCATCGCGGGCAAGCCTCGCTCCTACGGGGAGCGAGCTTGCTGGCGATGCGGGGGCCGGGAGGTTCCGGGCCGATGCGGGTTTATTCCGCCGTTCGCTGGCGGTATTCGGTGGTGGTCATGCCGGCGTAGCCCCAGTTATCGGTGTCGACTTCCTCGATGACGATATGGGTCAGTTCCGGGGCCTTGTTCAGCACCCGTTGCAGGGTGTCGGTGATCTCGCGGATCACCTGGGCTTTCTGTTCACGGGTCGCGCCGTCACGGGTGATGCGCACATTGACGAAAGGCATGTTCGTACTCCTGGAGACAAGGTGGGGCTTGCAAGGGGCGGAAGGCGGCTGCGCCTCCCGCCGGGTTTACCATTTGCCGCTGCTCATGCCGCCGTCCACGGGCAGCACCGCACCGGTAGTGAAGTCGGCGCCGGCCAGATAGAGCACGGCGTCGGCGATGTCCTCGATGCGCCCGACCCGCCCGGCCGGTTGCAGGCCGTCCAGGAAGGCGCGGTGCGCCGGGTCGTGCATCGGCGTGTCGATGATCCCGGGCGCCACGGCATTGACCTGGATATTGAACGGCGACAGTTCCAGGGCCAGGGCGCGGGTCATCTGGTTGATCCCGCCCTTGATCAGCACCGGCAAGGCCGCCGGCACCGCCAGGTTCGGTTGCAGCGCGACGCTGGCGCTGATGTTGATGATGTGGCCCTGGCGCCGTTCGATCATGTGCCGCGCGACGGCCTGGGAAGCGTAGACCACGCCCTTGAGGTTGGTCTGCAGCAGGCTTTCCAGCTCCGCGGCGCTGTAGTCGACGAAGGGCTTGGGCAGGAAGAAACCGGCGTTGTTGACCAGCACGTCGACCTGGCCGAAGCGGGCGAGGGCCTGCTCAATTAGCCGTGGGGCAGTGGCGGGGTCGGCGATGTCGCCGGCGACGCCGACAAAGCGCTCGCCGTGGCCCAGGCTGGCGGCGGCCTCGGCCAGGCGCTCCGCCGAGCGGGCATTGCCGACCACGTTGTAGCCGCGGGCCAGGAAAGCCCGGGCCAGGCCGAGGCCGATGCCGCTGGAGGCACCGGTGACGATGACGGTTCGAGTACTGCTCATGACGATGATCCTGTGCGAGGGAACGGGAGGTTTCAGCGCTGTTGGGCAGGACTATATTTGTGCGTGGAATGCTGATAAATAGCGCCAATCGCATTTCACTTGATACACGGTGTAATCAATGAGTCGGCAATTCGACGATGTGCTGCTGGGCAGCATCGAGCTGTTCTGCCTGGCGGCGGAAGTCGGCAGTTTTACCGGCGCGGCGCTGGCGGCCGGGGTCACGCCGGCCGCAGTCAGCCGCTCGGTGTCGCGCCTGGAGGAACGGCTCGGCGTGCGCCTGTTCGTGCGCACCACCCGCAGCATCCGCCTGACCGATGGCGGGCGTGACTATCACCAGCAGTGCCGGAGCGCGCTGAACCAGATGCTCGAGGCCGAGCGCCAGTTGACGGGACAGCAACTGGAGCCCTCCGGCACCTTGCGCATCAGCCTGCCGACGACCTACGGTCATTTGCGGGTCCTGCCGCTGCTGCCGGAGTTTCGCCGGCGCTACCCGCAGGTGCGGGTGGAGGTCAACCTGAGCAACCGCAATATCGACTTCGTCGAAGGCGGCTATGACCTGGCGATCCGGGTCCGCGCGCAGCCGGATTCCGGGCTGGTCGCGCGCCTGCTGGAAGACGCCGCACTGGTGGTGTTCGCCGCCCCCGACTACCTGGCGCGGGCCGGCACGCCGCAGGATCTCGACGACCTGGCGCGGCACGAGTGCATCCAGTTCGAGTTGCCCAGCAGCGGCCGGCGGATCCCCTGGCTGTTCAACGGTCCCGACGGCCCCTGCGAAGTGCTGGCCGAGAGTGCCTATGTGTGTTCCGAGGATCTGTTCGGCGGCGTGACCCTGGCCAAGCATGGGGCCGGCCTGTTCCAGACTTACCGTTTCATGGGCGAGCGCGAACTGGCCGAAGGCTCCCTGGTGGAGGTGCTTAAGCCTTACGCCGGGCGCTCCCGGCCTTTCAGCCTGCTGTATCCCCACGGCCGGCATGTGCCGTTGCGCCTGCGGGCCTTCATCGATTTCCTGTTGGAAAAACGCCAAGGCTGGTCGAGCTGAAGCGCACGCCTGGGCGCAAGAGGGCCCCCGCGCGGGGATGTGCAGCCCGCCGGGGATTGGGTAGTATGGCGGCCGGGCTTCCTGGGCGCCCACCTCGCGAAAGCGCAAGCACCTTTCATTCCCGCAAGCACAAGGCTTGCATACCCCTCCTGGCCAGTAGCGAGCAGGCCGATTCTCCTGGAGTTGGTATGCCTATCAAGAAATCCATCCGTCGTTCACCCGTCAGTTCCGCCGCCAGCCTGGTGCTGCGCGAAGCCAGGCGCCTGCACCGCAGCGCCACTTGCGCCACCCTGGCCAGCGCCTTGCCGATCCTGCGGCGCCTGCTGGCGAGCGACAGCCTGCCGGGCCTGTCGTTGCCCGAGCTGTATCGGCAGCGGGACCAGGTGCAACGCAAGCACCTGCTGCGCACGCTGGCCCGCGAGGCCGGGTTCGCCAGTTGGGAAGCCTATCGCCAGGCCCTGGACGAACTGGCGCCCGAGCAGTTGCAGCACTTCGAGCTGGTCTACCGACAGGCGGGGCACCTCAACTGCTGGTTCTCGTCGCTGGACGAAGCCCGCGCCTACGTCGCCAGCCATGGCGGACGGCTGTTGCCCGTTGGGCAGCAGGCGGTGGTCCTGGTGGATCTGCCGGCGGTATGAAGCAAGCGCGGCGCCCGGGATTTCCCGGGCGCCGTGTTTCTGCATCAATCATCCCCCACCTGTAGGAGCGAGGCTTGCCCGCGATGGCGTCGCCCCTGACACACCGCGTCGTCGCCCATCGCCGGCAAGCCTGGCTCCTACAGGGCTGCGTTTCTATTTGCGGGCCTCGAGAATCAGGTTGAACGGGGTCTGCGCCGCCCGGCGGAACTGGCTGAAGCCGGCTTCGCGGAACACCTCGCGCAAGCGTGCCTCGCCGGCCTGGGCGCCGAGCCCCAGGCCGACTTCCTGGGACAGCGAGTTGGGCGTGCAGATAAAGGTCGAGGCGGCATAGAACAGCCGGCCCACCGGGTTGAGGTTCTGGTCCAGGTGATCGTTGGCGAAGGGCTCCACCAAGAGCACGCTGCCGTCGTCCTTCAGTGCCTGGAAGCTATGCCGCGCGGCGCCCACCGGGTCGCCCATGTCGTGCAGGCAGTCGAAGTAGCAGATCAAGTCGTAGCCGTCGCCGGGATAGTTCTTGGCGCTGGCCTGGGCGAACTCGGCCTGGCCGGCGAGGCCGGCGTCCGCGGCGCGTTGCCGGGCGGTGGCCACCGACGGCGCGTGGTAGTCGAAGCCGAAAAACCGCGAGGCGGGAAACGCCTGGGCCATGATCACCGTCGACGCGCCATGCCCGCAGCCGATGTCCGCCACCTTGGCCCCGGCCTGCAATTTGTCCACCACGCCTTCCAGGGCCGGCAGCCACTCGGCCACCAGATGTGCGCGATACCCTGGGCGGAAGAAGCGCTCGGTGCCGCTGAACATGCACGGGTGGTGATCGCCCCAGGCCAGGGCGCCGTCGCCGCGCATTGCGGCCAGCAGTTTGTCCTTGTCGTGGAACAGCGCGGCGACCACCACGGCGCCACCGGCCACGTACACCGGCGAGTCCTCGACGGCCAGGGCCAGGGCCTGCTCTTCCGGCAGGCGGAACTGGCCGTCCCGGTGCTCCATGTAGCCGGAGGCGGCGTGGGCGCTGAGCCATTCGCGCAACAGGCGCGCGTTGCAGCCGGTCCTTGTGGCCAGGGTCTCGGGGCTGACGAACAGGCTGTCGGCCATGGCCCGGTACAGGCCCAGTTCCTCGCCGACAATCATGTTGGCGAGCATCGCCGCGCCGCCCATGTCGGACACCAGCTTGCCCATGAAATCGTTGAGCTTGGCTTCATCCATGGCCTTGTCCTCCGCTGTGAAGGTCGCTGCCGCAAATGGCCCGGCAGTGGCCGGATGAATGTACAGGGCCAGCACCGGGAGGCCAGGCCCCGGCAAGGCCGCACGAATGGGCCTGCCGGGCAGGCCGCTGACGATGCACGGGCGCCTGCGGTAGAGGCGCGGTGCCTGGACCTGCCGGGCGGGTAAGGGGGGTGGCCATCGGTGCGGCGCCGGGGAACCGTGCTGGCTCGGGGGCGCTCGCGGGTGTGGCCCTGGCAGGTAGGGTTGAGTCTAGTTCGGCGGCGCGGGGGCCGCCGGGGCGGCCGATAAGGGGCTGGGCTCAGGGCGTGCCGAACATCGCGGTCCAGTAGATGCCGGCATCGCTTTTCGGGTCGACCGCATAGGCCGCGCCCAGCTCGCGATACTGCGGGTTCATCAGGTTGGCGCAGTGCCCGGGGCTGGCCAGCCAGCCGTCGACCACCTTGCGCACGCTGTCCTGGCCGGCGGCGATGTTCTCGCCGATCTGCTGGCCGGCGTATCCGGCCAGCTCGGCGCGGTCGCCCGGGGTGCGGCCGTCACGGTCCTTGTGATCGAAGAAGTTGTGGTTGGCCATGTCGCGAGTATGGGCCAGGGCCGCCTCCGCCAGGGTGGCGTTCCAGGCCAGCGGCGTGGTCGCGGCGTAGGCCTGGGCGCCGCACTGGCGGGCTTGGGCGCGGGCGCTGTTGAGGCTTTCCAGGAGTTTCTGGCCTTCGGCCTGCCAGTCGCCGAGGCGCGCGGTCAACAGCGGCCGGGCGAGGACGATGCGCCAGTCCTGGCCCGTGCGGCTGACGCCGATGTCGACGAACTGCGGGTCCAGCACCACCTGGCAGAAACTCTCCTGCACCGCCTGCATCGCCGCCTGCGCATCGCGCGGGCCGGAGAGGCTGATG
Organism: Pseudomonas sp. MRSN 12121; assembly: GCF_000931465.1. Taxonomy (NCBI): domain Bacteria; kingdom Pseudomonadati; phylum Pseudomonadota; class Gammaproteobacteria; order Pseudomonadales; family Pseudomonadaceae; genus Pseudomonas; species Pseudomonas sp. MRSN 12121. The sequence continues at coordinate 4,633,236 of NZ_CP010892.1, read as the reverse complement.
GCCTGCACGTTGACCATCGGGTAGGCGCTGCTGGCCAGGGCCTGTTGCAGGTTGCCGATGCTGTTGGCGGGCAGCACCAGGCGCGGGTCGGCGGCCAGCGGCGGCAGTTCCTGCGACACCTGGCCGGCGCAGCGCTGGACCTGGCTGCGGTAGCTGTTGATCGAGGCCACCAGTTGCGTTTCGTCGCTCGCCGCGGCGGCGCTGGCGAAGGCCATGGCCAGTGACAGTGCGGCCAGCGGCAGAATGGAGGATGTGCGGCGCATGTAGCTCTCCCTTGGGCGAATGGCGCCCATGATGCGTGATTTCGCCCCGCCTGGCGCAAGGGTTTTTTCTGCGGGCGGGCCCCTCGACCGATGTGGCGGGACGCGCGCTATCGCGAGCAGGCTCGCTCCTGCGGGGACTGCGTTATCATGCGCGGCCAGCCGTCACCGGCGAGCCTCAATTCTCGGAGCCCAGCGCGCAATGCCCATCCTCAGCCACTTCCAGACCCCGTGCCCGGAGGCCGTCAACAGCCAGATCCTGCAGATGGTGGTCGACTACCTGAGCGATATCAGCGCGGTGGCGCTGCCGCCGAGCAACCTGCTGTACAACATCTACCAGTACGCCGTCGGCTACGAAGTGCACCTGTACCTGGAGGCGCTGAACGGTGCCAAGGGCATCGCCGTGGAGCTGCTGGTGGCCTTCGACGAGGACGACCCGGAGCAGGTGCTGGGCTTTGTGCTCTACCTGCCGGTCAAGGACGATGCCCAGGCCTGTGGCGTGGCCTATATGGCGGTGCGCGCCAGCCACCGCCGCCGCGGGATCGCCCGGGCGCTGCTGGCGCAGGTGCGCGAGCGTTACCCGCAGGTGGAACTGGCATGCGCGGCGGGCAAGGTGCCCTGGTTCGAGGCCTTGGGTTTCCAGGTGCTGGGCGTGCGCGGCCCGCAGGTACTGATGAGCACCTGCGAGCAGCCCAGCGACGGCCTGATGGGCCTGCTGGACGTGGCAGCGGTCTATCGCTCGCTGGAAGTGCGGCAGATCCATAGCTACCTGCTGCAAAAGCATGGCAAGCGGGCGATGCTCGATGCCGAGAAGCAGCGCGACCGCCATCTGGACCAACTGACCCGCCACGCCCGGGCCCTGGTCGACGAACGCCTGAGGCTGCACTGAGCGCTGCCCCGGGCGGCGGGCATGGCGAGGTTCTTTATGCGCCGTTACCGGCGCGTTCCTGCAAGCGTTCCAGCAACACCTTGGCCACGCCCTGGGCCGAGCCGGGGTTCTGCCCGGTCACCAGTTCCCGGTCGATCACCACGTTTTCGCTCCAGGGCGAGCGGTTGCTGCGGTACAGGCCGCCGGCCTGTTCCAGGGCGGTTTGCGGATAGAAGCGCATGCTGCCGCCGCCCAGCAGACCCTTGGCCAATTCCTCTTCCTGATTGCTGATCACCGTGAACCGGTAGCCGGCGTAGATCCAGCCCGGGGCGCTGGCCTTGCCGCCGCTGGCCAGTTGCCGAGTGAAGTCCTGCGCCTGGGGCAGGGTCGACAGCAAGGCAATGGGCCCGTGGCAGACCAGGGCGGTGGTCTTGGCGTTCTGGTGGAAGTTGCTCAGCAGCCGGCCCAGCTCCGGGCTGTGCAGCAGGTCCTGCATCGGCGCGTGGCCGCCGGGTACGTACAGGGCATCGAAATGCGCGTAGCCGATCTGCTCGACCCGCGCCAGGCTGATCACCGGCGACTCGCCGGGGACGGTGATTTTCAATTGATCGAGCAGTGCCTGGTGCGCCTGCAAGGCCGCGACATCGTTGTTGAAGTACAGCTTGTCGCTGGAAGAGCGGTCCAGGGTCGGCGCCTTGCCCTGCGGGGTGGCGAAGGTCACCGAATGGCCGGCGTCGAGCAACTGCTTGACCGGCTGCATCAGTTCGTTGAGGTAGAAGCCGGTGGAAAACACCCGGCCGTCCTTGAGGTCCAGGTGATCGGAGTCCGAAAGCACCACCAGAACATTTGCGGCCTGGGCGTTGAAGGTGGCGGCGGTGAGGGTCAGGGCTAGGGCGAAGGGGCTGAGGGCGCGCATGTGGGGTTCCAGGGTAGGAGGTCGGGAAGCCGGCGGTGGCCGACGAGGCGCCCACTGTATTCATGCCTTTGGGGGCGATAAACTCGCGCCGCTGGAAATCACTTGTTCGCTGGGGGTCAAGATGAGTCGCCGGTTCGATTATCTGGCGGATGTCGAAGTGTTCGTCAGCGTGGTGGAAAAGGGTTCGTTGAGCGCTGGCGCGGTGGCCTTGGGCACCACCGCGTCGGTGGTCAGCCGAGCGATTTCCCGGCTGGAAGCGCGCCTGGGCGTGCAGTTGCTGCGCCGTACCACCCGCCGCCTGAGCCTGACCGAGGCCGGGCTGCTGTACCTGGAGCAATCGCGCACGGCGTTCGAGCTGATCGATAGCGCGGAGCGCCGCATCCAGGGCCAGGAGGGCGAACTGAACGGGCGGGTGCGCCTGAGCGTGCCCACCACCTACGGGCACTACCGCCTGCCGCCGCTGCTCGCCAGCTTCGGCCGGCAGTATCCGCAGGTGCGCATCGAACTGAGCATCAGCAACCGCAATGTCGACCTGGTGGCCGAAGGCTACGACCTGGCGATCCGCCTCGGGCCACTGCCCGACAGCGGCCTGGTCGGGCGCAAGCTGGAGGACGCGCCGCTGTGCCTGGTGGCGGCCCCCGATTACCTGCAACGCGCCGGCACGCCCCGCTGCCTGGAGGACCTGGCGGCCCATGCCTGCCTGCCGTTCGTCATGCCCAGCAGCGGCCGGGTCGGGTCCTGGCTGTTGCGCGAGCAGGGGCGGGATCTGGAGTGGACACCTCGGGCCACTGTCCAGGTCGCCGACGATGTGCTGGGCATCGTGTCCCTCGCCGAGCACGGCATGGGCATCTGCCAGACCTACGAATTTATCGTCCGCGAACGGATTGCCAGCGGCCGCCTGGTGGCGCTGCTGCCGGAGGCAGGCGGCCGTTCGCGAGCGTTTTCGCTGATCTACCCGCCGCACCGCCAGCTGTCGGCGGCGGCGCGGGCCCTGATCGAGCACTTGACCCAGGGCGTGGCGCGGTGAAAGACCGGCTCAGCGGGGCTGGCGGGAGATCCCGGTGGCCAGGCGCATGAGGCGGTCGAAGCCGCGGTCCGACAACAGCCGGCGCAGCAACAGCAGCGGCCTGGCCGCGAAGCCGACGGCATAGCGGGTCTTGGGGCGCCGGGCCGTTACTGCCTTGGCGATGGTGTCGGCAATCAGTTGTGGCGGGGAATACCACTTGCGGCTGCTCTCATCGACCATGGTCTGGACGATGGCCCGGGCCTGGTGGGCATAGGGCCCGCTGATGGAGGTGGCGAGCAGCTTTTCGGCGGCAATACCGGCCCATTCGGTCTTGATGCCGCCCGGCTCGATCACCACAACATCGATGCCGAAAGGCTGGACCTCCAGGCGCAGGCAATCGCTGATGGCCTCCAGGGCGAACTTGGTGCCGTGGTACCAGGCGCCCAGCGGCGTGTATATCTTGCCGCCCATCGAGGTGACATTGACGATGGTTCCCGAGCGCTGCGCGCGCATCTGCGGCAGCACCAACTGGATCAGCCGCGTGGCGCCGAACACATTGACCTCGAACTGGGCCCGGGCTTCCGCGCTCGGCACATCCTCCACCGCGCCGTAGGAGCCGTAGCCGGCGTTGTTGACTAGCACATCGAGGCGCCCCGAACGCTCGAGAATGTCCTGCACGCAGGCCTGCATCGAGGCCTCGTCGGTCACGTCCAGGGGCAGTACCTGGATGCCGGCGGCGAGCAGGTGGCGCATGCGCTCGGTCCGGCGGGCGGCGGCATACACCGTATAGCCGAGTTTTTTCAGGGTGAGGGCCGTGGCTTCGCCAATGCCGGAGGAGGCGCCTGTGACCAGGGCAACTTTGCAACTCATGGTGGTCGATCCTTTGCTCGAGAAGTGATCGGCGGGCCGTGGCGGCCGCCGTCTGCAGGGCGACTTTAGGGGGATGAGCGCGCCAGCACCCTGGCGATGGGCGCCATTGCGCTTGCAAACGGCGCCAGGGCGAGCGATGGGCTGCCGGCGCCAGCTTCAGTTCAGGCGTTGGGCGTGACGCAGGCGCTCGGGAGTCTGGCCGGTCCAGTCGAGGAAGGCGCGGTAGAACGAGTTGGGGTCTTCGAAGCCCAGCAGAAAGGCGATTTCGCCGCCGGACAGCGCAGTGTTTTCCAGGTAGTGGCGGGCCAGGCTTTCCCGGGTGCCGTTGACCAGCGCGCGAAAGGGCGCGCCTTCTTCCTCCAGGCGCCGTTGCAGCGTGCGCTTGCTCATGCCCAGGCGGGCGGCGACGCCCTCGATGCTGGCGGCATTGCTCGGCAGCAATTCCAGCAGCAGCGCGCGGACTCGTTCGGCGGTGGTCGCGGTGGCGTCGAGTTCGCTCAGGCGCCGGCGCAGGTCGGGCTCGAAGACCCGCCACATACCTTCATTGAGGGTCAGGAAGGGGCGCAGCGCATCCGCCGCGGCGAAGCTGACGCTCGGGTTCGGCCCTTGCCGCACGGGCACGCCGAAGAAGTTTTCATAGGGCCGGGCAAGGGCGGCGGCGGGGAGCACCGGCAGCGTCGCGCCGATGGCGTTCACCGGTTCGCGGGTCGCCAGGCGCACCAGCCGGACAAACAGCGCGATCTCCGCGGCCTGCAACGACCCGGGCACGCCGCTTGGCGCTTGCAGCCAGCGGGGCGTCAGGCTCAGGTCGCCATTGCCGGCGACCGCGATCTCCAGGCTCATCGGTGCCACCAACTGTTTGTACTTGGCCAGGCGTTGCACGGCCTGCATCAGGTTGGCACTGCACAGCGCGGCGAAGATCGGCGGGTCGAAGGATTCCGCCGTGATCGATTCGACGATCCGCAGCGCGAACAGCGGGTCGGCGGCTTCGTCCTCCAGGCTCTGCCAGAAGCGCAGATAGTCTGACGTGGCCAGGCTCTGCCCGGGGCGGGACAGCAGGTCTTCCGGCAGGCCGGCACGGCGCAGCACGCGGGCGGGCTGTACGCCCAGGTCCTTGAGGATCAGGCGCCAGCCGGCGTCTAGGGGAAAAGCCTGGTTGCGGGTCATCGAAGGTCTGTCGCCTGGCGGAGAAGGGCGGGGAGTGAATGTGCACGGTCGAGTATAGGGAGTCGGCGGCACCGGCCGGCATTCGGATCGCGCCAGGCTGCCGGCAATCGGCGCCAGGGCGGGCGCAAAAAATTCCCGGCAGGCGCGGCAGCGGGGATTTACTGAGAATCATGCGCTCATTACAATGATAATCATTGTCATTAATATCCCCCTCCCTCGAGTGCCCATCTTGAAGCCATCCTGTGCGCGTGCCCGTCGTAAGACCCTGCTCAAACACCTGTTGCCGCCGTTGTCCTGCTGCCTGGTCGCCAGCCCGTTGTGGGCCCAGGACACAGTGGAATTGCCGGCCACCGACATCCAGGCCGACCGCCTCGGCCAGGACACGGGCTACACCACCTCGCAAGCCAGCACCGCGAGCAAGAGCGACGTGCCGATCAAGGAGGAGGCGCAATCGATCAATGTGGTGACCCCGCAGACCCTGGCCGATTACCAGGTGCATTCGCTGCAGGACGCCATGAAGTTCGTCAGCGGCGTGACCCAGGGCAACACCCTGGGCGGCTCGCGGGACTCGCTGATCAAGCGCGGTTTCGGCACCAACGACGACGGCTCGGTCCTGCGCGACGGCGTGCGCTCCAACCTGGGGCGCAACTTCAGCGCCACCACCGAGCGGGTGGAAGTGCTCAAGGGCCCGGCCTCGATGCTCTACGGCGCGCTGGAGCCCGGCGGCCTGATCAACATCATCAGCAAGCAGCCGCAATACACCCGGAGCACCACGCTCAGCGGCTCGGCCTACAGCGAAGGCGGCGGCAGCATGGCCCTGGACACCACCGGGCCGCTGGGCGATACCGGCCTGGCCTACCGCCTGGTCGCCGAGCGGGGCCATGAAGACTACTGGCGCAACTACGGGGTCAACGAGCACACCCTGGTGGCGCCGTCGCTGACCTGGACCGGCGAGCGCGCCAGCCTGACCCTGAACTACGAATACAACGACTATTCCAGCCCCTTCGACCGCGGCACGGTGTTCACCAACGGCCACCCGGCGGACATCGACTACGACAAGCGCCTGGACGAACGCTGGGCGAAAAGCACCGGCATCCGCGAAGTGGCCAGCGCGCGCTTCGAGTATCAATTGAGCGATGCCTGGAAAACCCGCGTCACCTACGGCTGGAACAACGACCGCTACAGCCTGTCGATCGCCCAGCCCAACAGCCTGACCGGCAATATCCTGCGCCGCGCCGCCAACGGCGCCCACTACGACGACGAAACCCGCTACGCCAGCTGGGACTTCATCGGCCAGCAGGAGCTGTTCGGCCAGCGCCATGACCTGCTGGTGGGCGTCGACAGCGAGCACTCCGACCAGTACCGCGGCAAGACCTACCGCAACACCGCCCAGGGCGGCTTCAACATCACCGACCCGGTCTACGGCAAGCTGGCCGAGCCGAGCCTGGTCAGCGCCACGCAAAGCAACCTGCGCAACCAGCTGACCTCGAGCTCGGTGTACTTCAAGGACAACTGGCACTTGGACGACCAGTGGATCCTGGTCTTCGGCGGCCGCCAGCAGCATTACGACCAGTACAGCGACCAGGGCCTGGGCAGGAGCTACACGGTCAACCGCGACAGCAACGGCGACACCTTCGTGCCGTTCCTCGGCCTGGTGTTCCAGGCCACCGACGGCCTGTCGCTGTACGGCAACTACAGCCGCTCGTTCAAGCCCAACACCGATGTCGACGACACAGGCAAGACCTTCGATCCGGAGGAGGGCCGCAGCTACGAGGTCGGCGCCAAGTACGATCCGCTGCCGGGGCTGAACATCAACCTGGCGCTGTACGACATCGAGAAGAAGAACGTGGTGACCACCACCACGGTCAACGGCGTGAGCCTCTCGGAAGCCGCCGGCAAGGTCGGTTCCCAGGGCGTGGAACTGGACGTCACCGGGCGCATCGCCGAACGCTGGGACCTGATCGGCACCTACGCCTACAACCACACGGAAATCCTCGACGACCCGAGCAACGAAGGCCATCGCCTGGCCAACGCGCCGAAGCACACCGCCAGCCTGTACCTCAGCCATCACCTGAACGTCCCCGCGGAGTTTGGCGCCTGGCATGCCGGCGGCGGGGCGCGTTATGTCGGCGAGCGCGCGGCCAACAACGCCAACGATTTCTGGCTCAGCAGCTACACCGTGGCCGACGCCTTCGTGCGCTGGGAATCGCCGCTGTTCGGCTATAAAACCAGCCTGCAATTCAACGTCGACAACCTGTTCGACAAGCAGTACTACCCGTCGTCCACCGGCAGCCAGTTGCAGGTCAACGTCGGCGAGCCGCGCACGGCGCGGTTGAGTGCCAGCGTGACCTTCTGAGCCCTTGCGGACCGCCGCGCGTCGCCTTGCCGGGCGGCGTGTCGGCGGTCGGCTTCGCGCTGCCACCGTGGTTCCATACTCCATGGCATTCCTGCCAATCTCCCGACTTTGCCCCTCCGTAGCCCGACTCCCCGCCGTGGGGCGTCAAGAAAACCCGAGCCCTGTCGATAGCGCCAAGGCGAACTTGGCTATTTGCCACTATCGTTGCTGACTGAGCCGCTCGCCGCAGTCCTCATTCCGCGTCGCCCTCTGCCGTTTCTTCCCGCTCACGTACATGGAGTAAGAGTGCATGGCTTTCCCACCGCGTTTTCTCGAGCACTACCGCAAAGCCGACCGCATCATGATGGGCCTGATCTGGTTGATGTTCGTCGTTGCGCTGGGCCTGGCGTTCTGGCACGACACCTTCACCCAGGCGCTGCTGGTGGGCGGTGGCACGACCCTGGTCCTTAGCCTGCTGTACCGCGTCATCAGCGGTACACGCCTGATGCGCTGCGGCATCGCCATCGGCTTCATGCTGCTGGCCGCGCTACACATCAACCAGGCCAGGGGCCTGATCGAAACGCACTTCGGCATCTTCGTGCTGCTGGCGGTGCTGACCTTCTACCGCGACTGGTTGCCGATCCTGCTGGCGGCGGTGACCATCGCCCTGCATCACGTGGTGTTCCATGTGCTGCAGCACCAGGGGTTCCCGGTCTATGTGATGGCCCATCATGGCGGCTTCGGCATGGTGGCGGTGCACGCGCTCTATGTGGTGGTGGAGACGGTGATCCTGCTGTACCTGGCGCTGCACAGCCACGCCGACGCGGTAGAGAGCCAGGACATGCTGGACAAGATGCTCGCCGCCGCCTCCGAGCTGACCGTCGAGGCCGGCCAGGATGAACGCCAGGCGCATGTGCCGCTGGCCCAGCGCTTCGATCGCTTCATGGGGCAGATCACCGCGCTGGTCGATGGCGTGGTGCGCGACACCCATGGCTTGCGCGAACTGGGCCAGGACCTGGCGAAGACCAGTCAGAGCCTGGAACAGGGCGCCCAGCACCAGCTCACGGAAATCACCCAGATGACCGGCTCCATGCAACGCATGGGCGATGCCATGGGCGACATCGCCCAGCACGTCGAACAGGCGGTCGAGCGTGCCGGGCAGGCCAGTGCGCAGATCAACCGCGGCCAGCAGAGCGTCGACCGGGCCCAGGCGGAAATCACCCAGTTGGCCTCGCGGATCAACGGCACCGACGAAACCGTGCAGCGCCTGGCGGGGCAGGCGGAGCAGATTGGCAACGTGCTGGAAGTGATCGGCAGCATCGCCGCCCAGACCAACCTGCTGGCGCTCAACGCCGCCATCGAGGCCGCCCGTGCCGGCGAGCAGGGGCGTGGCTTCGCCGTGGTCGCAGACGAGGTGCGCAACCTGGCCCAGCGCACCGCGCTGTCGACCCAAGAAATCCGCACCATCATCGAAGCCCTGCAACAGGGCAGCCGTGAGGCCGCCGAAGCCATGCACGACAGCCGCGAAGGCGCCCAGCGCTGCGTCGAGGACAGCCGCCAGGCGTCCGCCATGTTCCAGGCGGCGGGTGCCGATATCGCCCACATCGACCAGCTCAACGGCCGCATCGTCAGCACCACCCGCGAACAGTCCAGCGCCAGCCTCGACATCGTCGAGCGCCTGCACTCGGTCCAGGCCATCGCCCAGAACACCGCGGACGACATGGGCAGCCTGGCCCTGAGCAGCCAGCGCCTGCCGCCGATCGCGATCCGCCTGGAAGCGTTGGGGCAGACGTTTCATAAGTAACGGGGGAGTGGCGCCTGTTGGCCAATAAGCAGCGGGTGCCATCACTGCTGCTGGTTCGCAAGCCCTGACCGGAATCCGGACTACGGGTCATTCAGACCGGTCCACGTCAATCTCAGAGTTCTCCACGTTTCCAGGCACCACCCGATTCGCCAAGTTAGGACGCCTCGCACCCGGAATGACCGGTGCGAGGTTTTCTTGGGGGAATGGGGAGCAACATGGATGAGTGGCTACATCGCCAATAGCCCGAAGGGCTATCGCAACAAGGGTATCGAACCGGTCGATCTGGGGGCCCGGCGCTGGGCTGAGTACCAGGACCTGCCGGCGAAAGTGGAAACGCAACCATCGACGGTGGGATGCACCTTTACCAAGCCCTGCAAGCTGGCTGATGGGGTGATCAACTACGCCTGTTCTTTCATCCCCACGGAGGCCGTCAAGGAGTACGGCGAGTTGGCGTTGTTGGGGGGACGTGAAACCGATGCGGCGGGAAACCTCAGGCTTGGAAGGATCAGTGGAAATGTGCCTGCGGCGCTAGGTGGACTGATGCTTGGCGCCAATGCGCTGGTGCCTGCGGGTGGGGTGTGCGGTGGGCTTTGTGGCACGGCTGTGGGTGGCACCAGCGGTGCCTTGGCTTCTGGTGCGGTGGCGGGAGGACTGCTCGGTGTTATCGCCATGCTCGCACCGTCGAGCCTGGGTGATAGCGCCCTGTATACGGAGGAACAGCTCAAGTCGCTCAAAGCAGGCCGCAGCCGGGTTCGCCTGCATATCGAAGAGCAAGTCGATGGCACGCTCAAGGGCTATGGGTATAACACCGAGAAGCGCCGCGATTGGGAAATGATCCCGGTGGTCCGGTTTCAGCTTCGGGACCAGCAGCAGGTGGCCGACCTTGGCGATGGCATCACCCTGATCTGGACGCCAGCGGTCGACCCCTCCAGCACCTCGGGTATCCCGCCGTTGGAAGCCGCACCGCAAGCGCCCCCCATCTGGATTTATCCGCCGACCGAGCAGGCGGATAACCTCATCGTCAATCCGCTCTATCCGCCGCAGTACCAGGACTTCATTCTGGTGTTCCCACCTGGCTCGGGAGTACGGCCGCTCTATATTGTGATGAGTGTCCGATTCAATCCGGGCGTGGTGACTGGCGAGGGTAAAAATGTCATGGGTATTTGGCTTGCCGGGGCCGGTATTGGGTTGGGGGTACCTATACCTGCAGTGATTGCCACGCAACTACGCGGAAAAAGTTTCGGCAGCTTCAATAGCTTCAGGCGAGCCCTGTGGAAAGCGATTGCCAATTGTCCTGAGTTTGCAGGGCAGTTCACAGACAACAATAGCGACCGGATGCGAGGGGGCAATGCTCCAAAGGCACGTTACAGGGACAGGGCCGGGAAGCGCGGATCATTTGAACTGCACCACCTTGATCATATTGCCCAGGGTGGAAGCCTCTATGATGTCGACAACCTGAGCGTCGTTACACCGAAACATCACATCGACATTCACCGAAAAGGATGACGCTTATCAATGAACAACAAGATCACAGATTTTACCGAAGGCGAATTTGTCAACTATCTGAAAGAACTGCTAGCCGCTAACAAGACCGCAACCGACGATGTGCTTGACGATCTTCTAGAGGAGTTCTGCGAGATTACCGGTCATCCAGACGGCACCGATTTGATTTACTACCCAGAGGACGGTTCAAAGGGAACAGCTGAAGACATCACGCGAGTTGTGAAGGCGTGGCGAGCTGCGAATGGCTTGCCGGGCTTCAAGGTGTGATGCCTCGGTTTGTCGAACTGCATGCGGCAATGATGAAAGCCCCGCTCAGGCGGGGCTTTTTCATGGCGGGGAGTAACGGCTCAGCCGGCAGGCAGGGTCGCGCGTATCTCGCCTACCCTTTGTTTCAGTGCCTTCCACGGCGCCTGGCCCGCCAGGTCCTGGCGCAGGAAGGTCAGCAGGTCGGCGATCTGCTGGTCATTGAGGCTGTGGCGGAACGCCGGCATGTAGCCCAGTTCCGGGCTGGCCGGTTGGGCGATGCCTTCGAGTATCACGCGGATGAGGTTGTCGGGGCTGGCGGCGTAGAGGTTGCTGTTGAGGGCCAGGGAGGGCCGCACGCCGGTCAGGGCCGGGCCTTTTTCCTGGGCGTGGCAGGCCATGCAGGCGCCGGAGAACAGGCGGGCGCCGGGGGAGGCCAGGGGTTCGGTGCGTTGTTCGGCCTCTCGGTTCAGGGCGACGGCGCTGGGTTGTTCGGCACTGGCGGGCTGCAGGCTGGACAGGTAGTGGGCGATGGCCTGCAGGTCGGCGTCCGGCAGTTGCCCCAGGCCCTGGTGGATCACTGGCGCCATGGGCCCGGCGGCGACGCCGTGGCGCGGGCTGTAGCCGCGGCGCAGGAAGTCCAGCAGGTCGTCCTCGGTCCAGGCCAGCGGCGCGTTACCGCCAGCCAGGGCGTGGGCGCTCCAGTCTTCGGCGACGCCGCCGCTCAGGTGGCGGCTACCGCCGCGCTCGCCGAACAGCAGGTCGCGGGGCGAGTGGCACGCGCTGCAATGGCCCAGGCCTTCGCTCAGGTAGGCGCCGCGGTTCCACTGGGCGCTGCGTTCGGGGTTGTCGGCGTAGGCGCCGGGTTTCAGGTAGAGCCAGTTCCACAAGAGGATGCCCGGGCGGATATTGAAGGGGAAATGCAGCGCGGTTTGCGGCGGCTGGTGCCGGACTGCGGGCTGGCTCATCAGGTAGGCGTAGAGCGCCTTGAGGTCTTCGTCGCGGGTGCGGGTAAAGGCGGTGTAGGGAAAGGCCGGGTACAGGTAGCGGCCGTTGCGGTCGATGCCGTGGCGCATCGCGCGCTCGAAGGCCGGATAGGACCAGTTGCCGATACCGGTGTCCGGGTCGGGGGTGATGTTGCTGCTGTACAGGGTGCCGAACGGGATGGTCATGGCCAGCCCACCGGCATTGCGTACCCCGCCCGGCGCGGTGTGGCAGACCGCGCAGTCGCCCAGCGCCGCCAGTTGCTCGCCCTTGGCGATCTGCGCGTGGCTGAAGTACTGCGTGTCGTGGTTGTCCAGCGCCGGGATCGCCGGCTGCCAGCTGAGCCAGACGCCGGCAGTGACGGCCAGGCTCAGGGCGATCAGGCTCGCGCCGGCGATGGTCTTGAGGCGGCTCATGGGTGACGCTCCTGGCGGTGGTCGCAAGCTTGCGCTTGCAGGGCTTGCAGCAGCCGCTCCGGGGTGAAGGGCACTTGGCGCAGGCGCACGCCGAGCGCATCGAAAATCGCGTTGGCGATGGCCGCGGCGCTGGGCACCGAGGCCGACTCGCCGGCGCCCATGGACGGCTCTTCCGGGCGGTCCAGCAACTGCACATCGACCTCCGGCAGCTCGTCGAAACGCAGGATCGGGTAGCCGCCCCATTCCAGGGAGGTGCTGCCGGAACGGTCGAAGCCGACGAATTCCTTGAGCACCCGGCTGCAGGACTGCACGACGTTGCCATGCACCTGATGCCGCACCCCGGCCGGGTTGACCATGCGCCCGCAGTCGTGGGCGACGAAGATCTTGTCCAGGCGGATCTGCCCGGTGCGGCGGTTGACGCTCAGGTCGCAGACCCACGCGGCCCACGCGGCGCCGAAGCCGGGGAACTTGCTGTGGAAATACCGCGCATAGGCAAAGCCGCGGCCCTTGACCCACTCCTGCCCGGCGGGAGGTGGGCTGTCGTAGGCAGGGCCGTGCTGCCAGTTGGCCTGCTGTTTCAGTGCCTCGATCAGCGCCAGGGCGCGCGGGTCGTCGAGGTAGCGCAGGCGGAAGGCGATGGGGTCCTGCTGGGCGATATAGGCCAGTTCGTCGATCCAGGATTCGTGGGCGAACACGTTGGGCAAGGCCGAGACCCCGCGCAGCCAGGAGGCGCGGACGATCGGGGCGGCGTCCTGGCAGATGACGCGCATCTTCGGGTAGCGGTATTGCGGGATCGCGGTGCGGTCGCCCATCTGCTGGATCTCGGGGCGGTTGGCCACGGTGCCGGTGAGCAGCAGCGCCAGGGTGCGGGCGTTGTTCGACGGATAGCAGGTGCGCAGTTCGTAGGCCGCCACTTCGCGCTTGCCGTTGAGGCCACCGCGAACGCGGATCAACTGCGCGGTGCCCTTGGGTTCCCAGCCGGCTTCCTGTTCGCGCATCAGCTGGACCCGCACCGGCCGCCCGACCGCGCGGGACAACAGGGCGGCATCGGCGGCCACGTCATCGGCGCCGTTGCGCCCGTAGCAGCCCGAGGCCTCCAGGCGATTGACCAGCACCTGCTGCGGCGCGCGCCCCAGCAGCAGGGCGAGGTCCTTGCGCAGGTCGTGGGGGTTCTGGCTGCCGGTCCAGATCTCGGCGCGCTCGGCGTCGACCCTCGCCACCGCGCAGGACGGGCCGATGGAGGCGTGCAGGTGAAAAGGCCAGACATAGTCGGCATCGAGCCGGGTGTTGAGCGTGCCCAGGGCACTGTCGAAACCGGGATCGTCCTGCAGCACGCGGTCTTGCTTGGGGTGGGCCATCAGGGTCTTGTGCAGGGACTTGAGCCGCAGGTCCGGCAGCCCGGCCCAGGGCTGCCAATGCACCTTGAGCTGGCGCATGGCGTCGATGGCTTGCTCTTCGCGCTTGGCGACTATGCCGACGAAGTCGCGGATCACCACCAGCTTGACGATGCCCGGCAGGTGGGCGATGGACGCCGCGTCCACCGAGACCAGGGCATGGCCCAGGGGCGCGCTGGCGTCGGCGCCGGTGTAGGGCGGACGCACCACGCGGCCGTGGAGCATGCCGTCCAGGCGCAGGTCGTGGACATAGGTGAGCTGGCCGCTGACCTTGGCCGGGATGTCCACCCGTGGCGTGGACTGGCCGACATACCGGCCGGCGCCGAGCGCCTTGAGCGGCGTGCGGCTGTCCAGGGGCAGGTGCAGGTCTTGCCCGCGGGCCAGCTCAGCGTAGCTCAGGCGCCGCTGGGGCTGGTCATGGCGATAGATCTGCCCGCGCTCCACGCACAACTCGGCAATAGGCCGGTCAAGGATTTCCGCCGCGCCCTCCAGCAGCAGGCGGCGCAACTGGGCCGCGGCCTGGCGCAGGGGCAGGGCGCTGACCTGGATCGTCGCGCTGGCGATGGTCGGCCCCTGGTCCGGGGTGCGGGCGGTGTCGCCGAGGATCATCCGCACCTGCTCGAAATCGACATCCAGCTCGTCGGCGACCAGTTGCGCCAGCGCCGTGCGCACCCCGGTGCCGAGGTCGACGTGGCCGCAGAAGGCCGTCACCCCACCGTCGGCGCCCAGGGCGATAAAGCTGTCGACATGCTCGGGTGTCGGGTCGGCGGGCAAAGCGGTCGGGGTCTGGCTATCGGCCAGGGCCTGCAGCGGCTTGGGCAGCAGCGTGCTGATCATGATCAGGCCACCGGCTTGCAGCAGGCGGCGACGGGTCAGCGGCAACGCGTTCATGCCGACCTCCGTTGCGCCAGCAACTGGCGGGCGTGGGCCGCGGCCCGCAGGATCTCGAAATGCGCGCCGCAGCGGCACAGGTTATAGGCCAGCTCGTTCTTGATCCGTTGCTCGTCGGCCTCGGGCTCGCGTTCGAACAGCGCCACCAGGGTCATGATCATGCCGTTGCTGCAATAGCCGCATTGCGCCGCCTGCTCATCGATGAACGCCTGCTGCACCGGGTGCGGTCGGTCTTCTTCGACCAGCCCTTCCAGGGTGGTCACCTGCTTGCCCTGCACACTGGACAGCGGCAGCGTGCAGGAGCGGGCGGCAACGCCATCCACCAGCACCGTACAGGCCCCGCATTGCCCCAGGCCGCAGCCGTATTTGGGGCCGTTGAGGGCGAAGTCGTTGCGCAGGGCGTACAGCAGGGGCGTGTCCGCGGGCAGCGGGTCCAGTGAAAGCGGGCGGCCGTTGAGGGTAAAGGTCATGGCGGCTGGGGTCCTCTGGTGAGTGGCGCGACGCGGGGAGAGCGCGACGGCGTCCAGGGCTGGCTTGAGTCGGCAAGGCCTGGCTCAGGGTTGGGCAACCGCGTTGCGCCCAGGTGCCAGGCAGGTTTGCGGGGGGCAAAGCATGCGGGTTTGTTCTGGGGGGATAAATAAGATGTTTCTGAATGGTGTTAGGACAAATCCACTGCTTGCAGATTGATCGGGCGGGGCTGTCAGGGCGTTGGGCTGCCGGCAAAAGGCTGCTAATTCCCCGGATACAAGCAAAGGCTTTGCGTGCAAGTTCTCCCCCTGTGCAGCGAGGCTGTGCTGATGCATGCCTGGGACTTGCAGTTATCACTTCCTGCTCCAGTGACGGAGAACTTGTCCACGTATTCGGTTGATTGAAGGAAGTCAGGGATGGGGGAGAAGTGGATTAGAGGCGAAGAGAAGGCGACGTTAGATGACTTTGGATACGTTCAATGAGCAGTAACTCAAGAGCATTGAATACAGATTGTTGGATGCAATAAGCAATCAAATGGTTATTTGTTCGTTCGGGTATGTCGATGAACGAGTTGCAGTGCACGCTCAGGCAATACCTCGTTCTTTTACAGTCAAGCAAGATCGAATGGGTAATCTTTATTATTCACTTGGTAGCCACTGTTAAAAACCTAGTTGGGTGACGAGACAAGTAATTTATGAAAACTGAGAAACCATCATGTGGACAGATCCACACACCGCCACCGTTCGACCCGGAACTTGCTGTCGCCCTGAAAGCCATCACGCCTCAAATCCCTGTATTCGATAGCTTGAGCAGTATCGAGCGGGGCCGAAAATACAACCTGACCCCGAGTACTCTGGATTTGACCCGCGACGGCTTGTATCGGGTGGAGGAGCGCAAGATCAAGGGGTTGGTTGGTGCGCCGGATATTTCGCTCTTGTTGTGCCTGCCGGTGGAGCAGACCGTCGATGCACCGCTGTTTTATTACATCCATGGCGGTGGCACGATCAGCGGCGACAACCGCAATGGCATCGAGGCAGCGCTGGAAATGGCCGCTCGATTCGGTGCACCGCTGGTCTCCGTCGAATATCGCCTGGCGCCCGAGACGCCCCATCCCGGCCCCGTTTCAGATTGCTACGCGGGCTTGGCATGGGTCAGCGAACGGGCCCGGGAACTGGGCAGTGATCCATGCCGCATTGTCGTCACAGGTGCCAGTGCGGGCGGGGGGCTGGCGGCAGCTACTTGTCTGCTGGCACGGGACCACGGTGGTCCGGCGATTGCCGCGCAACTCCTCATGTATCCGATGCTGGATGATCGTAATGACAGCATTTCGGCATTTCAGATGGAGGGACGCGGTGTTTGGGATCGAGTTTCCAACAACACCGGTTGGACGGCCCTGCTGGGCACGTCACGGGGTACGGCCAATGTCTCTGCTTATGCGGCACCCGCTCGTGCGACCGATTTATCGCGCTTGCCGCCGACATTGATCGATGTCGGGTCGGCCGAGACTTTTCGCGACGAGGCGGTGAATTACGCCAACCAGATCTGGTATGCCGGGGGCGAATGCGAGTTGCATGTCTGGCCGGGTGGGTTTCATGGATACGACAGCTTCGTGCCCGATGCCGCACTTTCGCGCGATACCCGAAACGCGCGTATTCGCTGGCTCGTTCGAGTGTTGGGCCACCGGCAATCCTGCTGAGTTGCTACCACGGCATGATCGATTGACCAGGGCGCTGCCGGACTGCCTGGTCATGCCGTGCGCCGATCAGCCTTCCCCACTGGCCATGCTTCGAAAATCGCGGGGACTCATGCCGACGGCGGATTGAAACAGCCGACTGAAGTGCGCAGAGCTCTTGAACCCAAGGGAGTGAGCGATATCGGTGATCGAGCGATGGGCATTGGCCGGTGCCGCCAGCGCCCGCCGTGCAGCGTCCACGCGTTCCTTCCAGATCCAGGCATTGAGCGTGGTCGGCTGGCTGTCGAACAGGGCATGCAGGTGGCGTTTGGAAAGCTGCAGTGCAATGGCGATACGTTCCACGCTCAGATCCGGGTCGGCCAGGTGGGTTTGAACGTACAAGCGCAAACGTTGCAGATGGTACTGCTGCAGGCTGCTGTTCAGAGGTATTTCATCCATCGGTGTGGCGAGCAGGGCCGCGCAGAGCAGGTCAACCGTGGCATTGGCCACTGAAGAGGCACTGCGCTCATCCAGTTCGGGCAGGGTCGTGCGCAATGAATCGATAAAGCTCATGAACAGTCGGCCCGCGCCTTTCTGATTGGGCACGGCCAGCGCCGTGTAGCGTTCTGGCGTGCGTAAAGCGTGACGCATGATGTTGCCGGGAATCATCAGCACGTCATGGTGGAACGCGAGGGGCATATTCATCGAATAAGGGCTGCAACTGTGGCACAGCACCAGGTCGCCGGGACGCATCAGAACCGAACGGCCGGCCTGCTCGATCTGGCTGGTGCCATGGCGTTGGATCAATAACAGGTAGTAGTCGTCATTGCCATCCATCTGGCCCGGTACTTTACGGACAACGGTATGCCCATCTGAAACTACTTCGGAGAAGGTAATCGGGCCGTCGGTATGTTGAATGAACTGGGCAGCGAAAGAGGGCGTTTCACTATTGAGCTTCATATCAAAACGTATGAAGTAGTCATTGATCGCTTCGCGCCAGAACTCCAATTGAAGATCGACGGGAATACCATCGGTAGATACCTTGTGGACCATGACATCACTCCTGGACAAGTTTCAGCACATCCATGGACAAGCATGGGGTACGGCGAATGATTACTCTCTTCTGCGCTATAGCAGAGTGCCTTGCATATTACGGGAAAAAGATTTTCCGAACATTTTTAATTGAATAACGGATTGCTCTGATGGAGCGCCGTATTTATTCAGATCACCTATAACCTGATAGTCGACAAGTGAACAGACCATGAAAATTCTTGCCGCAGTGGCAGAGCAGAAACAACAGGCTCTGGCAATTCGTACGCTGGATCTTGACGAACCGCGAGACAGCGAAGTGCGAGTGAAAATCGTCGCCGCCGGCATCTGCCGGACGGATCTCGATGTACGTGACGGTTACTTGCCTACTCCGCTTCCGGTGGTGCTCGGACATGAGGGCGCCGGTATCGTCGATAAGGTCGGCGCCGCTGTCACGGGTTTCCAGCCTGGTGACCATGTGGTGCTTTCGATTGGCCGCTGCGGTCAATGCGAGCCTTGCAAGCAGGGGCAGCCGGCCTTCTGTGTTCACCATATGGAACTCAACTTCAGCGGCGCGCGCCGTGACGGGACAGCTTGTCTGCACAATGGGGCGAGTGCTGTGCACAGTCACTTTTTCTGTCAGTCGTCGCATGCGACCTATGCCGTGGCTGATCAGACCTCGCTGGTGAAGGTGCCCAGGGAGGTCGATCTCAAATTCCTGGGGCCATTGGCCTGTGGCGTGATGACCGGCGCCGGAGGGGTGCTCAATACGCTCAAGCCCACCGCCGACAGCAGCGTCGCGATCTTTGGTGCAGGCACCGTGGGACTCAGTGGGCTGATGGCGACGCGGATCATTGGTTGCACACGTCGCATTGTGGTGGACAACAAGCAGGCGCGGCTGGACCTGGCCAAGGAGCTGGGGGCGACCCACACCGTGCTCTCCGAGCCTGGCGTCGATGTGGCGGCGAAACTGCGCGAGCTGACCGATGGCCAGGGTGTGCACTATGCCTTTGAGTCCAGTGGTGTGCGCCCGGTCATTGCTGCCGCCTTCGATAGCCTTCGCGAGATGGGCACCCTGGTGATGACCGGCGTATTGCCGCAGGGATCGACGGTTGAGTTCGATGCCTGGAAGTTGCTCCGCGGACGCAAAGTCATTGGCAGCGTCATGGGCGACACCGACCCGGACACCTTCATCCCGCAGTTGGTGGAGTACTACCGCAACGGCCAACTGCCGCTGGAAAAAATCAGCCGGATCTACCCGCTCGAGTCGATCAATGAAGCCATCGCCGACGGCATCGGCGGCAAGGTGGTAAAGGCCATCGTGGCTATGCCCCATGAGCATTGATCGCCCCTGATTCACCTCTATCCCCGCATTCCCTTTCTTGCCTGCAATGAATAACAGGAGACTTCGGCATGTCCGATAATCAAGAGTTGCACCTCGACAATCCATCCGCCGCCGATATCAATGTGCGTGAAGATCGTCGTGACTTCATCAAGCGTTCGATGGTGGTCATGGCCGCTGGTGCGGTAGCCGCCGCAGGCGCTACCGGTCAAGCTTCGGCCAGCCCGGCAGTGGCTCCCGTCAGCCGCCTCAAGCGCAAAGAGGCCATCGGCAATACGTTCGATTACCTGATCCTGGGCGGGGGCTCCGCGGGCGCGGTGCTGGCCGCGCGCCTGAGCGAGGATGGGAAAAAGAGCGTATTGCTGGTCGAGGCCGGTCCTTCATTCGACCCGGAGCAATACCCGGAAGAGCTGTACAGCAGCAACATCATCGCGGCCAATGCCGACCCGCGTTACGAGTGGGGCTACTACGCGCTGCCGGATAAACAGGAGCAGCCGGTCTACACCCCGCGAGGCAAGGTCATCGGCGGCAGTTCCGCGATCAATGGCGCCGTTGCCTGTCGTGCGCTGCCTTACGATTTCGAGCGCATTACCGCCAAAGGCCTCAAGGGCTGGAGCTACGAGGAGGTCCTGCCGTACTTCCGCAAAATGGAGACCTATCACACGGGGCGTGACGAGATCCATGGCCGTAACGGGCCTTTCCCGATCCACCAGCTGACCATGGACTACATCACCCCGGTGCAGAAGGCCATGGTCGAATCCTCCTGGAAACTGGGTTACGCCAAGGTCAGTGACTTCAATGATCCGACCGCCAACAACGGTGCCGGGCCCAACCCTATGAATATCGTCAACGGGGTACGGGTCAACACGGGCATGGCCTACCTGAGCCGCGAGGTGCGCGAGCGGAGCAACCTGACCATCCTCTCCGACGCCTTGATCGACAAGCTGCGGTTCCAGGGCAACCGGGTACAGGCGGCGTTGCTGGCCGACGGCCGCGAAGTGTTCGGTAAACAGGTCATCCTTTCTGCCGGCTCCTATGGCACAACGGCAATCCTGTTGCGTTCGGGCGTGGGTCCCAAGGCGGACCTCGCTGCGATGAACATCCCCCTGGTGAAAGACGCTCCAGTGGGAACCCAGTTGCTGGACCATGCGTTTTACTGGATGAATTTTGCCGCGCGCCCCGAACTCAAGGGAAAAGAGCATCCGGTCGTGGGCGCCCAGGTATGGACGCACTCATCGTTTGCCAGTTCGGCACGTGAGCTGGACATCGCCGTTTCTCCTTCGCACTTGCTCGATCCGGCCATCAGCAAGACGGGCGTGGCGTTCTCCCTTGGCCTGGAACTGATGAAGGTCAAGTCCACCGGTACGGTGAAGCTCAAGAGCCGCGATCCGAAAGAGGCGCCGGTCATCCAGTTCAATCACCTGAGCGACAAGGACGACATGCGACGCATGGTCGAGTGCTTCCGCCTCGCCCGCAAACTGGCGCGGACCGAACCGCTCAAGAGCCTGATCGTGGAGGAGATCTATCCGGGGCCTTCCGTGGGCGACAGCGACGCGCAAATCAGCGAAGCGCTGGCCAAGGGCGTTGGCACCTTGCAGCATCCTTGCGCCACCGCACGCATGGGCCTGGCCAGCGACCCGCTCGCGGTCGTCGATGGTGAAGGCCGGGTTCACGGGCTGCAAGGGCTGCGGATCGTCGATGCGTCGATCTTTCCGGAAATCCCGCTGATCAATCTCAACCCCAACGTGATCATGATGGCCGAGAAAATCGCCGACCGGATTCGCGGCGAAGAGGCCTGATTGAGCAGGCGCGGCCGGCGTACGGTCGCGCCTGTTTTTTGCGCGAGACGCTGTCTCTTACATTTTTGCAGGGGTGAATACAGCAGCCCGAGCCATTTGAAAGTGCTTGAACTCAGCAAATCGGCTCTTGCTTCACCGTTGCTGTCAAAGGGCTAGTTTTCATGAAGTTGCATACCTTGCTGACGATGGTGGCGTCCGCCGTGTTCCTGTCGGCCTGTAACGACCAGCCCAGGTCCAACGAAGATTTCAAAACTGTGGTGGGCAAGGAGTTGGATGGTCTTTCTGCCGCGCTGCAGTGGAACGGGCTGGCGCAATGCGCTTCGAGCAATTCGGCGATATCCGTGGCCGCTCAGGCAGCGAGAAGAAACATTCATCTGCATCGTCAGCGCAGGGGCATCTCGGCGCAAACGGCCAGCCTTGTCGACCGTGACCTCTTGCCTTCGCTCCAGAGCCTGTCCGAGGAGTCGGCGTTTCTGGCGCAGCGCTGCGCCGCCGCCGACTATGACAATACGGGGTTCAGCCCGGAGCGAGAGATTCGCTTGCAGCAATTTGTCCAGGAGTGGAGGAGTGCCATCGACTTTTTCAACCAGGGAATCAAGGAGAACTACAGCTATGACCTGGACGGCAAGTCCACTCGGTCGGTCAAGAAACTCCCTGTAGTCATGCCAACCCGGTCATTTACCGATTGCGACGAGGCGGTGTGTGAGCGAATGGTGGTCATTCCGGCCGGTCGGTTCGTGATGGGCGGATCTGCCGAAGAGCACAAGGCGTTCGACATTACGCCACAGACCGTCGCCTGGGAAACGCCTCGGCACCCGGTTCAGGTCACCCAGGCGTTTGCCTTGAGTGCGCATGAAGTGAGCCTTGGGAATTTTCTGAGGTTCATGCAGGAAACTGGTTATCGGATCCCGGATGGTTGTACTCAGCTCAAGGGGGATCCGTTGAATCTGGCATTCGAAAGCCGTGCCAATCTGAAAAACGTCGGGTTCCCGCAAAATAACGATCAACCCGTTACCTGTGTCCGCCGCCAGGATGCCGAAGCCTATACCCAATGGCTGTCCAGAAAGACCGGAGAAACCTACCGCCTACCCACGGAGGCAGAATGGGATTACGCCGCTCGCGCCGGCACACAGACGGCCTACTTCTGGGGGAGCGAAGCCGACGCGCAAGCGTGCTCGTTCGCCAACGTCTACGACCTGGAAAGCGATGAGGTCAATCAATTTGGCTTCGTTCATTTTCCGTGTACGGATGGTTATGCCTACCTGGCTCCGGTCGGCAGTTTTCAGCCTAATGATTTCGAGTTGTTCGACATGATTGGCAATGCGCGGGAGTGGGTGGCGGATTGCTGGCATGGCAATTTTGTCGGCGCTCCGGCCAATCAGCGCGAGTGGGGCAGCGAGGAGGGCGGCCTGTGCCATTTTGCGGTCCTGAAGGGTGGGGCATGGCCCTACAACACATTTAATGACCGGATCGCCTACCGCGATACGTATTACTCGTCCCAGTTCCGTGCCTACATGTATGGCTTCAGAGTCGCGCGGGATATTCGCCCATGACGCTAAACAGCGGGGTCCTGGTCAGAGTGCTGCGCTGAACATCCTTGCTTGAGTTCTGGATGAAGAATGGGTGGCTTCAGACATGTCGCCTATACCTGAGGCCCGCTCCTGATGGGGCGAATACCCCCTCAGCGAGGCTTGGTCCCGACAGTTCGTTGGGTAATTCGCCGCGACTGAATGTGCCATGGGCTGGCAATGCTCATCGTTCAGTGGGCCGGAGTCTCTTTGGGGGAGGCTTATATCAATGATTGCCGTCTTCTGAACTCGATGGGCGAGACTCCCTTGTTTTTCTTGAAGGCATAGCTGAATTGCGAAGCGCCCTGGAAGCCGCAGGCCAGAGCGATGTCGATGATCGGCTGCATGGTATGGACCAGGAGTACCTCAGCTCTTATAAGGCGTCTCTGGATGATGTACTGGTAGGGCGTAAGGTTGAAAGAATTCCTGAACAGGCGAATGAAGTGGAAGGTGCTGATCTGCGAGAGTTCAGCCAGATCGGCGATCTTTATTTCGGTATCCAGATGCTCTTCGATGTAGTCGGACAACAGATCCTTGAGGTGTTTCGATAAAGCCCCCACTCCACTATGGCTGCTCTCGGTTTGCAGCAGGGTGGAGTGGGAGAGGATCGTCAAGGCCAGTGTTTCCTTAAGCAAGGAAGAGTCGGTTTTGACAAACTCGCCGCAGGCAGCGACCAGGAATTTATCCATCATGTAGAACCTGGCCTTGATATGAAACAGATCGCGTCGGGATGGCATCAACGAGATAAGCTCTTCCGAAAAACTTATGGTGGTTAAACGTATCGGTGGACCTACATAAGTACTGATGTATTCAGCATCTTTGGGGATAAGGTCCATTTTGCCGCGTAGTGTTCCCCGCCGATAAACAGGCTTGCCATCGAGTGTGGCCTGGCCTCGCTCGTTTTCCCCGTCTTCGAACAAGACAATAGTATGTTCGCTTCTCGCTACCGTAACGTCATGAAGGCCCTCGATCACAATGCGGTCGGTCCTGCCAAAAGACCACTGGGTGGAGTGCGTGACAAGCTTGCAGTCGGTGTCATAGACGATACCTGCCAAATCAAGTGATCTGGCACTGGGGTGGTGGATGGGCTGATTGTTCTCTTGTATGAGGTTTTCTTTCTTCATGGGAGTGGTTCCTGGCACGGCAGAGGCGAAAACACCTTGGGTTTACATGGCGATCGTTTTTCTTATCGAGATTAGTAGAGGTTTTGAGTTGCGGTGCTGAGGCTGGGATAAAAAAGGGGCGGTATTTTATCAGAAGTTTCGGCTATTAGATGGTTGTTAATAATGAGTTGTAATTCCGCTGTAATGGATTTTGATTTTGACCGACTAGTCGAGGATTAGCATGCGCGTTACGGTGGCTATAAAAGTTGTGCGGATTGGTCCGATTGTCCGGCAATAAAAAAGAGAACCAATATTGTTGCGGGGCTTTTGTATATGAACGTGATTGACCAGCAAGAGCAGATGGATTTGCTATAAGGCGTGAAGCGACGGTCAGGTATCTAGGTACTCGCCTGTGAGTGACTAAATGGATGGTTCAAGAAGCAGCGCAAATATTGTGCAGTCATCACAATAATTGTAAAGGAGGGGGGTGTTGCTGTTGTTATGATGCGCCAAATCCAGCACGCAGATCGGCGATCTAAGTCATGAATTGTTTGTGGCTTATTTTAATGCGCAAATAATTGATTGGCGCTTTGCAGAGTCGGCTCGGCTGAAGGTTTGCAGAGGGCAATGGAAAAAGATGTTTAGCGAGAGAGAGATTTATCTGGGGTTGCAGCGCAAGGAGTTTCTGCCTTATTTACAACCTATGTTCGATTTGATTGATGGCAGTTTTATTGGCGCCGAAGTCCTGGCGCGGTGGATTCATCCCGAGCGCGGAATGCTCATGCCCTCGGCTTTTCTCGATACGGTGATCGAGAAGGGCATGATGGACGATGTGTTTTTCGAGTTGTTGGAGCAGGGCCTGGATGTGCACCGCTACAGTAGCCATGGCGCGCTCCCGATGAAACTGGCGTTTAATGTCCATCCGGTGCAGCTTGCCAACAAGGATTTTGCCATCCGGGTCAATTCTGTTTTACGCAGCCACGCCGTTTCTGCGTCGAATGTGTCTTTTGAACTGACCGAGTCTGGATCGCTGGATGATGGTTCCAGTACTTTCGAGAACCTCTACAACCTCAGGGTCATGGGCTGTGGGTTGGTAATCGATGACTTTGGTGTGGGTTACTCATCGTTACAGCGGTTGTTCGAGTTGCCGTTCACCGAACTGAAGATCGATGCGTCGTTCGTGGCCAGTATTCTCACTTCCCCGCGATGCTCCGATATTGTCGAGTCGATCCTGGCGCTGGCTAACACCCTGGAAATGACCGTGATCGCGGAAGGCATCGAGACAGAATGCCAATTGAGCAAGCTCAGGGAGCTGGGTTGTTCCTTTGGGCAAGGTTATCTGTACTCCAAGCCGTTGAGCCCTGATGAAATGTTGTGTTGGCTGGAAGAAGGGGAAGGGCGCGCCTGGCTACCGTTGTAAGATTGCTGTTCCCGCACTGGGTACCTGTGCTGAAGCTATTTTGATGGAGTTAAGCTGCGTGTTGTAGAACAGGTGTATCAAGCTCCTGGTGTGATACCGACCGTTATTGTCCTCAATGACTCATGCAACCTTTACCAGGGTTGCGATAGTCATCCTCCTATTCTCCCGTCGCGAGTGTTTTGATCAGGTCCATTCTTGATTGTTCACTGCGGCGGGTGTCATTTCTATAGCTTTCCATGAATATCTTTCTTCTGCCGGATGGTCAGGGGGAGGTGTCCGTGTTGCCGTCAGCAATTCAAGATCCAATGAATAATATCCATGGCCTCGATAGTGCCGGCTAAAGCAATTTTGATAAAATTTCCGCAGCTATTCTAAAGTACTTTTTTGCGCGATCTATAATATTGTCGTCACAGCTTGGCATTGAGCAACGACTCTTCTATCAATACGAGGATTCTTGTTCTGGTGGCTTTTTGCGTTCAGCTTATGCGCAAGTCAGGGCTGGTAAAGTCCAGGTTGTTCGTTGGTCATAGAGAGTCGAACGCCATCTGTAAGAGCGTGCTGTATCTCAATTAAATAAGGATTGGGGCGTGCGCGCTGTCGGTAGTTTCGGTCACGGGTGCGGTATTGCATGCGCTGCTGTAACTGCGGGTTTAGTTGAAAATAATCTGTTGAAAGGAATGTGTTATGAAAATCAAAGGTTCGGCAATCTTCATGCTGTCGGCTCTGTCCCTGGGTTCCACTCTGGCCCACGCTGCCGTTACTACCGCTAGCGGCGGTACCGTGCACTTCAAGGGCGAAGTGGTTAACGCTGCTTGCGCAGTCGATGCAGGTTCCATTGAGCAAACCGTTCAATTGGGCCAGGTACGTTCCGCGACACTGGCCGCTTCAGGGCAAACCAGTAGCGCGGTGGGGTTCAATATCCAGTTGAACGACTGTGATATTACGACCATCAAAACGGCGGCCATTGCTTTTTCTGGCACGGCTGTCGATAGCGCCAACCCGAATGTCCTGGGGCTTCAGAGCTCCGCGGCCGGTGGTGCAACCAATGTTGGCGTACAAATTCTCGACAACACCGGCAGCCCGGTGGTTCTGGATGGCACTACCGCCAGTGCCAAATACACCCTTAGCGAAGGCACCAACATTATCCCGTTCCAGGCACGCTACTACGCAACAGGCGTTGCCACTGCGGGTATCGCTAACGCGGATGCCACCTTTAAAGTGCAATACGAGTAAGTAGTTCGTCAGGCAGGGAGGATCGGCCAGGGTACGACAACGATGCTGAGCATGTATCGAACCTGGCGGTTTCCCTGCTGACGTCTCTTGCACTGACAGGCAATCCCGGGCCGGCAGCATTGTCGAGCTTCGTCATGTTCAGTCGAGAGATCGGAAGATAACGAACGGTATAGCCAGGCACGTTATCGGTTTTCATTTTGCAGGGGCTACGAACCTTGCGCTCCTGATATTCATTTACTGCAGCCATCCACGGTTCGCGGCGGTATCGATGGTTTTCCCCACAATACGATGGAGACTGGCCGGAAAGCAGGAGTCAGTGATAACAACACAAGGTGAGAATGTGAACAAAACAACGGCGATAACTCGCCGCTTATTAGCGGTATTGCTAGTGACATCCGCAGTTGGATATACCGCTGGTGCCGCGGCAGGCGTGGCACTGGGGGCGACTCGAGTGATCTATCCCGCGGGGCAGAAGCAAGTGCAACTGCCTGTCACCAATAATGACGAAAAAAGTACTTATCTTATTCAATCCTGGGTGGAAAATGCTGGCGGCCAGAAAGATGGGCGTTTTGTGATTACCCCTCCACTGTTCGCCATCCAGGGAAAGAAAGAGAACACGCTGCGTATTATTGACGCTACCAATAATCAGCTGCCTCAAGACCGCGAAAGCCTGTTCTGGCTCAACGTCAAGGCTATTCCTTCCATGGACAAGTCCAAGTTGAGTGAAAACACATTGCAACTGGCAATTACCAGTCGCATCAAACTTTATTACCGGCCGGCGAAACTGGATTTGCCTGCGGACCAGGCGGCGGGTCAATTGCGTTTTCGCCGTAGCGCGAACAGCGTGCTATTGATCAATCCGACCCCCTACTTCCTGACCGTCACGGAGCTCAAGGCGGGCACTCAGGCGTTGGAAAACGCACTTGTTCCTCCCATGGGGGAAACATCGGTCAAGTTGCCACCAGGCGCTGGCGGCGAAATCAGTTATCGCACCATTAATGACTATGGGTCATTGACTCCGCGGGCGAATGGCGTGACGCAGTAGTCCGAGCGGGACCGATACAGCACCTAATCCGAGTGAAAAGAGGAACCAAATTCCGGGCGATAGAGTCGGCCGGGAAGAGGCATTTCATATATGAAAAAAAGTTACTGGCTGTCTGGGCTTCGGGAGGAGTGCCTATGCAAACGTTATCTGTCTAGTGTTGGTGTCGCGCCGATATCGCTTGCCTGTTTTATCGCGTTGCCGATTTTTCCGGTACAGGCAGAACTCTATTTCAATCCTCGTTTTTTATCAGACAACCCCGATGCGGTGGCGGACCTGAGTGCATTCGAAAGTGGCCAGGAAGTCCCTCCGGGCAAATACCGTGTCGATATCTACCTGAATAGCGGGTTTATGGTCACTCGTGATGTGGCCTTTAAAGCCGGCGAGAAAGGGCATGCTTTAGTTCCTTGTTTAACCCGTGGGCAATTATCCAGCATGGGCGTGAACACCGGGGCGATACCCGGAATGGACGAGATCGCAGTCGATGCCTGCGTGCCATTGGCCGAGCTGATCAAAGATGCTACGACGGACTTTAACGTTGGCCAGCAACGCTTGAACCTGACCATCCCGCAGGCGTTCATGGGGAACCAGGTGCGCGGCTATATTCCACCGGAGTTATGGGATCATGGGATCAACGCGGGGCTGATCAACTACAACTTCACTGGTAATAATGTCCATCTTGATAATGGCGGAACTACCAACTATGCCTACCTGAGCCTGCAGAGCGGGATCAATCTAGGCGCCTGGCGGTTACGCAATAACACCAACTGGAGTTACAACGATGGCGGTGGAGCAGCAACTTATGAAAACAAATGGCAGCATGTTAATAGCTGGCTTGAGCGTGATATTACGCCGCTGCGCTCGCGACTGACGCTTGGAGACCGCTATACCAGCGGTGATATTTTCGAAGGTATCAACTTCCGTGGTGTGCAGTTGGCCTCCGAGGAAAACATGCTGCCAGACAGCCAGAAAGGTTTCGCGCCGGTGGTTCGCGGCATCGCCCACGGTACGGCGCAAGTGTCTATCAAGCAGAACGGTTACGAGATCTACCAAAGCACCGTTCCACCCGGACCGTTCACCATTACTGACCTCTATGCGGCAGGCAGCAGTGGAGACCTGGAGGTCAGTATCAAGGAGGCCAATGGCAGCGCACAGGTCTTTACCGTGCCCTATTCCTCCGTTCCGCTGCTGCAACGTGAAGGCCATACACGCTACTCCCTGACCGCGGGCGAATACCGCAGTGGGGTGGATGAACAGGAAAAACCCAAGTTCCTGCAAAGTACGGTATTACAGGGGCTTGCGGACGGCTGGACGGTCTACGGCGGCACACAATTGGCGGACCGTTACCATGCGCTGAACCTGGGTGTCGGCAAGAACATGGGCAGGCTGGGCGCCATTTCGCTGGACATGACCCAAGCCAATGCGACGCTGCCCGATGACAGTAAGCACCAGGGGCAGTCGGTGCGCTTTCTGTACAACAAGTCGCTCGATACGGGCACCAACATTCGATTGGTGGGCTATCGCTATTCCACCAAGGGTTACTACAACCTGGCCGATACCACTTACAAACGGATGAGCGGTTACAACCTGGAGACCGAGCCGGGGGTATTCCAGACGAAACCGAAACTTACCGACTACTACAACCTCGCTTACAACAAGCGCGGCAGGCTCCAGGCCAGCGTCACCCAGCAGATAGGCAACAAGTCCACGTTGTATCTGAGTGGCAGTCACCAGACCTATTGGGGCAGTAACAAGGCCGATCAGCAGTGGCAGGCCGGATTGAACACTACGGTGGGCGATATCAGCTGGACGGTGAACTACAGCCTGACCCAAAACGCCTGGCAAAGCGGGCGTGACCAGATGTTGGCAATAAACGTGAATATTCCGTTCAGCCATTGGACCAGGTCCGATAGCAAGTCCGCCTGGCGCCATGCGAATGCCAGCTACAGCATGTCGCACGATCTGAAAGGACGGATGACCAATCTGGCCGGGGTATCCGGCACGCTACTCGAAGATAACAACCTCAGCTACAGCGTGCAGAGTGGTTATGCCGACGGCGGGAACGGCGGTAGTGGCGATAACGGTTATGCGGCGATGAATTACCGCGGTGGTTACGGCAACGCGAATGTCGGCTACAGCCACAGCGACGGTTATGACCAGTTGTACTACGGCTTGAGCGGCGGCGTACTGGCCCACGCCGACGGCGTCACGTTCAGCCAGCCGTTGAACGATACGACTGTCTTGATCAAGGCCCCGGGTGCGAAGAGCGTGAAAGTGGAGAACCAGACCGGTGTCCGCACCGACTGGCGCGGTTATGCGGTGCAGCCTTACGCCACGGAATATCGGGAAAACCGAATAGCCCTGAACACTAATACGTTGGCCGACAACGTGGACCTGGATGACGCGGTAGTGAGCGTCGTGCCTTCCCATGGCGCCATCGTGCGGGCCGAGTTCAAGGCGCGGGTGGGAATGAAAGTGCTCATGACGTTGACCCGAAACGGCGAGCCTGTGCCCTTCGGCGCCACGGTCACTGCCGACAACAACCAGAGCAGCATCGTCGCCGATAACGGGCAGGTCTACCTGAGCGGCATGCCGCTGGCAGGGCAGGTCCGGGCGACCTGGGGAGACACCGCGGGGAGCACCTGCACTGCGGACTATCGCTTGCCAGAGGAAAGCCAGAAGCAGGCATTGAGCGAACTGACGGCAGCCTGTCTCTGAGGAACCAAACCATGAAGAAAAAACACGTTGTTCTTCCGGGACTCGCCTTGTGGCTTGTCGCCGGCCACAGCCAGGCCGCGGACAGCACCCTGACTGTCACCGGCCGGGTCCGGGATAACGCTTGCGCGGTAGCGACGGCATCGAAAGATTTCAGCGTCGATCTGCTGGAGAACACGACGAAGCAATTCCATGCCGTTGGGGCCACGTCGCCCATGGTGGCTTTTCGTATCGTGCTTTCACCCTGTGGCGCCGCGACCACGGCGGTGAAGGTCGGGTTCACCGGGGCGGCGGATAGCGACAATACCAGCCTCCTGAAGCTGGATGGCGGCAGCTCGCACGCCTCGGGAATGGGCATCCAGATACTGGACGGCGCTCAAGCGGCGCTGCCGCTCAACGCCGCGTCGTCGACGCTGCCCTGGACCGCGCTAAAACCCGGCCAGACCAATACATTGGGCTTCCATGCCCGGCTGATGGCTACCCGCGTGCCGGTCACTGCCGGCCACGTCAACGCAACAGCGACATTCACCCTTGAATTCCAGTAACCGGAGGCTGATATGAAGCGGACTCATGCAAAGTGGTGGGTGGCCGGGCTCCTGGCCCTGGCCTCCAGCGTGTTACAGGCGGCCGACGTGACTATTACCGTCAATGGCAGGGTGGTGGCGAAGCCATGCACGGTTTCCACCACCAACGCCACCGTCGACTTCGGCGATCTTTACACCTTCAGCCTGTCTCAACCGGGCGCCGCCTCGGCCTGGCACAGCGTGTCGTTCGATTTGAGCAACTGCCCGGTCGGGACCAGCAAGGTCACGGCCACCTTCAGCGGCGCGACGGACAGTACCGGCTATTACAGGAACCTGGGGACGGCGGGCAACATCCAGCTGGAGTTGCAGGACGATGGCGGTACGGCGCTGAACAACGGTACGAGCAAAACGGTGCAGGTGAACGAGTCGACGCAGTCCGCTCGCATTCCGCTGCAGATCAGGGCATTGACGGTGAACGGTCGTACTACCCAGGGAAGTATTCAGGCTGTAATTAACATTATCTATACCTGGGCATGAATCACATAACGAGGTTGCACATGAACTGTGCTCGAAGAGTTTTAGCCGGTTTCAATTTTTACATCATGATGTTGGCGATTGCAGGTTGGTCATCCAGCGGATGGGCATTCACTTGCCAAGCGCTGGGGAAAACTATTAGCGGTTCTGGAACTCTTAGTGTCTATGTGAACTTGCAGCCGGCAATAAGCCCGGGCCAAAATCTTGTTGTTGACTTGTCACAATCCATTCAGTGTAAAAATGATAGGCCTTCTGTTTATAGAGATCCTATCAGGGTAGGAAGTGGGTCGGCGTATGAGGGCGTTCTTGCTTCGTTTAGCGGGACTTTATCTTATCATGGAGTCAACCAGCCATTTCCTCTAAGGTCGCCAACTTCATGGGTTGATACGCCTTGGGGGACATTTCAGGGGTGGAGAACTGTTTTATATCTGACGCCTGTAAGCTCAGCCAGCGGGGTGGTTATCCAGACTGGGCAGTTATTTGCGTCGCTAGCCCTTCAAAAACAAGGGCCTGGCGGTAGTGTTTCCCAGACAATCATCTGGAATCTGTATGCAAATAATAGTGTTGTGGTTCCTACTGGCGGCTGTGATGTCTCTGCTCGAAATGTAACTGTGACGTTGCCGGATTATCCCGGTTCGGCTGCCGTTCCAGTGACCGTGCACTGCGCAAAAAGCCAAAAGCTGGCTTACTATCTGTCCGGTACGACGACGGATGCTGCCAATACGATATTTACCAACTCTGCTTCTGCTTCGGCAGCTCAAGGCGTGGGTGTGCAGATTTTCCGTAATGGCGGCGTGCTTGCGGTAAACAACACGGTATCTCTCGGCTCTGTCGATACCTCGCCAGTCAATCTTGGGCTGAGCGCCAGTTACGCTCGCACCAGTGGGCAGGTTACCGCCGGTAATGTGCAGTCTATTATTGGCGTGACTTTTTTATATGAGTAGCTTGTTGCTTGGGAGGCGAATGATGTTTGTCAGTAAGTGGGTGTCTGCTTGATTTTATTCAAGTGATCTCCAGGGGCATGAATTATTCAAGTGGCAAGTTTTGACTTTCACAAAACTACAGGAATTGCTTGGCGGCTTCAGATGCATTGAGTGTGAATTGAAAATATACGGAGTCTGTATGATAGAACATATAAAACTCGGTAATGGTCCCCGGCGAGTCATCCTCTTGCATGGTTGGTTTGGCGATCATCAAATCTATAAGTCGATTTTTCCTTACTTGGACACGGAGCGTTATACCTACGTCTTTCCCGATGTACGTGGTTATGGATTGTCCTGGCACATCAAGGGGCAATTCACCTGCGAGGAAATGCTCGCGGATGTCATGGCGCTGGCCGATAACCTGGGCTGGAAACGTTTTCATTTCGCCGGCCATTCGATGGCGGGCAAAGTGGTGCAACTGGCATTGGCTCGTCATCCGGCGCGTATTATCAGCGGTGTGGCGATTACGCCGGTACCGGCCTGCGGGGTGCCCTTCAATGCCCAACAGTGGAGCCTGTTTTCCGGGGCGGTGGACGATGACGAGTTGCGCTACAAGATTATCGACGTAACGTCCGCCAGTCGTTTGCCGCAGCGATGGATTCAAGCGTTGGTCAAGCACTCGCGATTGACTAGCACACGACAGGCCTTCGAGGGCTATCTGCATGCCTGGGCGCGCGAGGACTTGAGCGCCGGGCTTGCCGGAATGACGCCGCTGTTAGTGCTGGTGGGCGACGCCGACCCGGCGCAAACCCAGGCGATCATGCAAGAAACCTGCATGGCATGGTTTGCCAATGCGTCGTTGCAGGTTATTCCCGGCAGTGGGCACTACCCGATGGAGGAGGTGCCGCTGCACTTCGTCAAGCTGCTGGAGGATTTCCTTGCTCGGCATTGCGCCCAACCCTGAGCCCATGTCACTCAGGCCAGTAGGGGGTAGTACGCGCCGATCTGGCATCGCAACGGATTTCGACTCATACCAGACGCTTTTCTACCCAGCGTCGGTATTGACGGGTGCGAACGGCCATGGCGAGTTGTTGCAAGATCAGGGCGCGTAAAGGTGAAACGCTCGGATCGGGCTGTTTGGCCCGGCTCAGTTTGTGCAGCTGAAACTTGACGACCGCCATGTTCGCCAGCGCCGCGATGGTTTTGTTTTTCCAGGTGATCGGCGGCAGTTGCGGGGCGTTGTCCTTACCCTGCGACCAGTCCCGCGGCAAGTACGGGTCGATGGCCAACGCCGTCCCGATGCCCACCATATCCACGCCACTTTGCACGACGCTTTCAGCCACCGGGCGACGACGTATGCCACCGGTGACCATCACCGGCATTCTGGCGACGGTGCGGATGTCCCGGGCGAACTCGACGAAATAGGCTTCGCGAGCCAGGGTCCGGCCATCGCGCGCTTCACCCTGCATGGCGGGTACTTCGTAACTGCCGCCGGACAACTCCACCAGGTCCACGCTCAGCTCGTTGAGCAGGCCAACGACCTTTTTCGCGTCAGCGGCGGTGAACCCGCCGCGCTGGAAGTCGGCGGAATTGAGTTTCACCGCTACGGCAAATTCAGCCGAAACCACGGCCCTGACCGCCTTGACGATTTCGAGCAACAGGCGCGCGCGGTTTTCCAGGGAGCCGCCCCAGGCGTCCGTCCTCTGGTTGGTCAGCGGCGACAGGAACTGGCTGAGCAGATAACCATGGGCGGCGTGGATTTCCACCCCGGTGAAGCCGGCCTGTTCGCCCAGGCGTGCAGTGTTCGCGAAGCGCTGGATCACCTCTTCGATCACCTCAGGGGTCATCGCGTGAGGTGTGGCGAAGCGCTTGGACATGTTGCCCAGCTCCAGCGGCACGGCCGACGGCGCCCAGGTCTTCTGCCCGAGATTGGCCTGCATCTGCCGCCCCGGGTGATTGATCTGCAGCCAGAACTGCGCGCCGCCGGATCGGCCGATACGGGCCCAGCGCTTGAACTTGTCCAGTTGCTGATCGTCCTGCAACACCACGCCGCCCGGCCCGGTCATGGCGCGGCCGTCGACCATCACGTTGCCGGTGATGAGCAGGCCGGCGCCACCGTCGGCCCATGCCTGGTAGAGACGCATCAGTTCTGCGGAGGGCGCCTGGTCGGCGTCCGCCATGTTTTCTTCCATGGCGGCTTTGGCGATTCGGTTCTTGATGGTCGAACCGTTGGGAAGCATCAGGGTGTCGAACAGGTTCATGGAGCAGCCCTCAATTGGAGATGCGGCCACCTTAAGATTGAAGTCAACTTTAAGGTCAAGAGCTTTTTTAAGGTTGGTCGATGCGCATCGGGCGGGCCCCTGGCACCTGCGTCAGATCGGTGCCCGGCGACGGGAGAAATTATTTGCCGCAGCGGGGGTTGACCTTAAAGCGAGGTTTAAGGTGAGCATGCGCTGACCTGCCTGGCCGATGGACCCCGGATGATGCTCAAGCTCCTTGTTTCCTATGCGTTGCTATTGATAGGTGGTGCTTTCATGACGTTTGCCAATGCCCAGACGGCTCCTGCTGGAACGCTGGCCAAGGATCGCCCGATACTGGTGATCATGACCAACCACTCCCGCTATCCCTCGCGAACCGATACCACGGGGTTGTGGCTAACCGAGCTGACGCATTTCACCGATGTGGTGGAAGCGGCCGGCTACACCACGGTGTTTGCCAGCCCCAAGGGGCGCGCGGTGCCGCTGGACGAGCGCAGCCTCGGTTGGCTGTACATGGACAAGGCAGCGCGCAAACATTTGCAGTCCCCGGCCTTTCGCGCCCGCCTGCAAAACACGCTGCCGATCGCCGAGGTCGATCCGTCCCGGTTCGGCGTCATCTACTTCACGGGGGGCCATGGGGTCATGTGGGACTTCCCCGATAATCCGGACCTGCGGCGTGTCGCCGAAAGCATCTACCGGCAGGGCGGCATCGTTGCTGCCGTCTGCCATGGCGTAGCGGGCCTTCTGGACCTGAAGGATGAACAGGGCCAGTGGCTCATCCAGGGCAAGCACCTCACCGGGTTCTCGGATCGCGAAGAGCTGCTTTCCGGCATGAAAAGCCAGGTGCCGTTTTTCCTCGAGGACCGGCTGGTGAGCCGGGGGGCGAAGTACTGCAAGGGCTGGCTGCCGTTCACCTCATTTGCCATCACCGAGGGAAGGCTGGTCACCGGCCAGAACCCGCAATCGCCCAAAGCCGTGGCTGAAGCCGTGATGGCTGTGCTCGCCGGCGACAACCTGGCTCGCTGAACCCCCAAGTGGGTCCCACCAACCGGAGAAAGACCGATTGAAACTCGCAAGCGCCGTATCAACAGGATTGCTGTTCAGCTCAATTGCCAGCCATGGGTTGGCGGGGACGCCAGAAATGCCTAGCCCGACTGAAACCAACACCATCGATATCGCCGGCCACGTCGTGCCGGTCGTCAAGGGCGGCCTGTACGATCGTTATCGCTCGAACCCGCCCTTGTCGGTGATTGCGGCGCAACTGCCGGGGGTGGATCTGAGCTGGTTCAAGGGACTGGAAAAGCACAAGGTCGACATCGGCTTCGAGTCGTACTCGCCGAACTTCTACTACCAGAACAGTCGCGTGACGGCGGTCTACACGGCCGACCTGGAGGCGCTGCGGGCCTTGATGCCGGCCGAGGTCCTGGCCGCCGTGCAGCCCCTGCAAGTCTGGCCAGGGCGCGGCTTGATCGCGTTTACCGCCTACACCTACGAACATTGTGACAACGACGCCTATAACGAAGTGGCCGTGTCGATCGTTACCAACAAGCCAGGCAAGGCCAACCTGGGGCCCTTCACGCTGCTGGGCCAGTCGATGTCGGGTGATTTCTGGGGCTATGTGCTCAAGCTGCCGGTCAATACCGAGCTTGCACGGGTGCGTGGCGTCGTCGGTTACAACCTGCCGAAATGGCTGACTGGGATCGACCGCAGGGCGGATGCTCAATCCGTGGTCTACGACATCACCGACAGCCAGAGCGGCAAAGTCGACGTGTCGTTCAGGGCGAAGAAACTCGACAACCTCGCGCGCGATGTCGATATCGTCACCAGCAGCTTCACCAATCTCGATCATCAGGGCCAACTGGCCTATGGGTATGCGGTTTCCCGCCAGCTCAGCCATGGCTCCAGTCGCGACGCGGATGCGGTCAGCCTCACGCTGGGCGACGGCAGCCTGTCGAACTACCTGCGCGCCCTGAAGCTGGGGAAAATGCTGAAGTACGAATACGTGCCCGAGTTCCAGAGCGCGCTCTATGCGCCCAAACCCCTCGCGAGCCTGATGGGCGAACGCTGAAACCTGCTCCCTGCGCCTGTCAGGCCCCGGACGCCTGGCGGGCGTTCTTTCGTGTGGAAGCGGTCGTCGCTCGCTTGCCCGACGCGCGGCCGGCCCCTTCTTCCCGCAGGCGATCGATCAGCATTTGCGCATTGTCCGCACACGCCACGCCCTCGGGCTTGTCCTCGATGCCCTGGATGACGAGCAGCAGTTGCGCTTTATTCTGGGCTAGCCGTTCCTGCAGGACGCTGATTTCCTCGACCTTCTGCTTGAGCCCGCTGAGCAGCTCATCGTGCTGCCAGCCGCCGGCATTCACCGGCATTAACTGGCGGATTTCCTCCAGGGAAAAACCTGCCGCCTGTGCGCCGGTGATGAGTTCCAGAACCCACTCGGTATCCGGCGCGTAGTCCCGGTAGCCGTTGGCTTTGCGCTCGACGGAGCTGATCAGGCCACTGGCCTCGTAGAAGCGGATACGGGACGGCGCCAGTCCGCTGATTTTTGCCAGTTCGCCTATTCTCATCACTCACCCTGAAAAACCTGTTGACCTTAAAGTTGACTTTAAACCTAAAGTCATCGGGCGGCCAAGCAGCCCGGATGCACAGTGTTTCCCAGCCGTCATGGCGGCCACGGGGCAGGCGTAGACGCTCCACAAGCGTGCCCTTTGAACCGCCTGTCGAGTGGGCGGCGCTATGTTTACCGCACGACGTTCACTGCACGACGTTCACAAGGCCCTGCTCCGAACGGGTTTCGGTGAAGGCCTTCACTTCATTCAGGAGAGACGAACATGGGGTATGTCACTACGCGTGATGGTGTTGAAATCTTTTACAAAGACTGGGGGCCACGGGATGCCCAGGTCATCTTTTTCCACCACGGATGGCCACTGAGCGCGGACGATTGGGACGCGCAAATGCTGTTTTTCCTGGCCAACGGCTACCGCGTCGTTGCCCATGACCGACGGGGCCATGGGCGCTCCAGTCAGGTCTGGAATGGGCACGACATGGATCACTACGCCGACGACGTCGCGGCCGTGGTCAACCACCTGGGTGTGCAAGGCGCGGTCCATGTCGGGCACTCCACGGGCGGTGGCGAAGTCATCCATTACATCGCTCGTCATGGCGAAGACCGGGTGTCGAAGGCCGTCATCATCAGCGCCGTGCCGCCGCTGATGGTCCAGACCCCGAGCAATCCTGGCGGCCTGCCGAAGTCGGTGTTCGACGATTTGCAGGCCCAACTCAAAACCAACCGCGCGCAGTTTTACCATGACGTTCCGGCAGGCCCTTTCTACGGCTATAACCGCCCGGGTGCAAAACCGTCCGAGGGCATCGTCCTGAACTGGTGGCGCCAAGGCATGATGGGCTGTGCCATAGCCCACTACGACGGGATCGTGGCGTTTTCCCAGACCGACTTCACCGAGGATTTGAAAGGCATCAAGATCCCCGTCCTGGTGATGCATGGGGACGATGACCAGATCGTCCCCCATGAGAATGCCGGCGTCCTGTCAGCCAGACTCCTGCAAAACAGTACGCTGAAAATCTACCCGGGCTTCCCGCACGGCATGCCGACAACCCACGCCGATACGATCAATGCCGATCTGCTGGCGTTCGTTCGCAGCTAAAAAGGGCAGGGCGGGTAACATCCCGCCCTATCTCCTGCGAGGCGAGTTTCCCTCCATCCATTGCTCTCCATTAATAAGAAGCATTACTATTCACGCCTTTCCACCCTCAGCACACTGCAATGACTCCCAAGCCGCCGCGCCGACCTGGCTTTTTCGAGCACTACGAAGAGTTGATCGGCACCTGGACGCGTCGGTTGAAGAACCGCCAGCAGGCGGAAGACCTGGCCCATGACACCTTTGTCCGGGTGCTGGAGGCACAGGCGGCGGTGGTCGAGCAGCCGCGGGCGTATCTGCATCAGACCGCGCGCAATATCGCGGTGGATGCCTACCGCCGCGAGGACCGCCGCGGTGCCCTGGAGCTGGAGGCGGTGTATCCCGTTGCGTCGCCCGCTGGCGACCCGGAGCATTTCATGCATGCGATCCAGCTGGCCGATTCCATCGAGCGGGCCCTTGGCGAGTTGCCGTTGAACTGCCGCAAGGTGTTCGTCTGGCAGAAGATCGAAGGGCTGACCCAGGCCGAGATCGCCCAGCGCCTGGGGCTGTCAAAAAACATGGTGGAAAAGTATATGATCCGCACCCTGCGGCATCTGCGCGAGCGCGTGGACGGGCCGCCGCGATGATCGCCCCGACTTTCCACCCACCAGCCCAACAGGATGTTCGATGACGCAGATTGGCGAGTGCGCGTGCGGGCAGGCGACGGTGCGCGACGAGGCGGCGCAGTGGTTCGTGCGCCTGCAGGAACCGGCGATCGCCGTCGAGGAGCGGCAGCGCTTCGACGCCTGGTTGGCGCAGCACGACGCGCATCGGCATGAATTCCAGCTGCTGCAAAACCTGTGGGCGGCCACCGACCTGGTGCCCAGGGCGCGTTTGCAGGCCCTGTGCGCCACTCCGGCCGAGCCCCTCAAACGCCGTCCGCTATTGCGTTATGCGGTAGCGGCGAGTGTGCTGGCAGTGGCTCTGGGCCTGGGGCTGTTCAGCGGTTTGAATCATTCCTCCGCTTACACCGCCGAGTTCAGCACCGCCCTGGGCGAGCGCCGGCATGTGGCCTTGCCCGACGGTTCCCAGGTGGACCTCAACGGCCGCAGCCATTTACTGGTGCGTTACGAGCAAGGCCAGCGCCGCGTCGAGCTGCGCGAGGGCGAGGCCATGTTCAGTGTCGAGCACGACAGCAGTCGGCCCTTCGTGGTGGCGGCCGGGCCGGGCAAGGTCACCGTTACCGGCACGCGTTTCGATGTGCGCCGCGACGCTATGCAGACCCGGGTGGTGGTGGAGCAGGGCAGCGTGAAGGTCCAGGGCCGCGAGGCCGCCGACAACGACTTCGTCAGCCTGACTGCCGGCCTGGGCACCTCTGTCGATGCCCGGGGCCAGGTGGCCACGGCCTATGCGGTGGATGCCCAGGCGCTGACCGCCTGGCGCAGCGGCAAGCTGGTGTTCAACAACGCCAGCCTCAGCGAGGTGGCGGCCGAGGTGTCGCAGTACCGGGCGCAGCCGCTGCGGGTCGCCAATGAGGCGGTGGGCCGGCTGCGCCTGACCAGCGTGTTCCAGGCCGACG
The DNA here is from genome assembly GCF_000931465.1 of Pseudomonas sp. MRSN 12121. Lineage (NCBI taxonomy): Bacteria > Pseudomonadati > Pseudomonadota > Gammaproteobacteria > Pseudomonadales > Pseudomonadaceae > Pseudomonas > Pseudomonas sp. MRSN 12121. Next base: position 4,593,735 of record NZ_CP010892.1, on the reverse strand, counting down.
ACACCGACGCGCTGCTCAAGGCCCTGCCGAGCATCCTGCCAGTGGCCGTGAAGGCCCATGCCGATGGCAGCCAGGAAATAATTGCGCGCTAGATTCAGGTTTTTTTCGAGTTCTTCGTCTTCTTGTCCAACTGCAACTGGTTTGCATTAACAGACGCATCTTCTTGCGATCAACAGGACTGCTCGAACGTGAAACGCCTCGACCTGAATAACAACAATCCCTGCCCGTCATCCCCTCGCTGGCTGCCGCTGGCCCTGGCCCTGGCGGTCGCCACCGCGCTGCCCCAGGCCCAGGCCGAGCAGGCGCCGAGCGCCATTCATATCCAGGCCCAGCCGCTGGGCCAGGCCCTGAGCCAGTTGGGCCTGCAAACCCCGCTGCAAGTGTTTTTCAGCCCGGAGCTGGTGGCTGGCAAGCAGGCCCCGGCGGTGGACGGCAACCTGTCGCCGGAGCAGGCGCTGCGCCAGTTGCTGCAAGGCAGCGGCCTGCACTACCGGATCGAGGGCGATTCGGTGACCCTGAGCCCGGCGCCGTCGACGGTCGAGGGCGGTCCCCTGGAGCTGGGCGCCACCAACATCAGCGTGGTCGGCGACTGGCTGGGCGACGCCAACGAGACGGTGGTACAGAACCACCCGGGCGCGCGCACGGTGATCCGCCGCGAAACGATGCTCGAGCAAGGCACGATGAACGTCGGCGACGCCTTGCGCCGGGTGCCCGGGGTGCAGGTGCAGGACGCCAACGGCACCGGCGGCAGCGATATTTCCCTCAACGTCGGCGTGCGTGGCCTGACCTCGCGCCTGTCGCCGCGCTCCACGGTGCTGATCGACGGCGTGCCGGCGGCTTTCGCGCCCTATGGCCAGCCGCAGCTGTCGATGGCGCCGATTTCCTCGGGCAACCTCGACAGCATCGACGTGGTGCGCGGCGCCGGTTCCGTGCGCTACGGGCCGCAGAACGTCGGCGGGGTGATCAACTTCGTGACCCGGGCGATCCCGGAAAAGGCCACCGGGGAAATCGGCAGCACCCTGGAAACCTCCCAGCGCGGCGGCTGGAAGCACATCGACACGGCGTTCCTCGGCGGCACCGCGGACAACGGCATCGGCGCGGCGTTGCTGTATTCCGGGGTCAACGGCAACGGCTATCGCGGCAGCAACAACGGCAACGACATCGACGACGTGATCCTCAAGACCCACTGGGCGCCTACCGACCAGGACGATTTCAGCCTCAATTTCCACTACTACGACGCCAAGGCCGACATGCCCGGTGGCCTGACCCAGAAGCAGTACGACGCCGACCCCTACCAGTCGGACCGCGACTGGGACAACTTCAGCGGCCGGCGCAAGGACGTGTCGTTCAAGTACCTGCGCCAGGTCGACGACCGCACCCAGTTCGAAGTGCTGACCTACTACTCCGACAGCTTCCGCGGCAGCAACATCGCCGCCCGCGACCAGAAGACCCTGGTGTCCTACCCGCGCACCTACTACACCTTCGGCATCGAGCCGCGGGTGTCCCATGTGTTCGACCTCGGCCCGACCACCCAGGAAGCCAGCGTCGGCTACCGCTACCTGAAGGAAGGCATGCACGAAGAGGCCAGCCGCCTGGCCCTGGTCAACAACCAGCCGGTGGTGCGCCCGGGCTCCGACGGCCACGTGTACCAGGACCGTACAGGCGGCACCGAGGCCAACGCCTTCTACATCGACGACAAGATCGACGTCGGCAAGTGGACCATCACCCCGGGCATCCGCTTCGAGAACATCCGCACCGAATGGCACGACCGCCCGGTGCTCGGCACCAATGGCGTGCGGGTCCAGGAGAAGCGCCGCGAGGTCAATAGCAACGAACCGCTGCCGGCGCTGAGCGTGATGTACCACCTCTCCGATGCGTGGAAGCTGTTCGCCAACTACGAGACCTCGTTCGGCAGCCTGCAGTACTTCCAGCTCGGCCAGGGCGGGGTCGGCGACCAGACCGCCAACGGCCTGAACCCGGAGAAGGCCAAGACCTACGAGATCGGTACGCGCTACAACGACGCGGTGTGGGGCGGCGAACTGACGGCGTTCTACATCGACTTCTCGGACGAGCTGCAATACATCAGCAACGATGTCGGCTGGACCAACCTCGGCGCGACCAAGCACCAGGGCATCGAGGCGTCCGTGCACTACGACCTGGCCGCGCTGGACCCGCGCCTCGACGGCCTGACCGCCAATGCCGGTTTCACCTACACCCGTGCGACCTACGAGGGCGGCAGCTCGGCGTTCAAGGACCGCGACCTGCCGTTCTACTCGCGCCAGGTGGCGACCCTGGGCCTGCGCTACGCGGTCAACCGCTGGACCTATAACGTCGATGCCTTCGCCCAGTCCAAGCAGCGCTCGCCGGGGAGCATGGTCAACGCCGACGGCAGCTTCAACGACAACTACATCACCGAAGGCACCGCCGACGGCCAGTACGGCGACATCCCGGGCTACGTCACCTGGAACGTGCGCGGCGGCTATGACTTCGGTTCGCAGCTGTCGAACCTCAAGCTCGGCGCGGGGGTGAAAAACCTCTTCGACAAGCAGTACTTCACCCGCTCCAGCGACAACAACTCCGGTATCTACGTCGGCGCGCCCCGGACCTTCTTCGTCCAGGCCAGCGTCGGTTTCTGACGGACCGCGTCGCGCCCATCGCGGGCAATCGAGCGTCGACCGGCCGCTACTACAAGAGCGCGGTTTGTCCGCGATTTTTATGCCTGGCACAAATCCTTGTAGCCGCTGCCGAGCTTAGGCGAGGCTGCGATCGAGCGGAACGCTCGCGGCGATCTTGCGGGCGCTGGAGACTCTTCGGGTCTATCGCAGCCTCGCGTTGCTCGACAGCGGCTACAGGGCTCGTGGCCCCCTCGATATCCCGAGGCCCGGGCTTGTGTAGCCGCTGCCGAGCTTAGGCGAGGCTGCGATAAGGCCCGCAGGGCCTTCCAGCGATCTCGATGCCCGATGGCCCGCGATAAGGCTTACACCTTCAATACTTTCCCGCTGGCCGCCACGCCGATCAGCATCAGCGCGATCAGGCCGAAGGCGATGCTCAGGCTGCTGGCGTGGGCGACGAAGCCGATCACCGCCGGGCCGGCGAGGATGCCGGCGTAGCCCAGGGTGGTGATGGCGGGTACGGCGATGGCTTCGGGCATGACGGTCTGTTTGCCCACGGCGGTGTACAGCACCGGCACGATGTTCGAGCAACCGACGCCGACCAGCGCATAGCCCACCAGCGCCGCTTCCCAGGCGGGGGCCAGGGTCGCCAGCAGCAGGCCCGCGGCGGCCAGCGCGCCGCCGCCGACTATCACACGCCGGGCCCCCAGCTTGTGCACGATGGCGTCGCCGGTCAGGCGGCCGGCGGTCATGGTCAGGGCGAAGGCGGCATAGCCCAGGCCGGCATAGGCGGCGTCGACTTGGCGTTCGGCGCTGAGGAACACCGCGCTCCAGTCCAGCACCGCGCCTTCGGCGAGGAACACCACGAAGCACAGGCAGCCGATGAACAGCACCACGCCGTGGGGTACGGCGAAGGCGGGGCCGGAACTGCGGCTGGCGTAGGGCAACATGTGCGGCGCCGCCTTGAGCAGTGCGACGAGCAGCAGGGCCACGACCACCAGGGTCGCGCCCAGCGGCGACAGGCCCAGGCCGAGCAGGGCGCTGACCCCGGCCGCGCCGACGATGCCGCCGAGGCTGAACAGACCATGGAAGCCCGACATCATCGGCCGCCCGCTGGCGCGCTCGACGATCACCGCCTGCAGGTTCACGGTGGAGTCCACCGTGCCCAGTCCGGCGCCGAACAGGAACAGCCCGGCCACCAGCAGCGGCAGCGTGCTCACCGTGGCCAGCAGCGGCAGGGCCAGGCAGATCAGCAGGCTGCCGGCCGCCATCACCCGACGGCAACCGAAGCGCCCGGCCAGCACCCCGGCGATCGGCATCGCCAGGATCGAGCCGACCCCCAGGCACAGCAGCAACAGGCCCAGGGTGCCCTCGTCGAGCCCGGCCCGGGCCTTGGCGTAGGGCACCAGCGGCGCCCAGGCGGCGATGCCGAAGCCGGCGATGAAGAAGGCGATGCGCGTGGCCATCTGTTCCGGGCGGCCGGGGCTGAGTTGTTGTGGCGAGGTGTGGGTGTTCTGGGCTGTCATAAAAATCCTTGGCGGTCTTTTCCAGCTCCAGGCGGCAACGCGCCGGCTATGACCCTGGCTCGCCTGGAGCCGGGCGCCATTGCTGCTGTCGCTGGAGGACCGAATCAACCGTTTCACCGACCAGTTGTTGATACACCGCCGGCGACGTCGCGCCTTCGGTGTTGATCAGCAGGACGCGGGAGTGGGCGTCGAGCCGGGCGACGCTGCGCCGCGCGATATCCTTGCACATCAGGCCCAGTCCCGCGAGGCCCGCGGCGCCGGATTCGCCGGCCACCAGGGGAATGTCCCGGGCGCTGCCGCCGGCCAGTTGGCGCATGGCGCCGGCGACCAGCGCGTCGGGGATAGTGACAAAACAATCGATAGACGGTTGCAGGAAACGCCAGGCCAGGGGCGAGGTGGCGCCACACGCCAGGCCGGCCATCAGCGAGTCCACCGTGCCGCTGGCCTGCGCCGCGCGGCCGGCCCTGGCGCTCTGGTACAGGCAGTCGGCCTGCTCGGGCTCGACCACCAGCAGCCGGGGTCGGGCGCAGCCGTGGAACTGCCACAGGTAACTGGCCACGCTCGCCGCCAGGCCACCGACGCCGCCTTGCAGCAGCACATGGCTGAACGCCGGTGCCTGCGGTTGGCTGGCGCTCTGTTCCAGGACCTCGGCCACCAGGGCGCCGTAGCCTTGCATCACGTCGCAGGGGATCTGTTCGTAGCCGGCATAGGAGGTGTCGGCTATCACTTGCCAGCCGTAGTCCGCCGCCAGCCGCGCGGCCTCGGCGACCGACTGATCGTAGTGCCCGCGAATCCGTACGATATGCGCGCCATAGGCGGCGATCGCCAGCTCCCGCTCCAGGCTGACCTGGGCATGCAGCACGATCACGCAGCGGCAGCCGATGCTCTGCGCAGCCGCCGCCAGCGCCCGGCCATGATTGCCGTCGGTGGCGCTGATCACCGTGAAGTCCTTGAGCAACGGGCGGTACTCGCCGCTGAACAGCCCGGGCGCGCTCAGGCCCTGGTCCGGCCAGCGCTCAAGGATCTGTCGGACCAGGGCGATCGGCGCGCCCAGGGCCTTGAAGCTGCCCAGCACCGAGCGCTGGCCTTCGTCCTTGATCCACAGCTCGGCCACGCCCAGCTGTCGGGCCAGGTCCGGCAATGGGTAGAGCGGGGTCGGCAGCGGGTTGAGCAGCGACCAGTGGGCCAGCCAGTCGCGGCTTTGCGTGGCGCGCTCGATGTTCAGCCAGTGCCGTAGCGCTTCGGGGTAGGGCGTGCGGACGGCATGGGGATTGGCGTACGGCATGCTGCCTCCAGGGGCGGGGGAAGTCGGGCTCAGGCCTGTTCCAGGCGCCGGCGGACCACCGCCAGCAGCACCCGGGCGCCGTCGAGCAATTGTTGGTCGTCGGTGTGTTCCCGCGGGTTGTGGCTGATCCCGCCGCGGCTGGGTACGAAGATCATCGCCGCCGGAGCGATGCGCGCGAGCATCTGCGCGTCGTGGCCGGCGCCGGAGGTCATGGGGCGCTGGCTCAGGCCTAGCTCGTCGGCGCAGTCGGATATCAGCCGGGTCAGGCCGGGGTCGAACACCACCGGCTGGAAGCGCGCCAGGGGTTCCCGGGCGATGCTCACGCCTTCGCTCGCCGCGGTCTCGTCGAGAAAACGCGCCAGGCGCTGTTCGGCGGCCCGCAGGCGCTGCTCGTCGGGGTCGCGCAGGTCGACGGTGAACACCGCCTGGCGCGGGATGACGTTGATCACATTGGGCTGCAGCTGCAGGCAGCCGACGGTGGCCAGGGTGCTGCCGCCGGAGTCCCGGGCCAGCTCGTGCAGGAAGACCGTGGTGGCCGCCGCCACCCAGCCGGCGTCGTGGCGCAGATGGGTCGGGGTGGTGCCGGCATGGTTGGCGCTGCCGCGCACGGTAATCTGCTGCCAGGAGATGCCCTGGAGGTTGTCCACCACACCGATCTGGCGGTTCTCGGCTTCGAGGATCGGCCCCTGTTCGATGTGCAGCTCCAGGTATTCATGGGGCACCAGCGCCCCGGGCTGCAGGTCGCCGGCATAACCGATGCGCGCCAGTTCGTCCCCCAGGCGGCTGCCGTCGGTGCCGATCAGGTCCAGGGCCTGGTCGAGGTCGAAGCCGCCGGCATACACCAGCGAGCCGAGCATGTCCGGCTGGTAGCGCACGCCTTCTTCGTTGGTGAAGGCGGCAATGCAAATCGAACGCCGGGGCGTGATGCCCGCCGCGCGATAAGCCCGCGCCACCGCCAGCCCGGCGAGCACGCCGTAGCAGCCGTCCAGGGCGCCGGCGTTGGTCACGGTGTCGATATGCGAGCCGATCATCAGCACCTGCTGTTGCTCTTGGTCGCCAGCGGCGGGCAGGGTGCCGAAGATATTGCCGATACGGTCGACGCGCACTTGCAGGTCCAGGGCGCGCATCCATGCCACCAGCAGATCGCGGCCGGCCTTGTCGGCATCGCTCAGGGCAATGCGGGTGCGTCCGCCTTGCTGCGGGTCGTGGCCGACGGTGGCCAGTGTTTGCAACTGCTGGAGCAAGGTCGCGCCATCGAGGCGCAGGTCGAAGGGGTCAGGGGCGGCAGGCATTGCAGGCAGGTTCCGGGGGCTGAGGGTGAGCGGGAGCCCGGAAATAATATTGCGTGGACCCTGAATTTATTTCGCATAATCGGCGTGCTTCGCACAATTTCATTTCATTGTTCGGCCGCCTGCCGATTGCCCGCCCACGGATTGCCTGCCATGACCACTAGTCTGGACACCTACGACCTGAAACTGCTCGCCGAGCTGCAACGGGATGCGCGCACCCCGCAAAGCGAGCTGGGGTTGCGGGTGAACCTGTCCACGGCGGCGGTCAACCGGCGGCTCAAGCGCCTGACCGACGAAGGGGTGATCGAACGCTATAGCGTGGTCGTCGCTCCCGAAGCCCTGGGCTATGAGCTGAGCATCATTGTCGAGGTGGAGGTGGAGAGTGAGCGCATCGATCAGCTCGATGCCCTCAAGCGCAGCTTCCAGGCCTGCCCGCAGGTGCAGCAGTGCTACTACGTGGCCGGCGAGTGCGATTTCGTGCTGATCTTCGCGGTGCGCAACATGGCCCAGTACAACGAGCTGACCCGCGAGCTGTTCTTCGAGAACGATAACGTCAAGCGCTTCAAGACCCTGGTGGCCATGAGCCGGGTCAAGGTCGGGCTAGAAGTGCCGACCGGCCCTTGAGACTCCCACAACACCTGTAGGAGCGAGGCTTGCCCGCGATGAACGAAAACGCGGTCCTGCTGGAGGACCGCGTTGTTCTTATCGCGAGCAAGTCGGATCGCCGCCCGTTCGCTCCTACAGAAGCCAAGCTGTCTCTGGCAGGTCGATCAGCCCTGGCGGCGGGCATCCAGGCTGAAGCGACCGGCGCCGAAGGCCACCACTTGCAGCAGGCCGCCGGCCATGGCGATGTTCTTGAAGAAGTGGATGAACTGGTTCTGGTCGCCCAGGTTGTTGTGGAAGGCCAGGGCGGTGACCACGCTGAACACGGCCAGGCCCAGGGCGACCAGGCGGGTGCGGTAGCCGGCGATCAGCAGCAGGCCGCCACCCAGTTCGACGGCGATGGCGATGCCCAGGGCCAGTTGCGGGAAGGGCAGGCCGACCGACTGGATGTAACCGACCATGGCCGCCGGTGCGGCGATTTTCGAGAAACCGGAGAGGATGAAGATCGCGCTGAGCAGGATGCGCCCGATCAGGCTGATGCTGGCGTTGCTGTTGGATGTGGCGGACAGGGTGTTGGTAGCGCTCGTCATGTCGATGTTCTCTCTAGTGGGTTCGGCCTCACCCTCGTGGTGCGCCGCGATGGAGTGCAGTCTGCCACTGGCGTTATGAACGCAATAGCCGAATAATTTCGAGCCTCAGGTTCGATATTTTCGAACGTAACCCTGCGAGAGCCTCCGCATGTCCAGCAATCCCGGTACGCCCACCCTCGACCAGTTGCGCATTTTCCTCACCATCGTCGAGGTGGGGAGCTTTGCCGGCGCGGCGCGCAAGCTGCACCGCGCCACTTCGGTGATCAGCTATTCCATGGCCAACCTGGAGTTGCAGCTGGGCGTGACCCTGTTCGACCGCAAGACCACCCGCAAGCCGCAGCTCACCGAGGCCGGGCGCACGGTGCTGGCCGAGGCGCGCAGCATCTACGACGGCATCGACGGCCTGCGAGCCAAGGTCAAGGGGCTGTTGCAGGGGCTGGAGGCCGAAGTCCACCTGGTGATCGATGTGATGTTCCCGGCGGCGCGCATTGTCGATGCACTGAAGAATTTTCGTCGCGAATTTCCCACGGTGCAGTTGCACCTGCACATGGAGGCCCTGGGGGCGGTGGCCGAGATGGTGTTGCAGGGGCGCGCGGCGGTGGGGGTCTGCGGGTTGATGCACCGCAACCTGTCCGGGGTCGAGCGGGTGCAGGTGGGGTTCGTCAAGCTGATTCCGGTCGCGGCCCCGCAGCACCCGCTGGCGCAGGCCGAACAGAACCTGCCGGGCGCCGGGCGCGAGCATGTGCAACTGGTGCTGTCGGATCGTTCACAACTGACCCGCAATCAGGATTTCGGTGTGGTCGGCACCCACAGCTGGCGCCTGGCCGACCTGGGTTCCAAGCACATGCTGCTGCGCGAAGGCATCGGCTGGGGCAACATGCCGCAGCCGATGGTCGAGGAGGACCTGGCCAGCGGACGCCTGGTGCTGCTCGACCTGCCGGGCAACCAGGGCCTGCCCTATGGTTTCGACGCCATCTACCGCATTGATACGCCGCCGGGGCCGGCGGCATCCTGGCTGATCGACTGGCTGGCGGCCCAGACCCGGGCCGCTGACTCAGGTGCCGACTGAAGCCGGGCCAAGGGCCTGGGCCAGGAAGTCGACGAAGAAGCGGATCTTCTGCGACACATGGCGATTGCTGGCGTACACCGCGTAGATGGAGCGCCGCGGCAGGGCGTAGCAGGGCAGCACCCGCTGCAACCGGCCGCTGTCGAGCAGCGGCTGGGCGATGAACGAGGGCAGGGCGCCGATCCCCAGCCCGGCCTGGAGCATGTCGCTGAGCATCAGGCTGTTGTCCACGGCGAAACGCACCGGTAGTTCCAGGCGGCTGCTGCCTTGCGGGCCTTCCAGCTGCCAGTGGCCGGGATGTTCGGCCAGGCGATAGGCCAGGCAGCGGTGGTCGCGCAGTTCGTCCACGGTCTGCGGGCTGCCATTGGCCTGCAGGTAGGCCGGCGCCGCGCAGATCAACTGCTCGATTTCCCCCAGGCGCCGGGCCACCAGCGACGAGTCGCTCAACTGCCGGCGAATCCGCAGCGAGACATCGAAGCCTTCGCCCACCACGTCCAGCAGCCGATCGTCGAGGGTCAGGTCGATGTGAAACTGCGGGTAGCGCTGCATGAAGTCGGCGAGGATCGGCGACAGCACCTTGAGGCCGAACGACAGCGGCGCGTTGACCCGCAGGCGGCCGCCCGGCTCGCGGCTGCCGGCGCGGGTCGCGCACTCCAGGGCGGCCAGTTCGTCGAGCAGGTGGCAGCACTCGCTGAAGTAGGCATGGCCGGCCTCGGACAAGCTCATGCGGCGCGTGGTGCGCAGCAGCAACAGGCTGCCCAGGTGTTCCTCCAGCTGGCGCACCTGCTTGCTGACCGCGGCGGTGGATTGCCCCAGGTCGTTGGCCGCCAGGCTGAAGCTGGCGCGCTCGACCACGCGGCGAAAGGTGCGCATGGCTGCCAGTACATCCATATTGTTTCTCCTGGGTTGAATATGTCTTAACCAAGCGCCTGATTATCGCTCAATGGTTAATCCTTACCATGGCCACTTCAATTTCACAGGAGTGTCGTCATGGCTGTTTCCCGTTTGTTGCGCGTTATTCCCGGCCTCGCCGCCTTGTCGCTGTTCAGCGCGCTGTGCGCTGCGGCGCCCCGGGCCGAAGTGGGCGTCAGCCCTTGGGGGCCGAAGGACGAGATCGGGCGCCTGAACCTGATCACCGAACAGTCGCGGGCGGCGATCATGGCCCGGGTCAGCGGCGCCCAGGCCTATGACCTGGCAGTGGATTACTACGTCGGCATGCCCAGCTGGCAGGCGGCGGGCGATCCGCCTTACCAGATGTGGATGACCCACACCCCGCACGGCAATGTGATCGCCGACCCGATGCAGGTCGGCGAGGCGATGAACCGGCATGTCAGCTACACCGGTTCGGCGGTGTCGATGTATGCCCACATGGGCACTCATATCGACGCGCTCAACCACTTCGGGCTCGACGGCAAGATCTGGAACGGCTTCCGTGCCGACCAGCATCTGGGCGACCGCGGCTGGAATGTCACCGGGGCGGAAAAGCTGCCGCCGATCGTCGCCCGCGGGGTATTGATCGATGTCGCCGCGGCCAAGGGCGTGGACATGCTGGCGGACAATTACCGGGTGACCCGGGCCGACCTGCAAGCGGCACTGAAGGCGCAGCAGGTCAGCCTGGAAAAGGGCGACGTGGTGCTGATCCGTACCGGGCGCATGCGCGACTATGACAAGGCCCAGGCCTATATGGCCAACCCGCCGGGCATGAGCCTGGATGCGGCGAAGTTCCTGGTGGAAGAGGGCGGCGCCATGGTGGTGGGCGCCGATAACCTGAGCTTCGAGACCTTCCCATCGGAAGTGGAAGGCAACTACCTGCCGCTGCACACCTACCTGCTGGCGATGCAGGGCGCGCCGATCCTGGAGCTGGTCAACCTCGAAGGCCTGTCGCGGGACCGGGTGTACCAGTTCGCCTTTATCGGCGCGTCGCTGAAGCTGCGCGGTGCCGATGCCGCGCCGATCCGGCCGATCGCCTTGCCGATCCGTTAGGCACAGCCATCCGGCCAGCCCCGGTGCTTGCGTAGCCGCTGCCGAGCCAAAGGCGAGGCTGCGATCGAGCGGCACGCTCGCGGGGATCTTGAGGGCGCTGGAGACCCTACGGGTCTATCGCAGCCTCGCTGGCGCTCGACAGCGGCTACAGGACTGTGGTCGCCCTCGATATCGGGTGTGCCGGTGCTGGTGTAGCCGCTGCCGAGCCAAAGGCGAGGCTGCGATCGAGCGGCACGCTCGCTGCGGGCTTGAGGGCGCTGGAGACCCTGCGGGTCTATCGCAGCCTCGCTGGCGCTTGGCAGCGGCTACAGGATTGTGGTCGTCCTCGATAGCCGGGTGTGCCGGTGCTTGGTAGCCGCTGCCGAGCCAAAGGCGAGGCTGCGATCGAGCGGCACGCTCGCGGGGATCTTGAGGGCGCTGGAGACCCTGCGGGTCTATCGCAGCCTCGCTGGCGCTCGGCAGCGGCTACAGGATCGCGGCTCCCCCAATATCCCGGTCATGTCCGGTGCTTGTGTAGCCGCTGCCGAGCCACAGGCGAGGCTGCGATCGAGCGGCACGCTCGCGGCGGGCTTGCGGGCGCCGGAGCCCCTGCGGGTCTATCGCAGCCTCGCTGGCGCTTGGCAGCGGCTACAGGGTGGTGATTCCCCTCGATATTCGGGTATGCCGGTGCTGGTGTAGCCGCTGCCGAGCCACAGGCGAGGCTGCGATCGAGCGGCACGCTCGCAGCGGACTTGAGGGCGCTGGAGACCCTGCGGGTCTATCGCAGCCTCGCTGGCGCTCGGCAGCGGCTACAGGATGGTGATTCCCCTCGATTATCCCGCCGAAAACCGCTCCCGGCTGTTGCTCAGGTGGGTCCACATCGCCGCTCGCGCGGCATCCGGGTCCTGACGGCGGATCGCGGCGTAGATGGCTTCGTGCTCGAGGTTGGCCAGGGTCGCCAGTTGCGCCAGGTCGACGTCGCCGCGCTCGGCGTCGCGCACCCGGGTCCGCGGGATCAGGGCATTGCCCAGCGATTGCAGGATCTGCACGAAATACGGGTTGCCGGTGGCCTCGGCGAGCAGCAGGTGGAAACGCTGGTCGGCCTCCACGCAGCTGTCGTTATTGGCCAGCGACTGCTGGTAGTCGTCCAGCGCCTGGCGCATCTGCGCCAGTTGCTCGGCGCTGCGGCGGCGGGCGGCCAGGGCGACTGCCTGGGTTTCCAGGCCCAGGCGCAGTTCGAGGATGTCGCGCACCCCCAGGGCGGTGCCGACGTTCAGGCGCAGGCCGTGGGTGTCCTGGCGTTCCAGGACGAAACTGCCGACGCCATGGTGGGTTTCCACCCAGCCGGCGGCCTGCAGCTTGGAGATGGCTTCGCGCACCACGGTGCGGCTGACGCCATGGGCGCGGACGATGGTGCTTTCCGAGGGCAGCTTGTCGCCGGGCTTGAGCAGGCCGCGCAGGATCTGCTGCGTCAGGTCGCTGACCAGGTCATGGGCCAGGTTGGTGGACGGGCGGCGACGGCCCGGGGCATTGGCGGATTCGGTGCTCATGGCAAGGCCGGTGCGGGGAAAGCCGGAAGCTTATCACCGAAGCAGCGCGGGGGAGGGCAACTTGTCCGACATGTATGACAAGTTGTCGGATAAGTGGCTGGTGGAGTTCAGTCCAGACTATGCGTCGGGAAGCACCGAAAAAATATTCATCTTAGTCGTTATTATTTTTATAAGAATAAAATCAATTAGTTATTTTGTTATTTAGGCGCTGATCGAGTGTGATCTTGCCGCATTGCCCCCGTCGCTCCCGAGACTTCGCTTGTGAGGCTATTTTTCTACTTGTATGATGACTGTCAACTGAGGCGCCTGCCCAGTCACCCGCACACAACAACAAACACGTGGGAGAAGCATCGTGAACACCACCCTTGATCCATCCGCGGACGACGCTCCGCTGGCCAGCGCGGTGGCGAAGGTCAAGCGCCATGTGCTGCCGCTGTTCGTCATCATGTTCATCGTCAACTACATCGACCGGGTCAACATCGGTTTCGTGCGCACCCACCTGGAGCACGACCTGGGCATCGGCGCCGCGGCCTACGGTTTTGGCGCCGGGCTGTTCTTCATCGGTTATGCGCTGTTCGAGGTGCCGTCCAACATGCTGCTGCAGCGGGTCGGCGCGCGGATCTGGCTGACCCGCATCATGTTCACCTGGGGGCTGGTGGCCACGGCCATGGCCTTCGTGCAGAACGAAACCCAGTTCTATGTGCTGCGCTTTCTGCTCGGGGTGGCCGAGGCCGGGTTCTTTCCCGGGGTGATCTACTACTTCACCCGCTGGCTGCCCGGTGTGGAGCGGGGCAAGGCGATCGCCATCTTCCTCAGCGGCTCGGCCGTGGCGTCGCTGATCTCCGGGCCGCTGTCCGGCGCGCTGTTGCAGATCGAAGGGCTGGGCTGGCACGGTTGGCAATGGATGTTCATCGTCGAGGGCATGGCGTCGGTGCTGCTCTGCGGGTTCGTCTGGTTCTGGCTCGACGCCGCGCCCCACGACGCCAAGTGGCTGGGCCGCGCCGAGCAGGACGCGCTGGTGCAGGCCATTGACAGCGAGCAGCGCGAGCGCGAAGCGGCGCTGCCGGTCAAGCCGTCGCTCTGGACCCTGCTCAAGGACCGGCAGATCCTGCTGTTCTGCCTGATCTACTTCTGCATCCAGCTGACGATCTATGCCGCGACCTTCTGGCTGCCGAGCATCATCAAGAAGATGGGCGAGCTCAGTGACCTGCAGGTGGGGTTGTTCAATTCCATTCCCTGGCTGATCTCGATCATCGCCATGTACGCCTTCGCCGCGGCTTCCGGCAAATGGAAGTTCCAGCAGGCCTGGGTTGCCGGCGCCCTGCTGGTGGCCGCCGTCGGCATGTTCCTGTCCACCACGGGCGGGCCGGTCTTCGCCTTTGTCGCGGTGTGTTTTGCCGCCATCGGCTTCAAGTCGGCGTCCGCGCTGTTCTGGCCGATTCCCCAGGCCTACCTGGATGCGCGCATCGCCGCCGCGGTGATCGCCCTGATCAACTCCATCGGCAATCTCGGCGGTTTCGTCGCCCCGGCCACCTTCGGCGTACTGGAGCAGCGCACCGGTTCGATCCAGGGCGGCCTGTACGGCCTGGCGGCAACCTCGGTGATCGCCGCGATCATCGTGTTCTTCGCTCGCACCCGGCCCAAGGCCGCCGCCGTGCCGACGCCCGCGGGCGATGTCCGCCCGCTGCTGGAAAAATCCCACTGACTTTCGCGACAGGAACCGCCCCATGACCCCTGCAATCGACCATCCCGGCCAGGCCCCGCTCATCACCCGAGTGCAAGTGGTGCCGGTGGCCGGGCATGACAGCATGCTGCTCAACCTCAGCGGCGCCCACGGCCCGTTCTTCACCCGCAACATCGTGATCATCAGCGACAACGCCGGTCATACCGGAGTCGGTGAAGTGCCGGGCGGCGAGCGGATTCGCGCGACCCTGGAAGAGGCCGGCGAACTGCTGGTCGGCCAGTCCATCGGCCATTACCAGAAGCTGCTCAACCAGGTGCGCCAGCGTTTCGCCGGGCGCGATGCCGGCGGGCGCGGGCAGCAGACCTTCGACCTGCGCATCACCGTCCATGCGGTGACCGCGCTGGAGGCGGCGCTGCTCGACCTGCTCGGCCAGTTCCTCGGTGTGCCGGTGGCGGCATTGCTCGGCGAAGGCCAGCAGCGCGATTCGGTGAAGATGCTCGGCTACCTGTTCTACATCGGCGACCGGCACGCCACTGACCTGGCCTATCGCAACGAAGCCGAGGCCGACGATGCCTGGCTGCGCCTGCGCCACGAACCGGCGCTGGACGCCGCGAGCGTGGTGCGCCTGGCCGAGGCGGCCCAGGCGCGCTATGGCTTCAACGACTTCAAGCTCAAGGGCGGCGTGCTGCGCGGCGAAGAGGAACTGGAGGCGGTCACCGCCCTGGCCGAACGTTTCCCCCGGGCGCGCATCACCCTCGACCCCAACGGCGCCTGGTCGCTGCAGCAGGCGATCGCCCTGTGCCGTGACCAGCATCGGGTGCTGGCCTATGCCGAAGACCCTTGCGGCGCGGAAAACGGCTACTCGGGGCGCGAGGTGATGGCCGAGTTCCGCCGCGCCACCGGCTTGCCCACTGCGACCAACATGATCGCCACCGACTGGCGGGAAATGGGCCATGCGATCCAGTTGCACGCGGTGGACATTCCCTTGGCCGATCCGCATTTCTGGACGATGCAGGGCTCGGTGCGGGTGGCGCAGATGTGCCATGAATGGGGCCTGACCTGGGGCTCGCACTCCAACAACCACTTCGATATTTCCCTGGCGATGTTCACCCATGTGGCCGCCGCCGCGCCGGGCGAGATCACGGCGATCGACACCCACTGGATCTGGCAGGACGGCCAGCACCTGACCCGCAACCCGCTGCAAATCGTCGAGGGTTGCGTGGTGGTGCCGCAGACCCCGGGGCTGGGCGTCGAGCTGGACCTGGACGCCCTGGCCCGCGCCCACGAGCTGTACAACCGCCGGGGCCTGGGCGCGCGCGACGACAGCGTGGCCATGCAGTTCCTGATCCCGGGCTGGCGCTTCGACAACAAGCGTCCGTGCCTGGTGCGCTGAGCCGGCAGTGACCGGGGCTTGGCCGGGCCGCGGCATTCACAGTAATGTCAGCGGCCCTGGTGTTTGTGGAGCCCCGGCAATGACCTCTTTCTACGATGCGCGCGGTAATCGCTACGCTGTGGTGGCGCCCGCGCGGCTGCGCGAGCTGGGCATTGCCCTGCCGGCCAGCGCGGCCGCGGCGGCGCAAGCCCGGGCCCGCTGGAGTACGCAGGCGATCCAGGCCGTGTGCGACTGGGCACCTGGCACCCGGCCCGAAGGGGCCAAGGCCCATCGCAGCGACGGCTTGCTGGTCGGGCCGTTCCAGGGCGCGGCGCCGTTCGACCTGCTGATCGTCAACACCGACGGCACCCTGGCCGAGCGCAGTGGCAATGGCCTGACCATCTTTTCCCAGGCCCTGGCCGAGCAAGGACTGCTGCCGGCCCAGGGGCCCACTGTGTTGCGGGTGCACCATGACACGGCGGAGGGGGTGTCGCCGGTGGCGACTGTGGTCGAACCGGCGCAGGTGGCCGGGGTGGCCGGTTTCTGGCTGGACCTCGGGCAACCGTCGTTCGGTGCCCAGGCGGTGGGCGCCCGGCAAGGGATCGAGCGCGACGCTTCGAGCTGCCTCGACCTGAGCCGTGTGTCCGGGCTGGCGCGGTTGCGCCCGGAATGGAGCCGCAGCCAGTTCGTGCGGATCGGCAACCCGCATTGCGTGACCCTGGTCGATGACGCCAGCGCCTTGCCGAGCAACCGACAGATGAGCCAGGCGCCCCTGGCCGAGGCCCTGACGCGCCTCGCCTACGCCATGCCCACCGGCAGCGGCGAGCCTTGCCCGGCGGGGGTGAACCTGCAATGGGCGATGCTGGAGGGCCCGCAACGCCTTGCCGCCCGGGTGTTCGAGCGCGGCGAGGGGCCCACCGCGTCCTCCGGCACCAGCGCCAGCGCGGTGGCCTGCGCGGCGTGGCGGATTGGCTGGGTCAAGGCCGGTGAAGTCTCGGTCGTGATGCCCGGCGGCACCGCGCCGCTGCGCCTGGAAGAGCAGGGCGGGCAATTGCTGCGGGTGAGCCTGTTCGGTACGGCAAGCCTGATCTCCTAGCCTGCTATCGAGCGGAGCGCTCGCGACGATCATGCGGGCGCCGGAGACCCTGCGGGTCTATCGCAGCCTCGCTGGCGCTCGGCAGCGGCTACAGGATTGGGGCACCCTCGATATTCGGGTGTGCCGATGCTTGCGTAGCCGCTGCCGAGCCGCAGGCGAGGCTGCGATCGAGCGGAACGCTCGCGACGGGCTTGCGGGCGCTGGAGACCCTGCGGGTCTATCGCAGCCTCGCTGGCGCTTGGCAGCGGCTACAGGATGGTGGTCGCCCTCGATATTCGGGTATGCCAGTGCTTGTGTAGCCGCTGCCGAGCCGCAGGCGAGGCTGCGATCGAGCAGAACGCTCGCGGGGATCTTGCGGGCGCTGGAGACCCTGCGGGTCTATCGCAGCCTCGCTGACGCTTGGCAGCGGCTACAGGATTGTGGTCGCCCTCGATATTCGGGGATGCCGATGCTTGTGTAGCCGCTGCCGAGCCGCAGGCGAGGCTGCGATCGAGCGGAACGCTCGCGACGGGCTTGTGGGTGCTGGAGACCCTGCGGGTCTATCGCAGCCTCGCTGGTGCTCGGCAGCGGCTACAGGATGGTGATTCCCCCTCGATAGTCGGGGATGCCGATGCTTGTGTAGCCGCTGTCGAACCGCAGGCGAGGCTGCGATCGAGCGGAACGCTCGCGAGGATCTTGAGGGCGCTGGAGACCCTGCGGGTCTATCGCAGCCTCGCTGGCGCTTGGCAGCGGCTACAGGATGGGGCCCCACTCAATGTCCCGGGCGGCGATCCGGCTTGCCCGCGATGACGGCGGTGGCCGTTAGGCAAAGCCCGCATCGCCCGGCATTGCCACCTGGGCCATCTGCCGTTTCATCAGCACCTTGCCATCGCGGATCGAATACAGCGCCAGGCCCTGGCTGCGGATCATCTCGTAGTCGCTGTCGGCCGAGAGGATCAGCAGGTTGGCCGGCCGGCCTTCCTCCAGGCCGTAGCGCTCGCCCAGGGCCATGGCCCTGGCGCTGTTGTCGGTGACCAGGTCGAGGGCGTTCTGCAGGTTGCGGTAGCCGAGCATGTGGCAGATATGCAGGCCAGCCTCCAGCACCCGCAGGATGTTGCCATTGCCCAGGGGGTACCAGGGATCGACGATCGAATCCTGGCCGAAGCACACGTTCATCCCGGCCTCCAGCAGCTCGTTGACCCGGGTCACGCCGCGGCGTTTCGGGAAGCTGTCGAAGCGCCCCTGCAGGTGGATGCTCTCGGTGGGGCAGGAGACGAAGCTGATGCCCGAGTGGCCGAGCAGGCGGAACAGCTTGGCGCAGTAGGCGTTGTCGTAGGAACCCATGGCGGTGGTGTGGCTGGCGGTCACCCGCGAACCCATGTCGCGGCTGCGGGCCTCTTCGGCCAGCACTTCGAGAAAACGCGAGTGCGGGTCGTCGGTTTCGTCGCAATGCACGTCCACCAGGCAGCCGGTGCGTTCGGCCAGGTCCATGAGGAACTTCACCGAGCTCACACCCTGGTCGCGGGTGTATTCGAAATGCGGGATGCCGCCCACCACGTCGGCGCCCAGGCGGATCGCTTCCTCCATCAGCTCGCGGCCGTTGCGGTAGCTTTCGATGCCTTCCTGGGGAAAGGCGACGATCTGCATGTCCACCAGGTGCGTGTTTTGCTCGCGCACTTCGAGCATGGCCTTGAGTGCGGTGAGCTCGGGATCGGTGACATCGACATGGGTGCGCACATGCTGGATGCCGTGGGCGGCGAGGGCGCGCAGGGTCTTGCTGGCGCGGGCCCTGGTGTCTTCATGGGTGATGGTGGCCTTGCGTTCGCCCCAGCATTCGATGCCTTCGAACAGGGTGCCGCTCATGTTCCAGCGCGGCTCGCCGGCGGTCAGGGTGGCGTCCAGGTGAATGTGTGGCTCGACGAAGGGCGGCACCACCAGGTTGCCGCCGGCGTCGAGGTCGTCGGGGCCCAGCGTCGGGGCTTCGGTCTGCCGGGCAATGCTGGCGATGCGACCGTTTTCCAGGTGCAGCTCGTGCAGGCCTTCACGGTTGCGCAGGCGGGCGTTGATGATGAGCATCGGGGCAATTCCTCTTTCGATCAGGCCGTCAGGGTACGGTGCCCGGGCCAGCCGTCGCAACGGGGCGCGGCCCGGGTTCAGGCCCGGGCATCCAGCGCCGCGGTACGGGCGCCGAGCAGGCTGCTGAGCAGCATGTAGCTCAGGGCCGCCGCCGCGATGCCCACCAGCGGCGCGACCCAGGGCGAGCCGAAGGCCGCCACGGTGCCGATGGCATAGGCGCCGAGCCCCGCCCAGTTGAAGGCCGGCAGCCGGGCGTCGGCCAGGCGCGGGTACTGGCCGCGATAACGGTAGAAGAAGTCGGCCATGATCACTCCGCCGATCGGCGGAATCACCGTACCCAGCAGGATCAGGTAGGGCACCAGCAGGTCGTACATGCCCAGCAGCGCCAGCAGGGTGCCGATCACCGCGCCCGCCAGGGTCACGGTCTTGCGCCGGCCGGTGCGCAGCAGGTTGCAGCCGGCGACGGCGAAGTTGTAGATGGTGTTGTCCTGGGTGCTCCAGATATTCAACAGGAGCATGGCCATGGCGGCCGTGGCGAACCCTTGCAACAGCAGGACTTCGACCACGTCCGGCTGCTGGTAGACGATGGCGCCGTAGGCGCCGATCAACACCATCAGGCCGTTGCCGATGAAAAAGCCGATCAGGCTGGCCAGCACCGCGACCCTGGCCGAGCGCGAGAAGCGCGTCCAGTTGGTGGCCTGGGTGGCGCCGCTGACGAAGGTGCCGAACACCAGGGTGATGGCCGTGGACAGATCCAGGCTGGCGCTGGGCACCACGGCCAGCAGCCCGTCCAGGCCGCCGACCTTGACCGTGGCCACCCACATCGACAGCAGCAATAGCAGGGCCATGGCCGGCACGGCGATCCAGGAAAGGATCTCCAGGCCGCGATAACCGACGTAGGCGGTGGCGCAGAACACCAGGCCGAACAGCAGCATCAGGCCCAGCACCGTGCCCTGGCTCAGCTCGAAATACTTGCCCAGCACCACCGCGGCGGTGGCGGTGCCCCAGGCGTACCAGCCGATCTGGGTGAACCCCAGGATCAGGTCGCTGAGCTTGCTGCCCACCTCGCCGAAACAGAAGCGCCCCATCAGCACCGAGTTCAGCCCGCTCTTGAAGGCGATATAGCCCAGGCCCGCCGCATACAGGCCCAGCAGCAGGTTGCCGAGGACGATCACCCCGAGCATCTGGGCAAAGCCGAAGGCCACGCCGAGCTTGCCGCCGGCGAACATGGTGGCGGTGAAAAAGGTGAAGCCCAGCAGCACCATGGCCGTGGAGGCCAGGCCCTTGCGCGCATGCAGCGGAACTTCACTGAGCGGGTAGTCGTTGCCTGGATCGTTCTGCGTCATCTGCCTTCCCCTGATTGGCCCCAGGCCTGGCCCGGTGCGTAAGCGACGCCAGCCTGTTGCAGCCGCCGTGCCAACGCCCCAGGGGCGGCGGCGCCCGGCCGCTGTTGGGCGAGCTGCAGGAGATTTATAGACAAGCGGGGGATTTTTGCTTTCCGGCATGCCCGAGAGGCCGGCCCGGGCGCGAAAGCGGTGCACCGGTGAGCCACATTGGATCACCGGCCGCTCAGTCCTCGGGGGCCTGGAAAATGCCTTCGATGGGCAGGCCGAAGGCCTTGGCGATCTTGAAGGCCAGGGGCAGGCTGGGGTCGTAGCGGCCGGTCTCGATGGCGTTCACGGTCTGTCGCGAAACGTCCAGGCGTGCGGCCAGCTCCGCCTGGGACCAGCCTTGCGCGGCGCGCAACTCGCGCAGGCGGTTGTTCACTGATAACGCCTGTTGCCCAGGAGGGTGGCCACCAGCCACACCGAGCCCATGATCGGCCACACGGCGAACATCGACAGCCGCGGCAGGCCCGCTATTTCCAGGAAACCGTAGCTGAAGGTGATCAGCGCGGTGCAGACAAAGGCGATGCCCAGGGCGTTGAGCTGGATGCGCTGGCTGAGTTCGTCCAGGCGCCGCAGCTGGCGAATGACCACCAGTGCCATGACGATCAGCGGAATGACGGGAATCAGCGACACAGCGATACGCCCGGCGCTGCTGTCCATGCCCGGTATCAGGTACATGCTGAGCAGCAGGGTGGCGATGTACACCAGCAGGGTGAGAGTAAGTTCCACGAGGTAGCGTTTACCGCACATGACCGACTCCTGAAGTAAAGGATGCTTTACATTAGGCAGGCGGTCCCGCTGTGTCAAGGAGGCTTTACATCGGCTCAATCGAACAGGGTCAAGCGGGTTTCGCCACGGTGGAAGGCGAAGGCGGCGTCGATATCGCTTTCCACGGTGCGCCCGCGAGACAGCTCGGGCAGGGCGTCGCGGGCAAAGAAGCCGGCGTCGCTGACCTCCGCACCGGCCACGGGGGCGCTGCGCTCATGGCGTTCGCAGAGAAAGTACAGCTTGTAGAAATCCCGGGTGTCGGGGGTGAACGGCCCCTTGGCCTTGTGCCGGACGCTGTACAAGGCACGCACCGAGACGCCGAGCCCGGCCTCTTCGCGGATCTCCTTGACGACGTTCTCGGCGGCCGACAGGCCGATGTCGGCATACCCGCCGGGCAGGGCCCAGCAGCCGTCGGTCCGTTCTCGGACCAGGAGGATCCGCTCGTCTTCGATCAGGGCGCCGCGCACATCCACCAGCGGGGTGGAGTAGCGTTTGGCGAAGTCCGAGACCAGGCCGGCGATGCGTTCCAGGGGCACGTCGGCCAGTTGCGCGAGCATGCTGTGGGCGATGTCGGCGACTTCCTGGTAACGCTCGCGATCGAACGGGTCCTTGCAGAAGTGCAGCCCGGTGGAGGCCAGGGCCTGCAAGCGTTTGGCGTGGGTGAGCCAGGCGTTTTCCATGGTGCGTGTCCTCAAGTGATCGCAGGGGCAAATCCGTCACTGTAGGAGCGAGCTTGTTCGCGATGAGGCCTTTGAGCATTGCATCGGCCTTGAAGACTTATCGCGAGCAAGCTCGCTCCTACAGGGGGTGGGCCGGGCGTTGGCGGGCGAGGTAAGCGGCCAGGTCCGGCAGGGCCGCTTCGACACTGGCGCTGCACCCGGCCCAGGTGCAGGCCAGCATCAGGTTGCGCGGCAGGTTGAAGTCTTCCACCAGCAAGCCTTGGGCGTCACGGCCGTCGGCGTCGTGGGGCACTTGCTCGCGCAACGTCGCGGGGGCCTCGAACCAGGCCCAGACCGGCTTGCCCAGGGCCACCGCCATGCCGACCTCGAAAGCGGTGCCGGAGTCCGGCTCCAGGCCGCGGAAGGCATTGAGGTTGGCCAGCACCGCGTCGCAGTCGCGCAGCAGCCGCAGGTTCTGCTGGCAGATCAGCCGAGCGGTATGCTCCGGTGTCGCCTGTGCCACTACCGGCTGGTCGAAGGGGTAGAGGCCGCGCAAGCCCTGGGCGGCGCACAGGCGCTTGAGGTATTCGCCGCGGGCCAGGGCGTCGCGGCGAAACAGGTCGAAGCCGGCGAGGTAGATGCCTGGGTGCATGCCTTGCTCCTTTCAGGCCAGGGGCAGAAAGCGCAGCAGCGCGGCGACTATGGTTTCCGGGGCATCTTCCTGCAGCAGGTGGCCGGCGTTGGGCACCGCCTGGAAGCGCGACCCGGGAATCAGCCGATGCAGCTGGCGCCCGCGCTCGATGGGGATCCATTGATCGTCCTCGCCCCAGAGGATCTGGGTCGGGCAACGAATCTGCGGATAGAGCCCGGCCACCTCGGCGGTGTAGCGTTCGTCCATCTGCGCGATCTGCCGGTAGAAGGCCGCCTGGCCGGTCTCGCCGAGCCAGGGCTGGACGTAGGGCGCCAGTTCCCGGTCGGGGATCTCGCGCCGGATCGCCCCGCGGATGTAGGCCGGCACTATGGCGCGCTGGATGTAGTCCGGCACGCCGCTGAAGGCCTGCTCATGCTCGCGCACATGCTGCACGAACGGCGAGCCCCAGGGCGCCAGCGCCACCGGGGCGAGCAGGGTCAGGCTGCGGTAGTCCTTGCCGTCGAGCAAGTGCGCGCGCAGGGCGGTGGCGCCGCCGAAGTCGTGGGCCACCACGTCCGGGCGCTCCAGGCCCCAGTGTTCCAGCAGTTCGGCCAGCAGCCGGTTCTGCACGCCCAGGGAGACGTCCTGGCCGGCGGCCTGTTCCGACTGGCCGTAGCCCAGCAGGTCGAAGTAGTGCACGCGGTGGCTGGCGTGAAAATGCGGGGCGATACGGTGCCACACGTAGGAAGAGAAGGGGGTGCCGTGCACGAATACCAGGGGTGGGCCCTCGCCGTGAATGGCGTAGCGCACGTTGTGTCCGTTGAAGCGGTAGCTTCGATCCAGCGGCCAGTCGCTCATGCTGTGGTCCTCTGCGGGTGATCAGTCCTGCGCCTGGCTCGTCCAGACCCGGCGCAGCCCGTGCTCCTCGGCGCGGTGGGCTTGGGGGGCACCACGGCGCGTGCACAGGGCGATGTTTTCGCTCATGGCTTCGTGGATGTAAAGCCGGATGCAGCCCTGATCGGGCCAGTGGTCGAGGGCATGAAGGGGGCGATCTTCGCTCAAGGGCGCAAGGGCTGGGCGGGCGGCACAGGCATAAAAAAACCACCGCGAGCGGTGGTTTTTTCAAGCGGGCGACGGGTTATTCGCCGCGATAGATGCAGCCGCTGGTGCAGGTCTCGTGGATGCGGATCGCGCTCAGTTCCGGCAGCAAGGGCTTGAGCTCGTTCCAGATCCACTTGGCCAGCACTTCGCTGGTGGGGTTTTCCAGGCCGGGGATATCGTTCAGGTAGTTGTGGTCCAGGCGCTCGTAGAGCGGCTTGAAGATCGCCTTGATCTCGGAGAAGTCGCGGATCCAGCCGGTATGCGGATCGAGGTCGCCGCTCAGGTGGATGGCCACCTTGAACGAGTGGCCGTGCAGGCGCCCGCATTTGTGGCCTGCGGGCACGTGGGGCAGGCGGTGGGCGGATTCGAAGGTAAATTCTTTGAAGATTTCCACAGTGTCGGTCAGCTCGGTCAGGTGGCTATCGCCGCGGGCGATGTCAGGCAGGCGGCGAGTTTATCAGCTTGATCGCGCGGTTGCGGGAAAACACTGACTAGGGGCTGTACGAGAAGTGGCTACGCTCGATCATGCTGCGTTAAAAACAGGCTCGGAATGCTCATGTAGGCCCCTACACTCCGCTTCCTCGCCTGTTTTTGCCTTGCCTGACCTTCGCTCGCCGACTTCTCGTACAGCCCCTAAAGGGTCAGGAGGCGCTCGCCAAGTCTCCCGCTCTGCGCCAGTTCAAGGAACTCGTCGCCCAGGCGCCGGCTTTCGTCCATCGCGCTGCGCCAGTATTTCTGGCGGCTGGCGTCGTTGCCCATGAAGCGCTTGAAGTCGTTGCGGTCCGGCAGTTTGCCGTAGGGCAGGCGCGCCAGGTATTCCTTGGACGGCGCCAGCAGCAACACGTCCTGCAGGCGGCCCGGGTTGCCGCGGCGCCAGGGCAGGGTCTTGTCGAACCAGCCGGGGATCACCCGGTCGGTGAAGTGCGGGTAGAGCACGATATCGTCGCCGCTGTAGGGCAGGTCGAGGTGGTAGTCCAGCAGGCCGCCGTCGCGGAAGGTGCCGGCCCCGGCGCCGGGCAGGTCGCGCACGCCTTGCATGACCATCGGGATCGAGCCCGAGGCCAGCAGGGCCTGGCGCAGGTTGCCGGTGTCCAGCGGCACGAAGCGCGAGGGGAAGTCTTCGAGGGCGTGCAGCGGCGGCGCGAGCCTCGGGTCGTGCAGTACCAGCCGCTCGAAGTGCCGCGCCAGGCGCGCCCGGCCGCGCAGGTTGTCGGCGATCACCGAGGACAGGCCCAGGCCCAGGCGCCCGCGATGGTCGTCGGCGAGCAGGCCGTGGCTTTTCACCACCATGATGTTCAGCCGGTAGTGCGGGTTGGCGAGAATGCTCGCGTCGCGGCCGTCGAGCAGGTCGTGCAGCATGCGCTGCGAGCTCTGGCTGATCTGCGCCATGGTCACGCCCTTGGCGAAACTCTGGGCGTTGTACAGCTGGCCCAGGCGGCGGATGCCTTCGGCGGCGTCCGGCAGGCAGGCGCTGGCGAAGCGCCAGGAGCCCACCGAGGCACCGATCAGCGAACGTTCGCGCGGCGCCGCCGGCAACCATTCGCCGAACAGCGCAAGGTCCAACCCCTGGATGCCCAGGGCCTTGGGCCCGCCGGCGGCACCGGGCAGGGTGCCGACCTGCGCCGCGCTCAGGCCGTGGGCGCGGATCCGGGCCAGGGCGCGGGGTCCGGCCTTGAGGGTCAGGGCGGGAAACTTGATATGGATAGCGGTCATGCCGGTCTCAGTCTCGGGCGAGCGGGTGAGTATAAAAGCTCAGGTCGGCGCTGCCGAATGAAACCTGCGCGGTCAGCGATGATGGCGATTCAGTTTCAATTAAGTTCATTTTGTTATCTTGCCGTTATCTTCAGCGCCATCAGCGACACATAACTAGAAAGTGGAGACATCCATGAACACCTTGACTGCCCTGTTCACCGCCACCCTCGTCGGCCTGACCGCGAGCCTGGCCCAGGCCCGCGACCTGGGGCCCGACGAGGCCCTGAGACTGCGCGACGCTGGTACCATTGTGTCCTTCGAAAAACTCAATGCCACGGCCTTGGCCAGGCACCCGGGCGCGACCATCGGCGAAACCGAGCTGGAAGAGGAGTACGGCAAGTACATCTACCAGATCGAGCTGCGCGACCCGCAAGGGGCCGAGTGGAACCTGGAGCTGGACGCGGTGAGCGGCCAGGTGCTCAAGGATCATCAGGATACGTAATGAAGCCGAATCTGCGCGCCCGCGCCAAGGTGGCCCTGGCGCTTCTGGCCTTCTGCTCGCTGGCCCTGGCCCGCGACCTGGATCAGGACGAAGCCCTGCGCCTGCGCCAGCAGGGGGTGATCCTGCCGCTGGAACAACTGCTGCAACAGGCCCTGGATCGCCATCCCGGGGCCCGGCTTCTGGAAGCCGAGCTGGAAGAAAAACACGACGTCTATATCTATGAGGTCGAGCTGCTGACCGTCGACGGCGTGGTCCGCGAGCTGGACCTGGAGGCCGCCACCGGTCGCCTTCTCAAAGACAAGGAAGATGACTGATGCGCCTGCTTCTGGTGGAAGACCATGTCTCCCTGGCCGACGAACTGCTGGCCGGGCTCAACCGCCAGGGCTACGCCGTGGATTGGCTGGCCGACGGCCGCGACGCGCTGTACCAGGGCGCCAGCGAACCTTACGACCTGATCGTGCTCGACCTCGGCCTGCCGGGGGTGCCGGGCCTGGACGTGCTGGCGAAGTGGCGTGCCGGCGGTCTCGCGACCCCGGTGCTGATCCTCACCGCCCGCGGTTCCTGGGCCGAACGCATCGAAGGCCTCAAGGCCGGCGCCGACGACTACCTGACCAAACCTTTCCACCCCGAAGAGTTGCACCTGCGCATCCAGGCGCTGTTGCGCCGTTCCCACGGCCAGGCCAACCAGCCGACGCTGCAGGCCGCCGGGCTGCACCTCGACGAGGGCCGCCAGTGCGTGGTGCGCGATGGCGTGGATATCCAGCTGACCGCCGCCGAGTTCCGGCTGTTGCGTTATTTCATGCTGCACCCCGAGCAGATCCTTTCCAAAAGCCACCTGGCCGAACACCTGTACGACGGTGAGACCGAGCGCGACTCCAATGTGCTGGAAGTGCACGTCAACCACCTGCGGCGCAAGCTCGGGCGCAGCGTGATCGAGACCCGGCGGGGCCAGGGCTATCTGTTCGGCGGGAAGGCCCAGTGAGGTCGATCCAGCGCCGCCTGAGCCTGGGCCTGATCAGCGTGATGGTGATTGTCGGCCTGGTGCTGGCGCAGACCAGCCTGTGGCTGTTCGAGATGGGCCTGCAACGCTATCTGGAGGCCGGCCTGCGCAACGACAGCGAAAGCCTGCTGGTGGCGCTGGTCCGCGGGCCGCAGGGCCTGCAACTGGATGAGCGACGCCTGTCGCCGGCCTATCAGCGGCCGTTTTCCGGGCATTACTTCCGCATCGACTTCGCCGACGTGCACTGGCGCTCGCGCTCGTTGTGGGACCAGGAGCTGCCGAAGCTTGCGCAGACCGGGCTGCACAACAACCTGCAACTGGGGCCGGAAGGGCAGCAATTGCTGGTGCTGCGCAGCGAGTATCGGCGCCTGGGGCAGTCGATCTCGATCAGCGTGGCCCAGGACTACACCCCGGTGCGCGAGAGCTTCCAGCGCATGCGGCAGATCGGCCTGGGCCTGGGCCTGGCCGGCCTGTTGCTGATCCTGGTGCTGCAGCGGCTCACCGTGCGCCGCGCCTTGCGCCCCCTGGAGCAGGCCCGCGAGCAGATCGCCCAGTTGCAGCGCGGCCAGCGTTCGCAGCTGGACGAGCAGGTGCCGCTGGAGCTGGAGCCGCTGGTGGCGCAGATCAACCATCTGCTGGCCCATACCGAAGACAGCCTGAAACGCTCGCGCAATGCCCTGGGCAACCTGGGGCATGCACTGAAGACCCCGCTGGCGGTGCTGTTGAGCCTGGCCGCCAACCCGAAGCTCGATGCTTACCCGGAACTGCGCAAGATCCTCCATGAGCAGCTGGACCAGGTGCAGCAGCGGCTCAGCCGCGAGCTCAATCGGGCGCGCCTGGCCGGCGACGCGCTGCCCGGCGCGCTGTTCGACTGCGACGCCGAACTGCCCGGGCTGCTGGCGACCTTGCAGATGATCCACGGCGAGCATCTGGACCTGAGCTTCCAGGCCGCGCCCGGGCTGCAATTGCCCTGGGACCGCGAAGACTTGCTGGAGCTGCTGGGCAACCTGCTGGACAACGCCTGCAAATGGGCGGACGCCGAAGTGGCGCTGAGCGTCTGGCAGACCCCCCAGGGCTACGGGCTGGCGGTGGACGACGACGGGCCGGGGATTCCCGAAGAGCAGCGCAGCCAGGTGTTCAGCCGCGGCGCGCGGCTGGACGAGCAGACCGACGGCCACGGCCTGGGGCTGGGGATCGTGCGCGATATCGTCGCCAGCTGGGGCGGCGAGCTGCGCCTGCTGCAAAGCCCGCAGGGCGGACTGCGAGTATTGATCGAACTCCCCAAACGCTAACGCCGACCCGTAGCCGCTGCCGAGGCACGAGGCTGCGATCGGCTGCGCAGCAGCCGCAATCCCGACGACAGGGTCTGTCAGGCATAGCGAGGAGGCCGGATAGCGGGCGCGTTGCGCCCGATCGCAGCCTCATTCTTCGGCAGCGGCTACAAGAGCCGGGTTGGTCTCGAAATGAGGTGCTGATCGACTTGTCTGGGCGCTAACACCGAGCTGTAGCCGCTGCCGAGGCACGAGGCTGCGATCGGCTGCGCAGCAGTCGCAATCCCGACGACAGGGTCTGTCAGGCATACCGAGGAGGCCGGATAGCGGGCGCGTTGCGCCCGATAGCAGCCTCATTCTTCGGCAGCGGCTACAGGGACGAGGCGTTTTTGAAAGGGATGCCCCCTCGGGAAGAGGGGGCTTGAGGTCAGACCCGGAACTGGTCCATCAGGCCCTGCTGCTGGTTGGCCAGGCTGTTCAGCGACTGGCTGACCCGGGCCGATTCGTTGGCCTGTTCCGACAGCGATTCGGTGACGTCGCGGATGGTCGCCACGTTGTTGTTGATCTCCTCGGCCACCGCGCTTTGCTCTTCGGCGGCGCTGGCGATCTGCAGGTTCATGTCGTTGATCACCGTCACCGCGTCGCCGATCTGGCGCAAGGCGATGACCGCCTGGCCAACCTGTTCGACGCTGCCCTGGGCCTGGCGATGGCTGTTGCCCATCGAGCCGACCACTTCCTGGGTGCCGCTTTGCAACTCTTCGATGACCTGGCGGGTTTCCTCCACCGACTCCTGGGTGCGGCGGGCGAGGTTGCGCACCTCATCGGCGACCACCGCGAAACCGCGCCCGGCCTCGCCCGCGCGGGCCGCTTCGATGGCGGCGTTGAGGGCCAGCAGGTTGGTCTGCTCGGCGATGGCGCGAATCACTTCCAGCACCGTACCGATCTTCTCGCTGTTGGCGGCCAGGCCTTCGACCTGGGTCATGGCGGTGCTCATGTCGGCGGCCAGGTGGTCGATGCTGCTGGTGGTGCGGTCGATCACGTTCAGGCCCTGGCGTGTGGCCTGGTCGGCGTCGCGGGCGGCCTGGGCGGCCTGCGCCGCGCTGCGGGCCACGTCCTGGGCGGTGGCGCTCATCTCGTGGGAGGCGGTGGCCACCTGGTCGACCTGGCGATACTGCTGCTCCATGCCGGCGCTGGTCTGGGTGGCGATCGCCGAGGACTGGTCGGCGGTGCCGCGGGCATCCTGCACCGAGCGTTTCACTTCGGCGATGATCGGTTGCAGCTTGTCGAGGAAGCGGTTGAACCAGCCGGCCAACTGGCCCAGCTCATCTTTCTTGTCGTAGGCCAGGCGCCGGGTCAGGTCGCCTTCGCCGCTGGCGATGTCTTCCAGCATGTGCGCCACGCCGAGGATCGGCCGGGTCACGCTGCGCGCCATCAGCCACACCAGCAGCAGGCCGAGCACCGCGGCTGCGAGGCCCAGGCTCAGTTCGATCAGGGTGCCGCTGCGGTTGCTCTGGTCCAGCTCGCTTTTCAGCGCTTCGGCCGGGCCCACCAGGACCCGTTCCGGCACTTCCAGCAGCACGCCCCAGGGCTTGCCGCCGGGAATCGGGGTGAAGGGCGCGAGCACTTTCAACTCGCTGTCGTTGTGCAGGCTCTGGGTCTGGGTGCTGGTCGACAGCCTGCGGATCAGTTCGGCGCCATTGGCCGGGTCCAGCTGGTCCAGGCGCTGGCTGAGCTTGCCGGCGTCGGCGCTGTGCCCGGCGAGCAGGCCGACGGGACTGATGATGCTGACAGCGGTCTGGCCGTCGTAGAGCTTCTTGCTGGCCTGCTGGCTGACCGACTGCAGGCTGTTGAGGTTGATGTCCACCGACAGCGAGGCGATGACTTTGCCGTCCACCACCAGCGGGAACACGATGCTGGTCATCAGTACGTTCTGGCCGTCGATCACATAGAAGTAGGGTTCGATCACGCAGGGCTTGAGGGTGCTGCGCGGGCAGGTGAACCAGGCGTTGGCCGGCTGGCCGCTGGGGCCGGTGGTGGTGTCGCTCATGTCGCTTTCCGGCAGCGCCATGGATGTCAGCTGGCCCGGGGTCGGCTGCGACCAGTACAGGGCGAAGCGGCCCTTGTCGTTGCTGCCCAGTTCGCCCTGGCCGCTGAAGAGCGAGTCCTTGCCATCCAGGGCGTTGGCTTCGAACACCAGCGACAGGCCGAGCAGGTCGGGGTTGGCCTGCAGGGCCGACTTGACCTGGCGGGTCAGGTCCTCGCGCAGGTCGAAGGCATCGAGGAAGCGCTTCTCGGCCTGTTCACGCAAGAACAGCACCTGGCGCGAGAAGCCGTGGCCGTACTGGTAGGCGTCCATGAACTGCTGGCGGATGCCCAGCGCCTGGACTTCGCCCTGGGCTTCGATGCGGGCCTGGGCGGACTCGTTGAGCATCGCCATGCTCGAGGCCTTCACCAGTTCGGAGCTGTGCTCCATGCGGTACAGCGAGAGCCCCACCAACAGGGTCACGATGCCGGCCAGGCAGAGGCCGGCGAGCAGGGTGATTTTCCATTGGATGGAAAGTTGTCCGAGCGACATGGAGACGTCCTTATTCGATATTTATTTGAGACTTTGCAACGTATCGGCCAAAAAACGGCCTTCTTTAAACGCTCGTTCGAACTTTCCCCGGGGGCTGGCCCGCTGCGGATTCGCCCCTTGGGCCGGGTAGCCGCCGGCGCCGGCGGCGACAGGAAACGCATGGGCAGCGGACCGCCGGTTTTGACAAGCGTTGCCCGCTGCTGCAAAGTGCGCGCCCTCTAACAAGACCCTCCTTTTCGATCCGGCGTCGGCAGTCGTTGCCCTCTGGCCGGACTCATTTCCTTGGCGGCGTTTTCCCGTCGCAGTGCCATGAGGTAACGATGATTAATGCAGTAATTGCCGCGGTTGGCGTGATGCTGATCCTCAGCCTGTCCCGCGTGCATGTGGTGATCGCGCTGATCGTGGGCGCGCTGGTGGGAGGCTTGACCGGCGGCCTGGGGATCGAGGCGACGCTCAAGGCGTTCAACAACGGCCTGGGCGGCGGGGCGACCGTGGCCTTGTCCTACGCCTTGCTCGGCGCGTTCGCGGTGGCGATCGCCAAGTCCGGCCTGGCCCACGCCCTGGCGGACAAGATCCTGCTGCTGGTGGACCGCCAGGACAGCCAGGGTGGCGGCAGCGTCAAATGGCTGTTGATCGGCCTGTTGTGGGTGGTGGCCATCGCGTCGCAGAACATCCTGCCGATCCATATCGCCTTTATCCCGCTGCTGGTGCCGCCGCTGCTGTATGTGCTGAGCAAGCTGCAACTGGACCGGCGGTTGATCGCCTGTGTCATCACCTTCGGCCTGATCACCCCGTACATGTTCCTGCCGGTGGGCTTCGGCAACATCTTCCTCAACGAGATCCTGCTGGCCAACGTCGCCCGCAGCGGCGTGGACGTCAGCGATATCAACGTCACCCATGCCATGGGCATCCCGGCGCTGGGCATGGTCTTCGGCCTGTTGCTGGCCTTTGTCAGCTACCGCAAGAAGCGCGTGTACGACCTGGAACTGATCGAGAAGGTCGAGCAGGTGACGGTGCAGTACAACCCGCGCACGCTGCTGGTGGCGGGCCTGGCGATCGTGGCGGCCTTCGTCATCCAGCTGTTGCTGGACTCGATGATTATCGGGGCGCTGGCCGGTTTCCTGATCTTCTCGGTGTCGGGCATCGTGCGCTGGCGCGAGACCGACGACCTGTTCACCGAAGGCATGAAGATGATGGCGATGATCGGCTTCATCATGATCGCCGCCGCCGGTTTCGCCGAGGTCATGAAGGCCACCGGCGAGGTGAAGGGGCTGGTGGAATCCTCGGCCAGCTGGATCGGTCACAGCAAGGGCGTGGGCGCGTTGCTGATGCTGCTGGTGGGGCTGCTGGTGACCATGGGCATCGGCTCGTCGTTCTCCACGGTGCCGATCCTGGCGACCATCTTCGTGCCGCTGTGCGTGCAACTGGGCTTCAGCCCGCTGGCGATCGTCTGCATCGTCGGCACCGCCGGCGCCCTGGGCGATGCCGGTTCGCCGGCTTCGGACTCGACCCTGGGGCCGACCTCCGGCCTGAACATCGACGGCCAGCACCACCATATCTGGGACACCGTGGTCCCGACCTTCCTGCACTACAACCTGCCGCTGCTGGCCTTTGGCTGGGTGGCGGCGATGGTGCTCTGAGCCTGCGGGGCTTCAGCGGCACCGTGCTGTCTTCATCGCGAGCAAGCTTCGCTCCTACAAGGGCCTTGCCTGTAGGAGCGAAGCTTGCTCGCGAAAAATCTCAGGGACACTGCGTGTCCACAGATCCTTCGCTGCTCAACTTTTGATCCGGCGTGCCGTTAAGGCGGTATCACGCCAACAAAATCAAGAGTGAACCTCCTATGCGCCTAAGTCTGAAGGGCAAAGTCCTGGCCCTCGCGGTCCTCCCGGTCCTGCTGTTCGCGCTGGTCATCAGCCTGACCACGGTCTTCATGCTCAGGGAACAGGCGCGCAAGGAGGTGGACGAGACCCGCCAGCGCCTGCTCGGCGAGGCCAAGACCACCCTGCAGAGCTATGTGGAAGTCGCCCTGAGCACCATCCGCCCGCTCTACGACGCGGCGGCGCCCGGCGATACGGCGGCTCGCGCCCAGGTGGTGAAGCTGCTGTCGAACATCACCTACGGCAAGGACGGTTACTTCTTCGGCTACGACTCCGAGACGGTGCGCCTGTTCAAGGGCAACAGCCCGGACGGCGTCGGCAAGAGCTTCAAGGACAACCGCGACCCCAACGGCGTGTACGTCAACCGCGAGCTGGTCAAGGTCGGCAAGGACGGCACCCACTATGTGCAGTACAGCTCGACCCAGCCGGGCAGCGACGTGCTGGTGCCGAAGCTGGGCTACACCGAATACCTGGCCAAGTGGGACCTGGTGGTCGGCTCGTCGGTGAACCTGGACGGCATCGACGCCCAGGTGGCCGAGGTCGAGGCCAGCGTCAACCAGCGCATGCGCGGCATGGTCCTGAGCATCGTCGGCATCGCCGTGGTGGTGCTGCTGGTGATCGCCGCCCTCGGCATGCTGGTGGCCAACACCATCCTGCGGCCGCTGAACCTGATGAAGCTCAACCTCGACGATATCGCCGCCGGCGAGGGCGACCTGACCCGGCGCCTGGCAATCACCAGCCAGGACGAACTGGGGGATCTGGCCGGCTCCTTCAACCGTTTCGTCGACAAGATCCACGGCCTGGTGCGGCAGATCACCGAGATGACCGGCCAGTTGACCGGCCTGGTGACCCAGGTGTCCGAGCAGGCGCAGCGTTCCGAGCAGGCGATGGAGCGTCAGCGCCACGAGACCGACCAGGTGGCCACGGCGATCAACCAAATGTCCTCGGCCGCCCAGGAAGTGGCGCGCAGTGCCCAGGGCGCGGCGGTGGCGGCGCAGCAGACCGACGAGGAAGGCCAGGCGGCCAAGCGCGTGGTGGACGGCAGCATCCAGCAGATCCATGCCCTGGTCAGCGACATCCGCAGCAGCGGCACCTCCCTGGACAGCCTGCAGAAGGACGTGGCGTCGATCGTCAGCGTGCTGGATGTGATCCGCTCGATCGCCGAGCAGACCAACCTGCTGGCCCTCAACGCGGCCATCGAGGCGGCGCGGGCCGGTGAGGCCGGGCGCGGGTTCGCGGTGGTGGCCGACGAGGTCCGGGCACTCGCCAGCCGCACCCAGCAGAGCACCCAGGAAATCCAGGGCATGATCGACCGCCTGCAACAGGGCACGCGCACCGCGGTGGAAGCCATGCGCCGCTCCAGCGATGCCGGCGACGGCACCTCGCACCAGGCCAACGAGGCCGGGGCGTCGCTGGATGCCATGGCGCAGTTGATCGGCACCATCAACTCGATGAACGCGCAGATCGCCAGCGCCGCCGAAGAGCAGACCGCGGTGGCCGAAGAGATCAACCGCAGCGTGCATCAGATCGCGGTGGCAGTGGACAGCGTCGCCGACGAGACCCAGCTCGGCGCCCAGACCTCACGCAGCCTGGCGGACCTCGGGCAGCGCCTGGGCAAGCTGGTGGGGCAGTTCCGCATCTAGGTCAGGATCGCCATCGCGGGCAAGCCGGATCGCCACCCGCTCGCTCCTGCGGTCTTCTGGGCGCGATCCGGCTTGCCCGCGAAGTTTCCTGTAGGAGCGAGGCTTGCCCGCGATGGCGTCATCAGAGACGCCACCTCAATCCGGATTACACCGCGCCGCTGGGCATCACATCGCGCATCAGCAAGGCAAAGCGCAGGTCCACCGCATCCGGGATCGGCAGGTACACGGTGTGCCCGTCTCCCGGCGCCACCTCGATCGGCTCGCCGCGCACGTTCTGCAACTGATGCAGGTCGAAGTGGAAGTTGCCCTTGGGCGTCATCAATTCCATGTGGTCGCCCAGGGCGAAACGGTTCTTCACCTTCACTTCGGCCAGGCGGTCCCGGCGTTCGCCGGTAAGCTCGCCGACGAACTGCTGGCGTTCCGAGACCGAGCTGCCGTTCTGGTAGTTCTGGTATTCGTCGTGCACATGGCGGCGCAGGAAACCCTCGGTGTAGCCGCGCTGGGCCAGGGACTCGAGGTCGTTCATCAGGCTGCGGTCGAACTCGCGGCCGGCCACGGCGTCGTCGATGGCCCGGCGATAGACCTGGGTGGTGCGGGCGCAATAGAAGTGGGATTTGGTGCGGCCCTCGATCTTCAGCGAATGCACGCCCATCCGCGCCAGGCGCTCGACGTGCTGCACCGCGCGCAGGTCCTTGGCGTTCATGATGTAGGTGCCGTGTTCGTCCTCGAAGGCCGGCATCGCCTCGTCCGGACGATTGGCCTCGTGCAGCAGGAACACCTGGTCGGTCGGTGCGCCCAGGCCCAGGGTCGGCTCCGGCTGGAATGTCTGGACGATCTCGCCGGTGAGGTCCTGGGTGGCTTCCTCGGCCTGGTATTTCCAGCGGCAGGCGTTGGTGCAGGTGCCCTGGTTGGCGTCGCGTTTGTTCAGGTAGCCGGACAGCAGGCACCGTCCGGAATAGGCCATGCACAGGGCGCCGTGGACGAAGACTTCCAGTTCCATGCCCGGCACCTGCTGGCGGATTTCCTCGATCTCCTCCAGGGACAGCTCCCGGGACAGGATGATCCGGCTCAGGCCCTGGTGCTGCCAGAACTCGACGCTGGCCCAGTTCACCGTGTTGGCTTGTACCGACAGGTGGATCGGCATCTGCGGGAAGTGCCGGCGCACCAGCATGATCAGCCCCGGGTCGGACATGATCAGCGCGTCCGGAGCCATGGCGATCACCGGTTCCAGGTCCTTGAGGAAGGTCTTGAGCTTGGCGTTGTGCGGGGCGATGTTGACCACCACGTAGAAACGCTTGCCCTGGGCCTGGGCCTCGCGGATGCCGAGGGCCAGGTTGGCGTGGTCGAATTCGTTGTTGCGCACCCGCAGGCTGTAGCGCGGCTGGCCGGCGTACACCGCGTCGGCGCCGTAGGCGAAGGCGTAGCGCATGTTTTTCAGGGTGCCGGCGGGGGCCAGCAGTTCGGGGCGGGCAAGGGGCGTCATGATGGTGGTCGGTGGTGGCTGGCAAAGGGTCGCGAGGGTAAGGCCTGGGGGCGGGGGCGTCATTGATCTGGATCTATGCCCGGCGAATAAAACAGGGCACTCGGGCGCGCGCCGGCGGACTAAGGCTTTAGGTGCCGCGTGGCACCGCAGGCCTTATCGACAGGACGCGACCATGAACCAGAACACGCTGCAAAACAAAAGCCTGCTGCTTCTGCTGAGCCTGGTGACCATCGCCTTTGGCTGGATCCTGCTGCCGTTCTACGGCGCGGTGTTCTGGGCGGTGATCCTGGGCATCCTGTTCAACCCGCTGCAGCGGCGCCTGCAACTGAGGTTCGCCTGGCCGCGCAACCTGACCGCCTTGTGCACCCTGAGTGTCTGCCTGCTGATCGCCATCCTGCCCATGGCCGTCATCAGTACCTTGCTGGTGCAGGAGGGGACGCGCCTCTACCAGAGCATCGAAAGCGGCAGGCTGGATATCGCCGGCTACCTGGACCAGTTCAAGCACAGCCTGCCACCGTACTTCCAGCAGTTGCTGGACCGCTTCGGCCTGGGCGAGCTGGAGGGTTTGCGCGAGAAGATCGTCAAGGGGGCGTTGCAGGGCAGCCAGTTCTTCGCCACCCAGGCGTTCAGCGTCGGCCAGGGCACCTTCGAGTTCGTGGTGAGCTTTTTCGTCATGCTCTACCTGCTGTTCTTCTTCCTGCGCGATGGCCCCGAACTGGTGCGCAAGGTGCGCAACGCAGTGCCGTTGGCCGAGCACCAGAAGCGCCGCCTGCAACTCAAGTTCAACCGCGTGGTGCGCGCCACGGTGAAGGGCAACGTGCTGGTGGCGGCCAGCCAGGGCTTGCTGGGCGGGCTGATTTTCTGGTTCCTGGAGATCCCCAGCCCATTGCTGTGGGCGGTGCTGATGGCCTTGCTGTCGTTGTTGCCGGCGGTCGGGGCGGGTGTGGTCTGGGCTCCGGTCGCCCTGTATTTCCTGTTCAGCGGGGCGCTCTGGCAAGGGGTGGTGCTGGGGTTGTACGGGGTGTTCGTGATCGGCCTGGTGGACAACGTGCTGCGCCCGATCCTGGTGGGCAAGGACACCAAGATGCCGGACTACCTGATCCTGATTTCGACTCTGGGCGGCCTGGCGATTTTCGGCTTGAACGGTTTTGTCATCGGCCCGTTGATCGCCGCCTTGTTCATTTCCAGCTGGGCCCTGTTCGTCGAGAGCCGGCCACGGACCCAGCTGCCATTGCCTTAGGCATGCAGCACATGGGGTTCGATCTTTTGCGAGAGGGCCTGGGCTGCGCGCAACGACGTCAAGGGGCCGCTGACCGCTTCACCGTCGCGTACCAGGTACCAGCACGCGAGCAACCCCAGCTCCCTGAGCGAGGCGGGAACGGCGCTGCCGATAACGGACATGATCTGGATCTTGGGCATGGGAAGTACCTCCATCAAAGGGTGGAGTTACCTTACGGCCCGGCAGGTGCTACGAAAAATCAACGCGCTCGATAGTGGACATTGATCGCGCCGAAAAAAACGCCGGCAGGTCGCTCAGTCGACGACCTGATCGAGCATGTAGACCACTTCCTGGTCGTGCAGCAGGCCCTTGCGCACCAGGTGCTCGGCCAGCAGTGCCAGGAACTTCGCGCTGCGATGGCCTTCCAGGTGCTTGAGCTCGGTCAGGGCGCTGTACACCTTGCTGGAGGTACACAGGCTGGGCGAGTGGTGCGGGTTCTGAGTCGGCATGGCGGTCGTCCTTGTTGTTATGGAACCGTTGTGTGGACAGATCCGATCTTGCGGACCTGTCATGACATAAATATGACAGTCATGGGCCCGCGCGGCCGGGCTGTCGCTGGCGATACTATTGCCCGATTGGAGCGCAAAAACTGTCCCGGTAGCGACCTTTGCAAGATTTATTCAGACGTTTGGGTGATGGCAAAACGCAACAAGCCCCGCTGGCGAGGGCGGGGCCTGTCGGATGGCTACTGGCTTACCAGCGGCCGGGACCGTAATAGTAGTGGCGCGGCGGCCCATAGTAGCGAGGCGGGCCGTAGTACACCGGCGCCGGACGGTAATAGACCGGCGGGGCCTCCACATACACCGGCTGCGGCTGGTAATAGACCGGAGGCGGTGCGGCATAGACGGGCTGCGGCTGGACATAGACCGGCTGTTGCACGTACACCGGGCGGCTCTGGTTGGCGATGACCGAACCCACCACCGCGGCGCCGACCACGGCACCGAACACCGCCGGCCCACCCCAACCACCACCGTGGGCGGACGCTTGGCCGGCTACTGCGAGTGCACCAACGAGCAAGGCAATCTTGGGGATTGTACGAATCATGGTTGTTCCTCGGTTGCGACCCCAGCGCTCGTTCTGCGATAGAAACGAGGACTGTCGCGGGGATACTTCTATGACAGTGTTTTCCTGAAAAACTGCACAGCCGCCGAGTAAATTTTGTGTAAGGTCGTGTACCGGTTTCTTTACCCTCATCCGTGAGCGGCGGGTTGTCTTCCCGTCAACGCCGACATCATCGGGCAGAACCCGAAGACTGGCTAATCCCGTCCATCCGAAAGTGCGTTCCAAGGAGATTCAACATGCAGATGAACCCCAACAAAGACACGCAGCTGTGCATGTCGCTGTCCGGGCGTCCGGGGAATTTCGGCCTGCGCTTTCACAACCACCTGTATGAACAGCTGGGGCTGAATTTCTACTACAAGGCCTTCAGCAGCCAGGACCTGCAGGGCGCCGTGGGCGGGATTCGCGCCCTGGGCATCCGCGGCTGTGGCGTGTCCATGCCGTTCAAGGAAGCCTGCATTGCCCTGGTGGACGAGCTGGATGCCTCGGCCCGGGCGATCCAGTCGATCAATACCATCGTCAACACCAACGGCCATCTCAAGGCCTATAACACCGATTACATCGCCGTCGCCCAATTGCTCGACAGCCACCGCATCCCCAAGGACACCCACTTTGCCCTGCGCGGCAGTGGCGGCATGGCCAAGGCGGTGGCCAGCGCATTGCGTGACGGCGGCTACCGCGACGGCGTGATCGTCGCGCGCAATGCCCAGGCGGGGCAGGCCCTGGCCGAGTCCCTGGGCTATGCCTGGCAAGCCGAGCTGGGGGCGTTGCGCCCGTCGATGCTGATCAACGTCACGCCGATCGGCATGGCCGGTGGCCCCGAGGCCGATCAGCTGGCATTCCCCGTCGAGGCGATCGCGGCCGCGCGCACGGTATTCGACGTGGTGGCGATTCCGGTGGAAACCCCACTGATCCAGCGGGCCCGGGCCGAAGGCAAGCAAGTGATCACCGGCCTGGAAGTGATCGCCATCCAGGCGCTGGAGCAGTTCGTGCTGTACACCGGCGTGCGTCCGAGCGAGGAGCAGTTCCAGAAAGCCGTGGCCTTCGCCCGGGCGTGATCCCGGGCTGATCGCGGTGGAGCGGGGCAGGGAAATGCTGCTTTACTGTCGGCCAGCAAGCCGAGACTTGCCTTTCCTCCAGCCACCGTGATCGAGGTCCGTATGCCCCCTGCCATTCTCAACCTGGACCAGGCGGATCTGCAGCCGCTGCCCGAAGCCCTCTCCCCGACCGGCGACACCGCCGGTCGTTATCAACAACGCATCGCCCGCATCGGCCAGCAACTGGGCGCGCGCAAGCTGGGTTACCGGCTGATCGCGCTGGAACCGGGAATGCGCGCCAGCCCCTTCCACAACCATCGGGTCAACGAAGAGATGTTCTACGTCGTCTCCGGCGAGGGCGAGATCCGCCTGGGCGCCGAACGTTTCGCCATCCGGGCGGGCGATGTGATTGCCTGCCCGCCGGGCGATATGGCCAGTGCGCATCAGATCATCAATAACAGCCAGGGCGAGCTGCGCTATCTGGCGGTCAGCACCCAGGAGGCGCCGGACATCTGCGAATACCCCGACTCCGGCAAATATGTGGTGAAGGATTTCATGAGCGGCGCCGAGGGCTTCGTCGCCGTGGCGCGGCATGCCGACGGCGTCGACTACTGGGACGGCGAGTAGCGGCCTGCCCGCCCCCGGCGATCGTGCCAGGGAGGCAGGCGCTGCCGGGAATCAGCCTTCGAGTTTCGCCAGGCGTTCTTCGAGCGCGGCGATGCGCGCCTCCAGCTCCTCGATGCGCTCGGCGGATACGCCGCTCGCCGTGCTGCGTTCCGCCGGGTTCTGCCGGGCGGCCAGGATCGCTTCGAGATCCGCCGGATCGCCGAGGGCATGCATGTAGCGATCTTCGCGTTGGCCGGCCTGGCGCGGAATCAGCAGCGCCAGGTCGCGGGCGATCAGGCGTTCCAGCTGATGCACCACCTGCTCGCTGTCTTCGAAGTCATGCATGCGGCCGCTGCGGGTCAGCAGTTCGTTGACGGTCTGCGGGCCTCGCAGAAACAGCAGGCCGGCGAGCACGACTTGCGCCGGGACCAGTTCCAGCGCCTTGTCCAGGCGGTGTTCCCAGCGGTCGGCGCGGCTGCCCATCACCAGGCGCGCCAGGCCGCGGTTTTCCAGGGCGCGCAGGCTCTGGCCGACCTGGCCCTGGGTCAGGTTCATCACCGGTTCGCGGCTGGTTTTCTGGTTGCAGGCGATGACCAGTGCATTGAGGGTCAGCGGATAGGTTTCCGGGCTGGTGGCCTGTTTCTCGATCAGCGACCCGAGAATGCGCAGTTCGGTGCTGGTCAGTGGTTCGTTGGCGTTTTCTTGCTCGATGCTCATCGCGCTTTCCCTATGCTGTCGAAGGCGCCTAGCCTAATCCCTGGCGGATAAAAGACAAGCCGCCGACGGACGTCCGGCAGGTCTATAATCCGCCACCTTGTTGCCAATTCTTTCCACCACTGTCTCGAGACTGTCATGACCATTTCCCTGTACGCCGCTTCCGTTCCCGTCTTCAAGCAAATGCTCAATGCCCTGAGCGATGTACTGCACAAGGCCGAGGCCCATGCCACGGCAAAGAACATCGACCCCAATGCCCTGCTGCAGGCGCGCCTGTATCCGGACATGTTCCCGCTGATCCGCCAGGTGCAGATCGCCGTGGATTTCGCCAAGGGCGTTTCGGCGCGCCTGGCCGAGGTCGAGCTGCCGAAGTACGACGACAGCGAAACCACCTTCGCCGAACTGCAGGCGCTGCTGGCCAAGGTCCTGGCCTTTATCGATGGCATCCAGCCGGCGCAGGTCGATGGCAAGGAAGGCATCGAGATCGTGACCCGTCCGGGCACCCCGAAAGAGAAGCGCTTCAGCGGCCAGTCCTACCTGCTGACCTACGGCCTGCCGCAGTTCTTCTTCCACGTCACCACCACCTACGCGATCCTGCGGCACAACGGTGTGGAAATCGGCAAGCGCGACTACATGGGTGCCTTCTGAATGGGGGCCTTCTGAATCTGAAACGCCGGGTCTAGAAACCGGCGCACAAAAAAGCCCGGCCAGATTTGCACCTGGCCGGGCTTTTTTGTGCGTAGCAGGAGCGATCAGGCAGCCGGCTGGGCCTTTTCTTCCTGGGCCATGCACGCGGCGGCGGTGAACAGCACGTCGGTGGAAGAGTTCAGCGCGGTTTCCGCCGAGTCTTGCAGTACGCCGATGATGAAACCGACCGCTACCACCTGCATGGCGATTTCGCTGGGGATGCCGAACAGGCTGCAGGCCAGGGGAATCAGCAGCAGCGAGCCGCCCGCCACGCCGGAGGCGCCGCAGGCGCAGATGGCCGCGACCACGCTGAGCAGCACGGCGGTGGGCAGGTCGACGGCGATCCCCAGGGTGTGCACGGCGGCCAGGGTCAGCACGGTGATGGTGATGGCGGCGCCGGCCATGTTGATGGTCGCACCCAGCGGGATGGACACCGAGTAGGTGTCTTCATGCAGGCCCAGGCGCTTGCTCAGTTCCAGGTTGACCGGGATGTTGGCCGCCGAGCTGCGGGTGAAGAAGGCCGTGATGCCACTTTCGCGCAGGCACGTCAGCACCAGCGGGAACGGGTTGCGACGGATCTTCCAGAACACGATCAGCGGGTTCATCACCAGCGCGACGAACAGCATGCAGCCGATCAGCACCGCCAGCAGGTGGATATAGCCCAGCAGCGCATCGAAGCCGGAAGTGGCCAGGGTCGAGGCCACGAGGCCGAAGATGCCCAGCGGGGCGAAGCGGATGACGACCCGCACGATCAGGGTCACGCCGTTGGACAGGTCGTCGAGCACGGTGCGGGTGGTCTGGCCGGCATGGCGGATGGCCACGCCCATGCCGATGGCCCAGGCCAGGATGCCGATGAAGTTGGCGTTCATCAGCGCGCTGACCGGGTTGTCCACCACGCTCAGCAGCAGGCTCTGCAACACTTCGTTGATACCGCCGGGCGCGGTGATGGCCACGTCATGGGTGCTCAGCACCAGCGAGGAGGGGAACAGGCTGCTGGCGATCACCGCCACCACCGCCGCGGCGAAGGTGCCCAGCAGGTACAGCACCAGGATCGGCCGGATATGGGTTTCCTGGCCGTGCTTGTGGTTGGCGATGGAGGCCATTACCAGCACGAACACCAGGATCGGCGCGACGGCTTTCAGCGCCGAGACGAACACCTTGCCGATAAAGGCGGTGGTTTTCGCCAGCTCGGGGGCGAACAGCGCCAGGGCGATGCCGGCGATCAGGCCGATGACGATCTGGGTGACCAGGCTGATGCGTTTGAATTTTTCCAGGAACGAGGAGGGTGAAGCAGTCATAGCGGTATCTCTGTTTTTTTAATATGCGTTGCGTCAGGGGGAGGACGCCATGCTGATGAATTACTGAAAGTAGCGGATGTTGCGGCAGGGGGCGGACTTTATCACAGGGGCTTGCCGCCCGGATGTGACGATCTGCCACCCAGGTGCCTCATGCGCGAGCCATGGTTTTTTGCCCTTGGCCGCCCCTGGACGCAAACATTCTGTTAGGCTTTGCCATCCTCTTCTCATCTCCCGTCAGCGGGCCTTGCGGCCAACGCTGATGTCGTCGTTTCCGGAGTTTTCCATGCTGTTGCCCATCCTGCTGTTGTCAGCCGCCGGTTTTACCGTGCTGACGACGGAGTTCATCATCGTCGGCCTGCTGCCTTCGATCGCCCGTGACCTTTCGGTCAGCATTCCCCAGGCCGGCCTGCTGGTGACGCTGTTCGCCTTTACCGTCGCGGCGTTCGGGCCGTTCCTGACGGCCTATTTCGCCCGTTTCCCGCGCAAGCGCCTGTTCATTTCGGTGCTGGTGATGTTCGGCCTGGCCAACACGCTGGCGGCGCTGGCGCCGAATATCTGGGTGATGGCCGTGGCGCGCCTGATCCCCGCGCTGGGGTTGCCAGTGTTCTGGGCCCTGGCCAGTGAAACCGCGGTGGATATCGTCGGTCCGGACTATGCCGGGCGCGCCATCGCCAAGATCGGCTTCGGTATCGTCTGCGCCACGGTGTTCGGGATTCCGGTGGGCACGCTGATTTCCGACGCGTTCGGCTGGCGCAGCGCTTTCGCCATCCTGGCGCTGGTGGCCTTTGCCAAGGCGTTGCTGCTGTACGTCTATCTGCCGCAGACCCGCGTGCACAACGAGCAGGCCAGCCTGCGCTCGCAGTTCGGCATCCTGCGCAGCCCGTTGATGCAGGGGCACGTACTGCTGTCGATCCTGGTGTTCAGCGGCATGTTCACCGCCTACACCTACCTGGCGGATATCCTCGAGCGCCTGGCCGGCTTCGATGGCACGCTGGTCGGCTGGTGCCTGATGGGGTTCGGTGCGGTAGGGCTGCTGGGCAATTCGCTGGGCGGCCGCGCGGTGGATCGCCACCCATTGCTGGCGTCCATGGGCTTCTGCGCCTTGATGATCGGCGGCATGCTGGCGCTGGTGCCGAGCATTCATTCGCCCCTGGGGTTGGCCGCGGCCATGGGGATCTGGGGCGTGACCCAGGCGGCGCTGTTTCTGGTCAGCCATGTCCGCCTGATCAAGGCCGCGCCCGAAGCGCCGGCGTTCGCCGCTTCGCTGAATATCGCCGGGGCCAACCTGGGAATCGGCCTGGGCGCGATGGTCGGCGGGCGGGTGATCGACAGCCTGGGGCTGGGCAGCCTGGGGTTTGCCGCCGCCGGTTTCATCCTGCTCTCGATCCTGCTGGCGTCGCTGCTGATGACCCTCAAGCCACAGGCCAGCTGCGCCTGACCTGGCCTCAGGCGCCCATCGCGGTGAACAACTCGCGGCGGGCGCCTTCGGTGATCGCCACGATGCCGGGGTGCTTGACCTTGCGCTCGACCGAAATGGCATAGAACGACTCGCTGACCGCGTCGGTCTGGCCGATCAATTGCACGCCGTATTGGCGCGTCACCTCGTCGGCGATCACGCTGGGGCCGATAAAGATCCCGCTGCCGGACTGGCCGAATGCCTGCATCAGGGCGCTGTCGTCGAATTCGCCGATGATCCTCGGCTGGATCTGCTGCTCGGCCAGCCAGCGCAGCAGGCGGCTGCGTACCACGGTTTCCTGCCCGGGAATCAGCAGCGGGGCGCCTTGCAGGCTCTGG
Organism: Pseudomonas sp. MRSN 12121; assembly: GCF_000931465.1. Classification (NCBI taxonomy): domain Bacteria; kingdom Pseudomonadati; phylum Pseudomonadota; class Gammaproteobacteria; order Pseudomonadales; family Pseudomonadaceae; genus Pseudomonas; species Pseudomonas sp. MRSN 12121. Next base: position 4,549,981 of record NZ_CP010892.1, on the reverse strand, counting down.
GGAAAATCCTTCCCGTAGCGTTCGGCCAGCTCCTGGGTGGCAAAGAAGCTGATACCGCACTCGCCGAGTTTCTGGCTATAACCCTTGATATCCAGATGCGACGGCATGGGGCTGTCGGAGATCACCAGGTCCAGGCGCTGGATGGCCAGGTCGGCCAGCAGGCGCTCGAGTTTGTCTTCGCGGCAGGTGATGCGGATTGGCTCGCTCAGTTCCATGGTCGGCGCGATCAGGCGATAGACGATGGATTTGGGCACTACGTCGGCCACGCCGACTCGAAACAGGATCTGCTGTTCGTTGGGGCGGGCCTGCAGCATGGCCTCCAGCTCGCCGCCCAGCTGGAACATCTGTTCGGCGTAGGGCAGGGCCTGGCGTCCGGCCTCGGTCAGCTCCAGTTGCCGGCCGACCCGGCGAAACAGCTCGATGCCGTAGGTGTGTTCGAGCAGCGTAATCTGGCCGCTGACGGTTTGCGGGGTCAGGTTCAGTTGCTCGCAGGCGCGGACGATGCTGCCGGTCTTGGCGACTACCCAGAAATAATGCAGTTGGCGGTAATTGAGCATGGCGGGTTCAATTCGTAAAAACCGAAGTATAGCTGTTAAAAATACGAATTTTCCTGAAGTGTTTCACTCCATAGAATGCCTCGCTATTGCCGGGCCGGTGTCCTGGCCCGTGCGGTTCTAACGAGGAAAACGCAATGACCTACAAATCCATCGCCGCGTCGTTGCTGGCGTTGTCACTGATCGCCGTCGCCGGTTGCGACCAGGCGGAGAAAAGCGCTCAGCAGCTGCTGGGCAAGGCCGCGGAAAACGCCAAGCAGGCGATCGACGACACGCACAAGGCCGCCGAACAGGCCCTCAGTGACGCTACCCAGGGTTTGACCGGCAGGCAGGAAAAACCGGCCGACGAGCAAAAAGAACCCGTCTCGTCGTCCCAGGAAATCTGATTCCCATCCCCCGACTCAGGACTGAGCCATGGAATACCTTTTACAACTCGCCGCCAGCCCCACCGCGTGGGTCGCCCTGGCTACCCTGGTGGTCATGGAAATCGTGCTGGGCATCGATAACCTGATCTTCATTTCGATCCTGACCAACAAACTGCCGGAGCAGCATCGGGCCAAGGCCCGCCGGATCGGCATCGGCATGGCCCTGATCCTGCGCCTGGCATTGCTCAGCACCATCGCGTTCATCGTGCAGCTGACCGAGCCGGTGATCGATGTCTTCGGCCAGACCTTCTCCTGGAAGGACATGATCCTGATTGCCGGTGGCCTGTTCCTGCTGTGGAAAGCCACGACGGAAATCCACCACAGCATGGACCCGGCGCCGGAGCAGACCAAGAGCGAGACGGCGGGCGTGTCCCTGGGCTTTGCCGCGGCGATCGGCCAGATCCTGATGCTCGACCTGGTGTTCTCCATCGACAGCATCATCACCGCGGTCGGCATGACCGAACACTTGCCGATCATGATCATCGCGGTAGTGGTTTCGGTGCTGGTGATGTTGCTGGCTGCCGAGCCGCTGGCCAAGTTCATCAATGACAACCCGACGGTGGTCATGCTGGCCCTGGGCTTCCTGATCATGATCGGCATGACCCTGATCGCCGAAGGCTTCGGTGCTCATGTGCCTAAAGGTTATGTGTATGCGGCCATGGCCTTCTCGGCTGCCATCGAAGGGCTGAACATGCTGGCCCGTCGTGCCCGGCAGAAGCGCCTGGCGGCTGAGGAACAAGCCGAAGCCTGATCCGCGCGGCAATAAAAATAACGGCGGCCTGTGTTCAAGGACACAGGCCGCCGTTTTTCATTGGGGGAAAAGCGCCAGTCAATGCGCGGTGGCGTGATGGCGGGGTGGCTTCGCGGATTTCGCCGAAGGCGTCGGCAGGCGCGGATGATGGTGCCGGCGGGTGATCCGCAGGACTCCCCAGAGCATGGCCGCAGCCACGGCCAGCCAGCCGCAGATCAGCATCAGGATTGTCGTCGTCAGGCTCATGGATGCCTCCTTGTTGCCCGGTGCCGGGCGCACACACATTGCAAGGGACAGTCTAGCCGGGGATGTGTTTCAGGCCATTGACCAATAGTCGCGTGTCATCGACCGGTTTGCTCTATAGGGGGCAAATTACTGTGGCTGGGCGCTATACCCCCGCAGCGCGGGGCCCTATGATCGGTGCTTTGGCCGGGACCCTGGCTTGGCGACTGAACAAGAGAGTCATGATGCAACGGATGTTTCTACGATTTCGAACAGTGTTGTGGGCGGGGGCCTGTGCCCTGGCGCTGGCCGGTTGCGCTAGCAGCGTACAGCCGCAAATCCAGCGTCTGCCGGAGCGGGTGGAGCTCAATGGCGTGCCGTTCTTCGCTGGTGAGGCTTATCAGAGTGGCCCGGGCGCGCTGGCCAGCATGCTGTCCCAGCAAGGCGTCACCATCACCCCGGGATTGCTGGATAAACCATTGCATCTGCCGGGCGCCGAGGCCCAGCTACAGCAGAACATGCTGAAGCTGGCCCGCGAGTACGGGATGGTGGTCTATCCGCTGGACGCCAATTTGGCGGCGTTGTTGAGCCAGGTCGCCGCGGGCTATCCGGTGATGGTGCGCTACACCGAAGGCTCGGCGTTCTGGGCAGAACCCCGCTACGCCGTGCTGGCCGGCTACAACCGGCATAAGCAGACGGTATTGCTGCGAGCCGGCACGAACCGTCGTCTGACGATGGAATTCTCCGCGTTCGAATCGGCCTGGAACAGCGCCGGGCATTGGGCGGTGCTGATCCAGGGGCCGACCCAGGTTCCCGCCGAGGTCGATCGCGATCGCTGGTTGAAGGCGGCCAATGAGCTGGCCCAGGCCGGGCAGGAAAATGCGGCGGCGCGGGCCACCAAGGCGCTGAGCGCCAACTGACACGACACAAATACAGACGGCGCCCGAAGGCGCCGTCTGTGCGAAGGGGCCGCGACCGATGGAGGCGCGGCCCTTTTTCTTCCCGCTGTTTTATTTGGCTGTCTGGGCCACGCCGCCCTGGCGGCTTTTCAGGTTCTTGTCTGCCTTGTAGCGCAAGGCCACATCCGGCACCGAACTGCTTTTCCCGGTTTCCAGCCACTGGCGGATGCGGCTGGCATCGGCAAAGTGGGTGTACTTGCCAAAGGCATCGAGAATCACCAGGGCCACCGGGCGATTGCTCATGCTGGTCACCAGTACCAGGCAGTGGCCCGCTTCATTGGTAAAGCCGGTCTTGGTCAGCTTGATATCCCAGTTGGCCTTGTTGACCAGATGGTCGGTGTTGCGAAAGCCCAGGGTGTAGTTGGGCTTGCGGAACGCCACGGTTTTTTCCTTGGTGGTGCTCAGCTCGCTGAGCAGCGGGTATTTACGCGCTTCCAGCAGCAGTTTGCTCAGGTCCCGGGCGGTGGACACGTTGTGGATCGACAGGCCTGTCGGTTCGACATAATGCGTGCTGGTCATGCCCAGGGCCTTGGCCTTGGCGTTCATGGCCGCGATAAAGGCCGCGTATCCACCCGGATAGTGGTGGGCGAGGCTGGCGGCGGCGCGGTTTTCCGATGACATCAGCGCAATCAGCAGCATTTCCTTGCGCGGCAATTCACTCTTGAGCTTGACCCGGGAAAACACCCCTTTCATTTCCGGGGTATTGCTGATGTCGACGGAAATGTATTCATCCAGCGGTTGTTTGGCATCGAGGACCACCAGGCCGGTCATCAGTTTGGTCACTGAGGCGATAGGCACTACGACATCGGGATTGCTGGAGTAGATGACCTTGTTGGTTTGCACGTCCAGCAACATCGCGCTGCCGGAGGCAATATGCAGTTGGGAAGTATCGCGTGGTGCTTCGGTGGTTTCGCGAGCAATGGCGCTCTGCGTGATGACGGTGCCTGTAAATGCAAAAAAAAGGCTCAGGATAGAAAGACGGATTTTCACGCGGGCGGACTCATGGAGTGGATATGCCGTTCTGCAACGGGCTGCTTTCAAAAAAACGTTACATTTTATGAGTATGTCCCAGGAAAGAGCTACACGCCTGCGGGGAAAGAGCCTCAGGTAAATTAAATTTCATGCTGTATCGGTTTTGCAGCGAGCGGCGCCCTTTGCGAAGGGCTTGCATTGCTGGTCCCCGGCTTGCTCGTTGCTGCAGGCAGGCGCATGGCTTGAGGTTTTTGGTGAGGCAGAAACGAAGAACCCCGCCAGCGGCGGGGTTCTTCTGTTCGAGATGACGGCGCGGTTCAGTCGTGCAACGACTCTGCCGCATACAAGGTATTTTCCAGCAGGCAGGCACGAGTCATCGGGCCTACGCCGCCCGGTACCGGAGTGATCCAGCCGGCGCGGGGCAGTGCGGTCTCGTAGACCACATCGCCTACCAGCTTGCCGTCCTCCTGGCGGTTGATGCCCACGTCGATGACGATGGCGCCTTCCTTGATCCATTCACCCTTGACCAGGCCCGGCTTGCCGGCGGCCACGACCACCAGATCGGCGCGTCCGACGTGGCCGGCCAGGTCCTTGGTGAAGCGATGAGTAACGGTAACGGTGCAGCCGGCCAGCAGCAGCTCCATCGCCATCGGGCGACCGACGATATTGGAGGCGCCGACCACCACTGCGTCCATGCCGTACAGATCGGCACCCGTGCTTTCCAGCAGCGTCATGATGCCTTTGGGGGTGCAGGGGCGCAGCAGCGGGATACGCTGGGCCAGGCGGCCGACGTTATAAGGATGGAAACCATCCACGTCTTTATCCGGACGAATGCGCTCCAGCAGCTTGGAGGCATCGAGATGTTCGGGCAGCGGCAACTGCAGGAGGACGCCATCGATGTTCGGATCATCGTTGAGGCGGTCGATCAGGCCGGCCAGTGCTTCTTGAGTGGTGTCTGTAGGCAAGTCATAGGCTTGTGAAAGAAAGCCGACCTCTTCGCAGTCTTTACGCTTGTGCGAGACATAAACCTGAGAGGCCGGGTCGCTGCCGACCAGAATCACCGCGAGGCCCGGAGTACGCAGGCCTTGCTGGCGACGCTCGGCGACACGTTTGGCGATCTGCTGGCGCAGGCTAGCGGCGATCGCTTTGCCGTCGATTAGTTGTGCAGTCATGACGCGTGATTAACCATCGAGAGGGAGAGAAAAAGAGCACGCATTCTCGCATGCCAGGACGTGAGGGCAAAGGCGCTTGGTCTGCAAATTCCCCTAACTCCTTTAATTAAATGAATTTTTTTGAAAAAAGAGTTGACGACCCAACGGCCCGTCTATAACATTCGTCGCACTTGTCGGGCACAGCCTAGCACTGGTTAAGAAGGTCGGGCAGAGTTGATGTTTAGCTCGTAACGACTGAAAGCACTTAGTTTGTAATCATTAAAGAATACAGATTAATAAGGCGCCCGTAGCTCAGCTGGATAGAGCATCCGCCTTCTAAGCGGATGGTCGCAGGTTCGAGTCCTGCCGGGTGCGCCATTAGGCAGCTTTGGCACAAGTAACGCAATATGGTGGGCGTAGCTCAGTTGGTAGAGCACAGGATTGTGACTCCTGTTGTCGTGGGTTCGATCCCCATCGTCCACCCCATATTCGAAAAGGCGCCAGATTAACAGTCTGGCGCCTTTGCTTTAAAAGCTTGATACGCGGACGTGGTGGAATTGGTAGACACACTGGATTTAGGTTCCAGCGCCGCAAGGTGTAAGAGTTCGAGTCTCTTCGTCCGCACCAATTAAGTGGCTATTTATATAGCGGATAACGGCGCAGCACCTGAAAAGGGCTGCGCCGTTGTCGTTTCAGGGCGCTGGATTTTATTTTCGGCAGGCCTGGTCGATGAGGTGACGAAGCAATCGTCCTTTCGTCGTCGAAATATCGAGGTTTCACCAGTCGGGCTGTGAATTGGCCCGGTTGTCCGGGGTGTGCTGGGTCTTCCTTCTATATATAGGAGGCGTTGATGCAGAGGCCCTGGTTTGGTTCGCCATATTTGCTCTCAGGGCGGGGCTCAGTCATCGGTCCTCGCTTTTAAATCGCCAACCGTTTTTTACCCGTTTTCAGTAGGGTGACTTCTTGAGTTTGACCCACTAGAATGCATGCCCTTGATTCTGGGGTCGGAAACGGCCGGCTAACGTCTGTGCAACGAGGAATATCCATGCAAGTTTCTGTTGAAAATACTTCTGCTCTTGAGCGCCGCATGAGCATCACCGTGCCGGCTGAGCGCATCGAGACACAGGTCAACAAGCGTCTGCAGCAGACTGCCCAAAAGGCCAAGATTCCAGGCTTCCGTCCTGGCAAAGTCCCAATGAGCGTGATCCGTCAGCGTTATGAAGCCGATGCGCGTCAAGAAGCTGTGGGCGATGTGATCCAGGCTTCCTTCTACGAAGCTGTTGTCGAGCAGAAGCTGAACCCAGCCGGTGCTCCTTCGGTTGAGCCCAAGGTTCTGGAGAAGGGCAAGGACCTGGAGTACGTTGCAACGTTCGAAGTGTTCCCTGAGTTCACCGTTGCCGGCTTCGAGTCCATCGCGGTCGAGCGCCTGAGCGCTGACGTGGCGGACGCCGATCTGGACAACATGCTGGAAATCCTGCGCAAGCAGAACATTCGCTTCGAAGTGGCCGATCGTGCTGCCCAGAACGAAGATCAGCTGAACATCGATTTCGTCGGCAAGATCGACGGCGAAGCATTCGCTGGCGGTTCCGCCAAGGGCACCCAGCTGGTGCTGGGCTCGGGCCGCATGATCCCTGGTTTCGAAGACGGTCTGGTCGGCGCCAAAGCCGGTGAAGAGCGTGTTCTGAACCTGACTTTCCCTGAGAACTACCAGAACCTGGACCTGGCTAACAAAGCGGCCGAGTTCACCGTGACCGTCAACACTGTTTCCGAACCTAAGCTGCCAGAACTGACCGAAGAGTTCTTCGCTCAATTCGGCATCAAGGAAGCCGGTCTGGAAGGTTTCCGTGCCGAAGTTCGCAAGAACATGGAGCGTGAACTGCGTCAGGCCATCAAGTCCAAGGTCAAGAACCAGGTAATGGACGGTCTGCTGGCTGCCAACCCGATCGAAGTTCCCAAGGCTCTGCTGGACAATGAAGTGAACCGTCTGCGCGTTCAGGCCGTTCAGCAGTTCGGTGGCAACATCAAGCCTGATCAACTGCCGGCCGAGCTGTTCGAAGAGCAAGCCAAGCGTCGTGTAGTGCTGGGCCTGATCGTTGCTGAAGTGGTCAAGCAATTCGACCTCAAGCCTGACGAAGCGCGCGTGCGTGAGCTGATTCAGGAAATGGCTTCTGCTTACCAGGAACCAGAGCAGGTCGTGTCCTGGTACTACAAGAACGAGCAGCAACTGAACGAAGTCCGTTCGGTTGTGCTGGAAGAACAAGTTGTGGATACTGTTCTGCAGAAAGCTAGCGTGACCGACAAATCGGTCTCTTACGAAGAAGCGGTCAAGCCGGTAGAAGCACCACAAGCCGACTGATTTTTTACTCGTTCGAAAATACACACCATAAGCCAGCCTTCGAGCTGGCTTATGCGTATTCAAGACATGACTATTTGGGAGTGACTGCAGGACATGTCCCGCAATTCTTATTATCAGCAGAGCTCTGACATCCAGGCCGCAGGCGGTCTGGTCCCGATGGTTATCGAGCAGTCCGCCCGTGGCGAGCGCGCCTATGACATCTACTCGCGTCTCCTCAAGGAGCGGGTGATCTTCCTGATCGGCCCGGTAGAAGACTACATGGCCAACCTGGTCGCGGCACAATTGCTCTTCCTTGAAGCGGAAAACCCGGACAAGGACATCCATCTTTATATCAACTCGCCAGGTGGTTCGGTGACTGCAGGCATGTCGATCTACGACACCATGCAGTTCATCAAGCCGGACGTTTCTACCATCTGCATCGGCCAGGCCTGCAGCATGGGTGCATTCCTGCTTGCCGGTGGCGCAGCAGGCAAGCGTCATTGCCTGCCTAACTCGCGGATGATGATTCACCAACCGTTGGGCGGTTTTCAGGGGCAGGCGTCGGATATCGACATCCATGCCAAGGAAATCCTGCACATCCGTTCGCGTCTGAACTCGTTGCTGGCCCATCACACCGGTCAAACCCTCGAGACGATCGAGCGGGATACCGAGCGCGACAACTTCATGAGCGCAGAGCGCGCGGCTGAATACGGCCTGATTGACTCTGTGATCAACAAGCGTCAAATGCCTGCCTAAGCAACTCAAATGTAGGTGGTTGGTTTAACCGGCCACCTGCGGACTTGAAAAAGCCCGCAATTGCCTTCATCTTGTGTTGCAAGCCTATCGGATTTGGATCGATCGAATGACTGACACCCGCAACGGCGAGGACAACGGCAAACTGCTTTATTGCTCCTTCTGTGGCAAAAGCCAGCATGAAGTACGCAAATTGATTGCCGGCCCCTCGGTCTTTATCTGCGACGAGTGCGTCGACCTGTGCAATGACATCATCCGTGAGGAGGTGCAGGAAGCACAGGCCGAAAGCAGCGCGCATAAATTGCCTTCGCCTAAAGAAATCAGCGGCATCCTTGATCAGTACGTGATTGGTCAGGAACGTGCGAAAAAGGTTCTGGCTGTAGCGGTATATAACCACTACAAGCGCCTCAACCAGCGTGACAAAAAGAATGACGAGGTCGAACTGGGCAAGAGCAACATCTTGCTGATCGGCCCTACAGGCTCGGGCAAGACTCTGCTGGCAGAGACCTTGGCGCGCCTGTTGAATGTACCGTTCACTATTGCCGACGCCACCACCCTCACCGAAGCCGGTTATGTGGGTGAGGACGTCGAGAACATCATTCAGAAACTGCTGCAGAAGTGCGATTACGATGTAGAGAAAGCCCAGATGGGCATCGTCTATATCGATGAAATCGACAAGATTTCCCGCAAGTCTGATAACCCTTCGATTACTCGCGATGTTTCGGGTGAAGGTGTACAGCAGGCCCTGCTGAAGCTGATCGAAGGTACTGTGGCTTCCGTTCCGCCTCAAGGTGGTCGCAAGCACCCGCAGCAAGAGTTCCTGCAGGTTGATACGCGCAATATCCTGTTCATTTGCGGTGGCGCGTTCTCGGGCCTGGAAAAGGTTATTCAGAATCGTTCGACTCGCGGCGGCATCGGCTTCAATGCTGAAGTACGTAGCAAGGAAGAGGGCAAGAAGGTCGGTGAGTCCCTGCGGGAAGTCGAACCGGACGATCTGGTCAAGTTCGGTCTGATTCCGGAGTTCGTGGGCCGCTTGCCGGTTCTGGCAACTTTGGATGAGCTGGATGAGGCTGCGTTGATCCAGATTCTCACCGAGCCGAAAAACGCGTTGACCAAACAGTACGCCAAGTTGTTCGAAATGGAAGGCGTCGATCTGGAGTTCCGTACCGATGCCCTCAAGTCCGTCGCCAAGCGCGCACTTGAGCGCAAGACCGGTGCTCGCGGGTTGCGTTCGATTCTCGAAGGCGTGTTGCTCGACACTATGTATGAGATCCCCTCGCAGTCCGAGGTGAGTAAAGTAGTGATCGACGAAAGCGTTATAGAAGGCAAGTCCAAGCCACTGTATATCTACGAAAACAGTGAGCCGACTGCCAAGGCAGCCCCGGACGCCTAAGTGCCGGACTGCTGGTTTACAGAAGGGGCCTTCGGGCCCCTTTGCTTTTACAGTCTTTAAAGTACTGTCCTTGAGCTTGTTTTTTTCTCGGGCAGCCCCCATCTTGGTTTCAAGCTTACTTCCATCTGTTTACGGCCTTGTGGCCGCCATAGAGGCGAAATCATGAAGACAACCATCGAATTGCCTCTCCTGCCATTGCGTGACGTCGTGGTTTATCCGCACATGGTTATCCCGCTGTTCGTGGGGCGCGAGAAGTCTATCGAAGCCCTCGAGGCCGCGATGACGGGCGACAAGCAGATTCTTCTGCTGGCTCAGAGAAATCCTGCTGATGACGATCCCGGTGAAGATGCACTCTATCGCGTGGGTACCATCGCCACTGTTTTGCAATTGCTCAAGCTGCCCGACGGTACTGTCAAGGTATTGGTCGAGGGTGAGCAGCGTGGCACCGTAGAGCGTTTCAGTGAAGTGGACGGCCACTGCCGTGCCGAAGTCGCCCTGATTGATGAGGTAGATGCTCCTGAGCGCGAGTCGGAAGTCTTTGTTCGTAGCCTGCTGTCCCAGTTCGAACAGTATGTTCAGCTAGGTAAGAAAGTCCCTGCCGAAGTGCTGTCGTCCCTGAACAGCATCGATGAGCCGAGCCGCCTGGTCGACACCATGGCTGCCCATATGGCGCTGAAAATCGAGCAGAAGCAGGAAATTCTCGAAATCATCGATCTGTCGGCGCGTGTCGAACACGTGCTGGCATTGCTGGATGCGGAAATCGACCTGTTGCAGGTCGAGAAGCGCATCCGCGGTCGCGTGAAGAAACAAATGGAGCGCAGCCAGCGCGAGTACTACCTGAATGAGCAGATGAAGGCCATTCAGAAAGAGTTGGGCGACGGTGACGAAGGTCACAATGAAGTCGAAGAACTGAAAAAACGTATCGACGCCGCTGGCTTGCCTAAAGATGCCCTGGCCAAAGCCCAGGCAGAGCTGAACAAGCTCAAGCAAATGTCGCCGATGTCCGCTGAAGCCACGGTAGTGCGTTCGTACATCGACTGGCTGGTTCAGGTGCCGTGGAAGGCGCAGAGCAAGGTGCGCCTGGATCTGGCACGCGCCGAAGATATTCTTGACGCCGACCATTACGGCCTGGAAGAAGTCAAAGAGCGGATTCTCGAATACCTCGCCGTGCAAAAGCGTGTGAAGAAGATTCGTGGTCCGGTGCTGTGCCTGGTAGGGCCTCCTGGGGTGGGCAAGACTTCCCTGGCAGAGTCGATCGCTCATGCCACCAACCGCAAATTTGTCCGCATGGCCCTGGGTGGCGTGCGTGATGAGGCGGAAATCCGTGGCCACCGTCGTACCTACATCGGTTCGATGCCAGGAAGATTGATTCAAAAGATGACAAAGGTGGGCGTTCGCAACCCGCTGTTCCTGCTCGATGAAATCGACAAGATGGGCAGCGACATGCGTGGCGATCCGGCGTCGGCATTGCTCGAAGTGCTCGACCCCGAGCAGAACCACAACTTCAACGACCACTATCTGGAAGTCGATTACGATCTTTCCGATGTGATGTTCCTCTGTACCTCCAACTCGATGAATATTCCACCGGCCTTGCTGGACCGGATGGAAGTGATTCGCCTGCCGGGTTACACCGAGGACGAGAAGATCAACATCGCGGTCAAGTACCTCTCGCCGAAGCAGATTCAGGCCAATGGCTTGAAGAAAGGCGAGCTGGAATTCGACGAAGAAGCCATCCGCGACATCATCCGCTACTACACTCGGGAAGCCGGCGTACGTGGGCTGGAGCGGCAGATTGCCAAGGTTTGCCGCAAGGCGGTCAAGGAGCATGCCCTGGAGAAACGCTTCTCGGTGAAGGTCACGTCCGACCTGCTGGAGCATTTCCTCGGCGTGCGTAAATTCCGCTACGGCCTGGCCGAGCAGCAGGATCAGATCGGGCAGGTAACGGGCCTGGCCTGGACCCAGGTGGGCGGCGAATTGCTGACCATCGAAGCGGCCGTGGTGCCTGGCAAGGGCCAACTGATCAAGACCGGTTCGCTGGGCGATGTGATGGTCGAGTCCATTACCGCCGCGCTGACGGTGGTGCGCAGCCGGGCGAAGAGCCTGGGGATTCCCCTGGACTTCCACGAGAAGCGCGACACGCACATCCATATGCCGGAAGGGGCGACCCCGAAAGACGGCCCTAGCGCGGGCGTAGGCATGTGCACGGCCCTGGTTTCGGCGCTTACCGGTATTCCGGTGCGGGCTGATGTGGCCATGACCGGGGAAATTACCCTGCGTGGTCAGGTGTTGGCGATCGGCGGTTTGAAAGAGAAACTTCTTGCAGCACATCGCGGTGGAATCAAGACTGTCATCATTCCAGAAGAGAATGTGCGCGATTTGAAGGAAATTCCTGACAATATCAAGCAGGATCTACAAATTAAGCCAGTTAAATGGATTGACGAGGTCCTCCAAATTGCGCTGCAATACGCGCCGGAGCCCTTGCCGGATGTGGCTCCCGAGATAGTTGCAAAGGATGAAAAGCGCGAGTCTGACTCTAAGGAAAGAATTAGCACGCATTAGTACGCATTAGCCTGGGGGGCTTCCTTGACAGCTTTTTAGAGCCCTTGTTATAAAGCGGCTCTTAAGTGTCTGTAGGCCATTCAGCACTGGTTTTTGCTTTCACCAAAAAACTTAGAATCATACTCAAATAGATATATAAGGGGACTTAGAGTGAACAAGTCGGAACTGATTGATGCTATCGCTGCATCTGCTGATATCCCGAAAGCCGCTGCTGGCCGTGCGCTGGACGCTGTAATCGAATCCGTCACTGGCGCTCTTAAGGCTGGCGACTCCGTTGTACTGGTTGGTTTCGGTACTTTCTCTGTTACCGATCGTCCTGCTCGCATTGGTCGTAACCCACAGACCGGTAAGACGCTGGAAATCGCTGCAGCCAAAAAACCAGGTTTCAAAGCCGGTAAAGCACTGAAAGAAGCCGTTAACTAAGCTTCGTTCAAGCCTTTGCCTACCCGGGTCGGGGTCTTTCCCGACCTGGCAGCGGAGCGGTAGGGCAGCCGGTCAGACGTCCGGTTTGTCACACGGGGATCGAAGACTCGAACCTCCGTCCGCTTCGCCAGTTACGAGAAAGGCGCATCCTCGGATGCGCCTTTCTTCTATCCGGATTCTACCCACGCTCCACGGTTGCCTATTTTGAAGTACAACCGTTTCTGGGGGACGCATGCTGCAGAATATCAGGGACAATTCACAAGGCTGGATTGCCAAGACCATTATCGGGGTCATCGTCGCACTGATGGCGCTGACCGGTTTCGATGCCATTTTTCAAGCCACCTCCACCAGTCAGGACGCGGCCAAGGTCAATGGCGAAGAAATCACCCAGAATGAATTGAGCCAGGCGGTCGATATGCAACGCCGCCAGCTCATGCAACAGCTGGGCAAGGATTTCGATGCCTCGTTGCTCGACGAGAAGATGCTGCGCGAGGCGGCTCTCAAAGGTCTGATCGACCGCAAACTGCTGCTGCAAGGCGCGCAAGACTCCAAGTTCGCGTTCTCTGAAGCCGCGCTGGACCAAGTGATCCTGCAAACGCCGGAATTCCAGGTGGACGGCAAGTTCAGTCCCGAGCGTTTCGACCAGGTGGTCCGTCAACTGGGCTACAGCCGGATGCAGTTCCGCCAGATGCTGGCCCAGGAAATGCTGATCGGCCAGGTGCGCGCCGGTCTGGCGGGTAGCGGCTTCGTGACCGATGCCCAGGTCCTGGCATTCGCTCGCCTGGAAAAGCAGACCCGCGATTACGCTTCGCTGACCATCAAGGCCGACCCGGCGGCGATCAAGCTGACCGATGATGAGGTCAAGGCCTACTACGACGAACACGCCAAGGAATTCATGTCGCCGGATCAGGTGGTCATCGATTACCTGGAGCTGAAGAAGGCTGCCTTCTTCGATCAGGTCAGCGTGAAGGATGAAGAGCTGCAGGCGCTGTACCAGAAAGAGACCGCCAACCTGTCCGAGCAGCGTCGTGCCGCGCACATCCTGATCGAAGTGAACGACAAGGTGAACGAGGCTCAGGCCAAGGCCAAGATCGAAGAGATCCAGGCGCGCCTGGCCAAGGGCGAAAGCTTCGAGGCTCTGGCCAAGGAGTTCTCCCAGGACCCGGGTTCGGCGAACAACGGCGGTGACCTGGGTTATGCCGGTCCTGGCGTCTATGACCCGGCTTTCGAGGAGGCGCTGTACGCGCTGAACAAGGACCAGGTTTCCGCCCCGGTGCGGACGGCCTTCGGTTTCCACCTGATCAAGCTGCTGGGCGTCGAAGCGCCGGAAGTACCGAGCTTCGCCAGCCTGAAAGACAAGCTGACCCGCGAGCTGAAAACCCAGCAGGTCGAGCAGCGTTTCGTCGAGGCGACCAAGCAACTGGAAGACTCCTCGTTCGAAGCCTCGGACCTGGCCCAGCCTGCACAGGATCTGAAACTGACTGTGCATACCTCCGCGCCGTTCGGGCGTGAAGGCGGCGAGGGCATTGCGGCCAATCGTGCCGTGGTACAGGCTGCCTTCAGCCCTGAAGTACTGGATGAGGGCGCCAACAGCACGGCCATCGAGCTGGACCCGGAAACCGTCGTGGTGCTGCGTGCCAAGGAGCACCGCAAGCCTGCGCAACTGCCACTGGAAAGCGTTGCCAGCAGCATCCGTACCCAGTTGGCCAAGGAGCGTGCGAGCGCTGCCGCCAAGGCCAAGGCCGATGCCTTGATCGCCAGCCTGCGTGACGGCAAGACGGCGTCGAATGCTGCTGTCGACGACCAGAACTGGAAGGTTTCGGAAGCGGCGACCCGTGCCCAGGAAGGTGTCGAGCCGATCGTGCTGCAGACCCTGTTCCGCATGGCCAAGCCTGCGGCCAAGGACAAGCCGACCTTCGGTAGCGTGACCCTGCCCAACGGCAGCGTGGTGGTCCTGCAACTCAAAGGCGTGAACGAAGCGGCTGCACCGACCGACGAAGAGAAGGCCCAGTACCGCCGTTTCCTTGCCTCGCGCATGGGGCAGCAGGACTTCGCGGCTTACCGCAAGCAGTTGGAAAACCAGGCTGACATCAAGCGGTTCTGATGCCTGAGTGAAGCGACAAACACAGACCCCGGCCATGCGCCGGGGTTTTTGTTTTCAGCCGATGGCGGCAAAGCCATGCCGTCGGGCCTTGATCGTCACCAGCAGGCAAACCAGCAGCAGGCCGATGATCACCCAGGGAAACGACAGCACGCCCGGGCCTTCCAACAGCACGCCACCCACCAGCCCGCCGCCGGCGATTGCCAGGTTCCATGCCGTCACCAGCATCGACTGTGCCGCATCGGCGGCACTGCCGGCCGCCTTGGCCAGTGCGGTCTGCAACAGGGTGGCCAGGCCGCCGAACGATAATCCCCAGAGTGCGATCGAGGCATAGACCGCTAGCGGTGTCTCGGCCCGGAAGGCCAGGAGCAGCGCCGAAAGACCGAACAGGACGCAACTGATCAGGACCAGCTGTCGCAGCCAGCGATCGATCAACAGGCCGACGACCCAGATACTTACCAGTGCACTCAAGCCGAACGCCAGCAGGACCCGCTCGATTTGCCCGGCGATGCCGGCCGGTTCCAGAAACGGCGCGATGTAGGTGTAGAGGATGTTGTGGCCCAGGACATAGGCGAAGGTCACGAACAGTACCGGCTTGACCCCGGGCAACGCGAACACGCCTCGGAGGGGCAGGCGCTTGTCGGCGCGCTGGCCGGGAAAGTCCGGCACTTGCCAGCGCACCCAGGCCAGTAGCACCAGCGTCAGCAGGGTCATCAAGGCAAAGCTCGCGCGCCAACCCAGCAGGGTGCCCAGCAGCGTACCGGCGGGAACGCCCAGGGACAGCGCCAGCGGGGCGCCGAGCATCGCTACGGCAATGGCGCGGCCTTGCAGGTGCGGCGCGACCATCCGGCTCGCATAACCCGCTACCAGGGCCCAGAGCAGGCCGGCAAACACCCCGGCGAACAGGCGGGCGACCAGGATCAGGCTGTAGCTCGTGGAGAGCGCGGTGACGCTGTTGACCACGGCAAAGCCGCCTATGGCGACCATCAGCAAAGGCCGGCGGCGCCAGCCTTGGGTAAGGATCACCAGGGGGATCGCCGCCAGCAGCGAACCGATGGCGTACAGGGTGACCAACTGGCCGATCAGCGCGGGCGACACCCTCAGGTCCTGGCTCATCTGCGGCAGCAGGCCCGCGGGCATTGCCTCGGTGAGAATGGTGATGAAGCCGGCGGTCGCCAGGGCCAGCAGGCCGCTCAATGGCAGTCGGTGGTTTCGCCGGGATTCGATGTCCAGCAGGTCGGCGGCGCAAAGGGGTTCGCTCATGGTGTCAGGCTCGCTACAGATTCAGGTTCCGGGAAGGGCTGAGCCTAGGGCGCTGTGGGGCAGAGAAAAATAGGCTAAGGTTCCGAACTTATCGGACGTCCATGTCCGCAATCCTGAGGTGCGCGATGGACTGGTTGAGCAGTATCTCGGTATTCGTCCAGGTGGCCGAGACCCGCAGTTTCACCGAAGCGGGGCGGCTGCTCGGGGTCTCGTCGTCGGCCGTGGGCAAGAGTATCGCGCGGCTGGAAGAGCGCCTGGAGACCCGGTTGTTCCATCGCAGCACCCGTAGCGTCACGCTGACTGCCGAGGGGGCGGGTTTTCTCGAGCGCTGCCGGCGCATCCTCGCCGAGGTCGAGGCGGCCGAGTTCGACCTGTGCAAGTCGGCCAGTGCGCCCCGGGGCAAATTGCGGATCAGCCTGCCGCAGGTGCATGGCCTGGTGATGCCGGTCCTGGTGGCCTTCATGCAGCGCTATCCGCAGATCGAACTGGACATCGACCTGACGGACCGCATGGTGGACGTGGTGGAGGAGGGTTTCGACGCCGTGGTGCGCACCGGCAACCCCAAGGATTCGCGGCTGATGGCCCGTCAGCTGGGGCAGTTTCGCCTGGTGCTGGTCGGTACGCCGGCCTACTTTCGCGAGCGCGGCGTGCCGCAGACTCCCGCGGACCTGGCGAACCACGACTGTTTGCGGCATACCTTCCATGCCACCGGCAAGCTCGAGCCCTGGCCGTTGCGGCGATCGCTCGATGTCCCGGAACCGCTGCTGCCGACGCGCCTGGTCAGCACCTCCATCGAGGCCCTGGAGTATGTGGTACGCCGCGACCAGGGCATCGCCTGCCTGCCCGATTTCATGGTGAGCGAGGCGGTCGCGCGGGGCGAATTGCAGCGCGTGCTCGATACGCATCTGGAGCACAGCGGGGTGTTCTGGGTGCTCTGGCCGTCCAGCCGCCACGCCGCCGCCAAGCTGCGCGTGTTCATCGATCATCTGTGCGAGCGACTTTTTCCGGCAAACCAGGGTCAGTAGACTTGTATTAATTTTAAGACACTAATCCGCGCGCCCTGCGACCTTGAACTGTTGCACAATACGCCCCGGACGTTTCCCTCAGGATTTTCGATGTTTAGACCATTTCACCTGCGCACTGCCGGGTTGATGCTGTTGGCCGCCGTTGCCGGTTGCTCGTCGCAGAAGACGGCCATTTACGAGCATGAACACTTCGATGATTCCGGCACCTTTTCGCGCAATTACCCGGTGAGTGACACAGCTTCCTGCGAGGCGGCCCGCCGTGCCTTGCTCAGCCAGGGCTACATCATCACCAGCAGCGATCCGAAGCTGGTCAACGGGCACAAGAGCTTCCAGCAGACAGGCGAGACCCACCTGGAGATCAGCTTCAGTGTGGTCTGTGCCCAGGACGGCAGCGGCGATCGCCATTCCACGGTGTTCGCCAATGCCCTGCAGGACCGTTATGCGCTGAAGAAGGTCAACAACTCGGCGAGCCTCGGGGTGGGCGTGCTGGGCTCGGTGTCGATGCCGATCGGCTCGACCGACGATTCCATGGTCAAGGTCGCCAGCGAGACGGTTTCCTCGGCGAAGTTCTACGAACGTTATTTCGCCCTGGTGGAGCTGTTCCTGCCGCAGGAAGCGAAAAAGGCCGCGCATATCATCGAGAAGCCCAAGACCGATCTGGGCGTGCCCGAGGCCAAGCCCGTAGAACCTGCGGCGGCCCCGGTGGCCCCAGCGAGCCCGCAGCCGGCGCCGGCAGCCCCGGCAGCCGAGCCGGCAGCGCCCGCGGCTCCGAGCGCGCCGCCTGAGTCGAACTTCTCGCAACCCCAGGCCGCGCCTGCCGAAGCCGCCCCGATTGCGCCGAGCGGTCCCGTGGAACCGACTCCGGCCCCGTCCGTCGAAACCGTCACGCCGCCTCCCGCCAGCACCCTGCCGCCACCCACAGAGCCGATTCCGGCGCTGCCGCAGTAAAACTCCGGCCTCGCGGGGCCGACCCGGACAGGGCGTTCCCGCGATTGCCGCATCCCTGATGCGGGCAATGGTCCGACCCGGGTAAATCGGTCGCTGGCGATTACGTTTCTTTTGCAGGGCGAAGGCGGGTGCGAGGTATTTTTTCTGTCATACCGGCACTTTATGCTGCTAGCCAAGGTCAGTAGGAAAATCACCGAGCAAGGTTATTCACCTCTCTGCAACAAGGAGTCCGCCATGGACGATTACCAAGAAGAACTGCTGGAATTCCAGGCTTTCGAACTGGACCCGCTGGAACCCGCAGAAGACGCCACCGAGCTGTAACGCCGGTGGCTTTTTTTTTCAGGCGGACTGGCGGTGGCTGCGGCGAAACTCGCCCGGTGTCTGGCCGCTCCAGCGCTTGAAGGCCCGTTGAAAGGCCTCGGCCGAGGCAAAGCCCAACAGGTAGGCAATTTCCCCGAAGGCCAGTTCGGTATCGCGAATGTAGGTCATGGCCAGATCGCGCCGGGTGTCGTTGAGAATGGCGCGAAACTGCGTGCCTTCCTCGGCGAGTTTGCGGCGTAGCGTCCAGGTCGGCAGCTTCAGGCGTGCCGCCACTTCCTCCAGGTCGGGCTCCCGGCCACCACTGAGCAACGGCCCCAGCAACTGCGTGATGCGTTCGCGCAGGCTGCGGGTGCGGGTCAGTTGCTCCAGTTCCCGTTCGCACAGTTTGAGCAGTTGTTGCCAGGTGCTGGGGCAGTGCCCGGCATTGCGCTGGGCGAGGGTGGCCTGGCCCAGGCGCAACTGATTGTGCTCGGCGCCGAACTGGATCGGGCAATCCCCCAGGACGTCGTAGCGCTCGCGGTAATCGGTCTGGGCAAACTCGATCTCGATGCGTTCGGCCCTGACCGGCGCGCCAAGGCTGCCCAGTTGCTGCAGCCAACCGGCGAGGATCGAATCCACCACGAAGCGGTTGTACGCGTTGTAGGGGCTGATGGAGTAGAAGCGCAGCCAGGCGCCATCGGCATCTTCGTGGAAGCTCGACTGGCCGCGGTAGTTCGAGCCATACAAGGCCTCGAAGCGGGTCAGGCAGCGAGCCGCCTCGCGCACGGTGGGGGCCTGGGCCGCGGTGACACCCGCCAGGCCGGCCTGGCTCAGGCGGCTGAGCTGGCCCATGCGCAAGCCCAGGGCCGGGTCGCCGGTCAGCTGGATCGCCGCGTGGCCCAGGCGCATGTAGCGCGGGATCGACAGTCGTGCACCGGCCTCGGCCAGGCGCGCGGTGTCCAGGCCGTATTGCTCCAGCAGCGGTTGCGGGTCGATGCCATGGCCGCGTACGGCATCGGCCAGGCTATGGACGAAGCCGACCGACAGGTCTCCGAGGCGCATCGGTTGGGGCTTCACGGGCTTACAACCAGATATTCAGCAAGCGTGCGCCGCGGGCGTCGCCATCGGCGAAGTTCTCGCCCCTGGCGTTGATGAAGCTTTGCCCGGCGCTGCCCTGATCCCAGAACTGGCCGCGCAGGAACACGCTGACACCGGCGCTGGCCAGGCTGCTGGGCGCCCGGCTGGTCAGGGTCAGGCGGCGCCAGGCTTCGCCTTCGCTGACTTCTTCGGGCTTGAGGCTGACCTCGCTCGGCGTCGCGAGGTTCTTGTAGCCGCGCCATGGCCGCTCCCAGGCGCCGCGGCCCAGGACGAAGGCCGGCACCGCCACCAACTGGGCGCCCTGGGCATCGAGCTTGCGGTAGTTGTCCGGGTACCAGCTGTCGCTGCCGATCAGCACGCCCAGGCGGCCGGCGGGGGTGTCGACGACCTGGACCGCCTGGTCGGCGCTGGCCTTGATGAAACCGCGTTCGTCGAAGCTCGGGTACAGCTGGCGCTGGGGCTGGCCAAGCGGCAGGCCATCGCGACCGAACACCAGGGTGGTGTTGTACAGCGCGCCACTGCCGATCTGCAGGTTGCTGCCTTCGATCACCGGTTCCGGCAGGACGATGGAACCGGCCACCAGGGTGATGCGGAATTCCTTGGCCAGGCCGCCGAATAGGCGCTGGTACTGCTCGGCCATGCTCGGGGCCTTCATCCGCAGATGGGCGTCGTCCAGGCGACTGTCGCCCTTGGCAGTGATCAGGGCGCGCAGGAAGGGCAGGGGGTTGCTCACCGCCAGCCAGTTCATCGCTTCCTTCAGGCTGGCGGCCTGGTACAGCTCGTTTTTCTCGCCGCTGAGCATCAGCCAGGTGCCGATGTGTTCCGGCAGCACGACCACGGTCTTGTCGTTCAGCAGCCCCTGGTCGCGGGCCTGTTGCAGGTAGGCGGCGAGCTTGCGGTGCAGACGCTCGGGGCTCTGGTAGTCGGTGGGGAACAGTTCCGGCTGGATGCCCAGCAGGTTGCCGTTGTCGGCGGGGGTGCCCTGGTCCACCGCCAGCTGGATGCGCAGGTCGGACAGGTAGTGCCCGATCGGCCGCTCGCGGGTCCATAGCGTATAGCTGGTCAGTGCGGCGATCAGCGCCAGGGAGAAGGTGAAATACAGAAGTGTGCGCATGGGAAAGCAGTCGGCAGCCGTGTGCGGGATTCGCTGACTAGGGTAGGGCGCATGTTCTCGGTTGCCAAGGGCGGGCTGCGCATTTGGATCAATAAGTTGTCAGTTACGGTCATTGAGCGCCTGGGGGGCTGCTCTTAGTCTGTCGAGCATGACCGACGGAGGCCGCAGAGCTTCCGCATTCTTTCCGTGATCGTTTCGATGTGGAGTTACCGATGGCCGCCGCTCACTACCCGCATTTGCTGGCCCCGCTGGACCTGGGCTTTACCACCCTGCGCAACCGCACCCTGATGGGCTCGATGCACACCGGCCTGGAAGAAAAGCCCGGCGGTTTCGAGCGCATGGCGGCCTACTTCGCCGAGCGCGCCCGTGGCGGCGTGGGGCTGATGGTGACGGGTGGCATCGGCCCCAACGACGAAGGCGGGGTGTATTCCGGCGCGGCCAAGCTGACCACCGAGGAGGAGGCGCTCAAGCACCGTATCGTTACCCGGGCGGTGCATGAGGCCGGCGGCAAGATCTGCATGCAGATCCTGCATGCCGGGCGGTACGCCTACAGCCCGAAACAGGTGGCGCCGAGCGCCATCCAGGCGCCGATCAACCCGTTCAAGCCCAAGGAACTGGACGAGGAAGGCATCGAGAAACAGATCCGCGATTTCGTCACCTGCTCCACCCTGGCGCAGCAGGCCGAATACGACGGCGTCGAGATCATGGGCTCCGAAGGCTACTTCATCAACCAGTTCCTCGCCGCGCACACCAACCACCGTACCGACCGTTGGGGCGGCAGCTACGAGAACCGCATGCGCCTGCCGGTGGAAATCGTCCGCCGGGTGCGCGAGGCGGTGGGCCCGAACTTCATCATCATCTTCCGCCTGTCAATGCTCGACCTGGTGGAGGGCGGCAGCACCTGGGAAGAAATCGTGCAACTGGCCAAGGCCATCGAGCAGGCTGGCGCGACCATTATCAACACCGGCATCGGCTGGCACGAAGCGCGGATCCCGACCATCGCCACCAAGGTGCCGCGCGCCGCTTTCAGCAAGGTCACGGCCAAGTTGCGCGGTTCGGTATCGATCCCGCTGATCACCACCAACCGCATCAACACCCCGGAAGTGGCCGAGCAGATCCTCGCCGAAGGCGACGCCGACATGGTGTCCATGGCGCGGCCATTCCTCGCCGACCCGGAGTTCGTCAACAAGGCGGCCGCCGGGCGTGGCGATGAAATCAATACCTGCATCGGTTGCAACCAGGCGTGCCTGGACCACACCTTCGGCGGCAAGCTCACCAGTTGCCTGGTCAACCCGCGGGCCTGCCATGAGACCGAACTCAACTACCTGCCGGTGCAGCAGATCAAGAAGATTGCCGTGGTCGGCGCCGGCCCTGCCGGGTTGTCGGCGGCGACCGTGGCGGCCGAACGCGGCCACCAGGTGACGCTGTTCGATTCGGCCAGCGAAATCGGCGGCCAGTTCAATGTCGCCAAGCGGGTGCCGGGTAAGGAAGAGTTCTATGAAACCCTGCGCTACTTCAAGCGCAAGCTGCAGACCACCCACGTCGAGCTGTGCCTCAACCAGCGGGTCGATGTCGCGCAACTGGTGGCGGGCGGTTATGACGAAATCATCCTGGCCACCGGTATCGCGCCGCGCACGCCGGCGATTCCGGGTGTCGACCACGCCAAGGTACTGAGCTACCTGGACGTGTTGCTGCAGCGCAAGCCGGTGGGCCGGAGCGTGGCAGTGATCGGCGCCGGCGGTATCGGCTTCGACGTCTCCGAGTTCCTCGTGCACCAGGGCGTGGCCACCAGCCAGGACCGCGAAGCGTTCTGGAAGGAATGGGGCATCGATACGCACCTGGAGGCCCGTGGCGGGGTGGCCGGCATCAAGCCCGAGCCGCATGCCCCGGCGCGCCAGGTCTTCCTGCTACAGCGCAAGACTTCCAAGGTCGGCGACGGCCTGGGCAAGACCACCGGCTGGATCCATCGCACCGGCTTGAAGAACAAGCAGGTGCAGATGCTCAACAGTGTCGAGTACCTGAAGATCGACGACGCGGGCCTGCATATCCGTATCGGCGAGAGCGGCGAGCCACAGGTGCTGCCAGTGGACAACGTGGTGATCTGCGCCGGCCAGGACCCGCTGCGCGAATTGCATGAAGGCCTGCTGGCCGCCGGGCAGAACGTGCACCTGATCGGCGGCGCCGACGTGGCCGCCGAGCTGGACGCCAAGCGTGCGATCAACCAGGGCTCGCGCCTGGCCGCCGAACTCTGATTCGCCGGTAACGACAGCCACCGCGACTCTGTGCAGGGTCCCGGTGGCTTTTTTGTGACTGTTCCGACTTGCCCGCGATAGGGCCCTCCAGGCTGATAGACTCCCCACCTTCGCCACCCAGAACCCGCCCGCCATGCATCACCGTCTTGCTTTATGAGTCTCGGCCCTTTCCCCAACCTGCCGAACGCACCCCTGCAACCCCTGGTCCTCGACTGGCTGTCCCGTGCCGGCGTCGAGGTGGCGGTGCTGCGCCTGGACCTGATCGATCCACTGATCAGCGGCAACAAATGGTTCAAGCTCGCCCCGCATCTGGCACGGGCTCGGGAAACCGGCGCTCGTGGCCTGATCAGCCTGGGCGGCGCGCATTCCAATCACCTGCATGCGCTGGCGGCCGCCGGCCAGCGCTTTGGCTTTGCCACTGTGGGCCTGCTGCGCGGCCACCCGCAGGACACGCCCACCGTGCGCGACCTGCAAGGCTTCGGCATGGCTCTGCACTGGCTCGGTTACGCCGGCTACCGCGCTCGACACGAACCCGGGTTCTGGCAGCCCTGGCAGGCGCAATACCCCGAGCTGTTGCCGGTGGCGGAGGGCGGTGGCGGCTTGCTCGGCGCCAGCGGTTGCATGCCGCTGGTGAGCCAGGTCCGCGGCCAGTTGAGCGCGCTGGGCTGGGAGGATTATCAAGCCTGGTGGCTGGCCGCCGGTACCGGCACCACCCTGGCCGGGCTGGTGCTGGCGGAGGCTGGCGGCCATCCGGTGTATGGCGCCCTGGCGGTGCCGGACGATCACGGCGTGGCCCGACGGGTGACGGCGATTGTGCAGGAGGCGGGGAGGCAGGCTGCGGGTTATGAACTGCTGGACAGCAGTCGCGGCGGCTTCGCCAAGGTCGATCCGGCGCTGCTGGCGTTTATCGATGAGACCGAACGGCACAGCGGCCTCCCCCTGGAGCCGCTGTACACCGGCAAGGCCTTGCTGGCCTTGCAGCAACAGGTGGAGGCCGGGCGTTTCGCCGCCGGCAGCCGGTTGATCTTCGTGCACACCGGCGGGTTGCAGGGCCGCCGGGGTTTTGCCCTGCCGGGGCGCGCTTAGCCGCGCTTGGGCAGCATGCGTTGCAGGGTGTTGTCGCGCACGAAGTAGTGGTGATAGAGGCCGGCCCCCGCGTGCAGCCCGATCAGCCAATAGCCGATGGTGCCCAGCAGCACGTGCCAGCCTTCGACCTGCTTGGCCAAAGGCTTGTTCTCGGCCACCAGCAGCGGCAGGTCGATGCCGTAGAACATCACTTGGTGGCCTTCTGCGCTGGTGATCAGCCAGCCGAGGATCGGCATCGCGATCATGAACAGGTACAGGGCCCAATGCATCAACTTGGCCAGCACCTGCTGCCAGGTCGGCGGGGCCGGCAGGATCTTCGGCGCTACCCCCAGGCTACGGGCGAACAGCCGCAGCCAGACCAGCACGAACACTGTCAGGCCGAGCATGAAATGCGCTTCCTTGATCAGCGTCCGACCCCCACTGCCCTTGGGAAAGATCCCGCGTAATTCGATGCAGGCGTACACCGCGATCAACAACACCAGCATCAGCCAATGCAATGCAATCGACACCGTGCTGTAACGGCTGTCGGAGTTCTTCCAGGGCATAGCGCCTTCCTCGTTCATCAGGTCAGTAGTCTCCGTTCTAAGCGGCGGAGTGCTGTAACTGTAATCCTGTTTCCGAGGCTCTGCGCGGGGCAAATGCGCGGTTTGCGGCGGTGCCGGTAAAAAAAACGACAGCACCGGATCGGTGCTGCCGTTTTGTGCCTGGCGAACCCTCGCGGTCAGCTGCTTTGCGGCATTTCGCCGTTGGCCAGGCGCTTGTTGATGTCGGCGATGACCTGCGGCAGGTCGGTGATGGTGTCGATCATGTAGTGCGGGCGCGACCCTTCGAACAGCGCCTGGATGCGCTGGCGTTCGCTGGCCAGGGTATCGCTGCCCAGGGCGCGGTAGGCCTCGTAGGTCAGGCCCAGGGCGTTGCCGGAGCAGAGCAGCGCCACGGTCCACATGCCGGCGCGCCGGCCTTCGAGAATGCCCGGCACGGTGTCGTCGATCTTCACGCAGGCGGCGACATCGTCGATCCCCAGGGCGATCACGTTGGCCAGGGCCTGGGCCGGCCACGGGCGGCCGTTGGGCACTTCATCGGTGGCCACCACATGGTCGGCGACGTAGCCGTTGCTCGCCGCCAGCTCCACCACCTTGTCCATGACTTGCTTGGGATAGCCGGAGCAGGAGCCGATCCTGATGCCTTGGCGGCGCAGGTTGGCGATGGTGTCCAGGGCGCCGGGGATCAGCGCGGAGTGTTCGGCGATCTTCTCGATCTGCAGCGGCATGAAGCGCTGGTAGATGGCGGTGACGTCAGCGTCGGTCGGGGTGCGGCCGAACACCTGGCGATAACGCTCGGCGACTTCCGGCAGGTTGCACAGGGTACGGATATGGTCCCATTTGCCCATGCCCATCGGGCCGCGGGCTTCTTCGATGGACACCCGGACGTCGAACTCGGCGAAGGCCTCGACGAAAATCTGGGTCGGAGCGAAGGAGCCGAAATCGACCACGGTGCCGGCCCAGTCGAGGATGGCGGCTTGCAGCTGGTTGGGGGTGTTGTAGTTCATGTGTCGATGCCTGTGTATGTAGGAGCGAGGCGTGCCCGCGATGAACGATGACGGGGTTGACCTGAAGGAACGCAGTGCCTGCGATCGCGGGCAAGTCGGATCGCCGCCCGCTCGCTCCTACAGGTTGTGTGGGGTTAGATGTCGAGCACTTCCATTTCTTGCAGCACTTCGGCGATGGCCTGGACCGCGGCGCGCATGCCGTCCTGGTCGACGTGGCCGATGCAGCCGACGCGGAAGGTCTCGACCTGGGTCAGCTTGCCGGGGTAGAGAATGAAACCCTTGGCCTTGACCCGCTCGTAGAATTCCTTGAACTGATAGCGCGGGTCTCTCGGGGCGTGGAAGGTGACGATGATCGGCGCCTGGATCTGCGCCGGCAGGAAGCTGCGCAGGCCCAGTTGCGTCATGCCGTCGAGCAGGGCCCGGCAGTTGTCGGCATAGCGCTGGTGGCGCGCCGCCAGGCCGCCTTCCTCGTGGTATTGCAGCAGGGCTTCATGCAGCGCCGCGACCACGTGCGTGGGCGGGGTGAAGCGCCATTGCCCGGTCCTGGCCATGTAGGCGTGCTGGTCGTGCAGGTCCATGGCCAGCGAGTGGCTGTTGCCGGCGGCCGCGGCCAGGGTCTCCTTGCGGGCGAAGACGAAACCCATGCCGGGCACGCCTTCCAGGCATTTGCCGGACGCGGCGATCAGCGCGTCGAAGGGGAGGGTTCGGGCGTCGATCGGCAGTGCGCCGAAGGAGCTCATGGCGTCGATGATCAGGCGCTTGCCATGGCCGGCGATCACCTGGGCGATGTCCGCCAGCGGGTTGAGGATCCCGGTGCTGGTTTCGCAGTGGATCAGCGCTACGTGGGTAATGGCGGCATCGGCCCGCAGCAGGCGGTCGACGTCGGCCGCAGTGGTCGGCTGGTCTTCGGCGGTTTCGAAGGTGCTGAAGTCGCGCCCCAGGACTTCGCAGATTTTCGCCAGGCGCTTGCCGTAGGCACCGTTGATCAGCACCAGCACCTTGCCGTCGCGGGGCACCAGGGTGCCGATGGCGGCTTCCACGGCGAAGGTGCCGCTGCCTTGCAGGGGCACGCAGTGGTGGCTGGCGGCGCCGTCGACGATGGCCAGCAGGCGCTCGCAGAGGCTGGCGGTCAATTGGTTGAAGCGGTCATCCCATGAACCCCAGTCCACCATCATCGCCTGGCGGGTACGGGCCGAGGTGGTCAGGGGGCCGGGAGTGAGCAGGATAGGCGCGGCGGTACTCATTCAGGTGTCCTCGCAGAAGCGCTATGGGATGCGCTGTGGGTGAAAACTACGGGACCTAAATTGCAGTTTGGCTTGTTATCAATCAAATTGTTTGTTGTTATGCCTGCCATAAGTGAGGCCGATAGATATGAACCTGTTCCAACTGCGCGCATTCGATGCCGTGGCCCGTGAAGGCAGCTTCACCCGGGCCGCCGCGCGGCTGTTCATCAGCCAGCCGGCGGTCACCGGGCACATCAAGGCCCTGGAGGAGCATTACCAGATCACCTTGCTGCGCCGCACCGCGCGCCGGGTCGAGCTGACCGAGGAGGGCACCAAGCTGGCGGCGATCACCCGCGCCATGTTCGGCCTGGCCGAAGAGGCCCAGGCGATGCTCGAAGCCAACCGGCAGTTGCTCACCGGACGCCTGGAAGTGGCGGCGGATGGCCCGCACATGGTCATGCCGATGCTGGCCAGCCTGCGGGCGCGCTATCCGGGAGTCACCGTCAACCTGCGCCTAGGCAATGCCCAGGAAACCCTGGCGGCCCTGCTCTCGGAGCACGCCGACGTGGCGGTGCTGACCGAAGTCGAGCCGCGCAAGGGCCTGCACCTGCAAAGCCTCGGCGAGTCGCGGATCTGCGCCCTGGTGCCGGACGGCCATCCGTGGGCGGCCGAGCCCGAGGGGCTGAGGCTGGAGCAACTGGACCAGGTGATCATGGTCCTGCGCGAGCCCGGTTCGATCACCCGCCGCACCTTCGACCGCGCCTGCGCCCAGGCCGCGGTGACGCCCAAGGTGCTGCTGGAACTGGACAGCCGCGAAGCGGTGACCGAGGCGGTGGCGGCGCAGCTGGGGGTCGGTGTGGTGTCGTCCCTGGAACTGAGCCCCGACCCGCGGGTGCGGGCGGTGCCGATCATCGGCGCAGGGCTGCTGAACCGCCACCTGATCGGCTGCCTGGAGCGGCGCCGCGAGCTGCGCCTGATCCAGGCGTTCATGGGGCTGGCGCCGGGCGGGTAGAGCCCGGCGGGGGGCTAGCCGGGTACGTCCAGGCTCTCGCGGACCATCTCCAGAAAGCTCGCCACCACCCGCCGCGAACTCTGCTCGCGCAGGCACACCAGGGTTTCCGTCAGGCGTCGTTCGCAGTCGAGGATCGGCAGGGCGCAGACCCGTGCATCGGCGCCGAACTCGGCGGCCGACACCACCCCCACGCCAATCCCCACCACCACCGCTTCGCGGGCCGCCTCGCGCCCCTCGACCTGGATCGCCGGGCGGATGCGCAAGCCGGCCCGGGCCATTTCTTCTTCCAGGGTCTGCCGGGTCACCGAGCCGACTTCGCGCAGCACCAGCGGCGTGTCGTCCAGGTCCCCGAGGCAGATCGATTCGCGTCCCGCCCACGGATGGTGGCGGGAAACGAAAGCCACCATCGGATCGTTGCGCAGGGGCAGGCAGAGCAGGCGTTCGTCGTTGACCTCGCGCCCGAGCAGGGCCAGGTCGGCCTGGTAGTTGAACAGGCGCAGCAGCGATTCGTCGGTATTGCCGGTCTCGATCTTCACGCTGATGCCGGGGTAGCGCTCGCAGAAACGTGCAACCTGCGGCAGCACATGCACCGGTGCATCCACGGCAAGGACCAGGCTGCCGGTCTGTAGCGCCCGGGAGGCCTGCAGCAGTTCCTGGGCCTCGGCCTCGACTACGAACAGGCGCTGGGTAATGGCCAGCAGGCGTTCGCCCAGGTCGGTCAGGCGCACCGAGCGCTTGTTGCGATGGAACAACTGCACGCCGAAGCGCTCCTCGAGTTTGCGCACCTGGTCGGAGATCGCCGGCTGGGTGAGGTACAGCCGTTCGGCGGCACGGGTGAAGCTGCCGTGCTGGGCCACGGCATGGAAGGCCTTGAGCTGTGCATGGGAAACCGACATCGCCGAACCTCTGACAAGCTGGACTTATATTTGAAATACGATAAATCGATTTCACTTATTAGTCCGCACTTGTTTCCATCGCCGCAAGCCGCTGACGGGCCGTTCGACCACCCGCCGGCCCTGAGCCTGTGCGTGTGCCGTGACTCTCCGCGAACAGCGGCGCCCACCAGCCTCATCTGACCGGTATCGCCCCCGAAAAAGGGCGGTGCCGCCGTGCTCAACAATAAAAAAATCCAGGCGTTTTCCCCCAATTCTGCCGGCACACTCACACCCTGAGGTCAGAACAATGAACAAGCAGATCAGCACCATTAAACGTTGGCGCGTGCAGATTTTCGCCATCACCTGGCTCGCCTACGCCGCTTTCTACTTCACTCGCAAAGCTTTTTCCGTGGCCAAGCTGGGGATCGCCGACGACCCCGCCTTCCATCTGGACAAGATGGCCATGGCCAACCTCGACGCTATCTACCTGGCGGCCTATGCGGTCGGCCAGTTCACCTGGGGCATGCTCGCCGACCGCTTCGGCCCGCGGGTGGTGGTGCTCGGCGGCCTGCTGATTTCCGCCGCCGCGGCCCTGTTGATGGGCAGTTTCGCCACGCTGCCGATCTTCGCCACCTGCATGCTGGTCCAGGGGCTGGCGCAATCCACTGGCTGGTCGGGGCTGTGCAAGAACATCGGCAGTTTCTTTGCCGCCGAACAGCGTGGCCGGGTGCTGGGGCTGTGGAGTTCCTGCTATGCCTTCGGCGGCCTGGTGGCCTCGCCCTTTGCCGGCTGGTGGGCCTACACGGCGATCGGCAGCTGGCACGCGGCCTTTGTTTCCAGTGCCGCGGTGGTCGGCCTGGTGGCGGTGCTGTTCTTCTTCCTGCAGCGCGACAAACCCCAGGACGTGGGCCTGCCAGCGGTGGACCCGGAACCCGAGCCAAGCGCCGAACATGCGGCGGCGCACGGCCGGCTCAGCGTCTGGGCGCCCCTGCGCGAGATCCTGCGCAACCGCACGGTGCTGACCCTGGGGTTCGCCTATTTCCTGTTGAAACCGGCGCGCTACGCGATCCTGCTCTGGGGCCCGGTGATCGTCTACGAACAGATGCCTTCGGTGGGCAAGGTCGGCGCGGCCATCGTGCCCACCGCGTTCGAGCTGGCCGGGCTGCTGGGGCCGATCATGATCGGCCTGGCGTCGGACAAGCTGTTCGGCGCCCGGCGCATGCCGGCCTGCGTGCTCAGCCTGCTGGCGCTGACCCTGGCCCTGGCGCTGTTCATGGGCGCGCTGCACACCGGCAGCGTGGCGCTGGTGGTGGTCCTGCTGTTTGTCATGGGCCTGACCCTGTACGGGCCGGACTCGATGATCAGCGGCGCGGCGGCCATCGACTTCGGCACGGCCAGGGCCGGTGCCACCGCTGCCGGTTTCGTCAATGGCTGCGGCTCGGTCGGGGCGATTCTCGGTGGCCTGCTGCCGGGCTACTTCGACACCGTCACGGTGTTCCTGGTCTTCGCCGGTTGCGCGTTGTTCTCGGCGCTGGTGCTGATCCCGCATTGGAACAGCCGCCCGGTCGGCCTCAAGCCCCACTGCGCCTTCGTCCCCAACCGCCCCCTGAGCATCAAGCCGCTGCGCGGCTGAACCTCGCCTTTACCCACCGCGCCGCCCACCCGCCGTCGTTGCGTCGACGGCGGGCCGGCCGCGCCCTGAATGAGAAAAACCAATGAGACCCTTCTGGCTGGAACAGGCGCTGAGCGCCGAAAGCGCCGTGAATTGCCCACCGCTGCAAGGCGATACCGAGGCGGATGTGTGCATCGTCGGCGGCGGCTACACCGGGTTGTGGACCGCGATCCAACTCAAGGAACAGAACCCGGGCCTGGACGTGGCGCTGATCGAAGCGGACCTCTGTGGCGCGGGGGCCAGCGGGCGCAACGGCGGTTGCGTGCTGTCCTGGTCGGCCAAGTATTTCACCCTCGAACGGCTGTTCGGCGTCGAGGAGGCGGTGCGGCTGGTCAAGGAGTCGGAGCGCAGCGTCCGCGCCATCGGCGCGTTCTGCGAACGCCACGGGATCGACGCCGAGTACCGTCTCGACGGCACGCTCTACACCGCCACCAGCCGGGCCCAGTGCGGCGCCACCGATGGCGTGATCGCCGCGCTGGAGCGCCAGGGCATCCATTCGTTCGAGAAGCGCCCGCCGGCGGATGTGCAGCGCCTGGCCGGTTCCACCCGGCACCTGGAAGGCTGGTTCTCGCCGATGGCCGCCAGCGTGCAGCCGGGCAAGCTGGTGCGCGGCCTGCGCCGCGTGGCCCTGCAACGGGGCGTGCGGATTTACGAGAACAGCGCGATGACCGGCCTGGAGGAGGGCGTGCCGGCGACGATCCATACGCCCGGCGGACGGATCCGGGCACGGCGGGTGGTGCTGGCGATGAACGCCTGGATGGCCCGGGCCTTTCCGCGTTTCGAGCGCAGCGTGGCGATCGTTTCCAGCGACATGCTGATCACCGCGCCGCGCCCCGAACTGCTCAAGTCGATCGGCCTGACCAGCGGCGTCACCGTGCTCGATTCGCGGATCTTCGTGCATTACTACCGCAACACCCCGGACGGCCGGATCATGCTCGGCAAGGGCGGCAACACCTTCGCCTATGGCGGGCGCATGCTGCCGGTGTTCGACCAACCGTCGCCCTATGCCGACCAGTTACGCCGCAGCCTGGAAGCGTTCTTCCCGGCCTTTGCCGAGGTGCCGGTGGCGGCGACCTGGAACGGGCCGTCGGATCGCTCGGTCACCGGCCTGCCGTTCTTCGGCCAGATGAGCGCCAGCGGCAATGTGTTCTACGGCTTCGGCTACTCCGGAAGCGGCGTCGGCCCGTGCCACATGGGTGGGCAGATCCTCGCTTCGCTGGTGCTGGGCCTGGACAATCCCTGGACCCGTTCGCCACTGGTCAACGGCCCGCTGGGGTACTTCCCGCCGGAGCCGTTTCGCTACCTGGGCTCGCTGCTGGTGCGCAACGCCATCCGTCGCAAAGAGCGGGCCGAGGACCACGGGTGGCGGCCGCGGCACCTGGACGTGCGCCTGGCCCGCCTGGCTGCGGCGGCGGGCAAGGCCGACAAGGGCTGAGGGGCGGGGCAGGTGGTCGCGGATCTGACTTTTTGGTCGATTGGCGGCCTCAGGCCGTATAAACTTGCCCATCGCGTCGGCCACATCCAACTCGACGCCACAGATCAAAGAGAGTGAGTAATGGGCGCACAGTGGAAGGTTAAACACAAAGAAGCGGCAGCCAACGCCAAGGGCAAGATCTTCGGCAAGCTGGTCAAGGAAATCACCATTGCTGCCCGCAACGGCGCCGATGTCGCCACCAACGCGCACCTGCGCCTGGTGGTGGAGCAGGCGAAAAAGGCCTCGATGCCCCGCGAGACCCTGGAGCGCGCGATCAAGAAGGGTTCCGGCCAGCTGGGCGAGACCGTGCAGTACCACCGCGTGACCTATGAAGGTTTCGCCCCGCACCAGGTGCCGCTGATCGTCGAATGCGTGACCGACAACATCAACCGCACCGTCGCGGAAATCCGCGTGGCGTTCCGCAAGGGGCAGCTGGGCGCGTCCGGTTCGGTGTCCTGGGACTTCAACCATGTCGGCATGATCGAAGCCACTGCGGACAGCCCGGATGCCGATCCGGAACTGGCGGCCATCGAAGCCGGGGCCCAGGATTTCGAACCGGCGGAAGAAGAGGGCGCGACCCTGTTCCTGACCGACCCCGCCGACCTCGATGCCGTGCAGAAAGCCCTGCCGGAACAAGGTTTCACTGTGCTCTCGGCCAAGCTCGGCTACCAGCCGAAGAACCCGGTCAGCGGCCTGTCCGACGAGCAGATGGCGGAAGTCGAAGCCTTCCTCGAAGGCCTGGACAACCATGACGACGTACAGGACATGTTCGTCGGCCTGGCGGGCTGAGCCCGACCCTGTGAATCGCGTTGCCTGAGCGATCAGCTCGCTCCCGTAGGAGCGAGCCTGCTCGCGATGCTCTGTTTCAAATGCCCTGCAATACCCCTATCACTTCGGCAAAGCCCGGCCGCGCCAGCACCTGGGGCTGACAACAGTCGCCGACCAGCGCTCGCAGGCGTTCATGCTGCCCTGGGCTCAGGCCCGTCTCGATCCTCTCCAGCAACTCCTCCAGCAGAATGCCGAAGGCCCGCACTTCGATGCGTTGCAGCGCCCGGGTTTCCTCGGTGTCGTCCAGGGCATGGAAGGACGCGGCGCCAAAATCCCCCAGCAGGCAATCGCCTTGCGGGTTCCACAGAATGTTATGGCCGTACAGGTCGCCGTGGGTGATGCCCTGGCGATGCAGGTGCGCGCCCACCGAGGCGATGCCCCGGGCCAGGCGCAAGGCCGCGTCGGCACTGAAACGGGTGGTTTCTTCGTAGATGTCCCGGGTGCATGAGGCCAGGCTCGGCAGGGCCGCGAGGTTGCGGTAGCTCGGGTCGATCAGTTGCATCACCAGGCCGTTCTGCCCTGCGGGATGGGCGCCGATCCGGCCTTCGACGCGAATCAGGTTCGGGTGCAGGCCGGCGCTGATGCAGGCGTTCATTTCATGCAGCGGCGAGCCGTCGCTGGTCATTTCGCCCTTGTACAGCTTGACCGCCACGGCCACCGGCGCGTGTCCGGGGCGCTGCCACAGGGCCCGGTGAATCACCCCGGAGGCGCCTTCGCCCAGGCGTTCCTGCAGCTGCAGCTCGGCCCAGGGGATGCTCGCCACCGACTCCAGCGCCGCGGCGTCTGCCTCGGACTCCAGCGGGTTGCCAGCGTAGGCCAGCCAGGTCAGGCGCGGCAGTGCCAGCAGGAACGGCGGCAGGCTGCCCAGGCGGTTGGCGGCGATGCGGATCAGCTCCAGCCGATGGCACTGGCCGAGGCTGTGCGGCAGCCGGGCCAGGCGGTTGCCGGCGAGCATCAGTTTTTGCAGGTGCGGGCGCTGGCCCAGTTCCTCGGGCAACTCCTCGATGCGGTTGTCGGTGAGGATCAGCCAGCGCAGCAGCGGCGGCAGGGCGGCGGCGGGCACCCGCTCGATGCGGTTGGCCTTGAAGCCGATCATGCTCAGCCGGGCGCACTGGCCGAGACAGGCGGGCAGCTCGGTGAAGCGGTTGTCGGAACAGAACAGCACGCGCAGGTGGGGCAGGCGGTGCAGATCGTCCGGCAGGCTGCTCAGGGCGTTGCCGCTGAGGTTGAGGACTTCCAGCGAGTCCGCCAGGTCGAAGATTTCCCGGGGAAACTCCGTCAGCCCGCAAGACAGGTCCAGACGCTTGAGCCCGGCCAGTTGGCCGGCCCGCAGTTGGGCAAGGGTATCCATGAACAGGTTCGACACTCGGGCAAGGTGGGGGCGCTGGGCCCTGGAAATGCTCGCCATGATAGCGGCCGGCAGTGGCCGGTGGCGACCGCCGGCTCAGGTGGGCGTGGTAGCCGCGGCGATTTCCTGCAACTGGCCCAGGCGGCTGCGGGTACGCGCCAGGTCGATGGCGTTGCCGCCCAGGCTGTCGCGCAAGGGCTGCGTGCCGATCAGGGTGAGGTGTTTGTCCTGGTCGTACAGCACGTCGATCAGATTGATGAAGCGCTGCTGGACGGCGATCGGACAGTCGTCCAGGGACGGCAGCCCATCGAGGATCCAGGTGTCGAAACGGCGGCTCAGTTCCAGGTAGTCCATGACCGCGGTGGGCTGTTCGCACAGGTCGCTGAAGGCAAAGCCGACGGTGCGCTGCTCGCACAACCGCGCCTGGAGCTGGCGCGCGCCGACCATTAGCGCCACGCTCGGGCCGTCGCCTTGTGGCAGGCGCAAGGCCTGGCGCTGCTGCTCGTCGCCGGGCCACAGGTAGCGTCCCTGGGTGAACAGCTGCTGCGAATGCTGGCGGGGCTGGCTGCGGTAGTCGTGGGGGCCGCCGACTTCCATCACCTGCATCCGGCTGCCGATCAGGTCGATCACCGGCTTGAAGCGCGCGTGATAAAGCGGGTTGGGCAGCAGGCCCTGGGGCGGGTAGTTGGAGGTCACCAGCAGCAGGATGCCGCGCTGGAACAGGGCCTGGAACAACCGCGTGATCAGCATCGCGTCGCCGATATCGTGGACGTGGAACTCGTCGAAACACAGCACGCGGCACTGGCTGAGCAGTTCGTCGAGGGTGGTTTCCAGGGCGTCGGGCTGCTCGCGATGGCGGAACATGCCCTGGTGCAGCTGGGCGAAGAAGTCATGGAAGTGCAGGCGCTGCTTGTCGGCCAGGGGCAGGGCGCGGAAAAAACCGTCCAGCAGCCAGCTTTTGCCGCGTCCCACCGCACCGTAGAGATACAAGCCACGACGGGCATGGGCGCTGGCGCCTGCCTGGAGCAGGGCGTCGGCCTGCCCGGCCATGTAGTCGATCACCCGCTGCTGGCTGTGACTGAGGGTGTAACCCTGGTCATGCGCCTGATGCCGGAAATAGTCGTGAATCACGGTGCCGTGGCCGTGGCCGGCGGCGGGCCGGCTGAACGCCCTGGCGAACCAGGCGCGCAGCCTGGGCCAGCGCGATGGGCGCGGCGAGCGGTTTGGCGGTAAAGCGGCCAATGGTGTTACCCCGATGGTTCCAGGCCTGCTCCCCTCCTGGAACCGGCGCGGTAATTTAACCAATCCCCGGCCTGGCATCCAGCGCTGTCTGGAGGGGCGACTTTCTATACGAAAAGCTCTGGCCTATACAGTTTTTTGCCCGTCGAGCCGTGTGCCGCAATGGTGCGATCAGCCTTGAGGGGGTGATTTCAGGCGAGGCAAGTTCCCCGCGTCGCTGGCGCTTTTTCCGCTGCTGGCTAACCTGAGCTGTACCTATCGCTCCTCAAAAGGACTGAGGCATTGAATGGCAAGCTGGTTTTCGCAGGCATGGGCATTGTGCTCGGCGCGACTGCATGGGCCGCGGAGTTCCAGGTGGAGGTCCGGGTCAACGTGCAGCGCGGCTGCCAGTTGGTGGGGCAGGAGCGCGGCGCCGGCGTCGAGCAGCTGGGCGTGCTGGATTTCGGCAGCGGCCCGCGCCTCGACGGCCCCGAGGGAGCCCTTGGCGCGGCGCTGCCCGCGACCCGTCGGCCCCGGCTCGAATGCAACCCGGATACCCCTTATCAAATGCGTGTCGACGGCGGACAGCACGGCGGCGTCGGTGAAGTGCGCTACCTGGCCGGTACGGCCGAGCACAGCAAGCCCATTGCGTATCGGCTGTACCAGGACGCCGCCCGGCGTATCCCGCTGCCGGTCGACGTGCCGGTGAGCGGCCGGGTGCCGAGCTCGGGCTCGGTGGACCTGCCGCTGTATGGGCGGATCGAGCCGCTGGCGGAGATTCCGCGGGTCAGCCGCTATTCCGATTTGCTGAAAGTGACGGTCACCTGGTAGGTGGCCCGGCGAGAGCTGCCCGGCGGATCCGGGCGGCACAGGGAGGTCGCCACGCGTGGCGGCCAGGGTGAGAGGCCTGATGGACCTGGGATGGCGGCGATGATAATCACGAACCGGGCGCTGGTGGCCCTGGGCTGCTTGCTGGTGTTGGCGGGCAATGCGCAGGCGGCGATCAGCGGCCAGATCCATGCCCGGCTGACCATCATCGCCGGCTGCGAGGTGACCAACGGCGCGACGGCTTCGCCCCAGAGCCCGGCCAGCGACTTCGGCCTGCTGGATTTCGGCCAGCAGGGGCCAACCTGGAACAATCCCCTGAGCGCCAATATCAGCGGTGCCGGCAAGGGTCGCCTGGAAGTCGCCTGCAACCCTTCGGTGACCGGTTTCACCGTGACCATCGACGGCGGCCTCAATGGCGACGGCACGACACGACGCCTGAGCAACGGTCGCCAGACCATCGCCTATCGGCTGTTCCTCGATGCGTCCGGCAGCGATAGCTACAGCATCGGCCAACAACACAATTTCGCCGTTACCAGCGCAGCCCAGATACCGATCCCGGTATTCGGCTCGGTGGTCGCGAATACCAGCGCGCTGCCGGCAGGGGTCTACACCGACACCCTGACGGTCACGCTGGATTGGTAAACCCACAGAGGATGAATCTCATGCACGCGCTTGTCTCCCGGATCGCCCTGTCACTGCTTGGCCTGGCCCTGGCCGCCAGTGCGCAGGCCGCCACGACGGTCACCGGACAGATCACTTCCAGCCTGATTCTCACCAGCAGCTGCCAGGTCAACGGCGTGGGCGGCAGCAGTGGCCTGAACTTCGGTACGCTGAACTTCGGCACCACCGACAGCCTGTTCACCCAGGCCTCGGCGCAGGTGCTCGGTGGCGGCGGCGGGGCGTTGTCGATCCTCTGTTCCAGCGGCACCAGCCCGACGGTGAAAGTACGTGCGGGCGCCCATGACGGCCAGTCCGCCGGCGGGGGCCGGGCCCTGGCCGACGGCAGCGGCAACTTCGTGCCCTACGACCTGTACACCGACTCCGGCCATTCGCAGCTCCTGGCCATCGACGGGGTCATCAACCTGTCCGCCAGCACCGGCGTGGCGCAGACCGTGAATATCTACGGCAAGGCGGTGGGCAAGGCTGGCCTGCCGGCGGGGACCTACACCGACACCGTTGCCGTCGAGCTGACGTTCTGAGGCCATGGCCCGGCATGCCTGCGCGGCGCTGGTGCTGCTGGGGGCCGGCAGCCTGCCGCTGCCGTTGGCGGCGGTGACCAGCCAGAGCTTCCAGGTCAGCGCCACGGTGGTCGCCGGGTGCCTGGTGGTGGGCGGGGTGAGCAATTACGGCAACCTGAATTTCGGCAGCCAGTCGGCGTTGTCCACCAGCACGCTGCAGGTCGCGCTCACGGCGGGCGTGCAGCTGCAATGCACGCCGGGGGTGACGCTGAACATGAGCGTCGACGGTGGCCAGTACAACAGCAGCGGGCGGCACATGCAGCTCAATGGCGGTAGCGCGCGAGTGGCCTACCAGCTGTTTCGCGATGCGGCGTTCAGCCAGAGCCTGGGCATTGGCCAGAGCGTGGCGGTGGCCTACAGCGACGCGAACAACATCAGCCTGCCGATCTATGGCCAGGTGCAGTTGCCAGGCAACCAGCCTGGGGGGACGTACAGCGACGTGCTGCAAGTGCAGCTGTCGTGGTGAGGGAGCAAGACCATGAGGAGCAGCAGTATGTATTCGACGTTCCGGCGGTTGCAGGGGGTGTGTGGTGCCGTGTCGACCCTGGCGTTGCTGTGGGTGGCCCAGGCCGGCGCTGCCAGTTCGGTGCTGATCTGGCCGATCGACCCGGTGCTGGAGGCCGACCAGCAGGCCAGCGCGCTGTGGCTGGAAAACCGCGGCACGGAAACCGCCAACCTGCAGGTGCGGGTGTTCGCCTGGAGCCAGAGCGGCTTCGAAGACCAGTACCAGAACCAGCGCGATGTGATCGGCAGCCCGCCGGTGGCGAAGATCGCCCCGGGGCAGAAGCAACTGGTACGCCTGACCCGCACCCGCGACATTCCCCCGGGCCAGGAACTGGCCTACCGGATCATCATCGATGAAATCCCCTCGGCGCAGCCGGCAACCGCCGAGGGCGATGGCAAGACGGCCGCGGCGATCCGTTTCCAGATGCGTTACTCGGTGCCGCTGTTCGCCTATGGCGCCGGGCTCTGGAGCAAGGAGGACAGCACCCGCCAGCGCGACCCGAAAAGCGCCGGCGTGCCCCAGCTGAGCTGGCGCAAGGTGGCGGTGGACGGGCGCAACTATGTCGAGGTGCGCAACCAGGGCGCGGTGCATGCGCGCCTGACCGACGTGGCGTTCAAGCAGGCCGGGCAGACCCGGCCCGTGGTGGAAGGCCTGCTCGGCTATGTGTTGCCCGGGGCGAGCATGCGCTGGCCGTTGCCCGCCGCGCCGACGGCAGATGCGGCGCTGCAGGTGCGGATCAATGGCGCGCCGCAGGTGCAGGACATTGCGCCGGCCCGCTGACGCCGCCCGTGATGGCGGCGTTCGCAGCGGGCCGTCGATGCGCACGGTGGGCTGAGCGTTACGGGGGAGCCCTTGCAGGTCATGGATGAAAGGTGTCCACGATGGACGTAACGCCGCCATGAGCCTTGGCGCGGCGCGCGGTGCGCGGCGTCCCGGGTGGGTGGTCAATGGACTCTGCTGCTGGGTATTCGCCAGCGGCAGCCTGGCTGGGGAGTTACCACCCCCGCCCAGCGGCATGGATGCGGTCAGCGATGCGCAGCTCTTCCTGGAACTGGTGGTCAATCAGATGAATACCGGGCAGGTGATCGCCGTCGAGCAGCGTGCCGGGCGCCTGTTCGTCCCGGCCCAGGCCCTGCGGGACAGCGGCATGACGCTGCCCGCAATGCCGCTTGCCGAAGGCCCCGATGCGCAAGTCGCCCTCGACCGCCTGCCGGGGCTGCACAGCGACTACGACAGCCAGGGCCAGCGCCTGTTGCTGGAGGTGCCGCCGGGCTGGTTGCCGGAGCAACGGATCGGCAATCGCCAGGCCTATCCGCGAACGCCGGCGCTGAGCAGTTTCGGCGCCTTGCTCAATTACGATCTGTACCTCAACGACACCGACGATGCCGGCACTTACCTGGCCGCCTGGAACGAAGTGCGGCTGTTCGACAGCTGGGGCACGCTGTCCACTACCGGCCAGTACCGGCGCACGTTTTCCGGGCTGGACGGGGGCGCGCTGAACAATGGCTACCGGCGCTACGACAGTACCTGGCGCTATTCGGACGACGAGCGCCTGCTGACCTACGAGGCCGGCGACCTGGTCAGCGGGGCCCTGCCCTGGAGCAACTCGGTGCGCCTGGGCGGTGTGCAGCTGTCGCGGGATTTTGCCGTGCGCCCGGACCTGGTGACCTATCCCTTGCCGCAGTTCGCCGGGGAGGCGGCGGTGCCGTCGTCGGTGGACCTGTTCATCAACGGCTACAAGTCCAGCAGCAGCGACCTGCAGCCGGGGCCCTACACCCTGACCAACATTCCGTTCATCAACGGCGCCGGCGAAGCGGTGGTGGTGACCACCGATGCCCTGGGGCGCCAGGTGTCCACCACGGTGCCGTTCTATGTCACCAGCAGCCTGCTGCAAAAGGGCCTGAGCGATTTCTCGGTGTCGGCCGGGACCCTGCGCCGCGACTACACGCTGAAGGATTTCAGCTACGGCCCGGGCGTCGCCTCCGGCAGCCTGCGCTATGGCCTGAGCGACAGCCTGACCCTGGAGAGCCATGTCGAGGCGGCCGAGTCCCTGAGCCTGGGCGGGGTAGGCGGCAATCTGCGCCTGGGCAATTTCGGCGTGCTCAACAGCGCGCTCAGCCAGAGCCGTTTCGACGGCCAGGGCGGGCAGCAGGTCAGCCTCGGCTACCAGTACAGCAGCCAGCGTTACAGCCTGTCCTACCAGCGCATGCAGCGTCGCGACGGCTATGCCGACCTGACGGTGGTGGACAGCCCCTACGCCAGCCTCAGCCAGCGCAGCGAGCAGGTGACCCTGAGCCTCAACCTGGAACGCTACGGCAGCCTCGGCGCCGGCTATTTCGATGTACGCGCCGCGGACGCTTCGCGCACCCGCCTGCTCAACCTGACCTGGAGCAAGCCGCTGTGGCGCAGCAGCAGTTTCTACCTTTCGGCCAACCGCGAGATCGGCGACAGCAACTGGGCGGTCCAGGCGCAACTGGTGGTGCCTTTCGACCTCCACGGCAGCCTCAGCCTCAGCAGCGAGCGCAGCAAGGACGGACAACGCCAGCAGCGGGTCAACTACAGCCGCGCGGTGCCCAGCGAGGGCGGCGTCGGTTTCAACCTGGGGTATGCCCAGGGCGATGCGCCGACCTACCGGCAGGCCGACCTGACCTGGCGCTTGCAGTCGGTGCAGTTGCAGGCCGGGGTCTACGGTTCTAGCGAGGCCGAAACCCGCTGGGCCGACGCCAGCGGCTCGTTGGTGTGGATGGACCGCCAGGTGTTCGCCGCCAACCGGATCGACGATGCCTTCGTGGTGGTCAGCACCGACGGCTACCGGGACATCCCGGTGCGTTATGAGAACCAGCTGGTGGGCCAGACCGACAAGAACGGCCACCTGCTGGTGCCCTGGAGCAGCGCCTATTACCGCGGCAAGTACGAGATCGACCCGCTGAACCTGCCGGCCAACGTGCGCAGCCCGCAGGTCGAGCAACGGGTCGCGGTGCGTCGCGGCAGTGGCTATCTGGTGGAGTTCCCGCTGACCCGGGTGGTCGCCGCCAGCGTGATCCTGGTGGATGCCCGGCAGCAGGAGCTGCCGCTGGGCTCGCGGGTGACCCACGAGCAGAGCGCGAGCCAGGCCGTGGTGGGGTGGGATGGCCTGGTGTATCTGGAGAACCTCTCGCCGAGCAATACGCTGCGGGTCGAGCTGGCCGACGGCAGCAGCTGCCGGGCGAGCTTTACCCTGGCGCCCGAGCAGGAGCAGGTGCCGCTGATCGGGCCGCTGGTGTGCCAGTGAGGATTCATCAATACAAACGGGAGGCGACGCACATGGACAGGTTGCGCGGGCATCGGAGCAGGAGGAGGTGGTCGCTGGCCGTATTGCTGGCGCTGTGGTTGCTGATAGGCGCCAATCGCGCCTGGGCCCTGTGTTCGGTGGTCAGCACCTCGCCGGCGGGCTTCGGCACCCTCAGTTCGATCCTGGTGCGCACCACCTCGCAGCCCGCTTCCACGACCAACGCCGGCCTGGCCTGCACCGGCTCGTTGCTGAGCCTGCTGGCCAGCAACGACCACTTCTACGCCACCATCACCTCTTCGCAGAGCGGGCTGCTGGGGCCCACCGGCGATGTCATCGGCTATACGATCTACGCCAACAACAGCACCAGCTACCCCATCACCCGCGGCGTGCAGTTCGACTTTGCGCGCAACTCCATCGTCGACGCCCTGGGGCTGCTGGGCAGCCCGACCGTGGCCAAGGCCATCCCGCTCTACCTGGGCAGCATCACCGGCAGCAACGTGGCTGCCGGGGTCTATAGCGAAACCCTGAGTATCGCCTGGAGCTGGAACTACTGTGCCGGGATCGGTGCGCTGGGCGCCTGCCTGGGACGCGATATCGGCAGCGGCGTCGCCAGCCTGACGGTCAACCTGACGGTGGCCAACGACTGCGTGATCACCGCGCCCAACATCAATTTCGGCAGCGCGCCGGTGGTCAGCGCCTTCGCCACGGTCAGCGGGCAGACCATCAACCTGGCCTGCACCAAGGGCAGCGCC
This sequence comes from Pseudomonas sp. MRSN 12121, assembly GCF_000931465.1. Lineage (NCBI taxonomy): Bacteria > Pseudomonadati > Pseudomonadota > Gammaproteobacteria > Pseudomonadales > Pseudomonadaceae > Pseudomonas > Pseudomonas sp. MRSN 12121. The sequence continues at coordinate 4,508,504 of NZ_CP010892.1, read as the reverse complement.
TACACCGTGGGCCTGGGTGACGGGCAGCAGGCGCTCGGCGTCGGCGGGCGACGGCGGATGGTCTCGGGGGGCAACTACCTGGCCTACGACATCTTCAAGAGCGCCGGCACCACTCGCTGGGGCAGCGTCGGCGCCGCGCGGCGGGCCAGCTCCGACGCCGAGGTCAACCCGGGCAACGGCCTGGGCACCGGCAGCCAGGTGTTCAACTACAACGCCAGGATCTACACCGACCAGGCCACCCCGCCGGCGGGCACCTACACCGACAATGTGGTGCTGGACGTGGGTTTCTAGAGCACGACGGTCGCGGCAGGCCAAGCACTCAGAACGTCCGGGTGTCCTGCAAGCGTTGCGCCACCGGCGAGCTGGCCGGGCCGACCATGGCGTAGTTGTAGCCGCTGTCGGACCAGTATCGGGCCTGCAGTTCGCCGTCGCTGCGGCTGCCCCGGGGCAGCAGGTAATTCTTCGGTCCCGGTGGACGGATGTAGAAGCTGATCTTGTGCCCGTTGCGGTCGGCGTACAGCACCATCGCCGCCGGCCCCTGATCGGTGCTGAGCAGGCGCCCGCTGACGGCCTGGAACCCGGCGTCGCGCAGGTCCGGCAGGCGTTCGGCGCGCTCGAAGTAACGGTCGAGCCAGGCCTGCATGGCCGCGTTGCCCTGGACCTCGAGGTCGGCCGGCAGGATGCCTTGCTCGGCGAACAGGCGATAAGCCTGCAGGGCATCGGTCATCGGCAGCTGGCTGCCGGCCAGGGTCATCTCCCGCGCCTGCCAGCCGCTCAGGCCACCGAGGCCGAGGGCGAGCAGCAACAGCGCGACGCTGGCCAGCTGGCGCCGCGACTGGCGCTTGAGGCGCTGGCGGATCAATGCCGGGTCCAGCTCGGGGTTGGCCGGTTGCCGCAGGGCGCCGCCGAGGGCCGCGCGCAACTGCTGGGCGTCCTGTTGCCAGGCCTGGACCTGGGCGGCGAGCTGCGGATGGCTGCTCAGGTAGGTTTCCAGCAGGCGCCGGTCGCTCTCGTTGAGCTGATGATCGACATAGGCATGCAGGTCGCGTTCGCTGGGGGGCAGGCTGATCATTTGAGTATCCGCAGAGAAGGGCTGGTGATTTCGCCGTCGCTGAGCTGGCGCAGGGCCTGGCGCGCCCGCGACAGGCGCGACATCACGGTGCCGGTGGGCACGTTAAGGATGGTTGCGACTTGCTGGTAGCTCAGCCCCTCCACCGAGACCCAGAGCAGCAACGCGCGCTGCTCGTCCGGCAAGCGGTCGAAGGCTTCCAGGGTCGACTGCGCAATCACGCTGCGCTCCACCGACGGCTGGGCGTCGTCGCGCCCGCCAAAGAATTCCAGCATGCGCGCATAGCGCCGCGAGCGGCGATGGGTGTCGAGAAACTGTCGGTAGAGAATGGCGAACAGCCAGGCGCGCAGGTCGCCCTCGGGACGCTTGGCGCTCCAGCTCGACAGGGCGCGCTCCAGGCAGGCCTGCACCAGGTCGTCGGCGCTGCTCGGCTGGCGGCTCAGGGACAGGGCGAAGCGCCGCAGGCGGGGGATGATGTCACGCAGCTGGTCGTCGATGTCGTTCATGGGGTCCTGCGGCTCGCTGGCATTCACTCGGGTTGCATGAGGCGCTCGTCAAAGCGCGCTTGCCACAGCCAGACGCCTGGCAACGCAGGTTATTCCCCGGTGCGGAAAATAAATACCGGGCCCGGGAATAAAACCTGTCGAGGCACGTCTGACAGGTCCTTTGCACCTGTGGCCCACGGCCCTGGAGAGACTCATGGTAGATCGTCCGTCACCGCCCGAGCGGCCCCCCTTGAACACCGCCCGCCTGGGCCTGCGCCTGGGCGGCATCGCCCTGGTCGCCGCCGCGCTGGCCGGCGCCATGGCTTATGTGCAGGGCCGCTTCGATCCGCAGCGGCTGACCCCCAAGGCCCTGGTGGATGTGCTGGAGAAAAACAACGGCGTGCACCCGGGGTTCCGCCGCAACCATGCCAAGGGCGTGTGCGTGGCCGGGTATTTCGAGAGCAGCGGCGAGGCCCGCGCGTATTCCAGCGCCCAGGTGTTCAGCGAGGCGCGGACCCCGGTGGTCGGGCGTTTCGCCTTGCCGGCCGGCAACCCCTACGCGCCGGACGGCAGCGTGCCGATCCGCAGCCTGGCGCTGCGCTTCACCCAGGCCAACGGCCAGCAGTGGCGCACCGGGATGAACAGCATGCCGGTCTTCCCGGTGGGCACCCCCGAGGCGTTTTATCAATTGCAGCAGGCCAGCTCGCCGGACCCGGCCACCGGCAAGCCGAACCCGGCCAGCGTGCCGGCCTTCTTCGCCGCGCATCCGGAAGCCATGCCGTTCCTGCAATGGATCAAGGTCGCCAAGCCTTCGGCCAGCTATGCCACGGAAACCTACAACGGCATCAACGCCTTCTACCTGGTGAATGCGGCCGGGCAACGCCAGGCGGTGCGCTGGGGCGTGGTGCCGCTGGTCCAGGACGCGCCGGGCGCGGTGGCGCCGCCAGGCAACGACTTTCTCGACCAGGACCTGGTGCAGCGCCTGGCCGCGGGCCCGCTGCGCTGGCGCTTGAACCTCACCCTGGCCAACCCCGGAGATCCCACCGACGACGCCAGCAAGGCCTGGCCGAGCGAGCGCAAGGTGCTGAATGCCGGGACCCTGGTGCTGGAACGCAGCCAGCCGCAGGACGACGGCGAATGCCGCGACATCAACTATGACCCGCTGGTCTTGCCGAGCGGCATTGCCGCTTCCGACGACCCGCTGCTGGCGGCCCGTTCGGCGGCCTATGCCAATTCCTACCTGCGTCGCACCAGTGAAGTCGATCAATTGCCCGGCACCGCCCAGGAGGCTCGCCCATGAGCGCCCAACCGAACCACTTCGCGCCGCTGGCGCGCCTGCTGCACTGGCTGATGGCGCTGCTGATCCTGGCCATGCTGTTTATCGGCGCGGGCATGGCGGCCTCGGTGTCCGAACGTCACGAATGGCTGCTGCACCTGCACAAGCCACTGGGCATCGCTATCTTGCTGCTGGCGGTGGTGCGCCTGTTCGTGCGCTTTTCCACCCGTCAACCGCCCTTGCCGGCGGACCTGCCGGCCTGGCAGGCGCTGGCGGCCAAGGTTTCGCATGGCTTGCTGTATGCACTGATGCTGATCCTGCCGCTGCTGGGCTGGGCGATGATCTCGGCGGCGGGCGATCCGGTGATGCTGTCCAGCTCGCTGCAATTGCCAGCGATCCTGCCCGCCAATGCCTCGTTGTTCGCCCTGTTGCGCAAGGCCCATGGCTTTCTCGCCTACCTGCTGTTCCTGACCGTGCTGTTGCATCTGGCGGCGGCGCTGTTCCATGGTTGGGTGCGCCGCGACGGGGTGTTGCAGAGCATGCTGCGCGGCAGGCATTGAGAGGCGTGGCGGCTCACCCCGCGTGCACCGGGGATGTGCGCGGGGGCAGGCTCCATAACCAGTAGAGCAGCGCCACGCCGTTGATCGCCGCGCCCAGCAGGCACACTCCGGTCCAGCCGGTCCGGGCGTAGAGGGCGGTGGCGCCGATCGAGCCGCTGGCGCTGCCGATCGAATAGAACAGCATGTAGCCCGCGGCCAGGCGGCTCTGGGCCTCGGGGCGGGTGGCGTAGATCAGGCTCTGGCTGGTGACATGCACCGCTTGCAGGCCCAGGTCGAAGACGATCACCCCCAGCAGCAACGCCCAGAGCGACGACTGGGTATAGGCGATCGGCCACCAGGCAACCAGCATCAGGCAGAGGGCCAGGCCGCTGGTCCACTGGCCCAGGCCACGGTCGGCCAGCCGTCCGGCACGTGCCGCGCCCAGGGCGCCGGCGGCACCGGCAAGGCCGAACAGGCCGATCTCGGTGTGCGACAGCGACAGCGGCGGGGCGCTCAGGGGCAGTACCAGGGGCGTCCACAGCACGGTGCCGGCGGCGAAGATCAGCATCGCCAGCACCGCGCGGTCGCGCAGTACTTTTTCTTCGCGAAACAGGCCGAACAGCGAGCGGATCAACCGGCCGTAGCTGTGCCGGGTGGCCGGTTGTTCGACCTTGGGCAGCACCCGCCACAACGACAGCGCCATGAGCAGGGTCAGCCCGGCCGACAGCCAGTAGACCGAGCGCCAACCGGCCAGGTCGGCCATGGTTCCCGACACCGTGCGCGCCAGCAGGATGCCGAGCACGATGCCGCTGGTCACACTGCCGACCACCCGGCCGCGCAGGCCGGGCGCGGCCAGGTTCGCGGCATAGGCCACCAGCACCTGGGTGACCACCGCCAGCAGCCCGGTCAGGGCCATGCCCAGCAGCAGCCAGGTGCTGTCCGTCGCGAGCGCCACCATCAGCAGCGCACCGACCGACAAGCCCGTCTGGCCGACGATCAGGCGCCGGCGGTTCAACAGGTCGCCCAGGGGAACCAGGAACAGCAGGCCGAGGCCGTAGCCGACCTGGGTCAGGCTGATCACCAGGCCGATGGTCGCCGGCGACATGGCCAGGCTATGGGCCATGGCATCGAGCAGGGGCTGGGCGTAATAGACGTTGCCCACCGCCAGCCCGCAGGCCATGGCGAAGAGCAGCACCACCGGCGCCGAGAGAGGGGCGGTCGGCAAGGGGGCAAGGGCTGAGGTCATGGCGGCTCCGAATTCTGGTTGCTTTATGAAACCAGTTGTACGGTAGTGACGCTGGTTTTATATTGCAACCACTTTTCCGTCGCGAGTCAGTCCCCATGGTCAAACGTACAAGCCTGGAAGGCGCCGAATGCCCGGTGGCCCGCTCCCTGGACGCCATCGGCGACTGGTGGTCGCTGCTGATCGTCCGCGATGCCTTCGATGGCATCCGTCGCTTCAGCGAATTCCAGCGCAATCTGGGAATGGCCAAGAACATCCTCGCTGCGCGCCTGCGGACCCTGGTGGCGCACGGCATCTTCGAGGTCGTGCCGGCCTCCGACGGCAGTGCCTATCAGGAATATGTGCTGACGGAGAAGGGCAACGGCCTGTTCAACCTGATCATCGGCCTGCGGCAGTGGGGCGAGCGGTATTTCTATGAGGCGGGGGAGACGCATTCGCTGATGGTCGACCGCCAGCAGGGGCAGCCGGTGCGGCCGCTGGAACTGCGCTCGGCGGACGGGCGCCTGCTCGGGCCTGAGGATTGCCGGCGGGTGCCGGTGCCATAGCCGCTGGCTGCGGGTGCTCCCGCAGCCAGCGCAGGGTGGTCAGCGCAGCACGCCGACCATGTCGGCCACGGTGCTGAGGACATCCTTGCCCAACTGCATCGAACGCTTGCCGGACCAGCCGGTGAGCGGGTTGGGATTGTCGTCGTGGTCCTTGAACGGCATTTCCAGGGTCAGCGCCAGGCAGTCGAACTTCTCGCCGACGGCGTTGCAGGCCAGGGTCATGTTGGCTTCGCCGGGTTTGTCCCGGGTGTAGCCGTGGGTGGTCTGGAAGTCCCGGGTCTTGTGCTTCAGGTGGCTGCGGAAATGTTCCTCGAGCTTGGCCAGGCGCGGCGTGTAGCCCGGGTTGCCTTCGCAACCGGCGGTAAATACGTGGGGGATTTCCTCGTCGCCGTGCACGTCGAGGAACAGGTCGACGCCGTATCGCTCCATCTGCTGATGGACGAACAGCACCTCGGGGCTGAGCTCCTGGCTGGCGTTCTGCCAGGCACGGTTGAGGTCCTGGCCCATGGCGTTGGTGCGCAGGTGGCCGTGGAAGGCGCCGTCGGGGTTCATGTTCGGCACCAGGTACAGGTCGGCGCTGGCCAGCAGGCGGTTCAGCTCGGCATCGTCGTGGTGCTGCAGGCGTTCGATCACCCCCTCCATGAACCATTCGGCCATGTGCTCCCCGGGATGCTGCTGGGCGATGATCCACACCTTGCGCCGGCCTTCGCCGCCGCTGCCTTTGCGCAACAGCTGGATATCCCGGCCCTCGACGCTCTTGCCGGTGGCCAGCAGCTCGGTGCCGGCCTTGTTCAGGGCCTGCTCGATCAGCCAGTCATGGCGGCCGCGGCTGTAGGGCTCGAAGTAGGCGAACCAGGCGTGGGTCTGGGTGGCTTCCAGGCAGAAGCGCAGGCTATCGCCTTCGAAAATCGTCGGCACGCGGAACCAGTTGACGTGATCGTAGGACGCCACCGCCTGGTAACCGGCCCAGGCCTTGTTGTACGAGGATTTGCTGGCGTTGCTCAGGCGGAACCAGTGTTCCTGGCCGACATGCAGGCCGCTGGCCTTGAAGTGGAACCACTGGAAATGCGCGCTGCGCGTGTCGGGCTTGATGGCCAGCATGACTTGCGAGGGGTTGCTGGCATCCAGTACTTCGATGTTGCCGCTGTCGAAATTGGCAGAGATCTGAAACGAGCTTTGGGCCACGGTCATAGTCCTTCCTGAATATGATTTTTATGGCCGTTACTGTAGCAAGGCGAGGGAGTGGCAGGGGGGCAATTTCAGCGAGGGAAGGGGGGCGTCGTCCTTGACGCAAAAGCAGCTTAGAAGCTATGCGATTGATTCTCAAGCGCTGTTTTAGGATTTGCCAGCCGTTGCGGTGGGCGTCGGCTTGCAATGAGGCATTCTTTTGCTATCATCGCCGCCCATCAAGCGGTACCCGACTTCATTAGCCTGAAGCCAAGCCAGAAAAACTGGCAGAAAAAAAAGACCCGGCAAAAAGCCGGGTCAAAAACCGTGATTAGCCTGATGAGGAGATAATCCAGGAGTCCGACCTAAGGTCTCTTGGGTTATCGACTGATCTCGCGATCAGTTGCTTGCAATAATAATCATTATCATTTGCAAGTCAAATGTTTTTCTTCGCCCGATAGAAAAAATTTCCTTTCTCTTTCGCTTGCCGGATCCAGCGGCGGGCCGAGTCGTGCCCAGCCCTGTCGCGCTCATTCCTGGCGATGGCTGTCGAGCGAACGATCCACCAGCGCCTTGGCCATATCGATCATGTGCACCACGGAAAACGCCAGGTCCCGCCGGGTGCCGCGCAGGTGGTCGGCTGCCTCGTAGGCGCTCGCCGCGGCGCAGCGCAGCAGGTCGGAGGCGTGGATCATGGCTTCCTCGCTGCTGATGCTGTGCCGGACTTCGAAGAACTTCTCGTCGGCCAGCGATTCTGAAACAGCCGGTTTCAAGTAATAGTCCATGGCTCGGCGGGCGGCTTCGCTGTCCTTGAGGGCGTTGAAGTCGACGTCGGTTTCCAGTTCCGGAGCGTCTTTGCTGATGCTGTTCATGAGCGGTTCCATCCTTTGACGTGGAATTGAGAGGGTCTGGAAAGGGTAATACTTAATGTATTTGTGACTAGGTTTCAAATACTACAACTTGTGTGTTGAGGGCCGAAATACACAACGTATTGTTCCGGCCATGGACAAATGGATCGAGTTGGTTAAATCCAACATGAAGGACCGCAAGGTCACCCAAGAAAAGCTCGCGGAACGCCTGGGCATGTCCCAGGGCGGCATCGGTCACTGGCTGAGTAAAAGACGCCAGCCGAAGATCGAAGACATGAACCGTGTGCTCGAGGAAATCGGCCTGGGTTTCCTTGAAGTCGCCCTGGTGATTCGCGAGAAACCGCAGGTGGATGACGAGGGCCAGCCGCTGCTGGACGAGCCGTCCCTGGCGCACAAATACAACCCGTATTTCCGCTACCCGGTCAGCGACTGGCGGGGCGTTGGCGAGGTTCGCGAGGCTGGCGGCACGGGGTATGCCGGGGAGCGTTACGAGCTGTCCGACTACCAGGCGCAGGGCTCGGCGTTCTGGCTGGTCGTGGTGGGCGACGCGATGATCGCTCCCAGTGGCCTGAGCATCGCCCAGGACATGCTGATCCTGGTGGATCCGGCGGTGGAAGCGGTGCCCGGCAAGCTGGTGATCGTGCAATGCCCGGGCAGTACCGAGGCGATCTTCCGCAAGCTGGTGGAAGAGGGCGGGCAACGTTATCTGATGCCGCTTAATCCGACTTACCCGAAAGCTCTTTACAGTGATGACTGTCGGATTATTGGTGTAGTGGTGCAGGCTACCGCGAAATTCTGACGTAAAAATACGACCGTTCCCGCAAAGCTGCGGGAACGATCTTTGGCCTCAAGAGCTTATTCGAGCTCTACCAGGGCACTTCCCTCACTGACCATCTCGCCTTCCTGGCAATGCAGCGCCTTGACCACCCCGGCTTGTGGTGCACGGATGCTGTGTTCCATCTTCATGGCCTCCAGCACCACCAGTTGCGCCCCGGCCTCGACGCTCTGCCCGGCCTGTACCAGGACCCGCACGATACTGCCGTTCATGGGCGCGGTCAGGCCGCCTTGATGGCTGTGGCTGGCCTCGACCGCGGCGATCGGGTCGTAGGGCGTGACGCGACGCATCTCGCCCTGCCACTGCAGATACAGCGAGTCGCCCTGGCGAATTGCCCGGTGCTGCTGGCGCAGCCCCTGGTGGTCGATGGACAGCCGTTCTCCGTCCAGGCGCATAGCGCCGTTGCTCGTATCCAGCTTGAGCGCCCGGTCCTGCCCCTCGCACTCCAGGTGCAGCACGGTTTCCCGCGGCAGGCCGAGGCGCAACCCGCTGGCTTCGGCCCAGGGGGAGTGGCGGTCGTCGGCGCGCGGCTGCTTCGGCTGGCCCTGGGCGAACGCCTGGGCGGCGGCCTGCCAGAACTCGTCGCCCAGGGCGCTGGCCGGCGGTAGTAGTTGGTCCTGATAACGCGGGATAAAACCGGTATCCAGCTCGGCGGCGGCGAAGGCCGGATGAGCGATGATGCGCCGCAGGAACGCCAGGTTGGTCTTCAATCCACCGATGGCGAACTCGTCGAGCATGCCCAGCAGGCGCAAGCGCGCCTGTTCGCGGTTCTCGCCCCAGGCAATCAGCTTGCCGAGCATCGGGTCGTAGAACGGCGACACGCTGTCGCCTTCCGCGACGCCACTGTCCACCCGTCGGCCCGGCCCCGGCGCCGATTCGCAGTACAGCTCCAGGCGCCCGGTCGCCGGCAGGAAGTCGTTGCCCGGATCTTCGGCATACAGCCGCACTTCGATCGCATGGCCGTTGAGCGGCACCTGGTCCTGGGTGAGAGGCAACGCTTCGCCCTGGGCCACGCGGATCTGCCAGGCCACCAGGTCCAGCCCGGTAATGGCTTCGGTCACCGGGTGTTCCACCTGCAGGCGGGTATTCATTTCCATGAAGAAGAATTCGCCGCGGGCATCGAGCAGGAATTCCACGGTGCCGGCGCCGACGTAGCCGATGGCCTGGGCCGCGCGCACCGCGGCTTCGCCCATGGCCTTGCGCTGTTCGACGCTCAGGCCCGGGGCCGGGGCTTCCTCGACGACTTTCTGGTGGCGACGCTGGATCGAGCAGTCGCGTTCGTTGAGGTACAGGCAGTTGCCGTGCCGGTCGGCGAACACCTGGATTTCCACGTGACGCGGCTTGAGCACGTATTTCTCCACCAGCATCCGCGCGTCGCCAAAGGACGACTGCGCTTCACGCTGGGCCGAGGCCAGGGCTTCGGCCAGCTGGCTGACGTCTTCCACCACTTTCATGCCCTTGCCGCCGCCCCCGGCGGTGGCCTTGAGCAGCACCGGGTAGCCGATGCGTTCGGCAGCGAGGCGGAAGGTTTCCAGATCCTGGGCTTCGCCGTGGTAACCCGGGACCAGGGGCACGCCAGCGGTTTCCATCAGGGCCTTGGCGGCCGACTTGCTGCCCATGGCGTCGATGGCCGAAGCCGGCGGGCCGAGGAAGATCAGGCCGGCGGCCTCGATGGCGCGGGCAAAACCGGCGTTTTCCGAGAGGAAGCCGTAGCCCGGGTGGATCGCCTGGGCGCCGCTGGCCTTGGCGGCGGCGATCAGTTTGTCGATCTGCAGGTAGCTGTCGGCGGCCTTGCTGCCGCCCAGGTCGACCCGCAAGTCGGCTTCGCGGCTGTGCCGGGCATCACGGTCGGTGGCGCTGTGCACAGCCACGGTGGTCAGGCCCAGGGCCTTGGCGGTGCGCATCACGCGGCAGGCGATCTCGCCGCGGTTGGCCACCAGCAGGGTGGTCAGGACAGGGGCGCTCATCAACGCGACTCCTTGGTGGTCGGGGCAGGCTGCCAGCTCGGCGGGCGTTTTTGCAGGAAGGCGCGCAGGCCTTCCTGGCCCTCGGGGCTGACACGAATCCGGGCAATGGCGTTTTCGCAGTAGCGGCGCAGGGCAGGGGTCAGGGCACCGTTGCCGACTTCACGCAGCAGGTCCTTGCTGGCGCGCATGGCGCAGGGGCTGTTGAGCAGCAGGTTGTCGATCCACAACGCCACCTGTGGCTCCAGCTCGGCCGCCGGGTAGCTTTCCGACAGCAGGCCGATTTCCCGGGCGCGCTGGCCGCTGAAGCGTTCGGCGGTCAGGGCGTAGCGGCGCGCCGCGCGTTCGCCGATGGCCTGCACCACGAACGGGCTGATCACCGCCGGAGCCAGGCCAATGCGCACTTCCGAGAGGCAGAACTGCGCATCGTCGGCGCCGATCGCCATGTCGCAACAGCTGATCAGGCCCAGGGCGCCGCCGAAGGCCGCACCTTGCACCACCGCCAGGGTCGGGATCTTCAGCTTGGCCAGGTTGTACATCAGCTCGGCCAGCTCACGGGCATCGTCGAGGTTGGTGTGGTAGTCGAGTTCCGCCGACTGCTGCATCCAGGCCAGGTCGGCGCCGGCGCTGAAGTGCCGGCCACGGCCGCGCAGCAGCAAAAAGCGCAGGCTCGGATCGCTTTGCACCTGGTCCAGGGCGAGGATCAGTTCACGGATCATTTCCGCGTTGAAGGCGTTGTTCTTGTCCTCGCGGCTGAGCCACAGGGTGGCGAAACCACGAGGGTCCTTCAGCAGTTCCAGGGTGTTGAAGTCGTTCATGTCAGTCTCGCGCAGGTTACATGCGGAACACGCCGAAGCGGCTCTGTTCGATAGGGGCGTTGAGGGACGCGGACAAGGCCAGCGCCAGGACGTCGCGGGTCTGCGCCGGGTCGATGACGCCGTCGTCCCACAGCCGGGCGCTGGAGTAATACGGATGGCCCTGGTGTTCGTACTGGTCGAGGATCGGCTGCTTGATCTCGGCTTCCTGGGCGGCGCTGAAGGGGTGTCCGCCGCGTTCGGCCTGTTCGCGCTTGACCTGCACCAGTACCCCGGCGGCCTGCTCGGCGCCCATCACGCCGATCCGCGCGTTGGGCCACATCCACAGAAAGCGCGGGTCGTAGGCGCGGCCGCACATGCCGTAGTTACCGGCGCCGAAACTGCCGCCGATGATCACCGTGAATTTCGGCACCTTGGCGCAGGCCACCGCGGTCACCAGTTTGGCGCCATGCTTGGCGATGCCGCCGGCTTCGTATTTCTGCCCGACCATGAAGCCGGTGATGTTCTGCAGGAACAGCAGCGGGATGCCGCGCTGGCAGGCCAGTTCGATGAAGTGCGCGCCTTTCTGCGCGGCTTCGGCGAAGAGGATGCCGTTGTTGGCGAGGATGGCGATCGGGTAGCCGTGCAGGTGGGCGAAACCGCACACCAGGGTGGTGCCGAACAGCGCCTTGAACTCATCGAAGACCGAGCCGTCCACCAGCCGCGCGATCACTTCGCGGACATCGAAGGGCTGCTTGGCGTCCGCCGGAATCACTCCGTATAGCTCGTCGCTGGCATACAAGGGGGCGATCGGCGCGCGTTGCTGCAACTCGCCCTGCTTGCGCCAGTTGAGGTTGGCCACGCTGCGCCGGGCCAGGGCCAGGGCGTGCTCGTCGCTGTCGGCATAGTGGTCGGCGACACCGGAGACCTTGCAGTGCACATCGGCGCCGCCGAGGTCCTCGGCGCTGACCACTTCACCGGTGGCAGCCTTCACCAGCGGCGGACCGGCGAGAAAGATAGTGGCCTGTTCGCGGACCATGATCGCCTCGTCGGCCATGGCCGGCACATAGGCGCCCCCGGCGGTGCAGGAGCCCATGACCACGGCGATCTGCGGGATGCCCTGGGCGCTCATGTTGGCCTGGTTGAAGAAGATCCGCCCGAAGTGCTCGCGGTCCGGAAACACCTCGTCCTGGCGCGGCAGGTTGGCGCCACCGGAGTCCACCAGGTAGATGCACGGCAGGCGGTTCTGCTGGGCGATGGTCTGGGCGCGCAGGTGTTTTTTCACCGTCAGCGGGTAGTAGGAGCCGCCTTTCACCGTGGCGTCGTTGGCCACGATCATGCATTCCACGCCTTCCACCCGGCCAATGCCGGCGATCACCCCGGCGGCCGGCACGTCTTCGCCATACACCTCATAGGCTGCCAACTGGCTGACCTCGAGGAAGGGCGAGCCCGGGTCGAGCAGGCGGTTGATGCGTTCGCGGGGTAGCAGTTTGCCGCGCGAGGTATGCCGCTCCTGGGCCTTGGCGCCACCGCCTTGCTGGACCTGGGCGAGCAGGGTGTGCAAGGCGTCGACCTGTTGCAGCATGGCTGCGCTGTTGGCGACGAACTCCGCCGAACGGGGGTTGAGCTGGGTATGCAGGATAGCCATGGACAGCTCCGTTAGCGGGTTTCGTTGAACAGTTCGCGGCCGATCAGCATGCGGCGGATTTCGCTGGTGCCGGCGCCGATTTCATACAACTTGGCGTCGCGCAGCAGGCGGCCGGCGGGGAATTCGTTGATGTAGCCGTTGCCGCCGAGGATCTGGATCGCGTCCAGGGCCATCTGGGTGGCGCGCTCGGCGCTGTAGAGGATCACCCCGGCGGCGTCCTTGCGCGTGGTCTCGCCGCGCTCGCAAGCCTGGGCCACCGCATACAGGTAGGCGCGGCTGGCGTTGAGCTGGGTGTACATGTCGGCGATCTTGCCCTGGATCAGCTGGAACTCGCCGATGCTCTGGCCGAACTGCTTGCGGTCATGGATGTAGGGCACCACCAGGTCCATGCAGGCCTGCATGATCCCGGTCGGTCCGCCGGAGAGCACCACGCGCTCGTAGTCCAGACCGCTCATCAGCACTTTCACGCCGCCGTTGAGCACGCCGAGGATGTTTTCTTCCGGCACTTCCACGTCATCGAAAAACAGTTCGCAGGTGTTGGAGCCGCGCATGCCCAGCTTGTCGAACTTGTTGCTGCGGCTGAAGCCTTTCCAGTCGCGCTCGACGATGAAGGCGGTGATGCCGTGGGGGCCCTTGTCCAGGTCGGTCTTGGCGTAGATCACGTAGGTGTTGGCGTCGGGGCCGTTGGTGATCCAGGTCTTGCTGCCGTTGAGCACGTAGCGGTCGCCGCGCTTGTCGGCGCGCAGCTTCATCGACACCACGTCGGAGCCGGCGTTGGGTTCGCTCATGGCCAGGGCGCCGATGTGCTCGCCGCTGATCAGCCTGGGCAGGTATTTGCTTTTCTGTTCGTGGTTGCCGTTGCGGTTGATCTGGTTGACGCAGAGGTTGGAGTGGGCGCCGTAGGAGAGGGCGACCGAGGCCGAGCCGCGGCTGATTTCTTCCATGGCCACCACGTGGGCCAGGTAGCCCAGGCCGGCACCGCCGTACTCTTCCGGCACGGTGATGCCCAGCAGGCCCATGTCGCCGAACTTGCGCCACATGTCGGCGGGGAACAGGTTGTCGGCATCGATCTGTGCCGCTCGTGGCGCGAGCTCGGCCTTGACGAAGGCTTGCACCTGGTCGCGGAGCATGTCGATGGTTTCGCCGAGGGCAAAGTTCAGGGTCGGATAGCTCATGGGGGCACCTTCAAACTTGTTTTTATGTGAGGAGTGGGGCTGTGGAGAGCGGCTGATTTGGCTCTCACCTTTACGTTAACGTAAGCCTGCGAACGGTGGCTGTCAATCACCCTTTACGTAAACGTCAACTTGCGCGATTCTGTCAATGCCGAGCTCGCTGGCGATGGCGCTGACGCGATGGAACAACCCCATCGCGGTGACCCATCGCGGGCAAGCCTCGCTCCTACAATAAAGACAATAGGGGTCGTCATGGATCAATCCGCATCCGCGCCGGGGCGCAGCTACACTCGCGGCACACAGGACAAGGCCTTGCTGGCGCTGACCGTCGGTCAGGCGTTCGATCGCACGGTGGCGTCCTACCCACAGGGCGAAGCCCTGGTGGTGCGTCATCAACAGTTGCGTTACAGCTGGCAGCAACTGGCCGAGGCCGTCGACCTGCACGCCCGGGCGCTGTTGGCCCTGGGCCTGAAGACCGGCGACCGGTTGGGGATCTGGGCGCCCAATTGCGCGCAGTGGTGCATCATCCAGTTCGCCAGCGCCAAGATCGGCGTGATCCTGGTGAACATCAACCCGGCCTATCGCAGTTCCGAGCTGGAATACGCGCTCAAGCAGTCCGGTTGCCAGTGGCTGGTGTGTGCCGGCGCGTTCAAGACCTCCGACTACCACGCCATGCTGCAGGGCCTGGCGCCGGAACTGGCGCAGCACTCCATCGGCCAGTTGCAGAGTGAGCGCCTGCCGGATCTGCGCGGCGTGATCAGCCTCGATGCCCGCCCGCCGGTGGGCTTTCTGCCCTGGTCGCAACTGGCCGACCTGGCGGCCGCGGTCAGCGTCGAGGCCTTGCGCGAACGCCAGGACAGCCTGGACCCCGACCAGGCGGTGAATATCCAGTACACCTCCGGCACCACCGGTTTCCCCAAGGGCGCGACCCTGAGCCACTACAACATCCTCAATAACGGTTACATGGTCGGCGAGAGCCTGGGCCTGGGCCCCGAGGACCGCCTGGTGATCCCGGTGCCGCTGTATCACTGCTTCGGCATGGTCATGGGCAACCTGGGCTGCGTGACCCACGGCAGCACCATGATCTACCCCAACGATGCCTTCGACCCGCTGCTGACCCTGAGCACCGTGGCCGAGGAGAAAGCCACCGGCTTGTACGGCGTACCGACCATGTTCATCGCCATGCTCGATCAGCCACAGCGGGCCGGGTTCGACCTGTCGAGCCTGCGCACCGGGATCATGGCCGGGGCGACGTGCCCGATCGAGGTGATGCGCCGGGTCATCGGCGAGATGCACATGAGCGAAGTGCAGATCGCCTACGGCATGACCGAAACCAGCCCGGTGTCGCTGCAGACCGGGCCGGCGGACGAGCTGGAACTGCGCGTGACCACGGTCGGCCGCACCCAGCCGCAGTTGGAAAGCAAGATCATCGACGAGGCGGGCAATGTGGTCCCGCGGGGCACTATCGGCGAGCTGTGTACCCGCGGCTACAGCGTGATGCTGGGTTACTGGAATAACCCCCAGGGCACCGCCGAAGCCATCGACCAGGCCGGCTGGATGCACACCGGCGACCTGGCGACCATGGACGAGCAGGGCTACGTGTGCATCGCCGGGCGTAACAAGGACATGATCATTCGCGGCGGCGAGAACATTTATCCGCGGGAGCTGGAAGAGTTTTTCTTCACCCATCCGGCGGTGGCCGATGTGCAGGTGATCGGCATTCCGTGCTCGAAGTACGGCGAGGAAATAGTCGCCTGGATCAAGTTCCACCCCGGCCATACCGCCAGCGAAGGAGAGCTGCAGGCCTGGTGCAAGGAACGCATCGCCCACTTCAAGACGCCGCGTTACTTCAGGTTCGTCGAGGAGTTTCCGATGACCGTGACCGGCAAGATCCAGAAGTTCAGGATGCGCGAGATCAGCATCGAGGAGTTGCGCGGGCGTTCCTGATGTCATCGCAAGGTTCGCTCCTACAAGGAGCGAGCCTGGCGATAGCGACCCCAGGGTCGCCGCCGAATCAGGAAAGAAAACAGGAATGGCAGAAAGCACAAAGGGGAGCCGAAGCTCCCCTTTAATTTTGTCGTTGCGTGCTCTTTTTTATTATTGAAGGGGCGGTCTGTTGTTGTTTTTGGCAACCGTTGCCCTTTACCGCTGTTTTTGGCGATCCCCATCCGGGATCAAGAGCAAACGTATTTTTTTGAGCGCTGATCTATTTTCTCGCTTGCGCGACCAACCAGTTCGGGAGCTACCTTGGGGTAGTTTTATTGTTCTCTGCCCGGTTGCGGGTGGCTCTTGTTGTTGAGGGCACCCTGGAAAACACATCCTCTCCAAAAAAATCTGTTAGCTGCGTCTCTGCCGTGTTGTTTTTGTTATGTCAGAGTCGTTTCGTCTTATTTTTATTAGCTTTGCTGCTTTTTATTCTTGTTATGCCAGAGATATAGCAGTTGCCGTGCCAACTTTTTAAAACCCTTTAAAATCAATGATTTGATAAAAACTGGGTTTTATCTGTACCGCTAGAAAATCGACAAACTGTTTCCGTGTTACCCGTTTCGAGCGTGCCTCAGCGGGCCCGGTAACACCCTGCAACAGGCGAGGGCCTCATTCGGGGTAACGGGCCTTGGCGACGCGCGAACCGCTGGGGCGCCCCAATACGGAGCAGATTTGCCGGCCGGCGAGGATCAGGCGTTCCAGGTCGACACCGGTTTCGATCCCCAGGCCATCGAGCAGGTACAGCACGTCCTCGCTGGCGACGTTACCGCTGGCGCCCTTGGCGTAGGGGCAGCCGCCGAGCCCGGCGACGGAGCTGTCGAACACCGTGATGCCTTCCAGCAGGCTGGCGTAGATATTGGCCAGGGCCTGGCCGTAGGTGTCGTGGAAATGCCCGGCGAGCTTGTCCCGCGGCACTTGGGCGCCCACCACGTCGAACATCCGCCGGGTGGCGCCCGCGGTCCCGGTGCCGATGGTGTCGCCCAGGGACACTTCGTAGCAGCCCATGTTGTACAGCTCGCGGGCCACCACGGCGACCTGCTCCGCGGCTACCGCGCCCTCGTAGGGGCAACCCAGCACGCAAGACACGTAGCCGCGCACGGTAACGCCCTGTCGTTTCGCCGCCTCCATGATCGGCACGAAACGCTCCAGGCTTTCGCTGATGGAGCAATTGATGTTGCGCTGGGAGAAGGCTTCGGACGCGGCGGCGAACACCGCGACTTCCTTGACCCCGGCGGCCAGCGCATCCTCGAACCCGCGCAGGTTCGGGGCGAGGGCGCCGTAGGTCACCCCCGGCTTGCGCTGGATTTGCGCGAACACCTCGGCCGATCCGGCCATCTGCGGCACCCATTTGGGCGAGACGAAACTGCCGACTTCTATATAGCCAAGCCCGGCGTCACTCAGGGCATCCACCAGCCGCACCTTGTCGGCGACGCTGATGGGCTGGGCTTCGTTCTGCAGGCCGTCGCGGGGACCGACTTCGACCAGGCGTACATGGGAGGGAAGAGACATGGGGCTTTACCTGTAATGAGTGGGCACGGATGTCGCCGCTGCCGCAGGCTGCGATCGGCGACGCAAACCGCAGGGCGGGAGCGATGTTCGCGTTGGTGACCCGGGGCGGTTATTGCGCGGCGCTTTTCTGATTCTTGATGGTTTGCTCCAGCGCCTGGGTGCAGCGTTCCTCGGCGGTGTCCAGTTCGAGTTTCATCTGCTCGATGTCCAGCAACTGCTGTTCCAGCTGTTCGCGACGCTCGGCGATTTTCGCCAGCATGCTGTGCAGTTGTTTCAGGTTGCCGCTGGAGGGGTCGTAGAGTTCGATCAGCTCGCGGCATTCGGCCAGGGAGAAACCGATGCGCTTGCCGCGCAGGATCAGCTTCAGGCTGACCTTGTCCCGCGGTGAGTAGATGCGTTCCTGGCCACGGCGTTCGGGGGCGAGCAGGCCCTGTTCTTCATAAAAGCGGATGGCCCGGGTGGTGATGTCGAGTTCTCGGGCGAGGTCGGAAATGCTGTAGGTCTGGCTGCTCATGGAGGCACTCGAAAAAGGTCTTGGCGCTAAGCTAATTCGAGGTTGACGTATACGTCAAGCAAGATCCAGTGCCGTCGGTAGGGGCGAGGCTTGCGCGCGATGAGCGAGGACACGGTGGTTCAGGGAAACCACGGCGTGCTTATCGCGGGCAAGCCTCGCTCCTACGGTTCACTGTTCGAGTTTTTTCTCCTGGGCGGTCACTTGCTGGCACAACTCGATCATCTGCTCGCGCATCCAGCGGTTGGCGGGATCCTGGTCGGTGCTCTCGTGCCAATAGAGGTGGGTTTCCAGCGGCGGCACACCGCTGACGGGCAGGTGGAAGGCTTGCAGGTCGTGACGGCGGGCGAAACGTTCCGGCACGGTCATCACCATGTCGGTCTGTTGCAGCACCTGCGAGGCCATCAGGTAATGCTGGGAACGCAGGGCGATCTTGCGCTGGATGCCCATCTTGCCCAGCGCCAGGTCGACGTAGCCCAGGCCGCTGCGGCGGCTGGAAATATGGATATGGGTCAGCGACAGGTAATCGTCGAGGCTGAGTGTGTCCTTGCCCGCCAGCGGATGGCTCTTGCGCATGGCGCAGACATAGCGGTCTTCCATCAGTTTGACGTGACGGACCTGCGGGTCGGTATTGAGCGGTGCGTCGACGGCGAAGTCCAGGCGGCCGGCGGCCAGTTCCTTGGTGGTTTCCCGGCGCTTGGACAGGAAGCTTTCGATGATCACCGTGGGCGCCAGGCGCCGCAGGCGCTGGAACAGCGGCGGCAGGATCACCGCCTCGGTCAGGTCGGTCATGCTGATGCGGTAGGTCTTGACCGCCTGCAAGGGGTTGAAGATGCGGCTTTCCTGGACCGACACCCGCAGCAGCGACAGGGCGTTGCGCACCGGGCCGATGATGTTCTGCGCCATGGGCGTGGGCACCATGCCCTGGGCGGTACGCACGAACAGCGGGTCGTTGAAGGTTTCGCGCAGGCGGGCCAGGGCGTTGGAGACGGCGGGCTGGGTAATGCCGACGATCTGCCCGGCACGGGTCAGGTTGGCTTCGGTGTAGATCGCGTCGAAGACGATGAAAAGGTTGAGGTCGACCTTGCTCAGATTCATTGCGCTGCCTCTTATTGTTAGGGCGTCTTGTTAGGGCATCTTGTCCGGTCGGCTGGCGAGGCCGGGACCGCTTTTATCCGTCGATCATATATCGGTGATGAATGTTAATACACGCCGAGAATAGGCTAGGTAAATTTTCGTAAGCTGTTCTAGCATCGGTCCCATGCCCCCAACCACCTTGCCAAGAAGGTAGCTGCCCCATGGATTTCGCCTATTCCCCCAAGGTTCAGGAACTGCGTGAGCGCGTGACCGCGTTCATGGACGCTTATGTGTATCCGGCTGAAGCGGTGTTCGAGCGCCAGGTCGCCGAAGGCGATCGCTGGCAGCCGACGGCGATCATGGAGGAGCTCAAGGCCAAGGCCCGGGCCGAAGGCCTGTGGAACCTGTTCCTGCCGGAGTCGGAGCTCGGCGCCGGCCTGACCAACCTCGAATATGCACCGCTGGCGGAGATCATGGGCCGCTCCCTGCTGGGGCCGGAGCCGTTCAACTGCTCCGCGCCGGATACCGGCAACATGGAAGTGCTGGTGCGTTATGCCAATGAAGAGCAGAAGCAGCGCTGGCTGGAGCCGCTGTTGCGCGGCGAGATCCGTTCCGCCTTCGCCATGACCGAACCGGACGTGGCCTCGTCCGACGCCACCAATATGGCCGCCCGGGCGGTACGCGACGGCGACGAATGGGTGATCAACGGCAAGAAGTGGTGGACATCGGGCGCCTGCGATCCGCGCTGCAAGATCCTGATCTTCATGGGCCTGAGCAACCCGGACGCGCCGCGCCATCAGCAGCATTCGATGATCCTGGTGCCGGTCGACACCCCCGGGGTGAAGATTATCCGGCCGCTGCCGGTGTTCGGTTATGACGACGCGCCCCATGGTCACGCCGAAGTGCTGTTCGACAACGTGCGGGTGCCTTATGAAAACGTGCTGCTGGGCGAGGGGCGCGGCTTCGAGATCGCCCAGGGCCGCCTTGGCCCGGGCCGGATCCACCACTGCATGCGCTCGATCGGCATGGCCGAGCGCGCGCTGGAACTGATGTGCAAGCGCTCGGTGAGCCGCACCGCGTTCGGCAAGCCGCTGGCCCGCCTGGGTGGTAACGTGGATAAGATCGCCGACTCGCGGATGGAGATCGACATGGCGCGGCTGCTGACCCTCAAAGCCGCCTACATGATGGATACCGTGGGCAACAAGGTGGCGAGAAGCGAGATCGCACAGATCAAGGTGGTGGCGCCGAACGTGGCTTTGAAGGTGATCGATCGGGCCATCCAGATCCATGGCGGGGCCGGCGTCTCCAACGATTTCCCGCTGGCCTACATGTACGCCATGCAGCGCACCCTGCGCCTGGCGGACGGCCCGGACGAAGTGCACCGCGCGGCCATCGGCAAGTTCGAAATCGGCAAGTACGTGCCCAAGGAAATGCTGCGCAGCGGGCACTAAACAGCTATCGCGGGCAAGTCGAGCGCCTACGGACGCTGTACATCTGTAGGCGCTTGGCTTGCCCGCGATGACGTCGGCCGCCGCGTCAATACACCCAGACTTCCACCCGCCGATTCTTGATCCGCCCCTCGTCCGCGGTATTGGCCGCGACCGGCATCTGCGCGCCGAAGCCGCGGATCTCGCGCAGCACCACGCCGTTCTTCACCAGCTCCCGACGCACCGCCATGGCCCGCAGCTTGGACAGCAGCGCGGCGCGGGCCGGATCGTCCTTGTCGTCGCCGAACCCGACCAGGCTCACCCGTTTGTCCAGCTTGTCGTAACGCTTGAGAAAATCCACCACCCGCAGCAGATCCTGGCGCGCCTTGTTGTCCAGGGTGGCGCTGCCTTCCTCGAAGCGAAAATTCACGGTCAGGCGCTGCGCCTGCCGCGCGATGGCCTGGTAGCCCTCGGGCATCTGTGGCGCGGGGGCGACGCTCATGGCCAGCACGGTCTGGGCGACGAAACCGTTGGCCGCGACTATGGCCTGGCCGCGGTCGCTCTGGGCAAAGCGCACCAGGGCGCTGGCCCAGGGGTTCTGTGCCTCCGGCGGCAGGTAGAAGTACAGGCGCCGGGACAGCGGGTAGTCCTCGGTGGCGATCAGGCTGTCCAGGGGCAACATCGCTTGCGAGCCGCCGTCGACGATGGCCACGGCCTTGGCCTGGCGCACATAGGGCAGGCCGATGAAACCGATGCCCTGGGGATCGCGGCTGACGGCGTCGGACAACTGTTCGCTGGACTCGAAGCGCTTCGCCGCCGTGCCGAGGCTCTTGCCGCGCCGGGCCAGCACCAGTTCCTTGAAGGTGTCGTAGGTGCCGGAGCGGTCATCGCGAGCGTACAGGTGGATCGCGCCGCCGACGCCGCCCAGTTCTTCCCAGGTTTTCACCTCGCCGCTGAAGATGCGCGCCAGTTGCTCGGTATCCAGCCGCGCCAGCGGGTTGTGCGGGTGGAGAATGATGGCCAGGCCATCGATGGCAATCACCTGCTCGGCCTCCGGGGCTTTCAGGTCGCCGAGGCTTTCCAGTTCCACCAGCTCGCTGTCCTTGATCGGGCGTGACGCCGCGGCGAGGTCGGCGCTGGCGTTCTTCAGGGCACTGAAACCGGTGCTGGAGCCATGGGCGGCGATCTCGACGAAGACCCGCCGGCCCTGGGCATCCTGGCCGCTTACCCGGCGTTCGTTGTCCCGGTCCGAGGCGTCGATGCGGATATCGAGCAAGCCTTGTTCCTGCATCAGGCCCTTGACCAGGGCCGGCCCCAATGCGGCGCCGATGGTGTTCGAGCCCTGGATGCGCAGCACCGGCTGCTGGTCGACGGCCAGGGGCAGGGCGGCGAACACCGACCAGGGCAGGGCGTAGCAGACGAAGCCGACCACGAGCAGGCACAGGGTCCGGCACCAGAGATCCCGTTCAGTGACGGTGCAAACGCGTGACATGTGGCGATGGCCTTCTATGGCGGAAGCGAATGCGGCGAGATTAAGTCGGTGAGGTGACCGGGATGTGACAGCGGAGGCAGCTATCCAGAAGGTTCGCCTGGGCTTTTCAGAATGCTCCTAAAGACCCTGCGCCAGCGGCTTAGTAGAGTTGAAAACTTTGTCTGGAGGGGAACTGGCGCATGCCAGGACTCGTTGTCACCAGGCGTCGATGCAGCCGCGGCTGCAATTTGCTTGTGTCAAAGGAGTATGAAATGAGTGGCTGGTTCGAACTGAAGCAATATGGCAGCGGCGCTTTCAGGTTCCTGCTGAAATCCAGGGACGCGCAGACCATGCTTCAAAGCGACCGTTACCCGTGTCGTGACAGTGCCGAGGCCGCCATCGCGCTGTTTCGCACCCACTGCGCCTCGGCAAACCATTACGAAAAGAAGATCGCCCCGGGCGGCAAATCCTACTTCAACCTCAAGGCCGGCAAGGAGGTGATCCTGGTCAGCCACCTGTATGACTCGGAGCCGACCCGCGAGTCCGCCATCGAGGCCATCATGCAGGCCGGCACCAGCGAACGGGTCGAGTTGCTGAGCGTATAAAAAGAAAGCCCATCTTCGGATGGGCTTTTTTGTGCCGGCGATCAGCTCAGTTCGAGCCAGATCGGCGCATGGTCGGAAGGTTTCTCCATACCGCGCAGGTCGTAGTCGACGCCTGCTTCCTTGATCCGTGGCAGCAGGCCGTGGGAGGCCATGATCAGGTCGATGCGCAGGCCGCGTTTGGGTTCGTCCTCGAAACCGCGGCTGCGGTAGTCGAACCAGCTGAAACGATCGGCCACCTCGGGGTTCAGGTGGCGGAAGCTGTCCACCAGGCCCCAGTTTTTCAGGCGGGCCATCCACTCGCGTTCTTCCGGCAGGAAGCTGCATTTACCGGTTTTCAGCCAGCGCTTCATGTTGTCCGGGCCGATGCCGATGTCGCAGTCTTCCGGGGAAATGTTCACATCGCCCATGACCACCAGCGGTTGTTCGTTGCTGAAGCGGGTTTCCAGGAGGTGTTGCAGGTCGCTGTAGAAGCGCTGCTTGGCCGGGAACTTGGTGGGGTGGTCGCGGCTTTCGCCCTGGGGGAAGTAGCCGTTCATGATGGTCACCGGGGTACCCTGGGCATCGGCGAAGGTGCCCCAGATAAACCGCCGCTGGGCATCTTCCTCGTCACCGTCGAAGCCTTTGTGCAACTCCAGGGGCGCCTGGCGCGAAAGCAGCGCGACACCGTAGTGGCCTTTCTGCCCGTGGTAATGCACGTGATACCCCAGCGCCTGGACTTCGGCCAGGGGGAACTGCTCGTCGGCGACCTTGGTCTCCTGCAGGCCGATGACGTCCGGTTGGTGCTTGTCGATCAGCGCCGCCAGCTGATGGGGGCGGGCACGCAGCCCGTTGATATTGAACGAGACGATCTTCATGGTCGGCAGTCCTGGCAAAACTGCGATGCTAGCCGACAAGTCGCGCGGCAGCCAGCGTGGCGACGGCAGGGATGCGCTGCTAAGGTCCATGGGCGGTGCGAAGGAACGATCACCCACCGTTTCGGCTCCTAGCAACAAGACCCGCACCGCAGAACACTGCCATGCCGCCCGGCCATTTCCAGCCAGCCCAGGGGAGAGCCACCGCCATGCCTGAAACCTCGACGGCCATCGCCGACATTCATATGCTCGACAGCGGCTACGCCCGCGAAGCCCGGTCCCTGCTGTATCAGGCTTATCGTCACGAGCCGACTTTCGCTTATCTGTTCGAAGCCGAGCGCCCGGGGTTCGAGCAGCGCGTGCGGGCCACGGTGCGCGAGCTGGTCAAGCAGCATTTCATCCAGGACCTGCCGGCCATCGGCCTGCTGGTCAACGACCGGCTGATCGGCATTGCCCTGATCGCGCCGCCCCAGCGCCGTCTGGGGATCACCGAGAGCTGGGCCTGGCGCCTGCGCATGGTGCTCAGCACCGGTTTTCGCTGTACCCGGCGCTACCTGGACTACCACGCGGCGGTGCAGAGCTGCCTGCCCACGGAGGCGGTGCACCTGCTGCCGTTGCTGGGCATCCATCCGCAATTCCAGGGCAAGCATTTCGGCGAGCAGCTGCTGCAGGCCGTACACAACTGGTGCGCGGTGGACGAGCATTCCCAGGGGGTGGTGCTGGACACCGGTGACCCGCGCTACCTGGACTTCTACAAGCGCCAGGGCTATGAGGAGATCGGCGAGATCGCGGTTGGCCCGATTCGCGAACACGTTTTTTTTCACGCCAATCCGCAGGTCGTGCACAGCGCGATCGGTTGAACAGAACTTTCCTCACATTTGTGCGCTCTATCACGTTCCCCGCTCGTGATAGCATTCGCGCCTATGAAGTTTTCAGGAAGATTCACCAGCGGCTTGTTGCTGCTGTTCACCAGCTGTGCGGCGCTGGCGCAGAGCGAACTGGACGTCAGGGTCAAACCCTCTAACGACGAGCTCAAGGCCAATGTGGAAGGCTACATTGGCGGCGTTGGCGAGCGTGACGAGGAGGCGCTGCTGCGCTTCAGCCGTGGCGCCGAGGAGCAGGCCCGCAAGGCCGCCCAGGCCCTGGGCTACTACCAGCCGCGGATCAGCAGCGAAGTCAAAGGCGGCGAGAAGCCGCGCCTGGTGCTCGACATCGACCCGGGCGAGCCGGTGCATCTGCGCAACGTCACCATCCGGGTCGACGGCCCGGCGGCTTCCCTCAAGGGCTTTCGCGTGCCCAGGAGCGATCAGCTCAAGAGCGGCGCGGTGCTCAACCACGGTCACTACGAAGACGCCAAGCGCCTGATCCAGAACCAGGCGTCGCGCTATGGCTTTTTCAGCGGGCGCTTCACCCGCCAGCAGCTCGCGGTGGACCCCCAGGCCGGGGTGGCGGATATCGAGCTGGTGTACGAAAGTGGTCCGCGCTATGCCCTGGGCAAGGTCAGTTTCGCCGGCGATACGCCGTTCGACGAAGACCTGCTGCAACGCATGGTGCCCTTCAAGGCCGGCACTCCCTACGATTCCGAGCTGATCGCCGAGCTCAACCAGGCGCTGCAATCGAGCGGTTATTTCGAAGGCGTGCGCGTCGACGCGGCGCCCACCGCGGCCACCGCCGAGGTGATCCCGGTGGCGGTCCAGTTGCAGACCCGCAAGCCGCGGACCATGGGCCTGGGCCTGGGTTTTTCCACCGACGTGGGGCCGCGGGCCAAGGCCAACTGGACCCGGCACTGGGTCAACGCCGAAGGCCACAGTTATGGCTGGGAAGCGGAAGTGTCCGCGCCGCGGCAGAACGTCGGGCTGTTCTACGACATACCGCTGGACCCGCCGCTGACCGACAAGCTGCGTTTCGCCGGCGGCTATCAGAACGAAGAAATCGCCAATACCGACAGCCTGAGCAAGTTGCTCACCCTCGGCCCCGAGTGGCATAGCAAGCTGCCCAGTGGCTGGCAGCGGGTGATTTCGCTGAAGTGGCAGCGCGAGGAATACCGGCTGGGCGACGACTCGGGCCTGAGTAACCTGTTGATGCCGGGCGTCAGTTATTCCTACCTGCGCAGCGACAACCGTATCGACCCGCACAATGGCTATCGCCTGCAATTCGACACCAAGGTGGCCAAGGAGGGGGCCGGTTCAGACACCAACCTGCTGTACGGCACCGTGTTGCTCAAGGGCCTGACCACGGTGTGGGACAACCATCGTTTCCTCGGCCGCGTGCAGTTCGGCGGCAGCGCCACCAACGGTTACAAGAAGATTCCGCCGTCGCTGCGCTTTTTCGCCGGCGGCGACCAGAGCGTGCGGGGCTACGACTATCAGAGCCTGTCGCCGGAGAACTCCGACGGCGATCGGATCGGCGGTCGCTACATGGTGGCCGGCAGCGTCGAGTACCAATACTCGATCGCGGAAAAATGGCGCCTGGCGACCTTTGTCGACCAGGGCAATTCGTTCGACAAGCTGGAGCTGCCGAACCTCAAGACCGGCGTGGGCGTCGGTGTGCGCTGGGTGTCGCCGGTGGGGCCGATCCGCCTGGACCTGGCCCATGCGCTGGACGACGACGGCGGCATTCGCTTGCACTTTTCCATGGGGCCAGAGCTGTGAAGCGTGGTGTGAAGATCGGGCTGCTGGCGCTGTTCGCGCTGGTGGCCGTGACGGTACTGGCGCTGGCGTCGCTGCTCGGGACCCAGGCCGGCAGTCGCTGGGCCCTGGGCCTGGTACCGGGGCTGACGGTGGAAAACTTCGCCGGGCGTTTGGGCGGCCAGTGGAGCGCCGATCACTTGTTATGGCAGCAGGACAGTAGCCGGGTCGAGCTCCAGGCACCGACGTTCGCCTGGTCGCCGGCCTGCCTGATGCGCATGACCCTGTGCATCGAGCAACTGGATGTGCAACAGGTCAGCCTGCAATTCCCGCCGGGCGCGGAAGAGCAGGACAGTGGCCCGATCAGCCTGCCGGATCTGCGCTTGCCCCTGGCTATCGAACTGGGCCAGGTGCGCATCGGCGATTTGCGGTTCAACGGCAGCGAGCAGCTCAAGGGCCTGCAACTGGCCGCGCAGTGGACCGCCAAGGGCCTGCACATCGAGACGCTGAGCCTGCTGCGCGACGACCTCAGCCTCAATCTTTCCGGGCTGTTGTCGCCCAGCGGCGACTGGCCATTGAGCGCCGCCGGCACCCTGACCCTCCCGGCCCCGGGGGGCGAACCCTGGGCGCTGGCGCTGAAGGTGGAGGGTGATCTGCTGAAGACCCTCAAGCTCACGGCCGACAGCAGCGGTTATCTGCAAGGCCGGTTGAGCGGTGAACTGCAACCTTTGGCGGAAAACCTGCCGGCGCGGGTGCGGATCACCGCCGATGGTTTCAAGGCCAGCGCCGAACTGCCCGATACCCTGACGCTCAATCAGCTGGAACTGACCGGCGATGGCGACCTCAAGGCCGGTTACCAGTTGCTGGGCAAGGCCATTCTGCCGGCCGAGCAGGGGGCCGTGGCGCTGGCGCTGCAAGGCAAGGTCGACGCCAAGGGCGCACAGATCGCCGCGCTCGACCTCACGGCCAGCGACAAGCAGCACCTCAAGCTCAGCGGCCAGCTGGACTGGAGCCAGGGCCTGAACGCCGAAGCCCGGCTCGACTGGCTGGATTTCCCCTGGCATCGCCTGTACCCGCTGATCGAAGAGCCGGCGGTGGCGGTGCATCGTTTTAATGCCGAGGTCGCTTACCGCGATGGCAACTACCTGGGCAACTTCCAGGGCGACCTCGACGGTCCGGCGGGCGCGTTCAGCCTCGGCAGCCCGTTCAGCGGCGACCTGACGAAAATCTTCCTGCCCGAGTTCAAGCTCGCGGCCGGGCAGGGCAAGGCCGAGGGGCACCTGAACCTGCAATTCGCCGATGGCATTGCCTGGGATACCGCCCTGGATCTGTCGGCGATCAACCCGGCGTACTGGGTCGCCGAGTTGCCCGGCACCCTGGCCGGCCCCTTGCGCAGCCAGGGCGAAATGAAGAACGAGCAGCTCAAGCTCAATGCCGACCTGGATCTCAAGGGCAAGCTGCGCGGCCAGCCGGTGGTGTTGCAGGCCAGGGCCGATGGCGGTGGCGAGCAATGGAACCTGAACACCCTGGACATCCGCCTGGGCGACAACCGCATCAACGGTGCCGGTCGCCTGCAACAGCGCCTGGCCGGGCAGCTCGATATCAAGCTGCCCCGCCTCGGCCAGCTGTGGCCCGGGCTGCGCGGCCAGCTCAACGGCCGGGTCGATGTGGCCGGCACGCTCAAGGCGCCGCAGGGCAAGCTCGACCTGCAAGGCCAGCAACTGGGGCTCGCCGACAATCGTCTGCAGAGCCTCAAGCTCGATGCCAACCTGGACGCTGCACAGCGGGCGCGGATCGACCTCAAGGGCGCCGGCATCCAGGTCGGTGAAACCTCCCTGGGCACGCTGACGGCCAGTGGCCAGGGCGATATCAAGAGCCAGAAGCTGCAACTGGACCTGCAAGGCCCGCAACTCAAGCTGGCGCTGGGCCTGGACGGCAACCTGAACCAGGGCAATTGGCGCGGGCGCCTGGCCAGCGGCGATATCCAGACCGGCGGGCAGGACTGGAAGCTGCAAGCCCCGGCGAAGCTCGAATACCTGGCCGACGGCAAACTGAACTTCGGCGCCCATTGCTGGGCCAGCGGCGACGCCAGCCTGTGCGGCGAGGACCAGCGGCTGATGCCCGAGCCCAAGCTGCGCTACCACCTCAAGCAGTTCCCGATCGACAGCCTGGCGCAGTGGTTGCCCAAGGACTTCGCCTGGAAGGGCCGGCTCAACGCCGACGTGAAGCTGGATATGCCGGCCGCTGGCCCGCAGGGGCGGATTGTCCTGGATGCCAGCGGCGGCACTTTGCGGGTCAGGGAAAAGCAGCAGTGGCTGGATTTCCCGTATCAGGCGCTGAAGCTTGACACCACCCTGAGCCCCAAGCGCATCGACACGCAACTGGCCTTCAACGGCGGCAAGCTTGGCGAACTGATGCTGCAGGCGCAGATCAACCCGCTGCCGAAAAACAGACCGCTTTCTGGCGAGTTCCGCCTCAGCGGGCTGGACCTGGCGGTGGCGCGGCCGTTCGTGCCGATGGTCGAGAAGCTGGCCGGCACCCTGAATGGCAGCGGACGCATTTCCGGCGGCCTGCTGGCGCCGCAGGTCAATGGCAACCTGATGCTCAGCGGTGGCGAAGTCTCCGGCCCCGAGTTGCCCATCAGCCTCCAGGACCTGCAGGTGCAGGCGCTGATCGCCGGTGAAAGCGTGCAGCTCAAGGGTGGCTGGAAGAGTGGCAAGGCCGGGCAGGGCAGCCTGAGCGGCAATCTCGCCTGGGGGCAGGCGCTGGTGGTGGACCTGAGCCTCAAAGGCACGCAACTGCCGGTCACCGTCGAGCCCTATGCGGTGCTGGAAGTGGCGCCGGACCTGAAGATCTCGATGAAGGACGACAAACTGGCGATCGCCGGCAAGGTCCAGGTGCCCAAGGGCGAAATCACGGTCCGCGAGCTGCCGCCGTCGACGGTCAAGGTGTCGGACGACACGGTGATCATCGGGCACCAGACCGAAGAGGGCAAAGCGCCGATGGCCATGGCGATGGATATCGATGTGGTGGTCGGCGAAGACAAGCTCAGCTTCTCCGGGTTCGGCCTGACCGCCAACCTGCAGGGCCATGTGCACATCGGCGACAACATGGACACCCGCGGCGAGCTGTGGCTCAACGACGGCCGCTACCGTGCCTATGGCCAGCGCCTGACTGTGCGTCGGGCGCGGCTGTTGTTCGCCGGGCCGATCGACCAGCCGTACCTGGACATCGAGGCGATCCGCCAGACCGGTGATGTGATTGCCGGTATCCGCCTCAGCGGCAGCGCCGAACAACCGACCACGCAGATCTTCTCCGAACCGGCGATGAGCCAGGAGCAGGCCTTGTCCTACCTGGTGCTCGGCCGTCCGCTGAGCACCACCGGCGAGGACAACAACATGCTGGCGCAAGCCGCCCTGGGGCTTGGCCTGATGGGCAGCTCGAACATCACCGGCGGCCTGGCCAAGGACCTGGGGATCGACGACTTCCAGCTCGACACCCAGGGCAGCGGCAATACCACCAGCGTGGTGGCCAGCGGCAATATCTCCGAGCGCCTCAGCCTGCGCTACGGGGTCGGGGTCTTCGAGCCGGCCAACACCATCGCCCTGCGCTACAAGCTGAGTAAGAAGGTCTACCTGGAAGCCGCCAGCGGCGTCGCCAGCTCGCTGGACATCTTCTACAAACGCGATTTCTGACCAGGCGCCGGCCCAGCCCCTGTAGCCAGGGGCGGGCCCGCCGGTTTGCGGCCCCCCGCGGGCATTCCCCTGTGTTGTTCGGCTTCAGGCCCGTCCCATTAATCAGCTTGATAGTAAGCATGCTAATTATTGCTTGGATATTGGCTGCCTAGGCAGTAACATCTCGACATACTTTCGCTGCCTAGGCAGCTAACAGGTGGTCAGATGAAGCACTTCTCCCCCGACGATTTCCACAATTGCCACCTCGGGCTCCTGCTGGGCCGCGCGGCCCTGCTCAAGGACCGGATTATCGACACCCACATGGAGCCGCACGGCATCACCGCCGCGCAGTTCAAGGTGCTGATCATCATGGCCCAGTTCGGCGTCGATACCCCGGCGGAGCTGTGCCGCCACCTGTCCCTGGACAGCGGTTCGATGACCCGCATGCTCGATCGCCTGGAGCAGAAGGACTTCCTCGCTCGCCGGCGCTCCGAGCATGACCGCCGCCAGGTGCGCTTGGTGCTCACCGAAGAAGGCCAGAAGCTCGCCAACTGCCTGCCGCACATCGGCGCCGACGCCATGAACGAACTGGCGGGCGCCATTACCCCCGAAGAACTGAAAACCCTGGAACGGATTCTCAAGAAAATTTTGCTGGCGGCCGGTGACCCGATCACCGTGCTGCGGGTAGGTGACCAGTAAATGAGCAGTAAAACCTTGCGTACCCGTTTGAGCCTGGTGCTGCTGGCCATGAGCCTGGCCGGTTGTGCCAATTACAGCGGCCTGAAGACCGAAGGGGTGAGCCTCGATGCCAAATCCCTCAAGGTCGGACAATCCCTGAATGGCGTGACCCTGTCGCCGGCGGCCTGGCCGAAGAGCGACTGGTGGACAAGCCTCGGCGACCCGCAACTCGACGGCCTGATCCGCGAAGCGCTGCACGACAGCCCGGACATGCAGATCGCCAGCGCCCGGGCCCATCAGGCCAGCGCCGCGGCCTATGCCGCCGACGCGGCGCGCATGCCGACCCTGGATGCCAGCGGCAGCGTCAGCCGCTCGCGCCTGGCCCGTGACCAGGACCCGCGTGGGCAGGGCGGGGCCTACAGCACCTTGCGCAGCCTGAGCATGAACTTCAATTACACCTTCGACCTCTGGGGTGGCCAGCGTGATACCTGGGAAGCTGCGCTGGGCCAGGCCCGCGCCGCCGAGATCGATCGCCAGGCCGCCCAGCTGACCCTGGCCGCCGATGTGGCCCGGGCCTACAGCGACCTGGGCCAGGCGCATATCGTCCATGACCTGGCCGCCGAAGACCTCAAGCGCACCCGGCAGATGCTCGAACTGAGCCAGAAGCGCCTGAGCTCGGGCATCGACAGCCAGTACCAGTACCAGCAGACCGAAAGCCTGGAAGCCAGCTCCGAAGCGTCGTTGATCGATGCCGAGAAACGGCTGCAAAGCGCCAAGATCGCCCTGGCGGTATTGCTCGGCAAGGGTCCCGACCGCGGCAACGAAATCGCCCGGCCGAGAGTCCTGCAAGCCAGTGCCGTGGCGCTGCCGTCGGTGTTGCCGGCGGAACTGCTCGGCCGCCGTCCCGACCTGGTGGCGGCGCGCTGGCGGGTCGAGGCAGCGAGCAAGAGCATCGATGCCGGCAAGACCAATTTCTATCCCAACCTCAACCTGGGCGCCGTTGCCGGCACCCAGGCCTTGCTGGGGGATGCGATGTTCGGTTCGGCCAGCCGCTTCTTCAATATCGCCCCGACCGTGTCGCTGCCGATCTTCGACGGCGGCCGCCTGCGCGCCGACCTGGACGCCCGCGACGCCGACTACGACCTGGCCGTGGCGCAATACAACAAGAGCCTGGTGAATGCCCTGGGGGATGTCAGCGACACCCTGTCCCAGCTGCGTGACATCGGTCGGCAGATCGCCGCCCAGCAACACGCCACCGACATTGCCCAGGACTCCTACGACACCGTGGTGCAGCGCTACGGTTCGGGTATCGGCAACTACCTGGACGTGCTCAGCATCGAGCAACAGCTGCTGCAGGCCCAGCGTCAGCTGGCGACCCTGAATGCCGAGCAGATCGACCTGTCGATCCAACTCATGCAAGCCCTGGGCGGTGGTTTCCAGGTCGACAACCTGGCCGCGGCCACTCCGACCCCAGCCTCGCGCAATCAATAATCCAAGGTACTCATCATGGCCACTGCCGAAACCAACAACGCACCTGAAAACACCCCGGACACCGCCAATCCGCGCAAGCGCAAGGTCATGCTGCTGGGCCTGGCGGCGCTGGTCGTGCTGGGCGGGCTGGGCGTCTTTGCCTGGTACCAGCTGTATGGCCGCTGGAACGAAAGCACCGACGATGCCTATGTGAACGGCAACGTGGTGGAGATCACGCCGCTGGTGACCGGCACGGTGGTGAGCATCGGCGCCGACGATGGCGACCTGGTCCACGAAGGCCAGGTGCTGATCAACTTCGACCCCAACGATGCCGAGGTCGGCCTGCAAAGCGCCGAGGCCAACCTGGCCCGGACCGTGCGCCAGGTGCGCGGGCTGTATAGCAATGTCGACGGCATGCGCGCCCAGGTGGCGGCGCAGAAGGCCGAGGTACAGAAAGCCCAGGACAACTTCAGCCGGCGCAAGACCCTCGCCAGCAGCGGGGCGATCTCCCAGGAAGAACTGTCCCATGCGCGCGACGACCTGACCTCGGCGCAGAACGCCCTGGCCAATGCCCAGCAGCAGCTCAACACCACCAACGCGCTGGTGGACGACACCGTGGTGTCCAGCCATCCGGACGTGCAGGCCGCCGCCGCGCAAC
Organism: Pseudomonas sp. MRSN 12121; assembly: GCF_000931465.1. Classification (NCBI taxonomy): domain Bacteria; kingdom Pseudomonadati; phylum Pseudomonadota; class Gammaproteobacteria; order Pseudomonadales; family Pseudomonadaceae; genus Pseudomonas; species Pseudomonas sp. MRSN 12121. The sequence goes on along the minus strand of NZ_CP010892.1, from coordinate 4,476,354 downwards.
TGCGCCAGGCCTACCTGACCAACGCCCGCAGCACCCTGATCGCCCCGGTGACCGGCTATGTCGCCAAGCGCACCGTGCAGCTGGGCCAGCGGGTACAGCCGGGCACTGCGTTGATGGCGGTGATTCCCCTGGACCAGTTGTGGATCGATGCCAATTTCAAGGAAACCCAGCTGCGCGACATGCGCATCGGCCAGCCGGTGGACATCGAGGCCGACATCTACGGCAGCGACGTCAAGTACAGCGGCACCGTCGACAGCCTGGGGGCCGGGACCGGCAGCGCCTTCGCCCTGCTGCCGGCGCAGAACGCCACCGGCAACTGGATCAAGATCGTGCAGCGGGTGCCGGTGCGCATCCACGTCAACGCCGAAGAGCTGGCCAAGCACCCGCTGCGGGTCGGCCTGTCGACCGTGGTCAACGTCAATCTGCGCGACCAGAGCGGTCCGGTGCTGGCCCAGCAACCGCCCCAGCAGGCCTCGTTCAGCACCAACGTCTACGAGCGCCAGTTGGGCGAGGCCGACGCCCTGATCAGCCGGCTGATCCACGACAACAGCGCCGTCACCGGCAAGACCGCGCAGCGCTGATTCGCCGATCCCCCTGCCGGGGCCGCTAGCGGCCCCGGCGCCTGCCTCGCTTCATAGGATTCGCGATGAGCAATAACGCCTCTTTCACGCCGCCCAGCCTGTTGCTCAGCACCATCGGCCTGTCGCTGGCGACCTTCATGCAGGTGCTCGATACCACCATCGCCAACGTGGCCTTGCCGACCATTTCCGGCAACCTCGGGGTGAGTTCGGAACAGGGCACCTGGGTCATCACCTCGTTTGCCGTGAGCAACGCCATCGCCTTGCCGCTGACCGGCTGGCTGAGCCGGCGCTTCGGCGAAGTGAAGCTGTTTATCTGGGCCACGCTGCTGTTCGTGCTGGCCTCGTTCCTCTGCGGGATTTCCACTTCCATGCCCGAACTGGTGGGCTTTCGCGTGTTGCAGGGGGTGGTGGCCGGGCCGTTGTACCCGATGACCCAGACCCTGCTGATTGCCGTCTATCCGCCGGCGAAGCGCGGCATGGCCCTGGCGCTGCTGGCGATGGTCACGGTGGTGGCGCCGATTGCCGGGCCGATCCTCGGCGGCTGGATCACGGACAGCTACAGCTGGCCGTGGATCTTCTTCATCAACGTACCGATCGGCCTGTTCGCCGCCTGGGTGGTCAGGCAGCAGCTCAAGGCGCGGCCGGTGGTGACCAGCCGCCAGCCGATGGACTACATCGGCCTGCTGAGCCTGATCGTCGGCGTCGGCGCCCTGCAGATCGTGCTCGACAAGGGCAACGACCTGGACTGGTTCGAGTCCAACTTCATCGTCATCGGCACGCTGATCTCGGTGATCGCCCTGGCGGTGTTCGTGATCTGGGAAATGACCGACCGCCATCCGGTCGTCAACCTGCGGCTGTTCGCCCATCGCAACTTCCGCATCGGCACCATCGTGTTGGTGGGCGGTTATGCCGGGTTCTTCGGCATCAACCTGATCTTGCCGCAGTGGTTGCAGACCCAGATGGGCTATACCGCGACCTGGGCCGGCCTGGCGGTGGCGCCGATCGGCATCCTGCCGGTGCTGATGTCGCCTTTCGTCGGCAAGTACGCGCACAAGTTCGACCTGCGGCTGCTGGCCGGGCTGGCCTTCCTGGCCATCGGCCTGAGCTGCTTCATGCGCGCCGGCTTTACCAACGAGGTGGATTTCCAGCACATCGCCCTGGTGCAGCTGTTCATGGGGATTGGCGTGGCGCTGTTCTTCATGCCGACCCTGAGCATCCTGATGTCGGACCTGCCGCCGCACCAGATCGCCGACGGCGCGGGCCTCGCGACCTTCCTGCGGACCCTGGGCGGCAGCTTCGCCGCCTCGCTGACCACCTGGATCTGGATCCGCCGGGCGAACGAACATCACGCCTACATGAGCGAACACATCAGCAGCTTCGAGCCGGCCACCCGCGACGCCCTGGGCGCCCTCGGCGGTGCCGGCAGCCAGGCCTACGCGCAGCTGGACCAGGTACTGACCGGCCAGGCGTACATGATGTCCACGGTGGACTACTTCACACTGCTGGGCTGGAGCTTCATGGGGCTGATCCTGCTGGTGTGGCTGGCCAAGCCGCCGTTCACCGCCAAGGCGGGGCCGGCGTCGGCGGGGCATTGATAGTGCGTGGGGCTTGAGGAGGGATCGCGAGCAAGCTCGCTCCTACAGGAGGATAGGCGGCCTGGTAGGAGTGAGCTTGCTCGCGATAGAACGCGCAGCGTTCGCTTTCATGAACGGGGCAGTGCCAGCGGCGGCATCAGTTCGAAGGCCCCCAGTTGCATGCCTTGCTCATCCACCTGCAGCGCCCAGCCCTGGCGATCCCAGTCGCCCAGCACAATGCGCTTGGCGGCCAGGTCGCCAATCTGCAACTTGTGGATGGCGGGGCGATGCGTGTGGCCATGGACCAGGGTCCGCACCTTGAACTGCTGCATGATCCGCGGCACTTCTTCCGGGGTCACGTCGACAATGTCATTGGCTTTCATGCGGGTCTGCGCGCGGCTTTCGTTGCGCAGCTTGCGCGCCAGCTTGTGCCGGGTGCGCAGCGGCAGGTGCCTGAGGATCCACAGCGAAACCGGGTTGCGCAGGTAACGGCGCATGCGCATATAGGCTTCGTCGCGGGTGCACAGGCTGTCGCCATGCATCAGCAGCACCGGCTCGCCGTAGAAGTCGACCACGCTCGGGTCCGCCAGCAGGGTGGCGCCGGCAGCCTTGCAGAAGGCCTTGCCGAGCATGAAGTCGCGATTGCCATGCATCAGGAAAACCTGCGTGCCGCTGTCGCTGAGCTCGCGCAGTGCCTGGCAAATGGAAAGCTGGTAGGGGGTCATGGCGTCGTCGCCGATCCAGACCTCGAAGAAATCTCCCAGGATGTACAGCGCTTGCGCCGAGCGGGCACGCCCGCCCAGTAAATCCAGAAACGCCCGGGTAATGTCCGGGCGCTCCTCTTCCAGATGCAGATCTGAAATCAGCAGTATCACTCAATGATCTCGGCTTTCTCGATGATCACGTCGTCTGCCGGTACGTCCTGGTGGCCGGCCTTCATGGTGGTGGCCACGCCTTTGATCTTGTCGACCACTTCGGTGCCGGCGATCACTTTGCCGAATACCGCGTAGCCCCAGCCCTGGACGGTCTTGCCGCTGTGGTTGAGAAAGCTGTTGTCGGTGACGTTGATGAAGAACTGCGCGGAGGCCGAATGCGGCTCCATGGTGCGGGCCATGGCGATGGTGTACTTGTCGTTGGAAAGACCGTTGTCGGCTTCGTTCTGGATGCTTGGACGCTTGTCTTTCTTCTCTTTCATGCCTGGCTCGAAACCGCCGCCCTGGATCATGAAGTTACCGATGACGCGGTGGAATACGGTGTTTTCGTAATGACCGGCCTTAACGTATTCGACGAAGTTGGCCACGGTAACCGGGGCTTTCTCGGCGTTCAGTTCCAGCACGATGTCGCCGAAGTTGGTGGTCAGTTTGACTTGGGTCATGATCGGTACTCTTTATAGGGAGGAGCGTTTTCAAGGAATTCCCGGGTTCCGGGCCGGCATGCCGCCGCGGAGCCGCTCTGGCAAAAATCCGCCAAGGTGCGCAGTTTAGCGTGCCGGGCGTGAAATTCGAGGCTGTTTTTTCATTTGCGACGGATTAATCGCGGCAGATTTAAAGCCTGCTCTGTCAGGGGCTTGACTGCATCGGCTATGATGTCCGTTTTGATTTATCAGGCCGCACCGGCCGCGCACTTGTACGTTCAAGGATCCTATGAGCAAGCCCACTGTCGACCCTACCTCGAATTCCAAGACCGGACCGGCCGTGCCGGTCAACTTCCTGCGCCCGATCATCCAGGCGGACCTGGACTCGGGTAAGCACACACAGATCGTGACCCGCTTTCCACCGGAGCCCAACGGTTACCTGCACATCGGTCACGCCAAGTCGATCTGCGTGAACTTCGGCCTGGCCCAGGAGTTCGGCGGCGTCACTCACCTGCGTTTCGACGACACGAACCCGGCCAAGGAAGACCAGGAGTACATCGACGCCATCGAGCGCGACGTGAAGTGGCTGGGCTTCGAATGGGCCGGTGAAGTGCGCTATGCCTCGCAGTATTTCGACCAGCTGCACGACTGGGCCGTGGAACTGATCAAGGCGGGCAAGGCCTATGTCGACGACCTGACTCCCGAGCAGGCCCGGGAATATCGCGGCACCCTCACCGAGCCGGGTAAGAACAGCCCGTTCCGCGATCGCTCCGTGGAGGAGAACCTGGACTGGTTCGCCCGCATGAAGGCCGGCGAGTTCAAGGACGGCGAACGTGTGCTGCGCGCCAAGATCGACATGGCCTCGCCGAACATGAACCTGCGCGACCCGATCCTCTATCGCATCCGTCATGCCCACCACCACCAGACCGGCGACAAGTGGTGCATCTACCCGATCTACGATTTCACCCACGGCCAGTCGGACGCCATCGAGGGCATTACCCACTCGATCTGCACCCTGGAGTTCGAAAGCCACCGTCCGCTGTACGAGTGGTTCCTGGACAACCTGTCGGTGCCCTGCAAGCCGCGCCAGTACGAGTTCAGCCGTCTGAACCTGAACTACACCATCACCAGCAAGCGCAAGCTCAAGCAGCTTGTGGACGAGCAGCACGTCAACGGCTGGGACGACCCGCGCATGTCGACCCTGTCCGGCTTCCGTCGTCGCGGCTACACACCGAAATCCATCCGCAACTTCTGCGAAATGATCGGCACCAACCGTTCCGACGGCGTGGTGGACTTCGGCATGCTGGAATTCAGCATCCGCGACGACCTCGACCAGAGCGCCCCGCGCGCCATGTGCGTGCTGCGTCCGCTGAAGGTGGTGATCACCAACTATCCGGAAGGCCAGGTCGAGAACCTCGAGCTGCCGCGCCATCCGAAAGAAGACATGGGCGTGCGGGTCCTGCCGTTCGCCCGTGAGATCTACATCGACCGCGACGATTTCATGGAAGAGCCGCCCAAGGGCTACAAGCGCCTGGAACCGGCCGGCGAAGTGCGCCTGCGGGGCAGCTACGTGATCCGCGCCGACGAGGCGATCAAGGACGCCGATGGCAACATCGTCGAACTGCGTTGCTCCTACGATCCGGACACCCTGGGCAAGAACCCGGAAGGGCGCAAGGTCAAGGGCGTGATCCACTGGGTGCCGGCCGCTGCCAGCGTCGAGTGCGAGGTGCGCCTGTACGATCGCCTGTTCCGTTCGCCGAACCCGGAGAAAGCCGAAGACGGCGCCAGTTTCCTCGACAACATCAACCCTGACTCCCTGCAGGTCCTTACGGGTTGTCGTGCCGAACCCTCGCTGGGCAACGCACAGCCGGAAGACCGTTTCCAGTTCGAGCGCGAAGGCTACTTCTGCGCGGATCTCAAGGACTCGAAACCGGGCGCACCGGTATTCAACCGTACCGTGACCCTGCGCGACTCCTGGGGTCAGTGATTCAGTCAAGGAATTAACGTGCTTACGATCTACAACACGCTCACCAAGAGCAAAGAAGTCTTCAAGCCGCTGGATGGCAACAAGGTGCGCATGTACGTGTGCGGCATGACCGTGTACGACTACTGCCACCTGGGCCACGGTCGCAGCATGGTCGCCTTCGACCTGGTGACCCGCTGGCTGCGTTTCAGCGGTTACGACCTGACCTATGTGCGCAACATCACCGACATCGACGACAAGATCATCAACCGGGCCAACGAGAACGGCGAGTCGTTCGAGGCGTTGACCGAGCGCATGATCGCCGCGATGCATGAAGACGAAGCGCGCCTGAACATCAAGAAGCCGGACATGGAGCCGCGTGCCACCGACCATATCGCCGGCATGCACGCGATGATCCAGACCCTGATCGACAAGGGCTACGCCTACGCCCCGGGCAACGGCGACGTGTACTACCGCGTCGGCAAGTTCATGGGCTACGGCAAGCTGTCGCGCAAGAAGATCGAAGACCTGCGCATCGGTGCGCGCATCGAAGTCGACGAGTCGAAACAGGACCCGCTGGACTTCGTGCTGTGGAAAGCCGCCAAGCCGGGCGAGCCGAGCTGGGAGTCGCCATGGGGCGCCGGGCGTCCGGGCTGGCACATCGAATGTTCGGTGATGTCCACCTGCTGCTTGGGCGAGACCTTCGACATCCACGGCGGCGGCAGCGACCTCGAGTTCCCGCATCATGAAAACGAGATCGCCCAGAGCGAGGCGGCCACCGGCAAGACCTACGCCAATGCCTGGATGCATTGCGGCATGATCCGCATCAATGGCGAGAAGATGTCCAAGTCCTTGAACAACTTCTTCACCATTCGCGACGTGCTCGACAAGTACCATCCGGAAGTGGTGCGTTACCTGCTGGTGTCGAGCCACTACCGCAGCGCGATCAACTACTCGGAAGACAACCTCAAGGACGCCAAGGGCGCGCTGGAGCGTTTCTACCACGCGCTCAAGGGCCTGCCGAACGTCCCGGCCGCCGGTGGCGAAGCCTTTGTCGAGCGTTTCACCGAGGTGATGAACGACGACTTCGGCACGCCGGAAGCCTGCGCCGTGCTGTTCGAGATGGTCCGCGAGATCAACCGCCTGCGCGAGAGCGATCTCGACGCCGCGGCTGGCCTGGCGGCGCGCCTGCGGGAGCTGGCCGACGTACTGGGCGTGTTGCAGCTGGAAGCCGACGACTTCCTGCAAGCCGGTGCCGTAGGCCGGGTCGACGCGGCGCAGGTCGAAGCGCTGATCCAGGCGCGCCTGGCGGCCCGTGCCAACAAGGACTGGGCCGAGTCCGACCGCATCCGCGACCAGATCACCGCCATGGGCGTGGTGCTGGAAGACGGCAAGGGCGGCACCACCTGGCGCCTGGCCGACTGACCGGTGTAGTGGCTACAAACGAAAACCCGCCTTGTGCGGGTTTTTGTTTGGCTGGCATTTGCGGTCTTTGATGAAAGGAAGGCTTTATCGCGAGCAGTCGTGGGCGACTGGCTATCGCGCGCTTTTTCAGAAGCGAACCTGCTCGCGACCGGCTGCGCAGTGGTCAGCCTTCCTGTTGGCGCAATCTTTTATAGAGGGTATTGCGACTGACCCCCAGCCGCCGCGCCAACAGGGAGATGTTGCCGCCCACCGCCTTGAGTTCATGTTGCAGGTCCTGGGTGTCTTCCGGGGCGATGTTTTCGGGCGCGGCGTGGCGGTTGGCGGGCTCTATTTCCAGGTCGACGAAGAAGTCGTCCGGCAGGTGCTCGGCGCGAATCGGCTGGTCTTCGGCCATGGCCAGGGCCACCTGCATCACGCTGCTGACCTGGCGCAGGTTGCCGGGCCAGGGGTGGCGCTCGAAGAGGTCCTGGACTTCGCGGCTGAGCCCGGCCCATTGGCCGGGTTCGCGGTGTTGTTCCCAGATGCGCTGGAACAGAGCCGGCCGGTCGCTGCGTTCGCGCAGGGGCGGCAGTTCCAGGGTCAGGCCGCCGATGCGGTAGTACAAATCCTCGCGGAAACGCCCCAGTTGCACCTGTTCGCGCAGGGAGCGGTTGGTGGCCGAGATGATGCGGATGTCCACCGGGAACAGTTCGCTGCTGCCCACCGGTTGCACGCAGCGTTCCTGCAACACCCGCAGCAGGCGGGCCTGGGTCGGCAGGGGCATGTCACCGATTTCGTCGAGGAACAGCGTACCTTTGTCGGCTTTGCGGATCAGGCCGATGCTGCCTTTCTGGCTGGCCCCGGTGAAGGCGCCTTTTTCGTAGCCGAACAGTTCGGACTCCACCAGTTCGGCGGGGATCGCCGCACAGTTGACGGCGATCAGCGCCTGCTTGCTGCGCGAGCTGGCCTGGTGCAGCGCCTTGACGAAGACTTCCTTGCCGACCCCGGTCTCGCCGTGGATCAGCAGCGGAATGTCCTTCTCCAGCAGTCGCTCGGCCTGGCGCACGGCCTTTTCCACGCGGCCGTCGCCGAAGTGCAGGGTATCGAGGCTGATACGGTCGTGGTTGGCAGGGGCGGGCCGGGCAGGGGGCGCAGTGAAAATCCGGGCCTGGACCGGCACCTGCCGCGGTCGCTTGAGCAGACAGTGGAAACGGTTGCGTCCGGCGGCCTGCAGGGCGAAGGGCAGGCCCTCGGGCTGGTTGAGCAGCTCCAGCAGGGACACTTGGAACAGGCTGTCGATGGCCACCCGCGACAGGCTGAGGCCCAGCAGGTTGTCGGCGCGGCGGTTGGCCGACAGCACCTGGCCGCTTTCGTCGAAGATCAGCAGGCCGGCCCACTGGCTGTCGAGGTTGTTCAGCCCGGTGTTGAAGGTCAGCTGGAAATGCCGGCCTTCGAAGAGGTTGAGGATCAGCCGGTTTTCCACCGTCTGGCTCATCATCTTGACCATGCCCAGAGTATGGGACGGCGGCAGGTAGCTGTCGCTGGAAACGTCCAGCACCGCGATCACCCGGCGTTCGGTATCGAAGATCGGCGCCGCCGAGCCGGTCATGAAGCGGTTGGCCTTGAGAAAGTGTTCGTCGTGTTCGATATGCACCGCCTGCTCGCACGCCAGGGCCGTGCCGATGGCGTTGGTCCCGCTGCAGTGTTCCAGCCAGCTGGCGCCGGCGCTGAAACCGCGGGCCAGGCCGGGTTCGATGAAGCGCTGGGTGCCCCAGGACGTCAGTACCTGGCCCTGGTTGTCGGCGAGCATGATCAGGCAATTGGAGTTGCTGAGGATGTTCTCGTAATAGGGCAGCACCTCCTGATGAGTGGTCTGCACCAGGGCGTGCTGGCTCTCCAGCAACTGGGCGATGCGCTCGGCGGGCAACTGGTCGAAGGCGGGCGCGCTCTGGTGGTTGAGGCCGAAGGCCCGGCAGCGGCTCCAGGAGTCCTGGACGATGGTTTCGTGAGACAGCGGTGAGGCAGGTGCGCTCATGGCGGTAGGTCTCTGCAAACGCTTTTATTGTTGTTATGGAGCTACATCAGACGGTGGCGCCCATGTAGCCGCTGCCAAGCGTGCGAGGCTGCGATCGGCAACGCAGTTGCCGCAACACCTGCCTGCGCGATCGATCGGGAAAAACGCGTCGGCCGGTTTACGGCTGTGCCGCCCATCGCAGCCTGCCAGCGGCTGCATAAAGCAACCCTGGCGGCGAAAACGTCCATCCAGTGTTGTTCACGATTGTTCATTGTCAACCGCCTAAGTGTTCAGTTGTTCAGTGCCGATTGTTCATTTCTGTTCAGTCGCGCAATGGCGGATTTCCGGTCTGCATATAAACCCCAGCCTTATCAGCAGCTTGGCCGCAGGCCGCGGTTCCTGGCACGAAAGTCGCTCTGCTGCCCGGGTCGCTTGACTCCAATAATAAAAAGGCCGAGCCATGTCATTAACGCTGGAGCATGTCAGCCGTGTCGTCGAAGGCCAGAGCTGGATCGATGACATCTCGCTACGCTTTGAACCCGGTTCCTTCAATGTGCTGCTGGGGCGCACGCTGTCCGGCAAGACCAGCCTGATGCGCCTGATCGCCGGCCTCGACAAGCCTGCCAGCGGGCGCATCCTGATGAACGGCGTGGATGTCACCGGCCGCCCGGTGCGGTTGCGCAATGTGTCGATGGTTTATCAGCAGTTCATCAACTACCCGACCATGACCGTGTTCGAGAACATCGCCTCGCCGCTGCGCCAGGCCGGCGTGGCTGCCGAGCTGATCCAGAGCAAGGTGCTGGAGACGGCGAAGATGCTGCGGATCGAGAAGTTCCTGCAACGCCATCCACTGGAGCTGTCCGGTGGCCAGCAGCAGCGCACCGCGATGGCCCGGGCGCTGGTCAAGGATGCCGAGCTGATCCTGTTCGACGAGCCGCTGGTCAACCTCGACTACAAGCTGCGCGAAGAGCTGCGCCAGGAAATGCGCGAGCTGTTCCAGGCCCGCCATACCATCGCCATCTACGCCACCACCGAGCCCAACGAGGCGCTGGCCCTGGGCGGCACCACCACGCTGTTGCACGAGGGCCGCCTGGTGCAGAGCGGCAAGACCCCCGAGGTCTATCACCAGCCGCAGACGGTGCTGGCCGCCGAGCTGTTCTCCGAGCCGCCGATCAACCTGATGCCGGGGCGCATCGCCGGCAACGAAGTGAGCTTCGCCAACTTCGTGCACTTTCCCCTGAACGTGGACCTGCGCCCGGTGGGCGAGGGCGAGTTCCGCTTCGGCGTGCGCCCCAGTCACATCTCCCTGGTGCCGAGCAACGACGACGACCTGGAACTGGCGGTGACCGTCGAAGTGGCCGAGATCAGCGGTTCGGAAACCTTCCTGCACGTGCGCAACGAGCATTTCCTGCTGGTGCTGCACCTGCCCGGCGTGCACGAGTACGACGTCGACGCGCCGATTCGCATTTATATCCCCACCCACAAACTGTTCGTCTTCGATGCCCAGGGCCGCCTGGTCCAGGCGCCGGGACGACGCGTCGCGAGGGTTGCCTGATGGCCGAGATCCGCTTGCACAACCTCGCACACAGTTACACCAACACTCCGGCGGGCCCGGAGGACTATGCGATCCGGGAAATGAACCATGTCTGGGAGCAGGGCGGCGCCTATGCCTTGCTCGGGCCGTCCGGCTGCGGCAAGTCGACCTTGCTCAACATCATTTCCGGGCTGCTCAGCCCCTCCCAGGGCCAGGTGCTGTTCGATACCCGGGTGGTCAACGAGTTGAGCCCGTCGCTGCGCAACATCGCCCAGGTGTTCCAGTTCCCGGTGGTCTACGACACCATGACCGTGTTCGACAACCTGGCCTTCCCGCTGCGCAACCAGGGCATGGCCGAGGCCCGGGTGCACAGCAAGGTGCAGGAGATCGCCGAGGTCCTCGACCTGCAGGCGCTGCTGGACAAGAAGGCGCGCAACCTCAGCGCCGACGAAAAGCAGAAGGTCTCCATGGGCCGCGGCCTGGTGCGCGACGACGTGTCGGCGATCCTCTTCGACGAGCCGCTGACGGTGATCGACCCGCACCTGAAGTGGAAGCTGCGGCGCAAGCTCAAGCAGATCCATGAGCAGTTCAACATCACCATGGTCTATGTCACCCACGACCAACTGGAGGCCTCGACCTTCGCCGACAAGATCGCGGTGATGTACGGCGGACAGATTGTCCAGTTCGGCACGCCACGGGAGTTGTTCGAGCGGCCGAGCCACACCTTTGTCGGCTACTTCATCGGCAGCCCGGGGATGAACCTGATCGAGGTCCGGGCCGAGGCCGGCGGCGTCGGGTTCGCGGGGACGCATCTGGCGCTGCCCGAAGCCTTGCAACAACGCATTGCCGAGAGCGATTACCGAAGCCTGAAAGTCGGTATCCGCCCCGAGTTCATCCACGTCTGGGACGAGCCCTACGAGGAGGCCCTGCAGGCCGAGGTGGTGCATGTCGAAGACCTGGGCACCTACAAGATCATGACCCTGGACCTCGACGGCGCCCCCTTGAAAGTGCGCCTGGCCGAAGATAAACCTGTGCCGCAAGGGCGTGCCTGGATCAGTTTTCCGGCGCAGTGGCTGATGGTCTACGCCGACGAATACCTGCTGGAGGCCCACACCACCAACGAGGTTCAGCCATGAACAAAGTGCAGAATAACAAGGCCTGGTGGCTGGTATTGCCGGTGTTCCTGCTGGTGGCCTTCAGTGCGGTGATCCCGATGATGACCGTGGTCAACTACTCGGTGCAGGACATCTTCGACCAGTCCAGCCGCTACTTCGTCGGCGCCGACTGGTACCGCCAGGTGCTGCTCGACCCCCGGCTGCACGATTCGCTGCTGCGCCAGTTCATCTATTCGGCCTGCGTGCTGCTGATCGAAATCCCCTTAGGCATAGCCATCGCCCTGACCATGCCGAGCAAGGGCCGCTGGTCGTCGGTGGTGCTGATCATCCTGGCCATTCCCTTGCTGATCCCGTGGAACGTGGTGGGCACCATCTGGCAGATCTTCGGCCGGGCCGACATCGGCCTGATGGGGTCGGCGCTGAATGCCCTGGGCATCAACTACAACTATGCGGCCAACACCATGGATGCCTGGGTCACGGTGCTGGTGATGGACGTGTGGCACTGGACCTCGCTGGTGGCACTGCTCTGCTATTCGGGGCTGCGGGCGATTCCCGACGTGTATTACCAGGCGGCGCGCATCGACCGGGCGTCGAACTGGGCGGTGTTCCGCCATATCCAGTTGCCGAAGATGAAGAGCGTGCTGCTGATCGCGGTAATGCTGCGCTTCATGGACAGCTTCATGATCTACACCGAGCCGTTCGTGCTCACCGGCGGCGGCCCGGGCAACGCCACGACCTTCCTCAGCCAGACCCTGACGCAAATGGCCATCGGCCAGTTCGACCTGGGCCCGGCCGCGGCGTTCTCCCTGGTGTATTTCCTGATCATCCTGTTGGTGTCCTGGCTGTTCTACACCGCCATGACCCACTCCGACGCCAATCGCTGAGGGTGCCGCCATGACCAAGCGCAAGCTGATCCCGCTGCTGCTCTATATCCTGTTCCTGCTGGTGCCGATCTACTGGCTGCTGAACATGTCGTTCAAGAGCAACAACGAAATCCTCGGCAGCCTGACCCTGTGGCCACAGGACTTCACCTGGCACAACTACAAGGTGATCTTCACTGATCCCAGCTGGTACACCGGTTACCTCAACTCGCTGTACTACGTCAGCCTGAACACCGTGATTTCCCTGAGCGTGGCGTTGCCGGCGGCCTATGCGTTCTCGCGGTACCGCTTCCTCGGCGACAAGCACCTGTTCTTCTGGCTGTTGACCAACCGCATGGCGCCGCCGGCGGTGTTCCTGTTGCCGTTCTTCCAGTTGTATTCGTCCATTGGCCTGTTCGATACGCACATTGCCGTGGCCCTGGCCCATTGCCTGTTCAACGTGCCGCTGGCGGTGTGGATCCTCGAGGGCTTCATGTCCGGGGTGCCGAAGGAAATCGACGAGACGGCCTACATCGACGGCTACAGCTTTCCCCGGTTCTTCGTGAAGATCTTCGTCCCGCTGATCGGCTCGGGGATCGGCGTCACGGCATTTTTCTGCTTCATGTTTTCCTGGGTCGAGCTGCTGCTGGCGCGGACCCTGACCTCGGTGAACGCCAAGCCGATCGCCGCGGTGATGACCCGCACCGTCTCCGCCTCCGGTATCGACTGGGGCGTGCTGGCGGCGGCCGGGGTGCTGACCATTCTGCCGGGCATGCTGGTGATCTGGTTTGTCCGCAACCATGTGGCCAAGGGCTTTGCCCTGGGCCGGGTATGAGGAAGCGCTGATGGAATGGATGAACTGGACCGCCCCGACGGCGGCGTTCTTTGGCGTGATTGCCGCGATCCTGCTGGGCATGACCAGTTGGGAGTTGCGTTCGCCGAGCATCCCTCGGCGTGGTTTCCTGCCGATTGCCACCACCCGTGGCGATCGACTGTTTATCGGTCTTCTCGGCAGCGCCTACCTGCATCTGCTGGTAATCGGCGTCACCGACTGGAGCATCTGGGTGGCGTTCGCGCTGTCCCTGGTGTGGCTGTTGGCTGTGATGCGTTGGGGCTAGTCGGGCGCGTGCGCGGTGGTCCTGCTTCGAAATTCAACCGGGAGGTCTCTATGTTCGACAAAAACAATAAGCTGCGACATAGCGTGTCATTGGCGGCCATGCTGGCCCTGAGCGGCTTGAGCGCGACGGCCTGGGCCGATGCCTACGAGGATGCCGCGAAGAAATGGATCGGCAGCGAGTTCAAGCCATCCACCCTGACCGCGGCACAACAGCTGGAAGAGTTGAAGTGGTTCATCAAGGCGTCCGAGCCGTTTCGCGGGATGAAGATCAACGTGGTCTCGGAAACCATCGCCACCCATGAATACGAGTCCAAGGTGCTGGCCAAGGCCTTCAGTGAAATCACCGGGATCCAGCTGACCCACGACCTGCTGCAGGAAGGCGACGTGGTGGAGAAGCTGCAGACCCAGATGCAGTCGGACAAGAACATCTACGACGGCTGGGTCAACGACTCCGACCTGATCGGCACGCATTTCCGCTACGGCAAGACCGAAGCCATTACCGACCTGATGGCCAACGAGGGCAAGGACTTCACCTCGCCGACCCTGGACATCAAGGACTTCATCGGCATCTCCTTCACCACCGCGCCGGACGGCAAGATCTACCAGTTGCCCGACCAGCAGTTCGCCAACTTGTACTGGTTCCGCGCCGACTGGTTCGAGCGCGCCGACCTGAAAGCCAAGTTCAAGGAAAAGTACGGCTACGAGCTGGGCGTGCCGGTGAACTGGTCGGCCTATGAGGACATCGCCAAGTTCTTCAGCGAGGACGTCAAGGAGATCGACGGCAAGCGGGTCTACGGGCACATGGACTACGGCAAGAAAGACCCGTCCCTGGGCTGGCGCTTCACCGACGCCTGGTTCTCCATGGCCGGCGGCGGCGACAAGGGCTTGCCCAATGGCCTGCCCGTGGACGAGTGGGGCATCCGTGTCGAGGATTGCCATCCGGTAGGTTCCAGCGTGACCCGTGGTGGCGATACCAACGGCCCGGCGGCGGTGTTCGCCACCACCAAGTACGTGGATTGGATGAAGAAGTATGCGCCACCGGAAGCGGCGGGCATGACTTTCTCCGAATCCGGGCCGGTGCCGTCCCAGGGCAATATCGCCCAGCAGATCTTCTGGTACACCGCCTTCACCGCCGACATGACCAAGCCGGGCCTGGCGGTGATGAACGCCGATGGCACGCCGAAATGGCGCATGGCACCGTCGCCGCGCGGACCGTACTGGGAGGAGGGCATGAAGCTGGGGTATCAGGACGTGGGTTCCTGGACCTTCATGAAGTCGACCCCGGAGAAGCAGAAACTCGCGGCCTGGCTCTATGCCCAGTTCGTGACCTCCAAGACCGTGTCGCTGAAGAAGACCATCGTCGGTTTGACGCCGATCCGCGAGTCGGACATCAACTCCCAGGCGATGACCGACCTGGCGCCGAAACTCGGCGGGCTGGTGGAGTTCTATCGTAGCCCGGCCCGTGTGCAGTGGACGCCGACCGGCACCAACGTGCCGGACTATCCGCGCCTGGCGCAGCTGTGGTGGAGCCATATCGCCGAAGCCGCCAGCGGCGAGAAGACCCCGCAACAGGCACTCGATGGCCTGGCCAAGGATCAGGACGCGATCATGACGCGGCTCGAACGCTCCAAGGCCCAGGCCACTTGTGCGCCGAAAATGAACCCCGAGCGTGACGCGCAATACTGGTTCGACCAGCCGGGCGCGCCGAAGCCGAAACTGGCCAACGAGAAGCCCCAGGGCGAAACCGTGAGCTACAACGAACTGCTCAAGTCGTGGGAGGCGGCGCGCAAGTAAGGGGGTAGATCTGTCATGCACAACGGCACCTTCGGGTGCCGTTGTGTTTTCGCCGTAGTGGTGGAGGAGCATGTAGCGCCGGTGACCTGTAGGAGCGAGGCTTGCCCGCGAAAACGATCTTCTGGCCGGCGCAGACCTTCAGGCAAGTGTCGCCAGCCGCTCCACAGTATCGGGAAAGCGCTGTACCAGGCGGATCAGGGTCGTGGCCTGAGCGTTGGGTTTTGCGCGCCCTTGTTCCCAGTTTTCCAGGGTCCGGGTGTTGGTGCGCAGGTACATGGCAAACACCGAGCGGGACAGGTTCAGTTGTTCGCGCACCGCCAGCACTTCTTCGGCGGTGATCGGCAGCAAGGCGTTCAGCTTCACCTTGTGGGTGCGCAGTGTGATTTTGCCCTCGCGCTCCTTGGCCAGGGCGTCGAAACCTTCGACCAGTTCGGAAAAGATGTCACGTTTCATGTTGGGTCCTCGCCTCGATTTCCTGGTTCAGCAGGTGCTTGAGCAGTTTCTTCTGGTGCGGTGCCAGGTCGTCCTGCTGGTTCTTCGCGTAAAGGGTAAAGAGCCAGAACTGAGCGCCCGCGCACCAGCAGTAATAAATCACCCTGATCCCGCTGCGCTTGCCCTTGTGCCGGCGTTCATCGACAAAGCGCAGCTTGCGCAAGCCGCCGGTGCCTTCGATGAGGTCGCCGGCCTGCGGGTTCTTCAGCAACTCCAGCTGCAGGCTGTGAAACAGCTCATCGTCCAGGAGGCCCTGGCGATGGCGCTGGAACGGGGGCAGTTCGATAAAAAGGGCGTCCATGCTCTGTACGTTACCTACGTATATATTCTGGGGGATTGACTGAAAGATCAAGGCGTCGAACCGGTCGTTGGTCGCCTTTTAATGACCTTAGATGGCGGGCACAGGGACGGACGTAGGGCATTTCTTGAACGTGGGAAAGGCAATTCCTTTCACGTGGAAGGGGAGGGCATGGGTTTTTCCCGGGCAAACAAAACGGCGCCCGAAGGCGCCGTTTGTTTTACCGCGGAAGGTGCTTGAGCGATCAGCCCGCCAGACCGGATTGCTGGACCAGGGTCAGCAGCGGTTGTGGGTAGACGCCCAGGAAGAACGCCAGGACCGCGATGGCCAGCAGCATCACGCCACCCGCCTTCTGTTCCCAGTGCAGCTGGGCGTCGACGCGGCGCAGGTTCGGCTCGATCAGGTACAGGGTGACCATCACGCGCAGGTAGTAGAACACGCCGATGGCGCTGCCCAGGACCAGGGAACCGACCAGCCACCACTGATGCGCTTCGACACCGGTGGCGATGATGTAGAACTTGCCGATGAAGCCCGCGGTCAGCGGAATACCGGCCAGGGACAGCATCATCACGGTCAGTACGGCGGTCAGGTACGGACGGCGCCAGAACAGGCCGCGGTACTCGTACAGGGCGTCCGCGTCGCGGCCCTTGTAAGGCGAGGACATCAGGGTGATCACGCCGAAGGCGCCGAGGCTGGTGATCACGTAGGTGACCAGGTAGACGCCGATGGCTTCCATCGCCAGGCCCTTGCTCGCCACCAGGGCGATCAGCAGGTAACCGAAGTGCGCGATGGACGAGTAACCCAGCAGACGCTTGAGGTTGCTCTGGGTCAGCGCCAGCAGGTTACCGAACAGGATCGAGGCGATCGCGATCACGGTCAGCACGGTGTTCAGGACACCGCTGCTGGCCACTGGCGAGATCTGGAACAGGCGCACCATCACCGCGAACACCGCCACCTTGCTCGCGGTGGCCAGGAAGGCCGCCACCGGCGCCGGGGCGCCTTCGTAGACGTCCGGGGTCCACAGGTGGAACGGCACCAGCGACAGCTTGAAGGCCAGGCCGATCAGCATCATGCCCAGGCCCAGTTGGGCCAGCGGGCTAGGCAGGCCGGTCGCGGCCAGGGCCTGGCCGATGCCGTTGAAGCTCAGGCTGCCGGCTTCGGCGTAGAGCAGGGCCATGCCGAACAGCAGGAACGCGGAGCCGGCGGCCGACAGCACCATGTACTTGATGCCGGCTTCCAGCGAGCGCTTGTTGAAGAAGGCATACGCCACCAGGCCGTAGACCGGTACCGAGAGCAGCTCCAGGCCGATGAACAAGCCGGCCAGGTGTTGCGCGCTGACCAGCACCAGGCCGCCGGCGGCGGCCATCAGGATCAGCAGGTACAGCTCTTCGCGGTTGCCCGGGTAGCCGGTGCCGCCGTCGCCCAGGTAGGCATGGGCGAGGGTGACGCAGGCCAGGGTGGCCACCAGGATCAGCGCCATGTACAGGCAGGCGAACTGGTCGATCTGCAACAGTGGAGTCACCGCCAGGGGGGCGACTTTCAAGGCCGGCAGGATCGACAGCAATGCCAGGTTCAGGCCGGCGACCGACAGCAGGAAGGTTTGCGCATGGTTGCGACGCCAGGCGATCGCCAGCATCACCACAACGATGGTGAGGCTGGTGATCAACAGCGGCGCAAGCGCGATAAAGTGTTGAATCGTAAAGTCCATAGCGCTCTTACCGGGCCGAAGCGAGTTGAGTGAAGGCGGTGCCGAGCCATTGCTGCACGCCATGCATCGTAGCGGCAGAGGTATCGAGGAACGGTTGCGGGTAGACGCCGAGGTACACCAGCAGCGCTGCCAGGCCGAGCACCATGATCAGTTCGCGAGCATCCATGCCGTGCAGTACCGCGTCCGACTTGGCCGGACCGAAGTAGGCACGGTGGATCATGATCAGCGAGTAGACCGAACCGAATACCAGGCCGGAGGTGGCGATCGCGGTGATCCACGGAGCGCTGGCGAAGGTACCGATCAGGATCAGGAACTCGCCGACGAAGTTGCCGGTTCCCGGCAGGCCCAGGGATGCGGCGGCGAAGAACAGGCTGATCGCCGGCAGGTAGGCGATCTTCGACCACAGGCCGCCCATTTCACGCATGTCGCGGGTGTGGGTGCGTTCGTACAGCTGGCCGCTGAGGATAAACAGCGCCGCCGCCGACAGGCCGTGGGCCAGCATCTGGATCACCGCGCCTTGCAGGGCCTGCTGGCTGCCGGAGTAGATACCGATCAGCACGAAGCCCATGTGCGAAACGCTGGAGAAGGCGATCAGGCGCTTGATGTCGGTCTGGGCGAAGGCCAGGAAGGCACCGTAGAAAATCCCGATCAGGCCCAGGGTCATGGCGATCGGCGCGAACTCGGCCGAGGCGTTCGGGAACAGCGGCAGGGCGAAGCGCAGCAGGCCGTAGGCCGCAGTCTTCAGCAGGATACCCGCCAGGTCCACGGAGCCTGCGGTCGGTGCCTGGGCGTGAGCGTCAGGCAGCCAGGAGTGGAACGGCACCACCGGCAGCTTCACCGCGAACGCGATGAAGAAACCCAGCATCAGCACGTATTCGGTGGCGGTCGACATCTTGGTCTTCAACAGATCGGCGTAGTTGAAGGTAATCACGCCGGTGTTGTTGAAGTTGACCAGTACCAGGCCGAGGATCGCCACCAGCATGATCAGGCCGGAAGCCTGGGTGAAGATGAAGAACTTGGTCGCTGCGTAGATCCGGGTCTTCTTGCCGTCCGAGGAGCTGTGACCCCAGAGCGCGATGAGGAAGTACATCGGCACCAGCATCATTTCCCAGAAGAAGAAGAACATGAACAGGTCGAGGGCGAGGAACACGCCGACGACGCCGCCCAGGATCCACATCAGGTTCAGGTGGAAGAAGCCCACGTGACGCTGGATCTCTTTCCACGAGCAGAGGACCGAAAGCACGCCCAGCAGGCCGGTCAGCAGGATCATCAGCAGCGACAGGCCATCGAGGGCCAGGTGCACGTTGATGCCGAAGCGCTGGATCCAGACGTGCTTGAACTCTAGGGTCCAGGTCGGATCGGCACCGGGGGCCGGAGCGAATGAATAGTCACCATGGGCCCACAGCCAGAGGCCGAGAGCGAGTTCCAGGGACATGGTCAACAGCGCAATCCAGCGGGGGAGGGTGGCGCCGAAGCGCTCACCCATCCAGCACAGCAGGCCGCCGATGAAGGGGATCAGGATTAGCCAAGGCAGAATCATGACGGGCTCAATTCCTTTCGCAAGTTCGCAAGGTTCATATCAGACCGCTACCAGCACGACGGCGCCGATAACCAGCACGGCACCCGCAGCCATCGAGGCGGCGTACCAACGCAGTTGACCGGTTTCCGTACGGCTCAGGGAGTTGTGGCCCCCTTTGGCCAGGCGCGGGATCAGACCGATGGTCTGGTCGAGCGGGTCTTTGCGCAGTACATGGCTGATCGCCAGATATGGCTTGACGAACAGTTTGTCGTAGATCCAGTCGAAGCCCCAGGCAGCGAACCACCAGGCCGAGAGGACGCGGCCGATACCGCTGTTGGCGACGGCGCTGACGAAGCGGCGCTTGCCGAGGAACAGCAGCGCGGCCAGCAGGATACCGGCGATGGCGATGGCGCCCGAGGCGATTTCCAGGCTGTGCTTGGCTTCGCCGCCGGCATGGCCGACGCTTTGCGGCAGCACGCCGTGCAGCGGCGGGGTGATCATCGCGCCGATGGCGGTCGACAGGATGATCAGCACCGACAGCGGCAGCCAGTGGCTGATGCCATGGCCGGCATGGGCTTCGGTCTTCGCTTCGCCGTGGAAGGTGATGAAGATCAGGCGGAAGGTGTACAGCGAGGTCATGAAGGCCCCCACCAGACCGGCATACAGCAGACCTTCGTTACCGCTGGCAAAGGCTTCCCAGAGGATCTCGTCCTTGGAGTAGAAGCCGGCGGTGACCAGGGGCAGGGCCGCCAGGGCCGCGCCGCCGACGATGAAGCTGGCGTAGGCCAGCGGCAGCTTCTTCCACAGGCCGCCCATCTTGAAGATGTTCTGCTCGTGGTGGCAGGCGACGATCACCGCACCGGAGGCAAGGAACAGCAGGGCCTTGAAGAAGGCGTGGGTCATCAGGTGGAAGATCGCGCCGTCCCAGGCGCCAACGCCCAGGGCCAGGAACATGTAGCCGATCTGGCTCATGGTCGAGTAGGCGAGGATACGCTTGATATCGGTCTGCACCAGCGCGGCGAAGCCGGCCAGCACCAGGGTCACGCCACCGACCACGCCCACCAGGTGCAGGATGTCCGGCGCCAGGGTGAACAGGCCGTGGGTACGGGCGATCAGGTAGACACCGGCGGTCACCATGGTCGCGGCGTGGATCAGTGCCGAAACCGGGGTAGGGCCGGCCATCGCGTCCGCCAGCCAGGTCTGCAACGGCAGCTGGGCGGATTTACCGACCGCGCCACCGAGCAGCATCAGGGTCGCCAGGGTGATCCAGAAGTCGCCAGCCTGGAACTTCTGCGGTGCCAGGACCAGCAGTTGCTGGATGTTCAGGGTGCCCAGCTGCTGGAACAGGATGAACAGGCCGATGGCCATGAACACGTCGCCGATCCGGGTCACGATGAACGCCTTGAGTGCCGCGTTACCGTTGTTGCGGTTGCTGTAGTAGAAACCGATCAGCAGGTACGAGCACAGGCCCACGCCTTCCCAGCCGAAGTACAGGAACAGCAGGTCGTCGCCCAGGACCAGGAACAGCATGCTGGCGATGAACAGGTTGGTGTAGGAGAAGAAGCGCGAGTAGCCGTCTTCACCCCGCATGTACCAGGACGCGAACAGGTGGATCAGGAAGCCCACGCCCACCACCACGCCGAGCATGGTCACGGACAGGCCGTCCAGGTACAGGGCGAAGGTCGGCTTGAAGTCGCCCACGGCGATCCATTGCCACAGCACCTGGGTGACATGGCCACCCTCGGGCGGGGCGACGTTGAATTGCCAGATCACATAGGCCGCGACAATCGCCGACAAGCCGATGGAGCCGACGCCGATCAGGGCAGAGAGGTTTTCCGAGAAGCGTCCACGGGAGAACGACAACAGCAGGAAACCGATCAGGGGGAACACGAAAGTCAGATAGAGAAGGTTCATCCGCGCATCTCGCTGGCAGCGTCGATATCGAGAGTGTGGAAGCGGCGATACAGCTGCAGCAGGATCGCCAGGCCGATACTGGCCTCGGCGGCTGCGAGGCTGATCACCAGGATGAACATGACTTGTCCATCCGGCTGCGCCCAGCGGGCGCCTGCGACGATGAACGCCAGTGCCGAGGCGTTCATCATCACTTCCAGGCTCATCAATACGAAGAGAATGTTGCGGCGGACCATCAGGCCGACCAGACCGAGGCAGAACAGGATGCCGGCGACAGCCAGGCCATGTTCCAGGGGGATAGCAGGCATAGAGTTACTCCTTCGCCTCGTTGCGGCCCAGGTGGAACGCCGTGACGGCTGCGGCGAGCAGCAGCATCGAGGCGAGTTCGACCACCAGCAGGTAAGGTCCGAACAGGCTGATGCCCACGGCCTTGGCGTCCACGGTGGTTTGACCGATACCGACACCGCTCTGGTGGCTGAACAGCACGTACAGCAGTTCGACCAGCAGCAGGGCGGCGAGAATCACCGGCCCGACCCAGATGCCCGGTTTGAGCCAGATGCGTTCCTGCTGAACCGAGGCGGGCCCCAGGTTCAGCATCATCACCACGAACACGAACAGCACCATGATGGCGCCGGCATAGGCGATCACTTCCAGCACGCCGGCGAACGGCGCGCCGAGGCTGAAGAACGTCATCGCCACGGCGATCAGCGAAATGATCAGGTAGAGCAGGGCGTGCACAGGGTTGGTGTTGGTCACCACGCGCAGCGTGGAGACAACGGCGACACCTGACGCGAAATAGAAAGCGAATTCCATCTTTCTTCCTTAAGGCAGCAAGCTCTTCACGTTGATCGGCTCGGCTTCGTTCTGCGCGGCGCCCTTGGGCTTGCCGGCGATGGCCATACCTGCAACACGATAGAAGTTGTAATCAGGGTTCTTTCCGGGGCCGGAGATCAGCAGATCTTCTTTCTCGTAAACCAGGTCCTGACGTTTGAACTCGGCCATCTCGAAATCCGGCGTCAGCTGGATCGCGGTGGTCGGGCAGGCTTCCTCGCAGAGGCCGCAGAAGATGCAACGCGAGAAGTTGATGCGGAAGAAGTCCGGGTACCAGCGACCGTCTTCGGTCTCGGCTTTCTGCAGCGAGATGCAACCTACCGGACAGGCCACGGCGCACAGGTTGCAGGCTACGCAACGCTCTTCGCCGTCGGGGTCGCGGGTCAGCACGATGCGACCACGGTAGCGTGGCGGCAGATAGACCGGCTGTTCCGGGTATTGCAGGGTGTCGCGCTTGCGGAAGCCATGGCCGAAGACCATGACCAGGCTGCGCAGTTGGGTACCAGTACCCTTAACGATGTCGCCAATATATTTGAACATGGGTCAAATCCTCACTGAACCGCGCCTGCTGGCGTGTTCAACAACACAAGCGCAGCAGTCACCAGCAAATTGATCAGGGTCAGCGGCAGGCAGAATTTCCAGCTGAAGTCCATCACCTGGTCATAACGCGGACGCGGGATGGAAGCGCGCAGCAGGATGAACAGCATGATGAAGAACGCGGTCTTCAGGGCGAACCAGACGAAGGACAGTTGCGGCAGGATGCCGAACGGACCGTGCCAGCCACCGAAGAACAGGGTGACCAGCAATGCCGAGATCAGGATGATGCCGATGTACTCGCCGACGAAGAACATGCCCCATTTCATGCCGGCGTATTCAATGTGGTAACCGTCGGCCAGTTCCTGTTCCGCTTCCGGCTGGTCGAACGGGTGACGGTGAGTCACGGCCACGCCAGCGATGAAGAAGGTACAGAAGCCGAAGAACTGCGGAATGATGAACCACAGGTTCTGCGCCTGGTAGTCGACGATGTCGCGCATGTTGAACGAGCCGACCTGAGCCACGATGCCCATCAGCGCCAGGCCCATGAACACTTCATAGGACACGGTCTGGGCCGAGGCCCGCAGGCTGCCGAGCAGGGCGAACTTGTTGTTGCTCGACCAGCCGGCGAACAGCACCGCGTAGACCGACAGGCCCGCCATGGCGAAGAAGAACAGCAGGCCGATGTTCAGGTCCGCCACGCCCCAGGTCGGGGTGATCGGGATGATCGCGAAGGCGATCAGCAAGGCGCTCATGGCCACGACCGGCGCCAGAGTGAAGATCACCTTGTCGGCGAACGGTGGGGTCCAGTCTTCCTTGAAGAACATTTTCAGCATGTCGGCAGCGATCTGGAACATGCCGAACGGGCCCACGCGGTTCGGACCGTAACGGTCCTGCCACCAGCCCAGCAGGCGCCGCTCGATAAAGCTGAGCAGGGCGCCGGCGATCACCACGGCCAGCATGATGACCAGCGCCTTGACGACCGCCAGGATCACATCGATCACTTCAGGGGTGAACCAGGTCATTGCGCTGCCTCCTGCAGACCGTCAACGGATTTGCCAAAGATCGCCGGCGGAATGCCTGCCAGGCCAGCCGGCAACGCCACCAGGCCAGCGCCCAGTTCCTCGTTGATGCGCAGCGGCAGGCGCAGGGTCTGGCCGGCCACGTTCAGGGCCAGCAGCGCGCCATCGTTGACGCCCAGGCGATCGGCCTCGGACTTGGCCAGGGAAACGTAGGCGGCCGGGATGCGTTCCTGGACCGGAGCGGCTTTCGAGGAGTTCTCCTCGCTGCCGAACAGGTGATAGAACGGCACCGCCTGCCAGGTGCCCTGGGCTGGGGAGAAGGCGCGCGGCACGCTGGCGAACCAGCCGAGGCTGTCGCCCTGGCTTTCGATCAGGCGGGTGCCCGGATCGCCGGCACGCAGGTGACCACCGACTTCGTCCTGGAACTTGTTCCAGGCTTGCGGCGAGTTCCAGCCCGGCGACCAGGCGAACGGCACCTGGGAACGCGGTTCGGCGGAGCCCGAGTAACCTTCCATGGAGAAGGCGAACGCGGTGTCCTTGTCTTGCGGGGTACGCGGTTCGTGCACGCTGATGTCGGCGCGCATGGCGGTACGGCCGCTGTAACGCAGCGGTTCGCGAGCCAGCTTCAGGCCCTTGATGCGGAACGAGGCCGATGGCGCGGCGTCGACGATACGCGCCAGTTGCGGGGTGCTCTGGGCGCAGGCGGCGGTCACGTGGTCCAGTTGGGTCCAGTCCACCGGCTTGTTCAGCAGGGTGGCGCGCAGGGCATGCAGCCAGCGCCAGCCTTCGCGTACCAGGATGCTGGCATCCAGGTAGGTCGGATCGAACACTTGGAAGAAACGCTGGGCGCGGCCTTCCTGGCTGACCAGGGTGCCGTCGCCTTCGGCGAAGCTGGCCGCTGGCAGGACCAGGTGCGCGCGGTCGCTGGTGGCGGTCTTCTGATGGTCGGCGACGATCAGCACTTTCGCGGCGTTCAGCGCGGCATCGACCTTGGCAGCGTCGGTGCGGGTGTACAGATCGTTTTCCAGCACGACGATGGCGTCGGCACGGCCGTCGATGACCGCTTGCAGCGCGGCGTCCACCGATTCGCCACCGAGCATGGCCAGGCCCAGGCTGTTGGCCTCGGGCACGATCAGGCTGATGGAACCGTTCTTCTCGCGCAGCTTCAGGGCCTTGGCGATGTTGGCCGCGGCTTCGATCAGCGCCTTGGAACCCAGGGAGGTGCCGGCGATGATCAGTGGGCGCTTGGCGGCGAGCAGGGCGTCGGCGATGCGCTTGGCCAGCTCCAGGGCTTCGGCGTCCAGGCCTTCGACGGCCGGAGCGCTGGCGTCCAGGGCATGGGCCACGGCGAAGCCGATGCGCGCCAGGTCATCGGGAGCGGCGTGTACACACTCCTCGGCAACGTCGTCGAGCTTGGTTTCGGCCAGGCTGGCGATGAACAGCGGGTTCAGCGCGTGCTGGCCGATGTTTTTCACCGCGGCGTCGAGCCAGGGCTGGACGCGCATGGCTTCGGCCATATCCTCGGCCTTGCCCTTGACCGACTGGCGCAGGGCCAGGGCCATGCGGGCGGCGGTCTGGGTCAGGTCTTCGCCGAGGACGAACACGGCGTCGTGATCTTCGATCTCACGCATGGTCGGCACGGGGAGCGGGCTGTCCTTGAGCACTTGCAGCACCAGGCGGATGCGCTCCAGCTCGGAGGCTTCGATACCGGAGTAGAAATGCTCGGCGCCGACCAGCTCGCGCAGGGCGTAGTTGCTTTCCAGGCTGGCGCGCGGCGAGCCGATCCCGACGATGTTGCGACCGCGCAGCAGGTCGGCGGCCTTGTCCAGCGCCTGGTCCAGGCTCAGCTTGGTGCCATCGTTCAGCAGTGGCTGGCGTGGGCGGTCTTCGCGGTTGACGTAGCCGTAGCCGAAGCGGCCACGGTCGCACAGGAAGTACTGGTTCACCGAACCGTTGTAGCGGTTCTCGATGCGCCGCAGTTCGCCGTAGCGCTCGCCCGGGGAGATGTTGCAACCGCTGGAGCAGCCATGGCAGATGCTCGGCGAGAACTGCATGTCCCACTTGCGGTTGTAGCGCTCGGAGTGCGTCTTGTCGGTGAACACACCGGTCGGGCAGACCTCGGTGAGGTTGCCGGAGAATTCGCTTTCCAGGGTGCCGTCTTCAACGCGACCGAAGTACACGTTGTCGTGGGCGCCGAACACGCCGAGGTCGGTGCCGCCGGCGTAGTCCTTGTAGAAGCGCACGCAGCGGTAGCAGGCGATGCAGCGGTTCATCTCGTGGGCGATGAACGGGCCGAGGTCCTGGTTCTGGTGGGTGCGCTTGGTGAAGCGATAACGGCGCTCGTTGTGGCCGGTCATCACCGTCATGTCTTGCAGGTGGCAATGACCGCCTTCCTCGCAGACCGGGCAGTCGTGCGGGTGGTTGGTCATCAGCCATTCGACGACGCTGGCGCGGAAGGCCTTGGACTCTTCGTCGTCGATGGAAATCCAGGTGTTGTCGGTGGCGGGAGTCATGCAGGACATGACGATGCGACCGCGGGTGTCGTTCTCGTCGGTGTACTGCTTGACCGCGCACTGGCGACAGGCACCGACGCTACCGAGAGCGGGGTGCCAGCAGAAATAAGGGATGTCGAGGCCTAGTGACAGACATGCCTGTAACAGGTTGTCCGCCCCATCGACTTCGAGCGCTTTGCCGTCTACGTGGATAGTGGCCATGGTTCAAAGTTCTTCGTTGGCCCGGTGTCAGCGGGCGTGGCTAATGGAATCTTGGTGCTCGCCCGGCGCGTTTAGGCGTCTTCGGGCGATACGAGGGCGGCACGGACCACCCTCGCTCGATACGTTTACGCGCCGACTACGATCGGCCGGGCCAGGGGCGGGACGGCGGCAGCGCTGGTGGCTGCGATACCGGCCTCGAACTCTGGGCGGAAATACTTGATGGCGCTGCCCAATGGCTCCACGGCACCCGGTGCGTGAGCACAGAAGGTCTTGCCTGGGCCGAGGAAGCCGACCAGACCCAGCAGGGTCTCGATATCGCCGGCCTGGCCCTGGCCCTTCTCGAGGGCGCGCAGCAGCTTGACGCTCCACGGCAGGCCGTCGCGGCAAGGGGTGCAGAAGCCGCAGGACTCGCGGGCGAAGAACTCTTCCATGTTGCGCAGCAAGGACACCATGTTGATGCTGTCGTCCACCGCCATGGCCAGGCCGGTACCCATCCGGGTGCCTACCTTGGCGATGCCGCCGGCGTACATCTGGGCATCCAGGTGTTCGGGCAACAGGAAGCCGGTGCCGGCGCCGCCAGGCTGCCAGCACTTGAGCTTGAAGCCGTCGCGCATGCCACCGGCGTAATCTTCGAACAGCTCGCGCGCGGT
Source organism: Pseudomonas sp. MRSN 12121 (assembly GCF_000931465.1). NCBI lineage: Bacteria > Pseudomonadati > Pseudomonadota > Gammaproteobacteria > Pseudomonadales > Pseudomonadaceae > Pseudomonas > Pseudomonas sp. MRSN 12121. Next base: position 4,449,365 of record NZ_CP010892.1, on the reverse strand, counting down.
CACGCCGAATGGCAGTTCCCACAGGCCGGGGTTCTTCACTTTGCCGGAGAAGCCCATCAGCTTGGTGCCGTGGTCTTCGCTGCCTTCGCGAGCGAGGGATTTGTACCAGTCCACGCCGTCGCCGATGATCGCCGGCACGTTGCACAGGGTCTCGACGTTGTTCACGCAGGTCGGCTTGCCCCATACGCCGACGGCGGCAGGGAAGGGCGGCTTGGAACGCGGGTTGGCGCGGCGGCCTTCGAGGGAGTTGATCAGCGCGGTTTCTTCACCGCAGATGTAACGCCCGGCGCCGGTGTGCACGAACAGTTCGAAGTCGAAGCCCGAGCCCAGGATGTTCTTGCCCAACAGGCCCGCGGCCTTGGCTTCTTCCACGGCACGGTTGAGGTGCTTGGCGGCGGTGGTGTATTCGCCGCGCAGGAAGATGTAGCCCCGGTAGGTTTTCAGCGCACGGGCGCTGATCAGCATGCCTTCGATCAGCAGATGGGGCAGTTGCTCCATCAGCATGCGGTCCTTCCAGGTATTGGGTTCCATCTCATCCGCGTTGCACAACAGGTAGCGGATGTTCAGGGACTCGTCCTTGGGCATCAGGCCCCACTTCACGCCCGTGGGGAAGCCCGCGCCGCCGCGGCCTTTGAGGCCGGCGTCCTTGACGGTCTGCACGATATCGTCCTGGGACAGGTCGGCGAACGCTTTGCGCGCAGCGGCGTAGCCGTTCTTGGCCTGGTACTCGTCGAGCCAGACCGGCTCGCCGTCGTCACGCAGGCGCCAGGTCAGCGGATGGGTTTCCGGGCTGCGCTGGATGCGGTTGGCAGGGCCGAAGGATGTCAGGGTCATACGTAGCCCTCCAACAGTTTGGCCACGCCAGCAGGCTGCACGTCGCCGAAAGTGTCGTCGTCGATCATCAGCGCCGGGGCCTTGTCGCAGTTGCCCAGGCAGCATACCGGCAGCAGGGTGAAGCGGCCGTCGGCGGTGGTCTGGCCGAGGCCGATGCCCAGTTCGCTCTGGATCTGGCTGACCACGGATTCATGGCCACCGATGTAGCAGACCATGCTGTCGCAGACGCGGATGATGTGGCGGCCGACCGGTTGACGGAAGATCTGGCTGTAGAACGTCGCCACGCCTTCTACGTCGCTGGCCGGGATGCCGAGGATCTCGCCGATGGCGTAGAGCGCGCCGTCAGGCACCCAGCCACGTTCCTTCTGGACGATCTTCAGGGCTTCGATAGACGCCGCGCGCGGGTCTTCGTAGTGATGCAGCTCGTGCTCGATGGCCGAGCGCTCGGTTTCGCTCAGGGCGAAACGGTCTGTCTGGATAAGCGTGCTGTTCATGCTTAGCGGTCCACGTCGGCCATAACGAAGTCGATACTACCCAGGTACGCGATCAAGTCCGCGACCATGCTGCCGCGGATCACCGAAGGGATCTGCTGCAGGTGAGCGTAGCTTGGGGTACGGATCCGGGTGCGGTAGCTCATGGTGCCGCCATCGCTCGTCAGGTAATAACTGTTGATGCCCTTGGTCGCTTCGATCATCTGGAAGGATTCGTTGGCCGGCATGACCGGGCCCCACGAAACCTGCAGGAAGTGCGTGATCAGGGTTTCGATGTGCTGCAGCGTGCGCTCTTTGGGCGGCGGCGTGGTCAGCGGATGATCCGCCTTGTACGGGCCTTCCGGCATGTTGCGCAGGCACTGGTCGATGATCCTGATGCTCTGGCGCATTTCTTCGACGCGGACCATGCAGCGGTCATAGGCATCGCCGTTGGCGGCCAACGGTACTTCGAACTCGAAGTTCTCGTAGCCGGAATACGGGCGCGCCTTGCGCAGGTCGAAGTCGCAGCCGGTGGAGCGCAGGCCGGCACCGGTGACGCCCCATTCCAGGGCTTCCTTGGTGTTGTAGGCAGCGACGCCGATGGTACGACCCTTGAGGATGCTGTTCTGCAGAGCCGCCTTGGTGTATTCGTCGAGACGCTTGGGCAACCAGTCGACGAAGTCCTTCACCAGCTTTTCCCAGCCGCGCGGCAGGTCGTGGGCGACCCCGCCGATGCGGTACCAGGCCGGGTGCAGGCGGAAGCCGGTGATGGCTTCGATCACGGTGTAGGCGCGCTGACGGTCGGTGAAGGTGAAGAACACCGGGGTCATGGCGCCGACGTCCTGGATGTAGGTTCCCAGGAACAGCAGGTGGCTGGTGATGCGGAAGAACTCGGCCATCATGATGCGGATGACGTCGACCTTCTCCGGCACCTTGATCCCGGCCAGCTTCTCGACCGAGAGCACGTACGGCAGGTTGTTCATCACGCCGCCGAGGTAGTCGATCCGGTCGGTGTACGGAATGAAGCTGTGCCAGGACTGACGCTCGGCCATTTTCTCGGCGCCACGGTGGTGGTAGCCGATGTCCGGAACGCAGTCGACGATCTCTTCGCCGTCCAGTTGCAGGATGATGCGGAAGGCACCGTGGGCCGAAGGGTGGTTCGGGCCCAGGTTGAGGAACATGTAGTCCTCGTTGGCGCCGGAACGCTTCATGCCCCAGTCTTCCGGACGGAAGCGCGCGGCTTCTTCTTCCAACTGTTGCTTGGCCAGGTTCAGGCTGAACGGATCGAATTCGGTGGCGCGGGCGGGGAAGTCCTTGCGCAGCGGATGACCTTCCCAGGTCGGCGGCATCATGATACGCGACAGGTGAGGGTGGCCGGCGAAGTCGATGCCGAACATGTCCCAGACTTCACGCTCGTACCAGTTGGCGTTCGGCCAGATACCGGTCACGGTCGGCAAGCTGAGGTCGCTCTCGGACAAGGCGACCTTGATCATTACGTCACTATTACGCTCGATCGACAGCAGGTGGTAGAACACGCTGAAATCGGCGCCTGGCAGCCCGTGACGCTTGGTGCGCAGGCGCTCGTCCACGCCGTGCAGGTCATAGAGCATGACGTACGGCTTGGGCAGGTTGCGCAGGAAGGTCAGGACTTCGACGAGTTTGGCGCGGGTAACCCACAACACCGGCATGCCGGTGCGGGTCGCCTGGGCGGTGAACGCCTCGGGGCCAAAACGGTTATTGAGTTCGACGACCACATCCTGGTCGTCTGCCTTATAAGGCGGGATGTACAGAGCACTGCCTGTAGTCATGGTTTTTTATCGCTTTCGGTCAACGTAAAGAATGAAGCCAGTTTTTCGTTCTTTGCTAAGAAACGGTCTGGATCAGACTTCGTCAGGGCTGCGCAGGTTGGTTACCTGAATACGCTGTTCGCGGCGCACATCCTTTTGTGCCGGCATCTCGGCGCGATACACGCCTTGGTCGCCGACGACCCAGGAAAGTGGGCGACGCTCCTGGCCAATCGACTCCTGCAAGAGCATCAGGCCTTGCAGAAAAGCTTCAGGGCGGGGCGGGCAGCCAGGTACGTAGACGTCCACGGGCAGGAACTTGTCCACCCCCTGAACGACGGAATAGATGTCGTACATGCCACCGGAGTTGGCGCACGAACCCATGGAGATAACCCACTTCGGCTCGAGCATTTGCTCGTAGAGACGCTGAATGATCGGCGCCATCTTGATGAAGCAGGTTCCGGCAATAACCATGAAATCCGCCTGGCGCGGTGATGCCCGGATAACTTCGGCGCCGAAGCGCGCGATGTCGTGGGGCGCCGTGAAGGCGGTGGTCATTTCCACGTAGCAGCAGGACAGACCGAAGTTGTACGGCCACAGGGAATTCTTGCGCCCCCAGTTGACCGCGCCGCTCAGCACGTCTTCCAGCTTGCCCATGAAGATGTTTTTGTGGACTTGATCCTCTAACGGATCGGAAACGGTTTCCCGTTCGCCGATCGGGTATTGCTCGTTAGGAGCATCAGGGTCGATCCGGGTGAGATTGTATTGCATCGCCAAAGCCTCATTGTTTTAGCTTCGCCTGCCGCTTACGACGACCTTCCGGAGCCCAATCAAGAGCCCCCACCCGCCAAAGGTAGACAAGACCTGCCAACAGAATTGCTATGAAAACGAGAGCTTCGACGAATCCGGTCCAGCCGCTTTCGCGGACGGACACAGACCAGGCAAAGAGAAAGAGGGCTTCGATATCGAAGATCACGAAGAGCATCGCGACCAGATAGAATTTGGCTGAGAGCCGCAAGCGGGCGCCACCGGTGGGTAGCATGCCGGACTCGAACGGTTCGTTTTTGCTGCGGCCCCAGGCTTTTGACCCGAGGAGGCTGGAGAGGCCGAGCATGAAGGCGCAGAGGCCGCCTACACCCAGAAGGAAAATGGCAAAGCCCCAGTTGTGGGCCATGAGTCCTGTCGCTTCGGGCATGCTGGTAATCCTTAACAGAGAGCAAAGGTCTCTGAGCTTGATAAAGAAACAAAGCAGTGACGATATGTCGCAGTGCAATCAATCGGCGTGATTTTATGGCTAAACACCGGGCAAGTAAATTTTCTATAGCGAAATTATTTAGTGGAATAAGGACATAGCGCCCCTCGCAGGCCCCGTAAGCCACGCCCTGCGGGCATTAGCGGGAGTTTCGTTAATTATGTTTTGTCAGGGCTGTAACGAATATTTCTCCATCTAAATGATAATCAATATTGTTTAGCGGCGATCTATAAACAATACCTTCCATGGCGCTTCGCTAAGTTGTCTTTTATATCCGTGTTACTGCAAGTTGCGAGCGAGCCCCTTTTACCCGCTTTTTCTTCCGCGCATACCGCTCTGGGTCAATGTTTTGCCTGATTGCCCATGGCTGGCATGAGGCCATTGCGTACAGCACCTGGCCTGGACGGTTGTGCGGTTTTTCGCGACACGGCTGGGTGGAGGCGGCTTGGGTCGGCACAAGGCTTCACGCAAAAAAAACGCCCCGAACCAGTCGGGGCGTCAGATGTGCGGCACTGCAGTTAGCTTTTACCGGGTCTGCGGTGGCCGTTTTTCGCTGCGAAGCCGAATCAGTGGAACTGTTCTTCTTCGGTGGAGCCGGTCAGTGCGGTTACCGACGACGAACCGCCCTGGATCACGGTGGTCATGTCGTCGAAGTAGCCGGTGCCCACTTCCTGCTGGTGAGCCACGAAGGTGTAGCCCTTGGCGGCGTCGGCGAATTCCTGCTCCTGCAGTTTCACGTAGGCGGTCATGTCGTTGCGGGCGTAGTCGTGCGCCAGGTTGAACATGCTGTGCCACATGTTGTGGATGCCGGCCAGGGTGATGAACTGGTGCTTGTAGCCCATGGCGGACAGTTCGCGCTGGAACTTGGCGATGGTCGCGTCGTCCAGGTTCTTCTTCCAGTTGAAGGAAGGCGAGCAGTTGTACGACAGGATCTGGTCCGGGTATTCCTTCTTGATCGCTTCGGCGAAGCGGCGGGCCTCTTCCAGGTCCGGCTTGGCGGTTTCGCACCAGATCAGGTCGGCGTACGGCGCGTAGGCCAGGCCGCGGGCGATCGCCTGGTCCAGGCCGGCTTTCACTTTATAGAAGCCTTCCTGGGTGCGGGTGCCGGTCACGAACGGCTGGTCGTACGGGTCGCAGTCGGAGGTCAGCAGGTCGGCGGCGTTGGCGTCGGTACGGGCCAGGATGATGGTCGGTACGCCAGCCACGTCGGCCGCCAGTCGGGCAGCGGTCAGCTTCTGTACGGCTTCCTGGGTCGGAACCAGTACCTTGCCGCCCATGTGGCCGCATTTCTTCACGGAAGCCAGCTGGTCTTCGAAGTGAACGCCGGCGGCGCCAGCCTCGATCATGCTCTTCATCAGCTCGTAAGCATTCAGTACGCCGCCGAAACCGGCTTCGGCGTCAGCCACGATTGGCGCGAAGTAGTCGATGTAGCCTTCGTCGCCCGGGTTCTTGCCGGCTTTCCACTGGATCTGGTCGGCACGACGGAACGAGTTGTTGATGCGCTTGACCACGGTCGGAACGGAGTCGACCGGGTACAGCGACTGATCCGGGTACATCGATTCGGCGGAGTTGTTGTCCGCGGCAACCTGCCAGCCCGACAGGTAGATCGCCTGGATGCCGGCTTTGACTTGCTGTACGGCCTGGCCGCCGGTCAGGGCGCCCATGCAGTTGACGAAATCTTTCTCAGGACGGAAGGACGGTTTGGCACCCTGGGTCACCAGGTTCCAGAGCTTCTCGGCGCCCATGCGTGCCAGGGTGTGCTCAGGCTGGACCGAGCCACGCAGACGGACAACGTCGGCAGCGGAGTAAGTGCGAGTCACGCCTTTCCAGCGCGGGTTTTCAGCCCAGTCTTTTTCAAGGGCTGCAATTTGCTGTTCGCGTGTCAGTGCCATGGAGATAAACCTCGTCGCGTCTTGTGTGAAAAGTCGTTCTTGGGCGGAAAATTCCGACTCGCCAGATACGCAGGGTTGAAGGTGCGTAGTTGGCTGCTCGCTGACCAGAAGCTTAGGCGGTCAAGTCGGGTTCGACGCGGATGGCGACGGTTGAACGATGGGCTCAAGGGGAGAAGTGAGCAGGTAAGGGCTGGCTGTCGAGCACATGCGGGCGTCGTGGGCCTTCATGCGATCAAGCAGGGTGTTGCCGGTCTACCTAATTAGCTTCCGTCCCTCGGGACAACCTCGTTCCAGTCGCAATCTCGTCAAACACACCTTGTGGGCGGTACAGACACGAATCGGCTCAGGTGGGTAGGTTAGAGCGGCGATCCGAAGGCCCTTGCCAGGGCCCCTGATTAGCGGGAGCGAGGCCATCATGCCTTCGGTTTTTTGGCTCGTCAAACGTTTTGTAGTGCTTTTTTTCTATCACTACATCTTTGGTCTAATACGACTAATCAGTCAGTTTTCGGTGCTTTAGTCCAGGGTGTCGACTTTCACCCGCAAAGTCATGTCGTCCCGGCCCTGAGTCGAGTAGCTGCGGGTTAGAGCCTGTTTGTCGGCCTGGTTCTGGCGGTTGACACCGGCCAGGGTGATCCACTCTCCGAGGCGACCGCTGACAGTTGTGTCGGTACTTTGTACGTTCACTACATCGGGACGTTCCTGGCTCATGCGGTCACGATTTGTGCTGATGCTCAGATGAACGGTTTCGCCGGTGACGCTGGCGGTGACATAAAAGCCTTGGGTGACGTTGCGATACTGGGTCTGATTCTGCAGGCGGCCGTAAGGATCGGTCTGGGTCGTGGTCAGCGGCACGCTCTGGCCGACCTGGATCAGCGCAGGAATGCCTTCGCTGGCCTGGATCTGCTGTATCCCGCCGTCCCGGCTGGCGGTGCTGCGAGTGATGATGCGGGTCTGCGGCGCGCCGTTCGTCGAATAGCCCTGATTGTTCTGCGTATTGTTTTCGTTGGTGTCGACCGTGATCAGCAGGCGTTTTGCGGCGGTATCCAGCTGGGCGATGAAAGCGCGCAACTCCTCGATTTTTTCCGGTTCGGCCTTGACGATCAGTTGATTGCCATAGGCGCTGACCTGGCCGTCCTTGCCGAGAAAGTTCTGCGCGATCGGCAACAGGTCGGCGCTGGTGCGATTGTTCAGGGGCACGATCTCCGTCGCCGCAGTGGCGGTAAAGCTGGCAGCCAGCAGCAGTGTCGTGAGCAGGGTGCGTAGGGACATGTCCGTTATCTCCGCTGGGGGATGAAAGCCTTGAGTTTGACAGTTTGTCGGCCCTGGGTGGGGCAAGTTGAATCGCCGATGGCAAAACGCCCCGCCTTCCTGGAGCCAGCTTAGCTTGCTGGATTCGGGAGGGCGGGGCGTTTGGGTTGCCCGGCAGGGCAGCGAGCGCGGTCCGGGGGTCAGATGCTGTCGCGAACCATGTCGACGTGAGGGATGCCGGCTTCCAGGAACTCCTCGCTGACGATGCGGAAGCCCAGGCGCTCGTAAAAAGCCGTGGCCTGTACCTGGGCGCTGAGCACCAGTTGCTTGAGGCCGCGCTTTTCGGCTTCGCCGATCACCGCTTGCATCAGTGCATCGCCGACCTTCAGGCCACGCCAGTCCTTGAGCACCGATACCCGGCCGACCTGTCCGTCGGGCAGCAAGCGTGCCGTGCCGACCGGAAAGTCGCCTTCGAGCGCGAGGAAATGCACGGCGCTGTCGTCGTCGGCATCCCATTCCAGTTCGGGCGGGACGGACTGCTCGATGATGAACACCGCTTCACGAATGCGCCGGATCTCGGCGTTATCCTTTTGCCAGTCTGCGACACGTACGTGAATCTTATTCATCGGCAAATCCCAGGCTTCCTTGCTTGACCAGTTCGCACAGCAGGTCACGGCCATCGTCATCGGCCAGCCATGGACCCAGGTTGTCGATGTGCAGCGCGTCGGCGGCGCAGATCATCTTCAGCAGTTCCCGCAGTTTGCCCGGCAGGTAACGGCTCTGGCCGCTGGCGAACAGCAGCAGGTCGTCATCGACTTCGGACCAGGCCAGGCGCGCGCTCGGGTTGCGGATCAGCACCGCGCCCTGTTCGAGGCTGCCGAGCAGATCCTCTTCTTCCAGTTCGGCGCCCGTCACCAGTTCCGGGTAGCGCGGCTCGGTCATGAACTGGCCGAACCAGGTCAGCAGCATGCGCTCGTCGCTCATGTGCTCGGCCAGCAGTCCCTTGAGGCGGTCGAGGGCATCGTGCTGGATCTGGTGCGGGTCGCTGGCCGGCTGGGCGTCGGCGTCGGTGTAGCGCTCTTCGTCCGGCAGGTACTGGCTGAGGAAGTCGGTGAAGTGGGTCAGGACTTCAGCGGCGCTCGGGGCGCGGAAGCCCACCGAGTAGGTCAGGCAGTCGTCTACCGCGACACCGTAGTGGGCCAGGCGCGGCGGCAGGTAAAGCATGTCGCCGGGTTCCAGGACCCATTCGGCGGATTCTTCGAAGTCCGCCAGGATGCGCAGGTCGGCGTGTTGCAGCAGCGGGCTCTCGGAGTTGCACATCTGGCCGATTTTCCAGTTGCGCTTGCCGTGACCCTGCAGCAGGAACACGTCGTAGTTGTCGAAGTGCGGACCAACGCTGCCGCCAGGCGCGGCAAAGCTGATCATCACGTCGTCGATGCGCCAGCTCGGCAGGAAGCGGAAGTTCTCCAGCAGCTCGGCGACTTCCGGTACGAACTGGTCGACGGCCTGGACCAGCAGGGTCCAGTCGCGTTCCGGCAGCTTGCTGAACTCGTCTTCGGCGAAGGGGCCGCGGCGCATTTCCCAGGGATGGGCACCATGCTCGAGCACCAGGCGCGATTCGACTTCCTCTTCCAGGGCCAGGCCGGCCAGTTCGTTGGCGTCGATCGGGCTTTCGAAGTCAGGCATGGCCTGACGGATCAGCAGGGGCTTTTTCTGCCAGTAGTCACGCAGGAATTCCCGTGCGCTGATGCCACCCAGAAGTTGAAGAGGAATATCAGGATTCATGTGTAACCTATTGAAAAAATGCACTTTTCATACGGGAATAAAAACGCCCGGCGCTGCCGGGCGTCAAGGTCTTGCCATCGATCAGATGCGTTTGGCTTGGGCCACGGCATTGCCGATGTAGCTGGCCGGGGTGAGCTTTTTCAGCTCGGCCTTGGCGGCTTCAGGCATTTCCAGCCCGTCGATGAAGGTTTGCAGCGCTTCTGGGCTGATGCCCTTGCCGCGTGTCAGTTCCTTGAGCTTTTCGTACGGGTTTTCGATGTTGTAGCGACGCATCACGGTCTGGATCGGCTCGGCCAGGACTTCCCAGCAGGCGTCCAGGTCTTCGGCGATCTTCTGGGCGTTGAGCTCCAGCTTGCTGATGCCTTTGAGGCTGGCTTCATAGGCGATCACGCTGTGGGCGAAACCGACGCCCAGGTTGCGCAGGACGGTGGAGTCGGTCAGGTCGCGCTGCCAGCGGGAGATCGGCAGTTTGCTCGCCAGGTGCTGGAACAGTGCGTTGGCGATGCCCAGGTTGCCTTCGGAGTTTTCGAAGTCGATCGGGTTGACCTTGTGCGGCATGGTCGACGAGCCGATTTCGCCAGCAATGGTGCGCTGCTTGAAGTAGCCCAGGGAGATGTAGCCCCAGATATCGCGATCGAAGTCGATCAGGATGGTGTTGAAGCGGGCGATGGCGTCGAACAGCTCGGCAATGTAGTCGTGCGGTTCGATCTGCGTGGTGTACGGGTTGAAGCTCAGGCCCAGCTCGTCTTCGATGAAGGCGCGGGCGTTGGCTTCCCAGTCGATTTCCGGGTAGGCCGACAGGTGGGCGTTGTAGTTGCCCACGGCGCCATTGATCTTGCCCAGCAGCGGTACGGCGGCGACTTGGGCGATCTGGCGCTCTAGGCGGTACACCACGTTCGCCAGCTCTTTGCCCAGGGTGGTCGGCGAGGCCGGCTGGCCGTGGGTGCGCGACAGCATCGGCACGTCGGCGAAGCGCAGCGCCAGCTCGCGGATGGCCTCGGCGGTCTGGCGCATCAGCGGCAGCATCACGTCGTCGCGACCTTCGCGCAGCATCAGGGCGTGGGACAGGTTGTTGATGTCCTCGCTGGTGCAGGCGAAGTGGATGAATTCGCTGACCTTGGCCAGTTCAGGCAACTGGGCGGCCTGCTCCTTGAGCAGGTACTCGATAGCCTTGACGTCGTGGTTGGTGGTGCGCTCGATCTCTTTGACGCGCTCGGCGTGCTCCAGAGAGAAGTTTTCCACCAGGGCGTTCAGCACGGCATTGGCTTGTGCGGAGAACGCTGGTACTTCGCCGATGGCGGAGTGGGCGGCCAGGCGCTGGAGCCAGCGCACTTCGACCAGGACGCGAGCACGGATCAGGCCGTATTCGCTGAAAATGGGGCGCAGGGCCTGGGTTTTGCCGGCGTAGCGGCCGTCAACAGGGGAAACCGCAGTGAGCGAAGAGAGCTGCATGGGGTGTTCTCGGACAGTCGGGCAACGAAATGGGGCGCGTATCATACATGAAAATATCCGCCGGTCCGTTGCCAACTGACCGGCGTATTACGCGTTACTGACTACTAAAGGTCTTGCGGGTGCGGTTCAGCTGTTGCGCATCAGCGGATAAAGCTCTTTGAGCAGCTTGCGGCGGCTGATCACCAGCTGCCAGCGGTGACCGCCCAGTTGGCGCCACAGGCGCGCCGAGCGGATGCCGGCCAGCAGCAGGGCGCGGATCTTCGAAGCGTTGCTCGGTTGCTGCAGGTTGCGCATGTCGCCATGCACCTGGATTCGCTGGCGCAGGGTGCTCAGGGTGTCCTGGTACAGCGAGCCGCACGCGGCAATCACGTTTTCGTGAGCCGGGCCGAAATGTTCGACCTGGGACTGAATCTGCGGCAGGCGCTTGCCGATGATCTCCAGCATGTCGTCACGCTTGGCCAGCTGGCGCTCGAGGCCGAGCATCGACAGGGCGTAGCGCAGCGGTTCGCGCTGCAGCGTGCTGGGGTCGCGTTCCAGGGCGCCGATCAGGGCGCGATAGCCTTCGCGCAGGTTGATATCGTCACCGCCGTAGACTTCCAGGGTGTCCTTCGGGTCGCGGATCAGCAGGCTGCCGAGCATGCAGCTCAAGGAGGCTTCGGTGACCTGGCCGGTCTTGGCGATCTTGTCCACCAGCACGGCGGCGAGAAACACGCCGCCCAGTGCCGTCAGTTGCTCCTGGATCGGGCTCATGCCTTGCTGCTCCAGGGCTCCGCGACTTCGATCACGCCGCCGCCCAGGCAGATTTCGCCGTCATAGAACACCACGGACTGGCCGGGGGTGACGGCGCGTTGCGGGTCGTCGAAGGTCGCGCGGTAGCCGCTGGCGGTCTTTTCCAGGGTGCAGGGCTGGTCGCTCTGGCGATAGCGCACTTTCGCGGTCAGGCGGCGTGGTTCGCTCAGGTCGATCGGGTTGACCCAATAGATGTCGGAGGCGAGCAGGGCGCGGGAGAACAGCCACGGATGGTCATTGCCCTGGCCCACGATCAGCTCGTTGTGCTCCAGATCCTTGATCAGCACGTACCACGGCTCTTCGCCGGCGTCCTTGAGGCCGCCGATGCCCAGGCCCTGGCGCTGGCCGATGGTGTGGTACATCAGGCCGTGGTGGCGGCCGATCACTTCACCTTCGGTGGTCTTGATCTCGCCGGGCTGGGCCGGCAGGTATTGCTTGAGGAAATCGCTGAAGCGCCGTTCGCCGATAAAGCAGATGCCGGTGGAATCCTTCTTCTTGGCGGTGGCCAAGTCGTGTTTTTCGGCGATCGCGCGGACTTCGGGCTTTTCCAGTTCGCCCACCGGGAACAGGGTCTTGGCGATCTGTTCGCCGCCGACGGCGTGCAGGAAATAGCTCTGGTCCTTGTTCGGGTCCAGGCCCTTGAGCAGTTCGGTGCGCCCGTCGATATCGCGGCGACGCACATAGTGACCGGTGGCGATCAGGTCGGCGCCGAGCATCATGGCGTAGTCGAGGAACGCCTTGAACTTGATCTCGCGGTTGCACAGGATGTCCGGGTTCGGCGTGCGGCCGGCCTTGTATTCGGCCAGGAAGTGCTCGAACACGTTGTCCCAGTACTCGGCGGCGAAGTTGGCGGTGTGCAGCTTGATGCCGATCTTGTCGCATACGGCCTGGGCGTCCGCGAGGTCGTCCATGGCAGTGCAGTATTCGGTTCCGTCGTCTTCCTCCCAGTTCTTCATGAACAGGCCTTCCACCTGGTAACCCTGCTCCATCAGCAGGAGGGCGGAAACGGAAGAGTCCACGCCGCCGGACATGCCGACGATGACGCGCTTCTTTTGGTTGTCAGAAGGGGCTGGATCACGCATAGGAATTCAACGGGTGTCTTGAAAAAGGACGCGATTCTAACAGGCTGCGGCCTGCAAGGCTAAAACTGCGGTTAAAGCGATGGGCGGATCAGCGTGAGGCTGTGCAGCTGGCCGGCCAGATAGTCGTCAAGGCATTGGATGATCAGCTCGCTGCGCCATTGCGGGCGCAAGGCCAGCAACTCGTCGCGGCTCAGCCAGCGCGGGCCGATGATGCCATCGTCCAGTCGATAGTCGGGGTGGTGCCGCAGCGGTTTGCCGGCGAAGCACACGCGCTGGTAGGTCACGCCATTGCTCGGGGCGGTGTACAGATAGATACCGACCACGCCGGTCAATTCGATGTCCCAGCCGGTTTCTTCCAGGGTTTCGCGAATGGCGGCCTGGAGCAGGCTTTCATTCGCGTCCAGGTGCCCGGCGGGCTGGTTGAGTACCGCCTGCTCGCCCTGGAACTCTTCGACGAACAGGAAGCGTCCCTGATCCTCGATGATGGTGGCGACGGTGATGTGGGGTTGCCATTCCATGGATAAGGCTCTGTCTTGGGTGGGCGATCATCATAAAACGAACACTGACCCTGTAGGAGCGAAGCTTGCTCGCGATGAAAGCAGCGCGTTTTGACTGATTCAGCGCGGCGTCCTTATCGCGAGCAAGCGTCGCTCCTACAAGGAGGGTGTTATCCGGAAACACAAACCCCGGCGCTTGGCCGGGGTTTGCATTGCAGCGGTAGGCTTATGCCAGCGCAGCGATAGCCGCGTTGAGCGTGGCGCTCGGGCGCATGGCCTTGCTCACCAGCTCAGGGTTGGCGCTGTAGTAGCCGCCGATGTCCACTGGCTTGCCTTGGACCGCATTGAGTTCGGCAACGATGCTTGCCTCGTTCTCGGTCAGGGTCTTGGCCAGGGGGCTGAACTGCGCTTGCAGGGCGGCATCTTCAGTCTGGGCGGCCAGGGCCTGGGCCCAGTACAGCGCCAGGTAGAAGTGGCTGCCGCGGTTGTCGATGTTGCCGACTTTGCGCGATGGCGACTTATTGTTGTCCAGGAACTGACCGGTTGCCTGGTCGAGGGTCTTGGCCAATACCAGCGCTTTCGGGTTGTTGTAGGTGTTGCCCAGGTGCTCCAGGGAGGCGGCCAGGGCCAGGAACTCACCCAGGGAGTCCCAGCGCAGGAAGTTTTCTTCCAGCAACTGCTGTACGTGCTTCGGTGCCGAACCGCCGGCGCCGGTTTCGAACAGGCCGCCACCGTTCATCAGTGGCACGATCGACAGCATTTTGGCGCTGGTGCCCAGTTCCATGATTGGGAACAGGTCGGTCAGGTAGTCGCGCAGCACGTTGCCGGTGACGGAGATGGTGTCCTTGCCTTCGCGGGTGCGGGCCAGGGTGAACTTCATGGCGTCGACCGGCGACATCACGCGGATATCCAGGCCGCTGGTGTCGTGATCCTTCAGGTAGGCCTGCACCTTCTCGATCATCACGCCGTCGTGGGCGCGCATCGGGTCCAGCCAGAAAATCGCTGGAGTATCGCTGGCGCGAGCGCGATTGACGGCCAGTTTGACCCAGTCCTGGATCGGGGCGTCTTTGGTCTGGCACATGCGGAAGATGTCGCCGGCCTCGACCGCCTGTTCCAGCAGCAGGTTGCCCTTGCTGTCGGTGACGCGTACGACGCCGTCGGCCTTGATCTGGAAGGTCTTGTCGTGGGAGCCGTACTCTTCGGCTTTCTTGGCCATCAGGCCGACGTTCGGCACGCTGCCCATGGTGGTCGGATCGAAGGCGCCGTTGGCTTTGCAATCTTCGATGACCGCCTGGTAGATGGTGGCGTAGCAGCGGTCCGGGATCAGTGCCTTGGTGTCGTGCAGCTGGCCGTCGGTGCCCCACATCTTGCCGGAGTCACGGATCATGGCAGGCATCGAGGCGTCGACGATCACGTCGCTCGGCACGTGCAGGTTGGTGATGCCTTTGTCGGAATTGACCATGGCCAGGGCAGGGCGCACGGCGTAGACCGCCTGGATGTCGGCTTCGATCGCGGCTTGCTGATCGGTAGGCAGGGCCTTGATGCGGGCATACAGGTCGCCGATGCCGTTGTTCAGGTTGAAGCCGATCTGACTCAGCACTTCGGCGTGCTTGCTCAGGGCGTCCTGATAGAACTCGGCAACGATCTGGCCGAACATGATCGGATCGGAAACCTTCATCATGGTGGCCTTGAGGTGCACCGACAGCAGCACGCCCTGCTGCTTGGCGTCTTCGATCTCTGCGGCAACGAAAGCGCGCAGGGCTTTCTTGCTCATGACGGCGCAGTCGAGGATCTCGCCGGCTTGTACGGCGGTTTTTTCCTTCAGGACAGTAGCGCTACCGTCCTGGGCGATCAGTTCGATCTTGACGCTGTCCTGGGCATCGATCAGGGCGGCTTTTTCGCTGCCATAGAAGTCGCCGTTGCTCATGTGGGCCACGTGGGACTTGGAGTCCTTGGCCCAGGCGCCCATCTTGTGCGGGTGCTTGCGTGCGTAGTTCTTGACCGACAGCGGGGCGCGACGATCGGAGTTGCCTTCGCGCAGGACCGGGTTCACGGCGCTGCCCTTGACCTTGTCGTAGCGCGCCTTGGCGTCTTTGTCGGCGTCGCTGGTCACGGTTTCCGGGTAGTCCGGCAGGGCGTAGCCCTTGGCCTGCAGCTCTTTGATGGCGGCCTGAAGCTGGGGAACCGAAGCACTGATGTTCGGCAGCTTGATGATGTTGGCTTCAGGTGTTACGGCCAGTTCGCCCAGCTCGGCCAGATGGTCTGGTACGGCTTTGTCGCCCAGCAGCTCCGGGAAGCTGGCAAGAATACGCCCTGCGAGAGAGATGTCGCGGGTTTCCACGGCAATATCAGCGGAAGCGGTGAAGGCTTCGATGATAGGGAGCAGCGAGTAGGTGGCGAGGGCGGGAGCTTCGTCGGTGAAGGTATAGATGATCTTCGAGCGGGTGGGCATATTCGGATTAACTCTCTTCTTTGCTAAAGCGTGCGCAGAAAAACTCGAGGGGCGCCGGGTGAGCGCGTTCGTTCAAAGCCATCCGTGAACCGAATGTCGAGGTTTCTTCGCGGTGATGTTGGGTGCATCAGTCGAGCGTCAAGCGTGTGGGCTGCGATAACAGCCCGGCTTTTGGCGGAAAGTCTCGGCTACATTTTTTCCAGTGGCAGAGCGCTCAGCCGTCGTGACTCTGTGGTCAGCGGCGGCATTATACATAGGTAGCTGGCAAAACGCCGATGGTTCATAGGCCGCGCGTCTCGTCCATTGGTCTAAAGGTCGCAGCCAGGGTTGGCCTAGGCTCGCTCAAAGTGCTCGAATTTGGCGCTTTTCCCTTTGTTTTCAGGCTTGTAGGCCGCGAACTGTGCTGTTTCGCGCTCGGTGACGGGAACATGAGGTTCCCGTCCAGATTCAACTGGGGTACGCTCGAACGCAGCCAGATGTTCAATCCACACAACGGAGTTCAGCATGGGATACAAGAAGATTCAGGTTCCAGCAGTCGGCGACAAAATCACCGTCAATGCAGACCATTCTCTCAATGTTCCTAACAACCCGATCATCCCTTTCATCGAAGGTGATGGTATTGGCGTTGATATCAGCCCGGTCATGATCAAGGTTGTCGATGCTGCAGTGAAGAAAGCCTACGGCGGCGAGCGCAAAATTTCCTGGATGGAGGTTTACGCCGGCGAGAAAGCCACCCAAGTGTACGACCAGGACACCTGGCTCCCTCAGGAAACTCTGGACGCGGTCAAGGATTATGTGGTGTCCATCAAGGGCCCGCTGACCACGCCGGTGGGTGGCGGTATCCGCTCCCTGAACGTGGCCCTGCGCCAGCAACTGGACCTCTATGTCTGCCTGCGCCCGGTGCGCTGGTTCGAAGGTGTGCCCAGCCCGGTGAAGAAGCCCGGCGATGTCGACATGACCATCTTCCGTGAGAACTCCGAAGACATCTATGCCGGTATCGAATGGAAGGCCGGTTCCGCGGAAGCCACCAAGGTCATCAAGTTCCTCAAGGAAGAGATGGGTGTCACCAAGATCCGTTTCGATGAGAACTGCGGTATCGGCGTCAAGCCGGTTTCCCTGCAGGGCACCAAGCGCCTGGCGCGCAAGGCGCTGCAATATGTCGTCGACAACGATCGCGACTCGCTGACCATCGTGCATAAAGGCAACATCATGAAGTTCACCGAAGGTGCCTTCAAGGAGTGGGCCTATGAAGTGGCGGCCGAGGAGTTCGGCGCGACCCTGCTCGACGGTGGTCCATGGATGCAATTCAAGAACCCGAAAACCGGCAAGAACGTGATCGTCAAGGACGCCATCGCGGATGCGATGCTCCAGCAGATCCTGCTGCGTCCCGCCGAATATGACGTTATTGCGACCCTGAACCTGAACGGTGACTACCTGTCCGACGCGCTGGCTGCGGAGGTAGGTGGGATCGGTATCGCCCCGGGCGCCAACCTGTCCGACACCGTGGCCATGTTCGAGGCCACCCACGGCACCGCGCCGAAATATGCCGGCAAGGACCAGGTGAACCCGGGTTCGCTGATCCTCTCGGCTGAAATGATGTTGCGGCACATGGGCTGGACCGAGGCGGCCGACCTGATCATCAAGGGCACTAACGGTGCCATTGGCGCCAAGACCGTGACCTACGACTTCGAGCGCCTGATGGACGGCGCCACGCTGTTGTCGTCGTCGGCGTTCGGCGATGCGCTGATCTCGCACATGTAAGTGATACGCGCTCAGTAAAACGGCCGGTTCAAGTGATTGAACCGGCCGTTTTTTTATGACTGTTTTATGACGGGGTGTCGGATTCAGCTCAAGGCTGTTTCCGGGAAGGAGGGAGTGGCGGCAGGGGCGTTCTGGGTCTTGATGGAGTTGATTTTCACGGCGTGCAGGCCCTTGGGACCTTGCGTGATCTCGAAGCTCACGGCCTGACCGGCTTTCAAGGTTTTGTAGCCTTCCATCTCGATGGCCGAGTAGTGGGCAAACAGGTCGTCGTTCTTGCCCTCCTCATTAATAAAGCCATAACCCTTGGCGTTGTTGAACCACTTGACCTTGCCGCTTGCCATGCTCATATCCCTCTGCAACAGACTCCATCACTGGAGTATCATCCTGTTCATCCGTACCGAAATCCGAAATATGGGATTGACGGTACGGACCTTTATTACCCAATGTGGGCTCTATTGGTTGTAACACCGTTTTGCCGATAGTCAAGGTGACCCGGCGGTCGGAGTTGAAATCCTCCCGGAGTGCCCCCACCACTGTATTTGCTCAACTAACGAACCTTTCTTTCCATGCATGCAATCAGCCAGATTCGACTAACATTCAATCAGGATCGCCCGGATTTCCAAGACGACGATTCCGCTGGCTTGGCTGTACAGGAAGCTAAGCCGACGTTACAGGCCCCGCCGATGTACAAGGTGGTTTTGTTCAATGATGACTACACACCGATGGATTTCGTCGTCGAAGTGCTCGAGGTGTTTTTTAACCTGAATCGCGAGCTGGCGACCAAGGTAATGCTGGCCGTTCATACAGAAGGACGGGCAGTATGTGGATTGTTTACCCGCGACATCGCCGAGACCAAGGCCATGCAGGTCAACCAGTACGCCAGGGAAAGCCAGCATCCGCTACTCTGTGAAATCGAGAAGGACGGTTAACGCCGACCACTTGGGTATGAGGTGAAGCTATGTTAAACCGCGAGCTCGAAGTCACCCTCAATCTCGCCTTCAAAGAGGCCCGTTCGAAGCGTCATGAATTCATGACCGTCGAGCACCTCTTGTTGGCTCTTTTGGATAATGAGGCCGCCGCCACCGTTTTACGTGCCTGCGGAGCAAACCTCGACAAACTCAAGCACGACCTGCAGGAGTTCATCGACTCCACCACGCCACTGATTCCCGTACATGACGAGGATCGCGAAACCCAGCCAACCCTGGGCTTCCAGCGTGTGCTGCAACGTGCTGTCTTTCATGTGCAGAGTTCGGGCAAGCGCGAAGTGACCGGTGCCAATGTGCTGGTTGCAATCTTCAGTGAGCAAGAGAGCCAGGCGGTGTTCCTGCTGAAACAGCAGAGCGTTGCCCGTATCGACGTCGTCAACTATATCGCCCATGGCATCTCCAAGGTGCCGGGGCATGGCGATCATTCTGAAGGTGAGCAGGACATGCAGGACGATGAAGGCGGCGAGTCTTCCTCTTCCGGCAATCCGCTGGATGCCTATGCCAGCAATCTCAATGAACTGGCACGCCAGGGGCGTATCGATCCGTTGGTGGGGCGTGAGCAGGAAGTCGAGCGCGTGGCGCAGATCCTTGCGCGTCGGCGCAAGAATAACCCGTTGCTGGTCGGTGAGGCGGGCGTGGGTAAAACCGCGATCGCCGAAGGCCTGGCTAAGCGCATTGTCGACAGCCAGGTTCCCGATCTGCTGGCCAATAGCGTGGTGTACTCCCTGGATCTCGGTGCGTTGCTGGCCGGTACCAAGTACCGCGGCGATTTCGAGAAGCGTTTCAAGGCGTTGCTGGGTGAGCTGAAGAAGCGTCCGCAGGCGATCCTGTTCATCGATGAGATCCACACCATCATTGGTGCCGGTGCGGCGTCCGGTGGGGTAATGGATGCCTCGAACCTGCTCAAGCCATTGCTTTCCTCGGGCGATATCCGTTGCATTGGCTCGACCACATTCCAGGAGTTCCGCGGGATTTTCGAGAAGGATCGCGCTTTGGCGCGTCGTTTCCAGAAGGTCGACGTCTCCGAGCCTTCGGTCGAGGACACCATTGGTATCCTGCGCGGTCTCAAGGGGCGTTTCGAACTGCACCACAGCATCGAGTACAGCGACGAAGCCTTGCGCGCCGCGGCCGAACTGGCCTCGCGCTACATCAATGACCGGCATATGCCGGACAAGGCTATCGATGTCATTGACGAGGCGGGTGCCTATCAGCGCCTGCAGCCTTCCGACAAGCGCGTCAAGCGCATCGAGGTGGCTCAGGTCGAGGATATCGTGGCAAAAATCGCGCGGATTCCGCCGAAGCATGTCACCAGTTCCGACAAGGAGCTGTTGCGTAATCTCGAGCGTGATTTGAAGTTGACCGTATTTGGCCAGGATGCGGCGATCGACTCGCTGTCCACTGCGATCAAGCTGTCTCGCGCTGGCCTGAAGTCGCCAGACAAGCCCGTCGGCTCGTTCCTGTTCGCCGGTCCTACCGGTGTCGGTAAAACCGAAGCCGCGCGGCAGTTGGCCAAGGCGCTGGGTATCGAGCTGGTACGTTTCGATATGTCCGAGTACATGGAGCGCCATACCGTGTCGCGTCTGATCGGTGCGCCTCCGGGTTATGTCGGGTTCGACCAGGGTGGCCTGCTGACCGAGGCCATTACCAAGCAGCCTCACTGTGTGCTGCTGCTCGATGAGATCGAAAAAGCCCACCCCGAGGTCTTCAATCTGCTGCTGCAGGTGATGGATCACGGTACCTTGACCGATAACAACGGGCGCAAGGCGGACTTCCGCAACGTGATCATTATCATGACCACCAACGCGGGTGCCGAAACAGCGGCGCGGGCCTCTATCGGTTTCACTCATCAGGATCACTCTTCCGATGCGATGGAAGTGATCAAGAAGAGCTTCACGCCGGAGTTCCGCAACCGTCTGGACACCATTATCCAGTTTGGTCGCCTCAGCCATGAGGTCATCAAGAGCGTGGTGGACAAGTTCCTTACCGAGCTTCAGGCGCAGCTGGAAGACAAGCGCGTTCAGCTGGAGGTCACCGACGCGGCTCGCAGCTGGCTGGCGGCGGGTGGTTACGATGTGACGATGGGTGCTCGTCCGATGGCGCGCCTGATCCAGGACAAGATCAAGCGTCCGCTGGCGGAGGAGATACTCTTTGGCGAACTGGCCGAGCATGGCGGTGTGGTGCACATCGACATCAAGGATGGCGAGCTGACCTTCGAGTTCGAGACCACTGCAGAAATGGCCTGAAAGGCCGCAACAAAAAAGGCGCCGCAAGGCGCCTTTTTCATGTCAGGCATAAAGCGCACAAACAAAAACGCCCGGCGTGGGCCGGGCGTCTTGTGTCGACTTGCTTAGCGAGCGCGGTAAGTGATGCGCCCTTTGCTCAAGTCATAGGGCGTCAGCTCGACGCGCACTTTGTCACCGGTAAGAATACGAATGTAGTTCTTGCGCATCTTGCCGGAGATATGCGCGGTTACGACGTGCCCATTTTCCAACTCCACGCGAAACATGGTGTTGGGCAGGGTGTCGACGACAGTGCCTTCCATTTCGAAGCTGTCTTCTTTCGACATGCAGTAAAGCCCTCGGTGTCCAGTGAATGGCCCGGTGCAACTGCGCCAGGCAAAAGCGGCGTGCATTGTGCCCGAAAAGTGGGGTTCAAGCCAAGGGCTTCTAGTTGAGGATGACCCATCTCTGGTTAATCAGCAGCTCGATAGGCCGATATTGGGTCTTGTAGTTCATTTTTTTGCAGTTCTTGATCCAGTAACCGAGGTAGACCGCGTCCAGGCCCAGGCGCAAGGCCTCGCCGATCTGCCACAGGATGGCGAAGCGGCCAAGACTGCGGCGCTCCTCTTCGGGCTCATAGAAGGTGTAGACCGCGGAAAGCCCGTTGGGCAGCAGGTCGGTGACAGCCACGGCAAGCAGGCGTCCGTCGAGGCGGAACTCATAGAACCGGGAGAAGGGCAGGTCACGGACCAGAAAGGTCGAGAACTGATCGCGGCTGGGGGGGTACATGTCGCCATCGGCGTGGCGTTGTTCGATATAACGCTGGTAAAGATCGAAATATTCTTCGCTGAAGGCCGGTTTGACAGGCTGAACCTGCAAGTCGGCATTGCGTTTGAGAATGCGTTTCTGCTGCCGATTGGGCAAGAATTGCGCGGCAGGAATGCGCGCCGGGACACAGGCATTGCAGTTCTGGCAATGCGGCCGGTAGAGGTGATCGCCACTGCGGCGAAAGCCCATTTCCGACAGATCTGCGTAGACATGCACATCCATGGGCTGGCTAGGGTCGAGGAACAGCGTGGTCGCCTGTTCTTCGGGCAGGTAGCTGCAAGAGTGGGGCTGAGTGGCATAGAACTTCAAACGCGCCAACTCGGTCATGAATCAACCCTCGGGATTAGCTTTGAATTAAGTGTAAGCCACGCTGGCGCAACCCGCCTAGGAAACCCATATGGCGCGGCTGGGCTGGTCCAGATGGCGTTGCAGGTAGCCGGCGAACTCCTGGCGCGTGATGGCGCGGGCTCCCAGGCTGTGCAGGTGGTCGGTGGGCATCTGGCAGTCGATCAGGGCGAATCCCCATGCCCGCAAGCGTTCGACCAGTATGGTGAAGCCGAATTTCGACGCGTTGTCGGCGCGGCTGAACATCGACTCCCCGAAAAACAACTGGCCCATTGCTAGCCCGTACAGCCCGCCCACCAGCGAGCCCTGGTCCCACACTTCGACGGAATGGGCGTAGCCGCGCTTGTGCAGTTCGAGGTAGGCATTCTGCATCGACTCGGTGATCCAGGTGCCATCGGCATAGGCGCGTGGCGCCGCGCAGGCACTGATGACGGCTGGAAAGTCCTGGTCGAAGGTGACCTGGTAACGTTGCTGGCGCAACAGTTTGTTCAGGCTGCGGGATACATGCAGTTCGTCTGGAAGCAGGACTGTGCGCGGGTCCGGGGACCACCAGAGAATTGGCTGGCCTTCGGAGAACCATGGAAAGCAGCCGTGGCGATAGGCATGGATCAATCGGTCGGCTGACAGGTCGCCGCCCGCGGCCAGCAGGCCGTTGGGGTCGCGCAGGGCTTTTTCCAGTGGCGGGAAGTCAAAGGTGTTGCGTTGTAACCAGGTCAGCATGGCGTCCAGACTTGCGGAAGGGGAGGGCGGTGGCGGGCCTTGCCGGGCCCGCCGCAAGCGTAGGTCGGGAGATCAGTTGTCGTCGAGGAATTTTTCCGCATCCAGGGCTGCCATGCACCCCGCGCCGGCAGAGGTGATGGCCTGGCGATAGACGTGGTCGGCCACGTCGCCTGCTGCAAATACCCCTGGGATGGCGGTAGCCGTGGCGTCCCCCTCGCTACCGCCCTTGATCCGCAGGTAGCCGTCGTGCATGTCCAGTTGTCCCTGGAACAAGTCCGTATTGGGTTTGTGGCCGATGGCAATGAACACGCCGGCTAGCGCCAGTTCCCGGGTTTCGCCGGTCAGGCTGTCGCGCAGGCGGGCGCCGGTGACGCCGCTGGCATCGCCCAGTACCTCGTCGAGATGCTGATTCCAGTGCAGGCGGATATTGCCCTTGGCCGCTTTCTCGAACAGCTTGTCCTGGAGGATCTTTTCCGCCCGCAATTTGTCGCGCCGATGCACCAGATGCACCTCTCGGGCGATGTTGGAGAGGTACAGGGCTTCTTCCACGGCCGTATTGCCGCCGCCCACCACGGCCACTACCTGATTGCGGTAGAAAAAGCCGTCGCAGGTGGCGCAAGCGGATACGCCTTTGCCGGCGAAGGCTTCCTCGGAGGGCAGTCCCAGATACTGGGCCGAGGCGCCGGTGGCGATGATCAGGGCATCGCAGCTATAGGTGCCGCTATCGCCCTTGAGGATAAAGGGGCGTTGTTGCAACTCGGCGGTATGGATATGGTCGTAGATGATCTCGGTGTCGAAGCGTTCCGCGTGTTTTTGCATGCGTTCCATCAGCACCGGGCCCGTCAGGCCTTCTGCATCGCCCGGCCAGTTGTCGACCTCGACGGTCGTCGTCAGCTGTCCCCCCGCTTGCAGGCCGGTGATAACCGTCGGTTTGAGGTTGGCGCGGGCGGCATACACGGCGGCGCTGTAACCGGCGGGGCCGGAGCCGAGAATGATCAGGCGTGAATGCTTCGCTTCGTTCATAAAAACACCTCATAAGCCTTTGTCACAAAAGAGAATGCGTGCTCAAATTGAATATTGCGTAAAGTGCTTCTGGTCGTGCTGTATCCCCGTACTGAGCGGCGTGGCATGGCGCTTGTAAACCCGTACAATGCGGTTTTGTATCCATATGTTGAATAGTATCGGCTTTGCAGGGTTGCAGCCGTGATAGCTCTTCCAGTTTCGCAATACCGGGACAGAATGTTAAAAGTAGCCCCGGTTATGCTCGTCAACTTTATTTATCTGCTCGGATTGGGCAGCATTTTTTAGTCGATCAACAGTTGGACGCGCCCATGGCGCAGGAAAAGACGCGTTTTGAAGAAATCCACCGCTGCACCTAAAACAGTAGTCCCACTCTGGCGCCAGCAACTGCACTACCGGCTCAAGGAAGGTGCGTTGATCGCCATTGGTGCCTTGTGCCTGTTCCTGATGATGGCATTGCTGACCTATGGCAAAGACGACCCGGGCTGGAGTCATAACAGCAAGATCGAAGATGTGCAGAACTTCGGTGGTCCTGCCGGTTCTTACAGCGCCGATATCCTGTTTATGGTGTTGGGATACTTCGCCTATATCTTCCCGTTGTTATTGGCGATCAAGACTTATCAGATCTTTCGTCAGCGCCATGAGCCCTGGCAGTGGAGCGGTTGGCTGTTTTCCTGGCGCCTGATCGGCCTGGTCTTCCTGGTGCTGTCCGGCGCTGCGTTGGCGCATATTCATTTTCATGCGGCGACCGGCCTGCCAGCCGGCGCCGGTGGGGCACTGGGCGAGAGCCTCGGTGACCTGGCCCGGAACGCGTTGAACATCCAGGGCAGCACCCTGATGTTCATCGCGCTGTTCCTGTTCGGCCTGACCGTTTTCACCGATCTGTCCTGGTTCAAGGTCATGGATGTGACCGGCAAGATCACCCTCGACCTGTTCGAGCTGTTCCAAGGAGCTGCCAATCGCTGGTGGGCCGCGCGTACCGAGCGCAAGCAACTGGTCGCTCAGTTGCGCGAAGTGGATGCGCGGGTCGACGAGGTGGTGGCGCCGATCGTGCCCGACAAGCGGGAGCAGGCCAAGGTCAAGGAACGCCTGATCGAGCGCGAGCAGGCCTTGAGCAAACACATGTCCGAGCGGGAAAAACAGGTCCCGCCGGTGATTGCACCGGTCGCCGTCAAGGCGCCGGAGCCGAGCAAGCGCGTGCAGAAAGAGAAGCAGGCCCCGCTGTTTGTCGACAGCGCGGTCGAGGGCACTTTGCCGGCCATTTCGATTCTCGACCCGGCGGAAAAGAAACAACTCAACTATTCCCCCGAATCGCTGGCGGCTGTCGGCCACCTGCTGGAAATCAAGCTCAAGGAATTCGGCGTCGAAGTGTCGGTGGACTCGATCCACCCCGGCCCGGTGATTACCCGTTACGAAATCCAGCCGGCGGCCGGCGTCAAGGTCAGCCGTATCGCCAACCTGGCCAAGGACCTGGCGCGTTCGCTGGCGGTGACCAGCGTGCGGGTAGTGGAAGTGATTCCCGGCAAGACCACCGTGGGTATCGAGATTCCCAACGAAGACCGGCAGATCGTGCGTTTCTCCGAGGTCCTGTCGACGCCGGAGTACGACAACTTCAAGTCTCCGGTCACCCTGGCCCTGGGCCACGATATCGGCGGCAAGCCGATCATCACCGACCTGGCCAAGATGCCTCACCTGCTGGTCGCCGGTACCACCGGTTCCGGTAAGTCGGTGGGGGTCAACGCGATGATCCTGTCGATCCTGTTCAAGTCCGGCCCGGAAGACGCCAAGCTGATCATGATCGACCCGAAAATGCTCGAACTGTCGATCTATGAAGGCATCCCGCACCTGCTGTGCCCGGTGGTGACCGACATGAAGGACGCCGCCAATGCCCTGCGCTGGAGCGTGGCCGAGATGGAGCGGCGCTACAAGCTGATGGCCAAGATGGGCGTGCGTAACCTGTCGGGCTTCAACGCCAAGGTCAAGGAGGCGATCGAGGCCGGTACGCCGCTGACGGACCCGCTGTACAACCGCGAAAGCATTCACGACGAAGCACCGCTGCTGACCAAGTTGCCGACTATCGTGGTCGTGGTGGACGAGTTCGCCGACATGATGATGATTGTCGGCAAGAAGGTCGAGGAACTGATCGCGCGTATCGCCCAGAAAGCCCGTGCGGCGGGGATCCACCTGATCCTGGCGACCCAGCGTCCATCGGTGGATGTGATCACCGGCCTGATCAAGGCCAACATCCCGACCCGCATGGCGTTCCAGGTGTCGAGCAAGATCGATTCGCGGACCATCATCGACCAGGGCGGCGCCGAGCAGTTGCTGGGCCACGGTGACATGCTCTACATGCCGCCCGGCACCAGCCTGCCGATCCGCGTCCATGGTGCCTTCGTCTCCGACGATGAAGTGCACCGTGTCGTAGAAGCCTGGAAACTGCGCGGCGCGCCGGAGTACAACGACGACATCCTCAACGGCGTCGAAGAGGCCGGCAGCGGCTTCGAGGGTGGCGGTGGCGGCGGCGAGGGTGACGACGCTGAAACCGATGCGTTGTACGACGAAGCCGTGCAGTTCGTTCTCGAAAGCCGCCGGGCCTCCATTTCCGCCGTGCAGCGCAAGCTCAAGATCGGCTACAACCGCGCCGCGCGGATGATCGAAGCGATGGAAATGGCCGGTGTGGTGACCGCCATGAACACCAACGGCTCCCGCGAAGTGATTGCTCCGGGTCCAATGCGCGATTGAGCAGCGACCCGATACAGGCGGCGTGAACCCGCGCCGCCGGTTTTTTCCACGAATCCAATGAGGACTCCCATGCGTCTTATCCGCATGTTGCTGGTACCGGTACTGGCTTTAACGACCCTGTCGGCCCAGGCCGATCAGAAAGACGTGGCGCGTCTGACCCAACTGCTTGAAAAGTCCCAGACCCTGACTGCGCGCTTTTCCCAATTGACCCTCGACGGCAGCGGCACCCAGCTGCAGGAAACCGCCGGCGACATGGCGCTCAAGCGCCCGGGCCTGTTCTACTGGCACACCGACGCGCCGCAGGAACAACTGATGGTTTCCGACGGCAAGAAAGTTTCCCTGTGGGACCCGGACCTGGAGCAGGTCACCATCAAGACCCTGGACCAGCGCCTGACCCAGACCCCGGCGCTGTTGTTGTCGGGCGATGTGTCGAAAATCAGCGAGAGTTTCGATATCAGCGCCAAGGAAGCCGGCGGCGTGGTCGATTTCATTCTCAAGCCGAAGACCAAGGACACGCTGTTCGACAGCCTGCGCCTGTCGTTCCGCAATGGCCTGGTCAATGACATGCAACTGATCGACAGCGTTGGGCAGCGCACCAATATCCTGTTCACCGGGGTCAAGGCCAACGAGCCGATCGCCGCTACCAAGTTCAAGTTCGACATCCCCAAGGGTGCCGATGTGATTCAAGAATAAGTCGACGCCAAGAGGTTTCAATCGTCCGCCATGGATCTGTTTCGCAGTGACCCGATCGCCCAACCCCTGGCCGCGCGCTTGCGCCCGGCCAATCTGGACGAGTATGTCGGTCAGGAGCATGTGCTCGCCCGAGGCAAGCCGCTGCGCGAGGCGTTGGAGCAGGGGGCCCTGCATTCGATGATCTTCTGGGGGCCGCCGGGGGTGGGCAAGACCACCCTGGCGCGGCTCCTGGCGAAAGTCTCGGACGCGCACTTCGAGACTGTCTCGGCGGTGCTGGCCGGGGTCAAGGAGATCCGCCAGGCGGTGGAGATCGCCAAGCAGCAGGCGGCCCAGTACGGGCGCCGGACCATCCTATTCGTCGATGAAGTGCACCGCTTCAACAAGTCCCAGCAGGACGCCTTCCTGCCCTATGTCGAGGACGGCACGCTGATTTTCATCGGCGCGACCACGGAAAACCCGTCCTTCGAGCTGAACAACGCGCTGTTGTCCCGGGCCCGGGTGTATGTGCTCAAGAGCCTCGACGAGGCCGCCCTGCACAAGCTGGTGCAGCGGGCGCTGACCGAAGAGCGCGGGCTGGGCAAGCGCCAGCTGAGCCTCAGTGACGAAGGCTTCCAGATGTTGCTGGCAGCGGCGGACGGCGACGGTCGCCGCTTGCTCAACCTGCTGGAAAACGCGTCGGACCTTGCCGAGGACGGCACGCAAATCGGGGTCGAGCTGCTGCAAAGCCTGCTGGGCGACACCCGGCGGCGTTTCGACAAGGGCGGTGAAGCCTTCTACGACCAGATATCGGCGCTGCACAAATCGGTCCGTGGCTCCAACCCGGACGGCGCCCTGTACTGGTTCGCGCGGATGCTCGACGGCGGTTGCGACCCGCTGTACCTGGCGCGGCGGGTGGTGCGCATGGCTAGCGAGGACATCGGCAATGCCGATCCGCGGGCGCTGAGCCTGTGCCTGGCCGCCTGGGACGTACAGGAGCGCCTGGGCAGCCCCGAGGGCGAGCTGGCGGTGGCCCAGGCCATTACCTACCTTGCCTGCGCGCCGAAAAGCAATGCAGTGTACATGGGCTTCAAGACCGCCATGCGCAGCGCCGCCGAGCATGGGTCGCTGGAGGTGCCGCTGCACCTGCGCAACGCCCCGACCAAGCTGATGAAGCAACTGGGCTATGGCGACGAATACCGCTATGCCCACGATGAACCGGACGCCTACGCGGCCGGCGAAGACTATTTTCCCGAGGAGCTGGAGCCGCAGGCTTTCTATCAGCCCGTGCCTCGCGGCCTGGAGTTGAAGATCGGCGAGAAGCTCAAGCATCTGGCGGAACTTGACCGAACCAGCCCCAAGCAACGGAGAAAACCGTGATTCCATTGATCGTTGCCGTCTCGGCAGGCGGCATTGCCGGCACCTTGTTGCGTTTTGCCGCCGGTAACTGGATCAACGCCAATTGGCCGCGGCACTTCTATACCGCGACGCTGGCCGTTAATATCGTGGGCTGCCTGCTGATCGGCGTGTTGTACGGCCTGTTTCTGATCCGCCCGGAAGTGCCCGTCGAGGTGCGCGCCGGGTTGATCGTGGGCTTCCTCGGTGGCCTGACGACTTTTTCATCCTTTTCACTGGATACGGTGCGTCTGCTGGAAAGCGGACAGGTACCGCTAGCCCTGGGCTATGCGGCTATCAGCGTATTCGGCGGGCTGCTCGCGACCTGGGCCGGCCTGTCCCTGACCAAACTTTGATAAACGAGAGACCGACATGCTCGATTCCAAACTGTTACGTAGCAACCTTCAGGACGTAGCGGACCGCCTGGCATCCCGTGGCTTTGCCCTGGATGTAGCACGCATCGAAGCGCTGGAGGAACAGCGCAAGACCGTCCAGACCCGCACCGAACAACTGCAGGCCGAACGTAACGCGCGCTCCAAGTCCATCGGTCAGGCCAAGCAGCGTGGTGAAGATATCGCGCCGCTGATGGCCGACGTCGAGCGCATGGGGAACGAGCTGACCTCCGGCAAGGCCGAGCTGGAAGGCATCCAGACCGAGCTGGACTCGATCCTGCAGGGGATTCCGAACCTGCCTCACGAGTCCGTGCCGGTAGGTGCCGACGAAGAAGGTAACGTCGAAGTGCGCCGCTGGGGCACGCCGACGGCCTTTGACTTCCCGATCCTGGACCACGTTGCCCTGGGCGAAAAAAACGGCTGGCTGGACTTCGAGACCGCGGCCAAGCTGTCGGGCGCGCGGTTTGCCCTGCTGCGCGGACCGATTGCCCGTCTGCACCGCGCCCTGGCACAGTTCATGATCAACCTGCATACCAGCGAGCACGGCTATGAAGAAGCCTACACGCCTTACCTGGTGCAGGCGCCGGCCCTGATGGGGACCGGCCAGTTGCCGAAGTTCGAAGAGGACCTGTTCAAGATCGGCCGTGAAAACGAAGCCGACCTGTACCTGATCCCGACCGCCGAAGTGTCGCTGACCAATATCGTGGCGGGCGAGATCCTCGATCCGAAGCAACTGCCGATCAAGTTCGTCGCCCATACCCCGTGCTTCCGTAGCGAAGCCGGTTCGTCGGGCCGCGACACCCGCGGCATGATCCGCCAGCACCAGTTCGACAAGGTCGAGATGGTGCAGATCGTCGAGCCGTCGACCTCCATGGAAGCCCTGGAAGGCCTGACCGCCAATGCCGAGAAGGTCCTGCAACTGCTGGGCCTGCCTTATCGCGTCCTGGCGTTGTGCACCGGCGACATGGGCTTCAGCGCGGTGAAGACCTACGACCTGGAAGTCTGGGTGCCGAGCCAGGACAAATACCGGGAAATCTCGTCGTGCTCCAACTGCGGCGATTTCCAGGCCCGCCGCATGCAGGCGCGTTTCCGTAACCCGGAAACCGGCAAGCCGGAGCTGGTCCACACCCTGAACGGTTCCGGCTTGGCGGTCGGTCGTACCCTGGTGGCGGTGCTGGAGAACTATCAGCAGGCCGACGGTTCGATCCGTGTGCCTGACGTGCTCAAGCCTTACATGGGCGGTGTCGAGGTCATCGGCTAAATGGAATTTCTGCCGCTGTTTCATAACCTGCGCGGCAGTCGTGTGTTGGTGGTCGGCGGCGGGGAGATTGCCTTGCGCAAATCCCGCCTGCTGGCCGATGCCGGTGCGCTGCTGCGGGTCGTTGCGCCTGAAGTGGAACCGCAGTTGCGCGACCTGGTGACAGCCAGCGGTGGCGAATGCCTGTTGCGCGGTTATGTCGAGGCGGACCTGGACGGCTGCGTGCTGATCATTGCCGCCACCGACGACGAGCCGCTCAATGCCCAGGTGTCCGCCGACGCCCATCGGCGCTGCGTACCCGTTAACGTGGTGGATGCGCCGGCCCTGTGCAGCGTGATCTTTCCGGCGATCGTCGATCGTTCGCCGCTGGTGATCGCGGTCTCCAGCGGTGGCGATGCGCCGGTGCTGGCGCGGTTGATCCGGGCCAAGCTGGAAACCTGGATTCCCTCGACCTACGGTCAACTGGCCGGCCTGGCCGCGCGTTTTCGCAATCAGGTCAAGGGCCTGTTTCCGGGTGTGCAACAGCGCCGGGCGTTCTGGGAAGAGGTGTTCCAGGGGCCGATCGCCGACCGGCAGCTGGCCGGGCAGGGCGAGGAGGCCGAGCGTCTGTTGCGGGCCAAGATCGCCGGCGAAGCCCCCGATGCGCCGGGCGAGGTGTACCTGGTAGGTGCCGGGCCGGGCGATCCGGATCTCCTGACCTTCCGCGCACTGCGCCTGATGCAGCAAGCCGATGTGGTGCTCTACGACCGCCTGGTGGCGCCGGCGATTCTCGAACTGTGCCGTCGCGATGCCGATCGGGTGTATGTCGGCAAGCGTCGCGCCGATCACGCCTTGCCTCAGGAGCAGATCAACCAGCAACTGGTGGACCTGGCCAGGCAGGGCAAGCGTGTATTGCGGCTCAAGGGCGGCGATCCGTTCATCTTCGGCCGGGGCGGCGAGGAAATCGAAGAGCTGGCGACCCATGGCATTCCGTTCCAGGTGGTGCCGGGCATTACCGCGGCCAGCGGTTGCGCCGCCTATGCCGGGATTCCGCTGACCCATCGCGACTATGCGCAGTCCGTGCGTTTCGTCACCGGGCACCTGAAGGACGGCACCACCGATCTGCCCTGGGCAGACCTGGTCGCGCCCGCACAGACCCTGGTGTTCTACATGGGCCTGGTGGGCTTGCCGGTGATCTGCGAGCAACTGATTCGCCATGGCCGCGCGGCGGATACGCCGGCCGCATTGATCCAGCAGGGCACGACCGCCAACCAGCGGGTGTTCACCGGCACCCTGGCGGATCTGCCGAAGCTGGTGGCGGAGCACGAAGTGCATGCGCCGACCCTGGTGATAGTCGGTGAAGTGGTGCAGCTTCGCGACAAGCTCGCCTGGTTCGAAGGCGCCCAGTCGCAGGTCTGAAAAGCATCGCGGGCAAGCCTTGCTCCTACAGGTAGGAGCAAGGCTTGCCCGCGATAGCGATCTGGCTACTGGCTCAATTCTTGCGCCAAACCCCAAGCCCCTTCAAACGCTCCCGGTCATGGGCAGCATCGAAATCCTGCGCCGGCCCTTTGGGCACGATGCCGGTCGGGTTGATGGTGCGGTGGCTGGCGTAGTAGTGCCCCTTGATATGGGTGAAGTCGACGGTTTCGGCAATCCCCGGCCACTGGTACAGCTCCCGCAGCCAGTTCGACAGGTTGGGATAGTCGGCGATCCGTCGCAGGTTGCACTTGAAGTGGCCGTAATACACGGCGTCGAAGCGAATCAGCGTGGTGAACAGGCGGATGTCCGCTTCGGTCAGGTATTCGCCTGCCAGGTAGCGCTGGGTGCTCAAGCGTCGTTCCAGCCAGTCGAGTTCGGCGAACACATCGTCGAAGGCGGCGTCGTAGGCCTGTTGCGAGGTGGCGAAGCCGGCGCGATACACACCATTGTTCACTGCGGGATAAATGCGCTCGTTCAGTGCGTCGATTTCCTTGCGCAGCGGTTGCGGATAGAAGTCCAGGTCATTGCCGCTCAGGCCGTCGAAGGCGCTGTTGAACATGCGGATGATTTCCGCCGATTCGTTGCTGACGATGCGTTGTTGCTGTTTGTCCCACAGCAGCGGCACGGTGACGCGTCCGGTGTAGTCGCGGGTGTCGGCGGTGTAGCGCTGGTGCAGGAAATCCAGGTGATCCAGCGGATCGCCGCTGGAGCCTCGGGCCCGGTCGAACGTCCAGCCATTTTCCAGCATCAGCCAACTGACCACCGAGACATCGATCAGCTGTTCCAGGCCCTTGAGCTTGCGCAGGATCAGGGTGCGATGGGCCCAGGGGCAGGCGAGGGAGACGTACAGGTGATAGCGGCCGGCCTGGGCGCGAAAGCCGCCTTCGCCGCTCGGGCCCGGCGCGCCGTCAGCGGTCACCCAGTTGCGGCGTTGTGCCTGTTCGCGCTGGAACGTGCCGTCTTTGCTGCTTTCGTACCACTGGTCGTGCCAGCGTCCTTCGATCAGCAAGCCCATGAAAAAACTCCTCGGTAATGTGCATTGGTGTGCAGTCTATGCCGAGGAGTTCGAACGAATTACGCAAAAGTCGGGCGGTTATGATCGGCTAGATCGATCTGTCCCGTGCGTCCCAGTAGGCCTGGGCCTGCACGAACGCTTGCTCCCGCGGTGTGCCGAGCCCGCGCAGGGCCAGGGCCATGGTGGCGATCAAGGCCAGTTGCGGGTAGCTGTCCTGCACCTCGCCACGCCAGATGGCAGCCAGGTGCGCCGGGTCGAGGGAAGCCGGTTTCACATGGCGCTGGGCGGACAGCGCCGGCCATTCCTCATCCCAGCTCACGCCGCCGGTGGTGCCATACAGATGGCTGGCGCTGTCCGGATTGATCTCGATTTCGCCGCCATCGCCCTTGATCACAATGACGTTGTCGCCCAACAGGCCGCTGGCGTCGCGGTGTACGCCCTGGTAACCGGGGTGGAAGATGCTTTGCAGGCCGCAGCGCGCGCCCAGCGGATTGAGGATGCGCGCCAGCGAGTGGATCGGCGAGCGCAGGCCCAGGGTGTTGCGCAAGTCGATCATGCGTTGCAGTTGCGGCGCCCAGTCGCCCAGCGGGATGAAGGCCAGGTTGCCCCGGTCCAGGGCGCTGCCGACTGCCTGCCAGTCGCGGCACAGCGGGATCTGCAACTGTTCCAGCAATTGCTCGGTGTACAGCCGGCCGGCCGTGTGGGCACCACCGCCATGCAGCAGGATGCGCACGCCGTTCTGCGCCAGGCACTTGGCGGCCAGCAGGAACCAGGGCAGGTGGCGCTTTTTACCGGCGTAGCTGGGCCAGTCCAGGTCGACCCGGATCGGCGGCGCCTGCAGGCGCTCGCGCAGGGCCTCGGTAAAGCCGGCCAGTTCCTCCGGGCTTTCCTCCTTGTGCCGCAACAGCATCAGGAAGGCGCCGAGCTGGGTGTCCTCGACTTGCTCGTCGAGCAGCATGCCCATGGCTTCCCGGGCTTCTTCGCGGGTGAGGCTGCGGGCGCCGCGTTTGCCTTTGCCGAGGATGCGCACGAATTGCGCGAAAGGATGTTCGGCGGGCGTTTCGGTGGTCAGCGGGGCGAAGTCGGTCATAGGCAATTGGTCGGCTTGGGCAGGCCCGCCAGCTTGGCGGCCAGTTTGGCGGGAGTGCCGTTGAACAGGCGGTTCAGGTGCAGGCTGTTGCCCTTGTCCGGGCCCAGCTTCAAGGCGGTGTACTTGATCAGCGGACGGGTCGCGGGCGAGAGCTGGAACTCCTGGTAGAAGCCGCGCAGCAGCTCGAGGATTTCCCAGTGTTCGGGGGTCAGTTCCAGCTGTTCCGCCGCAGCCAGGGCGTCGGCCACCTCGGCGGACCAGTCGTCCAGGTTCACCAGGTAGCCGTCCTTGTCCAGGGCGATGGCGCGCGCGCCGACGGTCAGTGCATTCATAACCAGCTGTTGACCTTGGCGTAGTGGATCGACAACTCGACGAACCCCGGGTAATCGACGCTCGTGGCCCAGGCCGGCACTTCCAGGCCGCGGGCCTGGTGGTCTTCGGCCAGCACGTAGAGCTTCAGCCCCTCGCCGTGCGCCTGCAGGGTCGCCAGCGGTGCGCTGCCAGGCTGCAAGGCATACACGGCGTCGCCACACAGCAGGATGGCGTCCTGTGGGCCCAGCAGGCGCAGGCAACTGCCCAGCCGGGAGTCGGTGAAAGGCGAATGGGACAGCACATGCAAGGTCGACATCAGAGGGTGATCACTTGGTCAAAACGGTCAATGAGTGCGCCGAGTTCGGCTGGCGCCAGGACCTGCACATCGTCCAGGTTCAGGGCCTCCGGGGCCAGGCCGCGTTCCGCCACGCTGGCGCCGCAGGCAAACAGTTGCTCGACACCGAACAGCGACAGGGCCTGCAGGTTGGCAGCGAGGTCCTTTTGCTGGACGGCGGCCGCTTGCTGGCCGGGCGCCAGTTGGAACACGCCGTCGTCGAGAAACAGCAGGCCGATCGGCAGGTCGAAGGCGCCGCCGGCCAGGACGATATCCAGGGCTTCGCGGGCGGCAGGGCCGGACCAGGGGGCCTGGCGGCTGATAATCAGCAGGGATTGCGCCATGTCTTATGGCCCTCCGAAACAGATCAGGCGATCGGCCGCCTGGATCGCATCATGCAACTGGCCGAGCCCGGACAGTTCCCAGGGCGCGCTCAGGTTGACGGCCGGGCGCTGATAGCGCGCGGCTTCTTCCGGGTTCAGCACCCCACGGCGCAGGGCCGCGGCAATGCACACCACGCCATCGAGCCGATGCTCGCTGACAAAGGCCCGCCACTGGGCGGGCAAGTCCAGCTCGTCCTGCGGGGTGACGATGTTGTCCGATGCGCTGTACACGCCATCCTGGTAGAAAAACAGCCGCACGATCTCATGGCCGCCGGCCAGCGCTGCCTGGGCAAAGGCCAGGGCACGGCGCGAGGACGGCGCATGAGGGGCGGAGAAAAGGGCAATGGCGAACTTCATGAAGCACTCTGTCTGCAAACCAGGCGGCCATGATAAAGCTTTATGCCGGGCCCGGCGAAGTGGCTTTAGCGTGGCGTGTAGCCCAGTTGCCAGCGATGGGGGATCTTCAGCGACAGCAGCCCCAGCGTCGCGGACAGCAGCGCGCTGGCGAACAGCGCCTTGAGGCCGAAATGGTGCTCCAGGATGGCGCCCAGCACGGCCCCGGCGAACATGCCGGTCCAGGGCACCAGCTGCACGCGCCAGCCGTTGCGCCGTTCGCCCAGCAGCCAGCGTCCCAGGCCCCGGCCAAAACGCGACAGGGCGCCGGTGACATAGGTCAGGCCCACGGGCAGCCCGTTCACTTCCTCGACGGCCGCGTTGAGCATGCCCATGGCGACGATCGCCGCCAGCAACGCAGGCAGGCGCTCCGCGAAAGGCCAGGCGGCGGCCACGCCCAGCAGCACGGCGATACACAGCAGTAGCGGCAGGGCTCGGCGCCGGCCCAGGCGGCTGATGACGATGCCCAGGGCGTTGCCGGCGATGAAGGTGAGTACCAGCAGCACCAGGTGCAGGACCAGGGCCAGGTCGGCGTCGCTGATGGCCACGGCCAGGCGTGTGGTGTTGCCGCTCATGAAGGAGACGAAGTCGCCGGTGGCCATGAAGCCGATGGCGTCGGTCATGCCGGCCAGTACGGACAGGCTGGCGACCAGGCACAGGCCGATACGGCCCTGCCAGCGCTGGCGGCGCAACAGGCGCGGGTTGCCAAGAGAGTGGGGGGAAGAGGGCAGCATCAGGGTTGGCTCATCGGGACGGTGGTTCCTTGACTCTGAACGAAGGGGGCAGCGCTTCGGGCAGGACGGCAGGCAAGCCCTGCGACCATAGCGCCTGGCCATCCCAGCGTCAAAAGACGCTCGGCGCCGCCGCCGCGACTAAGGGTCATGGGCGATCGGCCTGTGCCGTTGAGCGGATCGCCCCGGCAAAATGAGCACTGGGTAACACTTTCCAGCGAATGCCTGGGTATGGGGGGTGCCATTGTGACCTATTCTCAACGGGCCATTTGCACGTGGCCGTCAAGGAGGAATCCCTCATGCTCTCGGTGAGCGAGCTTCGCCAGATCCTGGAAACCGCGTTCCTGCCGCTGTCCTGCAGTTGCACCGTCAACGCCGACGGATCCCTGGCAATCAGGGTGTTCGAACCGCGAAGCGGGCGGGTCGAGCTGTTGCTGACCGGTGTGTCGACCGAAGACCTGACCAGTGTCCGGGCGGCGGCCAATTTCGTTGCGGAGCTGCGAACGGAAATCAGGGCCGGGCGCCGGGCATTCGCGGGCGGGTTCTAGGTGTCGCACTGTTCGTCCCGGCGCAGCGGTAACGAATCTCGGTCTTCTCGATACTGGCCATCCCCCCATCCATTGGCGGGGTGAGCCGCCTGCCATCAATAGGTTTCGTGCCTGGGCAGGGCATCGGTAATGGTGAACCAGGGCGCTTTGCTGGCGACAAAGACATGCCGGCTGGCGCTGACCTGTGGATCGGTGTCCAGGGTGCCCAAGGGAAATCCGAGTACCTGGGGATCGGCGTCGAACCGGGTGAACAGGCTGGAACCGCAGACCGAACAGAAGCTCTTCCACTCGCCGGGCGACGATTCATAAAACGACAGCAGGTGTTCCCCGCACAAGGTTTTCCAATCTGCGGTCCTGACCTTGGCGCGCGTGCGAAAGGCCGCGGCATGCAGTTTGCGGCACATGGAGCAATGGCAGTTCAGGACATCCGTCAAGGCTCCCGCGATTTCGTAACGAACCCCGCCGCACAGGCAACTTCCTCGATGGATCATGGTTTTCTTTCCGAATGCTGGGTAGGGGCACCACGCTACCGGCGCGCCACAGGCCCGGGAAGGTTCGGAAACGACAGGCTGCGGGAGTTTTCCGCCAATCGACAGGGCCGGAGCCTCGGCCCTCGCTTGACCAGGGCGTGACGGGCTTAACGTTTTTTTGACAGCGACGCGGCGATGATTGGCGGCGCAGGGAGATATTGCCCGGCGCCGCTGTCCAACCCCCGGTCATTAACTGGCGGCACCGGTAAATGATACATTTGTCGATTATTTAAGGATGAGGAAACACTATGCGAGTTTGGCTCGGAGCGTCGCTGATGGGACTGCTGGCCGGTTGTTCGTTGCCCACGGCGCTGGCACCGGGCAAGCCGAATGTCAGCGAAATCACCAGCAAGACGCCCAAGGACTATGCCCAGTGCGTACTGCCGGCCTGGCAGCGCGAGACGTCCCGGACCACCCAGACCGATATCTCCAATGGTTACCGGATTACCGCCCCCGGCAGCCTGGCCTCGGATGAAATCGTGGAAGTGGTGAAATCGAAGAATGGCAGCCTGGTATCGCTCTACCAGGGCACTCCCTGGGCCAAGTCCGGGAGCTTGAAAAAGGTGGTGCAGGATTGCCTGTAGGCGGTCCAGAGCCACTTCATGAAGGTCGGCGCTGTAGCTGAAGCCCTGGGTCTCCGGGGCTTTTTTATGCCCGCGCGATGGGTCGGGATGTCCGGCGCTCGTCTTGAGCCAGGTAAGTTCTTGAATCATCAAGGTACTTTTCTGCATAAAAACAGGACAAATCTGACAGTTTTTTTGACGGCTTTGGCCGTCCCGTGGACAATGGCGCGTTAGCCACCACCCATGCTGGCCATTTCGCTTTCACCAGCAGGGCTGCCAGGGTTGGGGGCGATCTCTGTGGGTCATGCCTATCTTCTCGCTGCTGTCAGGTGGCGAGCGCAGGAGCGGCGGCTACAGGCCGATCGTAATACCGGGTGCTGTTTATTCACTCCTTTGGTTACACCCGACTAGTCTCTCTGTGGGAATGTGGTTTTAGCGGGCGCACCGGACCATCGACTGATGCCGTCCGCGAGCGTCCCAACAAAAGCGTGTCACTCAAGTAGCTGAAGCCAACACGAATAAGAAGTCAGCGCAGGAGCGACATATAAACTGAGGTCGATAGTGTCATGTCGGCTTTGTGTGCCCACCCTTCAGTTCTTCCGAGTACAGGGACCCCCGGCGGTGCCTGGGCAGCTCATGATCGGGAATGGGGGGCGGATGGCGTTCTATCGTAGGAACTACTGTATGTTGAAAAAAGTGAACACGGCCCTGCTGGGCTTGGCGATGACGATGGGGCTCAGCTCCGCGTACGCCGCCGAGACCAAGAAAGTGGATGTGCTGCTCATCGGTGGCGGCATCATGAGTTCGACCCTGGGTATCTGGCTCAATGAGCTGGAGCCGGGCTGGTCGATGGAAATGGTCGAGCGTCTCGACGGCGTCGCCGAAGAAAGCTCGAACGGCTGGAACAACGCCGGTACCGGTCACTCCGCCCTGGCGGAACTGAACTACACCCCGGAAAACAAGGACGGCAAGGTCGAGATCGCCAAGGCGATCGAGATCAACGAAGCGTTCCAGATTTCCCGCCAGTTCTGGTCGTGGCAGGTCAAGAACGATGTGCTGAAGAACCCGCGTTCGTTCATCAACTCCACGCCGCACATGAGCTTCGTGTGGGGCGACGACAACATCAAGTTCCTCAAGAAGCGCTACGAAGCGCTGCAGGCGAGCCCGCTGTTCGCCGGCATGCAGTACTCCGAAGACCCGGAGCAGATCAAGAAGTGGGTCCCGCTGATGATGGAAGGGCGCGATCCGAAGCAGAAGATCGCCGCCACCTGGTCGCCGATCGGCACCGACGTGAACTTCGGCGAGATCACCCGCCAGTTCGTCGGCCACTTGAAAGCCCAGCCGAACTTCTCGCTGAAGCTGTCCAGCGAAGTGGAAGACATCAAGCGTAACGACGATGGCTCGTGGCGCGTGGTGTACAAGAACCTGAAAGACGGTACCGAACCCAGACCGATGCCAAGTTCGTGTTCATCGGCGCCGGCGGCGGTGCCCTGCACCTGCTGCAGAAGTCGGGCATCCCCGAAGCCAAGGAATATGCCGGCTTCCCTGTGGGCGGTTCGTTCCTGGTGACCGAGAACCCATCGATCGCCGAGCAGCACCTGGCGAAGGCCTACGGCAAGGCATCGGTCGGCGCGCCGCCGATGTCGGTTCCGCACCTGGACACCCGCGTGCTGGACGGCAAGCGCGTGATCCTGTTTGGCCCGTTCGCGACCTTCTCCACCAAGTTCCTCAAGGAAGGTTCGTACTTCGACCTGCTGACCAGCACCACCACTCACAACATCTGGCCCATGACCAAGGTCGGCATCAAGGAATACCCGCTGGTCGAGTACCTTGCCGGCCAGCTGATGCTGTCGGATGAAGACCGCCTTAACGCCCTGAAAGAGTACTTCCCCAACGCCAAGGCTGAAGACTGGCGTCTGTGGCAGGCCGGCCAGCGCGTGCAGATCATCAAGCGCGATGAGCAGCAGGGCGGCGTCCTGAAACTGGGCACCGAGATCGTTGCCGCCCAGGACGGCAGCATTGCCGGCCTGCTGGGCGCTTCGCCGGGTGCTTCGACTGCCGCGCCGATCATGCTGAGCGTGCTGGAGAAGGTGTTCAAGGACAAGGTCGCGACCCCGGCCTGGCAGGAAAAGCTGCACCAGATCGTGCCGAGCTACGGCACCCAGCTCAACGGCAGCCCTGAGCGCGTCGCGAAAGAGTGGGCCTATACCGCAGAAACCCTGCAACTGACCCCACCACCCGCCATCGGTAACGCCGCCGCGCCAGCGCAACCTGCGGCCGAAGCGCCAAAGGCGCCAGCCAGCAACGCGTCGACTGACATGGCTCTGTAACACCCGGCTGCGCCCTTGCGGTGCAGCCCAGGCCGGGGCCCGTTGCATGGCCCGGGTCGAAACAACAAACGCCGCTCCCCTCGGGAGCGGCGTTTTTGTTTGCCTGGACATCGCGATGCCGGCCAGTGCGGGAACTATTGCCGGGAAATGCCTTTCCATAAGCTTCGACGCCACGATGCCTGGAGAAGGCGATGCTCAGAGCAGGCTTTGCAATCCCGATCGTCTCGATTCTGCTGGCGTTACCGCCGGTTTGCGGTGCGGCGCCCGAGATCCAGGCCACTGTCCCATATTCCAACGACCACGCGAATTGGGAGCGCCTGCCGGTGGTCAATTACTACCAGGTGAAAAACCTGCTGCAAGACTCGAAGCGGGATTGGCGCCCGGCCGCGGCACTGGCGCCGGACCTCCGGCAGGGCATCCGCCGCGGTCGCACCCTGCCAGCGCAGCAGTCCCGGCCACTGAGCCCCAGGCTGCTCCGGCAACTGCCGCGCTATGAAGGCTACCAATGGTGGCGGGCCGGCTCCGACCTGCTGCTGGTCAGGACGTCGAACCAGATGATCTTCGATGTAGTGGTCGACGCCTTCCAATAGGCATAGGGGTGTCAGAAGTTGATCGAGGCACTCAGCCGCGCCGTCAGGGGCGGGCCCTGGAACAGGTAGCCATCGCCCATGTAGTCG
This sequence comes from Pseudomonas sp. MRSN 12121, assembly GCF_000931465.1. Classification (NCBI taxonomy): domain Bacteria; kingdom Pseudomonadati; phylum Pseudomonadota; class Gammaproteobacteria; order Pseudomonadales; family Pseudomonadaceae; genus Pseudomonas; species Pseudomonas sp. MRSN 12121. Next base: position 4,409,129 of record NZ_CP010892.1, on the reverse strand, counting down.
CCGGCGTCGCGCCAGTAGCGCTTGTCGAACAGGTTGTCCACGGTCAGCCGGAACACCGTGTCGTAACCGTCGATGCGGGTGCTGTAGCGGCTGCCGATATTGAACACGGCGTAGCTGCCGGTTCGCACTTCGCCCTGGCGGTTGGCGTACTTGCTGCCGCTGTATTGCACCCCGCCGAGCAGCGCCAGGCCGTCGAGCCAGGGCAGGGCGTAGTCGCCATGGAGGCTGGCGCGCAGCGTCGGCACGTTCAGCGCCTGGTGGCCCTCATACGCCGGGGTATCGCTGCCGCTGACCCGCGCACGGATCGCCGCCACGCTGGCCGATAGCTGCAGGCGCTGGGTGGCCCAGCCGTTGGCCGACAGTTCCAGCCCGGTGTTCTTCTGCTCGCCTTGCTGGGTGTAGGTGAACGAGCCGTCTTCGTTCGGCCGGGAATACTGGTAGGCCTGGCGGATCTGGAACAGCGCCGCAGCCAGGCTGATGCGTTGCCAGTCGTACTTGATGCCGGCCTCGATCTGCCGCGATACGGTGGGGGCGAGGATGTCGAAGGCATTGCTGGCGAACCATGGCGCTTCGCCGCCCAGCGACAGGCCCTTGCTGTAGCGGGTGTAGAGCGCCAGGTTTTCGATCGGCTTGTAGATCAGCGCGGCCTGGGGCAGGAACACGTACCGCTGGGTGTGGCGGCGGGTGTCGCCCTGGCTGTCGAAGGTCTTTTCGTCCAGGCGCACCTCGCGCGCGCCGAGCACCGTCTGCCAGTGTTCGTTGAAGCTGATCCGGTCATTGATGAACAGTCCGTACTGGCGGCTGTCCAGGTGCCGGTAGGAATCGTTGAGCGGCCCGTCGTAGCGGGGGAAGTCCGCCGGTTCGCCGTTGATATTGGCGCTGCCGATCATCTGGTTGATGGCATCGCGCTTGTCCACCACACGGCGCAAGGCGCTGGTGCCGACGTTGAGTTCGTGATCCAGCCCGCCGGCCGCGAAGTTGCCGCTGAGCATCGCCTGCGCTTCGTCGTTGCGCCGGGTGTCGTCCGGGCTGCGGAAGTCGTAGAGGTCATAGTCGCCTTCGGGGCTGAAATGGTTGGGCACTGTCGTACCGGCACAACTGGCGGCACCGTAGCAGCCCCAGGCGAACGAGCTGTAGTCGTCGATCACCACCCGGCTGCGCGAGGCGCTGAAGGTGCCTTTCCATTGGTCGTCGAAGCGGTATTCGAAGCTGCCGTTAAGGTTCAAGGCTTCGCTGCTGACTGGTTTCGAGCCGCTCTGGTGCGCCAGCAGCTTCTTCGGCGAGGCGTGGTGTGGCAGTTCGCTGCCGCCGAGCAATTGATAACCCGGGGCCGAACGCTGTTCCCGGGTCTGGTACTCGACGTCCAGTTGCAGCAGGGCGTCGGGGCTGATGTTCCAGTCGAAGGCCAGGGCGGCGAAATCGCGCTGGCCGTTGGCGTGCTCGACATAGGAGTGGATGTCTTCGTGAGCCAGGTTGGCGCGCAGCCCGAACTGTTGCTCGCTGCCGAACCAGCCGCCGACATCGGTGGCCAGGTAGCCGCTGCCGCGATCGTCGGTGGCGACCGTCACCGAACGCACGTCGGTGGGGCGCTTGGTCACGTAGTTGATCAGCCCGCCGGGCTCGCTGATCCCGCTCTGCAGGCCGGAAAGGCCTTTGAGCACTTCCACCTGCTGCTTGTTCTCCAGGCCGACATTCTGCTCGCCGGCGATACTGCGGCCATTGATCCGATAGCTGTTGGCGGCGTTCAGCGAAAAGCCGCGCAGCATGAAGTTTTCGTAGTAGCCGACCGGTGCATAGCTTTCGCCCACCGAGGCGTCGTTCTTCAGCACCTCGCTGAGCAGGCGCGCCTGCTGGTCCTTGATCAGGGCCTCGTTGAACACGGCGATCGAGGCGGGCGTGTCAAGCAGCGGTGCGGCCTCGAAGCCGCCGACCGCGGCGCTGTCGGCCTGATAGCCGGAGTAGTCGTCGCCGCTCACGGTGAGTGCCGGCAGTAGCGTTTCGGCGGCCTGGGTCGCAGGCGTGGCGCCGGCCAGCAGCAGGCCCAGCAGATTGCGCGCGAACCGTGGGGCGGGCAGTCCCTGGCGGGAAGCCCGGTAAGACGTATGCATGAAAAGCTCCTCGACGACTGCGATCCCGGGGCAGGCACGAGGGGGCTGGTGCTGGGGAAAGAGCCTGCTGTGTAAGACGGGAAAGCGCTGTGTGCCCTGAAGGCGTCCGGCCGGATTTGCTCCGACGGTCATTGGCAAGACGAAATCCGCGACCCATTCTTGAAGCGCGGCATCATACAAGAGATTGGGCGCGCAGCATGCCGTTCTGTAGGCGCCAGGCTTGCCCGCGATGGCGGCGGGCCTGGTTCACCGCGTAGCCTGGATCGCCGGCAAGCCTGGCTCCTACGGAAGCGCTCCTGTCATCGCGGGATGTAGGAGCGAGGCTTGCCCGCGATGGCGGCGGGCCTGGTTCACCGCGTAGCCTGGATCGCCGGCAAGCCTGGCTCCTACGGAAGCGCTCCTGTCATCGCGGGATGTAGGAGCGAGGCTTGCCCGCGATGGCGGCGGGCCTGGTTCACCGCGTTGCCTGGATCGCCGGCAAGCCTGGCTCCTACGGGGAGGTGCTGTCATCGCGGGATGTAGGAGCGAGGCTTGCCCGTGATGGCGGCGGGCCTGGTCCACCGCGTTGCCCGGATCGCCGGCAAGCCTGGCTCCTACGGAAGCGCTGCTGTCATCGCGGGATGTAGGAGCGAGGCTTGCCCGCGATGGCGGCGGGCCTGGTCCACCGCGTTGCCTGGATCGCCGGCAAGCCTGGCTCCTACGGGGAGGTGCTGCCATCGCGGGGTGTAGGAGCGAGGCTTGCCCGCGATGGCGGCGGGCCTGGTTCACCGCGTTGCCTGGATCGCCGGCAAGCCTGGCTCCTACGGGAGCGCTGCTGTCATCGCGGGATGTAGGAGCGAGGCTTGCCCGCGATGGCGGCGGGCCTGGTTCACCGCGTTGCCTGGATCGCCGGCAAGCCTGGCTCCTACGGGGAGGTGCTGTCATCGCGGGATGTAGGAGCGAGGCTTGCCCGCGATGGCGGCGGGCCTGGTTCATCGCGTTGCCTGGATCGCCGGCAAGCCTGGCTCCTACGGAGGCGGGGTGAGGTCAGCCGGCCTTTCTGCTCTGGTGCACCGGAAGTTCGACCCGGAAGGTGGTGCCGACCCCGAGCTCGCTGCGGACCGAGATGTCGCCGCGGTGTTTCTTCACGATGCCGTAGGACAACGACAGCCCGAGCCCGGTGCCCTGGCCGACCGGCTTGGTGGTGAAGAACGGGTCGAAGATTTTCTGCAGGCTGTCCGGCGCAATGCCCGAACCGTTGTCGGCGACCTCGATCCAGACATGCTCGCCGTCGCTGCCGTCGCGCAGGGTGATGGTACCGCGTTCCTCACCCATGGCCTGGGCGGCATTGACGATCAGGTTCATCACCACCTGATTGATCTGCGACGGCAGGCACTCGACTTCCGGCAGCTCGCTGTACTCCTTGACCACGTCGGCCTTGTACTTGATTTCGGCGGCAACGATGTTCAGCGTCGAGTCGATGCCCTGTTGCAGGTTCGCCCACTGCCATTCCTGGGTCGAATCCACCCGGGAAAAGTCCTTGAGGTCCTTGACGATCTGGCTGACCCGGCCGATGCCGTCCTTGGACTCCTTGATCAGCAGTGGAATGTCTTCCAGGAGGAAGTCCAGCTCGATGGCCGTGCGCAGTTGCTGCAATTGCCCGCGGCGCTCGCTGGCGCCGATCTCGGCCTCGGCGTTGCCATAGGCTTCGAGCATCTCTTGCAGGCGCTTGAAGTAGTTGTCCAGGGCGCCGAGGTTGGAGGAAATGAACCCGATCGGGTTATTGATCTCGTGGGCCACCCCCGCGGCCAACTGGCCCAGCGAGGCGAGCTTTTCCGATTGCACCAGTTGGCTTTCCAGCAGCTTGCGCTCGTCGATCTCCCGCTGCAGCGCGGCGCTGGCCTGGGTCAGCGCCAGGGTGCGCTGTTCCACCCGCTCTTCCAGCTGGCTCATCTGCAATTGCGCGCGCTGGGTCATTTCCCACTTGGTGGTGAGGGTGTTGGCCATCTGCTGCACTTCGATGTTGTCGAACGGCTTTTTCAGAATCAGCAGGCGATCGTGCCCGTTGAGGCGTTCGAGCAGTTCGTCCCAGGAATAGTCGGAGTAGGCGGTGCAGACCACCACCTGCAACTGCGGGTCGTGCTTCCACAGTTCTTCGATGGTCTGCGCGCCGTCCCAGCCGTCGGGCATACGCATGTCGACGAAAGCCAGCGCGTAGGGCAGGTCCTTGCTGGCGGCGTCCAGCAGCTTGCCCAGGCCTTCCTGGCCGCCGTAGGCCGAGTCCAGCTCGAACACCGTGGCGGCGGTTTTCGGCGCGCTGCCGAACAGCGCGCTTTCCATCGCATCGAGGTCGGCGCTGTCACCGGTCTTGGGGGTGAGGATCTTGCGGAAGTCGTCGTGGATCGCGGGGGTGTCGTCGATCAGCAGGACGCGCCGGTTTATCGGGTTGTTCATGGCTCACCTTCGGCGAGTATCAGGGGAATCTGCAGGACGAACAGCGCGCCCTTGCCCGGGCCATCGCTGTGGGCCGTCAAGTGGCCGCTCATCTCCATGGCCGCCAGCGCGCAACTGTGCAGGCCGAAGCCATGGCCTTCCTTGCGGGTCGTGAAGCCGTGGGCAAAGATGCGGGTCATGTTTTCCGGGGCGATGCCTTCGCCCTCGTCGCGCACGCTGATCTGCAGGGTCTGGCCGTCGACCACGGCCGCCGCCAGGGTCATGTTGCGCGCCTGGTTGGTCAGGTCGGACATGGCGTACTTGGCGTTGCTGATCAGGTTGATCAGGATCAGCAGCAGGCGGTGCTTGTCGCCCATGATCCGGGGCACATCGGCATATTCCTTGAGCACGGTCACGTGGTGGCGGGTGAGGGCGCCGGAGTTCATGCGCAGGGCGTCTTCGAGCAGTTCGCTGACCGCCAGGGGCTCCAGCACGCTGCTGGCGCCGGCATAGGATTGCTGGGTGGCGACGATGTCCTTGATGTGATCGACGCTCTTGCTCAACTGGGTCAGCTCCTCGGCCATGCCCTGTTGCTCCTGGTCGATGGCGTCGACCAACTGGTTCAGGTAGCCCGGCAGCAGCTTGCCTTTTTCGTCCTCGGTGAGAAAACGCCCCAGGTCATGGGGGTGTTCGTTGATCAGCTGCATCGCCTTGCCCAGCCCCTGGGCCTTGCTGTTGCGCAGCTTGCGGCTGACCAGGTCGGCGGAGATGTTCACGCTGTTGAGCACGTTGCCCACGTTGTGCAGGACATTGGTGGCGATTTCCGCCATGCCGGCCTGGCGGGCGGTGTCGAGCAGCTCGCTCTGGGTGTCCTTGAGCTGGCGCGTACGTTCCTCGACCCGTTGCTCGAGTTCGTCGTTGGCGACCACCAGGGCACGGTTCATCTGATTGATCTCGGCGAAGCTGCGAATCAGGCGGATACCCAGCCAGATCAGCAGCAGCACCAGGAGGGTGGAGAACAGCAGCAGGTAAAAGTGATAGCGCTGGTTGATGGCTTCGGCCTGTTGCTGGTCGCGGTCGAGCAGGACGGTGATGTCGTCCAGGCGCTCGTCGACCGGCACCACTTCGATTTCCTCGAGCAGGCGGTTGACCGTGGGCTGCTCGCGCAGGATCAGTTCGATGTGATTGCTGAGAATGTCGATCGGGTCGTGGAACGCCTCGGGCAGGCGCTCCTTGTTGACGCTCAGTTTGTTCAGGCCCACGAGGATGTCCGCGGCCTTGTCGTCCGAGGTGACCTGGGCGAACTCCAGGCTGCTGAGCAACAGGTCGTAGGTGTCGGTGGCGATATTCTGCAACTGCAGTTTGTCGGCGTCGGGCAGTTGCGCCAGTTGCTGCTGGATATCGTCTTCGGCGGTCGGCAGGAACGCCAGGGAATTGCGCAGCACCGAGTTGTGCGACTTGAACTGTTCCACCAGCCGGGTCTTTTCCTTCATGGCATTCAGGTAGCCGTCGTGGGCGTTGCTCCACATCGGCGAAGCGTCGCGCTGTTTCTGTGCCTCCATCGAGTCGAAGGCCTGCCACAAGTGCGTCATCTCGTTCAGGGGCGACACCAGCGGGTCATAGTTGTGGGTGATGGCCACCCTGGCCTTGAGGACCTCGTTCTCCCACTGCGCATCCTGCTGCTTGATCTGGCGGATCAGGTCGCGGGACTCGGTATAGCTCGCCGTCTGGTCGGAGCGGGACTTGAGATAGAGAAACACCAGGACGGAAGCCAGCAGCACAGCGAGGGCGGCCAGCAGCAGGATGCTCACGCGACTGGAGACTTTCATAGGGGCTTGCCTTCCCATTCGCCGGTCAGGGTCTTGAGGAATTTGACGATCAGGCGTTTGTCCTCCTCGGACGGCGTACGCCCCAGCTGGTACTTGAACATCACCGCCACGGCGCCTTCGAGGGTGGTTTGCGAGCCATCGTGGAAATACGGCGCGGTAACCGCGACGTTACGCAGGCTCGGCACCTTGAACACGTAGCGGTCGTCCTCTTCGCCCGTGACGTTGAAACGCCCCTGGTCGGCTTCGGTGGGGTTGCCCCGGGCCTTGAAGTAATCGCCGAGCACGCCGAATTTCTGAAACATGTTGCCGCCGATGTTCACCCCCTGGTGACAGGCGATGCAGCCGTAATCCTGGAAGCGCTGGTAACCGTACTTTTCCTCGATGTCGAGGATCTCGGTGTTGCCTGCCAGGTACTGGTCGAAGCGCGAGTTGGCGCTGAGCAGGGTGCGCTCGTAGTTGGCCAGGGCGTTCTGGATGTTGGCCTGGGTCACGGCGTCGGGGTAAGCGGCGGCGAAGTCGGCGCGGTAGCCGGGGGCGTCGGCGATGCGCTGTACCACGGCCGCCCAGTCGCTGCCCATTTCAGTGGGGCTTTGCACCACGGTGTGCACCTGGTCCTCCAGGGTTTCGACCCGGCCGTCCCAGAACTGGCGAAAGTTCAGGCTGGTGTTGAACACGCTCGGCGTGTTGACCGCCACGGGCTTGCCATCGAAGCCCAGGGAGTGGGGCAAGGTGTCGGCGCCGCCGCGGTCGAGGCGATGGCAACTGGCGCACGACAGGCTGTTGTTCACCGACAGGCGCGGGTCGTTGAACAAGCGTCGTCCCAGTTCGACCTGTTTGCCATTCAGCGCCGGTGCCGGCGGCAGGGGCTTGAGCGGTCCTTCCAGGGGCGCGGCGGTGGCGCTTGAAGCGAGCAGCAGGCCGGCCGAGAAGAGTGCGGCGAGTGACGACATGGTCGGTTTCCTTACCTGTCACGAGCTCATGGACGGGGGGGCGGGGGTTGTCGGGAGTCGGCCAGGATACGGGCGAACACCTCGGGCTCCACGGCTTTGCTGAAGTAGAAACCCTGGCCTTCCTCGCACTGGTGCTGCTTGAGGAAATCCAGTTGCTCGAGCGTCTCCACCCCTTCGGCGATGATGCTCAGGTTCAGGCTTCTGCCCAGGTCGATGATGCTGCTCACCAGTTTTGCGTCGTTGCTGTCGGTACTCAGGTCGCGCACGAACGATTGGTCGATCTTCAGCACATCCACGGGAAACTTCTGCAGGTAGCTCAGGCTCGAGTAGCCGGTGCCGAAATCATCGATGGCCAGCCGCACGCCCAGTTGCTTGATGGCATTGAGCGTGGCGATGGTGGCGCCGACATTCTGCATCAGCACGCTTTCGGTGATTTCCAGCTCCAGCAGCTTCGGCTCGAGCCCTGTTTCGCTGAGGGTACGGCTAAGGCGCTCGACGAAATCGCGTTGCCGAAAGTCTATGGCTGAAACGTTCACCGACATATTGATCGGCGGCAGGCCCTGGGCTTGCCAGGCCTGCGCTTGCAGGCAGGCGTGGCGCAGCACCCACTGGCTGAGCGCGACGATCAGGCCGCTGTCTTCGGCCACCGGGATGAAATCCGAGGGGAATACCCAGCCATGGCCGGGCCGATGCCAGCGCACCAGCGCCTCGGCGCCGACTACCGTGCCGTGCGCCAGATCCAGCTTGGGTTGGTAGTGCAGGACGAACTCTTCGCGTTGCAGGGCCAGGCGCAGGCCGGTTTCCAGGGTTTGTGCCTGGCGGGCGCGCAGGTTCATGTCTTCGATGAAGAAGCTGAAGTCGTTGGGGCCGTTGTCCTTGACGTTGCGCATGGCCGTCTCGGCCTTCTTGATCAGCGTCACGGCATCGTAGCCGTCGTCGGGGTAGAGGCTGATGCCCAGGCTGGCGGTGACGGTCAGGTCGTGCCCCGCCACGGAGTGGCTGGTGTTGACCGCGGCCAGCAGCTTCTCGGCCACCCCCCGGGTCTGCTGCGGGTGCAGGATGTCGCCGAGAATCACCACGAATTCGTCCGAACCGTAGCGGAACACCGAATCGGTTTCGCGCACCGTGGCCGCCAGGCCATGAGCGACATGCTTGAGCATTTCGTCGCCCGCCGGATGGCCGAGGGCGTTGTTGATGCGTTTGAACCGGTCCAGGCCGATGAACATCACCGCCACCTGCCGGTCGTGCCGGCGGGACAGGGACATATGCTGGGTCAGGCGATCGCCCAGCAACGTGCTGTTGGGCAAGCCGGTGAGCACATCGTAGTGCAACAGTTGCGACACGCTCAGCAGTTCCTGCACCCGTTCCTCGATGGCCTGCTCCAGGTAGCGCATCTTGCTCGCGGCATCCTGGGTCAATTGCCATTTCCAGGTCAGTGCGCTGGCCATCTGGCGGATTTCCAGGCTGTCGAACGGCTTTTTCAGGATCAACAGTTGGTCGCCGAACTCGATGCGTTCGGCCATGGCTTCCCATGAGTAATCGGAAAACGCCGTGCAGAGGGCGATCTGCAGGTGCGGGTCGATCTTCCACAGGTGCTCGATGGTCTGCAGGCCATCCCAGCCCGGCGGCATGCGCATGTCGAGAAACGCCAGGGCATAAGGCCGGCCCTCGGCCTGGGCGCGCTTGACCAGTTCCACCGCTTCCTGGCCCTGGTAGGCGGAGTCCAGCTGGAAGTGCTGGCCCGGGGCCTGGTGGCTGCCGAACAGGGAGGTTTCGATGCTGCTCAGGGGCTCTTGGTCCTGAGGCCCGAGAATCTTGCGGAAATCCTGATGAATCGCCGGGGTGTCGTCGACGATCAGGATCCTGCGGTTAGGCGCCACGGACAGAGGGTTCACCTGAGGTTCTCCTGTGTCGGATCCGCCGGCCAGGCGCGGTTGTCCACGGCGGCGGCTCGGGCCTTGAGCAACTCGCCCGCCTGGTCGCTGTTGACCGCCGTGCCGAGCGAGTGGCCCAGCGGCGTACCGCTGGAGATCAGGGTGACGCGCTGCTCCTGGGTTTCCACGCCTTCGGCGGTGACGCCGATCCCCACTTCGCGGGCGAAGTTGAGAATGGCCCGTAGGGTCATGGCGTTCTCGGGGTCGCTGCTGGCGCTGTCGATAAAGCGCTGGGCGAGCTTGAGGTGGTTGACCCGATAGGTCTTGAGGTAATCGAACGAAGAATACTCGGTGCCGAAATCGTCGATGGCGATCTTCACACCCAGCTCGCACAGCCTGGGCAGGATGTCGTTGTGGGTCCATTTGGTCTGGGCCAGGGTGCCCTCGGTGACGTCGAACCGCAGATCCCAGGGGCACAGGTCCCAGCGCGCGGTGGTGCGCAACACGTCGTAGATCAGTTCCGGACCGGTCTTGAGCTGGACCAGGGACAGGTGGATCGCGATCAGCGGCGGCGCCATGTTCTGGTCGCGCCAGGCGCGCATCTGCCGGCAGGCCTGGTCCAGCAGCCAGCGACCGAGGGCGATGACGATGCCGGTCTTCTCGGCGGCGGGCATGAAGTCCTCGGCCTCCAGCCAGCCGCGCCGGGGGTGCAGCCAGCGGACCTGCGTCGCCATGCCGAGGATCCGGCCGGTGCCCAGGTCGACCTCCGGCAGGTAGTGCAGGTGCAGTTCATCGCGCTCCAGGGCCAGTTTCAGGTCATTGGCCAGGGTCACGCGCTCGGTGACTTCCTGGTCGATTTCCTCGCTGTGGAAATGGAACTGGTTACGCCCCTTGTCCTTGGAGCGGTACAGCGCCATGTCCGACTGCGCCATCAGGCTGTCGGCGCTGAGGGTGTGCGGGCTGTAGAGGCTGATGCCGATGCTCACCGAAATGCGCACCTCGTTGCCGTCCAGGGAGTAGGGCTGCACCAGGATGTCGCGGATCTTTGTCGCCAGGGCGGCGCAGTGCGTGGCTTCTTCGACGTCCAGCTGCAGGATCGCGAATTCGTCGCCGCCCAGGCGCGCCACCACATCGTTTTCCCGGGTACAGGACCTGATGCGCCGGGCCACTTCCTGCAGCAGCAAGTCGCCGATGGGGTGGCCCAGGGTGTCGTTGATGCGCTTGAAGTGGTCCAGGTCCAGATAGAACATGGCGAAGCGCCCGGCCCCGCGGCGGGCGGCTGCGAAGGCCTGGTGCAGGCGTTCGATCAGCGTGGCGCGGTTGGCCAGGCCGGTCAGGCTGTCGGTGCGCGCCATCTGCGCGATCTTTTCCTCGGCCAGCTTGCGCTCGGTGATGTCGAGGATGATGCCTTCGACTTCGACCAGTTGGCCCTGCTGGTTGCGCACCGGGATATAGCGGTTTTCCACCCAGCGGAAGGCGCCGTCGCCGGTGCGCATGCGGAACTCGATGGACGCCCCGGCGACATCGCGGTCCAGGACCCGGAGCATGGCGCTCTCGACCTTGGCCTGGTCGTCGGGGTGGATCAGTGTCTGCGCCCAGTCGGCCGAGGCCACCAGTTGCGCCGCCACATGGCCGAACTTGGTGATGTTGTGGGAGATGTACATCAGCGTGAACGAAGGCTCGCCCCGCAGGCGATAGAGAATGGTGGGGCTGTTCTGCACGATGATGTTGGCGTCGGCCAGTTCCCGGGTGCGCTCCTCGACCGCCTGCTCCAGCTGGTCCATCTTCAGCGCCGCCTCTTCGGTCATCTGCCATTTGACGGTCAGGGTGCTGGCCATCTGGCGGATCTCGATGGCATCGAAGGGCTTTTTCAGGATCAGCAGGCGATCGCCCAGCGACAGGCGTTCGGCGATGTCTTCCCAGGAGTAGTCGGAATAGGCGGTGCACAGGGCGATCTGCAGCTTGGGATCGACCTGCCACAGCCGTTCGATGGTTTCCAGGCCGTCCCAGCCAGGCGGCATGCGCATGTCGATAAAGGCCATGGCGTACGGCAGGTCGCGGTCCAGGGCGGCTTGCACCATGCCCAGCGCCTCCTGGCCCTGGAACGCCGAATCGAGGAAAAAATGTTCCAGCGAGGCACTGGCCGGGGCACCGAACAGCGCGGTTTCGGCATCGCTGAGGCGATCCTCGGAGGCGTGCGCGTGCGTGAGGATCTTGCGGAAATCCTCATGGATCGACGCGGTATCGTCGACGATCAGGATCCGCCGGTTGGCCCGGTCCGGCATGGATTTCATCGGCGGGCTCCAGCCTGGCGGGAGGGCCTTGCATATAGGCTCATCGGGTTTCCCTTCCTGATACCTGGACAAGCAATCCATTTTCGGCTTGAGCATAGTCAGGCTCCTTCGCATGCGCTAATCGACCGGCGTCAAATTCATGCCGAAATGCTGCGAGTCATCTAGCCTGTCCGGGAAGGCAGGTCCGATCACAGCAGAGGAAAGGGGGCAAGCATGGAAGAACAGCGCGCAGACGGGGCCCAGGGGCGGCCCACGGTACTGCTGGTCGACGATGAGGAATCGATTCTCAATAGCCTGCGCCGGCTGTTGCGCAGCCAGCCCTACGACATCCTGCTGGCCGACAGCGGCGCCAAGGCCCTGGAGATCCTCGGGCAGCGACCGGTGGACGTGGTGATGAGCGATGCGCGCATGCCCGGCATGGACGGTGCGACCCTGCTGGCCCAGGTTCACCAGCGCCATCCGTCGACCTTGCGCATCCTGCTCACCGGCTATGCCGACATGACCCTGATCGCCAAGGCGATCAACGAAGGGCAGATCCACCGTTACATCAGCAAGCCCTGGAACGACGAGGACATGCTCGTGACCTTGCGCCAGGCCATGGCCCATCACCATTCGGAGAGCGAGCGCCAGCGCCTGGAAGCACTCACCCGGCAGCAGAACGAGCAATTGAAGACGCTCAACGCGACCCTGGAAAAACACGTGGCGGCGCGTACCGCCGAGCTGCAGCAGACCGCCGATATGCTCGACCTGGCGTATGAGGAGCTCAAGCGCAGCTACGTGACCGGGACCGAGGTGTTTTCGCTGCTGGCGAACCTGCGGTTGCCCAAGGCCAAGCAGACCAACCGCCAGATCATCGAACTGATTCGCGTGTACTGCGCCACTCACGGCCTGGGGGAAACCGAGAGCCGCGACATGACCATGGCCGCGGCGCTGTACAACATCGGCAAGCTCGGCTGGACCGACAGCATGATGACGGCGCCCGCCGATCTGCTGCATCACACCGAGCGTGACCTGTACCGGGCCTACCCGAAGCAGAGCGAGTCGCTGTTGATGACCCTGGAGCCGATGAAGGACGCGGCGCGCATCATCCTGCATCACCAGGAACGCTGGGACGGCAGCGGCTTTCCCGATCACCTCAAGGGCGAGGCCATTCCGCTGGGGTCGCGCTGGCTCAAGCTGGCGGTGGACTTCATCGAGTTGCAGCGCGGGCTGATACTCGAACGGCAAATGAACAGCGACGAAGCGCTGCTGTTCATTCGCAAATACGCCGGCAAACTCTACGACCCGGCGCTGGTGGAGGACTTCGTCGCGGTCTGCGCGGCGTTCCTCAGCGACGTGACCCTGGCCGATCCGACGGTCAAGGTCCTGACCACCCGCGAGCTGGCGTCCGGGATGATCCTGGCGCGCAACCTGAACGCCGACAACGGCATGCTGCTGCTCAATGCCGGCAAGGTGCTGAGCGGTCCGCTGGTGGAGAAACTCATCGCCTTCGAGGCCATGGAAGGGGCGAAATACAGCGTCTTCGTCAAGGTGCCCGAAGAGCCGCAACCGGTGGCCGTGGCGACCGGTTGAGCGGGGTCAGCCGCCATTGGCGGCGACGATGCCTGCCACCTGGCGCGGCTGGCAATTGAGGTAGGGCGAGGACTTCAGCCACTGCTGGTCGGGGTACCAGGAAAACATGAACTGACCGTCCTTGAGCCGGTCGATGACCTGGCGCGCCACCTGTGGCCGCACCGCCGGGCAACCGAGGCTGCGGCCGATGCGGCCCTGGCGCCGGCTCCACAACGGGTTCACGTAGTCGGCCGCGTGAATCACGATGTCGCGGTCGCGGGCCAGATCGTTGAAGCCCGGCTCCAGGCCATCCATGCGCAACGAGTAGCCGTGGCTGCCTTCATAACTTTCCCGGGTACGGAACAGGCCGAGGCTGGACTGGTAGCTGCCCATGCGATTGGAGAACTGGGTGGCGAAGTTTTCCCCGGATTTCTGCCCGTGGGCCACCAGGTCGCGCAGCACCAGGGTTCGTTTGTTCAGGTCGAAGATCCACAGGCGGCGGGCGGTGGAGGGTTGCGAGTAATCGATGACCGCCAGGTGCCGGGCCTGCCGGGCGCCGCTGTTGACCGCGCACTGCATGGCGCTGAGGGCACTTTTTAATACTTGGGGATTGAGTTCCGGTGCGGCGTGGGCGAGGCTGTTGTACAGCGGCGCAGGTGCGCTGCTGGCGGCAAGCGCGGGGCCGCAGATCGCGCCCAGGGCGGTCATGGCCAGGCAGAGTCGGCACAAGAAGGTCGGCATTCTAGAGGGTCCCCACTGTCGCTTTGGCTCCTGACGTCCCGTCGTTTTCCTGGCAGTTCCGGTTGATGGTGGTCTGATAATTGTTCGCAGCCACTGCCGAGGTTGGCCATCAGGGTGATGGCCGTGATTGGAGTAAAGCAGTTGTTCAAAAAACACGCATGTTACTTGAGCCTTTTCCTGCTCGCTGCGCCGTTGGTCGCGACTGCCGAGGATGTCCCGGTCGATCATGCAGGCCCCGTGCAACTGCTGTTCACCCGCTTGCCGGCGGCCTGCCCGGGCCTGGCGGCGCACCTTGATGTGGCGGCCCTGAGCCTGTTGCAGGGGTTCTACCAACAGCAGGGCAACCAGCCTTTGTGGTCGTCGGGCGGACGTTCGGCGGCACTGCGCACTCAATTGCAGCAACTGGCCGACGATGGCCTCGAACCCGCCAACTACCACACGACGGCCGGCGCTAATTCGGGGGACGCCCTGTGCGCCGACCTGAGCCTCAGCCACGATTACCTGCAGGCCCTGCAAGACCTGCATTACGGACGCCTGCCGCAGGCGCGTTTCGAGCCGATGTGGCATGCCCAGCCGGTGCAGCCGGATCGCCAGGCCCAGGTGCTCGCTATCGCCGGGCCGGGGCTGCAAGATCTGCCGGCGGCTTTCGCCCTGGCCCGGCCGCACCTCGAGCAGTACCAGAGCTTGCGCCAGTTGTACGCCCGGCAACGCCAGCAGGCGCTGCCCCATTGGCAGCCGCTGGCCAGCGGGCCGCTGTTGCGCCCGCAAATGCAGGACGAACGCGTGCCGGAACTGGCCCGGCGGCTGTTCGAGGAGGGCTACCTGAGCGCGCTGCCCCACGACCTCGGCACCCTGTACCGCGACGACCTGGTGAGCGCGGTGAAAAGCTTCCAGTTGAGCCATTCGCTGCAGGCCGACGGGGTGGTCGGGGCAGGAACCTTGAACGAGTTGAACATCAGCCCGCAAATGCGCCGTGAACAGCTGCGCATCAACCTCGAGCGTTTCCGCTGGCTGGCGCAGGACATGGAGCCCGACAGCCTGCTGGTCAACCTGGCGGCGGCGCAATTGACGGTCTATCAGGGTGGGGTGGCGGTCTGGCAGACACGCACCCAAGTGGGGCGCGCCGAGCGCCAGACGCCCTTGCTCAAGTCCCGGGTCACGCGCCTGACCCTGAACCCCACCTGGACGGTGCCGCCGACCATTTTCCGCGAAGACAAGCTGCCGGAAATCCGCCGCGACCAGTCCTTCCTCAACCGGCAGAACCTGCAGGTGCTCGATAGCGAGGGCCACCCCCTGGCGGTGGAAGACATCGACTGGGACAACCCCGGCAATATTCTCCTGCGCCAGGACGCGGGGCCGCGCAACCCCCTGGGGCAGATGGCGATCCGCTTTCCCAACCCGTTCTCGGTGTACCTGCACGACACGCCGAGCCAGGCGCTGTTCAACAAGGGGCCGCGGGCCTTCAGCTCGGGTTGCGTGCGAGTCGAGCATGCCTTGCAACTGCGCGACCTGCTGGTGAGCCCGGCGGAACGGGCGCGCACCGACGAGCTGCTGAGCACCGGGCTGACCCACGAGTTCCGGCTAGCCACGCCGGTGCCGATCCTGCTCACCTACTGGACGGCGCAGGCCGACAGCCATGGCCAGCTGTCCTATGCGCCGGACATCTATGGGCGGGACGCGGCGCTGCTGGTCGCCCTGGGGGGCAAGCCGTGAGTGCCCGCAAGCTGTGGTGGCCGGGCGTGCCTTTGGTCAGGAACGGCTGAACATCTGCCGACGCGCGACGATCTGAATAGGTAAGAGGGCCTTGAAGGACAATCGAAATGGTTCAGCGTCGCCGTCATCACCTCTCGCAGCTATCCCTTCGCATCGAAGGCCTGCGAGCTAATGTCCTGCAGTTCAAGCAGGATGAATTCCTGATCCAGCAAGCCTTGTGCGGCACGTCGGCGCCAGCGAAGGCGCGCGATCTGGAGGACGCCTTCGACGAGATCCGCGAGTCGATCAATCACACCGAGGCGCTGCTTGAAGCCTTGGTCCTGGCCGCGGGTGGCGCCTGGGAGGAGAGGGGCCGGGGCGTGTCCGGCTGAAGGTCGCCATCAGCCCCCTGATACCCGGCCAATGCGTCGGGTTTTTTATGTCGGGATGAATGGCTATCATCGGCCATCGAGTTTTCTGCGTACCTTGTCATGGCCTTTTTCGAGCTGTTCGACCAATTCATGAGAAGCCTGCTGGCTGCCTGGATCTTCGTCGGGATCTGCCGGCTTGCCCGGTTCGTCTTCGCACAGACCCATCCTCGGCTGTGTGCCTGGGTGACCCTGGTCGGCCTGGCCTTCCTGATGGTCTACCCCTGTGGCTGGGACTGGGCTTCCGGGTTCATGGAGAACGCCTGGGTGGAAATGTGCCGGGTCTACCAGCGTTCGGCCTCCCAGCTGGCGCTGTTCCTCGCCGATGCGGCGGGCGCGGCCCTGGGTGGCTTGATCGCGTACCTGATGTCGCGTTATGTCATGTCGGCGCCGGTGCCGCTGAAACCCGCCAGTTGAAGGCCGGTTGCCGTACCTGCCAGCCTCGCCCTGTGCGGGGCTTTTTATTGCGTCCGGCAAAGGCCGCCCGTAGGTTTCGGCGCCTGGCGCGAATGAGCGGCTTGTGCCTTACTCGACATTCATCGACTGAGGGAGACGGCCATGACCGAGCGTCATTTGAATCACAGCGAAACGCTTTCAAATGGGGGCAGGATCAAGGTGCGGGCGGAGATCCTCAGGGATGGCTCGCTGAAGATGTTCATCGGCGTCTATGCGGCGGATGGCAGCGTCGTGCTCGAGGACGACCACCTGGCCCCGGATGGCCTGGATATGGAAGGCGCGTTCGAGTGGGGTATCGACAAGGCCAAGGGTATCGGCAACCGCCAGGCGTGATGGGCGGTGTGCGGTGGGCGGGAAGAGGTCGAGGAAAGAGCCTCTTGATGAACCGTCGGGCCGCGCCACCTGCGCGCGGCCCGACGGGTTCGCTACGGGCTTAGATCCGGTGGATCTGGGTGATGTGCGGCTTGCCCTTGATCGGCGCGTAGATCTCCACGACCGCCTGCCAGCTCTCCGTCGAGCCGGGCAGCGTGGCTTTCGACTGATAACGATAGTTGGTGCCGTTGACGACCTGGGTCGATACCAGTTCAGGCGTGTAGTGCACACCCACGAACCCGGCCAGGGCTTCCTTGAATACTTCCTGATCCTTTGGCGTCAGCTTGTGATAAGGAGTCCATCCGCCAACGAAGTTCTCTTGAGCCGTCATACGATATATCTCCATATATAAGTTCCTACTCGTCTGGCTTTTCGGAGTTCGCCCCGTTTATTGAATGGTTTCCGGAATCCATGTGCCGAGTGGTCTTGCGCGCTGCGGGCCTGCCTTGCAGCCGCGTATCGCAAGCACCGGTAGGCGGCGCGGGAGCCTCGCCAGGCGCGCCATCAGGCGGGGGGCAGGGGCGAGGGGATCTTGGAAGAGTGGGGAAACTTCTGGCATACGCTCATTTTTATCGTCCTTGATAAACAATGTTCGGTATTCGAAAAACTCGGAGAGATACGGCGCCATTACTGCGATATCACTGTAGGTTCCAGGACGCTACTTGCAAGTTTCCGGTGGGGTATTTCAGGGGCAACTGACGGATGGAGCATCGGGAAGTGGCTAGCCCGCACCATCCTTGCCAGGCTCTGCAGGCGCCTCGGGACATTCCTCTGTCCAGCGAGTGACGGTCATCTCATTGAGCCGCTCGCCAAGGGTGTCTACGCGCAGGCACGTGCCTTTCCTGGAATAGAAGAGGATGCAGCGCGAGCTATCAAAGGAGCAGGTATCGACCTCGAAGAACCTGTGTGCGGCGAGCTCCCGTTCCACGCCACTGTATTCATAGCCATCGCGGGCATGCATCGGCGTCGGCAGCCAGCCGTGCCCGACGAGTTTGGCCCTGGCCGCGACCAAGGGCTCCCCGACCGCGATGCCGGCCGGTGCGCGTGGGTCGTTTGGTGGTTGCGAGGCATCGGCCAACGCTGAGCGGGTGGAGAGGCAATACAGTGCGGCGAGCACGAAGATCGAAGCCTTCACGTGATAATCCCTCCAACCGATTCGCCGCTCGCCCAAAACCCCGAGGTTTTGTAACGCACGCGGGTTGATGGCGCGATTCTTAAACGCCAGAAACGAAAAAGCCCCGAATAATCGGGGCTTTAGCGTGACGAATATGGCGGAGGCGATGGGATTCGAACTCATGGACCTGTTACAGTCGACGGTTTTCAAGACCGACAGATAAACCTAGATATTTCGCTGCTCGGCAGCAGCTTGGCGTCCAAAAACAGGTAGCCAAGCAATGGCGCTACAGGCCTTGATCTGCAAGGCGTCACCTCTCAGTTTTGGAACTCTTTTCAGGTCATTTTGTTGGCTTCGCTACCGCCCCGACACGACGATAAACGCGCTCTGTTATGTCGCCTTTGGTATGACCCAGCAACAGGCTTGCGTCTTCGACGCTTGTGATTTCCGATGCCGCCTTGGGCCGTATATCGCGGAACTGGAATTGCCTGATCCTGCTGGCCAGCAGAGCATCGCCCTCAGCGTCAGCAGTTTTTGCCGCCTCGTCCCTCGCATCGTCCCATCTACGCCTCAGCATCGTCGCCGTCACCCGCCGCCCTTCGTCCGTCAAAATCAGGTACGGCGAGCTGTGCCCCTCGTTTCGCGCCATGATGCCTCGCACAAGCGCTCCAAGCCCCGTCTCTTTTCCCTCCACCTCCAGCAGAATCCGCAGCTTCTTGTGGGTCTTGTTCTGTTCAACGCCCAGTGCCACGCCTTCGATATCGTCCTTTCGCATTACAAGCACGTCCGCGGGCCTCTGGCCGCTCAAATATGCAAGGTCCATTGCAACCTTCAGCTCTTGAACTGCCTTTTTGTAGACGGCATCCCAAACTGCGTCATTAGCATAAAAGTCCCTCGGCGTTTCCTTGTTCTTGCGAATCCCCTGGCACGGGTTTTCCCTGACTGTCAGCCCCCACTCTCGCGCCATATTGAAAACGTGGGATAGGGTGGCAATCTCCCTGTTTGCCCGGACCTTGGCGCTACGCGCGTCTCGATATTGCGCGATCTGGGCCGGGGTGATTGCATCAATCGGCGCGTCATTGAAGTAGGGCCTGAGCTGGCGCAGTTCAGCCCGGTTGTCCTTCTGGGTTCGCTCACCCTTCTTCGGGATGATGTCCCTCTCGTATCGGTCGAAGATCGCCCGCATCAGGCACAGGTCTCGAGGCTTGTCCTTCGCCTCAAGTTCTGCCCACTTCAGGCGAGCCAGGCTCAGGTCGCTGCCAAGCGTAACCTCCTTTCCTTGAGTGTCCAGGTAGTAGTAGCTGACCCAGACTTTCCCGTTCTTGCGCTTTCGTTGTCGAACATACATCCGCGGCGGGAGATTGCGGTTTTGGGTTTTGCGAGGGCGCATATCACCTCACCTTCGAAATGTCAGGCATCCATGTCGGCGTGGCCGGAGGAGGTGGTGCCAGCTGCATCACCTCCAGCGTCACGCCCAGTTTCATGCGCACGTACTGGCGCCCCACAAGAGGGCGCCCGCTGCGGCTCTCGACGAAAGTCCAGCCGCGATCGCGGAGCCAGCGGCGCTGCCAGCTCCTGGCCTTGTAGCCGGTGAGTTCGGCCAGTTCTTCATCCGAAAGGATCTCGGTTTCCATGGTGTACTCCACGCCGCCACCGGCGGCAGAGGGTGTTGATGGGTTAATCAACCTGATACCAGACGCCGCAATCGACGCCGTCGGCTTGGAGGGACTTGTACATGGCCTGTACACCGGCGTAGCGCCGGTTGCCTTGGCCGGGAAATGGCGCACCGAGGTGAAACGCTCGAGCGTGGTAAGTGCTGGCCGACTGCATCCAACCTTCAATGCCAGCAGCTTTCAGTGTTTTTTCACGCAAAAGCCCAACGCGCACATAGACGCGGTCAAGGTTGGCGCTGCCGCCGTCATCTGGAGCGGCCGCAGATGCTGCCTTTCCGGCATCAATGGCGCGAGCGACTGCTGCCGCCAGTTCCGGTAACTGATTTTTGGTCATAGAGATTCCTCGCCCGCTTCAGCAGGCTCGTGAAAGTTGAGTGCGTGTTTCGGATTCGGCCGATGGTCGCCGGCATTGCGCTCGGCTACTGTGAAGTTGTTCGCCCGGCTCGCTGTCAGGCAGGAGCCGACTACGTGCGGGTCAGGGCGAACTCCTATTGCTGGGCCAGCTCCTTGGGCACCTGGACCACTTTGCCGAGCCTGGTATGGGCGATGGCGCGGCACAGGGCAATGAGTGGGGTTGCGCCGCTGCTCCAGGACAGTGCGCCGTCACAGCACACTCTGGCGATCGCCAGGGTGTCGTACATCTGGTTGGGATATCCGCGAACCATAGCTGCATACTTTTCGATAAGTTGGCCGCCCTGGCTCCAGTTGGTCGATGGCTGCCAGTGGATGCCGATGCAACGATCTCCTGAATACCAGTAGACGTGCTTCAAGCCAGCCGGTGTGTGCTGTCGCATTCCTTCAGCCTTCGCAACAGCCCAATCCAGCGCCGCGCCGATCAGGTCGGCGGTCTTCACTTCGATCATTTCGCTCATGGCTTCCAGCTCCTGCCCACGCGAAACACCATCATCATGTTGTGATGCAATGGCACCTTGAGCACGTGGTCGAAAAACTCGCCCTTTCCGGATATGAACCCCGTAGGCACCTTGCTTTCAGCGATCCCGAATTCTCGCCAGCATTCTTCGCCGCCGTTCTTTTCCCAGTAGCCGCGTTCTCGCTTCGGAATCTCATCGTAGGTTTTATAAAACACGGAGCTATCTGGGATATCACAGATCCGGCGCCATGCTGGATTGCGCTTGCACCACTCGGCGGCATGCTGAGCAGCTTGCTCGGCAGAGTAAAATTCTTTGGTGTTTTGTTCGTTCATCGCTTCGGCCCCGTGTAGATGTTCCATGCAAACCAGAGGAGGGCGATCATGGCTGAACCCTCCGAAACTCGATGACCCAGACCCAGGGGTTTGCGAACCAAGACTCCATGCCGTTGATCATTGTCCACAGGCCGCCGAACAGCTCATATGGCGAGTAGTCATTGCCATCTGGGTCTATATCGCGCTCGGCACTCATCACGCCCTCGGCGAGCGCTTGTTCTGGCGTGATGTCCTGCAGTCGCTCGATGCGAACCGCAGTGACTTCCAGCAGGATGCGGCTGTATCGCCGGTGAAGGTGGATGCTTGGCACCGAGCGTTCTGGCAGCAGGCCGTCGTAGCTGTAGCCGGTTTGGGTCTCCTCGTTGTCGAACAGCGAGCACAGGTAAACCGTCTCGCCATGGGCGCCGCCGGCGGCGAAGTAGTGGCCGTATTCGCAGTCGTAGCCGAGGCTCTCGCGCACCCACAGCCGGTCACCTGGCGGCCCATATGGGCTTTTGCAAGTGCGTTCACCGTCTTGCCACCAGGCCCCGAAAACTTCGGGCCCTGGGCTCTCTTCTCCGCGCCGGTTGTTGATTGTTGGGTGGTAGCCCCCGACTTCGACTGAAGCGTCTGGGCCGGGCTGAAACTTCATCACCCGCCGCGTGACCGTCTTCCGGCCTTCCAGAATGGCGCGCACCATCGACCCATTGAACAGGATCTGGTGTTCCTTTATTTCGGACATATCTCTCTCCATCCCGCCGCTGGGCAGGCTCTAGAAGTGGGGAAGGGGGTTACAGGCTGTTCAGGCGGGCTACATCATCCAGCGCTTCGTTGTAGCCTTTGTGCTTGCATTCGAGCCGGGCCCGCATGTCGTTGTCTGGGGCTGTGACGTGTTCTGGCTTTCGCTCGGGCAGCACCACCGCTACCGGCGGCTGCGCGGCGTAGAGCGGTTTCACCTTGAAGTCAGGGTCTGTTGCGTACTTTTCCAGGCGCTCCTTTCGACGAAGCGTGAAGTAGTATTCGCCGTTATCAGACCAATGAATATCCCACGCCACCGGCTCGCCCCGGGCGGCTTTCAGCGCGTCCAGTTCTTCTGCTGCGGTTACCGGCGGCTGCCCAGTCATGCGGCGCTCGATCATCTGCCAGGCCGGTTCGTACTCGGGCCAGTCGCTTTCGATAACTAGGCACTTGCGGTCAGGCACGTTCCAGCCGAAGAGAATGGCGGAGACATGCTCAAGATTGGACATGGCTACGTCGTGATCCAGTGGAGACAGCTTGTCCAGGTCACTGCGCTTGATGACGATGTATCGGTCTTCGCGCTGGAACGGCTTGACCGGCTTGTTTTCTGTAGGCATGGGGAGTCCTTGCCGGGGCATGCCCGGGTGGTTGGTGGGTGGTCATCGGGAAAGCTCTTTGGCTCGCTTCTTCGACCAGGCAAGAACGTCGAGCACAACGCTCTTGCTGAACATGCTGCGTTGGCGGTAGTAGTCGACGGCATCGCGACTCACGATGAAGCAAACCGATTCCTTGAACTTCAGCTTGCGCAGCTCGTCGTGGACGTTCTTCTCGATGAATTCATGGGGCGTCATAGCGGCACCCATTCATTCTTTTCGTTGTAGTGGCCGTACCATTTACCGAGCTTGAATGTCAGGGTTCCAGGCGTGCACAGCCAGGCTCTAGTGATTGGCCCGCCAGTGAGCTGGTAGCTCCTTTTCAGGGCTCGCGGAACGCGCCGACGGATGCGTGGGCGCGACAAATCAATCCGCTTGATGCGGAGGGGGGGGGGTAGACATGGCGTTGCCTCCAGCAGAGTTGGTTATTTCTTCGGGTAGGTTTTGGTAAATGCGCTGTTGACGACATGCCCGCGCTTGAGCACGACCCGGGCCAGCTTCTCCCGGTCCTTGACGCTGTGGCTGGCCTGTCCGAGCAAGCCGAAGTAGCTGTTGGCGGTCTCGCGCAGGTCCTCGGCCGGGACAGTGGCGGTTCGCTTCAGTGCCTGAGCCGCTGACCGCCTCCGGGTAGTTCGCCGCCAGGGCTTGATGACGTGCCCGACGAAGTCGACGCCGCGGTCTACGGGCTGGAGGATCGTTTTCTTCGGGTTGAGCCTGGCGCCGAGCTGCGGCAGGAACGTCTCAACCTGGGCCAGCCACTCGTTCAACTGCTGCGGCGATTCGTGCAGGAAGACGAAGTCGTCGACGTAGCGGATGTAATGGCGCGCCTTGAGCGTGTGCTTGCAGAACTGGTCCAGGGCGTCCAGGTACACGTTCGCGAAGAACTGCGACGATAGGTTGCCGATCGGTAGCCCCAGGTACGCTGGCTGCGCAGTGAGCCGCTTGTGCTGCGGCACCCGGTTGAACAAGTGGGCCGGGCTGCGCGTCTCGTAGTTATCCCTGGGATCGTGCATCAGCACCTGGAGGGCCAGTTGCAGCCACCAGGGCTCGCTGATCCGGTCGGTCAGCTGTCGAGCCAGAACGCGCTTGTCGATGGCGACGAAGAAGTTTGCGAGGTCGCACTTCAGGTAAAAGCCCGGTCGTAACCAGTTCTGCGTCTGGCTACGAATCTTCGATTCAAGACGCTTTGCGGCGTACAGCGTGCCGCGGCCTGGGATGCAAGCGCAGCTGTCCGCAATGAAAGTGCGCTCGATGGCCGGCCCGATGTGGTTGTACAGCAGGTGATGAACTATGCGGTCGCGGAAGTCGGCGGCCCATACTTCCCGGGCCTTTGGTCTTGTCACGACGAAGCAGATAGAGCGGCCTGGCCGGTAAGTGCCGGCGATCAGGTCGTCGTAAAGTTCCAGTAAGTTGATCTCCATGTCCTGCTCGTATCGCCGAGCGCTTGCGGTGTTCCGCTTGCGTCGTCGGCAATCGTAGTAGGCCTGGACGAGATCCTCGAACTGGAAGGGAGCAACACTCGAATCTGCGGACAGGACGCACGAGCCGCTCGTTGTTCTTGTCGTTGTTGTTGAGCCAGCCATTCTCAAAGTCCATGTTGTAGGCGTTGTTGGCTGAGTACTGCGACCTGCCGTGCTATCTACGTCGCTCTGCCGAAGGCGATGCCGATCAGCAGAGAAACTGCGCGAGACCAGCCCGAACGCTTTAGATCGGCGGTATCTCTGATGCGCATGGCGGTGTCCAACTGGACAGCGGCACGACCAGATTCAGCGCACAGGCAGGAGGGCCGTGACCCTCATGCAACGGGCGCGGTTGCGATTGCGGATTTCTTCCAGGCATTGGCCTGTCGGCCGACGGAGGCCGTGAGCTTCATTGCTTTGGCGTGCTGCCCTTTGCTGATCAAGCCCTTGTTCGTCAGGACGCGGAGCAGGTAGTTGAGCACCCAAACGCTTTCCAGAAGGAGGTTCAGGTGAGGCAGCTTCTCCCGCGCCATGTTGGCCCGGCCAATCAGCACCAGGACCTGTAGGCATTCGTCCCGGATTTTTGACCCGACAACCTGTTTCAGATCGCGAGGGATGTTCCTGACTAGGTCGAGCGCAAGTCCGAGCAGTTCTTCTGCCGTTCCGTGGATTTCCAGTTCCGTGTGCAGGGCCATCCTGGCCTCCTCGAAAAGCGAGGGCGCCAAGGCGCCCAGGAATGAATCATTGAATGATCAGAAGTACTTTCTGCGGACAGGACGCACGAGCCGCTCGCCGTGCTTGCCGCTGCCGTAGAGCCAGCCACCCTCAAAGTCCACGTTGCAGGCGCTGAGGGCTGAGTACTGCGAACTGGTCCAGTGCCAGGGCTTGCTGAACAGGTGCGGCACCGTGATTTCGAGATGGGTCGCCTCACGCCTGGCCATTAGATAGAAGTCACTGTGTCCATCGCGTTCGAAGTTGGCGCAGAACTGGGCGGCAGGGTGGTCATGCTCTCGGTTGCTGCTTGCCAGGTAAGCGGTGTTGGCCTGCCCATCCCAGGGGGATTTTGCGCCATCGAGTTCTTGGCCGTAGCCGCCCCACTCAAGGTCTGCCTCGACATCTTCGCCCGTTGGCACGATCAGGTAATAGGGGCGGTCGCCGCCCTGGAACAGGCCGCCGTTGACGCCGCCTTCGCCGGGCCAGTATTCGCCGATTGCCGGGATGCCAGATGGCGCCGCTGCCGGCTTCGCGGAAACGCTCAGTTCGGTCAGCACTTGCAGCGCTAGTGCGGCATCCGGAGTGGTCAACATGGTTTCGCCTTTGCTTACGGTGATCAGTTGCATGGGATGCTCCTACGCGTGGAATAGGGTGCAGGCGGCCGGCGCTTCCCGGCGCGCTTCTGGTCTGATCGTCATCCTGACGAACCCGGAATCGCCTGCAAAAAAAGGATTGAAGAAGCGAATTACTGGATGGGAAGGCTGCGGACAGGACGCACGAGCCGCTCGGTGCTCTTGGCGTAGAGGCTGAGCCAGCCATGCTCAAAGTCCATGAGGTAGGCGCCGTGGGCTGAGGACTGCGTGCTGAGCCAGTGGAAGCGATCATCGCGCAGGGTGACCAGGCCGTCGGCCTTAGCCGCCATCAGCAGTTGACCCTCCAGGCAGGAGGGGATGTGTGCGCCAATCTCCAGCGCCTTCACGGCGATCTCACTGCCGGCCTCTGCCATGGCTCGGGTATTCGCCTCGCCGTCGCTGTAGCTGTCTGCGCCGGGGATCTTCACGCCGTACTCGCCCCAGGCGCCGGCGAGTTCGTCATCGAGCAGCACCAGGGCGCGTTCTACGCCGTTGAGCCAGTAGCGGGTTACGAAGGTGCCGCCGGCCAGTGGCTGGCCGCGCTCCGGCAGGTTGGAAGCGGCGATAGTTGGCTGTGCAACTTGGGTCATGGTGATTCTCCGGATAAGCGCCGCCCTCCGGAGTCCCGGATGCAGCGAGTAGGGTGGGTCATTCTTCGATGCCGGTCTCGGCGAACTTCTTGAGCTGTCGCGACTGCTTTTCTGTCATTACGAAATCATGTCGCGACATGGTGGCGAAGCGGGCTGACTCTTCAGCTGGCGCTGCAGCAAGGTTGATCAGCAGGGTGGAAATCGTTTCCTGCCACTCCTCGAAGTCGTGGCGGTTGCCCAGCACCTGCAGTGCATCGTCCAAGGCCTTTGACACAATCAGCGATCGCTTCTCGCCGCCGATCTTGGCCAGCAGCTGCTTCTCCTTTAGGCGCTTTACTTTCTGCGCTTCGGCGTTGCTCTTGGCCATGGCCTACCTCTTCAATTCCGCTGGCCGGCAAGTCCAGCCAGGTCTGTCGTCGGCGCGTGGCCACCCGGTTGATTGTTCGTTTCACGCCGCGACCTTCCGCTGATTCCAGGCGCCGACAGCTTCGAAGATCCGTGCTGCGTGGTCCTCGTCCAGCGACATGGCTTCAGGAATGGCGATCCAGCCCGAGGCTATCATCTGGCTCTGGTTGGCTGAGTCGCGCAGGTCCTTGTAGCAATGCTCGATCACGTCCGCGAGGTGGTCAGACAGATACACGCCATTCGGCGCCACCTCAATGGATTTGCTGTATCGATCGCCGCGGGCGTCGATGCAGAGCGCGCTAAGGTAGATCGTCCACTGGTGAGCGATGCCACAGACGGCCTGGCCGATTTTCCCGGGCGCGATGCTCTTCAATGACTTGTAATTGATCATGCCCTGACGGCCGCTGGGGTCAATGTTCACCACGGCTACATGGTTGGTGGCCAGCAGAGAGCGACATGACCGCTCAATGCGCGCTTTCAGGTTGTGAGGCTTGCGCTTGTGCTTGCTCATAGTGAGTCCGCCATTTTGCGAAGGGCGCGGCGCTCGGCCAGGGTCAGCGGCCTTGGTTTGCGCTTGAGGATCGTTTCAGGGTCTACCCAGTCCCGCCGCGCAGGTATGGGCTTCATGCGAGCCGGCGGCAGCTCCTTGTAGTTACCGCCGGACCGCCCCCAGAAATCAGCCATCGCAGCGGCGATATGATCCGACTCGGCTTGTTTTGCTCGAACTGCGTTGAGGTTGAGACTGATCATGCTGCTATCCCCAGCACCTGGTTCATACGTTCGTCGAGGATTTCGTAGAAGGTCTTCACGCGCTCGGAGAGTTTGCGAATCATGGCTTCATCGCGGTAGGCGCGCTTCACGAACAGGGGCATGCCGGGCCAGTAACAGATGAAGTCGATCCATTCGCGCTCCGACACCCACAGGCCGCCCTGGCACTGGGCGACGTGCTCTTTCGGGATCTCGCCGCCGAGGATTACTTCCACCTGGAGCTTCGGTAACTTGGTCTTGATCTCGGTCAGGCCTTTATCGCCGACAAGGGCGTCAGGCGAGTAGCCAATGCCGTGATTGAGGATGATCCCTACCTCTGTCGTCTCAACCTCTTCACTGTCCTGGTAGAGCCCGCGGGCTACGCCTTCCAGTTCATGACCGCGTTCGGTATGGCGATTGCCGGTGAACGGATCGGCCAGCTCGCCGGTGATTCGCTCACCGATCAGCGTGTTCATGTAGGTGAAGGCGCCTGCGCTGAAGCCTGCCTCTCCTTTGCCGTTCACCAGCAGGCAATCCAGCTCGGAGCAGGTGACGATGCCCAGGCGCAAGGCCAACCATTCGGGGGTGCCCTGCGTTACGTCGGTGATGATCTGCATGACTCACTCCTGCGGCCGATTGGCGGCCTTGGTGATCCGGGCCGACACCGCGTCGAATTCGGATTTGTAGACGTTGGCGGCGCAGCCGTACTTGGCGTTGAAGTTGTCCTGAAGTACCTGGCTGCACTTCTGCAGCTTCGCTTCGAGCTGTGCCGCCTGTGCCGCGGTAATAACCGGCTCCTTCGGCGGCTCCGGCTTCTTCCCGGCACCGTGGCCATCGTCGTCCTCGCCGGTGGTGGTGAAGTTCAGCAGAGCGCCGGCCGTGTAACGCTTTCCGTAGCTGACTGAACTGGCCACCGCCTGGACTGAGTTCTTGCTGCCGGATGTATCCACGGGCAGTAGGATCGAAGTCGACTCTCGATGGCCGTCGCGATGGCTCAGCACGCCTTCTACTTCGACGCCGCGCTCGTTGCGAGGGATGCGAAAGGAGAGGGCGAAGCCAAACTTCGCCAGCACCGGCTTCAGCTCTTCGTTGATGTCCTCCCAGAGGGCATAGGTGGACTGAACATTCTTATATTTGTCTAGGATCGCGCCGCGTTCCCGCACTACGGGTAATTCCTGCTGCATGCCGGCCAGGGCTGTGTCGTAGGCCTGTTGTGCCATCAGCGCCTGGTGCTGCCGATGCATAACCATCAGCCTCTCCATCTTGTCGATGTCCGCCGCAGGGTTCATGGCCACCTGTTGGATGATCGACATGATGGTGGCCGACTCGGTTTGAATGGCCGGGACGCGTTCGACTGTTTCTGTCACTGAAAGATTGCTCATGGCGACCTCAGTACTGAATAGAAATGGCGGGGATCTTGCGCTGGGCAATCAGGATGATTACCTGTCTCGCGCATTCCTCGGTCATGCCGCCGGCGACAAAAGCCTCCAGGACAGCGCGATTAATTCTGGCGCGGTGAGCCTTGTCGGCCTCGCGGGCCTCCTGCTGTCGCACGATTTCGGCGGCAGCCGCGTCTGCCCGGCGGCGCTCTTCAATGCGCGCCTGTTCGGCAGCCTGCTCAGCACGTTGTTCGGCTGCGATTCGATCAGCTTTCGCCTGGGCCGCGGCGCGCTCGGCTTGCTCGGCCTGCAGCTTTAGTTCCAACTCGCGGCGCTCGGCGGCGGCCTTGGCTTCCTGCTCGCGGCGCAGGGCTGCTTCTCGCTCTGCCTGGGCCTTTTGTTCGGCTTCAGCCTTGGCGCGCTCCGCCGCTTCACGAGCTATGCGCTCTTCGCGCTCTTTCTGCTCGCGGGCCACAGCCTCGGCGCGCAGGCGGGCCAGCTCGGCCTGTTCTGCTTCTTCCTTTTGGCGCTTGGCCAGCAGGCCGCGCAGGAAGATCAGGGTTTGATCCTTGGCCTGGGCCGCCTCGGGCAGGAACTCCTCCCATGAATCATCGAGAGCCAGCAGCTCCAGGTCGGCGATGACCTGGGCGACATGGGCCGCCGCCGGCGGCTCTTCGAACCTGGCCAAGGCCTTGATGCTCTCGATGCCGTCATTGTGCTTGTCGACTCGGGCATCTTCCGCGGCCTGCCATTCGTTCAGCGGGCGCCGTACTTCTTCTTGCCAGGCCTCCAGGGTGTCCCGGACGCGTTTGCGCTCAGCGTCGATCTTCTTCGGCACCTCCTTCAGATCGGCGACCAGCTTCTTGCCGACGTCATCGAGCGCCGTCTTGGAGCGGGCGACCTTGTAGGCCATCGAGGCAATGGCTTCGCGGCCCTTGCGAGTGCTGATGTCCGGCGTGAAGCCATCGATTTCGGTCCTGATCTGTTGCAGCCATGGCTCAAGGCCGTTCGGCGTGCTGTAAACCGCCAGGGCAGTTTCTTGCGGCGGCACGACGGCCAGTTCGGTTTGTGCGGACACGGGAATTCCTTGCCGCGAATCTCGCAGCGCTTGAAGAGGTGGAATCACTGAGTGATACGATCGGCGAGGGCGCCAAGCAGCATCAGGAAAGAGAAGAAAGCGAGCGCAGGAAAGGAGCCGCGCCATATCAGAAGGCGACGGGCGCGCTGGCGGGAGGTCATGGCCATGGCCTCAGTTGCTGAAGCACCAGTTCATGAAGTGCCTTTCCGTTACGACTGATGCGTTGCCCCCGAAGCTGCCACTTTTTCGTGCTGGGCCAGCAGTCAATCATTCGTCCATCGGGGAGCGTCAGCACAACGTGGTAGCCGTTGTTGTGCTTCTTGTGGGCAATGCCAGTTCGGGATAGCCAGCCTTCAAAGCGCTGCATTGCTTCGGCCTTCATGCGCTTTTTATGACCTTCGGGGTTCGGCTCGCTGCCTTCGCCGCCACAATTCCGGCAGCAGCGCGGATAGCCAACATCATCGCCGATGAACTGGCAGCAGCTCATGCAGTGACTGCCGTCGGCCACGCTGTCTTCGTAGAAGCTCACGGCCGAACCCTCACCGCTATCCGGCCGCCTTTCATCGTTGGTGCCAGACGCTGGGTAAGGCTGGCCACGGCGCGCTCCCGCGGCTGGCCGATCACCTCGTTGAAGGGGATGCCGAAGCCCAACATGATCAGCTTCGCTTCGATCTCGTCGCACTTTTCAATTAATGAATTAGCCGATGCAGTGCTCATGCTGCCTCCTTGCGCCGCTGGCAGGTGTTACGCAGGCGCTCGCAGTAGTGGTTGAATTCGTCGATGGTGATTGCGCCGTCGGTGAACAGGCGGGTGATCAAGCCCTGCACCAGGATGTCGATGTCCGACTGGCTTTTCGGGTCTGCGACTCCGTCCAGGGCCTGGTCGATGAGGATGTGAGGACTCACCATCCGATCTCCCGCTCCAGTTCGTCCTGCTCGACCTGGAGGGCCACGGCCTTGGCCGCGTGAGGTCGCAGCAGCTCAAGGGCTACTTCCTTGCGGGCCGTCTTGGAGCCCAGCAAGTACACCTGCAGGTCAAACATCCTGCCGCCGCTGCCGAAGTTGCCGGCCAGGGCCAGAAGCTCGCCGAAGGCGTCAATTTGATCTTCGCCATCCTTCTGCCGCTGATTGGCCAGGTCCTGAAGTGCTCGCCAGTAGTCGGCCTGGGTGACTTCGCCGCGGTCATCCTTGCGGTAGCCCCACTCAATGCGATATCCGAGGATCAGGCGCTCAGCGTTCGTTTCCAGCCATTCGGCTTCGGCATGGCTCTCTTCGCTCACCGGAGGTGGCTGGCGGTTGTCGTATTCAAACTGTGCTTCGCGTAGCGCGGACATGGTCGCCTCCAGGGTTGCGCTATTGGGATTGCTGCTGTTCTTGCTTAGCCTGCCTGGCCTTTATGGCGCAGTCGGCGTGCTGGGTTCGCCAGCCACCGGGATAGCGCTCAAAGTGGCCTTGGCGAGCCTCTACGCGCTGTCCGCACCGGTAGCAGGTGCCTTGGTACTTATTGCGCACGGCGGTTTACTCGGTGGGTGGGGAAGGGAGAGGCTGCCAGTGGGTGGGCTCGTCGTCTTCATGGAAGCCACCATCCCAAGAAGCCCAGTGCGCGCCAGAGTCGTATTCGTCCTGGCCGAGATAGTCGCCTCGGCTGTTGAATGCAGCTTCGGACTTGCTCCACTCGATCCAAGCACCTGCGGTTACTCGATCGCCTTTCCGCAGAATGATTTCGGTGCCGTTGCGGGGCGCAGAATCGATCGTCTGCCAGCCGCTCATGCCAGATACCCGCCAGGCATAGTGGTAACGACTTTCCGCGGCGCGTCATGCATGCGGCCTTTGGCGCAGTCGTGGACGTTGGGGCGAGGCTTGGATGGCTTGCGTTTCATGGCGACCTCCAGTTTTTAGGCGGCCTGGTCGGCGTCTTTGTTGTACTTCTCGCCGCAGAACATGCAGTAGTTTGCCTGCATGCTCATCGACTGCTTTTTGTCCTTCATCCCGCCAGCCTTAGTCGGTGCCTGGTAGGCCACCTCGATGGGCATAACCTGGCGGGATTGCATCTTTCCGTCGCAGAACATCAGCGCGTAGCCAGTGAGTCTGGCGCTTAAGTTCTTGTGCCCCTCTGGGAGCCTTTCAGGAAGCGCTTCAAGCAAGCGCGCCTCGGTCTCTTGCCTGCAATTGCACATTGCGGATACCTCTTGGTTGATCCAACAAAACTCGGCTGCACTCGACTGCTCCACTGGTTGCCGTTGGGCGTGGAGGGGAGTGCATGCGGGCGGTGTCGGGGAAGAAGAAAGCCCCGTTGGACTTCGGGGCTTTCGTGTATTGCGCAGATTCCGTGATTAAAAGTCAGTATTTTGGGCGGGGCAGGGATCGCCAGAACGACCGCTGACCCTCAGTACATCGCCAAAATGCGTAGATGATGCGCAGTGGACCGGTTGGCAGGCTGGCCTCAGTTGGCGGTTCTGGCCGCACATGACTCAGCGCTGCGCCGATCAGGAACAATAGGAGCATGGTGATCTCCGCTTGGGTTGTGATGCAGAAGGCCGGAGCTGATCCCGGCATGGCTATTAGCGGCCTTAGTGACACCGGAGTTTCACCGGGGCGAAGGTTTCAGCCGCTTATTCTTGGACTCGCCGTGGCCATCTGGGCGCTTACTCACTCTACCGGCCACGATTCCCACGATCCCTCAGGTCTTACACTTGCCCGTCAGCCCGGGCATTCATCTGCGTGTTACGTTGATGCAGGTGGGCGGTTATAGGCCGCAGTTTCGTCCGCATCGGAGGTAATCTTCAGTGCTGAGGCCAGGTCCGCCTTTCCTATGAACTCCCATTTAAGGGCTCGGAACCCCGCCGCATGTGTCAGCCTTTCGGCTCGCAGGGCATGACCTTTCAGCTCGACGCCCTTAGACCCTTTCGGGACTGAAGATCACCTCCGATGCGCTCTCATAGAGAGGATCGGGCCGTCTTTCCGGCAGTCAGGGATATCGAATTGAAGGAATGAATTACTGAAGGAATCTGCGGACAGGACGGACGAGACGCTCGTGGTCCTTGACGTCGAGGCTGAGCCAGCCATTCTCAAAGACCATGTGGTAGGCGCCGTAGGCTGAGTACTGCGTGCTCGACAGGTAGTACCAGTCTTCACTGAACGACTCAGGAGCGTACTGCCAGGCGTGATGCAGTTCGCCGATGGCCGAAAGGTAGAAGTCAGCGTGGCCGTCTGCGGTATAGCCGGCAGCGGCAATGGCTGCGGAGTGCTTACCTTCGCGGGCCAGAAGGATCGCAGTGTTTGTGCGGCCATCGGTTCGACTGGTCGCTTCGACCGAAACGCCGTAGTCGCCATAGGCGTGGCGCCCCGGAAGATCCTTCTCCGCGACGATGACGTGGCAGAGCCCTTCCGGATACCGGCGAAGGCCGAGGTAGATACCGCCCTGGCCTGACCAAGCTTCGCCGATGGCCGGCGGGGTGAGTTGCTGTTGTGCGTTCATCGGGAAGTCCTGTTTGGGAATGTGGGTTCCGCATGTGCGGGCACTGATCGCGGTGCGGGCCAATTTCTACAAGCTGGCCATGCTTCACCGGCAGTTAACGACAGGCTGTCGTGGCGCTGGTTGTTCAGTGCGGCTCAAGCCTGCGCAGGGTGCAGCGGTGCGCAACTTCGCGACCCCAGTCGTAAGCGTCTTGGTGATCGAGATCGGAGAACGAGGTTGTTACGGTGAGGCGAAACTCCATGGCGCCAAGTAGAAATGCTTTTATTCGAGCGATCATCGTCTTGCCCTCCAGGGCTAGGTTGTTTTCCCGCTGCCACCGAGGCGGTGGCAGAAGTGAAAAGACCGTCATGCTGCGGCTTTGCAGTCGGCTGCTGTCATCCGCTGCCCGTCTTCCAGCTCTACCACGCACACGCCGTTGCGGTAGCCGCGCTCCGTGTTGAGCTGGTTCGCCTCGCGGATGCAGGTGGCCAGGTCGTCATCGGCGAATACCTGCAGCTCTCCGCGCAGGGTGATGCGAAGGACTTTGTTCATGCCGCCTCCAAAGCCTGCTGGGCCAGCAGCTCAGTTACAGCCTCGGCCGGGGTGCAGCCATCGGCGTAGAAGTCGCCCAGGTCACTTTCTTCCTGCGAACCCAAGGCGACCTGGTGACCGAGCAACTCGGACGCCTTGTCGATCCAGCGGTAGTAGGTGCGCTCTTGAGCGTCTTCGCGGCATTCATCAGCCGCCATGGTTGCCATGTTGAACATCGTGAATCCCTCCGGTTGTTTTCCCAATGCGCCCGGGTAACCAGGCGCATCAGTGAAAAGACCGTCATGCTGAGTTGCCGGCTCGAAGAATGTCGCTCATGCAGACAGTCACTGTGCCGCGCATGCTGATGACTTCGCGCTCTCGCTTGAGGCGCTCAGCCTTTGCCAAGTATTCGAAGGTGGGGTGGAAATAGCATTCAGGCTTGTGGCCGTCTTTTTTCATGTGGCCCAGCTCGCCGCTGCGTACCGCTGCATTGAGAGCTTTTCGAACGTTGGCCGGAAGGCTGTTCACTACCATCCTGAAGCGTTCATTGCGGACCATCTGCACATTCGCCTGGTCGGCGGTTAACTCGCCGCGCTGCATCAGGTCCTGCAGGTGCTCGATGTCGTTTTGTCGTGCCATCTGCGTCTCTCCCGTTGATTTCCAATGCCGCCTCATCGAAGCGGCATCAGTAAATCTGTGGTTTTGCTATCCGCCCCATGCGCGGCGCCGCGGTTTCCCCACCTGGCCGGCGTCACACATTTCGTGTTCGGTGTTCTTCGCCGGCTGGCTTGCATGGTTTGGCGTCCTCCCTTATGGGGAGTCCGGCAGGTTCCAGAGCCTGCATGGGGATCGAAGTTTGTGTTTCGCGCTATGCCCGTTTCCGGGGATCGATCCGCGAAGATTCCTGACTGTTAAAGAGCGGCGGGTCTCTTGAGGCCCTGACGCCGTCTTGCGTTGGCGTTGAGGCAAATTTAGAAAACTTAACAAGATTGGTCAAGGCTTTTTTTTAGAAAACTTAACAAAAGTTTAGAGAGGCTGATTTGCGGGCACAAAAAAGCCCGCCGATTGGCGGGCCTTGGGGGGGGCGGTGTTACGTCAGTTCGCGCCGCGTGAGTACATAGCCCACCAGAAGACGTGACCAAGGATCACGATCTGCTGCTCCTGGATCTGATCGAAGGTGTAATCCTCGTCGGGATGCTCGTCGCGATTGAAGCTGCGAAGCCTAAGACCGGTCGGGATTCGGTAGAGTTGCTTCACGCGCAGCTGTCCATTGTGATTGATGGCGTACATCTCGCCATCGACCACGTCGCGCAGAGTGTTCTTACCGATGTTGATGCCCACCGTGGCGCCGTCGCGTAGCACGGGCACCATGCTATTTCCGCTGACAACCACGCACTTGGCGTTGCTGAACTGAACACCATTGTGGCGCAAGTCTTTCTTGAAGAAGCGCAGCCGAGAGATATCGCTTTCCTCAATAGCAAATCTTCCCGAGCCTGCCGCCAACTCAACTTCTTGAAGGAAGGGGACGTAGACCTCGTCATCGTCGAGCGGGGTGTCGTCGTCCCACGTCTCGATCGTTCCGAGCGGTATCGACTTGTGCGCCTCGGGCGACCCAACACCATCAGATAGCCAATCCGGCGAACAGTCCAAGGCTTTGGCCAAGGCGAGCAGGTTCTTGCCCTTCGCCCCATTCGTACCAGCCAGCCAGAAAGAGACAGTCGTCCGAGAGACACCAGTCATTTCGCTTATGTCAGTCGCTCGTAGGCCCTTGGCCTCCATTCGACTCTTCAATCGTTCGCTGAAATTCATATTTAGGATTCTAAACAAGCATCTGTTTAGATAACTTGCACTTTGCTGTTAACATTTCTAAACTCGCTCGCAGTGAAGTGGAGAAACCTTAAATGACCTATGACCAAGCCCTGCAATTCTTCGGCTCGCCCGGCGCGATCGGTGAAGCCCTGCGCGTCACCCGTAGCCGCGTCTCGCAGTGCCGATCTGCCGGCGGCTTCTCCTACCCAATGCAATGCGTGCTGGAGAAAGAGTCTGCCGGGAAGCTCACTGCGAGCCGTCACGACGACCCTGCCAGCTCGACCAAGCAAACAGCGGCATAACCAATTTCAACAGTGAGGAGCATCGAAGCATGTACATGGACCCCAGCCAAAAACGCGCTATCCCGGTGAAGGTTCGTTTTGAACCAGTGCTTGACCGGATTCTGCGTCGGGCTGCCACGAAAACTCGAATGCAGCACGCGACCTACCTCTACGAAATCATCGAATGGGCGGTGGCCAATGGGGTGATCGAGGAACTGATGCAGGACAAACAAGAAGATATCGCGGGTTAAAGCCCCTTTGGAGGGCCAAATGACCGTAGAGCTCGAAAGGCTGCCGCCAAAGACGCGGGAGAAGGTAGAGGGGTTGATGCGCGCAAATGGCTGGAGCTTCAGCCGCACAATCAACGAAGTGATGGAAAACGCCATTGCCTGTGGCGCGCTTTCCGAAGTTGGAAGGAAGAAGGCCAAGGTTCTTCAACTGGTGACCCCAATGAGGGCCTCGGGCAGGGACTCTTAAGGGTAATCCAGAGGGCCTCTGCCGAATTCCAGGCACAAAAAAAGCCGACGGACGAGGTCGGCTCTTTCAACAGCGATAAAACATGTGGAGCAAATCATGCACCATCAAACCGAAACGATCAATACCCCCTTCAATGTCGCGACACGTTTTGTGAATTCTGAAAACGTGTCGCGCACCACCATGTCTTCTCGCGAGATCGCCGACCTGGTCGATTCGCGCCATGACAAGGTGAAACAGTCCATCGAGCGCCTGGTAGAGCGCGGCGTAATCGTCCAACCCCCAATGGGGGATGAACAATTTCGCGACTCTCTCGGCCGGCCGCGGGCCGAATCTGTCTATCACGTCTGCAAGCGTGACAGCTTCGTCGTGGTTGCCCAGCTCAGCCCGGAGTTCACCGCGGCGCTTGTTGATCGCTGGCAGGAGCTGGAAGCCCAGGCAGCCAAGCCTCAGCAGCTCACCACCATCGAGATCCTGCAGATCGCCATGGAGTCTGAAAAGGCCCGCTTGCTGCTGGCTGCCCAGGTCGAGCAGCAGGCCACCAAGATCCACTCCCTGGAGAGCCTGTTCAAGGAAGGGATGACCCACACCCAATTCTGCAAGGGCCTCAATGGGGTCAATGTCATGCAGGTGGGCAAATTCCTCGAGGGTCGCAACTGGCTCTACAACGAGAGCAAATCAGGCCTGCGCCTGCGCGTGGCGTCGTATGCCCGCGACAAGTACATGACCGAGCACCAGCACGAGGTCACTCCGCACGGCCGCGAGGCCTTTATCTCCTTCACACCGGTCCTGCTCAAGAAAGGTGCCGTTCGCCTGTACGACCTGTACCTGGCTGGCGAACTGCCCATGAAGAAGACCTGGGACGGACTGTATACCCACGACAAGGCCCTGCGAGGTGCTGCGTGAGCATGGGCCTTATGGTCGCCGCGATGAAGCTTCGCGTCGGCAATCCATTGCGCAAGCTGGTGCTGATCAAGCTGGCCGACAACGCCAGCGACGTAGGCGAATGCTGGCCGTCCTACCAGCACATTGCCGACCAGTGCGAGATCAGTAAGCGCTCTGTCATGAACCACGTCACCGCCTTGTGTGAGGCCGGACTGTTGCGCAAGGAGATCCGGAAGGGCGGGCCAAAAGGCAACTCGTCGAACGTGTACTTTCTGACTCTTGATGGTGGTGAATCTCCTGCACCAGGGGCAGTGCAGGAGATTCACCAGGGTAATGCAGCAGATGCACCCCCTAGTGAATCTGCTGCACAATGGGGTAGTGCAGGAGCTGCACCCAGAACCAGTCACTCTTCTGAATCGGTCAGTGAACCAGTCATTGAACCAATTACGCCCCGGGCTTCCGCCAAGGTCGTGACGGGGCAGGTGGTGCCATTCACTCCCCAGCAGCCGCGGTGCGAGATCCCAGCTGACATGCCAGGCCCAAAAGACCAGGCCTGCAAAACCTTCAAGACCTGGGCGAACTACGCAATGGCCTACCGCAAGCGCTACGGGACCTGGCCGGTGTGGAACGGAACGGTCGGCGGCCAGATCGGCAAGCTCATTGATCGCCTCGGCATCGACGTTGCTCACCACGTCGCCGCGTACTACCTGACCATCGACGACTCGCGACTGATCAACGGATGCCACAGCATCAGCGACCTGCTGGCCAAGGCTGAGGGCTACCACACCCAGTGGGCCACCAATCGCCGTATGAACTCGACCACTGCCCAGCAGATCGAGCGCAAGCAAGCGAACCTGAACGCCGGCATGGAAGCGGCACAACGGATCATGCAGCGCGCAGGGGGACAGCCCAATGAGTTCCTCTGAGCGCATGGCGCCCGACCAAATCGCCCGCCTGACCCTGGCGATCGCCGCCACCGCGGAAGTGCTGGGTCAGGCCATCACGTCGGAAGCCGCTGAAATGATGGCTGACGACCTGGCCGACTATCCCGCGGAGGCAGTGGCCGGCGCGCTGAAGGCGTGCCGCCGTGAGCTGACCGGCAAGCTGACCCTGGCCGCCATTCTTCAGCGCGTTCAGGCCGCCGACGGCCGCCCGGGCAAGGACGAAGCATGGGCAATCGCCATGACCACCAACGACGAGTTCGAGACCGTGGTGCTGACCGATGAGATTCAGCTGGCCCTGGCCGCGGCAAAGCCCGTCCTCGATGCTGGCGATAAGGTCGGCGCCCGTATGGCGTTCATCAGCGCTTACGAGCGGTTCGTGGGCCAGGCCCGGGAAGACGCAAAGCCCGTTAACTGGCACGTGTCCGTCGGATTCGACGCAAGCCGCCGTATCCAGGCCGTAACCCGCGCAGTGCAGATGCAGCGCATCCCGCAGGAGCGCGGCCAGAAGTACCTGGCCGACCTGAGCGTGACGCCGATTACCGAGGACGGCCGGGCCGTGGTGGCGCTGCTCACCGGCGAGGTCGCACGGCCATCACCAAAGCTCCGCGCCAAGCTCGCCGAAGTGAGGGGCTCAATGCTTGCCATGCAGAAAGCGAGCGCCGAGGAGAAGGCAGAAATGCGAATTCAGGCGGCCAACGACCTGGCCGATCGCCGGGCCCTGCTGATTCAGCAGGCCGAACAATTGGACGCGAGGAGGGCGGCTCAGTGAACGCAGCCAGGCAACAACAAATGCTCGCCGGCCAAACGGCCCTGGCGCGCAAGGTTTTCCAAGTCGTTCCGATCCAGCAGCACTGGGCCGCACTCGACATCCATCGCGCCCTGCAGGCCTCGAAAACCAGCAGCGCCCAGTTCCCGGCAGTTCGCGCCTGCCTCGGCGACCTGAAAGAACAAGGCCTGATCTACGAACCGGTCAATGGCCACTTCCAGCGCGCTGCTGCCACCCAAAAATCAAGGAAAGAACAGACCATGTCGAAGAGCGCCACCCAAACCGTCGTGTCCATCAAGAAAACCGAAACCGGAGCGCTCGACTCTCTCGCGGCGCTCTCCGGTGAGATGTTGTTGCTCGCCGACGAGTTCGGCCAGCGCATGAAGGCCATGTCGGCCCGCATCGAAGAGGTTGCGCTTTCTGTTGCGGCCGAGCAGGAGGGGAATGCCGAAGCCCTGGGCAAGCTGAAGCAGCTGCAGGCTCTGCTGAAAGGGATCGCGCAATGAGCGACTACACCAAACTGCAACAACTGGCCGAAGCCGCCGGTGGCGCTGACTGGAAGTGGTGGGACAGCAATTCCACCCTGCGCCTGACTACTGAGGTCAATGGCCGCCACGGAGCTGATGGCGATGCGATTAGCGCATACCGGGATAGCGTGCAGTGCCCTGAGGCATTCCGTGCGTTTATCGAGGCAGCCAGTCCCGCCGCAGTCTTTGCCCTGACTAGCGAGAACGAGCGCCTCAAAAGTGTCGAGCATGCATTTTTCGAGTGGATCGAAAAGACCGAATGGGTTCAGAAAACAGGCCATTGGTCTGAGCTGGGCATGCATCGTGCTGATGTCCTCCGCAAGCGCATCGACCAGCTCCAGGTGGACTTCAAAAGCTTCCACCGCAGCCTCTGCGAGCGCTTCGGTTATTTCCACGATGAGGCCGACTGGCAGCGCGATCAGGTGTCGCTGGAGGAGCATATCGCCGCCCAGTTCGCTCACGTCAGTGCGGAGAACGGCGCTCTGCGCTCCCAGTTGGAAGGTGTGCAGCGCGGCGCCGGTCAGCTTCAGGAGGAGGTCAAGGCACTGCGCAAGGATGCAGAGCGGTATCGCTTCGTTCGTAACCCGATTGGGACCAGTTCACCGCTTGCGATCTGGAACGAGGGGAGGATGCCCTTGTTCAGCGGCATTGCGGATGCTGTCGTTGACGAGTTCATGACCAAGGAGGCATCCCATGGCTGAGCTCGCCCTTATTCGAACCGCCCAAGGCCTGGTGCCGGCCACCGAAGCCGACCGAGAAGTCATCCAGCACTGGAAGGCTGGCCAGGTCATCCACGGCAAGTTCACCAAGATGCGCAATGCCCGGTTCCACGGCAAGTTCTTCGCCATGCTGGATCTGGCTTGGGATTACTGGGAGCCTGTCGGCGGTCTGATACCGCGCCAGGAGATGCGCGGCATCCAGGGCCTGGCCAAATTCTTCGAGGCGCAGAGCGGCAAGCCTGGGCAGCTATCGAACGCCGTTGACGCCTACATCGCCGGACTTGAGCAGGCGCGCGCCGAGCGTTTCCCGGCGGTCGATAAGTCCCGCGAAGCCTTCCGCGAGTGGGTGACGATCGAGGCCGGCCATTTCCATCTGGTGCGCACTCCCGACGGTGTGCGCAAGGAGGCCAAGTCCATCAGCTGGGCGAACATGGACGATACCCAGTTCGAGCCGCTGTACCGCGACGTGTTCAACGCCTGCTGGCGTCTGGTGCTGTCTGCGCACTTCGAAAGCGAGGAGCAGGCCCTGGCCGCGGCGGACATGATCGGGAGCTTCGCATGATGCGCAAAGCCATCAAGGCCACCAAGCCGCCCAAGCCGAAGAAGTGCAAGAACCCCACCTGCGGCGAGAAGTTCACACCGCAGCGCCTGGGCCAAGCTGTTTGCAGTCCTGCCTGTGCGTTGGCCATCGCCCCGAGTAACCGGGAGAAGGCCCGCAAGTCGCTGGCCCAGGTCGAGCGCCGAGAGACCCGCGCGGCCAGGGAGCGGGTCAAGTCCAGGTCCGGCCATCTGCGCGAGGCCCAGGCTCTTTTCAATCAGTGGATTCGACTGCGCGATGCGCACCTTGGCTGCGTGAGCTGCGACAAGCCGGCAGCCTGGAATGGTCAGTGGCATGCCTCGCACTTCCTGAGTGTTGGGTCGTCGCCTGAGCATCGTTTCAACCCGCTGAACGTGCACAAGGCCTGCTCGGTCTGCAACAACCACCTGAGCGGAAACATCCACGGATACCGGCCAGAGCTTGAGCGCCGTATCGGCATCGAAGCGGTAGAGGCCCTTTTTGGGCCCTGCCAGCCAAAACGTTACACCATCCCGGAGCTGCAAGAGATCAAGGCTGACTGCCGGGCGAAAATCAAAGAGCTGAAGGGGAGAGCAGTAGCATGAAAATCATCGGAGCACGCCAAGCTTGGCACGACGCACTTCATGAAAACCGCAGTTCTGCTCTGGCAGTAGCGGCCGAACAAGCAGCCCTTGGCAAGAAGTCAGGGGGAGGGGACGTGAAAGTCATGGTGATGCTGGAAAACCATGACGGGGTAGAGGTCGCCAAGGTGTACGACATTCGGACTGAAGGCGTCACCGAAACCAGGTCGGGGCGTCGTCTCACTGAATCGCGCTGCGCCCATATGCTGGTTGCTGGCTTAGTGCTGCAAGCCATCGACTCGCTGCCAAAATCGATTCGCCACTTTGGCAACTTCATGTACTCGCCGATCGCCACCGGCAATGACTTGAGTATCGCTCACGGCCTGGTTTGGCTCGGAAGCGGACTGGAGGCGCTGACCGACCGCAAGAAGCAGCGCGCCTACTGGATGGCCATGGCCGCCTTGCAGTCGCACAAAATGCTGGTGGCTGGCGCCGAAGGCATGGGGCCGGGTGCCGTGTGCATGTTCGTCGAGGATCGCACGGGCGAGAAGATGAATCCTCAGAACTGGGCGAGGGACTGGTGCGACATCTGGAATGCCCTGTGTACTCACATTGATAAGCTCGACAAGCAGGCGCTGAAGCCTGTTGCGGCAGTCGTTGAGCGCCTGCGTGAGCGCGAAGATAACGAAGAGGAAATAGCCGCTTGACGATTTGAGGAGTGTTCTGGCACTATTTCGCCACTGTTAGAGTTTTGCCTTCGGCAACTTACTTATAAATCAAACAAAACCCGGCCGCCGCGCCGGGTTTTTTATTGCCCAAATGCAGGCGAAAGACCGGAAAGACCCTCCTGCTCAATCGACGTTCGAGGTTCTACCGATGACCCACATTACGCGCTGCAAGATGACTCTCCGCTCCAAAGGCCCTGTTCAGGGCTCCTCAGAATCGTTGATCCGTCTGAACTTCGGTGCAGTCTGGTCAGCCAACCCGGCGGAGGAGGATGCGATATACGGCAAGTACACCCCGTATGGTGAATACACCGTCAACGTGGTGGCTGACCGTACCGAGCATTTCGAGGAAGGGAAGGATTACTACTTCGATATCTCGCCAGCTTTCTGATTTACCTGTAGCCAGGGCAACCCTCGGGAAGGCCTGGACGTCGATAGCCGGATAGTGCGACGTACGGAATCAACACCGGCAGCCCGCGCGCCTTGTCCTCACCAACTGCTGCAGGGTGGCGCGAAGCCTGAGCGGCGAGACCGATGCAATAAGGTGTCGGCGCGGCGATGGCTACGGCAGACGGCGGGAAAGACCGCGCACCTATTCAGGGCCTCAGCATTCGCTGGGGCTTTTTCATTTCTGGAGCACAGCATGAAGAGCGAATACCGTCAGGTGGTCGAGTCGATCACCTCGCAGGAGGCCAAGCTGGCCGAAGTTAAGAAGATGCATGGCGAAGCTTTGGCTTGTGTTGTGCAGACAGCAGAATTGGTGAAATTCAACGAGGCCAGCCTGAAGAAATATGAAGACAGGCTGGCTGAGATCGAGCGGGCTTCGATCGCCAACGAGAAGCTCGGGCCTGACTGGTCGGTGAGGGTGGAGGCGGGCCCGGACGGGAAGAAGTATGTCGCCGGCATTGGCGCTGGCCTTGAGTCGCCATTCCTGGTGAGTGCTGATCGCTGGGCAATCAATGGCTCTTCCGGAAATGCCCCTCAGCTTGGTGATGCAATGAAGGCTGGCAGCGTGACCTCAATGCTCGACGCCATGGCCAGCACGATCAGCGAAACATCGCTCGGCAAGGACCTGTTGAACGAGATCGGCAAGGGCCCAGCAATCGCCGACCAGGTCCGCGATGTTATCCGTGCCGAACTCCGGCAGGGCGGAATTCTGTACCGCGGCTGATAACCCCAACCCATAACTCCCTCGTCGGGAGGACATCGAGATGTCGAACATGCCCGATAAACCAGATACCTGGCTGCTCGTCCTTGCGTGGCTGAGCCAGCACGCGCCGACGATCTATGCCGGGGCGCTGTCGTTCGTAGTGGGTGCGCTACGCATCATCTATGGCGGCGGGACTCGGCGCCAGGCTCTGCTCGAGGCCTGTCTCTGCACCCTGATCACCATCGGGCTGATACCGCTGCTCGAGTATTTCGGGTTGCCGCAGAGCTTCGCGACTCCGGCTGGCGTGTTCATCGGCTTCCTCGGTGTGAAGAAGATCGCTGAACTGGCTGATCGGTTCGCTGACTTCAAGCTGCCGAGTCGAAAGGCAGAGTAGGCCCATGGACTACATCATCGGCGGAAACCACTACTCCGCGAGTTACCAGGACATACGCGAGGAACACGCCCGGTTCGCCGGTATGACCGACAAGCGCTTCCTGAGAGAGCTGCCAGCGGCTCTGCACTTCGCAGTGTTCGTATGCTGGTTCAAGGAGTTGCCAACGAGCGTTGTTCTGTCGGATGAGGGGATCGTCCACCAGTTGGCCCACCTGATTCATCTGAAGGGCGAGCCGCTGGTGACGGCAAGGCTTGGTGAGATCCGTGAGATGTTCAACAAACAGCTTCGGCTTGCAGCATAGGGTCGCGACACGTTTCGCGAACCAGTTAATTGTGTCGCGACATTGGAGAAGAGCATGAGCAGTGGTTACACGAAGCCGGTATGCAAGGGCGATTCGGCGCTGGGTACTGCGTGCGGGCTGTGCGAGCGTTGTGTTGCGAACCGTCCTGAGCCGGCCAGCATCACCCGCCTTCATCACGCGCTGTCGGCGGGCAAGGAAATCAACAAGGCACTGACAGATCTGGATGGCGCGATCGCCAAGGCCATCGATGCTGCCAAAGCTTCCGGTCTGCCCCAGGGCCTGATCGTCGCCGAGCTGCATGGGCACGCCCACGCACAAACCCACAACATGGTGAAGGCATGACCGCAAAGCTCGTTGAGTTCAAGCGGGAGGGTTGGCGCGACGCCGCCAAGACGCTGCGCAAGATTGCAGATGATCTTGATGCCGGCGTGCACCCGGAATGCACTGTTGGCGCGTTGACCCTGATGGGGCCGAAAGGCGAGGTCACAGTCTTCGGCTTGGGCCCCAAATGCGACGACCTGCAGTGCTTGGGCGCAATGCGGCTGGGTGAGCAGAAGCTGATTGATGTGCTGCTGTCGGACGACAACTGAAGATCGTCGCCCGATTCGAGTCAGTGCAGGGATGGCGACTCAGTGCGCTTGATGTGCTCCGCCGCTAACACTTGATGACGGGCTTTCTCGTGTTTCTCGTTGAGCGCCAGATATTCATCTTTCTCCT
This sequence comes from Pseudomonas sp. MRSN 12121, assembly GCF_000931465.1. Lineage (NCBI taxonomy): Bacteria > Pseudomonadati > Pseudomonadota > Gammaproteobacteria > Pseudomonadales > Pseudomonadaceae > Pseudomonas > Pseudomonas sp. MRSN 12121. The sequence goes on along the minus strand of NZ_CP010892.1, from coordinate 4,365,240 downwards.
CAAAGGTCCCTTGGTGAAGATGGTTGCTCAGGAGGTGATAGCGCTCAGATTCTTCGGATGTCAGGCCGACAAAGATGTCCCGCCCTTGTGAGTCAGTGGATATGGCCCGCATTTCGAGCAGGTAGTGTTTCTCGCCATCTGTGAGTTTTAGCATCGGTGCTTCTCCGAAAGGTTCAGCCCACACCAATACCGGCATCCAGCCACCATTTCAAGCGCTGCCCGAGCGAGGCACCAAAGTCTCAAGGAATCCCTATGGCGCTGACAGCAAAACAGCAGCGCTTCGTCGACGAATACCTGATCGACTTGAATGCTACACAGGCCGCTATCCGTGCGGGCTACAGCAAGAAGACGGCCAACGAGCAGGGCTCTCGCCTGTTAGCAAATGTTAGTGTTTCGGCGGCCTTGTCCGAGAGCATGAAGTCCCGGTCGAATCGAACCGGCATCACTCAAGACATGGTGCTCCGTGAGCTGGCCAAGATCGGCTTCAGCGACATCCGCAAGGTGGTCCGCTGGGGCGAGACGATGGTCCGAATGGTCGACGGTGAGGAGGAGTGCGCCGAGGACATGGTGGCGTACCACGGCCTGGCGCTGATCGACTCGACCGAGATCGACGATGCCACTGCTGCGGCGATTGCTGAGGTGTCCCAGGGGCGCGATGGCCTAAAGGTGAAGCTGCACGACAAGAAAGGTGCGCTGGTCGATATCGGCCGGCACCTGGGGATGTTCGTGCCTGCTGGCCACGCCGACCTTGATGCAGAGCTGAAGCGGATCGAGATCGAGAAACGCCGGGTTGAGCTCGCAGCGTTGAAGGCCGGGCATGAGCCGGCGCCTCCGGTGACCAAGATAGAGATTGAGGTGGTAGGTGGCAGGTCGAACGCTCCGAATTCAGATGACCGAGCCCCAGGCTGAGTTCTTCCAGCTGCAGGATAAATACCCGGCGTTCGTCGGTGGGTTTGGTACTGGGAAGACTGAGACGCTGGCCAACTGTGCGCTTCGTGATGCCCTGTCATCGTCGGATGCCTTGGTCGCCCTGTACGAGCCGACCTATGACCTGGTCCGGCTGATCCTGGCGCCGCGCATGGAGGAAAAGCTGAGCGAGCTGGGCATTCGGTACAAGTACAACAAGCAAGAGAACATTATCTACACCAGCGCGCCGAACTGCGGTGACTTCATCCTGAGGACGCTCGAGAACCCGGCGCGCATCATCGGGTACGAATCGTACCGGGCGCATGTCGACGAGATCGACACGCTGAAGAAGGCCCAGGCTGCACTGGCATGGCGCAAGATCATCGCGCGGAACCGGCAGCGGCCAGCCGGCGTTGAGCAGCCATTCAACCGCGTCTCGGCGTACACCACGCCTGAGGGGTTCCAGTTCGTCTACGACACCTGGGGTCGTTCGCCTAAGCCCGGCTACGCGATGGTCCAGGCGGCGACGTACACCAACCCGTTCCTTCCTGATGACTATGTGCAGAGCCTTCGTGACAGCTATCCAGCGGCGCTGATCACAGCGTACATCGAGGGGAAGTTCACCAACCTGAACAGCGGTAGCGTCTACCCCGACTTTGACCGTGTACTAAACCACAGCGATACGGTAGAGCGGGAGCGCGAGCCGCTGCTGATCGGCATGGACTTCAACCGGCTCAAGATGAGTGCTGTGGTCTACGTGCTGCGGGGCGGGTGGCCGGTTGCGGTGGCCGAGATAACCGACGGTCGCGACACCCCATACATGGCGGACCTGATCAAACGGCAGTACGCCGACAAAGGTCACCCCATCCAGATTTTTCCGGACGCATCCGGCGCCAACTCCAGCAGCAAGAACGCGAGCGAGTCAGACCTGAGCATCCTTCGCCAGGCGGGCTTCGTGATCCGCGTGAATGCGACGAACCCGGCTATCGCTGATCGCGTCAACGCCGTTAATGCGCTGATCCTGAATGGGGCAGGTGAGAGGAGGCTGAAGATCAACACCAATCGCTGCCCGCACCTGGCCGACGGCCTGGAACAGCAGGCGTACGACAAGAACGGCATGCCGGATAAATCGAGCGGGGTCGATCACCTGAACGACGCTGGCGGTTACCCGCTGGCCTACCTGTTCCCAATCGAACGGCCAATGACAACGACCCAACCTTTGAGAATGTGACCAATGTCCAACAGCCCCGACGCCACGCTGCCAGCGGTCAACGCCATGCGCGTGTACTGGGAGCGGATTACCCCTTTAATGCTCGGCACGCTGGCCATGCGCGAGGCTGGCACCTGCCTGCTGCCAAAGTATCCGGCAGAGGAAGACTGCGTGTACAAGGAGCGCCTGGCGCTGTCCACGCTTCTGCCGGCGTACTCCGAGACGGTCGGGAACATGACCTCCCGTGTGTTTGCCGAGCCTCTGCAACTGGGCGATGACGTTCCGCCGCAGATCGCTGAGATGGCCAAGAACATCGACAACGCCGGTAACGACCTCAACTCATGGTCGGTCGCCTTCTTCAGTGAGGGGCTCAGCCACGGCCTGTGCCACGCCTTCATTGACCACGCGCAGGTCGAAGGGGTTCGCACCCAGGCTGATGAGCAGGCCGCAGGGGTTCGCCCTTACGCCGTCCTGGTGAAGCCTGAGCAGGTGCTTGGATGGCGGTCCAAGGGCGGTGTCCTGACCATGATTCGCTACAAGGAAGTGGTAGAGGAGGAGGATGGCGAGTTTGGCGCCAAGTGCGTCGAGCAGATCCGCGTCCTTGAGCCGGGTTCCTGGCGCATCTACCGCAAGGGTGAAAAGGCTGGTGAGTGGGAGGTGCATGACGAAGGCCCCACGAGCCTTCCTGTCATCCCTTGGGTTACCTTCTACACCGGCCGAACCGGCTTCATGACGGCCAAGCCGCCACTGATGGAGCTGGCACACCTGAACGTCAAGCACTGGCAGAGCCAGAGCGATCAGGACAACATCCTGCATGTAATCCGTGTGCCCATCCTGGCTCGGATCGGCGTGCAGCAGCAGTACGACAACCAAGGCAAGCCCCTGCCCACTGAATTCAAGGTGGGTGTCGGCGCGCTGACTGACCTGCCCATGAACGGCGACATGAAGTACGTCGAGCACACTGGCAAAGCCGTTGAGGCTGGACGCACCGCCCTGAAGGATCTCATCGACGAGATGCGGATGGCCGGGGCCAAGCTGCTCACGCCCGAGAAAGTAGCGACCAAGACCGCCACGCAGGCGGAGGAGGACGCGGCGCAGGAGCTGTCACCGCTGGAGCGCATGGCGCACCAGTTCGGCGACTGCCTGGCGCAGTTGCTCCAATACATGGCCGATTACCGCAGCCTGGGCGACGGTGGCACGGTCGAGATGCGCGGCAACTTCGATGTTGACTACATGCCTGAGGTCTCGCTGCCTACCCTGGTATCTATGGCCAACGCCGGCATGCTCTCGCACGAAACCCTCTTCACCGAGATGCAGCGTCGTGGCGTTATCAGCGACGAGTACAAATGGCCTGAAGAGCTTGGAAGGATCGGGTCTCAAGGCCCAGCCCTCGGAGCTATCTGATGAAGACGGCCAACGAGAAGCTGCTGGACGAGCTGATCGGTCATGAAGTTGACCTGTCCAGTCTGAGCAACAGCCAGGTCGTGGCGATCATCAGGATCCTGAACAGTTCTGACCCGGATTTGCGGGCTGCGCTGATAGCGGCCATCGACAGCCTGAGCGCGGACGCGTCCGTTGCGCAGATCGATGCGGCGCTGGCGCCTGTACTGCGCATCAACCAGGCAACCTTCGTTAGCCTTCAGCAGGCGCTCACTGCGTCGGTCGAGGGTGTGGCCAGCTATGAGATCGCCTACCAGGCCAGCGTGCTGCGCTCGATTGTGCCGAAGCTTGTGCATGAGAAGTTTCCGATTGCCGTGGCTGAGTTCAGTCAGGTACGCGCCATTGCGCTGGCAAGGCCATTCCAGGGGCGACTGCTCAGCGAGTGGATGGCGGGCATTGAGGCTGACCGCGCTGCGTCGATCCGCGATGCCGTGCGGTCTGGAGTGCTTGAAGGCCGTACGACACCGGAGATCGTCCGGCAGATCATGGGCACCAAGGCGGAGAAGTACGCCGACGGCATCCTGCAGAAGTCTCGCCGCGAGGTGGAGGCGGTTGTCCGGTCTGCCGTGTCCAGCACGGCAGAGGCGGCCAGCGACAAGGCGTTCGAGGCCAACAGCGACATCATCAGCCATGTCGAGTGGCTGAGTACGCTGGACAATCGGACCTCGACGACTTGCCGAATCCGTGACCGGCTGCCTTACACGCTGGGCACATACCAGCCCATTGGGCACAAGGTGCCGTGGCTGGCCGGGCCGGGTCGTATTCACTTCTGCTGCCGCTCGACCAAGCTGCCGATCCTCAAGAGCGCTTTGGCGCTGGGGATCAGTGATGCGGCGACGCGGGCAAGCATGGACGGCCAGGTACCGCAGCAGACCACCTATGCGCAATGGCTTGCCCGCCAACCTGCCGCACGCCAGGACGAGATCCTTGGGCCGGAGCGGGGGAAGCTGCTGCGCCAAGACAAGCTGAAGCTGCAGGACTTCTACAACGACAAGGGCAAGTTCCTGACGCTAGATGAGCTGCGGGAGCGGCTGTTGTAGCCCGCGCCACAAAACACTGAGTCGCCATTTCGTGGCGCACATTTTCATAGCCTCGCCCAGTGCGGGGCTTTTTCATGCCTGAAGCCCGGATGGGTAGGGCGCACAGCGGCGGATGCCGCGCAGATGGGCGGATGCCCGGAGAACCGCATGAAACTGAAGCTCGACGACCAAGGCCATGTTGTTGTTCAAGACGGCAAGCCGGTGTATGTGCATGACGACGGCAAGGAGGTGGCATTCGATGCCGCTGGTACCGTCAACACCATTTCCCGTCTAAACGCTGAAGCCAAATCTCACCGTGAGCGTGCTGAAGCCGCTGAAAGCACCCTGAAGGGGTTCGAAGGCATCACCGATCCCGCCGCCGCCATCAAGGCGCTGGCCACCGTGAAGAACCTGGACGACAAGAAGCTGGTCGATGCCGGCGAGGTAGAGCGGGTCAAGAATGAGGCGGTGAAGGCGTTCGAGGAAAAGTACGCGCCGGTCGTGAAGGAAAACGAAAGCCTGAAAGGGCAGCTGAACAACCACCTGATCGGTGGCGCGTTCTCCTCGTCCAAGTTCATCGCCGAGAAGTTCGCCGCTGAAGGCCCGGCCGGCGTTGAGATCGCCCGCGCGCTGTTCGGCAACAGCCTCAAGGTCGAAGACGGCAAGGTCGTCGGCTACGACAGTAACGGTCAAAAGCTGTTTTCCCGCGCCCGCCCGGGCGAACTCGCCACCGCAGACGAAGCAATCGAACTGCTGGTGGATGCCTACCCGCACAAGGCCCACATCCTGAAGGCATCCGGCGCCAATGGCAGCGGAGCCCAGCAGGGCAATGTGCCGAACGGCAAGAAATCCATGTCGCGCACGAACTGGAACGCCCTCGACCCAGCAGGGCAAGCCGCGTTCGCGCGTGAAGGTGGCGTCGTCACCGAATGACGCCAGACAACATGCCGGTCCCCGGATGGGGATCGGTGCTTGGGTCGGATGGCCCGGAAGTCTGAAAACTCAAACATCGATCCCTTAGGAGTATCACCATGGCCAACACCCTCACCGGCCTGATCCCAACCCTGTATAACGCCCTGGACGTGGTCTCCCGCGAACTGGTCGGCTTCATCCCTGCCGTCACCTCCGATATGACCTACGAGCGCGCTGCTGTCGGTCAGACCGTCATGTCTCCGGTGGCTCCGGCTGCCACCGCCACCGACATCACTCCGGCGGTTACCCCGCCGAACGACGGCGACCAGGATATCGGTAATGTCCCGATGACCATCACCAAGGCCCGCCGCGTGCCGATCCGCTGGAACGGCGAAGAAAAGCGCGGCCTGGATAACAACGGCGCATCGTACAACGTCATCCTGTCGCAGCAGATCCAGCAAGGCATGCGCACCCTGGTCAACGAGATCGAATCGGACCTGGCCGGCTTGCATACCAAAGCGTCCCGCGCCTACGGTACCGCTGGTACTGCCCCGTTCGGCACCGCTGCCGACCTGAGCGACTCCGCCGGCGCTCTGCGCATTCTGGAAGAGAACGGCGCCCAAGGCCTGGACTTCCAGCTGGTGCTGGGCACCGGCGCGATGGCCAATCTGCGCGGCAAGCAGTCGGTCCTGTTCAAGGTCAACGAAGCCGGCCGCGAAGACATGCTGCGCAACGGCATCACCGACCGCCTGCAGAACCTGGCTCTGCGCCAGTCTGCCCAGATCAAGACCGTGGTTTCTGGTACCGGCGCCGCGTCGACCACCAACGCCGCTGGCTACGCTGTCGGCGCAACCGTCATTACCCTGGCCTCGGCTGGTACCGGCACCATCCTGGCTGGCGACGTGATCAGCTTCGCGGGCGACGCCAACAAGTACGTGGTCGTTGCCGGTGACACTGACGTGTCCAACGGCGGCGCGATCACCATCGCCGCGCCAGGCCTGATGAAGGCGATCCCAGCTGCCGCCACTGCCGTCACCCTGTCGGCTACCAGCGCGCGCAACATGTTCTTTGCCCGCTCGGCAATCGCCCTGGCCACCCGCGCCCCGGCGCTGCCGCCTCAGGGCGACTCGGCCATCGATCGCATGATCGTGACCGACCCACTGACCGGCCTTAGCTTCGAAGTGTCCATGTACGCCCAGTACCGCCAAATGCAGTTCGAGATCGCCATGGCCTGGGGTTGCGCGGCCGTGAAATCCGAACATATCGGCCTGCTGCTGGGCTGACCCTGCAGGGGCCTGCGGGCCCCAATCTTCCACTGGAGAACCGCATGAAACTGATCAAGGTAAAGCCGTGGGGCGAAGGGCAGGGCGACTTCGTGCACATCAACGAAGAAGACTTCAATCCGGACTTCCATGAGCTGCTGGACGAGGCCGGCAAGTCCGGTAAGGCCCTGAGCATCGACGAGATCCGTGCAGCGTTGAACGCCAAGGGGGTTACGTTCGAAGCAGGCGCCAAGAAACCTGCCCTGCAAAAGCTGCTGGACGACACTAATAAGGCTGAAGATCTCAAGACCAAGCTGACCGAGAAGGGCGTCGACTTCACCGCCGCCGTCACGCTGGAAGACCTCCAGAAGCTGCTGGACGAGGCCGTGTAATGACCATCTACATCACCGTCGAGCAGGTAGACGCCCTGCTTGGGCCGGCCTGGGCGCCCGACGACCAGAAAGCCCGGGCGGTGCTGATGGCCAACACCTGGCTCACCAACTTGAACCTGCCTGACTTCGATCCGGTCCCGGACGACGTCATCCAGGCCGGCGCCGAGATTGCCCGAGAGGCTGCGGCCGGCAAGCTCTATGGCGCCAAGGAGACCGGCGTGCTGAGCAAGTCAGTGGACGCCGACGGCGTGTCCAGCAGCAAAACCTACTCCGAATCATCCCGCACCATCAGCGCTGGCGAGTCGTTCGCCCTGGCACTGTTGGCGCATTACCTGAACAGCAGCGGCCAGACCAAAGTCGTGAGGGGCTGATATGGGACTTCGCGAGGAACTGCAGGCGGACCTGGCCGAGGCTTTCAATACGGACCTGGCTGATGCGGTGCTGGCCTTCATCGGCGAGTACCTTGGGCCTGGCGTATGGGACCCGGTCAACGAAACCACGACGGCCCAGCCAGCGACCTATACTGGTCGTGGCGTGCTATCGCGCTACGAAGATAGCCGGATCGACAACATCAACATCCTCGTCGGTGATCTGCGCCTAACCGCGCTGGCCAACGAGGTCACGGATACCCCGGGTGTTGGGCACAAGATCACTGCGCCTGACCTGATGGACCGCGCCAAGCAGGTGGTCTACCTGGTCAAGTCGGTGCGCGCCGATGCGGCCTCGGCTACGTACCGAATCCAGTTGAGAAAAGCCTGATGGCAAAAGGGTGGAGTACATCGCCGACGCTGTTCGCTGACCAGATCGAGCAGGACATGGCGCAGCGAGTTCGAGTAATCGCCATGGCCATGCTCAACAAAATAGTGCTTCGATCGCCAGTCGATACTGGTCGCTTCCGTGGCAACAACATCTTGAGCATCGGCTCGCCGGTCTATACGGCTTCCGCCGAAGTAGACCCAGGCGGTGGGGCAACAATCCAGCGCGGGCTGTCTGTCATGAGCGGCCTTGAGCCATTCACAGTGGTTTACATCCAGAACAATCTGCCATATGCCGAGCGGCTCGAAAACGGTTGGTCTGATCAAGCGCCTGGCGGGGTCTACGAGCTTGCCTTCATCAGCGTATCCGAGGCCTACAAATGACCTTCGAGCAAATCAGGGCGCTAATCACCGCGCGCATGGTGGCCTTCACCGGCATCGAGCAGGATCGGATCGACTACCCGAACCAGCCGGAAGTTTTCACGCCGCCGGCGACCGGCCTCTGGTGCCGGCCAAATATCCAGTACGCCACCGCATATATGGCCGGCATGGCCGACCGACCCCACACACGCAAGCCCGGGCAGATCAGCATCCAGTGCTTCGCCCGGGTGCGCGCCGGCACCAAGGCCATCAACGAGCTGGCCGACGCGCTCGAGGCGCACTTTGCCTACTGGCAGTCCGGCGACCTTGAGTGCATGGAAGCCAGCCAAGTGGTCGCCGGCGAGTTCGAGGGCTTCTACCAGATCAACGTCAACATCCGGTTTCGCGCCGGTTGAGAGAAGGACATGAGCGAAGTAACGAAAGAACTTCACCGCAGCCTTATCCGTGCTGCGAAAGGAGCGCTTGCCGCATGGGAGCGCTGGCTTGCAGCAAAGGAGAAGGGCGATGCAGGTCAGAATTGATGGAAAGCTGGTAGAGCGCAAGCATTACATCGAGCACGAGCAGACTAGTGATCAATCTGGGCTCGGCTACATCCTCCCACGGGAAGAGCCAGAGCTTGAGGATGGCGAGCAAGCCATATGGATGCTCGGCGACCCAGTTCCGACAATTATCCGCACATTCGACCCAGCATAAATTTACCCAAATTCACCGGGCACGCTGATCAGACCCGCCGAAAGGCCTCTCTGCTCATCACGCCTCCCCGGATCAATTGATCTAAGGAGGCTCCGATGAGTTCGGGCGCAAAAGTTGTAAGTCACATCATCGCCGAGGTGACGCCCGGCGTGACCCCGGCCGGCACCTGGGACACGCTGCGCCTTACCGGCAACGCGCTGACCCCAACCGTCAACAAACAGGTCAGCGACGAGATCACCGACACCCGGCTCAGCCAAGGATCGGTGGCCACCAGCATCGATATCGGCGGCGACCTGACGGCGGAGTTCTCGTTCGGCTCGTTTGATCAGCTGCTGGAGGCCGCTTTCTACGGCAGCTGGACCGGCAACGTGCTGAGCGTAGGCGATACCCGCCACACCTTCAGCATCGCCAAGGGCTACGACGATGTCGGCGTCTACGGCGTGTTCAAGGGTGCGCACGCCTCGACGTTCGCACTCGACATCCCGTCCGACGGCAAAATCACCGCCACCTTTAACATGGCGTGCCTGGACTACACCGACAGCGAGACCCCAATCGTTGTCTCGCCGAACGCCCCGACCACCACGCCGTTCCTATCGAACAACAACGTCGGCACGATCCTGGTGAATGGCGAGTCGCTGGAAGGCGTGGCCTGTGTATCGGCCATGACCGTCAACCTCGACAACAGTCTGCAAACTCAGCGCTGCCTCGGCTCTGACAAGCTTGGCCCGGGTGCACATATCGCCACTGAGGCAGCTATCACTGGCAGCATCACCCTGGCCTGGTCGAAGCGGGCGTGGGAGATCTGGAAGAACACCTTCACCCGCGCACCGATCGGCGTAGTGTTCCCGATCACCGACAGTCTGGGCAACAAGTACATCTTCAACTTCCCCGCGGTGGAAGTGGACGGCGAACTGCCGAACGGCGGCAAGCGCGACCTGATCGAGGTGACGCTGAATTACACCGTGGCCAAGGTCAGCCCGACCATCACCCGGGAAGCTGCGCCGATTGTCGTTACGGGCGTGACCGTGACCCCGGCAACCGCCTCGATCGCGGTAGCAGCAACCCGCCAGATGGCGGCCACCGTTGCCCCGGCCGGTGCAAGCCAGGCAGTGACCTGGTCCAGCGGCACACCAGGCGTGGCCACAGTCAACTCGTCTGGCCTGGTCACTGGCGTATCGGCCGGCACCTCGGTTATCACCGCCACCAGCGTGGCAGATGGCACCAAGGCCGGCACTGCGACCATCACTGTCACCGCGTAATCCTGAATCAAATTTTGGCCGCCCCGGCAGTAACGCCGCCCGGGGTAGCCCTTTTTATTGGCGTGGCGTTGAGGAATCCACATGGCTTTGCAACTGGGCAAAAAGAAACCGGATATTACCGGTGAGCGCTGGGCGAAGTTCGACAGTGACACCAAGGTGTTGCTGGCCGGCATCGACAACCCCGAATACCAGGTCGCCCTGGAGCGCATGCGCCGCCGCATTCAGCGCAACGATGCACGATTTGAAGAGGGGCAGGTGGGCGTAGTCGCCGGCGAAAAGACCGAGCACCAGAACCATGCGATGCTGCTCAGCCACTTCATCGTGAAGGACTGGGAAGGCGTGCTGGACGCCGAAGGCAACCCGGTTAAGTACAGCCCGGCGATCGCCGCCGAGCTTCTGGAAACCAATATCGAGTTCTTCGTATTCGTCCTGCGCGAGGGCGCCTCTGCCGCCACCGACGCCGCAGAAGATCGGGCTGAGTCGGTGGGAAAGCCGTCTGCCGCTTCGAGTGGGAGCAAGAGTGGGGCGGGGAAAGCGAAAAGCGCAGGGCGGTCTACGCGCGCCTGAGACTAGCGGTGCCGGACGAGCCCGAGAATGACCAGATCACGGCATACCTGCTGAACCTCTATCGCAACGTCTGCCGCGGGCGCCGGTACATCGCTGGCATGGCCGGGGCGTTCCCGCTGCCATTATCGGCCCGGGAGATCTCCGACTGGCTGGAATCGCATCCATCACCACTACCGCGCGATGAGGTAGACGAGGTGATGTTTGCGCTGGATGCGGTGTGTCTGGCGAGCAATGAAGATTGAAACCACATGATGCGGCAGGGCCGCGGGAGAAGGGTATGACGAATCAATCTAAAGGCACTCGGCGCTCGGAGCCTGCCACCCAGGAGTGTGGGTGGCCGGTGGTTGTCGAGCAGAGCCTGGCAAGCCGCTGGGGCGTCACTATGAAGAAGTGCGATCGCAGCGGCCTGCTTTACGCGGCTGGGTTTGGGAAGGTCAGCTAACCCGGGCTATAAGACTGTCAACATATTGGTCATGTAGACCTTTGTCGATGCCGCTGTAGCTGCGAGATTTCAGGCTGGCGAGGTCTTGGATTAGAGCGTCCGCAATGGCTGGATTGCCTTGGGTAATCCGCCGACTAACAGTCGATATGGCATTTTGGTTGAAGAGAATCAGTGTCCTGACGACGGTTTCAAGTTCGTTCAGGCGTTGCTCAGCTGTATTAACTTCACTCATTTTACTTTCCTTGCGTTAAAGGCGCCGAAATTGGCGCAATCCCAGTCCTTGGGCTTGCAGGCAAAGGACTGGGGGATCCGTTGCGTGTGGCAGGAGGCTACTATCGGCGGGAGGAGTGGTGCTACTGGGATTCGTACAGGCGGGGTTTTGGCGCTTCCCGCGGATGGTGGTAGATTGATGCCAGCCAACCGGGAGAAGGCAATGGACTACGACAGAGATGAGCTCTTAACGAAAATACAAGAGCTTGTGGGCGATTGGTTTTATAGGGATCTTACCTACGATAGCCATCCCTCTGAATGGCTGGCGAGGGCAGAGGAGCAAGCGGCCGTTAACGTGCGTATAGCTGCTGTGGTTACAGGTAGCTCGCAAGCACCTACGCAGACCATCGAAGAGATGATGGAGTTCGAGGTCTCCACGCTGAGGCCTGCTGCCAGAGACAGGGCTGCCAAACAGCTGCGGCCTGGCGGAGAAATCTTAGAGGCTCGGCAGAAATGGAGGTCTTGAAGTGGAATACCTAATTTTTGGAATTGCCATTGCGGGACTTTGTGGATACTACGCTAACCAAAAAGGCAGGGGGGTTGTTGCTTGGGTCATCCTAGGTTTCTTCTTTTCCTTGCTAGCGCTATTCGCTCTGTGGTTCTTGCCGCCTTTGGGTTTTGATGAAGAAAAAAGCCGGGAGATCGCGAGAAAATTTGGCGTCTCCGCGAAATACAGGAAATGCCCTATCTGCGCTGAGCTGGTGCAAAAAGAAGCGATCAAATGCAAACACTGCCATGCGGAGCTTCCGGCGCTCACCGAATAGAAGAGTTTTTACACCAACCCGCTCAGGCGGGTTTTTTTATGCCCGGAGATTCATATGGCCCAGACCTCACGACTCGTCCTCGAGATTGATAGTCGCGACGCAGAAAAAAAAGCAGCTGATACAAAAAAAGCGCTGGGCGAGCTTGAGGACCAGGGGTTGCTCATTAACCCGGCGCTCAGCAAGGCGAGCAGATCCATTCAACAGCTTGGTGATAATGCCCAGGCGACAGCTCCGCAAATCAGAGGCATGGAACGCCAGTTTCGATCTTTAGCGGCCATGGCGTCTGGTCTCGTAGCTCCTTTGGCGGCTGCCTTCAGTATCACCAAAATCAGCCAGGCGGCCGCGGAATATACCAACATCACCAACCGCCTACGGTTAGTCACTGAGGGTAGCCAGCAGCTGAGCAAGGCCCAAAACGACGTGTTCCAAGTTGCCCAGAACTCACGTCAAGCACTTGAAAGCACCGCTCAGGTGTACCAGCGGATTGCTCAGAACGGTAAGCAACTTGGACTATCGCTGGATCGAGTGGCAAGCATAACCGAAACGGTCGCCAAGTCGGTCGCACTCAGTGGAGCGAGCGCTCAGGCGGCGGACGCGGCCTTGGTGCAATTCGGGCAGGCTCTTGCCTCTGGCACGCTTCGAGGTGATGAGCTCAATAGCATAATGGAGCAGACCCCAGCACTAGCCCAGGCGATTGCTCGAGGGCTGGGGGTCACTATCGGTCAACTTCGAACAATGGGCGCCGAGGGCAAGCTAACCTCAGAAAGCGTCGTGCGTGCGCTTGAGAGCCAGAAAAACAAGGTAGACGAGCTCAGCGCAAGCATGAGTGTCACCGCAGGTCAGGCGATGACCGCCTTCAACAACTCGCTGACTGTCACCGTGGGGAAGCTGGACGAGGCGACGACGGCCAGCAGCAAGTTCGCAAAAGGCCTTCTTGCACTTTCCGAGGGGATGGATCGGTTCAACTCGGGCGAGTTTCTGGACTTCTTTCGCGACGACAAGCAAACCGTTGCCGGGCTCAATAATGAGCTCAGCGTGATCATGTCGGAGATGCGCGATCTAGCCGACATTCGGGCCAAGCTCATCAAGGGAAAGGCCGGCGATACAGCCTTCTACAATTTCAAATTTTACGACGTGGATGAGCTCGACAAGTCGATTGCTGATCTCCAGAAGAAGGCTGACGGCATTACCGAGATACGCAACCGCATGCAGAAATCGGCGGCGGATCTTGGCGCTCAGCAGCCTGCTGGCGATGCTCCGGGCGCAGTGGTTAATCCTGCTTACGAAAAGATGCTGGAATCGCTCAAGAAGCAGGCGGCGCTCCAAGGCGAAAACACTGAGGCCTCGAAAGTCCGCTACGCAATCGAAAGTGGCGAGCTGGGCAAACTGTTGCCCGCTCAGCAGCAACTCCTGCTCCAGTACGCCAAAGAGAAAGATGCCAAGGCCTCAGCTGAGGAGGCAGCAAAAAAGGCCGCCCAGACCAGTGAGCACGCCCGGAATGCCACGCAGCGGGCATTCGATACTGCGAGTGAAGACTATCAGCGCCAGATCCAGCTGATAAACGTCACTACGGATAAGCAAAAGGAGGCATCAGAAGCCACGAAACTGGCCTTCGAGCTGGAGAGTGGAAAGCTGGCCGGTCTTACTCAGCAGCAAAAGGCCTACTTGCGCGGGAAAGCGGACGAGCTCGATGCGCTGAAAAAGATACAAGCCGCGAATGAGGCGGATGCCAAATTCAACGCATTCCTATCGGCCCAGGAGAGTCAGACGCTTACGCAGAAAAATGGCTATGACATGGACCTCGCGGGGCTCGGATCGAGCGACAAGACGCGCGAGAGGCTTCAGCAGGAAATGCAGATCAGGCAGCAGTACGAAAGTGATCTGAAGGCCTTGGCGGCTCAGCGAACCAGCGGGGATATCACCCAGAACGATTATGCTCGACAGACCGAAGCCTTGCGTGAGCAATTGGCCTTGCGTCTGGTCAATCAGCGGGACTATTACAACCAGCTCGACAAAGCACAGTCAGATTGGTCGCTCGGAGCTTCCTCGGCATTTCAGACATACGCCGACGAGGCGGCGGACGTTGCCGGCCAAACCCGCAACCTATTCACCAACGCCTTCAGCAACATGGAAGACGGCATCATCCAGTTCGTGAAGACCGGGAAGCTGTCGTTCAAGGATCTGGCGGATGGAATCATCGCTGACCTGATCCGAATTCAGGTGCGCCTGGCGGCGGTGGGCATCTTCGGCACGCTGTTCAGTGGATTAGCTGGCGCCGGTGCGTCTGCTGCTGGCAATGGTCTGGCTGCAGGCTCCGCGGGTGCCGCGTCGTCGAGCCTGGGCGCTTCGGCGGCCGGCTACACCTCGAAGTTCGGCTTCTCCGACGGCGGTTATACCGGCGACGGCGGCAAGTTCGAGCCGAAAGGCGTGGTACACGGTGGCGAGTTCGTGGTGCGCAAGGACGTGGTCAGCCAGCCCGGGGCCAGGGAGTTCCTCGAGCGCATGAACGCGAATTCGAAAGGGTACGCAGATGGTGGCTATGTCGGGCCTGCTGCTGCGGCATCGACATCAGCCGTGCAGGGCGGCGTGTCAGGCGGCGTTTCTCTTCCTCCAGTCATTCAGCACATCACCGTGGGCGGCAACGTAGATGCCGCAACCGTGGCTGACGTGAAGCGTGGAAGTGAAGAGGGGGCCAAGGCCGCCTATCAGGCGGTTCTCGCAGATTTGAAGCGCAACGGGCCGATCAGCCAGCTCATCTCGCGCAAACGATAGATCAAGGAGTGCTGCATGGCTCTTACGTGGCCGGCTTTACTGCGCCCGTCAGAAATGACGTGGGGCATCGTCAACAACAGCAGGGCGTTCACTTCGACGCTCTCGAATGCCCAGCAGATCGTCGGCTACCCGGGTGCCTATTGGCAGTGCACGCTGACCTTCGGCTTGCTGACCAGGGGCCAGGAGCGCGAGCTTTCTGCCTTCCTTGGGCGACTGGATGGGATGTTCGGCACCTTCAACTTGCCGGCCTTCACCCGCACGCGAGCCGACAACGTCGGGGCGCTGGTGGTGGTCACCGGCAACGCACAGGCGCGCAGCATGCTGATCGCCGGGGCGACGCCAAGCACATCGATCTTCGCCGCGGGCGACTACCTCACCGTGGCGGGGGAGATGTTCGAGGTCACCGACCCGGTTTCGTCGAATGCCCAGGGCCAGGCCACGGTCCTGCTCAACAAGCGGATCCGCAAGGCGTTGACCGCCGGCGCCGTCATTGAATACCGAACCCCCTACTCGGAGATGCGCATGACCTCGGACACCTGGTCTATGTCGGTTCGTCCGGTGGTCGCCAACGGCAGCTATCAGTTCAGGGAGGCCTTCTGATGCCCTCAGCATTCCCCTTCAGCCAGAACGTGGTGAACATCATCGCCACTGGCAAATTCCTCGCCGTGTATGCCGTGCAGCTCGATTTCGTCGACGGCATGGTTTTCGCGCACACCGGCACCGGCCAGTTGGTGATCGACGGCATTACATACGAAGGCGTGGGCAATTTCGGCGAGGTCAGCCAGTCGCAGGAGAGCGACAACTCGAACTCGCCCATGTCGGTCGAGCTGAAACTCAGCGGCCTGGATGCCTACATCGTCGCGGAGACCAACGTGCGCGGCTGCCGCGGGCGGTCGGCCAAGGTCATGTTCGTGGTGTTCGACGAGGCCGGCAACTACGCGGCCGACATCCTGTTCTCGGGGCGCATGGACGCCGCCAAGTTCTCCTACGCCGGCAATGGCCAGGACGGCAACAGCATCACGGTGCCGGTGATCGACCGCATGGCCGAGTGGAGCCGCACGGGCACCGAGCGCTTTACCGACGAGAACCACCGGGCCCGCCACCAGGATGACCGGTTCTTCTACGCGATCGCGCAAATGTCCGAGTGGCCCATCTACTGGGGCTCGAAGAAGGACGCCCCGACATTCAATTACGGAAGCTAGCCATGCGCTATCGAGATTGGACCACGCGCTTAAACGACGTGATCAAGGCCGCCCAAGGGCGGCCTTTTTCATGGGGCGAATTTGATTGCTGCCTGTTCGCTGCCGATTGCACCGCGGCGGTGTGCGGGGTAGATCCGGCTGAGCAATACCGCGGCAAGTACAAGACCGAGACCGCCGCCAAGCGGCAGCTGAAGAAGCAGCACGGCAGCCTAGAGGCGGCATGGGATGCCTGCTTCAAACGTGTGCCGCTGTCCTTCATCCAGCGCGGCGATGTGGTGCTGTACGACGCCCCGGGCGGACGGAGCATGGCCGTGTTCTGGGCGGGTGATTACTGGTCGACGACCGAAGACGGCGTTTGCCGGATTGAGTGCGAGCCTCTGGCCGCGTGGAGGGTTGAATGAGCGGCGGCGTCAAGAAACTCGCCCAGGTGGCGGTCGGTGCTGTTATTGGTTTCGTGCAGGGCGGCCCAATGGGCGCTGTCGCCGGCGCAGCCCTGGCCTTCTATGCCGCCGAGCAGCAGGAGAAGCTGAACACCAAGTCGCCACTGCGCGACAACGAGCCCTCGGCACAGACCGTGCGTTCGTCCAAGGCACCTGTGCGCTTCATCCTGGGCCGCGCGGCCACCGGGGGTGTGCTGGTGTGGGCCCAGGAACAGGCTGGCGGGCAGACTGAGGGCGAATGGTTGCACCTGGTCTACGTGTTGAGCGAGGGTGCCGTCGATGCCGTGGAAAATATCTACCTGGGCGAGGAGGAGATCGGTTCATTCGGCGAGTTCGCCAGCTATGAGCTGATCGTCAATCCGACCCAGGTAAACACCTTCCTCAAGGCCAACTGCCCGGACTGGAAGGACAGCCAGATCGGCCGCGGCCTATCGTTCGTGCGCGTGTCGCTGAAGTACAGCGCCGAGAAATTCCCGTCCGGCATCCCTGACACCCGGTTCGTGGTTCGCGGGCGCAACGACATCTACGACCCGCGCACCGGTAACACCGGGTACAGCGCCAATACCGCGCTGCATATGCTGTGGTATCTGCGGGCGCGCTGTGGCGTGCCTGACGATGAGATCGTGTTCGAGACCTTCGCCAGTGCGGCCAACGTTTGCGACGAGACCATCACCAATGCCGACGGCTCGGTCAGCCAGCGCTACCGGGCCGCCTGCGTTATCGGCGCCGACGAGCAGCGTACCGGCGTGCTGCAGAAGCTGGAGGCGGCGTGTGCTGGCAAGCTGATTCGCGTCGGCGGTCGCTGGATGCTCCAGGCCGGGGCTTATTACGGCCCGTATGACTTCGAGATCACCGAGGACATGGTGATTGGCACGGTCGCCGGCAGCACCGAGCCGACCAACGACTCGGCCATCAACACCGTGCGCGGCACCTTCATTGACCCGTCGCAGTCCTGGACCGAGACGGACTATCCGGAAGTCAGCGTTGCCGAGTGGATTGTCGAGGACGGCGGGGAGGCGGCGGAGACCCTGACCTTCTCCTATGTCACCGATCCGTATCAGGCCCAGCGCCTGGCCAACATCGAGCTTCGTCGCCGGCGCGCAGGCGGTGCGATCAGCATCCCTATGAACTTTGCTGGCTACAACTGCAGGCCCGGCCGGGTGGTGCGGGTGAATCTTCCATCGCTGAACATGCTGGGCGAGTTCATCGTCAGCGATTGGTCGATGGGGGATAGCGAAGGCTGCACCGTGCAGGTCAAGCAGTACGAGGCGGCGATCTTCGATGACGCCGTGGGCGAGCCATACAACCCGCTCGGGTTCATCAACCTGCCGGCCGGCGGCCTGGGTTCGCCGACGGGCCTGACCTGGACACAGAACACCGGGGCCGAGGTTGTGCAGGGCGTCCTGTCCTGGGCGCTGCCAACAGGGATTGTGTCGTCCTACGTCGTCATTGTCCGCCAGGGCGCGACCGCTGTTCAGTCGCACTCGGTGCCGGCCACCTCGACACAGTGCGCCATCAACGGGTTGTCATCGGGCAACTACACGATGAGCGTGGCCGCGGTCGGCCCTATGGCCAGGTCGGGCGAGGCGACCCTCACGGTCAGCATCATGGGACCGCCGATCCCTGAGTCGTGTTTTGTGCAGTCCTCGATCGACAGCATTGTGCTGATTCCCCAGAACACGCTGCACGGCCTTAATGGCGGCACCTACGAGTATTTCTTCAGTACGTCGCCGACGGCCACAGCGAATAATGCGGTTTATCTGGGGCAAGGTCTGAGCTTCACGCATACGGGCCTGGGGTTCTACACGAACTATTACTACTTCGTGCGCTCGGCAAATGCCTACGGAAAGAGCGCGTTTCTGTATGTGCCGGCCTCCACTTCAAATGATGTCTCGGCTTACCTGGCCGCGCTGGCCGGCAAGATCACCCGGACTGAACTTGGACAGGACCTGATCAGCGAGATTGACGGCCTGCAGGACCAGATCGACGCGCTGGACAGTATCCTGCTGTATGACGCTGAGAGGACGTACATCAAGGGTGACATCGTCCAGCAGGGACAGCGCCTGTACCAAGCTGTTCAGGCTGTACCGATCAACACGCCACCGCCGAACGCGACCTATTGGCTGGACGTGGGTCAGTCGATCGAGACGGTCAATGGCCTGGCGCAGCAGGTGGCGACCAACACCGCCGATATCAGCGAGTTGGATGGCGTGGTGACGGCGCAAGCCGCCTCGACAAACACGCTCCGAGCGTCCTGGCGGGAAGATGACGGCGCCGGCGCCCTGGCCGATGCAATCAAGGGCTGGAACAACACCGCCGCGATCGTCACAGAGGAGAAAGTCAGAGCGACTGAGATCGAGGCTGAAGCCACGCAGCGGATTCAGTTGCAAGCTACTGTTGGCGAAAACACCGCGGCAATTCAGCAAACATCTTCTGCTCTCGCGAATACCCAGGGCCAGCTATCGACCATCTGGTCGGTGAAGATGGAGACCACCGCCGGCGGCCAGAAATACGCCGCGTCTTTCGGTCTTGGTCTACAAGTCGATCCATCCGGAGTCTCGTCGCAATTCGTGGTGCGCGCCGACACCTTCATGCTGCTGAACCTGGCAAACGGTACGCCGGTGTCGCCTTTCGCGGTAACCGGCGGACAAACGTTCATCAAATCGGCGTTCATTGAGGATGGCAGCATCACGATGCTGAAGATCGGTCAGTACCTGCAGTCAGACAACTATGTCGCTGGGGTACAGGGCTGGAGACTGGATAAGGCGGGCAACTTGGAGTTCAACGGGCCGGCTCCGGGGGGCGGACGACTGACTATGACCAACCGGGCCGTAAAGGTCTATGACCAAAACAACGTTAAGCGGGTACAACTCGGGGACCTGGACGCATGAGTTACGGCTTGAGGATGTGGGGCGGTGACGGAGTGCTTCAATTCGATACCGGCACCTCAACTTGGCGCATCGTTTTGTCGGTCGTTGTTTCATTTGCCAGCGCTGGAGGAAAAAGCACCCAGCAGTTTTCAGTTCCTGGATGCAATACAAGCAACGCTGTAGCGGTGGTGCTTCCGATTGGTCCTTCGGCGACTGAAGATAGGCAACTAGAAACAGAAATGACCGATGGCGTTGTTAATGTGAGGAACTTCATCAATGGCTTTGCGGGCGATAAATTCTCTCGAAGTGCAATGAGGCTTATTGTGATGAGGCGGTATTGATGGCGAGTTTTGGTCTGTCTGTAGTTAATGATAACGGTGTCGTTTCTATTGACTCGGAGTATGCAAGGTTGTGCGTTCTTCAATCTGGTACATACGCCGGATCTACCAGTGTCAGCGTACCGTTTAGCCCTGCAATAACGACCCAAGAGCCGCCACTTTTATTCCTAAGGCCAAACAATAACAGCGGCTCGGTCACTGTCGGATGTAGCATCTCAGGCTCTCCTGGTAATTGGACAGGAATGACGATATCCGGCACCGTAAACACTTCAATTTCCGGGAAGTATTTTGTCGGCGGGTTCGCCGCTTCTCCAGTTTCTTCTTATGGCATGCGCCTTTGGGATGGAGCTGGAGCGCTAATTTTCGATAGCGGTACTCCATCGGCGGTTTTTACCAGGTTTTTTCAGAACTGGACCTATGTAAGGACTACACAGGACGCGCAGGGGTATTACACCAACTGGTATTCATCACCTTTCAGTTCGTCAACTGATGAGTATCTGATGATAAACAATGCGAGCATGCGCATGTTGTCGGGGGATAATGTCGGGAGACTGCCACGAATTGTTTTTGATTTCGCCGCTTCGCAGCTTTGGTTTACAACTACCGCCTTGAGTAATCCATTCGCTTTTTCGTTGCCGGCTATCTTTGCAAAGATAGTCGCTTGATCTCTATCAAGTGTTGAGGGGCTTTATGCCGTGGTATAGAACCGGGACGGTTTCTGTCGTCCAAAATTCAAGCGCGGTGATCG
This sequence comes from Pseudomonas sp. MRSN 12121, assembly GCF_000931465.1. Taxonomy (NCBI): domain Bacteria; kingdom Pseudomonadati; phylum Pseudomonadota; class Gammaproteobacteria; order Pseudomonadales; family Pseudomonadaceae; genus Pseudomonas; species Pseudomonas sp. MRSN 12121. Next base: position 4,344,598 of record NZ_CP010892.1, on the reverse strand, counting down.
GCACCAGTACCGCATTTATTTCAAACAGTCGTGTCGGTGACGCCTTTCTTGGGCCAGATGGGCGATGGTATGAGGTCACGAACATTGCCAGTGACACGGCAATATCGATTTCGCCAAACTATCTGGGGCCAAGCAATTCCGCTGGTGGCTATGCGCTTGTTCCAATCCAGGGCTACCAGAAGACGCTCGCTGATGAAGTTCGCTCTTGGGTTAACACCTACGGAACGAAAATGGCCTCCCTTGGCACTACGGGCAACTACGACATTCTGCCGGTCGCAAAAGGCGGAACGGGCGGGTCGACGCCAGCCGCGGCGCGCGGAGGGCTCGGCCTCGGTACTGCGGCCACAGCAGACGTCAGCACATGGCCGACGAAGGTGTCCTCTGGTGTTGGTTCGGTTGTCGCGCCGGATGCCACCGGCTATGACTCCCCCGGCAACTCTCAAGTTGGAAGCCCGCAGGGTGGCGGGATGTACAAAGTTGCCGCCGATCCATCGTCATCCGGCATTTCCTATGCCGCCATGGTTCGAGTTCCCTACAACAACAACTACGAGGCTCAGCTTTTCTTCCCGATGGGGCTAGCTGTCAACAAGATGTATTTCCGGGTTTCGACTGGGGCCGCCGGCGGCAATTTCGGGTTGGCGATGGAGGTCTACCACACTGGCAACACAACCCGCGGTTCCGGCGGCGCGCTGTCTGCTGCTTCGCCGATCGTGCGCATTGCGAACGTCGCAGACAGCGTGCGCCGCGACCTCGCCGAGCAGACATTCGAACCGGCAGGCGAGTGGGGCGTGGCGAATAACGAGGCCCGCGGTGTGAGCGTTGAGCGCCTGGGCGTGGGCGAGTACCGCGTGACCGGAAGTCTCGGCCTGGCCCTGGAAGGCTGGCGGACCCAGGACCCTTGTTCGCCAGACGGCGGCGGTACGCTCGGTATTACAGAAACCGAGCAGGACCCCGACGGCACGGTGACCGTCCGCCTGTTCAAGCAGCGTTGGACCCTGTCAGACGACGGAGAAATGATCCCCGGCCGCGGTGCTCCGCTCGACGTGCCACTCAACAGCTGGATCGACGTGCGGCTTGAAATGCCTGCCGTCGAGCCGCCTCCGCAGCAGTTCGCCGAAACCGAATAACAGCCCGCCACCGAGCGGGCTTTTTCTTGCCTGGAGAAAAGCATGCCTATCACCGAAACCCGCGGGGTGCGCAATCGAAACCCCGGGAACATCGACTACAACCCGGCCAACCAGTGGCAAGGGCAGCTCCCACCAAACCCAGCGCTGGAGAAGCGGTTCGCCCGGTTCGACACGCCGGAGAATGGCATCCGCGCCCTGGGTAAGTTGCTGCTGACCTATCAGCGAAAGCACGGGCTCAGGACAGTGAAGGCGATCATCAGTCGCTGGGCGCCGGCGGTTGAGAACGACACAGCTGCATACGTGCGCGCCGTTGAAGCGAACACCGGAACCCGGCCTGGGGCGGAGATTGACCTGGCCCAGTCCTCGGTCATGTCCGGCTTCGTCAAAGCGATCATCCATCACGAAAACGCAGGGTATGCATACCCCGCCGCAGTATTGGCCGAAGGCGTGCGGCGGGCGCTGGCATGACGGCGGCGCAGAAACTGCTCGGCGCCCTGGTGCTGGCCGGCCTGTTGATCGCCATCGGCGCTGGTGGGGCGTGGAAGATTCAGGGCTGGCGCTACGGCAAGCAGCTGGCAGATCTAGCCCAGCAGCACCAGGGTGACCTGAGTGCAATCAGCAATGCAGCGAGCGCCCAGCAACAGGCCGAGCAAGCCAAGCGCCTCGCGCTCGAGCAGCGGCTGGCCACTGCCGACAAAGCCCACCACCAGGAGCTGACAAATGCTCAGAATGACCAAGCTCGCCTGCGCGATCGCCTTGCTACTGCTGACTTGCGGCTGTCAGTCCTTGTCGACGCCGCGGATACAGCCCGTTGCAGCAACGTGCCTGCCCCCGCCGCCGCCGTCGGCCTGGTTCATGGAGCCACGCGAGCCCGACTTGACCCGGCGCATGCTCAACGAATTGTCGGCATCACCGACGACGGCGACCGGGGGCTGATCGCGCTTCAGGCGTGCCAGGCGTATGTCAGGGAGCTGGGGCGTTGAGGATGGCGAATGCCAGGGCTTTCTTCTTGCTGTTGCCATGTGCTTCGAGCAAGCGATTCCAAGCGGCTGCAAGCTCCGGCTCTGTCTGGGGGTTGATCAAGGCTTGAATCTGAATCTGCGCAGCCCGGTAGCGGGCGGTCGCGTCTTTCTGTGCCTTGCTCATGCTTTGACCTGATCGGACTCGTCATCTTGACGATGTTCCCGAGATATTTTGCGCTTGCGAGAAGCAATTGCGAATTTACATGCGAGCCAGAAATGGTGCTTTAACTGGATCGAAAGAGGCTGCTGTCCTGATCCTGGCGCAAACCACTTCTGCATGCTGCTGTAGCTTACATGACACATCTCAGCAAGAACTTGATATGTAAGCTTGTCTCCTGTCGACTCAAAGTAAAGCCTTGATAGAAACTGAAAAAACTCCGGCTGCGTAAGTGACGATATTGATTCAAAAAGTGCCAGGCGCTCTAATTTAAGAGTTTGAACTTTCCCTGTGATTGCGCTTTTCGTGCGAGAAAATCCGGCCGCCGACAAGGCGTGGATCACGCCCTCAAGCCCGCGGCTTGGGTAGATATCGTTCAGTATTTTTTCTTCATCTTTCGACCACTCAGAGTAAGTGCGCTGTTGCAGTCCCAGCGCGTGCACCCTGCGTTGCACTGCTGCTGCTGATCGACCAAGAGCTTTTCCGATTTCGGCGTGCGTCATTATTCCGTTGTTTTTTTCGACGAACTCATCGTGTGCAATAGTCCATGATTGCCGATGATTTCCTGGCTTGGCTGTGCTTAGGCCTGGATTGATGTAAAGGCTATTGCGTATCAAGTTAAAGGCTCCCTGGCTGCATCAGGGAGAGGTCGCTTTCACGGCCGAGCATATCAACCATGTAGGCGGTGCCTTGTTCATCGCTTACCGCTACAGCGCGATACCCAAGGATTTTTGCGGCGCGGGCAGTGTAGATCTGCACATCCCAGTCATCATCGGCATCGCCAGTATCCAGCTGCTGGCGCTCGCTAATGATCTCTTCGGCGGTGTCAGTATCAACATCGAAGCGGGCACAAAATTTGGCGACGAGCTCGTCGAGCTTAGCGGCGTCTGCGTGGTAGAACAGGTGGTTGGCTGCAATGATCGCGTCGTCGTCAATCTGCGCACGGTAGACAACGTGGTCGCCGGCGGTCATCACGTAAACGTCGGAAGAGAAGAACAGGAACTCGCCGAACCGACCGTGCTTGTCAATGCTGGTGATTTCTTTGGGGCTGGTGTGGAAGAGTTCCATGGCGTTTCTCCTTGGGTGTGTATGGAGCATACATATATCATATGATATATGCAATGGTTTCCTGCTAGGAAGTTTGAAAATTTCACAGCTTAAGGGGACAATGCTGACAATACAGGCAACGATTGCAAGGATGAGATCATGAGGAAACATGATTGGGAGCCGATCATTCCGCTTCTCGGCACGATGACTGATCGAGATCTGGCGATCCGCTTCGACGTCCCGCATAACACGATCGCTGCCAAACGAAATCAGCTCAGCATTCCGGCCCACGACCAATTACATGTGCCTCGCAATGTCTGGAACGAGGACAACGTAAAGCTGCTCGGTACTATTCCTGATGAATTGCTTGGGCGGAAACTGGGAGTCAGCATCACGGCTGTACAGAACGCCCGATTGCGTCGTGGAATTCCTGCACTGCTCCAGCGGCGCAATGTTTGGAGTGAAGAAGCCTTGGCACTCCTGGGGACGATGCTCGATAAAAAACTCGCCGCACGCCTGGGGGTGAGTAACGCGGCCGTCTCGGTAAAGCGGAAAAACATGGGAATTGCGAGGTTTAAGAAAACGCAGAAATCAAAGCCTGCTGCCGTGCAACGGCGCAAGAAGAAGGCAGAGCAGTCCTTGGGATTGCCGAGGGATGGCGAGTGGAGCGAATTGGCAGCCCTCGACCAGCCGAGCTTTTTTGCAGAGCTTGACCGGCTTTACAAGCAATCCAAGGGGGAGCGCCTGAGCTATCCACGCTTGAGCGAGCTGTGCTTGTGGAGCGTGAGTCGCCTGCAAAAGTGGTTTACCGCGGGGAGCGCACAAGAGAATCTTCAACTTCCAGTTCGACATCACATTTGGCTGGCCGTGCGCAGCGCGCTGGAAAAGCCTGGGCCCTGACGCAGATGAGCGGGCATTTTATGTTCGGGGGATTGTGTTCGGTCGGCAGAACGCCGGAGGGGAGGGGCTACAGCATGCGTTATTGGCATAACGCCTATGTGACTGGTGATTGCGCGCGGCGCACAGAACCGCAAGGGCAAATGCAAAGTTTTAGGACGCGTCCGAAAATCTGCGGATGAAGCAGCAGTAGGGCTGCCCAGAAGTGGAATCCGCCAGAAACGAAAAAGCCCCGAATAATCGGGGCTTTAGCGTGACGAATATGGCGGAGGCGATGGGATTCGAACTCATGGACCTGTTACAGTCGACGGTTTTCAAGACCGTTGCCTTAAACCACTCGGCCACACCTCCGTTTTTGTTGCGGGCGCCATAATACCCGAATGAAACACACTGTCAAACTCTGCGTATAGCGTGTTGCAGAGCGTCTGTTATGATCTTTGCCACTGAACGTTTCAAACCAACAGGAGTGTCGCCATGCGCGAACAGGATTACGCAGTTAATAACGGCGTGCAGGCTGAGCAGCTAGAAGTTAGCCGCGTCCTGCGCAACACCTACGGCCTACTCGCCCTGACCCTCGCCTTCAGTGGCGTGATGGCTTATGTGGCCCAGCAGATGCGGGTCGGTTATCCGAACATCTTCGTCGTGCTGATCGGTTTCTACGGGCTGTTTTTCCTCACCAACAAACTCCGTGATTCGGCCTGGGGCCTGGTGTCGGCATTTGCCCTGACCGGTTTCATGGGCTTCCTGCTCGGCCCGATCCTCAACCGTTACCTGGGCATGCAGGGCGGCGCGGAAGTGGTCAGCTCGGCCTTCGCGATGACTGCCCTGGTGTTCGGTGGCCTGTCGGCGTACGTGCTGATCAGCCGCAAGGACATGAGCTTCCTCAGCGGTTTCATCACCGCCGGTTTCTTCGTCCTGCTGGGTGCGGTGCTGGCCAGCATGTTCTTCCAGATCAGCGGCCTGCAACTGGCGATCAGCGCGGGCTTCGTGCTGTTCTCCTCGGTGAGCATCCTGTACCAGACCAGCGCCATCATCCATGGCGGCGAGCGTAACTACATCATGGCGACCATCAGCCTGTATGTATCGATCTACAACCTGTTCGTCAGCCTGTTGCAGCTGTTCGGCATCATGGGCCGCGACGACTGATCGCCAGCCTGGAACAGAAAAGCCCGCTTCGGCGGGCTTTTTGTTGTCTGCGATCCGGTCGTGCGGAGCCTTTGGAGGTTGAGGGCGCCGGGGCGGTGTGCCCGTGTTCAGTCGGTAATCATCAGGCTGCCGTCGACTTGTTGCTGATAAAGCGTATAGGGCAACAGCAGGGTGTCGAACACGCCTGACAGGGCAATGTCGATCAGCATGCCCTGGGTCGAGGCCGGGCCGGAGTAGGACGTACCACCTTCCGGGACAGCAGCGTGCAGGCTGCAGAAGTCATAGGTCACGCCGCTATAAACGCGGGGGACGCCACCACAGTAAGACTTTCGCTCCTTGAGTTTTTCGCTGGCCACCGAGTCCTCCCTGAATACGGTGTCGATGGTGCCACAGCCTGCGAGCAGCAATATCGGTAGTAACAAAGAGGCGATTTTCATGGCCAGAGTCCTTCCTGTATCGATGATGGCGAAGTCTAGAAGCTTTTCCCGGGCTGGCGCCATTCAATCAGCGCTTAAGCCATCGGCGGCAACCGTCGTTTCACCGGGCTTTTCTTGACGATGGCGGTGTTGGTTTCCGCGTAGTGGTTCAGGCGATCGAGCAGGGTGTCCAGCTGTTCCATGTCGCGCACGTGCAGCCGCGCGATAAAGCAATCGTCGCCCGTGACCTTGTCGCATTCGGTGAATTCGTGGATGGCCAGGATCTGGCGTTCGACTTCCTGGAGTTTTCCCGGCAGCGGGCGGATGCGCACGATGGCCTGCAACTGATAGCCGAAGAACCGGGGGTCGACTTCGACGGTATAGGCCTTGAGCACGCCGCGTTCCTCCAGGCGCCGCAGGCGTTCGGCGACGCTGGGCGAGGACAGCCCGCTGATCTGCGCCAGGGCCTTGAGCGAGCGGCGCGAGTCTTCCATCAGGGCGCTGATAAGCGCCTGGTCAATCTCATCGATCATGCCAACCTCGTTAGGTAAAAACCTATAAATACCTTGATAAAAAAGGTTTAGGCCAATTTTAGCCTTTTGTTACGCCTTGAGCCGGGCAGGGGCCGGTTGCCATACTTTTAGCACTTGTCGAGGAGAACGATCATGGACAAATTGTTACGTCGCGGCTCGCTGGAAATGACCGCCGCCATGCTGATTTCCGGGACCATCGGCTGGTTCGTGCTGGTGTCCGGGCAGCCGGTGCTGGATGTGGTGTTCTGGCGCTGCGTGTTCGGCGCCGCGACCCTGCTGCTGATTTGCGCCGGCTTCGGCTTCTTGCGCCCGGGCATCCTGACCCGCGGCACGTTCCTGTTGGCCGTGCTCAGCGGGGTCGCCATCGTCGGCAACTGGGTGCTGTTGTTCGCCTCCTACTCTCGTGCCTCGATCGCCATCGGCACCGCGGTCTATAACGTCCAGCCGTTCATGCTGGTGGGGCTGGCGGCGCTGTTCCTCGGCGAGAAGATCACCGCGCAGAAACTGTTCTGGCTGAGCATTTCCTTTGCCGGGATGCTGGCGATCGTCAGCGCCCATGGCGAGCAGGGGGCGGGCGGCAACGATTACCTGCTGGGGATCGCCCTGGCGCTGGGAGCGGCCCTGCTGTATGCCTTCGCCGCGCTGTTGATCAAGCGCCTGACCGGCACGCCGCCGCACCTGATCGCGCTGATCCAGGTCTGCACCGGCGTGCTGTTGCTGGCGCCCTGGGCCAACCTGTCGGCGCTGCCCGCGGCCCCCAGTGCCTGGGCCAGCCTGCTGACCTTGGGCATCGTGCACACCGGGGTGATGTACGTGCTGCTGTATGGGGCCATCCAGAAACTGCCGACGGCGCTGACCGGCGCGCTGTCGTTCATCTACCCGATCGCGGCGATCTTCGTCGACTGGTTCGCCTTCGGTCATCGCCTGGAAGCGCTGCAATGGGTCGGCGTGATCGCCATTCTGCTGGCCGCGGCCGGCATGCAGCAGGGCTGGAGCCTGGGGCTGCGGCGTCGGGTAGCGGCGCAATGAGTCTTGGGCTCAGGGGAGCGGCGGGCCCCCCGAACGATGCGCAGGACGGCCGGATTTGCCGGCGGTGGACTGCCTTGACAGGCGGGAGCGTGCCACTAAGGTTTCAATTCACGGTGAAAGACTCAACCGCAACCCTTGGCCGCTGAGCCAAAGGTTTCCAGCCCTCGTACCCGGTTCCGGGTTGCGCGTCTTGTCTGCCGTGTAGCCGTGACATCTGCCGCCCTCGATACGGGCGGCCGGATCGTTACCGAATGCCGCCCTGGCGGCGGACCCTAGGCAACCGACGACGCCCCCCCCTCAGGGCGCGGGGCGTATGGGGAGCGATCATGACGACTCGACGCAAGGTACCCGGTATTCGTGACTACGACGGCCCCGCTGGCGGCTGGGGGGCGCTCAAGGCTACCGCGACGGCGGTTCGAGAGCAGATGGATACGTTGAAGGCGCCTGTCACCCTGCTGCGGACCAACCAGCCCGACGGCTTCGATTGTCCGGGCTGCGCCTGGCCCGACAAGGAGCACAAGTCCACCTTCCAGTTCTGTGAAAACGGCGCCAAGGCGGTGACCTGGGAGGCGACCAACAAGCGGGTCACTCCGGACTTCTTCGCCCATCACCCGGTCGCATCGTTATTGCTGCGCAGCGATTACGAGCTGGAAGACCTGGGGCGCATCACCCATCCCCTGGTGTATGACCGGGCCAGCGATACCTTCCAGCCGGTCGAGTGGGAGGTGGCGTTCGCGCGGATAGGCGAGATACTCCGCGGGCTGCAACCGGAGCAGGTGGAGTTCTACACCTCCGGCCGGGCCTCCAACGAAGCGGCGTACCTGTATCAACTGTTCGTCCGGGAATACGGCAGCAACAACTTTCCCGATTGTTCCAACATGTGCCACGAACCGACCAGCGTCGGGCTGCCGCGCTCCATCGGTATCGGCAAGGGCACGGTGTCGCTGGATGACTTCGAGGCCTGCGAGCTGATCATTTCCATCGGCCACAACCCCGGCACCAATCACCCGCGCATGATGGGCACGCTGCATGAAGCCTCGCGGCGCAAGGTGCCGATCATGGTCTTCAACCCCCTGCGCGAACGCGCGCTCGAGCGCTTTGCCGATCCGCAGGACATGGTTGAAATGGCGACTTACGGCTCCACCCGGATCGCCTCGTCCTACTTCCAGGTCAAGGCCGGAGGCGACGCGGCGGCGATCAAGGGCATCATGAAGGCGCTGCTGGAGCTGGAGCAGACGGTGGGGGAAGTCCTCGACCATGATTTCATCGCCCAGCACACCCGCGGGTTCGACGCGTTGGTGGCCGATCTGCACGCCACGGCATGGCCCGATATCGAACAGGCCAGCGGCCTGCACCGGGCCGAGCTGGAAAAGGTCGCCGCCGCCTATGCGAAATCCAACGCCACCATCGTCACCTACGGCATGGGCATCACTCAGCACAACGAAGGCACGGCCAATGTCCGGCTGATCTGTGACCTGCTCATGTTGCGCGGCAACCTGGGCAAGCCTGGCGCGGGCATTTGCCCGTTGCGCGGCCATTCCAATGTGCAGGGCAACAGGACGGTGGGCATTACCGAGAAACCGTCGCAGGAGTTCCTCGACAGGCTGGAGAAGGTATTCGGCTTCAAGCCGCCAGCGGCCCACGGCCATGATGCGGTACAAGCGATGCAGGCGATGATCGCGGGCACGGCCAAGGCGCTGATCGGCCTGGGGGGCAACTTCGCCGTCGCCTTGCCCGACCCGGGCCAGTGTTTTCCGGCCATGGGCAAGCTCGACCTGAGCGTGCACATCGGCACCAAGCTCAATCGCTCCCATCTGCTGGTCGCCAGGGAGTCTTATCTGTTCCCCTGCTTAGGGCGCACTGAACTGGATGTGCAGGACGGGGTGCGTCAGTCGATCACCGTCGAGGACTCGATGTCGATGGTCCACGCATCGGCCGGCAAGCTGACCCCGGCCTCCGAGTTCCTGCGCTCGGAACCGGCGATAGTGGCCGGTATTGCCCGGGCCACGCTGCCGGACAGCAAGGTGCCCTGGCAGGCGCTGGTCGCCGACTACGACAAGATCCGCGACCTGATCGAGAAAACCGTGCCCGGCTTCGACGCGTTCAACCAGCGCATCCGTGTGCCGGGCGGGTTTCGCATGCCGTTGCCGCCGACCGAGCGCATCTGGCTCACGCCGTCAGGCAAGGCCGAGTTCTTTGTGTTTCCCGGGTTGCACGAAGACAAGGTGGTCGATGGCGCGGACGTCATGCGCCTGATCACCATTCGTAGCCATGACCAGTACAACACCACCATCTACGCCATGGACGATCGTTATCGCGGGGTATTCGGCCGCCGCGACGTGCTGTTCATCAACCAGGCGGATCTGGAGGCCCGTGGCCTGGCCCATGGCGACCTGGTGGATATCGAGACGGTCACCCAGGGCCGCCAACTGCGCTACGAGAAAATAACCGCGATCGAATACAAGATTTCCCCGGGTTCGGTCGCGGCCTATTACCCCGAGGCCAACCGGCTGGTGCCGCTGGATTACATCGATGTGGACAGCGGCACGCCGTCGTACAAATCGGTTCCGGTGCGGATTGTGCGCTCGTCGCCGAACTGACCCCGGGGATCCAGGGAAGGGGCGCGCAGGGGCGCCCCTTTTTCATGGGGCGGTTTTTGGGGCGCGAGGCTTGCAGCCGTGCGCCTGGTCAACGGCAGTGCGGGGATTATTTGCTACTCTCCGGTCTTTCCCGCTCCAGCGAGTACTCAGCCCATGGCCAACGATATTCCTGAACCGCAAGCCGTCTGCAACCCGATTACCAGCAGCGCGATCTTCATGGTCGCCACCCTGGCCCCCGGCAATGAGGCGGCCGCCAAGGTTCGGGGCTGGTGCGAAGACGTGGCGGGCCTCACGCGCTCGGTGGGCAAGCGGGTGCCTGCGGGTAACCTGTCGTGCATCTGCGGCTTTGGTTCGACGGCCTGGGACCGGCTCTTTGGCGGTCCGCGCCCGGCGGCCCTGCACGCCTTTCGCGAGTTCGGCCCGGCAGAGCGCCGGGCCGTGGCGACCCCCGGCGACCTGTTGCTGCACATTCGCGCGGACCAGATGGACCTGTGTTTCGAACTGGCGACGCAGTTGATCGCGGCGCTGGGCGATGCGGTCTCGGTGGTCGATGAGGTCCAGGGTTTCCGCTATTTCGACATGCGCAGCATCATCGGTTTTGTCGATGGCACGGAAAACCCGGTCGGGCGCAAGGCACTCGGATTCACCCTGGTCGGCGACGAAGACCCGGCCTTCAGCGGCGGCAGTTATGTGCTGGTGCAGAAGTACCTGCATGACATGAAGGCCTGGAACGAGCTGTCGGTCGAGGCGCAGGAGCGGGTTATCGGGCGCACCAAACTGTCCGATATCGAGCTCGACGATGCGGTCAAGCCGAGCTGTTCCCACAGTGCCCTGACCACCATCACCAAGGACGGCGAAGAGGTGAAGATCCTGCGCGACAACATGCCGTTCGGCCGGCCGGGGGCGGGGGAGTTCGGTACTTATTTCATCGGCTATGCCCGCTCGCCGGAACCCATCGAGCAGATGCTGGAAAACATGTTCGTCGGCCGGCCGGCGGGCAACTACGACCGCTTGCTGGATTTCAGCACGGCGGTGACCGGCGGCCTGTTCTTCGTGCCTTCGGCCGATCTGCTGGAAGCCTTCGCCGAACGCCAGCCCTGATCCGGATCACCCGCCACGCCAGCCGCCGATACCCGGCGGCGCTTCGGCACGATGCTGGCCGTCAGTACGGCACCCTCAGATCTTCCAGTGCTCGGCGCTTTTCGCCAGGCGCTGGCGCATCTCGTTGAGGTTGGCCACCAGTTGCCGGGTCAGCAGGCGGTAGCCGTCCAGGGCGGTATAGGCCGAGGTGTCGAGGGCCACGGCCGAGGCGCCATCCAGCGGTCGGCCCAGGCGCTTGGTGGCGCCGGACTGCAGGGCGCGGGCCATGCCCACCAGTTGTACGCGCACCTGCCGGTGCTCGGTTTTCAGCGCCTGGCGCAGTTGTTCGCGGGCCTGGGGATCGCTGAGGTCCGGGCGGGTGTTGCCGAGGATTTCCAGGGTGCTGAAGCACATGCGCAGGTGGCGCTGGATGGCGTCCAGTTCGGTCATGGAGATCCGCACTTCCTTGGACACCGAAGGCATCAGTGAGCGCAGTTGCAGCAGGGTGCTGTTGAGGCGCCCGAGCAGTTTCAGGTGTTCGTCGTCGGTCACCGACTGGCCGCCGATGATGCGTCCGTAAAGGGTGGCGCAGTCGCGCAGGGCGCTGGCCAGGTTGTAGCGCCAGGAATACACCGCGTACAGCGGAATGGCGAAGGAAAACGCCAGGGCCAGGGCGATGCCGATCAGGATGTCCACCGTACGCCACAGGCCATCGCTGACGTGGTTGTCGCCATGGCCGGCGACGATGAACACGGTGATCGCCGCCAGCAGCGCGGTGTAGCCGCCCTTGCCGATGGCGTGATAGGAGAAATACCCGCACACCACCGACATGCCCAGGTAAGTCAGCCAGGACATGCCGAGGTAGGCCTGCTGCACCACCAGCACCAGGCCGACGCCCGCGCCGATCAGGGTGCCGATGGCCCGCTCTGCCGCTTTCTTGCCGATATTGCCGTGGTGCTGCAGGCCGCCGATCACCACCAGCATGGTCACCGACGCCCATTCGCCGTGGGGCAGGTTGAGGCCGGTGGTCAGGGCGATGGTGGCCAGCAACCCCAGGGCCACGCGCACCGCGTGGATCAGCTTGGCGTAGCGGTAGCGCCGGTACGGGTCGAGCACCGGAAGCAGGAAGCGGCGCAGCAGCGGCGGCAGGCGAAAGGATCGCCAAGGGGTTGGCAGGCCCAGGGTCAGTTCTCCGTTTCTAGAAGATGTAATCGGTGGTCAGGAAACTCGACTCCCGGTTACGGATGATGTCGCTGATCAGCGCCTTGTTGTTCTCCTGGAACTTGGTGGCCACCAGGGTGCGGATCGAGAAGGTGCGCAGCGCGTCATGCACGGACAGCGTGCCTTCGGCGGAGTTCTTGCGCCCGTTGAACGGGTAGGTGTCCGGGCCGCGCTGGCACTGGGCGTTGAGGTTGATCCGCCCGACCTGGTTGGCGAAGGCGTCCACCAGGCGCCCGACCTGGGCCGGTTCGGTGCCGAAGATGCTCAGCTGCTGGCCGAAGTCCGATTCCAGGACGTAGTCGATCACCGTTTCCAGGTCGCGGTAAGGCACGATCGGCACCACTGGGCCGAACTGTTCTTCCTGGTACACGCGCATCTGGCTGTTCACCGGGTACAGCACCGCCGGGTAGAAGAACGAGGCCCGCGCCTCGCCGCCGCCGGGGTTGACCACCCGGGCGCCCTTGGCGAGGGCATCGGCCACCAGGCCGTGCAGGTAATCGACCTTGCCCGACTCCGGCAGCGGCGTCAGCGCCACCCCCGGCTCCCACGGCATGCCCGGCTTGAGGCTGAGCAGCTTGGCGTTGAATTTCTCGATGAAGCGCTCGACCACGCTTTCGTGGACGAAGAGGATCTTCAGCGCGGTGCAACGCTGGCCGTTGAACGACAGCGAGCCGGTGATCGCCTCGTTGACCGCGTTATCCAGGTCCACCTCCGGCAGCACGATGCCCGGGTTCTTCGCGTCCAGGCCCAGGGCGGCGCGCAGGCGGTGCGGCTTGGGGTGGAGTTTCTTCAGGTCGCTGGCGGCCTTGTTGGTGCCGATGAAGGCGAAGATATCGATCTTGCCGCTGGCCATCAGCGCGCTGACGGTCTCCCGGCCGCTGCCGTAGATCACGTTGATCACCCCGGCCGGGAAGCTGTCGCGGAAGGCTTCCAGCAGTGGGCGGATCAGCAGCACGCCGAACTTGGCCGGCTTGAACACCACGGTGTTGCCCATGATCAGCGCCGGGATCAGGGTGGTGAAGGTCTCGTTCAGCGGGTAGTTGTACGGGCCCATGCACAGCGCCACGCCCAGCGGCACGCGACGGATCTGGCCGAGGGTGTCCTGCTCCAGTTCGAAGCGGCTGGAACGACGGTCGAGTTCCTTGAGGGCGTTGATGGTGTCGACGATGTAGTCGCAGGTGCGGTCGAACTCTTTCTCGGAGTCCTTGAGGTTCTTGCCGATTTCCCACATCAGCAGCTTGACCACTGCCGCGCGCTGTTCGCGCATGCGTCCGAGGAAGGCTTCGACGTGCTGGATGCGTTCGGCCACGCGCATCGTCGGCCACGCGCCCTGGCCGCGGTCATAGGCACGCACGGCGGCGTCGAGGGCGGTCAGCGCGGTGTTGGCGTCGAGCAGCGGGGTGCTGCCCAGGATCACCTGTTCGTCGCCGCTGGCGGTGTCCAGGTACACGGGGCTGCGTACCAGGGCCAGGGGGCCGTTCCAGGTTTTCAGCTGGCCGTCGACCAGGTACTCGCGTTGCTCGACCTGGCCGTCCAGGCGGTATTGCTCGGGGATATCGGCGGCGACGGGGAACAGTGTGTTCAGAGAGGCTGTGGTCATGACTCTATTCCGTAATGGCGATGGGCAAGGCACCGGCCGTGACATGCCGGTACTGACGAGCGAGACGGGTCTCCAGAGCTTGTTTCTATCTACGGGTATACGCCCTGGTGTCTCGGGTCTTTAGCAAAACGCTGGGCCAAAAAGGCGGAAGTCGTGTAGCAGAACGGTGCTGGTGTGGTTCTTTGGGCCAAGAGTAGCTGCTTTTTCCCCTGGAAAAACAGCCCTTGTTGCAACAGGTGCTGAATCATTTCTCCTGTAGGAGCGAGCGGGGAGATGGGATCTTCTTCTGTAGGAGCGCAGCTTGCGCGCGATGAACGATGACGCGGTCGGCCAGACATTCCGCGGCGCGGCCATCGCGGGCAAGCCTCGCTCCTACAGGGGGCGGGAAAAAGCGGTGGGCCAGACATTCCGCGTCGCGGCCATCGCCGGCAAGCCGGATCGCCGCCCGCTCGCTCCTGCAGATCGGGGGATTCCCTCGGATGGCCTGGCCGCAGATGCCCCCCTCGCTGGCCCGCAATGCCCTCGGGCCGTGGCGGTGCCTGCCTTAGTGTTGGCTCTGGTCGATCCCGACCTTTATCCGAGAGAACCACCATGCCGGCAATCCCTGCCTCGCTGCTGTCCTTTTCCGTCGCCAGGCTGCATCGCGGGGGGCGCGTCGCGCTGTGGCTGGCCCTGGGCGGGCTGCTGGCGGCCTGCGGCGACCCGCCTGCGCCGCCCCCGACCGCCGCGGTGCAGCAGATGCCCGGCGACCCGGCGCTGGCACGGATCTACGACAGCAGTTGCAAGCTCTGCCACGCCAACCCGGCCTCCGGCGCGCCGCTGACCGGCGATGTCGCGGCCTGGCAGCCGCGCATCGCCCTGGGCGCCGACACGCTGCTGGACCACAGCATCAACGGTTACCAGGGCATGCCGCCGATGGGCCTGTGCATGCAGTGTTCCGAGGAGCAGTTCCTCGCGCTGATCCGTTTCATGTCCGCACAAGACTTCCAATAACCCGGCACAGGGACCCTGGCATGACCATGCACCTCACACGACGTCAGTGGCTGCAACGCAGCGCTGTGGTCGGCGCCTTCTGCGCCTTGACCGGCAACCCGCTGCTGGCCGAGCTGGCGCGCGCGCCGCGGCTGATTCCCTGGCGCAACTGGTCGGGCGCGCAAAGCTGCCTGCCCCTGGCCAGGCTGGCGCCCAAGGACCTGGACGAGCTGGTGCAGGTGGTGCGCCAGGCCCCGGGCAAGATCCGCCCGGTGGGGTCGGGGCACTCCTTCAGCGCCCTGGTGCCCACCGACGGCACGCTGCTGTCGCTGAGTTTTTTCAGCGGCCTGCTCGATCACGATGCCGCGACCCTGCAGGCCGAGTTCGCCGCGGGCACGCCGATGTCGCGCATGGGCGCGCCGCTCAAGGCCATCGGCCAGGCGCTGCCGAACATGGCCGATATCGACTACCAGACCCTGGCCGGGGCCATCGCCACTTCGACCCACGGCACCGGGGTCGGCTTCCCGTCCTATTCGGCCCAGGTGCGGGGCCTGCAACTGGTGACCGCCAGCGGCGAGGTGCTGGACTGCGACAGCAACCGTCACGCCGAGGTGTTCAACGCCGCGCGGGTGTCCCTCGGGGCCCTGGGCGTGGCCACCCGGGTGCGGTTGCAGAACCGCCCGGCCTACCGCCTGCGGGAAAGGCAGTGGATTGCCAAGACCGAGGAACTGCTCGAGGACGTGGCGAAGAACACCCGCGAGAACCAGCACTGGGAGATGCTCGTGGTCACCCATTCCGACTACGCGTTGTCGATTGCCCTGAATGAAACCGCAGACCCGGCGACCCCGCCCACGGACCCGGCGCAGGAGGGCGGCAACGAGTTCGTCAGCCTGATCGAGAACCTCGACAAGTACGTCAGCGACTTCCCCGAGACCCGCCGCGTGCTGCTCAACAACCTGCGGCACTTCGCCGATTTCCAGGACCGGGTCGGCGACTCCTACGAGATCTACGCCAACGTGCGCAATGTGCGGTTCAACGAAATGGAGTACTCGGTGCCGGCCGAACACGGCCCGGCGTGCCTGCGGGAAATCCTCAAGCTGATCCGCGACAAGGACCTGCGCACCTGGTTTCCCATCGAGTACCGCTATGTCCGCGCCGACGATATTCCGTTGAGCATGTTCGAGGGCCGCGACAGCTGTTCGATCTCGGTGCACCAGCACTACGGCATGGACCACCACAACTTCTTCGCCGCCGTCGAACCGATTTTCTGGAAGTACGCCGGCCGCCCGCACTGGGGCAAATTGCACGGCCTCAATGCCCGGCAATTGCAGGCGCTGTACCCGCGCTGGCGTGAATTCACCCAGGTGCGCGAGGCGCTGGACCCCACCGGCAAATTTCTCAATGCCCACCTGTCGTCCATCCTGGGCGTGGCCTGAAGGGAGCAAGACATGAATCGACGCAACTTCCTGCTCGGCACCGCGGGTGTCGGCGTGGCGCTGGCCGGCGTGGGCGCCTGGCTGCGGCCTGCCGACCGGGGTGCGCCCTACAGCGACTATTTCCGTGCCCTGAATGAGGAACTCAAGACCCACGGCCCGATGCGCCCGGTCATGCTGGTCGACCTCGACCGCCTGGACCACAACATCGACGTGGTGCTGCAGTCGGTCCGGCGTGGCGCCAAGCAACTGCGGCTGGTGGAAAAATCGCTGCCGTCGCCGGGATTGCTGGAATACATCGGCCAGCGTGCCGGCACCCAGCGCCTGATGTCGTTCCACCAGCCGTTCCTCAATCACGACGCGCAGCGCTTTCCCCAGGCCGACATCCTGCTGGGCAAGCCGCTGCCCGTGCGTTCCGCGCAGCTGTTCTACCAGGAACACAAGGGGCCGTTCGATCCGGCCCGGCAGCTGCAATGGCTGATCGACAGCCCCGAGCGCCTGCAGCACTACCTGGCCCTGGCCCGGGGGCTGGGCACGCGGATGCGGATCAATATCGAGCTGGATGTCGGCCTGCATCGGGGCGGGGTGAAGGACAGCCTCGAACTGGGGCCGCTGCTGACCCTGATCGCCGCCAACCCCCAGCACCTGGAGTTCGCCGGGTTCATGGGTTACGACCCCTTCGTCGGCATGGGCGTGCCGGGTATCCTCGGTTCGCCGCAGGAGCTGTTCGCCCAGGTCATGCAGCGCTACCAGCGCGCGGTGGACTTCACCCGGCAGCAGCACCCGGCGTTCTGGCACCCGGCGTTGACCCTCAACACCGCCGGCAGTCCCAGCTACCGCCTGCACGAACAGGAGTCCCTGAGCAGCGAGGTCTCGGTGGGCACGGCGATGCTCAAGCCGACCCATTACGACTTGCCGTCCCTCAGCGAACATGTGCCTGCGGCCTATATCGCCACGCCGGTGCTGAAAAGCACCGGCCCGGTGCGCATCCCGGCGCTGGACGACAAGTCCCGGCTATTCGCCTGGTGGGACCCGAACCAGCGCGAGACGTTTTTCATCTACGGCGGCAACTGGCAGGCCGAATTCGAATCGCCCGCGGGCCTGCAAAGCAACGGGCTGTTCGGCCGCAGCTCCAACCAGGAAATGGTCAACGGCTCGCCCGCCGTGGGCCTGGCACCGGACGACCAGGTGTTCCTGCGGCCGATGCAGAGCGAGGCGGTGTTGCTGCAATTCGGCGACCTGCTGGCGCTGCGCGGCGGAAGGATCGTCGAGCGCTGGCCGGTGTACAGCTAGGTTTTTGCGCTTCCGCTGAAGGCCTCGTCGCGGGCAAGTCGGATCGCCGCCCGCTCGCTCCTACCAGACTCGCGCGGACCCTGTAGGAGCGCAGCTTGCGCGCGATGAAGGTAACGCGGTGGCTCAGGCATTGCGCGTCGAGGCCATCGCGGGCAAGCCTCGCTCCTACAGGTACAGGAATCGCGCGGCCCCTGTAGGAGCGCAGCTTGCGCGCGATGAAGGTAACGCGATGGATCAGGCATTGCGCGTCGAGGCCATCGCGGGCAAGCCTCGCTCCTACACGAGCGGGCGGCGATCCGACTTGCGCGCGATGAACGATAACGCGGTGGGCCAGACCTGCCGCGTCACAGGCTGAACGGAATCGTCAGCTTGGCCCACAGCATCTCGCCCTCGGGGCGGTTCTCCACGTCGAACTCCTTGGCCCAGCGGATCTCCGCGCTGGCGTACTTGAGGAAGGTCAGGTACAGCGCCGGGCCGATGGCGAACACCTGGCCGCGCACGCCGTCGTCCACGTCCTCGCCGAGAAACTGCACGGTGCGGCCGTACTGTTTGTCGTCGGTGGTCTGCTTCAGGTAATAGCCGTTGACCCCCAGGCTGAGGTTGTCGGTCACCTTGTAGCTGGCCGAATAGTCGAAATGGAAAATCTGCCCGGACTTGTAGTCGGTGGCGTGGTTTTCCTCGTTGAAGCTGTAGGTGGTCTTGAGCGACAGCTCGGTTTTCGGGTTGGGCATCCAGGTCACCGAGACCAGCGGCTTGTAGGTGTAGAAGTTGTTGCTGGTATTGGCCAGGCGCGCGGCGTCGTATTTGCCGGTGGGAATGGTGATCTCCACGGCGGCGCCCAGGGTCAGGTTCTGGCCCAGGTCCCAGAGGATGATCGGCGCGACGGTGGTGTCGCCCATGCTTTCGCGCTGGTCCTTGAGGCCGAAGACCCCCACCTGCTGGCGCAGATAAGGCTGCGCCACATAGCCGCCCAGGGAACTGATGTTCAGCTTCCGCGCCTCGTAGTGGTTGTAATAGAGGTTGAAGGCGAACATGTGGTCCGGCAGGCCGTTGACGTCCAGCGGCAGGATGTAGAAGCCGTCGGTGCCGGGGCCGATGTTGTCGACCCCGGATTCGCTGGCCGGGGCCAGGGCGGGCAGGGCGGCGAGACAGGCCAGGCCGGCGGCGAGGCGCCGGGAGGTACGCGTGCGGGTCGAATTCATGTTCGGGCTCTTATTATTGTCAGTGGGCGCACAGGCGACCGGTGTGCGGGCGCCCCATAGGAATAAGCCTTCGCCGCCCGGCCAGGCAGGGTATTGGCGGCCACCGAGGGGGACTTTCGCGGCCAGCCTGCAATGACTTGTTACATCCTTGCGTGAGCCGGCGCGGAAAACGCTATGCTCAGCGAGCGCTCGCCTCGCCCTGGCGGTATCTGGAGCGGGGCGCATAACCAGAATAAGAATTGCAGCCGACCCGGCTCGGAACCCGATGCCATGCAGACCAAAGCCGTCGATCCCCAGTACCAGCTGGCGCTGGTTTCGCCTTTCCTGTTGCAGACCCTGGCCGAAGTCGCCGCCAGCCACGGCGTCGACCCGCACAGCCTGTGCCGCGGCCTGGGCTTTACCTTCGAAGACCTGCAGGACCCCGCGCAACGCATCTCCTATCGCCAGGCCGTGGCGATGATCCAGCGCGCGCTCAAGGCCTTGCCCGGGCAGGGCCTGGGCCTGTGGGTCGGGCACCGGAACGTGCTCGGCACCCTGGGCCTGCTGGGGCATGTGCTGTCGCTGTGCAAGACCCTGCGCGACGCCTTCGACATCGGCATCCGCCACCAGCACACCTCGGGCGGTATCGTCAGTTGCACGGTCCGCCAGCAGGGCGACGAGTTTTTCGTCGAAGCCGAATGCCGGTTGCCCTACGGCGACGTGCAGATCTTCGCCATCGAGGAGTTCTTCGCCAGCCTGCCGGTGTATGGCCGCGCCCTGGTCGGCGCGGACTTCAAGCCGCTGCGGGTCGAAGTCATGCACGCCGCGCCGGCCTACCGCGAGCACTACCTGAGCCTGCTGGGGCCCGACGTGCGTTTCGGCTGCCTGCACAATCGCATGGTGATCGCCGGCCACTGGCTGGACACGCGCCTGCCCAACCACCATGCCGTGGCCCTGCGCCAGGCGCTCAAGCTGCTGGAGCTGGAAAGCGCCCAGGTGCACCGCAAGCTCGACCTGATCGAGGCGGTGGAACGGGCGATTTCCCGCGACCTGGCCCAGGGCAGCCATATCGAGCAGGTGGCCCGCGACCTGAACATGAGCGGACGCACCCTGCGCCGGCGCCTGAGCGAGCACGACCTGACCTTCGACACGCTGCTGGAACAGGTACGCCGGGCCCGCACCCTGAACCTGCTGGCCAACCCGCAACTGTCCATCGAGCGCATCACCGAGGCGGTCGGCTACAGCGATGTGCGCAGTTTCCGTCGGGCGTTCAAGCGCTGGACCGGGCTGAGCCCCAGCGCCTATCGGGAGGAGGGCGGCCCGCTGTAGGGGGCGGCGCGGGTCCGTGGCCGGGGGGGGGCGCGCCTTTTATCCGGCGCGCCGGCGTGTCTAAACCCCCACAAACGGTAATGCGCCGGGTAAACTTCGCGCTTTCTTCGAGGAGTCGTCATGAGTTACTACCAGCCGGGCATTCTTGCCACCCCCGTTCCGAGCCAGGCTCGCCATCTGTTTTTTGCCCTCGAGGCCATCGAGGCGTTGCCGGCGGCGATCGATCGCTTGTTGGCGCTGGTGGACGGGAAATCGGCGGTAGTGGGCCTGGGCGCGTCGCTGGTCAAGGCGCTGGGCGCCCGCGTGCAGGGGCTCAAGGCGTTTCCGGCGCTGACCGGGGTCGGCGTCGACAACCCGTCGACCCAGCATGCGCTGTGGATCTGGCTGCATGGCGAAGACCGCGGCGAGCTGCTGCATCGCAGCGATGCCCTGGAGGCCGCCTTGGCCCCGGCGCTGCGCCTGGTGCAGATGAACGAAGCCTTCCGCCACAAGACCGGCCACGACCTCACCGGTTACGAGGACGGCACCGAAAACCCCCACGATGACGAAGCACTGGCCGCGGCCCTGGCCCAGGGCGCCGATGGCCTGCGCGGCGGCAGCTTCGCCGCGATCCAGCAGTGGCAGCACGACTTCAAGGGCTTTGCCGCGATGCACCAGGAGGAGCGCGACAACATCATCGGCCGCCGCCTGAGCGACAACGAAGAGCTCGAAGAGGCGCCGGAGTCGGCCCACGTCAAGCGCACCGCCCAGGAAAGCTTCAGCCCCGAAGCCTTCATGGTGCGTCGCTCGATGCCGTGGATCGAAGGCGACAAGGGCGGCCTGATGTTCCTCGCCTTCGGCCACAGCCTGCACGCCTTCGAAGTCCAGCTGCGGCGCATGAGCGGCCTGGAGGACGGCATCGTCGACGGCCTGTACCGCATGAGCCGGCCGATCACCGGCGGCTACTACTGGTGCCCGCCGCTGGTGGACGGCCGCCTCGACCTACGTGCCCTGCAAGCCACTGCCTGATCGACCTCGGCGCCGGTAAACCGCGCTCCTGCGGGAGCGCGGTTTACCGGCGCACGACGCACCATGACGCACCATGACGCGCCGGCCGCCGCGGCGCAGGCGGCGCGTCTTCTAACCTTATGCCCAAACAGTATTTCTCAAGCGCGCCAGGCGCTCTCTAAGATCACGTCATAACTCGTTATGACAAGTGATCCCCATGACCGACACCGCCAAGCCCCCGTTACCCCTGGCCAGCGTGCCGCTGCACACCCAGCTGCGCGATCTGCTGCGCGCGCGGATCCTCGACGGCGAATACCCCCAGGACAGCCAGATGCCGTCGGAAAGCGAGCTGGGCGCGCTGTTCCAGGTCAGCCGCATCACCGTGCGCCAGGCCCTGGGCGACCTGCAGAAGGAAGGGCTGATCTTCAAGATCCACGGCAAGGGCACCTTCGTCGCCAAGCCGAAAACCTTCCAGAACGTCAGCACCCTGCAAGGCCTGGCCGAGTCCATGACCGGGCGCGGCTATGAGGTGATCAACCGCCTGCGCAGCTTCAAGTTCATCAAGGCCGACAAACTGGTAGCCGAGCGGCTGCAGGTCGCGGAGGGCGAGACCGTGGCGCAGATCAAGCGGGTGCGCCTGATCAACCGCGAGCCGATTTCCCTGGAGATCACCTACCTGCCCAAGGCCCTGGGCGAGCGGCTGGAGAAGGCCGACCTGGTGACCCGCGACATCTTCCTGATCCTGGAGAACGACTGCGGCCTGGCGCTCGGCCATGCCGACCTGGCCATCGACGCGGTGCTGGCCGACAGCGACCTGACCCAGGCACTGAACGTCGAGGCCGGCTCGCCGATCATGCGCATCGAGCGCCTGACCCACACCGCCGACGGCCAGCCGGTGGACTTCGAACACCTCTACTACCGTGGCGACGCTTTCCAGTACCGCCTGCGGATCGACCGGCAAAAAGGGGCGCGGGCATGAGCCACGGCGACAGCGGCAGAAAGACCCTGGAACAGGAATACGACATCGTGGTGATCGGCGGCGGGACCGCCGGCCCCATGGCGGCGATCAAGGCCAAGGAGCGCAACCGCGAGCTGCGGGTGCTGCTGGTGGACAAGGCCAACGTCAAGCGCAGCGGCGCCATCAGCATGGGCATGGACGGGCTGAACAACGCCATCGTGCCCGGGCATTCCACCCCCGAGCAGTACACCAAGGAAATCACCATCGCCAACGACGGCATCGTCAACCAGGCGGCGGTGTATGCCTATGCCCGCCACAGCTTCGAGACCATCGAGCAGCTGGACCGCTGGGGGGTGAAGTTCGAGAAGGACGAAACCGGCGACTACGCGGTGAAGAAGGTCCACCACATGGGTGCCTATGTGCTGCCGATGCCCGAAGGGCACGACATCAAGAAGGTGCTGTACCGCCAGCTCAAGCGCGCGCGGGTGAGCATCACCAATCGCCTGGTGTGCACCCGCCTGCTGACGGACGCGCAAGGGGCGGTCAACGGGGTGATGGGCTTCGATTGCCGCACGGCCGATTTCCATGTGATCCGGGCCAAGGCGGTGATCCTCGCCTGCGGCGCCGCCGGGCGCCTGGGCCTGCCGGCCTCCGGCTACCTGATGGGCACCTACGAGAACCCGACCAATGCCGGCGACGGCTACTCGATGGCCTATCACGCCGGGGCCGAGCTTGCGAACCTCGAATGTTTCCAGATCAACCCGCTGATCAAGGACTACAACGGGCCGGCCTGCGCCTATGTCACCGGCCCCCTGGGTGGCTACACCGCCAACAACAAGGGCGAACGCTTCATCGAGTGCGACTACTGGAGCGGACAGATGATGTGGGAGTTCCACCAGGAGCTGGAAAGCGGCAACGGCCCGGTGTTCCTCAAGCTCGACCACCTGGCCGAGGAAACCATCCAGGACATCGAGCAGATCCTGCACAGCAACGAGCGCCCCAGCCGCGGCCAGTTCCACGCCAACCGCGGCACCGACTACCGCAGCCAGATGGTCGAGATGCACATCTCCGAGATCGGTTTTTGCAGCGGCCATTCGGCGTCCGGGGTGTGGGTCAACGAGCGCGCCGAGACCTCGGTCCGGGGCCTGTACGCGGCGGGTGACATGGCCGCGGTGCCGCACAACTACATGCTCGGCGCCTTTACCTACGGCTGGTTCGCCGGCAGCAACGCCGCGGATTTCGTCGCCGGCCGCGAGTTTTCCGCGCTGGATGCCGGGCAGGTCGAGCGCGAGCAGGCCCGGGTCTACGCGCCGCTGGATCGCGAACACGGCCTGCCACCGGCCCAGGTCGAATACAAGCTGCGGCGCCTGGTCAACGACTACCTGCAACCGCCGAAGGTGACCCGCAAGATGCAGATCGGCCTGCAACGCTTCGACGATATCCAGCGCGACCTGGACCTGCTCAAGGCGCACAACGCCCACGAGCTGATGCGCGCGATGGAGGTCGGGATGATCCGCGACTGCGCCGAAATGGCCGCCCGCGCCTCGCTGTTCCGCGCCGAAAGCCGCTGGGGCCTGTACCACCACCGGGTCGATCACCCGCAGCGCAACGACCGCGACTGGTTCTGCCATTGCCACCTGAAGAAAGGCGAGGACGGGCGCATGACCAGCTTCAAGCAGCCGGTGGAGCCCTACATCATCCCGCTGGACGCCGAGGAAATGCAGGCCTACGACCGGCTGCGGGTGGGTGCCGACGCCGCCTGAGACACCGTGAACATCTGACCGAGCCCCAGGCTCCAGGGAACCCGTGAAATGGCCTATCAGCCCCAGGAAATCTTCTTCCGCTCCAACGCGCCGGTCACGGTCGACGAGGACAAATGCATCGCCCACAAAGGCTGCACCGTGTGCGTGGAGGTCTGCCCCATGGACCTCCTGGCGATCAACCCGGCGACCCAGAAGGCCTACATGGCGTTCGACGAATGCTGGTACTGCATGCCTTGTGAAAAGGACTGCCCGACCGGCGCGGTGAAAGTCGAGATTCCTTACCTGCTGCGTTGAACCGCAGCGCCAGAAAACGCTATCCGGCAACACCGGACGCCTGCTTCGCCGACCCCTCGTTTCCCACCGCGCCCTGATCGCGGCGGAGACGAATACCTATCAATGATTCGAGGGGAAAAAACCATGTTGTTGCGTGCAGCCCTGGCCGGTCTGGTACTGGCTTCGTTCACCCTGTCGGCCTCTGCCGAAACCATCCGGGTCGCCATCGGCACCCAGGACACCACCATCAATTGCGCCGCAGGCGGCCTGCTGATCCGCGAGCTCGGGCTGCTGGACAAGTACCTGCCTCACGACGGCCGCTACCAGGACGTGACCTATGACGTGCAATGGAAGAACTTCACCAGCGGCGCGCCGCTGACCAACGAGATGGTCGCCGGCAAGCTCGATTTCGGCGCCATGGCCGATTTCCCCGGGGCCTTCAACGGCGTGGCCTTCGAGACCGCCGGCAAGCGCAGCCTGTTCATCAGCGTGCTGTCGGGCAGCATCAAGGGCAGCGGCAACGGCATCGTGGTGCCGAGCGCCTCCAGCGTGCAGTCGCTGGCCGAACTCAAGGGCAAGACGCTGTCGGTGCCGTTCGCCTCCACCGCCCACGGCATGCTGTTGCGCGCGGTGGCGGCGCAAGGCTGGGACCCGCTCAAGGATGTGAACATCATCGCCCAGCCGCCGGAAGTCGCGGGCTCGGCCCTGCAGGCCGGGAAGATCGACGCCCACGCCGACTTCGTGCCGTTCGCCGAGCTGTTCCCCAGCCGTGGGTTCGCCCGCAAGATCTACGACGGCTCCCAGGCCGGCGCGCCGACCTTCCATGGTGCCCTGGTGGATGCGGCCTACGCGAAGCAATACCCGGAAATCGTCGTCGCCTACCTGCGCGCCAGCCTCGAGGCCAACCGCTTGCTGGCCGCCGAGCCGGAGCGCTACAGCGAGCTGATCGCCAAGGTCACCGGGGTCGATGCCGAGGTCAATTACCTGTTCCATGGCCCGCTGGGCGTACAGACCCGCGACCTCAGCTGGAAACCGGAATACCGCCAAGCCGTGGGCACCGCCATCGATACCCTCAAGCTGCTGAAGAAGGCCGACCGCGGCCTGGACCTCAACACCTTCATCGATGACCAGTACATCCGCGCCGCGTTCAAGGCCTCGAACCTGGACTACGAGGCGCAACTGGCCAACTACGCGCAGACCCCGCTCGAGGCCAAGGATGCGGCCAGCGGCCAGCCGATCGGCGATTTCAGCCATGTGGCGCAGATCTGGGTGCGTGGCGAGCCGACGGTGCGCAGCTACGCCTCGACCGAAGCCGCCTTCGCCGCGTTGAACGGCCTCAAGCAGGAAGGCCGGAGCATCCGTGCCGTCTATGCCCAGGCCAGCGACAGCGGGATCAAGCTGCTGGCCGACCAGGCCTGGTTCGCCAGCGATGCCAAGGGGCGCCTGAGCGCGTTCCTGCTCAAGGGCCAGGCCCAGCACTACGCCGCGGCCCAGGGCGGCCGGGTCTTCGACTTCAACGACGCCACGGCCCAGGCGCTCGCCGCCCGCTGAGGCTGCGCGGTGTGTGTTTTTGTAGGAGCGAAGCTTGCTCGCGATGAACGATAACGCGGTGGGCCAGAAGTTCTGCGTCGTGGCCAGAGGCCTGGCCTTTATTTGCAGGGAGGAATCCATGTCTGCACCCTTGTTTCGCTGGACGGCGCGCGGCGCCTCCTTGCTGCTCTGCCTGCTGTTCTGGCAACTCGCCGCCAGCCAGCACTGGAACCTTGGCCTGGTGACCTTCGCCAACGTACCGACGCCCCTGTCGGTGCTGCAGGCGGCGCTGGGCCTGGGCGACTCGGGCAAGCTGGCGCGGCACCTGGGCAGCAGCCTGGGCCGGGTGTTCGCCGGCTACCTGGCGGCGGCGCTGGTCGGTGTGGCCCTGGGCATCGCCGTGGGCCGCTCGCAATGGGCCGAGGACCTGCTGCTGCCGCCCCTGGAGGTACTGCGGCCGATCCCGGCGGTGGCCTGGATTCCCCTGGCGATCCTGATGTTCCCCTCGTCGGAGCTGTCGATGATCTTCATCACCTTCACCGGCGCGCTGTTCCCGATCCTGCTCAACACCGTGCATGGCGTCGAAGGCGTCGACCGGCGCCTCCTGGCCTCGGCGAAAAGCCTCGGGGCAGGGCGCCGGGCGATCCTCCTGGAGGTGATAGTCCCGGGCGCCGCGCCGAGCATCGTCACCGGCCTGGCCATCGGCATGGGCACCTCGTGGTTCTGCCTGGTGACCGCGGAAATGATCTCCGGGCAGTACGGCATCGGCTACTACACCTGGGAGTCCTACACCATCCAGAACTACCCAGACATCGTGGTCGGCATGTTGCTGATCGGCGTGCTGGGCATGGGCAGCAGCCTGTTGATCAAACGCCTGGGCGGCGTGCTCACGCCCTGGCACCGACCGCGAGGAAACGCCTGATGAATACTGTGCCGACCGCCGCCGGGCGCATCGATATCCAGCAGGTTTGCATCTCCCTGGGCCAGGGCGCCCAGGCCTTCGAGGCGGTGCAGGGCCTGGAATGCCAGGTCCGGCCCGGCGAATTCGTGTGCATCCTCGGGCCGTCCGGCTGCGGCAAGTCGACCTTGCTCGGCGCCCTGGCCGGGCACCTGCGACCGCGCAGCGGGCGGCTGCTGGTGGACGGCCAGCCCGTGCAGGGCCCGTCGCCGCAACGGGGCATGGTGTTCCAGCAGCACACCCTGTTTCCCTGGCGCACGGTGCGCGACAACGTGGCGTTCGGCCTGAAGATGCAGGGCCTGCCCAGGGCCGAGCGCGAGGCCGCGGCCGACGAGATGCTGGCCCTGGTCGGGCTCGACGGCTTTGCCGAACGCTGGCCGGACCAGCTGTCCGGCGGCATGCAGCAGCGGGTGGAGATCGCCCGGGTGCTGATCAATCGCCCGCAACTGCTGCTGATGGACGAACCCTTCGGCGCGCTCGATGCCCTGACCCGATTGAAGATGCAGGAGCTGCTGCTGGAGATCTGGACGCGCATCCGCACCACCGTGGTGTTCGTCACCCACGACATCGACGAGGCGCTGTTCCTCGCCGACCGGCTGCTGGTGATGAGTCCGCGTCCCGGGCGGATCATCGAGGACCTGCGCCTGGATTTCCCGCGACCGCGCACCAGCGAGCTGGTGACCCGTTTCGAGTTCACCCGCCTCAAGCGCCATTGCCTCGAACTGCTGCGGCACGAGGACGGCCGGCAACTGCCGCGCCTGGACCCCCTCGGGCTGCCCCTTGAACATTCCCCAGCGCGATTTGCCATATGACTGACTTTTTCCGTGACAGCGACAACCCCGACATCCTCGTGCTGCAAGCGCGGCTGCTGGACGACGACCCGGGCGTGCGGCGCATCGCCCTGATCGAGCTGGCCGACCTCGAAGAGCCGGAAGGCCTGGCCTGGCTGGTGGACCGCCTGCGCCAGGACCCGGCGCTGGAGGTACGCGCCGAAGCCGCGCGGCTGCTCGAAGCCTGGGAGGACGAGCCGGTGGTGGCGGCCCTGTGCGAGGCCCTGACCGACCCCGCCATCGCCGTGCAGGAAGCGGCCGCGCAGAGCCTCAGCCTGCTCAAGGGCAGCGCGGCGGGGCGGGTGATCCTGCCCTGGACCGGGCATGCCCAGGCGCGGGTGCGGAGCGCGGCCTTTCGCGCCTTGCGCGAGCTGCGGCATGCCGACGCCGCTGGGGCCGCGATGCAGGCCCTGGACGATGCGGATGCCGGGGTGCGCCGCGAGGCGGTGGCGGTGCTTGGCTGGCTCAAGCAACTGCAGGCCTTGCCGGCCCTGGCGCGCCTGGCCAGCGACGACCCGGACAGCGAAGTGCGCCGCGCCGCCACCGGGGCCCTCGGCCTGGCCAGCGACGGGCAGGTGGTGCCGGCCTTGAGCCGGGCCTTGCTCGATCCGGCCTGGCAGGTGCGGGAAGAGGCCGCGACCACCCTGGGCAAGGTCGGGCAGCCCGAGGCGGGGCCGGTGCTGATCGCGGCCTTGCACGACGATTACTGGCAGGTGCGCCTGCGGGCCGTGCGCAGCCTCGGACGTTTGCGCCATGCCCCGGCCCTGGCGGCGCTGATCGAGACCCTCGGCCACCGCATCAGCAACCTGCGCAAGGAGGCCGCCCTGGCCCTGGGCGAGCTGGGCGACATCCAGGCCCGCGAGGCCTTGCTGGCCGCCGAGCACGACGGCGATCCGGAGGTGCGCAAGGCGGTGCGCATCGCCCTGGGCCAGTTGTCATGAACGGCGCGCCGCACGCGATCGACAACTCGCCGCAACGCCAGGAGGTGCTATTGACCTGGGGCGACGGCCGCCAGCAGCGGCTGGCGCATGCCGAACTGCGTCGCCAGTGCCCCTGCGCGCAATGCCGGGCGTTGCGCCTGCAAGGGCTGGCCCCGCAGGTCGCGCCGCAGGTCCGGGTGCTGCGGCTCGACCTCCAGGGCTACGGCGTGCAACTGGTGTTCAGCGACGGCCACGACCGCGGGATCTATCCCTGGGCCTACCTGGCGCAGATGGCCTGAGCCGGCGCTAGTGCGCCGCGGTCATCTGTGGCCGGCAGGAGTGGAAGATGTCCAGTTGCGGCTGGTACAGCTCGGTCCGCACCTCGAACAGCCCGAGCAGCGAGTGGAACAGGTTGTCGTGGCTCAGGTCCGGCTGGTCGCTCTTGCCTTGCAGGCAGTCGCGCTGGATACCCAGGTCGCCCAGGGTCTTGTCGCCGAACCACATCACCATCGGCACGTGGGTTTGCGCCTGGGGCGCCAGGGCGTAGGGCGCGGCGTGCAGGTACAGGCCGTTTTCGCCCAGGGACTCGCCATGGTCGGAGACGTACAGCATCGAGGTGTCGTAGCGCTGCTGGTTGCGCTTGAGCAGCTCGACCACCCGGGCCAGGAAATGGTCGGTGTAGAGAATGGTGTTGTCGTAGACGTTCACCAGTTCCTCGCTGCTGCAACTGCCCAGCTGGTTGGTATGGCAGATCGGGGTGAAGCGCTCCAGGCTCTTGGGGTAGCGCTCGTAGTATTCCGGGCCATGGCTGCCGTCGGCATGCAGGACGATGATCGCGTTGCCCGCGAGGCTGTCGATGTACTGCTGCAAGTCCACCAGCAGGGCCTCGTCCAGGCAGTTCTTGCCGTCGCAGAAGGGGCTGGGCTGGGTCTTGGGAATGTCGCGGTTCGGCACCCGCAGGCAGGTGCCCTTGCAGTCGCTGTTGTTGTCCAGCCACAGCACCTGTACGCCGGCCCGTTGCAGCACATCCAGCAGGCCCTCGTAGGTCTTGCCCTTCTTGTCGCTGTAGTCCTCGCGGGGAAACATCGAGAACATGCACGGCACCGAGACCGCCGTCGACGTGCCGCAGGAATGCACCTGGGTGAAGTTGATGATGTCCAGCTTCGCCAGTTCCGGGTTGGTGTCCCGGGCGTAGCCGTTGAGGGAGAAATGGTCGGCGCGGGCGGTTTCGCCGACCACCAGGATCATCAGCGACTTTTTCTCCCGGCCGCTGGCCTGGGCGCTCATCACCGCGTCCTGGCCGATCGGCTGGACGACCACATGCTGCTTGATCCCCAGGCGCTGCTTGCCGTACTTGGCGATGGCGTAGATGTAGTTGGTCGGGTTGATGAAGTGGGTCAGCTTGTCTTCCTGGCGAAAGATCGGCGCATAGGTGGAGTAGAAGGCGCCGACCGAGACCAGGATCACCAGCACGCAGGCGGCGCTCACCAGCAGCTTGTTCAACAGGCCGCGAAAGAACGGCCGGTAGCGCACCGGGGTGCGCCAGACCAGCGCCACCGGCAACGCGCCGAGCACCAGCAAGTAGCCCAGCAGCTTGAGGTTGAACAGCGCGGCGGCTTCGTCCGGGTTGGTCTCGAACACGTTCTGCACCATCACCGTGTCGATGGTGATGCCGTACTCGTTCATGAAATACGCGGCGGCGGCCGAGACCAGGGCGACCAGGGTCAGCACCGGCTTCAGGGTCCAGCGAAAGGACACCAGGGTCAGCAGCAGGGCGATGGCGGCCCACAGGAACAACCCGAAGGAGGCGAAGAATGCCCCTTTATGCAGGCCTTGCAGGGTGACCAGGCTGTCCAGCGCCTTCCAGGTGGCGAAGTTGTAGAGCAGCACCAGCGCCAGGGAAAACAGCAGCACCAGGCGGGTCGAGGTGATTGACGTCAGTCGCAGTCCTTTGCCCAAGGCCATTTCGGTGGGTTCCTTTCATGAGGGGTGATGGAAAAATAGCAGCAGTGCCCTGCTGACTGTAGAGGCGCGTTGGTAAAAAAAATGTCATGAACGCCTACAGGGGGGGAACGCGGGCGCCTCAGAAGGCCTTGCGGGCACTGGCCACCCAGGTCGCGCCGCACAGGTCGTCGAACCCGTAGTTGCTGGTGCACTGGCTTTTCGACAGGTCGGTGTCGATGTAGCTCAGGCCCAGCAGCACCCCGGCCACCTCGCGGGTCAGCCTGGCTTCCCATTCGTGGTAGCGGTCCTCGCCCTGGCCCGAGGCCGAGACCAGGCGCGGGTCCTTGAAGTCCATTTCGCCGTAGCGCAGCCGCAGCCCCAGGCCCAGGGGCAGTTCGGTCTCGTAGCCGAGGTAGCGGTACAGGGTGCTCTGTTCACTGTCGATGCCCGGCGCATCGTTGGAGTAGTAGGCCCCCAGTTGCACGCCATAGGCGGTGAAAATCCCGTACACCTCGCTCTGGTTGAACTGGCTTTCCCGGGGGTAGCTGTACTTGAGGTAGCCCAGG
This sequence comes from Pseudomonas sp. MRSN 12121, assembly GCF_000931465.1. Lineage (NCBI taxonomy): Bacteria > Pseudomonadati > Pseudomonadota > Gammaproteobacteria > Pseudomonadales > Pseudomonadaceae > Pseudomonas > Pseudomonas sp. MRSN 12121. The sequence goes on along the minus strand of NZ_CP010892.1, from coordinate 4,313,786 downwards.
TCGAGGCTGATCGCCTCGCTGGCGTGCCACAGCCAGCCGGCGTAGTAGTCGAGTTCCTGGCGGGTTTTCAGGCCACCGCCGAAGTCGACGTTGGAGCTCCAGGCCCCCAGGTACAGGCCACTGCTGTGCACCAGGGTCATGGCGGCCTGTACGGCCGGGTCGTTCTGGGTCTGGGAAATGCCGCGGGTGCGGTAGTCGCTGACCAGGGCCAGTTCCATTTCCAGGGCGAAGTCGTCGTTCAGGGGCACGGCCTGGCTGCCCAGGGGCAGCAGGCTCAAGGATCCGAGGGCGAGCAGGGTGAAGGCTTTCATGGTGGGCATCCCGTTGTTGTTTTGATTGTTCTGGGCGGATGACAGGCAAGGCTGCGCCGTACCCCATGCCGGGCGAGCCATGGGGCGGCGGGGGTAGCGGTACGGGTCAGAGAGGGCGGCTGTAGACCTCGCGGCCGGCGAACCAGGTCTGCAAGACCTGGGTTTCATGCAGGGCTTTCTCGTCGACGCTGAACACATCGCGGTCGACCACGATGAAGTCCGCCTGCTTGCCGGCGCTCAGCGAGCCGATCTGCTGTTCCAGGCCGATGGCGCGGGCGGCGTTGAGGGTGTAGGCGTAGAACATGGTTTCGCGGTCCAGGCGCTCGTCGGCGTTGAGCACCCCCAGCGGCCCCTTGCGGGTAATGGCCTGGGCGATGGCGTTCCACGGGTTGGGCGAGGACACCGGCCAGTCGCTGGCCCCGGCGAGGGTCGCGCCCTGCTTGAGCAGGGAGTGCGCCGGGTACTGGTAGCGGAAGGCCAGGGCACTGACGTAGGGCTTGATCATGTCGGTGGTGTAGTCGTCGGCGCTGGCCCACAGCAGTTGCATCGAGGCGATGACGTCCAGCGGCTTGAAGCGCGCGAACTCCTTGGGGTTGACCATCTGCAGGTGGGTGATGGAGTGGGCGATGCCGCTCTGGCGGTCCTTGCGCGCCTGGGCGATGCCATTGAGGGATTCGCGCACCGCGCGGTCGCCGATGGCGTGGATGTGCACCAGCCAGCCGCGCCGGTCGATGGCGCTGACCAACTCGCCGAAGTGTTGAGGATCGATCAGCAGCTCGCCCTGTTTGTGCGAGTTGCTGTAGGGATCGAGCATCGCCGCGCTCTGGGCCGGGTACTCGATCACCCCGTCGGCGAAGATCTTGATGCCCGGCAGGGTCAGGTTGGGGATGCCCTGGAACTGCTGGCGCACCTGCTCCAGGACGTCGAGGTCGGCGGGGAGGCTTTTCGGGTTGGCCACCAGCAGCGCGGCGACATGCGCGCTCAGGCCGCCGCTCTCGGCCAGGGCCTTGTAGGCCGGCAGCACGCCGACGGTCTTGGCCGTGGGCTTGAGGGCGAACACCGCCTCGCCGGGGGCGGCGTTGGCGGCCGGGTCCATCCAGGCGGTGATGCCCAGGCTGTTGTTGTAGCGCACCGCCGATTGCGCGGCGCGCAGCAGGGTAGCGGGGCTGAGCACCGGCATCTTCGCCGCGACCCGGTCCCAGCCGGCATCCACCAGGAAACCGTTGGGGCGCCCGTCGGCGAGGCGGCCGATGGTGCCGCGCTCGGCTTCCGGCAGGCGCTCGAGCAGGGCGGCGTCGATGCCGGCGCGTTCGAGCATGGCGTTGTTGGCCCAGGCGGTGTGGTGATCGCTGCCGGTGAACACCACGGGCACGCTGGCCCACTCACCGGCGTTGAAGCGCTGGCCCAGGGCCTCGGCCCGGGCCCAGTAGGCCGAGCTCATGCCGGCCACGCTCAGCACGTCGCCATGCCTGGCCGTGCCGTCGTCGCGCCAGGCGCGCAGTTTGCGCTCCAGTTCGGCGAGGTCGACCACCTGGTCCTGCATATTGGCCGAGGTCATTTCCAGGCCGCCGAAGATCGCGTGGGAATGACTGTCGATCAGGCCGGGCAGCAGGGTCTTGCCGCCCAGGTCGATGACCCTCGTGCCGCTTTCGATCAACGCCTTGATCTGCGCGTCGCTGCCGACCTGCCGCACCTTGCCGTTTTCCACCGCCAGGGCCTGGGCCTTGGGCTGGCTGCGATCGGCGGTGAACACCTTGCCGTTGAGCAGCACCAGGTCGGTGGCGGCCATGGCTTCCATCGAGGCAAAACTCATGGCAAGGACCAGCAGATTCGGGATGAATCTTTTCATTGAGTATTTCCTTGTTATTGGCGTTTGATAGCCAGATTAGTGGCTCGCCAGGGCCAGCAGAACGCCTCGCTGGCGAAAAACCTTTTTGCCTGGATGGAAAAGATATGGACAAGCTGAGCGCATTGAAGATGTTCGTGGCCACCGCGCAGTTGGGCAGTTTCAGCCGTGCCGCCGAGCAGTTGGGCAAGACCCCCTCGGCGCTGACCAAGGCGGTCAATCACCTGGAAACCGAACTCGGCGCGCGGCTGTTCGAGCGCAGCACCCGGCGGATCCTGCTGACGGAAGTGGGGCGCCTCTACCTGGACACCGCGCGCCAGGTGTTGCAACGACTGGACGAGGCCGGCGAGGAAATCGAGCAGTTGCAGCACGGCCTGCGCGGCAACCTGAAAATCACCGCGCCGCTGGCCTACGGCCAGGCCTTTCTCGACCGGGTGTGCAGTGGTTTTCTCGAGCAGTACCCGCAGATCAACCTGCAGGTTGATTTGTGCGACGAGTTCGTCAACCTGCTGGAAAGCGGCTATGACCTGGCCCTGCGCGAAGGCCACGACGACCTGCCGGGGCTGATCGCCCGGGTGGTGGGGCGCAACCGGCTGGCATTGTGCGCCAGCCCGGCCTACCTGGCGCGCAACGGCGTGCCGGTGACCCCGCAGACCCTCGACCGGCATGAATGGCTGTTCTATCGCCACCCCTTGCTCAGCCGCGAGTTCTGGTGGGTCGAGCGGGACGGCCAGCGCCTGAGCCTGCCGCAGCCCCAGGCGCCGCGCCTGCGCAGCGACAATTACGACCTGCTGCTGGCCAACGCCCTGGCCGGGCGCGGGCTGTTGCACACGCCGCTGTGGAGCGCCGCGCCCTACCTGGCCGACGGGCGCCTGGTGCGGCTGATGGCGGACTACGAGATCGACCCGGACAGCTTTGGCCCGCACATCCTCGCGGTCTACCCCAGCCACCGGCGCGCCACCGCCAAGGTGCAGGCCTTCATCGACTACATCGCGGATTTCCTGGCGAGCCGCGACCTCGGCTGACTGGCGGTTATTGTCAGAAAAATCTGAAAAGAGTACAAATGTACTCCATGAGCACTCTATCTCCCCGTCGTACCGCCATCCTGACCTTCATTCGCGAACGCATCGCCGAACACGGTCAGCCCCCGAGCCTCGCCGAAATCAGCCAGGCCTTCGGTTTCGCCTCGCGCAGCGTGGCGCGCAAGCACGTGGTGGCCCTGGCCGAGGCCGGTTTCATCGAGGTCAACCCGAATCAGGCGCGGGGCATCCGCCTGCTCAACCAGCCTGCACGCCCCGAACTGCTGGAGATCCCGGTGCTCGGCCGGGTAGCGGCGGGTGCGCCGATCGGGGCCGACGCCGAGGTGCACGATCGCTTGCTGCTCGACCCGGCGCTGTTTTCCCGGACCCCCGATTACCTGCTGCGGGTGCGGGGCGACTCGATGATCGAGGACGGCATCCTCGACGGCGACCTGGTGGCGGTGCGCCGCGACAGCGAGGCGCGCAACGGCCAGATCGTGGTGGCGCGGCTGGACGGCGAGGTCACCATCAAGCGTTTCCAGCGCCTGGCCGACGGTGTGCGCCTGCTGCCGCGCAACCCGGCCTATGCGCCGATCCTGGTCGGGGAAGACCAGGACCTGGCCATCGAAGGGGTGTTCTGCGGCCTGGTGAGGCAAGGCTGATGGGCGCCGTCGTTGCACTGGAAACGCTGTTCAATGCCGGTCGCGTATGGAAGGGCCGGCCCACGGCGCCCGCCAGCAGCCCGCAACCCACCGGCCACGCCGCACTGGACGCGGCCTTGCCCGGCGGCGGCTGGCCCGAGGCGGCGCTGACGGAAATCCTGGTGGCCGGCCAGGGCGTCGGCGAGCTGCAACTGCTGTGGCCGACCCTGGCCCGGCTGTCGGCGGCCGGCGAACGCATCGTGCTGGTGGCGCCGCCCCATGTGCCGTACCCCCAGGCCTGGCAGAACGCCGGGGTCGACCTGCGCCAGCTGGCAGTGATCCAGGCCGGCGAGCGGGATGCCCTGTGGGCCGCCGAACAATGCCTGCGTTCGGGCAGCTGCGGCGCCGTGCTGTGCTGGCCGCAGCAGGCCGACGATCGCGCCTTGCGGCGTTTGCAGGTGGCGGCCGAGACCGGCCAGACCCTGGCATTCGCCTACCGCTCCCTGCAGCACGCCCTCAACCCGTCGCCGGCGGCCCTGCGTATCGCCGTGGAGGCCCGGCCTGCGCAGTGGCGGGTGCTCAAGTGCCGCGGCGGCCTGGCCCATGCGGCGCCCATCGCCTTCACGACGGGGCATTGAGGTTGCCATGCGCTGGGTCTGTATCCTGTTCCCGCAACTGGCGCTGGACGCGGCGCTGCGCCAGCGCCCCGCGCCGGATGAGCCGCTGGCGCTGCTAAGCGGTACGCCGCAGCGCCGGGTGATCCAGGCGGTGAATGCCGCGGCCCGCGAGCTGGGCCTGCGCCCCGGGCAGTCGTTGACCGCGGCCCAGGCCCTGACCAAGGCCTTCGCCAGCGCCGAGTACGACGCCGGCGATATCGAGCGCTGGCAGCAATTCCTGGCCGCCTGGGCCTACCGCTTCAGTTCCCAGGTCAGCCTGTTCTACCCCCGCGCCCTGGTGTTCGAGATCGAGTCGAGCCTGGGCCTGTTCGGCCCCTGGCCGCAGCTGGAGGCGCGTTTGCGCCGGGAACTGGACGAGCTGGGCTTTCGCCATCGCATCGTCGCCGCGCCGAACCCGGCGGCGGCCCGGGTGCTGGCCAACGCCCACGACGGGCTGGCGGTGCAGGGCCAGGAGTCATTGCGTCAGGCCCTGCAGCCCATGCCGGTCGAGCGCCTGGGCCTGGCGCCCGGCACCGCCACGGCCTTGTCGCGCATGGGCTTGCGCACCTTCGGCCAGCTTCGCGCGCTGCCCCGGGACACCCTGGCCCGGCGTTTCGACGCCGGCCTGCTGCGGCACCTGGATACCCTGCTCGGCGAGCGCTCCCTGGCGTTGGCGTTCTACCAGCCGCCGGACCGTTTCGACGTGCGCATCGAGCTGAATTTCGACGTGCTGTCGCACCAGGCCCTGCTGTTTCCCCTGCGCCGCCTGAGCGGCGACCTGGCGGCGTTTCTCTGCGGGCGGGACAGCGGCGTGCAGCGCTTCGACCTGCATCTGGAACACGTCGAACGGCCCGACACCCTGATCAAGGTCGGCCTGCTCAGCGCCGAACGCGAGCCGGCGATGCTGTTCGAGCTGGCCCGCGGGCGCCTGGAACAGGTCCAGGTGCCGGCCCCGGTGCGCGGGGTGCGCCTGGTGGCCGACGACCTGCCGCGCTTCGTGCCGCAGCACCGCGAGCTGTTCGACGAGCGCCCGCAGCAATCCCTGCCCTGGGAGCAGTTGCGCGAACGCCTGCGCGCCCGCCTGGGGGACGAGGCGGTGCAGGGCCTGGGCTCGCACGCCGACCATCGCCCCGAGTGCAGTTGGCAGCCGCTCACCGACCAGCAGGCCGCTCCGCAGTTGCCCGGCCCCCGGCGCCCGGGCTGGTTGTTGCGTGAGCCGCAGGCGCTGCCCGCGGGCGCGGCGCGCATCCTCATGGGGCCGGAACGCATCGAGTCCGGCTGGTGGGACGGGGGCGACGTGCGGCGCGACTACTACCTGGTCGAAACCCGCACGGGCCAGCAGGGCTGGGCCTATCGGCCGGTGGGCGAGGCGGGGCCGCTGCTGTTGCAGGGCTGGTTCGCATGAGCGGCTATGCCGAGCTGCACTGCCTGTCGAACTTCAGTTTCCAGCGCGGGGCCTCCAGTGCCCGCGAGCTGTTCGAGCGGGCGAAGGCCCAGGGCTACGACGCGCTGGCCATCACCGACGAATGCACCCTGGCCGGCATCGTGCGTGCCTGGCAGGCGGCGCAGGACACGCAGCTCAAGCTGATCGTCGGCAGCGAAATACAGATCGACGCCGGGCCGAAGCTGGTGCTGCTGGCGCAGAACCTGGAGGGTTACCAGGGCCTGTGCCGGCTGATCACCCGTGCCCGGCGCCGGGCGCAGAAGGGCCAGTACCGGGTCTTGCGCGAAGACTTCGCCGAACCCTTGCCGGGGCTGCTGGCGCTCTGGCTGCCCCAGGCCCCCGGCGAGCATGCAGCCGGGCGCTGGCTGCAACAGGTGTTCGGCGAGCGCTTGTGGCTGGCGGTGGAACTGCACTGCGGGCAGGACGATCGGCGGCGCCTGGAGGCATGGCTGGCCCTGGCCCGCGAGCTGGGCATCGCCGCGGTGGCCAGCGGCGATGTGCATATGCACGTGCGCGGCCGCCGGGCCCTGCAGGACACCATGACCGCGATCCGCCATCACCTGCCGGTGGCCGAGGCCGGCCAGCGCCTGTATCCCAATGGCGAGCGCCACCTGCGCAGCCTCGATGCGTTGCAGGGGCTCTATCCGCCGGCCCTGCTGGAGGAGTCGCTGAAGATTGCCCGCTGCTGCCATTTCGACCTCGGGCAGTTGCACTACCAGTACCCCCGCGAGCTGGTGCCGTCGGGCCAGACGCCTACCCGCTGGCTGCGCGAGCTGACCGAGCAGGGCATCCGCAACCGCTGGCCCGGGGGCGCCAGGCCCCAGGTGCGACAGCAGATCGACGCTGAACTGGCGCTGATCGCCGAGCTGGGTTACGAGAGCTATTTCCTCACGGTGCACGACATCGTGCGGTTTGCCCGCGAGCAGCACATCCTCTGCCAGGGCCGGGGCTCGGCGGCCAACTCGGTGGTGTGTTTCGCCCTGGGCATCACCGAGATCGACCCGGACCGTTCGACCCTGCTGTTCGAGCGTTTTCTGTCCCGCGAGCGCAACGAGCCGCCGGACATCGACGTGGACTTCGAGCACGAACGCCGCGAGGAAGTGCTGCAGTACGTGTTCCGGCGTTACGGGCGCCACCGCGCGGCGCTGACCGCGGTGGTCAGCACCTACCACGGCGCCGGCGCGGTGCGTGACGTGGCCAAGGCCCTGGGCCTGCCGCCGGACCAGGTCAACGCCCTGGCCGACTGCTGCGGCCACTGGAGCGACACGCCGCCGTCCGTCGAGCGCCTGCTGGAAGCCGGCTTCGACCCGGACAGCCCGGTGCTGCGCCGGGTCCTGGGCCTGACCGGGCAACTGATCGGTTTTCCCCGGCACCTGTCCCAGCACCCCGGTGGCTTCGTGATTTCCGAGCAACCGCTGGACACCCTGGTGCCGGTGGAAAACGCGGCCATGGCCGAGCGCACCATCATCCAGTGGGACAAGGACGACCTGGACGCGGTCGGGCTGCTCAAGGTGGATGTGCTGGCGCTGGGCATGCTCAGCGCGATTCGCCGCTGCTTCGACCTGGTGCACGCCTATCGGGACAAGCAGTGGACCCTGGCGACTATTCCGGCGGATGACCGCGACACCTACGAGATGATCGGCCGCGCCGACACCATCGGCGTGTTCCAGATCGAGTCGCGGGCGCAGATGTCGATGCTGCCGCGGCTCAAGCCGAAGAACTTCTACGACCTGGTGATCGAGGTGGCCATCGTCCGCCCGGGGCCGATCCAGGGCGGCATGGTGCATCCGTACTTGCGCCGGCGTAACGACGAGGAGCAGGTGAGCTACCCCTCGGAGGAGCTCAAGGTGGTGCTGGAGCGGACCCTGGGCGTGCCGCTGTTCCAGGAGCAGGTGATGCAGATCGCCATTGTCGCCGCCGGCTACACGCCCGGCGAGGCGGACCAGCTGCGGCGCGCCATGGCCGCGTGGAAGCGCCATGGCGGGCTGGAGCCGCATCGTGAAAGGCTGCGCGAAGGCATGCTCAAGGACGGGAAGTACACCGAAGCCTTCGCCGCGCAGATCTTCGAGCAGATCAAGGGCTTCGGCAATTACGGGTTTCCCGAGTCCCATGCCGCCAGTTTCGCCTTGCTGACCTACGCCAGCTGCTGGCTCAAGTGCCACGAGCCGGCGGCCTTCGCCTGCGCGCTGATCAACAGCTGGCCCATGGGCTTCTACAGCCCCGACCAGATTCTCCAGGACGCGCGCCGGCACCATTTGCAGATTCGCCCGGTGGATGTGCGCGCCAGCGCCTGGGATTGCAGCCTGGAACCCACGACGGGGGCACAACCGGCGTTGCGCCTGGGGCTGCGGATGATCAAGGGCTTTCGCCAGGACGACGCGCAGCGTATCGAGGCGGCGCGGGGGAGCGGCCCCTTTGTCGACATCGCCGACCTGGGGCAACGCGCCCGCCTCGACAGCCGCGCCCAGGAACTGCTGGCCGACGCCGGTGCCCTGCGCGGGCTGGCCGGGCACCGGCACCGGGCACGCTGGGAAGTGGCCGGGGTGCAGCAACAGCTCGGCCTGTTCGCCGGCCTGCCGCGCCAGGAGGAAACGCCGGTGGTCTTGCCCCGGCCGACGGTGGGCGAAGACTTGCAGGCCGATTACCTGAGCGTCGGCACCACCCTCGGCCCGCATCCGCTGGCCTTGCTGCGGGGCGAGCTCAAGGCGCGGCGCTGTCGCAGTTCCCGCGAGTTGCTGGAGGTCGAGCACGGCCGGCCGGTCAGCATCGCCGGGCTGGTCACCGGGCGGCAGCGCCCGGGCACGGCCAGCGGCGTGACCTTCGTCACCCTGGAAGACGAGTTCGGCAACGTCAACGTGGTGGTCTGGCGCGACCTGGCCGAGCGTCAGCGGCGGGTCCTGGTCGGGGCGCAGCTGCTCAAGGTCGACGGCACCCTGGAGACCGAAGGCGAGGTGCGCCACCTGATCGCCGGCCGCTTGAGCGACCTCAGCGAACTGCTGAGCGGCATCACCGTGCGCAGTCGCGACTTCCGTTGAGCGCGTGCTGGCGCCATTGGCGATAAGGCCCGGAACGTTTCAGCGCTGGAGGTTATCAAGGCTGGGGCACGGCCTGGAATTATGCCGGGTGGGGTCAGGTATCCCGGTAATCTGTCCTACAATCGCCAGAGTCGTGAAACCATCCGCCCGGCCTGGGCTCAAAGCTGGAGCCCCCGTCCGCTGCGCTTGGGCCGGGAGTGACATTCAATCCGTGTTCATTGGGTCAAGCGATGCCGTTCTTATCCGATCCTCATGGCTGCCAGGGCTGGCAAGGCGAAATGGCCCGGCGCATCTGCGCGTTCGACTGGTCCGTCACCGAACTGGGGGCGCTGGCGCAGTGGTCCTCGAGCTTGCGCAGCGCGGTGCAACTGCTGCTGGCCTCGCCGGTGCCGCTGGTCATGCTCTGGGGCCGGGCGGGCTACATGATCTACAACGATGCCTATGCGGAGTTCGCCGGCGGGCGGCATCCCTATCTGCTCGGCTGCCAGGTGGAGCAGGGCTGGCCGGAGGTGGCGGATTTCAATCGCCACGTGCTGGACACCTGCCTGGCGGGCGGCACCCTGTCGTACCGCAACAAGGAGCTGGTGCTGCTGCGTAACGGCCAGCCGGAAAACGTCTGGATGGACCTCTACTACAGCCCGGTGGCCGGGGACGACCAGGCGCCGGCCGGGGTCATGGCGATCGTGGTCGAGACCACCGCCCACGTGCTGTCCGAGCGCCGCCGCGAGGAAGCGGAGCGCGCCTACCGCGCGGAAAACGAACGGGTGCAACTGGCGCTCAACGCCGGGGCATTGCTCGGCTCCTTCGTCTGGGACATCCAGGCCAACCGGCTGTCGGGCGACGAGCGTTTCGCCCGGACCTTCTCCTACCCGGCGGACCAGCCGCTGGACGACCTGTCGATCGAAGTCGCCGACAGCCGGGTGCACCCCGACGACCTGGCGCGGACCAAGGAACAGGCCGACTACAGCGTGCAGAAGGGCGTGCCCTACAACGCCGAATACCGCATCCGCCGCCCGGACGGCAGCTACCTGTGGGTCCTGGGCAGCGGCCGCTGCGAGTTCGACGCCAGCGGCCGGGCCTTGCGGTTTCCGGGGGTGCTGATCGATATCCACGAACGCAAGATGGCCGAAGAATCGCTGCTGCAATTGACCCGCAATCTCGAACAACGGGTGGCCGAGGAGGTCGACGCGCGGGTCTCGGCCGAGGAGCAGCTGCGCCAGTCGCAGAAGCTCGAAGCCATTGGCGGCATGACCGGCGGCGTGGCCCATGACTTCAACAACCTGTTGCAGGTGATCGCCGGCAACCTGCACCTGCTGGCGCGCCACGAGCCGGACAATGCCAATGTGCAGCGCCGGGTCGGCGTGGCCCTGGCCGCGGTCGAGCGCGGCGCCAAGCTGTCCGCGCAACTGCTGGCGTTCGCCCGGCGCCAGCCGCTGTCGCCCGAGGTCTACAACCCCGGGCGGATTCCCGACAGCCTGAGCGAGCTGCTGCAACGGGCCCTGGGCGAAAACATCGGGATCGAGGTGCAACTGCCGGAACAGCCCTGGTGCATCAAGGTCGATCGCAGCCAGCTGGAAAACGCCTTGCTCAACCTGGCGATCAACGCCCGGGACGCGATGAAGGGCGAAGGCATCATCGGCATCCGCGGCGAAAATGTGGTGCTCGACCAGGATTTCTGTGCCGGCAAGGGCATCAGCGCCGGCGATTACCTGTGCCTGTCGGTCGCCGATACCGGCGACGGCATGCAGCCGGAGGTGCTCGAGCAGGCGTTCGAGCCGTTCTTCACCACCAAGCCCGACGGCCAGGGCACCGGCCTGGGCCTGAGCATGGTGTTCGGTTTCGTCAAGCAGAGCGGCGGCCATATCGAGATGCTCAGCACGCCGGGGCAGGGCACCACGGTGCGCATGTACTTTGCCCGCAGCACCGAGGCGCAAGCGCGAGCGCTGCCGGTGGGCGGCCAACGGCATTGCCGCGGCCAGGAGACGATCCTGGTGGTGGAAGACAACGAAGATGTGCGCGAGGCCGCCGTCGGGCTGCTGGAGCATGCCGGCTACAAGGTGCTGGTCGCGGCCAATGGCGACGCGGCCATGCAGCTGCTGCTGGACGGCGCCCATGTCGAGCTGATCTTCACGGACGTGGTGATGCCCGGCCTGATCAAGAGCACCGACCTGGCGCTCTGGGCCAAGACCCAGTCGCCGGCCGTGGCCGTGCTGTTCACCTCGGGGCATACCCGCGACATCATTTCCACCAATCACCAGCTCAGCCCGGATACCCACCTGCTGAGCAAGCCCTACAGCGCGGAGGCCCTGACGAGCATGGTCAGCTCGGTGCTGGCGACGTGAGGCGAACGGCCGCGGATTGAACGCCCGGGCCGCGCTGTTGCTCAAAAGGGCAGGCCCGTGCACCCTGCAGGTCGCTCGCGGCGCTCCCGCCACCACTCGCCCTCCGACACAAGGCTGTCCCATGACTTCTGCGCGCAACACGCCTTCGCCCCAGGTTTCGTCTTCACTGCCGCCGAACGGTTCCGGGTTCGTCAGGGTGCGTGGCGCCCGCGAACACAACCTGCGCAACGTCGACGTGGATATTCCCCGCGACGCGCTGGTGGTGTTCACCGGGGTGTCCGGCTCGGGCAAATCCTCCCTGGCCTTCTCGACCCTGTACGCCGAGGCCCAGCGCCGCTATTTCGAATCGGTGGCGCCCTATGCCCGGCGCCTGATCGACCAGGTCGGGGTGCCGGACGTCGACGCCATCGACGGCCTGCCGCCGGCGGTGGCCCTGCAACAGCAGCGCGGCACGCCGAGCACCCGTTCCTCGGTGGGCAGCGTCACCACCTTGTCCAGCCTGATCCGCATGCTCTATTCCCGGGCCGGCAGCTACCCGCCGGGGCAGCCGATGCTGTACGCCGAGGACTTCTCGCCCAACACCCCGCAAGGTGCCTGCCCGGAATGCCACGGCCTGGGCCGGGTCTACGAGGTCAGCGAGGCGTCCATGGTGCCCGACCCGTCGCTGACCATCCGCCAGCGCGCGGTGGCCTCCTGGCCTCTGGCCTGGCAGGGGCAGAACCAGCGCGACATCCTCGTGACCCTGGGCTACGACGTCGATATTCCCTGGCGCGACCTGCCGCAGGAGCAGCGTGACTGGATCCTGTTCACCGAAGAAACCCCGACCGTGCCGGTGTACGCCGGGCTGACCCCGGAGCAGACCCGCGAGGCCCTCGCGCGCAAGCAAGAGCCGAGCTACATGGGCACCTTCAGCGGGGCCCGGCGCTATGTGCTGCACACCTTCACCCATTCGCAGAGCGCGCTGATGAAAAAGCGCGTCTCGCAGTTCATGCGCGGCAGCCCGTGTCCGCTGTGCGCAGGCAAGCGCCTGAAGCGCGAGGCGCTGTCGGTGACCTTCGCCGGCTTCGATATCGGCGAGCTGTCGCGCATGCCCCTGTCGCAACTGGCCGAGGTGCTGAAGCCGGTGGCCGCCCAGGCCTACCTGGAACAGGCCGAGGAGGGCGGCGAGGTGTGGAGCCATGAACAGACCGAGGCCGCGCGGCGCCAGCGGCTGGCCCGGGGCGAGCCGGGCCACGTCGGCGGGCCGGATGTGCGGCACACGCCGAACCTGTCCCTGGAAAAGCGCCTGGCCGCGCAACGCATCGCCCAGGACCTGCTGGAGCGGGTCAGCACCCTGACCGGCCTGGGCCTGGGTTACCTGGCCCTGGAGCGCAGCACGCCGACCCTGTCGTCCGGCGAGTTGCAGCGCCTGCGCCTGGCGACCCAACTGGGCTCGCAGCTGTTCGGCGTGATCTACGTGCTCGACGAGCCGTCGGCCGGCCTGCACCCGGCGGACGCCGAGGCGCTGTTCGAGGCCCTGCAGCAGCTCAAGGCCTCGGGCAATTCGCTGTTCGTGGTCGAGCATGACCTGCAGACCATGCGCCGCGCGGACTGGCTGATCGACGTCGGCCCCGCGGCGGGCGAGCAGGGCGGCCAGGTGCTCTACAGCGGTCCGCCGGCGGGGCTGGCCGAGGTCGCGCAGTCGCAGACCCGCGCCTACCTGTTCGCCGAGCAGGCGCCGGCCCGCCGTACCGCGCGCCAGGCCCAGGGCTGGCTGCGCCTGGAGGGCATCAGCCGCAACAACCTGCATGACCTGAGCGCGGAGTTCCCCCTGGGTTGCTTCACCGCGGTGACCGGGGTGTCCGGTTCGGGCAAGTCGAGCCTGGTCAGCCAGGCCTTGCTGGAGCTGGTGGGCGCGCACCTGGGGGGCGCGCAGAGCCACGAGGAACCCGAGGAGCTGAACCTGGAAGACGACGCCCCGCAGGCCAGCAGTGGCGCAGTCACCGCCGGGCTGGAGCGGATCAAGCGCCTGGTGCAGGTGGACCAGAAACCCATCGGCCGCACCCCGCGCTCGAACCTGGCGACCTACACCGGCCTGTTCGATCACGTGCGCAAACTGTTCGCCGCCACCGCCGAGGCGCAGGCCCGGGGCTACGACGCCGGGCAGTTCTCCTTCAACGTCGCCAAGGGCCGCTGCCCGGCCTGCGAAGGCGAGGGGTTCGTCAGTGTCGAGCTGCTGTTCATGCCCAGCGTCTATGCGCCGTGCCCGACCTGCCACGGCGCGCGTTACCACCCGCAGACCCTGGCGATCACCTGGCAGGGCCTGAACATCGCCCAGGTCCTGCAACTCACGGTGCAGGAGGCGGTGGAGGTGTTCGCCGGGCAAGCGAGCATCCGTCGGTCCCTGGAAGTCTTGCGCGATATTGGCCTGGGCTACCTGCGCCTCGGCCAGCCGGCCACCGAGCTGTCCGGTGGCGAAGCGCAGCGGATCAAGCTGGCCACCGAACTGCAACGCAATCCCCGTGGGGCGACCCTGTATGTGCTCGACGAGCCGACCACCGGCCTGCACCCGCGGGATGTCGATCGCCTGCTGGAGCAACTGGACAACCTGGTGCGCGCCGGCCATAGCGTGGTGGTGGTCGAGCACGAAATGCGCGTGGTGGCCCAGGCCGACTGGGTGATCGATATCGGTCCGGGCGCCGGCGACCAGGGCGGCAAGGTGGTGGTCAGCGGCACGCCGCAGCAGGTGGCCCGGCACCGTCGCAGCCGCACCGCGCCCTTTCTCGCCCAGGCGCTGGGGTAAGGGCCGGGCGCGAGGCGCCCGTAGCCATTGGCGGCAGGTCGTGGATAGGGTGACTGAAGGCGACGAACGGTGCCGCTGGTCTGATTGATGGTCGACAGACGGCGGTTGTCGAGGCCATTCTGATAACGGGCAAGCACGTGTGAGCGGGCTTGCCACCGATCAACGAACGGAGGTGTTTCATGCCGGTGCCCCACGACCTGTATCAGGATCTGAGCTGCAGCAAAGAAGACATTCAACGGCGTCGAGCCAATGACCCGCATTTGAATGCCTTGTTCGACAAATACGACACCATCGATGATCAGGTGCTCAAGGCGGAGGCCGCGGCGGCCGCTGACGATGAAGTGAGAAAACTCAAGGAAAAGCGTCTGCTGATCAAGGATGAAATCTCCGACAAGCTGACCGCGCGCTCCTGACCCCGGCCATGTCCTGAGCGGGGTGTCCCGAAGCTTCGGGCGCCTCGCCAGGTCTTGCGTCTCCCTTCCTTCCCGCTGTCCTGATATTTCCCGTTGCTAGCATCCCGTTGCAGTCATCCCGCGGCCGAGGCGCGCCCGGGACGGGCACGCCTGTGTCAGCGTTCGCCAGCCTCAGGGGCATTCACAGATGGTTGGGCCGAGTACCGGCCCCGCGCACGGATCCTCGGACGGCCCGAGCACCGGGCACGAGGCCGTGGCCGAGAAGGAAAAGGCGAGCAGCAGGGAAGCCAGCAGGATTTTGATTTTCATAGGGTCGTTCCACTATCAATGTGAGGGGAATCGATCGGATTCGATCGTTCGTCGTTCCTTGGACGGGCGCCACGGGGCGCCGCGTGAAAGAGCGTAGATCAGAATCGCGGCAGCGCCATCGCTACGCTCCACTCATGCTGCCCGGCGCGAGCCTTCAAGGTTCTTTCGCCAGGGCCGGGCCCAGCGGCAGGCGCGCCATGTGGGTGGCCGTGAGCGAGCCGAAATACAGGGCATCGCCGTATTCGCGCACCGTGGTGATGGGCGCGTAGCTACCGGCGCTGGCGTCCTGCAGGTTGGCGACCAGCTGGCCCTGGGTGTCCAGGGCGATGACAAACGCGCGTTTTTCCACGGGCTTGGGCAGCACGGTCATGGCCCGCACGAGCATCTTGCGCACCAGCGGGTAAGGCGCCGTGCCGTCCAGCAGGGCATTGCGCGGGGCATACAGCGCGACCCAGAAACGCCCCTGGCCGTTGAAGCTGAGGTTGTCCGGCAGCCCCGGCAGGTTGTCGACGAACACATCGTGAGTCCCGGCCCTGGCGCCACTGAGCCAGTAACGGCTGATCCGGTAGGCCCCGGTTTCGTTGACCAGCACATAGGCTTCCTCGGGCCCGAGGGCGACGCCGTTGGCGAACTCCAGGCCGTCGAGCAACTGTTCGGTGCGGCCGTTCTGGAAGTCGTAACGCAGCAGGCGGCCGTCGCCGCCGTGCTCGATCACCGCCTCGCCATCCTCGCCGTAGCCCCAGCGGCTGCTGGCGTCGCTGAAGTAGGCATAACGCCCGGCGGCGTCCACCGCCACGTCGTCGGTGAAGCCGAACGGCAGGCCGTTGGCCGAGGTCGCCAGGGTGCTCAACTGGCCCCGGGCGTCGAGAGCCAGCAGGCCCTTGACCGCATCCGCGATGATCAGCCGGCCATCCGGATGCCGGGCCAGGCCCAGGGGACGCCCGCCGGTGTCGACCAGGACCTGCAAGGCGCTGCCGTCCAGGGGCGTGCGGATCACCCGGCCGTCGTGCAGGCCGCTGATCAGCGCGCCGTCTTCCAGCAGCAGCGCCTCCGGCCCGTCGATGCCCGGCGCGCCCACGGCCTGCACCGCCTTGAGCTTCTGGTTCGCGGCGTAGGGCCCCGTCTTCAGCGACGGCGCCGCCGGCGGTTGCCAGGCCACCGGCTGCACCCGGGTCGGCATCAGCAGCAGAAAGGCGCCGAGGGCGACGAGCACCACCAGCAGCAGGTGGCGCAAAGTGATCCGGCGTGGCGCGGCTGGCTTCATCGATAAGGCTCCCGGAGGCAGGGGTTCAGGTCGCGTTTCAGGGCGCGACGTCGGCGCCGGGGGGAATCGCCCGTTGCGCCATTTCGCACAATGCCAGCAGGGAGGCGGCGGATTCCCGTTCTATCCGCCGCCTGAATAGCAAGCGATTGCCCAGGCGCATCAGCAGGCCGTCGAAGCGGTATTCCAGGGTGCGGACAAAGCGCGTGCGGTGGGCATCCAGGGGCTGGCATTCGTAGGTGACCACCAGTTCCAGGCCATGATCGCCCCGGGCCGTGGCCTGCCAGCGCAGCCCCGGCAGGTACTCCCGGACCCGCCAGCTCAGGTGCCCGCTGCGCCCGCCGGCATGGATGTCTTCCTCGAACCGCGCGCCGGCGGGCAGGGCGCCGGCCGGGCCCTGGACCTTGAGCGACGAGGGGTGCCACTCCGGCCAGCGGCTGGCGGCGCCGGCGTAGTCGAGCAGGGCCACCGGGTTGCGGGGGATATCGATCTGGTGCTGCATGCGCGTCATGGACGAGGACCTCGCAAGAGTGGCGCCGGCGGGTTCCGGCTCCCAGTACAGGGTGCCGAACAGGTAATCCATCAGCGGCAGGACGATGTTGAAATTGCGCTCCTGCATCAGCTCGCGGCGGTGATGCAGTTCATGCAGGCGCCGCATCTGGCGGATCCACGGTAGCCGCGCCAGCGGGTGGCCCTCGGGCAAGTGTTCGCAGGCATGGAACACCTCGTAGGCCAGGTAGCCGATCAGCGTGCAACTGGCGAACAACGCCGCGACGTTGGCGTTCCAGAGCTTCAGCAGCCCCCACAGCGGCAGGGCGAACAGCAGGCTGTGGAGCACGATCAGCCAGGCCGGGAACAGGATCACCCGCCAGTCGCGCGGGCCGTCGTAGGTCATGTGCCCGGGCACGAAAAAGCTATGGTGATCGCCGGCATGGCGGGCATAGAACATCCGCGCGAAAGCCTGCTTGTGGTGCCCCAGCCAGCGGTGCGTGACGTAGATGCACAGGTTGAAGAACAGCAGCGCCACCGGCACCGCCAGCCACTCCAGCGGCCGCACCCGATCCAGGGTGCTCCACAGCAGGGTGATGCACAGCATGCCGTAGGCCAGCACGAAACCGCCGTGCAGCCACGGGTTGTAACGCGGATGGACCGCGGCGCGATAACGCTCGCGAAAGGCCAGGGTGGTTTGCCTCAAGGCCGTTCTCCTGTCTGTTGTTGTTATTGACAGAAGATTAGTCGCGCTCGAATTATCCATCTAATGGATAGTCGGAATGGGCATTATTCATGAAGCTGAATTTACGGCGCCTGGATCTCAACCTGCTGCTGGTGTTCGACGCATTGATGCAAGAGCAGAACCTGTCTCGCGCGGCGGTGCGCCTGAACCTCAGCCAGCCGGCGGTGAGCAATGCCCTGGCGCGCTTGCGCAGCCAGCTCGACGAGCCGTTGTTCGTCCGCACCGCCCGGGGCATGCTGCCGACGCCGCGGGCCCAGGTGCTGCATGGCTCGGTGCGCCAGGCCCTGCGCCTGTTGCAGGAAGGCCTGGACCCGGCGGGCGCCTTCGACCCGGCGGCGTCGGACCAGGTCTTTAGCCTGTCGATGAACGATTACGCCCAGGCGCGGCTGTTGCCGGCGCTGTCGCGACGCCTGCAGGACGCGGCGCCGCAGGTGCGCCTGGCGGTACGCAGCGATGCCGCCGACTCGCTGCCGGCCTGGCTGGCCACCGGCCTGCTCGACCTGGCGGTGGACTACCTGTACTTCGACGACCCGGACCTCTGCTACCAGCCGCTGCTGGAAGAACAATTGGTGGTGATCGGCCGTATCGGCCATCCGGCCTTCGAGCCGCAGCTCAGCCTCACGGCCTATGAACAGAGCCGGCACGTGGCGATTCCCGACCGCGGCGGACGTGGCTCGCCCCTGGAGATCGTCCTGGGTTCGGCCAAGGTCCAGCGCCATGTGCAGCTGTTCGTCCCGCATTACCTGAGCATTCCGCTGATCGTCGCCCAGTCGGATCTGCTGGGCACGGTGCCGCGCCGGCTGGCGGAACACTTCGCCACGCTGATGCCGGTGCGTATCGCCGACCTGCCGCTGCTGGCGCCGCCGGTGCAGGTCAGCCTGATCTGGCATCGCCAGCAGGAGCGCGTTCCCGGGCATCGCTGGTTGCGCGAGCAGATCGGCGAGCTGGCCGCCGGGTTTGCGCAGCAGCCGGAACTGGCCGGGCGGTGATGACAAAAAACCAACAAAAGATTGGGACGAGTCCGATTGGCAGGACGAACCACGCCTGTATCCTTCGGGGCCCGCTCGACGAGCCAGCGGCGCTGGCCCGGATGCGCCAACCGATTTGGAGATTGCATGCGTCACTCGATTCTGAACATTGCCCTGGCAGCCAGCTGCCTTTTTGGCCTGGCCGGACAGGGCGCGGTGGCGGCGGTGGATGCCAGCCAGTACGTGGAACTCAAGGACGCCGTACCGCAAGTGGTGCCCGGCAAGATCGAAGTGCTGGAGCTGTTTTCCTATGGCTGCGGCCACTGCTACAACCTCGAAGCCTCGATCAATCCCTGGGCGGCGCAGCTCGCCGACGACGTGAACTTCGTCAAGCTGCCGGCCATGTTCGGCGGGATCTGGGATGTCTACGGCCAGCTGTACCTGACGCTGGTGACCATGGACGCCAAGCCCGAGGCGCACCACGCGGTGTTCGAGGCGATCCACGGCGGCAACCGCCTGAAGACGCCAGAGGCGATGGCCGAGCTGCTCGCCGGGCAGGGCATCGAGCCGGCGAAATTCCTCGCCACCTACAACTCCTTCGCCGTGCAGGCCAAGGTGGCGGACGCGAAAAAACGCACCGCGGCCTATCAGGTCACTGGCGTGCCCTCGCTGGTGGTGGACGGCAAGTACCGTTTCGGCATGACGGCCGATGGCGCCAAGGGGCTGTTCGCCGTGGCGGAGCAACTGATCGCCCAGGTCCGCGCGGCGCAGTAACTCCCCAGCTGCTGCCGGGCCGGTGCGGCCCGGTGGCGGATATCACTCCCCGGGCGCCGGCCCAGCCACTAAGCTGATGGCTGCCCATGCCGTCGCCACGAGGGAGCCCTGATGATCCTGTGCAAACGCGCCTACGAGCCCGCGGGCCCAGACGATGGCTATCGGGTCCTGGTCGATCGCCTGTGGCCGCGCAACTGCCGCAAGGCGCAGCTGCCGCTGGATGAGTGGTGCAAAGAGCTGGCGCCGTCCAGCCAATTGCGCCGTGCCTTCAAGTCTGGCGAGCTGGATTTCGAGACCTTCCGCAGCCGCTACCGTCAGGAACTGACGGCCCGCCCCGAGCATTGGTGGGCGTTGCTGGCGCGTGCGCAACAGGGCCGCCTGACCCTGGTGTACGCGGCCCGCGATGCGCGGCACAACAATGCCCGGGTGCTGGCCGAATGGCTGGAGGACGAGTTGGACCGGCGCGACGAAGGCAGCTCGCCGGTGTGCTACGCGCCGCCGCAGTGAACGGACTTCATGGATGTTTCAGCATCACATAGGCCTCGCCGCCGCGCCGGTCGTGCATCAGCAGGTAGGTCTGCCGGTCGAGGGTGATCCGCACCGGCAGGTCTTGCGCCACCGGAGTGCTGGAAAACTGTTCGGCGATCTTCAGAAATTGCCGGGTCAGGGTGCGGTCCGCCTGGGTCGGCGTGGTCACCGCGCATTGCAGGCCCTTGCGCACCTGCACCCCCAGGCTGCGGTCCGGGCGCAGGCCCATCCGCGCGTACCCGGCATCGTCCAGCCGGGCAATGCCATAGGCCTGGGCCGCGTGCTCGGCGCCGTCGAACGACGGCGCGGACTTCAGGCAGATATCGCGAAAGGCCAGCACGCCCTCGGCGATGGCCGCCGGCTGCTCGTCGATGACCTCCGGCGGGCTGGAGCAGCCGGCCAGCAGGGCCAGGGCCAGGCTCAGGTGGGGCAGGATCATGGGCTTCATCGAAGGTTCCTCGGGGCTCGGAGGGATCCCTACAGCCTAGCCAAGCCTGGAGCACGCGATGGGGCCGGAGCGTTCCTGGCCGTCAGTTGAAGCCGATCGTCGTGGTGCGCACCGTTTCCGGCTCATGCCGCTGGCTCGGGTCGGTCTCGTAGTTGCATTGCGGGCCGCGGCAGGAGTGCTCGAGGCTGATCGGCGCCTTGAATTCCAGGTGGAAGCGGTTGGGGCCGGGCTCCGTGGTCGGGGCGGCCGTGGCCTCTGCCAGGGCGGGGGGCTGGTAACTCAGGTCCAGGCCTTCGGCGTGGGCCGACAGGCCGAGCGCCAGGCTGGTGAGGAGGGTGGTGTAACTGAACATCGGCGGTACCGCGAGTGGGCAAAAGGGTTGCCCAGTATAACGAACCCACGCCCGAAAATTTACGCCGCAGGCTCTAGCCTGGGCCTTGTGCGGCAGCGCGGCGCTCTGGCGGCGGCGCTGGATGAAACATTTGTCATGGTCCGTGGCGGCCGCCAGCCCCTACACTGAGCGTCACCTCCAGGGCTCACGGACATCCCCCATGACGGCAGCGGCGGCAAGCATCCTCGAGACGGTAGAAGGCCAGCGCCTCAATGGCGCGGCGGGCGAAGCGTGGCGCGAATGGGGACCGTACCTGAGCGAGCGGCAGTGGGGCACGGTGCGCGAGGACTACAGCGCCGATGGCGACGCCTGGGCCTACTTGCCCCACGAGCATGCGCGCAGCCGCGCCTACCGCTGGGGCGAGGACGGCCTGGCCGGGTTCTCCGACAAGGCCCAGCACTGGTGCCTGGGGCTGGCGCTGTGGAACGAGCGCGACAGCATCGTCAAGGAACGCCTGTTCGGCCTGGACAACGCCGAAGGCAACCACGGCGAGGACGTCAAGGAGCTGTATTTCTACCTCGATGGCGTGCCCAGCCATGCCTACATGCGCATGCTCTACAAATACCCGCAGGCGGCCTTTCCCTATGAGGACCTGCTGCGCGAGAACGCCCGGCGCGGCCTGGACGATACCGAGTACGAGATCCTCGACACCGGGGTGTTCGAGGACGATCGCTACTTCGACGTGACCGTGGAGTACGCCAAGCACACGGTCGACGACATCTTCATGCGGGTCACCGTGCACAACCGTTTCCACCAGCCGGCGCGGCTGCGGGTATTGCCCCAGGTGTGGGCGCGCAACACCTGGAGCTGGGGCGACGATGCGCGCAAGCCGAGCCTGCGCCTGGAGGGCGAGCAACTGTTGGCCCTGCATCCACGCCGCCCGCCGATGCAGGTCACGGCCTGGGGCCCGGAGCGTTGCGAGTGGCTGTTCTGCAACAACGAAACCAACTTCCCGAAGCTCGATGGCCTTGATGCGCCCGGCCCGTTCAAGGACGGCATCAACGATTATCTGCTGGGCGCCGCGGATGCGATTGTCCGTGACGGCGGCACCCGGGCCGCGGCGCATTTCACCCTGGAGCTGGCCGGGCTGGAGAGCAAAAGCCTGTACCTGCGCTTCGCCCCCGCCGGTTCGGCCCAGGTCAGTGCCCGCAGCCTGTTCGAACGCCGGCGGGCCGAGGCCGACGCGTTCTACGCCGCGCTGCAACAGGGCATCGCCGACGCCGACGCGCGCAATGTCCAGCGCCAGGCCCTGGCCGGGCTGTTGTGGTCCAAGCAGCTCTACGATTTCGACGTCAACCGCTGGCTCGATGGCGACCCCGGCCAGCCTGCGCCCCCGGCGGCGCATGCGCAGCTGCGCAACAGCCATTGGCGGCACCTGTCGAACTTCGACATCGTGGCCATGCCCGACACCTGGGAATATCCCTGGTACGCCTCTTGGGACCTGGGCTTCCAGGCGGTGGCCCTGGCCCTGATCGACCCGGGGTTCGCCAAGCACCAGCTGCTACTCTTGGTCAAGGACCGCTTCATGCACCCCAACGGGCAGTTGCCGGCCTACGAGTGGCGCTTCGACGACGCCAACCCGCCGGTGCACGCCTGGGCCAGCTGGCGGGTGTATCAGCGGGAAAAGGCCCTGACCGGCCAGGGCGACATGGATTTTCTCGAACGGATCTTCCACAAGCTGCTGCTGAACTTCTCCTGGTGGGTCAACCGCAAGGACGCCGAAGGGCGCAACCTGTTCCAGGGCGGCTTTCTCGGCCTGGACAACATCGCCCTGTTCGACCGTTCGGCACCCTTGCCGCCGGGCTACAGCCTGGACCAGGCCGACGGCACCGCCTGGGTCGCCGCCTACGCCCTGGACCTGATGCGCATCGCCCTGGAACTGGCCAGGCGCAACGCGGTGTACGTGGACATCGCGGTGAAATTCTTCGAGCACTTCCTCTACATCGCCGGGGCCATCAACCGGGTGGATGACGGCGCCGAAGGGCTGTGGGACGAGCAGGACCGGTTTTTCTACGACGTGCTGCATCGTCCGGACGGCAGCCGCGAACCGCTGCGCCTGCGTTCCATCGTCGGCCTGATGCCGCTGTTCGCCGTGCAGGTCCTGGAGCAGCGCGAACATGAAGGCCTGCCCGGGCTGCGCGAGCGCTTGCTGGGCTTCCTGCAGCATCGGCCGGACCTGGCCAGCCTGGTGTCGCGCTGGACCGAACCGGGGCAGGGTAACCGCCTGCTGCTGGCGTTGCTGCGCGGCGAGCGCACCAAGGACCTGCTCAGGCGCATGCTCGACGAGGCCGAGTTTCTGAGCGAGTTCGGGATCCGTTCGCTGTCCCGGGTTTTCGCCGAACAGCCCTTCGCCCTGCAGGTCGACGGCCATCAACTGTGCGCCCGCTATGCGCCGGCCGATTCCGATTCACGGTTGTACGGCGGCAACTCCAACTGGCGCGGGCCGCTGTGGATGCCGATCAACTACATGCTGATCGAATCGCTGCGCGAGTTTCATCGCTACTACGCCGACAACTTCTCGGTGGAGTACCCCAGCGGCTCCGGCTACCTGGCGTCCCTGGAAGAGGTCGCCGACAGCCTGAGCCAGCGCCTGACCCGCCTGTTCCTGCGCGACGAGGACGGCCGGCGCCCATCGATGTGCGCCTACGGCCAACTGCAAAACGACCCCCGCGACCGGGAGCTGCTGCTGTTCCACGAATACTTCCACGGCGACACCGGCCGCGGCCTGGGTGCCAGCCACCAGACCGGCTGGACGGCGCTGGTGGCGTTGTTGTTGCAGCCTTCGAACTGAGAACGTGTCGCCAAAACTTATCTTCCCGAGCTTTTGCTACTACAAGATTAGTAGTTGCTTAAGTGCGGTTCTATGTAGTACTCGACCAAACTGGCGATGCGCTTTTTATTGAAGAGCGTTTGGCTATTCGCAGCTTCTTTTTGCAGCTCCAATTTAATGGCCTTCAGCCATGGACGCTCCTGATTAATGTCAATAGGGGTAAAGCGATAACGACTGTCGAACGCGAACAGTACTTTATGTTGTTGGGCAGGCGGTAGCTCCAATAGTTTTCTAACGAAGATCTTGGGGGCGATAAGTAGCAGGACATGAGTGAAAATATGCTCGCCACTTTTTACGCTAGCATAGGAGATTTTTCTGGCGTAGGTGTCGGGGGCGTTTTGCATATCCGACAACAGGCTATCGATTAGTGCGGGATAGCTCGACTCTATGGTTGCCTTGTTTTTCTCTACCAAGTGTCTGAAGAATTCTTCGCACTCTTCAGATTTCTCACCATTTATGAGTGAGCGCAGATTGTTGAAGATGTTGTAGTTTCGACCTTCGAGGTGTTCGTGTGTCAGTGTTTTGAATTTTCCATCAGCATAGAGGTCATCGATGTATTTTTTGCCTTCTTCGAGCACCTGCTTGGCGTCCTCTTGGATAAGCTGTTGACTGGACAGCCATAGGCGAAGCCTGAAAGTCGTCAACAGGTCATCGGTTTCAATAAAGGCTCGTTGCTGGTATTGCAAATTGAAAGCAGACAAAGCCTTGTGGAACTGTTCTTCACTTCTTGCGAAAGCATTCAACAACGTATCAAGAGCAGATTCATTTTCGTTGTTTGCGAAGTATTTCGAACTGTCTAGGGAAAACCGTATGTCGGGTGCTCTGAAAACCCCCTTTACCAGCATATTGACCAAGTCTTCATTGGTCAGTAACGAGTCGCGAATGTCTATATTCGGATAGCGCAGTTCAAGCCGTTCAAAGGGAGAAAGGTCCTCCAGATTCTTGCTATGGTTTCGTGCAAAGCTCGGAACATGTCCAGGGCGCTGGGCGATGTCTTCTTCCTGCAACTCTCCGGCCTTGAAGGCGAAAGCCAGCGGCAGGATCAAGTTTATGCAGGCGAGCAGGGCATCTGGGTGAGATCGCTGTTTCTCGTCTAATAGGCTGAAAAATCGTTCAAAATCCCATATCGATTGTTGAAGAATACGTAAGTTACTTAAGTCGTGTTGGTTATAGAACTGTTGAATTGTAGATGCGTGTTGTGCAAGAAGCTCTTGGAGATGTGCAGATTTTAGCTTGGAAACGAACTGTGTGAAGGCATCCTGTAGAGAGGGGTGCACAGCTAAAGTCTTTCCAACCAGTTTCTCGCGAATACGCTGATAAATTTTTCGTTTTTTGATTTCTTTCTCGTTGGCAATGATCAGGACTTTTTTGTCTTTGTGTTCGACAAACTCATTTATATAGCCCAGTACATTGTTGATAGGGATTTCACATCGTTCGAGATCGTCGAATATATAGATATCTTTCTTGAATTTTTTGAAGAGCAGTTTTCTACTCAGCTCGGTTTCGATGCTGACATAACTCAGGGCTGATTTTCCTATGCTCTCAACAAATTTTGCTGGAGCACTGTCTAGAAACTTGTGGGTGTCTGCAAATATCCGATCATCGATTTCAGCCGTCGAAGTCAGTCCATACAAGCTGACATAGGTGTATTGTTCCAAGGAGATTTCACGATCTTTAAGGAAGGAGCGCAGCAGATAGGTCTTTCCTACGCCCCAGGCACCATTAAGCATCACGGCATAACGGGGCGGTTCATCACGAGTGAGGTAATAATCCAGGTAGTCATCAATATGCTGATTGCTGGTGTTTCGTCTTGAACCGTCCATGTATTCGAATGCTCTTATCTACGAGGTGTTGGAGGGAGGCCGCCGGAGTTTACTCAACTGTTGCAACAATGCCACTACGGTTCCTGGCATCTGCCTGCGCCCAACCCTCGATCAACCGCTGCGGGGTGCAGCAGGTCTTGCGCTTGTAGACGAAGTTGGCGCATTTCTCGGCGAAGCCGTGGCGGTTTTGCACCATGTCCTGGTGCATCTGTTCCAGCTCGGCGTTGCGGCAGTGCTGCATCAGTTGCGGGTCGGCGTTGGCCTTGCGTTCGCGCAGGGCCTGGTATTTCGGTTCGGTCAGCGCGGCGCTGGCGCGTTGCAGCAGCCACAGGCCGAACTCGTCGGCGCAGCGTGGGCCGATCTCCTGGACCATGCCCATCTGCAGGGCCTGGAAGGCGCTGATCGGCAGGCAGTCTTCGGTCAGCTGCTGCGCCATGGCCTGGCCGACGGCGCGGGGCAGGCTGTAGGTCCAGTATTCCGAACCGTACAGGCCCATGCTCTTGTAGTGCGGGTTGTAGACGGTGTTGGCCCGGGCCAGCACCACGTCGGCGGCCAGGGCCAGCATCAGGCCGCCGGCGCCGGCGTTGCCGGTCAGGCCGCTGACCACCAGCTGGCGGGCGCTGAGCAGTTCCTTGCAGACATCGTCGATGGCCTGGATGTTGGCCCAGGCTTCCAGGCCCGGCTCCGGCGCGGCCTGGATCACGTTGAGGTGCACGCCGTTGCAGAACGCGCCGCGCCCGCCCCTGAACAGCAGCACCTGGGTGTCCCGGGCCTTGGCCCATTGCAGCGCGCTGACCAGGCGCTGGCAGTGCTCGGTGCTCATGGCGCCGTTGTAGAACTCGAACGTCAGCTCGCCGACCTGTCCCGACTCGCGGTAGCGGATCGGCTGGTAGGGCTCGTCGCTGAACGGCGCGCTGGCGATCGACCAGTCCAGGTGCGGCACGTTGTCCAGTTGCCCGGCCAGCACGTGGCGCGCCGGCAGCTTGAAGTGTTCCTCGCCGGGCGCGGGCTTGCGCTTGAGGGAGCCGATCCACAGGCTGCGGTCGCCGCAGGCCACCAGCACCGCGTCGTCGTGCACCGCCAGCAGTTCGCCCGGGGTGCCGCTGCGCGTGTCCAGCTGCGCGTCGTACAGGTAGTACTGGCCGCCGGCGAGGCTGCCCAGGACGCCGGGCTGGCCGTCGGCGGCGTCGATGCAGCGCTTGATGAAGGCGGCGCTGTCGTGCCAGCTGAAGCTGCGGTCGCTCTGTTTCATGTTCGGTTGCAGGCGGCCCCGGACCTGCGGCTGGCTGTAGTCCAGGGGCGTGGGGACGAAGCCGCCGGCGAATTTTTCCACCACGTCGCGGATGCAGTGGATCGCCGCATCGGCCACCGGGCCGTTGTACAGCTCGGACTTGCGCACCTGCGCCGGCATCTTGAATTCCCAGGTCGACCAGATTGGCCCGGCGTCCATTTCTTCCACGGCTTGCAGGGCGGTGACGCCCCAGCGCTCGAGGTTGTTGCTGATGGCCCAGTCCAGGGCGCTGGCGCCACGATCGCCGACGATGCCCGGGTGGATGATGATCACCGGGCGGGTGGGGTGGCGCCACAGCTGCTCGGGCACCCGGTCCTTGAGGAACGGGCAGATCACCAGGTCGGCGGCGGACGCTTCGATCTGCTGGCAGACCTCCTCGGCATGGGTGAACAGCACCACGCTGGGCCGGTGGCCGGACTGGCGCAGGTCCAGCCAGGCACGCTGGGTCAGGCCGTTGAACGCGGTGGACAGCAGAACGATCTTCAACGATTGCATAGCGACTCTTCCTTGAGGGTGATACGTGCGGCCATTGCGACAAGCCGTCCCTGGCCGATGGAGGCGCAAGAGTAGTGGGGACCTCCGGGCACGCTGCTGACCGAGATCAATCAAGCGAGTGGTGCGCCGCCGCGAGGCGCCAGGCGACATATATTCGTTAGTTCGGGATGGCTAATTTTTAATTACTTCCAAATGGATTCAGCCCTGTTGCACAGTCGCTTCCCTAAATCCTGGGCCGGCAATGTCCCGGCTCAGCCAGCAGGTTTCGGGAGAGGGAGCGTCTCGTGGGGGAGCAAGGCATGGGTGAGAATCGGAACCCTCATTACCCGCTGGTCGGGCAGATGTTCAAACGCGACTATTCATGGTTGTGCGCCGCGGTGGGGCGTGCCCTGGGCTGTCACCACAGTGCGCAGGACATCGCCTCGGAAACCTTCCTGCGGGTGCTGGCGCTGCCGGACCCGACCTCGATCCGCGAACCGCGGGCGCTGCTGACCACCATCGCCCGGCGCCTGGTCTACGAAGGCTGGCGGCGCCAGGACCTGGAGCGCGCCTACCTCGAAAGCCTGGCCCTGGCGCCGACGCCCGTGCACCCCTCGCCCGAGGAGCGGGCGCTGGTGATCGAGGCGCTGCTGGCCGTGGACCGCCTGCTCAACGGCCTCTCGGCCAAGGCCAGGACGGCCTTTCTCTACCACCAGCTCGACGGCCTGACCTACGCCGAAATCGGCCAGCGACTGGGGGTCTCCACCAGTCGCGTCCAGCAGTACATGGCCGAGGCGTTCAAGCGCTGTTACCTGGCGATGGCCGAGGCATGAACCGGCCGCGCGCGAACGACGCGCTGGTCGACGAGGCGGCGCAATGGATGGCGCGGTTGCAGTCGGGACAGATGAATGCCCAGGAGCGCCAGGCCTTCCACGACTGGCGGGCCGCCGACCCGCAACACGAACAGATCATCGCCATGATGGGCGGCGGCCTGGGGGTGTTGCGCAGCCCGGCCTTGCGCCACCTGTCCCGGGACAGCCTGCTGCACAGCCTCGATGCACCCTCGAGCCGCCGGCGCTTCATCGGCGGCAGCCTGGGCCTGCTGACCCTGGCGCTGGCGGCGACCCTGCTCGGCCGCCGCTACGGCCTGGTGCCCGAGGCGGATGCCCTGTACACCGGCACCGGCGAGCGCCGCGACTTCACCCTGGCCGACGGCAGCGCCCTGACCCTCAATGCCTGCAGCCAGGTCGTGCCGCGGTTCGATGCCGGGCAACGGTTGCTGCAACTGCGCAACGGCCAGTTGCTGGTGGACGTGGCCCGGGACCCGCAGCGGCCCTTTGTGGTGGCGACCGAGCACGGGCGCATGCAGGCCCTGGGGACTCGCTTCCTGGTGGAGCGCAGCGACGACTGGACGCGCCTGGTGATGCTGCATTCCCAGGTCGAGGTGCTCACCGCCAGTGGTGCGCGGCAGGTGGTGGAGGCCGGCGAAAGCCTGCGTTTCGACGGTCGTGGGCTGTTGCAGCTGGAAGCCGCCAAGGGCCATGAAAGCGCCTGGACCTCCGGGGTGTTCGAGGCCCGCGACCGGCCGCTGCGCGAGGTGGTCGACAGCCTGCGGGGCTACCGGCGCGGGATTATTCGCCTCAGCCCCCAGGTGGCCGAGCTGCGCCTGAGCGGCATCTACCCGCTGGACGACAGCGACCGCAGCCTGCAATTGCTCGAGCGTTCGCTGCCGATCCGCGTCCGCTACCACAGCCCGTACTGGGTCAGCATCGAACCGCGCTGAAAGGCGCGGTTATAAAGCCATAACCCCTTGGCCTAATCGTCCCCCTATAAAAACCGCCCGGTCGGCGCTCATTCCCTGCAACTGCAATCAACAGGGAATTGCTCCGATGAGCCGATCAAGCCTCTTCAAGTCACCCCGCCAGCAACGGCTGTACCTGGCCCTGGCACTGGCCATGGGCTCGGCCCAGGGGCCTGTCGCCTGGGCCCAGCCGGCCGCGGCGCAGCAGGTGGTCTTCGACATTGCCGCCGGCCCGCTGGACGAGGTGCTGCTGGACATCTCGCGGCAGAGCGGGGTGCCGATTTCGTTCAGCCAGAACCTGGTGCAGGGCAAGCGCAGCCCGGCCATCCGCGGCGCCCTGGGCAGCCAGCAGGCGGTGGACAAAGCCTTGCAGGGCACGGGCCTGGAAGCCCAGCACAGCGAGCAGGGGCTGACCATCCGCAGCGCTGCGGCCAGCGCCAAGGCCAGCCCTGCACTCAGCGTCGCGGCGCGCGAGCCGCAGCTGGAAAAGGTCACGGTGACCGGCTCGCGCATCGCCCGCGCCCAGTCCGATGGCGCCACCCCGGTGAACGTCATCACCCACCAGGAGATGGAGGCCCGCGGCTACCGCAACGTCTACGACGCCCTGGCGACCCAGACCCAGAACACCGGCATGACCCAGGGCGAGGACTACGGCAATACCTTCCAGCCCGCCGCCAGCGCCCTCAACCTGCGCGGGCTGGGGCCCAACCACACGATGGTGCTGATCAACGGCCGGCGGGTGGCGGACTACCCGACGGCCTACGACGGCCAGGTCAATTTCACCAACCTGGCCAATATCCCTTCGGCGGTGATCGACCGGATCGAGATCCTCAGCAGCGGCGCCTCGGCGATCTACGGTTCGGACGCGATCGCCGGGGTGGTCAACATCATCCTCAAGGAACAGGCCAGCGGCATCGACGTCAACCTGCGCGGTGGCACCACCGAGCGCGGGGGCGGCGACAACCAGCGCCTGCAGATCAGCGGCGGTGGCAGCTGGGGGGATTTCGACGGCCTGTTCGGCCTCGAGCTGACCCGGCGCGAGCCGATCTGGGCCGACGACCGCGGCTTCATGGACAGCGGCCCGGCCCTGGACGTGGGCTACCGGCGCAACCTCGACAGCGGCAAGTACTTGGGGCCCGGTTGCGGCGCGTACCCGGGGGTGTTCGGCAACCACCTGGGCGGCAGCGGCGGGCGCTGTACCACCGACCAGGTCTACAACGATTACTGGACCCTGCAGACCCAGAAGGAAAACTACGACGGCTACACCCGTGGCACCTGGCATTTCAGCGACAGCGGCAAGCTGTTCGCCGACCTGATGTACGGCCTGGACCATATCCAGAACAACACCCGCGGGCCGAGCTTCACCTCGCCGGACTTCGTCAACCAGAACACCGGCAACCTGGAGCGCTGGTACCGGCGTTTCTCCGAGGAGGAAATCGGCGGGCGCACCAGTAACAACACCAAGTGGCGCGACACTTCGTGGACCGGCACCCTGGGCCTGTCCGACCGGATCGCCGACACGGCCTGGAACTACGATCTGGCGGCCAACCGCTCGGAGTACCGCAGCGTGCGCAGTTCGCGCTACACGCCGCTGGCCGGGATCCGCGATTTCTACCTGGGGCCGCAGCTGGGCGAGCAGGGCGGTTACCCGGTGTTCGCCCCGGACGCCTCGCGTCTCGACCGGCCGCTGAGCGAGCAGGAATGGCGGCAGTTTCGCCGCAACCTGACCCAGAGCAGCAAGTCGGTGTCGCAGAGCTACAACGCTTCGCTCAACGGCGAGCTGTTCGACCTGCCGGCCGGGCCGGTGGGCTTCGCCGGCGTCCTGGAAATGGGCAAGCAGGAGTACCGCATCGACCCGGACGACAGGCTCAACGACGGCACCTTCTACGGTGCCACGCCGGCCCGCAGCTCCGGCGGCTCGCGCAAGCGCTACGCGGCCGGCGGCGAGTTCAGCGTACCGCTCGCCGACAGCCTGCTGGCGTCGTTGGCGGGGCGCTGGGACCAGTACAAATTCAGCGGCCGCACCGAGCAGCAGAAGACCTACAACCTGGGCCTGGAATGGCGCCCGCTGAACAGCCTGCTGCTGCGCGGCAGCTACGGCACCAGCTTCCGCGCCCCGGACCTGAACTACATCTACCAGGCCGACACCAACGGCTATGTGCCGGACCAGATCGACTACTACGGTTGCAGCCAGGGCGTGGAGGGCGCCTGCGATCGCGGGCGGGTGGACTACACCCAGAGCGGCACCGCCGACCTCAAGTCCGAGCGCGGCAAGTCCTGGACCTACGGTTTTGTCTGGTCGCCGTCGCGCCATTTCGATGTGTCGGTGGACTACTGGCGGGTGCAGATCGAAGACCTGCTGACCACGGTCGACCAGGATCGCCTGCTGCAAGAGGAGAACGCCTGCCGCAGCGGCGCCCTGGACATCGATTCGGCCAGTTGCCAGGCGACCCTGGCGCGCATCCAGCGCAACCCGGGCACTGCCGCGGTGGACCCGAACCGCTTGCAGCGGGTGCAGGTCAATGCGATCAACGCCGCCAGCGAGCGGGTCAGCGGGCTCGACCTCAAGAGCAATATCCGCTGGGGCGCCGGCGAGTACGGGGCCTTCAGTTCGACCCTGGGCTACACCCTGGTGCTCTCGCATTACTACAAGGAGTCGGACAGCGCGCCGAGCCAGGACTGGCGCGTGGACCGCAGCAACCACGACTGGCGCAGCAAGGCCAACGCCAGCCTGACCTGGGATTACCAGCACTACAGCGCCACCCTGATGGGCATCCGCTACGGCAGCGTCACCAACGGCAACGCCGACGGGCGCCTGTCGCCCTGGACCGTGTTCAACGCCAGCGCCCGCTACCAGCTCAACGAGCGCGCCAGCGTCGGCCTGACCGTCAACAACCTGCTGGACCAGGTCAAGCGCGACGACTCCGGCGGCTGGCCGTATTACCCCACCGGCAACTACGACCCCTATGGCCGGCAGTGGTGGCTGGATGTGAGTTATCACTTTGGCGGTTGATGGCGATGGGGGGCGGCCCGCTGCACCGCGGCGCCTGCATCGCGCGCAAGCTGCGCTCCTACGGGTTCGGTGGCGCCTGCGAGATAGAGGTTTATCCGCGCTTCCGGTGTAGGAGCGCAGCTTGCGCGCGATGGCGTCCGGCCTGATTCACCACGGGGTCTACGACCGGCATAAGCTCATTGCCCAATGGTCTAAATCGCGCTCTATAAAAACCGCCGGGCCGTTGCACATCCCTGCATAAACCTAATGCAGGGATGGTTGTCCATGAGTCTGTTCGTACCCCGTAGATCCCCTTTGTGCCTGGCCTTGCTGGCGGCGCTGAATGTGTTGCCGGCCTGGGCCGCGACGACCCCGTTCAACCTGCCCGCGGGGCCGCTGGACCAGACCCTGTTGCAGATTTCCCGGCAGACCGGCCTGCCGATCTCCTTCGAGCAGAAGCTGGTGAGCGGCCGTTATGCCCCGGCGATCCAGGGCGATCTGGACCGGCACCAGGCGTTGACCCTGGCCTTGCAGGACAGCGGCTTGAAGGAACAGCAGGACAGCCAGGGCGTGACCATTACCGCGGACACCGGCAGCGCCGCGCCGGACGCCCAGCCCACCACTCAACTGCAGCGGGTGGAAGTGACCGGTACCGCGATCCGTCGGGTCGATGCCGAGACCGCGGTGCCGGTCACGGTGTTGCGGGTCGAGAAGCTGCGCGAGCAGGGCGTGACCACCACCGAAGAACTGATCAACCGGATTTCCGCCAACCAGTCCTCGGTCGGCTCCGGGCGTTCGGTGGGTTCCAGCAGCGGCGGCGCGGCCTTCGCCGACCTGCGGGGGATCGGCCCGAACAAGACCCTGGTGCTGCTCAACGGCCGGCGCCTGAGCAACAACGCGACCAACGCGATCAACGGCTCCGGGGTGGACCTGAACACCATTCCCTTCGCCGCCATCGACCGGGTGGAAGTGCTACGCGACGGCGCCTCGGCGTTGTACGGCACCGACGCCATCGGCGGGGTGATCAACTTCATCACCAAGCAGAGCCTGACCCGCGGCGAGGTCAGTACCAGCTACGACACTCCGACCCATTCCGGCGGCGGCGAGAGCAGGAACTTCAGCGGCAGCTGGGGCCTCGGCGACCTGGAGGAGGACCGCTTCAACGTGTTCGGCGTGGTCAGCTACGACAAGCAGGAGCGCCTGGCCGCCAAGGACCGCAACTACACCTACAACTACCAGCCCGGCCGGGGCCTGGACTACACCTCCGGCACCGCCTCGCCGGCCAACTGGAGCCAGGGCGCGAACGCCACCAACCCGCTGGCCGGTTCCGGCTGCAACGCGCCGGGATTGCTGGCGCGCAACGGGATCTGCCGGCAGAGCCTGTGGAGCTACCTGGACCTGGTGCCGGAAACCGAAAAGACCTCGGCCTTCGCCAAGGCCACCGGCAAGATCAACGACGACCACAAGGTCAGCCTCGAATACTTCTGGGCGCGCAACGAGAACCGCACCCAGATCGGCCCCGGCACGCTGCTCGGCAACCAGGTCAACCCGGGCACGGCGTTCTACCCGGGCAACGGCATCACCCCGGGGCCCGGCGGCTTCGCCCTCGACCCGAGCCAGCCGGTGACGGCCAACTGGCGCGAAAGCGACGTCGGTGCGCGGCGCCATGAGGACGACAACACCGGCCAGCGCCTGCTGCTGACATTCGACGGCAACCTGGCCGGCTGGGACTACAACCTCGGCGCCTCGTACAACCAGAACAAGGTGGTCAACACCATCCGCAGCGGCTACGTCAACGATGTGGCGGTGTCCCAGGGCATCGCCACAGGCGTGATCAACCCCTTCGGCCCGCAGACCGCGGCGGGCAGCGCGCTGCTGGCGGCCAACACGGTGGACGGCGACTACGCCACGGCGGTCGGCCGGGTCAAGGCCATCGACGGCCGGGTCAGCCGCGAGATCGGCGACTGGTTCGGCGCCGGGCCCTCGGCTCTGGCCCTGGGCGGCGAGTACCGCAAGGAAGACTTCCACCAGGACTTCGCCTCGTTCGCCGGCAATGTGCAGAGCCTCGGCGTCGACCCCAACGGCAGCGTGTCGGGCGATCGCAGCGTGCAGGCGCAATACGCCGAACTCAATGTGCCGGTGCTCGACAGCCTGGAACTGACGGCGGCGATCCGCCATGACAAGTACAGTGACTTCGGCAGCACCACCAATCCCAAGTACTCGTTCCGCTTCCAGCCCTTCAAGGAACTGGTGCTGCGCGGCGCCTACAGCGAGGGCTTCCGCGCGCCGTCGCTGTACGAGCTGTACAACCCGACCTTCACCTCCTACACCAATGCCAACTACAACGACCCGCGGCTGTGCCCCGGCGGCACCCCGGCCAACGGCGGGATCGGCAACCGCGACTGCGCCCAGCAGTTCAACCGCACCTCGGGCGGCAACACCGAGCTGAAACCGGAAACCGCGCGCAACGTGACCCTGGGGTTCGTCTACCAGCCCTTCGACCGGCTCAACGCCGGGCTGGATTTCTGGTGGATCAAGATCGCCAACCAGATCGCCGAGTTCCCCGAGTCGGCGCCCTTCGACGACCCCGACCTGTACGCCGACCGCCTGGTGCGCAAGGCCGACGGCTCCATCGATCATGTGGTCACCGGCATGGCCAACCTGGGCAAGCTCAAGACCAGCGGGGTCGACGTCAGCCTCGACTACCGCCTGCCGGCCACGGCCTGGGGCGAGTTCGGCCTGGGGCTGCAAGGCACCTACGTCACCCGCTACGACTACCAGCAACAGCTCAAGGGCGAATACATCGACAAGCTGGGGGACTTTCGCGGCGGCGACTTCGCCTCGGCCGGTGCGGTGGCGCGCTGGCGGCACAGCCTGACCGCGACCTGGAACCAGGGCCCGCTGGGCGCGACCCTGACCAACCGCTACACCAGCGGCTACCACGACTCCGACCGCGACAGCCACAACCGCGTCGGCTCCTACAACGTCTGGGACCTGGCCGGCACTTACACCTGGCGCCAGACCCTGGGCGTGACCCTCGGGGTGAAGAACCTGTTCGACCGCGAGCCACCGTTCAGCAACCAGACCTACACCTTCCAGAGCGGCTACGACCCGCGCTACTCGGACCCGTTCGGACGGACCTTGTACACGCGGCTCAGTTACAACTTCTGAGCTGAAGGCAAACACGGGGTCCGGACGCTTTTTAGTAACCAATGGTTCTAGGACCCGCTCTATAAAAATGCCCGCTCAGTTGCACATGACAGGCAGGAGCGGGGTGTTCCGGTGCAAGGGTAGAGGCGGGAATCCGGGGTGAATGGGCACGATCCTCGTAGGAGCGAGGCTTGCCCGCGATAGGGCCATTCATTCACCGCACATTCCCGCCTCTGTTCACAGAGGCATCATTCCATGCTGTTGCAACGCGCTTTCCCGTTCTGGCTCTGCCTGCTGCTGAGCCCCACGCTGCTGGCCGCCGTGCAGCCGTCGCTGACGGTCTATGGCGAAGCGGCGAAATACCCCGCCGACTTCCAGCACTTCGACTACGTCAACCCGGACGCGCCCAAGGGCGGCAGCCTGCGCCGTTCTTCCCTGGAGAGCGGGCCCTTCGACCACCTGCTGCCCTACATCGACAAGGGCACCGGCGTGGCCGAGATCGACGGCTGGCTGTATGCGCCGCTGGCCTACCGTTCCCAGGACGAGCCCTACACCGTGTACGGCCTGGTGGCCCGGGGCATGGAGCTGGCCGCCGACCGCTCGTGGCTGCGCTTCTACCTCGACCCGCGGGCGCGCTTCGCCGACGGCAGCCCGATCACCGCCGAGGATGTGCGCTACACCTTCGAGCTGCTGATGACCCAGGGCAGCTTCAAGTACCGCCAGCAGTTCGCCGAAGTTGCCGAGGTCCTGGTGGAGTCGCCGACCCAGGTGCGCTTCGTGTTCAAGCACCGCGACAGCCGCACCTTGCCCCTGGACCTGGCGACGCTGCCGGTGCTGCCCGAACACTGGTGGCGCGGGCGTAACTTCGCCGACGGCGGCGGCTTCGAGGCGCCGCTGGGCAGCGGGCCGTACCGGGTGGTCGCGGTGGATGCGGGGCGCAGCGTGGATTTCGAGCGGGTCAAGGATTGGTGGGGCCAGGACCTGCCGGTCGCGCGCGGGCGCTACAACTTCGACCGGCTGCGGGTGGAGTTCTTCGCCGACACCGACGTCGCGCGGCAGATCCTCAAGGCCGGCGGCTACGACTACAACCGCGAGTTCTCCGCCACCGGCTACACCATCGGTTACGCCGGGGCCGCGCTGGAGCAGGGGCGCCTGGTGCGCGAACACCTGGCGCCGGGCTCGG
This sequence comes from Pseudomonas sp. MRSN 12121, assembly GCF_000931465.1. NCBI lineage: Bacteria > Pseudomonadati > Pseudomonadota > Gammaproteobacteria > Pseudomonadales > Pseudomonadaceae > Pseudomonas > Pseudomonas sp. MRSN 12121. The sequence continues at coordinate 4,277,840 of NZ_CP010892.1, read as the reverse complement.
CCCTGGGCGCCCAGGGCTTTATCTTCAACCTGCAGAAACCACAGTTCCGCGACCGCCGCGTACGCCAGGCGATCGCCATGCTCTGGGACTTCGAATGGACCAACCGGCAAATGATGCGCGGCATGTACCTGCGCCAGCAGAGCTTCTTTTCCCATAGCGAACTGGCGGCGCAGGCGCTGCCGGACGCGCAGGAACGGCAGATCCTCGAACCCTGGCGCGGACAGATTCCCGAGGAGGTCTTCACCCAGGTGTTCCAGGCCCCCCGCACCGACGGCAGCGGGATCGTCCGGGGGCAGCAGTTGCAGGCCCTGAAACTGCTGGAGCAGGCGGGCTGGACACCCCGGGGCGACCAGTTGGTGAATGCGGCCGGCGAGCCGTTGCATTTCACCTTTCTCAACGGCCAGAAAGGCCTGGAGCGCCTGCTGCTGCCGTTCAAGCGCAACCTGGCGCAGATCGGCATCGGCTTCGATATCCGCCAGGTCGACACCGCGCAATACACCAACCGCGTGCGCGAGCGCGACTACGACATGATCATCGCCGCCTACCCGGTGTCCCAGGCGCCGGGGCGCGAGATGTTCAACTACTTCGGCTCGGCAAGCGCCGACGACCCCGGCTCGAACAACTACATGGCGCTGCGCGACCCGGCGGTGGACGGGCTGCTCGCCGCCCTGGTGCAGGCCGACAGCCGCGCCAGCATGCTGGCCCATGCCCGGGCGCTGGATCGGGTGTTGCAGTGGGGCTACTACTGGATTCCCAACTACTACCCGTCGGGCATTTCCTCGGTGTGGTGGAACCGCTTTGGCCGACCGGCCATCGCGCCCTTGTACGACGCCGGGCTCGACACCTGGTGGGAAGTCAGCGCCGAGGCGCTGACCCTGGCGCAGATGCGCCAGCGCCAGGGAGGGGGTAGCCATGCTGGCCTATAGCGTGCGGCGCCTGCTGCTGATCGTGCCGACGTTGCTGTGCATCCTGCTGGTGAACTTCGTGATCGTCCAGGCGGCGCCCGGCGGTCCGGTGGAGCAGGCCATCGCCCGCTTGCAAGGCATCGGCGGCGCTGCGCCGGTGGGCGGCGGGCACGTCGAAACCGTGGGCGGCGAGTCGCGCGCCACCCGCGGCCTGGACCCGCGGCTGCTGGCCGATATCGAGCGCCAGTACGGCTTCGACAAACCCGCCGGCGAGCGCCTGTGGCTGATGCTCGAAAGCTACGCGCGGCTGGATTTCGGCACGAGCTTCTTTCGTGGCGCCAAGGTCACCGAGCTGATCGCGCAGAAGCTGCCGGTGACCCTGTCGCTGGGCCTGTGGGCGACGCTGATCACCTACCTGGTGTCGATCCCCCTGGGCATCCGCAAGGCCATCCATGACGGCTCGGCCTTCGATGTCTGGACCAGTGCGGCGATCGTCATCGGCTACGCCATGCCGGGTTTCCTGTTCGCCCTGTTGCTGATCGTGGTGTTCGGCGGCGGCACCTTGCTCGACTGGTTCCCGGTGCGTGGCCTGGTCTCGGAAGATTTCGCCCGGCTATCGGCCTGGGGCAAGGTCGCCGACTACTTCTGGCACCTGGTGCTGCCGGTCAGCGCCCTGGTGATCGGCGGCTTCGCCACCTTGACCCTGCTGACCAAGAACAGCTTTCTCAACGAAATCTCCCGCCTGTATGTGGTCACCGCGCGGGCCAAGGGCCTGAGCGAGCGCCAGGTGCTGTACGGCCATGTGTTTCGCAACGCCATGCTGCTGGTGGTCGCCGGCTTGCCCCAGGCCCTGGTCAACGTGTTTTTCGGCGGCTCGCTGCTGATCGAAGTGATCTTTTCCCTCGATGGCCTGGGGCGCCTGAGCTACGACGCGGCGGTGTCGCGGGACTACCCGGTGGTGTTCGGTTCGCTGTTCATCTTCACCCTGTGCGGGCTGCTGATAAAACTGGTCGGCGACCTGTGCTACACCCTGGTCGATCCGCGCATCGACTTCAGTGCGAGGAGTGCCTGATGCCGGCCTTGTCTCCCATCGGCTTGCGGCGCTGGCAGCGTTTCAAGTCCCACCGGCGCGGCTGGTGGTCGCTGTGGCTGTTCCTCGGGCTGTTTGCCCTGACCCTGGGCGGCGAGCTGATCGCTAACGACAAGCCGTTGCTGGTGTCGTATCAGGGCCAGTGGTATTTCCCGGTGTTCAAGCGCTACACCGAGCAGGAATTCGGCGGGCAATTGCCGTTCCAGCCGGATTACCGCAGCGCCGCGGTGCGCCAGCTGATCGAAGGGCAGGGCGGCTGGCTGCTGTTCGCGCCGATTCCCTTTGCCTACGACACGGTCAACTACGACCTGGCGGAACCGGCGCCCAGCCCGCCCTCGGCGCAGAACTGGCTGGGCACCGACGACCAGGCCCGGGACGTGCTGGCGCGGGTGATCTTCGGCACCCGGGTGTCGCTGCTGTTCGCCCTGGCCCTGACCTCGATCAGCGCCCTGATCGGCATCGCCGCCGGCGCCTTGCAGGGCTATTACGGCGGCTGGATCGACCTGTTGGGGCAGCGCCTGCAAGAGGTCTGGTCGGGGCTGCCGGTGCTCTACCTGCTGATCATTCTCTCGGGTTTCGTCGAGCCGAACTTCTGGTGGCTGCTGGGGATCATGGCGCTGTTTTCCTGGCTGGCCCTGGTGGACGTGGTGCGCGCCGAGTTCCTGCGCAGCCGCGGCCTGGAATACGTCAAGGCGGCGCGGGCCCTGGGCGTCGGCGATGCCCGGGTGATGCTGCGACACATCCTGCCCAACGCCATGAGCGCCACCCTGACTTACCTGCCGTTCATCCTCACCGGGGCCATCGCCACCCTGTCGGCCCTGGACTTCCTCGGCTTCGGCATGCCGGCCGGCAGCGCGTCCCTGGGCGAACTGATCGGCCAGGGCAAAAGCAACCTGCAAGCGCCGTGGCTGGGGTTGACGGCGTTTTTCGCCCTGGCGGCGATTCTGTCGCTGCTGGTGTTTATCGGCGAAGCCTGCCGCGACGCGTTCGATCCGAGGCATTGAAATGACTGAAGCATTGCTTGAACTGCGGGAGCTGCGGGTGGCCTTCAAAGGCGCCGAAGTGGTGCATGGCATCGACCTGGAGATCCACGCCGGCGAATGCCTGGCGCTGGTGGGGGAGTCCGGCTCCGGCAAGTCGGTGACTGCCCACAGCATCCTGCAACTGCTCGACCCGGGTAGCAGCACCATCGCGGGCAGCATCCGCTATCGCGGCGAAGAGCTGCTGGGCGCTCGCCCCGCGCGCTTGCGCCAGCTGCGCGGCAACCGCATCGCGATGATCTTCCAGGAGCCGATGAGTTCGCTGAACCCGCTGCACACCGTCGAGCGGCAACTGGGGGAAAGCCTGCACCTGCACAAGGGCCTGGTCGGGGCCCGGGCCCGGGAACGGATCCTCGAACTGCTGCGCCTGGTGGGCATCACCCAGCCGGAGCAGCGCCTGCGCGCCTATCCCCATCAGCTCTCCGGCGGCCAGCGGCAACGGGTCATGATCGCCATGGCCCTGGCCTGCGAGCCGGAACTGCTGATCGCCGACGAGCCGACCACCGCCCTGGACGTCACCGTGCAACGCAAGATCCTGCTGTTGCTCAAGGCATTGCAGCAGCGCCTGGGCATGGCCCTGCTGCTGATCAGCCACGACCTCAACCTGGTGCGCAGCATCGCCCAGCGGGTGGCGGTGATGCGCGCCGGGGAGGTGGTCGAAACGGCGGCCTGCGAACAGCTGTTCGCCGAGCCGCGGCACCCCTACAGCGTCCAGTTGCTGAATGCCGAGCCCGACGGCCACGCCCTGCGGCGCGGGCCGAGCGAGACCTTGCTGGCGGTACAGGGGTTGAAGGTCTGGTTTCGCCAGGGCGGTGGCTGGCTGCGGCCCAAGCGCTACCTGCGGGCGGTGGATGGCGTCGACCTGCAATTGCAGCGCGGCAAGACCCTGGGGATTGTCGGCGAGTCCGGCTCGGGCAAGTCGAGCCTGGGCCAGGCGATCCTGCGGTTGATCGCGTCCGAAGGGCATATCCGCTTCAAGGGCCGGGCCCTGGAAAACCTCGACGGCAAGCAACTGCGGCCTTTAAGGCGGCAGTTGCAGGTGGTGTTCCAGGATCCGTTCGGCAGCCTCAGCCCGCGCCTCAGCGTGCAGCAGATCATCGCCGAAGGCCTGCTGGTGCACAGCGACCTGGATGCGCGGCAACGGGAGCAGGCGGTGATCGAGGCCTTGCAGCAGGTGGGCCTGGACCCGGCCAGCCGCCATCGTTACCCCCATGAGTTCTCCGGTGGCCAGCGCCAGCGCATCGCGATTGCCCGGGCCCTGGTGGTCAAGCCTGAGCTGATCCTGCTCGACGAGCCGACCTCGGCCCTGGACCGCACGGTGCAGAAACAGGTGGTGGCGCTGTTGCGCCGCCTACAGCAGGAGCACGGCCTGACCTACCTGTTCATCAGCCACGACCTGGCGGTGGTCCGCGCCCTGGCCCACGACCTGATCGTGATGAAGGACGGCGTGGTGGTGGAACACGGCCAGACCGAGCAGCTGTTCGCCGCGGCGCGGCATCCCTATACCCGGGAATTGCTGGCGGCGTCCCTGGGCCTGGGGGCGTCCGCCAGCATCGAGCCGCTGGAGGCTGGCTGAAAGCAGTGGCCTGAAACGACGAATCCCGCCAGGGGGCGGGATTCGTGGGACAGCGAAGGGGCTTCCCGGGGGAAGCGCCGGACTCAGGCCGGGAACAGTTCGCTCAGCTTCATCGCCAGCATCATGTCGCCTTCGGCGCGCAGTTTGCCGCCCATGAAGGCCTGCATGCCGTCGGTTTCGCCGCTGACGATGCCTTGCAGGGTTTCGCCGTCCATGACCAGCGTGACCTGGGCGTCCGGGTTTTCGCCTTCCTTGAGCTCGCAGGTGCTGTCCTTGACGATCAGCGAGAAGTTCTTGGTGTCATCGATACGGAAACCGAAAACCAGGTCCAGGCCGGCAGCGGCAGCTGGGTTGAACTTGGCTTTCATGGCTTGTACGGCGTCGGCTACGGAGGTCATGGTTCGGTCCTTTTATGAGGTGATTACAGCAAGGGTCACAGTGATCCGGACTCAGCGGAAGGTGATGAGTTCGGGGGCCTTCAACAGTTGCAGGTGGGCATGGTTGTTGAAGGACGCCAGGGCGACCTCGCGACCGCGGAACTTCAGCTGGTTGAGCGAGGTATTGACGATTTGCCAATTCAGTTCGAAGGCCTGGGCGGCCGGTATCCGGGTAATCAGGTGGAGCAGGGCGGTGATGGTGCCGCCGGAGGTGAACACGGCGATCTTCTGGGTGTTGTCGGCCTGCTCCAGAATGCGTTGCAGCCCGGCCTGCACACGCTCGACGAAGCCCTGCCAGCTTTCCAGGCCCGGTGGGTCGTAGGTGCCGGCCAGCCAGCGATCGATGAGCAGGGCGAAGATGCGCTGGAACTCGCCGCGGTTCTGCGCGGCGTTGCGCAGGATGTCCAGGGCTTCCGGCTCCTGGGGCAGCAGGTCGGGCAGCAGGGCGCGGATCACCGCGTCGGCATCGAACTCGTTGAACGCCGCGTCGGTTTCCAGGATCGGCGTGGCCAGGCCCGCGGCGCTGAACTGTTCCAGGGCGACGCTGGCGGTGTGCTGCTGGCGACGCAGGTCGCCGGCCAGGCAGCGGTCGAAACTTACCCCCAGGTCGACCAGGTGTCGACCGAGCACTTCGGCCTGGCGCACCCCGGTAGGCGACAAGACGTCGTAGTCGTCCGCACCGAAGGAGGCCTGGCCATGTCGAATCAGATAGATGCTGCCCACGTCCGCGTCATCCCGGCACGTTGAAAGTTTTGCGAGGTTATGAGGATGCCGGGGAGCTGTCAATGAAAAAACATACGCTTGTTTGAAATGCCCGTTAGAGCCGCGTAACAGGAGGTTTCGCGACTGGCCGATGCTCGGCCGCGCCGGTATGCTGGAGCGCATTCCGCCACGCGTTGGCAGTGCTGCACGTCTTTAAGGAGTCCCTGTGGAGTTTCTCTCCGAGTACGCCAGTTTCCTGGCCAAAACCGTCACCCTGGTCATTGCCATCCTGGTGGTGCTGATCACCGCGGCTTCGCTGCGCAGCAAAGGCCGGCGCAAGGGCGCGGGGCAGTTGCATGTCAGCAAGCTCAACGATTTCTACAAGGGCCTGCGCGAGCGCCTGGAGCAGAGCCTGCTCGACAAGGACCAGCTCAAGGCCCTGCGCAAGTCCCAGGCCAAGGCCGAGAAAAAAACCAGGAAGCAGCCCGAGGAAAAGCCCCGGGTGTTCGTGCTGGATTTCAGCGGCGATATCAAGGCTTCGGCCACCGAGGGCCTGCGCCACGAAATCACCGCGTTGCTGAGCCTGGCCACACCCAGGGATGAAGTGGTGCTGCGCCTGGAAAGCGCGGGCGGCATGGTCCACAGCTACGGCCTGGCTTCGTCGCAACTGGCGCGGATCCGCCAGGCCGGCGTGCCGCTGACGGTGTGCATCGACAAGGTCGCGGCCAGCGGCGGCTACATGATGGCGTGCATCGGCGAGAAGATCATCAGCGCGCCGTTCGCCATCCTCGGCTCGATCGGCGTGGTGGCGCAGTTGCCCAACGTCAACCGCCTGCTGAAGAAGCACGACATCGACTTCGAAGTGCTGACCGCCGGCGAATACAAGCGCACCCTGACCGTGTTCGGCGAAAACACCGAGAAGGGCCGGGAGAAGTTCCAGGAAGACCTGGACATCACCCATCAGCTGTTCAAGAACTTCGTGGCCCGCTACCGGCCGCAACTGGTGATCGACGAAGTGGCCACCGGTGAAGTCTGGCTCGGTGTCGCGGCCCAGGAAAAACGCCTGGTCGACGAGCTGAAGACCAGCGACGAATACCTCGCCGAGCGGGCCCAGAACGCCGAGCTGTTCCACCTGCACTATGCCGAACGCAAGAGCCTGCAGGAGCGGGTCGGGCTGGCGGCCAGCGGTTCCATCGACCGTGTGTTGCTGACCTGGTGGAGTCGTTTGACCCAGCAGCGTTTCTGGTAAGGCCGAGCAACCTCCCGTAGGAGCGAGCTTGCTCGCGATGGCGGTCAACGATGGCGCGATGGATCTGAAGCATCGCGTTGTCTTGACGTTTTGATCGCGAGCAAGCTCGCTCCTACAGGGGTAGAAAACGGCAGGTACAAAAAAGCCCTGAACCGGTTTCCCGGTCCAGGGCTTTTTGTTGGCGCGACGCTTAGCGGCGACGGAACAGCGGCAGCGGTTCGTCGGTCGCGGCCTGGTAGCTCACGGAGAAGTCCTTGAGGCTTTCCAGGGCTTCGTACGGGTCCTTGTCGGGGCGCAGGGCATAGGCGTCGAAACCGCAGCGGCGCAGGTAGAACAGCTGGTCGCGCAGCACGTCGCCAATCGCCCGCAGTTCGCCCTTGAAGCCGTAGCGGTCGCGCAGCAGGCGGGCGTTGGAGTAGTTGCGGCCATCGGTGAAGGCCGGGAAGTTCAGGGCGATGACCTGGAAGTGGTGCACGTCGTCGCCGATCTCCTCGGCTTCTTCATCGCTGTCCAGCCACACGCCCAGGCCGCCGTCGCGGGCCTTGAGGGCGTGACCGTGGTCGCGCCACAGGGCCAGCGGCACGATCAGGTCGTCGCAGTTGGAAATGCCGTCGAGGGTCGCGTCCTTGGGCAGCAGGTGCCAGGTTTCGTCGATGACCTCGTTGTTCTTAATGATTCGCTGCATAGACGCGCTCCTTGAAGAGGTCGATGCCAATACGTTGGTAGGTGTCGATGAAGCGCTCGTCTTCGGTACGTTGTTCCACGTACACGTCGATCAGCTTCGAGATCACGTCGGGCATGTCGTCCTGGGCGAAGGACGGGCCGAGGATCTTGCCCAGGCTGGCGTCACGGCTGGCGCTGCCGCCCAGGGACACCTGGTAGAACTCTTCGCCTTTCTTGTCCACGCCGAGAATGCCGATATGCCCCACGTGGTGGTGGCCGCAGGCGTTCATGCAGCCGGAGATGTTCAGGTCCAGCTCGCCGATGTCGAACAGGTAGTCCAGGTCGTCGAAACGGCGCTGGATGGATTCGGCGATCGGAATCGACTTGGCGTTGGCCAGGGAGCAGAAGTCGCCGCCCGGGCAGCAGATGATGTCGGTCAGCAGGCCGATGTTCGGCGTGGCGAAACCCTGTTCGCGCAGTTCGCCCCACAGGGTGAACAACTGGCTCTGCTCGACGTCGGCGAGAATCACGTTCTGCTCGTGGGAGGTGCGCAGTTGGCCGAAGCTGTAGCGTTCGGCCAGGTCGGCGATGCTGTCCAGCTGCTTGTCGGTGACGTCGCCCGGCGCTACGCCGGTGGGCTTGAGCGACAGGGTCACGGCGACATAGCCCGGCTTCTTGTGGGCCAGGGTGTTGCGCACGCGCCAGCGGGCGAAGCCCGGATGCTGCTGGTCGAGCTCGGCCAGCTCGGCGTCCTGGTTGCCCAGGGCCTTGTAGTCCGGATCGACGAAATGCTTGGCCACGCGATGCACTTCGGCTTCGGTCAGGGTGGTCTGGCCGCCACGCAGGTGAGTCATTTCCGCCTCGACCTTCTCGGCGAACACCTCGGGGGTCAGGGCCTTGACCAGGATCTTGATCCGCGCCTTGTACTTGTTGTCGCGTCGGCCATAGCGGTTGTAGACCCGCAGGATGGCATCGAGGTAGCTCAGCAGGTCCTGCCATGGCAGGAACTCGTTGATGAAGGCGCCGACCACCGGGGTCCGGCCCAGGCCGCCACCGACCAGGACCCGGAAGCCCAGCTCGCCAGCGGCGTTGTGCACCGGCTCCAGGCCGATGTCGTGGACTTCGATGGCGGCGCGGTCCGCGGTCGAGCCGTTGATGGCGATCTTGAACTTGCGCGGCAGGTAGGCGAATTCGGGGTGGAAGGTGGTCCACTGGCGGACGATCTCGCACCAGGGACGCGGGTCGATCAGCTCGTCGGCGGCGACGCCGGCGAACTGGTCGGTGGTGACGTTGCGCAGGCAGTTGCCGCTGGTCTGGATGGCGTGCATCTGCACGGTCGCCAGTTCCGCCAGGATGTCCGGGACGTCTTCCAGCGCTGGCCAGTTGAACTGCACGTTCTGCCGGGTACTGATGTGGGCATAACCCTTGTCGTAGTCGCGAGCGATCTTGGCCAGCATCCGGACCTGACGCGAAGTCAGTTGGCCATAAGGCACCGCTACCCGCAGCATCGGGGCAAAACGTTGGATATAGAGGCCATTCTGCAGACGCAGAGGGCGGAATTCTTCTTCGCTCAGCTCGCCTGCCAGATAGCGTCGGGTCTGATCACGGAACTGCTTGACGCGGTCCTCGATGATCCGCTGATCGTACTCGTCGTATACGTACATAGAGATCCTGTCTCAGGCTTATCAGGTGACGCAAAGGTGGATGTCACCCAAGAAATTCTGCGCGCACGGCCGCGCACTCCCAACGGAGCCGGGCGAAGATACCAGTTTGCAGTTATGCGCAAAAGTGATGTTTGAGTATATGCAAAGAACCAAAACGACTAACGGTATCTGGCCGGCCCAAACCCCCATTTGTGGTAAGGGCAATCCTCGGCTTAACTGTGCTCGAGTCTTTGTGCAGTCTCCGATAAAACCGACAAGAGGCGATGCTATGAGCAATCCAACCAAAGCAAGGAAAAGCGACAGCAGTGTCGATGCTTGGGCCATTCTCTTCCTGATCATTCTGGTGGTGGGAACGGCGGTGTTCTGGGTCAGTCATCAATAGTTGCGGTCGAGCGATGAGCAGAGTCCGAATTGTCAGTGGGAAATGACGATTTGCCGACATTGGCCAGTATTTTGCCAGTTATACTGCGGGGCAATATTCCGGGGCTCTGGTCGCAATGTTGAAGGTGTTAAAAAGGTGTCTGCTGGTACTGCCGCTCGTATTGGGCACATCCTTCTGGGCCGCTGCCCATGCCACTTCGGTGGTGTTCCTGAACCCTGGCAAGTCAACCGAAGCCTTCTGGATCGGTTATTCGCAATTCATGCAGGCCGCGGCCAGCGATCTTGGCCTGGATCTGCGCGTGCGCTATTCCCAGCGTGACTCGCAAACCACCATCCGCCAGGCCCGGGAAGCCCTCCTGGGGCCGCACCGGCCGGATTACCTGGTGCTGGTCAACGAACAATATGTCGCCCCGGAGATCCTGCGCCTGTCCCAGGGCAGCGGGGTGAAGCTGTTCATCGTCAATAATGCGCTGACCGCCGATCAGCAGCGCCTGCTGGGCGAGCGCGAGAGCCGTTACCCCGACTGGATCGGCAGCATGACCGCCAACGACGAAGAGGCCGGCTACCTGATGCTCAAGGAACTGGTCCGGCGTCATGGTCCGGTCGCCCCGGGAGAGTCCATCGACCTGCTGGCCTTTTCGGGGGTGAAGAACACCCCGGTGGCGCAATTTCGCGAGCAGGGCCTGCAGCGGGCGCTGGCCGAGCACCCTGAAGTACGGCTGCGCCAGCTGGTGTATGGCGAGTGGAATCGCCAGCGCGCCTTTGAACAGGCCCAGCAGTTGCTCAAGCGTTATCCGCAGACGCAGTTGATCTGGTCGGCCAACGACGAGATGGCCCTGGGGGCCATGGAGGTGCTGGAGCGCCAGGGCCGGCGACCGGGCAAGGAAGTCCTGTTCAGTGCCCTGAACAGTTCGCCACAGGCCTTGCAAGCGTTGATCGACGGACGCCTGACGGTGCTGATCGCCGGGCATTTCACCCTGGGTGGCTGGGCGATGGTGGTGCTCAACGACGATGCCCGCGGGTTGAACCCCGTCACGCATGGCGGCCCGGACTGGCAACTGGGAGTGTTCCAGTTGCTGGACAAGGTCCAGGCGCAACGCCTGCTGGATCTACAGGGCACGCAGCAATTCGGCGTGGATTTCCGGGCGCTGTCGGCCCAGGACAAGCCGGCCGGCTATCGTTATCCCTTCTCGTTGAATCTGTTGCTGCACTGAGAACCGCCGCTCAGATCCCCGCCAGGTGCAGCACCAGCTTGACGATGCCGAACAGCGTCAAGGCGAATACCGCCGTGAACAGAATGCCCAGGATCACGAAATGGCTGGGTTTGCCGTGGGTGAAGTCGCGCTTGCGGTTCTTGCCGCTCTGCACGCCGAAGGCGGCAGCGGCGACGCTGTGCAGCATCTGCCAGAAGGTGGGCGGCTTGTCGTTGATGGGGTCGTCCATAAATCCCTCGACACAAGTGGGTGTGGGGAAAGCATAGACAATCAGGCGCCCCGTAGGAGCGAAGCTTGCTCGCGATAAACGTCAACGATGACGCGATGGATCTGAAGCATCGCGTTGTCTTGACGTTCTGATCGCGAGCAAGCTTCGCTCCTACAGGAAAGGCCGCAGGCTCAGCTGTCGTAGCCCAGGTTGGGCGCCAGCCAGCGCTCGGTCACGGCCAGGTCCTGGCCCTTGCGCGCGGTGTAGCTGTCGACCTGGTCCTTGTCGATCTTGCCCACGGCGAAGTACTGCGCCTGCGGATGGGCGAAGTACCAGCCGCTGACCGCCGCTGCCGGGAACATGGCGAAGTGCTCGGTGAGGAACACGCCGCTGCGCCCGGCCTTGCCTTCGGACGCCTCGGGGTCGAGCAGGGCGAACAGGGTGCTCTTCTCGGTGTGGTCCGGGCAGGCTGGGTAACCCGGGGCAGGGCGGATGCCGCTGTACTGCTCCTTGATCAGCGCCTCGTTGTCCAGTGCCTCGTCCTTGGCGTAGCCCCAGTACTCCTTGCGCACCTGCTGGTGCAGCCATTCGGCGCAGGCCTCGGCCAGGCGGTCGGCGAGGGCCTTGACCATGATCGAGTTGTAGTCGTCGCCCTTGTCCTGATAGGCCTTGGCCACCTCTTCGGCACCGATCCCGGCGGTGGTGATGAAGCCGCCCACATAGTCGGTCACGCCGCTGTCCTTGGGCGCGACGAAGTCGGCCAGGGAGAAGTTCGGCTTGCCGTCGGTCTTGATGGTCTGCTGGCGCAGGTGATGCAAACGGGCCAGGGGCTGGCCGTCGTCGCCGTAGACTTCCAGGTCGTCGTCCTGCACCTGGTTGGCCGGCCAGAAACCGAACACCGCGCGGGCGCTGATCAGCTTCTCGTCGATCAGCTTGTCGAGCATTTCCCGGGCGTCCTTGTACAGCGCGGTGGCGGCTTCGCCCACCACCTCGTCCTCGAGGATGCGCGGGAACTTGCCGGCCAGGTCCCAGGAGATGAAGAACGGCGTCCAGTCGATGTACTCGGCCAGGACCCGCAGGTCGATGTTGTCCAGCACCCGGGCGCCGGTGAAGGTCGGCACGCTCGGCTGGTAGCCGGCCCAGTCGAACTGCGGCTTCTTGGCCACCGCCGCGGCGTAGCTCAGGCGCTCGGTGCGCGCGCTGCGGTTGGCGGTGCGCTCGCGCACTTCCACGTACTCTTCGCGGGTCTTCTCGACGAAGCCGGCCTTGAGTTCCCTGGACAGCAGCTGGGTGGCCACGCCCACGGCGCGCGAGGCGTCGGTGACGTAGACCACCGCGTCGTTGCTGTACTTGGGCTCGATCTTCACCGCCGTGTGCGCCTTGGAGGTGGTGGCGCCGCCGATCATCAGCGGCAGGTGGAAATCCTGGCGCTGCATTTCCCGGGCGACGTGGACCATCTCGTCCAGCGACGGGGTGATCAGGCCGGACAGGCCGATGATGTCGCATTTCTGCTCGCGGGCTACCTGCAGGATCTTCTCCGCCGGCACCATCACGCCGAGGTCGACGATGTCGTAGCCGTTGCAGCCCAGGACCACGCCGACGATGTTCTTGCCGATGTCGTGCACGTCGCCTTTCACCGTGGCCATGAGGATCTTGCCCTTGGCCTCCGGCTTGTCGCCCTTTTCCAGTTCGATGAACGGAATCAGGTGGGCCACGGCCTGCTTCATGACCCGGGCGGACTTCACCACCTGGGGCAGGAACATCTTGCCGGCGCCGAACAGGTCGCCAACGATGTTCATGCCGGCCATCAGCGGGCCCTCGATCACTTCGATCGGGCGGGCGAAGGACAGGCGCGACTCTTCGGTGTCCTCGACGATATGGGTGGTGATGCCTTTGACCAGGGCGTGCTCCAGGCGCTTGTTGACGTCCCAACTGCGCCATTCCTCGGTCTCGGCTTCCTTGACGCTGCCATCGCCCTTGTACTGGTCGGCGATGGCGAGGAGGGCGTCGGTGCCTTCTGGGGTGCGGTTGAGGATCACGTCCTCCACAGCGTCGCGCAGTTCGGTCGGGATCTGGTCGTAGATCTCCAGCTGGCCGGCGTTGACGATGCCCATGGTCAGGCCGTTGCGGATCGCGTACAGCAGGAACACCGAGTGGATCGCCTCGCGCACCGGGTTGTTGCCGCGGAACGAGAACGACACGTTGGACACGCCGCCGGAGCTCAGCGCATAGGGCAGCTCGTCGCGGATGTAGGCGCAGGCGTTGATGAAGTCCACCGCGTAGTTGTTGTGTTCCTCGATCCCGGTGGCCACGGCGAAGATGTTCGGGTCGAAGATGATGTCTTCCGGCGGGAAGCCCACTTCGTTGACCAGGATGTCGTAGGAGCGCTTGCAGATTTCCTTCTTGCGCGCCTCGGTGTCGGCCTGGCCGGCTTCGTCGAAGGCCATCACCACCACGGCGGCGCCGTAGCGCTTGCACAGCTTGGCGTGATGCACGAACTGCTCGACGCCTTCCTTCATGCTGATGGAGTTGACGATGCCCTTGCCCTGGATGCACTTGAGGCCGGCTTCGATCACTTCCCACTTGGAGGAGTCGATCATGATCGGCACGCGCGAGATATCCGGCTCGCCGGCGATCAGGTTGAGGAAGGTCACCATGGCCTTCTTCGAGTCCAGCATGCCTTCGTCCATGTTGATGTCGATCACCTGGGCACCGGCTTCGACCTGCTGCAGGGCGACTTCCAGGGCCTCGGTGTAGTTCTCTTCACGGATCAGGCGGGCGAACTTGGCGGAACCGGTGATGTTGGTCCGTTCGCCGACGTTGACGAACAGCGAGCTGCGATCGATGGTGAACGGCTCCAGGCCCGACAGGCGGCAGGCCTTGGGGATGTCCGGGATCTGCCGCGGCGCATAGCCGGCGACCGCCTTGGCGATGGCCTCGATGTGCCCGGGCGTGGTGCCGCAGCAGCCGCCGACGATGTTGAGGAAGCCGCTCTGGGCGAACTCCTCGATGACCTGGGCGGTTTGCGCCGGCAACTCGTCATATTCGCCGAATTCGTTGGGCAGGCCGGCGTTGGGGTGCGCCGACACGTGGGTGCTGGCCTTGTCCGACAGCTCTTCGAGGTAGGGGCGCAGTTCCTGGGCGCCGAGGGCGCAGTTCAGGCCCACCGAGATCGGCTTGGCGTGGGCCACCGAGTTCCAGAAGGCTTCGGTGGTCTGGCCCGACAGGGTGCGGCCGGAGGCATCGGTGATGGTGCCGGAGATCATGATCGGCAGTTCGACGCCCAGCTCTTCGAACACGCCTTGCACGGCGAAGATCGCGGCCTTGGCGTTGAGGGTGTCGAAGATGGTCTCGATCAGGATCAGGTCGGCGCCGCCCTCGATCAGGCCCTTGGTGGCCTCGGTGTAGTTTTCCACCAGTTCGTCGAAGGTGACGTTGCGGTAGCCGGGGTTGTTGACGTCCGGCGACAGCGAGCAGGTGCGGCTGGTCGGGCCCAGGACGCCGGCGACGAAGCGTGGTTTGTCCGGGGTCTCGAGGGTCTTGGCGTCAGCCACCTTGCGCGCCAGGCGCGCGCCTTCGACGTTGAGCTCGTAGACCAGCTCTTCCATGCCGTAGTCGGCCATGGAAATGCGCGTGGCGTTGAAGGTGTTGGTTTCGAGAATGTCGGCGCCGGCGTCGAGGTAGGCTTTCTCGATGCCGCCGATCACGTCCGGGCGGGTCAGCACCAGCAGGTCGTTGTTGCCCTTGACGTCGCCCGGCCAGTCGGCGAAACGCTTGCCGCGGTAGTCCTGTTCCTCGAGCTTGTAGCTCTGGATCATGGTGCCCATGCCGCCGTCGAGGATCAGGATGCGCTCTTTGAGGGCTTGCTGAAGGGCGTGGAGGCGCGTGCTGCGATCGGACATGAAAGACTACCTGGAAGGGCCATTACGAAGGGCGAGGATCATAGCAAACCTGTGCGCTTTTAGAGCATGCGGCGGTTTTCCATGAATATCGCTCATGTTGGCCGGGGTGCTGGCCCGGTAGAATCGCCGGATTTTCTTATGGATTGGACCAGGGATATGTCTTACCGCGTTGTCATCGGCAGTGTCCTGCTGCTTTTAAGTTCTGTCGCCAGCGCCCAGGGTCCCGTGCCGGCGATCTCCTACACTCGCGATATCCAGCCGATCTTCACCGAGAAGTGCGTGGCCTGCCACGCCTGCTACGACTCCGCCTGCCAGCTCAACCTGGGCAGCGGCGAGGGCGCGGCGCGCGGCGCCTCGAAGATTCCCGTGTACGACGGCGAGCGCAGCGATGCGCAGGCGCCGACCCGGCTGTTCTACGACGCCTTCGGCAAGCAGGCCTGGCAGAGCAAGGGCTTCTATTCGGTACTCGACGCCCAGGGCAGCCAGGCGGCGCTGATGGCGCGCATGCTGGAGCTGGGCCACAAGACGCCGTTGCAGCCCAACGCCAAGCTGCCGGACGACATCGTGCTGGGCCTGAACCGCGAGAACATGTGCGCACAACCGGCGGAATTCGACGGCTATGCCGGCGCCCACCCGCGCGAGGGCATGCCGCTGGCGGTGACCGGCCTGACCGACCAGCAATACCAGACCCTGCAACGCTGGCTGGCCTCCGGCGCGCCGATCGACGAACAGGGCCTGGCCCCGAGCGCCAGGGAAGCGATGCAGGTGCTGCAGTGGGAAAACCTGCTCAACGCCCCCGGCGCCCGCGAGAGCCTGGTGGCCCGCTGGCTGTTCGAGCACTGGTTCCTCGCCCATATCTACTTCGAAGGCGGCGAGCCGGGGCATTTCTTCCAGTGGGTGCGTTCGCGCACGCCGAGCGGCCAGCCGATCGACCTGATCAACACCCGTCGGCCCAACGACGACCCGGGCACCCAGGTGTATTACCGCCTGTGGCCGGTGCAGGGGGTGATCGTGCACAAGACCCACATCACCTACCCGCTGAGCGCGGCGAAGATGGCGCGGATCAAGACCCTGTTCTACAGCGGCGATTATCAGGTCACCGCATTGCCGGGCTATGGCCCGGGGCGGCGCGCCAACCCGTTCGAGACCTTCGAGGCGATCCCGGCCAAGGCCCGCTACCAGTTCATGCTGGATAACGCCGAATACTTCGTGCGCACCTTTATCCGTGGCCCGGTGTGCCGTGGGCAGATCGCCACCGACGTGATCCGCGACAACTTCTGGGCGCTGTTCCAGGCCCCGGAACATGACCTGTACATCACCGATCCGGCCTACCGCGGCCAGGCCACGCCACTGTTGGCCATGCCCGGGCAGAACGACGATGTCGGCAGTGTCCTGAGCCTGTGGCTGGCCTATCGCGACAAGCGCAACGAGTACGAAGTCCTGCGCCGCGATTCCTACGCCGCCGCGCCGGCGCCGAGCTGGTCGACCCTGTGGGCGGGTAACGACAATGCGTTGTTGAGCATCTTCCGCCACTTCGACAGCGCCTCGGTGACCAAGGGCCTGATCGGCGAGATACCGCAGACGATGTGGCTGTTCGACTACCCGCTGCTGGAGCGCACCTACTATCAGTTGGCGGTGAATTTCGACGTGTTCGGCAACGTCTCGCACCAGGCGCAGACCCGGCTGTACTTCGACCTGATCCGTAACGGCGCCGAGCAGAACTTCCTGCGCCTGATGCCCGCCGGTACGCGCGAGGACTTCCTCGACGACTGGTACCAGAACAGCGGCAAGTTCAAGATGTGGCTGGACTACGAGTCCATCGACGACAGCAAGGCCAGCGGCCTGGTCCTTGACGAGAAGGACCCGAAACGCGATTTCGCCAATCAGTTGCTGAACCGTTATGGCGATCTCAACGCGCATCCCGATCCGATCAATCGCTGCGACAGCGCCTACTGCTCGCGGCCGAACATCGACCCGGCGCTGCAGAATGCCGAGCAGGCCCTCAGCCGCCTGGTGTCGCGCCCGGCGGCCGGCATGCGGGTCATCGACCTGCTGCCAGAGGCGACCATGCTGCGGGTCGAGGCGCCGAGTGGCAAGCGGGTGTTCTACAGCATGCTGCGCAACCGCGCCCACAGTAACGTGGCGTTCCTGCTGGGCGAGTCGCTGCGCTACCAGCCGGGCCTGGACACCCTGACCCTCTACCCGGGCGTGCTCAGCAGTTACCCGAACTTCATGTTCAACATTCCCGCCGGGCAGGTGCCGGATTTCGTCGCGCAGATGGAAAACGCCAAGGACGCCAAGCGGTTCGAGAAGATCGTCGAGCGCTGGGGCATCCGTCGCAGCCATCCGCAGTTCTGGCAGTACTTCCATGACCAGACCCGCTACATCCTCGAAACCGATCCGAAAGAGGCGGGCGTGCTGGACATGAACCGCTACGAGAACCTCTGAAGGCGCCACAGGCTTGAAATTCCGGGCTGGAGCCCTCAGGTTCCGGCCCGGCCCATGCCCGAGAGTCCTGGTAAATCGTCCTGGCGTTGCATGAATGCGCAACGCAGGGCTATCGACCAAGGTCTATCCCGACAAAAATACTAGGACTTTGTCCGGCACGCCGATTGGCGTAAACTGCGCCAACGCCTGCGAGGAATTTCCATGACCGCTATTACCATTACCGACGCTGCCCACGATTATCTGGCTGATCTGCTCTCCAAGCAGAGCACCCCGGGCATCGGCATCCGCATCTTCATCACCCAGCCTGGCACCCAGTACGCCGAAACCTGCATCGCCTACTGCAAGCCGGGCGAAGAGAAACCCGAAGACAAGGCCCTGGGCCTGAAGAGCTTCACCGCCTACATCGACGCCTTCAGCGAAGGTTTTCTCGACGATGCGGTGGTCGACTACGCCACCGATCGCATGGGCGGCCAACTGACCATCAAGGCGCCGAACGCCAAGGTGCCGATGGTCAACGCCGACAGCCCGATCAACGAGCGCATCAACTATTACCTGCAGACCGAGATCAACCCGGGGCTGGCCAGCCATGGCGGCCAGGTCAGCCTGATCGACGTGGTCGACGACGGTATCGCCGTGCTGCAATTCGGCGGCGGTTGCCAGGGCTGCGGCCAGGCCGACGTGACCTTGAAGGAAGGCATCGAGCGCACCCTGCTCGAGCGCATTCCCGAGCTCAAGGGTGTGCGTGACGTCACCGACCACACGCAGAAAGAAAACGCCTACTACTAAGGCGTTCGCTGCGAACAGAAAAAACGGCGCCCCGTGAGCGCCGTTTTTTATGCCTGAAAGTCTGTGGTGCCTTTATCGCGGGCAAGCCTCGCTCCTACTGTAGGAGCGAGCGGGCGGCGATCCGACTTGCCCGCGATGCTCTTCAAGGGCGATACAAATGCGCATGCCCTGCGCGATACAACGACGACTCACTGAAGCTGTCCGTGGCCAGCACCCGGCCCACCAGGATCAGCGCGGTGCGGCGAAAGCCCTTGGCCGCCACCTTGTCGGCAATGTCCGCCAGGGTGCCCAGCACCCAGTCCTGGTCCGGCCAGGTCGCCCGATGCACCACGGCGATCGGGCAGTCGGCGCCGTAGTGGGGCAGCAGGTCGGCGACTATCTTCGGCAGATGGTTGACCCCCAGGTGGATGGCCATGGTGGTGCCATGAGCGGCCAGGCTGGCGAATTCTTCACCGGCGGGCATCGACGTCTTGTCGGCGTAGCGGGTGAGAATCACGCTCTGGGCCACGTCCGGCAACGTCAGCTCGGCGCCGAGCAAGGCCGCGCAGGCCGCGGTGGCGGTTACGCCGGGGACGATCTCGAAGGGAATGCCCAACTCGCGCAGATGGCGGATCTGCTCGCCGATGGCGCCATACAGGCTCGGGTCGCCGGAGTGTACCCGGGCCACGTCCTGGCCCTTGGCATGGGCCTGTGCGATCAGCTCGACAATCTGCTCCAGGTGCAATTCGGCGCTGTTGACCACTAATTCGGCGCGATGCCCCTGCAGCACGGCTTCGGGCACCAGGGAGCCGGCATAGAGGATGACCGGGCAACTGCGGATCAGCCGCTGGCCCTTGACGGTGATCAGTTCCGGGTCGCCGGGACCTGCGCCGATAAAAAAGACGGTCATGGCGTTCTCCTGGGAAAAAAGGGGCGATGCAACCTCACAGATGAAGATTGCTCATGATCAGCGGCGGGGATTATCGAAGATTTACCCGGCGCAGGCCAAGGCGAGGGTCGCCTGGGGGCATTTTTGCCGCGGCACCAGCAGTTTCGGCGGGCGCCGGGCCAGGTGTTCGGCCAGGGCCAGGGCCGCGCTTTCGGCGACCCCATAGCACCCCGTGTGCTCATAGGCAAGCGTTGAACGATGACTGAGCTGCGGGGCATAAGGCGCCAGCTGCTGGCTGCTGAAACAGCCCAGGGGCACCTCCAGTTCGGCGGCCAGGGCCAGCAGGGCGGGTTCCTCGCGTTTCAGGTCGATGCTGGCCAGCGCCCTGATCTGAGCGCGCTCGAACCGGTGGGTGCTCAAAGTCCGGTCGAGCAGGGCGCGCAAGATTTCCACCGGGCAGCCCCGCTGGCAGCCCAGGCCGACCACCAGGGTCGGCATGGTGCCGGCGTCGGTCATGCGCTGTACCGATCGTCGCCCTTGCGGCGGAACAGCCAGGCGCTGATCAGGCCCAGGGCCATCCAGAACGCGGCGTTGGTCAGCTGCGAGGCGATCTTGAACTGCGCTTCCAGGGCCTCCGGAGCGAGCATCGAATGCACTTCCGGCTGCGGCGCGCCGATCAGGTGCGGCACGGCGAGAATGGCCACGCCCAGCACCTTCAGCAGCCAGTGGCCGGCGAACACGATCAGGGCGATACCGACGGCGGTGGAGGCGGCGGTGCCGACCCACCAGATCTGCCGTTGCGTCAGGTCTGCGGCGGCGGTGCCGGGCAGCTCGGGCGGCAGGCCTAGAGTCGGTGCCAGGCAGAAGGTCGCATAACCGGCCAGGCCCCAGAGCAGGCCCTGGGACGTGCGATTAGGTGCGCGCAGGGTGTAGAGGCCGGCCAGCATCAGGGCGAAGCCCACGGCGACCACCAGGTTGCCGCCGGTGGTGGACAGCACGCGCTGCCAGCCGTCTTCCGGCTCCCAGGCTTCGGCGTCGTGGCTATGGGCGGCGGTGCCGGCGGCATGTTCATGCGTTTCGACGGCGGGGGCCTTCTCGTAGGTTTCCGCCTGGAGGATCAGCGGGGCGACCCAGAAGCTCTGCAGCAGGGTCAGCAGCAGGGCGGCCAGCAAGCCGGCGAAACCCGCGGTGTGCGCGATACGCTTGATCATCTCGACAGGCCTCAGTGGCAAGGGAAGGCGGCGCTGTGGCGGGTATCGTGGGCGGCGTTGTGCACCGCTTCGATGTGCGAGAAACCGGCGAAATACACAAGGCACGCGCCCAGGACCGAGGCACCGATGGCGGCGATCAGGCGTTGGCTCAGGGTGGTCGTGGTGCTGGCGGAGTGGCTGGTGCTGCTGATGCTCGACATGGCGCTTCCCTCTGGGGTGTCAGCGGTTGGATCGAGCGCAGCAAAACCCCGCGAGACAGGCCCGCGGGGAATCAACAGCGCCCGCCCACCGCGGGTTGTCATGACTGTATGGCGGGCCGGTCTCCGGGCTCGCGAGGGGCGGGGCTGGCGCCTGGCCTGCAAGAATCGCCTTCCCATGCCGGACTGCTGGCACAGTGGATCTGATTCTTCGCTCGCTTACCGTTGCGGGGGCAGCACCGGACTGATCAAGGCCTTGGGCCTGTGACGCACCGGTTTCCCGTTTCACCCTGTGAAGGGCACCCGTAACAAGGCGTGTAGGAGAGCATGGGCGAGGGAGGGGCGTCAATTGGCAAGGGTTCTCGTTTTCGCAGGTCCCGGCGCGGCATGGACATTGACCGGCCTGCAAGCTCTGCGTAGCCTTGCGCTTTCGAGGTTCTTCGGCGTCTGCCGAAGCTAAGACGGGAACGCGGTAAGCCGCGGCTGCCCCCGCAACTGTAAACGGTGATGAACGATGCAAGGCCACTGCCAGGCGGCGGGAAGGCGCATCGTTCGCCAGTCGAACGACCGGCGCGCCGTCAGCCAGGAGACCTGCCTCGGACCCGATTCTCACTACAACCGGGCGGGGTGATCCGGTGGCGAACTCTTCCGTGCACCTGCCTGCGCGGTCTCGTCCCGTATGCCCGCCACCTTGCCAAAGGGCATCCGATGAAAACACTGGCCAAACTTCCCGTCACCATCGTCACCGGCTTTCTCGGCTCGGGTAAGACCACCTTGCTGCGGCACATGCTGGATAACGCCCAGGGCCGGCGCATCGCGGTGATCGTCAACGAGTTCGGCGAGCTGGGCATCGATGGCGAGATCCTCAAACAGTGCTCCATCGGCTGCACCGAGGAAGAAGCGCTCGGCCGGGTCTTCGAGCTGGCCAACGGCTGCCTGTGCTGCACCGTGCAGGAGGAGTTCTTCCCGGTGATGCGCGAGTTGGTGGCGCGTCGTGGCGACCTCGACCATATCCTCATCGAAACCTCCGGCCTGGCCCTGCCCAAACCCCTGGTCCAGGCTTTCCAGTGGCCGGAAATCCGCAGCGCCTGCACCGTCGACGCGGTGATCACCGTGGTCGACAGCCCGGCCGTGGCCGCCGGCACGTTTGCCGCCTTCCCGGACCAGGTCGACGCCCAGCGCAAGCTCGATCCGAACCTGGACCATGAGTCGCCGCTGCACGAATTGTTCGCCGACCAACTGTCCAGTGCCGACCTGGTAATTCTCAACAAGGCCGACCTGATCAGCCCGGCCGACCTGGCCAAGGTGCGCCTGGAAGTGGCCGAGGAGCTGCCGCCGGCAGTGAAAGTCATCGAGGCCAGCAGCGGCCGCCTGCCGCTGGACGTGCTGCTGGGTCTGGGCAACGGTTCGGAAGAGCACATCGACGGCCGTCACAGCCACCATGACCATCACCATGACGGCGACGACCACGATGATCATGATCACGACGCCTTCGACTCCATCTCCATCGAACTGCCCGAGGCCGACGAAAGCCTGCTGTTGGACGCCCTGACGCAACTGGTGGTCAAGCACGGTATCCTGCGGGTCAAGGGTTTTGCGGCGATCCCCAACAAGCCGATGCGCCTGCTGATCCAGGGCGTGGGCACGCGTTTCGACAAGCACTTCGACCGCAAGTGGGGCGCCGATGAGGCGCGTACCACGCGCCTGGTGCTGATCGGCCAGGAGCTGGACGCGGTGCAACTCGAGGCGCAACTGCGCGCCGCGCTCAGCGTGTAAGCCATGCACCTGCTCAGGACCCAGCCCGGCGGTTTCGTGTCGGATGACAACATTGCCGACCTGGGACAAACCCCCGCCGAGCTGGTGATCCTGTGCAGCGGCGACTCCAGCCTGGCGCTGCTGGCCGAAGCGGCCCGGCAGTTGCCGGAGGACTACCCGAGTTTTCGCCTGGCCAACCCGATGCAGGTGCAAAACCATGCATCGGTCGACCTGTATGTCGACCAGGTGCTGCGCCATGCCAAGATGATCCTGGTTTCCCTGCACGGCGGCATCGCCTATTGGCGCTACGGCATCGAGCAACTGGTGCAACTGGCGCAGCGCGGCGTGCAGTTGATCCTGGTGCCGGGCGACGACCGTCCGGACCCGGAACTGAGCGACTTGAGCACGGTGCCTGCCGCCGATCGCGAGCGTCTCTGGCATTTCCTGCGCCAGGGCGGCCTGGGCAATGCGCTGGACCTGTACCGGTGCCTGGCCAGTGGCTGGCTGGGGCGCGCTTACCCCTGGTCCGAGCCGCAGACCCTGCCGCGCACCGCGATCTACCACCCGAACACAGGCAGCGCCGCTCTCGGCGATTGGCAGGCCGACTGGCAGGCCGGTCAGCCGGTGGCGGCGTTGCTGTTCTACCGCTCGCACCTGCAGGCGGCCAATACCGCCTTTATCGATGAATTCTGCCGACGCTTGCAGGCAGCGGGCTTGAACCCGTTGCCGGTGGCCTTGGCCAGCCTGAAGGAGCCCGGCTGCCTGACGGTGGTCGAGGAGCTGCTGGATGAGGTGCAGGCGGCGGTGATCCTCAATACCACCGGGTTTGCCCAGTCCAGCCCGGAGGCGCCGCACCTGCGGCCGTTCCGCCGCGACATCCCGGTGATCCAGGCCATCTGCGCCCAGGACAACGAACCCGGCTGGCGCGCCAGCGAGCAGGGCCTGGGCCCGCGCGACCTGGCGATGCACATCGCCTTGCCGGAACTGGACGGGCGCATCATCAGCCGCCCCATCAGCTTCAAGGACCTGGCCTGGCGCAGCGAGCGCAGCCAGTCGGACGTGGTCTGCTATCGCCCGGCCCCCGAGCGCATGGACTTCGTCGCCGAACTGGCGCGGCGCTGGGTCGACCTGGCGCGGCTGGCCAATGGCGAAAAACGTATCGCCCTGATTCTCGCCAACTACCCGACCCGCGATGGCCGCATCGGCAACGGCGTGGGCCTGGACACGCCGGCGGCGGCGCTGAATATCCTGCGCGCCCTGCACGCGCGGGGCTATCCGCTGCCGGCCGAGTTGCCGGCCAGCGGTACGGCGCTGATCCAGCAATTGCTGGGCGGGGTCAGCAACGATCTGGACAGCCTCGACCTGCGTCCCTGCCAGCAAAGCCTGGCGCTGGCCGAATACCAGGCGCTGTTCGACGCGCTGCCCGAGGCCAACCGCCAGGCGGTGCTGGAGCGTTGGGGCTGTCCGGAGAACGATCCGATGTTCCGCAGCGGGCGGATGATGGTCGCCGGCCTGCGCCTGGGCCTGACCTTCGTCGGCATCCAGCCGGCGCGCGGTTACCAGGTCGACCCGAGCGCGGTCTACCACGACCCGGACCTGGTGCCGCCCCACGGCTACCTGGCGTTCTATTTCTGGCTGCGCCAGGCCTATGGCGCCCATGGGGTGATCCATGTCGGCAAGCACGGCAACCTGGAATGGCTGCCGGGCAAGGGTGTCGGCCTGTCGGAGAGCTGCTGGCCGGACCTGCTGCTGGGGCCGCTGCCGAATATCTACCCGTTCATCGTCAACGACCCAGGCGAGGGTGCCCAGGCCAAGCGCCGGACCCAGGCGGTGATCATCGATCACCTGATGCCGCCGCTGACCCGGGCCGAAACCTATGGCCCGCTGCGTGACCTGGAGCTGCTCGCCGACGAGTACTACGAAGCGCAGTTGCTCGACCCGCGGCGTGCCCGCGAATTGCAGAAAGACATTCTCAAGCTGGTGCGCCTGACCCAGATCGACCGCGAGCTGCAACTGGATGGGCAGCTCGACGGCGAGGCCGACGCGGCGCTCTGGCTGCCGCGCCTGGACACCTACCTGTGCGACCTGAAGGAATCGCAGATTCGCGATGGCCTGCATGTGTTCGGCGAATCGCCCGCCGGCCGTTTGCGCATCGACACCTTGCTGGCCTTGCTGCGCATTCCGCGGGGCGATGGCAAGGGCGCGCAGTCGAGCCTGTTGCGGGCCCTGGCCAAGGCGTTCGAGCTGGGCTTCGATCCGCTGGACTGTGCCCTGGCCGAACCCTGGAGCGGTCGCCGGCCCCAGGTTTTGCAAGCGCTCAGCGAGCAGCTGTGGCGCACCGCGGGCGATGCGCGCGAGCGCCTGGAGCTGTATGCCGGGCAGTTGATCGAAGCGGCGCTGCAAGGCGAGGTCGAACAGTTGCGCGCGCCCGGCTGGGACGAGGTGAAGGCAATCATCGACAGCCTGCGCGACGTCGTGGCACCGCGCCTGGACGCCTGCGGCCCGGCGGAGATGGGCGGCCTGCTGGACGCGCTGGATGGGCGTTTCGTTCCGGCTGGCCCCAGTGGCGCGCCGAGCCGCGGACGCCTGGACGTGCTGCCCACCGGGCGCAACTTCTATTCGGTGGATGTGCGCAACCTGCCGACCACCACCGCCTGGCGCATCGGCTTCCAGTCGGCCGACCTGATCCTCGAACGGCACCTGCAGGACCATGGCGACCACCTGCGCCAGCTCGGCCTCTCGGTGTGGGGCACGGCAACCATGCGTACCGGCGGCGACGACATCGCCCAGGCCATGGCGCTGATGGGCGTGCGCCCGGTATGGGCCACCGGCAGCCAGCGGGTCGATGACTTCGAGATTCTGCCGCTGAGCCTGCTGGATCGGCCGCGGGTGGACGTGACGCTGCGGGTGTCGGGGTTCTTCCGCGATGCCTTCGCCAACCTGATCCGGCTGTTCGACGCCGCGGTGCAGGCGGTGGCCGCGCTGGACGAACCGGACGACCTCAATCCGCTGGCGGCCAAAATCCGCGCCGAACGTGAGGCGCTGGAGCAGTCCGGGCTGGACGCCGAGGCGGCCCGACGCCAGGCCGGCTGGCGCATCTTCGGCGCCAAGCCCGGTGCCTATGGCGCGGGGGTACAGGGCGCGATCGACGGGCGCCTGTGGCAGAGCCGCGAGGACCTGGCCGAGGTCTACCTGAACTGGGGCGGCTATGCCTATGGCGGGTCCGACGAGGGTACGGCGGCCCGTGGCCAGTTCGCCCGGCGCCTGGGCCAGGTGCAGGCGGTGCTGCAGAACCAGGACAACCGCGAGCACGACCTGCTGGATTCCAACGACTACTACCAGTTCCAGGGCGGCATGCTGGCGGCGGTGGAGAGCCTCAGTGGCGCCCAGGCCGCCAGTTACCATGGCGATCACAGCCAGCCGGACCTGCCGAAGATCCGCAGCCTCAAGGAAGAGCTGAACCGGGTGATTCGCTCGCGCGCAGCCAACCCGAAGTGGATCGACGGGGTGAAACGCCACGGCTACAAGGGGGCCTTTGAAATGGCCGCCACCGTGGATAATCTGTTCGCCTTCGATGCCACGACCGCCTTGATCGACGATCACCAGTACGCCTTGCTGGCCGACGCCTATCTGCTGGACCCGGCGACCCGCGACTTTATCCGGCAGCACAACCCCCACGCGTTGCGCGATATGACCGAGCGTATGCTCGAGGCCCAGCAGCGCGGCATGTGGCAGGAGCCGGGCGAGTACCGCGAGGCCTTGGAAAACCTGTTGCTGGATATCGAGGAAGACTCCTGACGGACCCGAGGACTGCGTCCTCGATCGCGGGCAAGCCTCGCTCCTACACCGTATTCCCGTAGGAGCGAGGCTTGCCCGCGATAAGGGCCTCCCAGCCAACACCTGACCCGACCGAACCGAGAACCGACATGAGCGATACCCCACATTTCCCGCTGTCCGCCGTGGTCGGCGCCGATGACCTGAAACTGGCGCTGTGCCTGACGGCCATCGATCCGAAGATCGGCGGGGTGCTGATCGAAGGGCCGCGCGGCATGGCCAAGTCGACCCTGGCCCGGGGCCTGGCGGACCTGCTGGCCAGCGGCACCTTTGTCACCTTGCCCCTGGGCGCCACCGAAGAGCGCCTGGTAGGCACCCTGGACCTGGACGCGGCCCTGGGCGAAGGCCGTGCGCAGTTTTCCCCCGGCGTGCTGGCCAAGGCTGATGGCGGGGTGCTCTATGTCGACGAAGTGAACCTGCTGCCGGACCACCTGGTGGACCTGCTGCTGGATGTGGCCGCCAGCGGCACCAACCTGGTCGAGCGCGACGGCATTTCCCACCGGCATGCGGCCAGGTTCGTACTGATCGGCACCATGAACCCGGAGGAGGGCGAGTTGCGCCCGCAGTTGCTCGACCGCTTCGGCCTCAACGTCGCCATGGGCGGCCAGACGCCACCGGGGCAGCGTGGGCAGATCATTCGCCGGCGGCTGGATTTCGACAGCGACCCCCAGGCGTTCTGCGCACAGTGGGCGGCCGAGCAGCAAGCCTTGCGCGAACGCTGCCAACAGGCGCGGCAAGTGCTGGCGGACATCGAACTGGACGACCGGGCGCTGGAGCGCATTACCGAGCGCTGTTTCGCCGCCGGGGTCGACGGCCTGCGCGCGGACCTGGTCTGGCTGCGAGCCGCCCGGGCCCATGCGGCCTGGCGCGGTGCCCGGGCGATCGACGAGCAGGATATCGAGGCGGTGGCCGAATTCGCCCTGCGCCATCGCCGGCGCGACCTCCCGCCGAGCACGGCGCAACAGCCGCCGGCGTCCGGCCCGGCATCCGCCGCACCCTCCAGCAGCCCCGCCGAAGGCCAGGGCCAGTGGGGCGAGCTGCCGGCCCGGGCGCTGCCCACTGGCGCCCGCCGCGACGTGCCGAGCTGGCCAAAAAAGCCCTAGGCATCCGCCCCCGGTCCGACGCGGGGGCGGATGCCAGGCCCCGCGCCGGACGGTTGGACAAGGGGCGGCAAGGTCGTAGCCGCACGGCCGCCCAGGGCTCGATCAACTGGCCGGGGACCCTGCTCAACGGCCGGCCTCGGCAGCGCGACGACCTGTTGTGGCACCTGCGCAGCCGCTCGCCCCATGAGCTGTGGCTGGTGATTGTCGACGCCTCGGCCTCGACCCACCGTCATCGGGCATTGAGCGACGCCAAGGGCCTGCTGGCGCAGCTGTTCGACGATGCCTACCGCCAGCGCACGCGCCTGGCGCTGCTGACCGCCAGCGGCCGCGCGCCGAACTGGCAGGTGCAGGGCTTGAAAGCGTCCAGGGATCTGCGCGACTGGCTCGACGGGCTGGGGGCCGGCGGGGGCACGCCGTTGCTGGCGGCCCTGGCCGAGGCGGGGCAGTGGCTGGATGCCCGGCAGCGCCGCTACCCGGCCGAACGGCAGCGGGTGCTGCTGCTCACCGACGGGCGCCTGAAACACCTGCCGGCGCCGGCCGCCCTGGGCTGTCCGACCTTGCTGATCGATATCGAGCGCGGGCCGATCCGCCTGGGCCGCGCGCGCGAACTGGCGCAGCGGCTGGCGGCGGAGTACCGGCACATCGACGGCCTGTGAGGACGATGTGCGCCTGCGAGGTTGTCAGCGCAATGTGCGTTCCACCATTCCTCGCAGCCAGTTGGTTTTGGCCAGTTCGATGACTTCATCGCCGCGTCCGCTCATCACGGCCTTGAGCATGTACAGGCTGAAGCCCTTGGCCTGTTCCAGCTTGATGGCCGGCGGCATCGCCAGCTCCTGGGTCGCGGTGACCACATCCACCAGCACCGGGCCATCGTGGGCCAGGGCGGTGCGCAAGGCGCCCTCCAGGGCATTGGACTGCTCGACCCGGATGCCAAGGATGCCCATCGCGTTGGCCATCGCGGCGAAATCCGGGTTGTGCAGGTCGGTGCCGGTGTCCAGGTAACCGCTGGCTTTCATCTCCATGGCGACGAAGCCCAGGGACGCGTTGTCGTAGACGATGATTTTCACCGGCAGCCTTAGTTGCGCCAGGGAAATGAAGTCCCCCAGGAGCATGCTGAAACCGCCGTCGCCCGACAGCGAAATCACCTGGCGATCGGGGAAGGCCGCCTGGGCGCCCATGGCCTGGGGCATGGCGTTGGCCATCGAGCCATGGTTGAACGAGCCGAGCAGACGGCGTCGGCCGTTCATTTTCAGGTAGCGCGCGGCCCAGACGGTCGGGGTGCCGACATCGGCGGTGAAGATCGCGTCGTCGTCCGCCAACTCGCTGAGCAGGCGGGTGAGGTACTGCGGATGGATCGGCCGGTCGTCGGCCGCGGGCCGGGCCAGGTCGTCCAGGCCCTGGCGGGCCTTGCGGTAATGTTCGAGGGATTCCTCGAGGAACCGCCGGTCGCCGTTGTAGGGCAGGCGCGGCAACAGGGCGGCGAGGGTCTCGCCGACGTCTGCGGCGATGCCCAGGTCCAGGGGCACCCGCCGGCCCAGGGCCTCCGGGTTGCGGTCGATCTGCACCACGGTCGCCTGGCCGGGGTAGAACTGGCGGTAGGGGAAGTCGGTGCCGAGCATCACCAGGGTGTCGCAGTTGAGCATCGCGTGATAACCCGAACTGAAGCCGATCAGCCCGGTCATGCCGACATCGAAAGGGTTGTCCCATTCCAGGTGCTCCTTGCCCCGCAGCGCATGCACCACGGGGGCGCCCAGGGCATCGGCCAGGGCCACCACCTGGTCATGGGCACCGGCGCAGCCACTGCCGCACAGCAGGGTGACCGCCTTGCCATGGCTCAGCAGCCGCACCAACTGGTCGAGGTCATGGGGCGCGGGCAAGGTGCGCGGCGCCGCCAGGGCGGGCCACGGCTTGAGGTCGTCCTCGACTTCCTGCAAGGCCACGTCACCGGGAACCACCACCACCGCCACACCGCGCTTGAGCAGCGCGGCGCGCATGGCTCGGTGCAGCACCTGGGGCATCTGCGCCGGGTTGCTCACCAGTTCGACGAAGTGGCTGCACTCCTTGAACAGTTCCTGCGGGTGGGTTTCCTGGAAGTAGCCCAGGCCGATTTCCGAGGAGGGGATCTGCGCGGCGATCGCCAGCACCGGCACATGGTTGCGGTGGCAGTCGAACAACCCGTTGATCAGGTGCAGGTTGCCCGGCCCGCAGCTGCCGGCGCAGACCGCCAGCTCGCCAGTGGCCGCGGCATCGGCCCCGGCGGCGAAGGCCGCCACTTCCTCGTGTCGCACATGCATCCAGCGAATGCTGTCCATCTTGCGCAGCGCGTCGCTCAGTCCGTTCAGGCTATCGCCGGTCAGCCCCCAGATACGCCGGACCCCGGCCTGCTCGAGGGTGGTCGCCAGTTGCTGGGCAATCGTGATTTTCGCCATGGAGTTCTCCAGCTGTCGGTGTGAGATGTCCTTCCGATCAAGAAAGGACCTCCGCCGAGCGCCGATGATTCCCACGAACTGGCGATTATCGGTTCATGGCCTGTGTTTGGGTGGGGACGCCGAGTCAGGTACGACCGATCGGGCAGCAGGCCGGGTTCAGCCTGGAACAACTCCCGCCAATTGCTGGTGGCGTTTGAGGCGCGCGGCCTGCGTTTACAGGGGCCGAAAATGACTTGGGCGACCGTTGCGGGTCGCCCAAGGGGTGTTACAGGTCACAGGCCGAACGGCTTATGACGGCGTGTCTTCGCCTTTGCCGCGTACCTTGCCGGACTGGTCCAGCAGCACTGGGGTTGCCTGTAGCTGGTCCTGATCGGCCCTGGGAGAGCGGATCAAATGGCGAAGCAGGGCAATGATCACCCCCAGCATCATGCCCAGCACAAAGGACACCGCTGTGATCAACGCTGTTCTGGGCTTGATCGGTTTGACCGGCTGCAAAGCCTTGCGATCGATGGTCACCAGCTTCAACCGGTCCATATCGATATTCAGGTTACGCAGGCGGGCCACTTCAGCACGCAGCGGAAAGACGTCCTTCAGGAAAATATCCTCGTTGGAACGCTTGTTCAGCTCCTGTACCTGACGGTTGACCTGCAGCATCTGCAGTTCCTTGCCGATCTCGGCGATGCGCTTTTCAGTGAAGTCGTCGGTGGTGCGTTTCTGCAAGGCCGCACGCTCGGCCTCGAGGGTTTCGTAACCCATGAAGTACAGCGGAATATCCTGATTGGTGACTTCGGTGCGTATGACCTGGGTCGAACCGGCGCGCGAGGCGTCGGACATCGAGGATGGCGTGGTCGGGGTACGGATACCCATCGACTTGGCGATGGAGATCGCCTCGGCCAGTTCGGCCAGGCGGTCCTTGCGCTGTTCTTTCAACTGCAGGCGCAAGCCCTTGAGTTCGTCTTCGAGTTGCGCGCGGCGAATGTTGTCGCTCTCGAGCAAGGTCGCGATTTTCGATTCCTTGTCGGTTTCGTAGTTGGAGCGCGCCGCGGCGATCTTGCCTTTGAGCTCGTTGAGCCGGTTGTTGACGATGACCTTGAGGTCGGCGCCGATGCGATCGCGTTCGGCGTCGATGGCGTAATCGACGAAGCCGTTGAGGATCGCTACGCCGTCGATGTCCTTGGGATACTGCATTTCCAGCCTGATATAGCTGCTCAGGGCGCTGGCTTGTTTGGGGTCCGGCAGGATCAGCTTGATCGAGTCGCGGTTGAAGTCCTCGAAACTTTGTTCGAGGGTCTGTCCCGGCCGCTTGAACGCCTGGAACAGGTCCTGGTGCGAACGGAAGAACTCCAGGCGCGTCTCGTAGGATTCAAGCGCGGCGCCCACCTTGGCCAGCGCATCGGCAGGCGGCAGCTTGTAGACTTCCGAGCGATTGAGGGCGTCGAGTTCATTCAGCGCGGCGGGGCGCAATACACTGCTGACTTCATATACGCGGGGCGCGAACAATCCATAAGCCAGGCCCGCCAGCGTCACTGCGACGGTACAACCAATGACCAGCTTCTTTTGCTGCCAAACGGATTGGAACAACGCAAACAGATCGATTTCGTCCGCGTCAGCATTCATCTGAGGCCGGGGAACAATATTCAAAATCAGCACACCTCTAATTCATGTGAATCCTCACCTCCCATGCACTGAACCCCAAGAGCTGTACATGGAGAGGCCGCCCCCAGTGACGAGGCTCCTTGCCGATGGGCGGGCATCGATACTCGTCGCCAGAAAAAACCATGAAGAAGGGGGCGTTTTCCTGCGCGAGAGGTGGAGCGAGCACTCCCCGGAATATGCCAGGAAGTGACTGTCCGATGCCGAGCGCCTGTTTAACGTAACTTCCAGCCTTGCAGGCGAATGGCCATGAACGAAGTAAGAACGTTAAGCGCACGAATATTACAGCAATGCTCGGGAGGATAAACATACGAATTTAATCAAACCGACATAATTAATCTTTGCCTTTCGCTGTTTCTTCGTGCAACGCCGGATATTTCTATTGGTGAAGTTTATCGATGCCCCTTAATAGGGCGAATGCGTCCCGTGATAATCAGCGATTATCCAAATAACCCTCAGTTTGTGTGGGTAATAACAGAACTCGTCGGTCATGAATAATGGATACGGCGGTTTGTGCCAGGGGGCCGCACCCGGTTGTGCAGTGGTCGGCGTCATTCCATTCCCAGCATGGCCCCCGTCGGGCGCGGAAGCGGCTTGCGCATCAGCGTGCCGACCGTCAGGGCGGCGATCAGGGCGAGGAGGCCGGCGGCCCACAGCACCACGCCGAAACCGTCGACGAAGGCCTGGCGCGCCAGCGGTTCTACGATTGGCCGCGCGGCGTCGGGTAGCAGCGCCAGGGCGGCGAGCATATCGCCGGCCACCACTCGCGAGGCCAGGGCCGGGGCCTGGTCGAGCCAGGGGGCTGCGGCGTCACTGAGGCTGGCGTGCAGGCGTTGCTGGGTATGGCTGCCGAGCAGCGCGCCG
Organism: Pseudomonas sp. MRSN 12121; assembly: GCF_000931465.1. Taxonomy (NCBI): domain Bacteria; kingdom Pseudomonadati; phylum Pseudomonadota; class Gammaproteobacteria; order Pseudomonadales; family Pseudomonadaceae; genus Pseudomonas; species Pseudomonas sp. MRSN 12121. Next base: position 4,245,661 of record NZ_CP010892.1, on the reverse strand, counting down.
AATACGCCGATGGCCAGCATGATGGCGCTGAAGCGCATGGTGGTGCTCAGGCCCGAGGCCATGCCGGCGCGGTCGCGGGGGACACAGGCCATGATGTTTTTCTGCGTGTCGCCATTGAGCAGGCCGGCACCGGCGCCGGTCACCGCGATCGCCAGGGCGAAGCCCGGGTAGCCGCCCGCATGGACCGCCCAGGCCGCCAGCAGGTTGCCGCTACCGACCAGCGTCAGGCCGGCGGCCATCAGGGTGGCGGGGGCAAAACGCGATGCCAGGCCGACCCCGAGGCGCGGGCAGACCAGCATGGTCACGGCGAACGGCAGCATGCCCAGCCCGGACGCAATGGCCGAGAACCCCAGGCCGTTCTGCAAATAGAAGGGCAGCAGCGTCATCATCACCTGGGCGCAGCCGGCGTAGGCGAACATCCCCAGCAGCGCGCCGATGAACCGTGGGTGGCGGAACAACTGCAGGTCGACCATGGGCCGCCGTTGCAGCCGCTCGATCAAGACGAACAGCCCCAGCAGGGCCACGCCGCCGAGCAGCCGGGCGGAGGTCAGGGGGTGGCCCCAGCCGATGCGGTTGGCCTCGATCAGGCCCCAGATCAGGCACAGCAGGCTGGCGCTGAAGGCCAGGCTGCCCCAGGGATCCAGGCGCGCGGCCTGGGTATCGCGCGACTCGGGGATCGTGCGCAGTACCATCAGCACCAGCCACCCGCCCACCGGCAGGTTGAGGTAGAAGATCCAGCGCCAGCCGACGAATTCGGTAATCAGGCCGCCGAGGGTCGGCGCGGCGGTCATCGCCACGCCCATGCACGCTCCCCAGAACGCCCAGGCTTTGGCCCGTTCGACCTCGTCATGGAAGGTATGGCCGATGGTGGCGAGGGCCGAGGTCAGCAGCAACGCCGCGCCGACGCCCTTGATGGCCCGGGCGATATCCAGCAATAGCACGTTGGGCGCGGCGCCACAGCCCAGGGAGGCGAGGATGAACAGCCCGAGGCCGCAGAGCAGGGTGCGCTTGCGCCCGAAGCGGTCGGCCAGGCTGCCGGCCGGCAGCAGCAGGGCGGCGAACGCCAGCATGTAGGCGCTGACCACCCACTCGATATCGGCGAAGTTGGCCCCCAGGTCGCGGGCGATGCTCGGCAGGGTCACCGCGACGATGTTGGTGTCGAGTACGATCAGCGAGCACACGCCGGACGCGGTGAGCAGCGTCTGGCGCGGGCTGGCTGGCCTCATGAGCGTGGGCCCAGGGTGGCGAGCGCCGCCTGGGCGATTTCGTCGTCGTGGGCCGGGGTGTCGGCGCTGACCCCGATGGCGCCGACCACCTGGCCATCGACCCGCACCGGCTGCGCGCCTTTCATCATCAGCAGGCCCGAGGTGATGGCCGCCTGGCGCCCGCCGTTGATGGCGTTTTCCAGGTCGCCGGAAGGACGCTTGAACAAGGCCGAAGTCCGCGCCTTGCCCTGGGCCAGCTCGATGCCGGACACCACCGGCGCGCCGTCCATGCGGGCGGTGAGGATCGGCCAGCCGCCGTCGTCGACTATCGCCACGGCGCAGGGCCAGCCCCTGGCCGCGGCGGTTTCCTGGGCGGCCTTGAGCAGTTGCTGGGCGGTGCCCAGGTCAAGGATTGCCTTTTGCGCAACGCCGGCGCTTTTATCCGCGGCGAAGGCGCCGGGGATCGCGCAGCTGGTGATCAGTGCCAGAATCAGGGGTTTGACCGACATGGCTCGCTCTCTCTACTGTGAAGGTACGGCCAGCTTAGCCCCAGCTTTTGCGCAGATTGTTAGGCGAGTCGGGGCACTTCATTACCTTTGAGCTAACACAGGAGTCACGAGCGAGCGAACCCATGGAAATCCGCCATTTTCGTTATTTTCTGGCCGTGGCCCGGCAGCGCAATTTCACCCGCGCCGCCGAGCAGTTGGGAATTGCACCGCCGACCCTGAGCCGGCAGATCCAGGACATGGAGCAGGCGCTGGGCACTCGTCTGTTCGTGCGCCAGCAGCGCGAAGTCAGCCTGACCGAGGCGGGCGCGGCGCTGATGCTCGAGGCCGAGGCCACGGTGCGTCAGTTCGAATTCGCCCAGCGCAGTGCCCAGCGGGCCGGGCGGGGCGAGATCGGCCATATCGAACTGGGTTATGTCGCTTCGGCGGTGTATTCGGGGCTGTTGCAGAAGCAGGTGCAGCGCTTCAGCCAGCACTGCCCGGACGTCAGCCTGAACGTGCGCGAACACCCCATGGCGACCTTGCCCGCGGCGGTGGCCGAAGGGCGATTCGACATCGGTTACATCCGCTCGCCCATGACCCTGCCCGAAGGGGTCGAGGCCATCCGCCTGGACGCCGAGGGGTTCGTCCTGGCGCTGCCGGCGCAGTCCTGGCTGTGCCGCCTGCCGGAAATTGCCCCGGTGCACCTGCGCGACGAGTGTTTCATCCTGCCGGAGCAGATCAGCGGCACCCTGCAGGTCGCTGCGGAGGGGGGCTATGCGCCGAAACTGGGGCCGCAACCCGGCGGCCTGGTGGCGGTGCTGGCCCTGGTGTCCCTGGGACAGGGCGTGGCGCTGGTGCCGGAGTCGGTGGTCGGGCATGTGGGCCTGCCCAATGTGCTGTACCGGCCCGTGCAAGGCAGCGCGGCGGCGTCCTGGCTGTCGCTGATCCATCGTCGTTTCGAAAAGGCGCCGGCGGTGGCGCGGTATATCGAGCAAGTCAGCAAGCAATCTCGCGGCGAGAGGCAATAGAGTGGCTTGCAGGCCCCAGGCTGTCGGCGGGTGGACGGGGAGCGAGGCAGCCGGCGCTGGCCGCATTAAGGGCCCGATAAGATCTTGAAATAAATTCCCGATAGGAAATTTCCCTTGAGGTTGTAGGATTCAAGTCCGTTTTTCCTCACAGGACTTGCATGAACACCCTCTTGGAGCCTCCCGGTCGTCCTTATCCCGGGTCACCACAGCCTTTCCCCCCTCGATTCGCCTCAGGGTGCCCTGCACCTGTCATGAGGCACGGCCCTGGCGCCGCACTTCCTGTTTTCCACTGCTCGCCGCCGCTTGTCGCGTCTGTTGCGCGTTGGTCCTCGTTCGCGGTCCAAAGGCCACGTCGCCTCGCCTTGCCGTGCCTGGCCGTTTGAATTCACTGGAGAGATAGAGTCGTTTTATGGAATGGATAATGGATCCCACGGCCTGGCTTGGCCTGTTGACCCTGATCGTGCTGGAGCTGGTGCTGGGCATCGACAACCTGGTGTTCATCGCGATCCTCGCGGACAAGCTGCCGCCGCATCAACGAGACCGGGCGCGCATCATCGGTCTGTCGTTGGCGCTGATCATGCGCCTGGGCCTGCTGGCGAGCATTTCCTGGCTGGTGACCCTGACCGAGCCGCTGTTCGAATTGTTCGGCAAGAGCTTCTCCGGCCGTGACCTGATCATGCTGTTCGGCGGTGTGTTCCTGCTGTTCAAGGCCACCATGGAGCTGCACGAACGCCTCGAGGGCCACGTCAGCCAGCGCACCGGCAATGCCGCCTACGCGCTGTTCTGGCCGATCGTCGCGCAGATCGTGGTGCTCGACGCGGTGTTCTCCCTGGATGCGGTGATCACCGCCGTGGGCATGGTCGACGAACTGGCGGTGATGATGATCGCGGTGATCATTTCCATCGGCCTGATGATCGTCGCCAGCAAGCCGCTGACCCGCTTCGTCAACGCCCACCCGACGGTGATCATGCTGTGCCTGGGCTTCTTGATGATGATCGGTTTTGCCCTGACCGCCGAAGGCCTGGGCTTCCACATCCCTAAAGGCTACCTGTACGCGGCCATCGGTTTCTCGATCCTGATCGAGCTGTTCAACCAGATCGCCCGGGCCCGGCGCAAGAAGTCCATGCAGGGCCTGCGGCCGATGCGCGAGCGCACGGCCCATGCGGTGCTGCGCCTGCTGGGCGGCCGCCGCCTGGAGGTGGAGGAAGTGGGCGAGGAGATCGCCGACCTGCTGGACAATGGCGAGGCGCCGAGCGCCGAGCTGTTCGACCGCCGCGAGCGGGTGATGATCAGTGGCGTGCTGCAGTTGGCCGAACGGCCGATCCGCACCTTGATGACGGTGCGCGCCGACGTCGACGCCATCGACCTGAACGACGATGCCGAGACCATCCGCGCCAAGCTGATGCATTCGTCCTATTCGCGCCTGCCGCTGATTCGCGACGGCGCGGTGGAAGAGCCGCTGGGCTTCGTGCACAAGAAGGAGTTGCTCAAGGAATACCTGGCCGGCCACGAGCCGAACCTGGCGCACCTGGCGCGTACCACCCTCAACCTGCTGGACAGCTTCTCGATCCTCAACGCCCTGGAGCAGATGCGCCAGGCCTCGACCCACATCGCCTTCGTGATCAACGAATTCGGCGACTTCGTCGGCGTGCTGACGATGACCGACATCCTCGAATCGATCGCCGGCGAGCTGCCCGACGCCAGCGAAATCGAAGGTCCTGACATTGTCGAAGAGCAGGGCGGTTTCACCGTCAGCGGCGCCCTGAACCTGACGCAGATCCGCCAGCGCACCGGCTTCCACGCCGAGCCGAGCGACGATTACCAGACCCTCGCCGGGCTGGTGATGAGCCTGCTGGACCGCTTGCCGGTGATCGGCGACCAACTGGTCTGGGAAGGCTGGAGCCTGAAAGTGCTGACGGTGGAAGAGCGCCGGGTGACACGCGTGCTGCTACAACGGCTGGACGCCGACTGACGCAGCAGACAAGGGAAAAAAGCCGGACGCGAGTCCGGCTTTTTTTTGCCTGGCGTATGGCCGCTGGGCGGCAAGAGTGACTGATTAAGTTTTGCTTAAAAGCTTTCAATACTGCGGCTGATTATCATTCCCGTACGGCTGTCGCAGACTGGCCTCGTGTCTCCACGCGCCCTGGTTCTTGCAGCGAGGGTCCTGAAACGAGCGGTCTATGTCAGTCATTCCCGCAATACCCTCGCGGCCAGCCCCGACCGAGTGTCCCGCCATGGCGCCGCTGTCGGCCACGGCGGCGATTCACTCCGCGCTGGCCTGTTGCCAACTATTGCTGCAACTGACCCGAGAGCGCGCCCCGGATGCCGCGGACCCCGGCGACGAGCGCGACTTGCGCCGGGCAGTTAAGGCTTACGCCCAGGCCGCCGATGCCGACCTGCGCTGTGAACGCCTGGCCCTGGCCCGGCTGACACCGAAGATGCTGCCCCTGGTCTGGCGCGACCGCAGCGGCGCCTTTCTCCTGCTGGCCCGGCTGTCCGACGCCCAGGCGCTGGTGCAACGACCTGCCGTGCACAGCCCTGAAGTGCTCGATCGCGCGCAACTGGCCGAGCAGTGGTCCGGGGAGGTGATCCGCCTGCGCCAGGGTGGCCTGCGTTTCGACCTGTCGTGGTTCGTGCCGGAGCTGTTGCGGCATCGGCGCATCCTCGGCGAGGTGCTGCTGTGCTCGTTGCTGTTGCAGGTCCTGGCCCTGGCGACCCCGCTGTTCTTCCAGGCAGTGATGGATAAGGTCATGGTGCATCGGGCGCTGTCGACCCTGGATGTCCTGGTGATGACCCTGGTCGCCGTCGGCCTGTTCGAGGTGTTGCTCAAGGGCCTGCGCGAATACCTCGCGGCGCATACCGCCAATCGCATCGATGTCGGCTTGGGGGTCAAGCTGTTCCGTCATCTGCTTGGCTTGCCGTTGCTGTACTTCAAGCAGCGCCAGGTGGGCGCGATCATCACCCGGGTGCAGGAGCTGGACAGCATCCGCGAATTCCTCACCGGCTCGCTGCTGACCCTGTGTGTCGACGTGGCCTTCACCCTGGTGTTCTTTGCCGTGATGGCCTGGATCTCCTGGCCGCTGACGCTGTTGGTGCTGCTGACCCTGCCGCTGTACGCCTTGCTGGCCTGGGCCAGCAGCGGCCCGCTGGAGCGACGCATCGAGCGCCAGTTCTACAGTGCCGCGCGCAACACCGCGTTCCTCAACGAAACCGTGAGCAGCACCGAAACCATCAAGAGCCTGGCCGTGGAGCCGCGCATGCAGCGGCGCTGGGAGGCGCAGACGGCGGAGATGGTCGAGGCCGGTTTCGCCAGCCAGACCCTGGGCAGCGCCATCAGCCAATGGGTGATGCTGCTGCAGAAAGTCACGGCGGTGGTGGTGATCTGCTGGGGCGCGAGCAAGGTGATCGAGCTGCAGATGACCATCGGCCAACTGATCGCCTTCAACATGATGCTGTCCCACGTCAGCCAGCCGGTGGCCAAGCTGATCGAGGTCTGGCAGCAGTTCGTGCGGGTACGGGTGTCGGTGGACAAGCTGGGCGACATGCTCAACCTGCCGGTCGAGCAGGCTGCGGACGATCGGTCGCCGGCCCAGGCACTGCGCGGCGAGGTGCGCGTCGAGCAGGTCGCGTTCCGTTACCGCCCCGAACTCGAGCTGGTCCTGCGCGGCCTGGACCTGCATATCGCCGCCGGGCAGACCCTGGGCATCGTCGGGCCGTCCGGGTCCGGCAAGAGCACGCTGACCCGCTTGCTGCAAAAACTCTACACCCCCGATGCCGGGCGCATCCTGATCGATGGCATGCCCCTGCAGCAGCTGCCGCCGGCCTGGCTGCGCAGCCAGATCGGCGTGGTGCTGCAAGAGAACTACCTGTTCAACCGCAGCGTGCGGCACAACATCGCCCTGCGCCAGCCGACCGCGTCCCTGGAAAACGTGATCGCCGCCGCGCGCCTGGCCGGCGCCCACGATTTCATCCTGCGCCTGCCGCGTGGCTACGACACGGTGCTGGCCGAAGCCGGCAGTTCGCTGTCCGGCGGCCAGCGGCAACGCATCGCGATCGCCCGGGCGCTGATGGGCGACCCGCGGATCCTGATCTTCGACGAGGCCACCAGCGCCCTGGACGACGAGTCCCAGGCGCTGATCCAGGACAACATGGCGCGCATCGCCGAAGGACGCACGGTGATCGTTATCGCCCATCGGCTGTCGGCGGTGCGGCATTGCCAGCGCATCATTGCCCTGGAGCAGGGACGTATCAGCGAATCGGGCAGCCACTCGCAATTGCTCGCGCAAGGCGGTTGCTATGCACGGCTGTGGGCGTTGCAGCAGGCGCTGCGCAAGGAGGACGAGCAATGAGGCGCGTCGGCTTGCCGGCCTGGCTGCGGCGCGGCTGGCACGGGTTGCGCGGGGCTCCGGCGCTGCTGGGGCGTACCCGCGACGAGTACGAATTCCAACCCGGCTACCTGGAAATCGTCGAGCGCCCACCTGCGCCCTGGGCGCGTGGCACGGCGCTGCTGCTGGTGCTGTCGATCCTGCTGGCGCTGGGCTGGGCGATCCTCGGCTTCCTCGACATTCATGCCAGTGCCGCCGGGCGGCTCATGGTCTCCAGCTACACCAAGGTGATCCAGGCGCACGAGGCGGGAGAGGTGCGGGCGATCCATGTCCGCGACGGGCAACGGGTCCGGGCCGGGGAAGCGCTGGTGGCGCTGAACCCGATCGGCATCGACGCCGAGCTGAGCGAACTGCGCGCCCAGCTGGCATTCAAGCGCCTGGAACTGGCCCAGGCCGAGGCGCTGTTGAGCGCCGACCCGCTGCACAGCTACCAGGCACCCCCCGGGCTGGAACCCGAGCAGATGCTGCAAGCCCGCGAGCAACTGGCGAGCACCTGGAAGGAGATCAGCGCCAACCTGGACAGCCTCGATGCCGAGATCGCCATCAACCAGGCCAGCCAGCAGGCCCGCAACAGCGAGATCGCCGCCCTAGGCAAGCTGGCCGGCAATGTCCGTCGTCGCCTCGATGCGCGCCGGGCGATGGCGGCCGAGCAGCTGTTGCCCCGAGTCGAGCTGCTGGAGCAGGAAAAGGAACAACTGGAGGTCGAGCGCTCGCTGGCCCAGCAGCACGCCGAACTGCAAGTGCTCAAGGCCCAGGCCCGCAACCGCCGGGAACAGCGCGACGGTTTCCTGGCCAGGACCCGGCGCGAGCAGCACGAAGTACTCAACCGCGCTCGCCAGGATATCGCCGTGCTCGAACAGCAACTGATCCGCGGACGCGATCGCCAGCGCCTGCAAACCCTGCTGGCGCCGGTGGACGGCGTGGTCCAGCAACTGGCGGTGCACACCCTGGGTGGCGCGGTGCAGCCGGCGCAGCAACTGATGGTGATAGTGCCCGAGGGCGCCGAGCTGGACGCCGAGGTCATGGTGCTGAACAAGGACGTCGGTTTCGTCAGGGCCGGCCAGCCGGTGGAGCTCAAGGTCGACGCCTTTCCCTACACCCGCTACGGCACCCTGCGCGGTACGGTTGCCCACGTTTCCGGCGACGCCATCAAGGACGAGCAACTGGGCCTGGTGTTTCCCACCCGGATCCGCCTGGAGCGCGCTGCGATTGCCGCGGGGGGCGGCTGGATGCCGTTGCAGGCCGGCATGAGCGTGACCGGCGAGATCCGCACCGGCGAACGGCGGGTGATCAATTACCTCTTGGGGCCGATCCGCGAGTATCAGTCCGAAGCGTTGCGGGAGCGTTGAGCATGAGTAATGCGTTCAATCCCGAGGCCGAATCCCCCACCCTGTTCGATACTGGCCTGCATGCGCTGGCCTGGGCCGCTCGGCGGTTCGACCTGAGCGTCAGCGCGGCGCAACTGGAGCACCGCCTGGGGCGAGTCGAAGGCCTGGCCGACAGCCTCGACCTGCGGCGCTGCGCCGGCTGGATCGGCCTGCGCGCGCGGGCCGTGCACAGCCAGGCGCAGCGATTGCAGCATCTGCCGCTGCCGGCCTTGCTGGAAACCCGCCGCGGCTGGGCCGTGCTGGACGCGGTGGAAGGCGACCGGGTCCGGTTGTTCTGGCCCCTGCAGGGCGTCTGCGAGGACCTGTCCCGCAACGAGCTGGTGCAACTCTGGCAGGGCCAGGTCCTGCTGCTGGCGGAGCGGCATGCCGGGCTCCAGCGCGCGGGTTTCGGCATCGGCTGGTTCCTGCCGTCGATCCTCAAGCACGCGCGGCAGTTTCGCAGCGTGCTGCTGGTGTCGCTGATGCTGCAACTGGTGGCGCTGGTGACGCCGCTGTTGTTCGAGAACGTCATCGACCGGGTCCTGGTCAGCCGTGGCCTGTCGAGCCTGCAAGTGCTGGGCATGGCGATGCTGGCCCTGGCGCTGTTCGAGCCCTTGTTCGGCTTCCTGCGTTCCTGGCTGTTCAGCCACCTGGCGAGCAAGGTCAACGCCGAGCTCTCCGCCCGGCTGTACCAGCACCTGATCCGGTTGCCGCTGGGGTACTTCCAGCAGCGCCAGACCGGCGAGATCATCGCCCGGGTCGGCGAGATGCAGCAGATCCGCCAGTTCCTCACCGGCTCGGCGCTGACCCTGGTGCTGGACCTGGCGTTCTGCGGGCTGTTCATTGCCGTGATGTATGCCTACGCGCCGCTGCTGACCTGGGTCGTGGTCGGCTCCCTGGCCCTGTACTTCGTCTTCTGGCTTTGCGTCGGGCCCTTGCTGCGCAGCCGGGCCCTGCGCGAATACGAGTTGAACGCGGCCAACACGGCCTTTCTCACCGAGGCCGTGACCGGCATCGAGACGATCAAGACCGGGGCCGTCGAAAGCGGCTTCCAGCAGCAGTGGCAACGGCAACTGGCGGCCTATGTGCGGGCGGCTTTCCACACCCGCATCGTCGGGATCTGGGCCGGGCAGGGCATCGGCGTGATCCAGAAACTGACGGCCGCGCTGCTGCTGTGGTGGGGCGTGATGCTGGTGCTGGACGGTCAGTTGAGCCCCGGCCAGCTGGTGGCCTTCAACATGCTGGCCGGGCATGTGGTGGAGCCGATCCTGCGCCTGGCCCAGGTCTGGCAGGACTTCCAGCACACGCTGATTTCCCTGCGCCGGCTGGGCGACATTCTCGATACCGAGTGCGAGAGCGGCAGCGGTGGGCTGGCTTCGGTGCCCGCGTTGCAGGGCGGCGTGAGTTTCCAGGGCGTGCGCTTTCGCTACGAGGAAGACGGCCAGGAGATCTTGCGCAACCTCGACCTGGAGATCCGCCCGGGCGAGTTCGTCGGCATCACCGGGCCTTCCGGCTCCGGCAAGTCGACCCTGACCCGCCTGCTGCAACGCCTCTACATCCCCCAGCATGGGCGGGTACTGGTGGACGGTATCGACCTGGCCATCGCCGACCCGGTGGCGCTGCGCCGCAACATGAGCGTGGTGCTGCAGGAAAGCGTGCTGTTCGCCGGCAGCGTCGCCGACAACATCCGCCTGTGCCGGCCCCAGGCCAGCGCCGCCGAAGTGCGCCACGCCGCCAGCCTGGCCGGGGCGGCGGGCTTCATCGAAGCCCTGGCCGAGGGCTATGAGACCCAGGTCGGCGAGCGCGGCGGCCAGCTGTCCGGCGGCCAGCGCCAGCGCATCGCCCTGGCCCGGGCGCTGCTGACCAACCCCGGGATCCTGCTGCTGGACGAGGCTACCAGCGCCCTGGACTACGAGTCGGAAGCGGCGGTGATGGCCAACCTGCAAGGCATCACGCAGGGCCGCACGGTGATCAGCATCGCCCACCGTCTCAATACCCTGCGCCACGCCGACCGGATCCTGGTCATCGACCGCGGCCAGGTGCTCGAGCAGGGCAGCCATGAACAGCTGCTCGCCCTGGACGGGCTGTACGCCCGGCAGTGGGCCCTGCAGATGAAGGATTGACCCACCGACGGCAGGAGTACACACGAACCAGCCAGGCCTCCCCATCCCCGATATCCGTATCGCCAGGCGGCCTTTCGCAACGCGAAGGGCCTCGCTCAAAACAGACAAAGGATCACCGCAATGGCTTTCATGTCCAAGGACTTCACGCGCCTGCTCAATACCCTGATCAACCAGCGGATCGAAGGGTCGGGCAGGCAGACCGAATGGTTCCACATGACCTCCGGCGAACGCGCCGAATACGTCAGGCAGGTCGGCGAGCGCCTGCTCGACATGCAGCAGAGCACCCTCAGCGTGCTGGCCGCGCAGCACTTCCAGATGCAGGACAACCCCGTCTCGGTCGGCGACCAGCTGCAGGTGCTCAAGCAGCGCCGCAAACAGATGAACAGCATCGCCGACACCCCGGCGACCAGCGCCTACAAGCAGCAGCTGGACCGCGACATCCTGCTCTACAGCCGGCAGCAGACCGCCATCACCCACTACGACAGCACCTGGAACAAGGCCCTCAGGTTGCTGGAAGCCCAGGGCCTCAAAGACGGGACATCGGTCAAGCAGAAAGAACTCAAGGCGCGGGTCGAGCGCCTGGAACGGCAATTGAGCCTGCAGGTCGCCGACTCCACCTTCACCCAGTCCTACGTGACCCTGTTCTCCGAGCTGCAGGCCTACAAGGAGGTCAGCGCTCGCTACGACAGCCTGCTCAAGGCGCCCGCCGCGCAGGAGGGCGCTGCCCGTGCGGCGCTGGCCAAGCCGCCGCGGGCTTCCGACGAATTGCCGGTGAACATTTCGCTGCTGATGATGGAGGAGCGCCCCGGCTATATCCGCATGAACGTGGCGCTGGTCAATGCCAGCACCGACGGACGCTTCAAGGATTTCTTCCTGGAGAACGGCCGGCTGGTGGTGCCCACCGACGGGGTGCTGAATTTCTTCTTCGGCACCGCCGCCCGCTCCCTGGCCTGGCAGCAGCAGTACCGGCTCAAGAGCGAGCCGCCATCCTCGCGTTCGCCGACTTTCGCCCCCATCCGCTCGGTACTGGTCAAGACCGCCTTCGTCGAGCAGTACTTCGCTCACCACCTGGTCTCGGAAAGCACCCTGCGCGAAGGCTTCAAGGCCCAGGTGCTGGGTAACGGCCACAAACTGCTGCTGACCAACGTCGATCGCAAGGTGCCGAACCAGGTCGGTATCCAGGTTTCCGGCCAGGCGCCGACCACCACGGCCCCGCGCGAAGTGCCGCTGGCCGGTGCGCTCAGCGACCTGATCAACCAGAACGCGGATATCGCCAGCTTCCAGACCATCGGCCTGGAGGACTTTCACCGCAACAGCTACCACCCGGACCGCGACGGGCTCTTCGTCGATATTCATGAGCTGGAGCGCTCGGTGGGCTTCGCCGAGCGCCAGTACCTGCTGGAAATGCCCGAGGGCAAGGAGTTCCGCTCCGCCACGCCTTTCGCCGTGATGACCGTCGATGGCGACAAGGTCAGCAGCAGCCATTTGAGCCGGGTGCAGACCAAGGCCCTGTACCAGTACAGCGCGGCGTTCTTCGACAAGCTGGAACAGCTGCGCGAAGGCGGGGACAAGGCCCGCCGGCTGTTCAAGACCGACAGCGAGCGCGACACCTTCATGCAGCAACTGGCGCGCTTGCTCGAGCGCAACCACATCACCCCGGCCGGGGTCCTGGTGCCGGAACACAGCCGCAGCAGCCTGCGCGACATCAAGGGCAACAACCTGAACAAGGTGCTGTGGGAGCAGGCCTTCGCTGCATCGGCCTGGCAGAGCCACGATAACGATGCGCTGCTGTTCGACCTGGCGAACCGCCTGGCGAACGAACCGGCGCTGGCCAGGGCCCTCAACGGCGGCTACGTGCAGAGCGACATCGCCCAGGCCAAGTTGCTCCTGGCGCCGGCGTACGAACCGTGGCGCGCCCAGGCGATCGACGCGGAACACCAGCGGGTCGCCGCCGCCAAAGCGGCGCAGCACCCGAACAATCCGAACGTGCCGGTGTTCGATCAGGTCGCGGTCGAGCGCTCCCTGGACGACAAGCTGTTCAACCTGTTGCTGCGCGGCGCCGACAGCCTGCAAGGCGGCGACGCGGCACTGCGCCCGACCGTCGCGGCGCTGCTGGCGAGCGATGCCGGTCGCAGCCTGCGCAAGCAGGCGCTGTTCCACGCGCTGCGCCCGGTGGCCGACAGCCTGTCCAAGGCCGCGGTACCGGTCAACCCGCATGCCGCTCTGGCGCCCCAGGGCGCGGCCGACAAGGTGATGATCAACAACCGGCTGAACCGTCCCGACCCTTACCTGATCCTCAATACGCACCCGGGGCAGGCTCAGGCCGAGGGCGATGCGGTGTACCGGATCGAGGACGACAAGTACCGCAGCTACAACCAGTTCCGGCCCGATCCCGGCAATGAAGCCACACGCTACATGAACGATTTGGACACGCCGTTCGTGGGCGGGATTTCCGGGACCACCCAGACCGTCAGCAATGCCTTGCCGGAGCTGTTCGGCGGCCCGCTGAGCGTCAAGCAGTACTGGCAGTTCCAGATGGCCAACGCGGCCTTCATGATCCGCAACGGCTATCACTCGTTCTTCGAGACCCTGTATGTCGCTGCGCGCTATGAGCCGCGAGGCGAGGGCAGCATCGGCGCAGAGCTGCTGCAGATGTTCGACCGCTACCGGGCCGAAGGCCGCCAGCAGCTGTTGGAGGGCGAGTTGTATGACGGCGTGATGGCGCGCGTGTTGCCGCTGGTCAATCAGGGCCTGGCGCCGGCCGAGGAATTCCATCCGCCGCGTTTCACCCGCATCGGCCCGTTGCCAGCGCTGCTGGGGCAGGCGGCGCAGGACCAGCAGCTCAAGAGCGGGCTGGCGTCGCTGGGTGGCGGTGCCGAGCCGCGCCAGGGCAGCGCCGACATCCACCAGTTCGCCGCCGACCCTGTGCAGTTCGCCAAGACCCACACCCTCAGCGCCGAGGCACTGGTCAAGTCCGGCCGTTTGCCGGCCGAGGGCCATGCGCAATTGGTGAAGGTCGGCACGAACCTGTATGAACTCGAATACACCGGGCGAGGCGCCCAGGGAGGGGCCGGTGGCGACAGCGTGCCGGCCTACTTCCTCGGCTACAACGGCCCCAACCAGGCCAATGCCGCGCCGGCCTACGTGGACATTCCCAAGCACGCGGCCGCGGGCAGTTTCCTCTTCACTGGGACCCTGTCGGGCTGTTCGCTGGTGGTCACCAGCCTCGACGCCAATACCTTCCGGGTCTATCACGATGGCCGGGTCAACAGCTCGCTGCTGTACGACAACGTGGTGATGGCGGTCGACTACAAGGATTACCAGGTGGCCGGCACCGCCGAGGGCCTGGCCGCGGCCTACATGCAGTACCTCGACGGCCAGTGGCAACTGGTATTCCAGCGCCAGGAATACCAGCGCGACGGGCAGACGGTCTGGCCCAAACTGCGCGAGGGCGCGCAACCCCTGCAGATCCAGACCGCCGACCCTCGGGTGACAGAGCGCAATCGGGCTGCGTTCGCCGCCTATCGCGAGCAGGTGCACCAGAACCTGAAGAAGGTCGCGACCCAGTTCGGGGTGCCGGTCGAGGGGGTGGCCGATGGGGTCTACAACGGGGGCGCGTTTTCTCCCGAACATCCGGCGATCGCCGCCTGGAACCGGCTGCGCGAAGAGGTCCAGGCCAAGGTCAGCGCCGATATCCAGCAACTGACCGACAAGCGCTTCCGCTTGCAGGACGAGCGACGCGGGGCCAGCGACAAGGGGCTGATCGATCAGCAGATCAGGCAGATCAACCTCACCCAGGACCACTACCGGGCGCAATACGACCCGGTGCTGCGCGAAGCCGGCTCGGTGGAGAAGACCTGGCTCTGGCAGCAGATCAAGGCCAAGGACGGGACCGCGGCGGTGGTGCGCACCGACGATAGCGCCATCCAGGGCGGCGGCGAGGAACGTACCAGCAGCGTGGGTGAGCGTTATGCCGTTGCCGAGGCCTATCAGCGCGGCGCGCGAGGCACGGCATTCAGTGACGGCATGCGCGATTTCCGGACCATCGGCATTCCCGCGGTCGACGACAGGATGTCGTCCCTGGAGATGAAGCAGCTGTTCCTCGACGGCCAGCTCACGCCCCTGCAGCGTGGGGCCCTGAGCGCACGCATCACGCAAGCTGCCCAGGCCGAGTACATCGACAAGGTACTGCGCCAGACCGCAGTGTTCAGCGAAGACTTCCAGCGTGCCGGCAGCGTCTACGGCCAACTGGCGCCGCAGGATTTCTACCTGCAGCTGGTCGGCGACCACTACGGCGGCCGGTGCTATCCCTTGGTCCGGGCGATGGCCGTGGCCCTGGCCAGCGGTGGCGAGCGCGGGGTCAACAGCCTGGTACAGAAGCTGTTCCTGGCCTCGGCCGACCCGCAGGCGGGCAGCTCGACGCTGCTCAAGAACAGCCTGATCCGCCTGCACTCCAACGTCGACGCCATCCAGGCCTCGAAGGAAGTGGGGCGCGTCCAGCTGGCCGACGTGGTGGCGCGCCTGGCCAAGATTTCCGGTACGTCGATGTTCGCCCTCAATACCCAGAACCACTCGATGCTGGTCGGCAGCACGGTGACCGCCGGGGGCGGCCAGCGCTACTACTTCTATGACCCGAACGTGGGCATCTTTGCCTTCGACAGCAGCAAGGGCCTGGCCAAGGCCATGGAGCAGCACCTGGTGTCGCGCAAGCTGGCGGCGCACTACGGTTCGTTCGGCAGCCAGTCGGCGCCGGCCTTCAACCTGATCGAGATCGACACCGGCAGGATGGCCCAGGTGCCGGTGGGCAACGGCTTGAACGTGGCCGACCTGTCCCGGCCCGAGGAACTGACGCAGGTGATCGGTCAGCAGCGTGAGGCGGAACGGGTGGTCGACGCCGGCCGGCGGGCCAGTGAAGACCTGCGCCTGGGCACGGCGCTGAGCACCTTCGACGCCGAGCAGTGGGGCGAGCGTTTCTTGGCCGCCAGCACTCGCCTGGCCCGGGAACACCGGCTGGGCAGCGAGTGGATGCCGGTCATCGCCACCACCGACGAGCGCCAGGGAGGCGGCTACCGGGTGCAGTTCATCAACCGCGACCAGCCCGAGCAGACCCGCTGGCTGGAGACCGGCGATGAGGCCTTTGTCGGCTTCCGGCGTTTTGTCGACGAGCACATGAGCGTGCTCAACCGCCATTTCAGCCTTGAACACGGGCAGATACGGCCCCGTGCCGGTGTCGGCGAAGCGGCGCCGGTGGACGGCTTGAACGCCGGATTCGCGGTGCAGACGCTGATCCAGTGGTTCGCCGACCGCAATCGCAAGGACGCCAGCCAGGGCACGGTGTCGCCGGACCTGGCCACCGCCCTGAAGATCCACAGCTACCTGGGCCTGGCGCAGATGGCCCATGGCACCGTGCAGGATGTGGCCAAGGTCACCGCCCTGGTGAAGACCGCGTTGCGCGGTGAGGTGGTGGCCGCCGAAACCTCGCTCAAGGACTTTGCCTCGAGCCTGGGCCATACGGTCAACGAAGGCGCCGGGGTACTGTTTGGCGGGGCGATGGTGATCCTCGATGCCTATGAACTGGCCCACGCCGACAACGATGTGCAGAAGGCGGTGTACGGCACCCAGCTGGCTTTCGATTCCGCCAGCTTCGTCACCGGTGCGGCGGGAGTCGGTGCCGGCCTGCTGGGGGCATCGACGGCGGGCGCCGTGCTGGGCGGCGCCGGGGTAATCCTTGGCGGCCTGGCGGTGGGCTTTACCGCCCTGGCCCAGGCCTTTGGCGCGGTGGCCGAAGACGCCAAGGCGGTGGGACGCTACTTCGATGCGCTCGACAAGGCCTACCAGGGCAATGGCTACCGTTACGACGCGGAAAAGAAAGTGCTGGTGCCGCTGCCCGGCGCGGTGGTCAAGCGCCTGGACCTGCGCAACCAGCAGATCGGCTTCGACAGCCAGTACATCTACCGCACCCACCACGGCTCCACCGGTTCCGGGGCGATCAACTACTTCTTCTGGGCCGGGGACTTCCCGCGGATGATCCACAAGCGCGACGAGGCGATCGAGGTGCGCAGCGGCATCGGCTACCCGCAGGCTTCCCAGGCGCTGGCGCACGGCGACAGCACGACGGTGATCCTGCCGGGCACGCCCAAGTCCTACATCAGCTACGAGTACATGATCCTGCCCGGGTCCACCACTCGCCACGACACCGGTTTCGACGTGATCCGCCGGCTCGAGGAGGACCGGCGCTTCGACTATGACTTCTATATTTTCCCGAGCGAGGAGACGATCCGGCGGATTCGCCAGGAGTACGTCGATACCCCGGTCGAGGTGATCCTCGATTCGCGCAACCGGCAGTTGATCGTTCCCGAGCTGCCCAAGGAACTGCGCGGCTACCTGCGCTACGAGATCAAGGGTGCCGGCGGCGAATACCTGATCGGCCTCAACGAGGGCGCACGGGTCAAGCTCAGCAGCGAAAACAGCGTTGCCGCGGACCCGCAGGTCCATCTGCCGGATATCCACCCGCTCGAAGGCCAGCCGCAGGATGTGCGCTACAGCGTGGCGAGCAATACCCGGTCGCGCTGGATCATCGACACCAGCCAGCTGGCCAGCGACCACATCAGCTTTGCCAGCAACCGGCTGGAGATCGGCGGTGTGACGGTCGAACTCGACCCGACGCAGAACGGCCGGGTGCTGGTAGTCAATGGCCAGGGCGAGGTGCGCGAAGTCGACTTCGCCAACCGGACCGCCCAGGTGATAGTGGAAGACGCGAGCCAATGGCAGGTGCCGGGCCATCGCATCGAGCAGCACCTGAGCGAACTGGCCAAGGCCCACCAGTTGCACGGCCAGTATGTGGCGGTGGAGAACTACACCTACGAGGGGCGCAATGTCGGCCAGGCGTTCTACGAGGTCGCCAAGAACCGCATGCTGTTCACCGACACCCAGGTCGAGCAGGCCCGGCATGCCCAGCTGGGGGCGGTGGTCGGCGCGCATGCCTACTTCGTCGACGCCGAGAATGCCGCGGCGTGGCGGGTCGATATCGCCACCGGCAAGGTCGACGCGCAGTTCGCGCCGGCGTTCAACCAGAGCGCAGGCCATATCAGCCGGTTCTGGCAGGAGGGCGACACGGTCTACCTGGCCCGCCGCTATCAGCTCAAGGAGCACGAAGCCGAGCTGACGTACCGGATTGGCGCGGACGGCATGGAACTGGTCGGCGTGGTCGGCGACGAGGTGCTGCTGCAATCGTCGGCGCGCACCGGCCAGCATGGCGATACGCTCAAGACCCTGCTCCAGGGCTACGAAAGCCAGGCCACAGGGCGGGCGACCCCGGTGTACAGCCTGGGCGCGCCCATGATGGAGCCGAAGGCCGCGGCACTGGTGACGGTGTTCGGCGTGGATAACGCGAACGTGGCGCACCGCTACTGGGTGCGCACCAGCGACGGCACCCTGATCAAACCGAACCTGGCGCCGCCGACGGGGCAGCAGCCAGCAGTGGACGCCCAGGGCAAACCCCGGAGCGCCTGGCCGATTCCGCCGGACCTGGTGTTCGCCGGCAGCATGCCGCAGCGCGCCGGACAGGAAGTATTTTTCTTCTACAGCCAGCGGGAGAAGGTGCTGTTCCGCCAGGAAGGCCCGGGGCAGCAGGTCCTCGACGGCAGCCAGCCAAGCGCCTTGCGCCTGGACATCCCGGCCCTGGCCAACGTGCTCGAACTCGGTGGCCACCTGGTGGCCGTGACCGAGGACGGGCGGGTTGCGCGGATCGAGGCGAGCGGGCGCCTGAGCTATGAAGCGGTCAACGAGCATTGGCTGAAGAAACACGGTGCCTGGTGGAAGGACCTGGCCAGTGTCACCGGCAGCAACGCCACGCTGGCGGTGTTCGGCGCCAAGGCCGCCGACGGCAAGAGCGCCTTGCCGGTGTGGTACCACAAGGGCCAGGTCGTGGTGGCCTCGCCCGAGCTGCAGGGCAAGTCATTGCAGTTCCTCGGCTTCGACAGTGCCAGCTCCAGCGCGCGATTGTTCGAGCCCGCCAGCCGTAAGCTGTACCTCCAGGCGCCGCTGCCGGCCGAGGCGCTGGCGACCGCGTTCGGCACCGACGAGGTGCTGGAGGCCACGGCACAGCTGCCCGCGGCCACACCGCTGATGCCCGAGCTGCAACTGCAATCGGCGGTCCAGGTCGACGCCGGATTGCGTTTGACCACGGTGCAGGGCGAAATCCTGCTGCGCACCAATAGCGGCGATGTGCAACTGGTGGCGGTCAACAAGGGCTGGCAACAGGCCCGGCTGGGCAATCTGCCCCAGGCCCTGGCCGAGGTGGCCGGTCGCTGGGGTACCCAGGGCGTGTTGACCCTGCAAGGCACCGATACCCTGGGCTGGTTCGATGTCGCCAGCGGGCAGGTGTTCGCCAGCACGGGCATCCCCGCCGCGGGCGGCCTGCGCTTTATCGGGGTCGCCAGCGCAGCGCAGCCTTCGGCCTATGTCTACAGCCCGACGGAACAGGCGCTGTATCAGGTCGGGGAGGGCGCGGCGCACAAGCTCGGGCACTACGGCAATGTCGAGCGGATCGGCGCTTCGCTGCTGCTGCAGGGCGGGGGCGCCGACAATCGCCAGGACGAACTGGCGCCGCCGTTGATCGCCGGGGTCGACAGCGTGGTGCTGCATGGCGGCGCGGCGGGCGATACCTATCGCCTCAGCGCGGCGACGTGGGCGCACTACCGCACGGTAATGATCGACAACGCCGACCCTGGCCAGGCCCTGGACCGTCTGATCATGCCGGCGATCGATGGCCAGGACCTCCTCGTCAGCCGTCAGGGCGAGGACGTGCTGCTGACCGACACTGGCACCGGTACGGCCCTGGTGCTGCGTCACGTGCTGGGCGAGCAGGCTGCGGCGCAGGGGCACTTGCAGATCGAGCTGCCGGGCGACTCGTCGGTGATCGGCATCGAGCATCTGCTGGAAGGGTTTGCCCAGGCGGGATCGACCCGGGACGGGGTGTTCGAGCTGGCTTCACGCGAGCGCCGCGCGATCCCGGAGACCAATGCCATCGCCTCGGCGATGGAGGCCGAGGGGCCGAGCCTGGCCAAGCTGAGCGGGGCCATGGCGGCGTTCGCCGACACCGGCGGGGCGCGCGAACACCTGCCGCAGAACCGCCAGGCCGCCCAGGCGGTGCTGGTGCCGCCACTGTCATGAGTTAGCGGGAGAACCGCAGGAGGGGCGCAACGCCTCTCCTGTTTTCCGACGCTGGAGCCCGGCTTCAGCGTCCCTTTCTTTACGTAGAACAGAGCATGAACAACCCCATGATTTCTCGACAGCGAGCCCTTGCCGGCTGGCTGTTCGCCTTGCCGCTGCTGGCCGCTGCGCCGGCTGGCGCCAACGGGCAGTACCCACCCCGGGCTTTGCCCAGCGACCTCTGGCGGGTGTATCAGGATGCCCGGCAGAACAACAGCGCCCTGGCCGCCGCCCGGGCCGACCAGGCCGCGCGCGCCGAGGCCGTGCCCCAGGCCCGTGCCGGCCTGTTGCCGACACTGTCGGCCAACGCCGAGCTCAACAGCACCAGCACCTCCCTGCATCAGCCGCGGCAGGACACCCAGCGCAGTGGCACCAGCTACCAGGCGGTGCTCAACCAGCCGATCTTCCGTGCCGACCGCTGGTTCGCCCTCAAGGCCGCCGAGGCCGAGGACCAACAGGCCCAGCTGGAACTGGCGGCCGCCGAGCAGAAACTGATGCTCGACAGCGCCCAGGCCTATTTCGGCCTGCTCAAGGCCCAGGACGCGCTGGCGGCGGCCAAGGCCGAGGAGGCAGCGCTCAAGCGCCAGCTCGAACTGGCCGAGAAAGGCTTGCAGTACGGCCTGTCGGACCGCACCGACGTGTTGCAGGCCCAGGCCGGGCACGACACCGCGCAGGCCAACCGGATCGTGGCGAAGAAGCGTATGGACGATGCCTTCGAGGCGCTGGATACCCTGACCCACCAGCAGTACGAGGCGATCCAGGGCGTGCGCCACGACATGCCGATACTGCTGCCGGAGCCCAACGACGCCCGGCGCTGGGTCGCCACCGCGGTCCGCCAGAACCTCACGCTGCAAGCCAGCCAGCAGGCCCTGGACGCCACCCGGCAGACCCTGAGCGCGCGCAAGGCCGGGCATGCGCCGACCCTGGACGCGGTGCTGCGCTACCAGACCGGCGACAACGACAACCTCGGCTATGGCAACAGCGACATCCGCGGCAGCGGCTATGGCGGCAACGTCGAACAGCGCTCGGTCGGCCTGCAACTGAACATTCCGTTGTTCAGCGGTGGCCAGACCCGTTCCCAGGTGCGCGAGGCCTACCAGCGGATGAACCAGCGCGAATACCTCAACGACGACCTGCGGCGCCAGGTGGTGGAGCAGACCCGCAATCTGCACCGCGGTCTCAATAGCGGTGTCGATCAGGTCCGGGCGCGGGGCCAGTCGATCATTTCCAACCAGGGCGCGGTGCTGGCCTCGCAGATGGGGTTCCAGGTCGGCACCCGCAATATCGTCGATGTGCTGGAGGCGCAGCGCCAGTTGTACAACGCCGTGCGCCAGTACAACGACAGCCGCTACGACTACATTCTCGACACCCTGCGGCTCAAGCAAGCGGTGGGCACCCTGTCGCCCCGCGACCTTGAGGCGCTTGGTGAATACCTCAAGGCGGACTACGATCCGGACCGCGATTTTCTGCCGCCGGAATTTCCGCGCCGGCTGGCGCGTCGTTAGGCATGGTCGCCACGACCGGCAGGGGGCGATGACAGGATTCATCAGGTAAAGGGGTTAGGTGGTGCAGGGCTTGAGCAACTTCTTCGACAGCAACCGGCGGTGTTGCTACGCCCTCGGCGTGGCGCTCGCGATCGGTGGCGCGGTGGCGCTGGGCAACTACTACCGCGTGCAGGTCGAGGAGGTCTACCGGGCCAGCGTCGAGCTGCAGACCCGGGAGCACGCCGCGGACCTGCAACAGTGGAAGTCCGACGGTTTTGCCATCGGTGCGCTGTCGATGCTCGGGCGGCATACCCCGTCGCTCAAGCAGGTGATCCAGGCCCACGAGCCCGATGCCGGACTGCTGGAGCGGGCGACGATTCCGCTGAAGACGCTGTCGATGGTGGTGGGGGCCAACCATGCGTTCGTGCTCAACCGCGACGGTGTGGTCGTGGCGGCCTATGACCCGCAGGGCCGGGCGCCGCTGGGGCTGAACGTGGCCTTCCGGCCCTATTTCCAGGTCGCCATCAAGGGCGGCAGCAGCGTCTACGGGGCGATCAGCCTGACCACCGGCACCCGCATGTTCTACATGGCGGTGCCGGTCTACGCCTCGCGCACCCGCCAGGACCAGGTGATCGGGGTGCTGGTGGCGCGCTTCGACGGCAACCTGCTCGATGCCAGCCTGAGCAGGCAGTACGGCGAAGGCTTGAAGATGATCCTGTCGCCCGGGGGCGTGGTGCTGGCCGCCAGCGCGCCGCAGTTCCTGCTCAAGGCCGACCGCGACTGGTCAGGCAGCGAGTTTCGCGACGCCGTCCGCCGGCAGTTCGGCGACTACCCGTTCGCCAACGGGGTGCCCCAGCGCTTGCCGTTCGATAGCCGGCAAGCGCTGGTCAGGCTCGATGGCCGGCGCTACAGCCTGTCTCGGGTCGATTTCGACTGGAACGACCCGAGCGGGCCCTGGACCCTGGTCACCCTGGGCGATCTGGACGCGGTGCTGCCAGCGGAACAGGTGCTGTTGATCAAGGGCCTGAGTGCGGTGGTGTTTCTCCTGCTGTTGTGGGGCGGCCTGCGGCGGCTGGCCGATGCCCGGCGGCACAGGCGCGACGTGGCTCGGATCGAGCAGAGCGAACGGCGCCTGGACCTGGCCCTGCAGAGTGGAGCGCTGGGGTTGTGGGACTGGAACGTCAGCCTGGGGATCGTCATCAACAACGATGTCTGGCTGCGGATACTCGGCTACAGCAAGGAGGAACTGGACCGGACTTTCGGCAACGGCCTGGATCGCTGGGCCGGGCTGGTCCACCCGGAGGACCGCGAGCCGGTCATGGCCAGGCTCAGGGCGCACCTGAACAACGACGCCGCCGAATACCGCGCCGAGTACCGCATGCGCAGCAAAAGCGGGCGCTGGTTGTGGGTGCTGGACGTCGGCAGGGTCATGCAGCGCGATGCCAATGGCGCCGCCAGCCGGGTCACGGGGGTGTTGCAGGACATTACCCGTTCGGTCGAGGCGCAGCAGGCCATCGTGGATAACCAGACCAGGCTGCAGTCGATGATTGCCAATATCCCCGGGGTGGTGTTCCGCAGCCTGCCGGGCAGCGTGCGGCAGATGATTTTCGTCAGCGAGGCGATCGAGGGCCTGACCGGGTTTTGCGCCGCGCATTTTCTGGGCGGCAACCCCTACCGCGAGCTGGTGCATCCCGACGACCTGGCGATTTTCGAGCGCAGCCTGGACTGCGCCAGCTACATGCTCGAATACCGCATCGTCACCGCCAGCGGGGACGTGCGCTGGGTCTACGACAAGGGGCAGACCATCGTCGTGGACGGGGCGGCGCAGTACCTGGACGGGGTGATTTTCGACATCGGCGAACGCAAGGCGGCCGAAGCCCGGGTCCAGCAGTCGCGGCGCGAGGCGGAGCTGGCGACCCAGGCCAAGTCGGAGTTTCTCGACAGCATGTCCCATGAGATCCGCACGCCGTTGAACGCGATCATCGGCATGGCCCACCTGGCGCTGGACCTGCCGCAGGAGCCGGCGCAGCGCGATTACCTGGAGAAGATCGACCGCGCCGCCAAGCATCTGGTGGGCACCATCAACGGTGTGCTCGACCTGTCGAAGATCGAGGCCGGCAAGTTGAGCATGGAGCAGGTCTGCTTCGACCTCGGCGAACTGGTGGACGACGTGTTGTTGCTGGTGCGCCAGCGCGCGCAGGACAAGGCGCTGCGCCTGAGCCTGGACATTCCCGCGGCGCTGCCGCGGCGTTATGTCGGCGATCCGCTGCGCCTGTCCCAGGTGCTGACCAACCTGGTGGACAACGCGATCAAGTTCACCGAGGCCGGGCAGGTCTGCATCGGCGTGTGCCAGGTGCGCCAGTGGAACGACCATTTGCTGTTGTGCTTCAGCGTCAGTGACACCGGAGTGGGCCTCAGCGAGGAGCAGCAGGCCCGGCTGTTCAACGCCTTCGTCCAGGCGGATCTGTCGATCAGCCGGCGCTACGGCGGCAGTGGCCTGGGGCTGACCATCGCGAAGAAAATCGTGCAGATGATGCAGGGCGATATCTGGGTGCACAGCCGGCCGGGACAGGGCGCGGTATTCAAGTTCACCGCGCAGTTGAGCCTGCCGCGCCAGCGCCTGCCGGCGCTGCCGGTCCGCGGCTGTGCGACGCTGGCCCCGCCGCAACTGAGCGGCGACGCGGCGGGCTTGTGCACGCTCAACGACTATGCGCGGCTGCTGGCGGGAACGCGGGTGCTGGTGGTGGAGGACAACCGCCTGAACCAGGATGTGTTGCAGGGGCTGTTGCAGCGCGCCGGGGTACAGGTGGTGATGGTTGCCAACGGCCTTGAGGCTTTGCAATGGCTGCTCGCGGGGGAGCGTTGCGACGGCGTGCTGATGGATTGCCAGATGCCGCTGATGGACGGCTACGCCACCGCTCGACGGATCCGCGATTACCCTCACTTGCGCGCCCTGCCGATCATCGGCGTGACCGCCAGCAGCCTGGCCGATGTCCAGGGGCTGGCGCTGGCGGCGGGGATGAGCGACCTGGCCAGCAAACCCCTGGATGTCCCGGCGTTCTACCGGACCCTGGTGCGCTGGATCAAGGCGCAGGACGTTCCGCCGGCAGGGCCGCCGCCAGCCTTGGCCGAGACCCTACCCAGCGCACACTACCCGGGAATCGACGCGGCGCTCGGCCTGGCGGTGGTGAACCAGGACGCGAATTTGCAACAGAAACTGCTGCGCGATTTTCACGACAGCCATCGGCGCCACGCCGAGCGCCTGTGGCAGGCCCACGCGGCCGGCGACCGGCAAGCCATCGGCTTTCTCGCCCATGGCTTGTGCGGTGCGGCCGGCAACGTCGGCGCCACGGCGCTCAGGCAGGCCGCCGGGCAATTGGAAGCGCAGTGCGCCGGGGATGCCGATCTGCAACCGCTGATCTCCCACCTGTCGCAGTGCCTGGAGACGGTACTGGCTGGCCTGGTCTCGCTGGCCTCGCCGGTAGCCGGTCAGGCGCCGCACGCGAGCGAGCGCACGGACTGCGAACGGCGGCTGCGGCTGGAGCGCCTGGCCAAATTGCTGCGCACCCACAACGCGCAAGCCTTGCACCTGATCGACGAGTTGTGTGGGCAATCGCCTTGCGCTGCGTTGCTGGAGATTCAAGAGCGGATCTACCGGCTGGATTTCCAGCAGGCGGGCGAACGGCTCGGCGTACTGCTCGCCAAGGGCGGGCGCTAGCAGGCCGGTTGCATCAGGTCCAGGTAACGCGCCATGCGCTCCGTGCAGTGTTCGACCAGGCAATGGTGCAACGCGCGCAGCGAGTCGGTGATTTGCGAGCGGTGCGAGACTACCAGGCTCAGGGGCGCGGCGTCGCCCTGCCAGCCAGCGAGCAGGGGCCGCAGGCGCCCCTCGAACAGGTCCTCGACCACATTCAGCAAAGGCAGGTAGACCACGCCGTGGCCGGCCACCGCCCAGCGCCGCGCGGCGTCGCCGTCGTCGCAGCAGAAATGCCCCTGCACCCGCACCTCCTCGACCTGCCCGGGGGCATAGAAGCGCCAGTGAGTCTCCGGCCGGCCGATGCTGTGGCAGATGATGCATTCGTGCTCGCCCAGGTGCTGTGGCGAAGCGGGCTCGCCTTGTTCGGCCAGGTATTCGGGCGCGGCGCAGGCGATGAAGTGATGACGCTTGAGCACGGGCAATTCCACCAGGTCCAGCGCCAGGCTCTTGCCGTAGCGCAGCGCCGCATCGAACCGGCCCTTGAGCAGGTCTTCCTCCTTGTCGCTCAGCGCCAGCTTGATATGCAGGCGCGGTCGTTGCTGCTTGAGCCGGGTGAGCAGGTCGAGCAGCAGGTGCCGGCCCAGGTCGGACGACACGGTGAGTTCGAGCATGCCGTCGTCGTGGGTCAGCGAGCGCTTGCCGTTGGCCAGGATCTTCAAGGCGTGCTGCGCGCTCTCCAGGTAACGCATGCCTTCGGGGGTGAGTTTCATCGCGCGGGTGGAGCGGGTGAACAGACGCACGCCGAGGCGGTTTTCCAGGCGCTTGAGCGCCAGGCTGGCGGCGGCCGGGGTGATCGACATGATGCGCGCGGCGGGCGACAGGCCCTCGAGCTCGGCGATCAGGACGAACAGCTCCAGGTCTGAGAGGTTAGGCATGGGCGAGGCTCGCTGTCCGTTCAAGGGCCGGGAAAGGTCTGGGACGAACTCAGGGCCGCCGCGAGAGAAGCCGGGGCCGTGCCAATGCAGCGCTCGAACGCCGGCTGCCGGAGCAATTGCCGCATGGCCCGGGCGTGCCGCTCGGGCAGGTCGGCGCCGGGCTGCAGCAGGCTCAGGTGATAGCTCAGCGCCAGGGCGAACAGCTGGCTGCAGGGCGAGAGCCGGTCGAGCGTCGCGGGGTCGCAGTCGCCCGCGAGCAAGGCGTCGGCCTGGGTGAATTTCCAGGCGAGGTTGAGCAGGGGGTCCTCCGGGTCGGCGTGGCCGAGTATCTCCTCGATCAACTGGCGGCTGCGCGGCAGTGCCTGGACAGGCGTGAGGCCGGGCTGGTTGAGGCCCATCAGCGCCAGGCAGGCGGCGGCGCGAAACGCCGCGGGATCGCCCTGGGCGACGCTGGCATCGAGCAGGATGGACAGGGTATCGAGCAGGGCCTCCAGGCGGATCTGCGGATGGTCGGCCAGTTGCAGGGCCAGGGCGCTGACGAAACCGTCGCGCATGTCGCTGGCCGCCGAGGGTTCGACGGCCGCGCGTGGGCTGTGCAGGGGCTTGTCGCGGTAACCCAGTTGCGCCGCCACCCGGGCCAGGACCACCGGCGGCGAAATCGGCTTGGCGATATAGTCGGCGGCCCCCAGCAGCAGGCCCAGGCGCTCGTCTTCGACGCTGCTGCGCGAGGTCAGGAAAATCACCGGGATGGCCGCGGTCGCCGGGTGCCGCTTGAGCTCGCTGAGCACCTGGAAACCGTCCATCCCGGGCATCAGGATGTCGAGGACGATCAGGTCCGGGCTGGCACTGTGGGCCAGTTCCAGGCCGCGCTCGCCGTTCTTCGCCAGCAGCACTTCATACTCGGCGGTCAGGGTTTTCGAGAGCACGATCAGCGACTGCGGGTCGTCGTCGATCGCCAGGAGGGTATAGGGCTTGGACGCGGGCTCGGCGGGCATGACGGAGGCCTGGAGGGAAGAGGGCGGCAGTTTATCCTATTTACCTTGTGCTGCCGCGTCGCTGCATGGCCGCAGGGCTTGCGGGTGGCGCTCATTCATCAAAGGTGTAGCGGTCCTTGCCGCTGTGCTTGGAGTGGTACAGCGCCCGGTCGGCCTTGACCAGTGCCTGGTTCAGGCTGTCGCTGTCGCCTACCCGGGCCAGGCCGATGCTGACGGTCACCGGGTGCGGCGTGGCGGCTTCGCGGATCACCCGGCACAGGCGCTCGGCCAATGCCTGGACGTCGTCGCGACGCACCCCCGCCAGGTAGATGGCGAACTCTTCGCCCCCCAGGCGCGCATAGTCGAAGCCGGCCATGACCTCGCGGATATCGGCGGCCACCCGCTTGAGCACTTCGTCGCCGCTGTCGTGGCCGTACAGGTCGTTGACCTTCTTGAAGTTGTCGACGTCGATCATCGCCAGGTAGTGGTCCGGTTCGCGCGGCCGGGCGTGCAGGCGTTCGTTGGCCCGGGCCATGAACGAGCGGCGGTTGGGGATGCCGGTCAGGGTGTCGTTATAGGCCTGCTCCAGCAGCAGCTTGGACATGATGTAGGTGTGCAGCTTGGCCTGGCGCAGCTTGATGAAGCTGTAGAGGGTCAGGGCGGTGAGGAACAGCGCATAGACCAGCAGCATGGTGCCTCGCAGCTCCAGCACCGAGATCCCGGTCATGACGAAGGGGTCGAGGATCACCCAGGTCAGCGCGATGGTGGCGAAGAACGACCAGCGCCGCAGCGGCAGCACCGAAGCGCTGTAGAGAATGCTCGAAGCGCCGAGCAGCAGCCAGTCGGGGCGCAGTTCGAGCGGCAGGCCTTCGATCATCAGGCGGATGCCGATGCCGATGAGCAGCACGAAGACCAGGTTGAGCCACTGGAAATGCCGGGCCTGGCGGATGAAGGCCAGCACGACGGCGTTGATCGACAGGGCGGCAAGGAACGCCATCGAGTACAGGGTGAAACCCTGCTTGCCGGGGAAGCTGACGATCAGGTTGAACAGCAGCCAGATGCAGATGCTGGCGACGTAGATCAGCACGCAGAAACGGTGCAGCCGTTCGAAATCGTACTGGGCGAACTCGGCCTTGAGGGCCGGCGGCGTCGCCTGTTTCAGCAATTGCGCTTCAAGGGTCTTGAGCATGGCGGGCCTTGGAGGTGGACGGGTGGGCGGGGGCCGCCCGGCGCGCGCGGACCGCAGGTGGCCCAGGAGCTGAATGAAAGCAGCGGGCCGGGCGCTTGTCCAACGCGGGCGGGCGCGCCGCGGCTTATTCCTTGCGCCGGGTCAGGCCGGAGACGATCGCCACCAGCAACAGGCTGATGCCCCAGCCGATAAGGGTTTGGAGCCAGATCAGGAGCCGGATGCCGTGGCCCCATTCAAGATTCCTGAGTTCATCCCAATAGCTAGGGAAGGGCGTCGGTGTGATCGGGCCCCAGTCTTTTTCCTGTTGCAGGTCGACCAGCGACAGCAGGATGTCCAGCGAGTAAGCACCGGGGCTGAAGCCGGTGTACTCACCACGCAGGGCCTTGCAGGTGTACCAGTTGCCAATCTCGGCAGGACGCTCGCTGGCGGGGTGGAGGCGTTGCCAGGCCTCGCCATATTCGGGGGTACAACTGGCGTACACCTCGTTCTGGAACACCAGCGGGTTGCTGGGGGCGAACACCTGGTGTTCGACGGCGGCGTACCAGTAGACACTGGTGCATACCAGCCAGGTGCCGAAGAACCAGGCGAGCAGGCGCATGGGGCGGTAACCGAAGCCGGTGAAAAGGCCGTAGAGCGAATGCAGGCCCAAGGCGGGTAGGCGGTACAGCCACTGCAGGCCGCGAGGCATGCCAGCGGGGGGCTGGCCAATCAGACCGACTTTGCGCAGGCGTTTTTCGAATGCCACGCCTACGGCGCGAGCTTCCTCCGCATGGCCCATGTCTTCCAGGACGTGCTGAAGATGACGCCAGGGCTGCGGGCGGAATTTGCTGGCCGAACCTTTAAGGCCGTCCGCCCCGGTGTTTGCCGGTATCTGCCGATCGAGCCAGTCGATCCGTTCCTGGGCTCTCAAGGGCGCCTCGGTTGTCAGGAAATCGTAGGTGAACCCATTGAGGCCGATTTCCTTGCCCCAGGTGCTCGCGTCATCGTGCAGGGTGCCCACGTGGGAGCTGCTGAGGGTCGCGTTATCAAGAGGGACGGCCAGCTTTGTCAGGATCAGGACACCCTCGACATGGGCATCTTGAACGATCAATGTCTTGCCGTTCTCTTCTTTGTCCGTTCCTTCAAAACGAGCCTCTTTGAGGCTGAATTGCCCCCTGATATGGGCGCCAGAAAATCTGACGGGCCCCTGAGAGTGAAACCCGGTGGTGAGAAAGGCGCTCCCTTGGACAGTGATGCCGTCGGCGCTCAGTGCCGACCCATCCGTCGCCTTGAAACTACAGTCCCGACAATTGAGCTGTCCTTTGATGACCGCCCCGTTCAGGCAGACCTCACCGAGCGCGATGAACTGGTCTGCGAATTGGACACTGTGAGCGACCAGGCCGTCCGCGACCAAGGCATAGCCACCCTGGCCATCCAGGCGAGTGCCACGCAACAACAAGGAAGCACCAATCTCGGATTTCTGCAGATTCATGCATTCCCTGGTCGTCAGATGGTCCAGGTACATCGCGCCCGAAACCGACATCAGATCGGCTTTGAGACTTTTACAGTGGCTGTGGGCAAGATTGAGGGTGCCTCTTACCGATGCGCCTCTCAGGCTCAGATTCTGCAGATCGCAATGGATTAGCGTGATGCTCGCGTTGATCTGGGTTTCCCTGAGCTCCAGATCGCCTTCGATAGAGGCTCCCTTCAACATCACCCCGAGTTCATGGACGGGGTTCAACTCGTCGCCACCCAGAATCAGAAAGCGCAGGAAGCCTGCCCGAATGGTGTTTGCTGAGGTGGCGGTGCTGGGGCGTTGCGCCGAAAGTTCGGTTATCACTCCCGACAACGCGTTTTCCAGAAGAAGTTTTTCGGCAGGCTTCAATGGCAGAAAGTCCGCTAACGAACGCCCATGGGGAACGGCCATCGGCTTACTCCTTCACGCTGCGGACGGTGGCGGCCTGGAGCCTGAAGGGCACGGAGGGATGGGACAAAGCCCGAGGCATAAGCGGAACACGCATAAAAACTTCCCTGTAGGATCGCCGGGTGGCAAAAGGCCGGCAGTATGCCACCGGCTAGTCGTCCCCGACAAAAACACAAACCCCAGCTCCTGCCAGGGTGTGCGAGATTCAGGCACCGAGCACTCAGGGATCGACCTGCGCCATCAACTCCGGCACCGACTCCGGGCGCTTGGCGTAACGCTGGGCCAGCACCGCGCAGACCATCAGCTGGATCTGGTGGAACAGCATCAGCGGCAGGATCAGCACGCCCATGGTGCTGCCGGCGAACAGCACCTGGGCCATGGGCACGCCGGTGGCCAGGCTCTTCTTCGAGCCGCAGAACAGGATGGTGATGCGGTCTTCCTGGTTGAAGCCGAACAGTTTGCTCAGCAGGCTGGAGGCCAGCAGCGCCAGGGCCAGCAACACGCAGCAGGCGACGACCAGCCCGGCCAGTTGCCACAGCGGGATCTGGTGCCAGATGCCTTCGTTCACCGCCTCGCTGAAGGCGCCGTAGACCACCAGCAGGATCGAGCCCTGGTCGACGAATTTCAGCCAGTTCCTGTTGCGGCCCACCCAGGCACCGATCCAGCGGCGGGCGATCTGCCCGGCAATGAAGGGCAGCAACAGTTGCACGCTGATCTTCACGATCGCATCCAGGGTCGAGCCGGCATCGCCGTGCACATTCAGCAGCAGGGTCACCAGCAGCGGGGTGAGGAAGATCCCGAACAGGCTGGAGGCTGCCGCGCTGCAAATGGCCGCCGGCACGTTGCCCCGTGCCAGGGAGGTGAAGGCAATCGCCGACTGCACCGTGGCGGGCAGGGCGCAAAGATAGAGCATGCCCAGGTACAGCTCGTTGCCGATCAGCGGCGATAGCAGCGGCTTGAGCGCCAGGCCGAGGAGCGGGAACAGCACGAAGGTCAGGCTGAACACCAGCAGGTGCAGGCGCCAGTGGCCGGCGCCGGCGATGATCGCCTCGCGCGACAGCTTGGCGCCATGGAGGAAGAACAGCAGGGCGATGGCGGCGTTGGTCAGCCAGCTGAAGCCTGTGGCCACCTGGCCGCTGGCTGGCAGGAAGCTGGCCAGCAGCACCACGCCGACCAGGGTCAGGGTGAAATTGTCGGGCAGAAGTCGGGAACGGCTCATAACGAAATCATCCAGGGGTTGCCAGGGCGGTGGGGCGACTCTAACGTGATGCCGGACTGCCGACTAACGCCAATGAGCCAGTAAATGCCGCCTAAAGGACATGAAAAGATCGTCCGCCGCAGTATTCCCGGTCTGCCGAGCCTGCCGCGGCCGGTGTACGGGCGCACCGAATCGCTGCCCAACCGCGCGCTGACCCGGCGCCACAGCCATCCGTGGGTGCAATTGTCCTACGCCATCCAGGGCGTGCTGGAGGTGCAGACCAGCGCCGGGCGTTTCGTCGCCCCGCCGCAGCGGGCGGTGTGGATTCCCGCCGGCATGCCGCACAAGGTGTTCAGCTCGCCGCGTACCGAAATGCGCAGCCTGTACCTGGATTGTCGCGTCACCGCCTGGGCTGGCGACAGCTGCCAGGTGCTGGCGGTGAGCAGCCTGTTGCGGGAACTGATCCGCGCCTTCAGCGAATTGCCGGTGGAATACGCCGAAGACGGCGCCGACGGCCGCCTGGCCCAGGTGCTGCTGGACCAACTGGCCGCCGCGCCACAGCTCGACCTGATGCTGCCTCTGCCCCAGGACCCGCGCCTGCGGCAGATCTACCGCAGCCTGCAAGCCCACCCCGACCAGCCCACCACCCTGGGGCAGTGGAGCGGGAAGTTGGGGGTGGCGGAAAAGACCCTGAGCCGGCTGTTCCTGCACGACACCGGCCTGACCTTCCGCGCCTGGCGCCAGCGTTTGCGCCTGCTCGGCGCCCTGACCCCGCTGGAGCAGGGCGAGCGGGTCACGGATGTGGCGCTGGCCTGTGGTTATGACTCGACCTCGGCCTTTATCGCCGCATTCAGGCAGCAGTTCGATGAGACGCCGGGGGAGTTTTTTCGTCAGGGGTAAAACGGCAACGACCGATGGCGAATTCAATAGTTACAAGTGGACTCAACGAAAAGTAGGGTAATCAGATTTTTCTTATTGCGTTCTACTTGTTTTGTCGAATTTCCAAGTGCTTTGTTTTATGAGTTTTTCGGAAGGAAGTATTTTGAGTTTTAAGACGATTCTTAATCTGATGTTTGACGGTGGAGCTTGATTTTCCGTTCAGGCGATAATTGAGCGGTTTTTCATCGGGTAGAGTCAATGGTTCATGGCAAAAATATCGGCTTTTCTTGTTTTTTTATTGTTTGGAAATATAGCTTTTGCAGCTTGTGTCACTGCTCCAAGTACCCTGGAAGTTATTCGTTTTCCGGGCAGCGTCAGTAGTATCGTGACGCGCCACGTCGCTGTTGGTAGCAGTATGTATGAGCATATACAAGGTCGCTCGACCTCGGGGAGGGTGGGCAACTGTGACAGGCAAACTCCGGTTGAGTTTGTGATCGATGACAGTTCAATGGTGCCAGGCTCGGGACCAGCAAGGTATAAGACAAATGTTGAAGGTGTAGAAGTTCAGATAGGGTTCAGCTTTTTTCCCAACAGTACGGATGTACATGTCGCTGGGCCTTATAAGGCCATAGTGGATCCGGGGAGTTCGTTGTTTATTCCCACTACCATGGTTATCAAGTTCATACGCACAGGTAGTCAGATTGCCAGGAAAGGCGTCATCGATATTAATTATTCTGCTTCATTAAATGTGAATGGAAGTCCTCTGATCATCTTTGATGCCAGGAATGTGAAGCTCAACTTTTCGCAAGATATCTACATGATGGCATGCGCTACGGCCACCCATCCCGTTACGGTGTTAATGGGGACTACGAACACCGTTGTCATTGCCTCCGATCGTGCTCCGAGTAAAAGAATGGCATTCGAGGCGAAGTGTTCGGGGTCTTTGGGAGCGACCAGCCCGGTAAGGGTTTACTTTGATGGGGACGTTACCCCGGATGGGCTTCTTCGGATCAATAGGGAAGGCGAGCCTGGCTCGGCGACGGGGGTGGCTATCGCGGTACTCGATGGCAGAGGAAACAAGTTGCCCTTCAAGGACCGGGCCAAATCCATTGGCCTGACGTGGCTCCGTGGCAATGACCTTGAAGCCTATTATGGTTTCGAAGGTACTGCGAGGTATGTTCCCAATGGTAAAACGTTGAAGCCCGGCAGGGCGGACGCTTCCTTGATCTATGTACTGGATTACAACTAAGGGACCAGCGGCGTGGTTTGGATAAGCCGGTGAGTGCTGGAAGAAGGGCTGGAAGGAATGGCAAAAGCTGTTCCGGCCTCTGCAGCGGCCGCCGCACCCTCGATCCTGGATGCGGTGCCTGTTCATTCAGCGCATTGACCAATACTCGCCTTAAGCCGGCGTCAGCCGCTCCGCCTTGCTCGGCGCCGCCACGGCCAGCGGCGCGAAGCTCTGGGCCTGGGCCATGTTCCACATGCGCGCATAGAACTCCGAGCTGATCGGCCGTTGCAGCAACTCGCCGGGTTCGAGGAACACGTGGATCTGCGAGAACAGCCGGACTTCGGTGGTGGTCAGGCGGCGCACCAGGTGCTTGGCCTGCAGTTGCGCGGGGTGGTCGAGGCCGGCGGCGCTGAGCATTTCGCCAAGGGCCACCAGGGTGTTGCGGTGGAAATTGTGCACCCGCTCGGCCTTGTCCGTGACCTGCAGTGCCTGCTGGCGCAGCGGGTCCTGGGTGGCGACGCCGGTAGGGCATTTGTTGGTGTGGCAGCTTTGCGACTGGATGCAGCCGATGGCGAACATGAAGCCGCGCGCGGCATTGACCCAGTCGGCGCCGATGGTCAGCACGCTGGCGATGTCGAAGGCGCTGATCACCTTGCCGCTGGCGCCCAGCTTGATCTGCGACCGCAGCCCCGCGCCCACCAGGGTGTTATGCACGAACAGCAGGCCCTCGCGCATCGGCATGCCGATATTGTCGGTGAACTCCCGCGGCGCGGCGCCGGTGCCGCCTTCCTTGCCGTCGACCACGATAAAGTCCGGCTGGATCCCGGTCTCGAGCATGGCCTTGACGATCGCCATGAACTCCCACGGGTGACCCACGCAGAACTTGAAACCCACCGGCTTGCCGCCGGACAGGTTGCGCAGCTTGACGATGAATTCCAGCAACTGCATGGGCGTACTGAACTGCGAATGCCGCGCCGGCGACACGCAGTCCTGGCCCATCTGCACCCCGCGGGTCCGGGCGATTTCGGCGGTGACCTTGTGCTTGGGCAGGATCCCGCCATGCCCCGGCTTGGCGCCCTGGCTGAGCTTGATCTCGATCATCTTCACTTGCGGGTGGCTGGCCTGCTCGGAGAAGCGTTGGGCATCGAAATGGCCGTCCAGGGTGCGACAGCCGAAGTAGCCGCTGCCGATTTCCCAGATCAGGTCGCCGGCGAATTCCTGGTGGTAGGGGCTGATGCTGCCTTCCCCGGTGTCATGGGCGAAGCCGCCGAGCCGCGCGCCTTTGTTCAGGGCGCGAATGGCGTTGGCGCTCAGCGCGCCGAAGCTCATCGCCGAGATGTTGAACACCGAGGCGCTGTAGGGTTGCAGGCAGTCCGGCCCGCCGACCACCACGCGGAACTGGCTGGGGTCGCAGGCATCGCCGGGGACCATCGAGTGGCTGATGAACTCGAAGCCGGGTTGGTAGACATCGGCCAGGGTGCCGAAGGCCTTTTCCGCCGGCTGGTTCTTGGCGCGGGCGTAGACCATCGAGCGTTGCGCACGGGAGAAGGGCAGCTTCTCGTCATCGCCTTCCAGCAGGTACTGGCGGATTTCCGGGCGGATCGATTCGATCAGGTAACGGATATTGCCGATGATCGGGTAATTGCGGCGCACGGCGTGATGGCTTTGCAGCAGGTCGTTGAGGCCCACCAGGCTCAGCACCCCGGCCAGGACGATCAGCCCCTGGCCCCAAAGGCTGGCGGGCCAGAACAGCAGGCCGGACAAGGTAAGGACAAGGCACAGGGTCAGGGCCGCGTAGCGACTCAACAGCGATATTTTCATGGTCGTTCCTTGGGCAAATCGCAAGACATGGGTTCAGGCGGGCAAGCAGGGAGGTCTCACTCCGAGTTGCGGATCTGCTGGTAGCGCTCCTGCAGTTCCTGACGCTGCTGCTTGCGCAGCAGGCCCTGGGCGTAGCGGCGTTTTTCGATGGCGGTTTCCGGCACGAAGGCGCGCACCGGGTGCGGGCGCCCGTCGGGGTCGACGGCGACCATGGTGAAGTAGCAACTGTTGGTATGGCGCACCGTGCGCTCGTGGATGTTCTCGGTCATCACCTTGACCCCGACCTCCATCGACGTGCGGCCGGTGTAGTTGACCGAGGCGAGGAAGGTCACCAGTTCGCCGACGTGAATCGGTTCCTTGAAGATCACCTGATCCACCGACAACGTGACCACGTAACGCCCGGCATAACGCTTGGCGCAGGCGAAAGCCACTTCGTCGAGCAGCTTGAGCAGGGCGCCGCCGTGCACGTTGCCGGAGAAGTTGGCTTTGTCGGGCGTCATGAGCACGCTCATGCTCAGTTGATAACTGCCTGGTTCCATGGGGGACCTCATCATCAGTGCTGCCCGATGCGCCGTAGAGTTGGGTCTAGAGCCTGCGGGCAGCTTTTGGCTGGAGGTCTGGAGGGTAATAAGAAGCGTAGATAGTTAGCTAGCTATCTTTTGAAATGAGCTGTTGCGAGGATTGCAACAATGCGCGGGACTATTCGATGGCTTAGGCGCTACGCAGACTCTGTAGCCGCTGCCGAGCCCCAGCGAGACTGCGATCGGGCGCCTGCGCCCGCCAAACCTGAATCCACGATTTGAGCGATGGAACAGAGGCGGGGGCCCCTATCCGCTTTACTGCGATTGCGATGGTTCCCTGTGCACCGTCGACGCTCGATAGCCCGCGCTAGCATCCATGCTGGCGCCGCCGTTTTGGGACGGCGTCATCGGTGGCAAAAGATCGAATGCGGGATCAATAGTGATAGCGACGGATTGCTTGCTTAAGACTGAAGTCCGTCTTCGGCGGGTTGTCCACGAGCCGCGCAACGATGAAGAGCTTATCGACATCATCGACCATGTGCCGCATGTAACAGTGGACCATTCGGTAGCGTTCTATGGCGAAGTAGGTATTCATGATTTGGATTTTTTCGTCCATATCGCCGTCATCACCGACATTGCCTGCACCTGGCCCGAAAACATTGTGGCTTTCGAACAGCAGGTAACCACCCGGCTTGAGCAGCGACGCCAGGTGCTTCATGTAGTTTTCAAACCCCATGTTGAGGTTGCCATCAATGGTGTGGTGATTGGAAAACGACAGCACGACATCGAATTTCTTATCGGTGGTAAATACCGAAAAATCGCTTTCTATGAACTCTATGTTGTCGCGCTTCAAATAACGCGCGGTGTCCTTCGCCACTTTATTGAGAAACGGGTTGAGTTCGACGGCCGTCACCGATTTCGCCAGGCGCGAACAATAGACCGAGACAAAACCGCAGTTGCTGCCGATGTCCAGTACGTCGGCGCCCTTCAATTCTTCGTCGACAGCGTATTGCTTGAACCTAAAACCGGTAGGCTTCAGGCCTGTGATCCCCAGCTCTTCCAGGCCCTGATAGAAATATCCCTGGCTGTATTGCTGCTTCTTTGGCCAGTTCCTCTGCTGCTCCTTCAAATGCCCCCGCAAACGCCTCTGGATGAACAGCGTGCCTTTGAAGAGCCCCTTCCAGAAATCAAAAAATGAAAGCCTGACGCTGTATGGAATTTCCATCGATAACCCTGAAATAAGACGTCGAGAGTGGTGAGCCTCCCACACTATCGGCCGCGGGTGGATTCGCATGAGGCGGCGACATTGCAGGTGAGCACCGGAACGAAGCCTGCCGATGGGACGAGAGCTCAAGATCAAAAAGCCAAACGCGACCTATCGGCCGGCGCCGAACCCTGTAGCCGCTGTCGAGCCTTGGCGAGGCTGCGATCGGCCCGTAGGGCCGCCAAGCCTGCCACCTCGTTGAATCTGGAAAAACGCGGTGCCTGCCTTGGCGAGTCCTGCGGCCTCGATCGCAGCCTCGCCAAGGCTCGGCAGCGGCTACGGAGACCACCTTCTCAGCCAGGCCGGCCGGTAGGCCGCCGTCTTGCTTTTGATCTGAGCGCCCCGTTAACCACGATGGCCGAACGCAGGCATGCCGAGCCTCAGCAAGGCACCGAGTGGAGGGGCAAGAGCGTTTTGCTTACTTTGGCCTGGGCCGGCATTCCGGATTTTCCAAAGTGAGCCGCTGTAAGAGCGGAACCGCCAGTGGCCGTTACCGCAGCAACGGATATGTACCCCAATGATGGAGCGAAAAACCTTGAAATGACTGCCCCTAACGGCGAGTCCGGGGTAACAAGCCTGGAGGGCATGTTTACATCAGATATAGAAACGCCTTACACGAGCCGTCGTTAATGGCTGAGTAAATGGGGGTAGCAGCATTTATTTCAGGCCTGTTCTCAATCTCCTTGGGTCCAGCTGTGTTGCCTGTCCTCTGTTATCCCTCTCTTTCCCATGTCACACTCTCTTAAATTTTCCGTTGTTATATATTTGTTTCCGTTGTAGCGGAATAATTGTTTCCTGGGATTACGCGAAGCGCCTTTTTGGGAACAGCTTATTCTGCTCAACCTTCTCCAGGAGAACTCCCATGAGCATCACTCGCTACGGCACCGGCAGCACCGCTGGCGGTGGCCAACCCCGTCCTTTCGCCCGGGCCGTTGAGGCCGACGGTTGGTTGTACGTATCCGGTCAGGTGCCGGCGCTGGACGGTGAAATCATCACCGGCGGCATCGTCGAGCAGACGCATCAGACGATGCGCAATCTGGTGGCGATCCTGGAGGAGGCGGGGTATGGGCTGGAGGATGTGGTGCGGGTCGGGGTGTGGTTGGAGGACCCGCGGGACTTCTGGAGTTTCAACAAGGTGTTTGGCGAGTATTTCAAGCCGGAGCATGCGCCGGCGCGGGCCTGTGTGCAGGCCAGCATGATGGTGGATTGCAAGGTTGAGATCGATTGTGTGGCCTTTAAGAAGAAGGGCTGACTTGCGGCGCTTCTGTGGATGGCTGTAGGGCTGTAGCCGCTGTCGAGCCCTAGCGAGGCTGCGATCGGCCCCGAAGGGGACGCGGCGATTTTGAGATCCATGCGCCCGCGTTGCGGTCGATCGCAGCCTCGCCAAAGCTCGGCAGCGGCTACAGGACGTGTGCGATTTCGGGGGCTACGTAGATGGCCACGCCACTTTTTATGGAATGGTTCTGATATGACCGAAGACAGCATCAAGCGTCGGGCCAAGGGGTTGGACCGGGCGTTCGATATTCTCGATTTCCTCAAGGAGATCGGCCAGCC
The DNA here is from genome assembly GCF_000931465.1 of Pseudomonas sp. MRSN 12121. Lineage (NCBI taxonomy): Bacteria > Pseudomonadati > Pseudomonadota > Gammaproteobacteria > Pseudomonadales > Pseudomonadaceae > Pseudomonas > Pseudomonas sp. MRSN 12121. Next base: position 4,207,205 of record NZ_CP010892.1, on the reverse strand, counting down.
GCTGCGGCCCAACGATATTGCCAAGGGCGTGGGCAGCCCCAAGTCCACGGTGTACGAGCTGGTGGCGTCGTTGCTGGAGCGGCGCATCCTGGAGCCGGTGGGCCAGGATGGGCATGTGTACCTGGGGCGGCAGTTGTATTTCCTGGGGCAGGCGCATTTGCGCCATTTCGACCTGACCCGCGAGGCCGATTCGGCCTTGCAGGAAATCGTCCGCCAGACCCATGAAACCGCACAGATGTGCCTGCTCAACGGGCGCAAGTACACCGTGGCGCTGATGAAGGAGGGGGAGCGGCATTTCCGTATTTCCTCGGACATCGGCGAGAACGCGCCGCTGCCCTGGACCGCGTCCGGGCGCCTGCTGCTGGGGCATTTGAGCGATGAGCAGATTGTCGAGTTGATCGACGAGCGCGACTTCATTCTTCCCGACGGCGAGCGCCTGCCATTGGCGACCTTCTTGACGGAAATCCGCCAGGCCACCGAGGCGGGTTTTTTCTCGTTCGACAGCGTGGCCGACACCTTCACCCATTGCTTCGCCGCGCCAGTGCGGGATGCGCGCGGGGTGTGCGTCTGCACCCTGTGCATCGTCGCGCCGCGGGCCGATGCGCAGAACCATTATGACCACTACCGCCGGGTGCTGATCGACAGCGCGAATCACCTGGCCCGCCGTATCAACGACTAATGCCTGTGCTCCGAGGAGTTCGAATATGTCTTCTGCCTTGATCAATGCCGCGGTGGAAAAGGGGGCGGCCCCAGCCGGCGCCAGCCTGGTGCGCGACGTCAGCCTGCCGGCCCTGGTGCTGCACCGCGCGGCGCTGGAACACAACATCCGCTGGATGCAGCAGTTTGTCAGCGACAGCGGCGCCGAACTGGCGCCCCACGGCAAGACCAGCATGACCCCGGCGCTGTTCCGGCGGCAGCTGGAGGCGGGCGCCTGGGGCATCACCTTGGCCACCGCAGTGCAGACCCGCGCGGCCTACGCCCATGGCGTGCGTCGGGTGCTGATGGCCAACCAGCTGGTGGGCGCCCCGAACATGGCGCTGATCGCCGAGCTGCTGGCCGACCCGGCCTTCGATTTCTATTGCATGGTCGACCACCCGGACAACGTCGCCGACCTCGGGCAGTTCTTCGCCGCGCGCGGGGTGCGCCTGAACGTGATGATCGAGTACGGTGTGGTCGGCGGCCGTTGCGGGTGCCGCAGCGAGCAGGAAGTGCTGGCGCTGGCCAAGGCGATCCAGGCGCAACCGGCCTTGGCCCTGTGCGGTATCGAGGGCTACGAAGGGGTGATTCATGGCGATCACGCCGTGACCGGCATCCGTGAGTTCGCCGCGTCCCTGGTGCGCCTGGCGGTGCAGTTGCAGGACGAGGGGCTGTTCGCCATCGGCAAGCCGATCATCACCGCTTCGGGCTCGGCCTGGTATGACCTGATCGCCGAGTCCTTCGAGGCGCAGAACGCCCAGGGGCGCTTCCTCAGTGTTCTGCGGCCCGGCAGTTACGTGGCCCACGACCATGGCATCTATAAGGAAGCGCAGTGCTGCGTGCTCGACCGCCGCAGCGACCTGCACGAAGGTCTGCGCCCGGCGCTGGAAGTCTGGGCCCATGTGCAGTCGCTGCCGGAGCCGGGGTTCGCGGTGATCGCCCTGGGCAAGCGCGACGTGGCCTATGACGCCGGCTTGCCGGTGCCGTTGCTGCGCTACAAGGCGGGCGTGCTGCCGGCCCGAGGCGATGATGTCAGCGGTTGCAAGGTCACGGCGGTGATGGACCAGCATGCGTTCATGACTGTGGCGCCGGGGGGGGAGTTGCGGGTGGGGGACATCATTGCCTTCGGTACGTCGCACCCGTGCCTGACCTTCGACAAGTGGCGCAGCGGGTTGTTGGTGGATGAGCGGCTGGAGGTGGTGGAGAGCATGGAGACCTGTTTCTGAGGTCTGGCACCTGCTGCGCAGGTGATCGCGGGCAAGCCTCGCTCCTACAGGTGTGAGGCGTACCCTCGATTGCCCGCGATGACGTTCTCCCCGACAACAAAAATATCCGTCAGAGATGCCTCGACCATGAACACCCCCAACCCACGCATCGCCCTGATCGGCGAATGCATGATCGAACTGCAACACCGCGCCGACGGCAGCCTGCACCAGAGCTTCGGCGGCGACACCTTGAACACCGCCGTGTACCTGGCTCGTGAACTGGGCGAGGGCGCTTGCGTCGACTACGTCACCGCGCTGGGTGACGATAGCTTCAGCGATGCGATGTGCCGCAGCTGGGCCGAGGAAGGCATCGGCCTGGGCATGGTGCAGCGCCTGCCGGGGCGGTTGCCCGGGCTGTATTGCATCCAGACCGACGCCCAGGGCGAGCGGCGTTTTCTCTACTGGCGCAACGAAGCGGCAGTGCGCGACTGTTTCACCACACCGGCGGCCGAACCGATCCTGGCGGCGCTGCCGGCGTACGCGGTGCTGTATTTCAGCGGCATTACCCTGGCGGTCCTTGGCGATTTGGGGCGCAAACGGCTGATCGAGACCCTGGTGCAAGCGCGGCGCCGCGGGGCCTGGATCGTCTTCGACAACAACTACCGGCCACGCCTCTGGGCTTCTCTGGAGCAGGCGCAGGCGGCGTATCGCGAGGTGATGGCTTATGTCGATCTGGCGTTGCTGACCGAGGACGACGAACAGGCGCTGTTCGGTTATGGCGACAGTGACGCGGTGTTCGCCGCTTACCCGGATACCCCGGAAGTGGTGCTCAAGCGCGGTGCCGACGCTTGTCTGATTCGCTGCAAGGGCGAGTCGTTCAGCGTGCCGGCGCAGCGGGTGGCGAAGGTGGTGGACACCACGGCGGCGGGGGATTCGTTCAGCGCGGCCTATCTGGCGTGTCGGTTGCAGGGCGGCAGCCCGGCACAGGCCGCCGAGGCCGGGCATCGCCTGGCAAGCCGGGTGATCCAGGTGCCGGGCGCGCTGATCCCCAGAACCTGACGCCATCTTGTAGCCGCTGCCGAGCCCCGGCGAGGCTGCGATCGGCACCGCAGGGGCCGCAAAACCTGGCGATGCGATCTAGCTGAAAGATCGCGGATACCGTCCTTGCGCCGGCGATCGCAGCCTCGCCGGGGCTACATGTTCTGTGCTGGGAGAAAAATCGAGACGCAACCCCATGCCTGTAGCCGCTGCCGAGCGCCAGCGAGGCAGCGATCGGCAACGCAGTCGCCGCCAAACCAGACGCCGCGGTGCGCCAGATGGAATGCGCCGCCTGGTTTCACGCCTGCCTTGCAGGCGATCGCAGCCTCGCTGAAGCTCGGCAGCGGCTACAGGGTGTTGTGAGCGTCGGGGGTCAGTCGCGGAAAAAGACTTGTACCAGGTGATAGCCGAACTTGCTCTTGATCGGCCCGTGCACGGTGCGCAGGGGCTTCTTGAAGATCACCTGGTCGATGGCGCCGACCATCTGCCCGGGGCGCACTTCGCCCAGGTCGCCGCCGCGTTTGCCGGAGGGGCAGGTGGAGTATTTCTTCGCCAGCACGTCGAAGGCTTCGCCCTTGGCGATGCGTTGCTTGAGCTGTTCGGCCTCTTCGGCGGTTTTCACCAAGATGTGGCGGGCTTGGGCTTTCATGGGACGGTTACCTTGCAGCGGTGCGGACGGCGGCCGCGGATTATGCCTGAAATCAGTCCTGCCGGCCGATCATGTCGCGGATCTTCTGCGCCAGGGCCTCGATGGAGAATGGCTTGGCGATCAGGTCCATGCCGGCGTCGAGAAAGCCCTGGCGCTCGGCGGCCTTTTCCGCGTAGCCGGTCATGAACAGGACCTTGAGCCCCGGCCGCCGTTCGCGGGCGATCTCCGCCAACTGCCGGCCGTTCATGCCCGGCAGGCCGACGTCGGTCACCAGCAGGTCGACGCGCTGGTCGGAGTCCAGCAACGGCAGCGCGCTCCTGGCGTCCTCGGCCTCGAAGGCGGTGTAGCCCAGTTCGCCCAGCACGTTGAGCACCAGCATGCGCACCGCCGGGTCGTCTTCCACCAGGATCACCGATTCGCCCGCTACCGCGCACGGCGCTTCGGCACTGCCCGGGGTGTCGTGGTCGGCGGCGATAGTGCTGTGCAGGCGCGGCAGGTACAGGCGCACGCAGGTGCCCTGGCCAGGCTCGCTGGTGATGGTCAGGTGGCCGCCGGATTGCTGGGCGAAACCGTAGATCATCGACAACCCGAGGCCCGTGCCCTGGCCGATGGGCTTGGTGGTGAAGAACGGATCGAAGGCCTTGGCCAGCACGCGCGGGGTCATGCCGGCGCCGTTGTCGCTGACGCCGAGCATCACGTAGTCGCCGGCCTTGACCGGTTCCAGGGTGCCCAGGTCGCTGCCGTTGAGGTAGCTGTTGGCAGTCTCGATGGTCAGCACGCCGCCGTCGGGCATGGCGTCGCGGGCGTTGATCACCAGGTTGAGCAGGGCGTTCTCCAACTGGCTGGCGTCACTGTTGATCGGCCAGACGTTGGCCCCCAGGTTCATTTTCAGCTCGATGTGCTCGCCCTTGGTGTGGTCGAGCAGGTCGTGCAGCGAGCGCACCAGTTGGTTCGGTTGCAGGGGGCGGCGGTCCAGCGACTGGCGCCGGGAAAACGCCAGCAGGCGATGGGTGAGGGCGGCCGCGCGCTTGGCCGAGGACATCGCGGCTTCGGTGAAGCGGCCGATTTCCTCGCTGCGGTTGGCGTCGATGTAGCGCTGCATCAGTTCCAGGCTGCCGATGATGCCGGTGAGCATATTGTTGAAGTCATGGGCGATGCCGCCGGTGAGCTGGCCCACGGCTTCCATTTTCTGCGCATGGCGCAGGGCGTCTTCGGCGCGCTCGCGTTCGAACATCTCGCTTTGCAGGCGCTGGTTGGCGGCGGCCAACGCCTGGGTGCGTTCGGCCACCCGTTCTTCCAGGGTTTCGTTGAGATGGCGCAGGGCTTCTTCGGTGTGTTTTCGCTCGGTCTCGTCGATCACGAAGATGTAGAAACCATTGACCGCGCCGTCGCCGCCGTAGCGCGGCAGGTACTTCATCAGCGCGTGCCGTGCGCGGCCATCGCGGTGCGGCGTGCTGGCCTCGAAGCTGCAGGGTTTGCCGGCCAGGGCGGCGGCGATCTTGTCGGCGCGGGTGGCGTAGATGTCATCCCCCAGCACCTCGCGGATGGTCCGGCCGTACAGCTCTTGCGGAGTCAGGCCGTACCAGTCGAGGTAGGCGCTGTTGTTCAGGCGAAAGCGTTCTTCGTTGTCGACGTAGCCGATCAGCACCGGCATGGCGTTGATGATCAGTTGTAACTCGGTCTGGCTCTGGCGCAATGCCTGTTCCATGCGCTTGCGGTCGGTCAGGTCCAGGGCGGCGCCGAGGAAACGCACCGGGCGGCCGTGATGATCCTTGTAGCAGCGGCCGCGGGCGAAGACCCAGCGGACTTCGCCGTCAGGCTGTTGCAGGCGGTATTCCTCGGCGTATTCGGTGCCGTGGGTGATGCAGTGCTTGATGCTGCGCGCGACCATGCCGCGGTCTTCCGGGTGCACGCCCTTGAGGTACTCGCTGATGGGCAACTGCCCGGCCAGGGCCGGGTCGATGCTGTGCAGCTGGGCGAAGTGGGCATCGGCGATAAAGCGGTCGTCGCCGATATCCCAGTCCCAGGTGCCGACGGCGTCGGTGGCCGCCAGCGCCAGTTGCAGGCGCTCCTCGATTTCATGCTGGGCCTTGAGGCTGGCCGCCGAGCGCTGTTCCAGCTCCAGGGCGATGCGCCGGCGCTCGTTGGTCTCGATGCAGGTGACCAGGATCCCGGCCACCTGGCCGCTTTCGTCGCGGATCGGGCTGTAGGTCAGGTCCAGCCAGACATCCACCGCGCGCCCTTGGCGCTGCAGGGTAAAGGGCTTCTCGCTGAAGCTGCGCACCTGGCCTTGCAGCACGGCGTCGTAGATCGGCGCGGTGAACGCCTCGAATTCCGGCCAGGCCAGGTGCGTCGACTGGCCGAAGGCGCCAGGGTGCTTGTTGCCGGCCAGCAGGGCGAAACCGTCGTTGTAGATCTGCGTCAATTGCGGGCCCCACAGCAGCAGCATCGGCATCGGCGAGTGGATCACGATGTCCGTCGCGGTGCGCAGGCTCTGCGGCCAGTGGTCGACCGCGCCCAGCGGCGTGGCGGCCCAGTCCAGCCGGGCAATCAGGATTTCGGCTTCGCTGCCGGTGGGGGGAGCGTTCATATCGGGGGTGTCGTCTGTTGGTGCGGGGGCGTGGCGGGTATTTCACCCGCTTTTGCCATGGATGACCAGTCCGGGTGGGAAAGGAGATATGGGGGGCAGGTCTGGCCTCATCGCGGGCAAGCCTCGCTCCTACAAGGACTGTGCGTGATCCTGTAGGAGCGAGCGGGCGGCGATCCGACTTGCCCGCGATGCGGCACTCGAGGCTAGCTACGCAATTCCTCCCGATCGCGGAACTGCTCCAGCGCCTCGGGGTTGGCCAGGGCGTCGGTGTTTTTCACCGGCTCGCCGTGCACCACGTTGCGCACCGCCAGTTCGACGATCTTGCCGCTGATGGTGCGCGGAATGTCGCTGACCGCGAGGATCTTCGCCGGCACATGGCGCGGCGTGGTGTTGGCGCGGATCACCTGGCGGATCTGCTCCTGCAGGGCCTCGTCCAGTTGCACGCCGTCGCGCAGGCGCACGAACAGCACCACCCGCACGTCCTGTTCCCAGCTCTGGCCGATGGCCAGGCTTTCCACCACCTGTTCGAGCTTTTCCACCTGGCGGTAGATTTCCGCGGTACCGATGCGCACGCCGCCGGGGTTGAGCACGGCGTCCGAGCGGCCGTGGATCAGCCAGCTGCCATGCGCCAGTTGTTCGGCATAGTCGCCCTGGGCCCAGACCCCGGGGAACTGGCTGAAGTAGGAGGCGCGCAGTTTCTCCTGGTCCGGGTCGCGCCACAGGCCGATGGGCATGGCCGGGAAATGCCGGGTACAGACCAGCTCGCCTTTTTCGCCGATGACGCTGCGGCCCTGGTCGTCCCAGACCTCGACGGCCATGCCCAGGCTCTTGCCCTGCATTTCGCCACGGCGCACCGGCACCAGCGGGTTGCCGATGACGAAGCAGGACACGATATCGGTGCCGCCGGACATCGACGCCAGGCACAGGTCCCGTTTCAGGTCGCGGTACACATAGTCGTAGCTCTGCGGCGACAGCGGCGAACCGGTGCACAGCAGGGTCTTGAGGCTGGCCAGGGAATGGCTCTGGCGCGGTTGCAGGCCGGCCTTCTCCAGGGCGGCCAGGTACTTGGGGCTGGTGCCGAAGACATTGATGCCTTCCTGGTCGATCAGGTCCAGCAGATGCTCCGGTCCCGGGTGGAAGGGCGAGCCGTCGTACAGCAGCACGGTGGCGCCCACCGCCAGCGCGGAAACCAGCCAGTTCCACATCATCCAGCCGCAGGTGGTGTAGTAGAACAGCACGTCGCCCGGGTGCAGGTCGGTGTGCAGGCCATGCTCCTTGAGGTGTTGCAGCAGCACGCCGCCGGTGCTGTGGACGATGCACTTGGGCACGCCGGTGGTGCCGCTGGAATAGAGGATGTACAGCGGGTGGGCGAAGGGCACGGGGACGAACTGCGGTGCGCCGCCGGGGCGGTAGAAGTCGTCCCACAGCGCAACCCGCGCCGAAGTGCGGAACTCGTCGGCACGGGCTTCGGGCCGGGCGTACGGGACGATGACCAGCTGTTGCAGGGACGGCAGGCGTTCGAGGATTTCATTGACCTTGGCGCGCTGGTCGATCTGCTTGCCGGCGTAGCGGTAGCCGGCACAGGTGATCAGCACCTTGGGCTCGATCTGGCCGAACCGGTCGATCACCCCCTGGGTGCCGAAGTCCGGCGAGGAGCACGACCAGATCGCGCCGAGGCTGGTGGTGGCGAGCATGCCCACCAGGGTCTGCCAGGTGTTGGGCAGGCAGGCGGCGACCCGGTCGCCGAGGCCGACGCCGGCGGCGCGCAGGCTCTGTTGCAGGCCGGCGACATGGGCCGCCAATTGCTTCCAGGTCAGTTGTTCGCGCTGGCCGTTCTCATTGATGGCGATCACCGCGACGCCGTCGTCACGGCGCTTGAGCAGGTGTTCGGCGAAATTCAGGGTGGCGCCGGGGAACCACTGGGCGTCGGGCATGCCCTGGCCTTCGACCAGCACCGCGCTGGGCGGCGCATGGAACTCGACGTCGAAGAAGTCGACGATCGCCTGCCAGAAGGCTTCGCGCTGCTCGATGCTCCATTGGTGCAGGGCAGGGTAGTCAGCGATCTGCAGATCATGGCGATGGTTGACCAGGCGCCGGAAGGCTTCCATGCGGGTCTTGCTGATGCGCTCGGCACTGGGTTGCCAGAGTATGTCGGACATGGGTGGCCTCTTGTTCTTCTGGTGCACACACAAAGCAGTTTCAACTCTACTACCTGCCGCTGCCGCAGGTCAGGGGGCTGAGAGGCGAAGCTTTTTTACTGCGCCAGCCAGCCACCGTCGATATTCCACGCCGCGCCACGTACCTGGCTGCCGGCCTCGCTGCACAGGAACAGCACCAGCTCGCCCAGTTGCGAGGGGGTGACGAACTCCAGGGACGGCTGTTTTTCCGCCAGCAAATCGTGCTGCGCCTGCTGCGGGTCGACCCCCGCGGCGATGCGGTCGTCGATCTGCTTCTGCACCAGCGGGGTCAGCACCCAGCCCGGGCAGATGGCATTGCAGGTGACATTGGAGGTGGCGGTTTCCAGGCCCACGACTTTGGTCAGGCCGATCACCCCGTGCTTGGCCGCCACATAGGCAGCCTTGCCGACCGAGCCGACCTGGCCGTGCACCGAGGCGATATTGACGATCCGCCCCCAGCCCTTGGCGCGCATGCCCGGCAGGCTCAGGCGGGTGCTGTGGAACACCGACGACAGGTTGATGGCGATGATCGAATCCCAGCGTTCCACCGGGAATTCTTCCACCGCCGCTACGTGCTGGATGCCGGCGTTGTTGACCAGGATGTCGACGCCGCCGAATTCGCGCTCGGCGTAGGCCAGCATGTCGGCGATCTGCGCCGGGTCGCTGACGTCGGCCGGGTGATGGCCGACCTTGCCGCCGCTGTCTTTATTGAGGCGCGCGACCTCGGCGATCACCGCCGAGGCATCGCCGAAACCGTTGAGGATCAGGTTGGCGCCGGCCTTGGCCAGGCTCAGGGCTACACCTAAGCCAATGCCGCTGGTGGAGCCGGTGACGAGGGCGGTCTTGCCCGCAAGATTGCTCATGGATACCTCACACAATGCCGGTGGCATAGAAAGTGGCGATGACGACGAAGACGGCCAGGGTCTTGATCAGGGTAATGCAGAAAATGTCCTTGTAGGCCTCGCGGTGGGTCAGGCCGGTGACCGCCAGCAGGGTGATCACCGCGCCGTTGTGCGGCAGGGTGTCCATGCCGCCGCTGGCCATGGCGGCCACCCGGTGCAGCACTTCCAGCGGAATGTTGGCGGCATGGGCGGCGCTGATGAAGGTCTCCGACATGGCCGCCAGGGCGATGCTCATGCCGCCCGAGGCGGAGCCGGTGATGCCGGCCAGCAGGGTCACGGTGATGGCTTCGTTGACCAGCGGATTGGGGATGCTTTTCAGCCAGTCCGACAGCACCAGGAAGCCCGGCAGGGAGGCGATCACCGCGCCGAAGCCGTACTCCGAGGCGGTGTTCATCGCCGCCAGCAGGGCGCCGCTGACCGCGCTCTTGCTGCCTTCGGCGAGCTTGCTGCGAATGGCCGAGAAGCCGAACACCAGGACCATCAGGATGCCCACCAGCAGCGCCGCCTGGACTGCCCAGATGGCGGTGAGCTTGGCCACGTCGGTCTGTACCGGGGCGGCCATGCCGGCCAGGGCCAGGCTGTGGGTCTTGCCGTACCACTGCGGGATCCAGTGGGTGAACAGCAGGTTCATCAGGCCCACCAGCAGCAGGGGCGACAGGGCGATCCAGGGGTTGGGCAGCTGGATGTCGGCGGCGGTTTCCGGCTCGTTGCGCAGCTCGGTGCCATAGCCTTCGCCGGCTTTGTGCGCCTTGTTGCGCTGGCGCTGGAGGAACAGCATGCCGGCGCAGAACACGAACACCGTGCCGATCACCCCGAGCCAGGGCGCGGCCCAGGCGGTGGTGTTGAAGAAGGTGCTGGGGATGATGTTCTGGATCTGCGGGGTGCCGGGCAGGGCGTCCATGGTGAAGGAAAACGCGCCGAGGGCGATGGTCGCCGGGATCAGGCGCTTGGGGATATTGCTCTGGCGGAACATCTCGGCGGCGAACGGGTAGACCGCGAACACCACCACGAACAGCGAGACGCCGCCGTAGGTCAGCAGGGCGCAGACCAGCACGATCACCAGCATCGCCTGGCGGGTGCCGAGCAGGCGGATGGCGGCGGCGACGATGGAACGGGAAAAGCCCGACAGCTCGATCAGCTTGCCGAACACCGCGCCGAGCAGGAACACCGGGAAGTACAGCTTGATGAAGCCGACCATCTTCTCCATGAACACCCCGGTGAAGGCCGGTGCCACGGCGGACGGATCGGTGAGCAGGACGGCGCCGAGGGCGGCGATGGGGGCGAAGAGGATGACGCTGTAGCCACGGTAGGCCGCCAGCATCAGCAGCGCGAGGGCTGCCAGGGCAATGATCACACTCATGGTGTGTCTCTCCAGGATTGTTATTTTTGTGGGTGAAGCGTGTGGGGAGGGGCTATAGCGAGTTTTGTGCCATTTATTTAAGTAATTGAAATATAAGGGTTTTTATATTTTGTGAGGTGACGGCGCAGAGTTTTGTCTCTGTTTTGAGATATTTGTTGGTCTTGAGGATGCTATCGCGGGCAAGCCTCGCTCCTACAAGAGCCGAATTCTTCTGTAGGAGCGAGGCTTGCCCGCGATCAGCGCGAAGCGCTGGCTGTTTCTCTTTATTGAGATAAAAGTCTCTTTATTGAGACTCTTCGATCCCCAGCGCCGCCATTTTCTTGTACAGGGTCGAGCGCCCCAGCCCCAGGCGCGCCGCGGCTTCGGGGACCTTGCCGGCGCATTGCGCCAGGGTCGCTTCGATCAACTGCCGGTCGAAACGTGCCCGGGCGGCGGCAAAGGTCTCGGCGGCCGGTGCCTCGGTGACTGGCGCGCTGGCCGGGCGTGGCACCGGGCTGAAGGTGCCGATGGCCGCGCGCAGGTCGGCGGCGTTGAGGGTCAGGTCGTCGCTGAGCAGCGCGGCGCGTTCCAGCACGTTGCGCAGTTCTCGGATATTGCCCGGCCAGGCATGTTGGCCGAGCAGGGCCAGGGCGTCGGCGGCCAGTTCGTGCTGGCTGCGCAGTTCCTCGAGGATGGCTTCGCTCAGCGCCGGCAGGTCGTCCAGGCGTTCGCGCAGCGGCGGCACCTGGATCGGCAGGACATTGAGGCGGTAGTACAGGTCGGCGCGGAATTCGCCGCGCTTGATCGCCGCTTCCAGGTCGGTGGAGGTGGCGGCGATCACCCGCACATCGCTCTGGATCACCTCGTTGGAGCCCACCGGCTCGAACTCTTTTTCTTGCAGCACCCGCAGCAGCTTGCTTTGCAGGGGCAGGGGCATGTCGCCGATCTCGTCGAGAAACAGCGTGCCGCCCTGGGCGATCTGCAACTTGCCGGCGCGGCCCTTGCGGTCGGCGCCGGTGAAGGCGCCGGGCGCGGTGCCGAAGAACTCGGCCTCCAGCAGGGCCTCGGGAATCGCCGCGCTGTTGATGCTGACAAAGGCCTTGTGCGCCCGCGGCGACGCCGCGTGGATGGCCTGGGCCAATAGCTCCTTGCCGGTGCCGGTCTCGCCTTGCAGCAGCACCGGCGAGTCGGTGCTGGCGCTGCGTCGGGCGCGGCGCTTGACCTCCAGGCTGGCGGCGCTGGTGCCGATGAAGTGGGCGAAGTTGTATTTGGTTTGCCGCGCCCGCAACAGCGAGCGGGTGGAGGCCAGTTCTTCCTGCATGCTCAGGTAGCGCTTGAGCATCGGCGACAGGCTGCGCAGCTCGTCGAACAGGGCGAAGCCGATGGCGCCGATCACCGCGCCGGCGTGGTCGTGGATCGGCAGGCGCATCACCACCAGCGGGTCCTTGGGGGTGTCCTGCATGTCCAGCAGGATCGGCCGCCCGGTGCGCACCACTTCGCGCAACAGGCTGCCGGGGATCACGCTTTCGCAGGCCTTGCCGATGGCGAACGCCGCCGACTCCAGGCCGAAGCGCCGGGCGTAGCGTTCGTTCATCCAGACGATATTGGCGTCGCGGTCGACGATCACCGTGCCTTCGCTGGATTGCTCGATGATCTCGAACAGCGAGCGGATCGCCAACCGGCGAACCCGCTGGTAGTCCTTGAGGCTTTCGGTGTCGTTCATGGGCAAGGTCCTGAAGGGAGCGCGGCGCCGATTATGCCGGGAATCCCCGCGCCCACGCGACCATCACCGCCGCCCACCCTGTAGGAGCGAGGCTTGCCCGCGATAGGCCTTATGCGGTGCACCTGCAAGACCGCGGCGCCTGGATCGCGGGCAAGCCTCGCTCCTACAAAGGGGTTAGCCGGGTCAGGCCGGGTGGGCGGCGGCCAGCAGTTCCCGGGTGTAGGGGTGCTGCGGCGCTTCGAACACCTGGTGGCTGGGGCCGCGCTCGACCACCTTGCCGTCCTTGATCACCAGCATGTCGTGGGCCAGGGCGCGGACCACCGCCAGGTCGTGGCTGATAAACAGGTAGGTCAGGCCGTGCCGTTCCTGCAACTGCCGCAACAGCGCCACCACCTGTTTCTGCACGGTGCGGTCCAGCGCCGAGGTCGGCTCGTCCAGCAGGATCAGCGCCGGCTTGAGCACCAGGGCCCGGGCAATGGCGATGCGCTGGCGCTGGCCGCCGGAAAACTCGTGGGGGTAGCGGTGGCGGCTGGCCGGGTCCAGGCCGACTTCTTCCAGGGCGCGGATCACCTGCTGCTCGCACTGCTGGGCGGTGGCGTGGCTGTGCACCTCCAGCCCTTCGCTGATGATCTGTTGCACCGACATGCGCGGGCTGAGGCTGCCATACGGGTCCTGGAACACCACCTGCATCTGCTTGCGCCACGGCCGCAGCTGCTTCTGGGTCAGGCCATCGAGCGCCTCGCCCTGGAAGCGGATGCGGCCTTGAGAGTCCAGCAGGCGCAGGATCGCCTGGCCCAGGGTCGACTTGCCGGAGCCGGATTCGCCGACGATGCCCAGGGTCTTGCCCCGTTGCAGGCTCAGGCTGATGCCGTCCACCGCGTGCAGGTAGTCCTTGCGCCGGAACAGCCCGCCGCCGATCGGGAACCGCACGTTCAGGTCGTCCACCTGCAGCACCACTTCGCGTTCGTCCCGGGGCAGGGCTTCGCCTTCCGGCTCGGCGTTGAGCAGCACCCGGCTGTACGGGTGTTCGGGGGCGGCGAACAGGGTGGCGCAGTCGGCCTGCTCGACGATCTGCCCGGCCTTCATCACGCACACCCGCTGGGCGATGCTGCGCACCAGGTTGAGGTCGTGGCTGATCAGCAGCAGCGACATGCCCAGGCGCTGTTGCAGGGATTTGAGCAGCAGCAGGATCTTGCGCTGCACCGTGACGTCGAGGGCGGTGGTCGGTTCGTCGGCGATCAGCAGTTCCGGTTCGCAGGCCAGGGCCATGGCGATCATCACCCGCTGGCGTTGGCCGCCGGAGAGCTGGTGTGGATAGGCCTTGAGCCGCTCCTCGGGCTTGTGGATGCCTACCAGATGCAGCAGTTCGAGGATCCGCGCCTGGGCTGCCTTGCCGCCCAGGCCCTTGTGCAGCAGCAGGGTTTCGCCGATCTGTTTTTCGATGCTGTGCAGCGGGTTCAGCGAGGTCATGGGCTCCTGGAAGATCATGGCGATGCGGTCGCCGCGGATCGTGCGCAGGGTGGCGTTGTCGGCGCCCAGCAGCTCCTGGCCCCGGTAGCGGATGCTGCCGCTGCTGTGGCTGTCGCAGTCGGGCAGCAGTTGCAGGATCGAGTGGGCGGTCACCGATTTGCCCGACCCCGATTCGCCGACCAGCGCCAGGCACTCGCCGGGGCGGATGTCCAGGCACAGGTCGCGCACCACTTGCTGCGCGCCGAAGGCGACGTCGAGGTGGCGGATTTCGATCAGGTTGTCAGTCATTTCAGTCTCTGCTGGCTCAAGAACGTGGATCGAAGGCATCGCGCAGCGCCTCGCCGATAAACACCAGTAGCGACAGGATCAGCGCCAGGGTGAAAAACGCCGTCAGCCCCAGCCAGGGCGCCTGCAGGTTCTGCTTGCCCTGGCCGATCAGTTCGCCCAGGGACGCGCTGCCGGCGGGCATGCCGAAGCCGAGGAAGTCCAGGGCGGTGAGGGTCGAGATCGCCCCGGTGAGGATGAACGGCAGGTAGCTCAGGGTGGCGTTCATGGCGTTGGGCAGGATATGCCGCACGATCACCTTGCGGTCGTTGAGGCCCAGGGCGCGGGCGGCCTTGACGTATTCCAGGTTGCGCCCGCGGAGGAATTCGGCGCGCACCACGTCCACCAGGGCCAGCCAGGAAAACAGCGCCATGATCCCCAGCAGCCACCAGAAGTTCGGTTCGACGAAACCGGAAAGGATGATCAGCAGGTACAGCACCGGCAGCCCCGACCAGACCTCCAGCAGACGCTGGCCCAGCAGGTCGACCCAGCCGCCGTAGTAGCCTTGCAGCGCGCCGGCGGCGATGCCGATCAGCGCGCTGATGAAGGTCAGGGCCAGGGCGAACAGGATCGATACCCGGGCGCCATAGATCACCCGGGCCAGCACGTCGCGGGCCTGGTCGTCGGTGCCCAGCCAGTTGACCGTGCTGGGCGGGCTCGGCGCCGGGCGGCTGAGGTCGTAGTTGGGCGTGTCTTCGCTGAAGGGAATCGGCGGGAACAGCAGCCAGCCGCCGTCCTGGCGGATCAGCTTCTGCACATAGTCGCTGCGGTAGTCGGCCTGGAACGGCAGTTGCCCGCCGAACTCCTGCTCGGTGTAGCGCTTGAACACCGGGAAATACAGCGAGCCCTGGTAGCTGACCACCAGCGGTTTGTCGTTGGCGATCAGTTCGCCGCCGAGGGTCAGTAGGAACAGGCCGACGAACAGCCACAGCGACCACCAGCCGCGGCGGTTTTTCTTGAAGCGCTCGAAGCGTCGGCGCGCCAGCGGGGAGAGCTTGAGCATCAGGCGTTCCTCGCGGCGAAGTCGATACGCGGGTCGACCAGGGTGTAGCACAGGTCGCCGACGAGTTTTATCAAGAGGCCGAACAGAGTGAAGATGAACAGCGAGCCGAACACCACCGGGTAGTCCCGCGACACCGCGGCCTCGTAGCTCATGCGCCCGAGGCCGTCGAGGGAGAAGATCACCTCGATCAGCAGGGAACCGGCGAAGAACACGCTGATGAACGCCTGGGGAATCCCCGATACCACCAGCAGCATGGCGTTGCGGAACACATGGCCGTACAGCACCCGGCGCTCGCTCAGGCCCTTGGCCCGGGCGGTGACCACGTACTGGCGGGTGATCTCGTTGAGGAAGGAGTTCTTGGTGAGGATGGTCAGGGTGGCGAAGCCGCCGATCACCAGGGAGGTCACCGGCAGCACCAGGTGCCAGAAGTAATCGGCGATCTTGCCCAGGGTGCTCAGTTGCTCGAAGTTCTCCGAGACCAGCCCGCGCACCGGGAACCAGTTCAGCGAGGTGCCGCCGGCGAACACCACGATCAGGAACATGGCGAACAGGAAGGCCGGCATGGCGTAGCCGACAATGATCGCGGTGCTGCTCCAGATGTCGAAATGGCTGCCGTGGTGCACCGCCTTGCGAATCCCCAGGGGAATCGACACCAGGTAGGTGATCAGCGTCGCCCAGAGCCCGAGGGAGATAGTCACCGGCATCTTCTGCAGGATCAGCTCGGTGACCGTGGCGCCACGGAAGAAGCTCTTGCCGAAGTCCAGCCGGGCGTAGCTCTTGAGCATCAGCCACAGGCGTTCGTGGGCCGGCTTGTCGAAGCCGTACTGTTTCTCGATGTCCTTGATCAGTTGTGGGTCGAGGCCGCGGCTGGCCCGCGAGTTGCCGCTGATGCCATCGCTGGAACCGCCGAGGTTGCCGCCACCGCCGATGCCTTGCAGGCGGGCGATGGCCTGTTCCACCGGGCCGCCGGGGGCGGCCTGGACGATGGCGAAGTTGACCAGCAGGATGATCAGCAGGGTCGGGATGATCAGCAGCAGGCGCCGCAGGATATACGCCGGCATCAGTGCGGCCCTCCGGGCTTGCCGCGCTGGATGCGCTCGGCCGCCATCTGTTCGTTGGTCAGGGGCGTGCGGCTCATTTCCCACCAGCTCTCGATGGCTTCGTCATTGCTCGCGGGAACGGCCGGCATGCCGAAGCGGTTCCACCACACGGTCGAGGTGCCCGGCGGGTAGTAGTTGGGAATCCAGTAGTAATTCCATTGCAGCACCCGGTCCAGGGCATGGGCGTAGCGCAGCATCGCCGGCTGGGTGGTGGCCCTGACCAGGCCGGTGATCAGGCTGTCGACCGCCGGGTTCTTCAGCACCATCAGGTTGCTGGAGCCGGGATCGTTGGCCGCCGCCGAGCCGAAATAGTTGTACAGCTCCAGCCCCGGCGACGTAGTCACCGGGTAGCCGGTGACGATCATGTCGTAGTCCCGGGCCATCAACCGGTTGACGTACTGCGACGCATCGATGCGGCGGATTTCCAGGATGATGCCGATCTGCGCCAGGTTGCGCTTGTAGGGCAGCAACAGGCGCTCGATGCCGTTCTGGCTGTTGAGGAAGGTGAAGCGCAGCGGCTCGCCGTCGGCATTCACCAGCTGGTCGCCATCGGGTTTCCAGCCGGCTGCCTCGAGCAGGGCCAGGGCTTGCAGCTGCTTGTCGCGGATCAGGCCGCTGCCATCGGTTTTCGGCGCCTCGAAGACCTTGTCGAAGACCTCGTCGGGAACCTGGCCGCGCAGCGGTTCGAGGATTTTCAATTCCTCGGCGTCGGGCAGGGCCCGGGCGGCCAGGGCGCTGTTGGAGAAGAAACTCTGCTGGCGGATGTACAGGTCGCGCATCATCTGCCGGTTGCTCCACTCGAAGTCCCAGAGCATGGCCAGGGCCTGGCGCACGCGCCGGTCCTGGAACATCGGCTTTTGCAGGTTGAACACGAACCCCTGCGCCGGTTGCGGTGCCTCCCTGGCCAGGTGGGCCTTTTGCAGGCGGCCGTCGTCGAGGGCCGGGCCGGCGTAGCCGATGGAGAAACCGGTGGCGGAAAACTCGCGGTTGTAGTCATAGGCGCCGCCGCGCAGCACCTGGCGGGCGACGTCGGTGTCGCCGAAGTACTCGATACTGAAATGGTCGAAGTTGTACAGGCCGCGGCTGACGGGCAAGTCCTTGCCCCACCAGTCGGCATCGCGGGTGAAGGTGATGCTGTTGCCGTTGTCGACCTTGCTCACCTTGTACGGGCCGCTGCCCAGGGGCGCTTCATAACCGCCGCCGCCGGCGAAGTCGCGGTTCTTCCACCAATGCTCGGGGAGCACCGGCAGGCTCGCGATATCCAGGGGCAGGGTGCGGTTTTCGTTGCTCTTGAAATCGAAGCGGATCACCCCTGGCGACTCGACCTCGAGGTCTTTCACGTCGGCGAACTGGGTGCGGTAGCGCAGGCTGCCCTGGGTCATCAGCAGGTTGTAGGTGTAGCGCACGTCTTCGGCAGTGATCGGCGTGCCGTCGGCGAAGCGGGCCTTGGGGTTGAGGTAGAAGCGCAGCCACAGGCCGTCGTCGGCTCGCTCCATTTTTTCTGCTACCAGGCCGTAGACGGTGTAGGGCTCGTCCAGCGAACGCTGGGCCAGGGGTGAATAGATGTAGCCATCGAGCTGCGAGACGCCGATGCCCTTGTCGATATACGGCAGCACATGGTCGAAGCGGCCGATCTCGATGGCCGAGCGACGCATGCTCCCGCCCTTGGGCGCCTGGGGGTTGGTGTAGGCGAAATGACTGAAGCCGGCGGGGTACTTGGCCGGTTCGCCGTAGACGGTCAGGGCGTGTTGCGGCGCGGCACCGGCACTCGTGACCCCCAGCAGCAGGGCGAGGGCGGTGAACATCACGGAGGGGAAAAGCAGTCGCATTGTCAGCCTTAAGAGCCGGGTGATCGAGACCACGATTTGTACGCTACCGGCGCGCTGCTGACCAGCGCGGGCGGCGGCCCAGACACGACGGCCCACCAAAGGGCGGGCCGTCGTTCATGCGCATCGCGACAGGATCAGTCCTGGCGGCTGGTGACTTCCAGCAGGTGATAGCCGAACTGGGTCTTCACCGGGCCCTGCACGACATTGACCGGGGCGCTGAAGACCACGGTGTCGAATTCCTTGACCATCTGGCCCGGGCCGAAGGAGCCCAGGTTGCCGCCATCACGGCTGGACGGGCAGGTGGAGTTCTTCTTCGCGACTTCGGCGAAGTCGGCGCCGGCTTCGATCTCGGCTTTCAGTTCGTTGCACTTGGCTTCGCTGGCAACCAGGATGTGACGGGCAGTGGCTTTGGCCATGGGGTGTTGCTCCTTTCAAGAAAGTGGTGAGCCTACCGGATTGTGTAGCCTATTTCTCGTCAAAGTTCCGTCAAGGCATTGCAGCGCTTGACGGTCGGTAATCCTGGCCTGTAGCCGCTGTCGAGCCCTGGCGAGGCTGCGATCGACTGCGGAGCAGGCGCCAGACCTGACGACGCGCTGTGCCTGACGGACCGCGCCGCCTGCGTTGCGGCCGCTGCGCGCCCGATCGCAGCCTCGCCAGGGCTCGGCAGCGGCTACAGAGAGAGCAGAGACGGGGGCGGAATCAGGCGGATGCCGGGATCTCTTGCCGGCTGTCGCGCAACTGGCGGGCGGCATTACGCAGCAGGTGCTCGGTGGCGTCCCAGCCCAGGCAGCCGTCCGTCACCGAAACCCCGTAGCGCAGCTCCGCGCTCAGCGGCTGGCAGCCCTCGAACAGGTGGCTTTCCAGCATCACCCCGACCAGGCTCGCATCGCCCTGCAGGCGTTGCGCCAGCACCTCGTCGAACACCGCCGGTTGGCGCAACGGATCCTTGCCGCTGTTGGCGTGGCTGCAATCGACCATGATTCGCGCCGGGATCTTCAGCTTCTGCAAGTCGTGCTGCACCTGGGCCACGCTCTGGCGATCGTAGTTCGGGCCGCGATGGCCGCCACGCAATACCAGGTGGGTGTCCGGGTTGCCCGGGGTCTGGATCACCGCCGGATGGCCCTGGCTGTCGACGCCGAAGTGGCGGTGCGGGTGCGCCGCCGAGCGCATGGCGTCGCAGGCGATGCCGACGCCGCCGTCGGTGCCGTTCTTGAAGCCCACGGGCATGCCCAGGCCGCTGGCCATTTCACGGTGGATCTGCGATTCGGTGGTGCGGGCGCCGATGGCGACCCAGCTCAGCAGGTCGTCGAAGTAGCCGGCGGCCATGGGTTGCAGCAACTCGGTGGCGATCGGCAGGCCCAGGCGCAGCATTTCGCGCATCAGTTCCCGCGACAGGGTCAGGCCGCCGGCCATGTCGTCGCTGCCATCCAGGCGCGGATCGTAGGCCAGGCCTTTCCAGCCAACGGTGGTGCGCGGTTTTTCGACATAGGCGCGCATCACCAGCAACAGTTCGTCGCCGAGCTCGGCGGATAGTCGGGCAAGGTGGCTGGCGTATTCCAGGGCGGACTGGGGATCGTGGATCGAGCAGGGGCCGACGACGACCAGCAAACGGGAGTCTTCACCGTTGAGGATGGCGCGCACCGCCTGGCGATGGGCGGCGACTTGCTGGCTAAGGGCCAGGCCGAGCGGCAGTTGCTGCTTGAGTTCCAGCGAGCTGGGCAGGCGCTGGCTCAGGGTTTCGTTGGCGCAGGTGCGGGTGGACAGTGGCAGAGCGGATACGGACGAATTCATGTTCAAGGCTTCCTGGGCGGGCGGCGGGTCTGATTCCCGCGCGCGGCCCTACTGGGGTGTTCGACAATTGGCCGGATTGATGCAGCTGTGTTTGCCACCAGCAGGTGACCGGTCGGAGGCGGCAGGCTGTCCCGAACGGAAGCTGCTAAATCGCCAGGCGGAATAAGTGTCGTAACGGTAATAAGTGGCGTAGTTCATGGGGTGAATCCTCGTTAAGTCGGTGTGTTGCTGAAAGTCGCGGTTAAAAATCTTGGGTCCAGAAAAACGAAACCCCCGGTCGGGAGGC
Organism: Pseudomonas sp. MRSN 12121; assembly: GCF_000931465.1. Lineage (NCBI taxonomy): Bacteria > Pseudomonadati > Pseudomonadota > Gammaproteobacteria > Pseudomonadales > Pseudomonadaceae > Pseudomonas > Pseudomonas sp. MRSN 12121. Next base: position 4,187,083 of record NZ_CP010892.1, on the reverse strand, counting down.
CGACCGGGGGTGAGATTTTCTCTGGTAGGCGACCCGTTCAAGTGGGCGCCGTTTGGGTATCAGGCGCGCCAGTGGCTAAACCAATACCCAAAATAAAAGCTGACGGTCGCGCTGGCGTTTTTCACCCAGGCAGCCGCACCCGAGCGCGAGGCGCTGGCGGTGTGACGATGCAGGGAAAAGGTGAGGGACGACATGCGGTTTCTCCGTGAAGTGGGGCGAGCTTACTAGAGGCCGGGGGCGCGGTTCAATCAGAAAATCCTATGGAGTTGCCAGCCGCGGCCTATGAGTTAAGCGCCCGCAGGTTTTATGACACACTCGCCAGGCTCCTTTTTACGCGCTTTCAGGACCCTCCATGACCTCACTGACCCTCGCTGCCGCCCAGGCGGTTTCCATCGCCGGCGACCTGTCGGGCAATATCGCCCGGCACCAGGCCTTCCTCCGCGTCGCGGCGGAGCAGGCGGTGCAGTTGCTGGTGTTTCCCGAGCTGTCTCTCACCGGTTATGAACCCGAACTCGCGGCCGGGCTGGCGCTGTCGCCCCACAGTCCGCTGTTGCAGCCGTTGCGCGACCAGGCTCGGGAGCTGGGCGTGACGGCCGTGGTGGGCATGCCCATTCGCTTGTCGACCGAGGGCCCGCTGTTGATCGGCGCCCTGGTGCTGGCCGCCGATGGTTCGTTGGCGGTGTATAGCAAGCAGCATCTGCATGCTGGCGAAGAGCGGGTGTTTTCCCCGGGAACGGGAGGCGCGCATCTTCAGTTCGCCGAGGATCGGGTCGCCCTGGCGGTGTGCGCCGATTTCTCCCGGGCCAGCCATCCGCGCGCGGCGGCGCAGTCCGGCGCGGGTCTCTACGCCGCCGGAGTGCTGATCAGCGAGCAGGGGTATGCCGCCGACAGTGCCCTGTTGCAGGGCTATGCCGTGGAGCACGGCATGCTGGTGCTGATGGCGAACCACGGCGGGCCGACCGGTGGCTGGGTGTCGGCGGGGCGCAGTGCGATCTGGGGGCCGGATGGCAGGCTGATCGTGGCGGCCGCGGGCACCGGCGACGAGTTGCTGGTTGCCCGGCGTCACGCCGGGCACTGGAGCGGCCAGCGCATGAGGGTCGAAGCGCCTTGAACGGTTTCCAGCTGCGTCCCGCCAACACCCCGGAAGACCTGGCGTTCGCCCGGGACCTGACCCGCAGCACGATGCTGGGTTACTACATCCGCCATGATCTGTTGTGGCTGGATGAAGCCTTCGATGTGGCCTGGGCCGGGCGCGAGAACCTGCTGATCTGCCAGGGCGCCAGGGTGTTGGGATTCATCAGTCTCAGCCGCGATTCCAGGGCCCTGTATATCCGCGAGTTGCATGTGCTCGAGGCCTTTCGCGGCCAGGGCGCCGGGGCCTGGACCATCGAGCGGGTACTGGCGATGGCGCGTGGCGAACGGCGCGGGCTGCTGCGCCTGACGGTGTTCCAGGACAATCCGGCGCAGGCGCTCTACGGCCGCATGGGGCTGAAGGTGGTCGGGGAGGACGAGTGTTTTCTGCGGATGGAGCGCAGCAGTGCGCTGGAGGGGTAGCCGCGGCCGGGGATGACGATCAGGCGGGTGCCTGATCGGGACCCTCGGGGTCGGCCAGGATGATGCCCTCTTTCATACCCAGCAGTACCGCTACCTTGTGCGCTTCTCCGCGTCGTCCTTTCTTGCGGCCTGCCAGAACCTGGTAGGTGGTGGCCGGGTCGACCCCGTGTTCACGGGCGAACTGTTGAACCGATTTACCTTGATGTTCAAGCCAGGCCTTGGCTTGTGCGGCAGTGCGAATACCGGGCATAGTTCAAAACCGTTCAAATGTGTTCAATGCTTGAAGGGTGTAACACCCCTCGGGGTGCATAAAAAAGGATCATACATCCAAATGAGTGGAATCGGTTCGCGGTTAAGACAGGAAAGGGAACGCCTGGGGTTATCGCAGAAAAAATTTGGTGAGGTTGGCGGCGTGGAGGCCAACGCCCAAGGCAGATACGAAAGTGGCGAGCGCGTACCCAAGGCGGACTATCTGTCGCGGGTGGCGGCAAAAGGGGTCGATGTCCTTTATATAGTGACCGGCAAACGGACCCCGACCCGGGCCGAGAACCTCAGCCTGAACGAAGAGAAAATCCTCATCAGTTATCGGGCGCTGTACAAGGAGGACCAGGATGCCATCGGGCACCTGACCCACACCCTTGCCGAGCGCTCGGTCTGCAGCCTGTCGAAAAGCAAGGCGGACGTCCGAGAGCCTTAGGGCAGGGCGCTCACAGCACATTCACGCCACGCCGGACAGTGCTGTCGGACAGGCGCTTTTATATGGCGCTTGGCATTAGGTCAGCACGCTGCTTTTTTGCTAAGGTGTCCGGCAACCTATAAAGACCATATCGCGAGGTGTCTGCTTGATTAGGGTGCTAGTAGTCGATGACCATGATCTCGTTCGTACAGGTATTACACGAATGCTGGCTGACATCGATGGCCTGCAAGTGGTCGGTCAGGCCGAGTCAGGGGAGGAGTCCCTGCTCAAGGCCCGGGAATTGAAACCCGATGTGGTCCTGATGGACGTCAAGATGCCCGGGATCGGCGGTCTTGAAGCCACGCGCAAATTGCTGCGCAGTCATCCGGATATCAAAGTCGTGGCCGTCACCGTGTGCGAAGAAGATCCGTTCCCGACCCGCTTGCTGCAGGCCGGCGCCGCGGGTTACCTGACCAAGGGCGCGGGCCTCAATGAAATGGTGCAGGCCATCCGCCTGGTATTTGCCGGCCAGCGCTACATCAGCCCGCAGATTGCCCAGCAGTTGGTGTTCAAGTCATTCCAGCCTTCCAGTGAATCGCCGTTCGACGCCCTGTCGGAACGCGAGATCCAGATCGCGCTGATGATCGTCGGCTGCCAGAAAGTGCAGATCATTTCCGACAAGCTGTGCCTGTCCCCGAAAACCGTGAATACCTACCGTTACCGTATCTTCGAGAAGCTCTCGATCAGCAGCGATGTCGAACTGACGTTGCTGGCGGTCCGCCACGGCATGGTCGATGCCAGCGCCTGATAATGACCGAGCCGTTTGATCCGAGTGCTTTTCTCTCCACCTGCAGTGGCCGTCCCGGCGTGTATCGCATGTTCGACAGCGATGCGCGTCTGCTCTACGTCGGTAAAGCCAAGAACCTGAAGAACCGCCTGGCCAGCTATTTCCGCAAGACCGGCCTGGCGCCCAAGACCGCCGCCCTGGTGGGGCGCATCGCGCAGATCGAAACCACCATCACCGCCAACGAGACCGAAGCCCTGCTGCTCGAGCAGACGCTGATCAAGGAATGGCGGCCGCCGTACAACATCCTGTTGCGCGACGATAAGTCCTATCCCTATGTGTTTCTGTCCGATGGCGAGTTTCCGCGCTTCAGCATCCATCGCGGGGCGAAGAAGCAGAAGGGCAAGTACTTCGGCCCGTACCCCAGCGCCGGGGCCATCCGCGAGAGCCTGAGCCTGCTGCAAAAGACCTTCATGGTCCGCCAGTGCGAGGACAGCTACTACCGGAACCGCACCCGGCCGTGCCTGCAATACCAGATCAAGCGCTGCAAGGCGCCGTGCGTCGGCCTGGTGGAGTCAGAGGTGTACGCCGAGGATGTGCGCCACTCGGTGATGTTTCTCGAAGGTCGCAGCAATGCCTTGACCGATGAACTCTCGGTCGGCATGGAGCAGGCGGCCAGCACCCTGGACTTCGAGAAAGCAGCCGAGCTGCGCGACCAGATTTCCCTGCTGCGGCGGGTGCAGGACCAGCAGAGCATGGAAGGCGGCAGTGGCGACGTGGATGTGGTCGCGGCCTTCGTCAACCCGGGCGGCGCCTGTGTGCACCTGATCAGCGTGCGCGGCGGCCGGGTGCTGGGCAGCAAGAACTTCTTTCCCCAGGTGGGCATCGAGGAAGAGGTGGCCGAGGTCATGTCGGCCTTCCTCGGGCAATATTTTCTCAGCAGCCCGGAGCGCGACCTGCCGAGCGAACTGATCGTCAACGTGGTCCATGAGGATTTCCCGACCCTGATCGCCGCCATCCAGGAACTGCGCGGCCGCGAGCTGAGCATCAGCCACCGGGTGCGCGGCACGCGGGCGCGCTGGCAACAACTGGCGGTGACCAACGCCGAGCAGGCGCTGAGCGCGCGCCTGGCCAACCGGCAGCATGTGGCGGCACGCTTCGAAGCCCTGGCCGACGTGCTGAACCTGGACGAGCCGCCGCAGCGTCTGGAGTGCTACGACATCAGCCACTCCAGCGGCGAGGCGACCGTGGCTTCCTGCGTGGTGTTCGGCCCGGAAGGGCCGTTGAAGTCCGATTACCGGCGCTACAACATCGAAGGCGTAACCGCGGGCGACGACTATGCGGCGATGCACCAGGCCCTGACCCGGCGCTTCAGCAAGCTCAAGGACGGCGAGGGCAAGCTGCCGGACATCCTGCTGGTGGATGGCGGCAAGGGCCAGCTGTCCATGGCGCGCGATGTGCTCAACGAGCTGGCGGTGCCCGACCTGATCCTGCTGGGCGTGGCCAAGGGCGCGACGCGCAAGGCCGGCTTCGAGACTCTCTATCTCAACGATGCCGCCCACGAGTTCACCCTCAAGGGCGACTCGCCGGCGCTGCACCTGATCCAGCAGATCCGCGACGAGGCGCACCGGTTCGCCATCACCGGCCACCGCGCGCGCCGCGGCAAGACCCGCCGTACCTCGACCCTCGAAGGCGTGGCCGGCGTCGGCCCCAAGCGCCGCCGCGACCTGCTGAAGCATTTTGGTGGATTGCAGGAGCTGTCTCGGGCAAGCATCGACGAGATCGCCAAGGCACCGGGGATCAGTAAAAAGCTCGCCGAGTTGATTTATGCAAACCTGCACAGCGAGTAGGGCGCCGACTCGCTGACGGATGAGGCCAGGCTCAATGAGTACAAGGGCTTGGCCACTACGCGCACCTGAACAATCTCCATCAAGATAATCACAGGCGAAAAGTTTTTCGCGACATTCTGGAGCCTGTATTGGGCAGCCATGAACGGGTGGTCGTGGGAGACGTCCTCGAGCAGGAACGCTGATTTCCCGGGCTCTTTAGTGTCTCTCCAGGCGTTTCTCAAGGAGGGGCTTTGCTAAGGCTTTGGGAAGGTCGTCTACGTTCTACTTGGTGGCTGTGCTGGGTGACCTTGTTGTGGTGAGGCTTGGGGTTCAAGGCTCAGAAGGGTCCGTAGTGCACTTCTTCAAGCGATCCGTATCAGTACCGCCCCCTGGGCTGGTATCAATATTGCCATTCAGGTCGAGGTAAATATTCGTCCTTCGCCATTTAGGGGTGATATTGACGCAATGGTTGCGGCCCGTATCGCTCCACCAATAGAACTCCATAAAGAACTCATCATCTGGAAAGACATGTCCAAAGTCGGTGGTCGCTTCTCCGGGGGGTAGTCCTCCGCGCCCGCTCCGATAAATTCTATGCTGCGTATTCCATGTCACCGAAAGCTTCTCTTTTCCCTCCTTGGAGTAATGAACAGTCACCACCGGGGTCGCTACTTTCAAAAACACAAAGGGTGTCAGCAGTAGCAAAAAGAAAATGCCAAAAATGTACCTGTACTTAATGGGTTTTACATTTGTGGACACGGATACCTTCCCCCCATTCCTTTGGTTGTACTGCAAGAACTTCGTCCATGATCATCTTTGCCGTGATGCCTCCGCTGGGGTGTTGCTGATAGAGCTTCACGCCGATGCTGATGGATAGGCGGTCAGCATCGTCCCATGCTCTCATGCCTTCGATATTCGCTGAGCGATGCGGCCCGGGCCGTTTCCATTCTGCTTTAGGTTTGTCATACATCTCTTCAACCTTCCGAGCAGCGTCCGACCCTATCTGCTCTATACCTGCACCATCAAGCAGGACACTTTCAGAAAGGCCTCCAGCCACCAGAAGCGCAAGCAATGGCTGTCGTGCCGTGGCCGGGAAGAGGGCAGAGGTGTTTGTCGCCCAGGCGAGCAGAAGAAAGCATCGATGCATCATCCTTGTACGTTGGTCGATCCCTAGGGCGCTATGGCTCGTTGCAGCGCTGCGCGAGGCTACCAAGGGGTACAGGGCAATGCTTTAGGGGGATTCTGAATGTTGAGGAGGCTTTCGAGAGCCTGGCAGAAACAAACGCAGGTTCTCTCATGGCTCAAGCGCCGAGGCTTTAACGCGGTCCTGCGTGGAGGCTAATCGCGTTTGCACAGGCCTCTGAAAGCGGGCCTTTGAGGGGGTATGCAGGGTTGGATATCCGTAGGAACACTGTTAGACATGGCCTGCAGGAAGCTCGTAGAATGCGCATGGCCTGCCTCAGCCGGGCGTTTTCTGAGTAGAATGCCAACTCACCTCGTAGCCAGTTGTGCCGATGAATATCCCTAATCTGATCACCGTTCTACGCGTTCTGCTCATCCCGATCTTCATTTTGCTGTTTTACCTGCCGTACACCTGGAGCTACATGGCCGCCAGTTCTGTCTTCGCGTTCGCCGCGGCCACCGACTGGCTCGACGGCTACCTGGCGCGACGCCTGGAGCAGAGCACGCCGTTCGGGGCCTTTCTCGATCCGGTGGCGGACAAGCTGATGGTGGCGGTGGCCCTGGTGCTGCTGGTGCAGGAACACGGCAACCTGTGGCTGACCCTGCCGGCCGCGGTGATCATCGGGCGCGAAATCGTGGTTTCCGCCTTGCGCGAATGGATGGCCGAGCTCGGTGCCCGCGCCCAGGTGGCGGTGTCCAACATGGGCAAGTGGAAAACCGCGGCGCAGATGCTGGCGCTGGTCATCCTGCTGGCCAACCCACCGGCGTTCACCTTCTGGGTGTTGCTGGGGTATGCCTTGCTGCTGATCGCGGGAGGGCTCACCCTCTGGTCCATGCTGCAGTACCTGCGGGCTGCCTGGCCTCATCTGAAGACTGATGTGGAAAAGAAATAAAACTTTTTTGAATCAAGGGGTTGACGCAGTTTCGAATTTCTATAGAATGCACACCACCAAGACGCGGGAATAGCTCAGTTGGTAGAGCACGACCTTGCCAAGGTCGGGGTCGCGAGTTCGAGTCTCGTTTCCCGCTCCAAGCATAGCGCTGCAGGATTCAACCGAATGCTGCAGCGATCGCAAAAAGGACCTTCGGGTCCTTTTTTCGTTCCGGCGTAAAAGTGGCCGGAACTCTGCACCCACCGAGCGATAGGCGCCAGCGCCCCTATGGCGTCGGTGGCCCCCTGCGATATCGATGGCCGGACCGTTCGGCCGCCACGCTTGCCTCTCTTCTTTCTCCTGCCTTCTGTCCGACGGGTGTGCTGCGCCGCCGTTTTCCGCTCGGCGCAGCGCGCCATTTGCGCGCGGGCCGCTTCGCCGCAAAAAAAGGTTGACCTTCCCAAGGTGTCAAGTCGGATAACCGCAACGCAAGCGGTTTCGCCTCGGCGAATCCAGGTCGAATCAAGCCCGGGAAGGCACAATGATGACAGTCAATCGCGTAACTCTTTTCACGGCGACCCTAGGCGTCGCGCTCGTTCTCGCTGGGTGCAAGGACACACGGCCTGCGGCCTCTGCCGCGCAACCGCCAAGTGTCCCGGTGGCCGAGGTGGTCGTGCGGCCGGTGACGCCCTTTGTCGAGTACACCGGTTCGCTGACCGCGATCAAGCAGGTCGAGTTGCGTCCGCGGGTGGCGGGCTACATTCAGGAAGTCAGCGTGCCCGAGGGCCGCTACGTGGAAAAAGGCAGCCGGCTGTTCCTCATCGACCCGCGGGTTTTCCAGGCGGCGCTGGATGCCGCCACGGCGCGTCTGCGGGAGGCCGAAGCGGCCTCGATGCTGGCCCAGGCGGACCATGCCCGCGCCGAACAGCTGTTCGCCAGGAAGGTGGTGGCCCGTGAGCGCCTGGACTCGGCCATCGCCTCGCGCAAGGCGAGCAAGGCCCAGGTCGACGCCGCCAGGGCCGCGCTGGATGCCGCGCAACTGGACCTGAGCTTCACCCGCGTCACCGCGCCGATCAGCGGGCGGGTCGGCCGCACCCTCGTCACCGAGGGCAACTACGTCACCAATGGCGTCACGCCGCTCACCACCATTGTCTCGACCGATCCGCTGCATGTGTATTTCGATGTCGACGAGCGCACCTACCTGCGCTCGCTCGCGCCGAGCCGGGCCAAGACGGCCGCCGAGGCGCCCAGGGTGATGGTGGCGTTGCTCACCGACCAGGGCCATTCGCGTCCCAGCCGCCTGGACTTCCTGTCCAACACCGCCGATCGCGGGACCGGGACGGTGCGGGTCCGCGCGCTCGTCGACAACCCCGATGGGCAATTGACCCCCGGGCTGTTCGCCCGGATCAGGCTGGAGACCGGCGAGCCGCAAGAGCAGGTGCTGATTTCCGACCAGTCGATCGGCACCGACCAGGGCAGCCGCTACGTGCTGGTGGTCGGCGAGGATGACAAGACCCAGTACCGGCCGGTGGAGCCCGGCCCGATGGTCGATGGCCTGCGGGTGATCAGGCAGGGCCTGCGGCCGGGCGAGCGCATCGTGGTCAAGGGCCTGGTCCGTCCGGACATGCAGATCACGCCGCAGATCGCCGAGATCGACGGGACGCCTGTCGACCTGGGGCAGACCGTGGGGGTGGCGCCATGACCTTCCCTCGCTTCTTCATCGATCGCCCGATCTTCGCCATCGTGCTGTCGATCCTGATGATGATTGCCGGCATCGTCGCGTTCTTCCAGTTGCCGCTCAGCGAGTACCCGGCGGTGACGCCGCCGACGGTGCAAGTGACCGCTTCCTATCCGGGGGCCAATCCCAAGGTGATCGCCGAAACGGTGGCGGCGCCGCTCGAACAGGCGATCACCGGGGTGGAGGGCATGCTGTACATGGCTTCGCAGTCGGCCACCGACGGCCGCCTGATCCTCACCGTTACCTTCGCCCAGGGGACGAATGCCGACATGGCGCAGGTGCAGGTGCAGAACCGCGTCTCGCGGGTGCTGTCGCGCCTGCCGGAAGAAGTGCAGCGCCAGGGCGTAGTCACGCAGAAGACCTCGCCGGACATCCTGATGGTGGTGCACCTGCTGTCGCCGGACAAACGTTACGACCCGCTCTATATCTCGAACTACGCCTATCTGCAGGTGCGCGATGAGTTGTCCCGCCTGCCGGGCATCAGCGATGTCCTGGTGTGGGGCGCGGGCGAATACAGCATGCGCCTGTGGCTCGATCCGGACCTGATTGCCGCTCGCGGGCTGACCGCCGGCGAGGTGATTGCCGCGGTGCGCGAACAGAACGTGCAGGTGGCGGCCGGTTCGGTCGGCCAGGCGCCCGATTCCACCGCCGCCTTCCAGGTCACGGTGAACACCCTGGGCCGCCTGAGCGACGAGGAGCAATTCGCCGACATCATCCTGCGCATCGGCGACAACGGTCAGGTGACGCGCCTGCGCGATGTCGCGCGGATCGAGATGGGCGGCGATGCCTATGCCTTGCGCAGCCTGCTCGACGGCGAACCGGCCGTGGCGTTGCAGATCATCCAGAGCCCGGGGGCCAACGCGCTCGATGTGGCCCAGGCGGTGCGGGACACCATCCAGCGCCTGGAAGCCGATTTCCCGGCCGGGCTCAGCTCGCGGATCGCCTATGACCCGACGGTGTTTGTCCGCGCCTCGTTGCAGACGGTGGCCACCACCTTGCTCGAGGCGATCCTGCTGGTGGTGGTCGTGGTCGTGGTGTTCCTGCGCAGCTGGCGGGCGTCGCTGATCCCGCTGCTGGCCGTGCCGGTGTCGCTGGTCGGCACCTTCGCCGTCATGCACCTGATGGGCTTCTCGCTCAATACCCTGTCGCTGTTCGGGCTGGTGCTGTCGATCGGCATCGTCGTCGACGACGCGATCGTGGTGGTCGAGAACGTCGAGCGCCACATCGAGAATGGCGAGGCGCCCACGGAGGCGGCACGGCGCGCCATGGACGAGGTGACCGGCCCGATCATCGCGATCACCTCGGTGCTCGCGGCGGTGTTCATCCCGACCGCTTTCCTGAGCGGCCTGCAGGGTGAGTTCTATCGCCAGTTCGCGCTGACCATCGCCATCTCGACCATCCTTTCGGCGGTCAACTCGCTGACGCTCAGCCCGGCGCTCGCCGGCTTGCTGTTGCGTCCGCGCCACGCCGCGACACCGGCGCCGGCGCACAGCCTGCGGGGCCGTGCGGCGCGGGCGCTGCAGACGCTCGGCCGGCCGTTCCAGCAGGCGCCGCAGGCCTATGGCAACACGGTGCGCAAGGTGGTGCGGGTCAGCGCGGTGGCGCTGCTGGTCTACGCCGGGCTGCTCGGGCTGACCTTCCTCGGCTTCAAGGCCGTCCCGCCGGGCTTCGTGCCGATGCAGGACAAATATTACCTGGTCGCCATCGCCCAGCTGCCGAACGCGGCCTCCCTGGACCGCACCGAAGCGGTGGTCAAGCAGATGTCGAACATCGCCCTGGCCGAGCACGGGGTCGAAAGCGTGGTGGCGTTTCCCGGGCTGTCGGTCAATGGTTTCGTCAACGTGCCGAACGCCGCGGTGATCTTCATCATGCTCGACCCGTTCGAGGCGCGCACCAGCGCCGACCTCGGCGCCGTGGCCATCGCCGGGCGCCTGCAAGCCCGGTTCGCCGGGATTCCCGACGGCTTCCTCGGGGTGTTCCCGCCACCGCCGGTGCCGGGCCTCGGCGCCACGGGCGGGTTCAAGATGCAGGTCGAGGACCGCGGCGGCGCCGGGCTCGAGGCCCTGGCCCGGCAGACCCGGTTGCTAATGCTCAAGGCCAACGAGTCGGGGCAACTGGCCGGGCTGATGACCAGTTTCGACATCAACGCCCCGCAGCTCGACGTGGTGGTCGACCGGACCCAGGCCAAGAGCCAGGGCGTGCACCTGGCGGACGTGTTCGAGACGCTGCAGGTCTATCTCGGCTCGCTGTACGTCAACGACTTCAACCGCTTCGGCCGCACCTACAAGGTCACGGCGCAGGCCGACGCGGATTACCGCATGCAGGCCGAAGCCATCGGCCGCTTGCAGGTGCGCAACGCGGCCGGGGCGATGCTGCCGTTGTCCTCGTTCGTCACGGTCACGCCGGGCTCCGGGCCGGATCGGGTGATCCACTACAACGGCTACCCCTCGGCCGATATTTCCGGTGGCGCGATGGCGGGCGTCAGTTCGGGGCAGGCGGTCGCGCTCATGGAGCGCCTGGCAAAGGAGCAGCTGCCGGACGGCATGACCTTCGAGTGGACCGACCTCACGTACCAGCAGAAACTCGCCGGCGATTCGGCGCTGTTCATCTTCCCGCTGTGCGTGCTGCTCGCCTATCTGATTCTCGCCGCGCAATACAACAGTTGGCTGCTGCCCCTGGCGGTGCTGCTGATCGTGCCGATGTGCCTGTTGAGCGCGATCATCGGGGTATGGCTGGTGGACGGCGACAACAACGTCTTCGTGCAGATCGGGCTGGTGGTGCTGGTCGGCCTGGCCGCCAAGAACGCCATCCTCATCGTCGAGTTCGCCCGCAGCCTGGAGGCCGGGGGATCGAGCACGCTGGAGGCGGTCGTCGAGGCCTGCCGCTTGCGCCTGCGGCCGATCCTGATGACCTCGTTCGCCTTTATCGCCGGGGTCGTGCCGCTGGTCCTGGCCAGCGGCGCCGGGGCCGAGATGCGCCAGGCCATGGGCGTCGCGGTGTTCGCCGGGATGCTCGGGGTGACGCTGTTCGGCCTGTTCCTGACGCCGGTTTTCTATGTGTTGGTGCGTAGGCTGGCGGCGCGCTTCGAGCGGCCCGCCCGGCAAAGGCTGACGCGCCTGGAGGAGAGCCACCCATGAACGCTCGCAACCCGAAAGTCCTGCTGCCGCTCGCTGCGTTAGTCCTGTTGGCCGGATGCGCGGCGGTGGGCCCCGACTACTCGCCGCCGGCGGCGCAACTGCCCGCCAGCTTCGGCACGACAGCCGCCGGCCTGACCCCGGAAACCGTCGAGGTCCAGTGGTGGCGGGCCTTCGACGAACCGGCACTGACCGGCCTGATCCAGCAGGCGCTGGCGGCCAACCATGACATCGCGCTCGCCGCCGCGCGGCTCGACGAGGCGAGGGCGGTCCTGCGCGAAAGCCGCCAGGAGTTCCTGCCGCGTGGCGGGCCTGCGCTCGGCTATGAGGCGGTGCGGCGCAGCGAGGTGGAGACGCCGGCCGGGCAGCAACGCGAGATCGAGACCTATCGCGGCGCTGTCGATGCGTCCTGGGAAATCGACCTGTTCGGCCGGGTGCGACGTTTGGTGGAAGCGGCCCAGGCCCAGGTGGGCTCGGGCGAGGCGCTGTTGCGTGGGGTGCAGGCCAGCGTCGCCGCCGCGGTGGCGGCCACCTGGTTCGAACTGCGCGGTGTCGAGGCCGAACAGGCGGTGGTCGAGGACATCACCCGCAACCAGCGCGAAAGCCTGGAAATGGTCGAGCGGCAGGTCAGCGTCGGCTCGGCCCATGAGTTCGACCGGCTGCGGGCCGAGGCGCTGTTGCGCAATGTCGAGGCGGTCGCCCCGGGCCTGGAGCGACGCCGTGCGGCATCGAGCAACGCCCTGGCCATTCTCCTGGGCCAGGCGCCGCAGACCTTCAAGCCGCCCGTTGCCAGTTCCGCGGGCGACACCCTGGCGGTACGCACGATCGGTATCGGCGATCCGCTCGGGCTGCTGTCGCGGCGCGCCGATATCGTGGCCGCCGAGCGCAGCCTGGCGGCCCAGACCGCGCGGATCGGGATCGAGACCGCGGGCCTCTATCCGGAGGTCCAGGTGCGCGGTTCGATCGGCCTGGTGGCCGGCCATCTCGACGCCCTGGGCGATGCCGGGGCGACCTCCAGCTTCCTCGGCCCGGTGATTCGCTGGTCGTTGCTCGACAGAGGCAGGGTGCGTGCCCGGATCGCCGCCAGCGAGGCCCGCGCCCGGGAGGCGTTGATCGTCTACGACCAGACCCTGCTGCGCGCCTTGCAGGAAACCGACGATGCCTTCAAGGGCTATGGCGCCGCGGGCCAGACCCTCGAGCTGCGCCTGCTCGAGTCGGCGGCCAACCGCGCGGCGGCGGACCTGGCGCGGGAGCGGTTCATCGCCGGCGAGGGGGTCTACCTGGATGTGCTCGAGGCCGAACGCTCGGACTTCACCAGCCGCCGGGCGCTGACCGTTGCGCGGACCCGCCAGCGCCTGGCCGTTGTCAGCATCTACAAGGCCCTGGGCGGTGGCTGGGAAATCTGCTCGCCGGTGGACCGCAGCTGCGGCACCGCCAGCGGGCCCGCGCCGTTGACCAGGGTCAAGGAAATCGCCGCCGGGCCTTGACCTTCCCCTCTTGGCAAGGTCCAGGCTGTCTCGCACTGATACCTGAAGGAGTAATCCAATGACTTCCGTTGCTGTGCAACCCGGGTCCCTGAATACCCACCTGAGCCTGCCGGTCGAGGGCATGACCTGCGCGTCCTGCGTGGGGCGGGTCGAGCGGGCGCTGAAAACCGTCCCCGGCGTGCAGAGCGCCGCCGTCAACCTGGCCACCGAACGTGCCGATGTCAGCTTCGCCGGCCCGGCCGATCCGCTGGGCGCGGTGCAGGCCATCGAACGGGCGGGGTACGCCGTGCGCGAAGAAACCCTGGAACTGGCGATCGAGGGCATGACCTGCGCCTCGTGCGTGGGCCGGGTGGAAAAGGCGCTGCGGCAGATCCCCGGCGTGCTCGAAGCCAGCGTCAACCTGGCGACCGAGCAGGCCAGGGTGCGGCACCTGGCCGGGCTGGTGTCCATGGGTGATCTTGAAGCAGCGGTCAAGCGGGCAGGGTACAAGGCCCGTCGCTTGTCCGCCGCCGGAGCAGACGCCAGCGACCAGGACGAGGCTCGGCGCGAGGGCGAGGCGCGGAGCCTGCGCCGTTCGCTGCTGATTGCCGCCGTCCTTACCTTGCCGGTGTTCATCCTCGAGATGGGCTCGCACCTGATTCCCGCCATGCACCACTGGGTGATGGGCGTGCTGGGGCAGCAGGCGAACTGGTACCTGCAATTCGCGCTCGCCACCCTGGTGCTGTTCGGCCCCGGGCTGCGCTTCTTTCAAAAGGGCCTGCCGGCGTTGTGGCGCGGCGCCCCGGACATGAACTCGCTGGTCGCGGTCGGCACGACGGCGGCCTACGGTTATTCGGTGGTCGCCACCTTCATGCCCGAGGTGTTGCCGCAGGGCACCGCCAATGTCTACTTCGAGGCCGCGGCGGTCATCGTCACCCTGATCCTGCTCGGGCGTACGCTGGAAGCCCGGGCCAAGGGCAAGACCTCGCAGGCGATCAAGCGGCTGGTGGGATTGCAGGCCAGGACCGCGCGGGTCGAACACCATGGCCATACCGTGGAAACCCCGGTCGATCAGGTGAAGCTCGACGACGTGGTGCTGGTGCGTCCGGGCGAGAAGATCCCGCTCGACGGCGAGGTGATCGAGGGCGCGTCCTATGTGGACGAAAGCATGATCAGCGGCGAACCGGTGCCGGTGTCGAAAGGCCCGGGCGCCGCCGTCATCGGTGGCACGATCAACAAGACCGGTGCCTTCAGTTTCCGCGTCACCCAGGTCGGCGCCAACACGGTGCTGGCGCAGATCATCCGCCTGGTCGAGCAGGCGCAGGGGTCCAAGCTGCCGATCCAGGCGCTGGTCGACAAAGTCACCATGTGGTTCGTGCCGGCGGTGATGGCCGCGGCGACGGCGACCTTCCTGGTCTGGCTGATGTTCGGGCCGAGCCCGGCGCTGACCTTCGCCCTGGTCAATGCGGTGGCGGTGCTGATCATTGCCTGCCCGTGCGCCATGGGGCTGGCCACGCCGACCTCGATCATGGTCGGCACGGGCCGGGCGGCCGAGCTGGGCGTGCTGTTTCGCAAGGGCGAAGCCTTGCAGGCACTGCGGGATGTGAGCGTGGTCGCGCTCGACAAGACCGGCACGCTGACCAAGGGCCGCCCCGAACTGACCGACCTGATCGTCGCCGAGGGCTTCGCGCAGGATGAAGTCCTGGCGCTGGTGGCGGCGGTCGAGAGCCGCTCGGAACACCCGATCGCTGAAGCGATAGTGGCCGCTGCCAAGCAGCGCGGCCTGGTGCTCGCGGCCCTCGAGGGGTTCGCCGCCACGCCGGGCTTTGGTGTGTCGGCTACCGTTGGCGGTCGCGTCGTCGCGGTCGGCGCGGACCGTTTCATGACGCAACTGGGCCTCGACGTGAGCAGCTTCCGGACCACCGCCCAGCAACTGGGCGAGCACGGCAAGAGCCCGCTCTATGCGGCGATCGACGGCCGCCTGGCGGCGGTGATCGCGGTCGCCGACCCGATCAAGGAAACCACGCCCGAGGCCATCGCAGCGCTGCACGCGCTCGGCCTCAAGGTGGCCATGATCACCGGCGACAACGCCGCCACGGCCGCGGCGATTGCCCGGCAGCTGGGGATCGACGAAGTGGCGGCCGAGGTCCTGCCCGACGGCAAGGTCGCGGCGCTCAAGGCGTTTCGCGGCCAGGGCGCGCGGGTGGCCTTCGTCGGCGACGGTATCAACGATGCGCCGGCGCTGGCCGAGGCGGACGTCGGCCTCGCCATCGGCACCGGCACCGACGTGGCGATCGAAGCGGCCGATGTGGTGCTGATGTCGGGCGACCTGCGTGGCGTGCCGAATGCCATTGCCCTGAGCCAGGCGACGATCCGCAATATCAAGCAGAACCTGTTCTGGGCCTTTGCCTATAACGCGCTGCTGATCCCGGTCGCGGCGGGGGTGCTCTATCCGCTGAACGGCAGCTTGCTGTCGCCGATCTTCGCCGCGGCGGCGATGGCGCTCTCCAGCGTCTTCGTGCTCGGCAACGCACTGCGGCTCAAGCGCTTGCAGGCGCCCCTGGCGCTCGAACCCCGCACGGCAACGGCACAGAGCGAGGCGGCCCCGCTCGCTAGTCACTGATCGCGGCGCAAGCGCTGTCCGTTCAAGGTCGGACCTGCCAGTGCCTTGCAGGTCCCCGCGGCAACTAATGACTGGCGCCTGGTTAGGCGCCAGTCCATCTAGCGCGGTCAGCTCAAACAGGGCTCATACCTATAAACAGACAGGCGATACATAAGCGTAGCGCTCGGCAAAAGTTGCTCTGTTCGTGCCGGGGTTAGTTGCACATCGCCATTGTCTGCTGCCGAGTAAATACCCAGTTGTTTGATAAAAAACAGGGGGCGGCCGAGTGCCGTGCACTAAGGCGAAATAGCGAGATAATGTTCGCTGCCCATGTAAGTCGTCGAACTAATGACTGGTTGGTCATATATAAGATTCCAGTGCATGAAATATCTCTTTAAATATTTGACCTTGCCCTGTGGGTAGGCTGCAAAGTGGCCAGGCCTAACTAATAACCAGGAGTTCAATATGCTGCGTTTTCATATACCCAACATGAGCTGTGGCGGCTGCGCCCAGTCCGTCACTCGGGCACTGCTGAAGGTCGATCCCCAGGCGCAGATCGAGACCGATCCACTGACACGCGAAGTCCGGGTCCGGAGCACCCTGGACGCGAGCGCCTTGCGCAACGTGCTGAGCGAGGCCGGGTATCCCGACCAGCGATAGCCCGTTGCCGCAACCACGGCAGGCGCCCCGGGCTGCCGTCTCCGGCGGCCCGGCGCCCTTGCCCAGCGCGCCAGGGCGCCTGGCTGGGTGAGGGTTGGCAGGGTTCTAGAAGGGCCATTCGCCGAGGGTCGAACAGGTTGAGCGAGATGACGAGGAGGGTAGTCGCGAATTGTAAATAAATATTTCCTGGCGTCTCTTTGCCTGTCCAGAGCCCGCTGCAAGAACGCTCGCCGCGACTCCTTCCTGGAGCGCCAACGCCTCTGCTACAGGCCTTTTTCCAACTAGGTGACTATTTGCCATCAGTGTTTTTTACTCATCTAAGTTACCCGCGAAAAAACAATTCCGTGGCTTGACCTTTCCACCATGGGAAGCTTTAGGATTTTTCGCATAACAACAATGAAAAGGGTAGTTAGATGTCCTACGTTATACGGCAAAGACGCTGTAACTCACTCTCCACCTTAGTTACCTATCATGCCCCTCCGACAACCCAGGCATTCGCTTGTGCGTCAGGTATCGACCCTTCGATACATACGCGAGAAGTGAACGCCGGTGTTCATCGGACCCGGGGCGGTCTCACCACTTCGCGCACCGTTTTCAGGCGTCGCGAGGCAATCATCAAGTTCACCAGCGAGGAAGTAACAGCGTCTTCGTGCGTGGGCTCAATGATTAACGTGAACTCATTGGTAACTAGTGGAGGTCTCCATGAATAAGCTCAGCACCCATTATCTCGATGCCCTGAAACCGTCAGCCCTCAGTGGCCGAGCGGCAGCTCCTGCCACCGACACCGCGCAACTGCTGGCCGAGGCCCTGAAACCGGGCGCTACCTATTCCCAGGTCACGGTCGCGCTGGAGTCGCTGCTGATGCTCACCGCCGCGGGCCTGGCGGGCGACCGCAACGCCTATGGGCAGTACCAGGCGCTGCTCCTGGAACTGCACCTGCCGGGAGAACCCCGTACCGAACCAACGCGCCGCTGGCTGGCGAGCCAGGTCTACCTGATGGAGGATGAATTCGCCCCTGATCTGCCCGACGCCCCGGCGTTGTCGGTAGAGGAGTTCCGCCGGCAGGTCGATGCCGAAATCGAGTCGCGCAGCCGCGTCAGGCACCCGATGTCGCTGCACCTGTTCGAGGGCACGCCGCCGCGTGAAGACGTGCGCTTCTTCCTCGAGCACCACTGGACCCGTTCCTACAACTTCTACAGCCTGCTGGCGGAACTGGCGTTTCGCTTCGAAGCCATCGAGGACGCCTCGGTGTTCTACCGCAACCTGTATGGCGAGGCGGGCGCGGAGACCCCGGAGCGTTCGCACCCGGCGCTGCTGTCCCACCTGATGACGTATTTCGATATCCCGCTGCGCATCGATTTCCCTGCGTTGCACCCCCTGGAAAAGGCCTACCTGAACAACCGTATCCGTTGCGTGCGCCACCCGGATGTCGCCTGGGGCCTGGCCCTGCTGTACGCGGTGGAATCGGTGAGTTGCGTCAACCACCGGCGCATCTATGAACTGCTGCAACGCCTGGGCGTGCCCGAGCAACCCAGCGAGTTCCATCGCCTGCACGGCACCCAGGACGAGATCGACACCGAGGAAATGTGGGCGCTGATCGCCAAGTTCGCGCCGAGCGCGTCGTTCCAGCGCACCTTCATGCAAGCGCTGGCGCGCCACTTCGAGATCAACAAGGCGTACTTCGACATGCTCTGGCAGGAGATGCAGAAGCCGTCCCGCACCGCCTGATTCACCCCGTTGCACCCACAACAAAAACAAGGAAGACCCCATGCTCAGTTCCCGTAATTTTTCCCTGCAGCAACTCCAGAACCTGCACTCGAGCGAAGCGCGCCTGGTCGCCGAGGCGCTGGTGCCCAGTGCCAGCTCCCGGCCCATCGAAATCGCCGCCAACGCGCTGCGCGCCCTGGTCGAGACGGCGCACTCGGGCAATGCCCAGGCGTTCGCCGAGTACCAGCAACTGCTCTACATCCTGTCGTTGAGCGACGACGTGGCGACCGCGCTCACCCGGCGCTGGCTGGCCAATGCGATCTATCGCGTGGAAGAGCGCTTCATGCCGTGCGCCGATCTGTCTGCGGCGCTGTCCGAGGCGGATTTCCAGAAACGCCTTGAGCAGGAAGTCTTTTCGCAGTCCCGCGAAAAACACCCCATGTCGCAATACGTGTTCTCGGGCGCGGCCTCCCGCGCGCAACTCCAGGTGTTCCTGCGCCACCAGTGGTTCCGCACCTTCCGCCTGTACCGGGACGCGGCCGACCTGCTGGTGAACCTGACCGACGTGGACGAGGCCGCGGCGCTCGGCCGCTACCTCTATGGCGAACTGGGCGAAGAGGACGAGCAGGCTTCCCACCCACGGCTGCTGGCCAAGCTGCTCAACGCCGTCGACCTGGAGGCGGACTTCCAGGCCATCTCGACGATGCCCGAGGAAATCGCCTACCTGAACAACCGCGCGCGCTGCTTCCGCCAGCCCGACGTCGGCTGGGGCCTGGCGGTGTTCTACATCACCGAGCTGGTGGTCCCGGGCAATCACGAGAAGCTCTATCACGCGTTGCTCCAGGCCGGCGTCAGCGAAGACGCGGCCGAGTACTACAAGGTCCACATCAGCCTGGTGCCGCCGCGGGCCAAGCGCGAGTGGCAGCTCATCGCGCGACGCATCCCCGACGTCGGCTTCCAGAACGCGTTCCTCACCTCGCTGGCCCAGCACTTCCGCCTGGAAAGGGCTTACTACGACGCTGTCTGGGAAGAAATGCAGCGCGTGAAGTAAAGGTCCCCAGGGGACACAGCGAGGGATAGAACATGTCGAGTCACATTACAGAATCTCGTATCCACGGGGGCGCCTACTCGTCCCCGGAATTCGCCGCGATCTTCTCCGACAGCCAGCAGGTGCAGAAATGGCTGGATGTCGAACGGGCGCTGGCGGCGACCCAGGCCGAGATGGGCATCATTCCCGCCGAAGCGGCGCGGGAAATTGCCCGCGTGGCCCAGGTGGAGCGTTACGACTTGCAGGCGCTGGGCCGGGACAGCATGGCCACCGGGCACCTCCTGGTGCCGCTGATCCGGGCCATGCAGAAGGCCTGCGCAGGAGGGTGGGGCGAATACGTGCATTACGGCGTGACCACCCAGGACATCCTCGATACCGGGCTGATCCTGCAGATCCGCGAAGCCTGGGGCCAGGCTGTCGATCGATTGCAGGCGATCCGCCGCCACCTGCTGGCGCTCGCCCTGCGCCACAAGCACACGCCGATGGTGGCGCGCACCCATGGCCAGCAGGCGCTGCCCACCACGTTCGGCTACAAGGTCGCGGTCTGGGTCGACGAGCTCGACCGGCACCTGCAGCGCTTCGACGAGGCGCGGGAGCGGGTGATGGTCGGCAACCTGACCGGGGCCGTCGGCACCCTGGCGTCGTTCGGCGCCCAGGGCTTCGAGTTGCAGCAGCGCACGCTGGCCCGGCTCGGGCTCGGCGCGCCGCTGACCAGTTGGCACAGCGCCCGGGACCGGGTGCTCGAGGCCGCGGGGCTGCTGCTCCAGGTCTCGCTGACGCTGGGCCGGGTGGCGAACGAAATCTACCACCTGCAGCGCAGTGAGATAGATGAGGTGCGCGAAGGCAGCCGGCCGGGGCAGGTGGGCAGCAGCACCATGCCCCACAAGCAGAACCCGTCGACGGTCGACCTGATCAGCGCGCTGTCGCGCCTGGTCCGGGCGCAGATGGTGGCGCTCACCGACGCGGCGTTCCAGTTGCACGAGCGCGACGGTACGACCTGGCGCATCGAATGGGCCGCGCTGCCGGAGCTGTTCATCTACAGCGGTGCGCTGCTCACTCGCATGGAGGGTTTGCTGGCCGCGGGCCTGGAGGTCCGGAAAGCGCGCATGCGCAGCAACCTGGAGCTGCTCGGCGGCTTGATTCTGTCGGAGCGGGTGATGTTCGCCCTGGCGGATCGGCTGGGCAAGCAGAGTGCCCACGAGCTGGTGCACGAGGCTGCCCTGACGGCGCAGCGCGAGGCCACGCCGTTGCGCGATGTGCTGCTCGGGCATGAACGCCTGTGTGGCTGCTTCACCCCGCAGGCGCTCGACGAGCTGCTCGACCCGGCCACCTACACCGGGCTGGCCGCCGAGATGGTCGACCGGCTCGCCGGTGATCCGTTGCCCGGCTCGGCGCGCGATGGGCGCGAAGGGACCACGTCAAACCAAGGAAATTCCACTCAGTCTCAGTGCGTGATGGAGGGTATGTGATGGATTCGCAATCGCTGGAAACGCTGGCCCGTGCTACCTGCACCGTCCGTTCGGCAAGCCTCGGTAGCGATGGCGCCGAGCACGGCTGTCGGCACGAACACAGCCATATCCTGGACTCCCAGACTCATGGTGGCGGCTACGCCGGCCCCGTGAGCCGGAAAATCTTCTGCAGCCACTGTCGCCTGCAACGCTGGCTGGATGTCGAAGCGGCGCTGGCCATGGCCCAGGCGGACGTGCAGATCATCCCCCGGCAGGCCGCGCTGGAAATCGAGCAGGCGGCGAACCTCTCGGCCATCGACTGGCGGCAGATCGCCGACGGCGTGGCCAGCACCGGCCACTCGCTGATGCCGCTGCTGAGTGCCTTGCAGAAAAACTGCAGCCCCAGTACCCGGGAATACGTGCACTACGGCGCCACCACCCAGGACATCCAGGACACCGCCCAGTCCCTGGAAATGCGCGACGTGCTGGATGCGCTGGACCAGGCCCTGGAGAGCCTGCTGGCCAAGCTGGCGGTACTGGCCGACGGGCAGCGCGGCTCGCTCATGGTCGCCAGGACCCACTCGATCCCGGCATTGCCGACCACCTTCGCGCTGAAGGTCGCCGGCTGGATCGACGAACTGCTGCGCCACCGCGACCGCCTCGGCGAGGCACGCAAGCGGATCCTGGTGGTGCAGCTGTTCGGTGGCGTCGGCACCATGGCCGCCTTCGGCAGCGAGGCCATGGGCATGCTGGAGAGTTTTGCCCGGCGCCTGTCCCTGGACGTGCCGCTGGCGGGCTGGCATGTGTCCCGCGACCGCGTCGCCGAATTCGTCGGCACGCTGGCCATGGTCACCGCGTCCCTGGCGCGCATCGCGGACGAGATCCGCACCCTCAACCGCTGGGAAATCGGCGAGCTGGCGGTGGGCTGGACGGAGCAGCAGATCGGTAGCAGCACCATGCCGCACAAGCGTAATCCCGAGGGTTGCGAACAGGTGGTGGTGCTGGCGCGGCTGGCCAAGGCGCAGGTCGTGCTGGCGCTGGAGGCGATGATCCTGGAACACGAACGGGATTACCGCGGTACTCGCCTGGAATGGTGTGCCGTGGCGGATGTCTCGCACTACACGCTGATGGCCTTCTCGTTGCTGGACGACACCATCGGCGCGCTCACCGTCAACCACCAGGCCATGGAGCGCAACGCCACGGCCTACAGCGAGGCCATCTGCACCGAGGCCTTCGTGTTCGAGATGGCGAAGAAGCTCGGCAAGAGCAGTGCCTACGAAATCATTTTCGAAATCACCCAGGCCTGCCAGCGGGACCAGGTGCCGATTCGCCAGGCGATCGAAGCCGATCCGCGGGTCTGCGCCGTCATGTCGGCGCAGACCCTGGCCCGGCTGTTCGAACCCCGGGCCCACCTGGGCATGGCCGAAAAAATCGTCGACAAGGTGCTGGGCAAGGCTGCCAGCCATTAATCAATCACCGCCGCAGACGGCGGTACCACCCATCATGGAGAGATACATGTCACACGTCATCGAAATCGAGAAGGCCAAGGTCGAGCAGTTTTCTGCGCGGATCATGGAGGATTACGGCAACACCCTGCGCGGCGCCATGCTCTACATCGGCGACCAGCTGGGCCTGTTCAAGGCGCTGGCGGACGGGGAGTGGGTGACCCTGGAGGAGCTGGCGCAGAAAACCGGCTACAACCCCCGCTACCTGCGCGAATGGCTGGGCAGCATGGCGACCGGCAACTATGTGAGCTACGACCCGCCGAGCAAGCGCTACCGGCTGCCGCCGGAGTTCGTGCCGGTGCTTGCCGATGAGGACTCGCCTTACTTCGCCGGTGGGATCATCCAGCTGAGCGTGCCGTTCGTGAGCATGGCGCCGCGGGTCATCGAGGCCTTCCGCAACGGCGGCGGCTGCCCGGAAGAAGCCTTCCCGCTGGAGACCTGGGAGGGCATGGAGCGCATGACAATGCCCTGGTACAAGCACTACCTGGTGCAGCACTGGATCCCGTCCCTGGACGGCGTCAAGGAAAAGCTCGAGACCGGCGGCAGCGTGCTCGACTTCGGCTGTGGCAGCGGCCTGGCCGCGATCACCATCGCCCAGGCATTCCCCGAGGCGCGGGTCTTCGGCTGCGATTTCCACGGGCCGTCCATCGAGCGTGCGCGGGCCAACGCCGAGGCCGCAGGGGTGGGCGACCGGGTGCGTTTCGAGGTCAGCGATTCGGATGCCCTGGTCGGGCAGAAATTCGACTTCGTCACCACCTTCGTGGTGATCCACGACGCGACCGACCCGCAGCAGATGATGGCGGACCTGCGCCAGTCGACCGCCGACGACGGCACCTACCTCATGGTGGAACTCAACCTGTCGGAAGAGCTGCACGAAAACATGAACCTGTTCGGCCGCGTGATGTACCCGCAGAGCACGCTGTATTGCATGACCTGTTCGCTGTCCCACGGCGGCGCGGGGATCGGCGCCTTCATGGGGGAAAACCGCGCCAGGCGGATGGCCGAAGCGGCGGGCTTCAAACGCTTCCGCAAAGTGCCTTCCGACAAGCCGGCCCTGCCTGCCTTGTTCGAACTGCGGCCCTGAGGCCGTGCTGCCCGGGGTCGCGCAAGGCGATCCCGGGCAGTGCCCGCGGCCCGTCAGGGCCCGCCAGGGCGACTCCCTGGCTCAGAACAAATCGAGATATCGCCCCCCGGGATGTGCTTGCTGTCGCTATTGCCAATCGGTCGATGGCGGCGGTGGGCGCGCCTGGAAGGCTCCTGGCGCCTGGATCCAGGTCACGAATGTGGACGATTCCAGAACCTCGCGAGCCATGCCCCAGGGCCTGCCCGGCAGGGCGCAAGGCCTTTCATAGCCTGCGCTGCAACACGCGCGCCGACGCCTGGCGCGGGTGCCTCCAATCATTCGCCAGCGGGGTCGCAAGCGCCGCCGCAGGCGGTATGGCCAATTGCTCCGCAGACTCATTCGGCATGATCTAAGCTCCAGAAAGGTTGGCTCTTCGAGCAGGAGTCCGAATGCGAAACGCCCCTGAAAACAGTCTGAAAATCGCCCTGAAAGCCTGCCGTGACAGCTTCATTTCGGTGGGCTTTTTCAGCTTCTTCATCAATGCGCTGATGCTCGTGCCGACCTTCTACATGCTCCAGGTGTATGGGCGGGTGATCACCAGCGGCAGCCTGACCACCCTGGCCATGCTGACGCTGATCATGACCCTGCTGGTGATCACGCTCGGCTCCCTGGAATGGGTTCGCTCGCGGATCATGGTGCGGGTCAGTACGCGCCTGGATGTGCTGCTCGGTCGCCAGGTCTACCGGGCCAGTTTCAAGCGCGCCCTGGACAGCGGCGGCATGGACGCTTCGGCGCAGCCGCTCAGCGACCTGACCGGGCTCAGGCAGTTTCTCACCGGCAATGGCCTGTTCGCCTTTTTCGACGCGCCCTGGCTGCCGATCTACATCGCGGTGATGTTCCTCTTTCATCCCTGGTTCGGCTGGGTCGCGACCGGCAGCGCGCTGTTGCTGCTGGTGCTCGCGGCGGTCAACGAGAAGCTGACGGCGCCGACCCTGGCCCAGGCCAACAAGGAACATATCGGCGCCACGCTGCACACCACCAAGAACCTGCGCAACGCCGAAGTCATCGAGTCCATGGGCATGCTCGAAACCCTGATGGACCGTTGGGGGCTGCGCCAGGGCAACGTGCTGTGGCTGCAATCCCTGGCGAGCGACCGCGGGGCGATCGTCACCACGCTGTCGCGCTCTTTCCGCCTGCTCGTGCAATCGTTGGTGCTGGGCCTGGGCGCCTACCTGGCGGTGGATCACCAGGTGGGGGCGGGCATGGTGTTCGCCGGTGCGGTGCTGCTGGGCCGGGCGCTGGCGCCCATCGACCTGATGATCGGCAGTTGGAAGGGCTTTATCACCGCGCGTTCGCAGTACAACCGGTTGAACGCCATCCTCGACCAGCAGCAGGCGCAGGCCGAGCGCCTGCCGTTGCCCGCGCCGCTGGGGCAGGTGCAGGTGGAGAACCTGATCGTCGCGGCCCCCGGCTCGAAAACCCCGATCCTGCGCAACATCAGCTTCAACGTGCCCGCCGGCTGCGTGGTCGGGATCATCGGCCCGAGCGCCTCGGGCAAGTCGACCCTGGCCCGGGCGCTGCTGGGGGTGTGGCCGGCGCAGCACGGGGTGGTGCGCCTCGACGGCGCGGACATCGGCACCTGGGACAAGCACCTGCTCGGCCCGCACATCGGCTACCTGCCCCAGGACATCGAACTGTTCGAGGGCAGCGTCGCCGAGAACATCGCGCGCTTCGCCGAGATCGACCCGCAGAAAGTCATCCAGGCGGCGAGGACCGCCGGCGTGCACGAGATGATCCTGCTGTTGCCCGACGGCTACGACACCCTCATCGGCAGCGAGGGCCTGATGCTCTCCGGCGGGCAGCGCCAGCGCATCGGGCTGGCCCGCGCGCTGTATGGCGAGCCGCGGCTGATCATCCTCGACGAGCCCAATTCCAACCTCGACGAAGTCGGCGACCGCGCCCTGGTGGCCGCCATCCAGCAGATCAAGCAGACCGGCGCGACCCTGTTCGTCATCACCCACCGCACCAACCTGGTGTCGCAGCTCGACCGGCTGATGGTGATGATCGCGGGCGGTGTCAGCCTCTATGGTCCGCGCGAGCAGGTGCTGGCCGAACTCAGCGCCCAGCAACAGCCACCCAAGAAGCCCGCCGTATCAGCGCCTGCGGGCGCCAGCGTGGCGCCGGTCGATATGCGTAAGGACCCAGGCGATGAACCGTACGATGCCCAGCCTGCAAATTGAGCACTTGGCCCACCTGCCGGTATCCGATCGCAAAGTTCGCCGCCTGGGCCTGGGCATCATCGGCCTGACCTTCGGCCTGTTCGGCACCTGGGCGGCCGTCGCGCCCCTCGACGGCGCCGCCTACGCGCCGGGGGTGGTCACCGTGCAGGCATACCGCAAGACGGTCCAGCACCTGGAGGGCGGCATCGTCAAGGAGGTGCTGGTGCACGATGGCGACATCGTCAAGCGCGACGATCCGCTGATCGTCCTCGACGATGCGCAGTTGCGCTTCGAGTACGAAATGGCCCGGGGCCAGTTGATTGCGGCCAGGGCCACCAAGGCGCGGCTGGTCGCCGAGCGCGACGGGCTGGCGCAGATCGACTTCGCAACGATCGGCGACGGCGACAGCCCGCGGGGCGACGAAGCGCGCCAGGGCGAGAGCCAGCTGTTCAACGCCCGGCGCGGCTCGCGGCTGGGCCAGGTGGCGGTGCTGCAGGAGCGCGTCGGCCAGTTGCAGCAGCAGATCAAGGGGCTGGAGTCGATGATCGGCACCAAGGCCCAGCTGGAAAGTTCCTACAGCGGTGAAATCGGCGAGCTGGGCGAACTGCTCAAGGAGGGCTTCGTCGACAAGCAACGCATGCTCGAACAGCAGCGCAAGCTGGGAATGCTCAAGACGGAAGTGGCCGACCACCGCTCGACCATCAACCGGATCCGCCTGCAGATCAACGAGACCCAGTTGCAGATCCTCCAGGTCGACAAGGATTTCAACGCCGACGTGGCCAAGCAACTGGCCGAGGTGCAGACGCGGATCTACGACTTGCAGGAAAAGACCTCGGCCCTGGAAGACCGACTCGGGCGCATCGTCATCCGCGCGCCGGAGGCAGGCATGGTGATCGGCATGACCGTGCACACCGTGGGCGGCGTGGTGCGCTCGGCGACGCCGTTGCTGGACATCGTGCCCTCGGTCTCCGAGCTGGTGATCGAGGCCCAGGTGGCGCCGGTGGATATCGATCGCATCGGCATCGGCAAGCGCGCCGATATTCGCTTCGGCGCGTTCAAGAGTTCGACGACACCGGTGATCGAAGGCGAGGTCACCAGTGTCTCGGCCGACCGGCTGACCAACGAGAAGACCGGCGCCGCCTATTACCTGGCGCGGGTCCGGGTCACCGAAAAAGGGGTGCGTACCTTGGGGGAACGCAGGCTGTTGCCGGGAATGCCGGCGGACGTATTGATCATCACCGGCCAGCGCACGCTGTTGCAGTACCTGCTGCAGCCGGCCCGGGATGTGATGTCTCAATCAATGATCGAGGAGTGACCATGGAAGTGTCGTCAATGCTGTTGGGTGGGGTATTGATGCTGACAACAGGGGCCGCACTGGCGCAAACCCCTGCCGCAACACCGAAAGAGATCCGGGCCTCGACCTATTCCACGGACCTGATGCAGCTGTATCGCGAGGCCCGGCTGGAGGATCCCAAGGTCTTGGCGTCTTTCGCCCAGGCGCAAGCGGGCAAGGAGTATCAGCGCGAAGCCATGGGGGCGCTGTTGCCGCAACTGTCGTTCAACGCCGGGACCAACCGCATCCATCAGGAAAACGACGTGATCGATGCGCGCAGTTTTGACAGCGAAAGCTACAGCCTGGTGTTGCGCCAGTACCTCTACAACAAGGCCGCGTGGGAGAACTACCAGAAGTTCAAGAGCCTGGCCAGGCAGTCCGAGTCCGAGGCGCTGGATGCCCAGTCCGAGGCCGCGGTGGAACTGGCCCAGCGTTACTTCACCGCGCTGGCGGCCGAGGACGAGCTGGAGCTGGTGCGGGCCGAGCGCCGGACCACGCAGAAGAGCCTGGACCGGATCAATGCGCTGTACGCCCGGCAGATGGCGCTGGTGACCGACCAGCTCGATCTCAAGGCCCGGGTGGACCTGCTCGCGGCCCAGGAGATGGACGCGCGCAACCAGGCCAGCATCAGTCGCGAGGCCCTGGCGGAGATCGTCGGCCGGCCGGTCAAGGAGAAACTCAACCGGATCCGCAACGACGCCCAGTTGCGAGTGTCGACGCAGAGCCTGGATTCCTGGGTGCGCGACGGCATCGAGCTGAACCCGACGCTCAAGGCCAGCGAGAGCGGGCTGGAGGCGGCGAACGCGGCGCTGCGCAGCGGCAAGGGCGGGCACTATCCGACCGTCAGCCTGAACCTCAGCGCGCAACAGACCAACGAGGGCTACAACAACACCTTGGCGCCGCGAACCGACAGCTATGTGGCCGGGGTCGGCGTCCAGGTGCCGCTGTACAGCGGCGGCTCGACCTCGGCGCGGGTCCGTGGGCTCTACCAGGACCAGCAGGTGGCCGAGCAGCAGCTGGAGTCGGTGCGGCGCCGGGTGGTCAAGGAAATCACCAGCGCCTACCTGACCGCCAATTCCAACGGTGAAAAGATCGATGCCAGCCGCCTGGCCCTGGAGTCGGCGCAGCTATCCCGGGTGGCGGCGGAGAAAGGCCTGAGCTACGGGATGGTCAACGCCGTCGATGTGCTGACCAGCGTGCGCAACGAGTTCCGGGTGCGGCGCGACCTGCTCAAGACGCAATACGAGTTCCTCAGCAATGTCTTCACCCTCAACCGCTGGGCGGGCAAGCCGCCGGGCGAAACGGTCAGCAGCGTGAACGGCTGGCTGAGCCCCGGCAGCGCGGTGCAGTCGGTGAACGCCGACGGCCAGGAGTAGGCGGCTGCGGCCCGCGGTCTTTTCCATCATCCCAGCCCTTGTCGTAGCGCCCTGGCGCTGCGCCGAGGGCGCGTTGGCTCCCCTGGGCCGCGGCCCGGCGCCGGGCCACAGGCCGCGCAGGGCGCGGCCTGGAGTGGGTGTGGCGATAAATTGACTGATTTGTGGGTAGCCTGCTTATCTGCGCGCCACTTGTCGGTTAATTGACGAATCGCACCGTCCCACGGCGGTTCGCGGCTGGTTCCCTGGCGTGCCTAAGCGTTTGATTTTCCAGCGCCGGCCAGGCTCCCGGCGGGGCATGAAGCGCGGCGCGGGGCAGAGGCCGGGCGGACGAACGGGCTGGCAACCCATGGCGCTGGCCTAGACTCAGTGGAGGGGTTCGCGGGAGCCCGACCCTACGCGTAAGTGCTTGATACTTTTTCTATCCATACAGCCCGCAGGCTGCATCCGCCTTGCGCAAGCTCCTCGCCAATCCTGTCGGTGCCCCGGTGATCCACCTCCCGGATGAGCGCTTTCATGGGCTGTCGGCACTTGCACTTGTCTTTGCCTGCGCGGGACGGGTGAGCCAGTGGCTGAACGAAACAGGCCAACGGAGGGAGGCCGTCATTCGTTTTTCGAGGGAGGCAGCAAGGTATGCCAGACCACAAGAAAACGATACGCGTCATGCTGATCGATTGCCGTCCCCTGGTCCTCATGGGGCTGCACGATGTGATCAATGCCAGAAGACCGCAGATGGAGGTGAGCGGCCATGCCACCACCTATACCCACGCCCTGGACCTGGCCGATCAGTTGCGTCCCAATGTGGTTTTTTTCAGTTTTTTCCCCGATGCGCTGAACCCGCTGGAAGTCGTTGCCGGGCTGGTGCGCAACCGCGAAATGAAAGTGCTGGTGCTCAAGGGCCTGTACGAAGCCATCCCGATGACCGAGGTGCTGGAGGCGGGCGCCCGGGGCATCGTGCTGGCGGAAGACCCGACGGAGGCGATCGTGCGGGCCATCGTCAAGGTCCACCATCACGACTGCGGCCTGGACCGGGCCTGGGCGGGCGAACTGTCCGACTATGCCGCGACCCGGCATGTGTCCCTGGGCTGCAACAAGGAACGGGCGAAACAGGCGCGCCTGACCCTGCGCGAGCGGGAGCTGATCTACGCCATCGTCGGCGACCCCTCCGCCAAGTACATGAGCATCGCCGAGCGCCTGGGCATCAGCGAGCACACCGTGCATAACCATCTGAGCAACATTTATCAGAAGCTCGACCTGATCAACCGCATCGACCTGCTGATGTACGCGCTCAAGCACGACCTCACCGGCAACGAAGGCGCGGGCGATTCCCCCCGGGCCAGGCCGAACTGAATGCTCCGCGGTCACTCTCGGCCTTGCGGGGCTTCGGCGTGCCGCCTGGACTGGTATTCGTAGCCCGGTTTTCCCTTCCTTGCCGCGCCGGGCCTTGGCCGGTTGTCGCATGTTTCACTGGCGCATAAAAAAGCGAGGGTGGTCTCCCGGCCACCCTCGCATTCATTCGCGTGCGCGAGGTTTCAGACGCTGCCCATGACAATGTCGGTATTGACCGCGTGAGCCCCGACCAGGGTGATGGTGGTCAACTGCCCGCCGGTCTCGGCGACCGTCACCACGCTGTCGGCGCCGGCGTCGTTGATCGACTGCACCACGGCCCCCGGATCGCCGAGCAGCACCACCGTGTCCCGGGCCCCGGCGGTGGTGTCGAAGCCGGTGACCTGGTAGTGGTTGTCGGTGCTCGACAGATCGACGTTGAAGGCATCCCGCTGGCCCGCGGTGCCGATCAGCCGGAAGTCGAAGAGCGCGTCGTTCGGGTCGTTGGCGAACAGGTTGGCATTGAAGGCGCTGCTGGCCGTGTCGCCATCCTTGTCCGTGGTGGTGGCGTTGAACGACAGCTTGATATCGCTGGCCAGGCTTTCGGTCTCGTGGACGAACTCGATCGTCGGGATCTTGACCGTGCCCTTGCCCATGGTCAGCTGCACGGCGTCGATCAGGTGCGAACCGTCCCACTGTACGAGGAAGGATTTCTGACCGCCGGCTTCCGCATGCAGGTCAGCGGCCTGCACCTTGGTCGGTGCCCCCGAGGTCGTGCCGTTCTCGTAGTAGATGGTGTAGTACAGCTCTTCCGTGGCCGGGTCGTAGCCTTGCACCGAGTTGTCGATGTAGACCTTCATGGCGGTCAGCAGGGTCTGCGGGTTGACGACGAAGCTCTCGTCACCGGCATTGATGCCGGCCGTGTTGTTGCCCTCCAGGTTGTTGTTGGCGATACCGATACCGGACGTGCTGACGTTCATCGCTGCCGAACCGATGTACGACGGCAGCGGGTTGGTCTGCAGTTGCGCTTCGGTCGGGTCGGTGGCACCGACCCCGACGCCGGTCATGATGCTGTTGGCGCCGGTTTGCGGGGCCAGCGGGTTGGCGCCGAAGAACACCACGTGCTCGGAACCTATGGTCAGGGTGCGTACCGGGTCCGGGCCGCCGGAGTCCAGCGAGCCGTTGGCGCTGCTGAGCACCACGGTGGAGTGGAAGCTTTCCACCAGGTCCAGGGCATAGGTGCCGTTGGCGTAGGCGGTCAGGGCGTAATGCACGGTGGTATTGGCCGTGGCCGCGTTGTTGTCGAAGTCCCCGGTCAGGGTGCCGTTGAAGTGATAGGCGCCGCTGCCATCCGGCGACGGCGACTGTTCGACCAGGGTGCCGGTGCCGATGCTGGTGGTGTCGTCCGGACGGACCAGGGTGAACTGGCCGTTCACCAGGCTGATGTCCAGGCCGTTCGGCCCCAGGCCGTTGGCGCCGGAGCCCATGTTCCAGAACCCTTGCTGCGCGTGGTCGGTGCCGGTGCCGATGAGGTTGCCGAACGCCAGGGTCGGCGTGTCGTCGTCGACGGTGATCACCAGCTTGTCGGCCGTGGCGGTCACTGTGTCGCCGTCCTTGTCGGTGGCTTGCAGCAACGTGCCGAGGCTGAGGGCGAGGTCGTTCTCGTCATTGCCGGCGGCATGGTCCAGCGGTTGCAGCAGGGTGAAGGCGTAGGCCCCCGCCGCGTTGAGGCTGAAGGTGAACACGCTGATCGCCCCGGCCTTGGCGGTGAGGGTATCGCCCACCACGCTGTAGGCCAGCGCCACACCACCGGAACTCAGGGCGGGCAGGCCGCTGGTGTTGCTGGACAGCGAGTAGCTCAGCGGTACATCGGCGCCGGACTGGAAGATGCCCGTGACGCTGCCGCCGAGGCTGGTGACTTCGCCGGGCACATCGCCGATACCGCCGGCGATGCCGTGGGCCAGGCCGTCCTCGTCGACGGTGCCGGTCACCGCAGTTCCGTTGGCCGTTGGCGTGTCGTCATTGACATTGATCACCAGTTTCTCCGCCGCCGCGGTCACGCTGTCGCCATCCTTGTCGGTGGCCGTGAGCAGGCTGCCGAGGTTGAGGGCGATGTTGTTTTCATTGTTGCCGGCGGCATGGTCCAGAGGTTGCAGCAGGGTGAAGCTGTAGTCGCCCGCGGCACTGAGGCTGAAGGTGAACACATCCACCGCGCCGGCCGTGGCCGTCAGGGTATTGCCGACCACGCTGTAGACCAGTGCCACGCCGCCGGAACTCAGAGCAGGCAAGCCGCTGGTATCGGCGGACAGGGCATAGCTCAGCGGTACGTCGGCACCCGACTGGAAGATGCCCGTGACGCTGCCACTGGCCGTCGTCGCTTCGCCCGCCACATCGCCCACGCCACCGGCGATGCCGTTGGCCAGGCCGTCCTCGTCGACGGTGCCGGTGACGGCACTGCCGGCTGCGGTTGGCGTGTCGTCATCGACGGTGATCACCAGTTTTTCCGCCGCAGCGGTCACCGTGTCGCCATCCTTGTCGGTGGCCGTGAGCAGCGAGCCGAGGTTGAGGGTGATGTCGTTCTCATCGTTGCCGGCGGCATGATCCAGCGGTTGCAGCAGGGTGAAGCTGTAGTCGCCCGCGGCACTGAGGCTGAAGGTGAACACATCCACCGCGCCGGCCGTGGCGGTCAGGGTGTTGCCGACCACGCTGTAGACCAGCGCCACGCCGCCGGAGCTCAGGGCCGGCAGGCCGCTGGTGTCGCTGGACAGCGCATAGCTCAGCGGCACGTCGGCGCCCGGCTGGAAGATGCCGGTGACGCTGCCACTGGCCGTCGTCGCTTCGCCCGCCACATCGCCGATACCACCGGCGATGCCGTTGGTCAGGCCGTCCTCGTCGACGGTGCCGGTGACGGCGCTGCCGGTTGCGGTCGGTGTGTCGTCGTCGACGGTGATTACCAGTTTTTCCGCGGCGGCGGTGACGCTATCGCCATCCTTGTCGGTGGCCGTGAGCAGGCTGCCGAGATTGATGGTGATGTCGTTCTCGTCATTGCCGGGGGCATGATCCAGCGGTTGCAGCAAGGTGAAGCTGTAGTCACCCGTGGCGCTGAGGCTGAAGGTGAACACATCCACCGCGCCGGCCGTGGCGGTCAGGGTGTTGCCGACCACGCTGTAGACCAGTGCCACGCCAGCGGAACTCAGGGCCGGCAAGCCACTGGTGTCGGCGGCTAGCGAGTAGCTCAGCGGCACATCGGCACCGGACTGGAAGATGCCGCTGACGCTGCCACTGGCGACCGTGGCTTCGCCCGCCACATCGCCCACGCCACCGGCGATGCCGTCCAGGCCGTCTTCGTCGACGGTGCCGGACGCGGCGGTTCCGTCGGCCGTCGGTGTGTCGTCATTGACGGTGATCACCAGTTTTTCCGCCGCGGCGGTCACCGTGTCGCCGTCCTTGTCGGTGGCTTGCAGCAGCGAGCCGAGGTTGAGAGTGATGTCGTTCTCGTCGTTACCGGCGGCATGGTCCAGCGGTTGCAGCAGGGTGAAGCTGTAGTCGCCCGCGGCGCTGAGGCTGAAGGTGAACACATCCACCGCACCCGCCGTGGCCGTCAGGGTATCGCCGACCACGCTGTAGACCAGTGCCACGCCGCCGGAACTCAAGGCAGGCAGGCCGCTGGTGTCGCTGGCCAGGGAGTAGCTCAGCGGCACATCGGCGCCCGACTGGAACACCCCGCTGACGCTGCCGCTGGCCGTGGTGGCTTCGCCTGCCACATCGCCGATACCACCGGCGATGCCGTGGGCCAGGCCGTCTTCGTCGACAGTGCCGGCCACGGCACTGCCGGCCGCAGTTGGCGTGTCGTCATTGACGGTGATTACCAGTTTCTCGGCGGCGGCCGTTACTGTGTCGCCGTCCTTGTCGGTGGCCGTGAGCAGGCTGCCGAGGTTGAGGGTGATGTCGTTCTCATCGTTACCGGCGGCATGATCCAGCGGTTGCAGCAGAGTGAAGCTGTAGTCACCCGCGGCACTGAGGCTGAAGGTGAATACATCCACCGCACCCGCCGTGGCGGTCAGGGTATTGCCGACCACGCTATAGACCAGCGCTACGCCGCCGGAGCTCAGGGCAGGCAAGCCGCTGGTGTCGCTGGACAGCGCATAGCTCAGCGGCACGTCGGCGCCCGGCTGGAAGATGCCGGTGACGCTGCCACTGGCCGTCGTCGCTTCGCCCGCCACATCGCCCACGCCACCGGCGATGCCATTGGTCAGGCCGTCCTCGTCGACGGTGTCGGTGACGGCACTGCCGGCTGCGGTTGGCGTGTCGTCATCGACGGTGATCACCAGTTTTTCCGCCGCGGCGGTCACCGTATCGCCATCCTTGTCGGTGGCCGTGAGCAGGCTGCCGAGATTGATCGTGATGTCGTTCTCGTCATTACCGGGGGCATGATCCAGCGGTCGCAGCAAGGTGAAGTTGTAGTCACCCGTGGCACTGAGGCTGAAGGTGAACACATCCACCCCACCCGCCGTGGCGGTCAGGGTGTTGCCGACCACGCTGTAGACCAGTGCCACGCCAGCGGAACTGAGGGCCGGCAAGCCGCTGGTGTCGCTGGCCAGGGTATAGCTCAGCGGCACATCGGCACCGGACTGGAAGATGCCGCTGACGCTGCCACTGGCCGTGGTCGCTTCGCCCGCCACATCGCCCACGCCTCCGGCGATGCCGTCTAGGCCGTCTTCGTCGACGGTGCCGGATGCGGCGGTTCCGGCCGCGGTCGGCGTGTCGTCATCGACCGTGATCACCAGTTTTTCCGCGGCCGCGGTGACGCTGTCGCCATCCTTGTCGGTGGCCTTGAGCAGGCTGCCGAGGTTGATGGTGATGTCGTTCTCGTCATTGCCGGCGGCATGATCCAGGGGTTGCAGCAGGGTGAAGGTGTAGGCGCCCGAGGCGCTCAGGCTGAAGGTGAAGACGCTGGCGCCACCGGCGCCGGCGGTGGCGGTCAGGGTGTTGCCGACCACGCTGTAGACCAGCGCCACGCCGCCGGAACTCAGGGCGGGCAGGCCGCTGGTGTCGCTGGCCAGGGAGTAGCTCAGCGGTACGTCGGCGCCGGGCTGGAAGATGCCGGTGACGCTGCCGCTGGCGACCGTGGCTTCGCCGGCCACATCGCCGACGCCACCGGGGATGCCGCTGGCCAGGCCGTCTTCATCGACGGTGCCCGCCACGGCGCTGCCGGCCGCTGCCGGGCCGTCGTCCTCGAAGATCATCTTCGAGCCGATTTCGGTGGTCGTGGTGGCAGCCTGGCGCAGGCTGAAACCGCCGATATCGAAGTCGGCGTGGTTATTGCCCGAGGCATTGAGGGCCGCGCCGTTTTCCACCAGTACGCGGTTATGGTCCGCGGCGGTGGTGTATTCGATCTGGTAGCCGGCCTTGACCCCGGTGACCGTGGCAACGCCGCCGGAGAAGGTGATGACGATGCTCGGATCGTTCACCGAGCCGTCCGAGTTCTCGATCACCAGGCCGGTGCTGTTGTTGACCACGCGCACATTGGTGATCGCCACTGGCGTGTCGCCGGCATAGCCGTTGACGAAGCTGGTGCCGGATTCCACCGCGGTGCTGAAGGCGCTGATCTTGACCACCGCGCTCTTGCCGCTTTGCAGCTGCACGATGTCGAAATTGGCCGACTTGCTATTGAACATGGCGGTGAAGTCGATATTGGCTTCGATGTCGGCTTCGTTCTGGTCCAGATTGGGAACGGTCACGTTCTGCCGGGCACCGGTGACGAAGGTGAAGCGGATGCCTTCCTGTTCCGTGATCATCTGGTTGTTGGTGCCGAAGGTGGTCGGGCCACCGCCCTGGCTGGTGTTGATGGTGTCGCCGGTATTGATGTTGACGCCTGTGGACTGGTCGGCGGGGTCCTTGCCGGTGGCGATGATCGTCGGGTTGGTGATGCGCATCACGCCGCCGTCATTGATCACCGTGGGGTTGGCGGTGGTGAACATCAGGAACAGGTTCTGCCCGGAAGGCGCGTTGGCCAGGCTGAACGCCAGGTCCTGGGTGGCGCCGATGAACACCTTGTTCATCAGGTTCAGGGCATCGTCCGGGTTGCTGGCGTCCGGATGCTTGAGCGGCTGGTATTCCACGGTCCAGATCTTGCCGCCGCTGACCGGCGACCCGGTTTCCTCGATGTAGGCCGCGAACACGATCGCGCCGCCAGGGCCGCCGGCCCGGCCGAGCAGGATATTGTTGTTGCTGTCGGTGTACAGCAGGATGTCGACGCCATCGAGGGTATCCAGGCCGCTGTCCAGGCCGTTGAGGGCCGCGCCCAGGCTGTCGGTGAAGCTGACATCGGTGAGGCTGGCCCCGGGCGCGAGGTTGAGGTTGAACGCATTGCTGCCCGTATCGCCCGCGGCGCCGGTGTAGCCGCTCAAGGCGGCATTGCTCGCGGTGCCCGCGCCCAGGGCGCCCAGCCGGGTGGCGAACAGCGAGGGCAGAGACGCGAGAAGAATGTCGTTGTCGTCGGCATCGCCGGCCGGCGTCGGCGTGGCCGTGGCGTTCTGCAGCCCGGCGGTTTCGTCCAGGGAAACACTGGCGCCAGTGGTGGTGACCAGGTTGACGCTGCTGGCCTGGGCGGTATTGAAAGTCAGGGTGTTGTCGCTGGAGGGAACGGGGTACAGATCGGCACTGGTACTACTGGTCGGATCGGTGTTGGTCGGCAGGGGTTTTCTAGGGGTAGTCATGACGGTCTCCTGGTGCATTCCAGTGGTTGCAGCCGGGCCATGGCCCTTTGCTGGCACCTGCCACAACTATGAGGAGACGGCGAGCATCGCGCATTGGCCGATACTCCCAGGCGGGATGGGAGTTTCGGACTAGGCGGGATAGGAGGGCGGGAGAGCGGCGCGCTGCGTTCCGCGGTGGGCCAGGCCCTGGCCGGCGGTGTATTCGGTCAGGGCCTGGTCATGGACATGGAAGAAAGCCAGCGCAGCACAGTAGCTGGCCCCCTCCATGGGGCAACGGCCGTCAGGGTTTCGGCGGTGGGGTGAAGACGCCCGGGCAATAGGCCGCCGTGCCATAGCTCTGGGTTCTCTTGACGATGTTGTTCAGGTCCGCGGTGCTGTTGAAGTCATAGGAATAGATCCCGAACTCCGGGTCGAAGAAAAACAGATTGGTGGTGTTCTTGTAGATGCCCATCGCATGGCCGCCGGCGGCCACGGAAAGGCCTTCGGCGTTGACGAAGTAGAAGTTGCCCGCCTTCATGACCTTCAGCGCGTCCACCGACGGCTGGATCGCGGCGAAGGGATCGAAGCTGGAGGTGGGCAGCAACATGGGCGGCAGCAGGATGACGAAGGTCTCGCCGTCCTCGACCAGGTCCTGCAGGGCGTCGCATTGTTCCGGGGTCAGTTTCAGCGACTGGGCCAGGCCGCTGTTGTCGATGGCCGCCAGCCATTTCATGGTGGCCGCTTCGCAGACGCCCAGGGGGTGTGTTGGGGTCCTGTTGACCCATTTGACCAAGAGTTTTTCGCTCATGACGCGCTCCTTGCGTGGTGTCTTTCCAGTTGTCCGGTTCGGTCATCCTGCCCCCATCCTCCATGGGCCAGGTGATGACTTGATGAGGTATAGAACCGGTTCCCGGCGGCGACAAGCACGGCGCCGTGCCGGCGCGATGAGCGGTGTGGGGGCGCCTCCTGGCAGCGGCTACAGGGATTGGGGTTCTCCCTCGATATTCGGGCGTGCCAGTGCTGGTGTAGCCGCTGCCGAGCCGTAGGCGAGGCTGCGATCGAGCGGAACGCTCGCGGGGATCTTGAGGGCGCTGGAGACCCTGCGGGTCTATCGCAGCCTCGCTGGCGCTCGACAGCGGCTACAGGATGGTGGTCGCCCTCGATATCGGGTGTGCCGATGCTTGTGTAGCCGCTGCCGAGCCGCAGGCGAGGCTGCGATCGAGCGGAACGCTCGCGGCGGCCTTGAAGGCGCTGGAGACCCTGCGGGTCTATCGCAGCCTCGCTGGCGCTCGACAGCGGCTACAGGATGGTGGTCGCCCTCGATATCGGGTGTGCCGATGCTTGTGTAGCCGCTGCCGAGCCGTAGGCGAGGCTGCGATCGAGCGGCACGCTCGCGGGGATCTTGAGGGCGTTGGAGACCCTGCGGGTCTATCGCAGCCTCGCTAGCTCGGCAGCGGCTACAGGATGGTGGTCGCCCTCGATAGTCGGGTGTGCCAGTGCTTGTGTAGCCGCTGCCGAGCCGCAGGCGAGGCTGCGATCGAGCGGAACGCTCGCGGCGGCCTTGAAGGCGCTGGAGACCCTGCGGGTCTATCGCAGCCTCGCTGGCGCTCGACAGCGGCTACAGGATGGTGGCCGCCCTCGATATTCGGGTGTGCCAGTGCTGGTGTAGCCGCTGCCGAGCCGCAGGCGAGGCTGCGATCGAGCGGAACGCTCGCTGCGGACTTGAGGGCGCTGGAGACCCTGCGGGTCTATCGCAGCCTCGCGGGCTCGGCAGCGGCTACAGGTTCGGGGTTGCGGAGGGGAAGACGGACCCGCCAGGGCGGCGGGTCCGGTGGGGCTCAGATGTTTAGGACTGAGATAAATACAGGGGTAGGTGTGAGGTAAACCCGAGACATTCCGGGATTTGGTGGTCCATGGTGGTACGGGAGTTGTAAATGTGTTGCAACAGGTGCAATTAGAATGGGCCCCGGTCAGTGCCTGGTGACCGGGGTGGTAGACGGGAAGATAGCGCTCTTTTCTGTCGGTGCCTACTCCTCTTCATACGATGCGAAAAGGTCGCCTTGGTCGCGAGCAATTATTGCCAGCCGCATCCTCTTAACGACCTTGTAGACGAACGCCAACGAGAGATTGTGTTTCATGGCCAGCTCCCGCTGGTTACGCCCCGTCCATTCATCAAAGATTTGCTGATGCAACTTCGAGGCTTGCAGATGAATGCCTTTCGGCATGTAGAGAACCTGCCCTCCCCAAACGTTAGCCATCAGCATAGCCACTTCATTGCCGTGAGCCTCGGCAAGTTCAGGGCTGATATCTAGGGTTTCCTTGGCAGACTGGGCCACATGGTCGGCCAGGGTCTGAAGAAGCTCACCCGGAGCGCTACAAGGCGCTTTCATACGACCTCCTTATTGGTCACCCGGTGCTGCCACTGTTTCAGGTTCTCGATCACTCGACTTGCCTGGGGGACGCTGAGCCATTGCAGCGCAGACACCTTTGTCATGCTTTTTACGAAGCTGGCCAGGGCTGCCTCGGACGGATCGCGAACCGCGCCCAGGTCATGCAGTGCCAGCCACAGCGAACGGATTTTCTTGGACTGCTCATCATTGGCTTGTGGCCGCTTACCGGCCTTGTTTGGACGAGGTTTAAAGCCCTTCTGCTTGAGCTGCTCCAAAACCCTCAGCAGGTTTGGAACGCTCAAGGCAGCGGTGGACGTCGCGCCGTCCAACCCCGTCATTCCAGCCAGCATCATGCGATACGTATCGTCATCCATCCGCAACTCTCGCCGCGCAACATGGATCATCTTGATGTAACGCAGGCGTGTCGGATCGGTAGGCGCGATACCCATGTCACTCCCCCTCGTCTGTGTCGTGATCATCAAGATCGGTGATATCTATGGGGAACTCCCGGAACGCCAAAAGAGCTACAGCAACCCCGGCTTTGAAACCCCGTAAATCGCTTTCCGGCAGGGTTTCTCCATTGACTTTGAAAATCGCGTCATCCGGTGCGTACACGACCATCTCTAGTTGCTTAATGCGATGTGCATGCCACTCCTGAATCCGTCTAAAAATCAATTCCACGTCGCCGTCATATACATCTGCGCTGATTGGTCCGGTCATTTAGCTAACCCCCTGAGTCAACCGGGCCACAGGCTGATGCCCGAGGCCGTGATGAAGTTGGGCATTCTTGCCCGCTCGATAGCCGGCATCGCTGGCCACCTCGTCGCGAGCTTTCAGCTTGTGGCGTTTCA
Source organism: Pseudomonas sp. MRSN 12121 (assembly GCF_000931465.1). Classification (NCBI taxonomy): domain Bacteria; kingdom Pseudomonadati; phylum Pseudomonadota; class Gammaproteobacteria; order Pseudomonadales; family Pseudomonadaceae; genus Pseudomonas; species Pseudomonas sp. MRSN 12121. The sequence continues at coordinate 4,147,628 of NZ_CP010892.1, read as the reverse complement.
TCTTGGCCGGGCCGAGTTTCGGGTACTTCTTCGACATGTATGCCTGGATGGCCTCGGCGATGTTTTCCTCTACCCCGGCGAACTGCTCTACTTTGGTCGAAACAGCGTCGAGCCAACCATGGGCGAAGGCATCGCCCCGTGCCACCTTGGTCGAGCGCTTACAGCGTTTTTGTGTGGCCAGATAGTCACGACGTGCCTTCTGTAACTGGCGCTCCAGTACCTGGTAGGCGTAACCAGCCAGCTCAGGGGCTGCGGCGCAGCCAATGAAAATGAAGGATGCTTGTTCAAACCAAGACGTACTGATAATGAAGTGGGTACCGAACGCCTCTGCACACACACGTGCCAGGCGTACCCGCCAAGCTGGCGGATCGCTTTCGGAGCCAGCAGCCACCTTAGCCTCGCCGGCCATGCTGGCCAGTACGTCGCCCATCTCCAGGTTGTAGATCTCCATCAGCTTGTGAGCCTGACGCAAGGCGATCTCAGCCTCGTTCGGGTTGGAGCTTTTGCCCTTGGCCATCTCCAGGCATTTTTTGATCTTGTCGAGGATGCGGTTCTCTTCCATGTCACATCCCCTCCAGTTTCTGTTTCAGCGTTTCAAGTACCTCGGCAACTTCGTCTACTTGATCCGGCTCACCGTGAACTACGGCGATTACATAGCTACGGCCCGACTCAAGCTCCAGATGAACGATGTCGAAAATGCCTTTTGTGCTGGCCTCAGCATCCTCAAGCAGATCGAACAGAGTTGTCTTAGGCCATTGCATTGAAGTAAGACGCCCCATATCACACCACCGCCAGGTCAAGAGGAATGGCCCGGTACTCGTCGGTGCCATTGACCCGCTCGTAAACGCGGATGTACACGGCACTGCCAGATACCAGGATTGAGTCCTTCACAGCTTTCATCGCTGCTTTCCAGGTGTCGTCATCGATCTCCAAACGCAGCAGGTCCAGCACATCAGAGGTCTTGATCTGGCCATTGCGGTTTGGGCTGAAGGTACGGTCTACGATGGCCAGCAAATGGTTGTCCGCGCCCTTGCTCCAGGTCTTGATGCAGTCGTACACCATGACCTTGGCCACTTCCATTTCCTCGGTGAAGGTCAGCCGATCCGTGTGCGAGCGCACGACCTTGTACTTGCCGTCATAGGTGGCAATGGTCACGTTGCCTTTCTTGCCGCCCATCTGGACGCCGTAGCGTTCGCCCGCGATGCTGATCAGATCGGCGATGTCACCGAGCGATTTTTTCTTGAAGTTCTTCAGATCCAGGTGCAGCTTTTTGGCCGCTTCGGCAAGCTCGGCTGCTACCTGGTCGCGCAGCTTGTCCTGCTCGCGCACCTGGTCAACCGGCACCAGGTGGCCGATGGCGTTGCGGACAAAGCCTTCTGGAATTTTGATATCAGACATCAGCGTTCTCCTTGCCGCAGCTGGAGCCTTCGTCCAGAACCAGCATTTCATCGATAGAGATAAAACTGTTGAGCGTGCGCCCACAGGCCTTGCACTCCACCACAACGTCTATGAGTTGTTCGTCGTGAGCAGCGGATTCAGAACGAGCAAATAGCGGCCCTTTGCAAGGGCACTTGAGATCCAATTGCGTACTCATCAGTGAACCTGCCTTGCAGCGAGAGCTGCCATCTGTTGTTGGTAGTAGTCGCCGAGCCGCTGCATCTCGCTATAGATGTCGCTGTAGTTACCAGCGAGCTGCAGCTTGGCGAGTCTCACCAAAGTCGTGTTGAGGGAGTGGACCTGCTCTTTCAGTTCGATGATCTTCAGGTCTTTACCGAACAGCTCATCGTTGGCCCGTTTCAGCTCAGCCCGAACCTGTTGCTCGCTGAGAAGGTCCGGGTTGCAGAGGGTCGAACATGCGTGAACGATGACGTCATTCATGGTCCTGCTCCTTCACCAGGGAGTACCAAGCGACATCAACGCCGCGAATCTCTACGGTGTGGCAAGTGAAGCGGCCCCTAGACGTGCTGCGCATGCGCCGCAGCTCATGCCCAAACCGGCGCAAAAGCAGCTCGACGCTGGACTGTTCGATAAAGATTTTGTTGTCGATCAACACCAGGTGTTTGATCACGATGCCGGCCTGGCGGAAATCGCGGGTCAGCTCGTTGAAGGCGCACAGCTTCACGGGAAACTCTTCCGTCAAGATGCTCGGCGGCAGTGTCACTTGAACCCCGACCAGGTATAGAGCGGCCATATCACACCCCCTTCACAATGTCGGCGGTGATCATCGGCGCGCCCAGCTTGGCGGCCAGATTCATCGACGCGACTACCAGGTTGCCGATGGCCAGCGGGTACAGCGACGAAACAGTCTCGTCACGTCCACCGCGCTTGCTTGGCTGCGACAGACGTTCAGCAATCGCCTGGATACCGCTGGCGTCGATAACATCGTCGAGCGCTTTGTTCGCACGCTCGAAACGAAACTTCAGGAACTCCCCCAGGCGCTCGCCTGCAATTGGCTCCAGGTCGATCCGTTCGCAACGCTGCACCACCTCGCGCACGTCGGCGTTGCGCTCGCTGAGCTTCATCAGAAGCTCTGTCTGAGCGATCATGATGATGCTGATCAGCTTGGTGAAGCCGACTTCCAGCTCAAGGAAACGCTTGAGATGTTTGAGCGTCGAGACCGGCAGGCTGTGCGCTTCTTCGATTACCAGGCAATGGCGATACCCGGCCGCAGTGGATTCCTTCAGCGCCTTGTGCAGCTGGGCGAAACGCGCCTCGGGGCTGCTCTTCACTTTTTCCAGGGGTGCCACCGCCGCCATCATGGACTCGGCAATGTGCGTGCTTTTCAGCGGTTTGCCCTTGGCTTCGCTGTCTTCCGAGGACAGGACATAGGGCTCGATGATGATCACCGGGTCATTGTTCTCGGTGATCCGGTTCACCAGGTCACGGCGCAGCGTGCTTTTGCCTGCACCTGACTGGCCCACAACAGCGAGGAACCCGCCGTGACGCGCCGTCTGATACATGAACTCCCGCACGTAGCGGATTTCAGGGCTGAGCCACATATCTTGCGTGCATTGCAGATCACTAAAGGGATCGCGGAGCAGGCCGAAGGCTTTCCGTGTATTTGGCTGTAACGTCTGCTTTGGCAGTAACATAGGTTCGTCCTCCCCGGACGGCTCTTCATTAAGGGCCGGATCTGCCGTGTTGGCGCACGGCAGATCCACTTCTTCAAAGGCGTTGGCGATATCGGAATCGTTGGCGCCGGCTTCGGTCAGGAACACACGGATGCGTCCCTGCAGTTCGTCGCAGTCAAGGCTGCGTGGCCACTGACCATGGTTCAGCAGTTGGGCGACCGAGGCGCCGCTGAGGTTCAGCGACTCGGCCAAGGCCCTTTGAGGGCGTCCCACCCCCTGCAGAATTTGCTTCAGCTTCAACATCACTGACCTCCAGCTGCAGCCCGCACCAGGCTGAGTGGTGTACGGGTGACTTCAACGGGGCGTTTCAGCTCAGCTTCGATGTCATCGAGCTTGTCTTGGGGAACGCCCTCGGGGTATTCCCGCTGTAGCCAACCAAAGGATTCACCGGACCAGAAATTGGCCAAGCGTGGTTGAAGCAACTTCGCTGCCTCGACATGGGTCAGCAGCGCATGCTCTACGGTTGGCGCGTTGACATTGAGCGACGTACCACGACGCGGCATGTAGGCAGGCAACACGGTGTCGCTGACATGTTTGTGAGGATCGATCAGGCCACCGAACGGCACGGCCTTGGCCTTGCGTGCGGCTTCAGCGTCGGCCAGGTTGGTGGTGCCGGTGGCGATCTGTTCCAGGACTTTGCGCGAGGCCTGGGCCGGGGTTTCAGCATGACTCTTGTATTGCTCACCAATGGTGGCCGAGGTCTGCGCAAACCCGAACTGATCCATGCCGATCCGCTCGATAATGTGGTATTGCTCGCGGCCGTCTTCACCGACCAGGACAGCAATAGCGGCATCTTTGTCACGCCAGCAGTTGCGGGTGATCAGCAACTTTTCACCAACCATGACCCGTGGCACCGAGCTGACATCGAACTGATCACCACGGAACGAGATACGCAATAGGTTGCTGACCGTGCGGTACTCCGGCGTGCTGACCGCCAGATCACGGCAGACCTCAATGCTTGGTGCCAGGCGCAGCTGTTCCTGCGTGATCAACTGCCACACGCCATAACGAGTGCGCCGGGTGCGTGTGTGAATCGCGGTTGCGTTGTAATAACGCATCCACTTTCCGGCCCAGGTGTTGATTTGCTCCAGGCTGTTTGCGGCCTGGAACTTCAGTGCGCTCTCAAACTCACGCTCGACAATGTTGTGCGCTTGCTCGACCTGGCCCTTGGCTCGTGCATTGCCGACCTGGTTAATGATCAAATCGATGGACATGGCACGGCAGAGGTTACGGAACATGCCGCTGGTCATCGCCGCGCCAGGGTCGGTCATCAGCATCCAGGGCACGCCGTGGAACGGGTCCGCTTCGTGGCGTTTCTGCATTGCATTGATCAGCACGGCGCACAGGTTATCGGCCGACTCAGCACCCAACACGTACTCCAGGTACAAGGTGCCGCTGGTGTGGTCGGTGATCACATAGCGCCACAGGCGTTGGCGCTCGATCTTCTTCAGGTTGCCGGGTTTACCGTCATAGAACTCGGCCTTGTTCATAGCCCGCGCCCCGTCATCCGCCAGATAGAACTGCGTCGAGATCGACGCGTCCACCTGCCAAACGTGGTTGGGGTGGTTGCTGGCCAGCGACACGGCCGGAGCATCCTGCAGCAGCTGGTCAGGATGGAGCTTGTAGCCCTTCAGGGCACGACTGATGGCGCCGTTGCTCAGCGGTTGAAACAGTCCGGTGGCTTCATCAACTCGACCTGCCATGATCAACCCATTGCTGCGCAGACGTTCAACGGCGCGCTCAATGGTGGATAGCTGTTTGCTGTTGGCGCGGATCGATTCCAGCAACACGGCCGATATCTTCTGCGCTTCTTCCAGTGGTAGGGCACTGCACCCGGCATCACTGCGGCGTTTGCGTGGTTTGGTCACTGAGACCTCCTTCAGCTTGCGCTGTAGGGTTTGGATTGAGATACCCAAGTCGGCCGCGCCCGCCTTGTAGATAGCGGTACGTTGACCGTGCGGCGCATTGGCTGCCCGTTGGGCGATTTGGGTCAGAAGCTGGGTCTGAACCGGGTTCATGTTCAGGCCTCTTCCGCAGCCATCCAGACGGGGTCGGTATCGGCCTGGCGTGCGGGCAGATGGAATTCACTGCGAATGCTGGCGAGGACGATTTCCAACTGATGGATCAGGCCGGCCTGGAAGGTACGATGGTCTTGGCCGGCATCATTGGCGTGTTCCGCCATCTTCATGAAGCCTTCGCGCAACTTGCCCAACGAGGTCGATTCGACTTCAAACGCAAGGGCCGTCACTTCAACGCGCAGCTCCTTGATAACTACGTCCAGGGGCTGGCCCTGGATACGCTTGCGGGCGACATCGAGTTCGTCCTTGGCTTGTTGCAGATCACTGGAACGCTTCGCCAGCACTTCACCTTGTGCCTTGGCGTTTTCGCGGGAGTCACGAAGCGCGGCACGCAGCTCGCGGCTGGTCATCCGGTCTATGTCTTCCAGGGACAACCCGGCAACAGTTCCCCCCTCTGCCAGGGCTTCCAGGTCTTCGTCATCCTCGGCAATCAGCTCAAACAGCTTGGTCTTACCCAAAAGCGCCAGCGCTGGCGCTTTTGCCTCAAGTTGAGGTGACAGGTACTTGAGAGACGCCTGCATCATGCGTTGGGCTGTCCGCTCCGGCATGCCGAGCTGTTCCCGAACGATCTGTTCAAACTCGCCATACGGCTCGTTTTCCTTGAGGACAATCAGGCGCTTACCCGCTTCCAGCATTGCCTCGGCACTTTGGGCCATGTAGAAGCGGGCCTCGTTGATCAGTCGGGTACGCTCATAAGGGAGACCATCACCGAACTGGTTCATGACTACGGCGCAGTTGTCCGCCATCAGGTTCTGATTGGCCGTAAGTACTTCGCCATCCAGAGGGGTAGTTTCAACAGTGGGTGCGGGTTGGCTTTTAGTGCGTGCCATGGTGTTTCTCCTTAGTTCATCGAGCCAGCGGCGATGCGCTGATTGGTTTCCTGCATGCGCTGGGTCAAGCGCGCCATGTGTTCAGCGTGGGCCTGTGCGATTTGCAACATGCCGATTGAATGGGCGAAGCGACCGTTATCCAGCTTCACGGCCAAGCCTTCCTCTATGAGGGTCTGCATGGCGCGGCTGATATTGCTGGGGCTGTCTTTTGTCAGCTGGGTGAGTTCGGTATTGCTGAGGCCCGTGATGGTGTGGCCTTTCAGGGCTTTGAGTACGCGCAGGGTGCGAGCGGCGGCAGAAACAGGTTGAGTCATGAATGGCTCCGGTTACGCGGCTTTAGCTGCGACAGCTGGTTTTGATTTGGCGCGGGCGGGATTGGGCTTCAGCCCCAGGGCAACAGCTACGTGGTGTGCTTCGCCACGGTGGCCCTTCAGTCGTCCGCGCAAGAGGTCGACAACGGTCATGCGATCAAAGCCCAGGGCCCTAGCCCATTGAGATTTGCAAATGCCATGACTCACAAACCAGGCATTGGCGCTTGTGGGTGTTTGTGGATACGGCAGTGGCGCCGAATCAAGTGACGTTGCGGGGCCGTTCATGGCGCCTCCTGTGTGGTAAATTGCGGCTTTACTTGGTGAACTAGCGCTAATGCGCCTCCAATAGCGTTACGCGGTATTTCATGGCTACGTGAGGTTTATCGCTGTTTTCTGTGGTAGATATTGGTGCCATTTTTTGCACCTGTCAAGGATATAAAGTGCCAAAAAAAACACTTGGTGAGCGACTCAAAGAAGAACGGGAACGGCTGGGCTACACCCAGCCCGATTTTGCCGCTTTGGTCGATGCGTCTAAACGGTCACAAATTGGCTGGGAGCAAGGCCGTTCTAGCCCTGACGCGTCATCTCTTGAGAAATGGATTGAGGTCGGTCTGGATGCGCTTTACGTACTGACCGGGAATCGAGAGAAGACCCGACAAGTGCCAAATAAGGCATCTACAAGCGGCGTCGAGAGTTTCAAGCCAATCGATGTTCAGCGGCTAAATAGAATTGCCGAAATGCTTGAGGCAGCCGCTAAACAGGCAGGTAAGCGTTGGCCCGCTACACAGCTAGTTGCGAAAACAGCGGAGGTATACAATTTTCTGGCTCAAGAAAAGCAGCTTGATGATTCTCACGTAGATAGAGTTCTGAAGTTAGTGGTAAGCCACTGATGCAAGAAAGGAGTGCGTATGCGTATTGGGGATGAAGATTTGGTTCAAGCTCTTTCCGCTAGTCTGACCAAGGAAATCGGGGACCTACCTGATGACGGTAAAGATCATGAGTTGAGGATCAAAATAAGGGGTAGAGGTAACAATACCCATATAAACCTGGGGACCCAGACGTTTGAGATACGCTCAGGGAAAGAGCCTCCCCCTCTGGAGAGTGATCGCGCAAGGAGTTGTCCTCAGTGCGGAAAGTCCACTTGGCGTTATACGCAGCTATGTATGCACTGTGACTACAACTTGCATAATCATGACCAGGTTGAAGCAGACCACAGAGCAAAACAGCAAGCAGAGCAGCGCAGGAAAGAGACCAATACGTTTCTGTTGAAAACATTTATAGTCAGTGCCTCTGTTGCTATTTCAGGCTTCTCTCTCAAAGGGTACTTCCCTGACACTCTTCAGCATTGGGTGATTGGTGTTTCGGTGGTAGCTGGGCTTCTGGCATTCGTGATCCTGCAATCAGCCCGATAAATAAAGGGATCAAGAGACGCGAAGGCTTCTTCAGACTGTTAAATAGGGAAATTAACTTTGAAAACTGTATTTTTTATTCTCGCTTCACTGTGTTCCATGGCGGCAAGCGCGGAGACTATTGCGGAAAAGCTAACAACACTGAGCCTAGATAAAACGCTTAAAAGCAGCTCTCCAGAGGTGGAGCGCACCCAGGCTGCACTTACGAGAGGCCTAACCGTATGCAATGTCGAGAATGAGGAAAAACTCGCCAATATCGCCTGGTTTATTACCAAGAAAATTCGTGCTGAAGGTCGCTACGCTGAGGCTACTGATGTAATCGAAGGGGCCAATGCCGTACTTCTTGGTGCCAAGACTAAGCAGGATTGTAGTGAACTGCTGTCTCTGTATGCTGTAAATCGTATTCAAGGAAGTACACATTCGGATGCTGTTGCTGGTGCCCGGGGACTCTACCGCGCAACTGGCGTTGTTGACTAATTACATAGAGAGGTTTCTGTACTTAGCCATCTCTTTAAACTCGATTAAAAGCCTTCCTGTACCACGCCGCCGATCATGGCGGCGTGTGTATTTCTGGCGTCCGAAAAGTACGGCGCCATTACAGGAGGCGTCCGATGCGACCCGAAACCCCTCGCGGCATCCGCAATTTTAATCCCGGCAATATCCGCCACGCTAAGGGCACCCGCTGGCAAGGTATGTCGGCGAATCAGAATGACACTGCATTCGTCCAGTTCATTGGCCCCCAATGGGGCATCCGAGCCCTGGCTCGTACCCTGATCACCTACCAGGACAAGCATGGCTTGCGCACTGTCCGCGCAATTATCGGGCGCTGGGCACCACCGAACGAGAACAACACCGAGAGCTATATCCGTCAGGTTGCTGGCCGCCTTGGCGTGTCACCTGAAGAACGTATCGACGTGTACGACTACCGGACCATGCGCGCGCTCACAGAAGCGATCATTCGCCACGAAAACGGAGCGGGAGCCCTTCCCGAGGGCAACTGGTACGGCGAAGCACTGATCAATGAAGGCTTGCACCTGGCCGGCATTGTCCCCGACGCCTATCACGGGGAGCCAGCATGAAGCTGATCGACAACTGCCATTGCTGCTGGAAGCTTCACAGCGTCCAGCTGGCCATCGTCATTGCTCTGCTCGGTCTCGCCCAGGCCACCATCCTGCCGATGTGGCAAGCGCAACTGTCTTCATCGACCTATGCGGCCGTCAACAGCGGCTTGGCCGTTCTGCTGTTCATTGCTCGCCTGCGCAAACAGGGCCCTCCTGAGCAGGCCGAGCAACCAGACCAGGAGGCTTCGTCATGAGACTGAACCTCTTTGGTCGGGCCTTCGCTGCGCTGCTGGCGGGGCTCGCGGGTGTTTGTCGCTGGCCCACCCCCAGCACCGCTGCTGGCACCTGGATCAGGTCTAGCGTCATGCCCCTCTATCGCCACGGCAAGACCGGCAACCGTGCCCGTAAGTCCCGCGACCGCATGAGGCAGCGCCATGGTGCTTGAACGGTTGCCTACAGGACTCCTTGTCGCCGGCCTGGCATGCGTGATCAGCGCAGCAGCTGCCGGCTCAATCGCCTACGGCTTCGGCTTTCGGTACGCCGAAGCCCTGGGCAATTCCGACCTGCAGTCATTCAAGGCCACACAGGCAGTACAGGCCGGGGCGGCGGAAAAGGAAAACCGCCTGCAGTTGCTGCAGCAGGTCACCCGTGCCAACGAAGCCGAGGCCTTGCTGCTCACCACACTAGACCGACACGCCGAAGAGAAACGCCAGCTCCAGGAGCGAATCCCCCATGTCACGACCCAATACATTCCGGCGCCTGGCGCTGTCGCTAAGCCTATCCCTCGTTGCGTGTTCACTGCTGGTTGGTTGCGCGACTTCAACACCGCCCTCGGTGTGCCCGCCCCAGGACCGGGCACCGCTGCCACCGCAGCTGAAAAAGCGGCCTGGCCCGCCACCGGCTCTGAGGCCGAACTATTGGAAAGCGGCGTCACTCCCGCCGACATCCTTGCCCACGCCCAGGACTACGGCCTGTGGGCCCGATCCATCCTCGCCCAATTCAATGCCTTGCTTGATCTCCAGGAAAAGGACTGACGCCCTATGGATGTAGCTGAACCCGCTACAGATGACGACATCAGCGATGCGCAATTGCGCGTGCGCAACAGCGACCTGCGACGAGGCTCCGGCCGGTCGGTTTACCGCTGCGAGGAATGCGGTGATGCGATTCCTGAAGATCAACGCCAGGACAGCCCTGGTATCGAACATTGCTTTGACTGCATAGACGCCTTGGAACACTTGGCCACACGGGGTTTTGAATGAATCTGAACGAACTCAACTTCGGTTTCCAAACCGTGCAATGGCTGGTCCTGACGGTACTCGGCATTTACACCTGGATGACCAAACGCCAGACCGCCAGCGCCCAGGAACTGCTGGAGCTGCGCACGCGCATTGTCGCCCTGGAAGAACACGTCCGGCACCTGCCTGACCAGACCGCCGTCACCGATCTGCTGGGCGACATGAAAGCGGTACGGGCCGAACTGTCGGGGGTCAAGGAAGCGCTTGGCCCTTTGGCCCGTTCGCTGGACCGGATCAATGATTACTTGCTGCGAGAAAAGATATGACCCAATACGCTGCGTTTCTGCGTGAAGACTATCGCCTGGTGATCCTGCGTTTGCTGGCCGAAACGACCGGCTACCGTGCCAACAGCTCGGTGCTGACCATGGCCCTGGACAGCTTCGGGCACGCGCTCAGCCGCGACCAGGTGAAAACCGAACTGCACTGGCTGGCCGAGCAAGGCGCGGTGACTGTTTCGGATGTCGGCCCGGTGTTGGTGGCCACGCTGACCGAGCGTGGCCAGGACATTGCTGCAGGACGCGCTCGCGTCCCAGGCATCAAGCGGCCGGGGGCATAACATGGCCGGTAAATCATCCATCAATCGGTTGCCGCCGATGGTCAAGGCGTACATCCAAAAGCTACTGCGCGAAGACCGCATGACCCTGGATGACATGCTTGCCGACATCCAGTCGCGCTTTCCCAACGAGAAAGCCCCTAGCCGCAGCGCGCTGGGGCGCTTCAAGCAAGGCTTCGACCTGCTGACCGAGAAGACCCGGCAGCACCGCGAGCAGGCTGAAGCCTTCGTTGGTGCCTTTGGTGAAGACGCATCTGACAAGACCGGCGCTTTGCTGGTCGAGGCCATTTCGACCCTGGCTTACCAGGCCGCAATGGGCGCCCACGAAAAAGATGATGTCACCACCAAGGAAGTGGCCGAACTGGCGCGGGCAGCGAAGAACACCATGCAGGCTCGGACCCTGAGCATCAAAGAGCGCCAGGCTATCGAGAAGGCTGCTCAAGAGCGCCTGATACGAGAGCAACAAGGCAAGCTGGATGACTTGGGCAAGTCCGGCGCACTCACGCCTGACACCCTGCAGCGCATCCGCCAAGAGGTCTACGGGCTATGAGCAATCAACAGCCTGCGGTCCCGCTGCTCGACTATCAGAAGAAATGGTTGCTGGACCCCGCGCGGTTCAAGATCGGGATGTTCGCCCGACAGACCGGCAAGACCTTCACCAGTACCCTGGAAATCGTCGACGACTGCTTTGCAGCGGAGTCGCGTGGTAGCCGTACCCGATGGGTGATCCTGTCCCGCGGTGAGCGTCAGGCCAAAGAGGCTATGGACGAAGGCGTTAAGAAGCATTGCCGCGCTTACAACATGGCCGTGCAAGAGATTGAAGGCGAGTTCAAAACTACGTCCGGTGAGCGCTTCACCATGCTGGACGTGATCCTGCCGGGCGGGTCGAAGATCACCGCGTTGCCAGCCAACCCCGATACTGCCCGTGGCTTCAGCGCCAACGTGTTCCTGGACGAGTTTGCCTTTCACCAGGACAGCCGAAAAATCTGGACCGCCTTGTTCCCGGTGATCTCCAACGGTTGGAAGTTGCGCATCACCAGCACCCCGAACGGCAAGGGCAACAAGTTCTATGAGCTGATGACGGACAAGAAACTTGCTCAGATCTGGTCGCGTCACGCTGTAGATATTTATGCCGCCGTTGCAGATGGCCTACCACGGGACATTGAGGAGATGCGCGCCGCCCTCAATGATGAGGATGCATGGTCTCAAGAGTTTGAACTGACGTGGCTGGACGAGGCCAGCGCCTGGCTCAGCTTTGATCTGATCAACGACGTCGAGAATGACCGGGCCGGACGCCCGGAGCTGTACACCGGCGGCCCCTGTTTTGTTGGTGTCGATATCGGCATCCGCAATGACTTGTACGTGATCTGGGTATTGGAGCAAGTCGGAGACGTGTACTGGACACGGGAAATCATCACCCGCAAACGCGCCTCTTTCCAGGAGCAGGACGCGCTGCTTGATGACGTGTTCGCTCGTTACCGTGTACTGCGTTGCTGCATGGACCAAACCGGCATGGGGGAAAAGCCTGTCGAAGATGCAAAGCGCAGACATGGCTCCATGCGTGTTGAGGGTGTGATCTTCAGCACTGCTAGTAAGCTGACCATGGCCACCCGTGGCAAGGAAGTGTTCCAGGACAAGCAGATCCGTATCCCCCTGGGTGATACCGATCTGCGCAACGACCTGCACAAACTGCAGAAGGTTGCCGGTCCCACTGGTGCCCCTCGCTTTGTGGCCGAGTCCGATACCACCGGCCACGCCGACCGTGCCTGGGCGGGTTTCTTGGCCTTGAACGCGAGCGATGGCCCCAAGGGACCGGTCACTGCTAAATCTCGCCGCCCGCGTCAGGGCACCCGCATCACCCGAGGGTACGCATGAACAAGAAAGGTGTGTGGGTCAGTCCCACTGAATTCGTCAACTTTGCCGACGCCCAGCGCAGCGCTACGCTCGACCAACATGTTGCCACCCGTGGTCGTTCCAGTGCAGGCGGCTTCAGCGGCGCCAATCTGCCCAACCCTGACCCAATACTTAAGGCTCTGGGCAAGGACATCACGGTCTATCGAGACCTGCGTAGCTCGGCATTGGTTGGCGGTAACGTTCGGCGTCGCAAGGCTTCTGTGCTTTCACTGGAGCGCGGTATCAAGCGTGGCGATGCTCCCCTCAAGGTCGAGCGGTTTATCCGCGACTGGCTCACTGACCTTGACCTTGATCGCATCATTCGCGAACTGCTTGATGCGCCGCTGTTTGGTTATCAACCCGTCGAACTGATGTGGCAGCCGGTAGGCATGAACCTGGTGCCAGACGACCTGCTCGGTAAACCGGCCGAATGGTTCTTCTATGACAAAGATAATGCTCTGCGCTTTCGCTCCAAAGAAGCGGGCCAGGAGGGCGAACTGTGCGACCCTCAGCGCTTTATCGTTGCCCGGCAGGACGCCACCTACGCCAACCCTTACGGCTTTCCTGATCTCAGCATGTGCTTCTGGCCCACCACCTTCATGAAAGGTGGCCTGAAGTTCTGGGTGCAGTTCACCGAAAAATACGGCAGCCCGTGGGTCATCGGCAAACATCCACGCGGTGCCACTGACGGCGAAACCGACTTGTTGCTCGATAGCCTTGAAGCCATGGTGCAAGACGCCGTGGCAGCGATCCCTGACGACTCCAGCGTGCAGATTATCGAGGCGGCGGGCAAAGCCGGCAGCGCAGAGGTTTACCGCGAGCTGCTGGAGTACTGCAGGAGCGAAATCAACGTCGCCATGCTCGGGCAGAACCAAACCACCGAGAAGGACAGCAATCGGGCCAGTGCTGTAGCCGGCGCCGAGGTGACCAAAGACATTCGCGATGGTGACGCAGGTATTGTCGCTGCATCGTTGAATGCGTGTATTCGCCTGGTCGTAGATCTTAACTTCGGCACTGATGTTGTGGCGCCCCTGTACAAGCTGTGGGAACAGGAGGAAATCGACAAGACCCTGGCACAGCGTGACAAGGCGCTGACCGAGTCCGGCGTGAAGTTCACCAGCGCGTACTGGAAACGCACCTACAACTTGCAGGAAGGCGACCTGGACGAGACTCCGGCGCCGGCTGAATCGTCGGAGTTTGCCGAGTCGTCCCTCAAGCCGATTCTCGACCAGGTGGCGCTTGACCAGGCCATCAACAGCTTGCCCGCCGAGCTGCTGCAGGAGCAGAGCGAACAGACCGTTGCCTCTCTGATCGAGACACTGTTGCGCGCTCGCACCGACACCGAGGCGCTCGGCCTGCTGGCAGAAGCGTACCCGACGATGGATGACCAGGCGCTGCAGGAGAACCTTACGCGCCTGTTGTTCATGGCCAACATCTGGGGCCGCCTGAATGCCAATGCGGATCGGGAAGACTAATGGCCACCAAACCGAAAACCCCGAACCCGGCCGACCTCAAGGCCATCTTCGGCATGGAGCCGAAAAACGCCGTGGCCTACTTGAAGGCCAAGGGCTACGCGATCACCTGGAACTGGCAGGAAATGCTCGACCAGGCGCATGACCAGTCCTTCACCGTGGCAAAGGCCATGCGCCTCGATCTGCTGTCGGACATTCGTGGCGCCCTGGAAACCGCGCTGCTGGAAGGCCAGACACTCAAGAAGTTCATCGCCGATCTGCAGCCCGTCCTGGAGTCGCAAGGCTGGTGGGGCCAGCAAGTCATTGTCGACAGTGAAGGCGTCGGCGAGCTGGTCCAGTTGGGCAGTCCGCGCCGTCTCAAGACGATCTATCAGACCAACCTGCAGAGCGCGTACATGGCCGGCCGCAAGGCCGAGATGGAGCAGACCACCGAGACCCATCCATATTGGATGTATGTGGCCATCCTGGACGGCAAGACCCGGCCGAGTCACCGCGCCCTGCATGGCCAGGTGTTTCGCCACGATGACCCGATCTGGTCGGCGATCTTTCCACCCAACGGGTTCAACTGCCGTTGCCGTGTTGTCGCGCTGAGCGAAGCCGCGGTGAAGCGCCGAGGCCTGAAGGTCGTGTCGAGCGTTGGACGTATGTTCACCGAGACCGTGGAAACCGGCACCGACAAACGTACCGGCGAGATCCGCACCGCGCCCGTCACCGGCATTCGCACAACAGACGCCGCTGGCAAGGCCATCACCTTCCGCACCGACCCCGGATTCAACCATGCACCAGGTACTGGCCTGGCCGACATGCTTAAGCGCAAACAGGCAGCCGCCTAGGAGGTTTGAAATGTTCACCGTTGAACTTGATCACCAGCGTGTACAGGCTGCCCTGCGCAAAATTGAGTGGGCCGTGGGCGACCTTGCACCGCTAATGCGCGGCATCGCCGCCGAGCTGGCCAGCCAGACCGAGGAAAACTTCGGCGAGGAAGGCCGCCCCGAGTGGGAGGATCTGTCCGATGTCACCACAGCACGCCGTGAGAAAAACGGTAACTGGCCAGGGCAGATGCTGCAGGTCAGTTCGGCAGGCCTGGCCGCCTCGATCACCACGCAAGCAACCGACAGCTCGGCGCTGGTTGGCAGCAACAAACCCTATGCCGCCATGATGCAGTTCGGTGGCACCAAGTCGGACTTCCCCCACCTGTGGGGTGACATTCCAGGTCGCCCATATTTGCCGATGGACGCCGAGGGCAAACTGCAGCCCGAAGCAGAAGAGGCCATCCTGGATCTGGCCATGCATCACCTGGAAAAGGCCGCTCGCCTGTAAGCCCCTCAGAGGCGCCACAGGGTGCATACGGCTCCGGTTCATCGAACCGCATAGGCGAGTCACGCTGTAAACGCTTTATAAAGCCCTGCTGCCTCACTCCTATCCCACTGCGCGGGTGCCAATGGCACCCTGGCCGCATCAACACCGCCGCGACACTCTTTAAACTCGATTAAAAGTCTTCGGCCGGGCATTGGCTCAGTCTGTGTGCATCACCTTCAACTGAAGTGCACAGACTATGAAAACCATTCCTTTCTTTCGTGCCGGTAAGCATGTCGATAGCCAGGGCCGAAAAGTCGAGTTCACCGAGACAGACCTGGCGGCATCGATCAGCGGTTATGACCCAGCGCTACACCGGGCACCCCTGGTCATCGGTCACCCCAAGGACAACGGGCCGGCCTATGGCTGGGTTCGGTCCATCAGCCGCAACACCAAGGGTGAAGCAACGGCAGTACCTGAGCAGGTCCACAACGACTTCGCCGAAGGTGTTGCGGCTGGCACCTGGTATCCGCGTTCGGCTTCCTGGTACGCACCCGATGACCCGCGCAATCCGAAGCCGGGCATCTACTACCTGCGCCATATCGGTTTTCTTGGCGCCCAGCCACCCGCCATCAAGGGCCTGTCCGACATCGAGTTCGACGATGGTGATGGTGTGGTTGAAATCGAATTCGGCGACTTCGGCGACGCTGTTTCGGCCGGGATCTTTCGCCGTCTGCGTGACTGGTTCATCGACCAGTTCGGCCAGGAGACCGCTGACCGGGTTGTTCCTGGTTGGGACGTAGACAACCTGTTGGCAGAGTCCCGTCGTGAAGACGACCGCCCCTCATTTACCGAACCCGCCACACCCAGCAAACCCACCACCGAGGAACACACCGTGACCCCAACGGAACAGGCCGCCCTGGAGGCGGAGAACAAGCGCCTGAAGGCCGACCTCGCAAAGCGCGACAAGGCTGCCCTTACCGCTGCGCAAGACGCTATCCATGCATCGAACGTCGAGTACGCCGAGAAACTGGTGGCGGCAGGCATGAAGCCGGTGCACGCCCCAGCAGTAATTGCAGCACTGGACTATGCCGAGTCGAGCAAAACGCCGCTGGAGTTCGGCGAAGACGACGCCCGCGAACCGCTGATCGATGGTCTGAAGGCGATCTTCGGCGACCTGGCTGGCGGCGTCAGCTTCGCGGAGGTCGCCACCAAAGGCCGCGCAGGTAAGACCGTAACTCAACCCACCAACCCGCTGTTGGCTGACGCCGAAGCCCGCTCTCAACGATAGGAGGCCCTATGGCCACATTTACTCAACCGAAAGACCCGGGCGATTTGCTCCTGGTCGAAGTCTGCGCCGGATGGACGAAAGACAAGGTCACGCTGCTGGGCGGGACGAATTACTCATTCGGCCAGGTGCTGGCGAAAGTCTCTGGCAAGTACCAGGTGCTTGATCTCGCTGGCACCGGCACGGCCAAAAAGTCTGCGGCGATTTTGATTGAAGCCGTGGATGCAACGGACGGCGATGAGCCGGGTGTGGTGATCTCTCGCGGTGCCGTCGTCGACTCTGCCGAACTGACCTGGCCAGCCGGCATCACCGAAGCCCAGAAGGCCACCGCCCTGGATGAACTCAACACCCTGGGCATCGTTGCCCGTGCGGCCCTCTGATCAGGAGTACTCCATGAATCTGCAAGACATGTTCAGCGTTGCCAACCTCACCGCAGCCGTGAACAAACTGCCAGCGATCCCCGGCAAAGTCGGCGCTATGGGGCTGTTCGATGAAAAAGGCGTGACCAGCACCAGCGTCGTTATCGATGAGCGAGAGGGCCGCCTGGTCCTGGTGCCCAATACCTCACGCAACGATGACCCGGCCCCGATCAAGGGTGGCAAACGTAAGCGCCGTACTTTCGAAACACTGCACCTGCCGCTCAACCGGCCGATCCTGCCAAGCCAATTGCAGGGAGTTGCCGCGTTCGGCCAGGAAGACACCACCGCGCCTGTGGCGACGGTGATCAACGACAACCTGCAGGAGCTGAAAAACAGCATCGAAGCCACCCGTGAATTCCAGCGCGTGGGCGCGCTGCGCGGCAAGCTGCTGGACGCGGACGGCGAAGTCCTGACCGACCTCTTCAAAGAGTTCGAAGTCAGCCAGAAGAAAATCACGGTGGCGCTGAGCAATGCCGGCACCAACGTGCGCAAGGCCTGCCTAGACGCCAAACGCTATTCCGAATCCAAACTGGGCGGCGTAATGGTCACCGGGTTCCGTGCACTGTGCGGACCGGATTGGTTCGATGCGTTTATCGACCATGAAAAGGTCAAGGCCGCATTTGCCAACTACCAGGAGGCGCAGGATCGGCTCGGCGGCGATGTGCGCTCGGGCTTCACCTTCGGCGGCATCGAGTTCATCGAGTACGACGTCACCGTCAGCAGCCAGCGTTTCATTCCAGTTGATATCGCTCAGGTGTTTCCAGTAGCCCGTGGCGTATTCCGTATGTTCAACGCCCCGGCCAACTACAACGAAACGGTCAACACCATTGGCCAGCCGTTCTACAGCAAGGCCGAGGAACGAAAATTGGGCAAAGGCTGGGATCTGGAAGCCCAGGCGAACCCGTTGGCCATGTGCCTGTTCCCTGAAGCTCTGGTCGAGTTGAAGGCGGGCTAACCCATGCGCTACTGCACTCGCGCCGATATCGGCAACGCGATCCCGGAGATGACGCTGATTCAGCTCTCCAATGACGACCCGGCCGCCATGTCGCCCAACGAGAGCGTGATCGAGGACGGCGTGCGGCAGGCTGAAGAGCTGGTGGATGGTTATCTTCGGGGCCGCTACAACCTGCCGCTCGATCCGGTGCCGACCGTGCTGCGGGATGCGGTGGTGTATCTGGCGCGGCACTGGCTGTATCAGCGCCGGCCCGAAGGGGCATTGCCCGACGCAGTGAAGGACAGCCGCAAGGACACCATCAAGCTCCTGGAAAGCATCCGCGACGGCGTTGTCACTCTGGGCATGCCTGGCGGTCAGGCCGCGCCGGAGCCTGGTGAGATCCGCGTTCGGGCACGTCGCCAGCAGTTTGGCGGCGATCTCTGGGAGCGTTACTGATGATCCAACCCAAAACCCAAACCGAGCAGCTCCTGGAAGCAATGCAGAAGCGCCTGCAGGAGACCTTCGGCCAGATGCTGATGGTCGAGCTGTTTCCTGAAGACCCTGCACGTTACCGCCTAAACCACCCACGAGGCGCGCTCTTGCTGGCCTACGGCAAATCGACCTTCGGTGGGTCCGAGGCCGGTGACTCGATGTTTCAGGCTCGCAACATCGTCATCAGGGTGACCCTGGTGTTCCGTCAGCTCAATGGCAAAGACGGAGCGGTCAGCTACCTCGACCATATCCGCGATTGCCTGACCGGCTGGTTTGCACCGCATTGCGACCAGGCCTGCCGTCCAGTTGCAGAGCTGTTCATTGGCCAGGTGTCGGGCCTCTGGCAATACGGCCAGGACTTCTCCCTGCGTGCTACTCAGCTGCAGGTTATGGGCCCTAAAGATGGGCCACCGCTCAGACAAGTTCGTTTCGAGGAAGAGCAATGAAACTTACCCGCTACATCTATAACGGCCCGCAGAGCGGCGCCACCCTGCGGGTAGGCGATGCCCGCGAATTGCTGGATGTGCAACTGCAGCCGGGGAAACCCGTCGAGTTGCCAGCCGACCACGAGTACACCCTGGTGTTGCTGGAACTCAAGCACCTGGTTCTCGCACCACCTGAAGCGAAACCTGCAGGTAAGACTGCAGCTGCGCTTCAGAAACCTGGACAGGAGTAAGCCCAATGCCAGCTAACTTTTTGCACGGTTTTGAAACCATTGAAGTCGAGCGCGGCCCTCGGCCCATTCGTGTGGTCAAGTCGGCTGTGATTGCTCTGGTCGGGACAGCGCCCATCGGGCCAGTCAACGAGCTGACGCAATCGCTCAATGAAGTAGATGCGGCTCAGTTCGGCACGCACCTCACCGGCTTCAGCATTCCTGAAGCTCTGGAAGGTATCTACGACTTCGGCACCGGTACGGTGCTGGTAGTCAACGTGCTCGATCCGGCAGTTCACCGCACCAACGTCGTAGGCCAGGAAAGGCAGTTCGGTGATAACGAGCTGCTGCAGCTGGAGCACGGTGGGCTGCAACAACTGACCGTCAAGTCGGTGGATGGCGCCACCACCTACGATCTGGGCACCGACTACACGGCAGACATGTTGATCGGTCGAGTGAAACGCTTGGCGACCGGGAGTATTCCCGCCAATGCTCAGGTGAAGGCGGACTACACCCACGCTGACCCGAGCAAAGTCACCCCGGCCGATATCATCGGCGGTATCACCGTCGCTGGTCGGCGTACTGGCTTGAAGGCCTTTCAGGACAGTTACAACTTGCTCGGGTACTTCCCGAAAATCTTCATTGCGCCGGGCTTCAGCACCCTGAATTCGGTCAGCGTCGAACTGATCATTTCGGCCGTGCAGGTCAGCGCGTTCACATACATCGATGCGCCTATCGGGACCACGGTGCAACAAGTGATTGCGGGGCGCGGCCCGGCCGGAACTATCAACTTCAACACCAGCAGCGACCGTGTGCGCCTGTGCTATCCGCATGTCAAGGTGTACGACGCAGCAACCGATGGCACTCGCCTGCAGCCGCTGTCGATCCGCGCAGCAGGCCTACGGGCGAAGATCGATAACGACAAGGGGTACTGGTGGAGTAGTTCCAACCAGGAACTGGTTGGCGTCATCGGCCTGGAGCGACCATTGACGGCCCGGATCGATGACCCAAACAGTGAGGTCAATCTGCTCAACGAAAACGGCATCACCACCGTCTTCAACTCCTTCGGCACCGGCTTTCGTCTGTGGGGTAACCGTTCCGCCGCCTGGCCTACAGTGACCCACACGCGCAACTTTGAAAACGTGCGGCGTACCAAGGACGTGGTGGACGAGTCGATCCGTTACAGCGCGCTGCAGTTCAATGACCAGCCTGTTACTGACTCGCTGATCGACAGCATCACCGAAAGCGTCAACCTGTATATCCGCAAGTTGGTTGGCGACGAGGCGTTGCTCGGTGGTGAGTGCTGGTATGACCCTGCGCGCAATCCGCAAACCGAGCTGGAGTTGGGGCACGTCTTGTTCAGCTACAAGCTGGGTGTTCCCGTGCCGCTTGAACGCGGCACCTTCGAAACTGAAATCACCGGGGAATACCTGGTCAACCTGGGAGCCGCATAAATGGCCGGTTTTAGCGCACACCGTATTTCCAACGCCGCTATCTACCTCGACGGTGCCAGCTTCTTTGGCAAGTCCGAAGAGATCGATCTGGGCTCGATCAAGACCGTGACCAGCGACTTTCAGGGGCTGGGCATGGTTGGCCTGATCGAATTGCCGGATGGCATTGATAAGCTGGAAGGCAAGATCACCTGGAACAGCCTGTACTTTGAAGCAGCGAAGAAGCTGGTCACCCCATTCAAGAGCATCCAGCTTCAATGCCGCTCCAACGTCCAGGTGTTCAACAACGGCGGCCTGATCGATGAGATCCCACTGGTCACGATGATGACCATCACCGGCAAGGAGTACCAGTTGGGCAGCCATAAACCCCGCGACCCGACCAAGTATGAAACACCGTTCTCGGCGACCTACGTGCGCCAGGTACTCAACGGTGAAGAAGTGGTGTTGCTGGACTACCTGTCCAACATCTTCCGGGTCGGTGGTGAAGACCAGTTGTCCAAGTACCGGAAGAATATCGGTCAGGCCTAAGTTAGCCAGGGAGGCCTAAGTGATTGGTAGCGAACTTAACTCCGATGGACAGGGCTTGTCCGGCGAGGTCACCGATCAAGCTCTTGGCTCCTGTTTTGGATGCGTCAATCAATTGCTCACCAAGGCTCGATTCGGTGCTGAGGCTATCCGGGGTTGCCTTCAGCACCTCAAGACCTTTGGCGGTCAGTACACACTCCGAGTAACCGGTAGCTTGAATCTTGCTTTGGAAGCGCAGGTAGCCTGACTCGGTCAGCCAGTCGATACAGGCAAAAAGGAACTCGCCGTTTTCATTGGGAACATCGAACCCCACGCGCTCATCGAATGAAATGCCGTCAGAGATGAGATCCTTAAGTAACAGGACGCGTGGCACCGGAAAACTCTCATACAACACGCCGAGTATCTGGCCGGTGAGTTCGTCGAATCGTTTGATATTGGAGGTGGTCATGTCCTTGACTCCTGAAGAACAGCAAGTAATAGAAAAAAAGCGCGATGATTTAGTGAGATGCATCGATATGCAGGTGCGTCGAGACTTCGACTTTATGCGTGCCAGACAATACTGGGGCAAGGTCTTGGAGGAAACCCCGATAGAGGTTTTGGCTGAGGCACTGAGCATGACATTGGCGACCGGCCGCTATCAGATGACACCACGTTGTCAGTGCCATTGCTGCCGCCACTGCTGATGCATGACCAGGACTAGCTCCAACGGACTGGAGCCGCCAGGACGGCAAACCGAAGCCCCGCCATCGTGCGGGGCTTCGTCTTTAAACTCGATTAAAAGTCATCGCCACGGCCAGGTGCGATGCTCAGGGCTCACTTAAAGCAGTCGATTAAACCGACAACCTGGAGCAACAAAGATGGCCGAACCACTCAGCTTTACCCTCAAGTTTCCTTTCAAAAACGCCGCCGGCGACACGATCTCGAAGTTGCCCATCAAACGCCTGAAGCGCAAAGACATTAGCGCTGCGCAGACCCACACCAAGGACGAGGCCGCGATGGAGGACATACTGGTCGCCAAGCTCCTGGGTATCACCATCGAGGATCTCGTCGAGTTCGATATCGCCGATTCCAAGTTAGCCACCGAGGTGTTGCGGGAAATGGCTAACGGAGGAGACCTTGCTGCAGTCCTGGGACGAGGCGCTGTTGCTGGTGCTGAGGCTGCAGCCGTCTGAGATCGACGAGCTGGACATGGATCGGTATTGGTTTTGGGTCGATGTGTGTCGACGTGAAATTTGCCGCCGCAACGAAATTGCCGAGCAGATGAAACGCTGATCGGCAGCCCCTCCAGACCTTCGTCCTACCGTGCGCCTACGTCTCAGGCGCACCCCCTCAATCAAATAGCCTGCCGGGTACTCTATGGCGAATGAAGTCTTAGTCGGATTACGAATAGGGGCCGCTGTGTCGGGCTCCTTGAGTGCCGCATTCGGTTCTGCCAAGTCAACAGTGCAGCTGCTCGGGCGTGCGACCGATGGCCTGACGGCCAAACAAAAGCTCATAGGGACCGAGCTGGCCGCGTCCCTGGCGCGTGGTGGTACTGGCATCGAGCGCATGCGCCGACAGTATGACCAGGTCGGTCGAGCAATTGACCAGCTCAAGATCAAACAGGAAAACCTCAACACCAGCATTGCCAGAGGTGCAACGCTGAAAAACCAACGCGGTGAGCTTCGTGGCCAGGCAATGGAAACGCTGGGTACTGCAGCTGTGGTTGGGGCTCCGGTGGTTCAGTCGATGCGTACCGCTATCGACTTCAAGGACCGAACCAACGACATCGCCATTACGGGCGGATTTGACGCAGCCGAAGAGGCAGAACTCAGTAATGTGATGCGTGCGTCTGCGTTGAAGTGGAATCAGACACAGACTGAAGTCGCCACCGGCACGGCGGTGTTAATTGCCGGTGGCATCTCTAGTGCGAAGGAGTTGGCTGACTATGCACCAGTGATGGCCAAAACTGCTACGGCCACTCGCGCCAGCATGGATGACCTGGGGTCTGTGGCCATCGCGCTCAATGACAACCTCGGAATCGGTGCAGCAGGGCTGGAGCGCTCAATGAACATGCTCGCCTTTGCCGGTAAGAGTGGGCAGTTTGAGCTAGCGGACATGGCCAAATGGCTGCCGCAACTTACCCCTCAATTTGCCGCCCTGGGCGTAACTGGTGAGCGTGCAGTCGCTGAGATCGGTGCGTCTCTGCAGATCGCTCGGCGCGGTGCCGGTAGCAACGACGAAGCAGCAAACAACTTTAAGAACTTCCTTTCTAAGTTAACTGCGAAGGACACTCTCAAGTCTTTTGAGGGGGCTGGGATCAACTTAACCAGCTCTATGAAGAACTTGGTCGGGAAAGGTCTTACTCCCGTCCAGGCGATGCTGGAGGTCATTACTCAGTATGTAGGTAGCAAGGGGCCAGCGGCGGCTGATAAGTTTCAGAAAGTAATGGCTATCACGGATGATAAAGAGCGGCAGATTGCCCTTAGCCGTTTGAATGAAGCGTACAAGCTGGGGGAGCTGTTCGCCGATCAGCAGGTACTGTCTTTCGTTCGCCCAGCTATGGCCAACAAGAAGGATCTCGCGGGTATTCAACAGGGCAGTATCGATGCCGCCGATAAAGGCGGACTTGATGCTGACTGGAACAAGCGCATGGAAAGCCCGAAAGAGCAACTTAAAGCGCTGACTATCAGTCTGTCAGAAGTAGGTATCTCGCTCGGTGGTGCGTTGTTGCCCTCGTTGGTAGAGATCACCCAGGCGGTTGTGCCTGTTGTTCGTTCGTTTGCTGTCTGGTCCGAGAACAATCCGGGCCTGATCAGCGGTGTTGTTAAGACAGTCACCGCCATTGTTGCCCTCAAGCTCGGGTTCATTGGGTTGAAGTATGGCGCCAACCTCGGCGCCTCGGCACTCAACAGTGTCGGGACTTTCATGTCCTTGCTGACTGCCAAGACTGCATTGTTGAACAGCTCGCTGCTGGCTGCCCGGTTTGCTCCATTGATAACTGGTGTTGGCAGTGTGACTGCTTTGATGCCAGGTCTGACTGGTGCCGTTGCATCACTTGGAGCAGCTATCATCGCTACGCCGATTGGCTTGCTGATTGCTGGTATTGCAGCAGTCGCGGTCGTCGTCGGAGCAGTGGGGCTTGTGATCTACAAAAACTGGGAGCCTATCAAGGCCTGGACTATCGGTTTCTTCACGGGGCTTGTTGAAGGCCTCAAGCCTATCCGTGATGCCTTCTCTGCCGCTTTCGCTCCAGTGGGGCCATTGCTCACGCAACTGGGGGCTTTCATCCAGCCGGTGATTCAATGGTTCCGTGAGCTGTTCAGCCCGGTGCAAGTCACTGGCGATGCCCTGGGCCGTGCCACCTGGTCAGGGATCGAGTTTGGTCGGGCCGTTGGTAGCGTTCTGTCCGCCCTGATGGCGCCCATCCGCTGGGTACTGGAGGGCATCAGCGAAATACCGCAAGCCTTTAGCGGCGGCCTCGGCGGTGTGGCTCAGTTGATTACCAACTTCTCGCCGCTGGGCCTGTTCTATCGGGCGTTCGCTGGAGTGATGAGTTACTTCAGGGTTGAGTTGCCGACTAAGTTCACCGAGTTCGGCGGCATGATTGTCACGGGCCTGGTCAACGGCATCAGCAACATGGCCGCGTCGCTGAAAGACAGCGTGGTCGGTGTCGGCTCATCGGTAAAAGGCTGGTTCACCGAGACGCTTGGCATCCAGTCGCCGAGCCGCGTGTTCATGGGCTATGGGGCCAACATCAGCGAAGGCGCCGCCATCGGCATCAGCGCCCAGGCTGGCCTGGTGCGTAAGGCCGCGCTGGGCATGGCGGCGCAATCGGGTGTCGACCTCGCACCGCCGAACCCTGCCGACGTTTCCAGGGCGAGCATGATGGGCAGTGGTGGTGGTACAGCTCCTGGTGGTGCTGCAGCTGCAGGCGGGCAGCCCGTCTTCAACTTCTCCCCGCAGATCACCGTGCCAGGTGGTCCCGGCGTACAGGACCAGGTCAATCAGGCACTGAAGCTCACCTATCCCGAGTTCATGCGAATGATAGAACGCTACATGCATGACAAGCGCCGCCTGAGCTATGGCTCAGGTGATGGAGGGCTTGCGTGATGTTTGCCATCCTGGGCGAGATCGAATTCACCGTTGCCGGTGGCATCAGCGGCATGGAGCAAAGCGGATCGGCCGATTGGGCCGAGCATGCGCGTATCCAAGGCAAGCCGTTGCTGGAGTGGATCGGCGAAGGGCTGGACGAATGCAACCTGACCATTGAGCTGCATCCTGTCCTGGGCGATCCCGAGGCGCGCTTGCGGGCATTGCGCCAGGCCAAGACCAAGCACGAGCCCCTGGCGTTCGTGATGGGGTCCGGCGAGTACCATGGCGCCTATGTCATAACCAACATCGGCAACGCCATCCGCCGTGCAACGGCAACGGGCCAGATCCAGTCTGCAACAGTTCAGCTGAACCTGAAGGAGTACACCGGGGCCTTCACCCGCAAGGTGACTCGCTCCGGGCTGCTCGATACGGCGTTGAGCGGTACGTCAGCTGCTGCAGCTGGATCGCCCGGACTTATCTCACGACTGATGCCAGCCCCCAGCACAGTGCAAGCGGTGATCGGCCATGCCAAGACAGCCGGCAACATGCTGAAGGCTGGCCAGAACCTGTACGAGACGGTCAAGAGCGGCAACGCCTCGATGATCCTTGGCCAGGTTCCGCAATTGCTGGGCGTCACTGCCAGGGCCATCGAGCCGTTACAGGGTCTGACTGCAGCCGCGGGCCTGCTTGATGACGGCGCCGATTTGTCGCGCCTCGGTGAAGACGTGCTGAGCAGTGTCACGGGCGCTCGCTCCGCGCTCGATCCGGTTGACCTGGGCAACATCGTTGACCGGTTCACTGCGTCCCGTCAGTCACTGGCCCAGGCACTGACCACCATGGACGGCGCCAGTACCCGCTTGGCGGGCTTGGCGGCGCAAGTTCTGACGAGGAAGGCCTGATGTTTCTGACCCATGTCACGACCGAGGGTGAACGCTGGGACCAGTTGGCCTGGCGATACTATGGGGACGCTCATCGGTATTTGCCGATCGTTCAGGCCAACATGCATGTGCCGATCACTGGGGCGCTGCCGGCCGGGTTGACCCTGGCCATTCCGGTCCTTGAACCCATGGCCACTACTGAGGATCTGCCGCCATGGATGCGATGACTCCCAAGCAGGTGCCCGAGGCTCGCTTCGTCCTGACCTACCAGCAGCGCAATATCACCCGCAACATCAGCGAACACCTCTTGTCACTGACCTACCAGGACTTCTTGTCAGGCCTGGCCGATAGCCTGGATGTCGAGCTGGAGGACGCCGAAGGCAAATGGCGCGATACCTGGTATCCAGGAAAGGGCGATAGCCTGGCGCTGTCCATTGGCTGGGAGGGGCAGCCGCTGCGCACGGTGGGCCGGTTTGAGATCGATGGGGTCGAACTGCGAGGCCCACCGTTCACGGTCACGATTCGCGCCCTGGGCACCGGCATCAATAGCCCGTTGCGCACGCCTGAACACAAGGCCTATGAAAACACGACCCTGGACGCGGTAGCCAAGCAGATCGCCATCCGCCAGGGGCTGGAGCTGATCGGCAGTATCGAACCGATCAAGCTCGACCGGCTGACACAACAGGAGTCGGACCTGGTGTTCCTGCGCAACCTGGCGGGCGAGTACGACTATGCGTTCAAGGTGACCGGCAAGCGCATGGTGTTCCATGCCATCAGCGAACTGGTCAAGGGCGTGCCGGTGGCGTCCCTGGTACTGGGAGACCTGAGCAACATCAATCTTCGCGATCAGATCCGGGAAGTACCGAAAGCCGTTGAGGTCAAGCACAAGGAGCCGGCGACCAAAAAGCTGATCTCGTACACCATCAACAATAAAGGTGAAACAGTCGCAGTGCCGAGCAGCTCCAGTAAAGCCACGACCAGCGGCGACACCAAGAAGAAGCGCAAGCGCAGTGCCTCGGCCGAAGAGGCCAAGGCGAAAGCCAAGGCCGAGCTGGCCAAGGCCAACCGGGAGCGCACAACAGGCGCCTGGACCGCCATGGGCCGACCCAACCTCGTCAGTGGCAACATCGTGACGCTGGCAGCTGCTGGCATGCTCGGTGGCAACTACCTGATCACGTCAGCCCGACATGAAATGACCCGCAGTGGCGGCTACATCGTCGATCTGGAGTCTTGCCGCGTCTCGGCGCCCTCGATCTCGATGACCCAGGACAGCACCAAGCCTGACCTGGCGCTGTCGACCTACGGTATTCAACAAGAGGTGGTCGCCTGATGGGTGTTCAACTGGAGTACGGCGAAGTCAGCGCCGTGGACTACATGACCTGTCGCGTCCGGGTGCGCCTGGATGACCGTGACGGCGTTGAGAGTTATTGGCTCAACGTGCCCCAGCGCAACACCCAGGGCACTCAGCGCAGGCCGTTGATGCCGGAGCTGAATGAACAGGGCGCGGTGCTGCTGGACTCTGACGGTGTAGGTGGTGTTTACCTGGGCGGGGTCTATTCGACAGCCGAGCCGCCGCCTGTGGTCGACGAGGACACAGACTATGTGCGGTTCAGTGACGGGACGGTCTCAACCTACGACCGTGCGGCCGGGGTGATGACATTGGATTGCGTGGGGGCGTTGCTGGTGAAGTGCGGCCGGAACATCACGGTCGAAGCCGGTGAGCCGGTGGTGGTGAAGGCGCCCTCGGCGACTCTGGACATCCCGCAGGTCACCCTGAATGGCGACCTGCAGGTGAATGGCGATATCGGTGTTAATGGCAACGTCAATGCAACAGGGGCTGTCCTGGATGTCGGTGGCAACTCGAACCACCATAGCCATTAGCTTTGTTAATAGCTCAGTTAGAAGTAAACGTTGAATTGGGAAACAACAAGCGCAGTGTATTTGTGCAACGCCACCAACATTGGCCCTATCGGTTCCAATCTGTCTTCGTACTGGATAGCAACCCTGGCGTATCCTTCGTACTGACCACTAACTGATTCTATTGGGCAGGTTGTTCTTAGCTCGATTAGCGTGACCCCAGCTTCGAGAGGGCCAGCCCAGACGGTTGCATCTGGTGGTACGTTCGCTGATGCGTCTTCATCTGAGTAGAATTTTACAGCCATGTTATGAGTCAGTTCTGTAGGTGCAATCAATACGACCGAAGGCACTCGATGCTTGTCGGCGTTGTTTAGCCACTGAAGGAGGACAAGCGGATCGTTAGCTGCAATTCCAAACTCAGGTGAACCATCTCGTTGAAACGGCTGTAAACGCTCTACCAGATCAGCCGATGCCTGAGGTAATTGACTGATACACCGACGTCCGTTGGCCTCATACGAAGCTTTGTCGGTGAAAATTGGAAATGCAATTCTTCCAGGAAACGCAGGCGGATCGCATTCGAGTCGTGCTAATGCATACGCGAGATTGTCCAAGGCGCTTCTTAGGTTATGAACACACTCTCCGATGGCAAGCCCCCAAGTATCCAATGGCGGGGGTTCACGATACTCATTCAAAATAAGCTGAAATCCAAAGCGTCCATCCCGAAGCCTGCTTTCAGCGGTTAAGGGGTTGTTTGTAACCCATGTCAGTACGGAGTCCGACAACGACCGAGCTTGTGATTCCGCACGGGCAAGCTTCATTTCAACTGATCGGCATAACTCATTCATTAGCGACCTCTGTCCTAGGCGTCTTTAAACTCGATTAAAAGTAGTCTTCTTCCAGTGTATCCACTATAGAAGGCATGACGACGCCCACTCCTTACACCAGCATCACCGCCACCCACTGGCAGCCCGCCCTCGGTACATCCGGGGAGGTTGTCGAGGGCTTGCGCGATATCGACCAGTCCATTCGCATCATCCTCACCACGCCCAAGGGCGCCGACGCTCATCGGCCGGACTTCGGCAGCAACCTGCATTTGTACATCGACTGGCCTGTTAACCGCGTGACGCCGCACCTGGTGCGGGAAACTGTCGACGCCCTTCGTCGCTGGGAAACCCGCATCTCGGTCGTGCAGGTGCAGGTGCTGATTGAAGAGTCGCAGATCAGAGTGCGGGTGCAGTGGCGTGTTGCGGATGGTGTCACCCAACTGACCGAGGTGCCCTATGCGCGAGCTGCCTAAACCCGTCTTTGTCGAGATCGATCCGGCCGCGACCGAGGCCGCCCTGATTGCCCGCTATGAGGCCAAGTCGGGAAAAACCCTGTATCCCGCCCAGGTCGAGCGGCTTTTTATCGACCTGATTGCCTACGCCAAGACGCTCTCCGACATGGCCATTCAAAATGCCGGCGAGCAGTCCCTGGTGCGTTTCGCAAAAGGCCCCATCTTGGATTACCTGGGCGAACTGGTTGCAACTCCCAGGCTGTTGGCGGCCCCAGCACGTTGCCCGATCCGCTTCAGCGTGCCGGCCGCAGTTCAGCAGCAATTGCTGATACCGGCCGGTACTCGGGTCAGCACCCAAGACGCCAAGATCACATTCCTGACTGACCAGGATGTAATCATTCCCGCTGGCCAAACACAGGTAGGCACAACGGCGACCTGTCTTGCAACTGGGGTGGTTGGCAACGGTTGGGCCGTCGGCCAGATCAGCAGCATCGGGAACTCACCTGCAGCGGGCCTAACAGCGACCAACACCAGTGTCACTGCCGAAGGTGCCGAGGATGAAGATGATGACCGCTACCGCGAGCGGATCATCCTGGCCCCTGAAGCCTTCAGCAATGCCGGCAGTCGTGGCGCCTATCGCTACCATGCCTTGGCTGTACATCAGTCGATCATCGATGTCGCCGTGCACGGGCCGGACGAAGGTCAATTAGATGGCCATGTAGCTTTGTTCCCGCTTACCAACACCGGCTTGCCTACTGGCGATCTACTGCAGCAGATCAAGAGCCAGGTCTCTGGTGAAAAGGTGCGCCCTCTATGCGACACCGTGCATGTCCTTGCGCCCATCGAAGTGAACTACCAGATCAAGGCGCGCCTGACCTTTTACGCGACAGCAGATCGAGCCGAAGCGATGAAGGCGGCCAGGGCTACTGCCGACGCGTATGCGGTTGAACGCCGTGCCGGGCTCGGCCGTGATCTTGTCCAGGAGCAGATAACGGCGCTGCTGCAGGTGAATGGCGTTTATCGCGCCGAGCTGGAGTTACCCAGCGCCTGGCGCGAGTTGCTGAGTAATGAATGGGCGAACTGCACATCGATCCTGCTAGAGGATGCGGGGGTGGCGTATGGCTGAGCAACAGCTACCGCCAGCCCTGGCCGGTGATGAGCGCTTTGCGTTGCTCTGCGAGCTCCTCAACGAGACGTTTGACAGCCTGGATATCAATGCGATGTTGGTTTACCTGGTCGACCTGGTGAAACCGCGACTGCTGCCTGTGCTGGCCGACCAGTTCTCCCTCATCGACGAGGCGGCCTGGTTGCTGGCCGAGTCTGAGGATGCCAAGCGCAACCTGATCAAGAGTTCGGCCGAGTTGCATCGATACAAGGGCAATCCATGGGCTATCCGCGAGGTTATCCGCTTGCTGGGCTTCGGTGAGGTAACGATCCAGGAGGGTCTGAACAACCAGATCCGCAACGGCTCAATCACTCGCAATGGTACCTACGTCCACGGCGATCCCTCTGCGTGGGCTCTTTATCGCGTCTTTCTAAAACGCGTCATTACCAATGATCAGGCTGCGCTCTTGCGCCGCCTTCTTCTTTCCGTCGCCCCTGCACGCTGCCGTCTGGTATCTCTCGACTATCAGGAAGTCGCGATCCGGCACAACGGTGTTGCACGTCGTGACGGTCAATACAACCGTGGGAGCAGCTAATGGCCGATCTACCTGAACCAATTGAATGGACGCCCGGCATCTATCAACTCGAAACCTCCGATCCCGTCCTCGGTGGCCCCGAGGGCATCGATAACCTGCAGGCCAAGCAACTGGCGAGCCGCACGCAGTGGCTTAAAGACCAGCTTCAGAAGGTCGTCGATGGTGTAACAGCAATCGGCGTGGCGACCAGGTTGGCGGTCGCCCGCACGATCTCAATTGGTGGCGCGGGTAGTGGCAGCGCTTCATTTGACGGTTCTGCCAACGTCTCTATTACTCTGACGCTTTCCGATAGCGGCGTAGCTGCAGGGGCGTATTCGAAGGTCACAGTCAACACCAAAGGCCTCGTAACAGCTGGCGGTTCCTTGGCCGCCGCTGACATACCGGCTTTGGACTGGGGCAAGATATCCTCCGGCAAGCCAACGACCCTAGGCGGCTACGGCATCATCGATGCGCTCGCTGTTGGACAGTACGGTCTCGGTGCTGCCGCGACCCCAAACGCCGCGATTGACACAATTGGTCTACCTGGCGGTTTCTACACGATGGGCATCGGCAATACTGGCCTGCTTCAAAACTCGTCGGTTTTGAACCTGCCATATTCCAGCGCCGGGTATTCGGCACAACTTGCAATCGAACAAGGCGGTAGCGATGTTCTGATTGTCGTTCGCGCAGTCAATGCTCAAGGGAACTGGACCCCCGCGCGCACCCTGTGGCATAGCGGAACTTTCAACCCCGCGACCAAGGCTGATGCTGCTGCAACTGAAACGGCTTTAGCTGCAAAAGCGCCGCTTGCAAGCCCGGCATTTACCGGGACTCCTACTGTCCCTACAGCTGCGGCGGGTACAAACACAACTCAGGCCTCAAGTACGGCTTTTGTGAAAACCGCCATTGCGGCGGTGGTTGGGTCTGCGCCCGCCGCCCTGGATACGTTGGGCAAGCAAGCCGCAGCAATCGGGAATGATCCCAACTTCGCAGCGACAATGGCGACTGCGCTGGGAGGTAAAGCTGCGAAAGCCACCACGCTAGCGGGGTACGGAATCACTGATGCCGTGAAGATTGGCACCTATGGTCTGGCGGGCACGACAGCGCCGATTCAGGCAATTGAAACACTTGGCCTACCTGGTGGTTTCTATGCAATGGACGGTACGACGACAACACTACTCAATTACTCGTCAGTTCTTAACTTTCCGTACTCATCGCCAGGTTTCAGTGCACAACTTGCGATCCAGCAAGGGGCAGCCCAGGTAAAAATTGTTGCAAGGGCAACAAACAACTCAGGGGGCTGGACCTCAACCGCTGAACTGTACACAACAGCCAACACAACCCGCGCCGCAGACGGCACATTGAAGGCGATCTAATCATGGCTAGAGCAGCAATCAACGTTCTCGGTGCAACTGGTGCGACTTATGACCTCGTTTCTCTGGGGGGAAGTGAGGTTTTTTCGTCGCGAGTATCGACCGGGGTTTATCGGATTACAGGGTGTCTCGGTCTCGTTCCATTTCCGCCCGTTGATGAGGGCTGGGGCTACACCATCAACCAGGTCGATGATGGTGTGGACGTAGAGACGGATTTTGCTGAGGGTGTGCTGACAGTGAAGATCACAAAGGGCGGTCAGCCTTACGATCTCAAGCACATGATCACGCTTCACATTCTGGTGCCTGACGCGGCGACTGAACCAGGCAGTCTGATTTGAAATTCTGTTGCACGCAGTGCAAAAGAATCGAAGGCCATTTATCTCACATCAGGGCGCGGATTTTTCGCGCCCGGCATCACTCAGAGTTTTGGCAGCTGGCCGATGCGGCCGACCATTTCGGTGACGATTTGCAAGTCCAGCAGGAACTGCTCGGTGGTCTTGAACTCGTTGTCGGTGTGGCCGGTGTACTTGGCCTCCGGACGCGCCAGGCCGAATTGCACGCCATTGGGCAGCTCGTGCACCGAGGTGGCGCCGGCGGAGGTGCCGAACTTGTGCTCCATGCCCAGGTTCTCGCTGGCCACCGCCAGCAGCGCCTTGACCCATTCGCCCTCGGGGTTGCGGTACATCGGTTCGGCGATCTTGTAGTCGAAGTTCACCGCGACGTGGCTCTTCTTGCTCCAGGCCGCCAGCTTGTCGGCGATTTCCTGCTTCAGCGCCTCCGGCGTCTTGCCTTTGGGCACCCGCAGGTTGACCGCCAGCTTGAAGGCTTTTTCATCCTGCCCGACGTAGGTCAGGGAGGTGGTCAGCGGGCCCATGAAGTCGTCGGAGAAACCGATCCCCAGTTTGCCGCCCAGGTAGTCCAGGCCCCAGTTGTCGGCGGCGTAGCGGGCCGCGTCGGTGATGTGGTTGTGCTTGAGCGCGACCTTGCCGTTCAGGCCGTTGATGAAGTCGAGCATGCGCGCCACCGGGTTGACCCCGGACTGCGGCTCGGAGGAGTGGGCGGAGACCCCGGTGACCGTCAGCTTGACGTCCTTGCCGTCGACCTTGGCGGCCACGCTGAAGTCGCCGCCGTGGCGCTTGGCGTAGTCGCTGCCGGCCTGTTGCAGGGCCGCGGCCAGCTTGGCCGGCTGGTCAGTGACCAGGGTGGCGACCGAGGCGCCGGGGATCTGGTTGGTGGCCAGGCCGCCGGTCAGCGAGACGATCTCCGCGCCCTTGCCCTCGGCCGTACGCCGGGCAAAGCTGGCCATCACGGTGCCGTAGCCTTTTTCGGCAATCACCACCGGATAGCCGCCGTCCAGCGCCAGGTTGTAGTTGGGCGTCGGGTTGCGTTCGAAGTAGTAGGGGATGGCGTCGCCGGTGGTTTCCTCGGTGGTGTCCACCAGCAGCTTGAAGTTGCGCGCCAGGGGCAGTTTTTCTTCCTTGATGATCTTCATCGCATAGAGGGCGACCACGATGCCGTTCTTGTCGTCCTCGGTGCCGCGGCCGTACATGCGGTCGCCTACCTGGGTGACCTTGAACGGGTCGAGCTTGGTGCCGTCCTGCAGCACCCAGTTTTCCGGGGTCACCGGCACCACGTCGGCGTGGGCGTGGATGCCCACCACTTCTTCGCCGCTGCCGTCGAGGGAAATCTCGTAGACGCGGTTGTCGACGTTGCGGAACTTCAGGTCGAAGGCCTCGGCCAGGCCCTTGATCTTGTCGGCGATCTTCAGGAACTCGGGGTTCTCGTGCTGCGGCACGCCGTCGGCGCGTACCGTCGGGATGGCCACCAGTTCGATCAGGGTCTGGGTCGCGGCCTTGCCGTATTTCACCCGCGCATACAGGCCGAGCAGGCGATGGATTTCGTCCTGCTGCTCGGCGGTGAGGGTCTTGTTGTCGAGAAACGCGCCGATGGCCGGGCCGAGGTTGGCGCCCTGGCCGGCTTCGTTCTTGGCCAGGGTGGCGAGGAACTGGCGGAAATCGCTGACTTGGGCGTCAGCGAAACTCTTGAGAATCGCCGCGCTCTGCTGCGGGGTGATATTGGCCTGGGCGGCCGTGGTGTACGCCGACAGGCTGGCGAGCATCAGGGTGGCCGCGGCCAGCTGTTTGAGGGGGAAGTTCATGACGGGCTTTCCTTGCATTAAGAATTATCTGGGCTATCACACAGAAACCTTCCCAACCTAACACCATGCAGGCGCGCGACGGGAGTCCTGAAAGTGCGATCTGTCGCACAGAACGGCAAAAGCGGCGCACAAACGCAAAAGCCCTGGCGCAGAGCGCTTGCGTTGTGCCGTCGAGGCCCTTGGCGGGGCGTGATGGCCTGCCGCCACCGAGGGCGTCGGGGCCGCCCTCAGAACGCGTATTGCAGGCGGGTGTAGTAGTAACCGCCGGTGAAGCCGAAGGGCGAGTAGCTGCCCCAGTTGTCGCCGAACGAGGAGTTGCTCACGCCGATGTGGTCCGGGTACTTGTCGAACAGGTTCTGCGCGCCCACGGCCACCGTCAGCTGTTTGTCGATGTTGTAGGCCACGTCCAGGTCGGTGATCCACTTGGCCGAGTAGTCGCGGTCCAGGCTCGGGTCGCTGGAGCTGTTGACCTCGGTGTAGGTGCCGTAGCGGGTCAGCCGCAGGTTGACGTCGAAGTCCTGGATCGCCCAGTCGGCGGAGAAGATCATCTTGCTGCTGGGGGTGGTCTTGCTGATCAGCGCCCGCGACTGCCGGCCGAGCAGCTGGAAGCCGCTGCCCAGGGCACTCAGCTGCGCGGGGGTGTCGTTGACGCTGAGGATCTGCGTGTGGTTGTAGTTCAGCGCCGCGGTCCATTTCACCGCGCCGTAGCGCGCCAGGTCCTGGCGGTAGTTGCCCACCACGTCGACCCCCGAGGTGCGGGTGTCGGCGCCGTTGGTGAAGTACTGGGCGCCGGCGGTGGCGGGCACGCCGATGCTGTCGAGCAGGGCGGCCACGCCCGGGCCCTGGAAGCGCTCGCTGAGCACCAGGCGGTCGCGCAGGTTGATCACGTAGCCGTCCACGGTCAGGCTCAGGTCGTCGCTGGGGGTCAGGGCGAAGCCGAGGCTGAAGTTGGTCGAGCGCTCCGGTTTCAGCGACTGCGCGCCCAGGGCCTGGGCACCGGCCGAGTCCACCGGCAGGATCACGTAGTTGTACGACTGGTAGACGCCATTGATGGTGTCGAAGCCGGTCGAGCGCGCGGTGAAGATCTGGTTGGCCAGCGACGGCGCGCGAAAGCCGTTGCTCAGGGTGCCGCGCACCGAGAACAGCGGGTTGAACTCGTAGCGGGTGCTGAGCTTGCCGCTGCGGGTGGCGCCCACGCCTTCGTTGTAGTGCTCGTAGCGCGCGGCCAGGCCGACGTACCACTGCTCCACCGGGTAGAAGCCCAGGTCGATGTAGCTGGCGACGCTGTTGCGGCTGATCTTCTGGGCGTCCTCGGGGCTGATGCCGTTGGTCACCTGGGCGCCCGGGTCGGGGCGCTGCCCGGCGCGCGGATGGCCGGCGGGGAACACGTAGCCGCCGTCGATGTAGGAGGCTTCGGAACCGGCGCGGGTCTCGTAGCTTTCGCGCCGGTGCTCGAAGCCGAACGCCACGTCCAGCGGCTTGGCCAGGCCGATGTCATAGCTGTTCTTCAGGTCCAGGTTGCTGGTCAGCTGGTCGGCGATATAGATGCCCGAGGTGAACTTGTTCGGGGTGTTTTCCCCCAGCGACGGGTTCTGGTTGTCGTAGGTGCGCTGCTTGGCGTAGTTGCGCCCGTAGGTGCTGCTCAGGTCCCAGGCCCAGCCATCGAAGGCCTCGCCGCGGGCGCCGAAGGCCGACTGGAAGTCGGTCTCGTTGACCAGCCAGTAGGGGCTGT
Source organism: Pseudomonas sp. MRSN 12121 (assembly GCF_000931465.1). NCBI lineage: Bacteria > Pseudomonadati > Pseudomonadota > Gammaproteobacteria > Pseudomonadales > Pseudomonadaceae > Pseudomonas > Pseudomonas sp. MRSN 12121. The sequence continues at coordinate 4,111,511 of NZ_CP010892.1, read as the reverse complement.
AGCCGTCGGGGTAGCCGTTGGGGCCGGTGGTGATGGTGTTGCGGCCGTTGGGCAGGCGGAAGTTCTGCCCGTCGTTGTTCTCCCGGGTGGCCAGGGTCGAGAACGAATACAGCGTCAGGTCGTCGCCCAGCGGCAGGTCGAGGTTGTAGCCGACATCGGCCAACTGGCTGCGGGGCAGGCCGTAGCCCTTGTAGGTGTGGTGGCTGGCGCCGGCTTCGCGCGGGTCGGGCGAGCCGTCGGCCTGGGGGTAGTAGTGGTTGCTGTAGCCGTTGCTGCCGGCCTTGTTGTCACGCTCCTGGTAACGGGTGTCCAGCGAGACGTTGAGCACCCCGGCCTCGCCGACCTGGAAGCCGTAGTTGAGCGCTTCCTGGGCGGTGCCGCGCTTGCCGTCGTAGCCCTGGCCGAGGGTGGTGTCGGAGCTGCCGTCGGTGGTCTGCTTGAGGATGATGTTGATCACCCCGGAAATCGCATCCGAGCCGTACTGCGCCGCCGCACCGTCGCGCAGCACCTCGATGTGGTCGATGGCCGCCACGGGGATCAGGTCGAGGTCGCTGGGCGCCGCGCCGCTGTTGATGCCGTTGATGTTCAGGGTGGCGCTGGTGTGCCGGCGCTTGCCGTTGACCAGCACCAGTACGTGGGAGGCGGTGAGCCCGCGCAGGGTCGGCGAGCGCACCACGCCGCTGGCGTCCCAGCCGGCGCGGTCGGGCAGGTTGAACGACGGGATGAACTTGCTCAGCGCTTCCAGCAGGCTGGGCTTGCCCACTGCGCGCAATTGTTCGCCGGTGACCACGTCGATCGGCGTCGGGCTGGTGGTCACGGTGCGTTCGGCGGTGCCACGGTTGCCCGTGACCACCACCGTGCCGAGGGTGGGCGAGGCGCTTTCGGCGGCCGCTAGGGTGAACGAGGCCAGCCCGCAGGCCAGCGACAGCGGCAGCCGCAGCGGGCGCAGGAACGAGGCGGGACGGACGGTTGGACGCTTGGGCATGAGAAGGCTCCTGGAGGTCGGCGGGGGGCCGGGTCACGGCTTGCGCGCGGCGACGGCTTCGATTTCCACCAGGCCGCCGGGCAGCGGCAGGGCCACTACCTGGATCGCGGTGCGCGCCGGTTTGTTGGGCTGTTCGGCGCTGCCGAAGAATGGCGTGTAGCCCTGCTGCAGGCCGGCGAAGTCGAGCTTGCCGCCCTTGGCCGGGTCGCCCACCAGGAACACCCGCAGCTGGATCACGTCGCCCAGGCCGAGGCCCTGGCTGTTCAGCACGCCCTTGAGCTTGTTGAGGATCGAGGTGGTCTGGGTCGCGGTGTCGCCATAGGCGGCGAAGGAATCCTTGGGCGCCTTGGGGTCGTGCAAGTCGGCGAGCAGGCCGCTGACGAACAGCAGGTCGGTCTGCGCCGGCACCGCCACCGCCAGGGAAATCGGAAAGTCGGAGTTGGGCAGGGCGATGCGCTTGATCTCGTCGGCGTGGCTGGCGAAGGCGGTGGCGGTCATGAGCAGTCCTGTGAGCAGAGTGATGGTTTTCATCGGTCGGTCCTTCTTGCGCTTAAAAAAATCGGCTGGAGGTCAGTGGGAACAGTCAGGCGGCGACACCCGCCTGCTGGCGTTCGGCATGGCGGCCGATCAGGCTGACGATGCGTCGCGCCGAGTCGGCGGCGCTGTTCTGCCAGATGCCGACGCCGCCGTGGGCCAGGGCGTCGCTGGCCAGGTAGGTGCGGCCCTGGGGCTGGTTGAGGATCTGGTAGGCGTGCTCGCCGACCTCGTCGTTGACGATCCACGGCCCCTTGCTGAAGGGCACCTTGGACCAGTTGATCGCCACCGGCTTGTGCAGCTTGGCGCTGTGCCCGGGGTGCAGCAGCTCGACCGCCTGGCGCGAGGAAGCGAACTGCTCGACCAGGGGTTTCTGGCAGAACGCCTGGGCGGCCTCGGCGATGTTGTAGGCGGCGATCAGGATGCCTTGCTCGCTGTTCAGGCGGTCGCTGGGGTACCACAGGCCCTTGACCTCGTGGTCCAGGTACGACAGCCCGCCATAGATGTTGAAGTCGGTCTCCCAGAAGCGCGGCGACTGCCACGCCACCTTGTTCGCCTGGTCGCTCTGGGCCGTGCGGATCGCCTCCTTGAACGGCGCAGTGAAGTTGTTCGGCAGCCGCGCGAGCAGCGGCAGCGGCACGGTGACGATAGCGTAGTCGGCGTCCAGGGTCTGGGTCTTGCCGCTCTGGCGATCCTTGTAGGTGATGCGGCTGCCGTGTTCCGAGGTCTGGATATCGCTGACCTCGGCGTGGAAGCGCACCGCGTCCTTGAGCTTGGCGTAGAACGCCAGGGGAATGCGGTCCATGCCGCCCACCGGCTGGAACATGGTGGTGGAGAACTCGGGGATCTCGTCGAACACCAGCGCGCCCCACAGCTTGGGGTTGAGCAGCGTCTGCAGCGACAGCGGGTCGCGGGTGATGCCGGTCTGGTCGCCGGCGCCGGGGATGCGGTTGTAGCCCGAGCGCACCGAGCCCTTGTACTGCAGGTCGGCGTTGAGGTCGCCGTAGACCTTGAGGAAATTCAGCAGCGCCTGGCGGTCGTCGCTGCTCAGGTCCTGGTCCAGGGCCTTGCGGCTGACGCTGCGCGCCAGCAGTTCCGACAGCTGGCCGCGGGTGTCGTTGACCGCCTGGCGCAGCTGGAACGCCGGCTGCCGGGCGTCCGGCAGGGCCAGGGCGTTGCGGCTGCTGTTGACCAGCACTTGCAGCTCGACCCCCAGTTCGCGGCAGTAGCCGAGCAGCGTCTGGTGATGGCTGGGAATGCGCGCCGGGCCGGCGTTGAAGAATTGGCCCTCGTCGAAGTCCACGGTCTGGCTGATGCCGTCGTCGAACTCGACCTTGCTGCCGCGGCGCAGGGTCCAGTTGCGTCCGCCGACCCGTTCGCGGGCTTCGAGGATGGTCACGGTAAAGCCGGCCTTGCGCAGTTCGTAGGCGCTGACCAGGCCGGAAATCCCGGCGCCGACCACCACCACATGCTTGCCGTTGCCGCTGCTGCCCAGCTGCAAGGGGGTAAAGCCTGCGGCCACGGCCCGGGGCGCGAGGCCCAGGGCGTCCAGGGCGCCGACGGCGGCGGAATAGCCACCGACGGCGGCGATTCGGGAGATCAGTTGTCTGCGGGTGAAAGCCATGAAAGCACTCCTTGGCATGGTTGCCGGTAACGGGGATCAGAGGTCGTAGCGCACGGACAGCAAGAGGGTTCGCGGGTCGTTGACGGCGTAGTAGCGGGCGCCGCTGGAAGGCACGTAGCCGACCGACTGCGGGTAGGCGCGGTCGAGCAGGTTTTTCACCGCCAGGGTGGTGGTCCAGTGGCCGTCGCCGGAGAGGTAGCGGGTGTTGGCGTTCCAGAAGGTCTGCTGGGGGACTTCCTGGATGTCATCGTTCAGCGCGTTGGCGTAGGACTTGGTCTGGAACTGCGCGTCGGTGCCCACCAGCCAGGTGCCGGGCAGGCCGGCGGGGATGCTGTAGTTGAGGCCGACGCTGGTGTTCCAGCGTGGCGAGAACACCAGCTGCTTGCCATTGGCGTCGACCCCGGCGCCGCTGGCGTTCTCGAAGTCGTCGTACTGGCTTTGCAGGTAGCCGAGGTTGAAGGTCAGTTGCAGGTCCGGTGTCAGGGCGCTGAGGGTTTCCAGCTCGACCCCGTAGGTGTGCGCCTGGCCGACGTTGGTGCGCAGGCTGACCCCCAGCGCCGGGTCGTAGGCGTTGGTCTGCAGGTCCTTGTAGTCGTTGTAGAACAGCGCGAGGTTGGCCCGCAGGCGGCGGTCGAGGAAGTCGCCCTTGAAGCCGGTTTCCCAGGTGGTCACGTTTTCCGGGGAGAACGCCTGTTCGGCCGCGGCGCGGGTCGGCGCGCGGTTGTCGTAGCCGCCGGCCTTGAAGCCTTTGGCCACGTAGGCGTACTGGTTCAGGTGCGGGGTCCAGGCGTATTCGAAGCCGAGTTTCGGGCTGGTGGACTGCCAGGACTTGCTCGACTCGGCGCTGAAGTTGTTGCCGATCACCTGCCGCGAAGGGGTGATGGCGTCGTTGTCGTAGTCGAAGTTCTTGTGCTCGCGGGTAAAGCGCAGCCCGGCGATCAGCGACAGCTCCGGGGTCAGCTTGTAGCTGCCCTGGCCGTACAGCGCGTAGCTCTCGGTGTTGGTGGTGCTGTACTGGCCCTGGCCGATCACCCGGTTGCGTGCCACCGAGTAGGTGAGGTTGTCGCGGTCGGCCTCGAACTTCTCGCGGTACAGGTACAGGCCGGTGCTGAAACTGAACCGCTCATAGTCGCCGTTGAGCTGAAATTCCTGGGTGGCGTAGTCCTGCTTGTAGGTGATCAGGTTGTTCTGGATCAGCGCCGCCTGCCCCGAGTTGTCGTAGTCCACGGGCTGGTCGAACGCCGAGTAGGCGGTCACCGACTTGAAATTCAGGTGCTCGTCGATCGCGTAGATCGCCCGCAGCACCGAGCTGCCCTGGTCGAGGCGGTTCTTCGGGTCGAGGCTGCTGTAGCTCTTGAACTTGTCGAAGCGGCCGTTGGCGTCGAACGGCGTGTAGCTGGTGGTGTCGCCGCGGTCGAAGGTGCCGGCCAGGGTCAGTTGCACGTCCCAGGGCGAATCCTCTGGCTTGTAGCGCAGCTTGCCGCGGTACGACTGGATGTCGATGTTGTTCACGTCCTGGCCGCGGGTCGGGTTGGATACCGTGCCGTCGCGGCTCAGGCGGATCGCCGAGAAGCTGCCGAACAGGGTGTTGTCCACCAGCGGCCCGCTGATCAGCAGGCGGCCGTTGCGCGCGTCGTAGTCGCCGGCGCCGAGTTCGAGGAAGCCCCGGGTTTCCTGGGTCGGGTCGCGGGTGATCACGCGGATCGCGCCGGCGCTGCTGTTGCGTCCGTACAGCGTGCCCTGGGGCCCGCGCAGCACTTCGACGCGTTCGACGTCGTTGAAGTCGAGCATCGAGGAAATCGCCCGCGGGATGTACAGGTCGTCGGCGTAGACCGCCACGGCCGCTTCCTGGATCGGGTCGGTCTCGCCGATGCCGCGGATCCCGTAGGTCTGTGCGCTGTAGGAGATCGACTGGCGGCTGAGCGTGAGGTTCGGCACCTGCCCGGAGAGGTCGCGGATGCTCTTGATCTGCTTGTCGTCCAGGGCCTTTTCGTCGAAGGCGGAAATCGCCAGCGGCGCTTTCTGCAGGTCCTCTGCGCGGTGTTCGGCGGTGACGGTGACCGTGGGCAGGGCGCCGTTTTCCGCGGCGTGGGCCGGCCAGCCGGCCAGGTTCAGGGAAACCCCGGCGCCGAGCGATACGGCCAGCGTCAGGCGGTGGGCGATGAAGTTGTGCATGGTGAACCCCGGTGTGTGGATGCGGTGTTGGCGTCGTTGTTTTTTTCCGGCCGAGCGCGACCGGAGCCAGGGCGTCGAAGCCATGGCGGCGGGGGGCTGGGAGCCGGTTTCAGGTTCGGGTGTGGCAAGTGACCGTGGAGTGGTGTCGGCCGGAAAAAATGCAGTTCCGTGGGCCTCCACCTGGTCGGGTGGTCGGTGCTGGCTGTAACAATATTTGTATAAATACGCGGTGTAAAAGTCTGAATAGTTATAAGTTAATTATAAAAATATGTAATTTTAAAAATATTAATAGATGCGTATTCCTGATGTTGTGGTGGGGTTCGAAAACGCAATCGCGGGCAAGCCTCGCTCCTACGGATTGCACCGTCTGTAGGAGCGAGGCTTGCCCGCGATAGCGGTGGAGCGGCTGGCGCTACTTAATAACCCCGCTGCAGATCCGCCGGATTCTCCAGTGGCTGGCCGGCGACAAAGCGCTCCAGGTTAGCCAGGAAACTGTCGGCCAGCTCCTGGTGCAGGGTGGTGGAGATCGCCGAGGTATGGGGCGACAGGCGCACCCGGGGATGGTGGTAGAGCGGGTGGCCGTCCGGCAGCGGTTCGGGCTCGGTGACGTCCAGCGAGGCCAGGCCGATGCGCCCGCTGTCCAGGGCCTCGAGCAGCGCGGCGTGATCGAGCAGGCCGCCCCGGGCGATATTGATCAGGTGCAGGCCCGGTTTCGCACTGGCCAGCACCTGGCGATCGACGAGGTGCCGGGTGGCCGCGGTCAGGGGCGCGGCCAGCACCAGGTGGTCGCTGCGGCCGAACAGCTCGTGGATGTCCCGCGCCGCCTCGACCCCTTCGACCTCGAACGGCGCCTGGCTCTGGCGCAGGGCGAGCACGTTCAGGCCCAGGGCCCGGGCCTTGCGCGCCAGGCTGCGGCCGATCGCGCCGAAGCCGAGGATTCCCAGGGTGCTGCCCTTGAGCGGGCGCAGTGCGGTGAACTGCCATTGCGCGTCGTGCACCCAGATGTCCGGCAGGGACTTGGCCGCGGCGAAGATCGCCGCCAGGGCGAACTCGGCGATGTTCTCCGCGGCGCTGCCGCGCGAGGTGCTCACCGGCGGGCCGTCGAACAGCCAGCGCGGGTAGAAGTCGATACCCGACGAGGTCACCTGCACCCATTGCAAGGCATAGGGCCAGCCCGGCGGCGGGGTCTCCGGCGCCACATAGCCGCGCACGTTGATCGGCCGCGCCAACAGCACATTGGCTTCGGCCGGCAGGTCGCTCGGCACGCCGGCCGGGACCTCCAGCACCCGGGCGGTGGGATGGGTCAGGGCGAGGCGCTGGCGGATCACGTCGTTGTAGTCGGCGTCCAGCTGGCTGGCGATCACGAGCGGGTTCATGGCTTGTCCTTGGGCTGGCGTTGGGCGAATACGGCTTTGCCGATGCCTTGCAGCACGGCGTCGTTCTGTGGGGTGTGCACGCGGCTGCACAGCACGTCGCGGTAATGCCGCTGCAACGGGTTGTGGCGCGACAGGCCGGGGTTGCCGCTGGCCTCGATGGCCAGCTCGACGGCGCGGATCGCGTTGTCGGTGACCAGGTACTTCAACTGCGCGGCATGGCTGGCGTGGGTCCGGCCCTCGGCCGCGGCGTCCAGCAGGCTGCGGCTGGCGAACAGCAGGGTGTCGATCTGCCCGACGGTTTCCTGGAAGCGCGGCAGGGTCGAGAGGGCCGCGCCGAGGTTGGACGGCTTGCGCGTTTCCAGCCAGCCCACCAGCCAGTCCCGCGCGGCCTGGGCGACACCGTCGTAGACCGCCGACAGCAGCACCGCCATCCACAGGAAACCCTCGCTGTCGAGTTCCGCTTGCGGCGCGCTCCAGGGGCTGACGCTGACGGCGTGGTCCAGGGGCACCAGCACATTGTCGAACTGCACCTCGTGGCTGCACGTGGCGCGCATGCCCAGGTGGTCCCAGTCCTCGACGATACGGATGCCGGGCGTGTCCTTGTGCACCAGCCAGGCGCCGACCAGCGGGTCTTCGTCGTTGCTCCGGGCCCAGACGCTGAACCAGCTCAGGCCGTGGCTGCCGGTGGAGTAGATCTTGCGTCCGCTGATCCGCCAGCCGGCGCTGGTGCGCCGCGCGATGGTCGCCGGCAGGCCGCCGCGGGCCGGGGTGCCGAGCTCGGGCTCGACCCGCAGCGCGTTGATCAGGGCGCCGTCGCGCACGGCGTCCGCGGCCACCCGCAGGCGCAGCGCCTCGGGCCAGCTGCGGCTGTCTTGCAGGCGCGCGTGCTGCAGGTAATGCATCACCAGGATCAGCGCCGTGGAAGGCTCGCCCCGGGCGACCGCGGCGATCACCTGGCGCGCCTGGGCCAGGCTGGCGCCGCCCCCGCCCAGGGCCTTGGGCACCGTCAGGGCCAGCAGGCCGTGCTGGTGCAGCAGGCGGAAGTTGTCGTGGGGGAAGGCGCCGCTCTCGTCGTACTGCGCCGCCGTGGCCGCCAGTTGCTGGCCGAGGCGGGCGAGCAGGGCGTCGAAGCCGGCGGCTTCGACCGATTGCAGCACGGGCGGGTGTTGGGAAGTCAGGCTCATGGTCGGTTCACTCGATGAAAAAGGCGGGGCCGGTTCATAACGGCAGCAGGCGGAAACTGCGGTCCCACAAGGGGCCGACGTCGAGCCGCTGGCTCAGTACGCCAGCGTCGAAGAACAGGTCGGCGACCTCCTGTTGCGAGGCGATGGCCTGGTCGTTGACTTCGATGATCCGCGAGGGCTGGCTGCGGCTGTTGTACATGTCGAGGAACACCGCCTTGTCCACCCCCAGCAGCTGCGCCGACTTGGTCGCCCAGGGCTCGGGGTTGTCGTTGATCCATTCCAGGGTGCGCGCCTGGCGCTGGATGTAGTCCTGGATCGCCTGGCGGCGCAGCGGCTCGTCCAGGGCCGCCGGGCGCGCGGCGATCAGGTAGTTGCCGGACAGGTAGCCCAGCGCGGTCTTGAGCACCCGCGCGCCGCTGCGGAATTTCGCCAGCTGGATGAACACGCCGTAGATCACCCAGGCGTCGAGCTGGCCGCTCTGGAAGGCGCTGAAACCATCCTGCGGGGTCAGCGCCACGGCGGTGATGTCGTTGAGGGTCAGGCCCTGTTCCTTCAGGGCCTTGATCAGGAAGTAGTGCGAGGTGGTGGAACGCACGTAGCCGACCCGCTTGCCGCGCAGCTGGCCGACCGACTCCAGGGGCGAGTCCTTGGGGATCAGGAACACCTGGTTGTTCACGTCGCCCTGCAACACGGCGATCAGGCGCGGCTGGCGATGGCTCTGGATCGAGAAGATCGGCGGGATCTCGCTCATGCCGCCGACATCGAGGCTGCCGGAGGCCAGCGCCTCGACGATCAGGTTGCCGCCGGCGAACTCCGCGTACTCGACCTTGTAGGGCGTATCGGCGGTGCCGGCCTCGTCGACGAAATAGGAGTCCTGGCCGCGGTAGGTGGCGACCCCCAGGGTCAGCGCCGAGAGCGGGTTGTCGGCGGCGCTGGCGCGTCCCGGCAGCCCCATTGACGCCAGGCCCAGCGACGACAGCCCCAGGGCGCCGAGGGCGAACGAGCCGGCGGCGAGGAACTCGCGTCGGTTGAACTGCCCCTGTGTGATGTGTTTGCTCATGATCGGGCCCTTGTTCAGATGGCGAGTTGTGCCGGGACGTGCCCGAGCAATCGTTCGACGGCGCGCAGCACCGGGTCGGCTTCGGTGCGCACCAGCCAGTCCGGGCTGACCTCGGCGAAGCTCACGCTGGCGTCCCGGGCGATGACCAGTACGGTGGGCTGCGGCAGTTCCCAGGTGCCGGTGCCGGTGACGTCGCCGATGTGGCTGCCCCGGGCCAGGGCGGCCCGGCGCGAGGCGTCGTCGAAGCGGTAGAGGATGCCCAGGTGCCCGCCGAGGCGGTTGTCCGGATCGCTGGCCACCTGCAGTTGCAGGTGGTGGCGGGTCTTGATCTCGACCAGGCGTTCGGGCACCTGCGGGCTGACCGCCACCAGCGGCACCCCCAGCGCCCGCAGCCGCGGGTACAGCCGCCGCTCGTAGTACGGCAGAGCGATGTTGCAGGCCGGGCAATCGGCGAAGCGGAAGAACACCAGCACCGCCGGCCCGTCGGCCAGCAACTCGTCGCGGCTCAGGCTGCCGCCCTCGACCTTGAGCAGGGTGAAGGGCGCCAGCAGGTCGCCGGGCTTGACGAAGCGGGCGTCCCGGGCCTCTTCCACCAGGCGCCGGCGCTGGTCGATGTTGACTTGCAGGGCCGCCGGATCCCAGGTGGCCAGGCGCTGCGCGTGCAGCTCGGCCAGTTGCCGGTTGAGGGATTCGCTCATGCCACGGCCTCGCTGTCGGCCGCCGCCGGTTGCGCGTAACGGTTGGCGGGCACGGGCAGGCCGAGGTGGTCGCGCAGGGTCTGGCCACTGTATTCCTTGCGGAACAGGCCGCGGCGTTGCAGCACCGGCACCACCTGCTCGGTGAAGGACTGCAGGCCGTCCGGCAGCAGCGCGTTGATGATGAAACCGTCGGCCGCGCCCTGGCTGAACCAGTGCTCGATGGCATCGGCCACCTGCTCCGGGGTGCCGACGAAGTCGCGCCGCGGGCGCGAGAAGCGCAGGGCCACTTCGCGCAGGGTCAGGCCTTCGTCCCGCGCCAGTTGCTTGATCCGCTCCGAGCCGCCTTTCTGGCTGTTGGCGCCCAGGTCGCCCAGCTCGGGGAAGGGCGCGTCCAGCGGGTACTGGCTGAAGTCGTGGTCGTTGAACGGTCGGCCGAGGGCGACGATGGCGTCTTCGATGCTCACCAGCGCCACCGCTTGCTGGTAGCGGTCCTCGACCTCGGCCGCGTCGCGCCCGACGATCGGCCGGATGCCGGGCAGGATCGACAGCTGCTCGGCATCGCGGCCAAAGCCCCGGGCGCGGCGCTTGAGGTCCTGGTAATAGGCCTGCGCCTCCTCGAAATGCTCGGGGCTGACGAAGATCGCGTCGGCGTTGGCGGCGGCGAAGTTGCGCCCGTCCTCGGAGGTGCCGGCCTGGAACAGCACCGGCTGGCCCTGGCGCGAGCGGGCGATGTTGAGCGGACCTTTCACGGAGAAGAACTCGCCCTTGTGCTCCAGGGCATGCAGCTTGCCGGGGGTGAAGAACTCGCCGCTGCGTTTGTCGTAGGCGAAGGCGTCGTCTTCCCAGGAGTCCCACAGGCCCTTGACCACCGCCACATGTTCCTGGGCGATGCGGTAGCGCACGGCGTGCGGCGGGTGTTCAGCCTTGCCGAAGTTGTCGGCGGTGCCGCTGAGCCACGAGGTGACCACGTTCCACCCGGCGCGGCCGCCGCTGATGTGGTCCAGCGAGGCGAACTGGCGGGCGACCTGGAACGGCTCGGTGTAGCTGACGGTGACGGTCGCCACCAGGCCGATGTGCCGGGTGGTGGCGGCCAGCGCCGAGAGGATGGTCAGCGGCTCAAAGCGGTTGAGGTAATGCGGGCTGGATTTCTCGTGGATGTGCAGGCTGTCGGCGATGAACACGAAGTCGAACTTCGCCGCTTCGGCCAGGTGCGTCTGCTGCTGGTAGAAACCGAGGTTGACGCTGGCGTTGGCCAGCGCGTCCGGATGGCGCCATTCGCCCCAGCCGTGGCCGACGCCATGGACCATTGCGCCGAGTTTGAGTCGCGGTTGTTTGCTCATGAGTGTGCTCCTGAAGCCGTGCGCTGGATCAGCGCGATGCCTGGTTGAGTTGCGGGCGCGGGGTGTTGAAGCTGGGGTCGAAGCCCTGGGAAACATCGATCGGCCTGAGCAGCAGGCCTTCCTCGCGGTAGATGTCCGCGGTGGCCTGCAGGCCGGCGATGACCTGGGCGTCGATCGCCACCGGCTCGATGTGCGTGGCCCTGGCCACCGCCAGGTGCACCTCCAGTGGCAGGCCGGTGACCCGCGCCAGGGCCGCGGCGTAGGCCTCGGGGTGGGCGTTGGTCCAGCGGTAGGCACGGTCGATGCGGGCGACGAAATCGTCGAGCTGAAGGCGTTTGTCGGCGATGGCCTGGCGCGTGGCCGCCAGGTACAGGTGGTTGCTCAGCAGCTGGTCGCCGCTGACCAGCACCTTGGCCTGGCTCTGCGTGGTGGCGATGGTGGTGTAGGGATCCCAGGTCGCCCAGGCGTCGGCGCCGCCGTTGTCCAGCAGCAACCGCGACTCGCTGGGCAGCAGGTAGATGAACTGCACGTCGCTGGTGCGCAGGCCGGCGCCGCGCAGCGCCTTGATCGCCAGGAAGTGGCCGATGGAGCCGCGGGTGGTGACGATCCGCTTGCCCTTGAGGTCGCGGGCGTCGTTCAGCGCCGAGTCCCGCGGCGCGAGGAGGGCGGTGGTGTAGCGGCCCTGGGCGTGGACGATGCTGACCACCTTGAGCGGCGCGCCGGCGCCGAGGGCGAACACATAGGGCGCATCGCCCAGGCCGCCGACATCCACCGCGCCGGCGTTCAGGGCCTCGCCCAGGGGCGCGGCGGCGGGAAATTCGGAGAACTGGATCTCGTAGGGCACATTCGCCAGTTCGCCGGAAACCTCCAGCAGGACCTTGAGGGTCGACTTCTGGTTGGCCACCCGCAGCGGCGGCAGGTCGGCGGCCTGGACCAGGGGTGCGAGGCCGAGAACGGTGGCCAGCAACAGCTGGGCGAAGGGCAGGGTAAGGCGCATGGCACAGGCTCCAGGCAGTGATCGAGGGTTCGGGTCACCTCCGCCTGGAGAAGGGGTCGGTTCGGGTGTCGCTTGTCGTCCAATGGGGCGGCGCATGGTCCGGGGGAGGAGCCCTGCGCCGGGTTATTTCATTTCAGCGGCCGCGTCCCGCCGCTTTCAAATGACCTGGAAGCCATGTGTGCCGTCGCGGGCCAGCTGGGCCACCAGGCCGAATTCCCAGTCGAGGTAGGCCTGCATTGCCTCGTGGGGGTTGTCGGTGCCTTCGTAGGGGCGGCGATAACGATCGATGCGCGGCGAGGCCAGGCGGGTTTCGCCGCTCTCCAGCGGCCGTTGCGCGGCGATCCAGCTGGCGGTGCCCTGGTGCAGCAGGAACACCGGCCTGCCGGTCAGGGCCTCGACCTCGGGCACTGCCAGCCGGGCCAGCTGGCTGCTGCCGCAGGTCAGCACATAACGCTCGGCCTTCGGCACCCGGGCCAGGGCTTGCGGCAACTGCGCGCGCAAGACCCACCAGGCCCCGGGGATATGGCGGTTGACGTAGTTGGCGCTGCTGGTGAAATCCAGCACCGCGGTGTCGCCCTCGGCCAGCCAGAGGGCCAGGGTCTCGGCGCTGATTTCCTCGGCCTGGCGCGGTGCCGGCACCGGTGCCTGCCAGGCGCCGGTTTCGCTGAAATGCGCCGGCGTCAGGTCGTCCAGCACGTACACCTGCCAGCCCAGCTGCGCGAGCCAGGAGGCCGACATGTTGGCGCGCACGCCGTCGTCGTCCACCAGCACCAGGCGCGCGCCGCGCACGCTGGCGAAATGATCGGTTTCCTGGACCAGCTGGCCGCCCGGGGTCGAGCGCGCCGTGGGCAAGTGGCCGGCGGCGTATTCCTCCGGGGTGCGCACATCGAACAGGTAGGTGCTGCGGCTCGCGTCCTGCTGCCAGCGTTGCAGGTCGGCGAAGCTGGCGCGGCCGACTTGGGCGCGGTCGGCGACGCGGCGGGCGTCCTCGGCGGCCCGTGCGCGCTGGGCTTCGCCGGTCGGTGCGAAGCGCCGCGCCTGGCCATGCTCCAGGGTCTGCCCGGCCAGGGTCCAGCCAATGGTGCCGTTGCGCAGGGCGGCCACCGGGTTGGCGATGCCGGCGTTGATCAGCGATTGGGTGCCGATGATGCTGCGGGTGCGTCCGGCGCAATTGACGATGATTTGGGTGGCCGGGTCCGGCGCCAGTTCCCGGGCGCGCAGCACCAGTTCCGCGCCGGGCACGCTGATGCCGGTGGGAATGCTCATGGTCTGGTATTCGTCGAAGCGCCGGGCGTCGAGCACCACCACGTCGGCCTTGGCGTCGAGCAGCGCCTGCACTTCCTGCGCCGCCAGCGACGGGGTGTGGCGCTGGCTTTCCACCAGCTCGCCGAAGGCCTTGCTCGGCACGTTGACGTCGATGAACAGCTCGCCGCCGGCCTCGCGCCAGCCCTGCAGGCCGCCCTCGAGCACCGCGACATCGACGTAGCCCAGCTCATGCAGGCGTTGTACCGCCCGCGCGGCCAGGCCTTCGCCGTCGTCATAGACGGTGACCGGGGTGTCGCGCCGGGGAATCCGCGCATACACCTCCAGCTCCAGCTTCGACAGCGGGATATTGGCGGCGAACAGCGGATGGCCCTCGGCGAAGGGGGCCTCTTCGCGCACATCGACGAGGGCCAGCTCTTCACGGTCCAGCAGCGCCTGGCGGATCTGCGCGTAGGTGCGGGTGAATGCAGTGCTCATAGGGCTTGGCTCTCTTTGGACAGGTCCCAGATATTGGGCAGGAAGGCGTTGGAATAACCGGAGATGAACAGTTTTTCGCTGCCGTCGCTCTGGTACACCGCGCGACGCACCGCGCCGATGTTGGCGCCGTAGACGTGGATGCTGATCGACACCTGGTCGTCATAGGCATTGCTGACCTGATGGATGTCGCCGATCTTCGGCGACACGGCCTCGACCTGGCCGGGGCGCAGTTCGATGCGCGGGCCGCTGGCCCGCAGCTCGCCATCGGCCTGGTGCTGGAAGCTCTGCGAATACTCGGCGCCGCGCAGCATGCCGATCAGCCCCCAGACCCGGTGGTCGTGGATCGGCGTGCGTTGCCCCGGGCCCCAGACGAAGCTGACGACGCTGAAGCGCTGCCGGGAATCGGCGTGCAGCAGGTATTGCTGGTAGTGCTGCGGATCGGGCCGGGCGAAATCCTCGGGCAGCCAGTCGTCATGGCTGACCAGCTGGGCCAGTAACTGGCCGCCGCGGTGCAGCAGGTCGCCTTCGCGGGGTTGGCTGTCGAGCAACTCCGCCAGGGCGCCAATGAAAGCTCTGAGTCGCTCCGGGTGTCGGGCCTGGGTCATGACGGTTCCATCGTTCGGGGAAAAAATGTGTGCTTATGATTTAAGCATAATGATTTTTCTTAATATGCTATTTTTTTATGATTAGGTTATAGCTGAAAGGAATTTAGAACCCTTGTGAATAGAGTTAGACGTTATCGATAGATGCAGCGGGCTATCCAGCCACCGACAATGGAATTATGCTTTTCAAACATCTTGTCGACTGTTCTCTATGTGCGGGCCAAATGAAAATTGACGATATCGACGCCTTCGTCGAAGTGATTCGCTGCCAGTCCATCAGCCACGCCGCCGAGACCCTGCAATTGACGCAGCCGGCCATCACGCGGCGCGTGCAGAACTTCGAGCAGGCCCTGGGCGTGGAGTTGTTCGACCGCAATACCAAGCCGCTCAAGCCCACCCTGATCGGCACGCGGGTGTACGAACAGTGCCGCCTGATCCTGCGGGAAATGGACGCCCTGCGCGAACTGGTGGCCAGCGACGCGCCGCCCACCGGGCTGCTGCGCCTGGGCGTGCCGCAGACCATCGGCGACGTGGTGCTGCTCGATGCGCTCAAGCACTTGCGCGCCGAGTACCCCGAGCTGCGCGCCCAGGTGGCGACCGGCTGGGGCAGCCAGCTGGTGGGCAAGATCGAGCGCGGCGAACTGGATGCGGCGGCGGCGCTGTTTCCGGCCGGCAAGATCTTTCCGGACAATATTGTCGGCGAGTCGATCGGCAAGATGGAACTGGTGGTGGTCTGCGCCCGGGAGCAGTTGCCCAAGCGCCCGTGCAAGCTCGCCGACGTCTACCAGAACGGCTGGATTCTCAACCCCGACGGCTGCGGTTTCCGTGCCGGATTGCAACGCACCCTGTCGGACCAGGGGCTGGCGCTGCGGGTCAACCTGGAGACCTTCGGCACCGAGTTGCAACTGGGCCTGGTCGCCGACGGCCTGGGCCTCGGCCTGGTGCCGCGCCCGTTGCTGGAGCGCAGCGCCCATCGCGAGCAACTGGCGGCGATGCCGCTCAAGGACTTCAAGCCGGTGATGGACCTGTGGCTGATCTACCCGCGTTTTCTCGGCAACCTGCAAGGCCCGGTAGATGCCTTCGGCCAACTGGTGGCCGCTGCGCTGCACAAGATCAAGAGCGCCGCCTGAGGCGCTCGACAGGCCCGGACGAGGCGAGGATAAGATAAAAAATAATAATAATTAGCTTAGATTAAAATGTGCTTTTTATTATTTTTGGCCTTCCCCTAGGCTGGCTGGAGATCCCCCAAGACCTCCAGGAAACCTTTGTCATGAGCAGCGTCAGCCCGTTATCCAGCGTCTCGAAATCTGTCCGTCAGCGCGTCAGCCCAGAAGAGTGGGACGTGCGGGTGAAACTGGCCGCCGCCTACCGGCTGGCCGCGCTGTTCAAGTGGACCGACCACATCTACACGCACTTTTCCGCGCGGGTGCCGGGACCCGACGAGCACTTCCTGATCAACGCCTTCGGCCTGCTGTTCGACGAGATCACCGCGTCCAACCTGGTCAAGGTGGATATCGACGGCACCCTGGTCGACGACCCGACCGGCCTGGGGATCAACTACGCCGGCTATGTGATCCACAGCGCGATCCACGGCGCCCGACCCGACCTGCAGGCGGTGCTGCACACCCATACCCGCGACGGCATCGCCGTGTCCGCCCAGCGTGACGGGCTGTTGCCGATTTCCCAGCACGCCATCGGCTTTTCCGGGCGGGTGGCCTATCACGGTTACGAAGGCATCGCCCTGGACCTCGACGAGCGCGAGCGGCTGGTGGCGGACCTGGGCGACAAGAGCGTGCTGATCCTGCGCAACCACGGGCTGCTGACCGCGGGCATCAGTGTCGAGCACGCGTTCCAGCAACTGCACGGCCTGGAGCGCGCCTGCAACATCCAGGTCGCGGCCCAGGCCGCCGGCAACGCCGAACTGATCTTCCCGCCCGCCGAAGTGGTGGCCAAGGTCGAGAAACAGGCCGAAGCCTTCAGCAAGGGCGACGGCCCCGGCGTGGCCCGGCACTGGGACGCGCTGATCCGCCAGCTGGAGCGTAGCGATACGGCCTACAAGGAGTGATATGCCGCGGTGCCTGGCTGGCGCCCGCTACGTCGGAGTGCCGCCCAGGCTCGACAGCGATTGCGGTTCGGACCCTGTCGGTAGGAGCGAGGCTTGCCCGCGATCCGGGCGATGCGGGCTGTCTGAACGGACGCCATCGCGAGCAAGCTTCGCTCCTACAGATCTCGTGCTAACTCACCGCACCTGTAGCCGTTGCCGAGCGTCAGCGAGGCTCGGGTGGGCGGCATTCCGACGTAGCTCGGTAAAGCGGGCGACGTGGTGTCACGGGGCTTCGGCGGTGCCGGGATCGGGCGCTTCGATCCAGACGTCTTCGTAGCCTTCGGTGTCGATGATGAACCTGGCGCCCGCGGGCAGGCAGAGGTAGTTCATGACATGCGGCAGCCGTTCATGCAGATGCTCGGCATGGACCGGCTGATAGAAATCCTCCGCGTCCGAGTAGTCCCCGCAGTGGATGAACCAGCTGACATTGCCGCCCTCCGGCAACGCAATCCGTGTGCCGTAGATGGGCGATCGGCCGAGGGTGGCCAGCGCAACCGCGATCATGTCCTCGGGAACAAGCACGGGTAGCCCGTAGCGGTCACAGACGGCTTTCTGCTGGGGAGTGGGAGCGGTGGGAGCGGTCATGCGGGCGAGTCCATTCGTGGCGCCGGGGCGCGGCGAATGATGACCGATGGCAGCGGGCGCCGACAATAGCCAGGGCAAATAGGCAGCGCGGCCCGAGCCCCACGCGGGGGATCTTGTTCACCGATCGAAGCCCTGGCGATCCGGCCCGAGGGAGAGCCGCAGCGCTCCCTCGCGAGCAGGACCGGAACCCGCGTGTGGCGCGTTCAGGCGACGCGCTGTTGGCGTTCGCGCTCGGCCACCCGTTGCCGGGTCAGGGGGATCAGGCGCTTGCCGTAGTCGATGGCGTCGTCGAGCGGGTCGAAGCCGCGGATCAGGAAGGTGGTGATGCCCAGGTCGTAATAGTCGAGCAGGGCCTCGGCCACCTGTTCCGGGGTGCCGACCAGGGCGGTGGAATTGCCCTGGGCGCCGAGCAGGCCGGCGATCCCGGTCCACAGGCGCTTGTCCAGGCGCGAGCCCTTGGCCGCGGCGGCCAGCAGGCGCCGCGAGCCTTCGTTGGGCGGCTCGCGCCGCACGAAGCCGCTCTGTTCGGCAAGCGTGGTGGCCTGTTGCAGGATGCGCTCGGCGCGTTCCCAGGCCTGTTCCTCGGTGTCCGCCAGGATCGGCCGCAGCGACAGGCTGAAGCGAATGCTGCGGCCATGCCGGGCCGCTTCGGCGCGCACTTGGGCGACCACTTCCCGCACTTGTTCGTAGGTTTCGCCCCACAGCGCATAGACATCCGCGTGCTTGCCGGCCACCGCGATGGCCGCCGCCGACGAACCGCCGAAATACAGCGGGATATGCGGCTGTTGCGGCGACTGCACCACCGAGTGCGCGCCTTCGACCTGGTAGTAGGAACCGTGGTAGTCGAACGGCGCCTCGCTGCTCCATTCCTGGCGCAGCACGTCGAGGTATTCGTCGGTGCGGGCGTAGCGCTCCTCCTTGCCGATATGGCTGCCGTCGGCGCGCAGTTCGTGGTCGTCGCCGCCGGTGATGATGTGCACCGCGGTGCGCCCGCCATTGAACACATCCAGGGTGGCGAACTGGCGGGCGGCCAGGGTCGGCGCGACGAAGCCCGGGCGGTGGGCGATCAGGAACTTGAGGCGCCGGGTCACGCTGGCGGCATGCGCGGCGATCAGCGTGTTGTCCGGGCTGCTGGAGTGGAAGGCCACCAGCGCGCGGTCGAAGCCGGCTTCTTCGTGGGCGCGGGCCACCTGCTCCACATAGTCGGGTTGCAGGGCGGGGCCGCTGCGCGGATGGATTTCCGACGACTGATGGCCGCCGATGTAGCCGATGAATTCGATGCTCATGGTGGATTTCCCCTTTTTTGGACAGGCCTGCATGGAGCAGGAGTGAGTGCAGCCTCCACCGGGCGAGGGGTCGGTCCGTGGTGTCGAAAGTAGGCGCAGCGGGGGCGGGCTGTGAAATGCCGTTTCGTTCTAAGTTAATTATTAAAATTATTGATTATCAATTTATGGATTCATCAGTAATGCGCATTTTATGCCGCATCAGGAGCAGGCCCGGCGAAGGGTCTGGGTCGCGAGGCTTTACTATGCAAATTATTTATTCGGTTCTTTTTCTATCTGATTTTTAATCATATTAGGTTATGCCCAAAAAGAATTTCACTGCGATTTTTTATGCGAATAGCATGGCTCGAACGTGGATACAGGGCGCCTCCCGCCCTGTGCCGATGATGAGGAAGGAAGCCCGATGAGCGACAAGACCTTCGATCCGCCGAGCGCCGCCAGTTCGTTTTCCATCGACAAGGCCCCAGGCCTGGCCGGCGGGGGGCAGGGCGCGGCGCGCTGGGTTCCCGCCTGGTTGCGCACCTGGCGTACCCCCGAAGTGTTGCTGCGGCTGATCAGCCCGATCGTGTTGCTGTTGCTCTGGGAGCTGGCCTCGCGCTGGGGCCTGATTCCGCAGCGGGTGATCGCCGCGCCGTCGCAGATCGGCGGCACTTTGTGGGCGATGATCGCCTCCGGCGAACTGGGCCGGCACCTGCTGGTGTCGCTGCAACGGGCGCTGATGGGGTTGAGCATCGGGGTGTCCATCGGCGTGGTCGCGGCGCTGGTCAGCGGCTTGTCGAAGCGCGGCGAGGTGGTGCTCGATTCGCCGATGCAGATGCTGCGCACCATCCCCTCGCTGGCCCTGGTGCCGCTGTTCATCCTCTGGTTCGGCATCGGCGAGTTCACCAAGATCGCGCTGATCGTCACCGGCACCACCTTCCCGGTGTACCTCAACCTGTTCGCCGGCATCCGCAACATCGACCCCAAGCTGATCGAGGCTGCCAACACCCTGGGCCTGAACCGCCGGGAGCTGATCTGGCATGTGATCCTGCCTGGCGCCTTGCCCTCGTTCTTCGTCGGCCTGCGTTATTCCCTGGGCATTTCCTGGCTGGCCCTGGTGTTCGTCGAACAGATCAACACCACCGCCGGCATCGGCTACCTGGCCAGCGACGCGCGGGACTTCATGCGCACCGACGTGATCGTGATCTGCCTGCTGATCTACAGCGTCCTCGGCCTGTTGATCGACGGGGTGATCCGCACCCTGGAACGTTTCGCCCTGGCCTGGCGCCCATCTTTCGTGAGGAACTGATTATGTCGAGCATCGATTCTGTGGACGCCAGCCAAGCCGCGCCGGTGCGGTTGCGCAACGTGGTCCGCCAGTTCGGCCAGCAACGGGTCATCGACGGCCTGGACCTGGACATCGCCCCCGGCGAATTCGTCGCCCTGCTGGGCGCCAGCGGTTCCGGCAAGACCACCTTGCTGCGCAGCCTGGCCGGGCTGGACAGCATCGACAGCGGCCAGTTACGGGTGCCCAAGGCCCGCGCGGCGGTGTTCCAGGAGCCACGGCTGATGCCCTGGAAACGCGCCTGGAAGAACGTGATCCTCGGCCTGCGCAGCCCCGATGCCCGCGCCCGCGCCGTGCAAGCGTTGACCGAAGTCGGCCTGGCCCATCGCCTGGACGCCTACCCGGCGACCCTCTCCGGCGGCGAAGCGCAGCGCGTGGCCCTGGCCCGCGGCCTGGTGCGCGAGCCCAAGCTGCTGTTGCTCGACGAACCCTTCGCCGCGCTCGATGCCCTGACCCGGATCCGCATGCACCGGCTGATCATCGACCTGTGGCACAAGCACCGGCCGGCAGTGCTGCTGGTGACCCACGACGTCGACGAAGCCATCCTGCTGGCCGACCGGGTCATCGTCCTGGCCAACGGCAGGATCGCCGAGCAACTGCGCATCGACCTGCCACGCACCCGGGACACCGGCCAGGAAGGTTTCCAGGGCATTCGCGCGCGGCTGCTGGGCCTGTTGGGCGTGGAGGTCGCGGAGCCGGCGGCGCCCGCCACCGGCACGCTGCGCGCGGCGGCCAGCACAGGCGTGCGCCGCTTCGCCCATGGATGATCCGGCGGGCGCGAGGCCCGCTGGAGAAGCGCCGGGACGCTAACGCAACAGGTGCACCGCCAGGCCGGCGAGGGCGCAGGCCAGCAGCACCTGGATCACTCCGCGCTTGAAGCGGAACAGGGCGATCGCCGCGGCGATGGCGATCAGCGCCGACGGCCAGTCGAGCGCGCCGCCGAAGCCCTTCGGCCACAGCACGTGATAGCCGAAGAAGCACGCCAGGTTGAGGATCACCCCGACCACCGCCGCGGTGATCGCGGTCAGCGGCGCGGTGAACTTCAGTTCGTTGTGCGTCGACTCCACCAGCGGCCCGCCGGCGAGGATGAACAGGAACGAAGGCAGGAAGGTGAACCAGGTCACCAGGGTCGCCGCCAGGGCGCCGGCGAGGAACACCTGGTCGGCGCCGAACACCTGGCCGACATAGGCGCCGATGAAACCGACGAACGCCACCACCATGATCAGCGGCCCGGGCGTGGTTTCGCCCAGGGCCAGGCCGTCGATCATCTGGGTCGGGGTCAGCCAGCCGTAGTGACCGACCGCGCCCTGATAGACATAAGGCAACACCGCATAGGCGCCGCCGAAGGTCAGCAAGGCGGCCTTGGTGAAGAACCAGCCCATCTGGGTCAGGGTGCCGCCCCAGCCGAAGAGCGCGGTCAGGAGGCCCATCGGCAAGGCCCAGAGCAGCGCGCCCACCAGCACCAGCCGGGTCAGTTTCAGCCAGCTGAAGCGCGCGTGGTCAGGAGTGGGAGTGTCGTCGTCGATCAAGGCGGTGCCGAAGGAGGCGCGCGCAGCGCCATGGCCACCGGTGCTGAACTTCGCGGGCGCCAGCCGGCCGCCGGCATAACCGATCAGCGCCGCCCCCAGCACGATCAGCGGGAAGGGCACATCGAAGGCGAAGATCGCGATGAAGGACGCCGCCGCGATGGCCCACAGCCAGTTGTTCTTCAACGCCCGCGAGCCGATCCGGTGCGCGGCCTGCACCACGATCGCCGTCACCGCCGGCTTGATGCCGTAGAACAGCCCGGCCACCACCGGGACTTCGCCGAAGGCGATGTACATCCACGACAAGGCAACCAGGATGAACAGCGACGGCAAGACGAACAGCGCGCCGGCGATCACCCCGCCCCAGGTGCGGTGCATCAGCCAGCCGATATAGGTCGCCAGCTGCTGGGCCTCGGGGCCGGGCAGCAACATGCAGTAGTTGAGGGCGTGGAGGAAGCGCCGCTCGGAGATCCAGCGCCGCCGCTCCACCAGCTCCTGGTGCATGATCGAAATCTGCCCCGCCGGCCCGCCGAAGCTGATGAAGCCCAGCTTGAGCCAGAACCAGAAGGCTTCGCGCAGGCCGATCGGCTCGGGCCGGGGCAGATCCGCTTCCACTGCCGTGTCGCAGGTTTTAGTCATGGGCGTGTTCCTCTTGCGCAAAACCGGCGAGCAGGCCATCGAACAGGGCACTGGCGGCGGCCAACAGGTGATCGTCATGGGAAAGGGTGTTGCGCAGCCCCGCCAGCACCCGTTCGACCCCGGCGGCTTCCACGGGCTGGAGGCCGCCGATGTCCAGGTAGTGCACCAGCGCGGCGAGGCGTTCCAGGCCGGGCGCTTGCAGGGCAAAGCTGGCTTGCAGGGTTTCGAAGCTGACGCGCTGGCCGACATGGCTGAAGGTCGCGCCATCGAAGTCGAAACCCAGGGCATCGGCGGGGCAGTCCTGGGGCTGCTCCAGCCAGAGAATGCGCGCCTGGGGGTCGATAAAACGGCGGATCAGCCAGGCACAGGCCAGGCGGTCGACCCAGGGGCGCTGGCGGGTGGCCCAGGTGCGGCCCCGGTAGGCGCCGGGGTCGAGCCGGGCGATCGGCAGGTCCTGGCCATGGGGTTCGTCCGCCGACAGGGCGCGGCTGACGGCGCGCTCGAGCTCCAGCAGGGCCGCGTCGAGTTGCTGCCTGGACGGACCGGGGAAGTAATCGATGCCGGCCAACTGGTCGTAGGCCTTGCGCAGCTTGCGCACCAGCCGGGTGCTGGCCAGCGCGGTGTCGGCCGTGAGCTGGCTGCGGCATGCCTCGATCTCGCTGCGCAGCTTGCCGTAGTCCTCGCCGCGGTCGAACAGGCCGGTAAAGCGGGCGCCGTCGGGGTCCACCACCGGTAGCACATAGGCGGTGCCATTGATTGCCAGGATGTCTCGCTCGATCGCGGCCAGGGCTTCGCGGCAGGCGGGGGTGTCGGGCAGCAGGTAGGCGCCGTCCCGCAGCACTGCGGCGCCGCAGGCCTTCAGTGCGCGCCAGGCGCGCATGCGCTCTGTGGCCTGGGCGGTGGGGAGGCCGAGGATCAGGGTTAGCCAGTTTTTCATGTAATGCTGATTACTTGAGGTGTAGATGTCTCTACATTATTCCTGGCTGCGTCGATTGGGAAGCGGTTTCGTGGGAGAAAAAGACTTGTCTTGGCGTAGGGGGCAGGGCGTTTCTTTTGGGGTACATGTCCGTTGCTGTGGTAACGGCTGCTTCTTCTGTAGGAGCGAAGCTTGCTCGCGATGACGTCCGTTCTGGCGCTGCATTTTCTGGATGGTGTACATATCCATTGCTGCGGTCACGGCGGCTTATGGTTCCGCCCTTACGGCGGGTCCCTTTTTACAAACGCCTAAAAAGGAACCAAAAACGCTTGCCCCTCCACTCGGTGCCTCGCTGAGGCTCGGCATGCCTGCGTTCGGCCATCGTGGTTAACGGGGCGCTCAGATCAAAAGCAAGACGGCGGCCTACCGGCCGGCCTGGCTGACAACCCGGATCCCTGTAGCCGCTGCCGAGCGCCAGCGAGGCTGCGATCGAGGCCGCAGGACTCGCCAGGCAGGCTCCGCGTTTTTTCAGATTCAACGTGGTGGCAGGCTTGGCGGCCCTGTCGGGCCGATCGCAGCCTCGCCAGGGCTCGGCAGCGGCTACACAAAGCGTGTCAGCCGGAAGAACCGATCTTCATCGATGCTAAAAACGTCGCGAAAGCACCTGCCTGAAACCCCATTCCCGTAGCCGCTGCCGAGCGCCAGCGAGGCTGCGATCGAGGCCGTAGGGCTCGCCAGGGCAGGCTCCGCGATTTTCCAGATTCAACGCGGTGGCAGGCTTGGCGGCCCTGTCGGGCCGATCGCAGCCTCGCCAGGGCTCGGCAGCGGCTACACAAAGCGCGTCAGCCGACGGAATTGATGGGCGTCGATGCCAAGACGCGATGAGGCTGCCTGCCCGGAACCCATTTCCGGTTCGAGGCAGGGGTCGCTCAAGGCATCTGCGGCAGTTCCTGGGGGCGCAGGTCGAACACCAGGACTTCGGCGTCGACGCCGTGGCTCAGGTTCAGCAGCTGTTCATCGCGTACCCGCACGCCATCGCCTTCCTGCAGCGCCAGGCCGTTGAGCTCGACCTTGCCGCGTGCCACATGCACGTAGGCGTAGCGGTCGGCGTCTAGGGTCAGGGTGGCGCTTTCCGGGCCGTCGATCAGGCCGGCATAGACCCGTGCATCCTGGCGGACCTGCAGCGATCCCTCGGCCCCGTCGGGGGAGAGGATCAGTTGCAGGCGGCCGCGTTTCTGCTCCGCGCTGAAGTGCTCCTGCTGATAACGCGGTTTGGCGCCAGCGACCTGCGGCACGATCCAGATCTGCAGGAAGTGCACCGGGCGGGTAGCCGAGTGGTTGTACTCGCTGTGCGCCACGCCGCTGCCGGCGCTCATCAACTGCACGTCGCCCGGGCGGATCACCGAACCGGTGCCCAGGGTGTCCTTGTGTTCCAGGGCGCCTTCGAGCACATAGGAGAAAATCTCCATGTCGCGGTGCGGGTGCTGGCCGAAGCCCTTGCCGGCGGCGACGCGGTCGTCGTTGATCACCAGCAGGTCGGAAAAACCCTGTTCCCGCGGGTTGCGGTAGTTGGCGAAGGAAAAGGTATGGAACGACTTCAACCAGCCATGGTTGGCGGCGCCGCGATCAGAGGCTTTGCGTAGGGTGAGCATGCTGAAATCTCCTGTAGGGACGAGAAGTCGTCCGGTTGAGGAGAAGGTTAATGTCTACTCTGGTGCGCAATAAGTAGATGGAAATTGAAAGACTGTCCCTTTCAGGTTGACAAAAATGTGCACCGAATCACGTATTCTTCGCCAACGCTCGCACGTCGGCTGGGCATAATGGCCGGCCTCTGCGTCAGGCTTCGCTTCCTTCGATACCGGTGATTTTCGACCCATGAAAACTGTGGCAATGGTGCTGTTTCCCGACTTTCTCCTGCTCGACATGGCCGGGCCCATGGAAGTGTTTTCCGTGGCCAACCGTTACCTGGAACCGAAGGACCATTACCGGCTCTCGACCATCGGCACCGAGCCGGGGCTGCTGCGCGCGTCCAACGGCGTCGGCGTGCAGGCCGACCTGCAACTCGACCAGGCCGCCGGGGGCTATGACCTGCTGCTGGTGCCGGGCGGCCCGGGGGCCTACAACGAACGGCATCCGGCGTTGTTGCAGTGGCTGCAGGAGGCCGTGCCGCGCGCTGGCTGCTATGGCTCGATCTGCACCGGGGCGTTCGTCCTTGGGCACGCCGGCCTGCTGGACGGTTACCGGGTCACCACCCACTGGCATTACACCGAGCGCTTGATTCGCGCCTTCCCCAAGGCGACGGTGGAAACCGACCGGATCTACCTGGAGGACCGCAACCTGATCACCTCCGGCGGTATCACCGCGGGCATCGACCTGGCGCTGGCGGTGGTCGCCCGGGACCACGGCAAGAAGGTCGCCCAGGACGTGGCCAAGGTGTTGCTGGTGGTGATGAAGCGCCAGGGCGGACAGGCGCAGTTCAGTCCGTTGACGGCCGCGGTGGCGCCCCAGGAAACCCCGGTGACCCGGGTGCAGAACCATGTGCTGGAGCATCTCGACGAAGCCTTCAGCATCGAGCGCATGGCCAGCCTCGCGAACATGAGCACGCGGCATTTCGCCCGGGTGTTCGCCCGCGAGGTGAACATGACCCCCATGGAGTTCCTGCAGAGCGCGCGTATCGATCGCGCCCGCAACCTGCTGGAGAGCAGCGACCTGCCGCTCAAGACCGTGGCCTACAAGAGCGGCTTCGGCAGCGTGCGGCACATGCGTTTCCTGTTCGGCGAAAAGCTCGGCCTGACGCCCAGCCAGTACCGCCAGCAATTCAGTTAGCGCTTGCCCTGCGCAGCGCGGGATCTCCGGCCGACCGCGCTATCGTTGATCGCGAGCACGCGGCGCTCCTACGAAAAGCGGAGGGTGGATAGCCGCCGGGTGCGGGCGGGCAGGGTGTCCGTCCGGCGCATCGCGATGGCCGTGTCGCTCCCCCCGTGGGAGTTGTAGCGTCATCGGTGCCTGCGAAGATATCCGGGAATATTTCGAAAGGGAGGTGCGCAGGCCTGGCCGGATCCGCGCCGCACGCTGCCTTGGCGTGCACCGGGCCAGGTTGGCGCACAGGGATGGCATGAACGGCATCAGAGATTTGAACAGCGACGAGGTGCTGCGATTCGGCCCCTATGTCTTCCACCCGCGTCGGCGCCTGGTCCTGGAGGGCGACCGGCCGCTGGGCGTGGGCGGGCGCGCCCTGGAGATCCTCCGGGTGCTGCTGGAGCGCGCCGGCGAGGTGCTGGGCAAGGAAGAACTGATCGCCCGGGTGTGGCCGCATTCGGTGGTCGAGG
This sequence comes from Pseudomonas sp. MRSN 12121, assembly GCF_000931465.1. Lineage (NCBI taxonomy): Bacteria > Pseudomonadati > Pseudomonadota > Gammaproteobacteria > Pseudomonadales > Pseudomonadaceae > Pseudomonas > Pseudomonas sp. MRSN 12121. The sequence goes on along the minus strand of NZ_CP010892.1, from coordinate 4,085,490 downwards.
AGATCAACCTGCGGGTGCATATCGCGGCCCTGCGCCGGGCCCTGGGCGATGGCCGGGACGGGCAGCGCTACATCGTCACCCTGGCGCAGCGCGGCTACTGCTTCACCGCCCCGGTGCGGCGCGAACCGCTGGGTGTGGCGCAGCCCCTGGATGCCTTGCCCCAGGTCCGGCACAACCTGCCGGCCCGGCTCACCCCGGTGGTCGGTCGCGACGCGCTGGTCGCCAGCCTGGTCGGGCAATTGCCGGTGCGCCGCTGGCTGACCCTGGTCGGCCCGGCGGGGATCGGCAAGAGCACGGTGGCCCTGCGCGTGGCCGAGCATCTGTTGCCGCACTATCGCGACGGTGCGTGGCGGGTCGATCTGGCGGCCCTCGACGATCCGGCGCAAGTGGCCGCGCAGGTGGCTCGGGTGCTGCGGCTGGAAGCCGGCCTGGACGCACTGGCGGCCCGGCATCTGCTGCTGGTGCTGGACAACGGCGAGCACCTGCTCGACGCCTGCCGGGTGCTGGTCGAGCAGTGGCTGGCGCTGGCGCCGCAGCTGTCGATCCTGGTCACCAGCCGCGAGCCGCTGGGGCTGCCCGGGGAAACCCTGCACGTCCTGCCGGCGCTGTCGGTGCCACCGGCTGCGGAGTTGTACAGCGTGGCCGAGGTCATGGGGCATTCGGCGGTGCAACTGTTCGTCAGCCGCGCCCGTGCCTGCCAGCAAGGGTTCGTCCTGCGCGAACAGGACCTGCACGCCGTGTGTGACATCTGCCGCCGGCTCGATGGCCTGCCCCTGGCCATCGAGCTGGCGGCGGCGCAGATCGATGCGCTGGCGCTGGTGGGGCTGCAGGCCCAGCTGGACAATTGTTTTCAACTGCTGACCCAGGGCCGGCGCACCGCCGTGGCCCGGCACCAGACGCTGAAATCCGCGCTGGACTGGAGCTACCGCGATCTGGATCCCCTGGAACGCAGCGTGTTGCAGGGGCTGGCGGTGTTCAAGGTGGCCTTTACCCTGGAGGCCGCCATCGGGGTCATCAGTTGCGCGGTGCTGCTGCCCGAACTGGTGGCGCAGGCGTTGCAGCGGCTGGTGGAAAAATCCCTGCTGGCGGTGGTGCGCGGCGACGGCCCGGTGCGTTACCGGCTGCTCAATACCACGCGCACCTATGCCCGGGAAAAGCTCGAGCAGGGCGGGCTGCTGCGCATGTTCGAGGTACGCCAGGCGCGCTACATCAGCCGCGCCCGGCGGGTATTAGACGGCAAGCGGGCGCTGCAGCTCGTCGAGCAGTAAGCGCACGCCGGCGAGGTCCGGGGTGGCGAAGCCTTCGTTGAAGCGCGCGTAGACCGGCCGCAGCAGGTCATGGGCGCGCCGGTGCTGGCCCTGGCGCTGCCAGAGCCGGGCCAGCGCGGTGGCGCTGCGCAGCTCCCAGGCCAGGGCGCCCTGGGCCCTGGCCACTTCCAGGGCCTGCTGCAACACGGCTTCGGCTGCGTCCTGGCGCTGTTCGGCCAGCAGGCCGGCGGCCCGGGCGCGGAGGATTTCCGCGGTGCTCCAGCCCGCCGCGCCGCTTTCGGCCCGTTGCAGCAGCAGGTCGTCGACCCGGCTGCTGTCCAGGGTCACCATGATTTCGCCGACCAGCCCGCTGCCGGCGGGTACCGGGGGCGTGGGCGCAGCGCCCTCGATCACCGAGGCGTAGTGCCGTCCCCAGGTGTAGAACAGCAGCACCGAATGCTTCTGCGCCTGTTCCAGCAGCAGGCGCAGCAGCTCGCGGGCGGTGGCGCTGTCGCCGTTGTAGTGGGCGATCAGGCAGCCGGCCAGCGCCAGGGTGTAGCAGATGGACGTGCCGTGGTTGATCTGCAGGGCGATGTCCAGGGCCTGGCGCGCCGTGCGCCAGGCCTGCTCGGGCTGGCCCTGCAGCCAGAGGATCCGCGCCAGGATCGTCAGGGCCGCGACGCTCTGGTCGTACTGCACGCCGAAGCCGCGGGTGAAGCGGCCGCGATGGCCGCTGCGGGTCATCAGTTGCAGCACCTGTTCGGCGCTTTCCCGGGCCTGGGGCTGGTGGCCGGCGAAGTGCAGCGCCAGCACGCGCAAGCGTTGCGTGCTCAAGGCCAACTGGGTCGGGGCCGCGCCGCGCAACGCCAGGCCGTCGAACTGCCGGCTTTGCTCCAGGGCCGGCTGGTAGTGACCGCAACTGAGATTGACCGCCAGGTGCCCGGACACCGCCTTGAGCTGTCCGGCGACGTCGTCGCTGCGTTCGGCCAGGGCCCGGGCGCTGACGAAGGCGTCGATCGCTTCGCGGCTGTCGCCCTGGGTGTGGTAGCAGCAACTGCCCAGGGCCAGTTGCAGCGCCAGGGCCAACTGCGGGCAGGGCTCGGCGCTCGCCTCCAGCAGCGCCAGGGCCTGGCGCACATACCCGCCGTGTTCGCGCAGCAGCGACAGTTCCTGCCACAACGGGGTGGAAACGGCGGCCAGGCGGATCGCCAGCGGTTGCGCGTCGGGGGTGTGCAGGCCCCAGTCGAGGGCCGCGCGGAGGTCTTCCAGGCCGCGGACGTAGCGCTCGATCCACAGCTCGGTCGGGGTCTGCTCCCACTCGTCCCGGGCCTGCTGCATCAGGGCCAGGCAACGCTCGGCGTGGCGTTGTCGGGTCTCGGGCAATTCGCCGGCCTGTTCGAGGGTTTCCAGGGCATAGCCGCGGGTGGTGTCCAGCAGGCGATAGAACACCTCCTCGTCGCCCACTTCCACGTTCAGCAGGGACTTGGCCACCAGTTGGGTGATCGCGCCGAATACCCGGTCGGGAGCGATCTGCTCCCCGACTATCACCGCCGCGGCCGAGGCCAGGGTGAAACTGCCGCGGAAGATCCCCAGCCGCCGCAGGCAGGCCTGTTCGCAAGGGGTGAGTAACCGGAAGCTCCAGTCCAGCGTGGTGCGCAAGGTCTGGTGCCGCCCCGGCGCGGCCTGGGCGCTGTGGGCCAGGAGGCGGAAGCTGTCTTGCAACTGGGCCAGCAGCCCGCCGAGGCCGAGGTTGGCCACCTGCGCCGCGGCCAGCTCCAGGGCCAGGGGAATGCCGTCCAGGCGCCGGCAGATCTCGATCGCCAGGGGCAGTTCGGCATGGCTCAGTTCGAAACTGTCGTGGCTGGCCATCGCCCGTTCGACGAACAGCTGCAGGGCGGAGAAGCCCAGGGCCTGGGTGCGGTCCAGGACCGCGATGGGCGGCGGGCAGTCCAGGGACTCCAGGCGCTGCACGTATTCGCCCTCGGCCCGCAGGCTCTCGCGGCTGGTGGCCAGGATATGCACCTGCGGCGCGGTGCGCAGGATGCTCTCGCAAAGCGGCGCGACGGCGTCGAGCAGGTGTTCGCAGTTGTCGATCACCAGCAGCATCTGCTGTTCGCGCAAGAAAAACGCCAGGCTGTCGGCCGCTGCGTCGTCGTGCAGCGCCAGGCCCAGGAGGGTCGCCAGGTGGGCGCCGATCATCCGCGGGTCGTTGATCGGCGCCAGGTCCAGCAGGCGGATGCCGTCGCGGTACTGGCCGATCAGTTGCTCGGCGACGCCCAGGGCCACGGTGGTCTTGCCGATGCCGCCGGGGCCGACCAGGGTGATGAAGCGCTGGTGCGCCAGCTGCGTCATCACGTTCGCCAGCAATGCCTGGCGCCCGATCAGCCGCGTGTGGCGCACCGGCAGGTTGTGCCCGTTCGCTGCCGGCGGCGGGCTGTCGGGGCGTTGCTCGCTGGTTTCCAGGGAGAAGGGCGCGACAAAGCTGTAGCCGCGCTGGGCCACGGTGACGATGTAGCGCTGGCCGGCCTGGCCATCGCCCAGGGCCTTGCGCAGGGCGGCCATGTGCACCCGCAGGTTGGTGTCCTCGACCACGCTTGTGGGCCACACCCGGGCGATCAACTGCTGCTTGCTGACCACTTGGCCGGCGTGTTCGAGCAGGATCAGCAGGATGTCCATCGAGCGTCGACCCAGGCGCAGGGGCTGGTCGGCCTCGAGGATCAGGCGTTGTCCGGGGTAGACCCGGTAGGGGCCGAAATGCACGGCCTGTTCGGTGGAAAGGGTCAACGGCTCACTCCTGCGACTGCTTTTTTCTTATGGCTCCCCGCTGCACCGGCGGGGAGGCGGACAGCGGCCAGGCCATCGGCCTGTAGCTCTCTGTCTCGCGCAATCCGCGCATGTTCCAGCGGTTGCGCGGACAACGCAATGCAGGGTTCGGGCCAGGGCGCGGCGCAGCGCTCGCGGGTGGTCGTCCCGCGCCCCGCGCAAGTGTCGTATCCAGGGGCTTTGGCGGTGCTCCAAGGGGCGGAGCCCGGGGCAGTGGCGCAGCGAAAATTAACAACGTTTAACTCGCCGCGCATCCGCCGCGCATCCAAGAATCCGGCTTTCTGGCACACCGGTGTTTCGCCCGGGCCAGCCAAGGAATGAACAGCGCTGGAGGATGCCGGATGAGCAAGGTGGTAGTGGTCTATCACAGTGGCTATGGCCACACGCGGGCCATGGCCGAGGCCGTGGCCCAGGGTGTCGAGCACCACCGGGGCAGCGCCTGCCGGCTGGTGCCGGTCGAGGAGGTGGAGCAGCACTGGGAGCGCCTGCACCAGGCCGACGCCATCATCTTCGGCGCCCCGACCTACATGGGCAGCGCCTCGGCGTCCTTCAAGGCGTTCATGGAGGCCACGGCAGCGTTCTACCTGGCCCGGCCCTGGCGCGACAAGCTGGCCGCGGGCTTCACCAACTCCGGTTTCCTCTGCGGCGACAAGCTCAACACCTTGCTGCAGATGGCGGTCTTCGCCGCCCAGCATTCGATGATCTGGGTCGGCCTCGACCTGCTGCCGGCGCGCTCCGGCGCCGGCACCTTCGATGGCCAGCTGAACCGCCTCGGCAGTTCCCTGGGGGCCATGGCCCAGTCGAATGTCGAACAGTCCCCCGAGCAGGCGCCGCCCCTCGAAGACCGTCGTACCGCCGCGCACCTGGGTGAGCGGGTGGCACGCCTGGCCGAGCGTATGGCGGCGCATCGATCCGATTCAACCCACCCCTGAAGGAGCAATCAACATGAGCACATTCACTACCCGCGATGGCACCGAGATCTACTACAAGGACTGGGGCAGCGGCCAACCGGTGGTGTTCAGCCACGGCTGGCCACTGAACAGCGACAGCTGGGAGTCGCAGATGCTGTTCCTGGCATCGCACGGCTACCGGGTCGTGGCCCACGACCGCCGTGGCCATGGCCGCTCCAGCCAGCCCTGGTCGGGCAACGACATGGACACCTACGCCGACGACCTGGCCCAGTTGCTCGAACACCTGGACCTGCGCGACGCGGTGCTGTTCGGCTTCTCCACCGGCGGTGGCGAAGTGGCGCGCTACATCGGGCGCCACGGCACCGGCCGGGTGGCCAAGGCCGGGCTGATTTCCGCGGTGCCGCCGCAGATGCTCAAGACCGCGAACAACCCCGGCGGCCTGCCGATGGAAGTCTTCGACGGCATGCGCCAGGCGTCGCTGGCCGACCGTTCGCAGCTGTACAAGGACGTCGCCAGCGGGCCGTTCTTCGGCTTCAACCTGCCGGGCGCCAAACCGTCCCAGGGCATGATCGACTGGTTCTGGATGCAGGGCATGCTGGCCGGCCACAAGAACACCTACGACTGCATCAAGGCGTTCTCGGAAACCGACTTCACCGAAGACCTGCGCAAGTTCGACGTGCCGACCCTGGTGGTCCACGGCGACGCCGACCAGATCGTGCCGATCGAAGCCTCGGGCATCGCCGCCGCCAGGCTGGTGGAAGGCGCGCAGCTGCTGGTCTATCCGGGCGCGCCCCATGGCCTGACCGACACCCACAAGGAGCGGCTCAACGCCGACCTGCTGGCGTTCATCCAGGCTTGATGCGCGGTTGAACCGAAAAACGCCGAGAGGAGCTTGCGCCTCTCGGCGTTTTTTTTGCCGGCCCGCTACTGCAGACGCGCGGCGGTCTCGCTGGCCTGTGGGATGGAGCCGGGGCGTGCGCGCAGCATCCGGCAGCGCCAGGCGAACGGGCCGATGCCTTCGCTGTGGGTGAACATGTGGCAGAAGTGCGCCTGGTCGCAGAAGCCGCATTCGAGGCTGATCCGCGTCAGGGTCAGGTCGGTGTCCAGGATCAATTGCTTGGCCCGGGCGATGCGCTGGTTGCGGATCCAGTCCTGGGGCGACAGGCCGGTGCTGCACTTGAAGGCGCGGGAGAAATGGCTGCGCGAGAGGGCGCAGGCCCGGGCCAGTTCGCTGACTTCCAGCGGTTCGCCGAGGCGCTCGAGGATCAGTTGCTTGACCAGGTTCTCGCGCCAGGGAGAAAGGCCGCCGGTGGCGGTTTTGCCGGTGGGCGCGACGGGTGCCCTGAGGGCGTGGGGCGGAAGGTGGGCCATGACGAAATTCCGTGTCGAGGGGAAGACGCCGGTGCACCGCTCGCTGGCGAGCTGGTCGGTGCCCGGCCGCTTCCCGCTTTGGAAAACAGGTCTGCACAGAGGGCTTCATTCTTGGGCGCCAGGCGGGGGGCGGGCGAGTTAATCGTTGTTAATTCCGCTGGCGGGCAGGCCGCTCGATTGAGCACACCGCTGCAATTTTCCGGGGCCGGAGGCGGGCATGATCGGGGCCGTACCGGGCCGCACACATCGAAGAGGAACCTGCCTGTGAACCGTAACGATCTGCGCCGCGTGGACATGAACCTGCTGGTGATCTTCGAAGCCTTGATGTTCGAGAAGAACCTGACCCGGGTCGCGGAAAAGCTGTTCATGGGCCAGCCGGCGGTGAGCGCGGCCCTGGGCCGCCTGCGCGACCTGTTCGACGATCCGCTGCTGTTGCGCAACGGCCGCGGCATGGAGCCGACGGCGCGGGCGCTGGCGATCCTGCAAGAGCTGCAACCGGCGATGGATGCGATCTCCGGTGCGGTCAGCCGGGCCAAGGCCTTCGCCCCGGCCAGCAGTGGCGACCTGTTTCGCATCGGCCTGTCGGACGATGCCGAGTTCGGCCTGTTCCCGCCGCTGTTGAGCCGGCTGCGCGAGGAGGCCCCGGGCATCGTCGTGGTGGTGCGCCGGGCCAATTACCTGTTGATGCCGAGCCTGCTGGCGTCGGGCGAGATCTCCGTCGGCGTCAGCTACACCACCGAATTGCCGGCCAATGCCAAGCGCAAGAAGCTGCGTGACATCGGCTGCAAGGTGCTGCGCGGCGACAACCGCCCCGAGCCCCTGACCCTCGACGAATACTGCCGGCGCCCCCACGCCATGGTGTCGTTCTCGGGCGACCTGAGCGGCAATATCGATCTCGACCTGGCCAAGGTCGGTCGTCGCCGGCGGGTGGTGTTGGGCGTACCGCAGTTCAGCGGCCTGCGGGCCTTGCTCGCCGGCACCGAGATGATCGCCACCGTGCCGGACTACGCCGCCTGCGCCTTGGTCGAAGGCTGCGCCCTGAGGGCCGAAGACCCGCCGTTCGCCATCGAGGCGGCGCAGCTGTCGATGGCCTGGAGCGGGGTGCACGACAACGATCCGGCGGAGCGCTGGCTGCGTTCGCGGATCGCCCAGTTCATGTCCGCCCCGTTGCCGATCGCGGCCTCCTGAGCCGCTGCCGAAGGCGCGGGCGCTGCATGTCACCTGAGGGCAAAAAGAGCACGTACATGCAATTTTTCCCGCCCGTGCCCCGGCACCATTCGGTCAGGGTGTGACCTGCAAGGGTGGGGCACCGGAATTTTCCAGCGTGCACGGAGGGCGTCATGCAGGCTTCAGGAGGCGATGAGCGGGCCCGGGACCTCGGGCTGCTGTTTCTGCGGGTCAGCGCCGGGCTGTTTCTGCTGTGGGTCCACGGCCTGCCGAAACTGCTCGATTACAGCGCCGAGCTGCAACGCATCGAAGACCCGTTCGGCCTGGGCGCGAACCTGACGCTGATGCTGGCGATCTTCGCCGAAGTGCTGTGCCCGCTGTTGATCGTCGCCGGCGTGCTGGTGCGCCTGGCGTGCCTGCCGATCCTCGCGGTGCTGCTGGTGGCGCTGCTGGTGGTGCACCCGCAATGGAGCCTGGCCGAAGGGCAGTTCGCCTGGCTGTTGTTGATCCTGTTCGGCGCCATCTTCATCGCCGGGCCGGGAAGCCTGGCGCTCAATCATCGATTTACCGGAGCCTTGCGTCATGTCTGATGTCGATCGTCCCCAAGCCGCCCAGCCACCGGGTCCCGATGAAGTGGTGACGCTGATCGTCAAGCACCGGGTCAAGGCCGGCCTGGAGCAACCCTATGAAGCCTGGTTGCGGCGGATCGTCCGGGTAGCCGGGGAGTACGAGGGGCATCTGGGCGTGGACGTGATCCGCGGCAAGAGCGCCGGCCTCGACCTGTTCACCTGCGTGCTGCGTTTCTGCTCCACCGCGGCGATGCAGCGCTGGCTCGATTCGCCGCAGCGCCAGGCACTGGTGGACGAAGCCGCGCCGATGCTGGCGGACGGCGACCGCACCGAGGTCCACCCGCGCGACGAATTCTGGTTTGCCTTGCCTGAGGCCGCCGCGCCACCGCCGCGCTGGAAGCAGGCGCTGCTGACCCTGCTGGTGATCCTGCCGCACACCCTGCTGGTGCCGCTGCTCTGGGGGCCGGTGCTGCAACTCCATGCGTGGCTCTCCAATTACGTGGCGGCGACCTTTCTCATCACCCTGACTATCGTGATCTCGGTGGTGTACCTGTTCATGCCCCTGGCGACCCGGCTGTTCGCCCCCTGGCTGCAAGCCTCGGTCGTCCATCCCCCACTGGAGCCCGAGCATGGCCAATAACGACGATCCACGGGATCCGCTGCGGCGCCAGTTGCTCGCCGCCGGTTCCCTGCTCAGTGCCGCGGCGGCGTTCTGGCCGCGCCTGTCCCTTGCCTCTTCCCATCCAGAAGGAAAGCCGATGAACGCCGATCTGATTCTATTCAATGGCCAATTCCATACCGTCGACCGCGAGAAGCCCCGGGCCAGTGCCGTCGCCATCAGCCAGGGGCGCTTCATCGCCGTAGGCACCGACGCCGAGGCCATGGCCCTGCGCGGCAGCGCCACCCAGGTCATCGACCTCAAGGGGCGCACGGTGATTCCCGGCCTCAACGACTCGCACCTGCACCTGATCCGCGGCGGCCTGAACTACAACCTGGAGCTGCGCTGGGAAGGCGTGCCATCCCTGGCCGATGCCCTGCGCATGCTCAAGGAGCAGGCCGACCGTACCCCGACGCCACAGTGGGTGCGGGTGGTGGGCGGCTGGAACGAATTCCAGTTCGCCGAAAAACGCATGCCGACCCTGGAGGAGTTGAACCAGGCGGCGCCGGACACCCCGGTGTTCGTCCTGCACCTGTACGACCGCGCCTTGCTCAACCGCGCGGCGCTGCGGGTCGCCGGCTACACCCGCAACACGCCGAACCCGCCGGGCGGCGAGATCGTCCGCGACAGCAACGGCGAACCCACTGGCATGCTGGTGGCGCGGCCCAACGCGATGATCCTGTATTCGACCCTGGCCAAGGGGCCGAAGCTGCCGCTGGAATACCAGGTCAACTCGACCCGCCAGTTCATGCGCGAACTCAATCGCCTGGGGCTGACCAGCGCCATCGACGCCGGCGGCGGTTTCCAGAACTACCCGGACGACTACGCGGTGATCGAGCAACTGGCCCGGGAACAGCAGTTGACCGTGCGCATCGCCTACAACCTGTTCACCCAGAAACCCAAGGAAGAACTCACCGACTTCAAGAACTGGACCGGCAGCGTCAAGCTGCACCAGGGCGACGACTTCCTGCGCCACAACGGCGCCGGGGAAATGCTGGTGTTCTCCGCCGCCGACTTCGAGGACTTCCTCGAACCGCGCCCGGACTTGCCGCAGACCATGGAGCAGGAGCTGGAGCCGGTGGTGCGGCACTTGGTGGAACAGCGCTGGCCGTTCCGCCTGCACGCCACGTATGACGAGTCGATCTCGCGCATGCTCGACGTGTTCGAGAAGGTCAACCGCGACATTCCGTTCAACGGCCTGCCGTGGTTCTTCGACCACGCCGAAACCATCAGCCCGAAAAACATTGAGCGGGTGCGGGCGCTGGGCGGCGGCATCGCGATCCAGGATCGCATGGCGTTCCAGGGCGAATACTTCGTCGACCGCTACGGCGCCAAGGCCGCCGAACAGACCCCGCCGATCCAGCGCATGCTCGCCGAAGGCGTGCCGGTGGGGGCGGGCACCGACGCCACCCGGGTCTCCAGCTACAACCCCTGGACCTCGCTGTACTGGATGGTCAGCGGCAAGACCGTGGGCGGCCTGGCGCTGCATGCCGAAGGCCTGCCGCGGCTGACCGCGCTGGAACTGTTCACCCATGGCAGCGCCTGGTTCTCCTCGGAGCAGGGCAAGAAGGGCCAGATCAAGGTCGGCCAGCTGGCGGACCTGGCGGCGCTGTCGGCGGACTTCTTCAGTGTCGAGGAAGAAGCCATCAAGTGGATCGAGTCGGTGCTGACCGTGGTCGACGGCAAGGTGGTGTACGCCGCCGACGATTTCTCCAAGCTCGCGCCGCCTTCGGTGCCGGTGCTGCCGGACTGGTCGCCGGTGGTCAAGGTCCCCGGGCATTGGCGCCCGAGCTCGCCGCTGGTGGCCCAGGTGCACCAGTGCAGCGGCCCGTGCGCGGTGCACTCCCACAGCCACGAGCGCGCGCGCCTGTCGAATGTGCCGGTCAGCGACTTCCAGGGGTTCTGGGGGGCGTTTGGCTGTTCCTGCTTCGCCTTCTGATCATCCACCCAAGGCGCCGGCTGCTGTGGCCGGCGCTCACCGCTCTACCCATCCACCAAGGAGTTCCACATGAGCAACCCAACCTACAAGCGCCTGGACATCAACGACGCCGTGGTCCTGCTGGTCGACCACCAGACCGGCCTGATCTCGCTGGTCCAGGATTTCTCGCCGAACGAGTTCAAGAACAACGTGCTGGCCCTGGCCGACTGCGCCAAGTTCTTCAAGCTGCCGACCATCCTCACCACCAGCTTCGAATCCGGCCCGAACGGCCCGCTGGTGCCCGAGCTGAAGGAAATGTTCCCGGACGCGCCGTACATCGCCCGTCCAGGCCAGATCAATGCCTGGGACAACGAAGATTTCGTCAAGGCGATCAAGGCCACCGGCCGCAAGCAACTGATCATCGCCGGCGTGGTGACCGACGTCTGCGTGGCGTTCCCGACCCTGTGCGCCCTGGAAGAAGGCTTCGATGTGTTCGTGGTGACCGATGCGTCCGGCACCTTCAACGAAGTGGTGCAGCAGGCCGCCTGGGCCCGCATGGCCGCCGCCGGTGCGCAACTGGTCAACTGGTTCTCCGTGGCGTGCGAGCTGCAGCGTGACTGGCGCAACGACATGGAAGGCCTGGCCAACCTGCTGTCGCAGCGCATCCCCAACTACCGCAACCTGATGAACAGCTACTCGGCCTTCACTGCCAAGTAAGCCATGCGCTAGCGCTGATCGAAAAAATGCCCGCCGTTGTGCGGGCATTTTTCGATCCTGGCCCAGGCGCTCAGTTGTATTCGAGCATATAGGTCAGCGACGCATTGGCCTGCCCCGGTGTTATCTTCCCGCCGCTTGGGGCGTAGCGGGCCTGGGCGGAGAAACGATAGAGCTCGGCTTCGGGGGCGCTACCTTGCCAGTCGAGCCTGATGGCCTTGTCTTTGCTGAAAGGCAGCCTGGTGCCCGTGCTGTCGGTGAGCTCGATGCCCACGCCGCTGGCGCTCCGGGTTTGTCCGGCGCCGTCGAGGGCCAGCAGACCGTTGCTGGTGGTGGCGCCTTCGAAGTAAATCTTCACCGGTACCGGTTGGCTGGGGCGCATGCCATTGCAGTGGACATTGAGGTTGAAGTTCTTGCGCTCCGCGCTGCCATTAAGGACATGCTGGATAAGTACCTTGCCCATGGGGACGTTGATGTTCTTGTCCTGTGATTCGCAGCTGCTGAAGTAGATGCTGTTGGTCAGGTTGCTGTGCAGATTCTTGCCGCTGATCTTTACACGTGCGCCCCTGTTGGAGGTGATCCAGAATTCGGCATCCACGTCGAAGGCGACAGTCCCCTGGCCGACAGCAATACCGGTACGGATGTAGTCAATGACCATCTGATTGGGGCCGACCATGATGTACCCATTGGAGATTGAGTACTCAAACGGTGGGTATTTGATTCCCCCCCAGTTCCCGTTGTTTCTGTTTTCAAAACCAAGCCGGATACCGATCCCTTCGACATTGCTCTGATACACATTGGGCAGCCCGGCAGGAACCAGGCCTGGGACATTCAGGGTCATGCCGTATTTGCTGTCATTGCCAGTGCAGTCGTATCCAAATTTGTAGCTGTTACCAAAATAGACCGCCTGAGTTCCCATGACACCGCCGATCTTGGCGGGCGACAGTGTCAGGGCGCTCGGCAGGGCAGGGATGGTGAATTCTGTCGGTACGGGGGCAGCAGAATTCCAGGCGCATAGGGCAAGGACTTGGTTGGCTCCTCCGAAACCGGTAATCAATATCAATGTAGAAAAGATTTTTTTGAACAGCATGCTGTACCTGATCGGACTGAGGAGTTCGGGGGCCAAGGCTATTGATTTCTGGCGCGGGGTTACATCAGACCAATCTTATTTTTGACTCCAAGGTTCAGGTCGTACCTGCGCCCGGATCGGCCAGTCGCCCAGTACCCAACCTCCGCCGTGGACACCGATCGATGAGGTGCCAGAAAGCCAAAAAGCCGCTATAAAGCGCTCGGCTGTCCACCAGGAAGTGACAATGAACCCCTTCGAAGATATGCGTATTTTTTGCCAGGTCATGGACTCCGGCAGCTTCACCGCGGCGGCGGACCAGTTGGGCCTGTCCAAGCAATTCGTCAGCCGCCGGCTGATGCAGCTGGAGGCGCGCCTGGGCGTGCGCCTGCTCAATCGCTCGACCCGGCGCCTGGACGTGACGCCCCTGGGGCAGAGCTACTACGAGTCGGCGCTGCGCCTGCTGGGCGAGGTCGAGCAGGTGGAGCAGGGCATCGCCGGCCAGACCGTCGAGCCCCGGGGCACCATTCGCCTGAGCGCGCCGCTGTCGTTCGCCATGGCGCACCTGGGGGATCTGCTGCCGGCTTTCCTTGAGCGTTATCCCGAGGTCTCGGTGGAAGTCGACCTCAGCGACCGGCCGGTGGACCTGATCGGCGAAGGCTACGACCTGGCCTTGCGCATCGGCGTGCTGGAAGACTCGACCCTGATCGCCCGCCGCATCGCCTCGATCCAGCGGGTGTATTGCGCCAGCCCGGCCTACCTGGCCGCGCGCGGCACCCCGCAGGCACCCGAGGACCTGCAACAGCATGACTGCCTGCCCTATGGCCACGGGCGCCAGGTGCAATGGCGTTTCGCCGGGCCGGGCAACAAGCCCCTGGCGGTCGGCGTCACCGGGCGAATGCGGGTCAACAACGGCGAGCTGCTCAAGGACGCGGCCATCGCCGGCATGGGCATCACCTACCTGCCGACCTTCATTGTCGAAGCGGCCCTGGAGGCCGGGCAACTGGTGACGGTACTGGACGCGTTCCTGCCCGAGCCGCTGGCCTTGTCGGCGGTCTACCCGCAGCACCGGCAGGGCTCGCGGCCGGTGCAAGTGCTGATCGAGTTTTTGCGCGAGCGGCTCGAGCGCCGGGGCGCGCCGGCCATCCGCTGATCAGGACTTGGGCGCGGCCGCCTGGGTGGTGTCGAGCCCGGGTGCGCCTGGCGGGGTCGCGCGGGCCAGCAGGCTGATGGCCGCCAGGGCGGCCAGCATCAGGCCCGGCGAGGTGGCCAGCAGGACCCCGGCGGTACCGGCGCCGGCCGCGAGGATCTGGCCGGCGGCCAGCGGACCGGCCACCGAGCCCAGGCGGCCGATGGCCACCGCCGCGCCGACGCCCGTGGCGCGCACCCGGGTCGGGTAGGCGGGCGGGGCCAGGGCGTACAGCACCAGCTGCGCGGCCATCACGAACAGCCCGACGGCGAACCCGGCGCAAGCCATGGGCAGCAGCCCCACCGACAGGCCGACCCCGGCCAGCGCCGCGAGCAAGCCGGCGTAGACCCCCACCACCACCTTGATACCGTTGCAGCGATCCAGCAGCAGGCCGCCGAGCACCGAGCCCAGGGCGCCGCCGAGGTTGAACAGCATCTGCACCAGCCCGGCCTGGGGTTTGCTGAAGCCCTGTTCCAGCAGTAACGAGGGCAGCCAGTTGAGCAGCATGTACATCACCGTCAGGGTGAAGAAATAGCTCAGCCACAAGGCCAGGGTGACCCGCGCCCGGCCCTCGCCGAACAGCGCCTGGCCGGTGCTGGTGCGGGCCAGGCCGGGGTGCCCCTGTTGCTGGCGAAAGGCGTTGGACTCGGGCAGCAGCAGGAGCATCAGCGGCGCCACCAGCAGGGGCGCCAGGCCGCCGATGACGAAGGTCGCCTGCCAGCGTTCGCTGAACAGCATCGCCACCAGCGCCGCCAGGGCGCCACCCAGGGGCACGCCGGCGTACATGATGCTGATGGCGGTGCCGCGGCGTTGCTCGCCGACGGCTTCGGCACACAGGGCGATCAGGTTGGGCAGGGCGGCGCCCAGGCCCAGGCCGGTCATGAAGCGCGCCAGCAGCAGGCCCTGGAGGCTGTCGACATAGGCAGTGCTGAGGGAGAACAGGCCGAACAGCAGCACCGCCGCGACCAGGATTTTCTTGCGGCCGATGCGGTCGGCGATCCAGCCACCGAAGAAGGCGCCGGGCAGCAGGCCGACGATCCCGGCGCTGAACACCCAGCCGAGCATTTTCGGGTCCAGGGCAAAACTCTGGCGCAGGCCCGCGGCGGCGGTGCCGGCGGCCTGCAGGTCGAACCCTTCGATCAGGGCGACGATAAAACACAGGGCGACGGTCAAGGCCGGGCGACGTGATGAAGCGTCCATGGCAAACCTCATTGTTGTTTTTGTTGGGGTTGATGGCGTGCAGCGGGCCGTCCTCATCGGGTGAGGAGTGGGCTGAAAATAAGGTTAACAAAATAAACTAAAAATTGAAGGGTGACGTCCGGTTGGCTTTCCTGGCTATTAACCTTATGTGAATCAATGGCTTGGTTTGGATATCGCTGATTCCAGGTCAAATAGTTAACAATATTAATGTTCGATTATCGGTCATTGTGGATTGACGCCCGTTCTCGACTGTTCCCATTCTCTGCCCGCGGCCCCTGGATGACCCAGGGAATGCCATTTCCCAAAACAACAACAATAAGTGGATTTCGACCATGCCCAACCTCTCATGGAACGCCCCCGCGGCGACCCTGGCCCTGCCTGCACGCCTGTGCGTCGTCCTGGCGGGTGTTTGCGCGTTGAACGCCCAGGCGCTGGCCGCGGGCTTTATCGATGACAGCCACGGGACCCTGACCTTGCGCAATTACTACCTGGACCGGGAGTACCAGGACGACGGCGCGAAGAGCGCGGCCCGGGAATGGGCCCAGGGGTTCATCCTGAACCTGGAGTCGGGGTTCACCCCGGGCCCCGTTGGCTTCGGCCTGGATCTGCGCGGGCTGCTGGGGCTCAAGCTGGACTCGTCGCCGGACCGCAGCGGCACCGAGCTGCTGCCGGTGTCGGCCAGCGACAAGCGCGCCGCGGACGACTACTCGCGGCTGGCGCCGACCGCCAAGCTACGCCTGGCCCGGACCACGGTGAAGAGCGGGGATGTGTCGATCTTCCTGCCGTTCGCCTTCGCCAGCCCCTCGCGGCTGCTGCCGCAGACGTTTCGCGGGACCACCCTCAGCTCGCAGGACATCGACGGGCTGACGCTCAACACCGGCTATATCGACCGCATCAACAAGCGTGATTCCAGCGACTACCAGGCGCTGGCCATCGCCTCGCCCAACCGGCGTTTCAACGGTGCGGCCACGTCCTCGCACCTGGCGTACCTGGGGGGCGACTACCAGGTCAATCCGGACCTGAGCCTGCGCGCCTATCACGCCGAAGTGGCGGACCTCTACCAGCAGGACACCCTGGCCCTGCTGCACAACCTCAAGCTGGGGGACGGGGTGCTGAGCAGCGACCTGCGCAGTTTTTTCAGCCGCGAGGACGGCAGCGCCAAGGCCGGGCCGGTGGACAACCGCAACCTCTCGGCGCTGTTCGCCTACCGCCTGGGCGGGCATCGGGTCAGCCTCGGCTACATGCATGCCAGTGGCGACACGGCGACGCCTTACCTTTCCGGCACCGAGTTGATGGGCATGAGCGAGCTGACCATGAGTTCGGACTTCCTCAACGCCAAGGAGCGCACCTGGCAGGCGATCCATGACTATGACTTCGCCGCGCTGGGGCTGCCCGGGCTGCGCAGCCGCCTGCGTTATGTGCGCGGCGAGCATATCGAGCTGGCGGCGCTGCAGGCCGGGGATCGCCAGGAGCGTGAGTTCCAGATGGAGCTGGGCTACGTGATCCAGAGCGGCCCGCTGAAGAACCTCGGGCTGCTGGCGCGCAAGTCGATCTACCGCAACGACTTCCCCACCGGCGCCGCCTTCCGCGACGAAAACCAGACGCGTTTCCTGGTGATCTACAGCTTGCCGCTCTGGTGACACACCGGCCGGCCCCGGCTTGCGACGGCTGCGCCGCCGATCGCAGCCTCGCCGAGGCTCGGCAGCGGCTACGGGATTGTGGTGTCTGTGTAGCCGCTGCCAAGCGCCAGCGAGGCTGCGATCGGCAACGCAGTTGCCGCAAAACCTGAGTCCGCGATCCGCCAGGAAAACCGCGTCGGCCGATTTGCGACGGCTGCGCCGCCGTTCGCAGCCTCGCCAGGGCTCGGCAGCGGCTACGGGATTGTGGTGTCTGTGTAGCCGCTGCCAAGCGCCAGCGAGGCTGCGATCGGCAACGCAGTTGCCGCAAAACCTGCATCTGCGATCTGCCTGGAAAAATGCGTCGGTCGGCTTGCGACGGCTGCGCCGCCGATCGCAGCCTCGCCAGGGCTCGGCAGCGGCTACGGGGATCGTGGGGGGGGGTTACGGCTGGTAGACCTTTTTCAGCAGGCGCAGCAGTTCTTCGCGTTCCTGGCTGTCGAGGGCGGCGGTGGCGTCCTGGTCGCTTTCGGCGGCGATCCGTTTCAGTTCCTTGAGCAGGGTCTCGCCGCTCTTGCTGAGGAAGATCCCATAGGAGCGCTTGTCCGGCTTGCAGCGCACCCGCACCGCCAGCGCCCGTTCTTCCAGCTTGTTGAGCAGCGGCACCACTTGCGGCGGCTCGATCGCCAGGGCGCGGGCCAGGTCGGCCTGCATCAGCCCGGGGTTCTGCTCGATGATCGCCAGGGCCGAGAACTGCGCCGGCCGCAAGTCGTGGGCCGAGAGCCGGCCGATCAGGTTCTGGAACAGCTTCAGTTGCGCCCGGCGCAGGGCGTAGCCGATCAGGTCGTCCAGGGCGGAGTCCAGGGGCGCCTGGACGTCGCTGTCGGCGGCAGGGGCCTCGGGGGCGGCATTCTTGGAAGACGTGGCCATTGCAGGGTCGATCCTTGGCGAGTGGTTAAGAAGGCTATCCAGTTTGCCGGGGTTGGCCGGGGATATCTATGGCTGCCGGCAGATTCCTCTGCATGGGAGCGCTCCGTGGGTTGAAAATCGCTTGGTTAATTTTGTTAATAGTTAATTGACATAACTAATTTGCCGGTTTAGTTTTTGCCCATCCTCAAGCCAAGAACAAAGAGAGCAATCGCCATGAGCAACTACGAAGGTCGCTGGACAACCGTCAAGGTCGAGATCGAAGAGGGCGTCGCCTGGGTCATTCTCAACCGCCCGGAAAAACGCAACGCCATGAGCCCGACCCTGAACCGCGAAATGGTCGACGTGCTGGAGACCCTGGAGCAGGACCCGGCCGCCGGCGTGCTGGTGCTCACCGGCGCCGGCGAAGCCTGGACCGCGGGCATGGACCTCAAGGAATACTTTCGCGAAGTGGACGCGGGGCCGGAAATCCTCCAGGAGAAAATCCGCCGCGAAGCCTCGCAATGGCAATGGAAGCTGCTGCGCATGTGCGCCAAGCCGACCATCGCCATGGTCAACGGCTGGTGCTTCGGCGGCGGCTTCAGCCCGCTGGTGGCCTGCGACCTGGCGATCTGCGCCGACGAGGCGACGTTCGGCCTGTCGGAAATCAACTGGGGCATCCCGCCGGGCAACCTGGTGAGCAAGGCCATGGCCGACACCGTGGGCCACCGCCAGTCGCTGTACTACATCATGACCGGCAAGACCTTCGGCGGGCAGAAAGCCGCCGAGATGGGCCTGGTCAACCAGAGCGTGCCCCTGGCGCAACTGCGCGAGACTACCCTGGAACTGGCGCGCAACCTGCTGGAGAAGAACCCGGTGGTGCTGCGGGCGGCCAAGCATGGCTTCAAGCGCTGCCGCGAGCTGACCTGGGAGCAGAACGAGGATTACCTGTACGCCAAGCTCGACCAGTCGCGCCTGCTGGACACCGAAGGCGGCCGCGAGCAGGGCATGAAGCAGTTCCTCGACGACAAGAGCATCAAGCCCGGCCTGCAGGCGTACAAGCGCTGAGCGACCCAGGGCGGGCCCGGTGGCCCGTCCACCCTGTATTCCCGATAACGACAATAAAGAGGAATCACCATGCTGGACGTGCCCCTGCTGATCGGCGGCCGGTCGTGCCCCGCCCGTGACGGCCGCACCTTCGAACGACGCAATCCGGTGACCGGCGCGCTGGTCTCGCGCGTCGCCGCCGCCACCCTGGAAGACGCCGATGCCGCCGTGGCCGCGGCCCAGGCGGCGTTCCCGACCTGGGCCGCCCTGGCCCCCAACGAACGCCGCAGCCGCCTGTTGCGTGCCGCCGAGCAGTTGCAGGCGCACAGCGCGCAGTTCATCGCCGCGGCCGGCGAGACCGGGGCCATGGCCAACTGGTACGGCTTCAACGTGCAACTGGCGGCCAACCTGTTGCGCGAAGCCGCGGCGATGACCACCCAGGTCAAGGGCGAGGTCATCCCCTCCGATGTGCCCGGCAGTTTCGCCATGGCCCTGCGTCAGCCCTGCGGCGTGGTGCTGGGGATCGCGCCGTGGAACGCCCCGGTGATCCTCGCCACCCGGGCCATCGCCATGCCGCTGGCCTGCGGCAATACCGTGGTGCTCAAGGCCTCCGAGCTGAGCCCGGCGGTGCACCGGCTGATCGGCCAGGTGCTGCAGGACGCCGGCCTGGGCGACGGCGTGGTCAATGTCATCAGCAACGCGCCCGAGGATGCCCCGGCGATTGTCGAGCGGCTGATCGCCCACCCGGCGGTGCGCCGGGTCAACTTCACCGGCTCGACCCGGGTCGGGCGCATCGTCGGCGAACTGGCGGCGCGCCATCTCAAGCCGGCCCTGCTGGAACTGGGCGGCAAGGCGCCGCTGCTGGTGCTGGACGACGCCGACCTGGAGGCGGCGGTGCAGGCCGCGGCCTTTGGCGCCTTCTTCAACCAGGGGCAGATCTGCATGTCCACCGAGCGCCTGGTGGTCGATGCGCGGGTGGCCGATGCCTTCGTCGACCAGCTGGCGGCGAAGATCGCCCGCTTGCCGGCGGGTGACCCCGAGGCTGCCGGCTCGGTGCTGGGATCGCTGGTGGACGCCAGCGCCGGCGAGCGGATCAAGGGCCTGATCGACGATGCCCTGGCCAAGGGCGCGACGCTGGTCGCGGGCGGGCAGTTGCACGGCAGCATCCTGCAGCCGACCTTGCTCGACGGCGTCACCGCCGCCATGCGCCTGTACCGCGAAGAGTCCTTCGGGCCGGTGGCGGTGGTGCTGCGCGGCGAGGGCGACGAAGACTTGCTGCGCCTGGCCAACGACTCCGAGTTCGGCCTGTCGGCAGCGATCTTCAGCCGCGATACCAGCCGCGCCCTGGCCCTGGCCCAGCGGCTCGAGTCGGGCATCTGCCATATCAACGGCCCGACCGTGCACGATGAGGCGCAGATGCCGTTCGGCGGGGTCAAGGCCAGCGGCTACGGCAGTTTCGGCGGCCAGGCGGCCATCGAGCAGTTCACCCAGTTGCGCTGGGTGACCCTGCAGCACGGGCCGCGGCACTACCCGATCTGAAGAGCCGGCTTGCGGGCCCGACAATGACCAGGCCGCTTGTTTCCGGCAGAACCCGGTAGCGGCCTCGATGGAGGACAAACACGTGAATTCCGAATTCAGATCGCCGCCTCGCCAGGACCAGGACCAGGCCGAGGCCGAGGCGCCCCGTTATCGCCCGGTGTCCATCGCCCGTCCCGCGGTCGAGGTCAGCCAGGAGCAGGGCATCCTGCAGATGCGCTCCCGCGAACCCCTGGGCGAGCTGCCCCGACGCCTGCTGGATCGCCTGCTGCATTGGGCCCAGGTGCGGCCGCAGCAGACCTTTATCGCCGCCCGCCAGGACGGAGGCGACTGGCGCCGGGTGAGCTACGCCGAGATGCTCGTGAGCGTTCGCGCCATCGCCCAGGGCCTGCTGGGACGCGGGCTGTCGGCGGAGCGCCCGCTGGTGCTGCTGTCCGGCAACGATATCGAGCACCTGCAACTGGCGCTGGGCGCCCTGTACGCGGGCATTCCCTATTGCCCGGTGTCGCCGGCCTATTCGTTGCTGTCCGAGGATTTTGCCAAGCTGCGGCATGTCTGCGACCTGTTGCAGCCCGGGCTGGTGTTCGTCAGCGACGGCGCGGCCTTCGAGCGGGCGATCGAGGCCGTGCTGCCCGCCGACACGCCGCTGGTGGTGGCCCGGGGCAGGGTGGCGGGGCGGGCGCAGATCCGCTTCGCCAGCCTGTTGCAGGAACCCGGCGGCGCCGAGGCCGAAGCGGCGTTCGCCGCCACCGGCCCGGACAGCATCGCCAAGTTCCTGTTCACCTCGGGCTCGACCAAGCTGCCCAAGGCGGTGATCACCACCCAGCGCATGCTCTGCGCCAACCAGCAGATGCTATTGCAGACCTTCCCGGTGTTCGGCGAAGAGCCGCCGGTGCTGGTGGACTGGCTGCCGTGGAACCACACCTTCGGCGGCAGCCACAACCTGGGCATCGTGCTCTACAACGGCGGCACCTTTTACCTGGACGACGGCAAGCCCACGGCCCAGGGGTTTGTCGAGACCCTGCGCAACCTCAGGGAGATCGCGCCCACCGCCTACCTGACCGTGCCCAAGGGCTGGGAAGAACTGGTCGGCGCCCTGGAGCAGGACGCCGAGTTGCGCGAGCGTTTCTTCTCGCGGGTCAAGCTGTTCTTCTTCGCCGCGGCGGGGCTGTCCCAGCGCACCTGGGATCGCCTCGACCGGGTGGCCGAAGCCCATTGCGGCGAACGCATCCGCATGATGGCCGGGCTCGGCATGACCGAGGCGGCGCCGTCCTGCACCTTCACCACTGGGCCGCTGTCCATGGCCGGTTACATCGGCCTGCCGGCGCCGGGCTGCGAAGTGCGCCTGGTGCCGGTGGACGGCAAGCTCGAGGGGCGCTTTCGCGGGCCGCACATCATGCCGGGCTACTGGCGCGCGCCGCAGCAGACCGCCGCGGCGTTCGACGCGCAGGGCTTCTACTGCTCCGGCGATGCGCTGAAGCTGGTGGACCCCGCCGACCCGCAACTGGGGCTGATGTTCGACGGGCGCATCGCCGAGGACTTCAAGCTTGGCTCCGGGGTCTTCGTCAGCGTCGGCCCGTTGCGCAACCGGGCGGTGCTCGAAGGTTCGCCCTATGTCCAGGACCTGGTGGTGACTGCGCCGGACCGCGAATGCCTGGGGGCCCTGGTATTCCCCCGGCTGTACGAGTGCCGGCGGCTGTCCGGCCTGCCGGCGACGGCCAGCGATGCCCAGGTGCTGGCCAGTGCGCCGGTGCGCCAGTGGTTCGGCGCCTGGCTGCAACGCCTCAACCGCGGCGCCAGTGGCAATGCCAGCCGCCTGGAATGGATCGCGCTGCTCGACGAGCCGGCGTCCATCGATCGCGGTGAAATCACCGACAAGGGTTCGATCAACCAGCGCGCGGTGCTGCAATGGCGCGCGGCCAAAGTCGAGGCGCTGTACCGCGGTGAAGACCCGTCGATGCTGCGGGCGGAGCCTTGCCGATGAGCCATTCCGGGCAGTATTCGAGCTTTACCGATGTGGCAATCGTCGAGGCCGTGCGTACGCCGTGGATCGATCTCGGCGGGGCCCTGGCCCAGGTGTCGCCGATCGACCTGGGGATCAAGGTCGGGCGCGAGGTGCTGGCCCGGGCCGCGTTAGACCCCGCCGCGGTGGATAGCGTGCTCGCCGGTTCCATGGCCCAGGCCAGTTTCGATGCCTACATGCTGCCGCGGCACATCGGCCTCTACAGCGGCGTGCCGCAAGCGGTGCCGGCGCTGGCGGTGCAGCGCATCTGCGCCACCGGTTTCGAACTGCTGCACCAGGCTGCTTGGCAACTGGAACAGGGCGTGCAACTGGCCCTGTGCGTGGCGAGCGAATCCATGTCGCGCAATCCCATCGCCGCCTACAGCCACCGCGACGGTTTCCGCCTCGGTGCTCAGGTGGGGTTCAAGGACTTCCTGTGGGAAGCCCTCTACGACCCGGCCGCGGGCCTGGACATGATCGCCACCGCCGACAACCTCGCTCGCCGCCATGGCCTGAGTCGCGAAGCGGTGGACCGCTTCGCCCTCGACAGCCATCAGCGGGCGCTGCAGGCCCAGGGCGAGGGCTGGTTCGAGCCTGAGCTGGTGGCGCTGGGCAATGAGCGCTTCGAGCTGGCCGGCTACCAGCCACGCCAGCTGGATTTGCCACGGGGCGTGGAGCGCGTGACCCACGACAGCCACCCGCGGCCCACGGACTTGGCGGCATTGCAGCGCCTGCGCGCGGTGCATGCCGACGGCGTGCAGACCGCCGGCAATAGCTGCGCCCTGGTCGACGGCGCGGCCGCCGCGCTGGTGGCGCGCGCCTCCAGCACCCGTGGGCCGGTGCTGGCCCATCTGCTGGCCAGCGCCGTGGTGGGGGTGGCCCCGGAATTCATGGGCATCGGCCCGGCTCCGGCGATCCAATTGCTGTTGCAACGCAGCGGGCTGAGCCTGGGCGATATCGGCCTGCTGGAAATCAACGAGGCGCAGGCAGCCCAGGTGCTGGCGGTGGCCCAGGTGCTGGAACTGGACCGCGAGCGCCTCAACCGCCGCGGTGGCTCCATCGCCCTCGGCCATCCCCTGGCCGCCAGCGGCCTGCGCCTGGTGCTGACCCTGGCCCGGCAACTGCGCGAGCACAACCTGCGCTACGGCATCGCCTCGGCCTGTGTCGGCGGCGGGCAGGGCATGGCGCTGCTGATCGAGAATCCGGCCTATCGGGGCTGAGGCGGTTGCAGCCCGGGATGTTTCCCCGCGAAAGAGGACGAACGAGCGATCCGGCGGTGATTTACACTGCACCGACGTTCGGAACGGGAAACAGGCGTATGGCGGTGCAGCGACGGGATTTCAGCGGTGGCATGAAGGGCAAGAACCTGCGTTATCTGGACGAGGCGCGGGCCACCCCCACGGTCCATGCCCGGGCCGGTTTCCTGCTGCTCGAACACTTCTCGCTGCCGGCCTTCACCCAGGCCCTGGATACCATCGTCACCGCCAACCTGCTGCGGCCGGCGCTGTTTGCCTCGACGACCTTCGGCCTGCAGGGCGGCGAGGTCACCAGCGACCTCGGGCTGGTGATCCGCCCCGATGCGCCGCTGACGCTGGCAGCGCTCAAGGACCTGGACCTGCTGGTGATCTGCGGCGGCTACCGCACCGAACTCAAGGCCGGGCCCGAGCTGGTCGGCCTGCTCAAGGCCGCCGCCGAACGCGGCATCGCCCTGGCCGGGCTGTGGAACGGCGCCTGGTTCCTCGGCATCGGCGGCCTGCTCGAAGGCTATCGCTGCGCGATTCACCCGGAGCACCGCCCGGCGCTGGCGGAAATCTCCAGGGCCACCCAGGTCACCAGCGAGGCCTTTGTCGTCGACCGCGACCGGCTTACCGCGTCCAGCCCCGCCGGCGCCTTCCATATGGCCCTGGAGTGGATCAAGGGCCTGCACGGCAAGGCGCTGGTGGAGGGGATCGAAGACATCCTGTCGTTCGAGGAGTCGCGCTACCGGCGCATCAAGCCGACCGCGCAGGTGTCGCTGAGCGCGCCGCTGCGCGAGGTAGTCAAGCTGATGGACGCCAACCTCGAAGAGCCGCTGCAAATGGACCAGCTGGCAGAGTACGCCGGGCGCTCACGGCGGCAGATCGAACGGCTGTTCAAAGAGCAGTTGGGCACCACCCCGCAACGCTATTACCTGGAGTTGCGCATCACCGAGGCGCGCCGCCTGTTGCAGCACACCGAACTGTCCCAGGTCGAGGTGCTGGTGGCCTGCGGCTTCGTCTCGCCGAGCCATTTCAGCAAGTGCTACAGCGCGTATTTCGGCTACCGGCCGTCCAGGGAAAAACGCCTGGTGAAATGAGCGGGCGCCCGCCCTTGTGACGGGCGTCACGCGCCCAGGGTGGCATTGTCGATGACGAAGCGGTACTTCACCTCACCCTTGAGCATGCGTTCGTAGGCCGCGTTGATTTGCTCGGCGCGCACCAGCTCGATGTCGGCGACGATGCCGTGCGCGGCGCAGAAGTCGAGCATCTCCTGGGTCTCGGGGATGCCGCCGATCATCGAGCCGGCGAGGGTCCGGCGCTGCATGATCAGGTTGAACACATTGGGCGAGGGGTGTGGCGTCGCCGGTGCGCCCACCAGCACCATGCTGCCGTCGCGCTTGAGCAGCGCCAGCAGCGCATCGAGGTCGTGGGGCGCGGCGACCGTGTTGAGGATCAGGTCGAAGCTGTGCGCGTGGGCCACCAGTTCCTCGGCGTTGCGCGAGATCACCACGTCATCGGCGCCCAGTTCCCTGGCGGCTTCGCGCTTGGATTCGGAGGTGGTGAAGGCCACCACGTGCGCGCCCATCGCGTGGGCCAGCTTGATGCCCATGTGGCCCAGGCCGCCGATACCGACCACGCCGACTTTCTTGCCGGGGCCGGCGTGCCAGTGGCGCAGCGGCGAATAAGTGGTGATGCCCGCGCACAGCAGCGGCGCCACGGCGGCCAGTTGCGCCTCGGGGTGGCGGATGCGCAGCACGTAGCGTTCGTGGACCACGATCTGTTGCGAGTAGCCGCCCAGGGTCCAGCCGGGGGCGTCCGGGGTCGGGAAGTTGTAGGTGCCGATCATGCCGGCGCAGTAGTTCTCCAGGCCGTCGTCGCAGTCGGCGCAGTGCTTGCAGCTGTCGACGATGCAGCCGACGCCGACCAGGTCGCCCAGGGCGAAATCGCGCACATGGGCGCCGACCGAGGCGACCCGGCCGACGATCTCGTGGCCGGGCACACAGGGAAACTGCGTGCCTTGCCATTCGCCGCGCACCTGGTGCAGGTCCGAGTGGCAGATGCCGCAGAAGGCGATATCGATCTGCACGTCATGGGCGCCAGGGGCGCGCCGGGTGATCTGCAGCGGTTCGAGGGGACGGTCGCCCGCATGGGCACCGTAGGCGTTGATAGACATTGCACTCTCCAGCCGGATTGGTTGCTGGGCATTTTCCGGGTGGGGCCAGGCGCCCTGTAGTGCAATACGCTGGATTTCTTGCCCGATTCTCTGGACCTTGGGGTTTTCATTAGCAGGGGCGCGATGGCCGGGTTAACGTTCGGCAAGGAGGGCCCAACCGCCATGACACACGACACCACCGCCCCGGGGCGAACGCCTCAACAACGGCTCGCGCGCCTTATCGGCGGGCAAATCGACCACTCGGGAGATTGCGTCACCGCGATTCCCGGCCTCTACTTCTTTCGCCGCGAAGTCCCTGCGCCCCCTTCGGTGTGCATGGTCGAGCCGTCCATCGTCCTGGTCGCCCAGGGGGCGAAGCAGTTGTGGGTGGGCGGCGAGGCTTTTCCCTACGACACCTCGCGCTTTCTCGCCACCTCGCTGGATCTGCCGGCCAACTCGGAAGTCATCACCGCCAGCCTCGAGCGACCCTGCCTGGGGCTGGCCTTCAAGCTCGACCAGCGGATGCTCGCCGAACTGACCGCCCAGGGCAGCCTGTTGCCGCCGCGCGAGCGGGCACCGGGCAAGAGCGTGGGCCTGGGCACGGTGACGCCGGCGCTATTGGCCTCCTTCCTGCGTCTGGTCGAGCTGCTGGAGGAACCCGAAGCCATCCCGGTGCTCGCGCCGCTGATCCAGCGCGAGATCCATTACCGCCTGCTGATGAGCGACCAGTCGGCGCGGCTGCGCCAGATCGCCTCCGTCGACGGCCAGGGCCACCGCATCGCCCGGGCCATCGACTGGCTGAAACTGAACTACATGCTGCAATTGCGCGTCGACGAACTAGCGGCGCGGGTGCAGATGAGCACGCCGACCTTCCATCATCACTTCCGCCAGCTCACCACCATGAGCCCGCTGCAATACCAGAAGTGGCTGCGCCTGGCCGAAGCCAAGCGCCTGATGATGAACGAACACCTGGACGTCTCCAGCGCCGCCTTCAAGGTCGGCTACGAAAGCCCCTCGCAGTTCAGCCGCGAATACAGCCGCCTGTTCGGCGTGCCGCCCAAGCGCGATATCGCGCAGATGCGCGAACTGGCGGGCGGGAGTGCAGAAGGGGTGTTGAGCTGAGGCTGCGGTTACGGGGATCGACTGCGCAGCAGTCGCCAGGCCAGACGATTGAGCCGGCCAGGCACACCGCGTTGCGCGGGGCCTGTGTAGCGGATCTACCTGAAGCGTCGAGGTGCCTGGTTGACGGCCGCTTTGCGCCCGATCGCAGCCTCGCCGCAGGCTCGGCAGCGGCTACAGGGATGGGGTGTAGCCGCTGTCGAGCGCCAGCGAGGCTGCGATCGACTGCGCAGCAGTCGCCAGGCCGGACGATTGAACCGGCCAGGCACACCGCGCTGCGCGGGGCCTGTGTAGCGGATCTACCTGAAGCGCCGAGGCGCCTGGTTGACGGACGCTTTGCGCCCGATCGCAGCCTCGCCGCAGGCTCGGCAGCGGCTACAGGGATTGGGTGTAGCCGCTGTCGAGCGCCAGCGAGGCTGCGATCGACTGCGCAGCAGTCGCCAGGCCGGACGATTGAGTCGGCTTGGCACACCGCGTTGCCCGATTGCTAGCCGCTAGGTTCGACAGCAGCTACGTCGGGCGGGGAGTCTTTTAGCCCAGGCTTGTGGCCAGGGCTTCGAGACCGCCTTCGTAGATGCCCTTGAACAGCGCTTCGGCTTCGGCATCGCTGACGCCGGTCGGGGTGAATTCGCCGGACCATTCCACCAGGCTGCCCTGGCCGTCGGCCTTGACCTGCAGGGTGGAGAGGTAGCCGGTCACCGGGAACGGGCTGGTGAGGATGGCGTAGCTGTAACGGCGCTGCTGTTCGTCGAAGGCCATCAGGCGCTCGACGATGGCGTTGCCTTCCGGGTCTTGCAGCGAGCGCACGCGGCCGCCTTCGCTGGCGATGCTTTGCGGGATGAACGGCAGCCAGTCGGGCAGGCTGTCGAAGCCGCCGATCAGGGCCCAGACCCGGTCCGGGCTGTGGGAGGTTTTCAGGGATGCGTAGGCGTTGGCCATGGGGTGTGTCTCCTGTGCAATGGGGGTGTCAGATCGCGAGGCTGTCGACCACGCCGCCGTCGACCCGCAGGGCCGCGCCGGTGGTGGCGGAGGAGTAAGGGGAAGCCAGGTACACCACCAGGTGCGCGACTTCGTCGACCTCGGCTGCGCGCTGGATGATCGAGCTGGGGCGGGCGGTGCGCACGAAGTTATCGGCTTCTTCGCGGATGCTGCGGCCGGAGGCCTGGGCGGCATCGGCCACCAGGGCGGCCACGCCATCGGTCAGGGTCGGGCCGGGCAGCACGGCGTTGACGGTCACGCCGGTGCCCGCCAGGCGCTTGGCCAGGCCGTGGGACACCGCCAGGTTGGCGCTCTTGGTCACGCCGTAATTGATCATGTCGGCCGGAATGGCGATGCCCGATTCGGAGGAGATGAACAGGATCCGCCCCCAGCCTTTGTCGACCATGCCCGGGGCATAGTGGCGGGCCAGGCGCACGCCGGACAGCACGTTGGTTTCATAGAAACGCAGCCACTCGCTGTCGGCCACTTCGAAGAAGTCGACGTCGTCGTAGATCCCCAGGTTGTTGACCAGGATGTCCGCTTGCGGGTGGGCGGCGAACAGAAGGTCGGCGCCGGCGGCGGTGCCCAGGTCGGCGACCACGCCGTGGACCTGGCCATGCCCGCCCAGGGCGCGCAGTTCGGCCAGGGCGGCGTCGACCGACTTCTGGCTGCGGCCGGCGATGACCACGTCGGCATGGGCGCGGGCCAGGCCGCGGGCGATGGCCAGACCAATACCGCCGGTCGAGCCGCTGATGATGGCGGTGCGTCCGCCGAGGTCGATGTTCATGGAATGACTCCTGTGGTGAGTGGTATCGATGGAGTCATCCTAGTAGCGCAGGGTAAGACTGTAAAAGACGGAATTCGACTGAGTTCAGACCTCTGAGGTCTTTTAAGCGGTCTTTTCGGCCAATGCCAGCACCCGCTCGCGGAAAATCCCCACGATCGGCCGCAGGTCCACCTGGTGCCAGGCCGCCCACAGTTGCACGCTGGGCTGGAACCACTCCAGTTTGCGCAGCACCACGGTCGGCCCGGCGCTGGCGCTGAGGCTGCCCTGCACCATGGCCAGGCCGAGGCCGGCGGACACCAGGCCGAGCACGCTCAGCGGGTCGGTGGCCTCCAGCGACAGGCGCGGGGTAAAGCCGGCATCGCCGCAGCGGGCGATGAAATCGTCGCGCTTGCTGACTTGATCGGGCTGGCCGCCGGTGATGATCCACTCCTGTTGATGCAGGTCCGCGGGGGTGAGCTCGGCCTTCTGCGCCAGCGGGTGCTCGGCGGGAATGGCCAGCAGCATCGGATCGCTCAGGACCGGATGCCCGCGCAGATCGGGATCGTCCCGCGGTGGCGGCTCGCAGACCAGGGCGATATCCAGGCTGCGTTGGCGCAAGCCCTCGAACTGCTCGTTGGGCGTCATGTTGTACAGGGCGATATGGATCTGCGGGCGCTCGCCGCGGATCGCCCGCACCGCGCCGGGCAGCACCCCGGCATGGATGGCGTGGTTGACATAACCGATGCACAGGCCGCCTTCCTCGCCACGGCCCAGGCGTTTGCCCAGGGACTCCAGGCGTTCGGCGTGCTTGAGCAGGCCGCGGGCCTCGCCGAGGAAGGTGCGCCCGTCGTTGGTCAGGAACAGCCGCTGGTTGCGTCGTTCGAACAGCGCCAGGCCGAGGTTTTCCTCGAGCTGGGCGATCTGCCGGCTCAGGGGCGATTGGGAAATGTGCAGCTGTTCCGCCGCACGGCCGACGTTTTCGCATTCGGCGACGGCGACGAAATAGCGCAACTGACGTAGATCCTGCATGAGACCTCCAGGGACTTAAGTAGGTCGAATTATGACTTGGACGGTCTGTATTTGCCCAGCCTAGGATGCGCTCACGTCGTCGGCTGACGACCTTACCTAACCGCACTGGAGTAGTTCCATGAACCTGAAAGACCTGATCGCCAACCCCCTGGGCTTCGGTACCGCACCCCTGGGCAACATGTTCCGCGCCGTGCCGGCAGACGAAGTCCAGGGCTCGGTGGACGCCGCCTGGAACAACGGCGTGCGTTACTTCGACACTGCGCCGTTCTACGGTGCCGGCCTTGCGGAAATCCGCCTGGGCAAGGCCCTGGCCCAGCGTCCACGCGATGAATACGTGCTCAGCACCAAGGTCGGCCGGATCATCCTCGACGAACTGGAAGACCCAGCCGCTCGCGAACTGGGCGAGAAGAGCGGCTTGTTCGAACACGGCAACCGCAACCGTATCGTCAACGACTACAGCGCCGATGCCACCCTGCGCTCCATCGAGGACAGCCTCGAGCGCCTGGGCACCGATCGCCTGGACATCGTCTGGATCCACGACATCGCCCAGGACTTCTACGGCGACGAATGGCTGGGCCAGTTCGAGATCGCCCGCACCGGCGCCTTCCGTGTCCTCACTCGCCTGCGCGAAGAAGGCGTGATCAAGGCCTGGGGCCTGGGGGTGAACCGGGTCGAGCCGATCGAGCTGACCCTGGACCTGGAAGAAGCCCGTCCCGACGGCTTCCTGATGGCCGGTCGCTACAGCCTGCTGGACCACGAGCGTGCGCTGCAGCGCGTAATGCCCAGCGCCCTGGCGCAAAACGTCGGGATCGTCGTCGGCGGCCCGTACAACTCCGGGGTGATTGCCGGTGGCGAGCACTACGAGTACCAGAAGGCCAGCCCGGAGGTGCGGGCCCGCGTCCAGCGCCTGAACGAAGTGGCGGCCCGTCACGGCGTCGACATCAAGGCGGCGGCGCTGCAATTCTCCCTGGCCCATCCGGCGGTGGTCGCGGCGATTCCGGGGGCGACCCGTCCCCGGCATGCCGACCAGGACTTCGCGGCCTCCAAGGCGGTGATTCCGGCCGCGTTCTGGAGCGAACTGCGCGAGCAGGGGCTGATCGCCGCGCACGCGCCGCTGCCCAAGGCCTGACGCTGCACGCTGTCGATCAGACGCCGGGCCTTGCGCCCGGCGTTTTTCTGTCCCCTGAAATACCGAGGACAACTGTAGGAGCGAAGCTTGCTCGCGATGGACTCAAGAGCGCCGCGTTAATCCAGTAAATAGGCGTCATCGTTAACGACCATCGCGAGCAAGCTTCGCTCCTACAGCGGAATGACGGCATCGGGTGGCTGCCCCAGGGATTGCGCCGGGGTAAGCCATGCTGCCAAGCTTCCTGCCGCCCCGCGGCCCACATCACAGAGGAGGTGAGAGATGAAATCATTCAGCGTTCGCGAGCTCAGCAGTACGGATGTCGACGCCTTGCTGGCCTTCGAAGTCGATAACCGTGAGTGGTTCGAATCCCAAATCGACGCCCGCGAACCGGCCTTCTACTCGGTGCAAGGGGTCGCCGAGCACATCGAGGCTTATCTGTCCGGCCTGGCCTGCGGCACCTGGCATCCGTTCGTTATCGAAGACGCCGATGGAAAGATTGTCGGTCGCGCCAACCTGAAGGGCATCGACGCCGCCCGGCGCTCTGCCGAAGTCGGCTATCGGATCGCCCGCAGCGCCTGCGGCCAGGGGTTGGCGACCCGGGCGTTGGGGCACCTGATCGAGCAGGCCCGGACGCGCTGGCAACTGCGGCAGCTGGTGGCGTATGTCTACCCGGCAAACATCGGTTCGCAAAAGGTCCTGCTCCGCAGCGGGTTCCTGGCGGAATCCGTGGAGCGGCAGGCCGCTGCCGAACGCGGCTTTGTCCTGTCGCTCTGAAGCTCACCGCGCCTCGGCCACCAGCAGCAACGACTGCGGCAGCGCGCTTTGCGGGTGCTGCGGTTCCTGCAGGCCGGCGAGGCGAAAGCCGGCCAGGTCCAGGGCATTGAGCCAGCTGGAGAGGGTGCGGAAATACCAGGGCATGGGCTGCCATTGGCCCTGGAAGCCGGCGAAGGTTTCTTCGCGCCAGCCGTCCTGGTAATCGCCGGCGGCTGCGGCCCAGGGGTGCAGGGTCTGGATCGCCAGCGCGCCGCCAGGGGCGAGCAGGGCGTTCATGGCGGCCAGCAGCGGGATGATGTCCTGGTGCAGCAGGGCGAAGTTGGCGCAGATCAGCTCGTAGCCGTCGCCGATGTCCACCGCGGCCTCCGTCAGTTCCTCGTAGCTGGCCAGGTGCACCTCGGGCGAGCCCGCCGCCCGTGCCGCGTGCACCAGCGTCCTGTCGCCATCGACCCCGACCGCCTCGATACCCCGCTGCGCCAGGGCCCGCAACAGCCAGCCTTCGCCACAGCCGAGATCGAGCACCCGCCCGGGCTGGCGGCCCAGCACCGTCAGCAGGATCGCCTGGTTGGTGACCTCGACGCGGCTTGCGATGGCGTCGTTGCGGATCGCCTCGATCCAGGCCTGGGCGTTGTGGTGCCAGCTTTGCAGGAGCAGGGATTCGGCAGTGGGCATGGCGAGGTCCGGGGTGGTGGAGGATGGATGGCACTGACGTTAGCAGGCGGGGCGCCGGCCTCCAACAGGTCGGCGCCGCGCGGGTGTCGCTAGGGCGGGCGCGTCCGCTGCTCGTCGGGCGCGCCGGGCCGGCTGCTGGCCAGGCTCAGCAGCACCGAAGCCAGGATGATCCCGCCGACGATCGCCAGCGACCACTCCACCGGCATGTGGAACCAGGGCATCAGCGTCATCTTGCCGCCGATGAACACCAGCACGATCGCCAGGCCGTACTTGAGCAGGTGGAAGCGGTCGGCCATGTCGGCCAGCAGGAAATACAGGGCGCGCAGGCCCATGATCGCGAAGATGTTCGAGGTGAACACGATGAACGGGTCGGTGGTGATGGCGAAGATCGCCGGGATGCTGTCGACCGCGAACATCAGGTCGCTGGCCTCGATCAGCACCAGCACCAGGAACATCGGCGTGGCCCAGCGCCGGCCGGCTTGGCGGACGAAAAAACGCTCGCCGTGGAACCCTTCGGTGATCCGCAGGTGGCCCCGTACCCAGCGCAGCAAGGGGTTGTTGGCCAGGTCGGGCTGCTGCTGGGCGAACAGCAGCATCTTGACCCCGGTGACGATCAGGAACACGCCGAACGCATACAGCAGCCAGGCGAACTGCGACACCAGCCACACGCCGGCGAAGATCATTACCCCGCGCATCACGATCGCCCCCAGGACCCCGTACAGCAGCACCCGGCGCTGCAATTCCGGCGGTACGGCGAAGTAGCCGAAAATCATCACGAAGATGAACATGTTGTCGATCGACAGCGACTGCTCGATCAGATAGCCGGTGAGAAATTCCAGGGTCTTGCGCTGCGCGATCGCGGGCCCGAACTCGCCCTGCAGGTACCACCAGAGCAATCCGGCGAAGGCCAGCGCCAGCGCGCACCAGGCAATCACCCAGCACAAGGCTTCGCGCACCGACACGCGATGGGCCTTGCGCCCGCCGAAGACAAACAGGTCCACGGCGAGCATGGCCAGGACGAAGACGATGAAGGCGGACCACATCCAGGGTTCGCCGATGTTCACAGGCTGCATGCTGTTCTCCCGCTCGGGGCTGGTGCTGGAGGCGACGGGTCATGCTAGCGGCGAGCGTGGGCGGAAGAAAAATCGATTATTCCTGATCCTGGGTTCGTTATTGACGAAGTGTCGGCGGGGACGGCGACCCGGCTTATGCTTTCAGTTATTCGATATCGGTATTTAAAAATTATCTGCATAGCGCATTAGATTATATGCGCCGGACCACTGGAGCCCTTTTCAAACGGAATCGATGACCGCCACCGTCCGCCGCACGGATCGCTCGTCCAAAACACCAGGCAGTGCCTGGATGTGCAGTCAAGGAGAGCGGTATGGGGAGCTACACACGACACCTTCTGTCCACGGCCATCGTCTCGGCCAATGCGCTGGGCGCGCTGCTCTGCAGCGGCGGCGTCCAGGCCGTCGAAGACAGCCCGACGGCCCGGCTCGATACGGTGATCGTCACCGGCACCCGGGCCCAGGAACGCACGGCCAGCGCTTCGCTGTCGCCCATCGATGTGATTTCCGGCGAGAGCCTGCGCAGTTCGGGTTCCAGCGAGCTGGCCACGGTGCTGGCCAAGTTGATCCCGTCGATCAACTTCCCGCGCCCGAGCCTGGTGGACGGCGCCGAACTGACCCGGCCGGCGCAACTGCGCGGCCTGTCGCCGGACCAGGTGCTGGTACTGGTCGATGGCAAGCGCCGGCACACTTCGGCCTTCGTCAACCTCGGCGGGGCGGTCGGGCGGGGCTCGGCACCGGCGGACCTGAACGCGATCCCGCTGTCGGCCATCGACCATATCGAAGTG
Source organism: Pseudomonas sp. MRSN 12121 (assembly GCF_000931465.1). NCBI lineage: Bacteria > Pseudomonadati > Pseudomonadota > Gammaproteobacteria > Pseudomonadales > Pseudomonadaceae > Pseudomonas > Pseudomonas sp. MRSN 12121. Next base: position 4,051,835 of record NZ_CP010892.1, on the reverse strand, counting down.
CTGCGCGACGGCGCTTCGGCGCGCTATGGCTCGGACGCCATCGCCGGGGTGATCAACATCATCCTCAAGAGCGCCGATCACGGCGGTTCGATCGCCACCAAGTACGGGCAATACAAGCAGGGCGACGGCATCCAGCGCCAGGTCGCCGGCAACAGCGGCTTCGCCCTGGGGGACAACGGGTTTGTCAGCCTCTCCGGCGAGGGCGCGAACAACGACTACACCGACCGCGCCGGCAAGGACTACCGGGCCGCCAGCATCGGCTCCACCACCTACGGCCAGCATGTGTTCCGCCAGGGCGAGCCGGAGACCGAGGAGGGCAAGTTCCAGTTCAACAGCGCCTACAGCTTCAACGACGCCGCCGAGCTGTACGGCTTTGGCGGCTACAGCAAGCGCCGCGGCGAAACCGCGGCGTTCTACCGGGCCAGCAATGCCTCGAACAATATCCCGGCGCTGCACCCCAACGGTTACCTGCCGCTGATCAACGGCACCCTGCAAGACACCAGCCTGGTGCTCGGCCTGCGGGGCGAGCTGCCGGACAACTGGCACTACGACCTGTCGGCCAACTACGGCAAGAACACCTACGAGCTGCGCACCAAGACCCTCAACACTTCGCTGGGCCTGGCATCGCCGCATGCGTTCGATAACGGCACCCTGACCAACGACCAGCGGCAACTGAGCCTGGACCTGTCCCGGGAGTTCAGCCTGGGCTGGCTGCCGTACCCGGTGTCCGTGGCGTTCGGCACCGAGTACCTGCGCCAGGGCTATCAGATCGAGGCCGGGCAGCCCGAGTCCTACTACCAGACCGGCAGTTCCGGGCTTGGCGGCTTTCGCGCGTCCGACGCCGGCAGTTTCTCGCGGCATAACTTCGCCCAGTACCTGGACCTGGAGACGAACTTCACCGAGCAACTGGCGGTGTCGGCGGCGGTGCGCCACGAGGACTACAGCGACTTCGGTTCCAACGTCAGCGGCTCGCTGTCGGCACGCTATGACTTCACCCCGCAGGTGGCCCTGCGCGGCAGCGTATCCACGGGCTTTCGCGCGCCGTCCCTGGCGCAGCAGAACTTCACCTACACCTCGTCGCAGCTGATCGGCAACACCGTCCAGGAGGCCGGCACCTTCGCCGCGGACAGCCAGGTGGCCAGGCTGCTGGGGGCGCAAGACCTGAAGGCGGAGAAGTCGCGCAACTACAGCCTGGGCCTGGTGCTGGAGCCGCTGGACAACCTGACCCTGACCCTGGACCTGTATCGCATCGATATCCGCGACCGGGTGTCGCTGTCGTCCAACCTGGTGCTCAACAACAACGCCATCGACTACCTCAAGGCCAACGGCGTCGGCAACATCAACTACACCAGCGCGCGCTACTTCACCAATGCCACCGACACCAGCACCGACGGCGTCGACCTGGTCGCCCACTACCGCTACCAACTGGACAACGGCATCCGCTGGGACAGCACGGTGGGCTACAACTACAACCACACCAAAGTCACCGACGTGAAAGCCAACCCGGCGATCCTCGACCAGCTGGGCGTCAACCTGGTGCGGGTCGACCGGCGCGAGCGCATCGGCCTCTTGGGCGACACCACGCCCCAGCACAAGCTGAGCCTGGCCAACGACTTCGAGTACGGCAACTGGGCGCTGCACACCAACCTGGTGCGCTATGGCGAGTACACCAGCTACCAGGCCGACAAGGTCAACGACCAGACCTTCAGCGCTGCCTGGCTGCTGGACCTGGCGGTCGACTACAAGCTCAAGAACTGGCTGTTCACCCTGGGGGGCGACAACGTCACCGACCAGTACCCGGAGAAGCTCAATGCCTATGCCTCCAGCGGCGGCAACCTGGCGTACAGCACCTTTTCGCCCTACGGCTACAGCGGGGCGTTCTACTACGCCAAGGTGGCCTACAACTGGTAGGAAACCGGGCGGGACGCCGGTCGGCGGTTAGCGCCGCCCGGCACCGGCCCTGGCGCGTGGGCACCGGGAAGGCAGCGGCGAGCTGTCTGGCCCGGGCGTTCCCGGACGCGGCGAGGCATCGCCGCCAGTCCGGAAAATGGCGTCAAGGCACTTTTTAAGATTGCGAAAAATGAAGATTTCTTTCGGATAGATCCGATATCAACCGCAGGAACTATCAGTAAAAATCCGCCCCTCGAATAATTATTAGTGTGCGGGGCGTCCTGTTGAACGTGCGTCGATTCGATAAGGCAGTAGTGCTGTTCCTGAGCGCGGGCAGTGTGTATTCCCAACCCTCGATGGCGGGCCTTTTTGATGTCTGTCGGCCTGTCGGCCCCTCTGTCGTCAGCGTGCCGCTGCCGGCTTCGATAACCGCGCAACGGGACCTTCCCGTCGGTGGCGTGCTCGCCTCGGTGGAAGTCAAAACCGGCATGAGCTGCAACAACCTGTTCTTTCCCACCGGGGGCATGGCGCAGTACTTCAAGTCGCCTTCCAACCAGATGGTCGCCACCAGCAGCGGGGCATTCCTGACGGCGGTCAACGGCGTGGGCCTGCGCTGGAACGTGGGCGGCCCCAACGGCCAGTACCTGTTCAGCAGCACCAGCCTCAACAGCGCTTCGCCAGAGTACGGGGTGGGTTTTCCCTACCTGGGCGGGGAGAAGTACTACATGTTTCAGCACACCTTCGACCTGATCAAGCTAGGCACCATAACGGGCGCCAGCTTCCGCTTTCCGGAGTTCTCGGTCATGACCCGGCCCAACTCCGCTTTGGGCGGTATGTATGAGCAGAAGCTGAACAGCTTCGCGTTCCCGCTGGTGAATGTCGCGGTCGCTTCCTGTTCCCTGGTCAACAACACGATCGCGGTCAAGATGGGGCGGGTCGACATCGGCGCTTTCCATGGTCCGGGCAGCGGCACGCCGCAGAAGAACTTTTCGATCGATTTGCGGTGCGATGCGGGCACCCGGGTCAACCTGACGTTCGACGACTCCTCGCAGGTCAACGGCTACCCGGGCACCTTCCGCCTGTCGCCCTCGCCGCAGGCGGCGAAGGGCGTGGGCATCCAGGTCCTCGATGCCTCCACGGCAACCCCCCAGCCCATCCCGCTGGGCCAGCGCCAGGCCCTGGGGACGGCGCAAGGCGGAGCCAAATCGATCCCGCTGGCCGCCCGCTACATCCAGGTCGAAGGCAACGTCACGGGCGGCAAGGCCGATGGCGCGCTGACCTTCATCCTCTCTTACCTTTGAACGCCGGTGCGGCGCGTCAGTGCGCCTTGGCCTGCCTGATCCTGAGCAGGATCAGCGCCAGGATCGCCAGAGCCAGGGGCGCCATGCCCAGCATTGCCTGCCGCGGGTCGATGTCGACGCCGAGCAGGTGGACGCCGGAATAAACCAGCTTCAGCAGGTTCAGCAGGTAGTAGGTGATGGCAATGATCGACAGGCCTTCCACCGCCCGCTGGATCTTGATCTGGGCATCGGCGCGGGCGTTCAGGCTGTTGAGAATTTCCGCGTTCTGCTCTTCCATTTCCACCTGCACCCGGGCCTGCAGCAGGTCGCCCAGGTTGGCCACGCTTTTGGCCAGGTGCTCCAGGCGCTGTTCGGTGGCGGCGCAGTAGCGCACCGTCGGCTTGAAGCGCCGTTCGATGAATACCCCCAGGCGCTGGCAGTCGCCGAGGTGGTTTTCGCGCAGTTCGCCCAGGCGCTCGAACACCAGTTGCGCGTAGGCCTGGATGGCGCTGAAGCGATGGCGGCTCTTCGCGGTGCAACTGACGACCTGCGCCGAGAGGCTGGAGATGTCCGCCAGCAGGGCCCTGGCATCGCCGCTGCCGGCCTCGGCGTTACGCTCGGAGAGGCCGACCAGGGTCTTGTCGAAGGCATCCAGCTGCACGCTCAGCTCCTTGGCGGTGGTCAAGGACAGCGAGGCCATCATCCGGTAGGTCTCGATCTCCAGCAGGCGGCGGATCATCCGTCCCTGGCGGTAGGCGTTGAGGCGCCGGTTGATGAACAGCAGGCGATTGCTGCCGTCCTCGTCGAGCCGAAAGTCGCTCCAGACCGCCGCGTCGCCACCGCCCACGGCAGAGCCGCAGGGGTCCTTGAAACCATAGCGGGCGAGATCCAGGCCGGCTTCGCCACGGACCAGGATCTGCACCGAGTTGATCAACTGTGGGCGTAGCGCCTCGATCCGGTCTTCCAGGATCGCCGGCAGCGCGGTCCAGGACGGTTCGGCGTCGGGCGCGGCGACCACCAGGGTCAGGGTGAAGAACTCGGCGTGACGTTCCCATTTCAGCGGGTGGCCGTCCAGCTGGGTAATGCCCTGGGCGGCATGCGGGTCGAACGGTCCGGGGCAGCAGCGCTGCAACAGCGCGTGGCACGCCGGGCCGGCGCCGAGGAAAGCCAGGTGGAACACCTGGGCCGGTTCGTCGAAATACAGGGAGGGGCGTGCGTGAAGCTCGTTGTGCAAGCTTTGTCGTTGCGGATGCATGCGGGTCTGGCCGTGTTGGAATTGTTGTTGGCGCTGGCGCTCGAGGCCCGGGTGCGCCATGGCACCGGGCATCGAATCGCTGCTGTCGATGTTGGGACAGAGCGCCGCCTTGGCGAGTCACCGCCGTCCGGCCGGGACGTGGGGCTTTAAGCGCGCGAATCCTTCTGCGGCAGCATCTGGCGCAGCACGGCGTCCTTGTCGACGAAGTGATGTTTCAGCGCCGCCAGCAGGTGCGCGCCGACCAGCGCGCCGCAGAACCACGAGGTGTAGACGTGTATCGCCTTGGCGGTGTCGTACAGGCCCTGGTCCGGGGCCCTGAGCGGCGGCAACTGGAACAGCCCGAGGACCATGATCGGCTTGCCGGCCACCGAGCTCCAGAACCAGCCGGAAACGGGCAGGGCCACCAGGGCCGCGGCGTACAGGGCCCAGTGGGCGTACCGGGCAAGGTTTTGGGCGAGGGGCGACATGCTCTGCGGCAGCCGTGGCGTGGGGTGGGTCAGGCGCCAATAGATCCGCAGCGGAAGCAGAAACAACAGGGAACTGGCCAGGGCCTTGTGCAGGTAGGTCAACTGATGCTCGCTGTTGAACAACTCGCGGGCGTACACCGCGACCATGCCCAGGGCGAAGGCGCCCAGCCAGATCAGCGCCATCGACCAGTGAAACCATTTTGCCGTTGCTGTGTAGTTCATGATGAGTCCGTTTTTTTCAGGCACCCACCCTCAATGGCCGTCCATCGAAGGGGGGGCAAGGTGGAAAGGCGGCAGGTTCGGCAGGGGACCGGGAAAGGACCGGCGGGGATACTTTTGGCGGCGTGGATTAAGCCGCGATTAACCGGCGTGCTCGAGCGTTTGGCGGGGCGGGCGGCGTGACTCCCTTGCCGCCCCGAGCAAGCACGCCGTGGTCATCTCAGGCGAGATCGAGCCAGGGAGCGGCATCGCCCGCGGCCAGCAGTTCGTCGATGTGTCGCACGACGATGCGCCCCTCCACCGTGCCCAGCGCCAGCCGCCCGTTGCGGGCATCCATCGCGCGGATCTGCGTCGGCCAGCCGTCGAGACGCACCTTGGCCTTGAGCCGCAGTTGGCCGCTGCGGGCGTCGATCAGCATCAGGCTGCCATCGAGCAAGGCCGCCGCCACCCAGTCGGTTTCAGGCAGATGGACGATCGAGCTGGGCGAGGCCGACGTGGGGTGGCGCCACAGCTCCTCGCCGCGCTGCAACTGGCGGCGATAGATGAAGCCCCGGTACGGCTCGCTGATGGACGGACTGTAGTGTTGCCCGGCGATGACCACGCCGGCGCCCAGCGCATCCTCCAGATAACCGCCGCGGCATTCCATGGCATGGCTGGCCGGGGTGCGGTCCGGCTTGAGCAGCGGCCACAGCCTGTGCACCGCGCCGTCGGGCTGCACCCGGCACAGGTACTTGTGTTCGTGGGAACTGGCGGGCGTGCCCTGGAGCGCGAACAGCTGCGGGGCGCCGCTGATGCCGAGGTAGTGGTTGAAGCAGTCGTAGTGGCCCAGGTCGATGCCGCACACACTGTCGCCGTCGGGCCCCAGCAGCAGGTCGCCGGCCTTCGACTCGCGATGGCGCAGGCGGTTGCGGCGCCCCAGCAGGTGGCCGTCGCGGGAGGCGCTGAAGGTGTATTCGTCGTCGTAGTCCTGCACCAGGACCAGGCCGTGCTCCGTCAGCCGGTACAGGCAGGAATTGCGGCTATAGGCCTGGGCGTCGATCCGCACCCCATGCACATGGACACCGGCCCCGCGCAGGATCTCCACGCCATGGCCGCTGCCGGCCCCGGCCTCGGGCTGGTAGTGCGCGAGCCGGTGGCCAGCGCTGCTGTAGATCTCCAGCAGGCATTGGTCATGGACCACGCCGATCCGCTGGGCGTCGAGCCAGGCGATATCGCCGATGGCGCCGCGCCATTCCAGCGCCGGCACTCCCAGCCACTCGGCCAGGAGAGTGGCGGCGCCATCGGCCGGCGGTGGCGGCGGGTGATGGAAGATCGCCTGCGGGTCCAGCTCCAGCACCGCCGGTTCGGCACCGGCCCAGGCTGCCGCGCCGTCGTCGCTGTGGACGCGGAACAGGGTGCTGATGATGCTGGTCCAGTCGCTGTCGTCCAGCCCGTCCCATTCCTCGTTCCAGGGGCGGACCCAGGCTTCGATCCGCTCGCCGCTGGCGTCGTAGCGGCAGCGCACCACTTCGGGAATATCGGCATAAGGCTGGCGGTGCTGGCCGCTCTGCCAGTCCCAGACCAGCAGTTCGCCTTCGAACATATAGCCGCCGTCGTACGTGCCGGTGCCGATCACCAGCCGGGGCTGGGAAGGGTGGAACCCCAGGTCGTTGATCGGTAGGCACGCCTCGTCGAAGACGGCGAAGGGCACCGGGTTGCCACGGCGGTACAAGCCGACCCGATAACGCAGCGCCGCCCCGCCATACGTCGCCCGCGCGGGCGGATTGACCAGCGCAGGAAACTCCGAGACCACGGCGGCGATATCCCCCGTCGGGTTGAAGAAGGCTCGGGTGATCCTGCCGGTTCCGTGCAAGGTGGGGTCCATGAGGGTGGTCATTGCTGTTTCCTGGGGGCGGGCTGTCGAGGTGCCGCCATGCTACCTGCGCCGGGGCCGCGCGGGAAACTGGCGCGGCGGGTGTGCGTGTTTGTTGATGGGCATCAAGCGCGGCAGCGGGCGGCGGCGCTAGTCTCGCATTCCATCAATGGCTGCCGAGGCCGGGCGCGCATGCTCTACCCACTGTTGCTCACGCTGCATCTGTTCGCCGCGCTGGTGTTCATCGGCACGGTGTTCTTCGAAGTGCTGTTCCTGCAACACATCCGCCGGCAACTGCCGGCCAGATTGCGGGTGCTGCTCGAACAGGGCATCGCCCGGCGGGCCCGGCGGCTGATGCCCTGGGTGCTGCTGGTGCTGTTCGGCGCCGGGCTGGGCATGCTCTGGCTGCGTTACCTGCCGTTGCTGGCGGCGCCTCTGGCGTCGTCCTTCGGCACCTTGCTGCTGCTGAAAATCCTCCTGGCCGCCAGTGTGCTCGGGCATTTCCTGGTGGCCATGCTGCTGTTCAGGAGCGGGCGGATGAATGCCCGCTATTCGCACGCCATTCACGCCAGCCTGTTCGGCCACATGGTGCTGATCGTGTTGCTGGCCAAGGGCATGTTCTACCTGAGTTGGTGAGCCGCCGGGCCGCTGTTTGATGCAGGTCAAGGAGCCCTGGCCGGCAACACCGGACACTGAGCCCCCAGCCACCCCCGGAGCCCCGTCATGCCTGATCCACTCCAGCACCGCAGCGAGCCGGTCGTGCGACGCGATCCAGGCGTGCTCGACCCCGACTGCCATGCCGACACCCGGCGCTTTCACGGCGGCATCGGTTCCCTGGATCTGCTGCGGGCGTTGCGCGGCAGCCGGCAGAGGCGCCGCCCGCTGTCCTTGAACGTGCAGTTCCCGGCCCGCTCCTGCACACCCACAGACGCGCGCCACGCCGCCGAGGCCTACCTGCGGCGGCTGAGCCGCGAGATCGAGATGATCGGCTGCCACCTGGGGCCGGAGCAGCGGGTCGAGCAGTTCCACCTGGGCGGCGCGACTCCGCACGCGGCGCACCTGCAACAGCTGATGACGCAACTGCGCCAGCGCTTCCATTTCCTCGACCACGATTGCGGCGACTACGGCATCGACGTCGACCTGCAGCACACCGACTGGGCGACCATGGGCCTGTTGCGCGAGCAGGGTTTCAACCGGGTCAGCATCGGCGGGCCGGATCTCGCCGACCGCCAACGGACGGTGGCCTGCCGTGAGAACCTGGCGCTCCTGCATTCGCTGATCGATGCGGCGCGCACCTTCGGCTTTCGCTCGGTGAATGTCGACCTGGGGTATGGCCACGCCTGGCAGACCGCGGAAAGTTTCGCCCTGAAGCTGGACACCCTGATCGAGCTGGAGCCCGACCGCCTGCAGGTGTTCGACTGTGCCCGGCCACCCGTGCGCTACCGGCGCCCGGGGCCGGACGGTCGCCGGGAGGCCTGCGGCCGGGACGCCAGGGAAGCGATGCGGCGGATCTGCTTCGAGCGCTTGCCGGGGGCGGGTTACCAGTACATCGGCCTGGGCCAGTTCGTGCGCCCCGACGACGACCTGATGATGGCCCAGGAGCGCGGTTGCCTGCGGCGCAATTGCCAGGGTTTCACCTGCCACGGCTATTGCGACCATGTGGGGCTCGGGCTGGGCGCCATCAGCCAGTTCGACGAGCTGTACACGCAGAATACCGAGCGCCTCGACCACTACCTGGAGCAACTGGACCTCGGCCAGCTGGCCACCTGTCGCGGCTGGCGCTGCGAGGCTGCGACCGACTGCGAAGCGGGCGCGGGGCCAGACGACTGAGTTGGCCAGGCACAGCGCGTTGCCCGGGTTTGCGCTGTCCGCCTGGCGAGTCCTGCGGCCTCGATCGCAGCCTCGCCAAGGCTCGGCAGCGGCTACAGGATTGGCGGGTGTAGCCGCTGCCGAGCACCAGCGAGGCTGCGATCGGCTGCGAAGCAGTCGCCAGGCCAGACGATTGAGTCGACCAGGCACACCGCGTTGCCCGGGTTTGCGGGGCTGCCAAACCTGGCGCCGCGCAGGAATTGGAAAAGGCGCTGTCCGCCTGGCGAGTCCTGCGGCCTCGATCGCAGCCTCGCCAAGGCTCGACAGCGGCTACAGGATTGGCGGGTGTAGCCGCTGCCGAGCACCAGCGAGGCTGCGATCGGCTGCGAAGCAGTCGCCAGGCCAGACGCTTGAGTCGTTCAGGCACACCGCATTGCCTGGGTTTGCGGGGCTGCCAAACCTGGCGCCGCGCAGGAATTGGAAAAGGCGCTGTCCGCCTGGCGAGTCCTGCGGCCTCGATCGCAGCCTCGCCGTAGGCTCGGCAGCGGCTACAGGGGGCGGGTGTAGCCGCTGTCGAGCGCCAGCGAGGCTGCGATCGACTGCGAAGCAGTCGCCAGGCCAGACGATTGAGTCGACCAGGCTCACCGCATTGCCCCGGGTTTCTGGCCAGCTTGATTTGCGACAAAGGCAACAGGCCGCAGATGGTCGATGATGCCCCGGGGATTCACTGCGCCGGGCGCCGGATAACAGGAGTGGTTTCATGCAAGTAGTTGACCGTCACGCGGCGCTGGCGATCGTGCCGCTGTTACGCCTGGCCTTCCGCCCGTTCTTCCTGGCCGGTAGCGTCCTGGCCTTGCTGGTGGTGCCGCTGTGGCTGGCGGCGCTGCACGGCACCCTGGGCGACTGGCAGCCGGCGGGAGGCTGGCTGGGCTGGCACCGCCACGAACTGCTGTTCGGTTTTGGCCTGGCGATCATCGCCGGGTTCCTGCTCACCGCGGTACAGACCTGGACCGGCCAGCCGGGCCTTTGCGGCAAGCCGCTGGCGGCCCTGGCCCTGGTCTGGCTGGCCGCGCGCCTGGCCTGGCTGGGCAACGCACCCTGGCCACTGCTGGCGGTGCTGGAACTGGCTTTTCCCCTGGCGCTGGCTGGGGTGATGGGCGCCACGCTGTGGAAGGTGCGCCAGCGTCGCAACTACCCGATTGTCCTGGTGCTGCTGTTGCTGGCCGCGGCGGACGGCCTCGCGCTGGCCGGCCTGCTGCCCGGCCACGAAGGCTGGCAGCGCCAGGGCGTGCTGAGCGGCCTGTGGCTGGTGGCCGCGATGATGGGCCTGATCGGTGGCCGGGTGATCCCGTTCTTCACCCAGCGCGGCCTCGGCCGGACCGCGCCCGTGGTGCCCTGGCCGTGGCTCGATCGCCTGGTGCTGGTGGGCTCGGCGCTGGTGGCGCTGGCCTATGCCAGCGGGTTGGCGCTGGCGGCCGATGGCGGAATCGGCGCGCTGTTCCTGCTGTTGGCGGGGGCACACCTGTTGCGGTTGTGGCTCTGGCATGACCGCGGCCTGTGGCGCGTACCGCTGCTGTGGTCGCTGCACCTGGCCTACGGCTGGCTGGCGCTGGCGTGCCTGGGCATGGCGCTGTGGCATTTCGGCGTGCCGCTGAACCCCAGCCTGGCGGTGCATGGCCTGACCATCGGCGCCATGGCCGGGCTGATCCTGGCGATGCTCGCGCGGGTCAGCCTGGGCCATACCGGCCGGCCCTTGCAGCCGCCGACGGGGATCAGCCTGGCGTTCGTCCTGCTCAACCTGGCCTGCCTCAGCCGGGTGCTGCTGGTGCTCTGGTGGCCGGTGGCGGCGCTATGGCTGGCGGGGCTGTGCTGGACCCTGGCCTTCGCCCTGTACGCCTGGCGTTACGCGCCCATGCTGCTGCGGGCGCGGGTCGACGGGCATCCGGGCTGAAGAAGGAAACGGACAATGATCTATCCCTGGCTACAGGTCATCCACCTGCTGGCGGCCATCGGCTTCGTCGGCACGCTGTTCTTCGAGGTGTGCATCTGGCACTCGGCGCGCCGGCACCTGGCGACCGGCGCGCAGGTGGCGGCCGACCAGGCCATCGCCGCACGCTCGCGCAGGGTCCTGCATGGCGTGGTGCTGTTGCTGTACGGCGCGGGTCTCGGCCTGGCCTGGCATCACCGCGGGGTGTTGAGCCAGCCCCTGGGCAGCGGCTTCGGCCTGCTCCTGAGCCTGAAGATCCTGCTGGCGCTGAGCATCGTCGGCCACTACCTGCTGCTGGCGTACTGGCTCAAGCGCCTGCGGTTGACGGCGCGCCGGGCCTGCTGGATCCGCCGCAGCGTCCTCGGGCACATGCTGCTGATCGTGATCCTGGCCAAGGCGATGTTCTATTGGCCCGGCTGAGGCGCCGGGGCTGGCGCGTCGCATCCGCCAGGTAAGATGTAACCGTTTGAAAATAATGGACTGATTTTTGACGTGGTGCGTATCGCCCTGAATCGCCAGGGTCGATGGCACCGCAAAGGGTGATGACAACCATGTTGCGTGAAAGTCTGGCGGCCGACCTGATTGTCGAGCTGCCCAATGCGCTGCGCTTGCAGCGCCTGGTTCAGACGTTGCGGGAATACTTCAAGGCCGGGGCGGTGTGCCTGCTGCGCCTGGACGGCGACAGCCTGCGGCCGGTGGCGACCGTGGGCCTGGTGCACGAAGCCCTGGGACGGCGTTTCGTGATCGCCCGGCATCCGCGCCTGGCGGCGATCATGGCGTCCGGCGAGCCCACTTGGTTCGAGCCCGACAGCCGCCTGCCGGACCCTTACGACGGGTTGCTCGACGACCCGCTCGGCGCACCCCTGGCGGTGCACGATTGCATGGGCGTGAGCCTGTCTGTGGAAGGGCAGGCCTGGGGCGCCATCACCCTCGACGCGTTGCAGGCCGGGACCTTCGACGACAGCGCCCGGGACGAACTCAAACGCTGCACCCGGCAGATCGAGGCCGCGGTGCGGATGACCCGTCTGGAGCAGGAGAACCGCGGCCTGCGCTTGTCCCGCAGCGACCCGCAGGATGCGCGGGCGCCGCTGGAGGACGGCGAGATCCTCGGCCAGAGCGAGGCCTTGCAGCAGTTGCTGCGCGAGCTGGAGGTGCTCGCCGATGCCGAATTGCCGGTGCTGCTGCAGGGCGAGACCGGGGTCGGCAAGGCGCTGTTCGCCCGGCGCCTGCACCGCCAGTCCCGGCGCGCCGACAAGCCGCTGGTGCACGTCAACTGCGCGGCGTTGCCGGAATCCCTGGCCGAGAGCGAATTGTTCGGCCATGTCAAAGGCGCGTTTTCCGGAGCCACCTGCGACCGGCCCGGGCGCTTCGACGCGGCCAACGGCGGCACGCTGTTTCTCGACGAGGTCGGCGAGCTGCCGCCGAGCGTGCAGGCCAAGTTGCTGCGCACCCTGCAGAGCGGCGAGATCCAGCGCCTGGGGGCGGGCAAGCCGCTGCAGGTGGATGTGCGTATCATCGCCGCGACCAACCGCCACCTGCCGGACAACATCCGTGAGGGGCTGTTTCGCGCCGACCTGTACCACCGGCTGTCGGTGTACCCGGTGCCGATTCCGCCGCTGCGCGAACGTGGCCCCGACGTGCTGGTGCTGGCCGGGCATTTCCTCGAACTCAATCGCACTCGCCTGGGCCTGCGCGGCCTGCGCTTGTCGCCGGCGGCGGAGCGGGCGGTGCTGGAATACCCCTGGCCGGGCAATGTGCGCGAGCTGGAACACGTGATCAGCCGCGCCGCGCTCAAGCAGCTCGGCCGCGGTGGCAATCGCAGCCTGATCCTGACCCTGGAGCCGCAGGTGCTCGATCTCGACAGCCCGCTCAAGACCGCGCCGCCCCTCGAACCGCCCGCCGCGGTGGACGACGAAGGACCGTTCCAACCCCTGAGCGAAGCCGTCGACGACTGCCAGCGGCAGAAGATCCGCCTGGCCCTGAGCCGCTGCCGCGACAACTGGGCCCGCGCCGCGCGACTGCTGGAAGTCGATCCCAGCAACCTGCACAAACTGGCCCGGCGCTTGCGGCTCAAATAGCGGGCTGCTCACGCCATCGTGTGACGACCCTCGCGGGCAAGCCTCGCTCCTACAACGGCCGACGAAATGCCCAAATCATGCACGGCCCGTAGCCGCTGCCGAGCCCTGGCGAGGCTGCGATCGGCCCGACAGGGCCGCCAAGCCTGGCACTGCGTTGAATCTGGAAAAACGCGGTGTTTGGTTGGCGAGTCCTTCGGCCTCGATCGCAGCCTCGCCGGGGCTCGGCAGCGGCTACGGGAGCGGTTTTCAGGCAGGTGGACTTGCGGTGTTTTTTTGCATCGATGCAGATCGGTTCTTCCGACCGAGAGAGGCTGTGTGTAGCCGCTGCCGAGCCCTGGCGAGGCTGCGATCGGGCCGCAGGGCCGCCAAGCCTGGCGTCGCGTTGAACCTGGAAAAACGCGGTGTTCGGTTGGCGAGTCCTGCGGCCTCGATCGCAGCCTCGCTGGTGCTCGGCAGCGGCTACGGGAGCGATTTTCAGGCAGGTGGACTTGCGGTGTTTTTTTGCATCGATGCAGATCGGTTGTTCCGGCCGACAGGCTGTGTGTAGCAGCTGCCGAGCCCTGGCGAGGCTGCGATCGGCCCGTAGGGCCGCCAAGCCTGGCGCCGCGTTGAACCTGGAAAAATGCGGTGTTCGGTTGGCGAGTCCTTCGGCCTCGATCGCAGCCTCGCTGGTGCTCGGCAGCGGCTACGGAGGCGGCGTTTCGGCAGGTGATTTCGTGGTGTTTTTGGCATCGATGCAAATCGGTTCTTCCGACCGACAGGCTTTGTGTAGCCGCTGCCGAGCCCTGGCGAGGCTGCGATCGGCCCGCAGGGCCGCCAAGCCTGGCGCCGCGTTGAATCTGGAAAAACGCGGTGTTTGGTTGGCGAGTCCTTCGGCCTCGATCGCAGCCTCGCTGGGGCTCGGCAGCGGCTACGGAGGCGGGGTTTCGGCAGATGATTTCGTGGTGTTTTGGCAGCGATGCAGATCGGTTGTTCGGGCTGCTGTGCTCGATGGGTTGAACAAAAGGCGCTTGCCCGGCAGCGGAATGCGGGCGCCTGGCGGCAAGAAAAGATAGAGTTGCGTCCGCTCGTGGGGCGGGCAAGCAGGTCGGGCTGTTCGAGTCGGGTTCGGGAGCCGCCGGCCAGTAGCGTCAAGGCCCCCTTGATCAGGAAGAGTGAACGGCTCAAGCAGCCCTGTCTTATGGAGAAGTTGAACAATGAGTCGCACCTGTATGGCGTCTGTCCAGGGAACTGGCGTGACGCGCCGACAGCGAAATCGATACGGTTCGTTCTGGGTGGCCCTGGTGTTGTCACTGTGCAGCACCGCCTGGGCTGCGCAGTCGAAGCAGGAGACGTCCTACATTCTCTTGCTCAAGGCCCAGGGCCTGGAGCGCGAGCAGTCCCTCGCAGAGGCCGCGGTCGCGGCGCGGGTGGCGATGGAGGCCGGCCGCAAGGAGGGCGTCAACGGCATCCGCGCGATGCTGGAGGGCGGCACCCTGCTAGTGAACGTGCTGTTCAAACAGGGGAAATACGCCGAAGCCCGTGCCGCCGCCGAAGAGCAGCTGGCGTATCAAGCCGCGTCGGCCGCCCAGGCGCCGGCGAGCAGTATTCGCGACTACCACGGCGTCGGGCTGCTGGGTGTGGCCATCGAGGCGAGCATGCTGGCAGGTGAACGGGCGCAGGTGACCCGCCTGCAGGAAAAACTCTTCACGTTGGCCAATCCCTATGCCGGGCTCTGGCGCCTGGCACCGGACGAGCCGCGTTTGCGCTATGAGCTTGCCGGCCTGGCGCTGCCGCTGCTGGTGGGGCAGTGGAAGCTGACGCAGTTCGAACCGGCCGCCAAGCGCGACGCCAGCGCTCGCGTGCGCTATACCCAGGCGCTGGCGAACGGTCCGCTCAGCGCCGAGATCACGGTGTATTACGACGAAACCCAGCGCGCACGCGATGCGACCCAGCGCCGGGAGGTACTCAATCGCTATCACGGAACGCCGGACAATCAGGCACGGGTGTCGGCGATGCCGGACCTGCCTTTCGACGGCCTGATGTCGACAAAGGGCGGAGCGCAGTGGGAGGACGAGGGCGAGGCGGTTTTCAAAGGGATCTGGACCGCACTCAACGGCGACTGGCGCCTGCAGGCGACCGTCGAGTTCAACGTGCAGGACGAGGCCCGGGCCCGGGAGCAGCTCGGCACCTTGTTCGCCACGCTGCGCTGGCAGGGCGAGCATCCGTTGTTCCGGGAGCGCACCCTGGCCGAGCAGGACCGGGAAATCGATCGGCTGTGGGCGATGCCCGGGGGCTGGCGCGAGGCCGGCGAGTTGGCGGAACAGGCGCTGCCCGACGGGTTCTTTGCCCTGGAAGTCGCCCGCCTGAATACCGTTGTCGGTGTATCACAGTACCGGCGCGGGGCCTTGGAGGACGCCCGTCGCTCGCTGGAACGGGCGCTTTCTGCCTGGCGGTACAACGGTGGCGATCCCGATGGCGGGCTCTACCAGACGGCGCTGGACCACGCCGCCGATATTGCCTACCGCCAGGGCCGCAACCGCGAGGCCGTCGCCTTGAACAGGGCCTTCCTCGAGTGGCAATACAGCGATGCCCTGTGGGGATGGCAGATGCCCGAAGGCACGGATGCCCTGGTCAACAGGGCGACGGGCATGCAGTTGCCGATGCGCGTGGGCACCTATCGCCTGAGCTATGGCGCCGCCAATCGTTTCTACTACGAGAATGTGCAGACCGGCGGGCAGTTGGGCCTGAGCGCGGGCCTGAAGGTGTCTGCCGACGATGAGCTCGAGTCGACGCTGCGGCGCTTCATGGCCGACACGCTGCACCTGCAGGCCGGACGTTTGCGCAAGGCCACGTTCGTGCCCCAATCGACCGGGCCCGAGGCCGCATCGGCCGTCGGCCGCAAATGGCTGTTCGAGGTCACCGGGCGGACAGGGGACGACACCGAGGCCGATGTGGACCCGCTCACCGGTGCCCAACGGCCAACGCCGACCGGCATGGCGTTCTGGGTCGTGGATCGCCAGGACCAGCGCGCGTTGCTGCGGGCACCGCTGCTGCGCACGGGCCAGACCGAGGCCGAGGCCAGCCGGATTGCCCAGGCGTTGTCCTGGTAACGGGCGGCGCCAGCGGGCGGCTCGGCGCAGGCCATGACGCCCCGCGCCGGCTAGTCCAAGCCCTGGGTCGCGGGCGGCACCGCGTAGTCCGATGACTGGCGCTCGGCGGCGAAGCGCAGGCTGGTCAGCAGCGCCGGCAGGCTCGGGTCGGGATGCGGTTCGTCGCGCCAGCACATGCCCAGCGAGCCGATCGCGTTCAGCTCGAACGCCAGCGGCACCACCAGCTTGCGCCGGGTGAAGTGCTCGGCCACACGCTCGGAAGCGATCGACAGCATGTCGCTGTATTGCAGCAGCCACAGGTTGCCGATCAGCGACGAGGACTCGATGCGATAGGGCAGCGGCCCCTGGCCGACGCTGGTCAGGGCCATGTCCAGCTTGCTGCGGATCGGCGTGCCCTGGGGCCAGACGATCCAGTCGTAGCCGCGCAGGTCCGGCCAGTCCAGATGTTCGCGCTCGGTCAGCGGATGGCCGGGGCGGCAGATTACCCGCATGGCTTCGTCATAGAGCAGTTCGCTGTGCAGGTTGCTGCGCGGCGCGTAGTTGTCCAGGCGGCCCACCACCAGGTCCAGTTGCCCCAGCTCCAGGCGGTCGAGCAGGTGGTTCATGGTGCCTTCGTGCAGTTCGACCTGGGCCCGGGGGTGGCCTTCGAGGAACTTCATGATCGCCGCCGGCACCAGGTTCGGCGCCGAGGCCGGCGAGGTGCCGATGGCCACCCGGTAGGAGCTGCCATCTTGCAGCGCGGCGAGGTTCTGCTGGGCGCGGTCCATCTCGCTTAATACCCGGCGCGCATGCCCCAGCAGCATCAGGCCCTGGAGCGTGGGCTTGAGGCCCCGGGCATGGCGCTCGAACAGCGGCGCGCCGACGTCGTCTTCCAGTTCCTTGAGCCATTTCGACAGCGCCGGCTGGGTGCTGAAGGTGACCCGCGCCGCCTCGCTGACGCTGCCGGTCTCTTCCAGGCTGACCAGCAATTGCAGGTGCTGCATGCGCAGGCGGCGGGTCCAGTCGGCGGCCATGGGTATACCTCTAGATGTATGGGTTGATCAGAAAATAGCATTATTCGCATATGCATGAGCCCGGAATAATCGCCCCGCACCACCTGAACAATTCCAACAAGACAGGGTGTAACCGCCATGCCAATGCCTTACCCGACTACCGTCCTGGGCGTGTCGCTGCTGGGCGCCAGCGCGCTGCTCCAGGCTCAGGACCAGGCCACCGCGGCCGGCCTGATCGAAGACAGCCACCTCAGGCTGACCAGCCGCAACTTCTACTTCAATCGCGATTTCCGCAGTGACCTGGGGCCCGCCAATGTGCGCGAGGAATGGGCCCAGGGCTTCATCCTCGACTTACGCTCCGGCTACACCCAGGGCGACGTCGGCGTCGGGGTGGATGCGTTCGGCATGCTCGGCCTGCGGCTCGATGGCAGCCGCCGGCGCTCGCCGCTAATGCTGATGCCCACCGACAGCCACGGCGATCCGCAGCGGCAGTGGGCCGAGGCAGGCGGTGCGCTGAAGCTGCGCTGGTCGGCCACCGAGCTCAAGTACGGCGACCTGATGCCCAGCAACCCGGTGTTCGCCATGGCCACGGCGCGGCTGTTGCCATCGTCCGCCCAGGGCCTGCAACTGCTCAGCGGCGAGTGGCCCGGGCTGAGCCTGGACGCAGGGCATTTCACCTCCGGCAACGGCGTCGACTCGACCAACCGCGACGGCCCGCTCAGCGCTTTCTACGCGCGCCTGGACGTGCGCCAGGTGGATTACCTCGGCGGTTTCTACCAGGCCACGCCGCGGCTCAAGCTCGGCGCGTTCAGCGCGGACTACCAGGACCTGTGGCAGCAGCATTTCGTCAGCGCCGACTATCGCTGGCCGATCGACGCGCGCCATACGCTGAGCCTGGCCCTGACCGGCTATCGCACCCGCGACAGTGGCAAGGCCCTGGCCGGGCCGATCGACAACCGCGCCTGGTCGGCCAGCCTCGCGTACGCCTTCGGCCCGCACAAGCTGACCCTGGCCCGGCAGGTGATCGAGGGCGACGAGCCGTTCGACTACCTGGGGTTCGGCGCCATGCCCGGCGATGCCATCGGTTTTCTCGCCAACAAGTCGCAGAACGCCGACTTCAACCTGCCCAACGAGCGTTCCTGGCAACTGCGCTATGACCTGAGCCTGGCCGAGTTCGGCGTGCCCGGGCTGAGCCTGATGGGGCGCTACCTGCGCAGTGCCGGCATCGACGGTTCGGGGTACGCCGGCGGCGCCTATCAGCGCTTCCAGGCGATCGACGACGGCAGCCGCTGGGAGCGCGACCTGGAGCTGCGCTACGTGGTGCAGAGCGGGCCGGCGCGCGACCTATCGCTGCGGGTGCGCCAGGCCACCCTGCGTTCCGATGCCGCGGTGCAGCGCGCGGACCTGCCGGACCTGGACGAATGGCGGGTCATAGTCGAGTACCCGCTGTCTTTCTGATGCCATGTGTTTTCGGGTATGGGTTGATCCATAAATACCATTATTCATGCATAGGTATCGGTTCGATAATCAGGCCACACAACCGGCAAGGGTGTCCCCATGAATAACAAGAGCGACGGGCTGCGCGCGGACTTCTACCAGCGCATCGATCAACACCACCTGTTCCCGCTGTGGGAGCAACTGCATAACCTGGTGCCCCGGGAACCGGCCGGCGCCTGCGTCGCCGCCCTGTGGCGCTACCGCGAATTGCGCCCCTACCTGAGCGAGGCGGGGCGGCTGATCTCGGCACAGGAGGCGGTGCGCCGCGTGCTGGTCCTGGAGAACCCGGCGCTGCGTGGCCAGGCGTCGATCACGTCGAGCCTGTATGCCGGCCTGCAACTGATCCTGCCCGGGGAGATCGCCCCCAGCCACCGCCACAGCCAGTCGGCCCTGCGCTTCGTGGTCGAGGGCCGCGGCGCGTTCACCGCGGTCAATGGCGAACGCGCCACCATGGAGCCGGGCGACTTCATCATCACCCCGTCCTGGACCTGGCATGACCACGGCAACCCCGGTGCGGCCGACGGCGGCGAGCCGGTGATCTGGCTCGACGGCCTGGACATTCCCCTGGTGCGTTTTTTCGATGCCGGCTTCGCCGAGAACGACGAGGTCGCGGAGCAACCGATCCTGCGTCCGGAAGGCAACAGCCTGGCGCGCTTCGGCATGAACATGCTGCCGGTGCGGCACCGGGTCGAATCGTCCACGTCGCCGATCTTCAGCTACCCCTACAGCCGCACCCGCGAGGCCCTGGACACGCTGCTGCGCCAGGAGCAGATCGACCCCTGGGACGGGGTCAAGCTGCGCTACGTCAACCCGGCCACCGGCGGCTGGCCGATGCCGACCATCGCCACCTTCATGCAGATCCTGCCGCGCGGCTTTCGCGGCCAGACCTACCGCGCCACCGATGCCAGCGTGTTCAGCGTGGTGGAGGGGCAGGGCAGCGTGTTCATCGGCGCCGAGCGCTTCGACTTCGAACCCCGCGACCTGTTCGTGGTGCCCAGCTGGGCGCCGGTGCGTTTCCAGTGCGAGCAGGAGTGCGTGCTGTTCAGCTTCTCCGACCGTCCGGTGCAGCAAGCGCTGGGCATCCTGCGCGAATCCCGCCAGACCCCTTGAACCTTCCAGCCCAGACTTTGGAGCCGACCATGACTTACGTCGTTACCCCGCCTGCCGTTACCGCGCTGCCGATCAATGGCAGCGACCAGAGCTTTCCCGTGCGCCGCGTCTACTGCGTGGGTCGCAACTACGCGGCCCACGCCCGGGAGATGGGCTTCGACCCGGACCGCGAGCCGCCGTTCTTCTTCTGCAAGCCGGCCGACGCCGTGGTGCCGGTCGGCAACGGCCAGACCCTGGAGCTGGCGTATCCCGCCGAGACCACCAACTACCACTATGAAATCGAGCTGGTGGTGGCCATCGGCAAGGGCGGGCGCGACATCGCCCTGGAGCGGGCCAACGAGCACGTCTGGGGCTACGCGGTGGGCCTGGACATGACCCGCCGCGACCTGCAGATGAAGGCCCGGGAAATGGGCCGGCCCTGGGAACTGGGCAAGGCCTTCGACCAGTCGGCGCCGATCGGCGCGCTGACCCCGGCCGCGCAACTGGCGGGCCTGGAACACGCGGCGATCTGGCTGCAGGTCGACGGGCAGGACAAGCAACGCAGCGACATCGACCAGCTGATCTGGTCGGTACCGGAAACCATTGCCTACCTGTCGCGTTTCTTCGAGCTGCAACCGGGCGACCTGATCATGACCGGCACTCCCGAAGGCGTCGGCCCGGTGGTGGCCGGCGAGCTGATGCTGGGGGGCATCGACTCCCTGGGCGAGCTGCGCGTGCGGGTTATCTGAACCTTCCTTCCTTGCTGATGCGGCCCGGGCGCCAGCCCTGGCCGCTGGAGTTCGAGCATGTCTTCCACTGATAACAACAACAGTGTGGATGTACAGGATTTCATTGACCGGCAGCCGGTGGCGCCGTTCCAGTGGCTGATTCTGCTGTTGTGCTTTCTGGTCACCGCGCTGGACGGGCTGGACACCGCCGCGGTGGGGTTCATCGCCCCGGCCCTGCGTGAGGAGTGGGGGCTGAGCCCGGCCCAGCTCAACCCGGTGCTGGGCGCGGCGCTGCTCGGGCTGATGCTCGGTGCCTTCGCCGCCGGGCCGCTGGCCGACCGCCTGGGGCGCAAGACCGTGTTGCTGGGCTCGGTGTTGTTCTTCGGTGGCTGGAGCGTCGCCGCGGCCTTCGCCAGCAACCTGGAAAGCCTCACTGTGCTGCGTTTTCTCACCGGCCTCGGGCTGGGCGGGGCGATGCCCAACGCCATCACCCTGACGTCCGAGTACTGCCCGCAACGGCGCCGCTCGCTGATGGTCACCAGCATGTTCTGCGGCTTCACCCTGGGCTCGGCCCTGGGCGGGGTGGTCGCGGCGCACCTGGTGCCGCTGCATGGCTGGCGCAGCGTATTGCTGCTGGGCGGGGTGCTGCCGTTGCTGCTGGTGCCGGTGCTGGTCTGGCTGTTGCCGGAGTCGGTGCGCTTCCTGGTGGTGCGCAAGCCCGGGCAGCACCAGCGGGTCGGTGCCATCCTGCGGCGCATCGGGCCGTTGCCCGCGGGCTGGAACGGCCGCTTCGACCTGGGCGACGCGGGAGTGGCGGGGGGCGCGGCGGTGTCGCCGGTGCGCCAGATCCTGCGCGGACCCCTGAGCCGCGGCAGCCTGCTGCTGTGGACGGCATTCTTCATGAGCCTGCTGATCATCTACCTGATGACCAACTGGCTGCCGCTGCTGATCAAGGACACCGGCCTGAGCCTGAGCCAGGCGGCACTGATCAGCGCGATGTTCCAGATCGGCGGCACGGTCGGCGCGGTGAGCCTGGGCGCCACCATGGATCGCCTCGACCCCTGGCGCGTGCTGACCCTGGCCTATGTGTGCGGCGCGGGGTTCCTCTGGGCCATCGGCCAGTACTACCAGTCGTTCTACCCGCTGGTGCTGTGCGTGGCCGGCATGGGCGCCTGCATCAGCGGTACCCAGGTCGGCGCCAACGCCCTGGCCTCGGCTTTCTACCCCACCGCCAGCCGCGCCACCGGGGTGGCCTGGGCCCATGGCGTCGGGCGTATCGGCTCGGTGACCGGGACCCTGGGCGGCGGCCTGATGCTCAGCCTGGGGTTGGGGTTCAACGACATCTTCAGCCTGCTGATGGCGCCGGCGCTGATCGCCGCCGGCGCGATGTACCTCATGGGCCGCCGTTATCGCCCGGCCCCGGCTGCGCCAGTCGAAGCTCCGGCGCAGCCCTGATTTCCCGTTCGATGTGCCAGGAGCGCAACCATGCAGCTTTACAGTTTCTTCAACAGTTCGACGTCGTATCGGGTACGTATCGCCCTGGCGCTCAAGGGCCTGGCGTTCGATTGCGTGCCGGTCAACCTGCGCGGCGGCGAGCAGCGCTCGGCGCAGTACCGCGCGCTCAACCCCAGCGCCAGCGTGCCGCTGCTGGTGACGGACGACGGGGTCAGCCTCGGCCAGTCGCTGGCGATCATCGACTACCTGGACCAGTTGCATCCCGCGGTGCGCCTGATTCCCCGCGAGCCGCTGGCGCGGGCGCGGGTGCTGGAAGTCGCCCAGCTGATCGGCTGCGACATCCACCCGATCAACAACCTGCGGGTGCTGGCCTATCTGCACGACCGGCTCGGGGTGAGCGTCGAGCAGAAGAACCAGTGGTACCGCCACTGGGCGGAACAAGGCATCGAGGCCCTGGAGAGCCTGTTGCAACGCCATGGCCACGGCTCGTTCTGCTTTGGCGAGCAGCCGACCCTGGCCGACTGCTGCCTGGTGCCCCAGGTGGCCAATGCGCTGCGCATGGGCTGCGACCTGGAGCGCTGCGAGCTGACCCTGGCGATCTACCGGCACTGCCTGGCGCAGCCGGCGTTCCAGCAGGCCGCCCCGGACCGGCAACCGGACTACATCCCCTGATTGCTCTTCCCGAGCGCATCGTTCCACAGAGGTAGCAGCAATGAACCACGCTAAAAAACAACAACAAGAAATCATCATCGTCGGCGGCGGCATCGGCGGCCTGGCCGCGGCGCTGGCCCTGACGCGCCAGGGGATCCGCGTGCAACTGCTGGAGCAGGCCGCGCAGATCGGCGAGATCGGCGCCGGCATCCAGCTCGGGCCCAACGCCTATGCCGCGCTGGATGCCCTGGGCGCCGGCGAGGCGGCGCGGCGGCGTTCGGTGTACACCGACCACATCGTGATGATGGATGCGGTGGATGCCAGCGAGGTGCTGCGCATCGACGTCGGCGCAGCGTTCCAGCGACGTTTCGGCAACCCCTACGGGGTGATTCACCGCGCCGACATCCACCGCTCGATCCTCGAGGCGGTGGAGCAGGACCCGCTGATCAGCTTCAAGACCTCGACCCGGATCAGCCACATGGACCTGCAAGGATCGCGCGTGGTGCTGGTCGACCAGCAGGGCCAGCGCTACGAGGCGGACGCGGTGGTCGGCTGCGACGGGGTCAAGTCGGTGGTGCGCGACCACCTGCTGGGCGATGCGCCGCGGGTCACCGGGCATGTGGTGTACCGCGCGGTGGTGGATCAACGGCAGATGCCCGAAGAGCTGCGGGTCAACGCCCCGGTGCTGTGGGCCGGCCCGCGGTGCCACCTGGTGCATTACCCGCTGCGCGGCGGCCAGCAGTACAACCTGGTGGTCACCTTCCATAGCCGCGAGCCGGAAGAGTGGGGCGTGCGCGATGGCAGCAAGGAAGAAGTGCTGTCCTACTTCCAGGGCATCCATCCGAGCCCGGCCCGGCTGCTGGACACTCCCGATTCCTGGCGCCGCTGGGCCACCGCCGACCGCGAGCCGGTGGAGCGCTGGGGCCAGGGCCACGCGACGCTGCTCGGCGACGCGGCCCACCCGATGAGCCAGTACCTGGCCCAGGGCGCCTGCATGGCCCTGGAGGACGCGGTGACCCTGGGCGAAGCGGTCAAGGCCTGCGGTCACGACCTGCAGGCGGCGTTCCGGTTGTACGAGTCGGTGCGGATCCCGCGGACCGCGCGGGTGGTCTGGTCGACCCGGGAAATGGGCCGGCTCTACCACGCCCAGGGCGTCGAGCGCAGCGTGCGCAACAGCCTGTGGCAGGGGCGCAGCCAGGCGCAGTTCTACGAGGCGGTGCAATGGCTGTATGGCTGGAATGTCGATAACTGCCTGGCGTAGGCGCTGCTGCGCTCCAGGGCGCAGCCCTTGGTCACGACCTTCTTGACCAGGCCGATCGCCAGCGCCTCGCGGGCTTTGCCGGCAGGGGAATGGCAGTGCAGGCGAGAGAGGGGAGCTACAGGTCGATCCGCTTTGGTCTTTGCCCGCAGATCGAGTCGTGGTCCTGATCAGGCTTGCCAGGTACCCGGGGGTATCTGGCAAGTGTTGCCAGCCGCGACAGCCAGGGGGTTCAACCCGTTGGCTGCCGGGCCGTTGCCGTTTTTTATGATTGGCGATTGGGCGCGTTACTTGATGCCCGACGACTTGCCACCGATATTGCTGCCGGTTCCCTGGCCGCCTTTACCGGTGCCGGTGCTGGTGCCGGGAATGTTCAGGCCGATACCCACCGAGCCATTGCCTTTGCCGTTGCCGGTGTTGCCGCTGATATTGCTCATGCCGTTGAAGCCACCACCGGTGACCACGGTCATTTCCTCTTGAGTGAGCGTGCGCATAGAGATTACTCCTTGGGTGTGGCGTGCCGGCCGTCTGCCGGCACGTCCGCTTCGGCCGGCCAATCCGGCCGAATGGGGTCGCAGGCCTTGTGGCTGCGCAGGCTGGCTGACGCGTCGACGACCTCGCGCGCCTGGCCGCCTTCGATTTCGATCACGCGATCCGCGCTCAAGATGGTTTCCGCGCGGTGCGCGACGATGATCCGGGTGATCGGCAATTCGGCGATGGCCGCGTTGACCCGCCGTTCGCAGTCGATATCCAGATGGCTGGTCGCCTCGTCCAATACCAGGATCGACGGTCGCCGGTACAACGCGCGCGCCAGCAGCACCCGTTGCCGCTGGCCGCCGGACAAGGCATCGCCCATATCGCCGACCAGGGTCTGGTAGCCCATCGGCATCGCGCCGATGTCGTGGTGGATCTGCGCCAGCCGTGCCACTTCTTCGATGCGGGCGCGGTCCGGTTCCGCGGCGAAGAAGCTGATGTTGTCCTCGATCGTGCCGGCGAAGAGGATGTCGTCCTGCATGACGCACGCGATCCTGTCTCGGTAGGCACGCGGGCCAATGGTCCGCAGGTCGACGCCGTCGACCAGCACGCAGCCTTCCTGCGGCGATACCAGCCCCAGCAGCAGCTTGGTCAAGGTGGACTTGCCTTGCCCCGAGGCGCCGACCAGCGCCAGCGATTCACCGGGGGCAACGGCAAATCCGCAGCCGTCGAGTATCCAGGGCTGGCTGTCGGCGTAGCGGTAGCGCACTCCACGCACTTCTATCCCAGGGGCCGGCTCGGTACGGGGGGCCACTGGGGCAGGACCGGCACCGCTCTGCGCTTCGACTTCGCTCAGTACGATGTCGGCGAGACGTTCGCCATGCAGGCGCAGTATGCGGATCTCGATCAGCGCATCGATCAGGCCCGAGGCACGGGTCATGAACTGGTCGGCATAGCTGATGAAGGCCATCAGCATGCCGGCGCTGAACCCGCCATCGAGCACCTGGCGCGCTGCGGCCCAGATCAGCACGACCCGCGACACGCCGATCAGCAGGTGCTGGAACGAGGAAAAGCAGATCGACAGGCGCTGGACCCTGACCTGGCGGTTCGCCGCATCGACGACCGCGTTGGCGTAGGCGTGGGTGCGTGGCTCCTGCTGGTTGGCGATTTTCAGCGCGCGGGCGCCACGGATTGACTCCAGCAGCAGGGTCTCGGCGCGCGCGGCATGCACCAGATGTTCTTCCTGCGCGTTGCGCAGCGGGCGGAACGCCAGGTAGCGCACCAGGGCGTAGGCGCAGAAGGAGGCCAGGATCCACCCGGCCAGCGTCGCTTCATAAGCGAACAGCACCGCCAGGGTGACCACGGCGAGGAGGCCATCGAGCAGCGTGCCGACGAAGCGCGAGGTGAGGGTGTGCTGGATCTCGTGGACCGCATTGAAGCGCGAGACCACATCACCGACATGGCGTTGTTCGAAGTAGCCGATCGGTAGTCTCAGCAGATGGGCGAACACCGCCGTGCTCCATTGCACGTTCAATTGGCTGGAGAAGCTGCTGAGGGCCCAGGCGCGCAACCCGTCGAACAGATTGTGAAACAGCGTGAGCAGCAGGAAACCGAGCGCCAGCAGCGACAGCAGATCGATATCCGCCGAGACCAGCACCTGGTCGACTACCCATTGCAGATAGAGCGGGGTCAGGATGCCGGCCATTTCGATCGCCAGCGACAGGGCGAGCATCAAGGCCAGGGCCTGCCCGATGCGGCTCACCTGGCCTATCAGTCTGCCCAGGGAAAGGACGGGTTTGTCGCCCACCGGTGCGAACGACGCCACCGGGTGCAGCTCCAGGGCGATGCCGGTGAAGCAGGGGGAGAGCTGGGCGAATGTCAGGCGTCGCAGGCCGCGCGCCGGATCGTGCACCACCACATGGTCACGGGCGACTTGCTTGAGGACGACGAAGTGATTCATCTCCCAATGGAGCATGCACGGCAGCGACAAATGCCTCAGCTCATCGAGTTCGAGGCGCAATGCCCGGGCACCCAGGCCCAGCTGAGCGGCATGAGCGACGAGGTCGTTCAGGCTGGCGCCGCGCACCGACGGCATGAAGCGGCGCCGCAGCCCGGCAAGGTCGGTGTCGTGCCCGTGATAGCAGGCAATCATGGCCAGGCAGGCGAGGCCACATTCCGCCATCTGGGCTTGCAGTATCAGCGGCAGGCGTTTGCGCCCGACGCCAGGCAGCTTGTCGAGAAGCTTCATCATGGCGGGCTTCCTGTGCGTGGGCAGGACGTTGGGTGCGGGGCTGGCTTCATTGGGCAAGGCGGCCGATGGCGTACAGCGGTTCGAACAGCCATTCGACCAGGCGTCGCCGCTCCAGCAGGATGTCGGCGTCGACCGCCATGCCCGCCCGCAGGCGCTCGCTGCGTCCGTAAGCGTCGATGTCCTGCCGGTCGGGGGCGACGATGACCCGGTAATGCTGGCCCTGCACCGCAGGATTGCCGGTAAGCGCTGCGACATCGCGCGCAGACAGCGCAGTACGGGAGACGTCGATCACCCGGCCGTACTGCAGGCCGAATTTCTGGAAGGGATAAGCCTGGTAGCGGAGCACGACCCGATCGCCTTCGCGGACAAAGCCGATCGCCCGGCTCGGGACGAACAACCGCGCTTGCAGCTGCGAGTCTTTGGGCAGCAAGGCGACCAGCGTCTCGCCACTGGCGACGGCGCGCCCGGGAATGGCCAGCAGCGCGGCGACAGTGCCGGACTGCGGGGCGCGCAGCAGGGTTTCGCGCTGCTCCTGGTTGGCGGCGATCTGCTGGTTGAGCTGGTTGAGCTGGCGTTCGATATCGCGCTGTCGCAGATCGGCCGCGATGGGCGCCTCTCTCAGTTGCTGACGGGCGCTGGCCAGTTTCTGCTCGACCTCGAGCCGGCGGCTGGTGGCTTCCCGAACCCGGACTTGCGCCTCGAGTACCGTGGCTTGCTCGTCGGCGAGCCGGCCGTCCGAGACAAATCCCTTGTCGCGCAAGGTACGCCAGCGGGCGAGCTTTTCCCGTGCCAGATCGGCCTGCTGGCGGCGCTGGGCAATCTCGTGAGTGGCTTCAAGCCGTTGCCCTTCGAGCAAGGCGATGCGTGCCTGCAACTCGTGGACCACGCCCAGGGCGAGCGCCGATTGGGCGCCCAGGTCGAGTTCCAGGGTTGCCCGTTGCTGGCGCAGGCGACGGGCGATGAGCGCGCGGGTTTCACCCAGTTCGGTGGCAACTTCAGTGGATACTGCAAGCAAGGGCGCGTCGCGCTCGACCTGCTGGCCGTCCTGCACGAAGACATGGGTCACCACACCTGCGGTCGCAGGCACGACGTTCAGCACGCCTTGTTCCGGCAACAGGTCGCCGGTGGCGCGTTCCCGGGCGGTATAGCTGCCGTTGTAGAGAAACATCGCCACACTTACGACGAACAGCAGCGCGGCCGCGGCCAGTAACCGGTGATGTACGCCGACATACAGCGCGACGCCGCCCAGGGTGCTGCGCCGATTCGCGTGCAGCGCCTCCTGGCGGTAAAGCGTACCGCTCATGCAGCTGCCCGGTGTTTCGCGCAGGGACCGGCGAGGATCCCGTAAAGGAATGAGCGATGCATGTCGATCCGGCCAAAAAAAGGGCGAACAGTCTTGCTCCGCCTAATGTTTGGCGTAAATCAGACTCATCCTGTTTAAGGCTGGAAGTGTCCCTTTCATTTGGCGCTTGAGCTGGCGCCTTCGTCAGTCCTTGGAAACCGCCACGGTGCCGGCATTGTCACGCTCATGCCGTGGCGCCTGTGCTGTTGACGGCGGGTTGTCGAACCAGCGCGGCCAGGAGCTGCGATGGCGGTTGCCGACCTCCACGCAGGGAATCAGGCGCTGGCTGAGCACTGCGCTCTGGCCCACCGCCTTGGCGGTGCGGTACTTGACGCTGTGGATGCATTCGCGGTCGCCGAACTCGCAGCGGTTGAGCGAGGTGCCGCCGCAGGGGCCGTTGGCCAGCCCCTTGGGGCAGGTCTCGGGGCAGATGTAGAGGGTGTCTTCGAGGCGGCAGCTGCCGCAGGTGTCGCAGCCCAGCAGGGGCCGTTTCAGGCCGCGTTCCAGGCGATGCAGCCAGAGCGCGCCGGTTGTGCTCGACCACAGGGGGCGGCGCACCGCCCAGCCGAAGGCGCGGCTGGTCCAGGTGCTGCGGTCGAACAGCAGCGAGTGCATGCCGTGGAGCAGGTGATAGCGCGCTCGTTCCCTGGGCGAAGCGCCGACCCGGGACTCCCCCAGCTGCCAGTTCGCTTCGACCGGGTGGAAGCTCACCGGGCCCAGCCCGGGCATCCGCCAGGCGGCGTCCCAGGCCGCGCGCCACTGCTCCAGCGACGGTACGCGAGGCTGCCAGGCATTGATGGCCTGTTCCAGCGCGAGCAATTGGTCCAGGTCATGGATGCCCGACAGGTTGATGCCGGCGTAGCCCATCAGTTTCAGGCCGATCGCTTGCAGGGCCAGGCGCTCGATGCTGCGTTCCCGGGCGTAGTGCTTGGAGACGGCCGCCTCGGCGTCCACCAGGGCGCGCATGGAGGGCGTGACCACCACGCCCGCCACCTGGTCGAGCATCCTCGCGCGGCCCTGGGTCAGGGCCAGGATGCAGGCGATCAGCGGCTTGGGGTTGGGCTGGCGGTTCATCCAGGCGATGGCTTCGAGGTGTTTTTGCGCGTCGAAGCCCAGTTGCAGCATGAAACAGTCGGCGCCGGCCGCGAGCTTCTTCTCGGCCTTGAAATACTGCGCGCCGCCTTCTTCCTCGCGGTACTTGAAGGGGTTCAGCGCGGCCGCCAGCCACCAATGGGGGCGGGCCTGGCGCACGCTCTGCAGGGCGGCGACCGATTCCAGGTAGCGCACCGGGCGCTGGCCGGGCCGATGGCCGGACAGACGGTCGCCGGTGAGCAACAGGAGTTGCTGCACCCCGGCCGCGTCCATCAGCGGCAGTTGCGCGAGCAGGTCCTGGCGTTCGCGGTCCTTGCCGGAAAAATGCAGCAGCGCCGGAACGGGCTGCCCGAGACTGCGAAAGGCCTCCAGCGGCGACATCTCCAGCGGGTTGCCGACGCGGTCGGCGATGGCCAGGGTCAAGGGCCAGTCGCACAGTTGCGAGCGGGCCATGAGCGCTTCGACGGCGGCGAACCGCCGGGCGTCGGGCTTGGGCACGAATTCCAGGATGCAGACGAAGCTTTGCTCGCTCAGCGCCTTGTTCAGCAGGGTCATGGGGCGGGACACCGGTTCAGGTCAGAGGGCGATTCTGCAGCAGGCGGCGCCGGCGCGCCTGTCCGAATGCGCAGGGAATTGCTCTGAAAGAGACATGCGCGACGGCGCCGCTGGCTGTTTGCCGCGCGGGCGCCGTTGCTTGGGCGTAGCGCTCAGCGAGCGTCGGCGGTTTCGCCAGCCTGCGCGCCCGCGGCGGTTTTTCCCAGGTTGGCGTCGTAGGCCCGTTGCGCCGCGGTGATCGCTTCGATATTGGCCTCCGACCAGTCGATCAGCACGCGCAGGGATTGCGACAGGGTGGTGCCCAGCGGCGTCAGCGCGTATTCGACGGTGACCGGCACCGTGGC
Organism: Pseudomonas sp. MRSN 12121; assembly: GCF_000931465.1. NCBI lineage: Bacteria > Pseudomonadati > Pseudomonadota > Gammaproteobacteria > Pseudomonadales > Pseudomonadaceae > Pseudomonas > Pseudomonas sp. MRSN 12121. The sequence goes on along the minus strand of NZ_CP010892.1, from coordinate 4,022,178 downwards.
GAACACCGTGCGGCTGACCAGCCCGTCGCGCTCCAGGCGCTTGAGGGCCTGCGACAGGACCTTTTGCGACAGACCCTCGATCTGCCGGAGCAGGGCGTTGAAGCGCCAGGTCCGTTGCTGCAGCAGGCCGAGGATCAGCACCGTCCACTTGTCGGCGATCCGGTCCAGCACGCAACGGGTCGGGCACTGGGCGGCGTAGGGGTTCCAGTGGGCGGGGGCATTCATGGGCAGGTTTCCTCGAGGTAACCAAGTGGGCCGGGGGTGCGTTCTTCTCGACGCCAGGTCGAGCCCCTATAGTTTCTTGCGGAAACCAGGTGGCGGGAAGATACCGATCTTGCGGATTTGCCTGGTTACGCTCAACCCGTTCTGCATTTTTCTGTAAGGAATCGACCCATGACCACCGTTGCGATTGTGTTTTTCAGCGGCTACGGCCACACCACCAAGCAGGCCGAAGCCGTGCTCGAAGGCGCCGCCTCCAGCGCCGGGACCCAGGCCAGGCTCTATCAGATCGATGCCAACGGCGACCTGCCGGAAAGCGCCTGGACCGAGATCGGCAACGCCGACGCGATCATCTACGGCAGCCCCACCTACATGGGCGGCCCGGCCTGGCAGTTCAAGAAGTTCGCCGATGCCAGTTCCAAGTCCTGGTTCGGCCAGGCCTGGAAGAACAAGGTGGCGGCGGGGTTCACCAACTCCGCCTCGGTCAACGGCGACAAGTTCTCGACCATCCAGTATTTCTGGACGCTGTCGCAGCAGCACGGGCAGGTCTGGGTCGGCACCGGCCTGTTGCCGGCCAACACCAAGGCCCATGGCCCGGCCGATGTGAACTGGACCGCGGGCTTTGGCGGCGCGCTGGCGGTTTCGCCGTCCGATGCCTCGCCTGACGAAGCACCACGTGCCGGTGACTTGCAGACCGCCGTGCTGCTGGGCAAGCGGGTCGCCGAGTTCGCCGCGCGCCTGGCGTGACCTGTCCCCCCTGCGGCGTTGCCGAGACGGCGCCGCAGGGGCCGATTCCATGACTGTCGGAGCCACCATCATGAGCATCGTTGCCAATGCCTTTACCGCCGCCGTCGTGCGCCAGCAGGGCGGCCCGTTTCAACTCGAAGACATCCGGATTGGCGCCCCGCGGCACGACGAAGTGCTGGTGCGGATCGTCGCGGCCGGGATGTGCCACACCGACATGGTGGCGCGCGACCAGGTCTATCCCGTGCCCCAGCCGATCGTGCTGGGTCACGAAGGCTCGGGGGTGGTCGAGGCCGTCGGCGCCGACGTCACCAAGGTGGCGCCGGGCGATCACGTGGTGCTGACCTTTCTCTCCTGCGGCCAATGCCGGGCCTGCCTGGAAGGCGCACCGGCCAGTTGCGAGCAGTTCAACCCACTAAATTTTTCCGGCCAGCGCAGCGACGGTTCCCATGCGCTGTGCGACCACAGCGGCACGGCGCTCAACGACCGTTTCTTCGGCCAGTCGTCGTTCGCCGCCTATGCCATGGCCAACGAGCGCAACGTGGTCAAGGTCCGCCAGGATGTGCCGCTGGAGCTGCTCGGGCCCCTGGGCTGCGGGATCCAGACCGGGGCCGGGGCGGTGCTCAATGCCCTGAAAGTCGGGGCCGGGGCCAGCTTCGCCGCCTTCGGTGGCGGCGCCGTGGGCCTGAGCGCGATCCTTGCCGCCCGGGCGGCGGGGGCGACCACGATCTTCGCCATCGATGTGCTGCCCTCGCGCCTGGAACTGGCCAGGGAGCTGGGCGCCACCCATGTGGTCGACAGCCGCGAGCAGGACGCGGTGGCGGTCATCCGCGAGGTGACGGGGGCGGGCGTCGACTTCGCGCTGGACTCCACCGGCATCCCGGCGGTGATCCGTTCGGCGGTCGCGGCGCTGCGCCCACGGGGCCGCTGCGGCATCGTCGGCGCGTCGAGGCCGGGGACCAACCTGGAGCTGGACGCCAACGACCTGATGCAGAACTGCAAGCATATTTTCGGCATCGTCGAAGGCGACAGCGTGCCGGACGTGTTCATCCCGCAGCTGATCGAGCTGTACCGGCAGGGGCACTTCGCCTTCGACCGGCTGATCCGCTTCTATCCCTTCGCGCAGATCAACCAGGCCGCGCACGACAGCGAAACGGGCCTGACCCTCAAACCGGTGATCCTCATCGATACCCAGGGCTGACCGGCGCGGCTCGCCCGGAGCGCGCCGGACTCAGTGTGCTGGCACCTGCTTCCAGTCGCGCAGCACGTCGATCAGGGCCCGCAGCTTGAGCGGGACGTGCTTGCGGTTGGCGTAGTACAGCCACATCGGCGGCAGGGGCTGGCAGGTGCCGGGCAGGACCTCCACCAGCCGGCCGCTGTCGAGGTCGGCGGCGATGCGTTCGCGGATGAACACATGGGCGATGCCGACGCCGGCGCGGGCGGCCTCTATCACCGCCTGGGTGTCGGTGCTGATGAAGCGCCCGGGTACATCCAGCTTCACCTCCTGCTGGCCGTCGTGCAGGTGCCATTTGTGCAGCTGCCCGCTGCTGGGAAAGCGAAAACGGATGCAGGCATGCTCGCGCAGATCGTCGATGCGCCGCGGCGCCGGGTGCCGTGCCAGGTAATCCGGGCTGGCCACCAGGGCGCAGTGCAACGGTGGCGTGATCTGTACCGCGAGCATGCCCGGATGCAGCGCGTCGGCCAGGCGGATGCCGGCGTCGAGCTGTTCCCTGACGATGTCCACCAGCTGGTCTTCGTAGCGGATTTCCAGGGTGACCCTGGGGTAGCGCTGGAAAAAATCCTCGAGCAGCGGCGCGACGATCAGGTGCCGGGCCATGTGCAGGGCGCTGATGCGCAGGTGCCCCGAGGGTTCGCCCTGGCTTTCGCCCAACTCGTCCCGAGCCTGCAACAGGCTGCGGTAGCCGGCTTCGCTGGCGTCGTGAAAACGCTGCCCGGTTTCCGTCAGGCTGACGCCGCGGGTGGTGCGGTGGAACAGCTTGCTGCGCAGTTCGCCTTCCAGCTGGCCGATGGCCAGGCTCACGGCCGCCGGGGTCACGCCCAGTACGGCCGCGGCGCGGGTGAAGTTGCCGGTCTCGACTACCGCCATGAAGACGTGCAGCCCGGCCAAGGGATCGCGTCGGCTCATTGTTAGAAATACTTGAAAGTGTTGTCGGGGAAATGCGGATTCTCTTAACGCTACGGGCTTCATAGACTCTTTTCAACCGCGAAGGAGTCCCCGCCATGCCCTGCATTGTCACCCTCGAATCCGCCCGGCTCATGCTCGACATGGGCATTGCCAGCGCCACGCAACGGCGGCTGGCGGTGTGCATCGCCCTCGTCGATGCGGGCGGCAACCTGCTGGCGTTCGTGCGCATGGACGACGCCGTGCCCGGCGCCATCGACCTGGCCCAGCGCAAGGCGCGCACCTCGGCGCTGTTTCGCACCGCCAGCGCCAGCCTCGGCGCGCTGTCGGGGCCGGGCCAGGCGTTGTGGTCGATCGAGCAGAGCAATGGCGGGCTGACCAGCTTCGCCGGCGGCTTGCCCCTGGTCGATCGCAACGGTAACTGCCTGGGCGCGATCGGGGTTTCCGGCGCGACCGCGGCCGAAGACGAGAGCATTGCCCGGGCCTGTGCCAGCGCCCTGGTTCCTGACATTTCCCTGGAGAAAAAGCATATGAAGCAAGCATCCAAACGCATTCTGGTGACCGGCGCCGGCTCGGGTTTTGGCCGTGAAGTGGCGCTGCGCCTGGCGGCCAAGGGGCATGAGGTGATCGCCGGGGTGCAGATCACCCCGCAGGTCACCGAGCTGCGCCAGCTCGCCGACAGCCTGGATCTCACGCTGCGGGTCGAGAAGCTGGACATCACCTCGGCGCGCGACCGCGCCTATGCCTGGCAGTGGCAGATCGACGTGCTGTTGAACAATGCCGGCGACGCCGAGACCGGCGCGATCGCGGAGATTCCCATGGATATCCTGCGTGGGCAGTTCGAGACCAACGTGTTCGCCAACCTGGAACTGACCCAGGGCTTCGTGCGGCAGATGGTCGAGCGGCGCCAGGGCAAGATCGTCTTCGTCTCGTCGATCGCCGGCCTGCTCACCGGGCCGTTCACCGGCGCCTACTGCGCCTCCAAGCACGCCCTGGAATCCATCGCCGAAGCGCTGCACATGGAACTGGCGGAGTTCGGCATCCAGGTCGCGACCATCAACCCCGGGCCCTATTCCACCGGCTTCAACGACCGGATGATGGAAACCTGGAAAAGCTGGTACGACCCGCAGAAGCACTTCACCGATCACGCCGGGCTGAAATTCCCGTTCGAGCAGTACGACCCCGAGGAGATGGTGGCGAAGATGGTCGAGGTGGTGGAGGCGGACGGCGGGGCCTTCCGCAACCTGTTGCCGGCGCACTTCGTCGATATCGTCAAGCAGGACCAGCGGGACGCGTGGACGCGCCAGCAGTCCTAAGCATTCAGTCGAACGCCACCTGCGGCGCGAGTTGCGGATACAGCGAGGTCATGTTCGCCAGGCAGCGCCGCAGAAGCGCTGCCTCCCCGGGCAAGCGCGTGGCCAGCCCGGCCCAGCCGGAAAATTGCAGGTACTCGGGCATGTCCACCAGTCCGGTGATCGCATCCCAGAACGCGTCCCAATTGGCGCCGTACCAGGCGGGAAAGCCCAGCGCATCGCGCAGGACGGCGTGCAACTCGGCGGCGCTGGTCACCGCGTCCAGGTCGATGCTCACTCGGGGCGGGCGGGTCATCTCGAATGCCTTCAGTGGTTGTACGGCCGGCAAGGATAACCCGACTTCGGTCTAGACCCGATGCACGGCGAAACCGGACTGGCCCTCGGCGATCTCCGGGCGCAGGGTCAGTTCCGGAATCCGGTAGGCTCCGGCGTTCTGCGGGCGGAAGGGGATGGGCGCGACCTGCTGCAACTGGTCGAGGCGCTGCCCGAGTTCCTCGCAGAGGCTGGCGTAGCGCGCCGGATCGATGCGCCCGGTGCGGTAGATCACGTAGGGCGGCAGGACGTCGAAGCCGGGGTAATAGAGGATGCCGTGGTGGATCGGGAACAGCAGGTCGTCGATCGGCCCGTTGATGCCCCGCGGGCTGTAGTGCGACTCCCAGCCGCCGGCCGTGACGATCAGCATCGCGCGCTTGCCGGCCAGGGTGCCTTCACCGTAACGGTCGCCCCAGCGTGCATCCGAGTGTTCGCCCACGCCATAGGCAAACCCGTAGGCGTAGACCCGTTCCACCCAACCCTTGAGGATCGCCGGCATGGAGAACCACCACAGGGGAAATTGCAGCAGCACGGTGTCGGCCCACCGCAGCTTTTCCTGTTCGTGCACGATGTCCGCCGATTGCAGGCCCTCGGCGAAGGCACGCTGGGAGTCCTGGGACGGATCGAAGCGGGCATCCGCCGGCCGGCCCAGGCTGTCGGCGGCGTCCAGCGGCGCCTTCCAGTTCATCGCGTACAGGTCCGACACCTGGACCGCGTGGCCGGCGGCTTCCAGGCGCTTGATCGAGAAGTCCTTGAGCGAGCCGTTCAAGGAGCGGGGTTCGGGGTGGGCGTATACCAACAGCACATTCATAGCAGGGTCTCCAACGGTGGGAGACAGCAGGATCGATGCTTGCCAGGTATATTGGAAATGAATATCCAATATCCCAGGTATTGTCGTGAATAATTTAAGGCGCTTGGACATCAACTTGCTGTTGACCCTGGATGTGCTGCTGGCGGAGCACAACGTGACCCGCGCGGCGCAGCGCCTGCACCTGTCGCAACCCTCGGTCAGCGTGCACCTGGCCAAGTTGCGCGAGCTCTTCGACGACCCGCTGTTGCTGCCGGGGCCTCGGGGCATGCGGCCCACCGCCCGGGCCGAGGCATTGCGCGAGCCGTTGCGCCGGGCGCTGGAGGCGCTGGAGCTGGCGGTGGCGCCGGCCAGCCCGTTCGACCCGGGCGCCGCGACGCAGACCTGGAGTGTGGCGGCCTCCGACTATGGCGAATCGACGGTGCTCCTGCCGGCCCTGGCCGGCCTGCGTGCGGCGGCGCCCGGCACCCGGCTGGCGGTGCACGAACTGGATCCCGCGCAGATGGTCCGGCAGGTCGAGCAGGGCGTCATCGACCTGGCCCTGCATACCCGCGAGGACGCGCCGCCGGGGCTGCGGCACCGGGTGCTGTTCAGCGAACGTTATGTGCTGGTGGGGCGCGCCGGCCATCCGCGCTTGCGACGGCGTCCGAGCCTGGCGCAGTTCGGCAAGCTGGATCATGTGGTGGTCTCGCCCGATGGCGGTGGCTTCCATGGCATCACCGACAGCGTGCTGGCGCAGGCGGGGCTGGCACGGCGGGTGGTGCTGTCGGTGCCGCACTTCCTGTTCGTGCTCTCGACGCTGGCCAGCACCGACCTGGTGGCGATGCTGCCGGCGCGGCTGGTGCGCGACAACCCGGCGCTGAAGGTGGTCGAGCCGCCGCTGGCGGTGCCGGGCTACGAGATGGTCATGCTCTGGCACGAGCGCAGTCATCGCGATCCGGCTCACCGCTGGCTGCGCGAATTTATCGTCGCTGCGCTGTGAGCCGTCAGGACGCCTCCGGTGTCTCCCACGGCGCGCCCTGGGCGAAACGTGCCTCGATCCACTGTTTGAAGGCCAGGGTGCTGGCGCTGGCGAAGCGCGCCGAGGGACGCAGCAGAAAGACTCCCGAGTCGCTGTCCAGTTGCCACTGCGGCAATACCCTGAGCAGTCGCCCCGACGCTAGGTCCTGGTGCATCAGCCAGTCGCCGCCGGCGAGAATGCCGACACCGGCCCGGGCGGCGACCAGCAGCGCCTCGTTGTCGTTGCTCTGCAGGCTGCCCCGCACGCGCACGGTTGCCTGCTCGCCCTGGCGGGTCAGGCGCCAGTCGGGCCAGGAGCGCAGGCCGGTGAAGCCCAGGCAATTGTGCTGGTCCAGATCGGCGGGCACCTGCGGCTGGCCATGGCGTTGCAGGTAGGCGGGGGCGGCGCAGAGGATGCGGCGGTGGGCGCAGAGCTTGCGCGCTACCAGTTGGCTGTCGGCCAGTTCGCCGATGCGGATCGCGGCATCGAAACCTTCGCCGACCAGGTCGACGAAACGATCCGAATACTCGGTCTCCAGCTGTACTTCGGGATGGGCCAGGGCGAACTCGGCGAGGATCGGGCTGAGCCAGCGCCGGCCCATGGCCGCCGGCAAGGCCAGGCGCAGGCGGCCACGGACCTGCGCCGCGCCCCGGGATGCCTCCTGCTCGGCTTCGCCGATCAGGCCCGCGGCATGGCGCAGGCGCTCCACCAGGCGCGCGCCGGCGTCGGTGAAGCGCAGTTGCCGGGTGATGCGCTGCACCAGGCGAATGCCCAGGCGGTCCTCCAGTGCCGCCAGGCGCTTGGATAGCACCGAAGAGTGGCGCTGCAAGGCCCGCCCCGCGGCGGCGAAAGAGCCGTGCTCGAAGAGTGCCAGCAAGGTGGCGAGCTCATCGGCCTGGCGGCTGTCGAACAGATCCATGTGCCTGGGGGCCTCGTCGTGGGAGCGGAAGAAGGGGAGGCTCAAGGTAGCAGCACGATGGCGCCTTGTGCGCGTCCGTCGTGCAGGTCGGCATGGGCCCGGGCCACCTCGGCCAGGGGATAACGCTGCCAGATCCGTGGCTGGATGATACCCGCGGCGCAAGCGGCGAGCACATCGGCGGCGCGCTCCTGGTACTCGTCGACGGTGGCGGTATGGGCGGCGAGGGACGGGCGGGTCAGGAACAGCGAGCCCTTGGCATTGAGGGTGCCGACCGACACCGGCTCGGGGACGCCCGACGCGGCGCCGAAGGACACCAGCACACCACGTGGGCGCAGGCTGTCCAGCGAGGCCTCGAAAGACAGCCGGCCGATCGGGTCGTACACCACGTCGACCTTGTGCCCGTGCGTCGCCTCGACAACCTGCCGGGCGAGGGTGGCGGCCTCGAAGACCAGCACCGTGTCGCAGCCGGCTTGCCGGGCCCGCTCGACGCTTTGCGGCTTGGACACCACGCCAATCACGGTGGCGCCCAGGTGCTTGGCCCAGGGCACCATTAACTGGCCCAGGGCGCCGGCGGCGCCGTAGATCAACACCCGGCTACCCGGCCCGACCGGGTAGGTGGTTTTCAGCAGGTATTGCGCGGTGATGCCCTTGAACAGCAAGGCCGCGGCCGCCTCCGAGGTCAGCTCCGGCGGCAGCTTGACCAGACGCTCGGCCGGATACAGGCGGCCGCTGGCATAGGCCCCCAGGGGCCCGGTGGCGTAGGCGACCCGGTCGCCCACCTGGACCTGGGTGACCCCGGCACCCACCGCCATGACCCGCCCCGCACCCTCCAGGCCGAGCCCGCTGGGCAGGGGCACCGATACGGCACCACTGCGTTGGCTCAGATCCAGCGGGTTGACGCCGATGGCCGTCTGCTCCAGCCAGACCTCGCCGCTCCCCGGGGCCTGCGCCTGCACCTGCTCGAACTGCAACACCTGCGGGCCGCCCACTTTGTGAAGTTTTACCCGTGTGAACATGCTCGATCTCCTTGGAACCTTGGGTTGGGTATCCAGAGTAGGGGCTGTGCTTTGGCGTCAACAATCAGGCCCGATGCATATGACTGCTGCATGCAGTGCAGCAGTTGGCAAACAGATCCGCTGGAAAGCTGCCGATTCATCGAGTCTTACCCCGGGGAAGCCATGCCGGATCGCTCGCCCCTTTGCAGCCAGCCACACAACCACTATGCTGCGTGGCCGCGAGGGCGGGGCAGGCGCCACTAAGATGTTGAATTATTTCATTTCTATCCTTGACATGCCCTGCGAACAAGTCCAGAATTGCGTCCATTCCTGATTCAGGAAGGCGAAAAACCCCTTAGAATTCAAAGGGTTGGATGGTAGATCAAGATTCAGGTCAAGATCGGCTTTCCAGCTTCGAGTTGTACGCCTTTGATGCAGTTGTAAAGCATCGAAAGTTTGGCCGAGTAGCAAAATGGTTATGCAGTGGATTGCAAATCCACCTACGCCGGTTCGATTCCGACCTCGGCCTCCAAACTGAAAACCCCGTAGATCAATGATCTACGGGGTTTTTTATTGCCTGCGATTTGACGAACGCTTCCACAACTATCTATGCCGCTTCCGCAACTCGACGTCATTTCGTAGGGCTGACGATCTCGCCGACCCGGCGATAGACCTTCTTCGTCATCTCTTCTTTCGAGTGCCCTAAGAGCCTGCTGGCATGGCCAATATCTTCGATTTCGCTGGCTGCTTTCGGTCGAATATCCCTGAACTGGAACTTCCGAATTGTTGTTGCAAGCTCATCATCACCAGAGGCCGTCGCCTTCATAGCGGCCTTTTCTCTTGCTTCATCCCATCTATTGCGCAGCATGGGGTAGCTCATGCGAAGGCCTGACTGATTCGTTATCAGAATCGAGTTTTTGATGCCGGCGAGATTTTTCCTCTCAAGAAGCCCGTCGATGAAGAGGCTCAAGCCGGAAGCTGATTCTCCATCGCGCAGTCTGATTCGCAAGCGCTTCTCCGTTTTTCCCTGCACGACATTGAGAAAGCCATTGTTCAGATCGAGTGTTGACGTCTTGATGACGTCCCCCGGCCGCTGGCCGGTAAGGTAGGCGAGATCCATAGCGTCCTTCAGCTCCTGAGGAGCTACCTCGTAAACAGCATCCCAAACCAGATCGCCTGCATAGAAGTCGCGAGGGATCTCTTTGTTTCGACGAAGGCCTAGGCAAGGATTGGCTCGGTCGGTAAGGCCCCATTCGCGTGCGTGCGTGAAAATTGTCGAAAGCAGGGCCAGTTCTCTGTTGGCGCGGACCTTTGCGGTTCGAGTGTCACGATACTGGGCAAGAACTTGTGTGGTAATAGCCTCGACGGGAGCCGACTCGAATGCTTTCCTGAGTTGCCTCATCCCCTTTGTGTAGTCATCCCTGGTGCCTTTTTTCAGGCTGGGCATGATCTTGTCTTCGTACTCGTCGAACAGGCGAGCCATCAAGTGCATAGGCTTTGGCATGACCTTTCGGTCAAGCCGCGCCCATTCGATCTTTGCGTCATCCAGATCGGTCCCCAGTGGGATTTCAACCCTTTTCCCCTCTGAGGTCTTGCCGCAGTAGTAATAACAAACCAAAATTTTCCCGCTCTTCATCTTCCTGATCCGCCGAATCATCCGTGGCGGCAGATCCAGGTTTGCGGCTTTCCTTTTTCGCATCAACTTACCTTCGAGAGGTCCAGAGTCCAGGTTTCGGCGACTGCATTCGTTGCCGATGGTTTCAAGCCGGCCAGCTTCAGTCGGGCGTAGACCCTTCCCACTACCGGCCTCCTGGCTCCGGTGAGAGCGTATTGCCATCCGTTATTTGCCAGCCATGCGATTTGTTTGGTCGGTTTGTGGTAGCCGGTGATTGCCGCCAGCTCTTCGTCGGCGAGTGTCTCGCTTTGAGTTTCCATGTAATGCTCCGCGCCGCCGTCGGCGGCAGAGGGTTAGTCAGGGCCTGGCCCGCTGGATGATGTAAACGACGCAGCTGGCGACTGCGGCAAGCCACAGCATCGAACCAGCGAACGCGGCGATGAGGGCGGCATCGGTCCCGCTTTCCCACATTGCCGGGACTGCGTAGAAGAACCAGCCGAGGGTGATCAGCAGGAATGCGAGCATGCCCACCAGGATCTCGAAGAGTTTTTTCGCGTTCATAGGGATTCCTCGCCGGCCGTCTCCGGCCGGGGTGATGGATAGGGGGGGATGGTCAGGCCTTGGCCGGAAACCACTCGTTGTCGTATTCGAACTGTGTGGCGATTTCGACAGAGATATGCGGGATCTCGCGCTCGAAGCGGAGGGTTCCGTAGTGATGGCCGACGAAGGCCTTCGCCTCTTCGTGTTCGCCCGGCTCGTTGTCCTGGCTATCCGTCGACCTATGCGGGCCGCGGCGAACTCCCTTACTTCCGGCTCGTAAGCTCACATTCAGCGGCCAGCTTGAGCAGGTTTCGCGTTGTCGGCTTGAACCCTTCGGTGTTGGGGTAGTACTCGTGACGGTGCCCTTCAGGGTACGACTCGAACGGCCCATGCCACATCCAGTTCATGCGCCACAATGCCCAGCAGGTGTAGGCATCCTGGCCCTCTCCCCAATAGTCGACGCCGCCACCCACTGACATGACATTGTTGATGCAGGAGTTCTGCTCATACGCGAGCTCGGAAGGCTCCCTGTCTACCCAGGCCTTTCCGAACAAGCTCGGGAGGAGAGTGACCAGGCGCTTGCTGAGTTTCTTCTCGATGCGAGCTTTCATCGCTTCGGCCCCTTGTAGATGTTCCAGCCAATGAACAGCAGGGCGGGTAGGGCGAGGAAGATCATGGCGTCACCTCGCGGCGCGCCCACTGCACATACGGGCCGTCATCGGTATCGAAGATTCCGAGTAGGAACCAGTCGTATACCGGTGGTGTTTCTGGCTCCCAGCCAAGGCAGTGCGGCTCACCGGCGTCCCAGTAGGGGTGGGACTCCAAGTCGGAATCCATGTGCCAACCGACCACCTTCAGGCCCTGGGTATCGAGCCATGCTTTGTAGGCTTCGGCGTCCTCATCGAATTCCGGAATGTCCGGGTGATACCAGTACCCGCTCTCGTCGCGCACGACTTCGATGGGGCCAATCAGCTTTTCTTCAGGCATGACGATTCCTCCGCCGCGGTTGCGGCAGTGAGTGTTGAGTGATAGAGGGGAGAGGGATTACTGCTTGTTGAGGCGGGCTACGGCGTCGAGGCAGGCGTTCCAGATTTCTGCCTCTCGGTCATCATCGACCGCAGTCATGCAGGACGGCTCAGGCTTGCGATCGGGCAGCACCACCGCGGCCGGGGCTGGCTGCTCGGCTGGACGGGTGTAGAGCTTCGTTCCGGGCATCACGCTCATTCGGTCTGCAAGCCAACTCAGTCCGTGGGCTGGGTCGAGCCACGCCACCGGCTCGCCCTGGGGCTGGGCGGCTGGCGGGCTTTCCCGGTCCAGGCGGCAACCGTTCGCACAACCACCGCAGGCGCCGCAGGATTCAGCAGGAGCAGCGAGAAGGGCCAGAAGCTCGTCTACAGCAGCCCGGCATTCGTCACAGTTCGAGGCATAGGTGAACCCAAGCATGCGGTCTGCCTCGTTTGCAACGCGCTCCAGCAGCTCACGCGGCACGCTGATCATTTCGCTATTGCTCATGGCTTACTCCGTTCTTTGCTGTCGGCATGAGCGCCGTGATATATGGCCCACTTGCTCCAGTGGATGCATGACTCGTCATCGCTTTCATCGTGCCGCCACATGAAGTGGCCGCTGTCTAGCTGGAGCAGCTTGTAGCCTTCAGGCATCTTGAGACGCCCAAGGCAATGACTAGCGTCCTGGTTGCTCATGGCTTCGCTCCTACGGTGCGGATCTCGGTCCCTGGCTCGGCGTAGTCAACGGCGGTTTTGACTTCTACAGCCACACCGTCAACCACAGCGCCGCAGTCGCACAGCCCAAAGGCGTCGCCGTCTTTCACGCTGGCGCAGGTGTAGGAATGAGCTTTGACCATCTGCACTCGCGGGTACTCCGGCGTGCTCGGCTCTGCGCTGCACTTAGGGCACGGCCTCATATTCATGTGGTCAGCGCTCACGCTGAGGCGCCCCTGGCAGAAACTGCACATATGCTCTGCGCTGGCGGATAGGGCGTCGCGCAATGCGGCCATTGCTGCGTGCATATCCTTGATGTTGTCCGCCGCCGCCCATGCCTGAACCGCGCGATTCATCAGCGCATCCCGCTCGGCCATTAACTCCAGGCGCTCAGCCGCCAGAGCCTGCCATGCTGCCAACTGGTCGCGTAGGCTGTCGCGCTCTTGCTCCAGCTCGTCTACGCGCTGATCCCGGTCGTTCAGGCGCTGCTGTAGGGCGTCGCGCTCGGCTTTTACGTGCTCGAAGTCTTCAGCTGCTACGTGAGTGCCGTGCGGGCTTGGGTAGAACTCTTGCATATTCCAGTTAGCTGACACGCGTTTTACTTCGGGCATGGTGAGTCCTTGCCGGGTAGGCCGGCGTTGAGGGGGGGTTATGCGGCTTCTGCTTGTCGATCAGCTGCGCGCCATGGGTCGTTGGCCCTGGCCAGCGCTGCCATAGGAGGTGGGCTCACACTGTTGCCGCACATGTGCACCTGCTGGGTCTTTGTGAAGGGCTTTCCGTCGGCGCCACGATCGATGATGTAGTCGGCCGGGAAGCCCTGGGCCTTGTAGAGTTCCGACGGCTGCAGCATCCGCAAGCAAATGTCGACGATCACGTAAGGGGTCCCCTTGATGGTTACGGTGACCAGACCCAGGCGGTCCTTGGTGGTGATGGTCGGAGCAGGTGCGTCGGCTCCGCTGATGTTTTCGGTTCCGTAGTAACTGATCAGGAAAGCGGCGACACGCAGCGCACTGGCTTCATGCTCCTGCGAGAGCGTGTACTGGACCAGTGCGTGATGTTCGGCGCCGGCGGTCATGGTTGGCACCGGTTCACCCATCGCCCGGCCAACGCAATGCTTGCGCAACGTCGCCAGATTGGCGCTCACCAGTGTCTGCTGCTGTCCCGTAGTGAGTGTTGGAACCGGTCCATCAACGCAGGACGGCCTATGTCCGGTGGTGTTGGTCATCAGTGTGGCTGTCACCAGCTGCTGCTGGCTTCCGGTGTTTGTGAAGCCGCCGTTCATCTGGGCCATGAACACCGTGGATATGCCCATTGCGTGGGCCGCGCCGGCTGGGCGCTGGTAGTTCCCGCCGCTGGTGATGGTCGGCAGCGGCTTGTCGAGCGCTTTGCCTTCGTCCTCGAACCGAAACTTCACCAGGTGCGCCGCAGCGATTGCGCGGTGGTTCTGGGTCATCAACGTCCCGGCAGGCTGATCTACGGCGGCTGGCTTGCCGGAATACTCAGGGCCACCTGCACCAACCAGCACCGCGCCGGTGAGGGCGTGTTTCACCCCTCCAGCGACAACAGTACCCAGAGGCTGATCGATGCCCGGTACACGTGGTTCCTGGCCCGTGCGCTCGCCATATCCCGTTTGGATCAGGGTCGGGCTGATCAGCGTCAGCTCGCCGCGATTCGCGCAGGTGACGGTTGGCAGCGGGGCGGTCGGGTCGTTGATCCGGTCGCTGCCCTGATGCGTGGCCGGTGCAATGATCGGGCTAGCCATGGCGAACGATCCGCCGCGGGGCCATGAGGTCACTGTACGCAGAGGCTCATGCGCTGACTGCACACTGTCGCCGGACCAGTTCGCAATTGGCACGATGAACGGGTCGGCGGTATCGAGGACGAATTTCTTCATGCCCTTGGCAATCCGGCGCAGGGTTGCAGGGGCCAACGGTTTCGGACGGTCGAAAATGCTCTTGCTCGGGATCGTCCAGTCGATGCACTCGGCGGCGGTGCGCCACTTCTTTTGGCCCTTGGCCGGGTTCTTGGCGTGGGTCGGTTCTGGCCACACGATGGGCTGGCCATCGCACCGGGCGATCATGAACAGGCGTTCACGGCTGGTCGGTGCGCCATAGTCGCAGGCCTTCAGCACCCGCCATTCAACGGCATAGCCGAGGCGCTGCAGCTCGGCGACGAAAACCGCCCAGGTCTGGCCGCGGCGTTTCGGGTCGGGCACCAGGAACTGCTGGTGGACCGGCACAACCTCGCCGGGTGCCGCAATGCCGCCGTCGAGCTTCACCACGCGGCCGGTGACTTTGTCGCGCTTGGCAACCAGCGGCCCCCATTGCAGGATCTGTTTCACGTTCTCCAGGCTGATCACCCGGGGCTTTTTCTTTCCGGCCCACTTCAAGCCGATCCACGAAAGGTTCCGGATCTCGCGCTTGCGCGGCTGGCCGCCGGCGGCCTGGCTGTGGTGCGTGCAGTCCGGCGACATGTGGAACCAGCCAACGGCCTTGCCGCCGCACTCGGTATCCGGATCACCGTCGAACACGTCGGTGGTGTAGTGCACGGCGCCCGGGTGATTCACGGTGTGCATGCTGATCGCCGCAGGGCTGTGGTTCTTCGCCACATTCACCGCGCGGCCCAGGCCCATCTCCAGCCCGGTGCCAGCGCCGCCGCCACCGCAGAAGAAGTCCACCACGATTTCGTCGTCTTGTGGAACGAAACCAAGGCCGTACTGGGTTTTGAAGTCGAGAGGGTTCTTTTTCCGAAATGCAGACATGGGCGGTCCTCGCCTAGGTGGCGTGATTCGTTGAAATTTGGAGGAGGAGCAAGGTACTGAGGCGACTACAGGTCTATCTCGCCTGTGTCGATCTTGCGTAGCTCCATTACCTCGATGCGCTGCGTGCCATCGGTGATCACCCAGCAAGGCAGCTCAAGGTTGCGGAATGTGCCGTGGTAGCTGCGGTATGCGCCGAGCGTTGCCTTCCGGAACGAGTCGGCGGCGACCCGGCCAATCGACATCGGGCTACCCCCCCCCCCCCAACAGGCTCAGTTCGTACACAGTGGCATTGGCGATTCGCTTCGACGCCGCGCGGATCGTGTTCGGGGAGAGCTTGAAGTCCTGGGCAACCTCGGCAACGTGCTTGTAGGTCAGGGCGTCGTGGATCTGCTGGTCGCGGGCGCCATTACGCAGACCCGCATAGATGATTGCGTGCATGGTTTTCTCCGGGCAGCCGATGGCTTGGTCTGGCTGGCGTTCATCGTTTGAGAGGGGAAGGCGCTGGCGGGCAGCGCCGGAGGGTCAGGCCCGGCGAACCTTGAAGCCGAACATGCACTCGATGTCGTGGTACTCGCAGCGCTCATAGGCCTTGTACTTGGCCTGCGACGGCGTGCTGGCGAACACATCGACAATGGCTCGATTGGTGATGTCCCACCAGTCCCATCCCGCGACGAGCACCTGGTAGCGCTTCAGCGGCAGCTTCTTGGCCATCTCGCCGTACTGCATTTCCCAGGTAGGGTGGTAGTTGCGGATGCGCTTCTTCGGGTCGCTGTCCAGAATGACGCCGATGTACTGGCCCCGGTCTGCCATGATGACGCCGGGCTCACCGTTGGCGATCACGCGGCGCCCGATCTCGGCGGGCACGTCGTAGTGGCGGCGAACGTAGTCGCAGTTGTAGTTGCTCATGGCTTTCTCCAAGCATGCGCCGCCCTCCGTACTGGTGGCGGCATGGTGGCAATTTGGGTTTGGATGGGGTATTACGGATGACCGGCATGGGGTCGGTATAGGCAGTTAGGAGGAGCTATGGCCGAGCGAAACCAGTACGGACTTGGTCGGTACGTACCGCAGGATGTCCGCCGCGAAGTTCGAAGACGTTGCGGGTTTGGATGCGTTAAGTGTGGTTTGGCTTACTATGACTACGAGCACTTCGACCCTGACTTCAAGGACGCCAAAGAACACAATCCAAATGGAATGACTCTACTTTGCATGCAGTGCAATCAGAAGCGCGCGCGCGGGACTTTGTCAGCTGCAACTGTTGCCAGGGCGAACGAGAACCCAAAGTGCAAACAGCAGGGCTTTGCCTCGGAATTGTTTGATTTTGGCCCTGAACCAATTGAAGTGAAATTTGCGGGCGTGAGCTTCATTAATTGCAAAGTTCTTGTTCAGGTCCGTGGTGTCGACATGTTATCGGTTAGCCCCCCTGAGGAGCCCGGCGCACCATTTCTGCTCTCGGGGTTTCTTGCCGATGCAACCGGCGCAACCACACTGAAGATCGTTGATAACGTGTGGTCTGCAGGCGACAGCAATTGGGATGTAGAGGTTGTTGGACCTCTTATAACAATTCGGCGTGGCCCTGGAGACATAGCGCTGCAGGTCCGGGCAATACCTCCGCATGCAATCTCTATCGAACGAATCGACATGCAATTCGAGGGATATTTCTTGCAGGGAGACGAGGACTCTTTGCGAATCTCTATGGATGGAAAGAGCTTGCATACTTGCTCGACAGTAGCAATGCGCGATTGTGGTGTGGGTATAACCTTGAATTAGCGCGCTTCTTCTGAGCGCTTCAAGGTAGCCCTCTGATCTGGATGCTGTTCTCTGCTGCGATCATCTGCACCCGCTTCACCCTGATGGACATCGCCGCGGCGATCTGCGTGGAGCTGAGACCGCTTTCGGCGTGCTTGCGAACCTCTGGCGCCAGGCGAGCGCGTTCGATCCGCAGGCGCTCCTGATGGCCTTTCGCGCCGTAGTCCATCGTTTCGCCGCTGACGCCCTGTGCAATCTGCTGCGCCACTCCGCCGCGGCCGAAGAACTGGTCCAGCTTGCGGTTCAGGTCGTCGATGATGCTGTCCCGCGGATGCGGCATTGGCTCCCCAATCATTTCGCCCAGCCCTCGAAATTGACCTTTGCGCCGTCGGCGCGCGCCTCCAGCACCTGGGCCAAGTTGATCGCCGCCTTCCAGCTGAAGCGGAACCCCTTCACCTTTCCGGTGGACCGCTCGATCACGTGGTAGGCGCTCGGGCCTTTCGTGATCACCTGGAAACGAACTTTGCTGGCGGGTGCGTCCTTGCCGATCATGGCGTAGAACTCGGCAGTGGCCGCGGTTGCGCGAATGTGAAGTGCGATATTGCCGTCGATACGAGCTTGCATTGCAGGGTGCATGGCTTATCCCTCGGTAGTGGGGTTGCGTTCACTCGTCAGCACTCTGGCCGCCTGCCGGTTGCCGTTGGGCGCAGGGGAGAGTGCTGGCGAGTAAAGGCAGGTGAAAAAAAGCCCGATCATTGACCGGGCTTTCCTGTTGCTCACTGGCACCACCCTACGTGAGCGACACCCAGGCCCGCTTCTGGCGACAGCCTGGGTTTGTTGCGCCAAATTGTCCGTATACGCTGGGGTGGCCTACCGGTTACCCGGTTGATGCGCGGCGACATCGGCGGCCCACTTTCCGCTGCCTGTCCAGGTGATGGGCGTAGCCTTCAGGCTTACTACGCCACACGGGTTTTTGGGCGGGGAAGCCGCGTCAGAGCGCTGCGACCCCGCTGGTACAGCCCCTCAGAATTAGAAGGAACATTGGATTCTCCAGCTGGTTGTGATGCAGGGGGGCGGCTCTGCCGGTGTGTGCTCATCCGCATCCCAAAGCCCGCTACACGAACGGGCAGAGGTGATGCTCAGGCGACTTCAAGCAGGGCGATGGCGGTGCGGTAGTGCGCCGCGTTCTTGCGGTTGTTTTCGGCGCCTTCCAGGTCGCCCTCGGCCTCTTGGATCGGCGCGTTGGTTTCGGCGGTGGTGGCGAACCTGTCCAGGTCTGCAATGGCGGCTTCGTGTTCCATGGGGTGTTCCTCTGGGTTGTGAATCAAGAAAGCAGATCGGGCGCCTCGGCACGCCGGACGATGCGCACTTGCGCTGTTCGGCGCTCCGGCACGCGACGATCACGCCGCATTGAGTTGTCGTCGAACATCGAGTGCATGGCGATCAGCGCCGCAAGGAAGACGCACATCGGCGAAATGATCTGGCGGCGCATGGCCTCGGCCACCAGTGCGGTGCGCCGCGTCACGCCGAGCTTGAACATCGCATTGGAGATGCGCTTGACCACCGTGCCCGGCGCAATGCCAGCCTCCTTGGCGATCTCCTTTGCGGTGAAGCCCTGGGCAACCCAGAGCAGGAACTGAAGTTCTCGCGGTGCAAGGCCGCGTCCGAGGTGACCCTTCCATGCGCCGCTGTTGAGTGTGGCTTCCATCGTTGTGACTCCCGGTTGTTTTCCCGCTGCCACCGATGCGGTGGCAGAAGTGAAAAGATCCGTGTTGGCGGCCGGCGATCAGCTACTGGCTTCGTTCTCGCCGGCCATCTTCGTGTTGTTTCTCCGGCCGCGACCCCTGTCCGCCGGAAAACTGGTTGTGGCGCTTTACGCTGCGCACCCGGGTCAGTTGCCAACCCTCTGAACCGTTGAGGCCGGTTCATCGCTGCCTTTGATGAACAATACCTCCGGTATTGTTTGCGGTCAATACCGCCGGTCATGTATTTTTGAAGGAAAAGAAAAGGCCCGCTCAGTTGCGGGCTAGAGATGGGGCGCCAAGGGGTCAGCGCTTCTGAATTATTCGTTGGATCAACTGTGGCGGCAGGTCATTCAGATCAGGACGCTCGGCAGGGATTGGGCTGGCGAGGGGTAGTTTGATTTCGTCCGCGATTCGCTTGGGCTGAGAGTCGATCTGTTTGTAGACGAGGCTGAGGCCGGAATTTATTTCGCGCCCTACGTAGATTATGCACAGGCAAACACCGGCGAAGCCGGCAACCATAATTGCGTGCGTGAGAGTTATCCTCATGGCATTCCTTGGCATTGCTCGGAAATTAGACCTGTTAGGGGGAGCATAAACAAGAAGCCCGGCGCTGGGCCGGGCTCGATGATTTTGGATGGCTATTTCGGCAGCGATGACGGTGACGCCTCTGCTGCCTTGGTCGACTCCTTGCCAGCCTGGTATGCAGACATAGTCGTTTGCATCGCACCAAAAACGTTGGCTTGGTTCGCGTAGTAAGCACCAACCAGAATCGCTACGACCGCCAGAAGCTGGACGGCGACCGCGGCCCAGTAGTTTGCTTTAACGGTCGCCGATTGCTTGGCAGCCTCCTCGGCACCCTCGGCAGCCTTTGTGGCGCGCTCGGCGAGAATTTCGAACCGCTTGTCGCGCTCAGCTTGCGCTTTATCCCGCTCAATCTGAACAGCAGATTGGGTAGCAAGAAACGCATCAATTTTTGATGACACAGACTCAACCCGAGCATCCATCCTTGCTTCGATGGTCTCGAGTTTTGCGTTGAATTCTTCGCGAGTTATGTCGTTCATTTTTTTAGTATAGGCCGGTAAGTCGGTTAACTGTGAGTCGTCAAGAGCAAGCCCAGTCCAGTCTGGGGACGAAGCTGCTCTTCTAGAGCGCCACGGTGTTAGGTCTGCGGCTTTTACAGCTAACCCATCATTCTGCAGCAACTGGGGCGTCCTCAATCACTTGCTCTAGAAAGTCCGGAGTTAAAGCAATATTTCGGACAAAGTTACACTTTCTGCACAATAGAGCTAACACCGGGTATCCGCCCATATACATGTCACCTTTGCCATCTCCATAGGGCAGGGCAGACCCGACGAAGCCGGGTCCATTGACAGCCGACCAGTGTTCGGAGTCGCAGAACGGGCACTTGGTAGTGGTGGCGCGCTCACTCAGCCAATCCGCGACTTTCCCTATATTGATTCTAGGTTTGGCATTTTCCACAGTCATTACGAAATCCCTTTCAAATTGGCAGGTGAACAATACTTAGCAAGATTCATTCTCAAAGCATTCCCCCGCGCCAGACGACGCGACCGATGATGCGCATCTCGTTTATTTCCCCGTCTCTCAGGATCTCATCTCCGTAGCGCGCCTTATCTTGGTTGTCGCTTCGAATTATCCAGCCGTCGAAGTCGGACTTCACCAGGCGCTTAACAATCGTCCCTTTCGACTCGCTCTGCATTGCAAAGATCTGCCCGTCTTTCGGTTCAATCTTCGACTCATCCACTAGTAGCACGTCACCGTCATTGATGGTCGGCTCCATGCTGTGGCCGTTCGCATAAATGACGTCCAAGTGGCGCGGGTTGAGGTTGTTGGCGCGCAGCCAGGAAGACTTGAAAGCCATAATGCCGCGAATCTCGACGTGGGGATTGTCATCTCCATCACCGGTAGATCCTCTCGCGGTCAACTGCAGTACGCCCGTATAGCCAGGATCATTCCGAAGATCGAAACTTCGCGGAGGAATGCGGATTTCCTCTACCCCTTGATAGGAGGGTCGCACATCAGGGAGCGATGCGGCCATCTTCTCGATCTGGGCGGCCAAAGTCGGACTGATATCTGACACAGGGACCTGAAGCGCTTTTGCGAAAACCACCGCTGCGTTAACGCTGAGCGCGGTGCGCCCGTTCATGAAGTGGCTCACAGCGCCTTGGGTTACGCCATCACCGAGTTCGGCTGCAAGTTTCTCTTGAGTGAGCTTCAGCTCCCCGCGTTTTGCTTGGAAGAGGGTTTTCAGGCGGACGCTGTCTTGCAGCTGCCAGTCTGATAGCGGTAGCCGTCGGGAATCTTTTTTCATTGAGTGATGTTATTACCCACGGTATTTACTTAACCAATATCGCCGGTATTGACTGCAAACAATACCGCCGGTCATACTTGTGGCGAAATCTATGTAGAGGCCGCCGCAATGCGCCGAATCCCACTTACCGAATTTGCCAAGGAGCGCGGACACACAAAGGCCGCGCAGCTTCTCGGCTGTACTCAGGGCGCCTTAAGCAAGGCGATACGCGTAGGTCGTGATGTGTACGTGACCATCGAAGAGGATGGCAGCTTGTCAGCACAAGAGCAGCGCCCGTTTCCATCCCAGAAGCCAGCCGATTAACCCTTTCGAGCAGCAGAAGGGGGGCAAGGGGTGAGATGAATTGTCCGCCCTCTGATGTCTTGCCAGTAGCCACTTGAATTGGCTGTGAATTTAACCAGTAGGGAAAAATCGCAGGCATAAAAAAACCGCCTGGCAGGGCGGTCTTCTGAAACAACAACGAGGTCGATTATGCATTCCGCGATCGATGCACGCAACACCCAGCCTATTGCGTCAGATTTTGCTGTAAGCCAAAAGCTGTCGCGTCCTGGCCTTCCGTCTGGAGCGTATCAATGAGCACCATCATCATGACTGCATGCTGGGCGCTCCAGGGCATGAGCCCCGCGCAGAAAGCGGTTCTTATCTCCCTTGCCGACAATGCCAACGACGACGGCGTTTGCTGGCCTTCCATCGCGACTATTGGGGCACGCACCTGCCTTTCGGAGCGAGCTGTGCGCAACGCACTGCGCTGGCTTGAAGAAGTGCAATTACTGACAAGCCATCAGCGCTTCGGCCGTTCGACCTGGTACACCCTGACCCCGGCAGCATATGCCCCCGGCACGATATGCCCCCCGGCACCAGATGCCCCATCACCCCGGCAGGAAATGCCCCCCACCCCGGCACCAGGTGCCCCCAGAACCGTAAAGGAACCATCAATTGAACCGTCACCTGATGGCGATCGCGTTTCGCGTTCGCCGTCCTGCCCGGTTCAGGACATCGTCGAGTTGTTCAACCGATTGCTCACTCCAGCCCTCCCAGCCGTCGTGTTGGTGTCGGAGGTGCGCAAGAAACAACTCAAGGCCCGGTGGAGCCAGAGCGATGTTCACCAGAGCCTGGAATTCTGGGCTGACTACTTCGCCTCAGTTGCCAAGTCGGATTTCCTGATGGGGCGCCTTGCCGGCAAGTTCGGTGGCGCGCCATTCCGCGCGACCTTCGACTGGCTGATTGCCCCGACCAACTTCGTGAAAGTGGTGGAAGGCAACTACCATGCGTGAGCCCTACAGCCTCGAAGCCGAACACGGCCTGCTGGGCGCGATGCTGCAGCGCCCCGAGTTGATCGACACCTTGTCGGACGACCTGTCGCCGGAGTCGTTCTACTTCGCCGAGAACGCTGAGGTGTTCCGCGGAATCATGGCTCTGCGCGCTGCAGGCAAGGCGGTGGACATGCTGACCGTGGCCGATCACATCGGCATGCTCGACAACGGCGACCGCGCCCTGGGCCACTGCGCAGCGCTGGTGAACAACACGCCGAGTGTTGCCAGTGCCGGAACCTACGCCGGGATTGTGCGAGAGCGTGCAGTGGAGCGCGCCCTGTACGACCTGAGCGATCGCACGCTGGAGATTGTGCAGGGTGGTGGCGACATCCAGGAAAAAATCGCCGCGGTGCAGGCGGCGGCGATGGCGATCGACTCGGGCGCCGATGGCGAGGAGATTGTGAAAGCCGGTGATCTCATGGCCGAACAGCTCGAGGTCTGGCAAGAGCGCCACGACCGCCTGATGCGCGGTGAAACCCTGATTGGCCTTTCGACGGGCCTGGCGGATCTCGATGAGAAAACCGGCGGCCTGCAGCCAGAGCAACTGATCATCGTGGCCGGTCGTCCAGCAATGGGCAAAACCACCTTGGCGATGGGCTTCGTTCTGGATGCTGTGGTGCGCCAGAAGAAGTCGGGTCTGGTCATCAGCCTGGAGATGAGCAAGGGCGCGCTGATGGATCGGGCTGTAGCGGCGACGGGCAAGGTCCCGCTCAACTTGATCAAAGACGGTTCGGCCTGCCAGTCGCATGGCGCCGAACTCTGCGCTGCGGCCGGGAAGATCCAGCATGCAAATCTCTTCATTGCTGATCGCGCCGCCGCCTCTGTCGGGCGCATACGTTCGCTGGCTCGCCGGCACAAGCTGCGTTACGGCCTCGACATCCTGATGATCGATTACCTGCAGCTCATGGATGGCGTCGGCGGCAATCGCACAGAAGAAGTGAGCAGCATCAGCCGTGGCTGCAAACTGCTTGCTCGCGAACTCGGCATTCCGGTCGTGCTGCTGAGCCAGCTGTCGCGGGAGTGCGAGAAGCGCCCCAACAAGCGCCCCGTGAACTCCGACCTGCGGGAATCCGGCGCTATCGAGCAGGACGCCGACGTGATCATGTTCGTCTACCGCGACGAGGTCTATCACGAGAACAGCGAATTCAAGGGCGTGGCCGAGATCATCATCGGCAAGGGCCGGGACATTGAGACCGGCACCGTGCGCGCCGCTTTCCTGGGGCAGTACAACCGCTTTGAAAACCTCTCTGCCAATTGGAGCGCCCCAGTGAAGGCGCCTGCGTCTGTCGCAAGACCCCTCGCTGAACGCTATGCGAAAAAGGAAAAAATCTGATGAGTGCGCTCGAAAAGCAAGTGTCTGGAAGTCATTACAAAGCGCTGAAAATTCAGCCAATCGAGTATATCCACGCAAACGGCATCCCCTTCGCCGAGGGAAGTGTCATTAAGTATGTGACCCGGTGGCGTGACAAGGGCGGCATAGCTGACTTGGAGAAGGCCAAGCACTTCATTGAGTTGCTGATTGAACTCGAGCAGAAAGCGAGGGTTTTGGAATGAAGCCGCAGGCCATGAGGGTGCTAAAGGCGCCGGCACGCCGTGCGCCACGAATCGACCGCGAGGGGCTGGAGCAGGCTGCACTGATGGCCGAGCTACGCCTTCGTCTGCCGGCGGTGGCCGACCTGATCTATCACGTGCCGAACGGCGGGCACCGGGTGAAGGCTGTTGCGGCGAAGTTGAAAGCTCAGGGGGTGAAGGCAGGCATCCCGGATCTGGTCCTGCCAATGGCCCGCGGCGGCTGGTTCGGCCTGTACATCGAGTTCAAGGCCAACCCGCCGTTCGATGCCCCGGTGTCGCCGAGCCAGGACGCCTACCTGCAGAAGCTGCACCGCGAGGGCTACCTGGCAGTGGTG
Source organism: Pseudomonas sp. MRSN 12121 (assembly GCF_000931465.1). Taxonomy (NCBI): domain Bacteria; kingdom Pseudomonadati; phylum Pseudomonadota; class Gammaproteobacteria; order Pseudomonadales; family Pseudomonadaceae; genus Pseudomonas; species Pseudomonas sp. MRSN 12121. The sequence goes on along the minus strand of NZ_CP010892.1, from coordinate 3,998,051 downwards.
TGCCGCGGCAGCATCGACGCAGTGCAGACCATCCGCAACTATCTGTTGCAGCCCGCCACGGTGGCCGCATGACGTCGGTTATCGCGTTCTCCGACGCCGAACTGCGCCGTCGTGGTGACGATCTGTCTGCCGTGCTGCTGCGCGACCCGCGCTATCCCGGCCTGCGCTTCCGCTTCACTGAAGCCCGCCCGCGTGGCACTTGGTACCTGGTGGTGCGCAAGCGCTGGCATCGGATCGGCGCCTACCCCGACCAGTCCGCCAAGGTGGTGCTGGCCGCGTTGCCGGGTATCCGCCAGCGCCTGGCCTCCGACAGTGCAGCCACCGTCTCGGGCTGGGAGCACGTTGGCGAGATGCTGGCCTGGTTCGTCGATCGCCTGGAGCGCAACCGCAGCCTGTCGGCCAAGCGCAAGGCCACAGCCAAGTCGGCCATCACCCGTCACCTGATTCCGCGCCTGGGCGGCATGGCCTTGGCGAACGTGAGCCGCAGCGCGCTGGACCGCGATCTGGTGTGGCCGCTGCAGGAGCAGCTGTCGCTCGAATACGTGCGTCTGGTGTTTGGCCTGCTGGCTGATGCGTTCAAGAAGGCCCGGTCCTTGGGTCTGGTCGCGACCAACCCCATGGCGGGGATGCGCTTTGGCGACTTCACCAAGGCGCGTATTAAGCCAAAGGCGGCCCGGTTGCGTACGGAGCAGATTGAAGACCTGCTGACCGCGCTGGCCGAATCCATCACCAAGGCGCCCGCCGACGCCATGCTCGCCCTGCTGATGCTGTGTCATGGAAACCGTGTCGGCGAGACCCGCATGGCGCAGTGGCTGCACATTAGCCTGGCAACCAGGCGCTGGTACTTGCCGGCCGAGAACACCAAGACCCGGGTGGAGCATTCTCTGCCGCTGACCGCCCAGGTGTGCGCGCTGCTGGCCCGGTATCGCGAGATCCAGCAGGCCGAGGGTTACACCGGGCGCTTCCTATTCCCGGGCAGGTCTGGGCGCTGCCTGAGCGAGAAGCAAGCAGCCGAGGTTTTCACCCGCTTGGGCCAAGGCGAGTGGACAAGTCACGACCTGCGCAAACTGGCCAGGGGCTGCTGGGCGGACCAGGGCATCGACTTCCTAATCGGAGAGTTGCTGATCAATCACGCCATGGGCCACAACGTGCAGGTGTACATCCAGACCACGGCCGAGGAGCGTAAGCGTGCCGCACTGGAGCAGTGGCATGCGTTTCTCGACACCAAGGGGTTCGAGCGAATCCACGGGATGAAGGAGGGTAGAAACGCAGATTCTGGTAATGGCCCACAAACCACGCAGTACAAGGGCTGCAGCGAGATTCAGGAAACAACCATAGGCGAGGATTCAAAATGACCAAAAAGAGCCATGGCCCCGCCTTTGAGCGCCGCCAGATCCCACTCACCGACTGCCCGTCCTGTACCGGGAAGGGGTTGATCAAGGGCGTGTTTCACCAGCTCGACTGCATCGGCTGCCATGCATCTGGCCTGGTACATGCCGAGACGCTGGAGCCGCTGCCGGTGGATGAGTTGATCGTCCAGCTCGGCATGCTGGTTCGGCAGGGTGGCCGGCCTGCGATTCTGCCGCCAGGCGCGCCGACCTCAATGGCAGAGCTGTACCAGCAAACCAATTCGCGCGGGCCTGGTGGCTCGTCGTTCAAGGGGGATTGAGCATGCGAATCGCAGAACTGACCGAACAAGAAGCGAAGGTAGCGCAGATGCTCGGCGATGCCTGGAATGCATACGTGAAACTGCCCGTCGAGCACCCGATGGAGCGCCAAGAGTTTTGCACAGCTATCCATGCATGCCAGGACAAGATCCTCGGGCGGGCAGGGCGCCGTGCTTTTCATTCGGCGGCACCTGCCGCCAAGGAGGATTGAGCCATGGCCTTCACACCAACATTTAAAGAGCGCACTGCCGAGGATCTGCTGGAGCATTGGGGTCGTTGGGTCGTGCTGGGCTCTGGCGTGTCCTGCTGCGCTTCCCGCGAGAACACGATCCTGTCGCCGATGATTACCGATGATGACGCGCTAATGATCGATGGGATGATGGGTCGGCTACTGAAGCGCTATCCCGAGTGCGGCCAGGTGCTGATGCGCTACTACACCAGTCGTGATACCTCGCTGATGGAAGTCGGCAAGAAGATGAAGTTCGGCGAAGAGAAGACCCGCCAGCTCTGGAAGGCCGGAGTAGCCTGGATTGATGGTGCGCTCGACATTCGACGTCAGGCCGCTTGACAGGCCCGGGGACTGCCTATAGATTTCAGTTACTTTGCGGTTTTTCCGCGTGCAAAGCCCGTCGCCACGATGGGCTTTTTGCTTTCTGCAATGCAGGTGGATGCGTAGGCTGATGCGCTAGCGATTCGTACTCATGAGCCTTATGCCGGAGTTCAGCACCGGTCATCTGCACCCATACCAAGCCTCGGCATCCGCCGGGGCTTTTTCGTTTTCGGCTCCACCACGCCCATTGCTCCGAGCTGGGTGTGCTGCTGGGGCCGAACCTAATGCACTCCCCGAAAGGGAGGAATCGAGATGCCAAACATGCCTGACAAGGATCCTGGTCTGTGGGCCGCTGTGCTCGCCTGGCTGGTTATGCATCAGCCTCAACTCTATGCCGCTGGCCTGTCCGTCGGCATCGCCGTACTGAGGGTCATGTATGGCGGCGGTACGCGTCGTCAGATGTACCTGGAAGGAGCCCTCTGCGGCTTGGTCACGCTGTCTCTGGTGCCGCTGCTCGAATGGCTTGGCCTTCCCCAGAGCATGGCTACCTTTGCCGGCGGCGCCGTTGGCTTCCTTGGCGTGGAGAAGGTGCGCGGCTACTACGAGCGCGCAGCGGCTCGCCGGGTTGAAGGCTGATGGCCAGGCTCAAGACGCTTGGCTCCCGAATGAAGGAGAGTGCGGGCTCTCGCCTCAAGGTCATCACCCCGGGCAGTTGGAGGAGCGACAAGACCAGCACGCAGCGCGGCTACGGCTACAAGTGGCAGAAGGCGCGAGAGCGATACCTGCTCGACCATCCGCTGTGCGTGTACTGCGCGAGGCAAGGCGTTACTGCCGCGGCCAGCGTGGTCGACCACAAGATCCCGCACCGCGGCGATCAGGAGCTGTTCTGGGATGAATCGAACTGGCAGCCGCTGTGCAAGCCCTGTCACGACTCGGTCAAGCAGGCCGAGGAGGCATCAGGACTCGCCTGATGGCCTTTGCACCGACTTGGTGCGCGCTTCGGCGCCGGACCCGGGGGGGGCAAAAATTTTGGAGCTTCCGCGTAGCTAGACCGCCCTCGACCCCACGCACAGATTTTTTTCCCTCATAGGATTTTTGTTAAATGGCTTTAACACCCAAGAAGCGCGCATTCATCGCGGCGCTCAGGGGAGGTGCGTCCAATCGAGACGCAGCCATTGCGGCCGGATGCCCAGAAAAATCAGCGTCCGCAGCTGGGTCGCGACTGGCTAAGGACCCCGATGTCGTCGCCGAGCTGAATAAGCAGCGGGCTCTCGGCCAACTGCCCGGCGATGTTAAAGCTGATGTTAAAGAAAGTGTTAAAGGTGGTGGTCCAGCACCTACCGATGAAACGCCGTCCGCTCAGCCTGCTGAAGCCTCGCAGAGCCTGGAAGGCGAGTGGGAGCCGGCCGGTTTCGACTTGTCCCGCGCGCTGTCCCACAAGGACCCGAAGGACTTCCTCCTCGCGGTGATGAACGACCTGGAGACGGATGCCAAGTTGCGCGTCGATGCTGCCAAGGCCCTGATGCCCTTTGTTCATCCCCGGAAGGGGGATAACGGGAAGAAGGAGCAGGCGAAAGAGAAGGCTGCCGATGCAGCGTCCGGTAAATTCGGTGCCCGCCGCGGCCCACTACGATCGGTGAAATGATGGAGTGGACCACTGCATGCCCGGACTGGGAGCGGCGCATCGTCGCGCGCCAGGGCCTGATCCCGTTCGACCCGCTGTTCCCGACTGAGGCCGAGGAGGCCCTGGAAGTATTCGGCGCCCTGCGGATGGTGGACGCCACCGGCAGCCCGTTGATGTGCGAGACGGTCCGCGATTGGGTAAACCAGTTCGTGGCGGCCATCTTCGGCGCCTATGACCCGGACGAAGGGCGGCGCATGGTCAGCGAGTTCATGCTGCTGATCAGCAAGAAGAACGGTAAGTCGACCATTGCCGCGGGCATTATGCTCACGGCGCTGATCCTCAACTGGCGCCCGTCGGGCGAGTTCATCATCCTGGCGCCGACCAAGGAGATCGCCGACAACTCCTATATCCCGATCCGGGACATGGTGCGCGCCGACGACGAGCTTTCGGCGCTGCTGAAGGTGCAGGATCACCTGCGCACGGTGACCCATTACCAGACCAACGCCACCTTGAAGGTGGTAGCGGCGGACAGTGAGACGGTGTCCGGCAAGAAGGCTATCGGCGTATTCATCGACGAACTCTGGGTGTTCGGCAAACGTGCCAACGCCGAGGCAATGCTGCGGGAGGCCACTGGCGGCCTGGCCTCTCGCCCTGAGGGCTTCATCATCTGGGCAACGACCCAGTCTGATGCGCCGCCCGCTGGGGTATTCCGGCAGAAGCTGTTGTACGCCCGCAAGGTGCGAGACGGCGAGATCGTCGACAAGTCGTTCCTGCCGGTGCTGTACGAGTTTCCGAAAGCGATGCTCGATGCCGGCGCGCACCGGGACTTCGCCAATGCCTACATCACCAACCCCAACTTGGGGCTGTCGGTGGACGAGCCGTTCCTCGAGCGCGGGTATGCGCAGGCCCAGATGGATGGCGAGGAGTCGTTCCGCGGCTTCCTGGCCAAACACCTCAATGTCGAGATCGGCCTGGCTCTGTTGTCGGACCGCTGGGCCGGCGCTGACTTCTGGGAGAAGCAGGTATCGGCCGATTGCAGGACCTTGCAGGACCTGCTCGAGCGCTGCGAGGTGATCGACATCGGTATCGACGGTGGTGGTCTTGATGACTTGCTTGGTTTCGCCGCTGTTGGGCGCGAGCGGGACACCAGGCGCTGGCTGGCATGGACGCACGCCTGGGCGCACCCGTCCGTGCTGGAACGTCGGAAAGCCGAAGCGCCGCGCATCCGTGACTTTGCAAACGACGGCCACCTGACCCTGGTTGAGCGCATCGGCGATGACGTGGACCAGATCGCCGAGCTGGTTGCCCTGGTGGAGGAGGCCGGTCTGCTCGATCAGGTGGGGCTCGACCCGGTCGGCATTGGCGCCATTCTCGACGCCCTGGAAGCCCGGGGCATTCCCCGCGAGAAGATCGGCGGCGTGAAACAGGGCTACACGCTGGGCGGTGCGATCAAGACCGCCGAGCGAAAGCTGGCCGAAGGCGGCCTGTGGCATGGCGGCCAGCCGATGATGGCGTGGTGCTGTGGTAATGCCCGCGTCGAGCCTCGCGGCAACGCAATCCTCATCACCAAGCAGGCCAGCGGCTCGGCAAAGATCGACCCGCTGATGGCGCTGTTCAACGCCGTGACGCTCCTGGCTCTCAACCCTGAAGCCCAGGGCGGAATGGCTGACTACCTGGATAACGGGTTCTTTGGACTTATAGGCTGACCATGGCATTCAAATGGTACAACCCCATGACCTGGGGCTTCTTCGGTTACACCGACCCGACCACGGGCGACTATGTCGAGGTTGACCTCGAGGTCGGTGGCAGGCGCACCAAAGCCGGCGTGCGTGTCACCGTCAAGACGGCCCTGTCCATCAGCATGGTCTGGTCCTGCGTCAAGATCCTCTCCGAGTCCCTGAGCGGTCTGCCGCTCAAGCTGTACGAGGACAAGGAGGGCGGGCGGAAGTTGGTGGCCGGTGCTGACCGGATGCTTAAGCTGCTGCGCAAGCCAAACCCCTACATGACCATGCTGAACTTCCTAAAGTTCGTGGTCGTGAACATGGCGCTGCGCGGCAATGCGTTTGCCCTGATCGAGCGCAACATTCACGGCGAACCGATAGGTCTGGTGCCGCTGGATGGCAGGGCAGTGAAGATCGATACCGATGGCGACCTGCTCTATCTGGTTACTCCAAGCGAGGGCGACCCATTCCCGGTATCCCCGGAAAACATGTTGCATTTCAAGCTGTTCAGTCTGGACGGCGTCGTCGGGCTGTCACCGATTGAGCACCAGGCCGAAACCATGGGCCTGGCCAAGGCCGGTCAGCAGTGGTCGGCGCGCTTCATGCGCAAGGGTGGGTTCACTGGCGGCTACGTCATCTACGAGCAGTTCCTGACCGATGCCCAGCAGACCCAGATCCTCAAGAAGTTTCCAGATGTGCGCAAAGCCGATGCCGACGACATCGGCAAGATGGCGATCCTGCAAGGGAACCCCAAGATCGTCCCGGCCGGCATCAGCCAGAAAGATGCCCAGTTCATCGAGTCTCAGCAGTTCCAGGAGGAGGCCCTGGCGGGCATCTACGGCGTTCCGCTGTGGCTGGCCAACCGCGCCGGCAAGACCTCAATCATGGGCTCCAACCTGGAGCAGCAACTGACCGGCTTTATCACGTTCGGCCTCAAGCCCTACATCGACACTGTCGAGGACGAGCTCAACAACAAGCTGTTCGGCTCCGGCGCCCGCTTCGTGGAGTTCGCGGTCGAGGGTTTGTTGCGCGCTGATAGCGCCGGCCGCGCCACGTATTACCAAGCGGCTCTTGGCGGCTCTAGTGGATCCGGCTGGATGTTCATCAATGAAGTCCGCCAGAAAGAAAACCTGCCTCCCCTGGAAGGCGACGAATACAACCGGGTCACCCGGTGGGAGATGGAAAAAAATGGCGAGTCTTGAAGTTCCGTTCGAGCTTAAAGCCGTGGACGAAGCCGGCAATTTCGAGGGCTACGCCGCGGTTTTCAATAACGTTGACCTGGGCGACGACGTGATCCTGCCTGGCGCCTTCACCCGGGTGAAGGCTACCCGCAATGGGAAGCTCAAGCTGGCGATCTATCACGACCTCTCCCGCCTGATCGGGAAGGCAGATTACACCCAGGACGATCACGGCCTGCACCTCAAGGGAAAGGTCAACCTCAATGTCAGCTACGCCCGAGATGCCTATGAGCTGATGAAGGATGACGTTCTCGACAGCATGTCGATCGGCTTCAACACCATCAAAGCAGATTTCGAGGACCGCGCCGGGCGGCGCGTGCGCCTCATCAAGGAGGCTGAGCTGTGGGAGGCCTCCATCGTACCGTTCGGCATGAACCCCGAGGCCCAGGTCCTCAGCGTCAAGTCGGACATCAGGCTTTTCGAGAATGCCCTGCGCGAACGCATGGGCCTCTCGCAGAAGGAGGCGGCGGCAGTCGCTTCGCTCGGCTACTCCGCGCTCCGCCGTGATGGCGGCAGCGAGGCCACGGTGATCGTGGAAGAGCTGAAAGAAATTTCCACCCTGTTCACCCACCATTTTGGAGTATCGCCATGAGCGAAGTGAAAGAACTGAAAGACTCTCTGGAGCTGCAACTGAAAAGCGGCTTCGACGGCCTGCAGAAGAAGTACGACGCTGCCATCGCAGAAGTCGAGAAAGGCAACCAGGTCACCACTGACCTGAAGTCTCAAATCGAGAACCAGAAGGGCGAGCTGCAGCGAGTCATCGACCAGGTCCAGGATCTGGAGCAGAAGGGCGTTAAGCTCCGCAGCCAGCCGGGCGAGGGCAAGAGCTTTATCGATCTCATCAAGGGTGATGAGAGTTACAAGGCGCTGAAGAAGGGCGGCGGTGTCGCTGAGCTCGATGTGACCAAGTCCGACATGGCTAGCATGAAGGAAATGAAGGTCACCAGCGCCGGCATCGTCGCGCCGAACTACGATCCGGTGATCCAGCCGGGCATTCGTCAGGAGCTGCGCATCCGCGACCTGCTGACTGCGATCCCGGTCACTGGTCAGCAGTACACCTACTTCCGCGAAAAGCTGCACACTCGCGGCGCCGCTCCGGTTGCCGAAGGCGGTCTCAAGCCAACCAGCAACGTCACGTTCGAAACTGTTACCGATCGCGTGAAAAAGCTTGCGGTCTGGATGCCGGTGACCGACGAGGCGCTGGATGACGTTCCTCAGATGTTCGCCTACCTGCAGCAGCTGCTGCGCTACGACCTCAAGCTGGAGGAAGAGGCGCAGATTCTCAAGGGCGACGGCACCGGCGAGAACCTGAATGGCCTGATGACCCAGGCAACCGCCTACAACACTGCGCTGAGCAAAGCCGGTGACACCGCCATCGACATGGTGCGCCGCGCCGTCTACCAGGTGCGCAAGCAATCGCAGATGTCGGCCGATGGCGTGGTGATGACCGAACTCGACTGGATGAACATCGAGCTGCAGAAAGACGGCGAGAACCGCTACCTGTTCGCCAACCTGCAGGGACTGGTAACCCCGATCCTGTGGGGCCGTCCGGTGATCACCTCCGACAGCATGGACGAGGGCGATGCCGATACTGGCGGCGAGCTCCTGGTGGCGAACTTTGCGCGGTCCACCACGCTGTTCGATCGCATGTCGTTCGTGTTCAAGATGGGCCTGATCAACGACCAATTCATCAAGAACGAACGCGCCTTGCTGGTCGAGGAGCGCCTGGGCCTGGGTGTGCGTCGTAAGGAAGCGCTGGTCAAGGGCACTTTCCCGGTCGCTCCATAATTCAAACCCACTGAGGGCCGGCACATCGCCGGCCTTTTCGTTTCTGGAGGCAGCATGAAAATCAAGACTCTGTGGGGCTTCGTCGGCAATGGCGCGCTGTTGGGCGCTGACTCGAACAAGATCAAGGCCAACGTGGTATTCGACGAGGCCGACGATGAGTATGCCCACACCCTGATCGGCAAGGGCCTGGCCGTCGAGGTCGACGCCAGTGGCGAGCCAAAGGTAGCCAAGCCCAAGGAAACCAAGCCGGCAGCGCCCAAAGGGGGAAAGTAAATGCTCGATCTGGCCCGCGTGAAGATCCACCTGAAGGTGGATGACGATGAGGAGGACCAGCTCATCGGGGGCTACCTCGAGTCGGCCAAGTCTCACGTGGCCATGCACTGCGACCGGGTGTTGGTCGAGGCCGACCCGGTGGAGCCCGAACAGATGGGGCTTACCCCTGATGTCGAGCAGGCCATCCTGCTGCTGGTCGGGCACTGGTACGCCAACCGCGAAGCGGTGGTGATCGGCGCCGCGCCGTCGGCCGTTCCGCTCGCAGTCGAAAGGCTGCTTTGGTACAGGAAGCGTTTCTGATGAGAGCAGGACCGATGCGCCACCGCGGCCGCCTGAGCAAGCCTCAGCGAGAGCAAAACGACACAGGCGGCTTCGATGAGACGTGGCTGGACGTCGGCAAGGTCTGGGCCGAGATCACCATGCCCACTGGCCGGGTCTCTCCGGTAGCTGAACAGCTGCAAGCAGTGGTTAGCGCAGAGATCCGCATCAGGCCCCGAACCGACGTTGCAGCAGGCTGGCGATTCACTGAAATCAGCACCAGCGTGACCTACAAGGTCGAGGCGGCACTGCTCAATAACGAACGGGACATGCTGCGCCTGCTGTGCTCCAGCGTCCCAAACCCATGAGGTGAACCATGAAGATTCGAGCATTGGGCGTCCTTACCGGCGCCTCTGGCGATCGTGAAAAAGGCGAAGAGTTTGTTGTCGACAGGGAGTACGGCCTGGGCCTGATCGCCCGCGGTTATGCCGTGGAGGTGATAGAGGCCGCCACGGAGAAGGCTGGCAAGCCAGGCAAGACCAACCCGTCCAAGGAATAGGCCATGGCCAGACGCTCGAGCATTCGGGGCGATATCCGACTGCGCCGGACGCTCCGAAACATCCACAAGTTCATGGACAACGAACTGAAGCCCGCCATGGAAAAGGCAGCGGGTCGCGTGCTGGCCGCCCAGCAGCGGCTGATTCCGAAGGACACAGGGGCCGCTGCCGCGGCGCTGAAGGTGTACGTCGCTCCCAGCGGCCTGGATGCGCAGATCGGCATACGCGGGAAGCGGGACAACCGACGTTTCTACTACCTGCGTTTCATCGAGTACGGCACGAAGGGGTACTCCGGCTCCATGTACCAGCGCGCCGATCGCAATGCGGTAGGCGGCGTGCATACCAACAACCGCGACAAGTCGCAGCTGCGCGGGCGCCGGAATGCCCTTCGCCAGCGCGACACCAAGAACAAGTCCGACGGGCAGAACTTCTTCGGGAAGTACCCGGACATTCCGGCCAGGCCGGCGCATCCGTGGTTGCGCCCGTCTATTGATGTGAACAGGGAGTACGTGATGGCCGATATCGAAGCCGCGGTGCGGGCAACGCTGCGCAAGGCGAGTCAGGGGGTAGGCAATGGCTGATCCATCTGTTGCGCTGCAGGCTGCGCTGTTTGCTCGGCTTCGGGCTGAGGTCAGCTGTCCAGTCCATGACGGCGCCGATATCAACACCCCGAAGCCCTATGTGTCGATCGATCGCGAGATCTCGACCAATATGCGGCCCATTGCAGGACGCAAGCGCGAGGAGCGCCTGCTGTACCTGTCCGTGTGGTCCGATGCTGTCGGCCAGGCCGAGGTGAAGCGGATCAACGGCGAAGTGATCGCCGCCCTGGACGAGCGCCGCTTGCCCCTGGCGGAAGGGCGCGCCGTATCCGTCCGAGTACAGCAAGCCGATGCCCAGCGAGACGCTGACGGCATTACTTACCAGGGATCGATCACCGTTCGCGTGATCACCACCCACTGATCCACCCAACCGGCCGCGCCGCGGCTCAATCCAATGTGCCTTTGGAGGAACCCCCATGGCCGATGACAACCTCAACACAGCCGCCGGCTGCCGCCTCGCAATTGGCGGCAAGACCGGTGCCGACACCGAAACCGAGTACAAGGCCGACACCTACGTCGATGTGGGCGAGATCGAAGACCTGGGCGAGTTCGGCGACACCTTCAACCCGGTGAACTTCACTTCCCTGGCCGACGGCCGGGTGCGCAAGTACAAGGGCACTGCCGACGCCGGCAACATGACCCTGACCGTGGGCCTGGATAACGGCGACCTCGGCCAGAAGGCCGTCGCTGCCGCGCACAAGGACCGTACCAAGGGCAACTACAACATCAAGGTCACGCTCAACGATGGCGACCCTGGCGCGACGCCGGCGATTCTGCCGACCACGTTCTACTTCGCGGTGAAGGTGATGAACAACACCGTGGCCGCGGGCTCCGCTGACAACGTGGTGCGCCGCAACATCACCCTCGGCATCAACACTGCCATCCTCGAAATCTTGGCCGGCCCGGCCGCCCCGTGATCGGTGGGGCTTCGGCCCCATCCTCTGTTGAGAGAACCTCATGAGTGAAGCCCTGTATGGCACCACCACCCTGGTGGTCGGTGCGCGAACCTACACCCTGCAGCCAACCCTGGACGCGGCGCTGCGTATCGAGACCCGCTTTGGCGGCCTGCGCGGGGCGCTGGAGTCGATGCGCCTGATGAGTATTGCGGCCAGCGCGGACATCATCGTTGCCGGCGCCGGGCTCAAGGCTGATCAGCACGCCGAGGTGGCGACTGGCGTGTTTCAGACTGGCGTGGCGAAGGTCTCGGCCGAGCTGACCGACTACCTCACTGTGCTGCTCAACCCGGTGCCGCCGAGTGTTGCCGGTCGGGGAAAGCCCGAGGCGGACAGCACAGCGCAGTGAAGAATGGCAGCTACGTCGATTATCTGTTCGGCGTGGCGACTGGCTGGCTGGGCTGGCCGCCCGAAACCGCATGGCGCACGCCAGTTCCGCAGATCATGTTGGCGCTCGATGCGCGCCTTGACTGGACGGGGCGCGGAAAGGCCACACCGCAGGCCGCCCCCCAGAAGCGCGAAGGCGTTGCGGACAAGCTGAAAGCCTTCCTGCGAGGGCGACCGAAAGAGTGACCATCAACCGCCCTGAGCGGTTTTTTTGTGCGTGGAGAAAGGCATGGCCGATCAACAAGTCCAGGGGATGCTGGTTCAGATCGAGGCGACAACCGCCCAACTGCGCCGCGAGCTGGCAGGCGCTGAACAGGTTGTAGCGCGCAGCAGTAAGGCGATCGACCGGAGCCTGGCAACCGTGGATTCGGCCTTCGACAAGGCAGGCGCTGCCGCGCAAGGTGCGGGAACACTGATCCGCGGCGCGATGGCCGCGGTGGCCGGCGCCGGCCTGATCGGTGGGATCATCAAGCAGGTCGATGCCTACGGGCAGATGGCCGACCGCATGAAGGCAGCTGCAGGGAGTACCGCCGAGTACCAGGTGGTGCAGGAGCACCTGCTGCGCACCTCCCAGGAGACCTATCGCCCCCTGGCCGAGGCCCAGGAGCTGTACATTCGCACCGCGGACGTGATGAAGACCTTGGGCTTCAACACCCAGCAGGCCCTGGAGATCACCGACAGCTTCAGCTTCTTGCTGGTGACCAACGCCGCCACGGCCGACAAGGCAGGCTCGGCGCTGGACGCCTACTCCAAGGCGTTGCAGACAGGTAAGGTCGAGGCCGACGGCTGGATTTCCATCCAGACGGCCATGCCGACCATTGTCGATGCGATCGCCAGTGCGACCGGCAAGAGCGCCAAGGAAATCCGCAAGTTCGGTGTCGAGGGCAAGCTTTCGCTGGATGACCTCAACACCGGCCTGTTGCGCACTGTCGAGGTCAACCGCAAGGCGGCCGCCGATATGTCGACCAGCGTCCAAGACGCCATGGTCAACATCAACAACGCCATCAGCACCTTTCTGGGCGGCATGGAGGAGCGCACAGGTATCGTCGGGGGATTGTCGAAGGTGCTGCTCTCCCTGGCGGACAACGTCGACCTGGTCGCCGTCGCCATGGGTGGTGTGGGGGCTGCTGCCCTGACCAACTACGTCGCGAAGGCTGGCCTGGCCCTGAAGGCTGCGCTGGCCCAGCGTGCTGCCGAGATCGAGAACGCCCGCGCCGCACTGCGTGCCGCAGATGCCCAACGCATCTACGCACAGGCGCAGCTGATGCAGGCCCAGGCCTCGGTGGCGTCCGCCACCGGCTTACAGCGACTGTCCCTGGTGCAGACCCAGCTTATCCCCAAGCAAGCGGCACTCAAGGCTTCCACGGATGCCTTGGCCATTGCCCAGGGCAACCTGACGCGCATTGCGACTGGCGGTCTATTGGCCGCCCTGGGTGGCCCGATGGGCCTGGCCTTGCTTGCCGGTACAGCGGCCGCCAGCTTCTTGCTGCTGAGTGACAACGCCGACAAGGCCAGCGTCAGCGTCGAAGACCTGCAGAAGCCGGTTGCTCAGCTGCGGGAAGAGTTCTCCAAGCTGAACCGCGACCAGCGCGAGGCGTCGCTGGTGAAGTGGCAACAAGAGCAAGTCAACGCGACCGACAAGGTGAAGGACGCCTACGGCGAGCTTGCCCAATCGATCCGCCAGGCAATGGTCACCGCTCCGGCGCGCGACTCCGGCGGGCAGTATGGGCAGCAGCTGCGCGCCTTCCAGGAGGTGGTCGACAAGCTGAAAGAGGCCAGGTCGACCAGTGCAGACCTTTCGCCAGTGCTTCGCGAAGTAGGCGAGCGCCTGAGCCTGCCGTCCAGCACGGTGCAGCAATGGATTACCCAGGCCGGCGCGGTCAGCGATGCCGACCAGCGTTCTGCGTTGATTGCCGAAACGCTGCGGGTGCTGACCGGCGTCACGAACGAAAATACGGCCTCGACGCAGGCGAATAATGCGGCGAAGGCCGGCATGACGACCTCGGGTCAGTCGTACCTGGACACCCTGCAGAAGCAGCTGGCCGGCCTGCAGGACAACGGCGACGCGATCAAGATCGCCAACCGGCATATCGCGGAAAACACCAGCCTCAATGAGACCGACCGGCTGGCAATCCTGTCGGCGGCCAACGCGATCGAGTCGCAGAAGAAAGCCAACAAGGACGCCTCCGACGGCAGCAAGGACAGGGCCAAGTCTCTCAAGGACGAGATCAAGGCGCTGGACGCCATCATCGACAGGGCGCTTCCCGAGAAAAAGCGCCTCGAGGACCTGACCGAAGGAATGAAGGGGCTGCGCAAGGCCCAGGCGGAGGGGAAGATCACTGCTGCCGAGATGGAACTCGGCATCAAGAACCTGAACGTGGCCTACGCCGAGCCGGCCCTCCAGAAGCGTGCTGAGGAGGAGCGCAAGCTGGCCGAGCAGCGCCGCAACAGCGCCGAGGCCTATCGGAAGGCCATGGAGGTCGTGCTGCAGACCCGCCAGGACGCGATCAATGCGGATGTGGCCGGTGTGGGTATGGGCGACGATCAGCGCGAGCAGGCCGACCGCCTGAACGCTGTGCGGCAGAAGTACGCCGATGCCCGCCGGCAGCTCGAGGAACAGCAGGAAGACGTGTCTCGCCGGCTGAGCCAGTCCGCCTACGAGCAGCGGCTGGCCGACCTGGCCGATTACCAGGCGCGCGAGCTGCAGATGGAAGTGGACGGTCACGAATCCAGGCTCCAGGCGCAGCGCGACTACCGCAACGGCGCCAAACGCGCCTGGGCCAACATCCAGGCCGATGCCGCGGACATCGCCGGCGCGACGGATCGCACTCTTTCCGCAGGCTTCGATTCAGCCAGCACGGCCCTGTCGAACTTCGCCATGACCGGGAAGATGAAGTTCAGGGATTTCGCCACCAGCGTCATCACCGACATGGCCAGGATAGCCAGCCAGCGGGCCGCCAGCTCTCTGCTCAGCGGCCTAATCGGGGTGGGGGTGAATGCCTTCAGTGGCGGATCGTCGTCGAGCCTGGGGGCGTCTCAGGCCGGATACACCAGCACCTACTTCCCGCAGGCGCTGGGCGGCGCCTGGCAGGGCGGGGTGCAGATGTTTGCCAAGGGTGCCGCCTTCACCAATAGCGTGTTGAACCAGCCAACGGCATTTGCCATGGCTAACGGCGGGCTGGGCGTGGCTGGCGAGGCGGGGCCCGAGGCAATCATGCCGCTTGCCCGCGGTTCCGACGGATCGCTCGGCGTGCAGGTCGTCGGCGGAAGCCAGGGCGGCGGAACGGTGGTGCAGGTCAATGCCCCCATGAACATCACTGTGGAGGACCGCAGTTCAGAGGGCATGCAGCTCGACACGGCCGCGCTTGAGCAGAACCTACAGCAACAAATGCAGGGTGTTGCCGATCGCGCGATTGCGGCCTCCTGGCGCCCAGGCGGCTCCAGCTATCGAAACATGAAAGGGAGGTAGCCGTGGCTATCGAGACATTCACCTGGGAGCCTGACGATGAGGCCAGCGGCGAGAGCACGCTGAGGACCCGCAAGTCGCAGTTTGGCGACAACTACGTCCAGGTGGTGGGCGACGGGATCAACGCCGAGACCGACAGCTGGACACTGTCATTCGGCGGTGTTGCCGATGAGGTGCAGCCCATCGTCGACTTCATCCGCCGCCATCGCGGTTTCCGCTCGTTCCTGTGGACGCCGCCCGGCGGCGAGCTGGGCCTGTATCGCTGCGAAGCGATCCGCCAGCAGCGCCGCCCTGGCGGCATTGTCGTCATCAACCTGACCTTCGAGAGGGCGTATCACCCATGAGCCTGATTTCACAGATCCAGAAGCTCGAACCGGGCTCCGAGGTGCTGCTGTTCGAGCTCGACGGCTCGGAGTTCGGGGCCGATATCCTACGCTTCCACGGGCATGCGATTCCGCACACGCCCGCTGAACTGGCCGCGGCCGGCGCCAATGCTGACCAGCTTCCGGCCAAGTCGATCTGGTGGCAGGGCAATGAATATGGCGCCTGGCCGATGCAGGTTGATGGCATCGAGGCGAATTCGGACGGCACAGCTGTACGCCCGACGATATCGGTCGGCAACGTAAATGGCCGGATTACCGCCCTGTGCTTCGCCTTCGACAACCTGCTCGAGTTCAAGCTGACCATCCGCAACACGCTCGGCCAGTTCCTGGACGCGGCCAACTTCCCAGGCGGCAACGCTGAGGCCGACCCGACCCAGGAGAGCATCGAGGTCTGGTATATCGACCAGAAAATGTCGGAGAACGGCCAGACAGTGACCTGGGAGCTGGCCAGCCCCGGCGACGTGGGTGGCGAGACCATCGGTCGGCAGATGACCACGCTGTGTCATTGGGCTATGACCAATGGCTACCGCGGGCCCAACTGCGGATACACAGGGCCATACCGCGACAAGGACGGCAACCTCACAGACAACCCCGAGCTGGACGAATGCGATGGGTGCCTGGGGACCGGCTGCGAACCGCGCTTTGGCGAAAGGAACGTCTTGCCATTCGGGGGCTTCCCGGGTGTCTCCCTGATCGCCAGGAGTTGATCATGCTGAAACACATCCTTGCCGCCGTGCAGCAGCACGCCGCGGTGGAGTACCCGCGCGAGTGCTGCGGGCTGATCCTGGCGGTCGGCCGCAAGCAGATCTACTACCCCTGCGCCAACGCGGCCACTGAGCCAACGGAGGAATTTCGCATCGCTGCCGAGCAATACGCCGAAGCGGAAGACCAGGGCGAGGTGATCGGCATCGTTCACTCGCACCCGGACGCGACCAGTCGGCCCTCGCCGCGGGATCTGGCAATGTGCGAGGCCACGGCGCTGCCCTGGCACATTTTATCCTGGCCGGAGGGGGACCTGCGCACCATCACGCCGACCGGCGAGACGGCGCTGCTGGGCCGGCCATTCTTACATGGCGCCTGGGACTGCTGGCAGGTCTGCGCGGACTGGTACAAGCGCGCATGGGGGCTTGAGTTCGAGGCATTCCAGCGCACGGATGGTTGGTGGGAGGACCCGGCCAGCCCGAGCCTTTACGAACAGGCCTACGAGGCGGCCGGGTTCTACCAGGTGGACCAGCCCCAGCGCGGCGACATGATCGTCATGGCCGTGGGCCGCACGGCGCACCCCAACCATGCCGGGATCTACCTCGGCGTCGAGCCGGAGCTGCCTGGGGAGTCTTCCGAGGTGTTCGGCCCCGGGCCGTTTCTGCTGCACCACCTGTACGGGCGACCCAGCGAGATCATCGTTTTCGGCGGACCTTGGCAAGAGCGCGCCCGCCTGGTGCTGCGCCATCGAGGCGCCAAGTGATACATTCGGCCCTTTCAAGGGAGGGATGACATGCGAATTCTGATGGTGGCCTTGGGTTTCGTTGTGCTGGCCGGGTGTGTATCTCCTGCTGACCTGGAGAGCAATGAGCCCACAATTACTGCAAAGACTGGCAAGGACCCGAAGAGGTATGCGCTGTGCGTATTCCCAAAATGGCAGGCCGCGCGTGCTGATTCATCGATGGTGGAAACGGAAAACGGATACCGCTTGTGGGTCGCCAGTAATAGCATGACAGACGAACTACTCGATATTGAGGCGAAGCCAGATGGCAGCTCTGTCGTTCTCCGACAAAGGATGCCCTGGTCGGCCATGATGGGGCGTTCAGCGATTGAAAAATCAGTGAGGTCGTGCCTGTAGCATGATCATCCAAACCGCCGAGAGGCGGTTTTTTTATTTCACGATGACTCCAGCACCGAAATTCGCTGGACTGCGCTCAGACCCGATACAGCAGGTTTATCAATAGGTTACGCGGGTTCAACATATGCCGGTGCTTTCTGAAACCTGACCCGGCTTCCGTCCGCTTGGCCCCCATGTGGCTCTTGGAAACGGGTCTTTTCGAGGAGTCATCATGGCTAAGATCAAGCTCACCAAGACCGCCGTGGATGCGGCGCAACCCCAGGCGCAGGCTGTCGAACTACGGGATACCGTGGTGCCCGGCTTCCTGTGCAAGATTACCCCGGCGGGCCGCAAGGTGTTCATGCTCCAGTACCGGACGAACACCGGAGAGCGCCGCAAGCCCGCCCTGGGCCTGTTCGGCGAGCTGACCGTGGAGCAGGCCCGCGTCATGGCGCAGGACTGGCTGGCCGAGGTTCGTCGGGGCGGCGACCCTGGCGGTGCCAAGGCCGAGGCGCGCAAAGCACCGACGGTCGAAGCGTTGTGCAAGAAGTTCATGGAGGACTACTCCAAGAAGCGCAACAAGCCGAGCACGCAGGAAGGCTATCAGGCCGTCATCGACCGCAACATCGTCCCGCTGTTGGGCCGCAAGAAGGTTCAGGATGTGAAGCGCCCTGACATTGCCGGGCTGATGGAGAAGCTGGCCTACAAGCCGGCCGACGCGAATCACACCTTCGGCGTGCTGCGCAAGATGTTCAACATGGCCGAAGTGTGGGGCTTCCGCCCGGACGGCACCAATCCCTGCCGGCATGTCCCCATGTTCCCGGCGGGCAAGGCCACCCGTCTCATCAATGACGAGGAAATGACGCGAATCTTCCGCCACTTGGAGCATTTGGAGGCCGAGGGACTGGAAAACTACGTCATCCCTCTGGCGATCCGGCTGCAATTCGAGTTCGCCGGTCGCCGCTCCGAAATCTGCGCGCTCGAATGGGACTGGATCGACTTGGGGAACCGGCGCGTGGTATGGCCGGACAGCAAGACCGGCGGCATGTCCAAGCCCTTGAGCGAAGAAGCCCACCGGCTGCTTTCGACTGCGCCTCGCCGGGAAGGCTGCCCCTACGTCCTGCCGTCGCCCAATGACCCGGCCAAGCACCTGACCTATGGCGAGCACTACGGCGGCTGGAGCCGTGCGCTCAAGGCGGCTGACGTGCCGCATGTCGGCACGCACGGCATCCGCCACCGCTCGGCGACCGACATTGCCAATTCGGGTGTTCCGGTCAAGGTCGGCATGGCGCTGACCGCGCACAAGACCGTAGCGATGTTCATGCGCTATGTCCACACCGAGGACAAGCCGGTACGAGAGGCGGCCGAGTTGGTGGCGAACCGGCGCAAGGCGATCACCGGCGCTAAGAAATCCCCTGCGGAGGTGACGGCATGAGCAGGCGCAAGGTGTCCACCCCTTCACCAGCAGCGCCGAAGGCACTGTTGGGTGACATTCGGGCACTGATTGAGGCTGCGCGCCAGCGCACCGCCTCGGCGGTCAATGCTGAACTGACCTTGCTGTTCTGGAGGATCGGCCAGCGTATCCATACAGAGGTGCTGGCCGGGCAGCGGGCCGAGTACGGCGAGGAAATCATGCCATCCCTGGCCGAGCAGCTTGTCCGCGACTACGGGCGCAGCTTCGCGGATAAGAACCTGCGCCGGATGGTGCAGTTCGCGGCCACTTACCCCGAAGAGCCAATTGTCGTGACGCTGTCACGACAATTGAGCTGGTCGCATTTCGTGGCATTGCTGCCGCTGAAAGATCCGCTCCAGCGGGACTATTACGCGCAGATGGCGAGCACCGAGCGCTGGAGCGTGCGGACGCTACGCGAGCGCATCGACTCGATGTTGTACGAGCGCACAGCACTGTCTCAGAAGCCAGAGGAAACCATCACGCAGGAGCTGGCGGCACTGCGCGATGCGCAGCGCATGACGCCGGCGCTGGTCATGCGCGACCCGTACATCCTCGACTTCCTGGGGTTGCGGGATAGCTGGCAGGAAAGCGATTTGGAGGCTGCCATCGTCCGCGAAATGGAAGCTTTCTTGCTGGAGCTGGGCGCGGGCTTTTGCTTCGTCGCCCGTCAGAAACGCATCCAGATCGACGACGAGGATTTCCACCTTGACCTGCTGTTCTACAACCGCAAGCTGCGGCGGCTGGTGGCGGTGGAGTTGAAGATCGGTGAGTTCAAGGCAGCCTACAAGGGACAGATGGAGCTTTACTTGCGCTGGCTGGACAAGCACGAGCGAGAGCCGGAAGAAGCCTCTCCCCTGGGGATTATCCTTTGCACCGGCAAGAAGCGCGAACAGATCGAATTGCTGGAGCTAGACAAGTCAGGCATCCACGTCGCCGAGTACCTGACCAGTTTGCCGCCGCGAGCGGTGCTGGGCGAGAAGTTGCAGCAGGCGACCGAGCGGGCGCGGTTGCAGATCGAGCAGCGGGAGCCTGGCGAGAAGTCCTGACAGCAGCATCCGTGCGTCCCGGCGTGCCGCCGTCGGGTTCGCGGGCTGCGCCCCGCGCTTCGTGCCGAATCGCGGCCATCCGGCTTTGACCCCTGACGCCTTCGGCCCGTGTGGGCCTGCGCGCTCCGCTTGCCAAAGGCGGGTATGTGCATTAGGCGGGTGTAGGCGGTCTTGCTGTTCCCTTCACCGTACCACGTCGTTCTCGCCGTCAAGGGCTGCGCGTGCTTGCACGCTTGCGGCCTGGCGGCCGTCGTTGACCCCTGACTGCTTGCGCTGCGCCGTGCTGAACACGGTTCCGGGCAATTCCGCCCGAGCAACCGGAGCACGATCATGTCGCAACTGTCCTTTTCCTCGTTCGATTCCTCGCTGATGGTGCGTGACGCACAGGGCCGCTATCTGCTGGCGACTGCCGAGCAGATTCTGGAAGCCGCGCGCCAGGCCATCGAGCGCAAGATGCAGCGCGGGACAGCGTTCACTTCACCGGCGGCGGTCAAGGAGTACCTGCGCGCCAAGCTGGCCGGCTTCGAGCATGAGGTGTTCGCGGTGCTGTTCATGGACACGCAACATCGGCTGATCGAATACGCCGAGATGTTCCGCGGCACCATCGACGGCGCATCGGTGTATCCGCGCGAACTGGTCAAGGAGGCGCTGCGGCTCAACGCGGCGGCAGTCATCGTTTCGCACAACCATCCGAGCGGGAACCCGGAGCCGAGCGCGGCCGACCGGGCGCTGACCTCGCAGATCAAGCAGGCGCTGGGGCAGGTGGACGTGCGCGTGCTCGATCACGTCATCGTCGCAGGCACCGACACCACATCGTTTGCCGAACGCGGCTTGATCTGACCAAGGGGCTTCGGCCCCTTTTTGCTGCGCCCGGCGCGGGCCGGGCGAAAACGCTGCCTCGGAAATCCGAGACAGCGTTTCGGAAATTCATGGGCCTGCATGGAGGTATGGGGCGGTCTTGCTGTCCCCTTCATCGTGCCACGGCGTTCTCGCCGTCAAGGGCTGCGCGCCTTCGGCGCTTGCGGCCGTGGCCGGCTGCGCCCCCTGACGGCTTGCGCTGCGCCGTGCTGGCGACGGTTCCGGGCAATTCCGCCCGTGCAACCGGAGATCGTCATGAACGACAAATCGCATGTTTCTCTCGAACAACACGTTTGCCTTGTCTGCGGCACTCGCTTCGACACCGGCACCATCCTGCTGGATCGCCGCCTGCGCGCGAGCATGGAGCATCACACGGCGACCGGCTGGGGCTTGTGCGCCGAACACCAGAAGCTGTCCGACGATGGCTTTGTCGCGCTGGTCGAGTGCGACCCGCAGCGCAGCGACGCATCGGCGGGTGCTGCCCGCATGAAGCCCGAGCAGGCGTACCGCACGGGCCGCCTGGCGCACCTCAAGCGCGAAGCCTTCGCGCAGGTATTCAACGTGCCGATCGCGGCTGACCAGCCGTGCGTCTTCGTCGAACCGGGCGTGATCGAGCAGTTGCAGACGATGACACCGGCGAACTGATCGCGCCTGGTGCCATCCGGTGCGCTGCCCCTTGCGGGCGGCGCACCTTTTTTCTGCTGCGCCCTGGTGCCGAAACTTCGCGCCTGCGGCGCTGCGCGCTGCGCTTGCACTCCAGGGGAAGTGCCTTCGGCACATCCCCGCCGCGCTTTGCTTGGCGCCCCTGCAAGCCCACCGCCCCGGCTGCGCCGGCGCGGCCCTACCGAAGCCGTGGCAGTTCACCGCTCAGTGCAGGAGATCCACGCCGCATCTTCACAACTGCATGGGCGTCCCCGGCCAAGACACATGGCCGGTCGCGCTGTCGTGCTGCGCATCGAGCCTCGCTGCGCGAGTCTCGCCCCTGACGGGCTTCCATCGTTCCCTCGCTCCGCTCGGCTGACGCCTACGGCCCGGCTTCCAGCTTCGGGCCTGCGCGCTTCGCTTGCGTGCGGTCTGCGCACAGGGTCGCCCGTTGCCTGTCTTCGTCTTTCCTCTCCTTCATCGCCATTCCCGCGACCGTAGCGCGTGCCTGCGTGCCGTCAAGGCGTGCGTGGCCGTGTCCTCGCCTGCGGCTGCGGGCCGCACCAACCCCGCACTTCTTCCTTGACGGCCCTTCGGCACGCGCCCGGCTTTCGCGGGCGATGAACTCAGGAAAGACGGGGCAACAAGGCCGACCGGGTTCTTCGCGCCGACCGCACCGGAAGTCAAAGGCTGGGCTTCCGAATCTAGGAATCCGGTGCGGTGTGAACAGCAAACCTCTTTTTCTTTGTCAGGAGAAACGACCATGCAACTCGCATCCCGCTTTGCTTCCCGCTCCCCCTCGCTGCGCAGCGATTACCCGCTGTCCGATGACCAGATTCACCGCGTAGCGCCATCCATCTTCGCGGACGCGCCGCATGAGAGCCGTTCGCAGCGGTACGCCTATATCCCCACCGCCGCCGTGCTGGCCGAGCTTCGCAAAGAAGGGTTCCAGCCCTTCATGGTGACGCAAACCCGCGTGCGCGACGAAGGCAAGCGCGAACACACCAAACACATGCTGCGCCTGCGCCACGCCAGCCAAATCAACGGCGCGGAGGCTAACGAAATCGTGCTGCTGAACTCCCATGACGGGACGAGCAGCTATCAGATGCTGGCCGGAATGTTCCGGTTCGTTTGCAGCAATGGCCTTGTCTGCGGCGACACCGTGGCCGATGTGCGCGTGCCCCACAAAGGCGACGTGGCCGGGCTGGTCATTGAAGGCGCTTACGAGGTGTTGAGCGGCTTCGACCGAGTGAAGGAATCCCGCGATGCCATGCGCGGCATCACCTTGAATGATGGCGAATCCGAAGTTTTCGCCCGCGCCGCGCTGGCCCTCAAGTACGACGACCCGGACAAGCCCGCGCCCATCACCGAATCGCAAATCCTGATGCCGCGCCGGTTCGACGACCGCCGCCCGGACTTGTGGAGCGTGTTCAACCGCACGCAAGAAAACCTGACCCAAGGCGGATTGCATGGCCGCAGCGCCAACGGTCGCCGCCAGCAAACCCGCCCGGTGCAGGGCATCGACCAAAACATCCGACTGAATCGCGCCCTCTGGCTGCTGGCCGATGGCATGCGCCAGTTGAAAGCCTGATTCCCCACGCGGCAGGGGCAGGCAGCAGCCCTTGCCGCTTTCTTCGCTGCTGCATCCCTGAACCGATAGGAGTTATCACCATGAACGCCATTACCCAAACCGAAGCCCGCGCCGTCAATACCGCCGCCGCTATCCCGCTGGAAGCCGCCGACCCGACCAAGAACCTGATTCTGGTTCCGCTGTCGCGGCTGGTGTCGCGTCCCGCAGGCCGCAACGTGCGCAAGACCCCGCGCATGTCCATTCCCGAACTCGCCGCCAGCATCCAGCGTGTCGGCCTGCTGCAAAACCTCATCGTCATCCTGTCCGCCGATGGTGAACATTACGAAGTGGTGGCCGGTGGCCGTCGCCTCGCAGCGTTGAAACTGCTGGCGAAGAAGCACCGCATCAGCAAGGAATGGGAAGTGCCTTGCCTGCTGGTGGCCGATGGCACCGCTCGCACGGCCAGCCTCACCGAGAACGTGCAGCGCGAAGCCATGCACCCCGCCGACCAGTTCGAGGCATTCGCCGCGCTGGTGGCCGAAGGCCGACCCATCGAGGACATAGCGGCGGATTTCAGCGTGTCCCCGCTGGTGGTGCAGCGCCGCTTGAAGCTGGCGAACGTCTCGCCCCGACTGCTGGCCGACTACCGCGCCGAAGCCGTGAGCCTTGACCAGTTGATGGCCCTTGCCATCACCGACGACCACGCCGCGCAGGAAACCGCGTTCTACGATGCGCCGACGTGGCAGCGCAACCCTTCCCAATTGCGCGACCGCCTCACCGAGCGCGAGATTGACGCACACCGGCATCCGCTGGTGCGCTTCGTCGGGATGGACAGCTACCAGCAGGCAGGCGGCGGCATCCGCCGCGACCTGTTCGCGGAAGGCGACAAGGGCGTATATCTGACCGATGCCGCGCTGCTGGAACGGCTGGCGCAAGACAAGCTGGCAGGCATCGCCGCCGAGGTGCAAGCCGAAGGCTGGGCGTGGGTGGATGCCACGCCGGGCATGACCCATGCCGACCTGCAAGCCTTCCAGCGTGCGCCGAGGGATCGCCGCAGCCCGAACAAGCGCGACGCACAGCGTATCGAGAAACTGCAAGCCAAGATGCAGGAAGTGGCCGAAGCCGTGGATGCCGCGCTGGACGACGAGGACGAAGAAAAGGCCGATGCCTTGCAGGAAGAAGGCGAACGCCTGGGCGAGCAGTTGCAGGCGCTGGAAGATGGCTTGCTGGACTATGCGGCCAACGTGAAGGCCGCAGCCGGTGCCATCGTCACCATCGACCGCGACGGGCAGGCCGTGATTCATCGCGGGCTGCTGCGCGAAGCGGAAGCCAAGGCGCTGCGCACACTGGAACGCTTGCGGCAGGGTTTCGGCAGCGAAGGCGAAGCCGGGAACGACGACGAAGGCGAGGACGCCGTGCAGCCCAAGACCGCCGCCATGTCCGACAGGCTGGCGCAGCAGTTAAGCGCCCACCGCACCGCCGCGCTGCAAATCGAAGTTGCCAGGCATCCGCAGGCCGCGCTGGCCGCCGTGGTGCATGGCATGGTGCAGACCGTCTTGCAGGAAAGCCACTACGGCCACGACTTGCCGCTGGGCGTGGGCCTGAAACTGCAAGATCGGCTGGAAAGCATGGCCCCGGACTGGCCGGAATCGCCCGCCGCCGTGGCACTACGCGAACTGCAACAGGTGGCGGGCGAAGCCTTGCCGGAGGACAGCGCCGAACTGTTCGCCGCGTTGCTGGCGAAGCCGCAGGATGAACTGGTTCGCCTGTTGGCCGTGTGCGTGGCGTCCACGGTGGACGTGGTGACGCCCCGCGCTACGGCGCAGCAACCGGGCGCGGAACTGGCGCAGGCCGTGGGGCTGGACATGGCCGCATGGTGGAAGCCGACCGCCGAGGGTTATTTCCGCCACATCGCCAAGCCCGCGATTCTGGAAGCCGTGGGCGCGTTCGCACCATCGAACGTCACCCGACTGGCGAAGTTGAAGAAGGGCGACATTGCCAGCGAAGCCGAACGGCTGGCCGATGGCACCGGCTGGATGCCCGCCATCTTCGCCGCCGAAGCCACGCAGGAGGTAGCGACGGACGAGGAAGCCGAAGCGCCGGAGGCAGTCGCCGCCGTGGCGGATGAGCAGCCGCAGGCCGAGGTACTGGCCGCGTGACCTTGCCCCACAGATAGCGCCCCGGTTCCGAACCGGGGCGCTTCATGCCGAGGATTCCCCCCCATGAGCCACGACACCACGAACCGCCCCCGCATGGCCGCGACCTATGCCCCTGACACGGTACGCGCCCGACGCTGGCATGGCGATGGCGACGTGCGCGGCTACCGCCCGCCTCGCGGCTGGACAGCTCGCGCCGACCTGACCGACCTGCACCCCATCACGGGCCGCGCCTTGCCGCGTGCCGTGTGGTGGATTATCGAAACCAAAGAATAGGGAGCAGCCCCGCGCCCAAGTCGTTCCGTCTTGGGCGCGGGGAATGCCAAAAATCCGGGCGCGGCGATGGCCGCGCCCGGTTTCAATGCTCAAATCCCAAACGC
Organism: Pseudomonas sp. MRSN 12121; assembly: GCF_000931465.1. Taxonomy (NCBI): domain Bacteria; kingdom Pseudomonadati; phylum Pseudomonadota; class Gammaproteobacteria; order Pseudomonadales; family Pseudomonadaceae; genus Pseudomonas; species Pseudomonas sp. MRSN 12121. The sequence goes on along the minus strand of NZ_CP010892.1, from coordinate 3,972,663 downwards.
CCCTTCGCCGCCTTCGGTCAGACGGCGAAGGGGCCGCGCACAAGCCGCCTTGTGCGCAGAAACCATTGAAGCCGCACAAGTGCGGCGGCGCACGCGCCGCCGACATTCCGACAGCGCCCCGCCACAATGAGCGGGGCTTGTGGGGCTACGCCCCAGCTTGCTGCGGCAGGTTGCACGAAAGCGTGCCGTCCTTGACGCTGGCGGTTCAGAGCAACCACGTCACGAAGGACGGGCCACGGATACGCCGCCCGGCTTTGCTATGGAGCTTCCACACCGCGCCCTGCCGCCCAAGGCTGCGGCAGGGGCGTTCTTGCCTTGTCGCTGGTGCTTGACCTGGCCCGCGTCAGGGCACAGGCCGGCGCAGCCGTCATGCGGGGATGTCGAGGTCGGCCATATCTCCTTTCGGGAGCGGGCGGCCCCTGCGTCCTTGGCTTGTCGTGAATCCTGGCGAGGGCACGGCTGCGCCTTGGGCTTCATGGCCGCAACCTTGCAGCGGAAACAATTTCCCCTGCGCTGCGCGCATTCCTCGCGGGACAAATTCTTTTCGCTTCCAGGCTCTCCGCTGCGCTTCGACCGCAAGCGGTGCGGCCAGCCCATCCCCCGCCGGCCGGTTCACAACAAGGACGCGATAGGCGCGACCTTGTTCAACCCGAAAGGAGAATCATCATGGCTAACATCGGCACCTTCACCGCAGAGAAAGACGGCTTCACCGGCCAGCTCCGCACCCTGACCCTCAACGTCAAGGTCAAGTTGGTTTCCAACGACAAGGGCGACAACGAGAAAGCCCCCGACTTCCGCGTTCAGGCGGCAGGCCATGACATTGGCGCGGCGTGGAAGAAGACCAGCGAGGCCGGGCGGGCCTACGTCTCCGTGACCCTCGACGATCCTTCGTTCCCGGCGACGGTCTATGCCCGCCTGATCGAAGGCGAGGACGGCACGCACGACCTAATCTGGTCGCGCAGCAAGCCCCAGGCGGCCTGACGGCCGCCCACCGCTCCCCGCCCATTGCGGCGGGGTGCGATGCTGTTCATCGCGGCCCCGAACGCACGGCAGCGGGAGGCCATCGGCCTCAGCTCTTGCCTGATCGTTTTCAGACCCGGTATGGCAGTCGCCATGCTTGGCGGATTTTGCGTCCGTAGAGGCAAATCCAAGATGGCGTGTCGGCGCTGCAAGCGCCGCCGGGCTTTCGGGCTTCGCCCCGTGCCGCCTTCGTCGTCACGGCCATGCGGCTTCAATCCCTCACGCCTTCGCGCCTGGCGGCGCTCCGCGCTTCCCTTGCGGCTATGTCTCGGACGCCGCGATCTGGCTTTCCGTCTCGGCCATCAGCACCGCCGTACTGCAATCGAGTGCGCGGGCGATCTTGAAGATGGCCGCCAGCGTGGGCATGTGTTCGCCACGCTCGACCTTGCCCATGTGCGAACGCTCGATACCAGCCAGGTGCGCCAGCGATTCTTGCGCAATCCCTCGCTCCATCCGTAGCACACGCACCGCCGCGCCGAAGGCTTGAGCCAGCTCGGCATCGAAGGTGGCGGAGCCGGCCGGGCGGCCGGGCTGGACAGTTCGCTTCTGCATAGACAGAAGCGTCGAATCTAAGGACAATTAAAACCACGTTATATTTAACTCATTGGCGAAAAAACGCTGTTCCGTGCTTTTACTGTCGTTTTCCGTTAAAGGCTGGACTGTTCCCGTTAAAGCTGGACTCGCCCGCTAATTCCCGGACTCCGGGCGAGGATGCGAGCGATGTGCGGGATCAGAACCGTGCCATGAAGGGGTGTTCATGATTGACGTTCGAAGACGTGGTGGTTGGTCTAAGGCGGTCAGGCCGCCGGCTGGTTGGCTGTTCAGCCAGTCCAGCTTCAGCGGAAATTTCGGCCTGATTCCAGAATTAACGGAAATCATGAAGGTCCGTAAGTGACTGAAAAAACTGGAGTCGTGGCTTTCCTCAGTCCAGCCTTTAACGGAAAACGACATTTACGGAAATCCGTATCTACGGATACAAACAGAACCGGGGAATCGCATCCGTGTCTTTCCGGCTTCCTACAATTCCGCTTCTGCGCTTGCGTTCTTCCAAGGATGCAATGGCTTGCGCATCCGTGCTTGCGCACGAAAGCACGGAGACGGTTTGGCGGTTCCGTGCTTCGACGCAGAAGCGCATCCGCGCATCCTTGGTTTCGTGGAGGTTCCGGCCATGACCTTGCCACTTGTCACCGCTGACGAACGCGCCCGGCTGCTCGCCCACGGAGCGGCGCTCGCCGCTGGCCAGCACCTCGACCCGCTGCCCGTGGTGCGGCTGTTCACCCCCGACGCGCATGTGACCTGGCTACTAGCCACGCTCGATCCGACCGATGGCGATACGGCCTGGGGACTGATCGACCTCGGGATTGGTATGCCGGCGCTGGGAACGGTGAAGCTGTCCGATCTGGCGTCCATCGTCGGGCTGCACAAGCAGTCCGTGATGCGTGATCGCTATTTCCAGGCGGTGCGCCCGCTGTCGGAATACGTCCGACTGGCGCAGGAGAACGGCTCGATCATGGACTGATCGGCGGCCGTGAAAGGCGCGTGAAGCGAAAGAGAGCGCATTGTGGCTATTTCGGCCTTACTCCAGACCCATTCGTCCTGAATCCGCACTCTTGCCCCAAAGCGGTGCACTTCTGGCGCAAACGGCAATGATGCTTGGTGCGCGATACGGCAGGGTGTTCGATGCTGCACGCCGATCCCTCGGCGTTTCAGCCGTCGCATTCAGACGATTTCAGCAATGCCCCGGAGCGAATCGGTCTTGATACCAGCAGTTACAGCTTACCTCGATTTCGATGGCGACTTGATGGCGATTCGATAGCTCCCGCACCGCGGAATCCGTGGCGACGTTCCTGCTGATCGTCAGGAGGTTGCGTCATGGCCGAACCGAGCGCCGCACACTGGTATCCAACCGCCGCGTATCTCTACGCGCTGCACCTCGACGGCCCTGCGCTGGCGTGGGAGTATCTGCGCAGGAATCCCGACTACCGCCGCGACTGGCTGCGCCGTCGCCGCCGACCGGACGTGGCGCAGGCGTGGGGCTTGCGCCTGCTGGAAGACCCGGCCCTGGATGCGCGCGACGCGCATCCGGCCTGGTTTCCCGATCACGATGGCGTGGTGCAGCTCTACCCGGATGCCGACCCGCCGCCGGATGCCGATGCCTTCGAGTTCTGGAACGTCCCAGGACGCAAACACCTGATCCACGATGGCACGCGCCTGGTGCTGGTATCGCGCTGGCCCGGCTGCTGCGTGCGGCTCGCACTTGCGCCGGGCCTGGAAGACGGCATGGCCTACCTCTATGCCATCCGCGCTTGCGCCACGCCCTGCGCGCGCTACCGCGCGCTGGCGGCCGGGCTGGATGCGCTGTCCACCGCAACCGGAGCCGCGCCTACGGCGGCGACCCGCTCGCGGCCCACGCCTGCCGCGCTGCTGGAACTGCACACCTTGCAGGCGCTCGACGCGACCCTCGCGGGCGCGTCCTTGCGTGTGGTGGCCGAAGGGCTGTTCGGCGCGGATGCCGTCGCGGCCGACTGGCACAAGGACAGCGCGTTGCGTGCCCGTGTACGTCGGCTGGTGCGCCGGGGCGATGCGCTGATGCGCGGCGGCTACCGCCGCCTGGCACAGCTTCCGCCACCCTTGCACTAGGGGGGACGTTTCGCGTCCCTTGAAGAACGTCCCTTAGCAAGAAGCCTCGCTTTCTCGAAAGTGCCTCTATCCGGCCGCGTGGTGCTGCCGGGCTTGATGGAGGTACATCCGATGCGACCCGCTCCCTTGCGGCCTGCCGCCGCTGCTGTCGCTGCGCCCGCGCAGCCCCAACGCTACCTGACCAACGACGAAGCCGCCGAATACTTGCGGCTGTCGCCGCGCACGCTGGAGAAGCAGCGCGTGATCGGCGGCGGCCCCAAGTTCCGCAAGTTCGGCCGCCGCGTCATGTACGCGGTGGCCGACCTCGATGCCTGGGCCGACCAGCGCAGCTACGAGGCGACTTCCGACCCGGAATATGCCGAACGCCACGCGGGCGATTACCGTGATGGCCGCTGATCGCTGGCGCGTGGGTGGCCGTCGCCATGTCCAGCCCGCCAGGGCAAGCCTTGCAGCGCGAACAGCTCGACCTGTTCCGCGCGCTGCCGGGCGACATGGCACCCCGCGACAGCCAGGACTTGATGGCCTTTCCGTTCTTCTCGCTCGCCAAGTCGCGGCGCGTCGCGCCGATCGACTTCCGCAGCGGGAACATCGCCATCCGCGTGGAGGGCACGCAGGAGCACGGCATCGCCACGATATGGGATGCCGACCTGTTGATATGGGCCGCCTCGCAGATCGTGGAGGCGCGCGACGCGGGCCTGCGCCCGTCGCGCTGGATACGCGCCACGCCTTACGAAGTGCTGCGCTTCATCGGGCGCGGCACGTCGCTTCACGACTACCTGCGCCTCAAAGCCGCGCTCGACCGGCTGCAATCGACCACGGTGGCCACGTCCATCCGCGAAACCACGGGAAGGCGATTGCATCGCTTCTCGTGGATCAACGAATGGAAGGAACTGGCCGATGCCAGCGGCACGCCGCTGGGCATCGAACTGATCCTGCCGGACTGGTTCTATGCCGGCGTGCTCGACGCCGCCCTGGTGCTGACCATCGACCCCGCGTATTTCCGGCTCAAAGGCGGCATCGAGCGGTGGCTTTACCGACTGGTGCGCAAGCACGGCGGGCGGCAGGAGCACGGCTGGCAATTCGACTTCCGGCACCTGTACCGCAAATCGGGCAGCGCGGCCCGCTTCTCGGACTTCGCCTACGACCTGCGCGCCCTGGTGGCGCGGCAGTCGTTGCCCGGCTACGTCCTCGGCATCGAGCGGATGCCGGACGACAACGCCGAACTGCTGACCTTCCGGCCCGTGCCGCCCACGGCACGGGGATAACTGCGGGAAAACCTGTGAATGGCCTCGTGCTATCAGGAGTACCGGGTATCGTGCTATCAGGAGTACGACCCTCGTGCTATCAGGAGTACGAAAACGCCGCAAAGCCAATAACAGCGCGGGTTTGCGTTCCCTCTAACTTACCTAACAAGAAATACATAACTTTTGGTAGAAGCGCGCCGTTTCGGTGGACAACCACGAAACGGCACGGCCAGGCCGGCTTTCCAGCTCGGAGGGCCGCGCCATGATCTTCGCGTTTCTCAACCAGAAAGGCGGCGTCGGCAAGACCACGCTCGCCACGCACATCGCCGGCGAGCTGGCGATGCGCGGCCTGCACGTCATCCTGCTGGATGCCGACCCGCAGGGTTCCTCGCTGGACTGGACGCAGCGCAGAAGCCAGCAAGGCTTGCCACGGCTGTTCAGCGCCGTGGGCCTCGCCCGCGAAACGCTGCATCAGGAAGCGCCAGAGCTGGCCCGCCGCGCCGATCACGTCATCATCGACGGCCCGCCGCGCATCGCCGCCCTGGCGCGCTCCGCGCTGCTGGCGGCCGAGCGCGTGCTGATCCCGGTGCAGCCCAGTCCCTACGACGTGTGGGCCAGCGCCGAGATGGTTTCGCTGATCCGCGAAGCGCAGGTGTTCCGGCCGCAGCTAGCAGCGGCCTTCGTCATCAACCGGCGCGTCAGCACCACCATCATCGGCAGGGAGGCGCGGCAATCGCTGGCCGAACAGCCGCTGCCGGCGCTGCGCTCGGAGATCCACCAGCGCATCGTCTTCGCCGACAGCGTGGCCGCTGGCCGGCTCGCCCGCGAAACCGCGCCCGACAGCACCGCCGCCCGCGAGATTGCCGCGCTCACCGATGAACTGCTGCGGTGGCCGACATGAGCAGCCCACGCAGCAAGCGCGTCGGCATCGGCGCGCGTCCGCCCACGAATCCGCACGCCGAGGCGTGGATTCGCCAGGGCGACGCCGATGCGCTCAACAAGGGCGACCTCTACACCGCTCGCCTGACGCTCGACATTACGCCCGCCATGCGGGCGCGCATCAAGGTGTCGGCCTTCACGCGAGGCGTGACCGTGGCCGAACTGCTGCGCGGCTTACTGGAGCGGGAGTTTCCCGACAAGCGCCCAGAGAACCTGCCATGAACGCATCCGCCTTGCCTGCCGCTCACGCGGCGACGGCTGCACCGGCTGCTGCGCCGCTGCCTGCGCTTTCGACGCTCGCCGGCCAGGCCGGCGACATACCGCTGACCCGCGTATCGCTCGCCTACATCGAACCGCACTTCAAGCTCTACCTGCGCTTCGGCGAGCCGGCGCGCACGCTGCGGCTCGACCGCTGGCGGCGCTGCGCGGTGTTCCTGCCGGGCGCGATGTTCTGCCGCATCCGCTGGCAGGCCAACGACTACGGCACCGTGCGCTGGCAGCTCATGGTGATGCAGGCCGCCACGCCGCTCGATGCCGTGCAGCGCATCCCCGGCGTGCGGCCCGGCGCACGCCTGCTGCTGCACGCCGAAGGCGAGAACGCGGTGCGTGCCGTGCTGGAACGCATCGACGCAATCGACGCGCAGGGCATCGCCGCCATCGACGTGTCGCCCGCGTACTGGCGCACGCTCGCCAACCGGCTCGCGGCGCGCTCGCCGCTGCCCGAATACACCGCAGAACGGCACGCCGCTTGGCTGGCCGGGAGGACATTCCCATGACCGCGATTTCCACGAGTGGCCCCGCGCCGCGTCCTCGCTCGCCCCGCGCAGGTTTGCGCGCTCGCATCGTGCTGGCGGGCTTCGCCGCCGCCGGCCTCGCTGCGCTGGCCTGGGCGGCGTTCGTGCAGCCGCTGCCGCGCCTGATCTACAACCCGTCCGACAGCGTGGCGGTCGGCTGGTATCGCGTGCAGCCGCTCGACCATCGGGCGGCCTCGCTGCCGGTCGGCAGCATCGTCCTGACCCGATTGCCTGCCGACGCTGCCGCGCTCGCTGCGCAGCGCGGCTACCTGCCGGCCCGCGTGCCGCTGCTCAAACGTGTGGGCGCAGTCGCGCCGCAACACGTTTGCATCGTCGCCGGTCAGGTTCGCATCGACGGCGTGCCTGCGGCCGCCGCGCTGCCTGTCGACCGGCTGGGCCGGCCGCTGCCATCGTTGCAGCTTTGCCGCCGTCTTGAAGCTAGCGAACTGTTCCTGTTGAGCGTGACGAATCCGGCCTCGTTCGACAGCCGGTATTTCGGCCCGGTCAGCGCATCCGCCGTGATCGGCGTTGCGCACCCGGTTTGGCTGGAGACACGCCCATGATGGCCGCCGATTCGCTGCGCTCCGGCGTGCCATCGGGCATGTCGTTCTCGCTGCTGCTGCCGTGTCGTCGCGCGTGCAGCGCGGGCGCATTCGCGCCGCGCCTCGCGCAACATCCGGCGCAGCCGTCCAACGTGCAGGCGTCTTGCCTCGAACGTGCCTGGCCTGCGGCCATCGGCGCGTTCGCCGGCGGGCTGGCTGCGGGTACAGCAGCGCCGCCGGGCCGCCGAGGCCCGGAGCGGGAGCGAAGGGCAAAGGCGGAAGGCAAGACAAAAGGGTTCGGCACGCGGCCGAACGCAAAGCCAGTCTGCACATGGGGGGGGCGCGGCACGGAGCGGCTTCGCCGCCGTGCCGCGTTCGGCGCGAGGCCCGCGCCAATGCAGGCATGTCCGCGTGCTTCGCACGACAGGACACGCCAGAGCTTACAGGGAGCGCGGCCATGACCGACCGCCGCGACGACGATTTCCGGGTGCGCCCCAGCGCCCCGAAGAACCGGGGCAAGGGTCAGGGCCAGAGCTTCGTTTCCAAGGTGCTCAAGCAGGCCGGCAAAGCCAGCAGCGGCAAGTCAGCGGTACACCGTCCTATCGCTGGCGGCAGCGGTCAGCGCGCCGGCCAGCGGCCCGGCTCACGCTTGGGGCGCGGCCACACGGCGGCGCGTTTCGCCGGCGCGAAGCTGACGCCCATGTCGCGACGCGTGACCATCAAGACCCTGCTGGTCAACCAGCGCAACGCCAGCCCGCAATCGCTCGCCAAGCACCTGCGCTACATCGAGCGCGACGGCGCGGGCCGCGATGGCGAACCTGGCCGGGCCTACGGGCCGCAGGCCGACGAAGCCGACCTGGATGCCTTCAAGGAACGCTGCCAGGACGACCGGCACCATTTCCGTTTCATCGTCTCCCCGGAGGACGGGGCCGAGCTGGACGACCTGCGCACCTACATCCGCCACCTGATGAACCGCATGGAGGCCGACCTAGGGACGCGGCTGGATTGGGTGGTGGTCGATCACTGGAACACCGACAACCCGCACACCCACCTGATCGTGCGCGGGCGCGACGACACCGGCAAAGACCTCATCATCGCCGGGGACTACATCGCCCACGGCTTCCGCCATCGTGCCGCCGAACTGGCGACGGAATGGCTGGGGCCGCGCACCGAACTGGAGATCCAGCAGACCTTGCAGCGCGAGGTGGAGCAAGAGCGGTGGACGAGCCTCGACCGCGCGTTGCAGCGCGAGGCCGGCGAGGATGGCCGGGTGCAGATCGAACGCTTCAACGAACCGACGTTGCAGCGCCAGCGCCTGCTGCTGATCGGCCGCCTGCAACGCTTGCAGCGCCTGGGCCTGGCCGACGAGACGCAGCCCGGCACCTGGGCCGTCCATGCCGATGCCGAGAAGACCTTGCGCGCCCTGGGCGAGCGTGGCGACATTATCCGAACGATGCAGCGTGCCATGAGCGGCCAGCCGCGCGAGCTGGCGGTGTTCGAGCCGGGCGACGACGGCCGCGCCATTGTCGGCCGCGTGGCCGGCAAGGGGCTGGCCGACGAGCTGCACGACCGCGGCTATCTGGTCATCGACGGCGTGGACGGCAAGGCCCACTACGTCGCCTTGAACGCCCGCGACGAGCTGGCGAATTACCCCACCGGCGCGGTAGTGGAAGTGCGCGGTTCCGCCGAGGTGCGGGCGGCCGACAAGAACATCGCCGCGCTGGCGAGCAATGGCCTGTATCGCGCCGATCATCACCTTGCCATCGAACAAGGCCGGGCCACGGCTGGACGCGATCCGCAGGAAGTCGTCGCGGCGCACGTTCGCCGGCTGGAAGCCCTGCGCCGGGCTGGCATCGTGGAGCGCGTGGCCGATGGACTATGGAAGGTGCCGGACGACCTGGCCGAGCGTGGCCGCCAGTACGACGCACAACGCCTGGGCGGCGTGGCGGTGGAGCTGAAATCGCATCTACCCATCGAACGGCAGGCGCGCGTGATCGGGGCCACCTGGCTCGACCAGCAACTGATCGGCGGCGGCCGAGGGCTGGGCGACCTGGGCTTTGGTGGCGATGCCAAGGCAGCCTTGCAGCAGCGCGCCGACTTCCTCGAAGAACAGGGGCTGGCCCAGCGGCGCGGGCAGCGCGTGATCCTCGCCCGCAATCTGCTGGGGACGCTGCGCAACCGGGAACTGGCGCAGGCCGCCAAGGACATTGCCGCCGACACCGGCCTGGAGCATCGGCCCGTCACGGACGGGCAGCGCGTGGCCGGCATCTACCGGCGCTCGGTCATGCTCGCCAGCGGGCGCTACGCGATGCTCGATGACGGCATGGGTTTCAGCCTGGTGCCGTGGCGTCCGGTGATCGAACGGCGGCTAGGGCAGCAGCTCGCCGCAACCGTGAGTGCTAGCGCCGTGTCCTGGGAACTGGGGAGGCCAAGAGGCCCCAGCATAGGCTGATTTAGTACTCCTAGGATTTCCGATCCTTGCTCCAACGAACACTCAGACGGCGAACACAGGTTCGCTGGATACGGAATAAAGCCGATGTGCCGATGGCCACCAAGATGGCAGCACATCTGCGGTGGGCGGGTCGCACCAGGTGGGAGGTCGGGGAGATTGTCGATCTGAACACTTCGATCAAGCCTGTTGCTTATTTGTTAGCTAGCGATATAATCGCTAGCGTCCATGTGGACTTGATCAATCATCTAGGAGAAACACTATGAGTACGCTGTATTCCACGAAAGTCACCGCCGTCGGCGGCCGTAGCGGCACCGTGCGTAGCGACGATGGCTTGCTGGACTTGCCTCTGGCCCTGCCTTCAGCACTCGGCGGCAAGGGTGGTGCGACCAACCCGGAGCAACTGTTCGCGGCCGGCTACGCGGCCTGCTTCGGCAATGCCGTCATTCACGGCACGCGCAACAAGCAGACCAAGATCCGCGACAACGACATCGATGTGATCGCCACTGTGAGCATGGTTCCGAACGGTAGCGGCGGGTTCGCCTTGAGTGTCGCACTGGACGTGACCATCGCTGGCGTCAGCCAAGCCGAGGCCGAGGAGATTGTGGCCGAGGCACACAAGATATGCCCGTACTCGAATGCGACCCGAGGCAATATCGACGTCACGCTTTCGGTGCATACACGCTGACTGTCGTCGCGACTGTGTGCCCTCACGGCTTGACCTGTTGCCGCTCAGGTCGGAACATAGCCTGCCGTTTCGGGTGTACCGCTGTGGTCAGTGGCTCTTTCTGTGCCGTCAATCCAGCCGCCGTTGCACGGCGGCTGGGCTGAAATCAGCAGCGGCGGTTTCACTACCTTCAACATTTCTACGGAGTCTGTTCATGAAAGCGCTCATCTATCGTGGCCCAGGCAAAAAGGAGTGGGCGGACAAGCCCCAGCCGACCATCTCTCATCCCACTGACGCGGTTATCCGCATCACCCACACCACCATCTGCGGTACCGACCTGCATATCCTCAAAGGTGACCTGCCCGAGGCGGTCGATGGCCTGGTTCTGGGGCATGAAGGTGTAGGGGTCGTCGAGGAAGTTGGCGAGGCTGTCAGCAACTTCAAAAAAGGTGATCAGGTGCTGATTTCCTGCGTGACCTCATGTGGTCGCTGTGAATACTGCAAGAAGCAACTTTACGCACATTGCACGGATGGCGGCTGGATTCTCGGCCATCAGATCGACGGCACCCAAGCCGAGTACGTCCGTATACCACATGCCGACAACAGTCTGTATCCGGCACCGCAAGACGTAGACCCCGAAGCGCTGGTGATGCTCAGCGACATCCTGCCCACCGGCTTCGAGATCGGTGTGCTGGCAGGCCAGGTGCGGCCGGGCGACACGGTAGCGATCGTCGGTGCCGGCCCCATCGGCATGGCGGTGCTGCTGACCGCACAGTTCTATGCGCCATCAAGGATCATCATGATCGACACCGATCTGGCTCGACTGGAGGTTGCACGCCGCTTCGGCGCAACCGACGGCATCAACGCTGGTACCGGAGACGCGGTGGAGCAAGTCCTGGCATTGACCAGCGGTAAGGGTGTGGACGTGGCGGTGGAAGCGGTGGGCATTCCCTCTACCTTCGACACTTGCCAGTCGATCATCGCTCCCGGTGGTCGTATTGCCAACGTCGGCGTGCATGGCAAGCCCGTGGAGTTGCATCTGGAGAAGTTGTGGAGTCGCAACATCACGCTCTCGGCTGGTCTGGTCAGCACCTACAGCACGCCGATGCTCCTACAGACGGTGAAGGCTGGCAAGGTGAAGCCGGAGCAACTTGTCACCCATCGCTTTGCTCTGCATGACGTAGTCCAAGCTTATGAAGTGTTCGGCAACGCAGCGCGTGAGAAAGCCATGAAAGTGATATTGCAGGCGGAGTGAACAGTCTCCAGCAGGAGGATTTTTGTGGCCTGTCCCGCAGCGCAAGCTCTCTTGTCGCGGGTTCAGGCTGTTCCTTGTGCTGGAGCCTCAGCCTTGGCTATTGAAGTACCTTTGGTCAATCTGGCTTCTAGCAGGGCCGAAGAAAAGTTTCTGTTCTTGAATTTTTGTTGGATAGCGATATAATCGCTAGAAAGGCATAATTCTTGGATCTTGCCTGGAACCAATATTTACTCGACAGCATGCTCAACTTGTCCGATCTGGCGGACAGCGACCATCTGTTAAACAGTAGCCAATCCAAATCCAAGAGCTGGTGCTAAATCATGAACTCCAAACCTCCCAAAACAGAAAATAATCCACTACTGCTAGATCACCAGCTTTGCTTCCCACTTTACGCTGCGACGAACCTGCTGACGCGAGTTTATCGACCCATGCTGGAGCCTTTGGGGCTGACCTATTCACAGTATCTTGTCATGCTGGTGTTATGGGAAAGATCGCCAGTCAAAGTTGGGGATTTGGGCGATTGTTTGCATCTTGAAAATGGCACGCTAACCCCCCTGCTTAAACGCATGGAGCATGGAGGATTCATTACTCGACAACGTGACCCTGGAGACGAGCGACGGGTGCTTATTGCACTAACACCACATGGAGATGAATTGCGTCATGCTGCAAAACATATTCCAGAAATGCTGTCTCGTCAGTTGGGTATTGATGAAGTCGCTGGTGCGGAATTGCGAAATGCCGTGAAGTCTCTGGTTGGTGTCCTGACCAACAAGAGATACCAAAATTCAACGTTGAGTTCTAAGCGCTCATCCGAATGAAGACCACCTACGATGAAAAGATAGGAAATTCCATGTATATCGCCTTCAAACACTTGCACATCTTAACCGCCGTTTTATCCATACTGATGACGGGAATTTGGTCACTCTTGGCATGGAAGGGGGATGCTACTGGTAGTCGCGGTATGAATAGTAGAGCGAAAGCGATCTACATCTCCCACCGGGCAGTCGCCGGCTTAGTAGCCATTACCGGTTTGGCAATTACGTTCATTGGCCCCTGGCGAACCATGATATTTCCCTACGTGGGTTTGGTGGTATTTGTCTTTCATGGCATCGCTGCTACTGTGTCCAAACGGACTTTCACCAAACAAGATCAAACCGCCATCCGGCGGATCGCATTGATAGCTCAGATCGCGCTTATCCTGCTGGTAACGTACGCGATGCGTGTAAAGAATTTCTAGTATTTATATTTGATGCAGGTTAGTGCAGGGCATATACATCGCTAGCGATGTTATCGCTAGTATTTATATTAAAAAGAGGCGAGAAGAGTGAGTGAGAAGCTTTATAAATATTTCTCAATCCTTGACGATGCCTTCTGCCTGTTAATTGGAAACGATACCCAAGAAGGGGGTGACTCATGGAGCTTCGGCATCTTCGCTGCTTCTTGGCAGTAGCCGAAGAACTCCGCTTCGCCCGTGCTGCCGAGAGATTGCACGTCGATCAGTCGGCTCTGTCGCGTGCCATCAAGGAGCTAGAAGAAGAACTTGGCGCGGTGCTGTTCGCCCGAACCACACGCAGTACGAAACTGACCCACGCCGGGCGACTTTTTCTAGAGCATGTGCGGCGTGTGTTTACCACTTTGGAGCAGGCCCGCGATAGCGTCAAAGCAGCGGCTAATGGCTTTCACGGTCAGTTGCGTATCGCTCTGTCCGATGGCTTTACACCGTCGCGCCTGCCTGCCCTGTTGGCTCTTTGCCGACAAGAAGAACCCGAAGTCGAAATCCGGCTGTTTGAGGTGCCACTTTCTCAGCAGCTCAAGGGGCTACAAGAAGACCTGTACGACGTAGGATTCGCTCAATCTGACGAAGTTGGGGAAGTCATCACGGCTTTGCCTGCCTGGAACGACCCGATGATGGTGGCTGTGCCGGCCCGTCATCCGTTGCTGATCCATAAGCGCATCCCCTTGGACGAATTACTGCGTTATCCACTGGTGCTATGCGATCCACAAGCGTGCGAGGGGCATGCGAAGCAGGTTGAGAGAGTCCTTCGGCGTGTGGACATGGAGCCGATCGTTGCCGAGCGAGTCACTTCCTGTGATCTGATGATGGCGCTGGTATCCGCAGGCTTCGCCCTAGGATTGACTGGAGCCGCGCACATCGTGGCCAGCCGAGAACAGGGCATCGTGGCACGACCACTGACTGGCCGCTCGCCAATGCTTACGACCTATCTGTTGTATTTGGACGAGGAGCCATCGGATACGTTGCTTCGCTTCATCGAGCGGGTACAGGCCATCGAGTCCCCCGAAATCAGCCGGCACTTCCCGAGTATTGATCCCGAACCACAGGAGGAACTCAGGCCATGAAGAAGACCATTCCTTTCTTGCTGGCCGTGGCATTAACGGCTTGCGGTCAATCCGAAACGCCCCAAACGACAGCTATCCTGACAGTTGAAGAACTGGCATCCAATCCCGAGCGGCTTAAAGAACTGCGCCAACAGTGCAAGACCGATCGCGCCACGCTGGGCGACGTGCTGTGCAACCGCGTGGCGGAAGCCACGCGCAAACGGTTCTATGGCGATGGCAACACGCCCTATACGCCACGGAAGGAACCGCCTAAGTTCTGATCGTCGGCACTTCGACACAAATTTTCGGCTTTTTTGCCTGACACGCCGCAACGCGCCATCGCTTGTGGCGTTTTTTCTGCCTGCGCTCCTGCGCGAAATCTTGCTTTTTTCTCGCCCTTTCTTCTGAAAACGGCCTTTGACCGGCACTGACCCGGCACTGATCCTCACGCTATGCGGCACGTCCTTGTGCCGCGCGTGAACGAGGAATCAGCGCAGGAATCGGAGGCCAGTCATGCAAGCTCAGGGCGTGCTATTCGGGCAGATCGCCGCCGTCTTCGGCATCGTGATCGCCGGTGTATGGAGTGCAACACAATGGACAGCCGCCGCTCTGGCCTATCAAGTACGCCTTGGCTCGCCCTGGTTTGATTTCTTCGGAACGCCGGTCTATCACCCCTGGCGGCTGTTCGAGTGGTGGTTCTTCTTCGATGCCTACGCGCCGCATGTCTTCGACATAGGCGGCGCCATCGCGGGCGGCAGCGGCCTGGTGGCCGTGATCGTCGCCATTGCCATGTCGGTGTGGCGCTCGCGGCAATCGCGCCTTGTCACCACCTACGGCTCCGCACGCTGGGCCGATGCCGCCGACATTCGCAAGGCCGGGCTGACACAGCCCGCCGGCATCTTCCTCGGCCTGCATCGCGGCCAGTACCTGCGGCACGAAGGCCCGGAACACGTCCTGACCTTCGCGCCCACGCGCTCTGGCAAGGGTGTCGGCCTGGTCGTTCCCACCTTGTTGAGCTGGCCCGCGTCCGTCGTCGTCCACGACATTAAAGGCGAGAACTGGACGCTGACCGCCGGCTGGCGATCGCGCTTCTCGCATTGCCTGCTGTTCAACCCAACCGATGCGAAGTCGGCGGCTTACAACCCGCTGCTGGAGGTTAGGCGCGGCGCGCATGAGGTGCGCGACGTGCAGAACGTGGCGGACATACTGGTCGATCCTGACGGAGCGTTGGAACGCAGGAATCATTGGGAAAAGACTTCGCACGCGCTGCTGGTCGGCGCCATCCTGCATGTGCTTTACGCGGGCGAAGACAAGACGCTGCGCGGCGTCGCCAACTTCCTCAGCGATCCGGCTTGCCCGTTCGAGCTGACCTTGCATCGGATGATGACGACGAAGCACCTGGGCGATGCACCACACCCGGTTGTCGCGTCCGCTGCGCGTGAAGTGCTCAACAAGTCGGACAACGAGCGGTCGGGCGTGCTGTCCACGGCCATGTCGTTCCTGGGCCTGTACCGCGATCCCACGGTGGCCGAAGTCACCTCGCGCTGCGACTGGCGCATCGCCGACCTGATTTCCGCCGAGCACCCGGTATCGCTGTACCTCGTGGTGCCGCCTTCGGACATTAGCCGCACCAAGCCGCTGATCCGGCTGATCCTCAACCAGCTCGGGCGGCGGCTGACCGAATCTCTCGATGGCAGCGACGGCATACAGCGCCGCCACAAGCTGCTGCTGATGCTCGATGAGTTCCCCGCGCTGGGCCGCCTGGATTTTTTCGAGACTGCCTTGGCGTTCATGGCCGGCTACGGCATCCGCAGCTTCCTCATCGCGCAGTCGCTCAACCAGATCGACAAAGCCTACGGCCAGAACCATTCCATCCTCGACAACTGCCACGTTCGCGTGACGTTTGCGACCAATGACGAACGCACGGCGAAAAGGATTTCCGAAACCCTCGGCACCGCCACCGAGCTTCGCGCCCAGCGCAACTACGCCGGCCACCGGCTCGCACCCTGGCTCGGTCATCTCATGGTGTCGCGGCAGGAAACGGCCCGGCCGCTGCTGACACCAGGCGAAGTGATGCAGCTTCCGCCCGACGAGTCGGTGGTGATGGTATCCAGCCTGCCACCGATCAAGGCGAAGAAGCTGCGCTACTACGCCGACGCCAACTTCAAGCGGCGCGTGCTGTCGCCGCCTGCGCTCGCCGCCGGGCGCTACGCCGACGTGCCGCCAACTCGTCCCGACGACTGGAGCGGCTTGGCGATTCCCGCCGTTCCCACCGCACTGGCCACGGCATCCGTCGATGACCTGGGCAGCGCCGACGACGGGGGCCCACGCCGGCAACCGGAGCTACCCGAGGTCGCCGAGTACCACCCCGAACAAGCGCCAGCCGCCAACGACTTGGCGCTGCTCGATGACGACGACCTGCCGCTGCCGCTTCCCGGCCAGCTCGACCCGGCCATGCAGCGCATGGCCCGGCTGGCTTCCCTCGACCAACACGACGGAATCGAGCTATGAGCCAATACCGACTCAATCTGTTCATCCAGCAGGAGCACGCCAAGCGCCTGGAAGAACTGGCCGCCAAGAAAGGCGTGTCGAAATCCAGCATCGTCGCGGCGGCGCTCGCATCGTGGCTGTCGCCCGATGCCGGCGACCAGCGCGAGGCGGCCATCGCCAAGCGGCTGGATCGTCTGTCGCGGCAGGCCGAACGCCTGGAGCGTGACCAGAACATCCAGATCGAAACGCTGGCGCTGTTCGTCCGCTACTTCCTGACCGTCAGCACGCCAGTTCCCGAAGCGCACCAAGACGCGGCCCGCGCCCAAGGCAAGGCCCGCTTCGAGCAATTCGTCGAACAGCTCGGCCGGCACCTGCTGCGCGGCCGCAGCCTCGTGCGCGACGTGGTGGAAGAACTGCACCCGGACACCGCACGGATGGATGACGCGGCGGCGCTGGCCGAAGCCCAGGAGCGTGCCTCATGAGCGCCGTTCCCCAACTTCCGCCCGAGCCTCGTTCGTCCGCCGCCACGTCGCTGGATCGCCGCATCCAGATGCTGCGCACAGCGATGGGGCCACTGATCGCCGCCGCGCTGGAAGACCCGGACGTGGTGGAAATCATGCTCAACCCCGACCGCACGCTATGGGTGGATCGGCTGTCGTCGGGCCGTGCGCCGTTGGGCGTCGAACTGCCCGAAGCCGATGGCGAACGCATCATCCGCCTGGTCGCGGCCCACGTCGGCGCGGAAGTGCATCGCGGTCAGCCGCTGCTGACCGCCGAGCTGCCGGAGACGGGCGAACGCTTCGAGGGCATCTTGCCGCCTGCCGCGCCCGGCCCGGCGTTCGCGCTGCGCAAGCGCGCCGTGAACATCATCGGCCTGGATCAGTATGTGGCCGATGGCATCCTGACCGCCGGGCAAGCGGACTTCCTGCGCCGCGCGGTGCGCGAGCGGCAGAACGTCTTGATCGCCGGCGGCACCAGCACCGGCAAGACCACGCTGGCGAACGCGCTGCTGGCCGAGATCGCCGCCACCGGCGACCGCGTGCTGGTGCTCGAAGACACCATCGAGCTGCAATGCGCGGCCCGCGACCATGTGCCGCTGCGCACGCGGGCCGGCGTGGTGTCGATGCAGGAGCTGGTGCGCGCCACGATGCGCCTTCGCCCGGATCGCGTTGTCGTCGGAGAAGTGCGCGGCGGGGAAGCCCTCGACCTCATCAAAGTGTGGGGCACCGGCCACCCAGGCGGCATTGCCACGATCCACGCCGGTTCCGCGCTGGGCGCGCTGCTGCGCCTGGAGCAACTGATTCTCGAAGTCGCGGTGAATCCGCCGCGGGCACTGATCGCCGAAGCGGTCAACGTCGTCATCCACATCGCCGGACGTGGCCGCAAGCGCCATGTCGAAACCATCGTCCGCGTCGTCGGTTTCGACGCTGCGGGCTATCGCCTGGCGGACGTGCTGGAAACGCCGTTTCCCGAGCTGCCGCCGCTTTCTTCCTCGTCCCCTGACCAACCTGGAGAACTGCTATGACGCAGATGAACGCCCATGCTTTGCGCCTTTCCGTAAATCCGGCTTCGGCCTTCGCCCGCCTGCGGCGGCTGGCCGCGCCGACGCACCACGGCCTGCTGCTGGCCGCCGTCATGCTGATGACGGCCGGCACGGCGAAGGCCGCCGGTTCCTCGATGCCGTGGGAAGGCCCGCTGCAATCCATCCTCGATTCGATCCAGGGGCCGGTCGCGCGCATCGTCGCGGTCATCATCATCATCGCCACGGGCCTGGCGCTGGCCTTCGGCGACACCTCGGGCGGCTTCCGCAAGCTCATCCAGATCGTGTTCGGGTTGAGCATCGCGTTCGCCGCGTCCTCGTTCTTCCTGTCGTTCTTCTCGTTCTCCGGCGGGGCGGTCGTATGAGCACCGCCAACGACTTGCCGGGCTTCGAGGTGCCGCTACACCGCTCGCTGACCGAACCGATCCTCATGGGCGGTGCGCCGCGCACCGTCGCCATTGCGAACGGCACGCTCGCCGCCGCCGTGGGCCTGGGGCTGCAACTGTGGATTCCGGGGCTGGTGCTCTGGATCGTCGGCCACTCGCTCGCCGTGTGGGGCGCTCGCGTCGATCCGCAGTTCATGCAGGTCTTCGCCCGGCACATCAAGCACAGGCCGCTGCTGGACGTGTAGGGAGACGCCGCCATGCTGAACCTTGCCGAATACCGCCAGCGCCCGGCCTTGCTCGCCGACTGGTTGCCCTGGGCCGGACTGATCGCGCCGGGTGTCGTCTTGAACAAGGACGGCAGTTTCCTGCGCACGGCCCGCTTTCGCGGCCCCGACTTGGACAGCGCCACGCAAGGCGAGCTGATCGCCGCATCGGCTCGGCTCAACAACGCGCTGCGCCGGCTGGGTTCGGGCTGGGCGCTGTTCATCGAGGCCGAGCGCCGGCCGGCGGCGGACTACCCACACTCCGACTTTCCCGAGCCGCTGTCCTGGCTGGTGGACGAGGAACGCCGCGCCGCCTTCGAGGAATCCGGCAACCACTTCGAGAGCGGCTATCACCTGACGGTGGCGTTCCTGCCGCCCGAGGAATCCCGCGCCCGCGCCGCCAAGATGCTGTACGAGAACGCACCTGGCGACGGCGTGGACTGGCGTGGCCGGCTCGATGCGTTTGTAGCGGAAACCGATCGCGTATTCGACCTGCTCGATGGCGTGATGCCGGAAATCGCCTGGCTCGATGATGCCGAGACGCTGACCTACCTGCACGCGACCGTCTCGACGCGGCGCTACCGCATCGGCGTTCCCGAGGTGCCTTTCCATCTGGACGCGCTGCTGGCCGACTCCGCGCTGGTCGGCGGCCTCGCGCCCACGCTGGGCGATCTGCACCTGCGCGTGGCATCGGTGCGCGGCTTTCCGACTTCGACCTGGCCGGGCCTGCTGGACGACCTCAACCGCCTGGGCTTTGGCTACCGCTGGAGCACGCGCTTTGTCTGCATGGACAAAGCCGAGGCGGAAAAGGAACTCGGTCGCCTGCGTCGCCAGTGGTTTGCGAAACGGAAGAACGTCGTCGCGCTGCTACGCGAAACGATCTTCCAGCAGGAATCGCCGCTGGTCGATACCGACGCCAGCAACAAGGCCGCCGATGCCGACGCGGCCTTGCAGGAGCTTGGCAGCGATCAAGTCGCCTTCGGCTACCTGACGGCCACCGTCACCGTGATGGATACGGATGCCGCCGCTGCCGACGAAAAGCTGCGCATGGTGGAGCGCGTCATCCAGGGCCGGGGCTTCGTGACCATCCCCGAAACTCTCAATGCCGTCGATGCCTGGCTGTCGTCTATCCCCGGCAACGCCTACGCGAACGTGCGCCAGCCCATCGTCTCGACGCTGAACCTGGCGCACATGATGCCGCTGTCGGCGGTGTGGGCCGGGCCGGAGAAGAACGACCACCTCGACGGCCCGCCGCTGATCGTCACCCGCACCGATGGCGCGACGCCGTTCCGGCTGGTGACGCACATCGGTGACGTAGGCCACACGCTGGTCGCCGGGCCGACCGGCATGGGTAAGTCGGTGCTGCTCGCCATCCTGGCGATGCAGTTCCGGCGCTACTTCGGCTCGCGCATTTTCGCCTTCGACATGGGGCGCTCGATGCGCGCCACCATCCTCGGCTTGGGCGGCGAGCACTACGACCTGGGCGCGGATGGCGGCATCGCGTTCCAGCCGCTCGCCCGCATCGACGGCGAGGGCTACCGCACCTGGGCCGCCGAATGGGTGGAAGGTCGCCTGCTGCATGAAGGCGTGACCGTCGGCCCGGACGAGAAGGCGGCTATCTGGTCGGCGCTCGGAAGCCTCGCCGGTGCGCCGCCGGAACAGCGCACGATGACCGGGCTTTCCGTGCTACTGCAATCGAACGCGCTGCGGCAGGCGCTGTCGCCGTATGTCCTAGGCGGTGCCCACGGCAAGCTGCTGGATGCGGACGCCGACCGCCTTGGTTTCGGCGACGTGCAGGGCTTCGAGATGGAAGAACTGATGCACAGCCCGGCCGCCGTGCAAGCGGTGTTGCGCTACCTGTTCGCCCGCTTCGATGAGCGTTTCGACGGTGCGCCCACGCTGCTGATTCTCGATGAGGCGTGGCTGTTCCTCGATGAGCCGTCCTTTGCTGCGCGCATCCGGCAATGGCTCAAGACGCTCAGGAAAAAGAACGTCAGCGTCATTTTCGCCACGCAGTCGCTGGCGGACATCAAGGATTCGACCATCGCGCCCGCGATCATCGAAAGCTGCGCGAGCAGGATTTTCTTACCTAATCCGCAGGCCACCGAGCCGCAAATTCGCACGATCTACGAGGGCTTCGGCCTCAACAGCCGGCAAATCGAAATCGTCGCCACCGCGCAGCCCAAGCGCAACTACTACTACCAATCGCGCCTCGGCAATCGCCTGTTCGACCTCGACCTGGGGCCGGCCGCGCTCGCCTTCGTGGGCGCATCCACACCGCAAGACCAACGCGACATCGACCGCGTGCTGACGCAGGCCGGCGTACCCGGCTTCGCCGGCGCGTGGCTGCGCCATCGCGGCCTTGATTGGGCCGCCGACCTGCTGCCGTCTGCACCGGCGGCCACTTCGTTCCTCAACGCCCAACCACTGGAGGTTTCACCATGAAGACCAAGCCCCGTTTGCTGTCCGCCTCGCTCGCCGCCGCACTGTCCGTCTCGCTGATGCTCGCACAGCCGGCGGCGGCCATCACCGTGTTCGATCCGTCGAACTTCGTGCAGAACACGCTGACGGCCGTGCGCACCCTGGAACAGATCAACAACCAGATCAACCAGCTCCAGAACGAGGCACAGATGCTGATGAACCAGGCGCGCAATCTGGCGAATCTGGACTTCAACATCCTCAACCGCCTGCGCTCGACGCTCGCCACCACCGAGCGCCTGATCGCCGAGGCGCGGGGGCTGGCCTACGACGTGACGAGCATGGATCGGGAGTTCGCGCGCCTGTATCCCGAGCAGTACGCCGCCACCGTCAGCGGCGACCGCATGGCGCAGGACGCCCGCGAACGCTGGCAGAACAGCTTGAACGGCCTGCACACCGCGATGCGGATGCAAGCCCAGGTGTCGCAGAACCTGACCCAAGACGAAAGCGCGCTGGCCGACCTCGTGAGCCAGAGCCAGTCCGCCACCGGCGCGCTGCAAGCGATGCAGGCGACGAACCAGCTTCTTGCCTTGCAGGCCAAGCAGTCCATCCAGGCGCAGCAGCTCCAGATCACGCAAGACCGGGCGGCCTCGCTGGAACTGGCGCGGCAAGCGGCGGCCACCGAGCGCGCCCGCGAAGTGCGGCGGCGCTTCCTCGGCGCCGGCACGCCGTACACGCCGCAGCGCGTGGATTTCTATTCCAACTGACGGGAGACACGGCCATGCGATGCGTCCTTGTCCTGCCGGCTTCGCTGCTGGCCCTGCTGCTGACCGCGTGCGGCCAGCAGCAGGCCGGCGACCTGGCCGATACCCTGGCCGCCGATCCGGTGCGGCTCAAGGCATTGCGTGCGCAATGCGCGGCCCATCCACAACAGGTCATGCAGGCCGCAGGCGAGGACGCTTGCCGCGCCGCCGCCGAAGCGTTCCGGCGGCGCTTCTTCGCCGGCCACACCGGGCCGGACGAATACGGCTCGCTGGCCGAACTGCCGCCGATCCCGCCGAGCTTCGATGAACCTGCCGGGGAGGACACGCCATGAATGACGTGACCATCATCGACCGCTTCCTCGACACGTTCTCGCGCTACATCGACTCCGGTTTCGGGCTGCTGCAAGGCGAAGTGGCGTTTCTGACCGCCACGCTGATCGTCATCGACATGACCATCGCCGGCTTGTATTGGGCGATGAGCCACGCGACCGGCCAGGGCGAGGACGTGATCGCCAAGCTGCTGCGCAAGGTGCTCTACGTCGGTGCCTTCGCCTACATCATCAACAACTTCAACCTGCTGGCCGGCATCGTGTTCCGTTCGTTTGCCGGCCTGGGAATCACGGCCACCGGCTCGGCCATCACGATGGAGAACTTTCTCCAGCCGGGGCGGCTGGCGAAAACCGGCATCGACGCCGCCGCGCCGATCCTCGACCAGATCGGCGAAATGGCCGGCTTCCCCGAGGTGTTCGTGAACCTCGATCCCATCGTGGTGATGTTCATTGCCTGGCTGGTCGTGGTGCTTTGCTTCTTCGTGCTGGCGATCCAGCTTTTCATCACGCTGATCGAGTTCAAGCTGACCACGCTCGCCGGCTTCGTGCTGGTGCCGTTCGCCCTCTGGAACAAGACCTCGTTCCTCGCGGAAAAGGTGCTTGGCAACGTGGTTTCGGCGGGCATCAAAGTCTTGGTGCTGGCCGTCATCGTCGGCATCGGCTCGGGCTTGTTCGCGGAGTTCCAGGTTCATCCCGATGAGCCATCCATCGACCATGCGCTCGTCATCATGCTGGCCTCGCTCGCGCTGCTGGCGCTAGGCATCTACGGGCCGGGCATCGCCACGGGCCTGGTGTCTGGTGCGCCGCAACTCGGCGCCGGCGCAATGGCCGGCGCGGCGATCGGTGCCGCCGGCACGGCCGTCGCCATCGGTGCCGCCGCGACCGGCGTAGGCGGTGCAGTGGCCGCCGGGGCGCGAATGGCACCCGCCGCCGCGAAGCTGGCCGGCGCGGGAGCGCGTGCCGCCACCTCGGCGGCCGGCAGCGCCCGGTCGGCATTCCAGGCCGGTTCCGCCGCTGCGGGCGGCGGCGCGAAGGGCGCGATGGCCGGCCTCGGCAACGTCGCCAAGACCGGCGCACAGGCCGCCGGGCGCAGCGCCGCATCCGGCGCGTCCGGTGCCGCACAGAAGATGACCCGCTCTTTCCGCGCCGGGTGGAACGGCTCGGCGGCGGATGGCGGGGCTGCATCCGGCCAAGCCGCCGACGGCGCGGCCAACCCGCAGAAGCAGGAACAACCCGCCTGGGCCAAGCGGATGCACCGCCGCCAGCAGATCACCCATGCAGCCACGACCGCCGCCCACACGCTGCGCGGTGGCGACGGTGGCGGCTCCGGGCAAGGCCCGAGCCTGCGCGATTCCGATTCATAAGGAGAAACGACCATGCGATTCAAGCGACCGCAGGTGCGCTATGCCGACACGCCGCAGCCGGCCACCCCGTATCAATCCGCCGCGCAGGTATGGGACGACCGTATCGGCTCGGCCCGCGTGCAGGCGAAGAACTGGCGATTGATGGCCTTCGGCTGCCTGGTGCTCGCGCTGCTGATGGCGGGCGGCCTGGTGTGGCGCTCGGCGCAGTCCATCGTCACGCCCTACGTCATCGAGGTCGATCAGGCCGGCCAGGTGCGGACGGTCGGCGAAGCCGCCACGCCGTACCGACCCGCCGATGCACAGATCGCTTTCCATCTGGCGCACTTCGTCACGCTGGTTCGCTCGCTGTCCATCGACCCCATCGTGGTGCGCCAGAACTGGCTCGATGCCTACGACTACACGACCGACAAGGGCGCGGCCGTGCTCAACGACTACGCCCGCACCAATGACCCGTTCGCCCGCATCGGCCGCGAATCGGTGACGGTGCAGATCACCAGTGTCGTGCGCGCCAGCGACACGTCTTTCAACGTGCGCTGGACGGAACGCCGCTACGTCAATGGCGCCGCTGCGGGGCTGGAGCGATGGACGGCCGTGGTGTCCATCGTCCTGCAAACCCCACGCACCGAACAGCGCCTGCGCCGCAACCCGCTCGGCATCTACGTCAATGGCCTGTCGTGGAGCCGCGAGCTGGATTCGTCCGAAGGAGCCAAGCCATGAACCTGCCTTTCCGCTTTTACATTTTGCCGTTGATGCTGCTGGCCCTGTCGGGCTGCGCCACGCAGGGCAAGCCGCCACCGCCCATCTCGCTCGATGAGCCAGTGCAGGCGCAGCCGTTTCCCGAACCACCCAAGCCGATCGAAGTTGTGGAGGTGCCGAAGGTGCTGCCGATGCCGGCGCAGATGAAGCCGCTGCCGGAGGTGGACGAGGCCAAGCCGGCGCCGGAGCCGGCCGACGAAACGGTGCGCGTGTCCAAGGCCAACGCCGAGGCGCGCATCGCGCCCACGCGCGAGGGCTACGTCAACGCGATTCAGGTGTGGCCCTTCACCGATGGCGCGCTCTATCAGGTCTATGCCGCGCCGGGGCGCGTGACCGTGGTTTCGCTCCAGCCCGGCGAGGAACTGGTGACGGTCGCCGCCGGCGATACCGTGCGCTGGATCGTGGGCGACACGTCCAGCGGCAGCGGCGATGCGCTGCGCGTGAACGTGCTGGTGAAGCCCATCCGCTCGGGCCTGAAAACCAATCTGGTCATCACCACCAGCCGCAGGACATACCTGCTGGAGCTGACCTCGACCGAGCGTGCATGGATGGCTTCGGTGTCCTGGGACTACCCGAAAGACCGGATGCTGGCCTTGCAGCGCCAGGCGCAGGCGGCCAGCGCCGCCGCGCCGGTCGATACCGGCTTGTCGCTGGAGAAGATCCGCTTCCGCTACGCGGTCAGCGGCAGCAATCCGCCGTGGAAGCCGCTACGCGCCTTCGATGACGGCGAGAAGGTCTATATCCAGTTCCCGCCGGGCATCGCGCAAGGCGAACTGCCGCCGCTGTTCGTCATCGGCGCGCAGGGTGACGGGCAACTGGTGAACTACCGTTTCCGTCCGCCTTACTACATCGTGGATAGGCTGTTCGGCGCGGCCGAACTGCGCCTCGGTGGCGACAAGGGCGACGTGGTACGCATCGAGCGCACCGACGGCATCGCGCGGGGGAACTGACCATGAGCCAGGACGACACTCCCGACCTCGCCACGCCGCAGGCGGGCAAGGTCGCCCCGGAAGCGGTGACGCTGCGGGCGCAGCCGCAGCCGGTCACGCGCCTGAACCGGCGCACCCTAGCCATCCTCGCCGGCGGCCTGTCGGTCGCCGTGCTCGGTGCGCTCATGTGGTCGCTGCAACCGCAGCGGCGCGGGGCCAACGAGCAGGCCGAGCTTTACAACGTGGATCGCGTCTCGCGCTCCGAAGGACTCGACCAGCTTCCGGCCGACTACTCGAAGCTGCCGCCCGACGTGCCGGAGCTGGGACCACCGCTGCCGGGCGACCTCGGCCCAGCCATCGTCAATGCGCAGCAGCAGCCGGCGGTGGCCAGCTACACGCCGCCCGGCCAAGACCCGGCGGCGGCCGAGCGCGACGCGCGGCGCAAGGAGGCCGAAGCCGCGGCGGGTTCCTCGGTGTTCTTCCGCTCCGGTTCGCAGAAGGCCGCGCCGGTGGCGCAGACGCAGGCTGCCGCCACGCCGGGCTTCGCCGCCAATGCGGCGTTCGACCCGCTGGCCGCCGGGCCGGCCTCAACGGCGGCCCAGCCTGCCGACCCGACCGCCGTGCAGAACCGGCAAGACCAGAAAGAGGCGTTCCAGAAAGCCGGAACCACGGAAACCCGCAATTCCGGCAATCTGACCCTGCCGGCTTCGCCGTATCAGGTCATGGCCGGAACGGTGGTTGCCGGGGCGCTGGTGACGGGCATCAAGTCGGACTTGCCCGGCGACGTGATCGCCACGGTGACGGAGCCGGTCTATGACACGGCCACGGGCAAGTTCCTGCTGATCCCGCAGGGATCGCGCATCCTAGGCCGCTACAACAGCCAGGTCAGCTACGGGCAGAGTCGGGTGCAAGTGGTGTGGAACCGGATCATCCTGCCCGACACGTCATCGCTGACGCTCGACAACCTGGCCGGCACCGACCCAGCCGGCTATGCCGGACTGGAGGACGATGTGGACTGGCATTGGGATCGCATCTTCGCCGGCGCGGCGCTGACCACGCTGCTGGGTGTCGGTGCCGAGCTGGCCGCGCCGGAGAACCGGCAGGACGGTGATCGCATCATCATCGCCGGGCGCGACAGCGCGCAGGACAGCATCAATCAGGTCGGTCAGGAGATGACCCGGCGCAACATGAACATCCAGCCGACGCTGACCGAGCGGCCGGGCTTGCCGGTTCGCATCATCGTCAACCGCGATCTGGTACTGCGGCCGTACTAGCCCTTGTTCTTCAACCGGGGGACTTCTCGATGAGCACGACCAAGAAGCTGCGGCTCGGGCCGCTGCCGAAAACGGAATCCACGAAGCTGACCTTCGCTTGCCCGGCCAGCCTGAAAGCCGACCTCGACCGCTACGCCGCGCTGCACGCGCAGGCATATGGCGAGGCGGTCGATGCGGCCACGCTGATCCCGCACATGCTGGAGGCATTCATGGCCGGGGATCGGGGATTCAGGAAGGGTGGCGCGACCAGAGCCGCGCCACCCAAGCCAAGCTGATGATGCCGGTTTCCACTGGCGGCCATCCCTCGAACGCGCAGCCCAAGGCTGCGCGTTCTTCGTTCTGGAGGACGATGGCCGATTGGGCTATCATGATCAAATGCGTCCGCCGTCTGCTGGCAATCGTCCCCGATGCAGCACGCTCCGGCTTTCTACCGCGATGCTCTTATGTGGCTCCCAGCCCGCAACGCCGCAGCTCCGCAAAGCGGCCCGAAGTAGAGCTAAACCCGCACCCCATATAGACTTACGGCCATCAAGCCATTTTCAAAAATGACTTGACGCCGCCAATTTTTTATGCCCGGAGAAAACCATGGCGGCTACCGTTGCGCACTACAATCCTATGGCAGTTATAAAACTGTCTGGCTCGCTTGCCCGCAGCTTTGGGCGAACCCACCGGAGGTTTTTGGATACCGGAAGCGTCGCAGAAGCAACAAGAGCATTAGATGCAACTATTCCAGGGTTTGCAGAGGAGGTAAGGCGACTTGATAGCCTCGGGATGAAGTTCGCGATTTTCCGTAATCGAAAGAATGTTGGCGCTGCCGAGTTAATGCGTGGCGGTTCTAGAGAGATACGGATAGTGCCGGTGGTTGGGGGGAGTAAGCGCGGCGGACTGCTGCAGACGATTGTAGGTGCGGCTCTGCTCGTCGCAAGCATTTGGTTTCCAGCATTGGCTCCAGCTGGCATCGCATTAACAGCTGGCGGCGTTATCCAGATGCTCAGCCCCCAGGCAAAAGGTCTGTCCATGAGCGGAGCGGCGGAGAACCTACCCTCATACGCTTTTGGCAGCGCCAAGAACACCACAGCCAGCGGCAACCCCGTCCCTATCTGCATCGGCAAGCGCCGCTGGGGCGGGGCGATTATCTCCGCCTCGATCCTTGCCGAGGACAAGGCATAGCAGCCGCGACGAAACACCACCAGCCGCCTCAGGGCGGTTTTTTATTGCCCGGAGGAAAGCATGGGCGCAGCACTCCTAACAGAAGTCACCGGCGCCAAGGGCGGCGAGAAGAAGCCGAAGAACCCGGTTGAAGCCCCGGACAGCCTGCAATCGACGAACGTCGCCAAGATCCTGCTGGCGGTG
Source organism: Pseudomonas sp. MRSN 12121 (assembly GCF_000931465.1). Taxonomy (NCBI): domain Bacteria; kingdom Pseudomonadati; phylum Pseudomonadota; class Gammaproteobacteria; order Pseudomonadales; family Pseudomonadaceae; genus Pseudomonas; species Pseudomonas sp. MRSN 12121. The sequence goes on along the minus strand of NZ_CP010892.1, from coordinate 3,944,910 downwards.
GGAGAAGGCGAGTTCGACGACACGCCGACGGATCGTGACATCTATCTCGACAACACGCCGATCCGCGATGCCAGCGGCAACGTGAACTTCCCGGGCGTTAAGTGGGAGTGGCGTTCGGGCTCGGTGGAGCAGGATTACATTCAGGGTATCTCGGCGATCGAGAACGAGACGACCGTAAACGTGGAGCTGCGCAGTGACGCGCCATTCACTCGGACCTTGAGCAACACCCAGCTTTCCAGATTCCGTGTGCGCTTTTCCTGGCCGCGCTTGGTGAGCCAGGACAGCAGCGGCAACACCAACGGCTATCGAATCGAATACGCCATCGACGTTTCTACCGATGGTGGGGCGTTCGTTGAGTCACTCCTGGGCGCCGTGGACGGCAAGACCACCAACGGCTACCAGCGCTCTGAACCCGTAAACCTCCCGCCGGCCACCTCCGGCTGGACTTTTCGGGTTCGCCGCATCACGCCAAACGCCAACAGCGGAACGATTGCGGATCAGATGCTGATCGCGGGTTATACCGAGATCATCGATCAGAAACTGCGCTACCCGAATACTGCGCTGCTGTACATCGAGTTCAATGCCGAGCAGTTCCAGAACATCCCGGCGGTAACTGTTGACTGCAATGCGAAGCGCTGGCCCGTGCCGAGCAACTATGACCCGGTGGCCCGTACTTACACCGGCGTGTGGGATGGCACTTTTAAGCAGGCCTGGACCAACAACCCTGTTTGGGCCACCTACGGTCTGTGCGTCAACGATCTGTTCGGCCTGGGCAAGCGAATCCAGCCATGGATGGTCGACAAGTGGGAGATGTACCGCATCTCGCAGTACTGCGACCAGCTTGTGCCGGACGGCGTGGGTGGCCAGGAGCCGCGGTATCTGTGCGACCTGAACCTGCAAGGCAAAGCCGAGGCCTGGACGCTGCTGCGCGACCTCTCGGCGATATACCGGGGCATGGTTTACTGGGCCCAGGGCTCGCTGTACATGCAGGCCGACATGCCGCGCGCGCAGGATATCGACTACGTCTTCACAAGGTCGAACGTCATCGACGGCGACTTTGTCTATGGCGGCGCCGGGCGCGACACGCACTACAGCCGCGCACTGGTGAGCTACGACAACCCGGCCAACAACTACGACACGGACGTGATTCCTGTCACCGACATTGCTCTGCAGCGCCGGTTTCGGGATCGGCCCATCGAGATCTCGGCGATCGGCTGCACGCGAGCCAGCGAGGCCCAGCGCCGCGGCAAGTGGGCTCTGCTGAGCAACAGCCAGGACCGCACCGTCACGTTCAAGACGGGCATTGAAGGCGCGAATGTGCTTCCCGGCTTCGTGATTCCGGTTGCCGATGAGCTGGTGGCCGGCCGTCCGAACGGCGGGCGAATCTCGGCCGCTGCTGGCCGTGTGGTTACCCTGGACCGGGACACGCCGATCAAGGCGGGCGACCGCCTGATCGTCAACCTGCCCAACGGCACCGCCCAGGGCAGGACCGTGCAATCTGTAAGCGGCCGCGCCGTGACCGTGACTACTGCCTTCGCGCTGCAACCAGAGCCTGAGCTGCAGTGGGCGATCGACTACGACGACCTGGCCGTCCAACTGTTCCGCGTCCTCAAGCGTGTGCGCACGACCGAGGGTGAATACGAGATCACAGCGCTGGAGTTCAACCCGAGCAAGTTTGCGGCGATTGATACCGGCGCCAAGCTCGAGGAACGGCCTGTCAGCGTCATCCCTGTGACCACCGTGCCGCCGCCGGCGAGCGTCACCGTCGCCTCGACCTCGGTCGTGTCGCAGGGCCTGGCCGTGGCCACCATGAATATCTCCTGGCCAGCGGTGGAAGGTGCGGTCGCATATGACGTCGAATGGCGTAAAGACAGCGGCAACTGGATCCGCCTGCAGCGCACCGGCACCGCGTCGGTCGATGTTGTTGGCATCTATGCCGGTGCATATGTGGCCCGGGTGCGCGCGGTAAGCGCCTTCGACATCACGTCGATCTGGAAGAACTCGAACCTGACCCAGCTCAAGGGCAAGGAGGGCTTGCCGCCGGCGGTGTCGTTCCTGACCCCGACGAGCCTGGTCTACGGCATTCGCCTTGACTGGGGCTTCCCCGCGGGCGCCGAGGACACGCAACGGACGGAGATCTGGTACAGCAAGACCACGTCGCAGGCTGACGCGATCAAGCTGGGTGACTTCGCCTACCCGCAGGCTCGGCACGAAATGCAAAACATCCTGGCCGGGGCGTCGTTCTTCTTCTGGGCGCGCCTTGTCGACCGCACCGGCAACGTCGGCCCCTGGTATCCGACGGGGATTGGCGTCAACGGCCAGGCCAGTTCAGACCCGACCGAATACGAGAAGCACTTCCTTGGCCAGATCACGGAGTCGGCCCTTGGGCAGCACCTGAGCAACCGTATTGATCTGGTCGACGGAGATGGCCCTGGTTCTGTCAACTCACGCATCAAGGCAACCAAGGAAGAGCTTGAAGGGCTCATTGAACAGATCGTGGATGCACTCGAGTACGACCCGTCAAAGACTTACGCGGTAAACGAGATCGTCCGCCAAGGGCAGCACCTGTATCAAGCCATTACGGCTGTGCCAGCAGGCGCGGCACCGCCCAACGCTGCCTACTGGATCGATATCGGTACTGTCGCTCAGACGGTGAACGCGCTCGCAACTCAGGTTCAGCAGAACAGCACAACCATCGCGCAGCACGGCAACGAGATCACTGCGCAGGCGTCCCAGCTAAATGCAGTGAAAGCCACGGTGAACGATCCTGTCACTGGCGTGAATGCTACGGCGACTGGCCTGAGCACTCTCAAGTCGACGGTCACAGCGCTGGACGGCAAGGTCACCACCACCGCGGAGCGAGTGGACGGAATCTATGTCCAGGTCAACCCGGCAATGGCCGGCGAGGAAACCAGCTACGCCGGCTCAGAGCAAGGGTATGTCGGCGTTTGGTCGGTGCAGTCCGCTTTGATCGAGGGCGACGTGGCCACCGGTAAGCGCGTTGACGAAGTCAATGTGCAGATGGGGCAGAACAGCGCCGCGATTCAGACGGTCAGCCAGGCCCAGGTGGCGCTCGACGGCAAGGCCTCGACGATGTGGTCGGTGAAGATGCAGGTTGATTCAAACGGTCGCTACATCGCCGCGGGCATCGGTCTGGGCATTGAAAACCAGGGTGGTGTGTTCCAGAGCCAGTTCCTTGTGAGTGCTGACCGCTTCGCAGTAGTGAACGGCTTGGGCGGCTCGCCCTCCGCGCCGTTTGTGGTGCAGAACGGCCAGACGTTCATCAACTCGCTGTTCGTCCTCGATGCATCGATCACCAACGGGAAGATCGGCGGGGCGCTGTACTCCCTCGACTACGTGCCGAACACGACAGGCTGGATGCTGCCACGAACCGGCGCCTGGGAAATGAACGGCAGCAACGGTGCCGGGCGTCTGCAGATCAACAACACATCCATCAAGTTCTATCACCCGAACGGCGTGGTAGGCATCGAGATGAGCCTATGACCGGCATGACCCTGAAAACCGCCGGCGATGTCGTGTTGGTGGATATGACGATGAAGATCAGCCAGATGGTTGGCAGCGTGGTGACCGGCGGGGCCAATGGCTCTGCCTCGATCCCGCTGCCGCCGGCGGGCAAGACCATGTTCTTCATCGTCGTGCCGCTGGTGGACCTGCAGCGGGAGAAGGGGAAGCGGCCGGGGGTGACACTGTCCGGCACGACCCTTTCCTGGAGCTACTCATACAACACAAACGGCTGGGGCTACTTCTCGGCCAACTGCCAGATTTACTACGGGTACTACTGATGGTCGCGAGACTGGTTGTTACCAAAGACACCGAGGAGCTTCTGTTCGATACCAGCAAGATCTGCTACGGGCTTGTGAAAAGCGGAAACCTTGCCTTTATCGAGAACTGGGCCAGGTACTACCTGAGGTCCGCGCAGCTTGACCCGAGCGACGGCGCGAGTTGGGCGCCTGAGTCTGACCCGCAGCGCGGAGATCCCGCCTACGGTTTCACGGTGACGAATGCGCTATCGCCAATCGTGTTTATCACTGGCCCTGGCTGCCTGAACGGGGTTTCCCGGTCGGGCAGCAGCATGACGTTCATCTACATCAACGCCGATGCCAATACGCGGTTCTACTGCTTTGATCTCATGGCCGACAACATCCCGGGCAGCCCCTACCTGAAGACGCGTCTCGAGGACGGCAGGATCTCGTTCAACTCGCTACAGCCACCCTTGAACGTGCTGGCAGCAGTCCAGGCGCCGCCGCCACCTGCACACCCGCCAGCATGGCCTGACTGGTGGGGGACAACCTACAGCGGCGGATACAACGTTCAGCGGCGAGGTCTTGTAGCGCCAAATTACTCCCCAGCGCTTGATAGTCGAGTAGACATCGGGCTGGCGGGCGAGGAGTACGCCGCCTATCTCCCGTGGGCCCGCTCTGCGGTTTGCTTGAATGGCAGCGCCGATACAGGGCTGACCGTAACCGTTTCTGAGGGTGCATACGGAAGGGTTGGCGGCATCAGTTTTATGTTCGGCGCAGCCGGAGCCACAACGAAAGGAAATACCCCGTCAGGCCCCGGAACGCCGTCGGGAAACAGCTTCCGGAACATCCCGACGGATAGGTATCCAACGGCACTTGTGATCAGAACTGCCGGCCTTCCGTTTCCCTACCAGTAATTGGAGCATTCAAATGTCAAAGCAAACGGTAACCCTGGGGACCGCCCCGACGGGCGTCGGCGGGGACACACCGCGCAGCGCCAACATCAAGATCAACGGCAACTTCGACGAGCTTTATGCGGCCCTCGGCGCAACAGGATCTCCGTCAGCGCTGCCGACGGTGCTGCCGATCGCGCGGGGCGGCACGGGCGCGGATACCGCGGCAGGAGCACCCTGGCCAACGAAGTCAGCGTCGGGTATTGGCATGGTCGCTGCACCCGACGCGACAGGCTATGACTCGCCTGGGAACGCGCAAGTGGGAAGCCCGCAGGGTGGCGGAATGTACAAAGTTGCCGCCGGTCCTTCGTCCTCCGGCATTTCTTATGCATCGCTGGTTCGAGTTCCATATAACAACAACTATGAAGCCCAGATCTTTTTCCCCATGGGCCTCTCCGTCAACAAGATGTATTTCCGGGTCTCGACAGGTGTCAATGGCGGCAATTTCGGGCTTGCGATGGAGGTCTACCACACGGGCAACACAACCCGCGGTTCCGGCGGCGCGCTGTCCGCTGCTTCGCCGATCGTGCGCATTGCGAACGTCGCAGACAGCGTGCGCCGCGACCTCGACGAGCAGACGTTCGAGCCGGCCGGCGAGTGGGGCGTGGCGAACGATGAGGCGCGCGGTGTGAATGTTGAACGTCTGGGCATTGGCGAGTACCGCGTGACCGGCAGCCTGGGCCTGGCCCTTGAAGGCTGGCGCACGCAGGATCCTTGTTCGCCGGACGGCGGCGGCACGCTCGGCATCACCGAGAGTGAACAGGCGGAAGACGGCACTGTGATTATCCGTCTGTTCAAGCAGCGCTGGACGCTCTCTGAAGACGGCGAAATGATCCCAGGTCGCGGCGCTCCGCTTGACGTTCCGCTCAACAGCTGGATCGACGTCCGGCTTGAAATGCCGAAGCCGGAACCGTCGCCACCGCCCGCCGCCCTTGAAACCGAATAACAGCCCGCCACTGAGCGGGCTTTTTCTTGCCTGGAGAAAAGTGATGACTGCAACCGAGAAAGACCGCGACATCCTCGCGCGCACACTGTGGGGCGAAGCCCGCGGGGAAGGGCTGGCAGGGCAGATCGCCGTGGCCTGGACGATCCGCAACCGCGTGAACGATGGCCGGCCCAAGTCCTGGTGGGGCGAGGGCTATGCCGGCGTGTGCCAGGCGCCTTACCAATTCAGCTCCTGGAACAAGAACGACCCGAACTATCCGTTCCTGACCGGCGCTAAGCCGATCCCCGCCGGGCAGCTCGCGCAGGCTCAGCGTGCAGCTGATCAGGTTATGGGCGACGCGGTGCCTGACCCAACCGGTGGCGCTACGCATTACTACGCGACAACCATGGCCAGGGCCCCGGCCTGGGCGGCGAAGGCCAGGCAAACGGCGCGTATCGGGCAGCACGTCTTCTTCAAGGATGTGCCGTGATGGCGCCGGTGCAGAAACTACTGGGCGTGCTGGTGCTGGCGTTCCTGTTGATTTCCGCCGGCGCGACAGCGGCCTGGAAGGCTCAGGCCTGGCGCTACGGGAAGCAGCTCGCCGAGCAGGCGCAACGTCACCAGGATGATCTTGCTGCGATCGCCAGCGCCGCCACCGCCCAGCAGCAGGCCGAACAGGACAAGCGTCTGGCCCTGGAGCAACAGCTGCAGGCCAACGACCAAACCCATTACCGAGCACTGAGCGATGCACAACGTGATCAAGGTCGCCTGCGCGACCGCCTTGCCACTGCTGATCTGCGCCTGTCAGTCCTTCTCGACACCGCGGATTCAGCCAGTGGCTGCAACGTGTCTGCCACCGCCACCCCCGGCGGCATGGTTCATGGAGCCCCACGCGCCCGACTTGACCCGGCGCATGCTCAACGAATTGTCGGCATCACCGACGACGGCGACCGGGGACTGATCGCCCTGCAGGCGTGCCAGGATTACGTCAGGGCGCTGGGCCGCTGATCCTCTCGATAAATTGGGGAGCTTCGCTCACGGTAGACCGATGGACATTCCATTCGTCAGTGCCCGATTGATGGTCGGCGCCTTGTGAGTAGCATGCTGTATTTTTATACAGTGTAGAGCTTGCCATGTACTTCCTGATTACCCCTCGCCGTCGCAATGGGGTCGCGCTGTCGAAAGAAGAGCTCAGGCGAACGCCGCCGGTTAAGGGCGATATTCACATCTACGAGTGTCGGAACGAGCAGCTTGGCCGGGCTACCTTCAGTGCATGGGTTTTTGTCTCGGGCACTGGGCCTGACATTCTCCCGCGGCTTCATGACGTGAAAATCACCAGTATGTCCCATGGCGGGATGAACTTGAATGGCATCGAGCAGATCGGCGAAGTGCTCTATGCGCAGTCGTGGTGGTGTCGTGCTGAGTGAGGGGGAGGGGGGCGGTCGGCAGGACGCCGGAGGAGGGTAAAATCAGTTCCGCAACCTATCATCAGGTGCTTGAATTCAAAGGCCTGTGAGTGTGGTGAATTATTAACGTTGCGGAACTGAAATGTTCATAACATACTGAAAAATAACGTTTTGTTTGTGGATTGCAAATCCACCTACGCCGGTTCGATTCCGACCTCGGCCTCCAAACTGAAAACCCCGTAGATCAATGATCTACGGGGTTTTTTATTGCGTGGAAGAAAGCCGACGATTCCACGGCTTGTCTTCCGGTGCTGCGTCGATCACGCGTTTGCTACGTTTCTTTGCCCGACCGACGCCAGTGGGCTCAGCGTTTGGCCGCGATCTTTTACGAGGTTGTCCTCGACCACAATCAGGCTGTTGAAGGTGACGTAGTACTCGCTGGTGTTGGCCCTGTTTTGCACGGACATCAAGTAGCCCCTGGGGTCGTTGCGGCCCCATGTATCGCCCTTGCCTGGATCCAGTGGCCAGAAATCATCGTTGCCATCTTTACTCCATGTACTGATTGCAACTTTAACGATGCCGCTTGAACCATTAGTGACTGTGATGCTCATGTTCATATTCCTTTTTGATTAGTGCATTCCATGAGTTGGCTCCCTATTGATAAACCACGTGCAGACTTGCCACTGCTACGAGAACTTCGTAGTTAGGTTAACTCACTGGAGAAGCCCTTCTGATACGCGGGCGAGTAAGGGGTGAGGCAGCAGGATGTGCCGAATTGGCGGGGTCCGGTTGCCTCCTTGCAATCGTAGACAAGAGAAGAGTCAAGCTCTTGAGCGGGTAAACGCAAGTTGCTCTTGGGGTTAAATCTTGACTGTTCCGACGAGTGGCAAATTGTGTTTCGATATATTTATATTCTGCTGTTTCGAACTTTGGTGTAGGGCTTCCTGTAGAGCGCTCGATGTTCGTTAGCGGGTCGATTGTTTATTTCGCTTGGATATAACTGCGGTTGTCCAGACGATGCCTGGAGATGTCCAGCTGAATCTGTTCAGCTTTCAGAATCCTCTACGGGACAGGCGCGAGCGCTGCGGATAGAGTGCTCCCCGCTCGCCCGGCCAGGTGTGTTTACGAGGGATTGCTGAACGGCCAACAACTGGTCAGGGTGGGCGTCTATTCGCAGGTAGGGCCTGTTGCCAGGCGCTGCCACAGGCTTCAAGACGCAGGAAACTTTTGTAGCGCTCTCCCGTCCGACAGTCATCGCTTCTTCAACAGAGGTTATTGACGATGAGAGCAAACGGTTTTGTCCTCCTGGCTGGTGGATTGTCCCTTTCGCTGATGGCCGCAGCCGCGTCGGCCGAGCAGTATCTGCCTGAGCTGGTGAGCAAGGCTCCCTACAAGCAAGCCTATGCGCAGATGCTTGCCTTCCCGAGTTGGGTCAGCAAGGCCGAGGGCACCGCGACGCCGGTGGAGAAAGTTTCGGCGGGCGGGAAAAGCTTCACGGTCGGTCATATGTGCAAGCCGCACGACTGTGCGGACCACCAATTGATCGTGGTTTTCAGTGCCGATGGCCAGCAGTCCTGGGGGTTGCTGGCCAGCCGTTCGGCTGACGGCAAGGCTTTCGATAAACAGTTGCTGGGCAACCCGGACAACGTCGTCCAGGCGCTGTTGAACCAAGCCTTCTCCGAGCACAACCCGGACGATTGATGCCCGAAAGCGCGGCGCAACGATGTCGTAGTCCGCGCTGCCTACCGTACGTCGTACACGGCGAACCCCCTGAAACATGGCGGCCTCTACCGAACACACTCCTGGAGTATTGGCCATGTACGACGACACGAAGGTGCAGGCGTTTTCCGCCTTTCATGACTTGCTGACTTCCCCCGAAATCCGCATGGACGCGCGCGAGCAGTACGACGAATTGCTGCGAATGGTCGATCACTTTCGGGAGAAAGGCATCATCGACCTGGACGAGCGCAAGGCCATGATCGAAGTGGCGACGGTCGCCTATGCACGGGCCGTGGAGGGCGTTGGCAGCGGCACCTAGAGGGTCGTGATGCGCTTTTTATCCGTGTAAGCCTTTTAAAATCATATGGTTACGTCCTGTTCGATGTGCTAATCTGCCGCGCTTCCTGGTTGTGTCGGTGGAGTGCAGATCCACCCGCGCCGATCATGGCCGCGATGTCTCGAAGGCGTTCTGTAGATCGATGATTTGCAGAGCCTTTTTATGTTTGGCCTGACTCAAGACGCGGTCTTGAATTTGACGCCAGCGAACTTGCTTCGAGGGGAGGGGATGTATATATTTCACCCCCTTGCCGCAAGGCACTGAAAGGACTCAGGCATTTCAAGCCTTTCAGGTGGCAACACCGCGCTACCGCCCGAATGGCGAAACTGGTAGACGCATGGGACTTAAAATCCCCCGCTCGTAAGGGCGTGCCGGTTCGATTCCGGCTTCGGGCACCATCTATTACAAGGGCTTGCTAGCGAAAGCGGATGCAAGCCCTTTGTGTTTTTCCCGCAATCTAAAAAGTCTTTCCGCCATTACCGGGTAGGCATGAGCTTTTTATCTATTCGCTTGCGGATGTCATCTTCGGTCATCACCGCGGGGGTGTGACCTATGCCGCTCTGCACAAAGAAGTAATAAGGACGTTACGTGCTGCGAAACGCGATTTTGCTGGTGCTGATTGCCAGTCTGAGTGGGTGTATGGCAACCGCCATGCGCATGGACTATGACAAGCACCGCTGCCCATACATTGGTCTTCGGTTTGACTGGTGGCTGGTGGGCACTTCCAAAGGAAAACTGATTCCCTTTTTACTGATCGACGCGCCGTTTTCTTTGGTGGTCGATACCGTCTTTTTCCCCTTCGAATATCAATACAGCTGCAATCTTTGACCTACGGGGAGACGTCCACAGCGGGGGATCTGCGCGGTGGCAAAAGCCCCGCCCGCGCTGGTTTTTTTGTTTCTCCCCACTTTGGAGTAACCAGCACGTTGTGATTGGCGCCAAAGGAGGCTGAGGAGGCTTCGTACCGGTGCAACAAGCCCGGGCTTGGCCGGGCCCGTTGAGGGAAAAACTCAGCGTGAACTGACTTTTCTGGCTGCCTGGGAGGAAGATCCTTTACGCCGCTTTCGAAGCCAGGAAGTCAACGCATGTACCGGATGGAGGAAGGCGGCGATCACGCCTAGCAGCATGATGATGAGGAGGAGGGTCAGCGGGACGCTTGCGTGCGAGAACATGGTGGGCAACTCCTGTAGTCACTATGTCGGAACCCGCAGACTAGACGCATCGGAGCATGTTCTTGATGAACATATATTCATCATTGGAAGCTTGAAGTGTGCTACGGCGGGAGGGCCGGGCTTTTGATGGACACAGGGTTCGAGGCAAGAGGAACCCGTGATATCGCGCAAACTTTCCCGCCGCAGTGACCAAGCACACACAAAAACGCCCGGTACCAGACCGGGCGTTTTGCAGGAGCGGTGGTGTCATTTGTCGCAGGTCGTTCGATAGACTTTTTGTGTGGGCAGGTACGTCGAGAAGACATGGCAGGTTCTTACTTTCTGATCGTTCTTATAGACATAAGCCGTCAGGTGTTCGGCTGACATCTGGTTGTCTCCACCCAGGTGCCACAGGTCACTTTTCAGATAGAGATTGGTATTGCCGACAGAGTTATAGCCATTTCTAACCGAGTCATGGCCCGCATCCTTCAGGGCCTGGTCGACGGTAGGTTCGTCGGGCGTCCTGGGCTTCAGCGCTTGTTGAGTGGCGGTTATGGCGGTGTAGTTATTGCAGTTCGGATCGGTGTTCGAGTTCGTGCAGACGAAGACTTGTGCGAACAGGCTGGTGGAAAAGGCCGTCAGGCACAGCGTGGAAGCTATTGCGGATAGTTGAGTCTTTAGCGGATGCATTGGAGTCCCTCCCAATGGCGGAATGTTAACCGAGGTTTCTGGCGAACGGCTGACCAGGGCATTGCAAGTCCTAACGCTAGTTCACCCATGCGGCGCTTGCCATGGGGAGAGTAGCGACAGGTTATTCCGCGAGCACGAAGGGAGGGGCACGAGAGTGAATCAGCCTGGCTCTGCTCCAGGCCGCCGGGTCAGTCGTGCAGAAGGCTCGAACCGTATTCGTTGTAACTGTTGCCCAGGGCGGAGGCACGGCTGCCACTGTCCAGTTGCGTATAGTGGCCGCCCAGCTTGCAGGCGTCCGAGTAGCAGGCGTGGCTTGTCGGGGTGCCAGAGCAGGCGCTCAGGGCCAGGGTCGCGGCGATCAATGCAACTTTTATCCGGCTTGTTTTCATGTCGGGTATTCCTTGGGCCAACGCAGGAACGTCGAGGTCGAATCATCCTACGCGCTCCCTGGGGACCGCGCATGTGAATGCGTGTATCGACATTGAAACGTTCAGGGACGCGTCGACTCGGAAAACAGCGATACACTTGTCGCCAGCCCCAGCCAGTGGAGTGGGGATCAACCAAGGAAGTCTCTTAGTGATTATTCAAAGTGCGCCACCCAGGCTGTCTTATGCGGAGCTTGCCAAGATCGTCGAGCAGAAGAGGGCGGTGGAGCAGGTCAATTTGCTCGAAGCCCAGTTGAACCCGGGTTTCCTGGCCCGAATGGAGGCTGCACTGGCAAGCAGCGCTGAAGTGACGCAAGGCGTTCAGCCAACTTTCCCTATCGAAGTCTGATCGACGTGAAACAAGGAAGCATCATGCAGATGTCTACGAACAAATGGCGCCGCTGGCTGAGTATCGCGGCGCTGGGCCTGGCCGCCGCGACGAGTGGGGCGCACGCGCAAACCAGTCCCCAGGCTGCCAAGGAAATAAAGGGCCTGCTGGATTTCGTCTCGCACAGCGACTGCCGGTTCGTGCGCAATGGCACCGAGTACCCGGCCTTGCAGGCCCGGGCGCACCTGGAGAAGAAGCTGAACTACCTCGAGGGCAAGGATAAGGTCAGTAGTGCGGAGGACTTTATCGAGCTCGCCGCCACCCGGAGCAGCATGAGTGGCGAGGCCTATGAGGTGCGTTGCCCGGCGGGCGCGCAACCGGCCGGCGACTGGCTGAAGGCCGAGCTGCAAAGGCAGCGGCAGCAGCACTGAGCCACCGTTCGCGATCGAGCCCAGCCTGGTTGCTGGGCTTTTTATCGCTGATGCTCCTGGCGGGGCCTCACGGCGCAACGCTGCGCATGAGGTATTCCCGTTGCCCGGTCTGTTCGTCCGTCTGCTCGCGGATCACCACGAACCCCTGCGCCCGATAAAACGCGCAACTGGCGGTGTTGTTCTTGTACACCCCCAGGTTCAATACGCTGCGCAAGGTCCTGGCATGGGCCAGCAATCGCTTGCCCAGTCCCTGGCCCTGGCATTCGGGGGCGACGAACAGCGCAGCCAGCCGGTCCTCATGCAGCGAGTAGAAGCCCTGCACTTGCGCGTCCTGCTCGATGACGTAGCTCTGCGAGGCCGGCAGGTAGAGGTGCCGCATGTTGTCGACTTGCGACTGCCAGAACGAGGCGTCGATGAAGTCGTGGGCTTTCAGCGTGGCCCGTAGCCAGATGTCGAGTACGGCCTCCATGTCTCGCTGTTCGAATGTCCTGATCATGTCCCGTCCATGTCCTGAATGAAGCCGCTCAGGCTAAAAGCTCGCGCACGGCGATTCAACAGCTGCACAGGAATTGAGGCGACGAGCATGGCGCTCAGGCGGCCACCCGGTTCCAGGGCGGGTGGTCGCGGCCGGGTTGTGGCGACTCCGCTGACTCAGGGCGAGTCAGTCAGGATACGTGCGGGATGTTGTCGATAAAGGCAATACGCTCGCCGTTCTGGAAGATCTCGATCGCGGTATAGCGCGGCGATCCGGGCGGCAGTACGCGGTTGAAGCGCGCCTGGGTGCAGGTGATCTGTTGTATCCACTGTCCCGGTCTCTGGAACAGGTGCAGGTCCAGCAGGAGTATGGCCGGGTTGATCCCTTGCGGGACGCGTATCGTCAGATAGGCCGTGATGCCCGGGTTGGCGACTTCTACATCGCCTACAACATGCAGCTCATCGGGTTTGGGGGGCATGGTGTCCAGCCAGGCATGCCAGTGGGTGCTGTGAGTGGTCATTTTTCCGTTCCTTGAGAAATGCTGCCCGAAGCTTGAGGTACTGCGGTTTCGCATGGCGCTTCGTGTGCCATCGAATCGAATGCCCGGCCCCGATCCCAGGTTTCTCCGGTGCAGGCAAAGGGCCAGAGGTCCCATGTTCTAGGTGTAGATGAGGAACGCTCCCTGGCGTTCGGGGCTGGACGAATGGCATGGCCGCCGAGGGCGGAAATTCACGTTCGCGTCAGGGGAGGTGGCGGACAAACGGGCTGTAGCTCGGTGCGCCGGGCTTCAGGCTCAGCTCCTCGGTAAAGTCCTGCTGCCGGTTGAACGGGATGGCCGGCCATTGCTCCCAGCCCAAGAGCCTGGCCCGGTAATCGAGGGTTCGCTGCTCGAGAGCGCTTCGTTGTTGCGCCTGCGCCTCGCCGGCCAGCCCACTACGGACGCCGTGGAAAAGATAGGGCTCGAGCACCTCGAAGCCGATGTAGTGCAACGAATGCAGGATTGGCCAGAGCAACAGGCGCATGTCGCCATCGCGGCCATTGGCCGCGCAGGCTTGCGCCGAGGCGCCGGCAGTGGAGACCACCAGGGCTTTCTTGCCGCGCATGATGCCCCGCTCGTGGCGCCGCTGGCTCTGGTACAACCCGCCATAGACGAATACCCGGTCCATCCAGCCCTTGAGAATGGCCGGCGCGCCAAACCACCAGAAGGGAAATTGCAGGATCAGGGCATCGGCGCGCAGCAGCAGCTCGATATGCCGTTCGACGTCGCGGGGCAGGGCTTGCTGATGCCAGTGATGCCGCTGCTCTTGCATGGTGTCGAAGTGCCCGGCGTCCAGCCGGCTGGAATAGTGCCAGTCGCCTTCGCGTGGCTCGAACTGCTCGGCATACAGGTCCAGCACCGTGGCCTGGTGCCCCTGGGCACGCCAGGTGTCTTGCGCCTGTTGCGCCAGGTGGGCATTGAAGGATTTTTTCTCGGGATGGGCCAGGACGATTAGTACATGCATGGGGACCTCCTTAAACTGTTCCGCGATGCTGTACCGGCGCTGGCCGCCTGACAATTACGTACCTTGAGGTAACCACCATGGCGTTTCCGGGCGATGTCTACGCCAGCAATTGTTCAGCGCGCGATGCGCTGGAGCTGATCTCCGGCAAATGGGTGCTGCTGATTCTGCCGGCGATCGCCCGGCAACCCATGCGTAACGGCGAGTTGCTAAGGCGCATCGAAGGCATCTCGCAGAAAGTCTTGACCCAGACCCTGCGCCGCCTGGAACGCCATGGACTGATCGAGCGGCTGGACTTCGCCGAGAAGCCGGCACGGGTCGAATACCGACTCACGCCCGTGGCGCGCTCGCTGGTCGATACCCTGGCCGCCCTGGACCGCTGGGCCGAACACAACTTCCCGCAACTGGACGCTGCCCGCGAGCTTTACGATGCCCGGCACCAGGGCGATAGCGCGGTCAGTGCGCCGCCTGGGGCCGGTCAGGCCAGTGGCCGGAACGGTTGATCCTGCTTGTACGGGCGCAAACGAAAAAGCCCGGCACTGGGCCGGGCTTTTCATCCAACGCCTTGCTGACCCGCTGCTGGTGTTAAACACCAGTCAACGGGCGAGCAGCGGGGAGGAGGCTAGCGATCGTTCTTGGTCGTGGAGACTGCCGCGTTGCTCAAGCCTTTGCTGTTGTGCTCGCCTGGCGTGGTCGCCGAGATCGCGGTGGCCTTGGACAGGCCGCGGGTATCCTTGGAGTGGGCTACGCCGGAGGTCGTCGAACCATGGCCGTTGCTGTCATTACGCAGGCTACCGTAATGGTTGCCGTTTTCTCCGAGGTTGCGGACGGCCTTGCCCGCGTTGTCGTTTTTCAGGCCGCCATTGTGGCCCTTGCCGCTGATGCCGCCTGAGTGACTACCCGCGCCGCCATGACTGCCACCATTGCCGGCACTGTTGCCACCGCCGCCATGACTGCCGCCGTTGCCACCACCACCGCCATTGCCGCCACCATGACCACCACCGTCCTTGGCATAAGCGGCCAAGGGAGCCACGGCCAACATCATTACGCAGGTCACGACAGCCACGAGATTCGTTTTCTTCAAAAGCATGATTGCTTCCACGGATGAGGGGGGAGGGTCTTGCATGAACTAAGACGCGAAGGGCTGTCTATAGTTCGAGTGTCATGACGAATGGCACCCCGCCTGGATCCCCGCAGAGGATTTGCATAGATGACGACTCGTTCGCTGATAGCTGTTCTAACCAGTGCCGCGCTTTTGTTCGGTTCGACCGCGCTCCATGCGGACCCTGGGAATGGCAAGGGCAACCCGCACGGCAATCAGGGCGGGCATGGCAATAAAGGCAATAAATCCCAGGACTACCGGCAAGGCGGGCGCTACGACGGCCCGCAAATCGACGTCGGCGGTGTCCGGGTCATCATCGGCGACAGTCGTGACTACTGGTCGCCAGGGCCCGCGCTGCCGCCCGGGATCCAGAAAAACCTCGCCCGCGGCAAGCCTCTCCCGCCGGGTATCGCCAAGAAACTGGACAGCCGCATGCTAGGCAGGCTGCCACACTACGACGGTTACGAATGGCAGCAGGCCGGTACCGACCTGATCCTGGTGGCCCTCGCGACCGGGCTGATCTACGAAGTCCTGCACGACGTCCTGGACTGATCCTGCCTGCGCAGCAAAGCCCGGTGCAAGGCCGGGCTTTTTCCTAAGCCGTGAGCACCGCTCGCGCTGCCCTTCCTCATTCCTCGTACCGATTCACCGTCGGCCATCGCGCCTGGCGTCATCTGATTGTTCAGTGGGGCGTTTCGGACGTCTCTTAGGGACACTGGTTCCCATGCCGTTCTAAGGTTCCTGCGTTCGCCTGGTCCGTGTTCTCTGCCGGTGCTTGCCGGGCCGATACCGGTTCACGGCTCGGAGCAGACAGGGCGACAGGGAAGGGGCGACGGCCCGCATCGCTGCGTTGACCCCAGGTTTGCATTCAATTAAAGGAATAAACGATGCCTCCACAAAATGTTGGTAAGTTCTTCGATTTTCGCGCCCGGGTCAGTGCTTCCGCCTGGGCGATAGATCCCGATCAGGGGGCGCTCGAGGCTGTCGTCCTGAGTACCTCACGACGACGCAGTCGTGGCCTGGAGCAGGTGGTCGAGATGGGCACCCTGAGCGTGGAGTCGATCCAGGCGGGCGGTAGCGTGCCGCAGTCCTTCGATGTCGAACTCGACCCGGACCGGCTCAAGGGCGCCTCCCGGGTGCAGGTCTACTTCGATGGCATCACCAGTGATGGCGTGACCCTGATGAACGACCATGAAGGGGCCCGTTCCGCGCGCAATGTCGGTGTCCAATTGCTGGACAGCGCGGGCAAAGTGATGCGCCTGGGGAGCGCCGGGCGTCTTGAGTATCCGTTGTTCGAGCCGGACCTGCGCTTGTCTTTCACGGCACGCCTGGTCAGTACCTGTGGGCCGGTGGCGGCGGGTGAATTTTCCGCGTTTGCCGAATGCGTGATTACCTATGCCTGACGCCTGTCCCTGATCGCAGCAGTTGCCCGTTTCGGCTCCCAGGCTACGCAGAGCGATTTTTTACTGACGTCAACAAGGTGACGATTCTGCCATCCCCAGAAAAAACATGTGGTTATTTAATGGGTTAGAAAAAATTTATGGTAAAAATAACCTCAAAATATATTGTTACAAGTTCTGGTTGGCGCTAAGATAGCCCCGCGTTCACCTACCACGGTTTATGCATTTTTAGTCCCAAGTGTCCATCAGCTGCTTGGGCTTTTTTTTGCCTGAAATTTGCCTTTGCGCCAGTCCCGGCTGCTCGGCGACTGCCCTCTGCCAACCTCATCACTGCCGCCGCCCAGGCAAAAAAAAGCCCGCGGGGAGCGGGCCAATAGTTGAATGAGCAGGGTTAAAACTACCCGATCGGCATTCGCCGCACAGTGAAAGAAATTTCATCCAGCGTTTGCGCCACTGACCGAGCCTGCCGCAGCCAATCGGCGGCTGGCGGCGCTCTTCAGTAGCCACCTCCCATTCCTCCCATTCCTCCCGAGCCACTGCCGGGTGCCCTGGCTTTCTGCTGGGCATGGCTCCATTCGGCACAGGTGATGAAACTGGTGTGATCGACCTTGCCGGCGCCATCGAAACTGACGTTGAACGGCTGCCGGCGACCGCCCTGGATGAACACATAGTCGAAGCAACTGCCGGGTTCTACGGTGCGAGGGCTGATGGTCAGGGGATCGCCACCGATCTGTCGGACCTGTTCCTGGGTCATGCCGGTCTCGACCTTCGCCACCAGCGGCTGCCGGCGATAGACGTGGGAGTCGCTGGTACAGCCGACGAGCACCGACAGCAGGACGATGATGAGGACAGAGGGCGTGTGCATGACTGGCTCCCGAAGCGGCGGCACGCACGGATTGCAGCGGGCCTCGGTTGAAGTAAAGGCCAGTTCCGAAGGTCGCGGGCAGTCGTGGGCAACGAGGTGACGAGGGGGCGACAGACAAACAAAAAGCCCGCACGGGCGGGCTTTTTGCAGAGGGGGAGCTGATCCGTCAGCTGCAGGCAGTGTGCGCTTGCGCCAGGGCCCAGGCAACGACGGAGCGACGAAACGCAGGGCGCGTTCCGGGTTGATAACAGCAGCGGCGATCGAGGCCGGACGGACCTTTCAAAACGCCATAAGCAGGGTCATGGAACTCGCTGTCGGCGCCTGGTGAGGACCTTTGCGGCTCAGATTGCCATTCGTCAGTTGCGTTGCACCCTGGGGGCAAACGCTCCTCTGATAAGGAAGCGCCATCGCTGTGAGGAGGTAACCATGAAGGCGAACAGACCTACGGGGCCTGCTTCATCCGAGCATGCCTCTGGCAAGGACGAACTCGGATTCGACCCCGACTCCCCGGACCTCGCCGATCCGCAGGTGGACCCTGTCGGGCCGGCGAAGGCACCCCGGGACAAAACCGCGCAGGAGCCGAGGTCCAGGGCGTATGACCCCCTGGGCGATCTGAAACGCAGGTAGCCGGCGGTCGTCTGGGCACCCGGCCAGAGGGCGATGGATGGAGCCCCCGGTTGCGCCGACCGGGTGTAAGGTGTTTCGGCAACCTCGGGCGTCCTCTGACGAAAGGGAGGTGATCTATGAGCGTTCCCATGCTGAACAAGATGCACATGAACGGCTACGACGTGGTCAGCGTCAACAGCGGCCCCTGGCGGGTCTGCACCAAGGGCGACCGTCTCGGTTCCTTCGGTACCCGGGAAGAAGCCCTGGCCTATGCGGCCGCCTTGCCGGGCTACAAGAGCAGGTCGGCGCGCACCAATAGCCGATAACCCTTCGATGTCTGACCCGCCAGCCTGATCAGGAACAGGCTGGCGGGTTTTCTTTTGCCCGCCGGCAGGCTGCCGACGGGGGCTGTAGGCCGATGCTGCCAGGGCCTGGCCTTGCGGCGGGCGCGGCAGGGTCTGCTACCATCGCGTTTTTTTGCGGTGCCGTCGGCTTCAGGGCGGTGGCGCCGCGTCGTGTCGAAAGGAGAATGCCGTGATCATCACCACCACCCAGGCGATCGAGGGGCGCGAGATTGCCCAGTACCTGGATATCGTCAGCGCCGAGTCCGTGCAGGGGATCAACGTGGTACGCGATGTCTTCGCCGGCATGCGCGACTTTTTCGGCGGTCGCTCCCAGACCCTGGAGCGAGCGCTGAAGGAAGCCCGGGTCCAGGCCACCGACGAGATCAAGGAGCGGGCGCGCGACCTGCGCGCCGACGCGGTGGTCGGCCTGGACTACGAGATCAGCATGCCCAGCGGCCGTGGCGGCATGGTGGTGGTCTTTGTCACCGGCACCGCTGTCAGGCTCAAGTGACGACGGCCAGCCAGGCCCATGAATAAAAAGCCCCGCCGATGCGCGGGGCTTTTTTTCGCACCCATAAAAAAGACCCACCGGGGGAGCGGTGGGCCAGTCGGGAGTCTTCAATAAGCACGGTCCACTGTAGCGAGAGCGGGCCGGTTTTACCGTGAAACAAATTTCATGTTCGCCGGGTCGGTTCTCTGCGCCCCGTGCCTGGGCTTTCAGCTATGGCGGCTGGCGGCGTTGAGCCGCTCGCATTCACGGATAGCGTCCGCCTCCAGGTCGTAGCCGTCGCCGATGAAACCGTCGGTGCGGGTGTCGGCGATGCGGTACCAGTGAGCGGCGACCGGTGCGCCGTGCGCGGCTTCCCCGGCGCGGCGCCCTTGAATGATGATTTTGTTGCAGCGCTTTACGACAAAAATATCTTCCATGGTACGTCCCTGGCTGATGGCTGCTCAGAGCAACTATAGAAGCACCGCCGGAATTCGCGCGCCAGCCGATTCCAGGTCCAGGGGGGCGGTCGGCTCGTGGAACAGCAGCCTGGCCGGCGCGGTGCGCCACCGGGCCATCGCCAGCGCCGCCATGAGTGCTTCTCAGGCTTGTTGCTCCAGATGTTCGAGAAACACCCTCAGGCCGACTTCCTCGGCCTTCAGGTGCTTGCGTTTGCGTGGCCTGGGCAGCGTCGCCAGGCGGCCCTGTACGAAGCCTTCGAGCACCGCCGGGTGGATATAGCACTTGCGGCACACGGCGGGGGTATTGCCCAGTTGCCGAGAGACCACCTTGACCATTTCCACCACCTGTCTTTTCGCCTCGGCCTCGGGCTCCCAGTGCAGCTCGCGCAGCACCGCCAGGGCCAGGGCACTGCCGGCCCAGGTGCGGTAGTCCTTGGCGGTGAAGTCGGCGCCGGTCAGCTCGCGCAGGTAGGCGTTGACGTCGGAGGAGCTGACGCTGTGGCGCTCGCCGTTTTCGTCGAGGTACTGGAACAGGTTCTGCCCGGGCAGTTCCAGGCAGCGCTTGAGGATGCGCGCCAGGCGCGGGTCCTTGACGGTGATTTGGTGTTCGATGCCGCTCTTGCCGCGGAACTGGAACAGGATCGAGCTGCCTTTGATCGCCACGTGCCGGTTGCGCAGGGTGGTCAGGCCGTAGGAGCGGTTGTCGCGGGCGTACTGGCTGTTGCCGACGCGAATCAGCGTGGCGTCGAGCAGGCTGATGACCGTGGCCATGACTTTGTCGCGGCTGAAGCCGGGGGCCGCGAGCAGGGCTTCCAGGCGCCGGCGCAAGGACGGCAGGGCGGTGCCGAACTGCAGCAGGCGCGAATACTTGTCGGCGTCGCGCACCTCGCGCCAGCGTGGGTGATAGCGGTACTGCTTGCGCCCGCGGGCGTCGCGGCCGGTGGCTTGCAGGTGGCCTTGCGGGTCGGCGCAGATCCACACGTCGGTATAGGCCGGGGGCACGGCCAGGGCGTTGATGCGCTGGATCTGCTCGCGGTCGTCGATGCGCTGGCCCTGCGGGTCGAAGTAGACGAAAGTGCCGCGGCGTTTCCGGCGGCTGATCCCGGGCTGGCTATCGTCGACATAGTGCAACTCCGGTGGCAGCTCGAGGTCTGGGCGCAATGGGCTGTCGGGCATGGCGGAATCCTTGGCAATCGGCCTGTCTGCTGATTGACCGCAGCGGCGCGCCAGGGTGCCGACGGCGTGATCCGCGGCTCAGGCGAGCACGGCCACCGCCTTGATCTGCGCCCACAGTTGCTGGCCCGGGTGCAGCGCCAGCTGGTCGCGGGAGTAGCGGGTGATCCGCGCCAGCAACGGGCTGCCGGCCGCGTCCAGGCGCACCAGCACATGGGCGGCGTTGTCCGCGGGAATTTCGCCGCTGACCGTCACCGGCAGGCGATTGAGGATGCTGCTGTGCTCGCCCGCCTGCAGGCTGAGGCTGACGTCTCGCGCCTGGACCTTGCAGCGCAGGTGCTTGCCGATGGCCATCGGGGCATGGGCCACCCGGATCCGCAGTTGGCTGCCCGGCAGTTGCACGGCGAGCAACTGGTAGCCGGCGTCGTAATGGCTGACCCGGCCTTCGATCACCACCCCGGCATCGTCGCCCAGCGCCAGGGGCAGGTCGAGGCGCGCCAGGGTCTCGCCGATCGGCCCGCTGGCCAGGGCGCGGCCGTTTTCCAGGAGGACGATATGGTCGGCCAGGCGCGCCACTTCATCCTGCGAGTGACTGACATACAGCACCGGGATTTCCAGTTCGTCATGCAGGCGTTCCAGGTACGGCAGGATCTCGTTCTTGCGCTTGCTGTCCAGGGCGGCCAGGGGCTCGTCCATCAGCAGCAGCCGCGGACTGGTCAGCAGCGCGCGGGCAATGCCGATGCGCTGGCGTTCGCCGCCGGACAGGTTGTGTGGGTGGCGTTGCAACAGCTGGCCGATGCCGAGCAGCTCGGTGGCCTGGGCCATGTCGACCCGTCGCTGCGCCCGCGGGATGCGCTTGAGGCCGAACTCCAGGTTGGCCTGCACCGACAGGTGGCTGAACAGGCTGGCTTCCTGGAACACATAGCCCAGGGAGCGCTTGTGCGGGGCCAGGAACAGCTGGCGCTGGCTGTCCTGCCAGGTCTCGTCGTTGATCCGCACCAGCCCCTGTTCGGCCTGTTCGAGGCCGGCGATGCAGCGCAGGCAGGTGGTCTTGCCGGAGCCGGAATGGCCGTACAGCGCGGTGACGCCGCGGCCGGGCAGTTCCAGGTCGAGGTCCAGGTCGAAATCGCGGTAGTGGCGCTTTAGGCGCACGTGGATCGATGCACTCACGGCTCAGCTCCAGCCAGCGTGGGTCTTGCGGCTGGAGTAGAGCGCCAGCAGCACGAGGAACGAGAACACCAGCATGGCGGCCGCCAGCCAGTGGGCCTGGGCGTATTCCAGGGCCTCGACATGGTCGTAGATCTGCACCGAGACCACCCGGGTCTTCTCGGGAATGTTGCCGCCGATCATCAGTACCACGCCGAACTCGCCGACAGTGTGGGCGAAACCGAGGATCGCCGCGGTGATGAAGCCCGGCCGGGCCAGGGGCAGGGTCACGCTGAAGAAACTGTCCCAGGGATTGGCACGCAGGGTCGCCGCCACTTCCAGCGGGCGCGTACCGATCGCGGTAAAGGCGTTTTGCAGCGGCTGCACGACGAAGGGCATGGAATAGATCACCGAGCCGATCACCAGGCCGCTGAAACTGAAGGTCAGGGTACCCAGGCCCAGGGCCTGGGTGAGTTGGCCGACGGAGCCGTTGGGGCCGAGGGCGAGCAGCAGGTAGAAACCGATCACCGTCGGCGGCAGGACCAGGGGCAGGGCGACGATGGCGCCGATCGGCCCGCGTAGCCAGGAGCGAGTGCGCGACAGCCACAAGGCGATCGGCGTGCCGATGATCAACAGGATCAGGGTCGTCAGCGACGCCAGTTGCAGCGTCAGCCAGATGGCGGAGAAGTCGGCACTCGATAGCGGCATTTAGATCTGGTAACCGTAGGACTTGATGATGGCCGCGGCTTTCGCCCCCTTGAGGTAGTCAACCAGCGCCTTGGCCGCCGGGTTGTCCTTGCCCTTGTCGAGGATCACCGCGTCTTGCTTGATCGGATCGTGCATGTCGGCCGGGACTATCCAGGCCGAGCCGCTGCTGACTTTGCCGTCTTTGTAGATCTGCGACAAGGCGACGAAGCCCAGCTCGGCGTTGCCGGTGGACACGAATTGATAAGCCTGGGTGATGTTCTGGCCCTCAACGATCTTGGCCTTGACCTGCTCGGCCAGGCCCAGCCTGGCCAGGACCTGCGTAGCGGCCAGTCCGTAAGGCGCGGCTTTGGGGTTGGCAATCGACAGGTGTTGATACTGGTTGGCCTTGAGTACCTGGCCCTGGTTGTCGACATAACCGTCCCTGGCCGACCACAGCGCCAGGGTGCCGATGGCGTAGGTGAAGCGCGAGCCCTTGACGGTGGCGCCTTCGCTTTCGAGTTTTTCCGGGGTGCTGTCGTCGGCGGCGAGGAACACCTCGAACGGCGCGCCGTTCTTGATCTGGGTATAGAACTGCCCGGTGGCGCCATAGGCGGCCACCAGTTTGTGCCCGGTGTCTTTCTCGAAGTCGGCGGCGATGGCCTGGATCGGCGCGGTGAAGTTGGCGGCGACCGCCACCTGGACTTCATCGGCCTGGGCCGAACCCAAGGCGCAGGCGGCAAGCAGGGCGGCAAGGCACGTCGGGGCAAAACCTGTGAGGCGAAGGCTCATGAACAGCTCCATTGGCGAAAGTGCGGCGGGCGGTTGGGGGGTAGCGGCAGCGGACTGTGCCGGGGGTAGGCACTGCGCTGTATACGGAAATATATAGCGAATCGCCAGCGAACGGAACTGGAGCGAATGCGAAAGAAGGAGGCGGGCCGCGAGCAGGGTCGCGGCCCGCTGGGGGTCAGGCCTTATGCAACCTGGCCAGGGCCTGCTCGGCCAGTGTGCGGGTCAGCTCGAAGGCCGGCAGTTCGCGGCCCAGGCGCAGGGCCTGGCCGGCCCACAGGTTGGCGAAGTCGGCTTCGTCCTTGGCGCGCAGCGGCATCAACGCGCCACCCGCCAGGGGGAAGGCCGGGGCCAGCGGGCTGATCGGTCCGATCTCGCGCATCACCCGGTTGACGATGCCTCGCGCCGGACGCCCGGTGAACAGGTTGGTCACGGCGGTCTGGCTGTCCTTGGCGGTCCGCAGGGCCCGGTGGTGGGCGGCGCTGACCTTGGCTTCCGGGGTGAACAGGTAGGCGGTGCCCAGTTGCACCGCCGAGGCGCCGAGGGCGAAGGCGGCGACAATGCCGCGGGCATCGCCGATGCCGCCGGCGGCGATCACCGGCACCTGCACCGCATCGACGATCTGCGGCACCAGGGCCAGGGTGCCGACCTGGGTATTCAGGTCGTCGCTGAGGAAGATCGGGCGATGGCCGCCGGCCTCGTAGCCCATGGCGATGATCGCGTCGCAGCCGTGTCGCTCCAGCCACACCGCTTCATCCACGGTACTGGCCGAGGACAGAATCTTCGCCCCGGTGGCCTTGACTCGCGCCAGCAGCGCCGGCTCGGGCAGGCCGAAGTGGAAGCTGACGATTTCCGGGCGCAGTTCTTCCACCAGCTCGCAACTGACCAGGTCGAACGGCGCCCGGCTGCTGACCGGCGTGGGCGCATCGAAGTCGGCGCCCAGCTCGCGGTAGTAGGGTTCCAGCACGGCTTTCCAGCGCGCGGCGCGTTCGGCGTCGGGGGCCGGAATCTGGTGGCAGAAGAAGTTCAGGTTCAGCGGCGCGCCAGTGGCCTGGCGGATGGTTTGCACGTCCTGGCGGATCTGCTCGGGCGTGAGCATGGCGCAGGGCAGGGATCCTAGACCGCCGGCCCTGGCGACGGCAATCACCATGTCCGTGGTGGTCGCGCCGGCCAGGGGGCCTTGAATGATCGGCAGTTGAATGCCCAGCAGGTCGAGAATGCGGGTGTCAGGCCATTGGCTCATGTTGAATGATTCTCCGGCAGCAAAAGAACAAGGATGGCAACCCGGGGTTTGTAGCAGGAGTGCGCCGCTCAAGGCCAGTCGACTTTGGCGGTGACGTGGGCATTCCCTTTTTGCCTGCGATAGCGCTATCGCGGGCAAGCCTCGCTCCTACAGGCCGTGTTGGGTAGGGGGCTACAACGAAAAGAACGTGGATTTTTCCCGCCCGGGCTGGGAAGGTGGGCACCTTTGCAACCTGAAGCTCACGCTCACCGCCCGCTCATGCGGGCCTATCGGAGGCAGTCATGTTCAACGCTATCCTGATCGACAAAGACGACACCGGTTATCGCGCGGCGCTGCGCCAGCTCGACGACACGCAACTGCCCGCGGGCAATGTGACGGTGCGGGTGGCCTACAGCACCCTGAACTTCAAGGACGGCCTGGCCATCACCGGCAGCAGCCCGGTGGTGCGCCAGTTCCCCATGGTGCCGGGGATCGATCTGGCGGGGACGGTGGAGTCCAGCAGCCACCCGGATTACCGCGCGGGCGATCAGGTGCTGCTCAATGGCTGGGGCGTGGGCGAAGGGCACTGGGGTGGGCTGGCGCAGAAAGCCCGGCTCGATGGCGACTGGCTGATTCCCCTGCCCGAGGCGTTCAGCGCGGCCCAGACCATGGCCATCGGCACGGCCGGCTACACGGCGATGCTCTGCATCCTGGCGCTGGAGCGCAACGGCGTGACCCCGGCGCAGGGCGAGGTGCTGGTCACCGGCGCCAACGGTGGGGTCGGCAGCTTTGCCATCGCCCTGCTGGCCCGGCTCGGCTACCGGGTGGTGGCCTCCACTGGCCGTGTCGAGGAGCGGGATTACCTTGAGCGCCTGGGTGCGCACGAAATCATCGACCGTGCCAGCCTGTCCGCGCCGGGCAAGCCGCTGGCCCGGGAGCGCTGGGCGGCGGTGATCGACTCGGTGGGCAGCCATACCCTGGCCAACGCCTGCGCCAGCACCCGGGCCAACGGCACCGTGGCGGCTTGCGGGCTGGCCCAGGGCATGGACTTCCCGGCGACGGTGGCGCCCTTCATTCTGCGCGGCGTGACCCTGGCCGGCATCAATAGCGTGACCCAGCCCAAGGCGCGGCGGATCGAGGCCTGGCAGCGCCTGGCCCGCGACCTGGACCCGGCGCTGCTGGCGCTGATCAGCCAGGAGATCGGGCTCGGCGAGGCCATCGCCGCGGCGTCGTGCCTGCTGGCTGGCGAGTTGCGCGGGCGTGTGGTGGTGGATGTGAATCGCTGATACCGTGCCTGCCGGCCAAACAGACTAACGCCAGAAGGAGGGTGAAGCATGGAGGTCAAATGGCGAGAGGTTGAGCCTTTCAGCGTTTGCGGCCTGCAGGTGCGGACCTGCAACGCCGACGAGCAGCAGGCCGACAGCGCGCGGATCGGGCCGATGTGGGAGCGGTTTTTTGTCGAGGGCCTGTTCGACAGCATCGCTCAGCGGCAGTCGGACGCGTTCGTCTACGGCGTGTATTCCAATTACGAATCCGATGCCTCGGGGCATTTCGACGTGACCGTCGGGGTCGCGGTGGGCGAGGGCCATGCCGACTATCCGCTGGTGCGGATCGAGGGCGGCGAATACCTGGCGTTCTCCGCCAAGGGGCCGATGCCCGAGGTGGTGATCCAGACCTGGAGCCTGATCTGGGCCTACTTCGAGGACAACCCGGCGATCCGCCGGCGCTATGCCACCGACTTCGAGGTGTACACCGGCGCTGACTCGGTATCGGTGTACATCGGCGTTCAGGCGTCCGACGAACTTTCGCGTTCGAGCAACTGACGCTTGCGTTCCACCCCCCAGCGGTAGCCGGACAACTCGCCGTCGCTGCGTACCACGCGGTGGCAGGGAATCGCCACCGCCAGGCTGTTGGCCCCGCACGCCTGGGCCACGGCGCGGAACGATTTCGGTGCGCCGATACGCCGGGCGATCTCGGCGTAGCTGGCGGTGCTGCCCGGCGGAATCTCCCTGAGGGCCAGCCAGACCCGCTCCTGGAAGGCCGTGCCTTGCAGGTCCAGCGGCAGGTCCAGGCCAATGGCCGGCGCCTCGATGAACCCCACCACCTGCGCCACCAACTGCTCGAAATCGCGGTCGGCGCCGATCAGGTTGGCCCGCGGGAATTTGTCCTGCAGCTCCTGCACCAGGGCGTTGGGGTCGTCACCCAGCAGGATCGCGCAGACCCCGCGTTCGCTCCGGGCCACCAGGATGGCTCCCAGCGAGCACTGGCCGACAGCGAAGCGGATATCGGTATTCAGGCCGCCGGCGCGGTAGTCGCTGGGTTTCATCCCGAGCAACTGGTCGGCGGTTTCGTAGAAGCGGCTGTTGGAGTTGAAGCCGGCGTCATACAGCGCGTCCGTCACCGACTGCCCATGTTCGAGCTGGTGGCGCACGCGGCGCGAGCGGTGGGCGCTGGCGTAGCCTTTCGGGGTCAGTCCGGTGGCCGCCTTGAACACCCGGTGAAAGTGGAAGCTGCTCATGCCGGCCTGCTCGGCCAGTTGATTCAGGCTGGGCAATTCGGGCGCCGATTCGATCTGCCGGCAGGCGGCGGCGACCAGGCGGGCATGCTGCGTGGCCACCTGGGTCTGATCGCTGGCACTGCGTTTGCTGGGCCGGTAGCCGGCGGCCTCGGCCTGTTGCGCGGTGTCGAAGAACTCGACGTTCTCCGGGCGCGGCAGGCGCGACAGGCTGCTGGGGCGGCAATAGACCCCGGTGGTCTTCACCGCATAGACGAACTGGCCATCGGCGCTGGCATCGCGGGCGAGCACCGCGAGCCAGCGCGGGTCGCTTTCGGTGGTGGGCTTGGACGGAATGTGGGTCATGGGCTTGGCTCGGTGACGGATGCCGCTCAGGTTAACCGCGGGCGGTTCGCCTGGCACTCGGTGTCTTGCGCTGGAATTTTCCGGGCTCAACCGGCGTGGCGAAAGGTGAGGTTGATGCGCCGTGGACCGAGCAGCGGGTGCGTGCCGTCCTTGAGCGGCAGCACGCCGTGATAACGCAGGCGGTCGACCCCGCCCCAGACCAGCACGTCGCCATGCTGCAGCGGCACCCGCAGCGGGCGGTCGCCACGTTGCTCGCCGCCCAGCTGGAAAACCGCCGGCAGCCCCAGGGAGACGGAAACGATCGGCGCGCTGAAGTCGCGTTCGTTCTTGTCCTGGTGCAGCGACATCCGCGCCCCGGGCACATAGTGGTTGATCAGGCAGGCGTCCGGCGCGAAGTCGGGGAAGCCGGCCTCGGTCGCGGCGGTTTGCGCCAGCTCGCGGAACGCCTCGGGCATGGCCGGCCAGGGCTGGCCGCTCTGTGGGTCGATGCCGGTATAGCGGTAGCCGCTGCGGTCGGTGGTCCAGCCCAACTGACCGCAGCTGCTCAGGCCCACCGACATGGTGAAGCCCCCTGGCGTGACCATCTGCCGGAAGGGCGCGGCGCGCAGCACGCTACGCAGGGCCGGCAACAGGCGCTCGACCCAGGGCAGGGCAAAGCCGCGCAGCACGAAGGCTTGCGGGCCGACCTGTTCGGTGCGGGGCGCCTGTTGCAATTCGGCTTCGGCGAACAGCTCGGCGGTGAAATTATTGGGCATCGTGGAAGATCACTCCTAGCGTATGCCGGCGGCCGCTGTGCAGGCGGCTGACGCCATGGCGCAATGTCACCCGGTAATGGCCGCGCACGCCGGGTACCGGCCGATGATGCACGGCGAAGATCAGCGCATCACCTTGCTTCAGACCAATGACCTGCGGGCGCGACTGCATGCGCGGGCGCTGCTCGGTGATGACGAATTCGCCGCCGGTGAAATCCTGGCCGGGGCGTGACAACAGAATGGCGACCTGCAGCGGAAAGACGTTTTCGCCGTACAGGTCCTGATGCAGGCAGTTGTAGTCCTGGGCACCGTACTGCAGCAACAGCGGCGTCGGGCGCTGCTGGCCGGCGGCGTGGCAGCGCTGGAGGAAATCCGCGTGCCGCGGCGGGTAGTCCACGGCAATGCCCAGGCTGCGGTTCCAGCGATTGGCCAGTGGCACCAGCCGCGGATAGACCCGCTCGCGCAGTTCGGCGACCAGCGTCGGCAACGGGTAGGCGAAATACTGATACTCGCCCCGCCCGAAACCGTGGCGGGCCATGACCACCCGCGAGCGGAACAGCTCGCCGCGAGGATACAGGCTGCCCAGGGCCTGGCATTCGTCGGGGCGGAGCAGGCCGGCGATCAGCGCACTGCCGTCCTGGTCGAGCTGTTGCTCGATCGAGGACCAGTCCAGCGTGGCGAGGCGTTGTTCAAGGGAGAGGGCGGACATGTGCGGGATTCCCGGGGGTAGCGGCTGATGCCCGCCAGTCTGGAAAAGATCCGGGCCGTCCACACTCCGCTGCTTGCGTTGGAACTCGAGCGCTCTACAGCGCCTTGCTCACGCTGACCTCGCTGATGACATCGCCACTCTGGCCATGTAGGGCTTCCAGCGCGGCGCGGGCTTCTTCCGGGGTGCCGTTTTGCAGTTGGGCGAACTCGAAGCGACGTTCGCCGTTGAGTTTGTATTTGATGACGTACTTGGTTGTCTGGGCCACGGTGATACCTGTTGGTCGCGAGCTTGGGATGGAATTCAGCGCAGTTTCGAGCTGGACCGACGGATGATCTTGATCGAGTGGGTGAAGTTCGGCTTGCGCGTGACGCTGATGGGGCGCCGGTTGACGGTGTCGATGGTGATG
The DNA here is from genome assembly GCF_000931465.1 of Pseudomonas sp. MRSN 12121. Taxonomy (NCBI): domain Bacteria; kingdom Pseudomonadati; phylum Pseudomonadota; class Gammaproteobacteria; order Pseudomonadales; family Pseudomonadaceae; genus Pseudomonas; species Pseudomonas sp. MRSN 12121. The sequence goes on along the minus strand of NZ_CP010892.1, from coordinate 3,915,804 downwards.
TTCCAGAAGCCGGTGCTCGGCGCGGTGATCTTCGCCGGGAACTTGTCGAACGCGCCGCCATGATAGGTGTGACGTCCGCCGTTCTTGAAGCTTCGGAAGTTAGCGTCGTTCATCAGGCGGATGTTGCAGACCTGGGAGCACTCGATGACGACGATGTCGTCTTCGTTGAGGTGCTCGCGCTGGTGGATAAATTTCATGGGCGCCTCCAGAAGGGCTTTTGCTACAAAATCAAAACGATGGCGCAGTTTATCAGGCCGCGGCGAGCGGCTTTGACAATTTAAAACAGTTATTTGCCGTTTATTTAAGATAAATCTGGACGTCCCGGAGAAAAATTCTATTTCTGCGGTCGGACGGTTTTTATCGGAGGAAATCTATGAAGTGGGGTGTGTTGATTCTGGCCTTGGCGATCAGTGGCTGTGCGACGGTCTCGGACATTAACCAGACGCTGCCCACCCTGAATGTGATTTCAGGGAAAAAACCACAAGCCTATGCCAAGTGCGTCAGCGACAAGCTGGCCGACAGCCGTGGCCAGTTGCAGATCGAACCGCACAAGGATGGCATGCGCGTGATCGTTCCGCAGAAACTCTCCTCGGGGCCGACGGCGGTGTTCGATATCGAGGAGCGCTCCGGCGGCAGCAGCATCAAGCTGCACGAGAGCATGTCCAACGTGCCCATGCGTCCGGGCGATATCCGCAAGGCGGCGGAGGACTGCATTTCCGGCTGACGGCCAGAGGATTTATCAACAGCCCGCCCTTGCCCGGACCTCCGCGCAGGGCGGGCTTTTTATTGCGCGGTGCCTTGCTTTTGCCCTGGATTAAAGGCTTTCGGCGAGTTCTCGCGGGCTCAGGCGCAGGTCGGGGCTGTGCTGCATCAACTCCAGCGCCCAGTCCACGAAACAGCGGACCCGGGCGGACAGGTGCCTGCTGCTCGGGTAGAGCATGTGGATCGGCCGCGCCGGGAAGCTCCACTGCGCCAGTACCGGCACCAGGGCTCCGGCGCGAACCCAGCCCTGCACCGCGAAAGGCGCCCCCGGGCAAATGCCGCTTGCGGCCATGCAGGAAGCGATGGCGACATCGGGATCATCAAATTGCAGGCCGTCTTCGCCGGGCAACTCGAAGGCCTCGTCGACGGTCTCCAGCTGCCAGACCAGGGGGTTACGCTGCCCGGCGAACCAGGAGATCCGCCGATGGCGCGCCAGGTCGCGGGGATGGTCCGGGGTGCCCGCGCGGTCCAGGTAGGCGGGGGCGGCATACAGGCCCAGGCGCACGTCGCAGACGTGGCGGGCAATCTGGCTGGAGTCTTCCAGATGCCCACCACGAATGGCGCAGTCGATGCCTTCCTCCAGCAGATGGCTGATGCGGTCGCTGGCCCCCAGGCGTATGGCGATTTCAGGGTAACGGGCCTGGAATTCATGCAGGCGTGGGGCGATCAGCCAGCGGGCGACCGATACCAGGGCCTCGACCCTCAGTTTTCCCCGTGGCTCCAGCGTGCCGCCCTTGAGGGCGCCTTCCAGTTCGTCGATGTCCTGGAGAATCACCTGGCACTTGGCGAAATAGGCCCGGCCATCCTCGGTCAGGTTCAAGGTCCGGGTGGTGCGGTTGAGCAGCCTCACTCCGAGGTGCCGCTCCAGGTCGGAAACCCGTTGGGAAACCCTGGCCTTGGGCAGCGTCAGCACCTCTGCCGCGGCAGTGAAGCTGCCGGTCTCTACCACCCTGGCAAAGGTGGCCATTGCCGTCAGTTTGTCCATGATGTTGTTAAGTAAAGTTGAACAAAGATTAAGTTTTAATCGTATATATCAACTTTTCAACGCTAATTAAGCTTCACCTCCTTTCTTGATCCCACCGAGGTGAAGACATGTTCAAGTCCCTGACGGCTGCTGCCGTACTGTCCCTGGTTGCCCTGAACAGCGCCCAGGCCCAAGAGCCGCCGCGTTCCCCCAGCGAACTGGCCCAGGCCTTCGAACGCCATTTCAACGCCGCTGACCTCGAAGGCCTGGGCAAGCTGTATGGCAAGGACAGCCTGTTCGTTCCCGCACCGGGCATGCCCTTGCAGGAACCGGCGCAGATTCGTGCCGCCCTGGCGCAGTTCATGGCGGCCGGGCTGCCGATCCGGTTTTCCCTGCGTCAGGTCTACCAGGCGGACGACATCGCCCTGGTGGTCCTGGATTGGACGATCAGGGGCACCGGGGCCGATGGCAAGCCGGTGGATATGGCGGGTACCGGCGCCGACGTCATGAAGCGGCAAGCCGATGGCACCTGGATCTACGCCATCGACAACCCGTTCGGCGTTGCGCAGCCCGCTCGCTAGCCCCGCGCGCGGCAAGCCACGGGCCGTTGCGCCGGCCCTCTATCCGAAGGAGTCATTCGAGCATGAACCACTGCGATCCCCTTTCCGGCGCCTGCCTGCTCTCCGGGCCGGACCAGCCGGCCGACACCCCTGCGCCTCGCCGGCGTGCAGGGCTGGCCGTGCATTACATCGGTGATCCCATGTGCTCCTGGTGTTGGGGCATTTCGCCCGTCGTCCACCAGGTCGCGGCTTTTTGCGAAGCGCAAGGCATCGAATTCTCGATCACTGCGGGTGGGCTGCGAGCGGGCGGTGGCGATCCGTGGGACGCGCACTTCAAGCGCTTTCTGGACAACGAGTGGAAACACATTGCCCAGGTCACCGGCCAACCCTTCGATTTCTCCTTGCTGGCCGCTGCGCACTTCGACTATGACACCGAGCCGGCTTGCCGGGCGGTGGCGGTCGTCAAGTCGCTGCTGGCCCGCCACGGCTTGGCTGACTTGGCGGTGCTGAGCTTCTTCAGTGCGGTTCAGCGCAAGTTTTATGTCGAGGGGGAAGATCCCAAACAGGTGGATTTCTACACGGATATCTGCGCGGGTGTGTCGCTGGATTTCGCCGAATTCCGCGCCTTGTTCGAATCGCCCGAAGCCCGGCAACTGGTCCAGCAGGAGTTTGCCCGCTGCCGACAATGGGGTGTGCGCTCCTTTCCCACGCTGCTGTTCGAGCGTGACGGCCTGCGTGCGCCGCTGGCGGTGGGGGCGTTCAGCGCCGAGCAGGTACTGGCTCGCTTGAACCAGGCGCTGGGGGCTTAGCCGTTCGGCATCACGGCGCAGCAACCTGGAGGTTTACGCTGGGCCGATCGATGCGCGGCGCGCGGCTTGGAGGTGCGGCTTTTTCCGTGCTGGGCAGGGCAAAGGGGATGGGTTCGCGTTGTAGCCGAAGGTCTATTGGCCTACTCTTTGTAGGTCTTATATGAAATAGACCTAAGAATATAACTAGAACAATGGAGTGCACGATGATCCCCGTGGATCGAATACTGCTCAGCAGCCTGATGCTGTTTCTCGTTGCCCATGCCCATGCCGCGGATGGGCAGAAAGTCTTTACCCAGGGTGGGGCGCAGCCCGGTGCCACGGCCTGCCTGGCTTGTCATGGCGGGGATGGGCTGGGCCTGGCGGCGGCCGGTTTCCCGCGCCTGGCGGGTTTGTCCGCGGGCTATCTACGCAAGCAGCTGGAGGATTTTCGCAGCGGCGCGCGTAGCAATCCGGTGATGCAGCCGCTGGCCAAGGCCTTGAGCGAAGAGGAAATCAGTGCGGTCAGCCAGACGCTGGCCGCGATGCCCGCCCCGACAGTCGCGCCGGTCACCCGCAGTGCCGAGGCCCCGGGCGTGGGCGCGCGGTTGGCCTTGCGTGGCGCCTGGGAGCGTCAGGTGCCGGAATGCGTGACCTGTCACGGGCCCGGCGGGGTGGGTGTCGGGGACGCCTTCCCGCCGTTGGCCGGCCAGCCGGCGGCTTACCTGGCCGGGCAACTGAATGCCTGGCGCGACGGTACGCGCCGCAACGACCCGAACGATCTGATGGGGCACATCGCCAAGGCCTTGACCCCCGAGGAAATCGTGGCTGTGGCCGACTACTTCGCCAAGCCGCAGAGCCCGCTCGCCAAGACCGCCAACCAGGAGCCCAAGCCATGAAGCCCGATCCGATAGTGGGTGTGTTCCTGGCTTTGCTGGCGCTTCAGGCGCAGGGCGCCGACGTGGTCATGGAGGATCAGTCGCAGGTGTCGGTGCCGGCGGTAGCGGCTGTCCATCCGCCATATTTCCAGCCGCCGGCGGAGAGCGAATTGCCGGACAACGCCTACGGCAAGATGGTCCGCGACGGCTACGCGCTGTTCGTCGATACCAAGCGCCTGGCGCCGAAGTTCGTCGGTAACGGCCTCAACTGCAGTAACTGTCACCTGGACCAGGGCCGCCTGGCCAACTCGTCGCCGTTGTGGGGCGCCTATCCGATGTATCCGGCCTACCGCAAGAAGAACAACAAGGTGAACACCTACGCCGAACGCTTGCAGGGCTGTTTCCAGTTCAGCATGAACGGCGGCACGCCACCGGCCGCCGACAGCTACGAAATCACCGCGCTGTCGGTGTATTCCTATTGGCTGGCGAGCAAGGCGCCGATCGGCGTCGAGTTGCCCGGGCGCGGCTATCCGGACGTCGCCCAGCCGGCCCAGGGCTACGATCTGGCGCGTGGCGAGCAAGTCTATCGGCAGCAGTGCGCGGTCTGTCATGGCGATAACGGCCAGGGCCAGAAGGTCGGCGCGGACTATGTCATGCCGCCGCTGTGGGGCAAGGATTCGTACAACTGGGGCGCGGGCATGCATCGGATCAATACGGCGGCGTCCTTCATCAAATACAACATGCCGCTGGGCAAGTCCGGCAGCCTGAGCGATCAGCAGGCCTGGGACGTGGCGGCGTTCGTCAACCGCCATGAGCGGCCGCAGGATCCGCGCCTGGTGGAGGGTTCCATCGAGAAGACCCGGCTCAAGTTCCACGCCAATGACGGGGTCAACCTGTACGGCCAGACGGTGGAGGGCGTGCTGATCGGGCAAGGCATCCGATAAACTGTCGGCCATTGTCAAAGATGCCGTCGAGACCCTGGTTTCGGCGGCATCGTTTTTTGGGAGAAAGCATGAAACGCGCGCAAGTCCGGGAGAGGCATGCAGAGGGTCATATCTCTGCGACCCATGTGATTCAGAATCCGGCGAACTCCGGGGAATGGATCGTGTTCTTCAAGAAAAGCGCCGGGCGCAGTTACTTTCTGGTGGATGACAACGATGAGGTCGAGTCATTCGAACGGTTGGACGACCTGATTGGCACCCTGCGCGGCCTGGGCATCAAGTTCGCCGAAATCCATATGTAGGCAGGCAGAGTCTGCCTGTCACTTGCAGACCACCACCACGCTGCGGCTTTTGTAGTTGCCGACATCCTGGCCCAGGGTTTTGTCGCTGTCCTTGAGAGCGGGCGTGCCTTCGGTGCCGATGATCCGGTAACCGGTGCCGGCGCAGGAGGCGTCGGCCTTTTCATAACAGCTGGCCCACGAGCTGGCCTCGCCGGAACAGTCGATGCTCAAGCCTTGCTCGCCGTTTGCCAGATAGGTATCGGAGACGGTGGCGCACCCCGTCAGGGCCAGTACTGCGGTCAGTGCCAGAAGTTTGTGCATGGGCGGGGCCGTCTCGAGAAGTTGAGCCCTGGGGCAGGGCTGGGCGCGCTGTGCGAGCGCCCGGGGCGAAATGCTATAGCTAACGGCCATTGCGGTACAGAGCACCATGAAAAAGCCCTGCGCAGGGCAGGGCTCGTCGATGCCAGGGCGGTCTCAGGACTTGGGGCCGCGACGGGACGATGCGTGTCCGGCCGAGTCCTCGAATACCGAGGCCACTTCGACGGCCATCGCTTCGCTGGGGAAGGGGCCGGCGACGCTCTCGCCCTGGGCGCTGACCAGCCACCACTGGCCGTCCTGCAACTTCTTGATCTGGTAACCGTTGACGCTTTTTGTTGCCGACATCTATTTGCCTCGTTGGCGGGTTCAAGGGCGCCATGATAGCGGTAAACGGCCCATTGCAAGAGCCCGGACACGGCGTCGGGATTAAAAAAAAGCGGGGTCTGCGGTCGGCTGGCGGTTTACGCCACGGCCCATCTGTACGATGCTGCTGAGCGATGTGTGGCGCCTGTGCGGAACTATCCGCGGCAATATTTCTCTTAGATGGCAGCGGTTAGCCAGCGCGGCCCATTGTAAGGTGCACGCGGCCTGATTAGACTGCGCCGAAATTCGTACGTACAGCCCTTTTAAGGACTCATATGATCAAGAAATGCTTGTTCCCAGCAGCCGGTTACGGTACTCGCTTCCTGCCAGCGACTAAAGCCATGCCCAAAGAAATGCTGCCGGTGGTGAACAAGCCACTGATCCAGTACGGCGTTGAAGAAGCACTGGACGCTGGCCTGAATGAAATCTCCATCGTCACCGGCCGCGGCAAGCGCGCCCTGGAAGACCATTTCGACATCAGCTACGAGCTGGAAAACCAGATCAAGGGCACCGATAAGGAGAAATACCTGGTCGGCATCCGCAAGCTGCTGGACGAGTGCTCGTTCTCCTACACCCGCCAGACCGAGATGCGCGGCCTGGGCCACGCGATCCTGACCGGCCGCCCGCTGATCGGCGACGAACCCTTCGCCGTGGTCCTGGCGGACGACCTGTGCGTGAACCTGGAAGGCGACGGCGTACTGACCCAGATGGTCAAGCTGTACAAGCAGTTCCGCTGCTCGATCGTGGCGATCCAGGAAGTCGACCCGCAGGAAACCAACAAGTACGGCGTGATCGCCGGCGAGATGATCCGCGACGACATCTACCGCGTACACAGCATGGTCGAGAAGCCAAAACCAGAAGACGCGCCGTCGAACCTGGCGATCATCGGTCGCTACATCCTGACGCCGGACATCTTCGACCTGATCGAGCAGACCGAGCCAGGCAAGGGCGGTGAAATCCAGATCACCGACGCGCTGATGAAGCAGGCCCAGAATGGCTGCGTGATGGCCTACAAGTTCAAGGGCAAGCGTTTCGACTGCGGTGGCGCCGAAGGCTACATCGACGCGACCAACTTCTGCTTCGAGAACTTCTACAAGACCGGCAAGGCTTACTGATAGCCAGCTCGTCCTTGTAGCGAAAGCCACCTTCGGGTGGCTTTTTCGTTTTATGCCCTTATGTAAAGCCACTGGCGCTGACCGGATGCCTATCTGCGGTTATGCTGTCTGCCTGCCTGGGAGAGTGAAATGGCCTACGATTTTGATCTTTATGTAATTGGCGCCGGTTCCGGCGGTGTGCGTTCGGCGCGGTTCGCCGCGGGCTTTGGCGCGAAAGTCGCGGTCGCCGAGAGCCGTTATCTGGGAGGCACCTGCGTCAATGTCGGTTGCGTGCCGAAAAAACTCCTGGTGTACGGCGCGCACTTCGCCGAGGACTTCGAGCAGGCGGCCGGTTTCGGCTGGAGCCTGGAAGAGGCCAACTTCGATTGGGCCACGCTGATCGCCAACAAGGATCGCGAGATCAATCGCCTGAACGGCATCTATCGCAACCTGCTGGTCAACAGCGGCGTGACCCTGCATGAAGGTCACGCCAAGCTCGTCGGTCCGCACGAGGTGGAGATCAATGGCCAGCGCTACAGCGCCAGGCACATCCTGATCGCCACGGGCGGTTGGCCGCAGATTCCGCAGATTCCGGGGCACGAACATGCCATCGGCTCCAACGAGGCGTTTTTCCTCAAGGAACTGCCCAAGCGCATCCTGGTGGTGGGCGGTGGCTATATCGCGGTGGAATTCGCCGGGATTTTCCATGGCCTGGGCGCGCAGACCCAATTGCTCTATCGCGGCGATCTGTTCCTGCGCGGTTTCGATGGCGCGGTGCGCAAGCACTTGCAGGAAGAGTTGACCAAGCGTGGGCTCGACCTGCAGTTCAACGCCGACATCGAACGTATCGACAAGCAGGCGGATGGCAGCCTGAAGGCGACCCTCAAGGACGGTCGCGAGCTGGTCACCGATTGCGTGTTCTATGCCACCGGGCGGCGGCCGATGCTCGACAACCTGGGCCTGGAAAACACTGGGGTTAAGCTCGACAAGCGTGGTTTTATCGAGGTCGACGAGCAGTATCAGACGGCCGAGCCATCCATCCTGGCGATTGGCGACGTGATCGGGCGCGTGCAGTTGACCCCGGTGGCGCTGGCCGAAGGCATGGCCGTGGCGCGGCGCCTGTTCAAGCCGGAACAGTATCGTTCCGTGGACTACAACCTGATTCCGACCGCGGTGTTCAGCCAGCCGAGCATCGGCACCGTTGGCCTGTCGGAAGAACAGGCGCGAGAGGCGGGGCACAAGGTGCAGATTTTCGAAAGCCGCTTCCGGCCGATGAAGCTGACCCTCACCGAGTGCCAGGAACGTACGCTGATGAAGCTGGTGGTGGACGCCGAGACCGACAAGGTGCTGGGTTGCCACATGGTCGGCCCGGATGCCGGCGAGATCGTCCAGGGCCTGGCGATTGCCTTGAAGGCGGGCGCTACCAAGCGTGACTTTGACGAAACCATCGGCGTGCACCCGACGGCCGCCGAAGAGTTCGTCACCATGCGCACGCCGGTCGCCGGTTAAGCCTTCTCTGGCGGCTCCGGCCGCTGTTCCTGTGATGCTGGCTCCGCCGCGGCCTTCGCGGCGGCAGCCAGCTGCAAGGCCTCAAGGCTGGCCTCGGCCTTGGTGGCGCGCAATTCCAGTTGGCGATTGTCCTGCAGCTGTTGCTCCAGGCTCTGCTTGAGTGCGTGGCTTTCCAGCAGGGCGACACGCAGGCGTTCCTGGAGGAGGGTGTGCTCGCTGCCCAGGCGTGTGGACTGCTCGGCCAACTGCCCCAGCTTGCTTTCCGCCTTCTGTGCCTGTTCCTGCGCCTGGCGCAGTTCCTTCTGGGTGGCGCGCTGTTCGCTGGTCAGGCGTTCGTTGTCGCGGTGCAGCTGGGTGATCTCGTCCTGGCGCACCAGTGCGCTTTGCTGGGCCTGGCGCAGTTCCTGCTGCACCTGCTGCAGCTGGCCTTCATGGCGTCGCTGATCCTGTTCGCGCTGCTCCTTGACCGCATTCCGGTAGTGCTCCAGGGCGTCGCGGGCATGCAGGTGTTTTTCTTCCAGCGAACGGATCTGCTCGTCCTTGTCTTGCAGGCGCAGTTCGAAGTCGGCCAGGGCCTGGTTCAACCCGGCATTGCGGGTTTGTTCGCTCTGCAGCATCGAGCGGGTGTCCTGGAGCAGGGCGCTTTCGCTGGCGAGGGCTGATATCTGGGTCTGCAGTTGCTGTTGCAGTTGGGCCTGGGCCTGTTCGGCAGCGGCTTGCTGGGCCGCCAGTTCCTGATGTTTCTCTTCCAGTAGCGCCTGCGCCTGCTCCACGGGGAGCTGGGCGTTTTCCCGCAGGCGCTTGGCCAGGCTCTGCACCAGCTCGGTCAGTTCCTCTTCCAGGGCTTCTTGCGGCGCAGCGCGGCGGGCCTCGCTCTGTTCCAGCTCCTTCAGGTAGCGATGGATAGTGGTTTTCGAGCCGGTATTGCCCATTTCGATACGCACGGCATCGATGCTGGGGTGTTCGCCCCGGGCGAGGATCGCCGAACGGGCGATTTGCACCACCGCCTTGTTTACGCCGCCACGAGCCATGGGATCTCCTACGATTACGTACTTTTTTACGTGGTATGTATAAAGAGTAATTGTACAGTAAAAACAAAGAAAAATATTCGAATTATTGACCTGGGATATACTGGTATTACCCCGTGTCAGGCGTTCAACGTCCCGTGTCTGGCCGGTATTTCCGTCTGGCGCAGCGAGTCGAACATTCATGAGTGAGCTGGATCGTTACCTGCACGCGGCGACGCGTGACAACACCCGGCGCAGTTATCGCGCGGCCATCGAGCATTTCGAAGTGGTGTGGGGCGGGTTCCTGCCGGCCACCAGCGACAGCGTGGCGCGTTATCTGGCGGCTTATGCCGGGGAGCTGTCGATCAACACCCTGAAGTTGCGGCTTTCGGCCCTGGCGCAGTGGCACAACAGCCAGGGATTTGCCGATCCGACCAAGGCCCCGGTGGTGCGCCAGGTGTTCAAGGGCATTCGGGCATTGCATCCGGCGCGGGAAAAACAGGCCGAACCTTTGCAGTTGCGGGATCTGGAGCAGGTGATTGCCTGGCTCGAGCAAGAGGCCGGTCAGGCGCGCCTTGCGGGCAATCAACCGGCCTTGCTGCGGGCGCGACGCGACAGCGCGCTGATTCTCCTGGGATTCTGGCGTGGCTTTCGCAGCGACGAGTTGTGCCGGCTTCAAGTGGAACACGTGCAGGCGGTGGCGGGTTCGGGCATCAGCCTGTATCTGCCGCGCAGCAAGGGCGATCGCGACAACCTCGGCCGGACCTGGCATACGCCGGCGTTGCGCCGCCTGTGCCCGGTCCAGGCATATATCGAGTGGATCAGCGCTGCCGCCCTGGTGCGCGGGCCGGTGTTTCGCGGTATCGACCGCTGGGGCCATCTGCGCGAAGAAGGGCTACACGCCAACAGCGTCATTCCCCTGCTGCGCCAGGCGCTGGAGCGTGCGGGTGTCGCCGGCGATCACTACACCAGCCATTCCCTGCGCCGGGGTTTTGCCACCTGGGCCCATCGCAGTGGCTGGGACCTCAAGTCGCTGATGAGTTATGTCGGCTGGAAAGACCTTAAGTCAGCCATGCGTTACGTCGAGGCCAGTCCGTTTCAGGGCATGGCCCTGGTCCAGGAAAAACCGCTGGCGCAGTAGATAAAGAATTCTTCTATTTATACTGCTCGCTAATAGCCAAACCTAATCGGCAGCATCAGCTTTGCCAATGAGCCAACTGCCAGTCCATTGGTTAGGATTCTCTCCATCAAGTTTCCCACCCAAGTTTTTACCCACTGATGGAGAATCACCGATGCCTATCATCAACAGCCAAGTCAAACCGTTCAAAGCCACTGCTTTCAAGAACGGCGAGTTCATCGAAGTATCGGACGCCGACCTGAAAGGCAAGTGGTCCGTCGTATTCTTCTACCCGGCCGACTTCACCTTCGTTTGCCCAACCGAACTGGAAGACCTGGCAGACAACTACGCCGAATTCCAGAAGCTGGGCGTGGAAATCTACAGCGTTTCGACCGACACCCACTTCGCCCACGCTGCCTGGCACAACACTTCGCCAGCCATCGGCAAGATCCGCTACACCATGATCGGCGACCCGACCCTGGCCATCTCCCGCAACTTCGACGTGCTGATCGAAGAAGCCGGTCTGGCGGATCGCGGCACCTTCGTGATCAACCCTGAAGGCCAGATCAAGATCGTCGAAATCAACGACGGTGGTGTAGGCCGTGACGCCAGCGAGCTGCTGCGCAAGATCAAGGCTGCTCAATACGTCGCTGCCCACCCAGGCGAAGTCTGCCCAGCCAAGTGGAAAGAAGGCGAGGCCACCCTGGCTCCTTCCCTGGACCTGGTCGGCAAGATCTGAGTCCTGTGAATCGCTACATCTGGGCGGGCCGCCGCTCCTAGCAAGCTGCACCGCCCCCCAAGAACGCCCGGGCGAGATTCGCTCGGGCGTTTTTTTTCGATCTGAATAAAGGAAATCGCCCGTATGTTGGACGCCAATCTTAAAGCCCAGTTGAAGTCATACCTGGAACGGGTCACCCAGCCGATCGAGATCGTTGCCTCTCTCGACGACGGTGCGAAATCCCAGGAAATGCTTGCGCTGTTGAAAGACGTTGCCAGTCTTTCCAGCCTGATCACCTTGCTCGACAACGGTAACGATGAGCGCAAGCCATCGTTCTCGATCAATCGCCCGGGAGCCGACATCAGCCTGCGTTTCGCCGGCATTCCCATGGGCCACGAATTCACTTCGCTGGTGCTGGCCCTGCTGCAAGTCGGCGGCCACCCATCGAAAGCCAGTGTCGAAGTGATCGAACAGATCCGCGCCCTCAAGGGCGAGTTCAACTTCGAGACCTACTTCTCGCTGTCCTGCCAGAACTGCCCGGACGTGGTCCAGGCGCTGAACCTGATGGCGGTGCTGAACCCGAACATCCGGCATGTCGCCATCGATGGCGCGCTGTTCCAGGATGAGGTCAACGACCGCCAGATCATGGCCGTTCCGAGCATCTACCTCAACGGCGTGAATTTTGGCCAGGGCCGCATGGGCCTGGAGGAAATTCTCGGCAAGCTCGACACCGGCGCAGCCGAGAAGCAGGCGCAAGCCATCAGTGCCAAGGACGCCTTCGACGTGCTGGTGGTCGGCGGTGGTCCGGCGGGTGCTTCGGCAGCGATCTACGCGGCTCGCAAGGGCATCCGTACCGGTGTCGCGGCCGAGCGCTTCGGCGGCCAGGTGCTGGACACCATGGCGATCGAGAACTTCGTTTCGGTCCAGGAAACCGAAGGGCCGAAGCTGGCCGGTGCCCTGGAAGCCCACGTGCGTCAGTACGACGTCGACATCATGAACCTGCAGCGCGCCAGCGCGCTGGTGCCGGCCAAGGAAGCCGGCGGCCTGCACGAGGTGCGTTTCGAAAGCGGCGCGACCCTCAAGGCCAAGTCGCTGATCCTGGCTACCGGTGCCCGCTGGCGCGAGATGGGCGTGCCAGGCGAGCAGGAATACAAGGCCAAGGGCGTGTGCTTCTGCCCGCATTGCGACGGCCCGCTGTTCAAGGGCAAGCGCGTGGCGGTGATTGGCGGCGGTAACTCCGGCGTCGAGGCGGCCATCGACCTGGCGGGTATCGTCAGCCACGTGACCTTGCTGGAGTTCGACAGCAAGCTGCGCGCCGACGCGGTATTGCAACGCAAGCTGCACAGCCTGCCGAACGTCGACGTCATCACCAGCGCGCTGACCAGCGAAGTGAAGGGCGACGGCCAGAAGGTCACCGGCCTGGTGTACAAGGACCGCGATTCGGGTGAGTTCAACACGGTCGACCTGGAAGGCATCTTCGTGCAGATCGGCCTGTTGCCGAACACCGACTGGCTCAAGGGCACCGTCGAGCTGTCGCCCCGTGGCGAGATCATTGTCGATGCCCGCGGCGAGACCTCGCTGCCTGGTGTGTTTGCCGCCGGTGACGTGACCACCGTGCCGTACAAGCAGATCGTGATCGCGGTAGGCGAGGGCGCCAAGGCTTCGCTCAGTGCCTTCGACCACCTGATCCGCACTTCCGCGCCGGCCTGAGCCGAGCGCTGAAAAAACAAAACCCCATGGGCCAGGGCCCATGGGGTTTTTATTTGCGCGGCTTCCGTAGGAGCGAAGCTTGCTCGCGATGAACGTCAACGAGGACGCGTATCAGCAGAATGAACGCGTTGTTCTTGCACTCATCGCGAGCAAGCTCGCTCCTACAGAAAATCGCGGTTTACAGCGGCGTCGGCTGGATGATCTCGACCCAGTAGCCATCCGGGTCCTTGATGAAGGCCAGGCTCTTCATGCGGCCGTCGTTCAGGCGTTTCTGGAAATCGCAGCCCAGGGCTTCGAAGCGCTCGCAGGCGGCGACGATATCCGGCACCGAGATGCAGATGTGGCCAAAGCCGCGTGGATCGCTGTTGCCGTTGTGGTAGGCGAAGTCCGTGTCGTGCTCGGTGCCGTGGTTGTGGGTCAGTTCGAGGATGCCGGGGATCGACTTCATCCATTCATGACGGGCCGCGGCGTCGGCCGGGATCTGCGCCTTGTCGACCAGGGCCAGGAAATACAGGCTGAATTCGGCTTCGGGGAAGTCGCGTTTTTGGGGTTTGGGGAGCAACGGAACAGAAAGTGCACTTAAGCCCTGCCATTTCCTCTCAGCGCCATAATCCAGGACCTTCATCTCCATCTCTCCTTGATTCCGTACTTAACTACGGAGATAGAGTCGGCTCGTGGGTAGAAAACCCGAGAGGAGGCTGTTATGAAATACCTAAGACTACTGCTGATAGTTGGTGCGACTCTGCTGTCATCCACCGTATGGGCCGAGAGCGGGAGCGACCGTTCAATCGAGCGAATCGCCGCTATGCGCGACAAGGCTGAGGCGGCCTTGGTGGCGGAAACCGCCAAGAAGATTGAGCAACTGGGGGCCACGGCGGCTGGCCGGGTCGAGGCGCAGCCCGGCTGTCCGCCTGCAAAGTAGAACATGAGCTGCTGATGCAGTACTAACCTGTGGCCTATGCAAGTGCTCCTTTGGCCATTCAGCGGCGCTCAATGAGCGCCGCTGTTTTGCCAAGCGCAAGCCGACCCCGGAGGTGCCTCACGCATCGGGAAATCCTCGGTTAACGCGCGGAGTCAGCGCAGTTCCTTTTCCCCCTGCAGCGAAACGATCAGCGGACAGGAAACCGTCCCGTGGCTCGCACAACAATCGTGAACCAGCCGCGCCAACACCGACTCGATCCGCCGCAGATCCGCGAGTTTCCCCCGCACATCCTCGAGCTTCTGCTCGGCGAGCACGCGCGCTTCGTCGCAGTGAGCGCCGTCATCCAATCGCAACAGCCCGGCCACCTCATCGAGGCTGAAGCCCAGTCGTTGCGCGGATTTGACGAATTTCACCCGGGCCACGTCCGCCTCGCCGTAGCGGCGAATGCTGCCGTAGGGCTTGTCCGGTTCGGGCAACAGCCCCTTGCGTTGATAGAACCGGATGGTTTCCACGTTGACCCCGGCCGCCTTGGCGAAGGCGCCGATGGTCAGGCTTTCCACAGTGTTTTCCATACTGCTTGACTCCGTACTTGACTACGGAAGTAACCTTAAACCATCGCTCACATGCTCGAAAGGAGAAATGCATGTCTGAACCATCAAACGGGCGCGCCCCTCTTGTCGCCGGGGGGCTTGCGGCGATTCTCGCCTCGACTTGCTGTCTTGGGCCGCTGGTTCTGATCGCACTGGGATTCAGCGGGGCCTGGATCGGCAACCTGACCGTGCTGGAACCTTACCGCCCGCTCTTCATCGGTGCGGCGTTAGTCGCGCTGTTCTTCGCCTGGCGACGCATTTTCCGCCCGGCTCAAGTCTGCAAACCGGGTGAGGTCTGCGCCGTGCCCCAGGTACGCACCACCTACAAGCTGCTGTTCGGGCTGGTAACGGCCTTGGTGCTGGTCGCGCTCGGCTTCCCCTACATCCTTCCCTTGTTCTACTGATCAGGAGTCCGCCATGAAAAAACTGCTTGCATCCTTCGCCCTCGCCACCCTAGTCGCCGCACCTGCCTGGGCGGCCACGCAGACCGTCACTCTGGCGGTGCCGGGCATGACCTGCGCCGCTTGCCCGATCACGGTGAAGAAGGCGCTGACCAAGGTCGAGGGCGTGACCAAGGCCGAGGTGAGCTATGAGAACCGCGAGGCCATCGTCACCTTCGATGATGCCAAGACCAATGTCCAGGCGCTGACTAAGGCGACCGAGGACGCCGGCTACCCGTCCAGCGTCAAGCAGTAGGCGGGCATTCCGATGGCAAACCCTTTCAATTTGTTCACGCGGATCGGTGACAAAGCCGGGTCCGTTGGCGTGCTGATTTCTGCCATAGGCTGTGCCTCGTGTTTCCCCGCCCTTGCCGGTCTGGGGGCCGCGATCGGTCTGGGCTTTCTGAGCCAGTGGGAAGGCCTGTTCATCACCACGCTGCTGCCGTTATTTGCCGGGCTGGCCCTGCTCGTCAATGCCCTCGGCGGGTTCAGTCACCGGCAGTGGCGACGCGCTGCGCCTGGCCTGATCGGCCCGGCCCTGGTGCTGATAGCGGTGTATTTGATGCTGGCTCACGGCTGGCGGAGCGGCTGGCTGCTCTATATCGGCCTGGCCCTCATGTTTGGGGTGTCCATCTGGGATCTCGTGTCGCCCGCCCACCGCCGTTGCTCCCCGACGTCCTGTCCGACTCCGCCAAAATGAAGGAATAACACTATGACCAAACTACAAATCGTCGGCATGACCTGCGCCTCCTGTGTCGAGCATGTGAAAGAGGCCTTGGAGAAGATCCCCGGCGTGCATCGGGCGGATGTTTCCTACGCCAGCGGGAAGGCCGAACTGAAGGTCGACGAGGGCGTAAGCCGTGAACAGATGCAGGCCGCCGTCGAGGCCCTGGGGTATCGAGCGGCGTTCGAAGACGCCACGGCACCTACCCGCTCAGGCCTGCTCGACAAGGCGCGGGGCTGGTTGAGCGGCAGCATTGGCGCCGGGAAAGATGGCGACAGGCTCCACGTGGCGGTCATCGGCAGCGGTGGCGCCGCCATGGCGGCCGCGCTCAAGGCGGTGGAAGGCGGTGCGCGCGTCACCCTGATCGAGCGCGGCATCATCGGCGGCACCTGCGTCAACGTTGGCTGCGTGCCCTCCAAGATCATGATTCGCGCCGCGCATGTGGCCCATCTGCGGCGCGAGAGCCCGTTCGACGCCGGACTGTCCACCACGAGCCTGACCGTCCTGCGCGAGCGGTTGCTCGCCCAGCAACAGGGTCGTGTCGACGAACTGCGCCACGCCAAGTACGAAGGCATTCTGGAGAGCACGCCGGCGATCACCCTGGTACGCGGCACCGCCCGTTTCCAGGACGGCCGCACGCTCAGCGTGGAACTGGCCGAGGGCGGCGAGCGCATCGTCGCCTTCGACCGCTGCCTGATCGCCACCGGCGCGAGCCCGGCCGTTCTACCGATTCCCGGACTCAAGGACACCCCGTACTGGACCTCGGACGAGGCGCTGGCGAGCGACACCATTCCTAAGCGGCTCGCCGTGATCGGCTCCTCGGTGGTGGCGGTGGAACTGGCGCAGGCCTTTGCCCGGCTGGGCAGCAAGGTCACGGTCCTGGCACGCAGCACGTTGTTCTTCCGCGAAGATCCGGCCATCGGTGAAGCGCTGACGGCAGCCTTCCGTATGGAGGGCATCGAAGTGCTGGAACACACGCAAGCCAGCCAGGTGTCCCACGTCGACGGCGAGTTCATCCTGAGCACCAATCATGGCGAGCTGCATGCCGACCGACTACTCGTCGCCACCGGCCGCACGCCCAACACCCAAGGCATGAATCTGCAAGGCGCCGGCGTGAAGCTGGACGAACGCGGTGCCATCCAGATCGACTCGGGCATGCGCACCAGTGCCCCGGATATCTATGCGGCCGGCGACTGTACCGACCAGCCGCAGTTCGTCTACGTGGCGGCGGCCGCAGGCACCCGTGCGGCGCTCAACATGACCGGCGGCGAGGCGAAGCTCAATCTCGACGCCATGCCGGCCGTGGTGTTCACCGATCCGCAGGTGGCCACCGTGGGCTACAGCGAAGCGGAGGCGCACCACGCCGGCATCGAGACCGACAGCCGCACCTTGACCCTGGATAACGTGCCACGCGCACTGGCCAACTTCGACACGCGGGGTTTCATCAAGCTGGTCATCGAGGAAGGTAGCGGACGGCTCATCGGCGTGCAGGCGGTGGCCCCGGAGGCGGGCGAACTGATCCAGACCGCCGCCATCGCCATCCGGGCGCGGATGACGGTGCAGGAACTGGCCGACCAGTTGTTCCCCTACCTGACGATGGTCGAGGGGCTGAAGCTCGCGGCGCAAACCTTCGCCAAGGACGTCAAGCAGCTGTCCTGCTGCGCCGGGTAATGAGCGCGCGAGGTTGAAGCATGAACGACACGGCAAGCGATCTCGGCAGTCGCGACAGCCTGCGCAAGACCTGGCAGGTAATCAGCTTATGGGGGCTGCCTGCCGTCGTGGCGACCATAGCGCTTGTTCTGGCGGATCGACGCCCTGCGTTGTTCCTGGCAGCGAGCGCCGCGCTACTCGTGATGGGCGGCGCCTGCCTGGTCAACGCCGCGCGCTGTCGCCGCCTTCACTGCTACATCACCGGGCCGTATTTCCTGATGCTCGCGCTGGGTGCGCTGCTGGCTTATGGGTTTGCCCCAAACGGCGAGTATCACTCCCGGCTGTGGTTGCTCCTGGCACTAGGGGTTACGCCATTGCTCATCTGGCTACCTGAACGCCTAGCCGGAAGGAAATATCTGAGCGCCCTAGTTTGCGGGGAAGACCGGGAGTGTCGGTGATGAATGCCTACACCATATCCAGACTGGCCGAGGACGCGGGCGTCAGCGTGCATGTGGTGCGCGACTATGTGCTGCGTGGCTTGCTGCACCCCGCGCGGCGCACGGAGAGCGGTTACGGCATTTTCGATGAGCGGTCCCTGGCGCGTCTGCGCTTCGTGCGCGCCGCCTTCGAGTCTGGTATCGGGCTCGACGAATTGGCACGGCTCTGCCGGGCGCTCGATGCGGACGATGGCGCCGACTTGATCGGCTGCGTCGAGTGCCTGCTCCGGCTAGTCACGGCACGGCAGGCGGCCTTAGCCGCAGTGGCAACCCAGCTGGCCGGGCTGACTCATTGCGCCGGCGAAGGTTCTGCCTATGCGTAACGCCGATCACGTTGAGTCAAGCAAGGTCTTCCGCTGGCGTGCTTACACCTGGGGCGTGCTCGCCGCGCTCACCTGCCCTTGCCATCTGCCGGTGCTGGCATTGCTGCTTTCGGGGACAGCGGCCGGCGCGTTCGTCAGCGAGCAGTGGAGCCTCGCGACGCTCGTGCTGGCGGTTTTCTTCATCCTCTTCCTGCGAGCGGCATTGCAGGCCTTTCGGAAGCGACCGTGACCCGCTCGGAGCACGGCGCGACCACCACTGCCGAGTTGGGCAGGGAGGCTGCAGGTCGATCGGCGCTCAGTCACGGGGGGAAAGCGTTGCTAGGTTTTCTTGGACGATGGAGGAACCCCCATCATGAACACAAACAACACCTCCACCATCAGCTGCTGCGAATGCTGCAAGGACATTCCCCTTGACGCCGCACTGACGCCGGAAGGTTCCGAGTATGTCGTGCACTTCTGTGGCCTGGAGTGCTATCAGCGTTTCATGTCGCGAGCAGATAAGAGGGCGGCATCCGAGCCTGATCACCCCTGCACACAAAAGGTCAGTACCCGTCAGGACGGCTAATTCGCGCTGCACCGGAAAAGTGGCTCTTGCTGGTCGCAGAAAGCGTGAGCCCGAGGACTCCGTCAGTCGCAATCCGTCTGAGCTGGAAGTGGCATCGAGTGCGGTGCCCGGCCGATTTCGAACCCAGGCCGTTACACCTACTGGTCGTCGTCCGGATTGCGCAGCGGCCGCAGTTCGCCGCGGGTAACCTCTTCCGGCACCGCGAAGGAGTAACGGCCCAGCATGTTGATGTGCTCGTGGATCAGTGGCGAGAGCCGCGCGACATCCTCCTCCAGCACCGGGTAGCCGTGCTGCCTGAGCCGTTCTACGGCCGCCGTCATGTAGAGGGTGTTCCACAGCACGATGATGTTCACCACCAGGCCGAGGGCGCCGAGCTGGTCCTCCTGGCCTTCGCGGTAGCGCTGGCGCAGCTCGCCGCGTTTGCCGTGGAACACGGCGCGGGCCAGGCTGTGGCGGCCTTCGCCCCGGTTCAGCTGGGTCAGGGTGGCGCGGCGCTTGGACTCGTCGTCGATGTAGGTCAGGGTGTGCAAGGTCTTCTCGATGCGACCGAACTCAGCCAGCGCCTGGGCCAGGCGGGTGGGACGATCCCCTGTTTGCAGGGTGCGCATGATGCCGGTGGCCGGCACTCGGCCGAGCTTGAGCGAGCCGGCCAGGCGTAGCAGGTCGTCCCAGTGCTCGGCGATCAGATCGAGCTTGACCGACTGCCGGGCCAGGCCGTTGAGTTTGCCGTAATCCGCCTCCGGGCGCGTGCGCCAGAAACGGGTACCGCCGACGTCGGCCAGGCGCGGGCTGAAGTGGTAGCCGAGCAGGCGGAACAGCCCAAACACCACATCGCTGTAGGCCCCGGTGTCGGTCATGATCTGCGTCGGCTGCAACTCGGTCTGCTGTTCCAGCACCACGGCCAGCAGCACCAGGCTGTCGCGCAGGGTGCCGGGCACGGTGATGGCGTTGAGGCCGGAGAACTGATCGGAAATCAAGTTGTACCAGGTGACGCCCCGGCCGGTGCCGAAATACTTCGGGTTGGGGCCAGCATGCACGGTGCGCACCGGTACCACGAAGCGCATGCCATCGGCGGAGGCGACCTCGCCGCCGCCCCAGACCTGGGCCAGCTCCAGTTGGCTCTGCGCCCCCACCAGAATGGCGTTTGCCACTGACAGCGTGTCGTCACGGATATAGTTCTGGCTGACCCAGGACAGCCGGTCGCGGCGTAGCGCCTGATTGTCGGTGCGGATCAGCGGCTCCAGGCCGGTGTTGCAGGCCCCACCCAGCAGCACCGCGCAGAGGCTGGTGACCAGGTTGTCGGCCCGCGCATTGCGCTCGGACACATGGGTGAAGGCCTCGGCGAAGCCGGTGCGAGCGGCGATTTCCAAGAGGATTTCCGGCAGATCGACACGCGGCATCAGATCAGCCACGGCTGCTCGCAGTTGCAGCAGCGAGTTCGGCTCCTCCAGCTTGTCCAGTGTGCCGAGCGAGAGCTCGGTCTTGCCCTCGGCGTTCTCGCTCAGCTGGATCGCGGGGTTGTCGGGTAGGCGGGCCGCGACCGCCTGCCAGGTCGCATCCAACTCGGCGCTCAGCGCATCCAAGGTGGTGCCGGCGTCAATGGTCAGGCCCAGCGAGCGGCAGATGATCGGCCGCGCCGCCAGCCATTCGGCACCGTCGAGCAGGCCGAGACGCGGGTCGGCATAGCGCCAACTGGGCGAGACGAACACGTCGCGCCGGCGCAGGGCCGTGCGCAGCGCATCGAGCGTGCAGAACACATAGGCGCCCATGTCGAGGGAGCCATCCTCGCGGGTAATGTGCTTCTGCCAAGCCTTGGCCACGATCTCCTGCGGCGCGTCATCCTCCGGTTTCCGGCGGGGCAGGTTCAGCTGCAACCAATCCAGGCCGGCGACCACGCCTTTGCCGGCCGGGCTGAAGCCGAAGCGGATGTGCTTGAGCAGGTCGGGCAGGAAACGGCGCACACTGCGGTAGCGCGCCTCCAGGGCGAGAAAATACACATCGTCAACCGGGCGGATCAGCGCATTGACATCTTCCAGGGCTTTCTCCAGCGAGGCCCTCGGCAGGTCGTTGAACAGCCGGGCGCGCACGTTGTCATCGCTGATTGAGCTGTCCAGCACGACCTTGCACGCGGCGGCGAGCGTCGCCGCCGAGCGATCCAGGTCTTTCAGGCTGCGCATGCGGGCTTTCTTGTCGGCCTTCTCCGCGTTGCTGAACAGGTCGCGTAACAGCGCTTCCAGGACCTCCAGGGCGTCGTCGTGCGCGGTGGCCTCCAGGCACAGGGCGAACGCCACCAGTGTCGCCATCCGCCGCGACGCCGGCAGCCGGTTGATCGCCGTGACCTTGGCGGTGTTGGCGAAGCGAGCCAGGGCCGCGATACGGCTGGGCGGGATGTGCGCCGCCGCTGGCAAGGCGATGCCGATGCCGCGCACGTCATCAAGCCGGCGCAGCGCCCGAATCAGTGCGGGGCCACTGACCATCACCGGGCCGGAGCGCAGTTGATCCAGCCGGGAACTGCGGTTGCCTTCGGCGACCAGCAGCAAGTCCTGTAGCTGCTGCCGTTGCGCCTCGCTCACACTGCGGCCAAGGGTTAGCCAGAGGCGTTCTTCGACCCGGCTGCGCAGTTGGGCGATGAACCGTTCCAGAACGGTGACGCCGGGCAGTAAAACCTTGTGCGTCAGCAACCAGGTCGTCGCCCGATTGAACAACTCGCCAGGACGATCTGTCCCTGTCCAACAGAGCGCATACAGCCAGCGGGCAAGTCGAAAGCCGACGCTGGAATCAGCAAACACCCGATAGCCGTAACGCTCCTGAATCTCGGCGGCATGACGTTGACGTTGGCGGGTTTCGGCATAGGCCAGGATACAAGTTGGATCGGTAATGCCTAACTGGCGACTGAGCGCTTGCAGCACCTCTTGGGGGACGGCTGAAAAGTCGTCGGGAAAAGTGCCCAGGTAGCGGATGCTGGTCAGTTGGGTGGCGTAGCCAAGGCGGTTGTGCTCGCCGCGCAGCGGTAGGAGGATTTTGTGGTCGTCGTCGCTCAGGTGGAAGTAGCGTTCCAGCTCCTCACGACTGGGGGCATCGACATAGCGGCCAAAACCGTCGCGTTGCTCCTGGGTCAGAAAACCGACCGGCATCGATCACAGCACCTCGGCGCAGAACACGGCGGGCGTGACAATCCGCGTGCGTTCGATGTGCCCGCGTTGCAGCAGGCCGGCGCGGCGATCACCGGTCACCAGGTAGTCCGCATCGCCTGCCAGGGCCATGGCCAGCAGAAACGAGTCATCCGGATCATCGGCTTCGACCTCGATGGTCAGACGCTCCAGTACCACAGCCCGTTGCAGGTTATTGATCATGGCTCCCACTTTGGCGGGCTGAAGGATGGCCTGGAGCTTGGGGTAGCGGCTGGCTCGGCGGATTTCATCGAGCTGCATCCGCGAGGTCACTACCTCGAAACGCGCCGCCCGCCAGGCACGGTAGATCGCATCGGGCGCGCCATGCGGCGAGATCAGTGCGCTGAACAGGATGTTGGTATCCAACACGACCCGCATCAGCGCTTACGTGCCCAGTCGAGCGCTTCGTCAACCGCTTCGGTCAGCTCTGCCTCGCTCAGATGGGCATTAGCGGCCTTGGCCTGTTCGGCCGTCAGTTCCAGGATGTGGGCCCGCACCGCCTCTTCAATGAAGCGCGACAGGTCGCCTTTCCGGCCACCGCCCTGGCTGGCCAGAAACATCCGAAGCGACTGGTCGGTGTCGGCCGAGACGGCGACATTCCAGCGAATCGTATTCATGGCGTTCCCCGCTAGTAGGTGTTTGTGTGTTTATACGCCAATCACAAAGGGCTATGCAATGGTTCAAAAAAACCTTCGTTTTGCCGAACTTTAAGTGGACAGGAATCGGCTGGTTAACCTACCTGCGCTACGGTTCAAATAACTGGTACGCTTAATCAAAGTTCAACTATTACTAACGTAGTCGAGTAAACGGTACTTTTGATGAAGATCGGTTATGCGCGGGTGAGCACTCGGGATCAGAACGCCGACCTCCAGGTCGATGCCCTGAAACAGGCCGGGTGCGAACGCATCTATCAAGACATCGCCAGCGGCGCGAAAAGCGCCCGGCCGGAGTTGGACAAGTTGCTAGCCCATGTTCGAGCGGGCGACACCGTGGTGATCTGGAAGCTGGATCGCCTCGGGCGCTCCCTCAAACACCTGGTCGAGCTGGTCGGCGAGCTGGCAGAGCGCAAGGTCGGCTTGCAGAGCCTGAATGACCCAATCGACACCACCCACGCCCAAGGTCGCTTGGTGTTCAACCTGTTTGCCTCGCTGGCCGAGTTCGAGCGCGAGCTGATCCGCGAGCGGACTCAGGCGGGTTTGTCGGCCGCGCGGGCGCGGGGCCGGATCGGTGGCCGTCCCAAGGGCCTCCCAGCCAAGGCCGAGGCCACCTCCATGGCGGCCGAGACGCTGTACCGCGAGGGCCGCCTGAGCGTCAGCGCCATCGGCGAGAAGTTACACATCTCCAAGAGCACGCTGTACAGCTACCTGCGCCATCGTGGTGTTGAGATCGGCGCACACCAGAAGAGCGCCCAGCCGCGAGGTCAGCAACGCAATGTCGCGTCGCCGGCAGAGCCCGCCGCCGAGCAGGTGGCCACCGTCACGCTGCGCCTGGCGGTGGTGAACAACAGCAAGTTCGTTCGCGGCCGGAAACGGGCCAAGGAAAATATCGAGCGCTACTGCTTGGAGCCCTACAGTATGAAACGGCTGGAGTCGGGCAACTACGAACTGGCCATTCCGTATCGGAGCGACGATGAGCTGGACAAGACCGTGCATGACTTGCTGACCGAGATCAGCCAGGAAGCCGACATGCGCAACTGCTTTATCGAAGCCGATGCCTGGGAAGAAGGCTCTGAACGGCGCTGGTAGGGCTTAAGTGCACTTTCTGTTCCATTGCTCCCCAAACCCCTTTTTCCACCAGCGAGAATCCCAGGACGCGGGTGTAGAAATCCAGGGAGCGGGTGATGTCCTTGACGCGCAGCATGGTGTGGTTGAACACGAAGCGTGCGGTGGCGGTGTCAGGCTGGGCGGTCACGCCGGGGAAAGTATCGAGTTCGTGCAGGCTCATGGGCCCTCCGGAAAAGAAGTGGGGCAAAGGATACTCGTGCTCACGAGCAGGCCCTCGGCGGCGGGGCCTCGGGCGTTGTTGCGGTCGCGCAATGATACGCAAGAGGGCGGGGCGCACCAAACACAAAGCTACGAATCTGTTGCCCGATACTCCTGCCAGCCTCAGACTTCAGGGTCCTGTCCCTTATTCGTTGATGACCATGCGCCTACCGTTGAAAACTCTGTGCCTGCTGGCTCCCTGGCTCCTGCTTCCGGCCCTGGCCTGCGCGCAGGATCCGGTGATTGCCTGGCCCAGTGGCTGGCAGATAGAAGAATTGCCTGCGGCATCGACCCAGGAGCCGGCCAAGGTGTTCAGGCAGCGGGGCGTGAAGAACGACGCGGGTGGCGCGCCACTGATGGTCATGGAGTTGACCAGGACTGAGGTGGAAAGCGGGCATCAGGTCAACCTGCAAGCGGTCCTGCTGGAAATGCGCAAGTCGGTGCAGAAGGACTTTGGTCGTGGTGGTTATCAAAGTGTGTGTACACGTATTCATGAGACAACATTGAGCCGTCTGGCGGCATTGGAAACCACTTGCACCATTACCGAGAACGGTCGCCATGTGTTGTCGCAAACATTGGTGGCGGCCGTCGATGGCGATAAGGCCTATGTATTGTCTTATGCCGGACAGGCTGCTGCTTATGCCGAAAGTCAGGAGGAAATCCGCGGCCTGCGAAGTAGCCTGAAACTTTAATGGGGCCGGTGGATCGCGCGGGCAAGTGTTGCATGAAGCCGCTGCTAAGTTATCGAAATGGCACGCGCGGCGGCAACTCAGGCGGATGTTTATTGCCGCTCAGGCAATCTGTGTGACGAGCGGGCAACAACTTGAGCAAGGATCAGACAAATACCAGGGGCTAAAAAATAAAGACCCTGCATGGGCAGGGTCTTTTATATACGGCAATTGTTAACCGCGTAGCCAGGAATCCACAGTGGCGGCGCCGTACTGTTCTTTCCAGGCCTTCAGGCCGCGATGATTACCGCCTTTGGTTTCGATCAGTTCGCCGGTATGCGGGTTCTGATAAACCTTGACCACGCGGGCACGACGGGTTTTCGGCGCGTTGGCCAGTGGCAGGGCGGACTTGCCCGGGTTTGGATCGAGAATGGCGATAATGTCGCGCAGGCTCTTGCCATAGGTCTTCATCAGGGCCTGGAGCTTTTCCTCGAACTCGATTTCCTTCTTGAGTCCGGCGTCGTTCTTCAGGGACTCCAGCTGGGCGAGCTGTTCTTGAAGGGCCTTTTCTGCTGCACGAAATTCAGCGAGTCTGGACAATATCTTTACTCCAATAGTGTATTTGGCTGATACCAACCGCAAACAAAGCTATAAGCCAAGAGCCTTAGAATGACTCGATTATAATGGCCCACCTGCGAATCTTGTACAGGCAAGAAAAATTGTAGTAGTTAATCTGGCGCAAGTAAATCACGTTGTTGTTGATGCCCGCAATTTGTCATCTTCTGATTCAAATTGGGGCATGAAACAATTTTCCAGTTCAATAATCTTCCGCAGATATGGCTATTTAATGGCGCAGCAGCGCCTGCAGGAACTCTTCGCCGGGCATCGGCCTGCCGAACAAGTAGCCCTGCAGGAAGTCGACCCCGTGGGCGGCCAGGTAATCCTGCTGTTCGAGGGTTTCCACGCCTTCGGCGACTATGCCCAGTTCGAGTTTGCCCGACAGTTCGATGATGCTGTCGAGTATGTGGCGGGACAGGGCGTCGACGCCGATCATAGCGACGAAACTCTGGTCGATCTTCAGATAATCGACATTGAACTTGCGCAAGTAAGCGAGGCTGGAATGGCCGGTGCCGAAGTCGTCGATGGCGATCATCACCCCCAACTTGTGCAGTTCTTCGAACAAGGTATGGGTGATTGCACTGGGCTCCACCAGCTCGCGCTCGGTCAGTTCCAGGACCAGCCGCACCTTGCCCGGCGGAAACAGGCCGAGAAACTCCCGGCAATCGTCGAGCAACGCCATGTCGTGACAATGGCTGGCGGTGATGTTGATGCCGATGTGAAAGTCGTCGATGAAGGTCCGGGCGTGAGGCGCCAGCAGCAGGCCGGTCTGCCGCATCAGCGAGCGGGTCATGGGCACGATCAGGCCGGAATGCTCGGCGAAGGGAATGAACAGGTCCGGGCGCACCAGGCCTTCGCGGGGGTGTTGCCAGCGCATCAGCACCTCGATGCCGGCCCACTGTTTGCTGTCGCCACGCACCACGGGCTGAAAGTATGGAATGAACTCCGCGGCTTCCAGGGCGCGTTGCAGTTCGCGGCTGGGGGACGACGAGCGCTTTTGCAGCCAATGGCCCAGGACCGCCGCCAGCGCCCCGAAGAAGATCAGCAGGCTGAACAGGGCAGGGTACTGCGACTTCATGTAGCGCCAGACATCGCCTTCGGCGAACCCTGCGTTGACGCTGTAGGGATAACGCGAGGAAGCCATCCGGTAAGGGGCGACCGCAGGGGGAGGGGCGACGGATTCATGCACCTGGCCATCATCGGCCAGCCAATAGGGCCCCACTTGCAGTTGCAACTCGGCAAAGCGGCTGATCAGGCGCAAGGCATTGCTCAGGTGATACCCGTCGATGGTCGCCAGGGCGGCACGCTCGCCGTCCTGCAGGCGATAGACCAGCAACGCGGTGTTGGGGGTGACCGGGTTGCCATTCATCAGCCACAGCTTACCGTCGACATAGTCGGCCGGGTCGAGCACGAACGAGGACTGGCCGAGCAGCGAGCTGCAATAGTTGTCGTTGCGCCATACCAGGTTGGTCGAACGCACAAAGGGGCGGCGCGTGACCTGTTCGCGCAGCGCCAGTTGCCTGCTCTCGTCGCAGGGTTGCCCGACCTGGGCCAGCAGCGCCCGGGCGGCGATATCGGTGTTGTCGAGCATCAGGTCGAACTGGCGGATCGCTTCCTCGGCGGTTTCCTGGCTGCTGCGCATTAGCACGCGCTCGGCCTGCATATAAAGGATCAGCACGCCCAGGGCCACCGGCAGCAAACCGATCAGCAGCGTCAGCAGGTTGCGGGTGGAGCGTTTCAACGGGCCTTTGGCAGTCAATGGCATGGAGGGGCAACCTGTGGCGGGCGGGGGGACGGAGCGTTTTGCGAAGCCGCTGGCCGGTGCGGGAGCGGGCCGGGCGACGCCAGGATCATGGGCAGGATAGCCGTTGCCCCCGGGTTGCGCTCAGCCACCGCGGTACAGGCTCCGGGCCAGCTCGATAAAGGCCAGGGTCGCCGGCGACGACTGCCGCCGGTCCAGTACGGCCAGGCCCACCTGGCGGCGCGCTGCAGGCGCAAGCGCCTTGACCCGGTAACGCGGGTCGCCGGGCTCGGGCAGCGACAACTGGGCCACCAGGGTCAGCCCATCGCCGCGGGCCACGCTCTCCAGGGTGCTGAGCAGTTGCGAACTGCGGTAGCGGATGTTGGGGCTCAGCCTGGCGGCGAGGAACAGGCGGGAAACCAGCTCGGCGGAGCCTGCTTCAGTGAGGATGAACGGGTCGTTGCACAGCTCGGCGAGGCTCACCGAGTCCTGGTCGGCCAGGGCGTGCTGGCTGGGAACCAGCGCCACCATCTGGTCTTCCACCAGGGCGATACAGTCGAAGCGTTCCTGGGGCAGCACCACGAAACCAATGTCGATGCGCCGTTCCTCCAGCCATTGCAACACTTGCCGGTCGGGCCCCTCGTCGATGTGCACCTCGATCCCGGGATGGGCCTGGCGAAAGCGCTGGAGGATCGCCGGCAGCAGCTTCATCGACGAGGTCGGGCCAAACGAGCCGATACGCAAGGTGCCACGTTTCATGCCGCGTGCGTCGGCGGCTTCCTGCTCCATGGTGGCGGCCAGGCCGAGGATCGCCCGGGCCCGCAGCAACAATTGCTGGCCGATATCGGTGAGCTCCACCAGCGACTGATGACGCCGGATCAACTCCACACCCAGCTCCTGCTCCAGGCCCTTGAGCGCGTGGGACACCGCGGACTGGCTGATGCCCAGGCGGCTGGCGGCGCTGGTGAAGCCGCGCAACTCGGCCACCAGGGAAAAGATCTGCAGTTGGCTCAAGGTCATGAGTAAAAGCTCATTTTACGATGATCGGACATTAGCCGAAGAATACCCGAACATTCCTCTAGCCGTGTGTCGGACCTTATGAAAACCGTCGATCAAATCTGTGCCGGGCCGTCTGCTGTGCCGGTGTATTGCAAGCTGGCCGCGGTCACCATGATCTGGGGCGGCACCTTCGTCGCCGGGCGCCTGCTGGCGGGCAGCCTGGCGCCATTGCTGGCCGCCAGCCTGCGCTTTCTCCTGGCCAGCCTGGCCTTGCTGCTGTTCATGGCGATCGCGCGGATCGCCCCGGTACGCCCCAGCCTGGCGCAGCTTGCGCAACTGAGCGTGCTGGGTTTTTTCGGGATCTTTTTTTACAACCTGTGTTTCTTCGAAGGGCTGCAGTCGATCAATGCGTCCCGGGCCTCGCTGATTGTCGCCCTGAACCCGGCGGTCATCGCCCTGGCGTCCTGGGCGCTGTTCAAGGAGCGCCTGGGGGGCGTCCGCCTGTTGGGCATCGTCCTGTGCCTGCTGGGCGCGGCGGTGGTGATTCTCAGCCGCGATCCGGGGGCCCTGGCGAGCGGCGCCGGTGGCTGGCGCGGCGACGTGCTGATTTTCGGCTGTGTGCTGGGCTGGGGCGTCTATTCGTTGTTTTCGCGGAATCTGAACCGCACGCTGGGTTCCTTGCAGACCGTGACCTATTCGATCCTGCTGGGCACCGCCATGCTCTGGGGCGCCACCGCGCTGCGCGGCGAGCTACGCCTCGAGGCCTTGAGCGGCCTGGGCCTGGAGCAGGGCCTGAGCCTGCTGTATCTCGGCGTGTTGGGCTCGGCCCTGGCCTATATCTGGTATTACGACGGCCTGCGCCAGATCGGCGCCACCCGCTCGGGGGTGTTTATCGCGCTCAATCCGCTGACTGCGGTGCTGCTCGGTGCGCTGCTGCTGGACGAGCGCCTGAGCCTGGCCATGGGCCTGGGCGGCGTGCTGATCCTCTGGGGCATCTACCAGTGCAACAAACCCCTTGCGAGCCCTGGAAAAAAGCGGATTTTATAGAGAATGCGGACAAACAGTTTTACGCTGTGTAGAATCTGGTTACGCATACAATAATAAAGTCTTCTGGCAGCAGAAGCCTCGCCCTCCAGCCGGTAAGACAGGGTCGACATGAAGATTCTCGGGTTCAAACTGATTTATGGTGATTTCCTCGCGCGCAGCGTGCGGGGTATTTCCTGTGCGCCACCGGCTCTCATCAGCCCCAGCAACTGACGATTTCGTCAACTCCAGCTGTTCACTCTAAAAAATATGATGAGGCGCCAACCATGGCAGATATCTTCGAAAACCCGATGGGCCTGATGGGCTTTGAATTCATCGAATTCGCATCGCCCACCCCCAATACCCTCGAGCCGATCTTCGAGATCATGGGTTTCACCAAAGTCGCGACCCACCGCTCCAAGGACGTGCATCTGTATCGTCAGGGCGCGATCAACCTGATCCTCAACAACGAACCCAACAGCATCGCCTCGTACTTCGCGG
The DNA here is from genome assembly GCF_000931465.1 of Pseudomonas sp. MRSN 12121. Lineage (NCBI taxonomy): Bacteria > Pseudomonadati > Pseudomonadota > Gammaproteobacteria > Pseudomonadales > Pseudomonadaceae > Pseudomonas > Pseudomonas sp. MRSN 12121. Next base: position 3,886,384 of record NZ_CP010892.1, on the reverse strand, counting down.
CCGAGCACGGCCCGTCGGTGTGCGGCATGGCGTTCCGCGTCAAGGATTCGCAAAAGGCCTACAAGCGTGCCCTGGAACTCGGCGCCCAGCCGATCCATATCGAAACCGGCCCGATGGAGCTGCACCTGCCGGCAATCAAGGGCATCGGCGGCGCGCCGCTGTACCTGATCGACCGTTTCGGCGAGGGCAGCTCGATCTATGACATCGACTTCGTCTACCTCGAAGGCGTGGACCGCCACCCGCAGGGTGCTGGCCTGAAGATCATCGACCACCTGACCCACAACGTGTACCGCGGGCGCATGGCCTATTGGGCCGGCTTCTACGAGAAGCTGTTCAACTTCCGCGAGATCCGCTACTTCGACATCAAGGGCGAATACACCGGCCTGACCTCCAAGGCCATGACCGCTCCCGACGGCATGATCCGCATCCCGCTGAACGAAGAGTCGTCCAAGGGCGCGGGGCAGATCGAAGAGTTCCTGATGCAGTTCAACGGCGAGGGCATCCAGCACGTGGCCTTCCTCACCGACGACCTGGTCAAGACCTGGGATGCGCTGAAGAAGATCGGCATGCGCTTCATGACCGCGCCGCCGGACACCTACTATGAAATGCTCGAAGGCCGCCTGCCGAACCACGGCGAGCCGGTGAAGGAGCTGCAATCGCGCGGCATCCTGCTGGACGGCTCCTCGGAGCAGGGCGACAAGCGCCTGCTGCTGCAGATCTTCTCGGAAACCCTGATGGGCCCGGTGTTCTTCGAATTCATCCAGCGTAAAGGCGACGATGGTTTCGGCGAGGGCAACTTCAAGGCACTGTTCGAATCGATCGAACGCGACCAAGTCCGTCGCGGCGTGCTCACCACCGAGTAAGCCGCAGCCTGCCTGACGCACCAGCCCGGTCGGGGTCGCCCTCGACCGGGCTTTGTTTTGCCTGTCGGTTGGCGATAGTGAATGTGTTAATGTTTGTTTCTCGCGGCGCCCGGCGGCGCCATCCAGCCCGGTGAACGACCCTGCACATGACCAACCCAAGACCTTCCCTGACATTGACCCTGCTTCAGGCCCGCGAAGCGGCCATGGCGTTTTTCCGCCCGTCCCTCAACCAGCACGACCTGACCGAGCAGCAATGGCGGGTGATCCGCATCCTGCGCCAGAACGGCGAACTGGAAAGCCACCAGTTGGCGAAAATGGCCTGCATCCTGCCGCCGAGCATGACCGGGGTGCTGACCCGCCTTGAGCGGGACGAGTACGTCAGCCGGCGCAAATCCCCCGAGGACCAGCGCCGCCTGTTCATCACCCTGACCGAAAAGGGCGAGGCCTGTTTCGAATCCATGAGCGGCGACATGGAAATCAACTACCAGCGTATCCAGCAGCAGTTCGGCGAGGAGAAGATGCAGGCCTTGCTGGCGCTGCTCAACGAGCTGAAGCAAATCAAGCCCTGAGCCTTCTATCCCATCCTCTCCTCTGTAGGAGCGAGGCTTGCCCGCGATAAATGGACGCGTATCACCTGCTGCACCGCGTCGTCTCTATCGCGGGCAAGCCTCGCTCCTACGAAAGGCGGTTGCGCTCAGCTTCTGCGCTGGCGCAGCAGGTGCTTGAACCCTTCGTAGACCAGCACCAGCACCGCCAGCCAGATCGGCAGGTAGGTCAGCCATTCTCCGGCCTGGATGCTTTCGCCCAGCAGCAGGGCCACGGCCAACAGCAGCACCGGTTCGACATAGCTCAACAAGCCGAACAGGCTGAAGGGCAGCAGGCGGCTGGCGATGATATAGGCCACCAGTGCCGAGGCACTGATCAGGCCCAGCAGGGGAATCAGCAGGTACAGCCACGGATGCTGGTCGACCACGGCAAAACCCTGGTCGCCGCTTTGCACGAACCACAGCGCGATCGGCAGCAGCAGGGCCATGTCGAGCCACAGGCCGCCCAGGTTGTCGGCGGCCAGGCGCTTGCGCAGCACGAAATAGACCGGGTAACCGATGGCCACCAGCAAGGTCGCCCAGGAAAAACTGCCCATCTGGTACAGCTCGTTGAGCACCCCCAGGGTCGCCAGGGCGGTGGCGATCTTCTGCAGGCGCGACAGCTGTTCGCCATAGACCAGGCGCCCGGTCAGGACCATGGTCAGCGGCAACAGGAAATAACCCAGCGACACATCCAGGCTGTAGCCGTTCAAGGGCGCCCACATGAACAGCCACAACTGCACCCCCAGCAACGCCGCGGACAGCGGCAGGGCCAGCAGCAGAAGCGGCTGGCCCAGCAACCGCGCCAGAATGCGGCCGACATGCCGCCACTCGCCGCTCACCAGCATGAACACGGTCATGCAGGGGGCGGTGAGCAGCATGCGCCAGCCGAAGATTTCCACCCCGGTCAGCGGTGCGAGCAAGGAGGTGTAGAAGTACATGACGGCAAACAGCACCGACGCCAGAACCGATAGAGCAATACCTTTAGACACGCTGTCCTCGTGCGACCTGAACCAGGCAAATGGGGTGGGGAGAAAACTGCGGGGAATATAGAGGGTTTGGCGCGAGACGTTTACTCGGATTTGGCGTCGGTTACGGGAAAATATCCTGTTTGCCAGCGTTGAGGGCGGCTATAGCCGTGGGCGGCCCGTGGAAGGGGGCCGCCATCGGCGGAGTCAGCGCGGCGTGCGGCCGGAGACGAAGTGGCTGACATCGTTGAAGCCCGGGGTCGAGGCGTGTCCCGGGGTGACCAGCGAATCGACGAAGGCCTCGTCCTCGGCGGTGATCTTCACGTCCAGCGCCTTGGTGTAGGCATCCCATTGCTCTTCGGTGCGCGGGCCGACAATGGCCGAGCTGACGGCGGCATTGTTCAGTACCCAGGCGATGGCGAACTCGACGATGCCGACCCCGCGCTGCTGGGTGTACTGCTGGATCTGCTGGGCGATGCGCAACGACTCGACCCGCCATTCGGTTTCCAGGATGCGCTTGTCCTGGCGCCCGGCGCGGCTGCTGCTGTCGGGGGCGACATCCGGCGCGTACTTGCCGCTGAGCACGCCGCGGGCCAGCGGGCTGTAGGGCACCACGCCCAGCCCGTAGGCCCGGGCCGCGGTGATCTGCTCGGTCTCGGCCTGGCGGTTGACGATGTTGTACAGCGGCTGGCTGATCACCGGCCGGTCGACGCCGAGCCGCTCGGCAACGCGGATCACCTCGGCGATGCGCCAACCACGGTAGTTGGACAGGCCCCAGTAGCGGATCTTGCCCTGGCGCAGCAGGTCGCCGATGGCCGAGACCGTGACCTCCAGCGGGGTGTTGTGGTCTTCGCGGTGCAGGTAGTAGATGTCGACATAGTCGGTGCCCAGGCGGTCCAGGCTGGCGTCGATGGCATTGAACAGGTGCTTGCGGCTCAGGCCGCTGCGGTTGGGCACGCCGTCGGCGGGGCCGAAGCCGGCCTTGGTCGCCAGCACCCAATGGTCGCGGCGGCTGGCGATGGCTTCGCCGACGATCTCTTCGGAGCGGCCGCCGGTATAGACGTCGGCGGTGTCGATGAAATTGACGCCCTGGTCCCAGGCCTTGTCGATGATGCGCAGGGAATCCTCGGTACTGGTCTGTTCGCCGAACATCATGGTGCCGAGGGTCAGGGAGGACACGTGCAGCCCGGAATGGCCGAGGATGCGATAGCTCATGTACGAAATCCTTGTGCGTGAGATGAGGCCGGCGCGACAGCGGTGGCCGGCCGGGCGGGGAGGCCCATCAAATACCAGATCGGGCACGGGGAGCAATCTGAATTATCCGGTCAGTTGCTGGCAGCGCTCCTGCAGAAAGCGTTGCAGCGCCTTCACTCGCTCCGAGACTTGCAGGCGGTGCGGGCACAGCAGGTTGAGCGGTGCGCTTTCACCCCGCCAGTCGTCGAACAGGGGCACCAGGCGCCCGGCCTGGAGGTCGCCGGCGACGTCGAGCCAGGCCTTGTAGACGATGCCGTGGCCCGCCAGGGCCCAGCGCCGCGCCACTTCGCCATCGTCGCTGAGGTAGTCGCCGCGCACCGGGACCTCCAGCGTCTCGCCATCGCGGCTGAAGTGCCAGTTGTTGTAGGGCCGGCCATGGCGCAGGTAGATCAGCGCGCTGTGCTGGCTCAGTTCGGCGGGTGTCCGTGGGGTGCCGTGGCGCGCCAGGTAATCGGGGCTGGCGCAGGCCAGGCGGTGATGCCGGGGCAGGATCGGCAGGGCCACCAGGCTGGAGTCGCCGGGCACGCCGAAGCGCAGGGCGATGTCCACGGTCTCGCGGAACAGGTCGCTGTGGCGGTCGTTGAGCAAGAGTTGCAGGCGGATATGCGGGTGTTCGCGCTTGAAATCGTCCAGCCACGGTAACAGCAGGTTGCGCCCGAAATCCGACGGCGCCGCCAGTTGCAGCACACCACTGAGGCCCTGGCTCTGCTGCTTCAGGGCCTGCTCGCCTTCCGCGAGGGCGGCCAGTGCCACGCGCACGTTGTCCAGGTAGCGCCGGCCTTCCTCGGTGAGGCGCATGCTGCGGGTCGAACGCGCCAGCAGGCGCATGCCCAGGCGGGTTTCCAGGCGCTTGAGGGCGATGCTGGCGGCGGCCGGGGTCAGTTCCAGGCTGCGGGCGGCGGCGGAAATGCTCCCGGAGTCGGCGGTGCGGACGAAGACCTCAAGGTCGAGAATCGAGCTCATTGCTAAAATTCCTTTAAAGATCTTTGCGTTTTACCGGGATTTTTCCTCGATTATCAAGCTGGGAATATGCAGTCGTATCCATCTCACTGGAGTGACGTGATGAAAGCATCGAGGATTTTCTTCTCGGCTGGGACCGCCTGGGCGAGTGGCGGAGGTGTGTCATGACCTGGCATTTCGATCATCTGGCGTTCAACACCGCCGAAGGCGATGCCTTGCAGCGGGCGTTCCAGGCCTTGCTCGGGCTGGAGGCCGGCCGGCGGCCGCCGTTTCCCTTTCCCGGGCGCTGGTTGTACCAGGACACCCAGGCCCTGGTGCACGTCATCGAACAACCGAGGTCCGGCGAGACCACGCTCGGCCACATTGCCTTCAGGACCGCGGAGGATGCCGCCCAGGTGTTGCAGCGGGTCCGTGCCAGCGGCCTGCCGCACCAGGTGGCACGGGTGCCGCAGGACGGTATCTGGCAGATCTTCGTGCGGATCCCCGGTGGCCTGGTGCTGGAACTGGATGCGCCGGCGGACGCCGAGCTGGAGGCGGGATATGGCTATGAGGCGGGTAGCGGCGCGCCTGACGTGAAAACGTAGCCGCGCCTGATTGAGCACATAGCCGCGCCTGACTGAAAACATGCCCGCGCCTGACTGAAAATGGCCGCGCCGCACCGATGAAACCGGCGGCAGCGGCCACAGGCGACCCCGCTGGCCGGGGCCGCCGGCGCTTCAGGCCGGATGCAACTGGTAGCGCACTGCGTAGCCGCCCAGGCGCTGCTCCAGGGCGGCGCGGCGGGACGCGTCCAGGCCGGGCACATGGATGTCCACCCGGTGTCCATGGCGCTCGTCGCTGAGCGCTTCGACGCGGATACCGTCGGCCACCTGCCGGACCTCTTCCTCGAACACCCGGCGAATGGCATCCAGGCGCAAGGCCGGCTTGAAGGTCTTGCCCACGGCGGTCAGCGGCAGCTGTTCGAGCAGCCAGATGTCCTTGGGCAGCGCCGCACGTTCGTGGATATGGCGCGTGGCATGTTCCAGCAACTCGGCCGCATCGGCGCTGGCGCCGGCCTTGAGCTGGACGTATGCCACCGGTAGCTCGCCGGCCTTGAGGTCCGGCTTGCCCACCGCTGCGGCCATGGCCACGGCCGGATGGCGATGCAGGGCTTCCTCGATCATCTGCGGGTCGATGTTGTGGCCGCCGCGGATGATCAGGTCCTTGCTGCGCCCGGTCAGCCAGATGTAGCCGTCACGGTCGATGCGCCCCAGGTCGCCGGTGTTGAACCAGTCGCCGTCCAGCCACAGGCCCTGGTTCTTGTCGGCCTGCAAATAGCCCTTGAACACCGTCGGGCCGCGCAGGCAGACATTGCCGGGCTCGTCGGTGGCGGCCTCGCGCAGGTACTGGCCGTCGTCGTCGAGCACGGCGATCCGCACCTCGCAGTACGGCAGGCGCAGGCCGATGGAGCCGGGGCGACGCTCGCCCTCCTGCGGGTTGCAACTGGTGGCGCAGGTGCCTTCGGTAAGGCCATAACCTTCGATGATTTTCAGCCCCGAGCGGGCCTCGAACTGGCGGATCAGCTCCACCGGCATCGGCGCTGCGCCGCACACGGCGAAGCGCAGGCTGGAGACGTCGATGCCGTCGTTGGGCACTTGCAGCAGCGCCGCGTAGATGGTCGGCACGCCGCTGAAGCAACTGACGCGATAGCGTTCCACGATCTGCCAGAACTCCTTGATCAGCGTCGGGTTGCGATAACCCTGGGCCCCGGCCAGCAGCACCCGGGCGCCGCGGTGGAAGGCGGCCAGGCCGGTCAGTATCACGCCGTTGACGTGGAACAGCGGCAGCCCGCAGAGCAGTACGTCGTGGCTGTCGTAGTCGCCATGCAGGCCGATGATCTCGGCCATCGCCACTTCATTGAGGTGGCTGTGGGGCGCCAGTTTCGGCGTGCCGGTGGTGCCGCCGGTGTGGAAGTACGAGGCGATGTCGTCCGGTGCTATCACCCGGCCGCTTTCCAGGTGGTCGGCGGGGCAGGCGGCGAGCAGGCTGTCGAAGTCCAGCACGTCTTCCGGCAGGGCCGGGCGCTGGCTCCGCAGCGCACTGCGTTGCGGCTCGGGCAGCAGGTTGGCCAGGTCGATGGTGACGATGGCTTCCAGCTCCGGCAGGCGCTCGCGCAGGTGGGCGACCTTCTGCCAGAGGTCGGTGCCGGGGAAGGGCGCCAGGGTCACCAGCACCGTGGTGCCCGAGGCGCGGACCAGCTCGGCGATGTGCTCGGGTTCCAGCAGCGGGTTGATCGCGTTGACGATGCCCGCGGCTTCGCCACCCCAGATCACGTAATGGGTCTGCGGCAGGTTGGGCAGCAGGAACGACACCGCCTTGCCCGGGCGGATGCCCAGCCGGTGCAGGGCGTTGGCCGTGCGGGTGACCTGGGCGAACAGCTCGGCATAGCTGATGTTCCAGGGCTGGTCCTGGAGGCTGCCCTGGGCCAGGAAGGTCAGGGCGGTGCGCTCGCCGAAGCGGCTGGCCGCCCGCTGCAGCAGCTCGTAGGTGCTGGCGGGCAGGTTGCGCGAGGCCAGGGGCTGTTGTCGTTCCAGGGCCTGGATGTCGCTCAGGCGGGTGAGGGAAAGGGGCGCGGTCATGATCGTATGGGGCTTCCGTCGGTGAGGTCTGCGAGGGAGTCGTCAATCGATCCAGCCCATGCAAGGTCGGCGCGGCCGGATGTCTGTCCGATATACCACGGAGCCGTTGCGGCGCGGTGTTGCTTTTTGTAGCGCGGTGTTGACAGGGCCCCGGCCTGTCCCGGGAAGCCGGGCCCGCAAGGCGCGGACCCGGGCGGTCTTGGGGCGTGGCTCAGCGCTTCAGGCTGCGGGTCATGCGCAGGGCCAGCAGGCTGCCGGCGACTATCACCGCCGCCAGCAGGTAGAGCGCGGCGTCGGTGGAGCCGGTGCTGTCCTTGACCCAGCCGACGATGTAGGGGCTGAGGAAGCCGGCCATCTGGCCCATGGAGTTGATCAGCGCCAGGCCACCCGCGGCGGCGCCGGCGCTGAGCAGCGCGGTGGGCACCGGCCAGAACATCGGCAGGCCGGTGAGGGCGCCCATGGTGGCGAGGGTCAGGCCGAGGATGGCGAGGGTCGGGTTGGCGGCGAAGTTGACCGCGATCACCAGGCCGATGGCGCCCATCAGCATCGGCACTACAAGGTGCCAGCGGCGCTCCTGGCGCAGGTCGGCCGAGCGGCCCACCATCAGCATGAACAGCGCGGCCAGCAGATAGGGAATGGCGCTGAGCCAGCCGATCACCAGGTTGTCGCTGAAACCCAGGTTCTTGATGATCGACGGCAGCCAGAAGTTGATGGCGTACACGCCGCTCTGGATGCAGAAGTAGATCAGGCCGAAGGCCCAGATGGCCGGGTTCTTGAACACCGCCGCCAGGGAGTCGCCGGTGGTGCGCGGCTTGTTCGCGGCGTCTTCGGCCTGGTCGGCTTCGAGCAGGGCGCGCTCGCGGGGGCTCAGCCACTTGGCATGGGCGAAGTTGTCATTGAGCAGGAAGTAGGCGAGGACGCCCAGCAGCACGGTGGGGATGCCCTGTAGCAGGAACATCCACTGCCAGCCGGCCATGCCGCCCTGGCCCGCGGCGAAGTGGTTGAGGATCCAGCCGGAAAACGGGCTGCCGAGCAGGCCGGAGACCGGGATCGCCGACATGAACAGGGCCATGATGCGACCGCGACGGAAGCTCGGGAACCACTGCGAGAGGTACAGCACCACGCCGGGGAAGAAGCCGGCCTCGGCGGCACCGGTGAACAGGCGCAGGGTGTAGAACTGGGTCGGCGTGGTGACGAACAGCAGGCAGGTCGACAGCGTGCCCCAGGCGATCATCATCAGCGCGATCCAGCGCCGTGGACCGAACTTGTTCAGCGCCAGGTTGCTCGGCACGCCGCACAGCACGTAGCCGATGAAGAAGATCCCGGCGCCCAGGCCGTACACGGTTTCGCTGAATTTCAGGGCATCGAGCATCTGCAGCTTGGCGAAGCCGACGTTCACCCGGTCGAGGTAGTTGAACAGGTAGCAGATGAAGATGAAGGGGATCAGGCGCAGGGTGATGCGCTTGTAGACGGCGTTCTTGTCGTCATCGGTGGCCAGGGTGGCAGCGGCGCTCTGTGACATGGCGTGTCTCTCTTTATTATGATTTTTCGCGGTGCAAGGGTAACGTTGACCGCCCCGAGAGTCTCGGTCACCCCATGGGCCGCTGTCTTTGTGCCGGCGCACAGGGTTTGCCGACATCCCCTGTGCCGGTGAACAAGCCCCCGGTCGCCGTCTCCGAACCCGCTTTCTCAGGAACCCGTCGCTATGTTCGAACTCGATCATGACCTGGCGCAGGATATCGTCGACCGGACGATGGCGATCCTGCCCTACAACGTCAACGTCATGGACAGCCAGGGCCTGATCCTCGGCAGTGGCGAGCCCGAGCGGATCAACACCCGCCACGAAGGCGCGCAGCTGGTGCTGGCCAACGGTCGGGTGGTGGAAATCGACGCGCAGACCGCCAAGCACCTCAAGGGCGTGCAGCCGGGAATCAACCTGCCGCTGTTGCACGACCAGCGCCTGATCGGCGTGCTGGGCATCACCGGCGAGCCGGAACAGCTGCGCACCTATGCCGAGCTGGTGCGCATGACCGCCGAGATGCTGGTGGGCCAGCGCCACCAGCAGGCCGACCAGCAATGGCGCCGCCAGCGCTGCGACGACCTGCTGGCGCTGTTGCTCAGCGACAGCGGCGACTCGCCGCGGCTGGTGGACGAGGCGCAGCAGATGGGCCTCAAGCCGCAACTGCCGCGCACGCCTTATCTGTTCGAGCTGGGCCAGGATCGGGAGGGCGCGGCGCAGACCGTCGAGGCCTTGAGTACCTGGCTGATGTCCCGTTACCCGGACAGCTGGTGCGTCAGCTCGGCCAAGTCCTCGTTGCTCTGGTGCCGGCCGGCGACCTTGAGCGTGGATAACCCGCGGCTGCTGGAAAAGCTCGACAGCCTGGGCTGGAACATCCTGCGCGTCGCCGTGGGCGGGCAGGCCGACGGGCTGGCGGGGCTGCGCCGTTGCTACCGGCGGGTCGGCGACCTGCTGGCGTATGGCCGTGACGTGCTGCCTCGGTCGCGGCTGCTGACCCTCAATCGGTTCCGTCTGCCGGTGATGCTCTGGCGCCATCGCAACGACGATGCCCTGGACGAGTTGCTCAACCCTTTGCGCAAGGTCATGGCCAAGGACGGCAACGGCCAGTTGCTGGCGACCCTGCGCAGCTGGTGCGAGCACGACGGCCAGAGCCAGGCCTGCGCCGAGGCCCTGGGCATCCATCGCAACAGCCTGCGCTACCGCATGGAGCGCATCGCCGAACTCAGCGGCGTCGACCCGCTCAAGCTCGACGGCATGCTGGCGCTGTACCTCGGTGTGCAGTTGTTGCCGCAGGGCACCGAATGACCTGTAGCCGCTGCCGAGCCCCGGCGAGGCTGCGATCGGCTGCAACGCAGCCGCAAAGAAACCCGGGCACCGCAGCCTGTCTGTCGATCGGCGTGGCGCGGTTCTGCGACCGCTTCGCGGTCGTGCGCAGCCTCGCTGGCGCTCGACAGCGGCTACAGGCGTGGACGGGGAGGCTATTGTGGAAATGAACAATAAAGCCGCCCCGCACTTGTGCAGCCGACCGGGGTCATGGTCGCGGCCAACTGGCAGCATGGGCGCCACAAGAACCGGAGATAGCCCATGAAAATCATCATCGCCCCCGACTCCTTCAAGGACAGCCTGAGCGCCTCCGGCGTGGCCGCCGCCATCGCCGACGGGCTGGCGCGGGTATGGCCGGACGCGCAGCTGGTGCAGTGCCCGATGGCGGACGGTGGCGAGGGTACGGTGGAATCGATCCTCGACGCCTGCGATGGCCAGTTGCGCAGCACCCGGGTCCAGGGGCCGCTGGGCGCGCCGGTGGACGCGCGCTGGGGCTGGCTGCCGCAGAGCCACACCGCGATCATCGAAATGGCCGAAGCCAGCGGCCTGCAACTGGTTCCGCCGGGCCAGCGCGATGCCTGCGCCAGCAGCACCTTCGGCACCGGCGAGCTGATCCGCGCGGCCCTGGACGCCGGCGCGCAGCGGGTGATCCTGGCCATCGGTGGCAGCGCCACCAACGACGCCGGCAGCGGCGCCTTGCAGGCCCTGGGGGTGCGTCTGTTCGACGCTCAAGGCCAGGCGCTGCCGCTCGGTGGGCTGGCGCTGGCGCGGGTGGCGCGGGTTGACCTGAGCCAGCTCGATCCGCGCCTGGCCGGGGTCCGCTTCGAGATCGCCGCCGACGTCGACAACCCGCTGTGTGGCCCCCATGGTGCCTCGGCGATTTTCGGCCCACAGAAGGGCGCCTCGGCGCAGCAGGTGCAGCAGCTGGACCAGGCCCTGGGGCAGTTCGCCGACCAGGCCGCGCAGGTACTGGGCAAGGATGTGCGCGACGAGCCGGGCAGTGGCGCCGCCGGTGGCCTGGGATTCGCCGCCAAGGCTTTCCTCGATGCGCGCTTTCGCCCGGGCGTGGAGGTGGTGGCCGAGCTGGTGGGGCTGGCCGCGGCGGTGCAAGGCGCGGACCTGGTGATCACCGGCGAAGGCCGTTTCGATGCCCAGACCCTGCGCGGCAAGACCCCGTTCGGGGTGGCGCGCATCGCCCGGCAACACCAGGTGCCGGTGATCGTGATCGCCGGGACCCTGGGCGAGGGCTACGAGCAGATGTACGAGCACGGTGTGGATGCGGCCTTTGCCCTGGCCGCCGGCCCAATGACCCTGGAGCAGGCCTGCGCCGAGGCACCGCGCCTGCTACGCGACCGAGCCGCGGATATCGCCCGGGTCTGGCGTTTGGCGGCACGTCGGGGCTGATGCCATCAAAGACCGATGTAGCCGCTGCCGAGCGCCAGCGAGGCTGCGATCGGCAACGCAGTTGCCGCAAAACCTGGGTCCGCGTTCTGTCTAGGTAAAGGCGTTGGTTGATCTGGCGCCATCGCGGGCAAGCCTCGCTCCTACAAGGAAGGCCGATGTAGCCGCTGCCGAGCGTTAGCGAGGCTGCGATCGGGCTGGGCGGCATTCCGACGTAGCGGCCGCAACGGGGCTAACGCGATTATCCAGGCATAACGCATGGTCAGGTTTTGCGCCTGCTGCGCAGTCGTTCGCAGCTTCGCTAACGCTCGGCAGCGGCTACAGGGGTTACAGGGTTACAGGGCTCAGTAGACGCCGCTGGGGGGCGGTGGGGCGAGGTCTTTGTATTGGCCCAGCAGGGCCTGCAGGCCCTTCATCAGGATCGTGGTGTCCACTCCCACCGCGACAAAGTTCGCCCCCAGCTCGATATAGCGCCGGGCCAGGGTCTGGTCGGCGCTGAGGATGCCGGCCGCCTTGCCGGCCCTGCGGATCCGCGCGATGGCGTCTTCGATGGCCGCCTGCACCTCGGGGTGTCCCGGGTTGCCGCGATGGCCCATCGAGGCGCTCAGGTCGGCCGGGCCGATGAAAACCCCGTCGACGCCCTCGACCGCGGCGATGGCGTCCAGGTGGGCCAGGCCTTCGAGATTCTCGATCTGCACCAGCAGGCACATCTGTTCGTCGGCCTGGTCCAGGTAGCCGGGAATGCTGTTCCAGCGCGACGCCCGGGCCAGGGCGCTGCCAACGCCGCGAACGCCCGCCGGCGGATACCGCATGGCCCGTACCAGCTGGCGCGCCTGCTCGACGCTCTCGACCATGGGCACCAGCAGCGTCTGAGCGCCGATGTCGAGCAATTGCTTGATCAGCGCGGTGTCGCCAATGGGCGGGCGAATCACCCCCTGCACGGGGTAGGGGGCGATGGCCTGCAACTGGCCGAGCAGGCTGTTGAGGTCGTTGGGCGCGTGTTCGCCGTCCAGCAGCAGCCAGTCGAAACCGGCGTTGGCCGCCAGCTCCGCGCAATAGGCATTGGCCAGGCCCAGCCACAGGCCGATTTGCGGAGTGCCCTGGTGCAGGCGTTGCTTGAAATGATTGATCGGCAGTTGCATGACCGTCCCCTCAGACAAAGCGGCAGGCGATGCTGCCGAGCTGGTCGTAGTCGACATGGAAGGTATCGCCGGGGCGCGCGGCCACCGGGCGGGTGAAGGAGCCGCCAAGGATGATCTGCCCGGCCTCCAGGCCGACGTCATACGCCGCCAGCTTGTTGGCCAGCCAGGCCACGCCCTTGGCCGGGTGGTTGAGCACCGCCGCGGACACCCCGGACTCCTCGATCACACCGTTGCGATAGAGCACCGCCGGCACCTTGCGCAGGTCGATGTCACCGGGGCGCACGGCGCGGCCGCCCATGACCACCCCGGCGTTGGCGGCGTTGTCGGAGATGGTGTCGAACACCTTGCGCGTGGCCTGGGTCCGTGGGTCGACCTGCTGGATGCGCGCGTCGATGATTTCCAGCGCCGGGATCACCCACTCGGTGGCGTCGAGCACATCGAACAAGCTGCAGTTCGGGCCCTTGAGCGGCTTGCCGAGGATGAACGCCAGCTCCACCTCGACCCGCGGCACGATGAAGCGCTGGAAGGGGATATCGCTGCCTTCTTCGAACAGCATGTCGTCGAGCAGGGCGCCGAAGTCCGGCTCGGTGATGTTCGACGACACTTGCATGGCGCGCGAGGTCAGGCCGATCTTGTGCCCGACCAGCTTGCGCCCGGCGCGGATCTTGTGTTCCACCCAGCTGCGCTGGATCGCGTAGGCATCCTCGATGGTTATCTCGGGAAACTCCAGCGACAGCTGGGCGATCTGCTCCCGGTTGCGTTCGGCGGCGTCGAGGCGGGCGGCGGCCTGCTGGATGTCCGAAGTGTTGAGCATGGTTATTTCTCCTGGGGATTGACGATAAGGGCCGGCACCCGCAGCACCAGCCAGGCACCGCCGGCGATCAGCAGGGCCAGGGCATACAGGGCCAGGCTGGCGCTCTGGGTGGCGTCGCGGACCACGCCGATCAGGTAGGGCGCGAGGAAGGCGGCGATGCTGCCGAACGAACTGATCAGGGCGATTCCCGCGGCCTGGGTGTTGCTGGCGAGGAAGGCCGGCGGCAGTTGCCAGAACATCGGCAGCGCGGCGCTGGCGCCCATGCCGGCCACCAGCAGGCCGGCCATCACCAGCCAGGCGTTGTCCGGGGCCAGCCCGGCGGCGACCAGGCCGAGGCTGGACATCAGCAGCGGCACGCTCAGGTGCCAGCGGCGCTCGCGCAGGCGGTCGGAAGAGCGGCCGACGCCGATCATGAACAGGCAGCCGGCCAGGTATGGCAGGGCGCTGAGCAGGCCGACGCGGCTGTCGCGGGCGATGCCGGCGTGGTGGATCAGGGTCGGCATCCAGAAGGCGATGGTGTTGACCGCCAGCATCACCGCGAAATAGATGCACACCAGCAGCCAGACGTGGCGGTCCTGGAAAATACCGGCGAAGCGGGTGATCGGCTTGTGCTGTTCTTCCTGCCTCAGCGCCGCGTGCAACTGCTGCTTCTGCCGGTCGCTGAGCCAGTCGACGCTGTCGATGCTTTCCGGCAGGGCCTTGAGCACCACCAGGCCGAGGAATACCACGGGCAAGCCTTCGATCAGGAACATCCATTGCCAGCCGCGCAGGCCGCCCAGGTCGTGGAAGCTTTCGAGAATCCAGCCCGACAGCGGCCCGCCGATCACCCCGGCCATCGGCACGGCGATGGCGAACAGCGCGGTCACCTGGCCCCGGCGGCTGGCCGGGAACCAGCGATTGAGCAGCACCAGAATGCCGGGGAAGAACCCGGCTTCGGCCACCCCCAGCAAAAAGCGCAACAGGTAGAAACCGGTGGCGTTGTCCACCAGCAGCATGGCGCTGGACAGCAGGCCCCAGACCACCATCAGGGTGGCGATCCAGCGACGCGGCCCGACCCGGTCCAGGGCCAGGTTGCTGGGCACGCCGAACAAGGCGTAGGCAATGAAGAACAGGCCCGCGCCGAAGCCGTAGACGCTGTCGCTGAAGCCCAGGTCCTGGGTCATCTGCAACTTGGCGAAGCCGATATTGATGCGGTCCAGGTGGGCGAAGATGTAGCAGGTGAACAGCAGGGGCATCAGCCGCCAGGTGATCCGGCGATAGGTGTCGTCGGCCTCCGTGGCGCTGGACAGGGCAAGGGTCGGGCTGGACATGGGCGGGGTCTCTTTATTGTTTTTGTTGGCGGGCGAGCTTGCGCTCTATCGCGAGCAAGCTCGCTCCTGCTGGAAGGCAGGCACAGGCGGCGAGTGACGGCCGTTGTAGGAGCAAGCTTGCTCGCGATGACAGCCTGATCGACGACGGGTCATTGCTGGCTCTTCAAGAACGCATGCACGTTGTTGTGCTTGAAGTTCAGCTCGGCATCCAGCTCGCTCATCTCGAACGACAGCGCCAGCAGGCGCTGGGCCTGGAGCGCGGCGAAGTGCGCCTTGATGATCTCGAACAGCCCTTCGGCGACCTGGCGCCGGGTAGCCAGGTCGCGCCCGGCGCCGACTTGCAGGCGCATGTGGACGAAGGCGTAGTCATGCTTGCCGTCGGCCATGCGCCAGGTGTCCAGGCGCACGCCGCGGCTGCGGATCCCGCCCAACGGGAACACGCCGCTGGCTCCCAGGTAGTCGTGGACCTTCTCGAACAGCCCTGGCAGGTCGGCGGCCTGCTCGATGTTGTCGGTGTATTCGGCGATGAAATGCGGCATAGGGGCCTCCTGTGGAGGCAGTGGCCAGCGGCAAGCTACAAGCCGCAAGAAGGATTTCCTGTGGCTCGGGCTCGCTGCTCGCCGCTGCTCTTGACGTCTTCTTGCAGCTTGTAGCTGGAAGCTTGCAGCTGCTTTTAAAGCGGAAAAATGGCGTTGATCTGGCCGGTGCCGGAACTGCCGAACGGCGGTGTGACGATTTCGGCGGGGCGGTTGTATTCGGGGCCGCCGAGCAGGCCGAGGAGCATGGCGGTGTCGTGCATCCGGCCCTCGCCGAAGCAGTGCTCGGCGTAGTCCGGGAGCATCGAGCAGAACTCGCGGAAGCGCCCCTGCTGCCACAGCTCGACCACGCGCAGGTCCACCTGCTTGTCGAATTCCCGGGTCCAGTTATGGATGTTGGCCTCGGCCACGCGATCGTCGGAGAAACGGTGCGACAGCGAGCCGGAGGCCAGCACCAGGACCTTGCGGTCGCTCTTTTCGATGGCCCGGCGTACCGCAGCGCCGAAGGTGAAGCTGTCTTCGAGCTTGTGCCAGGCGCACCAGGCCGCGATGGACACCACCTTGAAATGCTGCTCCGGCGGCACCCCCATGTGCATGTAGCGCATCGGCACCAGGGTGCCGTATTCCAGCTCCAGGCTGGGAATGTTGTGGGCCAGAGTGCGCACATCGGCGGCATTGGCCTCGGCGGCGATCAGCTCGCCCAGCGCGGGGCAGCCGTCGTAGTCGTAGTCCATGTTCTTGATGAAGTGCGGCAGTTCGTTGCTGGTGTAGGTGCCGTTGAAACGTTCGCCGCTGTTGATGTGGTAACCGCTGTTGACCAGCCAGTGGACGTCGAACACCACGGCGGTGTCGGCCCCCAGCTCGCGGGCGCGGCGGGCGATTTCCTTGTGCCCGGCGATCGCCGCTTCGCGACAGCCGTGGTGCTTGCCCGGCAGTTCGGACAGGTACATCGATGGAACGTGGCAGACCTTGGCGGCCATGACGACTTCGCCCATGGTGCTTCTCCTGAAACATCTTATTGTTCTGTGGCCGCTGCCCGCGGCCACAGCGGATTTTGCAACCTTATACGCCCCACCGCGGGATGTGGTGGCTACCCATGGAAATACAGACGTTCTTGATCTCGGCGAACACCTCGAAGCTGTACTCGCCGCCTTCGCGGCCGGTGCCGGAGCCCTTGACCCCGCCGAACGGCTGGCGCAGGTCGCGCACGTTCTGGCTGTTGATGAACACCATCCCGGCCTCGATGCCGCGGGCCAGGCGATGGGCCTTGCCGATGTCCTGGGTCCAGATGTAGGAGGCCAGGCCGTACTCGGTGTCGTTGGCCAGTTGCAGGGCCTCGGCTTCGTCCTTGAACGGGATCAGGCAGACCACCGGGCCGAAGATCTCTTCCTGGGCGATGCGCATCCGGTTGTTGACGTCGGCGAACACCGTCGGCTGGATGAACTGGCCGCGCGCGAGGTGCGCCGGCAGGTTGGCCGGGCGTTCCAGGCCGCCGGCGAGCAGGGTGGCGCCTTCTTCGATCCCGATCCTGATGTAGCCGGTGACCTTGTCGTAGTGGGCCTGGGTAATCATCGAGCCGACCTGGGTCTTGGGATCGGTCGGGTCACCGACGATCAGCCGTTTGGCACGGGCGGCGAACTCGGCGACGAACTGCGGGTAGACGCTTTCCTGGATGAAGATCCGGCTGCCGGCGGTGCAGCGTTCGCCGTTGAGCGAGAAAATGGTGAACAACGCGGCGTCCAGGGCACGTTCCAGGTCGGCGTCTTCGAAGATCAGCACCGGCGACTTGCCGCCTAGTTCCATCGAATACTTCTTCAGCCCGGCGGTCTGCATGATCTTCTTGCCGGTGGCGGTGCCGCCGGTGAAGGAAATGGCGCGCACGTCGGGGTGGCGCACCAGGGCGTCGCCGGCAGTGGCGCCGTAACCCTGGACGATGTTCAGCACGCCGGCCGGAATGCCCGCCTCGAGGGCCAGGCGCCCCAGTTCGTTGGCGGTCAGCGGCGACAGCTCGCTCATCTTCAGCACCGCGGTATTGCCCAGGGCCAGGCACGGTGCGGTCTTCCAGGTGGCGGTCATGAACGGCACGTTCCACGGCGACACCAGGGCGCACACGCCGACCGGCTGGTACAGGGTGTAGTTGAGCATCTGGTCGTCCACCGGATAGCTGTGGCCATCCATGCGGGTGCAGACCTCGGCGAAGAAGTCGAAGTTGTGCGAGGCGCGGGGGATCAGCACGTTGCGGGTCTGGTGGATCGGCAGGCCGGTGTCGAGGGTTTCCAGTTCCGCCAGCTGCGGCACGTTCTGGTCGATCAGCTCGCCGAGCTTGCGCATCAGGCGCGCGCGCTCCCTGGCCGGGGTGTTGGCCCACTTGGGAAAGGCGTCCTTGGCCGCTGCCACCGCCTGGGCGATTTCCCCGGCGCCGCCGCTGGCCACTTCACCGATCGCCTCGCCGGTGGCCGGGTTGTAGTTGGTGAAGACGTCTTGGCTTTCGACCTCGCGGCCGTTGATCCAGTGCTTGATCATTTATGCGTGCTCCTTGGCCGCGGATTGCGTGTCGTGTGGTGCCTTGCTGGCGAAGAATTCCGCCTCGCTGACGATGCGGTTGACCAGCCGGCCGACGCCCTCGACCTCCACCACCACCTCGTCGCCCGGCACCACGTCGGACAGGCCCTCGGGGGTGCCGGTGGCGATCATGTCGCCGGGTTGCAGGGTCATGAAGCTGGACAGGTATTCGATCAGGTAGGGGATGTCGAAGATCATGTCGCGGGTCGAGCCTTCCTGGCGCAGCTCGCCGTTGACCCAGGTGCGCAGCTTGAGGTCGTTCGGCTGCGGCACGTCGGCCACGTCGACTATCCATGGGCCGACGGGCGTGGTGGCGTCGCGGTTCTTCACCCGCAGGTTGGGCCGGTAGTAGTTTTCCAGGTAGTCGCGGATCGCATAGTCGTTGCACACCGTGTAGCCGGCCAGGTAGTCCAGGGCGTCCGCGCGCTTGACGTTGCGCGCGGTCTTGCCGATCACCGCCACCAGCTCGCACTCGTAGTGCATGTAGGCGACGTTGTCCGGGCGCCAGGTGACCTGGTTGTGGCCGGTGTAGGTGCCGGGGGACTTGATGAAGGCCAGCGGCTCGGTCGGCGGCTTGAAGGCCAGTTCGGCGGCGTGGTCGGCGTAGTTCAGGCCCAGGGCGAACATGCTGCCGGTGGCCGGTGGCAGCCACTCGACCTGGTCCTCGGCGAGGACGCGGCCATCGGCCAGTTTCACGCTGTTGGGCGCATTGACCACGACCTCGTGGACCTGGCCTTGATAACGGATGCGGGCGTGTTTCATGGCGGCTCCTTATTCGGCGGCTATTTCGGCGACAACATGATTGGCGAGACGGCCCAGGCCGCTGATCTCCACTTCGATACGGTCGCCGGGCATGACGTCGACGCGACCTTCGGGGGTGCCGGTGATCAGCACATCGCCCTGGTGCAGGGTCATGAATTCGCTGATTTCGGCGATCAGCTGGGGGATGCCGCGCACCAGGTTGGCGGTGCTGTTGCGTTGGCGCAGTTCGCCGTTGACCCACAGCTTGAGTTCCAGGTCGTGGGGATCGCGCACCTGCTGCGCCGGCACCAGTTCCGGGCCGAAGGCGCAGAAGCCATCCCGGCATTTGGCCTTGACGGCGGGGCGGTAGTAGCTGTCCTCGGGCAGGCTGAATTCGTTGACGATGGTGTAGCCGGCGACGTGCTGCAGGGCGTTTTCCGCGCTGACCCGGCTGGCGTCCTTGCCGATCACCACGCCCAGCGCCGGGCCCGGCTGCAGGCGCTCGACACCCCGCGGATAGACCACGGCGCCGCCATGGGCGTTGCGCGTGTTGGGGGTCTTGATGAACAGCACCGGCTTGACCGGCGGTTGCTGGTAGGGCGGCTGGGTGAAGGATTCCAGGTGGCTGCGCAACAGGCCCTGGTAGTTCAGCGCGACGCCGAACAGGGTGCCGGTGGCGACTTCATGCAGTGCACGGCTCATTGTTGTGGTTCTCCTGAGCATCGCGAAAGACAAGGTGATTTCGTTAATGTGTTAACGTTATATTTAATATGTTAACGATCGTCAAGCGTCGCTCGTGACCCCCACGCGCCCGGTCGTTCCGGCACTGGTGGGCAGGCCGCGAATCCCGCAGGATGCGGGGGCTTGCCGCGACGAAAATAAAAAGCGCCGCGATGAAAATAAAAAGAGAACTGCCGCTATGAGCGATCGCCAGCCGATCCCCAATATCAACATCGGCCAGGTCTACGACCAGCGCTACGCCGACTCCCGGGTGCACTACGACAAGCTGAGCAACCTCGCCGGGTTCTTCGGCCGCAACATGCCGGTGCACCGGCACGACCGGTTTTTCCAGGTGCACTACGTGAAGAGCGGGGCGGTACGGGTCTACCTCGACGACCAGCAGTACCTGGAATCGGGGCCGATGTTCTTCCTGACGCCGCCGACCATCGCGCATTCCTTCGTCACCGAGGCCGACAGCGAAGGCCATGTGCTGACCGTGCGCCAGCAACTGGTCTGGGAACTGCTCGAAGCCGACAGCCGCCTGGCCAGCGGCCCGCAGATTGCCCCGGCCTGTGTCGCGCTGACTCGCCTGGAACCCGGGTTCGCCGGCGAGGCACGGCGCCTGGCCTTGCTGTTCGACGCCTTGCAGGACGAAGCCGCGGGGCAGGGTGCCGGGCGCGAGCCGGCGCTGGAGGCCCTGACCCGGTTGATCCTGATCAGCCTGTTACGGCTCTCGGCCAATCCCCTCAAGGCCCGCCCGGCGCGGCATGAGGATTTGCAGATCTTTCATCGTTTCAACGAACTGATCGAAGCCCGGTACCTGGAGCATTGGCCGCTGGCGCACTATGCCAGCCAGATCGGCGTCACCGAGGCGCGCCTGAACGATGTTTGCCGGCGCATCGCCGACCTGCCGTCGAAACGCCTGGTATACGAGCGCCTGATGCAGGAGTCCAAGCGCCTGCTGCTGTTCACCGCCAGTTCCGTGAATGAAATCTGCTACCAGCTGGGGTTCAAGGACCCGGCGTATTTCAGCCGCTTTTTCCAGCGCTACGCGAAGATGACGCCGGGGGAATACCGGACGCGCCAGGGCCCGGCAAACCGCACAGACTGACGGCGAAAAACCGTGAGGGGCGAGGCGGGACGTGGGACAATCGGCGTCTTTTGCCCGACAAGGAACAGTCGCATGTTGCAGCGCACCCTGATCGCTCTCTTGCTGGTGAGCGCCGCCGGCCAGGCACTGGCCCAGAACACCGTGGAAAAGGTGCCCGTGCTGCGCCAGACCAAGGACTGGATCACCGGTTGCGACAACCTGCGCAACTGCCACGCCCTGAGCGCCCCCAGCGGCGAGCACGGTATCCAGCACAGCGCCCTGACCCTGCATGTCCAGCGGCGTGCCGGCGCCGACGGGCCCCTGGAGATACGCCTGGACCAGCGCGGCGAACCCGCCGAGCTGTCGGCGTTGCGCCTCGACGGCCAGCCGCTGGAACCGTCGCTGCTGGAGGCCCTGGTGCTGCTGCCGGAAAAGAAAGGCGCGCAGACCGAGGTCACCCGCTATGAAATTGCCGATCCGGCCCGGGCCCGGCAATGGCTGGAACGCCTGCGCAACGCCGCGGAACTGAGGCTGGCGGGCAACGACGAGGCCTGGGTGCCATTGAATGGCCTATCGGCCGCGCTGTTGCTGATGGACGCGGTGCAGGGCCGTGTCGATGGGGTAACGGCGTTGTGGCGTCCGGGCCCGCGGGCGGCCAGCGAGGTGCCGGCGCGACCGCTGCCGGCCCAGCTGCGGGCCTATCCGGGGGCGCCCGCCTTGACGCAGGCCGAGCGCACGCGCCTGTCGGCGGCCGCGGCGAAACTCGCCACGCCGGCCACCCCCAATGACGATGAGGACTATGTGGCCGCCGAGCCGCAGGTCGAGGTCTATCCGCTGACTGCGCAACGGGCGTTGACGGTGGTGCTCAGCGATTGCGCGGCCTACACCTGCGACTACCAGATCAGCAGTTGGTCGCGCAGCGATCCGCCGCAGTGGAAGGAGTTGCACCGGCAAGCCGTGCCCATGGACAACGCAGATGGCTCGGGCGGCGCGCATTACGACCCCAAGACCGGGGTGCTGAGCACTTACTACCTGGCCCGGGGCATCGGTGACTGCGGTGAAACCGCGCAATGGCTGTTCGACGGCGAGACCTTCCAGCTCAGCGACTACCGCAAGATGCCGACCTGCAATGGCCTGTCCTCCGGGGATTGGCCGCGGCTGTGGAGCATCGCGCCGCCGGCCGGTCGCTGAGGCGTTTCAGGCCGGGTCCGGGTGGTGGCGCTCGAAACGTTGCTCCAGCACGGTCTTGCCCCATTGTGCAGCGGGCTGTTCTTCCACCAGCTGGAAGCCGAAGGCTTCGTACAGGTGCCGGGCGGCGTCCAGGCCGCTGAAGGTCCACAGGTAGCAGGAGCGCGCGCCGACCCGGTCGCAATGCGCCAGCGCCGTCTCGAGCAGCAGGCGACCGGTGCCGGTGCCGCGGGCCGCTTCGTCGAGGATGAACCAGCGCAGGTGGGCGATCCGGTCGGTTTGCTCGTGGTCCGGACCACCGCCGAGATCGATGGCGATCGAGCCGACGATCTGCTCGTCCAGCACCGCCAGCCAGATGCCGTTGTCGGGCTGGTCCAGGCGTGCGCTGAATTCCGCCAGCCCGGCCGCGACGCGCTGTTCGAAGAACTGCCCGAAACCCACCAGGCGGGCGTAGTACTGCGCGTGCAGCTCGGTGATGCGGCCGATCATGCCCGGCCGATAACCACGCTGCACGGCGGGAAGGGCGCTGGCGATCCGCGGCTGGCCGAGGCGACAGGCTTCCAGCGCCTGGCCGTAACCGCGCAGGCCCGCGACGACCCGGTTTTGTTCGAAGGACGGCAGCAGGCGCAGCGCCTGTTCCACCTGGGCGCTGCCAAAGGCATGCAGGGCGGCGACCTGCTTGCGCCCCTGGGCGGTCAGGCCCAGGTGCTTTTCCCGGGCATCGGTGGGGCTGGGGCTTTCCTGGATATCGCCGCGCTCGATGAGCTTGGCCAGCAGGCGGCTGACCGAGGATTTCTCCAGGTTCAGGGTCTTGCCCAACTGGGCGGCGGTGAGCGGGGCATACAGGTCGAGCTCGATCAGCGCATGCACCGCCGAAGGCGGCAGGTCCGAGCCGGCGAGCGTGTTGCCCATGAAGCCCAGCTCGCGCACCAGCTTGCGCGAAGCGTTGCGGATCTGATCCACCAGTGGCGATTGGGAGGACATGGCGAATGCTCATATAGTTGTATCGTGCAACTATATGCCCGGGCAACGGCAAAATCCAGCCAGGCACCGATCTATGGGGCAATGCCTTTACCTGTAGGAGCGAAGCTTGCTCGCGATGAGCCCGAGAGCGCCGTGTATATCCAGGTAGTGCGCGTCATCGTTAACGATCATCGCGAGCAAGCTTCGCTCCTACAGGGGGGCAGCTCGCGTTCGAGTTTCAGCCAATGGCCAGGTGGGAGACCGGCTCTTGCAGGCGCGCAACGCTTGGCATCGTCAGTGCCGGCTTGCCCAGCAGCAGGTCCGCGGCCTTTTCGCCGATCATGATCGCCGCCGCGTTGGTGTTGCCGGTGGTCAGGGTCGGCATGATCGACGCATCGGCCACCCGCAGGCCCTGCACGCCGTGCACCCGCAGCTGGTCGTCGACCACCGCGTCGGCGTCGTGCCCCATCTTGCAGGTGCCGACCGGGTGGAACACGGTGCCGAGGCTGTCGCGGATCCACTGTTCGATCTGCGCCTGGCTTTCGATCTGCGCGCCGGGCACCAGCTCGCCCTTGAGGCGTCGGGCGAAGGCCGGGCTGGCCGCCAGCCGGCGGACCAGGCGCACGCCTTCCACCAGTTTGCGCAGGTCTTCCGGGTGGCTGAGGAAGTGGCTATCGAGGATCGGCTTGTCGTGCGGGTCGGCGGAGTTGAGACGCACCCGGCCCCGGCTTTGCGGGTGCATCACGGCGATATGCAGGCTCACGCCATGGCCCAGCGGCACCAGGCGCTGCGGCTGGTTCTTCAGCGCCGGGGCGACGATCAGGCCCAGTTCCGGCGCGGCATCCTCGGGGCGCAGGCGCAGGAAGGCGCCGGACTCCACGGTGTTGGAGGTCAGCGGGCCGCGGCGACGCCCCAGGTACTGCCAGGGCGAGCGGGCCAGGGGTAGCAGGCCCTTGGCCGACAGCCCGTAAGTCAGCTCGCTGTCGCAGCGGTACATCAGCACCACGTCCTGGTGGTCCTGCAGGTTGTGGCCGACCCCGGGCAGTTCATGGCGCTGGGCGATGCCATGGCGCCGCAGTTCCTCGGCCGGGCCGATGCCGGACAGCAGCAACAGCTGCGGCGAGTTGACGGCCCCGGCGCTGAGGATCACCTCGCGCCGGGCCCGTAGCCGGAACACCTGGCCGTCCTGGCTGACCTCGACGCCACAGGCGCGATTGCCCTCCAGCAGCACGCGGTGGGTCAGGGTCGAGCTCAACACGCAGAGGTTGGGGCGTGTCAGCGCCGGGTGCAGGAACGCCCGCGCGGCGCTGCAACGTTCGCCGTTGATCTGGGTGACGTGGAAGGGACCGTAGCCTTCCTGTTCCTCGCCGTTGAAGTCCGGGTTGTAGCGCCAGCCCAGTTCCTGGGCCGCCTGGTAGAACACCTCGTTGACCGGGCTCGGGCTGCGTTGCACGGCGACGTTGAGTTCGCCGCCCTGGCCGTGCCACGGCGAGGCGCCGGGCTCGAAGTGTTCCGAGCGCAGGAAGTAGGGCAGCAGTTCGTCGTAGCTCCAGCCCTGGTTGCCGGCCGCGGCCCAGCGGTCGTAGTCGCTGCGGTGGCCGCGGATGTAGATCATCCCGTTGATCGCGCTGGAGCCGCCCCAGAGCCGGCCGCGGGGGCAGGGGATGGGACGCTCGCCACTGGCGGCCTGGGCGCTGAACTGATGCATCCAGTTCCACTTCGGGTTGGCGATCAGGCGGATGATCCCCGCCGGCGTGCGCACGTAGGCGCCGGGGAACAGGCTGCGGTCGCTGGGCCCGGCTTCGATCAGGCAGACGCTGAGCGTCGGGTCGGCGGACAGGCGGTTGGCCAGCACGCAACCGGCCGAGCCGGCCCCGACCACGATGTAGTCGAATGAACGCGGGACGGAGTCAGTCATGGCAGATACCTCATTGGCAGTAAGAAGCGGGGTCACAGCCCGAGCGCCGCGCCGACGTCGTACATGACTTGCAGGCCGACGACGAATCCATTGCCGCTCAACTCGCGGGCCTCGGGGTTGTAGAAGTTGTCCGGGTTGATCAGGTACTGGACGCTGGGCTCGAGCGCCAGGTGCCGGCCGAGGGCGAAGTGGCCGTTGGCCTCGATAGCGTAGACATTGCGTTCGCCCAGGCGGCTGTCGCCGCCGTTGGCGATCCGTGCCTGTTGCTGGAAGCGCAATTGATGCTCGTTCAGGCGCAGGTAGCTGGCCTTGAGGTTGAGCTTGTCCTGTGGCCGGTCGAAAGGCGCGAGGTACGTCAGGCCGATTTCGGCGAAACGGCTGAAGGGCTGCTTGTCGTCGGCGGCCAGCGACAGCGAGCCGAACGCCAGCAGGGCCTGGGGCGCGGTGCCCTGGCCGCCGTCGGCGCGCCAGAAGCCTTGCTGGAACTTGAAGAAGGCGCCGCCGGTGCCGTGTTCGCTGGCCCCGGTCAGCGGGTCGTACTGGTTGGCGGTGTTGTAGTAGCCGTTGAGTTCGTAGCGGGCGCGGTAGGCGCCGTCGTCCCGGCTGCCGATGCCCAGCAGCAGGCTGGTGCCGCTGGCGTCGTCGGTGCTGAAGTCCAGGCCCTTGCGTTTCTTCAGGTAGTCCACCGGGTTCGATTCGAACGCGCCGGCATGCAGGTAGACGCCCGGCGTCGCCTGGTACTTCAGGTAGCCGCCCCAGCTGCCGTAGGGCGGCGGCAGGATGCCGGTGGACGAATCGATGATCGGGTCGTTGCAGGTGACCACGGTTTCGCAGTTGTAGATATAGAAGTAGCGCCGCGCGTTGGTGCGCCCCAGGCTCATGTCGAGGCGGCCGTCGAGCCAGGTCTGCTGGTAGGTCAGCAGGCTCAGCTGGTTGCTGGTGATGTCGTTGTGGATCGGCGCGCCGGCGAAATAGCTGCCGGCGGCGCCTTGCCAGGCGCGGGAGGTCGGCTGGCCGGTGGCGGTGTCGAGGATGAAGAAGGTTTCCTCGAAATGAACGGCCGCGCCCTCAAGGCCGGCGAGGGTCTCCAGATCGACGTCGGCACCGACGAACAGGTCGCCGCTGTTGCCGAAACTGTGTGGGCGCGGGCCGGTGTCGAGGTTCTTCATCGACAGGCTCCAGAACTGCGCATGGGGCTGGATGCCGTAGCCGGCCAGTCGTTCGCCGAGCCCGGCCAGCGGGCCGTCGCGGCTGGGCGCCGGGGCCTGGGCCTGGCACAGGGGGCTGAACAGGGCCGCAGTCAGCAGCGGGCACAACAGGGCAGTGCTTTTCATGGTCGGTACTCGTTTCTTGTTGTTTTTGTAATGAGTGGTTCAGGTGTTGCGCCGGTAGCCGCTGCCGTTGACCGCAATATTCCCTCGGGCCGATCGCAGCCTGCGGCAGCGGCTACAGGTCATGCCTTGGCCAGCGATGGGTTGGGATTGACCAGCACCTTGATCTGGCCCTTGTCCCGTAGCAGCGCCTCGAAACCGTGTTCCACCGCCTGCTCCAGCGTCACGCAGCGGGTCACCGCGCGGGTCAGGTCCAGGCGGCCGCTGGCCAGCAGCTCGATCAGCGGCGGGTAGGCGTTGCGATAGCCGACGCTGCCGACCAGGCGCAATTCGCGATTGACCAGGTGAAAGGCATCGAAGCCGACCTCGCCCATCAGGCCCACCAGCACCACCTCGCCGCCCTTGCGCAGCGAGTGCAGGGCGAGGTCCAGGGTCTGCTGGCTGCCGGCGGCCTCGAAGGCCGTGTCGAGCCCGCCACCGCTCAGTTCCTGCAGGCGCTGCGACAGGTCGGCGGCGCGGCCGTCGAGCACCTCCCGAGCGCCGAAATCCAGGGCCAGCCGCCTACGTTCCGGGCTGAGGTCGACGGCGAAGATCCGTTCCACGCCGCGCAGGCGTGCCAGCAGGATCAGCAGCAGGCCGATGGGGCCGAGGCCGAACACCACGCAGCTGTCGCCGGCCATCAGGCGGCTCTGGTTCAGCGCGTGGAAGGCCACCGCCGCCGGCTCCAGCACCGCGGCCTGCTTGAAGCTCACCGCGTCCGGCAGCGGGTGCAGCATGTAGGCCGGCACCAGCACCTGCTCGGCGAAGCCGCCATCGCCCATCAGGCCGATAAAACCCATGGACTGGCACAGGTTGTACTGGCCGGCGTGGCAGTACTGGCAGTCGCCGCAGCGGTATTCGGGTTCCACCGCCACCCGGCTGCCGACCTGCACCTGCTCCACGCCCGGGCCGATGGCCAGGACCTGGCCGCAGAACTCGTGGCCCAGGGTCAGGGGTGCGCGGCAACCGGACAGCGGGTGGGGTTGCTGCTGCGGAATCGAGTGCGGGCCGTCGGCGTATTCGTGCAGGTCGCTGCCGCAGATACCGCAGTAGGCCACCTGCACCAGCACCTGGCCCGGGCCGGGTTCGGGCAGCGAGAGGTCGGTGAGGCGCAGGTCGCGGGCGGCATGCCAACGCAATGCTTTCATGGCTGGTTTCCTTGCAGGGCGGAGGACGGGGACGGTTCGACGCGGTGCCGGCGGGCGAGCACCGCCGGCGCGGTTTCCTTGAGGAACAGCGCCAGCAGCGCGGCCAGCAGGGCGCCGCCGCAGGAGATCCACATGACGATGGACAGGCCGAAGCGGTCGGCGGCGAACCCGGCGATGGTCGGCGAGACGAAACCGCCCACCAGTTCGCCAATGCCCATGATCAGGCCCAGCGCCGTGGCCATGACCTCACGCGGCACGGTTTCCGCGGGGATGGTCGCCATGAACAGGGTGAAGCAGCCCAGGCCCGTGTAGGTCAGCAGCATCAGCGCGCCCATCAGCAGCGGGCTGTCGGCGTAGAGCAGGGCGATCGGGCAGCAGGCGGCGACCAGGGAGAACAGCACCAGGGTCGGGCGGCGGCCGAAGCGGTCGGAAATCGCCGCTACGCCGAAGCCCCACAGCACCCAGGCGCTGCCCAGGCAACTCATCACCGTGCCCATGCTCGCCGGGCTGTAGCCGCGGACCTTGACCAGGAAGGTCGGAGTGAAGGAGATCAGGATCACGAACCAGGTGAGGAACACACAACTGATCAGGGTGCAGAGCACGATATTGCGGCTTTTCAGCAGCGCCAGGCGCTTGACCGGGGCCCGGGACTCGTCCTGGGCGGCCGCCGCCCGCGGCGCATCGTTGCGCACGTAGCGCCAGATCAGCAGGGCGATCAGCAGCCCGGGCACCAGCGAGACGATAAAGGCATGGCGCCAGCCGTAGGCTTCGGCCAGGCCGATCAGCACCGGCGGGCCGATCACCGCGCCCAGCAGCCCGGCCGCCGAGCCTTGCAGCAGGCCCATGTTCAGGCCCCGGCGATGGGGCGAGGAGGCCTCCACCATCAGCGATTGCGAGAGCGGCAGGATCGGCCCTTCGGCCAGGCCCATGATGCCGCGGAACAGCAGCAGGCTGAGAAAGCCCGTGACCAGCCCCGACAGCGCCGAGCACAGGGAAAACAGGATCACCGCGACGATCAGCAGCGGCTTGCGCTTGCCGCGCCGGTCCGACCAGGCCCCGACCAGCGCGCCGGACACCGCCCAGGCCAGGGCCAGGATCGACGACAGCATGCCCAGGTGGCTGTTGCTCAGTTGCAGCTCGTCCGCCATGAAGGGGAACAGGAAGGACAGGGCCAGGCGGTCGAAAAAGACGAAGCCGAACGTCAGGAACAGCACGCCCAGCAGGATGTTCTCGTAACCGGCTTTATTGTTGTTGTAAGCCATGGTCGTTCTCCGCGAAGGGACAGGTGAAAGGCGTTCGTTCAGCGAAACAGCGTGTCGATGTAGGCCGCGCCGAGGCCGATCTTTTCGTAGTGCGCGCGGCACATGGCGATGTAGGAATGCACGTCGAAATAGCCGTCCGGCTCGCCCTGTTCGTCGAGCCAGATCAGCGGGCCCTTGACGATGAAAAACGCGCGCATCGGCTGCTCGTGCTCGTAGGCCACCAGGGTGTGGCCTTCGCCCGGCGTCTCGTAGACGAAGTCGCCGGCGGTGGCGGTCCAGTCGTGTTCCAGGTAGCCCCATTTGCCGGACAGGGTGTAGGCGAACACTTCGTGCGGGTGGTAATGCCGGTTCACCAGCCCGGCGCTGCTGGCCATGAGGATGTCGCACCAGCGGTTCTCGCTCGGCGAGATCCACAGCGGTCGTGAGGACACGGTTTCGGTGAAGGGCACGTACAGCTTCAGGTCGTCGGTGGCGGCATCGGGCAGGTAGACCTCGGGTTTGGCGTCCGGCTTGAAGCAGTTGGCGATCGGTTGCAGGTCTTTCCAGAATTCACGGCGGGCAGCTTCGGGCATGGTCGGCCTCTCGGTTTTTGTAGGAGTCGAGGCGACTTTAGGCGTGGCGCGCCGGCGGGGTTTTATCGAATCGGACGGGATTGTTGACGGAATCGGACGAGAGCTTTCCTACAGGATTCAGGGACGATATTTACCCGGCCAGTCGTCTTGTGCCCCAAGCATTTCGCGTTGACAGGCTCTAAGGTTCATATGTTAATGAACAGCCGCGGCCCTCGGGTTCCGCGGCGCCAGGTAGCCGGTCGCGGCCTTGCCGACCGGTCACGCATCCCTTGCCATGAGAAGAATAAGAATGTCTCCATGCGCCTTGCTCGAAACCCGGCATGCCTGCACCCAGGGCATGGCCCCGGACCAGCGGCTGGCCTTCTGGGAGGACTACAACGCGTCCACCCTGGTCGGCCTCAAATGCACCTCCTTTTGTGAAAGCGGTTTTGCCGCCAGCCAGGACAACCTGCAACTGGCGGGCATGCGCCTGGCGCGGATCGAGGGCAACGAACACGTGGTCGAGCGCGACAACTCGATGATCCGCACGGTGCCCAAGGAGTCGGTGTTCGTGTCCTTCGTCACCGGCAGCGCCTCGTTTTTCTATCAGGATGGCGCCTGCCAGTTGCTCGAACCGGGCGAGCTGATCGTCTACCGCACCGACAAACCCTACCTGTTCGGCTTCTCCGGGCCGATGCGCCAGTTCATTTTCGACATTCCCCAGGCGCTGTTCGCCGAGCGCTGCCTGAAGCGCTTCGACCGCCCCCTGAAGATCGGCGGGCAAAGCGGCGTGCAGCGCCTGTTGTCGCGCACCCTGGGCGAGCGCACGCGGGGGTTTTTCCAGCAGCCGTTGAGCCAGGACGCCGAGGATTACCAGAACCAGGCGTTCGAGCTGTTGCGCAGCCTGATCGCCGGGCAGACGGGCGAGCGGCGCCTCAATGCCCTGAGCGCGTCCTATCTGCTCGCGGCCAAGCAGTGCATCAGCGAACAGCTGGCGGACCCGGGCCTGAGCTGCGAGCGGGTGGCCGCGCAAACCGGCGTCTCGGTGCGGCACCTGAGCCGTCTGTTCGCCCTGGAGGACACCCAGCCCAGTCGCTTTATCCTGGAACAGCGCCTGCAACGGGCCCATGACCTGCTGGGCAGCCCGCGGGGCCGGGGCCTGGACATCGGCGAAATCGCCTACCGCCACGGCTTCGCCAGCCAGGCCCACTTCGCCCGGGCGTTCAAGGCCCATTACGGCCTGACCCCGAGCGAAGCGCGCGCCTCCCAGGCACTCAATCCGATGTAGGCGCTAAGCGTGCTCGCGATAGCCGCGCAGCGGCGATGTACCAGCCACTGCGCGTTATCGAGGTCAATCCATCGCGGGCAATCGAGCGTCGACCGCGGGCTCCTGCAACGCCTCTGCCTGCCGATCGAGCAACTGGCGCTGGAACGCCTGGAACGCCGGGTTCGGCTGCTGGAGCTGGATGAAGTCCAGCATCGGGTCGGTCACCGCGGTCCTGATGCCGGCCAGTTCTTCCACGGTCGCCAGCCCGCAGAAGGGCACATAGGCCTCGGAATAACCGCCTTCATGCACCAGCACCAGGCGGCCCTGGCACAAGCGCTCGGCGGTTTCGCGCAGTTGCCGGGTCATGGCGCGGAACGAGTCGCTGTGCAGCAGCATGCGCGCCAGCGGGTCGACCGCGTTGGCGTCGTAGCCGCAGGCGACGACGATCAGTTCCGGCTCGAAGCGTTCCAGGGCCGGGACCACCAGGCGTCGCAAGGCATGCAGGTAGGCATCGTGGCCGCTGCCGGGCAGCAGCGGGATATTGAGGTTGGCCCCCAGCCCGGCGCCGCGGCCGCGGTCCTGCTCGCCGCTGTAGCCGGGCGGGAAGCAACCGTCCTGGTGCAGGGAGATGGTCAGCACGTCGCCGCGCTCCTCGAAGATCGACTGGGTGCCGTTGCCGTGGTGCACGTCCCAGTCGATCACCGCGACCTTGCCCAGGCCGCGCCTGGCCTTGGCCGCCTCGATGGCGATGGCGATATTGGCCAGGAAGCAGAAGCCCATGGCACCGTCGGCCAGGCAATGGTGGCCCGGCGGGCGGGACAGCGAGTAGGCGTTGTCGGCCTCGCCGGCGAGCACGGTATCCACCGCGGCGATGGCCAGGCCGGCGGAGAGCCGGGCGATCTCGTAGCTGCCGGGGCCGATCGGCGCCTGCGGGCCGAGCTCGCCGCCACCAGCCTCGCTCAGGGCCTTGAAGCGTTGCAGGTAGCCGGCACTGTGCACCCGCAGCAGGTCCGCGTCGCTGGCGGGCGCGGCGCCGCGCACGTGCAGCTGGCGGGTCAGGCCGGAGACGTCCAGCAGGCTTTTCAGGCGGCGTTTGGTTTCCGGCGATTCGGCGTGCCCGGCCGCGGCGGGCGGTTGCACCCAGCCGCCGACGGGCAGCGTCAGGGCATGGGGCCCGGCGCTGTGCCAGAGGCTCAATTCATCGAAGAAAAACGCGGTTTTACGGGTCATGGGGTCTGTCCATTTTCAGGGAAAAGGGGGTTCAGGATGGGCGCCGGCAGCCGAGGATCAGGGCCAGCGACAGCAGGGCCAGGCCGGCGCCGCCGATCAGCAGGGGCTGGAAGCCACCGCTGTGTTCGATCAGCCGGCCAGCCAGCGCGGGGCCGATGGCCAGGCCGCCGCCGATCACCAGGTTGGAGGCGTTCATCAGCTTGCCGGAGCGGTCGAGGTCGGCCAGGCAGGCGAGGATCAGCGGCAGGAGAAAGGTCCAGGTGAACTTGAAGGCCAGGGCGGCGATGGCGAAGCGCGCCAGGGTCGGCGCCCCCAGCAGCAACAGCACCGAGCCGGCCAGCAGGGCGTAGCCGAGCAGCAGCAACAGCCGGCGCGGCAGGCGGTTGCCGATCAGCGAGGTGCAGCCGGCGCCGACGATGCCCATGACCGTGGCGACGGCCAGCCACTCGCCGCTGGCCTGTGCGGAAATGCCGGCCTTGGCGCCGATCGAGCCGATAAAGGTCCAGACCCCGCTGAGGCTGATGTAGAACCCGAGGATGCCGAGGATCCCGCACAGGGCCTTGCCTCGCGGCGCGGCCGGCGCCTGGGCCGTGCTGCTGTCCGAGAGGGGCGCGCCGGGTGGAAAACAGCGCGCCAGGGGCAGGCACAGGCTCATCAGCAGGGCCAGCAGCAGGTAACAGGCCGCCAGGCCGTAATGCTCGAACAGCCGCGGCAGAAGGCCCAGGCCCAGCGCCCCGACCACCAGTTGGCCCATGACCCACAGGCCGTAGGTCCGGCTGGGGTTGGCGGTGGAGGCGGCGCTGGACAGGCAGATGATCATCAGCGAGCCGCCGGCCAGGGCGCTGCAAAAACGCAGGGCCAGCAGCAAGCCGTAGTCCTGGGCCCAGATCGACAGCAGGTTGGCGACGATGAACAGCGTCCCGGCCAGCAGCGCCGCGCGGCGCCAGTCGACGCGCTTGAGCCACCAGAACGCGGGCAGGGTGGCCAGGCTCATGGCCCCCAGTTCGGTGGAGAACAGATCGCCGATCCGCGCCGGGCCGAGCTGCCATTGGCTGGCCAGTTGCGCGGCCACTGCCGGGGCGGTCATCAGGAGGGTCGGGGTAATGGCGGCGAACAGCACGATGGCCGCCAGCAGGGCCAGGGACGACGCGCTGAGCGGCTGTTCGGCGGTCAGGGGGTGCGGTTGGATGCTCATGGGATAGCTCCGGAAAAAGCGCTTCAGAACACGTGGACCAGACGCAGCAAGGCATCGGTGCCGTGGTAGCCGTTGCGGGTGGCGACGTTTTGCGAGAGGCCGAACATCAGCTGGTTCTGCGGGTCCAGCCAGTGGCCGACCTCGAAGCCGACCTGGGTGTAGCGCTTGTGGGTGTCGTCGATGCGCCGGTCGTCGATGCGCAGCTCGCCGCCGTCGGCGTGGATCAGCCGCAGGGCGCCGTAGGTGGCGGGGGTGAAGTCATAGGAGGCGAAGGCTTGCAGGCGGTACAGCGGGTCCTGTTTCAGGTCGCTGCCCAGGTAGTCGTCGTTCTTGGCATAGAGCTGGGCTTCGAGGTTGGCCTCCAGTACCCACTTCTCGCCGACGCCCTGGGTGTAGTTGTAGACAAAGGTCGCGCCCCAGCGGTTGGCGCCCGGCGACACATCCGGGTTGTCGCCGTGGTATTCGCCGACCGGCAGGGTGATCAGGGTCAGCAGGCCGCTGTAGGTGCGCGAGGCCGGGTCATTGATGAAGAACAGCGTGCCGCCGACCTGCGGGTCGCCGAAGCCGCTTTCCCCGGTGCGACGGCTGGCGCCGGGCAGGCGGGCGTCGATATCGGCGAAGGGCAGGATGAACTGCGGCGTGCACAGGGTGCCGCAGAGGTCGCTGAAAAATACCTGGCGATAGGCCACGGCGTTGACCTTCAGCTCGGCCTTGCCGGTGCTGTCGGCGGGGCCGTGGAAGTCGTCGGCGCGGGTTGCCGGCAGGTACAGCACGCCCAGGCTGGTGCCTGGGGGCGCGCCGAAGAAATCGCGGGCGTTGAGGTCGGCGGCGCTGGCATCCAGGCTCAGCAGGGTGCCGGTGCAGGCCAGGGCGGCGAGGGTTCTGGTCATGGGCGTAACGTCTCTTCTTGGAGTAGGAGTGCGGCGAAAGGCTCGCCGGTACGCGGCAGTGGCTGAAAAAAGGGCAAAGGCGCCCCGTGGCCGTCACAGCGACAGCGCAAAAATCAGGGCTGGGGGCTAGCGAGTGTCAGTCGGGCGGGGCGTGCAGCAGATGGGCGATGCGGGTTTTGTCCCTGACCCCGAGCTTGTGGTAGATGGCGCGGATGTGATGGCGCACGGTGTTCGGCGACAGGCCCAGTTCGCGGGCGATTTCCTTGTAGGTCTTGCCTTCGCCGAAGCCCAGGGCCACGTCGTTTTCCCGTGGGCTCAGTTGCGTCAGCAGCGGGCGGCTGCGGGCGGCGAGCAGGAACAGGTCGCCCACCGGCGAGGCGTCGAACTGCAGGTGCCGGCCCTCGTAGCCGCCGTCGGCCATGGCCACGGGCAGGCAGGGGCCGCTCCAGTCCGGCCACTCGCCAAGCAGCAGGTCGACGAAACCGCGTTCGGCGCAATGCAGGGTGCTGTGCTGGTCGCACACCGCCAGCGCCAGGTTGCGCGGGCTGGTGAGGGTTTCGCGCATGGCCACCAGGGTGCGGATCTGGTTCGCCGAGACCGCCGCCACCAGGTGCAGCATCAGGTTGTTGAGCAGCAGGCAGTCGTCGGCATCGAAGCGTGGGGCATCAGGGGCGCGGTACAGCGCCAGGTGATCGCTGAGGTGGGTCTGCGGGTCGATGTACACCACGCACAGCAGTTCGCCGATACCGTAGGTCGCGCCGAGCCAGTTCAGGCCGGGGCCATTGGCCGGGTCGCGCATGTCGACTATCACGGCCTGGCCCGGGTGGGCATGGACCCGGCCGACGGTGACGTCGATATGCTTGATCGACTGCCAGTCCGGCAGGTAGCTGGGCGGCAGGCGGTGCAGGTAGCTGCTGTGTTCTTCCGGCAAGCCGTCGATTAGCGCGGCGCGGCCCCACCAGGCGCTGGCGAAGGGCAGCAACCGGCCGATGCGGTCCAGCGCATGGCCATGGAAGTGTTCGATGTCCTGGTGCTGCGCCAGGCGCTGCAATTCCAGGATCAGCGAGCTGAAGGCGTGCAGCAGGGCGGGGTGATCATGACGGCTCATCGGAGCTTCCTCTGTGCGACTTTCTTATTGTTTTCGTCACGGAGTCGGTAAGGACCGGAACGTCCGGGGGACGTGGGCAGGGCCTGGGGACGAGTATCCCCGGCCTGGCGGGGGATCGCCATCCTACAGATGCAGGATGAAGGGGGACGGGGCAATCGGCTTCTGTAGGAGCGAGGCTTGCCCGCGATAAATCTGCAACGATAACGCGCGTTGGCAGGTATCTCGCCGCTGCGCGGCTATCGCGGGCAAGCCTCGCTCCTACAACAGCGGAAGAGCGGTCGGTCAGGCCGCTCGGACGGCCCGTGGCAACCGATGGAAACCACGGCTGAAATACACCAGCGAGTCGCCGTGTTCGCGCACGCAGATTTCGTCCAGCTGCACCAGCATCACCGAATGGGTGCCGACTTCCTGCACCTCGGTGATGCGTCCCTGGAGGCTGGCGAGGGCGCCGTCGAGCACCGGCAGGGCGTCCTGGCCGTCGCGCCAGGGGTGCAGGCTGAAGCGTTGCTCCATGTCCACCCCGGTCATGCCGGCGAAATGCCGGGCGACCTCTTCGTGTTCGCCGCAGAGCACGTTGACGCAGAGCCGGCCGTTACGCTTGAACACCGGGTTCAGGGCGCTGTTGCGGTTGACGCAGACCATCAGGCTGGGCGGGCTGTCGGTGACCGAGCAGACCGCGGTGGCGGTGATGCCGCAGCGCCCGGCCGGGCCGTTGCTGGTGATGACGTTGACCGCCGCGGTCATGTGCGCCATGGCGTCGCGGAAGGCCTGTTGCTTGGGATCGAGCGGGTGCATGACGAAACTCCTCATTGGGTAGCCTCTGTCCCTTGTAGGAGCGAAGCTTGCTCGCGATAGCCGCACAGCGGCGATCCAACCGTCACACGGCGTTATCGTTCACGCGCTGATCGCGAGCAAGCTTCGCTCCTACACAGGGGCGACGGTTACTGGCGGATACGGTCGAGCATGTTGATGTCGTCCGGGTTGGTCAGGTGCGGCACCGTCCAGCCGTCGAGGTCGTAGTCGCTAAGGCACTGGTCCACCAGCTCGGTCATGGCCTTCATCGAGCCGCTGGCCTGGGCGTGGCGCAGGCACTGCATGCGGATTTCGTCCTGGCTGCCGGCGTAGTTGATCTCGTACAGCTCGTGGCGTCCGCCGAACTCGGTGCCGATGGCGTCCCACAGCAGCTTGAGGATCTTGATCCGCTCCTCGTGGCCCATGCCCGCCGAGCCGCGGCAGTAGGTGCTCAGGTACTGGTTGAGCTGCGGGTCCTTGAGGTCGCGGGAGCCGGATGGCAGGTAGATCAGCCCGCTGGCCACCACCTGCTCGATGATTTTCTTGATGTCGGTGTAGGCCTGGGGCGCCAGCACGCGGTAGGCCTGCAAGGCCTGGGCGCTGGGCAGGAAGGCGCCATTGAGCCATTCGCTGGCGTTGCCGTGCATGGCGTCGGTCAGCGACCAGAACAGGTTGCGCCAGGCCACCACTTCGCCGACCTGCGCCTGCACCCCGCGAAATTCCAGGGAGCCGGTGCACTGCAACGCCTTGACCAGCAGCCCGGTGATGAAGTCGAGCTTGACCGCCAGCCGGGTACAGCCCTGCATCGGGAACAGCCGGCCGAAGCCGCCCTGCGGGAACCACTGGCGGCAGCGCTCGAAATCGCGGTAGATCAGCACGTTTTCCCAGGGGATGAACACCTTGTCCATGATCAGGATCGCGTCGTTCTCGTCGAAGCGGCTGGACAGCGGGTAGTCGAACGGCGAACCGCTCATGCCGGCCTGCAGTTCGTAGGAGGGGCGGCAGATCAGCTTCATGCCGCGGGTGTTCATCGGCGCGATGAACATCAGGGCGAAGTCGGTGTTGTCCCCCAGCAGTTGCGCCGAGCCCTGGCCGACGAAGTTGTAGTGGGTCAGGGCCGAGTTGGTGGCCACCACCTTGGCGCCGCTGACGATGATTCCGCCTGCGACTTCCTCGTCCACCGAGATGAACACGTCCTTGACCTGGTCCACCGGTTTGTCGCGGTCGATCGGCGGGTTGACGATGGCATGGTTGAGGTACAGGCAGGCTTCCTGGATGCGCTTGTACCAGGTGCGGGCGTTGCCTTCGAACTTGCCGTAGAACTCCGGATTGGCGCCCAGGGCGCTGCCGAACGCGGCCTTGTAGTCGGGGCTGCGGCCCATCCAGCCGTAGGTCAGGCGCGACCATTCGGCGATGGCGTCGCGCTGCTGGCGCAACTCGTCGGCGCTTTTCGCCGAGCGGAAGAACTTGTGGGTGTAGCCGCCGTTGCCGGTGTCGGTGTCCCAGCACAGCTTGTCCCGGGTCGCGGGATCGTGCAGGGCGTCGTAGAGGCGGGCCATGGAGGCGGCGGAGTTGCGGAAGGCCGGATGGCGGGTCACGTCCTTGACCCGGTCGCCATAAATGTAGATTTCGCGATCGTCGCGCAGGCTGGCCAGGTACTCGGCGCCGGTCAGCGGGCGGTTGGTCTCGGCACGGAAGTCTTCGGGTTTCATCATCCACTCCAGTCATTGTTGTTATGCGTTGCCTCGGGGGCTGGGGCCAATGATGGGCAGGGCGGGGCGGCGACTGAATGGCTTTTCCGGCGAATGAATTGCACTTTTCAAAGGGGGGCGGCGGGCCGCCAGGGGCGCCGCGGTCGGCGGCTCTGGCAGCAATCTGTTGCAACTGTGAAACAGTTCCGCAATACGGAAATATTTTTTCACATTTGCCTGCAACAAAGCTCAAGCGCTGCCGATATCGCTATTAGGCCCACAGACCAAAACAACAGTGGGGCCCGCCTGCCAGGCCGCCGCCGGTCGCAGGGTCCGGTGCATGGATGCCCGCAGTCCTCAATCTCCGAGAGTCATCCTATGTCCCTACGTAATATGAATATCGCGCCTCGAGCTTTCCTCGGTTTTGCGTTCATCGCGTTGCTGGTCGTCGCGCTGGGTGCATTCGCCA
Source organism: Pseudomonas sp. MRSN 12121 (assembly GCF_000931465.1). Classification (NCBI taxonomy): domain Bacteria; kingdom Pseudomonadati; phylum Pseudomonadota; class Gammaproteobacteria; order Pseudomonadales; family Pseudomonadaceae; genus Pseudomonas; species Pseudomonas sp. MRSN 12121. The sequence continues at coordinate 3,848,937 of NZ_CP010892.1, read as the reverse complement.
TCAATCGCATGTCGGTCATCCACCAGGCCTCCCTGGACATGGAAAGCAACCAACTGCCCAGCGTAGGGTTCCTCGGCGACCTCAACGAAAACGTCTTGCGCCTGCGGATTCTCTCGTTCCGCGTGCTGGTCAACCGCGAGCCGGCCGGCCTGCAGGAAGCGCAGACGCGCATCGGCGTCCTGGTGGACAAGGCGCGCCAGGCCCAGGCCAGCTACGCCGTGCTGCCGATGGGGGACGAGGAGGCGGTGGTGTACAAGGCCTTCGCCGCCACCCTGGATAAATACCTGCAGGCGCAGAACGACATGATGGAACTGTCGCGGCAGAACAAGCTCGAGGAGCTGCGCACCCTGATCAATACGCGGATCAAGGAAGGCACCGACCAGATGGGCGAGCAGTTGAGCAAACTGGTGGCGATCAACAAGGTGGCGGCCACCCAGGCCTCGGATGAGGCCGGCGAGAATTATCACAGCGCCATTACCGGTATCGTCGCGGTCGCGGTGATCGCGGCCCTGCTCACGGTGGTGCTGGCGTTGCTGCTGACCCGCAGCATCGTGTCGCCGTTGAACCGCGCCGTGCTCGCCGCGCAGACCATCGCCGCGGGCAACCTGACCCAGGCCATCGAGGTCGACGGCAAGGACGAACCGGCCCGCCTGCTCGGCGCCCTGGGCGAAATGCAGCGCAGCCTGCGCAAGACCATCGAGCAGATCTCCGGCTCGGCGACCCAGCTGGCCTCGGCGTCCGAAGAGCTCAGCGCGGTCACCGAGGAAGCGTCTCGGGGCTTGCAGCAGCAGAACAATGAAATCGAACAGGCGGCCACCGCCGTCAACGAGATGACCGCGGCCGTGGAGGAGGTGGCGCGCAATGCGGTGTCGACTTCCGAGGCCTCGCACCAGTCCACCCAGGCTGCCCGCGAGGGGCGCGACCGGGTGGTGGAGACCGTCGACGCGATCCAGACCATGACCCACGACGTGCAAAACACCTCGGTGATGATCGAAGGCCTGGCCAGCCAAGGCCGGGACATCGGCAAGGTGCTGGACGTGATCCGCGCCATTGCCGAGCAGACCAACCTGCTGGCCCTCAACGCGGCGATCGAGGCGGCCCGCGCCGGCGAGGCCGGGCGCGGTTTCGCGGTGGTGGCCGACGAAGTGCGGGCCCTGGCCCATCGCACCGCGCAGTCGACCCAGGAGATCGAGAAGATGGTGGCCGGCATCCAGAACGGCACCGGCGAGGCGGTGCAGTCGATGCAGCAGAGCAACCAGCGCACCCAGAGCACCCTGGAAATGGCCCGCGCCGCCGGCGTGGCGCTGGAGCAGATCGCCGAATCGATCAACCTGATCAACGAGCGCAACCTGGTGATCGCCAGTGCCTCGGAAGAACAGGCGCAGGTGTCCCGCGAGGTCGACCGCAACCTGGTGAATATCCGCGACCTGGCCACCCAGTCGGCCGCCGGGGCCAACCAGACCAGCGCCGCCAGCCATGAGCTGTCGCGCCTGGCGGTGGATCTGAACGCGATGGTGGCGCGCTTTGTGATTTGAGTTAGGGTTGTTGGAATGCGTGCCGAAGGAGAACGAGATGCGCTATTCAGCCCTGACCCAACGGATCGACGGCGAAGGCGCCGCGGCCTGGCAAATCCACTACCGCGCGCTGGAACTGCGCGAGCAGGGCGCCGATGTGTTGCTGTTGACCATCGGCGACCCGGACTTCGATACCCCAAGGCCCATCGTCCAGGCCGCCATCGATAGCCTGCTGGCCGGCGATACCCATTATTCGGAAGTGCGCGGCAACCATTCGTTGCGCAGCCGGATCGCCGCCCGGCATCGCGCCCGCACTGGCCAGGCGGTCGGCGCCGAGCACGTGGTGGTGCTGCCCGGCGCCCAGTGCGCGGTGTTTTCCGTGGCCCAGTGCCTGCTCGACCCCGGCGACGAGGTGCTGGTGGCCGAGCCCATGTACGTCACCTACGAAGGCGTGTTCGGCGCCTGCGGGGCCAAGGTCCTGCCGGTGCCGGTGCGTCCAGAGAACGGTTTTCGCGTCGAGGCGGACGCGGTCGCCGCGCGCATCACCCCCAGGACCCGCGCGCTGATGCTCAACAGCCCGAACAATCCCTCCGGCGCCAGCCTGTCGCGGGACACCTGGCAGGCTCTGGCGCGACTGTGCGTCGAGCATGACCTGTGGCTGATCTCGGACGAGGTCTACAGCGACCTGCTGTTCGACGGCGAGCATGTCAGCCCCGGCAGCCTGCCGGGCATGGCCGAGCGCACGGCGACCATCAACAGTTTGTCCAAGTCCCATGCCATGACTGGCTGGCGGGTCGGCTGGGTGGTGGCGCCGCAGGCCCTGGCCGGGCACTTGAGCAACCTGGCGCTGTGCATGTTGTACGGCCTGCCGGACTTCGTGCAGAACGCCGCGGTGGTGGCGCTGGACGCCGAGCTGCCGGAGCTTTCGCGGATGCGCGAGGAATATCGCCAGCGCCGCGACCTGGTGTGCGACACGCTCGGCCAGTGCGCCGGGCTCAAGCCGGTTCGTCCCGACGGCGGCATGTTCGTGATGGTCGATGTGCGGGAAACCGGCCTGGGCGCCCAGCAGTTCGCCGAGCGGTTGCTGGAGGAACACGGGGTCTCGGTACTCGCCGGCGAGGCCTTCGGCCCCAGTGCGGCGGGGCACATCCGCATCGGCCTGGTGGTCGATCGACAACGCCTGGCCGACGCCTGCCGGCGCATCGTGCGGTGCACCCAGGACCTGCTCGAAGGCCGGCCGCCGAAGCGACACCGCTGACCGACATCCTCAATCCACTTTGGCAGGCCCCAGGCAATCGGGGTCTTGCGCTTGCGGCCGATCACCCCGGAACCTGTAGGAGCGAGGCTTGCCCGCGATGGTCGTTAACGAAGACGCGTATCCACTGGAGGTACGCGGCGTTCTCAAGTCCATCGCGGGCAAGCCTCGCTCCTACAGGGGGCCGGCTGTGGTTTGACGCCGCTCCCAGGCCTGGGGGTTGACCAGGTTGGCCGGGCGCTGGCCGGCCAGGGCCGCCAGCAGGTTGTCGACGGCGCAGCGGGCCATGGCCTCGCGGGTCTCGACCGTGGCCGAGCCGATATGCGGGGTCGCCACCACATTGTTCAACTGCAACAGCGGCGAATCGTGGCCCAGCGGTTCGCGCTCGAACACGTCCAGCCCGGCCGCGCGGATCTGCCGCTTCTGCAAGGCCTCGATCAGCGCCTGTTCGTCCACCACCTTGCCCCGGGAAATATTGATGAAGATGCTTTCCGGGCGCATCAGCGCGAACTCGTCGCGGCCGATCAGGCCCCGGGTCTGCTCGGTCAGCGGCAGGGTCAGGCAGATGAAGTCGGCCTGCCGCAGCAGCTCCGGCAGGTCGCAGTAGCGCGCGCCGAAGCGTTGCTCCACCGCCGGCTTCGGCCGGTTGCTGTGGTAGATCACCGGCATGCCGAAGCCGAAATGGCCGCGCTGGGCCAGGGCCTCGCCGATCCGTCCCATGCCGATGATGCCCAGGGTCTTGCCGTGCACGTCGCTGCCGAAATGCAGCGGCCCGATATTGCGGTTCCACTGGCCGGAGCGCACCAGGTTGGCCAGCTCCACCACCCGCCGGGCGCTGGCCAGGATCAACGCGAAGCCGGTGTCGGCGGTGGTCTCGGTGAGCACGTCGGGGGTGTTGCTGAGCAGGATGTCGCGCTGGGTCAGGTAGTCGATGTCGTAGTTGTCGACGCCCACCGAGACGCTGGCTACGGCTTCCAGGCGCGGGGCCAGGTCGAGCAGCTCGGCGTCCAGGCGCAGGCTGGCGCCGAGCAGGCCCTGGGCGCTGGGCAGGGCGGCGCGCAGCCGGGCCAGGCCCTGGGCGCCGAGGTCTTCGATCAGGGTCACCTCGGCCTGTTCGTGCAGGCGGGCCATCAGCGGCGGGGAGAGTTTCTTGTACAGCACGACCTGTTTTTTCATCGGGTTCACCTTGTTCGATTCAGGGATGCGCCAGGCGGCGACGGACCGGCAGCGCGCGGCGGCTGCGGTCGCTGGCGCCCGGGCGCAGGAAGAGGGTCAGCAGCACCGACAGCAGCAACGCGCCGCTCATCAGCAGGTAAGAGGCGCCCGGCGAGCCGGTGGCGCTGTTCAGGTAGCCCACCAGGTACGAACCGCCGAACGAGCCCAGGGCGCCCATGCTGTTGATCAGCGCCATGGCGCCACCGGCGACGTTGGCCGGGAGGATCTCCGGGACGATGGCGAAGAACGGCCCATAGGGCGCGTACATGCAGGCACCGGCGATCACCAGCAGGCTGTAGGACCACCAGAAGTGCTCGGCGCCCAGCAGGTAGGAGCCGTAGAAGGCGAAGGACGCGACCAGCAGCGGCGGCCAGACGAAGCGCTTGCGTTTCTGCAGTCGGTCCGAGCCCCAGGAGACCCCGAGCATGGCGATCACCGCGGCCAGGTAGGGCAGCGCCGACAGCCAGCCGGCCTCGACCATGTCCATCTGTGCGCCGTGCTTGAGGATCGACGGCAGCCACAGCACGAAGCCGTAGACCCCGATGCTCCAGCAGAAGAACTGCAGGGCGAGGATGATCACCTTGGGCGAGCGGAACGCCTCGGCGTAGTTCTTCACCGCCTTGATGCCCACCTGTTCGGCGGCCAGGGCGCTTTCCAGGTCGTGTTTCTCCTGGTCGTCGAGCCATTTCGCGGTGCTGGGCCGGTCATCGGCCAGGCGCCACCAGATAAAGGCCCAGATCACCGCCGGCAGGCCTTCGATGATGAACATCCAGCGCCAGCTGAAATGCTCCACCAGGTACCCCGAGACCACCGACATCCAGAGCATGGTCACCGGGTTGCCGAGGATCAGGAAGGTGTTGGCCCGCGAGCGTTCGGCGCGGGTGAACCAGTGGCACAGGTAGACCAGCATCGCCGGCATCACCGCGGCCTCGACCACGCCGAGCATGAAGCGGATGCCGATCAGCATCCAGGCGTTGGACACCACGCCGGTAAGCGTGGCCAGGCCACCCCAGAGGATCAGGCTGACGAAGATCAGTTTCTTCACGCTGTGCTTTTGCGCGTAGATCGCCCCCGGCACCTGGAAGAAGAAGTAGCCGAGGAAGAACAGGGCGCCGAGCAGCGACGACAGGCCGGGGGTGATCATCAGGTCAGCGGCCATCCCGGAGGCGGCGGCGAACCCGTAGTTGGCGCGGTCCAGGTACGCCAGGCTGTAGGTGATGAATACGATGGGCATGATGTACCACCAGCGGCGGGTGGCGAGTTTGAGCGTTTGCATGAGGGTGCTCCTGAGCTTGTTGTTTTTGTCGCAGCAGGTAACGCGTGGTTCAGTGGGTGTCCGGGTTCAAGGGCTGATCGCGAGCGCGCTGGCGACGGACGGCGCGGCGATGGGCAATTCGTCCCGGGTCGGCAGGCCTTCCATGTCGCCGCGGCTCTGTACCGCGCGGCTGCCGACCCAGTTCGCCCGCTGCACGGCCTCGGCCATGCTGAGGTTTTCCAGCAGGGCGCTGATCAGGCCGACGGCAAAACCGTCTCCAGCGCCCACGGTGTCGACCACCTGCGCCACGGGCACGGCCTCGACGAAACCGTCGTGCAGCTGGGTGCGGTAGTAGGCGCCATGGGCGCCGAGCTTGATCACCACGGCCTCGACGCCCTGGTCCAGGTAGAAGGCGGCGATGTCGGCGGGGTCTTCGTAGCCGGTCAGCAGCCGGCCCTCGGCGAGCCCCGGCAGGACCCAGTGGGCCAGCGCGGCCAGGCGGTTGATTTCATGGATCATCAGTTTTTCGCTGCCCCACAGGCTGGGCCGCAGGTTCGGGTCGAAAGACAGGCTGCGGCCAGCGGCGCGCATCCGGCTCATCAGGCTGTGGGACAGGTCCCGGGCCGAGGCCGACAGCGCCGGTGGAATGCCGGTGGCGTGCAAGTGGCGGGCGCGCAGCAGCTCGGGGGCGATGTCGGCGACGCTCAGGTGGCTGGCCGCCGAGCCGCGGCGGAAGTACTCGACCCGCGGATCGTCGCCGTGTTCTTCCAGGGACTTGAGCTGGAAGCCGGTGGGGTGCAGCGGGTCGGTGCCGACGAAGCGGCAATCCACGCCTTCGGCCTGCAGGCTGTCGACCACGAAGCGGCCCAGGGAGTCGGCGCCGACCCGGCTCAGCCAGCCGACCTTGAAGCCCAGGCGCGACAGGCCGATGGCCACGTTGCTGTCGGCGCCGGCGATGCGTTTGTGGAAATGCGCGACCCGGGACAGGTCGCCGCTCTGTTCGGCGACGAACATCGCCATGGTTTCGCCGAACGACAGGATATCGAGTTCAGGCATGAGCGTTCTCCAGTCGCGACTGGCCGAGGTGGGCGAGGGCGGTGACGTGCTCGCGGGTCAACTGCACCAGGTCGGCGCCTTGCAGCGGGTATTCCACGGCCCGGGTAATACCTTGAGTCATGTGCCGCAGCAGTTGTTCCCACAGATGCAGGTCGGTCATGCCCGGCGGTACCGCCACCAGCTTGCCGTCGGCCCGCCGTGCCACCGCCTTGCAGTGCACGTAGCCGACATGGCGGCCGAGCAGGCGCGCGGCGGTGGAGGCGGACTGGTCCTGCCACTGCCAGTTGCCGATGTCGAAGGTCATCTGCACCGGCAGGGCATGGCGCTCGACCGCGTCGAAGAAACGCTGGAAGGGCTCGATGCGCCCGCCGTGCAGGGTCTGGTCGTTTTCCACCAGCAGCTGTACCGGGTAGCGCGCCAGCAGCAGCCCCAGGTAAGGCAGGTCGTTGTGCTCGGTGAAATAGCCGAGCGACACCTTGAGGCTTTTCGCGCCGAAGGCCTGGGCCCGTTGCAGCGCCTGTTCCAGCAGCGGGTTGGCGTGGGCACGCCCGGCCACCCAAAGCTCCAGCGGCGAAGAAAACACACTCTCCAGATGCTGCTCGCGGGCGGCCTCGGCCAGCTGGGCCGGGTCTTCGTCGGTCAGCAGTTCCTCGCGCCATTCGATGCGCGACGCGCCGGCGGCGGCCAGCACCTCGATGAAACGGCCCTGGCCCTGCTCGCGCACGTAGTCGGCGCCGTAGCTGGAAAGGCTGATGGATACAGGCGATCTATGCATTGTTGTGGCCTCTGAAACCGGTTTCATTTCTTCTCAAAAAAAAGCCCCAAAAAATGAAGCTCGTCTTCCTGTCTGTACGCCTGCGCGCTCCCTGTCGCCGCGATTCCCTGTAGCCGCTGCCGAGCACCAGCGAGGCTGCGATCGGCAACGCAGTTGCCGCAAAATCTGCCTCCTCGCAGGAACCGGGGAAACGCGGTGCCTGCCTGGCGAGTCCTGCGGCCTCGATCGCAGCCTCGCTGGTGCTTGGCAGCGGCTACAACAGCACCGCGATTCGCGGGTCGATCAGTGGTTACGGAGCCCCGCGCTGGCGGGTGGAACCGCGCACGATCAGCTCGGCGGCGAAGTCCAGCACCCGCAGCGGCTCGATGTCGCCGCGCAAACGCTTGAGCAGGCACTCGAAGGCGCTGGCGCCGATCCGTGTGGTGGGTTGGGCAAGGGACGTGATGCCGTCGCCCACCAGCGGGTACCAGTCGAGGTCGTCGAGGGCGATCAGGCCGATCTCGTCGAACAGCGGGCAGCCCAGCTCGCGCAAGGCCCGGGTCGCGGCCAGGGCGGCGACGCCGTTGGCGCAGAACAGGGCTTTCGGCCCGGGGCCGGGGGCGGCGAGGAACTGTTGCAACTGCCGGGTCAACGCCGCGCCGGTCTCCACCTGCGCGCCGCGCAAGGCCGGGCGCTGCTCGATCTGCGCCTTGAAGCTGGCGCTGCGCTCGATCCGCGAGCTGGTGCCGTCGTGGGGTTCGCTGACCAGCAGCACATCGCGGTAGCCGCGCTCTTGCAGATGTTCGATGGCGCTGCGCACGGCCTGCGCGTTATCCAGGCCGACCAGGTCGCTGTGCAGGTGCTCGACCTTGCGGTCCACCAGGACCATGGGCATTTCCCGGTGCAGTTCGCGCAACTCGTCCAGGTGATGGCCGAGGGTGTTCACGATCAGGCCTTCGATGTTGTACGAGCGCAGGTTGGCCAGGTGCTGGCGCTCCTGCTCGTCGTCGCGGTCGGTGTTGCACACCACCAGGCTGTAGCCGTGCTGGCGGCAGGCGGTTTCCACGCCGTGCATCACGGCAATCGAATAGGGGTTGCGGATATCGGCCACCAGCATGCCGATCAGGCGCGTGCGCCCGCGCTTCAGGCCGCGGGCCATCTGGTTCGGGCGATAGCCCAGTTCGCTGATGGCCTGCTCGATACGCTGGGCGGTGGCGTCGGAGAGCAGGGCGCGGTCGTCGCCGATGAAGCGCGACACGCTGGCCTTGGAGACCCCGGCGCGCTCGGCGACATCGAGCATGGTGACGCGGCTGCGTTGGGCGGCGGAAAAACTGTTCACGGGCAGCGACCTGGTTATTGGCGTTCTTGTTATGGGTGTATCCGGTTGCAGGTGCGACCTTCTGACGCATCGCTGAAACCGGTTTCAGGAAACAGCAAAGCGCTGTTGCCGTCAAGCGCGAACAGCGCGAGCGGGATGAAAAAAATCTCATGTGCTTGGGCGGGGATACCCTTTATTGGCGGAGCGAGGCGTCTGGCACCTGCGTTGCAGGTGATCGCGGGCAAGTCGGATCGCCGCCCGCTCGCTCCTACGCTGAGCGCGGTGGCTTCATGTAGGAGCGAGGCTTGCCCGCGATAAGGACCATGCGGTTTCGGATGGAATCTATTCGAGGGCGCGCCGCAGGTAGCCGAGCAGGGCGCTGTACAGCGCATCGACCTCTGCCGCCAGGCCCCGGGCCCGCAGGCAGCCATGCACCAGGCCGAGGCCCGGGTACAGCTGGCTGTGGCCGCCGGCGGCCAGCAGCCGCTGGTGATACAGGGCGCCGTCGTCGCGCAGCGGGTCGAACTGCGCCAGGGCGATAAAGGCCGCGGGCAGGCCGCTGAAATCCGTGGCCAGCAAGGGCCGGGCGTAGGGCGACTGGCGGTGCGGGGCCGGCAGGTACAGGGCCAGGTAGTCCTCCACATCGTCGCGGCCCAACAGGGGCGCATCGGCGCACTGCTGGCGCGACGGCAGGTCGGTGTCGCCGCCCAGGCCGGGATACAGCAGCACCTGGGCGGCGGGCAGGGGCTGGCCGGCATCGCGCAGGGCCAGGCACAGGGCGGCGGCGAGGTTGCCGCCGGCGCTGTCGCCGATCACCAGCTGGCGCCGCGGATCCAGGGCGAAAGGGCTGGCGCCGGCCTGCAGCGCCCGCCACACCGCCAGGCAATCGTCTAAGGCGGCGGGAAACGGGTGTTCCGGCGCCAGGCGGTAATCCACGGCAACCACCAGCACCTGCAACTGCGCCGCCAGGTAGGCGGTGATGAAGTCATGGGAATCCAGGTCGCCCACCACCCAGCCACCGCCGTGCAGGTACAGCAGGCAAGGCCAGCCCTGCGCGGGCATCGGGCGGGCGGGGCAATAGGCGCGCACCGGCACCCCGGCCAATTGCAATTCGCTGATCCGCAGGTTGTCGGGGTGGGGCGCAGTGAAGGCCCGGCACATGCGGTTGTAGCTGTCGCGCTGGCCCTTGAAGCTGCTGTCGGTGCTGGTGAAGCTCAAGGTCCTGGCGACGAAGGCGGCGAGTTCGGGGGAGAGGGGGTAGTGGCGCATGACCGGGGATATCCGTTGTTGGGGAGGACGTCATCGCGGGCAAGCCTCGCTCCTACAGAAGCAGTGTGATCCTGTAGAAGCGAGCGGGCGGCGATCCGACTTGCCCGCGATCAGATCGGCAGGACGCCACTATTTCAGGCTGGCCTGCACGGCCGCCACACCATCCTTGCCGTCGAAGCTGCTGACCCCGGCCAGCCAGCGTTGCAGGTCCTCGGGGTGCTCGCGCAGCCATTGCCGCGCCACGTCCCGGGGCGTCTGGCGTTCCATGATCGGCACCATCAGCTGGCTTTCCTGGGCCGCGGTGAAGGTCAGGTTGCGCAACAGGCGGTCGACGTTGGGGCAGCGCTCGGCGTAGTCCGGCGCGGTGACGGTGGACACCTTGGCCGCGCCTTCGTTGGGGCCGTAGACGTCTTCGCTGCCGGTCAGGTAGGCGATTTTCATGTTGATGTTCATCGGGTGCGGGGTCCAGCCGACGAACACCACGAATTCCTTGCGGTTGATCGCCCGTTGCACCGCCGCGAGCATACCGGCTTCGCCGGACTCGATCAGCTTGAAGCCCTTGAGGCCGAAACGGTCGGTGTCGATCAGGGTCTTGATCGTGGTGTTGGCGCCGCTGCCGGGTTCGATGCCGTAGAGCTTGCCGCCCAGTTGTTCCTTGAAGCGGGCGATGTCGGCGAAGGTCTTCAGGCCCGCGGCGGCGACATAGTCCGGCACGGCGAGGGTGGCCTGGGCGTCGGCCAGGCTGGGTTGATCCAGGACCTTGACCTGCCCGGCCTCGAGGAACGGCGCGATGTTCTTGTCCATCGCCGGTTGCCAGTAGCCGAGGAAGACGTCCAGGCGCTTGTCGCGGATACCAGCGAAGATGATTTGCTGCACGGCGCTGGTCTGTTTGCTGTCGTAGCCCAGGCCGGTCAGCAGCACGTCGGCCATGCCGCTGGTGGCGATGACGTCGGTCCAGTTGACCACGCCCATGCGCACGGTCTTGCAGGAGGCGGGCTCGCTGGCCCAGGCGTTGGCGCCGAGCAGCAGGGCGCCGCAGAGAAACGGGAGACAAGGCTTGAACAGGGTTTTCATCACAGGGTCTCGTCCGGCAGGTCGTTATTGTCGGGAGCGGCGTCTTGTTGCGCCGTGCCCACCACTTTAGGTAACGCAGACCGTTGTGAAAGCGCCCTGAGGCGACCGGCTCTTGCACTGGGGCGACTCGGTTCAGGCCCACAGGCTCAACCAGGCGGAGGCCAGCAGCAACAGCGCCATGCCCCGATTGAAACGCTGCATGGCCAGCGGCGAGCGCAGCAGCCGGGCGGAGCCGGCGCCGAGCAGCGCCCAGGTGCCGAGGCAGGGCAGGGACACCAGGAAAAACACCAGCGACAGGTACAGCACCTGGCCCTGGTGTGCGCTGCCATCGCCGGCGAACACGCTGACCACGACCAGGGCCATCATCCAGGTCTTGGGGTTGACCAGTTGCAGGCTGGCGCCGCCGAGCAGGCCCAGGCGTCGGTGCCGGGTATCGGCCTGTGGATCGATGGACGGCGCCGGGGCGCGGAAGATCTGCCAGGCCAGGTAGCTGAGCCAGATCACTCCGGCCCAGCGCATGACGCTGGGCAGGCCGGGTACTTCCATCAGCGTGCGGCCGAGGCCGCTGCCCACCAGCATGACAATGCCGGCGGCGGCCACGCAGGCGCCGAGCACGATCGGCAGCGCGGCCTTGAAACCATGGCGGGCGCTGTTGCTCAGCACCAGGATATTGGTCGGCCCCGGGGTGATCGAGGCCACGAAGGCGAACAGCAGGAAGGGCAACAGGGTGGATAAGGAAGACAACATCGCGGGCAGGCTCCAGTGAAGATCGATGAGGGCGATCTTCGTCGGCGCCGGTTCAGGCGTCTGGAAGGTTTGAGCAGCGCTTGCGATAGGCGGCCGGGGTCAGGCCGTAGGCGCGGACGAACCAGCGGCCCATGTGGCTCTGGTCGGCGAACCCCAGGGCCATGGCCACCTCGGCCGGCGCCTCGCCGCGGGCCAGCAGGCGCCGGGCCTTGGCCAGGCGCAATTGCACCAGGTAGGCGTGGGGCGGCAGGCCATAGGCGGCCTTGAAGGCGCGGGTCCGGCGGAAGCGGTCGACGCCACAGGCCGCGCCCAGCTCGTCCAGGCTGATGTCCTGCTGGGCGTGGGCGTGCAGGTAGTCGCGGGCCTTGTGCGCCACCAGCGGCAGGCGCGGGTCCTGGTGGTAACGCTTGCGCCAGTGCAGGTGGCCGGTGAGCTGGTCGAGCAACTGGTCCATGGCGCTCTGGCGGACGATGCGCAGCTCGCCGTGGTGCAGGCTGTGGAAGGCATTGCTGGTGGCCAGGGCCAGGCGCTGGTCGCTGGCCAGGGTGGTGGCGAAACTCAGCTGGCTGTCGGCCGGCGCTTCCTCGAACAGCGCGCTCAGCTCGCGCTCCAGCCACTGCGGGTCGAGGTACAGCATGCGGTAGGTGAAGCCGCCTTCGGTGGGCGCGTCGCCGTCGTGGATTTCCCCGGGTTCGAGCAGGAACACCTTGCCCGGGGTGCTGTGAAAACGCTCGCGCCGGCAGTGGAATTGCTGCACGCCTTCTTCGGTCACGCCCACCAGGTAGCTGTCGTGCCAGTGCGGATCGTAGGCATGGCCGGTGAAATGGGCGCGCAGGGTCTCGATGCCGGTATCGGCGTCCTGGGCCAGGTCGAGCCAGTTGTGCGCGTTCATGGAGTATCCGTGACGAGGGCGGGACCGTCAGTTAGCGCCCGCCGGCCGGGGCCGATCTAGAACATTTGTGCGGCATCAGCTGAACAGCCCGGCGGCGATGTTGATGGAAAACCCGAGGATCGCGGTGTTGAACAGAAAGCCGATCAGCGACTGGGCCAGCACGATCTTGCGCAGCTCGCGGGTGGCGACGCCGACGTCGGCGGTCTGCACCGCCACGCCGATGGTGAAGGAGAAATACAGGAAGTCCCAGTAGTTGGGAGTGGTCAGCCCCTCGGCGAAGCGCAGCGCCGGCTCCTTGCCGTCCCAGGTGTAGTAGAGGCGGGCGTAGTGCACGCTGAAGATCACCCCGATCAGCAGCCAGGAACCGATTACCGTAAGGCCGGTGAAGGCGTAGTGCAGCAGGCGCCGGTCGTGGTCCAGGTCCTTGCTGCCGGCCAGCGAGAAGGTGATCGCCGCGAGGCTGGCGATGGCCGCGATGCAGACCAGGAACAGCACCAGGCCGGCGTTCTCGTCCTCGACTTCGGCGATGCGTTTCACATCGTCGGCCCGCGAGCGCAGGGTCAGCCAGAAGATCAGCGCCAGGTAACTCCAGACCCCGGCGTTCCAGCCAACGAGGATCTTGCTGACCAGGCCGTCGGCCGGCGCCAGGATGCCTGCCGCCAGGCCGATCAGGGCGCCGAGGGTCAGGCGGGGATGGGTGCGTACGAGAAGGGACATGGTGGCTCGCGGTGGCGGGTTTGCGGCAAACCTTAGCATGCCGCACCGCGCCATGCGGCCCCGCCCCCCGGTAGGAGCGAAGCTTGCTCGCGATAGTCGTCGACGATAACGCGAGGCGACGGACACACCGCCGCTGCGCGGCTATCGCGAGCAAGCTCGCTCCTACAGAGCGGTGTCTGCTGCCGGTGCCTTGCGCGGCTTGACCAGCTTCATCACCACCACGAAGAACACCGGCACGAACACCACCGCCAGGGTCGCGGTGATCATGCCGCCGATCACCCCGGTGCCGATGGCCTGCTGGCTGGCCGAGCTGGCGCCGCTGGCGATGGCCAGGGGCACCACGCCGAGGATGAACGCCAGCGAGGTCATGACGATCGGCCGCAGGCGCAGGCGCGCGGCCTGCACCGTGGCGTCCACCAGGTCGTGGCCTTCGTCGTACAGGCTCTTGGCGAACTCGATGATCAGGATCGCGTTCTTCGCCGACAGACCGATGATGGTGATCAGCCCGACCTTGAAGAACACGTCGTTGGGCATGCCGCGCAGGGTCACCGCCAGCACCGCGCCGAGCACCCCCAGCGGCACCACCAGCAGCACCGAGGTGGGAATCGACCAGCTTTCGTACAGCGCTGCCAGGCACAGGAACACGATCAGCAACGACAGCACCATCAGCAGCGGCGCCTGGCTGCCGGACAGGCGTTCCTGCAGCGACAGGCCGGTCCATTCCTGGCCCAGGCCGGTCGGCAACTGGCTGACCAGGCGCTCGATCTCGGCCATGGCCTCGCCGGTGCTGTGGCCCGGGCTCGGTTCGCCGGAAATGCTCACCGCCGGGTAGCCGTTGTAGCGGGTCAGCTGGGTCGGCCCCTGGGTCCAGCGCGCCTGGGCGAAGGCCGAGAGCGGCACCATCTTGCCGAGGTTGTTGCGCACATGGATCTTCAGCAGGTCCTCGACCTGGCTGCGGCGGTCGCCTTCGGCCTGCACCACCACCCGTTGCATCCGCCCCTGGTTGGGGAAGTCGTTGATGTAGCTGGAGCCGACCGCCGTGGACAGCACGTTGCCGATGTCGGCGAACGACACGCCCAGGGCGTTGGCCTGCTTGCGGTCGACTTCCAGGTGCACCTGCGGCGCTTCGGCCAGCGCGCTTTCGCGCACGTTGGCGAGGATCGGGCTCTTTTCCGCGGCGGCCAGCAGCTCGGTGCGGGCCTGCATCAGCGCGGCGTGGCCGAGGCCGCCGCGGTCCTGCAGGCGGAACTCGAAGCCGCTGGAAGTGCCCAGGCCGTCCACCGGCGGCGGTAGCACTGCGTAGGAAACCGCGTCCTTGATGTCGGCCAGGGCGGCGTTGGCGCGGTCGGCGATCGATTGTGCCGAGTCGTCGCCGCCGCGCTGCGACCAGTCCTTGAGCGTGGTGAACGCCAGCGCGGCGTTCTGCCCGCTGCCGGAGAAGCTGAAGCCGAGGATTACCGTGCTGTCGCCGACCCCGGGTTCGCTGGCGTTGTGCGCCTCGATCTGCTCCACCACCTGCACCGTGCGGTTCTTGCTCGCGCCCGGTGGCAGCTGGATATCGGTGATGGTGTAGCCCTGGTCTTCCACCGGCAGGAACGAGGAGGGCAGGCGGCTGAACAGCAGGCCCAGGCCCACCAGCAGCACGCCGTACACCAGCAGGTAGCGGCCGCAGCGCTTCAGCGCATAGGCGACCCAGCGCTGGTAGCCGTCGCTCAGGTGTTCGAAGCGCCGGTTGAACCAGCCGAAGAAGCCGCCTTTCTCGTGGTGCTCGCCCTTGGCGATCGGCTTGAGCAGGGTGGCGCACAGGGCCGGGGTCAGGGTCAGGGCGAGGAAGGCCGAGAACAGGATCGAGGTGGCCATCGACAGCGAGAACTGCTGGTAGATGACCCCCACCGAGCCGGCCATGAACGCCATCGGCAGGAACACCGCCACCAGCACCAGGGTGATGCCGATGATGGCGCCGGTGATCTGGCGCATCGCCTTGCGCGTGGCTTCCCGGGGCGACAGGCCCTCGGTGGCCATGATCCGCTCGACGTTCTCCACCACCACGATCGCGTCGTCCACCAGGATGCCGATGGCCAGGACCATGCCGAACATGGTCAGCACGTTGATCGAGAAGCCCAGCGCCAGCATGGTGGCGAAGGTGCCCATCAGCGCCACCGGCACCACCAGGGTCGGGATCAGGGTGTAGCGGATGTTCTGCAGGAACAGGAACATCACCGCGAACACCAGCAGCATGGCCTCGCCCAGGGTGTAGACCACCTTGGTAATCGAGACCTTGACGAAGGGCGAGGTGTCGTAGGGGATCTTGTATTCCACGCCGGCCGGGAAGTAGCGCGACAGCTCGTCCATCTTCGCCCGGATCAGGGTCGCGGTCTGCAGGGCGTTGGCCCCCGGCGACAGTTGCACGCCCACCGCGGTGGACGGCTTGCCGTTGAGGCGCGTGGAGAACTGGTATTCCTGGCTGCCGACTTCCACCCGCGCGACGTCGCCGATGCGCACGGTGGAGCCGTCGGGATTGGCCCGCAGGACGATGTCGGCGAACTCTTCCGGGGTCGCCAGCTGGCCCTTGACCAACACCGTGGCGGTGATTTCCTGGGTCGAGCGGTTCGGCAGGTCGCCGATGCTGCCGGCCGACACCTGGGCGTTCTGCGCGACGATCGCCGCGTTGACGTCCGCCGGGGTCAGGTTGAAGCCGATCAGCTTCTGCGGGTCGATCCAAACCCGCATGGCCCGCTCGGCGCCGTACAGCTGGGCCTTGCCGACCCCGTCCAGGCGGCGGATCTCGTTCATCACGTTACGCGCGAGGTAGTCGCTGAGCGCGGTGTCGTCGAGCGTGCCGTCGTTGGAGGTGAGGGTGATCAGCAGCAGGAAGCCGGCCGACACCTTCTCCACCTGCAAGCCTTGCTGGGTCACGGCCTGCGGCAGGCGCGGCTCCACCACCTTGAGGCGGTTCTGCACGTCGACCTGGGCCATTTCCGGGTTGGTGCCCGGCTGGAAGGTCGCGGTGATGGTGGCGCTGCCCAGGCTGCTCTGGGAGGAGAAATACAGCAGGTGGTCGGCGCCGTTGAGCTCTTCCTCGATCAGGCTGACCACGCTTTCGTCCACGGTCTGCGCCGAGGCGCCCGGGTACACGGCGTAGATTTCGATGCTCGGCGGTGCGACATCGGGGTACTGCGCCACCGGCAATTGCGGGATGGAGAGTGCGCCCGCCAGCAGGATGAACAGGGCGACGACCCAGGCGAACACCGGACGGTCGATAAAGAATTGCGGCATGGGGGTTCCTATCGGGTTCCAGCGGTCTGGGCGAGGGGAAGGGGGCTGTCGTCGATCTGCACTTTTTCACCCGGACGGGCGTGCTGCAGGCCTTCGACGACGATACGGTCGCCGGCCTTGAGGCCTTCGGTGACGATCCAGCGGTCCTGCTGCGCGGCGCCCAGTTGCACCGGCTGCTGCACCACCCGCTGCTCGGCGTCCACCAGCAGCACCTGGGCGATGCCGGCGCTGTCGCGCTGGATGGCGCGCTGCGGCACGCTGATGCCCTGGCGGTTCACCGCCTGTTCCAGGCGCACGCGAATGAAGCTGCCGGGCAGCAGGTCGAGGTCCGGGTTGGGGAACTCGCTGCGCAGGATGATCTGGCCGGTGCTCGGGTCGACGCTGAGATCGGCGAACAGCAGCTTGCCCGGCAGCGGGTAGAGGCTGCCGTCGTCCTGGATCAGCGTGGCCTTGGCCTGGTCCTGGCCGACCTGCTGCAACTGGCCGGCGCGGAAGGCCCGGCGCAGGTCGTTGAGCTCGCGGGTCGACTGGGTGAGGTCGGCGTGGATCGGGTCCAGTTGCTGGATCAGCGCCAGTGGCGTGGTCTCGTTCTGGCCCACCAGCGCGCCCTCGGTCACCAGGGCCCGGCCGACCCGCCCGGAAATCGGCGCGGTGACGGTGGCGTACCCCAGGTTCAGCCGGGCCCGCTGCACGGCGGCCTGGTTGCCGGCCACGTCGGCGGCGGTCTGGCGCGCATTGGCCCGGGCGTTGTCGTATTCCTGGGCGCTGATGGCCTTGTCTTCGATCAACTGGGCGTAGCGCTGCTCCTGCAACCGGGCCTGGAAGGCATTGGCCTCGGCCTTGCGCAGGCTGGCCAGGGCGCTGTCGAGGTCGGCCTTGAACGGCGCCGGGTCGATGCGGAACAGCACATCGCCCTGTTTCACGTCGCTGCCTTCGCGGAACGTGCGCTGCAGCACCACCCCGGCCACCCGGGCGCGGACCTCGGCGATCCGCGGCGCGGCGATGCGCCCGCTCAGCTCGCTGCTGATCGACAGCGCGCGCGGCTCGATGGTTTCGACCCGGACACTGGCCGGCGGTGCCTGTTCCGCGGTGCTGGAGGACTGGCCACAAGCGCTCAGCGCGGCTGCCAGCAACAACAGGCAGGACGGTGCAAACAGGTTTTTCGACATGCTGATACCCCAATGATGACAGCGGCATGCTAAGGGCAGGCCGCAAGAGCCGCTGTGAAGCTGTGTAGGTGCTGTGTGAAAAAGTGTGAAGCGAGTGCTCGCCTGTTCCCGAGGTTGTATATCCTTTATGCCTCGCTGATCGGGCGACGGCGTTCCGAGGACCCTTCGCAGGAAACGTCGCCGCTGTGTTTTTCTTCACTCAAAGACTGCAATCCATGCCCAACATCCTTCTGGTCGAAGACGACCCCGCGCTGTCCGAACTGATCGCCAGTTACCTGGAGCGCAACGGTTACCAGGTCAATGTCATCAGCCGCGGCGACCAGGTGCGGGAGCGGGCGCGGGCCAATCCGCCGGACCTGGTGATCCTCGACCTGATGCTGCCCGGCCTCGACGGCCTGCAGGTCTGCCGCCTGCTGCGCGCCGATTCGGCGTCGCTGCCGATCCTGATGCTGACCGCCCGCGATGATAGCCATGATCAGGTGCTCGGTCTGGAAATGGGCGCCGACGATTATGTGACAAAGCCTTGCGAGCCGCGCGTGTTGCTGGCCCGGGTACGTACGTTGTTGCGCCGCAGCAGCCTCGGCGAGCCACAGACCGCCAGCGACCGCATCCTCATGGGCAACCTGTGTATCGACCTGTCAGAGCGCACCGTGAGCTGGCGCGACCAGTTGGTGGAGCTGTCCAGCGGCGAATACAACCTGCTGGTGGTCCTGGCCCGGCATGCCGGCGAAGTGCTGAGCCGCGACCAGATCCTGCAGCGCCTGCGCGGTATCGAGTTCAACGGCACCGACCGCTCGGTGGACGTGGCGATTTCCAAGCTGCGGCGCAAGTTCGACGACCATGCCGGCGAGGCGCGCAAGATCAAGACCGTATGGGGCAAGGGTTACCTGTTCAGCCGTTCCGAATGGGAATGCTGAGCCGATGCTGAAAATCCTGGTCCGCCTGTACCTGGTGACGATCGTTTCCTACAGCGCGGCGATCTACCTGGCGCCGGAACTGGTGGTGCGGGTCTTCCACGAGCGCTTCCTGACCTACAACCTCGATTTCTCCCGGGGCCTGCAGACCCTGATCGTCAAGCAGTTCCACAGCGCCCCCGAGGCGCAGTGGCCGGCCCTGGCCGCGCAGATGGACCAGGAATTCCAGCCGCTGCACATCGTCCTGTCGCGCAACGACGATGCCGAATTCACCCTCTACGAGCGCGAACGGCTGCAACGCGGCGAGAACGTGGTGCGGCTCGGCGACTGGGGCTGGCGCACCCTGGCGGTGGCGCCGCTGAACGAGCAGATGGTGGTGCAGATGGTGGTGCCGCCGGACCCGATCGACGTCAGCCTGCTGTACTGGAGCATCAACGTACTGATCGGCGCCACCATGCTCGCCTGCCTGCTGCTCTGGCTGCGGCCGCACTGGCGCGACCTGGAACGGCTGAAACACGCCGCCGAGCGTTTCGGCAAGGGCCATCTGGGCGAGCGCACGCAGATTCCGGCGAGCTCCAACATCGGCAGCCTGGCGAAGGTGTTCGACACCATGGCCGGCGATATCGAAAACCTGCTGAACCAGCAGCGCGACCTGCTCAATGCCGTCTCCCACGAACTGCGCACGCCCTTGACCCGGCTCGACTTCGGCCTGGCCCTGGCGCTCTCCGACGACTTGCCGGCCACCAGCCGCGAGCGCCTGCAAGGGTTGGTGGCGCATATTCGCGAGCTCGACGAGCTGGTGCTCGAACTGCTGTCCTACAGCCGTTTGCAGATCCCGGCGCAGTTGCCGGAGCAGGTCGAGGTGTCGCTGGACGAGTTCATCGACAGCATCCTCGGCAGCGTCGACGACGAGCTGGAGTCCCCGGACATCGTCATCGACGTGCTGCTGCACGGCAGCCTGGAACGTTTCACCCTCGACCCGCGGCTGACTGCCCGGGCGATCCAGAACCTGCTGCGCAACGCCACGCGTTATTGCGAGAAACGCATCCAGGTCGGGATACAGGTCAGCGACAGCGGTTGTGAAATCTGGGTCGACGACGATGGCATCGGCATTCCCGACGACGAGCGCGAGCGGGTATTCGAGCCGTTCTACCGCCTGAACCGCAGCCGCGACCGCGCCACCGGCGGCTTCGGCCTGGGCCTGGCCATCAGCCGCCGCGCCCTGGAAGCCCAGGGCGGAACCCTGACCGTGGAAGCCTCGCCACTGGGCGGCGCGCGCTTCCGCCTGTGGCTGCCGACGCCGGCCTGAGGCAGAACCACGCACGACCCGCTGCGCGACGCAGGACCCGGTAGCCGCTGCCGAGCGCCAGCGAGGCTGCGATCGACCCCGCAGGGGGCGCAGGGTCTTGAAATCGCTGGAGGACCTTCGGTCCTATCGCAGCCTCGCCAAGGGCTCGGCAGCGGCTACAGGTGCTTGGTGGGGCCAGTCCCGGTTTTGGCGGATGCGCTGCCTTAACGCGCGGCACAGGCACTTGCTATAGTTCGGGGCTCATTTTTCTGCCCCGGTAAGGATCGTTGCCATGTCCGAATATCAAGCCTTTCGCGTCGAACTCGCTGACAACATCGCCCATGTGCAGATCAACCGCCCGGAAAAGATCAACGCGATGAACGCCGCGTTCTGGAGCGAGATCATCGAGATCTTCCGCTGGATCGACGACACCGACGCGGTTCGCGTGGTGGTGTTGAGCGGCGCCGGCAAGCACTTTTCCTCCGGCATCGACCTGATGATGCTGGCCGGCGTGGCCAACGAACTGGGCAAGGATGTCGGGCGCAACGCGCGCCTGCTGCGGCGCAAGATCCTGCAACTGCAAGCCTCCTTCAATGCCGTCGACCAGTGCCGCAAGCCAGTGCTGGCGGCGATCCAGGGTTATTGCCTGGGCGGTGCCATCGACCTGATCGCCGCCTGCGACATGCGCTACGCCGCCGAGGACGCGCAATTCTCGATCAAGGAAATCGATATCGGCATGGCCGCCGATGTCGGCACTCTGCAACGTTTGCCACGTATCATCGGCGACGGCATGCTGCGCGAACTGGCTTACACTGGGCGCACCTTCGGCGCCGAGGAAGCGCGCGGCATGGGCCTGGTCAACCGGACCTACGCCGATAGCGCGAGCCTGCTCGACGGTGTGATGGGCATTGCCCGAGATATCGCCGGCAAGTCGCCGATCGCCGTCGGCGGCACCAAGCAAATGCTCAGCTACATGCGCGACCACCGGATCGACGACGGCCTGGAATACATCGCTACCTGGAACGCCGCCATGCTGCAATCCAACGACCTGCGCGTGGCCATGGCGGCGCATATGAGCAAACAGAAACCCGAATTCCTGGACTGATCGAACATGACTTCACGCTGGACCACCGCAGTACTGGATATCGACCTGCCCGGCGGCTGGGCCGTGGCCCGCAGCCCGCAAGGCTTCCTGTTCGACGACAACGGCGTCCTGTTCCCCCGTGAATGGCTCAAGCGCCAGGAGCTGGCGATCCTCGCCGAGCATGGCATCGGCCACCTGGATGGCGAGCCGGTGTACCTGCTGGAACTCAAGAGCGTGACCGAGGTGCCGGGTTGCAACTGGAAGGGCCTGCGCTCGTTCATGCTCGAGGGCGACCACACCCTGTACAAGGTCCTGGGATATGCCGCGCAAATCGGCACCTGGGCCCGCGAGCATCGTTTCTGCGGCAGCTGTGGCCAGCCCATGACCCAGGTGAAGCGCGAGCGCGCGATGTATTGCGAGCCCTGCGACCTGCGCAGCTACCCGCGGATTTCGCCGAGCATGATCGTGCTGATCACCCGCGGCGACGAAGTCCTGCTGGCGCGCTCGCCGCGCTTCGTGCCCGGGGTCTACAGCACCCTGGCCGGGTTCGCCGAGCCGGGCGAGTCGGCCGAGGACTGCCTGGTGCGCGAGGTGCGCGAAGAGGTGCAGATCGAGGTCCAGAATATCCAGTACGTCGGCAGCCAGTGCTGGCCGTTCCCGCATTCGATGATGCTGGGCTTCCATGCCGAGTACGCCGGCGGCGAGATCGTGCCCCAGGAAGACGAGATCGAGGACGCGCAGTGGTTCAATGTGCGCGAATTGCCGCCGTTGCCGGCGTCGCGCTCGATCGCCCGTTACCTGATCGATCTGTACGTGGCCCGGCGCCTGGGGCTGGCCGAGCCGGTATTGCCGGACTAGGGGCCGGCGGGGAAGGACAAGGCGGGCGAATCCATCGGGTTCGCCCGTTGCCGTTTCAGGGTCTCAAGCCGCGCTGAACCAATGCTGCCAGGCCAGGCGCACGGTCAGGCCCAGGACCACGGTGATGAACACCGGGCGAATGAACTTGGCGCCGCCGCTGATGGCGGTGCGGGCGCCGAAGAAGGCGCCGACCATCAGCGACAGGCCCATGCTCAGGCCGATGACCCAATCCACCTGGCCCGAGACGATGAAGATCGCCAGCGCCGCCGCGTTGCTGACGAAGTTCATGCTGCGCGCCACGCCGCTGGCCTTGACCAGGTCGATGGGGTAGAGCAGCAGGCTGCTGACGGTCCAGAACGCGCCGGTGCCAGGGCCGGCCACGCCGTCGTAGAAGCCGAGGCCGAAGCCCTGGGTCGATTGCCACTTCTTCTTGATCGGCGCCTCGCTGTCCAGGGGCGCTTTCGGCGTGCCGCCGAACAGCAGGTACAGGCCGCAGGCGAAGACGATCACCGGCAGCATCTTGTTCAGCCATTCGGCCGGCAGGTAGTGGGCCACCACGGCGCCGGTCAGCGCGCCCACCAGGGTGCCGACGATGGCGTGGGTCCATTGCCGCGGGTGGAACAGCTTGCGCCGGTAGAAGGTGAAGCTGGCGGTGGCCGAACCGAAGGTCGAACTCAGTTTGTTGGTGCCCAGCACCAGGTGCGGGGGCAGGCCGGCGGTGAGCAGCGCCGGGGTGGTCAGCAGGCCGCCGCCGCCGGCGATGGCATCGATGAAACCGGCAACAAAGGCAACGAGGGCGAGAATGGCGAGGGTGGTCAAATCTACGCTGAGTTCGAAAGGCATGGGATCGACTTATTGTTCGGCGGGGGCGCGCAAAGGGGGCTGCGCGAAAGACCGATATCTTACCCATAACCTTTAACGCCCGCGACCGCTCCAGTTTTGTAGGAGCGAGGCTTGCCCGCGATGGACCTCACGGGCAGCACAAGGCTTTCAGGATAGCGACGCGGCCGCCATCGCCGGCAATAGCATCGAGGGCCGCGGGGCTGTTATTGGCGCTCCGGCCCGTTGCCGATCTGCCACACGAACGGTGGTTCGCTGCCGTTGATCGCCCAGTCGCCGACGATGCGCGCCTTGTAGATCACCGGATTGTGCGACGACAGGGTGCGGGCGTTGCGCCAGTGCCGGTCGAGGGCCTTGCCCTGGCGGATGTCCGAGGCGCCCAGGGCGTTGAACAGTTCGCTGGTGGCACGCTGGATCAGCTCGGTGACCACCACCTGGGCCGTTGCCGACTGGATTTCCGCGGCGACATTGGCCGCCCGTTCCGCCTCGTCGTCGCCGGCGAAGCGCGTCAGGTACGCCTGCTGCGCCGGTTCCGCGGCCCGCACGGCGCTGGCCTCGGCGGCGTACACCAGGGCGGCGATCTCGCCGACCACTTGCTGCACCTGGGCGTCTTCGCTGGCCTGGGGCGCATTGCCGTGGCTGTAGATGCGCTTGCGCGCGCGCACCTCGCGGGCCACGTCGCGCAGGGCGGCGCGCCCGGTGCCGGCAAGCGCCGCCAGCAGCACCAACTGGTAGAAGGCGGTCTGGTATTTGAAGCGGGTGGCGAAGTCGATGAGGTTCTCGGCTTGCACCTCGGCGTCGACGAAGCGCGAGGTGCCGCTGCCGGTGGTGCGCTGGCCGAAGCCGTCCCAGTCGTCGCTCTGCACGATGCCCGGCTGGCGGGTGCGCACCGCGGCGATCACATCGCCCCCGGTATCGCTGCGCCGGGCATAGACGTCGATCCAGTCGGAGAAAATGCTCCCGGTGCTGTAGAACTTCTCGCCGTTGAGCCGCCATTGGTCACCGTCCGGCGAGACCTGGGTGACGACGTCGCCGATGGCCACGCTGCCGATCTCAGTCCAGGCGCAGCCGACGATATCGCCGTCGACGAACCGCTTGAACCACAGGTCGCGCCCCGGCCCCGGGGCGGCGTTGAGACGGTCCTCGGCAAAGGCGAAGTGCCCGCGCAGGGCTTGCGGGATATTGGAGTCGGCTTCGGCCAGCTCGATCAGCAACTGGAACAGCTGGGGCAGGGAGGCGCCGCCGCCACCGTAGGCCACCGGCACCCGCACCGCGCCGAAGCCAGCTTCCTTGAGCCACTGGATCGCCTCGTAGGGCAGGTTGCGCGAACGTTCGCGCTCGAGCGCGCCGGCGGCGATCCGGCTGAAGATCGGACGGAAACGCCCGGCCAGGGTTTCGTAGTCGACGCCCGTGGACAATGGGTTGATCACCTGGTGTTCGGTCATGGCAGTTCCTTGAATGACAACGTGGCTTGGACAAAGGCGATTGCACGGTCCGTGCCGGGAGGCCGCCGGCCGCAAACACGGGGCGGCGGCCTGATGGCCTGGCGACAACTGTTGCCCAGCCAACAGCGCATCAACAAATAGCGCCATTCCCACGGGGGACGAACCATGTTCCTGGCCGTCGCCGCCGCCCGGAAAAAACCGGCTACGCCGCCAGATGGCGTCGTTACGGGCACGCGGAGTGCCGATCCCGGCGCCTGGCACGGTTGCTGCTCTGGTCCCCGGACACTTCAGTCGCGAGGACAACGCCAATGAGTCAGCAAGCCGTCAAATTTGCCTACTGGGTGCCCAACGTCAGCGGCGGGCTGGTGGTCAGCAAGATCGAACAGCGCACCCACTGGGGCATCGACTACAACCGCAAGCTGGCGCAGCTGGCCGAAGCCGCGGGCTTCGAGTACGCCCTGACCCAGATTCGTTTCACCGCCGGCTACGGCGCCGAATACCAGCATGAGTCGGTGGCGTTCAGCCATGCGCTGCTGGGCGCCACCGAGAAGCTCAAGGTGATCGCGGCGATCCTGCCCGGTCCCTGGCAGCCGGCGCTGGCGGCCAAGCAACTGGCGACCATCGACCAGCTGACCAACGGGCGGATCGCGGTGAACATCGTCAGCGGCTGGTTCAAGGGCGAATTCCAGGCCATCGGCGAACACTGGCTGGAGCACGACGAGCGCTATCGGCGTTCCGAAGAGTTCATCCGCTCGCTCAAGGGCATCTGGAGCCAGGACAACTTCAGCTTCCGCGGCGACTTCTATCGCTTCGACAATTACAGCCTCAAGCCCAAGCCGCTGGGCCGCCCGGAAGTGTTCCAGGGCGGCAGCTCGCGGGCCGCGCGGGACATGGCGGCGCGGGTGTCGGACTGGTATTTCACCAACGGCAACACCCCGGAAGGCATCAAGGCCCAGGTCGACGACATCCGCGCCAAGGCCGCGGCGAACAATCATTCGGTCAAGGTCGGGGTCAACGCCTTTGTAATCGCCCGCGACACCGAAGAGGAAGCCCAGGCGGTGCTGGCGCAAATCATCGAACAGGCCGACCCGGAAGCGGTGAATGCCTTTGGCGATGCGGCGAAACAGGCCGGCAAGGCGTCGCCGGAGGGCGAGGGTAACTGGGCCAAGTCGACCTTCGAGGACCTGGTGCAATACAACGACGGGTTCAAGACCAACCTGATCGGTACGCCGCAGCAGATCGCCGAACGCATCGTCGCGCTGAAGGCGGTGGGCGTGGACCTGGTGCTGGCGGGGTTCCTGCATTTCCAGGAAGAGGTGGAGTACTTCGGCAAGCGTGTGTTGCCGCTGGTGCGCGAACTGGAGGCGGCCAAGCGGCAGGACGCCGCAGCTTGAGATGGACTGTAGGAGCGAAGCTTGCTCGCGATGAACGATAACGCGGTGCGCCAGGCGTACTGCGGTGCCTTTATCGCGGGCAAGTCGGAACGCCGCCCGCTCGCTCCTACAAGGGCAGGGTTACAGGCCCAGGTCGGACAGCCCCGGATGGTCATCCGGGCGCCGGCCCAGCGGCCAGTGGAACTTGCGCTCGCTTTCCTTGATCGGCATGTCGTTGATGCAGGCGAAGCGATTGGCCATCAGGCCCTGTTCGTCGAACTCCCAGTTCTCGTTGCCGTAGGAGCGGAACCAGTTGCCCGAGTCGTCGTGCCATTCGTAGGCATAGCGCACGGCGATGCGGTTGTCGGTGAAGGCCCAGAGTTCCTTGATCAGGCGGTAGTCCAGCTCCCTGGCCCATTTGCGGGTCAGGAAGGCCTTGGCTTCCTCGCGGTTGTGGGCGAATTCGGCGCGGTTACGCCATTGCGTGTCCAGGGTATAGGCCAGGGACACCCGCTGCGGATCGCGGGAGTTCCAGCCGTCTTCGGCCAGGCGCACTTTTTCGATCGCCGACTCGCGGGTGAAAGGGGGCAACGGCGGACGAACTTCAGCGTTAGATGACATTTGACGTCTCCAATGAAAGTCGAGGTTCAGCAGTGTGTTGAACTTGCGTTGAGTTATTACAGGTCCAATAACTTTCGCGCCATGCATTGCGCATTATCGGCGGCAGTGCGATCACCCATCACAAGTGCAACGGTAATGGCGCCGTCGATCAGGATCAGCAGCTGTCTGGCCTGCTGGGCGGGATCTTCGGTGCCGGATTCTTCAGCCAGTCGTTCCTTGCAGAGTCCGAACACGTAGTCGAACAGTTTCTGTTTGTGTTCCCGGGCGACGATGCGCACCGGGTCCTGCGGGTCGCCGGTTTCGCCGCTGGTGTTGATGAAGGCGCAGCCGCGAAAGTCCGCCGAGGCGAACCAGTCGCCCAGCACCGTGAACAGGTTGAGCAACCGCGCGGCCGGGGTCGGGGCCTGGTCCACCGCGCTCTGGAACCAGTGCATCCAGCGCAGGTCGCGGCGGCGCAGGGCGGCGACCACCAGTTCGTCCTTGGTGGTGAAATAGCGATAGATACTCTTTCTGGAGACGCCGGCGGTCTTCACCAGAAGATCCATGCCAGTGGCGGCGATGCCACTTTTGTAGATCAACTTTTCGGTGACATCCAGAATGATGTCGCGTGTGTCGTTACTAGTGATTTCGTTCATGTGACGTACAGTAGAACGATCGTTCTCCTTGGTCAATAAGTTATTTTATCCAAGCCGGATGATTGTCATCGCTTTGTCCATGAAGGGGGGCGTGGTGGGGCGGGCGACAAATCTTCACAGCGACTCGCAAGACCGAACCGGCACCTTGGTGTAAGCTCTTGCGCTCTTTTGGATTCGATCTTCTGCGAGCCCTATGCCGTCGCTTTTCAAACGTTCCCTGTTGCCCAAGCTGCGCAGCTTTCCACTGGCTGCCCAGGACCTGACCATCCTCGACGGCGCCGCCGAATTCCGCCGTTGCCTGCTGGAAAAGATCGCCCAGGCCACCCGGCGCATCTATATCGTCGCCCTGTACCTGCAACAGGATGAGGCCGGCCAGGAAATCCTCGACGCCCTGCACGCCGCCAAGGCCGCGCGCCCGGAGCTGGACGTGGTGGTCATGGTCGACTGGCTGCGGGCCCAGCGCGGGCTGATCGGCGCCGGCAAGCAGCCGGGCAACTCGGCCTGGTACCAGGAAATGACCCGCACCCACGCCAGCGAAGTGCCGGTCTATGGCGTGCCGGTGCAGACCCGCGAGCTGTTCGGCGTGCTGCACCTCAAGGGATTCGTGATCGACGATTGCGTGATCTACAGCGGCGCCAGCCTGAACAACGTGTACCTGCACAAGTTCGACAAATACCGCTTCGATCGCTACCACCTGCTGCACAACCGCGCGCTGGCCGACTCCATGCAGCACCTGGTCCAGCATGGCCTGGTGGCGTCGCGGGCGGTGCATCGCCTGGACCTGCCGAACCTGCCGACCACCCGCAGCCTGCGCAACGACATCGGCGACCTGCGCAGCCGCCTCAAGCACGCGGCCTACGACACCACCGCGGGCGCGGTGATCAAGGACGGGCTGTCGGTCAGCCCGTTGCTCGGGGTGGGCAAGAACAACCCGCTGAGCCGGGTGATCTGCGAACTGATCGCCAGCGCCCAGCAGCAACTGACGATCTGCACGCCGTACTTCAACCTGCCGCTGGCAGTGACCCGGGAAATCAACCGGGCCCTGGCGCGCGGGGTGAAGATCGACATCATCGTCGGCGACAAGACCGCCAACGATTTCTACATACCGCCGAGCGAGCCGTTCAAGGTCATCGCGGCCTTGCCGTACCTCTACGAGATCAGCCTGCGGCGCTTCGCCAAGCGTCACCAGCAGGCCATCGACAGCGGTCGCCTGAACCTGCACCTGTGGCGCGACGGCGACAACAGCTATCACCTCAAGGGCATGTGGGTCGACCAGCGCTACACCTTGCTGACCGGCAACAACCTCAACCCGCGGGCCTTTCGCCTCGACCTGGAAAACGCCTTGCTGCTCGAGGACCCCAAGGGCGAACTGCTGGAGCCGCGGCGCCAGGAACTGCAAGCGATCTTCCGGCATACCCGGCGCATCGAACACTTCCAGCACCTGGAAAGCCTGGTGGACTACCCGCCGGCGGTGGGCAAGTTCCTGCGCCGGGTCAGCCGGGTGCGGATCGAGCGGTTGCTGTACCGCATCCTCTGAAGCCTTGAACTGACCCACCCCGTGTAGCCGCTGCCGAGCCCCAGCGAGGCTGCGATCGGCCCGCAGGGCCGCCAAGCCTGCCACCGCGCACTCCCTGGAAAAACGCGGTGCCTGCCTGGCGAGTCCTGCGGCCTCGATCGCAGCCTCGCCGGGGCTCGGCAGCGGCTACGGGAATGGGGTTGCGGCAGGTGGTTTCGCGGCGTTTTTGCCATCGATGCAAATCGATCCGGCCGGCTGACGCGCTTTGTGTAGCCGCTGCCGAGTCTCAGCGAGGCTGCGATCGGCCCGCAGGGCCGCCCAGCCTGCCACCGCGCAATATCTGGAAAAACGCGGTGCCCGCCTGGCGAGTCCTGCGGCCTCGATCGCAGCCTCGCCAGGGCTCGGCAGCGGCTACAGGTGCGTGTTCGTGCGCTCTTGGCAGGGCCTTGGTGAGTCAGTTGCCGGTGCGTTTCGCCGTTGGCCAGCCCGCCACCAATAGCAGCAACACCGCGGCCAGCAGGTACGGCAGGCGCGGTTCGATGGCATACACCAGCGAGCCGGCCAGGGGGCCGATGACCACGCCGAATCCCTGGGCCGCGCCGATGGAGCCGGCCGTGGCGCCTTGTTCAGCGGCTTCCACGGCATTCGCCGCCAGGGCCGAGAAGGACGGGAAGACTGCGCCCATGCCTGCCGCCGAGACAAAAAACGCCAGCCACAGCCCCCAGGCGCTGTCGACCAGCATGCAGCCGGCATAACCGCTGGCCGATAGCAGCGCGCCAGCGCGGATCATCCGCAGCGGTGGCCATTCCAGCTTGCGCACCACCAGTTGCGAACAGATCAAGGCCACGCCGACGGCGGCCAGGGCGATGCCGGCGGTCTGTGCGGCGTCCGCCGGGTCCAGCCCGAGGCGGTCGAGGGCATAGAAGCTCACGGTGATCTGCGCGATGGACACGCAAAGCATGGCGACGAAGGCCACCGCCATCGGCCGGCGCAGCCGTGGGTCGCCCAGGCGTACCGAGCGCGGCGCCTGCTTGAGGTGCAGTTCCTGGCGCGGCAGTTTGCGCAGCAGCACCAGGAACGCCAGCAGCGGCAGCATGGCCATGGCGTACAGCGGCAGGCTCAGGCTGACCCGGGCGAGCAGCGCGGCCACGGCCGGGCCCAGCACCAGGCCGACGGCGTTGGCCGCGCCCAGGGTCGCCATGGCCCGGGCCCGGTGCTGGGGCTCGACGTTATCGGCGATCAGGGCGAAGCCGCCCACCGGAATGGCCGCGTAGAACACGCCGATCAGGCCACGCCCGAGCATCAGGCCGATAAAGGCCACGGACAGGCTCGGCAACAGGTGCAGCGAGACATCGATGAACAGGCACAGGGCCCAGTAGGCGAGGGTGAAGCCGGCCGTGCCGAGCAGCAGCACGCGGCGCCGGCCGAAACGGTCGCTGGCCTGGCCCCAGGGGCGCGCCAGGAGCATCCAGATCACCCCGGCCACGGTCACCGCCGCTCCGGCCTGCCAGGTGGCCAGGCCGAGCACGCGCACGATCGGCCCGATCAGCGAGACGAAGGCCATCATCGACATGGTGCAGGCCATGTTGGCGATCATCAGCGGCAGCAGGGTGAAAGGGGGGGCGTTCGACGGCCGGGCCGGGACAGTGGACATGCGGGGTCTTCCATGAAAATCGACAGTGGGGCCGCACGTTATAACTAAAACGCGCCGACGCCCAGGGTTATCGGCGCAGGCGAGGGCAGATCAGCAGCCTGGGTGATGGGATGAGTCATGGGCACGCGTGTCTGTAGGAGCGAAGCTTGCTCGCGATAGCCGCGCAGCGGCGGTATGCAAATTTCACCGCGTTGTCCTCGCGAACTTATCGCGAGCAAGCTTCGCTCCTACGGAACGGTCGGAGGCTCAGTTCAGGCCCAGCTTGCCGCGCAGGGTCGAGAGGTCCTCGGCCAGGGTGTTGACCGGGCCCACCAGCGCCTTGCGGTCGTTGTCCTTGACCTTGTCGTAGGTCTCGAATCCGCCGTCGGCGGTCTTGTACCTGGCCAGGATCCTGTTCACCGTGGCGAAGTTCTTGTCGACCTTGGCGACGAAGGCCGCGTCCTGTCGCTCGATCTGCGGACGGAACAGGTCGACGATTTTCTTCGCCCCGTCGATGTTGCCCTGGAAGTCGTAGAGGTCGGTGTGGCTGTAGCGGTCTTCCTCGCCCGAGACCTTGGTCGCCGCCACTTCTTCGAGCAGCGCGGCGGCGCCGCCGACGACTTTTTCCGGCGGGAAGGTCAGGCCGGCGACGCGCGCCTGCAGGTCCTTGACGTCCTTGTCCAGGCGGTCGGCCAGCGCCTCCAGGCCCTGGGTGCTGTGTTCGGCGAACAACCCGTATTCGATACGGTGGAAGCCGGTGAAGTCCTCGGCCTTGACCCCTTGCTCATGGTCGTCGACCCGCGAGTCGATGGCGGCGTCCAGGTCGCTGAACAGTTCGGCGATCGGTTCGATCGACTCGTAGTACACCCGGGTCGGCGCGTAGAGCTTGCGGGCGCCGTCCAGGTCGCCCCGTTTCACCGCGGCGGTGAAGGCCTGGGTATGGCTGGCCAGTTCGTCGAGCTGTTCGGTGACGTAGATCTTGTAGTCGGCAATCGGCCCCACCAGTTCCAGCGGCGAGGGGGCGGCGAAGGCCGCAAGCGGTGCCTGGAGCAGGCCGAGGGTCAGCAACACAGCGAGAGGCGAGTTTTTCATGGGCGTTTCCGTGGGGTGAGGGTGGGGGTCAGGCACTGGTTTTCGCTTGGCTGGCCTCGAGCAGTCCGCGGCCGATGAAATCCTGCTCGTCGATGACGCCGGGCAGGGTAAAGAAATAGCCGCCGCCGACCGGCTTGAGGTATTCCTCCAGGGGTTCGCCGTTGAGCCGGGTCTGCACGGCGATGAAGCCTTGTTCGAGGTCGGCCTGGTAGCAGATGAACAGCAGGCCCATGTCCAGCTGGCCGTTCTTGTTCACCCCGTTGGAATAGTTGAACGGCCGGCGCAGGATCAGGTTGCGCCCGGTTGCGGCGGTGCGCGGGTTGGCCAGGCGGATATGGGCGTCGAGCTTGGTCAGCTGGCCGTGGGGGTCGTTGCGGTAGTCCGGCACTTGCTGCTCATGCTGGCCGCCCATGGGCGCGCCCGAGGCCTTGACCCGGCCGATGATGCTTTCCTGTTCCTGCAGCGGTGTGCGGTCCCAGCGTTCGACGAAGTTGCGGATGATGCGCACCGCCTGGTAGCTGCCATGCACGGCCCAGGCCGGTTCGTCGCTGCCGGGCCGGACCCAGACGATCTGCTCCATGGCCGCGCGGTCGTTGGAGTCCGGGTTGGCCGAGCCGTCGCGAAAGCCCAGGAAATTGCGCGCGCTGGGCGTCGGCTCGCCAGGTCGCGCCGGCGCCTGGGGCGGCACGCTGCCTTCCTGTTTCCAGCGCACCAGCAGCAGGTCCGGGAGGTTTTTCACGATGTCGCGCAGGGCGTGGATCGTGGTGTCGGCGCTGTTGGCACAGAACTGCAGGCTCAGGTCGCCGTGGCAGCCGTCGGGTTCCAGTGCGTCGTTGGGAAAGCCGACCATGCGCGTCAGGCGCTTGGGCCGGACGGCGGCCAGGCCGAAGCGTTCGTCGAACAGCGAGGCGCCCACCGAGACGGTGATGGTCAGGTTGTCCGGGGTCACCACTGGGCCGAGGATGCCGGAATCCAGCGGCGGCAGCTTCGGGTCGACCTGCTGCACCGGGCCGCCGGTCATCAGGAAGCGGATGCGCTGGTCGAGGGTGCGCAGCAGGCGCTCCAGGTCCTCGCGGTCGCTGGCCAGCACGTCGAACGCCACCAGCATGCCGGCGGCTGGGCGCGGGGTGACGATGCCGCTTTGGTGCTGGCCGTGGAAGTCCTGGCGCTCGCGGGTGCGGTCGCTGCTCGGCGCGGCGGCGACCTGGGGCGATGCCCCGGTCCGGGCTGCGGCGGCCAGCGCCGGGCCGCTCAAGCCACTGCCGGCCAGGGCGACGCTGGCGGCGCCCATGCCGAGCAAGACGCGGCGGCGTTGGGCAGAGAAAACCGGATCGGAGGGATTGGACGGATCTGAATCGTTCATCGGACGCTCATCTTCTGCTTACAGGCCGGAAAGGCCGAGGGCGGGATCGATTCCATCGAGTGCATCGGCCAGAACCTTGGCCTGGTCGGCGATGCGCTTGCGCTGCTCGGCGCCGACTCTGTCGTAGGAGGCATAACCATCGGCGCCGCGCAACGCGCCGTACTGGCGGTCGAGGGCGCCCAGGGCGCCGTCGATCTGCTCCAACAGCGGCGCGGCGGGCTTGGCCAGCAGGGGCCGCAGCAGGTCGACCAGCTTGCGCGCGGTCTCCAGGTTGGCGGCGAAGCCGTTGAGGTCGCTGTGGCTGTAGCGTTCTTCCTCGCCGCTGCCGGCGCGCAATTCGGTGATGCTGCGCTGGTTGCGCGCGACCAGGCTGACCAGTTGTTCCGGCGCCAGCGACTGGGCCAGCAGTTGCTGCTTGAGGCTGTCGACATCGCTGAGCAGGCGCTCGGCGATCGGCGCCAGGCCGGTCAGGTCGCGTTGCTGGAACAGCGCGTATTCGAGGCGGTGGAAGCCGACGAAGGCTGGATCCTGCTCGCGCTTCTCGAAGTAGTCGGCGCGGGCGTTGATGCGATTGTCCAGTTCGCCCAGGCGCTGGGCCACGGGGGCGAGGCGCTGGTAGGCCGCGCGGGCCGGCAGGTACAGGGCCTGGGCCTGGGCCAGGTCGCCGGCCTGGATGGCTTGCTCCAGGGCGGTCACGGCCTGGATCAGGGCGCTGCCCTGCGCGCTCAGGTACACCCGGAACTCCGACAGCGGGCCGACAAAGGCCACCATCGACGGCCGGGCCTTGGCCTGGGCGTCGGATTCGGCGGTCGGGGTCACGCGCAGGGTGCCGCGCGGGTTGCTCAGCAGGCCGCAGGTGATGGCGTAGTCGCCGGGCTGCAACTTGGCGTTGATCAGCTGGCTGAGGCCCGGGGCGATGTTTTCCCGTTCCTCGACCACCAGCACGCCGTCGAGGATTTCCCACTCCACGGCCCGGTCCGAGCGGTTGACGATGCGAAAGCTCGCCGGCCCGGCCGGTACGCTCAGGGCGTTGGGCTCGCAGCTGTGCGGGTGGATGGTCACGGTGATTTCGTCCATGTGTGCCTGGCGTTTGCTGGCGGCCAGCTGCGAGGCGTAATAGAACAGGCCGCCGGCGGCGACCATCACCAGCGCCGAGCCCGCGACCGCCCAGCGCAGGGCCCTGGGTGGCGAGTTCGGTGGGGAAGCTTGCTGGGTCATGAAAGAGCCCTTACTGGCTGGAAACGGAAGAGGGCGAGCGGGTGCCGCCAGGCGTGGCGCCGGGCTTGAAGAACAGCACCAGGGCGATCAGCAGGTAGGCCAGGTAGGCGCCCAGGGTGCTGACGGTCGGGGCGTCCTGGTAACCGAACATGCCGGCCAGCACCGAGCCCAGCGGGCCATCCATCGGCAGGCGGGCGCTGAAGTCGAACAGCACTGTCTGCCCGTGGTTCCAGAGCCCGGCTTCATGCAGCGCCTGCACCGAGTTGGCGAGGATGCCGGCGGCCACCACCAGGATGAACAGGCCGGTCCAGCGGAAAAAGGCCGCGAGGTTCAGGCGCATGCTGCCGGTGTAGATCAGCCAGCCGACGATGATCGCCAACACCAGGCCGAGCAGGGCGCCGACGGGCGCGGCCGGGCCTTCGCTCTGCTGGAACACGGCCAGCAGGAAGAACACCGTCTCCAGGCCTTCGCGGGCGACGGCGAAGAACACCATGGCGATCAGCGCGATGACCTGGTGTCGCGAGCCGGCCAGCGCCTGGTCCAGGGAGGCTTGCAGGGAATGCTTGATCGACCGTGCCACCTTGCGCATCCAGAACACCATGGAACTGAGGATGGCCACCGCCGCGAGGCCGACGAGGCCCTCGAAGAGTTCCTGCTGCTTTTGCGGAAACTCCGCGCTCATCAGTTCCAGGCCGCCACCCACCAGCAGGGCCAGCGCCGCGGCGAGAAACACGCCGATCCACACAGCCGGCATCCACTGGCCGCGGCCGGTCTGTTGCAGGTAACTGGCGATGATGCCAACGATGAGCGCGGCTTCGATGCCTTCGCGCAGCATGATCAGGAACGGGACGAGCATTCGGCACCGGCGGGGAGATAGATAGGGAGCTAAGTTGTAACATGTTGATACGTATTCGCAAATGAATATGGTTGTCATTTGCTGAACGCAGGCTGAACGAAGTGTGTTTCGCGCAGGAGATCGGGACTGGGGTTACCGGGTTTTACCGGGGCGCCAGATCAGGCCAGGTTCTGCTCGGTCAGGCGCTGTACTACCAGGCGACGGTAGTGGGAGGGGGTCATGCCCTTGAGTTGCTGGAAGCGGCGGTTGAAGTTGGAGATGTTGTTGAAGCCGGATTCGAAGCACACCTCGGTCACCGGCTTGTCGCCGTCGGCCAGCAGTTCGCAGGACTTGCTGATGCGCAGGCGGTTGACGAACTCGACGAAGCAGCGGCCGGTGGCCTGCTTGAACACCCGGGAGAAATAGCTGGGTTTCATGCCCAAGTAGCCGGCGACTTCCTCCAGCGGCAGCTCGCGGGCGTAGTGGGCGAAAATGTAGTCCACCGCGCGGTTGGTACGGTCGACGTTGTGTTCGTCCGCCAGTTGCACGCTGTTGGCGCCGGACAGCAACTGGTAGTCGTCGCAGGCGGCCAGCTGCTCCAGGAGGATGAAAAAATGCCCGAGCCGGGTGACGCCGCTGGAGTCGGCGATCCGCTGCATCAGGTCCATGGCCAGGGCGATGGTGCGCTTGCAGCGGAACTCGATACCGTGCCGGGCACGCTCCAGCAGCGGGGTCAGGCTCTTGAGCTCGGCGAACACCTGGTAGCCGCTTTCGAACAGTTCGTCGGTGAAGTTCACCAGCATGTCGCGCTTGGCCACCACTTCGTCCTCGGCCACCTGGCTGATCCAGTTGTGGGGCAGGTTGGGGCCGGTGAGGAACAGCGATTCGGGGTGGAAGTTGCCGATGTAGTCGCCGATGAACACCTTGCCGGAGCTGGCGACGATCAGGTGCAGCTCGTATTCCTTGTGGAAGTGCCAGCGCACCAGGGGGCAGGGGAAACCGTGCTGGCGATAGATGATCGACAGGCCGTTGTGGTCGTCCATCAATTCGTAGGAGGGATCGGTGACTCTCGCTGATCGGCTCATGGCGCTGCGCTTGTTATCGTTGTAGCGCCAGATCATGCCTCCATCGGAGGTCCAGTGCCAGCCTTCGCGGCGCGCCTGGTTTTTTTGCCTAACACAGAACCTGTAGCCGCTGCCGAGCCCCGGCGAGGCTGCGATCGCCTGCGTAGCAGGCGCAAATCCAGGCGACGCATTCCGCCTGACCCACCGCGGGGACAGGCCTGGCGGCAACTGCGTTGCCGATCGCAGCCTCGCTCACGCTCGGCAGCGGCTACGGGATTCGCGGCGTGCCTGGTTTTTTTGTGCCACACAGAACCTGTAGCCGCTGCCGAGCCTCAGCGAGGCTGCGATCGCCTGCGTAGCAGGCGCAAATCCAGGCGACGCATTCCGCCTGACCCACCGCGGAGCCGGGCCTGGCGGCAACTGCGTTGCCGATCGCAGCCTCGCTCACGCTCGGCAGCGGCTACGGGATTCGCGGCGTGCCTGGTTTTTTGCTCCACACAGATGTAGCCGCTGCCGAGCCCCGGCGAGGCTGCGATCGCCTGCGTAGCAGGCGCAACTCCAGGCGGCGCATTCCGCCTGATCCACCGCGGGGACAGGCTTGGCGGCAACTGCGTTGCCGATCGCAGCCTCGCCGGGGCTCGGCAGCGGCTACGGGTCGGGGTCAAGGCCGTGTTGCAGGTGTGGTTTCAGGCCAGGCGGTTTTTTGCTTCGATCCACTGCGCCATGTACTGGGTGCTCTTGTGGTGATGGTGGCGCAGCATGCCGCCGGTGAAGTTGTCGCGGCGCAGTTGCGCCAGGTTGGCCCGGCAGTGTTGCAGGCGTTCGATCAGCGCCGGGCCGTGGACCTGTTGCCGGTAGCGCGCGGCCAACAGCTGGCGGCCGTGTTCCTGGGCGGCGTTCCAGGCCGCCGGGTCCTGGTACAGGCGCACCGCCGCCGCGGCGAGGGCGCTGGCCGAGCCGGCAATCGCCCCGGGCCAGGGTTCGTCGGCGTGCATGGCTTCGGCGCCGACCGGCGTGGTGACGCTCGGCGTGCCGCAGAGCATGGCGTCGAGCAGCTTGCCCTTGATGCCCGCGCCGAAACGCAGCGGGGCCAGGCAGATCCGCGCGGCGGACATGACCTGCAAGGCATCCTCGGCCCAGTTCATCACATGGAAACCCTGGGCCGGATTGTGCAGCGCTGCGGCCTTGGGCGGGGTGTAGGCGCCATAGATGTGCAGCTGCACGCCCGGCAGTTGCTGGCGGATCAGCGGCCAGACGGCATTTTTCATCCAGAGCACGGCGTCCCAGTTCGGCGCGTGGCGGAAGTTGCCGATGCTCAAAAAGTGCGCGCGCTCGGCGAAGGGGACGTAGTGTTGCGGCATGTGCCGGGGCATCAGCGGGCACCAGTGCAACAGGGCCGGCGGCAGGCCGAACTGACGGGTCAGCAGCTCGATCTCGAATTCGGAAATCATCAGGTTCAGGTCGCAGCGGTACAGCGCCGCGATCTCGCGCCGGGCCAGGTCGGTGTCGGCCATGCCGGCGAACTCCTCGGCCGCGGCGGGGGCGAACAACTCGCGGAAATCGTCGGCGTCGTCGCTGGCTTTCAGGCGGTCCTTCAAGCGCTGGTGGCGCGCGTGGCGCAGGCTCTGCAGGTCGGACGTCTCCAGCACGCGCAGGGCCTGGGGGCATTGCTGCTCGACGCGCCAGCCGAACTGTTCCTCCATCATGAACTGGTCGAACAGCACGATATCCGGCGCCAGTGCGGCGATGAAGCGGTCGAAGCTGCTGTTGTTCAGCTCGATCGGGCATTCGCGGATGCCCAGGGCGCCAAGGTCTTCCTTGTGCTCGCCGGGGTTGGCCGGGCTGGCGAAGGTGATGTCCCAGCCTTGCTCGAGCATGACCTCGAGGATCTGCATCAGGTGCCCGCTGGCCGCCGAGGAGCGGGGTTCGGGCCAGACGTAGCCAATGACCAGGACTTTGGTGGCGGCGGTCGGACTCATGGGCGGGTATTCCTGGAAAGCGAGGGGGCGGCGGGGGCGCCATTAAACCACAGCCCGGCCGCCCTGACGCCCGTGGCATCGGCACCCGCGGGGCTCAGTCGATAATCGAGCGGACCTTGTCGCGCAACTGATCGATGGAGAACGGCTTGCCGATCACCGCCATGCCGGCGGGCACCTCGATGTTTTCCGCGTAGCCGCTGGCGAACAGCACCGGCAGTTGCGGGCGCAGAGCGCGGGCCCGGGCCGCCAGTTCCTTGCCGTCCATGCCGGGCAGGCCGACGTCGGTCATCAGCAGGTCGATCCGCAGCGCGCTGTCTTGCAGCCGGGCCAGCGCTTCCTCGCTGCCTGAGGCTTCCAGTACCTTGAACTCCAGCTCCTCGAGCACATCGACAATCAGCATGCGGACGATGGCGTCGTCTTCGACGACCAGGATGGTGGAATCGGTGTTGGGCATAAGCAGGCTCTCGAATAGTGGAAAGGGGGACGGCAGTGATGGACAACGGCCTCTTGCATCAGTAAATGACGGAGGATGACAAGTTCCCGAAGCTGTACAAAAAAACAATTCTGTACAAGCTGTGCCAGAATAGCCTGTCTGATCGAGGGTGGGCAGTCCCGAATGGAAAGTTGCCGCCGGCAGGCGCGCAAGAATGGATACGTTGCCCGTTTTTGGGGCAAACTTGATTTTTTCGACACCTCACCAAGGTCTTTCAATGACGCTCCCGTCTTCGGTTGACGCACAGAGTTTTCGCAAGCTCCTGAGCCGCAACATCACGCTTCCCCTGGGGGTAGGCGTGCTCAGCGCGGTGGTCTTCGTGGGCCTGATCAGCTACCTGTTGTCGGTGATCCAGTGGGTCCAGCACAGCGATCGGGTGATCACCGGCATCAACCAGGCCTCGAAGCTCACGGTCGACCTGGAAACCGGCATGCGCGGGTTCCTGATCACCGGCGACGAGCATTTCCTCGACCCCTACGAAGTGGCGAAGCCGCAGATTTTCAGCCAGTTGCTCGGGTTGCGCGAGCTGGTGGCGGACAACCCACAGCAGGTCGATCGCTTCAAGCGCCTGGAAGCCTTGCAGGACGAGTGGAGCCTCTATGCCAAGAGCATGATCGAGCTGCGCCGCCAGGGGGGCGATTATCGCGCTGCGGTGCAGTCCGGCCGGGGCAAGCGCCTGACCGACGAGATCCGCAAGGAGTACGACGAAGCGATGGCGATGGAGCAGCAGCTGCGCGTCGATCGCAATGACAATGTCTCGCGCACCACCGTTCTCAGCGTGGTCCTGTACCTGTTGTTCGTGGTGGCGATCAGCGGGTTGCTGGCCTATATCGGCCGCCGCGACCTGCTCAGCCTGTCGAAAAGCTACAGCGACAACCTCGCCAGGCAACTGCAAGGCGCCCGCAGCCTGGAGCACCAGGCCTGGTTGCGTGGCGGCCAGACCCAACTGGCCGAGCAACTGCTGGGGCAACTGACGCTGAACCTGCTGGGCCGCAACATCCTGCAGTTCTGCGCGCATTACCTGGGCAGCGCCGTGGCGGCGATGTACGTGCGCGAGGAGCACGGCGGCCTGAAGCGCGTCGCCGCCTATGGTTTTTCCCGCGAGCAGGAAGAGCGCGGGCAGTCGATTTTCATCGGTGAAGGCATCGTCGGCCAGGCCGCCCAGCAGGAGCGGCTGATCCGCCTCGACGAAGTCCCGAGCGACTACTTCAAGGTCAGCTCCGGCCTGGGCGAAGGCACGCCGCGCAGTGTGCTGGTGGTGCCGACCAGCGACGACGAGCGGGTCAACGGGGTGATCGAACTGGGGTTCCTGCGGGCTCTCGACGAGCGCGATATCGAACTGCTGGAGCTGATCGCCAGCAGTATCGGCATCGCCATCGAGGCGGCGCGCTATCGCCAGCGCCTGCAGGAAGTGCTGGCCGAGACCCAGCAGCTCAACGAAGAGCTGCAGGTGCAGCAGGAAGAACTGAAGACCGCCAACGAAGAACTGGAGGAGCAGTCGCGGGTGCTCAAGGAATCCCAGGCCCACCTGGAAACCCAGCAGGTGGAGCTGGAGCAGACCAACGAGCAACTGGCCGAACAGGCCCAGGCGCTGGCGCAGCAGCGTGACGCCCTGGACCGCAAGAACGGCGAGTTGAGCCACGCGCAGGAGCAGCTGCAGGAGCGCGCCGAGGAGTTGCAGCGGTCGAGCCGGTACAAGTCGGAATTCCTCGCCAATATGTCCCACGAGCTGCGCACGCCGCTCAACAGCTCGCTGATCCTGGCCAAGCTGCTGGCGGAGAACGCCCAGGAAAACCTCAGCGCCGAACAGGTGCAGTTCGCCGAGTCGATCTATTCCGCCGGCAACGACTTGCTCAACCTGATCAACGACATTCTCGACATTTCCAAGGTGGAAGCCGGCAAGCTCGAGGTACGGCCGGAGAACACCAGCGTCGCGCGGCTGGTGGAAGGCCTGCGTGGGCTGTTCCAGCCGCTGACGATGGATAAGGGCCTGGCGTTCCAGGTCGATCTGCAACCCGGCGCGCCGCAGATGCTGTACACCGACCGCCAGCGGGTCGAGCAGATTCTCAAGAACCTGCTGTCCAACGCGGTGAAGTTCACCGAGAAGGGCCAGGTCAGCCTGAGCGTGTCGCGCCAGGGGAGCGACGGCATCGCCTTCAGCGTGCGCGACTCGGGCATCGGTATCGCCCCTGAGCAGCAGGAAAGCATCTTCGAAGCCTTCCGCCAGGCCGACGGCACCACCAGCCGTCGCTACGGCGGCACGGGGCTGGGGCTGTCGATTTCCCGCGACCTGGCGGCGTTGCTCGGCGGTTCGATCTCGGTGACCAGCGAACCGGGGCAGGGCAGCCTGTTCACCCTGGTGCTGCCGGAGCAGTACGTCGAGGGCGCGCCGGTGCAGCAGGGCGAACGCCCGCCCGCCGCCAGTGTGATGCCGGTGGCCGCGAGCAGGCCGGCAGTACCGCTGCTACCGGGGCCCGAGGCGGAGATCCCGCGGTTCGCCGACGACCGTGACAAGGCGCCCTTCGCCAGCCGCTGCATCCTGGTGGTGGAGGACGAGCCGAACTTCGCGCACATCCTCTACGACCTGGCCCACGAGCTGGGCTACCAGTGCCTGGTGGCCCATGGCGCCGACGAGGGCTATCGCCTGGCCGAGCAGTTCGTGCCGGATGCGATCCTGCTGGACATGCGCCTGCCGGACCATTCCGGCCTGACCGTGCTGCAACGCCTGAAAGAGCACGCCACGACCCGGCATATCCCGGTGCACGTGATTTCCGTCGAGGACCGGGTCGAGGCCGCCATGCACATGGGCGCCATCGGCTACGCGGTCAAGCCCACCACCCGCGAGGAACTCAAGGAGGTCTTCGCCCGCCTGGAAGCCAAGCTGACCCAGAAGGTCAAGCGCGTGCTGCTGGTGGAGGACGACGACCTGCAGCGCGACAGCATCGCCCGGCTGATCGGCGACGACGACATCGAGATCACTGCCGTCGGCCTGGCCCAGCAAGCCCTGGAGCTGCTGCGCGACAACCTCTACGACTGCATGATCATCGACCTGAAGCTGCCGGACATGCTCGGCAACGATCTGCTCAAGCGCATGTCCACCGAAGACATCTGCTCGTTCCCGCCGGTGATCGTCTACACCGGGCGCAACCTGACCCGCGACGAAGAGGCGGACCTGCGCAAGTATTCGCGCTCGATCATCATCAAGGGCGCGCGCTCGCCCGAGCGCCTGCTGGACGAGGTGACGCTGTTCCTGCACAAGGTCGAGTCGCAGCTGTCCCACGAGCGGCAGAAGATGCTCAAGGCGGCCCGCAGCCGCGACAAGGTGTTCGAGGGGCGCAAGATCCTGCTGGTGGACGACGACGTGCGCAACATCTTCGCCCTCACCAGCGCCCTGGAGCAGAAGGGCGCGATCGTGGTCATCGGGCGCAACGGCCATGAAGCGATCGCCCGGCTCAACGAGGCCGAGGACATCGACCTGGTGCTGATGGACGTGATGATGCCCGAGATGGACGGCTACGAAGCCACCCTGCAAATCCGCAAGGAACCGCGCTGGCGCAAGCTGCCGATCATCGCCGTGACCGCCAAGGCCATGAAGGACGACCAGGAGCGTTGCCTGCAAGCCGGGGCCAACGACTACCTGGCCAAGCCGATCGACCTCGACCGGCTGTTTTCCCTGATCCGGGTCTGGTTGCCCAAGATGGAACGAATCTAGTGGAGCGCAATAGCGAGATTGAACTGCGCCTGTTGATCGAGGCCATCTACCTCAAGTACAGCTACGATTTTCGCGACTATTCCGGCGCTTCGATCAAGCGCCGGATCAACCATGCGCTGCGCCAGTTCGAGTGCAAGACCATTTCCGCGTTGCAGGAACGGGTGCTGCACGACCCGGGCGCCTTCATGCAGTTGCTGCAATTCCTGACGATCCCGGTCAGCGAGATGTTCCGCGACCCTTCGCACTTCCTGGCGATCCGCCAGGAAGTGGTGCCGCTGCTCAAGACCTACCCCTCGATCAAGATCTGGATCGCCGGGTGCAGCACGGGCGAGGAGGTCTATTCGATGGCCATCCTGCTGCGCGAGGAAGGGTTGCTGGAGCGCACCATCATCTATGCCACCGACATCAACCCCAGCTCCCTGGAGAAGGCCAAGCAGGGCATCTTTTCCCTGGAGAACGTGCGCGCCTATACCCAGAACTACCAGCAGGCCGGCGGCTTGCGCTCCTTCGCCGACTACTACACGGCGGCCTACGACTACGCGATATTCGACAAGACCCTGCGCGAGAACGTGACCTTCGCCGACCACAGCCTGGCGACCGACAGCGTATTCTCTGAAACCCAGTTGATCTCCTGTCGGAACGTCTTGATCTATTTCAACAAGCGCTTGCAGGATCGGGCCTTCGGGCTGTTCCACGAGTCGCTGTGCCACCGTGGGTTCCTGGTGCTGGGCAGCAAGGAGACCCTGGACTTTTCAGCCTATGCCGGGCGTTTCGACCCGCTGGTCAAACAAGAACGGATCTACCGCAAATCATGAACGACGACCTCATCACAGCAGCCTTGCCCCGGGTGGAGGCCATCGTGGTCGGTGCGTCGGCCGGTGGCGTCGAGGCGTTGCTGAAGATCTTCACGGCCTTGCCCGAGGGGTTCGGCCTGCCGATCCTGGTGGTGCTGCACCTGCCCGACGAGCGCCGCAGCCAGCTGGCCGAGGTGTTCGCCCAGCGGGTGACGCTGCCGGTGCAGGAGGCGGGCGACAAGCAGACCATCGAGCGCGGCACCCTGTATTTCGCCGCGCCGGGTTATCACCTGTCGGTGGAGCAGGACCGCAGCCTGTCCCTGAGCCAGGAAGACCGGGTGCATCATTCGCGCCCGGCCATCGACTACCTGTTCGACTCCGCCGCCGATGCCTATGGCCCGAGCCTGGCCGCGGTGCTGCTGACCGGCGCCAACCAGGACGGCGCCCAGGGCCTGGCGCAGGTCAAGCGCCGTGGCGGCCTGAGCATCGTCCAAGACCCGGCCGAGGCCCAGGTGGCGACCATGCCCGAGGCAGCCCTCGCGCTGCACCAACCGGATTACATTCTCCCTTTGCACGGCATCAGCCGTCTGCTTGTCGAGCTGGAACGAATCGCATGTTAAGTCATATCCAAGCCAAGCTGCTGATCGTCGACGATCTGCCGGAAAACCTGCTGGCCCTCGAGGCGCTGATCAAGCGCGAGGATCGCCAGGTGTACAAGGCGCTGTCGGCGGACGAAGCGTTGTCGCTGTTGCTCCAGCATGAATTCGCCATGGCCATCCTCGATGTGCAGATGCCGGGCATGAACGGTTTCGAACTGGCCGAGCTGATGCGCGGCACCGAGAAGACCAAGAACATTCCCATCGTCTTCGTCAGCGCCGCCGGGCGCGAGCTCGACTACGCCTTCAAGGGCTACGAAAGCGGCGCAGTGGACTTCCTGCACAAGCCGCTGGATATCCATGCGGTGAAGAGCAAGGTCAATGTGTTCGTCGACCTCTACCGCCATAGCAAGGCCATGAAACAGCAGGTCGAGGCCCTGGAGCAGAGCCGGCGCGAGCAGGAGGCGCTGCTGCAGAAGCTCCAGGCTACCCAGAACGAGCTGGAGCAGGCGGTGCGCATGCGCGACGACTTCATGTCGATCGTCGCCCATGAAGTGCGCACGCCGCTGAACGGGCTGATCCTGGAAACCCAGCTGCGCAAGATGCACCTGGCCCGCGACAACGCCGCGGCGTTCACCCTGGACAAGATGCACGCCATGGTCGACCGCGACGAGCGCCAGATCAAAAGCCTGATCCGCCTGATCGAGGACATGCTGGACATTTCGCGGATCCGTACCGGCAAGCTGTCGATCCGGCCGAGCCGGGTGGACCTGGCGCAACTGGTGCGCGGCCTGCTGGAGAATTTCGCGCCCCAGGTCGAGGCCGCCGAGTCATCGCTCAGCCTGGAGGCCGAAGAAGAGGTCGTGGGCGAGTGGGACGAGTTTCGCATCGAACAGGTGATTTCCAATCTGCTGACCAATGCCTTGCGCTATGGCGCCAAGAGCCCGATCGAGGTGCGGGTCTACCGCGCCGAGGGGCAGGCGCGGGTCGAGGTGCGCGATCACGGGATCGGCATCAGCGAGGAGAACCAGGCGCGCAT
Organism: Pseudomonas sp. MRSN 12121; assembly: GCF_000931465.1. Classification (NCBI taxonomy): domain Bacteria; kingdom Pseudomonadati; phylum Pseudomonadota; class Gammaproteobacteria; order Pseudomonadales; family Pseudomonadaceae; genus Pseudomonas; species Pseudomonas sp. MRSN 12121. Next base: position 3,805,034 of record NZ_CP010892.1, on the reverse strand, counting down.
TTTCCAGCAGTTCGAACGCGTCTCCGCCAACCATGCGGTGGCGGGGCTGGGCCTGGGGTTGTTCATTTCCGAGCAGATCGTCACGGCCCATGGCGGCAGCATCGAAGTCCACAGCAGGATCGGCGAAGGCGCCCTGTTTCGCGTTTGTCTGCCGTTGTAGGAAAACACCGGCACCCACGCAACCTTCTGGACGACCGGATGGTCGTATCAGCAGCTATTGACCGAACAAAGGCTTCTCATGAGTGAAGATGCACAAGACGTCGTACTGATCGTCGAAGATGAACCGGTGATTCTGATGTTGCTCGCCGACTATCTGTCGGGCCTGGGCTACCGGGTGCTGCAGGCGGAAAACGGCGAACAGGCGTTCGAGATCCTCGCCAGCAAGCCGCACCTGGATGTGATGATCACCGACTACCGGCTGCCGGGCGGGATCACCGGGGTGATGATCGCCGAGCCGGCGGTCAAGCTGCGCCCGGACCTCAAGGTGATCTTCATCAGCGGCTATCCCACCGAGATTCTCGAGTCCGGCAGCCCCATTGCCCGGAGCGCACCGATCCTGGCCAAACCCTTCGACCTCAACAGCCTCCAAGAGCAGATCCAGCAACTGCTCGCCTGACCCCAGCCGCCACCCGCGCCTTAACCGCTGCCGAACCTGACTCCGTGGTGGGTCAGGTGGAATGAGCCGCCTGGGTTTGCGCCTGCTGCGCAGGCGATCGCAGCCTCGCCGGGGCTCGGCAGCGGCTACAGGTTTTGGGTTGGGGGAAAAACCGAGGTGCGCCGCGATTATCGGGTTTTGGGGGGCGACAAATCGAGGCACGCCGCGATTCCTGTAGCCGCTGTCGAGCGTAAGCGAGGCTGCGATCGGCAACGCAGTTGCCGCCAGGCCTGGCTCCGCGGTGGGTCAGGGGGAATGCGCCGCCTGGGTTTGCGCCTGCTGTGCAGGCGATCGCAGCCTCGCCGGGGGCTCGGCAGCGGCTACAAGTTTTGGGTTGGGGGAAAAACCGAGGTGCGCCGCGATTATCGGGTTTTGGGGTGGGCGACAAACCGAGGCACGCCGCGATTCCTGTAGCCGCTGTCGAGCGTAAGCGAGGCTGCGATCGGCAACGCAGTTGCCGCCAGGCCTGGCTCCGCGGTGGGGCAGGGGGAATGCGCCGCCTGGGTTTGCGCCTGCTGCGCAGGCGACCGCAGCCTCGCCGGGGGCTCGGCAGCGGCTACAGGGCTGGAGGGGGGGGGCGATTCCTGTCGCAGTTACAGGCCCTGCTGCAGGGCCGGGTCGTCGGGGTTCTGTTGTTCCAGCTGGGCCAGGAGGATCTGCACGTTCTGCAACTGGCCGCTTTCCTTCCAGTAACTGATCAGCAACACCCGCGCCTTGCGGTTGGCAGGTTGGCGCTGGACGATTTCCTCGAGCTGTTTCTGCGCCGCCTCCAGCTCTTCTTCGCTGTGCAGGGTGGTGGCCAGGTCGTAGCGGTAGTCGGCGTTGTTCGGCTCGAGCTCGACGGCGCGGGACAGGCCGAGCAGGGCGAACTCGCCCTGGTCGTGGTGCAGCAGCCACATGCCCAGGGCGTGCTGCAGGTAGGCGGAATCCTGTTGCGCCTGCAGCTGCTTGGCCAGCAACTGGCGCGCCGCCTCGCTCTGGCCCTGGCGGTCGAGGACTTCCAGTTGCAGGATCACCGCCTGCAGGTTGTCCGGTTGCAGGCGCAGGGCCTGTTCCAGGGTCTGCTGGGCCTTGGCCAGGTTGGCGTTGTGCAGATACAGGCGCGCCAGCTGGTATTGCGCCTCGACATTCTCCGGCTGGGTCTTGAGCACCTGGGTGTATTCGTCGATCACTTGCTGCAACGGGCCGAAATACAGGCCCTGTTCGTCCGGCGACAGGCCGAGCAGGGCGGTGACGGCGGCGAAGCGCACGGGTTGTTCCTCGTCGTCCAGCAACGGGCCGATCAGCAGGCTGCGCTGGCCCGCCGGGACCAGGCCCAGCACGCTCTGGATAGCCGCCTGGCGGACTTCGGCCGAGGCATGGTGCAGGTCGGCGTCGAGCAGTTTCAGCGCCTGCGGGCTGGGGTAATTGGGCAGCTCGGCGAGCAGGCGGATGCGCCGGCTGTCCGACAGGTCGGGCCGCGCCAGCTGTTGATACAGCACCCGCGCGGCCCCCGGCTGGCCGTTGCGCGCCTGTTCCAGGGCCTTGCCGTAGCCATGCTTGATCGCGTCCGGCACCACCACGGGCGTGGGGCGCAGCCACTGCCAGGCCAGGCCCAGGACCACGACGGCGAGCAGGCTGATCAGCAGGGTGCGGCGGGGCTTGGTCATGCAGGCATCCATGGCAGGGGTGACTTTACGAAGGCGCAAGCTTCGGTCAGGTTTCCCGCGGAGTCAAACCCGCTGGCCGCTCATGGTTGCCGGGGACGGCTCTGCCACGAGCCTTTCGTCCAGCGCCTCAGGTCAGCACGTAGTCGACCGGTTCCAGGGCCGGCGGCAGTTCGCGCTCGCCAAGGGCCGCCAGCACCTCGCGCTCCAGGGTGCGCAGGATGGCGTTGCACGGCAAGTCGTTGTCGTCGAAGCCGAACGGGTCTTCGAGGTCGTTGCCGATTTCGTCCAGGCCGAGAAAGGTGTAGCTGACGATGGCGGTGAACACCGGCGTCAGCCAGCCCAGCGGTTCGGCCATGGCGAACGGCAGGAGCAGGCAGAACAGATAGATGGTGCGGTGCAGCAGCAGGGTATAGGGGTAGGGCAGCGGCGTGTGCTTGATCCGCTCGCAGCCGGCCTGGACCTGGCTCAGGCTGACCAGGCGGGTTTCCAGCTGGGTGTAGCGCCAGTCGCTGATCAGCCCCTGTTCGGCCAGCGCCGAGCAGCGGCGGCCCAGGCCCTGCAACAGGCTGTCGGGAATGTTCGGGTGCTGGCGCTCGATGGCCTGGCCGACCCAGGGCTGGGCGGCATCGGCTTCGTCCTCATGGCGCAGGCGCGCGACCAGGCCGTGGGCGAAGCCGCAGAGTTCGCGCAGCAGGCCGGCGCGCTCGGCAGAGTCCCGGATGACCTGGGTTTCGCGAATCAGCGAGCGTACCTCGACGATCATCTGCCCCAGTTGCTTGCGGCCTTCCCACCAGCGGTCGTAGCAGGCGTTGTTGCGAAAGCTCATGAAGATCGACAGCGACAGCCCGAGCAGGGTGAAGGGCGTGGCATTGACCTTGGAGAAATAGGCCGGTTGCCAGGTTTCCACCAGCACGATCGCCGAGGCCAGCAGGGTCAGCAACAGGCAGCGCCAGGCGATGCGCCGGGCAATCGAGCCCTTGAGGGAAAACAGGATGCCGATCAGGTTCGGCTTGGAGCGGATGATCATCGAGGGGCACGACTCAGGGCTTGCGCGGCGGGGGCAAGGCTAGAAGCCCGGCGCCGGGTTGTCCAATCACTCTCGTCGACGAGCTGATTGAAGCGATCGATGAAGGTCAGGGCAAGATCCTCTTCCTCCCGGGGAGCTGGGGACGATAAGCTTTCCCGGATCGCGACCGACCACGCTAGCCCCAGGTGTGCCCTTGTCCAGAAAATACCCATGCAGCCACTGATCAATTACTTTCGGGTGGTGTTTCACCCGGGGGCCGCAGTGTTGCGGTTTGCCTTGCGCACCATCGCCGCGGGCCTGCTGACCCTCTACCTGGCGTTCGTCTTCGACCTCGACCAGCCCAAATGGTCGCTGATGGCGGTGATCATCGTCAGCCAGCCGCTGGCCGGCATGGCCCTGGCCCGCAGCTTCGGCCAGGTGCTGGGCACTACGCTGGGGGCCGCGGTGGCGGTGCTGATCATGGCGATCTTTCCCCAGGCGCCGCTGCCGTTCCTGGTCACCCTCGGCCTCTGGCTGGCGCTGTGCACCGCCGGCGGCACGCTGTTGCGCTACACCAGTTCCCAGGCGTTCGTGCTCAGCGGCTACACCGCGGTGGTGGTGGCCATGCTGGCGATTCCGGACCAGGGCAACACCCTGATGCTGGCCATCACCCGGGTGACCGAGACCCTGCTGGCGGTGGCCTGCGTCTGCGTGGTCAGCCTGCTGACGGCGCGCCCCGAAGCCGTGGCCGCCGGCTACTTCGCCAAGATCGACCAGGTGCTCAAGCTGCTCGCCACCCACGCCGCGGCGGCGATCCGCACCGAGGAGAGCGAGGCCGATTTCCACAAGCGGCAGATGCAGCTGCTGGGTGAGATCAGCGCCCTGGAAGGCTTGCGCCGGCACCTGTATTTCGACGCGCCGCGCCTGCGCAGCGCCGACGGCCTGGTGCAACTGCTGGGCAACCAGCTGGTGCTGCTGACCTCGCGCCTGACCGTGCTGCGCCACCAGCGCGAACTGTTGCGCGCGCGCTGGGTCGGCGAGCTGCCGGAAGAAATCCAGCGACTGCGCGCCGACGAGCTGACGTTCCTCGACGAACTGGCGTTGCACGGACGGGCCTTGCCCGCCGAATCGCGGCAACAGTTCGGCCAGTTGCAGCAGCGCTTCGACGAGCAGGCGCGGCGCGCCGAGCGTTCGGCCGAGGCCTTGCCCGCGACCCTGCGCTCCCTGGCCTGGGCGTTGCGCTGGGAGCAGGCGCGGATGCTCAAGCAACTCGAAGACATCCTCGAGTTCAGCGACGCCATCCAGGACGGCCGCCAAGCCAGCTGCCTGTACCGCCAGGGCCGGGCCAACCCGCTGCACCTGGACTGGCCGCTGGCGGCGATGAACGGCCTGCGGGCCTTTACCGCGCTGATGGTCGCCGGGCTGATCTGGATCGAAACCGCCTGGGACGGGGCGCGTTCGAGCATCGTCCTGGTGGGCATTCTCTGTTCGCTGATGGCGACCTTCCCGCGGCCCCTGCTGGCCGCCCAGAGCTATATGCGCGGCCAGGCCCTGGCGCTGCTGATCTCGGCGGTCTATGTGTTCGGCCTGGTGCCGCTAATCGGCGATTTCGAGTGGCTGGCGCTGTTGCTGGTGCCGCTGCTGTACACGGTGGCGGTCGGCCTGGCCAGCCCGCTGACCGCCGGGATCGCCATGGGGCTGGGCCTGTCGAGCCTGCTGATGATCGGCCCGCAGAACATCGGGGCCTGGCAGAACAGCGCCGCCCAATGGTTCGAGTTCGCCGGGGCTTATGTCAGTGGCGGGGTGTTGTCGTTGCTGGTGTATGCCTTCATTTTTCCGTTCAACCCGGTATTGCGTATCCGCCGCTTGTTCCGCGACACCCGCGAGCAGGTCTACGCCTTGCAGAAAACCCCGGCCGGCGACGAGCAACAGTTCGTCTTCGAGAGCCGCATGGTCGACCGCCTGACCCAGATGCTCGGGCTGTTGCCCGCCGTGGCCGGGGACCGGGCCTCCAGCGAGCGTTTCGAAACCAGCCTGGCCTGCATGACCCTGGGCGTGGCGATGCACCAGCTGCGCCAGCAGAGCCAGGACAACCCCTGGCTGAGCAGCGCCGGCAACGCCGACCTGCAACAGCTGTTGCGCCGGATCGGCCGCTATGTGGCGGGGCGCGGCGCTCTTCAAGTCGGCGACCTGCTGGCGCGGCTGCGCGAACTGGGGGAGCACCTGGACACCCTGCAGGCTGACGACCAGGCCCAGGCCCGTGAACAGCTGTGGTCGCTGTTTCGCATGCGCGTCTCGCTGTTGATCGTCGCTGCCTTTCTGGAGCGCTACCACCCCATGCTGCAACCCACGGAAACAGGAGATCCGGCCCTTGCCCATTGATTTCGAGGTCGGCGGCGTCTACCTGCCGCCCATTGCCCAGGCCCTGCTGCTGGCCCTGCCGATTTTCCTGCTGCTCGACTGGGGGCTGCGGCGCCTCGGTGTGTTGCGTTTCGTCTGGCACGAAGCGTTGTTCGAAGGGGCGCTGTATGCCGCCGTCTGCGCCACGGTCATTCTGTTGATGGGAAGCCTATGAATCTGAAAAACACCCTGGCTCGATCGATCACCCTGGTGGCCGTGGCGGCCGCGCTGGTGCTGGGCTGGTTCGCCTGGGAGCACTACACCCGCGCGCCCTGGACCCGCGATGCGCGTGTGCGGGCCGATGTGGTGACGCTGTCGGCGGATGTCGCCGGGCGCATCGTCAACCTGCAGGTGCAGGACAACCAGCACGTGGAGAAGGGCCAGTTGCTGCTGGAGATTGACCCGGCGCGCTACGCCCTGGCGGTGGAGCATGCCCGGCGATCGGTGGAAGTGGCGCGGGCCAGCCTCGGCCAGTCCGAGGCGGCGATCACTTCCAGCAGCGCGCTGCTCAAGCAGCGGCAGAGCGAAGAGCGGCGGCGCCGGACCCTGAAGCAGGGTTTTGCGATTTCCGGCGAGGAATGGGAGAAATCCAGCACCGACGTGGCGGTGGCCCAGGCCGACCTGCTGCGCAACCAGGCCAACCTCGGCCTGGCCCAGGCCAACGTACACCTGGCCGAGGCGGCCCTGACCCAGGCCGAGCTGGACCTGCAGCGCACCCGGGTCGAGGCCCCGGTCAGCGGCTATGTGACCAACCTGCAGACCCGCCAGGGCGACTACGCGACGGCCGGCGGCGCCTTGCTGGCCCTGGTGGACAGCGACTCCTTCTATGTCAGTGGTTATTTCGAGGAAACCAAGTTGCCGCGGATCGGCGAGGGCAGTGCGGTGCGCATCCAGCTGATGAGCGGCGAGACCTTCGAGGGCAAGGTGCAGAGCATCGCCTTTGCCATTACCGACCGGGAAAACACCCAGGGCAGCCGCCTGCTGGCCAACATCAACCCCAGCTACACCTGGGTCAAGCTGGCACAGCGGGTGCCGGTGCGGATCGCCATCGACCCCGCTTACCCGGGCAAGCACACCTTGCGCGCCGGGACCACGGCGACGGTGACGGTGTTGGAATAAGTGATGGATTGCGGTGTTTGAACGAATGTCATCGCGGGCAAGCCTCGCTCCTACAAAGGGATCGTGGATGGGCATCCATTTTGTAGACGCCACAAAACCTGTAGGAGCTTGCTCGCGATACAGGCGCCGCCACGACATCATCGCAGGTACAAGGATATGCGGGCTTCTGTAGGAGCGAGCGGGCGGCGATCCGACTTGCCCGCGATGCTTTTCGGCGGATGAAAAAAAGCCCCGTGACCGAATGAGAACACGGGGCAAAGGATTTGGTTGGTTGCGGCCAACCAAAGGAGCTCGGTTGAAACCTCAGTTGCTGGCGACGGTCTCCGGCTGCCAGCCACCGCCCAGGGCCTTGTAGATGGCGACGATGCCGCGGTACAGGTCGACCTCGGCCTGGGCCTGGGAGTCTTCGGCGGCCAGGCGTTCGCGCTGGGCGTCGAGCAGCACCAGGAAGTCCACGGTGCCTTCGCGGTAGCGGATCTCGGCCAGGTCGGCGGCGGCGCGGCTCGATTCGCTCTGGCGGATCAGCGAGATCAGGCGTTGCTGGCGCTTGCCGTAATCGCTGAAGGCGTTTTCCGACTCTTCCAGGGCCAGCAGCACTTGTTGCTCATAGCTCGCCAGGGCGCCGTCGGCCTCGGCGTTGGCGCCGCGCAGGCGGGCGCGCACGCTGCCCAGGTCGAAGGCGGCCCAGGTAATGCTCGGGCCCAGAGCCCAAGCATTGGCGGCCGAGGAACCGATCTGCGAACCGCGGCCCGCGGTGAAGCCGAGGAAACCGCTGAGGCTGACCCGTGGGAACAGGTCGGCTTTGGCCACGCCGATCCGCGCGGTGGCGGCGGCCAGCTGGCGTTCGGCGCTGAGGATGTCGGGACGACGCTGCAACAGCTCGCCCGGATCGCCGATCGGCAACGCCTTGGCGATCGCCGGCAACTGCGCAGGCTTGAGGTCGACGCTCAGTTGCTCCGGACGCTCGCCAAGCAAGGTGGCGATACGGTTGCGCTGGCGCACCTGTTCGGCCTGCAGTTGCGGCACGCTGGCTTCTACCGCGGCCAGGCGCGCATCGGCGCGGACCACGTCGAGCTGGTCGCCGACGCCGGCGTCACGCAGGCTTTCGGTGATCTTGCGCGACTCCTGCTGGTTCTCCAGGTTGGCCAGGGCGATCTTTTCCCGCAGTTGGGCGCCGCGCAGCTGGCCGTAGGCGTCCACCAGCTCGGCGATCATGGTCACCTGCAGTTGGTAGAGGTCGGCCTCGGCGGCCTGCTGGTCGGCTTCGGTGGCTTCCAGGTTGCGCTGGATGCGGCCGAACAGGTCCAGCTCCCAGGCCATGTCCAGGCCCAGGTCGTAGCGCTCACTGTTGACCCGGCGGGTGGTCTGGCCCGGGATCTGGCCCTTGGCCAGGTCGCTGCTGGCGCGGCTGGTGATGGTCGGCATGGCATCGTTGCTGGCGTCGTCGCGAATCGCCCGGGCGGCCCGCAGGCGGGCGAAGGCCACGCGCAACTCATGGTTGCCCTGCAGGGAGCGGGTCACCAGCTGGTTGAGCACCGGATCGTCGAACTGTTGCCACCAGATGCCTTCGAAACGCGCGCGGTCGAAATTCTTCTGGCCCGCGGCGCCGTCGGTGGCGGCGCTGATGTGCGCCGCCTCGGTGGCCGGGGTCTGGTAGTCCGGGCCCACGGCACAGGCACTCAGGGCCAGTACCAGCAAGCTTGGCAGGAAGACTTTCGAACTCATTGCTGCGCCTCCAGTTTCAGGGCACGGGTCGCTTTGCGGGCTTCGCTGCGCTCCACATAGTTGCGGATCAGGACGTAGAACACCGGGGTCAGCAGCAGGCCGAAGAAGGTCACCCCGAGCATCCCGGAGAACACCGCGACGCCCATGGCATGGCGCATTTCCGCGCCGGCGCCGCTGGAGAACACCAGGGGCACCACCCCCATGATGAAGGCGAACGAGGTCATCAGGATCGGCCGCAGGCGCAGGCGGCAGGCTTCCAGTACCGCGGCCAGCGGGTCGAGGCCTTCTTCCTGTTTGTCCTTGGCGAACTCGACGATCAGGATCGCGTTCTTGCACGCCAGGCCCACCAGTACGATCAGGCCGATCTGGGTGAAGATGTTGTTGTCGCCACCGGACAGGATCACCCCGGTGATGGCCGACAGCAGGGTCATCGGCACGATCAGGATCACCGCCAGCGGCAGGCTCCAGCTCTCGTATTGCGCGGCCAGTACCAGGAAGGCCAGCAGCACGCAGAGCGGGAAGACGAACAGCGCGGTGTTACCGGCAAGGATCTGCTGGTAGGTCAGCTCGGTCCATTCGAAGGTCATGCCGTTGGGCAGTTCTTCCTTGAGCAGTTTCTCGATCGCCGCTTCCGCCTGGCCGGAGCTGTAGCCCGGTGCGGCCGCGCCGTTGATTTCCGCGGTGACGAAGCCGTTGTAGTGCATCACGCGGTCGGGGCCGGCGGTATCGCTGACCTTGATGAAGGTCGCCAGGGGGATCATCTCGCCCTTGTTGTTGCGCACTTTCAGCTGGCCGATCTGCTCGGCTTCGAGACGGAACTGCTGCTCGGCCTGGACGTTGACCTGGTAGGTGCGGCCAAAGCGGTTGAAGTCGTTGGCGTACAGCGAGCCCAGGTAGACCTGCAGGGTGTCGAAGATATCGCTGATCGCCACGCCGTGGGTCTTGGCCTTTTCCCGGTCGATGGCGGCATCGACCTGCGGCACGTTGACCTGGTAGCTGGTGAACAGGCCGGCCAGTTCCGGCACGCTGCGGCTCTTGGCGATGACGTTCTGCACTTCCTTGTACAGCTCCTCGTAGCCCATGCCGCCACGGTCCTCGACCTGCAGGCGGAAACCGCCGATGGTCCCCAGGCCCTGTACCGGCGGCGGTGGGAAGATCGCCATGTAGGCGTCCTGGATGTCGGCGTACTGGGCGTTCAAGGCGCCGGCAATGGCCCCGGCGGACATGCTCGGGTCCTTGCGTTCGTCGAAGGGCTTGAGGGTCACGAACACGATGCCGTTGTTCGGGCTGTTGGTGAAACCGTTGATCGACAGGCCAGGGAAGGCCACCGCGCTTTCCACGCCAGGCTGCTTGAGGGCCAGGTCCGACATGCGCTTGATCACGTCTTCGGTGCGGTCCAGGCTCGCGGCGTCCGGCAGTTGGGCGAAGGCCACCAGGTACTGCTTGTCCTGCGCCGGGACGAAGCCCATCGGCGTGTGCGCGAAGCCCAGCCAGGTCAGTACCATCAGGCCGGCGTAGAGGAACAGGGCGATGCCGCTGCCGCGGATCACCCGGCGCACGGTGCCGACGTAGCCATGGCTGGCACGGTCGAAGAAGCGGTTGAACGGCTTGAACAGCCAGCCGCCCAGGAGTTTCTCCAGCAGCCGCGAGAAGCGGTCCTTCGGTGCGTGGTGCTCCTTGAGCAGCACCGCGGCCAGGGCCGGCGACAGGGTCAGGGAGTTGAAGGCCGAGATCACCGTGGAGATCGCGATGGTCAGGGCGAACTGCTTGTAGAACTGCCCGGTCAGGCCGCTGATGAACGCCGCCGGCACGAATACCGCGCAGAGCACCAGGGCGGTGGCGATGATCGGCCCGGTCACCTCGCGCATGGCGCGCTTGGTGGCTTCGAACGGATTCAGCCCGAGGCCGATATTACGCTCGACGTTTTCCACCACCACGATGGCGTCGTCGACCACGATACCGATGGCCAGCACCAGCCCGAACAGCGACAGGGCGTTGAGCGAGAAACCGAACAGGTGCATCACGGCGAAGGTCCCGATCAGCGAGACCGGCACCGCCACCAACGGGATGATCGAGGCCCGCCAGGTCTGCAGGAACAGGATCACCACCAGCACCACCAGCACCAGGGCTTCGAACAGGGTGTGCACCACCGCTTCGATGGAGCCGCGCACGAAGATGGTCGGGTCGTAGACGATGCTGAAATCCATGCCTTCCGGGAAGTTCTGTTTCAGCTCGGCCATCTTGGCCCGCACTTCGTTGGAGATCTGGATGGCGTTGGAACCGGGACGCTGGAAGATCGGGATCGCCACCGCCGGCTGGTTGTTGAGCAGCGAACGCAGGGCGTACTGGTTGGAACCCAGCTCGACCCGGGCGATGTCCTTCAGGCGCGTGATCTCGCCGTTGTCGCCGGCGCGGATGATGATGTTCTCGAACTCTTCCTCGGTCACCAGGCGCCCCTGGGTGTTGACCGCCAACTGGAAGCTGGTGGCGCTCGGCGCGGGCGGCGCGCCCAGGGTACCGGCGGCGACCTGGCGGTTCTGCTCGCGAATGGCGGTGACCACGTCGGTGGCGGTCAGGTTGCGCGAAGCGGTCTTGTTCGGATCCAGCCAGACCCGCAGCGAGTAGTCGCCCATGCCGAACAGTTGCACGTCGCCCACGCCGCCCAGGCGCGCCAGCTCGTCCTTGATGTTGAGGATGGCGTAGTTGGACAGGTAGAGCATGTCGTAGCGTTTGTCCGGCGAGGTCAGGTGGACCACCATGGTCAGGTCGGGGGAGGCCTTGTCCACGGTGATACCGATGCGCGTCACCTCTTCAGGCAGCTTGGGCTCGGTCCGGGTCACCCGGTTCTGCACCTGCACCTGGGCGTTGTCCAGGTCGGTGCCCAGGGCGAAGGTGATGGTCAGGGTGATCTTGCCGTCGGAGGTGGACTGCGAGGACATGTAGAGCATGTTCTCGACGCCGGTGATGGCCTGCTCCAGGGGCGCGGCCACGGTTTCGCCGATGACTTTCGGGTTGGCGCCCGGGAAGTTGGCGCGCACCACCACGGTCGGCGGCACCACTTCCGGGTATTCGCTGATCGGTAGCTGGAACAGCGAGATGGAACCGGCGATCAGGATCAGCAGCGAGAGCACCGCAGCGAAGATCGGCCGTGAAATGAAAAACTGGGAGAAATTCATCTTGAGTCTTTTCCCTTAACCGCGTGGAGTCGCAGCGCTGGCCAGCTTCGCAGCGGCTTCAGGCGCACCCTTGGCGGGGGCGACTTGAGGCCGGTTGCTGGCTTCCAGGGCTTGTCGTTGTTGCGCCAGGGCGGCGAGGGTTTCCTTGCTGGCCATCGGAATCTCTTCGGGGGTGACCGGCGCGCCCGGACGGGCCCGCTGCAGGCCCTTGACGATGATGGTGTCGTCCTTGTTCAGGCCGCTGCGCACGATCCGCAGGCCCTCGATCTTCGGCCCCAGCTCGACGGCGCGGTACGCCGGCTTGTTGTCGGCGGCCATTACCAGGACGAACTTCTTGCCCAGGTCGGTGCCCACGGCTTCGTCATTGATCAACACGGCGGAGTAGGTGCCGCTGCCCACCAGCTTCAGCCGCGCGTAGAGGCCCGGGGTGTAGCTGCCGTCGCTGTTGTCGAACACCGCGCGGCCGCGGATGGTGCCGGTCTGCGGGTTGACCTGGTTGTCGACGAAGTTCATCTGGCCCAGGTGCGGGTGGCCATCTTCGTTGGACAGGCCGAGGTAGACCGGGGTGGTCTGGCCGCGCTGGCCCTGGCGGGCGAGCTGGGTGTACTTGAGGTACACACGCTCGTCGGCGTCGAAGTAGGCGTAGACCTTGTCGGTGGAAACCACGCTGGTGAGCGCGGTGACATCGGCGGTCACCAGGTTGCCGGCGGTGATTTCGGCGCGGCTGACACGGCCGCTGATGGGCGCGACGACGCGGGTGAAGCTCAGGTTCAGGCGCGCCAGGTCCAGTTGCGCCTGGATCGCGGCGACGCCAGCGCGGGCTTCCTGGGCGGCGGTGGTGCGCGAGTCGGCCAGCTCGGCGGAAATCGCGTTGCTGGTGCGCAGGCGTTCGCCGCGCTGGGCTTCGTTTTCACTGCGGGTGGCGGTGGCGCGCGCCTGTTGCAGCTGGGCTTCGAGGCGACGGACTTCGGACTGGAACGGACGCGGGTCGATCTGGAACAGCAGGTCGCCTTTCTTCACCAGGGCGCCTTCGGTGAAGGCCACCTGGTCGATCTGGCCGGAAACCCGTGGCCGGATCTCCACGGTTTCGGGCGCCTCCAGGCGGCCGGTGAATTCGTCCCATTCGTTGACCGGCTGCTCGATCACCTTGGCCACGCTGACTTTGGCGGCGGGCATGTTTGCGGCGGTTTGCGGTGCCTTGCCGCAGGCGCTCATCACCAGCACGGCCAGGACCGCGAGAGGGAAGCGTAAGTGTTTGAGTGACTGTTCCATGGATCATCCGCCAATGTATTAGAGATGGGCGGATGATGCTCGGCAGGGTTGTATCGCACGAATCGAATGAGACGAAGGTAACTATCATCCGGAATGATATAAGCGCGATGCAAGCCCTCTAGCATGCACCTTTCGTTAGGGGGCTATCAATTCCTTAAACGGAATTTCATTGTTTCCGGGATTGCAAGGATGAAGGCCCTGGCGTGAGCAAGGGGCCTACCAACTGCCGTAGGGGATGCCGTATCGCTCTATGTAGCGTTTGGAGTTTTCGGACAAGGGGTAATAGTGTCCGTTGGATTTGCCCAGATGAGGACCTAGCGGTTCAACTTCCGCTTGGGCGCGGGCGACTTTGATCGGGTGACGACATTCGTCTCTTACCCACACCTGAACGATGCCGCCTGGGGCCAGCCCCAGATTGACCGAGGCCATATAGCTGGCGGTCATTTGCGGTGTTTCCGGGCAACGGCGGGCGGTGGCCTTGCGCATGATCTGTCGGGCCTCTTCCGGGATATCGATCCACACCCGGTAGGTTTGTGGTTCCACCACCGATTGCCAGCGTACGAAAATACGTTGGGGCAGGTCGGCACCGACTACGGATTTGCCAGCAACGCCGACTCCAGTCCATCCCCTCGCAGACTCCCGGTTGTCCTCGGGTTGTCCGCCTGCGGCAGTTCCGCCGCCGGTGCGGCGAAACAGTTTTCCGTTGATATCTTCTACCGCGCTTTCTTCAACCCAGATTTCCATGTAATTGGGCTCGGTGAAGCCGAGATCCCACCAAGGACTTTTGGGGTCGTTCTTTCCAGAAAGTGGGTCGGTAGTTTGGCAGCTACTTAGTAGCAGTGCGCCCAACAGGGCGATGAATACTCTCATTACCAAAGCGTCCAATCAGGTACGTGAGGGTGTTGCACACGCACGGCATCCGCCGTGGGGGCGTTGATATAAACAAGCTTAAGGCTACCGCCATCCTGCTTGCCAAGCGGGTGGTTCCAGTGGGCCGAGAGATGGATGTAGCGCTGCTTTAGCAGGGTTTCCTCGGCTGGAGTCGTACTGTAGTCACCTGAGACAAACCTGTCACAGAGGGTTTTCAGCTCTTGCGGGATCGCGTAGTCCGGATCTTCTTCGTCGATGGCCTTGAAGCGCACACCATTCTTCCTGGCCAGTTCATACATGACACGTAGATACACCTTTGCCAGCTTGTTGTTCATTGGTCTCTTGAGCTGGACACCGGCATACACCCGTTTTTGTCGTAAGCCGAGACGGTCCTGCGGATCTTGCGGTAGAACCATAGGCTCCGGTGTGACGATCTCCAGCCATTGTGCGGGCCAGCCCTTGGCCAACCAGCGTTTTCTTATCAGGGTAGCGTCTCGGTAAATCGAGGTCTGGGTCACATCAGTATTGAGCGGCACCTCCAGCGCCTGCATCGGACTGACGAGTACACACTCCTGCACCTCATCCAGATAACCACCGCCGATATCTGAGTGCGCGCCGGGCAGGGTGATCTCGGTGTGGTCTGGCTTGACCCGGCTCAGGGCGAAGTTGGCTCGATGTTCATCCCGGGCAACCAGTTGCACCACTGAACGAAAGTAGCGACGGTCGAGGTACAGCTTGATACCTGGGGCAATGGCGCTGCGCACGTTGCCCAGATTACTCACGCCAGCTACCGACGGCACCGTGTCGAACAGGCCGATAAAACCCATATCGATATCATTGCCGTACTGTCGATTGAAGTTGGGGCTGAAGGACTTGGAGTGGTCATGCAGAATCAGTTCGAGCGGACCGCCCCAACGCACGACTTCATTGGCAAAGTGCCGGGCCGCCGCCGCGCCTCGGCTAAAGCCGAAAGCATCGAAGGTCAACGAGGATATTTCACTGTCGGGATATTGCTCGAAGAAAAACGCAATACGCTCCTTGATCTCGCGAAATGCCCTCTGCACACAGCCCGATATTCCTGTGCCACCGCGCCCCGTCCCAGAGGTTATGAGGCTGTCTTTCTGGCCCGCCTGCGTACCGATCCCCTCAACATAAATGGCAAAGGAGGCGCGTTTTAACAGGCCCATGCCTTCGGGCTCCTGAGTGGAGTAGTACAAATCACTCATCCGCTTCACATTACTCACCCCATTCCCATAACTGCTCTCCGGATCCCTCATATACGGCTTGCAACTACCATCGAGATCCTGGGGCTCTATAGGGTGCTGGGCCCCGCACAACTGCCCCATGGCCGAGTTGCTGGCGTTATTGCCCGTACCATCGAAAAACACCCCAATACGCAATGCCACCTGGACCTTTTCGGGCGGCGGTGTGGGTTCCCTGGAGTATTTCTCGTACTGCGCCCAGAGCTGTTCGCCGTAGCTGGGTTGTTCGGTTTCGGCGCTGCGTTCGGTGGGGCGCTCATTGGGATTGGCGGGCCGTAGAAGGTTGGGTATCGGCCCGGGTCCGTTGCTGGCCATGGGTGGTCCTGGTGCGGTCGAGAGAGTCGATGGAGACCGTACCGGGAAGAGCGAGGCAAGGATTTAGGAGGAATCTGCAACGGGCAGAGCGGGTGCTGATTTGCTCGTAAGACTCAGGCAAGAGGCCTGGCCGGCGGGCGTTGCAGCCAGGCAGTTTTTTCCTTTCCAGCAACCACAAAAATCATGATTTCGTGATTTTTCGCCTGCTTACAGAATGCGACCTACACCTCCCATGCCCCTGGCGTGGGATCACTCAGTAGGGCGCAGACATGACAACCGACAACAACAAGATAGACACCCTGGTAGTGGGGGCCGGCCAGGCCGGCGTGGCCATGAGCGAACACCTGAGCCGCCTGGGCGTGCCGCACCTGGTGCTGGAGCGCAACCGCATCGCCGAGGCCTGGCGCACCGGGCGCTGGGATTCGCTGGTGGCCAACGGCCCGGCCTGGCACGACCGCTTTCCGGGGCTGGAATTCGACCTCGATCCCGATGCCTTCGCCGCCAAGGATCAGGTGGCCGACTACTTCGAAGCCTACGCCCGCAAGTTCAAGGCGCCGATCCGCACCGGCGTCGAGGTGCGCAAGGTGGTGCGCAACGCCAACCGGCCGGGCTTCACCGTGGACACCAGCGATGGTGTGATCGAGGCCCGGCAGGTGGTGGTGGCCACCGGGCCGTTCCAGCGCCCGGTGATCCCGCCGATCGCCGCGCAGGACGAGCGCGTGTTGCAACTGCACTCGGCCGCCTACCGCAATCCGCAGCAGTTGCCCGAAGGCGCGGTGCTGGTGGTGGGGGCGGGGTCTTCGGGGGTGCAGATCGCCGATGAGCTGCAACGGGCCGGCAAGCAGGTCTACCTCTCGGTCGGCGCCCACGACCGCCCGCCACGGGCCTATCGCAACCGCGATTTCTGCTGGTGGCTGGGGGTGCTGGGCGAGTGGGACGCCGAGACCATGCAGCCGGGCAAGGAGCACGTGACCATCGCCGTCAGCGGTGCCCGCGGCGGCCATACCGTGGACTTTCGCCGGCTCGCCCACCAGGGCATGACCCTGGTCGGCCTGACCCAATCCTTCGCCGACGGCGTGGTGCGCTTCGAGGACAACCTGGCCGAGAACATCGCCCGCGGCGACGAAAACTACCTGGCGCTGCTCGATGCCGCCGACGCCTACATCGCCCGCAATGGCCTGGACCTGCCGGAAGAGCCCGAAGCGCGGGTCATGCTCCCGGACCCGCCGTGCCTGACCCAGCCGCTCCTCGAACTTGACCTGGCCCGGGCCGGCGTCACCAGCATCATCTGGGCCACCGGCTATTCGGTGGACTACAGCTGGCTGCAGGTGGATGCCTTCAAGGACAACGGCAAGCCCCGCCACCAGCGCGGCGTGTCCAGCGAGCCGGGGGTGTATTTCGTCGGCCTGCCGTGGCTGTCGCGCCGTGGCTCGGCCTTTATCTGGGGGGTGTGGCACGACGCCCGGCATATCGCCGAGCACATCGTCAAGCAGCGTATCTACCACGACTACCGCGACGCCGCGCAGCGCCAGGCCGATCGCTCATCCACCGCTCAATCCGCCAGCCTCATGGGAGCCCGCTGATGCCTACGCATACCCGTATCCGCATGTTCAACACCAAAGACACCTACCCGAACCAGTCCCTGGACAACGACCTGTGCCAGGCCGTGCGCGCCGGCAATACCGTCTATGTGCGCGGCCAGGTCGGCACCGATTTCGAGGGCCGGCTGGTCGGCCTCGGCGATCCGCGAGCCCAGGCCGAGCAGGCCATGCGCAACGTCAAGCAGTTGCTGGAAGAGGCCGGCAGCGACCTCAGCCATATCGTCAAGACCACCACCTACCTGACCGACCCGCGCTACCGCGAGCCGGTCTACCAGGAGGTCGGTCGATGGCTCAAGGGTGTGTTCCCGATCTCCACCGGGCTGGTGGTCAGTGCCCTGGGCCAGCCGCAGTGGCTGATGGAAATCGACGTGATCGCGGTTATCCCCGAATAAGGAGCAGGCCATGACGTTCTCCATCGTTGGCCGCTGCGCCGAAACCGGCCAGCTGGGCATTGCCATCAGTTCCTCGAGCATCGCCGTCGGCGCCCGTTGCCCCTGGCTGCGCAGTGGCGTCGGCGCGGTGTCGAGCCAGAACATCACCTTGCCGGCGCTGGGCCCGCAGGTGCTTGACGGCCTGGACGAGGGCCTGGCACCGGCGCAGGCCCTGGACCGGGCGCTGACCCGCAACGGCTACAGCCAGTACCGCCAGGTGGCAGTGATCGATGCCCAGGGGCGCACGGCGCTGTTCAGCGGCACGCAGGCGCTGGGCATCCACCATGCCGTGGCCGGCGAGCAATGCGTGGCGGCTGGCAACCTGTTGGCCAATAGCACAGTGATCGAACGCATGGTCGAGGCCTTCGAGCACAGCGAAGGCTGCCTGGCGGCGCGCTTGCTCAGTGCGCTGCAGGCCGGCCAGGACGCCGGCGGCGAGGCGGGCGCCGTGCATTCGGCGGCGCTGTCGGTGGTTGGCGAGCTGCTCTGGCCGATCGTCGACCTGCGGGTGGACTGGGCCGACGCCAACCCCATCGGCGAGCTGAGCCGGCTTTGGAGCGCCTACGAACCCCAGTTGCAGGACTACCTGACCCGCGCGCTCAACCCGACCCTGGCGCCGAGCTACGGAGTGCCGGGCGATGAGTGAGCCGCGCAGCCGTGCCTTGCTGGCCACGCTGGTCGGTTTCGCCACGGTCAGCCGCGATTCGAACCTGGCCCTGATCGAGTTCGTGCGCGACTACCTGGAGGGCCTGGGCGTCGCCTGCGAACTCATCTACAACGCCGAGCGAACCAAGGCCAACCTGCTGGCCAGCATCGGCCCGGCGGTGGCGGGCGGCATCGTGCTCTCCGGGCACACCGACGTGGTGCCGGTGGATGGCCAGCCATGGACGGTGGAGCCCTTCAGCCTCACCGAGCGCGACGGCAAGCTCTACGGGCGCGGCACCGCGGACATGAAAGGCTACCTGGCCTCGGTGCTCGCCGCCGTGCCGCGGTTGCTCGCCAGCCCGCTGCGCCGGCCGGTGCACCTGGCGTTCTCCTATGACGAGGAGGTCGGCTGCCTCGGCGTGCGCGGCCTGCTGGCGGTGCTGCCGCAGCGCATCCCGCCACCGGCCTTGTGCCTGATCGGCGAACCCACCGGGCTCAAGCCGGTGCTGGGCCACAAGGGCAAGCTCGCCATGCGTTGCCATGTGCACGGCGCGCCGTGCCATTCGGCCTATGCGCCCGATGGTGTGAATGCCATCGAGCAGGCCGCGCGGCTGATCGGCCGCCTCGGCGAGATCGGCCAGCGTCTGGCGGCCCCCGAGCATCACGACGGGCGCTTCGACCCGGCGTTCTCCACGGTGCAGGTCGGGCTGATCCAGGGCGGCACCGCGCTGAACATCGTCCCGGCCGACTGCCGCTTCGACTTCGAGGTCCGCGCCTTGCCGGCCTTCGAGCCCCAGGCGGTGGTGGATGAACTGCAAACCTACGCCGAACGGGAACTGCTACCGGCGATGCAGGCGGTCAAGGCCGGGACGGCGATCCGCTTCGAACCGCTCTCGGCCTACCCGGGCCTCGCCACCGACCCGCACAGCGCCGCCGCGCAATGCCTGGCGCACCTCTGCGGCAGCGACGCCTTCGGCACCGTGGCCTTCGGCACCGAGGGCGGGCTGTTCGCCGCGGCGGGGATCCCGACGGTGGTCTGCGGCCCGGGCAGCATGGAGCAGGGCCACAAGCCGGACGAATTCGTCAGCGTCGAACAGCTGGCGGCCTGTGACCGGTTGATGGACCGGCTGGCCGAATACCTTTCCAACCATGAATAACAATAAGGAATCTGCGGTGAAGGATTTCAACGAGTGGACAGCGTTGGCGCAACGGCAACGCCTGATCGACAGCGCCTTTATCGACGGCCAGGCCTGCCAGGCGCAGAGCGGGGCGCGTTTCGAGGTGATCAACCCGGCCACCGGCACCCTGTTGGCGCGGGTGGCCGCCTGTGGCGCGGTCGAGGTCGACCTGGCCGTGCGCAGCGCCCGCCGCGCCTTCGACCAGGGCCCCTGGGCCCGCATGGCGCCCGGCGAGCGCAAGGCGATCCTGCTGCGCCTGTCGCGGCTGATGCTGGAGCATCGCGATGAGCTGGCCCTGCTCGATTCCCTGAGCATGGGCAAGCCGGTGATGGATGCCTGGAACATCGACGTGCCGGGCGCCGCCCAGGTGTTCGCCTGGTACGGCGAAAGCCTCGACAAGCTGTACGACCAGGTGGCGCCGAGCGCCAGCGATGTCCTGGCGACCATCACCCGGGTGCCGCTGGGGGTGATCGGCGCGGTGGTGCCGTGGAACTTCCCGCTGGACATGGCCGCCTGGAAAGTCGCCCCGGCCCTGGCCGCCGGCAACAGCGTGGTGCTCAAGCCGGCCGAGCAGTCGCCGTTCTCGGCCCTGCGCCTGGCGGAACTGGCGATCGAGGCCGGCGTGCCCGCCGGGGTGCTCAACGTGGTGACCGGCCTGGGCGAGGAGGCCGGTCGCGCCCTCGGCCTGCACATGGCGGTGGATGCGCTGGCGTTCACCGGCTCTACCGAGGTGGGCCGCTACTTCATGCAGTACGCCGCGCAGTCGAACCTCAAGCAGGTCTGGCTGGAGTGCGGCGGCAAGAGCCCGAACCTGGTGTTCGCCGATTGCCAGGACCTGGACCTGGCGGCCGAGAAGGCCGCGTTCGGCATCTTCTTCAACCAGGGGGAAGTCTGTTCGGCCAACTCGCGCCTGCTGGTGCAGCGGCCGATTGCCGAGGCGTTCATCGAGCGCCTGGTGAGCAGGGCGCGCCAGTGGCAGCCGGGCAATCCGCTGGACCCGGCGAGCCGGGCCGGGGCGATCGTCGATGCGCGACAGACGCAGCGGATCATGCAGTACATCGAACAGGCCCGGGCCGAGGGCGCGCAGCTGGTCTGCGGCGGTCGCCGGCTGAGCCGCGACGGTTCCGGCAACTTCATCGAGCCGACCATCTTCACCGGCGTGACCGCCGACATGACCCTGGCCCGCGAAGAGGTGTTCGGCCCGGTCCTGGCGGTCACGGTGTTCGACGACGAAGAGCAGGCGGTGGCCCTGGCCAACGACCATGTCTACGGCCTGGCCGCGTCGCTGTGGACCGACGACCTCAACCGCGCCCACCGGGTGGCGCGGCGGCTGCACGCCGGCACCGTGTCGGTCAATACCGTCGACGCGCTGGACGTCACCGTGCCCTTCGGCGGCGGCAAGCAATCGGGCTTCGGCCGCGACCTGTCGCTGCATTCGTTCGACAAGTACACCCAGCTCAAGACCACCTGGATCCAGCTACGCAACTGAATACCCGTAGGCGCCGGCTTGCCGGCGATGGGCTGCGCAGCAGCCCCCCTGCGCGGCACCGATCTTCCAAAAAATAGAACAACAAGACGGAGCAACCGATGAACAGCAATGCAAGCGTGCATACCGGCGCCCGGGCGGCGCCCGCGAGTCGCAGGAAACTCGGCCTCACCGCGCTGTTGGCGGTAGCCATCGGCCTGGTGGTGTCCCAGGGCGTGATGGTGCTGATGCTGCAAGGCGTCGGCCTCGCCGGGCCGGGCTTCATCGTGCCCCTGGGGCTGGCCTACCTGCTGGCCCTGAGCTACGCCTGTTCGTTTTCCGAACTGGCGCTGATGATTCCCCGCGCTGGCAGCCTGAGCACCTATACCGAAGTCGCCATCGGCCAGTTCCCGGCGATCCTGGCGACCTTTTCCGGCTACATCGTGGTGGCGATGTTCGCCCTGTCGGCCGAGCTGCTGCTGATGGAGTTCATCATCGACAAGGTCTACCCGCACGCCATGCCGCCCTTGAGCGTGGCCCTGGGCGTGCTGGCGCTGTTCACCGTGCTCAACCTGTGCAACATCGACATCTTCGCGCGCCTGCAAACGCTGCTGGCGGTGGTGATGACCGTGGTCCTGCTGGTGATGGGCCTGAGCGCCATGAGCAGCGATATCCCCGCGCCCAACCCGTCGCTGTTCGACGCGGCCGGCTGGAACCCGCTGGGCCTGGGGGTGATCGCCCTGACGGCGATGGCGGTGTGGGGGTTCGTCGGCGCCGAGTTCGTCTGCCCGCTGGTGGAGGAAACCCGGCGCCCGGAGCGCACCATCCCCGGCTCGATGATGCTCGGCCTGACCATCATCTTCGTGATCATCGCCCTGTACGCCCTGGGCGCCTTGCTCACCGTGCCCCAGGCGGAACTGGCCAGCAACGGCCTGCCGCATTACCTGTTCGCCACCACGGTGTTCGGCGAGGCCGGCAAGGTGTTCCTGGTGACCGCGGCGGTCACCGCCACCTGCAGCACCCTCAACAGTTCGCTGGCGGCGATCCCGCGGATGCTCTTCGGCATGGCCCGCAACGGCCAGGCCTTCGGCGTGTTCAAGCGCCAGGGCAAGCGCACCGGCGCGCCCTGGGTGGCGGTGCTGTTCATCGCCGCGGTCACCGGCCTGCCGTTGCTGCTGATGCACGACCACGCCGACGCCATCAACCAGCTGCTGCTCTCGGCGGCCCTGGCCTGGCTGCTGGCCTACATCATCACCCACGTCAACGTCATCGCCCTGCGCCGGCGCTACCCGCAGGTGGCGCGGCCGTTCCGCACGCCGTTCTACCCCTTGCCGCAGCTGTTCGGCATCGCCGGCATGCTGTTTGCGATCTGCAACGTTTCGCCCAGCCCGGAGATGACCGTGTCGATCTTCGCCTACGCCGGCCTGGTGCTGCTGATCGTCTCGATCATCGCCGTGCTGTGGATCAAGGGCGTGATGGGCAAGCCCCTGTTCAAGCCGGAGCCGCTGGCCAGCGTGCTCGGCGCTCCCGATAAAAAACCGCAAGGAGATCTGCAATGACCGTTCAAGTGAAACCCGTCCGTAGCACCGGCGACTACCAGGCCGCGGATGCCGCGCACCACATTCATGCATTCCTCGACCAGAAGGCGCTGAACGCCGAGGGGCCGCGGGTGATCGTGCGCGGGGAGGGCCTGGCGCTGTGGGACAACGACGGCCAGCGCTACCTGGACGGCATGTCGGGCCTGTGGTGCACCAACCTCGGCTACGGCCGCAAGGACCTGGCCGCGGCCGCCAGCCAGCAGCTGGAGCAGTTGCCGTACTACAACATGTTCTTCCACACCACCCACCCGGCGGTGGTCGAGCTCTCGGAGCTGCTGTTCAGCCTGCTGCCCGCGCACTACAGCCACGCGATCTACACCAACTCCGGCTCCGAGGCCAACGAGGTGCTGATCCGCACCGTGCGCCGCTACTGGCAGATCCTCGGCCAGCCGCAGAAGAAGATCATGATCGGCCGCTGGAATGGCTATCACGGCTCGACCCTCGGCGCCACGGCGCTGGGCGGGATGAAGTTCATGCACGACATGGGCGGGGTGATCCCCGATGTGGCGCATATCGACGAGCCGTACTGGTTCGCCCACGAAGGCGACCTGAGCCCGGCCGAGTTCGGCCTGCGCGCCGCGCGCCAGCTGGAAGAGAAGATCCTCGAACTGGGCGCCGAGAATGTCGCGGCCTTCGTCGCCGAACCCTTCCAGGGCGCCGGCGGCATGATCTTCCCGCCGGACAGCTACTGGCCGGAAATCCAGCGCATCTGCCGCCAGTACGATGTGCTGCTGTGCGCCGACGAAGTGATCGGCGGCTTCGGCCGCACCGGCGAATGGTTCGCCCACCAGCATTTCGGTTTCGAGCCCGACACCCTGTCGATCGCCAAGGGCCTGACCAGCGGCTACATCCCCATGGGCGGGCTGATCCTGTCCCGGCGCATGGCCGAGGTGCTGGTGGAGCAGGGCGGGGTGTTCGCGCACGGCCTGACCTATTCCGGGCACCCGGTGGCCGCGGCGGTGGCCATCGCCAATCTGAAGGCGCTGCGCGACGAAGGCATCGTCAGCCGGGTCAAGCACGAGACCGGCCCCTACCTGCAGCGCTGCCTGCGCGAAGTGTTCGAGCACCATCCGCTGATTGGCGAAGTGCAGGGCGCCGGCCTGGTCGCCGCCCTGCAGTTCGCCGAGGACAAGGCCAGCCGCAAGCGTTTCGCCAACGAGAACGACATGGCCTGGCGTTGCCGCACCCTCGGCTTCGAGGAGGGCCTGATCATCCGCTCGACCCTGGGCCGGATGATCATGGCCCCGGCCCTGGTGGCCAGCCACGCCGACATCGATGAACTGGTCGACAAGACCCGTATCGCCGTAGACCGCACCGCCCGCGAATTCGGTCGCTTGTAAGCCCATAAAGCGGCCGGCGCGTGCGGGCGCGCCGGCCCATCAGAGGAACCGCTTCATGTCCAGACCCTTGCGTTGCTGCGTTCCCTTTGCCCTGGCCCTGTTGTGCACCGCTGTTTCGGCCGCACCGCAGAGCCTCACCGTCATCTCCTTTGGCGGTGCCACCAAGCAGGCCCAGGACAAGGCCTACTTCCAACCTTTCACCGCCAGCGGCGCAGGACGCGTGGTCGCCGGCGAATACAACGGGGAGCTGTCGAAGATCAAGGCCATGGTCGATGTCGGCCATACCAGCTGGGACGTGGTCGAGGTCGAAAGCCCGGAGCTGCTGCGCGGCTGCGACGAAGGCCTGTTCGAGCGCCTGGACCCGGCGCGCTTCGGCGATCCGGCGCAATTCGTCCCGGGCACCCTGAGCGAGTGCGGGGTGGCCACCTATGTCTGGTCGATGGTCATGGCCTACGACCAGGACAAGCTGGCCCGGGCGCCGAGCTCCTGGGCGGATTTCTGGAACCTCGCCGACTTCCCCGGCAAGCGCGGCTTGCGCAAGGGGGCCAAGTACACCCTGGAGATCGCCTTGCTCGCCGACGGCGTCAAGCCGGAGCAGCTGTACCAGGTGCTCGGCACCCCCGAGGGGGTGACCCGGGCGTTCGCCAAGCTCGACCAGATCAAGGGCCAGATCCAGTGGTGGGAAGCCGGCGCGCAGCCGCCGCAATGGCTGATCGCCGGCGACGTGGTGATGAGCGCGGCGTACAACGGCCGGATCGCCTCGGCGCAGAAGGAAGGCATGAAGCTGAGCATCGTCTGGCCGCAGAGCCTCTACGACCCGGAGTACTGGGCGGTGGTCAAGGGCACGCCGAACAAGGCGCTGGCCGAAGACTTCATCGCCTTCGCCAGCCAGCCGCAGACGCAGAAGGTGTTCTCCGAAACCATCCCCTACGGGCCGGTACACCGTGATGCGCTGACGCTGTTGCCCAGCGCGGTGCAGCAGCAACTGCCCACCGCGCAGGCCAACCTGGCCGGGGCGCGGGCGGTGGATGCGGCCTTCTGGGTAGACCACGGCGAAGAGCTGGAGCAGCGCTTCAACGCCTGGGCGGCGCGCTGATACCACTGGCGGCCAGCTTCCTCGGAGCACTTACCAATCTCCGTAGGAGCTGGCTTGCCAGCGATCGAGCGCAAAGCGCTCGCCAGCCTGTCAGCACCTGGTGGGCAATCCATGCGGGCCTCATCGCTGGCGAGCCAGCTCCTACGCTTGGGTGCAGGTCCGCCCCCTGGTTTGAGCGCGGTGTCAGGCCAGCCAGGCCCTGAACTGCTCCTTGCAGTAATCGACGAACAGCTGCGCCGGCTTGGTCAGTTGTGCGCGCTTGAGCCAGCCGGCCACCAGCGCCGAGCCGGTGACGTCCTCGGCGATGTTCACGCACACCAGCTCCTGGCCGTCGTAGGTGTGGTTGCCATGGGGCCGGGTCACCAGCAGGGCGAAGCCGAAACCCTGGCCGACCATGCCGCGCACCATCTCGATCGACGGCGAGCCGAAGACGATGTTCGGCGCCAGCTGCAACTCCTCGAAGATGCTCACGAAATAGGTGCGGCTGGGCTGTACGTCCAGCAGGATCATCGGCTCCAGGGCCAGGTCGCGCAGCGACACCTGGGCCTGCCCGGCGAAACGGTGCCCGGCCGGCAACAGCGCATAGGGCCGTTGCGGCGCCATCAGCGCCTCGGTCTCGATGGTGCTGTCCAGTTCGTGCTCGTAGAAGATTGCCAGGTCGAAACGCCCGCCGGTCAGGCCCTGCACCAGCTCCTGCTGCTCGCCGTCCTGCAGGCGGATTTCCACCCCCGGGAAGCGCTGGCGAAAACCGGCGATCAGCCGGGGCAGGTAGAGCGGGGCGACGGTCTCGAAGCAGCCGATGTCGATCTGCCCGCACACCACGTCGTTGTCGGCCAGGGCGTTCTGCTCGAACTCATGGGCCATGCGCAGCAGTTCCTGGGCCTTGCGGTAGAACCGCGCGCCACCGGGGGTCAGGGACACGCCCTGGGCGTGATGGCGGATCAGCAACTGCACGCCGAAGCTGTCTTCCAGGCCCTTGACCGCCGTGGAAATCGACGGCTGGGCGATATACAGCTTGCGCGACGCTTCGGCGACGCTGCCGCACTCGACGGTGGTGACGAAATACTTCAGTTGACGCAAGGAATAGGACGCCACAGTGCACCTCTGGCCGATTGTTTCGCTCCACGATACCTGCTCCGCTGCCCGGCGCTGCAGCGGATTTTGTTCGCCAGTGGGGATATTTTTGCTCGGCAGCCGGCGAGTGGCTCCATGGCATCGACCAGGGCGGGCCTGGGCGCTTTGTGCGGGCCTGACGACAGCGACGAGCACCGCCTGGACGTGTAGGACTTTTGCTTCACGGTCGGTAGGAAAATTCTAGCGGTACTGGTTATATATCCAGTATTTGCGGGAGATTCCTCTGGCAGCGTGGCGCAGAACGAAAAATGGGTGCGTGGACAGAAAATCCAGCTCGGTTAATTTGCAGACCTCTCCTTCGGAAAGGGAGAGTTTCTCAAATCAATGGAGCAATACCCATGAACCAACCACAAACCCAATCGTCGCTTCGTCACGGTCGCGTCACTTCCCCATCCTCCCGCGGCGCAGTCGCCATCGACCTGGGCCTGCTGGGCGGCTGGCAGGTCAACGAGATGGAAGGCGGCAAGAACTTCCCGGCCCTGGCTGGGGGCGCGTTCCCCGCACCGTTCAACACCGACAACCCGAGCGACGTGCCACCGGCCGATGGCGTCATCCTCAGCGGTGGCAAGACCGACGCCCGGGACTGCGTCAACTTCACCGACGAGGAGATGAGCAAGAAGCTCGGCCGCGCCTTCACCTGGCCGCTGCTCAACGTCGAACCCGGCCAGGTCTTCAAGGTGACCTGGCAGTACACCGCCCCGCATACCACCCGTGGCTATCGCTGGCTGATCACCAAGGACGGCTGGGACCCGAAGCAGCGCATCACCCGCGCCCAGCTGGAGGCTCGACCTTTCGCCGAGGACTTCTATCCGCAGGTGCCTTACTACAGCCATGCCGGCGAGCTGAAGGCCAAGGTCGATCACGAAGTGAAGCTGCCGGCCAACAAGAAGGGCCGTCACGTGATTGTGCTGATGTGGATCGTGGCCAACACCGGCAACGCCTTCTATCAGGCCTTCGACGTCGACTTCAAATAAGTCGGCGATTCACCCAAACGTTCTGAAGGATTAGAACATGACAAAGTTTGACTTTACCCACCTCAAGGCGCCGCAGGACGATGCTGCGTCGCGGATGCCGAGCCTGGCGGGCAAGAAGATTCTCATGGGCTACTGGCACAACTGGCCGGCCGGCCCGTCGGACGGCTACCAGCGCGGGCAGTTTGCCAATATGAGCCTGGAAGATGTGCCTCGGGACTACAACGTGGTGGTCGTGGCCTTCATGAAGGGCAGCGGCATTCCGACGTTCAAGCCGTACAACCTGTCCGATGCCGAGTTTCGTCGCCAGGTGGGCGTGCTGAACGGCCAGGGCCGGGCGGTGCTGATGTCCCTGGGGGGCGCCGATGCGCACATCGCGTTGAACCCGGGCCAGGAACAGCCGTTGGCCCATGAAATCATCCGCCTGGTGGAAACCTACGGCTTCGACGGGCTGGACATCGACCTCGAACAGAGCGCGATCGATGCCGCCAGCAACAAGACCGTGCTGCCTGCGGCGCTGAAGCTGGTCAAGGACCACTATGCCGCCCAGGGCAAGCATTTCATCATCAGCATGGCGCCGGAGTTTCCCTACCTGACCGCTGCCGGACGATACGTCGGCTACCTCAAGGCGTTGGAGGGCTACTACGACTTCATCGCGCCGCAGTTCTACAACCAGGGCGGCGATGGCCTCTGGGTGCAGGAGGCGAACAACGGCAAGGGGGCCTGGATCGCGCAGAACAACGATGCGATGAAGGAGGACTTCCTCTATTACCTGAGCGAAAGCCTGGTCAGCGGTACGCGCGGTTTCACCCAGATCCCGGCCGACAAATTCGTCATTGGCCTGCCCGCCAACGTCGATGCCGCGGCCACCGGGTACGTGGTCAACCCGCTGGCGGTGACCAATGCGTTCAAGCGCCTCTATGCCAAAGGGGTGTCGATCAAGGGCCTGATGACCTGGTCGGTCAACTGGGACAACGGGTTCAACAAGGACCACGTGGCCTACAACCAGGAATTCAGCCGGCGCTACGGGCCGCTGATCAACGGTGGCCAGCCGGCCCCTGCAACGCAGGACGAGCCCCACCCGCAGGCCGCTCACTAGCCCTCGATCAGGCAGGCATCCGGCAGACGTGCCGGATGCCCCACAGCCTCGATCGCTGAGGGTAAGCGATGAAAATCCGATGTCGAAAGGCATCGGATTTTTTGCGTATGCGCTTTCCGAGGCGATCCGCCGAAGCTCGCTGTACCTCCCGGCATGGCCCGCTAGGCAACCGTGCCGGGAGGGCCGGGCCTCACGCCTGCAACGCCACCTGCATGCCCGCCAGCTTGATACAGGTTTCCTCGTATTCGCTGGCCGGGTCGGAGCACTGCACGATGCCGCAGCCGGCGAACAGCCAGGCTTGCCGGTCGTCGAGCAGCGCCGAGCGCAGGCCGACGATGAACTCGCCGTTGCCCCGCGCATCCAGCCAGCCCAGCGGCGCGGCGTACCAGCCGCGGTCGAAGCCTTCGAACTGGCGGATATGGGCCATGGCCTGCTGTCGCTCGTGCCCGCCGACGGCGGGAGTCGGGTGCAGGGTCGCCACCACTTGCAGCAGGCTGGCGCGGGGGCGCAGCCGGCCTTCGATGACCGTGCTCAGGTGCTGCACCCGGCTCAGGCGCTGGATCGCCGGCGTCGGCGGCACCTGCAGGCGCTCGACCCAGGGCGCCAGGTCGCTCTGGATGATCTGCACCACCACTGCGTGTTCATGGCGGTTCTTCGCGCAATCGAGCAACTCGCGCGCCAGTTCGGCGTCGCGCTGCGGGTCCGGATCGCGACGGCAGGTGCCGGCCAGCGCCAGGGTTTGCAGATGGCCGTCGTGCAGTTTCGCCAGGCGCTCCGGCGAGGCGCCGATAAAGCACGCGCGCTGGCGGCGGAAGGCGAACAGGTACGCCGCCGGATCGTTGCCGGCCAGGCGCGCCAGAGTGCGGCCGGGGTTGACGGCGTGGGAGAACTCGCTGCGCACCTGTCGCGCCAGCACCACCTTGTTCAGCGCGCTGTGGCGCAGCACGTGCAGCGCATGGGCGACCTTGTCTTCCCAGGCGGCGCGGGGCAGGCAGTGGTCGCCGGTATGCCGCGGCGCGGCGGTCGAGGCCGCCGGCGACAGGTAGCGGTCCATCAGCGCGTTCCATTGCTCCAGCACATGCTCGCAGCGGCCGGCGGGGTCGTCGCTCGCCGCGATCCGCTGCTGGCACACCAGCCAGCACTGCTCGCCGTCGCGGATCAGGAGCAAGGTCATCAGCAGCATCGAGCCGTCGCCGAAACCTTGCCAGGTCTCGCTGGGCGCGACCTGCGGGTCGAAGCGGAAGCCACCGCAGATCGCCGGTGGCTGCGGGCCATGGATCACCGCGCTGCGCAGCCAGTGCTGCCATTGCCGGTCCACCGTCGCGAAGCGCTGCTCGCCGACCCCGTCCAGCTGCGCCGCCACGCCCCAGCCGAACAGGCTGCGGCCACCGTCGGCGGCGCGCCAGAACAGGCTTTCGGCGTGGGGCTGGTCGGCCTTGCAGAACAGTTCCAGCAGGTCCAGGGCGCCGATCGCCAGGGCGTAGCTGGCCAGCACCGGCGCGCCTTGCCCGGCGGCCCGCTGGCGCGCCTGCTCGAACACGCGGGTCAGCCCCGGGGCGTGCTCCGCCAGTTGGCTGAAGGCGCTCATGCCGGGGTTCTCGTGGCGCGCCAGTGCAGCACTTGCTGGGCGATGTACCAATGGATGATCTGGGCGAACAGGGTTTCCACGAAGTGCGCTTCCAGCCCGGCTTCCTCGGCCCACTGGCGCCGTTGCGGGAGCATCTGTGCGACCCGCTCGGGCGCGGCGATGCTGCTTTCGGTCGGTTTGAAACGGGCGGCGGCTTTGACGTAAGCCATGCGTTGGCGCATGAGTTCGATGATCTGGTGGTCCAGTGAGTCGATGGCGATCCGGATGTCCGGCAGGCCTTCGCAAGCGTCAGGGGTTTTCATGGAAGGGTTTTTCCTCAGGGGGTAGGGCAGGGCAGTGGAGAGCGACCGAGCAGCGTGGTCGCCAGGGCATCGAGCAGCGCCTGGCGTTGCTCGATCAGGTAGAAGTGCTCGCCGTCCCAGCGCTGCAGGTGCAGTGGCTGGTGGCTGGCGGCTTGCCAGGCGAGCGCTTCGTCGAGATCGACCTCGGGGTCTTGCTCGGGGTAGAACACCTCGATCCGGCTGCGCAGCGGCTGCGGTGACGCGCGGCCGTAGGTCTCGACGATGCGGTAGTCGTTGCGCAGGCCGGGCAGGAACAGCTCGTGCAGGGCCGGGTCTTCGAGCAGCGGGTTGGGGCGGCTGGAAAGGCGCCGCACATCGTCCAGCAGCGCCTGGTCCGGCCCCTGGTGCAACTGCCCGCCGCGCTGGCACTGCGGGGCCGGATGGGCGGACACGAACAGATGCTCGACGGCGATCGCCCGTTGCTCCAGGCGCGCGGCCACCTCGTAGGCCACCACCGCGCCGAGGCTGTGGCCGAACAGCGCCAGGGGCCGGTCGGCATAACCGTGCAGCGCCTGGGCGGCGGCCTCGGCGAGGCTGTGCATGTCCGTCAGGCAGGCTTCGCTGTAGCGGTCCTCGCGCCCCGGGTACTGGATCGCCAGCAGATCGATTTCCATGGGCAGGGCGTCGGCCCAGTCGCGGAAGAAGCTCGCGCTGCCCCCGGCATGGGCGAAGCACACCAGGCGCCAGCGCGGCATCGGCGACAGTCGATAGGGCCGCACCCAGCGCTCGCCCTGGGCCAGCCAATCCGGCCTCACGAGGCGACGCTCCCGCGGTTGGCGTCGAGCCAGGCCCGGCGCAACTGCGCGCGCAGGTCCTTGCGGCTGACCTTGCCGACCCCGGTCTGCGGGAACTGCGCGACGAACTCGATGCGGTCCGGCACCTTGAACGCCGCCAGGCCCTGGTTGCGCAGGTGCTGCTTGAGGCCGAACGCCGAGGGCGCCGGGTCGCGGGCGACGATAAAGGCGCAGGTGGACTCGCCCAGCAGGGCGTCGGGCATCGCCACCAGCGCCGCGTCATGCACCTGCGGATGGTCGATCAGCAGGTTTTCCACTTCCTCGGCGGCAACCTTCTCGCCGCCGCGGTTGATCTGGTCCTTGTCCCGGCCCTCGACCACCAGGTAACCCTCGGCGGTCCGCCGCACCCGGTCGCCGCTGCAATAGAAACCGTCGGCGGTGAACGCCTGGGCGTTGTGTTCCGGCAGGCGGTAGTAACCGCGAATGGTGTAGGGCCCGCGCACCTGCAGTTCGCCGACTTCGCCGTCGGCGACCGGCTGCCCCTGGTGGTCGACGATGCGCACTTCGTCGTCGGCGCACAGCGGCCGGCCCTGGGTGTGCAGGATCAGTTCCTCGCGGTCGTCCAGGCGGGTGTAGCACAGCAGCCCCTCGGCCATGCCCAGCACTTGCTGCAAGGCGCAGCCGAGCACCGGAGTGACCCGCGCCGCGGCGCTGCTCAGCAGTTTCGCGCCGCCGACCTGCAGCAGGCGCAGGCTCGACAGGTCGGCCTGGCGCCGGGCCTGGGCATCGAGCCAGAGCATCGCCAGCGGCGGCACCAGCGCGGTGACCGTGACCCGCTCGGCGCCGATCAGGGCGAAGCAGGTGTCCGGGTCGGAGCGCCGGGTACACACCACCCGGCCCCCGGCCAGCAGGGTGCCGACCACGCCCGGGCAGCACAGGGTGAAGTTGTGCGCCATGGGCAGGGCGGCGAGGTACACAGTGTGCGCGTCGAGGCCGCAGACCTCGCTACTGGCCCGCACGTTGTAGAGGTATTCGGCGTGCCGGCGGGGGATCAGCTTGGGGGTGCCGGTGGTGCCGCCCGACAGCTGGAAGCAGGCCACCGCGTTGGCCTGCCCGGCATCCTCGGCGAGCGGTTCGCCCTGGTACAGCGTGCCGAGCTCGGTGAACTCCTGGCTGTCGCCGTCGATTAGCACCTGGCGCAGTGACGGATGGGCCGCGAGCAACTGGCGCGCCATCTGCCGGCAGTCGAAGCCTTCCAGCAGGTCGCTGCCGATGTAGGTCGAGGCCTGGGCAAAGCCGCAGAAGCCGCCGATCTCCAACTGGCGGTGGGCGGGCAGGGCGAGGATCGGCCGGGCGCCCAGGCGGAACAGGGCAAAGCACACTTCGATGAAGCGGCTGCCGTTGGGCAGGTGCACTACCACGTTGTCGCCGGCCTGTACGCCGAGCCGGCGCAAGCCGCCGGCCAGGTGCCGGCAGCGCTGCGCCAGGCTGCGGTAATCCAGGTGCAGGGCGCCGTCGGTGACCGCGATTGCCGCAGGGTGGCGGGCGGCGGCCGCCTCCAGGGCCTGGGTGAAGGTCTGGTCCTGCCAGTAGCCGGCCTCGCGATAGCGTTGGGCGAAGGCCGCCGGCCAGTCGGGCAGATCGTCCACGGACTCGGGAACACGGGGGGAGGGGAGCAATGACATGGGATCTCCTATTTGTAGAAATAATTGGCTACAAATGGCTAAATGAGATCTATTATCATTGTCCTTTGCCGAGGGCTTCTCAACGCGAAGGCTTTCGGTACCGCGACTTTTTCATTAGATGAAATACGCAGTGGCTTCAAACAGGGAGGTTCAGGGTTTAAATGCCTCTCTCACATTCAGGTCACCCCCGCGTAATGGCCTCAGGATCAAGGGAAAACCCAATGACTATTACGATCATCGCCCCGTCTCAACAGGAAACGCAGGCCGAACCCAAGGGCAACCAACCCGGAACGGTCTATCTGGAACCGCACATGACCCTGGTGACCGGCACCCTCTGGTCCGAGACCGAGGACTGGGTCGAAGACCCGCTCGAACGCGGCCTCAAGCTGATCCTGGTGCAGAGCGGCGAGCTGTCCTGCCGGATCCCCGGGCACGCCGAGCAATCGATCAAGGGCCCGAGCCTGTGCACCATCGTCAATGACGGCGAGTTCACCTCGTCGCAGATCTACGGAACCTCGACGCCGCTGCGCTACACCATCGTGCAACTGGACCTGGAGTCCCTGGACCGTCACCTGGGCATGGCGCCGCGCAAGCTGCTGGCCGGCGGCGGGGGCGACCCCTACATGATGATTCGCCCGGCGCCGCGGGCGATGCAGGCCCTGGCGACACAGATCGCCACCTGCCCGATGCAGGGCCCGAGCCGTTCGCTCTACCTGGGCGGCAAGGCCCTGGAGCTGACCGCCCTGAGCGCGCAGTTCCTGCTGGGCGAGCGCGGGCAGCCGGAACAGAAGCTGCGTATCACCTCCTCGGATGTCGAGCGCGTGCACGCCGCCCGCGACCGCCTGGTGCGCTCGCTGCTCGAACCGCCGAGCCTGAATGCCCTGGCCAGCCATGTCGGCATGAGCCCGCGCAAGCTCACCGCGGGGTTTCGCAAGGTGTTCGGCACCAGCGTGTTCGGTTACCTGCACGAGCACCGCCTCAGCGTGGCGCACCGCATGCTCAGCGACGAAGAGAGCAATGTCTCCACCGTGGCCTATGGCGTGGGCTACAGCCCGGCGCATTTCTCCATCGCCTTTCGCAAACGCTATGGCGTATCGCCCAGCGAGATCCGCTGACCGACACCGGCCCGCGGGCCGGTGTCCCTGAATCGAATGAAAAGGCCCGTGGATCTAAAGCCCCGGGCGCTTCCTGAAAACCTGCTTGCGATAAAGTCTCATTTGATAATGGCTTCCATCTTGGTGAGCCGCGGACTTTATTTTGACTGGCCACAGGAAGCTTTTCATGAGCGAGCTGACAACAGCAGACACCCCCTCGACGAACCCCCTGCGGAGCTGGCTGATCGAACACCTGGCGCAGTTGCTGGGCGCGACCGGCGCTGAGATCGACAGCCTGGGCGACGAGGAAAACCTCCTCGGCTGCGGGCTGGATTCGATCCGCCTGATGTACTTGCAGGAGCGCCTGCGCAGCCACGGCCTGCAGGTCGATTTCGCCCAGTTGAGCGCCGAACCCCGGATCGGCGCCTGGCTGGCGCTGCTGCAAGGGCAGGTCCCGAGCCGCACGGCGGCGGCACCGCTGGCCGCCGTGGCGGCGCCCGAGCAGGGCTTCGAGCTCAGTCCGGTGCAGCAGGCCTACTGGCTGGGGCGCGGCCCGGACGAAGTGCTGGGCAACATCAGTTGCCATGCCTGGCTCGAATTCGCCTGCCAGGGCATCGAGCCCCAGCGTCTGGAAGAAGCCGTGCGCCTGGTGCAGGCCCGGCACCCGATGCTGCGGGCCCGCTTCAGCGAAGGGCGCCAATGCATCCTCGCCGCCGCGCAGCAGCCGGCGTTCGATCATCAGGACTGGCGCCGGCAGGCACCGGCCGCCGCGCTGCAAGCCTGGGAGGAACTGCGCCACTGGCGCTCGCATCAGTGCCTGGATGTCGAAGCCGGGCAGGTGATGCTGGTGGGCCTGGTGCAGTTGCCCGACGGCCAGGACCGGGTGTGGTTGAGTGTCGACCTGCTGGCGGCCGACGTGGAAAGCCTGCGCCTGTTGATGGCGGAGCTGGGCCAGGCCTACCGGGCGCCGGCCGCCCTGTCGCCGGCGCCGACCCTGCACTTCGCCGACTACCTGGAGCGCCGCCGGCAGCGCCGCGCCGAGGCGTACGCCCGCGATCGCGAATACTGGTGCCAGCGCCTGGCGCAGTTGCCCGACGGCCCGGCGTTGCCCCTGGCGCGCGCGCCCGAATCGATCCGCCAGCCGCGTTTCAGCCGCCAGGCCTTCGTGCTCAGCCAGGCCGAGGCCAAGCGCCTGCACGCCCAGGCGACCCGGCACGGGCTGACCCTGTCCTGCGTGTTCGCCACCGCCTTCAACGCGGTGCTGGCGCGCTGGAGCGAGCAGCCGGACTTCCTGCTCAACGTGCCGCTGTTCGACCGCCACGACGAGCACCCGGACATCGACCGGGCAATCGCCGACTTCACCACCTTGCTCCTGGTGGAATGCCACGATGCGCCGCAACTGCCGTTCGCCGATGCGGTGCGCCGTTTCCAGCGCGGCCTGCACGCGACCATCGACCGCTCGGCGTTTCCCGCTCTGGAAGTGCTGCGCGAAGGCCGCCGCCAGGGCCACCCGCGTTCGGCGCCGGTGGTGTTCTCCAGCAACCTGAACGAGGCGGGCTTCATCCCGGCGGGTTTCCGCGAGGTGTTCGGCGACCTGCACGCAATGCTCTCGCAAACCCCGCAAGTGTGGCTCGACCACCAGCTGTACCGGGTCGACGACGGCCTGCTGCTGGCCTGGGACAGCATCGCCGAACTGTTCGCCGACGGGGTGCTGGACGCGATGTTCCAGGCCTATGTCGAGCTGGTGCAGCGCCTCGCCGACAGTGACTGGGAACAGCCGCAGCCAGTGCTGTTGCCGCTGGCGCAGCAGGCCCGGCGCGAGCGCCAGAACAGCGTGCCGGCCCTGGCCCCGGGGCGCGGCCTGCTGGAGGACTTCTTCGCCCACAGTACCCGGCACCCGGACGACCTGGCGCTGATCTGCGGCGCGCAGCGCTGCACCTATGGTGAACTGGCGGCGCGCGCGCTGCGGGTGGCCGGCGGGCTGCTGGAGGCCGGGATGCGCCCGGGCGAGGCGGTGGAAATCTGCCTGCCACGCGGCCCCGCGCAGGTCGTCGCGGTGTTCGGCGTGCTGGCGGCGGGAGGCTGCTACGTACCGGTGGACACCGCGCAACCGCCGGCCCGCCGCAGCCTGATCGAGTCGGCGGCGGGGATTGCCCTGGTAATCGCCGAGCAGCCGCCCGAACCCACCCCCGACAGCCCGCCGTTGCGCTGGCTGGACCCGGCGCGCCTGGAACAGGCGACGCCCCTGGCCGCGCCGCGCCCGCAGGCAGCGCACGCCAGCGCCTACGTGATCTACACCTCCGGCTCCACCGGGATTCCCAAGGGCGTCGAGGTCAGCCACGGCGCGGCGATCAACACCATCGATGCGCTGCAGGCCGAACTGCGGATCGACCGCGACGACTGCCTGCTGGCGGTGTCGGCGCTGGATTTCGACCTGTCGGTGTTCGACCTGTTCGGCGTGCTGGGGCAGGGCGCGCGCCTGGTGCTGCTGCAACCGGAGGAAACCCGCGATGCGGCGCGCTGGGCGCAACTGATCGCCGAGCACCGGGTGAGCCTGTGGAACTCGGCGCCGGCGCTGCTGGAAATGGCCCTGGGCATCGCCGCCTCCGACTGCCGCTACCAGAGCCTGCGGGCGGTGCTGCTGTCGGGCGACTGGATCGCCCTGGACCTGGCCGCGCGCCTGCGTTGCCACGCCACGCCGCAGTGCCGGGTGTACGGCCTGGGCGGCGCCACCGAGGCGGGCATCTGGTCCAACCTGCAAGCCATCGACGAGGTGCCGCACCACTGGCCGTCGATCCCCTATGGCAAGCCCCTGGCCGGCCAGGCCTACCGGGTGGTGGACGGCCACGGTCGAGACGTGCCCGACCAGGTGGCGGGGCAACTGCTGATCGGCGGCGCCAGCCTGGCGCGCGGCTATCGCAACGACCCGTGCCTGACCGCGCAGCGCTTTCGCTGCGACGAGCGCGGGCGCTGGTACCACACCGGGGACCGCGGGCGTTTCTGGAGCGACGGCACCCTGGAGTTCCTCGGCCGTATCGACCAGCAGGTCAAGCTGCGCGGGCAGCGCATCGAACTGGGGGAAATCGAGGCGGCGCTCACCGCCCATCCGCTGATCGACAGCGCCTGCGCCGCGGTCTTGCCCGGCAACGTCGCCAGCCTCGGTGCGGCGCTGGTGATGAGCGCGTCGCCGCAGGACGTGGCGCCGGACGCCCTGGCCGCGCCCTCGGCACTGGACGACACCCCGCAGGCGGAAGCCCGGGTCACCGCCGAATTGCTGCAACGGCTGCTGCAAGGCCCGGCGTTGCCGGCAATGCCGCTGCTCGAGCGCTGGCACCAGTGGCTGCAAGGCCAGCCCGCCGAGGCGTTGAGCCTGGGCGATGCGCTGGCGCAGCTGGGCTGGCGCGAGGCGGACCTGCAAGCCATGGTCGGCTCGCTGCAGGTGCTGCTGCGCACTGAAGACGGCGCCGCGCAGGTGTTGTTCGACCCGCTGCTGGCGCCCCAGGCCATGGCGCTCAACCTGCCGGCCGGGCGCCAGTTGCTGGACGCGCTGAGCGGGGCGGTGCAGCGGCAATCCAATGCCCAGGCCGGGCCGCTGAAGGTGGCGGTGCTGGATGTGCGCGGCGGGCAACTGCTCGATCAATGGCTGAACCACCTGAGCCATTGCGACCTGCGTGTGACCCTGTTCGACACCAGCCCCGGGTTGCTGGCGGCCGCCACGGCCGGCAAGCCGGCGCACGTCACCGGCCAGTTGCTGCCGGACGGGCTGTTGCCGCTCGAGCACTGTGGCGCTTACGACCTGGTCATCAGCTTTGCCGCGCTGCACGGCTATGCGCAGCCCGGCGATGGCTTGAACCTCGCCCGGGCGTTGCTCAAGCCCCAGGGCCGGCTGTTACTGGCCGACCTGCTGCGCGATTCGCCGCTGGGCCTGGTCAGCGCGGCGCTGCTGGACAGCCGTCCGGCAGTGTTGCCCGAGGCCGCGCAGATCGCCCGGCTGCTTGGCCAGAACGGCTTTGCCGAGCTGCGCTGCCTGTGGCGCAACCCGGCGATGCTGCTGGTCGAGGCCACGGCGGCGGGCGACTCGCTGGCCGGCGACGAGCTGAGGCAAGGCTTGCAACAGCGCCTGCCGCAAGCGATGCGTCCCGAGCACCTGTGGTGCCTGCCGCGCCTGGCGCTCAACGCCAACGGTAAGGTCGACCGCGGCCGCTTGCAGGCCAGCCTGACCCAGGCCTTGCAACGCCGGCAGCCTACGGCCGGCGAAGAGGGCGAGTTGCCCGCAGCGTTGCAGCCGCTGGCGGCCTGCTGGGAAGCCGTGCTGGGGCGGGCGGTGCGCAGCGCCCAGGGCAATTTCTTCAGCCTGGGAGGCGACAGCCTGCTGGCCACCCGGCTGCTGGCCGCGGTGCGCGAGCAACTGGGCGTCAGCCTGCGCATGAGCGACTTCTATCGCCAGCCGACCCTGGCCGGCATGGCCGAGCTGCTGGCGCGCAGCGCCACCCTCGAGGAGGGCGTGCTATGAGCCTGGACGACCTGTTGCACATCTGCCGCGAACGCCAGATCGAACTCTGGGCCACCGCCGGCAAGCTGCATTTCCGCGCCCCGCAAGGCGCCCTCGACCCGGCCCTGGCGGAGCGGATCCGCGCCCAGCGCGAGGCGCTGATGGTCCATCTGGCGCCCCGTTCGGACTGGTGCCCGGCCCCCGACCAGGCGCTGCAACCCTTTGCCCTGAGTGCGGTGCAGGGCGCCTATGTGCTGGGGCGCAACCCGGCGTTCGACTACGGCGGCAACGCCTGCCACCTGTATGTCGAATATCCCTGGCCGGCCAACGTCGACAGCGAGCAGCTGGAGCAGGCCTGGAATGCCCTGGTGCAGCGCCACCCGATGCTGCGCGCGGTGGTGCAAGACAACAGTCGCCAGTGCGTGCAGGCCCGGGTGCCGTGGCAGCGCCTGCCGGTGCACGACCTGCGCCAGGCCGGGCCGCAGGCCTTCGCCGCGCACCTGGAGCAGGTGCGCGAGCGCCTGGACCATGCCTGCCATGCCCTCGACCAGTGGCCGATCCTGTTGCCCGAACTGAGCCTGGGCGCCGAGCAGGCGATCCTGCATTGTTCGGTGGACTTCACCTTGATCGATTACGCCAGCCTGCAACTGCTGCTGGTGGAACTGACCCAGCGCTACCTGGAGCCGACGCGGCACTGGCCGGTGCTGGAGGCGACCTTTCGCGACTACCTGCAACACCAGCACAAGGTGCGCGACAGCGCCGCCTGGCAGGACGACAAGGCCTGGTGGCTGGCGCGCCTGGACAACCTGCCGGGGCGTCCGGACCTGCCCCTGAGCGACGATGCGGGCCTCCACTCCACGCGTTTCGTCCACCACCACGGGGTGCTGGGCAGCGCGCAATGGAATGCCCTCTGCGCCCTGGCCAGCGCCCAGGGCCTGAGCGCCGCCGGGGTGACCCTGGCGGCCTTCGCCGAGGTCATCGGGCGCTGGAGCCAGAGCGCGGATTTCTGCCTCAATCTCACCGTGCTCAACCGCCCGGACCTGCACCCGCAACTGGGCCAGGTGCTGGGCGACTTCACCGCCCTGAGCCTGCTGGAGGTGCGGGGCGCCAGCGGCGCGAGCTTCGTGCAGCGGGCGCGGCGCATCGGCACGCAGCTGTTCGACGACCTGGACCACAGCCGCTTCACCGGGGTCGAGGTGCTGCGTGAGCTGGCGCGGGTCCAGGGCCGCGGCGCCGACCTGATGCCGGTGGTGTTCACCAGCGGCATCGGCAGCGTCGAGCGCTTGCTGGGGGAGGCGGGGCACCTGTTGCAGCCGCCGAGCTACATGATCAGCCAGACGCCCCAGGTGTGGATCGATTGCCAGGTCAGCGACCAGTACGGCGGCTTGCAGATCGGCTGGGACGTGCGCGTCGGCGTGCTGCCCGAAGGCATGGCGCAGCAGATGTTCGCCGCCTATGTCGACCTGCTGCAACGGCTGTCGCAGGATGCCCAGCTGTGGCAGGCGCGCGGCGATATCGTCCTGCCGCACCAGCAGGCGCCACGCCGGGTGGACGCGACGGCCGCGGACCGCAACATCGCCAGCGGCTTT
The DNA here is from genome assembly GCF_000931465.1 of Pseudomonas sp. MRSN 12121. Taxonomy (NCBI): domain Bacteria; kingdom Pseudomonadati; phylum Pseudomonadota; class Gammaproteobacteria; order Pseudomonadales; family Pseudomonadaceae; genus Pseudomonas; species Pseudomonas sp. MRSN 12121. The sequence goes on along the minus strand of NZ_CP010892.1, from coordinate 3,765,504 downwards.
GCCCGGCAGGCGCTGCGGACCCCGGACGCGCCAGTGGTCAGCGACCGCCACGGGCGCTACAGCTACCGCCAGGTCGCCCAGCAGGCCCAGGCCGTGCGGGCGGCGCTGGAGGCGCTCGAAGTGGCGCCGGGCGCGCGGGTCGCGGTGATGCTGCCCAAGAGCGCCTGGCAACTGATGGCGGTGCTGGGCATCAACCAGATGGGCGCGGCCTATGTGCCGGTGGACATCCGCCAGCCGGCCCTGCGCCGCGAGGCGATCCTGCGGGATGCCGGGATGGCGGCGGTCGTCACCCTTGCGGATGCGCCACTGCCGGACAGCCTCGACCTGCCGCGCATCGCCATCGACCGCCTGGAGCCCGACCCCCAGTGGCCGCCCCGCGAGCCGCGGGCGGTACGGGCCGGCGACCTGGCCTACATCATCTACACCTCCGGCTCCACGGGCACGCCCAAGGGCGTGATGCTCAGCCACGGCGCGGTGGTCAACACCCTGGACGACATCAACCAGCGCTACGCCGTCAACGCCCGGGACCGGGTGCTGGGGCTGGCGGAACTGAGTTTCGACCTTTCGGTGTATGACTTCTTCGGCGCCACCGCGGTGGGCGCGCAGGTGGTGCTGCCCGACCCCGAGCGCGGGGCCGACCCTTCGCACTGGGCGCAACTGATGCGCGAACACGGCGTGACCTTGTGGAACTCGGTGCCGGCCCAGGGGCAGATGCTGATCGACTACCTGGAGACGGAGCCGGCGGCGATTCCCGGGCCGCGTTGCGTGATGTGGTCCGGGGACTGGATTCCCACCACCTTGCCGACCCGCTGGTGGCAGCGCTGGCCCGAGAGCCGGCTGTTCAGCCTGGGCGGCGCGACCGAGGCGGCGATCTGGTCGGTGGAGCATCCGATCCGCCCCGCCGACACGGCGTTGCCGAGCATTCCCTACGGGCGGGCCCTCAAGGGCCAGACCCTGGAAGTCCTCGACAGCCTGGGCCGGCAATGCCCGCTGGGCGTGCGTGGCGAGATCCACATCGGCGGCCTCGGCCTGGCCCTGGGCTACGCCGAAGACCCGGAACGCACCGCCGAGCGCTTCATCCTGCATGCCAGCGGACGCCGCCTGTACCGCACCGGGGACCAGGGGCGCTACCTGGACGAGGACGGCCTGATCGAGTTTCTCGGGCGCCAGGACGACCAGGTGAAAATCCGTGGCCATCGCATCGAGCTGGCGGAAATCGACGCCGGCTGGCTGGCCCACCCGCAAATCGCGGCCGCCACCACGGTGCTGCTGGGGGAACGTCACGAACGCTCGCTGTGCAGCTTTGTCACGCCGCAGGCCGTGGCCACGGACCGGCAGCGCCTGGGTGAGGAGATGCAGGGCCTGTTGCAGCGCGCCCGCGACACCCTGGAGCAGGCGGATTTCGGCCCGCGCGAGGCGATCCAGGCCGCCCTGGCGGCCCTCGACCGGGCAGCGGACGCCTCGCTGCTGCACTGGCTGGCCGGCAGCGGGTTGCTGGCCCAGGCGCAGCCGGTGGCATTCGCGCCGCTGTGCCAGGCGCTCGGACTGGCGCCGGCGCAGCAGCGGCTGTTGCACCACTGGCTGACCCTGCTGACCGACAGCGGCTGCCTGCAACGCGAGGGGGACGGCTGGCGCTGCCGGGTGCAGCCCGATGAACTCGACCCGGCGCAGGCCTGGGCACGCTTCGCCGAACTGGCGCCGCCCGGGCTGTGGCCCGCGGAACTGGTGGACTACCTGCGCGGCAGCGCGACCCGCCTGGCCGAACAGCTGGACGGCCGCCTGAGCCCGGCGAGCCTGATGTTCCCGCAGGGTTCGGCGCATATCGCCGAGGCCATGTACAGTCGCGGCCTGCACGCGCAGGCCTTGCACCGCGGCATGGCCGAGGCGGTCGCGGCGATCGTCGCCGCCGAACGCCAGCGCCCCTGGCGCATTCTCGAGGTCGGCGCCGGCACCGGCGCGGCCAGTGTCGCGATCATCCCGGCGCTGGCGCCGCTGGTGGCGGCCGGGGTGCAGATCGACTACCTGTTCAGCGATGTCTCCAGCTACTTCCTCAATGCCGCGCGGGAACGGTTCGCCGAGTACCCCTGGGTGCGCTTCATGCACTTCGACATGAACCAGCCCGCCTGCGAGCAGGGCCTGCCCGCCGGATCCCTGGATTTGCTGCTCAGCTCCGGTGCCTTGAACAACGCCCTGGACACCCCGGGCCTGCTGGCCGGCTTGCGCCAGCTGATGCAGGCGGACGCCTGGCTGGTGATCCAGGAACTGACCCGCGAACACCGGGAAATCAGCATCAGCCAGAGCCTGATGATGGAAACCCCGCGCGACGTGCGGGCGGCCAACGGGCAGTTGTTCGTGCACACGGCGCAGTGGCTGGAGTGGCTCAACAGCGAGCCGGGGGATTGTGCCCAGGCCCTGGCATCGCCCGCGGGCGTGCTGGCGCTGCTGGGCTACGACCTGCTGGTGGCACGGGTCAAGACCGACCGCCCACGGCTGTCGAGCGAAGCCCTGCTGGGGTTCATTGCCGAGCGGGTGCCGCGCTACATGGTGCCGGCCCAGGTGCGGGTGCTGGACCGCCTGCCGGTGACGGCCAATGGCAAGATCGACCGCCGGGCCCTGGCCGAGCAGGCGCAGCAGCGTCAGCTGGAGCCGGTGCGGCAGGCGCGGGTCGAGGTGGCCGACGAGTTGGTCCGACGCCTGATCGGCCACTGGGAGCGGGTGCTCGATTGCAGCGGCTTGTCGGCGGAACAGGATTTCTTCGCCGCCGGTGGCGACTCGTTGCTGATCGCGCAATTGATTGCCGGCCTGCGCGAGCAGGAGCCGCTGGCCCGCGAGCAGCCTTTCGATCGGCTGTTGCGCTGGGCCCTCAGCCAGCCGACGCCGGCCGGCCTGGCGCAGCGCTTGCGCGACGCAGCGGGCCAGGCGCCCGACGCCCGAACGGGCAGTGAGGCGCCACAGGCACTGGCCGAGGCGCCACAGGCCATGGGCGCTGCGGCCATGGCCCGCGCGCCGCTGGGCGGGCGCCGGCGGGTGGATGCCCTGAGCGAGCTGGCCGCCGGCGCCGGCGTGCCCCGGGTGCTGGTGCACGAAGGCCTGGGCACGCTGCTGCCGTACCGCGGACTGATCGCCGAGCTGGCCGGTAGCGGCCCGCTGCTGGGGCTGGCGGTGCACGACAGTGAGGACTACCTGGGCCTGGCGCCGCAACACGTCAACGCCACCCTGGGCAAGCGGTATGCCCAGGCCCTGTGGGACAGCGGCCAGCGCTGCTTCGACCTGCTGGGCTACTGCTCCGGCGGGCTGGTGACCCTGGAACTGGCCAAGGCCCTGCTGCAACGGGGAGCCGAGGTGCGCCAGGTGGACATCGTGTCGAGCTACCGCATCCCGTACCGGGTGGACGACGAACTGCTGATTCTCTACAGCTTCGCCGCCACCCTCGGCCTGGACGGCGAGGCGCTGGGCCTGCCGTGCGCCGAACGGTTGCGGGGCGCGCTGGCCCAGGCGCTGGAGGAAGCCCCGGGGCACCTGGCCGCCGGCAGCCTGGAAGCGATCCTGCGCGAGTTCGATGCCGCGGCGCTCAAGTCTCGCGTGCTGGCCGCCGCCCATGGCATCGCCGACGAACAGTTGTATCGGGTATTCGCCCATTCCGTGCGCGCCAGCCACTACAGCGACAGCGCGCCTTACGCCGGCGCCGTGCGGCTGTTCGTGCCGAGCGTCGGCAGCCCGCTGATCGCCGATCACCAGGCCAGCCTGCGCGCCTGGTGGCAGGCGGCATCGCTGGCGCCGCTAACCCTGGAGACCCTGCCGGGCAATCACTTCGATTGCCTGAACGGCGGGTTGAGCCGTCATCTGCTGGAGGAACAGCGTCCATGAACAATCCCGTCAAAACCCTGGTGGTGGGCTCGCGCTTCGGCCAGTTCTACGCGGCGGGCGTCGCGGCCGCCGGCCACCTCGAACTGGTCGGCGTGCTGGGGCAGGGCAGCCGCCGTTCCCAGGCCCTGGCCCGGCGCCTGGAGGTGCCTTGTTTCGACGCCCTGGAGCAGGTGCCCGACGACACCCGCCTGGCCTGTGTCGCGGTAGGCGGCGCGGCACGCGGCGAGCAGGGCCCGGCCCTGGCCCAAGCGCTGATGGCCCGGGGCCTGGATGTGCTGATCGAGCACCCGTTGCTGCCCCAGGAATGGCACGAGTTGTTGCGCAGCGCGACCCGCTTGCAGCGCCGTTGCCTGCTCAACAGCTTCTATCCGCAACTGCCGTGGGTGGCGCGCTTCATCGAGCTGGGCCGGCAATTGCAGCGCCAGCAGGGGATCCGCCACATCGAGGCGCACTGCGCGGTGCAGGTGAGCTACGCGACCCTGGAGGTGCTGGCGGCGGTGCTGGAGGCGGTCGGGCCCTGGTCGCTGGAGCCACTGGCGCCGGCGCTCTCGCCCTGGCGCGAGATCGGCCTGGCCATGGCCGAGGTGCCGGTGGCGCTGCGGGTGATCAACGAACTGGCGGCCGCCGATGATGGCCGCATGCAGTCGTTGCTGCGGATCAGCCTGGCCACCGACAGCGGCACCTTGCTGCTGGCGTCGCCCCACGGGCCGCTGCTGTGGATGCCGGCGGTGCGCGCCCCGCGAGAGGATGCCGACGGCCTGTTCGACCTCGGCGGCGATGCCTTGCCGTGCGCCGAAGTGCTGCTGGACGCCTGCCCGGACTGGGCGACGGTCTACCGCGAGGCCTGGCCCACGGCCGCGGCGGCGGCCTTGCAGCCGCTGATCGACGGCGCCGGGCTGGCGCGCCTGCAACAGCGCAGCCTGGAGGTGGTGGGGCTGTGGCAGCAGGTGACGGCCGCCCTCGGCTTTCCCCAGGCACCGCCCCAGGCCTTGCCGTCGGCCAGCCTGGCCCAGGCCCTGGAGGCCCGCCGATGAACCTGCTGGGGCCCGAGCTGCGGGCGCTGCTGCGGCCTTTTCGCGCCCGCTTGTGGCTGGCGGTGGCGCTGCAGGCCGTGGCCGGGATCAGCTCGCTGTTGCCGTTGATCGCCCTCGGGCAATTGGCCGACAGCCTGCACCGGGCGCCGCCGCTGGCGCCCGCGGTGGCTGGCTGGGTGTGGCTGGCGGTGCTGGGCTCGGCCTTGTGGCTGGGCGGCCAGACCCTGGCGCTGTACCTCACCCACGACGTCGACGCCAACCTGTGCAACGGCTTGCGGGTGCGCCTGGCGGAGCATCTGCAGCGCCTGCCCCTGGGCTGGTTCGCCCGGCTGGGGACCGACGGCGTGACGCGTTATGCCGAACAGGACGTGCGGGCGTTGCACCAGTTGGTGGGGCACGCGCCGACCGACCTGGTCAACCTGCTGCTGATCCCGCTGGCCACCCTGGCGTACCTGCTGTGGAGCGACAGTCTGCTGGCGCTCTGGTGCCTGCTGCCGCTGGCGCTGGGCGCGCTGGGCTACTGGCGCCTGGGCTCGGCGCATTACCGCGAGGACGTCGAGCAGCGCAACCTGGCGATCCAGCAGTTGTTCGGCGACTACAGCCAGTTCGCCGGCAACCTGGGGCTGGTGCGCCAGTTTCCCGGGGCCGGCATCCACCAGCGCCTGCAACAGGCGGTGCAGGGGTTCGACCAGCGTTTCAGCCACTGGGTCAGCCGTGCCGGGCACCTGGCCGCGCTGATTCAGGTCGTGCTCGGCGCGCCCTGGCTGCTGGCCTGGGTGGTGCTGGGCGCGCTGTTGCCGGGAATGGCCGAGGTCGGCGCGGCGCAACTGTGCGCCTTCCTGCTGCTGTTGCGCGCCATGGCCGCGCCCGTGCTGGCGATGGGGCACGGCTTCGATGCGCTGCACGGCGCCCGGGCCAGCGCCCAGCGCCTGCAAGCCTTGCTGAGCACGCCGCCGCTGCCGGAGCCGGCCGCTCCGCAAGCCCCGCGGGATGCCAGCGTGGAGCTACGCAATGTGTCCTTCGCCCATGACGCGGTGCCGGTGCTGTCGGCGATCGACCTGCGCCTGGAACCGGGCACCACCACGGCGCTGGTGGGGCCTTCGGGCGCGGGCAAAAGCACCCTGGCCGGGCTGATCGCGCGGTTCATGGACGTCGACAGCGGGCAGGTGCTCGTCGGCGGGGTGGATGTCCGGCAGATCGCCAGCCGGCAGTTGCAGCAGCACCTGGCGCTGGTGTTGCAGCAGGCCGGCGCGCTGCGCCTGTCCCTGGCGCAGAACATCGCCCTGTACCGCCCCGACGCCAGCCCGGCGCAGATTCGCCAGGCCGCGCGGGCGGCCTGCCTGGACAGCCGGATCATGGCCCTGCCCAAGGCCTACGCCAGCATCGTCGACGACGATGTGCGGCTCTCCGGCGGCGAGTTGCAGCGCCTGGCCATCGCCCGGGCGCTGTTGTCCGCCGCGCCGATCATGTTGCTGGACGAGCCGACGTCCGCCACCGACCCGCAGACCGAACGCGCCTTGCGCACGGCCCTCTGGCAGGGCGCCGCGGGGCGGACCCGGCTGATCGTCGCCCATCGCCTGGCGACCATCCGGCATGCCGAGCAGATCCTGGTGCTGTGCGACGGCCGGATCGTGCAGCGCGGCCAGCACCAGGAGTTGCTGGCCGTCGAAGGTCTTTACCGTCAGTTATGGCTTGAGCAAATGCCGAGCACCGATTATCTGGAGTCTGTGTCATGAGTTTTTTTTCGCCCCTGCGCCACCTGCCGGAACCCGCCTGGCGAGCCCTGCGCGGCGCCCTGGCCTGGATGGTGCTGGCCGCCGTGCTCGACGGGCTGGCGGGGCTGGCGCTGGTGCCGCTGATCCTGGCCTGGTTCGACCCCACGCAGGCCAGCGTGGCGCAGAGCGTCTGGCTGCTGCTGGGGCTGACCGGGCTCCAGGCGCTGGTCGGCTACAGCGCGCAGCGCCGCGGTTACCTGGCCGGCGCGGGCCTGGCCGCAGGGCTGGTCACTCACTTGCTGGAGCATCTGCCGCGGCTGCCGCGGGGCCGGCACCAGGATCACCAAGGGCTGGTCCGCGGGCCGGTGTTCAGCAGCATGGGGATTCCCGCGCACCTGCTGGCGCCGCTGGTGACCGCGCTGGTCACGCCGACGGTGGTGGTGCTCGGCCTGTTCGCTTTCGCGCCGCGCCTGGCGTTGTGGCTGGCGCTGGCCTACCTGCCGTTGTTCGGCCTGCTGCGCTGGGCCGGACGGCGCAACCTGGACCTGGAACAGCGCCGCCAGGCGGTGGATCGCCAGGCCGGGCAACTGCTGCAAGCCTTCGCCCAGCAACAGGCGCTGCTGCGCAGCGCCGGCGATGCCAGCCAGGGGCAGCAAGCGCTGCGCGAAGGGTTGCGCGAGCAGCACCGCGCGACCCGCTTGCTCAATCGCCGCGCCTTGCCCGCCAGTTTGGGGTTCGCCACGGCGGTGCAGCTGGTGTTTTCGGCGGTGCTGGTCGGCGGCGTGCTGGCGGTGGCCGCCGGGGAACTGCCAGGGGCGCTGCTGGTGGCGGTGCTGGTGTTGCTGGTGCGGTTCATCGAGCCGCTGGCGCAACTGGCGCAACTGGACCAGGCCCTGCGCATGGCCTGGCAGGCCCTGGCGCAGGTGCTGGCGGTGCTGGCGGCGCCGACCCTGCACAGCCCGCAGCCCGGGGCGCAACCGCTGGACGCCAGCCTGCAGGGGCAGGGCCTGAGTGTGTATGGCGAGAACGGCGAAGCGCTGCTGGAGGATCTCGACCTGCACTGTGCGCCGGGCACCTGCACGGCGATCGTCGGCCCGTCGGGGGCAGGCAAGAGCACGCTGCTGGCGTTGCTGGGGCGGGGGATGGACCCGCAGGCCGGGGAGGTGCGGCTGGGGCGGGTGGATATCCGCCAATTGAGCGAGCGGACCCTGGCCGCGCACCTGACCCAGCTGTTCCAGGACAGCGGTCTGTTCGCCGGCAGCCTGTTGTGGAACGTCGGTATGGCGCGGCCGCAGGCGACCCTGGCGCAATTGACCGAGGTCGCGCAGCAGGCCGCCCTAGACGAGGTGCTGGACAGCCTGCCGGGCGGCTGGCACAGCGACGTCGGCCCGGACGGCGCGCTGCTGTCGGGCGGCCAGCGGCAGCGGGTCGGCCTGGCCCGGGCGCTGTTGTCCGAGGCGCCGATCCTGTTGCTCGACGAACCCACCGCCAGCCTCGACGCGCGCAGCGAAGCCCGGGTCCACCGCAGCCTGCGGGCACTGCACGGGCGGCGCACGCTGGTGCTGGTGTCGCACAACCCGGCGCTGGTGCGCGACGCCGACCAGATCCTGGTGCTCGAAGACGGCCGCCTGAGCGGTTGCGGCAGCCATGAGCACTTGCTGGCGACGCACCCCTGGTACGCGCGGTTCGCCGAGCAGCACCGCGCCGAACAGTGATGGCATTCGTGCCCGCCATCGATTGAAAAAGTCACTAAATCGAAAAGTCCGACCGTCCGTTTACAAGATACTAATGAGAATTGTTATCGAAAATGGGGCGGGGCCATGTCATACCGGGGAGCAACAAGGGCAGGGGCGGGATCGAAGCGCTCCAGGACGCATCTGGGGATGCTCCTGGTGCTGGGCCTGAACCCGCTGGCGCAGGCCATCGCCGCGCAGGACGCCAGCGGCTCGCTGCAACTGGGCAATATCGAGATCGCCGGCGAGGACACCTCGGGCGGGGCGATTCCGCCGGGTGTCACCACCCTCGGCAAGATGCCGCTCAAGCTGCGGGAGACCCCGCAATCGGTGAGCGTGATCGATCACGAACGCATCGAACAGCAGAACCTGTTCAGCCTCGACGAAGTGATGCAGCAGGCCACCGGGGTCACGGTGCAGCCGTTCCAGCTGCTGACCACCGCGTATTACGTGCGCGGTTTCAAGATCAACTCTTTCGAGCTCGATGGCGTGCCGGCGCTGATCGGCGACATGGCCAGCTCGCCGCAGGACATGGCGGTGTACGAACGGGTCGAGATCCTGCGCGGCTCCAACGGCTTGCTGCACGGCACCGGCAACCCGGCGGCCACCGTCAACCTGGTGCGCAAGCGTCCGCAAAAAGCCTTTGCCGCCAGCACCACCCTCAGTGGCGGCAGCTGGGACCGCTATCGCAGCGAGGTCGACGTGGGCGGGCCGCTGACCGAGAGCGGCAATGTACGCGGGCGGATGGTCGCGGCCTATGAAGACCGCGACTACTTCTACGACATCGGTAAGCAAGACGCCCAGCTGCTCTACGGCATCAGCGAGTTCGACCTGAGCCCGGACACGCTGCTGACCCTGGGCGCGCAGTACCAGACCATCGACTCGGTGACCAACATGGCCGGGGTGCCGATGGCCAAGGACGGCTCGAACCTGAACCTGCCGCGCTCGACCTACCTGGATGTCGACTGGGACCGCTTCCAGTGGACCACGCGGCGTTTTTTCGGATCGCTGGAACAGCAGCTGGACCACGACTGGAAAGCCAGGGTCGCCGCCGAGTACCAGGACGCCGACTCGCGGCTGCGTTATGCCGGCGCCAACGGCGCCATCGACCCGCTGACCGGCGACGGTGCCCACCTGATCGGCCAGGCGTACAAGTTCGAGAGCACCCAGAAAAGCCTCGACGCCTCGGTCAGCGGGCCGTTTTCCCTGTTCGGCCGCAGCCATGAACTGTTGCTGGGCAGCAACTACAGCCAGGGGGAAAGCGAGCAGCACACGGCCAACTTCACCAGCGCGCTGAACGTGCCGGTAAATGTCTACCGCTGGGACCCGCACAGCGTGCCCAAGCCGGGTATCGGCGCCTACAGCTCGCCGGGCTCGACCACCACCACCTCCAAGGGCGTCTACGCGCTGACCCGCTACAAGCTGCTGGACCCGCTGACCCTGGTGCTGGGGGCCCGGGCCAACTGGTGGGAGCAGGATGCGCCGAGCGCCAGCCGCAAGCCGGGACGCGAGATCACCCCCTACGGCGGCCTGATCTGGGACTTCGCCCGCCAGTGGTCGTGGTACGCCAGCTACGCCGAGGTCTACCAGCCGCAGACCGGGCAGACCTGGAGCGGCGAGCTGCTCAAGCCGGTGGAGGGCAAGACCTACGAGACCGGGATCAAGGGCGAGTTGCTGGAAGGGCGGTTGAACGTCTCCCTGGCGGCCTTCCGTATCGACCTGGAAAACAACCCCCAGGTCGACCCCGACCACCCGGGCGCGGGGCCGAACACCTACTACATCAGCGGCGGCAAGGTGCGCAGCCAGGGCTTCGAACTGGAAAGCAGCGGCTACCTCACCCCCGACTGGAGTCTGTTCGCCGGTTATACCTACACCACCACCGAATACCTCAAGGACACCAACAGCGCTTCGGGCCAGCGTTATGCCGAGTTCACCCCGCGGCACCTGCTGCGGCTGTGGAGCCAGTACGACCTGCCGTGGCAGGACCGGCGCTGGAGCGTGGGCGCCGGGGTGCAGGCGCAGAGCGATTTCTCCACGCAGTCGGGCGGCGTGTCGCTGCAGCAGGGTGGCTATGCCTTGCTCAACGCCCGCGTCGCCTATCGCCTCGACGAGCACTGGACCGCCTCGGTCAACGCCAACAACCTGGCGGACCGCAAGTATTACCAGAGCCTGAGCGGCCCCAGCTGGAACAACCGCTACGGCGAACCGCGCAGCCTCAACCTGACCTTGCGGGGCACGTTCTGATGGCCACGTCGGGCCTCGGGCCCTGGCCGCTGCGCGTCGCCCTGGCGCTGGCGGGCAGCGTGCTCGGCAGCCTGCAACTGGCGGTGCTGCTGGCGCGGCACTATCCCTGGGGCGGCGGGCTGGAGCGTCTGTACGCCGGGGTCTTCCTCGGCCTGGGGTTCCTGGTGGCGGTGCTGCTGTGGGCGCTGCTGGCGCCCGATTGCCGACGCGTGGCCTGGCGCTCGGGCGTCGGACTGCTGCTGTTCGCCCCGTGGCTGTGGTGGGACGGGGCCTGGTCATGATGGGCGCACCGCGAGCTCTGGTGCAGCGGGTGCACGCCGGCGCCGGCAGTGTGTTCGGCGCGCTGCTGTTCGTGATTCTGCTGACCGGGGCCTGGAGCATGGCCCACGAGGACCTGCGCACCTGGTTTCGCGGCCCGGCGGCGCTGGCCCCGGGGCCGCTGCTGCCGCTGGGTGAATGGCTGGAGATCGCCCGGCGCCAGGGCCTGGCCTTGGCTGAATTGCGCATCCGCCTGCCGGACAACACGCGTCCGCTGGTGGAACTCTGCCCGTCGCCCAAGGACTGCTCCCTGGCGCTGGACCCGGCCACAGGCCGCGAACTGGATCCGGTGCACGCCGCGGATATCCCGTTCGACCTGCACAAGAGCCTGTTCCTGGGTTTTCCCGGACGGATTCTGGTCAGCCTGTTCGGCGTGGTGCTGTTGCTGCTGATCGTGGCCGGCAGTGCCTTGCACAGCGGACGCCTGCGCGACCTCAAGCGCTTGCGCCGCGACCGCGGGCCACGGCTGCTGGCCCATGACCTGCACAGCCTGATCGGCTGCTGGGCCGGGCCCTGGCTGTTGTTGTTCGGGCTGACCGGGGCGCTGTCCGGATTGGGCGCCCTCGGCACCCTGGGCCTGGCCGGCCAGGCGTTTCCCGGGGCTCCGCAGCAGGCGTTCGTGCAGTTGCTGGGGGCGCCGCCCGAGGTCGTCCCGGTGGCGGGCGCCGGGCAGGGGCTGGATCTGGATCGCTTGCTCGACGACGACGCGGCGGCGCATCCGGGCTTCGTCGCGCAGAGCGTCGCGCTGCACCGCTGGGGCGAGCCGCAGGCCTGGGTGGAAGTGGCCGGCATCCAGCCGGGGCTGCCCAGTACCGCGGTGTTCGAGCGCCACGCCTACCGCGGCGCCGACGGCTCGCCGCTGGGCGGCAGCAGTGCGAGCGGACGCGGCTTCTGGGTGCAGGCGTTCATTGCCGTGCAGCCACTGCACTTTGCCGACTACCGCTGGCTGCCCCGGGCCGCGCCGCTGTTGCGCGCGCTGCATTTCTGCATGGCGCTGGCAGCGGCAATGCTGGTGCTCAGCGGCCTGTACCTGTGGCTGGAACGGCGCCGGACCCGTGCGGGCGCCGGCTGGCAGGTGTTGCTGCGCCTGGTGGTCGGTGGCTGCGGCGGGCTGCTGGTGGCCTGCGCCTTGCTGCTCTGCGCCGCGGCGCTGGCCAACCTCGGGCTGATCCCGCGCCAGGGCCTGGGCGGCTGGTTCTGGGGCGGCTGGAGCGCCAGCCTGCTGCTGGCCTGCGGGTTGCCGCCGCGGCGCCAACCGCTGGCGCTGTTGTTGAGTGTGGCGGGCCTGGCGTTCCTGGGCGCCGGGGTGCTGCACCTGGGCGCCAGCCTGAACCCGTTGAACCTGGCCGTCTGGCCCATCGACCTGGTGCTGTCGCTGGGGGGCGCCAGCGCCCTGTGGGCGGCGTGGCGCCTGGTTTCCATTACCCGCTCGGCAGCGCTTGCCGACGCCAACGTTTACTGATTGGAGATTCGCATGCTGGAACTACTGAAACATTGGCGCATGGTGCTGACGTTCGCCCTGTTGTACCTGTCCCAGGGCATTTGCTTCGGCATCGCCATGGACGCCTTGCCGACCCTGCTGCGCCACGACGGCGCGGCGCTCCACGCCCTGGCCTTCCTGCCGCTGGTGGGCGTGCCGTGGGTGGTGAAATTCATCTGGGCGCCGGTGGTCGACAACCACTGGAACAGCCGGCTGGGGCGACGCCGCAGCTGGATCATCCCGATGCAGGCGCTGGTGCTGCTGTGCCTGGTCACGCTGGCGATCATCGGCCTAAGCGTCGAGACCGCCGGCTGGGCCGTGGGCCTGCTGATCCTCGCCTCGCTGGCCAGCGCCACCCAGGACATCGCGACCGACGGCATGGCCGCCGAGTATTTCAGCGGCGAACTGCTGGCGCGGATCAACGCGATCCAGGTCGGCGGCACCATGGTCGGTTTCTTCGTCGGCGCCGCCGGGGCCTTGCTGCTCAGCGGCTACCTGGGGCAGGGCAGCGCCTTCGGCCTGCTGGCGCTGGTGCCGCTGGCGAGCCTGGGCTGCGTCGGCTGGCTCAACGCCGCGACAGCCGGGCCGACCCGGCGGGACGTGGCGCACGCCAGCCTGCTGCGCTTCATCAAGCGGCCGAAGGCCCTGGCGCTGGTGCTACTGGCGTTGCTCTCGGCGATGACTTCGGTCTCGGGGTTCGGCTTGTCGAAACTGTTTCTCAACGATGCCGGCTGGTCCTTGCAGGCCATCGGTCAACTGGGCATCAGCGGCGGCATCGTGACCATCGTCCTGGGCTGCGGGGGCGGCGCCTGGCTGATCCGGGGCCTGGGCTTGTGGCCAGCCTTCATGCTCGCGGTGGGCATGGCCGCCATCGCCGCGCTCACCTGGCTGCTGCAGGCTTCGGGCGCGGTGGCGCCGCACATCGTCCTGATCGGGCTGGCGGTCGGCCTGGGCTCGTTCGCCACCGGCGCCACCTCGGTGGCGATCATGACCGCATCCATGGCCTTCGCCGCCCAGGGCGACCAGGCCGGCACCGACATGACCGCGGTCCAGAGCACCCGCGACCTCGGCGAAATGCTCGCGTCCTCGCTGTTGCTCGGGCTGACCGCCCAGGTCGGCTACAGCGGCGGCTTCCTCACCGGCGCCGCGATGGCCCTGCTGGCCCTGCTGGTGGCGTCGAACCTGGCCCGTTCCCAGGCAGCGCGCAGCGCGCAGGTGTAGGGTCGCGAGTGGCAGCGTTCCCGCGGGGAGCTCTGTGGTGAAAGAGGGCAGGTTTCAGAGACTGTCCGGATCGCCAAAGAACATCTGGATATGGGCAGGTACTTGGCCGCCTTGATACACATCTTGTTCTGTCAATTAAGGTGAAGGTCCCCGTGGCGGCCCATCAAACCGCCACGAGTTCAGCTTCTTTATGTGGGTGCCAATGGCGAATCAATCGCCTTGGCAATAATCCTCCACATCCCGCGTACGCTGTGTTCTACCCAAGTACCTTCCCGCATATTCGAGCCTTCGAAGTGGTGCGGCGTTGCTCTGCCGTTGAAGCCTTCGGCTTGCAGTTCATAATCCTGGGCCTTTTGCCTGGCCTCGGTACTGCCGATAATTCCTTCGCTGCTAAGCGGTCGCTAGCTTTAATCTGAAGCGACTTATGGAATCTTGATTCCCAACGCATTCAGCGATGGCGTATCCATCCGGCCATTCACGGCCAGCCCACTGTCCATCTGAAAGGCCATCAACGCGCCACGTGTCGCCTTGCCCATCACCCCATCAATGGAGCCTTGGTAATACTGGCGCACCATCAGTGCGGTCTGCACACGGGTGACCAGGTTGCTTTTTTGTTCATTGGTCGCGCGACTCTTTGAAGTGCTCGAACTTGTCCCGCTGGTGGTGCCAGACGACTGATAAAGGCTATTGCTGCTGGACGTGCCGCTTGAAGCACTCGGCGCGCTATAGCTTCGGGTGCTGGTAGCGGGTGGGCTGTAGTAACGAGGTGCGCTATAGCCACCCGAGCCGCTGTAGTGGGAACTGTGCGAACTGTGGGACCGGTGTGAACTGTGCGAGCGATGTGCTGCATAGATGTTGACGGTATCAGGTGAATTGAGCGTATCGGCAAATACGGGGGGCTGTAGCTGGTCGTTGGGTTGCCAATTCGCATCGGCTAGCGACAGATGGCCTGCCTGTGCCAGGGTGGTACCTGCCATCGGCAGTAAGCTGATCCCACTGATCAGGACTTTCCAGCGGTCGAGCAATTTCACTGTGCACTCCTTGCATAGGCGCTAAAGGCCTCGGTCGATAGTAGTTTTACGCCGCGGCTCTGCCAGCGGTCGGTGTGGGATTTGAAGAAGCCAGAGCAATGTTTGACGGCAGCGCATTGCTGGCAGGTATTGATGAACAGGTTCTTCCAGTCCGAGATGCTCTGGCGGGAGAAACGCGAAAGGTGGGCCGGGATCAGGCACAGGGGCAAGTTGTAGATCGAAACCGGTACTCCGCGGTTGAACAGGAAATACACGGCCTGGCTCAACGACTCCTGATAGTCCAGTGGGTCAATCCACAGTTCTTCATAGTTCTTCCTGGCTAGGCCGGTACTTTCGATACCCATCAGCGCAACATGCCGCACGAAGGGCAAGTTCCTGAATACGTAGTAGGCGAGCTCGGGCAAGCGTGGCGTGGTCAGGCGATTGAGCACCACGCGTATCTCGATGATCTGGTTGGTCCGCGCCAGGTTGTAAAGACCTTGCAGGGTTTCGCTGAACGCGCCTGGAGCCTGCACCACATGGTCATGGTCTTCGGCATTGTCGGCATACAGCGGGATGCCCCAGCTCAATTGAGGGTGACCGAGGGCAGAGAGTGCTGCGATCCAGCTCGGGTCTTGGAACAGACGCCCGTTGCTGAGCACATGAATGGATTTCTGCGGCAAAACGGCTTTGCACTTGGCCAGGATTTCGAGCAGGCCGTCACGATATAGCGTGGGTTCTCCGCCGCTGATTCCCAGATTTTCCTCACCAGGGTCCATCAGGTCGATCAGCCGTAGGTTCTCCTCGATGTGCCAACGGTCATCGATATCTTTGGGCGGCTGCGAGCACATCAGACAGAGGCTGTTGCAACGATCGGTTATGAACAGCAGGTTGCTGTCTGAGCCTCGTCGATAGAGCACTCGCACCAACGAGTTGCCTGGTGTGATGGCAATGACATCGCCGGGCTGCACGACATCCGCATCTTTAGGGGTGTGCAGGTGTGGCCGCGCGCTGTCGAAGTCGCCGATCAATGGCTCCGGGATCAGGAATCCACCCACCGGTAATGAGAGCAGATGCGGGCTCCGTAGCCGTTCTTCGTTTGGCAGCCAAAGCAGCAGGTCACCGAACTCAGCGCTTCCGGCGCAAACAGCCAGGCCTTGTTCGATGAACTCATCCAGAGTGATGACCTTGAGCAGTTTCGGCTCATTCAGGTGATGGATTTCGAAGTGGGTATCTTTGCGCAGCATCGCCATCAGCCCCTGTAACCCGGGAACCGGACATCGTTGTAAGAGCGCCTGTTCAACCAAGACAGCAGCACCCTCTGCACGTTGTCGTCGCCATCGCAAAGCAGACCGAAAAGATGCTTCAGCAGCCCCATGTTCTTCTTGCAGAAGCTGCTGAACACTCGGTGTCCGATCGGGTCAGCTTGGCGGGCATAGTGTTCGACGGGGTCAGCACCACAGTACGGGACAAGTGCGCAGTCGGAGCAGCCCGGCAGCGTCTCTGCTACACCACTGGCGAGCAACGCATTCATAACTGGCGATGCGAGTAATTCGGACAAGGGTTGCTGCACGGTGCCGAGTCTCAAGCCGTCTTCACCCATTTCCAGCAGCATTCGGGCTTCGTCCGAGGGATAGACGTAACCGTCATAGTTGTAAACCAGCGCCGCAGTGCCAGCGCCAGCAGGGGACCGCAGGTCTACGTAGCCGGAGGAGAAGGGGGTCAAGATATTTTTCAGCAGCAGGCTCGTATAACTCTCTGAGAGGTATACGCCCTGTTGGTTGATGTGCAGCAAATAGGCCAGTGCCTTCTTGTAGAAGGCCAGGTAGTGCTCAATAGAGTAATCAAGTCGATGGGCACTCTTGGTGGCAAACCCATAAGGGCTCAGAGGCCGAAGCGAGATGCTGGAGAAGCTCTGGCTTACATACTCATCGATGATCGCTTCAGGTTGTTCGAGGCTTCGTGAAGTTAGCGTGGTCAGTGCGGAAACAGCATCATGGCCAAGGCGCTCACGGACCCACTGGATGCCTTTTACAGTGCGTTCGTAGGAGTCTCGTGACGGGGTAGGGCGGTTGGCATTGTGCAAGGGCGCCGGCCCATCGAGCGAGGTCGAAAACAGGATGTGATTTTGTTCTGCGAAGTCGAGTATTTCCTCCGTCAGATGGTGCAGCGTGGTAGTGATGACGAACTGGATATCCCGTTGTTCGAGCACGTTCCTTTCAACGACCCATTCTACGATCTGGCGGACGCGCTCGAAGGCCAGAAGTGGTTCACCACCCTGAAACTCCACAGTCAGGGCGGGAGCGCTCGATTCGAACAGGCGATCGACTGCCGCTTGTGCATCCGCTTCCGACAGGTCGTGTCCGGATCCTCCCAGAGGCGCCCGCGACACTTGGCAGTACTGACAGGTGTGGTTACAGCGCAATGTAACCACGAACAAGTGCAGTGCAGGGCCCTGGAAGAGGAAGTCCTTGCGGCTGCGATACTGCGCGGCCATTTCCGGGAACGGGTTGTGGCGACCTGGTTCGTAGATGAAGTGGCGGGCCAACAGGTCCTTGTAAAAAGGCGTACCTGCTTGAGCGTCGAAGTAACTGAGGGCCCGTAATTGCGCTTCGTTCACGCGCATGTACTCACCGGTATCGGAGGTGAGCAAGATGTCACAGTCATGTCCCGTGTTCATGCGCATGAATCGAAAAGGCAGCAAGCGGTAGTGCTTGGCATCTGTCGCAATCAGTGTCACTGGGAAATCCCACATCCAGCGAGTGCAGCTCGAGCCAGAACTTCGCGCAGCCCCGCTGTTTCGCGGTCAATGTGATCGCGAAGGGCGAAGTCGTTCAGATGTTGGAGGATCTGCAAGTTTGCCTGCTCCGGGGAAAGCGGCAGTATTGCTTCTGCGGGGAAGGCCGTGAGACGAATCTGGTTGGCTTCGATAGCGATCTGGATCGCGACGGTGTCGGCCAGGGAGTAAGCGGCACGTTGCACCACACTGAGAGGGTACGCTGCGCTGTCAATTTTCAGCGTGACGGGCCATGTCATCGGAACCGGTCCTTCAAATCCATTGGGAACGTGTGGATTTTGCCGGTTGCTGAGGCATTGTGCTATTACAATTTTTGCGTTTGTGCAGCATGGCGGGTTCTGCGCTCACTGCGGCTCGGCCATCAGCAACAGTGGCGCAGGGGGCCGTCCGACAATTCCGGCGCCGCCCAGCCTGCACGCCGACGGCTAAAGGCTGTCCGGATCGCCGAAGAACATCTGGATCCGCGAGCGCAGCCAGCGTTCGCCGGGGTCGTTGTCCTGGGAGCCGCGCCAGGCCATGTGCAGTTCGAAGCTGCGGGTCGGCAGGGG
Source organism: Pseudomonas sp. MRSN 12121 (assembly GCF_000931465.1). Lineage (NCBI taxonomy): Bacteria > Pseudomonadati > Pseudomonadota > Gammaproteobacteria > Pseudomonadales > Pseudomonadaceae > Pseudomonas > Pseudomonas sp. MRSN 12121. Next base: position 3,747,537 of record NZ_CP010892.1, on the reverse strand, counting down.
TGGGTCTTCGGCGCGCACGCCGCCGGCGGCGGTCAGGGCGTCGGCGGTGTAGTCCGGCACGGTGGCGATGATGTCGGTGCCGGTGAGCAGGGTGCTCAGGCCGTTGAACTGCGGCACCGCGAGCACCACGTGGCGCTTGCGCCCGAGTTTTTCCAGTTCTTCGTCGATAAAGCCGCTGAGGTCGCCGGCGAACGACACCAGCGCGTGGGGACGGGCGCAGAAGTCATCGAGGCTCAGGGCGCCGGGCATGCTGTCGGCCCGCAGCAGCTTGGGCAGGCTGCGCCGCAGCACCTTGCGCTTGGCGTTGGCCGGCAGGTCCTGGGTGTAGCTGACGCCGATGGAGATTTCCCCGGACGCCAGCAGGGCCGGCATCAGCAGGTAGTTGGCGCGGCGCACCACCAGCACGATCCCCGGTGCTTCGGCGCGCAGGCGCTTGAGCAGCAGCGGCAGCAGGGCGAATTCGGCGTCGTCGGACAGGCCGATCCGGAACACCGCGGTGCTGGTCGCCGGGTCGAACTCGGCCGCGCGGCTGACCGCGGTGGAGATCGAGTCCAGGGCGGGCGAGAGCAGGGCGAAGATTTCCATGGCCCGGGCCGAGGGTTCCATGCTGCGCCCGGTGCGCACGAACAGCGGGTCGTCGAACAGGCTGCGCAGGCGCGACAGGGCCGCGCTGATGGCCGGCTGGCCGAGGAAGAGTTTCTCCGCCGCCCGGGTCACGCTGCGTTCGTGCATCAATGTTTCAAATACGATCAACAGGTTCAGGTCGACACGACGCAGGTCATTACGATTCATCTTGAGTCCTGGCAGAGTCAGCAAACTTGACGAGAGCAGCCATATGAGAACAATGGCCGGCATGAATCTTACGGGGAAAGGCTGCTACTCTGCACCGGCTAATTGTTTTTTCCTGTAAGGAACCCCTTCGCTCTGGCACGCGGTTTATCGCGGTTGCCGCTGTCGCGGAATCAATGACAGGCATGTCGACTATTAATAGCCACTGATGGTCTTGGTCAGAAAGCCCAGATAGAGTTCAGGGCATTAGAGGTTACTTTGACGAGGTTTGCGATGTCCCGCACGATCCGTTTTCACAAGTTTGGTCCGGCCGAGGTGCTCAAGTGCGAAGAGCATGCGGCCGCTTTGCCTGCGCCAGGCGAAGTGCAGGTACGTGTCGAAGCGATCGGCATCAGTTGGTACGACGTACTCTGGCGCCAGAACCTGGCGTCTTCCCATGCCCGCCTGCCTTCCGGCCTCGGCCATGAGATGGCCGGCGTGGTGACCGCCGTCGGCGAAGGCGTCGACGACCTGGCCATTGGCGACAAGGTTGCCAGTTTCCCGGCCGAAAGCCCCAACGATTACCCGGTCTACGGCGAGCAGATCGTCCTGCCGCGCTCGGCGCTGACCCGCTACCCCGACATCCTCAGCCCGATCGAAGCCGCCGTGCACTACACGCCGCTGCTGGTGGCGTACTTCGCCTATGTCGACCTGGCGCGGGTCAAGCCCGGGCAGTTCGCCCTGGTCACCGACGCCAGCCACTGTGCCGGCCCGTCCTTCGTCCAGCTGGGCAAGGCGCTGGGCGTGCGGGTGATCGCCGCGACCAAGACCGCTGAAGAGCGGGAGAACCTGCTGTCCCTGGGTGCCGAGAAAGTGATCGTCACCGAAGAGCAGGACCTGCTCATGCAGATCAACAAATACACCGACAACCGTGGTGTCGATGTGGTCTTCGATGGCCTGGGCGGCCCGCAGATGTCGCTGCTCGGCGACGTCCTGGCGCCACGCGGCAGCCTGGTGCTCTATGGCCTGCAGGGTGGCAACCAGACGCCATTCCCGGCCTGCGCCGCGTTCCAGAAGAACATCCAGTTCTTCGTGCACTGCATCGGCAACTTCACCGGCAAGCCCGAGCTGGGCATCATCCAGGACCAGGTGGCCTTGCAGCGCGCCTTGCGCGACATCAACCAGCTGACGGCGGACCGTGTGCTGCTGCCGCTAAAGACCCGGGTCTTCGGGTTCAACGAGTTCATCGAAGCCCACCGCTACATGGATGAATGTCCTTGCCGCGAACGGGTCGCCTTGCAGGTCGAACCGGCCTGATCCCGACGCCAGGGCTCGCATCGCGCACCCTGGCGTTCTTGTCTGCGTATCCATTCCCTTGTTTGTTTCTGCCTCGCTAGTGGCGGCTTCCCTGTGCCCGTCGGTAAGGGCGCGGCTGGGTTCCCGCCGATTGCGTGAGTCGTCACGGATAGATCCCATCGCGCCGTGGTCAAACTGCCAGTAAACTGCGCAGCACTCACCGAACCATCCTTTTCCCGAGGTTTTGCATGACACTCAGTCCTTTTGCGGGCAAGCCGGCACCGGCCGAACTGCTGGTCGATATTCCGCGACTGGTAACGGCCTACTACACCGGCCAGCCCGATGCCTCCATCGCCACCCAGCGTGTCGCCTTCGGCACCTCGGGGCATCGTGGCAGCTCGTTCGACCTGAGTTTCAACGAATGGCACGTCCTGGCCATCAGCCAGGCGATCTGCCTGTATCGCCAGTCCCAGGGGATCGATGGCCCGCTGTTCGTCGGCATCGACACTCACGCGCTGTCCACGCCGGCGGGCGCCAGCGCCCTGGAAGTGCTGGCCGCCAACGGCGTGACCGTGATGATCGCCGCGGGCGATGAATACACCCCGACGCCGGCGGTGTCCCATGCGATTCTCTGCTACAACCGCGGCCGCACCAGCGGCCTGGCCGACGGCATCGTCATTACCCCGTCGCACAACCCGCCGCAAAGCGGTGGTTTCAAGTACAACCCTACCAACGGCGGGCCGGCCGACACGCATATCACCAAGTGGATCGAGGCCAAGGCCAACGAGCTGCTGGCCAACAAGCTGGCCGGGGTGAAGCGTGTCAGCTACGAGCAGGCGCTGAAAGCCGACACCACTCATCGTCATGACTACCTCAACAGCTATGTCGCCGACCTGATCAACGTCATTGACCTGGACGCCATCCGCAATGCCAAGCTGCGCCTGGGCGTCGATCCGCTGGGCGGAGCGGGGGTGCGCTACTGGTCGGCGATCGCCGAGCACTATCGCCTCGACCTGGACGTGGTCAACAAACAAGTCGACGCCACCTTCCGCTTCATGTCCGTCGACTGGGACGGGCAGATCCGCATGGACCCGTCGTCGAGCCATGCGATGCAGGGCCTGATCGGCCTGAAGGATCGTTTCGACGTGGCCTTCGGCTGCGACCCGGACCACGATCGCCATGGCATCGTGACCCCGAGCGGCGGCCTGCTGGCGCCGAACAACTACCTGGCGGTGTCCATCGACTACCTGTTCCAGAACCGTCCGCAATGGCGCGCCGACGCGGCTGTGGGCAAGACCGTGGTCAGCAGCGGCTTGATCGACCGTGTGGCCGCGCGCCTGGGCCGGCGCCTGTACGAAGTACCGGTAGGCTTCAAGTGGTTCGCCGACGGCCTGTTCGATGGCTCCCTCGGCTTTGGCGGTGAGGAAAGCGCCGGCGCTTCGTTCCTGCGCAAGGACGGCGGCGTCTGGAGCACCGACAAGGATGGCCTGATCCCGGCCCTGCTGGCGGCGGAAATGACCGCGCGCACCGGTCGCGACCCGAGCCAGGCCTATCGTGCGCTGTGCGACGAACTGGGCGAGCCGTTCTCGGTGCGCGTGGACGCCAAGGCCAACCCGCAGCAGAAGGCGCTGCTCGGCAAGCTGTCGCCGGACCAGGTGACTTCGACCCAGTTGGCCGGCGAAAGCATCCAGAAGATCCTCAGCCATGCGCCGGGCAACGACCAGGCGATCGGCGGCCTCAAGGTCATGACCGAGAACGGCTGGTTCGCCGCGCGCCCATCGGGCACCGAGGACATCTACAAGATCTACGCCGAGAGCTTTATCGGCGACGATCACCTCCAGCAACTGGTGCAGGAAGCCCAGACCCTGGTGGATGGCGCGATCGGCGGCTGATCCAGGCAAGCCGGACAAAAAAGTGCCGGTGTCAAGTCTTTCGCGCAAATCAAGAAGGACTTGAAACCGTATATGGGACAGTAGGTTAGCTCCTTTCGGGGCCGCTTAGAAGAAGAGCGGCGTTGTCGGCTAGGAGCGACATAGGAGCGTTGGGAGAGAAAGCCGCATCGCACTGTGTAGTGCTGGATTGCCGAGGAACGGCGGGCCTGTCGCATCATCATAGCCCAACAGGCTCGGCGGCATCCAGAATGAAGAACGCGCAGCCTGGGCTGCGCGTTCGATGGATGCCGTTGAATAGCATGCGGTGCAATCATGGCGGCTTCGGTGGTGTGCTGCGGGTCGCCGTGCCCTTCCTGAATCCTCGATCCCCCGCCATGAACGCTTCCAGCATATGCGGGATCAGCGTCGCCGCATCAACGGCCTCGCCATACGCCTGCGCGTGTAGCGCGGCGTAGCGGTCGAGGTCGGCTTTCAAGCTGGTCGGGCAAACGAAAGTCAGCTTGGTGCTCTCGGTCTTCGGCAGCGGGCCGAGCCGCAGCTTCTTGGTCGTGCTCATCGTGAAGTCCCCCGGTTGAAGAACAGCGGCTGGTACCGCCGCAGCACCAGATCCCGGTTGACGATGATGCGAACCGGCAGGCCCGGCCGTTGCGTTAAGGTCGGCTGGATGTTGAGGTTGCGCCGGGTCATCTCCTGGCCGACCTGATTGATGCTGTCCTGCGCGCTGTCGCGCCCAGCGATGATGACGCGATCACCATCCTGCCGGTTCTCCGGCGCGGCCAGCTCGGCACCGACGCCCAGCAGCGTGGTGAGTGCCGCACCGGCAAAGATGCGGCCCCAGTGGTAGTCCACATCGTCCTCCAGCCCGGCATAGCCGGCTGGGTCGGTGCCGGCCAGGTTGTCGAGCGTGAGCGAAGACGTGTCCGGCAGGATGATCCGGTTCCAGACGACTTGAACGCGGCTCTGCCCGTAGCTGACCTGGCTGTTGTATTTGCCCAGGATGCGCGAACCCTGCGGAATCAGCAGGAAGCGCCCGGAGGCTGTGTCATAGACCGGCTCCGTCACCGTGGCGATCACGTCGCCGGGCAAGTCCGACTTAATCCCCGTCACCAAGGCACCTGCGACCACCGTTCCGGCCATGACCTGATACGGCGAAGTTGGCAGGGTCAGATTGCCGGAATTACGGGTTTCAGTGGAGCCACCTTTCAAGAAAGCCTCTTTATGGTCTTGCCGGTTTTGCACCGCTGTCGGGTCAGCAGGCTGGGCCGCCGTGGAGACCGGCCCGGCCGCCAGCGGGTCAAACACCGCATTGGCGGCGAAGCCCGGCGCAGCGGCCACCTGTGTCTGCGCCACCGGCGCCGCATTCTGCCCTCCCGAGCGGAAGAACACGGACGAGGCCGCGGCCGCTTCGGCTTCTTTGCGCAGAGCATCGTTCGGGTCGTGGCCGGGGGCCGCGTAGGCGGCCGTCGCCGGCTGCTGCGACTTCACGATGGCCGGGCCAAGATCGCCCGGCAGCGGCGGCCCCAGTTCGGGAACGGCAGGCGGCAACGCCGGCGGCAGCTTGGAGTAGTCCGTCGGCAGCGCATCCAGTCCTTCAGACTTCGAGACACGATCGACGTTGTAAAGCTCGGTCTGCTCGCCCGCACCGCGCCGCTGAGGTTGCAGCGACCACATCACCGCGCCGAGCACGGCCACCGCCAGGACGCCGGCGAGGATGGCCAGCGTGCGCCGATTCAGGCGCGTGACCGGGCGCGGCTGGGCGCGAAGCGCGACCGCCTCGGGAGCGATCTTGCCCGCCGCCTGCGGCGCGGCAAGGTCGGGAGTGTCATCCTGGCTCATGGTCAGTTCCTCCGCGCAACGCCATCGGTGCGCTCGATCCGCACCACGTCGCCGCCGTCGCCGCCCAGCCGCAGTTCGGCCGCGCCGAACAGGCGATCCACGACGTAGTACGGCGCGCGGAAACGGTAGTTCACCAATTGCCCGTCGCCCTGCGCGCCGATGACAAACAGCGGCGGCAACTCGCCCTGGGCGATGCCCGCCGGAAACTGGATATAGACCTTCTCTCCATCATCGAAGGCGCGTAGCGGCTTCCACGGCGGGTTGCTGCCCGATACCGCGTAGCGGAAGCGGATCTTGTCCAGCGACAGGCCCGTATCGACAGGCGTTGTCGCCTGCGCAGCCTGCGCCTGGCGCTGCAACGCGAGCATCCGGTCTTTCGGGTAGTCCCAGGATACCGACGCCATCCATGCCTTCTCGGTCGAGGTCAGCTCCAGCAGGTAGGTGCGCCGACTGGTGGTGATGACGAGATTGGTTTTCAGGCCGGAACGGATGGGCTTGACCAGCACATTGACGCGCAGATCGGCCCCGCCGCCGCTGGACGTGTCGCCCACGATCCAGCGCACGGTATCGCCGGCGGCGACCGTCACCAGTTCCTCGCCCGGTTGAAGCGAAACCACCGTCACGCGCCCCGGCGACGCATAGACCTGATAAAGCGCGCCATCGGTGAACGGCCACACCTGAATCGCGTTGACGTAGCCCTCACGGGTAGGCGCGATACGCGCTTCTGCATTGGCACGGGAAACGCGCACCTTTTCGTCGGCCGGCTCCGGCGCAACGGGGGCCTCATCGAGTTCCGGCAGCGGCTTCAACTGCGCCGGCAGCGCCAGCGGTTCAGGGACGGCGACGACTTCGACGGGCTTGGGCGGTTCGGGCAATGGCTGGGCCAGCACCGGCTCGTCGAGCGAGATGGACGGCGGCGGCTTGCCCTGCGAGGCGCAGCCCGCGAGGGCCAGCAGCGTCAAAGGAAAAACGTAAAGGCAGAAACGAAGTTTCATGGTTTGGCTCCTTCGGAAGAATCCAGTTCGCGGCTCCATGACAGGCCGTTGACGTAGATACCCAATGGGTTCTTGCGCAAGCGCTGTTCAGTACGCGGGGTTTGCAGGACGGTCGAAAGCACGGCGTTCCAGCGTTCGGTGCCGGCGGGCGCACCGTTGACATAGCGCTGCTCTGTCCAGCGCACGTTGAAAGACGTGTCGCTGGCGCGAACCACGCTGGTGATTTGCACCGTTACCGATTCCTTGCCGATGCGGGCGAATGGGTCATTGGTGCGGGCGTAGTCGTTGAGCACCGCCGCGCCCTTGTCGGTGGTGTAGTCGTAGGCATCGAGCCAGTTCTGCCGCACCACGATGGGGTCGATGGACAGCGAGCGAACCAGCGTCACGAAGCGCGCCAGGTGGTGCGCGATCTGCGCGTCGCCGGGCCGATACGGCGTAGCGGCCTTACCTACAGCGCGCACCTGCCCGGCCTGATCGACCTCGATGACATAGGGCGTCACGATGGACTGCGCCGAGCGCCACACCAGGCCGCCGGCCATCAACAGCGCGAGCACTAGGCAGCCGAAGGCCATCAGGCGCCAATTCTTCGCCTGCACGCGGGCGGAGCCGATACGGTCGTCCCACACCTGGGCGGCGGCTTGATACGGGGTGGCAGGCTGCGGCGTATCGGCGTAGCGCACCTGCGGTCGTTTGAATCGCATGGGTGTTCTCCTTGAAGGTTAGGTATCGGAATCCCGCAGGCTCGGGCCTTGCCCGGAGCCGCCGCCGTCGCCCCCGCGCAGCGTGTGGGCGGCAGTGGTCGCGGCATGGGTAGCCTGCTGGCGGCGGTGCATCCGCTTGGCCCAGGCCGGTTGCTCTTGCTTCTGCGAGCCTGCGGTGCCGTCTGCGGTCTGGCCGCGGCCAGCACCGTCGCTGCCGGCTTCTGTGCCGTTCCAGCCAGCGCGGAAGGAGTCGGCCACCTTCTGCCCAACAGCGGAAGCACCAGAGGTGACGCTGCGGCCTGCGGCTTGTGCGCCGGTCTTGGCGACATTGCCGAGGCCAGCCGCCGCGCCCTTGGCACCGCCGCCGGCCGCAGCGGAACCGGCCTGGAACGCCGATCGGGCACTGCCGGCCGCCGAAGTCGCGGCACGCGCGCCGGCACCGGCCAGCTTTGCGGCCGCCGGGGCCATTCGTGCCCCAGCCATGACGGCGCCGCCCACTCCCGTTGCGGCGGCTCCGATGGCAACGCCGGTGCCGACAGCCCCGACCGCAGCACCAGCCATCGCGCCCGCACCAAGCTGTGGCGCACCGGACACCAGGCCGGTGGCGATACCGGGGCCGAAAATGCCCAGCGCCAGCAGCGCGAGCGAGGCCAGCATCACGACCAGCGCGTGGTCGATTGATGGTTCGTCGGGATGTACCTGGAACTCGGCAAACAGCCCGGAACCAATGCCGACGATGACGGCCAGCACCAAGACCTTGATGCCTGACGACACCACGTTGCCTAGCACCTTTTCCGCGAGGAACGAGGTCTTGTTCCAGAGTGCAAACGGGATCAAGACGAAGCCGGCGAGCGTAGTCAGTTTGAACTCGATCAGCGTGATGAAAAGCTGTACGGCCAGCACGAAGAAGCAGAGGATCACCACCAGCCAGGCGATGAACAGAACCACGATAGGGTCGATGTTCACGAACACCTCGGGGAACCCAGCCATGTCCCCGATCTGTTCCAGAATCGGCGCGGCTGCGTCGATGCCGGTCTTCGCCAGCCGGCCCGGCTGAAGAAAGTTCTCCATCGTGATGGCCGAGCCGGTAGCGGTGATTCCCAAGCCGGCGAACGAGCGGAACACGATGCTCGCCAGCCAGTTGAAGTTGCCGATGATGTAGGCGAACGCGCCGACATAGAGCACCTTGCGCAGCAGCTTGGCGATCACGTCGTCGCCCTGGCCGGTGGCGTGGCTCATGGCCCAATACAGGCCAGCGATCGTCATGTCGATGACGATGAGCGTGGCGGTGAGAAATGCCACTTCGCCCTGCAATAAGCCGAAGCCCGAGTCGATGTAGCGCGAGAACGTATCGAGGAAACGGTCGATGATGGTCACGTCGTTCATGGCGAATCCTCGGGCGGAGTGAGCGGAACGGCGCCCTCTGGCAATTCATCTGCGGGCGTATCGAAGCTCGGCGGAATCGGCGGGAGTTCAGCCAGCGAGTTGTATTCATCCGGCCCGGTATGGCCGGCGAAGAAGCGCCGCCGGAAGGCTTCGGCGGCGGCGCGGCAGGCATCCTCGCCCATGGCCTGCCGGTCGACCGCGCATTGCCCGCGCAACGCCTTGAGCCGCACCGGATCTGCGGCCAGGGCGTCGGCCAGGTTCTCGGCCGGCTGCTGGCCGCACGCGGTCAGCAGCACGGCCAGCAGGACGGAAGCGCATCGCATGGCCGCCTCCGGTCAGTTGTTGTAGAAGTTGACGGACTGCGGCGTGTACGGCGTGCCGGTGCCGAGGAAGCGCCGCCGCACTTCGCGGGCGCGCTCCATAGCCGCCGCTTGCCGCGCCAGTTCCAGCGAAGCGGCCCGGTCTTGCGTGATCTGGAGCTGCTGCGCCTGGATCGACTGCTTGGCCTGCAAAGCCAGGAGCTGGTTCGTCGCCTGCATCGCTTGCAGCGCGCCGGTGGCCGACTGGCTCTGGCTCACGAGGTCGGCCAGCGCGCTTTCGTCTTGGGCGAGGTTCTGCGACACCTGCGCCTGCATCCGCATCGCGGTGTGCAGGCCGTTCAAGGTGTTCTGCCAGCGTTCGCGGGCATCCTGTGCCATGCGGTCGCCGCTGATGGTGGAGGCGTACTGTTCCGGGTACAGGCGGGCGAACGTGGCATCCATGCTCTGCACGTCGTAGGCCAAGCCGCGCGCCTCGGCGATCAGGCGCTCGGTGGTGGCGAGCGTCGAGCGCAGGCGGTTGACGATGTTGAAGTCGAGATTTGCCAGGTTCCTGGCCTGGTTCATCAACATCTGCGCCTCGTTCTGGAGCTGGTTGATCTGGTTGTTGATCTGTTCCAGCGTGCGCACGGCGGTCAGCGTGTTCTGCACGAAGTTGGACGGGTCGAACACCGTCAGCGCGGATGCGGGCTGCACGGCCAACAGCGATACCGACAGCACAGCAGCGAGTGAGACAGAGAGCAAACGGGGCTTGGTCATCATGGCGAAACCTCCAGCGGTTGAGAAGCGAGAAAGGAAGCTGCCGCCGGAGCGGACGGCAGCAGGTCGGCGGCCCAGCCGAGGCCGCGATGGCGCAGCCACGCGCCGGCGAAGCCGGGAGCGCCGGCCTGCGTCAGCACGCGGTCAATGTCGCGTTGGTCTTGAGGGGTGGATGCGCTCGCGAATGCGAGCGCGACAGGCCCCAGGTCGAGGTCGAACAGGCGATTGCCGAGGCGCGACTGGTAGTAGTAATCGCGCTTGGGCTGGGCGGTCGCCACGATCTCAATCTGGCGGCTGCTCAAGCCGAAGCCTTCGTAGATCGTGCGAATCTGCGGCTCGGTGGCCTGCGGGTTAGGTAAGAAGATCCTGCTCGCGCAGCTTTCGATGATGGCTGGCGCGATGGTCGAGTCCTTGATGTCGGCCAGCGACTGCGTGGCGAAGATGACGCTGACGTTCTTTTTTCTGAGCGTCTTGAGCCATTGCCGGATGCGGGCCGCGAAGGACGGCTCATTGAGGAACAGCCACGCTTCATCGAGGATCAACAGCGTGGGCGCGCCGTCGAAACGTTCGTCGAAGCGGGCGAACAGGTAGCGCAGCACCGCTTGCACGGCGGCCGGGCTGTGCATCAGTTCTTCCATCTCGAAGCCCTGCACGTCGGCCATGCCCAGCCGGTCGTGGTCAGCGTCCAGCAGCTTGCCGTGTGCGCCGCCCAGCACATAGGGCGCGAGCGCTTGGCGCAGCGCGTTAAACTGCAATAACACCGACAAGCCGGTCATGGTGCGCTGCTCCACCGGCGCACCGGCAAGGCTTCTCAGCGCCGACCAGATGGCAGCCTTCTCGTCCGGGCCGACCGTCACGCCTTCGTGCAGCAGCCGGCCCTCCACCCATTCGGCGGCCCAGGTGCGGTAGCCCTCGTGGGCAATTCGCGCGAGTGGCTGGAAGGCGATGCCGCCATCGGCGCCGAGGTCATAGTGCTCACCGCCAAGGCCGAAGATGGTGGCGCGCATCGAGCGGCCCATGTCGAAGGCGAAGATCCGCGAGCCGAAGTAGCGCCGGAACTGCATGGCCAAGATGGCGAGCAGCACCGACTTGCCCATGCCGGTCGGCCCGGCGACAAGGGTGTGCCCCACGTCGCCGATGTGCGTCACCAGCCGGAACGGCGTCGCGCCATCGGTGCGGGTGACGATCAGCGGCGGGCCATCGAGGTGTTCGTTCTTCTCCGGCCCAGCCCATACCGCTGACATCGGCATCATGTGCGCCAGGTTCAGCGTCGAAACGATGGGCTGACGCACGTTCGCGTATGCGTTGCCGGGGACGGACGACAGCCAGGCATCGACTGCGTTGAGGGTTTCGGGGATGGTCACGAAACCCCGGCCCTGGATGACGCGCTCCACCATGCGCAGCTTCTCGTCGGCCACGGCCGGGTCGGCGTCGAGCACCGTCACCGTGGCGGTGAGGTAGCCGAAGGCGACTTGATCGCTGCCCAGCTCCTGCAAGGCGGCATCGGCGTCGGCGGCCTTGTTGCTGGCATCGGTATCGACCAGCGGGCTTTCCTGCTGAAAGATCGTTTCGCGCAGCAGCGCGATGACGTTCTTGCGCTTGGCGAACCATTGGCGCCGCAAGCGCCCCAATTCCCGTTCCGCCTCGGCTTTGTCCAGGCACAGGAAGCGCGTACTCCAGCGATACGCAAAGCCCAGGCGGTTGAGGTCGTCCAAGATCCCCGGCCAGGTCGAGGTCGGGAAGCCTCGTACCGACACCACGCGCAGGTGCTGATCGCCCAGCATGGGCGCCAGGCCGCCGACCAGCGCGGCATCGGCAAGCAGTGCGTCGATATGGAACGGCACGTCGGGCACGCCGACGCGATAGCGCCGGGTGGAGACTGTGGCATGCAGGTAGGTCAGCGTCTGGCTATCGTCCAGCCAGGCAATCTCCGGCATCACACCATCGAGCAGGTCGAACACGCGATCGGTCTCTGCCACGAAGGAATCAAGCCGACCACGCCAGTCCACACCCTCAGTGGGCCGGTTCTCGTACAGCATCCCAGCCGCACGGGCGCGAGACTCTTGCGGCGGTAGGTGTTGCAACGTGAAGTGATAGACGCTCTCGAAATGGCCATCCGACTCCTCGAACGCCGCGCGTCGCTCCTCATCCACCAGCCAGGACAGTGGTTCGGGAAAGGAGGATTGCGGATAGCTCGATGCCCGCATCCGCTCGGCCTCGATATAGAAGGCCCAGCCAGACCCGGTACGGCGAAGCGCGTTGTTCTGCCGCGCCGACGTGGCAATCAGCTCGCCCTGTGTCGCACTGTCCAAGTCGGGGCCGCGAAACTGGAACGTGCGTTGAAACGAACCATCTTTGTTCAGCACAACGCCCGGCGCGACCAGCCCGGCCCAGGGCAGCCAGTCGGCAAGCAAGGCCGGGCGCTGACGATATTCGGCAAGGTTCAGCATGGCGTCCTCCCCTCACACGTCCAGAAGCGGGCGGTGTTTGATATGCCGCGCGAAGACCTGCATGAACTGCGGATCGACGCGCGCACCCCATACGGCCAGCGAGTGGCCGACGATCCAGAGCACCACGCCGGGAATCCACAGTTGCAGGCCCAGCCCGACGGCGGCGGCCAGCGTGCCGTTGGCAATTGCCACGGTGCGCGGCGCGCCGCCCAGCAGGATTGGCTCGGTCAGCGAGCGATGCAGCGGCACCTCGAAGCCTGGAAGGTCGCTGGCCGTACTCATACGACGGCCCCGCCGGAGAACGAGAAGAACGACAGGAAGAACGAGGAAGCGGCGAACGCGATGCTCAACCCGAACACGATCTGGATCAGCTTGCGAAAGCCGCCGCTGGTGTCGCCGAAGGCCAGCGCCAGGCCCGTGGCGATGATGATGATGACCGCGACGATGCGTGCCACCGGCCCCTGGATCGACTCCAGAATCGACTGCAAGGGCCCCTCCCACGGCATCGAGGAACCGGCGGCTTGCGCCGTTCCGGCCAGCAACAGCAGCAGCGCGGCCAGCAGCAGCCCCTGCCTCGCAGGGCGGGTGAGGCTGCGCAGCCGCGCCAGGCCGGACAGGCGAGGAAGCGGATTTACGGAAAAGCGGAAAGAATCAACGTGCGTCATGGCAGTTCTCCAAGTTGGTTGGGGGACGGGAATGTGCAGCGGCGTCGGCTGCGAGAGGAACCGGCGTCAGCTCGGGAAACGGCGTTTCCAGTGCGTCCGCCAGGCGATAGCCGGTGCCGTCGAAGCCGACGACACGGGCGATGGTTTCGACGTGGCGCTTGCGGCCGCGTCCGGCGATGTTGATGACGACGTTGACCGCCTCGGCGATCAGCGCCCGCGGCGGATTCACAGCGACTTCGAGAATCAACTGTTCGAGGCGCAGCAACGCGCCCAGCGCGGAGCCGGCATGGATGGTCGCAATGCCGCCGGGGTGGCCGGTGCCCCACACTTTGATGAGGTCGAGGGCTTCGCCGCCGCGCACCTCGCCGACGATCACGCGGTCAGGCCGCAGGCGCATCGTGGCCCGCACCAGCTCGGTCATGGTGACGACGCCGGCGCGGGTGCGCAGCGGCACATGGTCGCGGGCCGCGCATTGCAGCTCGATGGTGTCTTCGAGCACCAGCACGCGGTCGCCTGTGGCGGCGATCTCGGCCAGCAGCGCGTTCGCCAGCGTGGTCTTGCCGGTGCTGGTGCCGCCGGCGATTAGGATGTTCTGCCGCTCGCGCACGGCGCGGCGCAGGAACTCGGCCTGCCCGGCGGTCAGGATGCCGTCGGCCACGTAGCGATCCAGGCCGATGATGCTCACGGCCCGCTTGCGTAGCGCGAAGGCTGGCCCCGGGGCGGCCGGAGGCAGGATGCCCTCGAAACGCTCGCCGGTTTCCGGCAACTCGGCGGTCAAGAGCGGCTGGCCGCGATGCACCTCCGCGCCGACATGCGCGGCGACCAGGCGGATGATGCGTTCACCATCGGCCTCGGGCATCTCCACGCCCAGCGGCGAGCGACCCGACGACAGCCGATCCACCCACAGGGTGCGATCGGGGTTGAGCATGATTTCCACCACATCCGGGTCTTCGAGCGCAGCGGCGATCAGCGGCCCCATTGCAGTGCGCAGCATCTGGATGCGGCGATCCTGGGACGCTGCTGCGGATGAGCGAGGTTCGGGCTGGATCTGTGGAACGGCACTCATGACGCACGCTCCGCAGTTCGTTCATGGGCGGAGGCCATCGCTGCTGCGTCATCCATCTGCATCGGATCGGGGTGCAGTTCCTCCACCACGTCGCGCACCAGACTGCGGCCACGCAGAAGGTGGCGACCCAACTGTTCGACGAACTGCTCGAAGCGCACCTTGCCCTGGGCGCGTGCCGCATCCTGATGGGCTTCGGGCACCGGCGTGCTGACGGTCAGGAAGTAGCGGATGAACAGCGCCAGCGTTTCGATCTGGATGTTCTGGTCGCGCTCCAGGCGTTCGGTCTGCCGCGACAGTCGATCCAACCGCTTGGCAATGGCGGCCTCGCGCTGGTCGCCAGCATCGGGCGACAGCCAGGACGCCAAGGCCGCTGCGACGATGGACGACTTGGACACGCCTTTCTTGGCGGCCAGTTCGTCCAGGCGCTGGGCGTGCTCGGGCTGGATGAAAAGATTGAGGCGGTATTGGCTCATAGGTCGATTCCGTCGTTGGGGTCGAGGGAAGCCAGCCGGGCCGTGCGCTGCATGGCCGGGTCGAGCTGGCCGGGAAGCGGCAGCGCCAGGTCGTCGTCATCGAGCAGCGCCAGGTCGTTCGCATGTGCGTCCGGCTCGGGGTCGTAGGCGACGGTTTCGGAGAGTTCGGGCTGGCGGCGTGGGCCGCCGTCATCGGTGCCGCCCAGGCCATCGGCGGATGCCGAGGCCGGCGCCGCAGGTACGGCCGGGATCGCCAAGCCGCTCCAGTCGTCGGGGCGGGCTGGCGGCGCGTCGGCGTACCTCCCGGCTACGAGCGCGGGCGGTGGCAGGACGCGATTCTTGAAATTGGCGTCGGCGTAGTAGCGCAGCTTCTTCGCGCGGATCGGGGCGACGCTGGACACCATGACCACGGCGTCATCAGGTGGAAGCTGCATCACCTCGCCGGGCGTCAACAGCGGCCGTGCAGTTTCCTGACGCGACACCATCAGGTGCCCCAGCCACGGAGCGAGCCGGTGGCCGGCGTAGTTGCGCTGCGCGCGAAGCTCGGTGGCGGTGCCGAGGGTTTCTGAAATCCTTTTCGCCGTCCTTTCGTCGTTGGTGGCGAAAGTCACCCGGACATGGCAGTTGTCGAGGATGGAATGGTTCTGCCCATACGCCTTGTCGATCTGGTTCAGGCTTTGAGCGATGAGAAAGCTGCGGATGCCGTACCCGGCCATGAAGGCAAGCGCGGACTCGAAAAAATCGAGGCGGCCCAGCGCCGGAAACTCGTCCAGCATCAGCAGCAGCTTGTGCCGGCGCGCGATGCCATCGCTGCCGTCGAGCGATTCGGTCAGCCGCCGCCCGATCTGGTTCAAGATGAGCCGGATCAGCGGCTTGGTGCGGCTTATGTCGGAGGGCGGCACCACCAGATAGAGCGATACCGGGTGCTCGGCGGAAATCAGGTCGGCGATGCGCCAATCGCAGCGCGATGTGACTTCGGCCACGGTCGGGTCGCGGTACAGGCCGAGAAACGACATGGCGGTGGAGAGCACGCCCGATCGCTCGTTGTCCGACTTGTTAAGCACTTCGCGGGCAGCGGATGCGACAACCGGGTGAGGCGCATCGCCCAGGTGCTTCGTCGTCATCATCCGGTGCAGCGTCAGCTCGAACGGACACGCCGGGTCGCTGAGGAAGTTGGCGACGCCGCGCAGCGTCTTGTCCTCGCCTGCGTACAGCACATGCAGGATGGCGCCGACCAACAGCGCGTGACTGGTCTTTTCCCAATGGTTCCGGCGTTCGAGTGCGCCATCGGGATCGACAAGAATGTCGGCCACGTTCTGCACGTCGCGCACTTCGTGCGCGCCGCGCCTCACTTCCAGCAGCGGGTTGTAGGCTGCCGACTGCGCATCCGTGGGGTTGAACAGGAGGCAGTGGCTAAACCGCGAACGCCAGCCTGCGGTGAGCGTCCAGTTCTCGCCTTTGATGTCGTGAACGACGACGGATGCGGGCCAACTCAACAAGGTGGGAACGACCAGGCCCACACCCTTGCCCGAGCGCGTTGGTGCGAAGGTCAGGACGTGTTCCGGGCCTTCATGGCGGAGGTACTGGCCGCGATGCAGCCCGAGGAAAACCCCGTCGGGCTGGATCAGCCCAGCTTTGCGTATGTCTTCCGCATCGGCCCAGCGTGCCGAACCGTAGGTGGTGACAAGGCGCGCTTGCCGCGAGCGCCACACCGACATGGCGATGGCGACCACCACGGCCACCAGACCACTTCCACCCGCGATGGCCCCGCCGATATCGAAGACGTGCGGCGCGTAGGCATCAAAGAAGAACCACCACTCGAACAGCCGCCAAGGGTGATAGACCGGGGTTCCAAAGAAGTCGAACCATGGCGAGCCAAGGCGTAGTTGATAGCCCAGGGCGGCGGCTGTCCATTGCGTTGCACCCCACACGCCGGCGATCACGATGCCGAATACGGCGGCGATCTGCCCGAACAGTACGCCCTGAGCTTGCATTGACTGGCCTCCGATTTCCCTGCACTGATTCCTCGTTCAAAAGCGGCACAGGAACGTGCCGCATAGAGCGAGGATCGGTGCCGCGTGGGTGCCCGTCAAAGACCGTTTTGAGCACAACGGTCGAGGGAAAAGAAAGAATGAGCGGCGGGGCGAGTCGAAGACAAACGCCGCAAACTAAAGCACCCTATGGCGCATTTGGAGTTTCCAAGAGGTTGCCCAGAAAAAAATTCTCGCTGGGTCTCGCTCCCCTCATGAGCAGAATCTAGATATCATGGGAAAGAATTATTTATTGAAATCTGGATAAGAATGAAAGATATCAAGAGCATGGATCTCAACTTACTCAAGGCGCTGGACGTATTGTTGGACGAACGCAACGTGACACGGGCGGCAGCACGTCTTGGACTAACCCAACCGGCCTTGAGCGGCATGCTTGCGCGGCTGCGTGAAAGCTTCGGCGACCCGCTGTTCGCGCGTGCGCAGCGGGGCATCGTTCCGACGCAGCGGGCGCTAGACATAGGGATATCTGTCAAACAGGTGCTAGCGGAAATCGACGCGCTGCTCCAGCCACCTTCTTTCGACCCGGCCACCGCACAACTGACCTTCTCCATCGCCGCGACGGACTATGCGCTGCGTGCCATTGCTGTCCCATTTCTATCGGCACTCAAACAGCACGCACCGCGCGTTCGAGTCTCATTAGTGCCAGTCGAGAGCGGACTGCTACAGAACCAGCTTGAGCGCGGTCAAATCGATCTAGCCCTCCTGACGCCAGAGATCACTCCGCCAAATCTGCATGCCCGAGAGCTATTCAAGGAGCACTACGTGTGTGTCCTGCGGGAAGACCATCCAGCGGCTATGGGGCGCAAGCTGACAGTTAAGCAGTTCTGTGCTCTCGACCATGCGCTTGTTTCCTACGATGGTGGAGGTTTCCGCGGCGTCACCGACGATGCGCTAGAACAGTTGGGCAAACAACGAAGCGTCACACTGTCGGTCAAGAGCTTTCTGATCTTGCCAGACATCCTGCGTGCCAGTGACATGGTCGCGATCTTGCCGAGCCGCTTGGTCGCCGGTATGGACAAGCTGGCTATCTCCCTGCCGCCGATGAAGATACCGGGGTTCACCAAGACGGCTGCTTGGCACGAACGCACCCATCACGATCCAGCACATCGCTGGATACGAGCACTGCTGTTCACTTCCTGTGCTAACAACAAGTAGGCAAGATGGCTCTCATCGTCATGCTCAGCACAACTCTGCCTCGCACTACAAATATGCAATCAGCCGGCTCAATTGGAGACGGACCCTTTCGTAGCACCGCTGCGAGATAGCCTTGTCGGCGGATGGCAGAACCTAGACGCTGATATCAAATTATATGATTTCAAAAATAAAAAATTAGGATTTCACTTATTTCACAGGGAGGCTCATGATTGCTCTATGACCACTTGAATGACGCAGCCACCCCTGTTGCGTCATTGACATTTTGTGAAGGAGCTTCGATATGAGCAAGCAACAGAACGCCATCCTCTGGCCCGAAGGCTACACGCCGGGCTTTACTGAGAATTTCGCCTCTAATGAGATCATCGCCGCCGGCTTGAGCGCGGCCGACGTATGGCCGCTACTCGTCACACCATCGCTGTGGCCAAGCTACTACGCCAACTCGGCTAACGTGCGCTTTCATGGCGGCAAAGGCCCGGTACTGGCCGACGGCGATCGATTTTATTTCGAGACCTTCGGCTTCCCGGTAGAGGGGCAGTGCAACGAGTACGTGGCACCTGCGGATGGGCAACCCGGCCGCGTGGCCTGGCACGGCTGGTCCGGCGAGGAAGGCACAGATACGCGCCTGGATGTGCATCACGCCTGGCTGGTCGAGAACCTGGACGGCGGGCGCGTGCGCATCCTCACGCAGGAAACGCAGAAGGGCAAGCCGGCCGAGGAGCTGCACAACGCCAAACCCAACCCGATGATCAACGGCCATCAGGACTGGCTCGACAGCTTGGTCGAGACAGCGCGCAAAGCCAAGCAGGCGTAATGGTCGCTGGCCGCTTGATCCCAAGCGTCTGAACTGAGAAAACCATGATGGGAACTCCCCTCGAGATTCTGCTGGTTTTGACTTCGCAGGCAACGATGGGCGACGACCCGCGCCTGACCGGCGTGTGGTTCGAGGAACAGTCCACCCCGTACTACGCCTTGGTCGATGCAGGTGCCAATGTGGATATTGCGTCAATCGCCGGCGGCGAGATTCCGGTGGATCCTCATTCCATAGCGAGCGAAGGCATGAACCCGCCGAGCGTGGAATGCTTCCTCGATGACAAGGTGTCGATGGACAAGCTCGAAGGCTCGCTGAAGATCGACAGCATCGCCCCGGAAGGGGGTGCGGTGATGTTCCTGCCCGGCGGCCATGGCACCATGTGGGACTTACCCGGAGCGGGGCGCTCGTCAATCTGCTGTCGGGCGCTTGGGCTGACGGCAGGGTGGTCGCGGCGGCCTGCCACGGCCGAGCCGGACTGGTTAATGTCAAGGAAGCGAATGGCCAGCCGCTGGTTGCCGGCCGTCGCGTCAGCCCCTTTGCCAAACGCATGAGCCGCGAGACTGGGCTACCTGTGGCAGTGAGTTGGGGCATCGACGATCCGCGAATGGCCGAGCACGTGATCGCTGGCAGGTAGATGGGTTTGGTGATTCTTGGCCGCGCCATGCTAGCCAACCCACACTCTTTCTCCACCTTTGCAGGAGCTGAAGGTGGAGCACCCGGAATGGCTGCTCCACCGCCTTACGCGCACTGGCTCGAACTCTCCCGAGGCTGCGGCAAGCTCACCACATATAACGACTAGGAGGAGGTGACCGTGCGAGTTCCCAGAACCCGATCCAGTCTGTGTCGCAGGGTGTCCCAGTGACTACGCTATCAAAGGAGCTAGTACTCAACTCGATAACTTGAGCGTGATAACGCCCAGGATGATCAGCGCCACGCCAAGGTATCGCATCAGGGAGGTTGGGTCGCCATAGAAATGAATTCCGACTAAGAACGTTCCCGCCGCTCCGATACCCGTCCACACCGCATAAGCAGTCCCAATCGGTATCTGACGCTGAGCAAGCCATAGGAAGGCGCCGCTAATTGTCATGAAAGAGACGGCTACTGCGACCCCACTCCAACGCGATGTTGGCTCTTGCGCCATTTTCAGCCCGACCGGCCATCCGATTTCAAACAATCCAGCCAAAACAAGATAGATCCAGCCCATTGCAATTCTCCTTCAAGTTTTTCATATCCGGCATACATACTCCAGCGTGACCACCAGCTTAGAACTTCGGCGGCTCTTTAGGTGTGGTGTAGGGCACATCGCCATCTTCGTAAAAGCGCTTTCGCGTAGCCTCGGCAACCCGGTTACATAGTTGGTCGCCCAGCATAGGACGATCCAACTTGCATTGCTGGCGCAACTTTTTCAGCCGCTCAGGATTGAGCGCTAATTCATCGACCGTCGGAAGGTTGCCTTTATCTGGTTTCCCGGATGGGCTGCAGGCTGCCAGTGTCGAGGAAAGCAATATGAGAGCAATCTTCTTCATGGTTAAGTTTCCTTGGGAGATTGTGTGATGGTTTACCGCCGACTTTTGGCGTCTGGAGATTTGATCGAATGAACGCGTTCCATGAAGCGAGTCAGTATTTCTGACGGCTCGCTGGCCGGTCGTAGCAGATAGGTCGTGAGCATGGGCGAACCTCCAGTCAGCGGCCGTGCGACCACACCCTGTTCCCTGCTGGCAGTAATATGCGCACCTCCTGTGAGGCCTAGTGCAAGTCCCGCCGAAACCAGGACCATCATTAGATCGCTGGAAGTCACGCGTTCGGCAATTAGAGGCTCAATGTCCACGCGACGTAGCACCCGTTCAACTTGCCGAGCATGGCCCTCACACGCCACCGCGTCGCAGAGCACCAGCGGATACCGCAACAGCTCTTCCAGGGGAATCTGTTTGTGGGATAGCAAGGGGTGCCGTGCGGGCACAGCTACCATCAGAGGGTCACTCCACACCGGCACGGCGATGATGCCTTCGCCGACTTCATCCGATTGAGCGAAGCCGAGATCGTACAGTTCGCCACACAATCCCTTGATTTGCTGTGACAAAGGCACTTCGAAGAAGCGAACTTCCACTTCCGGCTCTTCCTGCCGGCAGAGCGCCAACAACGCAGGCAGGCGCGATGGCGTGATTCCATCAGACAATGCAATACGGAGCTGGCAATGAAAGCCATTGGCTGCGGCGTTCACACTGTCGCGCGCCTGCTGCAAAGCTGCGAAGACACGGGGTACGCTCTCAAAGAAGAGTCTGCCTGCACGAGTCAAGCGGGTGCTCCGAGTGGTTCTCGCAAATAGCGCTACGCCCAACTCCTCTTCAAGCTCTTTGATGGCGCGCGACAGCGGCGATGTCTCGATGTGGAGGCGCTCTGCGGCTCGGGCAAAGTGCAGTTCCTCTGCCACCGCTAGAAAGTAGCGCAGATGCCGAATTTCCATGTTCGCATTCCTCCTCACTTAGGCCTCACCACCTTCGCCTTGCGCCACGCTATCTAGCCTTCGCAAGCTGCTCCAGCAAGCTTCCCCGATCAAACAGGTGGGCCGGATAGTGCTTTTGCCAGCACACCCCATTGCACGGCTGTCTCGGCCCGCGTGCGGATCAGCGAAGCCTGCGCTGACATCACCCCCGCCTCAGCCTCGGCCACCACCGTGGCGTCCACTTGTCCCGCCTCAAACAGACGGCGGCTGCGATCGAGCTGACGCTCCGCGACTGCGACCCCCTCGGTCTGATGCTCCAGTGCGGCGTGCTGCGTATGCCAACCGAGGTATGCGTTCTCTACGTCCTGCAATGCACTCAACAAAGTGCGCTCGAACTCCGCGCGCGCAGCTCGGCTGCGCGCCTCTCCGGTCTCGATGCCGGCACGGATCGCGCCACCATCGAAGATCGGCAACGAAACCCCGGCCCCAAGTGAAAAAATGTTGCCGGTAATGCGCGTCCCCGCACTCTCAACGCGCTGCCGTCCGCCGCTCAGGTCCAACACCAGCTTAGGGAAGCGTTCGCCTTCGGCTGCGTTCCAGCGCGCGGTTTCGGCTGCGAACTTCGCTTCGGCGGCGCGCACGTCGGGCCGCTCACTCAGCAGGTCCGCAGGTATGCGTGTCGGTGTCCAATTGGGGGCGGCGAGTGAAGCAAGAGTCGGAGAAGCTGCAGACGCTCCGGGCGTTTGTCCCGCTAGTACATCAAGTGCATGCGTCGCCTCGCCGCGCGCACGCCGAAGTTGCTCTTGCTCCACACGCAGTGCGACGACGCCGGAGCGGGTTCGCTCGATGTCGAAGCCGGTAGCTTGTCCGGCCTCGAACTTCCGTTGTGTCAGCAAGACGAGTCGCTCGGCGGATGCCAGCCGCGCCGTGGCGAGCGCTTCGAGTTCACTGGCTTGGCGCTGCTGCACAGCCGCCGACACTGTTTCAAACGCGACCTGCCAACGCGTGGCAACCCACGCTTGTTCGGCTGCCACCGCATCCAGGCGCGCACCTTCTGCTGCCTGCGAAAGCCGCCCCGACAGGTCTGCCTCCCACGATGCAGACAACGTGGCGCGGCCATCATTGCCGATCGCAACGTTCTCTGAATAGTCGCGTCCTCGAGTTGCCTGCGTGCCCGCGGACAACGAGGGGAGCAGGGAGGCCCGTGCTCGCCGCGTGGCGGCCGAGGCCTCGTCGACGCGCGCGCGCGCAATCGACAGTTCGGTGTTGCGCTCCAGCGCCGCCCGGACTAGGACATTGAGCTGTGGATCGCCGTAGGCCGTCCACCAGTCGACGGGAAGAGTACGGCGGGATGATTTGTCCAGGATGCCTTCACCTCCCTCTTCATTTGAGAAATGGGCCGGTACATCCAGGCGAGGCGGATCGGCAGAGTGCGGAGCATGGCTGCAAGCCGCAAGAAGCATTAGCGGCGAAATCATGGCCATGAGGCGATAGCGTTCAAGAATTTGAGACATGGCAGGTCCTTGCATTCCGAAAAAGTCTTGACGGACTGTTTTACGCCTTCTACTATACCGTCTGGACTGTATATGACTCAAGCTTTTTTTGGAGCACGACCATGCCGCCTCGCGCGAAAACAAAGTTGCCCCCCCCGTCCACCGCCCATAGCAGCACCGATGCGCAGCCCGTTCTCCAGCAAGGAGCCCAGCTAACTCGCGAGCGCATCCTGCAGGCCGCTCGCGAACTGGTGCTGGAGGAAGGCGCCAGTCGTCTGACGCTGGACGCCGTCGTCGTGCGGGCCGGGTTGAGCAAAGGGGCGTTTCTCTATCATTTCAAGACCAAACGCGATTTGTTCGTGACACTGATCGACGAGATGATCCGGGCGTTCGACGCGGTACAAGCCAATCACGAGCGCAGGTTTGCCGGAGACCCGGACCCCTGGCTGTCGAGCCAGGTGGAAGCGATACCCGACGACGAGATGCAGAAGATGGGCGCAGCGCTGCTCGCGGCAGCTGCGGAAGATCCAACACTTCTCGACCCACTGCGCGAGTGGTATCGCGTGCAGTACGAACGCGTGCGTCGATCCCCGCGTGGCACCGAGACCGCGGCACTCATCATGCTGGCATTGGATGGCGCCCTGTTCGCCGATCTCCTGGGTCTGCCGATACTCGCACCCGCAGAGCGGCGGCATTTCTTTCGGGCGCTCCAGGATCTCGCCTCGGGCCATCTCGAACTGATCCCTGCGAAAGGACACCCATGAGTCGCGTCCGTAGAGCTTTCATGACCGCGTGCGCACTGCGCTCCTTGACGGTTGCTTGCACACTATTCATTTCGACCCTGGTCTCAGGGTGCGGAAACTCGCAATCCACCGTATCCGAGCCTCCGCGCGCAGTGAAGCTCGCCGCCGCGCAGTCGGATCTTCCGCATAGCTCCCGCATCGAATTGACTGGCTCGGCGCGAGCAACCGAGCGCAGCATCCTAGGATTTGAAACAGGAGGACGGATCGCCAAGTTGAACGTCGACGTGGGTGAACGGTTCGCCCGCGGTCAAGTCATGGCAGAACTTGATGCGGAACCTGACCGGCTTCGCGTGACGCAAGCGCAAGCATCCCTGGCGGCCGCCGAAGCCGGCCTGATGGATCGACGTGTACAGACAGATCAACAGCGCCGGTTGCTCGAAAGCGAAGTCATCTCCCCTGCTGCGTTCGAGAGCGCCAAGGCGCAGCTAGCGGTCGCAGAGGGCCAAGCGCGCACTGCCAAGGCAGCGCTTGGCCTGGCCGAACGAGCACAACGTGGCACGATGATCGTCGCTCCTTTCGATGGTGTCGTGGCGGAAAAGCTGGCTTTGGCGTTCACCGACATTGCTGCTGGTGCGCCGGTATTTCAGGTCGACGGTGTGCGCAGTGGCACTGAGATCATCGCGAACGCGTCTACTACACAGGCACCTCACATAGATGTCGGCCAACGCGCAGAACTGTTCTGGAGCGGAGCCGAACAACCAATCCGAGCGGTGGTACGTCGTGTCGGTCTGCGCGCCGAAAATGGCTCGCTCCTACCCGTGGTGCTAGTGCCTGAAGATAACGCGCAAGCGCGCGCACTTCGGCCAGGTATTCCCGTACAGGTCGTGCTCGACGCACCTGCGGCGACCTCCAAGACCTCTCGGCCCGAGACTGTATCCGTCCCTTATGCCTCGCTGGTGCTCGGCACGAAGCCGGGTGAGGCTTCCGTCTTCGTCTACACCCCTGCAGATAAGAAGGTGCACCGTCGCGCGGTGCGCTTCACGCCGGCACAGGAAGGAGACAGCGCGCGCGTCCTCGCTGGACTTAAGCCCGGCGAGACGGTGGTTGCCGCCGGAGGCGGATGGCTCACCGATGGACAGCCAGTGACACCACTGGAAGCCACCACTCAATTGACCAAGCGCTAACGCGATCCACCAGGTTACTTCATCATGAAGATCACCGAGATGGCGCTGCGCGCCAGTCGACTTACCTACTTTGTAGCGCTTATCATTTTCGTCGCCGGCATCGCGACCTTCCTGAATTTTCCTTCTCAGGAGGAGCCGACTGTCACGGTCCGCGATGCGATGGTCACGGCGTTGAACCCGGGGCTGCCCGCCGAACGCGTTGAGCAACTCATTGCCCGGCCGATCGAGGAGCGCTTGCGCGAACTGGCAGAGGTCAAGCGCGTGACGAGCACCGTGCGCGCAGGCAGCGCCATGATCCAGGTCACGATCTGGGACCGCTACACCGACTTGGCACCGATCTGGCAGCGCGTCCGGGCCAAGGTCGCCGATTCGAAGGATGCCTTACCACAGGGCACGATGGGGCCTTTCGTCGACGAAGACTTCGGCCGCGTCGCGGTTGCCTCGATTGCGGTCACTGCACCAGGTTACTCCATGAGCGAGATGCGCGTCGCGCTCAAGCAGATGCGCGACCGCCTGTACACCGTGCCTGGTATTGAGCGCATCACTTTCTACGGCCTGCAGGAAGAGCGCGTCTATCTCGAGTTCGATCGGCCTAGGCTTGCGCGATTGGAGCTGACACCACAGGGGGTGATCGACCAACTCGTCAAACAGAACGTCGTCGCTTCGGGTGGACAAATTGTCGTCGGCGGCATCAATGCAACCTTGGCGGTCAGTGGCGAAGTGAGTGACGCTCCCTCCCTGCGAGCAATGCCGATCGCGCTGCCGCGACCGCAAAGTAGTACGGCGCCCATGCCGACGATCGCATTGGGTGAACTGGCGCAGGTGAGTGTGCGGCCAGCCGATCCGCCGGAGTCTGCCGCCATCTACAAAGGCCAGCCCGCGGTCGTCATGGCGGTTTCGATGGCCTCTGGTCAAAACGTGGAGCAGTTCGGAAAAGCGCTCAAAGCACGGGTTGCAGACCAGGAGAAGCTGCTGCCGGCGGGTTTCGATCTGTCATACGTCACTTTCCAGGCCGATGTCGTCAAGCACGAGATGGGCAAAATGAACCACGTCATGATGGAGACGATCATCGTCGTCCTCGGTGTCGTCGTGCTATTCCTCGGTTGGCGAACCGGGATCATCGTGGGCATGATCGTGCCGTTGACGATCCTCAGTGCACTCATCGTCATGCGCGCGATGAACATCGAGCTTCAGAACGTCTCGATGGGCGCCATCATCATTGCGCTCGGCTTGTTGGTGGACAACGGCATTGTGATTGCCGAAGACATCGAACGCCGCCTAGCCGGTGGCGAAGATCGTAAGCATGCCTGCCTCGAGGCGGGCCGCACGCTCGCCATTCCGCTGCTCACGTCCTCGCTCGTGATCGTGATCGTGTTCTCGCCGTTCTTTTTTGGCCAGAACGCCACGAGCGAGTATCTGCACAATCTCGTGGTCGTGCTGGCACTGACGTTGTTCGCATCGTGGCTGCTGTGCCTGACTGTCACGCCCCTGTTGTGCTACCACTTCGCCAAACCCCACCACAAGCAGGAGCATGGCGACGCGTATGACACCCGCTTCTACCGTGGCTACCGGCGCGTACTGGAGTGGGTTCTCCACCATAAGGCGGTCTATGTAGCGTCGATGATCGCGGCGCTTGCCATTGCGCTGTATGGCTTCACCACCCTGCCTTACGATTTCATGCCCAAGTCCGACCGGCTTCAGTTCCAGATTCCGGTGCAGCTCGCCCCAGGTACGGATTCGCGCGAAACGCTCGCACGCGTGAAGCAGATCAGTAGTTGGCTGGGCGACAAGAACATCAATCCAGAAGTCTCCGATCACATCGGCTACGTCGCCGATGGTGGACCTCGCTTCATCCTTAGCCTGAATCCACCGCTGCCGGCATCGAACATCGCGTACTTCGTTGTCACACTGAAGCCGAAGAGCGACATCGACGCTGTCCTCGCCCGAACCCGCAGCTACTTTGCGCACGCACATGGCGACGTGCGCGCCGAGCCCAAGCGCTTCTCGCTCGGTGCGACCGAATCAGGGACCGCCATCTATCGTGTCAGCGGTCCGGATGAGGAGGTATTGTTGGAGGCTGCGTCCAAAATCGAAGCAGCACTGCGCAAGCTGCCCGGAACCATCAACGTCAAGAACGATTGGGATACGCGCATTGGCCGCATCGACGTAAAGGTTGACCAGGACCGCGCGCGTCGGGCGGGCGTAACGACTGAAGACATCGCTGGCGGGCTGGATGTCCGCTACAGCGGCCGATCGATCTCGGTGATTCGCGACGGTGACACCTCCGTTCCGATCGTCCTGCGCAGCATCGTAAGCGAGCGTCGCAGCACGGCAGACGTAGGCGCGACGCTCATCTATCCCAGCAACGGCGGTCCGGCGGTGACGCTGGCCCAGGTCGCAGACGTATCGCTCGCGAGCGAGCCATCGGTCATCCAACGGCGCAATCTCATCCGCACGATCACCGTGCAAGGACAGAACACCTCCTACACCGCCCAGGAGATCGTCAACCGCCTGGTGCCTAGCGTCGCTGCCTTGGACCTGCCCGCGGGCTACTCGGTCGAACTTGGCGGCGAGATCGAGGAAGCTGCCGAATCGAACGCCGCGCTGTCGACCTACATGCCCCTCGCATTTCTGGCGATGCTGATGCTGTTCGTATGGCAGTTCAATTCCTTCCGCAAGCTCGGTGTGATCCTCGCGACGATCCCTTTCACGCTTATCGGCGTGGTATTGGCTCTGAAGCTAACCGGCACACCTTTCAGCTTCATGGCGACCTTCGGCGTACTGGCCTTGTTCGGGATCATTGTCAACAACGCCGTGCTGTTGCTGGAACGCATCGACCAGGGCTTAGCGGAAGGCCTGCCGCGCCATGAAGCCTTGGTTGGGGCCGCGATACAACGACTTCGTCCAATCGTGATGACCAAGGTCACCTGCATTTCGGGACTGGTGCCACTCATGCTCTTCTCCGGACCGTTATGGACAGGGATGGCGATCGCGATGATCGGTGGGCTGGCGCTCGGAACGCTGGTGACGTTGGGCTTGATTCCGTTGCTTTACGAAGTCCTGTTTGGAATCAAGCGAATTGGGCCGTGGAGCCTGAGTGCCGCCACCGCGCATGGAGATCGCTCATGAGTCTCTTGCGGACCGCCTCGTGCTGCGCATTCTCAGAATTCGTATGTACCCACGCTTCATCCGTATGTCTCGCTAGGCTTATGCGATTCAGCATCCATCCGCTGATCTGGAAATCCTGGTCGATTGTCATTGCCGCAGGGGTTCTAGGAGCGGGCTATCCATTGGGCCTGCGGGCCATCACGGCGGGCGGTCCGACGCGCTGGGTCGGCCTCTGTGTGGCAGTGACGTGCATGGCGGCCAGCGGCGCACTTTTGTGGCTCGCGCTCAAGCGGATTCCGATCAGCGCGGCCTCTGCAGCCTGGGCAGGAATCGGGCTACTTGGAAACTTGGGTATCGGCGCCCTCTTGCTAGGCGATCTCGCATCAGTGACGCGCTGGTCTGGCACCGCCCTCATCGCAGCAGGCATTGCCTGTCTTAGTTTCGTTTGATCAAGGAGACCCATTATGAAGAGCAAAACTGCATTGATCCGCGGCGGCATTTTTTTTTGCGTAGCAGCCGCGCTCTCTGGATGCGCGACCAACAGCATGACGCGCTCCGGATTTCTCGGCGACTACGAGAAGTTATCGCCGACACGATACGAGAACGTACTGATGTACCGCGCAGCGGGATTCGAGCCCAAGCGTTATGCCGCTGTCGTGGTGGAAGATGCGCAGATCAAGACCGCCTCGGGTCGCATCGATGGGCTCGATGACGCGCAGCAGCGTGAAGTGCTAGACCATGTGACGAGCGAACTGAAACGCCAGGAAGGCAAAAGTCCCGCCACCCCAGGTGGCACGGGACAGGTTCGGGTGCGTGTAGCGGTCACCGAACTGCAGACACCGAATCGGGCAGTCAATGCAATGACGACCCTGCTGGTTGGACCCGTGACGACGGGCGGTGCCAGCCTAGAGTTCGAAGCAGTCGATGTAAGTACGGGACGACGCGTTGCTGCCGCCAGTTGCTTCGAGCGCGGCAACGTCATTAAAGAGTTCGCCGGTTCGTACACATTGCTGGGTCATGCCAAAGCGGCGATCACGAACTGCATCGAGCGCATCGACAGCGCTTGGCGGGACACGCAGCCATGAGCAACGCTTCACAGGCTTGGCTCCGGCAGGATGCCATGGTCGGCGGTGATCACAAATGGCTGGCGGGTGGCGACTGGACGATAGAGCACTACGCCAGTCTGGCAAAATCCGTGTCCGCCGCCCGCATCAGCCATGCCGAGGGGTACGCCACTCCCTTGCTCGACTGGACGCAAGTCCAGAGACTGGACACCGCCGGCGCGGCTCTGCTGGTGGAAATTCTCGGGCCAGACTCGATACTCGACCGGCCGGAGGCAGCTCCAAATCTGTCCCCGGATCGCCTCGCCCTAATGAAAGCGCTTGCCGCCGCTGCTACCGCTCAGCAGAAGACGGACAAAGCAGCGGTGAGCGGGAATCCTCTGCTCCGCGGTCTGGGACGCATAGGCCTGACCGTGGAACAGGGCTGTCGTGCGTGTCTTGGTCTGGCCGGGTTCGTGGGTCAGATCATCGAAACATGGAGCCGTACCGTTCGTCACCCGCGTCGCTGGCGCACGACCTCGGTGATCGCTCAAATCCAGCGGTCAGCGGTGGACGCCATTCCCATCGTGGCGCTACTGAGCTTCATGGTAGGAATGGTGGTGGCGTTCCTGGGCGCAACGGTGCTGGCCAACTTCGGTGCGAGCATCTTCTCGGTGCATCTGGTCGCCTTCTCGTTCATGCGCGAGTTCGGAGTGCTGCTCCCGGCCATATTGATTGCAGGCCGTACCGCAAGCGCGTATACCGCCCAAATCGGTTCGATGAAGGCAAATGAAGAGATCGATGCGCTTCGCTCCAACGCGCTCGACCCCATCGAGTTGCTGGTGCTGCCACGCGTGCTGGCGCTTCTTGTGTCCTTGCCACTGCTCACATTAGTAGGCATCTTGGCTGGCATTGTGGGCGGCGCCACTGTATGCGCACTGAGCTTGGAGATTCCTCCTGCACAGTTCCTTGCCATCGTGCAGGAAAAAATCGAGGTGCGCCATTTTCTTGTCGGAATGAGCAAGTCCCCGCTCTTCGCGGTGATGATCGCCGCTATCGGCTGCCATGAAGGGTTCAAGGTCGCCGGTAGCGCTGAGTCGGTAGGCGACCACACGACTTCTAGTGTTGTGCAATCAATCTTCATGGTGATCCTGATCGATGCCATCGCTGCACTGTTCTTCATGGAGATGGGCTGGTGAGCGCGGTGAAGGAAGACACCGACAACGGTGTGCGACACGCTATTGAAGTGCGCGGCCTAGACAACAGGTTTGGAACCCAGCAGGTCCATCAGGACCTGGACCTGGACGTGCGACGCGGGGAAATCCTTGGCGTGGTGGGAGGATCAGGCACCGGGAAATCCGTGCTCTTGCGTAGCATCGTCGGGCTGCAGAAGCCGCATTCGGGCGTGGTCCGTATCGGGGGGCGCGACCTACTGCGAGCCCAATGGCTTGCACGCGCGCGTATGGAGCGAAGGTTCGGCATTCTGTTCCAGAAGGGCGCGTTGTATTCATCGCTGACCGTCTTGGAGAACGTCGCTCTTCCTTTAATCGAGCATGTCGGTCTGGCGCGGCCTCTTGCCGAGCGTTTGGCAAGAAGCAAGCTGGGCTTGGTGGGGTTGCCTGCCGGAGCGGGAGACAAATATCCGGCCTCGTTGTCCGGAGGCATGGTGAAACGAGCAGCACTGGCGAGAGCCTTGGCGCTTGATGCGAACATCCTGTTTCTTGACGAACCCACCGCAGGACTGGATCCAATCGGGGCTGCATCTTTCGACCAATTGATTCTGACCCTGCGCAATGCACTGGGTCTCACGGTGTTTCTGGTAACCCACGACCTCGATACGCTGTACACCATATGCGACCGTGTCGCGGTCCTGGCGAACCAGAAGGTACTCATCAACGACGGCATCGAGGCAGTCGAGCGATTCAAGCACCCGTGGATACAGGAATACTTTCACGGCCCCCGTGGCCGTGCGGCCGCACAGGCCACTGGTGCTTCCAGCCAAGAGACGCAGCCATGAAACCCTTCCGCATCTGCATCATTCTTCCGTCGCGCACGCATTGGGCTGGGCGCACGCAATATTTACACTCTGAAAACGAGGTGGTCTGATCATGGAGCCACGTGCCCATCATGTATTCATTGGTCTGTTCGTCGTGCTGCTCGGTGCGATTGGTATCGGCTTCGCGCTCTGGCTCAGCGACACACGTTCCGACCACGATTACCAGTATTACCGGATCATGTTCGATGAGCCAGTGACCGGGCTTACGCCCGGCAGCCAGGTTCAGTACAGCGGAATCACGATTGGCGAAGTCGTTGCACTTTCTCTTTCGCCGCCTGACCCAAGGCGGGCGATAGCGCGCGTGCGTATCAATGCCACCATCCCGGTCCGGCAGGATACCCGCGCTGAATTGGTCATCACGGGAATTACCGGCAACGCGGTGATCGAGTTGAGCGACGGTGGGCCAAACGTGCCATTGCTGGATCGGAAAGAGGACGAGGAACCGTTGATCCTCGCGCCACGTTCGGCGATGGCATCCCTGGTCTCCGGCGAGGGTAACAGCATGACGACACTCAACGGCATCTTGCTGCGCACGCAGGAGTTACTGTCGAAGGAGAATTTGGCTCTTGTGCACCGCAGTCTAGTGAATCTCGAACAGACTACGGGCGCGGTCGCTGACCAGAGGGCCGAGATCGCGACGTTAATCAGCAATCTGACCGAAGCAAGCAGAGAATCGACAGCTGCCGTGCGCCAAGCAAATAGCACTCTTCGCGATGCCAACCTGCTACTAAATAACGATGGTAAGCAAATCATGGTGAACACGCGTGATGCAACGGCATCCCTCGAACGCGCCGCTTTCAGGGTTGAGACGCTACTGCAAAACAATCAGGAATCGCTGAACCAAGGCATGGCCGCCACAGGCCCTGCCATGCACGAACTCCAGCAGGCGCTGGCCAATCTAAACACCGTGCTGCGCCGACTGGATCGCAATCCGGCGCAATACCTGCTCGGTGGAGAGAACATTGAGGAAACCAAGCCGTGAACACTTCCGCCAGGATGATTCCCGTCGCTGCCGCGACTATGACGCTAGTACTCGGCTTGTCCGCGTGCAGTGTGCTTCCCAAAACAGCTCCAATGGTCACCTACAAACTGCCCGACTATCACATCGCCCAGGCGGAGAGTACGCCACGCGCCGTTCCTGGACCTGGGGCGCTGCGCGTCTACGCCCCTGAGAGTAGTCGCGTCCTGGATTCGGAGCGGCTTTTCATTGCGCAGCCCGATGGTCGCTTGTCGGCTTGGCAAGGAGTGCGTTGGGCCGACCCCGCACCGGTGCTGCTACGCGACCGAATCGTCGAAGCCTTCATGCGCGATGGGCGGTCGACTTCGGTGATTACCGATAGCACGCCAATGAGCGCCGATATGGAGTTGCGCAGTACGCTACGGGCGTTCCAGCTCGAATACCGCGGCACTGAAGCGATCGCCGCGGTTCGGGTTCGGCTCGATGTGCAACTGGTCGATCCGGCCAAACGGACTGCTATTGCCAGTAGACGCTTCGAAGCAATCCAAGCTACAGGCAGCAAGCGAGAGGCAGATGTGGTGAGCGCGTTCGGTGTCGCGACGGACGTGTTGGCCGGGCAGATCGTTGAATGGGCAGTTCAGGTCGGGGCAGCGCGTTTGCGAGTTGCACCGGAATCGGCAAGCAACCATGCACCCACAGCGTCGGCGATAAGCACAGACTAGTCGCCTTAACGGAGCACAGAAGCTAGGGCCAGAACGCTGCTCGACACCTTAACTCGGTACGACAGCCTACGGCCCCTATCCAATCCCAGGACCTCGTTGCCGTCCAACCTCCCATGACACACCGCCGCCGCGTACAGTCGCGGCGATCTGCTGCCCCAGTCGTGGCTCGATTATCGGCCGCCAAGGCACCAGACTGAACCCCATGCCGTCATCGAGCAGCGCATAGCGACCGCTGGCGAGAATGACCGAGCGCCGGTAGATGCCGGCTACGCGCTGCCCGTCTGTGACGTGCCGATGCTCCAACCCACTATCGGCGGCAATGTGCTGGGCGGCCTGCGCCAGCTCCCGATTGCGCAGCGTTTCCAGCAGATTCCGGGAGAGAATCACCCGCTGCCCACGCCGCTGGGCCAGCCCCTGTTCTTCGAGGAAGTCGGCGCGCTGCTGCAAGGCTTGCTTGGCATCGCCACCAAAGCCCAGGTCGCCCAATCCCCGGCCGCCGCCGATCAGTTGCTGGTCGAGCCAGGTGGCGCCGATCACGCGGGCCTGCCGCTCGATCGGCAGGTGAGATTTCAGGTCCACGGCCACGCCGCCCAGTCGCTGCGCATCGTACTGGCGCCCACGCTCGGATAGGTCGTCCGGCACTTTCCATAGCCCTTCCGCCACGCGCTCCACGATGCCGGCCCGGCGCAGGGCTTCCAGCCGTCGGACGTGGGCCGCGACGACTTCCTGCGGGTCGCGGCCGGGCTTGGCTCGGCCTTGCTCGATCGCCAGGTGATGATCGGTACGGTACAGGCCATCGCTCGCCAGTGCGGCGATGTTCTTGTCCGCCGCCCGTACCTCGGCGGAACCACGCACCTCCACCACCGCGCCGGTGGGGTAGCTCGCCAGTTCGTCGCGGGCGTTCAAAGCGACGTAGTGGGCCTTGCCGTCCACGCCGTCGATGACCAGATAGCCGCGGTCGTGCAGCTCGTCGGCCAGCCCCTTGGCGGCCACGCGGCCGACGAGGGTACGGCCGTCGTCGGCCGGCTCGAATACCGCCAGCTCGCGCGGCTGGCCGCTCATGGCGCGCTGCATGGTGCGGATGATGTCGCCACGCTCGCCCAGGGCACGCAGGGTCTTCTCAGCGTCGGCATGGATGGCCCAGGTGCTGGGCTGCACCTCGTCGGCCAGGCCGAGCCGCTGCAAGCGTTGCAGCCGGCCGATCAGTAGCAGGCGCTGGCGTTGCAACGTCGGTTCGTTGAAGCGTTCGATCCGCACCCGGTCATCCTCGCCGACCTCGCGCTGCAACGTGCGGTCGAGGCTCGTCCACCGCTCTTGCTTCACCTCGCGCTGCCAGGTCTGCTGGATCTCCAGTTCGGTGCGCGGCCCCAGCCATTCCGTCGCCAGCTCGGCGGCGCGATGGCGGAAGCCGTGGGCGATGTAGTCGCCCGCGATGACGAGGTCTCTGCCGGTATCGTCGCGTCCGCGCACGATCAGGTGCGTGTGCGGGTTGTCGGTGTTCCAGTGATCGACCGCCACCCAATCCAGCCGCGTTCCCAGGTCGGCCTCCATGCGGTTCATCAGGTGCCGGGTGTAGGTGCGCAGGTCGTCCAGCTCGGCTCCGTCTTCCGGGGAAACAATGAAACGGAAATGGTGTCGGTCGTCCTGGCAGCGTTCCTTGAAGGCATCGAGGTCGGCATGGTCGGTCTGCGGCCCGTAGGCACGGCCCGGCTCGCCGTCCCGGCCGGCACCGTCGCGCTCGATGTAGCGCAGGTGCTTGGCGAGCGACTGCGGGCTGGCGTTGCGCTGGTTGACCAGCAGCGTCTTGACGGTCACGCGCCGTGACATGGGTGTCAGCTTTGCACCTGCGAAGCGCGCTGCCGTATGGCCGCGCCCAAGCCGTGAGCCGGGCCGCTGGCCCGCGTGCTGGCCGCTCCCGCCAGCGACAGGACGGCGCACCGCCGACTTGCCGCCGCTGGCTTTGCCAGCCCGCTTGAGCACCTTGGAAACGAAGCTCTGGCCCTGGCCTTTGCCTCGGTTCTTCGGCGCGCCAGGGCGCACCCGGAAATCGTCGTCGCGGCGGTCGGTCATGGCAGCGCCCCTGGCAAGCTCCGGCGTCTCCGGGCGTGCGAAGCACGCGGACATGCCTGCATTGGCGCGGGCCTCGCGCCCCACGCGGCACGGCGGCAAAGCCGCTCCGTGCCGCGCCACCCCCATGTGCAGACAGGCCTTCGACGCGGCCCGGTGCCGCGTCCTTTTGTCTTGCCTTCCGCCTTTGCCCCTCGCTCCCGCTCCGGGCATCGGCGGCCCGGCGGCGCTGCTGCACCAGCAGCCAGCCCGCCGGCGAACACGCCAATGGCCGCAGGCCAGGCGCGTTCGAGGCAAGACGCCTGCACGTTGGACGGCTGCGCCGAAGGCAGCGCGAAGTGCGGTGCGAATGCACCCGCACTGCACGTGCGATGACAAGGCGACGAACAGTAGAACGACATGCCCGATGGCACGATGAGAGGCGCGGCAAAGTGCAGCGAATCGGCGGCCATCATGGACGTGTCTCCAGCCAGATCGGATGCGCAACGCCGATCGCGGTGGATGCACTGACCGGCCCGAAATAGCGGCTGTCGAACGACGCTGGGTTGGTCACGCTCAAGAGGAACAGTTCGCCCGGTTCGAGACGGCGGCAAAGCTGCAAGGATGGCAGCGGTCGGCCCTGCCGGTCGGCAGGCAGGGCGGCGGCCACCGGCACGCCGTCGATGCGAACCTGGCCGGCGACGATGCAGACGTGTTGTGGCGCGACTGCGCCCACACGTTTGAGCAGCGGAACGCGGGTCGGTAGGTAACTGCGCTGCGCAGCCAGCATGGCGGCCCTGTCGGGCAGCGGCACCAGCACGATGCTGTCCACGGACAGCGGACGTGGCCGCGAGGCGGTGCGCGGGTCGAACGGTTCGATGCGATACCAACCGACCGCCACGCTGTCGGACGGGTTGTAGGCCATTCGCGGCAGGGGCTGCACGAACGCAGCCCAGGCCAGCGCAGCGAGGCCGACGGTGGC
The DNA here is from genome assembly GCF_000931465.1 of Pseudomonas sp. MRSN 12121. Lineage (NCBI taxonomy): Bacteria > Pseudomonadati > Pseudomonadota > Gammaproteobacteria > Pseudomonadales > Pseudomonadaceae > Pseudomonas > Pseudomonas sp. MRSN 12121. The sequence continues at coordinate 3,712,141 of NZ_CP010892.1, read as the reverse complement.
GAAGCCTGCCAGCACGAGGCGAGTGCGCAGGCGCGAGCGAGGATGCGGCACGGGGCCGGTCGTGGAAATCGTGGTCATGGCAATGCCCTCCCTGCCAGCCAGGCGGCGTGCCGTTCTGTGGTGTATGTGGGTAACGCCGAGCGCGCTGCGAGCCGGTTCGCGAGCGTGCGCCAGTACGCGGGCGATGTGTCTGCGGCTGCGATGCCCAGCGCCTCGATGTCGTCGATGCGTTCCAGCACGGCGCGAACGTTGGCATCGCCTTCGGCGTGCAACAGCAGACGCGCGCCCGGCTGCACGCCGGGGATGCGTTGCACGGCGTCCAGCGGCGTGGCGGTCTGCATCACCATGAGCTGCCAGCGGATCGTGCCGTAGTCGTTGGCCTGCCAACGGATGCGGCACAGAACCGCGTTCGGCAGGAACACGGCGCAGCGCCGCCAGCGGTCGAGCTGGAGCGTGCGCGCCGGTTCGCCGAAGCGCAGGTAGAGCTTGAAGCGGGGTTCGATGTAGGTCAGCGCCACGCGCGTCAGCGGCACGTTGCCGGCCTGGCCGGCGAGTGTCGAAGGCGCCGGCGGCGGTGCAGCCGTGGGCGCACTTGCTTTGGGGGTGTGGGCGGTCGAAGCGGATGCGTTCACGGCGTGCCCTCCGGGGGAAACTCCCGCTCCAGCAGGCTGCGCAGCAGTTCGGCTACGGTCACGCCTCGCGTGAAGGCCGACACCTTGATGCGCGCCCGCATGGCGGGCGTGATGTCAAGCGTCAGTCGAGCGGTGTAGAGGTCGCCTTTCTGCAAGGCATCTGCGTCGCCCTGGCGAATCCACGCTTCGGCGTGCGGATTCGCTGGGGGACGTACACCGATGCCGACGCGCTTGCTGCGTGGTGATGGCTTTCCAGTCATGTCGGCCACCGCAGCAGTTCGTCGGTGAGCGCGGCGATCTCGCGGGCAGCGGCGCTGTCGGGCGCGGTTTCGCGGGCGAGCCGGCCAGCGGCTACGCTGTCGGCAAAGACGATGCGCTGGTGGATCTCCGAGCGCAGCGCGGGCAGCGGCTGTTCGGCCAGCGATTGCCGTGCCTCCCTGCCGATGATGGTGGTGCTGACGCGCCGGTTGATGACGAAGGCCGCGCGTAGCGCTGGCCGGAACACCTGTGCTTCGCGGATCAGTGCGACCATCTCGGCAGAAGCCCATACGTCGTAGGGGCTGGGCTGCACGGGGATCAGCACGCGCTCGGCCGCCAGCAGCGCGGAGCGCGCGAGGGCGGCGATGCGCGGCGGGCCGTCGATGATGATGTGATCGGCCCGCCTGGCGAGTTCTGGCGCTTCCTGATGCAGCGTTTCGCGGGCAAGGCCCACGGCGCTGAACAGACGGGGCAGGCCCTGCTGGCTACGCCGCTGCGTCCAGTCGAGCGATGACCCCTGCGGGTCGGCATCCAGCAGGATGACATGCAGGCCGCGCATCGCCAGTTCGCCGGCGATGTGCGTGGCGAGCGTGGTCTTGCCGACGCCGCCTTTCTGGTTGAGAAACGCGAAGATCATGGCGCGGCCCTCCGAGCTGGAAAGCCGGCCTGGGCGTGCCATTTCGTGGTTGTCCACCGAAACGGCGCGCTTCTACTAAAAGTTATGTATTTCTTGTTAGGTAAGTTAGAGGGAACGCAAACCCGCGCCGTTGTTGGCTTTCCGGCGTTTTCGTACTCCTGATAGCACGAGGGTCGTACTCCTGATAGCACGATACCCGGTACTCCTGATAGCACGAGGCCGTCCACAGGTTCTCCCGCAGTTATCCCCGTGCCGCGTGCGGCACGGGCCGGAAGGTCAGCAGCTCGGTGTTGTCGTCCGGCATCCGCTCGATGCCGAGGACGTAGCCGGGCAACGACTGCCGCGCCACCAGGGCGCGCACGTCGTAGGCGAAGTCCGAGAAGCGGGCCGCGCTGCCGGATTTGCGGTACAGGTGTCGGAAGTCGAATTGCCAGCCGTGCTCCTGCCGCCCGCCATGCTTGCGCACCAGGCGGTACAGCCAGCGTTCGATACCGCCTTTCAAGCGGAAATAGGCCGGGTCGATGGTCAGCACCAGGGCGGCGTCGAGCACGCCGGCATAGAACCAGTCCGGCAAGATCAGCTCGATGCCCAGCGGGGTGCCGCTGGCGTCGGCGAGTTCCTTCCACTCGTTGATCCACGAGAAGCGATGCAAGCGCCTTCCCGTGGTTTCGCGGATGGACGTGGCCACCGTGGTCGATTGCAGCCGGTCGAGGGCGGCCTTCAGGCGCTGGTAGTCGTTGAGGGACGTGCCGCGCCCGATGAAGCGCAAAATCTCGTAAGGCGTGGCGCGTATCCAGCGCGACGGGCGCAGGCCCGCGTCGCGCGCCTCCACGATCTGCGAGGCGGCCCATATCAGCACGTCGGCATCCCATATCGTTGCGATGCCGTGCTCCTGCGTGCCTTCCACGCGAATGGTGACGTTCCCGCTGCGGAAGTCGATCGGCGCCGTGCGCCGCGACTTGGCAAGCGAGAAGAACGGAAAGGCCATCAAGTCCTGGGAATCGCGTGGCGCCATGTCGCCCGGCAGCGCTCGGAACAGATCGAGCTGTTCGCGCTGCGGCAAGGCTTGCCCTGGCGGGCTGGACATGGCGAAGGCCACCCACGCGCCGACGATCAGCGGCCATCACGGTAGTCGCCCGCGTGGCGCTCGGCGTATTCGGGATCGGACGTGGCCTCGTAGCTGCGCTGGTCGGCCCAGGCATCGAGGTCGGACACCGCGTACATGACGCGGCGGCCGAACTTGCGGAACTTGGGGCCGCCGCCGATCACCCGCTGCTTCTCCAGCGTGCGCGGCGACAGCCGCAGGTAGTCGGCGGCTTCGTCGTTTGTCAGGTAGCGTTGAGGCTGCGAGGTCGCAGTGACGGCAGCGGCGGCAGGCCGCGAGGGAGCAGGTCGCATGGGATGTACCTCCATCAAGCCCGGCCACACCACGCGGCCGGATAGAGGCACTCTCAAGAAAGCAAGGCTTCTTGCTAAGGGACGATTCGCACGGGTCGAGAAACGTCCCCCCTAATGCGACGGGAACATTGGAAGCTGCGCTAGTCGGCGGTAGCCGCCGTGCATCAGCTCATCGCCGCGGCGTACCAGCCGCCGCACGCGGGCACGCAATGCACTGTCTTTGTGCCAGTCGGCCGCGACGGCATCCGCGCCGAACAGACCTTCGGCCACTTCGCGCAAAGAGGCTCCCGCGAGGGTCGCGTCGAGCGCTTGCAAGGTATGCAGTTCCAGCAGCGCGGCGGGCGTGGGGCGAGAGCGGGCTGTTGCCACAGGCGCGGCCACGGTTGCGGCAGATAGCGCATCCAGCTTCGCAGCGAGCGTGCGGTAGCGCGCACAGGGCGTGGCGCAGGCGCGTGTGGCGTAGAGATAGGCCGAGCCATCTTCTAGGTCGGGTGCGAGTGCGAGCCGAACGCAGCAGCCTGGCCAATGCGATACAAGCACCAGGCGCTTGCCGTCGTGGGTCAGTTGCTTGCGCCCAGGAATGCGCCAGAACTCGAAGGTATGCGCATCGGGTGGTGGGTCGGCGTCGGGGTATAGCTGCACCACGCCGTCGTGATCGGGGAACCAAGCAGGATGTGCATCGCGCGCATCCAGGCCGGGATCTTCCAGCAGGCGCAGGCCCCAGGCCTGCGCCGCATCTGGCTTGCGACGCCGGCGTAGCCAGTCGCGCCGGTAGCTTGCATTCCTGCGCAAATACTCCCAAGCCAGCGCTGGGCCATCGAGGTGCAGCGTGTAGAGATACGCGGCCGTGGGATACCAGTGTTGGCTGCTGCGGTCAGTCATGGCGAAACCTCCCTGTTTCTGGGAACGTCGCCACAATTCCGCTGTGCGGGAGCTATCGAATCGCCATCAAGTGGTCATCAAACTCGGGTTACGCTTTAACTGCTGGTGTCAAGACAGATTCGCTCCAGTGCATTGCCGAAATCGTCTAAATGCGACGACTGCACCGCCCGGAAATGGGGTGCAGCATTGAACACCGTGCCGAATCTCGCGCCTGGCATCATGACTGTTTTGGTCAGGAGCGCACCACCCTGGTGCAAGCATGCGGATCAAGACTTGCCAGGTCTTGGCTAAGACCGAAATAGTCACAATGCGATACTTTTTGCCTGGTCGCGCTGGAATGCGTCAATCGGTGATCGAACCGTTTTCCTGAGCCAGTCGAACGTATTCCGACAGCGGCCGCGTCGGCTGGAAGTACCGATCTCGTATCACGGGCTGCTTGAGCGGCCCGACGATGGACGCCAGATCGGACAGCTTCACCGTCGCCAGGGCAGGCATCCCGATCCCGAGGTCGATCAGGCCGTAGGCCGTATCGCCATCGGTCGGATCGAGCGCGGCCAATAGCCAGGTCGCATGTGCGTCCGGTGTGAACAGGCGCACCACGGGCAGCGGGTCACATTCCTGGCCTGCGGCGCGGGTGAGGCCGTGGGCCAGTAGGTGCACCCGGTCTTCCTCGGTGACAAGCGTGGTCAAGGCCGCGCCCCTTCCACGAACACACGCAATCGCCGAGGCGCATCTGTGCCTGCGGACGGATGCACGTATGCGCAAGCGCACGAAGCCGCAAAAGCGGAGAGGCACGAAGGCGTATTGGTGGAAGTCAGGAAAGACACGGACGCGGTTCCCTGGGTCTGAGGAAATCCGCAGATGCGGATCTCCGTAAAAGCACGGAAAAGGAAAACATCACCACCAAATGAACACTATAGATTGTAGTCCTATAGGGCGCAATGGGCTGTCATCTTGGTTTTTTGGGGAAACCATAGGTGGCAGCGAAGAACTCATTGGCAGCGGCGATTCGGACGGTAAGGAAGGCGCGTGGTTTGAGCCAGGAAGCGTTCTCCAACGTGTCCAGTCGCACCTACATGAGCACGCTGGAGCGCGACCTGAAAAGCCCAACCATCCAGAAGCTGGCCGATCTGTGCGAGGTCATGGAAGTGCATCCGCTCACGCTGCTCACATTGGCTTATGCCGGTGACAGCACCCGCGAAGCTGATGAATTGCTGGCACAGGTGCGCCAGGAACTCAGGGCGATATTGGAAGAGCCCGACACGCCGTAGCGCGTTGGCGTGTGGTACTGAATTGCAGCAAGCGGAGCGCGCAGCGCCGCAGGCGCGAAGGCGTGAGGGATTGAAGCCGGATGGCCGTGACGGCTTGCCGGCACGGGGCGAAGCCCGAAAGCCCGGCGGCGCTTACAGCGCCGACACGCCACACACCGCTCGTTGACACGGATTGCGAGCCACAAGGCACGCATGCAGGCCCGCGGTGACGGGCGTATCCAGCACGCGGCAGCAGCAGAAATCCTGCGCGTGCGGTGCTGCGATCAGCAGCATCGCGCCCCGCCGCAGTGGGCGGGACGCGGTAAGCGGCTGTCAGGCCGCCTTCGGCTTGTTGCGCGACCAGATCAGGTCGTGCGTGCCGTCCTCGTTCTCGATCAGGCGGGCATAGACCGTCGCCGGGAACGAAGGGTCGTCGATGGATACGGACAGGTATTCCCGCCCGGCCTCGCTGGTCTTCTTCCACGCTGCGCCGACTTCGTGGCCAGCCGCTTGCAGGTGGAAGTCGGGGGCGTTCTCGGTGTCGCCCTTGTCGTTGGGAACCAGCTTGACCTTGACGTTGAGCGTCAGGGTGCGAAGCGTGCCGGTGAAGCCGTCTTTCTCTGCGGTGAAGGTGCCGATGTTAGCCATGATGTTTCTCCTTTCGGGTTGAACAAGGTCGCGCCAGTGCGTCCTTGTTGTGATCCGGCCGGCGGGGGATGGGCTGGTCGCACCGCGCAGCGGTCGCAACAACGTGGAGAACCTGGAAGCGAAAAGAATTTGTCCCGCGAGGAATGCGCGCAGCGCAGGGGAAATTGTTTTCGCTGCAAGGTTGCGGCCATGAAGCCCAAGGCGCAGCCGCGCCACCGCCAGGATTCACAACAAGACAAGGACGCACAGGCCGCCCGCTCCCGAATGGAGACGTGGCCAACTCGGCATCCCCGCGTGACGGCTGCACCGGCTTGCGCCCTGACGCGGGCCAGGTCAATGCCCCGACGACAAGGCCAGAGCGCCCCTGCCGCAGCTCACGGCCACATACTGAGGCGTGGTGTGGAAGCTCCATAGAAGCGAGGCTGGGCGGCGTGTCGGTGAACCGTCTTTCGTGACGTACAGACAACGAACCGCCAGCGTCGGGGACGGCACGCTTTCGTGCAACCTGCCGCAGCAAGCCGGGGCGTAGCCACACCAGCCCCGCCCATTGCGGCGGGGCTCGGTCGAATCGTTGGCGGCGCGATGCGCCGCCACACTTGCTGGCTTCGTGGATTTCGCGCACGAGCGCCCTTGTGCGTGGCCCCATCGCCGCCGACCGAAGGCGGCGATGGGGCTTTTTTTTAGCAGTGAAACCGGGCGCGGCCACCGCCGCGCCCGGAGTTTTCGACCACCGGCCCCAAGGCGGCACGGCTTGGGGCCGGTGCGGCTCGTTATTTCTTGGTTTCGATGATCCACCACACGGCGCGCGGCAAGGCGCGGCCCGTGAGGGGATGCAGATCGGTCAGGTCGGCGCGGGCCGTCCAGCCACGCGGCGGACGGTAGCCGCGCACGTCGCCGTCGCCGTGCCAGCGGCGGGCGCGCACCGTGCCGGAGGCATAGGTCGCAGCCATACGGGGGCGGTTTGCGGGTTGGTGGGTCATGGCAGGCATCCTCAATATGAAGCGCCCCGGCCGGAACCGGGGCGCTATCTACGGTGCGAAGTCACGCGGCCAAAGCCTCGGCCTGCGGCTGGACATCCGCCACGGCGGCCGCTTCTTCCTGTGCTTCGGCTTCGCCATCCGCCGGCGCGTCCTGCCCGGCCTGCTGCGGGCCTTCGGTGCGGAAGATGGCGGGCATCCAGCCGGTGCCAGCGGCGAGCCGTTCGGCTTCGCTGGCAATGTCGCCCTTCTTCAACTTCGCCAGTCGGGTGACGTGCGAGGGCGCGAACCCGCCAACGGCTTCCAGAATCGCGGCCTTCGGCACATGCCGGAAGTAACCCTCATTGGTGGGCTGCCACCACGCGGCCATATCCAGCCCCACGGCCTGCGCCAGTTCCGCGCCGGGCTGGTGCGGCGTGGCGCGAGGCGTCACCACGTCCACCGTGGAAGCTAAGCACACGGCCAGCAGCCGCACCAGTTCATCCTGTGATTTCGCCAGCAGCGCGGCGAACAGTTCGGCGCTGTCCTCCGGCAAGGTTTCGCCTGCCACCTGTTGCAGTTCGCGCAGCGCCACGGCGGCGGGTGATTCCGGCCAGTCCGGGGCCATGCCTTCCAGCCGGTCTTGCACCGTGAGGCGCACGCCCAGCGGCAGGTCGTGGCCGTAGTGGCTTTCCTGCAAGACGGTCTGCACCATGCCATGCACCACGGCGGCCAGCGCGGCTTGCGGATGCCGGGCCACTTCGATTTGCAGCGCGGCGGTACGGTGCGCGCTCAACCGCTGCGCCAGTCGGTCGGACATGGTGGCGGTCTTGGGCTGCTCGTCGTCCTCGCCTTCGTCCTCGTTTGCGGCTTCGCCTTCGCTGCCGAAACCCTGCCGCAGTCGTTCCAGCGTGCGCAGCGCCTTGGCTTCGGCTTCGCGCAGCAGCCCGCGATGAATCGCGGCCTGCCCGTCGCGGTCGATGGTGACGATGGCACCGGCTGCGGCCTTCACATTGGCCGCATAGTCCAGCAAGCCTTCTTCCAGCGCCTGCAACTGCTCGCCCAGGCGTTCGCCTTCTTCCTGCAAGGCATCGGCCTTTTCTTCGTCTTCGTCGTCCAGCGCGGCATCCACGGCTTCGGCCAGTTCGTGCAGCTTGGTTTGCAGCTTCTCGATGCGCTGCGCGTCGCGCTTGTTCGGACTGCGGCGTTCCCTTGGCGCACGCTGGAAGGCTTGCAGATCGGCATGGGTCATGCCCGGCGTGGCATCCACCCACGCCCAGCCCTCGGCCTGCACCTTGGCGGCGATACCTGCCAGCTTGTCCTGCGCCAGCCGTTCCAGCAGTGCGGCATCGGTCAGATACACGCCTTTGTCGCCCTCCGCGAACAGGTCGCGGCGGATGCCACCGCCTTCCTGCTCGTAGCCGTCCAGCCCGACAAAGCGCACCAGCGGATGCCGGTAGGCGTCGATTTCGCGTTCGGTCAGACGGTCGCGCAGGTTGTGCGGGCTGCGCTGCCATGTCGGCGCATCGTAGAACGCGGCTTCCTGCGCGGCGTGGTCGTCGGTGATGGCAAGGGCCATCAACTGGTCAAGGCTCACGGCCTCGGCGCGATAGTCGGCCAGCAGGCGCGGCGAGACGTTGGCGAGTTTCAAGCGGCGCTGCACCACCAGCGGCGTGACGGAAAAATCCGCTGCGATATCCTCGATGCTGCGGCCTTCGGCCACCAGCGCGGCGAACGCCTCGAACTGGTCGGCGGGGTGCATGGCTTCGCGCTGCACGTTCTCGGTCAGGCTGGCCGTGCGTGCGGTGCCATCGGCCACCTGCAGGCAAGGCACCTCCCATTCCTTGCTGATGCGGTGCTTCTTCGCCAGCAGCTTCAACGCTGCGAGGCGACGGCCACCGGCCACGACTTCGTAATGCTCGCCGTCGGCGGCGGCAATCACGATGAGGTTTTGCAGCAGGCCGACACGCTGGATGCTGGCGGCGAGTTCGGGAATGGACATGCGCGGGGTCTTGCGCACGTTGCGGCCAGTGGGGCGCGACACCAGCCGCGACAGCGGAACCAGAATCAGGTTCTTGGTCGGGTCAGCGGCTTCCAGCGGGATAGCGGCGGCGGTGTTGATGGCGCGGGCTTCGGTTTGGGTAACGGCGTTCATGGTGATAACTCCTATCGGTTCAGGAATGCAGCAGCGAAGAAAGCGACAAGGGCTGCTGCCTGCCCCTGCCGCGTGGGGATTCAGGCTTTCAACTGGCGCATGCCATCGGCCAGCAGCCAGAGGGCGCGATTCAGTCGGATGTTTTGGTCGATGCCCTGCACCGGGCGGGTTTGCTGTCGGCGCCCGTTGGCGCTGCGGCCACGCAGCCCGCCTTGGGTCAGGTTTTCTTGGGTGCGGTTGAACACGCTCCACAGGTCGGGGCGGCGGTCGTCGAAGCGGCGCGGCATCAGGATTTGCGATTCCGTGATGGGCGCGGGCTTGTCGGGGTCGTCGTACTTGAGGGCGAGCGCGGCGCGGGCGAACACTTCGGATTCGCCATCGTCCAAGGTGATGCCGCGCATGGCATCGCGCGATTCCTTCACCCGATCGAAACCGCTCAAGACTTCGTAAGCGCCCTCAATGACCAGACCGGCCACGTCGCCTTTATGGGGCACTCGCACATCGGCCACGGTGTTGCCGCAAACAAGGCCATTGCTGCACACGAACCGGAACATTCCGGCCAGCATCTGATAGCTGCTGGTGCCGTCGTGCGAGTTCAGCAGCACGATTTCGTTGGCCTCCGCGCCGTTGATCTGGCTGGCATGGCGCAAGCGAATCATGTGTTTGGTGTGCTCGCGCTTGCCTTCGTCGCGCACGCGGGTTTGCGTCACCATGAAAGGCTGGAAGCCTTCTTTGCGAAGCTCGGTCAGCACGGCGGCGGTGGGGATATAGGCGTACCGCTGCGAACGGCTCTCGTGCGGGGCATCCGCGAAGATGGACGGGGCCACGCGGTGAATCTGGTCGTCGGACAGCGGGTAATCGCTGCGCAGCGAGGGGGAGCGGAAAGCGAAACGGGATGCGAGTTGCATGGTCTTTCTCCTGACAAAAGAGGTTTGCTGTTCACACCGCACACCGGATTTCTAGATTCGGAGCCCAGCCTTTCGGCTGTTTGGTGCGGTCGGCACGAGGAACCCGGTTGGCCCTGTTGCCACCGTCTTTCCTGAGTTCATCGCCCGCGGCCAAAGGAGCGCGCGGACGGGGGCCGTCAAGGAGCCAAGCGCAGGGTGGGTGCGGCCCGCAGGCGCAGCCGAGGACACGGCCCTGCGCGCCTTGACGGCACACGGGCGCGGGCTACGGTCGCGGGTAAGGTGATGAAGTCAGGGGAGACGGCTGGACAAGGCAACGGCCATCCCTTTGTGCTGACCGCACGCAAGCGAAGCGCGCAGGCCCGAAGCTGGAAGCCGGGCCGTAGGCGTCAGCGATGCGGAAGGCTGGCGAAGCCAGTCCCGCCAGGGATGAGCGACTAGCGAACCTGGAGCAGCGCGATCCGCGAAGCGGAGACGCAAGAGGACTCTTCGTTTACCATTTGTTTCGCAAGCTAATGATGGGAAAGCAAGAACACGGAGATCTAGAGATGATTGTCTGCATCAACCGCCTCAAACAGTTCGGAATCTTCAGCGACTTCAATGGAACGAAGATCCAAAAGTTCGGCCGGTACAACCTGGTCTATGGTTGGAATGGAACAGGCAAGTCAACGTTATCGAATCTATTCTCTTGCTTTGAGCTTCGCTCGATGGTTCCCCGCTTCAGCACGGGCCAATTTTCAGTAGTTCTGGAGGATGGCTCAACGATCACGGAATCCACACTCCACTCATCCCAATTGAATATTCATGTTTTCAATCAACGCTTCGTGCATGAGAACATTGATTGGGACAAATCCGTAAAGAGCATCCTTCTTATTGCGAAAGAGAAGATTGATGACTTGCAGAAGCTGGAGAAGCTGAAGAGCGAGCTTCAGTCGAAAAAGAAGGCTCACGACGACAAGCAAAGCGATATCAAGAAGCAGCGTGAGGCATTAGAGAAGTTCCTGACCAATGCTGCCAAGAAAATGAAGCTTGGACTTCAGGCGATTGATACGAGCGACAGTTATTACTTGAATTACGACCGCCGCAAGCTCTCCAACTTCATACAGAATAACGGCGAGACAATTATCAAGGCGGAGTCGGTTCTTCCAGATGAGAGGGTTATCGACCTTACGAATGCCGCCAAGCCAGATCAGCTTCCAAGCATTGCTTTCGCCTCAACGGCCATTGAGCCGGACTACTTTAAGAAAGCGGCGGGCCGCATCAGAGATTTGATTGGGACTACGGCGGTCAATCAAGCAATCCAGCGGCTTACCGATAACCCGGACATCCGCGAATGGGTTCAAGCAGGCTTGGAAATCCATAAAAACCACGACTCGCAATCCTGCGAGTTCTGCGGCTCTCCGTTCGCCCAGCTTCGTGCCGAGGCGCTTGCTGCCCACTTCAGCAAGGAGTTCACGGAGTTTCAGAGCCGACTTCAGAATGCGGCGACATGGATTGAATCTCAAGGCGCTCCAGCTAATCAGTTTCCCGCATCGACCGAGTTTTATAAAGAACTATCGGCCGAGGCAGAAAAGCTTCAAAAGGACTACGCAACTGCTGCTGAAAAGATCGACCAGCAAATGGACGCCTGGCGGGAAGCCCTGAAGGCCAAGATCACAGACCCTGGGAAGACAGACATTCAGATCTCGGATGTGGTTGAAGACGATGTCACCAATTTCAATGACATCCTGAAGTCGATTGTTGCTCTCGTTGGAAAGCACAACAATAAGACTTCAAATTTCAAATCTGAGACCTCAAAAAGCAAGGTGGCACTGGAGCTTCACTTTGCTGCGGCTGAGGTGCAAGAGTTTGACTATGCTGGAAGTGAGAAGAAGTGCAATGACCTTGAGTCAGAAGCAAAGAACGACCATAAGGAAATTGAAAAAATTAGTCTAGAGGTCGGAGCCATAGAAGCGGCGCTCTCGAATGAAACGGTCGGGGCAAAGGAGTTCAATGACATCCTGCATCGCTTCATTGGCCGCTCTGAGCTTTGCCTGAACTTCAATCAGAAGAAGAAAGGCTATGAGATCATCAGAAACGGGGTTGGTGAGCACGATGGGAATTTGAGCGAAGGTGAGAAGACTGCGATTGCATTTGTCTATTTCTGAATCGCCCCAGGTTTTCTAGACACTCTCCAGGCTCTGGAAATAGCGCTTTTCAAACTCTACCGGCGACAGCTGATTGTTGAAACCGTGCCGGCGTTTTGGGTTGTAGAACATCTCGATGTAATCGAAAACATCAGCGCGAGCATCCTGCCTGGTGCTGTAGATCTTTCGCCTGATCCGCTCCCGCTTCAGCAGCTGGAAAAAGCTTTCCGCCACCGCATTGTCATGGCAGTTGCCACGTCGACTCATGCTGCCAAGCAAGTTGTTGGCTTTCAGGAAACTCTGCCAGTCACCGCTGCTGAACTGACTACCTTGGTCTGAGTGAATCATCACCTCTTGGTTTGGCTTACGCCGCCAAACCGCCATCAGCAATGCATCAATAGCCAAATCGCTGGTCATCTGTGGCTTCATCGACCAACCGATTACCTGCCGCGAAAACAGATCGAGCACCACCGCCAAAAATAACCAACCCTCATAGGTGCGGATGTAGGTGATGTCCGTAACCCAGACTTTGTTGGGCTCGGTGACATTGAATCGACGCTCAAGATGATTCGGTGAGGCCGCTGGAGGCTTGCCGCCATAACGTCCTGGACGCCGCCGATATCCCGTCTGCGAACGCAGGCCTTCCTGGCGCATTAGTCGAGCAACGCGATGCCTGCCGCACTGTTCTCCAAGCTCACGCAGGTCGTCATGGATTTTGCGGTAGCCATAGACTCCACCGCTCTCTAACCAGGAGTGCTTGATCAAACTCAGCAGCCGCTGATCATCCTTAGCTCGTGCCGAGTTCGGCTCTGCCAGCCAAGCGTAGTAACCGCTGGCATGTACTTTCAGGGTCAGGCACAGGCGGCGAACCGAATAGTCTGCGGATAACTGATTGATGAAGGCGTACTTCAGCCGCACTCCTTGGCAAAGTACGCGGCGGCCTTTTTTAGGATGTCTCGCTCTTCGGTCACGCGCTTGAGTTCGGCACGCAGGCGACGTAACTCAGCGTGTTGATCGTCTTCTTGCGCTCGCTGCTCTTGGGGCTTGCTGTAGCGCTTCACCCAGGCATACAGGCTGTGGGTCGACATGCCCAAGCGAGCAGCTACCTCAGCCACCGGCAGACCTCGCTCGGTCACCTGTTTGACGGCTTCGATTTTGAATTCTTCGGGATAACGCGGGTTGCTCATGGCACCTCCTAATGGGCCGTATTATGAGGCCTGGAGGTGTCTACGAAACTAGGGGCGATTCATTCATCACGAAGCTCAAAGAAAATGGAAATAACATCAAGGATACGATCGTCGTCGTTGACGATCCGGTCTCAAGCTTTGATTCTAATCACTTGTTTCACGCCTACTCGTTTTTGAGAACGCAATGCACTGAAGCCAAGCAACTTTTTGTGCTGACTCACAACTTCACTTACTTTAAGCTAGTGAGAGACTGGTTCACTGGCACCAATAGGAATCGAGTCAAAAAAGGCAACGCCGAGAATTGCTTCTTTTATCGCCTGGATGCGCCACCTGGCTCCCCTCGTCACTCCCTACTTGTGGATGCCGACGACTCACTCAAGAACTACGGTTCCGAGTACCACTATATCTTCAAGAAGCTTTACGAATATAGGGCGCACACGACACTCAATCGAGATGAGGCGTTCTTGACCGCCAACCTCGCCCGAAAGCTTGTTGAATCGTTTTTTACCTTCAAATATCCAAGGCGGCGAAGCGACATTAGTCAATTGATGGAGGCTGGCCTAAAAGATTGCACCATCACGACACCAGAGCTTAAAGAAAAAATCTACCGCTTTATCAATAAGTATTCACATAGCGACGTTATTGAGATAACAGAGGAATCCGCAGAAAACTTGGCAGGCGAAAGCCACAGCGTCATCGGGAACATCTTCCAGTGGCTGGAAGAGGTGGACAAGAAACATTACGACGAGATGATTCAGGTTGCGACGGCCTGAGCATCAGGCCGCGAGGGCCATAGCTATGCCACCAGGCGCAGCAAAAAGGGGCCGAAGCCCCTTGGGCTAGATCAGCCCATGCTCGGCGAACGATGCCGTTTCGTTGCCCGCAACGATGATGTGATCGAGCACGCGCACGTCCACCAGACCCAACGCTTCCTTGAGCCGCTGGGTCAGCGCCCGGTCAGCCGCGCTCGGCTCGGGGTTTCCGCTCGGATGGTTGTGCGAAACGACGACCGCCGCCGCATTGAGCCGCAGCGCCTCCTTGACCACTTCGCGCGGATACACCGACGCACCGTCAATAGTGCCGTGGAACATCTCCCTGTATTCGATCAGACGATGGCGCGTATCCATGAACAGCACTACGAACACCTCATGCTCGAAGCTGGCCAACTTTGTACGCAAGTATTCCTTGACCGCCGCCGGCGAAGTGAACTCTGCTCCGCGCTGCATTTTCCGGTCAATGACCTGGCGCGCAGCTTCCAGAATGTCGTCGGCCGATGCCGGTAGATAGCGCCCGTGCGCGTCGCGCACCAGCAGACAGGAATCGAACGAGGGAAAGGACAGTTGCGACATGATCGTGCTCCGGTTGCTCGGGCGGAATTGCCCGGAACCGGCGGCAGCACGGCGCAGCGCAAGCAGTCAGGGGTCGCAGACGGCCGCCAGGACGCAAGCGCGCATGGCGCGCGCCGCCCTTGACGGCGAGAACGCCGTGATACGGTGAAGGGAACAGCAAGACCGCCCACACCCGCCCACTGCACAGAGTCGATTTTTGGCAAGCGGAGCGCGCAGGCCCGGATCAACGAGCCGGGACGGAGGCGTCAGTGATGGAAGCCCGACAGGGGCGAGACTCGCGCAGCGAAGCTCGATGCGCAGCACGACAGCGCGACGGCGGCACGCCGGGACGCCCGACTGCTTGGGACAGGACTACTCGTTGTCCGTCTTGCGCTGCTCGATTTGCAACTGCGCCCGTTGCGTTGCCTGTTGCAGCCGCTCCACCAGCACGCCCCTCGGCGGCAAGGCGGTCAGATACTCGGCAACGTGGATGCCGGACTTGTCCAGCTCCAGCAATTCGATCTGCTCGCGCTTCTTGCCGGTGCAAAGGATGATCCCGAGCGGCGAGGCTTCCTCCGGCTCCCGTTCGTGCTTGTCTAGCCACCGAAGGTAAAGCTCCATCTGCCCTTTGTAGGCCGCCTTGAAGTCACCTACCTTCAACTCCACCGCAACCAGCCGCCGCAGCTTGCGGTTGTAGAACAGAAGGTCAAGGTGGAAATCCTCGTCGTCGATCGGAATGCGCTTCTGCCGGGCGACGAATGAGAAGCCCGCGCCCAGCTCCAGCAGGAAGGACTCCATTTCACGGATGATCGCCGCTTCCAAGTCGCCTTCCTGCCAAGTGTCCCGCAGGCCCAGGAAGTCGAGGATGTACGGGTCGCGCATGACCAGGGCCGGCGACATGCGCTGCGCATCGCGCAGGGTCGCCAACTCCTGCGCTATGGTTTCTTCCGGCTTTTGGGAAAGCGCCGTGCGCTCGTACAGCATCGAGTCGATACGCTCGCGCAGCGTCCGCACGCTCCAGCGTTGGGTGCTGGCCATCTGTGCGTAGTAGTCCCGCTGGAGCGGGTCTTTCAGCGGCATCAGGGCGATGAAGTGCGTCCAGCTCAATTCTCGTATCAGTGATACGAGAATTCGCTCGTCGGGGAAGGTGGCGGCGAACTGCACCATGCGGCGCAAGTTCTGCTCTGCAAAGCTGCTGCCGTACTCCTCCACCAACTGCGCAGCCAAGGTGGGCAGAACTTCCTTGCCGTAGGCGCCCCGGCGCCTGTCCAAGACCTGCGTGTGGATGCGTTGGCCGATGCGCCAGTAGAGCATCGTAAGCTCGCTATTCACCGTCGAGGCGGCGCGCTTGCGCGCCGCCTCGATCAGTGCCCGAATGTCGCCCAGCAGCGCCGCGGGCGCTGCGAGCGATGCTGCTGATGGCCGGCGCCCGTTCATGCCACCGCCTCCGCAAGCTGCCGCGCGCCCGTGATGGCTTGGCGGCGGCTGGCCACCAGCTCGGCCGCCTCGCGCACCGGCTTGTCCTCGGTGTGGACGTAGTGCATGAACATCGCCACGGTCTTGTGGCCCGTCAGCTTCATTCCCACTTTGGTCGGCACACCGGAATTGGCAATGTCGGTGGTCGAGCGATGACGGATGCCGTGCGTGCCTACGTGCGGCACGCTGGCGGCCTTGAGCGTCCGGCACCAGCCGCCATAGTGCTCGCCAAAGGTCAGGTGCTTGGCCGGGTCGTTCGGCGACGGCAGGACGTAAGGGCAGCCTTCCAGACGCGGCGCCGTCGAAAGCAGCCGATAGGCTTCCTCGCTCATGGGCTTGGAAATGCCGCCAACCTTGCTGTCGGGCCACACCACGCGCCGGTTCTCGAAGTCCAGCCAGCTCCATTCGAGCGGGCAGATTTCGGAGCGCCGCGCCGCAAACTCGAATTGCAGCCGGATCGCCAACGGGATGACGTAGTTCTCCAGCCCCTCCGCCTCCAGTTTCTCCAACTGGCGGAAGATCCGCACCATTTCCTCGTCCACGATGAGCCGGGTTTCCTTGCCCGGCGGGTACATCGGGACGTGGCGGCACGGATTCGTACCGTCCGGGCGGAAGCCCCAGACTTCGGCCAAGTTGAACATCTTGCGCAGCACGCCGAAGGTCTTGTTGGCCTCGGTCGGCTTGTAGGCCAGCTTTTCCATGAGCCCCGCAATGTCGGGCCGCTTCACGTCATGCACCTTCTTGCGGCCCAGCAGCGGGATGATGTTGCGGTCGATGACGCCCTGGTAGCCGTCCTGCGTGCTGACCTTGTTGCGCTTCTTGGAGTAGTCCTCCATGAACTTTTTGCACAACTCGGCCATCGTGGGCGCCTTGCGCGCCTCGGCCTTGGCACCGCCGGGATCACCACCCCGGCGAACCTCGGCCAGCCAGTCCTGCGCTTTGACCCGCGCCTGTTCGACGGTTAGCTCCCCGTAGAGTCCCAGCGAGGGCTTGCGGGGCTGGCCAGAGTTCGTGCGGTACTGGAGCATGAACACCCGGCGTCCCGTCGGGGTAATCTTGCAAAGGAAGCCGGGCACGACGGTATCCCGTAGTTCGATGTCCTTCGCCTGGGGTTGCGCCGACTCTACGGCGGTCTTGGTGAGCTTGATCTTTGCCATGATGACTCCTTGGAACGACCCGGATTCCAGGAGCCAGATAGGAGCGGCGCGAGGGAGAACCGGGTCAAGTTTCAGAAAGCACCGGCATATGATGGACGCGCGTAAGCTATTGATAAACCTGTTGTATCGGGCTACGTCGCAGTCCAGCGAACTACCGGGCTGGAGTCATCGTGAAACAAAAAAGGGGGCGACCAGACGGTCGCCCCCTTTTTTATTGCTTTACTGCCGCCTCGTCCTGTAGGAGCGAGGCTTGCCCGCGATAGCTTTCGTTCGAGCGACAGCTATCTTCAGCTGGAACTCAATCGGGCTTCCCAACAGCCCATCGCGAGCAAGCTTCGCTCCTACAGAAGCGGATCAAGCCAGGTCCACCAGGACCACTTCACTGTCCTCGATGGCAGTGACCCGCAGCAGGCGCTCCTCGGCGATGGCGACACCGTCTCGAGCTTCGGCGCGCAAGCCATTGACTTCAATCACCCCGGTGGCCGGCACCAGATAGGCGCGGCGCCCCGCGTCCAGCGGGTATTCGGCGGACTCGCCGGCTTTCAGGTTGGCGGCCACCAGCCGCGCATCGGCGCGAATCCGCAGGCTCTGGTCATCACCGTGCTTACCGCTGGCCAGGGTCACGAAACCCTCGCGCTGGCCTTTGGGAAACGGCTTGGCGCCCCAGGAGGGTGCGGAGCCGGCCTCGTTGGGGATGATCCAGATCTGGAAGATCCTGGTTTCGACGTCTTCCAGGTTGTACTCGCTGTGGGCGATCCCGGTGCCGGCGCTCATCACCTGCACGTCGCCCGCCTCGGTGCGGCCCTTGTTGCCGAGGTTGTCCTGGTGGGAAATGGCCCCTTCGCGGACGTAGGTGATGATTTCCATGTCCCGGTGCGGATGCTGGGGAAAGCCGGTGCCGGGGGCGATCACGTCGTCGTTCCACACGCGCAGGTTGCCCCAGTTCATGCGCTTGGGGTCGTAGTACTCGGCGAACGAAAAGTGGTGGTGGGCATCCAACCAGCCATGGTGGGCGCCGCCCAGGGATTTGAAAGGTCTGAGTTCAAGCATGATCGTCTCCTGCCAGGGTTCGCCATGGGGCCCGTATAAAGGGCCACAGAACGAGACCGGTGATTGATGGCAGCCATCATCTATCAGCCATACATCGATAAAAAGCGCAAAAACTGCGGCAATCCTATCCAATAAGTTGATGTTTTATTGGGCGGTTCTACCTTCAGTTCATCGCTTAAGTGAATGACCTGTAAGCATTTAACTAGAACTGCCCGGCAAATGAGGCGACCATAGACGCCCTCTCTCTTTCGCAGCCACAGCCTCACACCCTGGAGTCAGCGTGACGCAACACACCCCCGATCTTCCTCCCGAACTCTTGCTCCTGGCCGACATGCCGCTGCTCAAGCGCCTGGCGGCGCGGTTCTTCGGTCTCGGCCTCAGCCGCTTGCGCGCCCAGCATCGCGCCTCCTGGCTGCACGGCCAGGCGGACGGTTTTCGCAGTGGGCACACCGCGGGGGTGGAGTACGGATTCCGGGAGGGCAAGGCCGAAGGCCTGGAGCAGGGCCGCCAGGTGCTGTTGATTCGCGACAGCCGCAGCACCGAGCATCCGGCGCCCGGGGTGGACGACCAGCTCTTCGACGACTGGCGCCTGCCGCTGACGGCCGAGTTGAAGAAACGCATCAAGGCCGACGTGGCCCGCCTGCTGCCGGCCCATGCCCAGCCCAGCCTTGCGCAATGGAAGATGATCTTCAGCGAAACCCCGTCGACCTCGGTGATCGCGGGGGCCGGGGCGGGCAAATCGACCTCCCTGGTGCTGCGAATCCTGCTGCTCACTCATTACCTGGGCTTCGAACTCGACTCGATGACCGTGGTGACCTTCACCCGGGAGTCGCGCAAGGACTTCATTCGCAAGCTGATGGAAGTCTTCGCGCTCTGGGGCCGGCCCCTGGGGCTCAAGGAGGCGCGGGAACTGGTGCGCACCTTCCATTCGCGCATCCTGCCGATGGTGCGCAGCCTGCCGGGCTTCGAGCGCCTGCAGGCGTTCGAGAACCTCAGCGAGGGAGCGGTGGCCGGGGAGCTGGACGTCGACAGCAACCCTTTCGATCTGCGCATCAACGACGCCCAGCGCAAGCACCTGAACGCCTGTTATCACGCCTTGTACCAGCGCGACGGGCGCTTTCGCGAGGCGATCAAGCCGTTGTTGCGCCATGCCCTGCAGCTCAAGGAGCTGGAGCGCGACCACCCGGATGTGCAGAAACGCATGGCGGTGACCGAGCTGGCCGCCAAGCGCGACGAGGAATTGTGCGACACCCTGGAAGACCTGTGGTTTCGTGCCGGGGCCTGGCCGATCAAGGGGATCGAACCGAACCGGCAGACGCTCGAAATCAACGGATCGCAGTTCCATTGCCATGGCTACGTCCCCGAGCTGGATGCCTGGGTGGTGCTGGGCTTCGATCCCCGGGAAAACCCCCAGCTGAGCCGGCCCGGGTCCAAGCTTTCGGTGCGTGCCGAATGGGCGGTAAAACGCACCTTGTTTCAAGCTTTCTGTCGTAAGCCTTTGATTTGGCTTGATAGTTATGAGTCGGCCAAGCGCGCTTTGTCCTCCCTGGCCGGCGATGCCAGCGCCGGGCCGGGCTTCGATTACAAGGTCAAGGGCGAGCTGGCTTCGGCGCCGTTGCTGGACTGCTTTGTCGCCGCGGCGGGGTTTATCGAGAACCTCGGGCTGGAGGTGGCGGTGGCCGTGGGGCAGATGGTGTTTCCCCGGGACGATCCGGACCGTTACTTCTTCGAGGCCCTGAGCCTGTTCTGGCGGGCGCTGGACGATCATCTGCTCGACCAGTCGCCGCCGATCATGAGCTACAACCGCATGTTCGCGCTGTTCGGCGAGAACACGCCGGAGAACTTCAAGCTGCTCAGCGATGAGCGGTTGCGGCCGATGTCGCACCTGATGATCGATGAATTCCAGGACGTTTCGCCGCAGATCGTCTCCTGGGTCCGCGCCAGCCTGCGCGAGATCCGCAGCCGCGGTCCGGCGATGCATGTCGGCCGCGGCGCGCAGCGTTCCTCGTTGCTCTGCGTAGGGGACGACTGGCAATCGATCTACGGCTGGCGCGGCAGTTCGCCGAAGTACTTCATGGAGTTCAACCAGGAGTTCCCATCGCCGGCCACCACCCGGGTGATGCTCAGCGAGAACTATCGCAGCCACCAGCACATCATCGATGCGGCGGAGCATATCGTCCGCGCCGCGCCGGCGATCGCCGGGAAGAAGGCCAAGGCCTGCGGCGCACCGAAGGAGGCGCTGCCGGTGGCCGTGCTGGACCGGGACGATGCGGGGTTGGCGGCGCGCCTGGCGGAGCATTATCGGAAGGGCGATTCGATCTTGATGTTGTTTCGAAAAAGTATCGATAAGTCTTTGATTGAGCAGCATATTTTACCGATAGTTAATGTGGATTCTAGGTTGCCGACCGAGGAGCGACGCCTCAAGCAACTGACCTATCACAGCGCCAAGGGCCTGCAGGCCGACGCGGTTTTCCTGTTGGGCGACTGCCAGCATCTCACCAGCTCGCCCTACAAGAACCAGGTCTATCGCATGGCCGGATTGGGCAAGGACGGCGACAGCGAGCCCTACGACAGCGCGCAGAAAGACGAAACCCTGCGCCTGGCCTATGTCGGCATCACCCGGGCAGTCACCCACTGCTACTGGTATGTCGACAGTTTGGACACCCAGGCGGCCAACGCGCCCAAGGCATCGGACCGGGTTCCGCGGGGCAAGCCGTTCTTCGCCGATCTGCGGGCATGAAAAAGCCCGCGACGGGGCGGGCTTGAATACGACCTGGGGCGTCAGGCCTTCAAGGCGAGTGGCGGCATGAAGGCTTCCAGTTCGTCTTCCACGGCCTCGATTATTCGTTCGACATCGGCGGCGTTCATCACCGTGGCGCAGGGAATGCCGGCGATGGCGATCATGGTTTCGCCGCTGGCACGGTCGAAGAGCCGGGCGATCATGCTACCGGGTGCGTCCATGCTGGCCTCGAAGCCCATGGGGTGAAAATGCCAGCGCATCAGCTGGCAGGCGTTGGGAAAGGTGACTTTACTGGCGCAGACTCTGGTCATGGGTTGCCCACCTTGATTCATAGAGCGCTTCCTTGTGCTCGCGGTAGGTATGGAAAGGCCTTCGTTGGCCCAACCTGTGGAGCTTTTAAAAATAGCACCGGCTCATGACAGGCAATGGCTTTTTTTCAGGCCGTTTGGCGATTGGCTCGCACTTTTTTGATGCAGGTCATTTCCGGCCCGGGTTTTGGCAAAACGCCAGTATCCACGGGCCGTTGAAGCATTCGCCGATCTTCGGCAAGCTGCGCTTTTTCAGGCTCCGAGTACCCTATGTCCGCCTTCGATGATGGCCCGGCGCAAACCCAGGCCACGGGCGAGACCGTGATGCGCTATCACCTGTGCTGGAAGCACCGCGACCTCGATGGCGTCATGGCCTTGTACCACCCGCACATCCAGTACCACGACTTCTTCCAGAACCGCACCCTGGGGCTGGAAGAGTTGCGCGAATACGTGCGCAACAGCATGCCGCGCGCGCCCGACGAAGCCCTGGAACACAGCGACCGCATCCGCCTGGATGGCGACACCGCGTTCATCCAGTACCAGGTGACGCTGCGTGGCGGGCAGGGCCTGGTGTCGTTTCGCGCCAGCGAGGCGATCACCGTGCGCGATGGCCTGATCTGGCGCGTCAATGAATACGCCTCGCTGGTGCGCGAGCCGGCACAGGGCAAGGCCGCTGGCGGCGCGCGGCCGGCGGCCAGCCGCCTGGGCCTGTCGCCGCGGCAACTAAGCTTCATGGCCGACGACCTGCAACAGTACTTCGAGCGCCAGCAACCCTACCTCGACCCGGAACTGGACCTGCAGCGAGTGGCGCGCGAGTGTGGCTACAGCCGCAACCAGATCTCCTACCTGCTCAACCAGGTGCTGGGCCAGAGTTTCTATCGCTACGTGAACCAGGCCCGGCTGCAGCACCTGCTGGCGGCGCTGGACCAGGCCGTGCCCCCGGTACGCATCGACGAACTGGCGTTCGCCGCGGGCTTCAACTCGCTGTCGGCGTTCTACAGCTGCTTCCGCCAGCACACGGGCCTGTCGCCCAAAGCCTATGCCCGGCAAATTTCTTTGCGTGCACGCGCGCAAGACAATCCCTGAACCCAGGCACTAGGATCGCCGCCATCGAAGTACAGATGGCGGAGTCAGGGTATGCCAGCGTGGCGCAACATCAGTTTGTGGATGGATCAGCTCGACGAGCCGCTACTGGCCCGGCCGGCGCTGGAGCAGGACCTGGCGGTCGACGTGGCGATCATCGGCGCCGGTTACACCGGGCTGTGGACCGCCTATTACCTCAAGCGCCTGGCACCGCAGCTGGACATCGCGATCATCGAGGCGCAGACCGCCGGTTTCGGTGCCTCCGGGCGCAACGGCGGCTGGCTGATGGGCAACCTGCTGGGGGAGGACCGCCTGCTGGCCGGGTTGGGCGTCGAGCAGCGCCGCGCCTCGTTCGACCTGCTGCACGGTATTCCGGATGAAGTGGCCAAGGTCCTCGAACGTGAAGCGATCGACTGCGATTACCGCAAGGGCGGGGTGCTGTACTGCGCCGCGCGTTATCCCGAGCAGGCCGTCCACCAGCGTCGTTATCTGGAGCGGCTCTACAGGCAGGGGCTCGACGAACGCGACTACCGCTGGCTGAACCCCGAGCAACTGGCCCGGCAGATCCGCGTGGCCAACGCCTACGGCGGCATTTACGCCCCGCATTGCGCGACTATCCAGCCGGCGAAGCTGGTGCGCGGCCTGGCGCGGGCGGTGGAGCGCCTGGGCGTGCCGATCTATGAAGACAGCCCAGTCACCCATTGGCAGTCCGGCAGCCTGCAGACCGCGCGGGCCCGGGTGCGCTGCCAGTGGCTGGTGCCGGCGGTGGAGGGCTATTCGGTGACCTTGCCGCCCCTGGGCCGCTATCAGCTGCCGGTACAGAGCCTGCTGGTGGCCACCGAGCCGCTGTCGGCCGAAACCTGGGACGCGATCGGCCTGAGCCAGGGCCAGGCGTTCAGTGAAAGCAGCCGCCAGGTCACCTACGGCCAGCGCACCGCGGATAACCGCCTGGTGTTCGGGGCCCGCGGCGGTTACCAGTTCGCCGGCAAGCTGCGCCACGACTTCGAGCTGAGCCGCGATGAGCTCGAGTTGCGGCGCTATCTGTTCGGCGAACTGTTCCCGTCACTGAAAAACGTCCGGATCAGCCATTCCTGGGGCGGCAACCTGGGCATGTCCCGGCACTTCAAGCCACACATGCTCTGCGACCGTCGGCGCGGTATCGCGCTGTCCGGCGGCTATGGCGGCGAAGGCGTCGGCGCCAGTAACCTGGGCGGGCGGACCCTGGCCGAGCTCATCCTCGGCCGCGACAGCGAACTGACCCGCCAGCCCTGGGTGATCCCCGAGGGCGGCCTCGACGCCTTGCGCGCCTGGGAGCCGGAACCCTGCCGCTGGCTGGGCTACAACGCGATCATTCGCAGCTTCGTCCATGAAGACCGGATCCTGGCCAACCCGGCCACGCCGCCCTGGCGCCGCCGGCTGGCCACCCGCGTGGCGGGGTTCATGGAAGGGCTGATGCACTGAGTCATCGAGATTTTTTCAGCGATAGCGGCGGACTGATCAGCCGCAAAAACTACGCAAAACCCTCCTTTTATAGCAAATGCCTTTTAACCCTCGAATGTTAATTCGGAAACGGAATTTGCTTCGCTTTCCCGGCCGGCTAGAGTCTAAATCTCCCAAGCACATTGATGTGCCCCTTGCATGGATGCACGGAGACTGGCGGCCTTGTCACAGGCAGTCCGTCTTGAACAAGGAGTGTTATGAAC
Organism: Pseudomonas sp. MRSN 12121; assembly: GCF_000931465.1. Classification (NCBI taxonomy): domain Bacteria; kingdom Pseudomonadati; phylum Pseudomonadota; class Gammaproteobacteria; order Pseudomonadales; family Pseudomonadaceae; genus Pseudomonas; species Pseudomonas sp. MRSN 12121. The sequence continues at coordinate 3,688,262 of NZ_CP010892.1, read as the reverse complement.
AAGCCGATCAAGAATATCGTCATCGTGGGCGGCGGCACTGCGGGCTGGATGGCCGCCTCGTACCTCGTCCGGGCGCTCCAGCAGCAGGCGAACATTACGCTCATCGAGTCTGCCGCCATCCCCCGGATCGGCGTGGGCGAGGCGACCATCCCGAGTTTGCAGAAGGTGTTCTTCGACTTCCTCGGGATACCGGAGCGGGAGTGGATGCCCCAAGTGAACGGCGCGTTCAAGGCCGCGATCAAGTTCGTGAATTGGCGAAAGTCTCCCCACCCATCGCGCGACGATCACTTCTACCATTTGTTCGGCAGCGTGCCGAACTGCGACGGCGTGCCGCTTACCCACTACTGGCTGCGCAAGCGCGAACAGGGCTTCCAGCAGTCGATGGAGTACGCGTGCTACCCGCAGCCCGGGGCGCTCGACGGCAAGCTGGCACCGTGCCTGCCCGACGGCACCCGCCAGATGTCCCACGCGTGGCACTTCGACGCGCACCTGGTGGCCGACTTCTTGAAGCGCTGGGCTGTCGAGCGCGGGGTGAACCGCGTGGTCGACGAGGTCGTGGAGGTTAAGCAAAACGAACGCGGCTACATCTCCAGCCTGCTCACCAAGGAGGGGCGGACACTGGAGGGAGACCTGTTCATCGACTGCTCCGGCATGCGGGGGCTGCTGATCAATCAGGCCCTGAAGGAACCCTTCATCGACATGTCCGACTACCTGCTGTGCGACAGCGCGGTCGCCAGCGCCGTGCCCAACGACGACGCGCACGAGGGGGTCGAGCCATACACCTCCGCGATTGCCATGAACTCGGGGTGGACCTGGAAGATTCCGATGCTGGGCCGGTTCGGCAGCGGCTACGTCTTCTCCAGCAAGTTCACCTCGCGCGACCAGGCCACCACCGACTTCCTCAACCTCTGGGGCCTCTCGGACAATCAGCCGCTCAACCAGATCAAGTTCCGGGTCGGGCGCAACAAGCGGGCGTGGGTCAACAACTGTGTCTCGATCGGGCTGTCGTCGTGCTTTCTGGAACCCCTGGAATCGACGGGAATCTATTTCATCTACGCGGCGCTCTACCAGCTCGTGAAGCATTTCCCCGACACCACGTTCGACCCGCGGTTGAGAGACGCATTCAACGCCGAGATCGTCTACATGTTCGACGACTGTCGAGATTTCGTGCAGGCGCACTATTTCACCACGTCGCGCGAAGACACCCCGTTCTGGCTCGCGAACCGGCACGAGCTGCGGCTCTCGGACGCCATCAAAGAGAAGGTTGAGCGCTACAAGGCGGGGCTGCCGCTGACCACCACGTCGTTCGACGATTCCACGTACTACGAGACCTTCGACTACGAATTCAAGAACTTCTGGTTGAACGGCAACTACTACTGCATCTTTGCCGGCCTGGGCATGCTGCCCGACCGGTCGCTGCCGCTGTTGCAGCACCGACCGGAGTCGATCGAGAAGGCCGAGGCGATGTTCGCCAGCATCCGGCGCGAGGCCGAGCGACTGCGCACAAGCCTGCCGACGAACTACGACTACCTGCGGTCGCTGCGTGACGGCGATGCGGGGCTGTCTCGCAGCCAGCGAGGGCCGAAGCGCGCGGCGCGGGAAATCCTGTAGTGGAACGCACCTTGGACCGGGTATCCGCATTCGCGGCCACGCACGCTGCCGTGGCGGCCTGCGACCCGCTGCAGGCGCGCTCGCTCGTTCTGCAGCTGCCGGGCTTGAACCGTAACAAGGACGTGCCCGGCATCGTCGGCCTGCTGCGCGAGTTCCTCCCGACGCGCGGCGTGCCCTCCGGCTGGGGCTTCGTCGAAGCCGCCGCCGCGATGCGGGACATCGGGTTCTTCCTGGGGTCGCTCAAGCGGCACGGACATGAGCCCGCGGACGTGGTGCCCGGGCTTGAGCCGTTGCTGCTCGACCTGGCACGCGCGACCGACCTGCCGCCGCGCGAGACGCTCCTGCATGTGACGGTCTGGAACCCCGCGGCGGCCGACGCGCAGCGGAGCTACACCGGGCTGCGCGACGAAGCGCACCTGCTCGAGAGCGTGCGCATCTCGATGGCGGCCCTCGAGGCGGCCATCGCGGTGACCGTCGAGCTGTCCGACGTGCCCCTGCGATCGCCCGCGTTCGCGCCAGGGTGCGACGAGCTAGCAGACTATCTGCAGAAAATGGTCGAAGCGATCGTCTACGCGTACCGCTTCATTTCGCCGCAGGTCTTCTACGATGAGCTGCGCCCTTTCTACGAACCGATTCTAGTCGGAGGGCAGAGCTACCTCGGCCCCGGTGCCGTAGAAATGCCCCTCTTCGTGCTGGAGCATGTCCTGTGGGGCTCGCAATCGGACGACCAGGCTTATCGAGAATTCAAGGAGACGTACCTGCCTTACGTGCTTCCCGCGTACAGGGCGGTCTACGCTCGGTTCGCCGGGAAACCGTCGCTCATCGACCGCGCGCTCGGCGAGGCGCGGGCGCTCGGTGCGCGGGGCGAGCCCGTCCGGGCCGGGTTGGAGGCCCTCGAGCGGGTCTTCAAGGTTCTGCTGCGCTTCCGGGCACTTCACCTCAAAGTGGCTGAGCGGGCGTACGAAGTCGGGCGAAGCGGCCCCTCGACCGGCAGCGGGGGATACGCGCCCAGCATGCTCGGTGACCTACTCACGCTGACGTGTGCCGCGCGCTCCCGCATCCGCGCCGCGCTCGACGAATCCTGACGCGCGCCATGTGTTATCTAACAAGGAGAGTTAGCCCCCATGACTCAGAAGAGCTCCGCGAACGGGCACGATAGCCACCACTTCGACGTGATCATCCTCGGCTCGGGCATGTCCGGCACCCAGATGGGGGCCATCCTGGCCAAACAACAGTTCCGCGTGCTGATCATCGAGGAGTCGTCGCACCCGCGGTTCACGATTGGCGAATCGTCGATCCCCGAGACGTCCCTGATGAACCGCATCATCGCTGATCGCTACGGCATTCCGGAGCTCGACCACATCACGTCGTTCTACTCGACGCAACGCTACGTCGCGTCGAGCACGGGCATCAAGCGCAACTTCGGCTTCGTGTTCCACAAGCCCGGCCAGGAGCACGACCCGAAGGAGTTCACGCAGTGCGTCATCCCCGAGCTGCCGTGGGGGCCGGAGAGCCACTATTACCGGCAAGACGTCGACGCCTACCTGTTGCAAGCCGCGATCAAATACGGCTGCACGGTCCGCCAGAAGACTAGCGTGACCGAATACCACGCCGATAAAGACGGCGTCGCGGTGACCACCGCCCAGGGCGAACGGTTCACCGGCCGGTACATGATCGATTGCGGAGGCCCCCGCGCGCCGCTTGCGACCAAGTTCAATCTCCGCGAAGAACCGTGTCGTTTCAAGACGCACTCGCGCAGCCTCTACACGCACATGCTCGGGGTCAAGCCGTTCGACGACATCTTCAAGGTCAAGGGGCAGCGCTGGCGCTGGCACGAGGGGACCTTGCACCACATGTTCGAGGGGGGCTGGCTCTGGGTGATTCCGTTCAACAACCATCCGCGGTCGACCAACAACCTGGTGAGCGTCGGCCTGCAGCTCGACCCGCGTGTCTACCCGAAAACGGACATTTCCGCGCAGCAGGAATTCGATGAGTTCCTCGCGCGCTTCCCGAGTATCGGGGCGCAGTTCCGGGACGCCGTGCCGGTGCGCGACTGGGTCAAGACCGACCGCCTGCAGTTCTCGTCGACTGCCTGCGTCGGTGACCGCTACTGCCTGATGCTGCATGCGAACGGGTTCATCGACCCGCTCTTCTCCAGGGGGCTCGAGAACACCGCGGTGACCATCCACGCGCTCGCGGCGCGCCTCATCAAGGCCCTGCGCGACGACGACTTTTCCCCGGAGCGCTTCGAGTACATCGAGCGCCTGCAGCAGAAGCTTTTGGACCACAACGACGACTTCGTCAGCTGCTGCTACACGGCGTTCGCGGACTTCCGCCTGTGGGACGCATTCCACAGGCTGTGGGCGGTCGGCACAATTCTCGGGCAGTTCCGGCTCGTGCAAGCCCACGCCAGGTTCCGCGCCTCGCGCGACGAGGGTGACCTCGATCACCTCGACAACAATCCGCCATACCTCGGGTACCTGTGCGCGGACATGGAGGAGTACTACCAGTTGTTCAACGATGCCAAAGCCGAGGTCGAGGCCGTGAGCGCCGGGCGCAAGCCGGCCGGGGAGGCCGCGGCGCGGATTCACGCCCTCATCGACGAACGAGACTTCGCCAAGCCGATGTTCGGCTTCGGCTACTGCATCACCGGGGACAAGCCGCAGCTCAACAACTCGAAGTACAGCCTGGTGCCGGCGATGAAACTGATGCACTGGACGCAAACCAGCGCGCCGCCCGCGGTGAAGAAGTATTTCGACTACAACCCGATGTTCGCGCTGCTCAAGGCGTACATCACCACCCGCATCGGCCTGGCGCTAAGAAATGGTCGGCCGACGACGACAGAAAAGCGATGAACGACCTTCAATTGGATCAAGTGAGCGTCAAGACGCCTCCCCGGGGGACGTACGACGCGACCACGCGCCTGGCCGCGAGCTGGTACGTCGCGATGCGCTCGGACGACCTCAAGGGCAAGCCGACGGAGTTGACGCTCTTCGGCCGCCCGTGTGTGGCGTGGCGCGGAGCGACGGGGCGGGCCGTGGTGATGGACCGACACTGCTCGCACCTGGGCGCGAACCTGGCTGACGGGCGGGTCAAGGACGGGTGCATCCAGTGCCCGTTCCACCACTGGCGGTACGACGAGCAGGGCCAGTGCGTTCACATCCCCGGCCACAGCCAGGCGGTGCGCCAGCTGGAGCCCGTGCCGCGCGGGGCGCGCCAGCCGACGTTGGTCACTGTCGAGCGATACGGCTACGTGTGGGTCTGGTACGGCTCCCCGCAGCCGCTGCACCCGCTGCCCGAAATTGCCGCGGCCGACGTCGACAACGGCGACTTTATGCACCTGCACTTCGCGTTCGAGACGACGACGGCGGTCTTGCGGATCGTCGAGAACTTCTACGACGCGCAGCACGCGACCCCTGTGCACGCGCTGCCGATCTCGGCCTTCGAGCTCAAGCTCTTCGACGATTGGCGCCAGTGGCCGGAGGTTGAGTCGCTGGCCCGGGCGGGCGCGTGGTTCGGTGCAGGGATCGACTTCACCGTGGACCGCTACTTCGGTCCCCTCGGCATGTTGTCGCGCGCGCTCGGCCTGAACATGTCGCAGATGAACCTGCACTTCGATGGCTACCCCGGCGGGTGCGTCATGACCGTCGCGCTGGATGGAGATTTCAAATACAAGCTGCTCCAGTGTGTGACGCCGGTGAGCGACGGCAAGAACGTCATGCACATGCTCATCTCGATCAAGAAGGTGGGCAGCGTCCTGCGTCGCGCGACCGACTTCGTGCTGTTCGGGTTGCAGACCAGGCAGGCTGCGGGGTACGACGTCAAAATCTGGAACGGGATGAAGCCGGACGGCGGTGGTGCGTACAGCAAGTACGACAAGCTCGTGCTCAAGTACCGCGGGTTCTACCGGGGCTGGGTCGACCGCGTCGCGGGTGAGCGGTGATGCGTGCAGCCGGACCGGTCTCGCCCGCGTCGTTCCGCCAGGTGCTCGCGAACCTGGCGCGCGGCGTCGCGGTCATCACGGCGTACGGCGCGGCGGGCCCGCTTGGGCGCGTGGCCACCCGCTTGGGGGCGGTGTCGCTCTTTCCGAGGTATTCATGACTATCTGGCTGTTGCAACTCGTGCTGGTGATCGCGCTCTGCAACGTTTGCGGCCGAATTGCCGAACGGCTCGGCCAGTGCGCGGTCGTCGGCGAGATCGCGGCCGGTCTGTTGTTGGGGCCTTCGCTGTTCGGCTTGGTCGCACCGGGTTTCTACGGCGTGTTGTTCGGTCCGGGTGTGCTGTCAGCGATGGCGCACATCGGCGAACTCGGCCTGATACTGCTGATGTTTCAGGTCGGTCTGCATATGGATTTGGGCGAGACGCTGCGCAGCAAGCGCTGGCGCATGCCCGTCGCGATCGCCGCGGGCGGGCTTGTCGTACCGGTTGCGATCGGCATTATCATCGCCGCCGTCTCGAAAGACACCCTCGCCAGCGATGTGCCGGCGCTGCCCTATCTACTCTTCTGCGGTGTCGCACTGGCGGTATCAGCGGTGCCGGTAATGGCACGCATCGTCGACGACCTGGCGCTCAGCGCGACGGTGGGTGCACGGCAGGCAATGTCTGCCGCGATACTGACGGATGCGCTCGGATGGATGCTGCTGGCAATGATTGCCTCGCTATCGAGCGGGCCTGGCTGGGCATTTGCGCGCATGCTCGTCAGCCTGCTCGCGTATCTGGTGCTGTGCGCACTCCTGGTGCGCTTTGTGGTTCGACCGACGCTTGTGCGGCTCGCATCGACTGCGCATGCGACGCGCGACCGCCTGGCCGTATTGTTCTGCTTCGTCATGGTGTCGGCACTGGCGACGTCGCTGATCGGGTTCCATAGCGCATTTGGCGCACTTGCGGCGGCGCTGTTCGTGCGGCGCGTGCCCGGCGTCGCGAAGGAGTGGCGCGACAACGTCGAAGGTTTCGTCAAGCTTGTGCTGATGCCGGTGTTTTTCGCCTGTGCGGGGCTGCAGGCGTCGGTCGGCACGATCGACGACGCGACATCATGGATGTGGTTCGGTGTATTCCTCGCGGGCGGATTCATCGGCAAGTTCGGCGGCAGCTATCTGGGCGCGCGCGCCACCGGGCTCGCGCCACACGATGCGATGCTGGTGAGCTCGTTGATGAATACGCGCGGTTTGATGGAGCTGATCGTCCTGTCAATCGGTCTGCAGATGCAGATCCTTCCGCCAAGGGTCTACACGATCCTCGTGGTGTTCGCACTGGTGACAACGGCGCTGACCGCACCGCTGGTTCGACTCACGCTGCGCGCGCAATCGCGCGCAGTGAGCCAACAGGTCGCCTGAACCAGCTTGAGGGGAGAGATCACCATGCATGCTGCCACCGAAACCCAGGCTTACGCTCTGCTCGAGGCCCAGGGCCGAGATGTTCGCGAACTGCGCAACGTGCTGGGGCAGTTTGCCACCGGCGTGACTGTGATCACCACGCGCACCGCTGACGGCCGCAACGTCGGTGTGACCGCCAACTCGTTCTCCTCATTGTCGCTGTCGCCGGCGCTGGTGCTCTGGAGCCTGGCACGCACGGCACCGAGCCTTAAGGTCTTCTGCTCGGCGAGCCACTTCGCCATCAACGTGCTGGGTGCGCACCAGCACCACTTGTCGGAGCAGTTCGCACGGGCAGCCGCTGACAAGTTCGCGGGTGTAGCTCATTCCTATGGCAAGGCGGGAGCCCCGGTGCTGGATGATGTGGTGGCAGTGCTGGTATGCCGCAACGTCACCCAGTACGAGGGCGGCGACCACCTGATCTTCATTGGCGAGATCGAACAATACCGATACAGCGAGGCGGACCCGCTGGTCTTCCATGCAGGCCAGTACCGGGATTTGGGGAGTCATCGAACAAAAAGGGCACTTAAACTCGAATAGCTCCTGCTGCGGCTCCAGCAGGGCGATGGTGGCTTGCCAATATGCGGCGCCGCGGCCGTACCGGCGAACGGCGCATTGAATACGGCGAGCCACTACCCGCTATCGGCGTCGACGTGGCTGAGGGTGTCTGGCTTGGTTGAGGTCATGTGAACTGCACATTCTCCGGCAGCAGGGCGCCGCCATCGACGACCAGGGTCTGCCCGGTGATATAGCCGGCCTGCTCGGACGCCAGGAACAGCATGGCGTGGGCGATGTCTTGCGGGGCGCCCAGGCGCTTGAGTGGGATATGGCGGGCCAGCGCCGGGGAGTCGCCGAGGTTGGCCATGGCCTGGGTGGCGATCAGTCCCGGCTCGACGCCGTTGACGGTGATCCGGTGTTCGGCCAGCTCCAGCGCCGCCGCGCGGATGAAACCATTGACCCCGGCCTTGGACGCGGCGTAGTGGGCCAGCCCGGGGATCGCCGTGCGCGGCCCGGTCACCGAGGAGGTGATGACGATCCGTGGATGCTCGGCCCGGCACAACGCCGGCAGCGCTGCCTGGGTCAGCCAGAAGCAGCTCTTGAGGTTCACTGCCAGGGTCGCCTCCAGGGTCTCGTCCTTGAGGTCGCGCAGGTTTTCCATGGGGAACACCGCCGCGTTGTGGATCAGCAGGTCCAGCCCGCCGAAGACCCTCAGCGCGGTGGCGACGGCCTTGTTGGCCGCGGCCCGGGTTCCCAGGTCCACGGCCAGCAGTTCGGCACTGCCGCCGGCCGCGTGGATCAGGCGCCGGGTTTCGGCGCCTGCGGCTTCGCTGCGGGTCGCGAGCAATACCTTGGCGCCCTGGGCGGCGAAGAGCTGCGCAATGGCGCGGCCGATGCCCTGGCCGGAACCGGTGACCAGGGCGACACGTCCGCTAAGGTCGAGAATCATTGGCTGGCTCCTTCGACGACCGTGCCCAGGCACTCGTCCAGCAGGCGGTTGTGCAGGTCGACGTCATCGGAACTGGCGGCCGGGCAGAGCAGTGCCATGTTGTGGAACGGCGTCAGCAATACCCCGCGGTTGAGCAGGTAGAGGTGCAGGTAGGCCTCGATCAGGCCGTGGCGAGCGTGGTGGGCTTCGCCGCCGTTGCGCGGGGCGTGGTCCATGAACAGGTACTCGACCCGGGCGCCGATCCGTGTCACATGCCAGGGCAGGCGGTGCTTGTCGATCAGCGTCTGGACCCCGTCCCGCAGGCGTTCGGCCAGGGCGATCATGTGCGCGTAGTTGGCCTCGCTCATGACCTCGCTGAAGGTGGCGCGCATGGCGGCCATCTGCAAGGCGTTGCCGGCCAGGGTGCCGCCGAAGCCGAAGTGGTTGATCGCCTGCCCGGGCTGAAAGTGTGGCAACACCTGCCAGATGCGCTCGGCCATGGCCTGGCTGGCGCCCCAGACGGCGGTCGGGATGCCGCCGGCGATGCATTTGCCGAGCACGAAGAAGTCCGGCTGCAGGCCGTGTTCACCGCTGTAGCCGCCAGGGCCGCAGGAAATGGTGTGGGTTTCGTCGATGATCAGCGGCACCTCGAAACGCCGGGTCAGCGCGCGCAGCCCCTCATGGAAGCCCGGGGCGGGCGGAACCATGCCGACGTTGGTCATGAAGGGTTCGGTCAGTACCGCGGCCACGTCGCCATGGGCCAGGGCCGCCTCCAGCGCCGCCAGGTCGTTGAATTCCACCAGGCGGGTGGTGGCCTCGTGCCTGAGGCCGTTGGCGTGCACGCCTTCGCGGGGAATCATCCGGCCGCTGGCGTCGAACTCGACCTGGGACTCGTCGACGCTGCCGTGGTAGTTGCAGTTGAACACCAGCACTTTCTCGCGGCCGGTGATCATCCGGCACAGGCGCAGCACGAAACGGTTGGCGTCGGTGGCGGAGGTGGTGACCTGCCAGAACGGCAGGCCGAAGCGCCGCGCCAGTTCCTGGCCGACCCACAGGCTGTCCTCGGTCGGCAGCATCAGGGTGGAGCCGTGCCGCGCCTGATGGGCGATGGCCTGGGCCACCGCCGGCTGGGCATGGCCGAACATGGCGCCGGTATCGCCCAGGGCGAAGTCGACGTAGCGGTTGCCGTCGCAGTCGGTCAGGGTCGCGCCCTGGGCATCGCTCACCAGGATCGGATACAGCCCCGGCCATTGCTGCATCCAGTGCAACGGCGCGCCGTAGAGCCAGTGCTTGAGGTTTTCCCGGTAAAAGTCGGCGGAGCGCGGGTGGCGTTCGGCGAACCGTTGCAGCTCGGACTGGTAGCAACTGGCGACGCGGTCGAGGTTGAGGCCAAGGGTCATGGTTGAGGTCCTGTGGGATTAAAAGAGGGGGACAGGGGGAGTGGTGTTCCGGGGCCTGTGGCTCTGTAGCTCTGTAGCTCTGTAGCCGCTGCCGAGCGCTAGCGAGGCTGCGATCGAGCGCGAAGCGGTCGTAATCCAGGCAGCACGTTCTGCCTGAAGCACCGCAAGCTCAGGTTTTGCGGCAACTGCGTTGCCGATCGCAGCCTCGCTGGCGCTCGGCAGCGGCTACAGGGCCACGGGGTTACAGTCGGCATCAGGGGTGGGTGGTGCGGTTGAGGACCTGGGCGAGGGCGCCCACCGGGAAGTTGCTGGGCGCGGCGAAATCCGTGCCCTGGTAACCGAAGATCTTGCCGTCGGTACGGCCCGCGTGCAGGTCGATCAGCACCAGGCCCAGGGTCGGCACGATCTTTTCGCGCCAGACGAACAGGTACAGCTGGTCGGCGACCTTGTAGTAGTGACAGCGATCGGTGTCTGCCAGGCCCTGTTCGACGCCCTGGAGGCACTGCCAGCTGTAGAAGTTGCGGTTCAGGTAGATGTGCTCGTAGGCCTCGGTGGTGCTGTAGCGGTAGTGGTTGCGCAGGCCGACCAGTTCGTCGGTCGGCAAGTGTCGCGCAGTGTCGGCGGTCGGCGGCGTGTCGATGCTTCCCTGCAGGAACCGGGCTTTTACCTGGGTCAGCTCGTCACCGGCGAGGGCGCGGCGGAACAGGTCGACCTGGGTGTCCGCCCGGCTTGGCAACTGGCCGATGACCGCGGTGAAGATGTTCTGGCGCAGGTCGAGGATCAGGCTCACCGAGTGCACCTGCTGGTTTTGTGACTTGAGAAAGTCCACCAGGTAAATCTCGGAACGTATTGAAGTAGCTCGATAAATATTTTCGCCAGAGGTCTTGCTGTCGGCGTCTTGCCAATGCAGCGACTGCGGGCCGAAACGGTGCTCGATCCGCGCGCCATCGGCGAAATGCAGGGTCAGGGTGCGCCCGGCCAGGTCGTCGCGGCCGGGCAGGACATGGTTATCGGCGGCGAAGCCTTCGGCCAGGGCGCCGACGGTGATCCATTCGGGTTGCGTGTGCTGATCGCGCTGCATGGGGGTGGCTCGTATCTGCTGAAGGAGAGCCTCATGTTCGGCGCGCAAGCCCTGGTTGCCCATCAACCGGATGGTTGAGGCCTGGCGGTGCTACAGGAACAGCGTGCTCACCAGTTCAGTGCGGTTGTTCGCCCCGACCTTGCGGAACAGGTTGATCAAGTGGGTCTTGACCGTCGGCAGGCCCAGGTCCAGTCGCTGGGCGATGGTCTTGTTGCAGGCGCCCTCGCGCAGCAGCCAGGCGATCTGCCGTTCCCGCGGGGTCAGGGCGCCGAGGCGCTCGTCATCCCCGGAACAGGGCGCCTGGGCGGCGATTTCCAGCAGCCCCTGCAAGGCATGCAGGGTGCCCAGTTCGCCGGGCTGGAAGGCCCCCAGGCTGGCATCCCGCAGCAGGGACAGGCCGGCGATCGGCTGGCCGGAAGCGTCGCGGGCAAGGACCTCCACCACATCCAGCACCCCGTGGCGTTGCAGGAACCCCTGGTAGACCCGGGTTTCATGCTGCCCCTGCTGGGCCATGCCCATGCGCAGCGACAGTACCGGCGCCCCGGCCGCCAGGCAGTTGCGCGGGCGCAGCGGGTCGTAGTGCCGGTAGCGCTGCAGGTAGGCCTCATGCATCTGCGGGCTCATGTGGTACAGCGAGAAGTGCCCGGCCTGCAACTGGGCATCGATGCGGTAGAAGGCGCACAGGGTGGCCGGCACCACGCGGGTAAAGGCGTCGATGCAGCGCTGGCCGAGCTCATGGGCGGTGTTCATCGAAGGGCTCCTGGCGAACACTGACGGCTTCGCGTCAACGGGCAGAAGAGAGGGACGGGTAGCGCTGCAGTATGGACCTATGTCCGGCTCGTCGGCGGTTCGATGCGAAAGCTCGATGCGAAAGCTCGATGCGACGGTTTGCGCGGGCCGGCGTTGGGTGAAGCAACCGACAAAACCGCTGCCGTGTCCCGCGAGCCCGGAGGCGCGGAACACGGCAGCGGCTATCGGGGCCTCAGCGCCGGGCCTGGGTGAAGCCCAGCTCCAGGGCGGCGACTATGGCGTCGACCTGCGGCGGCTGGATCACCAAGGGCGGCGACAGGATGATCTTGGTCCCCACCGGACGCACCATCACGCCGTTGTCGCGGGCGATCTGCGCCACCTGGTTGGCGTAGCCGCCCATGGGATCGATCGGCTCTCGGGTGGTCTTGTCGGCCACCAGGTCGAGGGCGATCATCAGGCCCTTGCCGCGCACCTCGCCGACGCTGTCGAAGCGTTCGGCGAACGGCAGCAGCTTGCCGAGCATGTAATCGCCCATCTTGCCGGCGTTGGCCGGCAGGTCTTCCTTGACCACGATGTCGAGACTGGCCAGGGCCGCCGCGCACGCCACCGGGTGCCCGGAATAGGTGTAGCCGTGCATGATCGCGCCAGTGAAGTTGCCGTTCCTGGCGAACGCCGCCTCGATCCGCTCGTTGACCACCGTGGCGCCCAGCGGGATGTAGCCGGAGGTGATGCCCTTGGCCAGGCACATGATGTCGGGTTTGACGCCCCACAGGCGGCTGCCGAACATCGAGCCGCTGCGGCCGAAACCGGTCACCACTTCGTCGGCGATCAGCAGCACGCCGTACTTGTCGCAGACCTCGCGGATCAGCGGCCAGTAGTTGGCCGGTGGCACGATCACGCCGCCGGCGCCCTGGATCGGCTCGGCGATGAACGCCGCCACCGTGTCGGGGCTCTGGAACTGGATTTCCCGTTCGAGCAGGTCGGCGCAGATCTTGCCGAGCTCTTCCGGATCCTGGCTGTAGGGGTTGCGGTACAGCCACGGGGTGTCGACATGGAAGCAGCCCGGCAACAGGGGCTCGTAGTTGCGCCGGAACACCGTGTTGCCGTTGACCGAGGCGCCACCGAAGTGGGTGCCGTGGTAGCCCTGGCGCAGCGAGATGAACTTGGTGCGGTCGGCCTGGCCTTCGAGTTTCCAGTACTGGCGGGCCAGCTTCAGCGCGGTCTCGATCGCATCCGAGCCGCCGGAGCTGAACGCCACGCGGCGCATGCCTTCCGGTTCCAGCAGGTTCATCACCACTCGCGACAGCTCCTCGGCGCGCGGATGGCTGACGCCGTCGAACAGCTGGAAGTATTCCAGCTCGTCCAGCTGGGCGGTGATCGCGGCCTTCACTTCCTTGCGGTTGTGGCCGACGTTGACGTTCCACAACCCGGCGACGCCGTCCACCAGCTGATGGCCCTGGTCGTCGTACACATAACAGCCGTCGCCACGGACGATGCGGATCGGCTCGCGTTGTTGCATTTCGTTGGGGTGCAGCATGGGATGCCAGAAGCGGCTTGGTTCGCTCACGTTGAATCTCCTGAAAACGCACGGACAGCGTGGGACATAGTAGTGCGCTCTCTGGCGGCGGGATGCTTGCCTCTGTGTGCCAGGCTCTTGACCGCCGCTGCCAGCGAGTCGGTGGCCCTGATTCCATTGTTCGCCTGGAACATCGCGCCGCCTGGTTTTGCGAGCGCGTTGCGCTCGATCGCAGCCTCGCTGGCGCTCGGCAGCGGCTACGGGGAATGCGGGTGCCTGGGTAGCCGCTGCCAGCGGGGCGGTGGCCCTGATTTCATTGTCCGCCTGGAACACCGCGTCGCGTGGTTTTGCGAGCGCGTTGCGCTCGATCGCAGCCTCGCTGGCGCTCGACAGCGGCTACGGGGAATGCGGCGCCTGGGTAGCCGCTGCCAGCGGGGCGGTGGCCCTAATTCCATTGTTCGCCTGGAACACCGTGTTGCGTGGTTTTGCGAGCGCGTTGCGCTCGATCGCAGCCTCGCTGGCGCTCGACAGCGGCTACGGGGAATGCGGGTGCCTGGGTAGCCGCTGCCGAGCGCCAGCGAGGCTGCGATCGGTTGCGAAGCGACCGTAAATCCTGAGTCCGCGGGACATCTGGATAAACGCGCCAGCAGCGACAGAAGCAGGGCGTTGCGCTACCTCCTGGCAGGCAGTGGCAAGTTTCCCGGCAGCCAGGATCAAGACGGTATTGCGCGTTAGTCGCAGAGTTCGCTGCATGAGGCCAACTAACGAGGACTGCCCATGAGTATTGCCATCGACCCACGTGTCGCCGCCTTTATCGATAGCCCGCACGGCCTGTTGATCGACGGGCGCAGCCAGCCGGCGCTGTCCGGCGCGCAGATGCCGGTGTTCAACCCGGCCACGGGCGAGGAACTGACCCGCGTCGCCGCGGGCGCCCAGGCCGATATCGACCTCGCCGTGGCCGCCGCGCGCCGCGCCTTCGAGGGGCCCTGGGCGGCGCAGCGGCCGGCCGATCGCGAGCGCCTGCTGCTCAAGCTGGCGGACCTGCTGGAGCTCCATGGCGAAGAGTTGGCGCAGCTGGAAACCCTCAACAACGGCCAGTCGATCCACCTGGCCCGGGCCCTGGAAGTCGGTGCCGCCGCCGAGTTCACCCGCTATATGGCGGGCTGGGCGACCAAGATCGAAGGCAAGAGCCTGGACCTGTCGATCGCCGCCGTGCCGGGCGCCCGCTATCGCGCCTATACGGTGCCGGAGCCGGTGGGCGTGGTCGGCGCCATCGTGCCGTGGAATTTCCCGCTGTTGATGGCGATCTGGAAGATAGTGCCGGCCCTGGCCTGCGGCTGCACCGTGGTGCTCAAGCCGGCCGACGAGACCCCGCTGACGGCGCTGCGCTTGGGCCAGCTGTGCCTGGAGGCCGGGATCGCCGCGGGGGTGGTCAATGTGGTCACCGGCAGCGGTGCCGAGGCGGGCGCGGCGCTGTCGGGGCACAAGGGCATCGACAAGCTGGCGTTCACCGGCTCGACCCAGATCGGCAAGCTTATCGGCCACGCGGCGGTGGACAACATGACCCGCTTCTCCCTGGAACTGGGCGGCAAGTCGCCGGTGATCGTGCTCGACGACTGCGACCCGCAGGCCGCGGCCGCCGGCGCCGCGGGGGCGATTTTCTTCAACCAGGGCCAGGTCTGCACCGCCGGCTCGCGCCTGTACATCCAGCGGGCGATCTTCGACCAGGTGCTGGAGCGCCTGGCGGCTATCGCCGGGTCCCTGAGCATCGGCCCCGGCCTGGACGAACAGGCGCAGATCAACCCGCTGATTTCCGCCAAGCAGCAGAAGCGCGTGCTGGACATGATCGGCCAGGGCGTGGCCGACGGCGCGCGGGTGCTGTGTGGCGGGGTGGCCTTTGGCGAGCAGGGGTTCTACGTGCGCCCGACGGTGCTGGCCGAGGTGCATGCCGGCATGCAGGTGGTGCGCGAGGAAATCTTCGGCCCGGTGGTGGTGGCCACGCCTTTCGACGACATCGACGAAGTGGTGGCGCTGGCCAACGACAATCAGTACGGCCTGGGCGCGAGCATCTGGTCCAACGACCTGGCCCGGGTCATGGACCTGATCCCGCGGATCAAGGCCGGCACGGTCTGGGTCAACACCCACAACATGCTCGACCCGTCGATGCCGTTCGGCGGCTACAAGCAATCGGGCATCGGTCGCGAGATGGGCCATGCGGCGATAGAGGCGTATACCGAGAACAAGTCGGTGTGCATCGCGTTTTAACCGCCTTCGCCCGATGGAGGCTGCGCAGACAGCCCGGTAACAAGCACGCCCGCGTGCCCTTGAAATGCCTAAAACAACAACATCAGCATTGCTTTCGAGGTCCAGCACCATGTCTTTCAACGACAGACTCACCCGCCACCTGAACCAGGGCGTGGTCGGCTTTCCCACGGCCCTGGCCAGCGCCGTCGGCCTGATCATGGCCAGCCCGGTGATCCTCACCGCCACCACCGGCTTCGGCCTCGGTGGCGGCGCGTTCGCCATGGCCATGCTCATCGCGATGCTGATGATGCTCGCGCAATCGACCACCTTCGCCGAGGCGGCCTGCATGATCCCCACCAACGGCTCGGTATACGACTACCTGGCCTGCGGCCTGGGGCGCTTCTTCGCCATCACCGGGACGATTTCCGCCTACCTGATCGTGCATGTGTTCGCCGGCACGGCGGAAACCATCCTCAGCGGCGTCATGGCCCTGGTCAACTTCGAGTCCCTCAACACCCTGCTGGAGCAGAGCGGCAGCGCCTGGCTGGTGGGCGTCGGGCTGGTGGTCTGTTTCGGCCTGCTGAACGCCGTGGGCATCACCGCCTTCAGTCGCGCCGAGGTGATCCTGACCTTCGGCATGTGGACCACCCTGATCATCTTCGGCGTGGTCGGGGTGCTGAAGGCACCGGCGATCCAACTCGACGGCTGGTTCGGCGAATCGATGGTCGGCACCGACCTGACCACCATCCTCTCGCTGGTGGGCATGGCCATGTTCATGTTCGTCGGTTGCGAGTTCGTCACCCCGCTGGCCCCGGACGTGCGCCGCGCTGCCAGGACCCTGCCGCGGGCCATGGCCCTGGGCCTGGTGGGCGTGGCCACCTGCATGTTCATCTACGGCGCGGCAATGAAGCGCCAGGTGGCGAACGTGGCCCTGAGCGAGGATGGCAGCGTGCACCTGCTGGATACGCCCATGGCCATCCCGCAGTTCGCCGAGCAGGTGATGGGGCCGTACGGGCGGATCTGGCTCGGCGTCGGCCTGCTGTTCGCCGGGGCGGCGACCATCAACACGCTGATGGCCGGGCTGCCGCGCATCCTCTACGGCATGGCCCTGGACGGCGCGCTGCCCAAGGCGTTCACCTACCTGCATCCGCGCTTCAAGACGCCGCTGTTGTGCATCGCCGTGGCGGTGCTGATCCCGTGCCTGCATGCCTGGTGGCTGGGCGGCAGCACCGACAACATCCTGCACCTGGTGCTGGCCGCGGTCTGTGCCTGGAGCACCGCCTACCTGCTGGTGACCCTGGCGGTGGTGGTGCTGCGGATCCGCCGGCCGGATTTGCCGCGGGCCTACAAGTCGCCCTGGTTCCCGCTGCCGCAGATCGTCTCGTCCATCGGCATCCTGCTCGGCATGTGGTTCATCACGCCGCCGGGCATGAACCCGCGGGATATCTACGTGCTTTGGCAGCATGCTCGGCCTGACGGCGGTCTATGCGCTGGTCTGGACCCTGTTCGTGCAGAAGGTCAATCCGTTCCGTCCGGTGCCGGTGGAGGAGGTGCTGGAGAAAGCCTTCGACCTGGAAACCCAAGCGCCACACCTGCCAGGAGCGCAGCCCGATGAGCCCTACAAGCTGGCGGCAAAGCCTCTGTGATTTCTGGCGCCGGCCACCCACCGGCTACCGCCCGGGGGTGACCCTGAACCACTTGCGCCGCGACCTTGCGGCGCTCGATTGCACGCCGCTGGAGCCCGGGCTGGCGGGCTTCGCCTGGGCCGATGGCGGCTTCGGCTTCGAGGTCCGGGAGCGGCCGCAGGCGCAATTCCTGATGCACCTGGTGCTCTGCGAGTTTCGCCTGCGGGTGCCGGGCACAGCGGGGCCGGCGGCGCGGATCGAGCTGCGGCATACCGGGGCGATCCGCCGCCAGGGCGTCGCCGCGCAGATGAAACAGGGCACGCCGGAGCAGGCGGCCGAACTGTTGCCGTTGTTGCAGGGCGACCCACGCTTGCTGGCGGCGTTGCTGCCGCTGGATTTCCAGCGCCTGAGCCTGCAACGCGACGACCAGGGCTGGCTGGTGTGCCTGGAGCACTTTGGCGCCAGCGAGGTGGTCAACCGGCTGCCTGGCTTTCGTCGTTACATCCGCCTGAGCGCCGCGCAGCGCGACGCTTTGCTGATGACGTTCGCGCGATTGCGCGAGTTGCTCGGCGCGTACTGAACCGTTTCGCGAAAGTGGCACAACCTGTGCGTAAGCCTTGGCGACTGTCCATGCGTCGCGCGTCCTTGCCCGGCAAATAGATAACATGTTAATGATATCGCCCATAACAACTAAAGGCGGTCTCAACCGGTCTCTGGAGGTGCACAGTGCTTGCTTCGCATACTTTCGGTTCCTGGGTCGGCGCACTACAGGGGGTCTGCGGTCGGTTCGACGCGCGCCCGGCGCTGAATTCGGCGTTGTTCATCGGCGAGGTCGGCCTGCGCGACTACGCCGGCCTCGAGGTCGCGCAGATCCGCACCAATGCCGGGCTGATTTCGCGCAAGGGCACCCGCGTCGATCACGACGACGACCGTCACTGCTTCCTGATCATGCAGCGCAGCGGCCATGCCCAGCTCAGCCAGGGCGGCGAGCGCATCGAGCTGGCGCCGGGGGAAATGGCCCTGCTGGACTCGGCCGGTGCCTGCGAAATCGTCCCCCACGGCCTGATCGAACACGTTTCCCTGCATCTGTCCCGGGACGAGGTGTATCGGCATCTGCCGGCGCAGCAGCGCAAGTTCGGCAAACTCTCGCAGCGCTGTGCCAGTGGCCGGCTGATGCGCCTGCTGGTGGAGCAGATCTGCGGCGGCGAGTTGCAGGGCTGCGTCGAACGGCAGGAAGGCCAGGCCTTGCAGGAGGCGCTGATCGCCTTGCTCGGCCCGAGCCTGCAACCAGGCGCCGATCCCACCCTGGACGGCTACGACAGCCAGCACGGCGGCTGCCTGCGCAGCCAGGCGCGGCAGTTGATCAGCCAGTCGCTCAATGAACCCAACCTGACCCCGGTGTCGCTGGCCAGCCAGATGAACATCTCGGTGCGCCAGCTGTACCGGCTGTTCGAAGAGCAGGGCGACAGCGTCTGCCGTTTCATCCAGCGCGCGCGCCTGGATCGCAGCGCGGCCGACCTGAGCAACCCGCGCCTGCGCCATGAGTCGATCACCGACATCGCCTTCAAGTGGGGATTCACCGACTCGTCGCACTTCAGCCGCACCTTCAAGAAGCAGTTCGAGCAGTCGCCGCGGGATTACCGGGCGCACTCGCTGAACGCTTAAGCCCCTGTAGGAGCCAGCAAGCTGGCTCCTACAGGCTTCAGGGGTTCTCCAGGTCGTGCCCCAGAGACTGGATGAACAGCGAGAACAGCTCCGGCTGCGAGGAAATGTCCAGCTTGGCGTAGAGATGGCGCCGGTGCACCTTGATGGTCTCCGGCGAGATCTTCAGCCGCTCGGCCATGGCCTTGGAGGAAAAGCCGCGCAGGATCAGTCGGGCGATTTCCACTTCCCGGTCCGACAGCACGCCACAGCCGAAATGGCTCAGGGCGTCGCGGATCTGGTTGGCCATTTCTTTCGCCGCGGGGGCTGACGGACGCTGGTTGCTCTGCTGCCAATGCTGTTGCATCAAAGGCAGGACCCAGGCCGAGAAGGTGGTGAGCTGGCCTATTTCCTCGGCGCTGAACGGTCGCTGCATGCCCAGCGACAGTGCCAGGGTGCCGGCTTCGGGAATCTGCAGGATGAACTGCAGTTCGTCCTCCAGCACGTTGTCGTGGAAATAGCTGGAAAAGTATTCGCTTTGCCGGAAATGGTCCGGCGCCACTTCTTCCAGGCGGTAGAGGCCACTCGGATAACCTTCGCGGCAGGCCTGGAAAAACGGGTCCAGCAGGTACAGGCCGTTGAGGTAGGTGAGCATCGAGGCCGGCTTGTCCGAAGGCTCGGCATCGTATTCCTCGAGCGCCGTGGGCAGGCCGTTGTGCGGATAGAAGATCGCCAGGGCGTTATCGAACGGCAGGGCCTGGTGCAGCAGGAGCACCAGTTGCTTCCAGAAGCGTTCGCCGCCGATCTGCGAGAGGGTGCGGCCGAGTCCGGCATGCATGCCGATTTCCCTGAACAATGTGATCAAACCAGTGGCTCCGCGTCGCTGTCGCTGGGGATTGGCGCGCTGCGGTGCGCCAGGTGCAGGCATGGTTTCGGCGATTTGCCCGACTCGTCAAGGGGGAGTACCCCAATAGGGGAATTGGCCCTGTGTTCCAGCCTGACTAGAGTGCCTGCATCCAATACGCCCCAGAGCGTATCCGCCTGACGTTCTTCGTTCCTGCCTCACACCAACAATAACCACGAGGATGACGACATGAGCTCTCGCTGCGCGCCGGAAGGCGCCCTGAAACCCACGCTGAGCGTGTTCGATGTGGTGGCTATTACCGTGTCGGGCGTGACCCCGGCCAGTTCGGTCTTCGTGATCGCGCCGTTCGCCATTCACCAGGCCGGCAGCGGGGTATTCCTGGCCTTTGTCATGGCCGGCTTGCTGGCCCTGATGTTCGCCTTCTGCTACGCGGAACTGGGCCGGGCCCACAACAGTGCCGGCGGCGAGTATGTGTACGCCAAGCGGGTGTTCGGCGGCATGGCTGGCTACGCGACCTTTCTCACGGTGCTGGTGATGCTGCTGTTCATTCCGCCGGTGCTGGCCACCGGCGCGGCGACCTACCTGAACAACGCCCTGGGCACGGGTTTCGATGCGCAGACCGTGGCCCTGGTGATCGTGGTCTGCAGTTATGCCCTGGGCATCCTCAACATCAAGCTCAACGCCTGGATCACCGGCACCTGCCTGTTGCTGGAGGTCGGCGCCTTGCTGGTGATCGTGTTCCTGGGCTTCGGCAATGCCTCGCAGCCGGCGAGCATCCTGCTGCAACCGCAGATCGTCGAAAACGGCGTGCTGCACCTGGCGCCCTGGGCCCTGGTGATCGGCGCGGTAGGGATCGGGTTGTTTTCCTATAACGGTTACGGGCCGGCGGTGCTGCTGGCCGAGGACATGAAATGCAAGGGGCAGGGCGTGCACAAGGCGGTGCTCTGGTCCCTGGTATTGGTGGTGATCATCGAGCTGGTGCCCTTGACCGCGCTGCTGATCGGCGCGCCGTCCCTCGGCGCGATGCTCGCCAGTCCCGACCCCATCGGCTACCTGCTGACCAGCCATGGCAACGAAACCCTGTCGCGGGTGGTCAGCGCCGGGATCTTCCTCTCGGTGTTCAACGCCATCGTCGCCATCGTGATCCAGATCGGACGGGTGGTGTTCTCCAGCGGCCGCGACGCGCTGTGGACACCCGGCATCAATCGCTTGTTCACGCGGATTCACCCGCGCTGGGATTCGCCGTGGCTGGCCACGCTGTTCCTGGCCGTTCCCTCGGCGGTGCTCAGTTTCAGCTCTAACCTGGCCGACCTGACCTCGTTCAGCGTGCTGCTGATCATGCTGGTGTATTTGATCGTCGCCCTCAGCGCGCTGATGAGCCGGGTACTGCTGCGCGATCGGGCGCACCCGTACCGTATGCCGCTGTGGCCGTTGCCGGCGCTGCTGGCGGTGCTCGGCGCCGGTTATCTGCTATTCAATCTGTTCCTGGACGCTTCGCTCAGGGACATCCTGGTGATCGTCGGCCTGCTGGCGCTGTCGGTGATCCTGTATGGCACCAACGGCCGGTTCAGTCCGGCGTTTCAGAAACTCTAAAGGAGCAATCATGCGCGCACGTCAATTGGGCATCAGCCTGGGCCTGGGTACTCCCGGCCCCTTCAACGCCATCACCGATGTCCCGGGGGTACGGGTGGGCCACAGCACGCTCAGGACCACGGTCGACGGCAAGCAGGTACGGACCGGGGTGACCCTGATCCAGCCCCGCGAAGGGTTCGCCCGGCTGCAACCCTGTTTCGCCGGCTGCCATGTGCTCAACGGCAACGGCGACGCCACCGGGCTGGAGTGGGTCCGCGAGGCGGGCCTGCTGACCACGCCGCTGGCGATCACCAACACCCATAGCGTGGGCGTGGTGCGCGATGCGCTGATCGCCGAGGAGCGCAGCAGCCTGGCCGACCCCTCGGAGTATTGGTGCATGCCGGTGGTGATGGAGACCTACGATGGCCTGCTCAACGACATCTGGGGCCAGCATGTCGGTCCGCAGCAGGTCCGCGAGGCCCTGGCCAATGCCGAATCCGGCCCGGTGCAAGAGGGTGCGGTCGGCGGCGGCACCGGGATGATCTGCCATGAGTTCAAGGGCGGGATCGGCACGGCGTCGCGCCAGGTGCCGAAGGAGCGGGGTGGCTACACGGTCGGCGCGCTGGTGCAGGCCAACCACGGCAAGCGCGCGGAGTTGCGGGTCGATGGCTATCCGGTGGGACGGCAATTGGGCGATATCCCGTCACCCTTCGCTCTGCGCGGCACGCCGGGCATGGGCTCGATCGTGGTGATCCTGGCCACGGACGCGCCCCTGCTGCCCCACCAGTGCCAGCGCCTGGCGCAACGGGCATCCATCGGCATTGCCCGCACCGGCGGCGGCACCGAGGATTCCAGTGGCGACATCTTCCTGGCGTTCGCCACCGGTAACCGCGACCTGCCACCTTCGGCCTACGGGCGCCAGGGCGTGCCGTTCACCAGCCCCCTGGCGATGCTCAACAACGACTACATTTCCGAGCTGTTCAGCGCGGCGGCCGAAGCGGTGGAGGAAGCCATCGTCAACGCCCTGCTGGCGGGCGAACCGATGACCGCGGACAACGGCGCGAGCGTGCCGGCACTGACGGGCGATACCTTGTTACAGGCCTTGAAACTAACTGGATGGAACAAACTTGTATGAACTTAAACTGCGACACAGTCGGCAAAACAATGTTTAGGGTTATTTAATAATTAAATTCTAGATTGTCGGACAATTATCGCTGGGGGTTGAGGCTTAAAGAATATTTCGACTTGTCAGTCATTGTTTTCGGGAGTTTGCAGGAACAGTAGAAATCAGGCGTCAAAAAGTAGTGGACGCCCGATTTCGAATTGTGTCAGCTTGCTTACGCCCAAATGGGGCGAGTGATAGGACGCTCTCGCCAGGGACCGTCGCTATCGGACAAAAACTGTTCCATTGATTACAAGGAAGTGTGTTTATGTCGAAAGTTAAAGCGAAAGCTATTGTGACCGCCGAACAAGAGCTCGTGCCATTGGCCGCAGCAAGTTCTGCGTATAACCAGATCAATAGCTTCAGCCATCAGTATGACCGTGGTGGCAATCTGACGGTCAATGGCAAGCCCTCCTACACAGTCGATCAGGCAGCCACCCAGCTGCTGCGCGACGGTGCCGCCTACCAGGATCTCAACGGCAACGGCAAGATCGATCTGACCTATACCTTCCTGACCTCGGCGTCCTCGAGCACCCTGTACAAACACGGCATCTCCGGGTTCAGCCAGTTCAGTGCGCAGCAGAAGGCACAAGCCGCGCTGTCCATGCAGTCCTGGGCCGACGTGGCCAATGTCACCTTCACCGAAAAGGCTTCCGGCGGTGACGGCCACATGACCTTCGGCAACTACAGCGGTGGCCAGGACGGCGCGGCGGCCTTCGCCTACCTGCCAGGCACCGGCGCGGGCTACGACGGTACTTCCTGGTACCTGATCAACAGCAGCTACACCGCCAACAAGAACCCCGACCTCAACAACTACGGCCGGCAGACGCTGACCCACGAGATCGGCCACACCCTGGGCCTGGCCCACCCTGGCGACTACAACGCCGGGAACGGCAATCCGACCTACAACGACGCGACCTATGGACAGGACACGCGCGGCTACAGCGTCATGAGCTACTGGAGTGAAAGCAACACCAAGCAGAACTTCAGCAAGGCCGGCGTCGAAGCCTATGCCTCGGGCCCGCTGATCGACGACATCGCCGCGATCCAGAAGCTCTACGGCGCCAACACCAGCACCCGTACCGGCGACACCACCTACGGCTTCAACTCCAACACCGGCCGCGATTTCCTCAGCGCGACCTCGTCGGCGGACAAGCTGGTGTTCTCGGTCTGGGATGCGGGCGGCAAGGATACCCTGGACTTCTCCGGCTTCACCCAGAACCAGAAGATCAACCTCAATGAGACCTCGTTCTCCGACGTTGGTGGCCTGGTAGGCAACGTTTCCATCGCCAAGGGCGTGACCGTGGAAAACGCCATCGGCGGCTCGGGCAACGACCTGCTGATCGGCAACAACGTGGCCAACGAGCTCAAGGGCGGTGCCGGCAACGACATCCTCTACGGCGGTGGCGGGGCGGACAAGCTGTGGGGCGGCGCGGGTGCCGACATCTTCGTCTTCGGCGCCAGCTCGGACTCCACGCCCGGTGCGGCCGACCAGATCCTGGACTTCGCCAGCGGCCTGGACAAGATCGACCTGACCGGCATCACCAAGGGCGCGGGGCTGCACTTCGTCAACGCGTTCACCGGTAGCGCCGGCGATGCGATCCTCAGCACCTCGGGCGGCAACAGCACCCTCTCGGTGGACTTCTCCGGGCATGGCGTGGCCGACTTCCTGGTCACCACCGTCGGCCAGGCGGCAGTCACTGACATCGTCGCCTGATCCCGTAAGATAGCCGTGAAGCAAAGGAAGGAGGACGGCGCCCCGGCGGCGTCCTCCGACCTGTATCGACAGGCGCATGCCTGAAGCGTTGCCCGGAGCGACCCCCTATGATTCGAACTGCCTTTATCGCGAAGGCCGGCGCGTACCTGATCGCGACGTTGATGATGTTTTCTGGAGAAACAAGCATGGCAAGCAGCCTGAGATTGGCGGACCCGGCGGAACTGGCCGGACACTGGCACCTGTCGCAGCCGGCGCAACCGGCCAGCCAGTGCGTCCTGGACCTGGAGCGCAACGGCACCCTGGGCGCGGGCGCGGAGTGTCTTTCCGGCTGGCTGGGCGATCCGGCCATTGGCTGGTTTCCCGAGCCGGACGGAATTGCCGTGACCGGCAAAGAGGGCTCGAAGATCATCTTTCTAAGTCGCCAGAAAGACGGCTTATATGAAGGCACTTTGAAATCGGGGGCAAAAGTTATATTGCAGCGCACCCCCTGAAAAGTCGCGGCTGTATGCATCTTTGAATGTATCTGTATGGATAAGCGTATAAGGCAGGGCCATATACGCTATGTCTTTATGTTTGATGTAAAGAACTAAATAACTAGAACTCCGTATCGTCTGGCGGTAGAGTTCTTTCGCCTGTACGCCTCAATAATCCAATAATGTCCCGACTCAAGTACGGGCGGTTTATTTGTCCTGTGCCCGTGGCACGGGATATACAGCTCAGGAAAGACCAATGAAGATGGCGAAGACCACTGCACCGTTGTTCAAGGCACTGGGCGATTACAAAGGCATCCTGATCAGCGTCGGTTGTTTCACCGCACTGATCAATGTGCTGATGCTGGTCCCCTCGATCTACATGCTCCAGGTCTACGACCGGGTCCTTTCCTCGCAGAACGAAACCACCCTGGCGATGCTGTCGCTGATGGTGGTCGGCTTCTTCGCGTTCATCGGCTTGCTGGAGGTGGTGCGCAGCTTCATCGTCATCCGCATCGGCAGCCAGCTGGAGCGTCGTTTCAACCTGCGGGTCTACCAGGCCGCGTTCGAGCGCAACCTGTTCCGCGGCGAAGGGCATGCCGGGCAATCCCTGGGCGACCTGACCCACATCCGCCAGTTCGTCACCGGACCTGCGCTGTTCGCCTTCTTCGACGCGCCGTGGTTTCCCATCTACCTGTTCGTGATCTTTCTGTTCAACACCTGGCTGGGGGTATTCGCCACGGTGGGCGCGGTCCTGCTGATCGCCCTGGCGTACCTCAACGAAGTCATGACCAAGAAGCCCCTGGGCGAAGCCAGCGGCTACTCGCAGAAGTCCACGCAACTGGCCACCAGCCACCTGCACAATGCCGAAACCATCCAGGCCATGGGCATGCTCGGCGCGCTGCGCAAGCGCTGGTTCGACGTGCACTCGCGCTTTCTCAGCCTGCAGAACCAGGCCAGCGACACCGGCGCGGTCATCAGTTCGCTGAGCAAGACCCTGCGCCTGTGCCTGCAATCGCTGGTGCTGGGCCTGGGGGCCTTGCTGGTGATCAAGGGCGACATGACCGCCGGCATGATGATCGCCGGATCGATCCTGATGGGCCGGGTGCTGAGCCCGATCGACCAGTTGATCGCGGTGTGGAAGCAGTGGAGTTCCGCCAAGCTCGCCTACCAGCGCCTGGACTCGCTGTTGCAGGCCTTCCCGCCGAGCGACACGGCGATGTCGCTGCCCGCGCCCAAGGGCCAGGTGAGTTTCGAGCAGGTCAGCGCCGGCCCGCCGGGCAAGCGCCTGGCGACCTTGCAGCAGGTCAGCTTCAACCTCGGGGCGGGGGAGGTGCTGGGCGTGCTCGGCGCCTCCGGCTCCGGCAAGTCGACCCTGGCCCGGGTCCTGGTGGGGGTATGGCCGACCCTGGCGGGCACGGTGCGCCTGGACGGCGCCGATATCCATCGCTGGAACCGCAATGAACTGGGCCCCCACATCGGCTACCTGCCCCAGGACATCGAGCTGTTTTCCGGCAGCATCGCCGAGAACATCGCGCGCTTTCAGGACACGGACCCGCAACAGGTGGTGCAGGCCGCGCAACAGGCCGGCGTGCACGAACTGATCCTGCGCTTGCCTCAGGGCTACGACACCCAGCTGGGCGACGATGGCAGCGGCCTGTCCGGCGGGCAGAAGCAGCGCGTGGCCCTGGCCCGGGCGCTGTACGGCCAGCCAAGGCTGGTGGTGCTCGACGAACCGAACTCCAACCTCGATACCGTGGGCGAGAGCGCCCTGGCGTCGGCCATCGCGCAGATGAAGGCCCAGGGCACCAGCGTGATCCTGGTGACCCACCGTTCTTCCGCGCTGGCCCAGGCCGACAAGCTGCTGGTGCTCAACGAAGGGCGCCTGCAGGCCTTCGGCCCGAGCCAGGAAGTGCTCCGGGCGCTGTCCGGTGGTGCCCAGGCACAAGCCCAGGCGTCGGTCCAGGAACCGTCGCGGGACAAACCGTCGGCCCCGGCCGGCTTGAGCATGAGCCGCCAATACCAGGCCCCGACACGGAATCCAGGCGCATGAGCAAGGACAGCCAAATGATGATCGAACAAGGTTATGCGCCGGAGCGTCCCGAGCGCGATGCGCGGTTTTTTGCGCGCATGGGCTGGGTACTGGCGCTGGTCGGCGCCGGCAGCTTCTTTACCTGGGCGGCCCTGGCGCCGCTGGACCAGGGCATCCCGGTGCAGGGCACGGTGGTGGTCTCGGGCAAGCGCAAGGCCGTGCAATCGATGAGCGGCGGGGTGGTCAGCCGGATCCTGGTCCGCGAGGGCGAGGCGGTGAAGCAGGGCCAGCCGCTGTTCCGCCTCGACCAGACCCAGGTCGAGGCCGATGTGCAGTCGCTGCAGGCGCAGTACCGCATGGCCTGGGCCAGCCTGGCGCGCTGGCAGAGCGAGCGCGACAACCTCAGGCAGGTGGATTTCCCGCCGGCCCTGAGCGCCAACCCCGACCCGGCCCTGGCCCTGGTGCTGGAAGGCCAGCGGCAGTTGTTCAGCAGCCGGCGCGAAGCCTTCGCCCGGGAACAGGCGGCGATCCGCGCCAGCATCGACGGCGCCACCGCGCAACTGGCCGGGATGCGCCGCGCGCGCACCGACCTCAACAACCAGGCCGAGTCACTGCGCCAGCAACTGGCCAACCTGCAACCGCTGGCGGACAACGGCTATATCCCGCGCAACCGCCTGATGGAGTACCAGCGCCAGCTGTCCCAGGTGCAGCAGGAACAGGCGCAGAACACCGGCGAAAGCGGCCGGGTGGAGCAGGGCATCCTCGAGTCGCGGCTCAAGTTGCAGCAGCACGCCGAGGAGTACCAGAAAGAGGTGCGCAGCCAACTGGCCGAGGCCCAGCTGAAAAGCCTGACCCTGGAGCAACAGCTGACCTCGGCCGGTTTCGACTTGCAGCACAGCGAGATCCTCGCGCCGGCCGACGGCATCGCGGTCAACCTCGGGGTGCACACCGAAGGGGCGGTGGTCCGTCCCGGGGAAAACCTGCTGGAAATCGTGCCCCAGGACACGCGGCTGGAAGTCGAAGGCCACCTGCCGGTGAACCTGATCGACAAGGTCGGCAGCCACCTGCCGGTGGACATTCTGTTCACTGCCTTCAACCAGAGCCGCACGCCGCGGGTGTCCGGCGAGGTCAGCCTGATCTCCGCCGACCAGATGGTCGATGAGAAGACCGGCATGCCGTATTACGTGCTGCGCAGCAGCGTCAGCGACCAGGCCATGGAGAAACTCAACGGCCTGGTGATCAAGCCCGGCATGCCGGCGGAAATGTTCGTCCGCACCGGCGAGCGCTCGCTGCTCAACTACCTGTTCAAACCCCTGCTCGACCGGGCGGGATCCGCATTGACCGAGGAATAAGGATGTTCCGTCGCATGAGTCAGCTTTCCATCTTCGGAGCCACCGTCGCCTTGCTGTGCTGTACCGGCGTTCACGCCGCCATGGGGCCGTTCCAGGTCTACGAGCAGGCGCTGCGTAACGACCCGGTGTTCCTCGGGGCGATCAAGGCGCGCGACGCGGGCCTGGAAAACCGCATCATCGGCCGCGCCGGGCTGCTGCCCAAGCTCAACTACAACTACAACAAGGGGCGCAACAACTCCAAGGCCACGGTGCCCGACGGCCGCGGCGGCACCAGCCATGACGACCGCAACTACGACAGCTACGGCTCGACCTTCACCCTGCAGCAGCCGCTGATCGACTACGAGGCCTATGCCTCCTACCGCAAGGGCGTGGCCCAGGCGCTGTTCGCCGACGAGAGTTTCCGCGGCAAGAGCCAGGAGCTGCTGGTGCGGGTGCTGACCTATTACACCCAGGCGCTGTTCGCCCAGGACCAGATCGACATCGCCCAGGCCAAGAAGAAGGCCTTCGAGCAGCAGTTCCAGCAGAACGAGCACATGTTTCGCCAGGGCGAGGGCACCCGCACCGACATTCTCGAAGCCGAATCGCGCTACGAGCTGGCCACCGCCGAGGAGATCGAGGCCCGCGACGAGCAGGATGCGGCGCTGCGCGAGCTGGGCGCGCTGATTGGCGAGCCGACCGTGGACATCCGCGACCTGGCGCCCCTGGGCGAGCGTTTCGAGTCGTTCACCCTGTCGCCGGCCAACTATGACGCCTGGCATGAGCTTGCGATCAGCAATAACCCGAACCTGGCGTCCCAGCGCCAGGCGGTGGAAGTGGCGCGTTACGAGATCGAGCGCAACCGCGCCGGCCACCTGCCGCGGCTCAGCGCCTATGCCACTTCGCGCCGGGTCGAGTCGGAAAGCGGCAACACCTACAACCAGCGCTACGACACCAACACCATCGGCATTGAAATCAGCATGCCGCTGTACGCCGGCGGCGGCGTCTCGGCGTCCACCCGCCAGGCCAGCCGGATGATGGAGCAGGCCGAGTACGAGCTCGACTCGCAGACCCGCAGCACCCTGATCGAGCTGCGGCGCCAGTTCAGCGCCTGCCTGTCCGGAGTCAGCAAGCTGCGCGCCTATCAGAAGGCCTTGACCTCGGCCGAGGCGCTGGTGGTCTCGACCAAGCAGAGCATCCTCGGCGGCGAGCGGGTCAACCTCGACGCGCTGAACGCCGAGCAACAGCTGTACACCACCCGGCGCGACCTGGCGCAGGCCCGCTACGACTATCTGATGGCCTGGACCAAGTTGCACTACTACGCGGGCACCCTGCGCGAAGACGACCTGGCGCGGGTCGATGAAGCCTTCAGGCCCGGCTCATGAACGGTTCATGAACAAGGCGGCCGCGGACGGCCTGGCCTGACATTTTCGACAAAAACAAAAAACGAGAAGTCATTACATGGATAGATGCTTTCATCAGCTCAAGGCGCTGAGTCGCCGTTCGTTGCTGGCGTGTTCCGCGGTATTGCCCGTGGCGCTGCCCGGCTTGGTCCAGGCGCAGTACCAGGAGGCCGGGCAGCCGGGTTCGCCGGCCTCCTGGCGGTCGGCCGAATACAACCAGGACTGGGGCCTGGAGCGCATGCGGGCCAGTTCCGCCTATGCCGCCGGGATCACCGGCAGCGGGGTGAAGATCGGCGCCCTGGATTCCGGTTTCGACGCCAGCCATCCCGAGGCCTCGCCCGAGCGCTTCCATGCCGTCACCGCCACGGGCACCTATGTCGACGGCACGCCGTTCAGCGTTTCCGGGGTGCTCAACGGCAACAACGACAGCCACGGCACCCATGTCACCGGCACCATGGGCGCGGCCCGCGATGGCATCGGCATGCACGGCGTGGCGTTCAATGCCCAGGTCTACGTCGGCAACACCAACAAGAACGACAGTTTCCTCTTCGGCCCGACCCCGGACCCGCGCTATTTCAAGGCGGTCTACGGGGCCCTGGCGGACGCCGGGGTGCGCGCGATCAACAACAGCTGGGGCAGCCAGCCGCCGGATGTCAGCTACCAGACGTTGGCCGGCCTGCAGGCCGCCTATGCCCAGCACTACGGCCAGGGCACCTGGCTGGACGCCGCCGCGGACGTGTCGCGCCAGGGTGTGATCAACGTCTTCAGCGCCGGCAACAGCGGCTACGCCAACGCCAGCGTGCGTGCGGCGCTGCCGTATTTCCAGCCGGACCTGGAAGGCCACTGGCTGGCGGTATCCGGCCTGGATGCCAACAACCAGCAGCGCTACAACCAGTGCGGCGCAGCCAAGTACTGGTGCGTGGCGAGCCCCGGGCGGCTGATCTCCAGCACCGTGCCCGGCGGCGGCTACGCCACCAAGTCCGGCACCTCGATGGCCGCGCCCCATGCCACCGGCGCGCTGGCCCTGGTGATGGAGCGCTATCCGTACATGAACAACCAGCAGGCCCTGGAGGTCTTGCTGACCACCGCCACCCAGCTGGACGGCTCGCCCACCGTGGCGCCGAACAGCCTGGTCGGCTGGGGCGTGCCGGACCTCGAACGGGCAATGCGTGGGCCCGGGCAATTGCTCGGGGCCTTCGATGCCAACCTGGGCGCCGGGCAGCGTGACGTGTGGAGCAACGACATCTCCGACCAGGCGCTGCTGCAACGCCAGGGCGAGGACGCCACCGAGCGAGCCGCCTGGCAGCAGACCCTGAAGGACCGGGGCTGGGAAAACGGCCTCGGCGCCGGTGCCAGCCAGCAGGACAAGACCGACTACGCCGTCGGCATGGCCCGCGACGCCGCCGCGGCGCAGCGGGTGTACGAGGGCAGCCTGATCAAGTCCGGCGCCGGCCAGCTGGTACTCAGTGGCCACAACAGCTACCGCGGCGCGACCACGGTCAACGCCGGCCTGCTGACGGTCGACGGTTCGCTGGCCTCGACCGTCACGGTGAATGCCGGCGGCACCCTCGGCGGCTCCGGGCAGGTCGGCGGGTTGCTCGCCAACCGCGGCGCCACCGTGGCCCCGGGCAACTCCATCGGCACCCTGCAGGTGGCGGGCGACCTGACTTTCCAGCCGGGCTCGACCTACGCGGTGGAGCTGTCGCCCACCAGCAGCGACCGCCTCGTCGCCACCGGCAAGGCCACGCTTAACGGCGCCGGAGTCACCCTGGCCCTGGAAAACAGCCCGCAGCTGCTCAGTGTCGAGCAGACGCAGAGCCTGATCGGCCGCCAGTACCAGATTCTCCAGGCAGGCAACGGCATCGAAGGCCGCTTCGGCTCGGTCGAGCCGAACTACCTGTTCCTCGGCGGCAGCCTCGATTACTCCGCCAGCGGCGTGCAACTGAGCATCGCGCGCAACGACACCGCGTTCGCCAGCGTCGGCCAGACCCCGAACCAGCGTGCCGTGGCCGCGGCCGCCGAGCGCCTGGGCGCGGGCAACCCGGTGTACGAGAGCCTGCTGCGCTCGCCCGACGCCGCGGTGGCGCGCCAGGGCTTCCAGCAGTTGTCCGGGGAAATCTATCCGGCGCTCGGCTCGATGCTGCTCAATGACAGCCGCTACCTGCGCGACGCGGTCGGCGAACGCCTGCAGGCGCCCGGCGCGCAGGTCCAGGGCCAGGGCAACGCCTGGCTCAAGGTCCTGGGCGCCTGGGGCAAGAACGATGGCGACCACGACACCGAGGCCTACAACAGCTCGATCGGCGGCTTGCTGCTGGGCGCCGACGGCGCGCTCAGCGACGATACGCGGCTGGGCGCATTCGCCGGCTACAGCGACAGCTCGCTGAGCATGGGCGGCGGCACCCACTCCAAGGCCTCGGTCGACAGCTACCACCTGGGCACCTACCTGGGCCACGAACTGGGCGCCTGGCGCCTGAGTGCCGGGGCGAGCCACAGCTGGCATCGCGCGGACGTCAAGCGCGACCTGCAGTTCGCCGACGTCGCCGGTACACAGAAAGCCAAGGTCGACGCCCGTACCAGCCAGGTGTTCGGCGAGGCGGCCTATCGCCTGGCGCTGCCGGCGCTGGCGCTGGAGCCGTTCGGCAACCTGGCCTATGTGCACCTGCACCGCGACGGCTTCCGCGAGAAGGGCGACGCCGCCGCGCTGCAAGCCGGCAGCGACAGCCGCGAAGCCGTGCTCGGCACCCTCGGCCTGCGGGCGGCGAAGAGCCTGGACCTGTCCGCGCAGACCCGCCTGGACCTGTCCGGCTCGCTGGGCTGGCAGCACAACCTGAGCAACACCCGGGCCGAAGAGCACCTGGCGTTCGCCGCGGGTGGCACGCCGTTCAGCGTCGAAAGCACGTCCCTGGCGCGCAACTCGGCGCTGGTCGGCGCCAAGGCCAGCCTGGCCCTGAGCCGCGACCTGCGCCTGAGCCTGGAGTACAGCGGCCAGCTGGCCAGCCGCGAGAAACAGCACGGCGCGGGGCTGAGCCTCGACTGGCAGTTCTGAGCCCGCACCCTGACAGCGCCGTGCCGACGCCCGCGTCGACTCGGCGAACCGCAATCGGCATGGCACGGGCCGCCGCCGGCAGCCCGGCTGTTCGATAAAACCAAGCGCGCCGGATCGCGGCGCGCCGCTTTCAGCAAGAGCAAGGCAACTAAGGAAGGTACCGATGAAATACAGCTTTATGGGGGCTGCTCCGGCGGCCCACAGCCTGGTGCGCGCCTCCTGTGGCGCGCTGATCTGTGGCCTGGCCGTGGCGGGTGGGGCCCAGGCCGCGCCCTACGTGGAAAACGGCAAGCCGGGCGATCCCGGCAGTTGGCGCAGCGCCGAATTCAATGCCGAATGGGGGCTGGGGGCGATCCATGCCGAGCAAGCCTACGCCGCCGGCTACAGCGGCAAGGGCGTCAAGCTGGGGATCTTCGACCAGCCGGTGTACGCCCAGCACCCGGAATTCAGCGGCGCCGACAAGGTGATCACCCTGGTCACCCGCGGCATCCGCGAATACACCGACCCCTATATCCCGGTCAAAGCCGGCGACGCCTTCCTGTATGACGGCAAGCCTTCGGTGGGCTCGGACGGCAAGCTCGGTTCCCACGGCACCCACGTCGGCGGTATCGCCGCCGGCAGCCGCGACGGCGGGCCGATGCACGGCGTGGCCTACGGCGCGCAGATCATCAGCGCCGACAACGGCGACCCGGGCCCGGAGGACGGGATCATCCTGGGCAACGACGGCGCAGTCTATCGGGCCGGCTGGGATGCCCTGGTCAACAGCGGCGCGCGGATCATCAACAACAGCTGGGGCATCGGTATCACCGACCGTTTCGACCAGGGCGGCCGCGACCCGGCGTTCCCGCATTTCACCGTGCAGGACGCGCAATTGCAGTTCGACCAGATCCGGCCGCTGCTCGGCACTCGCCAGGGCGGTGCCTACAGCGGGGCGATCGATGCCGCCCGCAGCGGCGTGCTGACCATCTTCGCCGCCGGCAACGACTACAACCTGAACAATCCCGACGCGATTGCCGGCCTGGGCTATTTCGTCCCGGAAATCGCCCCGAACTGGATGACCGTGGCGGCGTTGCAGACCAACCCGGACACCAGCAGCCCCAACCCTTACACCCTCAGTACCTTCTCCTCGCGCTGCGGCTACACCGCGAGCTTCTGCGTCTCGGCCCCGGGTACGCGGGTCTACAGCGCGGTGATCGGCGGCACCAGCCTGGAGAACATGACCGTCGGCTACGGCAACAAGAGCGGCACCTCGATGGCCGCACCGCATGTGGCGGGCGCGGCGGCGGTGCTGATGGAGCGCTTTCCCTACATGAGCGGCTCGCAGATCGCCACGGTGCTGCGCACCACCGCCACCGACATGGGCGCGCCGGGCATCGACGCGTTGTACGGCTGGGGCATGATCGACTTGCGCAAGGGCATCGACGGCCCGGGCATGTTCATCACCGAGGCGGACATTCCCGAGGAATTCCGTATCCAGGGCGCCTACGGTTCCGGCCAGTTCGTCGCCGACCTGCCTGGCATCGGCGCCGTGGTGGACGCCGGCAAGCCGACCCAGCGCTTGTGCAACGACGTGCATTGCGGCCTGGATGTGTGGCGCAACGATATTTCCGGACACGGCGGCCTGACCAAGCAGGGCGTCGGCACCCTGGTGCTCACCGGCAACAACAGCTACAGCGGCCCGACCCTGGTCAACCAGGGACGCCTGGCCATCAACGGCTCGCTGGCCTCCCAGGTGACGGTCAACGACAGCGGCATCCTCGGCGGCAACGGGCGCATCGCGGGCCTGACCGTCAACCGCGGCGGCAGCGTGGCGCCGGGCAACTCCATCGGCACCCTGCAGGTGGCGGGCGACGTGACCCTGCAACCGGGCTCGACCTATGCGGTGGAGCTGTCGCCGACCAGCAGCGACCGGATCGTCGCCGGTGGCAAGGCCAGCATCGCCGGGGCCAACGTGACCCTGGCCCTGGAGAACAGCCCGACCCTGCTCAGCGCCCGCGAGGCGCAGAGCCTGCTGGGCCGCCAGTACAACATCCTGCAGGCCGCCGGTGGCATCGACGGGCGCTTTGCCTCGGTCGCCCCGAACTACCTGTTCCTGGGGGGCAACCTCGACTACAGCGCCAGCGGCGTGCAGTTGCAGGTGGCGCGTAACGCGACGGCCTTCAGCGATGTCGGCGTGACTCCGAACCAGCGTTCCGTGGCGGTCGCCGCCGAGCGCCTGGGGGCGGGCAACCCGGTGTACGAGAGCCTGCTGCTGTCGGCGGACGCCGCCAGCGCGCAACAGGCCTTGCAGCAACTGAACGGGGAGATCCACCCGGCGATCGGCACGCTGCTGATCAACGACAGCCGCCACCTGCGCGATGCCGTGGGCGATCGCCTGCGCCAGGACGGCCTGCTCGATTCGTCGGCGCCGAGCACCGCCGACAACAATGTGTGGTTCAAGGTGCTGGGGGCCTGGGGCAAGGCCGATGACGGCCATGACCGGGCCAGCTACAACACCTCGATCGGCGGCCTGCTCGCCGGTGTCGATGGGCTGGTCGCCGAGAACACCCGCCTGGGCCTGTTCACCGGCTACAGCGACAGCTCCCTGAGCATGGGCGACGGCACCCATTCCTCGGCCTCCGCGGACAGCTATCACCTGGGCGCCTACCTGGGCCACCAGTTGGACGCCGTGCGCCTGAGCGTCGGCGGTTCCTACAGCTGGCACCGCATCGATGTGAAGCGCGACCTGCAATACGGCGAGTTCTCGGACCGGCAGAAGGTCAAGCGCGACGCCCAGAGCGCGCAGCTGTTCACCGAAGCGGCGTGGCAAGTGGCGCTGCCGGGCGTGGCCCTGGAGCCTTTCGCCAACCTGGCCTACGTGCATGTGGGCAGCGACAGCTTCCACGAAAAGGGCGGGGCGACGGCGCTCAAGGGCGGCGACGACAACCGCGACGCGGTGCTCTCGACCCTGGGCCTGCGGGCCAGCAAACGCTTCGCCCTGGCCGAGGCCCGGCAGCTGGAACTGGCCGGCACCCTGGGCTGGCAACACAACCTGAGCGACACCCAGTCGGAGCAGCACCTGGCTTTTGCGCAGGGTGGTTCGTTCAACATACAGAGCGTTGCGCTGGACCGGAACGCTGCTGTGGTCGGGGCTCGCGCCGGGCTGCTGCTGGGGCGCGATACCCGGATAAACCTGGACTACAACGGCCTGCTGGGTTCTCGGGACAAGAGTCATGGGGTCGGCCTGACCCTGGACTGGCAGTTCTGAGGCTCGTGGCCAATGACCATTAGAGCGAGGCACGCACATGGGTGTATTTGACTACCGCAACTTCAAGGGCGAGGCGGGCAAAGCGCTGTACAGCGATGCCCTGGCGCTGACGCTGTATGCCTACGCGCCCACCGGGCAAGCGCTGGCGTCGGGCTGGAAGCCGATTTCCGCCGGGCAGCTGGGCTACCAGGGTACGGTCGGGCCCGAGGGCACCTTCTTCGGCGAACAGCCGGGCTTCACCACGGCCAACGTCGAAGTGCTGGGGCGCTATGACGACGCCGGCAAGCTGCTGTCGATCGGTATTGCCTTTCGCGGCACCGGCGGCCTGGGCCTGGGCGATACCCTGGGCGACATCAAGAACGACCTGCTGGCGGCGTTCGGCCCGTCGGGCTATGCGGACGACTACAGCAAGAACGCCTTCGACCAGCTGTTCACCCGGGTGGCCGAGTTCGCCCGGAACCAGGGCCTGAACGGCCAGGACGTGCTGGTCAGCGGCCACAGCCTGGGCGGCCTGGGGGTCAACAGCCTGGCGCAGTTGAGCGGCGAGCACTGGGGCGGCTTCTACGCCGACGCGCAGTATGTGGCGTTCGCCTCGCCGACCCAGAGCGCCGCGGACAAGGTGCTGAACATCGGCTACGAAAACGATCCGGTGTTCAGGGTGCTCGACGGCACCACCTTCAACGCGTCGTCCCTGGGGGCTCACGACAAGCCCCAGGCCTCGGCGACCAACAACATCGTCAACTTCAGCGACCATTACGCCTCGACCCTGGAGAACCTGCTGCCGCAGAGCATCCTCAACCCGCTGTCGTGGAGCGCGCACAGTTCCGCGGGCTACGCCGACGGGCTGAACCGGGTGGTCGACTCGGCCTTCTACGACCTGACGAGCCGGGACTCGACCCTGATCGTCTCGACCTTGTCCGAGGGCAACCGTGGCTCGACCTGGGTCGAAGACCTCAATCGCAATGCCGAACCGCACAAGGGCAGCACCTTCATCTTCGGCACCGATGGCAACGACCTGCTCAAGGGCGGGCGCGGCAACGATTTCATCGAGGGCCGCGACGGCAACGACACCTTCCGCGACGATGGTGGCTACAACATCCTGCTCGGCGGCAAGGGGCATAACGTCTTCGATCTGCAGCAGTCGCTGAGTAAATTCAGCGTGGTCAACGATGGCGATGGCAGCCTGTATGTGCGCGATGCCTATGGCGGCATCAGCATGACCCGCGACATCGGGGCGATCACCAGCAAGGAGCCGGGCTTCCTCTGGGGCCTGTTCAGCAAGGAAGTGACCCACAGCGTCACCGACCAGGGCCTGCTGGCCGGCAACCAGCTGACCCCCTACAACCATTCGCTCAATGGCGACGCCTACGGCAATGCGCTGGCGGCCAGCGTCGACGGCGACTGGCTGTTCGGGCACGGCGGCGACGATGTGCTGCGCAGCGACAAGAGCGACGTGACCTTCGTCGGTGGCGCCGGCAACGACGTCATGTATTCCAGCGGCGGGGGTGCCAATACCTTCCTGTTCAGCGGGGCGTTCGGTTTCGATGCCATCCATGGCTACCAGGGCAGCGACAAGCTGGTGTTCATGGGCGTGGCGGGCGCGGGGCAGGGCTACGACTACACCCAGCACCTGACCCAGAGCGGCCAGGACACCCTGCTCAGCGTCGGCGACTACGCCGTCACGCTGGTCGGGGTCGCGCCGGACAGCCTGTCGGCAGGGGGGATCGTCTTTGCCTAGATAAGGAGCGACAACAGGCATTGCACTAAGGGCGGGGCGCCAGGGGATGGCGCCTCGTTCGCGTGAGCTATCTCGAACAAGTTCAACAACAGAGAGAGGCAATACCATGGGTGTGTATGACTACAAGAACCTCGGCACAGAAGATTCCAAGGCACTGTTTTCCGATGCCATGGCGATCACGCTGTATTCCTACCACAACCTCGACAACGGCTTTGCCGCCGGTTACCAGCAGTACGGCTTCGGCCTTGGCTTGCCGGCGACCCTGGTGACGGCGCTGATCGGCAGCGGCGATTCGCAAGGGGTGATTCCCGGCGTGCCCTGGAACCCCGATTCGGAAAAGGCCGCGCTGGCCGCGGTGCAGAAGGCCGGCTGGACGCCGATCAGCGCCTCGCAGCTGGGCTACGACGGCAAGACCGACTTCAGGGGCACCTTCTACGGGGAAAAGGCCGGCTACACCACGGCCCAGGCGGAAATCCTCGGCAAGTACGACGACCAGGGCCACCTGACGTCCATCGGCATCGCCTTTCGCGGCACCAGCGGCCCCCGCGAATCGCTGATCGGCGATTCCATCGGCGACCTGATCAACGACTTGCAGGCGGCATTCGGGCCCAAGGACTACGCGAAGAACTACGCCGGCGAAGCCTTCGGCTCGCTGCTCGCCGACGTCGCCGCCTTCGCCCGGGCCAATGGCCTGACGGGCCAGGACGTGCTGGTCAGCGGCCACAGCCTCGGCGGCCTGGCGGTCAACAGCCTGGCGGACCTGAGCGGCGATCGCTGGTCGGGCTTCTACCAGGACGCCAACTACATCGCCTATGCGTCGCCGACCCAGAGCGCGGGGGACAAGGTGCTGAACATCGGCTACGAGCAGGACCCGGTGTTCCGTGCCCTCGACGGCTCGGCGTTCAACCTGGCATCGCTGGGCGTGCATGACACGGCGCAGGCGTCGGCGACCAACAACATCGTCAGCTTCAACGACTACTACGCCTCGGATGCCTGGAACCTGCTGCCGTTCTCCATCCTCAACATCCCGACCTGGGTCAGCCACTTGCCCACCGCCTATGGCGACGGCCTGACGCGGATCCTCGAATCGAAGTTCTACGACCTGACGAGCAAGGACTCGACCATCATCGTCGCCAACCTGTCGGACCCGGCGCGGGCCAACACCTGGGTCCAGGACCTGAACCGCAATGCCGAGACCCACAAGGGCAGCACCTTCATCATCGGCAGCGACAGCGCCGACCTGATCCAGGGCGGCTCGGGCAACGACTACCTGGAAGGCCGCGCCGGCAACGACACCTTCCGCGATGCCGGTGGCTACAACATCCTGCTGGGCGGCTCGGGCAACAACACCCTGGACCTGCAGCAGTCGGTGAAGAATTTCAGCTTCGCCAACGACGGCGCCGGCACCCTGTACGTGCGCGATGCCAACGGCGGGATCAGCCTCACCCGCGATATCGGCGCGATCGCCAGCAAGGAACCGGGTTTCCTCTGGGGCCTGTTCAAGAACGACGTGACCCACAGCGTGACCGACAAGGGCCTGCAGGCGGGGAGCAGCCTGACCCAGTACGCCTCGTCGGTGAAGGGCGACGCCGCGGCCAACACCCTGACCGCCCACGCCGGTGGCGACTGGCTGTTCGGCCTGGACGGCGACGATCACCTGATCGGCGGCCGCGGCAACGATGTGCTGGTCGGCGGTGCGGGCAACGACCTGCTGGAAGGGGGCGGTGGCAACAACACCTTCCTGTTCAGCGGCGAGTTCGGCCAGGACCGCGTGCTGGGCTACCAGAGCAGCGACAAACTGGTGTTCCTCGGCGTCGCGGGCATTACCCCCAACGACGATTTCCGCGCCCATGCCAGCACCGTGGGCAACGATACGCTGCTGAGCTTCGGTGACGACTCGGTGACCCTGGTGGGCGTGAGCCTGGATCACCTCAACGGCGCCAATATCGTCCTCGCCTGAGCCCGGACGGCGCGGGCGACGTGCCCTGCGCATCGCCAGGCGCGCAGCCGGCATGCCCACAAGGCGTGACCCGAACTGGCGCGCAGGCCTCCAATAGCTGATCGCCCCCGGCACAGGGGGCGCCAGCGTCCGGTCCGTGGCCGGGCGCCGCGAGGGCGCAAGTGGCTGCGCGGCGGCTAAAGTCCGTGGCCGGCCATGCGTTATCCAGGCAGGGCAGCCGACGCCAAGGCAGCGGCCGGTGTGTAGGCAAGGGTGACAACGATGGGCAAAAGAACGATGAGTAAACAACCGTGGCATGGCTTGGGGCTGGCGCTGCTTTTGGCAGCGGGCGGCGCAGTGGCCGAGGACCTGCCTCAGCCGTCGATCCTGCAACGCTTCGGCGTGACTCCGGACCAGCTGCCGGCTGAGACGCCGGGCAAGGTAACGGAGCCCGAGCAGGACAAGCGCTTTCAGCTCGACGGGGAACGTCCCGTGGTGAACGTGACGCTGGGGGAGGGCAAGCAGCCGGAAACTACCGGCAATATCAGCATCGATAATGCGGACGCCCGGGAGTTCGAGCGTTGTCGGCAAGTGCGCAGCGAACTGCAGAGACGGGGGGAACAGCGCTACATTTCCTGCGATAACAGCGTGCCGGGGCAGCATTCGGCACCCTGGTCGCCCTGAGGGCCAGCCCTTTCAAGGTCGGGCGGCGATCCGACTTGCTCGCGATGGCGGTGGTTCTGGTGCTGCATTTTTTTGGACGGGGTACATATCCGTTGCTGCGGTAACGGCGGCTTATGGTTCCGCCCTTACGGCGGGTCCCTTTTTACAAACGCCTAAAAAGGAACCAAAAACGCTTTGCCCCTCCACTCGGCACCTCGCCTAGGCTCGGTGTGCTCTCACTCCGGCATTGATCCGTGGGCCGCCGCCACAGGCCATCCATGGCCTGGGGCGGCTAACCCGGCATCCCTGCCGGGTTACCCACGGCTCAATGCCTGCGTTCGGCCATCGTGGTTAACGGGGCGCTCAGATCAAAAGCAAGACGGCGGCCTACCGGCCGGCCTAGCTGAGAGTTCGATTCGGCCGGGGCTAAACCCTGTAGCCGCTGCCGAGCTCCGGCGAGGCTGCGATCGGCCCGCAGGGCCGCCAAGCCTGCCACCGCGCAATATCTGGAAAAACGCGGTGCCCACCTGGCGAGTCCTGCGGCCTCGATCGCAGCCTCGCCGGGGCTCGGCAGCGGCTACAGGTGCGCCGACCGGTAGGTCACGTTTGGCTTTTGATCTTGATTTATCCACCCCATCGGCAGGTCGAATGGCGGTGCTCATCAGGGGTAGGCGCGCAGCGCCCCTCGACGAAGCCGACCGGAGGTGCATGGACAGGTACACCAGCAGATCAGGGATTCAGGTTTTGGGACCAGCCCTTTCAAGGGCTGGCGCTGAGGGCGACCAGGCCCGGGCGATCAGTCTTCCTTGCGAACGGTGGCGACGTCGTCGGCCTTGACGCGGATCTTCTTGCCGGCGATGTCCTCGAACTCGTAGAACCCGTCGCTGGTCTTGGCGTTCGGCATGTCCTTGGTCAGGTATTGCGTGCCGTTCTGCAGCGTCACCACGGTCGGCGTGGCACAGCCGCCCAGGGCCAGAAAGGCGGCGACGGCCAGTGGCAGGGCCAGGTATTTGACGTTCATAGACAAACCTCTCTTCATGAATCCTGTGAGTCCACCCACGTTTGGCGGCTCGCGACTATACGGCTATCCGCCCCGTTGGTGTAGTTAACGGCAGGAAAGTTCTGAGCGCGTCGCAAAAAAACCTCCGTCGCCGCTGATCCAATAGTGTTTGCCAGGGTAGGGTGGCAGCTGCTATCTGTATGCATAACCAGTACCCACCTCTTTGCGGCGCGCTTGTCCTGTGACCTCCAATCCCCTGGAAAACCCTCTTTATTACCTGCACAACTTCCAGCAGGTGCTGGCCTGGCTCGAGTTGCGTTATGCCGACGTGCTGTCGCCCGAGGAGCAGGCTTTCATCGCCGATTTCTCGGCCCTGGCCCAGCCGTCCCAGGCCCTGCTAGTGCGCATGGTCATGCGCAAGGGCTGTCATTTTCGTAGCTCCCGGCTGGCCTATGAGGAAATCGGCGATACCGGGGCGGCGGTCGCGCCGCTGGTCCGCCTGGGCTGGGTCGACGAGCAGGCGCCGCTGACCCTGGAAGAGTTGTTCAACCTGTTGCAGAAGGCGGAAATCCTCCAGGGCTTCCAGGCGCTGATCGAGCAGCCCAAGGGCCGCAAGTCCGACTGGCTGGCCGCCCTGGCGCCACAGTTCGACGAGCCACGCAGCCTGGGCCAATGGTGCCCGGGGCTGGAGGACCGGGTGTGCAGCCTGACCGTCATGGCGCTGTGCGATCGCTTGCGCCTGATGTTCTTCGGCAACCTGTACCAGGACTGGTCGGAGTTCGTGCTGGCCGACCTTGGCATCTTCACCTACGAGAAGGTCGAGTTCCACGACGACGCCCGCGCCCTGCGCAGCCGCGCCGACGTCGAGGGCTTCATCTACCTGGAAGACTGCCGCCAGCGCTTCGAGGCCGGCGCGGCGCTGGGCGAGGTGCTGGCCGCCGCCCGGGCCTTCGCCAGCGACAACCCCTGGTTGCAGCGGCGCCGGGACAAATTGCTGTTCCTGCTGGGGCAACACGGCGAGCGGCTCGCCGACTGGCCGCTGGCGGCGGCCATCTACCAGGATTGTGCCTATCCCGGGGCGCGTATGCGCCTGATCCGGGTCTTCGAGCGCAGCGGCGATTATCCCCGAGCGTTGCTCCTGGCGGAGGAGGCCGGGCTGGCCCCGCAGAGCGCCGCCGAACAGCAGCAACTGCTGCGGGTGCTGCCGCGGCTGCGGCGCAAGCTTGGCGGCCCGGCCGCGCCCCGCGGCGGCGTGCGTCCGTTGTTGCGCCTGGACCTCAGCCTGCCGCGCAGCGATCCGCAGCTGTCGGTGGAGTTCCATGTCCAGGCCCACCTGCATGAGGTCGAGGCGCCGGTGCACTACGTGGAGAACAGCCTGATCAACTCGCTGTTCGGGCTGCTCTGCTGGCCGGCGATCTTCGCGCCGCTGCCCGGCGCCTTCTTCCACCCGTTCCAGCGCGGGCCGGCGGACCTCTTGAGCGAGGATTTCCACGCCCGTCGCGCCGAGCTGTTCCAGGCCTGCCTGGCGGAGCTGGACGACGGGCGCTATGCGCAGACCATCCGCCAGCGCTACCTCGACAAGTGGGGCGTGCAATCGCCGTTCGTGTTCTGGGCCGCCCTCGACGAAGCGCTGCTGGAGCAGGCCCTGGCCTGCCTGCCGGCGGCGCACCTGCGGCACTGGTTCGAGCGCCTGTTGCAGGACATCAAGGCCAACCGCGCCGGCATGCCGGACCTGATCCAGTTCTGGCCGCAGCAGAAAACCTACCGGATGATCGAGGTCAAGGGCCCCGGCGATCGCCTGCAGGATAACCAGCTGCGCTGGCTGGAGTTCTGCCAGCAGCACCAGATGCCGGTGGCGGTCTGCTACGTGCAATGGGCGGAGCAGGGCGCGTGAACTACCGCATCGCGGTACGGGCGCTGTGCGAGTTCACCGCCAAGGCCGGCGACCTCGACCTGCGCTTCACCCCGTCGCCGACCGCGCTGGAAGGCATCCAGGGCCATCGCACGGTCGCGGCGCGGCGCAGCGCGAACTATCAGCGCGAGGTCGCCCTCGAGGGCAGCTTCGGCGCCTTGACGGTCAGGGGCAGGGCGGACGGCTACGACCCGGACGCCAACCTGCTGGAAGAGGTCAAGACCTACCGTGGCGACCTCGAGCGCATGCCGGCCAACCATCGCCAGCTGCATTGGGCCCAGGCCAAGGTCTACGGCTGGCTGCT
Organism: Pseudomonas sp. MRSN 12121; assembly: GCF_000931465.1. Lineage (NCBI taxonomy): Bacteria > Pseudomonadati > Pseudomonadota > Gammaproteobacteria > Pseudomonadales > Pseudomonadaceae > Pseudomonas > Pseudomonas sp. MRSN 12121. The sequence goes on along the minus strand of NZ_CP010892.1, from coordinate 3,645,201 downwards.
GTGCCAGCAGTTGCAACTGCGCCGCATCCGCCTGGCGCTGGTGTATTTCGACATCCAGAGCGAACGCGAAACGTCCTTGCTGGAGGAGCACGACGCCCAGGCCCTGGAGCAGTTCTTCAACCGCCAGTGCCGCCTGTTCCTGCAATGGGCCGAACAGGAGCTGGCCCATCGCACCGCGCGTGACCGGGCGATGGCGGCCCTGGGCTTCCCGCACCCCGACTTCCGCCCCGGGCAACGCACGCTGGCCGAGTCGGTGTACAAGGCGGTGAGCACCGGCCGCTGCCTGATGGCCCAGGCGCCGACGGGTATCGGCAAGACCCTGGGGACGGTGTTCCCGATGCTCAAGGCCATGCCCGGGCAGCAACTGGACAAGCTGTTCTTCCTCACCGCCAAGACGCCGGGTCGCCAACTGGCGCTGGACAGCGCCCGGCTGTTGTTCGAGCGCAACCCCGGGCTGCCGTTGCGGGTACTGGAACTGGTGGCCCGGGACAAGGCCTGCGAGCACCCGGAGTTGGCCTGCCATGGCGAGTCCTGCCCGTTGGCCAAGGGTTTCTACGAGCGCTTGCCGGCGGCGCGGCAGGCGGCAAGCCAGCTGCCGCTGCTGGACCAGCGGGCGCTGCGCGAGGTCGCCCTGGCGCATGGGCTGTGCCCCTATTACCTGAGCCAGGAAATGGCCCGCTGGAGCGACCTGGTGGTGGCGGACTACAACTACTACTTCGATTTCAGCGCCTTGCTGTTCGGCCTGGCGCAGCTCAACCAGTGGAAGGTCGCGGCGCTGGTGGACGAAGCCCACAATCTGGTGGAGCGCGGGCGCGCGATGTACAGCGCGAGCCTCGACCAGTACCAGCTCGGCAGCGTGCGCCAGACTGCGCCGCCGGCGCTGAAGACGCCCCTGCAACGGCTCAACCGCGAATGGAATGCGCTGCACAAGGAGCAGCAGCGGCCCTATCAGGCCCATGACCAGCTGCCCGCGCCGCTGCTCAAGGCGCTGGCGCTGTGCATTGCGGCGATCGGCGACTACCTCAACGACCACCCTCAGGGGCTGGACAACGGCTTGCAGGGCTTCTATTTCGACGCGCTGCAATTTGCCCGGGTGGCCGAACTGTTCGATGAGCAGTTCCTGTTCGATATCAGCAAGCGCGAACTCAATGCCCGGCGCAGCCTGTCCACCCTGTGCCTGCGCAACGTGGTGCCGGCCGGGTTCCTCGGGCCGCGGCTGAGCGCGGCGCGCAGCACGGTGCTGTTCTCGGCGACCCTGAACCCCTGGCATTACTACCGCGATCTGCTGGGGCTGCCGGACAACGCGGTGTGGGTGGAGGTGGAGTCGCCGTTTCACGCCGCGCAGCTGGAGGTGCAGCTGGTCAGCCGGATCTCCACGCGCTTCACCCATCGCCAGGCGTCGCTGGCGCCGATCGTCGAGCTGATCGCCAGCCAGTTCCAGCGGCGCCCGGGCAATTACCTGGCGTTCTTCAGCAGCTTCGATTACCTGCAGCAGGTGGCCAGCCTGTTGGCGCAGCGGCATCCACAGATCCCGATGTGGCAACAGTCCCGGGGGATGGACGAGGGGCAGCGCCAGGCGTTTCTCCAACGATTCGACGCCGATGGCCAGGGCGTGGGGTTCGCGGTGCTCGGCGGGGCTTTCGGCGAGGGTATCGACCTGCCGGGGTCGCGGTTGATCGGGGCCTTTATCGCCACCCTGGGCCTGGCCCAGCTGAACCCGGTGAACGAGCAGCTGAAACAGCGCATGGCGGCGATTTTTGGCGCCGGCTACGACTACACCTACCTGTATCCCGGCCTGCAAAAGGTGGTGCAGGCCGCCGGCCGGGTGATCCGCAGCCAGCACGACCGCGGCGTGGTGATGCTGATCGACGACCGCTTCGCCGAGCCCCGGGTCCGGCAATTGCTGCCGCGCTGGTGGTCGCTCGACGCACCCGGCGGCGAGGCGGTTCAAGGCGCCGGGTAGGCGGCGTCGCGGATCTCCCGGGTAAAGGCGCCCGACATGCCCTCGAAGGCGGTGTTGGTCAGCGCCACCACGGTCAGCCTGGCCTGCGGGTCGACAAACCAGCTGTGGCCATAGGCGCCGCCCCATTGCAGGGTGCCCTTCGATTGCGGGGTGGCGGCCAGGGCCGGATCGTCCAGCACCGCCCAGCCATAACCGAAGCCCCAGCCCGGGCCCTGGGCCTGCGCCTGGGCACCGACCTGGTCGGTCATCATCGCCTGCACGCTGGCGCGGGACAGCAGGACTCCGCCGCCCTGGCGCAGGGTGTCGAGGAACCGCGCCACGTCGCCCGCGGTGCCGGCCATGCCGGCGCCACCGGAGGGGTAGGCGCGCGGATCGAAAATCCGCTGGAGGGAGAACAGCGTGGTGCTGTTACCGACCCGCAGCGCCGTTTCCTCCTGCATCCTGCTTGGCCGCGGCTGGTCGTCGCGGTAGGCGGCGCCGAGGCGGGCCGGGTCCTTGACGGCAAAGTCGGTGTCTTGCATCGCCAGCGGGCCGGTGACCATTTCGCGGGTCAGGGCCGGCAGGCGCTTGCCGGTGGCTTTCTCCAGCACCGCGCCCAGCACGTCGGTGGCCAGGGAGTAGCGCCACTGCGTGCCGGGCGGATAGCTCAAGGGCACGCTGGCAATGCGTTGCAGGTTGTCTTCCAGGCTCAGGCCGGGTTCGGCCAGGCCATCGGAAACCCCCGCGGTGCGATAGGCGCCGTGCTCGGGCTCGAGAAAGCCGTAGCTCAGGCCGGCGGTGTGGGTCAGCAATTGCTTGAGGGTGATCGGCGGCTGGCTGCCGTCGGCCAGCCGTGGCCGGAACGCGGGCAACCAGCGGCTGACCGGATCGTCCAGGGACAAGGTGCCTTGTTCCACCAGCCGCATCGCCACCACCGAGACCATGGGCTTGGTGATGGACGCCAGGCGCAGGATGGTGTCCTCGGTCATGGGCCGGGCCGCCTCGCGGTCGGCGAAACCGGCCGCGCGCCGGTAGACCACCTGGCCGTCGCGCATCACCACGACCACGGTGCCGACGATCCGCTGTTCCGCGATGGCCCGGTCGATGGCCGTGTCCATGCGCCTGCCGAGCGCTGCGTCCGGGGTGGCGGCGCCGGCCAGCGAGGCGCCAAGGGTGGCCGCCAGGGCGAGCAGGCCCTGAATGGGTCGATTCATGGGGGAGGCTCCGTCATCACAAGGTCCGCTATGACTAACCGGCATCCACGGTCATTTCAAGCGCGACCGGCATGCGGATGGCGAGGCCTGGCGCTGCGCAGGTGGCGACGAGGGCAGGTAGCCGATGCCTCAACGACTGACGGCAGGCGTGCCCGGTTGCGCGGCGCGGACGAAGCGGCGCAGGGTCTGGCCGGGGCCGGTACGGAATACCTCGGGCCTGGGCTGGCCCTCGTCCGCGGCGATGAAGACGAAGTGATCGCCCTCCAGCTGGTAGCTGGCGGGCAAGTGCTTGCCGATGTCCGCGCCCATGGAGTCGACCCAGGTGATGGACCTGGGCCGGGTGCTGGTATCGAGGGTGAACCGGCCGGCGAGCAACACCTCGCCGTCCAGGGTCACGACGCGGAATCCCTGGCCCTGGATCAGGGTCAGGGCGCCGGGAGCGCCATGTTCGTCAGGTGGGTCGCTGACCCCGTTATCCTCGAAGGCCACCTGTTCCCAGGCCCCTTGCAGTCGTTGCAGGTCAAGCAGGTCTTCAGCGGTCATCGCCGGTCGGGCCTTGTGCGTCAGCGGAAGGGGTCAATTGAAGATGTTGCGGCCGATGCAGTACGTCAGCAGGTCCTGGTCGCTCTCGACCTCCAGCTTGCGCATGGCGGAAATCTTCTGCGCGCTGATGGTCTTCGAGCTGCGGTTCTGGCTGCGGGCGATCTCGCTGACGCTCTTGCCGGACACGAACAGGCGCAATATCTCGAACTCCTTGGGCGAGAGCATGGAGATCCGGTCGTCGATGCTGGCGTTGGAATCGATGACCGAGGTCGGCGCAGGTTCGAGGCTCTGGTAGGAACCCCGCTCGACGATGGTCTTGAGCGCCACCTGGATTTCATTGTGCAGCTGGCTTTTCTGGATCACCCCGACCACGCCCAGCTCGTGCAGGCGCGTCAGGATCAGCTGGTTGGAAATCATGGTCAGGATCAGAATCTGCAAGCGCGGGTAGTGGCGCTTCAGGTATTCGATCAACTTGAGGCCGTCGCCGTAGGGCGAGTCCCCGGGCATGTTGTAGTCGGTGATGACGATATCGACCGGCTGTTGTTCGAGCAGCTCGATCAACCCTTGCGAGCTGATGGCTTCGCCGACGATCTCGAAATTGCTTTCCCGTTCCATCAACTCGCGAACCCCGAGCAGCACAATCGGGTGATCGTCGGCGATGACTACCTTAAATTTTTCCATGACTAGCCACTCGTAATACGCCGGTTGGTGAGGAGAGAGAGTAAGGGATTGCGTTCATGAAATCTTGCCGTGTCTCATTCAAGTGCATTAAGGATATCCGTCAAGCGCTGGATCAGGTCGTTCACCTCGCGGGTCACGGCAGGCGTGATTGCCTCCTGGAGGATCTGCGATTCCAGTTCGGCGCAGTTATTCGCCAGATTGCCCAACTGCACGGCGCCCAGGGCACCCGCGGCGCTGTGCAGGCGCTCGGCCAGCCGCTTGGCATCCTCGGCATGCAGGGCGTCTGTCACGCTCTGGATGTCCTGGCGCATGGTGGCAATGAACAGTTCACGCATTTTCGCCGACAGTTCGATCATGGTGTCGCCGGTGGTGGAGGCAGGTCTTGCAAGGGGCATCGGTTCCGGCTCCTGGGTAGGCGCGTTGGCGCACAGGTTCGATAGGTATTGGTAGAGGGTCTGCAGGCTCAGGGGCTTGACGATCCAGGCATTCATGCCGACGGCCATGCAGCGGTTGCCTTCCTCGCGCAGGGCGTTGGCGGTGATGCCGATGATCGGGATCTCTCGGTCGCGCTCGCGCAAGGCGCGGGTCAGCTCGTAGCCGTTGAGCAGCGGCATGTTCACGTCGGTCAGGACCAGGTCGAACAGCTGCGGCCGCCAGAGTTGCAGGGCGGCTTCGCCGTTGGACGCGGTGGTTACCTGGCAGCCCAGGGCTTCGAGCTGTTCCTTGATGATCGCCTGGTTGATCGCGTTGTCTTCGGCCACCAGGATACGCAGGCCAAGCGGCTTGCCGCTATCGACCTGCACGCCGGGCACCGCCGGCGACTTGCCATGCAGGGTCAGCGAGACGGCCCGGGCAATGGCGCGCACGTCGTGCGCGTCCACTTCCAGGATCCCGGGGGCAGGCGGCGCCAGGTGGCGATCGCCGCAGAGGCCGACGACCCGGGGGCCGGCCCAGGCGGGCGGGGTGTCCGCGGGCAGGATGTCCACCAGCAGGGTTTCCTGGCGGGCCTGATCGAGGTAGGTCGGCAACGGCTTGGCCGCGACGCCGAGGCGATTGAGCCAGTCGCAGATGCTTTGCGCCAGTTCGCTGGCGGGCGCGCGGACATACACCGGTTGGGTCGTCGGCAGAATGTCGGCGCAGCCGTCCAGCGTGCCCGGCAGCACCTTTAGCGCCAACTGGAACGAGAAGCTGCTGCCCAGGCCGGGCTCGCTGACCACGCGGATCTGGCCGCCCATCATCTGCGCCAGCCAATGGCAGATCGTCAGGCCGAGACCGGCCCCGGCCTCGCTGCTGGCGTCCTGCACCTGGTAGAAGGTGTCGAACAGGCGCTCCTGCTGCGCCGGTGAAATGCCGATGCCGGAGTCGGTGACCTGCCATTCCAGGCTGGCCTGGCCGTTGTCGCCGTGCAGCAGCCGCGCGCGCAGCACCACGCGCCCGGTGTCGGTGAACTTGATCGCGTTGCTGACCAGGTTGTTGAGGATCTGGCGGATGCGCATCGGGTCGCCCAGCAATTGGTCGGGCAGCTTCGAATCGATGCAGGCGTACAGCAGCAGGCCCTTTTGTTCGGCGAAGGCGGCATAGGTGTGCAGGGTGTCTTCGATGACCTGCAACGGGCAGAACGCAACGGCCTCGATCGGCATTTGCCCGGACTCGATCTTGGAGATGTCCAGGACATCGCTGATCAGTTGGAACAGGGTGCTCGACGAGCGCTGGATGGTTTGCAGGTGCTCGCGCTGCCGAGCGTCCAGGCGCGTCAGGCCGAGCAGTTCCAGGGTGCCGAGCACGCCATACAGCGGCGTGCGGATTTCATGGCTCATGGTGGCGAGGAACAGGGTCTTGGCCTGGTTCGCGGCGTCGGCCGAACGGCGGGCCTGCTCCAGTTCGGCGGCGCCCTCGATATGCTGGGTCACGTCGTTGAAGGCGCAGAGCAGGGCATCCTCGCCCTGGTAGCGGGTGGACACGAAGCACAGTTGCAAATGGGCACCGTCGGTATCCAGGTAGGCCTCGCCAGGCTCGGCGAGGTCCTGCTGGCGGTCGAGCAGCGGCTGCAGGTGCTGTGCGAGGTCCGGCCACTGATGAAACTTGCGATTCGCCAGCAGCACTTCGAGGCCAGCGCGGCGCAGCACGCAGAGGCCGATGGGCGCGGTGTCGATCACCGCCCGGCTGAACACCTCGTTTTCCGCAAGCCGCTGGTGGGCCTGGTAGGCGGGGGCGACGATTTTCGAGCGGTACCAGCGGCTGATCCACCAGCCGCCGCCGAGAAGGGCGATCAGCAGCACCAGCAAGGCCACGATCGGCCACAGGGCGTATTCGAAATAGTTGCGGTAGGTGACGGTATAGAGCGCTGTCCAGCCTTTGCCACCGTGGCTCGTCACCTTGAACACCAGGCCCTCGGCACCGATGTTCAGGCCCTCGCGCAGCGCCGCATCCGGCCGCGCCGCACCGATCAGCATCTTTCCCGAGGGCGAGACGAGGGTGAAGTGATCGTAGAACGGCCAGTCCATGATGCGTTCGAGGTTGTTGACCTGATCCATGTTGAGCAGCGAAACGATAGTGACCTCATGGTCCGCGCCCTGGATCAGCAGGCGTTGCGGGTCGAGCCGGATGTCCTTGTAAGCCAGCAGGCGCAGCGGCGCCTCGACCGAGGCGGGCGGCTCGAACGAATCCCAGTGCACCTGTTCCCGGTCGGTGTGCGCGGATCTTTTCACCTGCAGCCGTTCCAGCACATGCTGGACGAAGGCCTGCCGGGGGATCCTGTCTTCTTGCGCGGCGCCTCGGGTGTGCCAGGCTGCCGGGATGCTGATGTTGAAGTTGTCGTCGGCGTTGAACAGGAACACCTGGGGCGACTGATAGTGGGAGATCGACCAGAAGGTGCTGTAGTAATCGGTCAGGTGGCCGCCGAGCGCGAGCATTTTCGCCAGCTCGTCGGCGTCCGGGCGCAAGCGGCCGGTGTCCAGCCTGAACGGAATGGAAAAGGCGAATTCGCGGCCTTCGTAGACATTCGGGCCTTCGTTGGGCAGCGGCTCTTTCAGGTAGCTGCGGCGCCCGTCGGCCTTCAGTTGCCCGCTGGTGCTTTGTTCGGCGGCGCCGCGAAGAAAGTCTTCATGCTCCTGGATGTTCTCCATGAGCCGGGCAAAGTGAAACTCGAAGGTGCTGTATTGTTCCTTGAGCGTCTTGTGCACCGACCAGTAGCTGATACCGATCAGCACGAGCGTCAGGCCGAGAACGACCAGCAATCCCTTGCTCAGCCGAATCGAACTTCGTGTGAGGTTCTCAAGAAGCATGTCCCTTTGTTTCATTGCCGGGTGTCCAGAAAGCATGAAAAAGCGAGAATTCTACCGATAAATAACCCCTTAGCCGTGATGGACTTTAGTATTTTTTTGTAGCGTCGAGCGTCAGGCGGGTCAGTAGCTGGCGGCGGGGCCGTCGTTGACCAGCAATTCCTGGAATTGCTCGGAAGGCACGGCGCGCGAGATGAGGAAGCCCTGGACCTGGCTGCAGTCGATCTTGCGTAGCAGCGCCAGTTCCTCGGCGCTCTCCACGCCCTCGGCCACCACAGTAAGGCCCAGCTGGCGCCCCAGGGCGATGATGCTGGTCAAGGCCTTGGTTAGTTCCTCGCTGGCGTGGCAGCCCTGGACCAGGGCGCGATCGATCTTCAGCTCGGTGAAGGGGGTCGAGACCAGGTTCATGTAGGAGCTGTAGCCCTTGCCGAAATCGTCCTGGGACAGGCCGAAGCCCTTGATCCGCAGGCGACAGGCGCCCGCGTAGAAATTGCTGATGTCCTGGGGCACCGAACACTCCATGAGTTCGAAGCAGATCTGCGCGGGCACCCCCTGGTGCTGGACCACGAAGTCGAACAGGCGATCCGCCAGGTCGTGGCTGTTGAGCAGGTGGGTCGGCAAGTTGATCGACACCGGAATGTCGTAGCCCTGCTGGCGCCAGCGCGCCTGGGCCTGCATCGCCTGGCGCAGCACCAGCCACAGCAGGTCTTCCTCGAAATCGTAGGCTTTGATCGCCCCCAGGAAGGCATCGGGCAGCAACATGCCGCGGGTCGGGTGCAGCCAGCGGACCAGGGCTTCGGCGGCGACTATCCGGCCATTGAACAGCGATTTCTTGGGTTGGAACCAGGCTTCGAACTGTTCTTCCTGCAAGGCCTGGAGCAAGGCCGGTTGACTGAGCAGGGAGGCGGGCAAGGGGTGCGGCGAGCTCGGTTGCGAGACGCTCAACTGGGTGGTCAGGGTCTGTAGCGCGGCCAGGTTCACCGGCTTGGAAATCAGCCCGATGACTTTTACCCCGAGGTTCTTGGCGACCAGGCTGGCACTCATCAGCATGCGCCGCGAAGCCGAACTCATGATCGCCAGCGCGGGCTTGTAGTGCAGGGTCGCCAGCCCCTGGATGAACTGCACGCCATCCATTCCCGGCATCAGCAGGTCGGTGAGCACCAGGTCGAACTTGCGCCATTTCAGGCGCTCCAGCGCTTCTTCGCCATCCCTTGCGCCTTCCAGGTAATAGGGGCCCAGCTCGCCGAACAGATGTTGCAGGTACATGTGCTGGAAGGGATGGTCTTCAACGATCAATATGCTACAGGGCTTCATGTTTCGCTCTTTCATAGGGCGCCAGGTAATTGAACAGCGCGCGCAGTGCAAAGGGTTTGACCAGGCAATGGTTCATTCCGGCCGCCAGACATTGTTCTTCTTCTCCACGCATCGCATTGGCCGTGGCACCTATGATCGGGGTCGCGCAGCCGCGGCGGCGCAACTCCTTGGCCAGTTCATAGCCATTCATGACCGGCATGTTGACGTCGGTAAGGACCAGGTCGAAGCGTTCCGGGTCCCACATCGACAAGGCTTCCTCGCCATTCGACGCCAGCTCCACGGTGCAGCCCAGTTCTTCCAGCTGGTCCCTGAGGATCAACTGGTTGATGACGTTGTCTTCGGCCACCAGGACGTTCAGTTGCAGTTGCTTCAAGGCCCAGTGTTCGCTGTGGTTATCGGTTTTCGCGACCCACAGGCCCTGGGCCTGGCTGACCGCCTGATGGATGGAACGCAGGTGGTTGAGGTTCACATGCCAGGCGCCGGCCTGGAGCTGCGGCTCGTTGTTGCCCGTGCCGGTGGCGAGGATCAGCGGTCCGTTCCAGTCGGGTTGCAGGCGCTGTTCGAGTTCGCCGGGGTGGACTTCGATCAGCAGGCTATCGCTGCCGGGGGCGAGCTTCGATGGCTGGCAGAGCTGGACCCGCGCGCCCCACTGGCTCAGCCAGCCGCCGATGGATTCGGCCAGTTCCCGTACGTTGGACATCAGGTAGATGGTCTCGGGCAGCAGTTGCGTGCCGGACAGGTCGACCGGGCCCTCGTTCGCGGCCTCCAGGGGCAGGGTCAGGGAGAAGCTGCTGCCCAGGCCGAGTTCGCTGACCATGCGCAGGCTGCCGTTCATCAACTGGGTGAGACGCTGGCAGATCGGCAGGCCGAGACCGGTGCCGGCCACCACGTTGGTGTTGCCGCCGGTCTGGTAGAAGGGCTCGAAGATCATCGGCTGATGGTCCTGGGCGATGCCTTTGCCGGTATCGGAGACCTGCCACATGATGCTGGAGCGCTCGCCGTCGCGGCTCAGCAGGTTGACCCGCAGCACGATACGCCCGAACTCGGTGAACTTCACCGCGTTGTTCAGCAGGTTGCCGAGGATCTGCCGGATCCGCGTGACGTCGCCGATAAGCCGTTCGGGAATCTGCGGGTCCACGCAGGAATAGAGCAGCAGGCCCTTGTTCGAGGCCGCCGCGGCATAGCCCTGGACCAGTTCGTGGGCCAGGTCCAGTGGGGAGAATTCGGTCAGTTCCAGGGCCAGTTGCCCGGCTTCGATCTTCGACACGTCCAGCACGTCGCAGATCAATTGCAGCAGGGTCGAGGAGGAACATTCGATGGCGCGCAGGTAATCGCGCTGTTGTGGGTCGAGCTGGGTGCGCGAGAGCAGTTCCAGGGTGCCGAGCACGCCATACAGCGGGGTGCGGATCTCATGGCTCATGGTGGCCAGGAACAGGGTCTTGGCCTCGTTGGCGGCGTCGGCCATCTGCCGTGCCTCTTCCAGGGCGGCTTCCACTTGCTTGCGCGCGCTGATGTCGCTGAAGGCGCAGAACAGCACGTCCTCGCCCTTGTAGCGGGTGGGGGCGGAGCTCAGGTAGAGGTGGCGCCCGTCGGCGGTTTCGAAATAGTCGAAGCGGTTCGGCTCGTGGCTCTTGAAGGCTTGCTGGATCCAGCCGGCGCAGAGAACCTCGCGCTCGATGCCGTTGCCCAGCCATTGTTGCGCCAGGGTGTTTTCCAGCACCACCTGGCCGTCGGTACGGCGCAGCACGCACAGGGCCACGGGCGCGGTCTGGATCACGTCGCGGCTGAACAGCTCGCTTTCGACCAGGGCCTGGATGCGGCTGAGCGCGGGGGTGATGAAGCGGTGCTCGATGCGCCGGGTCAGCAGGCAGATCAGGCTGATGCTGAACAGGCAGAACACCAGGGCGCCGGCCAGCTGCGGCCAGAGCGCCAGCAGCAAGGCCTGCAGGCTGAAGGAGTAGACCAGTTGCCAGTCCGACGTCATCAGCTGCTTGCGGATCACCAGGTGGTCCGGCCACCAGCCGCTGCCGACGAAACCGAAAAAGTTGTTGCCCTGCAATTGCTGCAGCGTCTGGCCGAGGCGCGCGGAGGGGGTATTGGTGAACAGCAGCGCGCCTTCGGAATTGAACATCATGAATTCCCCGGCGCTCTGGTCGCTCAGGGCGGTCAGCACTTCCCGGCCGTTCATTTCCAGGCCCAGCCAGCCGGAGTCTTCGGTGCGCTCGTCGACACGGGTGAAGATGTACAGCTGCGAACCCTGCGTGGACTGGTCGGTGAGCCACAGCTCGGTCGCCGCCGACTGCTCGTCGTATGGCAGCATCGCGAGCTTGTCGAGGATCGCCTTGGGCAGGGGCGGGGCGTCGGGATTGCTGCTGTAGAGGCGTTTTACCTGGGGCATCGGCCCCGGGCTGACATACAGCAGGTTGACCTGCCGCGCCTTGAAATAGTCGCGCATGCGCAGGTTGAGCCAGAGGTTCCAGCGGTTGTCGCCGTCGCCCAGTTCCAGGCGCAGCTCTTCGGTGTCGGGCTGGTACAACAGGGGAACGGCCTGCCTGGACTGGCGCACCGCGGAGAGGCTCAGGCTTTCCAGCAGGGCCTCGCGGTTGGTGAAGAAGGTCTGGGCCTCGGCGATGGCGCTGCTCATGTAGCCCCGACGCCGGGAAATGTCGTTGCTGAGGGTGGAATTGAGGAAGTTGTAGACCGCGCCGAGGATCCCCACCAGCAGAATGAGGGCGAAAAGGCGCAGTAACCTGCTGGCGGCTTCAGGACTGGAAAACAAGGGACTGATCTGATGAAGGTAGGTCTTTAATCTCATTGACCCACTCTAAATAAAGCCTCAAAAATCCGGGATAGGACGATCCTTAAAGTCGGTTATCTTTTATCGCCCACGGCTGCGCCGGAGCGGGCCTTGGCAGGCCTGCTCCAGCGATCCGGGGGAGCCGGCGCGGCGGGGTCAGACCATGGCCAGGCGTTGCTTGTGCCGGGGCGCGGGGAAGGCCCGGTCGATGCTGGCCAGGTCGTCGGCGTCGAGGTGCAAACCGGCCGCCTCGGCATTCAGCCGCACGTGTTCGGGACGCACCGCCTTGGGAATCGCGATCACCCCGTCCTGGCGCAGGACCCAGGCCAGCGACACCTGGGCCGGGGTCACCCCATGACGTTGGGCGATCTGTTGCAGCACGGGATGGCGCAGCAGCTTGCCCGCCTGGGCGATCGGGCAGTAGGCCATGAGCGGCAAGCCCTGTTGCCGGGCGGCGGGTAGCAGGTCGAACTCGATGCCGCGCTCCTCGATGTTGTACAGCACCTGGTTGGTGGCGCAGGCCGGGTTCGCCAGTTCCTCGAGGTCGTCGAGGTCGAAGTTGGACACGCCCCAGCGGCCGATCTTGCCCTCGTCGCGCAGGCGCTCGAAGGCCTCCACCGTTTCTTCCAGGGGGTACTGGCCGCGCCAGTGCAGCAGGTACAGGTCTATATAGTCGGTGTCCAGGCGTCGCAGGCTGCGCTCGCAGGCCTGGGGAATGCCTTTGCGGCTGGCGTTGTGCGGGTACACCTTGCTGACCAGGAACACCCGGTCGCGCTGGCCGGCGATCGCCGCGCCGACGATTTCCTCGGCGCCGCCCTCGGCATACATCTCGGCGGTATCGATCAGGCTCATGCCCCATTCGATACCTGCCTGCAGGGCGGCAATCTCGGCGTTGCGCTGGTGGCGCTCCTCGCCCATGCGCCAGGTGCCCTGGCCTATCACCGGAACGGGCACGCCCGCCAGGTCGAGTGTTCGCATGTCTGTCTCCTCACGGTTGGCCAGGCCCCAGGGAAACAAAGCCGTGGCTGAGGGTCAAGGCGTGGCGGGCGGCGTTTTTTACAAAAAAACCGGGCTTTTTAGACTGATTATTTCTTTGGGTTATTGGCTGCGTCCAATCATGCATATCCATGACGTCGTAAAACGTGTTCTGGTCATGGCTTTATCCGTTATGAATTCAATAAGGATGTTATGACGGAAAGTCCCGCCCGAACGGCGCCGCTGAGGCTGTCCGGGCAGCCGCCACAGCTGTTCGACCGGCCTCTTGTGCGGTATTCGCCGCTCCCTAGAATTCGCCTCATCCGCTTCGTCCAACTATCGAATCGCTTAGGGAGTTCCACCATGATGAATGCCATGCAGATGCAAATGCCGATGAACGCCAACATGCCGATGATGCCGATGATGGGCATGCCGATGATGATGGCGACCATGAGCTGCGAAATGATGGACGACGGCATGATGTGCAAGATGATGCCGGCCGCGGGCATGGACATGGCCATGTTCAAGAACAGCGCGCAGATGATGCAGATGATGATGAACTGCGGCATGCCGATGATGATGCACTGCGGCAACATGAGCATGATGTGCATGTCCCAGGCGAGCATGGCCATGCCGATGATGGGCGCCATGATGCCAATGCCGATGATGATGGGCATGCCGATGCCGTCGATGAAGTGCGTGATGGAATGCACCGTCGAGGCCGACTGCATGATGTGCAAGATCATGCCGATGGCCGGCATGAACATGGACATGATGAAAAACTGCTGCGCCCTGATGATGAAGATGATGAACGATTGCAGCATGCCGATGATGATGAGCTGCAACGGCATGCCGATGATGTGCTGCACCTGCTGATGCCCCGCGGCGTCACCTGAAGAAAAGCCCGGCCGGGATTGTTCCCGCCGGGCTTTTTTCATGGGGCTGTTTTTTGCGCGGCTGCGGAGCGGGTCAGTCCAGGCGTTCCGGGTAGGTCACCACCAGGTAAGCCAGCGCTTCGCTGTCGGCGGGGTTGCGGTAGCGGTGCGGCTGGTCGGCGTAGAACAGGATCGAGTCGCCGGTGGAGAGCAGGTAGCGTTCCTCGTTGACGCTGATTTCCAGCACGCCCTGGGCCACCACCAGGTTTTCCTGGACGCCCGGGCCGTGGCCTTCGGAGTGGTCCTCGCCCAGGGGGCTCAGGCGCAGTTCGTAGAATTCCGACTGGCGCGCCACGTCGAAGGGGAAGAGGGCGCGGCTGACGAAGGCGCCGTTGGCGCTGACCAGGCGCTTGCTACGGCTCGACGGCAGCACCGCCACGCCTTCGAAGGCCCGGTGTTCGAGAAAGGCCGCCACCGACACTTTCAGGCCCTTGGCGATCTTGCACAGCACCTTGATCGACGGCACGCTGCGCCCGGATTCGATCTGCGCCAGCATCGCCCGGCTGACCCCGCACTGGCGGGCCAGGGCATCCAGGGACAGGTGGCGCTTGCTGCGCAGGCGTTGCAGGTTCTGCGCGACGCGTTCGCTGATCGGGTCTTCTTCCTGAGGCTCCAGGTGATTCAACTCCAGGCCGGGTTCGTCGGCGCTCGCCAGAAAGCGCGAGGGTTGCTGGACGCTCACGGGTGATGTGTCCCGGTCGGCTGGTTCGCCTGGACCCACTGGAACGCCTGGTAACCGGCATTGCGTGCGTACATCTCCCACATGGTCCGGGCCAGTTGCTGGGCCTGCTTGCGTTTGCGGAACCGGGCGAAGTCGATAACGTTGTCAGTCGGTTTCATAAGGCACTTCACTGTGGTGACCAATGGGCGGGATGAGCTGAGAGTACGTGGTTACTCATATAGCTATAAATACTGATTTTTCATTTATTAATTCCTTTTGGTTTTTAGCGAGCGCCCGCTCAAATGACCTGGGCACTGTGCAACTCTGTCAGCGCCAATGCCTTGAGGCGGGCCAGCTGTGGGTCGCGACGATCCCGCGGGTGGCTCGAAGGCACCGCCAGTTCCCGGCGCACGCGGCTGGGGCGGTTGTCCATCACCAGCACCCGGTCGCTCAGGTACAGCGCTTCGTCGACATCGTGGGTCACCAGCAGCAGGGCGATGGCGTGGTGTTCGGCCAATTGCAGCAACAGGTCCTGGAGTTTCATCCGGGTAAAGGCGTCCACCGCGCTGAAGGGCTCGTCGAGCAACAGCACCCGCGGGCGCGAGTACAGGCCACGGGCGATCGCCACCCGTTGCGCCATGCCGCCGGACAGCGCCTTGGGCAGGGCCTGGGCGAACCCCGCGAGGCCCACTTCCTCGATCAGTTGCGCGACCCAGGCGCGGTCGTAGCGGTCGTCGTCGCTGAAACCGATGTTCTGTTCCACCGTCAGCCAGGGCATCAGCCGCGGCTCCTGGAAGACGAAGGCCAGGGGTTCGGCGGGGCGTTGCAGTTGCCCCTCGAAGTCCTGTTCGAGGCTGGCGACGATGCGCAGCAAGGTGCTTTTGCCGCAACCGCTGGGCCCCAGCAGGCTTACGGTTTCCCGTGGTTGCAGTTGCAGGTGGATGTCCTGGAGGACCGTGGCGCCGGCGAAGGCTTTGCGTTCGACACGGATATCCAGCAGGGCTTGGCTCATGGCTCACTCCTTGGGGGTTTCGCCGCTGAAGGTGTCGCGCCAGGCCAGGCAGCGTTGTTCCAGGGCGGCGAGCAGGCCGTCGCTGAGTTTGCCCAGCACGGCGAGGACGATGATTGCGGCCAGCACGATGTCGGGCCGCGAGGTTTCGCGACCGTCGCTGAGCAGGTAGCCCAGGCCCCGGGTGGCGGCGATCAGTTCGGCGGCCACCAGGAACATCCAGGCCAGGCTCAGGCCGCTGCGCAAGCCGGTGAACAGGCCGGGCAGGGCGGCGGGCAGGAGAATCCGCCGTACCAGGCGCCAGCGGCCGAACCCGTACATATGGCCGACCTCCACCAGCTTGCGGTCGATATTGCGAATCGCCGCCACGCCATTGAGGTACACCGGGAAGAAGGCGCCGATGGCGATCAGCACCACCTTGGAGCTTTCGTCGATGCCCAGCCACAGCAGGAGCAAGGGCACCCAGGCCAGGCTGGGAATCGAGCGCAGGCCGGCGAAGGTCGGCTCCAGGTAGGCCTCGGCTTCGCGGCTCAGGCCGACCCAGGCGGCGAACGCCAGCGCCAGGCCGGCGCCGATGGCAAAGCCCAGCAGCACCCGCAGCAGGCTGGCGCCGATATGCTTCCACAGCGCGCCTTCGGCCAGCTCGCCGAGGGTCAGGGCGATCTCGCTGGGGGCCGGCATCTGGTAGGACGGCAGCCAGCCGAGGCGCACCACCAGCTCCAGCAGCAGGATCACCAGCACCGGCAGGACCAGGCCCTTGAGACGCAGGCGCCAGCGGGCGCTGGTGAGGCGTGGCGCGCTGGCCGTCGCGGGCAGGTTGCCGGGGGCCAGCGCGCCGGGCGAGAGGGGTTTGCCGTGACTGCTCATGAGGGTTCTCCGCCGCCACCCGCGCCGCGCCCGGCGCGGATCCGGCGGTCGCCTGGACAGTGGGTCATTGATGGGCCACGGCCTGCTGCAAGCCGGTGTCGAGCAACTGGTCGATCACCTGATCGACATTCACTCCGCGCCGCACCAGTTCCTCGGCGACCAGGATCGGCGCCGCGGCCTTGGAGGCCTGCACATCCTGGGCGCTCAACCGCGGGTTGCCGAGGTCGGTGCGCGTCAGTTGCAGCCTGGCGACTTCCAGCGGCAGGCCGGATTCGTCGGCCAGCAGCTTGGCCAGCTCCTGCGGATGCTCGACCGACCACTGGCGCGCCTGCTCATAGGCCGCGAGCACGGTGGCGATGGTCTGCGGATGCTGCCGGGCGTATTGCTCGGTGACGCTGAGCACGCCGTAGCTGTTGAACGCCGTGTTGCGGTACAGCAGGCGCGAGCCGGCCTGGACCTCGCTGGCGGCCATGTGCGGATCGAGGCCGGCCCAGGCGTCGACGTCGCCTTTCTCCAAAGCGGTGCGGCCGTCCGGATGTTGCAGGTGCACTAGTTCCACGTCGTCCTTGTTCAGCCCCGCCTGTTGCAGGCTGCGCAGGGTGAACAGGTAGGGATCGGTGCCCTTGGTGGCGGCGATCTTCTTGCCCTTGAGGTCGGCGACGGTCTGGTACGGCGAGTCCTTGCGCACCACCAGGGCAGTCCATTCGGCACGGCTGTAGACATACACCGACTTGATCGGGCTGCCGTTGGCCCGGCTCAGCACCGCCGCCAGGCTGGCGGAGGAGGCGAAGTCGACGCCACCGCTGTTGAGGTATTCCAGGGAGCGGTTGCTGCCTTGGCTGAGGACCCAGCCGACCTTGGTCTGGGGCAGGGCCTTTTCGAGGAAACCGAAGTGCTTGAGCACCAGGCTGACCGGCGAGTAGTAGGCGTAGTCCAGGTGCACTTCGGCCGGCGGCGTCTCCGCCGCCCGGGCCTGGGGTTGCATCACGGTCAGCGCCAGGGCGCAGGCGCCGAGCAGGTATCTGGCGCGGGCCAGGGAAAAGCGGCTTACGGGGTTCATGGCGTGGCTCCTGGCAAGGCGGCGAGCGGGCAATCTGGTTATGCCGGCGCTTATTGCAAAAGAGCCGGCCAGCAGGCAGGGATCCTGCTTGAAAGGAATATTGCAGGCTCTGTGCCATGGCCGGGGAAGGGGCGGTTTCGAGGGATTCAGGGAAAACCAGCGGACAGCGGATGTCGCTGCCGGGGCAATCTGTTGCGCTGCTGTTTCCCCAGCAACACCCCTGAGAAAGGGCAGCGCACCCTGCTTTCCTGGAGGCGCGGGCTGGCTCGCGACGGCGTCCTGCCAGGCAAACCGCTTCGCGGGCAAGCCTCGCTCCTACAGAGTCCCGGTCGGTGAAATCGACGCTTAGCTTATATGTAAATAGAATTTCAAAATCGGTTTGTAAGAGCGTTATGTTCTAGAAAACCCACCGTTCTCTCGATCCAGGAATTTCCCATGACGCTCTCCCGACGCCTGCGCCGCTTGCTGGTCAGCTCTCTGTTCGCCGTCCCCCTGGCCCAGGCCACCGAGCCGCTGGTGCTGCATGTCGGCGATCAGAATTACTACAACGTGCGGGCTTCGGTGGAGGCCTCGGGCGTGCTCGAAGGCGCGCCTTACCAAGTGGACTGGAAACACTTCCAGGCCGCCGCACCCCTGGCCGAGGCCCTGAACACCGGGGCCCTGGACCTGGGGTTCCTCGGCGACTCGGGCTTTCTGTTCCTCGCCGCGAAGCAGGCGCGGGTGAAGCTGATCGGCGTCTCGCGGCAGAACCCGGACACCATTGCCTTGCTGGTGCCCAAGGACTCGCCAGTGAAGACCATCGCCGACCTCAAGGGCAAGAAGGTCGCCTACTGGCCCGGCGCCTGGAGCCAGCAATTGACCCTGCGGGCCCTGGAGCAGGCCGGGCTGCCGGAGGATCATGTGGCGTTCGTCAAGCTGATGCCGATCGACGCCGCCGCGGCCTTGCCCCAGGGCAGCATCGATGCCTTCCCAGTGTGGGAACCCTATATCTCGCAACAGATCCTGTTTTCCGGTGCGCGGCCGATCCTCACCGCGAAGAACCTGATGCCCGGCCTTAGTGCCATCGCGGCCTCGACCCCGGCCATCGACAGCAAGCGCGGAGCCATCGCCGACTTCCTCGGCCGCCTGAAACGGGCTCGCGCCTGGGTCGACAGCCACACCGACCAGTACGCCGACCTGTGGGCGAAAAAGGCCAACCTCGACCAGAACGTCTCCCGGCACTGGCTGCGCCAGGCGCACATGACGGTCGGCCCGGTGGACCAGCAGGCCGCCGCCGACCTGCAAAGCACCGCGGACTTCCTGTTCAAGGTCAAGGCGCTGCCGGCGCCGCTGGCCACCGCCACGGTGGTCGACCGCTCCTTTACCCAGGCCCTGGGCCAGTAAGCCGCGGCCGGCTCACCGCCCTTCGTGCTGGCGCCGGTAAGCTCCCGGCTGTACGCCCACGGCCTTGGCGAAGGCGCGGGTGAAGGCTGCGACCGACTGGTAGCCCACCGCCGCGCCGACCTGCTCCACGGTGTGGTTAGCCTTGAGCAGCTGGCAGGCGTGGCGCATGCGCAGCGCCAGCAGCACCTGGCCCGGGGACTGGCCGGCCAGTTCGTTGAAGCGCTTGAAGAAGGCCGAGCGCGACAGCCCGGTGCAGGCCGCCATGCTTTCCAGGGACCAGGCCTGCTCGGGGCGCTCGATCAGCTGTTCCAGCAGCGTGGCGAAGGCCGGTTGCCGGGCCAGCGCCACCAGCCCGCCGAGATCCTGGTTACCGCTCACTTGCTGGCGCAACACATACAGGAACAGCAGGTGGCTCAGGCGCTCCAGCAGCGCCGAGGAGGGCGCGGGCGTGCGCTGGCACTCGTCGAGGATCAGCTCGAACAGCGCCCGCGCCGCGCTCAGCGACGGGTCGCCGGCGCGCAGCACGATCCAGTCCGGCAGGCCGTCGATGATCAGTGACGACAATCCCGCCTTGAAATGAAAGAAGCCGCAGACCAGCCCGACGCCATCTTCGGCACTGATATCCAGCGCCTGCATGGCCATCCTCGGCTGCTCATGGGCGGCGCTGCGTTCTTCGGCGCTGGACAGGCGATAGTCCAGGTCGCGCAACAGGAATACCGCGTCCCCGGCCTCCAGGCGCCAGGCCTGGGCCTGCCCTTCGATATGCAGCCAACAGTGGCCCTGCACGATCAGGTGGAAGCTGGCCCGCGCCAGGCCGTGGGTGCTGGCGTGCCAGCCACCGCAGTAGCGGCCGACATGGAACAGGCTGGCGTCGAGTTCGAGGCTTTCTAATAACCAATCAACCAGTGGGCTGGACGAAATCATCTAATGGAAACACTCAGGAGCAAGTAATCGCTACTTTAGAATATGGATCGGAATTCTTATAACCAACAGACTGGCCGGACACCCCACCACAGGAGTCCATCGCATGTCGCGCCTCACTCTACACACCCTGCAAAGCGCGCCCGAAGCAGCCCGGCCGTTCTTGCAGAACGCCCAGAACAACTCGGGGTTCATCCCCAATCTGCTGGGCATCCTGGCCAACGCCCCGGCGGCGCTGGAGACCTACGTTACGGTATCGGCGCTCAATGGCAAGGCCGAGCTGAGCCTGGCCGAGCGCGAAGTGGTGCAACTGGTTGCGGCGACCACCCATGGCTGCGATTTCTGCGTGGCCGGGCACACCGCCGTGGCGCGCAACAAGGCCAGGTTGCCGGACGAGGTAGTCAGCGCGTTGCGCGAGCAGGACCCTTTGCCCGAGGCCAAGTTGCAGGCGCTGGCCGCCTTCGCCAGCGAGGTGATCGCCACTCGCGGCAACGTCAGCCAGCCGACCTATGAGGCCTTCAGGGCTGCCGGCTACAGCGAAGGCAATGCGCTGGAAGTGATTCTCGGGGTCAGCCTGGCGACCCTGTGCAACTTCGCCAACGTGTTCGCCCGCACGCCGCTGAACCCGGAGCTGGCGCAATACCGCTGGCAAGCACCGCAACAGTGACGAGACGCCGCCGGACAGCGGCTCGATCCAAGGCAGGGCCGTCGGGCCGATGCCAGATGAAAAAGGAGGAAACCACATGCTCGATCCGGCATTGAGTGACTGGCTGGATGCCCAGGCCCAGGCGCTGGACCAGGGCCACTGCGACCCGCAGCAGGTCGTGGCGCGGCTGGCCGAGGCGCAGGTCCTGCGGGTCGGCATCCCGGCCGGGCAGGGCGGCAGCGGCGGCGACCTGGGAGACGCCGTGGAAGCGGTGGCCGCGGTGGCCCGCCATTCCCTGGCCGCGGCCTTCGTGTTCTGGGGCCAGCGGGCCTTTATCGAATACCTGCTGCAAAGCCCCAACGCGGCCTTGCGCGAGCGCCTGCTGGAGGACCTGCTCAGCGGCGAACTGGCGGGGGCGACCGGGCTGTCCAATGCGATGAAGTTCTTGTCCGGCATCGAGGCCCTGCAAGTTCGCGCCCAGCCCCGGGCCGGCGGCTGGCGCCTGGACGGGCGCCTGCACTGGGTGACCAACCTGCGCAAGGACGGTTTTGTGGTGGCCGCGGCCATCGAGCACGAGCAGGGCGGCGCGCCCTTTATCCTGGCGATCCCCGCGGGCCTGGCCGGGCTGCGGCGTTCCGAGGACCTGCAACTGATGGGCTTGCAGTCGAGCAACACCGCGGCGCTGGAGTTGCAACAGGTCGAGGTCGCTCGCGACTGGTTGCTGCACGAGGACGCCAAGGTCTTTCTGCCGGCGGTGCGCCCGGCGTTTCTCGGCCTGCAATGCGGCATGGCCATCGGCCTGGCGCGGCGCGCGCTGGAGGAGGTCGAGGGGCATTTGCCCGGCGGCCGGTCGATCCTGCGCGAGCCTTTGCAGGAGCAACGCCAGCAGTTGCAGGAGAACGTCGACCAGCTCAAGCGTGGCCTGCTGGAGGGGCGCTTCCTGGCCCAGCCGGCGGCGCTGTTCCGCTTGCGCATCGCCCTGGCCGAAGCGGCCGCCAGCGCCGTGCAACTGGAGTTGCAGGCCAGCGGCGGCAAGGCTTATCTGAGCGAGCACGGCGGCGGTTTCGCCCGGCGCTGGCGCGAATCGGCGTTCGTGCCGATCGTCACGCCGAGCCTGGTGCAACTGCGCGCCGAGTTGCAGCGCCAGGCGCGGGAGGCGGCGGCATGAGCCCGGCCTTGCTCGAAGCCCGCCAGGTCAGCCTTGGCTACCCCCGCGAAGCCGGCTGGCAGGCGGTGCTGGAAGGTTTCGACCTGCGCTTGCAGCCGGGGGAGGTGGTATCGATCCTCGGCCCCAGCGGGGTCGGCAAGTCCAGCCTGCTGCGGGTGCTGGCCGGCTTGCAGGCGCCCCATGCCGGCAGCGTCAGCCTGCTCGGCCAGGCGCTGGACGGGCCGCATCCGCGGGTGGCCGTGGCTTTCCAGGACCCGAGCCTGCTGCCCTGGTTGAACCTGGAACACAACGTCGCGTTCGGCCTGGATTTCGCCCGGCAGCCAAGGCTCGACGCCGGGCAGCGCCAGGCGCGGATCGACCAGGCGATCGCCGCGGTCGGCCTGGAACACGCCCGGGGCTATTACCCGGCGCAGCTGTCCGGCGGCATGGCCCAGCGCACCGCGCTGGCCCGTTGCCTGGCGCGCCAGCCGCAGGTGCTGTTGCTCGACGAACCCTTCGGCGCGCTGGACGAAGTGACCCGCGCCGACATGCAGCAACTGCTGCTCAAGGTGATTGCCGAGCAGCGTACCGCGGCGCTGCTGATCACCCATGACATCGACGAAGCCCTGCTCCTCTCCGAGCGGATCCTGCTACTGGGTAACAGCCCGGCGCGGACCCTCGGCGAGTGGCGCATCGACCTGCCGCAGCCGCGCGCCGAGCTGGTGGAAGAACTGGGCACCCTGCGTATCGAGATTCTCAAAACCCTTCGGCGGGCGAGCCGCAATCCGCAACCCCACGCCTCGGCTCTGCCTGTGTAGGAGCGAGGCTTGCCCGCGAACGATCTCAAGGCTGGTCGGGTGTCAGGGACCCTGCGCCGTTCCGAGGTTTTATCGCGAGCAAGCTTCGCTCCTACAGCAGAGCGCGGTCATCCCTTGCCCGAATTGTTGGAGACTCACCATGTGCCTGGACGATTTCACCCACACCCGCCGCGACTTTCTCAAGCTGGGCGCCTTGCTCACCGCCGGCGGCGCCTTGCCGCTGCTCAATAGCCTGCAGGCCCGCGCGGCGGCCGAGCCGGACGCGCCGGACGCGCCGGTGCGCATCGGCTACCTGCCGATCACCGACGCCACGCCGTTGCTGGTGGCCCACAACAATGGCCTGTTCGAGGCCGAGGGCATCCGCTCCGAGCGCCCGGTGCTGTTGCGCAGTTGGGCGCAAGTGATCGAGGCGTTCATTTCCGGGCAGGTCAACGTGATCCACCTGTTGTCGCCGATGACGGTCTGGGCGCGTTACGGCAGCCGGGTGCCGGCCAAGGTGGTGGCGTGGAACCATGTCGGCGGCTCGGGCCTGACCGTGGCGCCGGGCATCAGCGAGGTGCGGCAACTGGGCGGGCAGGCGCTGGCGATTCCGTTCTGGTACTCGATCCACAACGTGGTGGTGCAGCAACTGTTGCGCGACAACGGCCTGACCCCGGTGAGCCGCCCGGCCGGCAGCGCACTGGCGGCGCACGAGGTCAACCTGCTGGTGTTGCCGCCGTCGGACATGCCGCCGGCCCTGGCCAGCCAGCGCATCGCCGGCTACATCGTCGCCGAGCCGTTCAATGCCCTGGCCGAGGACCTCAAGGTCGGCCGGGTGCAGCGCTTTACCGGCGATATCTGGCGCAATCACGCCTGCTGCGTGGTGTTCATGCACGAGCAGGACCTGAACCAGCGCCCCGAATGGTCGCAGAAGGTGGTCAACGCCATCGTCAAGGCGCAACTGTGGACGCGCGACCACCGCGCCGAGGCCGCGCAACTGCTGTCCCGCGACGGCGCCAACCGCTATACGCCGCACCCGCCCCAGGTGCTGGGGCGGGTCCTGGCGCCGGCGGCCAGCGAGCGCGAGCAGTACCTGGCCGACGGTGCGATCCGGCATGCGCAGTGGGACGAGCGGCGCATCGACTTCCAGCCGTATCCGTTCCCCAGCTACACCGAGGAGCTGGTCAAGCGTCTCAAGCACACCCTGATCGAGGGCGACCGGGGCTTCCTGGCCGACCTCGACCCGGTGCACACCGCGCGCGACCTGGTGGACGAGCGCTTCGTGCGCAACGCCATCGCTGCCGTGGGCGGGCTCCAGGCGTTCGGCCTGCCCGAGGGGTTCGAGCGCAGCGAGGAGTTCAGCCTCTGATGGCCAAGCGATCCGCATCGATGGCGCGGGGCGCCCTGGGCCTGGCGGGGCTGTTGGGCCTGCTGGGGCTGTGGTGGCTGGGCGTCGGCCTGTTCGGCGGCGACGGCCTGGCGGCGCGTTTTGCGCCAGCCGCGACCCTGGCCAGCCTGGTGGAGCTGCTGGGCCGCGCCGAGCTCTACGAGCATGTGCTGGTGAGCCTGCGGCGCATTCTTGTCGGCCTCGCCCTGGCGTTGCTGGTGGGCGTGCCCCTGGGCCTGCTGGTCGGCAGCTACCGCCGCCTGGAGGCGGCCACCACCCCGGCGTTCCAGTTCCTGCGGATGATCTCGCCGCTGTCGTGGATGCCGGTGGTGGTGATGCTGATGGGGGTCGGGGACCGGCCGATCTACTTCCTGCTGGCCTTCGCCGCGGTCTGGCCGATCCTGCTCAACACTGCGGCCGGGGTGCGCCAGCTCGACCCGCGCTGGCTGCAACTGAGCCGCAGCCTCAGCGCCACCGGCTGGGAAACCCTGTGCAGGGTGATCCTGCCCGGTGTGCTCGGCCATGTGCTGACTGGCGTGCGACTGGCCATCGGCATTCTGTGGATCGTCCTGGTGCCCTGCGAAATGCTCGGCGTCAGCGCCGGCCTGGGCTATTTCATCCTCGACACCCGCGACCGCCTGGCCTACTCGGAACTGATGGCCATGGTGCTGCTGATCGGCGCCCTGGGCTTTGCCCTGGACAGCCTGGCCCGCGGCCTGCATCGACGCTGGACGCACTTGCCGTAAGGCCATGGCGGGCGCATTGTCAGTGAACGATCTGAAGTCAGGCTGGCGCGTTCCGGTGTTGACGCACGGCTGCCCGCGAGCCACAGGCCCGCCAGGCACCCGGGGCCGGCGTGGGCGTCCAGCCAATCTGGAGGTGCGCCATGAGCCAGTACCAACGCCTGCTGCTGGTCATCGACCCGGCAGCCCGGCACTCCCCCGCGATCCTGCGCGCCGCCGCCCTGGCCAGGGCCAGCGGCGCGGCCCTGCATATCGCCGCCTTGCTCAAGCCGGCAGCGATTCTTGCCCTGTTCGACCACAAGACCGGCGCCGAGGCCCGCGAGCGTCATCGCCTGGAGCACCGGCACTGGTTGCAGGAACAGGTGCAGCGCTTGCGTGGCCAGGGCGTCACGGTCAGCGGCGAGGTGGCCTGGGCCGACGACCTGCTGGAGGAAATCCTGCAGCACGTCGCCGAACTCGAACCCGACCTGCTGATTAAGGATGTGCAGCACGAACCGGCGCTGAAACGCGCCTTTCTCACCCCCATGGACTGGCACCTGCTGCGCCAGTGTCCGGTGCCGCTGTACCTGGTGGGCCGCGAGGGCCATGCCTTGCCGCGCAAGGTGGTGGCGGCGGTCGACCCGTCGCGGCCGGAGTCCCGGCACAACGGGCTCAACGAACGGATCATCGATGCAGCCAACAGTCTGGCCCTGCAATGCGATGCCGAACTGCACCTGCTACATGCCTGCGACGTGTCGTCGGTCTACCTGGGCGATGCCGGGGGCGGCGGGCTGACGCTGGCGGACCTGACGCACGAATTGCGCACGACCCTGGAGCGGGCCTTCCTCGAACTCGCCGAGCGCTACGGCGTGCCCCAGGAGCGTCGGCATTTCATTCTCGGCCAGCCGGTTACGGTGCTGGCCCGGTTCGTCGCCGAGCAGCAGGCAGATGTGCTGGTCATGGGCCGGGTGCATCGCCAGGGCCTGGAAAAGCTGGTGGGCAGCACTACCGAACACGCCTTGTATCAGGTGCCCTGCAGCCTGCTGGCGTTGTAGTCGGGCAGGGGAGGTAACGACATGAGTGACTATCCATCCTTGCAGATGACCCTGCGCGACCGCCGGGCGGCCGGGCAGGGGCTGGTCGCCGCGCTGGACAAATACCGCGGGCGGCCCGACGTGCTGGTGCTGGCGTTGCCGCGCGGCGGGGTGCCGGTGGCCTGGGAAATCGCCCGGGCCCTGGATGTGCGGCTGGACCTGATGCTGGTGCGCAAGCTCGGTGTACCCGGCCATGAAGAGCTGGCGATGGGCGCGATCGCCAGCGGCGGGGTGCGCATCCTCAACCAGGACGTGCTGGGCAGCCATCGCATCGACGATGCTGCGCTCCAGGCGGCGACCCAGCGCGAAACCCGGGAATTGCAGCGCCGCGAGCGAACCTATCGCGCCACCCGCGCCGCGCCGGAGCTGCGCGGCCAGGTGCTGATCCTGGTGGACGACGGGCTGGCCACCGGCGCCTCGATGCACGCTGCGGTACAGGCCGCGCGGGCGCAGCATCCGGCGCGGATCGTGGTCGCCGTGCCCCTGGCGCCGCAGGAAACCGTCGACACCCTGAGCTTCGAGGTCGACGAGCTGGTGTGCCTGATCACGCCGCTGTGGTTCGTGTCGATCGGCCAGGGTTATGTGGACTTTGCCCAGACCGAGGACGCCGAGGTGATTGAGCTGTTGCAGCGCGCCTGGGAGCGGCCATGTGAGGGCGGCCGCGGGTGATGCGTCCGGCCTGTTGAGCCCGGTGTGGGGCCTCCGGAACCAAAAGCGCCGTTGCCCCTCCAAGCAGTGCCCGACGCCTTGTGTGCCGGGCGAGGGACCCATGGGCGAGGGATTTTGCCATTGACGTGACGACCGCAACGGTCGGCCCAGGGCAAGACATGAAACAAGGCTTCAAGGTTTTCTGTATAGGGCTGCTGGCCGTCGGCCTGGCCGGCTGCATCGGCGCGCCCATCGAGTTGACCGCGCAGACCGAGCAACGCCTGCGCGCCCAGGCGCCGATCCGCTTTCTGCTGACCTTTGACGACGGCCCCAGCGCTTCCAGTTTCTACAACCCCACCGAGCGCGTGCTCGACGACCTGCTCGACAACCCGTTGCAACCGGCGATCAAGGCGCTGTTCTTCGTCCAGACCGGCGCCCCGCGGGCCGGCGCCAGCGACATCGGCCGCGCGCTGATGGCGCGCGAGCATCGTGAGGGGCATCTGCTGGGCTTTCACACCGCCACGCACTGGCACACCAACCATCGTTCGCTGGAACCGCGGGAGCTGGATGCGTCCCTGAACCGCGGCAGCGCCGACATCGCCCTGATCAGCGGCGTGCCGCCGATCCTGGTGCGCCCGCCATTCTGGAACTACGACAAGCGCACCTTCGCCGCCTATCAACGACATGGCCTGCAGGTATTGTTGACCGACCTCAGCGCCAACGACGGCAAGGTCTGGGGCTTCACCGCCAGCCCGCGGCGCCGGGCCAATATGCTGCGCCAGCTGTCGGAGGTCCGTGAACGCATCGCCCGAGGCGAGTTGCCGACGGTGGACGGGGCGATTCCGGTGGTGGTGACCTTCCACGACCTCAATCGCTACACCGCGCGGCATACCCGGGAGTACCTGCAGATCCTGCTGGACAGCGCCAGGGCCACGGGCCTGGCTACCGCGCCGAAGCCGTTCTACGACGACACCCTGGCCCTCCAGCGCGCCATCCTGGCGCGTACCGTGCGCAGCAGCGAACAGCCGGTGCGCCTGCCGGGCTTGTGGAACTGGCTGTGGGACGCCAACGGCCATTGAGCGCCGGCTACCGTCGATCCGCCGAGGCCGCGCGGCGCTTGCCGGCGGGGAATCATCGCGGCTTTTCACAGTCGTATGGAGACCCCGGCGCGGTGCGCCGGGGGCCTTTGCGATCAACGGATCCACCCCCGGTTCCAGGATGATGCCGGGCGCGAAAAATCCGCGCCCTGATGTGAGATAAATGGCCTTCGATTCTTTTGCACTGAGTGCAACAGAATTTCAAATCAGACTGCCTGGTTCAGTCGCCGCGTCAGGCACCAGAATGTGAAGCGTGATCATGTGCTTGAGATCGTAAGGCTGACCGCCCTTTGTGATCTTCACTGTCAGCACACCCTCAGCAAAATCCGTCTCTACGTCCACACCATCATCGACCTGGTTGATGGTGTAGCCCCAGCCCTCATCAACGGGCGGAAATGGAACGAGACCGAGACACCCTGTAATCCGATAAACCCCGGTCGATACTCGCGACGAAAAAACCTCACTTCCCCCCAGAGAAACGAGGTCATAAGTCGCACCAGTTGCACCGAGAACGTTGATTGCTGCTCTAGCCATGATTAGATCGCCTTCAATGTGCCGTCTGCGGCGCGGGTTGTGTTGGCTGTTGTGTACAGTTCAGCGGTTGAGGTCCAGCCCCCTGAGTTGTTTGTTGCCCTTGCAACAATTTTTACCTGGGCTGCCCCTTGCTGGATCGCAAGTTGTGCACTGAAACCTGGCGATGAGTACGGAAAGTTAAGAACTGACGAGTAATTGAGTAGTGTTGTCGTCGTACCGTCCATTGCATAGAAACCACCAGGTAGGCCAAGTGTTTCAATTGCCTGAATCGGCGCTGTCGTGCCCGCCAGACCATAGGTGCCAATCTTCACGGCATCAGTGATTCCGTACCCCGCTAGCGTGGTGGCTTTCGCAGCTTTACCTCCCAGCGCAGTCGCCATTGTCGCTGCGAAGTTGGGATCATTCCCGATTGCTGCGGCTTGCTTGCCCAACGTATCCAGGGCGGCGGGCGCAGACCCAACCACCGCCGCAATGGCGGTTTTCACAAAAGCCGTACTTGAGGCCTGAGTTGTGTTTGTACCCGCCGCAGCTGTAGGGACAGTAGGAGTCCCGGTAAATGCCGGGCTTGCAAGCGGCGCTTTTGCAGCTAAAGCCGTTTCAGTTGCAGCAGCATCAGCCTTGGTCGCGGGGTTGAAAGTTCCGCTATGCCACAGGGTGCGCGCGGGGGTCCAGTTCCCTTGAGCATTGACTGCGCGAACGACAATCAGAACATCGCTACCGCCTTGTTCGATTGCAAGTTGTGCCGAATACCCGGCGCTGGAATATGGCAGGTTCAAAACCGACGAGTTTTGAAGCAGGCCAGTATTGCCGATGCCCATCGTGTAGAAACCGCCAGGTAGACCAATTGTGTCAATCGCGGCGTTTGGGGTCGCGGCAGCACCGAGACCGTACTGTCCAACAGCGAGCGCATCGATGATGCCGTAGCCGCCTAGGGTCGTTGGCTTGCCGGAGGATATCTTGCCCCAGTCCAAAGCCGGTATGTCAGCGGCGGCCAAGGAACCGCCAGCTGTTACGAGGCCTTTGGTGTTGACTGTGACCTTCGAATACGCCCCTGCAGCTACGCCGCTATCGGAAAGCGTCAGAGTAATAGAGACGTTGGCAGAACCGTCAAATGAAGCGCTGCCACTACCCGCGCCACCAATTGAGATCGTGCGGGCGACCGCCAACCTGGTCGCCACGCCGATTGCTGTTACACCATCGACGACCTTCTGAAGCTGGTCTTTAAGCCACTGCGTGCGGCTCGCCAGTTGCTTGGCCTGCAGGTTATCGATGCCCTCGGGGCCACCGAGGACGGGATCGGAGGTTTCGAGTTGATAGATGCCGGGCGTCCATTCAATTGGTTCAGGTAGATCGGCCATTAGCTGCTCCCACGGTTGTA
This sequence comes from Pseudomonas sp. MRSN 12121, assembly GCF_000931465.1. NCBI lineage: Bacteria > Pseudomonadati > Pseudomonadota > Gammaproteobacteria > Pseudomonadales > Pseudomonadaceae > Pseudomonas > Pseudomonas sp. MRSN 12121. The sequence continues at coordinate 3,616,168 of NZ_CP010892.1, read as the reverse complement.
TTGACCGTCACGACGTGCAACACCGTTGTGCCGGATCGCGACTTCCTGATAGTCGAGAGATACCAGACGGCAGCGTGCAGGGGCGACGGAAAGAAGAAGGCGGCGCAAGAGCGCAGCCTGATCATTGGTAATGACGCGTTTTAGAAAGACGCGATAAAGAGCCCACGCAGAGGGATCGCCGTGGACGTAGGTACCATTGCGAGTGATTGAGCCGTTGCGGATCTGGTTGTTCAGACCCTCCTGGATCGTTACCTCACCGAAGCCCAGCAAGCGGATAACCTCGCGGATAGCCCATGGATTGCCCTTGTATCGATGCAACTCGGCCGAACTCTTGATCAGGTTGCGCTTGGCATCCTCAGACTCGGCCAGCAACCAGGCCGCCTCGTCGATGAGGGAGAACTGGTCGGCCAGCACAGGCAGCAGTCGCGGTTTCACCAGGTCGACCAGGTAAACCAACATCGCATTGATATCCAGGCTGTCAAACGTCTCGTTGAGGAGCTCGCAGAGCAACGCAAAGCGCTCATCACCGGCCAGGGCTGGCGGTAGCTGTTGCTCAGCCATACGCCACCCCCGCATCCTCTAGCAGGATCGATGTGCAGTTCGCCCATTCATTACTCAGCAACTCGCGCCAGGCGCTGGGTAACTCCAGCTCGGCGCGATAAACGCCATTCACCTGCAGCAGCGCCGTTATCTGCTCCTGGACAAGATCACGGCCGAGCCCGGCACGGCGTTCAACCGCATACGCGTCGGCAGTAGCCCTGGCCGCCTTCATCGCTTCGGCTCGATCTGCTGTCGCGTAAAAGGTCAGGCGCGCCTTGATCTGGTAGTTCACTTCGATGGGCGCAAGGACATGCACGGTGTCGCATAGAGGGCGCACCTTTTCACCAGAGACCTGGCTCTTGATCTGCTGCAGTAGATCGCCAGTAGGCAAGCCGGTGTTGGTAAGCGGGAACAAAGCTACATGGCCATCTAATTGACCTTCGTCCGGCCCGTGCACGGCGACATCGATGATCGACTGATGTACAGCCAAGGCATGGTAGCGATAGGCGCCACGACTGCCGGCATTGCTGAAGGCTTCAGGGGCCAGGATGATCCGCTCGCGGTAGCGGTCATCATCTTCATCCTCGGCACCTTCGGCAGTGACACTGGTGTTGGTCGCTGTTAGGCCCGCTGCAGGTGAGTTCCCGATGCTGCTGATCTGGCCGACGGCCCAACCGTTGCCAACCACCCCAGTTGCAAGACAGGTCGCCGTTGTGCCTACCTGTGTTTGGCCAGCGGGAATGATTACATCCTGGTCAGTCAGGAATGTGATCTTGGCGTCTTGGGTGCTGACCCGAGTACCGGCCGGTATCAGCAATTGCTGCTGAACTGCGGCCGGCACGCTGAAGCGGATCGGGCAACGTGCTGGGGCCGCCAACAGCCTGGGAGTTGCAACCAGTTCGCCCAGGTAATCCAAGATGGGGCCTTTTGCGAAACGCACCAGGGACTGCTCGCCGGCATTTTGAATGGCCATGTCGGAGAGCGTCTTGGCGTAGGCAATCAGGTCGATAAAAAGCCGCTCGACCTGGGCGGGATACAGGGTTTTTCCCGACTTGGCCTCATAGCGGGCAATCAGGGCGGCCTCGGTCGCGGCCGGATCGATCTCGACAAAGACGGGTTTAGGCAGCTCGCGCATAGGGCACCTCGGTCAGTTGGGTGACACCATCCGCAACACGCCACTGCACCCGCACTCTGATCTGCGACTCTTCAATCAGCACCTGCACCTGCACGACCGAGATGCGGGTTTCCCAGCGACGAAGGGCGTCGACAGTTTCCCGCACCAGGTGCGGCGTCACGCGGTTAACAGGCCAGTCGATATACAAATGCAGGTTGCTGCCGAAGTCCGGCCGATGAGCGTCGGCGCCCTTGGGCGTGGTGAGGATGATGCGAATGGACTGGTCGATATCGCGCAGGCCCTCGACAACCGCCCCGGATGTACCGAGGGCGGGCTGCCAGTGGGCGGCGGTGATACTGGTGTAAGTGATGGGCGTCGTCATGCGCCCATAATGCAAAAGCCTGCTGACGCAGGCTTTTAATCGAGTTTAAAGAGTCCCTGGACCGGGCTTAATGGCTATGGTGGTTCGAGTTGCCACCGACATCCAGGATAGTCCCTGTCGCATTGACATTGCCGTTCACACTCACGTCGCCATTCACCTGCAGGTTGCCATTCAAAGTGACCTGCGGGATATCCAGAGTCGCTGAGGGTGCCATCACCACCACCGGCTCACCGGCTTCGACAGTGATGTTCCGGCCGCACTTCACCAGCAACGCCCCCACGCAATCCAAGGTCATCACCCCGGCCGCTCGGTCGTAGGTGGAGACTGTCCCGTCACTGAACCGCACATAGTCCGTGTCCTCGTCGACCACAGGCGGCGGCTCGGCTGTCGAATAGATCCCGCCCAGGTAAACGCCACCCACGCCGTCAGAGTCCAACAGCACCGCAACCTGTTCCTTCAGCTCGGGCATCAACGGCCGGCGTTGGGTGCCCTGGGTATTACGTTGCGGCACGTTGAGCCAATAGCTCTCAACGCCGTCACGATCATCCAGGCGCACCCGGATACGGCAGGACATGTAGTCCACGGCGCTAACCTCGCCGTACTCCAGTTGAACACCCATTAGGCGACCACCTCTTGTTGAATGCCGTAGGTCGACAGCGCCAGATCAGGCTTGGTGCTGTCCTGGGTCATCGAGATCGAGGGCGCCGAGACACGGCAAGACTCCAGGTCAACGATGTAGCCGCCGCTGCGGGTCATTTCGTGCCGGGCTGAAGTGATCAGGTAGTTGCCTCCGAGCTTGCCAGCGGCCGCCAGTGTCACGATGTTGCCGCTGACCAGGTTGGGCCGGCCCATGGCGGTCCAGGCGCCTGTTGTGCGCTCGCGGTTGGCCCTGGCCAGCTCGGCCTTGGCTTTCGCCTTGGCCTCTTCTGCAGAGGCACTGCGCTTGCGTTTCTTCTTTGTGTCGCCGCTGGTTGTGGCCTTACTTGAGCTGCTCGGCACCGCGACAGTTTCACCCTTATTGTTGATGGTGTACGAGATCAGTTTTTTGGTCGCCGGCTCCTTGTGCTTGACCTCAACGGCCTTCGGCACTTCCCGGATCTGGTCACGCAGAGTGACGTTGGCCAGGTCTCCCAGCACCATGGACGCGACCGGCACGCCCTTGACTAGCGCGCTGATGGCATGGAACACCATGCGCTTTCCGGTCACCTTGAACGCATAGTCGTACTCGCCCGCCAGGTTGCGCAGAAACTCCAGGTCCGACTCCTGCTGCGTCAGCCGGTCGAGCTTGATCGGTTCGATACTGCCAATCAGCTCCAACCCCTGGCGAGTGGCGACCTGTTTCGCTACCGCGTCCAGGGTCGTATTCTCGTAGGCCTTGTGTTCAGGGGTGCGCAACGGACTGTTGATGCCGGTGCCGAGGGCACGAATCGTGACCGATGATGCAGGACAGCGCAGTTCGATCCCATCGATCTCAAACCGGCCCACCTCGCGCAGTGGCTTTCCTTCCCAGCCAATGGACAGCGCCAGGCTATCGCCGTGTCCTGGATACCAGGCATCGCGCCATTTACCTTCGGCGTCCTCCAGCTCGACGTCCAGGCTGTCGGCCTGGCCAGACAAGAAGTCCATGTAGGTCAGTGACAAGAGGTGTTCGCTGATGTTGCGGGTGATATTGCGCTGCTGGTAGGTCAGGACGAAGCGCGCCTCGGGCACCTGCTCGGGAATCATCGCATCCATGGTGGCAGGTCCTCAGTCGTGGCCACGGGCTCAAGGACCGGAATGGCCAGGGTCAACCCGGCCGGCAAGGCTCCGGTGATCGGCACATGCATGTTGGCCTGAACGATCGGCAAATACCGATGAGCATCGCCGTAGTAGCGCCAAGCCAACTGGTCCCAGCGTTCACCTTCGGTCGTGACATGGGTCAGAAACATCAGGCTTTCCTCGTCAGAACGTCTGCAGCAAGGCCCGCCAAGCGAGTACTGGCACCGTCCATAGTGGTGAGGGCCTGGTCCAGCGACTGACGGGACGCGGTGAACCGATCCACGATGTTGCCCAGGTCGACCGGATCGAGCGCGGATCGAGCCCCCATCACACTGCTCAGCACGTCTTCCCCGAGGCGCGACAGATCCGCGCCGTCATCGAGCAGGCCCGCAGCTGCAGTCAGCCCCTGTAACGGCTCGACGGCCCTGGCAGTGACACCCAGCAGTTGGGGCACCTGGCCAAGGATCATCGAGGCGTTGCCGCTCTTGACCGTCTCGTACAGGTTCTGGCCAGCCTTCAGCATGTTGCCGGCCGTCTTGGCATGGCCGATCACTGCTTGCACGGTACTGGGGGCTGGCATCAGTCGAGAGATGAGTCCGGGCGATCCTGCTGCAGCTGCAGACGTGCCACTCAAGGCCGTATTGAGTAGACCAGGACGAGCCACCTTGCGCGTGAATGCTCCAGTGTATTCCTTCAGGCTCAGCTGAACCGTTGCAGAGTTGATCTGGCCCGTTGCCGTTGCGCGGCGGATGGTGTTGCCGATGTTGGCGATGACATAGGCGCCATGGTACTCGCCAGAGCCCATCACGAACGCCAGGGGTTCGTGCTTGGCCTTGGCCTGGCGCAATGCCCGCAAGCGCGCCTCGGGATCGCCCAGGACAGGATGCAGCTCAATGGTCAGGTTGCATTCGTCCAGCCCTTCACCGATCCATTCCAGCAACGGCTTGCCCTGGATACGGGCATGCTCGGCCCAATCGGCCGAGCCGCTTTGCTCCATGCCGCTGATACCGCCAGCAACGGTGAATTCGATCTCGCCCAGGATGGCAAACATCACACAGGCCCTCCATCAGACGAGCCATAGCTCAGGCGGCGCTTGTCGTGCATGTAACGCTCCATCATCCGCAGAAACTCGGGATAACTCGCCTGCAGCGCCTGGCCGACCTGATCGCGAACACCAGGGCCACCTGGCACGGTGATCTGCGGGGAGAAGTTGAAGACGGGTTGACCGCCTGCAGCTGCAGCACCAGGAGTTGTGCCGCCGCCACTGCCCATCATGCTCGCCCTGGATACGTCGACCGGGTTCGGCGGTGCGAGGTCGACACCCGATTGCGCCGCCATGCCCATCGCGGCCTTACGCACTAGGCCGGCCTGTGTACTGATACCAATGGCGGCGCCTTCGCTGATGTTGGCCCCGTACCCCATGAACACGCGGCTCGGCGACTGGATGCCGAGCGTCTCGGTGAACCAGCCTTTCACCGACGAGCCGACACCGACCACGCTTTCTTTCAGCGAGCTGGCCATGTTGCGAATGCCGTTGATCAGGCCCGTGACAATCATGCCGCCGAAGTCTGTGAACTTGGCTGGCAACTCAACGCCGAAGTAGCTCATGACTCCGGCGAACGCCCGATAGAACAGGCCCAACGGCGAGAAGTTGGTAATCAGCTGAGCCACACCGCCAAGGCCGCCGCTAAAGGCTTGCGGTATTTCGCTGATGCCCTCCAGTACCCAGCGGATAGGCGCCATCAGTGCGGACAGGACGCCACCCACGGCCCGACCAAACTCGACCCCTGACCAGGTGGCACGGCCCAGTGCATCGCCAGTGACTTGCACCGGGCTAAACAGCTCACGGAACCATTTAGTCACCGGCTGGATGAAAGTCCCCAGTTGTGCGAGCAGTGGCCCTACCGGAGCAAAGGCGGCAGTGAAGGCATCCCGGATGGGCTTGAGTCCATCAACAAGCCCCGTGAAGAAACCAATAGTCCAGGCCCTGATGGGCTCCCAGTTTTTGTAGATCGCAAGTCCGGCTACTGCGACAGCAGCAATGCCGGCCACGATCCAGCCAATAGGTGTGGCTGCCAGCGTTGCGCCAAATGCAGCCACGGCACCAGTCAGCCCCGGCATCAAAGCAGTCACGCTGCCAACACCGGTTATCAATGGAGCGAACCGTGCAGCCAGCAGAGCGCTATTCAACAACGCAGTCTTGGCAGTCAGCAACGACATAAAAGTTCCGACACTGTTTAGCGCCGAGGCTCCGAGATTGGCGCCATACTTCAGCCCAATAAACCCGAGCTTGAGGGCGACAACGGCGGTGACTGTCTTAACAACACCGCTGACCAGGCCCGGATTATTCTCGGACCAGACCGCAAACGAACGAACAACAGGCACAACCGCCTGGGTGATCTCTACCAACGACGGCAGCAGTGCACCACCGAAAGCGATACCGACCTCTGACAAACTAATGGTGAGTGCTTTAAGTTGTTCTTTTGCGCTCCCCATGCGCTTTTGCCACTTTTGATCAAGAACGCCCTGATCAGCCGCACTCACACTACTTTTTTGGATGTCAGCCCCCTCGGCCCGGTTGGCCAAGGCTGGCCGAAGGTAGGACAGCGCCTGTTGATCACGAAACAGCTCACCCAACTTGTAGGCTTCATTAAGTCGACTCAGAGCGATTTCGCGCTCCTGGTCATCCTTTATAGCCATGACCTTTTGCAACTGCGCGGCCGCAGCCGGACCTTTAGTCCCCATGTACTGAGTAACAACTTCCAACATGGCTTGCGTAGGGGTCAGTCCTTTATTAACCATGTTGGCCAGCGCATCCTTGATATCAATGCCCGCGTCATTAAATGCCTTGATCGTGTCCGGGGCGGTCAGCTTGGAAAGGAAGTTTTTAAAGTTGTTGGCCGCCTCGTCATTGCTCCCTGCACCCTTACGAGCGATCTGCAGGGACGCGCCGATCTCGGCGACAGCCCGCTCGCCAGTGATGCCCAGGGCGGCGAACTGCGGTGTCAGCTGGGGCAGCCACTTGGCCATGTCCTTCAGTTCAAACTGGCCACGATCCCCCGCATAGGCCAGCATGTTCATAGCGCGCTCAAAGCCGGCCGCACCGATTCCGAGGTTGTCATTAAGTGCAATGGCGACAGACCCAAGATCCTCCATAGCGGCCCGCGTACCTGTCGCGGACTTCGCCATTAGCGGTGCGTAGGCAGCCAGTTCCTTAGAACTGGAGATGCCACCGGCAATCAGCACGCCTGTGCCCCTGGCAACCTCGGCTTGGGTCTGGTTCCACTTCAGCGCAGAGCCACGCATCACATCGCTGAGGCGTTTTTCTTCAGCCTCATCGAATCCGCCTGTAATGGCGATGTCACGAGTTTGGTCTTTAAAGTCGATGGCTGTCCGCATCGACTGGAAAACTGGAGCCCCAACCACGGCTGCAGTCCCCAGCGTTTCCATTGCCTGGCCACGAAGCTCACCGCGTTGGTTTTTCAGCGTTGCACCTCTGGTAATGCTGGCGTTGAGGTTCTCCTGTTTGATCTTGAGTTGGTCAATCGCTCGACCGACCTGGTCATACTGGCGGCGCATACGCTCGATGCCAGTACCACCACGCGCCAGAGACGCGGCCAGCTCGGTCCCTATGAGCTTTTGTTTGGCCGTCAGGCCATCGGTCGCTCGCCCGAGCTGCTGCACTGTTGACTTGGCAGAACCGAATGCGGCACTCAAGGAGCCCGACACGGCGGCCCCTATTCGTAATCCGACTAAGACTTCATTCGCCATAGAGTACCCGGCAGGCTATTTGATTGAGGGTGTGCGCCTGAGACGTAGGCGCACGGTAGGACGAAGACTTGAGGGACTGCCGATCAGCGGTTCATCTGCTCGGCAATCTCGTTGCGGCGGTCAATCTCACGTCGACACACATCGACCCAAAACCAATACCGCTCCATGTCCAGCTCGTCGATCTCAGACGGCTGCATCCTCAGCACCAGCAACAGGGCCTCGTCCCAGGACTGCAGCAAGGTCTCCTCCGTTAGCCATTTCCCGCAACACCTCGGTGGCTAACTTAGAGTCAGCGATATCGAACTCGCTGAGGTCCTCATGGGTGATACCCAACAGTTTGGCGACGAGCATGTCTTCCAACTCGGCTTCGTTTTTGGTGGCTGACTGGGCAGCGCTGATGTCTTTGCGCTTCAGGCGTTTGATGGGCAACTTCGAGATCGTGTCGCCGGCGGCATTTTTGAAAGGAAACTTGAGGGTGAAACTGAGTACTTCGGCCATCTTTGTTGCTCCATGTTGTCGGTTTAATCGACTGCTTAAGGAGCCCAGAGCATCGCACCTGGCCGTAGCGATGACTTTTAATCGAGTTTAAAGACGAAGCCCCGCACGATGGCGGGGCTTCGGTTTGCCGTCCTGGCGGCTCCAGTCCGTTGGAGCTAGTCCTGGTCAAGCATCAGTAGTGGCGGCAGCATTGGCACTTACAACGCGGTGTCATCTGATAGCGGCCGGTCGCCAATGTCATGCTCAGTGCCTCAGCCAAAACCTCTATCGGGGTTTCCTCCAAGACCTTGCCCCAGTATTGTCTGGCACGCATAAAGTCGAAGTCTCGACGCACCTGCATATCGATGCATCTCATTAAATCATCGCGCTTTTTTTCTCTTACTTGCTGTTCTTCAGGAGTCAAGGACATGACCACCTCCAATATCAAACGATTCGACGAACTCACCGGCCAGATACTCGGCGTGTTGTATGAGAGTTTTCCGGTGCCACGCGTCCTGTTACTTAAGGATCTCATCTCTGACGGCATTTCATTCGATGAGCGCGTGGGGTTCGATGTTCCCAATGAAAACGGCGAGTTCCTTTTTGCCTGTATCGACTGGCTGACCGAGTCAGGCTACCTGCGCTTCCAAAGCAAGATTCAAGCTACCGGTTACTCGGAGTGTGTACTGACCGCCAAAGGTCTTGAGGTGCTGAAGGCAACCCCGGATAGCCTCAGCACCGAATCGAGCCTTGGTGAGCAATTGATTGACGCATCCAAAACAGGAGCCAAGAGCTTGATCGGTGACCTCGCCGGACAAGCCCTGTCCATCGGAGTTAAGTTCGCTACCAATCACTTAGGCCTCCCTGGCTAACTTAGGCCTGACCGATATTCTTCCGGTACTTGGACAACTGGTCTTCACCACCGACCCGGAAGATGTTGGACAGGTAATCCAGCAACACGACTTCCTCACCGTTGAGTACCTGGCGCACGTAGGTAGCCGAGAACGGCGTTTCATACTTTGCCGGGTCGCGTGGTTTATGACTGCCCAGCTGGTACTCCTTGCCGGTGATTGTCATCATCGTGACCAGCGGGATCTCGTCGACCAAGCCACCGTTGTTGAATACCTGTACGTTTGAACGGCATTGCAGCTGGATGCTCTTGAACGGAGTCACCAGCTTCTTTGCCGCGTCTGAGTACAGGCTGTTCCAGGTGATCTTGCCTTCCAGCTTATCGAGGCCATCCGGCAGTTCGATCAGGCCAACCATGCCCAGCCCCTGAAAGTCGCTAGTCACGGTCTTGATCGAGCCCAGATCGATCTCTTCGGACTTGCCAAAGAAGCTGGTGCCGTCCAGGTAGATGTTGGCGTTGGAAATACGGTGTGCGCTAAAACCGGCCATTTATGCGGCTCCTAAGTTGACCAGGTATTCCCCGGTGATTTCAGTTTCGAAGGTGCCGCGCTCGAATGGCACAGGTACACCGAGCTTGTAGCTGAACAGGACGTGCCCCAGCTCCAGCTCGGTTTGCGGATTGCGTGCGGGGTCAAACCAACACTCGCCGCCAAGCAATGCCTCGTCGCCAACCAGCTTACGGATGAACAAGTTGACGCTTTCGCTGACGCTAGTGATCAGCGAATCGGTGACCGGCATGTCGACAAACTGCAACGAGCTGTAGCGAATCGACTCGTCCACCACGTCCTTGGTACGCCGCACGTTTTCAAAGTTGCGCGTGTGGGTCACGGTAGGCCAGGCGGCGGAACGGTTACCCCATAGACGGAAGCCGGTGCCGAAGGAGTTGAAGACGGTAGTGATACCGTTTTCGTTGAGCAGATTGACCTCACTGTTCGGGTCATCGATCCGAGCCGTCAATGGTCGTTCCAGGCCGATGACGCCAACCAGTTCCTGGTTGGACATGCTCCACCAGTAGCCCTTGTCGTTATCGATCTTCGCCCGCAGGCCTGCTGCGCGGATCGACAATGGCTGCAGGCGCGTCCCATCGGTTGCTGCGTCGTACACCTTTACATGCGGATAGCACAGACGCACACGGTCGCTGCTGGTGTTGAAGTTGATAGTCCCGGCCGGGCCGCGCCCGGCAATCACTTGCTGCACCGTGGTCCCGATAGGCGCATCGATGTATGTGAACGCACTGACCTGCACGGCCGAAATGATCAGTTCGACGCTGACAGAGTTCAGGGTACTGAAGCCCGGCGCAATGAAGATTTTCGGGAAGTACCCCAGCAAGTTGTAGCTGTCCTGGAAAGCCTTCAAGCCAGTACGCCGGCCGGCAACGGTGACCCCGCCGATGATATCGGCCGGGGTGACTTTGCTCGGGTCAGCATGGGTGTAGTCCGCCTTCACCGAGGCATTGGCGGGAATGCTCCCGGTTGCCAAGCGTTTCACCCGACCGATCAACGTATCAGCCGTGTAGTCGGTGCCCAGCACGTACTCGGTGTCGCCATTCATCGACTTGACGGTCAGTTGTTGCAGCCCACCATGCTCCAGCTGCAGCAGCTCGTTATCACCGAACTGCTTTTCCTGGCCTACGACGTTGGTGCGGTGAACTGCCGGATCGAGGACGTTGACGACCAGCACCGTACCGGCGCCGAAGTCGTAGATACCTTCCAGAGCTTCAGGAATGCTGAAGCCGGTGAGGTGCGAGCCGAACTGAGCGGCGTCTACTTCGTTAAGGGATTGGGTCAGCTCGTTGACCGGCCCGATAGGCGCCGTGCCGACCAGGGCGATTACCGCCGACTTGACCACCCGAATAGGCCGAGGGCCGCGCTCGACTTCAATGGTTTCGATACCGTGCAAAAAATTAGCAGGCATTGAACTTACTCCTGTTCAGGTTTCTGAGGCGTAGCTGCAGCCTTGCCGGTTGGCTTCGCTTCAGGCGGTGCAAGTACCAGGTGCTTGAGTTCCAGCAACACCAGGGTGTACTCGTGGTCGGCTGGCAACTCGACGGGTTTCCCCGGCTGCAGTTGCACGTCCAACAGTTCGCGGGCATCGCCTACCTGCAGAGTGGCGCCGCTCTGCGGGCCGTTATAGATGTAGCGGGTAAGTTTCATTGGTCTTCCTCGAAACGAACTTGTGTAAGCAGCGGGCCACTTTCGGGGCCCATGATCTGCAGTTGAGTGGCACGAACAGCGAAGTCCTGGGCGTATTGCCAAACCCCAGACTGGTGGCCGATGAACATCTCGCTCACCGGCCGACATGCCTGATCGCAATGCGGTGCAAACCAGCCCGTCAGACAGCCGCGGATGTGGTCGAGGTAGCTGACCACCCCGTCCTTGCCATTGAGTTGACGGAATACCAGGGTCAGCCTGATGACAATGTTGCGGGCCTGGAACATCGAGTCTCCGGCTTCGGAGCCGCCGAAGGTCGACTTTCCGTAGGCCAGCAAGATCGCGCCCTGGGTATGGTTCAGGCGGTAACCCGATGGGTTCTCAGGGAACAGCTCGACCATCACCATCTTGCCGAAGGCCTCCTGCAGGCGATCCCGCATGGCTTCCAGAAGCTGCTCGGTTTGGGTCTTGGGTTGAGTCATCAGTAACGCTCCCAGAGATCGCCGCCGAACTGCTGGCGACGTGCCCGAACGCGGATTTCACCAGGCTCTGGCGCAGCCTGACCACCAGGCATACCCAGGGTGACTACACCGTCGCGGATGCTTTCCAGCAGCTTGATGGTGTCCTTGCGGCTGTCCTTCACTGCGTCGGGCAATGCCCCTTCGGGCCGGCGCTGATACAGCCAGTGCCGGGCCAGGTACACCACTGCATCGCGCAACACTGTTGGGACCGGATCGAGCGGCAGGTCGTAGCGGCCGCGAAGGTAGCCGTCGACCAGCTCTTCAGCCTGGCGGACGCCATCCTCAATGACGTCCTCGTTGGGCTCCATCGCGGCGGGGTCGTCGTTTGAGAGCTGCAGCAGGATCAGCTCAGGGATGGCCTTGCCGATATCGGCGCGAGTGCAGTAGCGCATGGCAGGCCTCAGATCCCCCGGACGATACGGATGACATCACCTGCAGCTGTCGCCGCGTCCATGGTGATGCCGTTAGCCTTTCCTGCAGCGAGCGTCACCGCTCGACCCGAAGCGTCGGACTCCACCTCGACACCAGCGGCCACAGCGGCACCGGCAGTAACCAGGCAGATGCCCAGGACACTGACCGGGGCCACGTTGTCCGCTTCGGTGTCAGCTTGAACCGTGCCCAGGGCCTTGGCTCCGGCGGCGCACAAGGCTCCGTTGAAGCCAGCGAAGAGGTAACGCGGGAGGTCAACCAGCGCCACGACCGAGGTGATGAGTACAGGTTGTTGAGTCTTCATTTTTTGCTCCCGGAAGGTTCGATAATTCGGCGGTCCAACAGCGGGTCTGCTTCTTCATCGTTCAAGAAAATTTCATCGCCCAGGTGATACCAGGTGCCGTCATGCAGCACGGACGACACATCGGTCACCAGGTAGCCAAGAAGCTCCGGCTCATCCGTGGCATCGTTTTTCAGATCTGCTGCATCACCAGAGGACGAGCCGGAGAGACGAATGGGCGCCCGAAACTCATCAAGCCGACCGTCCAGGCTCAGCTCATCCGAAGCGTTGGGACCATCAGCAGCCGGCGCACCAGGTGCGGGAGTTGCTGGAGTCGCAGTCTGATCGCCGGGCTGTTCGCCCGATGCTGCTGGGGGTGTCGGTGGAAGTGCTGCAGCAGCTGGTGCAGCTGCAGCGGTTTGGCTGACATCACCCTGAGCCGCATCAGCAGTTGAGGGGGTGCCCTTGGTTGGTTTAGCTGCCATGGGAACCTCAGCCGTTGATATCGGAGATCAGGTAACCGGCATCCGAGCCCACGACCACGGGCTTATAGATGTCGGTGTTACGGACGAAGCGCACCTTGCCGCCCGCACCGTTGTAGGTATCGATCTCGGGCATGCCCTTACGACGCAGGGTGTAGCCGAAGCTCGGTTCTTCATAGTTGCCCTGGGCGCCGGCCGCTGGCTTGGCCACGTAGGCCAGGGTCAGGTTGTCGCTCCAGATATCGGACGTATTCCGGGAGCCCGCCAGGCCTTCACCGATCAGGATGTTGTCGATACCGAACAGGACTTTCAGGTGTTCCAGGGTGATCAGCTTGCGCTCGTTGCTGCCCAGCGCTTCCTGGAGCTTGGGGTGGAACTTCAGGGACTGATACACCGAGGCGCCCATGGTGATCGTGTTGGGGCGGATACCGATGCGGCTACGGACCACTTCCTTGCCTTGTTCAACTACCGCGATAGGGTCGCCGCCGCCGTTGCTCCATTGGCTGGAGCCGACCAAGGTGACCTTGGAGCCGACTGGAAAGGTGTTAGGGTTCTGCGCCAGCTTGGCGCAGCTCACTTCACGACGCAGATCAATGGCATTGACCACACGCCGAGAGGCGTTCGACTCGGCGTCAAACATGGACTCGTTGCTCTCGCGGTAATCCACCGGATATGCGAGGTCGTGTTCACGCAGTACGACGTCCAGGGGCTCCAGGTCATCTGGGGTCATGATGTTGGACTGAGCACGAATCGCCCGCTCGGTGTCATAGACCTCGAAGGCCTCCTTGCCAAACAACGGGACGATCCCGGCTTCTTTATCCATCAATGCGATGGGGAACAAGCCTTCGCCAATGTACTGGGCGTTGCGATAGCCACGCGCCAAGGTGGTGAGGACCGGGTCAACGACCCGCAATGCCTTCAAACGATCAGCCATGATGACTCCTTGTTACTTGGAAAGTTGGCGAACTGCCGACTCGTAGGAAATGTTCTTGTCCGCCGCCAAGGCCGTTGCTCGGTTGTGCAAGTCGAGACGGTCGGGGTTGGTGTTCTTCTCGGCGAACTCCAGATCGGTCGATACGTGCACCTCGCCCTTGCGCTCCTTGCTCGCTTGCTCGGCGAAGTCGATCTGTTTCGGGAGGTCGTCGAAGATCGCCTTGAGGCCTTCGATTACCGGCTTGCGCTGATCGCCCTCGCCGAACTCCAGCGGTGCGTCACCCGCTTCGGCGAAGTCCAGGGCGGCAATCAGTGCGGCGGTGTGCTTGGGCAACAGCTTGCCCGCGCCGACCAGGCCTTCAGCGAAAGCCAGGTTCTTGCCATGACGTTGGGCAGCTTGGTCCTTCTGTTGCTGCGCCTGGTGTGCAGCCAGTTGGGTTCTGAGGCGCGTGTTTTCCGCCTCCAGGGCGGCCTTTTCCGTTGGGTTCACGGGGTGTTCCTCGGTGGTGGGTTTGCTGGGTGTGCTGGGTTCGGTGAATGAGGGGCGGTCGTCTTCGCGGCGGGACTCTGCCAACAGGTTGTCTACGTCCCAACCAGGTACAACGCGGTCAGCGGTTTCCTGGCCGAACTGGTCGATGAACCAGTCACGCAGACGGCGAAAGATCCCGGCCGAAACAGCGTCGCCGAAGTCGCCGAATTCGATTTCAACCACGCCATCGCCGTCATCGAACTCGATATCGGACAGGCCCTTGATGGCGGGTGGCTGGGCGCCAAGAAAACCGATATGGCGCAGGTAGTAGATGCCCGGCTTCGGATTGCGCGGGTCATCGGGTGCGTACCAGGAAGCCGAACGCGGATACCAGGTGCCAGCCGCAACACCTTCGGCGAAGTCGTTGTGGACCTGCTCAGGTACTGCCGTCGCTTCACCCTTGGTGTTGCGGCTGATGGACCGAACCCAGCCATAGGCCGGCCCGTTGTCCTTGGGGTGACCGATGACCAGGGGTGCCCGGTGTAGCGCTGGGTCATAACCGCTGATCGATGCCGCCAGGTCTGTCTCGGTGAACTCGACTTTTCGGCCCTGGCTATCGACATGCTTACCGGCACGAAAGAAAGGAATGGTTTTCATAGTCTGTGCACTTCAGTTGAAGGTGATGCACACAGACTGAGCCAATGCCCGGCCGAAGACTTTTAATCGAGTTTAAAGAGTGTCGCGGCGGTGTTGATGCGGCCAGGGTGCCATTGGCACCCGCGCAGTGGGATAGGAGTGAGGCAGCAGGGCTTTATAAAGCGTTTACAGCGTGACTCGCCTATGCGGTTCGATGAACCGGAGCCGTATGCACCCTGTGGCGCCTCTGAGGGGCTTACAGGCGAGCGGCCTTTTCCAGGTGATGCATGGCCAGATCCAGGATGGCCTCTTCTGCTTCGGGCTGCAGTTTGCCCTCGGCGTCCATCGGCAAATATGGGCGACCTGGAATGTCACCCCACAGGTGGGGGAAGTCCGACTTGGTGCCACCGAACTGCATCATGGCGGCATAGGGTTTGTTGCTGCCAACCAGCGCCGAGCTGTCGGTTGCTTGCGTGGTGATCGAGGCGGCCAGGCCTGCCGAACTGACCTGCAGCATCTGCCCTGGCCAGTTACCGTTTTTCTCACGGCGTGCTGTGGTGACATCGGACAGATCCTCCCACTCGGGGCGGCCTTCCTCGCCGAAGTTTTCCTCGGTCTGGCTGGCCAGCTCGGCGGCGATGCCGCGCATCAGCGGTGCAAGGTCGCCCACGGCCCACTCAATTTTGCGCAGGGCAGCCTGTACACGCTGGTGATCAAGTTCAACGGTGAACATTTCAAACCTCCTAGGCGGCTGCCTGTTTGCGTTTAAGCATGTCGGCCAGGCCAGTACCTGGTGCGTGGTTGAATCCAGGATCGGTGCGGAACGTGATGGCCTTGCCAGCGGCGTCGGTTGTGCGAATGCCGGTGACGGGTGCGGTGCGGATCTCGCCGGTACGCTTGTCGGTGCCGGTTTCCACGGTCTCGGTGAACATACGTCCTTCGCTCGACACAACCTTTAGGCCCCGGCGCTTCACAGCGGCCTCGGTCAGGGCGACAACACGGCAACGGCAGTTGAACCCATTCGGCGGGAAGATCGCAGACCAGATCGGATCGTCATGGCGGAACACCTGACCATGCAGCGCCCGGTGACTCGGCCGGGTCTTGCCGTCCAGGATGGCCACATACATCCAGTACGGATGGGTCTCGGTGGTCTGTTCCATCTCGGCCTTGCGGCCGGCCATGTACGCGCTCTGCAGGTTGGTCTGATAGATCGTCTTGAGACGGCGCGGACTGCCCAACTGGACCAGCTCGCCGACGCCTTCACTGTCGACAATGACTTGTTGGCCCCACCAGCCTTGCGACTCCAGGACGGGCTGCAGATCCGCGATGAACTGCTTGAGGGTTTGGCCTTCCCGCAGCGCGGTTTCCAGGGCGCCGCGAATGTCCGACAGCAGATCGAGGCGCATGGCCTTGGCCACGGTGAAGGATTGGTCGTGCGCCTGGTCGAGCATTTCCTGCCAGTTCCAGGTGATCGCATAGCCCTTGGACTTCAGGTAGGCCACGGCGTTTTTCGGCTCCATGCCGAAGATGGCTTTGAGGTCGGCCGGGTTCGGGGCTTTCGTAGTGGTCGCCATCAGTCCTCCCGATCCGCATTGGCATTTAGGCGACCCCAGATGTTGGCCATGAACAGCAGGCGCGTGAGGTTCTCCTGCAACGCCTGGTCATCCATCGTCGGGTAGGCTTCGGCCAGCAGGCCGAGCGCCTCGATGTCGGTGCGAGCGCGCAACAGTGTCTCGATCAGAGAGGCAACGGTCTGTTCGCTCTGCTCCTGCAGCAGCTCGGCAGGAAGGCTGTTGATGGCCTGGTCAAGCGCTACCTGGTCGAGAATGGGCTTTAGGGTCGACTCGGCAAACTCCGACGACTCAGCCGGGGCCGGGGTTTCGTCCAGGTCGCCATCCTGCAGGTTGTAAGTGCGCTTCCAGTATTGCGCTGTGAGCTTCACCCCCGACTCGGTGAGGGACTTGTCGCGGTCGGCCTGGGTCTTGTCGATCTCTTCTTGTTCCCACAGCTCGTACACCGGGGCGGCAATGTTCTCGCCGAAGTTCAGATCGACGATCCGGCGAATGACCGCGTTCATGGTCGCCGCGACAATGCCCTTGTCGCCGTCGCGGATGTCCTTGGTGACTTCCAGGCCGGCTGTTGCGCTGGCCCTGTTGCTGTTGGCCTCGGTGGTCTGGTTCTGCCCCAACAGCCCGACGTTGATCTCACTGCGGCAATAGACCAGCAGCTCGCGGTAGACCTCGGCGCTGCCAGCCTTGCCTGCGGCCTCCATGATCTCGACGCTGGAGTCATTCGGGATGACGGCAACAGCGTCCTGGACCATGGCTTCCAGGCTGTCGAGCAGCAGATCGGTCTCGCCCGTACTGGCACCGCGAGGGTGCTTGCCAATCACCCAGGGCGAGCCGTACTTCTCGGTGAACTGAACCCAGAATTTCAGGCCGCCTTTCATGAAGATCACCGGCCAGAAGCACATGGACAGGTCAGCGAAGCCATACGGGTTGTTGTAGGTCGCATCCTGGCGGGCCACGACAAAGCGTTGCGGGTCGCACAGCTCGCCGGTCAACCCGGCATCGCGGGCGCGGAAACGCAGGTTGTTCTCCTGGTCGTAGAGGAACCACTCGGCCGGCTTGCCCAGCAGATCCTCGGGGACGATGTTCATGCCGAGCGGACGCCACATCACTTCAATAGGTTGGAACCCGAACAGCGGCGCATCCAGCATCTCGCGAATGATCCGGTCGAGATCGAGGTCGGTCAGCCAATCGCGTATAAAGCGCTCAACCCGCACGGGGGCATTGCCGCGCTTTAGGTCGCGTTCCAGGGCAAGCACCGAGGACTTGCGACGGCGGATGTTGCCGCCGACCAGGGCTGAGCTGCGCAGATCCCGATAGACCTTGATGTCCTTGCCCTGGGCCTTGAGGATTGGGTCAGGGTTGGGCAGGTACATGCCCAGCGCCTGGGCATCGAAGCTGCGCGCACGGCTGGCGATATGCTCGGTCAGACCTTTGTGCTTAGGCTCGGCGAAGTTGACGAATTCCGTGGGAGTGACCCACACACCTTTCTTATTCATGCGTACCCCTGGGTGATGAAAGTGCCCTGACGCGGGCGACGGGATTTGACTGAGACCGGACCAGCAGCACTTTCCAGTGTCGCGAAGTTGGCCAGCGAGCCGGCACCAGCGAAGTCACCGTGACGGTAGAGTTCGGGGTCTTTAAGGTCTTGCGAACGGGCCTTCATGATCATCGGAATGCCCTCAACCACTTCGATGGACCGCACGTCCTGCTGCAGAGAGTCATCCTTGGGCATCGTGATGGTGCCGTCTTCAAAGAGCTGAATGAATTTCGGCATCCAGGCGCCGTACCAGGCGCGGCTGAGTTTCACTTGCAGGACGCGGTCATGACCGAACTCATCGGCAGCTTCTTCGGCCAGGGTTTCACCACTGCCGGTGGCGTCCAGGGCGGCGCTGGCAAAACGTGGCAGCCGACGCAGGATGTAGAACAGGATCTGTTTCTGTTGGCGGTACGGCACCTTATGCATTTCCACCACAAACGGCACGTCACGGTGCCGCGCCTGGTCGACGGACATCGGGCAGATGATCGAAAAGTCACGGTGACGGGCATAGTCCATGCCCAGATAGTGCCGCAACTCGGGCGTCAGGCCCTGAACCAACGGGGCCAGATAACGCTCAATCCAGTCCTCGACATACGCTTCACGGCGGGCAAGAGATTGCAGCGCAAAATCATCGTCCAGCGCCAGGCGCAACACAGTGCGACCGGCGCGCATGGCGTCTTCGATCCATACACCAGGAATGCACACACCGTTGCCGTCGCGTGGGATCGCGTCCAGCTCTTCATGCATCTGCGCTTTGCGTGGGCCGTAGGCGTTGCGGATCTGCTTGTACCAGGCTTCCTTGCCCTCAGCCGTAGGGGCTTCCCCGGTCATCATGCACTTGCGTTCATACAACCCATTGGCAACAGCATCATCGAAGGTCGCCTTGTAGACCTCTGCCGTATCGCCATAGCGGCCTTCGCGGATGTCGTTGACCATCTGGTTGAACGGGTTGCTCTTGCCGTTATGACTGCTGATGATGACGATCCGACCGCCCCAGATCAGCAAGGCGGTTGCAGCGTCCAGCACAGCGGAAACATCACGGTGAAAGGCCGCCTCGTCGATGATCACCTTGCCCTGCAAACCGCGCAGGTTGGCCGGGTTACTGGACAGCGCGACAATCTTGAAGCCCGAGGCGTAACGAATGCGGTAGGCGTTGATCTGGCGGGTGTTGCCTGATTCGTCCTGGTCTTCAAACAGGAACTCTTCGATTTCGCTGACACCCGAAGCCTGGGCCTCGGCCATCACACGGCTGAACTTGGCGCAGTAGCCTATGAACTCCAGGCCTTTTTCCTTGGTGTCACCGACATAGAACACGTCCATGCCGCCAGCGGCCTTGCGTGACGCAGCAGTGATCACCGAGTCCAGGGCCTCGGCGAACGTGATGCCGGTACGGCGGCCTTTTTCACAAAGCTTGATTTGGGCCTGAATGCTCAACCAGTCGGACTGGTGAGCCATGAGGATGCCGTCGGCAATCGGGTTGTAGTCGCTGGGGATCTGTTTGACGCTCGGCGGCAAATCGTCCCATTCGACAACGCGCAACGTACTCGATGACGGCTTGACCGCTGGGGCACTCATTTGACACCCAGGAATTTCTGGCGCCAGAACAGGGCCTGTTCTTCGCTGATGCCCCCGGTCTGTACGGTCTTGGCCAATTCAGCGTCTTGTTCCTGGAGCAGGCGATCACGCGCCGCTTTCTCGATAGCCTGGCGTTCTTTGATGCTCAGGGTCCGGGCCTGCATTGTGTTCTTGGCTGCCCGCGCCAGCTCGGCCACCTCCTTTGTGGTGACATCATCTTTTTCATGGGCGCCCATCGCGGCCTGATAAGCCAGGGTCGATATCGCCTCGACCAGCAAAGCGCCGGTCTTGTCGGAAGCGTCTTCACCGAAGGCACCCACGAAGGCTTCGGCCTGCTCGCGGTGCTGCCGGGTCTTCTCAGTCAGCAGATCGAAGCCTTGCTTGAAGCGCCCCAGCGCGCTGCGGCTGGGGGCTTTCTCGTTGGGAAAGCGCGACTGGATGTCGGCAAGCATGTCATCCAGGGTCATGCGGTCTTCGCGCAGTAGCTTCTGGATGTACGCCTTGACCATCGGCGGCAACCGATTGATGGATGATTTGCCGGCCATGTTATGCCCCCGGCCGCTTGATGCCTGGGACGCGAGCGCGTCCTGCAGCAATGTCCTGGCCACGCTCGGTTAGCGTGGCCACCAACACAGGGCCGACATCGGAAACAGTCACCGCGCCTTGTTCGGCCAGCCAGTGCAGTTCGGTCTTCACCTGGTCGCGGCTGAGGGTGTGGCCGAATCTGTCCAGGGCCATGTTCAGCACCGAGCTGTTGGCACGGTATCCGGTCGTTTCCGCCAGCAGGCGCAGAATCACCAGGCGATAGTCTTCACGCAGAAAGGAAGCGAATTCGGTCATATCTTTTCTCGCAGCAAGTAATCATTGATCCGGTCCAGCGAACGGGCCAAAGGGCCAAGCGCTTCCTTGACCCCCGACAGTTCGGCCCGTACCGCCTTCATGTCGCCCAGCAGATCGGTGACGGCGGTCTGGTCAGGCAGGTGCCGGACGTGTTCTTCCAGGGCGACGATGCGCGTGCGCAGCTCCAGCAGTTCCTGGGCGCTGGCGGCATCTCGTTTGATCATCCAGGTGTAAATACCGAGTACAGCCAGGACCAGCCATTGCACGGTCTGGAAACCGAAGTTGAGTTCGTTCAGATTCATTCAAAACCCCGTGTGGCCAAGTGTTCCAAGGCGTCTATGCAGTCAAAGCAATGTTCGATACCAGGGCTGTCCTGGCGTTGATCTTCAGGAATCGCATCACCGCATTCCTCGCAGCGATAAGCCGACCGGCCGGAGCCTCGTCGAAGGTCGCTGTTGCGCACGCGCAATTGCGCATCGCTGATGTCGTCATCTGTAGCGGGTTCAGCTACATCCATAGGGCGTCAGTCCTTTTCCTGGAGATCAAGCAAGGCATTGAATTGGGCGAGGATGGATCGGGCCCACAAGCCGTAGTCCTGGGCGTGGGCAAGAATGTCGGAGGGAGTGACGCCGCTTTCCAATAGTTCGGCTTCAGAGCCGGTGGCGGGCCAGGCCGCTTTTTCAGCTGCGGTGACAGCGGTGCCCGGTCCTGGGGCGGGCACACCGAGGGCGGTGTTGAAGTCGCGCAGCCAACCAGCAGTGAACACGCAACGAGGGATAGGCTTAGCGACAGCGCCAGGCGCTGGAATGTATTTCGTTGTGACATGGGGGATTCGCTCCTGGAGCTGGCGTTTCTCTTCGGCGTGTCGTTCGAGTGTGGTGAGCAGCAAGGCCTCGGTCTCATTGGCACGGGTTACTTGCTGCAGCAGCTGCAGACGGTTTTCCTTTTCCGCCGCCCCGGCCTGTACTGCCTGCGTGGCCTTGAATGACTGCAGGTCGGAATTGCCCAGGGCTTCGGCGTACCGAAACCCGAAGCCGTAGGCGATTGAGCCGGCAGCCGCTGCACTGATCACGCAGGCCAGGCCGGCGACAAGGAGTCCTGTAGGCAACCGTTCAAGCACCATGGCGCTGCCTCATACGGTTGCGGGACTTCCGCGCACGGCGCTTGGCGGCTGCAATGCCGGTCTTGCCGTGGCGATAGAGGGGCATGACGCCGGACCTGATCCAGGTTCCGGCAGCGGTGCTTGGAGTGGGCCAACGACAAACACCCGCGAGCCCCGCCAGCAGTGCTGCGAAGGCCCGACCAAAGAGGTTCAGTCTCATGACGAAACCTCCTGGTCTGGTTGCTCGGCCTGGTCAGGAGGGCCTTGCTTGAGCAGGCGAGCAATGAACAGCAGAACAGCCAAGCCGCTGTTGAGGGCCGCATAAGTCGATGAAGAAAGTTGCGCTTGCCACATCGGCAAGATGGTGGCCTGGGCGAGACCGAGCAGCGCGATAACGATGGCCAGCTGGACGCTGTGTAGCTTCCAGCAGCAATGGCAGTTGTCGATCAGCTTCATGCCGGCTCCCCGTGGTAGGCGTCGGGGACAATGCCTGCCAGGTGCAGGCCTTCATTGATCAGCGCTTCGCCGTACCAGTTGCCCTCGGAGAGCGGGCCAGCACCGTTCTCATGACGAATGATCGCTTCCACCAAAGCCTTCATTGTGCGGTAGTCGTACACGTCGATCAGGCCATCAGGCGATACACCGACACGGGTCGCGACCTGGCGGATGTAGCTCTCGGTGTTGTTCTCGTTCGGTGGCGCCCAGCGACCGACGATCAGGCGGACGGTGCGCAGATAATGCTTGTCCTGATAGGTGATCAGGGTGCGAGCCAGGGCTCGGATGCCCCATTGGGGGCCAATGAACTGGACAAACGCCGTGTCATTCTGGTTCGCCGACATGCCTTGCCAGCGGGTGCCTTTTACATGTCGGATATTGCCGGGATTAAAATTGCGGATGCCGCGAGGGGTTTCGGGTCGCATCGGACGCCTCCTGTAATGGCGCCGTAGTTTTCGGACGCCAGAAATACACACGCCGCCATAATCGGCGGCGCGGTACAGGAAGGCTTTTAATCGAGTTTAAAGAGTCCCTTTTAAGAGCAACTCATTGTCTATTTAAGCTGTAGGGGTAGCGGACACCAAACACGCATCGCGAGCAGCCTTATATGAGTTCAAGGCGTCTTGGATTGAGCCAGGAATCTTTTCCACTCCGGCATTATTCGCAGCAATCATCTGAGACTGCCACCACGCCCGAGCATAAATACCAGCAGAGAAGCACTGCCCGAGCGGCTCAAAAACTGAGTCACCGAACTGAGCTTTGCCAGAGTCAACCAATGAACTGAATAATCGGCTCTGAGTATTTAAGCCCTGCAACTGGCCGCTTTTTAGGACGGCGATACTATCGGCCATCGCCTTATCCAGGTCCGCAACGTGCTGGCTTGCACTAAGAAGAGCTTGTTTGCTTGCGCCTGTATATGTGCTTACGGCCTTAACTGGCTCCAATTTCGATTCTGCCTCGGGTTGTGGGCGAGCTGAGGTAGCCACAACAAACCAATACAACGCTCCAGCTACAAGTACCCATAACGAGACCAGGGCAGCCTTTTCAGCCGCCCCCATATCCTTCCAAGTTCTGCGCTTTACCTTTGCCATAAATATCTCCTTGTTTACATTAGAACCAAAATCTTCCGACTAGAACTCCAAAAACAAACAGACCAAACGAATTCCACTTGTATGTAATCAAGAACTCTCGAAGCGCCAATACTCCAGAGGAACCTCCCCCCTGGGCTGAGGAAGGGACTGACTGACCTTGGATACTCTTAAGGAATCCAAGGATCTGTCGTAACTCTTCACGCTTGAGCTGCGTCAGCTCGGTTCGCCCAAACGTCAAGTCGCAAAAGTCATTCATTTCCCTTGTCGCGTCTTTCTCTGCTGCTAACCGTAATATCCGGTCCGTGAGGCGCCGCTTGTCAGCGATCTCCTGCAACTGCTCAAGCCGATCTTGAAGAACATTTTTTGCCTTCTGAAAATCCTCTGCACAGATCTCATCAATTGAGCTGACAGACAAATGAGCATGAACACTACGCCAAGTTTCCCACGGATCATCCCCAAGCTCTTCACACTTAGCTCGCAACTCATGAAGCTCTTTTCGTTGGACAGCTAGCAGGGCTCGCGGTAGTGGTTTTTCAGGAAAGTTAAGCTGTGTGCCGAAGTTAATATTCGCATTATTCCCTTTTACCTTTATCTGCGATGGAGGCGCGTCATTTTCGGCCAAAGGAAATGAACCGAAACTCTCGGTCAGCCTTGCCTTAATCTTATCCAGCTTTTCATCCTCACCCAGCATAAAAACCTCCATCTACTACATCAGCGATTGACCACTAGCTTCAAAATCTTCCCAAGTTGAGCCCCATCTAGCTCTTGTTCGGGAACCAAAATGTTGTAAACCTCTGCCGCAGTTATAGCCAACTCTCGTGCAGGCCATCGACGTTTAGTCTGCTGTATGAGTTCTTCGAGCATGTCAGCAATTCGAGCCAATCTTTCGACGTCAATCTCTGCTGAGCGCTTGCTCAGTTCATCTCTATCGCCCGAATACTTCCCAGTGACGATGTAAAGAACATCCCCGCCAGCTTTTTCAAATGCACTCAAGTACGAAACATCAGGCTGTCGTTCGCCTTTTTCATAGTTTCGTTGTGATCGCATGGTCACACCACAACAGTCCGCTAGCTGTTGTTGGCTCAACTCAAGGCGCTCCCTTTCCTTACGCAGTCGATCCCCAAAAAAAGGCACGTTTGTTCCTCTATACAGATTGACATGGGAACGTTTGTTCCCCATTATTCACCACAGAGGACAACACATCACCCCGCTTAACCACAACGAAAAGCGAGGCTGTGAGCCAAGAACGCATCCGCAGTAGACCACCAAAGAAAGCCGCAATTTACCACACAGGAGGCGCCATGAACGGCCCCGCAACGTCACTTGATTCGGCGCCACTGCCGTATCCACAAACACCCACCAGCGCCAATGCCTGGTTTGTGAGTCATGGCATTTGCAAATCTCAATGGGCCAGGGCCCTAGGCTTTGATCGCATGACCGTTGTCGACCTGTTGCGCGGACGACTGAAGGGCCACCGTGGCGAAGCACACCACGTAGCTGTTGCCCTGGGGCTGAAGCCCAATCCCGCCCGCGCCAAATCAAAACCAGCTGTCGCAGCTAAAGCCGCGTAACCGGAGCCATTCATGACTCAACCTGTTTCTGCCGCCGCCCGCGCACTGCGCGTACTCAAAGCCCTGAAAGGCCACACCATCACGGGCCTCAGCAATACCGAACTCACCCAGCTGACAGAAGACAGCCCCAGCAATATCAGCCGCGCCATGCAGACCCTCATAGAGGAAGGCTTGGCCGTGAAGCTGGATAACGGTCGCTTCGCCCATTCAATCGGCATGTTGCAAATCGCACAGGCCCACGCTGAACACATGGCGCGCTTGACCCAGCGCATGCAGGAAACCAATCAGCGCATCGCCGCTGGCTCGATGAACTAAGGAGAAACACCATGGCACGCACTAAAAGCCAACCCGCACCCACTGTTGAAACTACCCCTCTGGATGGCGAAGTACTTACGGCCAATCAGAACCTGATGGCGGACAACTGCGCCGTAGTCATGAACCAGTTCGGTGATGGTCTCCCTTATGAGCGTACCCGACTGATCAACGAGGCCCGCTTCTACATGGCCCAAAGTGCCGAGGCCATGCTGGAAGCGGGTAAGCGCCTGATTGTCCTCAAGGAAAACGAGCCATATGGCGAGTTTGAACAGATCGTTCGGGAACAGCTCGGCATGCCGGAGCGGACAGCCCAACGCATGATGCAGGCGTCTCTCAAGTACCTGTCACCTCAACTTGAGGCAAAAGCGCCAGCGCTGGCGCTTTTGGGTAAGACCAAGCTGTTTGAGCTGATTGCCGAGGATGACGAAGACCTGGAAGCCCTGGCAGAGGGGGGAACTGTTGCCGGGTTGTCCCTGGAAGACATAGACCGGATGACCAGCCGCGAGCTGCGTGCCGCGCTTCGTGACTCCCGCGAAAACGCCAAGGCACAAGGTGAAGTGCTGGCGAAGCGTTCCAGTGATCTGCAACAAGCCAAGGACGAACTCGATGTCGCCCGCAAGCGTATCCAGGGCCAGCCCCTGGACGTAGTTATCAAGGAGCTGCGCGTTGAAGTGACGGCCCTTGCGTTTGAAGTCGAATCGACCTCGTTGGGCAAGTTGCGCGAAGGCTTCATGAAGATGGCGGAACACGCCAATGATGCCGGCCAAGACCATCGTACCTTCCAGGCCGGCCTGATCCATCAGTTGGAAATCGTCCTCGCCAGCATTCGCAGTGAATTCCATCTGCCCGCACGCCAGGCCGATACCGACCCCGTCTGGATGGCTGCGGAAGAGGCCTGAACATGAACCCGGTTCAGACCCAGCTTCTGGCCCAAATCGCCCAGCTGGCAGCCAACACCCCCCACGGTCAACGTACCGCTATCTATAAGGCGGGTGCTGCCGAGCTGGGTATCTCAATCCAAACCCTACAGCGCAAGCTGAAGGAGGTCTCAGTGACCAAACCACGCAAACGTCGCAGTGATGCTGGATGCAGCGCCTTACCGCTGGACGAAGCGCAGAAGATTTCAGCTGTGTTGCTGGAGTCGATCCGCGCCAACAACAAACAGCTGTCTACCATCGAACGAGCCGTTGAGCGTCTGCGCAGTAATGGGCTGATCATGGCGGGCCGAGTTGATGAAGCCACCGGGTTGTTTCAACCGCTGACGAATGGCGCCATCGCCCGCGCCCTGAAAAGCTACAAGCTCCACCCTGACCAGTTGCTGCAGGACACCCCTGCGGTATCGCTGGCCAGCAATCACCCCAACCACGTTTGGCAGGTGGACGCGTCGATCTCGACGCAGTTCTACCTCGCCGACAATGGGGCGCAGGCGATGAACAAGGCCGAGTTCTATGACGGCAAACCCGGCAATCTGAAGAAGATCGAACGCCAACGCCTGTGGCGCTATGTGATCACCGACCACACCAGCGGCACCCTGTACCTGGAGTACGTGTTGGGTGCTGAGTCGGCCGAGAATCTGTGCGCCGTGTTGATCAACGCGATGCAGAAGCGCCACGAGTCAGACCCATTCCACGGTGTGCCATTGATGCTGATGACCGACCCCGGCGCGGCGATGACCAGCGGCATGTTCCGTAACCTCTGCCGTGCCATGTCCATCGATTTGATCATTAACCAGGTCGGCAATGCGCGGGCCAAGGGACAGGTCGAGCAAGCGCACAACATCGTTGAGCGCGAGTTTGAGAGTGCGCTGAAGTTCCAGGCCGCGAACAGCCTGGAGCAAATCAACACCTGGGCCGGAAAGTGGATGCGTTATTACAACGCGACCGCGATTCACACCCGCACCCGGCGCACTCGTTATGGCGTGTGGCAGTTGATCACGCAGGAACAGCTGCGCCTGGCACCCAGCGTTGAGGTCTGCCGGGATCTGGCGGTCAGCACACCGGAATACCGCACTGTCAGCAACCTGTTGCGGGTTTCGTTCCGGGGCGCTCAGTTCGATGTCAGCTCTGTACCCGGTGTGATGGTCGCTGAAAAGCTGCTGATCACTCGCAACTGCTGGCGAGACAAGGACACCGCCATTGCTGTGCTGGTCGGTGAGGACGGCCGTGAACAGTTCCACGTAATCGACCGGATCGGAATCGACCAATTCGGGTTCGCGGAGACCTCAGCAACCATTGGCGAGCAGTACAAGCGCCACGCCGAGACGCCTGCCCAGGTCTCGCGCAAAGTCCTGGAACAGATCGCTACCGGCACCACCAGCGAAGCCGACGCCGAAGCTGCACGCAAGGCCAAGGCCGTGCCGTTCGGCGGCCTAATCGATCCGCATAAACACGTCAGCGACACCGTATTGCCGGCCTACATGCCGCGTCGTGGTACGTCGCTCAGTGTCAACGCGCCAACCGTAGAGCATGCGCTGCTGACCCATGTCGAGGCGGCGAAGTTGCTTCAACCACGCTTGGCCAATCTCTGGTCCGGTGAGTCCTTTGGTTGGCTGCAGCGGGAATACCCCGAGGGCGTTCCCCAAGACAAGCTCGATGACATCGAAGCTGAGCTGAAACGCCCCGTTGAAGTCACCCGTACACCACTCAGCCTGGTACGGGCTGCAGCTGGAGGTCAGTGATGTTGAAGCTGAAGCAAATTCTGCAGGGGGTGGGCCGCCCTCAAAGGGCCTTGGCCGAGTCGCTGAACCTCAGCGGTGCTTCGGTCGCCCAACTGCTGAACCATGGTCAGTGGCCACGCAGCCTTGACTGCGACGAACTGCAGGGGCGCATCCGTGTGTTCCTGACCGAAGCCGGCGCCAACGATGCCGACATCGCCAACGCCTTTGAAGAAGTGGACCTGCCGTGCGCCAACACGGCAGATCCGGCCCTTAATGAAGAGCCGTCCGGGGAGGACGAACCTATGTTACTGCCAAAGCAGACGTTACAGCCAAATACACGGAAAGCCTTCGGCCTGCTCCGCGATCCCTTTAGTGATCTGCAATGCACGCAAGATATGTGGCTCAGCCCTGAAATCCGCTACGTGCGGGAGTTCATGTATCAGACGGCGCGTCACGGCGGGTTCCTCGCTGTCGTCGGCCAGTCAGGTGCAGGCAAAAGCACGCTGCGCCGTGACCTGGTGAACCGGATCACCGAGAACAATGACCCGGTGATCATCATCGAGCCCTATGTCCTGTCCTCGGAAGACAGCGAAGCCAAGGGCAAACCGCTGAAAAGCACGCACATTGCCGAGTCCATGATGGCGGCGGTGGCACCCCTGGAAAAAGTGAAGAGCAGCCCCGAGGCGCGTTTCGCCCAGCTGCACAAGGCGCTGAAGGAATCCACTGCGGCCGGGTATCGCCATTGCCTGGTAATCGAAGAAGCGCACAGCCTGCCGGTCTCGACGCTCAAACATCTCAAGCGTTTCCTTGAGCTGGAAGTCGGCTTCACCAAGCTGATCAGCATCATCATGATCGCTCAGACAGAGCTTCTGATGAAGCTCAGCGAGCGCAACGCCGACGTGCGCGAGGTGGTGCAGCGTTGCGAACGGATCGACCTGGAGCCAATTGCAGGCGAGCGCCTGGGGGAGTTCCTGAAGTTTCGTTTCGAACGTGCGAACAAAGCGCTCGACGATGTTATCGACGCCAGCGGTATCCAGGCGATTGCTGAACGTCTGTCGCAGCCAAGCAAGCGCGGTGGACGTGACGAGACTGTTTCGTCGCTGTACCCGCTGGCCATCGGCAACCTGGTAGTCGCGTCGATGAATCTCGCCGCCAAGCTGGGCGCGCCGATGATCACCGCCGACATTGTGAAGGGGGTGTGACATGGCCGCTCTGTACCTGGTCGGGGTTCAAGTGACACTGCCGCCGAGCATCTTGACGGAAGAGTTTCCCGTGAAACTGTCGGCCTTCAACGAGCTGACCCGCGAGATCCGCGGGGCTGGCATCGAGATCAAACACCTGGTGTTTTTGGACAACAAGATCTTTATCGACCAGTCCAGCGTCGAGCTGTTTACGCGGCGATTTGGGCATGAACTGCGGCGCATGCGCAGCTCGTCTAGGGGGCGGTTCACTTGTCACACCGCGACGGTACGCGGCGTTGATGTCGCTTGGTACTCCCTGGTGAAGGAGCAGGATCATGAATGACGTCATCGTTCACGCATGTTCGACCCTCTGCAACCCGGACCTTCTCAGCGAGCAACAGGTTCGGGCTGAGCTGAAACGGGCCAACGATGAGCTGTTCGGTAAAGACCTGAAGATCATCGAACTGAAAGAGCAGGTCCACTCCCTCAACACGACTTTGGTGAGACTCGCCAAGCTGCAGCTCGCTGGTAACTACAGCGACATCTATAGCGAGATGCAGCGGCTCGGCGACTACTACCAACAGCAGATGGCAGCCCACGCTGCAAGGCAGGTTCACTGATGAATCAGGCTCTTAAAACCTCAATCGACACGTTGCGGAAAGCTGTTGTCTCCGAAACTCCAGGCCTAATAGAAGTACTGCGGACAGCTGCTGGCTCTGAGGCTCCCGCACTGTACTGGAAGGAAGCCATGCAGCATGTTTCAGTGCTGCTCAAACACATCGACCGTTATGGCCTGTCTGTCGGCGGCATGCCCGCTGAGATCAATGAACAGCTGCTCGCCTGGATCGTGGATCAAGCGTTTGACGGTGCGATTGAGGATGACAGCGTGATCCGCGATATCTACCGGCTGATTGCGGCGGACCACGCGGCCTTCAGCGAAACGGAATACGCGCAGAACGCCCCGGCGTCACTGCAGAGCGTGCTGGCCGAGCGTATCCGCCAGATCCAGATTCATTGCTTTTATCCCGAGCAAGATGAGGAGTTCGTTGACGGTGACCTGGCTATCGCAGCGGCTTGTTATGCCACCGAGGCATTCGTCCAAGCCACTGAAACCGAGGGCGCCATGCGCATCGTTCCCGAGTCATGGCCGTGGATGGCCGTGACCTGGAGGCCTAAAGACCAACGCCGCAACCTGGTCAAGGCCGGTGCCTTGATCCTCGCTGAAATTGACCGACTCGACCGCGCTGCAGCAAGCGCCCAAAAGGAAGAACGCCATGTCTGATCTCATTATTCCAGAAGGCTTTGTCCGCAATGCCGTTGGCCACCTGGTCCCGGTTGACCAGGTGCGCGAGCAGGACAAGCTGCGCGACCAGGTAGCAGCAGAGCTTGCTGAAGCGGCCAAAAAGCTGCACCTGGACCTGAAGAACTTCAAGAAAAAATCGCTCGGTGACATCGCCGATCTGATCAGCATCGCGGGCGAACGCTACGGCGTCCAGATGGGCGGCAAGAAAGGCAACGTGACCATCACCACCTATGACGGCAAGTACAAGGTTGTGCGTTCGCACGCGGACCGGCTGACCTTCACCGAGGAAATGGAGGTCGCCAAGGTCATGGTGTACGACTGCATCAAGACCTGGAGCAAGGGCGCGGACAACCATTTGCTGGCCATCGTAGACCGTACCTTCAGCCCAAACCGTAATGGCCAGATCAAGACCTCAGATGTCCTTGATCTGCTGCGCTTGGAGATCGATGACGACACCTGGAAAGCAGCGATGAAAGCTGTGAAAGACTCGATCCTGGTATCTGGCATTGCCGTGTACATCCGCGTTTATGAGCGGGTCAATGGCACCGACGAGTACCGGGCCATTCCTCTTGACCTGGCGGTGGTGTGATATGGCGAACCTCAAGAAATACACACTGAAAGACACCTGGAAAGATTGGGAAATCACCCTGGAGGTCAATCATGACCAGCTCACTGTTGAGCGTGCCACGCTGATCAATGAGTACTGGTCGGATTCGAAGTGGCGCCTTAGTGAAGCCAATCAAGATGTTGTCATGGCTGTCATCAAGATGGCAGCCAGACAACTGGTCTTTGCCTTTCTGGAGATTGGTGGCGGCACTTGTAACACCACCGAGGCGGCAGGGTGTTGGACGCGAGACAACCTGCACAACCAAGAGGGCTGGGGCGGAACTGAAGGTAATGAACCATTCGGGTGGTGCGGCATTCGCCTGCTCAGTGCTGACATAGAAGTCGATCTCGATCTTGAGTTCCAGGAGGATTGATATGAGCAAGACACTGATCGAGTTTCAGAATCATCACCAAGACTTCCTTGTGTGGACTGTCGATGAAGAGGGCATCGTCACCGAAAGCTGGCCATACCAGAGTGATATATGGGGCGGTTTTAAAGTCACCAATCTGGCCGAGCTGAAGATCGGTAGCGATGTCGAGTATCTCTGGAAAGGTCGTACCGGCTGGGTCAAGTATCCGGTGCGTTCGGTTCAGCCACTCATTCCTATTGAAGTTTCGGTGCGTCAGGACTGGAACGGCTACGTCACCAGCACCGTGAACGGCAAGCGTGTGTCGTGCACTCATGACTATGAATATCCGGTGAAGCGCTTGGCAGAGAAACTGTTCCTTGGCCGACTTAGTAACATCGAGCGCCTTGAATGTGTCCCGACTGATCGCCTGCATAGCAGGTGGCGAATTACGCCGGAGGGGGTGTGACATGAGTGAGAAAGAGACTTTTGACACCCTCGTTGTAGAGGGCATGGGCAACGATATCCCACGGGAGATTGGCAGGCTTCGGGTCGCTGCATGGGCGTCGGGGAATGCGATCAACGACAAGAGTGAGCTGGAGGACTTCATTCGGGAACTGTCCTACGGCGATATCGAAGATCCTCAGCAAGCCGCTATCGATCTGATGGAACGCGGGGGGTGGGCATGAGCGCCGCGCCGACCAATCCTATCCGCCTGCGTTACATCAAGATGATCCATGTTGCACGGCGTGAGTTGCGCATGGATGACGATACGTATCGCCTGATGCTGGCTGGAATGACGGGGTTGGACGGCGCGACGTCCACCGCTGACTTGAGCGTTCCAAACCTGCTGAGGGTTTTGGAGCAGCTCAAGCAGAAGGGCTTTAAACCTCGTCCAAACAAGGCTGGTAAGCGGCCACAAGCTAATGATGAGCAGTCCAAGAAGATCCGTTCGCTGTGGCTGGCACTGCATGACCTGGGTGCGGTTCGCGATCCGTCCGAGGCAGCCCTGGCCAGCTTCGTAAAAAGCATGACAAAGGTGTCTGCGCTGCAATGGCTCAGCGTCCCCCAGGCAAGTCGAGTGATCGAGAACCTGAAACAGTGGCAGCACCGTGTGACCAATAAGGAGGTCGTATGAAAGCGCCCTGTAGCGCTCCGGGTGAGCTTCTCCAGACCCTCGCCGATCATGTGGCTCAGTCTGCCAAGGAAACCCTAGACATCAGCCCTGAACTTGCCGAGGCTCACGGCAATGAAGTGGCTATGCTGATGGCTAACGTCTGGGGAGGGCAGGTTCTCTACATGCCGAAAGGCATTCACCTGCAAGCCTCGAAGTTGCACCAACAAATCTTTGATGAATGGACGGGGCGTAACCAGCGGGAGCTGGCCATGAAACATAATCTCTCGCTGGCGTTCGTCTACAAGGTCGTTAAGAGGATGCGGCTGGCAATAATTGCTCGCAACCAGGGCGATCTGTTCGCATCTTTTGAAGAGGACGACGAAGAGTAGTCACCAGCAGAAAAGAGCGCTACCTTTCCACCTAGCGCCCCGATCACCAGGCACTGGCCGGGGCCAAACCTAATTGCACCTGCTGCAACACATTTACAAACCCCATACCACCATGGACCACCAGATCCCGGAATGTCTCGGGTTTACCTCACACCTACCCCTGTATTTATCTCACTCCTAAACACCAGGACCCATCCATGAAGCGATTCGCGCTACTCACCCTGACCCTGTCCACCCTGTTGCTAGGAGGCTGCTACACCCATTGGGATGACGATCGAGGCTATTACCGCGACCACGACCGCTGGCGCGATCATGGCCGCTACTACCGTGACAACGACCAGGGCCAGGATTACGACGACGACCGTCGTGACCGTCGCTACGAGCGTCATCACCGTCGCGATCGCGACGATGACGACGATGATTGAGTTTCCCGGGCGGTCTGGCCCGAACACATGACAACGGCGCCCTCGGGCGCCGTTGTCGTTTGTCCGGGGCATGAGTTTTCGGGCGTGGCGCGGTTTTTTGTTCAAAACGAAATGTTATCTGATAACATTTTGCATCCGGGTGGCTCATCCCCACCCAGGCGGCGACAAGGCGCGCCAGCGTCTGCGCCGGACCTTTCGCGGTGTGGCCCACAAGGCTTCGAGCGGCGGCCGGCGACACGTGTTCCGGGACATCCCCGGCACGACCGATATCGCCCGGGCAGGTGGCATGCCCCCTTGTCCTGAATCAGCGCCAGGTTTTACCCCGGCCCAACGACCTTCGACACAAGTGAGCGATATGACTCTTTCTACCGGACTGGCAGGGCAGGCGGGCGTTGCCTCCCCTGCGCTGGCGGGCAGCATGGCCATGGCCAATACGCGGATGCTGGCGATCGATGCCCTGCGCGGTTTTGTCATGCTGTGCATGCTGCTGGACCATGTGCGCGAGACCTTCTTCCTGCATCGCCAGGTGACCGACCCGATCGACGCCCTGAGCGTGACCCCGGACCTGTATTTCACCCGCCTGCTCAGCACGCTCTGCGCCCCGGTGTTCATCTTCCTCACCGGCCTGTCGGCCTGGCTCTACAGCCAGAAACACAGCCTCGGGCAAACCTCGGTGTTCCTGCTCAAGCGCGGCCTGTTCCTGGTGTTCCTCGAACTGACCTTCGTGTGTTTTGCCTGGAACGCCGAGTTCCCGCCCAAGACCCTGTGGCTGCAGGTGATCTGGTGCATCGGTATCTGCATGATCGTGCTGGCCGGCCTGCTGCACTTCAAGCGCGGCTGGCTGATCGTGCTGGGCGTCGCCATCGTCGCCGGGCACAACCTGCTGGATGAGGTGGTGGTGGGCCCCGAGTCGCCATTCTTCGTGCCCTGGTCGATCCTGCACCAGCGGGTATTCATCGACCTCACCGAGTTCACCCGGGCCCGCACCACCTACCCGGTGCTGCCGTGGATCGGGGTGATCCTGCTGGGCTGGGCCATAGGCCCCTGGTTCGGCAAGGATGTGCAGCCGGCGGCGCGGATTGCGCGGTTGCTCAAGGTCGGCGTCGGCCTGCTGCTGGCCTTCGTGTTCATCCGCTACCTGAACGTCTATGGCGAGAAGCCCTGGGTACAGACCGGCGATGCGCTGCGTACTTTCATGAGCTTCATGAGCGCCAGGAAATACCCGCCGTCGCTGATGTTCCTGATGCCGACCCTGGGCCTGGGGCTGATCCTCCTGGCGTACTTCGAGAAGGCCCAGGATCGTTGGTCGACCGCGCAACTGGCGATCTACGGCGGCGCGCCGATGTTCTTCTACCTGCTGCACCTGTACGTGCTCAAGGCCCTGTACCTGGTGGCCGTGGCCATCTGGGGCGCCAACCAGGGCACTTACTACGGCTTCGACAACCTGTCCGGGGTCTGGCTGTGGAGCCTGATCCTCGGTGTGCTGCTGTTCTTCCCGACCCGCTGGTTCGCAGGCCTCAAGCAGCGTCGCCGCGATATCGCGATCCTCAAATACCTCTGAACGGGGTCCCGGTGGTGCGCCCGTACAGCGGCGCACTGCCTGCTATCGCCCGCCCTTTATCGATTTTCCGGAGTTCGACCGTGAAGACCTTGACCCGACACACCCTGCTGTTGGCATTGGGCGGCCAGAGCCTGCTCGCGCTGGCCGCGGAGCAGGACAATGCCAAGGGGTTTATCGAAGACAGCCAATGGAGCCTGTTCAACCGCAGCCTCTACGACCGTCGCGACTATGAGCACGGTTCCTTGAGCAACGGCGCGCGCAACGCCTACAAACCCCGCGCCGAACGCAGCGACCTGGCCGAGGAGTGGGCCTACGGCCTGATGGCCGACTACAGCTCCGGTTTCACCCAGGGCACCCTCGGTTTTGGCCTGGACGCCCACGTCTATTCCGGCTGGAAACTCGACAGCGGCGGTGGCCGGGCCGGCAAGGCGCGGCTGCTGGGCGTGGACAACGACGGCCACCCCAAGGATGAATTCAGCCGCGGCGGCGCGGTGGCCAAGCTGCGCTTTTCCTCCACCGAACTGCGCTACGGCGAGCAGCGGGTCAAGACCCCGGTGTTCGGTTCCTCCGACAGCCGCCTGCTGCCCGAGACCGCCACCGGCTGGTTCCTCACCAGCCGCGAACTGAGTAATACCACGCTGTACGGCGGCCACTTCAACGAAAGCACCGACCGCAATGCCAGCAGCCACGACCAGGGTTTCGTGGTCAATTATTCCAACGGCAAGCAGGGCGACAGCTTCGACCTGATCGGCGTGCGCAACACCTCGATCAAGGGCCTCAACGCCAGTCTGTTCAGCGCGCTGTACGAAGACACTTGGCGCCAGCAATATCTCGGTGCGCTCTACAACCTGCCGCTGAGCCAGGGCCAGGACCTGACGTTCGATTTCAACCTGTACCGCACCCAGGACACTGGCAAGGCCTTGTCCGGGCGTATCGACAACAGCACCTGGAGCCTGATGTCGACCTACAGGAGCGGCGCCCACAGTTTTGGCCTGGGCTATCAGAAAGTCGATGGCGACACGCCTTACGACTACGTCACCCGCGGCGCGATCCTGCTCAGTAACGCCGTGGCCCTGTCGGACTTCAACGCCCCCGAAGAAGCCTCGTGGCAGGCCCGCTACGACCTGAACATGGCCGGCTACAGCGTTCCCGGCCTGACCTTCAGCGCCCTGTATGTGCGCGGCAGCGGCATCGACGGCCGCCACATGGACCCGCGCGGCGGCTACGCCTGGCTGGGCTATGGCGAAGGCGGCAAACACTGGGAACGCGACCTGCAGGCCAGGTACGTGGTGCAGTCGGGCCCGGCGAAAAACCTCGCCGTGACCCTGCGCCACGCCGTGCATCGCGGCAACCGCGCCCAGGCCGAACTGGATGCCGACCAGTTGCGGCTGGCGCTGGAGTATCCGTTGGGCGGGCGGTTCTGAGGCGGTCTCGCCCTCCGCGCGAGCGGCTTACGGCCGATGCCGGCGCAGCAGCTCGATCTGTTGCGCCGGCACCTGCTGGCGCAGGGCCTTGTACAGGGCGCGGGTTTCCAGCAGGTTCCAGATCCGCAGCAGGGTCTCCAGGGCGTCCAGCGGCTTGCTGATGAAGTCGCGGGCGCCCAGGGCCAGGGCGCGCAGGCGGGTGTCGCGGGTGGCGTCGGCGGTCAGCACCAGGATCGGCAGGTAATCGTTGGCCGGGATGCGCCGGTTGAGTTGTTCGAGCACGGCGAAACCGTCGAAATCGGGCATGTGCAGGTCGAGGATCACCAGGTCCGGCTCGAAGCTGTTGAACAGGTCCAGGGTGCGCAGCGGCTGGGTGCTGCTGAGCACGTTGTGCAGGCCTTCGCGGGCCAGCAGTTGCTCCATCAGATCGAGGTTGGGGCGCTGGTCGTCGATGATCAGGATGCGCAGGTCGTGGTTCATGCGGGCTCCGGTAGGTGTTGCTCAAGGTGGGCGAGAAACGCCGGGATATGGATCGGCTTGGTCAGGATCGCCGTTGCCCCGGCCTGGAGCAGGTCGCGGTGGGTCAGGGCGCTGGCGTCGGCGGTGATCATCAGCACCGGGGTGCTGGCGGTGGCCGGCGCTTCGCGCAAGCGGCGCAGCACCTCCAGGCCCGTCAGGTCCGGCAGGCTGACGTCCAGCAGAATCAGCTGCGGCGCATGCTGGCGCGCCAGGTCCAGGCCCATCTGGCCTTGCATGCTCGACAGCAGGCGAATGCCCGGGCGGCGTTGCAGCAGGGTTTCGATCAGCGCCAGGCTCGACAGGTTGTCTTCGATGCACAGCACCTGGCCGCGTGGCTCCACGGCCTCGGCACGGGGCGCTAGCACCGAGGCTGGCTGCTCGAAGGGTGGCGCCACGCCCGCCGTGGCGAGCCGGGCGAACGGCAGTTGCAGGGTGAAGCAGCAACCCTGGCCCGGGGTGCTGTGCACCCGCAGGCTGCCGTCCATGGTTTCCAGCAGGCTCTTGCTCAGGGCCAGGCCCAGGCCGGTTCCTTCGACCCGCGGGTCGGCACCCAGGCGTTCGAAGGGGCGGAACAACTGGTCCAGGCGTTCCAGGGGAATACCGGCGCCGGTGTCGCTGACCGCCACTTCGATCTGCGCGCCGACGACGGTGACCGCGATCCGCACCCGGCCCTGGGGCCGGTTGTACTTGATAGCGTTGGACAGCAGGTTGAGCAGCACCTGGATCAGCCGCTGGCGGTCGGCGATCACCGCGCTGCGTTCGTCCAGCACGGGCAGGGCATCGAGTTGCACACCGGCGTCGCTGGCCATCGGCGAGACCAGCGTCAGCGTCTCGTGCAGCACCGAGGCCAGGGCGATCGGCTCGACGTTCAGCGGCAGGTGCCCGGCCTCGATGCGGGTGATGTCCAGCACCTCGTTGATCAGGGTCAGCAGGTGCTGCCCGGCACGCAGGATGTGCCCGACCTGCGGGCTGCGGCCGCCGGGCGAATCCATCTCCAGCAGCTGGGCGAAGCCGAGGATGGCATTGAGCGGGGTGCGCAGCTCGTGGCTCATGCGCGAGAGAAACTGGCTTTTCGCGCGGCTCGCGCTCTCGGCTTCCTCGCGGGCGGTGCGCAGGGCGATTTCCGCCGCGCGGCGGTCGGTGATGTCGCGGGTGATCTTGGAAAAGCCGCGCAGCGCGCCACTGGCGTCGTATTGCGCGGTGATCACCACGCTGGCCCAGAAGCGGCTGCCGTCCTTGCGGCAACGCCAGGCCTCTTCCATGTAATGGCCGTCGCGGGTGGCCTCACGCAGGGCCATGTCCGGGTGCGCCGGGCATTCTTCCGGCAGGTAGAACAGCGAGAAGTGCCGGCCAATGATCTCCTGTTCGGTGTAGCCCTTGATCCGCTCGGCGCCGGCGTTCCAGGTGGTCACCCGGCCCGCGGTGTCGAGGGCGAAGATCCCGTAGTCCTTGACCCCGTCGATGATCAGCCGCAGGCGCTCCTCGTTGTCGCGCAGGGCCCGCTCGCGTTCGGCCAGCAGTTGCCCGGCCTCCACCAGGCGGGTGCCGAGCTGGCCGATCTCATCCTGTTCCGGCGCCTGCGGTCGCAGCGGTTGGCCGAGGGCCAGGCGCTGGGCGTTGCCTTGCACCTGCTGCACCCGCGCGACGATGCCCTTGGACAGGAACAGCACCGCGACAATCGCCCCGAACAGGCCGCAGACCGCCGCCAGCAGCGTGGCCAGCAGCAGGCGCATGCGGGTCGCCGAGGCCGCGGCGCTGCGTTCGGCGAGCAGGCCGTCCTCGCGCACGCGCATGGCGCTGATCTGCTCGCGCAGCACGTCCAGCACCTGCTTGTTCTCGATCAGGATCGCCGTGATGCTCGCGCTGTCGTCGGGCCGGCCGTTGCGCAGGGCCACCAGGCCGTCGAGCTTGTGGCCGATCAGCGGGGTGATGGCCTTGAGGTGGTCGCGCATCCTGGCGTCGCGGATGTTGTGGTCCAGGCGTTGCAGCGCGGCGCGGATCAGCGGCTGGGCCCGCTCGTAGCTGGGCAGGAAGTCTTCGCGGCGGGTCAGCAGGTAGCCGCGCACGCTGGCCGCCGCCTCGGCGAGCAGGGTGTGCACGGTCTGGATGTCGCCCTGCACCAGCAGCACCCGGCGCACGTCTTCCTCGGCGCGGGCAGTCTGGCGCTCGGTGATGTAGATCAGCACCAGTGACAGCAGCAGGACCACCAGCGGCAGGGAAATCACCACCAGGGCCTTGCCGCGCAGCGGCAGGTCGAGCCAGTGCCGGCTCGCCAGGAGCCTCATGGCCAGTCTCCCGCGGGTTGCGCCACCAGCCCCAGGGCGATGCCGCGCACCGCGGCCTGGGTACGGTCGGCGGCGCCCAGCTTGCCGATCACCCGTTCCACATGGGCCTTGGCGGTGCCGGTGGTGATGCCGAGCTTTTCGCCGATCTCGCGGTTGCTGAAACCGCCCGCCACCAGGCCCAGCACCTGGCGCTCGCGGGCGGTCAGGGCGGCGGTCGGGTGACCGTTGCCGGCCCGCTCGGCCATGCGCCGCAGCAGGCGGGCGCTGACCGTGCTGTTGAGGGCCTCTTCGCCGCGCGCCACCTGGGCGAGGGCGGCGAGCACTTCCGTGCGGCTGGCATCCTTGAGCAGGTAGCCGACCGCGCCGGCGGCGATTGCCGCCTCCAGGTGGTCGGGGCTGTCGTCCATGGTGAAGATCACCACCTTGACCGCCGGCTGCCGCAGGCCTAGCAGGCGCGCGGCGCCGAGGCCGTTGAGCCGCGGCATGCGGATGTCGAGGATGGCGATGTCCGGTTGCAGGCGTTCGCACAGGTCGAGGGCTTCCTCGCCGTCGCGGGCCTGGCCGACCACCTCGAACTCGGGATGGCCGGCGAGCAGGGCGACGAAGCCGGTGCGGGTGACTTCATGGTCGTCGGCCAGCACCAGGCGCAGGGCAGGGGTCATGGGGTTTCTCCAGTGTCGGGCAGCGGCACGCGGGCCAGCAGGCGGGTGCCGCCATCGGGGACGCTGTGCCACGACAGCTCGCCGCCCAGCAGGCTGGCGCGCTCGCGCATTGTCGCCAGGCCCAGGTGCTGGTCGTCGCCCTCGGATTGCCGGTTGTCCTGGACGCAGCCGATGCCGTTGTCTTGCAGCGCCAGCGTCGCCTGGGCGTGCGCCACTTCCAGGCTCAGTTGGACGCGACCGGCCCGGGCATGCTTGAGGATGTTGTTGATGCCTTCCTGGGCGATGCGGAACAGGGCGATTTCGCTGGCGCCGGGCAGGCGGGTGCGGGACTGCCGCTGCCAGTGCACCTCGATACCGGCGTCGCGCAGGCGGTCGGCCTCCTTGTCGATGGCCGGGTACAGGCCGAAGTCGTCCAGCACATGGGGACGCAGGCCGCCGATCAGTTGCCGGCCCTCGCCGACGCAGCCCTGGGCCAGGGCGAGGATCGCCTGCAGTTCGTCGTGCAATGTCTCGGGCAATGTCGGGCAGCGCCCGGCGAAACCCTGCAGGCGCTGGTGCAGCCCGGCCAGGGTTTGCGCCAGGCCGTCGTGCAGGTCGTAGGCCACGCGCTTGCGTTCGTCTTCCTGGGCGCTGAACAGGCGATGCACCAGCTCCGACATGGTGCGTTCGCGGGCTTGCAGGGCCTCCAGCAAACGCTGGTTCTCCAGGTGCGCCGCGAGCAGGGTGGCCAGCAGTTGCAGGGATTCCAGGTCTTCGCCGTCGGCGGCGGCCAGGGGCACGCTGTTGGCCAGCAGCAATGCGCCGAACGCCTGGCCGTCGGCCCCGGGCAGGGGAATGCGCAGTACCTGGGGCAGGGCGCTGTCCGCCGGCGCCAGCCATTCGGGGTGCAGGGCCGTGGCACAGCCCAGGCCGTGCAGGGCCGCCAGACGCTCGCCGTGGCCATGTTCGGCGCTGGCGTGGGGCGCTTGTTCGGCGCGCCATTCCAGCAGCAGGCCATGGTCCATCGCCATGAAGGCGCAGGCCCGTTGCAGGGCACGCTGGCGCATGGCCGCGGGCGGCAGCCGGGTCAGTTCCTGGCCGGTGTCCACCAGCAGGCGCAGGCGCGCGGCGCGGCTCTGGGCCTGGCGATACTGGGTGCGGATGGCCAGGGCGCTGCCGGGGTCGTGGGTCGGGCTTGGCATGAAAGGGGGCTCCAGCGTTGAAGGGCGTGCGCTCGCGAGCGGGCATTAAAACCGCTTGCCGGCCGTGGGCCTATCTGCCGAATGGCATAGGCCGCCGGCACCGGTTGGCCGATGGCGCGGCAGCGACGGGCGGGCAGAGTGGGCGCATTGAAACCCACTGGAGCGTTCCGATGAAACTCAAGAGCACCGCCATCGCCCTGTTGCTGACCCTGGCAGCCCCCCTGGCCCAGGCCCTGGACGCCACGCCGTATGTGTACCGCACCGTTGCCGCCCAGCCGCAGAGCCAGGGCGACCGGGAGATCGCCAGCCTGTTCGACCGCTGGAACGCGGCCCTGCAAAGCGGCAGCGCAAAAAACGTAACCAGTCTTTACGCCGCCAACGCGATCCTGCAGCCGACCGTGTCCAACCAGGTGCGCACCACCCCGGCGCAGATCCAGGACTACTTCGAGCATTTCCTCGCGGGCAAGCCG
This sequence comes from Pseudomonas sp. MRSN 12121, assembly GCF_000931465.1. Classification (NCBI taxonomy): domain Bacteria; kingdom Pseudomonadati; phylum Pseudomonadota; class Gammaproteobacteria; order Pseudomonadales; family Pseudomonadaceae; genus Pseudomonas; species Pseudomonas sp. MRSN 12121. The sequence goes on along the minus strand of NZ_CP010892.1, from coordinate 3,575,094 downwards.
GTGGGCCAGATCAACTACCGGGAAATCCGCCACCTGGGCGCCGATGCGGCCATGGACAGCGGCGTCTACACCTTCACCCTGCTCGACGCCGGCGGCGCGACCCGCCAGGTGCAGGCGCGCTACACCTTCCTCTACGAGCGCGTCGACGGCCAGTGGAAGATCCTCAACCACCATTCCTCGGCGATGCCCCAGGCCCAGCCGCAACTGCAGGCCAGCCATCGCTGATCAGGTTGTGCCGCAGCATTTGAAAACCGGGCCCGGTGCCCGGTTTTTGTTTCCAGCCATGGTCGGATGGGCCGGGCGCGCCGTGCCGGTTGCGCGGGGCGGTGTGAGTGGCAGCGCTGACGTGCCGGGGATGATTGCGGTGCATTCGATGCCTGGCGCGTACGTCCGTAGGAGCCAGGCTTGCCGGCGATAGCGGTGGTCCGTTCACCCGCGTTGTTGCCGTCAGCCCAGCACCTCGCGCAACCGATGCCACAACATGCCCAATGCCAGCAGCGGCGCGCGCAGGGCCGGGCCGCCGGGGAAGGTCAGGTGTGGCACGGCACTGAAGATGTCCAGGCCCTGGCTGTGTCCGGCGTGGATGGCTTCGGCCAGCAGGCGCGCGGTCCAGTGGGTGACGTTGACCCCATGCCCGGAGTAACCCTGGGCGTAATACACATTGGGGTACTGGCGCAGCCGCCCGACCTGGGGGAAGCGGTTGGCGGTGATGCCGATCTTGCCGCCCCATTGGTAGTCGATGCGCACGTCGGCCAACTGCGGGAACACCTTGAGCAGCTTCGGCCGCATGTAGGCGCCGATATCCGCCGGGTCGCGCCCGGAGTAGTGGCAGGCGCCGCCGAACAACAGGCGCCGGTCCGCCGAGAGCCGGTAGTAGTCGAGGCCGACTTTCTGGTCGCAGAGCGCCAGGTTCTGCGGGATCAGCTCGGCGGCCAGGGCCGGCGCCAGCGGTTCGGTGGCGATGATGTAGCTGCCCGCCGGCAGCACCTTGCCGCCGAGGCGCGGTTCCAGGTCGTCGAGGTGGGCGTTGCAGGCCAGCACCAGGCTGCCGGCGCGGACCCTGCCCTGGGCGCAGCGCACCTGCGCGCGCTCGCCGTGGATCAGTTCCAGCACCGGGCTCTGCTCGAAGATCCGCACCCCCAGCGCCCGGGCCACGGCCGCTTCGCCGAGCACCAGGTTGAGTGGATGCAGGTGCCCCGAACCCATGTCCACCAAGCCCCCGGCATAACGCGTCGAGGCCACCACCCGGGCCATGTCCTGCGGCGCTACCAGGCGGGTTTCATGCTCGTAGCCCAGGGCCGCCAGGTGTTCCTGCTCGGCCTGGAACGCGGCGAACTGCGCCGGGGTATTGGCCAGCTCGCAGAAGCCCCAGCGCAGGTCGCACTCGATGCCGTGTTCGCGCACGCGCTGGCCGACCAGCGCCACCGAGTCGATGCCGGCCTGTTCCAGGTAACGCACGCCCTCGGCGCCGACGTAGCGGGCAAAGCCGCTGACGTCGTGGCCGATGCCGCGGATCAGTTGCCCGCCGTTGCGCCCGCTGGCGCCCCAGCCGATGCGCCGGGCCTCCAGCAGGATCACCGAGAGGCCGCGCTGGGCCAGCTCGATGGCGGTGTTGACCCCGGTGAAGCCGCCGCCGATCACGCAGACGTCGGCCTCAAGCTCTGCACTCAGCGGCGGGTAGTCCGGCAGTGCATTGGCCGACGCGGCGTAGTAGGAGCGGGTGTGTTGCGCAGGGCTGTGCTGGTTCATTGGTTGGACTTCACTTTGCTCCAGGAGCGGGTCATCAGGCGCATGATCTGCGGGCTCTGGGTGCTGGAGATGTACAGCTTGTCGAGCACCGCCTGGGGCGGGTAGACCTCGGGGTTGTTGACCAGCTCGGGGTCCATGTACTGCCGGGCCGCCGGGTTGGGGTTGGCATAGCCGACCGCGGCGCTGACCTTGGCGATCACCTGTGGGTCCAACAGGTAGTTGATGAAGGCGTGGGCCTCCTTGGGGTTGCTGCTGTCCGCCGGGATCGCCAGCAGGTCGAACCACAGGTTGCTGCCTTCCTTGGGAATCGCGTAGGCGATCTTCACCCCGTTCTTGGCTTCCCTGGCGCGGTTGGCGGCCTGGAACACGTCGCCCGAGTACCCCAGGGCCAGGCAGATATTGCCGTTGGCCAGGTCGGAGATGTACTTGGAGGAATGGAAGTAGGTGATGTACGGACGGATCTCCAGCAGCTTGGCCTCGGCTTTCTTGTAGTCCTCGGCGTTGCCGCTGTTGGGGTCCAGGCCCAGGTAATTGAGCACGGCGGGGAACACTTCATCCGGTGAGTCCATCATCGACACGCCGCACTGACTGAGCTTCTTCAGGTTCTGCGGCTCGAACAGCACCGCCCAGGAGTCGATCTGCTCCACGCCCAGCACTTGCTTGATCTTGTCGACGTTGTAGCCGATGCCGTTGGTGCCCCACAGGTATGGCACCGAGTACTGGTTGCCGGGGTCGTTGCGCTCCAGCAGGGCCAGCAGTTTCGGGTCGAGGTTCTGCCAGTTCGGCAACTGCTGGCGGTCGAGCTTGAGAAAGGCCCCGGCCTTGACCTGGCGCGCCAGGAAGTGGTTCGACGGCACCACCACGTCGTAGCCGGTGCGCCCGGCCAGCAGCTTGCCCTCCAGGGTCTCGTTGGAGTCGAAGACGTCGTAGATCACCCGGGTCCCGGTCTTGGCCTGGAAGTCGGCGAGGGTGGTCTCGCCGATGTAGTCGGTCCAGTTGTACACACTGACTTTCGATTCGGCCTGGGCCGTGGCGCCGACCAGCACCGACAGGGCCAGCGGGACCATTGATTTCCAAAGACGCATAGCGATTCCCCTCGTTTCGATTTTTATTGTGAAGCGCACGTGTAGTCCGTGTAGCCCTGTCCTGTCCTGTAGCCGCTGCCGAGCGCCAGCGAGGCTGCGATCGAGGACGCAGTCCTCGCCAAACCAGTGCATGCGGTGTGCCTGATGCAACGGGGTTGCAGGGTTTACGACGGCTGCGCCGCCGATCGCAGCCTCGCCAAGGCTCGGCAGCGGCTACAGGACCGCAGGGTTACAGGGCACAGGGTCGAATCAGACGCTGAGCAGCAGGAACTCGCGTTCCCAGGAGCTGATCACGCGCTTGAAGTTTTCGTGCTCGGCGCGCTTGGCCGCCACGTAGCCGCGCACGAACTTGTGGCCCAGGTAGCGCTCGATGGTCGGGCTCTCTTCCATGCGGGTCAGGGCGTCTTCGATGGTGATCGGCAGGCGCAGGTTGCGCCGCTCATAGGCGCGGCCTTCCACTGGAGCGCTCGGCTCGATGCCCTCGACCATGCCCAGGTAACCGCACAGCAGGCTCGCGGCAATCGCCAGGTAAGGGTTGGCGTCGGCGCCGGGCAGGCGGTTTTCCACGCGCATGGCCTCGGGGCTGGAAGTCGGCACGCGCAGGCCGACGGTGCGGTTCTCTTCGCCCCACTCGACGTTGACCGGCGCCGAGGTGTCCGGCAGGAAGCGGCGGAACGAATTGACGTTGGGCGCGAACATCGGCAGCACCTGCGGGATGTACTTCTGCAGGCCGCCGATGTGGTGGCGGAACAACTCGCTCATGCGCCCTTCGGCGTCGGCGAAGATTGGCCTTCCGGTGGCGCTGTCGACCACGCTCTGGTGCAGGTGCATGGCGCTGCCGGGCTCGTCGGCCACCGGCTTGGCCATGAAGGTGGCGGTCACGTCATGCTTGAGCGCGGCCTCGCGCAGGGTGCGCTTGAACACGGTGATCTGGTCGGCCAGGTCCAGGGCGTCGCCGTGGCGGAAGTTGATTTCCATCTGCGCCGGGCCGTCTTCGTGGATCAGCGTGTCGAGGTCCAGCCCCTGGGCCTCGCACCACTCGTAGACATCCTCGAACAGCGGGTCGAACTCGTTGGCGGCATCGATGGAGAACGACTGGCGTCCGCTTTCGGCGCGGCCGGAGCGGCCCAGCGGCGCCTTGAGCGGCAGGTCCGGGTCTTCGCAGCGCTGGGTCAGGTAGAACTCCATTTCCGGCGCGACGATCGGCTGCCAGCCCTTGTCGGCGTACAGCTGCAGGACTTTCTTCAGCACGTTGCGCGGCGACAGTTCGATGGGGTTGCCGAGTTTGTCGAAGGTGTCGTGGATGACGATGGCGGTCGGTTCCAGGGCCCAGGGCACCAGGTACACGCCGGCGGCATCGGGGCTGCAGACCATGTCGATGTCGGCCGGGTCCAGCAGGTCGTAATAGATATCGTCGTCGACGAAGTCCCCGGTTACCGTCTGCAACAGCACACTTTCCGGCAGGCGCATGCCTCGCTCATGCAGGAACTTGTTGGTGGGCGCTATCTTGCCGCGAGCGATGCCGGTCAGGTCGCTGACCACGCATTCCACTTCGGTAATCTTGTGTTCTTTCAGCCAGGCAGACAGCTGATCGAAAGGGGCATTCATAAGGACCTCGTCAATGATTGTCGGTGACGCTCACAGCCATTCGGGTCGCCCGGCAAGGCTTCCCCTGTGACGCGTTGGCGACTATCTTGGGCAACCCTTGCGGTTCCATCTATCCACTTTAAGCAGCACCAAAGCGCACCAAAAGAGTGCGCAAGGTCATCCCATGACAGCGTCGACAGCTCTTCAGGTCCAGGCCTTCAACACCTTCGATGTGGCCGATCAGATCCGTGCCACCCCGGGCTGGGTCCAGCATTACCAACAGATGTCGCCCGGGCATTTCGCCGGGCAGGTGCGCTACCTGGACCTGCAGGGGGTGCAGATCTACGAGGAATGCATGAACACCCGGGTCGAGCAGAATTTCAGCGCCCCCGAGGACTCCCTGGCGTTCTGTTTCGATCGCAGCGACAACGCCCTGTACCTGCTCAATGGCGAAAGCCGCAACATCTGGATCACCCCGGAGAACTACCAGGAAATCGCCGTGGTGTTCGGCCCGGAATTCGTTCGTGGCCACGGCCTCGAGGCCCGGCGCCTGGACGGCCTGTTCCTGGCGCCGCTCAATTGCGGGCAGAACGCCTTGTTCAGCCGCTGGCTAAGCGCGACGCTGACGCGCTTGTCGCAGACCCTCGATCCGCCGAGCCGCGAAGCCCTGACCCAACAGCTGCTCGACGACTGCCTGTTCATTCTCGACAACGCCTGCGCGCGCCTCGACGGCGGCGGCCTGCGCCGGCGCGCCGAGGAGCGGGCGATCATGCAGCGGGTCGCGGAGTGGGCGGCGGACGGGCCGGAAGACAGCCTCAACCTGCTGGAGCTGTCGCAGGTGGCCGGGGTCTCCCTGCGCCAGTTGCAGAGCGCGTTCAAGGCCTTCGCCGGCATGGCGCCGACCCAGTGGCTGCGCCTGCGCCGGTTGAACAGCGCGCACCGCGAACTGCTGGCCCGCGGCCCCGACGAAACCACCGTGGCCGAGGTGGCGATGCGCTGGTCGTTCTGGCACCTGGGGCGGTTTTCCAGCAGCTACCGGGCGCTGTTCAAGGAGTTGCCCAGCGAAACCCTGAAACGCGGGCAACGCTGAGCGTTCGAGGTGGCCCGCCGGCGTGCGGCGGCTTCAGTCGTCCTCGCAGCTGGGCGCTTGCGCGGCGCCAGCCGGCGTCTTCTTGAAATGCGCCCATAGCGCATTGGCCACGGCATCGCCGTCGGGGCCGCCGCCGAACACCTGCAGGCCAATGCTCCGGCCGAGCTGGCGATAGCTTTCGAACTGGGCCTCGTCGAAAAACTGGTCGACGGTGGTCTGGTTGGGAAAGGCCGGGTTGGCCTGGGCGTAGTGCTGCACGTCCAGCGACACCGAGGCGATCAGCCGCGGCTTGAGCACCAGGATACGGCTGACCAGGGTGTTGGCAGCATCGCCGGCATAGACATTGAGCAACAGCGCGCAACGCCGGTCGCCGGTCGAAGGCTTGGCCTTGAGCTGTGCCAGGGTGCCGAACACCTCTTTCAGCACTTCGTCGTCGACGATGGTTGTGTCCTCGCGGATCTCCAGGCCATGGTCGATGCGCGCCAGGCGAATGAGATTGCTCAGGTCTTCGAACTGGTAATCGGGATCGCAGCCACAGTCGCACAGTACGATCAGTTCGACCTCACGCTCCTTGCGCAGCAGCTCGTAAGCCGCGGTGTTCTCGAAGTGGCCGCCGTCGGAGAGGTACTGGTAGGTGCGGCGGTGGCCGTGGAAGTGCGCGGTCAGCTCGTAGAACAGGTAGGTATGGGTCGGCAGCCAGCGCGACATCTTCGCGCCCAGGGTGTCGCGGCCGGCCTGGCGGCAGGGGTCGTCGAAACAGCCGGGCCACCAGTTGCCCAGGCGGATGTTCGCCAGCCCCAGCAGCAGCGACATGCCCAGGTTGGTGGCGCGACCCAGGCCGGTGGTGAACGCGGCGCCGGAGACGCCGATCCATTGGCCGATGGTCAGTGGATAGGCGATTTCCGAACTGGGCATGTCGTCCAGTTTGCGCGGGTAGAGCTTGCCATCGAGGAGGAAGGTGCCTGCGTCCGGCAGGCTGCCCGGCGCCAGGCACAGCGGCTTGCCCTTGCGGTCGCGCTGCACCAGTTGCTCGGCGGGGTCCACCGTGAGGTTCATGGTCACGTTGATCAGGTGCAGCGGACCGGCGTTCGCCGCGTCGTAGTAGTCCTTGACGCTGATGTCGTCGTCGCGCAGCGGTTCGGCCACGCTCATGTGCTTGCGCCGCTGTTCCGTGGTGCCGTTGAAGCGCTTGCCGTTGGAAGCGCCCATGTAGGCGCGCACCAGGCGGGCGCTGTAGAAGGACTGCAAGGAGGAGGTGTTGAGGAAGCCGACGAAGCGGCTGCTGACCCAGGTCAGGCCGGCCGCGACCAGCACCAGCAGGACCAGCCGCGGCAGGTGGCCGCTTTCCTCGAGGCGCACACTGCCGTCGGCGCTGACCCACACCACCAACAGCATCCACGCCAGGCAGACCGCCGCCAGCAGCAGGATGCCGCCCAGCAGCGCCATGACGTCCAGGGGCAGCTGGCGCAGCCAGTCCGGCAGGGTTTTCTCGTCGCGCAGCAGCGCCAGGCGTCGCACCAGCCAGATCAGCACCGGCAGGATGCCCAGGGTGCCCTGGGTCAGCGTCTTGAGGTGCAGGTAGAGGGTTTCGGAGAGCGACACCAGGAACGCGGCGAACAGCAGCCCGCCCAGGCCCATGATTATCCGCGCCAGCAGGCGGGTGACCTCGACCCGGTAGTTGCGCACCGTGAACAGACCGTTCTGCCCGCTGGCCTGGCGGTCGCGGCGCGCCAGGCTGCGGACCAGGCCCCAGGCATAGGCGAGGCCGAGGAAGGCGATCGCACTGAAACCGAGGAACAGGTCGCCCACGTTCGGCGTGTTGTAGCCTTCGCCCACGAACGGCGAGGCGATGAGGAACACCGCGGCGGCCACCCCGCAGAGGATGGCGGCCAGGTTTCCAAGGGCAGGGGGATCGCTCAGGCTCGTTTGCGGCAGCACCAGCCAATACGCCAGCCCGCAGGGCAACAGGCCGAGGACAAATACCGCTGCCGGCAGCAGGTACAGGTCGGGCACCAGGAGCAGTTGCAGGAGCATCAGCAAGGTGAGGGCCAGGACGATCGGCATGCCGATCACGAAATGCAGCGACAGCCAGTTGCGCCAGGTGATCGCCAGGGCGTAGAGGGTGTCTCCGGAGCCGGTCGGGGTCAGGTAGCGGCCGTTTTCCCGCAGCCAGGCCGTGGGGCCCATGCCGACCTCTTCCTTGAGGTAGTCGATGCCGGTGCTGATGCGCCCGGGTGGCTCGTAGTGCAGGACCTTGTAGGCATTGGCGGCCGCCGCCCGGGCCGTCTGTGGCGCTGGCGGCGGTCCCTTGCGCAGGCGATCGGGGATGAACAGGCTGGCGAAAAAGCTGCCGATGTAGCCGCCACCGCTGACCGTGGACAGATAGTCGAAGCGCGGCAGCAGGCTGTTGCCGACCTCGTCTTTGTCAGCCGAGGGTTCAGGCGCCCTGGCCCGGGTCATCGCCTGCAGCACCCCGAGGCAGAAGGTGGCGCTGCGGATACCGCCCCCGGACAATGCCAGGCCCCAGGGCTTGAGCGGCGGTTTTTCCGGGCCGGGCGGGGGTGTGAGTCCCAGGGTGGCCCGGCGGTGTTCGATGCGTTCGCGTTCTCCCTGGTAGTGCTGTTTCAGGTCCATGACGCGCTCCTTGCGGGTGAAGTAGTGGCAATCTGCTTACAGGAGTAAAGCAGAACCACGTCACATTTCTGCCGCTGGAACGTTCTGCGCGAAGTGAAGTTCACGAAATATTATTTATTTTGAAATGTTATTAAAAATCAGCTGTTTATGATGATAAAGCGGCTATATCAGTATCAATAAGCGCCTTGACCCCGGCCTGCAACCGCCATGTAACTTGGCTGTTACTTGAGGTCACTACTTTGCGTGGGTCGTTATTTCCCGCTCTGTAACTTCAAGGAATTCAACCGCGTATGCCTACTCTTACCCGCAGGAAGCTGATGCAGGCCGCTGCTATCGGATCGGCCTTTACCTTGCTGCCCGACTCCATCCGCCAGGCCCTGGCGATTCCCGCCAACAACCGCACCGGGACCATCCGCGACGTCGAGCATGTGGTGATCCTGATGCAGGAAAACCGCTCCTTCGACCACTACTTCGGCACCTTGCCCGGGGTGCGCGGCTTCAGCGACCGCTTCACCATCCCGCTGCCCGGCAAGCGTTCGGTGTGGGAGCAGCAGGGCATCGGGCGCCTGGTGCTGCCGTATCACCTGGACAGCTCGCGGGGCAACGCGCAGCGGGTCAACGGCACGCCGCACTCGTGGATCGACGAGCACGCGGCCTGGGCCAGCGGGCGCATGAGCGCCTGGCCGACCTTCAAGACCCACACTTCCATGGGCTACTACCGCGAGCAGGAACTGCCGTTCCAGTTCGCCTTGGCCAACACCTTCACCCTGTGCGACGCCTACCACTGTTCGGTGCACGCCGGGACCAACCCCAACCGCCTGTTCCACTGGACCGGCACCAACGGTCCGACCGGGGCCAACGTGGCGGCGGTGGTCAACGAATGGGACGGCCCGGGCGCGGTGGACGTCGGCTACACCTGGAAGACCTACCCCGAGCGCCTGGAAGAGCGGGGCGTGAGCTGGAAGATCTACCAGTACCTGCCGGACAACTTCGGCGACAACCCGCTGGCCGGTTTTCGCCAGTACCGCCGCGCCAGCGTGGCCGCCGGCAACCCGGCGCAGCCGCCGGACGGTTTTACCGGGTTTGTGCCCTACAGCGATGCGCTGAATGCCCGGGTGCCGCTGTACAAGGGCAATGGCAACACCTTGCCGGCGCGCAGCGGCAGCGACCTGGAAGGCATGCTCGCGGGGTTTCGCAACGACGTGCAGCAGGGCAAGCTGCCCCAGGTCAGCTGGATCGTCGCGCCGGCGGCCTATTCCGAACACCCGGGGCCGTCGAGCCCGGTGCAGGGCGGCTGGTTCACCCAGGAAATCCTCAAGGCGCTGACCGACAACCCCGAGGTCTGGAGCAAGACCGTGCTGCTGGTCAACTACGACGAGAACGACGGCTTCTTCGACCACCTGCCGTCGCCGTCGGCGCCCTCGCGGCGCCTGGACGGCAGCTTCGCCGGCAAGTCCACGGTGGACTTCGACAGTGAAGTGTTCACCCACGCGGCGCCCCCCGGCACCACCCAGCAACCGCGCCCGGACGGCGGTATCTACGGCCCCGGGCCGCGGGTGCCGATGCTGGTGCTGTCGCCCTGGAGCCGTGGCGGCTGGGTCAACTCCCAGGCGTTCGACCACACCTCGGTCCTGCAATTTCTCGAGAAGCGCTTCGGCGTGCGCGAGCCGAACATCAGTGCCTGGCGCCGCGCGGTGTGCGGCGACCTGACCTCGGCCTTCAACTTCGTCAACCCCAACAGCGAGATCCTGCCGCCGCTGCACACCACCACCCGCCAGGCCGCCGACCTGCTGCGCCAGCGCCAGGAACAACTGGCCCAGGTGCCGCTGCCGGACGCCAGCCGCCAGCAACTGCCGCACCAGCAGCGCGTGGCGCGGCCTTCGCGGGCCTTGCCGTATCGCCTGAATGTCGAGGCCAAGGCCAAGCGCAAGGCCTTGAGCTTCACCCTCGATATGCAGAACAGCGGCGACCAGGGCGCGGTGTTCCATGTCTACGATCGCCTGCACCTGCTCGACGTTCCGCGCCGCTACACGGTGGAGGCGGGCAAGCACCTGAAAGACAGCTGGCAGACCGCCGGGCACTACAAGTTGTGGCTGCTGGGCCCCAACGGCTTCCACCGCAGCTTCCACGGCAACCTGCTGCTGCGCCAGCCCGAGGTGTCGATGTTCAGCCGCGGCAACAACCTGCAACTGACCTTGAGCAACCCGGGCAAGGACGCCGTGTCGATCACCATCGAGCGTTGCCCCTACACCCAGCAGGGGCCATGGCATTTCGAGGTGCGCGGGCGCAGCGAGGTGCACCAGATGTTCAGCTGCCACGCCAGCGGTGGCTGGTACGACTTCACCGTGCGCGCCGAAGGCGGCTGGCTGCGGCGCCTGGCCGGGCGCCTGGAAACCGGTGCGCACAGCATCAGCGATCCGTTGATGGGCGTGTAACCACGCCTGGGGCCCGGCGCGCAAGACGCCGGGTTTCTCCAGGCAGATCGCATGGCGGCAACTGCTTTGCCGTTCGCAGCCTCGCTGTCGCTCGACAGCGGCTACAGACACCGCCGTTCTTGTAGCCGCTGCCGAGCCTTGGCGAGGCTGCGATCGGGGCGTAGCCCCGTAGACCGGGCGATGCGGTTTTCCAGGCAGATCGCGGACCCAGGTTTTGCGGCAACTGCGTTGCCGATCGCAGCCTCGCTGTCGCTCGACAGCGGCTACAGACACCGCCGTTCTTGTAGCCGCTGCCGAGCCTTGGCGAGGCTGCGATCGATCGCGCAGCGGTCGCAATCCAGGCGACGCATTTAACCTGGCACCTCGCGGATTCAGGTTTTGCGGCCACTGCGTTGCCGTTCGCAGCCTCGCTGGCGCTCGACAGCGGCTACAGACACCGCCGTTCCTGTAGCCGCTGCCGAGCCCTGGCGAGGCTGCGATCGATCGCGCAGCGGTCGCAATCCAGGCGACGCATTTAACCTGGCGGATCGCGGACTCAGGTTTTGCGGCAACTGCGTTGTCGTTCGCAGCCTCGCTGGCGCTTGGCAGCGGCTACACCGACACCGCCACGCCCTGGGACCCTTGTTCCAGGGCGCCCGCCGATTATTCCCGCGCCATGAAAACAAGAAGCCGATCACACGAAAGGGCTTGGTTTGCGACATGAATATTAATTAGAATCAGTCTCATTTGTTTCATCCTTCGCGCAGGGCCTCTTGACATGATTGAAGCAGCGACGCCATCGGAGCACAGCCTACATGCCCTGTACCGCGATCATCGAGGCTGGCTCGAGAGCTGGCTGCGCCATCGCATGGGCAACGCCTGGGATGCGGCGGACCTGAGCCAGGACACCTTCCTGCGCGTGCTGACCAGCTCCCAGCAACTGGTCGACCTGCGCGAGCCGCGGGCTTACCTGGTGACCGTGGGCAAGCGCCTGCTGAGCAACTTCCACACCCGCCGCAAGCTGGAGCAGGCCTACCTGAATGCGCTGGCCAGCCTGCCCGAAGACAGCGTGCCGTCGCCGGAGCAGCGCTGGGTGCTGCTGGAGACCCTGCAAGCCCTGGACGAACTGCTCGACGGCCTGCCGCCGGTGGTGCGCCGGGCGTTTCTCTGGAGCCAGCTCGAAGGCCTGGGCTACCGCGAGATCGCCGAGCGCCTCGACGTCTCGGAACGCAGCGTCAAGCGCTACATGGCCCAGGCCTACGAACACTGCCTGCTGGTGGAGCTGTGATGCGCGCCGCGCCGTCCGGCGAAGCCCGCGAGGTGGCCCGCGCCGCCGCCCAGTGGCTGGCGCTGCTGGAGTCCGGGGCGGCCAACGCCGACGATCACGCGCGCCTGCAACACTGGCGCAACAGCAACAGCCGGCACGAAAGCGCCTGGCAGAAGGCGCAGTCGCTGCGCCAGCGTTTTTCCGCCTTGCCCCCGGCGCTGGCGATGGCCACCCTGGATCGCCCCGAACCGTCGCGGCGCGCGGTGCTCAAGCGTGCCCTGGGCGTCGCCGCGCTGGTGCCGACCGCCTGGCTGCTGGCGCGCCAGCTGCCGCTGGACGTGTGGCGCGCCGACCTGCAGACCGCCACCGGCGAACATCGCTCGGTGGTCCTGGCCGACGGCAGCACCTTGCAGTTGAACACCGCCAGCGCGGTCAACGTCGACCTGGGCGCGCGGCAGGTCAGCCTGGTGCGCGGCGAGATGGCGCTCAAGGTCAATGGCAACGCGCCGCTGGCCCTGCAGGCCCCCTATGGACGGATCATCGCCAGCCGCTGCGAAGTCTGCGTGCGCCTCAACGAGCGCGATTGCCGGGTGTCGGTGATCAGCGGCTCGGTGCAGCTGCAACCCTTGCAGGGGCCGCAGCTGGTGCTCAATGCCGGCCAGCGCATCAGGCTGCGCGCCGACGGCGCGGGGCAGATCGATGCCTTCGACGCCTTGCTGCCGGGCTGGCGCGACGGGGTGCTGATGGCGCAGAACCAGCCGCTGGGGGATTTCCTGCGCGAGCTGAGCCGTTACCGTCCCGGCCTGTTGCGCTGGGACCCGGCGCTGGAAAACCTGCGCGTCACCGGCAGCTTCCGCCTCGACAACACCGAGCGGGTGCTGGCGCTGCTGGCCGCCAGCCTGCCGCTGGAGGTGCATTCGCGCACCCGCTACTGGGTCACCCTGGTGCCGCGCCAAAACCCTGCGGCAAACGCCGCGGAAAAAAATATCGGCTGAAGCTGTCCCTTTTTTTCACCTCGCCGGTCATTCCAGGTAAGTGAACAAAAAACGAGAGCTTCCTCCCATGCCCGCAGTATTGCCTTTCCGTTTGCGCCCGGTGTCGCCGGGCCTGCGTCCGTTGTTGCATTTGGGCCTCATGCTGACCCTCAGTTCCAGCCCGTTGCTGATCCCGTCCGGCTGGGCGGCCGATGCCGACCGGCGCAGCTACCAGGTGCCGGCCGGCCCGTTGAGCGCCGCGCTGACCCGCTTCGCCGGCCTGGCGGGGGTCAACCTGTCGGTCGACCCGCAACTGGTCAGTGGCCGTAACAGCAGCGGCCTGTCCGGCGAGTATGGGGTGGAGGAGGGTTTCGCCCGTCTGCTGCAAGGGTCCGGCCTGCAACTGCAGGCGGTGGGCGAGCAGGCCTATATCCTGGCACCGGCGCCGGAGGGCGGCAGCCTGCAACTGGCGCCGACCTCGATCCTCGGCGCTGGCACCGCCACCGGCGGCGATGTGTTCGCCGGCGGCCAGGTGGCGCGGCGCGGCTCCCAGGGCCTGCTGGGCTCGAAGGACTTCATGGAAACGCCGTTCAGCATGACCACCTACACCAGCGAGGCGGTGAAGAACCAGCAGGCGCGGACCCTGGGCGACCTGATCGCCAGCGACCCCTCGGTGCGCGCCACCAACCCGGCGGGCGGGCGCTACGAGCAATTCACCATCCGCGGCTTCAGCCTGTTCAACAGCGATGTGGCCTACAACGGCCTGTACGGCGTGCTGCCGACCTACACCATCGACATGGAAATGGCCGACCGGGTGGACATCCTCAAGGGCCCGACCCAGCTGATCAACGGCATCTCGCCGCGGGGCAGCGTCGGCGGTGGCATCAACGTGGTGCCCAAGCGCGCCACCGACCAGCCGATCACCGAGTTCACCGGCAGCTACGCCTCCGACAGCCAGGTCGGCGGCGCGGTGGATGTCGGCCGGCGCTTCGGCGAGGACAACCAGTTCGGCGTGCGCCTGAACGCGGTCAAGCAGTCCGGCGACACCAAGTGGGACCACCAGAGCGTCGACCGTCAGATGGCCGTGCTGGGCCTGGATTTCCGCGGCGAACGCCTGCGCCTGTCGACCGACATCGGCCACACCGAGCGCGACACCGACGCGCCCCAGGAGCGGGTGCAGATAGGCCCTAACGCCAAGGTGCCGGACGCCGACGATGTGCGGCACAACTATGCGCAGGCCTGGAGCAAGGCGCGGACCAAGGACACCTTCGGCACGTTCAACGCCGAATACGACGTCAACGATTCGATCATGCTCTACGGCGGCGTCGGCGCGCGCAAAAGCAACCACGACTTCCTGCGCCACGCGGTGTCGATCACCAACGACGCCGGCGATTTCAGCGTGCAGCCGCGCGACTTCACCCGCGACGAAAACGTGCGCACCACCACCGCGGGCGTGCGCAGCTGGTTCCACACCGGCCCGGTGAGCCATGAGGTCAACCTGGCGGCCAGCTACTTCTACATGGACTTCGAGAATGGCGGCGCGCGTTACGCCGCGTCGCCGAGCAACCTCTACAACCCGCGGCCGACGCCGACCCCGTCGCGGCCGACGCGTTTCGATCCCAAGGTCTACACCGAGAACCGCTTCAGCGGCGTGGCGCTGTCCGACACCCTGGGCTTCTTCGACGACCGCCTGCTGCTGACCCTCGGCGCGCGCTGGCAACGGGTCAAGGTCGACGACTGGAGCGACGGCATCAAGGGCGACACCGCCTACGACGAGGAAAAGGTCTCGCCTTCGGGCGGCCTGCTGTTCAAGGCCACCGACGAGCTGTCGCTGTACGTCAACTACATGGAAGGCCTGAGCCAGGGCAAGATCGCCCCCTCGACCTCGATCAACGAGGACGAAATCTTCCCGCCGTTCATCAGCCGCCAGGTCGAGGCCGGCGCCAAGTACGACGCCGGCGCCTTCGCCCTGACCGCCGCGGTGTTCCGCATCAAGCAGCCGGCCTACGAGACCAACGCCACCACCCGGGTGTTCGGCCCCAACGGCAAGCGCCAGAACGACGGCGTGGAGCTGAGCGTGTTCGGCGAGCCGCTCAAGGGCTTCCGCCTGCTGGGCGGGGTCATGTACATCGACAGCGAACTGAAGGACACCACCAACGGCACCTTCGACGGCAACCGCGCGCCGGCCACGCCAAAGTACAACGTCAACCTGGGCGCCGAGTGGGACGTGCCGAAAGTCCAGGGCCTGACCCTGACCGCCCGCGGCATCTATTCCAGCTCGCAGTACCTGGACCAGGCCAACAGCAAGGAAATCGACTCCTGGGAGCGTTTCGACCTGGGTGCGCGGTATGCCTTCAAGGTCGACGACAAGCACGTCACCTTGCGCGCCAACGTCGAGAACGTGCTGGACAAACGCTACTGGAGTTCCGCCGGCGCCTCGGATGACAGCGAACCGGGACTGACCCTGGCGACCCCACGGACCCTGCTGCTGTCGGCCACCGTGGGTTTCTAAAAAGACGCAGCGCAGGGCGCCACAGGGAAGGGCGCAGCGCCGTCATGACCGCCTCGCGGTCGAGGAAGGATGCATGCCCGTTATCACTTGATGAACGTGCCGCCTCTTGAAGAGGTATTGGCCATGTAATGGCAACTAAGCAAGTTGCCGGAAAGATGGCATTCATATGGCCAGTTAATGGCGTTGTTAATGTTTTTACCTGGTTTTAAAACCGGGCTGTCGGCGTGCGCGCTTATATTTAACTTATGCCTGGAAAGACTATGTAAATTTCCAAATAAGTTCGAATAAGCAGTTGCGCCTTTTTATTAATGATAATAATTTGCATGTCGAATTTAACGAGGGTGAACAGATGTTGAATGATGGCATATTGCATACTAGTCCTCTGCAAAAGACCAACGCCGATTATCTCGCCCGACAAGGCAAGTTCGAATCCAATGTGCGCAGTTACCCACGCAAGTTGCCCCTGGCGATCGCCAAGGCGCATGGGGTCTGGGTCACCGACGTCGAGGGCAAGACCTACCTGGATTGCCTGGCCGGCGCCGGCACCCTGGCCCTGGGGCACAACCACCCGGCGATCATGGCCAGCCTCGACAGCTTCCTCGCCTCGGGCCTGCCGATGCACACCCTGGACCTGACCACCCCGGTCAAGGACGCCTTCAGCGAAACCCTGCTCGGCCTGCTGCCGGGCCAGGGCCGCGACTACTGCCTGCAGTTCTGCGGGCCATCCGGCGCGGATGCGGTGGAAGCGGCGCTGAAGCTGGCCAAGACCCACACCGGGCGGCACAACGTGATCAGCTTCAGCGGCGCCTACCACGGCATGACCCACGGCGCCCTGGCGCTGACCGGCAACACCGCGCCGAAACACGCCATCGCCGGCCTGATGCCGGGCGTGCAGTTCATGCCGTACCCCCATGAATACCGCTGCCCGCTGGGCATCGGCGGCGAGGCCGGAATCGAGGCGCTGACCCATTACTTCAGCCAGTTCATCGACGACGTGGAAAGCGGCGTGTCGCTGCCGGCGGCGGTGATCCTCGAGGCGGTGCAGGGCGAGGGCGGGGTCAACTGCGCGCCGGCCGGCTGGCTGCGCGCGATCCGCGAGGTGACGCGCCGGCACGGCATTGTGCTGATCCTCGACGAGGTGCAGGCCGGGTTCGCCCGCACCGGGCGGATGTTCGCCTTCGAGCACGCGGGCATCGAGCCGGACATGATCGTCATGTCCAAGGCGGTGGGCGGCGGCCTGCCCATGGCGGTGTTGGGCATCAAGCGCGAGTTCGACGCCTGGGAGCCGGGCAACCACGCCGGGACCTTCCGCGGCAACCAGATGGCCATGGCCGCGGGCCTGGCGACCCTGCAGGTATTGAGCGAGCAGAACGTCGCGGCGCTGGCCGAGCGCCGCGGGCAGTGGCTCAAGACCCAGCTGGACGCCCTGCGCCAGGACTATCCGGCCCTGGGCCAGGTGCGCGGGCTGGGCCTGATGCTGGGCATCGAGATCGTCGACGAGCGCCAGCCGGCCGACCGCCTCGGGCACTTTCCGGCGGATCCGGCCCTGGCCGTGGCCATCCAGCAGCACTGCTTCAAGCAGGGCCTGCTGCTGGAGCGCGGCGGGCGCCGCGGCAATGTGATCCGCCTGTTGCCGCCGCTGGTGATCGACGACGAGCAATGCCGGCAAGTGGTGCAGCGGTTCAGCCGCGCGGTGGCCGATGCCTTGTTGCAACAGCGCGCCTGAAGTGGGCTGGCCGGGAAGTAGGCGAGTGTCGGGCGTGCCCATGAAAGTGTGTCGTTTTTCACACTTTGCCAGCGACTCATAACAACTTCGGGTCACGGTTTTTTTATTGCAAGTGCAAACGGGCGAGTGTCGCCTGGCGGGTACTTGTCGGCTGTTGGAAGTGGCTGGCAAGCAACTAACTCTTTGTCGCGACATAACGTGGCCAGTATCGCATGGCTACTGTGGAGCCTTTTATGAACTATTCAGAGCGCGATATGTTGTCGAAACATGTTTTATCGAAGATGGTCAGCGAACTGGCAACCACAAGAGCCTTGCTCAATTGCCTGATCAAGGAGTTCGCCCTGCCGGAAAACTGCCTCGGCTATCACTGGCCGAAAGAGATGCAGGGCATTCCTCCCGGCAGCTACCTGGACGGCCTGGAATGGAAGGGCATCCCGCTGACCATCGAGCTGCCCAACCGGCAGCAGTTCTTCGTCATGGTCGACCGCCGTGACCACCTGGGCAGCCACCGCTACCTGTCGGATGTGTACGCCCGGCGTGAAGGCGAAAGCTGGCGTTGCCTGGCCTTCGCCGAGTTCGTCGAGCAGTTGCTCGGCGCCTGCGAGCACATGACCCGGGCCAGCAACGACGAGCTGCTGGACCAGGTGCTGCAAAGCCAGTCGCTGACCGCGGCGATCGTCGCGCACAACATGGACGGCCAGGGCCCGGCGCCGCTCAGCGGCTACCTGGCCAGCGAACAGGGCCTGTGGTTCGGCCACCCCAACCACCCGGCGCCCAAGGCGCGGTTGTGGCCGGCGCACCTGGCCCAGGAAACCTACGCCCCGGAGTTCCAGGCGCGCACCGCGCTGCACCTGTTCGAAGTGCCGCGCCAGGGCTTGCGCGTGACCGCCAACGGCCTCAGCGAAGCCCAGGTCATGGCCGGTTTCGCCGACCAGCGCCGGGCCCGCCCGGACCGCGCGATGATCTGCATGCACCCGGTGCAGGCCGAGCTGTTCATGCAGGACCGCCGCGTGCAGCGCCTGCTGGATCAGGGCGAAGTGGTCGACCACGGCGCCACCGGGCCGCTCGCCAGCCCGACCGCCTCGATGCGCACCTGGTACATCGAGGACCATGACTTTTTCATCAAGGGCTCGCTGAACGTGCGCATCACCAATTGCGTGCGCAAGAACGCCTGGTACGAGCTGGAGAGCACGCTGATCATCGACCAGCTGTTCCAGCGCCTGCAGCAGACCCAGGCCGCGACCCTCGGCGGCCTGTCGGCAGTGGCCGAGCCGGGTTCCATGAGCTGGGCCCCGGCCCAGGCCAGCGAAGCCGACGCGCACTGGTTCCGCGAACAGACCGGGGCGATCCTGCGGGAAAACTTCTGCCGCCGCGCCGGCGCCGAGCGCAGCGTGATGGCCGGCACCCTGTTCGCCCGCGACATCCATTCGCGGCCGCTGGTGCATGACTTCCTGCAAGGCTTCAACGCCCGCGAGCTGGCCGACGAGCAACTGATCGAGTGGTTCGACCGCTACCAGGCGCTGCTGCTGCGGCCGGTGCTGGCGCTGTTCTTCAACCACGGCGTGGTGATGGAGCCGCACTTGCAGAACAGCGTGCTGATCCACGACCGGGGCCAGCCGCAACAGCTGCTGCTGCGGGATTTCGAGGGGGTCAAGCTCACCGACGAGCTGGGCATGGCGCAGATCGAGGTCGGCCTGCACCCGCGGGTGCGCCAGTCGCTGCTGTATTCCCGGGCGCAGGGCTGGAGCCGCATCACCTATTGCCTGCTGATCAACAACCTGTCCGAGGCGGTGCTGGCCCTGAGCTGGGAGCGCCCGCACCTGGCGCCGGCCATGTGGCGGCGGGTCGAGCGCCAGCTGCGGCAGATCCGCGACGAGCTGGTGCGCCCGGCGCCGGAGCTGGACGCGCTGATCGCCGGCCAGCCGATCGCCTGCAAGACCAACCTCAAGGTGCGCCTGGCGGCCAAGGCCGATCGCCAGGCCGGCTACGTCAGCCTGTGTTCGCCGTGGAGCGAGGAGGCCCGTTATGGCTGAGTTGTCCGCGGCGCTGCTGAGCGCCATCGACCAGGCCCGGGCCGGCAGCGCCGATCCGCTGGCCGCCTTCATCTACGACCTCGATGCCTTGCAGGCCCATGTGCGCCAGGTGATGGCGGCGTTGCCGGCCGGGGTCGAGCTGTATTACGCGATCAAGGCCAACAGCGAAGCGCCGGTGCTGGCCGCGCTGGCGCCGCTGGTCAGTGGCTTCGAGATTTCCTCGGGCGGCGAGATCGAGCGGGTGATGGCCTGCCCGACGCGCAAGCCCTATGTGTTTTCCGGGCCCGGCAAGCTCGATTCCGACCTGCGCGCAGCCCTGGCCCGGCAGGTGGAAGCGGTGCACCTGGAAAGCCTCAACGAGATCGAGCGCCTGCAACGCCTGGCCGTGGAGGCGGGCAGGGTGCAGGCGGTGTTCATCCGCATCAACCCGCAGTTGCCGCAGAACCAGTCGAGCCGCCTGGCCATGGCCGGCACGGCCACGCCGTTCGGCATCGACGAGGCGGACCTGGCCGAGGCCGTGCACAGGGTCGAGCGCGCCAGCCACCTGCGCCTCAAGGGCTTCCACGTGCACGCCATGTCCCACCAGCACTCGGTGGAGCGCCATGAGCAACTGCTGGATTTCTACCTGCAACGCTGGACGCACTGGCGGGCCCTGGCCGCGCACCCCGAAGAGCTGACCCACCTGAATGTCGGCGGCGGCATCGGCGTCGACTACCTCGGCGGCCGGCAATTCGACTGGCAGCGCCTGTGCCGCCACCTGGAGCGGCGGCTGGCGGAGCAGGGCGCCGGCGCGCCGGTCCTGCGCTTCGAACCCGGGCGTTTTATCAGCGCCTTCTGCGGCTACTACGTGATCGAGGTGCTGGATACCAAGACCAGCCACGGCGAGCATTTCCTGGTGTGCCGCGGCGGCACCCACCAGTTCCGCCTGCCGGCGGCGCAGAGCCACGACCATCCGCTGATCCACCTGCCGCGCGGCCCGCGCGATGCCCATGCGCCGGAGCAGGCCTGGACCGTGGTCGGCCAGTTGTGCACGCCCAAGGATGTGCTCAGCCGGGCCCAGCCGCTCAAGGGCGTGGCAGTCGGCGACCTGCTGGTGCTGCCCATGGCGGGGGCCTACGGCTACAACATCTCCCACGCCGACTTCCTCTGCCACCCGCGGCCGGTGCAGCACTTCCTGCGCCAGGGCGAGTTGCTCGCAGGAGCGTCGCAGTGATCCAGGCGCCACGTAGCTGGGTGGTGGTCAATGTGCTGCTGGGCACCCTGACCGTGAGCCTCAACAACAGCTCGTTGAACCCGGCGCTGCCGGCCTTCATGCAGGCGTTCGCCATCGGCCCGCTGATGGCCACCTGGATAGTCGCGGCGTTCATGACCAGCATGGGCATGACCATGCCCCTGACCAGCTTCCTCAGCCAGCGCCTGGGGCGGCGGCCGCTGTACCTGTGGGGCGTGGCGCTGTTCGTGGCCGGCTCCTTGCTCGGCGCCCTGGCCGACTCCATCGCCCTGGTGATCGCCGCGCGGGTGCTGCAGGGCATCGCCAGCGGGCTGATGATCCCGCTGTCGCTGGCGATCATCTTCGCCGTGTACGCCAAGCACGAGCGCGGCCGGGTCACCGGCCTGTGGGGCGCCGCGGTGATGCTCGCGCCGGCCGTGGGGCCGCTGTGCGGCAGCCTGCTGCTGGAGTGGTTCAGCTGGCGTTCGCTGTTCCTGATGAACGTGCCGGTCGGCGTGCTTGCGCTGCTGATGGGGCTGGCGATCCTGCCGCCCTCGGAGCCGGTCGAGCGCAAGCCGTTCGACCTGGCCGGCTACCTGTTGATCGCCTCGGGCATCGGCCTGCTGATGGTCGCCATCAGCCGCCTGCGCCATGCCGCCGCCCTGGCGGATCCTGTGAACCTCGGCATGTTACTGGCGGCGCTGCTGTGCCTGGTGGCCTTCGTGCGCCTGGAACTGCGCCGCGAGGCGCCGCTGCTCAACCTGCGGATCTTCGCCCTGCGCGGTTATCGCCTGAGCGTGATCATCGCCGTGGTGCAGTCGGTGGGCATGTTCGAGTGCCTGGTGCTGCTGCCGCTGCTGGTGCAGACGGTGCTCGGCTACAGCCCGCTGTGGACCGGCCTGGCGCTGCTGTGCACCGCGGTGTTCGCCAGCCTGTTCGGGCGCCTCGGTGGCAGCGCCCTGGACCGCCACGGGCCGCGCCGGGTGGTGTCGATCGGCTTGCTGCTGACCGGGCTCTCGACCCTGGCCCTGGGCCTGTTCCCGGCCAGCGCCGGGATCGGCCTGGTGTTCGCCCTGATGATGCTGCGCGGCGCCGGCCTGGGCCTGTCCTACATGCCGGTGACCACCGCCGGGCTCAATGCCTTGCCCGAACCGATGGTCACCCAGGGCGCGGCGATGAACAACATCTCGCGGCGCCTGGTGTCGTCGCTGGCCATCGTCATCGCCTCGCTGTGGCTGGAGTTCCGTCACGCCGCAGGCGGCCCGGGCCCGCAGGCGGGCCTGTCGCTGGCGATCAGCGAAGTGTTCGTGGTCACCGGCGTGCTGGTGCTGCTGGCGCTGCCCTGCGCCTGGCGTTTTCCCCTTTCCGACGAGCGCGCCGAGGCCCTGCCCGGCGCGCTCGAACACCGTTAATCCTTTGAAGGTATGAACATGGCGACTGCAACCCCGGCAACCTCCAGCAGCGGCACCGCCTCCGGCGCCTGGCTGGCCACGGTCGATCCGCGGATCGACGAAAAAGTGCAGCAGCGGGTGGTCGGCCAGCTGTTGCAGACCCTGCTGTACGAAGGCGTGCTGGAATTCGCCAGCACACCGCTGGAACACGGCCTGCACCGCTTCGTGGTGCCGGGCGTCGATGGCGCCCGGGAGCGGGTGGAGTACCGTTGCAACGGCCTGCTCAGCGCCAGCTTCGCGCTGATCCGCCTGGATTGCGCGAGCCTGGAACGGGTCGACAGCCACGGCCGGCACAGCGTGCCGGACCTGCACCAGGCCCTGGCCGAGCTGCTCGGCGACTACCGCGACAGCCCGCACCTGGAGCGCTTCATCCTCGAACTGCAACAGACCCGGCTCAACGACCTGCAGGCCCGCAGCCAGGGCTACCAGGCCGCCGGGCCGGCCCACGAACTGGACGTGGACGCCCTCGAGCAGCACTTCATGGACGCCCACAGCTATCACCCCTGCTACAAGTCGCGGATCGGTTTTTCCCTGGCCGACAACCAGGCCTACGGCCCCGAGTTCGCCACGCCGATCGCCGTGGTCTGGCTGGCGGTGGCGCGTAATCGCGCGGCGCTCAACCATTCACGCAACCTCGACTTCCCGGCTTTTATCCAGCAGGAACTGGGCGCCGCGCGCTGGCAGCAGGTCGAGCAGCAACTGGCCAGCCAGGGCAGGGCGCTGGACGATTACCAACTGCTGCCGGTCCACCCCTGGCAGTGGGAAAAGGTCATAGTGCCGAGCTTCTACCCGGAGTTGCTCAGCGGCGAGCTGATCTACCTCGGCACCTCGGACGACCAGTACAAGGCCCAGCAGTCGATCCGCACCCTGGCCAACGCCACGGCCCGGGAACGGCCCTACGTCAAGCTGGCCATGAGCATGACCAACACTTCCAGCACCCGCATCCTGGCGCGGCACACGGTGCTCAACGGGCCGATCATCACCGACTGGCTGCAACAGCTGATCGCCAGCGACAGCACCGCGCGCCAGCTGGATTTCGTGATCCTCGGCGAGGTGGCCGGGGTCAGCTTCGACTACCAGCACCTGCCCGAGTCCCGCGGCCCGCAAACCTACGGCACCCTGGGGGCGATCTGGCGCGAGAGCATCCACCACTACCTGAAGGCGGACGAACAGGCCGTGCCGTTCAACGGCCTGAGCCATGTCGAGAACCGCTACGGCTCTGGCCCGCAGCAGCCGTTCATCGACGCCTGGATCCGCCAGTACGGCCTCGAGGCCTGGACCCGCCAGCTGCTGCAGGTGACGGTGCCGCCGATCATCCACATGCTCTACGCCGAAGGCATCGGCATGGAGTCCCACGGCCAGAACATCGTGCTGATCGTCAAGCAGGGCTGGCCGCAACGGATCGCCCTGAAAGACTTCCACGACGGCGTGCGCTACTCGCCGGCGCACCTGGCGCGGCCCGAGCTGGCGCCGCAACTGGTGCCGCTGCCGGCCAGCCACGCCAAGCTCAACCGCAACTCCTTCATCCTCACCGATGACGTCAACGCGGTGCGGGATTTCTCCTGCGACTGTTTCTTCTTCATCTGCCTGGCGGAAATGGCGATCTTCCTGCGCCAGCACTACCAGCTGGACGAAGGCCGGTTCTGGGGCCTGACCGCCGAGGTGATACTCGACTACCAGGCCGCCCACCCGCAGCACCGCGACCGTTTCGGCCTGTTCGACGTGTTCGCGCCGAGCTACGAAGTCGAGGAACTGACCAAGCGCCGACTGCTCGGCGACGGCGAGCGGCGCTTCAAGTCGGTGCCCAACCCACTCCACGCCTACAGGCCGCACGCATGCTGAGAACCAACCAGCTCAAACGCAAGCTCGCCGCCGGGCAGACGGTGTACGGGCTGATCGCGTCGATCCCGGCGCCGGCGGCCATCGAGCTGATCGCCGAGGCCGGCTTCGACTTCGTGATCATCGACATGGAGCATGTGCTGATCAACCCGGAAACCGTCGAGCACATGATCCGCACCGCCGAAGCCTACGAGCTGACGCCCCTGGTGCGGGTCGCCGACCTCAACCCGAAGACCCTGCTGCGCCTGCTCGACGGCGGTGCCCAGGGCATCGTGCTGCCGATGATCGAATCCGCCGAGCAGCTGCAGGCGGCGATCGCCGCCTGCAAGTACCACCCGCTGGGCCAGCGCAGCCTCAACGCCGGGCGCCCCGGCAGCTTCGGCAAGCACAGCCTGGCGCAGTACGTGGGGCAGGCCAACGAACAGATCATGCTGGTGGCGATGCTCGAAAGCACCGCCGGCGTGGCGAACGCCGCGCAGATCGCCGCGGTGCCGGGCCTGGACCTGATCCTCGAAGGCGCCGCCGACCTTTCGCAATCCCTGGGCATGCCCTGGCAGATCGACCAGTTGCCGGTGCAGCAAGCCCTGCTCGAGGCCTGGCAGGCGGCCGATCACGCCGGCGTACCGTACTGCGCGATTCCCCGGCAACCGGGCGACGTGGCGCGCTGGCGCGAGCGCGGGGTCCGCGCCTTTGTCCTCGGCGACGAACGCGGCATCGCCTTCCGTGCCCTCCAGGCCAGGCTGGCCACCCTTTCTCTAGAAGGAAACTGATCCGATGAACTTCACATCCATGGCCGCCGAACAGGTGATGCAGGACTTGATCGATTGCCTGCTGGCCGAACATTTCTTTGGCCCCGAACCCTTGCCGCTGCTGGCTGCCGGCCAATGGCGCCAGGCCCACCCCGAAGCCCCGGCGCTGGAAGGCGGCGAGGCCTACGAGCGGATCTGGGACTGGTGCTGCGATGCCCAGGAGCAGCGTTTCATCAGCATCGCCCTGCGCCCAGGCATCACCCAGCAATGGGAAAAGGTCCCGGGCTCGCCGGTGCTGGCGCGCCAGGAGCAGCGCTGGAGCGCGCTGGGCCCGGTGGATTTCATGAAGCGGGTGTTCACCGGCATGGGCCCGCGTTTTGGTGACAACGACAAGGGCCTGACGCTGTTCCTCGAAGTGCTGCATATCAGCGTCTGGCAGACCGCCTTGTCCCTGGAACACCGGGTCGATGACCAGAACCTGATGGCCCAGGACGGCGCCACCTTCCTGCGCACCATGGAGCAGTGGGCCTCGCTGCGCGACCGCCCGTACCACCCGCTGGCCAAGGCCAAGCAGGGCTTGTTGCAGGCCGAGTACCAGCAGTACCAGGCCGAGTTCGCCCAGCCGGTGGCGCTGAACTGGGTGGCGGTGCGCAAGGACCTGCTGCAAGGAGGCGAAGGCGTGACGGACCTGGCGCAGGTCTACCCGGCGCGCTACCTGCTGCCCGAAGCCTTGCAGGAACGCCTGGCCGCCGAGCTGCGCGAGCGCGGCATCGACGCCAGCCATGTGGCCTTGCCGGTGCACCCGTGGCAGTTCGAGCATGTGTTGCCGGCGCAACTGGGCGCGGCCTTCGCCCGTGGCGATTGCCAGCGCCTGGACTTCAGCGAGGCGACGGTGTTCGCCACCTCGTCGTTGCGCTCGATGACCCCGTGCTTCCCTAGCGCCGACTACCTGAAGCTGCCGATGGCCATCTATTCCCTGGGCGCCTCGCGCTACCTGCCGGCGGTGAAGATGATCAACGGCGGCCTCAGCGAAGCGCTGCTGCACCAGGTGCGGCGCCTCGACCCGGTGCTGGAGCAGACCCTGCACCTGTGCGACGAGAGCAAGTGGTGGGCCTTCATGCCGCCCGAGGCGACGCTGTTCGACGAGGCGCCGCGGCACCTGTCGGCGATGGTCCGCGGCTACCCGCAGGCCTTGCTCGACGACCCGGACTGCCGCCTGTTGCCGATGGCCGCCCTGGGCACGCCGTTGCCCGGCAGCAACCGGCACTTCTTCGATGAATGGATGGCCTACCGCCAGTTGCCGGTCACCGCGGACTCGGTACTGACCCTGTTCGGCGAGCTGTGCCAGCGCTTCTTCGACGTCAACCTGCGGATGTTCCGCCTCGGCATGCTCGGCGAGGTCCACGGGCAGAACGCGGTGCTGGTGTGGAAGGCCGGCCAGGCCCAGGGCCTGTTGCTGCGCGACCACGACTCGCTGCGCATCTTCGTGCCGTGGCTGACGCGCAACGGCATGGCCGACCCGCAGTACCGGATCAAGAAAGGCCATGCCAACACCCTGTACCACCAGCGTCCCGAAGACTTGCTGTTCTGGCTGCAGACCCTGGCGATCCAGGTCAACGTGCGGGCGATCATCGACACCCTGGCGCAGGTCTACGCACTGCCCGCGACCCGCCTATGGGGCAGCTTGCGCGAGGTCCTGGAGGGCCTGCTGCAGAGCATCGAGTTCGACGCCGAGGCACGGGCGATGATCCAGCACCAACTTTTCGAGGCGCCGCGCTGGCCGCAGAAGCTGCTGCTGACGCCGATGATCGAACGCGCCGGCGGTCCGGGCAGCATGCCGTTCGGCAAGGGCGAAGTGGTCAACCCGTTCCAGCGGTTGCAGGCGTGAGGCCCGACCCCGCGAGCGCCGACCTGCCTCTGCTCGATCTCGTACCACAGCCGTCCCGGCGCGGCGTGCTGCGCCTGTCCCTGGGCCTGCTGGCGCTGCCGGCGCTGGCCCGGGCCGAAGAGGTGCGGGTGGTGACCCTGTTCCAGGGCGCCACCGACAGCGCGGTGGCCCTCGGGGTGACGCCCTGTGGCGTGGTGGAGTCGTCGAGCGAGAAGCCGACTTTCCGCTACCTGCGCCCGGCGCTGGCGAATGTGCCCCATGTCGGCCTGGAAACTCAGCCGAGCCTGGAGGACATCGTGCTGCTGGAGCCGCACGTGATCGTCGCGTCGGGCTTTCGCCACCAGCGCATTGCGCCCTTACTGCAACGGATCGGCACGGTGCTGATGCTCGAGGAAGTCTTCGAGTTCAAGCGCACCCTGGCGCTGATGGGCGCGGCGCTCAACCGCCAGCAGCAGGCGTCCAGCCTGCTGGGCCAATGGCAGCAGCGGGTGATGCGGTTGCGCGCGCAGTTGCAGGAGCAGATGGGCGGGCGCTGGCCGCTGACGGTGTCGGTGCTGGACGTGCGCGAAGACCATGTGCGCAGCTTCCTGCCCGACAGCTTCGCCGGCTCGGTGCTCACCGAGCTGGGCTTCGCCTGGAACCCGATCGCCCGCGAAACCCGCGGCATGTACTTGAAACTCACCAGCAAGGAGAACCTGCCCGTGGTCGATGCCGACCTGTTTTTCGTCTTCCAGCGCGCCGACAGCCCGGCCGTGCAACGCAATTACGAGCGCCTGGTGCATTACCCGTTCTGGCAGCAGCTGCGCGCGGTGCGCCAGGGCCAGGTGTGGCGGGTCGACGGCATCGCCTGGAGTTTCTCGGGCGGGATCCTCGGCGCCAACCTGATGCTCGACGACATCGCGCGCCTGGTGGCACCGGCATGAGTCACGGTCTGAAACTGGGGGTGGCGCTGCTGGTCATGCTGCTGTGCATGGTCCTGAGCCTGGCGGCCGGGGCCACCTGGATCGAGCCCGGGCAAATGCTCGCGGGCCTGCTGCAACCGGACAGCCTCAGCGCCGGCCAGCAGTTGATCTTCGGCACGCGCCTGGCGCGCACCCTGATGGCCGTCGCCGTGGGCGCCAGCCTGGCGGTGGCGGGCGCGCTGATGCAGGCGCTGACCCGTAACCCGCTGGCCTCACCGGGGTTGTTCGGAGTCAATGCCGGGGCGACCTTTGCAATCATCCTCAGTTCGTCGCTGTTCGCCCTGACGTCGATGAGCCAGTGGCTGTGGTGCGCCTTTATCGGCGCCGCGCTGGCCGGCAGCCTGGTGTGGCTGATCGGCAATCGCGGCCAGGGCAGCCTCAATCCCTTGCGCATCGTGCTGGCGGGGGCAGCGATCACCGCGCTGTTTTCCGCCTTCAGCCAGGCGTTGCTGGTGGTCAACGAGGAGGGCCTGGACACCGTGCTGTTCTGGCTCGCCGGCTCGCTGTCCGAGCGCGACCTGGCGCTGGCCGCGCCGCTGCTGGTCGGGGTCGCGCTGGCCCTGCTGGGGTCGTGGGCGCTGGCCGGGCAGGTCAATGTGCTCAACGCCGGCGAAGCCATCGCCACTGGCCTGGGGCAGCGTACCGGGCTGATCCGCTGGCTGATGAGCGCGCTGATCGTCGGCCTGGCGGGCAGCGCGGTGGCGCTGGCGGGCAGCATCGGTTTCGTCGGCCTGCTGGTGCCGCACATGGTGCGCAAGGGCTTGTCCATCGACCACCGCTGGCTGCTGCCGGGCTGCGCGGTGCTGGGCGCGACCCTGTTGTTGCTGGCCGACACCCTGGGCCGGCTGGTGATCCTGCCGCAGGAGGTGCCGGTGGGGGTGATGACCGCGCTGTTCGGCGCGCCGTTCTTCATTTTCCTGGCGCGCCGTGGAGGTCGTTATGAGTAAGACCCTGACCCTGCGCACCGCCGGCTTTTCGCGGCGCATCGACCTGACGACCTTGTGGCGCCTGCTGCTGGCGCTGCTGACGACGGCGCTGGTAATGCTCGGCGCCTTGTCCCTGGGCAAGGTCGAGCTGTCGCCGCTGCGGGTGCTGGAGCTGCTGTGGCACGGCGGCGATCCGCGCCTGGTGTTCATCGTCGAGCAGTTGCGGCTGCCGCGCCTGCTGCTGGCGGCCCAGGTCGGCGCGGCGCTGGCGGTGTCCGGGCTGATCCTGCAAAGCATCATCCGCAACCCGCTGGCGTCGCCCGACCTGCTGGGCATCACCAGCGGCGCCAGTGCGGCGGCGGTGCTGTACCTGTCGTTCTTTGCCCTGGCGCTGGGCGCGCAGTTCCTGCCGCTGGCGGCGATGCTCGGCGCGGCGCTGGCGGCCCTGGCCATCTACCTGCTGGCCTGGAAGCAGGGCACCTCGCCGCTGCGCCTGGTGCTGATCGGCGTGGGGGTGTCGGCGCTGCTGGCGGCGGTGACCACCTTCGTCCTGGTGTTCAGCCCGCTGACCACCACCTTGTCGGCCTACGTCTGGCTGACCGGCAGCGTCTACGGCGCCAGCTGGCAGGAGCCGCGGGCCCTGGCCGGCTGGTTGCTGGCGATCCTGCCGCTGCTGGGGTGGCTGGCGCGCCAGGTGCGGGTGCAGCAACTGGACGACGCCCTGGCCCAGGGCATCGGTGTGCGGGTGCAGTGGCTGCGCGCTGGCCTGCTGCTGGTCAGCGTGGCCCTGGCCGGGGCGGCGGTGGCCTGGGGCGGGGCGATCGCCTTCGTCGGCCTGATCGCCCCGCACATCGCCAAGCGCCTGGTGGCCCCGGGGTTCGCCGGGCAAGCGCTGATGACGGCCCTGGTCGGCGCCAACCTGCTGGTGGTGGCCGACCTGATCGGGCGCACCCTGTTCCTGCCGCTGGACCTGCCGGCGGGGATCTTCGTCGCGGTGCTGGGCACGCCGTTCTTTCTGTATCTTCTGATCAACCAGCGGCACTAAGGAATTCTCGATGTCTTCGATGGCAACCCGTCAATTGACCCTGGGCTATCAGCGTCAGGTGATTATCGACGCCCTGGACCTGCAACTGCCGGCGGGCCAGGTGTCGGTGCTGATCGGCAGCAACGGCTGCGGCAAGAGCACGCTGCTCAAGTCCCTGGCGCGGCTGCTCAAGCCGCAGCAGGGTTCGGTGATCCTCAATGGCGAGGATATCCAGCGCAAATCCACCGCGGCGGTGGCCCGCGAACTGGCGATCCTGCCGCAGATGCCCAGCGCCCCGGAAGGCATCAGCGTGCGCCAGCTGGTGGCGCTGGGGCGCTATCCCTACCAGAACTGGATGCAGCAATGGTCGGCGCAAGACGAAGCCATGGTCGAGCGCGCGTTGCGCCAGACCGGCGTGCAGGCCCTGGCCGAGCGGCCGGTGGACGCCTTGTCCGGCGGCCAGCGCCAGCGCGTGTGGATCGCCATGACCCTGGCCCAGGACACCGAGATCGTGCTGCTCGACGAGCCCACCACCTTTCTCGACCTGGCGCACCAGATCGAGGTGCTGGACCTGCTGCGCGACCTCAATCGCCAGGAGGGCAAGACCATCGTCATGGTCCTGCACGACCTCAACCTGGCCTGCCGCTACGCCGACCACATGGTGGCGGTGCACCAGCGCACCGCGTTCGCCCAGGGCCGCCCCGCGGACATGCTGACCGAAGCCCTGGTCAAGCAGGTGTTCGACCTCAATTGCCGGATCATCGCCGACCCGTTCTTCGGTACGCCGCTGTGCATTCCCTTCGGCCGGGAACTGCCGCAATGAGCCTGCAGGCGGCTTTCTCCGCGCAAGACTGGAGCGTGCTATCCGGGCCGTTGCGCCTCAAGCCCATGGCGCAACGCGACCGCCAGCGCTCCGTGAGCGCCCGGGCCTTGCTTGACGATGAAACCTGTATCGCGCTGCTCGACCAGTTGGGGCCGGTGATCGGTTCGCCGACCCGGGCGATCACCGCGTCGCTGCTGGCCAAGCGCTTTTCCTTCCTCGCCACCGGGGCCTGCCTGTATGCGATGTCGGTGTGCGACCAGGGCCTGCTGCTGTCGCTGGACGAGTGCGTGATCGAGTACGGCCACGACGACGGGCTCTGGACTTCATCGATGCCGCTGCCGGACCGGTCGCCCCGGGGGTATGCCGCGGGCGAACGCGAAGCC
Organism: Pseudomonas sp. MRSN 12121; assembly: GCF_000931465.1. Lineage (NCBI taxonomy): Bacteria > Pseudomonadati > Pseudomonadota > Gammaproteobacteria > Pseudomonadales > Pseudomonadaceae > Pseudomonas > Pseudomonas sp. MRSN 12121. The sequence goes on along the minus strand of NZ_CP010892.1, from coordinate 3,544,768 downwards.
TGGCGCGCGGCCATCGTCGAATCGCTGTTCGCCGGGCTGCTGGCGCCGCTGTGGCAGACCTTCAACCGGGTCAGCGGCATTTCCCGGCGCATCCTCTGGGAAAACACCGCGGTGCGCGTGTACTCGCTGTACGAAAAGCGCATGGCCAAGGTCGAGGAACCGAGGGTGCGCTTGCGCCACGAAGCGGATTTCGACTGGCTGTTGCAGGCGGCCGAGCCGCGGCTGTTCGGCCTGGACTACAACCCGCTGCACCACTTCCGCCGGCCGCCGACGCCACTGGAGGAGGGCAAGAGCATCCGCTTTCGCCGCACCTGCTGCTTCTACTACGAAGCCACCGACCCTGCCGAATACTGCTCGACCTGCCCGCTGCTGCGGCCGAGGAAATGCCGATGATCGCTCCACGCCAGTCCCACGCCAGCGCCGCTTTGCTCGAACATTACCGGGATATCACGCCTTCGACCCTCGGCCACTTTGGCGACGAGGGTTACCTGCGCGGTATCCGCCCGCTGTTCGATGGGCTGCGCATGCTCGGCAACGTGGTGACGGTCAAGGTCTTCGCGCCGGATGGCGCCATCCTGCGCGACGCGCTGTTGCTCAGTGAACCGGGCGATGTGCTGGTGATCGAGTGCCTGGGTGACCCGGACTGCGCCTGCTGGGGCGAGCTGCGCACCCTGGCCGGCCTGATCAAGGGCCTGGCCGGGGTGGTGGTGGAGGGCGCGGTCACCGATGTCGCGGCCTTGCGCGAGCATCGCCTGCCGGTGTTCAGCCGCGGCGTCAGCGCCTTCACCACCCGCGGCATCGGCCAGCAGGGCGAGGTCAACCGGCCGATCGAGGTGGCCGGGGTGCGGGTCAAGCCGGGGGATATTGCGCTCGGCGACGACGACGGGGTGTTCATTCTCGACGGGCCACGGGCCGAGGCGCTGTTGCCGCAGCTGCTGGCCAAGGAAGCCCTGGACCGCGAGCGGCGCGCGGGCTTTCTGCAGCGCCTCGCCAGCGGTCGCTGAACCGGGCGCGCACTTTTATAACGCGCCGCCGCCCCCGGGGTGCACCAGGCCAAGGCGTTTTCCACGCCCGCCGCGCGCAGGCCCAGGCCGACCCGAGAGCCGTCGGCCCCGGCGCAGCGGGGCCGGGTGGCAGTGGCCCGGCAACTGGCACAAAGGCTGCAAGACCGTGAGCAGAGTCTCCGTCGGTCAACGTCGATCGATGGGCCAGAAGGCCCCTGGGGACGTTCGGTGAATCAGGCACAGCCGCCCGATCGCACACCGCAGAGAACAGGCAAAGGCGCCTGGAACCGTGAGGTTTCAGGCGCTTTTTTTTTGCTTAAAAAACCGTGATTGGCTTGGGTCGGGTGCTATTTATGAATGCCATTGTTGCCCCTTTGAACACACACAAAACCCTGATCGTGATCGGCAACGGCATGGTCGGGCACCATTGCGTCGAACAGCTGGTGGCGCGCGGCGCCCTCGAACACTACCGGCTGCACGTCTTCAGCGCGGAGCCGATGCGCGCCTATGACCGGGTGCACCTGTCCGAGTATTTCACCGGGCGCGATGCCGAGTCGCTGGCCCTGGGCGAGGCGGCGCTGTACCAGAGCCCGGGCCTGACCCTGCACCTGGGGGTGGCGGTGCAGCGGATCGACCGCGCCAGCCGCCAGGTGTTCACCACCGCCGGCCCGGTGGATTACGACGCACTGGTGCTGGCCACCGGTTCCTATCCCTTCGTGCCACCGATCGAAGGCGCCGAAGGCGACTCGCGCCTGGTCTACCGCACCCTGGAAGACCTCGACGCGATCCGCGCCGCGGCGGTCAACGCCCGGCGTGGCGTGGTGGTGGGCGGTGGCCTGCTCGGCCTGGAGGCGGCCAACGCCCTGAAGAGCCTGGGCCTGGAGGCCCATGTGGTGGAGTTCGCCCCGCGCCTGATGCCGGTGCAGCTGGACGAGCAGGGCGGGTGTGCCCTGAAGGCGCGGATCGAGGCTCTGGGCGTCGGCGTGCACCTGGGCAAGGCCACCCGGGCGATCGCTGCCGGCGAACAGTACCGCTACCGGATGCATTTCGCCGGCGAGGATTTCCTGGAAACCGACCTGATCGTGTTCTCCGCCGGGATCCGCGCCCAGGATGCCCTGGCCCGCGACTGCGGGCTGGAAATCGGCCCGCGGGGCGGGGTGGTGGTGGACAACCAGTGCCTGAGTGCTGACCCACATATCTATGCGATCGGCGAGTGCGCCAGCTGGAACGGCAGTATCTTCGGCCTGGTGGCCCCGGGTTACCAGATGGCCCGCAGCGTCGCCGCGCAACTCTGCGGCGAGCCGGGCGAGCCCTTCATGGGTGCGGACATATCGACCAAGCTCAAGCTGCTGGGGGTGGACGTCGGTTCCATCGGCGATGCCCAGGGCCTGACCCCGGGCGCACGCAGCTACCAGTTCATCGACGAGGCCACGGCCAGCTACCGGCGCCTGGTGGTCGACGCCAGCGGCAAGCGGGTGCTGGGCGCGGTGCTGGTGGGCGACAACAGCTACTACGACACCTTGCTGCAATACCTGCAGAACGGCATCGCCTTGCCCGCCGAACCGGCCGGCCTGATCCTGCCGTCCAGCACCGACGCGCCGACCCTGGGCCCGGGCGCCTTGCCCGAGTCGGCCACGGTGTGTTCCTGCCACAACGTGACCAAAGGCGCGATCTGCGCGGCCATCGACGGCGGCTGCAGCGAGCTCGGCCAGCTCAAGGCGACGACCAGGGCCTGCACCGGCTGCGGCGGTTGCGCCGGCCTGCTCAAGCAAGTGTTCGAGCACGAGCTGGTGGCCCGTGGCGTCAGCGTCGACCGGAGCCTGTGCGAACACTTCGCCTACACCCGCCAGGAGCTCTACGCGCTGGTGCGGGTCGAGGGCATCCTCAGTTTCGACGAGATGCTGGCCAGGCACGGCCGTGGCCACACCGGCTGCGATATCTGCAAGCCGGCGCTGGGGTCGATCCTCGCCTCGTGCTGGAACCAGCCGATCATGGATCCTTCGCGGGTGCCGCTGCAGGACACCAACGACACCTTCATGGCCAACATGCAGAAGAACGGCACCTACTCGGTGGTGCCGCGCATCGCCGGCGGCGAAATCACCGCCGACAAGCTGATCGTGATCGGCCAGGTGGCGAAGAAATACGAGCTCTACACCAAGATCACCGGCGGCCAGCGCATCGACCTGTTCGGCGCCCAGCTGCACCAGCTGCCGCTGATCTGGGCCGAGCTGATCGCCGCCGGGTTCGAGACCGGGCACGCCTACGGCAAGTCGACCCGCACCGTGAAGTCCTGCGTGGGCAGCACCTGGTGCCGCTACGGGGTGCAGGACAGCGTGCGCATGGCCCTGGATATCGAAGAGCGCTACAAGGGCCTGCGCGCGCCGCACAAGCTCAAGTTCGCGGTGTCCGGCTGCACCCGCGAATGCGCCGAGGCGCAGAGCAAAGACGTCGGCGTGATCGCCACCGAGAAGGGCTGGAACCTGTATGTCTGCGGCAACGGCGGCATGCGCCCGCGCCATGCCGAGCTGTTCGCCACCGACCTCGACGACCAGACCCTGATCCGCTACATCGACCGCTTCCTGATGTTCTACATCCGCACCGCCGACCGCCTGCAACGCACCTCGGTGTGGCGCGAGAGCCTGGACGGCGGCCTGGATTACCTCAAGGCGGTGATCATCGACGACAGCCTCGGCCTGGGCGCCGAACTGGAGGCGCAGATGCAACTGGTGGTGGACCGCTACGAATGCGAATGGGCCAATGCCCTGGACGACCCGGAAAAACTCAAGCGCTTCCGCACCTTCGTCAACGACCAGCGCCCGGACCCTGACATTCATTTCGTCGAGGAACGCGGCCAGCGCCGGCCGATCATGGCCGCCGAACTCAACCTGATTGCCGTCACCCAGGAGGTGGTCTGATGCATCCGTCCCCGAGCCCGCAACGTAGCGACGAGTCCCTCGATGTCCGGTGGCAGGCGGTGTGCCGCCGCCAGGACCTGGTGAGCCACAGCGGCGTGGTGGTGTGGCACGACGGCGCCCAGGTGGCGCTGATCTACCTGCCCGACGCGCCGCAGCGGACCCTCTATGCCATCGACAACCACGACCCGCAGTCCGGCGCCAATGTGATCGGCCGCGGCCTGGTGGGCTGCATCAAGGACGAGCTGGTGATCGCCTCGCCCTTGTACAAGCAGCACTTTTGCCTGGCCGACGGCCGTTGCCTGGAATACCCGGAACAGCGCCTGCGCACCTGGCCGGTGCGGCTGCGCGGCGATGTGGTGGAGATCGGCGTGGGCTGATCGGCGATCTGCGGAGCAGCGATTGCCAGGTCATCGGCTCTTGGCAATCACACCGCTCATGTATTGATGCAGATCGCGCAGGTCGTTGACCCGCCAGGCGAAGGGCGCCAGTTTTACCCCGTTCTCGCGCAACGTCCTGGGGATCAGGTCGCCATTGGGGCGCAGGATGATCGACGACACGATCACGCCCGGGTAATCGGCGAGGCGCTTTTTGAAGGCGGCGCTCGTCAGGTCGGGGGTCGGCGGGTTGCTTTTGTTCGCCAGGGGGCCGGTGCCCTTGATATCGGCTCCGTGGCACATGGCGCAGCGCTGTAGAAAGAGGTTTTTCCCGTTGGCGGTATCCGCGAGGGACAGCGGGGTTTGAAACAGCGCGAAAAAAACCAGCGACGCGACGAACGATGTTTTTGTTTTCATTCCAGAGGCCTTGTTGTGCAAAACGCTGGACCTCATGTCCAGCGTGACGGGGTCGGGGCGCAACTTTTTCAAACGACCCGCGACATGGCTCGCGGGGTCGACCCTGCCGTTGAAGGCGGCGATTCTCTACTCGTCCATGGGGGCATGTCCAGCGCCTAGAACAACTCATCCAGCTGCTCGAAAAACAACCGCTTCGCCGAGGCGTCTGGCTCGCCCAGTGCCTGCAGCAGTTGGGCGGCGGCCGCGGGCGAAACCTCCTCGCGCAGGTTGCGATGGGCAAAGGCGATGTCCAGCCAGCGATCCGCGATGCCGCCCCGTCCCAGGTCGATGAAGTGCAGCTGGTCATGGGCGTCGACGAAGACGTTGCTGTCACACAGATCGCCGTGACTGAAGACCTTGTCCTCGATCGGCCGCGTGGCCTGCAGGTGGGCCAGCAGCTTCCCGGGGGTAGGGAGGTCCGGCCATTGCTCCAGGTCGACATCATCGGCACACAGGTCGTGGGCGATGAGGTATTGCAGTTCGTCCAGGCGCACTGCAACACCTGAGTCGAACGGGCAATCGGCGATCGCCACTGCCTGCAGTTGCCGCAGCGCTTCGCGCAGCAGCGCCCCCATCGAGCCCTGACTGCCGCCGCGGGCTTGGAGCGGCACGCCCGGCACGCTGCGGGTAATCATGAATTCCCCGGCCTCGCTTTCGGCCACGACGGCCACTTCGGGAACCTTCAGCCGGCCGTCCAGCCACTGCAACACACGAGCCTCGCGCAGGACGCTGTAGGTCGTGGGCGCATACAGGGCGGTGCAGGTTTTAAGAAAAAACCGGTCATTGCCTCGGGTGAAGCCGTAGACGTCGGCGGGAGACTCGCCCACCTCGTCGGCTACCAGGGGGTTGCTGCCAATGAAGCGGGCGATGGCGCTGGGTAATTCGCAAGGGATAGGCAATGACAGGTGCTCGGACGGGTGGGTACAACATCAAACGCAAACCGGAAGACGGACTCCAGAAATGAGCGAGTTGCTATCAGGGCCGGAATTTTAACAAAGGCGCCGATCGTGGCGGCGGAACTAAGCGTGGGATTTTTCGTTCAGCCTGAAGACGATGCCTTCTACCTCCATTTCAACGGTGTACTTGAACAACACATTGATGCTCTTGGACATGCCTGGAAAACGATAAGCATCCCAACCGCCTGTCATGCCGGAGATAGGAACTCTATAAGGCGCTCTCCAGAGGCTCACCATATTGGGATCTAACCCACTTCTGGTTCATCTTCGTTTTGAGCTGGTAGGGAAGGTTCCCTCGGTATATGGGCTCTCCTTCAAAACCCTCAAGAAAGGTAATAAACAAGTTCTCAAAACGTTGAGTACTGGCCCAAAAACCCAATTCGATCCCAGGCTCCGGCGACACGGTCACCCTGTCGCTGTCATCAAAGATGCCCTTTGGTGGTCCTCCTGGGAGATACATACCTGAGGCGATCATTTCGGGATAAGTGCGTCCGAGCGCTTTAATCAGATCATCGAGCATGGCGGTAGAACTAAGCGTGTGATTTTTCATTCAGTTCGAACACCACCATTTCCACGTCCATTTCAACGTTGTATTTAAATGCCACTTGAGTACTTTTCGGAATACCGGGGAGGCGATAAACGTCCCATCCACCTGTCATGCCCAGTACCGGGATTCTATAAGGTGCGCCTGATTCCAATGGTGGGCCAAACCGGGATCTAACCCAGTCCCGGCTCATCTTCGATATGAGTTGGTAGGGCAGGATCCCTTTGTAGATTGACTCCTCGGGAAAGCTCTTTTGTAGGGAGATATATAAAGCTTCAAAGCGTTGAGTACTGGCCCAAAACTCAAGCTCAATACCGGCCCCAGGCCACATGGCTATGGTATCGACATCCTCAAACATACCTCTCGGTGGCTCGCCGGGAAGATACATTCCGGAGGCAATCATTTCGGAATAAGTACGCCCGAGCGCTTTAACCAGATCATCGGTCATGGCGGTAGAGCTAAGCGTGTGATTTTTCATTCAGCCTGAATACGATCCCTTCCACGTCCATGTCGACGGTGTACTTGAACCGCACATGGATATGTTTGGGAAACCCTGCAAGTCGATAGGCATCCCAGCCGCCAGTCATACCTAGCACCGGAATTCTATAGGGGGCTCCTGATTCCAAGGGTTTACCGTGATGGGATCTGACCCATTTCTGGTTCATCTTGATTTCGAGGTGGTAGGGCAGTTTTCCCTTGTAGGTTGATTGTTCTGGGAAGCGCTTTAGCAAGGAGATATATAAGGCTTCAAAGCGTTGGGTACTGGCCCAGAACTCAAGCTCGATACCTGTCTCTGGAGACATGGCTCTGGTATCGCTGTCCTCGAAAATACCTGTTGGCGGACCGCCGGGGAGATGTATCCCAGAGGCAACCAGTTCGGGATAGGTACGCCCGAGGCTTTTAAGCAAGTCATCAATCATTGCGGCGTTCACATCAATCAGCATCGTCCCTGCAGAGCTAAGCATGGGATCTTTCGTTCAGCTCGAACACTACATCTTCAACCTTCATTTCGGCATTGTATTTAAAAACCGCCTTAGTCCCTTTGGGGATGCTCGGCAAACGATAAATATCCCACCCTCCTGTCATGCCGCGTATGGGCATTTTGAACGGTGCTCTTGACTCTAAAGGCTCTCCATACCGGGAACGTATCCAGCCCTGATCCATTCGCTTTTCAAGTTGGTAGGGAAGACTCCCCTTGTAGATTGACTCCCCTTGGAAGCTCTCCAGCAAGCTGATGAACAGCATTTCAAAGCGTTGGCTACTGGCCCAAAAACCTAATTCGATTCCAGGCTCAGGTGACACTGCCACTGTGTCACTGTCCTCGAAAATGCCTTTAGGTGGCCCGCCTGGAAGATACATCCCTGAAGCAATCATTTCGGGGTAAGTACGTCCGAGGCTTTTAACCAAGTCATCAATAGTTGCTGCGTTCATATCAATACCAACCCTGTTTCTGGTGGAGATTATGCAGGTGGGTGCGCGCCGTTTCGATTTGCTCTTCGGTAAAACCTTCTTCGAGCAGATAAGGCTTCATCGCATCGAGATTAGTATCTACGGCTGTACGCAGGTCGGCGGCATCCTCGGCCTGCTGGGTCTTGGTATTCCTGCCGCCATACGTTGCGCTGTATTTCTGGTGCACCTTACGCGGGATCGCGATGCTCGGGGCTTTACGCAAATAGTCTTGGATTTTTTCATTTTTTATACGTGGATCGTTTGCCTTCAAAAAAACTTCCAACGCCTTCTGCGAAGGAATGTGATCAATATCCAACCCATCCTTCGCGCTCCTGCTGCTCAGGTCGTTCGCCGGGCCCACTTCCAGCGGGTTGACCATCGGCTTGGCGAAGACCAGGTACAGCGACCTGATGCCGCTGTTGGCGGGGAAGGTGACGATGCAGTCTTCGACCTTGAGTTCATCGAGGGGCGCGCCCTGGAGCTGGCTGTCGTCGCCTTCGGCGATGGGGTGGACCATCAGGGTCGGCAGTTTGTCGGGGAGGCCGGGGTAGCGGGTCGGCGCCGTGACCACCGGGCCGCTGTGCGGGGTCCAGGTAATGGTGAGGGTGCCGAGATGGGCCTGCATCGCGCTTTTTTCCGCGTTCCAGTGGGCCTTGATCACCGGGACGCGGTCCTGGCCCGACCGGGCGCTGGTGTGGATGCCGTAGACCTGCAGCAGGCCCTGGCTGTCGCGGCGGAACTGGAAGCGCACGCGGGTAGTGGCGGCGCGCAGTTGGCGTAGTTGTTCTTCGCTGTAGAAGGTGTCGTCGCCGAGCACGGTCGGGGTCAGAGCCAGCAGCAGGACCTGTCCGGCCGGGCCCGCGACGCCTTTTGCCGCGGTGCCGGCCAGCTCCAGGGACCAGGCGAAACTCCTGAGGATCAGCTCGCCGGCGATCCTGCCCAGGCCGGTCTCGGTCGTGGAGGAGGCCATGAGCAGGGTCTTGCCGAAGTTCGCCGCCGGCTCGCGGCTGGAGCCGGCCTGGGTGGTGCCCCAGGGCGCGGTGCTGGCGGACTTGGCGAAGACCCGATCGGTGCGGGGAACGGGCTCGGGCCAGGGGTCCTGTCGCAGATAGACCGGCTCCGGCTCAAGGAGCGGGCAGACCAGGCCACCCGTGGCCGGAGCGTCGCTGACCAGCACCCAGTCGCCGTTCCTCACCGCGGCCAGGATCTCCCGGTCGCTGTGGATGCCCGGGTGTTCGCGCATCAACCGATCCAGCCCGCCGAGGCTCGAACGGTGGCCTTGCAGCGCCAGGCGCACCTGGCTGTGGGCGCTGTGCGGATCCTGCGCCCGCCAGGCATCAGGATCGGAGCTTTTCAGCAGACGCATGGTTTTGTCGACACAGGGACGGCCTCGGCCTTGGGATCAGCCCCGATGCTAGGGCCGCGACCCGCCGCCGCGCTTTAGGCGCTTTCTGAAACGCTCGAAAGAAAACTCGCTACCGGACCGTCGATAAAAATGCCTGCCCGCTGCCGTTCGTCACGGCGCCACGAGCGTGATTCAACTTTTGCCGACAATGGTTTTCACAGCTGGTGAGAGGGCCGAACCCGGCCCGCACGAGATGCCAGACGCCGGAGGTTGAGCCAGATGAACGACGACTCCCTGGACGAAACGCTCGAAGAACGCCGCCAGCGCAAGACGGCGCAGGCGCTGAACCTGAACCCCGACGAGGTGGCCCGCTGGGTCGTCGCCATGGAGGAAGACGGCAGCGGCATGGGCTACGTCATCGAGTTTTCCGCGACCACGCCCGTCGAGGTGCTGGCCCGGGTGCCGGGGTTGGGCAGCGACCGTTCGATCAATATCGGCCCTATCGACTAGCCGCCATGCCCGTCGAGTCGACCCCGCCGATCCTGACCGCCGAACGCCTGCAGGCCCTGCACCGCGACGGTTTCGTGCTGCTGCCCGGGGTGCTGGAGGCGGCGCAGGTTCGCCTGCTGCGCCAGGCCATCGATGGCCTGCAAGCGCAACACTGGGACTACAGCGGCCTGCTCGATCACTACAAATGCGTGTTCAATCGCGACCCGCTGTGGCTGCCTTTTCTCGACCCGCCCGGGGTCATCGAACTGGCCGAGGCGGCGCTGGGCGCCGACTGCCATGTCATCGGCCAGACCGCCTGGCGTTGTCATCCCGGCTTCCGTGGAACGGGATTGCACCTGGACTACCTGGCCATGGCGCTGCCGCGGCGGCTGTTGGCCGACCCGGGGTTCGAGCTGCCGATGCAGATTTGCACCTGCCACCTGTACCTCGACGCTATCGACCCGGACCTGTGCCCGACCCGGGTGGTGCCGGGCAGCCATCGGGCCGGGCGCGCGCCGCGGCCCGGCGAGACGCAGTGGCAGGGCCGGGCGGCGCAGGCGGTGCTGTGTGGCGCCGGCGACGCGCTGATGTTTCGCAGCGAGCTCTGGCATGCCGGCAGCGACAACCGCACGGCCGGGCGCAGCCGCTACCTGCTGCAAGTGCATTACGGCCGGCGCATGGTGGCGCAGAAGTTTTCGCCCTACCTGCACTGGCGCTTCAACCCCGAGGTGCTGGCCGCCGCATCGGCGCGTCAGCGGCGCCTGCTGGGCGAGCATGAAGAGGCCGAATACGACTGAGTGGGCTCAGCTGTCGGGGAAGGGGATCGACAGCAGCCAGTGGCTGAAGGCCTGTAGCGAAGGCAGGTGCTGGTAGCGGGTGGGGTAGGCCAGGTAATAGCCGCGGCCGCTGTCCACCGGATCGAATAGCGCCACCAGCTCGCCGCTGAGGATCTCGTCCTGCACCAGGATCCGCGGCACCAGGCCGATACCGATGCCGGCGACCACCGCCTGGATCAGGTGCGCGGTCAGCTCGAAGCCCGGGCCCATGCGCATGGTCCGCTGCTGCAGGCCGTTCTGCTCGAACCATTGCGGCCAGGCGTCGGGGCGCGACACCACATGCAACAGCAGTTGCTGCGTCACCTCGGCGGCGCTCATCAAGGCGTGATCGGGCAGGGCCCTGGGGCTGGCCACCACCGTGAGTTTTTCCGAGAGCAGCCGATGCGCTTCGTAGCCGGGCCACTGGCCGGTGCCGGCGCAGATGATCGCGTGCATGTCGCCGGTGTCCTTGGACAGGTCGGTGCTGACGATGCGCGAGTGGATATGCACCAGGGTGCCGGGATGGCTCGCGTAAAAGTCATGCATGCGCGGCAGCAGCCATTTCGAGCCGAAGGTCGGCAGCACCGCCAGGTGCAGCGGGCCGCCCCCGGCCTTGTGGGCGATGGTCTGCAGGGTGGCGTTGCGGATCCGCGCCAGGGCCGCCGCCAGTTCGTGGTGGTACAGGGCGCCGGCGGCGGTCAGTTCGATATGCCGGCCGTCGCGGTTGAACAGCGGCACTTCGAGCAAGGATTCCAGGGCCTGGACCTGGCGGCTGACGGCGCTCTGGGTCAGCGCCAGCTCTTCGGCGGCCTTGGTGAAACTGCCGTGGCGGGCGGCGGCCTCGAAGGCCAGCAGCACCGACATCGAGGGGGTCAGGCGTCTCGGGTTCATTCATAAAGCTCATGCAAAGGCCGCAGGAAATACATTTGTCCGTAGGGCGCAGACAGCGGAAAATGCGCGCCACTGCCTATTCTGCCGCTCGAGGAGCGCGTGCAAGCATACGTGTTTTGCATGCAGCGCCGGGCCTTTTTCTCTGTCAGGACTTTTTTGATGATTGCTTCGCTTGCCCCCGAACGCGACCTGCTGGCGCACTACCAGGCCTTCCTCGACGCCCTGGCCGCTGCCGGCTTTCGCGGCGAAATCGCCCGCGGCCTGGGCCTGCGCACGGTGTTGGCCACCGACAACTCGATCTACCAGCGTGTGCCGCAAGCCGCGGTCTTTCCCCGGGACGCCGCGGACGTCGAGCTGCTGGCCACGCTGGCGGCGCGCCCGGAACACCGCCAGGTGGTGCTGACCCCGCGGGGCGGCGGCACCGGCACCAACGGCCAGTCGCTGACCGACGGGGTGGTGGTCGACCTGTCCCGGCACATGAACCGCATCCTCGAAATCAATGTCGAGGAGCGCTGGGTGCGGGTGCAGAGCGGGGTGGTCAAGGACCAGCTCAACGCCGCCCTCAAGCCCCACGGCCTGTTCTTCGCCCCGGAGCTGTCGACCTCCAACCGCGCCACCGTCGGCGGCATGATCAACACCGACGCCAGCGGCCAGGGCAGCTGCACCTACGGCAAGACCCGCGACCACGTGCTGGAACTGAGCACCGTGCTGCTGGACGGCAGCCGCCTGGATACCGCGTCCATCGACAATCAGCGACTGAGCGACGAAACCGCCCGCGACGACCGCATCGGCGAGGTCTATCGCTGCGCCCAAGGCATCGCTGACAGCCAGGCCGAACTGATCGAGGCGATCTTTCCCAAGCTCAACCGCTGCCTGACCGGCTACGACCTGGCGCACCTGCGCGAGGGCACAGAGCGCTTCAACCTCAACAGCGTGCTGTGCGGCTCCGAAGGCTCCCTGGGCTTTATCGTCGAGGCGCGGCTGAACGTGCTGCCGATTCCCAAGCACTCGATCCTGGTCAACGTGCGTTATGCCGGCTTCATGGACGCGCTGCGCGATGCCAAGGCGCTGATGGAACTCAAGCCGCTGTCGATCGAGACGGTGGATTCCAAAGTGCTGCTGCTGGCCATGCAGGACATCGTCTGGCACGGGGTGGCGCGTTATTTCCCCGAGCAGGCCGAGGCCCCGACCCTGGGCATCAACCTGATCGAGTTCAGCGGCGACGACCAGGACGAGCTGGAGCAGCGGGTCGACGCCTTCGTCCGCCATTTGCAGCAAGACAACTCGGTGGTGCGCCTGGGCCATACCCTGGCCATCGGCGCCCAGGCGGTGAACCAGGTGTACGCCATGCGCAAGCGCGCGGTCGGCCTGCTGGGCAACGTCCAGGGCGAGGCGCGGCCGCAGCCCTTCGTCGAAGACACCGCGGTGCCGCCGGAGAACCTGGCGGACTACATTCTCGAATTCCGTGCGCTGCTCGACGGCCATGGCCTGCAATACGGCATGTTCGGCCACGTCGACGCCGGGGTGCTGCATGTGCGGCCGATCCTGGACATGAAGGACCCGGCCCAGGCGGCGCTGATCCAGCCGATTTCCGATGCGGTCGCGGCGCTGACCCACAAGCATGGCGGCCTGCTGTGGGGCGAGCACGGCAAGGGCCTGCGCTCGCAGTACGTGCCGGACTATTTCGGCGAGCTGTACCCGGCGCTGCAGGCGCTGAAGGCGGCCTTCGACCCGTTCAACCAGCTCAACCCCGGCAAGATCGCCACCCCGGCCTCGGTGCCGCAGGCGCGCCTGACCCGGGTCGACGAAGTGGTGCTACGCGGCGAGCTGGATCGCACCATCGACGAACGCGTCTGGCAGAGCTACGACAGCGCCCTGCATTGCAACGGCAACGGCGCCTGCTACAACTTCGACCCGGACGACGCCATGTGCCCGTCGTGGAAGGCCACCCGCAACCGTATCCATTCGCCCAAGGGCCGCGCCTCGCTGATCCGCGAGTGGCTGCGGCTGCAGGGCGAGCAGGGGGTGAATGTGCTCGAAGGCGGTGGTGCGCGGCTGTCCAACCTGGCCCAGCGGGTCTGGAACAGCCTGGCCCGGCGCGCCGGGCGCGAGGATTTCTCCCATGAGGTGTACGACGCCATGGCCGGTTGCCTGGCGTGCAAGTCGTGCGCGGGGCAATGCCCGGTCAAGGTCAACGTGCCGGAATTCCGCTCGCGTTTCCTCGAGCTGTACCACGGCCGCTACCTGCGACCGCTGAAGGATTACCTGATCGGCTCGCTGGAGTTCAGCATTCCTTACCTGGCGCGGTTGCCACGGCTGTACAACGCGCTGATCAGCGCGGCGCCGGTGAACCGGGCCCTGGAGCGCCTGGCGGGGATGGTCGACAGCCCCTTGCTCAGCACTCTGGATTTCCAGGCGGTGTGCCGCCGGCGCAATGTGCGCATGGCCAGCGCCGCACAACTGGCGGCGCTGACCGAAGCACAGCGCCAGCGCAGCGTGGTGCTGGTGCAGGATGCCTTCACCCGGTTCTTCGAGACGCCGCTGGCCGCCGAGTGGCTGGAGCTGATCGAGCGCCTGGGCTTCCAGATCTACCTCGCGCCGTTCGCGCCCAATGGCAAGCCGCTGCAGGTCCAGGGGTTCCTCGGCGCCTTCGCCCGGGCCGCGCGCTACAACGCTGCCTCGCTGCTGAAGCTACAGGCCAGCGGCGTGCCGCTGGTGGGGCTCGACCCGGCGATGACCCTGGTCTACCGCCAGGAGTACCGCAAGACCCTGGGCACCGCCCAGGCTCCCGAGGTGTTGCTGCCCCAGGAATGGCTGGCTCGGGTGCTGCCCGAGGCGGGCGAAGCGAGCGCGGCGGGCGAGGCTGAGCCGTATCAGTTCCTGCCGCATTGCACGGAGAAGACCAACGAACCGGGCGCCGTCGGCCTGTGGCAACAGGTATTCGCGCGCCTGGGGCTGAAATTGCAAGTCCTGCCCAGCGGCTGCTGCGGCATGTCCGGCACCTACGGTCACGAGGCGCGTAACCTGGCCACTTCGCAGGTCATCTACCAGCAGTCCTGGCAGCCGCTGGTGGCGCGCCATGGCCAGGGCGGCCGCCTGCTGGCCGACGGCTATTCCTGCCGCAGCCAGGTCAAGCGCCAGGAAGGACAAGGCCTGCAGCACCCGCTGCAAGCCCTGCTGGAGCAACTGCGCAAACGGCCGCTGACAGCCTGACTGCACGGCCTGTGAGCGCCAGGTGCGGCTACAGGGGCGGGGTGCTGGCGGAAGGGCAGGCGCGGCGTTTGTAGCCGCTGCCAAGCGCCAGCGAGGCTGCGATCGGCAACGCAGTTGCCGCGAGGCCTGAGTCCCGGGTGTGGCTGAGGGGCCGCGTCGTTTGGTTTGGCGCCTGCTTCGCAGTCGATCGCAGCCTCGCTAAGGCTCGACAGCGGCTACGGGGGTTACAGGGTTACAGCGCCGGCGCGGTGTTTGTAGCCGCTGCTGAGCGCCAGCGAGGCTGCGATCGGCAACGCAGTTGCCGTGAGGCCTGAGTCCCGGGTGTGTCTGGGGGACCGCGTTGGCTGGTTTGCGCCTGCTGCGCAGTCGGTCGCAGCCTCGCTAAAGCTCGACAGCGGCTACAGGCGGGGTGCTGGCGGAGGGGCAGGCGCGGCTTTTGTAGCCGCTGCCAAGCGCCAGCGAGGCTGCGATCGGCAACGCAGTTGCCGCAAGGCCTGAGTCCCGGGTTTGTCTGGGGGACCGTGTTGGCTGGTTTGGGCGCCTGCTGCGCAGTCGATCGCAGCCTCGCTGAGGCTCGGCAGCGGCTACAGGGCTACAGGGGCGGGGCAGGGCGTCAGGGTTCTTCCATCAGTTGCTTGATGCGCAGCCAGTCGTTGCGGGCCTGCAGGTATTTTTCGTTTGCCAGCTGCTTGGCGTTGCTGAACAGGGCGAGGCGGTCGTCGTCGACCTGGTCGGTATTGAGCAGCTCATAGGCCGCGACGTCCAGGCGGTCGGCCTCGGCGAACAGCCGGGCGTTGTTCGCCAGTTCGCGGTTGAATCGTTCTGTCCTGTTCATGGATGCGTCGTCCTCGTCTGAATGCGTTGTCAGGCTTGCTGCCGCCGGCCGCGCCGTGCTCATTTCCACTGCCAGCGGCCACCGGCCGTTTCACAGTCGGTGCGGGCCTGCTTGAGGTCTTGCGCCTGGTAATAAAAGGTCACCACCCGTGCCTTGTCGGGAATGTTCACGGACGAGCCGCGCGGGTCGCTGTCGGTGGCGCGGGGGTTGGCCAGTGCCTCCTGGGTCAGGCGCGCCCGGCAGACGGCGAGGTAGGACTCATCGCAAGACGCGACCTTTTCCTTCCGGCTGGCCAGGGTGCCCTTGCTCTCGTTGCTGCACGACCAGGCGATGGCGTCGGCCGGCATGCCTTCGAAGAGATAACAGGTGTGGGTGTCGACACCGGGGACATCGCTGCTCTGCGAACGGGTGACCACGTCGCAGCTCTGGGCGAAAGCGCCGCCGCTGCCCAGGGCAACCGCGGCAAGACACACAAGCGTGGGGGTATTCATGGCGATCCCTCTTCCTGGCTCGGGGAGCCCCGGCAAGCCCGGTTACGGGCGGTCGAGGTCGTGAAGTCCTGCCTGAATTTGGAAAATCGCCCGGCGGCCAGGGTTCCATGGCGCTGCCCGGCGGTTGCCTCGGACGTGAGTCAGCGGGCCGGGCGCCGGGACGGTTTTTCGCGGATGCGCCGGGCAAGGGATCGATTGCCGGCGGGGCATTGTCCAAGATTGAAGCTGTTTATAGTGCCCGAAGGATCGAGTTGTATTTTCAATTGGAGACGCGACAGGCCGATCGGTCTAACTCGCGGTGGGCCGGGCCGTTGCTGTGAGCCGGTGCCCGGCCCTTCGTTCCTGTGTGCCTCGATAGAACAATAAGAAAGCACCTTGCCTGGCGGAGAGCGATATGACGGATCAGCCCCGAAAAGTTCTGGATGACGAGCGTTTTCGTCTGTTGGTCGAGGCGGTGGTCGACTATGCGATCTACATGATCGATCCCCAGGGCATCGTCACCAGCTGGAATGCCGGGGCCCGGCGCTTCAAGGGGTATCAGGAAGCGGAAGTCCTCGGTACGCATTTTTCCTGTTTCTACACCGCCGAGGACCGCGCGGCCGGCCTGCCGCAACGCGCCTTGCACACTGCGCTCACTGAAGGGCGTTTCGAAGGCGAGGGCTGGCGGGTGCGCAAGGACGGCACGCGCTTCTGGTGCCATGTGGTGATCGACCCGATCCGCGACAGCAGCGGGGAGTTGCTGGGGTACGCCAAGATCACCCGCGACCTGACCGAGCGCAAGATCGCCGAGGAGACCCTCAAGCAGAGCGAACAGCAGTTCCGCCTGCTGGTGCAGAGCGTCACCGACTACGCCCTCTACATGCTCGACCCCGAAGGCCGCGTGAGCAGCTGGAACCTGGGCGCGCAGCGGATCAAGGGCTACCTGCCGCAAGAGATCATCGGCCAGCATTTCTCGCGTTTCTACAGCGAGCAGGACCGCGCCGCCGGCGAGCCCGAGCGGGCGCTGCAGACGGCCCTGCGCGAAGGCCGGTTCGAGAAGCAGGGCGTGCGGGTACGCAAGGACGGCACGCAGTTCCAGGCCCATGTGATCATCGACCCGATCCGCAGCGACAGCGGCCAGTTGCTGGGATTCGCCAAGGTCACCCGCGACATCAGCGAGGCGGTGCAGGCGCAACAGGAACTGGAGCGGGCCCGCGAGGCGCTGTTCCAGGCGCAGAAACTGCAAGCCATCGGCCAGCTCAGCGGCGGTATCGCCCACGACTTCAACAACCTGCTGACGGTGATCCTCGGCAACCTGGAATTGGCGCGCAAGCGCATCGACGACCCGGGCAGGCTCGCGCGCCTGCTGGACAACGCCGCGCTCGGCGCCGAGCGCGGGGTTTCGCTGACCCAGCGCATGCTGGCCTTCGCCCGGCGCCAGGAACTGAAGAGCGAACCGGTGGACCTGCCGCACCTGGTGAAAAACCTCAGCGGCCTGTTGCGCAGTTCCCTGGGCCCCCAGGTGACGATTCTCAACCGCTTGCCCGAGGCGTTGCCGACGGTGCTGGCCGACGTCAACCAGCTGGAGCTGGCGTTGCTCAACCTGGCGACCAACGCCCGCGATGCGATGCCGGGTGGTGGCACCATCGAACTGCGGGCCGAGCTGGGCGACCGGGCCCAGGCGTCCAGCATCAACCTGCCCCATGAGCATTTCGTGCGCCTGAGCGTGATCGACAGCGGCGAAGGCATGGACGAGCAGACGCTGGCCTCGGCGGCCGACCCGTTCTTCACCACCAAGGGTGTAGGCAAGGGCACCGGCCTCGGGCTGTCGATGGTGCATGGCCTGGCCGAGCAACTGGGCGGCCGGCTGATCCTCAAGAGCCGCAAGGGCCAGGGCACCACCGCCGAGCTGTGGCTGCCGCTGGCGACCCAGGCGATGCGCGTCGCACCGCCGCCCCCGGAGATCGAGGTGAAGCAGGAGCCGTTGTGCGTGCTGGTGGTCGACGACGACAGCCTGGTGCTGACCAGCACCACGCTGCTGCTCGAAGACCTCGGCCACCAGGTGCTCTGTGCGGTGTCCGGGGTGCAGGCGCTGCAACGCTTCCAGGAGTATCCAGCGATCGACCTGATGATCACCGACATGGCGATGCCGCAGATGGACGGCGGGCAACTGGCGAGCGCCGTGCGCCTGTTGCGCCCGGACCTGCCGATCATTCTCGCCAGCGGCTACACCCAGCGCGTGGAAGGGCTGGCGGCGACCCTGCCGCGGGTGCCCAAGCCCTACACCCAGCTGCAATTGATCGAGGCCCTGGCGCAAGCCCTGGCGCCGGCCTCGGCGGACCTCAAGGAAGGGCCTGCGGACGCAGGTACTCCGGGGACAGCAGGTTGAACCACAGCAGGATCATGCCCACCAGCACCGTCACCAGCACCAGCAGGCCGACGCCCCACACCGAGGCAGCATAGGGCAGGCCGCGGTCCTGGTTCAGGCGCATGAACTTCGGCAGCCCGACGAACAGCAGGTAGCTGGCGTAGGCGCTGGCCAGCAACAGGGTGATCGCCGCCAGCCAGCGGTTGGGGTACAGCGCGACGAGGCCGGCGAGAAAATACGGCGTCGCGGTGTAGGCGGCAAAGCCGATGCACTGGTTCAGCGTCGGCCGGGCCTCGAAGGAGCGCGACATCCAGCGCACGAACACGCCCATCAGCCAGGTGCCGAACAGCGTCGCCAGGTACAGCAGCACGCTCAGTTGCAGGGCGCTGGCCGGGCTCAGGCGCACGCGCTCGCTGTCGGCCAGGCTCCAGCCGGTCCAGGTCGCACCGATGAACAGGCACAGGCTGGGCAGCAGGGTCCAGAGCAGCAGGTGCGGCAGGTATTGGCGGGGGTGCTGTTCTTCTTCACTACGAATGGCGACCCAGGCATCGTCCGGCTGGGTCAGCAGTTTGATCAGATGTGCTTTCACGACAGGCCTCCTGTTCGGCAATGCCGGGCAATCGCCCTGCCGATGCGCCGGGCCAGCCCCTATGTCCATGTGGAAAACCCGGCGCGGCGGCAGGTTCAAACTTTCCGGCGGAGTGCGCTCGGGCATGACCGGCGGTCGCTCGCGACGACCTCCGACGCCGGGCGCGGGTCTGTCACAGGGAGGCCCCCGTGCCCCAGCCAACCCCATGCCACTGCCGAGGGCCTGCGATGAAAGCCTTGAAGATTGCCACCTTCAACCTCAACGGCATCCGTGCGCGCCTGCCGAACCTGTTGGCCTGGCTGGCCCGCGAGCGCCCGGATATCGTCTGCCTGCAGGAGCTCAAGGCCGCCGACCGGGACTTTCCCGCGGCGGCGCTGGAACAGGCCGGCTACGGCAGCCTGCACCTGGGCCAGGCGTCGTGGAACGGCGTGGCGATCCTGGCCCGCGGGGCCCAGCCGCTGGAGATCCGCCGCGCCTTGCCGGGGACCGAGGACGACCCGCAGAGCCGTTACCTGGAGGCGGCGGTCCACGGCGTGCTGGTGGGGTGCCTGTACCTGCCCAACGGCAACCCGCAGCCGGGGCCGAAATTCGCCTACAAGCTGGCCTGGTTCGAACGCCTGATCGCGCATGCCGCGACCCTGTGCGACAACGGGCACCCGGTAGTGCTGGCGGGGGACTACAACGTGGTGCCCACCGACCTGGACATCTATGACCCGCGCTCCTGGCTCAAGGACGCGTTGCTGCAACCGCAAAGCCGCGACTGCTACCGGCGCCTGCTGGAGCTCGGCTGGACCGACGCCTTGCGCGCGCTGTACCCGCAGGAGCGGGTCTATACCTTCTGGGATTATTTCCGCCAGCACTGGCCCCGTAACTCGGGACTGCGCATCGATCACCTGCTGCTCAACCGCGAACTGGCGCCTTACCTGAAGCAGGCCGGGGTCGATGCCTGGGTGCGCAACGAACCCCATGCCAGTGACCACGCGCCGACCTGGATCGAGCTGGGCACGCGCCGGCGTCGCCGCTGAGCGACACGCCGGGCATAAACGCTGGGCATAAAAAGCCCGGCGCTGAGGCCGGGCCTGCGAACCAAGGGGAAAAGGGCTCGCCAGGGTGAGGGAAGGGGATCAGGCCGCCAGGTGCGAGGCCGCCTTCTTGTATTCGGCCTTGAGCGCTTCCATTTCCGCGCCCAGTTGCTCCAGGGTCGCCTTGCCCAGCAGCTTCCTGGCCTGCGGGAACATCTCGCGTTCTTCTTCCTCGATGTGATGCTCCAGCAATTCCTTGACCACCTTCACCCGACCGGCGAATTCCGGGGTCGAGGGATCGGTGTTCTTCAGGTCCGGCAGCACCAGCGAGTCGACGGTGCGGTGTTCTTCCTTGGCCTCGTAGTACATCACCTGCTGTTCCTTGCCGCCGGCCTTCTTGAAGGCCGGATAGAGGATCTGTTCTTCCAGCTGGGTGTGCACGGTGACCTCGATTTCCAGCTTGTTCAACAGCTCGGTGCGCTTCTTGATACCGCGCTCGGTGGACTCACTCAGTTGGGTCAGGAGCGTCTTGACGCGTTCGTGGTCGCTGATCAGCAGGTCGATGGCGTTCATGGTGATTCCTCTGGCTGTCACGGGAGATGGGACGGTCGCTGCCGCCCTTGTTGACAATGAAGATTGCAGGGGCCGTGCCAGATGGCTGATGCGGAGCAACCCAAGGAAAATCAATGGCTTGGCCTATTGGCCGCGACTGGGGCTTCGTGCAAGCTGCATGGCGGGCGCTTGCGCGGTCTTGCATTCTGCTGGCTGCTCAGTCGCCGGCAGCGCGCTTGCTGCGTTCGTAGCGCGCCAGCATCGGTTGGGTGCTCAGGCCATGGACCAGGATGCTCAGAGCCACCACCGACAGGGTCAGGTCGCTGCCGGTAGCGGCCAGCGCCGGGTCGAGCTGATGGTTGAGGGCGTAGAACAGGTAATAGAAGCTGCCGATGCCGCGGATGCCGAACCAGCCGAGCAGCAGGTGCTGGCGCCTGTCGAGCAGCGTGCCCCAGGGCATCAGCAGCACGCTCAGCGGCCGGATCAGCAGGAACAGCAGGGCGCCGACCAGCAGCGCGCGCCAGTCCCAGTGGGCCACCAGCACCACGCCGAGCAGGGTCACCAGGAACACTTCCATGGCCCGTTCCACCAGGCCGCCGAAGGCCAGCATGTCGCCGAGCATGATGCCCGCCGCCACCTGGGTTTCCTGCAGGGCGTCGACATCGCCCCGTACCGCCTGGTGCGGGGCGACATGCTGATGGTCGATCACCGGCTGCACCAGGTGCTCGGCCGGCGCATGGGCGTGGTCGCTGGAGTGCACCTCGGCCTGGCGCAGGCCCAGGGCGGCGGCGAACACCGCGAGAAAACCGTAGCCGTGGAGCAGTTCCGCGACCACATAGGCCAGGGCGATCAGGGCGAAGGTCAGGTAGTCGTTCGGCGACCCCGTGCTGTCCGCGTGCTTGATCCGCTGGTGCAGAGTCAGGTGGCCCAGGCCACGGCCCATCCAGTAGCCGCTGAGCAGCCCCGCGGGCACCGCCCACAGCAGGCTGACCAGGGCCCAGTCGGCGAACCAGGCGCTGTGCTCGCCGCCCTGGCGGGTCAGCAACAGGCCGAGGATCACGAAGGGAAACGCCACGCCGTCGTTCAGCCCGGCCTCGCCCGAAAGGCCGAAGCGCACCCGGTCGTAGTCCCCGGCGTCGCTGACCTGGACCAGCGTCGCCAGCACCGGATCGGTGGGGGCGAGGATCGCGCCGATCAGCACCGCCGCGCCCCAGGGCAGCTCCAGGGCGTAATGCAGCAGCAGGGCGACGCCGGCGATCGACAGCAGCATCACCGGGCCGGCCAGGCCAAAGGCGATGCGCCAGCTGCGATGGCCGAGCGGCAGGCGCAGCTTGAGACCGCTGACGAACAGGGAGAACAGCACCGCGACTTCGCTCAGGTGCTCCATCCATCCCGCGGCCTGGTGCACATCCAGGCGCAGCAGGTCCAGGCCGGCGGGGCCGATGGCGACGCCCAGCGCCAGGCATACCACCGAGGTGGTGATCGGCATCCAGCGCAGGTAGGAGGAGGTGAGCGCAAGGATCAGCAGCACCGCGCCCAGTACCGCGACCCAGGCGATGAAACTCATCGCGAGCGAATCCGGGGTGGGGGGAGAGTCCTCAACGAGGTTTTTTTAAGAGTCCTCGACGTGGTTTTCTTAAGAGCCCTCAACGCGGTTCTCTTTAGCGTCATCAACGCGGTCCTCCTTATGGTGCGCAGGCGGCAAGCTCGAAGCGGCGGCTCCCTCGCGGAAGACGCCCGGCAGCGGCGGATGTTCCAGCGGACTGCCGGATGGCGCGGCGCAGCGCCGTTCATCCATTGCCTCGCACCTCGGCTCGGCGATGCCCTCGAACCAGGGACAGGGCACTGTCGCCCAGGCCATTACCGAGGTGTCTATGACTCGCTCTCCCGCTGCTCCGCCCACCGACCGCACCCGCACGCCCGAGGCCCTCGAACCGCAGGACGCCCACGGCATGCCCGGCTACCCCGGGCGCGCCACCGATCAGCCTCCAGCGCCCAAGCATCAGCGTCCCCCCACTCGTCCGATGCCCCCGGCGCAAGACAGGCATGAGAGCACCGAGCTGGGTATCGAGACCCCCGAGCAGGACAACGACAAGGTCGGCTGAAACGGCCGGGCGGGGCGTTCAGCCGCCGCCGACCTTCCAGTGCTTGACGTCGTCGGCGAAGACGACCTGGCGCACTTCGTGGGCGATGCCGTAGGCCAGCGACTCGTGGGCGGCGATGACTTTTTCCTCGGCCGACAGGCATTTGAAGATGTCCAGCTGGGTCGCCGCCTCGGCGGTTTCCAGCTCGTAGATCTTCACGTAGCGCGCCAGGTCGTTGTCCAGGCTCGAGAGGTATTCGCGCAGGCGCTGGTGGTCCACCGAACTCTGGCTGAAGTACCAGTTCATCGGGTGGATCAGGTAGCGCGAGTGGGGCGTGGTGATCCGCCGGTTGGCGGCCAGGAACATGATGATGCCCATCGACTCGATGTTGCCGGCGTTGATCGCGCACAGCGGCACCGGCAGCGACTTGAGGAAGGTGTAGAGGGTGAAGCCGAAATTGGTGCTGCCGCCGGTGGTGGACAGATTCAGCAGCAGCGAGCTGGCGCCTTGTTCGATCGCTTCCAGGCAACTGTCGCGAAAGCGCTCGGTGGTGCCCTGGTCGATCTGGCAATGGAAATGCACGATGTGCTCTGTCATCGGATGTCCTCCCGGTGGGGGCCGCATCGCGCGGCCAGGCCTTACGGTGGAGCCCGGGCCGTGGCGAAGGTTTCCGTCGATCGACAAGGGACGACGGGCGGCCCCTGCGACGGGGAAATTTAAATGAACCCTGGCCCGGGCCGCCGACCTAAGACGCTGCATGGCCCGGGTCCATGACGGATCGCGCCACGCGCCTGCCTTGTCCCATCCGACGTCGAGACCCGCCCGTGCCCAGAATCCTGCTTTCCCACCGCGACGACAGCCCCTTGAGCGAACACAACGCACAGATGTTCGGCTCGCCCAAGGAGCGCCTGGATTTCTACCGCCGCGAAATCCAGTACGAAACCAGCATCCTGGCCAATCGCACGGATGCCTACCTGGCCGCGCAATCCTTCCTGGTGATCGCCTTCACCTCGTCCATGGGCAACCTCAACCCGGAATGGGGCAAGCTGTTCACCCTGGCGGTGCCGCCGTTCCTGGCGCTGCTCGGGATCCTCAGCTCGCTCAACGCCTGGCCGGGCATCCGCGCGGCCTACGACATCATCGACCACTGGTATTTCAAGCAGGCCCAGTTGCTGCGCAGCGAGCCGGTGATGGGCCTGGCCTACGACGAATCGCCGCTGTTCTGCGAGCGCGAGTCGACCCACAAGGGTTATCAGAAGTCGCTGCTGTTTTCCCTGCGCACGCCCTGGATCTTCGCCTGCTTCTGGCTGCTGCTCGGGGTGTGGTCGCTGTATATCCAGCTGACCAATCCGGGGGCTTGAGCTCGCGTGCGATCTTGAAGACCGCGTCGCCTGGTTTGGCGCCTGCTTTGCAGGCGATCGCAGCCTCGCTGAGGCTCGACAGCGGCTACAGGACTGTGAGTTACCTGGGCAGGGCCAGACGGGCTTTTGTAGCCGCTGCCGAGCGCCAGCGAGGCTGCGATCGGCAACGCAGTTGCCGCAAGGCCTGAGTCCCGGGTTTGTCTGGAGGACCGCGTTGGCAGGGTTGGCGCCTGCTGCGCAGGCGATCGCAGCCTCGCTAAGGCTCGACAGCGGCTACAGGGTTACAGAGCTACAGGGCAGGGGGCCGCTGGCGCGTTAGCGGCCGGTGTGTTGTAGGGGCAGTGGCTTGGGTGGGTAGTGGCGGGGTGTGCGGGGTTCCTGGTCGGCGAAGTCGCGGTTGATCAGGCGCAGGTGTTCGATCGCTTCCTGGAACCGGGCTTCGGCCTTGTCGCGCAGGTGGCGGTACTGCTCGAAGGTCTCGCTATCGAGCCGGGCGTCGTCCAGCAGGGCGAAGGCCTGGGCGCTGAGCGCACAGGCGTGGCGGAACAGGCGCTGGTTCTGTTCGAGGGCGAAGGCGCGGCAGGCGCGCAGTTGAAAGCGCTGGTGCGGGCTGTACATGACAGGTTCCTTGTTCTGCGGGATCGGGTGCGGGCCGCGGATGCCGGGTGAGGGCCCGGGTAGCCGGCGACGGGTTTTCCAGGCATTGGTAAAAAATTCGACCGGGCCGTTTGCACCGGGACTGCAAAAATAAACAGCGGAAAAACCGTTGGATCGCCGCGCGCCACCGGCTCCCAGCGATCATGTTTTTCAATCGGTCGCCCCCCATGGGCCGTCCCTTCGACCGTTCATCCCTTGCCTTGCACCCCCAGGCATCGGGCGCTGCCTAACCGACAAGGTCCGGATTCGCCCGGCCCGTAGCGAGGTGCAGCATGATTCCTTCCCGACCCGAACCCGATGAGCCCCGGGCTCCCGACACCGATCCCGAACAACCGGTCCGCCGCCACGACCCGGTGACCGATCCCAACGTCAATGGCGACCGCACCGACGAGGTGCCCGAGACAGAGGTGGAGCGGCCGACAGACCCGGACCTGCCGCCGGCCGACGAACCGACCCCGCTGTCCGACGACCGTCGCTGACCGCTTGCCTCTCGCAGCCAAACGCCGACCGAACGCTGCCCGGGGGCCCGCGGTCAACCCAGAACAGCGACGACGGCGGAGGCGCCATGAACGAGGTTGAACGGGTGGTGGACTACCTGCGCCAGCAGCGCCTGCTGCTGACCACCGCCGAGTCTTGCACGGCCGGCGCGATGGTGACCCTGCTGGCCCAGGTGCCGGGCAGCGGCGAGTGGGTCGACAGCGGCTATGTGGTGTATTCGGCCGAGGCCAAGCAGCGCCTGCTCGACGTCCGCCCGCAGACCATCGCGACCTTCAACCTCACCAGTTGCGAGGTGGCGCGGGAAATGGCCCTGGGCGCCTTGCACGACAGCCCGGCCACGGTAGCGGTGGCCACCACCGGGCTGCTGGGCCCCGACGATGTCGATGGCATCCCGGCGGGCACCGTGTGCTTCGCCTGGGCCTTCGCGCTCGGCGGCCAAGTGGCGCTGTTCACCCGCAGGGAACGCTTCTTCGGCCCGCGCGAGAGCGTACAGCAACAGGCGGCGTTGCATGGCCTGCGCCAGGTGATGCGTTTTCACCGCGCCGCGCTCAAGGGCGAACGGGCCTAGGAGGGGCAATGGACGATTCCGCCGAAGACGACCTGCGCCCGCGCCAGCAGCCGGTGCGCGAAGACATGGCCCTGCAGCGCAAGGTCTGGCGGTTCGAGCGCCTGGGCTGGTACGCCCTGGTGCTGATCGTGCTGGCGACCCTGGCCGGGGCGTTTTCCCGGGGGCCACTCAGCGACCGCGACATCAGCAGCGCCGATGGCCGCCTGCGCGTGGAGTACCAGCGTTTCCTGCGCAACGGCTCGACCGACGCGCTGACCCTGCACATGCGCGGCTCCCCGGGGCAACGGCTGGAGCTGGAGATCGCCGGCGAGCTGTTGCAGGGCTTCAGCGTGGAGACCATGCAACCGGACCCGCTGCGGGCGAGCGCTGCGGGAGCCGGCATGCGCCTGTGGGTGCAGGCCGACCGCGACGGCCAGGCGCGGCTGTACCTGACGCTGCGCAGCATCGGCATGGGGCCGCATGAGAGCCGGGTGACCCTGGCCGGCAGCCTGCCGCTGACGATTTCCCAGTTCATCTATCCCTAGGAGTTGCCATGGATTCGGTCCTGCGCGCGGCGTGTATCTATCTGGTGCTGATGGTGCTGTTCAAGATCGCCGGGCGTCGTTCGCTGGCGGAGCTGACCACCTTCGACCTGGTGCTGCTGATGGTGATCGGCGAGGCGACCCAGCAGGCGCTGCTGGGCGAAGACTTCTCCATGACCAACGCGGTGCTGGTGATCGTCACGCTGATCGCCATCGACGTCGGCCTGTCGTTGCTCAAGCTGCGCTTCGGCGGCTTCGCGCGGCTGATCGATGGCGGCCCGACGGTGATCGTCGAGCACGGCCGGCTGCTGCGCGCACGCATGCGCCAGGCGCGGCTGGTGGAGGCGGACATACTCGAAGCGGCGCGCACCACCCAGGGGCTGACGCGCCTCGAACAGATCAGGTTCGCGGTCATCGAGCGCAACGGCAAGCTGTCGATCATCGCTTACGACTGAGGGCGCGGCAGACCATTCGTCCAGTGGACCGCACCCCGGCGCGCGAGGCCTTTCCAAACAGATACCTGGCCCTGCATCCGCCCCCGCGGATAGTGCTGTCGATAGCGGCGGGCCAACATCCCACCGGAGGGTACGATCATGTCAGACCCGATCAGCTACTTCTGGATTGCCTTCGCGGTGATCCTCATCCTCGTCGACCTCTGGGCGATCGTCAGCGTCTTTCGCAGCGAAAAGAGCGATGGCGTCAAGGTCGCCTGGTTTCTCGGCATCGTGATTTTCCCGATCCTCGGCCTGATCGCCTGGGGTTTCGCCGGGCCGCGCGGGATCAAGCCCGGGACGGGCCCGACGTCCGCGGAACACAGCAAGGGATAAGGCGTTTCGGCGACCTCTGCGACACTACGGAGCCGGCTATCTAAAGCGTATGCGAGGCCTGCCGGGCCAGGACCATTTCCTGCAGGATCTCGCGGGCCAGACGGTTGACGCCCTCTTCGCCGCGGTAGTGGGAGCGTTCTATGTTGGCGATCGTGAACTGATCGGCAGCGGGGCCCGTGACCTCGACGGACAAGCTGCCATCGCCATTGATCAGGCAGTTGATCGTGCAGTGCGGCAAGCGGCTGGAAAGCACGGTTTCGAGTTCGAGCTTGCTGAGGGTGTCCATTCACTTCTCCTGTCAGCAGAGGGGAGGCACTTAAGACTAGATGCTGACGCCGAGGTGTAAATGGTGGCCGCTTGCCGCCTGCGCCGCGCTCACTCTGCGGGCAATTCGGGGTACTGCCCGCGCACCGATTCGATCAGTTTGCGAATGCGTCGTTTCACCTGCGGCAGGCGGTCGACCCGCTCCCACTGGCAGTCGGCGATCTCGCTGTGCGGCGCGGCCCGTTCCCAGTCGCCCAGGCGCGCCTGGAACACGTAGTGCACCGCGTCGCCACTGCGGTACAGCATGAGGAATCGCAGGTCGTCGGCGTGCATCCCGGTCTCTTCGCGCAACTCGCGCCAGGCGGCTTGCGCGGGGGATTCGCCGTGCTCGATCCTGCCGCCGGGCAGGGTCCAGAAGGCGTTGGCCTTGCGCACATACAGCCACTGCAGGCCCTGGCAGCAGATGATGGTCGCGCGCTGTTTGTTGCGTTTCATAAGGCGGCGTCCTGTCGAGGGCCCCTCGGGATGGCCGGTGGCGGCGCGTCGGGGGACGCGGCCACCGGCCAGGCGCGGCTAGAGGATCGGCTTGCCCCCCGTCACCCCATAGCGGGTGCCGGAGATGTAGCTGGCCTCGTCGGACGCCAGCAGCACGTAGATCGGCGCCACTTCCACCGGCTGCCCCGGACGGCCCAGCGGGGTGTTCTCACCGAAGTGGCTGACCTGTTCCTCGGGCATGGTCGAGACGATCAGCGGCGTCCAGATCGGGCCGGGTGCCACGCTGTTGACGCGGATCCCGCGCTTGCCCAGCAGTTGCGCCAGGCCGGCGCTGAAGTTGGCGATCGCGCCTTTGGTGGTGGCATAGGCCAGCAGGGTCGGCTTGGGCGTATCAGAGTTGATCGAGCTGGTGTTGATGATCGAGCTGCCGGGGGCCATGTGCGGCAGGGCCGCCTTGCACAGGCGGAAGATGGCGGTGATGTTGATGTCGAAGGTCTTCAGCCATTCCTCGTCGCTGATGTCTTCGAGCTCGTAGTAGGTCATCTGGTAGGCCGCGTTGTTGACCAGCACGTCGATACGCCCGAACTGCGCCACCGTGCGCTCGACCACGTCCTGGCACACCGACTGCTGCGCCAGGTCGCCGGGCAGCAGCAGGCATTGGCGGCCGGCGGCCTCGACCCAGCGCGCGGTTTCGCGGGCGTCCTCGTGTTCGTCCAGGTAGGCGATGGCCACGTCCGCCCCCTCGCGGGCGAAGGCGATGGCCACGGCGCGGCCGATGCCGCTGTCGGCCCCGGTAATCAGGGCGATCTTGTTCGCCAGGCGGCCCGAGCCTGTGTAGCTGCGTTCGCCGCAATCGGGCTGCGGCTGCATCTGCTGCTGGCTGCCGGGCACCGGTTGGGCCTGGGGCGGGAAGGGTGGTCTGGGGTAGTCAGTCATCGGTGTTCTCCTGTCGATGTCGGGTAGCAACCCATGCGGGAGCGGTGGCCGGGTTTCACCCGGCCTGACATCTATTGGGAGAACAACCGCCACGCAAAAGTTGAAGCGCAGTGGCCCGCAGCGCGACGGATGGTTGATTGGCGGAGCGTGCGGCGCGTTCCGCCAGGGGCGATCAGTGGCGGTCCAGCCACACCGTCTGCGCGTTGCAGAACTCGCGCACGCCGAAGTGCGACAGCTCGCGGCCGAAGCCGCTTTTCTTCACGCCGCCGAAGGTCACCCGCGGGTCGCTGGCGCAATAGCCGTTGATGAACACCCCGCCGGTGTCCAGCTCGGCGGCCAGGCGCTCGGCCCGTTCGACATCGGCGGTATAGATCGTCGACGCCAGGCCGAACTCGCTGTCGTTGGCCAGTTCCAGCGCGTGCCGGGCATCCCGGGCGGTGATGATCGAGGCCACCGGGCCGAACAGTTCCTGCTTGAACGAGGTCATCTGGTCGGTGACCCCGGCCAGCACCGTGGGCGGGTAGAAGTTGCCCGGGCCCTCCGCCCTGGCGCCGCCCAGCAACAGGCTCGCGCCTTCGCCGAGGGTGGCCTGCACCTGCTCATGCAGCTCGTCGCGCAGGTCGAAGCGCGCCATGGGGCCGATGTAGGTGGCGTCGGCCAGCGGGTCGCCGACCACCAGCTGGCGGGTGGCGGCGACGAATTTCTCGGTGAAGGCCGCGACCACCCCTTGCTCGACGATCAGCCGCTTGGCGGCGGCGCAGACCTGCCCGGTGTTCTGGTAGCGGCCGATCACCGCGGCCTGCACGGCGGCGTCCAGGTCGGCGTCGTCGAGCACGATAAAGGGATCGGAACCGCCCAGTTCCAGCACGCACTTCTTCAGCGCCGCGCCGGCCTGGGCGCCGATGGCCATCCCGGCGCGCACGCTGCCGGTCAGGGTCACGGCGGCGATCCGCGGGTCGGCGATGGCCTGGGAAACGCCGTCCGGGGTGACGTTGAGCACCTCGAACACGCCCTGGGGGAACCCGGCGCGCTGGAAGGCTTCCAGCAGCAGGTAGGCGCTGCCCATGACGTTCGGCGCGTGCTTGAGCACATAGGTATTGCCCGCCAGCAGGGTCGGCACGGCGCCGCGCAGCACCTGCCAGATCGGGAAGTTCCACGGCATCACCGCGAGGATCGGCCCCAGCGGCCGGTACTCGATGCGCGCCTGGCCGGTGGGTACCGGGGCCGGTTCCGCGGCGAGCATGGCCGGGCCTTCGGCGGCGTACCACTGGCAGAGCTGGGCGCATTTTTCGATCTCGCCACGGGCCTGGGCGATCGGCTTGCCCATTTCCAGGGTGATGCTGCGGGCCATGGCCTCGGCGTTGTCGCGCAGGGCGTCGGCCAGGGCCAGCAGCAGCGCGCTGCGTTGCTCCAGGCGAGTACGGCGCCACTGGGCGAAGGCACTGGCGGTGCGGGCGAGGGTGGCGTCCAGCGCTTCGGCGCTGGCATAGGGGTAATGGGCGATCTGTTCGCCGGTGGCCGGGTTGATGGAAAGGGCGTGGGTCTGGCTGGAAACCGGGGTCATGGCAGCGTCCTGTGGGGCTGGGAATGGCTGCAGGTTAGGCTGGTGCAGGGCTTATGAAAACTGAATAATGGAGAGCCTTTCTTTCACGAATGGAGAATGACGTGGATCTGGTCCAGCTGGAAATCTTCAAGGCGGTCGCCGAGCAGGGCAGCATCAGCGCGGCGGCGCAACTCATCCACCGGGTGCCGTCCAACCTGACCACGCGGATCAAGCAGCTGGAGCAGGACCTGGGGGTGGAGCTGTTCATCCGCGAGAAAAGCCGCCTGCGCCTGTCGCCGGCCGGCTGGAGTTTTCTCGACTACGCCCGGCGCATTCTCGAACTGGTCCAGGAAGCGCGGCTGACGGTGGCCGGCGACGAACCCCAGGGCCCGTTTTCCCTGGGCTCGCTGGAAAGCACCGCCGCGGTGCGGATCCCGGCGCTGCTCGCGGCTTACAACCAGAAGCACGTCAAGGTCGAGCTGGACCTGTCCACCGGGCCTTCCGGGACCATGATCGACGGGGTGCTGTCCGGGCGCCTGGCCGCGGCCTTCGTCGATGGGCCGGTGCCGCACCCGAGCCTGGAAGGCGTGCCGGTGTTCGATGAGGAAATGGTCATCATCGCGCCGCTGGGGCATGCGCCCATCACCCGCGGGCGCGACGTCAACGGCGAGAGCATCTACGCCTTTCGCGCCAACTGTTCCTACCGCCATCACTTCGAACGCTGGTTCAGCGAAGACGCTGCGGTGCCGGGCAAGATCCACGAAATGGAGTCCTACCACGGCATGCTGGCCTGCGTCAGCGCCGGCGCCGGCCTGGCGCTGATGCCCCGCAGCATGCTCGACAGCATGCCGGGCTGCGCCACGGTGAGCATCTGGCAACTGGCGCAGCCGTTCCGTTTCCTGCAGACCTGGCTGATCTGGCGCCGCGGCACGGTCTCGCGCAGCCTGACCCAGTTCGTGCGCCTGTTAGAGGAACGCGGCGCGCTGGCTGGCTGAGACGCCAGGCGCCGGGGTACGGCCTGCGGTTCAGGCGAGCGGCACCGTCTGGTTGCGGCCGCCGCGCTTGGCCATGTACAGCGCCGAGTCGGCCTGGGTCAGCAGGGTCTGGAAGTCGCTGGAGGTGGGCACGCAGGTGTACACGCCGAGGCTGATGGTCACCACTCCGGCGGGATTTTCGCTGTGCTCGATCGCCAGCGCCTGGACCGCCAGCCGCAGGCTTTCCGCCAGGACATAGGCGCCGCCGGCCTCGGTGTCCGGCAGCAGGATGACGAATTCTTCGCCGCCGTAGCGCGCCGCCAGGTCCGAAGGCCGCCGCACGCACTGGCCGATGGCCTTGGCGACGGCGCCGATGCAATGGTCGCCCGCCACGTGGCCGTAATGGTCGTTGAAGCTCTTGAAGTGGTCGATGTCGAGCATGATCAGGCTGATCGAGCTGCGCTGCCGGGCCGCGCGCCGCCATTCCAGTTCCAGGTTGCGCTCCAGGTGCCGGCGGTTGGCGAGCCCGGTGAGGCCGTCCTGCAGGACCAGGGTCTGCAGCACCGCGCGGGCTTTCTTCAGGTATCTTTCCACTTGCAGGCCCTTGCGGATCTGCTTGAACAGCAGGATGCCGACCAGCAGGTTGATCACCAGCACCACCGCGATCATCGCGGTCATCTTGTAGGTGTCGGCGCGCCAGCTGTCGAGGATCGCCTCCCGGGAATTGCCCGCCGCCACCACCAGCGGGTACTTGTACAGCACCCGGTAGCCGAACAGGCGGTCGACGCCGTCGAGGATCGACTTGACCATCACCGTGCCGGCCGGGGCTTGGGGAATATGCACGGAGAAGATCTCGCCGCGGGCCAGCGAGGTGCCGATCAGCTTTTCGTCGAACGGCCGCCGCGCGATGAGCGTGCCCTGGGGCAGGGCGAGGAAGATCGCGCCCTTGTCGTCGATGCTGAAGCGGGCGAAGAACTTGTCGAAGTAGGCCATCTTGATGGTCGCCAGCACCACGCCCTTGAACTGGCCCTGGGCGTCGTTGACCCGGCGCGAGAACGGGATCACCCAATCGCCGGTGGTGCGGCTGCGCAGGGCGGCGCCGATGTGCGGCGCCAGGCTCGCGTTCTCGCGGTGGAACTGGAAATAGTCGCGGTCGGCGTTGTTCGCCCCCGGCGGCCGGTAGTCGAACGAGGACAGCACCCAGTTGCCTTCCCGGTCGAAGTAGAACAGGCCGTGCAACTGCTCGGTGATGAACACCCGCTGCTGCAACAGCTTCTGGGTCTTGGCCAGGGTCGCCGGCGTCGGCTCCTCGATGCGCTCGATCAACTCCTCGAGGATCAGGTTGGCTTCGTCGAAGGTGTCGGTGGCCTGTTGCGCGATGGACCAGGCCAGGTTGCCCGAGGTCTGCCGCGCCTGGGCCAGTTCGCGGGCCTTGCTGTTGACGACCTGGATGCCATAGATGCCCAGCAGCGACATCGCGACCACGATCAGGAAGGCGATGGTGATCGCCAGTACGGGAAGCCGCCGGGATTCCAGGACATTGTCCTCGGCGAGGCTGTCGTTTGTTCCGTCCATGGGGATCCTTGTCTTGCAGAAAAAATGAAACCGGGTTGCCGGCGTGACCATCACGCCCGCGATGATCCAGGGGCCCTGCGCAGCGAGGATAGCAGCCGCGCAGGTTCAAGGCTTGCCGCCGCGCGGGCCCGGTTGGCGCGGCGGCCTGCCGTCATGGGGTTGCCGTCGGCGTTTCGCTGGCCGGCTTGTCCGGGTTGTCGCTGATCAGCACCAGGTTCTGCGGCGACGACAGGGCGATGCCCAGTTCGCGCAGGCGCCCGAGGATGGTGAACAGCAGGTCGCTGCGGGCCCCTGACACCGAGCGCGGGCTGCCCACGTAGCCGCTGGCGCTGAGGATCAGGCCATTACTGGTCAGGTCCTTGAACGACACCGAGGGCGCCGGCGCGGTGAGGATCGCCTCATGCTCGGCATAGGCCTGCAACAGCAGCTCGCGCACCTGCTGCACGTCGGTGTCCAGGGGCAGGGTCAGGGTGATGCCGACCACGCCCAGGGCGTTGTCCATGGTCACGTTACGCACGTTCTGCGAGATGAACTGGGAGTTGGGCACGATCACCGTGGAGCGGTCGGACATCTGGATTTCCGTGGCGCGCACGTTGATCCGCCGGATATCGCCCTCGACACCGCCGAGGCTGACCCAGTCGCCGACCTTCACCGGCCGCTCGGTGAGCAGGATCAACCCGGAAATGAAGTTCTGCACGATCGCCTGCAGGCCGAAGCCGATACCCACCGACAGGGCGCTGACTACCCAGGTCAGGCTGGTGAGGTTGATGCGCAGGATGGACATCACCACGATCGCCAGCGAAACGAAGCCCAGGTAGCCGACCAGGGTTACCAGGGAGGCGCGCATGCCGGCGTCCATGTTGGTTTCCGGCAGCAGCCGCTCGCTCAGCCAGCGCTTGAGAACGCGTACCGCGAACATGCCGCCGACCAGCAGCGCGGCGGCCAGGAGCATGTCCTGGGGCACGATGTTCAGGTTGCCCAGGGATTTGCCGCTGACATCCAGCTGGGTAAAGCCTTCGAGCAGTTCCCCCGGGGTCGACCCGGACGGCATGAAGGCCAGTAGCGCGGCGGTGAACAGCAGCAGGGTGCGGCCGATGCCGGCCAGCACGGTGGTGGCCTGGGCCTGGTGGCGCGGCGACAGGCCCAGGGCCGCCGCCAGCGCCAGGCCGCCGGGCTGCTTGGGCGACAGCAGGGTTTCGCACAGGTCGCCGAAACAG
The DNA here is from genome assembly GCF_000931465.1 of Pseudomonas sp. MRSN 12121. NCBI lineage: Bacteria > Pseudomonadati > Pseudomonadota > Gammaproteobacteria > Pseudomonadales > Pseudomonadaceae > Pseudomonas > Pseudomonas sp. MRSN 12121. The sequence continues at coordinate 3,510,961 of NZ_CP010892.1, read as the reverse complement.
GCGATCAGCAAGTAGGCGCTGGTGGCCACCACGCTGATCCACAACAGCTTGACGGTAAGGAAATAGGCCAGGCTCAGGTAGCCGCTGAGCAGCGCGAGCAGGATCACTGCGACCCACACCGCGACGATGAACGGCAGCAGCCCGGCGAGGCCGTCGGGGCGTTCCAGCTCGAAGCGTCGCCGGGTGCGGCGATGGCGCACCAGGGCGCAGAGAAAGATCAGCGCGGTGACCAGCGCCGTCAGGCCGTTGACCGCCACGGTCAGGGCCAGGCTGCTGGCGATCACGCTGTTGATCCGTTCTTCGCCGGCGGTGAGCATCAGCGCCAGCGCCAGGATCAGCGGGAACGGCCCCAGGGCCGTGGCGATCGGGTCGGGGATCGGCGGCAGGCGCCAGGAGGGCCGCGACAGCATCAGCATGGCCCGGCCGAGGCCGACGATGAAGGAACAGAAAATCAGCAGGGTCAGCCACTGGCCGAGCAGGTTCAGCACATCGGCGCTCAGCGGCGCGCTGTTGACCAGCCCCCAGCGCACCAGCGAGGCGGCGGCGTTGATGGTGATAATGGTCGTCAGCCCCACGGTCAGGGCCAGGGCGCTGCGGCGCAGGCGGCCTTCGGGCAGCCAGCGGATCATCGACCAGGTCAGCCCGCGCTCCAGCAGGCGCCGGCCGACCACCACCAGCAGCGCCGCGACGATCAGCGTGGCGATGAACAGCCCGCGGTTGCCGGGGGCCAGCGCCGTCTCGAAGGCGGTCATGACTTCCTGTTTCAGGCTGTTCAGGCGCCCCAGGTCGTCGTCGGTCGGGCGCACCAGGGTCGACCAGAAGGCCGGGCTGAGCGGGCTCGCCGAACGGGTGCTGATCTGCGAATTGAACAGGCTGCGGCGCAGGTTGATGATCTGCGCGGCCAGGTCGCGGCCGGACTGGCTGAGCAGGTTGGCCTGGCGCTCTTCTTCGAGCAGGGTGTCCTTTTGCGCGCTCAGCACCTGGCGCTGGCTGGTCAGGCTGGGCGCTTCGTCGGGCAGCGCCGGGCCCAGGACCTTGAGCTGGTCGTCCAGGCGCTCGATGTCGGTGGCGCGCACGGCGATCAGGCTGTCGGCCTGCTTCTGCACCTGCAGCGCGGCCTGACGCAGGTCGGCGAGCAGGTCGTCGTTGGCATTGGCCGAAACGCTCTGGCGGATCAGTTCGAGGCGGTCGTTGAGCTGGTCCAGGTCTGCGCCCTCGGCCAGCAGCGGCATCTGGTTGCGCGCGACGGCCTGCGGCCCGGAAGCAGGGGCGGCGAAGGCCGGTAGCGCAATGCACAGCAACAGGGCCAGCAGCCCCAGCCCCCAATGGTGGTGTTTCACTCGCCGCATGTGTCCTGTCCTCTTTCGCCGTTCGCTGGCCCTGACGAGCATAGACCGCCTGAACGTGGCAGAAATTCCCCGCTGGCGCGCCTGGAAAGGGAGTGGCGGTGGCCCTTGTGCACAGGCTCCCAAGCCGAGACGTAGCGCGCTGGCGTGGTGCCCATGGCCTGCTTGAACATGGTGATGAAGCTGGTCGCGGCCTCATAGCCCAGCTCGCCCGCGACCTGCTGCACGCTCTTGCCCTCGGCCAGCAAGCGCAGGGCCACCATCAGTTGCAACTGCCTACGCCAGGCGCCGAACGCCATGCCGGTGTCCTTGAGCAACTGGCGGGACAGGCTGCGTTCGCTCATCCCGGCCAGGCTCGACCACTGCCCGAGGGTGCGTCGGTCACCGGGATTGGCGATCAGGGCCTGGGCGACCCGTTGCAGCCGCGGGTCGTCCGGCAGCGGGAAATGAGTGTCCACCGTCGGCATGCCGGCCAGTTCGTCGAGCAGCAGAGCGGCCAGCAGCGCCTGGCCCCGGGGGCTGCGTTCGCGGCGTGCGTCGCACAACTCGATGATCAGCTCCCGCAGCAGGGCGCTGAGACGCAGGGTGCAACAGCGCTGCGCCAGCGGCGGCGAGACCCCGGGATCGATAAACAGGAAACAGCCCCGGGCGTTGGCCGAGGCGCGGCTGCGATGGGCCAGGCCGGCGGGAATCCACAGCGCGCAATGGGGCGGTACAGTCCAATGGCTGCCGGCGACTTCGCAGGCCACCACCCCGCGCAGGGTCAGGACCAGTTGCCCGTGTTCGTGCCGATGGGCGTGCGTCTGCGTCAGGCTTTCGCTGCCGGCGTCGAAGCGCTGGGCCTGCAGGCCGAGGGCCGGAAGGGACTGAATAAGAGTGAGGGACGGCATATTGGCGTCTTTTATGGATCATCTGGCCAAATGCATGAATCCTACCAGGGTTCGCCTCGCTAAGATTCTCCGCGCACTTGCCATGGCGCCGCCTGGCATCAACGGAGGAACACCATGCACCGCCATTCGACCATCGCCCGCATGCTCCGCCCCGATGAGGGCCATCACGTCCTGCACCCCAGCGGCGCCCGGATGAACATCAAGGTCTTCGCCTCCGATACGGGCGGGGTCTATTCGCTGATGGAAACCCTGCTGCCACCCGGCGGCGTGGTGCCCCGGCATATCCATGCCGGCGAGGATGAAAACAATTTCATCCTCGAGGGGCACCTGGCCATGCAGATCGGCCCGACGCTCTATCGGGCCGGGCCCGGCAGCTACGTGGTGGCGCCGCAAGGCGTCGAGCAATGCTTTCGCAACGAAGGCGACATTCCCTGCCGGTTCCTGACGACCTTCACCCCGGGTGGCGCGGAAGGTTTCTTCAAGGAGGCCGGCGAACTGATTCGCCGCGCCGCCCCGGCGCCACCCGACCCCGAGCAATTGCTCAGGCTCCAGGAAAAATATGGTCTGCGGTATTTCTGAACCTGCCCACCAGTAATCGGCACTCACCGCACGCTGATGGAATTTTTTTCCGCCGCTGCGGCTCTCCTGTGTACCAGGCGCCAGTGGGCGCCTGTCGGGAGGTGAGTGTCGGCAGTCGCGACATGGCCTTGATTCGAGTCACCGCACGGGGAGTCCTGCCATGCCCATTTCATTCGCTGGGGTTTTCATCTGTTCATCGACGGCGCCGGGCGCGTTCGGCGGCCTGCGCCTGCCAGCGCGAGCGAGGTACTTGCCATGAGCCAGCTCTGCTCGTTGCACGGCAGCCCCGACACGCCGCCGCTCGATTCACCGCTGCGCAACCTGTACCACCAGTTGCTGCTGGACAACGACCAGGCTGCCGAGACACGGGCCGCGGAGTTCCTGCACGAGCAGCTGGAGCAGACCGGCGACGGGCTGGCGCCGCTGCCGGAAGACCCGGCGCAATTGCTGCCGTGGCTCGAAGAGCGCCGCGCCGCTGTGGCACGCGATTACCGGGACTATCTGCAAGAGCGCCAGGCCGGCGGCGCGCGGCGGTATTTCCACAACAAGGCCCATGCGCTGTATTTCCTCCAGGCGGTCGCCCCGACCAAGGAGGTGGACGGCGCCTGGCTGTACGGGGTCCTGGCGCATGGTCAGGACCCGCGCTACGACGGCCTGCTGACCACCTACCTGGAAGAGCTCGGCGACGGCGAGCCGGCACAGAACCATGTGGCGATCTATCGCCGCCTGCTGGCCGAGCACGGCTGCGACGGCGATTTCGGGCTGGACGACGAACTCTTTCGCCAGGGCGCCGTGCAACTGGCGCTCGGCCGTTGCGCCGAAACCTGCCTGCCGGAAGTGCTGGGGTACAACCTGGGCTACGAACAGTTGCCCCTGCATCTGTTGATCAGCGCCTACGAACTCGGCGAACTGGGGATCGACCCGTATTACTTCACCCTGCACGTGACCATCGACAACGCCAGTTGCGGCCATGCGCGCCGCGCCGTGCAGGCGGTGCAGGCGTTGCAGCCGCTGGACATGGATGCCGCCCAGTACTGGCAGCGGGTGGCGCGGGGGTATCGCTTGAACGACCTCGGCCCGGGCTCGACCGACGTGATCCAGGCCTTCGACCTGGAGCACGAGCTGGTGGCGATGCTCGAACGCAAGCGGCGCTTCGGCCAGTACATGCATTCCGACTATTGCCGTTTCGAGGGCAAGAGCGTCAACCAGTGGCTGGAGCAGCCCGGGCAGATCCCGGCCTTTCTGCGGGCGCTGCAGGAACGGGGCTGGATCAAGCGCCAGCAGAACCCCGCGGACAGCCCGTTCTGGCAACTGATCGAAGGCCCTGGCGCGGCGATGTTCGGGGTGTTCAGCGGCTTCGAGAAACAGCTGCTGCACGACTGGATCGCCGGCGACTGGCGCAGTGCCAGGCGCAGCGCGCCAGTACGCCGCACCAGCAGCCTGGAGCGCTCGCGCGGCGATCTCCCGGACGATGCCGAAACCCGCGCCCTGCAAGCCGAGCTGGCAGGGCAGGACGCCGAGCGGCAACGGGCGTTGCTGCTGCCGTGGCTCGGCCCACACCGGCATTTTCGCCCCGCGGGGCTGTTCGCCACCCGGCGCTTTATCGAGCTGCGCACCCTGTGGCGCTGAGCAACCCAAGGAGAACCGCCCATGGCCGATTCCGTTTCACGCCCGCAGCCGCTGGTGTATTCGACGCGCTCGCGCGCCGACCAGGCATTGCTGCAACAGGGCCGGCGCCTGCTGGCGGCCGGCTACCGCTTCGTCACCCCGACGCCCCTGACCCACAGCCGGGTCAACGCGCGCCCGGAACACCAGCGCGCCACGGACTTGCGCGGGGTCTTCGGCTGGTCGCGGCCCTTCGACGACCAGCTATTCGACGCCACCCGGCTGGCCGAGCTGCAACAGGCCGGGATCGTCGAGCGGGTGGACGGCGGCTGGCGCGCCACGCTGCGCTGGTCGAGCCTGGGGCCGCTGCTGCTGGCGCATTCGGCGTATCCCACCGATGAGGCCGACGCGGTGTTCTTCGGCCCCGACAGCTACCGTTTCGCCAGCCTGATCGAGGCGCACCTGCAGCAACGCTTCACGCCGCTGCGGCGCGCCGTGGATATCGGCTGCGGGGCCGGGGTGGGGGCCTTGCTGGTGGCGCGGGCGCGCCACGAAGCGCAGGTGCTTGCGGTGGACATCAACCCGCGGGCGCTGCGCCTGAGCGCGATCAACGCCGAACTGGCGCAGGCGCGTAACGTCAGCGTCTACCACAGCGATGTGCTGGACAGCGTCGATGGCCAGTTCGACCTGATCCTGGCCAACCCGCCCTATATGCAAGACAGCCAGCGCCGCGCCTATCGCCATGGCGGCGGCGCGCTGGGCGAGCAATTGTCGCTGCGCATCCTCGAGGAAGCGTTGCCGCGCCTGAACCGCGAGGGCACGTTGCTGCTCTACACCGGCGTGGCGATGGTCGACGGGCACGACCCGTTCCTGGACGCCGCGCGGGTCATGCTGGCCGGCGACGCCTACGGCTGGACCTACCGCGAACTCGACCCCGACGTGTTCGGCGAGGAGCTGGAGAAGCCCGGCTACGAGCGGGTCGAGCGGATCGCGGTGGTGGCGCTGACCGTCACCCGGCTGCGCTGAGCGCCGGTGCCGCCGATGATCGCCGTCGACCCCGGGCCGGTGCAGCGCTTCGGTATAGAGGAAGAGTATTTCATCACCGACCTGGACAGCCGGCGCCTGCTCGCCGAGCCGTCCGCCGAGGTGCTGCACGCCTGCCGCCAAGCCATAGGCCCGGGGTTCGCCTACGAAATGTTCCAGGGCCAGATCGAGGTGGCGTCGCCGGTCTTCGAGCAGGGCGCGCAGGCCGCGAGCTACCTGCGCCGAGTGCGTCGCGATCTTGGCCAGGCCCTGGCCTGTCATGGCTTGGGGTTTGTCTGCGCCGGCTCCCACCCCTTGGCCGACTGGCGACTGCAACGCGCCACGCCCCAGCCGCATTTCCAGCAACTGTTCGGCGAATTCGCTCTGGTGGCCCGGCGCAGCCTGCTGTGCGGCCTGCATGTACATGCGGAAATTCCCCCGGGCGTGGACCGCGTCGCGGTGATGAACGAAGTCCTGCCCTGGTTGCCGATGCTGCTGGCCCTGAGTGTCTCGTCGCCGATCTGGCAGGGCGAGCACAGCGGTTACCTGAGCTACCGCCAGGTGGCCTGCGATGAATGGCCGCGCATGGGCATCCCCGAACAGCTGTCGGACGAAGCGGATTTTCGCCATTACCTGCGGCTGTTGCGCGAGGCCGGGGCGATGCCGGCGGACGCCAACGTCTGGTGGTGCATCCGGCCTTCGCTGGGCTTCCCGACCCTGGAACTGCGCATCACCGATGCCTGTCCGCGGCTGGCCGACAGCCTGCTGCTCGCCGCGCTGTTCCGGGTGATGATCCGCCACGCGTGCCAATTGCCGGCGCCGGGCAGCCAGTTCAGCGCGCAGCGTTACTGGCTGCTCAAGGAAAATCGCGCCCAGGCCCGGCGCTGGGGACCCGAGGGCCGCTTCCTGCTGGCCGAAGGCGGTGGCGCCCTGACCCTGGCGCAATGGCTGGAACGGGCCCGGCAGACTTTCGCCGCCACAGCCCGCAGCCTCGGCGAAGAGCAGGTGTTCGACCAGGCCTTGCGCTTGCTGCAACGCGGCACCAGCGCCGAACGCCAGCTGCGTTGCCTGCAAGCGCGGGCCAACGGCGCTGGCGACGAGGCCGGACGCCGCGCGGTGGTCGATGAGCTGCTGGAAGAAAGCGCCGACGCCGATTAGCGCCGGGCATCGCGATCGAACGCGCCGGGCCGGTCAGGCTCGCCGTCCGCGGTGTTCTTGCGCAGCCCGCGCAGGTTCATGATCCCCAGGCACACTTGCAGCACGATCAGGGCCCAGGCGTGGGCGTGCCAGCCCCAGAGCACCCACAGCAGGTTGCTGAGCATGAAGCAGACGAAGCCGGCGACCCGGCGCCCGGGCTTGAGCGAGCCGATCAGCCAGGCGGCCAGGACGGTGACGAGCATGGCCGGCCATTGCAGCCAGTCCAGATAATCCATGGGGTTCCTCGCAGGCCATCGCCCCGGCTGGTCAGGAGCGGGCATTGGTCCATTTGCGTCGCGCCCGCCGTTATCAGTGCGCCTGGGCGACGCCCTGCAGCACGGTGTTGTTGGCGCCGCTGTCGCAGGCCTTGGCGATATTGCCGAGCGACACCACGCCCACCAGGCGCTTGTCGCGGTTGACCACGGGCAGGCGGCGCATCTGGATGTCGGCCATGTTGCGGGCCACCTCGTCGACCTCCTGGTCGTCGAAGCAATAGCGGATGTCGCTGCTCATCACGCCGCTGATCGGGGTGTCGCAGCTTTCACCCTTGGCCACGGCACGAATGACGATGTCGCGGTCGGTGATCATGCCGACCAGGCGGTCCTCGCTGTTGACCAGGATGGCGCCGCTGTCGATGTTGGCCATCATGTTGGCGACTTCCCGCAGCGTCTGCCCGGGGTGCACGGTCTGCACGTCGCGGGTCATGATTTCAGAGATTTTCATCATCGGACTCCTGCTGATGAGCCGGGCCGCGGGGGCCCGGCATGAGGCAGGGGCGTGAACCCCTGCGCGCTGGTGACGACCTGGGAGCTGGCGCTCAGCTGCGACCGCCACGGCCGCCGCTGTGCTGGCCGCCTTTTTTGCCGGCGTCGGATTTCTGCCGTTCGTTGCCGCCCGAAGCCTGCCCACCTTTCTTGCCGGCGTCGGAGGCTTTTTGCCGGTCGTTCGCGAAGTTGCCAGGATTGGAATTTCCGGTGTTAGCCATGATTCGCTACCTCTTGGTCAATGGAGTGTTCGCTCGCAATCGCAGCGAGCACTAATTGGGAGTGCCGGGATTTTTCAAAAGTTGAAAATTTGTTCGGCGAAGCTGGACGAGCGGTCGACAGCCGCCGGAGCGGGCTGTGCGGCGGGGACTTCGTCCCTTGGCCGGCGAGTTTTTTTGAACACTGGCGCAGGCTGCCGGGTCTGCCCTTTACCAGGCGTCGCCGGCCCGGTGCGCCGATCCTTTCCGGAGTTCTTCCATGAACCAGAGCTGCATGAACCCGACCCGTATCAACCTGGCCCGCACGCTGTCCCTGCTGTGCTGCCTGCTGGCCCTGCAGGGCTGCTTTGAAAACACCGAGGACAAAGACAAGGACACCTACAAGGCCTCGGTGCCGATGACCCAGCCCGAGCCGCAGAAGCAGTGACAGGCGCGGGCCGGACACTGTCAGCGGCCCGCTCCGCGAGCCGATACAGGCCACTGCCGGCCCCCGGAAAAGCCCCCGCGGGGGCTTGCCCCCGGGCTCACTTGAGTTGCGATTGCAGTTGCTGCGCCATCTCCAGGTGATGCTCGAGGGTGGGCAGGGTCTTCTCGGCGAAGGCCTTCAGCTCGGGCTTGTCCGAGGAAGCCACTTCCTTCTTGAACAGGGCCACGGTCTCTTTGTGGGCCACCACCTGATTGTCGACGTACGCCTTGTCGAAGGATTCGTCGCGCATCTCGAGAATCATCTTCTTGGCCTTGGCCGTCAGCGAGGCGTCGTCGGGCACCTGGATGTCCAGCGTGCCGGCCAGGGCCAGCAACTCCTGGTTGGCCTTGCCGTGGTCGGCGACCATCTGCGTGGCGAACGCCTTGACCTCGGCATTGGTGCTTTTCTCCAGCGCCAGCTTGCCGCTCTCGACCTCGTTGATGCCGCCTTGCGCGGCCTGTTCGACGAACGCGCTGGACGTCGCCGCCAGCGCACTGGACAGGCCGGCCGCCAGCAACAGGCCGCCCAACCCCATTCGTTTCATCAGCAGGTTGTTCATATCGTTCTCCTAGGATGACGCGAGCATGGTGTCGCCTGACGGTTGAGGGGCCGGGGCCGGCAAAGGTTTAACTTTTTTCCGCGGCCGACGACCGAGGGGCGCCCAGGCGACGACGGCTCAGGAGGCGTTCTGCGGGCCGGCCGGGGTTGGCGCAGCGGGCAGGGCGCCGCTGTCCAGGGCGAGGGCCTGGACCTCGGCGGTGTGCACGAAACACAGCTTGTTGCCTTCGGGGTCGCGGCAATAGGCGCCGAAGTAATCCTCCGAATAGCGCGGCCGGAACCCCGGCACACCCTCGTCGAGGGCGCCCAGGCTGATGGCGACGGCCCAGGCCTGGCGCACATGGTCGGGGGAGCGGGAGGCGAAGCTGACCTGCACGCCATTGCCCCAGTTGGCCGGCAGGCCATTGATCGGCGGCTGCACGATGAACTGCGGCCAATGCTGGCCAGGGAACCGCCAGCAGGCGGCTTCGAGGCCGTCCTCCAGGCGGAACGATTCGCGGACCAGGCCCAGAGGCGCGAGCACCGCGTCGTAGAAGGCAACCAGCCGCGGCAGGTCCCTGGCGCCGATCTGAATATGACTGAACATGGGTGGATCCTCCGGGTGAACAGGCAGGGTCGGGGACCGGCCCCCCATGACTGTTTCGAAGCCCGCCAGGATTCTTCTGTTCCATCGCAAGTGGCAGGAGGAGGACGGATGGCCCGGGTTCAGCTCTGCGTAGCGTTATCCAGCCCGCGAAACAACTCGTCCAGTTCGCTATCGATGTCTTTGAGCTGGGACAACCCCGCGTTCAGTAACGCGTCTTTGTCCTGCATCGCGGCTTCGCGCAGGTCCAGGGCCGCTTCGCGCTCAGCCAGCTGCCGTTCCAGCGTGGACAGACGAAGGCGCTCGGCCAGCAGTGCGTCTTTCCTTTGGCGCAGGCTGGTCATGATCGATCGGATATTGCGTTCCACTTTTTTCAGGCTGTCGGACGCGCCGGGCTCATCGATGGCGACCGCTTGTGCCGGCGCTGCGACTGCTGGGCGCTCAGCGATGGGGGATACGCAACGACCGCGTTCGCCGAAACTGAAGTTCACTGCCAGGGCGGGGTCGGTGCTGAGGGTGGTCAGTTTGTTCATCAGGTGTTCGCTGACCTGCGGCGGTTGCTCCGTGAGTTCGAAGCCGAACGCCAGGTTTTCACTGGCGTGCGCGGGGTCCTCCTCGACAGGTACGTCGTACTGCCCATCGGTGACGCGATTGAGCAACCTGAGCAACCATTGCTGGCTGATCTGCAACTGCCGGTGTGCTTCCACCCGGGATGTCGGTACCTCCTTTTCCCCCAGATCCACCAGATGGTAGCTGTCTGCCGCAGCGGTATTGCGACCCGCATTCACATCTTCGAAGAGGGTCTTGAGCACCTCGAGCGCGTTTTCCCACTCCTGGGCACTGGCGCATATCATCCGCACGTTTCCGTCCTCCAGGGCGAAGGCGCCCAGATAGACCCGTGCCAGCCGATTGCCGAGCTTTTCATTGCGGCTGTACAGCAGGAACGAGCGGTCGCAGGCAGGGATGTGGAACGCACAGAGCAATGCTGCGTTCATCTGCTCACCGTGACGATTGCAGAGGGGGATGGTTCGAAGGGTCATAGGCAGGTCCTGATTCTTGACTGGTTCAGGACAAGGGTACGCAGCTGCTTTTTCTGGATTTGTAGGACTAGGCGCAAGTTTTGTCGGATTAATCGACGGCAAATGAAGGAGCAGTCTGAATCAATGGTTTCACCGTTCTATCGCGGGTAACAGCCCCCTAAGCTGGCTGGCGAATAGGGCACCAATGTGCCTTGTACCCATGTTTCCCGCGGATTTGCACGCCATGATCGATCTTAGCCACCTGACCAAAACCTTTGCCGGCAAAACCGCCGTGGACCGCCTTTCCTTTCGCGCTTCGCCAGGCGAAGTGCTCGGTGTGCTGGGGCCCAACGGAGCCGGCAAGTCGACCTCCATGCGCATGCTCGGTGGCACGTTGCTGCCGACCTCGGGCACGGCCTCCGTACATGGCCTGGATATCCGCAGGCAGCGTCGCCAGGCCCAGCGACTGATCGGCTATGTACCGGAGGGCATGTCGGGGCAGAACGACATGAGCGTGCGCGGATTTCTGGGCTACATCGCGCAGGTGCGGGGGTATCGCGGCGCGCTCGAGCGCCAGCGGGTCGGCGCCATGCTCGACCTGTTCGAGCTCGACGCCGTGGGCCAGCAACGGATTGCCACCTTGTCCAAGGGGTACCGGCGCCGGGTCGACCTGGCCCAGGCCTTGCTGCACGACCCCAAGGTGCTGTTGCTGGACGAACCCACCGATGGCCTCGACCCGGCGCAGCGCCACCATGTTCGCGAACTGATCAAGTACTGGGCCCAGAGCAAGACCGTGCTGCTTTCCACACACCTGCTGGAAGAAGTCAGCACCGTGTGTAACCGGGTGGTGGTGATCAATGACGGGCAACTGCTGGCCGACAGCACACCCGGGGAGCTGGAAAGCCGTTCGCGCTACCACCAGGCCGTCACCCTGACCAGTTCGCGGCCCCTGGACATGCTGGCGCTGGCAGTGCTGCCCGGCGTCGCCGGCATCGAACACGGCCGCGAACCCCATGCCATCACCGTCCTGGCCAAGCCTGGGGCGACGATCCTGGCCGGCATCGACCAGCTGATTGCCCGTTCAGGATGGCCAGTCAGCCAGCGTGTGGTGGAGCGCGGCCGGCTCGAAGAAATCTTTCGCCGGCTGATCCAGGAGCAACGGGCATGAGCGTGCTGGGCGCGATTATCAAGCGCGAGGTACGCGGCTACTTCGAGACGCCCGTGGCCTATGTGTTCATCGTTGTTTTCCTGTTGCTGAGCGGCTTCTGCACGTTTTATCCCGGGGCGCTGTTCGAGCGTAACCAGGCCGACCTGGCACCGTTCTTCCATTACCAGCCGTGGCTGTGCCTGTTGCTGATGCCTGCCCTGGCCATGCGCCTGTGGTCGGAGGAGTTCAAGTCCGGATCGATCGAGCTGTTGCTCAGCCTGCCGGTGAACAGTTTCGGCGTGGCGCTGGGCAAGTTTCTCGCGTCATGGCTGGTGGCTGGAGTTGCGCTGTTGCTCACCTTTCCGGTGGTGCTGACCGTCAACTACCTGGGCCAGCCGGATAATGGCGCGATCCTCTGCGGTTACCTGGCCGCGTTGCTCTTGGCGGGATGTTTCCTGGCAATCAGCGGTTGCGTATCGGCATTGACGCGTCATCAGAGCATCGCTTTCGTGCTGGCGGTGATGCTCTGCCTGCTGTTCAGCGCTTTCGGCATGCCATCGGTGCAAGAGGTTTTCCGGCCGTGGGTCGATGCGCAATGGCTGGACCAGCTGGCATCACTGAGTGTCCTGGGGCATTACGCGGCGCTCAGCGAAGGCGTATTGCTGGCGCAGAACCTGGTGTATTTCGCCAGCCAGATTGTGTTGTGGTGGCTGGCCACGGCACTGCTTGTCGAACTCAGGCGGGTCGGGTGACAGCATGCGCAAGACTTCCATAGTGCTGTGCCTGAGCGGTCTGGCGTTGCTGTTGCCCGGGCTCAACCTGGGTCTGGCTCCCTGCCTGCAAGACGCCCGCTGGGACTTGACCGAAGACCAGCTCTACAGCGTCAGCCAGGGAACCCTGGCGATCATTCGCGCATTGCCCGAACCGGTTGAACTGACGCTGTATTTTTCCAGGGAGCAGGCCAAGGCAGCGGTGAGCCTGCGCAGTTACGCCCAGCGGGTGCAGGCGCTGCTCAGAGAATACGAGCGAAGGTCCCGGGGCCGCTTGAACCTCAAGGTCGTCGACCCGGCGCCGTTTTCCCGCGAGGAAGAACAGGCCCGCAGCCATGGCCTGCAGTCGTTGTCCGTGGCGATGGATGCCCCGATGTATTTCGGCCTGGTGGCTTCCAGCGACAAGGACCACTGGAAAAGCCTGCCGCTGTTTTCCATCGATGAGCAGAACTTTCTCGAATACGACATCAGCCGTCTGCTGCAGTCCCTGGGACAGCCGGAGAAACCGGGCCTGGGCCTGATCTCGACGCTGCCGGTCGAGGGGGATGAAGATCCTTCGGCACCCCACCTGCGGCCACGCTGGCAGGTAATGGTAGAAATCCACAAAGCCTTCGAAGTAAAAGAGCTGTCGGGCGAGACGCAGGTCATTCCGGACGATCTCAGGGTGCTGATGCTGGTCCACCCCAAGCGCCTGTCCCGTGAAACCTTGCGCGCTATCGACCAGTTCGTGCTGCGCGGCGGCCGTCTGCTGGTGTTCGTGGACCCCTACAGCGAGCAGGATCCGGGCGAGTCGTACTTCGGTATCCCCAGCAAGGACAAGGCTTCCACACTTACCGCTTTGCTCGGCGCCTGGGGGCTGCGGCTGCGCAGCGCGGTGGTGGTCGCCGATGACGAGTATGGGCAGTACGTGAACCTGCCCGGGCAGCCTCGGCCCGTTTGGCAACCCACCGCATTGACGCTGCCGGGGGCCGCGATGAATCCGCAAGACGTTGTGACCGCCGGGTTGACAGGCATCAACCTGAGCACCGCCGGTGTTCTTGAACCAACGCACGGCGCCAGTACGCGGTTCACGCCATTGCTAAGCAGCTCGGCCGGCGCCGGCACCTTGCCGACGTCGCGTCTGGACCACCTGACGGACCCGGCGCAACTGGCCTCGCAATTCGAGACGGCGGCACAGCGCCTGGCCCTGGCCGCACGCATCGAAGGACCGGCGCACTCGGCCTATGTGCAACGCGAGCATGCCCGCCCCGGAGAGTTGAGCGAGTCTGCCGGCATTCACGTGATCGCGGTCGCCGACACCGACGTGCTCAGTGACAGTACCTGGATCGAACTGCAGCACCGTAGCGGGGCCCCGCTGGCGATGCCCTGGGCCGATAACGGCAACTTCGTACTCAATGCCCTGGACAATCTGAGCGGTTCCGACGAGTTGATCGGCCTGCGCTCCAGGGGGCACTTCAGCCGTACGTTTGGCCTGGTCGAGCAGATGCAGGGGCAGGCGCGTGCGCGCCTGCACAGGATGAATGCCGAGCTGCAGGGCCGCCTGGATGAGACGGACCGGCAATTGGCCCGGTTGCAGCGTGAGAACCAGAGCAATGACCAGCTTTCCGCCGAACAGCAGGCAACCATGATGCGCTTCACCGAAGAGCGACAGGCCATCGAGGCGCAGATGCGCCGGACCGCCAGGGCATCCAACCTGGAAATCGAGCGCCTGGGGGAGTGGCTCAAGGCCGTGAACATCGCCCTGGTCCCGCTGTTGATCGGGCTGCTGGGCGCAGGGCGCTGGGCGAGCGCCGCCTTGTCCCGTCGAGCCATCAGCAGACGCTGATCTGTCCTGGGATTAAAACGCCGCCTGGGCCATGAATGCGCCTGCTCCTTAAAAGGACAGGCGTTTTTTTTGCTGTGCTTTTGTAGGAGTAGTCCTACTTAGATGAAGGACTTTTCTAGGGGGGTGGTTGGAATCGGCAGATTGTTGGCGTTTGCCTCAAAAAGGAAAATTTCCTCACTCTTTCAAAGAGTTGATCTGCTTACTACTCCCTAACGATAGGAACGTTTCATGTCCGTTTATCTGAAGCAAATTCTTGCAGCATCCATTGCCGGCCTGTTGGCCAATTCGGCCATGGCCGCGGACGGCACCATCAATTTTACCGGTGAAATCACCGCCGCTTCCTGCAGCGCCACCGCCGGCGCCGGCACCACCGTCGGTGGCAGCAAAGGCGACCAGAACATCGACGTCGCCCTGGGCAAGGTCAGTATGGACTCCCTGGGGGGGACCGCGGGCGGCAGTATCGTGGCCGGTAATGCCATCAGCATCAACCTCGATTGCGGTGCCACCGCCACCGGCTTGACCACGGTGCGCTTGCAATTCGACCCGATGTCCGGGTCGGGCGTCGATCCGAAAAAGAACACCTTGCTGAAAACCACCGGTACCGCGAAAGGTGTGGGCATCGCTGTTTATAACAGTGCCAATAACCTGATCAATCTGGCGGCGAACGAATTCATCGACGCAGCTCTGGTAAAGGGCGGCACAACGGAAGCTCCAAAGTACACCGCCAATCTCAATATGCGAGCCGGTTATGTCGCTAACGGCGAAACGTTGGTGCCTGGTACTGCCAACGGCACGCTGCCGTTTACCCTGACTTACCAGTAAGCAAGCACTTTGCAGAGGGGCATCGAGTTGCCTCTCTGCCCATCTTTTCAGTTAGGCACTTTCATCATGAACTTGAAATCCAGATTTGCGCTGGCGGGGCTCGCGTTGCTGTGTGCCTGCCAGGCCAATGCCGGAATCACCCTTGGTGGCACGCGGATTATTTATCCGGAAAAGAGCAAGGAAGTTTCCATCCAGATAAAAAACGACGGCGCGCGGGACGTCATGATTCAGTCCTGGCTGGATCCGGAAAGCGAACAACAGGGCCAGGACCTGCCTTTTGCCCTCACCCCGTCGCTGAGCCGCCTGGCCGGTAATAAACAGCAGACCCTGCGGCTGTTTTATTACGGCAAGGGATTGCCCACGGACAAAGAGTCGGTGTTCTGGTTGAGCGTCCAGGAAATCCCGCAGAAGTCCGCCACCGAGAACACCCTGCAAATCGCCCTGCGCCAGCGGATCAAGGTGTTCTATCGCCCGAGCAACCTGGCCGGCTCCCCAGAGGCGGCGGTCAAGGCGTTGAAATGGAGCGCCCTGGTCGAGCAAGGCAAGCGTTACCTGCAAGTGAGCAATGACTCTGCCTACTTCATTTCCTTTGGCGAGAGCAAAGCCCTTATCGCCGGCAAAACCTATCCGGTGAAAAGCGAGATGGTGCCGCCAGGCGCCACGAAAAAGTTCCTGGTGCCAGGCGCTCCCGCAACGGCAAGTGCAGTGACCTTCGATTTTTTCAATATCAATGATTACGGCGCACCGGTCAGTCAGCACGTATCGATCGCGAACTGAGGTCGCCGGCATACCAGGTTTTGGCTGCTGGCAAAGATTCAACGGGCGTTGTTGCCATGTTTTTGGAAGGAACTGTCGTGTCCATATCTAGGAGAAAGAAGCGTCTGAGCGTTGTCGGCTATGTGACCGGCTCATGTGCCACCGCATTTGGCGCGATGTTTCCCCAAGTTGCCTTTTCCATGGAGTTCAACGAGACGTTCCTGAACAAGCATGGTGCGGCTGTCGAGTTGAAATACTTCGAGCAGGGCAGCGGCATTCCACCGGGCACTTACAACGTCGACATTTACCTCAACCAGGTGTTGATGAGCCATCAACAAGTCGAGTTTTCTTCTGAAGGCGATTCGAGCGGTGTGCACCCGAAACTGTACCTGAGCGTATTGAAGGCAATGGGCGTCAATATTGCCAAGCTCAAACAGGACAAGCTGATTGCCGCCGACAGCCAGGATGACAGCGTTATCGACCTGGCCGCCAGCCTGCCCGATGCGTCGGTGGAGTTCGATGTCAACACACTGGCGCTGCAGCTCAGCGTGCCCCAGGCCTATATCTCGCATACCAGCCGCGGCTACGTCGATCCCTCGTTATGGGACCAGGGCATTACCGCCTTCTATACCAACTACCAGGCCAACTTCAGCCGGAACATCAACCAGGGTTACCGCAGCGACTATCGCTATCTGAACCTGCGCAGCGGCCTGAATATCGGCGCCTGGCGCCTGCGCAACGAGTCGTCGATCAGCGGCACCAGCGACACGCGCAACAAATTCACCAGCAACCGCAGTTATGTCGAGCGCGACATTGCCAGCCTCAAGGGCGGCCTGGCCGCGGGCGAGCTCTATACCCAGGGCGAGATTTTCGACAGCGTGCGCTTTCGCGGCGCTCAACTGAGCTCCGATCTGGGCATGTTGCCGGACAACGAGGTGGGCTACGCGCCGGTGGTGCGCGGCATCGCCGAAAGCAACGCGACGGTGGAGGTCAGCCAGAACGGTTATGTCATCTACTCGACCAACGTGTCCCCCGGTGCGTTCGAAATCAACGACATCTACCCCAGTGGCTCCAACGGTGACTTGAAGATCAAGATCATCGAGGCCGACGGTCGCGAGCGCGAATACTCCCAGGCCTATTCCTACCTGCCGGTGATGACCCGTCGCGGCAGCACGCGCTACAGCCTGGCCAGCGGCAAATACAGCAATGAAGGCAAGCCTTCGCCGACCTTCACCCAGGGCACCCTGGTGTATGGCATGAGCGACAACTTCACCGGCTACGGCGGCGCGCTGGCGTCTACGGGCTACAAGGCACTCAACCTGGGCCTGGGTATCAACTCGGCCTGGGGCGGGCTGTCGTTCGATGTGACCCAGAGCGCCTCGCAGACCCCGCAGGGCGGTAGCGCCCATGGCCAGAGTGCGCGTTTCCTGTACTCGAAGACGCTCAACTCGACCGATACCACCTTCACCATGGTCGGCTATCGCTATTCGACCGAGGGCTACCGGACCTTCAGCCAGCACGTGGACGAACAGGATGTGCTGCTGGGCTCGGATTATGGGCGCCAGAAGAGCCGGTTCGACATGAACGTCAACCAGCCGCTGGCCGGCAATGGCTCGCTGTTCCTCAGCCTGGGCGAAACCAACTACTGGAATCGCCAGGGCAACACCCGGCGCTGGCAGTTTGGCTACAACGGCAACTACCGTGATGCGAGCTACAGCTTTGCGGTCGCCCGCACCGAAGGCCAGGGCATGGGGCAGGGGGTGGATACCCAGCTGACCGCCTCGGTGAGCATCCCCTTCGGCAGCCGCGGTCGCCCGCAGCGGGCCTATACCAGCGTGACCTCTTCAAGCACGGGCGACTCCTCGATCCAGACCGGCCTGTCGGGGAACCTGGATGAGCAGAACACCCTGAGCTACTCGGTACAGGGTGGGCACAGCAAAGCCGGTGGCAGTTCGGCCGACATGGGCCTGAGCTGGGACACGCCGGTCGCCAAGGTCAGCGGCAACTATGGCCAGGGCCGCAGCAGCAAGCACATGGATCTGGCGGCGTCGGGTTCGGTGGTGGTGCACAGCGGCGGGGTGACATTGGGCCAGCCGGTGGGCGAGACCTTTGCCTTGATCGAGGTGCCGCAGGTCCAGGGAGTGGGGATCGACTCCTCGGCCTCGGTCCGTACCGACAAGCGCGGCTACGCGGTCGTGCCCTACACCCAGCCGTACCGCTACAACTGGATCAACCTGAACACCGACACCCTGGGCTCGGATGTAGAGATTGCCGAAAGCTCGCACACCCTGGTGCCGACCCGCGGCGCGATCGTCAGGAGCCGCTTCGAGGCCAGCTCGGGGCGCCGCTTGCAGTTCGACCTGCGCCTGGCCGATGGCGAGAAAATTCCCTTCGGCGCCCAGGCCTATGGCCCGCAAGGCAAGGTCCTGGGGGTCGTCGACAACCTGTCCAGGCTGCTGGTGTTCGGCATCGAGGACAAGGGTGTCATGGAGATCCGTTGGGGCGACAAGCGCTGTGAACTGAGCTACGAGCTCGCACCCGCGGACCAGCACAGCGCATATGAACGGTTCGATGGGGTCTGCCGTGGCTGAGCCGCCACTGCGCGAAAAGAGCTTTGTCCGCAAAACCACTCACTTGATTGGAGGCTCGGCATGAGTCGAATGTTTGAACGGCTGGGCCGGCTTGCCTGTTGCCTGGCCATGTGGGTATCACCCTTTGCCCTGGCGGTTTGCCAACAGGTCGGCCCCAGCAGTATTACACCCTCTGTGGCGGAAGTGCCGATAGGTGGCGGTGGAATGTTGTCCAGTGCCTGGCATCAGGCAACGTTTCATGTGATTTGCAGCGTCGGCAACTCTGGTGCCTATACCAATGAAATGCTTGCTTCCGGCGTGTTCGCGGGCAGCTCCATTACGTTCGAAGGCAAGAGCTATCGCCTCTACAAGACTAACAATGCGGAGGTCATGTATTTCGGGGATATCGCCGGTTCCGATAATATTCCACGGCCATTCGGCACGTCATATGTTCATGGTATATATCCGAGTTCCGGGAAACTTGATTATCCTGTGACCGTGCGTGTTCGTTATTATTCGCCCTCTGCCAGCATGAAACCGGGCCAATACAGCATTGCAGCCGATACGCTGGTCAACGGAAGGCTTAAGTATGGATCAACTGTACTTCCTGCCGAGGGAACCTGGAGCATGTCGGCCTCGAGTTTTAACTTTGGCGTAAAAGCGGCCACCTGCACCCTGAGTTTGCCGAGCGCAGTAGTGCTCAAAAAGATCATGGTGGGCGATTTGCCTGCGGTAGATTCGGTTGCCGCGGCCGGCTCGTTTGGGCTGACGATTAATTGTGGCGTCAATACCATCGCCTACAGTTTGAATGCAAGATTCATCGATGTGCTTGATCCTGGAAATTCTTCTACCAGTGCTGTTTTTACCACCTATGGTACAACCGCTTCCGGATATGGCTTGCAGTTTTTAAATGCTGGAAGTCTGATAGCACTAGGCCCCTCGGGAGATAATCCTCTGGGGAACACCCCGGGTGGTGCTTATGTGTTGAGAAAAACGATTGATGTGCGTTATGTACGTACCGCTCGGGAGATTGTGCCTGGCAAGGGTGTTGCCTCGCTTACTGTATTATTAGTGCACCAATAGAATGTTAACTTTCCGGACTTGACCGTTGAACTATGCACGGCATGGTTGTGATTCGTTTTTAATATTGCGAGGCGTCGAATTTTTAGGGGTAACCTATATATGAAAAGAATTCTGGGGCGGTGGCGCCTGATATCCGTGGCGTTGATGTTCTGTTCTTCTCCAGTACTCGCTTACACATGTAGCTATATTGATCAAACATTGAAACTGCCAGCCAGTATGAGTTACCTGTCCGGCGGGCAAGAGCTATCGTTGATTTCCAGCGTGTGGCATGAATCGGTCGCACCAAAAGCTCTAGACTGCATGGCATCGGGCGAACCGGAAACCGTGCAGACATTCACCCAGGCCGTTGCAGTGGACTCCGGCAAGCGCCTGGCGCTGGATGGCCGGGTCTACACCGTATTCCGTTCAGATGACCCTCGCATCGGGGTTATCGCCGAGATCGGCGATGGCGGCGTGATGCTGCCGCTGACTGCCCAACAGCAAGTGACTGGCGAGCGTACGCTGGTCAATGCAGGCAAGTTCAGTTACGGGCTGAGAACCCGGGTTCGCCTGGTGGCCCTGGAGAAGCTGCCTGCGGGGGTTATAGCGTTTCCAGGACTTGCACGTTTGTCCTGGCAGGGCATGAGGGTCAAAGGTCAGGGTAGTTACACAGGTGCCAGTATTGGTTCTATTTCAGGAACCACCCTCGAGGTAAAGGCCGCAGAAACCTGTAAGTTGGGTTATCCGACCAATGTGGCATTGAAAAAAATCATGATGGGTGATTTGCCAACGGTGGGCTCAAGTGTCGCGGCCGGCTCGTTTCAGCTGACAGTCAACTGCGGTGCGAATACACCAGGCTATACCATGGGGTTGAGTGTGTATGATCCAACAGCTCTTGGTGGTGGTGTTGGTTCTAATAATGTCAATCTGGTAATTAATGGTGCAGTAGCTTCCGGGTATGGATTACAACTTTTGAATGCAGGGAAACCAATGGAATTGGGCCCTCCGTCAAATAATATTATTGGAAGTACCGCGGCGGGCGGCGATGTATTGAGTAAGACAATTGATGTGCGTTATGTGCGTACCCTCCCAAACACTGTGCCAGGCAAAGGGCAGGCCATGATTTCAGTAACGTTGATTCATAACTAGTCGGCATCCTGAATGTCAGGCACGGCCTGATGATGCCTGCAAACTCCGGTGATATTGAGTCGCCAGTCAGAGACGAACATGTGTACCGCAACCAATGCCACCTTGGGCAAGTCAAATGTTGCGACGGCAATGGCATTCCTATTGCCGAGGCATAGGGCAAGTTCGCTGGTTGTGCTTCAATACCCCTTTTTATTGCAACCCCGTATTCAACTCATGGAGCCGAAATGGGCAATATAGTCATCGTTGACGACCACCCTCTAATGCGCATGGCCGTGCGGCATATGCTCGAAGGCGAGGGGCATGTCGTCATGGCCGAAGTCGATAATGGCATCGAGGCGCTGGACGTTATCCGCAGGCTCCTGCCGGACCTGATTGTGCTGGACCTGAGCATCCCGAAAATGGATGGCCTGGCGGTCATAGCGCACCTGAAGGCGGTGGGCATCAACAGCAAGGTGCTGATACTGACTTCCGGCGATGCCGCCAACTTCGCCATGCGCTCGCTGCAGGCGGGGGCGGCAGGGTTTGTCAGCAAGGACGAGAGCCTGGACGATCTGGTCATCGCGGTCAAAGCGGTCCTGGCGGGGTCCAGCTATTTTCCCGTGGACACCATCCATCGCCTGCGTGACAACAACAACGCGGCGCACAATGAAGAGGCGCTCCTGGCCCAGCTGTCGGACCGGGAAATCACCGTACTGAAGATGCTTGCGCGGGGCATGAGCAACCTGGCGATCTCCGAAAAGCTCCTGATCAGCCACAAGACCGTCAGTACCTATAAAGTGCGCTTGCAGCGAAAGTTGAGCGTGAGCAACCTGATTGCCCTGGTCGAGCTGGCCAAGCGCAATAACCTGGGTTGAGCCGGCGCAGGACAGGCCGCCGGCCATCCCGCGTCTCCGGGGCTGGTCAAGCCCCGTGGCTGTGCTCGATGCGCAGCAGTTCCTTCTCGATCATCCGGGCCCGGTCCAGCAGCCCGTCGATCCCCTCGGCTTCCACATCCCCGAATTTGCACAATCCCCCCAGATAAGCATTGCGCATCAGCGATGCGCTGCCTTTGATGCGGTGCAGCAAGCTACCCAGCCGCTTTTTGTCAGGGTGGGCCAGTAAGGTGCGTAACTCGGCCAGGTCCCGTTGATTGCTTTTACGGGCCTCGTCGAGCAGCAACTGCAGGATCGCGGGGTCCTTGACGCCAATGTCGATCAGCGGTCGTCGTTCGACGGTGGGGGTGACGGCGGGCGACGATGCCACCGGCGGACTCGCTTGCGGAACGCCCGGCAGCGCCCCCAGGCGCTCACGCAGCACCTCGAGCCCTGCCGGCTTGATCAGGCAATCACGCATGCCGGCGTTGATGCAACGCTCGACTTCTTCTTGCTGGGCATCCGCCGTCAGCCCCAGGATCAACAGCGGCCCGCTGCCGCGCCCGCGCTCCTTGTCACGAATGGCAAGGGTCAGCTCGACTCCGTCCATCAGCGGCATGTGGTAATCGGTAATCAGGCAATCGAAAGCCTGCTGGTTCCAGAGTTCCAGCGCCTCCAGGCCGTTGCCGGCCTCGACGACCTGATAGCCCAGGTATTCCAGCTGGGCGCGCAGCATCTGCCGGTTGAGGTTGTCGTCGTCGGCCACCAGGATGCGCGCGCTGCCAATGCCGGCCGGAACGGCGGAGGCCGGTCGAGGCGCCGCGAGACCTGAAGCACCGGTGCGCGGCGATGGTTGCAAGACGTCGCGGATCGGCACAGGATCGAGCAGCTTCAGGGTCAGCGTCACGTTGATGGTGGTGCCACGTCCCAGGGTGCTGAGCATTTCCAGGCGTCCGCCCATCATTTCGCACAGCGAACGCGACACCACCAGCCCGAGCCCGCTTCCGCCGAGGGTATTCAAGGTGGATTGGGCTACCTGGGAAAAAGGGCGGAACAACAGGCTCAGGTCTTCTTCGGAGATGCCAATGCCGGTGTCGCTGACCTGCAGGTGCACCCCCATCAAGTGCGGGCCTTCGGCCTGGGTGCTGACTCGGATGGCGATGCTGCCCTGATGAGTGAATTTGATCGCGTTGCTGACGAGGTTCGACAGCACCTGCTTGAAACGCAGCGGATCGATCAGCACTTCCCGGGTGGCGCCGGCGTCGATCTCGAGGATCAGGCGCAGGTTTTTCTGGCGCGCGAGGCCTTCGAAGACCCGAGTCACCGGCTCGACCATTTCCTTCAGGGTGCATCGGCGCAGAGAAATGCTGAGGTGGCCCGACTCGATCCTGACGATGTCCAGTGTATTGCCCAGCAACTCCAGCAGATTCTTCGCCGAGGTGTAGGCCAGGTCGATCTGGTGGCGTTCCAGTACGCCCTGGTCGGCCTGTTTCAACGCCAGTTCCAGGGTGCCGATGATGGCGCTCATCGGGGTCCTGATTTCATGGCTCATGGTGGCCAGGAAACGGGTCTTGGCGCGGCTTGCATCGTCGGCCTTTTCCTTGGCCTGTTGCAGGTCATGCACCAGCTGATGGTGTTGGCTGACATCCTGCCAGCCGCAGATGACCCCCTTGATCCTGCCAGTCGAATCGCGAAAAGGCTGAATCCAGTGGTCGATGATCCGAGGTGCGCCGGCGATGGTCACCTCGTAGCGCTGCTCGATGGCCTGACCGGTGTCCATGGCGCGCAGGTAACTGTTGTGCAGGGTCTGTGCGATCTCGAAGTGTTCGAGCGGTATCTGCAGGGCAGTCTTGCCCAGAAGCTCGGGCTGGGTAAGGTTCATGACCTGTTCGTAGCTGCTGCTGCACGACAGCAGGCGCCCCTGGTCATCGCGCACGTAGACCGGAATCGGCATGGCGTTATTGAGGGTCTGCAAAAACTCCAGCTGGTCATTCAGGGCCTTCTCGGCCGCCTGGCGACGTCGGATCTGCCGGCGTAATTGAAGAATCCGCGCAATGGACACAAACAGGACCAGCAGCGCGAAGCAGATGATTTCCATGATCACGTAACGGTAATCGCGCCAAGTCTGGCCGCTCATGGCAGCATTGGCCCGCCAGCGCGCGGTGATGGCGTTCAACTCATCGGGGGCGATGCTGAGCAGGGCCTTGTCCATGATCGAATGCAATTCCAGGTCGCCACGGCGCATGGCGAAACTGGCCGTGGCCATCTCGCCGTCGAGTATCCCGGAGATGTGCAACTGCTTTTCATACAGGCGGGCGGTGTAGTAACGCGCCATGGACAGCGC
Organism: Pseudomonas sp. MRSN 12121; assembly: GCF_000931465.1. Taxonomy (NCBI): domain Bacteria; kingdom Pseudomonadati; phylum Pseudomonadota; class Gammaproteobacteria; order Pseudomonadales; family Pseudomonadaceae; genus Pseudomonas; species Pseudomonas sp. MRSN 12121. Next base: position 3,487,417 of record NZ_CP010892.1, on the reverse strand, counting down.
CATCAGCGCGGCATCGGCTTCGCCGTTGGCAACCATGCGCATGGCATCCAGGTTGTTCGACGGGTTGAGCAGAACGATATCGGGGTGGTCGCGGGCAATGGCGTCGATCAGCACATGGCCGCGGGTAATGGCCAGGCGCTTGCCGGCCAGCGCGGCCAGGCTCGACAGGTTGGCGCCATGAGTCGAGGTGACCAGGCTGAACGAACTGTTGGCGAAGGGATGGGTGAAGCGGAAATCATTTTGCCGCTCCAGGCTCGGAGTCAGGATGGCCAGGTCGGTCTGGCCATCGCGCAATGCGTCCTGGATCCCCTGGAAGCTCGATACCCGCAGAATCTCGAAGCGCAGTCCCGTGCGCTGGGTAATGACTTCGAACAGGTCGGAGATGACACCGTTGAACCGGCCATTGACGTCAAAAAACGCCGAGGGCGCCATGTCATCGTTGATCATCAGCCGGGCCACGGGGTGCTGCGCCAGCCAGCGCTGTTCCTGCGGCGACAGCGTTATTTGCGCTTGCGGCATGATGTTTCCCCCGCCTGTCCAGCGTTTGACTATCTGGTCCATGCGGGCGACACCGATGGTGCTCAGGGTCTGGTCGAGGATATGCAGCAGACGGGTGTCTTGTGGTCTCAGGACAAAACCGTAGCCACCGGTATTCACGTCGACGAAACGTGTGAACTTCAGGTAATTGAAAAAACTGTTGTTGATCAGGTAATGGGCGCTCAGCGAGTCGCCCAGGTACAGGTCGATGCCCTGGAAGGCAACGGCGGCCATGGCCTGGACATTGTTCGAATAGAGAAGGATCTGCGCCTGGGGAAAGCGTTGGGCAAGCAGCTCCGCGGGGAGGTAGCCATTGACCACCGCAACACGCATGCCTCGCAGGTCCGAAGGCACGGAGCGGTCATCGCCTTGTCGTCGATACAGCGTCGGTACGTTCTGGGCGTAGGGCTTGCTCAGGACCGTGGAGCTGGCCGAGTGTCCGAAATCGCTGGCACGGCTGACCAGGTCCACTTTGTGGGCTGCCAGCGCCGCGATGGCGGCCTCGCGAGAGGTGAAGCCGACGATTCGGATATCGACACTCAGCTGCTGCTTGAGCATCTGTACGACATCCGCGCTGATACCTTCATAGTCGCCATTGCCATAGACCACCTCGAACGGCAGGGCGGCCGTGCCGACCACGCCCAGGGTCAGCGTTTTTTTTTCCCGCAGCCAGGCCCAGTCCGCTTCCGTCAGGTTCATGCGCAGGGGTTCAGGGGGAATCTGGCTCGACAGACGCAGCAACCCCGGAGCCGTCGCGGCGCTGACAGGCGCGGTCGTCAGGGCGAAGCCGCTAGAGAACGCCATGACCAGCAGGAGCAGGGCCACGCGTTTGAGACGGCGATAGACAGGCATGGACGACCAACCGGTACGGGGCAAGGGGCGGCTCACAGGCTTACAAGGCTCGAAGGACTGCGGTGCAGACAGAACTGAATGAATTTCTGCGCCGGCATGGGACGCGCGAAGAGGTAGCCCTGGGCAGTGCTGCAGCCCAAGGCCAGGAGTTGCGCCAATTGCTGGCGGGTTTCCACACCTTCGACCACCAGCCGGATCTGTAAGGCCCCGGCCAGCTTCACCGTTCCCTGGATCACCGCGCGTACCTTGGCATTGCTGTCAAGTTGGCGCAGGAACGAGGCATCGAGCTTTATTTCGTTGAAAGGCAACTCACACAGCCTTTGCAGCGAGGAAAAACCGCTGCCGAAATCGTCCATCGAGACATTGGCGCCCATCAGCCGCAGTTGCAGCAGATTCTTGTAACTGAGCCCGGACGGCTCGAGCGCGGCGGTTTCGAGTATTTCCAGGGTGATGGCGCGGGCAGGGCAGCCCTGCTGCTTGAGCAGCTGTTCGAGGGCATTGGCAAAGCCGGCCTGCTGCAACTGGCCGGGATGCACATTGAAGGCAAGGTCCAGCTCGAGCCCTCGGGCGAGCAGGTGTCGGCGCATGCCCAGCGCCTGGACCAGCATCCGCCGGAACAGCTCGTCCAGCAGCCCCAGGCTTTCCAGGGCAGGCAGGAAATCGGCGGGTGACACCAGCCCTTGTGCCGGACGGTTCCAGCGGGCAAGGACTTCGACCCCGACCAGCTGGCCGGTATCGATGCACACTTTCGGTTGATAGAACGCCACGAACTCGTCGTCGAACAGCGCACGCCGCACGACCGAAGGTGACAGCGGGCAGGAAGGGGCACAGTCGGAAAGAGCAAGAGATGAGTTTGGCATGGTCGCCTCGGTCGCCAGCTGGGAGGCATACAGTGACGCGTCGGCCGGGGCTGGAGGATCAGCAGTGTCGAAGTGCCATGTAGGATTTATCTGACGTGCTATGATTTTTCGCCATTCAATGGCAACGAGCCCGTCAACACAGGTATTGGTGATGTGTCGCATAACGATCACGGCTGAAAGCGCCCGCGGGCTTCATGCCCATTAATCAGTCGAAGGTTGGCCGGCTGGCCAGGGTGTCCTTGCGTTTGCACTTCAGCCTGATCCTGTCCTTGCTGCTGTGCGTGTTTTTCGTGGTGGCCGGGTATTGGGTCACCTACAAGGTCTTTCGCGGCGAACGGATCAAGGCCAATTACCATTTCCTGAGCTTCGTCGGCCGCGCCTATGACCATGAGATCTTCCTGCTGCGCGCGATCAACGCCAGTGTCGCCCCCGAATACAATCCCCTGGTCCAGCTCGCCAAGCCCGAGTTGAGTAAAAGCGTGGATGGCGAATCCCTGATCTATACCGGCCAGGCTTCGCAATATTCCACGACGTTCTCCATTGTCATGCCCCGGGCCCGGGAAGGTCTGGTCCCCCTGACCGATCCTCTGGCGCTGGGCATCGGCCTGGCCAACGTCTATAGCGACTTCTGGAGTGGTTCCTCGTTTCTGGCGCCGCAGATGTTCCTGCTCGACCCGGATCACCACATCGATATCGCCTTGCCTTCGATCGACTCCGAACCGTCTCGTGAAAGCATCGTGCAAGGCGATGTCGTGCCGGTACTGCAACGGATCAAGCGCACCATCGAGCGACAACCGCCGAAGAACTACGATCTGCTGGTGCATTGGGCCCCGGCCGAGCGCTACAGCGAGGCCGGCGAGGAGCAACTGCTGGCTTATATCTCGGTGCCTAGGGCCGCTGCCGGACAAGGGGCGGAGCGTCTTCCCGGAGAGCTGGTGGCCGCCACCCTGGTGGACCTGCGCGAACCTGACGAAATCGGTATTCGTATCGACCAGGAGATGTTCGATTCCCTGACGTTCGACGCGATCGATCTGATGGCTCCCGACGGTACCTTCGTGCTGGGGTCGGCGCAGGGAGGGATTTTCACTTATGAAAACGGCTTTCATCTGACGAGTTCGGGCCTGGTGATCAAGCGCAGCGCCGGTCCGGTGGGTGCCTGGCAGGCCCTGTATCGAATCAGCTTCCTGCGCCTGGTCGAGCACGCCAGATGGCAACTGATGAGCCTCGCCGGGCTGTTGGCGGCGTGTGTATTGAGTGGCTGGGGGATCGCCAGCTGGTACCGCCGACGGATCGTCCTGCCCGCGCGCAGCCACTACAGCGAGCTGCGCAGCAACCATGATTTCAACCATTCGCTCCTGCAGACCGTGCCCCTGGCGCTCTGCGTGCTCAAGGGCCCTGAACAGGTGACGTGTAACGGCCTGTTCAACGACTGGCTGGGACAGGAGCCGCCCATCGCCACCTTGCTGAGTGACTGGCCGATGTTCGAAGGCGAGCGCCCGCTGACCGGCGAGGGCTGCCTGATGCTCGGCGAGCGAGCCTTCCATGTGCGCTACGCCCCGACTGTCTATCAGAACGAAGAGGTGCTGCTTTGTACCTTCACCGATGTGACCGAACACCGTGCAGCGGCCGCCACGCTGGTGCTCGGGCGCCAGGTCGCGGATGCCGCCAGCGCCGAGAAAAGCCGCTTCGTCGCCACAGTCAGCCATGAGATCAGAACGCCGCTGTACGGGGTACTCGGCACCCTGGAACTGCTGGGGCTGACCGACCTGACGCCACAACAACGGACCTACCTGCAGACCATCGATCATTCCTCGGACCTGTTGCTGCACGTGATCAACGATGTGCTGGACATGTCAAAGATCGAGTCCGGCCAGTTGCAGATCCAGACCATGGACTTCAATCCACTGCATATGCTGGAGGAGCTGGCACGAGGGTTTTGCGAGCGTGCGGCGAACAAGGGACTGGCACTCTATACCTGCATCGACCCACAGGTCCCCGCGCAACTGAGCGGCGACAGCCACCGCCTGCGCCAGGTCATCGGTAACCTGCTGAGCAATGCCATCAAGTTCACCGACAAGGGATACGTCGCGATCCACCTTACGCTCGCCGCGCAGCAGGCCGACAGCGTGCAACTGCTGTGGCGAGTGATCGACTCCGGTCCTGGCATAGAAGAGGCTGCCCGGCAGCGGTTGTTCGAACCGTTCTACCAGGTGGACAACAAGCGCCACAGCATCACGGGTGCCGGGCTGGGCTTGCCGATCTGCGCGAGCCTGTGCGAATTGATGGGCGCTACGTTGCAAGTCCACAGCACGGTGGGCCAGGGCAGCGAGTTCAGCGTTGGCCTGAGCCTGGCCCGCGCGCGGGATCAAGGGACGCCGTGGCGGGTGAGCGGCCTGGCGGGATGCAAAGTTGCGGTACATAGCCCGTTCCCCGACCTGACCGATTCGCTGTGCGCCTGGCTGGAACACTTTGGGGCCCGGACTTCGATCCTGGAGGACTTGGCACTGGAGCAGCCCGACGCTGTGCTGGAGGTCATGCCCGAAGCCGGGGCGAATCTGGAGTGGGGGAGGCCGACGGTATTCGCCCGGCATGATTTTGCCCTGCTCGAAAGCATCGGCAAGGATGTGCTGGTCAACCAGCACAGCCTCGCGGCGATCATGCGGGGCGTGTCCCTGGCCGTTACCGGAGAACTGCCGGAAGCCGAACAGGCCCCGGCAAATCGGCGTCAGGAGCTGGGGCTGGACGTCCTGCTGGTCGAAGACAATCCGGTCAATCAGGCCCTGATGCGCGAACAGCTGGAGCATATCGGTTGCCGGGCGACCCTGGCCGGCAACGGCCGCGAGGCCCTGTTGCAAATGGAGCGACAGGCTTTCGACCTGATCCTCACGGACGTCAACATGCCGCTCATGGATGGCTACGAACTGACCGCTGCGGTACGCCGCAACGACCAGCGGATCCCGATCATCGGGGTAACCGCCAATGCCCTGCGCGAGGAGGGCGAACACTGCATTCGGGTGGGGATGAACAGCTGGCTGAGCAAGCCGATCTCGATCGACGGCCTGTATCTGTGCCTGAAAGCCGTGGCGGCGCCGGCAAGGGGCGTGTTGGCGGCCGTCGTCGAGCCGTCCGGCGCCCCGGCCATCGACCTGCTGCAGGTGCCGCCGCCAATGCTGGCGCTCTTTACCCTGACCCTGCGCCAGGACCTCGATGAGCTCAAGGCCGCGACCCGGTATTACGACGCCAGCGAAGTGACGCGCCTGCTGCACCGGATTCGCAGTTCGCTGAGCGTGGGCAAGGCCCGATCGCTGATACGACTGAGCAAAGAGCTGGAAGTCCAGGCCGAAAGCCGTGACCGGGATGCCATGAGCCTGGCCGTGGAGCGTTTCATCGACCGGGTCGAGGTGGCTTTGGCGATGCTCGATACCGCACCTCAAGGGCCACGTCCCTGACAAGGCAAGCAAGGTTGCGCTCACTTCGGTTCATCCACGCTGTTCATCGGCAGGGCAGCTCGAAGGGCGTGGTCATCGCAATGGAGGCTGGCATAGGCTGTCGGTCCCTTCAGGTCTTGGAGGAGGCAGGTGGCCAATGCGCTAGTGGCGTTAGGCCATTAATGTGTGCCGGCAATCATATCGGCCGCAGCGAGCGAGGCCATGCGTGAAACGCCGGAGCTTATTGCCGTGCGTCCAGGCTCCGGCAGCAGGCGATCTCGGTTGGGCCAATCGGTTCAGGTGCAGGGAGCAGCGCATGGCAGCCCATGGTGTTCATTTGCCGGTACTCGAGAGTGCCTGTAGTGCAACGAATGGCGACTTGAAATAGTTCTTTCGTAATGTCCTGACGGCTAAGCGGGATAAAGACCTTTACGAACTTCAGCGTCTTCAGGACTTGCGGCTCAAGTTCATTTATCGAAAGTATCTTCAGCCTGTTTATCCGTTCCGTGCCCTGAGCTCCGATGATTTCGTCTCGCTTCGTAAGTTCTTGCCTGAGATATCCGAGGCGGATTGGTTTTTATCCATTACATCTTTTCCCCGGGTGTTTTCAGCGTCCCGGCCGAAGGCCAGAAAGCGCAGTGGAGACTTGGTCTCTTATCCATGTTTGTCCTGTTCCTGACGCCATCCCGCCGGGCAATGGCCAGGGGCAGCGACGGCACACCCTGGACGCTGGCGCATGTTTCCCGGATTTTCAGTCATTAACACGCCAGGACCTGCGTCATAAGCTCGTTTCAACGCCCGACAGCCCCCGAGGCCGCGGGATTATTGAATGACGAGCAAGGGTTCAAGCATGAAACGATTGGAAAAGAAAGTTGCCCTGGTCACCGGCTCTTCCAAGGGCATCGGCGCCCAGATTGCCAGGCAACTGGCGCAGGAGGGCGCCACGGTCATCGTCAATTACACACGCAGCCAAACCGACGCCGACAAGGTCGTGACGCAGATTCTCGAGCAGGGCGGCAGGGCTTTCGCGATCCAGGCGGACGTGGCGAAAAGCCTTGAGGTCAAGACGCTCTTCAAGACGATCACCCACATGTATGGCAGCGTCGATATCCTGGTCAACAACGCCGGGGTCTACGCCACCGGCGAGCTGGGCGAGGTGACCGAAGACGAATTCCACCGGCATTTCGACCTCAACGTGCTGGGCCTGATTCTCTGCACCCAGGCCGCCGTGGAGTGCTTCAACCCGGCGGGGGGCAGCATTGTCAACATCAGTTCCAGCGTCACCTCGTTCACCCCGGCCGGCTCCACGGTCTACACCGCCTCCAAAGGCGCGGTGGATGCCATTACCCGTACCCTGGCCAACGAACTGGGGCCCCGGAACATCCGCGTCAACTCGGTGAACCCGGGGCTGGTGGTGACCGAGGGCGTGCATGCCAGCGGCTTCTTCGAGGACGAGTTCCGCAGCAAGATCGAAGCCATCACCCCCCTGGGGCGGATCGGCAAGCCCCAGGATATCGCGCCGGCCGTGGCTTTCCTGGCCTCGGACGACGCGAGCTGGATCACCGGCGAAACGCTGGTCATCGGTGGTGGCCTGCGCTAGGCGCTGCACTCCTGCTGGGCACGCTGATAGTGGCGCGGCGCCTCGCTCATCACCCGCTTGAAGGCGTTGCTGAAGGCGCTTTCCGATTCGTAGCCCAGGGAAAAGGCGATGCTGGAGATGCTGTCGGCGGAGTTGCGCAGGCGATCGCTGGCCAGCAGCATCCGCCAGCGGGTGAGGTATTCCATGGGGGCGACGCCGACGACGTTCTTGAAGCGCTGGGCAAACGCCGAGCGCGACATGTTCGCCATGCTGGCCAGGTCCTCCACGGTCCAGCGGCGCGCCGGCTCGTCGTGCAGGGCGCCGATCGCGGCGCTCAGGTAACGATCGGCCAGGCCGGCGAACCAGCCAGTGCCTTCGCCGTCGAGAGTGTCCAGGTGCTCGCGCAGCACCTCGACGAGCATGATGTGCGCCAGGTGCTCGGTGACCAGCGAGCGGCCGGCCTTGCGCTGGTGCAGCTCCGAGATGAAGCGCTCCAGGGCCCAGCGCAGGATCGACGCTTGGGTGGAAACCCCGGTCAGGTGCACCACCGACGGCAGGGAGCTGAGCAGGACCTGGGCAGGCACCCCGGTGAACTCGAAGCGGCCGCCGACGAGCTGAGTGTCGCGGCCGCCGTAGTCGAGGGCGAGTTCGTCCTCGGCGAGACGCCGGAAGTAGTTGTCGGAATCCAGGGGAACCTGGGACATATCGCTGTAGAGTTCGAAGCGCCGCCCCCGGGTCATCAGGTAACAGTCACCCTGCTGCAATCGTTGTGGTTGCGGCTCCCCCTCGACCAGCAACCAGCAACTGCCTTGCACCACAGTGGTGAACTTGATCCCGGCGATCTCGGGAAAGTGGAACGCCCAATCGCCCCCAAGATTCAACGCTGCGGAGTGATAGTTGCGGATCCGCAATAAAGACAGCACACCTGAAAGCGGGTCCATTGACCATCCTTTTCAATCCTGAAAAACAAGTTCGAGACTTTAACATCGGGCTTATTTCATTGGATATATAAAAGTTATCCCGTGGCTACGGGACATGTTTGCAAACGGTAATGGACAGAGACATATATATGACTATTGAGCTTGATAGGACTTACGGTCCGTTGATTAACGGCGTATTTGAAAAGAGCGCCGGCGCTACTTTTCCCGCGCTCGATCCGGCCACGGGTCTGCTCCTGGCGCAGATCCACAGTTGCAGCAGGGAAGACGTGGACCGTGCGGTCGACGCCGCGCAGGCGGCCTTCGGCGCCTGGAAAGCCCTCGGGCAGCAAGAGCGTGCGCGCCTGATCAATGCCTTGGCCGACGCGGTGGAAGCCGACAGCGAACGCCTGGCGCGCATCGATGCGCACGATGTCGGGCGCTGCATCAGTGAAGTGCGCCGGGATTATCAGACCGCTGTCCGCCACTACCGCTATTTCGCCTCCGTGATCATGGCGCATGAAGACTATGGCCGGGAGATCGCGGGCGGCTACGCGCTGGGCAAACGCGAGCCCCTGGGGGTATGCGGGCAAATCATCCCCTGGAACGCGCCAGCGATCATGGCTTCGTTCAAGCTGGCGCCGGCCCTGGCGGCGGGTAACACCGTGGTACTGAAACCGGATGAAAACGCCTCGTTGTCGACCCTGGAACTGGGCAAGCACATCGCCCGGATCTTTCCCGCTGGCGTGGTCAACATCGTGACCGGCCTCGGAGAGTTGGTGGGCGCCGCCCTGAGCGCTCACCCGCAGGTGCGAAAACTCTCTTTCACTGGCAGTACCGACGTCGGCCGGATCGTGGCCGGGGTGGCTGCCGAACGGCTGGTACCGGCCACGCTGGAACTGGGCGGGAAGAGCGCGAACATTGTGTTCCCCGATATCCAGGACCTGGACTCGGTGGTCGACAACGCCACCTTCGCCGCGATTCACAACAACGGCCAGTCATGCCTGGCCGGGACGCGGTTGTTCGTGCATCGGGATATCTTCGACGACTTCAAGCGGAAGCTGATCGAATCGTTCCAGCGAGTGAAGGTCGGTTCACCTCAGGACGAAGAGTCGCGGATCAGTTGCCTGGTGTCCTCCCGGCAGGGCGAGAAGGTCCTTGAATACATCGCCACGGGGGGGCGGGAAGGTGCCGAACTGCTGGTTGGAGGAGGCCGGCAGGAGGTGGCCGGTTGCCCGGCGGGCTACTTTATCCAGCCCACGGTATTTCTCGCTGACAACGCCATGCGCATTTGCCAGGAAGAAATCTTCGGCCCTGTGCTGTCGCTGATCCCGTGGAGCGATTACGAGGAAATGATCGCCCAGGCCAACGACACTCAGTACGGCCTGGCGGCCGGGATCTATACCAGTAACCTGAAGAACGCCGTCATTACCGCCGAACGCCTGCAAGCCGGTTCGGTATGGATCAATCGCTACTCCAACATCACCGACGGCACCGCCTTCGGTGGCTACAAGGACAGTGGCATCGGTCGCGAGTTCTGCCGGCAAACCCTGGATGCCTACACCCAGGTCAAGACCATCACGGTGCAGACCGACGTACCGGCCCCCTGGTTCGCACCGCGCTAAAAAATGCGAGCTTCGACAAGCCGCCTGTTCCTCCGGGAGCAGGCGGCTTTTTTGTGCCGAACTTTGGTCGCACGCGAGCCGTTATCAGGCGTCTGTCTTTCGGCCTCCCCAGGCAGCGAGGGCTGCGCCGAGGCGCGATTTAGCTTCCGGCAACGACGGGCCGGCTGCCCTGAATAGCGGTTGGTTCACGCGAATAGCGGGTGTGGGGAGCGGCCTGCCTGCAACCTGCCGGGCCATGCCCTCGTACCCCAAAGGCACGGATAGGGAAGGCTCTCGGCAGGTAGATCCATGGGCGCAGAGCGACGGCCCCGGACATGTTCACGAGCCTGGGAACAGCGCGGCATCTGAAGAGAGGTTTACAGGCGGGGCCGCTGGCCGGCCAACGCTATGGTTGCAGGCCCTGGCGAAGCCGGTAGGGGGCGATGCAGGAACGGCCGGTGTGTGGCGTTCGCGTGGCGCGAAGCTGGAACAGCGGATGCGCTGGCAACGATGCCCCGCGGCGCGTCAGTGAGGACGGCGTGGACGCTGATCGAACAGAAGAGGGGATGGCTGGGATCAGGCGATGCCAGCCGGAACTCGTACCTCGAGCCCCGGCTGACGGCCACAGGGGGAGCTTGCCCGGGACCGGGCAAGCGCAAGCGCTTTCAGTCGCGATCGGCCACGCTGGTGGTAGTCCGCCAGCCACCGCCCAGGGCCTTGTACAGCGCGACCACGTTGATATAGGACGCGGTATCGGCCCGTGCCAGGGCATCTTCGGATTGCAGCCGGGTGCGCTGGGCTTGCAGCGCCAACAGGTAAGGGGCGGCGCCGGCCTGGTAGCGCACCTGCGCCAGGCTGGCGGCCCGGGCGCTTTGCCGGGCGGCTTGCAGCAGGTCACCCAGGCGCTGTTGCGATTGGCTGTAAGTGGTCAGCGCGCCTTCGGCTTCCGCCACCGCCTGCAGCACCACCTGTTCGTAATGCGCCTGGGCGCCTTGTTGGCGAGCCTGGGCCTGGCGTTGCCGGGCCTTGACGCTGGCCAGGTGCAGGGCCGGCCAGCTGACGCCGGGCATCACGCTGAAGGCGCGGCTGCCGCTGGAGCCCAGGTCCGAGCCCCGGATGGCCACGAACCCGAGGAAACCACCCAGGTCCACCCGGGGATACAGCTCGGCGGTCACCGCGCCGATATCCGCGGTGGAGGCGGCGAAGTCCCGTTCGGCGCTGGCGATGTCCGGGCGCTGGCGCAACAGGTCGGCGAGATTGCCGATCGGCAAGCGGGTGACCAAGGGTTGCAGGGCGGCCTGGCGGGTCAAGGCCGGCAGTTCGCTGGGTTGTGCGGCCACCAGTACCGCGAGGCGGTAGCGGGCCAGTTGCACGCGAGTCTCCAGGGGCGGCAGGGCCGCTTGCTGGCGGGCCTGCTCGGCCTCGGCGCTGGCCAGTTCGTCGGCGGCGCCGCGACCGACGCCCACCATGGCGGCGACCACCTGCACCATGCTCTTCTGGTTTTCCAGGGACGCCCGCGCCACGTCCAGCTGGCGCTGGGCGCCGCGCATCTCGAAGTAGTTACGTGCCACTTCGGCGGCGACCACGATGCGCGCTTGCGCCAGGTCGGCCTCGGCGGCCTCGCCACGGGCGGCGGCCGCTTCGGACAAGCGCTGCAAGCGACCGAACAGGTCGATCTCCCATTGCGCGTCCAGCCCGGCCCGATAGCTCTTGGCCAGGTTGCGTTCCCCGGCGGGGCCAGGATTGTCCTGGGCCTTGCTGCGCGAGTAGCCACCCTGGGCGGTGACGGTCGGCAGGCGATCGAGCTGGCGTTCGTCGAGCTCGGCCCGGGCTTCCAGCAGCCGGGCCTGGGCCAGGTGGATGTCGCGGTTACGGCTCAGTGCCTGGTCCATCAACTGGTCCAGTTGCGGATCCTGGAACTGGCGCCACCAGTCCCGCTGCAGCTGTTCGCTGGAGTACAGCGCCGTGTCCAGGCGCTGGGACAGCTGCACCGCAGCCTCGGTCCGGGGCTGGTAGTCGGGGCCCACGGCACAGCCGGCCAGCCCTAGCGAGAACAGTACCGCGCACAGTGGGCGCAACGGATAGAGTCCTGTGTTTCGCATGATGTGCTCCTTACCCCCTTGGGGCCATGGCAGCGTCGGTGTCGTCGACGGAGGCCAGTTCACGGTTACGCGGATTGTCGGCTGCGGCGCGATGGTCGACAGCGATAAGCGAATACATGGTGGGCAGTACCAGCAGGGTGAAGACCGTGCCGACCAGCATGCCGACCACGATCACCAGGCCCAGGTCGTAACGACTGTGGGCACCGGCCCCCGAGGCGAACAGCAACGGGATCAGGCCGGTGACCATGGCCGCGGTGGTCATCAGGATCGGCCGCAGGCGCAGCTTGGCCGAGTGCAGGATGGCCGCGCGCCGGTCCAGGCCTTCCTTGACCTGCACTTCGTTGGCGAACTCGACCATCAGGATCCCGTGCTTGCTGATCAGGCCGATCAGCGTCACCAGGCCGATCTGCGTGTAGATGTTGATGGTCGCCATGCCCAGCGCCAGGGGAATCAGCGCACCGCACACCGACATCGGCACACTGATCAGGATGATCAGCGGGTCGCGCAGGCTTTCGTACTGGGCCGCCAGGACCAGGTAGATGACGATGATGGCGAAGACGAATGCCATGATCAGCGCCGCCCCTTCCTGGTGGTACTGGCGCGAATCCGACAGCCAGTCATAGCTGAAGCCCGGCGGCAGGTTGCCGGCCTGTGCCTCGAGGAACTGCACGGCTTCGCCCATGCTCACGCCGGGGTTGGGAATGGCCTGCAGGATCGCCGAGTTGAGCTGGTTGAACTGGGTCAGCTGGTTCGGTTCCACGCCGGTCGAGACAGTGACCAGGTTGGACAGCGGAACCTGCGCGCCCGAGGCACTGCTCACATAGAACCGCGCCAGGGCTTCGGGCGACAGCCGCTCATTGCGCAGGCTTTGTGGAATGACGTCGTAGGAGCGTCCGTCCATGGCAAAGCGGTTGACGTAGTTTTCCCCGACCAGCACCGCCAGGGTGTCGCCGATGGCTTTCATGGTCACGCCCAGGCTGTTGGCCTTGGCGCGGTCGACCTTGATGCGGATGACCGAGTTGTTGTAGTCCAGGTCGCTGTCGACCACCATGAACAGGCCGCTCTGGCGCGCAGCGTTCTTCAGGGCCTCCATGGCCTCGTAGACGACTTTGTAGTCCCCGGCGCTCTTGATCACCATCTGCACCGGCAGGCCGCCGGTGGAGCCGGGCAGCGACGGCAACTGGAAGGCGAACACGTTGTTGCCCTCGATGGCGTTGGCGCGGTTCTGCATGTCGACCTGGATCTGGTCGGCGTTGCGCTGGCGTTTCTCCCACTCGACGAAGTTCACCCCGCCGATGCTGTTGGATACGCCGTTGATGCCGTTGATCAGCCACAGGTTGCTCTGCTCGGGCAACTCGCCCATGACCGCGTTCCACTGTTCGGCGAATTTCTCGACGTAGGCGATGTTGGCGTTCTGCGGCGACTTGATCGCGGTCAGCACCGTGGCCTGGTCTTCCACCGGCGCCAGTTCGTTCTGCGCGCTGGTGTACAGCAGCGGCACACTGAGCACGACCACGGCGGCGACGACGCAGGTGATCCAGCGATGATGCAGGGACAGGTCCAGCACCCGGCCATAGGCATGGCCCAGCGAATGGAAGAAGCGTTCCGCCTGACGCGCCATCCAGCCTTCGCTCATCTTGCTGTTGAGCAGGAACGAGCTCATCACCGGCGACAGGGTCAGGGCGATAAGCCCCGAGACCATGACCGAACCGGCCAGGGTGAAGGCGAACTCCTTGAACAGCGAGCCGGTCAGGCCGCCCATCAGGCCGATCGGTGCATACACCGCGGCCAGGGTCAGGGTCATCGCGATGACCGGCGCGGCCACTTCGCGGGCGCCGATCAGCGCGGCACGGGCCGGCGAGTGGCCTTCCTCGATATGCCGGTGGACGTTTTCCACCACGATGATCGCATCGTCCACCACCAGGCCGATCGCCAGGACCATGGCCAGCAGGGTCAGCAAGTTGATGCTGAAGCCGAACATCGCCATGAAGGCCGCGGCGCCGAGCATCGACAGCGGAATGGTGATCACCGGGATGATGACCGCGCGAGCCGACCCCAGGCTGAGGAAAATCACCAGTACCACGATCACGATCGCCTCGCCCAGGGTGCCCAGCACTTCGTCGATCGAGGCGCTGATGAACCGCGCCAGCTCGAAAGGCACCGCCACCTTGACGTCCGGCGGCAGGTTGGCACGGATGCCCGGCAGCAGCTCGTTGAGCTTTTTGACGATCACCAGCGGGTTGGCGTTGGGGGCGGCGTTGAGGCCGAAGAACACCGCGTTGACCCCGTCCATGGTGGCGCTGGTGTCGCTGGAGGCAGCACCCAGTTCGACGGTGGCGATGTCATTCAGGCGCACGATGCCGACCGGCGTCGACTTGACCACCAGGTCGCGGAATTCGGCCACGTTGACCAGGTCGGTGTTGACCTGGATGTCGGACACCACATACAGGCCCTTGGCCTGGCCGGGGGCGGCCTGCACGTTGTTGTCGCGCAGCGCTTGCGCCACGTCGCCGCCGGAAATGCCATGCGCCGCCATGCGGTTGGCGTCGAGCCAGATGCGCATGGCCATTTTCTGCCCGCCGTTGAGGTCGATGCTGCCGACCCCTTCGATGGACGACAATTGCGGCTGGACCACGCGAGTCACGTAGTCCGACAGCGCGGCGGTGGACAGGGTCGGGCTGGAGAAGCCGACATAGGCGACCGCCGTGGCATCGCCGGAAGACTTGACGATCACCGGGTCGTAGGCCTCGGCGGGCAACCGGTACTTGACCTCGTTGACCTTGGCCATGACCTGGGTCATCGCCTTGTTCGAGTCGGCGTTGAGCTTCATGCGCACGGCAATCATGCTGCGGCCCTGGGTCGAGGTCGAGGTCATGTAGTCGACGTCCTCGACCGTCGCCACCGACTGCGCGATCGCCTGGGTCACGAAACCCTGCATCAGCTGCGGCGAAGCACCCGGGTACTGGGTGGTGATGGTCAGGGTGGAGCTTTCGGTGAGTGGGTATTGCCGGACCGGCAGCTGGTTGACGGCCAGGAGCCCCAACAACAGCACCAGGGTACTGACCACCAGCGCCAATACGGGGCGGCGGACAAACAGATCAGTGAACTTCATGGCAGTTTTCGCCTGTTATTTGTTCGAGGCGGGATCAAGCGGAGCCTTCAGGGCTACGTTGTCCCACGGGATGATTTCGATGTGCGCACCGTTGCTCAGGCGCAACTGGCCGGACGTGACGACCCGGTCCTCGGCCTTGACGCCATCGAGCAGCACGACCCGGCCGGCGATGCGCGGCCCGGTTTTCACTTGCGCCAGGCGCACGCTCAGGGTGCGCGGGTCGTCGCCTTGCACGGTGTACACATAGTCGCCGTAGCTGTTGTAGCTGACCGCGGTTTCCGGAACGCTCAGCACCTGTTCCGAGGTCGGCAGGCTGACCTGGGCATTCACATACATGCCCGGGGCGAGCAGCTTGTCCGGGTTGGGCAGGGTGGCCTGGACCAGCAGCGTGCGGGTGCCCGGATCGATGCGCGGTTCCAGGGTGCTGACCTTGCCGGTGAACTGGCGGCCGGGGTAGGCATCCACCGTCAACTGCATGTCCTGGCCGGGCTTGAGCGCCGACAGGGTGCGCTCCGGCAGGTTGACGTTGGCGAACAGGGTTTGCGCATCGGTCAGCGAGACCATCGCGTCGCCGGCCTGCACGAACTGGCCGAGGTTGACCTTGCGCACCCCCAGCACGCCGGTAAACGGGGCCTTGATGCGCTTCTGTTCGATCAGTGCCTTGACCCGGGTGATATCGCCCTGGACCTGGCGGAAATCGGCTTCGGCCTCATCTAGCTGTTCCTGGGTGGCCGCTTGCTGCGGCAGCAACAGCCGGGTGCGCTGCAGCCGCGAGCGCGCATTGCTGGCCTGGGCCTGCAGGCGTGCCAGCTCGCCGCGCTCCGGGGCATCGTTGAGCTGCACCAGGGTCTGCCCGGCACGTACCGTTTCGCCGGCGCGGAAGGCAATGACCGTGACCAGGCCGCCGGCTTCGGCGGTCACCATCACTTGGCGCGTGGCCTCCAGTTCGCCGATGCCGCTCAGCAGGTTCGGCAGCGGGCCCTGGGTCACCTTGGCCACTGCCACCTTGATGGCGGGCAGCGAGGGTTCGGTGTCGCCGACCGCGATGGCCGGGGTCACGCCCAGCAGGGTAACGGTGAGGGTACTGCCGGCCACCAGCAAGGCGGTGCCGCCGGCCCATCGTTTGAGTGTCTTGTTCATGTCTTCACTTACTGTGTGGAGTGTCTGGAGTGCCTTGCGCAGAAGCAGCAAGACGGATAAAAGGCGGTGATGCATCAGGGGTAAAGCGAGTACGGCGGGCGAGGGCGAACAGCACCAGGCCGATGACCAGGAACACCAGCAGCGCGATGGTGCTGGCGCTGACGATGCCGTAGGCGTCCACCAGCAACCCCATGGGGACCGGCGTGGCGTTGAACAGGTAGACGGTGGCGTAGAAATAGGAAATCAGTTTGCCGTGGCTGTGGCGCGGAGCGAGCTGGTTGACCAGGCGGGCATTGCCGACGAACAGCGCGCCATAGGCATAGCCGCCGATCACCAGCCCCAGCAGCGCGAGCCACAGCGCCTGGGTGTAACAGGCCAGGAGCAGGACGACGAAGGTCAGGCACTGGCACAGCCAGCCGCCGAGCAGCGCCTGGCGTGCCTCGAGCCGCTGACAGTACAGCTGGCTGATGCCGGCGATCAGCAGGTAGGCCGAAATCACATAGCCGAAGAGCCCGGGCTCTGTCAGGCCGAAGACCTGCCGCGCCACCTGTGGGCCAAGCACGAACACACAGGCGGCGAACGACCAGCTGAAGAACACGCTCCAGGCGCAGAGATGGAAAGGCAGGCCGATCCCTTGCAAGGCGTGCTTGAGGCTGGCTGGCCGGCCTGCACTGCCATGGGCGGCGCCGGACTGCGCGGCGCCGCGGCCAGGCCACAGGAGCAGGCTGGCCACAGCGGCGGCCAGGCCCAGCAATGCGATCAGCCAGAAGGGCGAGGCCATGGGCCGGATATCCAGTTGCAACGCCGCGCCGCTGAGCAGCGGGCCCAGGGCCAGGCCCGAGACCATGGCCAGGGTGGCGACCAGGGCGGGCAGCTTGTCGTTGTGCCCGGGGTTGAAACGCACCAGGGCAATGTTCACCGCGGCGGTCATCGCCCCCGAACCGAGGCCGCCCAGCAGGCGGGCGAAGCACAGCGCGCCCAGGGATGTGCCGTGGGCAAAGGCGCCGGCACCGATGAACACCAGCGCACTGGCGGGCACGAACAGCCAGCGCAGGTCTGCGACGCTCCCGGCCAGCCGCGCCATGGCCACCAGGGCTATCAGCACGCCGATGCCGTAGGCGCCGAAAATGAAGGTCAGGTCCAGGGAGCTCAGGCCCAAGTGCTCTTTGTAGAGCGGGTACAGCGGCGTCGGGGTGCTGCTGTTCATCAACGACACCATCAGGGACAGCGCCAGGAGAAACAGGAAGAGGCTCGAGCGCCGGTTACCGGCAACAGGCATGGATGTGGACATAGGGTTTCGGGTCCGTGGGGGAACGGGAAAGCGCCGGTTCAAGGCAGGCAGGCTGTGCTGAACCGGCCAGCAAATGATATCGAGCGGTCGGGACCACCCCCATGCGTGAAACACCGGACTTCATTGGCCAGCGTCCAGGCCGCCCGCGATGCGCGCGTCTCGGCGCTGCGGGATGCCCTGGAGGAGGCATGGCCAGCCCCCGCGAAACCGCTCCGGCGCTCGGGCCGGAGCGGTCGCGTTGTCAGAACAGCTTCCAGGTGTAATTGAAGATCAGCCGGTTCTCGTCGACGTCGGTGACGTAGTTCGAACGGGCGATGGCATTGCGCACCTGCACGCCGAGGCCCTTCAACGGGCCGCCTTGCACCACATAGCTGATATCCAGGTCGCGTTCCCAGTCCTTGCCTTCGAATCCACGCCCGGTATCGACGTTGTCGCCCTTGACGTAACGCACGCCCGCCACCAGGCCGGGGATGCCTTGCGCCGCGAAGTCATAGTCGTAGCGTGCCTGCCAGGAGCGCTCGTCGGCGGAGTCGAAGACATAGGTCGGCAGGTTGTTGCTCATCGGCGTGACGTTGGCGAACACCCGCGGCAGGCCGTCCTTGCCGAACATCGCCTGGTAGCCCAGGTAGACGGTGTGGCCCCCGTGCCGGGCCGACAGCATGCCGAACGCCGCGCGGTTATCCAGCTTGCCGATCGACTGTTCGCCGTCTTCGGCGGAGTCGAAATAGCCGAGCGTGCCTCCCAGCACCCAGTCACCCAGGGGTTCGCTGTGCTTGAGGCTGAAGTAGCGCTGGTGATAGAGGTCCTTGAGCTGCGAATACCAGACGCCCACCGATGTGCGGTTGGCATTGAAGGCATAGTCGGCCCCCGCGTAGTTGAAGCGGTCGGAGGTCACCAGCTTGCCGTCCCGCAGCCTCGGCACGAAGCCGACCATGGCGCCCAGTTCCTCGTCGCCCGACTCGTTGCGCAGGCTGGTGGAGCGCATCTGGCCGGCCTGCAGGGTCAGCCCGGCGATCTCGCTGGAGACGATGCTGGCGCCCTGGTAGGTCGGCGGCAGCAAACGGATATCGCCGAAGTACAGCACCGGCACCGTCACTTGTTGCTCGCCGATTTTCAACTCGGTCCTGGAGACCTTGACCTTCAGCGCCGCGCCCATGCGGCTGTATTCGTCGGCCGCGCGTCCGTCGCTGTGTACCGGCAACAGGCCGCTGTTGGCGCGGTCGCGGCTGCTGTCGAGCTTGAGGCCGAGAAGACCGAGGGCGTCCACGCCGAACCCGACGTCGCCGGGGGTATAGCCGGACTTGAAGTTGAGAATGAAACCCTGTGCCCATTCTTCGGTGCGGGACTGGGGATTGCGCCCGACGATCCCGGAATAGTCGCGGCTGAAGTAGTAATTGCGCGCCTGCAAGGTCGCGCTGCTGTCTGCCAGGAAGCCACTTTCGGCCGCCAGCAGGGTCTGCGGGAGAACCAGGGCGACCAGCGGGAAGCAGGGGCCGCGCAGTGCACGAGATACGACTGTTGATTGCTTCATCGTTTCACTCTTTGTAGTTGTTGTAGTGGTGATGAATTCATCCATTGCACACAGGAAGTTCGTCTCCTTACTTGTTCTCCTGGAAAAGCTCCGGGCAAAAGGCGGCCTGTCGGGGCACTCTTCGAAAAGACGGCCCTGATGAAAAACGCTCCTGCACCGGGTGTTACGGCTGGCTTGAAAGCCATTGCTCCAGGCTTGCGAGCCAAGTCGGGTAAGTCGATAGTCGGGTAAGTCGATAGTTGGGTTGATCGATAGTTGTGCTCATCGATAGTTGCGCTAAGTACTGGCTGTTTCTTTAGTTGCACCTCGCTTGCCGATAGTTGATCTTGCCCTGCCTCCCGCGCCGGCCCGGGCCAGGCACACGGCGTCGCGAAACGCACAGGGCGTTCCGGGAAGCAGGGCAACCAGCTGGTTGTGCCTTGGCGTGCTTTGCAGTGACCGTTACTGTGTCAGGCCCGCACTTGGACGACGCCGGGTCAGCGGAACGCCGCGTGCCCCGTCAGTGCCTGGCCGATGATCAGTTGATGCACTTCCGAAGTGCCCTCGTAGGTCATCACCGATTCGAGGTTGTTGGCGTGGCGCAACGGGGAATAGTCCAGCGTGATGCCATTGGCACCCAGAATGGCCCGGCATTCCCGGGCAATCGCCAGCGCCGTGCGCACGCTGTTCAACTTGCCGACGCTCACCTGTTCGGAGCGCAAGGTGCCAGCCTCTTTCAAACGCCCCAGGTGAAGGGCAAGCAGGGTGCCCTTGCCCAGCTCTACCGCCATGTCGGCGATTTTCAGTTGCGTGGCCTGATAGCTGGCCAGCGGCTTGTCGAAGATCTGCCGGTTGCGGCTGTATTCGAGCGTGCTCTCCAGGCTGTCCTGCGCCGCGCCGAGGGCGCCGAAAATAATGCCGAAGCGGGCATCGTTCAGGCAGGCCAGGGGGGCCGAGAGACCCCGTGCACCAGGGAGCAGGGCCGACCCCGGGAGCCGCACGCCGTCCAGGCGCAGCTCACTGGTGGTCGAGGCCCGCAGCGACAGCTTTCCCGGTATGTCCCGGGCGGAGAACCCCGGGGTGTCGGTGGGCACGACAAAGCCGCGGATCTTGTCGTCGGTCTGCGCCCAGATGATCGCCACGTCGGCGATGGAGCCGTTGGTGATCCACTTTTTCGCCCCGTCGAGCACCCAGTCGTCACCCAGGCGGCGGGCATGGGTGGCCATGCCGGCCGGGTCGGAGCCGAAACCGGCTTCGGTGAGCGCGAAGCAGCCAATCGACTCGCCGCTGCGTAACTTCGGCAGCCACTGATCCTTCTGCTGTTGCGAGCCCCACTGCGCCAGGGCATGCATCGCCAGCGAGCCCTGCACCGAAACCAAGGTGCGCACGCTGGAATCGCCGGCTTCCAGCTCCAGGCAGGCGAGCCCGTAGGCGGTGGCGCTGGCTCCGGCGCAGCCGTGGCTGTCAAGGTGCATGCCCAGCAGCCCGCGCTGGCCCAGTTTGCGGGCCAGTTCGCGCACCGGGCTGGCGCCGGTCTCGAACCACTGCTGGGTAAAGGGCCGGACGTACTCGGCGGTGAAGGCCCGGACCCTGTCGCGTATGGCGCGCTCGTCAGGGCCGATCAGGGCTTCGATATCGAACAATTGAAACGGTGTCTGGTGTGCTTTCATGGCAAGCATCCTGTGGAATGGGGGTCAGCACGCCCGCCAGGCCGGCGCGCGTTTCTCGAGAAAAGCCCGGGTGCCTTCGGCGAAGTCGGCGGTGGCGCGGATCTGGCTCATGCTGGCTTCGGCGGCGGCCATGGCGTCGGCGACGTCCTGGCTCAGGCCTTCGAGCAGCACCCGGCGCGTCTCGCGCACGGCGAGCGGCGCATTGGCGCAGACCCGCAGGGCCAGGGCGATGGCCGCATCCATCAGTTGCTCCGGGGCGACCAGGGTATTGACCAGGCCCACCTGGTAGGCGCGTTCCGCGCTGATGGGGTCGCCGGTGATGGCCATTTCCATCGCCACGTTCACCGGGATCGAGCGCGGCAGGTGGTACAGCCCGCCGGCCGCCGCGACCATGGAGCGCTTGACTTCGGAAAGGGCGAAGGCCGCGTTGCTGGCCGCGACCACCAGGTCGCAGGCCAGCACGATCTCGCAGCCGCCGGCGAAAGCCGGGCCGTTCACCGCGGCAATCAGCGGTTTGCTGCGAGGGCGCCTGGCGATCCCGGCAAACCCGCCGCGCTCGGTTTTCGCCGGCCCTTCGCCGTTGGCCAGGGCCTTGACGTTGGCGCCCGAGCAAAACACGCTGCCGGCCCCGGTGATCACCGTGACCCAGATCGAGTCGTCGGCTTCGATGAAGTCCACCAGGCGCTCGATTTCCTCGGCGTCGGCCCGGTCGATGGCATTGCGGATGTGGGGGCGGTCGAGGGTGATGATCGCCACCGGTGAGCGCACTTCAAACTGGATCATGGAACGGTTCCCTTCTTCTGATGAGAGACAACGGATCCCCGGACGGCGCCGCGCTTGCGCGACGCCGTGGCATCAGGGCCGGGTTTCGAGAGCGAAGCTGTGCCGCAGGGCCTTCTTGTCGACCTTGCCGACCGAGGTCATGGGCAGCTCCAGCAGCACATGGATCTCGTCGGGCAGCCAGAACTTGACGATGCGCGGGCGCAGCCAGTCCAGCAGTTCGTCCGGCGCGATGGAGCAGCCGTCGACCAGCGTGATGATGGCAATCGGACGCTCGTCCCAGCGCTCGGAGGGAACGCCGATCACTGCCGCGCTTTCTACCCCGGGGTGCGACTCCAGGGCGGCTTCCAGTTCCACCGAAGGAATCCATTCGCCACCTGACTTGATCAGGTCCTTGAGGCGGTCCCGGAGGCGGATGTAGCCCTCGTGGTCGATGCTGGCGGCGTCGCCGGTGCGGAACCAGCCATCGGCGGTGACCGAGGCGCTGGGTTCCTGTTCGCCGTGGTAGCAGCGGGTCACCCAGGGGCCCCGGCATTGCAGCTCACCCGCGGATTCGCCATCCCACGGCAGCTCTTGCAGGGTTTCGCCCTGGACGATGCGGAACTCGACGCCGGCGACGGGAACGCCCTGCGACGAGGCGACAGCCGCCAGCGCAGCGCTGTCGGTGGGGTCGATATGCGGGCGCCGCCGGGCCATCGAGGCATAGGCCCCGGTTTCGGTCATGCCCCAGACCTGCATGATCGGGCTGCCGGTCAGCTCGCGGCACAGTTGCGTCAGGCGAGTCGGCACTGCGCTGCCTCCGGAGCAGAGCATGCGCAGGCTGGAGGTGTCGCGGCCTTGCAGTTCGGGCAGGATGCGCGACCAGAGCGCGGGCACCGCGGTGGCGCAGGTGACCCGGCAACGTTCCATCAGGCTGGCGATCGCCGGGCCGGACAGGTCCGCGCCGGGCAATACCAGGTCGGCCCCGGCGGCGACCGCGGCATAGCCCATGTCCCACGCGTTGGCATGAAAGAACGGCACCAGTGGCAGCACCGTGTCGCTCTCGCTGATCGCCGCGGTATCGGCCTGCAACAGAGACATGGCATGCAGCCACAGCGAGCGCTGGGAATAGACCACGCCCTTGGGGTTGCCGGTGGTGCCGCTGGTGTAGCACACCGACGCCGCGGCCATTTCATCCTCGACCTGATAGGGCGACGCCGGCGCGGCGGCGAGCAGTTCCTCGTAGTCCGACAGGCCAATGCCCGGCGGCAGGCTCTCGGCCGCCGGTGAGGCGCCGGTTTCGTTGATAACCACCAGTCGCCTGACGCTCTTGAGCGAGCCGAGGAGGGGGACAAGACGCGGCAGCAGGGCGCTGTCGACGAAAATCACCTCGTCGGCCGCGTTGTTCACCACATAGCACAGCTGGTCTTCGGGCAGCCGTACGTTGAGTGGGTGGAAGACGTACCCCGCAAGCGGGGCCGCGAAACTGATTTCCAGGTGGCGGACCGTACTCGAGGCGAAAGTGCCGACCCGGGCCCCGTCTTCGAGCCCCATGCCGCGCAACGCGCTGGCCAGTCGTTCGGTGCGTTCTGCCCAAGCGGTATAAGTGGTGACCGTCAAGGCGCCAGGTTCGGCGCTGTAGATCCGTTTCTGCCCGAACGGGCGTTTCGCCCGCCGAAACAGTTGCGCCACGGTAAGAGGTAGAGCCTGCATGGTGTGCTGCATCTTTATTACCTTCTAATCAATCTGCTGAGGTGCCTGGATCGAAGGGCCGTTACCTGGCGGCCTCGAGCAGGATCACATCGGCCTGGCCGAACCCGCCGCAGATGGCGGCAACGGCCCAGCGACCGCCACTGCGCTGCAACTGGCGGGCTGCAGTGAGCACCAGCCGCGCGCCACTGGAGCCGGTCGGATGACCGATCGCCACCGCACCACCATTGATGTTAGTGCGCGCGGCCAGCACGGCCTCCAGCTGTGCGTCGCCGGCGGCGAGGGTCTTGACGCTGACCGCGGCGGTGGCGGCATAGGCCTCGTTGATCTCGATCACGTCGACGTCGGCCGGTGTCAGGCCCGCCTCGGCGAGAATCCGCCCGATCGCCAGCCCCGGCAGGAAAACCGACGAGGTCGGGCCACCGGCGATTTGCAGGTAGGCGTGAATCCGCGCCAGCGGGGCCACGTCGTTGTCGGCCAGCGCCTGTTCTCCGGCCAGCAGCAGGGCAGTGGCGCCGTCATTCAGGCCGGGGGCGTTTCCTGCCGTCACCGTCGGCCCGCCATACACCGGCTTCAGGCGTGCCAGCCGCTCCAGGCTGCTGTCGGCGCGGGGTTGTTCATCGGCGATGAGCTCGCCTTCGGGGGTGGTTATCGCAATGATTTCGTCGCTGAAGTAACCGGCCGCCAGTGCCCGGAAGTAGCGTTCGTGACTTTGTTGCGCCCAGGCATCCTGAGCCTCGCGCCCCACGCCACGACTCAGTGCTTCCTCGCCCGCCGAGCGGGCAATCGATCCGCCACCGGCCAGGGGGTTGCGCAGCAGGAGCAGGTCCTCGACCACCAGGTCGCCACGCTTGGAGCCCCAGCGGGTCTCATGCAGCAGCCGCGGGGTCTGGCTCATCGATTCGATGCCCAGTGCCAGGGTAGAGCGGGCGCCGCCGCGGATGGCGCGCCACCCCAGGCCGACGGTGGTCATGCCGGAACAGCAGGCGCGGTCGACGGTCAGGGTCGGCAGCGTCTCGGGCAGCCCGGCAGCCATGGCGAACTGGCGCGCCGGGACCATGAGCCCGCCTTCGATCATCGCCATTCCGGCATTGAGCTCGGCAAGGTCCTCGATGGGCCAGGAAGTGCGCTTGAGCAGGGCCTGCAAGGTTTGCCGTGCGAGATCGACCACCGGCACGTCGCGCAGACCGCCGCCGAAGCGGCCGAACGGTGAGCGGACGCCATCCACAATCCAAACCGGTTGATGTTTAGACATTGTTTTTATCCTCGTTTGTGAAAGTGATTTCACTTTTTATAATCCTGCCAAATGAAACAGTCAATAGCCCTGGAAAGGCAGGAAAGAGGCGGGTGAAAGGACGGCAAAAATGCCGGGCAGGGGACGTCATGGAGCTGCTTCCTGGCGGCCGCAAGGCTCTATCCTGCGGGTTTCACGCGCACCAGGCATCGAGCTGGCCGACAAGCCTGCGACCGTGGATTTGCGGCGACTGGATTTTCGGGGAAGTGTTCCGCTGAACGGTTATTGCCCGGCACCAGCCGAGCAGCGTCGGGCCTTTGCGGGTATCTCAGGTCCGCAGGGCGGGCTGGCAGAGGATTTTTTTTGCAGGGAGGGGGCTTGTCATCCAGATTTGGCAGCCCCTATAGTGAAATTGACCTCAGTTTTCCAAAGAGTGATTGTCGTGACCACACCTACCGCGTCTTCCAAACCCAGCGATCCTGGCGCGCTGAGTAAAAAGGGCCAGCTCACCCGGGCTCGAATCCTTGAAGCAGGCCGCCAGGTCCTCTCCGAGCGGGGCTATTTTGGCGCCACCGTGGCCGAGATTGCCGAGCGCAGCGGGCTGGCATTGGGAAGCATCTACCGTTACTTCGACAACAAGGAAGATCTGTTCCTGGAACTTCTGGAGTCGCTTGTCGAAGAACTCTTCACGTCGGTCAACAAGTCCTGGGTCAAGGACAAGGTACTGGAGTCTTTGCGCGAGTCTTCGCGGCGCTACCTCACGACTTACTACAACAATCGCCACTTCATCGCCGGCCTGCTGGAAATGTCGGCCGCCGTACCGGAGTGCGCCGAACTCTGGTGGAAGTTGCGTCAGAAGACCTTCAGCCGCAAGGCGCAATATCTGCAGAAGGCCCTGGCCAACGACGTCCTGCAGCCTGACCACACCGCGGCGGCCCTGGCCACGATGGTCGAGCAGCTGGCCTATCACTGGTACGTGGAAACCGAGAAGAACGGCGGCGAAAGCCCCGACCTGGAAGTGGCTGCAGAAACGATAAGCCTGATCTGGTATCGCGCCATCTACGCCGGCGTGGAAAAGGCCTAGTTCGCAACAACCAGCCTGGGGCGCAACGCTCAGGCCAGTATTTTTACCCGTTGGATGACAAGAGTGCGTGGCCAGAACTCAGGTTCTGCGCTTCGTGCTGCCTGATGGACGGCAACTAACGACAAACAAGCCCTGCACTTGCTACCCAGCGAGCCGAGCGACTGAGCAACAACAATAATAAATACTGAGGAACGTTCGATGAACAAATCGATTGATGTACGTGAGTGGATCGATAGCCGCCCGGTGGGCCGCTTTCAGAAATGGGTGGTGTTCTTCGGTTTCCTGATCATTGCCCTCGATGGTTTCGATGTGGCGATCATGGGCTTTATCGCGCCGCAATTGAAACTCGACTGGGGGCTGGAACCCCAGGCGCTCGGCCCGGTGATCAGTGCCGCGCTGATTGGCCTGGCGGCCGGGGCGATGACCGCCGGGCCACTGGCCGACCGCTATGGCCGACGCATCGTGCTGATCTGCAGCGTGGCGTTCTTTGGTGCCCTGACCGTCGCCACGGCATTCGCCTCGGATGTGCAGGGGCTGGTTATCCTGCGTTTTCTCACCGGCCTCGGGCTGGGTGCGGCGATGCCCAATGCGGGCATCCTGGTCAGCGAATACGCACCTGCGCGCAAGCGTTCCTTCCTGATCACCCTCGCGTTCTGTGGCTTCTCGCTGGGGGCGGCCGTGGGCGGCTTCGCCAGTGCCTGGATGATCCCCAACCTGGGCTGGCGCAGCGTGTTGGTGCTCAGCGGCGTGTTGCCGTTGCTGGTCACACCGTTCCTGTATTTCAAGTTGCCCGAGTCCGTTACCTTCCTGCTGACCCGGCGCGCTGCCGCCGAGCGCATCCAGGCCATCATGCAGCGCCTGGCGCCAGCGCAATTCAGTGCCGATACGGTGTTCGTGATTCCCGCCGAGGGCAGGCCGGCGGCCAATGCGATCGGGCTGGTGCTGTCGCGGCGTTACCTGTTCGGCACCCTGATGCTGTGGGTCGGCTACATCATTGCGTTATTCATGGTGTACCTGTTCAGCAGCTGGTTGCCGATGCTGGTCAAGCAAGTCGGCCAGTACAGCGTCGCGGATGCCGCGATCGTCACCGCGGTGTTCCAGATCGGCGGGCCGGCAGGTTCGGTGTTCATCGGCTGGGCGATGGATCGCTGGGGCCAGCGCAATGTCTTGTCGCTGGCGTTCCTGGGCGGCGGCCTGGCGATCTTCGCCATCGGCCAGTCCACCGACCATTTCCTGCTGCTATGCGCCGTGGCCTGGCTGGTAGGGTTCGGCATCAACGGTTCCACGGTGGGCATGAATGCCCTGGCGGCCAGCTATTACCCCACCCAGGCGCGGGCGACGGGCGCCAGCTGGATGAGCGGGGTCGGGCGGGTCGGCGCGGTGCTGAGCGCCTTCGCCGGCGCGTACATGCTGGGCCTGGGCTGGTCGCTCGAACATATATGCATGCTGATGCTGATTCCGGCCGCGGTGGCCTCGCTGGCAATCTGCTGCCAATGCCGCCACGCCTCGAAGTTGAGCCCGTCGCGGCGATCGATCGACAAGCCCGTCTTGCCGTAACGGGCCGGAATCAACCGGCGTCGTTCCCGCGGTCGCGGTTTTGCCGTGCAGCGCCGGCCGCGCCTGGCCGGTCTGGACGATGGCAGGGGAATCCTGGAGGACCGAGCATTACCCTGGCCAACTGCTGCCCATAAGATGGCTTCAGCCTTTTCAAGGTTGCCCATACCCGCCAGGCCGACACCTGGCGGGTAAACGCAAACGGAAAAAACGCATCCGGACAGACAGGGAACAGACACCGCCGCCATGTTTATTTTCGAAGCCATTCTCGTACTACTCTTTTGCGCCGCGTTGCTGTCGATGCTCGCGCGGCGCCTGAACGTTGCCTATCCCACCTTGCTCGCCCTGGGCGGGATCGGGGTCGCGCTGATTCCCGGTACCCCCAGGCTGGACCTGCCGCCGGACTTGATCCTTGCGCTGTTCGTC
The DNA here is from genome assembly GCF_000931465.1 of Pseudomonas sp. MRSN 12121. Lineage (NCBI taxonomy): Bacteria > Pseudomonadati > Pseudomonadota > Gammaproteobacteria > Pseudomonadales > Pseudomonadaceae > Pseudomonas > Pseudomonas sp. MRSN 12121. Next base: position 3,460,048 of record NZ_CP010892.1, on the reverse strand, counting down.
GCACCGGTGCTGCTGGACGCCGCGTATGACACTTCGCTGCGCGACCTGCGGAAAAACTGGCGCGCGGTCTTGTCGCTGGTGTTTGTCGTGGTGGGCTTGACCACCGCCACGGTGGCCGTCGTCGCCAAGTGCTTTCTACCCGACTTGCCCTGGGGCGCTGCCATCGCGCTGGGGGCGCTGCTGGCACCACCGGATGCGGTCGCGGCCCTCGCGGTGCTGCGCCAGGTGGCGCCGCCCCATCAGATCCGGACAATCCTGGAAGGCGAGAGCCTGCTCAACGATGCCTCGTCGCTGCTGATCTACAAGCTGGCGGTGGGCGCGGTCGCGATCGGTGGTTTCAGTGCCCATCAGGCCATGCCAGCCTTTGCCCTGGTTACTTTCGGCAGCGTGCTGGCCGGGTGGGTCCTCGCGAAAGTCTTTCTACGTGTGCTGGGCTCGATCCTCGATGCGCCGACGGCGACCATCATCCAGTTCGTGGTCACCTTCGGCGTGTGGATTCTCGCCGAGCACCTGGGCTTGTCCGGTGTGGTCACCATCGTGGTGTTCGGCTTGACCGCGGCGCGCAGGCGCACCTCCTCGGCCAAATCCCATGTACGGATACTCTCCAACTCGACGTGGGAGGTGGTCACGTTCGTGCTCAACGTGCTGGCGTTCACCCTGATCGGGCTGCAGGTGCGGCCGATCTTCGAGGTATTCGCCGAGGGTGAGCGCTATCACTTGCTAGGCGTTGCCCTGGCGATCCTGGGAGTCGTGGTGGTCGTGCGCCTGGCCTGGATCCTGGTCTATGGCTTTGCCCGGGACCAGGCCGCGAGCCAGCGCCCGAACCTGCTGTACAACGCCAAGACCCGGCTGTTGATCGGCTGGTCGGGCATGCGCGGGATCGTCACGCTCGCCGCGGCGCTCGCACTGCCCGTGGAGTTTCCCTACCGCGACTTTATCCTGCTGACCGCCTTTACCGTCGTGCTGGGCACCCTGGTGATCCAGGGCCTGACACTGCGGCCCTTGCTCCTGTGGTTGAACCTGCCTTCTGACAACACCGTCAAGGACGAACTGGCGATCGCCCGCGGTGCCACGCTGGAAGCGGCCATGGCCGAGCTGGATCACCATGGAGGCGATGCGGCCCGACGCCTGAAGCTGGAATACCAGGACGCGCTGAGCGAAGTGCGCGACGGCCGGGACCCCAGGGAATCCGTGGACCATTCACTGCGCCGGCGCGTGGTGCCGGCCTCCCGGCAAGCGCTGGATGAGCTGCGCGAGAGTGGCCGTATCGGCGACGAGGCGTACCGCGCCGTCGAGCGCGAGCTGGATCTGCTGGAGCTCAGCTCTCGCGTCCCGTCGCCGCCTTGAGCCCACTTCTGCCAGTGTTTTCCAAAACTTGACCTGGCTTCCCGGCATCTGGAACCGAGGCGCCGGCATGGGGACACAAGCCGCCCGAGACATTGAAGTCAGAACAGGCTTAACCTAGTACCCGATAGCAGTCGGTGAGCGCATTTCGGGCATTTACCGCAGCAGCACAACGCTGGTGAACCATCGCCAGGAATTCCGCATCAGGGGCGAAACTAGAGTATGGATCGATTGCGCGCTATGCGTGTGTACAAGCAGGTGGTCGACGCCGGCAGCTTCAGAGGGGCGGCGGAGAGTCTCGGCATGCCAGCGGCGACTGTTACCGTCGCGATCAAGGAATTGGAAAGCGCGCTCGGCGTAAAACTGATTAACAGAACCACCAGGAACTTGAATGTCACATCGGATGGCGCAGCCTACTACGAGGTCTGCGTGCGTTTGCTGACGGACCTGGACGATGCAGAGGCGAGTTTTCGCGATCGTTCCAAGCGGCCCCATGGGCGCGTGCGTGTCGATGTCTCGCCTTCCATTGCTTATCGTCTATTGATTCCAAATCTGAAAGATTTTCGAGTCGCTTATCCCGACATCGATATTGTGCTTGGGGTGGGCGATCGATTAGTCGACCTCGTACAGGAGGGGGTCGACTGTGTCATTCGAGTGGGCGAACTTGAATCATCCACGCTCGCGGCCCGACGGATAGGTTATTTCGATTTTGTCATTTGCGGTTCTCCAGACTATTTTGCACGTTATCCAGAGCCCAGCTCACTCGAGGAACTTGGCGAGCATGAGCTGGTTTACTACTTCTCCACTCAGACAGGCAGGACGAAACAGTGGGAGGAGGCCGGAGCAGAGGGGCGCCACCAGCGACCCAAGACCAGCTTGCTCGTCAATGATGCCGACGCCCATTTGGCATGCGGCGTTCATGGGCTGGGTTTGGTCAGGATCCCACGATTCATGGCAACCCCTTACCTGGAGACTGGAGCGTTAAGAGAAGTGATGAAAGGCTCGGTATCCATGCGGTTGCCGATCTCTATCCTGTATCCACAGAATCGGCATCTCACTCAGAAAGTGCGCTGTTTCATTGACTGGGTCGTGGAAGTTTTCGAGAACAGCGAGTTAGTTGGAAAGGTTTGATTGCATATAGCCGAGTGAGGGGGAGCTGATTGGCTCCGCTTGTCGACTTTCGTATTGATAAAGGTGGCGATGGGGCGGTCGCCCGCGAATTCGATTCGCCCGGGCACGCCCCATCGCCTCATGCGTCAGCGTTCTTCAGGTTTTTAATCTGCCTTGGCGACTTCGTGCATTAGAACTGCAGCGTGCCGCCATCTACATACAAACCGGTCCCGTTGACAAAACTACTGTCATCGGAGGCAAGGAACAGAGCAGCCCCGGCAACTTCCTCGGGCGACCCCATCCGGTTGAAAGGGGATTGGCTCGCAGCCTGCGCCATGATCTGCTCCAGTTCGCTTTTCGATGAGGCGAAATCATTCCAGCCGGGCGTAACGATTGCGCCGGGGGCCAGTACGTTGACGCGAATCTTGCGGGGCGCAAGTTCAACTGTCCATGCACGAGCAAAGCTGCGAATAGCCCCTTTGGTTCCGCTATAGATGCTGAAGGCCGGGACCGCCGCCTCAGCCGCTACCGAGCCGATCAGGATGATCGATGCCCCCTCCTTCAGCAGTGGCAAGGACTTCTGAACCGTGAAGACAGTTCCCTTTACATTGGTAGTAAAGAGCCGATCGAAATGTGACTCGTCCACATATTCCAATGGAATGAATTCACCGATGCCGGCATTCGCCACCAATACATCAATAGACTTTCCGTATTGCTCTACGGTTTTATACAAGTTGTTCAAATCCGCCAGTTTGGAAATATCCCCGCGCACGCCCCGGGTATTTCCGCCAATTTCACGAACGGCGGCATCGAGTTCTGCCTGACGCCGCCCTGTAATAAACAGTTCAGCTCCTTCCTGGGCAAAGCGTTTGGCGATGGCCAAGCCGATACCACTGCTAGCACCTGTAACGACAGCGATCTTACCTTCAAGTCTTCCCATGGAAGCCACTCTCCAAAATGAGGATATTGCAGTTAGCCGTTTGGCTAAATCGGGCTGACGCTAGATGCGTCCGGGGAAACTATGTAGATAAACGCCTCGCAGATAAATCTTATTCCTTGAATAGAGTCTTTATGATTGGCTAATGATCGGCGGATAGTTATGCAAGATAATATTGAGGCCAGTGCCTGGATCTAATTGCTGGATTATTAGAGTGCAATGAATTGAACTTGGCGTCTCTTTGTCCTTAACGAATAAGTTGTGGCATTGCGCTGGTGTGGAACTTTGAGTCACTGGTGCACCGCTCTGCATTTTTTGCCTTCACGGCGTACCGGGATGCGGCTCCGGATACTCGGCCGTCACGTCCAGCGGTTTGGCATAAGGTCCGGCCCACAGTTGCTCATGCAGGTCGCCGATGCGCCTGGCCATGGCGGTGTCGTGCAGCACCACTTCCAGGTTGCGCGAATTGTCCAGATAGCCGCCGAGCCAGTTGCTGGTGCCGACCCAGGCCACCTGGCCGTCGATTTCCATGGTCTTGCTGTGAATCACCCGGGCATAGGGGATGAACCCCTGGGTGGCCTGGGGCAGGGTGACGATCCTGACCTGGACGTTGGGCAACAGCGCCAGGCTTTTCAGGTAGGGCAGTTCGACCCTGTCGGTGTTCCAGTCGGACACCAGCAGCTTGATCGAGACACCCCGCGCCGCGGCGGTGCGCAAGGCGGTGTCGATCACCGGGTAATACGGCCGCGTGCCCTCGGGGCCGTAGGACAGCGGTGCGTAGTCCAGCAGTTGCACCCGGACTTCGCGCTGCGCGGCGGCCAGCAGGCGCGGCAGTTCCTGTTGCGAATCGGCCACGCCGGGCGGGTTGTAGCGCTGCGGGCTGGCGACCAGGTAATTGCCGCGGCGTACCGCTGGTTCGCCAGGGGCGGGCAGGGGGACGGGCTGGCCTTGCGCCAGGGCGGCCTGGGCCTGCCAATCCTGGTCGAAGATCGCCTGCACCTGGGCCACGACGGTTTCGTCGCTGATGCGCAAGCCGGTTTCGTGGATGTGCTCCAGCGACCGCCAGTCGAAGTTCTGGCTACCGACGAAGGCTTGCTTGCCGTCGACCACCAGGTACTTGGCGTGGATGATGCCGCCGCCGACCCGGGCGTAGGGCAGCACCCGCAAGGTCAGGTTGGGAATCGCCCGCAAGCGTTCCAGGGTGGCCGGCTCCGACAGCTTCAGGCCTTTTTCTTCCAGCAGGAAACGGATCTGCACCCCGCGTTTGCCGGCCGCCTCCAGGTGTTCGAGCACCCGGTCCAGCGCCGAGCCGGGACGATTCGCCACGTAGAACTGGCCAATGTCGATCCGGCGTTGCGCGCTATCGAACAGCTCGCTCCACACCGGTCCGGGCGCGCGCAGGTCGGCGGTCCCCAGGGCGCTGTCGACCGGCACGCTGTGCACCAGCTCGAAGCCGGGAATGGCGAAGTCCGCCTGGACCAGCGGGCTGACGAGCACGCCCGCCAGGCCGGCGAGCCGGACGCTGCGCAGCGCCCGGTTGAAGGTCATGCGTAGGGTCATGGGTTTCTCATCCGGGCAAGGGGCGGGCGCGGCCGGCGCCCGCCCGGAGATCACGCGGTGCGGCTGTGCAGCGGGCTGGGCGCGCGCTGCGGCGCCTCGTCCTGTACCCGGGCCCCGGTGGCCGCGCGGAGCAGCAGCATCTTCAGTTGATCGTTGATGCGCTCCAGGCTGTCCTGGAAAAAGTTATGGAACACCACGCAGAACAGCGCGATGGCGATCCCCAGCCCGGTGGCGAACAGCGCCGTGCCGATGCCACCGGAGATCTGCCCGGGGTCGGACACGCCGGCGCTGGCCAGCGCCTTGAAGGTGTCGATGATCCCCAGGATGGTCCCCAGCAACCCCAGGAGCGGGGCGGCGGTGGTGATGGTCTCAATGATCCACAGGCTGCGGGCCAGCGGCGCGCGGGTCGCCAGGTACTGGCTTTCGATCACGTCGTCCAGGTCCTTGCGCGAGCCGTGGGCGGCCTTTTGCGCCAGCACCGGCAGCACCATGCCCAGGGGCAGGCTGTCGCGCCGGGTGGCGTCGTGCGGCAGGTCGTGCTGGCTGTGCACGTGGCTGCCCAGGGCGGCCATCAGCGAGCGGGCCTGGCGCCGGACATAGGCGAAGTAGAGACCGCGCTCGATGGCGATGAAGATCGCGATGGCCATCGCCGCATACATCACATAGAAGGTGATGTCGTGAAGCAGGTTCATGTCCATGGTGCTTTACCTCGTGGTTCGCTAAGGGGCGGATGCCGATCAGAAATTGGCTTCCAGGGAGACGGTCACGGTTCGTTCCAGGCCCACGATGTAGGCCGGGTCGCCGTCACGGAAACCGCTGTAGGGCGCGGAGTTGGTCTTGGTGGTGTACACGCCGTCGAGGTACTTCTTGTCGAACAGGTTGTCGACGTTCAGGCGCAGGGTCGCGTCCTTGACCACCTTCTTGTCCACCGGCAGGTAGATACCGGCGCCGAGGTTGTACACGGTGCGCCCGGAGATGGATTCGTCGTTGGTCAGGTCGCCATACAGCTTGCTGGTGTACTTGCCGCCGAAGGTGCCGTAGAAGCGCCCGTCGTCGTAGCCGATGTTGGCCGCCAGCATGTTCTTCGGCACGTTGGCGAACTGCTTGCCGCTGGTGGGCAGGTCGATCGCCTTGCCGGCGTTGTAGACGGTCAGGTCGTCCTGCTGCTTGGCGCGGGTGTAGGTGTAGGAGGTGTAGTAGTTGAAGTGATGGGGCAGCAGGCCGCTCCATTCCAGCTCCAGGCCGCTGTTGTCCACGGAGCCGGCGTTGATGTCGGCGAAGTCGCCGTTGATGTCCCGGGAGGACACCTGGCGATCCTTGAACTGCATGTAGAACAGGGTCGCGGCCAGGGTCATGTCGTCGCCGCTGTAGCGCCAGCCCAGCTCGTGGTTCCAGCTGGTTTCCGGCTTGGCGTCGATGGAGCCGGCGCCCTTGTCGTACAGCACATAGTTCTGCGGGATGCGCATGTTGCGCGACAGGCTGTAGAACAGCTGGTCGCGCTCGTCGAGCTGGTATTTCAGGCCGACGTTGGGCAGCGGCTTGTTGTAGGTCTGGTCGCGTTTTTCCGGCTGCTCGGTGAGGCTGCCGTGGTTGGTGCCGTCACGCTTGACGTGCATGTAGGCCAGGCCGGCCACCAGGGTCCAGTCCGGGGCGAAGTACCAGGTGTCCTGGGCCCAGATCTTCTGCGCCGGGGTGACGGTGAAGCGGTCGCGGCCCTGGATCTTGTTGCCATTGGCATCGACCATGTTGTCCGAATCCGGCCAGGTGCTCTGCGGCTTGCCGCTGCTCTTGAGCGGAATGAACGGCTGGGTCTGGCTCTGGCGCGCCCGCTCGTACCAGTAGCCGAATTGCAGGCTGTGGTCGCCCAGGTCCCAGTTCAGCTTGGTGGTGATGCCCGGGCGCCAGGTCTGGGTCCGCGAAGGGCGGTAGTACACGCCCGTGGTGGAGGAACCGTCGGCGTTGTACTGGGCGGCGGTCGGCAGGTTGCCGAGGTCGAACACCCCGCCCTGGTTCGAGCCGCGGTTCAACGCATAGCTGGAGGCGCCCACGCCGCTGCCGTTGCCCCAGTAGTAATACGGGATGACCGACAGCGCCAGGTTGTCGGCCAGCTTGAATTGCGTGTTGAGCACGGCGGTGAAGGTCTGGAACGGGTTCTGCGCCAGGGCGTAGTAGTTGCTGACCTTGCCGTTGCTGCCCAGGGCCGGCGTCGACGGGTAGGGGTCGTACTTGCGGCCGTTCTGCTGGAACTGGGTCTTGGTCAGCTGGCTGTAGCTGTTGTTGTCCTGCTCGTGGTACTTGAGGATCAGGTTGGCGCTGTCGCCGCCGCCCATGTCGAAGAAGCTGTTCCACTCCACCTTGTCGGCCCGCACCGCGCCGTCGCCGCGCCATTTCTCGCCTTCGGTGTGGGACAGCGAAAGCCAGTTGCTCAGGCCGTTGACTTCGCCGGTATTGAGCCGTGCGAAAGTCTTGAAAGTGCCGTTGCTGCCGGCCACCTGTTTGACGAAGGCGCCGGTCTCCTTGGTCGGGCGGATCGTCACGATGCCGATGTTGCCGCCGCTGGAGCCGATGTGCGGGCCATCGGCTTCGGACGCGCCCTGGGTGACGAAGAGCTGCTCGATGTTTTCCGGATCGCCCAGCAGGTTGGAGTACAGCGCGTAGTTGCCGGAGTCGTTGATCGGCATGCCGTCCACCGACATCCCGACCTGGTCGGAGTTGAGCCCGCGCATGGTGAAACGAAAGCCCGACAGGCCGGTGGCGTCTTCGCTGGAGATGTTCAGGCCCGGGGTGTACTTGAGCTTGTCGATGGCGTTGCCGGTGGCGGTCTGCTTGTCCAGCGCCTCCTTGGTCACCGTGGAGCGGCCCTTGATGCTGTCCTCCTGGACCATGTAGCCACCGCCTGCCGTGGCCTTGCCCTGCACGCCGATGGTGCCGACGTCGCTGTCGCTGGTGTCTGCCATGGCTAGCCCATGGCCCATGCTCGCGGCAACGAGTGCCAGATGAATCCGGGTGAACTTCATCACTGTCGTCCTGGTGTTGGGTGCTTATTGCACGCTGTAGTTGAAGGTGGCGGTGAAGCGTTGTTCGTTGCGTCCGCCGAAGGCTTGCTCGGGGAACGGCTTGACCTGCTTGATGCGTCGCAGGCTGTTGGTGGCGGCCCGGTTGAGCAGCATGCTGGCGGCCTGGGTCTGGATCCCGGAGTCGAGGACGCGGCCCTGGCGATCCACCAGCAGCCAGACCACCACTTCGCCACTGGGGCGCTCGAGGGAGGCCTGGCGCCCGGTGGGGTACTGCTTGTAGCCATCCAGCTCGCTGCGCAGCCCCTTGAGGTAGCCGCCTTCCAGGGCCTGGCCGTCGACTTTCGGCGGCGCGGGCGGGGCAGGGGGCGTCGGTGCCTGGGCGACAGCGGGTTGCACCGGCTTGGCGGGAACCGGCGGCGCGGGGGCCGGGGTCGCCTTGGCAGGCGCCGGCTTGGGTTGCGGCTTCGGCTGGGGCCTGGGTTCGGGCTTCGGTTTCGGCGGCTGCTTGGCAGGCAGCGGTGGTGGCGGCGGGGCCGGCTCGGCCGCTTCGTCTTCGATCACCGGCGGTGGCGGTTCCTGTTCCACCACCGGCTCGGGGACCACGGGCGGCTCGGGCTCGACCAGGGCGATTTCGACCGCCGACTCGTCGTACACCGGCTGCACTTTCAGGGGCTGCGACTGGATACCGAGGGCGATCAGCACCAGGGCGATCAGGGCCGGGATGCCGCCCAGCAGCTGACGCGCGCGAAACAGGGCGTACATGATCAAGACTTGCGCGTGGCGATGGAGACCGAGGTAAAGCCACCCAGACGCAGGGTGTCCATGACCTCGACCAGGCGCGCGACTTCCACGCCCTTGTCGCTGTTGACGATGATGGTCGCCTTGCTGTCGGGCTGCTGTGCGGCCTTCAGCGCTGGCACCAGGGTGTCAATCGCCAGGTCCTTGCCATCGAGTTGCAACTGGCCTTCCAGGCCCAGGGTGAGGACGAACTTGTTCTGCGGCTTGAGCTGTTGCGAACTGCTGGCGCTGGGCAACTGGGTCTTCATGCCCAGGGCCGGAATCACGTTCAGGCTCACGAGTACGAAAAACACCAGCAGGAACATCATCACGTCGATCATCGGGATCAGCTCGATGTGCGCCTTGCGTTTTTTCGGTTCGTCCCAGGTTCTCATTCGGTTACCCCGCCATTGATTAGGGGCGCCACGCTAGCAACCGAAAATGACCGATTGGTTAACTTTAATTTAAGCTTTGAAGTGTCTAGGACAGCACTTGCAGCCGTTCATGGGGATTTTCCCGGCTGTCATGAAACTGACATTTCCCGAGCGCACTTTTTGCCCTTTCCCTGGCGGGCCCTTCGCTATGAGTGCTGCATTACCTTCCTTGTCTACCCCGCGACTGGCGCTCAGGGCGCTGCACGAACGGCAGGCCCGGACACTGGGCGAGCTGGCCAACGGAGCTGACATCGCGATCGGGCAGGGCGCGTCATGAGTGCCGGTTTCGGCGAGCCGAGGGATCCGGGGCGTCGCCGGGTACTGTCGGGCCTGGCGGTGGCGACGGCCTTTTCGATCCTCGGTCCCTACGCGCGCAGCGCCGGCATCGATTACCCGTTCACCCTCGGCGTCGCCTCGGGCGATCCGCTGCCGGACGGCTTCGTCATCTGGACCCGCCTGGCGCCGCAGCTCAACGCGGTCGATGGCCAGGGTGGCCTGAGCCGCCCGGTGCCGGTGCGCTGGCGGGTGGCCAGCGATGCGGCGATGACGCGGATCGTCAAGCAAGGCGAGGTGCTGGCCACCGAGCGTCTTGCCCATTCGGTGCATGTCGAAGTCGCCGGGCTGCAGGCGGGGCGCCCGTACTGGTACCAGTTCCAGAGCCTCGGGGCGCAAAGCCCGACCGGCCGCGCGCAGACCACGCCGCCGGCCCAGGCAATGGTCTCGGCACGCCTGGGTTTCGTCTCCTGTTCGCACTGGGAGCGCGGCTACTTCAGTGCCTATCGCCACCTGGCCGCGGAACAGCCTGACCTGGTGTTTTTCCTCGGCGACTACATCTACGAAGCTTCCTACGCCGCCGATTCCGGGAAGATCGTGCGCCCCCACGACAGTCGCGAGGCGCTGGACCTGGCCGGTTATCGCAAGCGTTATGCCCAGTACAAGAGCGACCCCGACCTGCAGGCGCTGCACGCCATCGCCCCCAGCGTGGCGACCTGGGACGATCATGAAGTGCAGAACGACTACGCCAATCGCTGGTCCCAGGACCCGAACATCGCGCCGGGCCCGTTTCTCCAGCGCCGCGCCGCGGCCTACCAGGCTTTCTACGAACACATGCCCTTGCGCGCCAGCAGCCTGCCGCGGGGGCCGGACCTGCGCCTTTATCGGCACCTGGATTACGGCCGGCTGGCGCGCTTCCACGTCCTGGACGGCCGGCAATACCGCTCCGAGCAACCGTGCCTGGCGGCCAATGGCAGCCATCGCGGGCATATCGCCCCTGACAGTTGCCGCGATCTGCGCGACCCCGGGCGCACCATGCTGGGCTGGGAACAAGAGGCCTGGCTGGACCAGGGGCTGGCCCGGTCGCGAGCGCAATGGAACGTGATCGCCCAGGACCTGCTGGTGGCGCCGCTGCTCCAGCGCGATCCGACCAGCCAGGCATTGGGGCACTGGACCGATGGCTGGGACGGCTACATGGCGACCCGCGAGCGGGTGCTGGCATCCATCCAACGCCGGCAAGCGAGCAACCCGGTGTTCTGGGGTGGCGACATTCATTCGTTCTGGGTCACGGACCTGCATGCCCGTGCCGACGATCCGGACTCACCCATCGTCGCCAGCGAATTCGTCGGCACCTCGGTGACCTCCGACGGCCCGCCTTACGACGCGTTCAACGCGATCCTGCCGCTCAATCCACATGTCAGGTTCTTCGACAGCCGGCAAAGGGGCTACGTGGCGGTGGAACTGAGTGAGCAGCAAATGCTGACCCACCTGCGGGTGATCTCCGATCCGCGGGATCCGAACGCCAGCGTCTCGACCCTCAAGTCCTTCGTGGTCGAGTCGGGGCGGGCGGGGGCGATGGCGGTCTGAGGCATCGCAAGCCTGGCCTTGTTTCGACAAGGCCAGGCCGGTTTTCCAATGGCAAGGGCAGGGGGCCGGTCAGGGTTTGGGCTGCCAGGCCGTCGATTCGGCAGCGGCCTTGAACCTGGCGCGATTCTCCGGGGTGGCCGGTGGTTCCGAGTCGCCGAAGATCGCCTTGAGCCAGTGGCCGTCGGTAGGGTTGGGGAAGAGGACGAATTTACGGCCGAATTGCTCCTTGTCTTCGGTCATCAGGCTGAGGCGTTGCTTGACGTCTGCGACGTAGTACTTGCGTTTGAAGTCGTTGAGGTTGTCGCCCAGCATCAGCACCACCTCGTAGTCCTTGGCGATCTGCGTTTGCCGCGGCTCTTTGTTGGAGCTGTCGCGATAGACCGTCAGGTGTTTTTCATCGGCGAACGGCAGCTGGTTCTTGCGCAGATTGGCCAGGGCGTAGTCGAAGGTTTTTTCACCCTGGTCGCGGCTGGTCACATAGAACACCTCGACGCCTTTGGACTGGGCGTACTGCAAGAATTCCAGTGCACCGGGCGTGGCGACCGGGCCGTTTTCGGCCACCCACTGGTCCCAGGCCGGGTCATCGAAAAACTCTTTCCCCGAATGAATCATGTAGCCCCAATAACTGTTGCTGCCCAGGACGGTGTCGTCGACATCGCTGATGATGGCCAGCGGGCGGTCGCCTGCCTTGTGCGCCTGCAGCGCCTGGTCCAGGCGCATCCTGGCGATGTTGAAGCCCTGGTAATACAGCGCCTCGAACTCGGCCGCCGTCTGCTTCCAGGCAACCGCCGCGGTCAAGAGATTGGAGGGTGTGCCGGCCACCTGTTCGGCAACGGCGGGCGTCCACTGGGACAGCACAAGCGAGAAGAGTACAGGCGCGATCAAGGTTTTAGTTGTTTTTGATTTCATTACTCGACACCTAAGTCATGCAGACAGGTAAATACGGAGCAGGGCGCGCCGGGCGCCATGCTGACCAATACCGCCAAGGGGTTCTATAGCACTCGGGTGTCCCGCTCAATACGGGTGTCGTGTTTTGGGATCAATGAGGCGTGATTCCGACTCAGGTTCCATGTGTGGCAATGTATGCAAGGAATGAGTCGGGATCGACAGCGCTAACGCGGCGCAGTGATTTTTTATAGATTCACCCTGAAATAGAACGCCTCAATATCGAGAGAGATTCCAATGCCATACGAGTTAGAAAACCGTTTAGTGATCGGTGTGGCTTCCAGCGCTGTGTTTGATCTTGTGGCATCGGATGCAGTGTTTAAGAGCCAGGGAGAGGAGGAGTACCGCAAGTTTCAGCAAGAAAACCTCCATGTTCCTCTGCCAAAGGGAATAGCGTTTCCCTTCATCAAGCGTCTCTTGTCGGTAAATGACCTTAGCGCGGACCCTGAGGATCCTCTGGTGGAAGTAATCCTTCTCTCACGGAATGATCCTGACACCGGGCTACGGGTACTGAAGACAATTGAGCACTACGGGCTCGGGATGACCAGAGCCATTTTCATGCAGGGAAAGTCTCCGTATGAGTACATTCCAGCGCTGAATATCGCTCTGTTCTTATCGGGTGAAAAAAAAGATGTAGAGGGGGCAATCAGGGCTGGGTATCCAGCTGGGCAGGTGCTCGACTCAGAATTCGAAGACGACGAAGCAGATAAAACCCTACGTATCGCATTCGACTTTGACGGCGTACTTGCCGGCGACGAGTCTGAATCGATCATGCAGTCCTCCGGATTGACAGAGTTTCATGCTCATGAAGTGAGGAACGTTATGCAGCCCCATAACCCTGGGCCGCTGAAGGAGTTCATGGTGCGGATATCCAAGATCCAAACCGTTGAGGAAGAGCATAAAAAACTCAATCCTGAATATGAAAACCGCATACGTGTATCAATCGTCACGGCCCGCAATGCTCCGTCGCATGAACGTGCAATGAATACGCTCAAGAGTTGGGGAGTCATGGCAAATGACGCTTTTTTCCTGGGAGGTATCGAGAAAGGCAAAATCCTGGGCGTATTGAAACCGCACATTTTTTTCGATGACCAATCCGGACACCTCAAATCGACTAGCGCAGTTGCTCCATCCGTTCACATTCCTTTCGGTATTACCAACAATGTGGCGTCGGAGACTGTACTAACGGCGAAGAGCCAGGTTCAGGTAGTGTTGTAGTACATCCGTCAAATGGTGCCGTTTATGGGATGGATGCAAACGGGCCTATGGATCAAGCTTAAAAATGAGGTAAGGAGACTTCTGAATGTTCTGGCTGGGGCCATTTGAGTACAAGTCAAAAAAAGAGTTGATGGATCGACTCAAAAACTATCTTTACAACGCACCAGTAGGTGTGATCACCAACAAGCTCGCAGTAAAAAAATTGCACTTGCTAGTGGCAATGCATCCGGATGCAAGCAGAAAAATTGGCAATGGGATTGATCACTTTAGGATTGAGCGTAATGAATTGGGGGCGGGTAAGGGGATCAAACTCGTCCGCATGGATGGCAGCGAAGATAGCTTCTCCTATAAACGCTGCATCACCGGCGTCACTCAATCTTCCCATGGCAAAGTATGCGAAGCCCTGAGATTTGCAGTGCGCCCGCAACTGATCGCATTTCGGGATGCCGTTGGGTTACCCACAAAGTGTGCGGCAACTGGTGTGGATATCACAGAGCGACAAGATTTGCATATTGATCACGTTGAGCCGTTCTGGAGGTTGTTAGAACGATTTTGTGGTGACCATGGGATTGACCTGACCAAGCTTGGAACAATTGGAAATGGCGAGCAACTGTCATTGACCAATCAATATATATCTTCCGCCTTTGAGGAGTACCACCGTCTTCATGCAAAACTTCAACCCTTGTTGAAAACTGCCAATATTGCGAAGGGAGGGCGTCTGTCTCATCGAAAAAAGAACTAGGACTAATTTGTAGTGGTTTCAGGTAAAAACGCCACTGATTAAATTGGTTTAAATAGAAAAGTCTTATAGATAAATCCAGGATTTAGTGAGAGTGAGTTTGCAAGCCTTTAGCTCGACGAAGAGCTAAAGGCCTAAAGCATTTGAAGTAAATTTACAAATAAAACATTGTAAGAGCCGACTCACTCCAAGGACAAAGTCAGCGTTCCTTACTTCTGGCCAGGTAATACGCGTTGACGAACCTGGCCGTGTTCTGCACAGCCTGGCGTATATCCGGTTTGGCGATGCCATGCCGCTTGGCGAATTGCTCGACGGGCGTGGTATCGAAACGCGTGGTTTGGATAAAGTCCAGGGCTTCGGGCTTGGTATTCAGGAACCGCGCGATGGGCGCAATACCCAGGAGCCACTTCAGCAAGCGCAGCGGTATGTGATGTTTGGGCGACTTGAAGCCCAGGGGTTGTGCCACCTGTGCCAGGAGTTTGCGCAAGTTGGGCGTCTGGTCATCGAGCGCCAGCAGTTCCTGGCCCGCCATGGTCGGATCGAACGCACAGGCCACCATCAGCTCGACCAGGTAATCCACGGTGACCAGGGGCAGCCAGTGGTCGGGGGTGCCGGGCACTGCGCTGAGCTTTCCCTGCACCAGGTTACGGATCAGGTCCACCAGCGGCTGACCGTCCGGGATATGCCCCGTGCGGCTGTGGCCACACACCGTCGAGGGGTGGACGATGGTCATCTCCCCACGCTGGGCGGACATGACCTCCAGGGTCGCGAAATGCGCCTCCAGCTTGCTCCCCTCGTAACCCCCGACCTTGCGGTAGACGGCAGGCCAATCGGTCGACCCCGGCGAACCGGGATCGATGCCGATGCGTTGCAGGTGTCGGTGATCCTTGAGCATGTAGCCGCCGATCATCACCAGCCGGCTTTTCTGCTCGGCGGCCAACTGCGCCACGCGCTTTGCCCCCTCCACATTCACCGCCCGGGAATGCTCCACCGAAAGCCCCCAGGCGAAGTGCGCGCCCAGGTGGAAGACCACTTTGGCCCGCTTAAGCGCTTCCCGGTCCGCACGGCTCAGCCCGAGGTTGTCCTGTTCCAGGTCGCCCGCCACGGCAAAAATCCGGCTTGCGTTGCCTCCCAGGCTGTCGACTTGCCCGCGCAGTTCGGCGAGCCGCTCCGGGCGACGCATCAACACCCGGATGGTGTGACCCTGGGCACTCAGGTTCGCCAGCAAATGTTGACCGATGAAGCCTGTACCTCCTGTAACAAAGCATTCCACTCTCATTTTCCTGCTCTTGGTTAAGGTGAGAAACCAAGCGTAAACTGTCGACCCAACTCTACGGTCAAGCGATGTTTTCATGAAAATCGGCGAAATCGAGACCCGCAGCGGCGCCAGCCGCCACACCCTGCGTTACTACGAGCAAATCGGCCTGATCTCGTCGGCGCGGCGGGCTAACAACTATCGCGTCTACACCGAGCAAACCCTGCAGGACCTGGACTTTATCCAGCGCGCGCAAAGCATGGGGTTTTCCCTGGGGGAAATCGGCGAGATTCTCGATGCGCAGCGCAACAAGCTGATCGATTGTGCCGAGGGCGCCCAGTTGATCGAAAAGAAGATGGCGGAAATCAAACAGAAAATCGCCAACTTCCAGAGCATCTATCACTACCTGGATGCAGAGCGCGCCACCCTCGAAGCCAGTGCCGCCAGGCAACTCGAGCTGCAGCGGATGAACGACGCTTCCAGCTGAGTCCGCCCCTTGCGCGCACCGCGTTTCTGATCCTCGAAGCAGGGAAGGGCGTGGTGCCGCCTGACGCTTTCGCAGCGCTTATCAAGAAGAAATGCGCAGGCCGTTCGGCATTCCTCGCCTTATGTCTTAGAATGCCCGGCTGCCGAAAGAACCGTCATGGCCATAGCCATGAAGGGCTTTCATTCTTTGCAAATAAGTGTGGTGAAGATGAACAAGCCTTTCATTTCTCTGTGCCCTGAAATTACTCGGGCACATGCGCTGACGTTGATGGACTGGTTGGAGGATGAGCGCGTCACCTGCTATCTGAGCGATTCGCGTCATGTCTCCCGGTCCATCGAGCACGCCATCGATCGGACCCAGTTACCGATCCTGACCCATCTATTCAACCGGGGCGGCCGATTCTTCATGGCCTATGACCGGCATGATGTCCCGGTGGGCTTTGTCCGCCTGATCAAGACCGGCCCGGACTGCGAGATCGTCCTGGCCATCGGAGACCGCGAAAAATGGGGCCGCAACCTTGGCGCCCGGACGATCCGCGAAGGCATGAAGCTGGCCTTCCTCGACATGCGGGCCGAAAAACTCATCGCCAAGATCCACCCGGACAACCTGCGCTCGCTGAAAGCCTTTCTGCGCAGCGGCTTCCTGCTCGAGAGCGAAACGCCGGCATTGAAGTCATTGTCGATGACGGCGGGTCGCTACCTGCAGTTCCTGCGCGAAGGGGCCATGGGCGACTCCACGGGGATCTACATCACTGAAATCGACAAGGCCAGGCTCGAGAGCCTGATCGCGCTCGAACAAGGCCCGGCCGTTGTCGAACTCGAACATGAGCTGGAGCGAGCCATTGTCGTCAAGCCGCAGCAGGTGGCGCGCAACGTCGTCACGATGAACTCCAGGGCCTTGTTGCAACTGGACGACGAAGAGATCGAAGTGGCCCTGGTCTATCCCGACGACGCGGACAGCGACGCCGGCAAACACTCCGTGTGCTCCGACATCGGCGCCGCCATCCTCGGCTATCAGGAGGGAGACGCCATCGACTGGCGAATCGCCGATCGAACCCGCCGCATCGAGATCAGGAAAGTGCTTTACCAGCCTGAGGCTGCGGGTGATTTCCACTTGTGATTGCGACTTGAGTTCAGTGTTACTTATATAAATGCGTATCGAGTTGACTGTAGATTTGAAGTATTGACCATTTTGAGCGGCCACCCGGATAGCCTTTCTGCGGCCTAGGAAACAGGGATGTTCCGTCGCTTAGCTCACGTATTTCGTTGAAGTGCGTGTGACTCATGAAATTCCACGCTACTCGTGATGTCCAGGAGCTGTTGATGAACCAAGATGACCTGCAGTTTGCTCATGATCGGCCGATCGCACGACAACAAGAGGACCGACTCAATCGAGCCGACTTTGCTCAACGCTTGGCGTGGGCGGTGAGTTCCTGGAAGAACCAGGAGAGCCTAGTCATCAGCCTTACGGGCAGTTGGGGAAGCGGCAAAAGTTCGATCAAGAATATGACTCTGGAGCAGTTGGCGAATAATCAAGGTTGTCAGGTAATTGAATTCAATCCCTGGCAATGGTCTGGCCAAGACAAACTCAGCAGTGCCTTCTTCGAGGAGGTCTCTCGGGTGGTTCAGCGCGAGGATCCTAGCGCCGCCGACAAGCAACTAGCCAAAGTGCTGCGGCGTTATGAGCGGCGCCTGAACGCAGGTGTGAGCGTCCTCAACAACACCGCCAAATGGGCGCCCATCCTGCTCGGTTCTGCTCTAGTAACCACCGCATTGGGCAGTGTCGCTGAAGGCACTGCCGCACAAGTGTCCATTTGGACAGTTAGTGCCGCCAGTTGGCTTGGTAGTATCTCCCCATGGCTGAAACAAGGGGCTGACTGGTGCCTTAAAAAATGGAACATCCTTGACCAGCGAGCCAAGGATAGCGAGATGAGCCTCAGTCAAATCCGCGGACAGCTGCAACAGTTGCTCAGCGCACGCCAGCAACCATTGTTGATTGTTCTGGATGACTTGGATCGGTTATCCACCGAGCAATTGAAAGCCATGTTCCAATTGGTCAAGGCCCACATGGATTTCGCAAACGTGGTGTTCCTCTTGATATTCCAGCGCGACACTGTTGAGCAAGGCCTTGCGAGGGCAGGTTTTGACGGTGCGGATTATCTGGAAAAAATCATCCAGGTACCGTTCAGCGTGCCGGCAATCTCGGCCAGTCAGCTAGAGGAAATCCTGTTTAGCAGGTTGAACGCCATCCTGGACAGTGAACCGCAGTTGCAACAACGCTTCGACAAGGCGTACTGGGATCAGATGTTCCAGCGCGGCATGCGTCCTTTCTTTGGCAACTTGCGCCACGTCTATCGCTATGCTTCGACCTTGGCGTTTCATTGCCGGCTGCTACGCGGAACTGAGGTGGCTGAAGTTAATGCGGTCGATCTGTTTGCCCTGGAATGCTTGCGGATTTTCGCCCCGGAAACTTACGCGGAGATGCGGCGGCACAAAATACTGCTTACCGACGGCGAGCGCTATGCTCAAAGGGATGACGCGCAACGGACCCGTATTCTTGAGGTCATCGACCAATTGGTTAGTCTTGCCCCGACGCCTCATCACTTGGCTACACGCCAGTTGCTACAGGAAATGTTCCCGACTCTGGAGTGGGTGTTCACCCATACGCAGTATGACCAGCACATCCAGCTTCGTTGGCTCATCGACTCGCGGGCATGCTGCGAGGAGGTGTTTGATCGATATTTCGAACTGTCGATTCCTGCGCAGGAGTTCCCTAACTCGCTGCTACACAAGTTTGCGCGGCTGATTACGGAGCCTGAGGCCTTCACCACGCTGTTGTGCTCTTTTGAGGAAGATCGCCAGGCTGAGATTTTGCAGCGTTTACAGGGGCTTGTGCACGAATTCCCACTCGACCAGTCACCGGCAGTGGTGCAGTCCATGCTACGTGCTGGTGAGCGGGCGGGCCGGCGCATGTCGCACACCAACTGGTCGCCACGCGAGCAGGTCATGCGCTTACTGCGGCTGTTCCTGAGGCGCCACCCGCAAGAAAGTATGCGGAGCCATCTGCTCATCGAGGCGTTTAACGCTGTGCCCGGTCTGACCGTTGTGCGTTTGTTGCTCGGCACAGACCATGCACTACGCCGCAAAGGCGATATTGGCATATTCGACGATGCAGGGCTGGAGCAACTGAAAAGCCTGTACTTGGACACTGTGCGTCAAGTGGCAGACGGTGACCCTGATGCGTTTCTGGGTGACGATGATCTTGCGTCCTATCTTAATGATCTCAATCACTACAGCTCTGAAGGCGATAAGGGGCGCGGCTGGGTCGAGGGGCACGTCAATTCACCGGCCCGATTCCTCCAGTTCGCGCGTGGATTTACCAGTTTTCAAAGCTCGTCCACTAGCAGCGGAACGACTCGTACTGCCTACATTTCGCCGAGCACACTGGAATACATGATGGGGCTCACTCGATGCGCAGAATGGGTGGAGCAATTGGAATCGCTGACACTGAGTGACTCGGATTTAGAGACGTTAGCGCTGGTAAAGGACGCGTTGTCACGCCACGCGCTGGATGAGACGGCCATGCCGGGATAACGCATCTGCGACGCGATGTATCGGCAGAGCCTGGAAAGGAAAGTGGTATGAAGCCATATGACTGTGGGTTAACTGAGAGTGATCAGCCAGGCTGATGGTGAATATAATTTAACATAATATACATTATGCGAATGCCGGGCATGTTCGTTGGTGTTCGGGTCATGCCGAGATGAAGATAAAATTCACTCACTTCGCGTCTAAGTAACTAATTTAAAACGCGTTTCTAAATCACCCCGCACAGCCCCTGCTCGTGGACTATCTTTTTTTGATTTCCCAGAAAAGGAGGTCCTATGGCTTCAGTAGAGCGCACGGCGTACCCCACTCTGACAAAGACGTATTCGAAGGCTGAGCTGCAGCGCGAGTTTTCCTTTTCAGATGAGGAGCTTAAATGGGTACGAAGCAAATCAAAGGCCCCCTTCCACCTCAATCTTGCCGTTTTGCTCAAAACCTTTCAGCTACTACGATATTTTCCCGATATCACCGACGTGCCTGATCAACTGGTGGACTTTATTCGCGGCGAATTGGGTCAGCGGAGCAAGGTGAAACTCACGGAATACAAGTGGTTTCAGCAATATCGCCATATGAACGCGATACGAGCGCGTCTCGGTGTGACCGCATTTTATGGGTCAGATGCTTTAGAACTTGCCGAGCGCCACGCCCAAGCAATGTCGTTCCTGCTTGACCAGCGTGCCGACATAATCAACGCCGTGATTGAAGAGCTGATCCGCCAGAATTATGAGTTGCCCGCGTACTCAACCCTGAATGATCTCGCTGAGCGGATTCATGCCGAATCTCAAGAGGCAATATTCAACCAGGTGATCGCCCAAACATCGACAGATATGGTCGACAAACTGAAGGAGCTGCTCGACACGGATTTTGGGCGTCGTCAGAGCGACTTCAACGCACTCAAGCAGGCTCCCAAGAAGCCCTCCCGCAAGCACCTGGAAGTGCTGATCGACCACCTGGCGTGGCTAGAGAGCTTCGGGAATCTGGATGCTATTTTTGAAGGAATCGTCGATACCAAGATTCGCCACTTTGCTGCCCAAGCTGCGGCATCGGACGTGTCTGAGCTGAAGGACTGCTCACTGCCGAAACGCTACACCCTGATGCTGGCCTTGATCTATCGGATGCGCGTGCGGACTCGGGATCATCTGGCCGAGATGTTTATCCGCCGGATATCGACGATCCACAAACGCGCCAAGGAGGAGTTGGAGCAAATCCAGGCACGGCAACGTCAGAAGTTAGAGCACTTGGCAGCAACTTTGGATGGGGTTGTGCAAATTCTCGTTCAAGAGCCGGATGACCACGAGGCTGGCAGCCTGATTCGGGAATACCTATCACCCGACGGCAATCTGGATCGATTGCGAGAGACCTGCGCCGAAGTGCAAGCCACTGGAGGAAATAACTATCTGCCTCTGATCTGGAAGCACTTCAAGTCCCATCGCTCCTTGTTGTTCCGTCTCAGTCATCTTCTCCAACTGGAGCCAACGACTCAGGATCGGTCACTGGTTCAGGCGCTTCAACTGATCCAGGACAGCGAAAATCTACACCGCGAATGGATCGACGAACACGTCGACTTGTCCTTTGCGTCAGAGCGTTGGGTCAAAGTTGTGCGCCGTTCTGCTTCCGAAGGACCGCCGACCAACCGGCGCTATCTAGAAGTCTGCGTATTCTCCTACCTAGCCAGTGAGCTGCGCTCGGGTGACATGAGTGTGCTGGGGTCGGAATCTTTCGCCGACTATCGTAAGCAGTTGCTCCCCTGGGATGAATGTCTCCAGCGACTACCTGCCTACTGCGAAAAGGTGGGACTGCCAGGCACGGCGAAGGAGTTTGTTGCTTCCCTCAAGGCCCAGCTGGAGGAAACCGCGCAGCAGCTGGATGACAAATTGCCCTCTTGCCGAGGTGACGTATCGATCAACGAAGCCGGCGAGCCGGTGCTGCGCCGAGTGACAGCACGAGACATCCCGCCTTCGGCCATCTCGCTACAGACAGCACTTATCCAGCGCATGCCGGCCAGGCACGTGCTCGACATCATGGCCAACATCGAGCACTGGATTCAGTTCACGCGGCATTTCGGACCAATGTCCGGCAACGAGCCGAAGCTCAAAGAACCGGCCGAGCGTTACCTGATGACCATCTTCGCGATGGGCTGCAACCTCGGTCCCAACCAGGCGGCTCGGCACCTTGCGGGCAACGTGACCCCGCACATGCTCTCCTATACGAATCGCCGCCATCTCTCGCTGGAGAAGCTGGACAAGGCCAACCGCGAACTGGTGGAGCTCTATCTCCAGCTAGACCTGCCCAAGGTATGGGGTGACGGTAAGGCGGTGGCAGCGGATGGCACCCAGTTCGACTTCTATGACGACAACCTCTTGGCCGGGTATCACTTCCGCTACCGCAAGATGGGTGCCGTGGCCTATCGGCACGTGGCGAACAATTACATCGCAGTCTTCCAACACTTCATCCCACCAGGCATCTGGGAGGCGATCTATGTGATCGAGGGGCTGCTCAAGGCGGACCTCAGCGTCGAGGCCGACACGGTGTATTCCGATACGCAGGGACAGTCTGCGACGGTCTTCGCCTTTACCCATCTGTTGGGCATTAATCTAATGCCGCGGATTCGCAACTGGCGCGACCTGGTGATGTGTCGACCAGATCGCGGGCTTTCCTACAAGCACATCAACCGCTTGTTTACCGATACGGCCGATTGGCAAATGATCGAGACCCATTGGCAGGACCTTATGCAGGTCGCCTTGTCGATCCAGACTGGAAAGATTTCCTCGCCCATGCTGCTGCGCAAGCTAGGTTCCTACAGTCGGCGCAACCGCCTCTATCATGCTGCGCAGGCGCTCGGCGCTGTGGTGCGGACAATCTTCCTGCTCAACTGGATCAGCAGCCGTGAGCTGCGCCAGGAGGTGACCGCCAATACGAACAAAATTGAGTCGTACAACGGCTTTTCCAAGTGGCTGTCCTTCGGCGGCGACGTAATTGCCGAGAATGATCCGGATGAGCAGCAGAAGCGCCTGCGCTACAACGACATGGTGGCCTCATCAGTGATCTTGCAGAACACCGTAGACATGATGCGCATCCTGCAGAAACTGGCCCGCGAGGGGTGGCAGTTCACCGATGAGGATGTGTCCTTCCTCAGTCCCTACCTGACTAGCAACGTCAAGCGCTTCGGCGAGTTCAACCTCAAGCTCAACCGTCCTCCAGAGCCGTGGATCAAGGATGCCGTCTTCCAGCAGGCAGCGGGCTCTTTGCGACTATCTCCGTCTGGAAAGACCAACTTGGAGACTTTGCCATGATTGACACTTTGCCGCCCTCATTTCGTATCACCGCTTATGGTGAAGTGGATGCCGCCGCGCTAGAGCGGTTTTGCGAGCACTTCGACACATCCCGGTTACTGAGGGTGGTTGATCATCTAGACCGCTGTTTGGAAGATATGGGCGGCATGGTGGCGTTGCGTGATGAGTTACTTCGATTGCATGCCATGAGCATGACGTTGGTTGAGGGCGTACCACCGGCTGTACCGACTGAAAACCCTTCTATTTGGGCTGAGGCAGAGGCTCTGCAGCTAGACCTGGACAGCCTTACGACGTGGATTTGCTCTGCGACCGCTGTGATCACTCCGCTGACTGAACTAGCTCCAGATTACGAGCGGTAGTTACCGAAAAATTTCGGCCACTATCCGGGGAGTTTGAACATTACATAGCGCGCTTTGTTTATCAAAAGATCAGCATGAAGAACCCGATTACGACCAACAAGCCGATCAAAAAAATGATCCCGACTGTGCTGCCTAGAAATTTCAACAAATTCTTGCTCCGCCGCACCTAGACCTTTATGAGCATGGACCACGCGTCCGGCTTGGACATCGAGCGCCAAGCAGAAACTGATAAACGAAACCTGTCAGCAACGCTTCACAAGCCTACTCGAAAGGTTTAATGTAGAGATAACTACATAAAGCGATTTATCTCTACATGACGAATTGGCTGTCCCTCATTATTGCTTTACCGACCGCTAACGCCACAGAGCGCATGCGCGCCTGGCGTGCCCTCAAGAGCAGCGGCGCTGCGGTACTGCGCGACGGGGTCTATTTACTGCCCGACAATCTCGCCTGTCGGGAGTCGCTAGAGGCTGTTGAGCGCGACGTACTGAGTAGTAATGGCACAGCCTTTCTGCTCCCCATCAACGATCCACAGGGGCAGCGCTTTATCGAGCTGTTCGACCGTAGTGAGGACTACACCAGGCTGCGAATCGAGATCGAGGCGTGCCAAGCACAGGTGAATGCGGACAATGCTCTTGCCAGCACAAAGCAGGTGCGCAAGCTGCGCAAGGCGTTTGCTCAGGTAGCGGCCATCGACTTTTTTCCAGCGGCAGATCGACAGCAGACCGACGCGGCTCTCAAAACACTGGAAACGGCCATCAGTCGAGCGCTGTCGCTGGATGAGCCGAGCAGTCAGGATCAGCCAATCGAACAGCTAGATCGTCGTGACTACCAAGGCCGCCTCTGGGCGACGCGCAAGCGGCCCTGGGTCGACCGCCTGGCCAGCGCCTGGCTGATCCGCCGCTGCATTGATCCGACGGCCCGCATTCTCTGGCTGGACACGCCAAGTGATTGCCCGGCTGAGGCGCTGGGTTTCGATTTCGACGGGGCGACATTCAGCCACGTCGGTAGCCGCGTCACGTTCGAGGTACTGGCGACCAGTTTCAGCTTGGACAGCCCGGCCATCTCGAAGCTGGGGCTGCTGGTTCATTACCTGGACGTCGGCGGTGTCCAGCCCCCCGAAGCGCCGGGTGTCGAATCTGTGCTGGCTGGGTTACGCCAAGCGTTCGCCGATGATGATGAACTGCTAGCCGCCGCCGCGACGGTGTTCGACGGTTTGCTGGCCCGTTTCGAGGGCAAACCATGCGGCCGATAGCCCCCGCCAACACTTTAATGAAAGTAGGAAGACATGCATGAGTGAATCCCAGGCACGCAGTGCCCCAAACACAAACGACTATGGCCACTCGGTCTCGTTCCGCGAGGCCATGATCGTCTGGTGCCGCGTAGCGCTCTTGAGTTTCGGCGGCCCGGCCGGACAGATCGCGGTTATGCACCGCATCCTTGTCGAAGAGAAAAAGTGGATCAGCGAAAGCCGCTTCCTGCATGCACTCAACTACTGCATGCTTCTGCCGGGGCCGGAGGCGCAGCAACTGGCCACCTATATAGGCTGGCTGTTGCATCGTACCGCTGGCGGCCTTGTGGCCGGAATACTGTTCGTGCTGCCAGGCTTCCTCAGCATTCTGGCGCTGAGCATTCTTTATGCCGGCTTTCAGGACTTCACACTTGTTCAGGCTATTTTCTTCGGGATCAAGGCGGCTGTGCTCGCTGTGGTGATCGAGGCAGTGCTGCGTATCGGAAAACGGGTACTGAAAAATCACTACATGTATATGATCGCGGCTGCCGCCTTCGTCGCTATCTTCTTTCTGGATTTGCCCTTTCCGCTGATTATCGCCACGGCGGCTTTGGTTGGCTTTATCGGCAGCCGCATCGATCCGGCCCACTTTGTGGTCATTAAAGGCCATCAGCCCCAGGCTGGTGCCACCGAGCCGGCGGTAGATGCCATGCTAACTAACGGTGGTCAAGATCACACTCGGCCAAACACAGCACGTACCCTGCGTGTTGCAGTGATCTGGCTTACCCTGTGGTTCGTGCCGCTAATCGCACTGGCCGCCGTGCTAGGCAGCGACAACGTCTTTACTCAGATCGGGCTGTTTTTCTCCAAGCTCGCCGTAGTGACCTTCGGCGGCGCTTATTCGGTGTTGGCGTACATGGCCCAGGAGGCTGTCCAGAACTACGCCTGGCTAACACCGGGCGAAATGCTCAATGGCCTCGGCATGGCCGAGACTACGCCCGGACCGCTAATCCAAGTAACCCAGTTCGTCGCCTTCATGGGCGCTTTCCGCGACGCCAGCGGGCTCGATCCGTTCACAGCGGGCTTTCTCGCCTCGATCCTGGCGACCTGGGTGACCTTCGTCCCGTGTTTTCTGTGGATATTCATCGGCGCGCCTTATGTTGAGTCTTTGCGGGACAATCAGGCGCTCAGCGCGGCCCTGTCGGCGGTCACTGCGGCTGTGGTGGGCGTGGTGCTAAACCTCGCGATCTGGTTCGCACTTCACGTTGTCTTTGGCGAGGTCAACGTCGTCCAAGCCTTCGGATTAAAACTGCAGGTCCCGGTGCTTGCTACGCTTGACGTCGCCAGTCTCGTCCTGGCGATCGGGGCTTTCGTGGCCATGCTGCGCTTTCATGTCGGCATGATACCGGTCATATTCGTAAGTGCCGCATTGGGAGCGGGGTGGTACATGCTGACGTAACGCCATACTTGCAGGCCTGCTTGGCACCGTGCGCTGTGCTTAGTGCTCTACCGCTCTAGAAAAACATGGCAGAAGCATCAAGAAATCATCCCTATGTATCTTTTAACCAATCCAAAGGAGGATATCTATGAAACTGTACCAATGGGTCATGCCAATACTGGGGCTTCTACTGATACCCATGTCAGCATCGGCTAAGACGGAGGAAACGAGCAGCCTCAGTGAGATCGTTGGCAAAGCCTCAGGCATGCAAACCAAAATCACTGAGGATGGCGTGGTCCGACTCGGTTGGCCTCGCCAGGATGTGGCGGTTACAGTCGATGGAATGTCTTTAGCGCCACCAGCTGGACTCGGTTCCTGGGCCGCTTTTAAGCCTGCACATGAGGGGGTGATGCTGATGGGTGACACCGTCGTCTTCGAAGATGAGATCACCCCAGCCATGGACGCCGCTCTTGCGCACGGATTGGAAGTGACCGCTCTGCACAATCATTTTGTCTTCGATGATCCGCCTGTTTACTTCATGCACATCGGAGGCATGGGCGATTCCGCCAAGTTGGCCGAAGGTGTCAAGGCAACTTGGGACGCCATCAAAGCCGTGCGGAAGGAACATCCTCAACCACAACGGCGTTTCTCCGGCGGGGTGCCGGAATTAACGGGCAAATTTAACGTGGAACAGTTGCAGGACCTCTTAAAAAGCACTCCTGAACTGAACGGAAAAGTTGTGAAATTCACCTTTGGGCGTGAAGGCAAAATGCACGGCGTCCCCGTTGGCGCCTCCATGGGTTTATCCACCTGGGCGGCCTTTTCCGGCAATGATCAATTCGCCGCCGTGGACGGCGACTTTATTATGACGGCCGACGAAGTGCAGCCAGTAATCAAAAGCTTACGTGAGAATGGCATTCATATCGTCGCGCTTCATAATCATATGATGGGCGAGACACCGGCTTTCTATTTTCTACACTATTGGGGTAAGGGGCCGGCGGCCAACCTCGCAAAAGGTATCAAGAAGGCGCTCGATACTCAGAAGCAGTGAACTTGTGATGGCCCAACCTCACGATTGAGGCGTATTGAGCATCGGCTTTTCGGCTAAGAGTCAATGGTGGGCTTTGCCGCTAGGCCGCCAAAGGACATAGCGGGGTCGATGTATCGCATAGCTGACTCGATATCTTTCCAACCCACATAAACCATCAAGCACCTGAGCCCCAGCCGTCGGCTGTGGCCCAGGTTACCCGAGCACCGATTGGCGTGGTTCAGAGTCACTCGCGACGCCAGATTGCCAAGAGCTAAGATAGATGACGAAGGCAAATCGGCGCGATTGTATAGGCGGCCCGCAAAATGAAGCTCGGCGGAACGCGCTTACTGCAGAATAAATTCCGCAAACTCCCTCAGTGTGGCAAACCCAGCCTGCCGTACCTTACCCTCACGATGCAGGTGATGGCCCTGCATGCCCTGTGTCTCTGGCCCTAGAACATCGGCAACCAGCGTATCGCCAATCATCGCGATGGCGGAAGCCTCAAAACCAAATTGTTCGATCACCTGACGATAAATTGCAGGCTCTGGCTTTATCGCCCCAACCTCGAAGCTCCACGCGTAAACATCAAACGCGGGCAAGAGCAGCTTAGCTGGGATCGCATAAGGGGCCGCGAGATTGGAGCACAACGCAAGCTTCAACCCAGCCTCCTTAAGTTGATTTAGCGATTCCAGGGTGTCCTCAAAGCAGCGAATGCTGGCCAACTCGGTAAAAAGATCGGTTTCAAGGCGAGCCAGCTCGAATTGGTTCAATTGGGCACCGAACAAAGCGGCAGCTCCAGCTAAGCCCAAATTTTGGGTCATCAGAATCCGTGCATCGCCTGGCTTTGGTTGCCTGCCCTGAAGCCGCAGTTGCTGCATCAACTGACGGAAAGGATGGCGTCGCTCGCCGATTTGGAGCAGCGTGCCGAATACGTCGAAAACTACTGCTTTTATCACGCCGGTACCTTTACCGTTGAAGGCGAACCTCCACCCATAGAGCGGTGGCCATACTTCAGTCTTCTGAGTTGGTCTTCTTCAATGGTGGCAGGAAGAAGATGGGTCGCTGCGGGGGAGCTATCAAAATGTCAGTGGATTTGATGCTTGTGCCCTTGCGGCGCTTAGTTTTGCCATCTTTGCCGATCGCCAGCAAATCACCGGTTGCGACAGCAATATCGAGCGCCTGCTTTACGCGAAGCTCGTCAGCCATGGTGTAGTTTGTGATTCCGCTCATCAACCCCAGAAAGGGTTGCCGTTCGACCTCATAGACTTGCTTGGGTAGAAGCTCGGAAAGCTCGCCACGGATGCGGTCATCCGTGGCATCGTCGAAGTGGTGCTCATCCAGCAGCAAATCGTGTTGGCCTGTCACGGCAATATCACGATTGGCGTCGTAGCCGAAAAAGCTGGAAGGCGACAGCATGTGGGAAAAATTGTTGCCGTATTTCCAGTGAATCTTCTTCATCACATCGTTGGCGCGGTAGTTGTTTGCCAAGTGGATGAACCAATAGGCCATCGGGTTGCTGCCGGCCGGACGAATGAAGAAGACGGTCATGTACTGGGCACCGCTTTCCTGCTTGATCCCCTCAGACAGATAGCGCTGGATCAGGTATTGCCAGCTCCGCGGCTGATGCGCCTTCAGCTGTTTGAGCATTTCCCATGGCACATGGTGATCCAAGCCGATATTGGAAATGGCTTTCCGGTTCGCTTGGCGGTCGGCCAGGTAGGTAACCAGAAAATCGACATTGAAGGTCAGCAGGACTTCGGCTTTGTTGAGATTCTGGAAAATCCATTTGATCTTGGGGAACGGCACGTCGGCATAACCGTACTGATCCAGCAGGAAGAGAACACGCTCACCCTTGCCGAAGTGCTTGAGCTTCTGAGCGATTATCGGCAAGGCCTCGGTGAATTCGGCGCGATGCAGATGCACATCCTGACCAACCCGAGGGGCGTGACCACGTGCGGCCAATACCGAATGCAAGCAGGCGATATTCTCAGGCTTCACATCCACGAAATAGTGCTGGGAGCGGATGGGCCGTGGCTTGATACGCTCTAGATTGTTTCGGATCTCCGACGCCTGAATCGCCTCCAGAGCTATTACTGGAGAGCCAAAGTGGTGTTTGCCTGCGCCGTCATGGTAGATACCGCCGCCACTGAAGCCATCGACGATCGATAACCCCAGTTCTGGCATCAGCTGGTTGCGCATCAGCACGTCGATGTAAGTCTGGATGTACTCATCGATGATCTGGTGTTTGATCTTGCTGTGCGGATCGATGATCGGGAAGGTCTGCGTACTCCAATCCCAGCGGTACTTTTCATCATCCTTGGCCATAGCCTATTCCTTGCACTGATTCAGGCGAGATTGAGCAGAGGGATTTCATCCCAGGTCTGGCCGTTCAATAGTCGGCCATTCGCCCTTTTCGAACGCTTCACTCCGTCGGCCCCCCAGCCGCCCCATTGCTTGAAGAAGAACGCTGAGCCAAAGGCATCGCACTGGCGATGAATATTGTCGACCCACTCTTGCTTCATCGGCCGCGCCTTAGGCCCTGACTCTCCACCGACAATGACCCAATGGATGTCGGTCAGATCCAGCTCACCTAAGTCCTCTAGCAGCGGCTCGGCAGAGAGGAAGCGAATCGTGGCATCGATTTTGCGCAGGCAGTCGATCCTCGGCACTCCATATTCGCGGTCCTCAACTGACACCCCCAGCCAGGCATTGGCTGGCGGCGTCCGCTTACTGAAGTAGGCGGCCAGACGCTCGGCACGCTTGGTGAGGATTTGAAAGGTGTGCTGGGAGGCCTTTCGGATGACCTCGAACACTTGGTCGATATATTCGTCCGATACGTTCTCGTGGAATAAGTCGGACATCGAATTGACGAAGTAAATGGTCGGCTTCTTGCGCTGCAGCGGTTCCTGCAGCTTTTCCGGTCGCAGACTAAGGCGAAAACCGTTCTCGTAGCCAGGCGTCCCCATGGCCTGCAGTCGGCGCGCCATATTCTCCGCATAGCAGTGTTTACAGCCCGGCGACACCTTGGTGCAACCCACTATTGGGTTCCAGGTCATTTCTGTCCATTCGATGCTGGTCTGCGTACTCATTGCACCGTCACTCCTGTTGTGCGTCGATGTTAGTGAGAGGCTGGCAGTCTAGTCAAAGTGCCAGCATTGAGTTCAAGGGCGGGCCTAGCCGCCAGGCCGCCAAAGGAGATGGCCGGATCGATATAGCGCATGGCTGATTTAATGTCCTTCCACCCCACATACGTCATCAGGGCTTTGATATCCCAGCCGTTAGCGGTGGCCCAAGTAGCGAAGCCACGGCGCAAGGAGTGGCTGGTGTACAGCTCAGCCGGAACACCGGCGCGCTGTAGGATTTGGCGCAACAGCGTGATGAGACTTCCGGGATGCAACGCTTCGTCGTTGATGTGCCCCCAGCGATCCACACGGCGGAATACCGCCCCGCGAGTAATCCCGGAGACACTAACCCAGTCGAGATAGGCCTGCACCGGGCACAGTTGTTTCAAGGCCGGTGCGTAGTGGGTGGTACCGAAGTTCTGCCGGTCACCCTTGCTCTGCGGTAGAAACAAGCGCATGCCAGCGCCGGCTTCGGCCTGTACATACTCGACCTTTAGTCGACAGAGTTCGTCGCTTCTAAAGCCCCGCCAGAAGCCGATCAGCAGCAGGGCCGCGTCACGCCGGCTACGCAGCAGACTAGCTAGGTCCCCTGATATATGAGCTCGCTCGGCTTCCCGATTCAGCCATTGAGCTGCCTGTTCGAGATGCTGCAGCTGCAATGGAGCAGCTTGCTTGGCTTGCGCCGGATGCAAGGTGCGAATGCCTTTGAGTACCTGGCGCACCGTGGGGGTCTTCGTCGGGTCAGGAAAGCCTTGGGTGATATGCCACTGAGCCAGGGCCGCTAGGCGCTGCTTCAGCGTGTTTAGGCTCAAGGTGTCTGCGTAGTCCACAAGGTAGCGAACGATGCTGTCGCTGGTCGCGGGCAGGAAACCACCCCAAGTCACTTCGAAGTGCTCGATGGCTGATTGATAGCTGCGGCGAGTGTTTTCTCGCGTGCCGGCTTGCAGATAGCGCCCAACGTCCTTCATCGCCTAGATGGCCTTTTGTGTACTGAAAAATGGCGTTAACGAGCCGCTTTTTGCCGATTCAATTGAATAATTCTAGATTATTCTGTCTAACATTATATGAAAATTCCTCCTTTACAACAGGTGATTTTCATATGTAAATACATGGTATGTAACACACTACGAAATCGTAGGAGCAACCATGGCACGGGGCGGCATCAACAAAGCGCTGGTTCAGAAGGCGCGACAGGTGATTCTGACGCGGGGAGAGAACCCCAGCATCGATGCGGTGCGAGTTGAACTTGGCAACACCGGCTCGAAAACCACCATTCACCGCTACCTGAAAGAAATAGAGGAGGCTGAGCGCGGCCGGCAAACGGCTCCGTCTCTCAGCGAGCAATTGGGCAATTTGGTGAGCCTGCTCGCTGAGCAGCTCAGAGAAGAGGCTCAGGCAGCCGTAGCACAGGAGCGCGAGCAGCTGGCACGCGAGCGACTCGATTACCAGGACCAGATGCGGCAGGCTGAAAGCCGAATAGAGCAGCTTGAAGGTCAGTCTTCTACGCTCGGGGAGCAGCTCAACGCTGCTCAGCAGGCACTGCAGCACGAGCAACAGAAGTGCAAGCAGGTCGAGCTGGAAAATGCGCGGTTAGCGCAGGCCAATGCCGATCAGGAGACGCGCCTGATTGATCGCGACAGCCAAATTGTGTCGCTGGAGGACAAGCACCAACATGCCCGTGATGCACTGGAACACTACCGGCAGGCCAGCAAGGATCAGCGCGAGCAAGACCAGCGGCGTCACGAAGCCCAGGTTCAGCAACTGCAGGTTGAGCTGCGACAGCTCCGACAGACTCTGATAGTTAAGCAGGACGAGCTGACCCAGCTTAACCGTGACAATGCACGTCTACTCACCGAGGCGCGGCAGATGCAGAAGGATCAGCGTGCTCAAGAACAGCATCTCACGCAGAAAACTCAGGCCTTGGAGATCGCCCGGAGCACATTGACCGGAATGGAGCGTACGAATGATGCACTGGAGCAGCGCTGCCACGCTTTGCAGGATGAAGTCGCCCGGCTTGGCGAAGCCACCGATGCTCAGGCACAAAGAGCCCAGGGCCTACAGGAGCGCTTGTCCGAAGCCCTCGCGCAGCTGAAGCTGCTCAGGCATGCGCCGCCTGCCGTCCCCGGCGACGCAAGTAGCCCATGATCCGGCTCACTGCGACCAGAAACAGACACCGGTACCGTGGGCGGGTCAGACAGGCAAACCATGTTCACCAATTTTCAGGCTCAGCGGACGCAAAGCCTGCAGGCGCCGTTGAGTCACTGACCATGTGACTGCGAATGCTGCCTGATCGGCGCACTCAACCTTCGGCCCAGAAATCGTCCTTTCGCACCAAACCAAACTCATCCTGATTGGTGTCAGGTTCATCATCGAACATGGTGTTAACCATTCGCTCGCGGCGAAGCATGGCCAGCGCTCGGAAAAAGCACGATTCACAAAGGTGAATCTCATAGCGCTCGCCATCATGCTTTGAACCGTACCCCCAGCAAGCTTGAAGAACGCCGAACTGGTGACCATAACCTTCAACGCTTGTGCTCTGGCAACAGGCGTCGCAAGTAACGTCTGAGGTCGTTTCCGTCGGCTCGGTAGCAACGTGGCGCATGATCATCAGCTCCAAGGAGAGGGAGGCTTTCGGCTGCCTTCCAACTTACCAATCGATATGTGGGGCATTGAAAAAGGCGACCCGAGAGATCACCTCGAAGTGACGAGGGTAGCGTATGTCGGCACGGTCAATGTATTCGAGCGTAGAATTCACTTAGGAATCAAACAGTTAGAACGGGAGTGAGTGAAATTTCCCCTTATCTCGGCATGCACCCGTGTTGCGGTGCACAGGAAATTACCTAGGCTCAGCTGCAACGCTTCCTACCATAAGAAGAAACTTCAGCTATCGAGGCGGCAGATCGCCTTGGCTATTGCCCTTCGTGTCAAAGGCTTCTCTGGCCGCATCAATTTCGGAAATATGGCTATTGGCCCAAGTTCCAAGTGCGATAACAGGTTCTGTAAGAGAGCGCCCAAGAGGTGTCAATTCATATTCCACATGCGGCGGCATAACCGCGATGACCGTTCGCTTGATAAGTCCATCGCGCTCAAGCCCGCGAAGGCATAGCGTTAGCATTCTTTGGGATATGCCGTTAATGGCACGCTTAATTTCTGTAAAGCGGCGTGGACTGCCTGACAAAAAAATAATAATGAGAACACTCCATTTTTCCCCAATGCGAGCCAGCACCTGACTAATCTTTTGACAATCAGTGTCTTTCAAATCATACGGTCCGGTTACATCCATAATACTGAGTTCTCTACATGTGCCGTATTGTGTGTTCTCAGCGGCGTGGTTACATTCCTAGCTCTAGTATCAACTCTATACTAGGGGCCTGGCTATGACACTACTTCATAGGAACAAACCGGACACGCGGGGCATTCGCACTGACCTTGCCGCCACCTCAGTTAGTCACCTCTCCGCCACGGAATTCCGGGCCTTCCAAGGCATTGCTATTTTAGCGCCAACCACGGCAGGCCTGGCTGGCCTATGGCTGGCCGTCACCATGTTCTTTGCTGTACTCACTCACTTATTTGTTATCGGCGGGAGCCCTGCCCCTGCCCCGGCTCTGGTGCTGCTCGTTGCTACAACAATTGTGTGGCTGCACCGCGCCAATGTCGTGGCCACTTATGGCCGCCTGAGCCGATCTTGATACATTGGAGAAGAATGCCATGAACTCAGTTCTTGCTAATAACACCGAGGTCGCAGTGCGGCGCATTGTGTACCGCACGCGGGGCCACGGTCACGGCCCGATTACCAGGCTGATGAGTCCGTCCGACCTCGGACAGATCGCCAAACCCTTCGTGTTCCTCGACCTGTTCGATGCGGACAAGCGCACCATACAGGCGATGGCCGACATGCCGCTGCATCCACATTCAGGCATCGCCACTGTGACTGTTCCGGTCGAAGGGGCCTTCCACTACGAAGATCCAGACAGCGGTACCTCCGGTAAGCTCGCTTATGGTGGAGTGGAGTGGTCACGCGCCGGTGGCGGCATGTGGCACGGCAAGGAACTGTCTGCTGCTGACACGCCGCGGATCCAAGGGTTTCAACTTTGGGTGGCATTGCCCGCCGAACTTGAAAACGGCAAATCCGAGAGCTGCTACATCGAAGCTCGAGACATGCACAAGATTGGGCCTGCGCATGTCATTGTCGGCAACCATGAAGGCGTACAAAGCGCGGTTCCCGCACCGGACGGTTTCAATTATCTGCTCGTCACGCTCATGCCGGGCGATCGCTGGACATACCGTCCGCCGGCAGGCCATACCGTCGGCTGGCTGGCGCTCGCCAAGGGCCAACTCGATGCCGGTGCTCCTGGCTGCGCCAGCGCAGGTGAAATGGTGGTGTTCGAGCCGGGCGAAACGCCCATTGCGCTCGAGGCCTCTGGCCAGGAAGGTGCTGTATTCGTTCTCGGTTCGGCTGTACCCCATCCGTACCCACTGCACCTTGGCTACTACTCGGTGCATACCTCTGCGCAGGCGCTGGAGGCCGGCGAACGCCGCATCGCTGAATTGGGCAACAAGCTCAAGGAAGCCGGAGATCGACGCACGGCATCGGGAACGATACCGGTGTTCCGGTAGCAGTACCTCCCGGGCCGTCCATGTAGCTTGAACAATATATGGCTAAGCGACTGACGGCCGTCACTGTCTTCCTATTTCCGACGACGCCCCCCTGCCCCGAGCACCATTGCTGAAATTTGCTGCCTCAGACGCTGCTCGATCATTGGCCGTCAAGACTCCGGGTATGGGATTCATAGCGTGGCAGTTGGGTGTCTTGGGAAATTGGTCGGCAGCGCGGGTCATTACTCAGTTGACTTGCCGGTTGGCACTGATAGAGAAATAGCCCGTAGATACGCCTGTATCAGCGTACAGAGGTGTGCCTGCAGCACATCGACGAGCTCAGCGGACGCGTCATCCTCCAGCAAAGCCTGTGCCGGACCGATCATGGCGCTCATGGTCAAGAGGCTGGCCGTGCTCAAGTCGTCAAAACGTGCATCCGTGGCCGTATCAAGCATCGAGGCCACCGCTCTGTGCATACGCCCCTTGGCATGTGCGACCAAGAGAGCGCCTCCATGCTCTTCGGCAACGGCATAGAGTGCTTTCGACGCCGAGGGATGTTCCAGTTTCGCCCCAAGGAATGCATAAACCAACTCATGAGCCATGTCGGCTATCGGCTTCCTTCTCTGCGCGATGCACGCTTGTTCCACCGCCACAGCAACCTGGTCGAGGTGCCGCCCCAATACTGCCGCTAACAGTGATCGGCGGTTGGGGTAGTACTGGTAGAGGCTGCCCACCGACACCCCTGCACGTTCGGCGACACGGGTGGTTGTACAAAGGGCAAGGCCTTCGGCTGCCAAAACCTGAATCGTCGCCATGTGAATGGCGTCTACGGTAGCCATCGACCTCGCCTGAACTGGCGATTTTCTTGGCTTGGGAGGTGGTGCAGATATGGGCATCGAATGCGAATTCATAATCTGAAGAAACCTTCATATTATGAATATTCCTCGAATTAAAGGGAATCTTCCATGAAAGCACATATACAACCCGTGGCCCTGGTGACCGGTGCCAACAAAGGCATCGGCTTGGCAATCACGCAGCAACTGGCCGCACGTGGCTACACTGTCTACCTTGCCAGTCGTGATGAAAAGCGCGGGGCTGAAGCAAAGGCCAGCATCGAACGCCCCGGCTTGGACATTCGACCGATCTGCCTGGACGTCACCGATGTTGAATCCATTGCAGCAGCAGCGGCACGACTGAAGGATGAAGTCGGATCACTCGATGTGCTGGTCAACAACGCCGGCATTGCAGGCCAACCGCTGCCGCCCAGCCAGTGCGATGCACAGGCGTTGCGCGACGTTTATGAGGCCAATGTGATCGGGCCGGTCTCGGTCACCCGGCTGCTGCTGCCGTTGCTTCGAGCTGGGCAAAAACGCACCATCGTCAATGTCTCCAGTGAGTTGGGATCATTGACTCTGCATAGCTATCCCGACTTTCCGTTCGCTCCCGTTAATTTACTAGCGTATTGCTCATCGAAGACGGCGCTCAACGCATTCACCGTACTGCTGGCAAAGGAACTTAGGGAGGACGACTTCAAGGTCAATTCCGTCAATCCAGGGTTCACCGCTACCGATCTAAATGGCTTTACGGGAAAGCGAACGGTCGATCAGGCGGCGGAGATCGTGGTCAAGTATGCGACCTTGGATGTTTCCGGCCCTACGGGGGGATTCTTTACAGACGGTGGGTTTATGCCATGGTGAATGTCAAGCAAACCTGCCGTGCATAGAGCTGGAAGAAGGCTTGGGCGGGCTGTTCATCTAAGCATTCGAACATTCCTCTTTCACCACCTGAAGACACGGGAGCCAGTGGTGGTCAGATATGAAGCCGGCTCAGGCCTCGATCACTCTGCTGCAGCTCTCGTCTGGACCTCAGCCATGTAGCTCAGGACAAACGGATCCTGAGAACCTTGCTCTTTGTAATAACCAACCACGTTGGCCAGCGTCCACCGCAGCAATCTCATCAGCACCGGATCGGAAAATTTCCAGCTGCTCGATTCATACGGATACCGGTTGTTGGTGAATACGTCGCGGTATCTCTCGAAAGAATCTTCCTGGCTGTCTAGGGCCAAGCTGCGACGAATTGCTTCGGGCATCGCATGGAACAACGTCAACAAATCGTGCCTATCAGGGGTTTTACGATTGGTTTTGTCAGTACTTTGCAGATGCTGGTGAGCTGCGGCCAACGCTGCGGCATCGAGTTTGTAGGTCTCACCGGATGTGCCTTGATGCTGGTCAGGCACAGAAATAAAGCTCTTGAGCAGGATTTCCATGCCAATCGCAGCATTGATCTGGGCAACATGCGGCAGGTTCTGCGCGTCCAGAATCTCAGCAGCTTTCAGGTAATTGTGAGCGCTTTGAAGCATCCAGCTTGGAAAATGCCCCATTGCATACTCCTTTGAAAGATGAGCTACCCTTCCCCGCTGCAAATCCTCGGTTCAACCACGCCCCGCGAGCAGCCTGTCGGCCGCTTCGACAAAACCCGCGCCGCCCGGTCCCCGGGTGATCCAGGCCGGCGCCTTGGCCAGGTGCGGCAGGTATTCGCGGACCGTGCTGACCCCCACCGTGTGGCGGAAGAACGCGAACATCGGGCCATCGTTGGTCGAATCCCCGCAATACAGCACCGCCTCGCCATGGCTATCGATATCCAACCCGTGGACGTCGGCGAGTATGCGGCGGGACATGCTCAGTTTGTCGTAGCCGCCCAGCCAGGCCAGCACCCAGAGGTTGTTGACGGTGACATCGGCCCCCGCCTCCCGCAACGCTTCGGCCAGCGCCTGGCGGGTTTCGGCGTGGGCCGGCTGGGCGAATGCCAGGCTGGTCTGCCTGAAGGGCTGGTCGCTGGCCAGTACGGCCTCGGGAACCCGCGCCCGGACCTCGCCGGCGATCGCTTGCAGGCGCTCCCAGACCCTGGCCCGTTCCTCAGCGGCATGCCAGAAGTGGCGACGCAGTTCATGGCCATCGGCGGTGCGCTGGAAAAACAGCCCGCCGTTCTCGCCGATCACGCCGTCCACCGGCCACATGCGCGCCATCTGGTCGCACCAGCCGGCCGGCGCGCCCGTCACCGGGATGACCCGGATGCCACCGTCTTGCAGGCGCTCCAGGGCGTTGTAGGTAGCGGCGGCCAGGCGGCCGCGGTAAGTCAGGGTTTCATCCATGTCGGTGAGCACGAAGCGCACGCCGGCGAATTCCGCAGGGGACGCCGTGGAGAGGTTTTTCATCGGTTCCTCGTGGTCAGGCGAAAGTCGGGTTCAGCGTCGATGGGCCAGGGAGCGCATCAGGCCGAGGAGTCAGCGGTGATTCCGGTGAAGCTAAACGATCTTGAAAACCGGCAATAAATATCGTTTTTACATGAGCTTAGGTTCGCTCCACCCTACCGCTGACCCGCGGCATACACGGCGGCGCCCGCCGTTGCCGAAAGCCGGCGGAACACCAGGGCCGACAAGGCGCAAAACACCCCGTCGATCAGCATCACCAGGGCCACGTCGTTTTGCGCGATGGCGGTGTGGCCGCGCCAGGCCATGACCAGGCTGAGCAACGCCGCCGCGACGCCCACCGACAGGCTCATGCTCAACTGGATGGTCATGGCCGCCAGGCTGCTGGCGCGGCTGGACAGCTCGGCGGGCACGTCGGCATAGGTCAAGGCGCCCAGGGTGCTGAATTGCAGGGAGCGGATGATGCCGCTGCCGAACAGCAGCAGGATCACCAGCCAGTACGGCGTGGCGATATCGAAGCTGGCGCAGGCGGCTATCGTCAGCCCGGTGAGCAGCGCGTTGACGGTCAGGGTGCGACGAAAGCCGCAGCGGCTGACGATCCGCACCGCCAGCAGCTTCATCAGGAAGGCCCCGGCGCCCCCGGCAAAGCTCAGCAGCCCGGCCTGCAGCGGGTTGAGGCCGAAACACAGCTGGAACAGCAGCACCAGCAGGAACGGCTGGGAAGCGCTGCCGATGCGCAGCAGGTTGCCGCCCCAGAAACTCAGGCGGAAGGTGGGGATGCGCAGCAACGAAAGATCGATCAGCGGCTGCGCCACGCGCCTGGCGTGCCTGACATACAAGACGGCGCACAACGCCCCTGTCACGATCAGCGCCAGCGCCCAATGCCGCTCCAGCAGGCCGTGGCCGAACGCCTCGAAACCGAACACCAGGCCGCCCAGTCCGGCAGCGCTGAGCAACAGCCCCGGGCCATCCAGGGGCCGCCCGCGGGCGCCGGGATAGTGGGGAATGTAGCGCAGCACCAGCAGCACGCCGAGGATGCCGATCGGCACATTGATCAGGAAAATCCACTGCCA
Organism: Pseudomonas sp. MRSN 12121; assembly: GCF_000931465.1. NCBI lineage: Bacteria > Pseudomonadati > Pseudomonadota > Gammaproteobacteria > Pseudomonadales > Pseudomonadaceae > Pseudomonas > Pseudomonas sp. MRSN 12121. The sequence continues at coordinate 3,421,410 of NZ_CP010892.1, read as the reverse complement.
CGACAGCAAGGTCACCAGCAGGCCCCCCAGGGGCGGTCCGAGCACCGGGCCGATCAGCGCCGGGATGGTCAGGTAGGACATGGCCCGCAGTAGGTTGTCCCGCGCCGACCAGCGCAGCAGGATCACCTGCCCCACCGGCACCATCATCGCCCCGGCGGCGCCCTGGGCCATGCGCGCCAGCGACAGCTGCAACAACGAGCCGGCACTGGCACAGGCCACCGAGGCCAGGGTGAACAGCACGATGGCGCTGACGAACACCCGGCGCGGGCCGAAGCGGTCCGCCGCCCAGCCGCTGACCGGCACGAACAGCGCCACGGCCAGCAGGTACAGGGACACCACCAGGTTCATCCGCACACTGGGCTCGTTGAAGTCATGGGCCATCTGCGGCAAGGCAGTGAGCACGGCCGTGGCGTCGATCAGCTCCATGAACAGCGCGCAGCCGATGATCATCGGCACCCGGCGCTGGCTGTCCTGCCCTTGCCGTAAAGGCGTGCTGGCGGACAGCGCGCGAGGCCGCTCGGCGATGCGTTCGGCTGCGCCGCGCCTCCTGCCTGGTTGGACGCGGGGCCGGTTCAAGGGGCGCCCTCTCAGAACAACCCCGAGGTCGGCGGTGGCGTGCCCTTGAGTTGCCAGGCACCGACCGCCGCGGCCTTCCAGTGCCGGGGATTGTGGTTGGCCACGGTGCGCGCGTTGCGCCAGTGACGGTCGAGGTTATGGCCGCGGCCGGTGGTCGAGGCGCCACCGACGTCGAACACCAGCTCCGCCGCCTTGAGCGCCGACTCGGCGGCGATGTATTGCGCCTGGGCCACGTCCACCGCCGCCCGGTCCACCGCCTGCGGGTCGAACTCGGTGGCCCAGGCGCGATCGATCGACTCCGCCGCGCGCAGCACCACCGCTTCGGCGCTGAAGGCCCGGGCCGCGATGTCGCCAACGCTGAGTTCGACATAAGGGTCGTCCACCGAGCGCGCGGCGCTGCTGTGCTTGATCGGCCGCGCATGCTCATTGGCGAAGGCCACCGCGTCGTTCAGCGCATTGCGCGCGATGCCGGCCTGCACCGCGCCGAGGAAGAGTTGCAGGAACGGCGTGACGATGGTGCGCTTGCCCTCCTCCACGGTGCGGGTACGGATCTCGTCGGCCTTGACCAGCACGTTGTGCAGGTGGGTGGTGCCGCTGGCGGTCAGCCGCTGCCCCATGGCGTCGAAATCGTCCAGCAGCTCCAGGCCCTGGCGGTCGCGGGGCAAGACGAAGGACACCGGCTGGTCGTTCTCGTCCAGGGCCACCGCGCTGACCCAATCGGCGTACAGCGACCCGGTGCTGTAGTACTTGCTGCCGCTGGCCCGGTAATGGGCGCCGTCGCGCACGATGCGCGCACTGATCGAGCCGTTGGCGCCGCCGACTTCCCAGCCGGCGTTGCCCAGCACCGCGCCCTGCAGGTAACGCTCGAACCAGCGCTCGCGCTCGGCCTCCGCGCCCTCGGCCCGGGAAGCCAGCAAGCCTTCGACGAAACCGAAGCCCGGGCGCAGCGCCTGGGCCACGTTGGAATCCGCCGCGGCGATACGTATCAGCAGCGCGATCACCTCCTTGACCGAGCCCGCCGCGCCGCCGTAGCGCCCCGGAATCCGGCAGGTGAAAAAGCCCGCCTGGGCGATCTGCGCCACCGCGGCGAACGGCAACTGGCGTTCGCGCTCGCGTTGCGCGGCGCCCTGGGCGATCTCGGGCAACAGCCGGTCGGCCCGGGCATTGAGTTGTTCCACCGAGACAATCGGGCGTTCGGGTACTGCGGATAACCTGCTCATGGCATTTCCTTGGGCAACATTCGGGGTTGGATCGCTCGGACAACGGCCACCCGCTGCCGCAGGCCGCGACGGCCGACGTGACGCTCCAGCGCGGGTGGCACGAACATGGGCTGGGCAGATGGCCTGGCTTGCATGGGGCTGACAGGCCTTGGGTCCGGGAACCCGGCTATTGCACAAGGCATGCCGGGCTTTGCGCCCCGTAGACAGGCGCTGTGGCCGGCGTTGCAGAGGTGCCAGGCAAACAATCTGTCCAGCCGGTGTTGGCTGGGCAACAGTGCCATCGGCGCCTCAGCCGGGGTCGCCCTCGCCCGCCGATTCCACCCGCAGGAAACCCTCCGACTCGCAGGGCGGCTCGAGCATGGCGAAGACACTTTTCAACGCCGCCTCGGGCACGCGCTTGTCCGCGGCGCGCCGCGCATTGCGCGACAGTGCCTGCTCCAGGGACGCGCGCACGAAGACGCCAATGACCGGCACCGCGTAATGCCGGGCCAGCGCCAGCAACGGCTGGCGATGCCGCCTGGCCGGCAAGGCCGCGTCGAAGACGATCGCCCGGGCGCCAAGCCGCTCGACATGCTCCGCGACCCAGCGCGACTTGCCCGCGCCCTGCACGCCCATGACCACATACAAGCGGGCATCTGCCGCGGCCCTCGCCAGCTCCGTTTCCAGCCGTGCATAAGCCAACGCCCAGGCCTGCCTGTTGCGCTCGGGCGTGAACTCGCGGCCGAACTCGGTTTCGAGGTAGTCGTCGGGGTTGATGACCTGGGCAATATTCTCCATCTGCACTCCTCGCATTATTTCTTGCCCATCGTCCCGGCCCTGCTCAAGGCCGATCCAGTCCTCCAGGCCAGCATGCTGCCCAAACACGCCTGCCACCTCTGCCATGGCTCAGATCGCCAGCTTGAGGAATTCGAAGGAAGTGCGCCGGCCGCTTTCCAGGTGGGGGATCGCGTCGAGCAAGGCCTGGGTGTAGGGATGCTGCGGATGATCGAATACCTCGCGCACCGGCCCGGCCTCGACCATTTGCCCATCCTTCATCACCAGCACCGCATCGCTGACATGGTTGATCACCCCCAGGTCATGGGAAATGAACAGGCACGCCAGGCCCAGGCGCTGCTTGAGGTCGTCGAGCACTTCGAGGATCTGCGCCTGCACCGAAACGTCGAGGGCCGACACCGGCTCGTCGCAGACCAGGATCTGCGGCCGGGCCGCCAGGGCCCGGGCGATGGCCACCCGCTGGCGCTGGCCGCCGGACAGCTCCAGCGGCCGCCGCCCGAGCAGGTTCGCCTCCAGGCGCACCAGGCCCAGCAGCTCGGTGGCCTGGTGCACCCAGTCGCGGCGCGGATGCCCGGCCACCTGCAGCGCTTCGAACAGCACCTGCTGCACGCTGTAGCGTGGGTCGAAGGAACTCAGCGGGTCCTGGAACACCACCTGGATGCTGCGCCGCAACTGGCGTTTCTGCGCGTCGGGGAGGCTCAGCCAGGGCTGGCCCAGCAGCTGGATAGCGCCGCTGTCCGGGGTCTCCAGGCCGAGGATCATCCGCGTCAGGGTGGTCTTGCCCGAGCCGGACTCGCCGACGATGCCCAGGGTCTGGCCCCGGCGCAGTTGCAGGGACACCCCATCGACCACCGTGCGCAGGCGCCCGTCCGGGCCCTTGAAGGCCTTGCTCAGTCGATCCGCCTGCAACAGCGGCGGCGCCTCGACCCTAGCCGGCGCCTCGACCCTGGCCGGCACCTCGACCTTGGCCGGCGCCTCGACCCTGGCCGGCACCTCGACCTTGGCCGGCGCCTCGACCCGGGCCCGTGCCACCGCGCTCAGGTGCGGACGCGGACTCGGCGCCGGGCGCCGGAAGTGCACCGCCCTGCCCGCGCGCAGCAGGAACTGGGTGTAGGGATGCTGCGGATCGTGCAGCACCTGTTCGACACTGCCCTGCTCGACGATCACCCCGTTGTGCATCACCGCCACCCGGTTGGCCAGGCGCGAGACCACCGCCAGGTCGTGGCTGACGATCAGCATCGCGGTGCTGTCGCCGCGCAGCGATTCGAGCAGGCCGAGGACCTGGGCCTGCACCGTGGCGTCCAGGGCGGTGGTCGGCTCGTCGGCGATCAGCAGCCGCGGATTGCAGGCGATCGCCGAGGCGATCAGCGCCCGTTGGCGCAGGCCGCCGGAGAGCTGGAACGGGTATTGGCGGGCGCGCAGTTCGGGCTCCGGCACCCCCACCGCGCGCAGCAGTTCGAGTACCCGCGCCTGGCGCTGCGCCCGGTCCAGCGGGGTGTGCAGCTCCAGGGGTTCGGCGATCTCCTTGCCCACCGGGCGCAGCGGGTCGAGGGAGCCCAGGGCGTCCTGCATCACAAAGCCGACCTGCGCGCCGCGGATCCGCCGCCAGGCGCGCTCGTCGAAACGCCGCAGGTCCTGCCCGGCGAACTCCAGGCGGCTGGCCTGGATCAGTGCGTTGGCCCCGGTCAGCCCGGCCAGGGTGCGCGAGGTGACACTCTTGCCCGAGCCGGATTCGCCCACCAGGGCCAGGCACTCGCCGCGCCGCAGTTCGAAGCTGATGCCCTTGAGCGTGGGCGCGGCATGGGCGCCGAAGCGCACCTGCAGATCCGCGACCCGGATCAGCGGTTCGGGGTCGTGTTGAATGAGGTTCATGGATGTTTTCCTTCGCTGCGCCGCAGCAGTTCGCGGCCGATCGCGCTGATCGACACCACGGTCAAGGTGATTGCCAGGGCCGGCCAGGCCACCAGCCAGCCGGCATTGCCCAGGTAGTTGCGGCCGATGGCGAGCATGCCGCCCCACTCCGGCGCCGGTGGCGGCGCGCCGAAACCGAGGAAGCTCAGGGCCGATCCCGCGACGATGTTGCTGCCGATGCCGATGGTGGCCAGGATCAGGATCGGCTTGATCGCATTGGGCAGCACATGCCGGGCGATCACCGCAGGGCGCCCGAGGCCCAGGGTGGTCGCCGCCTCGACATAGGCCGCGCCGCGCACCACCAGGGTTTGCGCGCGCACCAGGCGCGCGTAGCGCGGCACGCTGGCGATGCCCACGGCAATGATGGTGTTGAGCTGGCCCTGGCCGAAGAAGGTGATGATCACCAGGGCCAGCAAGAGGTCGGGAAACGCCAGCAGCACATCCACCAGGCGCATCACCGCGCCGTCCAGCCAGCGCGGGCCAAGGCCGGCGAGCAGGCCGAACAGCGTACCGACCAGCAGGCCGATGGCGGTTGCCGACAGCCCCAGCACCAGGGAGGGACGCACGGCGTAGACCAGCCGGGTGAGGATGTCCCGGCCGTTCTCGTCGGTGCCCAGCCAGTACAGGCTGTCCGGCGCGCGAAACGCCTCGCGGGCATTGGCCGCCAGCGGATCGCCGGCCACCAGCCAGGCCGGTTGCAGCGCGGCGATCGCCAGCAGGGCTACGAATAGCCCGGCCAGCAGCAGCCCGGGGCGCGCGAGCCAGGCGTGGGCCGGCCCGCGCCTGGCGCTGAACAAGGGCACCGCCGGGATCAGGCCGGCCGGCACGGGCGTGCTTTGATTGATGGGCGCCATGGGCACCTCCACAGGCTGAAAGTGGGCGCTCAGGGCGCCGGGTTGGGGATGCTGGCGTGGATCTGCTCGATACGCGCCAGCGCCTGGGCATCCAGGCGCAGCGCCAGGGCCCCGAGGTTTTCCCGCAACTGCGCCAGCGAGGTCTGCCCGGTCAGCGCGCTGGCGACGAAGGGCTTGCCCAGCACATAGGCCAGGGCCAGTTGCGCCGGGCTGACCGCCAGGTCCGCCGCCAGTTCGACATAAGCCGCGATCGCCTGCTGGGCGCTCGGGCTGTCGTAGCGGTTGAAGGTGCGGTACACCGCCGACAGGCGCGAACCTTCCGGCCGCGCCCCGCCCAGGTACTTGCCGGTCAGCGCGCCGAAGGCCAACGGCGAATAGGCCAGCAGGCCGACGCCTTCGCGGTGGCTGAACTCCGAAAGCCCGCCCTCATACAGGCGATTGAGCAGGCTGTAGGGGTTCTGGATGCTGACGATCCGCGGCAACCCGAGGATCTCCGCCTGGCGCAAAAACTGCGCGACGCCCCAGGGGGTTTCGTTGGACACGCCGATATGGCGGATCTTGCCCGCCGCCACCTGCTCGGCGAGCACGCCCAGGGTCTCGCCGATGGCAATCGCCTCGGGATCGTCGACATAGGGGTATTCGCGCTGGCCGAAGATATTGGTGGTGCGGTCCGGCCAGTGCAGCTGGTACAGGTCCAGGTAGTCGGTGCGCAGGCGCTTGAGACTGCCGTCCAGGGCCTGGACGATGTTCTGCCGGTCGTGGCGGGTCAGGCCGTCGCGGATATGCGCCCCTGCCCCCGGCTGGCGCGCCGGGCCGATGATCTTGCTGGCCAGGACGATCGAATCGCGGCCCCCGCGGCTGGCCAGCCAGCTGCCGATAAACCGTTCGGTGCTGCCCCAGGTCTCGCCCCGGGTCGGGGTCGGGTACATCTCCGCGGTGTCGATCAGGTTGACGCCGTGGGCCAGGGCCTCGTCGAGTTGCCGATGGGCCTCGGCCTCGCTGTTCTGGTGGCCCCAGGTCATGCTGCCGAGGCCGAGTGCGCTGACCTTCAGGTCGCTGTTGCCAAGTGTGCGGTAGTCCATGGTCTGTCCAGGTCGGTGATGGAGGGATTTCAAATGGCGATGGCCGCCTGCTGGTACTGGCTGGCCGGATACGGCAGGCCCAGGTGCTCGCGCAAGGTGCTGCCGCGGTATTCGCGGCGGAACACCCCGCGCTGCTGCAACAACGGCACCACGTGGTCGACGAAGGCCTCGACCCCGGACGGGAACACGTCCGGCATGATGTTGAAGCCGTCGGCGGCGCCGGCGCGGAACCAGTGTTCCAGGCTGTCGGCCACCTGCTCCGGGGTGCCCACCAGCAGGCGGTGGCCCACCAGGATGCGGCGCGACAGCTCGCGGATGCTGAGGTTCTCCCGGCGCGCCAGGTTCAGCTGGGCTTCGAGGAACCCATGGGAGCCCCGCTCGAACGCCTCGATCGGGCCGATCCGCTGCCATGGCAAGGGCGCGTCCGGGTCCAGCTCCTCGACCGCCAGGCCCACCCGCGAGGCGACCTGCTGCAACAGGCCTTCTTCGCCGTGATAGGCATTGAGCTGGTCGAAACGCGCCTGGGCCTCGGCCTCGGTGCTGCCGATCACCGTGGACAGCCCCGGCATGATTTTCAGGTGCTCGGGGTTGCGCCCCCACTGGCGCGCGCGCTGTTTCATTTCCTGATAGAAGGCCTGGCCGTCCACCAGGGTGGTCTGGGTGGTGAAGATCGCGTCGGCGTAACGCGAGCCCAGGGCCTTGCCGCCTTCCGACGAGCCGGCCTGGACCAGCACCGGCCGGCCCTGGGGCGAGCGCGGCAGGTTCAGCGGGCCCTTGACCGAAAAATGCTCGCCGACGAAGTCGATGGCGTGGATCTTCGCCGGATCGGCGAAGCGCCCGCTGCCGGCGTCGCCGATCACCGCCCGGTCTTCCCAGCTGTCCCACAGCTTGAGGGTAACGTCGATGAACTCGTCGGCCCGGGCATAGCGGTCGACATGCCGTGGCGCGCCGGCCAGGCCGAAGTTCTGCGCCGCGGCGTCGCCGGCGTTGGTCACCACGTTCCAGGCGGCGCGGCCGCCGCTGATATGGTCCAGCGAACTGAAGCGCCGGGCCAGGTTGTACGGATCGTTGTAGCTGCTCGACGCCGTGGCGATCACCCCGATGTGCCGGGTCGCCAGCGCCACCGCGGTCAGCAGCACGGTCGGCTCCAGGCGCCCGGCCGGCTGCCGGGCGATATCGCCGACCAGCGCCGGGCCGTCGGCAAGGAAGATCGCATCCAGGCAACCGCGCTCGGAAATCCGCGCGATGTTGCAGTAATACTCGACGTCCAGATAAGCGTCGGCCGCCACTTCGGCCTTGCGCCAGGCCGCGGCGTGGGCGCCGAAGCCGAGGATGTTCATGCCGATACTCATCTGCTGTTCGGGCTGGCTCATGGTCACTCCTGCGAAGGTGGGGTTCAGACGGCGCTGGCTTCGTCGCGCGCGCCGCCTTTGGCCGCGTCCTGCTCATGCAGGGCACGCCAGGCGGCGCCCGGGCTGATGCCGTTGAGGAAGTAGTTGCCCAGCGCCCGCTCGCGGTAGATCGCCGGGTTGTGCGAGGCCAGGGTGCGCGCGTTGCGCCAGTGCCGGTCGAGGCGCCGGGCCTGGCTGGTGGCCGAGGCCCCGCCGACTTCGAACAGCAAGGTGGTGGCTTCCAGCACCTGTTCGAGCACGATCTGCTGGGCCTGGTACACGCGGATATCTGCCTCGACGTAGTCGGACTCCTGCACGCTGCCGGCCAGCTCGGCCTGGTGCACGCCTTCGAGCACCTCGGCGGCGCCGAGCACCAGGGTCTCGCTGGCGTAGGCCAGGCTCGACAGGCGCCCGATCACCCGCTGCACCAGCGGGTCGTCCTTGGGGCTGGACTGGCCCGGCACGCCGAAGGCGCGGGTGCGGCCCTGGACGAACGAAGTGGCGTCCTGCAGCACCGCGCGGGCGATGCCGGCCAGGGTCGCCAGGTGAAACAGCTGGTAGAACGCCGACAGGTAGGACTCGGCGCGCAACTCGCCGGGCTTGAAGCGGCGCAGTACATGCGTGCAGGGCACCGCGACCTGGCGAAAGCGCGTGGTGCCGCTGCCGCTCAGGCGCTGGCCGAAGCCGTCCCAGTCGTCTTCGCGGCTGACCCCGGGGGCGTCCACCGCCACCACCACGCTGACGAAATCCTCGTCGAGCATGGCCACGGCGGCGACCCAATCGGCGTAGATCGCCCCGGTGCAGTAGTACTTCTCGCCGTCCAGCAGCCAGCCGGCGTCGGGATTCTGTGGGTCGGCGGCGCTGAGCCGCACCGAGTTGCTGGTGCTGTCGCTGCGCTCGGCCATGGCCGCGCCCCACAGCTGGCCGTCCAGCACCTTGGCGAACCAGTAGGCCTGGGAGGCGCTGTCGCCGCTGGACAGGCGCCCTTCGACGAAGCCGAAATGGGCGCGGACGATCTGCGGCAGGTTCGAGTCGGCCGCGGCCAGGTCGATCAGCAGGCGAAACAGCACCGGCAGGCTGACGCCGGCGCCGCCGTGGGCCTGGGGTACACGCAACGCCGCGAACCCGGCCTCGCGCAGCCAGCCGACGGCGTCGAACGCCAGGCTGCGTTGCTGCTCGCGCTCGATGGCGCCGGCGGCGATGCGCTCGAACAGCGGGTGCAGGCGCTCGTGCAACGCGCGGTAGGACGAAGGCTTGGGTGAATGTGCAGTCATGGCAGGTCCTTGCGGGGCGTCACACGGCTTTCGCGCGCGGATCGACCCAGTGATTGATCAGGTCGACCAGAAAGTTGACGACCACATAAATCGCCGCCGCCAGCAGGGTGATCCCCAGCAGCAACGGCACGTCCTTGCTGATCGCCGCGTCGAGCATCAACCGGCCGATGCCCTGGCGCGCGAACAGCAGCTCGATCACCACCGCCCCGCCGAGCAGGCTGGCGAAGACGAACCCGGAGAGGGTCACCAGGGGCACCAGCGCGTGCCGCAGGGCATGCCGCAGGCGCACCCCGGTTTCCGACAGGCCGCGGGCCCGGGCCATGGCGATAAAGGGTTGTTCGAGGATGTCTTCCAGCTCCTGGCGCAAGACCTGGGCCAGCACCGCGGCGATCGGCAGCGCCAGGGCCAGGCTGGGCAGGATCAGCGCACGCCAGCCCTTGGAGCCGGAAGGCGGCAGCAGGTGCCAGCCGAAGGCGAACACCAGCAGCAGGGCCAGGCCGATGACGAAGGACGGCGCCGACGACAGCACCAGCTCGGTGCCGGACGCCAACGAACGGATCCAGCGCGCGCGGTGGGCGGTCAGCACCGCCACCGCGATCGCCAGCAGCACCGCCACCGCCGCCGCGGCCAACGACAGCTGCACGGTGGCCGCCAACTGCCCGCCGATCGCCTGTACCACCGGGATGCGCAGGCGATAGGAATCGCCCAGGTCACCCTGGGCCAGGCGTCCCAGGTACTGGCCGTATTGCACGATCAGCGGCTGGTCGAGGCCGTATTCGGCGCGCACCTGGGCGATCAGCTCGGCGCTGGGCATGGCCTCCGGGCCGCCGAGGATCGCCAGGGCCGGGTCGCCGGCGCTGAGGTTGAGCGCAAGAAAGGTCAGGGTCGCGGCGCCCCAGAGCACGCCGATCCCGGACAGCAATCGGCGCAGGGCGAGTCGCAGGCTGTTCATCGGGCCTCCTGGTCCAGCCAGACGCTGGTGAAAAAAGGTGTGTTGTGGGAGGTGTCGAAAATCAGCCCCTTGACCTGTTTGCGATAGGCCACCAGCACATGGCTTTCGAACACCGGCACGGCGGGCACGGTTTCCACCAGGCGCTGCTGGGCGACCCGGTAGGCCGCGGCCAGCTCGACCGGGTCCTGCGACTGGCGGGCGACGGACAAGGCCCGGTCCAGCTCGGCGTCGCGAAAACGCCCGGCGTTCTGCCCGATCAGCCTGGGCGTGCTGATCGCCTGGCTGTGGTAGAGGATGAACAGGCCGTCCGGGGTGTTGGTATGCCAGTAGCCACCGGCCACCGCCTGGAAATTGCTCGCGTAGCGGCGCTCGATGACCTGGGCCAGGGGCAACTGCTCGATGGCCATCTCGAAGCCGATCTTCTTCAGGTCGGCCTGGATCGCCACCGACACGCTGCTGGGGAACGCCCCGGTTTCGTAGGTCAGCAGGCGCGCCGCCAGCCGCTGGCCGTTCTTGACCCGGTAACCCTGGGCATCGCGCTGGCTCCAGCCGGCCTGGTCGAGAAGGCGATTGGCGGCATCGACGTCATAGGCCAGTACGTCCTTGAACGCCGGGTCGTAGTAACGGGTGTTGGCGGCGAGGAAATCGCCCTTGGGCAGGTACTCGCCAAACCCGGTGATCCAGGCCAGGCCTTCGCGGTCGATGGCCTTGGCCACCGCCCGGCGCACTTCTACATCGTCGAAAGGAAAGCGCTCGACGTTGAAGGTCAGGCTGCGAAACGGGTTGGCCTTGCGGATCCGGCTGCGCATCTGCAAGTCGGGGTTGGCGCGGATGGCCCGGGCGTTCTGCGCCGGAGCGTCGACGGTGAAATCCGACTGGCCCGACTCCAGGGCGCTGAAGCGGATCATCGGCTCGGGCACGATGCTCAGCTCCAGGCGTTGCAGGTAGGCTTCGCCCTGGTGCCGGGTGACCGGCGGCGCCCAGTTGTAGCCTTGGCGCCGGACGAAGCTGGCGCCCTGGTCGCGGGTGTAGCTTTCCAGCACGAAGGGCCCGGAACCGATCGGCCGTTCGGCGATGGTCTTCGGCGCTTCGAGGATCTGCCGCGGCGAGATCATGCTCAGCCAGGACTGCGCGAGGACGTCGAGGAACGGCGAATAGGCCTCGCGCAGGTGCGCCTCGAAGGTGTACTCGTCGACGATCCGGCCATCGACATAAGGCGCGATGTAGGCCGCCGCCAACGGCGACTTGGTGGCTGGGTCGCGCATGTGCTCGAGGTTGACCTGCAGCGCCCGGGCGTTGAATTTCTCGCCGTCGCTGAAGGTCACGTCGTCGCGCAGGTGAAAGGTGTAGGTCTTGCCGTCGGCCGAGATCTCCCAGGACTTGGCCAGCCAGGGCGAGATATTGCCCTGCTCGTCCTGGTACAGCAGGCAGTCGAACAGGATCCGCCCCAGCCACTGCACATTGCCGTGGGAGATCGAATGCACGTCGAGGGTGGTGGTGTCGGACGAGGTCGACACCCGCAGGGTGCCGCCCGGTTTGCCCGGCGCGCTTTCGCGGTAGTCCTCGGCGGCGTAGCTGAGGCTGCCGTTGTCCAGACGGCCGTCGCTCGGTGTACCGGCACCGAAGGCGCCGCTGCCGCGAGGTGCCTCGGCGGCCGGCTTGCAAGCGGCCAGCGCCAGCACGGCGACCAGCGCCGCCAGGCCGGCGAGCCTTGTGGTCAGGGTCATGGTGGTCTCCCGCCACTGCCCGGCCGCCGTGTCGGCGCGCCGGGCAGCAGCCGCGCTGGATCAGAAGTTGTAGGCGATGCCGGTGAAGGCACCGAAGCCGTCGCCGGGGTACAGCGACGCGGTGTCGCGGCCGTTGGCGTTGTAGGTCGGCAGCACCGCCGTCACGTAGTTCTGGTCGGTGAGGTTCTTCAGGTCCAGGTACAGCTGCCACTTCTTGCCCGGGTCGTCGTAGCCGAAGCGCGCGCCCCACAGGGTGTAGGACGGGGCGTAGAAGGTATTGGCGTAGTCCACCGCTGTGCTCGACACCGCCCGCACGTTGAGCCCGGCGTAGAAACCGTTGGCGTATTGGTAGAACAGTTCGCCCTGGTAGACATGCTTGGGCAGGCCCGGCAGCTCGTTCTGGCTGAACAGCGGGTCGTTGCGGTAGTGGAAATCGTTGAGGGTGTAGGCCTGGCGCCAGCTCAGCACGTCGCCGTTGGCGCCTTGCCAGAGCCGCGTGGTCAGCCCGGCCTCGACCCCCTGGTGAATGGTCGGCGTGGCGTTCGAGGTGGAGATCACCGCCGCCGTGGTCCGGGTGGCCGGGAGCACTTCGACGTTGAGCAGCTCGTTCTTGATCCAGGATTTGTACAGGGTCAGGCTGCCGTCGAAGACCGCGTTCTTGCCCCGGATGCCGAACTCCACCGTATTGGCGCTTTGCGGCACCAGCGGCTTGGCGTAGTTGCTGGTGACCCCGGAACCGGAGCTGGACCAGGAACTGGGCGGGTCGATGGAGCGGCTGGCGTTGGCGAACAGCTGGACATCCGGCGTCAGGTAGTAGCGCACGCCGGCGCGCGGCGCGAGTTTCCACTCGTCATAGCGGTAGTGGTCCGGCAGCCCGCTGGTGTTGGCGCGGTCGCTGAAGGTGACGTTGATGTCGCGCTTGATCTCGATCGCCGAAAGCCCGCTGGACAGGTACAGGTTGTCGGTCAGGCCCAGGTCGTTGCCCAGGGTGAACACATGGTCGAAGGAGCCGTCGTACTCGACCTGTTTCTGCAGCACGCCCAGGTCCTTGTCGCCGCGGTAGGTACGGACTCCGGAGCGCACATGCTCGGTGCTGCTCCAGCCTACGGTGGTGGTGCTCGGCAGGCCGAACACTTGGTCGTGGCGGCTGTACTTGAGCGAATAGTTGATGTCGCGCCAGTCCCAGTAGTTGGGGTTGACGCTGCTCTGGCGGCTGAGGATCTGCGGGTAGTCGTGGTACACCAGCCCGGCTTCGAGGGTGGCATCGTCGTCGAAGGTGTAGGTGGTCTTGCTGCCGACCCAGGTCGAGCCGCGCTTGGTCGAGTCGCCCCGGGCATCGCGCACGGCGGCGGTGGTCTTCGACGAGTCGTGCTTGATCTGCGCGCGGGTCAGCGGCGCCGAGTTCTCGTGGTACTCCTCGCGGTAGCGCACGAAGAGGCGGGTTTCCAGTTTCGGGTTGAAGCGATAACCGAAGTTGGTCACCACGCCCTTGGCCTTGGTGAAGGTGAAGTCCTGGTAACCGTCGCGCCGCGAATTGTCGACGCTGACGAAGTAGTCGCCGTCCCCCACTACCCCGCCGGTGCTGAGGGTCTGCTTCTGCCAGCCGAAACTGCCGCCCTCGACCTTGATCCGGTTGTCCGGCGCGGTCAGCCCCGACTGAGTCACGAAGTTGATCGCCCCGCCCAGGGACAACGCGCCGTACTCGAAGGCGTTGGCCCCGCGCAGCACCTCGGTGTAGTCCAGGCCCTGGGTATCCAGCAGTTCATAGGGCGTGCCGCCGGGGCCGGTCAGGGCCAGGCCGTCGAACAGGAACTTGGTGCCTTCGCGGAAATAGCCCGGCGAGGTATTGGCCCCCGAACCGCGGATGGAAATCTTGATCGCATCGTTGCCGCCGGCCGACTGGGCATACACCCCGGGCTGATAGGCCAGGGTGTCTTCGAGGGTCGCGGAACGGCCCTTCTCCACCTCGGCCTGGGTCACCAGGCTGGTGCCGCCGGGGATCTCGTCCAGCTCTGCGCGGGCGGCCTGGGCGGCGGTCTGCCTGGCCGCCTGGACGGTGACCGTGCCCAGGCGCTTCTCGCCGGGCGCCTGGGTCTCGGCGGCCGGGGCTCCGGTGGCCAGGCCGAGTACTGCGGTGCCTACGGCGAATAAAGAGGAATGACGGAAGGTTGTTGCGGTTGTCGCGGCTGTTGTCAGAGACACATGCTTCAAGGTCTTGCTCCCCACCTGATTAAAAAATAGGCGAGTTTCTATAGGTATAGTCAATCTCCCCTCGGCCAATGCACCGACCATGCCAACGGGCAAAGCGCTTTATCCGTGGGCTTTCAAGGCGTTGGAGCGGGCCAGCCGGGTGTTGCAAAACGCTGTGGATGTTCGGCCACTGTTGCGCACCGAACAGTTGCCGTCCGCTGAGCGCCACGGCCACGCGCCGCCGCGGGCGCTGAGCGATCCGGCATATCCATAGACGCAAAAAATATTGGTATATACCAGATGCCCGCCCTTATAAATCGCCCCATCAAAAACAGCGCCCGGCACCCTTCGAGGGACGGCGGGCTGGAGTAGTGAGCGATGGTGTCGTTGCGGGTAATGCTGGAATATTTTCATCCCTGGCCCAACTCGGCGGGGTTGTACCTGGCGCGGGAACGCGGCTGGTACCGGGAGCTGGGCCTGGATGTCGAACTGGTGGTGCATGACCCCTACCGTGGCGACACCCTGCAGCACCTGCTGACCGGCGCGGCGGACTTCGGGGTCTTCCCCAGCAACCGGCTGCTGGTGCGACGCAGCCAGGGGCAACCGCTGCAAGGTATCGCCGCGATCAACCATGCCGGCCTGGAGTCGATCCAGACCCTGACCGACTCCGGCATCCAGCGGCCCCGGGACCTGGTCGGCAAGCGCCTGGCACTCAACCCGACGCCCCGCGGCCTGGCCATGGTGCGCCACCTGGTGCGCGCCGACGGTGGCGACCCCGATGGGGTGATCCTGGTGGACAGCGGCGTGCGCGAATTGCGTCCCGAACAGTTGGCCGAGGGCCTTGCCGACGCCAGTTTCGGCGGCTACTGGGCCTGGGAAGCCTTGATGCCCAGCCCGATCGACGCCACGCGGCGGGTGGTCTTGCCGGTGGACGAGATCGGCGCCCCGGCGTACCACAGCTACCTGCTCGGTGCCCATGAACAGACCCTGGCGGAAAAGCCCCGGCAGGTCCGGGATTTTCTCGCCGCCACCGCCCGCGGCTATCTGGCCGCGGCCCGGGAACCGGAGCTGGCCCTGGCGGCCTATGAATGCACCACGCCGTATTTCCCCACGGAGTTGCTGCGTGCCTCGCTGCACAAGATCGCCCCCACCTGGCTGCACCAGGGACGCTGGGGCGAACAACGCCAGGCCCTGCTCGAACCTTATGCCCAGTGGCTGCACCAGCACGCGGTTCTCGACAACCCCGGGGTGTGGCAGGCCGCGACCAGCAATGCCTACCTGCCGGAGCCGGCCCGATGAGCCTGCAGGCGGTACGAACCGCCCATGGCCTGGGGCTCGATCCGGTCGCGGCCGACTGGCCGGCCCTGGCCGACAGCGACCTCGAGCAGCTGCTGCTCGACTACCCGCAGCTGGGCCGGTTGCAGGAGGTGCAGTGGCACAGCCCGCGGCCGTTTTCCGCCGCCGGCCTGATCACCACCGGCAGCGGCCGCCTGTTCGTCAAACGCCATCACCACCAGGTGCGCCAGCCGGCATGGCTGGAGGAAGAACATCGCCTCATCGCCCATCTGCATCGCCAAGGCGCGCCGGTTGCCGCGGTGCTGCCCAACCGCCACGGCCGCACCGCCACCGCGCAAGGCCCGTGGACCTATGAAATCCACCAGGTCGCCGAGGGCCTGGACCTCTACCGCGATGCGCTGTCCTGGTCGCCGTTCCAAAGCCCGCGGCATGCCTTGGCCGCCGGGCAGGCCCTGGCCCGCCTGCATGAGGCGGCGCAGCGCTACAGCGCCGCGCCCCGCCAGACGCCCGTGCTGCTGGCCAATGCACGCTTGATCGCACAGCCCTCGCCGCTGGCGGCGATCGCCGGCGCCGTGGAGCATGACCCTGGGCTCAAGGCTTACCTGGCCGACAAGGACTGGCAGGCACAACTGAGCCAATGGCTGTTGCCCTTTCACGCGCCGTTGTTGCCCTTACTGGAGCGGCAGGCGCCGCTGTGGACCCACAACGACTGGCATGCCTCGAACCTGTTGTGGGGTGAGGACGGTGCGGTCTCCAGCGTGCTGGATTTCGGCCTCGCGGACCGTACCTTCGCCCTCTTCGACCTGGCCACCGCCATCGAGCGCAACGCCGTGCCCTGGCTGGAACTGGACAGCGGCGGCCCGGCGGTGGCCGACCTGGACAGCGTCGACGCGCTGCTGGCCGGCTACCACCAGGTACGGCCGCTGGAGAGCCGCGACCTGCAGGCACTGAGTGCCTTGCTGCCGCTGGTGCATGTGGATTTCGCCCTGTCGGAGGTGGCCTATTACCAGGGCGTTGTGGGCTCCGCCCGCAGTGCCGACGTGGCCTACCAGGCTTACCTGCTCGGTCATCTGCGCTGGTTCGCCGGCGCCCAGGGACAACGCCTGCTGCGCCATTTGCACCGGGGGCGGCCATGAACCTGCCTGTGCCCGGCACGCTGGTGGACGCCGACTGGCTACACAGCCACCTTGGCCATCCCGCGCTGGTCGTGCTGGACGCCAGCGTGGAACTGCCCGCCCCCGATTTCGATGGCGACTACCGGGTGGCCAGCGGCCGTGACGGCTGGCTGCAGGCGCATATTCCCGGATCGCGGCATGCCGACCTGCTGACGGCCCTGGCCGACACCCGCGCCGGTTTCAGCTTCGCCCTGCCCGACCCCGCCGTCTCGATCCAGGCCTTGGCCGAGCTGGGCGTGGGGGTCGGGTGCAGCGTGGTGGTCTACGACCGCAGCGACGGTTTCTGGGCGGCGCGCCTGTGGTGGATGTTGCGTGGCTTGGGCATCGATGCCTCGGTACTCGATGGCGGCTTCAGGGCCTGGCGCGAGGCGGGCTTGCCGCAACAGCGCGGGCCCGGCGTGACGCCCGACGCTGCCGCGCCCTGGCCGCACGTCCCGCGGGCCGGACTGTGGATCGACCGGGCCGGCGTCGAAGCGGTAGTCCGCGGGCAGGCGCCGGGGCTGTTGGTCTGTGCCCTGGGAGCCGCCTTGTTCGAAGGCTCGGCGACCACCCGTTACGCCCGGCGCGGGCACATACCCGGCAGCCATAACCTGCCGGCCCGGGGACTGTTCGATGCGCAAGGCCGCTACCTATCCAGGGATGCCCTGGCCCTGGCCATCGGACCGACGTTGCTGCACGGCGATGCCCCGTTGATTCTCTATTGCGGAGGCGGCATTTCCGCCGCCGCCAACGCCCTGGCCCTGACCCTGCTGGGTCGCCGGAACGTCGCCATTTACGACGGCTCGCTGCAGGAATGGGCCGCCGATCCGCGCTTACCAATGACTACCGGAGCAGCTCCGGCCTGACGCCTTTTCGGCTCACACGGCTTTCTTTCATTCGTACTGGCAACCCGTCCGTTGCGCAGCGCCGGGCCCCTTTGTGCCCGTACCAGGCGCCATGCAGCCGCGGCCGGGCCCAAGGAGCGCTCGTCTCATGGCTACACCTTTTCGCTACACCCTGCTCACCCTGAGCCTCGCGTTGGTCTCCAGCGCTCTCCAGGCCCAGGAGGCGACCCTCGACACCGTCACCGTGACGGGCCAGGAGCCCACCGGCTACCAGGCGAAAAAGGCCGCGGTGGCGGGCTTCGATAACGCCCCGCTGCTGGACACCCCGGCCTCGGTGGCGGTGATCACCGAAGCCCGCCTGAAGGACCAGCAGGCGCGCCTGCTCAGCGAGGTGCTGAAGAACGACGCCTCGGTGGGCGACAGCTACGCCCCGGTCGGCTACTACGAGAACTTCGTGGTCCGCGGCTTCGCCCTGAATCCGGCCAACAGCTACAAGATCAACGGCCGCACCATCACCGGCGAGCAGAACGTGGCGCTGGAGAACAAGCAGCAGGTGGAAGTGCTCAAGGGCCTGGCCGGTTTGCAAAGCGGCGTGTCCGAGCCCGGCGGCCTGGTCAACTACGTGAGCAAGCGTCCGGAGCAGGTGCGTTCGGTGACCGTCTCCACCAACGAACAGGGCGAACGTTACCTGGCCACCGACGTGGGCGGCTGGCTCGGCGCCGAGCAAGCAGTCGGGGTTCGGCTGAACCTGGCCCACGAAGACATCCGCTCCTATGTCGAGCACGCCGACGGCAAGCGCGATTTCGCCTCCCTGGCCCTGGACTGGAACATCAGCCCCAACGCCCTGCTGCAACTCAACGGCGAATACCAGAAGCGCGAGCAACGCTCGGTACCGGGTTATCAACTGCTGGGCGGCACCGCCCTGCCTCACGGCGTATCGCCGCGGGACCTGCTGGCGTACCAGAGCTGGTCGGACCCGGTGGGCATCGAGTCGCTGAACCTCGACGGCCTGTTCGAGTACCGCTTCAACGACGCCTGGAAAGCCAGCTTCAGCGCCTCTCGCAGCCGGGTGGTGATCGACGACTACAGCACCTTCGCCTGGGGCTGCTACGGCGCGGCCAGCTGCGCCGACAGCGCGCTGCCCAACCACTTCAGCGCCGAGGGCGACTACGACATCTCCGACTACCGCAGCCCCGACGACACCCGGCGCAACGAAGAGGCCCAGGTGGCGATCAATGGCCAGTTCGACACGGGGTTCCTGAAGCATGACCTGACCTTCGGTACCAGCGCGTTCCGCCGCCTGGTGGATCGCCGGCAATCGGTCAACGAGTACATCGGCGAGGGCAACATCTACCAGAAACCTCCGGTGCTGGAGCCCTATGCAGGACCGCTGGGGCCGAGCTATCGACGCCTCGACAGCCGCCAGTACGGGCTGTTCGCCAGTGACCGCATCAGCTTCAACGAACAATGGCAGACCCTCCTCGGCGGCCGCCAGGTGCGCCTGGATGAAGAGACCTACAACATCGCCGGCGACACCACGCGCCATACCCGGCGCAGCGTGTTCCTGCCCCAGGTGGCGCTGATCTACAAGCCGCGTCCCGACACCTCGCTCTACGCCAGCTACAGCAAGGGCCTGTCCCTGGGCGGCGAGGCGGCCTGGTTCAGCAGCAACGCCGACGAAGTGCTGCCGCCGACCACCTCGCGCCAGCTGGAGGTGGGGATCAAGCGCGACTTCCAGCGCCTGAGCCTGACCGCCGCGCTGTTCCAGATCACCCAGGACCTGCAATACAACCGGCCCAACGACGACGGCAGCCTGACGTTCGTGCAGCAAGGCAAGCAGAAGAATGTCGGCCTCGAGCTCTCTGCCAACGGTCGGCTGACCTCCGACCTGCAGGTATCCGCCAGCGTCGCGGCCATCCGCGCGCGGGTCACCGGCAGCGGCACCGACGCCTACGACGGCCACCAGGCGCTCAACGTGCCCAAGCTGCGGGCCAGCCTGCATGGCGACTACAGCATCCCCGGGGTGCCGGGCCTGGCGCTGTTGGGCGGGGTGCAATACAGCGGCAGCAAATATGCCAACCGGGAAGGCAGCGTGAAGGTCGACGACTATGCGGTGTTCGACCTGGGCAGCCGTTACAGCACCCGGATCGGCGATTACGATACGGTGCTGCGCCTGACCGTCGACAACCTGTTCGACAAACGCTACTGGCGCGATGTCGGCGAATCCGCCGGCGACGGCTACCTGTTCCTCGGCGCCCCCCGCACTGCGCGGTTATCCGCCACCATCAACTTCTGAGGTCGACTTTCCATGCGCCATACCCTGCTTGCCAGTGCCGCCCTGCTCGCTGCGTTCCTCGTCGGCTGCCAGCAACAGCCGCCCGCCAACGATCAACTCGACGCGGTGCTCTGGACCCAGACCTCCATCGAACACGAGCTGATCTATCGCCAGGTGTTCGCCAGCGCCACGCGGCAACTGGACGTGGCCCTGGCCACCCCGGACTGGGATGCCCTGCCCTTGCCGCCGCGCCAGCTGGCGGGCCTGCCGCCGGCGGTGATCGTCGACATCGACGAAACCCTGCTGGACAACATTCCCCTCAATGCCCGGGACATTCGCAACGACCAGGCCTACGGCTATGACCGCTGGAACCTCTGGGTCGAGCAGGCCAGGGCGCAGGCCCTGCCGGGGGCCGTGGCCTTCGTGCAGGCCGCCCGTCAACGCGGGATCAAGGTGTATTACCTGACCAACCGTGAGCACAGCCAGGTCCGGGCCACGGTCGACAACCTGCGCCTGCGGGGCTTCCCGGTCGACAGCCCGGAGCAGGTGCTGGCGGCCGGCACGCCCACCGGTCATTGCGAACAGGCCGGCTACGGCAAGGACTGCCGGCGCCAGTGGGTCGCCAGCCAGGCGCGCGTGCTGTTGCTGGCCGGCGACTCGCTGGGCGACTTCGTCCAGGCCGCGCACAACAGCCTCGACGCCCAGCGCCGAGCGGTCGAGCCCTACCTGGGCTGGCTCGGCCAGCGCTGGTTCCTGCTGCCCAACCCGACCTATGGCAACTGGTACAGCGCCCCGTATGGCGACCAGGACGACCTGCCGATGGCCCGCAAGCGCCAGCTCAAGCAGCAGGCCCTGCAGTTGCAGCCCTGAACCGCCGTTCGACCATTCAAGCCCTTGGGGGGCCCTATGTCGCCACTGGAAATAGTCGCCGTGTTCTTCAACATCGCCGGGGTCTGGCTCACCACGCAGCGGGTGCGCTGGTGCTGGCCGGTCAGCGTGGTCGCGGTCTTGCTGTATGCCTGGATCTTTTTCGAGGTGAAGCTGTATTCGGACATGCTCCTGCAGGGCGTATTCGCCGTCCTGCAGGGTTACGGCTGGTGGCGCTGGAGCACCGGGCACATGGCGGCGGGCAAGGTGCAGGTCGAGCGCCTGCCCCACGAGCAGGCCTGGCGCCATCTGCTGGCCGGACTGCTCGGAGCGCTGCTGCTGGGCGCCTTGATGCAGCGTTTCACCGACGCCGCCCTGCCCTGGTTCGACGCGCTGCTCACGGCGTTCAGCCTGGTGGCCAGCCTGTGGGCCGCACGCAAGTATGTGGCCAGCTGGTGGCTATGGATTGTGCTGGACAGCGCCTATGTCGGTCTGTTTTTGTACAAGGGTTTGTCGCTGACCGCGGGCTTGTATGCCGGCTTTGTGATCCTGGCCCTCTATGGCTTGCGCACCTGGGCCGGCGAACTGCGCCGGCAGGAGTCCCGGTCCGCGCTGGACCCGGCCTGCGACAGCCCCTGAGCGGCGCTTGCCCATCCCCTCTTTCAACCGAACGGAACATCGGATGCCCTTCGATCCCATTTCACCGCACTACCAGCGCATTCGTGAGCAGATCGCTCAAGACATCGCCGGCGGCAGCCCCCAGGCCGATGAGAAGTTCCCTTCCGAGCGCGAGCTGATCGAGCGCTTCGGCTGCACCCGGGTGACCCTGCGCCAGGCCCTGCAACAGCTGGAAGCCGAGGGCCTGGTATATCGGGAAAACCGTCGCGGCTGGTACGTCAGCCCGCAACGCATCCGCTACGACCCCTCGCGCATCACCGGTTTCATGGAGTACGTCGCCGCCCAGGGGCGTGTCCCGCGCACCGAATGCCTGCTGGCCGAACAGCGCCCCGCCGGTGCCTGGCTGGCCAGGCGCATGGGCCTGGAGTCCGCGGACGAACCGGTGTTCTACCTGCAACGCCGGCGCTGGATCGACCGGCGCCCGGTGCTGCTGGAGTGCAACGCGATCCTCGCCAGCTGGTGCCCCGGCTTGCTGGAGGTGGACCTGAACACCTCGCTGACGCGGGTGCTGCGCGAGCGCTTCGCGCGGGTGCAATCGCGCTGCGAACTGCAAATCCACACCAGCACGGTCAACGAGGAACAGGCCGACCTGCTGCAACTGTCCCCGGGCTCCACCAACGTCTACCTGGAGCGGCTGAACTTCGGCGAGGACAATCAGCCGGTGGAGTTCGACCAGGAATTCTGGCGCCCCGATGCCTTGTCGATCGTGATGCAGACCCATTACCCGGGCACGCTGGCCTGAAGCAGGTTTTCGGCCATGGCGCGCCGGCGGGACGGGATGTCGCGCCAACCCTCTACCCGGCGGACGGTTCCAGGTGCTCCAGCAGCGCCTGGAACGCCGCCAGCACTTCACCGGGGCGCTCCAGCATCAGTTGATGGCCGCACCGTTCCAGCAACTGGAAACTGCCCTGCGGCAGGTGCCGGGCCAGGGCTTCGCCGCCGCTGGCCGGGGTCAGGCCGTCGCTGTCGCCGGCCAGCACCCGGGTCGGCAGGGTCAGGCCGGCCAGGGCCGAGGCATCGGGCCATTGCGCGCTTTGCAGCAAGGCCTTGAACACATACAGGCGGTTGCGCCGGGTCAGCCGTTCCTCGTAGGCCAGCAGCGCCGGATCGACCGTGGGGTGCCAGGCCTTCTGGCGAAAGCCCCGGGACAACAGCGGCCGGAGTATTTCCAGCAGCCAGGCCGGCAAGCCCAGCAGCCCGCCGCGCCCCAGCGGACGCTGCAACGCAGTGCCCAGCAGCAAGGCCCCGGCGACCGTCACCCCGGGCAGCCGGCGCGGCTGTTCGAGCGCGGCGCTCAAGGCCAGCCCGGTGCCGAAGGAATGGGCCACCAGCACATTCCGTCGGCCGGCATAGCGCTGGATGATCTGCAACTGGTCGGCCACCAGTTCGTCCCAGGCGTAGGCCGCGGCCTGGCGGGGTTTTTCGCTGTCGCCGTGGCCCAGCAGGTCCCAGGCCACCAGGCTGTAGCCCTGCTCGCCCAGGTGGCGCCACAGCTCGCGCCACTGATCCTTGTTGCCGCCCCCGCCATGGCCGAAGAACACCACGGTGTCGGCGTGCCGGGTGCCGGGCCGGTGGGCCACGCTGAGGCGCCGGCCGGGGCGGATTTCCAGGAGTTCGCCCCGCACCAGGGGCAACTCGGTGAAGCTGTGCAGGTCAGCCATGGGCGCTGTGAACCTCTTCGGATACCAGGTAGTCGGGCCGCGACAGGCCCAGATGATCGCGCAGGGTGCGGCCCTGGTAGGCGCGGCGAAACAGCCCGCGACGTTGCAGTTCCGGCACCACCTTGTCGACGAAACGTTCCAGCCCGCCCGGCAGGTAGGGCGGCATCACATTAAAACCGTCGGCGGCCTCCTCGACGAACCACTGCTCCAGGCGGTCGGCGATCTGCCGCGGCTCGCCCACCAGCACCAGGTGCCCGCGTGCCGCCGCCATGCGCAGGTACAGCTGGCGGATGCTCAGGCCTTCGCGGCGGGCCACGCCGATCAGCAGCTCGCGCCGGCTGACCCCGGACTGGGTCGCCGGCAGCTCGGGCAACGGGCCGTCCAGGTCGCAGGCCGACAGATCGGCGCCACCGGCGATGTCCGCCAGGAGCGACAAGCCTACTTCAGGCTGCACCAGGTCCTGCAACTGCTGGTACAGGGCTTCGGCCTCGGCGGCGCTGTCGGCGACGATCGGCAGCACCCCGGGCATGATTTTCAACTGGCCGGCGTGGCGCCCGTAATGCGGCAACAGCCCCTTGAGTTCCCGATAGAAGCGCTGGGCGCCGGCCAGCTCCGGCTGCGCGGTGAACACCACTTCGGCATGGGCCGCGGCCAATTGGCAACCGGCCCTGGAGGCACCGGCCAATACCTGCACCGGCGCCAGGCCGCGTTGCGTCCAGCGCGCGCGTACCCGGGCCAGGAACTCCCGGGCCAGGCCATAGCGCTGGGCGTGTTCGAAATGCGCCTGGCGGCCGAAGTTGAAGGCTTCTTCGGCGTTGCTCGAGGTCACCAGGTTCCAGCCGCTGCGACCACCGCTGAGGGCCTCCAGGGAGGCGAAACCGGCGGCCACGCTGTCGACGCTGTTGTAGGAGGTGGTGACGGTCGCCACCAGGCCGATGCGCCGGGTCACCGCCGCCAGCGCGCCGAGCAGGGTCAGGGGCTCGAAGTGCTCGGTGCGCGACATCCGGCTCAGCGCCTCGCGGCTGCCCGGCAGCATGGCCAGGGTGTCGGAGAGAAACAGCGCGTCGAAACAGCCGCGTTCGGCGGTCAGCGCCAACTGCCGGTAATGCTCGAAGTCCAGCCCGCCATCGGCCTGGGCGTCGGGGTGCCGCCAGCCGGCGACGTGGTGCCCGGTGGCCATCAGGAACGCGTTCAGGCTCATCGTCCTGCGCGGCGGGCTCATGGCGCGACCTCGATGGTTTGTGTCGCGGCCGGCGGCGCCACGGCCGGGGCAAAGCCCCGTAGCAGGGTCTGGGTGTAGGGATGCCGGGGCCGGGCCAGCAGGGTCGCCGTCGCGCCCTGCTCCACCACCTGGCCGCCGTGCATCACCGCGATGCGGTCGCACAGCCGGGCGGCCACGCGCAAGTCATGGGTGATAAACACCAGGCTCAGGCCCAGGCGCCGTTGCAGCGCCTCCAGCAGTTCGAGAATCTGCACCTGGATCAGCGCATCGAGGGCCGAGACGCACTCGTCGGCGATCAGCACCCTGGGCTCCACCGCCAGGGCCCGGGCGATGCCGATGCGCTGGCGCTGGCCCCCGGAAAACTCATGGGGATAACGCTCCAGCGCGGTCGCCGGCAGGCCCACCAGTTCCAGCACCCGGCGCGCCTGACGCTGCGCGTCCGCCTTGCTCCAGCCCTGGGCCAGGGGCCCGGTCATCAGGATCGTACCGATGTCCTGCCGTGGGTTGAGCGAGGCGAACGGGTCCTGGAAGATCATCTGCACCGCGCCGCGCAATGGCCGCAGGCGCGCCTGGGACAGCCCGGCGACTTCCCTGCCCTGCCACTGGATACTGCCGCGATCCGCCTGCAGCAAACGCACCAGGCAGCGGCCCAGGGTCGACTTGCCGGAGCCCGACTCGCCGACGATGCCCAGGGTCTGGCCTTCGCGCAGTTCCAGATCGACCCCGGCCAGGGCCCGGGTGCTGTGCCGCCGCCATCCGCCGCCGCGGCGGCGGAAATGCTTTTCCAGCTGCCGCGCGCTCAGCACCACGGCCGCCTCGGCCCGCGCTTGCCGGGGATGCAGCGGCACTGCGGCCACCGCCTCGAGCAGGCGCCGGGTGTAGTTTTCGCGGGGCGCGCGCAGCACTTCGGCGACCGCTCCCTGCTCCACCACATGGCCTTTTTCCAGGACCAGCACGCGGTCGGCGACCGCTTCGACCACGGCAAAGTCGTGGGTGATAAACAGCATCGCCATGCCCTTCTCTCGCTGGATCCGCCGCAGCAGGTCGAGGATCTGCCCCTGGGTGGTGACGTCCAGCGCCGAGGTCGGCTCGTCGGCGATCAGCAGCGCCGGATCGAACGCCAGGGCCATGGCGATCACCACCCGCTGGCGCTGGCCGCCCGACAGCTCGAACGGATAGGCGTGCCGCAGGCGCGGCGGGTCAGGCAAGCCGACATAGCCGAGCAGCTCGAGCACCCGCTGGCGCCGCGTGGCGGCCGCCTTGACCCCATGGGCGCGCAGGGTTTCGTCGATCTGCCGGCCCACGCTCAGCAACGGGTTGAGGGCGCTCATGGGCTCCTGGAAAACCAGGCTGATGTCGCGCCCGCGCAGTTGGCGCATGGCCTCTTCATCGAGCCCGGCCAGGTCCTGGCCACGAAATGCCAGGCGCCTGCTTTCCACTCGCAACGGGCGCGGCAACAGGCGCAGCAGGGCCTTGGCCAGCATCGACTTGCCCGACCCGGACTCGCCGACCACGCACAGGCATTCGCCGCGCCGCAGTTGCAGCGACAGGTCATGCAGCGCATGGCTGCGGTCGCCGCCGGCCGGCAGCGCAATGCGCAGGTGTTGAATATCCAGCAGCGCTTGCAGGCTCTGGTTCATGGCGCATCTCCGGGTCGACGGGCAGGTTCGAAGGCCACGCGCAGGCCTTCGCCGACGCGATTGACCGCCAGCACGCACAGCAGGATCGCGCCGCCGGGCAGCAGGCTCATCCACCAGGCATCGCGCAGCAGCCCGCGTGACGTATTGATCATGTAGCCCCAGCTCATGGCTTCCGGGTCGCTCAGGCCGAGGAAGGCCAGGGCCGCCTCGGTGAGGATGGCCGTGGCCATGACGAAGGTCATGGTCACCAGCAGCGGCGCCAGGGCGTTGGGCAGGATCTGCCGGGTGACGATCGCCCAGGGCGATTGCCCCAGCACCCGGGCGGCCTGGACGAACTCGCGCTGGCGCAGGCTGAGGAATTCGCTGCGCACCAGCCGCGCCACCGCCGGCCACGCCACCAGGGCGATGGCCAGCACGATGGAGCCCAGGGAGGGTTCGAGGATCGCCACCAGGATCACCGCCAGCACCAGCTGCGGGATGATCTGGAAAAACTCGGCGATGCGCATCAGCACACCGTCCAGCCAGCCGCCGACATAGCCGGCGATGGCCCCCACCAGCGAGCCCGCCACCAGGGTCGCCAGGCTGGCCAGGGCGCCCACCGCCAGCGACACCCGGGCGCCGTGCAGCAGGCCGCTGGCCAGGTCGCGGCCCAGCAGGTCGCTGCCCAGCCAGTGGGCCGGGTCCTGGAACGGCGCCAGCATCGGCCGCGCGCTCATCGCCCAGGGCGATGCCGGGACGAGCCAGGGCGCGGCCACCGCCAGCAGGCTCAACAGCAGCAGGAACAGCGCGCCGAGCAGCGCCGAGGGCTGGCCGAGAAAACGTCGCCACACCGTGGACTGGTTCATGCGCCCTGCCCTCCGGCACCGATCCGTGGGTCCAGCAGGCGGCACGCCAGGTCGGTCAGCAAGTTGAAGCCGACCACCAGCACCGAGATCAGCAGGAAGCCGCCCATCAGCACGCCGTAGTCGCGCTGGGCCAGGGAGTCGTACATCAGCCGGCCGATACCCGGCCAGGAATAGACCACCTCCACCAGCAGCGCGCCGCTGGCCAGCTGGCCCAGTTGCAAACCGGCGAACGTCACCACCGGCAGCAGCGCGTTGCGCAGCACATGGGCCAGTAGAATGCGCCGTGGACGCAGGCCCTTGGCCTGCGCGGTGTAGACGTATTCCTGGTTCATCGCCTCCAGGGTCGCGGCGCGGGTCAGGTGGGTGTACAGGGCCAGGAACAGGAAGCTCAGGGACAGGCACGGCAGCAGCAGATGCCGGGCCCGGTCCGCCAGCCAGGCACTGCCGTGCAGCTCGCGGGCCACCGTCTCCATGCCGAAGGCCGGCAGCCAGTCGAGGCTCACCGAGAACAGCAGGATCAGCAGCATCGCCAGCCAGAACGGCGGCAGCGCATAGAGCAGCAAGGCGCCGTGGGAAATCACCCCGTCCAGCCAGTGCCGGCGTTGCCGGGCGCGGGCCGCCAGCACGCCGAGGGTCACCCCCAGCAGCGACGACAGGACAAAGGCCGAGCCCATCAGGCTCAGGGTCGCCGGCAGGCGCTCGGCCAGCAGGGTCCACACCGGCGTCTGGTTGCGATAGGAATACCCCAGGTCCAGGCTTGCCACCTGACCCAGGTACAGCAGCAACTGCCGGGCCAGGGGCTGGTCCAGGCCCATGTCGTGACGCAGGCCGGCGATGTACTGCGGATCGTCCACCCCGGCCTCGCCGGCCATCAGCAGCGCCGGGTCGCCGGGCGCGAGGCGGATCAACAGGAAACTCAACACCAGCACGCCGACGATCATCAGCAGCGCGCGGCCCAGGCGCGAGCCGAGAAACAGCAGCCCGCTCATGGCGCGGGGGCGTCGAGGTAGACGCTTTCGTAGTCTTCGTTGAGGCTGGTGGCGGTCTGCAGCAGGTTCCTGACCTGGCTGTGGTACAGCGTCGGGTAGCGCATCTCGAAGATCGGCAGAATCGGCAGGTCGGTGTTCAGCAGGTTCTCCAGCTGGCTGTAGAGCTGCTGGCGCCCGGCGCCTTCGGCGGTGTCGGCGACCCGGTTCCACAGGGTGTCCGCCGCCGGGTTGACGTAGCCGCTGACGTTGGCGAAGGGCGAGGTCTTGAGGATGTAGTCCGAGCGGTACAGGTAGGCGTTGGTCAGGTAGGGGTCGCCGATCTGGAAAATGAAGTTGTAGGTCAGGTCGAAGTCCCAGTCGCTGACCCGCTGGAACCAGGTGGCGGCATCGGAGGTGACCACCTGGACCTTGAACCCCAAGGGTTGCAGGGCCTGCTTGGTGTACTCGGCCAGGCGCTCCCAGGCGCCGCCCTTTTCGCCGTTGAGCAGGCGGATGCGCACTGCACCGACGTCCACCCCGGACTCGGCGATCAGCGCCTTGGCCTTGTCCGGGTCATAGGCGTATTGCGGCAGCTGCGGATCGTGGTACGGCGAGCTGGAGACAAAGGGCCCCTGGGCCACCCGGCCCGAGCCGAAGAAGATGGTGTCGACGATGAACGGGCGGTTCAGCGCATAGAGGATCGCCTGGCGCACCTTGGGATCGTTGAGCGGCGGCTTGCGCGTGTTGATCTGCAGGAACGCCAGGCCCGAATACAGCTCCCAGCCCTGCTCCGAGGCTTGCACCCCGGGCAGCGCGGCCAGGCGCTTGAGGTCGGCGTAGTCGGCGTCGCCGCTGCGCAGCACTTGCACGTCGTCGCGCTCGAAGGCCGCGGCCCGCGAGGAACCGTCGGGGATCACGTGGAAGACGATGCCGTCCAGGTGCGGCAGGCCCGGTTTCCAGTACTGCGGGTTCTTCGCCAGCTTGATATAGGCCCCGCGCTTCCATTCCTGGAACACGAACGGCCCGGTGCCCACCGGCTTGAGGTTGTACGGGTTGTTGCGAAAGTCGCTGCCGGCGTACAGGTGCTGCGGCACGATCGGCCGCAGGCCGCTGCCCAGCAGCGAGAGCAAGGGCGCGAACGGCTTGTGCAGGTGGAAGACCACCTGCTGCGGGCTGGCGGCCTCGATCGACGCCACGTACTGGCTGAAGATGCTGGCCATGCGTTTGTCGACCTCCGGGTAGAAGGTCTTGAAGCTGAACAGCACGTCCTCGGCGCTGAACGGCTGGCCGTCGTGCCAGCGCACGCCTTGCTGCAAATCGAAGGTGTAGGTCAGGCCATCGGCGGACACCGTCCAGGCCCGGGCCAGCACCGGTTGCGGCTTGAGTTGCCGGTCGAAGGTCAGCAGGCCCTGGAGGATCTTGCCGCTGACGTACTGGGTCGACACATGGGTGACCACGCCGTGCATCAGCGATGGCGGCTCGGGCTGGGCGATCAGGTTGAGCACGCCGCCGTCCCGGGGGGCGGCCTGGGCGGTGCCGGCGAGCAGCGCCACGCCGGCCAGCAGGCCCAGGGCCCAGGCCTTGAACGATGGCCCGGGCCAGGCAAGGCGCCGTGACCCTAGGCGTGGCGGATGTCGATAAGGTTGACTGGGCATGCTGGCTCCTTGGCAGGGGTTCGGGGAATGCCTGGCGGCCGTGTCCCTTTGCCGGGATTTAGCAAGGCCTGTGCCACTGCCCCGGGACGCCGCAGGGTGCGGCGCGGCCGCCAGGGGCCGGCCCCGGCACTGATGAAAAAACCACAGCGCGCCAGCGCAGTGTGGAAAAAGCAGCAGCGCGCCCAAGCTCATTGCCGGCCAGGCCCGCGTTCCCCGTAGCCGCGCCGGGCTGGCACAGGGTTTGCCCTGTATGGCTTCCTCCGACTCCTGGAATGTGAGCACCATGTCATTGGATTACCTGGGCAACCCCATCGACAGCCAAGACCCCGACGCCCGCCAGGGCGTGGATGACTTCATCAGCGGCTTTCTCGGCTACCACCCGCGCGCCGAGGGCATCCTGGCGAGCGCCGAACGCCATCCCGACTCGGCGCTGAGCAATGCCTTCGCCGGGATCCTCTTGATGTTCGTCGAATCCCCCGAAGGCCCGCGCCTGGCCGAGCACTACCGCCAGCGCGCGGCCCGGGTCAGCGCGCCGCACCCGCGCGCCGGGTTGTACCTGGCGCTGTTGCAGGCGTGGATCGACGACGACCTGGACCGCGTCCTGGGCCTCAGCGAAACCCTGCTCGAACGCTTTCCCCGCGACCTGTTCGCGGCCAAGCTCAACCAGTACGTGGAGTTCAACCGCGGCAACTGGCCGGCCCTGCTGCGCATCGCCCTCAAGGCCGTGGCGGCCAGCGCCGAGATCGCCCAGAGCCATGGCATGCTGGCCTTCGCCTACGAGCAATGCCACCTGCTCGAAGAAGCCGAGGCCAGCGCCCGCCAGGCCCTGGCCCTGCAAGCGGACGAACCCTGGGCCCAGCACGCCCTGGCCCACGTCATGCTGACCCAGGGCCGCATCGGCGAAGGCATCGCCTTCCTGGAAAGCGTCAAGGCGCACTGGCAGGGGCTCAACTCCTTCATCTACACCCACAACTGGTGGCACCTGGCGCTGTTCTACCTGGCGCGCGGCGATGAACGACGGGTCCTGGATATCTACGACCGGCATGTGTGGGGCATCCTCCCGGACTACTCCCAGGACCAGATCGGCGCCGTGTCGCTACTGGCGCGCCTGGAGCTGGCCGGGGTCGAGGTCGGCGAGCGCTGGCAGGCCCTGGCGCCCTATCTGCAGAAACGCCACGGCGATACCGTGCAGCCGTTCCTCAGCCTGCAATACCTGTATGGCCTGGCCCGTGCCGGCAAACCCGAAGCCGGGCAACTGCTGGCCGCCTTGCACGCCCGCAGCCGCGAGGCACCGGCCTTCAGCCGCGCGGTGTGGGCCGAGGTCACCCTGCCCCTGGCCGAAGGCCTGCTGGCCCATGCCCGTGGCGATTCGGCCCAGGCCGCCGGCCTGCTGGCCAGTGCCTTGCCACGGCTCAACGAGATCGGCGGCAGCCATGCCCAGCGCGACCTGTTCGCGCAGATCGAGCTCGACGCGCGCCTGGGCGCCGGCGACTGGCTGGCCGCCCAGCAGAATCTGGAATTGCGCCGCCGCCACGACCCCTTCGACGTGCCCACCAACCGCAGCCTTGAACGGGTCTACCGGGCCCTGGAACTGCCCGACCTGGCCCGCCAGGCCCGGGCCAGGGTGACCCAGGTCCTGACCCCACCCCTCCCGTAGGAGCTGGCTTGCCAGCGATAGGACCATCGCCGGCAAGCCGGCTCCTACGGGAGTGGGATGACGGGGCGATTGAGGCATCGGCCGATCAAGGCCGGCGCGCCTCGTACACGCCCCGGGCGATGGCCCGGGCCACGCAGTCGGCGGCGGCCGAGCCGATGCAGCCGATCTGCACCTGGCGGCGCGGGCCGGCGCTCAATTCCACCGCCCCGGACGCCAGGGCGAACACCGTGTCGCCATCGAACGGCAAGTGCGCCGGACGCACCGCCCGGGCGATACCGTCCTGGCCCATGATCGCCACCCGCTTGCACTCGGCGGTGGTCAAGCGCGCGGTGCTGGCGACCACCACCAGGGTAGTGTTGGCCCCGGCCTGCAGGCGGCCCATGGAATCCAGGCGCGACAGTTCCGGCATCGGGTCGCTGTTGTCCTGGTCGGCCCCGGGCCGGGCGCCGCCGAACTCGCCGCCGATTTCCCAGGGCCAGGCCCAGAACGTGCGGCCGTCGGGCATGTACACCGAACCGATGGGATTGGCCACCACCAGCGCGGCCACCAGCAGCCCGCCGCCGAGGTCCAGCGACGCCGAACCCAGGCCGCCCGGCAACACCCCGGCCATGGCGCCCCGCCCGGCACCGACCGCGCCCAGGGCGAAGTCCGCGTCGCTGTTGGCCAGGGCCTCGAAACCCAGGCGGCGATACGGCGGGTCCAGGCCCCATTGCTTGTCGCCGCCATTGGCCAGGTCATGCAGGACCGCGGCCGGCACGATGGGAATCGCCGGCGCCCCGGCCTTCAGGTGCAGGCCGACATGCTCGCGGGACAGCGCCGCCGCCACCGCGTCCGCCGCGCCCAGGCCGAACACCGAGCCACCGGCGAACACCAGGGCGTGCAGCTGGCCGACCATGTTCTGCGGCTCCAGCGCCGCCGACTCGCGCCCGCCCGGCCCGCCGCCACGGATATCGATGCTGGCGGTCCAGGCGCCGTCGGTACGCATCACCGTGACCCCGGTGTCGACCCGCGTGTCGGTGGCGTGCCCGACCCTGATCCCAGGGATGTCGGTGAGCAAGTTGCGAGGGCCCGGCTGCGGCATGGGAAAGCTTCCTGAATAGACCAATGACATGGCGATCCCGCTACCCAGCAAGTGATGTGCCAGGGCCCCGGCCCGCCGAGCTGTCGCGGCGCCGGCCGCCTCCCCTGCCGTCGGGCCGGGCCTTGCTGATAAAGCAACAGCGGGGCTCGCCGCCGGCCCTGTCCCTCCTGCCCTGTAGAAAAACCAACAGCCTGGGCCGGCACTGTTAAAAAAACACCAACTTGCCGCCAGCGCCCATCGCAACCTGCTGTTTTAAAAAGATTTCATCGACTGGCACAGGCCTTGCTCTGCCGGCTTACCAGAGCTTGAGCCCGCTGGCCTGTCCAGGCCCGACAACAAGCCGCCACCACGACATCCGCGACGGCCGCCTTCGCCACCGTCGCCTTACCCGACAAGGTTGGCCACCCAGCAGGGCGCAAACCGGGGACCACACTGGAGTGTTTCAATCATGACTTCATCAAGCGCCATTGGCGTGCGGCAACCGCACCGGACCTTCGCCCACAGCCTGCTGTTCATCGCCTTGTGCCAGGCAGTGACCCACGGCGGCGCGGCACTGGCCGCCGACAGCGACAACCCGCTGGACACCGTGGTAGTGATCGGCAACCGCGGCCAGGCCCGGACCCTGGCCGAAAGCCCGTCCCCGGTGGATGTGATTTCGTCCAAGCAACTGCTGGCCACCGGCCAGGGCGACCTGACCCGCGCCCTCAGCCGGGTGCTGCCTTCGCTCAACCAGCCGGCGTCGTCGGGCTTCGGCTCGACCTCGGTGGTCCGCCCCATCAGCCTGCGCGGCCTCAACGGCGACCAGGTGCTGGTGCTGGTCAACGGCAAGCGCCGGCACAACAGCGCGCTGCTGAACAACGGCACCTACCTCAACTCCGGCTCGCAACCGGTGGACCTGGACATGATCCCCACCGCCCTGGTGGACCATGTCGAGGTGCTGCGCGACGGCGCCTCCGCCCAGTACGGCTCGGACGCCATCGGCGGCGTGGTGAACATCGTGCTCAAGCAGACCGACCATGGCGGCAGCCTGTCCACCAGCTATGGCCAGAACTACGAGAACGGCGACGGCGAGACCGCCCGGCAGACCGGCAACGTCGGCCTGGCGCTGCCCAACGACGGCTTCGTCAACCTGGCCTTGGACGTGAAGAAGCAGCGGGTTTCCGACCGCTCCGACGACGCGCCCTACACCGACAGCGCCGGCAACACCAGCTTGCGCCACACCTACTACGGCACCGGCCTGCCCGAGGCGCGCAACTTCAGCCTGGGGTACAACGCCGAGCTGCCGGTCAACGATGCCTTGAGCCTGTATTCGTTCTCCACCTACACCCGGCGCAACTCGGAAAAGCCCCTGGCCTTCCACCAGCCCGCAAGCTTCGACGGCATCGCCACGCCCTTCCCCGAAGGCATCGAGGACACCCTGCGGTTCATCGAGAACGACTTCCAGGTGGCCTTCGGCGGCAAGGGTAAATTCGCCGACTGGGACTACGACCTGTCCAGTACCTACGGCCAGGACCATGCCGAGGCCACCCTGCGCCACACCTATAACCTCAGCTACGGCCAGGACTCGCCGACCTCGGTGGACACCGGGGTCAAGACCTTCAGCCAGTGGACCAACAACCTCGACCTGACCCGCGCCTTCGACTTCGGCCTGGCCAGGCCCACGCAGGTCTCCTGGGGCCTGGAGCAGCGCTACGAAAACTACAAGATCGGCAAGGGCGACTATGAGTCCTACGCCAGCGGCCCCTACACCACCGGCGCCAGCGGCAACCCGATCGCCCCCGGGACCATCTCCGGCGCCGGCACCACCCCGGCCGACGCCGCGCAGAAAGGCCGCACCAGCCTGGCCGGCTACGGCGAGATCGGCCAGGACCTGACCGATCTATGGCACGTCGACCTGGCCGGCCGCTACGAGCACTACAACGACGGCTCGGGCACCACCACCAACGGCAAGTTCTCCACCCGCTACCAGCTGACCCCCACCCTGGCCGTGCGCGGCACCTACAGCACCGGCTTTCGCGCGCCGTCGCTGGCGCAGCAGATCTACAGCTCGACCTCGCAAAGCAGCGTCAACGGCAACCTGATCGACTACCGCAACGTCGCGGTGGATTCGGACGTGGCCAAGGCCCTGGGGGCCTCGACCCTCAAGCCGGAGAAATCGACCAACATCAGCCTCGGCCTGACCTTCCAGCCCAGCGAGGCCAGCAGCGTGAACCTGGACGCCTACCAGATCAAGATCCGCGACCGCATCGCCCAGACCGGCTACCTGGGCGGCACCCCGCAGATCGCCGCGATCCTCGCCGCGGCCGGGCTCAACACCAACCAGTCGGTCACCTACTTCACCAACGCCCTGGACACCACCACCCGCGGCATCGACCTGGTCGGCGACTACCGGCAGAACCTCGGGGCCTACGGCGGCCTGCGCTACACCCTGGGCTTCAACTGGAACACCACGCAGATCGACGACATCCACGCCTCGCCCGTGGCCCAGCAGGCCCTGGGCCCTACCGGCGGCTACGACCGCCAGCGCCAGGGCAACCTCAAGCACGGCCTGCCCGAGTCCAAGCTGCTGCTGGGCACCACCTGGACCATCGACAAGTTCGAGATCGGCCTCAACCTGACCCGCTACGGCGAGTACACCCAGTACGGGACGACGGAGAACTTCGACCGCACCTTCTCCCCGGCGTGGATCACCGACCTCAACCTCGACTACCACCTGAGCCCCGCCCTGACCCTCAACGCCGGCGCCAACAACCTGTTCAACAAGTACCCGGAGCGCACCGGCCTGCCCAGCAGTTCCGGCGCGTTCCCCTATGGCAACTTCTCGCCCTATGGCACCACCGGTGGCTACTGGTACACCGGCCTGACGTACAACTTCTGAGCCACCCGAGCGCCTGCCGGCCCGGGTGGCCGGCAGGTTCGTCGAATCCGCACCGGAGCCTGCCCATGACCCGCCGTACCGATCAACTCAAGCTGGGGGCCTTCCTGGCCAACAGCGGCCATCATGTCGCCGCCTGGCGCCATCCCCTGGCCCAGGCCGATGCCAGCCTGGACTTCGAGCATTTCAAGGCCATCGCCCAGACCGCCGAGCGCGGCAAGTTCGACGCGCTGTTCGTCGCCGACGTGGTCGCCCTCTGGGGCCACCACCTCGACGCCCTGAGCCGCACCGCCCGTGGCGAACACTTCGAGCCCCTGACCCTGATGGCCGCCCTGGCCGCGGTCACGCGCCACATCGGCCTGATCGCCACCGCCACCACCAGCTACAACGAGCCGTACCATATCGCCCGCAAGTTCGCCTCGCTGGACCACCTGTCCGGCGGCCGCGCGGCGTGGAACCTGGTGACCTCGGTGGTCTCCGACGAAGCCTGGAATTTCGGCCGCGACAGCCATATCGACCACGCCGACCGCTACCAGCGCGCGGAAGAGTTCCACGACGTGGTCAAGGGCCTGTGGGACAGCTGGGACGACGACGCCTTCGTGCGCGACAAGGCCAGCGGCCAGTACTTCGACCCGGACAAGCTGCACACCCTCGACCACCGTGGCGCGCATTTCGCCGTGCGCGGGCCGCTGAACGTCGCCCGCCCGCCCCAGGGCCACCCGGTGCTGGTCCAGGCCGGCGCCTCGGAAGCCGGCAGGGCCCTCGCCGCGCGGGTCGCCGAACTGATCTTCGCCAGCCATCACGACCTGCCCGCGGCCCAGGCCTTCTACCAGGACATCAAGCAACGCGCCGCGGCCCTGGGCCGCAACCCCGAGCACATCAAGATCCTGCCCGGGGTCACGCCGTTCATCGGCGCCACCCGCGCCCAGGCCCAGGCGCTGTTCGAGGAATTCCAGGCGCTGGTGGACCCGGTGCTCGGCCTGCGCCTGCTGGCCGATACTCTGGGCGACGATATCGACCTGTCCGGCCACGATCTCGACGGCCCCCTGCCGGACACCCCGGTCGGCCAGCGCGGCAGCCGCCGCGATCAGGTCCTGGCCTTGGCCCGAGGGGAGAACCTGAGCATCCGCCAGCTGTACCTGCGCCTGGCGGGCGGCCACCCGATCATCGGCACCGCCGAAGACATCGCCGACACCTTCGAGGCCTGGTTCCAGGGCCGCGCCTGCGATGGCTTCAATGTGTTCTTCCCCTACTTTCCCGGTTCCCTCGACACCTTCGTCGACCAGGTGATCCCGCTGTTGCAGCAACGCGGGCTGTTCCGCCACGAGTACCAGGGCCGCACCCTGCGCGAGAACCTCGGCCTGCCGCGTCCGGCCAACCGCTTCAGCCAGGCGCCGGGGCCCCGGCCATGAAAGCCCTGGCCTGCCTGCTGGCACTGTGTTGCGGCCTGGCGAGCGCCCCGGCGCTGGCCTTGAACATCCTGCTGAGCAACGACGACGGTTACCGCCACCCGAACATCCGCGCCCTGTACAGCGCCCTCAAGGCGGCCGGGCACCAGGTGAAGATCGCCGCCCCGCAAAGCGAACAAAGCGCCCGCGGCGGCGCCTTCATCTATGGCCGCGAAACCCGCATCGGCCGCGACAGCGACCCGGCCTACCCCGACAGCTACTACCTGAGCACCTATGAAAGCGGCGTGTGCGGCAGCCCCGCCTGCGCCGGCCAGACGGTGCGCATCGAGATCAGCGGCACCCCGGTGATGGCGCTGCTGATGGGCCTGGAAACGGTCATGCCGCACCCCGACCTGGTGATAGTCGGGCCCAACCCCGGCAACAACCTGGGGGCGATCAACCTCGCCTCCGGGACTTTCAACGCCGCCAGCGCGGCCCTGCTGGCCGGGGTCCCGGCGCTGGCGGTCAGCACCGACCTCAAGGAGGCCGATCCGCAGCGGGTGGCCCGGCTGGTGGTGCGCCTGGTGCAAGCCCTCGAGCGCCATCGTCAGGCCGACGGCCAGTTGCTGCCCGCCGGCATCGGGCTCAACGTCAACCTGCCCGCCGGGCCGACCATCAAGGGCCTGCGCCTGACCCGCATCGGCCGCTATGTAGGCTTCGAGGCCCGCTACACCGAGGACCTCGGCACCTTCGGAGCGGCGCTCGCCGGCAAGCCCGGCATCGGTTTCCGCCACAGCCCGCCGGCCACCGCCGAAGAACAGGATGACGAAGCCGTCTGGGTGGCCAAGGGTTACCTGACCCTCAGCCCGTTCAGCGGCCTGGCGGAATCCACCGCCGTACGCCACGAACTCCAGGGCCTGCTGGCCCTGCCCCTAGCCGATACACAGGAGCCGCAGCCATGAGCGCAGGATTTGCCCTGGGTTTTCTCAGCCGGGTCTACCGCCCGGGGTTCGACCGCCAGGTCTACCGCGACACCCTGGAATTGTTCCAGGTCGCCGAGGAACTGGGCTTCGACAACGGCTGGGTGGCCCAGCACCATTTCGCCAGCGAACAGGGGCGCCTGCCCGCGCCGCTGGTGCTGCTCGCAGCCGTCGCCCAGCGGACCCGGCGCATCGGCCTGGGCAGCGGGATCATCGTGCTGCCGCAGGAGCAGCCGCTGCGCCTGGCGGAAGACGCCGGGGTGCTCGACCTGCTGAGCAACGGCCGCCTCGAACTGGGTCTGGGGGCCGGTTTCGACCCGCAGACCTACGGCGCCTTCGGCCGCCAGCACGAGCAGCGCCACCGCGACTACGAGCAGCATCTGCGGCAACTGCACGCGGCCTTGAACAACGCGCCGCTGAACGCCCAGGGGTTGCGCCTGCGTCCTGGCGCTTCCGGGCTGGGCCGGCGCCTGTGGGAAGCGACCTCGCGGGTCGAGCTGGTGGCGGCCCGTGGCAACGGCCTGATCATGGCGCCCAACCCGCACCTGCCGCCCGAGGCCGGGGTGGAGCTGGTCGAGCGCTATCGCCGGGCCTGGACCGGCGACAACGGCACGCCGGCGCGGGTGGCCCGGGTCCAGGGCGTGTTTCCCGGCGACTCGCCGGCCAGCGACGATTCGGCCCTGCGCCGGGATATCCAGGACTACGTCAGGCGCCAGCAGCGTATCGGCGTGTACAACGGCCCGCTGGACGAGGACTTCGCCAGCACCCTCAAGCGCCTGGGCGTGCTGCATGGCCCGGCCCACGCGATCCTCGACGGCCTGCGTCAGGGCCCGGCGCTGGGCGCCAACGACCAACTGATCGTCCAGGTGCAGACCGCCAGCACCCCGTTGCGCGAAGCCATCCGCGCCCTGGAAATCATCCGCGAACGGATCGCCCCCGCCCTCGGCTGGCGCCCCGGCACCCGCACCGTCACTCGTCCTGTTGTGGAGACCTCCCGACCATGAGCCCCTTGCCCCCACGCAAACCCTTCAAGCTGGGGTTTCTCAGCCATGCCTTCGGCGAAGACCCGCGGCAGGTCTACCACGACCTGCTGGAGCAATTCGAGGTGGCCGAGGCCCTGGGCTACGACGGCGGCTGGATCGCCCAGCACCACCTGAGCAACGGCTTCGGCCAACTGCCCTCGCCCCTGGTGTTGCTGGCCGCCGTCGCCGAACGCACGCGGCATATCGAACTCGGCACCGGGGTGATCGTCCTGCCCCTGGAAGACCCGATCCGCCTCGCCGAGGACGCCAGCGTGCTGGACAGCCTGAGCGCCGGGCGCCTGCAACTGGGGCTCGGCAGCGGTGGCGCCAACCTCGACAATTTCAGTGCCTTCGAGCGCGACCCCGAGCAGCGCCAGCCGCAGTTCATCGCCCACCAGCAACGCCTGCAACAGCTGCTCGACGGCCAGCCTGTCAGCCCCGGCAGCGAGCTGACCCTGCAACCGCCGGCGCCGGGCCTGGGCCAGCGGCTGTGGCATTCCCATGGCAGCGTCGAGGGCGCGGCCTACACCGCCAGCCAGGGCAACGGCCTGCTGCTGGGCACCGCCACCCATGACCCGCTGACCGTGCAGAAACCCCTGGCCGAGGCCTACCTCAAGGCCTGGAACAGCACGGCACGGGCGCCGCGCATCGGCGTGGTACGGGCGGTGTTTCCGGCCCGCGACCGCGCCACCGCCCAGGCCGAACTGGCGGTGGACATCGAACGGCATATTCCGCGCCTGCAACGCGAAGGGCTGATCGAGGAGGCGGTCAACCTGCAGGAACACCTGCGCCTGATGAACGTGCACCACGGCCACCCCGAGGAAGTGCTCGACAGCCTGCGCCAGGACCCGGCGCTGCTGGACTACGCCGACTACCTGATCGTCGTGGTGCAGGCCGAAAGCTCGACCCAGGCCCAGGTGCTGGAGCGCCTGCGGGTGATCGCCCGGGACATCGCCCCGGCCCTGGGCTGGCAGCCTGCGCGCCATGAGCCGGCGCACACTACTCAGCCGCCGGCGACAGTGGGATGATGGCGCCTCCCTCTTTCTCTCCTGTCGCGGAGCCTGCCCATGGCGCTTGAGTTCAGTTGGCAAATGCCGCTCTGCGGCCCCGGTGGCGCGCCCGACTGGGCGGCGCGTCCCGGGCAATGGATTCAACTGGCGCAGGCGGTGGAATACGCCGGGATCGACGGCCTGTGGATTCCCGGTGGCGCCCGGTGCGCCGACAGCCTGGGGGTGGCCGCGGCCCTCTGCGCCCATACCCGGCGGGTCCGGCTGACGGTCAGCGTGCCGCCGGAAGTGATGTTGCCGGCGGCCCTGGCCAGTACCCTGCAAAGCCTGCAATCGATCAGCGCCAACCGGGTCCGCCTGCATCTGCCCGACAGTGAACAGGGCAGCCTGCGCAGCGCGTTCGGCGAATGGCTCAACCGCGACCAGCGCAACGAACGCATCGGCGAGTACCTGGAGATCCTCGACCAGTTGCTGGCCGAGGCGGACGGCGGCTTCAACTACAGCGGTCGTTACTTCCAGCTGGAAAATGCCGGTTTCGCTCGCCGCCCCCTGCCGGCCCCGGCGTTGATCCTCGACGACAGCCAGAGCGGCGCGCTGATCGCCCGCCACGCGGACCTGTGCCTGTTGCGCTCGGCGCCGCCGAACTGGCTGCGCCAGGAAATCGAGCGCCTGCGCGGCAGCGAGCGCGGCGCGGCGCGGCCCCTGGGATTCGCCTGCGCCTTCGGCCTGGTGCTGGGCGACACCGAGGCCTTGGCCTGGGAGGCCGCCAGCCGGCAACTGGCGGCGGACCTGGCGCCGCTGCCGACGCCGGGCGCCGCGGTGCCGCGCCTGCCACGGGATAGCCAGCCGCTGCGGCATTTCGAAATCCATCCGAACCTGGTCCAGCTGCAACCGGGGCAACCGCTGTACCTGGTCGGCACGCCCCATCAGCTCGCCACCCGCTTGCAGGAACTGCATGGCCTGGGCCTCGAACATATCGTCATCCAGGGCCAGCCGGCGGTCAGCGAAGTGTTGCGCTTCGCCGAACGCCTGCTGCCGCTGCTCGATGACCAAGGCCTGCGCAAGGAGCCCTGCCAGCATGCCCAATGACCCGCGCCAACCGATCGAGATCGACTGGTTCCTGCCCACCAACGGCGATGGCCGTCACCTCACCAGCAGCGGCCTGCCGAAGATCGGCCTGTTCCAGCAAGGCGAACGCGCGCCGACCCTGGACTACCTGCGGCAGATCGTGCGCGCCGCCGAACAGTCGGCCTTCGACGGCATCATGGTGCCCACCGCCAGCGGCTTCGAAGACCCCTGGCTGATCACCGCGGTGCTGGCCCAGGAAGTCCGCCGCCTGCGTTTCTTGCTGACCCTGCGCCCGGGCCTCGAACTGCCCGCCTACAGCGCGCACCGCGCGGCCACCTTGCAGCTGCTCAGCGAGAACCGCCTGGACCTGCACCTGGTGAGCGGCTCCAGCCGTTTCGAGCAACGCTCCCTCGGCGACTTCCTCGAACACGACGAGCGTTACGCCCGTACCGCCGAATTTCTCGAGGTGTTCCAGGCGGTCTGGGCCGGCCAGGGCCAGCCCCATCACGGGCGTTACTACCGCAGTGGCGCCGGCAACCCGATCGCGCCCCAGGCCCAGGCGCCGGCGATCTATTTCGGCGGTGCCTCCGCGGCGGCCGAGCATGTCGGCGCCGCCCATGCCCAGACCTACCTGATGTGGTGCGAACCGCCGGCGATGATCGCCGAGCGCATCCTGCGCATGCGCGAACTGGCGGCGGCCTGCGGCCGCAGCCTGCGCTTCGGCCTGCGCCTGCACATCTTCGCCGCGGCCACCGACGATGCCGCCTGGGCCCACGTCGAGCGCCTGCTGGAAGAGATCCCCAAGGAAGCCATCGACCGCGCCCAGGTGCAGATGGCCGCCTACGAGTCGGTGGGCCAGTCGCGCCAGACCGACCTGGTCAAGGGCCGCGGCCGTGGTGCGCGGGAACTGGAAGTCTCGGCCAATCTGTGGGCCGGGGTCGGGCTGGTACGGGGCGGCGCGGGCACCGCGCTGGTGGGCAGCTACCAGCAGGTGGCGGAACGCATCGAGGAGTACCACCAGCTGGGGGGCGACTGTTTCATCCTGTCCGGCTTCCCGCACCTGGAAGAAGCCATTCACCTGGGCGCCGAACTGCTGCCGCAACTGCGCCGCCTGGGCAGCGCCCTGCCCCGCGCCGAACAGCGCTGAGTCGCCCTAGGGCCGGGCCCGGCCCTTGAGCATGCCGTGGTTGACCAGCAAGGTGCGCATGGCATTGCGGGTGATGCCTAGCAGTTGCGCGGTGCGCAGCTGGTTGAAACTGCAGAAGGCGAAGGCTTCGCGCACGATCAGGTCTTCGATGTCGTGCAGCAGCGAATCGCCCGGCACCTCGAACAGCCGCAGCAACTGCTCGCGCAGCACCTCCTGGGGCAGCTTCGAGGCGCCGCCGGAGCCCGGCCCCTGCAGCGCACTGAGGCCGGCGGAAAACTTCAGGTGCTCGGGGCGGATCGAACGCTCGCCGGCCACCAGCAACGCCAGGTGCACGACGTTTTCCAGCTCGCGGATATTGCCCGGCCAGGGGTAGTCGAGCAGCGCCTGGGTGGCGGATTCCGAGAGCATCGGTTCGGTGATGTTCAGGCGCGCGCTGTAGAGCTTACGGAAGTGCTCCACCAGCGGCAGGATATCCAGCGGCCGTTCCCGCAGTGGCAGCACGGCCACCTGGGCGACATTGATGCGGTAGAACAGATCGAGACGGAAGTTGCCGGCCTCGACCGCCTGTTCCAGGTTGACGTTGGTCGCGGTGACCAGGCGGATATCGATCTTGATCGGCTTGCGCGAGCCGACCCGGACCACTTCCTGCTCCTGCAACACCCGCAGCAGTTTCACCTGCAGCGGCAATGGCAGGTCGCCGATCTCGTCGAGAAACAGGGTGCCGCCGTCGGCCTCTTCGAACCAGCCGGCACGACGCCCGGCCGCGCCGGAGAACGAACCGGCCTCGTGGCCGAAGAACTCGCTTTCGGCCAGGTGCTCGCTGATCGCCCCGCAATTGACCGCGACGAAAGCGCCGCTGCGTCCGCTGACGGAATGGATGTAACGCGCCACCAGCTCCTTGCCGGTGCCGGTCTCGCCATTGATCAGCACCGGCGCATCGCTGGGCCCGACACGTTGCAGGTACTCCAGCAACTGGCGGGACCGGGGGTCGGCGAATACCAGCGCCTTCGCCCGGATCGACAAGGGGTCCTTCTCGCCCTGAGGCAAGGTCAGGACCGGGCTCGGATGCCTGTGGGCACTGCTCATGAACGTCTTCCCGGCGGCGGCATTGAACGGATTAAAAGCACTTTACTGGCCGCCGCATATAACTAGAAATATTAAAAATTCATTAGCACATAACCCGAAATTTCAGGCGTTTACCCGCCTTCAAGCCCCCGCCTTGGCCAGGATCGACTGCAACAGCACATTGGCGCCGGCCGTGGCCCACTGGGGGTGGATCTCTTCGGCTTCGTTGTGGCTGAGACCGTCCACGCAGGGCACGAAGATCATCGCCGTGGGCGCCACCCGGCTGAGGTAGCAGGCGTCGTGTCCGGCTCCGGAAATCATCGGCCGGTGGCTGTAGCCCAGGGCGGCGCTGGCGGCGCGGACCACCTCGACGCAGTCGCTGTCGAAGGCGATGGGCGCGTACTGGAAGATCTGCTTGACGCTGTGCTGCAGGCCGATTCCTTCGGCGACCTGCGCCACCGCTTCGCGCAATTTTTGGTCCTGGCGGGCCAGCACCGCCTC
The DNA here is from genome assembly GCF_000931465.1 of Pseudomonas sp. MRSN 12121. Lineage (NCBI taxonomy): Bacteria > Pseudomonadati > Pseudomonadota > Gammaproteobacteria > Pseudomonadales > Pseudomonadaceae > Pseudomonas > Pseudomonas sp. MRSN 12121. The sequence continues at coordinate 3,378,562 of NZ_CP010892.1, read as the reverse complement.
GTCCGGGTGGCGGAACTCGACGCTGAAGAACACTCGCCCAGGCACCACGTTGCGCGAATTGGGGAAAATGTTGGCCATGCCCACGGTGGCCCGGCCCTCGGCGCCCTGCTCCAGGCCCAGGCGATTGACCGCCTCCACCACCCGGGCGAACCCCAGCACCGCGTCCAGCCGGTGGTCCATCGGCGTGGTCCCGGCATGGGCGCTGCGGCCCAGCAGTTCCACCTCATACCAGCGCTGGCCTTGGGCCCCGCCGACCACGCCGATGGTCAGGCCCTCGGCTTCGAGGATCGGCCCCTGTTCGATGTGCAGCTCGAACGCCGCATGCACCGCCTGGCCGCCCACCGGATGCGGGCCGGCATAGCCGATGCGTTGCAGCGCCTCACCGATGCTGACGCCTTCGGCATCGACTCGCGACAGGCCGTACTCCAGGTCGAAGACCCCGGCATACACCCCCGAGGCAATCATCGCCGGGGCGAAGCGCGAACCTTCTTCGTTGGTCCAGTCGACCACCTCGATCGGCCGTTCGGTCTCGATCCCCAGGTCGTTGAGGGTGCGCAGCACTTCCAGCCCGGCCAGCACGCCGTAGATGCCGTCGAACTTGCCGCCCGCCGGCTGCGAGTCGCCGTGGGAACCGGTCAGCACCGGCGCCAGCTGGTCGTTGCGGCCGGCGCGCCGGGCAAAGATATTGCCCATGGCATCGACGCGGACCGTGCATCCGGCGGCTTCGGCCCAGGCCACGAACAGATCGCGGCCGCGGCGGTCCTCGTCGCTCAGCGCCAGGCGCGTGACGCCACCCTTGGCGGTGGCGCCGATCTCTGCCATCTCCATCAGCGAAGCCCACAGGCGCTCGCCATTGACCCGTGCCTGAAGACTCATGAACGCGGCTCCTGGGGCTTGGCCCGGTAGCGGAAATCGCAGCGTGGCGCGCCGCCCATGATGGTCTGGGTGCGGGTCAGGTGGATGTCCGGGTTGTAGCCGACGATGAACAGCTCGTCGCGGTTGCACGACAGCAGGTGGCCGATCTCGCCCAGGCCCATCTCGTGGTACATCTCGGCGTAGCGGCAGCGTTTGACGTCGTAGTCGTAGTGCTCGGCGTCGCTGGCGATGATCTCGACCTTGAGCGCGTCGTCCTGCTCCCAGAGCACCTGCAGCTCGACGAAGCTCTTGAGGTCGGCGCCGTTTTCCTCCAGCGCGGCGAAATGCCGGCCGGCCTGGATCGCGGCGTTGCCCACGGCCTCGCCGATCACCGCCGCGGCATGGGCCTGGCCGTGTTCGCGCACCAGGATGTCGTAGATCGGCTTGATGATTTCTGCTTCGATCCGCCGCCGGGCGAGGATGCCCAGTTCACCTTCGAGTTTGCTCATTGTGTGCCTCCATCAGCTCCACGGAACCGGGCGGGCCATGGGACCCGCCCGATGCTTCTCTATTGCGCCTGTGCGCCACCTGCCACGCTCACCGGTTGCCATTGGCCGGCCTTGACCTGGTAGACGGTGAACGACGGGTTCTTCAGGTTGCCCTGGGCATCGAAAGCGATGGTGCCGGTCACCCCCGGGTAATGGCTGGCGCGCAGCACCGGCAAGTAGCGCCGCGGATCGGTCGATCCGGCTTTCTCGATCGCCGCGATCAGCACGCCGACGCCGTCATAGGCGAATGGCGCGTGCAGCTCGATGCCCTGTTTGAAACGTTCCCGGTACGCCTGCTCGAAGGCCTTGCCACCGGGCATCTGCGCCACTGCCAGGCCCGGCTCCAGGGCAATCACCCCCTCGCCTTCGTTCTGTGCCAGTTGCAGGAAGGTCTGGCTGACGAAACCGCCGGCGCCCATCAGCGGCGCCTTGATCCCCAGTTGCTTGATGCGCCGGGCCAGCGGCGCGGCCTGGGAGTCGACCCCGCCGAAGAAAATCAGGTCGGGGTTGTGCCCGCGGATGTTGGTCAGCACCGCGCTGAAATCGATGGTCTTGTCGTCCACGTACTCGCGCGCCACCACGCTGGCACCGCCGGCCTCGACGGCCTTGGCGAACTGGTCCGCCAGGCCCTGGCCGAAGGCGGTGCGATCGTCGATCACGGCGATGCGCCGGGCCTTGAGGGTGTTCAAGGCGTAGTCGCCGGCGACCCGGCCGCCATCGTCGTCATGGCCCATGATGCGGAAACTGGTGTCGAACCCCTGCTGAGTGTAGGCATGCCCGGTGGCGACCGGCGCCACCTGGGCGATCCCGGCGTCGTGGTAGACCCGCGCCGCGGGAATGCTGGTGCCGGTGTTCCAGTGGCCGACCACCCCCACCACCTCGGCGTCGACCAGGCGCTGGGCCACCGAGACCGCCGTGCGCGGATCGGACTGATCGTCTTCGGAGACCAGCTTGTAGGTCACCGCCTCGCCGTTGATCTGCGGATGCCGGGCGTTGGCCTGGTCGATGGCCAGCTGCGCGCCGTTTTCCAGGTCCTTGCCGATCCGTGCCGAGGGCCCGGTCAGCGGCCCGGCGAGGCCGATCGACACCTGCTGGTCGGCCAGGGCCACGGCACTGCCCAGGCTGCCCAGCGCCAGGCCCAGGAGGACGGCGCGTTTGAATGGAGCGGAAGTCTTCATCGGTATTTCCTGTATCAGACAGGCCATGCGCGGCCTGTACGGGCTTGTCGGAACACGCCGGGCGTCCGGTAGCGTCTGTGGTTGATTCATTCCCCGAGGTACGCGGCGCGCACCTCGGGGTCGTCGAGCAGCTCGCGCGAGGCGCCGCTCAGGCCGATGCGGCCGGTGTCCATCACGTAGGCGCGGTCGGTGACCTGCAGGGCAAGCCGGGCGTTCTGCTCCACCAGCAACAGGGTCATGCCCTGGCGGCAGACGTCGTCGATGACCTGGAACAGCTTCTCCACCATGATCGGCGCCAGCCCCATGGACGGTTCGTCCAGCACCAGCAGGCGCGGCCGCGACAGCAGCGCGCGGGCCAGGGCGAGCATCTGCTGTTCGCCGCCGGACAGCAGCCCGGCGGACTGCTGCAAGCGTTCCTCCAGGCGGGGAAAGTGCTCGAACAGCTGGCGGATCTCCTGGTCGACCCGGGCCCGGTCGCGGCGCAGGAAGGCTCCGGCCAACAGGTTCTCCCGCACCGTCATGCGGGCGAAGATGCCGCGGCCTTCCGGAACCATGGCGATGCCCAGGCCCAGCAGTTCATGGGGCGCCAGGCCAAGCACCGGGCGGCCGGCGAAATGGATCTGCCCCTGCGTCGCCGGCAGCAAGCCGGTGAGCGCCTTGAGGCTGGAGGTCTTGCCCGCGCCGTTGGCGCCGATCAGGGTCACCCGCTCGCCCTCGGCGATCCGCAGGTCCAGGGACTTGACCGCTTCGATGGCGCCGTAGCGCACCTGCAGCCCTTCGATGTTCAACAGTGGCTCAGGCATCGGCGCTGGCTCCCAGGTAGGCCTGGATCACCGCCGGGTGGCGGCGTACCTGCTGCGGCGCGCCCTCGGCGATTATCCGGCCGTAGTCCAGCACGCTGATGCGGTCGCACACGCCCATCACCAGTTTCACGTCGTGCTCGATCAGCAACAGGCTGTGGCCGTCGCCGCGGATTTTTTCCAGCAGGCCGCGCAGTTGCAGTTTCTCGCTGGCGTTCATTCCCGCCGCCGGCTCGTCGAGGGCCAGCAGCAAGGGTTCGGTGGCCAGGGCGCGGGCGATTTCCAGGCGCCGCTGATGGCCGTAGGACAGGCTGTCGGCGCGGTAGTCGGCGAAGCCGGCCAGGCCCACGTATTCCAGCAGGCGCCAAGCCTGGTCGCGGGTCCGGGCCTCTTCCTCGCGGGCCCGGCGATGGCGGCTCAACGCGGCCCAGAGGCCGTTATGGGTGCGCACATGGCGCCCGACCATGACGTTCTCCAGCGCGCTCATGGCGTTGAACAGGCGGATGTTCTGGAAGGTCCGGGCGATGCCGGCCCGGGCCACCCGGTGCACCGCCGTGGGCCGATAGGCCCGGCCGTCGAGCTGGAAGCTGCCGGCGTCGGCGCGGTAGAGGCCGGTCATGACATTGAAGAAGGTGGTCTTGCCGGCGCCATTGGGGCCGATCAGGCCATAGATTTCCCCAGGCTGGATGCTCAGGCTGACATCGTTCAGCGCGACGACGCCGCCGAAGTGCTTGTGCACCCCTTCGATCCGCAGCAACGGCCGGTTCATCGCGCACCTCCCGCCGGAGCCGGCCACAGGCCCGCGGGCCGATAGAGCATGGCCAGGATCAGCGCCAGGCCGTAGAACAACTGGCGGATGATCTCCGGGTCTAGCAGCACCTGGCCGAACAGCGCCTGCTGCAACGGCCCCATGCTTGCGCGCAGGGCTTCGGGCAAGGCGGCCAGCAGCACGCAGCCGAGGATCACCCCGGGGACATGGCCCATGCCGCCCAGCACCACCATCGCCAGCACGGCAATCGACTCGTTGAGGGTGAAGGACTCCGGCGACACGAAGCCCTGGAACGAGGCGAACAGCGCCCCGCCGATCCCGCCGAAGGCGGCGCCGATGGCGAACGCCAGCAGCTTCAGGCGGCGGGTATCCAGGCCCATGGCTTGCGCCGCGTCTTCGTCCTCGCGAATCGCCATCCAGGCGCGGCCGATGCGCGAACGCTGAAGGCGGATACAGGTGAACAGGATCAGCAGCACCAGCGCGGCGAACAGGTAGTAGTACAGGTAGACCGACGGCAGGCGCAGGCCGAACAGCTCCTGGCTGCGGCCGAGGTCGATCCCCAGCAGGTGCACCGGGTCGACCTGGGCAATGCCCTTGGGACCGTTGGTGAGGTTCACCGGCCGGTCGAGGTTGCGCAGCAGGATGCGGATGATTTCCCCAAAACCCAGGGTGACGATGGCCAGGTAGTCGCCACGCAGGCGCAGGGTCGGCGCCCCCAGCACCAGGCCGCAGCCGGCCGCCAGCAGCGCGGCCAGGGGCAGGATCAGCCAGATCGAGGTATGCAGCCCCTCGGGCAAGGCCGCCGCCAGGGCCGGGAACTGCGCCAGCAGGTGCGGCGAGGACAGCAGCGCCGCCAGGTAGGCGCCCACCGCATAGAAGGCGATGAACCCCATGTCCAGCAGCCCGGCATAGCCGACCACGATGTTCAGCCCCAGGGCCAGCATGATGTAGAGCAGCGCGAAGTCCAGGGTCCGGACCCAGGTGTTGCCCCCGGCGTGGCCGACCGCCCAGGGGGCCAGGACCAGGGCCAGGGCGAACAGCAGCAGGCCCAGGTGCGCGCGTGTCGTGGAAGGTGTCGCCAGTGCGGTCGTGAAGGTCATGCGCGGCTCGCCAGTCGTTCGCCAAGAATCCCCGAAGGACGCAATACCAGCACCGCGATCAGCACGATGAAGGCGAACACATCCTGATAGTTGCTGCCGAACACGCCGCCGGTGGCCGAGCCCAGGTAGCCGGTGCCCAGGGCTTCGATCAGCCCCAGCAGCAGGCCGCCGAGCATCGCCCCCTTGAGGTTGCCGATGCCTCCCAGCACCGCGGCGGTGAAGGCTTTGATCCCCGGCAGGAAGCCCATGTAGAAATGCGCGCTGCCGTAGTTGCTGGCCATCATGATGCCGGCGAGCGCGGCCAGGGCGCCGCCGATGGCGAAGGTCAGCACGATGATGCGGTTGGGGTTGATGCCCATCAGGCTCGCGACCTGGGGGTTCTCGGCGACGGCGCGCATGGCCCGGCCGAAGCGGCTGCGCTCCACCAGCACCAGCAGCGCCAGCATCACCGCCAGGGCGATGCCGATGGTGGTCAGGGCGGTGGCATGGATGACCGCGCCATGCCCGGAAGCGCCCGGCAGCACCTCGATCGGCGCAAGCGGCAACAATTGCGGGAACATCTGCGGGTTGCGCGTCCACACCAGCATCGCGGCGGTCTGCAACAACAGCGACACACCGATGCCGCTGATCAGCGGGGCCAGGCGTGGCGCATGGCGCAGGCGCCGGTAGGCGACCCGTTCGATCAGCACCGCGAGCAAGGCACAGCAGGCCATGGCGATCACGGTGGCCACTAGCAGGACCGGCACCGCCGGCAGCTCGGGCCAGCCGGCCTGCAGCAGGCGAATCACCGACAGCCCGATCAGGGCGCCGATCATCAGCACATCGCCATGGGCGAAGTTGATGATCCGCAGGATGCCGTAGACCATGGTGTAGCCCAGGGCCACGAGCGCGTAGAGACTGCCCGACATCAAGCCGTTGAGCAGTTGCTGGATAAAGGCATCCATGAAAACCATCAACCCCGTGTACCAAGGGTCGGACTGCAGGGTGCGCCGACCGGAAAACAAGAAGGCGGCACACTAGTTATTTATTCTATTTTTATCAAATATCAGAAATTCATATGGTTATTCGAAATAGAAAAAGCGCCATAACCGCCATAATCACGGCATTTAAGGCGCTTTATTTCTCTATCAGCTTGGTATTTAATTCAACACATGAATAATTTAGAACAGTTAGCCAATGACCCGCCGCTGCGTGCCGTGCGCACTTTCGAAGCCTTCGCCCGCCACGGCGGGGTAAACGCCGCCGCCCGCGAGCTGGACGTCTCCCCTTCCGCGGTGAGCCATCAGTTGCACCTGCTGGAAAGCTTCCTGCAGCAGCCCCTGACCTTGCGCCAGGGGCGCAACCTGATCCTCACCGAGGAAGGCCGCGAGTATTACCGCGCAATCCGCTCGGCTTTCGCCGTGCTGCGCAGCGCCACCGAGCATGTGCGGGAAAAAAGCGCGACGCGCCAGGTCACCATCAGCCTGATCCCGCTGTTCGGCATCAACCTGTTCATTCCGCGCCTGGCAGAGTTCCTGGGCGACCACCCGGAGCTGGACATCAACGTCACCTACGCCAACCACCGCAGCTACCCCAGCGACGCCGCGGACCTGTCGATCCGCTTCGGCACCGGGCACTGGCCGGGGTATCACAGCGAGCCGCTGATTTCCGGGGCGGTCACGCCCTATTGCAGCCGCGCCTTCCTGCAACGCCACGGCCCCATCGACAGCCCCCAGGCGCTGAGCGAACTGCCGCTGCTGCACGACGAAGAGCGCGGCACCTGGGGCCAGTGGCTGCAAGCCGCCGACGTGCGCCACAGCACCGCGCTCAATGGCCTGCTGCTGGAAGACGGCCAGCTGGCCCTCACCGCCACCCTCACCGGCCTCGGCTGTTCATTGCTGCGCGAGCCGCTGGTGGCGCCCCATGTGGCCAGTGGCGAACTGGTGAAACTGTTCGACCTGGAGGTCGACGACGGGCGCCAGTACTACTTGTGCCGCCGCTCCAACAGCGAACTCTCCAGCGCGGGCGTCGAGCTGTATGAATGGATCAAGCGCAGCCTGGTGCAGGCATGAAGCGAGGCTGATTACTCATGCTGCGACTGAGGAAATAATGTCTCAGATGAAGTATTTTCCTCGCTTTTCGTTGAAGCACGGCGCATTTCCTGCACAATGCCTGTCATTGAAATCCGATCCGAGACTAACCGATGTCCCTGACTCCGCACGACGAACGACTTATCAAGGCGCTGGCCCTGGCCATCGTCGATCGCCCGCGGGCGACGCTCAAGGAGCTGGCCGAAGCCGCCGGGGTGAGCAAGGCCACCCTGCACCGCTTCTGCGGCACCCGCGACAACCTGGTGCAGATCATGGAAAACCACGGCAATACCGTGCTCAACCGGATCATCACCGCCACCGACCTGGAACAAGGCGACCCGCTCGAAGCGTTTCGCAGCCTGATCAACGAACACCTGGCACACCGCGAAATGCTGGTCTTCCTGCTGTTCCAGTACCGCCCCGACACCCTGGGCCTGACGGGTGACGACACGGAACTGCAATCCTATTCCGATGCCCTGGACCGCTTCTTCCTGCGCGGCCAGCAACTGGGTGCGTTCCGGATCGATATCACCGCGGCGGTCTTCACCGAGCTGTTCCTGACCATGATCTTCGGCATGGTCGACGCCGAACGACGCGGACGCGCGGCGAGCGCCAATTCGGCCCACCTCCTGGAACAGATGTTCCTGCACGGCGCCGCCGTGGCCGTGAAGCCCCAGTAGCGATCACAGGCCCAGGCCCATCCCCAGGCGCCCATCGGCGCCGCCCTGCTCCGCAAAAAAAAGCCCCGCGACCGAAAGGTCCACGGGGCTAAAGGGCGGTTGGATGCGCCAACCTAGAAGTCGTTACCGATCCTTATTGACCGGCCTTTGCCTGTACCTGTGCCGACCAGCCTCCACCCAGGGAGCGGAACAGGTCGACCAGGGCGATCTGGCGCTGAGTGCTGACCTCGATCAGTTGCGTCTCGTTGACGAAGCTGGTGCGCTGGGCATCCAGGTAACGCAGGTGACTGTCCACCCCGCCTTCGTAACGCGCCTTGGCCAGCTTCAGCGACTCGTTGCTGGTGTCGGCCAGGGAACGCCGCGCGGCCTCCTCCCGGCGCAGGGTATCGGTGGCCGCCAAGGCATCCGCGACTTCGCGAAACGCTGTCTGGATGGTGCCCTCGTACGCCGCCACGGCGGAGTCCTTGCGGGCTTCGGCGAGGCTCAGGCCCGCGCTGTTGCGACCGGCGTCGAACAACGGCAGGGACAGGTTCGGCACGAAGCTCCAGGAGCGCGAGCCGCCATCGAACAGACCGGACATCTGCGCACTGGAGGTGCCGAAGCTGCCAGTCAGGCTGATCCGCGGGAAAAACGCCGCGCGCGCTGCGCCGATATCGGCGTTACGCGCTTGCAGGCGATGCTCGGCGGCGAGGATGTCCGGACGACGCTCGATCAGCGCCGAAGGGGTGCCCGGCGCAATGTCCTGGACCAGCATCGGCTGCTCCTTGCCCAGATCCTGGGGGATCGATTTCGCCGCGTCCGCGGTGCCCAGCAACAGCACCAGGGCATTGAACGCCTGTTGCTTTTGCCGCTGGTTGCTTTCCTCTTCCGCACGGGACTGCTCCACCAGGCCGAGGGCCTCCTGATAGTCCAGCGCGTTTGCGGTGCCGACCGAACGACGCTGGTTGATCAGGGCGAACGAATACTCGCGGCTGGCCAGGGTCTGTTGCGTCAGCTCCAGGCGGCGCTGGGCGCCTTGATGCGTCAGGTACGCCTGGCTGACCTCGGCGATCAGGGCGATCTGCGCCGCGCGCCCGGCCTCCTCGGTGGCCAGGTACTCCTGCAGCGCGGCATCGCTGAGGCTCTTGACCCGGCCGAACAGGTCCAGCTCGTATTCCGGCAGCGACAGGCCCACCTGATAGTTGCTGGCCACTCCCGCCCTGCCGCTGTTGGACAGGTCGGCCGGCACTCGCTGGCGATTGCCCGAGGCGCCCGCGTTGAGCCCGGGCACCCGGTCGGCGCGCTGGATGCGGTACTGCGCGCGGGCCTGCTCGATGTCCAGGAGCGTCTGGCGCAGCGAGCGGTTGTTATCCAGCGCGGTGCCGATCAGGCGCCGCAACTGTGGGTCGACGATAAACGTCTGCCAGGCCAGGTCGTTGATGGCGCTGCCGCGCTGGGCGGCTTCACCGCTCCAGCTGTCGGCCACCGGCGCGACGGGACGTTCATAGGTGGGAGCCAGTGAGCATCCCCCCAGCGCCATGGCGATCAGAAGCGTAGAAAAGGCTGAGATCCGCATGCAATCACTCCTGGGCCGCGGCCGGTTGTTCGATGGGGGCCGGCTTGCTGCGCAACAGCGACAGCACCCAGACAAAGCAGATCGGTACGAACAGCACACCCAGCAGCGTCGCGCTGAGCATCCCGCCGATCACCCCGGTGCCGATCGCACGCTGGCTGGCCGCGCCCGCGCCGGCGGCCAACGCCAGGGGCACCACGCCGAGAATGAAGGCCATGGAGGTCATGATGATCGGCCGGAAGCGCAGGCGGGCCGCCTCGATGGCCGCGTCGCGCAGGCTGTAGCCCTTCTCCCACAGCTCCTTGGCGAACTCGACGATGAGGATCGCGTTCTTCGCCGCCAGGCCGATGATGGTGATCAGGCCGACCTTGAAGTACACGTCGTTCGGCAGGCCGACCACCATCACCGCGAGCACCGCGCCGATCGCACCGATCGGGACGATCAGCATCACCGTCAGGGGAATCGCCCAGCTCTCGTAAAGGGCTACCAGCAACAGGAACACCACCAGGATCGCGAGGGCGAACAGCTGCGTGGCCTGGCCGCTGGAGACCTTTTCCTGGTAGGACAGGCCGGTCCATTCGTAGCCGATACCCGCCGGCAGTTGCGCGGCCAGGTGCTCGATTTCCGCCATGGCCTGGCCGGTACTGAAACCGGGGCCGGCGTCGCCCACGATACGGATCGACGGATAGCCGTTGTAGCGCACCAGTTGTACCGGCCCGTCCTCCCAGCGTGTGGTCACGAAGGCGCTGAGCGGAACCAGGTCGCCCTTGGCGTTGGGCACATACAGCTTGAGCACGCTCTCCGGGGTCATCCGCGAGCCCTGCTCGGCCTGGATCACTACCCGCTGCTGGCGACCGGCGTTGGTGAAGTCGTTGATCACGTTCGAACCGAAAGCCGAGGACAGCGTGCCGCTGATGGTCTCGAAGTTCACACCCAGGGTGCGTGCCTTCTCACGGTCGATCACCAGGCGCAGTTGCGGCGCTTCGGCCAGGCCTTCCATCATCGCGTAGAGGAACTTGGGATTGCCCTGGACCTGGCTCAGCAGCGTATCCCGGGCTTGCAGCAACGCCTCGCGACCCAGGCCGCCACGGTCCATCAGGCGCAACGCGAAACCACCGGAGTTGCCCAGGCCGTCGATAGGCGGTGGCGACACGGCCATGATGGTGCCGTCGCCAGGGACCGCGAAGTGTTCGTTCAGCGCGGCGATTTCCGCCTCGGCCGACTGTTGCGCATTACGTTCCGACCAGTCCTTGAACGTCGGGAATGCCAGCGCAGCGTTGTCGCCCTGGCCGGAGAAGCTGAAGCCCGACACCAGGAACACCGAAGCCACGGCCTCGCGGGACTTGAGGAAGCGTTCGAGTTCTGCACCGGTGGCGTCGGTACGGGAGCGCGCCGCGCCGGGCGGCAGTTGCACATCGACCACCATGTAGCCCAGGTCTTCCGAAGGCACGAAGGCTTCCGGCAGGCGCAGATAGAAGTAGCCGAGCACGCCGATGATGCCGACGTACACCAGCATGAAACGCGCGGCACGGGCCACCAGCTTGGAGTTGAGGACCGAGTAGCGCTCGGTGACGCGGGCGAAACCACGGTTGAAGGCGCCGAAGAAACCGCCCTTCTCGTGATGCCCCTCGGGGACCGGCTTGAGCAGCGTGGCGCACAGCGCCGGGGTGAAGGTCAGCGCGAGGAAACCGGAGAACAGGATCGATACCGACAGCGACACCGAAAACTGCTGGTAGATGACCCCCACCGAACCGGCCATGAACGCCAGTGGCAGGAACACCGCCGACAACACCAGGGTGATGCCGATGATGGCCCCGGACACCTGCTGCATCGCCTTGATCGTCGCATCGACCGGGGACAGCCCCTCTTCGGCCATGATCCGTTCGACGTTTTCCACCACCACGATGGCGTCGTCCACCAGGATACCGATCGCCAGGACCATGCCGAACATGGTCATCATGTTCACCGAGAAGCCCATCAGGTACATCACCAACAGCGTACCCAGCAGGCACACCGGCACGACGATGGATGGAATCAGGGTGTAGCGCACGTTCTGCAGGAACAGGAACATCACCAGGAACACCAGGACCATCGCCTCGATCAGGGTGTGGATCACCTTCTCGATGGCCACGTCGACGAAGCGCGAGGTGTCGTAGGGAACGGAATACTCCATGTTCTCGGGGAAGAACGCCGACAGCTCGGCGAGGCGCGCCTTCACCAGGGTCGCGGTCTCGATGGCGTTGGCGCCAGGCGACAGCTGGATCGCGCCGCCCACGGTCGGGTTGCCGTTCAGGCGCGAGGACAGGTTGTAGCTCTCCTTGCCGACTTCCAGGCGCGCGACATCGGCCAGTTTCAACAGCGAGCCGTCTTCATTGGCGCGCAGCACGATCTGGCCAAACTCGGCCGGATTGTCCAGGGTGCCCTTGACCGCCAGCGTCGCGGTCAGCTCCTGCTCCGAAGTGCCCGGGGCGGCGCCGAAGGCACCGGCCGGCACCTGGACGTTCTGGCCACGAATGGCGTTGCTCACGTCGTCGATGGACAGCCCGTAGCCCACCAGTTTCTGTGGGTCGATCCACACGCGCATGGCCGCTTCGGAGGAGAAGAATTGCAACTTGCCGACGCCGGGCAGGCGCCGCAGCTCGTTGTTGATGTTGCGCGCGGCGTAGTCGCCCAGCGCCGTGGTGTCGCCATTCGCGCTGCCTTCCTTGTAGCTGAGCGCATAGATCAGCAGGAAACCGGCGCTGGACTGCTCGACCTGCAGGCCCTGGGTCAGCACGGCTTGCGGCATGCGCGCCTCGGCCTTCTTCAGGCGGTTCTGCACGTCCACCTGGGCCAGATCCGGGTCGGTCCCGGGCTGGAACGTGACCACGATTTCGGCGACGCCGTTGGAGTTGTTGGTCGACTCGAAATAGAGCAGGCCCTTGGCCCCGTTGAGCGACTCCTCGAGCACGGAGGTGACCGAGTCCACCAGTACCTTCGCCGAGGCGCCGGGATAGGTGGCGGTGATGGTGATCTGCGGCGGCGCGACGCTGGGGTACTGCGCCACGGGCAGCTTGGAAATGACCAGCAGGCCCGCCAGTGAAATGAACAGCGCCACTACCCAGGCGAAGTTCGGGCGCTTGATGAAGAATTGAGACATCGGAAAATCCTCGCGGCGAACTCGGCCTTACTGTTTCGAGTCAGGCAACTGAGCCTGGGCCTGGGGCTGGCTGGGCACGACCTTGGCACCCGGTTGCAGGCCGGCCAGGCCACCGACGATGACCTGGTCCCCCGCCTTCAAGCCTTCGCTGATCTGCCAGCGCGAACCCTGCATGGCGCCGGTGCGCACCGCGCGCGCCTCGACCCGCTCGTCCGCGCCGATCACCAGCACCTGGGCGCTGCCATCGCTGGTGCGTTGCACCGCGCGTTGCGGCACGAGGATCGCCTGGTTATCCGTGCCCTGGGGCGTAGTCACCCGCACATACATGCCCGGCAGCAGGGTGCCGTCTGCGTTGTCGAACTTGCCGCGCAGGACAATCTGCCCGGTGCCGCGATCCACCGCCACGTCGGTGAACAGCAAGGAGCCCTGGCGCTCGTAAGGCGTGCCTTCGACGCGGATCGACAGCCCCTTGTTCTTGTCGCCGGAGAGTTTTCCGTCCTTGAGCAACTCCCGCAGGCGCAGCGCCTCGGCCGCGGACTGAGTGAAGTCGACATACACCGGGTTGAGCTGCTGCACCCGCGCCATCAAGGTGGCGTCACCCTGGCCGACCAGTGCGCCCTCGGTCACCAGCGCGCGGCCGACGCGGCCGGAAATCGGTGCGGTAACCGAGGCGTACCCCAGGTTCAGCCGCGCGCTTTCCAGATCGGCCTGGGCCGAACGGGTGGCGGCCTGGGCGCTGCGCAAGTCGGCGGTGGCCGTGTCGAAGTCCTGCTGGCTGACCGCTTCGATCTTCACCAGCGGTTCGTAGCGCCGGACCCGTGCCTGGGCCTCCTGCACCGCGGACTGGGCCCGCGCCAGCTCGCCTTCGGCACGCGATACCGCCGCCTTGAGCGGCGCCGGATCGATCTGGAACAGCAAGTCGCCGGCCTTTACATCGGCGCCTTCCTCGAAATGCTTTTTCATGACGATGCCGGCCACCCGGGCCCGCACTTCCGCCACACGCATGGGCTCGACCCGGCCTGGCAGCTCCGAGGTCAGGGCCAGGGGTTCGGTCACTGCCGCGACCACTTCTACCGGGCGCGCCACTTCGGCCACGCTCTCTTGTTCATTCGCCGGACCACAGCCAGCCAGCGCAATGGCTGCTGCCAATGAGCCTGCCATCCCTATTGCACGCAAATTGCCCATAAATCACCCGAGGCTTGATTGAAAACGGCTCGAATGCTACTTTTTAAAACACTATGAGTCAACAATGACTCATTTGAGTTCTATTTGTAATATTTCAGAAACCTGGACAGTGGCCCGCAATAACATCCGCCCGAGGCTTGCGATGAACCCGATTTCCCATGACGAACTCCTGCTCAAGACGCTGACCATGGCCGTCGTCCAGCGGCCGCGCGCCACCATGAAGGAGCTGGCGCAACTGGCAGGGGTAAGCAAGGCGACATTGCACCGCTACTGCGGCACGCGGGAAAACCTGGAACAACGCCTGGAGGCGTATGCCAAGGACGTGCTCAGCCGCGTCATCAGCAACGCCGGACTACAAAGCGCAGAGCCGCTGGAGGCGTTGCGGCGGTTGATCAGGGAACACCTCGCCCATCGCGAGCTGCTGGCCTTCCTGCTGGTGCAGTATCGACCCGACTTCCTCGACTTCGAGCGCTGTGACGTGCGTTGGCAGTCTTATATCGAGACGCTGGACGCGTTTTTCCTGCGCGGCCAGCAACAGGGCGTGTTTCGCATCGACATTACCGCGGCGATTTTCACCGAGCTGTTCATCACCCTGGTCTACGGGATAGTCGACGCCGAACAGCGCGGGCGGGCCGCCAATGCCAATTCGGCAGGCACCGTGGAACAGATGTTCTTGCATGGGGCGCTGCGCCCCCGTGCCTCCAGCGAGCCTTCGCGCGCGCTGGAGGCGCCAGCCCTCAGAAATGAGTGAACGCGTCGCTGATGCTGGCAACCGGTGGGTGATTGGGATGCAGCATGAATAATCGCCAGGGCCGACGCTGAGCACCGGGTGCCGGGGCAACGCTCAAGCCCGCCGGCCAATGGCCGATACCCTTGGCGATATCAAGGAGAAGCCCATGTCGATCAACCCAACCGCCCTATCCCTGTCTTCTGTCGTCACGCCTCGAACCGCGCCGGCCGTCTCGACCGAACCTTCCGTTGACGAGGCCCAGGCCGCTCCCCAGGAAAGCGTCAGGGTCTCGCTGTCCGAAGAAGGAAAAGCCAAGGCCGCCAAGGAGCAGGACAAGTACGCGGATATCGATGCCAGCAACCTGCCGGATAACGTAAAGAAACTCCTCAAGGCGATTCGCGAGATCCAGGAGAAGATCGAGGAAAAAATGCAGGAGCTCGATGCGGTCAAGAATGACCCGTCATTGAGTGAAAAAGAACGCCAGGCCAAGACCCAGGTGATCCAGGTCGAATTATCGGTCCTGAGCAATCAGCTGACGTCCAGGAACAATGACCTGAACAAACTGCAGCTTTCCAAGGCCGACAAAGATACCGCCTCTCAGCTCTTGCTATCCAAGGGCTGATCCGGCACCCGGCGGTAAATTCCAGGCTTTTATCGATTTGTCAATAGTGCCGTTGAGCGACTGTGTGGAAGACCGCGCGCGAGTAGGCTTTTCAGGGCGTCCCCCTACGCGAATGCCTGATCTGTTCGGGTGACCGATAAAGGCAGGTCGGGCCGATTTAAAAGCCCCACGTCAGGAAACTGAAAGGAATCGAACATGAACAAGTCCATCACCGCCCTGGCCGTCTCCGCCGCGCTCGCCTTCACCGTAACGGCCGCGAACGCTGTCGTGCATCCGACCACCACTCTCCAGGCTCCCCAGGCCGTCAATCAGGTTACAGCCTCTGCCGACACGCCTTTCGGCACCCAGAAAAAGGCCAGCGAAATCCAGGTGGCCAGCCTGGCCAGAAGTTGCTCCGATGAGCGCTATTCCTGGTGGGAATATAGCGGTTGGGAAATCGTCGGCTGCCTCGCCAGCGGCCAGTGGTAAGTCGCCACAGGGTGCTGGTGCGCGGCAAGCGCGCACCGGCACCTGTGACATCGCCACAGCCGGGGCTGCATGCCCGTTTCTCGGGCAGAATCGACGCCCGACACAGGCTCCCCCTCCCTCGCCACCAGGGCATCTAGCCTCATCACCGCCACAGGTCTGCATCGCCAGCCCCGTCTACCCCGCCCTCCCTCGCCGCCAGGCTGTCCCCGGTACCGGGCCTGCGCCGCTCTAGCGCAATCCTCTTGAATTCTTGCCTGATCCTCTGGAGTTGGCCGCTATCGGATAGGAAACCCGTTACCCCTGGGCTAGAGTCCGCCGATGAGGAGCCAGCCGTCATGACCCATGCCAGCGCCGGCCAGGCATCGGTCCTGGCCCACATCGTCGACCTACCGGGCGACCGCCCCCTGAACCACCGGCGCCAGCAAGCGCCGCGAGCGGTACACGCCACCCTTCAGCCCTTGCGCAGACCGCACCAGCCCCTGGCCCGGAACGCGATTGGCCGGCCCCGATCCTGACTACGCTGTATTGACCCGGAAGGCGCCACGCCGCGCGTTCCTCGAAAACCAAGAACCACCAACCGATGATCAGCAGGTGAGCCATGGAACTACGAATCAACCAGAAGGCCTATCAGGTCGATGCCGACGCCGACACGCCCTTGTTGTGGGTGATCCGCGATGACCTGGGACTGACCGGCACCAAGTACGGCTGCGGCCTGGCCCAGTGCGGCGCGTGTTCCGTGCTGGTGGACGGCAATGTGGTGCGCTCCTGCGTCACCCCGGTCTCCGGGGTGGTCGGACGCGAAGTCACCACCATCGAGGCGATCGAAGCGGACGACGTCGGCAAGCGCGTGGTGGCCGCCTGGGTCGAGCACCAGGTGGCGCAATGCGGCTACTGCCAGTCCGGGCAGGTGATGGCGGCCACCGCGCTGCTCAAGCACAACCCCAAGCCCAGCGACGCGCAGATCGACGCGGCGATGGTCAACCTGTGCCGTTGCGGCACCTACAACGCCATCCATGCCGCCGTGCACGACCTCGCACAGCCCGCCAACAAGGAAAGCGCCTGATGAACAAGCCCATCGACTCCGCTGAAGCACTCCTGGGCCTGGCGCTGGACGAGCCGGTCAACCTGTCCCGCCGGCGTTTTCTGGCCAGCACCGCGGTAGGTGCGCTGGTGCTTGGGTTCGGCCTGCCGCTGGGTTCGGCCAGGGTCCAGGCCGCCACGGCGACCACCA
Source organism: Pseudomonas sp. MRSN 12121 (assembly GCF_000931465.1). Lineage (NCBI taxonomy): Bacteria > Pseudomonadati > Pseudomonadota > Gammaproteobacteria > Pseudomonadales > Pseudomonadaceae > Pseudomonas > Pseudomonas sp. MRSN 12121. The sequence goes on along the minus strand of NZ_CP010892.1, from coordinate 3,361,636 downwards.
CGGAACGCGGGACCCAGGTCCCGGCGTTCCTCGAGATCCGCCCGGACGGCAGCGTGCGCCTGCTCAGCCCCTTCATGGAAGGCGGCCAGGGCACCCACACCGCCATGGCGCAGATCGTCGGCGAGGAGCTGGACGCCGACCCGGCCACCTTCGTGGTCGAGAGCGCGCCGCCTGGCGAGGCCTACGTGGTGATGGAAAACGGCATGCGCATCACCGGCGGCAGCATGTCGGTGCGCATGAGCTACCCGGTCATGCGCCGCCTCGGTGCCCTGGCCCGGGCCATGCTGTTGCAGGCCGGCGCCGAGCAGCTCGGCGTGCCGATCGCGCAGCTGTCCACCGAACCGGGCCGGGTGGTCCATGCGGCTTCCGGGCGCTCCCTGGGCTACGGCGAACTGGCCACACGCGCCCTGGACATGCCGGTCCCCGATCCGGCCAGCGTCACCCTGCGCGACCCGAGCCAGTTCCGCTGGATCGGCAAGCCGGTGCGGCGCATCGACGCCTACGAAAAATCCACCGGCAAGGCGCAGTACAGCATCGATCTCAAGGTCGACGGCATGCTCCACGCCGCCGTGCAGCACGCTCCCCGCCTGGGCATGACCGTAGGCAGCCTGCGCAACGAAGCGCAGGTCAAGGCCATGAAAGGCGTGGATTCGGTCCATCAGTTGCCCGGCGCGGTAGCGGTGGTCGCCGAGCGCTGGTGGCACGCCAAGCGTGCGGTGGAAGCCCTGCAAGTCGACTGGCTGGAGCCGGCCGCCGATGCGCCGGTGCGCACAATGCCGGCCGATTTCTCCAGCGACGGCTTCCGCGAATTTCTCGCCGCCCAGCAAGGCCCGGCCCGCGACGACGAGAACCAGGGCGATGTGGCGGCCGCCCTGGCCGGCGCCAAGACCCGGGTCGAGGCCAGCTACCACAACCAGTACCTCAACCATGCCCAGCTGGAGCCGCCTTCGGCCCTGGCGCGCTTCAACCCCGACGGTTCGCTCGAGGTCTGGCTGCCGAACCAGGCGCCGGACATGTTCCTCGCCGATATCGCCAAGCGCACCGGGCTCGACCCTGCCCGCATCACCCTGCACTCGCCGCTGCTGGGCGGCTTTTTCGGCCGGCACTTCCTCTATGACTCGGCCAGCCCCTACCCGCAGGCCATCGCCCTGGCCAAGGCGGTCGGGCGTCCGGTCAAGCTGATCTGGAGCCGTGAGGAAGAGTTCCTGCGCGACGTGCTGCGCCCGGTCGCGGTGGTCAAGTTCCGCGCCGGACTGGACGCCGAGGGCCTGCCGGTGGCCATCGAGGCGGTAAGCGCCACCGAAGGTCCCACCGAAGCTCTCATGGGCAAACAGGGGGAGCAAATCGACCCCACCGCTCTTGAAGGACTGTCGGGCAAGTCCTACGCGATTGCCAACAAACGCATCGCGCAGATCTACGTCAAGGGCCCGGCCATGCTGGGTTACTGGCGTTCGGTGGGCAATTCGCTGAATGACTTCTTCTATGAAGCCTTCCTCGACGAACTGGCGGACAAGGGCGGCCATGACCCCTATGAGCTGCGCCTGCACCTGCTGCGCGACAACGCGCGCCTGACCACCTTGCTGCAAGCGGCCGGCGACTTGTCCGGCGGCTGGAAGCGCGGCCCGTTCACTGCCGAGGACGGCACCCGGCGCGCCCGCGGCGTGGCCATGGCCTCGCCGTTCGGCTCGCACACGGCGGCGATCGCCGAGGTGTCGATCGAAAACGGCCAGGTCAGGGTCCACGACATCTGGCAGGCGATCGACCCGGGCAGCATCGTCAACCCGGCGATCGTCGAGGCCCAGGTCAATGGCGCCGTGGCCCTGGGGTTGTCGCAGACGCTGCTTGAGGAAGCGGTCTACGTGGACGGCAAGCCACGGGCGCGCAACTACGACCTGTACCCGATCCTGCCGCCGGCACGCATGGCGCGGGTGCATGTACGGGTGGTGGAGAGCGGCGAAAAAATGGGCGGCATCGGCGAACCGCCGTTGCCCGCGGTCGCCCCGGCGGTGGCCAATGCGGTGGCGCGGCTGACCGGCCAGCGCATCCGCAGCCTGCCATTGAGCCGATACACCTTCAGCTGACCGACAAGGACTGCCCATGAATAACAGCCGATTCGCCAGAACCGCAGGCTGGCTGGCCTTGCCGTGCCTCGTCGCGGCAGGCCTGCTGGCCTGGTATGTCACCCGCGAGCCTGCCTCGCCCTTCGAGCAGGAGCCGGCCGCGCAGGCCGGTTTCGACCCCGCACTGGTGAGCCGCGGCGAGTATGTCGCCCGGGTCAGCGACTGCGTGGCCTGCCACAGCCTGCCGGGCAAGACGCCGTTCGCCGGCGGCCTGGAAATGGCCACGCCGCTGGGCGCCATCCATGCCACCAACATCACCCCGGACCCGACCCACGGTATCGGCGCCTACAGCCTGGCCGACTTCGACCGTGCGGTGCGCCATGGCGTGGCGCCCGGCGGGCGCCGGCTCTATCCGGCCATGCCCTACCCGTCCTACGTCAAGCTCAGCGACGACGACATGCGCGCGTTGTACGCGTTCTTCATGAAAGGCGTGCAACCGGCCAGCGAGCCGAATATCCCCAGCGACATTCCCTGGCCGCTCAACCTGCGCTGGCCAATCGCGCTGTGGAACGGCCTGTTCGCGCCGACCACGCCCTACGCGGCCAAGCCCGGCGAAGATGCGCTGTGGAACCGCGGCGCCTATATCGTCCAGGGGCCGGGCCACTGCGGCAGCTGCCACACCCCGCGCGGCCTGGCGTTCAACGAGAAGGCCCTGGACGAATCCGGCGCGCCGTTCCTCGCCGGGGCCCTGCTCGACGGCTGGTACGCACCGAGCCTGCGCCAGGACCCGAACACCGGGCTGGGGCGCTGGAGCGAACCGGAGATCGTGCAGTTCCTCAAGACCGGGCGCAACAAGCACGCGGTGGTGTACGGCTCGATGACCGAGGCGTTCAACAACTCCACCCAGTTCATGGCCGACGAGGACCTCAACGCCATCGCCCGCTACCTCAAGTCGCTGCCCGGCGATCCGCAGCGCGACGGCACGCCCTGGCAGTACCAGGCCGTGTCCGCCGCGACCCGGCTGGACAGCCCCGGCGCCCACACCTACGTGACCCGCTGCGCGTCCTGCCATGGCCTGGACGGCCAGGGCCAGGCCGAGTGGATGCCGCCCCTGGCGGGCGCCACCTCGGCACTGGCCAGGGAAAACGCCTCGGCGATCAACATCACCCTCAACGGCTCGCAACGCGTGGTCGCCGCCGGGGTGCCGGATGCCTACCGCATGCCGGCCTTTCGCGAGCAGCTGTCGGACCGGGAAATCGCCGAGGTCCTGACCTTCGTGCGCGGCACCTGGGGTAATCAGGGCGGCGCGGTCGACCCGCAGGCGGTCGGCAAGCTGCGCGGGCATACCGACCCCGCCAGCAGCAGCCCGATCGTCCTGCACATGCGCTGAAAAGAAGGCGGCGGCCGCTCCGGGGGTTCCCGGATCGGCCGCCCCTTCCATGAACAACAGAGGTTCCCATGGAAAGCATCGATCTACTGGTCCTGAGTACCGCCCGCGACTGGCTCCAGGCCGGCCAGCGGGTGATGCTCGCCACCGTGGCCCGCACCTGGGGCTCATCGCCCCGCCCCGTGGGCTCGATGATGGCCTTGCGCGGCGATGGTCGGGTGGTGGGCAGCGTGTCGGGCGGCTGCATCGAGGACGACCTGATCCACCGCTACACCAGCGCCTACGAAGGCCACAGCCTGCCGGACGGCCCGCCGCAAGTGGTGCGCTACGGCGTCAGCGCCGACGAAGCCCATCGCTTCGGCCTGCCCTGCGGCGGCACCCTGGAGCTGATTCTCGAATTCACGCCGGCGAAGGAGGCCCTGGAGCAATTGCTGGCCCAGCTCAATGCCGGGCAACTGGTGCGCCGCCGCCTCGACCTGGGCAGCGGCGAGGTCGCCCTGGCCACCAGCGCCGCGCCGGAGCAGTTCTTCTTCGATGGCCAGCAGATGGTCAATACCCTGGGGCCCGGCTACCGCCTGCTGCTGATCGGCGCCGGCGCGCTGGCCGAATACCTGGCGACCATGGCGCTGTTCAACGGCTTCCGGGTGGCAGTCTGCGACCCGCGCCCCGAATACATCGGCGGCTGGAACGTGCCGGGCGTGGAGCAACTGGTGGGCATGCCGGACGACATCGTCCGCGACTTCGCCCCGGACCTGCGCAGTTGCATCGTCGCCGTCAGCCATGACCCCAAGCTCGACGACCTGGCCCTGCTCGAAGCGCTGCACAGCCCGGCCTTCTACATCGGCGCGATCGGCTCTCGGCGCAACAGCCAGCTGCGCCGCGAACGCCTGATCGAGCACTTCGGCGAGACCGAGGCCTCGCTGCAACGCCTGCACGGCCCGATCGGCATCTACATTGGCAGCAAGACCCCCGCCGAGATCGCCGTGAGCGTCATGGCCGAGATCCTCGCCGCCAAGAACAGTGTCGCCCTGCCCCGCGCCGCCGACATTGCCACGGCCAAACAGACCCGCGAGCAAGCCGCGTCCGTGGCCTGATCCGCCCGGGCCGTGGGGCAATCCACGCTCAGTCGCGGCGTTGCGCCAAGTGCGTGAGGTAGGCACAGAACATGTCCGCCATCGCATCGGCGTAGCGCTCGATCTCGGCCGCGCTGCGCGGGCTTTCGGAAAACTCCTTGCCCACGCTGCCGAGCGTGGCGGTGATCAGTTCACTGGCCAAAACGCGGCTCGCCTCGGGCGCCTCGGGCAGCGCCTGCGCCATGAATCCTTGGAAAATCCGCTCGCCCTGGGCCTTCACCGCCTGCGCTTCGGGGGCATCGCGGTACAGCGGCGCCGCATCGTTGAGCGCCACGCGCATGCCGGCTTCCGCGCACTCGGACTGGATAAACACCCGGACCAGCACCCGCAGGCGTTCCAGAGGCGCCCTGCGCGCATCCTCGAGAATGCTGCGCAGCATCTCGGTGGTCTGTTGCCACTCATCGCTTTGCAGCCGGAACAGGATCGCCGCCTTGTTCGGGAAATACTGGTACAGCGAGCCGATGCTGACGCCCGCCTTCTCGGCGACCCGCGCGGTGGTGAAACGCTGCGCGCCCTCCCTCGCCAAAACCTGAGTAGCGGCCTCCAGGATTGCCGCGACCAGCTCGGTCGAACGTGCCTGTTGCGGGGCCTTGCGCGAGGAAACCTGCGGGCTGCGGCGGTTGCTCATGCCGGCCGGACCGGGCCGCGGCCAATGCGAATAGCGGAGGCGATCAATTGCTCATACCCTGTGAATGCGACGAATTGATCGCATTTTAGTGACGCGCCGCAAGGCGTCAACCCAGGAGCTCAAGCCCAATGACCAGCACCCTGACCACCGCCCCGCTCGCCCGGTTGCTCGACCGCCTGTTCAGGCAGGCCCGCACCGCGACCAGCCCCACTGTCGCCGAGCTCTCCCGCGAGGAACGCGAACGGATGATGCACAGCAAGACCGAATACCTGGACTTCTATGGCCGCCTGAAGGACCTCTGGCTACCGGTTTCGCCCGAGACCGGCGGGCTGCTGTACATGCTGGCGCGCAGCACCCGGGCGCGGCACATCGTCGAATTCGGCACCTCATTCGGCATCTCGACCCTGCACCTGGCCGCGGCCCTGCGCGACAACGGCGGCGGCCAACTGATCGGCAGCGAATTCGAGGCCTCCAAGGTGGCGCGGGCGCGCGAGCACCTGCGCGAAGGCGGGCTGGATGACCTGGTGGACATCCGCCAAGGCGACGCATTGCAGACCCTCGCGGTCGACCTGCCCGAGACCATCGACCTGCTGTTGCTCGACGGCGCCAAGGCACTGTATGCCGACATCCTCGCCCTGCTCGAAAGCCGCCTGCGCCCGGGTGCGCTGATCGTCGCAGACAACACCGACTACTGCCCCGACTACCTGGAACGCGTGCGGTCGCCGGCCAGCGGCTACCTGTCCGTGCCCTTTGGCGGCGACGTGGAGTTGTCGATGCGGCTGGGTTGAGCCGGCCGCGCAACGCCTGTCGGCGCGGGCGCCGGCAGGGTCGGTGTCGAGGGAAAAGCCGCTATCGCAGCGTGCAATCGAGCCTCACGCTCAGAACTTCTCCGGAACCCTGCGCAATGGGTGATCCGACTCCTTGTAGCCCCCCGGTTTCTGGCGCTTGGGCAGCACGACTTTTTCCCGCGGGACTTTCTTGTAGGGAACGCGGCTGAGAAAGTCGGAAATGATGTTCAGGCGCGCGCGGCGCTTGTCGTTGGAATCGGCCACCAGCCAGGGGCCGTGCTCGGTGTCGGTGGCCTCGAACATCGCGTCGCGGGCCCGAGAGTAGTCATACCAGCGGCTGTAGGACTTGAGGTCCATGGCGCTCAGTTTCCAGATCTTGCGCCCGTCCTTGATCCGCGCTTCGAGGCGGCGGGTCTGCTCTTGCTGGCTGACCTCCAGCCAGTATTTGAGCAGGATGACGCCCGAGTCGACGATCGCCCGCTCCACCAGCGGCACCGCCTTGAGAAAGCTGGTGGCCTGCTCTTCGGTACAAAAGCCCATCACCCGCTCCACGCCGGCGCGGTTGTACCAGCTGCGGTCGAAGATCACCACCTCGCCCGCTGCGGGCAGGTGCGGCAAGTAGCGTTGCAGGTACATCTGGCTCTGCTCGCGCTCGGTGGGCGCAGGCAGCGCCACGACGCGAAACACCCGCGGGCTCAGGCGTTCGGTGAGGGCCTTGATGGTCCCGCCCTTGCCGGCGCCGTCGCGCCCCTCGAAAACGATGCAGATCTTGATGCCCTTTTCCTGCACCCACTCCTGCAGCGTCACCAGCTCGACATGCAGCCGGCGCAACTGCTCTTCATAGGCTTGTTTGCCGAGCTTGCCCCGCTCACCCGCGGCGCCCCTGGCGGCGCTCTTGTGGTTTTTTGCCATGACCAGAACCTCATGCGGCTTTCCATTGGTCGCGTGAGTCTAGTCGATGATTCGCTCGCGCCCTCAAGGCCTGCTGAGCTGGTTCAGTGCACCGCGATATGGGCAGCCGCGTGCAGTGTGACGGCGCCGTACAGCACGCCGGTTCGAGAGTGGCGCGCCGCATCCGCGTAGTCTGTGGCCACTCATCGCATGGCAGCTATAACAGGGCCACTGGCTTGTTCGTGACGTATTGGTACAACGAGCCGATGCCCGCCTTACCGTGTATCCACGGCCCAGAATCCTAGGCGGCCCAAGCCAACGGCCAGTCTCAACCGTGAACTCTGCCAACTACCAAGAGCCTGGGTATGCAACTCCTCGGCACTGGCATAGGCAGTCAGCGCATTAAGTAATTCGATCATGCTGCCAACCCCGGCGCGGTAACGCCCCTGTACCACATCCAGGGCTTGACGCGATTGCTCGACCAGTTCGCTGGTCTGGGCCAGGCTTCGCGTCTCGATACTCAGACGCTGGTAGTTATTCCAGACATCCAGCGAAACCTGTTGTTCGGTATCAGCCAGTTCAGAGCGCCGGGACTCGACCTGCGCCAACGCTCTACGGACTTGATAGCTACGGCTAAACCCATCGAACAGCGGAACATCCAGCTGCAGGCCGATACTCCTGTCGCGCTCACGGTAATCACCGTTATAGATTTCAGACTGGCCGACGCGGTTGTGGGCCAGATTGGCGGTCAGGCTCAGGCTAGGACGGCCAGCCGCGCGAGCTTCCTCCACCGAGGCTTCGGCAGCCTTGAACCGGGCTTGCGCCGCCAGCAGCGCGGGATGCTCGCGACGCGCCTCGGCCAACAACTTATCCACGGCCTTGGAAAAAAATGGATTGGGTAATGGGGCAAGATCCCCCGCTAACTTCAGCGGTGTTTCTGGCGACAACCCCATGCGCAGTGCGATGACGCCCAGAAGTTGTCGCAGATTACCGATATCCCGTACCTCGCGCAGCCGTGCCTGGGACAGCGCGGTCTGCGCCTGCAACTGATCCGATAACGCCGCTGCGCCGGCCTTGTACTTGGCGTCGGCAGCTTCAAGGTTCTGTGCTGCCAGTTCCGCGACCTGACGTGACGCGGCGAGATTACGTTGCGCAGCCAAGGCGTCGTTGTAGGCCTGGGCCGCCACGGCAAAGGCATTTTGCAGTGTCGCATCCTGAGTGGCGTTGGCGGCCATCAGCATTTGCCTGGCATTCTGCAAGGCGGCACCTCGCCGACCGAAGTCGAACAGCACCCAGCTCAGGGTGAAATTGGCGCCCGCCAGTTGGCGACGACCATTGACGGAAACAGACTCCTCTTTCCTCTCATTGATATTGCGGCTCCAGTCCAGGCGTCCATCCAGACGAGGCAAATAGGCCGCATGACTGACGCCCACCGTCGCCGCCCGGGCCTTGGCGTCGGCCCATGCAATGCGGACCTGCGGATCGTGACAAAGGATACGGCTGACCGTCTCCTCTAGAGATAACTGTTCTGGCAGATTCCCGAAATGACAGGGTCGCGAGGTGTGATCGACGTCATACACCGCCTCTCCAGTCACCGAGGTTGTGGTAGCAAATACGTCAGGTTCGTGAGCCAACGCCGCAACCGGCCCCCATGCCAGCCAGGCCAACAGTGCGAAATGGTGCCGCTTCATATCGGTTTCCAAGCGACATCGGCCTTGGTGGGAGGCTGCGATCCTGGCTCTTTCCGGGCGCGCTCATCGCGTACCACCTTTCCGTCATCCAGAACCACGACCCGATCAGCACAGGCAATGGTTTGCGGACGGTGAGCAATCATGATGCGGGTAATGCGCAGCCCCCGAATCGCTTCGTTGACCATTTGTTCGCAACGGACATCAAGGTGACTGGTAGCCTCGTCAAGGAAGAGAATTCTCGGCTTCTTGTACAGGGCGCGAGCCAGCATGACTCGCTGCTTCTGCCCGCCGGAAAGCACAGTACCCATTTCACCGACCAGGGTGTTGTAGCCCATTGGCATGCTCTGTATGTCGTCATGGATCGCGGCCATTCGGGCGCATTCGATCAGCCACGGCATGTCAACGCTGGAATCGAAAAAGCTGATGTTCTCCAATAACGAGCCGGCGAAAAGCACATCGTCCTGCATCACCGTGCCGACCAGTTCGCGCAGGCCATCCAGCCCCAGGTTCGAAAGCTCCAGGCCCGCCACCCGGACCTGGCCCTCGCTCGGTGGCAGAATGCCAAGCAAGATGTTGAACAAGGTGCTCTTACCGCAACCGGACGGACCGACGATGGCCACGGACTCCCCATCGGCGATTGCCAGGTCGAGGCCATCCAGAATCCAGGGCTCATGCTCGGCGTATCGGTAGCGGAGCCCACGGACCTCCAGGCTGGCCGGACGCCGCCGAAGATCGTCTGGCGCAATCTGGGTCAGTTCCTCCTCCGGTGGCTGGAGAACGATGTCAGCCAGGCGTTCACCTTGCAGCTGAAGCATGCGCAATTCGAAGACTTTATCGATCAGGCTGGCGACCCGGCCGCTGAACTGCAATTTGTAGGCGTTGAACGCCATCAACACACCGACGCTGAACTGGCCATCCATCACCAGAGTTGCCCCTAGCCAGATCACCAACAGGTTCTCTACTCCAAAAAACAGCCCATTCATCTGTTGATAGAACAGTTGCAGCTTCTGTGTACGTAGTCCGGCGTTTATTTGTTCGACCAATAGGCTGAGCCAGACTGAGCGACGTTCCTCTTGCCGCTGGAACAGCTTGAGTGGACGGATTCCTCGCACGGTCTCCAGGAAATGGCTCTGCTGGCGAGCAGCATGCACGATCTGCTCTTCCGTGGCGTTGCGTAACGGGCGATACCAGGCCCAGCGGCCGATGGCATACAGGCTCATGGCAGCGATGGAAATAGCTGCCAGCATTGGACTGTAGAGCAGCATCATGGCCAGCGTGGCGACACTCATCAGGCCGTCGAGAATCACCGTCAGGAAGGCGCCAGTGAGAGATTGCTGAATGTTGTCTACGGAGCCAAAGCGCGAAACCACGTCACCGAGATGGCGTTTTTCAAAGTACTGGATCGGCAGCCGCAACAGATGGCTAAACACATTGGCCCGCCATTGCATACTCAACAGGGTGCTCATATACATCAACACCCAGGCGCGTACCCCGCTGACGACTTGTTGCATCAACAACAGCAGACCGAACCCCAAGGCCAGGGTAGTCAGCAGGTCACGATCCTCACTGACAATGACGTTATCCAGAGTCCACTGCAGGAAGAACGGGCTGACCAGGGCAAACAGCTCAAGAGCGCCAGACAGCAGCAGTAACTGCGTCAGAGAACGATATAGCCCAGTGACGCGCCCCATCAAACCCAACAGTCTGATGCGCGGCTTGGCAACCTGCTTCTCGAAACCACGATCGGGCCAAAGCTCCATGGCCACTCCGGTAAAACTGCGCGATGCCTCATCCAGGCTCAAATGGCGCAATCCACGGGCGGGATCGTGAAGTGTGATACCGCCGGCATCAACCGACTTCAGTACCACAAAATGGTTGAAGTCCCAGTGCAGCAGGCAAGGAAGCTCCAATTGGCCAAGTTCTGCCAGCGATACTTTTACCGGACGGGCTCCTAACCGCATCTGCTGCGCAATCTGAATCAGTTGTTTAAGAGAAGCGCCCTTGAGCGACACACTGAAACGTTGCCGCAACCCCATCAAGTCAGTGTGGTAACCGTGGTAGGTCGCGATCATCGCCAGGCACGCCAGGCCGCATTCAGTAGCTTCGGTCTGCAATATCAGCGGCAAGCGCCGGCCGATACGCAGCGCGAGAGCGGCGGTAAATGCCATCGAGGATTCCTAGAGTTTTCCGGTAAGGCTGTAAAGCGGTTCGAGTACCCACTCATAAAGCCGACGAGTGTCTTGAAGGATGTCGGCATCGAGCAACATGCCGCTTTGCAATGTTCGCGGTGTGCCATAAGCCATCACCTCTTGCTTATCGAGGCTGACCTGCAGTCGGTACAACGGCTCGCCATCTCCGCTCGCTCTTGGCAAGCCACCGATGATGCTGGCGAGTTCAACGGAGGACATGCTGGTATGCGAGATGGAGCGCACATGCCCTTTGTATTGGCCAAATTTCTGATAGGGATAGGCTTGATAGCGGATCAGCACCGAGTCGCCCGGCTTGATGAAGCCGATGGCTTTGCTGGGGGCGTAAAGCTCTGCCTGCAAGGGCGCATCGACAGGAACGATGCTCAATGCAGGTCGAGAGTTGTCCACGCTCTGGCCGATTTCGGCGAGCACGGCGGTGACGACCCCGGTTTCCGGGGCCGTGATCAATACGCTGCGCTTGGCCTCGCTTTCCAGCAGATTCTCTTCAATGGCAGAGAGTTGGCGCTGGAATTCGGCTTGCTGGTTGGCGTGACGGGCATCCAGGCCAGCCAACTCATTGCGGCGTTCAGTCAATTGCTGTAGCAGAGTTGTGCGCTCACGAGCCAATCCCTGGAGAGTCTGGCGCTGCCCCAGCAACTCGGCCTGGCGCTGCTGAAGTTGATCGACCGAGATATAGCCTTTCGACATGAGCCCCTCGTAACGCCGCGCGGCATCGCTGGATAGCTCCACCAACTGATGCTGGCTGTCCACCTGTTCGGCCAGCATTGTCAATTCACGTTGCAAGCTAGTGATTTTGTTATTCAGGCTATCGCGCTCGTCCGCTTGCAATCGACGGACCTTTTCCAGTTCGTCGTTCAGCGAATCACGGCGACGTTCGAGTTGGCGGCTGATGTTCGCTTGCACAGGACTGGCATCCGCGCTGTAACGTTCGCTGGAAACCCTTAGCAAAGGAGCTCCGCGCTTGACCCATTGACCTTCCTGCACCCATTTTTCGCAGACGATGCCTGTCTGGGGAATGTATACCTTGACCAAACCACTGACCGGGGCCAACTGGCCACTGACGGTACTGCGCTTGGTATAACTAGCAAAAACGAATACGGCTACCACCGACGCTGCCAGTGTCATGGCCAGGAAAGTGAGGAACGTGAACGAGGTGGGGCGGATTAATACGATATTGCCCAACCAACTGGTTTGTCGGGCCTCCAGCGCCTCTTGGCGGAACAACGACGTATCAGTCATTGCATTGAAACGCTGCGATCAATAATGCAAGGAGCGGCAACCATGTTCTGAAAACAGCAAGCAGGAATATGCAAGTTCTGCGCTGTAGGAAATCTCAGGGGGATCAAAATTTCCCAACACCTGATGCAGTCAATCTGTAATACCGCCAAGTTAGAGGCTACCCAAGTAATCAATCTGCAAAAAACAAAGAACGCCAGAAAAACCTGGCGTTCAAAGCGATGACTAATCGCTTTTTATTAACAAAGCGACTTAGCTTGACTTATTCAGTTGAACGGCCAGCCAGCCCAACCGGTGGTTACCTGAATACCGACACCATTTTTACCTTCGGAACCGATACCGATGCCAATACCAACGCCATTGCCCGGGTTACTCCCGGTGTTGTTCTTGATGACGCCGCTCAAGTCCGCACCGGGCACCACTTTCACGCCGCCGATGGTAAGACCCGCACCCGATACTTCTTCGATTTCAACAGCATTCAAATCACGCATTTGGCTTTCTCCAACTATTACATTAACTTTCTCGACATCAAACAAAACAACTATTCGCACTTCAAGAAAGCTATTACCCGCATGGATACGGGGCGTAAAATTTAGTTAGCTCAACATAAAATCACCATCAGATAAATCTGAACAATTGATCGCTTTTTCTTATCAATACAGATATTGAGTTTGTCCAGAGAATAATTCTCCTGACAACGATCACCCTCGCCTTTCACCGCCCTCAGAACACCGCGATATGCGCGTCCGTCCGCGGCTCGGTGCCGCCGCACAGCACGCCGGTTTCCGGGTTGCGCAGGATGATCTGGCCGCGCCCGTAGCTGCTCAGGTCGCAGGCCACCTGCACCTGATGGCCGCGCCGCGCCAGTGCCGCGCTGAGGTCGCGCGAGGCCGGCTGCTCGATGCCGACCCGCAACCCGCCCAGCCATTGCCAGCGCGGAGCGTCCAGCGCGGCCTGCGGGTTGAGGCCGAAGTCCAGCAGGTTCATGACCATCTGCACATGCCCCTGGGGCTGCATGTAGCCGCCCATCACGCCGAACGGTCCCAGCGGCACGCCGTCCTTGCTGAGAAACCCCGGGATGATGGTGTGGAAGGTCTTCTTGCCCGGTGCCAGGCAGTTGGCATGGGCCGGGTCGAGGCTGAATTCCTCGCCGCGGTTCTGCAGGGCAATGCCACTGTCGGGCAGGACCACGCCGGAACCGAAGCCGTGATAGTTGCTCTGGATAAACGACACCATGTTGCCCTCGGCGTCGGCGCTGGCCAGGTAGACCGTGCCACTGGCCTGCGGCTCGCCCGGCTGCGGCGCCATCGCGCGCTCACCGATCAGGGCCCGGCGCCGGGCCGCGTAGCGGTCGCTGAGCAGGTCTTCCACCGCGACCCGCATGTGCGCGGGGTCGGTGATGTAGTGCAGGCCGTCGCTGTAGGCCAGCTTCATGGCTTCCAGCTGGCGGTGCCAGGTCTGCTGGCTGTCGCGGTGGTCGAAGGCGAAGCCTTCGAGGATTTTCAGGGTCATCAGGGCCACCAGGCCCTGGCCGCTGGGCGGGATCTCCCAGACGTCATGGCCGCGGTAACTGATCCTGATCGGCTCGACCCACTGTGCGCGGTAGCCCTGCAGGTCGCTGGCACGCAGGTAGCCGCCGGTGGCGCGCGAATGCGCGTCGAGGCGTTGCGCCAGGGCGCCGCGATAGAAACTTTCGCAGGCGGTGGCGGCGAGCTCCTCCAGGGTCCTGGCTTGCGCCGGGTTGCGGAACAGCTCCCCGGCCCGGGGCGCGCGGCCGTCGATCAGGAAGGTGGCGAACCAGCTGTCGAGCACCGCATCGCGGTCCGGGGTGAAGTCCTGCAAGGCCGACTGCCATTGCAGGGCCACCACTGGCGACACCGGGAAGCCATCGCGCGCCAGGGCGATGGCCGGCTGCAGCAGCTCGGCGAACGGCAGGCGGCCGAAGCGTCGCGACAGCTCGGCCCAGGCCGACGGGCAGCCGGGAACCGTGACCGGCGTCCAGCCATGCAGCGGCATGCGCTCGTGGCCGGCGGCCCTCACCGCTTCGATGCTCAGGGCCTGGGGCGCCGCGCCGTTGGCGCTCAAGCCGTGCAGGCGGTCCTGGGTCCAGACCAGGGCAAAGGCGTCGCCGCCGATGCCGCAGCCGGTGGGCTCGACCACCGTCAACGCGGCCGCGGTGGCGATCGCCGCATCGATCGCGTTGCCCCCGCGACGCATGATGTCGATCCCGGCCTCGGCGGCCAGCGGTTGCGACGCCGCGACCATGCCGCGCCGGGCGAACACGCTTTGCCGCTGCGAAGCGTAGGGATACTCGTGGGCAGAAAACTTGAACATGGCAGTACTCGCTTCAAATGGATATCCGGGGCTTACAGCACCCGACTGAGAAAGGCCCGGGTCCGGGCGTGACGCGGCTGGCTGAAGATCTGCTCGGGCGGGCCCTGTTCGATCAGCTCGCCCTGGTCGAGCACCACCACCCGATCGGCCACTTCGCGGGCAAAGCCCATTTCATGGGTGACCACCACCATGGTCATGCCCTCCTGCGCCAATTCCTTCATGACTTGCAGCACCTCGCCCACCGTTTCCGGGTCGAGGGCGCTGGTGGGCTCGTCGAACAGCATCGCCTGGGGTTTCATCGCCAGCGCCCGGGCGATGGCCACCCGTTGCTGCTGGCCGCCGGACAACATCGAGGGGTAATGGCCGGCCTTATCGGCCAGCCCTACCCGTTCGAGCAGCGCCCGGGCCTGTTCCAGCGCCGCCGCACGCGACACGCCGAGCACCTGGATCGGCGCTTCGATGATGTTTTCCAGGGCCGTCATGTGCGGGAACAGGTTGAAACGCTGGAATACCATGCCGATGTCGCGGCGCTGGCGGGCGATGTTGCGTTCCGCATCGCGCACCAGGCGGCCGTCGGCCCGGGTGCGATAGCCCATGGGCCGGCCGGCGACGCGGATCTGCCCGGCCTGGATGTCTTCCAGCAGGTTGATGCAGCGGATGAAGGTGGTCTTGCCGGAGCCGGAAGCACCGATCAGCACCACCACTTCGCCGCGCCGCACTTGCAGGGAAATGCCCTTGAGAATCTGCAGGTCGCCGAAGGACTTGTGAACATCCAGCGCTTCGATGACCAGTTCTTCGCTCATGTGCGCCATGTTCAACGTCCTCTCAGCAGTTTCAGGGGGCCACGCCCGAACAGGCGGCTGGCCGCCGGCAGCGGCCGTTCGGATTGGCCGAAGCGCTGTTCGAGCCAACGCTGGAAGAAGCCCCAGAGCGTGGTCAGCGCCAGGAAGTAGAGAGCCACCACCAGGTACAGCTCGAACACCCGGAAGGTCGCCGAGGTCACCATCTGCGTGCTGAGCAGCAGTTCCTGGACGCCGATCACGCTGACCAGCGTGGTGTTCTTGAGCATCACGTTGAACTCGTTGCCCAGCGGCGGCACGATCACCCGGAACGCCTGGGGCAGCACGATGCGCCGCATCAGCTTGGCGAAGGTCATGCCCAGGGAGCGCCCGGCTTCGTACTGCCCCTTGTCGACCGCGCCGATGCCGGCGCGGATGATCTCGGCCATGTACGCGCCTTCGTTGAGGCCCAGGGCGATGATCGCCGCCTGGATATTGCCGGGGATCACCAACCAGCCCAGGTCCAGGTCCTCGAAGCGGAAAATCCCCCCGGCCGCCAGCGCGGTGTAGAGGAACACGATCTGCACCAGCAGCGGCGTGCCGCGCATCAGCCACACATAAAAGCGCACCGGGTACTGCAACAGCGGGTTGCCCGACAGCTTCATCAGCGCCGCCAGCAGCCCCAGCACGCACCCCAGGAACATGGCGCACACGCTGATCAGGCAGGTCAGCGCGAGCCCTGTCAGGTAGACATCGCTGGGCTGCAACAGGTACTGCCAGAACACATCCCAATTGAAGTTCATGGCGTGCGCCCTCAGTCCAGTTTGTCGCCGCCGACATGCCATTTATCCAGCAGCGCGGCGTAGCTGCCGTCGGCGCGCATGTCGTGCAGGACCTGGGTCAGGGCCGCGCTCAGCTGCGCATCCTGCTTGCGCACGCCGAAGCCGGTGAGGATCCGGTTGAACGCCGGCACCGCCGGCTGGAACAGGTCCGGTGCCAATTGCTGATAGTGGCCGGCGGATTCGACGGTGGTGCCGAAGGCGTCCACCTGGTTGATCCGCAGCGCCTGGAAGGCGTCGGCGTCGACGTTGTAGACCACCAGTTTCATCGGCGGCTTGCCGGCTGCCACCAGCTTGTCGTTCTCGGCGCCGAGCAGCAGGCGGATGGTCGAGCCGTTGCTCACCGCGACCTTGAGCCCGGACAGATCCTCAAGGGTGTTCACCGCTTTCGGATTGCCCTTGGGCACCACGATCGACTGGCTGGAATACATGAAGTTGACGATGTCGATCACTTCCCGGCGCTCGGGCTTGTCGAACAGTTGGTCGACGATCATGTCGCACTGCTGCGCCAGCAGCGCCGGGATCAGCCCGGCGAACGGCGAGATGCGCCATTCGACCTGCTTGCCGCCCAGGCGCTGGGCGATTGCCTGGCCCATGTCCACCTGCAGCCCCACCGGTTTCTGTTGCGTGTCGAACGACACCAGCGGCGGCGAATCCATGCCCGAGCAATAGACGATCTTTTCGCTGCGGGCCAGGCGCTCCGGCAGCTCGGGGGTGGCATGCGCCCACGGCAGACAACACAGACTCAAGGTAAAAGCGGCAACGGACGCGCAAGGCTTGTGCATGGCATTACTCCAGTCATGTCGGGTAACAGGGGGAACGGCTCCGGCCCGCCGCGGGCATGGGCCCGCGATGGCAGCCGGTTTTCAGCGATGGGCCTCCAGGAACTGGATCAGTCGCGGAATGGTGCCCTCGATGTGTTCAGAGACCACCCGCGCCGCCTGGTCCGGATCGCCGGAGCGCAGCGCGGCGATGATCGAGGCGTGTTCGTCGCGCGCACTGCGCGGCTTGTCGGCGTGTTGCAGCCACAGGCGCATGTGCGGCTCGATCACCGAGTACAGCGCCGAGATCTGCCGCATCAGCCGCGGACGTTCGCTCAGGCTGCACAGGTATTCATGGAAGGCGCGATGGCGGCCGACCCACTCGGCGCCGTCTTCGCGGTAGTCGTCCATGTCGTCGAGCAAGCGCTCCAGTTGGCTGAAATGGCGCTCGCCGATCTTGCCCACCGCCACGCGGATCGCCAGGCCTTCGAGGGCGCTGCGCATTTCGAAGACTTCGCGCATTTCCTCGATGTCCAGGCCACGCACGATGGCCCCGCGATTGGGGCGCAGGGTCACCAGGCCATCGGCATCCAGGCGCCGGAACGCCTCGCGCACCGGCATGCGGCTCATGCCGATTTCGCTGGCGATATCCTCGGCGATCAGCCGCTCGCCGGTACGCCAACGCCCTTTGCAGATCCCTTCCAGCAGAAAGTTGTAGGCCTCCTCCTCCGCGGTCACGGGCTGGCGCTCGGTATAGGCTGGGGCGAATTTCATCGGCGGCACCTTTTGTATTTTTGTATCCAATTATCCATAAAGCCAAAAAAAGCACATTGCATGCCAGGCTCCCGGGCTTTTTTCCAGGTGCTTGATTCAGTGGGTGTTTGCGGGATCGAGAAGATTGACGAGGAAGATCGGCAACCGGGACAACGAGTGAAATCGCCCCAGGACGGGGCTGATCGGGCACCCAGAATGTGCGCGTGGTAACACCCGGTGCAGGCCCGGCCTGTCGGCTCCAGTGTTCCACTGGCGTAACCAGCAGCGGCCGCCAGGGCGATCAGGCCACCACCTTAATCAGCAGCCTTGGGTGTCGGTAGTCATTGATTTAGACTTCAGCGTCTTGTTATTGGAACAATTCGCTGTCGATGATCGACCTCAACGAACTCTTTCTTTACGCCAAGGTGGTCGAGCACAGCGGTTTCGCGGCCGCCGGCCGGGCGCTGAACATGCCCAAGTCGACCTTGAGCCGCCGGGTCAACCAGCTGGAAACCCGCTTGGGGGTGCGCTTGATCCAGCGTTCGACCCGGCAGTTCCAGGTCACCGACATCGGCCAGTCCTACTACCGGCATTGCGTCGCGATGATGGCCGAGGCCGAGTCGGCCGAAGACCTGATCGAGCAGAACCGGTCCGAACCCCGGGGCATGGTCCGGCTCAGTTGCAGCACGCCGCTGCTGAACTACTGGATGGCGCCGCGACTCGGCCGGTTCATGGCCCAATACCCCGCCGTCGAGCTGTATGTGAAGAGCTATAACCGCCGGGTCGACATCATCAGCGAAGGTTTCGACATCGCCCTGGGGCTGTCCTTCCCGCCCCTGGACGACAGCGAACTGGTGATGAAGGTGCTGGGCCCGAGCCCGCAGGTACTGGTGGCGAGCCCGGCCTTTATCCAGCGCCATGGCCCGCTGCGCACACCCGCGGACCTGGCCGGCCTGCCCAGCGTCGCCTGGGCCAACGCCGGGCAGGCCAACCACTGGTGGCAATTGCGCAACGCCAGCGGCGCCACGGCCCAGGTCACCCTGGCGCCGCGCTTGCTCAGCGACGATATCTCGGTGCTCAAGAGCGCCGTGCTCGAAGGCGCGGGGATCGCCAACCTGCCCTGTACCGTGGTCCGCGACGAACTGGCCAGCGGTCAGTTGCAGCGGCTGCTGGAAGACTGGGAACCCACGGGCGGGGTCATCACCGCGGTCTTTCCATCGCGCCGGGGCCTGCGCCCCTCAGTGCGCACCCTGATCGACTTTCTCGCCGCGTCCTTTGTCCAGGAACGCGATAGCTGAGGGCACAGCAGCTTGTCTGCGGATCGTCGGCAATCCCACGAAAACGGGCGCCTGTCAGGGCGCCCGTGCTATCGACCGTCAGTGATTCAACTCGACGCCCTGCTCGCCGCCAGGTAAGGCGCCAGGCGCCGGCCCATTTCCTCGCCGAGCGCCTGCAAGGCGCTCATGGGCCGGACCATCACCTCGAACTCGACGATCTTACCGGCTTCGTCGAAGCGGATCAGGTCGATGCCCTTGAGCTGGCGATCGCCGACCCGCGCACTGAATTCCAGCACCACGTTCAAACCGTCGGCGGTGGCCAGTTCGCGGTGATAGGTGAAGTCGGCGAAGACCTGGCTCACGGTATTGAGGATGGTCGAGACCACCGGCGCGCCCGGATAGGGCGTATGGGCCATGGGCGAACGAAACACCACGCCGGGAGCCAGCAGCTCGGGCAGGCGGCTCAGGTCGCCCGCGGCGAGCATGGCATGCCAGCGTTGCAGGGAAGCGGCGGCCTGGGGGTGCAGTTTCAGATCGGACATCTTGTGCTCCTGTCGCTTGTTGTTGTCGGACTTGGGAGATGGGCATCGGTGATGCGCGCCCACCACCTTAAGCGCCAGCGACGGCCCCCAACAATGATCGCAAGTGACACTTGGTTGATCGCAACGAGCAATCGGCATGGCGGTCGAACCCGGCGAGCAGTACGAGCATCCCGTTCGACCGCCCTGTGCCGTCCCCTCCAGGGACAGCACAGGCGTCACAAGCTAGGCCGCTGGAGAGCCGGCGGCCAGCGCGGCCTTGCGCGAGGCCGCGTGCTTGCGTCGCAGGTAGCGCACGGCCCAGACCAGCAGCATGCACAGGCTCACCAGCAACGGCATCAGGGCAATGTTGACGATCTTCAGGTTCCGCCCCAGTTGGTCGATGTCGGCGTTCAACTGGTACTGCACCTCGCGCAGCTCCTTGCGGATGCGGGATTTCTCCTGCATGAACTGGCGCACCGTCGCCTGTTGTTCGGCGCTGAGCGACTGGCTCTTGGGCGAGGCTCCCTGCAACTGCTGCAACTTGGCTTCGGCTTCCTCCAGGCTTTCCTCGAGGGCCAGGCGCTTGGCCCTGAAGCTGGTCTCGGCCTCGCGGCGCAGTCGTTCCACGACCACGAACGGCCGGCTGTAAGGACCGCGCGAACGCAGGCTGTTCAAGGCATCCGAACCGGCCAGGTTGTCCAGCGCATTGAGCACGAAGGAGGCGTTGTCCGCCCATGGCCGCGGCGCCGTGCGGCCATTGATGTCCTCGGTGCCGAGCCACATGCGGTCGCTCAACAGGTCGGTATCGGCCACCACCAGCAGATTGACCTGCTGCGCCTGCTTGAGCCCGTCCTTGCGCCCGTCGATACCCTCGGCGAACGCTGACTTGACCGGGCCCTGCACGCGCGCCGCAATCACATAGCGCTGGCCGGGCTGGGCCAGGTCGCGCAGTGCCTGCTGCTGGTCGGCCGGCTTGTCGAAACGGTCCGCCTCGAACGGCTTGGCCGAGTCCGAGGTGGACAGCAGCGCGGTGAACTGCGTGCTGGCCCCCGCCACCGGTTCGAGGATGCCGGCGGTGCTCAGGGCGATGAATTCCAGCCCGCTGGTACTCGGGTCTTCCTGGCTCATGGCCGCTTGCGGCACGCCGATGGTGAAGGGGCGCGGCAACGCCGGCTCGCCCTCCTTGGCGCTGTCGAACAGGGCATAGAGGTTGTCGCCCAGCACCTTGCCCGGCTGCAGATGGAGGCCCCAGGCCTTGAACAGCGGCTCCAGGCCCGAGGACTTGTCCTTGCTCTGCACACCGAAGTATTCCTCGCCGCTGTCCTGTTCGCTGTAGGGGTCGACAAAGGCGAGCAACCGGCCGCCGCGCAACACGAACTGGTCGATGGCGTACAGGGTCGGCTGCGACAGCTTTTTCGGGTGCAGCAGCATCAGCACGTCGACGTCGCCGGGGATGTCCCGGGTGTCCGTCTTGAGTTCTTTCAGGTCGTACTCCTGGCGCAGCTCCCGGAGGATCGCCCAGGGCTCGGTCTTGCGCTGGGTCCGGACGTCGAAGCCACCGTTCGCCGGCAGGCTGCTCAGCAGCCCCAGGACCGGCCGCTGCGGATGGGCCAGGGTCTGTATCAGGCGGCTGATGTCATATTCGAGCAACTCCTCCTGGTCCGGGGCGAAGAACGGAATGACCTGCGCATTGTTCTGCGCGTCGGTGCCGGCCAGGCCGAAGAACACCGGCGCCCCGCCCTGCCCCAGCGCCAGGGCCTCCAGGCCGAATGCGCCGGCCTTGTCCTCTTCTTCGGAAAACGGCAGCGGGTCGATGACATGCAGGCGAATCTTGCCCGCAGACTCCTGTTCGTAGACCTTGAGCAACTCCTGGACCCGCACGGCATAGCTGCGCAGCGGCGCGAGCTCCTTCGCCTCGCTGTTGGAGAAGTAGAAGTTCAGGTCCAGCGGTTCCTTCAGCTCGGCAAGGATCTGCCGGGTGCCGGCGCTGATGGAATAGAGCTTGTTCTGGGTCAGGTCCAGGCGAACGCCCGTGAGCAACAGGCCTGAGGCCATATTGAAGGCCAGGAACAGCACGGCGATGAGCAACAGGCCGGTGCCGGAATACAGAATGCGTTTCATGGAATTGTCCTTATTCGGCCTTCTTCAGGTTGACGGTCACGACAGTGGCCAGCAGCCAGGCGACGATCACGCTGATGAAATAGAGCGGGTCGCGCAGGTCGATCAACCCCTTGCTGATAGCGCTGAAATGTGTGAGCAGGCTCAGCGAGGCGAACAGGTCCAGCAGCCATTGCGGCGCCCACGGATTGAGCGCATCCAGCACCAGGGAGAAACCGCAGGCGACGAACAGGAAGCACATCATGAAGGCGAGGATCAGGGCGATCACCTGGCTCTTGGCCATGGCCGACATGCAGGAACCGATCGCCAGGTAGGCACCCGCGAGCAGCCAACTGCCCAGGTAGCCGGCCAGGATCGCGCCGTTGTCCGGGTTCCCCAGGTAGTTCACCGTCAGCACCATGGGCAGGGTCAGCAACAAGGTGACGCCAGCGACCACCCAGGCCGCGAGGAATTTGCCGAGCACGGCCTCGAAGCAGCTCACCGGCAAGGTCATGAGCAATTCGATGCTGCCCGACTTGCGCTCCTCCGACCACAGGTGCATCGCCAGGGCCGGCAGCAGAAGCAGGTAAAGCCAGGGATGAACGTCGAAGAACGGCACCAGGTCCGCCTGGTTGCGTTCGTAGAAGCTGCCCAGGTAGAAGGTGAAGATGCCCGACAGCACCAGGAAGATCTCGATGAACACGAAGGCCAGCGGTGTGGCGAAGTAGCCGCCCAGCTCGCGCTTGAAAATGACCGGTAGCTGCCTCATGCCGACTCTCCCCGCGTCAGGGTCTGGAACACCTCGTCGAGGCGCCCTTGCTCCAGCTCCAGGCGTTTCATCTTCCAGCCGCGCGCCGTGACCAGTGCGTTGACATGGGGGAAAATCACCTCGCCGGGCCGGGCCAGCAGCGTCAGGCTGCCCTCGGCCGGGTTCTCCTCGACGCCCGCCACGCCCGGCAGCACCACCAGGGCCAGCAGGTCCAGCGGTTCGTCGGCCTGCAGGGTCACCGCCTGGCGATAGCGGGAACTGCGCTCCAGCTCATGCGGCGTGGCGTCGGCCAGGATGCGGCCGTTGCTGATGATCAGGGCGCGGTTACACATGGCCGACACCTCTTCGAGGATATGGGTCGAGATGATCACGATCCGGTCCTCGCCCAATCCCTGGATCAGCTGGCGAACCTGCTGCTTCTGGTTCGGGTCGAGCCCGTCCGTGGGCTCGTCGAGGATCAGCACCTGCGGGTCGTGCAAGATCGCCTGGCCCAGGCCGACCCTGCGGGTAAAGCCCTTGGACAAGGTCTCGATGCTCTGCCGCCGGACATCGCCCAGCTCCAGCATGTCCAGCACCCGGTCCACCCGTTCGCGCTTCTGCTTGCCGCGATAGCCGCGAATGCTGGCAATGAACTCGAGAAAGCCCTGTACCGCCATGTCGCTGTAGCAGGGAGCGCCCTCGGGCAGGTAGCCCATGTGGCGCTGGGCGTGGCGGGTCTGGGTGCGGATGTCGAAGCCCAGGACGCTGGCGGTACCCGAGGTCGGCGTGAGGAAGCCGGTAAGCATTTTCATGGTGGTGGATTTGCCCGCGCCGTTCGGCCCGAGAATCCCCAGCACTTCTCCCGGGCCGATATGACAGGACAGATCGTCGACCGCGACCTGCCCGGAAAAAGACTTGGTTAACTTGGATATTTCGATCATGGCGGTCCAGGTTCGACAAGATAAGACTGAGATGAATAACCGAGGGCCGTTCATACTCAGCGCAAGATCGGGAAATGGATAATGCAGTACAGACTAAACAACTGTTTACTGCCCTTATTTAATAGGGGCGACACGATACACGCTGGCATTTATATAAAAGATGCGAATTCATCCGAACAGGATATTTCTATAGAAATATAGGATTTATCCTTTTTAGCCAAAGCATTGCTCTTAAAGCCTGTCGCTATAGTTTGCGAGTACTCTACGGCGCATATTCTTAAATGAGCCTACAGGGTGACACATGCTCTTGCGCACTATCTACATTCAGAACAAGGAACAGGAACTGCTGACCGCCGCGTTGCTCTGCAGCTTTTCCGTTCCGGACTCGGGCCGGAACTTTGTCGCCTATAGCCTGAACGAAAGCATCGATGAGAATAACTTGCGGGTCTATCTCGCCCTGTTGTTCAACGAAGGCGGCAATTACCGGGTCGGCGCGCTGGACGCCGATGCCGACAGCCACCTGGCGATCAAGGTGTTCAGCCAGATCCTGCGGGAAGCCGCCACCGGCGAGCACCGTGACAACGATGTGGGCTATCACCTGGTCGACCTGAACAAGAAGCCCCTGGCGCCCGCCTCGGCCACGGAACACCGCATGTTGAGCGTGAAGAAGGAGTGGGTCGCCAAGCTGCTGAACTTCCAGGCTTCGGCTCACTATGGCCCCGCGGTGGAGTACTCGCCGATGCTGGTGGTCATCGACGACGAGAAACTCGACGAGAAGCTCAACGCCGTGATGGCCCAGGCCAGCGAGCCGGAGCCGGCAGCGCCTGTCGAAACCCGCTACGCCGACACCGGCCCGATCCCCGCCCCAGCTCCCGTTCCCGCTCCCGCCGAGAAGCCGAAAACCGAGCCCCAGCACGAAGACTGGCCTTTCCCGGGAACCGACCCGGTGCAGTTCCTGCAGGATATCGAGGCGAGCCTGCAAGAGTTCTCCGGCATCGCCCAGAAGCTCACGCAACAGAAACAGCAGAGCCAGGCGCAGATGGAGACCCTGGGCTCCAAGGAGCGCCAGCTGCAGGAGAAAGAACAACGAATAGAACAGAAGGAA
This sequence comes from Pseudomonas sp. MRSN 12121, assembly GCF_000931465.1. Classification (NCBI taxonomy): domain Bacteria; kingdom Pseudomonadati; phylum Pseudomonadota; class Gammaproteobacteria; order Pseudomonadales; family Pseudomonadaceae; genus Pseudomonas; species Pseudomonas sp. MRSN 12121. The sequence goes on along the minus strand of NZ_CP010892.1, from coordinate 3,337,457 downwards.
GAGCAGTTGCTGCAACTTGAAGAACAACTGCAGCAGGCGCGCAAGTCCGAAAGCACGATAAAGGCGCAACAGCAGGCGCGTCAGGCCGAACTGGATGCACGCGAAGATGTATTGCAGCGAAAGGCCTCGGAAATGGCCGAGCACTTCAAGAAGCTCAGCGATGCGCGGGACAACTTCCACAACATTCTGAAAAGTCTCAACGACATTATCCCGGCCAGCGAGACGATATCGCCCAAGTAACTTCCATTCGACGAAATATCACCTCAGTGCTCCTGCCCATGTTCAAGCCCGAACAGCAGGAGCACAGCACTCAAGTTGCCAGGCCTATTTCTTTCTCGCCAACTTGCCATTCAAATAATGGTGTTTCACTTTCTCGATATAACCGTCATTGCGCATCGTCTCGATGGTCTTTGCCACGCTGCCCACAAGATCGGCGTCACATACCCTGGAGCAGGCCAGGTAAAGGTCATGGCTGACCATGGGTGGGCTCATCAGCAATGGCCGGTTGGAGACATGCTCCCAGATGTACCGGCTTTCCTGAACGCCGTTGAACCAGGCGTCCACCCGCCCCTTCAACAGTAGCTGCGCGGGGTTCTCGCCGATCTTGACGGCATAGATCTGTTCCCGGGCGAACCCCTTGCTGCGCAGGATCTCTTCCTGCGCGCTGCCCAAGCCGACGGCAATGACCTTGTAGCGCTGCCGGGCTTCTTCGAAACTCGCCACCTTGTGTTCGAGGCTGAAGAACGCCCTGTCCATACGCATGATCGGCGCGATCCAGGTAAAGCGGCCTTCTCGCTCGGGGGTACGGCTGAGCGGCGCGATGAGAACGTTGTCCTTTTCAGTGGCGTATTTCTGCGCGCGGGCCCATGGCAGGGCCCTGACTTCGCTGGTGTAGCCGGATCGCCTCAGCGCCTGTAGCACCACATCACCGACGATGCCATGCCGCCCGCCTTCGCTGGCGATCGTCAGCGGTGGCGCTTCCGGGATCAGGAACTCGACGGTTTCCTTCGCCCGCAGCTCCGGCGCGATGAGGATGAGCCACGGCAGTAGCAAAGAAATGAATGACGACACGCTTTTGGCTGGTGTTGTTCTGATCACACAGCGAGCCTCCCTGGGGCCATATCGTTGGAGGGGTCGAAGCTCGGACCACGCAGCCTGCGACGAGCGGGAAAACGTCCATTCCAGGTCTTTTCCCACGCATTCACATGACTGTAGGGCGGGTTCGAGACGCAGGAATGGGTTATCGAGTACAGCATGATTCGCGAATCCTGCAATTATGGCGCGCAACTTTCAACAACTAATCTCGAGCCAGAAACATAGCCAGCAAGCTAACTAATCACCTCGAAACGATAACGATTCGCTCAATAAATAGTTGTTGAAATTTTCACATCCGCTTCACCTGCCACTCCCTAGATTCGCGGCAACCTTGGAACTGCAGTGCTTTTTCTTCGGCTTGCTCTTACTTGGTGTGCCTTGCCGGCGCAATGAATCTTATCGGTCGTATTGGCGGCCCGGTGGTGAATCTGTGGTAGCGCGTATCGCAATCAAAGGGCTGTTCCCCCGGCTGGTGCTGCTGGCCCTCGCGGGTGCCTTGCTCGCGGGCTTCATGTTATGGCCACGGTCGCCGCTGGACCTGGCCAGCGCCGCGGACCTGCGAGCTTCCGGGCTCGTCGAGCAATGGCGGGCCGGCAACGTGGTGGTGCTGGTGCGCCATGTCGAGCGTTGCGATCGCTCGCCCCATCCCTGCCTGGGGCCGGCGGATGGCATCACGCGCCTCGGAAGCGAGGCCGCCATCCACCTGGGCGTCGCCTTCAGGACCCTGGGCATGGAGCGTACCGATGTGTTGAGCAGCCCCCTCACACGTACCGCGCAAACGTCGGCCGCCATGTTCGACCACCCGGCGATCAGCCAGGAATGGCTGGCCAGTTGTGGCAAGCCCCTGCGTGACGATGTCGTCGCTCACAAGTCGCCGCACCACAACCTGCTGCTGGTGACCCATAGCGGTTGCATCAGCGACTTTGAAAGCCAGACCGGTTTCAAGCATGCCCACGCCAGTGAGTACGGCAGCGCCCTGTTCGTTTCCGTGATGGCGGGCCAGGTAAAAGTATTGGGGGTGGTCAATGAACAAAACTGGTCATTGTTGCTGAACAGCACGTTGTAGGTTTTTTCCTACCTATTTTTCAGGTTGCCCGTCCGAGGAAAACCCACTAAAAGCTTGCCCCGGAATTAATAAGTTACTTGTTTGTTAATTCGCTCACTGGACGGCAGCGCTTTTTTAGCTTGAATACGCATCAGCCTGGTCTTGGTAACTAACCGAAACTTTGCCAGGCGCATCTAAATAATAAATAGAACGTTGACCTGCCATCAGGAGCCCAGGGATGTTGTTACGCGCCAGTTTCCGCTGTTCATTCAGCCAGCCAGTCGTTTATCGGCCGGAACCTACGCATGAGGTTTGCCGCGGGAGTCGTCGTCCATGATCCGACGCTCGACCCTGCCGCTGATGCTCCTGGCTTTCGCCCTGTGCTTCTACCTGTTGCCCCTTGGCTTCCATGGCCTGTGGATTCCCGATGAAACCCGCTACGCGCAGATCAGCCAGGAGATGCTGCTCGGCGGCGACTGGGTTTCGCCGCATTTCATGGGGATCCGCTATTTCGAGAAACCCATTGCAGGCTACTGGATGATCGCCATCGGCCAGGCCGTCTTCGGCGACAACCTGTTCGGCGTGCGTATCGCCTCGGCGTTCAGCACCGGCCTGAGCGTGGTACTGGCCTACCTGATCGCCCGGCGCCTGTGGCGGGACCCGCGCAAATCCTTTGCCGCCGCCCTGCTGTACATGAGTTTCGGCCTGATCGCCGGGCAAGCGGGCTACGCCAACCTCGACCCGCAATTCACCCTGTGGGTCAACCTCAGCCTGGTGGCCCTGTGGTTCGCCATCGATGCGGCCACCACCCGGCAACGGCTCCTGGCCTGGGCAGTGGTGGGCATCGCCTGTGGCTTCGGCTTCATGACCAAGGGGTTTCTCGCCTGGCTGCTGCCGGCCCTGATCGCCCTGCCCTACATGATCTGGCAACGACGCCTGGGCGAGCTGTTGCGTTACGGCCCGCTGGCGATACTGGCGGCGTTGCTGGTCAGCCTGCCCTGGGTCGTGCAGATCCATGCCCAGGAACCGGACTACTGGCGCTTCTTTTTCTGGCACGAGCACATTCGCCGCTTCGCCGCCGAGGACGCCCAGCACACCCGCCCATGGTGGTTCTACCTGCCGCTGCTGGTGGTCTCCAGCCTGCCCTGGGCCGCCCTGCTGCCGTCCACCCTGGGCCAGGCCTGGCGGCAGAAACGCGAGGCCGGCATCGGCTTCCTGCTGCTCTGGCTGGTCTTGCCGCTGGCGTTCTTCAGCCTGTGCCGGGGCAAGCTGCCCACCTACATCATGCCGTGCCTGCTGCCCCTGGCGCTGCTGATGGGCCACACCCTGATCGAACGCTTGAACCAGGCTCGCGGCCGGGTCCTGCGCATCAATGGCTTGCTCAATGTCGGCATCGCCCTGGTGGCGCTGGGAGCGCTGATCTACCTGCAGATCACCCGGCCGGTGTATGGACAGGCCGAGATGTTCAGCCTGTCCCTGGGCTATATGGTGCTGATGGGCTGGATCATCGCCAACGCCCTGCAAGCCCTGCGCCCACTGGCCTTGTGGGCGACGCCCGCGCTGGGTATCGGGCTGCTGGTGGCGCTGCTGCCGGCGGCGATGCCCGCGCATATCGTCGCCAGCAAGATGCCGGACCAGTTCATCGCCGAACATCAGCAGGAACTGAGCCAGGCCAGCCGCTTGCTGAGCAACGACCTGGGCGCCGCCTCGGCACTGGCCTGGCGCCTTCAACGACCGCAAGTGGACCTGTACAACACCGTCGGCGAGCTGAAGTACGGCATTGCCTACCCCGATTCGGCGGCCCGCGCGGTCGACCTCGCCGGGATCCAGCAATGGATGGCCGAAGCCCGCAAGCAGGGCCCGGTGGGAGTAGTGATGCGGGTCAACAGTGCCGACGAGGAGCGCGAAGTCGAGTTGCTGCCGCTGGACGGCAAACGTTACAAGCGCGGCAACCTGACCATCCTGATCTTTCCCCGGAGTCCGTCTTGAGCCTTTCTGCCGCTGCGCGCCCCGGCCGGGTGCGCTCTGCCGGCGAAAAAACTGAACCCTGGCTGTCTGTTTCGCAGATAAACGCAGCCTTGCCCTGTTTTTCATATTCGTTTCACATTTTTCCGCTTAATCTCGGGCCCTCGAAACCCGCGACCAGGATTGCGACTATTCCTGGCAAGCCCGTGGGACAGCTCTGAAATTGCCCATAACACGTTGATCCGCATTTACTTTTTTTCACTATGGTCTTTACTCAGCAAGGCAAGGAATTGCCTCTATCGGCCCAACCATGGAGTAGCGCCAATGACTGCATCCAGCTCATTCACCACCTGAATAAAAACCAGAATCATCCGCACGCTGCACCTATCGCTTGTTCCTTCGCTTCCTGACGTTTTCTTCACCCGAGGTCTCAATGAACCAGGCTTTCCTTCCTTTCTCGCGCCCGAGTATTGGCGATGAAGAGATCGCAGCGGTCGAGCAGGTTCTGCGGTCCGGCTGGATTACCACCGGTCCCAAAAACCAGGAACTCGAGCAGCAGTTCGCCGCGCGGGTCGGTTGCCGCCACGCAGTGGCGCTCTCCTCGGCCACCGGCGGCATGCACATCACCCTGCTGGCCCTGGGCATCGGTCCTGGCGACGAAGTGATCACCCCGTCGCAGACCTGGGTTTCCACGGCCAACATGATCTGCCTGCTGGGGGCGACACCGGTCTTCGTCGACGTCGATCCGCACACCCTGATGACCGACGCCGCCACCATCGAAGCCGCCATCACGCCACGTACCAAGGCGATCATCCCGGTGCATTACGCCGGCGCCGCCTTCGACCTCGACCCGCTGTACGCCCTGGCCGAGAAGCACGGCATCGCGGTGATCGAAGACGCCGCCCATGCCGCCGGCACCACCTACCGCGGTCGTGCGATCGGGGCCCGGGGCACGGCGATCTTCTCCTTCCATGCGATCAAGAACATGACCTGCGCCGAAGGCGCGATGTTCGTCAGCGATGACGAGGCCCTGGCCAACCGGGTGCGCATGCTCAAGTTCCATGGCCTGGGTGTCGACGCCTACGACCGCCTGACCCATGGGCGCAAGCCCCAGGCCGAAGTGATCGAGCCCGGCTTCAAGTACAACCTGGCGGATATCAACGCCGCCATCGCCCTGGTCCAGTTGCAGCGCCTGGATGCGATCAATCGCCAGCGCGAAATCCTGGCCAGCGCCTATCTGGAGCAGCTGCGCGACCTGCCGGTGCAACCGCTGCACCTGCCGCAGTATCCGCAGCAGCACGCCTGGCACCTGTTCATCCTGCGCATCGACGCCGAGCGTTGCGGCATCGATCGCGACGGCTTCATGAAGGCCCTGCAGGAGCGGAACATCGGCAGCGGCATCCACTTCGTCGCCAGCCACCTGCACAGCTATTACCGCCAGCGCTTCCCGGACGTGCGGCTGCCCAACACCGAATGGAACTCGGCACGCCTGTGCTCGATCCCCTTGTTCCCCGACATGACCCTCGACGACGTCGAGCGCGTCGTCGGCGCCATCAAAACCTGCCTGGACGCACACCTGTGAAACCTTATCCCATCCAGTTCGTGTCGATCGTCATCCCGGTCTACAACGAAGAACAGAGCCTGCCCGAACTGCTGCGCCGCACCGAAGCGGCGTGCCGCCAGCTCAAGCACGATTTCGAGATCGTCCTGGTCGACGACGGCAGCCGCGACAGCTCGGCGCAGATCCTCGAGGAGGCGGCCGCCCGTGAAGGCAGCCCGGTGGTGGCGGTGATCCTCAACCGCAACTACGGCCAGCACGCGGCGATCATGGCCGGCTTCGAGCAATGCCGCGGCGATGTGGTGATCACCCTGGACGCCGACCTGCAGAACCCGCCGGAAGAAATCCCGCGCCTGGTGGCCCAGGCCGAGCTGGGCTACGACGTGGTCGGCACCGTGCGCAACAACCGCCAGGACTCCGCCTGGCGGCGCTGGCCGTCGAAGCTGATCAACCTGGCGGTGCAGCGCTCCACCGGCGTGGCCATGAGCGACTATGGCTGCATGCTGCGCGCCTACCGGCGCAGCGTGGTCGACGCGATGCTCGCCTGCCGCGAGCGCAGCACCTTCATTCCGATCCTGGCCAACAGTTTCGCCCGCCACACCACCGAGGTGCTGGTGAACCACGCCGAGCGTGAACACGGCGACTCCAAGTACAGCCCGATGCGCCTGATCAACCTGATGTTCGACCTGATCACCTGCATGACCACCACGCCGTTGCGCCTGCTGAGCATCATCGGTTTCAGCATGGCCGGCCTGGGGGTGCTGTTCGCCCTGATGCTGATCTTCCTGCGCCTGGTGTTCGGCTCCGAGTGGGCCGGCGACGGCATGTTCGTGCTGTTCGCCATCCTGTTCGTGTTCACCGGCGGCCAGTTCATCGGCATGGGCCTGCTGGGCGAATACCTAGGGCGCATGTACAGCGATGTGCGTGCCCGCCCGCGTTTCTTCATTGAAAAAATCCTGCGCAGCCAGCCTGCCGCCCCTGCTCCCGCTGTCACGGTTGACGGTCTAACTTCCACTCTCTCCGATCAGGTTTCGCCATGAGTCAAAAAGCTGTTGTCTTCGCTTATCACGATATCGGCTGCGCGGGCATCGAAGCCCTGCTCAACGCGGGTTATGACATCGCTGCAGTCTTCACCCATGCCGACGATCCGAAGGAAAACACCTTCTACGGCTCCGTGGCCCAGTTGTGCTCGCTCAAGGGCATTCCCGTGCACGCCCCGGAAGACGCCAACCACCCGCTGTGGGTCGAGCGCATCGCCAAGCTCAACCCCGACTTCATCTTCTCCTTCTATTACCGCAACCTGCTGAGCGAAGCCCTGCTGGCCACCGCCGCCAAGGGCGCGTTCAACCTGCACGGCTCGCTGCTGCCGAACTACCGTGGCCGGGCACCGGCCAACTGGGTGCTGGTCAACGGCGAAAGCGAGACTGGCGTGACCCTGCACCGCATGGTCAAGCGCGCCGACGCCGGGGCGATCCTGGCCCAGCAGCGCGTGGCCATCGAGCGCAGCGACACCGCGCTGAGCCTGCACGGCAAACTGCGCGACGCCGCCGCCAGCCTGCTGCGCGATACCCTGCCGGCGCTGGCCCAGGGCAAGGTCAACGAAACCGCCCAGGACGAGTCCAAGGCCAGCTACTACGGTCGCCGCACCGCGGCGGACGGCAAGCTGCTGTGGAGCCAGCCGGCCGAACGCCTGTTCAACCTGGTCCGCGCCGTGACCAAACCCTATCCGGGGGCGTTCTGCGCGGTGGGCGAGCACAAGCTGATCGTCTGGAGCGCCGAGGTGGTCAAGGGCAACGAAGGCCAGGCCCCGGGCCGGGTCATCAGTGTCGATCCGCTGCGCATCGCCTGTGGCGAAGACTCGCTGGTGATCAACGCCGGCCAGCGTAACGACAACGGCCTGTACCTCAGCGGCCCGCAACTGGCCAACGAGCTGGGCCTGGTGGACGGCTCGCTGCTGCGCGGCGCCGAATCCGGCCGCGCGCCGCGTCGCACGCGGGTGCTGATCCTCGGGGTCAACGGCTTTATCGGCAACCACCTGTCCGAGCGCCTGCTGCGCGACGACAAGTACGAAGTCTACGGCCTGGACATCGGCTCCGACGCCATCGAGCGCCTGCGCAGCCACCCGAACTTCCACTTCGTCGAGGGCGACATCAGCATTCACTCCGAGTGGATCGAATACCACATCAAGAAGTGCGACGTGGTCCTGCCGCTGGTGGCCATCGCCACCCCGATCGAATACACCCGCAACCCGCTGCGCGTGTTCGAGCTGGACTTCGAGGAAAACCTCAAGCTGGTCCGCTACTGCGTCAAGTACAACAAGCGCGTGATCTTCCCGTCGACCTCGGAAGTCTATGGCATGTGCCAGGACCAGAACTTCGACGAAGACACCTCCAACCTGATCGTCGGCCCGATCAACAAGCAGCGCTGGATCTACTCGGTGTCCAAGCAGTTGCTGGACCGGGTGATCTGGGCCTACGGCAGCAAGGGCCTGAACTTCACCCTGTTCCGTCCGTTCAACTGGATGGGGCCGCGCCTGGACCGCCTCGACTCGGCGCGTATCGGCAGCTCCCGGGCCATCACCCAGCTGATCCTCAACCTGGTGGAAGGCACGCCGATCCGGCTGTTCGACGGTGGCGCGCAGAAGCGTTGCTTCACCGACATCGCCGACGGCATCGAGGCCCTGGCGCGCATCGTCGATAACGAAAACGACGTGTGCAACGGCCAGATCATCAACATCGGCAACCCGGACAACGAAGCCAGCATCCGCCAGCTGGGCGAAGAGCTGCTGCGCCAGTTCGAGGCTCACCCGCTGCGGGGCAACTTCCCGCCGTTCGCCGGCTTCCGCGAAGTCGAGAGCAAGGCCTTCTACGGCGCCGGTTACCAGGACGTGGAACACCGCAAGCCGAGCATCGCCAACGCCAAGCGCCTGCTGAACTGGGAGCCGAGCATCGAGATGAAGGAAACCATCGGCAATACGCTGGACTTCTTCCTGCGCGAGGCCATGCTCGAAATCGCGGACAAGCGTTGATGCGCGCAGGTCTGCGAATCGATGTCGACACCTATCGAGGCACCCGCGAAGGGGTGCCGCGATTGCTCGAACTGCTCGACGAAGCCGGGGTCAAGGCCACCTTCTTCTTCAGCGTCGGCCCGGACAACATGGGGCGCCACCTGTGGCGCCTGATCCGGCCGCAGTTCCTCTGGAAGATGCTGCGCTCCAACGCCGCCGGGCTGTACGGCTGGGACATCCTGCTGGCGGGCACCGCCTGGCCGGGCAAGCCGATCGGTCGCGACCTCGGCCACCTGATGCGCCAGGCCCGGGACGCCGGTCATGAAGTCGGCCTGCACGCCTGGGATCACCATGGCTGGCAGGCCAACGCCGGACGCTGGAGCCAGGCGCAGCTGATCGAGCAGATCCGCCAGGGCGTCGATACCCTCAATGACATTCTCGGCCAGCGCGTCGACTGCTCGGCCGCGGCCGGCTGGCGCGCCGACGAGCGTGTGATCGAGGCCAAGCAGGCCTTCGGTTTCCGCTACAACAGCGATTGCCGCGGCACCGCCATCTTCCAGCCACGGCTGGAGGATGGAAGCCTGGGCGCGCCGCAGATTCCGGTGGACCTGCCGACCTTCGACGAAGTCGTCGGACCGACCGTGGCCGCGACGGATTTCAATGCATTCATCCTGGACCGGTTCAGCCCGCAAGGGCTCAACGTCTACACCATTCACGCCGAAGTCGAAGGGATTCTGATGGCCAACGATTTTCGTCAGCTACTGGCGCAAGCCCGCCAGCGCGACATTCATTTCAACCCGCTGGGCGAGCTGTTGCCCGCCGAGCAAGCGCTGCCCCGGGGGCAGGTGGTCCGCGGCGCCCTCGAAGGCCGCGAAGGCTGGCTGGGAGTACAAGGCGCATGACCAGACGCTGGGCCCTGCCTCTTCTGCTGCTTGCCTTCGGCCTGTTCTACCTGCTGCCGATGGCCACCCACGGCCTGTGGATTCCCGATGAAACCCGCTATGCGCAGATCAGCCAGGAAATGCTCCTGACCGGTCACTGGGCAGCGCCGCACTTCATGGGCATCCGTTATTTCGAGAAACCGGCCGCCGGCTACTGGGCGATCGCCCTGGGCCAGGCCGTGTTCGGCCAGAACCTGTTCGGCGTGCGCGTGGCCTCGGCCCTGAGCATGGGCCTGAGCGCCCTGCTCGCCTACCTGATGGCCCGGCGGCTGTGGAACGATCCGCGCAAGAGCCTGGTCTGCGCGCTGCTGTACATGAGTTTCTGCGTGGTGGTCGGCGCTGGCGGCTACGCCAACCTCGACCCGCAGTTCACCTTCTGGGTCAACCTGAGCCTGGTGGCGCTGTGGTTCGCCCTCGACAGCAAGACCCCGCGCGGCCGCCTGTTGGCCTGGGCCGGGCTGGGCCTGGCCTGCGGCATGGGCTTCATGACCAAGGGTTTCCTCGCCTGGCTGCTGCCGGTGCTGATCGCCCTGCCCTACATGTTCTGGCAGAAACGCCTGCGCGAGCTCTTCGTCTACGGTGGCGTGGCGGTGCTGGTGGCGATCGTCATCAGTCTGCCCTGGGCCCTGGCGGTGCATGCCCAGGAGCCGGACTACTGGCGGTTCTTCTTCTGGCACGAGCACATCCGCCGCTTTGCCGGGGACGATGCCCAGCACGCCTCGCCCTGGTGGTACTACCTGCCGTTGCTGGTGGCGTTCAGCATGCCCTGGGTGCTGTTGCTGCCGGGCACCTTCCGCCAGGCCTGGCAGAACCGGCGCCAGGCGCCCATCGGCTTCCTGCTGCTGTGGCTGTTCCTGCCGCTGGCCTTCCTGAGCCTGAGCAAGGGCAAGCTGCCGGCCTACATCCTGCCGTGCCTGCTGCCGTTGGCCCTGCTGATGGGCCATACCCTAAGCGATCGGCTGCAGGCCGGGCAGACCCGGATCATCAGCCTCAACGGTGTGCTCAACCTGGTGCTGGGCCTGTTGCTGCTGTTGACGCTGGTGTTCTTCCAGTTGAAGAAGCCGCTGTACGTCAACGAACCCGGGCACCTGGTGCTGGTGTTCCTCGCCCTGTTCGGCTGGATCGTCAGCAACCTGCTGCAAGCCTTCCGGCCGCTGCAGCTGTGGGCCGCGCCGGCGCTCGGCAGCTGGCTGCTGCTGGCCCTGCTGCCGGCCGGCCTGCCGAACTCGGTGGTCTACAACAAGATGCCGGACCAGCTCATCAGCGATCACCTCGAGGAACTCGCCCAGAGCCATACCCTGGTGAGCAACGACCTGGGAGCGGCCTCGGCCCTGGCGTGGCGCCTCGGGCGGCCGGACATCGCCTTGTACAACACGAGTGGCGAAGTGAAATATGGCCTGGCCTATCCTGACACCCAGCAGCGCTACGTCGATCTGCGCGACGTCGGCCAATGGCTGCCCGAGGCCCGCAAGCAGGGCCAGGTCGCCGTGCTGATGCGCGTCAGTGACGACGAGCATTACGAAATCGACCTGTTGCCACAGGACTTCAAACGTTATGACCAGGGCAATCTCGTGATCCTGATCTTCTCCCAGAGCCAGCCATGAGCCTGTTGTTGCTGCTCGTCGCCTGCGGGCTGACCTGCCTCGGCCAGCTCGCGCAGAAGTTCGCCGTGGAAAGCTGGCGCGGCCAGCCTTCGTCGGCGCTCGCCAAACTGCGCTCGCCCTGGCTGTGGCTGGCCCTGGCCAGCCTGGGGGGCGGGTTGCTGGTATGGCTGCTGGTGCTGCAACGCATGGAGGTGGGCGTGGCCTACCCGATGCTCAGCCTGAACTTCATCTTCGTCACCCTGATCGCGCGTTTCGTCTTCCGCGAGCCCATCGACCGGCGCCACTGGCTGGGCGTCGCCCTGGTGCTGTCGGGTGTGCTGCTGTTGAGCCGGCACGCATGAGCCGGGCGCGCGGTTTCACCTTCGCCCTGGGTAGCGTGCTGCTGGTCAGCGGCGCACAGCTGGGCATGCGCTGGAGCATGACCCGCCTGCCCGCTCCCGAGCAGTGGCTGGCGACCCTGTCCGGCGGCCAGTTCGACCTGCTGGCGCTGGGCGTGGTGCTGGCGGCGATCCTCGCCTATGCCCTGTCGATGCTCTGCTGGCTGCTGGCCCTGCGCGACCTGCCGCTGGGCCGGGCCTATTCCCTGCTGAGCATCAGCTACGCCCTGGTGTACCTGCTGGCGGCGGCGCTGCCGCTGTTCAACGAAGCGTTCAGCCTTTCGAAAACCCTGGGGGTGGCGCTGGTCATCCTCGGCGTCATTACCATCAACTCACGACCTGCTCCCGCGACAAGTCCCAGGAATACCCCATGAAAATCAGCGTATTTGGAAGTGGTTACGTCGGCCTCGTACAAGCTGCCGTGCTGGCTGAAGTCGGCCACGATGTCATTTGCATGGACATCGACGAGCACAAGGTCCAGCAGCTGCAACAGGGGCACGTCAGTATCTTCGAACCCGGGCTGTCGAGCCTGGTGCGCGACAACCTGGAAGGCAAGCGCCTGAGCTTCACCAGCGACGAGAAACTCGCGGTGCAGCATGGCCAGGTGCTGTTTATCGCGGTCGGCACGCCGTCCAGCGAAGACGGCTCGGCCGACCTGCGCTACGTGCTGTCGGTGGGCGATGCGGTGGCCCGCCATCGCGAACAGCCAGTGATCCTGGTGGAGAAGTCCACCGTGCCGGTGGGCACCGGCGACACCTTGAAGGCGCATATCGAGCGAGCCCTGGACGGGCGGCCGCTGCAGTTCGATATCGTCTCCAACCCGGAATTCCTCAAGGAAGGCTCGGCGGTTTCCGACTGCCGCCGCCCGGACCGGATCATCGTCGGTTGCGAGCGCGAGGAAGTGCGCGACGTGATGCGCGACCTGTACGCACCGTTCAACCGCAACCACGACCGCATCATGTTCATGGACCTGCGCAGCGCCGAACTGACCAAGTACGCCGCCAACTGCATGCTGGCGACCAAGATCAGCTTCATCAACCAGATCGCCGAGCTGGCCGAGCATCTGGGGGCCGACATCGAGTCGGTGCGCCTGGGGATCGGCGCCGACTCGCGCATCGGCTACCACTTCATCTACCCCGGCTGCGGTTATGGCGGCTCGTGCTTTCCCAAGGACATGCGCGCGCTGATCCACAGCGCCGAACAGGCGCATTGCTCCAGCGACCTGTTGCAGGCGGTGGAAGCCATCAACGAGCGGCAGAAACACAAGCTGTTCGAGCGCATCAAGGCGTTCTACAAGGGTGACCTGGCGGGCAAGACCTTCGCCCTCTGGGGCCTGGCGTTCAAACCCAACACCGACGACATGCGCGACGCCCCGAGCCGGGTGCTGCTCGACGCACTGTTCGCCGCCGGTGCCAGCGTGCGCGCCTTCGACCCGGAAGCCATGCAGGAAACCCAGCGCCTGTACCCCGAGGAGCCGAAGCTGATGCTGATGGGCACCCCGGAATCGGTGCTGGGCGATGCCGACGCGCTGATCATCTGCACCGAATGGCAGCAGTTCAAGGCGCCGGACTTCCAGCTGCTGCAACAACGCCTCAAGGCGCCGGTGATCTTCGACGGGCGCAACCTGTACGACGCCGAACGCCTGGCCCGCAGCGGCTTCACCTACTTCCCGATCGGTCGGGGTGACTCGCGCAACCTGCCGATTCCTCACCAGCAATGGGCCGCCGCCTCGGTCGACGCCTGATGCCCCCACTCACCGCCGCCCCCGCGCCGACTCTCTCCAGGCAAGCGTGGGGGCTCGGGCTGCTGGCGCTGCTGCTGTTCTGCGCCGGCATTCATTCGCAGGGCACGACCGGGTTCGATTCCCGGTTCGTGCTGTTCGCCAAGGAGATGCTGCGCCACGGGCCGGGCTTCTTTCCCACCACCTATGGCCAGCCCTACGCCGACTACAGCAGCGCCTCGACGCTGCTGATCTACCTCTGCTCGTTGCCGTTCGGGCAGGTCACCGGCCTGAGCGCCTGGCTGCCCACCGCCCTGGCCTCGGCCACCATCGTCGGCCTGCTCTACCGGCTGCTGGCGCCCTATTCCCGCACCTGGGCGCTGCTCAGCATCGCCTTGCTGCTGCTCAGCAATACCTTCGTCAGCGAAACCCGCGCCGTGTCCCTGGACCAGATGCTCGCCGCCTTGTCGCTGGCGGTGTTCTACCTGGGCTACGCCCATGACCACTTTGCCGCGCCCCGCCGGCTGTGGCTGATCCTGCTCCTGCTGGTGGCGGGGTTTGCCATCCGCGGGCCGATCGGCCTGGTGATTCCCACGGGCATGCTGTGCAGCTACTACCTGCTGGGCGGCCAGTGGCGGCGCCTGTTCGGCTTCGGCTGCGGCGCCCTGCTCCTGCTGCTGGCCTGCATCGGCCTGCTGTTGTGGCTGGCGCGGCTCAGTGGCGGCGCGGACTTCGTCCAGGAGGTGATCCGCATGCAGTTCCTCGGGCGCATGGACGGCAGCGAAGGCAGCAGCGACTGGTTCTTCTACTTCAGCAGTTCCCTGGGCAACTACGCCCTGGCCTACCCCCTGGCGATCCTGGCGTGGCTCGGCGTGCTCCTGGCCCGCGACAACGCCTCGGACCCGGCGCTGAAACTGCTGCGCCTGTGCACCGCCGCAGGGCTGCTGGTGATGATCGGCCTGTCGATCCCCCAGGCGAAGAAAGCCCGCTACCTGCTGCCGATGCTGCCCATGGCGGCGATTGTCGCGGCCTACCCATTCCAGGCGCGCCGGGGGCGTTTTCTCGCCGGATTGCGGGTGGCGATCCAGGGCTGCTGGTTGCTGTTGCCGGGGCTGCTGATCGTCGGGTTGCTGGTGCTGCGCCACAAGTTTCCCGAGCAATTGCCCCAGCCGAGCCTGATGATCGCGTGCCTCGGCGCTCTGCAAGCGCTGGCGCTGTGGTGGCTGACTCGCCGGCGCTGGCGTGCGGTGGGCCTGGCCTATACCGCGGTGCTGGCGGTCTGGGCCACCTACATCGGAGTGTTCGAACCGGTCACGCGCCAGCTCTACGACACCCGGGATTTCAGCCTCGCCACGCAGGAACTGATACGCAGCGACCCGGCACCGCTGGTGTTGCACGCCATGGGCAAGGACGCCAAGGCCATCAAGTTCATGGTCAACCTCGACCAGGACCTGCAGCCGCTGTTCACCGAACGTCCCGAGGCCCTTGCAGCCCTGGCGGGCCCGGCCTGGATCATGCTGGACCGTACCGACCTGCCAGCGCTGCAAGGCACGCCCCTGGCGACGCTGGTTCCGGTCCTCAGCGGGCGTTTCGACAAGAACGACTACGTCCTGCTGCACCTGCCCGCGCCGACAGGCCCTTGAGCGGTTGCCCCACGCCACCCGGGCTCCTACACTCGCGCCCCATGAATCTGCATATCCGCCCAGCCATCGAAACCGACGCAACGCTGCTGCCCGCCATCGAGCGCAGCGCCGCAGCGCTGTTTCGCCGCGATCCCGAACTGGCCTGGCTGGCCGACGCCGAAGTGCCCGACGCCGCACAACACCGCGCACGTATCCGCCAGCAGCGGGTATGGGTCGCCGTGCTCGAACAGCGGGTGTGCGCCTTCCTCGACGCCGAGGCCTGTGGCGATGCGCTGCATATCTGGGAAATCTCGGTCTATGCCGCCGCCCAGGGCCGCGGCATCGGGCGGCGCTTGCTGCAAACGGTGGCCGAGCAGGCGCGTCGACAAGGGTTCGCCGCGCTGACCCTGAGCACCTTCCGCCAGGTGCCGTGGAACGAACCCTTCTACCAGCGCTGCGGCTTCGTCACCCTGGAGGGCGAACAGCTGGACCCGCGCCTGCAACAGGTGCTCGCCGAGGAAGCCCGCCACGGCTTGCCAGCGGCCAGGCGCTGCGCCATGCGCCTGGAAATCGCCAACCTGTAGGAGCGAAGCTTGCTCGCGATAGCGATTGCCCAGGCAACATCCGTGTTGAATGTGCCGCCTTTATCGCGAGCAAGCTTCGCTCCTACAAGGGGAGGTTGTGCCGTCGGGATAAGTGGCAGAGGATGGCGGGTCGCCAACCCATAGCGAAGACGACAGAGAGTGTCGTCCACCGACAACAAGGATTCGTGCACCCGTGGCCACTTATTCGCTGGTTATCCGCCGCCTGATGATCTGCTCGCTGACCATTGTCCTCAGCCGCGCGATCACCAGCCCCCTGCTCACCCTGTTCCTCAGCCAGAAGCTCGGCCTCGACCAGCAGGACGTCGGCCTGCTGCTGGGGATCGCGGTCTTCCTCGCCACCCTGCTCGCCCTCTATGGCGGCTACATCCTCGACCGCCTGGACAAGCGCCGGCTGCTGATCCTGACCATGCTCTCCAGCGGCATCGGCTTCGTGCTGCTGACCTTCGCCCACAACCTCTACCTGACCACCGCGATCCTGGTGATCACCGAGACCGCCTCGGCGCTGTTCCTGATCGGCTCCAAGGCGATCATCAGCGAACAGCTGCCGATGAGCCAGCGAGCCAAGGTGTTCTCCCTGCGCTACACCCTGACCAATATCGGCTACGCCACCGCGCCGATGCTCGGGGTGGTGATCGCCGGGTACCAGCCCTTGGCACCGTTCCTGATCGCAGGCGCCATCGCCCTGTTCAGCACCCTGCTGATGCGCGGCGTCGCGGTGGCGCCCGTCGTGGCGGCGGCGCTCAGGCCACAGAGTTTCCTCACCACCCTGGTGACCCTGAAGAACGACCGCACGCTGATCATGTTCACCTGCGGCTGCCTGCTCAGCACCATCGTCCATGGGCGTTTCACCCTGTACCTGTCGCAGTACCTGCTGGTCACCGAAGACACCAGGACCACCCTCGACACCATGGCCGCGCTGCTGGCGTGCAACGCGATCAGCGTGATCCTGCTGCAATACCAGATCGGGCGTTTCCTCAAGCGCGAGCACCTGCGGCGCTGGATCGCCGTCGGTACCGGCCTGTTCGTCCTCGGCCTGATCGGCTTCAGCCTGGCCGACAGCCTGACCGGCTGGTGCCTGGCGATGTTCGTCTTCACCCTGGGCGAAATGATCATCTACCCGGCGGAATTCCTGTTCATCGACACCCTGGCGCCCGAGGAATTGCGCGGCAGCTACTACGGCGCGCAGAACCTCGCGGCCCTGGGCGGGGCCTTGAGCCCGGTGATCTGCGGCTACCTGCTGGTGCATACCCCGGCGCCGACCATGTTCTATGCCCTGAGCGCCTTGGCGGCCCTGGGCGGCATGCTCTGCTACATGAGCGGACGGCAGGTGGTGCAGCGAACCACAGTGCAAAAATAATGCACTTAAACAGCATTATTATGAATTTGTAGCCGTTGAGATTGATCGGCACACTGTGCCGGTTCCTCCCCCAACTGTTGGAACGCTTCAGGGCTTTCCGGTGATCCGGACAAGCCCTTCTTTTTGCCCGCCGAACCGGAATTGGACTGCTTCGTGATGCTCGCTCGCTGGAAACCCGCCGCCATCAATACCCGCCCCTCGGAATGGAGCCGCGCCGCCATCGGCATGGCGCTGGGCACGCTGATCAGTGTCTGGCTGTGCAGCCGGGTGTTCGGCATGGAGGTGTCGCTGCACCTGATCGGCCCGCTCGGGGCCTCGGCGGTACTGCTGTTCGCGGTGTCGTCCGGCGCGCTGGCGCAACCCTGGTCGATCCTCGGCGGTTACCTGTGTGCCGCGGTGCTGGCGTTGCTGGTGTCTCATGTGCTGGGCCGCACCCTGGGCAGCGCCTGCCTGGCCGCTGGCATGTCGCTGATCCTGATGTGCTGGCTGCGCTGCCTGCATCCGCCCGCCGGCGCTGTGGCCCTGACCATGGTCCTGGCCGACCCGGCCACCATCGCCCTCGACTGGCTGGCCCTCGGCCCGGTGATGCTGGCCGCGCTGTGCCTGCTGGGGTCCGCCCTGGTCTACAACAACCTGACCCGCATCCGTTACCCGAAGGGCCAGAGCGACCCGGCGCCCCGGCTGCCCGCCGAACAGCCGGCGAGCACGACCCAGGCGATTACCGCCGCCGACCTGAAACTGGCGCTGGAAGAAATGCAGGAATTCTTCGACGTCACCCCCCAGGACCTGGAGCAACTGATCCACGCCAGCGAAGCCCACGCCCGCCGGCGCAGCATCGGCGAGGTCCTCGCGCCGCGGGTGTGACCCAGCCCTGCGGCAATAGCCCTGCAACCTGTAGCCGCTGCCGAGCGCCAGCGAGGCTGCGATCGGCAACGCAGTTGCCGCAAAGGCTAAGTCCCGGATTTTTCTAAAAGAACGCGTTGGCTTGTTTGGCGCCTGCTTCGCAGTCGATCGCAGCCTCGCTAACGCTCGGCAGCGGCTACACCCGCCTGTAACCCTGGTGCGGCTGTGTATCCCGATTCAGATCATCGGGTCCCAACGCTGGGACCAGTCGGTATCGTTGGCGACGACCTCGCGCAGTACGTCGAAGGCCTGTTGCAACTCGGCCGAGTCCCGTTCGCGGGCGTACAGCAGGTAGGTCGGGAAATTGAACTCCGGGGCCTTTTCCACTCGCTCCAGCACACCGCTGTCGAGGTAGCTCTGCACCACCCGGGTACGGAAGTAACCGCTGCCGCCGCCCTCGAGGATGAACTGCAACGCCAGCGGCCCGAGGTTGAAACCCACCGCCGCCTTGGCCCGGTCCGGCAGCGCCGCGTCGTGCTGGCGGCGGAAGTCCTCGCCCCAGTCGATGTACACATAAGGCTCGGGACGGCCGGCCAGGCGCACCAGGATCAGCTTTTCCTCCAGCAACTGTTCGACCTGCAGCCCCGGCCCGTACACCGGCTGGAACACCAGCGCGGCATCCAGCACCCCCAACTCCAGCTGGCGTTGCAGGCTCGCGCCCTCGGCGATCTGGCTGCGCACCGTGTGGCTGGGAATCGCCTGGCGCAGACGCCGCACCCAGTTGAGCATCAGCGGGTTGCACAGGCTCACCTCGCCGCCGATATGCAGCACGTTGCGATAACCGGCCAGCAGCGGCAGGTCGCGCTGCGCCGCCTCCCAGGTCTGCACCAGCTGGTTGGCGTAGACGACGAACGCCTCGCCATCGGCAGTCAGCCGCGCGCCGGCCCGATTGCGCACGAACAGCTTGCAGTTGAGCTGGCCCTCGAGGTTCTGCACCCGCGCACTGATGGCCGTCTGGGTCAGGTGCAACTGCTCGGCCGCGGCGATCAGGCTGCCGCTGCGGACGATTTGCAAGAAAGTGCGGGCCAGATCGATGTCCATGGCGTCTCGTCATTCAAAGTCGAGCGCCATTTTAGCCAGAGCGCAGGCTGGCTGTACGCTCGCGCCCGGAGACTTTTTTCGAGGGTTACAGGACCACCGTTCCCTCGGGGATGGGTTCACTTGTAATAGATGTTCAGCACCGCGCTGGCGTTGAAGGACCCGAGCTTGGGGGCAGTCATCCACTTCAGCCTGGCCAGGAGCTTGCGAGAATTGTTCCGGGAGTTGGTGAGCGGGATCAGGGCGAACTCTTCCCTGAATTTCACCACCGACAGGTCATCCGCCTTGAGAAGGCTGATTCCCACCGAGGTGTTGTTACTGGGAATCAAGGTGTCCCGGGTCGATGACAGGGTGGCGCCCGAGGGCTCGAGCAAGGCATTGAGGCCGTAACTGGCATCACAGTCGCGCTTTTCATTGATCGAGAACGGAACCGCAGTGATAGTGCCGCCGATCACCGGGTTCACATTGCTGATCTTGCCAAAGCTCACAGTGCTCGGAGAGATGCTGATGGTCGAGGTACAGGGCACATAACGGAATTTGTCCAACCCATTGACGGTAACGTTATAGCTGGATCCGAGACGTACCCCACCAGCCCCATCCAGCTGGAACGCCCGGTAATTATTGATGGGAGAAAGAGGCCCGTCCTTGTTGGCACCGGCAGCTGACTTCTTCGAGAAATAGATCGAATAGGTAATGGTTTTCTTCGCCTTTCCCCTTCCACAAGGCTCACTGAAACACCCCCCGATCCTCCACTGGGTATCCAGCTTTCCTCCACTCAACGAAGAGTACAAATAATCCCGCCCCTCGTAGGTGACACCGATTTCAATATCGGGGCCGAGGTTGGCTTTGGCGGGGTTGATATAGAAGTAGACATTTTCGTCGCCGCTGAGAATATCCACCCAGCATTCCAGATCGATGCTCTGCGTAGGTTGGCGCCAAAGAACCGTACCGGCCGGCCTCGAGTTCATGATGGCGGTCGTGGTGGAAATAGTCGTCGAATCATTGATCGTCGACGTTACTTGCCTCTGGCATTTCAACGCATAGCTACTGGGAATGCTCAAAAAGAACAGAAGGCAAATTCCTAAAAACTTCCTAGTCATCATGACAAAGCCTTTTAAGTTGAATGGCATTACAGATCGCGTTGTCGAGCGTGGGCGATGCCGGAGTCGCTGATGAACTGGTAGCTAATCTGGCCAGCGGCTTGGCTACACCCTGGCACTATCAGGTCGTAGCTGGAAAAAGGCGCGATCATCAGGTGTTCGATGGAGTTGCCACAGGGAATGCCTGTGCGGTCGCGCAGGCCTACCTCGGTGAGCGTCAGGTAATAGGGTGTGTCGTTGCGCGCTTGGTATGAGCCCGGCGCTGCCTGGGATGGCGCCCAACGAAGCTTTTCCACTGCATCTTCCAGGCTGCCAGGCAGTTTCGGGCGGAAGATCAGCTTCATGTTGTGCTGCAGGGCGATCTGCATGCTGTTTTCTTCCTTGGGCTTCTGCGGAACCTGCATCACCCGCAGCAGCAGGAACGACTCACGGTCGGTCGGCAAGCCGGTGCCTTGATAAAACAGGGTGATCGAAGCCCTGCCCTGGGCGGGAATCAGCAGCAGCGGTTTATTCACCACCATGGGCAGATCCCGGTTCGGGTCTCCGTCGCCCCACTGAAGCAGGCTCTGAACCAGCGCCGGCTGAGGATCTTCGTTGATCAGCGTAACCATCAGCGACTGCTGCTCGCCATCGAAGATGAAACGGGTAAAGCCGCCAAAACTGATCTCCGCCCGGGCGTTTGCGCTGATCGTCAATCCCAGCACGGCAACGAGGCAGGCCAGGGTTTTGGAGGAACGCTTACCGGATTTCGGAAAAAAACGCCGGAGAAACGTTCGAAGGGAGGGGACGTTGAAGTTCATCAGCGGATTTTTTCAGGAAAGGAATTCGACAGGAATCAGACGTTTCCTAAAGAGAAAGCTGACAACTAGATAACATCACCGTTATATAAAAGCCCATATTCTCTTCCGCTCTTTCAACAAGCACCCAAGATACTTGCCTCCTAGCGAAAAATAACAATCCTGAAACTATAAACCCTGAAACAATTGGCCTTCTTGAAAAACATTTTTTTCACGAAAGCCAAACTTGTTCATCACGCTTTCAACTAAAGACTTGCCCCTGATTTAACCCCATTGAATCAGGGCTTCCCGATGACACTTCCGGCCGATAACACTCGACCACGACATTCAGTGCAACTGCCCCGCTACCTGCTGGTCGGCGCCCTGGCCACCCTGAGCCATTTCGGCGTGTTCCTGCTCGCGTTGACGCTTACCACGCCGCTGGCGGCCAGCCTGCTGGGCGCGGCAGTGGGCACGGCGGTGAGCTACCAGGGCAACCGCCGCTGGACCTTCGCCCGGGAAAAGCCTGCGGCGCGGCCCGGGCAACTGCTGCGGTTCTGCCTCACGGCGCTGGCCTACAACCTGGGCAACGCCCTGGCGATGCTGGCCCTGCTCGATCGCTGGCCCGGCTCGCCGCTGCTGATGCAAGTGTTCAGCACGGCGAGCCTGACCCTCATGACTTACTGGATCAACCGAACCTGGACCTTTAAAAATGAAGTTGCCTAGTCGTGTTCAAGCGGACACTCACGAAGTGCTCAGCGTGATTGTCTGCTGTTATAACGAAGCCCATGTATTGCCCGAATTCCATCGCCGCCTGATGTTGGTGATGCAGACACTTCCGCTGGCTTATGAAGTGCTCTATGTGAATGACGGCAGTCAGGACGGAAGTTCCGAACTGCTGGAAGTATTCTGCCGCGCGCCACGCATACGCTGCCTCAACTTGAGCCGCAACTTCGGCAAGGAATCGGCGATGTCCGCGGGTATCGATCACGCCACCGGCGATGCGGTGCTGTTTATCGATGCCGACCTGCAGGATCCGCCGGAACTGATTCCGCTGATGGTCCGCCAATGGCTGGCCGGCAACGACATCGTCAACATGCAACGCAGCGACCGACGCAGCGACACCGCCGGCAAACGCCTGAGCGCGCGGCTGTATTACAAGCTGATGAACGTGCTGGTGGACAAATACCCGGTGCCGCCGGATGTCAGCGATTTCCGCCTGATTGGCGCCGCGCCGCTGAACGCGCTGCGCAACATGCCCGAGCGGGCCACCCTGATGAAGGGCCTGGTCAACTGGCTGGGGTTCAAGACGGTGGAGATTCCCTACCAACGGGCCAGGCGCGGCGCGGGCCAGACCAAGTGGAGCCCAATGGCCCTGGTGGACCTCGCCATGGAGGGCGTGCTGGCGTTTTCCCGCAAGCCGTTGCGCTGGTTCAGCGTGCTCAGCCTGGCGACCCTGCTGCTGACCGCCGTCTACCTGCTGCAGCAGTGGCTCACCGACGCCTTCAACGTGCATCACCTGATCCTCGGCGCACTGGCGCTGGCCCTGGTCGGCATCGCCATGGTCGGCGAATACATCGGCGCCGCGCTGGTGGAGGTCAAGCGCCGGCCGCTGTATTTCCTGCGCAGCACCTTTGGCGGCTTTTCCCGCCAGCTCGAAGCGCCCCCCACCGTGCAACCTGGCGAACAAGACAAGATCCGATGAACAACCTTTCGACCCGCACCCTGTGGTGGCTGCTGCTGGGCATTCTCGGCGTGCGCCTGGTGAGCCTCGGCCTTTACCCCCTGATGGACACCTCCGAAGCGCGTTATGCCGAAATGGCGCGCAAGATGCTCGAACTCGACGACTGGGTGACGCCGATGTTCGACTACGGCGTACCGTTCTGGGGCAAGCCGCCGCTGGCCTTCTGGACCCAGGCCCTGGGCATGCAACGGCTGGGCATCAACGAGTTCGCCGTGCGCTTGCCCGCGTGGCTGCTGCATATCGCCAGTTGCCTGCTGCTGATCCGCTTCGCCCGCGAGGAATACGACGAGCGCACCGGGCTGGTGGCCGCCATTCTGTTTTCCAGTTCCAGCCTGGGCCTGCTGGCGGCGGGCGTGGTGCTGACCGACCCGGCCCTGAGTTTCGCCATCGTGCTGGCCTGCTACGGCTTCTGGCGCGGCACCGTGCATGCCGACCGGGCCTGGGCCCTGGCCGGTTTCTTCGGCCTGGGCCTGGGGTTGCTGGCCAAGGGCCCGCTGGCGCTGGTGCTGGTCGGTGCCCAGGCCGGGCTCTGGACCCTGTGGAACCGCCAGTGGCGCGCGCTGCTGGCCCTGCCCTGGTTCAGCGGCCTGGGCCTGATGCTGCTGGTGGCGCTGCCCTGGTACGTGATCGCCGAACTGCGCAGCCCCGGTTTCCTCGACTACTTCCTGGTGGGCGAACACTGGAAACGCTATGTGGTCAGCGACTGGGGCGGCGACCTGTATGGCAGCGCCCACGAACGCCCGCCCGCGAGCATCTGGCTCGACCTGCTGATGGCCCTGTTTCCCTGGAGCCTGCTGCTGCCCCTGCTGTACCGGGTCTACCGGCCCACCGGCGACAGACGCCCGGCCCTGAGCTTCATCACCCTGTGGGCGCTCACCACCCCGTTGTTCTTCACCCTCTCGGGCAACATTCTGTGGACCTACGTGCTACCGGCCCTGCCGGCCTGGGGCCTGTTGCTGGCCCTGGCGCTGCGGGCGCGCTTGAACGCGCCGGACAAGCTGGTCGCCGGCGTTGCGCTGGCGCTGCCGCTGGGCCTGATGGCGGCCGTGCTCCACGGAGGGCTGTTCGAGCGGCCACAGAACCAGCAAGCCCTGGCCCGGGCCTGGAGCAGCCTGCAGGCCACGGATCCCGCGCCGCTGTACTACTGGGGGCGACGTTCCTATGCCGGCGAGTTCTACAGCGCCGGCCAGGCGCGACGGGTCAAGACCCTCGACGAGTTGCCGGAGCGTGGCGGCTTCTACCTCGCCCGCCGGGAAAAAGACCTCGATCAGGACCGCGCGCAGTTGCAGCCCCTGGGCTGCGAAGAACGGCTGCGGGCCAGCCAGAGCGTTCTGTTCAGGTGCTCGGGGCCGGCCTCCCGGCCGCTGACTCTGGCGACGCCGCCCACGCCAGGCTGAGTGCGCCCGCCGCGACACCGGGGTCGTGCCGCGGCCCCGCCCCCTCTCTCCCGAAGATCGCGTGGCAGAGCGGCCCGGGCCGCTCTGCCCGCTGGCGCCGGAGCGACGCCCGCCCATGCAAAAATGCACAGCCAAGCTGCAGTTATCTGGCTTGTACATGGCAAATTTGCACTGCTAGGATCGCTCATCGTTCGCGCGCGAACACATTGATAAAGAACAATAAAAGCAGGGAGTTAGTGATGACTGCTCAGGTATCACCCCAGGCCACGCAAACGGAAATCCTGGCCGAAGTCCGCAACCATATCGGTCACCTGACCCTCAACCGCCCCGCCGGCCTCAACGCCATCACCCTCGGCATGGTCCGTACCCTGCAACGCCAGCTCGATGCCTGGGTCCAGGACCCGCAGGTGCACGCGGTGGTCCTGCGCGGCGCCGGCGACAAGGCGTTCTGCGCCGGTGGCGACATCCGCACCCTGTACGACAGCTATAAGAACGGCCAGACCCTGCACGAGGAATTCTTCGTCGAGGAATACGCGCTAGACCTGGCGATCCACCACTACCGCAAGCCGGTGCTGGCGCTGATGGACGGTTTTGTCCTCGGCGGCGGCATGGGTCTGGTCCAGGGCGCCGACCTGCGGCTGGTCACCGAGCGCAGCCGGCTGGCGATGCCGGAAGTCGGCATCGGTTATTTCCCGGATGTCGGCGGCAGCTATTTCCTGTCGCGCATTCCCGGCGAGCTGGGCATCTACCTGGGCGTCAGCGGGGTGCAGATCCGCGCCGCCGATGCCCTGTACTGCGGGCTGGCCGACTGGTACCTGGAAAGCGACAAGCTGGACCTGCTGGACCAGCGCCTGGACAGCCTGCAATGGGGCGACCATCCGCTCAAGGACCTGCAGGGCCTGCTGGCCAGGCTCGCCGTGCAGCAATTGCCCGATGCGCCACTGGCGGCCCTGCGCCCGGCCATCGATCACTTCTTCTCCCAGGCCGACGTCCCCGGCATCGTCCAGCAGCTGCGCGAAGTACGCCTCGGCGACAGCCACGACTGGGCCACCAGCACCGCCGACCTGCTGGCGACCCGCTCGCCGCTGGCCATGGCCGTGACCCTGGAAATGCTGCGCCG
The DNA here is from genome assembly GCF_000931465.1 of Pseudomonas sp. MRSN 12121. NCBI lineage: Bacteria > Pseudomonadati > Pseudomonadota > Gammaproteobacteria > Pseudomonadales > Pseudomonadaceae > Pseudomonas > Pseudomonas sp. MRSN 12121. The sequence goes on along the minus strand of NZ_CP010892.1, from coordinate 3,312,483 downwards.
CGGCCGCCAGCTGAGCCTGGAACAGTGCTTCGCCCTGGAGCTGCACCTGGATCGCCAGTGGTTCGACCGCGGCGACCTGATCGAAGGCGTGCGCGCCCTGCTGATCGACAAAGACAAGAACCCCCGCTGGAACCCGCCGACCCTGCAGGCGCTGGACGCCGCGCACGTGGCGAGTTTCTTCAGCGCTTTCGACCCGAGCCGGAGCTGAGCCATGCACGATATTGAATTGACCGAAGAGCAGGTGATGATCCGCGACATGGCCCGGGATTTCGCCCGCGGTGAAATCGCCCCCCACGCCCAGGCCTGGGAAAAGGCCGGCTGGATCGACGACGCCCTGGTGGCGAAGATGGGCGAGCTGGGCCTGCTCGGCATGGTGGTGCCCGAGGAATGGGGCGGCACCTACATCGACTACGTGGCCTATGCCCTGGCGGTGGAGGAAATCTCCGCCGGCGACGGCGCCACCGGCGCGCTGATGAGCATCCACAACTCGGTGGGTTGCGGGCCGATCCTCAACTACGGCACCCAGGAACAGAAACAAACCTGGCTGGCCGACCTGGCCAGCGGCCAGGCGATCGGCTGCTTCTGCCTGACCGAACCCCAGGCCGGTTCCGAAGCCCACAACCTGCGCACCCGCGCCGAACTCAAGGACGGCCAGTGGGTGATCAACGGCGCCAAGCAGTTCGTCAGCAACGGCCGCCGCGCCAAGCTGGCCATCGTCTTCGCGGTCACCGACCCGGAGCTGGGCAAGAAAGGCCTGTCGGCGTTCCTGGTGCCCACCGACACCCCGGGCTTCGTGGTCGACCGCAGCGAACACAAGATGGGCATCCGCGCCTCGGACACCTGCGCGGTGACCCTCAACCAGTGCAGCGTGCCTGCGGCCAACCTGCTGGGCGAGCGCGGCAAGGGCCTGGCGATTGCCCTGTCCAACCTCGAAGGCGGCCGCATCGGCATCGCCGCCCAGGCCCTGGGCATCGCCCGTGCCGCCTTCGAGGCGGCGCTGGTCTACGCCCGCGACCGGGTGCAGTTCGACAAGCCGATCATCGAGCACCAGAGCATCGCCAACCTGCTGGCCGACATGCACACCCGCCTCAACGCCGCGCGCCTGCTGATCCTGCATGCCGCGCGCCTGCGCAGCGCCGGCAAGCCGTGCCTGTCGGAAGCCTCCCAGGCCAAGCTGTTCGCCTCGGAAATCGCCGAGCAGGTCTGCTCCTCGGCGATCCAGATCCACGGCGGCTACGGCTACCTGGAGGACTACCCGGTGGAGCGTTACTACCGCGACGCGCGCATCACCCAGATCTACGAAGGCTCCAGCGAAATCCAGCGCATGCTGATCGCCCGCGAGCTGAAGCACTATCTGGTGTGACCCCAAAAGCATCGCGGGCAAGCCTCGCTCCTACAGGTTTTCACTGTCCGTAGGAGCGAGGCTTGCCCGCGATAAACAAAAACCTGGTCCCTGTAGCCGCTGTCGAGCCTTGGCGAGGCTGCGATCGGCGGCGCAGCCGTCGTAAAACCAGGCGACGCGTTGTAGCCGCTGTCGAGCGCCAGCGAGGCTGCGATCGACTGCGCAGCAGGCGCCAAACCAGCCAACGCGGTCTTCCAGATAGATCCGGGACTCAGGTTTTGCGGCAACTGCGTTGCCGATCGCAGCCTCGCTGGCGCTCGACAGCGGCTACAGGATTGAAGGCACAAAAAAATCGCAGCCAAGGCTGCGATTTTTGTTACAGCAAAAGGCCCGCTTTAGCGATCCTGGAACTGCGCCTCGCGCTTGGCGATAAAGGCCGCCATGCCTTCCTTCTGGTCCTCGGTGGCGAAGGCCGCGTGGAACACCCGGCGCTCGAAACGCACGCCTTCGGACAGGCTGACCTCGAAGGCGCGGTTCACGCTTTCCTTGATCATCATGCTCACCGGCACCGACTTGCCGGCGATCAGCGCGGCGACTTTCAGCGCTTCGTCCAGCAGCTCGTCGGCCGGCACAATGCGCGCGACGATGCCGCAACGCTCGGCTTCCACCGCATCGATAAAGCGCCCGGTCAGGCACATTTCCATGGCCTTGGCCTTGCCCACGGCGCGGGTCAGGCGCTGAGTGCCGCCCATGCCCGGCAGCACGCCGAGGTTGATTTCCGGCTGGCCGAACTTAGCGTTGTCGCCGGCCAGGATAAAGTCGCACATCAACGCCAGCTCACAGCCACCGCCCAGGGCGAAGCCGTTGACCGCGGCGATGATCGGCTTGCGCCGGTTGGCCACCCGGTCGCTGTCGCTGAACAGGTCGTCCATATAGATCTGCGGGTAGGTCAGCTCGGCCATTTCCTTGATGTCGGCGCCGGCGGCGAAGGCTTTCTTCGAGCCGGTGAGGACGATGCAGCCGATCCGCGGGTCGGCTTCCAGGCTGTCCAGGGCGCGGTTCAGCTCGCTGACGATCTGCGCGTTGAGGGCGTTCAGCGCCTGGGGACGGTTGAGGGTGATCAGGCCGACGCGGTCCTTGATCTCCAGCAGGATGGTTTCGTAGCTCATCGATGGATTCCTTGTCAGAGGTTGCGCGAAATGACCATGCGCTGAATGTCGCTGGTGCCTTCGTAGATCTGGCAGACGCGCACGTCGCGGTAGATCCGCTCCAGCGGAAAGTCGTTCAAGTAGCCATAGCCACCCAGGGTTTGCAAGGCCGCGGAGCAGACCTTCTCGGCCATTTCCGAGGCGAACAGCTTGGCCATCGAGGCTTCCACCAGAGCCGGCCGGCCGCTGTCGCGCAGCGCTGCGGCATGCAGCACCATCTGCCGCGCCACGGCGATCTGGGTGGCCATGTCCGCCAGGCGGAACGCCACGGCCTGGTGCTCGATGATCGGCTTGCCGAAGCTCTGCCGCTCCCGGGCGTAGTCGCGGGCCGCCTCGAAGGCCGCACGGGCCATGCCCACCGCTTGCGAGGCGATGCCCACGCGGCCGCCTTCGAGGTTGGCCAGGGCGATCTTGTAGCCCTCGCCCTCCTCGCCCAGGCGGTTGGCCACCGGCACCTTCACATCCTCGAAGAGGATCTGGCAGGTGTCGGACGCGTGCTGGCCGAGCTTGTCCTCGACCCGCGCGACGCTGTAGCCCGGCGCATCGGTCGGCACGATAAAGGCACTGATGCCGCGCTTGCCGGCACTCGGGTCGGTGACCGCGAACACGATCACCACCCCGGCGTTCTGCCCGGAGGTGATGAACTGCTTGCTGCCGTTGAGCACGTAATGATCGCCATCGCGCCGGGCCCGGGTCTTCAGGCTGCTGGCGTCGGAACCGGCCTGGGGCTCGGTCAGGGCGAAGGCGCCGAGCATCGCGCCGCTGGCCAGGGGCTTGAGGAAACGCTCCTTCTGCTCGTCGCTGCCGAACTTGAGGATCGGCACGCAGCCCACCGAGTTGTGCACGCTCATGATGGTCGAGCAGGCGCCGTCGCCGGCGGCGATCTCTTCCAGGGCCATGGCGTAGGCCAGGTAACCGGTGTCGCAGCCGCCCCACTGCTCCGGCACCAGCATGCCGAAAAAGCCCAGCTCGGCCATCTCGGCGATGGCTTCCCTGGGGAAGCGGTGCTCGCGGTCCCACTCGGCGGCGAAGGGTTTCAGACGCTCCTGGGCAAACTGCCGGGCCGCGTCGCTGATCTGCTGTTGTTCGTCATCGGGCAACATGGCCGCTCCTCAATACAGGCATTCGACGGCCAGGGCCGTGGCTTCGCCGCCGCCGATGCAGATCGCCGCGACGCCACGCTTCAGGCCTTTCTGGCGCAGGGCCGAGAGCAGGGTCACGATGATCCGCGCGCCGGACGCTCCGATCGGGTGGCCCAGGGCGCAGGCGCCGCCGTGGACGTTGAGCCTGGCATGGGGAATTTCCAGCTGGGTCATGGCGGCCATGGCGACCACGGCGAAGGCTTCGTTGATCTCGAACAGATCGACCTGCTCCAGCGACCAGCCGGTCTTCTTCAGCAGCTTCCTGATCGCGCCGATGGGCGCCACCGGGAACAGCCCCGGGGTGTCGGCGAACGCCGCGTGGCCATGGATCACCGCCAGCGGCTTCAGGCCCTGCCGTTGCGCCTGGGACTGGCGCATCAGCACCAGCGCCGCGGCGCCGTCGGAGATCGAACTGGAGTTGGCCGCCGTCACCGTGCCGCCGTCGCGAAACGCCGGTTTCAGCGAGGCGATCTTGTCCAGCTTGGCCTTTGGCGGCTGTTCGTCGTGGCTGATCAGCACCTGCTCCTTGCCCACGGTCACGGTCAGCGGGACGATTTCGGCCTTGAAGCTGCCGTCCTCGATGGCCTGCTGGGCGCGGGTGGTCGAGGCAATGGCGAAGGCGTCCTGGGCCTCGCGGCTGAAGCCGTGGTCCTGGGCGCAATCCTCGGCGAAGGTGCCCATCAGGCGGCCCTTGTCGTAGGCGTCTTCGAGGCCGTCGAGGAACATCGAGTCCAGCACCCGGCCATGGCCCATGCGGTAGCCGCTGCGGGCGCGGTCCAGCAGGTACGGCGCGTTGGACATGCTTTCCATGCCGCCGGCGATCACCACCTCGGCGCTGCCGGCGAGCAGCATGTCGTGGGCCAGGATGGTGGTCTCCATGCCCGAGCCGCACATCTTGTTGACGGTGGTGCAGCGGGTCGACTTGTCCAACCCGGCGCCCAGCGCGGCCTGGCGCGCCGGTGCCTGGCCGAGGCCGGCGGGCAGCACACAGCCGAACAGCACTTCATCGACGGCGTCGCTGGCGACCCCGGCGCGCTCCACCGCGGCCTTGATGGCGGCGGCGCCGAGTTGCGGCGCGGTCAGGCTTTTCAATTCGCCCTGGAAGCCGCCCATGGGGGTGCGGACAGCGCTGACGATAACGATCGGATCGTGGTTCATGGTCAATCCTCCTTACTTGGCGGCCATGCGCAAGGCGCCGTCGAGACGGATCACCTCGCCGTTGAGCATGCTGTTGCCGATGATATGCCCGACCAGCGCGGCGTATTCGTCCGGCTTGCCCAGGCGTGGCGGGAACGGTACGCCGGCGGCCAGGGAGTCGCGTACTTCCGGGGTCATGCCGGCCATCATCGGGGTTTCGAAAATGCCCGGGGCGATGGTCATCACGCGGATGCCGAAGCGCGCCAGCTCGCGGGCGGCCGGCAGGGTCAGGCTGGCGATGGCGCCCTTGGACGCGGCGTAGGCGGCCTGGCCGATCTGCCCGTCGAACGCCGCCACCGAGGCGGTGTTGATGATCACCCCGCGCTCGCCGTCGGCGTTCGGCTCGCTCTCGGCGATGGCCGCGGCGGCCAGGCGCAGCAGGTTGAAACTGCCGATCAGGTTGACGTTGATCACCTGGTTGAAGCTGGCCAGCGCATGGGGACCGTTCTTGCCGAGGATCTTCTCGCCGCGCACGATGCCGGCGCAGTTGACCAGCCCATGCAAACCGCCGAAGGCCTTGAGCGTGGCCTGCACCGCCGCCTCGGCAGCGGCTTCGCTGCTGATGTCGGCGACCGTGCTCTGGCAGCCGAGCGCTTGCGCCCTGGCCGCCACGGCTTCGGCGTTGAGGTCCACCAGCATCACCTTGGCGCCGGCCTTGACCAGCATCTGCGCGGTGGCCGCGCCGAGGCCCGAGGCCCCGCCGCTGACGAGAAAAACCTTGTTTTCGATCTGCATTGCACGTTCCTGACGTTGTTCAAGCCGAAGCTGTGTGCGCCGCGGCCTCTTGAGCCTTGGCGATTTCCTGGTTGCGCAAGATAAAGCGCTGCAATTTGCCGCTTGGGGTTTTCGGCAACTCGCTGACAAATTCGATTTCACGGGGGTACGAGTGCGCGGCCAGGCGCTTGCGCACGTGCTGGCGCAGCTCTTCGGCCAGTTCCGGGGCCGCACGGTATTGCGGGCTGAGCACGACGAAGGCCTTGACCAGCTCGGTGCGCTCCGGATCGGGCTTGCCGATCACCGCCGCCTCGACCACCGCCGGGTGCTCGATCAGCGCGCTCTCCACGTCGAACGGGCCGACCCGGTAACCGGAGGTGGTGATCACGTCGTCGCTGCGCCCGACGAAGCTGATGCTGCCGTCCGGGTTCAGCTCCACGGTGTCGCCGCTCAGGTAATAGTTGCCGACGAAGGCCTTGGTCACCACGCCGTGGTAGCCGTTGAACCAGCACATCGGCGACTGGCTGCGGTCGATGGCGAGGATCCCCGGCTGGCCCACCGAGAGTTCCTGGTAGTTGTCGTCGAGCACCACGATGCGGTGGCCCGGCGAGGCGAAACCGGCGGCGCCGACATGCACCGGGTGCTCCAGGCCGTGGTGGTTGCACAGGACCATGCCCAGCTCGGTCTGGCCGTAGTGGTCGTGGATCACCACGCCCAGGTGGTCGGCGAACCAGCGGATCACCTCGGGGTTCAGCGGCTCGCCGGCGCTACTGACAATGCGCAGCCGGCCCTTGATCGAGCGGGCGAATTCGTCGCCGCCGGCGATCAGCAGGCGGTAGGCGGTGGGCGATCCGGTGAGGTTGGTGATGCCGTATTTGTTGATCACCCGGCAGGTGCTTTCCAGGGTGAAGGGACCATCGTAGAAGGTGATCGGGTGGCCCATGCCCAGCGGGCCGGTGACGCCAAAGTAGATGCCATAGGCCCAGCCCGGGTCGGCAACGTTCCAGAACGCGTCTTCGGGGCGCAGGTCCACCGCGTCGCGGGTGTAGTTCTGGAACGCGACGATGGCCTTGAGCGGCACGTACAGCGATTTGGACGGGCCGGTGGTGCCCGAGGTGAACATCAGCAGGAACGGGTCTTCACCAGTGAGCAGCACCGGCTCGCACTGCGCGGGGTAGTTGGCCAGCTCGGCCCAGAAACTGAAGTCGCCACGGACGATGCCCTGGCCCTTGGCCCCGGCGACTGTGACGATGGTCGGGCAGTCGGCGACCTCGGCGAGCTTCGGCCGGTTGACCGCGTCGGTCACCACCACCTTGGCCCCGGAGCTGCCCAGGCGATGCTCGATGGCCTTGGGGCCGAAGGCGGTGAACAGCGGCTGGTAGACCGCGCCGATGCGCCAGGTGGCGAACACCGCGATCAGCAGCTCGACATTGCGCGGCAACAGGCCGGCGACCCTGTCGCCCTTCTGCACGCCCTGGGCCAGCAGGAAGTTGGCGAAACGCGCGGCCTGGTCTTGCAACTCGCTGAAGGTGTAGGTGGCGCTACTGCCGTCGCGGCCCTCCCAGAACAGCGCGATGCGCCCCGGCAAGGCGTGCCGGTCACAGCATTCGACACAGGCATTGAGCGCCGCCAGCGAACCCTGCAGGGCCGCATCGACGCTGTGCTGGTAATTGAAGTGTGCAGTGGCAGACAAGTAATCGCGCATCGCCAGAATCCCTCACTGTTCTTATTAGGATGGGAACAACAGGCAGATACTGGCGCCACGGCCCTGGCGGGACAATGGTCAAAGCTTTCAAGTTGCGTGACTGGTTTGGCCAAGAAGGCCATGGGCCATGGCGTCCTGTAGCCCTGTAGCCGCTGCCGAGCGCCAGCGAGGCTGCGATCGAGCGCAAAGCGGTCGCAAGCCAGGCGACGCGTTCTATCTGGCACACCGCGCGCTCAGGTTTGGCGGCAACTGCGTTGCCGATCGCAGCCTCGCTGTGGCTCGGCAGCGGCTACACAGGTACTGCGATCCTTCGACGTTGCGCTCCTCTGACGCTGCGATCCTGTAGCCGCTGTCGAGCGCCAGCGAGGCTGCGATCGATCGCGCAGCGATCGCAAGCCAGACGGCGCATTCTATCTGGCACACCGCGAGCTCAGGTTTGGCGGCAACTGCGTTGCCGATCACAGCCTCGCCATGGCTCGGCAGCGGCTACACAGGTACTGCGATCCTTCGACATTGCGCTCCTCTGACGCCGCGATCCTGTAGCCGCTGTCGAGCGCCAGCGAGGCTGCGATCGAGCGCGAAGCGGTCGCAAGCCAGGCGACGCGTTCTGTCTGGCACACCGTGGATTCAGGTTTGGCGGCAACTGCGTTGCCGATCACAGCCTCGCCATGGCTCGGCAGCGGCTACACAGGTACTGCGAGCCTTCGACATTGCGTTCCTCTGACGCTGCGATCCTGTAGCCGCTGTCGAGCGCCAGCGAGGCTGCGATCGAGCGCGAAGCGGTCGCAATCCAGACGGCGCATTCTATCTGGCACACCGCGCGCTCAGGTTTGGCGGCAACTGCGTTGCCGATCGCAGCCTCGCTATGGCTCGGCAGCGGCTACACAGGTACTGCGATCCTTCGACGTTGCGCTCCTCTGACGTTGCGCTCCTCTGACGTTGCGCTCCTCTGACGCTGCGATCCTGTAGCCGCTGCCGAGCGCCAGCGAGGCTGCGACCGATCGCGCAGCGGTCGCAAGCCAGGCGACGCGTTCTGTCTGGCACACCGTGGATTCAGGTTTGGCGGCAACTGCGTTGCCGATCGCAGCCTCGCTATGGCTCGGCAGCGGCTACAAGGGCCAGGGTGTATCAGGCAGGGTCGTTGAGGATCAGGCTGCGGTAGTGCCCGGGGTTGGAGCCGGACCATTTGCGAAAGGCCTTGTAGAACGAGCTGGCGTCGGCGAAGCCGAGCCGGGCGGCGATCTCGGTGAAGCTGATCTGCGGCTCGGCCAGCCAAGTAATTGCCAGCTCCTTGCGCACGCCGTCCTTGAGGCCCTGGTAAGTCTGCCCTTCTTCCGCCAGGCGCCGGCGCAGGGTCGAGGCCGACATGCACAGGCTGTGGGCCAGGCTCTCGGTTTCCGGCCACTGCGCCGCGGGCAGCTGGCGCAGGTCGTGGCGGATGCGGCTGGCCAGGCTCTGCGGGTCGCGGTACTTGACCAGGATGTTGGCCGGCGCCTGGGCCAGGAAGCGCTTGAGCTCCTCGACGCTGCGCTTGATCGGCAGGTCCAGGCAATCGGCGGCGATGATCATCCGCGTGCGCGGGCGGTCGAAGCGCAGGTTCTGCGAGAACATCACCTGATAGTCGTCGCAGAAATCCGGCTGCGCGCACCGCAGCTCGATGGCCAGGATCGGGATGCGCCGCCCGGCCAGCCAGCAGGCCACGCCGTGGACGATCATCCAGTAGGTGAAATAGGCAAAGGCCCGGCGCGGCGGCTGCTCGTCTTCGAGCAGGACTATTTCCGCCAGGCTCTGCTGGCGCACCAGTTGCGCCGGCAGGAGTTCGAGCATCAGTGACAGGAACCCCAGGCCGGACGCCAGCCCCGCCGCCAGGTTCGGCTGGGCCATGGCGCTGCGACAGAGAAACGCCAGGCTGCCGGACTTCAGCTTGCGCGGGTCCATGCCGAAGAACTCGTCGTCCAGGCGCCGCGCCAGCAGACGCCACAGGCGCGCATAAGCGGTCGCCGGCACCCGCGCGGCGCTGACGTCCAGCCGGGCCGGGTCGATGCCGACCTTGTTCAGTACTTCTTCGGTGGCAGCGCCGGGTTCGCAGCTTTGCAGCAGCGCTTCGCGCACCAGTTGCATGGAGATGGTGTCTTTTTCCGACATCGCGCGTCAGGGCTTCCGGCATCGAGGGACAGGCCGGCCATCTTAGGCAGTGACCGGTAAAAATCCAGTGGGCTTTTGGCTGACTACAGCCAAGTCTTATGCAGATTGACGACTTTTACAGAGTTCCATCGCGAAATTTCCCAAAATCTACCGGATAACTCCCAGCCAATCCTGGCGATCTCTTTTTAATAATTAATCTCAAATAGGATTCACTCTCACTAAAAAGAGAGCGTTTCCCATGCACGCGAAAGCCCCCACCGCCTTGCCGCCACACCGCCTGCTGGCCTCTACCCTGGGCCTGGCCCTCGCCTCGGGCGCCGGCCTGGCCGAAGCCGCGGAACGAGAGAAATCCCTGCAACTGGACAACATCAAGGTCGAAGCCGAACAACCGGGCTACCGAACCGAACGCTCCGCCTCGGCCAAATACGTGGCGCCGTTGCTGGACACCCCGCAGACCATCACCGTGGTGCCGCCCAAGCTGATCCAGGAGCAACAGGCCCTGAGCCTGCGCCAGGTGCTGTCGAACGTGTCCGGGATCACCTTCAATGCCGGCGAAGGCGGTGGCGGCTCCGGGGACAGCATCAACATCCGCGGCTTCTCGGCCAACAGCAATATGCAGATCGACGGCCTGCGCGACAGCGCGCAGACCAGCCGCTCCGACACCTTCAACGTCGAGCAGGTGGAGGTGATCAAGGGCCCCAACTCGGTATTCGGCGGCGCCGGCACCACCGGCGGCAGCATCAACGTGGTCAGCAAGCAGCCGCGCGACCAGGCGTTCACCCGCCTGGGCGGCAGCCTCGGCACCGACGACTATTACCGCCTGACCCTGGACAGCAACCAGCCGCTGGCAGGCGTCGGCCACGACAGCGCCGTGCGGCTCAACCTGATGACCCATCAGAACGCCGTGCCCGGCCGCGAGAAGATCGATCGCCAGCGCTGGGGCATCGCGCCGTCGCTGCGCCTGGGCCTGAGCGACAGCACCCGCCTGACCCTGAGCGCCTTCCACCAGAGCGACGACAACCTGCCCGACTACGGCGTGCCGGCGCGCGACGGCAAGAAGCTGGCCGGGGCCAAACGCGATGGCTATTTCGGCTGGAAAAACCTCGACAAGGAAGAGATCGAGCAGAACACCTTCACCGCCGATTTCGAACACGACTTCAACGACAACCTGCGCCTGCAGAACCTCACGCGCTACAGCCGCACCGACCGCGACACCATCGTCTCGGCCTCGCACGCCAACACCAGCGGCGTGCCCGCGGGCCGCTACCGCCCCGCCGGGCCCCAGGCCTACGGACGCGACGCCACCACCGAGATGTGGATCAACCAGAGCAACCTGATCGGCGGCTTCGAGTTCGCCGGCATGCGCCACGAAGTGACCACAGGCCTGGAGCTGTCCCACGAAACCCTGGACCTCAAGACCTACAACCATGGCCTGGGCACAGCCCTGTACCCGCGCGACGGCTATGCCCTGGGCAACCCGCCCGGCCGCTGGAACGGCCCGCTGCGCAAGGCCGCCAGCGGCTACACCGAGACCCGGCTGACGGACCAGGCGCTGTACCTGTTCGACAACATCGCCCTGCACGAGCAATGGGACCTCAACCTGGGGCTGCGCTACGACAAAGTCCGCGGCAAGGCCGACAGCTACTCCGGCGCCCAGGTAAAAACCGCGAAACGCGCCGCCGACGACGCCAAGGTCAGCGCGCGCACCGGGCTGGTGTTCAAGCCCAGCGAGAACGGCCGGATCTATGCGGCCTGGGGCAACTCCTTCAACCCTTCCGCGGAGAACCTTGCCTCCACCGGCGGCGGCCTGAGCGCCAACACCGAGGACCTGGCGCCGGAGAAGAACGAGACCTGGGAACTGGGCACCAAGTGGGCGCTGTTGGACAAGCGCCTGGAACTGGACGCCGCGCTGTTTCGCGTGGAAAAGAGCAACGCCCGGGAAACCATGGCCGACGGTTCGACCCAGCTGGCCGGCAAGCAGCGGGTGCAGGGCGTGGAACTGGGCCTGACCGGCCACGTCACCGAGCAATGGGATGTGTTCGCCAACTACACCTTCCTCGACAGCGAGATCCTCAAGGCGGCGAACACCGCTTCCGGCATCGCCCGCAAGGGCCAGGCCCTGGGCAACACGCCGCCGCGCTCGCTCAACCTGTGGACCACCTACGAACTGCCGGCCGGCTGGACCCTGGGCTACGGCACGCGCTATGTCAGCGAGCGCAACGTCAGCTCCAGCACCAAGGCCAAACTGGATGCCTACTGGGTGCATAACGCGATGCTCGGTTACAAGGTCAACCGCGACCTCGACCTGCAACTGAACGTCAACAACCTGTTCGACAAGGACTACGTCGAGCGGGTCCGCCAGCAGGCCGGCAGCGACGCTCGCTCCTCGGCCATCGAATACGGCGACGCGCGCGCGGCGATCCTGTCCGCCACCTACTCCTTCTGACCCCTCCCTCCAGGCGCGGTCCCGTTCCAGCGGACCGCGCCGCGGCCCTTCCTGCACCCGCTCGCCCCGGGCAAAAACCGATACGCAATCTCCCGCGTTTTGCCCGCCCCGGCCGGGCGAGCCCCCGCCTGTTGCGGCTCGCGCGCCGAAATCGATTTCTGCCCAGTGCAAAAAAGTACCGATTCAAGTGTCAGGGATGATTTGTCAGCGTGGTCGTCGAAGGCTTGTAATCAGCCTCACATTCTTCCCGGCATCCGGAAGAAACAACAACAATAACCAGCCTTTCGCGGCCTGCGGGTGCGGAAGAGGAGTGCACGATGAAACCCTGTGTCAAAGCCCTGCTCGTCACCACCTGCATGACCTTGAGCGGCGTCAGCCTCGGCGCCCAGACGGTGACCATCGCCACCGTCAACAACAGCGACATGATCCGCATGCAGAAACTCTCCAAGGCCTTCGAGAGCGAACACCCGGACATCCAGCTCAACTGGGTGGTACTCGAAGAGAACGTGCTGCGCCAGCGCCTGACCACCGACATCGCCACCCAGGGCGGACAATTCGACGTGCTGACCATCGGCATGTACGAAGCCGCACTCTGGGGTGCCAAGGGCTGGCTGGAACCGATGAAGGACCTGCCCGCCGCCTACGACCTGGAAGACATTTTCCCCGCGGTGCGCCAAGGCCTGTCGGCCAAGGGCACGCTGTACGCCCTGCCGTTCTACGCCGAAAGCTCGATGACCTACTACCGCACCGACCTGTTCCAGGCCGCCGGCCTGCAGATGCCCGAACGCCCGACCTGGGAGCAGATCGGCGAATTCGCCGGCAAACTCAATAATCCCGGGCAGGAGCAATACGGCATCTGCCTGCGTGGCAAGGCCGGCTGGGGCGAGAACATGGCCCTGATCACCACCCTGGCCAACGGTTTCGGCGCGCGCTGGTTCAACGAGCAGTGGCAGCCCGAATTCAATGGGCCGGAGTGGAAGAACGCCCTGACCTTCTACGTCGACACCATGAAAAAGGCCGGCCCGCCCGGCGCCTCCAGCAACGGTTTCAACGAAAACCTGGCGCTGTTCAACAGCGGCAAGTGCGCGATCTGGGTCGACGCCAGCGTCGCCGGTTCGTTCGTCACCGACAAATCGCAGAGCAAGGTCAGCGACCACGTCGGCTTTGCCTATGCGCCGCACCAGGTCACCGACAAGGGCAGCGCCTGGATGTACTCCTGGGCGCTGGCGATCCCTACCAGCTCCAAGGCCAAGGACGCGGCGCGGACCTTCGCCACCTGGGCCACCTCCAGGGAATACGGCGCCCTGGTCGCCGAGAAGGACGGTATCGCCAACGTGCCGCCCGGCACCCGCGCCTCGACCTACAGCGAGGCCTATATGCAGGCCGCGCCATTCGCCCGGGTGACCCTGGAATCGCTGAAGGTCGCCGACCCGACCCGGCCGACCCTCAAGCCAGTGCCCTACATCGGCATCCAACTGGTGACCATCCCCGAGTTCCAGGCCATCGGCACCCAGGTCGGCAAGCTGTTCTCCGCCGCCCTGATCGGCCAGAGCACGGTCGACCAGGCCCTGGCCGCGGCGCAGCAGACCACCGAACGCGAAATGAAACGCGCCGGCTACCCCAAGTAACCCCCTAATCCCGTACCTGTAGGAGCGAGGCTTGCCCGCGATAGCCGCACCACGGTCTATCCGATAAGCGCGTCATCGTTCATCGCGGGCAAGCCTCGCTCCTACGGGAAACACACCTGAACGGTTGTGATCGTCATGAATACTTCGACTGCCAACGCTCATCTGGAAATACCCCGGGCCGCGCGCAAGCGCCGCCCGGCCAACCCCGGCTGGTTCCTGGTCAGCCCCTCGGTGGCGCTGTTGCTGCTGTGGATGATCGTGCCGCTGGGCATGACCCTGTACTTCTCGCTGATCCGCTACAACCTGCTGTACCCCGGAGAAAACCAGTTCGTGGGGCTGGAGAACTTCAGCTACTTCCTCACTGACTCGGGCTTTTTGCCCGGGGCCGGCAACACCCTGCTGCTGGTGGGCAGCGTGCTGGCGATCAGCGTGGTGTTCGGGGTGCTGATCAGCGCCCTGCTGGAAGCCAGCGAGTTCTTCGGCCGCGGCATCGTCCGGGTGCTGCTGATCTCGCCGTTCTTCATCATGCCCACGGTGGGCGCGCTGATCTGGAAGAACCTGATCTTCCACCCGGTGTCGGGGATCCTCGCCGCCGTGTGGAAGCTGTTCGGCGCCCAGCCGGTGGACTGGCTGGCGCACTACCCGCTGCTGTCGATCATCGTCATCGTGTCCTGGCAGTGGCTGCCGTTCGCGATCCTGATCCTGATGACCGCCATGCAGTCCCTGGACCAGGAACAGAAGGAGGCGGCGCGCCTGGACGGTGCCGGGCCCCTGGCGATCTTCTGGCACCTGACCCTGCCGCACCTGGCGCGGCCGATCGCGGTGGTGGTGATGATCGAGACCATCTTCCTGCTCTCGGTGTTCGCCGAAATCTTCACCACCACCAACGGTGGCCCGGGCTACGCCTCGACCAACCTCGCCTACCTGATCTACAACCAGGCGCTGGTGCAGTTCGACGTCGGCATGGCGTCGGCCGGCGGCCTGATCGCCGTGGTCATCGCCAACATCGCCGCGATCGTGCTGGTGCGCATGCTCGGCAAAAACCTGACTGACAAGCCCTGAGGTGCGCGCCATGACCCTGCAACAATCCCGCCGCCTGCACAGCCTGCTGCTCGGCACCCTGGCCTGGATCGTCGCCATCCTGATCTTCTTCCCGATCTTCTGGATGCTGCTGACCAGCTTCAAGACCGAAATCGACGCCTTCGCCACGCCGCCGCAGTTCATCTTCACGCCGACGCTGGAGAATTACCTGCACATCAACGAGCGCAGCAACTACCTGGCCTTCGCCTGGAACTCGGTGGCGATCTCGTTCAGCGCCACCGCGTTGTGCCTGCTGATCGCGGTGCCGGCGGCCTACTCCATGGCCTTCTACGAGACCCGCAACACCAAGCGCACCCTGCTGTGGATGCTGTCAACCAAGATGCTGCCGCCGGTGGGCGTGCTGATGCCGATCTACCTGCTGGCCAAGCATTTCGGCCTGCTGGACACGCGCCTGGCGCTGATCGCGATCTACACCCTGATCAACCTGCCGATCGTGGTCTGGATGGTTTACACCTACTTCAAGGACATCCCCCGGGACATCCTCGAGGCCGCACGGCTGGATGGCGCAACGCTCAGCCAGGAAATGCTCCGGGTGCTGCTGCCCATCGCCAAGGGCGGCCTGGCGTCCACCGTGCTGCTGTCGCTGATCCTGTGCTGGAACGAGGCGTTCTGGTCACTCAACCTGACCTCGTCCAACGCCGCGCCGCTGACCGCGCTGATCGCCTCCTACTCCAGCCCCGAGGGCCTGTTCTGGGCCAAGCTCTCGGCCGTCTCGACCCTGGCCTGCGCGCCGATCCTGATCATCGGCTGGATCAGCCAGAAGCAACTGGTGCGCGGCCTGTCCTTCGGCGCGGTGAAGTAACAGGTAACCCGATACCCGATAAGGCCCGAAGACTCTTCGCGGCCTTCCAGAGCACGTCCGCTGCGCGGCCGATCGCAGCCTCGCAGGCTCGGCAGCGGCTACGACGAAATTATGCAATCCGGAGAGATTCCATGGCTCACCTGAAAATCAACAACCTGCAAAAAGGCTTCGAGGGGTTTTCCATCATCAAGGGCATCGACCTGGAGGTGAACGACCGCGAGTTCGTGGTCTTCGTCGGCCCGTCCGGCTGCGGCAAATCCACCCTGCTGCGGCTGATCGCCGGCCTCGAGGATGTCAGCGGCGGCAGCATCGAGCTCGATGGCCGCGACATCACCGAGGTCAGCCCGGCCAAGCGCGACCTGGCCATGGTGTTCCAGACCTACGCCCTGTACCCGCACATGAGCGTGCGCAAGAACATGTCGTTCGCCCTGGACCTGGCCGGCGTGGCCAAGGCCGAGGTGCAGCAGAAGGTCGACGAGGCGGCGCGCATCCTCGAACTGGGGCCGATGCTCGAGCGCAAGCCCAAGCAACTGTCCGGCGGCCAGCGCCAGCGTGTGGCCATCGGCCGGGCCATCGTGCGCAACCCGAAGATCTTCCTGTTCGACGAGCCGCTGTCCAACCTCGACGCCGCGCTGCGGGTGCAGATGCGCCTGGAACTGGCGCGCCTGCACAAAGAGCTGCAGGCGACCATGATCTACGTGACCCACGACCAGGTCGAAGCCATGACCCTGGCCGACAAGGTGGTGGTGCTCAATGGCGGCCGCGTGGAACAGGTCGGCTCGCCGCTGGAGCTGTACCACCGCCCGGCCAACCTGTTCGTCGCCGGTTTTCTCGGCACGCCGAAAATGGGCTTTCTCAAGGGCAAGGTCGGCCGGATCGACGACCTCGGCTGCGAGGTCGAGCTGGACGCCGGCACCCGCGTCCGCCTGCCACACAACGCCGCCCACCTGAGCCTTGGCAGCCCGGTGACCCTGGGCATCCGTCCCGAGCACCTGGAACTGGCCCGGCCCGGCGACTGCACCCTGCAGGTCACCGCCGACGTCAGCGAGCGCCTGGGCAGCGACACCTTCTGCCATGTGCGCACGGCGTCCGACGAAGCCCTGACCCTGCGCATCCGCGGCGACCTGGCCAGCGCCTACGGCCAGCAACTGGCGCTCAAGCTGGACCCCGAGCACTGCCACCTGTTCGATGCCACCGGCGTGGCCGTGGCCAGAACCCTGCGCGCCGCCGCCTGATCAACCGAGAACCCACGATGAAACTGAACCGACACAACCTTGACCGCCTGGCTCCCGAAGTGCGGGTGCCGGCCTACGCCCTGGCCGAGGTCCGGCAAGGCATGGCGCATATCGGCGTGGGCGGCTTCCACCGCGCCCACCAGGCCTATTACACCGACGCCCTGATGAACCGCGGCGAAGGCCTGGACTGGGGCATCTGCGGGGTCGGCCTGCGCGCCGAGGACCGCCGCGCGCGCGACGACCTGGCCGACCAGGACTACCTGTTCACCCTGTTCGAGCTGGGCGACGACGAGGCCAGCGAAGTGCGGGTGATCGGCGCAATCCGCGACATGCTGCTGGCCGAGGATGATGCCCAGGCGCTGATCGACAAACTGGCCGACCCACGGATCCGCATCGTCTCCCTGACCATCACCGAGGGCGGCTACTGCATCGACGACAGCAGCGGCGAATTCATGGCCCACCTGCCACAGATCCAGCACGACCTGGCGCACCCGCGGCAGCCGCGGACCGTGTTCGGCTTTCTCTGCGCGGCCCTGGCCCGGCGCCGGGCGGCCGGTACTCCGGCCTTTACCCTGATGTCTTGCGATAACCTGCCGCACAACGGCGCGGTGACGCGCAAGGCGCTGCTGGCCTTCGCCGCCCTGCGCGATCCCGAACTGCACGACTGGATCGCCGCCCACGTCGGATTCCCCAACGCCATGGTCGACCGCATCACCCCGATGACCAGCATCGCCCACCGCTTGCAGCTGCACGACCAGCACGGCGTCGACGATGCCTGGCCGGTGGTCTGCGAGCCGTTCGTGCAATGGGTGCTGGAAGACAAGTTCGTCAACGGCCGGCCGGCCTGGGAAAAGGTCGGGGTGCAGTTCACCGACGACGTCACGCCCTATGAAGAGATGAAGATCAAGCTGCTCAACGGCAGCCACCTGGCGCTGACCTACCTGGGGTTCCTCAAGGGCTACCGGTTTGTCCACCAGGCCATGGCCGACCCGCTGTTCGTGGCCTTCATCCGCGCCTACATGGACCTCGACGTGACCCCGCAACTGGCACCGGTGCCGGGCATCGACCTGGCCGCCTACAAGGACACCCTGGTGGCGCGCTTCTCCAACCGGGCGATCGCCGACCAGCTGGAGCGGGTCTGCTCGGACGGCTCGTCGAAGCTGCCCAAGTTCAGCGTGCCGACCATCAACCGCCTGCTCGCCGACGGCGGCGACCCCGAACGCGCCGCCCTGGTGATCGCGGCCTGGGCCCTGTACCTCAGGGGCGTCGACGAGAACGGCGAGCGCTATGCGATTCCCGATCCACGCGCGGCGTTCTGCCAGGCGCTGGTGACGGACGAGGCGCGGGTCAGCCAGCGCCTGCTGGCGGTCGAGGAAATCTTCGGCGGCGCCATTCCCCAGTCGCCGGCCTTTGTCGAAGCCTTCGAGCGCTGCTTCAATGACCTGCGGGAAAACGGCGTGACCCGCACCCTGGAGCGGGTGTTGGCGTAGCAACGCGCTACGCCTGACGCATCGTGAGCGCAGGTTTCGCGGCAACTGCGTTGCCGATCGCAGCCTCGCCCAGGCTCGGCAGCGGCTACAGGCGCGGTATGCATGTAGCCGCTGTCGAGCACCAGCGAGGCTGCGATCGGTTTGGGCGGCATTCCGACGAAGCGGTCGCAAGCCAGGCGACGCGTTCTGCCTGGCACACCGCGGATTCAGGTTTCGCGGCAACTGCGTTGCCGATCGCAGCCTCGCCCAGGCTCGGCAGCGGCTACGGGCGCGGTATGTATGTAGCCGCTGTCGAGCGCCAGCGAGGCTGCGATCGCCCGGCACGGGCGCAGCGATCTCAAGGCAACCCGGCTCCCACAGCGGCCCCGAGTTGAATTTTGCACAGGTTCATCCATGACCAAACGACAGCTATACCTCGGCATCGACTGCGGCACCCAGGGCACCAAGGCGCTGATCCTCGACGTCGCCAGCGGCGACGTGCTGGGCCTGGGCGCCGCGCCGCACAGCCTGATCAGCGGCGCCAACGGCCGCCGCGAACAGGACGTCGAGCAATGGTGCGAGGCGTTCGCCCTGGCCACCCGGCGGGCGTTGCAGGCGGCCGGGGTCAGCGGCCAGGAGATCCTCGGCCTCGGCGTGTCGGGCCAGCAGCACGGCCTGGTCCTGCTCGATCGCCAGGGCCGGGTCCTGCGCCCGGCCAAGCTCTGGTGCGACACCGAGTCCAGCGAGCAGAACCGGCGCCTGCTGGAATACCTGGGGGGCGAACAGGGTTCCCTGGAGCGCCTCGGCGTGGCGATCGCTCCCGGCTACACCGTCTCCAAGCTGCTGTGGACCCGAGAACGCCATCCCCAGCTGTTCCAGCGCATCGCGCGCATCCTGCTGCCCCACGACTACCTGAACTACTGGCTGACGGGACGCGCCTGCAGCGAGTACGGCGACGCCTCCGGCACCGGCTATTTCAACGTGCGCACCCGCCAGTGGGACCTGGAACTGTTGCGCCACATCGACCCGGACGGGGGCCTGGAGGCCGCCTTGCCGGAACTGATCGAGGCCGACCGGCCGGTGGGCACCCTGCTGCCCGCAATCGCCGAACGCCTGGGGCTCAACCCCGCCGCGCGGGTCTCCAGCGGTGGTGGCGACAACATGCTGGGCGCCATCGGCACCGGTAATATCCAGCCCGGGGTCATCACCATGAGCCTGGGTTCCTCCGGCACCCTGTACGCCTACGCCGAGCAGCCGCGGGTCAGCCGCGACGCCGCGGTGGCGACCTTCTGTTCCTCCAGCGGCGGCTGGCTGCCGCTGATCTGCACCATGAACCTGACCAACGCCACCGGCGCGGTGCGCGAGCTGTTCGAGCTGGACCTTGCGCGCTTCAACCAACGGGCCGCCGAGGCGCCGATCGGTGCGGGGGGCGTGTGCATGCTGCCGTTCCTCAATGGCGAGCGGGTCCCGGCCCTGCCCCAGGCCAGCGGCAGCCTGCTGGGCCTGACCCTGGACAACCTGACCCAGGCCAACCTGTGCCGGGCGGTACTGGAAGGCACCACCTTCGGCCTGCGCTACGGCCTCGACCTGCTGCGCCGCAACGGCTTGCAGAGCCAGCGCATCCGCCTGATCGGCGGCGGTTCGAAAAGTCCTCTGTGGCGGCAGATGGTCGCCGATATCATGCACACCCCGGTGGTCTGTACCGAGCAAAGCGAGGCCGCGGCCCTGGGCGCGGCGATCCAGGCGGCCTGGTGCCGCTCCGCGGACGGCGAACAGCGCTACAGCCTGGCGCAACTGTGCCAGCGCTGCGTGAAACTCGACCCGGCCAGCGAAACCCTGCCGATCGCCGCCCATGTGGCGGCCTACCAGCAGGTCTATGAACGTTACCAACAGCACGTGGCAACCCTTTTGAAGAGCGAGTGACTATGTACCTGGTCTGCGGTGAAGCACTGTTCGATTTTTTCAGCGAAGACGACGCCGGCGGGCGCGCCTCGCAGGTCAACTTCCAGGCGATTGCCGGCGGTTCGCCATTCAATGTCGCGGTCGGCCTGCGACGCCTGGGCGTCGACGCGGCGCTGTTCGCCGGGCTGTCCACCGACTACCTGGGCCGGCGCCTGCGGCAGGTGCTGCGCGACGAAGGCGTGAACCCGGACTACCTGCTGGACGTCCCGGCCCCGACCACCCTGGCGATGGTCGCGCTGGGCGCCGACGGCGTGCCGCAATACAGCTTCCGGGGCGAAGGCTGCGCCGATCGCCAGTTGCACCTGGACGACCTGCCCGAGCTCGACAGCCGGGTGCGTGGCCTGCACGTCGGTTCGTTTTCCCTGGTGGTGCAGCCGGTCGCCGACACCCTGCTGGCGCTGGTGCGGCGCGAGCGTGGCCGGCGCCTGATCAGCCTCGACCCCAATGTGCGCCTCAACCCCGCGCCGGACCTCGAACAGTGGCGCCAGCGCATCGAGACCCTGGCCGCTCTGGCCGACCTGATCAAGGTCAGCGACGAGGACCTGCACCTGCTCTACCCCGACCGCGAGCCCCGGGACGTGATCGAAGGCTGGCTGCGCCATCATTGCCAACTGGTGTTCCTGACCCGCGGCGCAGAGGGCGCGACGGTCTTCAGCCGGGCACATGGCCACTGGTCGGCACCGGCCGTGCCGATTAAGATGGCCGACACCGTGGGTGCCGGCGACACCTTCCAGGCGGCCCTGATCGCCTGGCTGACCGAGCGGCAGCTGGATTCACTGGAGGCTGTGGCGCGGTTGAGCCGCGAACAGATCGAGCAGATGCTCCGGTTCGCCATCCACGCCGCGGCGCTGACCTGTGGCAAGACCGGACCGGACCTGCCCTATCGCCACCAACTGAATTGATCGAAGGGGCGCCCTGCCGGCGCCCCGCACGACCCGAACAGAGCCTTGCCCTTGACCCGTTTTACCTGTGCCGCCCTCGTCCTGCCCTTTCTCCTGGCCGGCTGCGCGACCGCGCCGCCCGCCAACCCCAATGACATCTGCGCGATCTTTCGCGAGAAAAGCGACTGGTACAAAGCCGCCAAGGCCACCGAAGAGAAATGGGGGGTGCCGATCCAGGTGCCGCTGTCGATCATCTACCAGGAGTCGAGCTTCAAGCAGGACGCCAAGGCGCCGCGCAAATACCTGCTCTGGGTGATTCCCTGGGGCCGGGTCACCAGCGCCTACGGCTACCCGCAGGCCAAGGACGAAGTCTGGGGCGACTACCAGCGCAAGGGCGACAACTACTGGGCCAGCCGCAGCAATTTCGCCGACGCCACCGACTTTATCGGCTGGTACATGGACCAGACCTGGCGGGTCAACGGCGTGACCAAGCAGGACGCCTACCGCCAGTACCTGAACTACCACGAAGGCTGGGGCGGCTACCGCCGCCAGACCTACGCCGCCAAGCCCTGGCTGCAGGGCGTGGCCGGCAAGGTGCAGAGCCGCTCCAACCTCTACGGCCGGCAATACGCCGGCTGCAAGGAAGAACTGAACCGAGGGTTCTGGAGCCGGTTCTGGCACTGGCTCTAGCACACACACGTCCCTATGGCACTGCGATCTTGTAGCCGCTGCCGAGCGTCAGCGAGGCTGTGATCGATCGCGAAGCGATCGCAAGCCAGGCGCCGCGTTCTGTCTGACGCACCGCTGATTCAGGTTTGGCGGCAACTGCGTTGCCGATCGCAGCCTCGCCATGGCTCGGCAGCGGCTACAAGGACGCTGCGATCCTTCGGCATTGCGATATGACACTGCGATCCCGTAGCCGCTGCCGAGCATCAGCGAGGCTGCGATCGATCGCGCAGCGATCGCAAGCCAGGCGCCGCGTTCTGTCTGACACAACGCGGATTCAGGTTTGGCGGCAACTGCGTTGCCGATCGCAGCCTCGCCATAGCTCGGCAGCGGCTACAAGGACGCTGCGATCCTTCGGCATTGCGATATGACACTGCAATCCCGTAGCCGCTGCCGAGCGTCAGCGAGGCTGCGATCGATCGCGAAGCGGTCGCAAGCCAGGCGACGTGTTCTGTCTAACGCACCGCGGATTCAGGTTTGGCGGCAACTGCGTTGCCGATCGCAGCCTCGCCATGGCTCGGCAGCGGCTACAAGGACACTGCGATCCTTCGGCATTGCGATATGACACTGCGATCCCGTAGCCGCTGCCGAGCGTCAGCGAGGCTGCGATCGATCGCGCAGCGGTCGCAATCCAGGCGCCGCGTTCTGCCTGATACACCGCGGATTCAGGTTTTACGGCAACTGCGTTGCCGATCGCAGCCTCGCCATGGCTCGGCAGCGGCTACAAGGACGCTGCGATCCTTCGACATTGCGATATGACACTGCGATCCCGTAGCCGCTGCCGAGCGTCAGCGAGGCTGCGATCGATCGCGAAGCGATCGCAAGCCAGGCGCCGCGTTCTGTCTGACACACCGCGGATTCAGGTTTGGCGGCAACTGCGTTGCCGATCGCAGCTAGCGCACTCAGAGGATCGAGAAGTTGTAGCTGACGATCAGCCGCGTCTCGTCCACGTCGCGGGCGTATTTCTCGTAGTTGCTGCGGTAGGTGGCGTTGCGCAGGCGCAGGCTGACGTCCTTGAAGGTGCCGCTCTGCACCACGTACTTGAGTTCGCTGTCGCGTTCCCACTCGCGGCCTTCCTGGTCGCTGCCCGGGACCTTGATATGGTCGCCGCTGACATAACGGGTCAGGAAGCTCAGACCGTTGATGCCGATGGCCTTGAAGTCGTAGTCGTAACGCAGTTGCCAGGAACGCTCCTGGGCCGCAGCGAAGTCGTTGACCTGCACATAGTTGACCAGGTACGGGTTGCTGCCATCGAGGTACGGCATCGAGTTCTCGCCGTTCATGCGCTGCCAGCCGGCACTGAAGGTATGGCCATCAATGGCGTAGCCGAGCATGCCGCTCAGCGCGCGGTTATCGATGGAGCCGGCACGCTCGGCGCCGCTGTCGGCACTCTTGAGCAGGCGCAGGTCGGCCTTCAGCACGCCACTGCCCAGCGGCTGGTTGGCCACCAGGCCGATGAAATGCTGGCGGTAGATGTCTTCCAGCTCTGCGTAGTGATACTGCCCGGTCAGGCGGTCGTTGAACTTGTAGTCGAGGCCGTACATGTCGAAATGGTCGGCCGTGACGTTGCACGCGTAACGCTTGTTCTTGCAGTGCACGCGAATGTCCTGGGCGTCCGTGGAGTCCCGGGCGGTGTACCGGTCCAGGCGCGCGGTCATGAAGGTCAGGTCCTTGATCTCCCGGGACGTGAGCATGGCGCCGTTGAACATGGTCGGCAGCAGGCGCCCGTCGTTGTACTTGAGCAGCGGCAGGTCCGGCAGCAGCGCGCCGTACTTGAGCACACTCTGCGACACCCGCACCTTGGCCGTCAGGCCGAGCTTGGCGTACTGGTCCTTGGAGCCCCGCGGGTCCTGGCCGCTGGACGGCAGCAGGCCGCTGTTGCTGCGGTCGGGGCTGGAATCGAGCTTGATGCCGAGCATGCCCAGCGCATCGATACCAAAGCCGACCGTGCCTTCGGTGTAACCCGATTGCAGGTTGAGAATGAAGCCCTGGGCCGCCTCTTCGCGTTTGGAGGCGCCTTGATCGTTGCCGGTGTGGCCATCGCGGAAGTCACGGTTGAAGTACACCGTGCGCGATTCGAGCCGGGCGCTGCTGTCTTCGAAAAAGCCCGCGGCCTGGACCTGGGCGGTAAAACCCGCGCACAGGCAAAGGGTGCCGAGACCCAGGGGACGGTAGGAGTGCAGCAAAGGAAAAGGGGGACGCATGAAAAGCTCCAGCAGTGCATCGGTAACGCGGATGAAAGAAAGCAATAGCAATCCACCTGGCGAATCATCTCTGGCCAGTTGAATTGATAGGGTCAATGTTGACCGGCAATAGTGGCAGATAGCCTCGACCCTACACACCCGACTTTAGTCTGAAGCTACTACAGCCTTGGTCGGCCGCTACCTGCCTCGACAGGCTTTTCGCCGCGCCCGAAAAGCAATCATTTCCAACACTTTTTGCTTCGATAACCCACCGCCGGCCGCATCGCGAGGCACTGGCGCCCAGAACGGCATGCGGATCCAATCCCGTGCTTTTCGTCCAGCGAACCGGTTTTTTCCGTCATTCGAGCTCTACCGTTCGTCGGCAATTTTTAACCGCCCGGCCTTTACCCCCCGAAACCGGGACAACACTTTTCACTGTCAGCCTTCAAATTTATCTCTTTGATTCAAAAGAAATTATTCCATTAAAAAAACAGAACGCGGACCTCGTCGTCATTTATACAGCACGGCAAAACGTCAATTAATCGACAATCCTCTATGGTAGTGTCAAAAAAAGAACACACCAAAGGCTTGGGCCTATTCAGTTCTTAAAAAAATGAGCAGAAATGCTCATTCACTCTTTGCATCACGGACGAGGTGACAACCTTGGATGTCAGCATTTCTGGTATCGGCGCCAGCGGCCCGGTACAGACGGGCGCCCCGACCACTCGCCTGCCCTTCGCCGCCCCGCTTGCAGGCGTGCCCTGCCGTGCACCGAGGGCACTTTGCCGATGAATATCCTGATCACCGGGGCTGCCGGCTTTATCGGCGCCCATACCGTTCTGCGCCTGCTCAAGGATGGGCACCAAGTCACCGGGCTGGATAACTTCAACGACTATTACGATCCGCAACTCAAGCACGACCGAGTGCGCTGGGTCGAACAACAAGTGGGGCCTTTCCCGCTGTACCGCCTCGACCTGAGCGATACCGAAGCCCTCGCCCGGTTGTTCGCCCAGACCCGGCCGCAGGTGGTGATCAACCTCGCGGCCCAGGCCGGGGGGCGTTATTCCCAGGAAAATCCCAAGACTTACCTGGACAACAACCTCGGCGGGTTTCTCAACCTGCTGGAGATGTGCCGGCGCTACCCGGTCGAGCACCTGATCTACGCCTCGTCCAGTTCGGTATACGGGGCCAACCAACAGATGCCGTACAAGGTCGGCGACAACGCCAACCACCCGTTGTCGCTGTACGCCGCGAGCCAAAAGGCCAATGAATTGATGGCCCACAGCTATAGCCACCTGTACGACATGCCGGCCACCGGCCTGCGCTTCTTTACCGTGTACGGCCCCTGGGGGCGCCCGGACATGTCGCCGATCCTGTTCGCCAGGGCCATCAGCGAAGGCCGCCCGCTGAAGCTGTTCAACTACGGCATGCACCAGCGCGACTTCACCTACATCGACGACATAGTCGAAGCCCTGGCCCGTCTTTTGACCAAGCCGCCCCAGCACGATCCGCTGTGGAACCGCGAGCAGCCCGACCCGGCCAGCAGCATGGCGCCCTGGCGCCTGTTCAACATCGGCGGGCAACGGCCGGTGGAACTCAAGGACTACATCGCCACCCTGGAGCAATTGCTCGGGCGCAAGGCCCAGATCGAGTACCTGCCCTTGCAACCCGGCGACATGCTCAACGCCTGCGCCGATATCGGCGCCCTGGAGAACGTCACTGGTTTCGGCCCGCAGGTTCCCCTGGCCGAGGGCCTGGGGCGCTTCGTCGACTGGTTCCAGAGCTACTATCAGCCGCCCTTGCCGCCACAGGCTTGAACCCTGCGAGCGTCCGAGGGCTGTCGATGATCGGCCCGGAGTCTGCCCAGGGACTGACTGCACGGGAATCCCTGAGCGGCCTGCTCCTCTCCCCTACAGCCAATAGCTGTAAGGCGATACTCGGATGGGCTGTAGGGCATAAATAACGGTTATTACGGAGTTTTCTGAAAAATTCGCCCGGCCGCTCACCGTTATCGCTTCGGCTTGAATCGACCGTTCTATTCCTGCACCATCCGCCCCTGCTTATTCAATGGATGGATTTCACGGCATGCTGGATGCTAACGCTAGCCATATTTCCCTGACGATCGAAGGTGCCTCGGTCGACCTGCAGGTCCTCGGTTTCGTCGGCCGCGAAGCCCTCAACCAACCCTTCTGCTTCGATATCGAACTGGTCAGCGCCCGCCCCGACCTCAAGCTCGAGGAGTTGTTGCATAAACCGGCCTGCCTGACGTTTGGCAGCACTGGCAAAGGCCTGATCCACGGCCTGGTGTACCGCATCGCCCAAGGCGACTCCGGGCGCAAGCTGACCCGCTACAGCCTCAGCCTGACCCCACAGCTCAACTACCTGCGCCACAACTTCAACCAGAAAATCTACCAGCACCTGAGCGTGCCGAAGATCATCGCCCAGGTCCTCGAGGCTCGCGGCATCCTCGCCGATGCCTACCGCTTCCAGCTCGGCGCGACCTATCCGGAACGGGTCTACTGCACCCAGTACGACGAATCCGACCTGCACTTCATCCAGCGCCTGTGCGAAGAAGAAGGCATCCATTTCCACTTCCAGCACTCGGCCAGCGGCCACACCCTGGTGTTCGGCGACGACCAGACGGTGTTCCGCAAACTGCCGGCGGTGAACTACCAGCAGGACTCCGGCATGGCCGCCGAACAGCCGGTGATCAAGCGCTTCGGCCTGCGCCTGGAAACCCGCACC
Source organism: Pseudomonas sp. MRSN 12121 (assembly GCF_000931465.1). Classification (NCBI taxonomy): domain Bacteria; kingdom Pseudomonadati; phylum Pseudomonadota; class Gammaproteobacteria; order Pseudomonadales; family Pseudomonadaceae; genus Pseudomonas; species Pseudomonas sp. MRSN 12121. The sequence goes on along the minus strand of NZ_CP010892.1, from coordinate 3,285,852 downwards.
AGCCGCGTCGGCCGCCGCGACTACGACTTCGAGAAACCGCGCCTGCTGCCCGAAGCCGCGGCCAAGTCCGGGGTCATGCCGGACCTGGAAGACTACGACTATCCCGGCCTGTTCACCCAGCAGGCCCGCGGCAAGCAACTGGCGACCCGCGCCCTGGAACGCCACCGCAGCGACTACCGGCTGGCCGAGGGCAAGGGCGACGAGCCGACCCTGCTCAGCGGCCATTTCCTGACCCTGGCCGGCCACCCGCGCAGCGAATGGAACGACCTGTGGCTGCTGCTGGAAGTGATCCACGAAGGCAAGCAGCCGCAGGTGCTGGGCGAAAACATCACCAGCGATGTCACCAGCAATAAGGACGACTTCCACCAGGGCTACCGCAACCGCTTCCTCGCCACCCCGTGGGACGCCCACTACCGGCCGCCGCTGGAGCATCCAAAACCCAAGTCCCTGGGCAGCCAGACCGCGGTGGTCACCGGGCCCAAGGGCGAAGAGATCCACTGCGACGAATACGGGCGGATCAAGGTGCAGTTCCACTGGGACCGCGACGGCCAGGCCGACGACAACACCTCCTGCTGGCTGCGCGTGGCCAGCGGCTGGGCCGGCAAGGCCTATGGCGGCATCGCCATCCCGCGCATCGGCATGGAAGTGCTGGTGACCTTCCTCGAAGGCGACCCCGACCAGCCGCTGGTGACCGGTTGCCTGTACCACAAGGAAAACGTCGTTCCCTACGACCTGCCGGCGAACAAGACCCGCAGCACCTTCAAGACCCTGAGCAGCCCCGGGGGCGGCGGCTACAACGAGCTGCGCATCGAAGACAAGAAAGGCGCCGAGCAGATCTACCTGCACGCCCAGCGCGACTGGGATGAAAACGTCGAGCACGACCAGCGCATCCGCGTCGGTAACGAACGCCACGACACGGTCGAAGCCAACAGCCTTACCGAGCTCAAGGCCGAAGAACACCGCATCACCCACCTGGACCGCAAGAGCGACCTGCGCGCCAACGACCACCTGACCGTGGCCGTCAGCCAGCACCTGAAACTCGGCACCGCGCAATTCGTCGAGGCCGGCCAGGAGATCCACTACAAGGCCGGGACCAAGGCCGTGCTCGAAGCCGGCGCCGAACTCACCGCCAAGGCCGGCGGCAGCTTCGTCAAGCTCGACGGCGGCGGCGTGACCATCGGTGGTGCGGATGTGAAGATCAATTCCGGGGGAGCACCGGGGGTGGGTACGCCGGCGGCGCCGTTGTTGCCCGGGTTGTTGAAGCTGGCGGATGCCGACAAGGCCGGCGGCCTGCTGCAAACCCGTGCGAACACGCTGATACCGCGCCTGGCACCACCCAAAGGCATCTGCGTGGAATGCCTGCTCAAGGCCATCCGCCAACGCCAGGCGATCCTGTCCGGAGCGCAGTCATGAGCGAGGTACGACAAGGCGAACAGGACTGGACCCAGGCCCGGACCAAGGGCTTGCGCCTGATGGCGATCATCGAGCAGGCGCCACTTTCCATGGAGCAGCGCCAGGCCCTGGCGAACTTGCAAGGCGCCCGCTGGCCGCTGATGTACCAGGCCGAACTGGCGCAACTGCGCAGCGATGGGCCGCTGTTACTGGACCTGAGCGAACAACCTTTCGAGCAGTTGCTCGCCATCGACGAGCTGTTTGCCTCGAACCTGGCCGGTTGGTTGAGCACCACCCTGCCCGCCGATCGCCTCGCCACTCACCTGGGGGATGCCCTGGTCTGCCAGGACGCCAACGATGCCGTGCTGCTGATCCGTAGCTACAGCGCCGAGGTACTGCCCCTGCTCTACCAGCAAAGTGCGCAGCCATGGCAACGCTGGTTGTTCGGCCCCCTCGGCACCTGGTGGGTCAAGGGCGAAAAGCACTGGCAGCGTCTTACCGGCCCGGCTCTTGGCGACGTGCCCGAGTATCACCCGATCCGCCTGGATGAACCGATGATGCACAGCCTGCAACATGACGCCCAGGCCGAGCAGTTGCTGGCGCAGACCGAACACGTCGCCCCCCAGGCCTTCGCCAGCGATTGCCATGGCGAACGCCTGCAACAGATCCAGGATTTGCTGGGAACCGCCAGGGCGCAAGGGCTGCAACACCCCGAGGATCAGTCGACCTTCGTGTTGCACAGCCTGATCACCGGCGACCCGTTGCATCAGCGCCCTTACTGGCCCGAGCTGCTTCGTCAGGTCGGCGATGAGCAGGACACCCTGGAAAACGCCCTGGCCACGCAGGAAGACGCCTGAGGTGACAGTGCTCCCCGCCCTCACCCAACGCTGGAAGCGCCTGTCCGGCCACCAGAAAGCCCTGGTCCACTGGCTGGTTCTGGGGACGCTGGTCGCCGGTTATTTCATCTGGCAATCCAGCCGCATGCCGGGTGCGGGGCTTTATGGGCATAACCATACGGATCGGCCGATTTTCAGTTACTTCGTGAATGACAATTGGGGTGGGAACGGCGGTGTGACCTGTTGCTGGCGCATAGAGGGCAAGGTGCTCAAGGTGGACTGGATACTGGATGTCACGCCAGAACAAATCAGACAGGGGCTTGAAGAGGAAACCCTGTCAATCGAGATTCCTAACCCGCCTCGACAGCGCACTGACAACACACTGCATGTGCACTTTCTGCCTGGAAATCAAGTGCGGGTAGCTTGGAGCGACAAGCACACAAGCCCGCTCAAGAAAGAACTGAGCGAATTCTACGCCAGGGATCAGGAGCGCAAATCCGAATGAGCTTCGCGACGTTGATCTTGCTGCGCAACGAGGGGGCAATGTGATCCTGCTTTCGTCACTGCGGCAACGCTGGAGTTCGCTGACTGGCCTACAGAAAACCCTGGTCAACTTGTTGATTTGGGGGCTAGTGATTGCTGTCTATTTCATCTGGCAATCCAACCGTATGCCAGGAGCATGGCTCTATGTACACAACCATACCGACCGCCCCATTTTCAGTTATTTCATCAATGACAATTGGGGGGGAAATGCCACTGCAAATGCTGGCGGTGGTGCAACTTGCTGTTGGCGTATCGAGGGCAAGATGCTGAGGGTAGATTGGATCAAGAGCATGACCCGCACCCAATATGAGCAAGGTGCTCGAGAAGAAACGCTATCGGTCGAGCTCCCTAATCCTCCCCGACAACGCAGCGATCGCTATTTGCATGTGCACTTTTTCCCCGGCGACCAGGTCCGCCTGGCCTGGAGCCCCAACCTGGACACGCCTTATGAAAACCTCGAACAGGCGCCACCAGTGCCCCTTTATCAAGACTCAGGAAACTAAATACCGATAGCCCCCTCGGATAGAGGCCTTTGCAGACAGCCCGGCTGGAGCGGCGAACGTGCAATCCAGGCCAAAGAACGTGACCGTGCGCCGAAACGGATTCGCACCGACAAGGAGTTTGTTGTGACATCGATTCAATCACTCAGGAAGCGCTGGAAATCCCTGTCTGGTCTGCAGAAGACCCTAATCAATCTGGTCATTTGGGGAGGGTTGATCGCTGCGTATTTCATCTGGCAACACAATCGTATGCCGGGAGCCATGCTCTACGTTCACAACCAAACGGATCGTCCTATTTTCAGCTATTTCGTCAATGACAATTGGGGAGGCAATGCCACCGCAAACGGAGGAGGTGGAGCAACCTGCTGCTGGCGCATTGAGGGCAAAACTCTGAAGGTGGATTGGATAAAAGGTCGTACAGGCGAACAAGTGCGCGACGGGGTTAAAAAAGAAACCCTATCAATCGAGATTCCTAATCCTCCTCGTCAACGTGGTGACCGATATCTACATGTGCACTTTTTCCCTAAAGATCAGGTCCGCGTAGCTTGGAGCACCAATCTCGATACTCCATATGAAAATTTGAAGGAAGCGCCGCCAGTGGCTAATACCAAGGATAAGGAAGCTAAATCCCAATGAGCACTCGTGATATTGATCTGGCGACCGCTGCCAGCGCCCGTTGTGTGGGATCGGTCAAAAACTCACATATCACCAGCTGTGAACGAACCCTGCGGATCGGATTCTTTTTCGACGGTTTTGGACGCCATTTGCTTAAAGACTTACAGGCAGGGCGAGTTAGTAATATCGGCAAGATGTATATGGCGCATCCCACTACAGGAAAAGATGAGTCTTCCTACAACTATCGAAGGTTATATGTTTCAGGTATGGGCACGGAATACCTTGCAGACCTGACTACCACCGCCAATGCTGGCGTGAATATCCTCGGTGATAAGGCAGCGGATATCCCCAAGGACACGGCACAGGACGAAGGGAAAAAAGTCATCCTGGATGTGCTGGAAGGTCGTAACTGGTGGGAACGCTTGAAGCGCGACCTGAACGATCTGGTACACGCGCCCTTCAAAGCCCTGAAAGTGTTCAAGGGCGCGGTGGTTGAAGCTGCCTCCGAAGTTGTCCCTCCCCTGCGCGATCACCCGATCATGGCTCAAGTGGCCAAGACCGGCGCCACTATCCGCATTGATGGCGCCATCGACTACCTGAACGATGAAATCGGCAGGGTCAAGGCATTGAGCGGCCCGCCCCTGAAACGCATCGAACTGTCCGTGTATGGCTTCGACTACGGCGCCACCCTGGCCCGGGGCTTTCTGCACCGTTTGCTGGAAAAATGCGAAATCGACGGCGAGAAGGTGGAATACCAGGGCGCGCAAGTGGTCGTGCTGTTCGCCGGCCTGTTCGACGCGGTGGACCGCAGCCATAGCGAAATACCGCTGATCGACGACTATATGCCCATGCCCACCAGCACGGTGCTGGGGGACTTCAACAGCCTGCCCAAGCAGGTACGGCAGGCGCTGCACCTGGTCGCCGCCCACGAGCGGCGCTTTTACCGGCGGGCCTGCCTGCTCGGCAAAGGGAATGGCAAGTGGCGTGAGGAGTTGATGCCCGGGGTCAGCGAGGATATCGGCGGCAGCCTGCTGCCCGGCGAGCAGAAGCCCAGCGCCGAGCTGGCCCTGGTCAGCCTGCACCGTATGTACCGGGCAGCCTTCAAGGCTGGGGTGCCGTTCCCTCATCTAGAAGAGTTATATGAGAAGGATGCCGATACTGCTGAGCTGTTCACCTTCAAAGACCACATCAACGGCAAGAGCGCCCTTGGGCTGGTCAGGTACTATCAGTCGGCCGCCCAGTCCAGCATCGCCCAGTTGAAAAATCTCAATCTGGGCGATCAGGCGCCCTTCCTCGGCCATATGCGCCTATATATCCGCTGGCTGGCGTCTATCTCGCGTCCTTATGTGCAGCGCCTGAAGGAAATTGGCGAAGAGGAAGACCGCCTCAACGCCAGCCAGTATGCCGCGGGGAACAGTGCCGGCATGTTCGGGCGTCCGCTGGAAACCCAGGAAAAGAGGCAGGTGCGCCTCAAGCGCACCCAGGAACTGCAAACCGAGCGCGAGGCGCTCAGGACCGAACTGGGCTGGCTGGAGGATGTGGACAGCGAGGCCCGCAGCATGCGCAGCGGCCGCGCGCGCGACGGCTACAGGGCCGCCGGCACTCCGCAGCAGATGCAGGTATGGCAAGTGCTGCTGGAAGAGGAATGGTTCAAGGAGCAACTGTCGCCCTTGTCGAAGGAAGTCAGCCTGTTGTTCGGCAACTTCATTCACGACCAGTTGGTCCAGTCCGTTGCCCAGCGGTCAGCGAAGTCACTGGGCGGGCAATGCTACTTCGATATCCGCGGGATCGATGTGCCGGAGGCGGAAGAAAAGGAAAAAGAGCAGGAAAAAGCAAAGAAATAGACCCCTGGGTACGCAAGGCAGGGGCTCGGCCCCTGCCTTCACGCCTTGCCGCGACTAGACGATAAAGGCATTCAGAACAGCGGCCTGCCCGCTCCCCCCTAGCCCCCTGCTTAATCTCCGATTAATCCCCCAGTCCAACACTGCTGGGGACCGCGCAGCGCAGAATCCTCTGTCGCCCTCCGCGGCGCCTCGACGTTTTCATGTGTCGAGCCGACTTCTCGGAGAACTCTTATGAACATGCGTACTTTGCTGGTCGGGGCCCTGGCTTTGGGGGCCGTTGGTATGGCGCAGGCGGATAGCGCCCGGGTGCAGCCGGTGCCCTATCACTACGGCATGCCGCTGAACGTGGCCAAGGTGGTGTCGATGAGCGAGCCGGCGACGCCGGAGTGCAAGGTGATTACCGCGGACATGACCTTTATCGACAAGGCGGGCCAGCTCGAAGCCATCAGTTACCGCAAGTTGTCGGATGCCTGCAGCAATCAGAACTGACGATGTTCTGTCTCGCACCCGGTTGGGAATCTGGCGATTGCGTATCAGCGCAGCTGTTGAATGGCGGCCGGCCCGGGTTTACCGGGCCAGGCCGAGCAAAGCGGTCACTCACCGATCAATGAGCCCTGATTCTTGGGCGGCTGGACTGGCTGTCTGGCGGGTTCGCCAGGTCATAACGCAGTTCGGCGATCAGGTCGTTGATTTCCCGGCAGCCATTGAGGCTCGCCGCGTCGATACCGGTGACCACCAGGTCCACACGGTCGGTTTCGTGGTCGCCGAAGACTTTCACGGTCATGTGCAGATCGGGGCTCAGGGTGCACTGGCAGCGTTTGGGCAAAAAGCTGCTTTCAATGATGTTGCGCAATTCCAAGGCAGATAAAAACATGGCAGATCTCCGTTGCTGCAACGGCCATCGGCGATGGCCAGAAATCGTTTCGGGCTTCCTTACCCGAATACGGCGTAGGGCATGACTTGACCTCCCTTGAAGAACAAGCCAATCCCTAGCGTAGGCCGGATTCGCGGCGCCGCTAAATTCTTTTTTGGTCTGAGTATCGAGCCTTTTTTCCACGGACATCTGCGGTATCTGGCCGGATACGGCGGGCTGTCGGCTGGCGATCCGGCTCTGCGCAGCAGTCGACGCCCTGTATGGCAAGGAGCATCAATCGTGCCGTTTAGCAGCGGCTGGACAATGCGCGACAAATCATCAGGTTAGGCGTCTTGGCGAACAGCAGCATCGTGCAAATTGCCGGATTTGCCGCTGGTCGCCCGGCAATTTGCCGGGGTCGGATGGGCTGAGGTTTGCATCGACGGGCCTTGGCCGGTCAAACTGCGCGGCGTTTCATGCCAGCGGCTTCTTTCCATGGAAGCCGTCGATCAATCTGCAAGGAGGCCTTATGCGCTTTTCTCCCGTTGCCACTACCGTCGCTCTGCTGCTGAGCGGTGTTTCCACCCTGAGCCAGGCGGCCAAGCTCGAAGACGTGGCGCCCTACCCCAAGGCCGATAACGGTTTTGTGCGCCAGGTGATCCATTTGCCCAAGCAGGCCAAGGAAGAGGACTTCAAGGTCGAGATCCTGGCCGGCAAGACCCTGACCGTCGATTGCAACCGTCAGCGCCTGGGCGGCACCCTGGAAGAGAAGAACCTGGAAGGCTGGGGCTATTCCTACTACCGCCTGGAAAAGGTCAGCGGCCCGATGAGCACCTTGATGGCCTGTCCTGAAGGCACCAGCAAACAGGCGTTCGTGCCGGTGGTCGGCGAAGGTTTCGTGCTGCGCTACAACAGCAAGCTGCCGATCGTGATCTACGCGCCCAAGGACATCGAAGTGCGTTACCGCCTGTGGTCCGCCTCGGACAAGGTCGAGAAGGCCAGCGCGGAGTAAGCTCGCCGACGCGTTTGTCCGGGGAAATCCGGGATTCAGGATTTACGGCAACTGCGTTGCCGATCGCAGCCTCGCTGGTGCTCGGCAGCGGCTACAAGGGCAGCGCGGCTCCTGTAGCCGCTGGCGCAGCCTGCGATCGGCGGCGCAGCCGTCGCAAAACCTGCCGCTGCGGTTATCCAGAAAGCCCGCTCTCACACCAGCGCGCCGGCTCCCAAGGCCGCGCGCTCGGCCACCTGCCCCAGGCGGTCGAAGTTGATGTTGGCCCCGGAGTCGATGGCCACCAGGGTTTCACCCCGCGCCCCGCTGCGGGCCACGTACTGCTTGATCCCGGCGACCGCCAGCGCGCCCGAGGGCTCGGTGATGGAGCGAGTGTCATCGTAGATGTCCTTCATCGCACAGCAGAGTTCGTCGTTGCTGACCGTGATCACCTCGTCCACCAACAGGCGGCACAGCTCGAAACAATGGGCGCCGACCTGCGCCACGGCGACCCCGTCGGCGAAGGTGCCGACACCGGGCAGCACCACCCTTTCCCCTGCCCTTAGCGCCTGCTGCAGACAGTTGGAGTGTTCGGACTCGACGCCGACGATGCGCACCTCGGGGCGCAGGTATTTCACATAGGCGGCGATCCCGGAGATCAACCCGCCACCGCCCACCGGAACGAAGATCGCATCCAGGCGCCCCGGGTGCTGGCGCAGGATCTCCATACCCACCGTGCCCTGCCCGGCGATCACATGCGGGTCGTCGAAGGGCGAGACAAAGGTCTGCCCGGTGCGTTCAGCCAGTTGCAAGGCATGGGCCAGGGCAAAGGGAAAGCTCTCGCCCTGCAGCACCGCCTCGGCGCCGCGGCTGCTGACGCCCTGCACTTTCAACTGCGGCGTGGTGCACGGCATGACGATGGTCGCCTTGATCCCCAGTTCCCGGGCCGCGAGGGCCACGCCCTGGGCGTGGTTGCCGGCGGACGCGGTGATCACCCCGCGCGCTTGCTGCTCCTCGCTCAGGTGCACCAGCTTGTTGTAGGCGCCGCGGATCTTGAAGGAAAAGGTCGGTTGCAGGTCCTCACGCTTGAGCAGCAGCTGATTGCCCAGCGTCGCCGACAGGCTCGGCGCCGGCTGCAGCGGTGTGCGCACCGCCAGGTCGTAGACCGGCGCCGCGAGGATTTTTTTCACATAGCGCTCAAGCAGTTCCAGTGGCTCAGAGGGCTCGGCGGGATGGTTCATGGGCGTCTCCTGGCTGTGTTGAAGACCCCGGAGACAGAAAGAAAAAACCCGCCTCTAGGGCGGGTTGGGTGCACTCGTCAGCAAGCCCGCCAATCAGGAATGGCGGTAATAATGCTTGGCTGGGAACGGAATGCGGAAAAAGTCATGGCAAGGAAATTAACCGGCGCGCGGCCGGCAAGTCAATGCTCGTGTCGAGGAAAACCAAAAGGACAATTATTTGCCCACGAATATACGAAACATATATGCTTCGTATATTTCCACGAGCATGAGTCCCATGGGCATCGTCAAGATTTCCGATCAACTGCATGAACAGATCCGCGTCGCCAGCGCCGAGATGGATCGCTCCATCAACGCCCAGGCCGAGTTCTGGATCAAGATCGGCCTGCTGGCCGAGCTCAACCCGCACCTGGCCTACAACGACCTGATCAACAAACTGCTGCTGAACAAGGCCGACCTGATCCGGGGCCGCAGCGAATGACCCAGGCCCTGATCAAGACCCCGGCGCAACTGAACCTGATGCGCGAGTCTGGGCGCCTGCTGGCGCAGGTCTTCGCCTATCTCGACGCGCTGGTCGCGCCCGGCCTGTCGACCATGGCCCTGGACGCCGCGGTCGAACGCTTCATCCGCCATGACCTCGGCGCCCGCCCCGCGAGCAAGGGCCAGTACGGCTACCCCTATTCGATCAACACCTCGATCAACGAAGTGGTGTGCCATGGCATGCCCCACGAACAGGCGGTGCTCAAGGACGGCGACATCGTCAACATCGACATCACCCTGGAGAAAAACGGCTTTATCGCCGACGCCAGCAAGATGTACCTGATCGGCGATGTCAGCCCCAAGGCCCGGCACCTGGTCAGCACCACCTTCGAGGCCATGTGGCAAGGCATCGAGGCGGTGCGCCCCGGCGCACGCCTGGGCGATATCGGCCATGCCATCCAGAAATACGCCGAAACCCGGGGCTACAGCGTGGTGCGCGAATATTGCGGCCACGGCATCGGCCGGCAGATGCACGAAGAACCGCAGGTGCTGCATTTCGGCCGCCCCGGCACCGGCCTGGAACTGCGCGAAGGCATGGTGTTCACCATCGAGCCGATGCTCAACCAGGGCAGCCCGCGGGTCCGCGGCCTCAAGGACGGCTGGACCGTGGTCACCCGCGACAATCGCCTCTCGGCGCAGTGGGAGCACACCGTGGCCGTGACCCGCGACGGCTTCGAGGTCCTGACCCTGCCACCGGCCTGAGCCTTCAGGCGCCCTTGCCCGCCGCCAGGCGCCTGAGCCCCAGCAGCATCCCCCCTGCCCCCAGCAGCATGGCCGCGAGAAACAGCGGATAGGCGATCCACCACGGCGTACCGGCGGTCATCATGCTGAACTCGGACATGCCACCAATGCTGGCGATCAGGTTCAGCGGCAGGAACACCACGTTGATCAGGGTCAGCTTGCGCAACAGGCTGTTGGTGTTGTTGTTCATCAGGTTGCCGCGGGCATCGATCAACCCGGAAAACACCGTCGAATAGATCTCCGCCTGCTTGTAGCACTGGTTGTTCTCGATGATCAGGTCGTCGATCAGGCCGATGGCCTCGGCGCTGAACTGCGCCTTCTCGGCATGGTTGCGCAGGCGGCTCAGCACCGCGCCGTTGCTGTGGATGGCGTTGATGTAATAGATCAGGCTTTCGCTGAGGTTGAACATCTGGATCAGGTGGCGGTTTTCCATCGATTCGTTGAACCGCTGCTGCAACTCGCGGGCAATCAGCTTGATCACCTTCAAGTGTCCCAGGTAGTGATGGAGGTTGTTGGCCAGCAGATCCAGCAATACATCCAGTGGGCTATGCAGGGGCTGGCGCGCGCCCAGGCCGTTGAGCTGGCTGTCGTCGTGGGCGATCACCAGCAGGCGCTGCGGGGAAAACAGCAACCCGCAGGAAGACACCTCGAACGCCAGGCTGGCGCCGCCGGAGCAGCTTTCCGGACGTTTCCAGATCAGGAACAGGTTGTCCGGGTGAAACTCGATGCGCGACACCTCGTCCGGGTCCAGGGCCGAGGCCAGGGCGTGTTCGTCGAGCTTGAAATCGTTAAGCAGCACATCGCGCTCGGCGGAGTCCGGGGCGCAGAACAGCAGCACCTGGGCATCCAGCTTTGCAGTGGGCAGCAAGCCGCCCCGGTCCAACTGAAAGCGCTTGATCATCGGCGGCTCACCAGGCCTGGCCGCGGCGCTTGAGCTCCAGGCGGCGGACGAATTCCTCCAGCACCAGGCCATACAGATCGTCGCGCAGGTAGGCGTCTTCGATGCCGGCATCCAGGTTGGGGTTGTCGTTGACTTCGATCACCACCACCCGATCGCCGGCCTGCTTCAGGTCGACGCCGTACAGCCCATCGCCGATCAGGTTGGCGGTCTTCACCGCCAGCTCCACCACCGCCCGCGGCGCTTCATGGACCGCCAGGGTCCGGCACTCGCCATTGATATCCTGGCCCTTGGCCTGGTGGTTGTAGATCTGCCAGTGGCCCTTGGACATGAAGTACTGACAGGCGTAGATCGGCTTGCGGTTGAGCACGCCGATGCGCCAGTCGTACTCGGTGTAGAAAAATTCCTGGGCCAGCAACAGCACCGAGTGCTCGAACAGCTCGGCGGTGGCCTCCAGCAGCGCCTGCCGGCTTTCCACCTTGATCACCCCACGGGAGAAACAACCGTCGGGAATCTTCAGCACCAGCGGAAAGCCCAGGCGTTCGCCCACGCGCTCGAAGTCTTGCGGTCGGTCCTTGTAGAGAATCTCGGTGGCGGGCATGCCCAGCCGATGGCTTTTCAGCAGATCGGTCAGGTAGACCTTGTTGGTGCAGCGCAGGATCGAGGCGGGATCGTCCATCACCACCAGCCCTTCGCTCTCGGCCTTTTTGGCGAAACGGTAGGTGTGGTTATCGATGCTGGTGGTCTCGCGGATCAGCAGGGCATCGTATTCGGCGATGCGCGCGTAGTCCTTTTTCTCGATCAGCTCGATGTCGATGCCCAGGCCCTGGCCGACCCGGACGAAGTTTTCCAGCGCCCGGGCGTTGGAGGGCGGCAAGGCCTCGTGCGGATCGTGCAGGATCGCCAGGTCGTAGCGGGCCAGCCTTTTCGAGCGAGGCAGGCGCCAGATCTTGCGACTGAAGTTGTCCAGCGAGTGGGCGAACTGGTCTTCCTGGTCTTCGCGCAACTTATGCAGTGCGCCGGACTTCACGCCTTCGATATGCCAGCCGTTAGTTCGCTTGAAGTCCACCAGTAATATCGGACAGGGAAATACTTCAAACAACTGGCGCGCCAATTCCTGCAAGGGCTCTATATGGGTCCGGCCAAAATACAGGGTCAAGGTAAACGCTTCGGTATCGCTGTAAAGATGATGGCTCAGGGCCTTTTCCAGGGTTTTATTCAGATCGTCCAGGGCCAGCCCGTAGAGGGCTTTGCGCGTCAGTTCGCTGATGGTGCGTACCGAAGGAATCACCTTGTGCCCCCGGGCTTCGGCCAGCAGCGAGCAATAGTAGCCGTGCCCCAGGTACTTGTAGCTGCGGCACAGGTTGATGACCTGGACCCGCTTGCCAGGCGGCGTCACCCGGTTTTGTTCGAGGTATTCCTGGGCGCTGAGGACATCTTCGCAGGGGAAGTAAGAGGCCCAGTCTTCCTTGCGTTCGACAATAATCAACAACTGACTTGAGGTTGTACCGGGCGTGGAAAAATAAGTAGTCGAAGTTATTGTCGCCGGCAAACTTTGCTCCGATACTTCACGCCAATGACCTTGTACCGCTGACATAGTGTTTGATCCGTTGAAGAACAAGACCTGTTCTATTAAGCACGAACTTTTTTGAAAGTCTCGTTTCGTTACGCAACTTTTACGGCGGTTATATGGACCTGGTCTTTCGCATTGCCACCCCGCAGGATCTGCCCGCATTAACGCGGCTGGAACAACAGTGTTTCACCACCGATCGCCTGTCACCGCGCAGTTTCCAGTGGATGGTCAGCCGCGCCCATGCACGGCTGATCGTCGCCGAACAGTCGGGGCAACTGCTGGGGTACGCCCTGGTGCTGTTCCATCGCGGTACGTCCCTGGCCCGCCTGTATTCGATCGCCATCGCCCTCGAGGCTCGCGGGCTGGGCCTGGGCAAGCGCTTGCTGGAACGCATCGAGGCCTGCGCCCGGGAACATGACTGCGCCTATCTGCGGCTGGAGGTACGGGCCGACAACCCGACCGCCATCGCCCTGTACGAACGCAACGGCTACCGGCGCTTCGCCGTGCGCCACGACTATTACCAGGACCACGCCGATGCCCTGCGCCTGGAAAAACGCATCCTGCAACATCGCGAAACCGGCAGCGTCCACGTGCCCTATTACCAGCAGACCACCGACTTCACCTGCGGCCCGGCCTGCCTGCTGATGGCCATGGGCGCGCTGCAGCCGGCGCGGGCCCTGGAGCGGCGCGAAGAGCTGCAGATCTGGCGCGAGGCAACCACCGTGTTCATGACCTCCGGCCACGGTGGTTGCAGCCCCCAGGGCCTGGCGCTGGCCGCGTGGCGCCGGGGCTTCGGGGTCAGGTTGCAGGTCAATACCCGCGGGCCGCTGTTTCTCGCTGGGGTGCGCGACGCACATAAAAAAGACGTCATGCGCCTGGTGCACGAGGAGTTCTGTGCGGAGCTGGATCGCAGCGAAGTGCTGCAAGTAGTGGGTGGCCCGCTGGATCTGCCGGCGCTGTTGCAGGGCGGTGGCCAGCCGCTGGTGCTGATCAGCAGCTACCGCCTGACCCGCTCCAAGGCCCCGCACTGGGTGATGATCACCGACTGCGACGAGGAATTCGTCTACCTGCACGACCCCGATGTCGACCACAGCCAGCACCGTCAGCCGCTGGACTGCCAGCACCTGCCGGTGAACCACGGCGAGTTCGCCAAGATGTGCCGCTTCGGCAGCGGCAAGCTGCAGGCCGCGGTGGTCCTTTACGCCCCCCAGGACAAGCCCCAAACCTTGTAGGAGCGCAGCTTGCTCGCGATAGCCGCGACGCGGCGATCCATCCTTAGACCTGCGTCAGCGTTGCAGATTTATCGCGAGCAAGCTTCGCTCCTACAGGTATCGGGGTTATTCCAGGCCGACTTTATACAGCGCGCCTTTGTCTTCGTCAGTCAGCACATACAGGTAGCCGTCCGGCCCCTGACGCACGTCGCGGATGCGCGCCTTGAGTTCGCCCAGCAGGCGCTCTTCGTGGCTCACCTTGTCGCCGTCGAATTGCAGGCGGATCAGCTCCTTCGAGGCCAGCGCGCCGATAAAAAGGTTGTGCTGCCAGGGCTGGAAACGATCGCTGTCGTAAAAGGCCATGCCGCTGATGCCCGGCGACTTCTCCCAGACGTGCCGCGGCTGCACCGTACCGGGAGCGGTCTTGCCTTTAGCCTCGGGAATCGGCGCGCCGGAATAGTTGATGCCGTGGGTTGCCAGCGGCCAGCCATAGTTCTTGCCGCGCTCGATCAGGTTGATCTCGTCGCCGCCCTTGGGGCCGTGCTCGTTGTCCCACAGGGTGCCGCTCCAGGGATTGAGCGCCGCGCCTTGGGGGTTGCGATGCCCGTAGGACCAGATCTCGGGCCGCGCGCCCGGCTGGCCGGCAAAGGGGTTGTCCGGCGGAATCCTGCCGTCCGGGTACAGGCGCACGATCTTGCCCTGCAGTTTGTCCAGGTCCTGGGCGGTCGCGCGGTCGTTGTTCTCGCCCAGGGTGACGAACAGGTAGCCCGCCGGGTCGAACACCAGGCGCGAGCCGAAGTGATTACCCGTGGACAGCTTGGGCTCCTGGCGGAAGATCACCTGGAAATCCTTGAGGCTCTTCAAGTCTTCGGACAGCCGTCCACGCCCCACCGCGGTGCCTGCCGTGCCCCCCTCGCCGCCGCCTTCGGCATAGGCCAGGTAGACCAGGCGGTCCTGCTTGAAGTCCGGCGACAAGGCGACATCCAGCAACCCGCCCTGCCCCTTGGCCCAGACCTGCGGCACGCCGCCCAGCGGCTGGGAGAGCGTGCCGTCGGCGCCGACCAGGCGCAGGTTGCCCGGCCGCTCGGTGATCAGGATGCCCTGGCGGTCCGGCAGGAACGCCAGCGCCCAGGGGTGATCCAGGCCTTGGGCCACCGGGGTCACACTGAGGGTGCCCTGTTCGCTCGGGAACGACTGGCTGCCGGCGGCCAGCGCGGGAAGCGCGGCGCCGAACAAAAGACTGGCGCACACAGTGGCCAGGAGGGTTTTACGCAACATGCACGATTCCTTCTGTCGATAAAAAGATTCCCGCACCGCGGCCGGCCTCGGCCAGGGGCGGTCAGCGTCTATCGCTGCGGTTGATTACGCGGCGGTGTGGTCGTGGGTGTGGGATCTACAGTCCGCGGCGGTGGGGCAGTCCGTGGGTAACCGTTGCCGATGCCACCGTTTTCCAGGGTCGGAGGGCGCGGCACCGGCACCGTATTGGGGCCGCGCAGGGGCGGTGCGCTGGGCTGGGTGCCCTGCATGCTGTTGGGGTTGGCCCGGCGGATCGGGCTGTTGTAGGGGTTGTTGCTGCTGCCGGGCAGGTTCTGCGCCAGCAGCACGCCGGCCAGCGGCGCCGACTCGGCGGCGGGCGCCTGGGGCGCGGCGTACACCGCGATGCTGGCCCCGCTCGACAGTGCGCAGGCGAGCAGCGCGCGAAGCAGGCTGTTCATGGCGATCCTCCTGGAGGGCGACGCGATATGGGGTTCGAGTCCACGCTACGCCGCGCGTTCAGCCTTGTTAATTAAATAATCCGTCAGACATGTAACACCCCTTGTCCCCTCGCCGCTCGCTGCCGACCCAGGCCGGCAACCCGGGGAAACTTTTGCTGCGCGCCGCAGGTCACCTGAACACAACGGTCACCAGCAGTCATAACGGGGGCACAGGCGCATGGCACGGGCAATCTGGAAAGGCGCGATCAGTTTCGGTCTGGTTCACATCCCGGTGGCGCTGGTCTCGGCGACCGTCTCCCAGGGGGTCGACTTCGACTGGCTGGACCAGCGCAGCATGGACCCGGTCGGCTACAAGCGGATCAACAAGGTCACCGGCAAGGAAGTCACCAAGGAACATATCGTCAAGGGCGTGGAGTACGAAAAAGGCCGCTACGTGGTGCTCAGCGAAGAAGAGATCCGCTCGGCCCACCCGGTCTCGACCCAGACCATCGACATCTTCGCCTTCGTCGACAGCGAGCAGATCCCCCTGCAGAACATCGACACCCCCTACTTCCTCGCGCCGGACAAGCGCGGCGGCAAGGTCTATGCCCTGCTGCGCGAAACCCTGGAGAGCACCTCCAAGGTCGCCCTGGCGCAGGTGGTACTGCATACCCGCCAACACCTGGCGGCCCTGATGCCCCTGGAATCGGCCCTGGTGCTGGTGATGCTGCGCTGGCCGGCCGAAGTGCGCGGCCTCGACGAACTGTCCCTGGGGCCGGAGGTGACACACCCGGACCTGGCCAAGGGCGAACGGGAGATGGCCAAGCGCCTGGTGGAAGACATGAGCGCCGACTGGCAGCCGGACCAGTACCGCGACAGCTTCGCCGACAAGATCATGGCCCTGGTGGAGAAAAAGGCCCGCGCCGGCAAGATCGAGGACGTGGAAAGCGCCGCGGACGCAGAACCGCGCAAAAGCGCCGATGTCATCGACCTCACCGAGATGCTCAAGCGCAGCCTGGGCGGCAAGGCCCGCAGCCCGGCCACGGCCAAGGCAAAGCCCGGCAAGCCCGCGGCGGCCAGGAAACCCACGAAAAAATCCCGCGCCTGAGCCGGCGCGACGCACACCACAAGGCAGGCAGTCATGGCTAAACCCTTGAGTGAATACCAGCGCAAGCGCAACTTCGCCATCACCTCGGAACCCGCTGCCGATCCGCCCGCCGCGCGCACCGGCAAGGCCGCCTCCCTGCGCTTCGTGATCCAGAAACATGCGGCGCGCAACCTGCACTACGACTTTCGCCTGGAACTGGGCGGCACCCTGAAAAGCTGGGCCGTGCCCAAGGGCCCGAGCCTGGACCCGACACACAAGCGCCTGGCGGTACACGTCGAAGACCATCCCCTGGGCTACGGCCAATTCGAGGGCAGCATCCCCGCCGGACAATACGGCGCCGGCGAGGTGATCGTCTGGGACCACGGCGTCTGGCAGCCCCACGACGACCCCGAGGCCGGCTACCGGGCCGGCAAGCTCAAGTTCACCCTGATCGGCGAAAAGCTCGGCGGCGACTGGGCCCTGGTGCGCACCCATTTGCGCGGCAGCGGCGACAAGGAACAATGGCTGCTGATCAAGGAGCAGGACGCCCAGGCGCGGCCGAGCGCCGAGTACGACGTGGTCCGAGCCCTGCCCGAAAGCGTGCTCAGCGGCGCCACGGTCGGCGAAGGCAACTCCCGGCCCGCCAAGCCGGCGGCGAAAAAACCGTCGCGACAGACACCGGGCAAAACGCCGGAGCAAGCTCCGGAGAGAACCCCGCAAAAAGCCTCGCAGAAAGCCCCGAAACGCTCGGCCATCGCCCTGCCCGAGCACCTCACGCCGCAACTGGCGACCCTGGTGGAAAAGGCCCCCGGCGGCGACTGGCGCTACGAGATCAAGTTCGACGGCTACCGGATCCTCGCCCGCATCGACGCCAGCGGCGTGCGCCTGCTGACCCGCAACGGCCACGACTGGACCGCGCGCCTGCCCTTGCAAGCCAAGGCCCTGGCCGCGCTGAAGCTCAAGGACAGCTGGCTGGACGGCGAAGTGGTGGTGCTCAACGACAAGGGCCTGCCGGATTTCCAGGCCCTGCAGAACGCCTTCGATATCGGCCGCAGCCTGGACATCATCTATTACCTGTTCGACGCGCCGTTCCTGCGCGGCGAAGACCTGCGCGAAACGCCCCTGGAAGCGCGGCGCAAGGCGCTCAAGGAAGCGCTGGAGGGCAATTCGAGCAAGCTTCTGCGCTTCTCCGAGGCCTTTGCCGCCCACCACAACGACATCCTCGAAAGCGCTTGCGCCCTGTCGCTGGAGGGGGTCATCGGCAAGCGCGCCGGCAGCTTCTACGTATCGCGCCGCAGCGCCGACTGGATCAAGCTCAAGTGCCGGCTACGCCAGGAGTTCGTGATCATTGGCCACACCCCGCCGCAAGGTTCGCGCAGCGGCTTCGGCGCCCTGCTGCTGGGGGTCCATGAGGATGGCCGGCTGCGGTACGCCGGCCGGGTGGGCACCGGTTTCAACCAGCAGACCCTGAAACAGCTGCACGAACGCCTGCAAGGGCTCGCGCGTGCCTCCTCGCCGCTGGACACGCCGCTGAGCGCGGCCCAGGCCCGCGGCGCGCGCTGGGTCGAGCCGCAGCTGGTGGCCGAAGTCGAGTTCGCCGAGTGGACCCGCGAACAGGTGGTGCGCCAGGCGGCGTTCATCGCCTTGCGCAGCGACAAGCCGGCCAGCGAGATCGTCCGCGAACAGCCGCTGCCGCCCAAGGCGCTTGCCGCCCGCAGCAGCGGCACCAGCCCCGAGCCGCGCAAGCACAACGTCGGCGCCAGCGTGGCCGGGGTGAAAATCACCCATCCCGAACGCGTCATCGACCCGCAGTCCGGCACCACCAAGCTGCAACTGGCGCAGTTCTACGCCAGCATCGAGGCACAGATCCTGCCGTACCTGCGCGACCGGCCCGTGTCGTTGCTACGCGCGCCCGAAGGGGTGGAAGGCGAGCAGTTCTTCCAGAAACACGCCGAACACATGGCCATTCCCCATATCCGGCACCTGGACCCGGCGCTGGATCCCGGCCACGCCCGGCTGATGGAAATCGACAGCGGCCCGGCGCTGATCGGAGCGGTGCAGATGGGCACCGTCGAGCTGCACACCTGGGGCGCGACCCACGACCGGATCGATACCCCGGACCTGTTCGTCCTCGACCTCGACCCGGACCCGGCCCTGCCCTGGAAAAGCATGCTGGAGGCCACCCACCTGACCCTTTCGGTACTCGACGAGCTGGGCTTGCAGGCGTTCCTCAAGACCAGCGGCGGCAAGGGCATGCACCTGGTCGTGCCGCTGGCGCGCAAGGCCGGCTGGGACAGCGTCAAGCTGTTCGCCAAGGCGATCGCGCAGTTCATGGCGCACCAGTTGCCGGAACGCATCACCGCCACCATGGGCCCGAAGAATCGGGTCGGGAAGATTTTCGTCGATTACCTGCGCAACGCCCGCGGCGCCAGCACCGTAGCCGCCTATTCGGTACGGGCGCGCCCGGGCCTGCCGGTCTCGGTGCCGATCGCGCGCGACGAACTGGATGACATCCGCCACGCCCAGCAATGGAACGTGGCGAACCTGCAACAGCGCCTGGAGGGGCTGGGGGAGGATCCGTGGCACGGCTACGCCCATCGGCAACGGATCAGCGCGAAGATGTGGCGGCAGTTAGGGATGGACCCGCCTTAAGAAAGCATCGCGGGCGGCGATCCGACTTGCCCGCGATCAGCGATGCGCCTGGCGGCGAATCAGATAAAGATGAACAGCAGCAACAGCGCAGCGAAGATTGCCCACTTTTCCAGGTAATAGAGCGTGCGATTGCGCTTTTTCAGCTCTTTACCGCGCAGGCGGATCTTGTACAGCCTGGCGAAGGCCCGGTTCAGGCCCCCGGTGCGGTCGCCGGCATCGTTCGGCGAGCCGGCGGCGGCCATCACGGTGCGGCTGAACCAGCGGTTGAACGCCGCAGCCCAGCGGTACTTCATCGGCCGCTCCACGTCGCAGAACAGAATGATGCGGTTCTGATCGGTGGTGTTTTCCGCGTAATGAATGTAGGTCTCGTCGAACATCACCGCTTCGCCATCGCGCCAGTGATAGTTCTCGCCGTCGACATTGATGTAGCAACCGGCGCTATTCGGCGTTTCCAGCCCCAGGTGATACCGGTAGGAACCGGCGTAGGGGTCGCGATGGCGCACCAGCTTGGAGCCCGGCGGCAACTCGGCGAACATCGCCGCCTTGATCGAACCGATGCTCTGCACCAGCTCGGTGGTCCGTGGGCACAGCTTCATCGCCGACGGATGGCTGTCGCCGTACCACTTGAGGTAGAAGCGCTTCCAGCCGGTCTTGAAGAACGAGTTGAAACCCACGTCGTTGTACTGTTCCGAACGCTTGATCTCACCCGCCTTGAGCAGGTTCTGGCCCTCGGCGCGAATCTCTTCCCAATGCGCCTGCAATGGGCTCAGGTCGGGAAAATCCGCCGGATCGAGAAACGGCCGGTTGGGGTTCCTGGAGAACAGGTAGAGGAAACAGTTGATCGGCGCGAGGAAGGTCGAGTGATCGCTAAGCTGGCGGCCCAGCTTGTGGCGCACGCGGCCCCGCAGGTGCACATAGGCAATGGAAAGGATGTAAACAGCGGCAATGATGAGTTTCACGGAAATCGTCACATGTCAGAAGAGAACATACTGCGCCCCATGTGGCCTTTCAGGCCGAGGGGGTCATGTGCAGCGTCCGAAAGATAAGAGGTCCTGATGGCGCATCCTTGAGCCCACGCCAATGGTGGCATCTGGCAACTGGTCAGCATTTAGCCACAGTTTGTAACCAAAGGTTAACTCCGATTTGTGAAAATGTGTCCGCGACCTTTGGCGCGACCCGGGGCATGTTGCCAGGCACAAATCCCGGGCCGGGATTTTCGCGGCTGATGATAACGCGCGCGGGCAGGATGAAAATCCATGACCCGCCGTCATGTAACTGACGGCGCACATATGCGACAATGCGCGCCAAATTCCAACATGAACCCCCGCATTTCTTGCTCGGTAGCTTGGCCCCTGGCCTCAAAGCTGCTGTCGACGTATGCCCGCTGGCTCAGCTTCTGCCGATCCCTTCGTCCCGGAACAGGCTTTCCGATCGGCGCCAGCCACCTTATGTCAGCTCTGAACTGTTGCAGCTAAATCATTGATAGGTAAGTAATTGATCTCCACAGCTAACATCACGATGCAGTTCGGCGCCAAGCCGCTATTCGAGAACGTTTCGGTCAAGTTCAACAACGGGAACCGCTACGGCCTGATCGGCGCCAACGGCTGCGGCAAGTCGACCTTCATGAAAATCCTCGGCGGCGACCTCGAGCCATCCGCCGGCCAGGTCATGCTGGAGCCGAACGTACGCCTGGGTAAATTGCGCCAGGACCAGTTCGCCTACGAAGAATTCACCGTGATCGACACCGTGATCATGGGTCACGAAGAGCTGTGGAAGGTCAAGGCCGAGCGCGACCGCATCTACTCGCTGCCGGAAATGACCGAAGCCGACGGCATGGCCGTGGCCGAGCTGGAAACCGAGTTCGCCGAAATGGACGGCTACACCGCCGAATCCCGCGCCGGCGAACTGCTGCTGGGCCTGGGTATTCCCCTGGAACAGCATTTCGGCCCGATGACCGAAGTCGCGCCAGGCTGGAAACTGCGGGTCCTGCTGGCCCAGGCGCTGTTCTCCGATCCGGAAGTGCTGCTGCTCGACGAACCGACCAACCACCTGGATATCAACACCATCCGCTGGCTGGAAACGATCCTCACGGCGCGTAACAGCACCATGATCATCATTTCCCACGACCGTCACTTCCTGAACAGTGTCTGCACCCACATGGCCGACCTGGACTACGGCGAGCTGCGCCTGTTCCCGGGCAACTACGATGAGTACATGACCGCGGCGACCCAGTCCCGCGAGCAGCTGCTGTCGGACAACGCCAAGAAGAAAGCCCAGATCGCCGAACTGCAGACCTTCGTCAGCCGCTTCTCGGCCAACGCCTCCAAGGCCAAGCAGGCCACCTCCCGCGCCAAGCAGATCGACAAGATCCAGCTGGCCGAGGTCAAGCCATCGAGCCGGGTCAGCCCGTTCATCCGCTTCGAGCAGACCAAGAAGCTGCACCGCCAGGCCGTGACCCTGGAGAAAGTCTCCAAGGGTTTCGAAGGCAAGCAGCTGTTCAAGGACTTCAGCTTCACCGTCGAAGCCGGCGAGCGCGTGGCGATCATCGGCCCGAACGGGATCGGCAAGACCACCCTGCTGCGCACCCTGGTCGGTGAACTGGCCCCGGACGCCGGCGCGGTGAAATGGACCGAAAGCGCGGAAGTCGGCTACTACGCCCAGGACCACGCCCACGATTTCGAAGACGACGTCAGCCTGTTCGAGTGGATGGGCCAATGGACCCAGGGCGAGCAGATGATCCGCGGCACCCTGGGCCGCATGCTGTTTTCCAACGACGAGATCCTCAAGTCGGTCAAGGTGATTTCCGGTGGCGAGCAAGGCCGCATGCTGTTCGGCAAGCTGATCCTGCAAAAGCCCAACGTGCTGGTGATGGACGAACCGACCAACCACCTGGACATGGAATCCATCGAAGCGCTGAACCTGGCGCTGGAAAACTACCCGGGCACGCTGCTCTTCGTCAGCCACGACCGCGAGTTCGTATCGTCCCTGGCGACCCGCATCATCGAGCTGAGCCCGAATGGCGTGACCGACTTCAGCGGCACCTACGACGACTACCTGCGCAGCCAGGGCGTGGTGTTCTAAGGAACGCCCGCTGCCCGTCGGCCTGCAAGCCCCGTCCTGTGACGGGGCTTTTTTTCGTGACGATAAAAGCCTCGCGCCAAGCGCGTTTTTCCGTAGGAGCGAGGCTTGCCCGCGATAGCGTCCTCCCAGGCCCTGTAAATAGCGGCTCATAAACAAATCGTTAGCCTGCTTCCTTTATTTTCCGGCGCACGCCATGATGCAGTTCTCCAACCGCCCGCCCGCGAACGAGCCCTCATGTCCGTGCCACAAGCGCCCGCCCCCAGTTCCATGGCGATCACCCTGCAGATCGTCTCCATCGTCTTCTATACCTTTATCGCGTTCCTCTGCATCGGCCTGCCGATCGCCGTGCTACCGGGGTATGTCCACGAGGAACTGGGCTTCAGCGCCGTGGTGGCCGGGCTGACCATCGGCTCGCAATACCTCGCCACCCTCCTCAGCCGGCCCATGGCCGGGCGCCTGTCGGACAGCATCGGCACCAAGCGCGCGATCGTCTACGGGCTGACGGGCATCCTCTTGAGCGGGCTGCTGACCCTGGTTTCCACCCTGTTGCAAGCCTGGCCGCTGCTCAGCCTGGGTTTCCTGCTGCTCGGGCGCCTGCTGCTGGGGGTGGCCCAGGGCCTGATCGGCGTGGGCACCATCAGTTGGTGCATGGGCCAGGTCGGGGCCGAGCACACCGCGCGCTCGATCTCCTGGAACGGTATCGCCTCCTATGGCGCGATTGCCATCGGCGCGCCAGTGGGAGTGGTGATGGTCGCCGAGCATGGTTTCGAAAGTCTGGGGCTGGCCCTGGCGCTGCTGGCGGCCCTGGCGTTGCTGCTGATTCGCCGCAAGCCCTCGGTGCCGGTGATCCGCGGCGAACGCCTGCCGTTTCGCGCGGTGTTCGGCCGCATCGCGCCCTATGGCGCCGGCCTGAGCCTGGCCTCCATCGGCTACGGCACGCTGACCACCTTCATCACCCTGTTCTACTTGAGCCGCGGCTGGACCGGCGCGGCCTACTGCCTGACGGTGTTCGGCCTGTGCTTCATCCTGTCGCGCCTGCTGTTCATCTCCTGCATCAGCCGCTTTGGCGGTTTCCGCGCGGCGATCGCCTGTATGAGCATCGAGACCCTGGGCCTGGTCCTGTTGTGGCTGGCGCCCTCGACCGCGTTCGCGCTGATCGGCGCCGGGCTGGCCGGTTTCGGCCTGTCGCTGGTGTACCCGGCGCTGGGCGTGGAGGCGATCAAGCAGGTGCCCAGCACCAGCCGCGGAGCCGGGTTGAGCGCTTACGCGGTGTTTTTCGACCTGGCGCTGGCGATTGCCGGCCCGCTGATGGGCGCGGTGGCGTTGCAGCTGGGTTATTCGTGGATTTTCTTCTGTGCGGCGCTGTTGTCGCTCGGCGCCCTGGGCCTGACCCTGCTGCTCAAGCGCCGGGCCGACGGCTGAATCACTGATCCGCCGTCTGTAGCCCGGCCCGGCTCGGCTTGCCCAGGACATGGCTGAAGAAGCGCCCGGCCTCGGCGATCAGGTTGCGGTGGATGTCTTCGCGATCGACCCCGTCGGCGTCGGTGCATAACGCCGGCATGGCCGCCAGCTGTTCCTCGGTGCACGGCGCCATGAACACGAAATGCCCGGCCCCGGCCAGCAGCTTGAAGTCCGGCGCGACCGGCAGCTTGCGGGCCAGCGCCGCGGCGTTCTTGTCCAGCGCCACCAGCTTGTCGACGTCGCCGCTGTACAGCAGTACCGGCACATGCACGCCGGACAGGGTCTGCCGCCCGAACTTGAGGCTCAACGGCGCCATCAGCAACAGGGCGCGGACCCGCGGGTCGGCGATCGGCTGCAGATCGTCGCGGTCGACGATCAATTCACCCTGGGTATTGCAGGCATCATGATCGTCCGGACGTTCCTGACAGTAACGCCGCAAGCGGTCCAGGTCGGGGGTGGCGCCGGAGAGGATCAACGCGGTTTCGCCGCCCGCGGAATAGCCGATGACCCCGACCTGCCCGGCATTGACGAAAGGCGACAGCATCGGGTCGGCCAGGGTCGCGCTGATGGCTTCGGAAATCTGCAGCGGCCGGCCGTACAGGTTGCTCAGGGTGCCCAGGCGGCTGTGATCCTTGTAGTTGTCGCCCGGATGAACCACCGCCACCACCACGAAGCCCTTGCGCGCCAGGGAGGTAGTCAGGTCATGCAGGGCCAGCGGCGTGCCGGTATTGCCGTGGGATAGCATCAACAGCGGAAAACGGCCGATGGCGACCTTGGCATCCCGGGAGGCGGCAATCTGGTAGCCCTCGATCTTGCTGCTGTGCTCGATGCCGGTGGAGGGGTAGAAGGCAATGGCGTGCATCGGCTGCAGGTCCAGCGGGTCGAGAAAGTCCATCTCGTGGAAACCCACGCTCCAGAGCGGATGCAGCGCAGGCGCGGCCTGCACGATAAGCGGGCTGCCGAGCAGAAAAACCAGGGATAGTGCCCAAAGACGCATCATGGATGCACCCCTTCTTCCTTCTTGAAAACATCGATCCACTTCAGCCGGGGCCAGGAAACACAGGCCCCGCTTGCGGCCCTTGCCCGGGCCGGTCGCCAAACAGGCTGCATAACCCGGGCCAGAATCAACGAACGCCAACGCAAAAAACTCCGTATCCCATCGCCGCACAGAGCGTTGGAATACGGAGTTTAAAGGGCGTCGCCCGGGATGTAGACGACTTTTACATAAGCCTTACGCAGCGGCGAAGAGCGCCCCGCTGATGTGCGCCTGGGCGTCGTTCATGGCCTTGGCGCGGACTTCTTCGCCGTAAGCCAGGCCGTGGGCGCGGACGAACTCGATGTCGGTGATACCGAGGAAGCCGAACAGCACTTTCAGGTAGTCTTCGTGCGCCACGCCAGTGGCCTGGCCGGCGTGCAGGCCGCCTGCGGTGGAGACCACCACGACTTTCTTGCCGCCACACAGGCCTTCAGGGCCGGCTTCGGTGTAGCGGAAGGTCTGGCCGGCGACGGCGATGCGGTCGATCCAGGCCTTGAGCTGGGTCGGGATGGTGAAGTTGTACATCGGCGCGGCGATCACCACGGCGTCGGCGGCCAGGAATTCGGCGAGGGTCGAGGCGCTCAGCTCGGCTTCGTGCTGCTGGGCGGCGTTACGCACCTCGGCGGGGGTGCCGGCGGCGACCAAAGTAGCCGAGCTGAAATGGCTGATGGCGTCGCTCGCCAGGTCGCGGTAAGTCACTTCGACGCTGGCGTCGGCGTTTTTCCAGGCCTTGACCACGCTGTCGCTCAGCTGGCGGGAAGCCGAGTTGTCACCAAGGATGCTCGAGTCGATATGCAACAGTTTCATCTGGGATTCTCCAAGTGAGGATCGCTACCGGGCGATCGAATGGTGACAATCCTACAGACGAAACCAATAGCTGATTAGTCGGCATAAATGCGATAGTTTGTCCCACCAACAGGACAGTCGAGCCCTTTCCATGCAAGACCTCAACGATCTCTATTACTTCGCCAAGGTGGTGGAAGCCGGCGGATTCGCGGCCGCGGGGCGTTTACTGGGGGTGCCCAAGTCCCGCTTGTCGCGCCGGATCGCCGAGCTGGAAGAACGGCTCCACACCCGTTTGCTGCAACGCACCACCCGGCAATTGAAACTGACCGCGGTCGGCGAACGTTACCTGCGGCATTGCCAGGCCATGCTGCTGGAAGCGGAAATGGCCGACGAGGCGGTGGCCAGCATGTCCAGCGAACCCCGTGGGCGCCTGCGCGTCTCCTGCCCGGTGGGCCTGGCCCAATACATGCTGCCGAACGTGGTCAGCAGCTTCCTGGCGCAATACCCCCAGGTGCAACTGGAGATGCAACTGCTCAACCGCCGGGTGGATGTGATCGCCGAGGGCATCGACGTGGCGCTGCGGGTTCGTGAGCAGGGCGACGAAGACCCCTTGCTGGTGACCCGGCGCCTGCGCCAGGCGCAGACCGTGATGGTCGCCAGCCCGGCGTTTGCCCGGGAATGGCCGATCCACAGCCCCGAAGACCTGCACAAGGTGCCTGTACTCGGGGCCCTGGAGCCCGACCGCCTGGTGCATCTGCGCATGCTCGACGCCCAGGGCAATAAATGCGACCTGGCCCTGGAGGCACGCCTGGGCATCGACGATTTTCTCGTGCGTCGCACCTGCGCCCTCGCCGGCCTGGGCTGTACCATCCTGCCGATGATGCATTGCGAAGAAGAACTGCAGAACGGCCAGTTGGTGCAGCTGCTGCCCGAATGGTCGCTGCCTGGCGGCTGGCTGCAGGCGGTCTACCCTCATCGGCGCGGCGTACTGCCGGCGGTCAGGGCCTGGATCGAGCATTTGAGCGAGGCGTTCAAAGGCTGTGGAGACCGTAGATTGTGACCGTCGCGACACAAGGAAAAATCATGACAGAAGCGGATGTGGCGCACTTTTGCCTGGGCTTGCCGGGCGCGCGCGAAGACTACAAATGGGGCGGCGTGCGGGTGTTTTCCGTGGCCGGCAACAAGATGTTCGCCCTGCAGGGCCTGCGGGGCGAGTCATTGGCGTTCAAGGTGGACCAGGCGCTGTTCCTCGGCCATGTCGACCGTCCCGGCATCGCGCCGGCGCCTTACCTGGCGCGAGCGCACTGGATCATCATGCAGACGCCCTACCCGCTGGGCGCCGATGAACTGAAAGACCTGCTGCAACGCTCGCACCAACTGGTGGTGAGCAAGCTGCCCAAGCGCCTGCGGGTCGGCTTGCTGCTTTAGCGCGGCGCCCGGCCGGCCCTAGAACAGCGCGAACAGGCTGGCGCCGAGAAACAGCCGGTCGATCCAGAACACCTGGTGCGCCAGCACGATCAGCCAGAACACCAGTTGATAGGAAACCTTGCGGGTCTTGTGGCGAAACGCCTGTTGCGCCAGCAAGGCGCCTGGCCAGCCGCCGGCCAGTTCCACCGCATGCAGGACGTTTTCCGGGGTCCGCCAGCTGTCGCTGCGGGCCTTGCGCTTGTCGCTCCAGTAGAGAAAAAACGCCAGCACGCTGACCACCCCGTAGGCGGCCAGCGGCACCCAGGAAATACCCTTCACGCCCAGCAGCAGCGAACCGCACAGTGGCAAGGCGCACAGCAGCACGAAGATCGCCGCCTTGAGCCGGGGCCGCTGGATTCGCGTGCCTTGGCCGGGGCGGTTCTGGTTACGCGTCTCCATCAGCTGTGGACCGAAGTCCAGTCGACCCAGCCGAACTGCCAGGTGGCCAGGATCAGCAGGCCGAAGACGATCCGGTACCAGGCGAATGCCGCGTAGCTGTGGTTGGCGATGAACTTGAGCAGGCCCTTGACCGCGATCATCGCGAAGATGAACGAGGTGATGAAGCCCACGGCGAACACCGGCAGATCGTCCGGCTGGAACAGATGGCGGTACTTGTAGCCCGAATACACCGCGGCCCCGACCATGGTCGGCATGGCCAGGAAGAACGAGAACTCGGTGGCGGTCTTGCGCGACAGGCCGAACAGCAGGCCGCCGATGATGGTCGCCCCCGAGCGCGAAGTCCCCGGGATCATCGCCAGGCACTGGGCAAAGCCGACTTTCAGGGCGTCTTTCCAGTTGATCTCGTCCACGCTGCTGGCATGCACCTCATGCTGCCGGCGTTCGGCCCAGAGCATGATCACGCCACCCACCACCAGCGCGGCGGCGACGGTGATCGGGTTGAACAGGTATTCGTGGATCAGGTCGGCGAAGATCACCCCCAGCACCACGGCGGGCAGGAAGGCGATCAGCAGGTTGACGGTGAAGCGCTGGGCGTTGCGCTGGGTCGGCAGGCCGGTGACCACGTCGAAGATCTTGCGCCGAAACTCCCAGACCACCGCGAGGATGGCGCCCAGTTGAATGATGATGTTGAACGCCATGGCGCGTTCGCCGCCGAAGTCGAGCAGGTCGGCGACAATGATCTGGTGCCCGGTGCTGCTGATGGGCAAAAACTCGGTCAGCCCTTCTACGATGCCTAGAATCAGTGCCTGTACGGCCGTCCAAAGTTCCATCAATCCCCCAAAGGTCATGCCTGGGCATGCCTCATTAGTATTTTTTCATGTTCACTGACGCGTACGCCCGCGGATTCGCGGACGCTATAGGATCATCATTGCCCTTGAAAATTCCGTGAAAAATCAGCCGGATTCAGGTTTTTTGCAATGAGGCCGAAATCCTATCAGACATGCTCGATAAACGCTGTCGCGTTGAGCGTCGCAAGGATAGCGACTGCGCGGCGGCCTCGCTGCATGTACGCAGCGTTTCATGACAAGAACAACAATCGGGAGTGACAGATTCATGAACAGCTTACGCAGAATGTCGATCAGCCGCCGGCTGTGGCTCATCCTGATTGTCGCGGTACTGATGCTGCTGGTCCTGGGCCTGCTGATGCTCAAGCAGACCCACGACAACCTCTACCAGGCCAAGGCGCAGAAAACCCAGCATGTGGTGCAGACCGCCAACGGCGTGCTGGCCTATTTCCATGGCCTGGAAAGCAGTGGCAACCTCGATCGGGCCACCGCACAGAAACAGGCGCTGAGCGCCATCCGCGGCCTGCGCTACGACCAGAGCGACTATTTCTGGATCAACGACCTGACGCCGGTCATGGTCATGCACCCGGCCAACCCCAAGCTCGACGGCCAGAACCTCGCGGCGATCCGCGATCCCGACGGCTTTGCCGTGTTCAACGAAATGGTGGCCATCGCCAAGGCCAAGGGCGCCGGCATGATCAATTACCGCTGGCCAAAACCGGGCGCCAGCGAACCGGTGCAGAAGACCTCCTATGTCCAGCTGTTCGAGCCCTGGGGCTGGATCATCGGCTCGGGCGTGTACATCGACGACGTCCAGGCCGAGTTCCGCAGCCAGGTGGTGAGAGCCTCGGTCGTCGGTATCGGCATTGCGCTGATCATGACCCTGCTGGTGCTGCTGATCGCCCGCAGCATCGTCCGTCCGTTGCAGGAAACAGTGCACGCCATGGCCAATATCGCCAGCGGCGAAAGCGACCTGACCCGCAGCCTCGATACCCACGGCCAGGACGAAGTCACCGAACTGGCCCGTCACTTCAATGGCTTTACCGCCAAGCTACGGCTGGTGGTCAGCCAGTTGCAGGCGTCGGCCAGCGCCCTGGCGCAGTCCTCCGCCGAGCTGGGCGACAACGCCAGCCAGGCCCAGGAACGCAGCCAACAGCAGTCGCAACAGATGGAACTGGTGGCCACCGCCATCAACCAAGTGACTTATGGCGTGCAGGACGTGGCAAAAAATGCCGAACATGCCGCCAGCGAAATGCGCGACGCCGAAGCCCAGGCCCAGCAGGGCCAGGTCAATATCGACGGCAGCCTGCAGCAGATCGATCGGCTCTCGGGCACCATCGACCAGGCGGTGGAGGTGATCCGCACCCTGGCCCAGGAAAGCACCCAGATCGGCAGCGTGCTGGAGGTGATCCATTCCATCGCCGAGCAGACCAACCTGCTGGCCCTCAACGCCGCGATCGAAGCCGCCCGCGCCGGCGAACAGGGACGCGGGTTCGCCGTGGTGGCCGACGAAGTGCGGCTGCTGGCCCAGCGCACGCAAAAATCCACCGCCGAGATCCAGTCGATGATCGAACGCCTGCAGGGCCACTCGGAAGCCGCGGTCAAGGTCATCGGCGACAGCAGCCGCGCTTCCCAGCAGACCATCGAGCAAGCCGGGCTGGCCGGCGAAAGCCTGAACGCCATCGGCCAGGCCCTGCGCAACCTCAACGGGCTGAATGCCTCCATCGCCAGCGCCACCCTGCAACAGGCGCATGTGGTCGAAGACATCAACCAGAACGTGACCCAGGCCGCGGGCCTGTCCCACAGCACCGCCCTGGCGGCCGAGCAGTCCAGCGCCGCGAGCCTGCACCTGAAGGCCTTGAGCGAGCAGCTCGACGGCCTGTTGCGCCAGTTCCGGGTCTGACACCCGCCGTGGCGGGGGGGCTCCCCCGCCACGGCGCCCCGGGCCCGGCTAACATGCGGGGCCGCTTCTGGGTACAATCCGCCCCCTCCTTCGCCTCAAGGTAGTTTTCATGTCCGGTCTCGAACTGTTCGCCGCTGCACTCGGCGTGATCGCCGTCTGGCTGACAGTCAGGCAGAACCCCTGGTGCTGGCCGATCGGCCTGGTCATGGTGTTGCTGTACAGCTGGATCTTCTTCGAGGTGAAACTGTATTCGGACATGTTGCTGCAAGGGGTCTATGCCGTCCTGCAGCTGTACGGCTGGTGGCAATGGACCCGTGGCGGCGCCAGTCACCAGGGCCGGCCGGTCAGCCAACTGACCACCGGAGCGCTGCTCCAGGGGCTCGGCCTGGGGGCCATCGGCAGCCTGCTGCTCGGGGCCGCCATGGCCCACTGGACCGATGCCGCGCAGCCCTGGCTGGACGCCGCCCTCACCGGCTTCAGCCTGGTCGCGCAATGGTGGATGGCGCAGAAGCGCGTGCAGTGCTGGCCCCTATGGATCGTCGTCGATGTGATTTTTGTCGGCCTGTTCATCTACAAGAACCTGTACCTGACCGCGGCGCTGTACGGCCTGTTCACCCTGCTGGCGATACAAGGCTGGCGCTCCTGGCACGCCGACCCGGCGCTGCGCCCGGCATGAAGGTCGTGGTCCTGACCGGCCCCGAGTCGAGCGGCAAGAGCTGGCTCAGCGGCCAATTGCAGCGCCACTTCGGCGGCATCCAGGTGGGCGAGTACGTCCGTCATTTCATGGAGCAGGAGCAGCGCGACACCTGCCTGGCGGATATCCCGCAGATTGCCCGCGGGCAATTGGCCTGGGAAGACCAGGGCCGCGCGCAACAGCCGCCGCTGCTGATTCTCGACACCCACCTGTTGAGCAATATCCTCTGGAGCCAGACCCTGTTCGGCGCCTGCCCGGGCTGGCTGGAAAGCGAACTGCTGGCACGCCACTACGACCTGCACCTGCTGCTCTCCCCGGAAGACGTCGACTGGGTCGGCGATGGCCAGCGCTGCCAGCCCGAACTGGGCGAGCGCCTGGTGTTTTTCCAGGCCATCCAGGCCTGGTTGCGAGAACACGGGCAACCCTTCGAGGTGATCCGCGGAGACTGGGAAGCGCGTCGGCAACAGGCGTTCGCCCAGGTGGCCAAGTTGCTTCAGGGCTGATGCCCGGGGCGTGGCGCAGTGTCCACTCCTGAAACACGGCTTGCGGGACGGAGCCACGAAATCACAGGGCTCGCGCCGTCCATCCGGTGTTTGTCAAACCGATGAGACAGCCCGCCGCAATCCCCCCCGCCATAGCGCCCTGCCCCGCCTGCGCCGGGCCGGCGCACGCCGATCCTGTCTCAGCGCTGAAACAGCTCACCCCGCGAAATCCGCGATCCGTCCATAAGCCATTGAATTTCCTGTCTATTCCAAACACGGCACAGCTCCTGCTCTACCCCTTGCGACGCTGACTAGGGCCAGCGCGCAAAAAAAGGAATGCTGTCATGGGGAATCATCCTATTGGCTGGGCTCGCCTGCTGCTGGTCGGCTGCGCCCTCGGTTTGCTCTTCAATCCTGCGGCCCAGGCGGCCGGCGATGGCCGGATCGTGCTCGATCGCGACGTGCAACCCCAGGCCGTCGGCCGCCCCCCGATGCACCCCGACCCCTACCCGACCACCGTCAACGCCAACCCGTCGGAGCGGGTCACCCAGATGACCGGCAACACCGAGCTGAGCGACGGCGATTTTGCCGGAGTCAGCAGCGGCGCCACCCTCAGTCGCAACGTCCTGCCCAACGGCACCAGCCTGCAAGGGCTGAATGTCGTCACCAATCCCAATGGCATGGCCGGCATGGGCGCCGGCCATGGCGGCGGCAGTGGCGGCGCCATCTCCAACACCATCAACCGTTCCCTGAGTTCGGGCCTGGCGCCCTTGGGCCGGCTGGCCGGAGGCCAATGAAATGAATCGCACCTTGCTATGGCTGGCCCTGGCTGGTTGCACGTCGGTCATGGCCGACCCGGGCCTGCGCACGCAGGACAGCGCCGCCCTCGACAACGTCGGCGCCCGCTACCACGGCAACTTCAACCTCAACCAGGCCGCCGGCGACCAGCAGCAACAGACCAATACCCGCGCCATCGCCATCGGCACCGAGGCCCATGCCACCACCGTGGTGCGCCAGGCACTCGGGACACCGGCCAGCAGCGCGATCGACGCCAGCAGCCGGATCGGCGGCAACGCGTTCAGCAACGGCAACGGGGTCCTGGGCGTGAACCAGGGCGCCGGCGCCAACAACCAGATGGTCAATGCCCTGCGGGTGAGCATCAGTGCCCAGCCGCAAAGCATCGACGACAGCGTCCTGTCCCAACAGAACGTGGCGCTGTTACCAGGCTCGGGAGCAACTGACATTCCGCAAGGCAGCCGCCAGGTCGTTACCAGCGACCAGGCCTTCACCGGCAGCCGAGGGGTGATTCAGCTGAACCAGAGTGCCGGGGTGGGGAACCGCATGGCTAACACCCTGAGCATACGGGTCGCAGACTGACCCGCAGCAGTGCGATTGGAAAAGTACCAACACTTAACCAACTTATAAGCACGGAGAAACACCATGAAACCTACAATGGCTCTCAAACCACTGGTGTTTGCCCTCGCCGCGGTCATGGCGATGGCTGCACAGGCTGGCAACGACGACAACCATGGCGGGCATAACGGCGGCCACAATGGCGGTCATGGCGGCCACGACCCACGTGGCCCGGACCTCAACACCCTGCTGCAGGTCACTGCCGGCGCCGGGGCCGCCGTCATCGATGTGCAAGACAGCAGCGGCAATGTGGTCAACAACCAGGGCACCAACAACAATGCCAAGGCCGACAACTCGCTGAACAACTCCAACGGCAACATGGGCGCCAACGTCGCCGCCGGCGACGGCAACCAGCAAGACAACGCCGCGGCCCTGGCCACCGCCGATGAAAGCTTCATCTTCGGCAGTGCTATAGCCGCTTCCAGCGCAACCCAGAACAACGTCGACAACTATGTAAAAAACGCTTCGACGCTGAACAACGCCACCCTCAACAACGCTGGCAACAATGGTTCCGGCAACATCGGCATCAACGTCACCGCCGGCAACTTCAACCAACAGAAAAACAACCTGGCCATCGCCGTGTCCGGCGGTCGCGTCGCCACCGCGGCAGCCTCGGCCAACCAGTCTTCCACCGGCCTGGTCGTGGAAAACCAAGGCGTGCGCACCTACAAGAAAGACACCCTCACCAGCGACTTCCACGCCTCCGGCACCTACAAGGGCACCGGCTCCGGCAAGATCGAAGGCGACGACGATCACCACGGCGGTGGCGGCCACTACAGCGACAACCGTGGCGGCGGCCACGACAACGACGATCAGAAATTCGCCTTCAAGGAACAAGGCACGGTCGAGCTTTCTGGCTACTGGACCCAGCAAGTGCTGACCAAAGACGGCTGGAAAAACCCTGTGATCAACAACGCGTCGCTGACCAACTCGCTGAACGGCTTCTCCGGCAACGGCGGCGTCAACGTCTCGGCGGGGGTCGGCAACCAGCAGAGCAACTCGCTGTCCATCGCTGCCGGCTGCAAGGCCTGCATGTAACCACGTGCGTGACGAAAGCCCCGGAAACGGGGCTTTTCCACCGTGTCACAAGGCGTATCGATCATGCGGATTGCAACCTTCTGCCTGCTGCTTGGCCTGGCGGGCCTGACTCAGGCCGCACAGATGCCGGTAGCCGCGCTGCCTGGCGGGAACCTGGTGTACAAGCAGGTGCAAAGCGTCCGCGAGCGCAAGTTCGCCGACCTGGTCGAGCAGAAGACCGACTTCAGCTGCGGCGCCGCCGCGCTGGCGACGATCCTGCGCCAAGCCTACTGGCTCAACGTCGATGAGGAGCACGTCATCAAAGGCATGCTGGCCACTGCGGACCAGGATCTGGTGCGCACCCAGGGTTTTTCCATGCTCGACATGAAGCTCTACATAGAAAGCATCGGCATGCGCGCCCGGGGCTACCGGATACCTCCCGACAAGCTGGAGGCGGTGTCGATTCCGGTGGTGGTCCTGATGGACATACGTGGCTACAAGCACTTCGTGGTCTTGTTGCGGGCACAGAAGGACTGGGTCTATGTCGGCGATCCGGTGCTGGGCCACAAGCGCTACACCCACGAAGACTTCGTCAAAGGCTGGAACGGTATCGTCTTTGCCATCATCGGCCCCGGCTACGACAAGGCCAACGCCTTGCTCGCCCCGCCCAACCCGCTGACCGCGAAGAATCGGCTGGATACCTTCAATCCGGTCAAGGACGCAGAACTGATGGAATTCGGCTTCATCCAGAGCGACTTCTTCTAGGGCCGCGAGAACGATAAAGGAGCCGGATGCTCCGGGAGCAGCAGATGAAAACCTCATGCTGGCTGGCCGCCGCCTGCCTGGTAGCAAGTGTTCCTGCGTATGCCAACGGGGGCTTCAAGCCCATCGAAATCAAGGACCAGGAGCTCTCCGAGCTGCGGGGTCGCTACGTCATGCCGGGGCGGATCATCAGCTTCGGCATCGTCATGAGCAGCACCTGGCGCAACGCCTCGGGCGACCTGATCGGGGCCACCACCTCGATGCAGATCCAGCAGGCCACGGTCAAACCGCAATTCTATGTCTCGACGATCAAGGAAACCGGCAACGGGTCGACGCCGACCCAGGGCACGGGCAACGTGATCGGCGGCGCGGGCCTGGCCACCTCCCAGGGCGTGACCCAGAGCGTGCGGGCCGCGGGCGACGGCAATAGCGCTTTCAACAACGTCGCCATCGACGTCAAGGAAGCCAGCCAGGCGCCGGCGCTGGTCCCGGCCCAGGGCCAGCTGCTGACCAGCGGGCACACCATCACCGGCAGCAACGCCGCGGGCAGTGTCGCGGTCTCCGCCACCGGCGGCGGGATCCAGATGGCCATCCAGGCCAGCAACAACCAGGGCGCGGCCCTGCAACAAGTCGCCCAGGGCGGCCTGCTGCAGAACACCCGTTTGCTGGGCAACAGCAACCTGGTCAACAACCTGACCCAGTTGAACGTGATCCTCAATAACAACGGCCCCAGCGCCGGCGCCCTGGACTGCAACCTGACCCAGCTCAAGGGCCTGCGCAACCTCGGCTATTGATCCAGGTTGGGTGTCGCCCCTCAGGCTCAAACGGACGGCTTATTTCATGTATCGATCAGTTTCGTTGACTACGGTTGTGTGTCTGGGCGCGCTCTTGCCGGCAACGGTGCTGCAGGCCGCGCCGGATGCCGAGATAGAGGCCCTGAAGCAGGAGCTGCTGGAACTCAAGCAACGCTACGACGTGCAGCAGAAGGCCCTGGCGGTGCTGGAACAGCGGGTGCGCCAGGTCGAGGACCAGCCGGCGACGCCCGCTCCCAAACGCCTGGCCAAGTCGCCGGCAGACATGCGCGGCAACCCGCAGGTGGCAGGCGCCGGCAAGGGGTCGAGCGCGGCCGGAAGCAGTTCCTACGGGGAGTCGCTCAAGGACGACTCGCAACCCGCGCAGAGCGTCTCCAACCTGTACGACGAGGCCAGCGGCTTCTTCGGCGGCGGCAAGTTCAGCTTCGAAACCGGCATGACCTATTCGCGCTATGACACCCGGCAGCTGATTCTCAACGGCTTCCTGGCGCTGGACTCGATTTTCCTCGGCAATATCAACCTCGACCGGATCAAGGCCGACAACTGGACCCTCGACCTCACCGGCCGCTACAACCTGGACAATCGCTGGCAGTTCGACGTCAACGTGCCGGTGGTCTACCGCGAATCCACCTACCAGTCCGGCGGCGCGCAAAACGGCGCGGCGGGGGTCACCAGCGAAAAATCCGTGTCCAACGATCCGACCCTTGGCGACGTCAACTTCGGCGTTGCCTACAAGTTCCTCGACGAGTCGGTCAACGCCCCGGACGCCGTCGTGACCCTGCGCGTCAAGGCACCGACCGGCAAGGAACCCTTTGGCATCAAGCTGCGCCAGGTCCAGGACAACACCAACCTGTTCGTCCCGGATGACCTGCCCACCGGCAATGGCGTCTGGTCGATCACGCCGGGCATCTCGCTGGTCAAGACCTACGACCCGGCGGTGCTGTTCGGCAGCCTCTCCTACACCCACAACCTGGAAGAATCGTTCGACGACATCAGCTCCACGGTCAACCTGAAGACCCCCGGCAAGGTCAAGCTGGGCGACAGCTTCCAGATCGGCATGGGCGTGGCTTTCGCCCTGAACGAGAAAATGAGCATGTCGTTCTCGGTCTCCGACCTGATCCAGCGCAAGAGCAAGCTCAAGGAAGACGGCGGCGACTGGCAGTCGGTGGTGTCCAGCGATGCCAACGCCGGCTACTTCAACGTCGGCATGACCCTGGCCGCGACCGATAACCTGACCATAGTGCCCAGCCTGTCGATCGGCCTGACCGACGATGCGCCGGACTTCACCTTCAGCCTGAAATTCCCTTACTACTTCTGACGCCACCGATAAAAAAAAGCCCGCGGCGAATCGCTCGCCGCGGGCCTTTTTCGTTGTGCCGTCCTAGCGGATCTGGTGCTTGTGCAGCAACCGGTAGAAGGTCGGGCGGGAAATGCCCAGGACCCTGGCCGCGACACTCAGGTTATCGCTGTGCCGATCCAGCACGTCGCACAGGGCCTGGCGCTCGGCGCGATGCTTGTAGTCCTCCAGCGTACCCATCGGCGCGATGCCGGCCTGCGGGCTGAGCAGGCCCAGGTCGCGGGCCTCGATCTGGCGTCCCTCGGCCAGTACCAGGCCGCGACGCACCCGATTGGCCAGCTCGCGGACATTGCCCGGCCAATCGTGCTTGCCCATGGCCACCAGGGCGTCTTCGCTGAAACTGCGCGGCCGACGGCCGGTTTCCTGGCTATAGAAGCGGGAAAAATGGCTGGCCAGCATGCCGATGTCGCCATGCCGCTCGCGCAGCGGAGCCGTGACCACCTGCAACACGTTCAGGCGGTAATACAGGTCCTCGCGAAAGCGTCCGCGGCCGATCGCCGCTTCCAGGTCGACATGGGTTGCGGCCAATACCCGCACATCCACCGGGATCGGCTGGTTGCCGCCGACTCGCTCGATGTGTTTTTCCTGCAGGAAGCGCAACAGATTGGCTTGCAGCTCCAGCGGCAGATCGCCGATTTCGTCGAGAAACAGCGTGCCGCCATGGGCCGCCTCGATACGCCCGATCTTGCGTTGATGGGCGCCGGTGAACGCGCCCTTCTCGTGGCCGAACAGCTCGGACTGGATCAGGTGCTCGGGGATGGCCCCGCAATTGATCGCCACGAAGGGCTTGTCGTGGCGTTGCGACTGCTGGTGCAGGGTCCTGGCCACCAACTCCTTGCCCGTGCCGCTCTCGCCGCGGATCAGCACCGGCGACTCGGTGGGCGCCAGCTTGCCCAGGAGTTTGCGCAACTCGCGGATCGAGCGGCTGTCGCCCAGCAACTCGTGTTCGGGCTGGTCGACGCGAACAGTGCCCTGGCCCCGCAGGCGCGCCATGCCGAAAGCCCGCCCGAGGGTCACCTGGACCCGCGAGACATCGAACGGCAGGGTGTGGAAATCGAAAAACCATTCGCAGACGAAATCCCCGACGTTCTGCAAACGCAGCACGTCGGGGCTGAGCACCGCGATCCACTCGGTGCCGCTGCGACTGATCAGCTCCTTGACCGCTTCGGGGCGTTCCAGGTGTGTCGCCTGCAAACGCAACAGGCCGACGTCACAGCCACGGTCGACAGCCGACTCCAGGTCGCAGCTGTCCACTTCCCAGCCCACCGTGCGCAAGCCCGGCAGCAGGCGATGGCAGTCATCGCAGGGGTCGACCACAAGAAGGCGGCGCTGGGAGGTCGCTTCAAGCATGACTGTTCCTTGGCGCCAAAAATAAGAAAAGGTAGTAGAAACAGTAGTTTGGCAAACCTGGCAGTAACACTAGCAAGAACTTGACGGTCGCTTGTATCGATTGCTTATAGCGTCCATCGCCAATTGGACTAACTGTGAGCAGGCTGCCAAACCCGCGTTACTTGCTTCCCCGCGAATCTTTCATTCAGCTTTCATTACAGGAAGATGAAGTGTGGTTCTGAACAAAAGTTGTAAATTCTGGTCTTTCTATGTGACCTGATACCCGGTTCGAGACATCAGTACAAATAACCAGCCGAACGGTACGCCCAACCGACGGCACATCATTTGATTGGGCACATAGAGAGAAGACCCCATGAACGCCCCGCTCCGTATCAACGAAGCACTTTTGATCGCCGACCGCGCATTCCAGCCGTTCCAATGCGTCGCCTGGGCCCCACAAGACGGTAACGGCGAACTGAGCCTGACCGTCATCGACCGCACCAATACCCGCATTGGCCGCAAGCAGATTCCAAGCAGCGCCTACTCCGACCCGGCCCAGCTGGAAGACCTGCTGAAACAGGCCCGCGCCGAACTCAGCGAAGAAGGTTACAAACTTCAGTCCTGGGCCATGCCGGAATAAACATGCCGACGCAGATCACCTTCGGGTGATCTGCGTTATTTTGTCGCAGTGGTTATATCCGCACTTCGTCCCGCTGACGGAAAGTTAAACTTTCGCGGCGCTGACGTTCTTCTCGCCGACTGTTGAAGGCGATTCCTCGAATACTTCCTAGAGCCTTTTTATTGCTGCCTTAGTCCACGCTTGGCGGTGCGCCTTAGTGCGCGCGGTATTTCCCGAAAGGCCCTTCGATCCCGCCAAGGGCCTGCGACTAGACGCTTACTTCAAGCCACCGAAACGCCGGTAGAAACTCTCGCCCACATCGGGCAGCGGACCGTCGGCGTTTTCCAGCACAGCGTTGAGCCACTCCTCGGCCTTGGCGTAAATCAGCCGATAGATATTGCGACACAGCTGGCGCGCCGCCCGGCCTTCCCAATCGCCGGGAAGCAGCTCATCCGGCAATTGCGGGTCGCGCAGCAGCAGCTTGCGGTATTCGTGAATCAGCAGCAGGCGCGCCAGGAAGCAATCGGCCGGCTGCAATTGCTCCTGCTCGCGCAGTGCTTGCCAGAGCGGCCGGAACAGCTGGATGAACTCGCTGTAGTGAGCGGCCAATTCGTCGATGTTCCAGCTTTCCCGCACCTGCAGGCGCAGCGCCTTGGAAGCCAGCACATCCTGGGCGGTGGTCTCGAACAGGATGGTGTCTTCCTGGGCGCCGAGGTCCACCAGGGTGGCGTTGACATCCGCCCGGTCGCTGCGCGGACACGCCAGCAGCACCGGCGAAATCGCCCCGAAACCTTGCCATTCCAGCTCTTCGCGAACCTGCTTGCGCTTGTCCTGGGCAAGCTGCGACAGCATGACCAGGCACCAGGAACCGTCCCAGGCCGGCACGCTGGCGTTATAGACCCGCTTGAAAGCCTTGTCGAAGCGCCGCCGACCGCTGCCGGTCAGGCTGTAGTAGCTGCGGCGCCCGACTTTCTCGGCGCTCAACCAGCCTTCCTTGGTCAGGCGAAAGATCGACGTGCGGATCAGCCGCTCGTTGATGCCGATGGGCTCGAGCAACTGGATCAGGCTGCCCAGCCATACCGTGCCCCCATGGGGTTCGATGGCATCGCCATAGAGCGTAATGATCAGGGAACTGGCGCGAATCGGCGTCTGCTCCTGGAAACGGGTCACGAGGTGATTCAAAGGGGCTAGGGACGACATGGGCGTACCGGACAAAAAGGAAGAAATATACCGGGTTTCATCGACTTGGAGGGGACCGCTCTCTCCAGGATGACGCGGGCGCTCAACGAGGGCTGTTTTTCGGGCGCAGGCCGCTGTCGCTGATCCGCGGGCGATGGGCTTCGGGCTCCGCGAGCGGCGTGCAGGCCTGCATCCGCTCCAGGCAGCGCCTGGCCAACTGCTGGTATTCACGGGTACCGGCCTGTTTCCAGTGCAACTCTTCGTCGCTGAGGCGGCGCTTGACCCTGGCGGGGGCTCCCATGACCAGCGACTGCTCCGCGCACTGGAAACCCGCCTTGACGAACGCCGCCGCGGACACGAAGGAACGCGCTGCGATATGGGCGTTGTCCATCACCACCGCATTCATGCCCACCAGCGCGTCGGCGCCGATCCGGCAACCGTGCAACACCGCGCCGTGGCCGATATGGCCGTTGCGCTCGACCACCGTGTCGCTATCGGGAAAACCATGCATCACGCAGGTGTCCTGCAGGTTGGCCCCCTCCTCCAGCACGATCCGCCCGAAATCGCCACGCAGGCTGGCCAGCGGGCCGACATAGCAATGGGCGCCGATGATCACATCGCCGATCAACACGGCGGACGGATGCACATAGGCACTGGGATGGACCACTGGGATCAGGCCGTCGAGGCTGTAACAGGTCATGGGGCTACTCCTTGGTCAAGGCGGCTTGACGGCATTACGCACAATGCGATACCAAATTACATTTATTTTGTATCACATCAATCTCGAGCAAAAAAGCATAAATGCAGTATCACGCCCGACGTATAGATACCCCGCATTTATTATGGAAAATCCCAATAAAATCAGCGAAACCTCTGCCTTACAGCCTCCCTTCCCCATTAATCGAAAGGATTCAAGCCCCAACATAAAGACACACTAATTATATTTTTACGTTGATTTTATGTATCGCATTGGCGATATACTCGGCGAAAACCGGCTCCCCCGCCGCTCCAACAATGGCCCAGCCCCGTGCCGGGCGTGCACCACGAGGATATCCGCCATGCCTCAGACCCTTGCCATCGAAAGCCTCGATGGCGGCGTTCGACTGATTACCCTGCAACGCCCCGCCGCGCTGAATGCCCTGAACACCGAGCTGCTCGCCGAACTGGCCGCGGCGCTGGATGCCGCCGAGGCCGACAGTGCCATCCAGGTAGTGGTGCTGACCGGCAGCCGCAAGGCGTTCGCCGCGGGTGCCGACATCCATGAGATGGCCGAGCGCGATCTGACCGGCATGCTCAACGATCCGCGCCAGGCTTCCTGGCAGCAGATCACCCGCTTCAGCAAGCCACTGATCGCCGCGGTCAACGGCTTCGCCCTCGGCGGTGGCTGCGAGCTGGCCATGCACGCCGACATCCTGATCGCCGGCGAGGACGCACGCTTCGGCCAGCCGGAAATCAACCTCGGAATCATGCCCGGCGCCGGCGGCACCCAGCGCCTGCTGCGGGCCGTCGGCAAATCCCTGGCCATGCAGATGGTCCTTGGCGGCGAGCCGATCGATGCCCGGCATGCCTTGCGCGCCGGCTTGGTCAGCGAAGTCACCCAGCCGGAACTTACGGTCGAGCGGGCCTTGCAACTGGCGCGACTGATCGCCGGCAAGGCCCCGCTGGCCTTGCGCCTGGCCAAGGAGGCGCTGCTCAGGGCGCTCGACACCGACCTCGCCAGCGGCCTGCGCTTCGAGCGCCATGCCTTCACGGTATTGGCCGGCACCCGCGACCGCGAAGAAGGCATCCGCGCCTTCCAGGAAAAACGCCGGCCGAGTTTCACCGGCCAGTAGGCCGCCGGCTACCGCCCCATACGACCGCCAGAGAACGCCAAGACCATGAACTTCGAACACATCCTGTTTTCCGTCGAGGCGGGCGTCGCCCTCCTCAGCCTGAACCGCCCCGAGCAACTCAACAGCTTCAATGCGCGGATGCACGACGAGGTACGCGAGGCCCTCAAGCACGTACGCGCCAATCCCGGGGCCCGGGTACTGCTGTTGACCGGCGAAGGCCGTGGCTTCTGCGCCGGCCAGGACTTGAGCGACCGCAACGTGGCCCCTGGCGCGCAGGTGCCGGACCTGGGCGAATCGATCGAACGCTTCTACAACCCGCTGATCCGCCAGTTGCGCGACCTGCCACTGCCGGTGATCTGCGCGGTGAACGGTGTGGCCGCCGGGGCCGGCGCCAACATTCCCCTGGCCTGCGACCTGGTG
Organism: Pseudomonas sp. MRSN 12121; assembly: GCF_000931465.1. Lineage (NCBI taxonomy): Bacteria > Pseudomonadati > Pseudomonadota > Gammaproteobacteria > Pseudomonadales > Pseudomonadaceae > Pseudomonas > Pseudomonas sp. MRSN 12121. The sequence goes on along the minus strand of NZ_CP010892.1, from coordinate 3,243,753 downwards.
CTGGCCGCCCGCTCGGCAAGTTTTATCCAGGCATTCTGCAAGATCGGCCTGATCCCCGATTCCGGCGGCACCTGGGCGTTGCCGCGCCTGGTCGGCATGGCACGGGCCAAGGCCCTGGCGCTGCTTGGCAACCGCCTGCCGGCCGAACAGGCCGAACACTGGGGGCTGATCTATCGCTGCGTCGAAGACGCCGAATTGCGCGACGAGGCCCTCACGCTCGCGCGCCACCTCGCCACCCAGCCAACCTATGGCCTTGCGCTGATCAAGCGCAGCCTCAACGCCAGCCTGAACAACAGCTTCGACGAACAATTGGAACTGGAAAAAGACCTGCAACGCCTGGCCGGGCGCAGCGAGGATTACCGCGAAGGCGTCAGCGCCTTCATGGACAAGCGCACACCGGTCTTCAAGGGGCGTTGAACATGAGTGCACTGACTCCCCAGGCCCGGATCGCGGTGATCGGCGCCGGCGCGATGGGCGCCGGCATCGCCCAGGTCGCCGCCCAGGCCGGCCACCGGGTCTGGCTGCTGGACAGCCGCCCGGAGGCCGCGGCGCAAGCCATCGCCGGCATCGACCGGCAACTCGCCCGGCGCGTGAGCAGCGGCAAGCTCGATCCCCAGGCGCACCTAACGACCATGGCCCGCCTCCAGGCGGCCGAATCCCTTGCCCAACTCGCCGACAGCCAACTGATCATCGAAGCCATTGCCGAGAACCTGGAGGCCAAGCGCGAGCTGTTTCGCCTGCTGGAAGGCGTGTGCAGCGAGCGCTGCATCCTCGCCAGCAACACCTCTTCGTTGTCCATCACCCGCATCGCGGCCGGCCTGCAACACCCCGAACGCCTGCTGGGCCTGCACTTTTTCAACCCGGCGGCAGTCATGCCGCTGGTCGAGGTCGTCTCGGGGCTGGCCAGCGACCGGCAACTGGCGCAGTGCCTGTACGACACCGCGCTGAGCTGGGGCAAGCAACCGGTGCATACCCGCTCCACGCCGGGCTTTATCGTCAATCGCGTGGCCCGGCCGTTCTACGCCGAGAGCCTGCGCCTGCTGCAGGAAGGCGCCGGCGATTGCGCGACCCTCGACGCCCTGCTGCGCGAAGCCGGGGGATTTGCCATGGGCGCCTTCGAACTGACCGACCTGATCGGGCATGACGTCAACTACGCCGTGACCCGCTCGGTATTCGACGCCTATTACGGCGACAGGCGCTTTCAGCCGTCGCTGATCCAGCAGGAGCTGGTGGATGCCGGGCATCTGGGGCGCAAGAGCGGCCAGGGTTTCCATGCCTACGCCGAAGGCGCCGAGCGCCAGGCGCCTGCCGAGCTGCACAGCGCCCTGCGCGTCGAGCAGTGCGTGGTCGAGGGCGACCTGGGAGTCGCCCACGGCCTGCTGCATCGGTTGCGCGAAGCCGGCGTGCGCCTGGTCGAACGCGACGGCCCCGGCCTGTTGCGGGTTGGCGACGCGGTGCTGGCGGTCAGCGATGGACGCCTGGCCTGCCAGCGCGCCCGCGACCAGGGCCTGAGCAACCTGATCCTGCTGGACCTGGCGCATGACTATGCCAGCGCCGGTCGCCTGGCCATCAGTTGCTGCGCCAGCACCAGCCCCCTGGCCCGCGACCAGGCCGTGGCGCTGTTGCAGCGCGCCGGCCTCAAGGTCAGCCAGCTCAGCGACAGCCCGGGCCTGCTGGTCCTGCGCACCGTGGCCATGCTCGCCAACGAAGCCGCCGACGCCCTGCTGCACGGCGTGGCCTCGGCGGCAGACATCGACCTGGCCATGCGCGCCGGGGTCAATTACCCCGAAGGCCCTCTGGCCTGGGCCGACCGCCTGGGCCTGGCGAAGGTAGTCGAGGTTCTGCAAAACCTGCAGGCGGCCTATGGCGAGGAACGTTATCGAACGTCCCTACTGCTGCGTCGCCGGCTTGCCGAAGGGAGGACGCTGCATGATTGACCAACCCGCCATGAGCCTTGCCAGCGCTTGCGCGCAAAGCCTGTTCAAGCGCGACAACGCCAGCCAGGCACTGGACATGCGGCTGTTGTCGGTAGCGCCGGGCGCCGCCCGCCTCGGCATGAGCGTGCGCGAAGACATGCTCCAGGGCCACGGCACCTGCCACGGCGGCTTCCTGTTCGCCCTCGCGGACTCGGCTTTCGCCTTCGCCTGCAACACCTACGACGAAGCCACGGTGGCCATCGGTTGCAGCATCGACTACATCGCGCCGGCGCGTCTGGGCGACACCCTGACCGCCGACTGCGTCGAGCAGAGCCGCAACGGCCGGACCGGCAACTACGACGTGCGGATCGAGAACCAGCAAGGCGTGCTGATCGCCCTGTTCCACGGCAAATCCTACAAAGTGCGCGGCCCGGTGCTGGCGCCGGAGAATCCTCATGAATGATGCCCTGATCATCGATGCGGTCCGTACCCCGATCGGCCGCTACGGCGGTGCCTTGAGCAGCGTGCGGGCCGACGACCTGGGCGCGGTGCCCTTGCGCGCGCTGATGCAGCGCAACCCCGGCGTCGACTGGCACCGCGTCGACGAGGTGATCCTTGGCTGCGCCAACCAGGCCGGCGAAGACAACCGCAATGTGGCGCGCATGTCGGCGCTGCTGGCCGGGTTGCCGGTGGAAGTCCCCGGCACTACGCTCAACCGCCTGTGCGGCTCCGGCCTGGATGCCATCGGCACCGCCGCTCGCGCCCTGCGCTGTGGCGAGGCCGGGCTGGTGCTGGCCGGGGGCGTTGAATCGATGTCCCGCGCGCCGCTGGTGATGGGCAAGGCGCAGACGGCGTTCTCCCGCCAGGCCGAGCTGTTCGACACCACCCTTGGCTGGCGCTTCGTCAATCCGCTGATGGAGCAAGGTTTCGGCATCGACTCGATGCCGGAAACCGCGGAAAACGTCGCCGAGCAGTTCGGTATATCCCGCGCCGACCAGGACGCCTTTGCCCTGCGCAGCCAGCAGCGTGCCGCCGCCGCGCAAGCCAGTGGGCGCCTGGCCCGGGAAATGGTCCCGGTGCCCATTCCCCAGCGCAAGGGCCCGCCGACCCTGGTCGAACACGACGAACACCCCAGGGGCGACACCACCCTGGAACAGCTGCAAAGGCTCGGCACGCCATTCCGCCAGGGCGGCAGCGTCACCGCGGGCAATGCCTCGGGCGTCAACGACGGTGCCTGCGCCCTGTTGCTGGCTGATGCCGCGAGCGCACAACGCTACGGCCTCAAGGCCCGAGCCCGGGTACTGGCCATGGCCACCGCCGGGGTCGAGCCGCGGATCATGGGCATCGGCCCGGTGCCGGCCACGCGCAAGGTGCTGGAACTGGCCCGACTGGATCTCTCGGACATGGACGTGATCGAGCTCAACGAGGCGTTCGCCGCCCAGGGCCTGGCGGTGCTGCGCGAACTGGGCCTGGCGGACGACGACGCGCGGGTCAACCCCAACGGCGGCGCCATCGCCCTGGGCCATCCGCTGGGCATGAGCGGCGCGCGCCTGGTGACCACCGCGTTGCACGAACTGGAGCAGCGCCAGGGCCGCTACGCCTTGTGCACTATGTGCATCGGCGTGGGCCAGGGCATCGCCCTGATCATCGAACGACTTTAAGACCGGATACACCCGCGCCCGGAACCCCGACGGGTATTCTTGGCGCAGGCACTCAAGGTCCGCCCGCCGGCGGGTCGCAACACAACAATAATTCGAGTGATGCCATGAACATGCCAATTGCCAAAGCCGTGCTTGATCCCCTGCTGGACCCGCTGGAGACCGCCAGTGTCGATCAGTTGCGCCAGCACCAGCTGGAACGCCTGCGCTGGAGCCTGAACCACGCCTATCGGAATGTGCCGCTGTACCGCCAGCGCTTCGACGCCCTGGGGGTTCACCCGGACGACGTGCGCCACCTGGAGGACCTGGCGAGATTCCCGTTCACCAGTAAGTCCGACCTGCGCGACAACTACCCCTACGGCATGTTCGCCGTACCGGTGCAGGACGTGGTGCGCCTGCATGCCTCCAGCGGCACCACCGGCAAGCCGACGGTGGTCGGCTACACCCAGAACGACATCGACACCTGGGCCAAGGTGGTGGCGCGCTCGATTCGCGCCGCCGGGGGCCGGCGCGGCGACAAGGTCCATGTGTCCTACGGCTATGGCCTGTTCACCGGTGGCCTGGGGGCGCACTACGGCGCCGAGCGCCTGGGCTGCACGGTGATTCCGATGTCTGGCGGCCAGACCGAAAAGCAGGTGCAACTGATCAAGGACTTCCAGCCGGACATCATCATGGTCACCCCCTCCTACATGCTCAACATCGCCGACGAGATCGAGCGCCAGGGCATCGACCCGCAAACGCTCGCGCTGCGCCTGGGCATCTTCGGCGCCGAGCCCTGGACCGCCGAACTGCGCAGCGCCATCGAGCAACGACTGGGTATCACCGCGCTGGATATCTATGGGCTCTCGGAAATCATGGGGCCAGGCGTGGCCATGGAGTGCGCCGAGACCAAGGACGGGCCGACCCTCTGGGAAGACCATTTCTATCCGGAGATCATCGACCCGGTGACCGGCGAGGTGCTGCCGGACGGCCAGATGGGCGAGCTGGTGTTCACATCGCTGAGCAAGGAAGCCTTGCCGATGATCCGCTATCGCACCCGCGACCTGACCCGCCTTTTACCCGGTACCGCCCGCCCCATGCGGCGCATCGACAAGATCACCGGACGCAGCGACGACATGCTGATCATCCGCGGGGTCAACGTGTTCCCGACGCAGATCGAGGAACAGGTGCTCAAGGTCCGGCAACTCGGCGAGTGCTATGAGATCCACCTGCACCGCAACGGCAATCTCGACAGCGTCGAGGTGCATGTGGAACTCAAGAACGAACACCGGCAACTGAGCGACGAACAGCAGAACGCCATTTGCGGCGAACTGAGTAGGCACATAAAAACCTATATTGGTATCAGCTCCCGTATCGTTTTACGTCCGGCCTTTTCTCTCAAGCGCTCCGAGGGCAAGGCCAGCCATGTAGTAGACAATCGACAAAACTAAGCCCACTGCCTCTCAAGGCCTCGCTTCGGCGGGGCTTTTTTTCGCCTTCGCGAAAACCTGTGGCAAGCAAAGCGATACGAAAAAACATATGACACTTTATTTTGTGTTTGATATTTATTTTTGTATCACATATAAAGTTCCCTATGCCCAGGCAATCCTTCACGGCAGGAGACCCACCATGTACGCACAGCTGATAGAGACCGGAGTCAAAAGCATCAAGCCCTATTCGCAGATGTCCGAACAGGAACGTGCCTTCCAAGAAAAAATCGATGCGGAAATCAAGATCGAAGCCAAGAACTGGATGCCGGATGCCTACCGGCAAACCCTGATCCGGCAGATCTCCCAGCACGCCCATTCGGAAATCGTCGGCATGCTGCCGGAAGGTAACTGGGTAACCCGCGCCCCGACTCTCAAGCGCAAGCTGCAACTGATGGCCAAGATCCAGGACGAAGCCGGCCACGGCCTGTACCTGTACAGCGCCATGGAGACCCTGGGCGCCGACCGCGACGAGGAAATCGCCAAGCTGCACAGCGGCCGCGCCAAGTACTCCAGCATCTTCAACTACCCAACGCTGAACTGGGCCGACATGGGCGCGGTGGGCTGGCTGGTGGATGGTGCGGCGATCGTCAACCAGGTGGTGCTGCAACGAACCTCCTACGGCCCCTACTCCCGGGCCATGGTGCGCATCTGCAAGGAAGAGAGCTTCCACCAGCGCCAGGGCTACGAAATCCTCCTGACCATGATGCGCGAGGGTAACCAGGCGCAGAAGGACATGGTCCAGGACGCCATCAACCGCCTGTGGTGGCCGGCCCTGATGATGTTCGGCCCCAGCGACGAACACTCGCCCAACAGCGCGCAATCGATGGCCTGGAAGATCAAGCGCCAGAGCAACGACGAACTGCGCCAGCGCTTCATCGACCAGACCATCCCGCAGCTGGAGCTGCTCGGCTGCACCTGCCCGGACCCGGACCTGGCGTGGAACTCCGAACGCGGCCACTACGACTTCGGCGAGATCCAATGGGACGAATTCTACGAGGTGCTCAAGGGCAACGGCCCTTGCAACCAGGAACGCGTCGCCACCCGCCGCAAAGCCATCGAGAACGGCGCCTGGGTACGCGAAGCCGCAGTCGCCCACGCCCGCAAGAAAACCGACAAAAACGCCGCATGAACCCAGGCCGCGGCCTGCGGCCCGGGTTACAGCGCTTGTGCCCCTGATGTGGAGTCACCCTTATGTCTGAATGGACCCTCTTCGAAGTCTTCGTGCGCAGCAAGCACGGCCTCAACCACAAGCATGTGGGCAGCGTGCATGCCGCCGACAGCGCCATGGCCATCGAGAACGCCCGCGAGCTCTACACCCGCCGCAGCGAAGGCGTGAGCCTGTGGGTAGTGCCCTCGGCCCTGATCATCGCCTCGTCCCCGGACGAAAAGGACCCGCTGTTCGATCCGGCGGACGACAAGGTCTATCGCCACGCCAGCTTCTACGAGCTACCGGCCGAAGTCGGGCATATGTGAGGTCGGGCATGAACACACAAAACCAACTGATCCAGTACCTGCTGCGCCTGGGCGACAGCGCCCTGATCCAGGGCCAGCGCCTGTGCCAGTGGTGCGGCCGCGCGCCAGTCCTGGAAGAAGAACTGGCGCTGATGAACGTCGGCCTCGACCTGGTGGGCCAGGCGCGCAACTGGCTGGACTACGCGGCCGAGCTGCTGGCAGACGGCCGCGACGCCGACCACCTGGCCTTCCGCCGCGACGAGCGGGCCTACCGCAACCTGCTGCTGGTGGAACAACCCAACGGCGATTTCGCCGTGACCATGCTCAAGCAGTTTCTCTACGACGCCTGGCACCTGGAAGTGCTCAAGGGCCTGGTCCGATCCAGCGACGAACGCATCGCCGGGATCGCCGCCAAGGCGCTGAAGGAAGTCACCTATCACCTGCGCCGCTCCGGCGAATGGGTCGAACGCCTGGGCGACGGCACCGAACACAGCCACCAGCGCATGCTGGAGGCGATTCCCCAGCTCTGGCGCTTCACTGTCGAACTGAGCACCTGCGACGAAGCCGACAACCACCTGCACTACGCCGGTATCAGCGCCGACCCCGTGCAGGTCGCCAGTGCCTGGCAGGCCACGGTGGCGCAGGTCTTCGCCCGCGCCACCCTGCCCCTGCCACCGCCCCCCAGCCATTTCTACCTGGACGCCCGTCGCGGCCTGCACAGCGAACACCTGGGCATTCTGCTGGCGGAAATGCAGGCGCTGCCCCGAGCCTACCCCGATGCGACCTGGTGAGCTGATTTCCAGCGACCGCGGCGCCCGCGCCCTGCGGCCGGGCGACCTGGAGGCGGCCTGGAGCGTGCTGGGTACAGTCATGGACCCGGAGGTGCCGGTAGTCAGCGTGGTCGACCTGGGTATCGTCCGTGACCTCGGCTGGCACGACGGCCACCTGCAGGTGGTGGTCACCCCGACCTATTCCGGCTGCCCGGCCACCGAAGTGATCGAGGGCGACATCCGCGCCGCCCTTGAGATCGCCGGGTTTTCCGCGCCCCGGCTGCAGCGCCGGCTGACCCCAGCCTGGAGCACCGACTGGATCACCGACGGCGGCCACGAACGACTGCGGGCCTACGGCATCGCCCCGCCCGCGGGCAGTCGCGGCAAGCGCAGCCTGATGGGCGACAGCGCCGACATCCGCTGCCCGCAATGCGGCAGCGCCCACACCGAACAGATCAGCGAATTCGGCTCGACCGCCTGCAAGGCGTTGCATCGCTGCCGGGACTGCCTGGAACCGTTCGACTATTTCAAGTGCATCTGACGCCGTACCCGTGGGAGAACCATCATGAGCAAATTCCACCGCCTGACCATCAAGGATGTGCGCAGCGAAACCCGCGACGCGGTATCCATCGCCTTCGAGATTCCGCAGCACCTGCAAGACAGCTTCCATTTCACCCAGGGCCAGCACCTGGTGATGCGTACCCAGCTGGATGGCGAGGAAGTTCGCCGCTCCTATTCGATCTGCACCGGGATCAACGACGGTGAACTGCGCATTGCCGTCAAGCGCGTGGCCGGCGGGCGTTTTTCCGCGTTCGCCAATGAACGCCTGGAGCCCGGCCACTGCCTGGACGTGATGCCCCCCGCCGGGCACTTTCATGTCGAACTCGACCCTGCGCGCCATGGCCAGTACCTGGCGGTGGCGGCCGGCAGCGGCATCACGCCGATCCTGTCGATCATCAAGAGCACCCTGGAAACCGAGCCCCACAGCCGCTTCACCCTGCTGTACGGCAACCGCGCAAGCTCCGCCGCGCTGTTTCGCGAGCAGCTGGAGGACTTGAAAAACCGCTACCTGCAACGCCTGAACCTGATCTTCGTGTTCAGCCGCGAACAGCAGGACGTCGACCTCTACAACGGGCGGATCGACAGCGAAAAATGCGCCCGGCTGTTCTCTCGCTGGCTCGACGTCCAGGCGCTGGACGCCGCCTTCATCTGCGGCCCGCAGGAGATGACCGAAACCGTGCGCGACAGCCTCAAGGCCCACGGCATGGCCGCCGAGCGTATTCATTTCGAGCTATTCGCCGCCGCTGGCAACCAACAGCGGCGCGAGGCGCGCGAAGCGGCACGCCAGCATGACGCGGCGGTCAGCCAGGTCACCGTGATCAGCGACGGTCGCGCCCTGGCCTTCGACCTGCCGCGCAACAGCCAGAGCATCCTCGACGCCGGCAACGCCCAGGGCGCCGAACTGCCCTATTCGTGCCGCGCCGGGGTGTGCTCCACCTGCAAATGCAAGGTGATCGAAGGCGAAGTGGAGATGGACAGCAACCACGCCCTCGAGGATTACGAAGTGGCCGCCGGCTACGTGCTGTCGTGCCAGTCATTCCCGATCAGCGACAAGGTGGTGCTGGACTTCGACCAGCTCTGATCCCCCCATGGCCGCTGCCAGGCCTCGACTGGCCCGGCGCAAAACCCACACCGCGTTTCACCCACAACAAAAACAACATCGAGAGAGCGCTCCCATGACCCCGCAAGACATCGAACAGATCCGCCGGCACCCCGACTTCATCCAGCTGGTGCGCCGCAAACAGAACCTCTACTGGTCCCTGACCCTGGCCATGCTGGTGATCTATTACGGCTTCGTGCTGCTGGTGGCGTTCTCCCCCAGCACCCTGGGCCGCTCGCTGGCCGGCGGAGTCACCACGGTCGGCATGCTGGTCGGCGTGGCAATCGTGCTGCTGGCCTTCGCCCTCACCGGCTTCTACGTCTATCGCGCCAACCACGTGATCGACCCGCTGAACGAAAAGCTCAAGCAGGAGTGCGCCCAATGAAGCGCTTGCTCGCGTTGTTCGCCCTGCCCTGTGTGTTCGCCACCGACCTGGCGCTGGCCGCCGAAGACAGCACGCGGCCCTTGAACTGGAATGCCATCGGCATGTTCCTGGTGTTTGTCCTGTTCACCCTCGGCGTCACCCGGTGGGCCGCCCTGCGCACCCGCTCGGCCAGCGACTTCTATACCGCCGGCGGCGGCATGAGCGGTTTGCAGAATGGCCTGGCAATCGCTGGCGACATGATCTCCGCGGCCTCCTTCCTGGGGATCTCGGCGATGATGTTCCTCAACGGCTACGACGGCCTGCTGTATGCCCTGGGGGTACTCGCGGGCTGGCCGATCATCCTGTTCCTGATCGCCGAGCGCCTGCGCAACCTGGGCAAGTACACCTTCGCCGACGTGGTCTCCTATCGCCTGGAACAGACCCCGGTGCGCCTGACCTCAGCCTTCGGCACCCTGACCGTGGCCCTGATGTACCTGGTGGCGCAGATGGTCGGCGCCGGCAAGCTGATCGAGCTGCTGTTCGGTATCAGCTACCTCTACGCGGTGATGCTGGTCGGCGTGCTGATGGTGTTCTACGTGACCTTTGGCGGCATGCTCGCCACCACCTGGGTGCAGATCATCAAGGCGGTGATGCTGCTGTTCGGCACCAGCTTCATGGCCTTCATGGTGCTCAGGCATTTCGGCTTCAGCACCGAGGCGATGTTCGCCGGGGCCAGCGCCGTGCATGCCAAGGGCAGTGCGATCATGGCCCCCGGTGGCCTACTGTCGAACCCCGTCGACGCCATTTCCCTGGGCCTGGGCATGATGTTCGGCACCGCCGGCCTGCCGCACATCCTGATGCGCTTCTTTACCGTCAACGACGCCAAGGAAGCGCGCAAGAGCGTGTTCTACGCCACCGGTTTCATCGGCTACTTCTATCTGCTGCTGATCGTGGTCGGCTTCGGCGCGATCGTCATGGTCGGCACCGATCCGGCGTTCCGCGATGGCAGCGGCGCGATCATCGGCGGCGGCAACATGATCGCCGTGCACCTGGCCCAGGCGGTGGGCGGCAACCTGTTCCTCGGCTTCATCTCGGCGGTGGCCTTCGCCACCATCCTCGCGGTGGTCGCCGGCCTGGCGCTGTCCGGTGCCTCGGCGGTGTCCCACGACCTGTATGCCTGCGTGCTGCGCAAGGGCCAGGCCAGCGAGCAGCAGGAGATGCGTGTGTCGCGCATCGCCACCCTGTGCATCGGCGTGCTGGCGATTGTCCTCGGCCTGCTGTTCGAGTCGCAGAACATCGCCTTCCTGTCCGGACTGGTGCTGGCCATCGCCGCCTCGGTGAATTTCCCGGTGCTGTTTCTTTCCATGTTCTGGAAAGGCCTGACCACCCGCGGCGCGGTGGGCGGCAGCCTGGCCGGGCTGGTCTCGGCGATCGTGCTGCTGGTGCTGAGCCCGGCGGTGTGGGTCAACGTCCTGCATCACGAGCGGGCGCTGTTCCCTTACTCCAACCCGGCGCTGTTCTCCATGAGCCTGGCGTTCTGCAGTGCCTGGCTGTTCTCGGTGACCGACACCTCGGCACGGGCCGAGCTGGAACGGGGTCGCTACCTCGCGCAATTCATCCGCTCGATGACCGGCATCGGTGCGTCCGGCGCCAGCAAACACTGAACCCGTTCCGATCGATGACAGGGAATAACAACAATGAACCCCGCTTCCATCGTTTCACCCCAATACCTGCTGCCGGCCATGGCCGCGCTGGGTCTGTTCAGCCCCTTGGCGCTGGCCGACTTCGCCGGCGACAGCAAGGCGCGGATCGAGATGCGCAACCACTACCTCAACCGTGACTTTCGCCAGGCCAATGCCGCGCAGTCCAAGGCCGAGGAATGGGCCCAGGGCTTCACCGCGCGGATCGAGTCGGGCTACACCGAGGGCACCCTGGGTTTCGGCCTGGACGCCCTTGGCGAGCTGGGCTTGAAACTCGACTCCAGCCCCGACCGCCGCGGCACCGGCCTGCTGCCGTTCGGCCCCGACAGCCATGAGCCGGCGGACGAGTTCAGCGAGCTGGGCCTGACCGGCAAGCTGCGCCTGTCGAAAAGCATCTTGAAGATCGGCACCCTGCAACCGCTGCTACCCATCGCCACCTACAACGACACCCGCCTGCTCGGCTCGACGTTCAAGGGCGGCCTGCTGACCAGCCAGGAAATCAGCGGCCTGTCGGTGAATGCCGGGCGCCTGACCGCAGCCAATCTGCGGGACTCCTCGAGCAACGACGACATCGGCTACGGTGCCGCTCGCAGCGATCACTTCGACTTCGCCGGCGGCAGCTACGCCTTCAGCCCGCAACTGAGCCTGAGCTACTACTACGGCAAGCTCGAACAGATCTATCGCCAGCACTACCTCGGCCTGCTGCATACCCAGCCCCTGGGCGGCGGTTTCACCCTGCGCAGCGACCTGCGCTACTTCGACAGCCGCGGCGACGGCGCCGAACGCGCCGGACGGATCGACAACCGAAACTTCAACAGCCTGTTCAGCCTGATCAAGGGCGCGCACAAAATCAGCGCCACCTGGCAGCAACTGTCCGGCGACAGCGCCTTCCCGTTCCTCAACGGTAGCGATCCCTACGTGGTCAACCTGGTGACCTACAACACCTACACCCGTGCCGAGGAAGACTCCTGGCAACTGCGCTACGACTATGACTTCGCGGCGCTGGGCCTGCCCGGCCTGACCTTCATGACCCGCTACACCGACGGTCGCCACGTCAAGGCAGGCGCGGTCGACAACGGCCGCGAGACTGAGCGCGACACCGACATCACCTACGTGATCCAGAGCGGACCGCTCAGGGACTTGAGCATCCGCTGGCGCAACCTGAGCTTTCGCTCGGGCAACGGCCTGACCACCGATCTCGACGAGAACCGCCTGATCCTCGGCTACACCCTGGCCCTTTGGTAAACCCCGCCGGCGCGGTCGCGGGCCGCGCCGGCCTCATTCACCCCCCGGAGGAACCGTGATGACTCACGCCCCTACCCTGCAAAGCTTCATCGCCGGCCGCTGGATCGGCCAACACGGCGCCCAGGTGCTGCGCAGCGCCATCGACGGCCACGAACTGGCCCGCACCCACGAAGAGCGCCCGGATTTCGCCGAAGCCCTCGAGCATGGCCGGCGCCAGGGCAACACCTCGCTGATGGCCCTGGACTTCCAGCAGCGTGCCCAGCGGCTCAAGGCGCTGGCGCTGTACCTGAGCGAACGCAAGGAGCAGCTGTACGCGATCTCCCACCACAGCGGCGCCACCCGCGCCGACAGCTGGATCGACATCGAAGGCGGTAACAGCACCCTGTTCACCTACGCCAGCCTGGGTTCGCGGGAACTACCCTCGGGCAACATCCTCCACGAAGGCCCCGCGCTGCAGCTGAGCAAGCTTGGCAGCTTCGCCGGCACCCATATCCTGGTGCCTCGTGGTGGCCTGGCGGTGCATATCAACGCCTTCAACTTTCCGATCTGGGGCCTGCTGGAAAAATTCGCCCCGAGCTTCCTCGCCGGCATGCCGTGCATCGTCAAGCCGGCCACCGCCACCAGCTACCTGACCGAGGCCGTGGTGCGGCTGATGGACCAGTCCGGGCTGCTACCGACCGGCAGCCTGCAACTGGTGATCGGCAGCACTGGCGACCTGCTCGATCGCCTGCAAGGCCAGGACGTGCTGACCTTCACCGGCTCCGCCGAGACCGCGACCAAGCTTCGCGCCAACCCGCAGCTGATTCGCCACGGCGTGCCGTTCAACGCCGAGGCCGACTCGCTGAATTGCGCGATCCTGGCCCCGGACGTGAGCCCCGACGACGAGGAATTCGAGCTATTCGTCAAGGAAGTGGCCCGGGAAATGACCGTCAAGGCCGGGCAGAAATGCACCGCCATTCGCCGCGCCATAGTCCCCGCCAGGCACATCGATGCGGTGGCCAGCCGCCTGCGCGAGCGGCTGGCCAAGGTGGTGGTCGGCGATCCGTCGGTGGACGGCGTGCGCATGGGCGCACTGGCCTCCCACGACCAGCAGCGCGACGTGGCCGAACGCCTGGAGAGCCTGTTGCAGAGCAGCGACCTGGTATTCGGCGCGCGGGACGGCTTCGAGCCACGCGGGGCAAACACCAGCCAGGGCGCGTTCTTCGCCCCGACCCTGCTGCTGGCCCGCGATCCACATGCCGAAGGTGGCGCCCACGACATCGAGGCGTTCGGCCCGGTCAGCACATTGATGGCCTATGACGACCTCGACGAAGCCCTCGTTCTGGCCGCCCGGGGCAAAGGCAGCCTGGTGGCCAGCCTCGTCACCCGGGACCCGCGCATCGCCGCCCGGGTCATCCCGGTGGCCGCAGCCTGGCACGGGCGGTTGCTGGTACTGGACCGCGAATCCGCCGCCGAATCCACCGGCCATGGTTCGCCGCTGCCGCAACTCAAGCACGGTGGCCCGGGCCGCGCCGGTGGCGGCGAAGAGCTCGGCGGCCTGCGGGCGGTGAAGCACTACCTGCAACGGGCGGCGGTGCAAGGCTCGCCCACCATGCTGGCGGCCGTGACCGGCGAGTACGTGCGCGGCGCCCGGGTTATCGAGAGCGAGGTGCATCCGTTCCGCCGGTATTTCCAGGACCTGCAGATCGGCGAGTCGCTGCTGACCCACAGGCGCACGGTCACCGAGGCCGACCTGGTGAATTTCGGCTGCCTGTCCGGCGACCACTTCTATATGCACTTCGACGAGATCGCGGCCAGGGAATCGCAGTTCGGCAAACGCATCGCCCACGGCTACTTCGTGCTGTCGGCGGCGGCCGGGCTGTTCGTCTCCCCGGCACCGGGCCCGGTACTGGCCAATTACGGCCTGGACACCCTGCGCTTCATCAACCCGGTGGGCATTGGCGACACCATCCAGGCGCGCCTGACCTGCAAGCGCAAGATCGACCAGGGCAAGCAGAGCCCGCAGGGCATTCCCCAGGGCGTGGTGGCCTGGGACGTCGAAGTCACCAACCAGCTGGGCGAACTGGTGGCCAGCTACGACATCCTGACCCTGGTGGTCAAACGCGAGGACTGACAGCCCCACTGACTGTAGGCGCTGGCTTGCCAGCGATAAGGCCTCCGCTCGTGAAGCCTTATCGCCAGCAAGCTGGCTCCTACAAAAAGGTCGGGGAGTATTTGTGGCAAAAGATTTCAGAGTTTCTTGATCTTCACCGGTGCTTGCGGCAAGTTGCGCGCTTCTTCATTACAAGGAGCAGCCAATGTCCGGTTCACTGGCCCAGGCTTTCGCCCACAACTTTCTCGGCCATTCACCGCGCTGGTACAAAGCCAGCATTGTCGCCTTCCTGCTGCTCAACCCCTTGCTGCTGTTCACGGTCGGCCCGGTGGCGGCCGGCTGGATGCTGGTGGCCGAATTCATCTTCGCCCTGGCCATGGCCCTCAAATGCTATCCGTTGATGCCGGGCGGCCTGCTGGTGCTCGAAGCCGTGGCGCTGGGCATGACCACGCCCCAGGCGCTGTACGACGAACTGGTGCACAACTTCCCGGTGATCCTGCTGCTGATGTTCATGGTAGCCGGCATCTATTTCATGAAGGAGTTGCTGCTGTTCCTGTTTTCCCGGCTGTTGCTCGGGGTGCGTTCCAAGGCGCTGCTGGGCCTGCTGTTCTGCTTTCTCTCGGCCTTTCTCTCGGCGTTCCTCGATGCGCTGACGGTCACCGCGGTGATCATCAGCGCCGCGGTGGGCTTCTATTCGGTGTATCACCGGGTGGCCTCTGGCAACGATCCGCGCCAGGACAGCGAATACAACGACGACCGGCACCTGCCGCAACTGCATCACCAGGACCTTGAGCAGTTCCGCGCCTTCCTGCGCAGCCTGCTGATGCACGGTGCGGTGGGCACCGCGCTGGGGGGCGTCTGCACCCTGGTCGGCGAGCCGCAGAACCTGCTGATCGGCCATGAAATGGGCTGGCACTTCGCCGACTTCTTCCTCAAGGTCGCCCCGGTGTCGCTGCCGGTGCTGGTGGCCGGGCTGGCGACCTGCGTGCTGCTGGAGAAGCTGCGCTGGTTCGGCTACGGCACCCTGCTGCCGGACAACGTGCGTGCGGTGCTGGCCAACTATGCCGCCGAAGACAACGCCGAGCGTACCGACCGGCAACGTGCGGCGCTGCTGGTCCAGGGGCTGGCCGCGCTGCTGCTGATTGTCGGGCTGGCCTTGCATATCGCCGAGGTCGGGCTGATCGGCCTGATGGTCATCGTGCTGATTACCGCCTTCACTGGCATCACCGACGAGCATCGCCTGGGCAACGCCTTCAAGGACGCCATGCCGTTCACCGCGCTGCTGGTGGTGTTTTTCGCGGTCGTGGCAGTGATTCACGACCAGCAGTTGTTCACCCCGCTGATCCAGTGGGTGCTGGCGCTGCCAGCGGGCCAGCAGCCGGGCATGCTGTTCATCGCCAACGGGCTGCTGTCGGCGATCAGCGATAACGTGTTCGTCGCCACCATCTACATCACCGAAGTGAAACAAGCCTTCGTTTCCGGCCAGATGAGCCGCGAACACTTCGAAACCCTGGCGGTGGCCATCAACACCGGCACCAACCTGCCCAGCGTGGCCACGCCCAACGGCCAGGCGGCGTTCCTGTTCCTGCTGACGTCGGCAATCGCGCCGCTGGTGCGCCTGTCGTACGGACGCATGGTGTGGATGGCGCTGCCCTACACCCTGGTGATGGGGGTACTGGGCTGGTACGCAGTGAGTTACTGGCTGTAAGGCAAGCCTCTGTAACCGCTGCCGCAGGCGGCGGTTACACGAGTTTTTTAGCGTGGAAGGATAAAACGCTCGATGGCCTCGGCCGCGCCATCGACGACATTGCTCCCCGTCACCAGGTCGGCCTGGCGTTTCACCGCCGCTTCCGCCTGGCCCATGGCGATCGACAGCCCGGCCTGGCGGAACATCGCCGGGTCATTGCCACCATCCCCCAGCGCCGCGGTGCGCGCCAGCGGCACCCCGAGAAACGCTGCCAGGGTGATCAGCGCCTGCCCCTTGTTGGCTTGCAGCGCCGTCACATCCAGGTAGCGCGGCTGCGAACGGGAGGCTTGCGCCCGCCCTTCGACCTGCGTCAGCAAGCGCGCTTCCAGTTCCATCAACAGCTCGGTGTTGGCGCTGGCGGCGACAATCTTGTCGATGCGCGGCAGATATTCGTCGAAACGTTCCACCACCACCGGCGCATAGCCCAGGGCATGCTGCTCCATCGGCACCAGCGGCCCGTGGGGATCGCGCAGCAGCCATTCACCGTCGGCGAACACCCAGACCTCGACCTGCGGCTGCGGCGACAACAACGCCAGGGCCGTGATCGCGACCTCGACCGGCAGATGATGGCGCACCAGGAAACTGCCGTCGGGGTTGACGATGGTCCCGCCGTTGAACGCCGCGGTCGGCAGATCGACGCCCAGGGCTTCGATCTGCTGCAACATGGCGCGCGGCGGCCGTCCGGTGGCGAGGCTGAACCACACCCCGGCCTCGCGCAGCGCGCGCACCGCGGCAACGGTGCGCTGGCTCAGGCTGTGGTCGGGCAGCAGCAAGGTGCCGTCCATGTCGCTGAGCAGGAACTGGATGGGCGGCCGCCCTTCGCCGCTCATCCGAGGCTGTGCCATTCGCGGCCGTCGCGGGTCAGCAGCTCGTCGCCGGCCGCCGGTCCGTCCTCGCCGGCGCGATAGATATGGACCTTGGCCTTTTCCTTCCAGGCATCGAGGAAAGGCTGCACCGCGCGCCAGCCGTTCTCGATGTTGTCGGCACGCTGGAACAGGGTCTGGTCGCCGGTCAGGCAATCGTAGATCAGCGTCTCGTAGCCGGTGGAAGGCTGCATTTCGAAGAAGTCCTTGTAGGCGAACCCCAGTTCGATATTGGCCATGTCCAGGGTCGGCCCGGGCTTTTTCGCCAGCAGGTCGAACCACATGCCCTCGTTGGGCTGGATCTGGATGCGCAGGTAGGTCGGCTGCAGGCGGTCGACCTCGGTATCACGGAACTGCGCGTAGGGCGCGGGCTTGAAGCAGATGGCGATCTCGGTGTCGCGCACGCTCATGCGCTTGCCGGTGCGCAGGTAGAACGGCACGCCGACCCAGCGCCAGTTGTCGATCATCACCTTGAGGGCGACGTAGGTCTCGGTGTTGCTGTCCGCGGCCACGTTGGCCTCTTCCCGGTAGCCGGCCACCGGCTTGTCGCCCACCTTGCCCGCCACGTACTGGCCGCGCACCGAGTTGGCCAGGGCTTCCTCGGTGCTCCAGGGGCGGATCGCCCCCACCACCTTGGCCTTTTCCCCGCGCACCGCATCGGCGCCGAAGGCCGCCGGCGGTTCCATGGCGACCATCGCCAGCAGCTGGAACAGGTGGTTGGGCACCATGTCGCGCAAGGCGCCGGTGTTTTCATAAAAGCTGCCACGGGTTTCCACCCCGACGGTTTCCGCCGCGGTGATCTGCACGTGGTCGATGTAATGGTTGTTCCAGAAAGCCTCGAACAGGCTGTTG
Organism: Pseudomonas sp. MRSN 12121; assembly: GCF_000931465.1. Classification (NCBI taxonomy): domain Bacteria; kingdom Pseudomonadati; phylum Pseudomonadota; class Gammaproteobacteria; order Pseudomonadales; family Pseudomonadaceae; genus Pseudomonas; species Pseudomonas sp. MRSN 12121. The sequence continues at coordinate 3,225,965 of NZ_CP010892.1, read as the reverse complement.
GAGAAACGGCTGACCAGAATGTTCTGCACCGTTTCCTTGCCCAGGTAATGGTCGATCCGATAGATCTGTTTCTCGCTCATCACCTTGAGCAGGCATTCGTTGAGCGCTTGCGCCGTGTGCAGGTCGGAGCCGAACGGCTTTTCGACCACCACCCGGCGGAAGGCGTTTTCATCCTCGACCAGCAGCCCCGACGCGCCCAGGCGCTGCACCACTTCACTGAAGAAGCGCGGCGCGGTGGCCAGGTAGAACACCGCGTTGCCGGTGCCGCTGGCGGCGATCTTGGCCGCCAGCGCGTCGTAGGTGCTGTCGTCCAGGAAGTCGCCCTGGACGTAACTGATGCCGCTGGCCAGCTTGGCCCACAACGCCGGGTCCAGCGCTTGCGCGCCATTGCCGACCTTGGCGGCGGCCTCGGTGCGAATGAAGTCCTCGAGCTTCTTGGCGAAATCCCCGTCGCTGACCGCGTTGTGGTCGACGCCGACGATCTTCAGCCCTTCATCCAGCAAGCCGTCACGGTTGAGGTTGTACAGCGCCGGCATCAGCAGGCGCTTGACCAGGTCGCCATGGGCGCCGAACAGAAACAGTGTGGTCGGTGGAGCCGGTTGAGCCTTGGACTTCTTTCGCGAGGCGGTCATTTTTTCGGCGCCTCCACGTGGCCGCCGAAGCCGAAGCGCATGGCCGACAGCATCTTGTCGCCATAGGTGCTCTGCTGGCGGGAACGGAAGCGGGCGAACAGCGAGCTGGACAATACCGGGACCGGCACGGCCTGCTCGATGGCGGCCTCGATGGTCCAGCGGCCTTCGCCACTGTCGGCCACTTCGCCGGAGAAGCCGTCCAGTTGCGGATCGCTGGCCAGGGCGTCGGCGGTCAGGTCCAGCAGCCAGGACGACACCACGCTGCCGCGGCGCCAGACTTCGGCGATATCGGCGACGTTGAGATCGAAGCGCTGGTCTTCCGGCAGGCTTGGCGAGGCCTTGGTCTTGAGGATGTCGAAACCTTCGGCGAAGGCCTGCATCATGCCGTACTCGATGCCGTTGTGAATCATCTTCACGAAGTGCCCGGCACCGGCGGGGCCGGCGTGGATGTAGCCGCGCTCGGCGCGATCGTCTTCAGCCACGCGGTCCTTGGTGCGCGGGATGTCGCCCATGCCCGGGGCCAGCGCGTCGAACAGCGGGTCCAGGCGGCGGACGACTTCGGCGTCGCCGCCAATCATCATGCAGTAGCCGCGTTCCAGGCCCCAGACACCGCCGGAGGTGCCGACGTCGATGTAGTTCAGGCCCTTTTCCGACAGCGCCTGGGCGCGACGGATGTCGTCCTTGTAGTAGGTGTTGCCGCCGTCGATGATCACGTCGCCCGGCTCGAGCAACTGGCTCAGGGTCTCGATGGTGTCTTCGGTCGGCGCGCCGGCCGGCAGCATCACCCACACCGCGCGAGGCTTTTCCAGGCCGGCGACCAGCGCCGGCAGGTCGGCGACGCCCTTGGCGCCCTCGCCGCTCAGGGTGTCGACGAATGCGCTGTTGCGGTCATAGACCACGGTTTCATGCCCATTGAGCATCAGGCGCCGTGCGATGTTCCCGCCCATGCGGCCCAGTCCGATAATCCCCAGTTGCATGTGCTGATGCTCCTTACTACGAAAAATTTGTGTCAAAAGGTTAGCCCAATGGAGCCAGTGAGGGTTAGTCCAGAGCGTGCGGACTAAGTTTCCCTCGCAGTGAGTGGATAACGACGCGAATCGCCTCGAAGGCACAACGATCGTTAAAAATAAAAAAGTTCCCTTTGCCGGCAAAAGAAATCAAAATTGCCGCCGATAGTGATTCAGGCCGGCATTTTCAGGCGGCCGGATCACAGTTGATGCACGCCATTTGCGAGGTGAGCAATGGGCACAGTACTACCGGCACGACCTGCACAAACCCTCTACGTCACTATCCGTCGTGACGAGTTGCGCAATCTCAAGAACGAGCGCGACCAGTTGAAGCAAGAGCTGGCGCAGCTGCGCCTGGCATTGCAGAACCAGGGTCAGGTGGCCGCCGTCACCCAGCTACAGGCCTGACGCAACGCGGAACCCGCCCGGCGTGGCCGGTCCCTGCAACAGGTCATCGATTGAAGCCGGCTGAACCCTTCGCGGATCGCCGGCTTCTTTTTGCCCGTCGCTTTCTGCCCTTCCCCACCTCGTGGCGGCGGCATTATCTGACACGCAGGTACCAACTCACAAAGTTTTCACACCCTTTTCTGGATACTCCGGCGCAATATTGCCGCCCCCGCGGGTGCGGCACGCGTTCCGTGGGGTCGTCGAAGCTCTGCGGCGAACGTGATGTTCAATGTGGCTGGAGCGCTCGATGGCAGTGTTTAAACGCGACAAGACGTCCGCGAAACGATTTGACTGGGCCGGCCTGGGCTGGCTGTTCCTGTTCTTCTGGTATTTCTCCGGCATCACCCAGCTGCTGATCCAGCTGACCGATACCTCCGGCTTCGCGGGTTTCCGCCAGGCCTTCATCATGAGCGCGATCTGGCTGGCGCCGATGCTGCTGTTCCCGGCCCGCACGCGGCTGATGGCGGCGGTGATCGGCGTCGTGCTCTGGGCCTGCTCCATGGCCAGCCTGGGTTACTTCTTCATTTATCAGCAGGAGTTCTCCCAGAGCGTCATCTTCATCATGTTCGAGTCGAACCCTTCCGAAGCCGGTGAGTACCTGACCCAGTACTTCGCCTGGTGGATGGTGCTGGCGTTCCTCGCCCATACCGCGTTCGCGATCTTCCTCTGGAGCCGCCTGCGCCCGGTCTACCTGCCGCGCGGCCAGGCCCTGGTCGCGGCCACGGCCATCCTGGTCGCCGTCATCGGTTACCCGCTGGTCAAGCAGACCGCGCGTACCGGCAGCTTCGCCGGCGGCCTGGAAAAATTCGAAACGCGCATCGAACCCGCGGTGCCATGGCAGATGGTGGTGGCCTATCGGCGCTACCGCGAGCAGCTGGACAACATGCAAGGCATGCTCGACGACGTGAGCAAGATCCCGCCGCTGCACAACCTCAAGGACAGCATGGCCAACCAGCCGTCGACCCTGGTGCTGGTGATCGGCGAGTCCACCAACCGCCAGCGCATGAGCCTGTACGGCTACCCGCGCCAGACCACGCCGGAGCTGGACAAGCTCAAGGACCAGCTGGCGATCTTCGACAACGTCATCACCCCGCGCCCCTACACCATCGAAGCCCTGCAGCAGGTGCTGACCTTCGCCGACGAAGAAAACCCGGACCTGTACCTCAAGACCCCGTCCCTGGTCAGCGTGATGAAGCAGGCCGGCTACAAGACCTACTGGATCACCAACCAGCAGACCATGACCAAGCGCAACACCATGCTCACCACCTTCTCCGAGCAGGCGGACGAGCAGGTCTACCTGAACAACAACCGCAACCAGAACGCCCGCCAATACGACGGCGACGTGCTGGAGCCGTTCTCCAAGGCCCTGGCCGACAGCGCGCCGCGCAAGTTCATCGTGGTCCACCTGCTGGGCACCCACATGAGCTACCAGTACCGCTACCCGCCGACCTTCGACAAGTTCACCGACCGCACCGGCGTGCCGGCCGGCGTGCGCGACGACCAGGTGCCGACCTACAACAGCTACGACAATGCCGTGCTGTACAACGACTTCGTGGTCTCCAGCCTGATCAAGGACTACGCCAAGACCGACCCGAACGGCTTCCTGCTGTACCTGTCGGACCACGGTGAAGACGTGTTCGACTCCGCCGGCCACAACACCCTGGGCCGCAACGAGGGCAAGCCGACCGCGCCGATGTACACCATCCCGTTCATGGCCTGGGCTTCGCCGAAGTGGAAACAGAACCATGACTGGAACTTCGCCGGCGACCTGGGCCGTCCGTACAGCAGCTCGCACCTGATCCATACCTGGGCCGACATGGCCGGCCTGAGCTTCGACGAGTTGGATCGCAGCAAGAGCCTGGTCAGCGACAGCTTCAAGCCCCGTCCGCTGCTGATCGGCAACCCTTACGAGCGCCAGGAAAAGGCCCTGATCGACTTCAGCCTGATGAAGCCCAAGGCCCCGCCCGCCCCCGCCCCGGCCTCCGTGGTGCAAAAATAGGATAGATCCCGCGTGGGCCGCCCCAGCCCCACGCCCATCGCCTCCGATGCCCCTTCACGGGGCATTTTTTTTGCCGCGCAAAAACCATCATCCGGCGCGTTTACTGCGCTGCAACCGTCCCCGCACAGGGCCTGCACATAGGCCTACAGCATGCTTTCCCTGGGGATGACAGGATTGTCATCCCCGCATCAGGGTCCTGTTAACCCGCAGTTAATAAGATGACGGCAGTCTTCGCTCACCACTGGGTTACAGGGACGCAACCAGAACCGATCATCGTTAAGGGGACACTGCCAATGAAAACCTCCACCCTCCTGCTCGCCGGCCTGATGCTCGCCAGCTCGGGTGCAGCGTTCGCCGAAGGCGGCGCTGAACGCATGAAGCACTACTGGGACAACTTCCCCATCAGCCAGCAGGCATCACGCACCGATACCCAACAGGCCTCCTCCGAGACCGGGAAACCCGCCCAGCCTTCCGAGGACCAGGTTCGCGCCACTGCGCAACCGGATGCCTGATATGCCCGGAGCTCTGCTCCTCTCTGTCAATAACGCTCCTTTGGTAGAGAGGATCCTTGAGGCGCCCTTTTCAGGGCGCCTTTTTTTGCCTTCGATATCGATTACCTAACAACCGGCTATCAACTTTCTGACGTCAAAATGACAATTACGCCATATAACGATTTCGCGTTTTCGCCTGTATTAACATGAAGCTCACCGCAACTTTGAAACATACAGAAACAGTAATAAGCGATGAAAGAGTCTATTGTCCCCGCCGCGAGCGATGGCGCCCTGTCAACCGGCGAACCCTGGATTGCCGGCCGTCGAAAAACCTCACAAGCCATTGATATGAATCCATTTAAATCTTGACCCTAAAGCCACTTCAGGCTTGAGCATTGCTCTCGCCGAGAAGTCCGGGCTCCAAGTCCGGGACAACTTCGCGGGCTTTTACAGCTGGTCCAACAACAACTTCATATCCAGCGCCCTTGAACTCCTTTTAATGATCAAGAGGTCACTTCCATATGCGCATTCTGGTTGTCGAAGACGAGCGTAAAACTGCCGATTATCTGCATCAGGGCCTGACCGAAAGCGGTTATGTGGTCGACCGCGCCGCCACCGGCGTCGACGGTCTTTACCTGATCGAACAACAGAACTACGAACTGGTGATCCTGGACGTGAACCTGCCGGAAAAGGACGGCTGGCAAGTCCTGGAAGACATGCGCAAGGACAGCAGCACCCGGGTGATGATGCTTTCGGCGCGCGGCCGCCTGGCCGACCGGGTCAAGGGGCTGGACCTGGGGGCCGACGACTATCTGGTCAAGCCGTTCGAGTTTCCCGAACTGCTGGCGCGGGTCCGCAGCCTGCTGCGCCGCAGCGAGCACCTGCCGGCCACCGATACCCTGCGTGTCGCCGACCTGGAGCTCGATCCGCGCCGGCACCGGGCCTACCGCGGCTCGCGGCGCATCGACCTGACCACCAAGGAGTTCACTCTGCTCCAGGTGCTGATGCGCCAGTCGGGCGAGGTGCTGACCCGCACCCAGATCATCTCCCTGGTCTGGGACATGAACTTCGACTGCGACACCAACGTGGTGGAAGTCTCCATCAGCCGCTTGCGGGCCAAGATCGACGATGCCAGCGACATCAAGCTGATCCACACCATCCGCGGCGTCGGGTATGTCCTGGAAGTGCGCCAATGAAAGCCGCGAGTCGCGCTGCCAGCAGCCTGTCGATGCGCCTGGGCCTGACCGTCAGCCTGATGGGCGCCGGTCTGGTGCTGCTGCTGGCGACCCTGGCGTACCTGGCACTGAGCCATGAGCTGGACAGCCTGGCCAGGAAGAGCCTGGACAGCAAGCTCGAACAGATCCGCCACACCCTGACCACCGACCTCAAGACCGGCGACATCGCCGCCCGGCCGCATTCGCTGCTGGACCTGGTGATGGGCCATGACAACCTGCACCTGAGCATCTACGGCCCCGATTCCGCTGCCGAACCGCTGTTGAACATCGGCAACCGCAGCCTCGAGCCGCTGCCCGAGCCCCTGACCCGCCCAGAAAGCCCGGCCTTCCTCGACTGGCTCGACCCCGCCGGCAACCGCCTGCTCAGCGCGACCAACCTGATCAGCCTGCGCAACGGCGATCAGGTACGGGTGGTGCTGTCCCTGGACCGGGCCAACGACCAGGCGCTGCTCAGCGCCTACCTGCGCTCCACCGTGATCGCCCTGCCCCTGCTGCTGATGCTGATCGGCATCGGCGCCTGGTGGGTGGTGCAACGCGGCCTGGCGCCGCTGCAGCAGTTCAGCCGGGTGGCGGCCAAGGTCACGACCCAGGACCTGACCCACCGCCTGACGCCGGACAACCTGCCGCGCGAGCTGGCGGAACTGGCCCACAGCATCAATTTCATGCTGCACCGGCTCGACGGCGGCGTGCAGCAGCTCTCGCAGTTCTCCGACGACCTGGCGCACGAACTGCGCTCGCCCATCACCAACCTGATGGGCAAGGCCCAGGTCACCCTGTCCCGGGAGCGCCCGCCCGAGGAGTACAAGGCGGTGCTGGAGTCGAGCACCGAGGAGCTGGAGCGCCTGGCGCGGATCGTCAGCGACATGCTGTTTCTCGCCCAGGTCAGCCACCCGGCGTCCCAGGTGGCGTTCGAGAAGGTTTCGCTGGGCGAGGAAGCGCGGCGGGTCATGGAGCTGTTCGCCCTGAGCGCCGAGGAAAAGCACCTGGGCATCAGCCTGTCCGGCGACGCCCAGGTGTATGGCGACCGCCTGATGATCCAGCGGGCGATCTCCAACCTGCTGTCCAACGCGATCCGCCACAGCCCGCGGGCATCGAGCATTTCGATCCTGGTGGAAGAACACGATTCGAGCGTGTCGCTGGCGGTGGGCAACCCGGGGGCCGGCATTCCCGAGCAGCATCTGGAGCATCTGTTCGAGCGCTTCTACCGGGTCGACAGCAGCCGCTCGCGCGCCGAAGGCGGCACCGGATTGGGGCTGGCGATCGTGCGTTCGATCATGAACCTGCACCAGGGCCGTACCGAGGTCAGCAGCGTACCGGGCAGCTTTACCCTGTTCCGCCTGGTATTCGCCCGGCTCAACCACCCACCACGGGCGCAATGAGCCGGGCGGCGCCCCTGCCCCAGGAGCACCGGCGGCGTGCGCTCATCGATCGATGAACGCCACGCCGGTGGCTTACAGGAATTTATTCCAGAACAGCATCCGGCCGTGGCTCGCGTCGAGCCTGGCGTCGTCGAAACCGAACTTGCGGTACGCAGCCTGCGCCACCGCGTTGCCCTCCAGCACCTCCAGGGTGATCTTGCAGCAGCCGCGCTGGCGGGCGATCTCCTCGACCTTGTGCAGCATCTTGCGGCTCAGGCCCAGGCCACGGAAGCGGTCGATCACCGCGACGTCGTGCACGTTCACCAGCGGCCGTCCGGCAAAGGTGGAAAAGCCCTCGAAGCAATTCACCAGCCCCGCCGGTTCGCCGCCGACAAAGGCCAGCACGCTGAAGGCATGCGGGCGCTTGGCCAGCTCCCCGGGCAACTGCTGCAACATATCCGGGTCCAGCGGCTCGCCGCCGCCCATCGGATCCCGGGCGTAGTGGTCCAGCACCAGGGCGATCGCCTCGGCGTGTACCGGGTTGCTGTAGCTGGCCTGGAGTACCAGTACGTCTGTAACGTCCATGTGTGTCCTCAACGATTCGATTGATCCGGATACGCACCCGGCACAGGCGATTGTAAACAGCGCGACATGACGAAACGAGCAAATACCGCGCCGCTTTTGCTTCAGGCGCCCGGGCCCCAGATCTGCGCTTCGCTCCAGCCCAGCTCGGCGAAGTCCCCGGCGCGCAGGGCCGCCTCGCCCGCGCAGAAAAACTCGTCCAGCTGCGGCGGCGCCACCCGGGTGCCGGCGAGCATGGCGTGCACCTGGCCACGATGGTGCAACTGGTGCTCGAACAGGTGCGAAAGCAGGCGCAACCGGGTATCGCGTTGCGGTTGTTCCCGGGCGATGGTGACGATGCGCTGCAAGTCGGCATCGCGCAATTGCTCGCAGTAGGCGATCAGCCGACGGTCCACCAGCGCCTGTTCGCGCCGCAGGTCGGCAGCCTGGTCGAAGGGTTCCTCGTCGTCGAAAAACACATAGCAGTCGAGCCGCGGCGCCGCGCCGCGCATCTCGCGCTCCAGCGCGTCGACATAAAACCAGTCGCACGTGAGGATGTGGTTGAGGGTGGCCTTGAGGCTGGGAAAGAAACTCACCCGCGGCGCCGCCAGCTCGCTCGGGTCCAGCACTTCCCAGGCCTTGCCCAGGCGGTGGTTGGCCCAGGCATTCTGGTAGGCCATGGTCAGCAGATGATGGGACAGGGGCTGGTTCACGGTCAGGTCTCCCTTGTAATGGCCTGCTCAGCCGAAACGCTGCAACTGCATCTCCTTCAGGCGGCTGAGGGTCCGGCGGAATGGAAACTCCAGGTAGCCCTCGGTGTACAGCGCCTCCATGGGCACCTGCGCCTCGAGGTAGAGCGGCACCTTGCGGTCGTAGCATTCGTCCACCAGGGCAATGAAGCGCCGCACGCCGTCGTCGTGCACCGACAACTGCGGCAGCTCGCGGTCGCCGGCCTCTACCCGCTCGACCCCGTCTTCGGTGCCACGGGCAATGCGCCCCGGGCGCTGTTGCGCACTGAGTTCGGGGATTTTGCTGAGCAGGATCGCGCTGAAGCGGTCGCACAGGGCCATGAAGTCCATCGCGGCGAACGGCTGTTCGCAGAGGTCGGCGAAACGGCACCAGAGCACCTGCTCGCTGGCCTTGACCACCTGCACCTCGCGGTAGCCCACCGACAGCGCCGCGCCGGACACCGCCTGCCCCGCGGTCAGTTGCGCGAACACCGGCCCCAGGGCGCTGGGCTCACCGGCCGGGGTCACCCAGTAACGCTGGGTGGCGGCCCCGGGGTGCAGGCGATGGTCCTGGTCGCCGTCCACCGCCACCACCTGCATGTGCTGCTCGATCGCGGCAATCGCCGGCAGGAAGCGCTCGCGGTTGAAGCCGTCGGCATATAACTGTTGCGGCGGCTGGTTGGAGGTGCAGACCATCACCACGCCCTGCTCGAACATCACCTGGAACAGGCGCCCGAGAATGATCGCGTCGCCGATGTCATTGACGAACAACTCGTCGAAACACAGCACCCGTACCTCTTCGCTCAGCTCCCGGGCCAGGGCCTGCAACGGGTCGGCGGTGCCGGTCAGCTGGAACGAACGCTGGTGGACCCAGCCCATGAAATGGTGGAAATGCTGACGCCGCGCCGGCACGTCGAGGCTCTGGTAGAACTGGTCCATCAGCCAGGTCTTGCCGCGCCCCACCGGCCCCCACAGATAGACGCCCCGGATGGGACGCCGCCCTTCCTGCAAGGCGGCATGGCACTGCTGCAAGGCCTGCATCGCCCGTTCCTGGGCCGCGTCGGCGACAAAACCGCGCTCCTGGAGGGCGTACTGGTAGGCGCTGAGGGGGGAATCGAAAGGCATGGCGTCCACGCATCGGCAAATGTGCCGCGCAGTATGCCACGCCCCGGGAACTGCGATGCCGTGTAGCCGCTGCCGAGCAGCGACGACACGTTCAGTGTTGGGCAAAAAACAGGCGCGCCGCGACCCCTGTAGCCGCTGCCGAGCCCGCGAGGCTGCGATCGGCAACGCAGTTGCCGCAAGCGATCCATCTGGAAACACGCTCGACAGCAGCTACAAGGAAATATCCAGCCGGGCGATCTTGCCCTGTTCGTCGAGGCGGAACACGTAGCGCAACTCCAGCGGGCTGCCGGGAAAGCTGCCGGAGATCAGGTTGTCCACCAGCACCTTGCCGGTGCGCTGCTGGACCTTGAGTACCTCGAGCCGTGGCTGGTAACGGCGCCCGGTGTCGTCCATCCACTGGGCAATCGCTCGGGTGCCGGCCTGGTGCTGGCCTTCATCGAACACCTGGGCGTCCGCGGCGAAGAAACTGGCGACGGCCGAACTGTCGCGGCCATTAGTGGCGGCCAGGTAGGCGGCGATGGCCGGTGCGAGTGAGGTGGCGGTGCTGGACATGGTGCTGCAACTCCTTGTTGATCGAGACTGCCGCCATGCTAAGACGCCGCGGTGTCAGTTCTTGTCAGGAGTGAAACGCCCGGCATCGTCCAGTTGCATGCGCTGGCGCCAGGTGCGCAGCAGGTCGCTGCGGCGCCCCGGATAACGCTCACCCTGCTCGCTGGCGACGGCGATGCGGTCGGTGCGAAAGGTGCGGAAATCGTTGCGCAGCTCGCACCAGGCGACGATCACCCGCGCCTCGTTGAGAAAGCCCAGGGCCAGCGGCCAGATCAGGCGCTGGCTCGGGGTCTGGTTCACGTCGGCGTAGTCGATCTGCAGCTTGGCCTGCTCGCGGATGGCCTGGCGGAAGACATTCAGCGGCACCACGTTTTCCGGGAAGCGATAGCCCGGAGGGCCGGGCAGCAATGTCGGATTGTGCAAGGCTTCCCGGGCCGCCGGCGCCAGCACCGCGGCGATCTTCGCCAGGGCATCGGCGGCGGCCTTGCCCAGCACCTCGTCGCCGCGCTGGTCGACATACCGCAGGCCCAGCACTATGGCTTCGGCTTCGTCGGCATTGAGCATCAGGGGTGGCAGGAACAGGCCGCTGCGCAACACATAACCGATCCCGGCCTCGCCATGAATCGGCGCACCGAGGGCGGTGAGCTCGGCGATGTCGCGGTACAGGGTGCGCTCGGACACCTCCAGCTCCGCCGCCAGCGCCGCGGCGGTCACCGGGCAGCGCTTGCTGCGCAGCACTTGCAGCAGGGTCAATAAACGAGTGGTACGCGACACGTCGGCAGGCTCGGCAGGAAAAGACCGGCGCAGCTTAGCAGAGCCTCCTGTCAGGAACTGTCAGTAGCGATTTCGCGATCTGCCTGGAGAGACGCGCTGCCTGGTTTGGCGAGCGCTTTGTCGGAATGCCGCCCAGCTCGATCGCAGCCTCGCTCACGCTCGGCAGCGGCTACAGGGAGTGCAGCGTCTTTGTAGCCGCTGCCGAGCCTGCGAGGCTGCGATCGGCAACGCAGTTGCCGCAAAACCTGGACCTGCGATCTGCCTGGAGAAACGCGGTGCATCGGTGTTGGGGCAAATCTACCCTTCTGGCCCCGGCGCCTTTCTGGCATTCTTCGCCTCCATTTTTCTGACCGGGTTCGCAGATTTGTCTTGCGCCATCCTTCGACCACCCGTGTCGCGCCCCTTTTTCCACGTGTTTCATGCCCCATCGACACGTCATTGGCAGGCTCTTTCCCATGACCGCACCTGATCGCTCCACGCCGCGCTACAAGTCCGACCTGATCTACGGCCTGGAGGACCGCCCGCATTTCAGCGCGGCGATCTTCGCCGCGCTGCAACATGTGCTGGCGAGTTTTGTCGGCATCATTTCCCCGACCCTGATCTTCGGTGGCGTGCTGGGCCTGCAGAACGAAACGCCCTACCTGATCAGCATGGCGCTGTTCGTCTCCGGCCTGGGCACCTTCGTCCAGGCCCGACGCCTGGGGCCGATCGGCTCCGGCCTGCTGTGCGTGCAGGGCACCAGCTTTTCCTTTATCAGCGTGCTGCTCAGCGCCGGCCTGATGGTCAAGGGCCGCGGCGGCAACAACGAAGAGATCCTCTCGACCATCTTCGGCATCTGCTTCTGCGCGGCCTTTATCGAGATGTTCCTCAGCCAGTTCATCGGCAAGCTGCGCAAGCTGATCACCCCGGTGGTGACCGGCACCATCATCACCCTGATGGGCCTGTCGCTGATCAAGGTGGCGGTCACCGACATGGCCGGCGGCTTCGGCACGGCGGACCTGGGCGCCGCCAGCAACCTGGGGCTGGCCGCCCTGGTGCTGCTGACCATCGTGGTCCTCAACCGCTTCAGCCACCCGATGCTGCGCCTGGGTTCGATCGTCATCGGCCTGACCCTGGGCTTCGTCGTCGCCTGGCTGCTGGGCCGGGTGGACATGGCAACGATGCCGGACGTGCCGATGGTCAGCGTGCCGGTGCCGTTCAAGTACGGCTTCTCCTTCGACCTGATCGCCTTTATCCCGCTGGCGGTGATTTTCCTGATCTCGCCCCTGGAAGCGGCCGGCGACCTGACCGCCAACTCGATGATTTCCCAGCAGCCGGTCAAGGGCCCGCTGTACATCAAGCGCATCAAGTCCGGGCTGCTGGCCGACGGTTTCAACTCGGCCGTGGCGGCGGTGTTCAACAGCCTGCCGATGGTCACCTTCGCGCAGAACAACGGGGTGATCCAGCTGACCGGCGTGGCCAGCCGTTACGTGGCCTACTTCATCGCCGGCCTGCTGGTGCTGCTGGGGCTGTTCCCGGTGATCGGCGCGGTGCTGCAACTGATGCCCAAGCCGGTGCTGGGCGGCGCGACCCTGATTATGTTCGGCACCGTTGCCGTGGCCGGGATCAAGATCCTCGCCGAAGCCGGATTGCACCGGCGCAACGTGCTGATCGTGGCCATTTCCCTGGGGATGGGCCTGGGCGTGGCGGCGGTGCCGGAAGTCCTGCGCGAGCTGCCCAAGGCGCTGCACAACATCTTCGAGTCGCCGATCACCGTGGGCGCGATGTGCGCGATCCTGCTGAACATCTTCCTGCCGGAAGAATTCATCGAGCTCGAAGAAGACGAGTTCGACCCGGAAGCGGCGACCCTCAAGGTCATGCAGGACCCGGACATGAGCGCCAAGTCCAACGCCTGAACCCCACGCCGTTGTAGGAGCGAGGCTTGCCCGCGATAGGGCCGGCAAGCCTCGCGCCGACAGAACGGGCGGACGGCGATCCGACTTGCCCGTGCGGTGCCAGACCGGACGCTATCGCGGGCAAGCCTCGCTCCTACAAAAGCACCGGCAAAGCGCTCGCGGTTTGTAGCCACGGCCTGGGCGCGTTAGATTCGTCGCAGCCTTCTTCTCCTGAGACCTTCCGCGATGCGCAGATCCTTCGGCCTTATCCTGTCCCTGCTGTTGCTCAGCCTGAGCGCCTGCGCCCTGTTTCCCCAGCGCGATCCGCTGAATATCAATGTGGTGGGCATCGACCCCCTGCCCAGCCAGGACCTGGAAGTGCGTTTCGCGATCAAGCTGCGCTTGCAGAACCCCAATGAAACCGCGATCGACTACAACGGCGTGGCGCTGGACCTGGAAGTCAACGGCCGGCCGCTGGCGTCCGGGGTCAGCGACCAGCGCGGCACCATCGGGCGCTTCTCCGAGGGCGTGCTGGTGGTGCCGGTCAGCGTCTCGGCCTTCGCCGTGCTGCGCCAGACCCTGGGCCTGAGCCAGACGCAAAGCCTCGACAACCTGCCCTACGTGCTGCGTGGCAAGCTCGCCGGCGGCCTGTTCGGCACCATGCGTTTCGTCGACAAAGGCCAGTTGAGCCTGCCCAAGACCGCCAACGTCGTCTGGTAACCCCCACAATCCCTGTAGCCGCTGCCGAGCCTGTAGCCGCTGTCGAGCGCCAGCGAGGCTGCGATCGAGCGCGTAGCGGTCGCAAATCGGACGCTGCATTTCTCCACGCAGATCGCGGATGCAGGTTTTACGGCAACTGCGTTGCCGATCGCAGCCGCGCTAAAGCTCGGCAGCGGCTACACCGACAGCGCATCCTGTAGCCGCTGTCGAGCGCCAGCGAGGCTGCGCACGATCGCGTAGCGATCGCAAATCGGACGCGGCATTTCTCCAGGCAGATCGCGGATGCAGGTTTTGCGGCAACTGCGTTGCCGATCGCAGCCTCGCTAAAGCTCGGCAGCGGCTACACCGGTGCGGCGTTCTAGAACACCGACCAGCCGATGCGCTGGCTGAGCAGTTCCAGCGCCGCCATGCCGACCAGGGAATTGCCCGCGGCATTCAGCTCCGGTGACCACACGCAGACGGTGAACTGCCCCGGCACCACGGCGACGATGCCACCGCCCACCCCGCTCTTGCCCGGCAGGCCGACGCGGTAGGCGAAGTTGCCGGCTTCGTCGTACAGGCCGCTGGTGGCCATGATCGAATTGACCTGCTGGGTCTGGCGCGCCGTGAGGATCGGCTCGCCGCTGTGCTTGCAGAAACCGTCGTTGGCCAGGAAGCAGAAGGCCCGCGCCAGGTCGACGCAACTCATGCGCAGCGCACAGTGGCTGAAGTAGCTGCGCAACACCGCCTCGACGTCGTTGTGGAAATTGCCGAAGGATTGCATCAGGTAGGCCATCGCCGCATTGCGCGCGCGGTGCTGGTATTCCGACTCGGCCACGCGGCCGTCCACCAGCACCTGCGGGTTGCCCGACAGGCGCCGCACGAAATCGCGCATGGACAGCGCCGGCGCGGCGAAACGCGACTGGTTGATATCGCAGATCACCAGCGCGCCGGCATTGATGAAGGGGTTGCGCGGGCGCCCGCGCTCGAACTCCAGCTGCACCAGGGAGTTGAACGGCTGCCCGGACGGCTCATGGCCCAGGCGCTGCCAGATCGCCTCGCCGGAATGGCCGATGGCCTGCACCAGGCTGAAGACCTTGGAAATGCTCTGCACCGAGAACGGCGTATCGGCATCGCCGGCGCTGAACACCTGGCCATCGTTGCCGTACACGGCAATCCCCAGCTGATTGGCCGGCACGTCGGCCAGCGCCGGGATGTAGCTGGCCACTTTGCCCTGGCCGATCAGAGGGCGGACTTCGTCGAGGATCTCGTTCAACAACGCTTGCATGTTCTGACTCGCACTTGCTGCCCCGCACCGCCGCGAAGCTATCGCTGCTAGACGCGTCTCGTCGCCTTAAGAACACAGTTATTGGCTGGATCTGGCGGTCGAAGAAAAAACCCGCGACAAAACCCGCCTGCGGCCGCGCATTTTTGATCGGGAAGATCCGCAGCTGATAGGCTTTCCCTCATCTTCGACAGGGAGCGCTCATGGATCTCAACGCCGCCAGGATGTTTGTCAGCGTGGTCCAATGCGGCAGCATTTCGTCCGCCGCCCGCCTGCTGCAACTACCGCTGGCCACCATCCGCCGAGGCATCCGCGAACTGGAGCGCAGCCTCGATGTACAACTGCTCGAACGTTCTCCCCGCGGCCCCCGGCTGACCGCCGCCGGCAGCCAGCTCTACGAACACGCCAGCCGCGGAATCGAAGCGCTGGCCGAAGGCGAGCAGGCTGTCAGAAATGATCGATTGCAGCTGCGGGGACGCCTCAGCGTCTCGGTGCCCGCGGCGTTCGAAAACTGGTGGCAACTGCTGGCCGAATTCCAGCGCCGCCATCCCGAAATCCAGGTGGCGGTCTACACCAGCGAACGCGGCAACGAACCGCAGGGCGACCTGGCGCAGGACGAGATCGACGTCGCCCTGCACGCCGGGCCCTCGCTCGACGAAGAACGCCCGGCGCGCCTGCTGGGCAGTTATCGCCACCTGCTGGTCGCCAGCCCGCAACTGCTGGAGCGCCTGGGCACGCCGCAAACCCCGACAGATCTGCGGGGTTTTCCCTGCGCCGTCTGGTCGCGCCATCCCTATGCCCGGGAGCGCTGGCAACTGGGCGAACACACGTTCAGCCCCGATCCGCTGTTCGCCGCCAACGATTACCTGCACCTGCGCCAGTTGGCGCTGACCGGCAAGGTGGTCACCGAGCTGCCGGCCTTTCTCGCCGCCCAGGCCCTGCACGAAGGCCGCCTGCGGGTGCTGTTGCCGTGGCTGCCCATGCCCGAGCAGCACCTGCACCTGCTGTATCCCGCCGGGCAGCCACCGTCGAGCATCGTGCGCGCCTACCTGGATTTCGCCCAGGACTGGCTGCGCCATCATCCCTTGCCCGTCTATTGAGCCGGCGCTGATGCAGATCAGTCCGGCGCCCGCGGGCTGCCGCTAGAATGCCCGCGGGCCGCGCTCCACCGCGCCGCCCCTGACCCACCCTGCGCGTCGACGCCTGCGCCGGCGCCATCCCATCCGGAGGCGTCTTCCCCTGTGAAAGCCCACTATCCGGTGCTTGGCATCGTGCTGATCACCGCCCTCACCGTCCTGCTGGAAATCCCCAGCGATACCTGGCTGACATCCGCCACCCTGAGCCTGGTCCTGGGTGCCGGCGCGCTGGCCTGCATGGCCCTGTCCTGCCTGCTCGCCAGCCGCTGGCGCTGGGTCGAGCGGCTGTTCGGCGGCCTCGACCGGGTCTACGAGGCCCACAAGTGGCTGGGCATCTGGGCGCTGGTCTTCGCCAGCTATCACCTGGTGTTCAAGGCCAACCTGGATAGCTGGCAAAGCGTGCCGATCGTCGAGCTGTCCAAGTACTGGACGCGCCTGGTGCGGCAGCTGAGCTATGTGGCCCTCGGCCTGATCGTGCTGCTGGCGCTGAACCGCAACATTCCCTACAGCCAGTGGCGCTGGTGGCACAAGCTGTCCGGGCCGCTGTTCGCGATCGTCATCCTGCACTGGCTGAGCTTCAAGTCGCCGATCACCCTGGATAATCCCTCGGGCATCTGGCTCACCACGCTCTGTGGCCTGGGCCTGCTCGGCGCCTTGTACAAGCTGCTGCTCTATCCGTTGCTGGCCAGGGCCGGCGAATACCGGGTCAGCGCCGTGACCCTGGAGAGAAACTCGCTGCACCTGGAGCTGACCCCGCTGCACCGCGGTTTCGCCTTCAAGGCCGGGCAGTTCGCCTTTCTCGCCCTGCGCGAAAAAGGCCTGCGCGAACCGCACCCCTTCACCATCGCCAGCGCCCACGCCAGCGACGGGCGCATCGAGTTCGTGATCCGCGCCCTGGGCGACTACACCCAGAAACTGCGCCAGCAGGTCAAGGTCGGCATGCTCGCCGACCTCTACGCGCCCTACGGCCGCTTCAAGCGGCGGCTCGATGCCGGCCGGGAGATCTGGATCGGCGGTGGTGTGGGCATCTCGCCCTTTATCTCGTGGTTGCAGGATGCCGCCGCCGGACGCTTCGAGCAGGCAACCCTGGTGTACTGCTGCAATCCCTCGCGGGCCTTTCCCAGCATCGAAACCTTGCAGGGCCTGGCCGCGGAACGCGGGGTCGAGTTCATCGGCCACACCGACGGCGCCGACCGCCTGGGCGACACCCTGAAACGGCTCGCCGGCGAAACCGATCCACGCCAGATCCAGATCAGTTTCTGCGGGCCCAAGGGTTTGCTGGCACGGGTCAAGGCCTTGATGCGCGAATACGCGATTCCCGAAGCCAACCTGCACTACGAGTTCTTCGAGTTTCGCTGAGCCCCTCAAGCCCGGCGCGGCTCATGCAGCATCAACCGCACCACCAGCGCCGCGACCAGGGTGATGGCGATCAACGCATACAACAGCCAGGTGAAAGCCTTGGCGTACAGCCCGAGCAACACCTCCCGGCCCAGCTCGGGCAACAACGCTGCGCTGGCCTGCAAGTTGCCGCTGGCCAGTTGCTGGGCAGCCAGCGGCAATTGCGGATGCTCCGGCAACGCCGCGGCCATGGACAATTGCAGCAAGCCGGCCAGCAGCGCCACCACCAGGGCCAGGGCAATGCCCTCGCCCGCCACCCGGGTGGTGCTGAAGATGCCGGTGGCCATGCCCGCCCGCTCCTTGGGCACCACGCTGACCGACAGGCCGTCCATCAAGCCCCAGGGCAAACCGGCGCCGAGGCCGATCAGCAGCATGGGCCAGATATTGGCCGCCGGTGCCTGCCCCGGGGCGATCCGGCTGAGCAGATAAAGCCCGAGCGCGGCAATCGCCAGGCCAACGCTGGACAGGCTCCCGGCGCTGAACCAGCGGGTCAGCCACGCGGCCAGCAACGGCACCACCACCATCGGCGCGGACAGCGCGATCATCATCAAGCCGGCATCGATCTCGCTGTAGCTTTCCACGCCGATAAAGCGGATCGGCAGCAGGATCAGCAGCACCACGAAGCAATAACAGGTGGCGATCGGCAACACCTGCACACCGATAAAGCGCGGATAACGAAACAGCGACAGGTCGAGCATCGGCCGCTTGACCCGCCCTTCCAGGACGATGAACAGCAGCAACGCCAGCACTGCCACCAGCAGCAGGCCCCAGACCAGCGGGCTGGCCCAGCCGCTTTGCGGCGCCTGCAGAATGCCCCAGGTCAGCGCCACCAGCGCCGCGGTGAAACTCAAGGTGCCGGGCCAGTCGACACCCGCCGCGTCCGGGTCGCGGGACTCATGCATGCGCGGCACGCCGAACAGCAACGACAGGCCGCCGATCAAGGTCCCGGAAACGAAGATCGAACGCCAGCCGTAGGCTTCGACCAGCACCCCGGCGAGGATCGGCCCGAATGCCAGGCCCACGCCGAAGGTGGTGCCCAGCAGGCTGAAGGCCCGCGTCCGCGCCGGCCCCTCGAAGGCCTGGGCCAGGGCCGCCGAGCCGCCCGCCAGCGCTGCCGCGCCGGCCAGTCCCTGCACGCCCCGCAACAGGTCGAGCCACAGCACCGAAGGGGCAAAGGCCAGGGCCAGCGACGCCAGGGCGAACAGGCCAACGCCGAGGCTGAACACCCGCTTGCGCCCGTACTCGTCGGCCAGGGTCCCGGCGGCCATCAGCGCGCTGCCGAAACTCAGCATGAAGGCATTGGTGATCCAGCCCAGGGCCAGCGGGCTGCCACCCAACTCGCGGCCGATGGCCGGGGTCGCCACCGCTACGCCGACGAACGTCAGCGGCAGGATCAGGGCCGCGAGGCACACGGCGGCGAGCACCGCATAGGAAGAACCGCCCGTGACAGCGTCATCGAACGCAGCGGGCACATCGGTTGGCGAATTCATCGGCACCTCAAGGCAAACATTAGGGTGCGATCAATGGTAGATTCGCCGCAATCACCCAAACACAGGGCCTAAGTCCGTTCTTTACGGACAAAACCGCTCCAATCGAGATTCCCATGGACAACCTCAGTGGCATGCTGGCCTTCGTGCGCACGGTCGAGGCCGGCAGTCTGGTCGGCGCGGCACAACGCCTGGGCCTTTCCGCCTCGGCGGTGGGCAAAAGCCTGGCCCGCCTGGAAGAACGGCTCGGCGTGCGCCTGCTCAATCGCAGTACCCGGCGCATCAGCCTGACCGACGAGGGCACGCTGTTCTTCGAGCGCTGCCAACGCATCGTCGGCGAAGTACAGGACGCCGAGGCCGAGCTGGCCCGCCTCAGCGACAAGCCCCGCGGCAAGTTGCGGGTCAGCCTGCCGGCGATCGGCTATCGCATGCTGCTGCCGATCCTTCCGGAGTTCACCGAACGCTACCCGGACATCGAGCTGGACCTGGACTTCAACGACCGGCTGATCGATGTGATCGCCGAAGGCGTCGACGCGGTGATCCGCAGCGGCGATCTGGCGGACTCCCAGCTCAAGTCGCGTACCCTGGGCCCGTTCCGCTTTGTGCTGGTCAGCGCCCCCCACTACTTCGCCCGCCATGGCGTGCCCGAGTGCCCGCGGGACCTGGAGCGGCACGCCTGCCTGCGCTACAAGTTTCCCGGCACCGTGCAATTGCAGGAATGGAAACTGCGCCTGCCCGCCGACGCCCCGCCGCTGGTGCTGCGCAGCGCGCTGACCAGCAACAACCTGGAGTCGCTAATCTTTGCCGCCACCCAGGGCCTGGGCATCGCCTTCGTCCCGGATTTCGTGGTACGCACGGCGCTGGCCGACGGCTCGCTGATGTCGGTGCTGGACGATGATCAGATCGACAGCGGCAAGTTCTCGGTGCTCTGGCCCGGCAGTCGACATCTGCTGCCGAAGCTGCGAGTGTTCGTCGACTTCCTCAGCGAGCGCCTGGTGCTCGGCGGCCGCTGAAAAAACGCAAAGGCAATCACAAGGAAGGTGCCGCAAGCATGCAACCGACTCCCACGCTGCACACCGCACGCCTGATCCTGCGCCCGCTGCAACTGGCCGACGCCGAGGCCATCCAGCAACAGTTCGCGCACTGGGACGTGGTGCGTTATCTCAATGCGCGGGTGCCATGGCCCTATCCCGCCGATGGCGCCCTGAGCTTTCTGCGCGACAACGCGCTGCCGGCCATGGCGCGTGGCGAGGCCTGGCACTGGTCGATCCGCCTGCAAGACGCGCCCGAACAGCTGATCGGCAGTGTCAGCCTGATGAACGAAACCGATAACCACCGAGGCTTCTGGCTGGGCCCGGCCTGGCGGGGGCACGGCTACATGAGCGAAGCCTGCGCGGCGGTCACCGAGTACTGGTTCGAGGTGCTGGATCGCGACCTCATGCGAGTGCCCAAGGCCGCGCCGAACCTGGCCTCGCGGCGGATATCCGAACGCAGCGGCATGCGCCTGGTCGGCAGCGACGATGACGACTTCGTCTGCGGACGCCTGCCGCGCGAACTCTGGGAAATCACCCGCGAGGAGTGGCGTCGTCGCCGATGAAACGCACGCCGGCCTTGGCCCGTTCGTCCACCGTCAGCTCGAACACGTCCGGGCGCGCATAGTGGCCGACCACGTCGTAGTCGTAGCGCGCCCGCACCAGCTCGGCGGTGTCGATCCGCGCCGTCAGCAGGCCGGCGCGGCCCACCAGTGGCCCGGCCAGCACCTCGCCCATAGGCCCGACAATCACGCTGCCACCGGCGATCAGCGGGCGCTCGGCGGGCCAGTTGGCGATGTCCAGCCCCAGTTCCGCAGGTGATGCCTGTACCTGGCAGGCACTGACCACGAAGCAACGGCCTTCATGGGCGATGTGGCGCATGCTGACCTGCCACATCTCGCGCTCGTCCACGGTCGGCGCGCACCAGATTTCCACGCCCTTGGCGTACATCGCGGTGCGCAGCAGCGGCATCATGTTTTCCCAGCAGATCACCGCTCCCACCCGGCCGACCTCGGTGTCCAGCACCGGCAGGGTCGAACCGTCGCCCTTGCCCCAGATCAGCCGCTCGGTGCCGGTGGGCATCAGCTTGCGGTGCTTGCCCACCAGACCGTGCTGCGGGTCGAAATACAGCGCCGTGCAATACAGGGTGCTGCCGGCGCGCTCGATCACCCCCAGCACCAGGTTGGCCCCGGTGCGCGCCGCAAGGCCGGCCAGGGCCTCGGTCTCCACACCTGGCACGTCAATGGCGTTGGCGAAATAACGGGCAAAGGCTTCCCGGCCTTCCGGCAGGCGATAACCCAGCTGGGTGCCGAAGCCTTCGCCCTTGGGGTAGCCGCCGAGCAAGGCTTCGGGCATTACCACCAGCTGCGCGCCGGCCTCGATGATGGCGGTTTCAAAGGACAGGATTTGTTCCAGGGTGGCGGCCTTGCCTTCTGGCAGGGAGCCGATCTGCAGCGCGGCGACAACGGACGTGGGCATGGGAAAACTCCTATGGCGATGAAGTGTTGCCCATTGTCCGGCGCTCGCCGATCATGCCGGAAGCCCATTCGGATACTGAATGATATGAACCAGATGAATATCGCCCAGGTCGACCTCAACCTGCTCAAGGCCTTCGAAGCCCTGCATGACGAATCCAGCGCCAGCCGCGCCGCCCTGCGCCTGGGGGTCACCCAGTCCGCGATGAGCGCAGCGTTGCGGCGCCTGCGCGAGTTGTACGGCGACCAGCTGTTCGTGCGTACCGGACGCGGCCTGGCGCCGACCTTGCGCGCCAACCAGCTCAAGCCGGTGGTCAGCGAGGCGCTGAACAAATGCCGGCAGAGCCTGGCGATGGTCGATCCCCACGCCAGCCATTACCAGGGCCGCTCGGTGGCGATCGGGCTGTCGGATGATTTCGAGATTGCCTACGGCCGGCGGCTGATCGAGGAAGTCGCCCGGCGGGCGCCGAAACTGCGCCTGATCTTTCGCCAGAGCCACAGCCAGATCGTCGGCGAGGCGCTGTTGCAGCGCGGCATCGACCTGGCCATCAGCGCCGGCGGTTTCGCCGAACGCATGCTCAGTCGCCAGGTGTTGGGAGAAGGCAGCTACCTGTGCCTGGCGGACCCGGCGAGCCTGCGGCCGGGCCAGCAGCGCATCGAGCTCGACGAATTCGTCGCCCGCGAGCATCTGCTGGTGTCGTCGCAAGGCTTTATCGGGATTACCGACGAGGGCCTGGCGGCCCTGGGGCTGAGCCGCCAGGTATGCGCCTCGACCACGCATTTCGCCGCGCTGCCGCATCTGCTCAAGGGCAGCCAGGCGGTGGCGACCATTCCGGCGCACGCCGCGCGCAGCATCGCCGCGCTCACCGGGCTGGCGTTGCTGCCCTGCCCGCTGGACCTGCCGCGCTACCCGATCGAACTGGGCTGGCGCACCAGCGCGCAGATCGACCCGGTGGTGCTGAAAGTGCGCGAGGCGATCGTCGCCAGTTTCGAAGCTACTTGTTCGCCGCCATCAACCGATTGACTTCGCTGCGCACCATGTTGGCGTATTCCGGTGGCGACATGCCGTCGAGCTCGGCACGCACCCATTCGGCCCACTTGCCCTTGCGCTTGGCGCGCTCGCCGAACAGTCGTGCGGCTTCGCCCTTGGCCTTGCCCAGGTTGCTCTGCCACAACTCGAACAGACGGGACTTTTCATCTTCGATCTCTGCGCGCTCGGCGAGAGTCTTGTTGGCCAGATTGAAGCTCATGGGAATTTCCTGCTGCGTAAAATAGCCGACATCTTACACTGTGACGGCCAGGGTTTTCCCGCTGGCATCGGGCCCGGGCGGAAAAATAGCTGCAACTTTTCGCCAGCCCCGCGACTCCATTGTTTCATCGCATCACTGACCCGCAAGGAGTAACACAATGGCTCGTAAACCCGCCGCGCAAGCGGCTGACGAACAAATCAAGGACCAGGCTTTCAGCGAGCTGCAGGCGCTGATCGAGGAATCGGAAAAACTGCTGAAGAACAGCGCGTCGCTGGTGGGTGAGGAAGGCGAAACACTGCGCCAGCAAGTGGGGCTGAAACTCAAGCAGGCGCTGGAGTCGGTGTCCAGCGTGCGCGAACGCAGCAAGCCGGTGGTGGACGCCACCGAGCAGTACATCGGCGGCCATCCGTGGCAGACCGTGGCCATCTCCGCCGGGGTGGGCCTGGTGGTGGGCCTGTTGCTGGGGCGTCGTTCGTAACCCCGGCGATCCCGCCACGCAGCAAACGACAGGACCAGGCCAGCGGCATGCTCGCCTGGTCCTTGCGTTACAGGGGGTCGCTGTTCTTAAAGCCCGGCGAGTTCGCGCAACTGCCGAAGCTCGCTGGCCGGCAAGGCGATCCCTTCGCGCCCGGACTTCTCCCGCTGGCGATGGCGCCGGTCCCCCGGCAGGCGCTTGAGCCCCACCCCATGCATCTGCCTGATCAGTTCCTGGCTGCGTTCGGCGAAGTTCTGCCCGGCGCCCTTGCCGGGATCGATGACGATCAACAACTGGCCGGTCCAGGGCGTCTTCGCCCCCGGATGGTTCGACCAGTCGAACTCGAACGAGAAGTTGCCCCCCGTCAGGCCCGCCGCCAGCAGCTCGACCATCATCGACAGCGCCGACCCCTTGTGCCCGCCGAACGGCAACAAGGCGCCGCCTTCGAGAATGGCCTTGGGGTCGTCGGTGGGCTGGCCGAGGCCGTCCACCCCCATGCCCGCCGGCAAGCGTTCGCCCTTGCGCGCGGCGATCTGCACGTCGCCGTGGGCGATGGCGCTGGTGGCCAGGTCGAAGACGATGGGATCGCCACCGGCCCGGGGCGCGGCGAAGGCGATGGGGTTGGTGCCGAACAGGGGGCGATCGGCGCCGTGGGGCACCACGCAGGTCATGCTGTTGACCACGCTCAGGGCCACCAGCCCTTCCTCGGCGAAGGGCTCGACGTCCGGCCACAGCGCGGCGAAATGATGGGAATTGCGAATCGCCAGGATCGCGATGCCGGCGTGGCGCGCCTTCTCCACCAGCAGCGCGCGCGCCGCCGCCAGCGCCGGCTGGGCGAAACCGTTGCCGGCATCGACCCGGACGAAGGCCGGGGCCACGTCTTCGACCACCGGCACGGCCTGGCCATCGACCCAGCCACTCTTGAGGGTCGAGACATAACCGGGAATGCGGAACACGCCATGGCTGTGGGCCCCGTCGCGCTCGGCCGCAGCGCAGTTGCGCGCCAGGCAACTGGCGACCTCGGCGCTGGTGCCATGGCGCACGAAGATGGTTTCCAGCAATTGCACCAGCGCCTCGAGCGACAGGTGTTCAACGGGCATATCAACAGTCGGGGGCGATACTGACATCTGAAGCTCCGGATTAATTATTGGACTGGGCTACAGCGCATGAGGATGCACAGGGGTAAGTGCGCCCGCCGATTAAACAACGCTTTGCGCGCGCCCTGTCAACCTCGACCGGGGCGGCGTGCGGGCAATGCCGGGAAATGACAGGAGGGTACAGGCTGGGCAGGCCGCGGGCGGGCCAGGGTGGACGCCGGCAGAGCCGGCGCCCGGAGAGGAACATCAGTCTTTCTGGTCGCGGATGACGTTGCCCGAAGCGCCGTCGATGCGGAATTCATAGACCACGCCGTCGGACTTGCGACCTTCGCCTTCCCAATAGCCGTCGTTGTCGGCCTCGATCTTGTAGATCTCGATATAGCCGGCCTTGGTCTTGGCAGTCTCGATGGCTTTTTCGATGCTCACCCAGCCGGCTCCGGGACGGTCGGCCAGCGCCGCACCGGCGCTCAACAGGGTGGCAGTGGCAATGACGGCGGCCAATGTGTTCTTGATCATTTTTTCACTCCATCTGTGGATACTGATTGCGAAAGTCCTGTGTTTTTAGGGCATGGGGCAAAAAAATAGTTCCACTTTGATATGCATCGGCCATGACGGCGGTTCTCCAAGCCTGGCTGCGAAGGGTAGAATGCGCGAAACCAGGAAGAGCCAATGAGCGAACAGCACCTTACAGAAGCCGAATACGACGCCATCACCGATGCCGCCGCGCAGTGGTGCATGCGTCTGCATGCCGCGGACTGTACGGCCGCCGAACGCCAGGCCTTCGAACAATGGCGCGCTGCCCACCCGCTGCATGCCTTCGAATACGAAGCGATGCAGGAAATCTGGGACGTCGCCGACCACCTGCCGCGCCCGCCCGCCCCGGTGCGTCCCCAGCCTGCCTCGCGCACCTCGTGGAGAACCTATGGCCTGGCCGCGGCGATCAGCGCGATGGCCTTGCCATTGCTCGCCTACGGCGGCTGGAGCCTGGGCTGGCTGCCCTCCTCTTATGAACGCTTCCAGGCCGACGGCAGCGTGCGCCAGGTGACCCTGGCCGATGGCAGCCAGGTCGAACTCAACCTGGGCACCGAACTGACCTACAGCAACTACAAGGACCAGCGCCGCGTCACCCTGAACAAGGGCGAAGCCTTCTTCAAGGTCGCCCACGACAGCAGCCACCCCTTCGTGGTCAAGGCGGCCAGCGGCCAGGTCCGCGTCACCGGCACCCAGTTCAACGTGTGGATGTACGAGGATCAGGTACGGGTCACCCTGCTCGAAGGTTCGGTGCTGGTGAACAGCGACAGCCGCCACCCCGACGGCGGTTTCCGTCTCGATCCGGGCATGCAGGCACGTTATCGCCAGGGCGATTACCAGCCGCAGATCAGCCAGACCTATGCCGGCGACACCTCGCTGGCCTGGCGCCAGGGCAAGCTGGTGCTGGACAACCTGGCGCTCGGCGAAGCCCTGCCATTGATCAACCGCTACCTCAGCACCCCGGTGATGCTCGCCGACAGCGCCACCGGCGCGATTCGCGTCGGTGGCATCTACGACACCACCGCGGTCAAGAGCCTGGTGACCACGCTGCCCAAAGTGCTGCCGGTGTACCTGACCCGTAACCAGGACGGCAACCCGGTGATCAACTCGTTGCCGGGCACCACGCCAAAAAGCTGAAGGCCGCTACCCTCGCGGGTGCGGCCTTCGGTTGTCACCCGGTGGCAGCCGCTTACTGCGCCGCGACCTTGTTCACTCGCTGATCGTCTTCCCGAATCACTTGCAACCGGTACTGCGGGTCCGCCTGGATCTGCTGCTCGGTGAATGGCAGCACGCTCCACTGCTTTTTCGAAAAGGCCTCGGTCTGATCCCGCGAGTGCGGCGACGCCGGGTCGCTGGACAGCGAGAACGCCAGCAGTCCCTGGGCATGCGGCCCCTGGTCGTCGAAGCTCACCACTTGCAGGTAGCTGGTGCCGCTGACCACTTCGCGCTTGCCATCGGCGCCGGGCACGCTCTGGATCGCGTTGTACACCCCCAGGCTGGCCGGCCCGCCGTGGACCGGCGTCTGCCGGCCGCCACTGCTGACCACCTGGATATCGCCCCAGCGGCTGTCGGCCCGCAAGCCCGCCTCGGCCACCTGCTGCACCGACGCCAGCATCGCTTCGCGCAGCGCCTTGGCCACGGCCGGGCGATCGATTGCCAGGCCGCGCGGCGTGTGCCGCGGGTCGCGCGCATCGAAAGGCACGCGCCAGCGCTCGTCGACCGCTTCCAGTTGCTCCATGACGTTCTGGAAGTGCACGAAGCCCAGCCCGCTGTGCAAATTGGCGCTGCGGTCCCAGGCCTCGAGGCTGGCGCACAACGGCGCCAGGGTCGCCGCGTCGCGCCCCAGGTCGGCGGCGCAGAACTGCAACAGGTCCGGCATCACTTGCCCGGCCTGATACACCTGGTCGTCCATCACCATGTGCTGCAGGTCGGCAGCGCTCAGCGGCGCGCCCTGGCCGGTGCCGATCAGGCGGTTCAGGGCGAATCGCGCGCGCTGCCCGAGCGGCAGGTCCTGCTGGCTGATCAGCGGCGAGAACCCCTGCAACGGCGCCTCCGGGTTGACCATCCACGCCGAATCGTTGGAGTTCTGCACGTAATCGCTGCGCAGCAATTGCGGCAGCTGGCTGGCCGGGTAAATGCCCTGTTGCGCGGCTGCCGGGTCGATGTCCCAGGCACAGGCGCTGCGGGAGCCGTCGAGCACGATCAGTTGCGTGCCGATCCGCGGATCGCTGCATTGCGCGAGTTTTTCCGCACTGACGTTGGGCACCACCGACTGGTTCATGTACAGGGTCTGGCCCTGGTCATCCACGGCCAGGGTATTGACCCAGGGAATGCCTTGCAGCTGGTGCACCGAGGCTTGCAATGCCTTGAGGCTGTGCGCCTGATTCATCGCGTACCACTGCTGCAGCACCCGGTCGTTCTCCAGGTTGGCGTCGCGCAGGCTGTAGGCGAAGCGGTGGTCCCAGTCGAGCTTGCCGGGCCACTGCACCACCGGACCGAACACCGAGCTGTACACACTGTGGCGGGTGCTGGCGAGCTGGCCATCCTCGCCCTTCACCGTCACCTCGAGCGTCTGCTTGTCCAGCGGCAGCGACTGGCCATCGAGCAGGTAGCGGGTCGGATCCTTCGGGTCCAGTTGCAGGCGGTACAGGGTGAAATGCTTGGACGTGTCGACCGTGTGGGTCCAGGCCAGGTGCTGGCTGAATCCGATATTGATCATCGGCAGGCCGGGCAAGGCGGCGCCCATGACATCCAGCTGGCCGGGAATGGTCAGGTGCATCTGGTAGAAGCGCATGCCGCCTACCCACGGGAAATGCGGGTTGGCCAGCAACAGGCCGCGGCCGTTGAACGAACGCTCGCGGCCCACGGCCACGGCGTTGCTGCCCCGGTCCAGGGCAAAACGCTGGTTGCGGCCTTCGGCCTGGGCGAAGACCCGGGCCGCAGGTTCGACTTGCGCCGTGGCCGACGGTGGCGTCGCGGCCACCAGCGCTTCGGCGAACTGGCCGACCCCGCCTTCCACCAGCAGGCGCCGGGTCAGCTTGACCAGGTCGAGGGCCGTCAACGGCCGGACCCAGTCGCCCTGGCACTGTTCGGGCAGGCCCTGGGCCTGGCGCTCGGCCAGGGAGCGGTTGTAGCCGGCGACATAACCTTCGATCAGTTGCCGTACCTGCGGCGTCTGGGCCTGCCAGAAACCGAACACCGCCTGCGGGGTGTTCAGCCAGTTGAAGAACAGGTCGCTGGCCAGGTTCTCGCGCTGTTCGAGGGTCTGCTGTTGCGGGCCGAAATACTTCGAGCGCTCGCCATTGACCGTCAGCACTTCGTTGGCCAGCAGGCACAGGTTGTCCTGGGCGTAGGCATAACCGATGCCATAGCCCAGCCCGCGCTCGTCGGTGGCACGGATATGCGGGACGCCGAACGCGGTACGACGGATTTCCGCGCTCGCCCCGCCGGCCTGCGCTTCCCGCCCCTGGGCCGCAAGGCTCCAGCCCATGAGCGCCCCCGCGAGCCCCAGCCCGAGAAACGAACCCGCAAGGCAAAACCTGGGCAACTGCCTGGAAATAATCACGCCGACTCCTGATTGAAAAAACACCGGGCCCGGGCTGGCGTGGCACGCGAGGAGCGCACTGAAGGACACGGATTCCAGCCCATGAAACGGCGCGCCCCGGCATCAGCCGGGCCTCGCCTGCCCTTACAGACGAACCCGCGTGGAAAAATTTAACCCAGGTACAGGCGCAGCGCCTTTGACCTGGCGATCACGCAACGCTGACGAATTTTCTACAGCCAATTTTTCATGATTTGCCCGGCTCGTTCGTCTAGTTACTAGAGAGCAGCCGTCACTTTCCTGATCAGGCTCTGAAAAGGAGTTTTTGCATGTACGACCCGCAACTGCCAACGGATGGCCACACCGCACACCCCACGTCCACCCTCAACGCCGGGACCGGTGTTTTCGGCAAGCACGCCGAACGCAACCGCAACGAACGCATCAGGCACCTGCTCAAGAGCTTCGGCCTGCGCACCAGCCTGATTCGCCTGAAAGTCATCGATGCCCTGCTACAGGCGGCCGAAAACCATCGCGCCCTGGGCGTGCGCGGCATTCACAGTCATTTGCTGGAGCTGGATATCCCGCTGTCGTTCCTCAGCGTGCGCGAGGTGTTGAAGCGGCTGTGCAGCGAAGGCGTGATCACCCTCAATGCCGACAAGAGCTTCAGCCTGCACCAACAGGCTGAAGCCATACTCGACGGCCGCGACTGAGGCCGTCGGGAGGGGTCAAGGCTTGACCTTGCGGCGCATCACGCCGTTGAGCACGACCACGGTCACCGCCACGCCGATGGCGATGTACTGGAAGGTCTTCTCGGTGATCACGCCCGCGTTCTGCAGGTAGGAAAGGCCAAGCATGATTCCCAGTACCACCAGGGAAATCACAATCGAATAGATCAAGCGTTGCTTCTGGGTCATTAGGGGTTCCTGAGCCGACTGTATCGGCTTTGTATCGAAACAGATGCCAAGCACCTACCGAGAATCGGGGATGGGCGCGGGCAAACGGGGTCTCATGTTACAGCCGCCGGAGAGTTTTCGCTGCACTACGGCGGTTTTAACCCCGAAGGCCTTTGAGGACCGTGCAATGTTCCGTCGAATCACACTGCTGATTCCCCTGCTGGCGATGCTGACCCTGTCCGGCTGCATCATTTTCCCTCACGACGGCTGGCATCACCGTCATTACGATGGCGACCACGATTACCACTATCGCCGTTGAGCGTTGGCCGCTCCGGCACTCGGCATGACGCCGTGACACCGTCCAGCCACTCGACACCACCCGACGCCCGCCTGATTGCGGGCGTTTTTGTTGGTGCCTGGGCTGATGAGACCGGCACACGGTGTTGCCTGGTTTTGCGGCTGCTGCGTCGGCCTCAATCGAGCCGGGTGTTATGGATGCCCGGCCGGGCGAACAGCTCCACCAGCCAGTCGACGAAGACCCTGACCCGCGTCGACAGGTGGCGATGCGCCGGGTACAGCGCGGTCAGCGGCAGCCTGGGTGGCGGGATGTGCCTGAGCACTTCGCTCAGGCGCCCTTCGGCCAACAGCTGGGCGACATGGTAGTAAGGCGTCTGCACCAGCCCGTAGCCGGCTTCGCAGGCGGCCAGGTAGCCGTCGGCGCTGTTGACCGACACCTGCCGCGGCAGCTTGGGCAGCAGCACCTGGCCCTGGGTCTCGAACTCCAGGCCATAGCGCTTGCCGCTGACGCTGGAGAAATACTCGATCGCCTGGTGCCCGGCCAGATCGTCCAGGCTGCGCGGCACCCCACGCTGGCGCAGATAGGCAGGGCTGGCGCAGGTCACCTGCTCCATCAACAGCAGTGGCCGGGCCACCAGCGAATCGTCGAGGCTCTGGCCGCCACGCAACACGCAGTCCACCCCTTCGCGGATCAGGTCCACCGGCCGGTCGTTGAGGCCGATTTCCAGGTCGATCAACGGATACCGCTCGGAGAACGCCGGCAAGGCCGGGATCACCAGCAGCCGGCCGACCCCGGCCGGCATGTCGACGCGCAAGGTGCCCCGCGGGTTGTGGCGCGTGGCGGAAAACACCGCCTCGGTTTCCTCCAGGTCCGCCAGCAGGCGCACGCAACGCTGGTAATAGGCGGCGCCGTCCAGGGTCGGCGTGACCTGGCGGGTGGTGCGCAACAGCAACTGCACGCCCAGGTGCGCCTCCAGTTGCTTGATCAGCACCGTCACCGAGGCGCGGGGCAATTGCAGGCTGTCGGCGGCCTTGGCGAAGCCGCCGAGGTCGACGATCCGGGTGAAGACGCGCATGGCGTTAAAACGGTCCATTGGCTTGGCCTGTGCTGGATTATTCGGAATTGACGAATAGTGATAGCGCTTTTAGCCGGTTTATCCAGTTTTTGTCGAGGATGACAATGGCCGCACATTCCCCCTCAGGAGCTTCTCCCATGCAAACTCGTCAACTGGGCAAGAACGGCCCGCAGGTTTCCGCCATCGGCCTTGGCTGCATGGGCATGACCGATTTCTACACCACCGGCACCGATACCCGGGAAGCCACCGCCACCCTGCATCGCGCGCTGGAACTGGGGGTCAACCTGCTGGATACCGCCGACATGTACGGGCCACACAGCAACGAGACGCTGATCGGCCAGGCCATCCGCGGCAAGCGCGAGCAGGTGTTCCTGGCCAGCAAGTTCGGCATCGTCCGCAACCCCGGCGACCCGGCGGCCCGCGGCGTCAACGGCCGGCCCGAGTATGTGCGCCAGGCGATCGACGGCACCCTGCAACGCCTCGGGGTCGAGACCCTGGACCTGTATTACCAGCACCGTATCGACCCGGACGTGGCCATCGAGGAAACCGTCGGCGCCATGGCCGAGCTGGTGCAGGCCGGCAAGGTGCGTTATCTGGGGCTCAGCGAAGCCTCGGCGGCGACGCTGGAGCGAGCCCACAAGGTGCATCCGATCAGCGCCCTGCAAAGTGAATACTCGCTGTGGAGCCGCGACCAGGAAGACAACGGCTGCCTCGCCGCCTGCCAGCGCCTGGGCATCGCCTTCGTGCCCTACAGCCCGCTGGGGCGCGGCTTCCTCACCGGCGCCCTGAAGAGCCCCGACGATTTCGCCGCCGACGACTACCGACGCTTCAGCCCGCGCTTCCAGGGCGAAAACTTCGCCAAGAACCTGCGTCTGGTGGAACAGGTGAAACAGCTGGCGGCCGCCCGCGGCATCAGCGCCGGACAGTTGGCCCTGGCCTGGGTGCTGGCGCAGGGCGACTACCTGATCCCGATCCCCGGCACCAAGCAGCGCAAGTACCTGGAAGAGAACGTCGCCGCGCTGGACGTGCGTCTGGACCCTGAAGAGCTGCTGGCCCTGGAACGGATCTTCACCCCCGACGCCACCGCCGGCGAGCGCTACCCGCAAGCGGTGATGGCCCTGCTCGACCGCTAGGCGCCAGGCACAAAAAAGCCCTCGGCCGATCGCTCGGTCGAGGGCTTTTCTTATCGCATCAGGCCTTGGTGGAGCGGTTCTTGTCGGTCACCGTGGTGCCGTTGCCCTTGCCATAGCTCTGCAGGTTCTGCAGCACGTAGATGGCCTTCTTGTATTCGGGGATCAGGTAGTTGGCGTACTTGTTGCCCTTGAGGTTATTGCTCTGGATGGTGTCCAGCTGGATCGCGAAGTACTCCAGGGCATTGAACTTGGCTTCCGGGTCCTTCTGCACGCCGAAGCGGTCGAACTTGTCGCCGGCGTTGAGCAGCGTCATGGCCGTCACGTCGCTGATCAGGCCCTTCTCCTTGAGGAAGGTGCTCATGTTGCCCAGTTGCTTGGCGCTGACGTTCTCCGGATCGAAACCCTTGATCTGCTTGTGCAGTTTCATTTCGTCCATCTTGAACACGTTCAGCGCCAGCGGGTTCTGGCCGACCATGGCGAGCATCTGCTTGACCTTGGTGCTCTGGCTGACCGGCTTGCCGCGGACGCCGGTGTCCTGCACCAGCAGACCGGCCTTGCTGGTCCAGCCGCCGACATTTCCGATTGTCATATAAGACTCCTGTGTCTCGGTTTTCTGCTGCCTTCGGTGCCTTGCGCGGCCTAGGAAGATCGCGTCAATCCAACCCAGGCAGGCCTGGAAACCTGATGGGGGGGGAAAACATTGACCGGAGTATCGGCAGCCCGGGACGGGGCTCCAACAAATATTTCGACTTTTTACAATTTTCGTACATTCTCGATACAAATGCCGAAAACCTGAATTTTCCCCATTAGAAACAATGGGTTGAACCCTATTCTGCAGACCACCCAGCAGGCATTAGCGCGCCCTTGAATGTCACCGGAGCGGCACCGCAGGCCGTTCTTGCACCTGTCGACGGCGCTCTCCCACCGGCCTGCCGGCAAGCCGCGAGCGACGCCCATGTGAAGTCCGCTGAACGGTCGCTTGCGCGTCCCATGCCCGGCGCGCGGGCATCTATATTTGAAATTCCGGATTCCAGTGTTCCTGACACAAGGAGGTGCATGGTGGGACAACGTCAGCAGCATCTGACAGAAGAGCTCATCTGCCATGAGCTCTACATCGACGCGCCGATCGATACTGTCTATTACTACGTGACGCAACCGGATCGCTGGTGCGAATGGCACCCGACTTCCCTGCGGGCCGACACGGGCCTGGCAGGTTCATTGCCGGCGGGGCACCGATTCAGCGAGACCATCGACCTGCTGGCGGTGCAGGTCCCGATGAGCTGCCGGGTGCTGGTCGCGGTGTTTCCCAAGGAATTCAAGACCCTGTTCAGCTCCGCCGCGGTGGACGGTTCGGTCCACTATCACCTGAGCAAACAGGGGGAAGGCACGCTGTTCAAGCGCACCCTGCATTACTCCACCGACCTCAACCTGAGCGGCCTGCGCACCCGCATGGAGCAGTCGTCCGCGCAGGCCCTGGTCAACCTCAAGAACAAACTGGAGCAAGCCGGTGATTGACCCCGGCCCTTACTTGCCGAGGAACATGCCATTGGGATTGGCCGACTTTTCCGGCACCGTCTGAATGCTGTCCCAGTGCTCGACAATCTTGCCCTGCTCCAGGCGGAAGATGTCGATGATCGACTTGATCTCACCCGGCACCCTGCCCGTGTTCCGCACATGCAGGATAACGAAGTCGCCATCGACGAACACCTGCTCGACCTCGCTGCGCGAGTCCGGATAGCGCTGCTTGAGGAAGGCGACGAACTTGCGAAAGCCCTCCACGCCATCCTCGGCATTGGGGTTGTGCTGGATGTAGCGCTCGCCCAGGTAAGGCGCCGCCGCCTCGAAGTTCTTGCGGTTCAGGCCCTGCTCATAAAACTCCAGCACCGTGAGTTTGTTGCGCTGTTCCTGCTCGGTGTACGCCGCCTGGGCCTGGGCGGTGAACGCCAGGGCCAGGGCCGCGAGGGGCAAAAGTCTGTTCATGGAGATCTCTCTGTTCAGGACGGGTCGAGGGCGAGCGTCTTTTATATAGCACTGCGCGAAATCCTGGAGCCGGCTTTGATTACCGCCTGTTACGGCCCCCCCTGCCTTCGCTGACAAATCTGTAATGTCATCCTCAGTTTCCTGACAGGCCAGCCCCCTTAAGGTCAGCCCCAACCTGACACACCAGGATCGAGGGAGCCTTGGGGCATGCACGTAAAACCCACACGACGCAGTTTTATCAAGGGCCTGGCCGCCGGCGGCGTACTGGCCGGCACCGGACTCTGGCAGCAACCGCTCTGGGCGCGCAGCGCCGACGGCCAACTGCCGGCACTCAGCGGCCAGCAGTTCGACCTGTTCATCGGTGAATCCCAGGTCAACTACAGCGGCACGCCGCGCACGGCGATGACCATCAATGGCGGCCTGCCCGGCCCGCTGCTGCGCTGGCGCGAAGGCGACACCGTGACCATCCGGGTGCGCAACCGCCTGGAACAGCAGGACACCTCGATCCACTGGCACGGCCTGATCCTGCCGGCCAACATGGACGGCGTCCCGGGCCTGAGCTTCCACGGCATCGCCCCGGGCGGGATGTACGAGTACCGCTTCAAGGTCCAGCAGAACGGCACCTACTGGTACCACAGCCATTCCGGCTTGCAGGAACAAGCCGGGGTCTACGGGCCGCTGGTGATCGAGGCCCGCGAGCCGGAACCCTTCGACTACGACCGCGACTACGTGGTGATGCTCAGCGACTGGAGCGACGAAGCCCCGGAACGCCTGATGCACATCCTGAAAAAGCAGTCCGGCTACTACAACTTCCACAAGCGCACCGTGGGCGATTTTATCGAGGACGTCAGCCGCGACGGTTGGGCGGCGACGCTCGCCGACCGCAAGATGTGGGCGCAGATGAACATGAGCCCCACGGACCTGGCCGACGTCAGCGGCCATACCTACACCTACCTGATCAATGGCCAGAGCCCGGGCGGCAACTGGACCGGGCTGTTCAAGCCCGGCGAGAAACTGCGCCTGCGCCTGATCAACGGCTCGGCCATGAGCTACTTCGATGTGCGCATTCCCGGGCTGAAGATGACCGTGGTCGCCGCGGACGGCCAATACGTGCAGCCGGTCAGCGTCGACGAGTTGCGCATCGCCGTGGCGGAAACCTACGACGTACTGGTCGAGCCCGGCGCGCTGGAGGCCTACACCCTCTTCGCCCAGTCCATGGACCGCACCGGCTACGCCCGCGGCACCCTGAGCCAGCGCCCCGGGCTGAGCGCGGACATCCCGCCCCTGGACCCGCGGCCGCTGATCAGCATGGCCGACATGGGCATGGATCACGGCAGCATGGGCGCCATGCCCGGCATGGACCATGGCCAGATGCAGGGCATGGACCACGGCAGCATGGCCGGGATGGACCACAGCCAGATGCAAGGCATGGATCACGGCAATATGGCTGGGATGGATCACAGCCAGATGCAGGGCATGGATCACAGCGGCATGGCCGGCATGTCGGGCATGGACCACGGCGCGATGGGCGCTGCCATGCAGAGCCACCCAGCCTCGGAAGACGGCAACCCGCTGGTGGACATGCAGACCATGAGCCCGACCCCGAAACTCGGCGACCCCGGCATCGGCCTGCGCGACAACGGCCGCCGGGTGCTGACCTACGCCGACCTGCGCAGCACCTTCGAAGACCCCGACGGGCGCGAGCCGAGCCGCACCATCGAGCTGCACCTGACCGGGCACATGGAGAAGTTCGCCTGGTCGTTCGACGGCATCAAGTTCAGCGATGCCGAACCGGTGCGCCTGACCTACGGCGAGCGGGTGCGCATCACCCTGGTCAACGACACCATGATGACCCACCCCATCCACCTGCATGGCATGTGGAGCGACCTGGAAGACGAACAGGGACGCTTCCTGGTGCGCAAGCACACGATTGACATGCCACCGGGCAGCAAGCGCAGCTATCGGGTGACCGCCGACGCCCTCGGGCGCTGGGCCTACCACTGCCACCTGCTGTTTCACATGGAAATGGGCATGTTTCGCGAAGTACGCGTGGACGAAGCCGGGAGCGCCGCATGATGCCGAAAAACGCCTTGACCCTGTTGACCGCCCTGCTCGGCCTCGGTGCCGGCACGCTGCACGCCGCCCAGGCCATGGACCACTCGACGATGCGCCACGCGCCCGCGCCGGCGGCCGCCCAGCCGAACGACGCCATGCCGGGCATGGACCACAGCCAGATGACCGGCATGGACGGCGAACCCATGCAGATGATGGATTCGCCGGCCCCGCCCCAGAGCCGCACGCCGATCCCGGTGCTCACCGACGCCGATCGCCAGGCCGCCTTCCCGCCCGTGGCCGGCCACGGGGTGCACGACAAGGCCATCAACTCGTTCTGGCTGGTCGATCGCCTGGAGTACCAGGACGCCGATGACGGCAGTGCCCTGGCCTGGGACCTGAACGGCTGGATCGGCGGCGACATCGACCGGCTGTGGCTGCGCAGCGAGGGCGAACGCAGCAACGGCCGGACCGAAAGCGCCCAGGTCGAGGCGCTCTGGGGGCATGCCATCGGCCCCTGGTGGGATGTGGTCAGCGGCGTGCG
The DNA here is from genome assembly GCF_000931465.1 of Pseudomonas sp. MRSN 12121. Taxonomy (NCBI): domain Bacteria; kingdom Pseudomonadati; phylum Pseudomonadota; class Gammaproteobacteria; order Pseudomonadales; family Pseudomonadaceae; genus Pseudomonas; species Pseudomonas sp. MRSN 12121. Next base: position 3,189,805 of record NZ_CP010892.1, on the reverse strand, counting down.
CCAGGACTTCAAGCCCGGCGCGCCCCAGACCTGGGCCGCCCTCGGGCTGCAAGGCATGGCCCTGTACAACTTCGAAAGCGAGGTCACCGCCTACCTGGGCGAAGGCGGCCAGAGCGCGCTGGGCCTGAAGGCCGAGTACGACATCCTGCTGACCAACCGCCTGATCCTGCAGCCCACCGCGGAGGTCAACCTGTATGGCAAGAACGACCCGCAACGGGGCATCGGCTCGGGCCTTTCCGACCTGGAAGCCGGCCTGCGCCTGCGTTACGAGTTGCACCGCCAGTTCGCGCCCTACATCGGCGTGACCTGGAACCGCAGCTACGGCAAGAGCGCCGACTACGCCCGGGAAGAAGGCGAAGACAGCAACGAAGCCCGGCTGGTGCTCGGTGTGCGCATGTGGTTCTGATCCACCCTTGAATCGATAACCAGAAAGAAAATAGCGCGGCCACTGCCGCTGGAGCCTTGCATGTCCTACCTCAAGCATCTCGTCCTCGCCGTCGCCCTGGGCGGCGGATTGTCCCTGACCGGCCTCGCCCAGGCCCACCCCAAGCTCGTGGCCTCGACCCCGGCCGAAGGCGCCAGGGTCGCGGCGCCGGCAAAGATCGAACTGCAGTTCTCGGAAACCCTCACCCGGCAGTTTTCCGGGGCCCGGCTGCTGATGACCGGCATGGCCGGGATGAGCCACGCGCCGATGCCGGTCAAGGCCGCCGTGGCCGGAGGCAACGACCCGAAAAGCATGATCATCACCCCGGCCGCGCCGCTGACCGCGGGCAGCTACAAGGTCGAATGGCGGGCGGTGTCCGCCGATACCCATCCGATCACCGGCAACCTGACCTTCGACGTCAACTGAGTCATGGGCGGGCTCATCGATATCGCCTTGCGTTTTGCCCTGTACCTGGACTTGACGCTGCTGTTCGGCCTGGCGCTGTTCGGCCTCTACGGGCTGCGCGGCGAACAGGATCGCTGGCGGTTTCGCCGGCCATTGGCGGTAACCCTGGGCCTGAGCGTGCTGCTGTCCGGCGGCGCGCTGCTACGCCTGGCGCTGTCGATGAGCGGCGCGGCGAGCCTGGCCGAACTGGACCCCGCGCTGCTGTCGATGCTGCTGTTGGAAACCGCCGCTGGCCACAGCTGGCTGCTGCGCCTGGCGGCCTTGCTGCTGGCCGGCGTGGCGCTGGCGGGACGCGGCCGGTTCGCCCGCTACGCCCTGGCGCTGTGCGCGGCGACGGCCCTGGCGACCCTGGCCTGGACCGGCCACGGCGCGATGGACGATGGCGCCCGGCGCTACCTGCACCTGGGCAACGACATCCTGCACCTGCTCGGCGCCGCTGCATGGCTGGGCGCGTTGGCGGCCTTCGCCCTGCTGTTGCGCGGCAGTGCCGGGGCCGGCGGGCGGCAGCCTCATGAACTGCTGGAGGCACTGCGCGGGTTTGCCCGCCTGGGCACGCTGATCGTGGTCAGCCTGAGCCTCACCGGGGTGTTCAACTACCTGCTGATCGCCGGCCCGGACCTGGCCCCCTTGAGCGGCAGCCTCTATGGCCTGCTCCTGGGCCTGAAGGTGTCGGTGTTCGCCAGCATGCTGGTATTCGCCGCGCTGAACCGCTTTCACCTGGTGCCGCAACTGCAACAGGCATTGCACCAGGGCTCGCCCGATGTCGCCCTGGCGGCCCTGCGCCGCAGCATGTTCCTGGAACTGGCAGCGGCCCTGCTGGTGCTTGGCCTGGTGGCGGCGCTCGGCATCCTGAGTCCCAATGACGCGTAGTGCCGGACAAACCGCGGCGTCCCCCTCGCGGGCAAGCCTCGCTCCTACACAGAATGCACATGCTTGCGTAGGAGCGAGGCTTGCCCGAGATGAACGATAACGCGATGCGACAGGCCCACCACAAAGAACGAACGCCCGCCTGGTATAACGTTGAAACACAAGCGTCACGCCGCGCGCGCGAAACGTAGCAAAATACCCACCCTGCGGCGCACCCCGCGCCTGCCATGGCGCCAGCGCCCCCTGATGACCAAGAGACTGTCCATGAACAAAATTCTGCGCCTGGCGGCCCTGTCCGCCCTGCTCGTCGGCTCCCTGGCCCAGGCCGCCGACCTGATCCCGATCGACGTGCACCGCGACGCCAACTGCGGTTGCTGCAAGAAATGGATCGAGCATCTGCAGGCCAACGGCTTCAAGGTCAACGACCATGTCGAGAGCAACATGAGCGAGGTCAAGCAACGCCTGGGCGTGGTTCCGCGCCTGGCTTCCTGCCACACCGCGGTGATCGACGGCAAATTCGTCGAGGGCCATGTGCCGGCGGACCAGGTCCTGGCCCTGCGCCAGCGCGACGACCTGCTCGGCGTCGCCGCCCCCGGCATGCCCATGGGCTCGCCCGGCATGGAAATGGACGGCATGCCCGCCGACGCCTACCAGGTCATCGGCCTGACCAAGGAAGGCCAGGACGTGGTGGTCGCGGACTACCCGGCCCATTGATCCTCGCCGCCTGCCTCGGCCTGTTCCTGGCGGCGTTCGGCGCCGCCACCCTGCTGCCGCTGCAGTCCGAAGCGGTGCTGGTGGGCCTGTTGCTCAACGGCCAGTACAACCTGTGGTTGCTGCTGGCCGTCGCCACGACCGGCAATGTCCTGGGTTCCCTGGTGAACTGGTGGCTGGGCCGGCGCCTGGAACACTACAAGGACCGCCGCTGGTTCCCCGTCGGCCCGCGCCACCTGCACACCGCCCGCCGCCATTACCAGCGCTACGGCCATTGGTCCCTGCTGTTGAGCTGGCTGCCGATCGTCGGCGACCCGCTGACCCTGGTGGCCGGGGTCATGGGCGAACCGCTGAAGCGCTTCCTGCTGCTCGTCACCCTGGCCAAGGGTGCGCGGTATGCCGTACTGGCCTGGGCCACCCTCGGTTGGGTGGCCTGACAGCGCAACGGCACTCGTCCGACGGCCCTAGCCGAAGGCCTCTTTGACCAGGTTGTCGAACATGCTGTAGGCCGACTGCGCTTCGCGGCGGTAATCCTCGTCGCTGGCATCGAGGGGCGTGCCCCGCAAGGTTTCGATCTCGATGACATTGCTGGCCGCGTCATGCCGGTAATGCAACAACACCGAGATGCCATAGTTGTCGCCACACAGGCTGTAGCAGACATTCATGTACTGCGGCTTGAGCAGCGCCAGGCCATGCATCTGGCTGTGGATGGCCAGGGCGCAGACCCGGGCCTGACAGGTCGCGGCGAACGCCGACTTGGGCAGCTTCTCGGCGTAGGCCGCGTCGCCGATCACATGCACATCCGGCACCAGCAGCGATTCCAGGGTCTGGGTGTTGACCGGGCACCAGCCGTGTTCGGCGGCCAGGCCGTTGCGCCGTGAAAAATCGTCGGCCTGCTGTGGCGCAATGATATTGATCACCTGGCCGCTGACCGGACCACCCTCGGTCAACAACTGGCCCCTGGCCTCGTCGAAGCCGAGCACGGTGCCGCCCTGCTGGGCCCCGATCCACTGGATGGTGGCCCACTCGGTGCCATAGCCGTAGAAGCGCTTCCAGGCCTGTTCGAACTGCGCCTGTTTGGCGAAACGTGGCTTGGCGTCGAGGATGATCACCCGCGAATCGGGCTTGTGGGTCTTGAGGTAATCGGCAATCAGGCTGGCCCGCTCGTAAGGCCCCGGCGGACAGCGGTAATCGTCCACCGGCACCGAGATCAGCACATGGCCGCCATTGGGCATGGCCTCCAACTGCCGCTTGAGCAGGCGCAGCTGCTCGCCACCGCCCCACGCATGGGGCACGCGGCTGGCCACCGCCTCGCTGTAACCGGCGATGCTGTCGTACTTGTAGCCAATGCCTGTGGCCACCACACAACGGTCGTAGCCCAGCGCCGAGCCGTCGGCGAGCCTGACCTGCTTACGCCGGGCATCGATCGACTGCGCCTGTTGGTACACCACCTCGATGCCTTCGGCTCGCAACTGCTGGTAACCGAAAACCAGGGTTTCCTCGTCGCGCTTGCCCACCAGGTACTCGATGCCCAGCGGACAGCAGTGATACTCCCGGTTGGGCTCGACCAGAGTGATCCCGACATTGGCGTCCAGGCGCCTCAGGGTCCGGGCAAAGGTGGCGCCGGCAAAGCCGCCGCCAATTACCACCACGGCATAGGGCTTGGCGTCCGCCCCTGGCACCACGGGCCGGGCCAGGGTCTGGAGCGAGGACGCGCCGATACCGGTGGCCAGCCACTTGAGCAAGCGCCGGCGTTGAGGATTCATCGGCATAGCGCCTCCTGCTTGCACCCTTGCAGATACCCCAGCAATTGCTGCAGTTCCCCATCCTTCAACGCGGACATCGCACTGGCCATTTCCTCTGGCATCGTTCGTTGGCCCACGGCCATATCTTTGAGCACTCCCTGCATATATTCGAGGTTCTGGCCTTTTACATAGGGTGTATCCGCCTGCTGCTCGTGGCAGCTGGAGCAGTGCTGCGTGTACAGGCGCTCGCCCTGTTGATGCGCCGGGCTCACGCCCGGCTGCAGCGCGCCTTTGGGCAAGCGGCTGTAGTATTCGGCGAACTGCCTGAGCGTCGGGTCGTCGTAACCTTCCATTGCCCGGTTCATGATGGTGCCCTTGAGCTTGCCGTCGCGATAAGCCGTCAGCGTCTTGAACAGATAGGTCTCGGACTGGCCGGCCAGGGACGGAATCGCCCCCGGCGTGCGCTGCCCCTCGAAACCGTGACAATTGATGCAGCCGTTGCTCAACATGAAAGACTCGCCACGACCACCGGCTTGCAGGCTGGGAACCACAAGAACGAGGCCGATCAACAGCGGCCCGATAACCACACGCATACCCTGGACTCTCCCTGTACCTTGTATTGGCCGCCCCTCTGCGGCGGCCGAATGATCCAGCGCTCACTCGGTGAGCACGTTGCTCATGTACACCTTGGTGTTGCGCAGATATTCCTTGGGGATGTGGTAGCCACCGTAGGCCTTCACGTGCCCGTCGATGTAGCCGCTCATGGCCTCTCGGGAAGCGAATATCTGCTTGGCGCGTTCGAAGGTGGCTGGATCGCGATAAATCATCAGGTGGATCAGCGGCTCGCCCAGTTCGGTGGGAATCAGGTTGATCACCTTGACCCCTTCCTTCGACTTGCCAGCATAGGTCTGCATGTAGGCCGCCTGGGAACTGACGAAGGTCTTCAGGAACTCTTCCTCCTGACCCTTGGGGGGCTCGAAGATAATGGTCATGGCCTTGCTGGTAGCGGTCGCTGGCACTGCAGGGGGGGTCGCAGTCTGGGCCCAGGCCTGGCTGCCCGCCAGCCACAAGAGAGCCATCAGGCCCAGATGCACTCTAAGGTTGTTCATCGCAATCACCGTTTCGTTGGATTGTTTTCCGCCCGGGTCGAATGTGCCCGGAACCTGTTCTTATTTGTGTAGCACCACCGAGATCATGCGCCCGGCGAGGTCGGCGGTCGGGTCGGCGGTATCCCGGGGGGTAACCTGGACCGAGCTGATTTCCACCCGGCGATAGTGTTCGAACATCACCCGCTGGTACTCCAGCGGCAGCAATGGCCGGATGCAGAACAGCGCCAGGCGCCCGCCCTCGGCGAGCAGCGATTGCGCGGCAAACCTGAGGAACTCGAGGTTCTCCTCGTCCACCGCCGCCATGTCGTCGGCGAACGGGTCGAAGAAGATCGCCGAATAACGCTGGGCGCCGGGGTTCAGTTGCTGCCAGTAACCGGGTTGCAGGTGGATGTTGACCCGCGCGCCTTTCCAGCGCTCGGCCTGGGCCAGCACCTGCGGATGGGGCTCGACTATGGTGTGGCTCGCGGGGCCGAACTCCTGCAGGATGCTGGCCGAAATGCCCATGCCGAAGCCGACTTCCAGCAGCCGGTCATCAGGTGTGAGCTTGAGGTCCTCGACCATCCTGCGGATCAGCGGGCGCTCCCATTCATGCATGACGTACTCGTCGCCGATGCGCAGCGAGTCGCCGGTGTAAACCGCCTCTGTCGCCAGAAAGTCCTTGCGTTGTGGATCCATGAACACTCCTTTTCTCTTCTCGGGATGGATTTGGCGAACACGCCGATGGGGCGGCGTCACCTCACCAGTTTCAACTCGGGCCGGCCGACGAACGCCTGCGCCGGGGTGACATTCGACTTCAGCAATAGGGTCTGGAACCCGCCCTTGAACGGGACCCTGGCCAGGATCGCGATAGACAACTCTTCGAGGTACAACGAAAAGCCCTGCAACGCCTGCATGGGCAGGCCGGCAAGGACGCAGTGGGCGATTTCCAGCAGCAACTGGTCGAGGTAGATCACCAACGTTCGCTCGGGGTGGCGGCCGAGAATGGCTTCCAGCTCGATGGCGAACGCATGAAAGATGGTGTTCAAGCTCAGGCCGCCGTCACGAGATGCATAGGGGTCGAACAGCCAGTCCATCTTGCGGGCGCCATAGACCTGCTGCGGGTCGTAGAACTCCTGCCCGAGGACCAGCGTCTGGATCTCCAGGCTGTCGGCCAGGGCCAGCACCGGGGCATAACAGGACGATTGACCGGACAGCACCAGCAGGTCGCTGTGGGCGCTCTGCAGGGTCTGCAGATGGTGCCGCAACAACGCCTCATCGAGCTGCCGAGCGCGGCGCATGAGAATCACATTCATCTCGTCGAACTCCTGAAGCCAGCCTCGCAGGCCGCCAGGGCCTTGATGTGCTCCAAACGGGTGGCGCCGACGATACAAGCGTCGACCCGCCTGTGGTGGAAGGCATAGTCCAGCGCGGGTTTCAGGGGGATATCGCCGCCGGCCAGGCAATGCAGGGCGTACAGCCGGGACCGGGCCTGGATCCGGCGCAGGTAGTCGCTGTACGTGGCGCATTGGATATTCAGCAGGTTGACCGGCACCGCGGCGCCGCTGAACGCACGCGTCCTCAGCAGCTGCAGGAAGCCGTCGCTGGGGTGGAAACCCAGGAGAATCCTCGAGGCCGCCGGAATCACCGCCTCCATCTGTTCCAGAATTGTGTTGAGCAAGGCGTGCTCCTGGCGGGCAAGCAAGATATCCAGCCAGTCGCCCCCCAGGGTCACCAGGCCGGGCCGACAGCAGCGGATAATCTCGATGTCCTCGGCAATTTGCTGCTCATCGGCAACGAAGGCGTAGCCAGGTGCGTGGTAATAGAACGCCGGGTTGGCCTGGACCTGACGGACACTGACGCCCTGCCCGGTGGCCAGCTCGGTCACCCGCAGCAGAAACCGCGAGTGATAGATATGCCGCGCTGGCGCCCCCGCGCCCAGAGCGTTGCTGACCGCCCTGGCCGTGGGCCAGTCGCCGCTGGCCAGGCCCAGGCCGGAGCCGGCCAGCACTCGGCGGGTGATCGCCTGGACCTGCCGCGCCGAGTAAGGGCTGCCATAACGCTTGAGAAAGCCCCGGTCGCCCAGGTACAGAATCGGCTCATCCATGAGTATGTCCTTGCTCCGGGCGGTCAGTGGGCCAGCGCGCCGAGCTCGATGTCATGTTCCAGGCGGCAACGATGGTCCACCAGCACCAGGGTGTTGCCCGAACGCTCGACGTAGCGGTGCAACGCTTGCAGGCGCTCGGCCAGTTGTTCGGCGCCCAGGGTGCCGAACAGCTCGTCCAGCAACAGCAGATGATGGTTGTCGCCGGGCAAGTCGTCGAGCCAGGTCTCCAGCCAGCCACTGCCCCCCGGTTCGCCGCCGAGCAGCGCAAGGGTGTTGCGATCCAGGTAATAGCGGATCGGCGCCGAAGCCTGCCGCGCCCCCGTATTTTCCGTGGTCACCTCGGTGATGCCGGCCACGCCCTTGAGGTACTCGCTTTTGCCGGAACCGGAATGCCCCGACAGCGAATACAGGCGGCCTCGCTCCAGGCTCAGGCCTCGGTAGGCGCGTTGGGCGACGAAGGGCGCGATCTCCAGGCTCTGCCCGGCAAGCGCCACGGCCACCGAGTTTTTGCGCCGGGCAAAGCGCTGCAGGCGCGCCACCGACACCGACTGCGACTTGAAGCCGGTAATGGCCAGGAACACATTCGCCAGATCGGAACGCACCAGCAGCAAGGCAGTGACCGCGAGCACAAAGGCCGAATCGCTGGTGCGGTAAAGGCTGCCAAGTAATACCACCAGGACAATCACCAGGTCGCTGAGCAAGGTGCAACTGGCCGCCGTGACCGTGCGGGTGATCACGCTGCGCATCCGCGTGGTGTAGAAATGCTTGAGGCCGTCGGCGATGGCGCCGCGCTGGGTCAGCGCCAGCCAGTCGCCCAGACGCTCGAAGCCCGTACCGCCGGCCCGGGAGATGGAAAACGCCACATGGGCCGAACGCAGCAGGGAGTCGAAGCCTTCGACGCTCTCCACTCGCGTCCGGTACAGCTCGTTGATCGATAACCGGTACAACACCGCCAGCAGCCCGCCGAACAGCGACGCCACGGCCATACCGAACAGACCGAAGCCCATCCACAACGCCACCACGTTGCACAACAGCAGCGCGAGGATCCAGGCGATGTCATGGCTGTACCAGGCAATGCGTTCGAAAGTCGTGGTGATATCCCGCGAGACCACTTGCAGTGCATCCACCAGGCTGCCGGCCCGGACATCCCGCAGGCCGGCGAGGAATAACAGCGAAAACCGGCGGCGCAACAGGTTCTCGATAAACAGCCCGGCCGCGATGCCCGCCGCCACCCCGGCCACGGCATACAGCAACACCTGCAAGGGCGAGAAACCGGCTTGCGGCAAGGTCAGGTTGGCCGCATAGCTCATCATCGACGCCGGCACGAGCAGCATCAGCACGCCCCAGCCGCACGACCTGAACAGCTCGCCCAGGCGCAAACGCGCGTGCGCCGGGTCGCTCGTCGACGATGCCGGAGCGCTGCGCTCGCCAATCATCGTCGGAACGGCCTCGCGCCCGTCAATCGCCTGCGCCGCCGCAGGGCTGAAGCTCACCCAGGACAACTCGCTCAAGGCCTGTTTCACCGCCTGCGCAGCCGCAGCGTCCAGTGCCGAGAAGTCATGGTCGATATTGAGGATCTTGTCCTGGGCCTGCGCCAGGAACACCCCGCGCAGCAGTTGCAGGCGCAGCCGCTGACCCGCAGAGAGGTTCTTGCCGTCCAGCTCGATGGGCAGCCACAGCACCCGTTGCGGATCCTGCCCCAGCTCGGGCACCAACCGGAATACCCGCAGCAGCACCCCCAATTCCTCGCTCTGATTCTGCGGCCCCCCCGGAATCAGTTCGACCAGCGCCGCCGGCCAGATTGGCCAGTCGACATCGAAGTCGATCACCGCGGGGGGCTGCTCAACGGCAACGGACGGCAACCCCGGATGCTGGGAAGAGTTCTGGTAAAGGCCATTGAGCGCTGCCAGGGAACGGCCGACGGCCTTGTAGCTCACATAGGACCGGGGCAGTGCGAGCACCGCCGACAACAGCGGAATGCTCAGCCAGAAAATCGCCCCGTCCCAGGCCAGCGCCGCTTCCGAGGTACCCAGCAGCCCCAGCAGGACAAAGGGAACCAAGCGGCCGAACCCGACGATGTAGCTGTCGGCGCCGCGCAACAGCGTATCCAGGTTACGCAGGGAGCGTTCGCCAGCCAGGGTGCGCTCGATGCCCTGCACAGCACTTCGGTCAGCGAACTGCTTGAGCCATGGGCCTTCACGCAGCCATATCGAACACTGTTCGATGCGCTGCGCCGTCCGGTCCATGATCCGCTGGTAATTGCGGTCGGCGAGACTGGACAGCAGATAAGACAGCGGCAGGAAGACCCCGATTACCGCGACGGCCCAGAACCCCGCGGAGCCAAAGACCAGCAACGCCAGGAGGATCGAGAGCACCAGGAACAGTGGAATCGCCAGCAGGTTAACGCTGGCGCCGATACCGTCGAGAATGACGCTGAAATCCCGCGACACCACCCGTTCCAGCACCGCCACCTCCACCCGCTGCTGCATCTTGCGCGCCAACAGGCGCTCGAACTCGCGGCACAGCCTCAGGGACAGATAACGTTCCAGGTTGAGCTCGCTCACCACCAGCAGGAACCCGCCGATGGCCAGCAGCCCCAGTAATAGGGTGTCCGCCAAGGCGACCTGGGCACCGCCTTCGCTCGCCACCAGGGTGCTCAACCGGTAGATGAACAACAGCGGCACGCAATATTGCAATAACGACACCAGCACATAGGCGCCGATCGCCCAGGGCGAGAGGCTGAAGGCGAGGCCGAAAAAGCCGTCGGCGAAGGCTCGCCCCTCGGGGCGCACGGCCGTCCGATAGTGCAATGCCGGGGTAAAACAGTACATCCACTTCACGGCATTGCCTCCTCGCAATACACCAGGCCCGGTTTCAGTGCCTGCACCCGCTGCAGGCAGGCCCGGATTTTCTGCTGATCGTAGTAGTGGGCGGGGATCCCCCGGCATGCGCAGTAATGGGCCACCCATTTCTCCAGGTTCCGCGAGAAATCGGCGGCCTCCCCTACGCAACACCCCAGGGACAGGATGTCGAACCATACGCTGCGCTGCAGAGAATGGGTTTCCAGGTCGAGGATGCGCACGCCCTGCCCAGTGATCGGCAGGTGCTCCGGCTTGCAGTCACCGACGCTGATGCCCTGCAGGTCGAAGGGAGGGAAATGGCAGCGGGAAGACAGGCAAGGATCGGGAAACTCCGCTGAGCTGCGCTGCCCCATGGCTATCTGGACGTTCCGCAACGCCGCGGCATGCATCGCCGCATAGGCGGCGATCACCTCAGGCAGGTCCTGCGCCCGGGGTAAACGACCCTGGACCTGCTCCAGCACCAGCACCTGGTGCCGGGCATCCTGATGCAGCAACCGAACGATCGGGCCGGTGCGAAACAGCAGGTAGCCACTGACTTCCGCGGCATAGGCCGCCTCGTCGAAATAACGCTTGATCACCACCGGCTCGCCGGAGCTCATGCAACGACCGGAGCAGACCAGGGATTTGCTCGACTGGCCGAGCACCAGCAGGAGCTGATAGCGCCCCGCCAGAAGCTCGCCAAGGACCTGCCGGCGAACCTGGACCTGGACCTCGTCCAGGCTTTCCAGGTGCACATGGGCAAAGACGCTGCGAGCGCTCATGACGCGGTCGCCAAGGACATTTCATAACTGCGCAAGGCGCGTGCGTAGTCCACCTGCTCGTTGTAATACTCGAGCCAGAACGCCAGGGGGCTGTCGTAGCGGTCGCAGACATACCACTGCGACGCCGACAGGTTGAGCAATTCCCAGATCTGCAGTTCGCCGAGGATCAGTCGACAGAAATCCTCATAGTCGACCCGGATGCCATAGGGATAGCGCTTGATCGCACCCGCGCCCTCGTCCGCCACCTCGACGAACTCGACCCTGGAGACATCCAGCAGCCACTGCCGGGTCTCGGCGTTCTCGCGGGTCAATTGCAACACCGCGCGGCACGGGCCGATGGCGCGCCCCAGGTAATCGCCCTGGGTCATCAGCACCTGCCCGTAGCGGGTGATCAGCCAAGTCCTGGCCATTTCATCGAGATGGGCCTTGATCTGTTCCGCATCGAGGCCGACCCGACGGCTGCGGCCCTGGGCCGGCATCGCCTCGACTTGCTCCCGCAGAGCGCCGATCCAGTCCACCGGCGCGCCGGGCCGGGCCTGGGCCACGTCGAAGCTTTCTCCGGGTGCCAGGGAATGCACGGCCCGCAGCAATGACAGCTCGTTGCTGATCTGCGCCAGCTCCAGGTTCGACCAGGGCTGGTGCATCTTGCCGAGGGGATCGCGGTAACCATTGCCCGCCAGGATCAGCGTCGGGACCTGGTTCAGCCGGCGCATCGGCTTGTGCACGATTTCATCCAGCAGGCGCAGCCCGGAAACCCGGGTATAGCGCTGGTCGGGCACCGGCAGCAGGTTGTCCAGGCCGATCGGCCCCTGCCCCCCGCTGCCCTGGAAATTATTGGTCATCACCATGACCTGCGGCCAGGCGACGGCGCCGCTGTTGACATCGGCGAAGTAGCCATCGGCGATGCGCGTATCGGACTGGATGAACAGCGCATCATGGCCTTGCTGGACATGCAGCGATGCCACCCGGCTGTCCCAGAACAGCACGTCGGTGTGAGGCATGTAGAAACGCAGGCTCAGCGAGCCGATGGCGAACTCGGTCTGGGCATCGATCCGCCGCACCTCGTAGCCGCAGGCGCGGACAATCGCCTCGGCCGCCCCCGGAAACAGTTCCGGGACATACACCACCTTGTGCTTGAGCAAATGCCCATGGTCTGCCTGCAGGCAGCGCAGGGAAACCGGGTTGAAGTGCTGCAGATGCTCGGTGGTCAAGACGATGCCATCCACCGCGGGCATACGCTGCAGGTCGATGTTGCGCGCCGGGACAATGGCGAACTGCCGATCGGTGTCGGAACCGAAGCCGCGCCCCAATACAGGGTCGATCAGCACATGAGTATCGTCCGCCTGCAACGACCAGCTTTCGTGGCCGATCAGGGTCAGCTTCATGGGCGCACCTCCAGGTTGTGCATGGCGCGATCAATGATTTTCGCCAGCAGTTCGGGGCTGCCGTTCTCGCCGTAGTAGCTGTAGAAGAATGGGATCAGGCCGTCGAAGATGCCGTTCTCGAACCAGGACTGCACCGAAACGCCCACGATGTCCCAGATCTGCAAATCGCCCTCGACCATGCCGATGAAGTCCACCAGCGGCAAGGAGACGCCAAAGGGATACTCCGCCAACAAGGATTCGAGCGAGCTTGGCGCCTCGGCCTCGAAGCGGCCGCTGATCAGGTTCAACCCATAGCTGTCCCGACGTCCCAGGACGCGGGAGGCGAAACTGAAAACGATGCGTTTGGGCCCCAGCTTGCGGCCCTTGTGATGGGTCATCGCCAGTGCCTTGCGCCCGGTGATGAACAGCATCAGGCTTTTCGCCAGGCGCTGCAGTTCGGCTTCCGCACGTCGCAGCAGCACCTCATATTGCTCGGCGTCCGCAACATCCGGGCGCACCGACGCCACGACTTCGACGCTCTTGCGCGCCTCGATGAACTGGTCCAGTTCCTCGATCAGCAAAGCGTGCTGCACCTTGTCCACCTGGACCCAGTCGATGGCCGTCGGCAGCTCGGACTGATGGTCCAGGGCGAAAGCCTCGCCGGGCAACAGGCCGACGATGTGGGTGTCCAGGCTGAGCCGGTTGGCCAGTCGGCTCAGGGTTGGCTGGTCGGAAAACGGGAACGCGGCGAAGCCGCCCAGGCGCTTGATGAAACCGCCGCCGCATAGCGCGATGTTTTCGGGCTGCACCGGAAAGTCGTCCAGGTAGCTGGTGAGCACCGCGCTCAGCACGCCGATCCCCAACGGACCGACCTTGCGATTGCTATCGCTGGCATTCTTGCCCCAGTTTTCCAGGGATTGAAAGGCGCCCGGCGGCGACACCCTGGAGTTGTTCGAAACGATCACCAGCTTCGGCGGAGCCAGGCGTTCGTCGACGATATCGGCCTTGAACACCTCGGACACCAGGGCGTCCACGGCGATGAAGATGCCATTTTGCGGCTGTTCGGCTTCCTCGATATGCACCTGGGTCACCCGGCTTTCCCAGAAGGCGGTCTTCGGGTCCGCCGGATAGAAACGCAGGTTCAGGTCGCCGACGCGCATCGGTGCGCTGTCGTTGACTTCGGTGAGGGTGAACCCGAGATCGCGAATGCACTGCTTGACCGGTTCGACGATGGTCGCTCCGACCACGAACCGGGCAGAACGCGGCAGCAGGTTCAACGACTGGATATCGAAATGATCGGAATGTTCATGACTGAGGAAAATCAGGTCCACATCGGACAAGGCCGCGGCGTCGACAGTGCGCGGCGGATAGATCTCGATCCGGTGCTCGTCGACCAGACCGAAGTCTTCGCACAACAGCGGGTCAATCAGAATCCTGGTACTTGCATGTTCCACCAGCCACGTTTGATGGCCGACAAAAATCGCCCTCATGTCCCCCTCCCTGGATGACAACTGAATGCTCACTACCCAAAAAGTGAAAAAGCAAGAAAGTCCTTTCTTGCTTTTTCGGGGTCAGATCAACGGTGGTACGCGCAGCTCGCCGCCTTGGTCTGTGAAACACGGGTCTTGGATTTCTTGATGGCGTCGCTCAAGGCCAGCAGCTCTTCTTTGCTGAAGAGGACTTCTTCACGGTCTTGAGGGTTGGATGCGGCCGCGGCCTGTGGGATTTTCCGGTTCATGACTTGCTCCTTGTCTGGCTGTTTCCAGGTACGCCAAAAGCGTAATGGCGTCCTGCCGCGAGCCAATATAAACCAGACACTGGATTTTTCAAGAATGCGAATCGCTATCGAATGGCGTTCCCGGGGCATTTTCAGACAGAAGAAAACTTTTGATACAAACTTGCCGAACATGAATCTTCATAGAGTGTGGCGAAATCCACAGCAGGATCCCTGGCGCAATCGGCACCCTCTCCAACCTCTGCCACCACGGCAAGAGTTTCCAGAACAAGAGGCATGAGCATGCAAATCGCAGTCATCGATGACTGGCAGGACGTGGCCCGCGACGTGGCGGACTGGTCGGCGCTGACCGGCATCGGCGCCGTCAGTTTCATCCACGACTACCCCGGCGACCTCGTCACCCTGGGCAAGCGCCTGGCGCCGTTCGAGGTGATCTGCGTGATGCGCGAACGCACCCGCTTCGACGAAGCGCTGCTGCGCCGTCTGCCGCGGCTCAGGCTGCTGCTCACCGGCGGCATGCGCAACGCCGCCATCGACCTGGCCGCCGCGGCCCGCCTGGGCATCCAGGTGTGCGGCACCGACAGTTACAAGCACGCGGCGCCGGAATTGACCTGGGCGCTGATCATGGCCCAGAGCCGCAACCTGCTCAACGAAGCCAATGCCCTGCGCGCCGGCCTCTGGCAACAGGGCCTGGGCGGCGACCTGCACGGCAAGACCCTGGGCATTCTCGGCCTGGGCAGCATCGGCCAGCGGGTCGCGCAGTTCGGCCAGGTGTTCGGCATGCGGGTGATCGCCTGGAGCGAAAACCTCACCGCCGAGCGCGCTGCCGCGGCCGGGGTGACCTACGTCGGCAAGCAGCAGCTGTTCGAACAGGCCGACGTGCTCTCGGTGCACCTGGTGCTCAGCGAACGCAGCCGCGGGCTGGTGGATGCCCAGGCGCTGGCCTGGATGAAACCCTCGGCGGTGCTGGTCAATACCGCTCGCGGGCCGATCGTCGACGAAGCGGCGCTGATCGCCGCCCTCGAGCGCGGCCGCCTGGCCGGTGCGGCCCTGGATGTGTTCGAACAGGAACCGCTGCCCCTCGACCATCCGTTCCGCCGCCTGCCCAACGTGCTGGCCACGCCCCATGTCGGTTATGTCAGCCAGCAGAACTATCGGCAGTTCTACGCGCAGATGATCGAGGATATCCAGGCCTGGGCCGCCGGCCAGCCGATCCGCCTGCTGGGCTGAGCCAGCCCGGGGCATGGCGCCCGCCTTGCCCGCACCATCCTCGGGCGCTGGCGCCCGTTTCTCGCACCGTCTGCTCGCGCGGCGAAAAATGCCGCGCCCCCGACCGGGGCGCAGGCCTGCCTTTCGTCGGTTTTATTTCGCGGCAGGGCGATCTTTGCCGCGCTAAAACCTGACCGTCACGCTCGCGCTCTACCTTCTGCCTTGAGCGCAATTCGAAAAATGACCAAGCGGTCACATGCATTGAAAGAAAGTCGAAACTTTTAGCGCAGGCCCCGGGTCAGGTTAAAGGTAGGGCCCGGGCGACTGGTGCAATCCTTGCAGCGGCCCCTCCATCCTCTTTGCGACGACGCATGAGGCTGCGTTCGGCTTGTGCCTGCGTAGCGCTTTTGTGCCGGGCCACCGGATGGCCCATTGACTGTGCTGGCCTGATGCCAGGAATCGACAATAAAACGGGAGAGACAGATGACCAGTGTCGTAGTGCAAACCCAGGGAAAATATCCTCTGCCGCTGGCCGGCGAACCGGCTTCTCCATCGCTTCTCGCCCCTGGAGGCAAGACGTCACTGCCCCTGGTCCGGCACAACCCCAACCGCAAGAAGGTGCTGTTCGTCACCTCGGAAATCGCCGACCTGGTCAAGACCGGTGGCCTGGGCGACGTCTCGGCCGCCCTGCCCCGGGCCATGGCGCACCTGCATGACGTGCGCCTGCTGATTCCCGGCTACCGGCAAGTGCTCAACAGCGAGAACCCGATCCATGTGATCGGCGAACTGGGCGGCCATGCGGCGCTGCCGGCCTGCAAGATCGGGCGCATGGACATGCCCGACGGCCTGGTGATCTATGTGCTGATCTGCCCCGAACTCTACGAGCGCGAAGGCACGCCCTACGGCGCCAACAACGGCCGCGACTGGCCCGACAACCATATCCGCTTCGCCCGCCTGGGCCTGGCCGCGGCCGACATCGCCGCCAACCTGGCGCAGATCCACTGGTGCCCGGACCTGGTGCACGCCCATGACTGGCCCGCCGGGCTGGCGCCGGCCTACATGCACTGGCGCGGGCAGCGCACCCCGACCCTGTTCACCATCCACAACCTGGCCTACCAGGGCGTGGTCAGCCTGGCCTCCTGCCCGGAACTGGGCATCCCCGAACACGCCCTGCAGCAGGAAGGCATGGAGTTCTACGGCAAGCTGTCGTTCCTCAAGGCCGGCATGGCCTATGCCAGCCACATCACCACCGTCAGCGCCACCTATGCCCAGGAAATCACCACCCCGGCCTTCGGCTGCGGGCTCGACGGTTTCCTCGCCAGCAAGACCCAGCAAGGCCTGCTCAGCGGCATTCCCAACGGCATCGACGAAAGCTGGGACGCCGCCACCGATCCGCACCTGTTCGCCCCCTTCGCCATCGGCGACTGGCAGGGCAAGGCGGCCAACGCGAGCCACGTGCGCCAGATGTTCGGCCTCGACCCCAGCGACGGCCCGCTGTTCGCGGTGGTCTCGCGGCTGGTCTACCAGAAAGGCCTGGACCTCACCGAAGGCGTCGCCGAGTACATCGTCAAGGCCGGCGGCCAGATCGCCATCATCGGCCGCGGCGAGCCCGAGGAAGAACAGGCCATGCGCGCCCTGGCCGAACGTTTTCCCGGGCGTATCGGGGTGCACATCGGCTTCAACGAAACCGATGCCCGGCGCATGTTCGCCGGCAGCGATTTCCTGCTGATGCCCTCGCGCTACGAGCCCTGCGGCCTGAGCCAGATGTATGCCCAGCGCTTCGGCTCGCTGCCGGTGGCGCGCAACACCGGCGGCCTGGCCGACACCATCGAGAACGGCGTCACCGGGTTCCTCTTCGACGAATCCACCGTGCCCAGCTACCAGGAGGCCCTGAGCCGGGCATTCAAGGTGTTCGCCTACCCGCAGTTGCTCAACGCCATGCGCTGCCGGGCCATGGCCGCGCCCTTCAACTGGTGCAAGGCGGTGGAACCCTACGCCGAACTCTACGAACAGCTGGTGGCCAAGGCCCTGGGAAAATCGGCCAAGCCATAAGGGAGCGCCCGCGATGTCGCTACGGACGCAGGAAACCTGGCCCCACGGCGCCGTCCCGCTGGATGCCGAGCGCACCCGCTTCACCCTCTGGGCGCCGGACGCGCGGCAGGTCAGCCTGGAACTCGCGGACGGCTCGTCGCTGCCCATGCTGCCCCGGGCCGACGGCTGGTTCATGATCGTCGGCCGCTGCCCGCCCGGCACCCGCTATCGCTTCGGCATCGACAACGACGTCCAGGTGCCCGACCCGGCCTCCCGCGCCCAGGACGGCGATATCGACGGCCCCAGCGTGGTCACCGATCCCCAGGCCTACTCCTGGCGCCATCCCCACTGGCGGGGCCGGCCCTGGCACGAGGCGGTGATCTGCGAACTGCACGTGGGCGTGCTCGGCGGTTACCGCGCCGCGGAGCACTACTTGCCGCATTTGGCCGAGACCGGCATCACCGCCATCGAGCTGATGCCCCTGGCGCAGTTCCCCGGCGCGCGCAACTGGGGCTACGACGGCGTGCTGCCCTATGCCCCGCACGCCTCCTACGGTAGCCCCGACGACCTCAAGCACCTGATCGACTGCGCCCATGGCCTGGGCCTGGCGGTGCTGCTGGACGTGGTCTACAACCACTTCGGCCCCGACGGCAACTACCTGCACCGCTACGCCCGCGGTTTCTTCCGCGAAGACCGGCACACCCCCTGGGGCGCGGCCATCGACTTCCGGCGCCGGCCGGTGCGCGACTTCTTTATCGACAATGCCCTGATGTGGCTGCAGGAATACCGTTTCGACGGGCTGCGCCTGGACGCGGTGCACGCCATCGACGACCCGGACTTCCTGGTCGAACTGGCCCGGCAGGTGCGCGGCCGGCTCGACCCGGCGCGCCACATCTGGCTGACCCTGGAGAACGAACACAACCAGGCCAGCCTGCTGGAGCGGCATTACGACGCGCAGTGGAACGATGACGGGCACAACGCCCTGCATGTGCTGCTGACCGGCGAGACCGAGGCCTACTACGCCGACTTCGCCGAACGACCGACCGAACAACTGGCGCGCTGCCTCGCCCAGGGCTTTGCCTACCAGGGCCAGCGCAACCGCCACGGCAACGCCCGCGGCGAGCCCAGCGGGCACCTGCCGCCCAGCGCCTTCGTGCTGTTTTTGCAGAACCACGACCAGATCGGCAACCGCGCGTTCGGCGAACGCCTGCGCCACCTGGCCGAGCCCCAGGCGTTGCAGGCGGCCACGGCGCTGTTGCTGCTGGCGCCGATGATCCCGCTGCTGTTCATGGGCGATGAAGTGGCGGCGCCTCAGCCGTTCCTGTTTTTCACCAGCCACCACGGCGAACTGGCGGACGCGGTGCGCGAAGGCCGGCGCAACGAATTCGCCGCCTTCGGCGCCTTTGCCGATCCCCGGGAGCGCGAGCGGATTCCCGACCCGAACGCCCCTTCGAGCTTCCTCGACTCGCGGCCACAGGCGGACCCGGCGCTGGGCGAGCCGACCCGGGCGCTGTATCGCCGGCTGCTGCAGCTGCGCCAGGCGCATATCGTGCCGCACCTGCCGGGCACCACCGCCCTGGGCGCCGAGGTGCTGGCCCCGGGCGCAGTGTGCGCACGCTGGCGCCTGGGCAACGGCCGCGAACTGCGCATCGAGCTCAACCTCGGTGCCGGGGAAGTCGAGCGGGCGCCCGCGGCTCCTTCGTCCGTGCTGTTCGAGCTGCCGCAGCGGGCGCCGCAAGCGTCCGCGCCCGCCACTCTCGCCCCCTACAGCGTGCGGGTCAGCCTCGACGCCCCCGCCCCCATGCCCGCCCTATCGGAGAGCGCCCATGAGTGACACGCAACTGGAAATCCTCGCCAGCCGGGCCGGCCTGGCGGTCGACTGGATCGATGCCAACGGCCGCCCGCAACGGGTCGCGCCGCAGGTGCTGCGCGCCGTGCTGGCCGGCCTCGGCCACCCGGCCGACGACGCCCGCCAGATCGAAGACAGCCTGCAGCAGCTGCAACAGGCGCAACAGACCCACCAACTGCCGCCACTGCTGACCGCCGACGTCGGCCAGGGCCTGGACCTGGGGCACTACTTCGCCCCGGGCACGCGCTGCGAGGTCCGCCTGGAAGACGGCAGCCTGCTGGATCTGCGCCTCGACGCCGACGCCCTGCTGCCCGGCGTGTTGCCGGTGGGCTACCAGCAGGTGAGTGTCGACGGCCAGCACTTCACCCTGGCCGTCGCCCCCGAGCGCTGCTACAGCGTCGCCGACGCCGTGGACCAGGCCACGCCCCGGGCCTGGGGCCTGAGCGTGCAGCTGTACGCGCTGCGGCGCAGCGGCGACGGCGGTTTCGGCGACACCCAGGCGCTGGAAGAACTGGCCCGGGTGGCCGGCGAACGGGGCGCCGACGCCCTGGCCATCAGCCCCCTGCATGCCATGTTCGGCAGCGACACCGGGCGCTACAGCCCTTATTCGCCATCCAGCCGCTTGTTTCTCAACAGCCTGTACGCCGCGCCCGGGACGCTCCTGGGCGAGCGGGCCTGGCGCAGCGCCATCGACGCCTGCGGCCTGGGCCCGCAGTTGCAGGAGCTGGAACGCCAGCCGCTGGTCGACTGGCCGCGGGCGGCCCAGGCCCGGCAGCAGGTGCTGCGCGCCCTCTATGAAGGCTTCCGCCAGGGCGAACATCCGTTGCACCAGGACTTCGCCAGCTTCCACCAGGCCGGTGGCGAGGCCCTGGAAAACCATTGCCGCTTCGAGGCTATCCAGGCTTGGCGCGCGGCCCGTGGCGAAAGCCTGGACTGGCGCGAATGGCCCGAGGCCTGGCGCACCCCGCAGAGCCCGGCCCTGGCGCAATTCGCCGCCGAGCATGGCGACGACATCGGCTTTCATGCCTTCTGCCAATGGCTGATCGCCCGCTGCCTGGAGCGCGTACAGAGCGCCGCCCGCAGCAGTGGAATGGGCATCGGCCTGATCGCCGACCTGGCCGTCGGCGCCGACGGCGGCGGCAGCCAGGCCTGGAGCCGCCAGGACGAGCTGCTGGCGGAGCTGACCGTCGGCGCGCCGCCGGACATTCTCAACCGCCAGGGCCAGGGCTGGGGCATCTCCGCGTTCTCCCCGGAGGGCCTGGTGCGCAACGGGTTCCATGCCTTCATCGAGATGCTGCGGGCCAACTTCGCCCATGCCGGCGGCCTGCGCATCGACCATGTGATGGGTCTGCAACGGTTGTGGGTGATCCCCCGCGGCGCTCCGCCCGGCGACGGTGCCTACCTGTATTACCCGGTGGACGACCTGCTGCGCCTGCTGACCCTGGAATCGCACCGGCACCAGGCGATCGTCCTCGGCGAAGACCTCGGCACGGTGCCCGACGGCCTGCGGGAAAAACTCAGCGCGCGGGCCATGCTCGGCATGCGTGTGTTGTTGTTCGAGCAGGAACACGGCACGCATTTCCGGCCGATCCTCGACTGGCCGGACAACGCCCTGGCCACCACCAGCACCCACGACCTGCCGACCCTCAATGGCTGGTGGCAGGGCCGCGACATCGACTGGAGCGCGCGCCTGGGCCTGGTGGACGCCAACGGCGAGAGCCATTGGCGCGAACACCGCCAGCGCGAGCGCGAAGGCCTGCGCCAGGCCCTGGGCCGCGACCCGCAGAACTTTCGCGAAGGCAGCCAGGAGGCCGACCAGGTGGTGGATGCCAGCGTGCGTTTCCTCGGCCACACCCGCGCGCCCCTGGTGCTGCTGCCCCTGGAGGACGCCCTGGGGATCGACGAGCAGGCCAACCTGCCTGGCACCCTCGACAGCCATCCCAACTGGCGCCGGCGCCTGGCCGGCAGCAGCGCGGGCCTGCTCGACGATGCCGACGCCGCGCGCCGCCTGGAACTGCTGGCCTGCGCCCGGCAACAAGCCCACGAGCGTGACCGATGAACACGCCTATCCTTCACGACCGGCCCCTGCGCGCCACCCTGCGCCTGCAGTTTCATCGCGGCTTCACCCTCGACGACGCAGCCGCGCTGGTGCCCTACTTCGCCCGCCTGGGCATCAGCCACCTGTACGCGTCGCCGCTGCTCTGCGCCCGCGCCGGCTCGATGCACGGCTACGACGTGGTCGACCCGACCCGGGTCAACCCCGAGCTGGGGGGCGAGGCGGCCCTGGAGCGCCTGGTACACAGCCTGCGCCAGCACGACATGGGCCTGCTGCTGGATATCGTCTCCAACCACATGGCGGTCGGCGGCGCCGACAATCCCTGGTGGCAGGACTTGCTGCGCTGGGGGCGCCTGAGCCCCTACGGCGAGTTCTTCGACATCCAGTGGCACTCCCCCGACCCGCTGATGGAAGGCCAGCTGCTGCTGCCGTTCCTCGCCAGCGACTACGGCGTGGCGCTGCAGGAAGGCACGCTGACCCTGCACTTCGATGCCGCCCTGGGCGCGTTCCATGCCGAGCATTACCAGCACCGATTCCCGATCTGCCCCAGCGACTACGGCGCGCTGCTCAGGGTCCCGGCCGAGCCGGGCGAGCGTCTCAAGCCGCTGGCCGATGCCTTCGGCACCCTGCGCTACCAGCCCGACGCCCACCGCCAGGCCGAGCCCTTGCAGCAACAGTTGCGCGAAGCCGCCCGGGACCCCGCGATTCGCACGGCTATCGAGCAGCACCTTGTGCTGTACGACGGCCGCCAGGACGACGGCTTCGCCCGCCTGCACGCCCTGCTGGAGCAGCAGAGCTATCGGCTGGCCAGCTGGCGCACCGCGGCGGACGACATCAACTGGCGGCGCTTCTTCGACGTCAACGAGCTGGGCGGGCTGCGCGTGGAGCGGCCAGCGGTGTTCGAGGCGACCCACGGCAAGATCTTCCAGTTGATCGCCGACGGCCTGGTGGACGGCTTGCGCATCGACCATATCGACGGGCTCGCCGATCCCCGGGGTTACTGCCGCAAGCTGCGGCGCCGGGTCGACGCCCTGCGCCCCGGGCAGCACGTGCCGATCTACGTGGAAAAGATCCTCGGCGCCGACGAAACCCTGCGCCGCGACTGGGGCGTGGACGGCACCACCGGCTACGAATTCATGAACCAGCTGTCGCTGCTGCAGCACGACCCGCAAGGCGCCGCGCCCCTGGCCGAACTCTGGAGCCGGCACAGCCAGCGCCCGGCGGAGTTTCTTGAAGAGGCCCGGCTGGCGCGCCGGCAACTGCTTGCCGGGTCGCTGGCCAGCGACTTCGAAAGCGTGGCCCAGGCCCTGCTGCAAGTGGCGCGCAACGATGTGATGACCCGCGACCTGACCCTCGGCGCGATTCGCCGGGCCCTGCAGGAGCTGATCGTGCATTTCCCGGTGTACCGCACCTACATCGGTGCCTGCGGCCGTTCGGCGGCCGACGAGGTGTTTTTCCAGCAGGCCCTGCAAGGCGCCCGCGACACCCTGGGCGAAGCCGATTGGCCGGTGCTGGCCTGCCTGGAGCAATGGCTCGGCGGCCAAGGCTGGCGCCGATTGCCACCGGGCCGGCCGCGCAAGGTGCTCAAGCATGCCTGCGTGCGCTTCCAGCAACTGACCTCGCCGGCGGCGGCCAAGGCCGTGGAAGACACCGCCTTCTATCGTTCGGCGGTGCTGCTCTCGCGCAACGACGTGGGCTTCTCCAGCGAGCGCTTCTGTGCCCCGCTGGCCGACTTCCACGCGGCCTGTCGCCAGCGCCTGGACAGCTTCCCCGACAACCTCCTGGCCACTGCCACCCACGACCACAAGCGCGGCGAAGACAGCCGCGCGCGGCTGGCGGTGCTCAGCGAACGCAGCAGCTGGTACACCGCCCAGGTCGAACACTGGCGCGAGCAGGCGCGGGCCTGGCGCAGCGATGCCCTGGCGCCGGACCCCGGCGACGAGTTGATCCTCTACCAGGCGCTGCTCGGCAGCTGGCCGCTGGAACTACGCGCCGACGACGGGCCTGGCCTGCAGGACTACACCGCCCGCCTGTGGCAATGGCAGGAAAAAGCCTTGCGCGAAGCCAAGCTGCACAGCAGTTGGACGGCGCCGAACGAAGCCTACGAAAACGCGGTGCGCGACTTTATCGAGCGCCTGCTGCTCGGCGCCGAGGGCCTGGCGTTACGCCGCGCCATCGCCGCCGCCGTAGAGGCCATCGCACCCGCCGGCGCCCTCAACGGCCTGGCGCAATCCTTGCTGCGCATCACCGTGCCGGGCGTCCCGGACCTGTACCAGGGCAACGAGTTCTGGGACTTCAGCCTGGTGGACCCGGACAACCGCCGCCCGGTGGATTTCGCTGCCCGCCAGACGGCCCTGGCCACCCCCGCCGCGCCCCCGGAGCTGTTGGCCCACTGGCGCGACGGGCGCATCAAGCAGGCGCTGATCGCCGCCGCGCTGGCCTGCCGGCGCGAGCACCCGCAGCTGTTTCGCCGGGGCGCCTACCAGGCGCTGCCGATGCAGGGCTGCCACGCCGACCGGGTGCTGGCCTTCCTGCGCGAATACCAGGGCCAGCGCGCGCTAGTGATAGTGCCCCGGCAAGTGGCCGGGCTGCTGGAACAGCGTGCGCAACCCTGGGTCGACGCGCCGGATTGGGGCGATACGCGGGTATCGCTACCGTTCGCCGCCCCCGGGCAAAAGCTGAAGGGACTTTTTTCCAGCGAGGCAGTCACACAGCACAAGGATCTGACAATCAGCAGCGCATTGCGGGATTTCCCCGTCAACCTCTTCATCCAAACTTGAGTCATTTCAGGAGCATTGCGATGAGTACCGACGACAAACGCATTCGTGAATTCGCCTATCAAATCTGGGAGTCGGAAGGCCGGCCCGAAGGCCAGGAACATCGTCATTGGGAAATGGCCCGCAAGCTGGCCGAAGCCGAGGCCCTGGCCCCGAGCAAGCCGCCCCGGGCCACCCGCGCCGCGCCCGCCAAGAGCGCCAAACCGGCGGCCGCCAAGCCCAAGGCCAGCAAGTCCGCCGCGGCCTCCCTAGTGCCGCCCGGAGAAAAGAGCCTCCCCGCCGCCCCCAAGAGCCCGGCGGCGAAAAAACCGCGCGCGCCACGCAGCAAGCCACCGGCCAGCTGACCTTTCGCCCCCTGTCGTCGCCCTCTGCCACGCGTGGTGCGCCAGCACCACCGCGTGCCCGCTCGCCGCGCTGTTTCATCCCGCTTGATTCGCATCGCCATTTTGATTCGCATCGCCATTGGCAGGAGCCTTTATGACCACGCCTACACCCACCCCGCAGGACCCGACCGCGACCGAACCCACGCGCATCCGCGAAGGCCTGCCCTTCCCCCTGGGCGCGACCTGGGACGGCCTGGGGGTCAACTTCGCGCTGTTCTCGGCCAATGCCACCAAGGTCGAACTGTGCCTGTTCGATGCCTCGGGCGAAGTCGAGCTGGAACGTATCGAGCTGCCGGAATACACCGACGAAATCTTCCACGGCTACCTGCCCGATGCCCATCCGGGGCTGATCTACGGCTATCGCGTCCACGGCCCCTACGATCCGGCCAACGGCCATCGCTTCAACCCCAACAAGCTGCTGATCGACCCTTACGCCAAGCAACTGGTGGGCGAGCTGAAATGGTCCGAGGCGCTGTTCGGCTACACCATCGGGCATCCTGACGCCGACCTCAGCTTCGACGAACGCGACAGCGCGCCCTTCGTGCCCAAATGCAAGGTGATCGACCCGGCCCACACCTGGGGCCGCGACCAGCGGGTCAGCGTGCCCTGGGACAAGACGATCATTTACGAGACCCACGTGCGCGGCTTCACCATGCGCCATCCCTCGGTGCCGGAAGCCGTGCGTGGCACCTTCGCCGGGCTGATGGTCGACGATGTGCTCAAGCACATCCGCCAGCTCGGCGTGTCGTCGGTGGAGCTGCTGCCGATCCACGCCTTTGTCAACGACCAGCACCTGCTGCACAAGGGCATGACCAACTACTGGGGCTACAACAGCATCGCCTTCTTCGCCCCCGACCCGCGCTACCTGGCCAGCGGCAAGATCGCCGAGTTCAAGGAAATGGTCGCGCACCTGCACGAAGCCGGACTGGAGGTGATCCTCGACGTGGTCTACAACCACACCGCCGAGGGCAACGAACAGGGCCCGACCCTGTCCATGCGCGGCATCGACAACGCCTCCTACTACCGCCTGATGCCCGACGACAAACGCTTCTACATCAACGATTCCGGCACCGGCAACACCCTCGACCTGAGCCATCCGTGCGTGTTGCAGATGGTCACCGACTCCCTGCGCTACTGGGCCACGGAAATGCACGTGGACGGCTTCCGCTTCGACCTGGCGACCATTCTCGGGCGCTACCACGACGGCTTCGACCAGCGTCACAGCTTCCTCGTGGCCTGCCGCCAGGACCCGGTGCTGCGCCAGGTGAAACTGATCGCCGAGCCCTGGGACATCGGCCCCGGCGGTTATCAGGTGGGCGGCTTCCCGCCGGGCTGGGTGGAATGGAACGACAAGTTCCGCGACACCGTGCGCGCCTTCTGGAAAGGCGACGACGGCCAGCTCGCCGACTTCGCCGCGCGCATGACCGCTTCCGGCGAGCTGTTCAACCAGCGTGGCCGGCGGCCCTATACCTCGGTCAACTTCGTTACCGCCCACGACGGCTTCACCCTGCACGACCTGGTGTCGTACAACGACAAGCACAACGAAGCCAACGACGAGGGCAACCAGGACGGCAGCAACAACAACCTGTCGTGGAACCATGGGGTCGAAGGCCCCACCGACGACCCGCAGATCAACGCCCTGCGCCTGCGCCAGATGCGCAACTTCTTCGCCACCCTGCTGCTGGCCCAGGGCACGCCGATGATCGTTGCCGGCGACGAGTTCGCCCGCACCCAGCACGGCAACAACAACGCCTATTGCCAGGACAGCGAGATCGGCTGGGTCAACTGGGACCTGGACGACGACGGCAAATCGCTGCTCGGCTTCGTCAAGCGCCTGGTCAAGCTGCGCATGAGCTACCCGATCCTGCGGCGCGGGCGCTTCCTGGTGGGCAGCTACAACGAAGACATCGGGGTGAAGGACGTGACCTGGCTGGCACCGGACGCCAGCGAAATGACCACCGAACAGTGGCAGGACAGCCACGGCCGCTGCCTGGGCATGCTGCTCGACGGCCGCGCCCAGGAAACCGGCATCCGCCGCCCCGGCGCCGACGCCACCTTGCTGCTGGTGGTCAACGCCCATCACGACATCGTCGACTTCAGCCTGCCGCAAGTGCCCGCCGGCGACTTCTGGACCTGCCTGCTCGACACCCACCAGCCCGCGGTGAAAGGCCAGGAACGCTTCGCCTTCGGCCACCGCTACTCGGTGACCGGCCGCTCGCTGCTGCTGTTCGAGTTGCAGCGCGAAGCTGAGGATTGAGCCTGGCGCCTGGAATAACGGCTCGACAACAGCCCACCATCGGACAAATGTACGATGGTGCCCGGCGCCTGTTCCCGGGTATCGTGGGCCCCCTGAGCGGCAGCAGCAGAAAAAAACCGCGGGGCCCTGCGACGGCGACCGGCGGCTGTGTATGATTGAACACTCTTGCAGGACGGCAATCCAAGGTATGGAGCGCCGGCACCCGGGTCGACACCGGGCGCGAACCCAAGCGGACCGGCCCTCGCCGTGTGCCGACTGCCCGGAACAAGGATGTGACACATGAAATCCATACCCCTGAGCGATACCTGGCCGGAGCAGATCTGGAACGGCTCCCGCCGGTCGCACGACGTCCCCCCCATCAACATTGCCAGCCTGGTGCCGGCCGGCGCCCGCGCGGTGGTGATCGCCCCGCACCCCGGCGACGAAGTGCTGACCTGCGGCGGCCTGCTGCAGGTGCTGGCCCACCACGGCCACCCGCTGCAACTGATTTCCGTGACCGACGGCAGCGCCAGCCACCCCGGCTCCGACCTGTGGTCGGAACGTCGCCTGAGCGTGTTCCGCCCCCAGGAAAGCGTCGAGGCCCTGCGCCGGCTGGGCCTGCCCCTGCATAGCCTGAAATGGATTCGCGGCGGCTTCGTCGACAACGCGCTGGAAGAACGCGAGCACCAGTTGAGCCAGTTCATCGGCCGCTACCTGCGCCCCGACGATGTGGTGTTCAGTACCTGGCGCGAAGACGGCAACGACGACCACGAGGCCGTCGGCCGGGCCTGCGCCAAGGCCTCGGCCCAGGCTGGCGTGGCCTTTCACGAGGTGCCGGTATGGGCCTGGCACTGGTCGCCCCGCGACGAACACCTGCTGCCCTGGCACCGTGCCCGCAAGCTGCGCCTGGATACCTGGACCGTGGCCCGCAAGCGCCACGCCGCCCATGCCTACGCCAGCCAGTTGCAGGGCGACCCGGGCATCGGCCTGGCGCCGACGTTGACGCCGGTGGTCCTGGAACGGTTGCGCCAGCCCTACGAGATCATTTTCCTGTAGCAGCGGGCGGACCGTGCCGCCCGAGGAAAAACCTGAACTGACCGGCCCAGTGTCAGTCGCATGAGTAACCGGCCCGATTACGAGGAACCCGCGTGAATACCGATTCCACCAGGCGCCCTGTCCCGCCGGCGGACGACGCTTCGGCGATCCGTCGCCTGCGAATCCTGACCGTCAACACCCACAAGGGCTTCACCGCCCTGAACCGCCGTTTCATCCTGCCGGAGCTGCGCGACGCGGTGCGCAGCACCCAGGCCGACCTGGTGTTTCTCCAGGAGGTGTTGGGCGAGCACGAGCGCCATGCCAGCCGCTACAACAACTGGCCGCAGCAGTCGCAATACGAATTTCTCGCCGACAGCATGTGGAGCGACTATGCCTACGGGCGCAACGCGGTCTATCCCGACGGTCACCACGGCAACGCCCTGCTGTCGAAATACCCGATCCGCCAGTACCGCAACCTCGACGTCTCGATTACCGGCCCCGAGCGCCGCGGGTTGCTGCATTGCGTGCTGGATGTGCCGGGGCACGCCGAGGTGCACGCCATCTGCGTGCACCTGAGCCTGCTGGAAGGCCATCGCCAGTTGCAGTTGGCGCTGCTGGGCCAGTTGCTCGAATCCCTGCCCGACGACGCGCCGGTGATCATCGCCGGCGACTTCAACGACTGGCAGTTGCATGGCAACGCCACCCTCGCCCGGCGCGACGACCTGCACGAAGCCTTCGAACGCCACCAGGGCCGCCCGGCCAAGACCTACCCGGCGCGCTGGCCGCTGCTGCGCCTGGACCGCATCTACCTGCGCAACGCCCGCAGCCACGCGCCGAGGATCCTCGGCCACAAACCCTGGACGCACCTGTCGGACCACCTGCCGCTGACCGTGGAAGTACACCTCTGAACATTTGCTCAAACATTCGCCGGGGCCGGGCCGTGCGTGCGGCTCGGTTGTCATCGATACTCAGGCACTCTGGTTGCGCTGCCCCGTGGCATCAGTGGGGCTGATCACCCTCCTTACCGCTGTTTTCAACCTGGGAGTCATTCCATGAGCGATACACCCACGATTGTGCTGGTCCACGGTTTCTGGGGCGGCGCCGCCCACTGGAACAAGGTCATAGGCGAACTGCTGCAACGCGGCCACACGCGGATTCGCGCGGTCGAGCTGCCGCTGACCTCGCTGGCCGAGGATGTCGAACGCACCCGCAAGCTGGTGGCGCAGCAGGAAGGCCAGGTGCTGCTGGTCGGCCATTCCTATGGCGGCGCGGTGATCAGCGCGGCCGGCCTGGCGCCGAATGTCGCGGGCCTGGTGTACATCGCCGCGTTCGCCCCCGATGCCGGGGAAAGCCCGGGCGGCATCACCCAGCAGCACCCGCCTGTGGCCGCCGCCAACCTGCAGCCCGACAGCGACGGTTACCTCTGGGTCAAGCCGGAGCTGTTCCATGAAAGTTTCTGCCAGGACCTGCCGGAGCGCGAGGGGCTGATCATGGGCCTGACCCAGAAGGCGCCGCTGGCCAGCACCTTCGGCGACACCCTGGGCGACCCGGCGTGGAAGCACCGGCCCTCCTGGTACCAGATCTCCACCGAAGACCGCATGATCGCGCCGCAGAACCAGCAGCGCATGGCGGCGCGCCTGGGCGCGCGCAAGATCATCAGCCTGGAGGCCAGCCATGCGTCCCTGGCGTCCCGGGCCACCGAGGTCGCCGATCTGATCGACGAAGCGGCAAAGGCCCTGGCCCAGGGCTGAGACAAACACCTGTGGCAGCGGCTATGGGGTTGCGGGGGGAGCGTAATCGATGGTGTCCGGGCGGGCCTAATCGCGAGCAAGCTTCGCTCCTACAAGGGGAATGTGTATCCCCCGTAGGAGCGAAGCTTGCTCGCGATCCGCTGCATGCAGCGGCCAGTCGCCTCAACCCTCCGGCTGCAGGATCAGCACCGCCAGCGGCGGCAGGTTCAGCACCAGCGACAATGCCTGGCCATGGCTCGGTTCGTCTTCGGTGCTGGCCCCGCCGCCGTTGCCGTAGTTGGAACCGGCGTAGGTGGCGGCATCGCTGTTGAGCAATTCGCCCCAGCGCCCGCCGAAGGGCACGCCGACCCGGTAGGCCTGGCGCGGTACGGGGGTGAAGTTGGCCACTACCAGCAACGGCTTGCCGTCCTTGCTCCAGCGCAGCCAGGCATAGACGCTGTTGATCGCGTCGTCGCCGATCAGCCACTGGAACCCCTGGGGCGCGTCGTCCTGGTCATGCAGCGCCGGGTGCTCGCGATACAGCCGGTTGAGATCGCCCACCAGTTGCTGCACGCCGCGGTGCTCGGGGTATTGCAGCAGGTACCAGTCCAGTTGCTGGTCGTGGTTCCACTCGCGCCACTGGCCGAACTCGCAACCCATGAACAGCAGTTTCTTGCCCGGATGGGTCCACATGAAACTCAGGTAGGCGCGCAGGTTGGCGAATTTCTGCCAGCGATCGCCGGGCATCTTGTCGATCAGCGAATGCTTGCCGTGCACCACCTCGTCATGGGAGATCGGCAGGATGAACCGCTCGGACCAGGCGTACACCAGGCCGAAGCTCAGCTCGTTGTGGTGGTGGGCGCGGTACACCGGGTCCTGCTGGATGTAGTGCAGCGAGTCATGCATCCAGCCCATGTTCCATTTGTAGGAAAAGCCCAGGCCACCCTGCTGGGTGCCCTGGCTGACCCCGGGCCAGGCCGTGGACTCCTCGGCGATCACCAGCGCGCCGGGGGTTTCCAGGGCGATCACATCGTTGAGATGGCGCAGGAAATCGATGGCCTCGAGGTTTTCGCGGCCGCCGTGGCGGTTCGGCACCCACTCCCCGGGATTGCGCGAATAGTCGCGATAGAGCATCGAGGCCACGGCGTCCACCCGCAGGCCGTCGACATGGAAATGCTTGAGCCAGTGCAGCGCCGACGCCAGCATGAAGCCATGGACTTCGGTGCGCCCCAGGTTGTAGATCAGCGTGTCCCAGTCCTGGTGGAAACCTTCTTGCGGGTTGCCGTATTCGTACAGCGCGGTGCCGTCGAACTGCGCCAGGCCGTGGGCGTCGGTGGGGAAATGCGCCGGCACCCAGTCGAGAATCACCCCGATCCCCGCCAGGTGGCAGGCATTGACGAACGCCGCGAAGTCGTCGGCGCTGCCGTAGCGGGCGCTCGGCGCGAACTGCGACAGCGGCTGGTAGCCCCAGGAACCGCCGAAGGGATGCTCCATGATCGGCATCAGCTCGATATGGGTGAAGCCCAGGTCCTGCACATAGGGGATCAGGCGTTCGGCCAGTTCGTGCCAGTTGTACTGGCGCGCCACTTCGCCCAGGTCGTCGACCTCGCACTGCCAGGAGCCGGCGTGCAGTTCGTAGATCGACAGGGGCGCGTCCGGCCGCTGGCGCTCGCCGCGCGCCAGCATCCACTCGTGGTCCTGCCAGTCGATCGCCAGGGGCCTGGCGACCGTCGAGGCGGTGTCCGGCGGCAGGCGGGTGGCCAGCGCCACCGGGTCGGCCTTGAGCGGCAGAATGCCGTGGGCGCCGAGGATTTCGTATTTGTAGGCTTCGCCCGGCCCCAGGCGCGGTACGAACAGCTCCCAGACCCCGGACGGATGGCGCAGGCGCATCGGGTGCCGGCGCCCGTCCCAGGCGTTGAAGTCACCGACCACCGAGACCCGCCGGGCATTCGGCGCCCAGACCGCGAAACGCACGCCGTCCACGCCGTCCACGGTTTTCAGCTGGGCCCCGAGGCAGGCGCCGAGGTCGCGATGGTTGCCCTCGGCGAACAGGTACAGGTCCATCTCCCCCAGCAAAGGGCCGAAGCTGTAGGGGTCCTCGCCGACCTGCTCGCCACCGGCCCATTGGGTACGCAGCAGATAGGGCCGGACCGTATCGAAATGACCGACGAACAGCCCGGGCACGTCGGTGCCGCCCAGGCTGCCCAGTACCCTGCCGTCGTCGCGGGCCAGCACCTGCACGCTCAGCGCCCCCGGCACGAAGGCGCGGATGAACTGGCCGCCTGCGCCGTCGTCATGGGGGCCGAGCACGGCAAAGGGATCCTGGTGCTCGGCGCGCACCAGGGCGTCGATATCCCTGGCCGGCGGCAATGCCCGCCGGACTGCGGCCTGTTCCTCGTTCGAGACATTCATCACAGCTCTCCACCCGGTGTATCGGAAAAGGGTTTCACTTCGCTCAACAAGCCCTGCAGCCCTCGCAGCGGCACCGCCAGCCAGGCGGGACGGTTTTCCGCCTCGTAGGCCACTTCATAAGCCGCCTTCTCCAGGCTGAACAGGGCCAGCGCGGCGTCTTCCCCGCGCGCGTCCTGCCAGGCATGGGCCAGGCCGACCGTGGCCAGGCGATAGGCCTGGACAAACGCGGCGCGGGCTTCGTGCCGGTAACGCTCGGCGATCCGTTGCCGCACGGCCTGGGTCTGGGGCGACGCATCCAGGCTCGGGCCGCCGAGGGCCAGCGCCGCGGCATAGTCGAAGGAACGCAGCACGCCGCTGACATCCTTGTACGGGCTGTGCTTGCCCCGTCGCTCATGCAGCGGCCGTGCCGGCTCGCCCTCGAAGTCGATCAGGTAGGCATCGCCCTTGATCACCAGCACCTGCCCCAGGTGCAGGTCGCCGTGGACCCGCATGCGCAGCCCGCCGACCGCCTGTTTCGCCAGCTCCTGGACGTACGCCAGGATCGCCTTGCGGTGCTGGCTCCAGTGCGCCACGCGCTGCTGGTCCTCGACGCTCAGCTCGGCCTGGTGCTGCTTGAGCAGCTGCAAGGCGCGTTCCAGTTGCGCGCCGATCTGCTTCGCCCAGGCCTGGGCGTCCCGGGCCGTGCTGGGCTCGGCACCGAAGGCCGGATCGCGGCTCGGCTCCGCGAGGACCCGATGCATTTCCCCCAGGCGCTGGCCGAGCAGGCCGGCGAAATCCTGCAGCTCACCCAAGGCATTGTAGTGCTGGTCCTGCTCGGACATGGCGTCGGCCAGCTCGTCGCGGATCGCCCGTTCCAGGTTGTTCTGGGTCCATTCCCAGGCGTCGCCCTGGTTGCTCAGGTAGCCCTGGGCGATCATCAGCAGACTGTCCTCGCCCTGCCCGTCCCGTCGCACCACCGAACCGAGCAACGGCGAAATGTGCTGGAAGCCGGCGGCGGTCAGGTAGGCACTCATCTCCAGCTCCGGGTGGACCCCGGCGGCGACCTTGCGGATCAGCTTGAGGACCAGGCTGCCGCCCACCACCACCGAACTGTTGGACTGCTCGGCGGACAGGTAGCGCACTTCGACATCGTCGGCCAGGCCCAGCGCCGCCAGTTGCGCGCTGCCCTGGAAACGGATCTCGCCTTCGCCGCAGGGCAGCACGGTCTGCGCCTGGAGCGCCTGCAACACGTTGCGCACGAAGCTCTCCAGGGCAAAGGCGTCGGTGATCAGCCCCACCTGCCGCCCGCGCCGGACCCGGGCCAGGGCCAGTTGCTGCGGCAGCGCGGCGCCGATCTGCTCTTCGGCGAGCAGGCCGAACGGCAGTTGGTAGCGTCCGCTCTGCCCGCCACCGCTGACCTCCAGCTCGCTGAGCAGCACCGGGTGCTGCGGGTCGCCGAAGCGCACGCCATAGGCGATATGCACCTGTTCGATGGCGCTGTCCTTGCCGGCGAACCAGCGCCGCTTGGGCAGCCAGGTCGGCAGCGCGCTCTGCTCCAGGGTGTTGCGCGACGGCGCTTCGAGCAGCTCTTCCAGGCGTTTCTTCAGCACCAGGGTGGTGAAGTCCGGCAGGCTCTGGGCGGGCTCGACGTGCCAGCTGGGCATCTGGTTTTCCGCCGCCAGCATGAACCAGTAGAAGCCGTAGGGCGCCAGGGTCAGGAGGAAATTCAACTGGCCGATCGGCGGGAACGCGTTCCCGCCCAGCATCTCCACCGGCACCATGCCGGCGAACGCCGAGAGGTCCAGCTCGGCGGCCTGGGCGCTGCGCGAGACGTTGGCCACGCAGAGGATGATCTCGTGCCGGCCATCCTCCGTGGTGTATTCGCGGGTGTAGGCCAGGATCCGGCGGTTGCTCGGCGACAGCATTTTCAGGCTGCCGCGACCGAACGCCTTGGATTGCTTGCGGATCGCCAGCATGCGCCGGGTCCAGTTGAGCAGCGAATGAGGGTCGCCGGACTGGGTCTCGACGTTCACCGACAGGTAGCCGTACAGCGGGTCCATGATCGGCGGCAGGACCAGGCTTGCCGGGTCGGCCCGGGAGAAGCCGCCGTTGCGGTCGATCGACCACTGCATCGGCGTGCGCACGCCGTCGCGGTCGCCCAGGTAGATGTTGTCGCCCATGCCGATCTCGTCGCCGTAATACAGGGTCGGTGTGCCCGGCATCGACAGCAGCAGGCTGTTGAGCAGCTCGACGCGGCGCCGGTCGCGCTCCATCAGCGGCGCCAGGCGCCGGCGGATGCCGAGGTTGATCCGCGCGCGGCGGTCGGCGGCGTAGTAGTTCCACAGGTAGTCGCGCTCGCGGTCGGTGACCATCTCCAGGGTCAGCTCGTCGTGGTTGCGCAGGAAGATCGCCCACTGGCAGTTGGCGGGAATCTCCGGGGTCTGGCGCAGGATATCGGTGATCGGGAAGCGATCCTCCTGAGCCAGCGCCATGTACATGCGCGGCATCAGCGGGAAGTGGAAGGCCATGTGGCATTCGTCGCCGTGGTCGCCCTTGAAGTCACCAAAGTACAACTGAGTGTCTTCCGGCCACTGGTTAGCCTCGGCCAGCAGCATGCGGTCCGGGTAATGCGCATCGATCTCGGCGCGGATCCGCTTGAGCACGTCGTGGGTCTCGGGCAGGTTCTCGTTGTTGGTGCCGTCGCGCTCGATCAGGTAGGGAATGGCGTCCAGGCGCAGACCGTCGATGCCCATGTCCAGCCAGTAGCGCATCACCGAGAGCACCGCCTTCATCACCTGCGGGTTGTCAAAATTGAGGTCCGGCTGATGGGAGTAGAAACGGTGCCAGAAGTACTGGCCGGCCACCGGGTCCCAGGTCCAGTTGGACTTCTCGGTGTCGAGGAAGATGATGCGGGTGCCGTCGTATTTCTGGTCGTCGTCGGACCACACGTAGAAGTCCCGCGCCGCCGAGCCGGCCTTGGCCTTGCGTGCCCGCTGGAACCAGGGGTGCTGGTCCGAGGTGTGGTTGATGACCAGTTCGGTGATCACCCGCAACCCGCGCTTGTGGGCCTCGGCGATAAAGCGCCGGGCGTCGGCCAGGGTCCCGTAGTCGGGGCTGACCCCGCGATACTCGGCGATGTCGTAGCCATCGTCGCGCCGTGGCGAGGGATAGAACGGCAACAGCCAGATGGTGTTCACGCCCAGTTCGGCGATGTAGTCGAGCTTGGCGATCAGTCCGGGAAAATCGCCGATCCCGTCATTGTTGGAGTCGAAATAGGACTTGACGTGAACCTGGTAGATCACCGCGTCCTTGTACCAGAGCGGGTCCTTGATAAAGGTGGCTGACCTGGATTTTTTCGCCATTGCACACTCCTGAACATTCGCGGGGCCACAGCCCCCAAAACCGGCGGCTACTCACCTGTAGCCCTGTCACTTCTCAACGCTGTCCCCTGACCGCTGCCGTCCTGTAGCCGCTGCCGAGCACCAGCGAGGCTGCGATAAGGCCCGCAGGGCCTTCTGAGGCCCTCAAGAGCGCGTCTCCTTCGGAGCCGATCGCAGCCTCGCTGGCGCTCGGCAGCGGCTACGGGCAGCGGCTACGGCTCATTCGACGCTCAGGCGCCAGATCCCGAAGGGTTGTCGCCAGGGCTCGATGCGCATGAACTGGACCTTGCCGTACCAGGTCCAGCGGTGCCCGTTCATCAGGTCTTCGCCGCGGGTCTGCGCGTCGTCGGGCAGGCCCAGCTCCCACAGCGGCAACTCGAAATGCGCCTCCTGGGCGTTGACCGGGTCGAGGCTGACCGCCACCAGGATGAAGTTGCTGCGGTCGGCGGTGCGCTTGCCGAAATACAGGATGTTGTCGTTCCACGCGTTGTACAGCTGCAGGCCCAGGTGGCTGTGCAGCGCCGGGTTCTGCCGGCGAATGCGATTGAGCTGGGCGATCTCGGCGATGATGTTGCCGGGAGCGTTGAAATCCCGCGGGCGGATCTCGTATTTCTCCGAGTCCAGGTATTCCTCGCGGCCCGGTATCGGCGCCGCCTCGCACAGCTCGAAGCCCGAATACATGCCCCACAGCCCCGAGCCCATGGTGGCCAGCGCGGCGCGGATAAGAAATCCCGGGCGACCCGACTCATGGAGAAAGAACGGGTTGATGTCCGGGGTATTGACG
Source organism: Pseudomonas sp. MRSN 12121 (assembly GCF_000931465.1). NCBI lineage: Bacteria > Pseudomonadati > Pseudomonadota > Gammaproteobacteria > Pseudomonadales > Pseudomonadaceae > Pseudomonas > Pseudomonas sp. MRSN 12121. The sequence goes on along the minus strand of NZ_CP010892.1, from coordinate 3,153,819 downwards.
AAGAAGTTCGGCCGGTAGCATTCGCGCCACGGCGACTGGTTCAGCTCGGTGAAGTAGCTCGCCAGTTCGCTCTTGGTGTTGCGCCAGGTGAAATAGGTGTAGCTCTGGGAGTAACCGATCTTGCCCAGGCGCGCCATCATCGCCGGGGTGGTGAAGGCCTCGGCCAGGAAGATCACCTCCGGGTAGCGCGCCCGCACATCGGCGATCAGCCATTGCCAGAACGGCAGTGGCTTGGTGTGGGGGTTGTCCACGCGAAAGATCTTCACCCCCTCCTCGACCCAGCCGACCACGATGTCGCGCAGCTCCAGCCACAGCGCGGGAATGGCGTCGACGGCGTAGAAGTCGACGTTGACGATGTCCTGGTATTTCTTCGGCGGGTTCTCGGCGTATTTGATGCTGCCGTCCGGGCGCCAGTTGAACCAGCCCGGGTGCTGCTTGAGCCAGGGGTGGTCCTGGGAACACTGGATGGCGAAATCCAGGGCGATCTCCAGGCCATGCTCGGCGGCGGCGGCCACCAGGCGGCGGAAATCCTCACGGCTGCCCAGCTGCGGATGGATCGCCTCGTGGCCGCCCTCCTCGCTGCCGATCGCATAGGGGCTGCCCGGATCGTCGGGCCCGGCGCTCAAGGCATTGTTGCGGCCCTTGCGAAAGCGCCGGCCAATCGGGTGGATCGGCGGGAAATACAGCACGTCGAAACCCATGTCATGGATCATCGCCAGGCGCGAATGCACGTCATTGAAAGTGCCGTGGCGGGCCGGATCGTCGGTGATCGAGCGGGGAAACAGTTCGTACCAGCTGGCGAATCCGGCGCGCTCGCGCTCCACGTCCAACGGGTACTCGGGGCTCAGGCTCAGGTAGGGACGGTGATCGGCCTCGGCCATCAGCCGTGCACTGCGTTCGTGCAGGAACAGCGCCACCTGCTCGGCTTCGAGCAAGGTCGCCAGTTCGTGGTGCAGCGCCAGCAACTGCTCGCGCAACGGCCCCTCGCTGCGTTCGGCGGCCTGCCGCACATGGTTGCGGCCCTCCTGCAATTCGAGGCTGACCGCCACCCCGGCCTGGTGCTTCTTGCGCAGCTCGTAGCAGAAGCTGGCGAATTGATCGATCCAGGCCTCGATGCAGTAGCGGTAGCGGCCCGCGTCGGGCACGCGGAATCGGCCCTGCCAGGCATTGTTGCCCAGGTCCTGCATGGTTTCACTGTGCCAGTGGTGGTCGTGGTCGGCCTGCCAGCGCAGGCGCACGGCCAGGATGTCGTGGCCATCGGCGAAGACCTTGCTGCCAACCTCGATGACCTGCCCCGCCACCGCCTTGACCGCGAACTGGCCACCGTCGATCTGCGGCCGGGTGTCCTCGATGGCGATGCGCGGCAACAGCAAGGCCTGGGACAGCGGCAGAAGCGGGTTGTCGTGCGGTTCGGTCGGTTTTTCGGCAGTCATCGAGCATCACTCCTTACGCCCCCATGGACGCTCCGTAACGGTTCAATCGGTGCCCCGGCGAGCCCGGCCCGGGGATCAGCGCGACACTTAGGTTCCGAGACGCGGGCGGCGGGAAAAGTTCAGCCCGATTTGCCGCTTGCCGCGCCAGGGATCGATTCGCCGCGACGGTGGTCCACCCCACGACGGCTATAGAAAGCCAAGCACAAAGGAGGCCACACCGATGAGTATCCCGATCCCGGCCGAAACGCCCGATCCGAACATCGACCACCCGAACCTGCCGCCACCCTTGCCGCCCACCACGCCGCCCCCGGTGCCGGAACAGGAACCACCCGGCAGCACCCCGCCGCCCAAGGGCGACCCTCCGAGCGATCCGGCGCCCGTCACAGCCTGAACGAGCGATGCGCCAGGACGATGACAGGCGCGCCCGCAGGCGGCCGTCATTGCGCCGGTTCGTCCTTCTCCAGCTTGCGCACGATCCAGGGCATCACGCTGAAAACCGCCAGCGCCAGCAAGGTGCTCAGCACCGCGGTGGACTCGCGCCCGACGCCCACCGCCACGCCGATCGCCGCGGTCATCCACAGCCCGGCCGCGGTGGTCAGGCCCTTGACGTGACTTTCCTCGTCCGTCTTGCCCTTGAGAATGGTCCCGGCACCGAGAAAACCGATACCGGCGACCACCCCCTGCACCACCCGGCTCAGGGCATCGGCCTGGGCCCCGGACATCTGCGGCACCAGCACGAACAGCGCCGCGCCCAGCGCCACCAGCATGTGGGTGCGCACCCCGGCGGCCTTGCCCTTTTGCTCGCGCTCGAAGCCGAGGATGCCGCCCAGCAGCGCGGCCAGCAGCAGTCTTACCGTGATCTGGGTGAGTTGCCGGGCATCGCCGATATCGGCGAACTCCGCTTGCAGGGTCACCCAGGCTTCGTGCCACCACGCATTCATAAGCCAGTCCTGTGTACGGGCGACAGCCCTTTCAAAAGGTGGACAGCGGCGCCGGGCAAAAGGTGCGATCCGGCTCGCCGCGACCATTGATCGGCGGCCGCGAACCCCGGGCACGGATCGCCCCCTAAATTCATAGGCCAGACAAGGCTTCATCAGTCGATAACAGGAGACCGCCATGAGCCTGCACATCGAAGACCGCATCTGTCACTTCCACACCGAACAGGTCGATGTCCGGGTGCCGGCCAGCGCCGTGACCATCGTCACCGACGCTGCCCGCTCGATGTCGGCGGTCGACCTTGAGGGTCAGCGCATCTACATCACCGAAGCAGAAGCCGACGCATTGACCGTAGCAGGCGCCACCGACGGCCGGCGCCACCTGAAGGCCAGCGGCGGTGATTCGGTGATTTGACTGATCTGCATCACAACAGCTCGAACGGGCCTGTGCCAGACGCCTGCGCCGCCCGCCGCCGGCTGTTCGCCGGGGTATGGCAAGTTGTCGCAGGGGCGCTGTCGAAGGTCATCTGATCTGCTTTTTATTGCGATACCTGAGTCTGTTATGCAAACAGATCGCTGGGCATAGTTCATCCGCCTGATGGAGGCTGATGAGCGAACGACCATGAGCGAAAGAATCCCCGTCCGATTAGTAGAAACATTCGAGCCTGCGCGCCCAAAGACGAAGGCCAAATCCAGCGACAACCTGATCCACACCCGCAGCTTCACCGGTTTGTTCCGCACCTTGCGCATGAGCGGCGCGGGGTTCCTGTTCCTGCTGTTCTTCGGCACCGTGTGGCTGGACTGGGGCGGCCGCCAGGCGGTGCTCTGGGACCTGGCGCACAGCAAGTTCCACATCTTCGGCGCGACCTTCTGGCCGCAGGACTTCATCCTGCTCTCGGCCCTGCTGATCATCTGCGCCTTCGGCCTGTTCGCCATCACCGTATTCGCCGGCCGCGTCTGGTGTGGCTACACCTGCCCCCAGAGTTCCTGGACCTGGCTGTTCATGTGGTGCGAGAAAGTCACCGAGGGCGAGCGCAACCAGCGCATCAAGCTGGCGGCCGCGCCCTGGAGCCTGAACAAGCTGGCCCGGCGCTCGGCCAAGCACACCCTGTGGCTGGCCATCAGCCTGCTCACCGGCCTGACCTTCGTCGGCTACTTCACCCCGATCCGGCCGCTGGCCCAGGAACTGCTGACCTTGCAGATCGGCGGCGTGAGCCTGTTCTGGGTGCTGTTCTTCACCGGCGCCACCTACCTCAACGCCGGCTGGCTGCGCGAGGCGGTGTGCATGCACATGTGCCCTTATGCGCGGTTCCAGAGCGTGATGTTCGACAAGGACACCCTGACCATTTCCTATGACCCGGCCCGTGGCGAAAGCCGTGGCCCGCGCAAGCGCGACGTGAAGCCGGCCGAAGTCGGCCTCGGCGACTGCATCGACTGCCAGCTGTGCGTGCAGGTCTGCCCGACCGGCATCGACATCCGCGACGGCCTGCAGATGGAATGCATCGGCTGCGCCGCGTGCATCGACGCCTGCGACTCGATCATGGACAAGATGGGCTATGCCCGCGGCCTGATCAGCTACACCTCGGAACACCAGTTGCAGGGCGGCAAGACTCACCTGCTGCGCCCGCGCCTGGTGGGCTACAGCGCGGTACTGCTGGTGATGATCGGCGCCCTGACCCTGGCGCTGGTGGAGCGGCCGATGGTCTCGCTGGACGTCACCAAGGACCGCGGGCTGTTCCGCGAGAACGCCCTGGGCCAGATCGAGAACATCTACAGCCTGAAGATCATCAACAAGACCCAGCAGCGCCAGGACTACCGCCTGCAACTGGTGGACGGCGACGGCTTCCAGCTGCAGGGCCGCAACGAAGTCAGCCTGGCCGCCGGCGAGATCGTCGACCTGCCGGTGTCGGTGGCGCTGGTCGCCGACAAGCCGCAGAGCAGCTCCCAGACGCTGAGCTTCAAGGTGGTCGACAGCGACGAGCCGGCGATCTACAGCGTGGCGAAAAGCCGCTTTGTTGCGCCCTTGAACCGTTGATCCCTTAGACTGGGCCCGCCTCGCCTCCCCGTAGGAGCGAGGCTTGCCCGCGATGGGCTGCGCAGCGGCCCCAGATCTGCATCCGCGTTCTAGCTGATAGACCGCGCAGCCCTCATCGCGGGCAAGCCTCGCTCCTACAATAAAGGGGGCGATGGCACCGGCCCCCTCACTGCCTATTCCGAGCGCCCATGAAACGCTACGAAAAATTCGCCGACGACATCGCAGAACTGATCCGCTCCGGGGTACTCGGCCCCGGCCAGCGCGTGCCCTCGGTGCGTTACGCCAGCCAGACCTACGGGGTCAGCCCGTCCACGGTGTTCCAAGCCTATTACTTGCTGGAGCGCCGCGGGCTGATCCGCGCCCGGCCGCGCTCCGGCTATTTCGTCAACACCCATGCGCCGAGCCCGTTCTCGGAGCCGGTGATCAGCAGCCAGGTCAACGAGTCCACCGAAGTCGATGTCAGCGAACTGGTGTTCTCGGTGCTGGAGTCGATCAAGGACCCGTCCACCGTGCCCTTCGGCTCGGCCTTCCCCAGCCCCACCCTGTTTCCGCTGCAACGCCTGTCCCGCTCCCTGGCCAGCGCCAGCCGCGAGATGGACCCGCGGGTGGTGGTCACCGACATGTCGCCGGGCAACCCGCAACTGCGCCGGCAGATCGCCCTGCGCTACATGGTCGGCGGGTTGATGCTGCCCATGGAGGAACTGCTGATCACCAACGGCGCCCTCGAAGCCCTGAACCTGTGCCTGCAGGCCGTGACCGAGCCCGGCGACCTGGTGGCCATCGAGGCGCCGGCCTTCTACGCCAGCCTGCAAGTGCTGGAACGGCTGAAGCTCAAGGCGGTGGAAATCCCCGTGCACCCGCGGGACGGCATCGACCTGGGCGTGCTGGCGCAGACCCTGGAGCGCCACCCGATCAAGGCCTGCTGGTGCATGACCAGCTTCCAGAACCCCATGGGCGCGACCATGCCCGAGGCGAAGAAGCAGGAGCTGGTGGAGTTGCTGCGCGCGCATCAGGTGCCGCTGATCGAGGACGACGTCTACGCCGAGCTGTATTACGGCCAGCAGGCGCCGAAACCGGCCAAGGCCTTCGACACCGAAGGCCTGGTGATGCATTGCGGTTCGTTCGCCAAGAGCCTGGCGCCGGGCTACCGCATCGGCTGGGTCGCTGCCGGGCGCTACGCGCAGAAGATCGAACGGCTGAAGCTGATGACCTCGCTGTGCGCCTCGATGCCGGCCCAGGCCGCCATCGCCGACTACCTGCAACACGGCGGTTACGATCGCCACCTGCGCAAACTGCGCTATGCCCTGGAAGAACAGCAGAGCGCCATGCTGGCGGCGATTGCCCGCTACTTTCCGGCGCAGACCCGGGTCAGCCAGCCGGCCGGCGGCTACTTCCTGTGGCTGGAACTGCCGGCGCAGATGGATTCGCTGAAACTGTTCCAGATGGCCCTGGCCCAGGGCATCAGCATCGCCCCGGGGCCGATCTTCTCGCCGACCCAGCGCTTTCGTAACTGCATCCGCCTCAACTACGGCAGCCCGTGGAACGAAGCGGCGGAAAAGGCCATGGAAACCCTGGGCAGGATCGTGCGCTCGTTCTGAAACCAGACACCGTGCGCCCTGCGCCCTGTAGCCGCTGCCGAGCACCAGCGAGGCTGCGATCGACTGCGCAGCAGTCGCAAAGGCGGCTGGCGTATTTATCCAGGCAGATTGCGGATTCAGGGTTTACGGCCGCTGCGCGCCCGATCGCAGCCTCGCTGGCGCTCGGCAGCGGCTACAACGGCTACGGCGGCGGCTGTATTAGCGGCCGCCGCCGAGGTCGATGAAGGTGCCGGTGGAATACGAGGCCTTGTCCGAGAGCAGCCAGATGATCGCCTCCGCCACTTCGTCGGGGCGGCCGCCGCGGCCCATGGGGATCGCGGATTCCAGTTTGCTGACGCGGTCGGCATCGCCGCTCAGGGCATGGAAGTCGGTATAGATGTAGCCCGGCCGTACACCATTGACCCGGATGCCCTCGCCGGCGACTTCCTTGGACAGGCCGATGGTGAAGGTGTCCAGCGCGCCTTTGGAGGCGGCGTAGTCGACGTATTCGCCGGGCGAGCCCAGGCGTGCGGCGACCGACGATACGTTGACGATGCTGCCGCCCTGCCCGCCATGCCGTGGCGACATGCGCAGCACCGCGTGCTTGGCGCAGAGGATCGGCCCGAGCACATTGGTCTTCATGATCTTGAGAATGCGGAATTCGGACATCTCATCGAGCCGCGACTTCTGCCCGACGGTCCCGGCGTTGTTCACCAGTGCGGTGACCCGGCCCAGTTCGGCATCGACCCGCTGGTAGAGGGCGATCACCTCGTCCTCGATGCTGACGTCGGCGCGCACGGCAATCGCCTCGGCGCCCAGTGCACGGACCTGCGCCAGCACCTGGAAGGCGGCCTGCTCGTCGGCCTGGTAATTGATGCAGATGCGGTAGCCCCGTTGTGCCGCCAGCAGCGCGGTAGCCGCGCCGATCCCGCGACCGCCGCCGGTGATGAGAATGACCTTGTCCATGCTGCCAAGCCCCTCGCTGATCGTTGAACGCGTGCCATTAAACACCCTGCGGCCAGCGTTGCAAACCTTCTCGAGACGCGGGTTGGCGCCTTGACCGAGGGTGGATCGAGGGGCTTGCGCCGGCGGATCCGGGCGCGGATCTGACGGCGGCTGCAGCGCCGATCGCCGCCTCGCAGGCCCGGCAGCGGCGCCGGGTGGGTCCGGGCGGGTCGTGGTTACAGGGGCTGGCGTTCGGCCTGGTGGATGCTTTGCATGAAACGCGCGGCCGGCTGCGGGTGGCCGAGGAAGTAGCCTTGCAGCGAATCGCAGCCCAACTGGGTGAGGAAGTCCTGTTGCACGTCGGTCTCCACCCCTTCGGCGACGATGCGCAGGCCCAGCGCCTGGCCCAGGGCGACGATGGCCGAAACGATCGCCGCGTCGTCGCTGTCGTGCTCCAGGTCGCGGACGAAGCCGCGGTCGATCTTCAGTTCGTTGGCCGGCAGGCGCTTGAGGTACATCAGGCTCGAATAGCCGGTGCCGAAATCGTCGATGGACAGGTCCACGCCCATGTCCGCCAGTTGCTTGAGCACGGTCATGCTCGCGTCGGCATCGCTCATGGCCGTGGTTTCGGTGATTTCCAGGGTCAGGCTGTTGGCCGGCAAGCGGTGCAGGACCAGCGCCCGGGCCACGCTGTCGACCAGCCCGGCATGGCAGAACTGCAAGGCGGAAATGTTGACCGCGATCCGCCAGCCTTCATAACCCTGGCTGTACCACTCGCGCATCTGCCGGCAGGCCTCGTTGAGGACCCACTCGCCGATGGGGATGATCAGGCCGGTCTTCTCCGCCAGGTCGATGAACTTGTCCGGCAGCAGCAACCCCAATTGCGGGTGCTCCCAGCGCAACAGGGCCTCGGCCCCCACCGGCGTGCCGTTGGCGGCATCAAACTTGGGCTGGTAGTACAGCTGGAATTCGTTGTGTTCGAGGGCGTGGCGCAGGTCCTGCAACAGTTGCAGCTGACGGCGCGCATCGCTGTTCATCGAGGCGTCGAAGAAGCTGTAGCCGTTCTTGCCGGTGCCCTTGGCGTGATACATCGCCGCATCGGCGTTCATCAGCAGTTCCTGGGGCGTCAGGCCGTTGCCCGGGTACACCGCGATACCGACGCTGGCGGAAATCTGCAACTCATGCTCGGCAACCCGGAACGCCTGGGAAATCAGGCCGACCTGGCGTGCGGCCAGGCGCAGGGCGTCGTCCGGCTCGCTCAATTGCACCAGCAGCACGAACTCGTCGCCGCCGATCCGCGCCAGGGTGTCCTGGCTGCGCAAGTCTTCGCGCAGGCGCAGCGCCACCTCGCGCAGCAACTGGTCGCCCATGTGATGGCCGAAGGCATCGTTGACCGGCTTGAAGCCATCGAGGTCGATGAACATCAGCGCGAAACAGCCGCCCTGCTCCGTGACCCACTGCATCGCCTGGTCGATCCGGTCGGCCAGCAGCGTGCGGTTCGGCAGGCCGGTCAGGGTGTCGTGCAGCGCCAGCTGGGTGAGCTCGCGATTGGCCACGGTCAGCGATTCGGCCAGCACCGCGGTGCGCGCTTCCAGGCGCGCGTCGAGCACCGAGGTCAACAGGGCGATCACCAGCACCGCCAGGGTGGTGATCAGGACCAGGTTGTCCAGGCCCTTGCCGCTCAGGCCATCCACCGACGCGCCACAGGAACTGCCATCGGCGAAACGCGCCGCGGCCATGCCGGTGTAATGCATGCCGACGATGGCGATGCCCATCACCACCGCGGCGCCGCAACGGGCCAGGCGGACATGGGGGGTGTTGTGGCGCAGGCGAAAGGCGATCCACAGCGCCGCGGCCGAAGCCCCGACGGCGATCAGCAGCGAGGCGCCGAACAGGGTCGGGTCGTAGTCGATGCCCGGCTGCATGCGCATCGCCGCCATGCCGGTGTAATGCATCGCGCTGATCCCGGCGCCCATGATCAGCGCGCCGAAGGCCAGCTGCCAGAGCGGCAGGCTCGGCTGGCTCACTAGCCACAGGGCGAAACCGCAGGACAGCACGGAAATCAGCAGCGACAGCGCGGTGATGCCGGGGTCGTAGCCCAGGTTGATCGGCAGGCTGAAGGCCAGCATGCCGATAAAGTGCATCGACCACACGCCGATGCCCATGGCCAGGGCGCCGCCGAGCATCCAGAAAAACGCCGCGCGGCCACGGGTGGTGGCGATGCGGCCGGTCATGTCGAGGGCGGTGTAAGAGGCGAGGATCGCCACGAACAGGGAAATCAGAACCAACGCGGAAGAGTAGGTACCGGTGAGCATGGACGTCTCTTGGACTGTTAGCCGGAGGCTTCCCTACCCGGCGCTAAAAGGCGCAATTGTACTGATTGCGCGTAGGAACGCACTCACAAAGTAAGCAGAAAGCCATCAGCCGGACAAAAAGCAGTGGGCGGATAAAGGCAAACCCACGCGGCGCGTTATTCCTGGCGCACCGCGGCGTCCGGTTTAGCGGCAACTGCGTTGCCGATCGCAGCCTCGCTGGTGCTCGGCAGCGGCTACGGAATCGTGGCGAGCCTCGGTGTGTCGTCCGGCGCATTTGTAGCCGCTGCCGAGCCCCAGCGAGGCTGCGATCGCCTGCAAAGCAGGCGCAAACCCGGCCAACGCATTCCACCTGGCATACCGCGGCGTCAGGCTTGGCGGCAACTGCGTTGCCGATCGCAGCCTCGCTGGTGCTCGGCAGCGGCTACGGGAATCGTGGTGGGCCTCGATGCGGCGTCGGGTGTGCCCGCTAGGGGTTGGCGCTGGCCTGGAGCTGGCCGTCCCAGCCGCCGCCGAGGGCGGCGATCAGTTGGACGCTGGTCACCAGCTGGCTCTGCAATAGGGTCAGCACGCTGCGTTCGTTGCTCAACGCCGTGGCCTGCACTGTCACCACGTCCAGGTAGGCCACCAGCCCGGCCTTGTACTGGTTCTCGGTCAGGCGCTGGGAATCGCGCGCGGCGTCCAGCGCTTCCTGGCGGACCACGGCCTCGTCGGCCAGGACCTTGAGCTGCACCAGGTAGTTTTCCACCTCGCGGAAACCGTCGAGCACGGTCTGGCGGTACTTGGCTACGGTCTGGTCATAGACCGCCTCGGTGCGATCGACCTCCGCCGAGCGCTGGCCACCGTCGAACAGGGTCATGGCCAGTTTCGGCCCCACCGACCAGAAACGGTTCGGCAGGCTGATCCAGTCGGCGTAGGTACTGCTGCTGTAGCCGCCCGCCAGGCTCAGGGTCAGGTCCGGGTAATAGGCGGCCTTGGCCACGCCGATATTGGCATTGGCGGAGATCACCGAACGTTCGGCCGAAGCGATGTCCGGACGCCGTTCCAGCAACTGCGACGGCAAGCCCAGCGGCACCTGGGGCAAGGTCGGGATGTCCTGGGTCTCGGCCAGGCTGAACTCGGCCGGTGGCAGGCCGATCAGCACCGCGATGGCGTTTTCCAGCTGGGCGCGCTGCCAGATCAGGTCGATCAGGTCGGCCTGGGTGCTTTTCAGCTGGGTCCGCGCCTGGGCGACGGCATCCCGGCCGGCGACACCGGCGCGGTACTGGTTCTCGGTCATGGTCAACGAACGCTGGTAAGCCGCCACCGTGGCTTCGAGCAGGCGCTTCTGCTGGTCCATCACCCGCAGTTGCAGGTAGTTCTGCACCAACTCGGACTGCTGGCTCAGGCGCATCGCCGCCAGGTCGGCGAAGCTGGCCTCGGCGCTGGCCTCGTTGGCTTCCAGGCTGCGGCGCAGCTTGCCCCAGACATCGGCCTCCCAGCTCACGCCGAGCTGGGTGTTGTAGGTGTCGCGGATACCGCTGGACGAGCTGCTCAACGCCGAATTGCTGCTGCCGGTGCCCTGGCTGGCGCGGGTCTTGCCGGCGCTCAGGTCGACCGTGGGGAACAACGCACCACGGGCGCTGCGCGCCAGAGCCTGGGCCTGGCGGTACTGCGCCTCGGCCTGGGCCACGCTCTGGTTGGCGCTGTTGAGCTTGTCGACCAGGCCGTTGAGCTGGGCATCGCCGTACAGCTCCCACCAGGCGCCACGCGCCAGGGCATCGCTGGGGTTGGCCTGGCGCCAGCCCGCGGCTTCCTTGTAATGCTCAGGTTCCGCGACCTGCGGGCGCTGGTAGTCCGGGCCGATGGCGCAGGCACTGAGCAGCGTCAGGCTCAAGCCCAGGCTCAGCAGCCGCGAACCGCGGGCCAGGGCCAGGCACTGGGGAAAGTGGCGAGGCGAACAGTCAGTCATAGCGGCGTTTCCAGAGCGGCATCGGTACGAACCCCACGCCAGCGGTTGAATGCATGGCGCAAGCGATCGAGATAGAGGTAGACCACCGGGGTGGTGTAAAGGGTCAGGATCTGGCTGAAGACCAGGCCGCCGATGATGGTCAGGCCTAGCGGCTGGCGCATTTCCGCGCCTTCGGCGCTGCCCAGCAGCAACGGCAAGGCGCCGAGGATCGCCGCCAGGGTGGTCATCAGGATCGGCCGCAGGCGCAGCAGGCAGGCGCTGCGGATCGACTCCAGCGGGCCCATGCCCTGGTGCCGCTCCAGTTGCAACGCCAGGTCGATCATCAGGATCGCGTTCTTCTTCACCACGCCGATCAGCAGGAACAGCCCCAACAGCGAGATCAGGCTGAATTCGCCGCCCAGGACATAGATCGACAGCAAGGCGCCGACCCCGGCCGACGGCAGGGTCGACAGGATGGTCAACGGGTGGATATAGCTTTCGTACAGCACGCCCAGCACCAGGTACACCGCCAGCAGCGCGCCGAGGATCATGAACGGCTGGCTCTTCTGGGTCGCGGCGAAGGCGTCGGCGGTGCCGGCCATCTTGATGATCAGCTCTTCCGGTATGCCCAGCTTGGCCAGGGCACGCTCGATGGCCGCCGTGCCCTGCTCCACCGTCACCCCTTCGGCCATGTCGAAGGACACGCTCTCCGAGGCGAACTGGCCTTCGTGGCTGACGCGGTCGTTTTCCAGGCTGTTTTCGTAATGGGCGATGGTCGACAGCGGCACCCGCGCGCCGTCGGCGGTGATCACCTGCACCTGGTTGAGGGTGACCGGGTCGCGGGCGTACTTGGGGTTGACCTCCATCACCACCTGGTATTGGTTGAGGCTGTCGTAGATGGTCGAGATCTGCCGCTGGCTGTAGGCGTTGTTGAGCACCGCGGTGACCATGTTCATGTCGATCCCCAGGCGCTTGGCCTGGTCGCGGTCGACCACCAGGGTCACCTGCTGGGCGCCCCGCCCTTCGCGGGCGTCGATGGCGGTCAGCTCGGGCAAGGCGCGCAGCGCGGTGACCACCTTCGGGTACCACTCGCGCAGGGCCCCCAGGTCGCCGCTCTGGATGATGTAGGAGTACTGCGAGGTGGTCTGCTCGCGACCGCCGCCGAACTGCAGGTCCTGGTCGGCCATCAGCATCAGCTGGGCCCCCGCCACCTTGGGCATTTCCTTGCGCAGGCGCTCGATGACCTTCTGCGCGGAAATATTGCGTTCCTTGATGGGTTTCAAGCGCACCAGCATGAAGGCGTTGTTGGTGCCGTTGCTGCCCCCGATGAAGCCGGCCACGCTTTCCACCGCCGGGTCCTTGAGCACCTCGCGGCGGAAGATCTCCATCTTCGGCTGCATCACGCTGAACGACAGGCCGTCGTCGCCGCGCACGAAACCGATCAGCTGGCCGGTGTCCTGTTGCGGCATGAAGGTCTTGGGCACCACCACATACAGCGCGACATTGACCCCGATGGTCAGCAACAGGCTGAGCAGGGTCAGGCGCTTGTGGCGCAGCACCCAGTCCAGGCTGCTGGCGTACTTGCCCACCATCCAGTCGTTGGTGCGCTGGCTCCAGCGCTGCAGGCGGTTCTCCCGGCCCGGCACATGAGGCTTGAGCCAGCGCGCGCAGAGCATCGGGGTCAGGGTCAGGGACACCACCAGCGACACCACGATGGCCGCCGCCAGGGTGATGGAGAATTCGCGGAACAGGCTTTCGATGATGCCGCCCATGAACAGGATCGAAAGGAACACCGCCACCAGCGAGACGTTCATCGACAACAGGGTGAAACCGACTTCCTTGGCCCCCAGGTACGCCGCCTTCAGCGGCGGCACGCCTTCGTCGATATGCCGGGAGATGTTCTCCAGCACCACGATGGCGTCGTCCACCACCAGCCCGGTGGCGAGGATCAGCGCCATCAGCGACAGGTTGTTCAGGGAAAACCCATACAGGTACATCACCGCGAACGTGCCCACCAGCGACACCGGCACCGCCAGGGTCGGGATCAGCGAGGCGCGGAAATTGCCGAGGAACAGGTAGACCACCAGGATCACCAGGGCCACGGCGATCAGCAGGGTCATCTCGGCCTCGTGCAGCGTGGCCTTGATCACCGGCGAGCGGTCCATCGCCAGGTTGAGCTTGACGCTGGCCGGCAGCACCGCCTGCAACGCCGGCAACTGCGCTTTGATCTCGTTGACGGTCTCGATGATGTTGGCCCCGGCCTGGCGGTTGATCACCAGCAGCACCGCCGCGTCGTCGTTGAAGAACCCGCTGTTGTAGCGGTCCTCGACGCCGTCGCTGACCCTGGCCACGTCTTTCAGGCGCAGGGCCGCGCCGTCCTTGTAGTGGATGATCAGCGGCTCGTAATCCTTGGCCTTCTCCAACTGGTCGTTGGCCTGTACCTGCCACAGCTGCTCGCTGTTCTCCACTGAGCCCTTGGGCCGGCGCACGTTGGCCTCGGCGATGGTCTTGCGAACATCGTCCAGGGCCACTCCGTACTGGTTGAGCAGTTGCGGCTCGAGCTCGATGCGCACCGCCGGCAGCGAGCTGCCGCCGATCTGCACCTCGCCGACCCCGGCGACCTGGGACAGGCTCTGCGACAGGATGGTCGAGGCCAGGTCGTACAACTGGCCCTTTTCCAGCACGTCGGAGGTTAGCGACAGCACCATGATCGGCGCCTGCGACGGGTTGACCTTCTTGTAGGTGGGCATGCTGCGCATGCCGCTGGGCAGCAGGTTGCGCGACGCGTTGATGGCCGCCTGCACTTCCCGCGCCGCACCGTTGATATCGCGGTCCAGGTCGAACTGCAGGATGACCCGGGTCGAGCCCTGGCTGGAGCGGCTGCTCATGGTGTTGACCCCGGCGATCGCGCCGAACGAGCGTTCCAGGGGCGTGGCCACGGTGGACGCCATGACCTCGGGGCTGGCCCCCGGCAGGCTGGCCTGGACCACGATCACCGGGAAGTCCATCTGCGGCAGCGGCGCCACCGGCAGCAAACCGAAGCTGACGCCGCCCAGCAGCATGATCGCCAGGCTCAGCAACATGGTCGCCACCGGCCGGCGGATAAAGGGGCCGGACAGGTTCATGGCTGCTCTACCGGCTCCGCGCGCTCAGGCGTCGAGCGCCAGCGCCGGCCCAGGCGGTCGAAGTAGAGGTAGATCACCGGGGTGGTGAACAGCGTCAGGATCTGGCTCAGCAACAGCCCGCCGACCATCACCAGGCCCAGGGGCTGGCGCAGCTCGGCGCCGGAACCGGTAGCCAGCATCAGCGGCACGGCGCCGAACAGCGCGGCCAGGGTGGTCATCAGGATCGGCCGGAAACGCAGCAGCGCCGCCTGGTAGATCGCCTGCTCCGGGGGCACGCCCTGGTTGCGTTCGGCGTCGAGGGCGAAGTCGATCATCATGATCGCGTTCTTCTTGACGATGCCGATCAGCAGGATGATGCCGATGATCGCGATCATGCCCAGGTCGTTGCCGCTGAGGATCAGCGCCAGCAAGGCCCCCACCGCCGCCGAGGGCAAGGTGGAGAGAATGGTGATCGGGTGGATGTAGCTCTCGTAGAGCACCCCGAGCACGATGTACATGGTCACCACCGCCGCCAGGATCAGCAGCAGCGTGCTCGACAGCGACGCCTGGAACGCCTGCGCGGCGCCCTGGAACTGGGTCTGCACGCCCACCGGCATGCCGATGTCGCGCTGCACCTGCTCGATGACTTCCACCGCCTGCCCCAGGGCCACGCCGGGCGCCAGGTTGAACGACATCATCACCGCCGGGAACTGGCCGATATGGGCGATCGCCAGTTGCGCCTGGCGCTCCTCGACCCGCGCCAGGCTCGACAGCCGCACCTGGCCGCCGTCGGTGGTCTTCACATGGATCTGCTCCAGCGCCTGCGGGCCGATGGTCTCGCCGGCCTGGGCCTGCAGCACCACGCGATACTGGCTGGCCTGGGTATAGATGGTAGAAATCTGCCGCTGGCCGAAGGCGTCGTACAGCGCGTCGGTGATGTTCGACACCGACACACCGACCCGCGCGGCGGCGTCGCGATCGATCACCAGGTACACCTGCAGGCCCTTGTCCTGCAGGTCGCTGGCGACGTCGATGAGTTCCGGGCGCTGCACCAGGGCATCCACCAGGCGCCCGCTCCACAGCGCCAGCAGGTCGGCATCCGGCGACGACAGGCTGAACTGGTACTGGGTGCGGCTGACCCGGTCTTCGATGGTCAGGTCCTGCACCGGCTGCATGAACAGGCGGATCCCCACCAGCCTGTCAACCTGCGGCTGGATGCGCGCGATCACTTCGGCGGCGCTCAGGTCGCGCTCGCGATGCGGCTTGAGGTTGATCAGCAGCCGGCCGCTGTTGAGCGTGGCGTTGTCGCCGTCGACGCCGATATAGGACGACAGGCTTTGCACCGCCGGGTCGGCCAGGATGATCTTCGCCAGTTCCTGCTGGCGCTGGCTCATGGCGGCGAAGGACACCGACTGCGGCGCCTCGGAAATGCCCTGGATCACCCCGGTGTCCTGCACCGGGAAGAAGCCCTTGGGCACCACCATATAAAGGAACACGGTCAGCGCCAGGGTGCCGATGGCCACCAGCAGGGTCAGCGGCTGGTGCTTGAGCACCCACTGCAACTTGCGCCCGTAGCTTTCGATCAGCCAGTCGATCCAGGCGCCGCTGGCGCGGTAGAAACGCCCCTGCTCCTGCTCCTTGGGTTCACGCTTGAGCAGGCGCGCGCACATCATCGGCGTCAGCGTCAGGGACACCACCAGGGAAATCAGGATCGCCACCGCCAGGGTGATGGCGAACTCGCGGAACAGGCGGCCGACCACGTCGGCCATGAACAGCAGCGGGATCAGCACCGCGATCAGCGACAGGGTCAGCGACACCAGGGTGAAGCCGATCTGCTTGGCGCCCTTGAGCGCGGCCTGCATCGGGCTGTCGCCCTCCTCGATGAAACGCGAGATGTTCTCCAGCATGACGATGGCGTCGTCGACCACGAACCCGGTGGCGATGGTCAGGGCCATCAGGGTCAGGTTGTTGACCGAGAACCCCGCCAGGTACATCACGCCGAAGGTGCCGATCAGCGACAGCGGCACGGCGATCGACGGAATCACCGTGGCGCTGGCCCGGCGCAGGAACAGGAACGTCACCATCACCACCAGGGCGATGGCGATGAGCAGCTCGTGCTGCACGTCGGTGACCGAGGCGCGGATGGTCTGGGTGCGGTCGGTGAGCACGGTGACGTCGAGGCCGGCCGGCAGGTTGTCGGTGATGCTCGGCAACAGCGCCTTGATCCGGTCCACCACTTCGATCACGTTGGCCCCGGGCTGGCGCTGGATGTTCAGCAGCACCGCCTGGTTTTCATTGGCCCAGGCCGCCAGGCGCTCGTTCTCGGCGCCGTCGGCGATCTCGGCGACGTCCTTCAGGCGCAGCGGCGCACCATTCTTGTAGGCCAGGATCAGCTCGGCGTAATCCTTGGGCGAGGTCAGCTGGTCGTTGGCGTCGAGCATCGACACCCGGGTCGGTCCGTCGAAGTTGCCCTTGGGCTGGTTGACGTTGGAGGCGCCGATCAGGCTGCGCACGTCCGACAGGTTCAGGCCGGCGGCCGCCAGGGCCTCGGGGTTGACCTTGATCCGCACCGCCTGGCGCTGGCCACCGGCGATGCTGACCATGCCCACGCCGCTGATCTGCGCGATCTTCTGCGCCATGCGGGTATCGACCAGGTCGTTGAGCTTGGGCAGCAGCATGGTCTTGGAGGTGATGGCCAGGGTCAGCACCGGGGTGTCCGCCGGGTTGACCTTGTTGTACACCGGCGGTGCCGGCAGATCGGTGGGCAGCAGGTTGGTGGCGGCGTTGATCGCGGCCTGCACCTGCTGCTCGGCGACATCCATATTGATGTCGAGGTTGAAGCGCAGGGTCAGCACCGAGGCGCCACCGGAACTGGTGGACGCCATATGGGTCAGGCCGGGCATCTGCCCGAACTGGCGCTCCAGGGGCGCGGTGACCGCGCTGGTCATCACATCCGGGCTGGCGCCGGGATACAGGGTCATGACGCGGATGGTCGGGTAGTCGACCTGGGGCAGCGCCGAGACCGGCAGCAGCCGATAGGCGATCAGGCCGCCCAGGACAATGGCCAGCATGCTCAGGGTGGTGGCTACCGGACGGAGGATGAACAGCCGCGAGAGGTTCATGCGCCGGCCTTGTTCGCCGCCGCGTCAGCCGCCGGGGCTGTGGCAGGCGTGGTCGCCGAGCTGGCCGGCTGGCCTTGCAGGTGCTGGGTCGGGCTGGTCGGGACTTCCTCGGGGGTGTTGACCACCTCCACCGCGCTGCCGTCCTTGAGGCGGTCGGTGCCTTCGAGCACCACCCGGTCGCCGGCGTCCAGGCCAGACTTGATCACGGTGGAATCGCCGTTGCTGTCGCCGATCTGCAACGCCCGGACCTTGACCTTGTTGTCGCCGTCCAGGGCATAGACGAAGGTGCCGTTGGTGCCGAACTGCACCGCCGCCGACGGCACCAGCACCACGTTCTTCAGAGTGTCGGCGAGCAGCCGCACATTGACGAACTGGTTGGGGAACAGGGCCTGGTCGCGGTTCTCGTAGCGTGCCTTGAACTTCAGGGTGCCGGTGGTGGTGTCGATCTGGTTGTCGAGGCTTTGCAGCACGCCGCTGGCCTGCAGCTTCTGGTCGCCGCGGTCCCAGGCTTCCACCGGCAGCCTGGCGCCGCTGCGATAGCGCTCCAGCACCGTGGCGAGGCTGTTCTCCGGCAGGGTGAACGCCACGCTGATCGGCTGGGTCTGGGTGATGATCGCCAGTGCCGTGGTGTCGTTGGCCGCGACCAGATTGCCCACGTCCAGCTGGCGCAGGCCGACGCGGCCGGTGATCGGCGCGCGGATCTTGGTGAATTCGAGGTTGAGCCTGGCGTCGTTGACCGCCGCCTGGTTGGTCTTGACCGTGCCCTGGTACTGGCCGACCAGCGCCGCCGCGGTGTCCAGGGTCTGCTTGGCGATACTGTCCTGGGCGAACAGGCCGCGATAACGCTCGTAGTCGACCTGGGCGTTTTTCAGTTGCGCCTGGTTCTGCAACAGCGTGCCTTCGGCCTGGAGCAAGGCGTTCTGGTACGGCCGCGGATCGATTTCCGCCAGCAGGTCGCCGGCCTTGACCATCTGCCCTTCCTCGAAGGCCACCTTGACCAGCTCACCGGCCACGCGGCTGCGCACATTGATGGTGTTCAGCGCGGTGACCGTGCCCAGCGCCTTGTAATACAGCGGGAAGTCGCCGCGCGTGGCCGGCGCCACCCGCACCGGAATCGGCCCGCTGGCGCCACCGAACCCCGGGCGCATCACCCCGCTGCGACCGGCATGCCCGGTGGCGGCCTTCTGTCCGGCGGCATCCTTGTGGCTGCTCGAGGCCGGCCAGAATTTCCAGCACAGGCCGGCGACAGCCACCAGGACAAGCAGGCCGAGCAGCCAGCGACGGGAGTTGCGGGAAACGGAGGATTGCATGGAGTGATCAACCATTGGGCGCGAGGGGATCTTTTTCAGGTGGCTGAAAGATAAGCACTGGCCGGTATTTAGCAAAGCGCCTTTACCGGCAATTTACCTTGGGCTTACGTTCGCCAATATCGGCTAAGCCACTGAAGCACAAATGAAAACGGCCTGGGCAGGGCCAGGCCGTGAATAATTGTAAAAGCTGTTACTTGAGAACGGCCAGGGCCGCTTCGTAGTTGGGCTCTTCGGCGATTTCCTTGACCAGTTCGCTGTGCAGCACGTTGTCGTTCTCATCCAGCACCACCACCGCGCGTGCGGTCAGGCCGGCCAGCGGGCCGTCGGCGATGGCCACGCCGTAGTTCTCGATGAATTCGCGGCCGCGCAGGGTCGACAGGTTCTGCACGTTGTCCAGGCCTTCGGCACCGCAGAAGCGCGCCTGGGCGAACGGCAGGTCGGCGGAAATGCACAGCACCACGGTGTTGTTCAGGCCGCTGGCCTGGGCATTGAACTTGCGCACGGAAGTGGCGCAGGTCGGGGTGTCGACGCTCGGGAAGATGTTCAGCACTTTGCGCTTGCCGGCAAAGCTGCTCAGGGTGATGTCGGCAAGGCCGGCGCCCACCAGGGAAAAGGCCGGGGCCTTGGTGCCGGCCTGGGGCAGTTGGCCGTTGACTTGAACCGGGTTGCCTTTAAGAGTGACTTGAGCCATGAACGGAGTCCTTTTGAACGGTTGTCGTTGAACAGCTTAAAAAAAATCGAGAGGCCGAAGTTAACCATGAAATACCTCGGCCACCTATGCCTGAGCTGCAATTTGTCCCTCGGCCCGGCATCAGCGCAGCAGGCGCACCATATTGCGGTGCCGGGCCTCGAAGATGCGCGCCATATAGGCATTGACCAGCAGCCGCTCCACGAGGGCACCGCCCAGCGCCCGATACGTCACCCGGTCGGTGTACAGGGTCCCCCCGTCGGCGGCCTCGACCCGGTGTTCATGGCGAAAGGCACGCAGCGGCCCCTTGAGCATCTCGTCGATGAAATGCCGGTCGCCGACCTCGCGGATGACCACGGTCCAGGTCGCCGGTATGACGCCCCACATCCAGTGCCGAAAGCTGAACTCGCGCCCGGCGCTGATACGCAGGTTGTCGAGGTCGAGCGCACCCAGGGGAGTGACGGGCTCGGGAAAGACCTTCGGAAAATTGGCGCCTTCCAGGCAGAAATCCAGGACCTGGGCCGGGCTGCGGCCGGCGATGAAAGTCGTGCGTTCAACCACGGGCATGCCGAAAAACTCCCTGATGACACCGAAAATTTATGACAATTCACATTAATATACTTATTCAAATCATTGTTTTTATTGAATTTATTACTTTTTATAAATCACATTAACTTAACCACTTAAAGTACATGGAAATAATCACAATCTACTTGAATACGAAAAACCGGCCAGAGCCTCGGTGCCGCTCGCCGCTGGCGCTTGCGAGCAGGCTCTGTACAGGATGATGGTGCTGAAAACGCGCCCCTGCGCCCTCGCCCCGGCCACATGAGCGGTCTGCTTGGAACGCTGGATGGGAGGCCCGGCGAAGGGGTCGGGCAGCAGCCCCGACCCCGACCGGGCTAACCGGAAACGTTCGGAAAAGGCTTGCGAACGCGCTTACTTCTTTATCCGCAGATAGGACTGGTGCAGGTCCGAGGCCCAACCGTCGATGACGTTCTTGACGTCCGAAGGCTGCATCACCTGGGTATCGTTTTCCAGGGCCTTGCCGCTGCCCTTGCGCACCACCTGGGCGAGCACCTTGTTGGTGCCGCCGTCGATGAACTGCGCCTCGGTGCCCAGGGTGGTTTCCTGGTCGCGGATGCCGCTGGCGGTGCTCACCGCCGCCGCCACCAGGGCCACCGGAATGATTTCATAGGGTTTCAGGCCCTGGGTCTTGCTGCTCACTGCCGTGATCGCCGCGCGCACCACGATGACCCCCGGCCCCGGGCCGGTAGCCAGCGGCAGGTCCTTGCCGATTTCACGCTTGAGCGCCTCGTCGTAGTAACGGTTGATGCCGTTGAGGGTGTTCTGCGGGATCTTCGCCGTCGGTTGCGGCTTGGGATAGAACTGGGTGGGCTCGATATAGACGCTGCGGTACCGCTTCAGGTCCAGCTTGGGATCGACCCAACGCATCACCTCGACGCCCGATGGCGACTTGGCCTCCTTGAGCTGGCTGTAGTCGCCGAGAAAGCCGGAGTATTCGTCTGGCTGGGTGACGTTGCTGGAACAGCCCGCCAACCCAAGAGAGACGATACATAGCGCGCCAGTGATTCGTGCAAGCTTCATAAGGTAACTCCTGTAAGAAAAGCCGGACGCAATGCCGACTTTAGGAGTTGTAGGTATAGCCAATTACCGACGTATCAGTACAGAAAAACCAGATTAATCGGTGAGAAAACCGGAAGAAATCTCATCAGATTTGACAGACACAGCCGTCCCGCGACCGCCCTGAAAAACCCCGGGCCGCCACCCGCTACCAGGTCGTCCCCCGGCGTGCCGCCGCCTCGCGCAAGGCGTTGATCCGCATGGCCTTGAGCAGGGACAGCGTGCCCCCCAGGATAATCACCGCGCCGAACACGAAGTCGATGCCGTAGAGCTGGTAGTCCTGCAGCGGCCCGAGCAGGAATACCCGCACCGCCGCCACGCCCAGCAGCGTGGCGAGGAAATCGATGGCGGGCTCGTCGCGGTACACCACCATCAACAGCGGCAGGCAAAGCACCAGCAACAGCAGCAGGACGATGATCTTGAACGTCCCCTTGCGCTCGATGGTGAACGCGCACTCGCTGGCGCCATAGGCCGGATAATCGCCGGGCTGCACCAGGCTGTTCGCTTCGTCGATGTAGTCGGTGGGGTTGTAGACCCGGGTCGGGGTGAAGGTATTGGACAGGTCCAGCTTGGTGGCGATGCGCTTGAACGGCAGGTCGACCTGCTCGTTGCCCTTGAGGATGTACAGCACCGGCTTGTAGCCGTAACGGTAAACCTCCAGGGGAAACCGCGTGGACTCGCCCACGACCCAGATCGGCCGGCTTTCCAGGTCGGCGTAGGCATTCTTGTGGGGCGAATTGAAGTTGCGGTTCAGCGGCTTGACCTTGACCTCTTCGAAGAACAGCGGCGGCACGCTGTAGGACGCCTGCAGCGGCTCCAGGCGCAGCTTCAGGGGATAACGCCCCAGTTCGTAGCGGTTGTAGGTGCGTTCGGACACATTGACCACCCCCGACACGCTGAACTCGCCCTGGGTGCTGTTGGTCACCCTGAGCATCAGGTAGTCACGGGCAAAGAAGTTGCTCGGACTGCCCCAGTCGCCCCCGCACTGGCCGTAGCTGTCGAACGTGTCGCCCAGGCGTCCGCTGCGCGCGTCCTGGTAGACGTAGAAATAGCCGACCCACAGGGTCAGGATCAGCAATAACGAAAACAACCCGAGTATCTTTTTGGCAACGCTCACAGCCGCGACTCTCTTCCATGGATGGCTCATGCCAGGCACGCCTGCGACCGAGCGCCGGACGCCGTTCCCTGGCTCCTGTTCAAGGAGTGCGACTCTACCAAAGTGCCATCATCGGCCCAAGGACAAATACCTTGCCGCCGCGCCACCGACGCCAGTCAACGGCGCCCCGGCCCGCGACGGCTGCGTGCGGCGCCTCTTCACTACCCTCCTTCGACGTCTGCGCCGCCGTCTTCAGCGCCGGCGGAACAGGGGCCGCGGCTCGATCGCCGAGCGCCCGTAGAGCACGCTCATGCCCGCCAGTCCCTTGAGGGCGTCGTCGGCGCACTTGTCCTCGCGAATGGCGAAGCTGTCGAAACCGCATTGGCGCATATGGCTGAGCTGGTCGCGCAGCACGTCGCCGACGGCCCGCAACTCGCCCATCCAGCCCAGCCGGGTGCGCAGCAGGTACGCCTGGCTGTAGGCGCGGCCGTCGCGAAAGCTGGGGAAATCCAGGGCAATCAGCGGAATCAGCTTGAGCCAGGGGCGCAGGCTTTCCACTTCGTCGTCCGGGCCTAGCCAGACCCCGTCCCGCGCCGGCTGGTGCTCGATGCGGCGGATCAGCCAGCGCGCCAGCGGCAGCAGCAACGGCCCGGCGGGCAGTTCGCCATCGGCCTCGCGCACCAGGGTCCAGGGATCGTTATCGACCCGCCCGGCCTCGCCATCGTGCAGGCGCAACAGATTGTTCATGGCTTTGCCCTCCCGTCCTGGCCTGCGATAACTGGCTCAAGGCTGTAGCGCCCGCTCATGGCTGTACCTCCATTACCTTCGGATAGACCCGCTCCTTGAATGGCTCCAGGCCGATGCGCTGCACGGTGTCGACGAACAGCTCCTCGCTTTCCCGGTAACGCACGAAGGTGGCGATGATGCGTTCGATCACCTGGGGGATTTCCTCGGCGCTGAACGACGGGCCGATGACCTTGCCCAGCGCGCTGTGCTTGCCCTGGGCGCCGCCGAGGGTGACCTGGTACCACTCGCTGCCGCTCTTGTCGACGCCGAGGATGCCGATGTTGCCGATGTGGTGGTGGCCGCAGGCGTTCATGCAGCCGGAGATGTTCAGGCTGATGTCGCCCAGGTCGTGCAGGTAGTCGAGGTCGTCGAAACGCGCCTGGATCGCCTGGGCGATGGGGATCGACTTGGCGTTGGCCAGGGCGCAGAAGTCACCGCCGGGGCAGGCGATGATGTCGGTCAGCAGGCCGGCGTTGGCGCTGCCCAGGCCCTGCTCGCCGGCCAGTTGCCACAGCCGGTACAGCGCGGACTTGGGCACGTCCGGCAAGACGATGTTCTGCTCGTGGGCGATGCGGATCTCGCCAAAACCGAAGTCCTCGGACCAGTCGGCCACCGACTCCATCTGCGCTGCCGTCACGTCGCCGGGGGGCGCGGCGATCCCGGGCTTGGTCGACAGCACCACGCTGGCGTAGCCCGGCACCTTGTGCGGCTTGACGTTGTGCGCCACCCAGCGGGCGAAGGCCGGGTGCTCGGCCAGGCGGCTGCCGTAATCGAGGTCGGTGGCCGGCTGGTGTTCATACAGCGGCGGGACGAAGGCACTGGCGACCCGCTGGTATTCGGCCTCGGTCAGCTGCGCCGGGCCGTCCTTGAGGTGCTGCCACTCCTCCTCCACTTCCCGGGCGAACGCCTCGATGCCCAGCGCCTTGACCAGGATCTTGATCCGCGCCTTGTACTTGTTGTCGCGTCGGCCATGGCGGTTATAGACCCGCAGCACCGCTTCCACATAAGACAGCAGGTGCTGCCACGGCAGGTCGTCGCGGATCTGCTGGCTGAGGATCGGCGTGCGCCCCAGGCCGCCGCCGACCATCACCCGCAGCCGCATCTGCCCGCGCCAGTCGCGGTACAGGTACAGGCCGATGTCATGCATCATGATCGCCGCCCGGTCCTCGCGGGCCGAGCAGATGGCGATCTTGAACTTGCGCGGCAGGAACAGGAATTCCGGATTGATGGTCGACCACTGGCGCAAGATCTCCGCCAGCGGGCGCGGGTCCATCAGTTCGTCGGCGGCGACCCCGGCGAAGGCTTCGGTGGTGATGTTGCGCACGCAGTTGCCGGAGGTCTGGATCGCATGCATCTCGACCTCGGCCAGGCGTTCGAGAATGTCCGGCACCTGGGCCAGTTCGATCCAGTTGAACTGCAGGTTTTGCCGGGTGGTGAAGTGGCCGTAGCCGCGGTCGTAGTCGCGGGCGATGCTGGCCAGGGTGCGCATCTGCCGCGCGCTGAGGGTGCCGTAGGGAATCGCCACCCGCAGCATGTAGGCGTGTTTCTGCAGGTACAGGCCGTTCTGCAGCCGCAGCGGCAGGAATTCCTCTTCGCTCAACTCGCCCGCCATGAAGCGCTCGACCTGGTCGCGAAACTGCGCCACTCGCTCGCTGACCAGGGCCTGGTCGTACTCGTCGTAGATATACATGTCACGGCCTCATCGGTGCTGACCTGGATCGCTGCCCCACTCCCCTACTCGTAGCCCTGTGGCCCTGTAGCCGCTGCCGAGCACCAGCGAGGCTGCGATCGAGCGCGCAGCGCTCGCAATCCGGACAATACGGTCGAGCAGTCGGAACGCATGTGGCGGTTTTGCGGCTGCTTCGCAGCCGATCGCAGCCTCGCTGGCGCTCGGCAGCGGCTACAGGTCACAGGATTATGGAGATATAGGGGCCAACCAGGTTCTTGGTGTGGCGGTGACTATGCACTTACGGCTCAGAGCGTTACAGATTCAGGTAAAAACTAAAAAACCGTATCAGCAGGCCTTTGGGCCGTGCAGGCAGGCATGAAAATCTGATCCGTATTAATGCAGTTTTTCTGAGCCTGTTTTGTTTCGGCGCTGCTTTCTACAGTGCGCAGCATGCCTGGCCGGGTGGCCCGGCAGCCTTTGCAACCGTGGAAGCATTGACCATGAGCACAGCAACAATGGAACCGGCCTACAACTACAAGGTGGTGCGCCAATTCGTGATCGCCACTGTGGCCTGGGGCGTGATCGGCATGGCCATGGGCGTGTGGATCGCCTCCCAGCTGGTCTGGCCGGAAATGAACCTCGACCTGCCCTGGACCAGCTTCGGCCGCCTGCGCCCGCTGCACACCAGCCTGGTGATCTTCGGCTTCGCCGGCAGCGCGCAGTTCGCCGCCAGTTATTACGCAGTACAGCGCACCTGCCAGGTGCGGCTGTATTCCGACAAACTCGCCGCCTTCACCTTCTGGGGCTGGCAGGCGGTGATCGTGATCATGCTGGTCACCCTGCCCCTGGGCTACACCACCACCAAGGAATACGCGGAAATCGAATTCTCCGGCGCGGTGTGGATGGCCGTGGTCTGGGTGGCCTACGGCATCGTGTTCTTCACCACCGTGGTGCAGCGCAAGAGCAAGCACATCTATGTCGGCAACTGGTTCTTCGGCGCCTTCATCGTGGTGATCGCCATGCTGCACGTGGTCAATCACCTGTCGATCCCGGTGGACTGGTTCAAGTCCTATCCGGTGTATTCCGGCGCCACCGACGCCATGGTCCAGTGGTGGTACGGCCACAACGCCGTGGGCTTCTTCCTCACCACGGGCTTCCTGGGGATGATGTATTACTTCGTGCCCAAGCAGGTCGGGCGCCCGGTGTATTCCTACCGGCTGTCCATCGTGCACTTCTGGGCGCTGATCACCCTGTACATCTGGGCCGGCCCGCACCACCTGCACTACACCGCGCTGCCGGACTGGGCGCAGTCGCTGGGCATGGCCATGTCGCTGATCCTCCTGGCACCGAGCTGGGGCGGCATGATCAACGGCATGATGACCCTCTCGGGGGCCTGGCATAAGCTGCGCACCGACCCGATCCTGCGCTTCCTGGTGCTGTCCCTGGCGTTCTACGGCATGTCGACCTTCGAGGGGCCGATGATGGCGATCAAGACGGTCAACGCCCTGTCCCACTACACCGACTGGACCATCGGCCACGTGCATGCCGGCGCCCTGGGCTGGGTGGCGATGATCACCTTCGGCGCCATCTACCACATGGTGCCCAAGGTCTTCGGCCGCGAGCAGATGCACAGCGTGCCGCTGATCAACCTGCACTTCTGGCTGGCGACCATCGGCACCGTGCTGTACATCGCCTCGATGTGGGTCAACGGCATCACCCAGGGCCTGATGTGGCGCGCGGTCAACGACGACGGCACCCTCACCTACTCCTTCGTCGAGGCCCTGCAGGCCAGCCACCCGGGCTTTATCGTGCGTTTCGCCGGCGGCGTGTTCTTCCTCAGCGGCATGCTGCTGATGGCCTACAACACCTGGCGCACCGTGCGTGTGGCCGACCCGCGCCTGGCCGCCAGCGAAGCGCAGATCGCCTGATCGCCCAGGCCTACGACGCGGGCCGGCTGCGGCCCGCGCCCCTTATCCCAGGAACTCCCCGATGATCGATCTCATGCTTGATCTGCTCGGCGTGACCTTTCTCTACCTCAGCATCGGCTACTGCCTGCGCCATCAAACCGCCAAGAGCCTCGACGACGCCAGCCTGATCCCCTTCGCCGACGATCCCGAGGTGGCGCGGCGGGTGGAAGTGGCCACCGGCAAGAAGATCGACGCCGTGGCGCCGGAACCGCAACAAGCCAGGCCCGGCTGGGGCAACCTGGAGGTTTGAGCCCCGGCCAATCCCCAGCGCTTCCTGTAACCGCGCCTCGATGCGTCGCCCTACCCACCCTGTAGCCGCTGCCGAGCTCCGGCGAGGCTGCGATAGGTCCGCAGGACCTCGGCTCTCTTGAGATCGCTGCGCCCGTTCCGGGCGATCGCAGCCTACGGCAGCGGCTACATGAACCGAGCCGCGCCTCGATGCGTCGCCCTACCCACCCTGTAGCCGCTGCCGAGCCTCAGCGAGGCTGCGATAGGTCCGCAGGACCTCGACAATCTGAAGATCGCTGCGCCCGTTCCGGGCGATCGCAGCCTCGCTGGGGCTCGGCAGCGGCTACAGGGCTACAGGGATGGGGGTGTCTAAAGACGGGTACGGTACTGGCTGGGGGTCATGCCGAGGATTTTGCGGAAGGCGCTGCCCATGTGGGACTGATGGGCGAAGCCGGTTTCCAGGGCGATGGCGGCGAGCGGCAGGTCGCCGCGCTCGATCAGCCGCCGGGCCGCCTGCACCCGCACTTCCACCAGCCAGGCATGGGGCGTCATGCCGATGGCCCGGCTGAAGTCGCGCAGGAAACGCAGTTCGCTGCAGCCGCAACAGGCCGCCAACTCCCCGAGCGACAATGGCTCGGCATACTGCTCGTCGATCAGCGTCAGCACCCGGCCGAACGCCGCACGCGTCGGCGCCTTGTGCGTCTTATCGGCAACGCCCAGCGCGGCGAATTGCACGGCGCATTCCTCCAGCGCCAGTGGGTCGGCCTGTGGCTGCAACAACAGCCGCCGCGCTTCACGCCCCAGCGACAGGGCCCGGGCGTGGCCGGGCGCCTGCAGGCGGCGCTCGCCGCAACGCCCTGGCCGAGGTTCGGTCAACCAGCGCAACAGCAGGTATTCACCGCCTTGCGGCGACTCGGAAAACACCTCGACCCCGGCCGGCGTCAAGGCCAGGGTCCCCGGCCAGCTGTCGAAGTCCTCACGCCGGTCGCTGGCGATGGCATGCACGCCCTGCTGGCGCTCCAGGGTCACCCCCAGGCTTTGCCATTGCAGCGGGTCGCGCGCGCTGTAGGCCGCGCGCGGCAGCAGTTGCAGCTCGAGGGTAGCGCCCAGCAACCGTCGGCTCACTGGGCCGGGCATGTGAAATTTCCTGATAGATCGCTGGGCTGCATCACGGGACACTCTCGACATTCAAGGTTGCCAGCACAGGAGTCTGACTATGCGCACCATCGGCCTTATCGGCGGCATGAGCTGGGAGTCCAGCGCCGAGTATTACCGCCTCATCAACCAGCAGGTCCGGGACCGCCTCGGGCCCCTGCGCTCGGCGCGCCTGCTAATGTACAGCGTCGACTTCGGGCCTGTCGAACAGGCCCAGCATGCCGGGCGCTGGGACCTGGCGGCGCAGATCCTGGTGGATGCCGCGCGTCGCCTGGAAGCCGCTGGCGCCGAGTGCGTGGTGCTCTGTACCAACACCATGCACAAGGTGGCCGGGGAGATTCGGGCCGTGTTGTCGGTGCCCTTCCTGCATATCGCCGACCCGACCGCCGAGGCGGCGCGCAATGCCGATACCCTGACCGTGGGCCTGCTGGGCACGGCCTTCACCATGGAGCAGGATTTTCTCAAGCAGCGCCTGATCGACCGGGGCCTCAGCGTCCTGGTGCCGGACACGGCAGACCGCCAGGCCGTGCACCGGATCATCTACGAGGAGTTGTGCGTGGGGGTGATCAGCGACACCTCGCGCCAGCGCTACCAGCAGGTGATCCAGACCCTGATGGCACGCGGCGCCCAGGCCATCATCCTCGGCTGCACCGAGATCGGCCTGCTGCTCAAGCCCGAACACAGCCCCCTGCCCCTGCTCGACACCACCGAACTGCACGCCCGCGCAGCGGTGGCGTTTGCCCTGGATGAAAAGCCGGCCTGACCCCGAACCGTGCTCCACCTGGCCCTCCACGGGGTCAGGTCTGGCGGCCACTGCGTTGCCGATCGCAGCCTCGCTGGCGCTTGGCAGCGGCTACGGGAATCGCGGGCCTTGGTTTGTTATCCAACCCACAACCCAACCATCGCGGCATGCCTCGTTTCTTCATCCAACGCAAAACCTGTAGCCGCTGCCGAGCCCCGGCGAGGCTGCGATCGAGGCCGCAGGACTCGCCAAGGTAGGCACCGCGCTTTTCCAGAGAGTGCGCGGTGGCAGGTTTGGCGGCCCTGCGGGCCGATCGCAGCCTCGCTGGCGCTTGGCAGCGGCTACGGGAATCGTGGCGGGCCTTGGTTTGTCGCCCAACCCAGAACCCAACAATCGCGGCATGCCTCGATTCTTCATCCAGCGCAAAACCTGTAGCCGCTGCCGAGCCCCGGCGAGGCTGCGATCGCCCGGCACGGGCGCGGCGAGTTCAGGGGCGCCCCCGGGCGAGCGGCTGGGTCAGGCGCGCAGGGTGCGGCGCAGGCGCGCCATGCTGATGACGTCGACGTACTGGCCATCCCTCACTGCGTAGTCGCGCAGCAGGCCCTCGCGCTCGAAGCCGAACTTGCGGTACAGGCCCTGGGCCGCCTCGTTGTCTGCGAAGACGGTCAGTTCCACCCGTTGCAGGTTCATCCAGTTGTCCGCCACATCCAGTACCGCCGCCAACAGGCGACTGCCGACGCCCCGGCCCTGCCACTCCAGCGCCACGCCCATGCCGACACCGCCGCAGTGGGCGCGGCGGATGCGCGAATACTGCTCGATGGTGCAACTGCCGATCACCGTTTCCCCGTGCACCGCCACCAGCGCGACCCATCGCTCGTTGTCCGGCGACAGTCGTTTGCGCCAGACCTCGGCCGGCTGAAACGGCATCTGCAGCACCTGCCGCGCCACCGCGGGCTCGTTGTACAGCGCGGTGACGCCCGCGACGTGGGCTTCGCTGAAGCGTTCGATGATGAAGTTCGGGGTCTCGGCGGGCATGGGGCGTCCTTGGTCATGCAATAGGGCCGTCGAGTGTAGAACGCCGGCGATGCCGCTGGCGAGAGCATGAACAGGCCTGTTCCGGCATGACCATTCTCCTGCGTGCGACCAGGGGCGCCTGCATCGCCCTTGGCTATTTTCGCGAGCACGCTTCGCTCCTACAGAAGAACCAACCCCACGGGCGGTTATGGGCAAAACCACTCCCCGCGCTCATCGAAGGTATGGAGGATCAGCTCCACCAGCGTGCGCACCTCGGCGTCCTGCTCGACCTCGGCGTTCACCGCCATCCACACCTGGCGCGACATGGCGTCGCCGAACAGCCCGGGCAAGGCGGTCAGGCCTCGGTCGAAGCGGCTCATGTAATGAGGCAGCAGGCCGATGCAGGCGCTGCAACGGATCATCTCCAGCATCAGTTCGTAGGAATGCACCTGCACCACCCCCGCCAGGCGCTGCTCCACCAGCTGGTTCCACGGCCGCAGCGGCTCGACCTGCCGGTCCTGCTGCCACTGCACCAGCATGTAGTCGGCCAGGTCGTCGAGGCTGTCGGGGCGCGCGGCGACCCGCGAGTAACGCTTGGCGATATGCGGCAGGTAATGCAGGCGCACCAGCGGTTGCGGGGTGCTGGTGACGAAGCTCGGTCCCGGGTTGGGCGAATCGACCCCGCCCAGCCAGACCACCACGTCGGCGCTCAAGGCCCGCAGCGACAGTTCGCTGTCGATCGAGATGATCTCCAGGCGCGCGCTGGCGTTGCGGCGCAACAGGGCGATCAGGTCGCGGCCGAGGATGTCGTGCAGGATCGATTCGGCCACTGCCAGGCGGATCAGCGGCTGTTCGAGCACCGGCAAGGTGCGTTCGTGGGCCAGGGCGATCAACTGCGCCTTGAGCTGCTGGCCTTCGCGGCTCAGGCTCAGGGCGCTGCCCTGGAAATGGAACAGCGAACGGCGCAGCTGCGCCTCCAGTTGCGCCAGCTGTTTGCGCAGCAACGTCGACTTGATGTTCAGGCTGCGCGCCGCCTGCATGAAACAGCCGCAACGGGCGGTGACCAGGAAATACTGGGCCAGCTCCGGATCGATCCCCGCGGCCAGGGCCAGCCAGGCTTCCCGGGGCTCGGCGGGGGCGATATAGGGGGTGATGCCCGAGGTCGGGGCGGGTTCCAGAAAAGACATGGGGTGACTCCCTGTCAGGTGGTTGATTGCATCCATTGCATGGTGTTTCGAAGATCTCTGTAGGAGCGAGGCTTGCCCGCGATGAACCCATGGACAACGCATTCATTCAGGCAGCCCGCGTCATCGTTGACGATCATCGCGAGCAAGCTTCGCTCCTACAATTTCTCCTCCAGCACCTTGTTCAACTCGGCCCCATCGATACTCAGGGTCGCGGTATCGAGCATGCCTTCCAGGTAGGCCTTGGCGATCTGTTCCTGGCGCTGGGCCCGCAGGGCCTGGGTCAGGCGTTCGCGCAGCTCGTCCAGGGTCGCGCTGCGGGCCGGTTGCTGCTCGGTCAGCTTGAGGATGTGGAAGCCCGCCGGGCTCTGCACCGCGTCGGACACCGCGCCGACCTTCAGCCGCGCCACCGCGCCGCGTACCTCCGGCAGCAACTGCTGCAACGGCTGCAACCCGGAGTCGCCACCGCGTTGGGCGCTGTCGGGGTCCTGGGAGTACTGGCTGGCCAGGGCGGCGAATTCGCCGGGGGCCGCCTGGGCTTTCCTGCTCAGTTCCTGGGCCTGCTTGCGCACCGCCTCCAGCGCCTGCGGCTCGCCGACCGCGAGGAAGATCTGGCTGACCCGGTACAGGGCTGGGGTCTGCCATTGCGCCTTGCCCGCGTCATAGGCCTGCTGCAACTCAGACTCGCTCGGGTAGCCGGCCGGCACCTGGCTGACCGAGCGCAAGTAGTCGCGAAACACGATCTGCTCGGTAGCCACCCGCGTCTGCAAGGCCACGTCCGGACGCTGGCGCCAGCCTTGGGCGTCGGCCTGTTCGAGCACCGCCTTCTCCGCCAGGCGCGTGCGGATCCAGCTCTCCAGGGCCGGGCGATTGCCGCGCAACTGCTCCCGGGACGCCTCCGGCAGCGCCGCGAGCAGCGCCTTGAGTTCCTCCGGCGCCACCTGCTGGCTACCCAGGCGGGCCACCGCGGCTGCCGCGGGTTGGCTGGCCGCCGCCGGCCCGGTCTGCTGCGCCGCCACCGGGTCGCTGCCCGGGCGCACGCCCAACCACACCGCCAGCGCCACCAGGGCCAGGGCGCCGGCACCGAGCATCAGGCTTGGTCTTTTCACTGCGCGGTGCCCTCCGCGGCCTCGGGGGCGGTTGGCGCGGCCTCGGCCTGCAGGCGCGCGGCATGCTGGCTGTAGTCGCGCAGGTAGACGATGAACTCCTGCAACAGCCGGTCCCAGAGTTCCAGTTGGCGGCGCAGGTGGTCATGACCGACCCCGGCCACCACCACGTCCATCTCCATCACCAGGAATTCGCCCTGCAACGACAGCCGGGCAAAACGCCGCGAGGCGTTCCACAGTTCGGCCAGGCCGGCGGGCAGCTCGCCCTGGACCCGCAGCGCGCAGCTGAAGGTGAAGTCCACGTAGCTGCCCTGCTCGGCCGCCAGGTTACCGAAACGCACGGCGTAGCCGATGCCCTGGCTGGCGCTGAGCAACTGCACGACACCGTTCTGGTCGGTCTGGTTGACGCGGTAGCCGGCGCCTTGCAGCAACTCGGTAAGGCTGTGCGGGGTCACGCTGGCGATCAATTGCGCTTGTTCGGTCATGCTCGGTCTTCCTTGATAGTCAGTGGGCGCTCGCTGCCTGCGGGGCATCGAACTGGGTCTTGTACAAATCGTCGCCAAAGCCCTGGGCCAGTTCCTCGAACTTGACCCGGGCACTGCCGGCGAAGGGTTGGCGGATCTTCATCACCTCGGCCACATCGATCCTCTCGTAGGCCGAGAGAATCTCCTTGGCCACGCCATACATCTGCTGATTCTTGAGCGAACATTGCTGCACTTGTGTGTCACGTTCGCTCAATTGCGCCTGAAGCTTAGCCCGTTCGGCTTCTTTGGCACGGGCCATGACCAGCAACTCGTCATAGGCCTTCTTGAACTTGCCGATCTGCTCGCTGCTGGCGGCCATCTGCGCCTGGGCCTGGCTGTGCAGGTTCTGCTGCTGGCCGGCCAGTTGCTCGGCCACGCCGCGGGCCTTGGCCAGTTCGGCGCTCAGTTGCTTGATCTGCGCCTGCGCGTCCCTGGCCTGGTTTTCGGCGGCGATGCGCGCGGCGCTGGCCTGGGCCTGCTCGCTCTGCAACGCCTGCAACTGCTGGGTGGTGCTGCGCAACTGGGTGCGCAAGCGCTCCTCCATGCCCTCGGCGCTGGCCCCGCCGGCCGCCAGCAGGCCCAACCACAGATAGCAGCCCGCCCTGGCCCGCTTGATCCCCGTACTGTTCATAGCAATGCACCCTTGCGCCCTAGAAGCGCGTGTTGATTTCAAGCTGCAGGACATCGATGTCGAACGGCGCGCCGTACACCGCCTCCGAACTCAGCCAGCGCCCGGTGGCGAAGACGTTCTTGGCCAGGCCGTAGTTGCCGCCGACGAAATAACCCTTGGCGTTGGTGCCGCCGAGGTGGAACGAGGAATCGTTGAAACCGTCCGGCAGCGCGTCGGGCTGGATGTACTTGTAGCCGGCGAACAGGTTCCAGTCGCCCTGCCTGGCCAGGTCCAGGCTGTTGCCCAGGGTGAACTGCACCATCCAGGCATTGGCGCCGCTTTCCAGCTCGCCGCTGCTGTCCAGGTTGTTGACGATCTGGCCCGCGGCGCGCTTGCGCATCTCGCCTTCGTCGTAGCCCAGGTTGTGGATGTAGTTGGCCTGGCTGCGCAGCTTGAAGTCTTCCGGCAGGTCGGCGTCCCAGACCAGGTTCAGGTCCAACAGGTTGAACTCCGAGGCCAGGCCGACGAACTGCGGCTGCGCGGTGGCGGCCGGGTTGGCCGGGTTGGGCGTGATGTCGCGCAGCAGGAACACACTGTTGCCCTTCTGCATGAAGGCCGCGCGGCTGCCGTCGCTGTCGCAGCCCGGCGCCCCGGCCCAGGGCTGGCAAGGGCTGGAACGCTGGCCTTCGATATCGTCGAAGCGGTAATAGGCCAGCGCGCCCTTGAGCCGGTGGTGGTTGTTGATCGCCCAGTTGGCGCCGATCTGCGCGCCATACAGCCACTTGTTGTCGCTGTCTTCCTTATCGAAGCCGTTGCTGGTGGACGTGTCGTTGGTGTACTCCACCGGGAACGCGCCGACCGTGCCGAACAGGCCCCAGTCGCGGTTGAGCTTGTGGTTGAAGATCGCCGCCACGCCGTCGAAATTCAGGTCGCCGGAATACAGCATGTCGGTGGAGAAGAACGGGTTGGCGATCCGCCCGCCGGTCAGGGTCAGCTCGTCGGTGGCCTTCCAGGTCAGGTAGCCCTGGTCGAGCCAGATATCCTTCTTGCCGAAGCCGCCGCCCAGGGTCTGGGTGGTCGACACCGGGTTGTTGTCCGAGCCGGTGCCGATGCGGATGCCGGCGGTCCAGTCCGGGGCGATCTGCGCCTTCATGCCCAGCCGGGCGCGCAGGCGGAACAGGTTCTCGCGGTCCTCGCGGGTGTTGAGCAAGGGCGGCAAGTTGCTGCTGCTGTTGGGGTTGACGTCGTACGGGCCCTTGTCGTTGAGCTTGGCGAAGTCGACGATCTGGTTGCTGTTGCTGCCCGAGTAGTAGCGCGACTCGTCGCGCAGGCGGATGTCGCCGTCGAAGCTGATGCGCGATACCCAGTCCGGGAAGGTATTGGGCTGGGCCCAGTTCTCCTGCTTGGCGGTGGCCATGACCTCGGCCTTGACCTGGTCGCGGATCTGGTCGCGGACGATGGCCGGCACGTATTGCACCCGCACATCCCCCGGCGCAGCCGCCGGCCCCGCCGCCACCGCGCTGTTGGCCTGGCGCGCCTGCACGGCTTCCCGCTCGGCCTGGGCGATCAGGCCGTCGGCCTGCTCCTGTTTCAGCACGCCCTGCTGCACCAGCAAACGGATCAGATTGATCGTGGCGTTTTCCGAGGGCGCAGCGGGCGCGGCCGCCGCCTGTCCCACCAGGGTCGCGATGACCATGCCGATCGCCAGGGACAATCGATTCACGTTGGAAATCATGTGCACACAGCTCCTTTTGGCAAAACTTGCGTCAGTCGTTCGGTTAACCCGGGCGCCGCCCCTGCAGGGACAGGCGTACAGGCAGGGTCAGGGAGGCCGGGGGCCGTTCCGTCAAGTGCGGCGCGGCGCGCAGGGCGGCCAGCACCAGGGTGTCGATTTGCGGGTTGCCGCTGGACTTGACCAGCTCGACCCGGGTGATCTCGCCGACAGCGCTCAGCCAGACGTCGGTCTGCAGCGAAAAGGCCTGGTTGCGCAGGTCCGGGTTTTCCCGCAGCACGCGCTGGAAGGTGAAGGCCAGGAACTGGCTGTAGGTGCCGTTGCCCAGGCGCCCACCGCCGGAACCGGCCATGCCGCCGCCCTTGCCCGCGCCGATGTTGAAGGCGTCGTTGCCGGCCTGGGCGTCGCCGTCCATCTGCATGGGGTTCGCCAGGTCGTCCACCGGCGACGGCGGCGCTTCTTCCTCGGGCTTGACCTGTTCCGGCTCCGGGGTCGGCTCCGGCTCGGGCACCTTCTCCTCGACCTTCGGTTCCGGCTCCTTGGGTTTCTCCGGCGGCGGTGGTGGCGGTGGCGGCAACGGGATGATGGTCGGCACCTTCGGGGCCTCGCGGCGCACCCCGCTCATGTCGTTGGCCCACTGCCAGAGCAACCAGGCCGCGCCCGCCGCCAGCAGCAGCCCGGCGCCCCACTTGAGCAGGCGCGGCGCCAGGGCTTGTTTCACCGGCGGCCGGTGGATGGGGGGTGGTGTGATCAATGGTTGCGCGGTCATGAGATCAGCCCTGGCTCGGTTTGCCGGTCACCAGGCCGACCTGGGACAGTTCCAGCCGGCGCAGCAGGTCCAGCACCTCGATGACCTTCTGATACTGCACCGTGGCGTCGCCGCGCACGATCACCGGGAAGTCCGGGTTCAGGGCCTTCTCCATGCGCAGGCGCTCTTCCAGCTCCGGCAGCGTCACCGGGTAGGCGTCGAGGAACACCTGGCCGCCGTCGTTGACCGAGATGGCCTTGGTCTTGGCCTCGGACAGCGACACCGAGGCGCTGGCCTTGGGCAGGTTGATCTGGATGCCCGAGACCTGGGCGGTGGCGGTGAGGATGAACATCACCAGCACCACCATCAGCACGTCCACCAGGGGCGTGATGTTGATGCTGTCGACCGCCGCGTCGTCGTCATCGTCGTGGGAGGCGTTCACAGAAGCCATGACGTTTCTCCTCAGGCCGGCACGCTGGCGTTATGCATCCGCGCGGGCGCGGCTTCGCTGGACTGGCTGGCGCCATGCAGTTCGGCCAGGCGGGTGATGAATTCGTCGACGAACACCCGCATGTCGGCGCTGACTTCCTTGTTGCGGGTGACCAGCCGGTTGTAGCCGAACAGCGCCGGGATCGCGACGAACAGGCCCATGGCGGTGGCCAGCAGCGCCGCGGCCATGCCCGGGGCGATGGCGTTGATGTTGACGTCGCCGGCCATCGCCGTGCCGAGGAACACCACCATGATCCCCAGCACCGTGCCCAGCAGGCCGATGTAGGGGCCGCCGGCGATGGCGTTGGACAGGGTCGAGAGCTTCGAACCGAGTTGCTGGTTCTCGCGGGTGCGCACGCCGTCCATGGAGCAGCGGATGGCTTCGATGGTCGCCGCCGAGACCGACGAGGTGTCGGCGCCCTGGGCGCGACGGGTGCGGATTTCCTGAACCGCCACCTGGTACAGGCGCCACAGCGAGGAGTGCCGCAGCAGCTGGCCCAGCTCGGCGTCGTCGGCGAACATTTCCAGGCGCGTGCCGACCCGCGCGAACTGCTCGCGAAAGGCCTGGTTGGCCTCGCTGACGCGGCCGAGCGCGCGGTTCTTGCGATACATGATGATCCACGACTGGACCATCATCAGCACCAGCACCGCGATGATCACCCAGGCGTCCAGCGGCACCGCCTTGAGCAAGAAACCCAGGCTGCCGAAACCGAAGCCCGACTGTTCTTCGTCGACGCCGTACACCACCAGTTTCGACTCGGCGCCCTGGGCCGCGGCATCGGCCAGCAGCAGGCCCGCGGGCCGGGCCACCTTGGACAGGCGCAACTCGTCCAGCGCCCCGTTGAACGGCAAGAACGCGCTGGCGGCAGCCCCCGCCGCCGGCGGCAGGTCGGCACCGATCGCCAGAGGCGAGTTGAACGCCGGCAGCGCCACGGCCAAGCGAGCGCTTTCGCGGCCGTTGACGAACAGCGCCAGCTGGCTGCCCTGGGCGGTCAACGCCAGGTGCTGCCATTGCCCCGGGTTCAGCGGCTGGCTGGACACCCCGCGCTGGCCGTCGACCTCGACGAAGGGCACGCCCTGGTTGACCCCGACCAGCAGGCTGCTGGTGCCCTCACGCCGGGCCAGGACCACTTGCTCGCCGCTGGCCTGGTCCAGGCGCAGCCAGGCACTGAAGGTGAAGGCGCCGTCGGCGTTGTGCTGCAGCGATGGGCTGGCCGGCAACAGCAGCGGCTGGCCGTTGAACTGCAAGGCCCGGCCGATCACCCCGTCGATGCTCGCGCCGGTGGCGTTCTGCGCATGGTTGCCGTAGGCCGTGGTGTCCTTGGCCGGCGTGCCGTTGGCGCCGTCGAAGTGATAGAGGCCGATGTAGTTCGGGTCGAAGGTCAGCTGGCCGTTGGCGCTGGCCGGGGCTTTCTGGTTGCCGTAGTACATCCAGATATCCTGGCGCTGGCCGCCCTCCACGTTCGGCACGTCGACCCAGACCAGGGCCATGCCCATCAGCGGGTCGAAGCTTTCGATCTGGTGGTTGAACACGGTCTTGTCGTCGGCGCTGACGAAACGCAGGTCGGAGCCGTCTTCCTTGACCCCGTCGAAACTGAAATTGCCGGTGTGCAGGCGCACCAGCAGCGCGGTGCGACCCAGGGCCTGGTTGATGGCCGCGCCTTGGGGCGTGGTGTCGATCGAGATCTGCTTGCGGTAGTGCCAGTCATCCTGCCACCACGCCTGGGCGGTCGCCGGGAGCACGAAGCCCAGGCAGATCAACAGGGAAATCAGTAAGCGCTGCATGAAAGTTACTCCGTGAGAGATCAAAACGTCGCCTGCACGCTGAAGTGCAGGCGCGAGTCCTGTTTCTGGGTGTTCGGTCCGTCAAGCAGCGGGTAACCCCAGTCCAGGCTGCCGGAAAGCCATTTGCTCAAGCTGGCGCGGGTGCCCAGGCCGACGCTGGCCAGGCTGTAGTCGGCCTCCTGGTCGGGAAGCTCGTCGCGCAGGGACATGCGGGCGCCTTCGGCGAAGGCGTAGAAGCGCCATTCGTTGACGTAGCCGCCGAGGAACCTGGCCAGGGACGGCGTGCGCAGTTCCTGGGAAAACAGCAAGCCGTCGTCGCTGGTGCGCTCGGCCGCCAGGTAACCGCGCACCGAGGTGGCGCCGCCGGCGGAGAACTGCTCGTTGGACACCAGCGGCCCCGAGGCCAGCTGGAACGCCGCCTTGGACGCGCTCTGCCAGTCGTTGGCGAAGGTGTAGGTGTAACTCGCGTCGCCCTTGAGCACGGCGAAACTGGGGTTGGCGCGGTAGCGCTTGTTGTCGAAGTCTTCATCCGAACTGCTGTAGCCGAACAGGCTGCGGGTGCCGGCCACCAGGCTCAGGCCCAGGCCCAGCTGGGAGGTCTCGGTGTAGCGGAAGCCGTTGTAGGCGAAGGTGAACGGCGCGTACTTGAGCGGCACCTTGTTGCGTTCGCCGCCCAGGCTCAGCTCTTCCTCGAAGTCCTTGAAGTCCACCCCGAACGAGAACGAGTTGGCCCAGCTGCCGCTCGCCGGCAGGCTGTAGATCAGCGACAGGCCGTAGGAATGGCCCTTGCCCAGCACATTGCTGCCGCCGATGGTGGCGACGTCGCTGTCGGACTGGTAGCCGGCGAACTGCAGGCTCCAGCGCTCGTTCAGCGGCGCGGTGTAGGAACCGGACCAGACCTTGGCGTTGTCCTGGTCCTCGGGCGCGGTGAAGTAGGTCAGGGAAATGCTGTGGCCCAGTTGCCACAGGTTGTTGTAGCCCAGGCTGGTCACCGCCCGCAGGTGCTTGGTGTCGGCGCTGTAGTCGTTGTTCAGGCCGATGCTGGCCTGCCAGGGGTTCTGGTCCTCCACCTGCAGGTCGACGTCCATGGTGCCGGGACGCTGGCCCTCGCGCACCAGGGGCATGACCTGGCGCCCGGGCGTCTTGTTCAGGCCCGCCAGCTGGCCCTGGACCTTGGCGAAGTCCGGCACTTCGCCTTCCTTGAGCGCCGGCACCTCGTCGCGGATCTCCACCGGCGAATAATGCTTGGCGCCGACCACCCGCACCCGGCCAACCTTGGTCTCGCTGACCTGCAGGTAGACGATGCCGTCCTCGACCTTCTGCTCGGGCAGCTCGACGAACACCGACTGATAGCCACGCGCCTGGTAGACCTTCTGCAAGGCGTCGCGGGCGCCTTCGATATCGCTCAGGGCTTTTTGCGGGCCGAGGTAGGGATACACCGCTTCTTCGATCGCCCGGGCATCGAGCACGGTATTGCCGCGCACGAAATACTCGTTCACGTCCACCAACCGCGCAGCCGTTGCGCTGCCGGGCACCGGCTCGCCGTCCGCCGGGCCGCCCTCCTCGGCCGACGCCGGCAGGCTCGCCGCGGCCAGCGCCAGCCAGCCGCACACCGGCAGCCAGCGCCTGGTCGGCCCCGGCCGCCCTCTCTTGAACAGATGCTCCACACCGCCCCCTAGATTTCCAAGAATGTCGAACCGCGTCGCCGCCGCCGTCGCCGTCTGTACGGCGTTTGGCCGGATCAATTGCTCAAGGTCGATGTCGTGGCGTGCTTGGCCAGCCAGCTGTGCAGCAGCGCGAAGTTCAGGGAGAACTCGGGCATGTGCAGCAAGGCGCCACAGAACACTTCACCGATGATTTTCTGGATCAGTTGCACCGCCCGCGCATCGCCCAGCAGCGTGGCGATGTCCCGGCTCAGGACGCCGAGGTTCCAGACCTTCTGGTTCAGGTCCAGGCCGACGAACCAGCGGAACAGCAGGTTGTAATTGAGCTGCTCGTACAGCTGCTGCTCGCCGGGCACCGAATACAGCAGCTGCAACAGCAGGATGTGCATCACCGTGCGCGGCGCGATGAGCATGCCGGGCTCGCCGTCCAGGCTCTGGAGAACGTCGCGGTGCTGGTCGAGCAAGGCATCGATCTGCGGACGCAGCAACACCAGCGAATGGCCCGGCGGGATGTAGCTGGACAGCTCCTTCAAGGCGCCCTGCCAGTCATCCTGGGAAACGATCCAGACCCACGGCGCGCCGTAGCGATAGACCGATACCGGCTTCTTGCGCGCGGCCTCGACGATCTTCGACAGCCGCTGGTCCAGCTCCTGCATGCCCACTTTCGCGTAGCGTTCCATAGTCCCCATAACCTCACTCCCGGCGTCCCGCCTCGGCTCAGAAAAGCGGCCAGAAGGCCCCCTCAAGCGCGTCACATCTGCATGACGGGACTGGCGAAGTGCTACCGAACTTTTGTCACAAAAGCTTCATTCACAAACGGGGGATCGCGATGAATGGCAAGCAGCGCCCGCATGGCGCCGCAGCGCGGCGACCCGCACAGGTGGGAGGGAGGTGGCGGCCCTGCCCCCGGGCGGCAATGGGCAGGCGGGCGGGCGCCCTAATCGGACAGGCGGGTTTTGCGCAGCTCGCTGGGGGTGATGCCGAACTGCTGCTTGAACTTGTCGGTAAAGCGCGATTGCGACTGGTAGCCGCAACGCTCGGCAATGCGTCCGATCGGCTCCAGGGTCGTCTGCACCAGGAACAGGCCATGGCCCAGCCTGGCCCTGTCGAGCACGGAGCGCAGGCTGCTGCCTTCGGCCTTCAATTTGCGGCGCAGGGTGGACTCGCTGACCGCGAGCTTTTCGACCAGGCGCTCGACACGCCAGTCCTCGGCGATATTTTCGCTGATGATTTCATGCAACTGATGGCCGAGCGCGGGATGCCCGACCAGGCGGCTCACCTCGGTATACCCGGACAGATACAACAGCTGCAGGAGCTCTTGGCGGCGCAGGCGCCACAGCTCCCTGGGAGCAAAGAGCGACCACTCGACGAACTGCTTGAGCATCTTCGCCAGGGCGCCCTCGATCGGCCCCTGAAAATGCCTGCCCTCGCCGCTCCGGGTGTGCCTGAACGAGTCGAAGTCGGCAAGATCGAATTCGATCAGCACCGCGAAGTATTCCTCGCCCGGGATATTGCGCATGTCGATGGACGCGGTATTCGGTAGAAACAGAAAGCTGCCCGCAGGGCAGACGATCTCATCCTCGCGCCCCAGCTTCTTGACCCCCGCCAGGACAAGGATCAGCAGCGGCTTGGCAATGGGCGCATTGAGAATGCGCTGCTCCTTCAACGACAGGTACGCCGAGAATGGCAGTGGCCTGCCTTGGCGCAGCGCCTCCTTCACCAGACTGGTTATTTCCCGCATGCATTCCCCCTTTGCGATAAAGGCCAGGGCCCGGCCTTCGCGATGAAGGCCGGGCCGGTTACCGGTGCTCGAACCCGCCTCAGGTCGCCTGCAGCACCGGCTCCTGCGGTTGCGGCGCCGCGTCTCTGGCGGCGTCCACGATCAAGGCGATCGCGCGGATATCCCGCGCGGCCATGATGTCCGGCACCGACAGCGTGATCTTGCGGTTGGCCGTGGAGAACTGCGCCCGCAGCGTGTTGGTGAACTGGACTACGCCGAGCGACGCCAGGCCACACTCCTCAAGGCTCCACTCAGGCTGCGCCGCCATCCCGGTACTGCGCTCGACGAGCTGCAATATCGCGCCCAGGGTATCTTGCTCCGCGGCCACCCCGGCCTTTTTCAGCGATGCCAGCCCCAGGCCGACCACACGCCGGATAACAGGGTCCAGAGGTTGCACCAGCTTGCCGAAGATCACCACCAGGCCGACCACATAGAAGTACTCGTACCATTCCACCGGCACCGGCTGCGGGCTGAACCAGTAGAAGTCCTTGCGATAGCTCCACCAGTTCCACCACTCGCCGTGCCGGGTGACGGCGTAGTACCACTGGCCCACGACCTGGTGGAACAGGAAGCACGCATAGGCGGTGGGCGCCAGCGTCTGCGAGATGGGCTCGAGCCGCAGCAGCCTCGCGGTCACGCCCTGCCCGGTACTCAGGGCGAACACCCAGAGCAGCGTGATGGGCGCGAACAGCCGCGAGTTTATTTCGTCCCAGATCCGGTTGACGATGCCGGGATCGGCAAAGTTGTCGGCCGCCTCGGGGCGCAGGAAAAACGTCTCGAGGGAAGCCTGGGCGATGCCGGCTCCATGCGGGATATAGCCCTGCAGCACATGGGCCACGCTGAGCGCGATGACGATCAGCGTGATGGCGTCGGCCACATACCCCCAGCGATAGGCACGCGCCTGTTCCGCAGGCCGGATGGCGTCATACAGGAACGCTGCGCACATGCCCGCGACGAAATACACCATCCAGAACGGGGCGAACAGGTAGAAGCCGAGCATCACGGCGTTGTCCTTGTCCGCCATGGCCATCTGGCTGGCGCTGGGGATCAGTCTGTCGCCGCTCAGCGGGTCGAAGAAACCGTAGCCAGTCGCATCCGCCGCATAGCCGTACCAGAAGCCCAGCAGTATCAGCCCGTTCAGCGCCAGGCCCGCGGCGGTCAGCACCAGCAGGCGCCGGGTGTTGCCGCGGCTCTTGTACAGCGCGTTGTACAGGACCGGGAACACCACCAGGCACTGAAAGTACATCGAGATGAACCACAGGTAGAACCCCATGAACCAGGAAGCGCCCCACAGCGGCGTGGCCGACAGCCCCGCCAGATGGATCGCCACTGTCGAGAACAGGTTGGCCAGCCACGAATCCTGCAGCAGCGGCGTGCCTTCGCAAAACAGCCGCCCCATGTCCTGCGGCAGCGCATTCCAGTGAAACACCACCGAGAAGGTCGAGGGCTGGCAACCAGGCAACAGATTGATCAAGGCCAACAACAGGGCCAAGGCGTAAAGCGGATACATCGCCGACACCCGGGACCAGAAGAACGCCGCCTTGCGCGTGATCAGCGCGGGCATGAAGACCGCCAGCGAGAACCCCGCGACGACGAAGAACGCATGCACATGCCAGGGGAACTGGCGCAGGTTGGCAACGGCACCCCACGACTCGTCCGAACCGATGTGCATGAACATCACGTAGCAGGCGAGCAGGAAGCGCAATCCGGCCAGGGTCGACCAATCC
The DNA here is from genome assembly GCF_000931465.1 of Pseudomonas sp. MRSN 12121. Taxonomy (NCBI): domain Bacteria; kingdom Pseudomonadati; phylum Pseudomonadota; class Gammaproteobacteria; order Pseudomonadales; family Pseudomonadaceae; genus Pseudomonas; species Pseudomonas sp. MRSN 12121. Next base: position 3,110,778 of record NZ_CP010892.1, on the reverse strand, counting down.
ACCCTGGGGGCGTCGCGCAGCGCTTGCGCGGCCGCCGCCGGCTGTGTACGCGATACCGCGGCAGGCGCCGGGATCGAGTCTGGCTCGGCATGCGCCGCGGTCATGCCCAGGACCTGCGCCAGCCCATTGCGGATGTACTTGCGGCTGGCGGTCTTGGGCAAGTCGTCGTCGGCGACCAGCTTCAGCCACGCCGGGTACTTGAAAGCGGCCAGGCCCTTCTCCCGCAGAAACCCGCGGATTTCCCTGACCGCCTGCTGCTGGGTCACCTGCCCCGCGACAGCCGGCGCCAGGACCAGCGCGCAGCCGACCTCCTCGCCATACAGCTCGGACGGCACCGGAAAGCACACCGCCGTCTCCACCCAGGGATGTTGCACCAGGAGGTTTTCCACCTCGAAGGGGGACACCTGTTCGCCGCCGCGCTTGATCAGTTCCTTGAGGCGTCCGCGCAACACCAGCGAGCCGCTGGCGTCGATCTCGCCCAGGTCGCCGCTCAGGAACCAGTCCCGCAGCTGGCCGTCCGCCGGCGATGGCAACAGGAAGCGCGACTGCCGGTTGGCGGTCGGGTCGTGTAGGTAGCCGGTAAACACCGTCGGCCCCGAAATCGCGATCTCGCCCGCCTCGCCGAACGGCAGAGGCCGCAGGGTGACCGGGTCGACCACCGCCAGGGAGGCCGTGACGGGCACGCCGACCGAGCCCTGGCGGTGCTGCCACGCCCCGGCGTTGCGGGGTGGTTGGGAAATCGGCATCTGCTCGGACATGCTGTAGGTTGCGACCACCTCACAGCCGAAGACCTTCTCCAGCACCAGGCGATCGGGCTCCTTGAGCGCCGCGGCACCGGAGCGGATCACCCGCAGGCCGTGGTCGTGCCAGCGACCCTGGCGGTCCAGGTAGGTGGCCGAGTGTTCCTGGAGATAACGGAGCGTGGCGTTGTGGATGGTCGGCACCGCCGAATACCAGGTAGGCCGGGGATTGGAATGCATGAGCGCCTGCACCATCCCCTGCGGGTCGTACAGCCCCTCGCAGGTAACGGACGCCCCCGCCGCGACGCTGCAGAGCAGCGACGCGCTGAGCCCGCCGATATGGTCCAGGGGCATGACGCTGTACGTCACATCGCGGGCACCGATGCCGATGCCATCGGCCAGGACGGCGGCGTTCCAGACCAGGTCCCGCTGGCGCAGCGGCACCACCTTGGGCACCGAGGTGCTGCCCGAGGTGCGCAGCAACAGGCAGTGCGCAGTCGGCGGGTTGACCAGGGCCGGCAGGTCCCGGAAGCCCGGCACCGACTCCAGGTAGCGGAACAGCCCTGGCGAGCCGGCCCCGATCTGCTGCGCACGATGCAGCCGGGCTTGCCCGCTGCCGGCATAGCGGTCGAAGGCGGCCCGCACCCCGGCGGCGGCGACCTCCTCGAACAGCACCATGTGCTTGACTCCGTACTGCTCGAGCGCCAGCAGGGTGTCGGCCTCGCTCATGGTCGGGGTCAGCGGGACGGCACAGGTCTGCGAGGCGATGGACAGGAAGGCCGTGGCCGCCACCGCGCTGCCTCCAGGGGGCGCCAGGTAGGCGACCACCTCGCCGGCCTGCACCGCCAGCCGCCGCAGGTCACCGTCGCCGCCCGGCTGGCAGAACCCGAGCATCTGGCCATAAGTGGTGCACACACTGGCGTCGCGCTCCCGGGCCAGGCGCAACAGCGGCGCATCGGCGGGTTGCGCCGCCAGCAGGCCGGTCAGCGTCTGCGGCAGCCCCTGGGTCTCTATCTCGACCGTGGCCACTTGCACATCGCGGGCAATCGCCCGGGAACTGAGAACGCTGGAGCGCTGCCAGAGCGGCTCGGGCAGCGCAAGCGAACGCTCAGAGGCGTTAGCGGTGCCCTTCAGGTAGTGGCGAAAAAGGTCACGAATCGCGCTGTCATTGCGTGGCACCGGCTCGATGGCGTGGCCGCCGTCCAGGTAGAAGACCGCGCGCGCCGCGGCACTCAGCGCCAGGGATTCCGACCAGGGCTTGTAGTCGTCCTCGCGCCCGATCAGGTGAATGCTTCGAGACTGGGGAGACGGCGCCGGCACCGGGCCAAGACCGGCCCTCGAACGCAGTTCGGACAGCGACAACGAGGCGCCGGCGCAGGCAATCAGGGTGGCGCGAAACAGTGCGCCATTCTCCCGCCGCGGCGAGATCAAGCGCCCCGTGCGCTTCTGCAAGGCCGCCATCAGCGCCGCGTCCGCCGGCAAGCCATCGACGAGACTGGCGATCACCCCGCCCTGGCTGAAACCGAAAATGCCATCGAACGGGCCTTCTTTTTCCAGGACCGAGAGTACATGCAGGACCGCATCACAGAGGGCATCGGCCAGGGCCTGGGCCGGTTCGCCATCGTCGGTGGGGAGCCAGGAATACCAGGGACCGGCAATCAAGTCTTCGAACTCTTCTATTCCCGGTCCTGGCCGGTGGCTGGGAAGCGGCCCGTTCAAATAAAAAATGTCGTACTCGGACTCGTTCAATCCGAGGTTCTTCAACTGCATCCTCGTGACATCGTTATTACTACCCCGGCCATGCAGCGCCAGAATCCTGAACCTCGAAGCGGGTGCATCCTTGATCATGCTGAAATCAATTCCTTTCAAAAGGGTCATTTATAGTGATTGACCGATATTCCCTACTGCTTGAAACCCAGCATCTTTGGTTCAGCGCCTTCCACCCGCAGTCAATCGTCTACTTCAAAGTCGGCAAACCCGGTTCGCCTCTACTCGGAAGAGTCAGCAACACAGCTGGGAAAACCACTTACACATAATCCCCGGCCAAAAAAATCCCCCGGCAAGGCCGAGGGATATATATGTTTCTACTATCCCACCGAAAGCGATGTGGACTCTGATAACAAGCCCTGCGCAGCTTCGGAATATTGAAATAGCAACATCAGAAATATCAGATCAAAGTTGGGAATTACTTACGTTCATACAGTGCTTCGATCGTACTCGAAGCAATGGAGTTAGCCCGCACCATGTACCCGGTCAGCGCTGCGGAAGCGCCCTCGGGCAACTCCAGTTTTTTCGACAAGGCAAACACCGTGAACTGATAGCGGTGGGCGCCATGGCCTTCAGGCGGGCAAGCGCCACCAAAGCCGAAAGCGCCGTAGTCGTTCTTGAGGCTGGTGCTACCGGCCGGCGCCGCCTTGTCCGCAGCCCCCGCCCCAGCCGCCAGGGTGGTTACCGTCTTGGGAATGTTGACCAGTTGCCAATGCCACCAGCCACTCCCGGTGGGCGCATCGGGGTCATAGGCAAACACCGCGAAGGCCTCAGTACCCGCCGGCGCGCCGCTCCAGGACAGCTGGGGCGACTGGTTGCCGCCACTGCAACCGAAGCCCTGGAACTCCTGCGCACGACTCATGGATTTGCCCTGAGCGATAGTCGCACTGCTCAAGGTAAAAGATTCCGCCAAGGCCGGGCCCGACAAAACAACGGAGACTGGCAGAGCCAGTTTTAGCAATAGAGTACGCACTTCATTCATCTCACTTTGACATTACAAGGTGGGACGGGATGTTAAGAACTTCGCTCCGCTCGCGTTAGTCGAAAAACCTTCAACTTTTATCCGGAAACGGTCATTTGCCGAGTTGGGTTTTGCATGCTTAGGAGTGGCCGCGAATAGTCTTACAGGACTTGCAGAAAGTGCTGACTTTTCGCTTCAGAAAGTCTTGTAGTTTCGACTCGTCTGTTAGGACAGCAAGGTTTAGCAACCGGCCAGTAAGACTGATATGCGGGGAGATTGGGTCGCCTCTCGCTTAACTAATCAGAAAAACCCTACAGCCGGACGTGCACTCGCCTTATTCCTGCCAACCACAGCGCGGCTTACAGTCGTTTGGTCGCCCAGAGGGCGACCGGGTTTGGCGACCTGAGAGACACAAGTAGGCTACGTATTCTGCAATCAGGCAGAATACGCTGCTGCGAGCGCAGCCCTTGCTTTATGGCAGCTGTGCGTGGGAGACCTTAGGGTCTGCCGGTTTCTTGTGTCGCCGGTTCGCCAACCTGCGTACAGCCGCCACCCATTCGTTTGGCGACGAATGAGTAGCGATACTCAGACAGGCACAAGGATAGAAACCATGAATCGCTACATGCCTATTACCGGCCACGACTGCAACATCCCCCACCTGCTGATCGACACCCAGGCACCTGTCGATGTGCTTCACGATGCAGCGGCCTACCGTATTCGTGCGGTGACTCAATTGCTGGAAAACTTTGCGGATCCTGAACTACCACACATTAAACCAGTAGCTCTTCAAGAGCTGGCACTGGTCTGCACCATTTTGTTGCGCGATGGGTGCGATTTGATGGATGTGACTGGACGACGGTTACAAGAGTAGTTTTAGTCTAGACAGCAAATATCCCCCGGCAATGCTGGGGGATACTTATTTAACTTAATGATTAAGGCTTTGGATCCCACTGAGAACGCATATGTAGCAATCCTGTACGCAGATCACCACAATCGAAAAGCTCTCTAAATATAACCCGCGCCACTGAAAGATCTGAGCACACTGTTCGGGCATCCCAATCATCATCACCAAAACGAACGGACCCACGAAATGGAGAATCTCCCGGCTCCCACCACTCTTGCAGCTCAGCTTTAGGATCAGAAGAATTTGTTAGAACAATTAACCTATACTGGCCAGACAGAGACTTCATGCACAACTCTTTGACAAAGGAAGCCCCAAAACCAACTACTCTAAGATAGACAAATCCGCCATTATCAAACGCATTTTCAAGTGCTGTACAAACTCTTTCCCAAACAGGATTCTCTGTAGTCTCAGCAGGTGGACTCATCGAATTATCAAGAGCACATAACTCCAAAAAAAAATCAGCACACTTAGTCAAACGATTCATGCCTCAGCAAATAAAGCCTTAACCCTAGCAAGGACTTAACCTCTTCAAAATTCAGCATCATATCTAAATAAAGCAAAGTGCACCTGCACTACCTCCCCTACGGCACTTGCATCTTTTAACCTAGCAGGCTCGCCTTTTTAATTATTCGAACCTCGCCACAGCTCATTCAAAACAATTAACACCCTAGAGCAAACCAATAACTGCACATCAAAAACCACAACCTCCTCCGAGAAATGAATTTCTAATGGAATTGAAATACTCACATTTTTGGCTGCCGAAGCTTTTGAAAATACAGCAGCAGAGAGATGGCTAGTAATTTTTGAAATATCGGAATAAAACATACGCATACTTTTCTCATAAAACTTTATAACCAAGCCTTTTTCAAAAAGTTTCAAGACACATCCATCCAGATTGATCCTATATACCCCCACACCCAAATCAGGGTCATTACTGAGAGATATGTAGTCTCCATAACCAGACATATTGAGACTTCCAAGATGCTTGCTCACTGTCTTTAGACGACTCACTGCTTTAGCCCTTTCAAGAAATCTCTAAGACCTTCTTTGGTAGCAGGGAAACTCAAGGAGAACTTCTCCCCTACTTTTCCCGCCCCTAATGCTGCACCTTCCTCTGACGCATAATAACCTTTAAAGGTGATAGTCTTGCCTCCTTGAGACTGAGTATATTCCAGAAGCTTTTTAAGCGGCCCCACTAATTTGGCACCCCCACTGGGGCCATAGCCAATAAAAATTCTCGACGTACCAACAGCAAAGTCGTCAAATATAACCTCACCGGCACTCATCGTCATTTTCGGGGAATGTATTTTTACTAACTACCCAAAGCGCCTAATCAAATACTCCCTGTATCTTTCTGGCGAAGCATTAATCAATCTCGCAACATTTTGTCCACCGGCAGAATACACATCAACTACAGCCTCAACAAAGTAATACTGCTCCCCCGGCAACTCGCTCAGAATTTCACTATTCGACTCAAAAAAGGAAATCATTTCTTCAAGGGATCGAAGATGGGCAAGGTAGCGAGCAATCTCCTCATATGCCGATATATATAAATTGCTTTCTACAACTCCCTGAACACCATCAAACTCCTCAAGCACTTCAAGAAGTCTATCCTCGGAAAAAAGGCATAAAGAGAGCAGCCAATTCACAAAACCAGTAAACACCTTAGCGCTTAAGTGCATTACTCAAGTCCCTCAATAGCTCATGAGCATACTCAATATCTCTCTGGGTGTTTGGATACGACCCGGGAGGTTGATTGTCTGCTTTTCTAATAAAATTGTTAAGTCGGGTCTGCATTTCAACTGCCTTCTGGGCGTGCCCTGAATCAGATAACAGTACTCCACTCTGTTTTTCATATCTCAATGCATCAGCTAAGCCACCATTCCCTATACGAGTACCGGTCTTATCCGCTCCAAAATATGACGTTAGAATTTTTTCCAGTTGTGGGCTATCCGCTTTCCTATACATCGGACCTAGTCCGCCGCTAATAGCTTTTGCCCCAAGAGCCTCTCCAAACTTTTTCTCAACTACTTCTAACGCTTCCTTCGTCAGCTTCTCACCGACAGTAACCGCTGCCTTTCCTTTACCTGTAATGGAAGGAAAACCTAGCTCAATCCCCAACATCACAAGCCGCTCTTTTTCTGTTGGCTCAAAAAACAGATCACGCAACTGAGCAGGTGGAAACTGGTTGAGGAACTCGACGACTCGAGGATTTAGTTTAGAGCGATCCTTCTCTCCATCAACAATTTTTTGCAAATCCACCAAAACATCTTGGGGTTGCAAGTCAAGATATTTACCCTCGGAGTGAAGGGCATCAAAGCCTGTTTTTAGTCGTGCCGCAGCTTCGCGATGGACTTGGGCATTATATCGCTCAGCATTTCCCGCTACCCAACTGGCTGTTTCCGGATCACCATTAGCCAACGCGCCAGCCAAGACCCCGATGATCTGCGCGGTGCCTACCTTGAACTGATCGTCGGTAGTAAACCGAGAGTCCAGATATTTCCCCAGACCTTCAGTAGCTGCTGCCGTCAACCCCTCTGCCGCTGCACCAGCAATTGCCCCTGTTTTAAAGTCTCCGCCCTTGGCAGCTGAAAGTGCTCCACCCAAGACTGCGTGCATCAGAATTTTCTGCGCCGACCCGGGACTTACCTTCAGGTAGTCCGCCAAATCACCGATCTGTTTATTGCCAAAGGCTGCGGTTAAATCCAGACCTTCGGAGACAGCAGCAGTGGCAAGGTTGTCCTTTAAACTGCCGCCATTGATCGCCGTATTGACTCCACCAGTGATCAGAGCATGCGCGCCACTGCGAAGCACATTCTCACTGACCGTATTCCAATCCAACATACCCGACGAGTAGCCAGGATTGTTGAGGCCATCAGCTTTCAGAATCATTGCGCCATCGGTATTCCAACCACCCACAGCATTGTCTACTCCAGACAGGACTCCGCTTGTTACCCACTGCGTGGCATAGCCCTTGATGGCTTGCTTACTGGTTGCAGCTTTTAGGCCGGCACCAATATCGCCACCACCATTGATGGTTCCTACAGCAAAGTTGCTAGCTAACGAACCAGCCAATGGTCCGAGATAAAAGCTCGCCACGATGGAGATAATCAGGGCAGGAGCTGCGCCTAATCCGGAGTTTTTATAATCCCAGCTGTCATGAATTTCCTTGACCACCCGCCAGTCCACCTGTCCATTGGCTTCGGCCTGTTTGAGCCAAGCTAACTGAGGCTCGGCCTTAACCATGATGTCGATTGTTTCGCTGACGGTCTTTTGATCGATCTGTTTAATATCGATATTGATCTTGTTGGCAGCACGAATAGCGAGCTGCCCCTGAGCAACGAGTTCACTTTGGCGCAGGGTTTCATCGGTGTTGCCTTTGCCCTTGGCGCTGGTCCACGACAGGCTGTTGCTGCTCTTCTCGTGACTCTCCTGATGCAGGTCCTTCACCCCCTCGAAGGTGATCTGCCCACCACTTTGCAGCGTGATGTCCTCACCGCTCTCCAGCTTCGCCGCCTGGTATTTCTGGTCGCCGCCGCTGACCAGGGTCAGGTCGCCGCCGGTCTTGATTTCGCTGCCGATGTTTTTCACATCGGTGACTTCGTCGCGCTTGGTTTTCTTCGAGCCGAAGGAGCCCTTTTTCTTCATGTCGTACAACGAGTAGTCGCTGTCTTGCGCTGCCAGCAGTTCGAGCTTGTCGCCGGCCACCAGGTAGGCTTCATCGCCCGCGGTGATGCGGCTGGAGATCAGCGCCATGTCCTTGCCGGCGCTGAGTGCGATGTCGCCCCCGGCGCCGAGGGTGGTGGCGACCTGGCTGACGTGGTCTTCCTGGCGGGTGACTTTCTTGGTCTTTTCGTAGGAATGCTGCTCGTCGGCCGCCGAGGACAGTGTCAGGTTTTCGGTGGCCGCCATGGTGATGTCGCGCTGGGCATCGATCTGGCTGGCGATGGCGCTGATGTCGCGCCCCGCCCTGACGCTCAGGTCGCGGCCGGCGCTGACGTCGGAGCCGAGCTGGGTGACGTCGCTGCTGTAGTGTTTACGGCCCAGCACCAGGCTGCTGTTGAGCTCGGTGGCCAGCAGGTTGACGTCACGCCCCGCGCTCAGGCTCATGTCGCGGCCGCTTTGCAGCACGCTGCCCGGGTTGCTGATGTCACGACCGGCGGAAATGCGCATGTCGTTGGCAGCTTCGATACGCGCCGCGCTGTCGGCGTAATCCTTGTGCGAATAGCCGCGGACCAGGCTGTCCACCGCGGTGACGCTGCGCTCGTTGCGCACGTCGCCGCCGATCGCGGTCATGGTCACGTCGCGCCCGGCGATGATGCCGCCCGCCTTGTTGACGATGTCGTTGCCCGCCAGCAGGTCCAGGCGGTTGCCCGCCTCGATCAGCCCACTGTTGACCAGGTCCTTGCCGGCCGTGGCGGACAGGTTGTGGGTCGCACGCAGGGTGCCGACGTTGTCGAGGTTCTGTCCGGCGATCAACGACACATCGTTACCGGCAATCAAGGCACCGGTCGGCCCCAGGCGGCCTTCGGCCTGGGCCAGGTACACCACCGGCACCAGCACCTTCTCGCCGTTCACTTCGTGCTCTTCGAGCCAGACGATGTCGTGGGTCAGGGCCGCGACCTGCTGCGAGGTCAGCGTCACGCCCATCGACAGGCCCAACTGCTGTTTGCTGCTGATGGCGTTGTCCATCAGGTACTTGAAGAGTTTTTCGTCCGAGGTCTGGCCATCGATGAACCGTTGGCCCGTGCGGGCGACCACCGCTTGCTGGATCAGCTTCTGCTCATAGAAACCATCCCCCAGGCGCTTCTGGCTCTGGTCGGGGTCATAGCCCAGGTTGGCCAGCAGATAGTCCGAACTCATGAACTGTTTCAGTTCGGTGAGCACCGGATTGGTCTCGACCAGGTACTTCTGCGGGCTCGGCTTGAACGAGCTGTCCGGCAGGCCCTGGACCCGGGCCACGGTCTGGCTGGCCACCGCCGTAGCGGTCGTCGCTGGGGGTGTGGCGGTCGTGCTATCGACAATCGGCGAAGTCACGCTGGCCAGCGGATCGCGCGGGGCAAGCGGCTGTGCCGGTACGCTCAGGTCCGGCCCCGTGGCGACCACGCTCTGGGTGGCGCCCGCCACCTGCACGGGCGCCACCTGAGTGATCGCCCCCGCATTGCCTTCGTGGCCCGGCAACGCCAGGGTGCCGCCGTTGTCGGCCGGGGCGCTGACGTCGAGGGTGCTAGCGCGCAGGCTGCTGTCGGTGGCCTGGCGGGTGACGCGGGTCAATTGCCGATCGCTGGCGGCCACCTGGGCGGCGTCGCCGATCTGCACGCTGCGCGCCTGGATATCCGGCAGGTTCTGTTGACGCTGCACGCTGCTGACCGAGGCGCTGCCCAGGGTCCAGTTCTGCGGGCCGGTAGCGGCCTGGGTCGCCTGCCGCTCCGCGCCTCCCTGCGCACTCAGGCGGAACAGGCCGTTTGCTCCCGTCGGCAAGCTAAAGCCGGGCAGGCTCAGCGGGTTGACTTGTTGCTGGGCCCGGTCGGGCGGCAGCTGGCTATTGATCCTGACCACCGTGGTGCCGGTACCGCTCACCCGGGTATCCACGACCTTGTTGGTACCACCGGCGACGCTGTAGTCCTGGTGGATGACGCTGTTCTGCAGATCCTTGGCGGCGGTGATCGAAACGTTGCCGCCGGCCTGGATCACCGCATTGCGGCTGCCTGCCGTACTGGCGGCACCGCTGCTGTCCTTGGCCACCTCGACATCGCTGAGCAGTGTGTACTGGGACAACTGACTCGGCAGTTCAAGCAGGTTGTTCGGGTCGTAGAGGGAGGGCGTGTTGTTCTCGAAGCCGTATTTCAGGCCAGACAGCACGATGTTATAGACGCCACGTGTATCGACGGTTGCCCCCGTGTCCGCGTCTTTGAGCGACACCACGGCATACGATTCGCCGTCTCGCCCCCCCTCTCTGTAACGTGTCGACTTAGGGATCGCCTTATGAATATTGTCTGCCAGGTCCAGGTAATACACATAAGGGAAATCGGGGTTGTTGCGCTGGTTGTAAGGCATCACTACATCGGAGAAAAACTGCCCGGTGGCGCCCGAGCCCATGCCGTAGACCTTGTAAAGACGCGTGCGCTCGATGGTCCCGTTCTGCGCGCCGATGTTCTGCAAACTGTCGGCGGTGATGTTGATATTGCCGCCCGCGCTGATGGTGCTTTTGCTGTTGAGAAAGCTGCCGCCCTGGAAGACGAAATCCTTGCCGGCAGTCAGTACCGCCGAGGCGCTGGTGTCGTTATCCATGCTTTCGTAGATTTCACGGGCCGACAGCGTGAAGGTGTAGCTGCCCCCTTTGCAGTCATTGCATATGTTGGCGATGAACCCCGACTTCAGCTTCCGGCTGCCCGACGCCACCGCGCCATCGGTGCGGTTACGGAACGCGTCGGCGTTGAGCGCGAAGTTGCCCAGGCTTTCCATCGATCCGGAAATGTTTTCCACCACCGCGGCCCTGGCCGCGCCGCCATAGCCGCCGATCGTCACGTTGCCGAGGCCGTACAGATCGCCGTTCTGGTTGGTCAGGTTGGCGACGTTCAAGCTCATGTCGCCACCGCTGAAAACCAGGCCGTTCTGGTTCAGCAGGCTCGCCGTGCCGAGTCGCAGGTCGCCACTGCCGCCCAGGGTCCCGAAGTTGTTGATGGAGCCGGCATTGAGCTGCATCCCCGCCGCCGAGGTCAGCCGCCCATAGTTGGTGAGCGGGCCGCCGACATTGATCGTGGCAGTGCCGCCGCTGGCGACACTGCCCGCCAGCCCCAGGCCCACCGAGCCGGCCGCCAGCCCCAGGTCGCCCAGGCTGCTGTAGCGTCCGTTGCCGCTGTAGCTGCCGCCCAGCGTCAGGCTGGCCGTGCCGTCACTGGCAATCAGGCCGTCGTTGACCCAGTTGCCGCCGGTGCCCGTCAGGCTGGTGGAGGCTAGCAACTGCCCGCTGCCGGTCTGGGTCAGGTGGTTGACATTGATCGTCAGGCGCCCGGCCTGGATCACGCTGCTGTTGGTCCAGCTGTCGGCCGCGAGTGTCAGCCCGCCACGGGTAACGAGGCTGCCACCGGCCTGGGTCAGGTTGGCGGTGGAGATATCGAAGGTGCCGCTGCCCACATGCAGCACGCTACCGCCCTGGTTCTGCAAGCTCGCGGCGTTGAGGGTCAGGTCGCTGTTGGCGCTTTCCAGCGTGCCGTTGCGGTTGTCGAACAGGCCGCCGATCTGCAAGTCGGTCTTGCCGCTAGTGCCCAGGGCCCGCAGCTGGCCGGTCTGGTTGTCGAGGCTGGCCGCGCGCACGCTGAGGCTGCTGTCGCTCTCGATGATGCCCAGGCGGTTGTTCAGGTGCCCATTGAGGTTGAGGTCGATGCGGTTGCCGGCGATCTGGCCGTCGTTGTCGCCGCTGTTGTCGAAGTCATTGGCGCTGACCTTGACCAGCCCTTTGGCATACAGGCCGCCGTTGCGGTTGTCGAAGTTGGCGGTGGTGACCAGGGCGTCGCCGCTCTGGGCGGAAATACGCCCGCCGTAGTTATCGATGCCGCCCAGCGCGCTAAGGCTCAGGCGCTCGGCCTGGGCGATGCCGCCCTGGCGGTTATTGCCCAGGTCGTAGCCGTTTTTCAGTACCCCGACGATCCGCACGTCGAGCGCGCCCTTGAGGCTGGCGAGGGTTCCGCCACGGTTGTCCAGGTTGTTGGCAGTGACCACGAGGTCGCCGTTGCTGGCCAGCAACCGGCCGCTCTGGTTGTCGATATCGCCGTTCACCGCCAGGGTCAGCGCGCCCTGGCTTTGCACCGTGCCCCTGGCGTTGGCCAGGCTCGCGGCGTTGAGTTGCAGGTTGCCGTTCTGGCTGTAGATCAGGCCGTCGCCGCTGTTCTGCACCGCCCCGGAGGTGTTGAGGAGCAGGTTGTCGGAACTCGCGACGGTGCCGCGATTGCGGTTATCCAGGCCACCGGTCAGCACGCTCAACAGGCCCTGGCTGACCAGTTGCCCGCCCTGGTTGTCGATCCGGTTGCTGCGGCTGATGACCAGCGGGCCGCCGCTGGCCAGCTTGCCGTTGGTATTGGTCAGGTTGCCGAGCAGGTCGAGGTTCACCGCGCCGTTGCTGGCCAGGCTGCCGCCGGAGTTATCCAGGGTGGTGCCGGTCAGGCTCAGGGCCTGCCTGGCGCCGATGCTGCCGCCATTGTTCAAGGCCATGGCGCGCAACGTCAGGGTCATGCCGCTGTCGATCGAACCGCCCTGGGCATTGTTCAGCAGGCCGTCGACGGTCAGTTGCTGGCCCGCGCCGCTGGACAGGATGCCCGCGCGGTTATCCAGGCTGGCCGCGTTGACGGTCAGCGCTTTCTGGCTGACCAGCGCACCGGCGCCGCTGTTGAGCAACGCCCCGCCGAGGTTCACCGTGAGATCGCCGCTGCGGCTGGACAGCGTGCCGCTGCTACGGTTGTCGAGGCTGCCGCCGTTGACGGTCAGCCCCTGCCAGCCCGAGATCAGGCCGCCCTGGTTGAGCAGCGTGTCGCCACGCACTCCCAACTGGCCGTTGCTGATCAACTGGCCAGCGTTATTGTTCAGCGTGCGCGCCACGAGGTCGAAGCTCTGGCCGCTGGAGATTTCGCCTGCCTGGTTGTCCAGGTCGCGCAGGCGTTCGATGCTCAGCGGGCCTTTCGCGCTCAGCAAGCCGTTGCGGTTGTCGAGGTCGCCGCCGGCCAGGTCCAGGCGCACGGTGCTGTCGCCCAGCAGGCGCCCGCCGTTCTGGGTCAAGCGGCCGAGCTTCAGGCTGATCCCGCCCTTGGCCGAAACCTCGCCGCCGCTGGAGGAGTCCAGGCTGCTGGCGGTCAAGTCCAGGGTGCCCTGGCTGTTGATCAGGCCGTTGCCACTGTTGTTCAACGCCATTGCGTCGAGGGTCGCGGCACGGCCGCCGAGCACGGTGCCGCCCTGGTTGTCCAGGTCGGCGCTGGCCAGCGTCAGGTCCTGTGCCGCGTTGATCAGGCCTTTGTTCCGGTTGCTCAGCAGCCCTGCGACATTCAGTTTCAGGTCGCTGCGGCTGTTAAGGCTGCCCTCGGCGTTGTCCAGGCTGGCGGCCCGCACATCGAGGGCCGCCGCCGCGATCTGCCCCTTGAGGTTGGTCAAGGCCTGATCGACCCGCAGGGTCACGCCCTGGTTGCCGAGGAGTTTGCCGTTGCTGTTGTCGAGGCGCTCGGCCGCGAGGCTGAAGGCCTGGGCACTGGAGATCTCGCCTCCTTGGTTGTCGACGCCCTTGAGGTTGCGCAGCAACAGCGCGGGGGCATTGATCAGGCCGCCCTGGTTATTCAACTGGCCCTGGTTCAGGTCGAGGGTCAGGCTGGTGTTGCTGAACAGCTTGCCGCTCGCCTGGTCGAGGCTGGCGACATTGGCGGTCAGGGCCTTGGCGCTGCCGATGCTGCCACCGCTGCGGTTGCTGACCTGGCCGGCCGAGAGGTCCAGGCTGTCGCCGCTGTTCAGGCGCCCGCCCTGGCTGTTATCGAACGCTCCGGTGGTCACCCCCACGGTGCCCTTGCCGCTGATCACGCCTTGCTGGCGGTTGTCGAGGCTGGCGCTGCGCAGTTCGATGCCGCTGTCGCTGAGCAGTTGCCCGCCCTGGTTGCCCAGCGCGCCACGGCTGTCGACCTTGAGCACGCCGGCACTCGACAGGCTGCCGCCGGTGTTGCCCAGGCTGGCGCTGCCGACGTCGAGCCGGCCTTCGCTGCTGATCAGCCCCTGCTCGTTCGTCAGGTCGCCGCCCAGGCCGAGACGCAGGTCCTGGCCGCTGAGCAGGCGCCCCGCGCTGTTGTCCAGGGTCTGGCCATCCAGGCTCAGAGCGGCCTTGGCCTCGATCAGCCCGCGGTTGCGGTTGAGCAACTGGTCGAGGCTCATACGCAGGCCCATGGCGGCCAGGATCTGACCATTGTCACTGTTGTCCAGGCGCCGGGCTGTCAGGCCGATGTCGGCACCGGCGGAGAGTTCGCCGCCACGGTTATCGATGCTGTCGACCTCGAGTTTCAGCGCTTTTGTAGCGCCTACCAGGCCGTTGTCGCGGTTGTCCAGCGCAGCGCCCGCCAGGTCCAGGGCGCCGCTGGCGATCAGTTGGCCGTCGCGGTTGTCCAGGGTGCTAAGCGTTGCTACAAGGTCGGCCTTGCCGGCGACCGAGCCCTTGCGGTTGTCCAGGCTGTTGGCGGCCAGCAGCACCTTGCCGTCGCCGATCAGTTTGCCCTCCTGGTTGGTCCAGGACTGGCTCACGCCCAGGTCGATCTCGCCACGGCTGCTGATCAGGCCGTGGCTGTTGTCCAGGCTGGCGCTGCGGCTGTCGAGGGAGGCCGCTGAAATCGATCCGTTGCGGTTGTTCAACGCCTGCGCGACACGCAGGCTCAGCCCCTGCTGGCTGAGCAGCTTGCCGCCACTGTTGTCGAGGCTCTGGGTGCTCAGGGCAAAGGCTTGGGCACTGGAGATCTCGCCGTTCTGGTTGGCGACCTCCTTGACGTTATCGAGCACCAGCAGCGGGCCATTGATCAGGCCGCCCTGGTTGTCGAGCCGGCCGTGGTTCAGGTCCAGGTGCAGCCGGGTCTTGCTGAAGAATTCGCCGCCGTGCTGATTCAGGCCGGCGATGCTGGCCGTCAGGGCCTTTTCACTGGCGATGCGGCCGCTGGCGCCGTTGTCGACCTGGGCGGCCGAGAGATCCAGCGTGTCGTCGCTGGTGAGACGGCCGCCCTGGTGGTTGTCCAGAGCGCCGGTGGTGATGCGGGTGGCGCCCTTGCCGTTGATCACGCCGCCCTGGCTGTTATCGAGACGCTCACTGGCCAGGATCAGCCCTTGCTCGGTGAGGATCGAGCCGCCCTGGTTGAGCAACGCGCCCAGGCTGCTGACCGACAGCACGCCGGCGCTGCCGAGCTTGCCCGCGGTGTTGTCCAGGGAGGCGGCAGTGAGGGTCAGGCCCCCTTCGCTGCTGAGCGAGCCACTGTTGTTGAGCAAGGCACCGTCAAGGCGGATATCCAGCCCCTTGAGGCCGGAAAGGCTGCCGCCGGCGTTGTCGAGCGCGCTGCCCGTCAGGTAGGTGCGGCCCGTGCCGACCAGCCGTCCCTTGCTCTGGTTAATCACCTGCGCCACCGTCAGCCGCAGGTCGGTCGCGGCCAGCAGCTTGCCGCCCTCGCTGTTGTCCAGGCGCTGGCCGGTCTGCTCCAGGCTGCTGGCGGTGCTGGAGATTTCCCCGGCGCGGTTGTCGACCTGGTCGACATTCAGGGTCATGGCGTTGGTGCTGCCGACCAGGCCGCCGTTGCGGTTGTCGAGGCTGTTGCCGGTTAGCAGCAGGCTGCCTTGGGCCACCAGCGTACCGCCCTGCTGTTCCAGGCTGTCGAGGGTGGCGCTCAGGTCGCCCTGGCTGGCGATCCGGCCCCGGGCGTTGATGGCCTCCCGGGCCTTGAGCGTCAGCGGGCCGACCGCGCTGAGCAGGCCACCGCTGTTGTCCAGCCGCACGCCCTCGTAGGCGATCGCGGCCTTGCCGCTGACCACGCCCTTGTCGCGGTTATCCAGCTGCTTGACCTGTAGCTCCAGGTCCTGGCCGGCCTGGATCAGCCCTCCCCGGTTATCCGCCAGGTCGCTGCGCAGGGTCAGTCGCCCCTCGCCGGCCAGGCTGCCGCCACGGTTATCCAGGCTGCCGGTGGTCATGTCGATGCCCGCGGCGGCTTTGAATTTTCCCTGCTCGCGGTTATCGACGGCGCCGCCGATCTTGCCCGTCAGGGCACCATCGACCGCCAGCACGACGCCCGCGGCGCGGTTGTCGAGGCTGCCCGCCTGGAGCGTCAGCGCCTTGCCGGAGCCGAGCAGCCCGCCCTGGTTGTTCAGCGCCCCGCCCAGGTCGATGCTCAGCCCGAGGTCGCCCTTGAGCTTGCCCCGGGCATTGTCCAGGCTGGCCGCCTTGAGGGTCGACACACCGGCGCTGGACAGCTCGCCGCCCTGGTTGGTCACGGCCTGCGCGACGGTCAGGCTCAGGTCCGCATCGCTGTCAATGCTCCCGGCGCTGTTGTCGACGCTGGCGGCCTGCAGTGCCAGGCCATTGCCCGACACCCGGCCCCTGAGGTTGTCCAGGTTGCGCTCGATCCGCACGATCAGCGCCTGGTGGCTGCCCAGGGTGCCGTCGGTGTTGTCGAGCGTCTGTGCGGCCAGGGTGAAGCCCTGGTCGCTGGAGATCTCGCCGCCGCGGTTGTCCACCGCGTTGAGGTTTTTCAGCAGTAACGCACCTGGAGCGTTGATCAGGCCGTCCCGGTTGTTCAACTGGCCGTTGTTCAGGTCCAGCGTCAGCCCCGTGTTGCTGAACAGTTTGCCGCCTTGCTGGTCGAGGCCGCTGACGCTGGCCGTCAGGGTCTTGGTGCTGGAGATAGTGCCGGCGGCGCCGTTGTTCAGCTGGCCGCTGACCAGGTCGAGCGTGTCGCCGCTGGTCAGGCTGCCCCCCAGGTTGCTCAGGGTGCCCAGGCTGGTGAGCTGCATGCCCTTGACGCTGGCGAGCTGGCCACCGTCGTTGTTCAGGCTGCCGGCCTTGAGCAACAGCGCGCCATCGCCCTTGAGCGTGCCCCGGGCATTGAGCAAGTGCTCGCTCAGCGCCAGGTCCAGCAAGCCTTTGGCGTAGAGATTGCCCCCCTCGCCGTTGTTCAGCCGCGCCGCCTTGAGCGTGACCGCCGCCTGCCCGGACAACCGGCCAGCGAACCGGTTGTCGAGCTGCACCAGGGCCAGGTCAAGGTCGCCATTGGCGAGCACCTGGCCGCCCTGGTTATCGAGCGTGGTCCCCGTCAAGTGCAAGTCACTTTGGCTGGCCACCTTGCCGCCCTGGTTATCGAGATAATCGATGCCCAGGCTGGCGCCCCGCGCCGCGCTCAGCGAGCCGCCCTGGCGGTTGTCCACGCGGTTGGCGTTGAGCGTCAGGCCGCCGCCGGCGTTGACGCTGCCGCCGCGGTTATCCAGCGTTCCGGCGGTCTTGAGCGTGACGTCGGCCTGGCTGACGATCCGCCCCTTGAGCTGGTTGTCGAGGCTGGCGCTATCGAGGCTCAGCAAGGCATTGGCCGACAACAGGCCGGCCTGGTTCAGCAACTGCCCGGCAATCTTCGCCGTCAGCGTCGAACCGCCCAGCAGCGTCCCCTGGTTGTTGTCGAGGCTGGCGCCGCGCACGCTCGCGGCCTGCCCGGCCGTCATCGAGCCAGAGGCATTGTCGATCGCGCCCTGGCTGCCCAGCGTCAGGCTGGCATCGGCCACCACCTGCCCCTGGCGATTGTCCAGAGCGCCCACCTGGACGCTGAGATCGCTACCGCGCAGCTTGCCGCCCTGGTTGTCCAGGCGGCCGGCCAGCAGCAGGTCCAGCCCGGCCACGGCGTTGATCGTGCCCTGCCGGTTGTTCAGGCTGTCGGCTTGCAGGTCGAGGGCCGAGGCGGAAATCAACGCGCCGCTGTTGTCCAGGGCCCGGGCGATACGCAGGGTCAGGGCCTGCTCGCTGAGGACCTTGCCGGCGCTGTTGTCCAGGCTGCCGGCCGCCAGGGTGAAGGCTTGGCGACTGGAGATTTCACCCTTCTGATTGGCCACCGCGTTCAGGTTCTTGAGCAGCAGCGCGCCCGGGGTGCTGATCAGCGCATTGCGGTTATCCAGCAGGCCATTGTTCAGGTCCAGGGTCAGGCCCGAGACGCCGCTCAACTGGCCCAGGTCGTGCTGGTCCAGGCCGCTGACACTGGCGGTGAGGGCCATGGCGCTGGCGATGCGGCCGCCTTCGCTGTTGTTCACCTGGCCACTGGTCAGGCTCAGTGCATCGCTGCTGCTCAGCACGCCTCCCTGGTGGTTGTCCAGGCTGGCGCTCGTGACCTGTGCCCGGCCAGTGCTCTGAATCTGGCCCGCCTGATGGTTGTCCAGTGCCCCGCGGGTGGTCAGGCCCAGGCTGCCCTGGCTGGCGATCGAGCCCTGCCGGCTGTTGTCCAGGGACGCCGCGACCAGTTGCAGGTCTTGCCGGGCGGCCAGGCGCCCGGCCTGGTTGTTGAAGGCGCCGCTGGCATTGATGTCCAGCGTGCTCCCCGCCGCGATCAGGCCGGCGACGTTGTCCAGGGCGGCCACATTCAGCATGACCCCGGCGAGGCTGGAGATTTCGCCAGCGGTGTTGTCCAGCGCCGTCAGGTTGGCGTGCAGCTGAGCATTGCTGCTCACCAGCCCGCCCCGGGCATTGAGCAATCGGTCGGCTTCGAGGTTCAGGTCGGCGCTGCTCAGCACCCGGCCCTGGTTGCGGTTGTCCAGGGTGCCGGCCTTGAGGCTGGCGCCCTGCCCCGCACTCAGGGTGCCGCCCTGGTTGGTCAAGGTCTGCGCGGTGGCGATCGTCAGACGACGGCTGGCGACCACGCTCTGGCCGCTGTTGTCGAGGTCCTGCGCCACAAGGCTGACATCGCCATTGGCGTTGCGGCTGTTATCGGCATTGACCCCGGCCTCAATGATGCCGCCGTTGCTCAAGCGGCCACCGGCGCTGAGGGCGATGCGGTCGCGCGCGGCGAGGTTTTGCCGGCTCGTCAGGTCGCCGCGGGTCTGCACCTCGAGGGTGCTGCCGGCGTAGACCGGCCCTTGCGCATCGAGGCTGGCGGCCTTGACGTTGACCGCGCCAGAGGCCGAGGCCTCGACCATGCGCAACTGGCCGTTGGCATCGAGCTGGATATCGCCGCCGCTGGCAATCAACTTGCCGTCGAGTTTCACCCCGACCCCGGCTTCGCTGCCCACCAGTTTGATCGCCCCGGCGTACATGCCGCCCAGGGCCGAGGAATCGATGGCCAGTTCCGGCTTGGCGCTGCCATCGTCGGCCCGGGCAGTGGCATCCAGGGTGCGGGCGTCGACATCGTTGCGGCCGGCGACCAGCGCCAGGTTGCGCGCCTGGATGCGGGCATTGATCTTGGCGCTGCGGGTGATGATCTCGAAACTGTCGACGTTGTTGGCGTTGAGCCCTTCGCCCTCGATGCTCACCTGCCCCTGGTCGACCTGATAGCGGCCGAGCTGGCCGTTCTCGATCACCGGCTTGCCGGTGGTCAGCGTGGCCTTGGGGGTGTTGATGAAACCGCAGCCGTTGCAACTGATGCCATAGGGGTTGGCGACGATCACATGGGCCGACTGCCCCGCCACCTCGGTGTAGCCGCGCAACTGGCTCGGGCTGCCGCCGTTGACTTCGTTGAGGATGACGCTGGCCGCGCTGCCCTTGAGGTTGGGGTTGCCGACGATGAGCCCGCCCAGCTGGGTGTTCTGCGTGCGGTCGGTGGCGTTGTTGAGGATCAGCCCTTGCTGGCCGACGTTGTAGTCCTGGAACTGGTTATGCGACAGGCCGCTGCCGTTGGGCGTGGCGATGTTGACGATCGGCACGCCGTTGCCCGCCTGCCCCAGGCTGGTGCCCGGCGCGCTGACCACGATGCCTTCGGCCTGGGCCCACAGCGGTTGCCAGAACAGGGCATTGGCCAGGACGAACGCCAGGCCGCGCTTGGGCATGCCGCAGAAGTGCTCGCGGGTTTGCAAGGCAGCCGAAGGCTGGCGGGCCAGGAAGGCGAAGTGGCGAACGTCCATGTCGAAGTCTCGGGAAAACGCGATTTAGAGGAAAAAGTCCAGGCGGAAGTAGATCGGCGCTTCGCGCTCGCTCAGAGCATCCGGACGTTCAAGGGAATGGGCGAAGGTCACGCTGGTAGCCAGGTGCTGGCCGCGGGCGAACAGCTCCAGGGAGTTGCTCGACATCCGCCCGTGGCGGTCGCCGTTGTAGCGGTCGCCGCGGATCACGCCCTGGTCGTAGCCCAGGCTGCTGCCGTATTCGGCGAACACCGGGCGCAACCAGCCGAGAGTCACCGGCCGGCTCCAGCGCAGGTCGTTGCGCCAGTAGCCGCCGCTGTCGCCGGACAGCGACTGATCCTTGTAGCCACGGATCGACGACTGCCCGCCCAGGCTGGTGCGCTGCGGGCTGAACAGCACGTCTTCGCTGCGCTGGCCGGTCATCAGGCTGCTGAAGCTCAGGGACTCGCCCCACAGCTTGAACGGCTGCAAATAGCTCAGGGTGGCGGTGTATTTGCGGTAGCGCGCATTCGGCTCGCCCGGCCCCGGGTGGTCGTTGCCCTGGGCATCGAAGGCACCGATGCCGTTCTGCATCCCCAGGTCGAGGTTGACGAAGGCACTGCCGACCCGACGCCCGTGGTTGAGGCCGAACTGGGCTTCGCTGAGGCGGTTGCTGCTCAGCTTGAGCTTGCTGTCTTCGATGAAGTTGTTGGTGCGCAGGTAGGCCAGACCGGCGTTCAGGGAGGTCTTGCTCAGCGCGTCGCGATAGATCACGCGCTCGGCGCGCAACTGATGGTTCTGGCTGTCGCCGGTCTGCTTGAAATTGAAACCGTTGGCCTGGGCCTGGGAGCGGTACTCGCTCTGGCTGTAGGTGTAGCTGAAGTTCCACCAGCCCCAGGGCAGGCTGTAATTGAGCATGGCGTTGTTGGAGGTGTGCTGGTGGTCGCTCATGGCATCGTGGCCGCCGCGCAACGCCAGCTGGTCCGCCAGCCCCAGCGGGCTGTCCCAGTCGAAGGTGGTGCCCCACTGCTGTTCGCCGGTGCTGCGCTGGCCGTCGTTGCTGCGCGACAGGCCGACCCGCCAGGGCTTCTGCGGGGTGTTCTTGACCAGCACCGTGCTGCCGCCGACGGCCGCGCCGGGCGCCAGCTCCATCTGTGCCTGGTTCGACGGCAGGCGGTTGAGCTGATCCACCAGTTGTTCGATTTCCCGCAGGTTGACCCGCTCGCCGACCTGGCCGGGAAAGGCCATGGACAGCTCACGGTCCGACAGCTGGCTACCCTCGGCGCCCTTCAGGCCTTCGAGCCGGCCTTCGACCACCAGCACCTGCAAATGGCCCGTGGACAGGTCTTGTTGCGGCAGGTAGGCACGGCTGGTGACCAGGCCCTTGTCGATGTAGCGGTCGGTGATGACCTTGAGCAGTTCGTTGAGCTGGCTGACGCCCAGGCACTGGCCGATGTAGGGCTTGAGCAGGCGCTGCTGCTCGTCGGCGCCGAGGCTGTCGGCGCCCTTGAGCTCGATGTCCCGGATGACGAAGCAGCGGCTATCGACAGGGGTCGCGGGGGCCTCGGGAACAGCCTCCTTGCCGGGCAGGTCCTTGAGTTCTTCCAGGCGCCGGCGCTGCTCTTCGAGCAGGCGGTCCTGGCGTTCGCGGATCAGGTCGGTATCACCGGGGGTGGGAGCGGCATGAACGGAGTGCAGCGGAGTCAGGCACAGCAAAGCCAGGCACAACCTCCCCGCGAGGGCGGGTGAGTACATGTTCGATCCCTCGACACAACTGATATCAAAATAGTGGCGCGATGTTAATTTGCCATTATTTTGCCGTCAATCATTCGTCGGACCGCTTGATACGCCACGCGCCTCCCTGGTCGGTTGACGGTTTTTGGCCGCCGCGTAGAACCCTTGAGCTAGAGCCTTCGCTGCCTTTTCTACGAGAAGGCGCACGCCTTTGTGCCAGGGCAAAAAAAAGGGGCGATCGACGATCGCCCCGAACAGTGTTGCCACGAGAGAACCTATAAGGTCAGTTGCCGCCGCTCTTCCTCGGTCAACTGCTGCCGCGCCTGGTCGCTCAGCGGTCCGGCACCCAGGACCTGCACCGGGCTGTCCGGGTTGTAGCCCGGGTTGGCCCGGCTGGCGCCGTCCTGGCTGGGCGCCAGGCGTTCCTGGCCGAAACTCAGGACCTGCACGGTGAACACCGACGGCAGGTTCTGCCGCGATGCCGCCTGCTGCTGCCGCGCCACGTCCTCGGCGGCCTGGGTCGCCGAAGACGCGGCCGCGCTGGCCGAGGTCAGGGCGCCGGTGTTGACCGCTGCCACCACCGGGATCCCCGAGGACTTGCCCTGGGTCTGGATGTTCGCCGCGTTGACCACTTGCAGGGCCGCGATATTGACGTTGCCCGAGACGCGGATGCCCGCCTCGCCGGCATCGATGGTGCCCAGCGGCGCGATCAGGTCGATATCCCCCGGCGCCACCTCGGGGATCGGGTTCAGCGTGGCGATCCCGGCGCCGGTGCTCGGCACCGACGGCGACAGGGTCACGTTGCCCCAGTTGTCATAGACCCTCCTGGGCGGGGTGTAGACCACGGTGGTCTTGGAACCACGCCCGGCGTTGATATCGCCCTCGGCCGACCAGCCGAGGATCGAGCCGCCGAAGGTGGTCATGATCCGGCTCTGGCCCAGCAGGATGCTGCCCTTGGCGTACAGCTGGATATTGCCCTGGCCCTGGGTGATCACCCCCGCGGTGGCCGGCGGCGCCTCACCCTCGATGCCGAACACCTGCTGCCCGCCCGGGGCGAGCATCTGGATATCGCCGCCGAGGTTGGTGTGCACCCCGGCGCCGCCGTACAGGGTGATGTTGCCCTGGTAGACGATCGGGTTGCCGGCCACGTCGGTGTCCGGGAACAGCGCGGCAATGGCGTTGCGCCCGCGCAGGTAGCTGCCGCGGCGCGGGCCATCGGCCTGGTTGTATTCCAGGCCGCCGGCGCGCAGTTCGGCGAAATACACCTGGCGCGCGAACAGCCCCTGCTCCACCGCCGGCAAGCCGGCGAAGTAGGCCCGGGCCTGTTCGGCGCTGCCGCTGAAGCCGTAGCGCAGCTTCAGCCAGCTGGCCAGTTCCGTCTCGTAGGTCTTGGCCACCTTGCCCGGTTGCGCGGCCAGCGACGCGCTGTCGCTCGCCAGGTTGGCCGGGTCGAGATAACGCGCGACGAAAGCCCCGTAGTTCGGCCCACTGGCGCCGGCCCCCGCCTGCAGGACGATGCTCGCCCCCGGCCGGCTGTCGCCCGGCACCAGGGCGCCGAGGCTGGTGACCGAGGCCCTGTCTTCCATGCGGATATCGCGCCCGGCGTTGATTTGCAGCAGGCCGGGCCCGGCGACATTGAAGCTGCTGTAGAGGATGTCGCGCCCGGCCGAGACCAGGGAGATGTCCAGCGGGTCGCTGTGCACGAACAGGTTGCCGCTGCTGGTGCCGCCACCCAGCAACGGCACGATGGCCGTGGCCTGGCCCAGCTGGGTGCCGCTGTTGACGATATCCCGGCCCGCCCGCATCCAGACCGGCGCGGCCGCGTCGTACCAGGTCTGGCCCGGACGCAGGCCGGAAGCGCTGAAGTTCAGTTGCTCGCCCGAGCGGATGCCCACCAGGTCGCCGGCCATGGCATAGAAGCGCGCCGGGTCCCGGCGACCGTCCAGGGTGGTCAGGGTGTCGCCGCCAAAGGCGAAGAGCGGGAAGTTGCCCATGCCTTGGGTGGAAGACAAACCGTCGGCGCTGAGGTTGCTCACCAGCAAGCGCTCGTCACTGTCCTGTGTGCGCCCCTCGAAGGCCGGCGCGAACGGCGTCGGCAACAGGCGGCTGTCGGCCCCGGACTGGTTGAGCGCGTAGCCACCGGCGAAGATCGAGCCGCCCGCGAGCAGCTGCAACTGACCGCCGGGCGAAGGCGCCAGTACCAGGGAATACGCCGAGGTTCTCTGGCCACTGCCGGTGTAGAGCGCCGAAGAGCCGTAGTACAGGTTGCCGCCGGGGGCCACGGCCCGCAGGATCGAGGGATAGATAAAGCGCCGGTCGGTAGGCGAAGTATTGAGTTGGCTGCGTGGCGTCTCACTGTTGCCCACCGCCAATTCGCCGGCCTGGGTCGAAGGCGTCAGGTTGCCCCCCGCCGCGAACAGGTCGATGGCGGTGTGCTCGGTCCACAGCGAAAACCAGCCGTTGCCGCCGCCCGCGTAGGCGGTGCCGTCCAGGCTGAACGCCGAGGTATTGTGCTGCCGCGTGCGGCCCGGATCGACCGCACCGCCCAGCACCAGGTCGCCACGGGTATTCAGGCTGACCGTGGCGTCGCCGGGAATGATCACCAGCCCGCCGGTGGCATTGGCCACCGAAGCCGAATAGGGATCGTAGGCCCGCACTTCGCGGGCGTCCTGATTGAGGCTGAAGCGGCCGAAACTCTGCTGGATGCCGCCCATGGCCCCGGCATTGGCCTGCACATTGCCCCGCAGGTTGATCAGCGCGCCGTTCAAGTCGTGGTTCTGCCCCACCGCGGCCCCGCCGCCGACACTGGAGGCCCGGGCGTCCAGGGAAGGATTGAGGCCACCGCCGATGTTCAGCTTGAGGTCGCCGCCCCCGGTCAGGGCCAGGCTGCCATCGGCGGCCACCCGCCCGGTGCCGCCCACCGCCAGGATCAGCGCCTCGCTGCGCGGCGCGGCCCGGGTCGAACGGTCGCCACGCCGCAGCAAGGTGCCGGCATCGGCGCCGACCCGGACGTCCAGATTGCCACCGCCCAGGGTGCCGATCCCGGTGAAGCCGGTGACCTGGGGCATGGGCACGCCTACGGTCGGGGTGACATAGGTGCCGAAGTTGATCCACCAGGCGCTCGGGACCGCCTGGTCCAGCGCCGCCGAGCCGCTGCCCTGGCGCCATAACCAATTGCCCGTGCCGACGCTCGACAGGGCACTGCTGCCGGTACTCTGGTCCTGGTCCCAGGTACTGCCCAGGGCATCGCCGCGCAGGCTGCCCGCCGTCGACAGCAACAGGTTGCCGCCTTGCTCCGGGTACCAGGCCTGGTAGAGGCTATCGCCCGATACCAGCTTTTCGTAGGCCGCCACCTGCTCGTCGAAACCGGCCTTGTAGTTGGCGTCCTGGTACAGCGAGAGGCTGTCGTAGGCCCCCAGCACCGTGCCTTTGCTGCCCACGCCGCGGGGCGCGGCAAAACCCGCGCCCCGCGTCGGGGACTGGGTGCCGGCGGTATAGACGCCGAAGACCGATTGCATGGCGAGGTCGCCGCCGGCGATCAGGTCCAGGTCGCCGGTGCCGGTGCGCAGCACGCTGAAGATCGGCGCCATGGCGCGCACCGCGATCACCTCTCCCGGCTTGTCGGGTTCGCCCGGCTCGCCCGGCTTGAACACACAGAGCCCTGGCGCCCAGTCGCAATAACCATTCGCCAGGTCTTCCGGGGTCAGCGGTTGCCCCACCACGCCCCCCAGCCAGCTCCAGTCCGGACTTTCCGCTTCAGGCCCCCAGACCCAATGATCGACACTGGGCTTGAACTCGCAGAGTCCCGGGGCCCAGTCGCAATAACCGTTAGCCAGGTCTTCCGGGGTCAGCGGTTGCCCTACCACGCCACCCAACCAGCTCCAGTCCGGACTCTCCGCCTCCGGCCCCCAGACCCAATTGCCCCCTGGCTTGCCGGGCACGATCTCGCGGTCCCGGAACAGCGAGTAATGGGTATCGGCCAGGATTAACTGGCCATCGACCACCCCGGGCCGGACGCTGCGGGTGTCGGCAGCCGCGGTGTCGGCGCCGCTGACCAGGCGCAGCGACCAGGATTGCGAGCCCTCGGGCAGCAGCCCGGCGACCGCCCAGTTGCGCCCCTGGCGCTCGCCGTCGGCCGGGCGCAGCGCCACCGACAAGGCGCCGTTGGGCAGCTTGACCTCGGTCTGCGACGGGATCAGCGCGCCGGCTTTCAGCGCCAGGTCGCCATTGAGGGCAAACGTATCCTGCTGCCCGGTCGCCGGATCGAGGGTCGCCGGCAGCGCCACGCCCTTGGGCCAGAGCATGGCCTGCAAGGTGGTGCGGCTGCCCAGCAGGGTCCCGGCGCCGAGCCGGGTGCCGACCGGCAGGGTCACCGCCTGTTCCAGCAAGGTGCCGGCGGCGTACAGCAGGCTGCCGTCGGCGGCGCGCACCTCGCCGCGCAATACGCTGCCGGCCTCCAGGGTCAGCGCTTGCGCCAGGCGCCCTTCGGTGGGCAGCACCACGCCACTGGCGAAGGTGGTGGCCTTGAGCGGCAGGTCGTAGTTGAGAGTCTTGCCGCCGAGGAACAGCGTGCCGTCGGCCAGCGTCACACCCAGGCCCGGCACCACCAGCTCGCCGCCAAACGGCTGCTTGCCCGGCAGCAATACCCAGCCGGCGTCGTCCGGGGTCGCCGGCGGTGGCGTGAAGCCATCGGTCAGGCTACCGCGCACTTCGAGGTTGCCGGCGGTGCGGATCGCCAGGCTGCCGGTCTCGCCGGAGCCGTAGACCGCGGTCCGGGCGAAATGCGGATTGAGGCTGGCGTAGCGGTAGCCGGACAGGTCCAGGTCGCCCTGGATCACCAGGTCCCGCTCGCTGCTGAGCTGCACCCCGGGGCGCAGGTGCAGGGCATCGTCGTAACCGCCCGCGGTCAGGCCGGCCAGCTTGCCGTCGAGCAGCGTGGGGTTGCTCAGCGCGGCGTCGATGAAGGCCGTGCTCTGGGCGTGCTTGAGGTCCATGTACGCCTGGTTGATCACCCGGTACGGCTTGCCGCTGACGGCCTCGCTGCCGTCCTTGAGCACGGCGTCGCTGTCACTGTCGTCGTAACGCCAGATGCCATTGACCGCGATCGAGCGAGCCCCGGCGATCTGCTGGCGGCCGCTGGCGTCGATATCGATATCGCCGCTACTGACCCCGCCCAGGCGCGGCGCATTGAGTTCCAGGGTGCCCCGGGCCTGGCCGTCATGCTGCCCGGGCTGGCTGCCCGGGGTCGCGGCGGTGCCGTGGCGCAGGTCGATGCGGCTGCCCTCGGCCAGCACCAGGCGGCCGTCGCCCGACGTCAGTTCCACCACCGCGCGGTTCGGCGCGTCGATGATCTTGCCGTAGCTGTCGACCCGCAGTTGCGTGCCGTGGGCGTCGAGCAGCGCCGAGCCGCCCAGGATCAGGCCGTTGCGCGCCGCCAGGCGGATGCTGCCGACCTGTTCGCCGCTGGCATCCACGGTGCCGAGCACCGTCAGCCGGCCATTGTCCAGGGACAGGTTGATCTCCCCGGCCTTGAGCTCGTTGCCCAGTTGCAGGTCGCCCTGCTTGAGCTGGAAGCTGCGCGCGCCATAGACCTGGCCGTCGTTGAGGCGCTGGTTGAGAGCGGCAAAATCCCCCACGCCCTGGGCGCGGATATCCACTGCGCCAGCCTTGTACGCCACCCGGGTGCCGCCGGCGTCGTAATGCCCGGAACTGCCGCCGAGGATCGCCCCCGCCAGCTCGACCTGGCCGGCGGCCGGGTCCAGGGCGATGGCGCTCAGGGTCCCGGCCTTGTTGTTCTGTGCCGACAGGTCGATCCGCGAGCCGGCAGCCTGGCGGATATCGCCGCCGCGGCTTTCCAGCAGCACATCGCCGCCCCAGCTGTACTTGTTCAGGTCGTTGAACGCCACGGTGCGCCCGGCCAGGTCCAGCCGGGCATGGTCCGCCAGTACCAGGTCGCGCTCGGCCAGCAGGCTCAGCTTGCCGCTGGGCAGCACCACCGCAGTGTCCAGGTTGATGCTGCGCCCCTGCAGCGCCAGTTCGCCGCCCAGGGTGTTGATCGGCGCGGGCACGCCACCAGCGCCGGCGATGCGGATATCGCCGCCAGCCTTGATCCGGTTCACCGAGCCGGCTTCGCCGGTCAGCAACGGCGTGACGATATTCAAGTCGCCGCCGCTGTAGCGGTAGCCCTTGCCGCTCTCGTAGGCGCCCTGGCTCTGGTAGACCGCCAGGCTGCCCTTGTGATTGGCGGTCAGGCGCTGGCTGGCGCGCAGGTCGACGGTGGCGAACCCCAGGGCCAGGCGGTCGAAGGACGCCAGGCTGTCGGGTTGCGATTGCGGGCCGTAGCCGAATTCGATGCGTTCGGCGGCCAGTTCCAGGCGCCCGCTGCCGGTGCCGGCGCCCTGGTTGATCACCGTGCCCGGCAACCCGGCCGCGCCGTTCCAGGTCAGGTTGGCGGTGCGGATGCTGGCCACATCCCCGGCGTCGCCATACCCGTAGATCGCCGGCGTGCCGAGGATCAGGTTGCCCAGGCTGGAGACGCCGGTGACCGGGTCCAGGGTGCTCAACTGCGTCGAGCCATAGAAATTCAGCGAATCCCGGGCATTCAGGGTCAGGGTCTGCAGGGCCGGGGCGCCGCGCTCGCGGTCGCCGCGCAGCAGGCGGTCGAGCACCTGCTGGTTGAGGGTCAGGCCCGGCGCCAGGGCATGGCGCGCCGCGGCGTCGGCCAGGCTCTGGCTGCTGCCGATATTGACCCCGCCCACCGCCAGGGTCAGGTTGCGGGTGCCATAACGCACCTCGTCCCCCAGCTCGAACAGGTTGTTGGTGGCTGCCGCCAGGGTGCCTTCGGAATACAGCTGGGTCACGCCGCTGCACTGGCCGGCGCAACTGCCGATGCGAATGCTGCCCGGGCCCACCTGGCCGTTCTGCGCCGGGGTCGGCGGCAGCAGGTCGAGCCAGCCGTTGGACACCGCCAGCAGGCTGGTCCGGCCGGGGTCGTAGATAAAGCCATCGCGGGAGTCGTAGGCGCTGGGGCCGCGCCCCAGGGTATCGATCCCGGCGCCCTGCTCGACCACGATGCCCCCGGTGGTCATGCCACTGAGGAGCATCACTTCAGGGGCCGACAGCACGGCCCCCGAACGCAGGGTCAGGTCGCTCAGGTTGGAACTGAAGGCGATGTAGTTGCCGCCCTGGCCATATTGGCGCAAGCCGTTGCCGCCGATCCGCAGGCTGGCCGCGCCCAGGGCATTGAGCTGCGCCGCGTCGATCGAGGTGCCGCTAAAGCCCGCGCTCGGGCCGCCGGCGACGATCTCCAGCTGTGAGCTCTGGTTCTGGCTGAGCACGCTGGCGACGGTGCCGTAGCCGCCCTTGTCCGGGCTGAAGCGGCTGGTGCCGGCATAGGTGAAGGACGCCTGCCCGGTCTGGTTCTGCAACAGATTCAGGGTCAGGCCCTTGGCGTCGGCGGTCAGCGCGGCACGGGGAATGCCCAGGCGCGCCGCGTCGTTGGCGAGGAACTGGCTGAGGGAGGTTTCGTTGTATTGGGAGTAGCGGCGCAACACGTCGGCCGAGGTCAGGATCACCTGGCGCGACAGGCTGTCCTGGATCGAGGTGCCGAGGACCGACAAGCGGCCCGAGGTACTCCAGGAACCGTTGGCCATCGCCAGGCCCGGCTGCTGGGCGGCCAGGCCCGCGGCGCCGTTGAGCTCGACGCGGAACGCCCCGGGCAACAGCGCATAGTTGGCCGGCAACAGGGTATAGACCCCTGGGGCCAGCCCAGGCACCCCGGCGTCCAGAGTGATCTGCTGGCCGACCAGCGGATCCTGGGCGCCGCTCTGCCCGGCGCCCGGGGCATAACCGGCCTGGTGGCCGGGGACGATGGCGTAGACCGGGTTGCTGGCTCGCCCCGGCAGGCTGAAGCGCCCGTCGGCGCCGATCTGCACCAAGGGGTTGAAGCGCGCATCGGTAGAACCGCCGCGCCCGGAGACGAAGCCGGCGCCGGTCAGTTCGCCACCGCCCGACAGGTCCACCACCGCGCCGCCCTGGACATCGATCGACTGCCCCACCAACGTCAGGGTCAGCCAGTCGGCCCCCAGGATGGGGTTGAGCAGGCTCTCGGCCAGCGGCTTGCCGTCCTGGGTCCAGGTCTGGCCGTCCACCGTGCCGCCAAACGGCATGACCAGCCCCGCCGCGCTCAGGGAGGTCAGGCTGCCGGGTAGCAGGCGCACGGTCGAGCTGTTGTCTTGCGGGCCGCCGTTGAAGCCCAGCACCAGGCTGCCCTGCGGCGCGCGGACCACCCCACCCTGGTCGATGCTCTGGGCGGACAGCAACAGGCTGCCATAGGCCGAATAAGGCACCGCGGGATTCTCGACGCTGCTGCGGCCAATGCCCAGGTGGCGGGCGCGGATCTCGGCACGGGCCAGGGTCTGCGGGTAAAGCTGGGCCACCGTCAGGTTCAGGTCGCCCGGGGTGCTCAGGCGGGTCAGCGGCGTCGCGCCGGTGGGGCGCAGCAGGCGCATGTCGCCGGTGCTGTGCACCTCCATCGTGGCGAAGCCGCGCTGGTCCAGCGGCACCTGGCCGCTGCGCAGGTTGATGTTGCCGTGGGCGCCGAGGCTGACCTCGTCGCGGATATCCAGCAACTGGCTGGTCACGCGCAATTGCGCCTGGGTCGCCTGGGTCGAGGTGCCACCGCGGACCACCGGCACCGTCACCACCGGGCTGCCGTTAGTGTTCTTGGCGACCTCCGCCAGCCGCACATAAGGGGCGTCGAGCCTGACCCGGGTATCGGCCGCCGCGCCCTCGGCCAGCCCCAGGGAGGCCGAATACAGTTGCAGGCTCTGGCCCAGGGCCAGGTCGATATCTCCGTCGAAACTGATCTGGCCATGGCTCAGCAGCGCCAGGTTGCCAAAGCCGCCGGCGTCGACCTGCTCCACGCTGAGGTTGCCCTGTCCATAGGCCAAGGTGCCGGAAGCGCTGCCCTCGCGCGCCTGACGACGCTGGCTGAGCCGCAGTTCCCGCGCGACCAGGGGCGCATCGCTGCCCAACTGGCCGTAATCATAGGCGGCGGTCTCCAGGACCACCGCCAGGCTACCGCCCGCCGCCCCCTGGCCGCCAGCGGCGGCGCGCAGGTCGCCGTCGAGAAGCAGGCCATTGAGCGAACTGAGGCTGATGCTGCCGCCATTGCTGGCCAGGGTCATCGGCCCGGCGCCCTTGATATCCAGGGTCGCCTGGGCACCGGAAGCCTCGAGGCGCGAACCGGCCTTGAGCTGCACGAACAGGTCCGGCGCCGCCGCGCGGCCCGTGGCCGGGTCCAGGGTGCCGCCAATGACAATGCTGCCACCGTCGCTGACCTTGCCGTAACGCCGGCCCTGGGCATCCAGGGCCGTGACCGCGCGCCCGGAAACATCCACCACAGCCTGTTCGCCCAGCCGGATCGAGCGCTGATGCGCCACGCTCAGGGCCTCGCCGTCCACCTGCGGCATGCGCGTGGCGCTGATCGAGACCTTGCCGCCATGGGCGATCAACTCGCCGTCAACGTTGACCTGGCCGATGCCGCGCAAGGCGATGGACTGGCCATCGTCGACCCGCAAGGCGGCGCCCTGGCCGACGTCCAGGACCACGCTGGCACTATCGGCGGCACTCGGAGCGAGCCCCCCGGCCTGCAGGGTCAGGCTGGCACCCGCCCGCTGGCTCAGGCGGCCCTTGAGCGGATCCTCCTGGTAGGCGTCCGGCAACCAGGTCTGCAAGGCATCGGCGGCCGGCTCGCCGCTGGCGACACTGGCGGTGCCGGCAGCCTGGGCATAGACCGGCGCCCGCACGTCCACCCGGGCGCCCTCGGCGACCTTCAGCCCCTGGTTGCCGGTGATGTCGTAGGCGCCGAAGCCCTTGTTGAAAAAGTCCTCGGCCAGGACCAGGGTCTTGGCCTCGGCCGCTGCGGCGCCACCGATCCGCACCTGGCCCGCCTGCAGGCTCAGGGTGCCACCGCCACTCACGCCCTGGCCCTTGAGCTGGCCGGCCAGGCTCAGCACGCCAAGGCTGGCGCTGGTGCCGGCATTGGCCGCCAGGGTCAGATCGCCGCCCTTGCCGCCGCGCAGGCTGCCGTTGACCAGCAGCGCCGCGCCGCTGCTGACATCCACCTGGCTGCCGGCGGCCAGGGTCAGGTCGCCGCGGCTGCGCAGCGACACGCTACCGCCGTTGATAAACGCCAGGCCCGAGTTGTCCTGCGGCGCCAGTAACAGGTTGCTCCACAGGCCGCTGGCATCCAGGCGCGCCCGCTCGCCCAGCACCAGGCTGGCGAGGGGACCGCCAGTCGAACCGATCTGCGTGTCTTCCAGGGGGGCGCCGGGCGAGCCTCTCTGCAACAGCACATTGCCCAGGGCGATACGCCCGCCATGGCTGGTCAGCCCGGCATTGACCCGTACCTGGGGCCCGTGCAGGCCGATCTCCCCCGCCGCCCCGACCCGCAGGTCGCCGTCGACCGTCACCTGCTCATAGGCGGCGATCCGCACCGTCCCCAGGTCGAAGCCGTTGAGCAGCCCGGTGTCCAGTTGCAGCCGCCCCTGGCGTTCGCCCAGGGCCGAGTCCAGGCCGATGTCCAGGGCCTGGGCGACCTGCCCCGGGGCCAGGACCACCTGCTTGAGGGTGCGGTCGGTGGCCTGCAAGGCGTTCTGCAAGGTGCCGCTGTCCTTGTGCCAGAACGGTGTGTAGCTGCCGACCAGCAACTGGGCGCCGCGGGCCACGGCGTTCTGGGTCTGGCTGTAGCCGTCGAGCCCGGCCTTGGCGGCCTGGGTCTGGCGATCGCCCTGGTAGGTGCTGCCCAGCAACTGGCCTTCGAGCACCGCGCTGCCGGTGCCGATCACCAGGCTGCCGGCATCGCGGCCGACGCTGTAGCCCTCTTCGTAGCGCTGCTGCGGCGCGATCAGCGGGTTGTAGTAGTAATCGGTCTGGCCCCAGCGCTGGCTGCTGTCCTCGTAGCCCTTGTAGATACCGCTGTAGAGGATGTCGCCCGGGGCCCGGGACAACTCGTAGAGGCGCCCGTCCGGGCCCTTGAGCCAGGTCTGGCGCACCAGGCCGCCCTGCACGTCGAGCGTGCCGCCCGACAGGTTGATGCTCGACCCGGCCTGGGTCACCACGTCGCGGCCGCTGAAGGTCACGCTGCCGCCCTGGGCCATCCACTCGCCCACCCCGTGGGCCTGGGTGCCCAGGTAGCCGCCCACCTCCAGCAGGCCGCCGGCGGTGTACCAGCGGTCCGTGGCGTAGCCGTTGGTCCCCGCCGGCACATACACCAGCTCGCGCACATCGACCCACACATCGTTGTTGTTCAGGCTGCCCCGGTCGCGGTTGCCGGCGGCATCGCGCTGCTCGTTGCCCTGGATATTGACCTTGACGCTGTTGGCCTCCATGGCCACCTTGACCCCCACCGCCCCCGCCACATCGATCAGCGCACCGTCGCGCACCAGGCTGCGCTGGCCGGCGCTGACCGCCACCTGGCCGCCGGTGGCCAGGGTGCTGGAGCCGGACTGGAAATCCACGGTGCCGCCGCTGACGATCTCCACCCGCGACTGGTCGGTACGGTCGACGACAGTACTGAGGTTGTCGAAGGCGCCACCGATGGTGTTGCCGGGGCCACCCAGCCCGTTCAGGCCGGCGCTGCGCTGGCCGTCCAGGGCGCTGCCGCTGGCGGCGTCCAGCAGGATCGCCGTGTGGCTGCCCTGGCCCAGGGTCACGCTGGAACCGCTGTCGCTGGCCGAGTTGAGCAGGTGCACGGTGCCGCGGCTGTCCACCGAGGTGGTGGCCAGGACCACACCGTTCTGCTGCACCTGGTGGCCGGTCAGGGTGATATCGCCGGTGGCGGCCTGGATCAGGCCGCTGTTGCTGACCGTGCCGGCCTGGCTGCCGGCCTTGCGGGTACTGGCCACCTCGTTGCCGCGGGTGGTCGAGGTGGTGTTGCCGGCGGTGCCGGCGCCCTTGCGGATGTAGAAGCTGTCGCCGGCCGCCAGGGTCGTCTGGCCCTTGGGCGTGACAATACTGCCGGCGTTGTCCACCTCGCTGCCCAGCAGCAGGACATAACCGCCGGACTCGGTGGACACCCCCGGCGTGCGGGTCTGGAGCAGCGCGCCCTGTTGCACCTGGATCTTGCCGGCGGCGTCGGTGAAGGTCGGTTGCGAGCCGCTGCTGTCGACATACAGCCCGCGCTCGCGGAACTGGCTGTCGCTGATGGTCGCGGCGGCGGCCACCAGGTTGCGGGTATCGACCTGGCTGCTGCCGCTGAAGATCACCCCGTTGCGGTTGACCAGCATCACCGTGCCGGCGGCCTTGATCTGGCCCTGGATCTGGCTGGGCCGCGCCTGCGGGTCGTTGACCCGGTTGAGCACCGCCCAGTCGGCCTGCTGCTGGAAATCCACCGTGGTGTTGCGCCCGACGTTGAAGGTTTCCCAGTTGAGGATGGCCTTGTCCGCGGTCTGGCCGATGCTCACCGTGGTCTTGCCGTCGGCCTGGGTCTGCAGCGGGTTGCGGGCGTTGGTCCAGCCCTTGGTCAGGGCGTTCTCGTCGACCTTGAGCCCACCCTCGCCCAAGCCGTCGGGAATGCTCGCCGCCGCCACCAGGGCCGAACGCCGCCCGGCCGCCTGGGCCGCCTGCTGCGCGGCGATCGCCGCCACGGTGTTATTGACGTTGCTCAACGACTGCTGCAACTGCTGGTTGGCCTTCAGTTGCTGGGCCAGGGGCGGCGGCGACCCGGGCCGCGGCAGGTTCCCCGCCACGGCGCCCGCCCCCACCGCCTGCTGCGCCGCGCCCTTGCTGGCGAACCAGCCGGCGCTGAACGCCGTGTCGGCCTGGGCGCTACCCGCCACCAGCAACAGGGCGATGGCATGCGCCAACGGATGGAGGCGCAGGACAGGCAATGCCTCGCCGCGGCTGGCGGACTTCAGAACAGGGTTGGGCTTACCGAGGCGCATCGCTCACTTATCCTTTTACATCGTCGCGAAAGAGGTCGGCGGCTGCATCCGCGGTGACAGACACAGCGCTCGCTAATAGGCGGTTGGCGCCACCCGGCACCGAACCTTTGTCATGAAAACTTCATCCGCCTGTGCGCTCACCGCGGCCGGCCGGTGCCGTTGCACACGCTGGGGTTGTTCAGGCCTTGTGCGCTCGTGGGGGGGATGAAGGCGTTGCGGATGGCGCTCTTCCAGATGGCGGGGAGCGGGATCAGGTGCTGCGCGCTCAGCTGGGCGTCGTGCCTCACCTCGGGGTTGGCACTGAAGTGGCGCCCGAGGAAAACCCGCAGGGCAACGGCGTCCTGCGGGTCGCGGTAGCACTGGCCGAACAGCAGGTAGCTGTAGCCGACGATGGCGTAGCCATAGGCCGGGTTGGCGATGTCCGGCGCCCATTTGAACGGGTCGGCGCGCTCGGCGGGGCTGCTCGGCGGAGCGAGCTGCGCCAGGCCGACCGGATCGCCCGCTGTCGGCGGCAACAGGCCGTTGACCCGCGCCACCTGGGCGTTGCTGGTGATGTCCAGGGCCGTGGGGCCCGTATAACCGATGGCGCCGTCGTTGGCGGCGACCGCGGCCTGCAGGGCCTGGTCGCTGCTCACCGCCTGCCAGTGCGCGGGCAGCGGGCCCTGGTGCGCCGTGGCGAACAGGTTGCCGACGCGGAACGCCTGGGGGCAGAGGCTGTTGAGATGGCGCGTGAGCAACTCGCTGGTGCCGCTGCGGTCGGCGCGGTAGAAGACCTTCACCGGCACGTTGGCATAGCCCGGGTCGATCTCGCTCCAGCGGGTAAGGGTGCCGGCGAACAGGCCGCAGAGCATGCCGCCGTTCAGGTCCAGGTCGGTCACTGGCTGGCCGCTGGCCTGGCGCACCCGGTAAGGCAGCGCCACCGAGGTGATCGCCACCGGCACCTGGATCAGCGGGCCCCAGTCCGCCGCCGAGCCGGGCACGGCCCCCGGTGCCTGGTGCACGCCACGGTAGTGGTCGAACTCGACGGCAGCGAGCCGGGATTCGCTGCTGGCGTAATCCACGGAGAAGCGCTGGGGCGAGCCCGGGACCAGGGCCTGGCTGTCGTTGTTCAGCAGCGCCTGCTTGCCCGCGCCGCTGCCGGCGGCATGGTAGGGCCCCGCCGCCGGCGGCAATACGCCGGGGCTGCTGTAGAAGCCCTGCATCAGGTACGAGCCGCCACCGTCCAGGGCCGCCGAGGCCGGTGCGCCGACCAGGCCGGCCAAGGCCCCGGCCAGGGCCAGCAACAGATATCGGGACATGACACCCCCCTGCGCTGCCGGGCGCTGGGCGCCGGCAGCTGGAAATTCGCTGGACGAAAAAATCGGCAACGGCGGGCGCCGTTGCCGATCGGTGTTGCAGCTAGCGAACCGCGGCCTGGATCAGGCTGGACGGCCGATACCGTTGCACACGCTGGCGTTGTTCACGCCCTGGGCGCTGGTTGGCGGAATGAAGGCACCGCGGATCGCGGTTTTCCAGGCCGCGGTCAGCGGGATCAGTTTCTTGTCGATGATCGCCTGGTCGTTGCTGTTGGCGAAGGTGGCGTTGTAGTGCTTGCCCAGGAAGGTACGGATCGAAGTGACGTCCGCAGCGTCCTTGTAGCACTGGCCGAAGATGAAGTTGGTGTAGCCGACGATCGAGTAGCCGCTGTCCGGGTTAGGCAGTACCGGTGCCCACTTGGTCAGGTCGGCGCGGTCGGCGGCGGTGGATGGAGGCGCGATGGTGCTCAGGGCGGTCTGCACGTTGCCTACGGTAGGCAGCAGGCCGTTGACGCGAGCCACGACGGCGTTGTTGGTGGCGTCGACATCTTCAGGGCCGACATAACCGATGGCACCGGCGGTGGAAGCCACGGTGCTGGCGACAGCGGCGCTGCTGGTGACGCCGATCCAGGTGGCAGGCTTGGCGCCTGGCTGGGCGTTGGCGAAGGTGCTGCTGACGGTGGTGAACAGCGAGGCGCAACGGTTGTTCAGGTGACGGGTGAGGATTTCCGAAGTGCCGCTGCTGTTGGAGCGGTACACCACGCGCACCGGCGTGGTATCGGAAGTGCCGAGCACTTCACCCCAGGTGCGGGCGGCGCCGTTGTTGCTCGACAGGGCCAGGCACAGTTGCTCGCTGGTCAGGTTCAGGTTGGTGGTGCCGGCCTTGTTGTAAGGAATGGTCACCGAGGTGGCGGCCGACGGGAATTGCAGCAGCGGGCCCCAGTTGTCAGGGGAAGTGGCTGGTACGCCCGGAGACTGGTGGGCAGCCTGGTAGGTGCTGATTTCGGTGGCGTTGAGAATCGAGTCGCTGCCGGCGTAGTCGACGGTGGTGCCGGCTGGCAGGCCGGAGTTCAGCACACCGATGTTGTTGGTCAGCACAGCGGTCTTGCCGCCGCCGCTGCCGACGCCGAAGTAGGCGCTGAAACCGGCGCTCAGTACGCCCGGAGTGTTGTACAGCTGTTGAGGCAGAGTGGCACCGCCACCAACGACAGCAGCCATCGATTGAGCCGAAGCCAGGGCGGCTACGGCCAGGGAAGCCGCGATCATAGTGCGCTTAAACATGAAGAATCTCCTTTCGTCGTGTGTATACGGAGGTCAATGGTTCTTGCATGACGCCATGGCGCTCAGATCCTCTGCCCTGCTCGGAGAGCGTTGTGTGGGTGAGGCCATGGGTAAGAAGTTCGCAGTTTCCGGTGACAGATAAAGGAAAAAACCTCGGGAGGAAGCGCTTGATTTTCAAAACTTTTCTCGGGTGTTCGAGGGCCCTGGCGCAAGGGTTTGCGCGCAGGTGACAGCGAGGTTTCCGTGGGCTTTGTGCCCGCTTGCGGCTGGGCGCGGCGCGGGGGTTGGGCCGGGGTCGATACCCGGGTTCGCGCATGACAGAACGAGGAACCCGAGTTCGCCGGGATGGCGGCTCGGGTGGCGGGCGTCGGGGCAGAAAAAATGTTGAGGCAACCCCGCGCTGTTTTTCTTGGCAAACCGCGTGCACAGGTTTAGCGAGGACTTCGTCGGAATGCCGCCCACCTCGATCGCAGCCTCGCCGGGGCTCGGCAGCGGCTACAGAGCGTTCGCATACGAAACTCACAATCCGTAGGAGCGAGGCTTGCCCGCGATGCAGGCGCCGCGGTCTGCCTGGACGGACGCCATCGCGAGCAAGCTTCGCTCCTACAGGGTTGGTCATTGCACCAGCTGGTTGATCTCGATGATCGGCAGCAGCACCGCCATGACGATCACCAACACCACCCCACCCATGACCACGATCATCAGCGGTTCGAGCAAGGCGGTCATGCCCATGGCGCGGCGTTCGATGTCGCGGGACAGGGTTTGCGCCGCGCGTTCGAGCATCGGCGGCAGCGCGCCGGTTTTCTCGCCGCTGGCGATCAGGTGGATCAGCACCGGCGGGAAGACTTTTTCCACCCGCAGCGCGGCGGCCAGGTTGACCCCTTCGCGAACCTTGGCGGTGGCGTCGCTGACGCTCTGGCTCAGGCGGTCGTTGGACAGGGTCTGGCGCGCCGCTTCCAGGGCGCGCAGCAGCGGCACCCCGGCACCGCCGAGGATCGCCAGGGTCGAGGCGAACCGCGCGGTGTTCAAGCCCAGCACGAAGCGCCCGATCAGCGGCAGGCGCAGCACCCGGCTGTGCCAGTTCAGGCGCGCCAGCGGATTGCGCAGGTACAGGCGCCAGCTCCAGAAACCACCGGCCAGCACACCGAAGCACAGCCAGCCCCAGGCGCGGATAAAGTCGCTGGCGTTGAGCATCGCCAGGGTCAGCCCCGGCAGATCCTGGCGCGCCTGGGAAAAGGCGCTGACCACCTGCGGCACCACGTAGCTGAGCAGGAAGATCACGATGCCCACCGAGACCAGTCCCACCACCCCCGGATAGATAAAGGCCGTGAGGATCTTGCCACGCAGGGTGTTGCGCTCTTCGATGTAGTCGGCCAGGCGCTCCATGACCTGGGCCAGGTCGCCCGACTCTTCACCGGCGGCGATCAGCGCGCGGTAGATATCCGGGAAATCCCGCGGCCGCGCCGCCAGCGCCTCGGCCAGGCGCATGCCGCTGCGCACGTCGGCGCGTACCGCGCTGAGGGTCTGGGCGATGTGCTTGCGTTCGGCCTGCTCCACCGTGGCGCTGAGCGCCGCCTCCAGCGGCAGGCTGGCGCCCAGCAGGCTGGCCAGCTGGCGGGTGGCCCAGGCCAGATCGTTGTCCGACAGCTTGGCGCTGAACAGGCCGCCGCCTCCGGCCTTGGGCGTACCGCCCTCCAGCTGCACCGCCAGGGCGGTCAGGCCGCGGCTGCGCAACGCAGCGAAGGCCGCGCCCTGGCTGTCGGCCTCCAGATGCCCGGACTCGATCTTGCCGAGGGCGTCGGCGGCTTCGTAGCGATAACGGTTCATCAGGCGTCCCGGGTCACACGGAGGATTTCTTCGGGGGCGGTGGCGCCGCTGCGCACCCAGCGCTCGCCGTCCTCGCGCATGCTCAGCATCCCGGCGCGGCGGGCGGCGGCACTCAGCGCCTGCTCGTCGGCGCCCTGGTGGATCAGGCTGCGCACATCGTCGTCGACGCAGAACAGCTCATGGATGCCGGTCCGGCCGCTGTAGCCGATCTGGTTGCAGGCCGGACAGCCCACCGGGCGCCAGGTGCCGGGGGCGCTCGGGTCCTCTTCCTTGCACTGCGGGCACAGGCGGCGCACCAGGCGCTGGGCCAGCACCCCGAGCATCGACGAGGCCAGCAGGAACGGCTCGACGCCCATGTCGATCAGGCGGTTGATCGCCGACACCGCGTCGTTGGTGTGCAGGGTCGCCAGCACCAGGTGCCCGGTGAGCGAGGCCTGCACGGCGATCTGCGCGGTCTCCAGGTCGCGGATCTCGCCGATCATGATGATGTCCGGGTCCTGGCGCAGGATCGCGCGCAGGGCCAGGGCGAAGGTCATGTCGATCTTGGCGTTGACCTGGATCTGGCTGATGCCCGGCAGGTCGTACTCCACCGGGTCTTCGACGGTAAGGATATTGCTGGTGCTGGCGTCCAGCCGCGCCAGGGCGGCGTAGAGGCTGGTGGTCTTGCCGCTGCCGGTGGGCCCGGTGACCAGCACGATGCCGTGGGGCTGGCGGATCAGACCGTCGAGCCTGGCCAGCAGTTGCGGGTCCATGCCCAGGGTCTCCAGCTGCAGGCGCCCGGCCTGCTTGTCCAGCAGGCGCATCACCACCCGTTCGCCGTGGCCGGTGGGCACGGTGGAGACGCGGATATCGATCGGTCGCCCGGCCACGCGCAGGGCGATGCGGCCGTCCTGGGGCAGGCGTTTTTCGGCGATATCCAGCTGGGCCATGATCTTGATCCGCGACACCAGCGCGCCATGCAGCGCCTTGCGCGGCGACACCACGTCACGCAGGGTGCCGTCGACCCGGTAGCGCACCACCGAATGGCTTTCATAGGGCTCGATATGGATATCGCTGGCGCCGTCCCGCGCGGCCTGGGTCAGCAAGGCGTTGATCATGCGGATCACCGGCGCGCCGTCCTGGGTGTCCAGCAGGTCGGTGATTTCCGGGATGTCCTGCATCAGGCGGTCGAGATCGACTTCGTTCTCCGCCGCCCCGACCACCGCGGCGGCACTGCCGGTATCGGAATAGGCGCTGGCCAACAGGCCATCGAGCTCCTCGTCGCGCACCCGCTCCAGCCGCGCCGGGCCGAACTGGCGACGGACCTCGCTGATCGACCAGCCGGGGGTCGAGGAACAGACCAGGAGGACGGCGCCCTCCTCGCTATGGCGCAGGAGGATGCGTTGGGATTTGGCCCAGGCGTAGGGGAGTTGTGGGTTCATGGGAGGGCCTCCTGGCCTTGGCGGTGTACATATCCGTTGCTAAAGCAAGGCGACCTGCCGGTCGGCCTGGATTCGACGGTGATCCCCGTAGCCGCTGCCGAGCCCCGGCGAGGCTGCGATCGGCTGCGCAGCAGACGCAAAAACCTCCACCTCGCTCTGCCCGATACACCGAGCCGCCCGCCCTGGCGGCCGCTGCGCGCCCGATCGCAGCCTCGCTGCGCTCGGCAGCGGCTACACGCGCACGTCTGCACCATCCCCGTAGCCGCTGCCGAGCCCCGGCGAGGCTGCGATCGGCTGCGCAGCAGACGCAAAACCATCCGCCTCGATCCGCCTGATACACCGCGCTGCCCGCCCTGGCGGCCGCTGCGCGCCCGATCGCAGCCTCGCTGCGCTCGGCAGCGGCTACGAAAAGCCAGGGTGGCGCAGCCCTC
The DNA here is from genome assembly GCF_000931465.1 of Pseudomonas sp. MRSN 12121. Classification (NCBI taxonomy): domain Bacteria; kingdom Pseudomonadati; phylum Pseudomonadota; class Gammaproteobacteria; order Pseudomonadales; family Pseudomonadaceae; genus Pseudomonas; species Pseudomonas sp. MRSN 12121. The sequence goes on along the minus strand of NZ_CP010892.1, from coordinate 3,069,909 downwards.
GCCGCCGTTCATTGCGTAATCACCGGCTTAACCGGCACAGCCCGAATCGTGGCGCGAGGCTGCTGCGCCGAGGTCGGCACCGCCCCCGGCACCCCCTGCTCCGCCGTCGGCAACTGCGGCGCCTGCATATCCGGCATGGCCCAACTGCGCTCCGGCTGCAGGCCGCCCTGGGCACGGCGCATGAAGTCGTAGCGGTTGAGGGTAATGCTGCGCCCCGCGGCGCTGTCGCGAATAATGTAGGGCCGCAGGAACACCATCAGATTGGTCTTGGTGGTCGAACGGCTCTCATTGCGAAACAGCGCGCCGATCCCCGGGATCGTCGACAGCCACGGCACCGCGTTGTTGTTCTGGCTGTAGCCGTCCTGCAGCAAGCCCCCCAGGACCATGATCTGCCCGTCGTCGAGCAGCACGCTGGTATCGATCGCGCGCTTCTGGGTCACGGTGCCGGCCTGCACCGAGGCGCGCTGGTCGACGCTGCTGACCTCCTGGTAGATGTCGAGCTTGACCGTGCCGCCCTCGGAAATCTGCGGCCGCACATTGAGCTTCAGGCCCACCTCCTCGCGCTGCACGGTCTGGAACGGGTTGTTGCTGTTGCCGCCACCGCCGGTGACATAGCTGCCGGTGACAAAGGGAATGGTCTGGCCGACGAAAATGCTCGCCGCCTCGTTGTCCAGGGTCAGCAGGTTCGGCGTCGACAGCACGTTGGTCCCGCCCTTGGTCTTCAGGGCCCGGGCCAGGACCTTGAGGTCGAGGATCTTGCCGATCCCGGGGATATCCACGGTGCCGTTGACCAGGCCGAGGTTGAGGCCCTGGGGCAGCACGTCGATGCTGGTCTTGCCGTTGAGGTTCAGGCCGCTGCCCCCCAGGTTGGCGCCGCCGATGATGCCGCTGCCCCCCAGGTTGCCGGTCTGCCACTGCACGCCGAACTCGGCGGCATCGTCCTCGCCGACTTCGACGATCAGGCTTTCGATCACCACCTGGGCGCGACGCTGGTCGAGCATGTCGATGACTTCCCGCAGGTTGCGGTACAGCGGTTCCGGCGCGGAAATCAGCAGGGTGTTGGTAGTCGCATCGGCCTGGATGGTCACGCCGCCGGCGCTGAAAGCGGTGTTCTGGTCGCCGCCCTGGGTGCCGCCCTGGCTGCTGGCGCCACTGCCGCCCTGGGCATAGCCGCTGCCGGAACTGCTACTGCTGCCCAAGCTCGAACTGCCGCCGGTGGAACTGCCGCTGCCGCTCTGGCCGCTGGCGCTGCTGCCGCCCTGCCCGAGGCTGCCGCCCATGCTGCCGAGCATGGCCCGCGCGTTGTCACCGGTGCCGCTGTCGCTCTCGCCGGTGAGCAGGCCGCGCAGGGCCTGGGCCAGCTTGCCGGCCTGGGCGTTGCGCAGGTACACCACGTGCAGGTTGCTCGGGTTGCTCTGGGCGTTGTCCAGCTTGTAGATCAGGTTGCGCGCAAGCTCAGTGCGCTCGGGGCTGCCGGTGCGGATGATGATCGAGTTGGAACGCGGGTCGCCGACCACGCTGATCTTCTGGGTCGGGTCGGCGCCCTGGGCCTCCAGCAGCTCGGAGACCATCCCGGCGATGTCCACGGCGATGCCGTTCTGCACCGCCACCACGTCGGTGTCCAGGGCGCTGGGGATGTCGATGCCCTCGATGATCTGCGCCACCCTGGTGAGGTTCTCGGCGTAGTCGGTGATGACGATGCTGTTGTTGCCCGGGTAGGCGTTGATCGGGTTGTTCGGCGACACGATCGGGCGCAGCACCGGGATCAGGTTCACCGCGTTCTCGTATTGCAGGCGGAAGGTGCGCGTCAGCATGCCGTTGGCCGATGGCTTGCTCGCGTTGTAGATCGGCCCGCCGAGCAGCTTGGCGTCGGCCTCGGGCACCACCTGGGCGACGCCGCCGACGTCGACCACGCTGAAACCCTGCATGCGCAGCGCCGCCAGCAGCATGTCGTAGGCCTGGTGGGCCGGCACCTCGCCCTCGCTGACCAGGGTCAGGTTGCCCTTGACCCGCGGGTCCACCAGGAACTGCTGGCCAGTGGAGCGTGCCAGGGCCCGGACCACGGCCTGGATATCGACGTCGACGAAATTCAGGCGCACCGGCTGGTCGCCCAGGGGGTTGCGCACCACCGTGTTGCCGGTACTGCTGCTCGCGCCGGAAGGGCGTGCACTGCGGCTGATCGGATGCTGGTACCTGGGCCGCTGGGTCTGTTGCGCCTGGGCCTTTTCCCGCTCGGCGACCACATCGCCGCCCTGGCGATTGGTTTCGGCCAGGGGCCGCCCCAGCTCGCTGTCCACCAGCAGCGGCGCCTGCGGTTCCTTGTTGTTCGTGCACGCCGCCAGCGCCAGCGCCAACGGCGCCAGCAGGCACCAGGACAGGGCCTTGCGCGATTGGCGTGGGGAAAAACCACCTGACCACTTCATGAAGCTTCCTTAGCGCCCAGCGCCTGATCCATGCGAACGGTTCCAGACAGTTTGCCTGCCGTGCCATCGATGTCGGCCGGCCCCGCGCGTTGCAGGCGGGCCTCCATCACTTCCAGGGAAAACTGCCGGGGATTGCCCAGCAGCCAACCGACCACGGCGTCCGCCGGGGCCTCTTGAAAACTCAAGTGCCAGGCCTGGGCTTCGCCCTCGTCCGCCGCCTGCAACTGGTAGGCCCCCTGCAGGCCGGCGGCGTCCAGGGTCTGGCGCAGGGCCTGCTCCAGGTTCTGCCCCGACGCGTCGCCACGGGGCCCGCCGGCCTGGTGCAGCAGCACTTCCAGGGCCTCGGCCTGGGAGCGCAGCTTGGGAATCTCGGCCTGCCAGTAATCGATCTTCTTCACGGCCGGCTCGATCAGCAGCAGCCACACCAGCACCGCGCCGAGCAGCGCCGACGCGCCGCCGAGCAGGCGCTTCTCGCGCAGCGCCAGGCCGTTCCAGTACAGCCGCGCCTGGCTGGCCTGGCGCTGCCAGCGCTCGCGATAGCGGCCGAGGGTCTGCTTATTCATCGTCGTCTTCCTCGCTGGCATCGCTGTCGTCGGCGGCCATCGGCGCGGCGCCGGCGGCCCCGCTGCCCACCCGCAGGGTCCAGCCCTGGTCGCCGGGGCTGGCTTCGATCCCGGCCTGGCTCAGCAGGCCCTGCCAGCCGCTGTCCGGCGGTGGCACGCGGGTGTCGCCGAGCAGGCTCAGTTGCAGTTCGCCGTTGGCGTAGTTCAGTTGCTCGACGCCGCCGACCATGAACGGCATGGCGTTGCCCGCCTGCTGCACCAGGCTGTTGAAGCTCTGCGGGGCGTCGCCGCCGCTGCCGTTCTGCTGCGCCTCCAGTTGCTGACGCGCCTGTTGCAGGGGGTTGAGGATCACCGGCACCTGGGGAAATACCTGGCGCACCCGCTGGCTCATCTGCGCCTTGAGCTGCTGGCCCTGGTCCGCCTGGCGCGCGGCGTAGAGGTTCAGGCCCAGGGTCCAGACCGCCAGCGCCGCCGCGCACAAGGCCGCGGCGCGGCCCCAGCCCGGCTGGCGCCGCCCGGCGTTTTGCACGCCACCGTGCAGGCCCCAGTCGGGCAGCGGGCCGGTCCAGCGCTGGCTGTCCGGCAGGTGCGCCAGGGCCGCTTCCGGGGCCCCGTCGCCAATCCATTGCAACCCGGCGCCGTTGGCCAGCAATGCCTGCAAGGCTTCCTCGGGCAGCGGTTGCACGCTGCCCTGCTGCGGGCTGTGGCGCAGCAGTAAATGCCCCTCCAGCAGGCTGGCCGTCACCTGCCCGCTCAGCGGCACCGGCAAGGCATAGGGCGCCGGGTACAGGCCGCGCAGCTTGAGGCCGGCCTGTTCCAGTACCTGCCCCAGCTGCGCCAGCGCCGTGCGTGGTAACCAGCTGATGGGCACCTGGCCCTCGGCGTCGCGCGGGCCATGGGCCACGTGCATGTCGTCGCTCTGGCCGAGGATCAGCGCCTGGGCGGCGCAGGCCACCGCCGCGCTGACCTTGGCCGGCGCCAGGGCCGGCAGCTCGATGCTCGCCAGCAGGCTGTCCTCGGGGTGCAGGAAACACTCCACGGCCGGCACCTTGGGCGTCTGCCCCAGTTGCATCAGGCTGGCCCGGCCGATCCGTCCCTCGCTGACTTGCCCCTGGCGATCCAGCCAGGCATGGCTGACCTGGCTCTGGGCCGTGAGGCTGTGCAGCGGCGGCAGGCTGACGCGCAGGCGGCTCATACGCCCACCCGCGACCAGATCACCCGCGGCATGTTGTCTTCGCTGCGATGCAGCAACGCCAGCAGCCTGACCCGGCGCCGCTCGCCGCGGGCCAGCCCCTGCAGGCGGAACCACTCGCTGGTGATGCCGACCCGCACCTTGTCCGCCGGCACCTCGGGCAGGCGCAGGCGGTTGATGAAGTCGCCCTGGTTGATGAACCACTGCCCGCTGTCGCGCTCGGCGATCAGCGCCCTGGCCCGCGGCAGCGTCAGCCCCGGCACCGTCGCCGCCAGGGCTTCGGCGCTGGCGGTATTGCCGTTGAGCCAGGTGTTGGCCGGCAGGATGGTGACAAAGGGCGCCAGGCGCGCCAGCAGCGGTTCGTCGACGCCCTCGATGCCCAGCAGGTCGTCGAGGCTGCGCAGCATCGGTTGCCTGGCCAGCAGCGGCTTGCGCGCGGCGTCCGGCGAGGTGTCGCGGCCGCTGTGCAATCCGCTGGCGGCCGGCGCCGCGCCTTCCGGGCCCAACAGCCGCGGGTAAGAGGCGATCACCCGCTGGCCGATGCGCTGGCCCACCGCCGCGTTGACCCCGAGCAACGCGCACAGGCGCTGGAAATTCTCGATCTGCAACGGGTCCAGGCGGTCATTGGCCAGCAGGTTGCGCAGGTTGAACTTGCCCTGCTCGTCTTCCAGCCGGCCTTCGAACGGCCCGCTGCCCGGGCCCAGCGCCGCCAGCTGGATCGGCCGCGCCCAGGCCTGGCCGGGACGGGTCAGCACGTCGCGCTGGCGGTCTTCCCACAGGCGCTGGCGGCCGACTTCCAGGCCGCCCTGCAGCTGCCAGCTGCCCTGGACCCGCAGTTGCTCGCTCTCCAGAGCGCGGGTGAACAGGGTCTGGCGGGTGAGCATGCCGCCGGCGATCACCGCCACCACGGCGGCGATCAGCAAGGCGCTGATAATGGCCATGCCACGCTGTTGCGCCGCGCTCGGCGAACGGGCTGTCATGGCGGCGCTTATAGCTGCCAGGAGCCGATATCGGCATTCACGCCGTCACCGTCTGGCTGGCCGTCGGCGCCCAGGGAAAACACATCGACTTCACCGTTGGCGCCCGGGTTGAGGTAGTGGTAAGGACGGCTCCAGGGGTCGTTGGGCAGGCGTTCCAGGTAAGAGCGCCAGTTGCTGTTCTTGGCGTCCGCGGGGCGTTCCACCAGCACTTTCAGGCCCTGGTTCATGCTCGGGTAGGTGCCGTGGTCGAGGCGATAGAGTTTGAGGGCCTGCATCAGCCCGCCGATGTCCTGCTTGGCCGCGGTGGCGCGGGCCTGGTCCGGACGGTCGAGCACCTTGGGCACCACCATGGCGGCCAGGATCCCGAGGATGACCACCACCACCATGATCTCGATCAGGGTGAAACCGCCCTGGCCGCGCGGGCGTCGGGGCTGAAACCGGGGCTGTGGCTGCGACTTGCGGTACACGACATCCATCTCGACATTCCTTGGCTTGATTTCGATTCGTCGCGCAGTGTTGCAAGAAAATATGTCAGTGATATTGACGTTGCTCGGGAGCGCCCGTAGCCAATCGGTCAAATTTGCCGGTTAGCCTGCAAGCCTTCATCCACGCTGCGAGACATCCATGCCGGGCCCACGCCAGCCAGCCTCCGGAGCACCTGCCAGGCAGCAGGGTTTCACCTTGATCGAAGTGCTGGTCGCCCTGGCGATCATCGCCGTGGCCATGTCGGCGGCGGTGCGCGTGGCCGGCCTGATGACCCAGAGCAACGGCCTGCTGCGGGACAAGTCCATCGCCCTGCTGGCGGCCCAGTCGCACCTGGCCCAGCTGCGCCTGGAAGGCCGCCTGCCGCCGGGCAGCAAGAGCCTGGAATGCGACCAGGGCCGGCTCAAGCTGCGCTGCGAACAGACCATCGGACCCAGCCCCGACCCGCGCCTGGCCAGGGTCAGCGTGCAGGTCCTGGACCGCAGCCGCGAGGCCCCGCCCCTGGCCCGCCTGGACACCCTGCTCGCCCGTATGCCGAAAAACGCCAATCGTTAAGGGCAGCGCGGTGTGTCTGGCACGACGCCTCGCGCGCAAGCTGCGCTCCTACAGGTGCGAGGGCTGCCGCCAATGCATGTCCGCCTCGGACTGTAGGAGCCAGGCTTGCCGGCGATCGGGACAACGCGGTGCATCAGGCACAACGCCTCGCGCGCAAGCTGCGCTCCTACAGGTGCGGGGGTTGCCGCCAATGCATGTCCGCCTCGGACTGTAGGAGCCAGGCTTGCCGGCGATCGGGACAACGCGGTGCACCAGGCACGCCGCGCCTGGTGCGTGCTTATTGCCGGATCAACACCGGCAGAACCAGGCCCTGCGGCAACTTGCCGACTTCCACCCGCGAGCGTTCGCCGCCGCGCTCGATCACCACGCCGTCGCCCTCGATCGCCACCAATTGCACGCCCTGGCCTAGGCGCTCGCCCACCAGGAAACTGCGCGGCGGCGCGTCGTTGAGACTGAGGATCGCCACCGCGCCCCGGGGGCTGGCCAACAGCCCGGTGACCTTGATGTCCAGCACCAGCGGCTGGTTGGAAAACCACTGCTGCGCCGGGCTCCGGGCCTGGGCCGCCAGGGTTTGCGGCGGCGCCTGCGGGGTGCGCGACTCGGCCGGCGTCAGCAGCAGCGACGACCAGGTCGCCACCCCGGCCACTATCGCCAGCAGCGCCAGGGACTGCACCAGCTGCGGCGGGGAAAATCGATGGACGAATGCCATGGCAAGGACCTCCTGTTGTCCGTAGGGGCAGCCTAGCGCGCAATGGTCACGTTTTTATTTCACATTCGCCGGGCAGGATAAAAAGCAACGCACAGGAGGCGCGCCCATGACCCCATCCCGACAACAGGGCTTCACCCTGATCGAGCTGATGGTGGTGCTGGTGATCATCGGGATCGCCAGCGCCGCCATCAGCCTGAGCATCCGCCCCGACCCGCTGCAGGGCCTGCGCCAGGACGCCGAGCGCCTGGCCCAGCTGCTCCAGGTGGCCCAGGCCGAGGCGCGGGTGGACGGCCGGCCGATCAGTTGGCAGGCGGACGCCAAGGGCTTCGCCTTCAGCCGCCCCAGCGACGACGGGCGCGGTGTCGATCGGTTCAAGGACGACCCGCAGCTGCGGCCGCGGCGCTGGGCCAGCCCCTCGGTCAAGGCACGGGTGGAGCCCGGCCCGCGCCTGGTGCTCAATGCCGAGTGGATCGACGCGCCGTTGCAGGTGCAGTTGTCCGACGGCCAGTACAGCCTGACGGTGCAGCGCTCGGCCACCGGCCAGGTGCGTGTGGTGGCGCTGCCATGAGGGCCGGCCCAACGCCCCGGCAAGGCGGCTTCACCTTGATCGAAGTGATGGTGGCGATCCTGTTGATGGCGGTGGTCAGCGTGATCGCCTGGCGCGGCCTGGACAGCGTCAGCCGCGCCGACAGCCATCTGCAGGCCAGCAGCGAACAGACCGAGGTGCTGCTGCGCACTCTGCACCAGCTGGAGCGGGACGTGGCGCTGCGGGCCAGCGTCGAACTGGCGGAACCGGCGCTGCCCGGGGTCGACAATGAAGCCGCCGACGTGCCGGCGGCCCTGACTGTGCGCGGCACCGACAGCGGCACCTTCCGCCTGGACGTGATCCGCAGCGCGGCCACACCCGGCGACGGCCTGCAACGGGTGCGCTGGTGGCTCAAGGGCGACACCCTGTACCGCGCGGCGGCGCCGGCCCGGGACCGCTACCCGCTGCCCGCGCCGAAAAACCCCGTGGCGGTGCTGGAGCAGGTCAGCGAGCTGCAGGTCCGGGTCTGGGACCGGGACAAGGGCTGGCGCCAGCTCAGCGGCAACCGCAAGGAAAACCCGCCCGGCCTGGAAATCCGCCTGGTGCGCCAGACGCCGCAAGGCGAAGAGCGCTACCGCCAGGTGCTCGGCCCCCTGGACTAACCCGCCAAAGAACTCCCCCCGTAGCCGCTGCCGAGCCCCGGCGAGGCTGCGATCGAGGCCGCAGGACTCGCCAGGCAGGCACCGCGTTTTTCCAGCTATTGCGCGGCGGCAGGTTTGGCGGCCCTGCGGGCCGATCGCAGCCTCGCTGCGCTCGGCAGCGGCTACACAAGGCAGGTCGGCCGCAAGAACCGATTTGCATCGATACCAAAAACACCGCGAAACCACCTGCCGAAACCCCATTCCCGTAGCCGCTGCCGAGCCCCGGCGAGGCTGCGATCGAGGCCGCAGGACTCGCCAGGCAGGCACCGTGTTTTTCCAGCTATTGCGCGGCAGCAGGTTTGGCGGCCCTGCGGGCCGATCGCAGCCTCGCTGGCGCTCGGCAGCGGCTACACAAAGCAGGTCGGCCGCAAGAACCGATCTGCATCGATGCCAAAAACGCCGCGAAACCACCTGCCGGAACCCCATCCCCGTAGCCGCTGCCGAGCCCCGGCGAGGCTGCGATCGAGGCCGTAGGACTCGCCAGGCAGACACCGCGTTTTTCCAGATAGTGCGCGGCGGCAGGTTTGGCGGCCCTGCGGGCCGATCGCAGCCTCGCTGGCGCTCGGCAGCGGCTACACAAAGCAGGTCGGCCGCAAGAACCGATCTGCATCGATGCCAAAACGCCGCGAAACCACCTGCCGGAACCCCATCCCCGTAGCCTCTGCCGAGCCCCGGCGAGGCTGCGATCGAGGCCGCAGGACTCGCCAGGCAGGCACCGTGTTTTTCCAGCTATTGCGCGGCAGCAGGTTTGGCGGCCCTGCGGGCCGATCGCAGCCTCGCCAAGGCTCGGCAGCGGCTACAGGGTAGGTGTATAAAGTCGCGGAAATCCGTGGGCCGTAGGAGCGAGGCTTGCCCGCGATGCAGGCGCTGCGGGGCGTCTGAACGGGTGCCGTCGCGAGCAGGCTTCGCGCCTACCGGTTTCGTGCCGGCTTGCCACGCATCAGCTCAACAGCACCACCCCGCCCGGCAGTTCGGTGCACTTGGCGCCGTAGGCGTCGCGGATCAGCAGGGCCACGCCGGCCAGCTGGTTGAGGTTGAAACGCGCCTGCACCTTGCGCTTGCCCAGTTCGGCGTTGAGCAGCACCAGCATGCCCGGGCGGTAGCGGTTGATTTCGTCGATCACGGTGTTGAGGGTGGCGTTGTCGAACACCAGGACCTGCTCGCGCCAGGCGATCACCGTCGTCGGATCCACCGCTTTCGGCTCGCCCACCCGCTGGCTGTCGTAGGTCAGCTGGCGGCCGCTGTCCAGGCGGATCAGGCGGCCGCCGACCTCGACCTGTAAGGCGCCGTCGATACAGGTCACGCACACGCTGTGGTCGGTATTGCGCACATTGAAGCGCGCCCGGGACGCGCTCAGCCAGCCGTTGCCGGCCTGGACCCGAACCGGCAGCGCACCGCGACTCGACACCTCGACCTCGCCTTCGAGCAGCTCCAGGCCCTGCCCGCCGGCGGCCAGTTCGCGGCGGCTGAGGCGGGTCTGGGTGTTGAGTTCCAGGCTCAGGCCGTCGTCCAGGTCGACCCGGCGCTGCTCGCCGACCGCCGTCTGGTAGTCGGCGCCGAGCCCGGCAAAACCGCCGGGCACCGAGACCCGCACCGCCAGCAGCGCCACCGAGGCCGCCAACGCGCCGCCGAGGAACGCCCGCCGGCCGAAGTGCCGCGGCCCTGTGGCCTGGCACGCCTCGGCCGCGGGCTTGAGCCCGTGCCACAGGCGCTTGGCCTGCTCGAACGCCGCGGCATGCTGCGGGCTCTGCGCGCACCACTGTTGCAGCGCCCGGGCATCGGCGGCAGTAGCCCGCCCCGACGTCAGCAGGAGCAGCCAATCCTGGGCCTCGTTGCGCAAGCGGTGGTCCGGTGCGGCCCGAGAGGTGGAGATGCTAAAGATGTTCAAGCGTGCGGGTACTCACGGATTATTCGGGGGACTCTAGTGACTAGGACGGTTTTCCGGCCCCGGGACCGAACCGCCGAATCACTTTTCTTTCAAGGCGCGCGGCGCAATGGCCCAGGGCCGCCTTGATTTCCTTCTCGACCATCCGTGTCGAAATGCCGAAGCGCTGGGATATTTCCAGGTGCGGCGCCTCTTCCAGGCGCGCGGCGATGAAGATCCGCCGGCGCCGCGCCGGCAACTCGTAGAGCGCCTTGAGCAGGCACTGGATTTCCTTCTGCCCGCCCACCACCCGCGACGGGTCCAGGGCCTCGTCGCCGATCTGCAGCAGCTCCTCGACCTCGCTGCCGGTGAGCAGCCGGGCATCGGCCTGGCGGCGGTCGGCGGCGATGTTCAGGGCCATGCGATAGAGGTAGGCATTGGGCTGGGCCAGGTCCGGCGGCGTTTCCATGCGGTCGACCCGCAGGTAGGTCTCATGCAGCACGTCGTTGGCCAGGTCCTCCGAGCCCAGCCGGCGGCGCAGGCGCGCCTTGAAGTCGTCATAGGAGGTCAGGAACAACCTGACCATCGGACTGTGTCCGGTATTCTTCATGCCCCGGAGGCTCCTTCCCGTTGTCGGCAATCCATGGGTTTTCCTGTGCTGTCGGGCAACAGGAGCAAGGTCACTGGCTGGCGCAGCGAACTCGGCGCGGGTCGTTCGACCCAGGTCTCGGCGAGGCGCTGCACCAGCGCCTCGTCACGTTGCAGATCGCCGGTGGTGGTGAGCAGGCGGCTGTGTTCGATATGCCCGCCGCGGTCGATCCACAGTTGCAGAACCGCACGGTAGCGCCCGGGCCGGGTCAGTTCCGAACGGCACAGGCCGGCCTCCACCGCGCGTTGCAGGGCACTGGCGAAACTGCTGCCGGCCCAGGCCCCGGCGCTGCCGCCCGCGCTGCTGGCGGTGGGCGGATCGCTGAGCTGGGCGACTTGCAAGGTAAAGGCATCGGAACGGGCGTAACGGGCCATCAAACCACTCCCTGTCAGCAAGCGACTCAAGGCATCCCGGGCGCTGTAGCGTCCCTGGACCCGCACCGAGCGGCGCCCGCGGGTCAGCTCGCGGTCGACCAGCACCGCCATCCCGGTCGAACGGCTGAACAGTTCCAGGGCGTCGGCCAGGTCTTGCGCGGCGATGTCCAGGTCCAGCCGTTGCCGCGAGTCGGCCGGCGCCGCCGCGACAGGCGTCGCGCCGCTGGCAGGCGCGACCGCCAGCGCCAACAGCAGCGCAAGGCCACAGCGCGCGAACCCCGCGTGAAAGAAACACCGATAACCGACCTTCGCCCGGCGTCGCTGCACGGCTGACCTGTCCCTGAAAACCGTCATCCTGAGGCCAGTTTATGAATCTGGTGTTACCGCACGCGCAAAAAAACCATCACCTTTGCGCGGCCGGCCTTGCTTTACACTCAAGGCCCACAACGGCCCTCGCGGGCCCGCCAGGAGGCCCCCGATGAAACACCTTTTCCCCCTCGCCGGCAGCCTGCTGCTCGGTGCCCTGTCGCTGGCCGTCCAGGCCGCGGCCCCCCCCAAGGCCACACCGGCCACCGAGGGTTGCGTCGACGTCAGCGTGGGCGGCTACAAGGCCCCGGACTATGGCTGCCTGAGCAAGCAGATGGGCAACGACCCCGACGCCGCCAAGGCCGCGCAGAAAAACCGCGAGGCCATGCAGGTGCCGATCGAGCGGCGCGCGCCGAACCAGATGGGCCTATCCACGCCGGCGGCCACCGGCACGCGGATGGGCAATACCTTTGGCAGTTCGGTGAAGCCGCAGCGGCCTTGAGTTTTGCGTTGGCCTTTCGGGCCTTATCGCGGGCAAGTCGGATCGCCGCCCGCTCGCTCCTACAAGGTACGCATGACCTGTAGGAGCGAGGCTTGCCCGCGATAGACGGCGCAGCCGTCGCCGTTACGCGGCGGCCCACTGCCTGGCCACCACATCCAACTCGCCCCTCGCCCGCTGCAGGGCTTGCTCCCGTGCCTCGGGGTCGGCGAATTGCAGCGGCTGCGCATCGACGAACAGCGGGCTGCGCACGCCGATAAAGGCAAAGGCGGCTTTCAGCGCCGGGGTCAGGGCGTCCATCCAGGCCATGGGGTTGCCCGGGCGCAGGTCGGCGCCGCGGCTGGTGAGGAACAGCACCTTCTGCCGGGTCAGCTGGCCGACGATGCCGTCCGGGGTGTTGAGGTAAGTCAGCTCGGTGCGGGTGATGCTGTCGATGAAGGCCTTGAAGGTCGAGGGCATCGACCAGTTGTACATCGGCATGGCGAACAGGCAGGCATCGGCGTCCATCACTCGCCGGCACAAGGCATCCGAGGCCGCCAGGGTCTGGCGCATCTGCGGCGTGCGGGCCTCGGGATGGGTGTAGGTGGCGATGGCGAAGGCCTCGCTGACAGGGGCCGGGGCGTCCACCGCCAGGTCCAGGTAGTCGATCTGCAGATCGACCCCCAGGCCTTGCAGCCGCTCGATGAAGTGGCGGCCCAGGGCGCGGGAGTTGGAACGTTCGCCTTTGGCGCTGGCATCGACGTGCAGCAGTTTCATCACAGTTACCTTGGTTGGGTTGAAAGAATGGGGTCAGGGGCTGGGCTGCTGGCCGAACGCCACGGCCAGGCGGTTCCAGCAATTGATGGCGGCCACCGCGACGGTCAGGTCGACCAGCTCGCGCTCGCTGAATTCACCGCGCACGGCCTGGAACAGCGAGTCCGGCACCGCGCCCTCGGGCAAGCGGGTCACCGCCTCGCTCCAGGCCAGCGCGGCTTTTTCCCGCGGGCTGAACAGCCCCGAGTCGCGCCACACGCAGAGGGCATACAGGCGCCGCTCATCCTCGCCGTTCTGCCGCGCCTGCACCGCGTGCATGTCACAGCAGAAGGCGCAGTGGTTGAGTTGCGAGACGCGGATCTTCACCAGTTCCAGCAACGGCTTCTCGATCGACAGCTCGAAGCTCTGGGCTTCGAGCAGCAGCAATCCCTTGAGGGCTTCCGGCGAGGCGGTGTAGTAATCCAGACGGGGTTCCATCGGCGGGCACCGTAGCGTTGCAATCATGTGGTTCCTAGCCTAAGGGCCGCCCCCGCCCACCCCTATAGCCAATCCGCGGGTTTATCGGCAGTCCACCGTAGGCTGCTACACCAAACCCGGCCTTGCGGGTAATCTGGCGGGCACCGATCGTTCTGGAATCTCATCGATGGAACTGCATGTCGTCATCAACGGGCGCAAGGACCTGGCCGACCAGCTGTACCGGCAATTGCGCGACGCCATCGAGTGCGGGCGCCTGGCGGCCGGCGCGCAACTGCCGCCCAGCCGTCTGCTGGCCGAACAGCTGGGCATCTCGCGCAAGACCGTGTCGGACACCTACAGCCTGCTGACCTACGAGAACTTCCTGATCGGCCGGATCGGCCGCGGCACCTTCGTCAACGCCCGGCCGGTCAAGGCCGAACGCAAGCAGCGCGCCGCCGACCTGGCCTGCGCGCAGAGCCTGGAAAAATGGCAGGAGCTGCCCACGCCCCTGCGCCACCCGACCCTGGAAGGCACCTCGCGCTACGAGTTCATCGGCGGCGCCACCACACGCAACCAGTTCCCCCAGGAAGAATGGCGGCGCTGCACCCAGGACGCCCTGCGGCGGATCGCCCAGGGCGGCGGTTTCTACAGCCAGCCCGAAGGCCTGCCGGCGCTGCGCAGCGCGATTGCCGGGCACGTCTCGTTCTCCCGTGGCGTGGCCTGCACCGATGCCGACATCGTGGTCTGCAACGGCGCGCAACAGGCCCTGGACCTGATCGCCCGGGTGGTGTTGGAACCGGGCAGCCTGGTGGCCATGGAAGACCCCGGCTACACCCCGGCGCGCCTGTTGTTCAACGCCCAGGGCGCGACGGTGATCGGCGTGCCGGTGGACGACGAGGGCTTGCAGGTGGAACGGATTCCCGACGGTGTGCGGCTGATCTATGTCACCCCGTCCCATCAGTTCCCGCTGGGCATGGCCATGAGTCACGCGCGGCGCCTGGCCCTGCTGGAACGGGCCCGGGAACTGGGGGCGATCGTCATCGAGGACGACTACGACAGCGAGTTCCGCTACGAGGGGCGGCCTACCGACTCCCTGCAAAGCCTGGACAGCCGTGGCGTGGTGGCCTATGTCGGGACCTTCTCGAAAACCATGCTGCCGCAGTTGCGCCTGGGCTACGCGGTGCTGCCGCCGGCGATCCTCGGCGCGGTGATCAAGGCTAAGCGCCTGAGCGACTGCCACACCTCGACCCTGCCGCAGTGGGCCCTGGCCAAGTTCATCGCCGAAGGCTACCTGCTCAAGCACATCCGCCGCTGCCACACGGTCTACGCCGGGCGCCGCGAGCGCATCCTGCAACGCCTGAACGGCGACCTTTCGCCCTGGCTGCAGGCGGTGCCGTCCAGCGCCGGCTTCCACATGGCGGCGCTGTGCAAGGTGCCGGTGAACATCCCGCTGTTGCTGGAGCTGGCGAAGAAGGTCGAGGTCGGGCTCTATTCGCTGCACGGCTTCTTTTACCAGGAGCCGGCCAGGGACGGGCTGTTCATCGGTTTCGGCGCCATCGAGACCCTGGACATCGACCCGGCCCTGGACAAGGTGCGCGACATCCTGCTCCAGATCGCCTGATTGGCCCCGGGCTTTTCCCGCGCATTGGTTATTGGCCTTGTCACCTTGGCGCCCTACCCTGAGCCTCCCCCCGGCCGTTCGCGCCGCGTCATCGCCCGGCGCCTCGGCCAGCGCATTTCCGGAGGCTTGGTTATGTCCAGTACCGCGAGCAACAGCATTCGGATCCGCGCCGCCCAGGGCCGCGCGGACGAACTCGGCGAACACCTGAACCAGCTGCTGGCGACCCTGCGCCAGGCCCCCGGCTGCCTGGGCTACGAACTGCGCCGCGACCACCTCGACCCGCAGCGTTGGAGCGTGCACGGCCAGTGGCGCTCCGCGGCCGAGATGCAGGCACACTTCAACCTGCCGGCGGCCCAGGGCTTCATCGACCTGCTGGCCCGACGCCTGGCCTGCGCCCTGGATTTCGACCACTGAAGCATTGGTCTGCCGTTCTTTACCGGGATTGGTTATAGGCCGGTCGCGCCAGCGGGCTTACCTTGAGTCGGCCCCTTTCGCACCGGAGAACCCCGCATGAAAACCCTCAATGCCCTGGCCGGCGCCCTCGCCGGCCTGACCCTGTTCGCCGCCCTGGGCGCCACCGCCCATGACTTGGAGTACGGCCAGGAGAAGCTCAAGATCCTGCAGGAGCACGCGCTGACCAACCTCCCCGGCAAGACCGCGCTGATGCTCACCGTCGACTACGCCCCGGGCCAGGCCACGGTGCCGCACATGCACAGGGGCGCCGCCATCGCCTACGTGCTCGAAGGCGAGATCACCTCGCGGGTCAACGACGAACCGGCCATCACCTACAAGGCCGGCGAATCCTGGTACGAGCCGGCCGGCTCGCAGCACCCGGTATCGGCCAACGCCAGCGCCAGCAAGCCGGCCAAGTTGCTGGTGTTCATGCTCAAGGACGCCAAGGACGAAGTGCTGACGCCGCTGAACAAGTAAGCGCCTGGCCGCTGCGCGGATCGCGGGCAATCGAGCGTCGACCGGCCGCTCCTACAGATCGCGAAGACCGTAGGAGCGAGGCTTGCCCGCGATAAGGCCGGTACAGACAACACCGGGCCTGCCCCTGTAGCCGCTGCCGAGCGCAGCGAGGCTGCGATCGAGGAGGATGGCATTCCGGCGCAGTCCTCGCAAAATCTGAGCATGCGGTGTGTCAGGAAGAACAAGTTGCCCGGTTTTACGACCACTTCGCGGTCGATCGCAGCCTCGCTGCGCTCGGCAGCGGCTACAACGAGGCCAATAAAAAAGCCCCGTATCTCGCGATACGGGGCTTTTCATTCAGCGTTCGATCAGGCCGTTACCAGGCTCGATTGACCGCTCATGGCCAGGTCCAGCAGTTCGCGGTTGGCCACCGCGTACATGGCGTAGTCGGTGCCGCTGGCGGCACGGATTTCCACCAGCATCGCGCGCCAGCGCTCGACCATGCTCTGGTTCTGCTCAAGCCACAGGGCCACGCGGGCTTCCATGTCTTGCGGCGCGTCGGCCATTTGCAGGACCGAGATGGTGATCGCCCGCTGCTGCCAGTCCACGTCGTCGCGGAAGGCTTCGCGTGCCTGGGCCTGCCAGTTGTTGGCCACCGGCAGATCGCTGATCTGCTGCAGGTACCACGGCAGGTCCAGGGCGCTGCCCACGGCGAAGTAGGCCTTGGCCACATCGGCGGCGTCGTGCCCGGTGACATCCGCGGCCTCGATGATCGGCAACAGGGTGTACAGGTGCGTGGTGCCTGCCACCATGCGCGCCAGCAGCTCAGGCACGCCGGCCTCGACGTAGGCGGTGTAGCGGGTCTGCCAGCCCTCGCGGGTCGGGCCTTCCAGCAACTCGTCGAGCTTGAGGCCCAACGCCGCCAGGTGCGGACCGAAGTGCGCCACGTCGCGCGCCGCGTCCTGCTCGTTGCGGCGGCTGCGCAGGAACCAGCGGGTAGCGCGACGGCCGAGGCGCATCAGCTCGTCCATCAGCTCCAGCTGCACCTGGGCCGAGACCTGGTGGTCCAGGGCTTCGATCTGGCGGAACCAGTGCGGCAGGTGGAAGATGTCGCGCACGATCACATAGGCGCCCGCCACGTTGGCCGGGCTCATGCCAGTGGACTCCTTCAGGCGCTGCACGAAGGTGATGCCCATGTGGTTGACCAGGTCGTTGGCGATCTGGGTGCTGACGATCTCGCGCTTCAGACGGTGACGGCGCATGGCTTCGGCGAACTTGCTGACCAGGGTCGGCGGGAACGCGGTCTCCATGTCGCGGGTCAGGTAGTCGTCGTCCGGGACCAGGGAATTGAGCAGCTGCTCCTTGAGGTCGATCTTGCTGTAGGAGATCAGCACCGACAGTTCCGGACGGGTCAACCCGTGGCCGGCAGCGACGCGCTCGTTCAGTTGATCTTCCGACGGCAGGAACTCGATGGCGCGGTCCAGCTTGCCGCGGCCTTCCAGGTCGCTCATCAGGCGCTTGTACTCGGCGATCCGCGCGAAGGCGCGACGCTCCGCCAGGGACAGAGCCTGGGTCTGCTTGTAGTTGTTGCCCAGCACCAGGCCGCCGACTTCGTCGGTCATGCTCGCCAGCAGCTGGTTGCGCTGCTTGTCGGTCATGTCGCCGGCCTGCACCACTTCGTTGAGCAGGATCTTGATGTTCACTTCGTGGTCGGAGCAGTCCACACCACCGGCGTTATCGATGAAGTCGGTGTTGGAACCGCCGCCGTTGAGGCCGAACTCCACACGCCCCAGCTGGGTCATGCCGAGGTTGCCGCCCTCGCCCACCACCTTGCAGCGCAGCTCGTTGCCGTTGACCCGCAGCGCGTCGTTGGCCTTGTCGCCGACGTCGGCGTGGCTTTCGCTGCTGGCCTTGACGTAGGTGCCGATACCGCCGTTCCACAACAGGTCCACCGGCGCCTTGAGCAAGGCGTTGAGCAGCTCGGTCGGGGTCAGCTTGTCGGCCTGGATGTCGAAGCGTTCCTTCATCTGCGGCGAAATGGCGATGCTCTTCGCGCTGCGCGAGAAGATGCCGCCGCCTTCGGACATGATGCTGGTGTCGTAGTCGCTCCACGCCGAACGCGGCAGGTCGAACAGGCGCTGGCGCTCGGCGAAGCTGGTGGCCGGGTCCGGATTCGGGTCGATGAAGATGTGCAGGTGGTTGAAGGCCGCGACCAGTTGCAGCTTGTCGGACATCAGCAGGCCGTTGCCGAACACGTCGCCGGCCATGTCGCCGATGCCGACCACGGTGATGCTGTCTTGCTGGACGTTGATGCCGCGCTCGCGGAAGTGGCGCTGCACGCCCACCCACGCGCCCTTGGCGGTGATGCCCATCTTCTTGTGGTCGTAGCCGGCGGAACCGCCGGAAGCGAACGCGTCGCCGAGCCAGAAACCGTAGTCGATGGCGATGCCGTTGGCGATGTCGGAGAAGGTCGCGGTGCCCTTGTCCGCCGCCACCACCAGGTACGGGTCATCGTCGTCGTGGCGCACGACGTTGGCCGGCGGCACCAGGGCGCCGTCCTTCAGGTTGTCGGTGATGTCCAGCAGGCCGGAGATGAAGATGCGGTAGCAGGCGATGCCTTCGGCCGCGATCTCGTCGCGGCTGCCGCCCAGTGGCAGGCGACGCGGCAGGAAGCCGCCCTTGGCGCCCACCGGCACGATCACCGAGTTCTTCACTTGCTGGGCTTTTACCAGGCCCAGGACTTCGGTACGGAAGTCTTCCTCGCGGTCGGACCAGCGCAGGCCGCCACGGGCCACGTTGCCGAAGCGCAGGTGCACGCCTTCGACGCGCGGCGAGTAGACGAAGATCTCGAACTTCGGCACCGGCTTGGGCAGCTCGGGAATCAGGTGCGGGTTGAACTTGAAGCTGAAGTAGGACTTGTTCTGGCCGTTGGCGTCGGTCTGGTAGAAGTTGGTCCGCAGGGTGGCCTTGATCAGGTCCAGGTAGCGACGCAGGATGCGGTCTTCGTTGAGCACCTGGACTTCGTCCAGGGCGGTGAGGATCGCGTGTTCCAGGCGCTGCTGCTTGTCTTCCAGGTCGTCGCTGGTGAGTTTGCGCGCCAGGTAGAAGCGGGTCTTGAACAACCGGGTCAGCTCGCGCGCGATGTCGGTGTGGTTGTTCAGGGTGCTGGCGATATAGCCGAGGTCGAAGCCCAGGCGGATCTGCTTCAGGTAACGGGCGTAGGCACGCAGCAGCGCGACGTCGCGCCATGGCAGGCCGGCGGTCAGCACCAGGCGGTTGAACGCATCGTTCTCGGCATCGCCGCGGACGATGTGGACGAACGCGTCCTGCAGCGTGTCGTTGAGCTGCTGGATATCCAGGTCCAGGCCTTCGGCCGCGGTGAAGGCGAAGTCGTGGATCCAGAACTCACGGCCATTGGTGTGGCGCAGGCGATACGGGAACTCGCCGAGCACGCGCAGGCCGAGGTTCTCCAGGATCGGCAGCACGTCGGACAGCGCCAGCGGGGTGTCGGCGTGGTAGAGCTTGCAATGCAGCTCGCGCTGGCCGGTGACCTGGCCCAGCGGCTGGTAGAAGCTCATCACCAGCGGGTTGGCGTCGGACAGGCTCAGCAGGTGCTGCATGTCGACCACCGCCGAATGCGCGGCGAAGCGCTCGCGGTAGCCGGCCGGGAAGCCTTTCGGGAAATCCGCCAGGACGTTGGTGCCGTGGGCTTCGCCGAAGCTCTCGACGGTCAGCGCCGCGTAGTCGTCCTGCCAGCTGCGGCAGGCCTGGATCACTTCCTTTTCCAGCAGCAGCGGGTCGATGTCGATGCGGTTCTTCGGATCGACCCGCAGGATCAGTTGCACGCGCGCCAGCACGGATTCGGAGAAGAAAGTCCAGAACTCGCAGTCGCTGGCCTTCAGGCGATCCATCAGCACCTGCTGGATCTTCTGCCGCACTTCGGTGGAGTAGATATCGCGCGGCACATAGGCCAGGCAGTAGCAGAAGCGGCCGTACGGGTCCTTGCGCAGGAACACGCGGATCTTGTTGCGTTCCTGGATCTGCACGATCGACATCACGGTGCTGAACAGTTCGTCGACCGGGGTCTGGAACAGGTCGTCGCGCGGCAGCACTTCGAGGACCTGGGCCAGTTCCTTGCCCAGGTGCGCCTTGGCCTGGAAGCCGGAGCGCTGCTCGATGACCTGCACCTTGCGGCGGATATAAGGAATCACCCGCACGCTCTCGCCATACACCGAGGAGGTGTACAGGCCCATGAAGCGGCATTCCTTGAGCACCTTGCCGTCGGCATCGATCTGGCGGATCGACACATAGTCCGGGTAGGCCGGACGGTGCACGCGGCTCGGGTGGGCCGCCTTGGCGAACGACAGCGGCGTCGGTTCGCGCAGGTAGTTCACGGCATAGTCTTCGATGCGCAGGTCGTCGGCGGTGAGGCCGGCGCGCAGCAGCTTGGCCAGGCCGAGGAAGGAGTTCTGGTCGTACTCGATATGACCGCCGTCCTGGTCCTCGTGCACCACGAACTCTTCATAGCCGAGGAAGGTGAAGTGGTTGCCCACCAGCCATTCCAGGAAGCTCTTGATCTCGACCTTTTCATCGCTGTCGATGACGAACTGGCTGTTGCCGATGCCATCGATCAGTTCCTGGACCTTGGCTTTCATCGGCTCGAAATCGGCGACAGCGACGCGCACTTCGCCCAGTACCTGCTCCAGCTCCTTGCTCAGCACATTGAGCTCGGCGGTGTTGGCGCAGCGGTCGATCTCCAGGTACATCAGCGATTCTTGCTGGATGCCTTCGCCCTGGGTGCCCTTGGGCAGGATTTCCAGCAGCTCGTTCTTGCTCCCGCGACGCACGCTCAGCACGGTGGTCTGCAGGGTGTGGATGCTGTAGCCGCGGCGGTTCAGCTCGGTGCGGACCGAGTCCACCAGGAACGGCAGGTCATGGTGCAGCACTTCGACCGCGGTGTGGGTCGACTGCCAGCCATGACGTTCGTAATCGGGGTTGTAGACGCGCACTTGCGGTTGCGCGTGGTCGAAGCGCTCAAGCAGGCGCCAGGCAGACAGGGTGCAGCCCGCCAGGTCGGACAAGCGACGCTGGGTGAGTTCGTCCAGAGAAATGATGCCGAAGAATTGTTCAGCGAACAGCGCCACTTGTGGCAGTGCCTGTTCACTGATGTGCTGCGCCAGTGCCGCTTGCAGTTGATGCTGGAAGTCGGCCTTGCTGGCTGCGGTGAAGAACGCCATCTGTGGTACTCCGCTTGGGCTTGTTATTGATGAAAGCGTCGCATGCGCCCCCCATTCTTTCGGGGGGCCGGTCATCCTGCTCCTGGATCTCGGGCAGAGGTCGCAGGACGACAGGGTGGTGAAGCTGTACGAGACGCTCAGGTCACATTCACCGGTCCCGGACGGGCATCGCTCAAAACCACTGCCCCGAGCCACCGGGCAACGCCTTGGCAGGTGCACATCCGTTGCGCAGCTTAACGAGAGCGGCAAGCACGCTGCTTGCGGTGCTGCGACATATTCGGTCATTGGCGGGCAAGGCCTTGAACAACACTAGCAGCCAGCGGCAAAAACCGCGGCCGCCACCCGGCTTTACGGTACTTTCGTGCCAGGAACGCCAGGTGCCAGCGGCGCCCGCCCGACCTGTCCTCTGACACACAAGGCAGCAGAAATTCCTCCGCGCTGGCAGAATTGCCTTTTTGTTCGCTCCCGCTCTCCGTCGGAGCCAGCCCCAGGACCTGCCCCATGCAAATGACCACCGCCCACCTGATCGCCAATCCCTGCGACGACGAAGAAGACAACATGGCCATGCTGTGCTGCCACAGCACCCGCGGCGAGATGTTCCTGATGACCCGCTACCCGGACGAGGACGAACTGGAAATCACCCTGGACGGCGAACCTTCGACCCTGGACGGGGTGAAAGTCACCCTGGGCCCGACCCGCCTGCTGATCGAAATCGCCGCGGCCGACGCCGACGCACTCAACGGCAGCGACCACCTGGAGATCCTGCACGGCACCGCGGCGGCGGAGCTGGCGGAAGTCGAGCAGACCCTGCGCAATATCCTCGACGGCACCGGCACCTATGTCAGCGAGCTATAAGCTCTAAGCCGCAAGCTCCAAGCTCCAAGCTCCAAGCTCCAAGCTTATGAATTGCAGCTTGGAGCTCCTTTCTTGACAAGCAACCGGCGCCCCGGCATTGTCTGACAACCTGACTTACGAGCCCCCTCCTCCATGCTTCAGCTCCAGCGCCCCGATACCCTGGTCGAACGAGTGGTCAATGCCATCCGCAAGGAAATCGACTCCGGCCGCCTGACCGCCGAATCGCGCCTGCCCACCGAGCAGCAGTTGACCGAGCAGCTGAATGTCAGCCGCTCGGTGGTGCGCGAGGCCGTGGCGCAGCTCAAGGCCGACGGCATCCTCGTCAGCCGCCGGGGGCTGGGCTCGTTCATTTCGCAGAACCCCAGCGGCAGCGTGTTCCGCTTTCCTAGCCAGAAAGGCCGCAAGCCCGACTTGGCGCAGATGTTCGAAATGCGCCTGTGGATCGAGACCCAGGCCGCGTCCATCGCCGCCCAGCGCCGCGACGACGCCGATCTGCAACGCATGCGTAGCGCCCTGCAGGAGATGCACGACAAGCGCAGCGATTTCGCCGCGGCGGCCCTGGCCGACGTGGAATTCCACCGGGCCATCGCCGACGCCAGCAAGAACCACTATTTCGTCGCCTTCCATGATTTTCTCCGCGGCCAGCTGGCCGAAGCGCGGCGCACCGCCTGGGAAAACTCGGCGGCGCACTCGGTCGGCGGTTCTGCCGATGCCGGTCGCGAACACCAGGCGCTGTACGAAGCCATTGCCGCCGGCGACCGGCTGCAAGCCGCCGCCTGCGCCGAGGCGCACCTGCGGGCCGCGGCCAAGCGCTTGAACATCGACCTGAGCACCGATTGATCCCCTGAGAACGCCCGGACGGACGCTGCCATACGGCGTCCTTTATTCGTTTACCTGTATTTGTCTGACAACCTGCTGATCAGACTCGAACAAGAACCACCAAGGTGACATCTGCATGATCTACGACTACTGCATCATCGGCGGCGGCATCGTTGGCCTCGCCACCGCCATGGCGCTGCTCGAGCGCCAGCCCGGCGCCTCGCTGCTGATCCTGGAAAAGGAAGACGTCCTGGCCCGGCACCAGACCGGCCATAACAGCGGGGTGATCCACGCCGGCATCTACTATGCCCCGGGCAGCCTCAAGGCCGACCTGTGCAAGCGCGGCGCCCAGGCGACCAAGGACTTCTGCAGCCGCCACGGGATCAAGTTCGAGGTCTGCGGCAAGCTGCTGGTGGCCTCCACGCCCCTGGAAGTCGAGCGCATGCACGCGCTGTACGAACGCTCCCAGCAGAACGGGCTGAAGGTCGAACGCCTGGACGCCGCCGAGCTGCGCCGGCGCGAGCCGAACATCGTCGGCCTCGGCGGCCTGTTCCTCGATGCCACCGGGATCGTCGACTACCGGCAGGTCTGCCAGGCCATGGCCCGGGAGATCGAGGCCGCGGGCGGCGAGATCCAGTTGCGGACCAGCGTCACCGCCATCCGCGAAAGCACCGACCAGGTGGTCATCAGCAGCCAGGACAAGGTCTGGAATGCCCGCCAACTGGTGGCCTGCGCCGGCCTGCAGTCGGATCGCCTGGCGGCCCTGGCCGGGGTCAGGATCGACCATCAGATCATCCCCTTCCGTGGCGAATACTTCCGCCTGCCGGCAACCAAGAACCAGATCGTCAACCACCTGATCTACCCGATCCCCGATCCGCAACTGCCGTTTCTCGGCGTGCACCTGACCCGGATGATCGACGGCAGCGTCACGGTCGGGCCGAACGCGGTGCTCGGCCTGGGTCGGGAGAACTACCGCAAGTTCTCCGTCAACTGGCGCGACGTAGCCCAATACGCGACCTTCCCCGGGTTCTGGAAAACCATCTGGAACAACCTGGGTTCCGGCACCGCGGAAATGAAGAACTCGCTGTTCAAGCGCGGCTACCTGGAACAGTGCCGCAAATATTGCCCGTCCCTGGAAATCGCCGACCTGCTGCCCTACGAGGCGGGGATTCGCGCCCAGGCGGTGATGCGCGACGGCACCCTGGTGCACGATTTCCTGTTCGCCGAAACCCCGCGCATGGTCCACGTGTGCAATGCCCCCTCGCCGGCCGCGACCTCGGCCATCCCCATCGGCCAGATGATTGCCGAGAGGATTCTCAAGGCCCGCTGAACCCCGCTGCACGGGCGCCTGGCGCCCGCTTGAAAATAACTACAAACAACAAGGAATCCCCGGATGTCAGTACATGAGGCGGCCCCGGCCGCATGCGAAACACCACGCCAGCAGCAGAAACGCCTGCGCAAGGTCGCGGCGGCGACCATCTTCGGCTCGATGCTGGAGTGGTATGACTTTTATCTGTACGCCACCATGGCGGCCATCGTCTTCTCGAAAATCTTCTTCGATCCCGGCAACCCGAAAGTCGCCTCGCTGCTGGCCTTCTCCACCTTCGCCATCGGCTTTATCGCCCGGCCCTTCGGCGGCATCCTGTTCGGCTACCTGGGCGACCGCTTCGGACGCAAGCAGGTGCTGGTGATCACCTTCTGCATGATGGGCGTGTGCACCACCCTGATCGGCCTGATTCCCAGCTATGCCTCGATCGGCATCTGGGCGCCGATCATCCTGGTGCTGGTGCGGATCATCCAGGGCCTGGGCGCCGGCGCCGAACTGTCCGGCGCGGCGGTGACCTCCTACGAGCATGCCAGCGAAGGCAAGCGCGGCAGCCAGGGTGCCTGGCCGGCGCTGGGCCTGAACCTGGGCCTGCTGCTGTCGTCGCTGACCGTCTACCTGCTGACCATGAACGGCAACGAGTTCCTGCTCGCCGGCGGCTGGCGCATTCCGTTCATCTGCAGCATCGCCCTGGTCGGCGTCGGCCTGTGGGTGCGGCGCAGCATCCCGGAAACCCCGCAGTTCGCACAACTCGACCAGGCGCCCGGCAAGGACAGCGCCCCGGCCTCGCCCCTCAAGCTGCTGCTCAAGAACGACCTCAAGGGCCTGGCCGTGGTGCTGTTCGTCGCCATCGGCTACAACGCCCTGAGCTACATCTTCAAGACCTTCTCCCTGGCCTACCTGACCCAGTACAAGGGCATCGAGGCGCACGTCACCTCGCTGTCGGTGACCATCGCCAGCCTGGTGGCGATCGTCGCCGTGCCCTGCTTCGGCTGGCTCTGCGACACCTGGAGCAGCAAGAAGGTGCTGATGCTCGGCGGCCTGTGCTCGGCGCTGTTCGCCTATCCGTTCCTGAGCCTGCTCAATACCGGCGAGCCGCTGATGATCTACCTGGCCATCGCCATCGGCACCGGGATCCTCGCACCGATGATGTTCGCGCCCCAGGGTTCGTTCCTCAGCCGCCAGTTCCCGACCCAGACCCGCTCCTCCGGCTTCGGCACCGGGCGTGAGATCGGCACCGCCATCGCCGGCGGCCTGGCGCCCCTGGGTGGCCTGGCGCTGGTGGCCGGCTCCGCCACCCACTCGACCGACGGCGTGGCGCTGATCCTGGCGATCTCGGGGGTGATGGTGGTGGTCTTCGCCCTGTGCGACCAGGGCCGCCGCCACTCCAGCTTCAAGAACTGAGCCCCACCCCGCTGGCGCGCCGTCCTGGCGGCGCGCCAGGCCGCTCCGCCGGCGGAGCGGCATTACAGTTATTTGCACAAATTTGCCTGCTGCCGTTAGTCGCCGGGGGCCCGGATGGATTAAAGTAACGCCCCCAGCCCTGGCGTTATCCGAACGCCTTCGGTCCCCCTCTGCAGGAACAGTCATCGATGGAACATCGTGAAGCGCTACTGGCGCTGCGAACCTTTCTTTCAACGCAGATTCTCGGCCAGGAAAAGCTCATCGAGCGCTTGCTCATCGCCCTGCTCGCCGACGGCCACATGCTGGTCGAGGGCGCCCCGGGGCTGGCCAAGACCAAGGCCATCAAGGATCTGGCGGAAGGCATCGAGGCACAGTTCCATCGCATCCAGTTCACCCCCGACCTGCTGCCGGCCGACATCACCGGCACCGAAATCTATCGCCCGGAAACCGGCAGCTTCGTGTTCCAGCAAGGGCCGATCTTCCACAACCTGGTGCTGGCCGACGAAATCAACCGCGCCCCGGCCAAGGTCCAGTCGGCGCTGCTCGAGGCCATGGCCGAGCGTCAGGTCAGCGTCGGGCGCAGCACCTATGAGCTGTCGCCGCTGTTCCTGGTGATGGCCACGCAGAACCCGATCGAGCAGGAAGGCACCTACCCGCTGCCCGAAGCCCAGCTCGACCGCTTCCTGATGCACGTGAAAATCGGCTTCCCCGATGCCGCGGTGGAGCGGCGCATCCTGCAACAGGCCCGGGGCGAAGCGCTGAACGGCGAAACCAAGCCCGAGCGCCGCGTCAGCCAGCAGGCGATCTTCGCCGCGCGCAAGGAAATCCTCGGCCTGTACATGGCCGACGCGGTGGAGGAATACCTGGTGCAACTGGTGATGGCCACCCGCAACCCGGCCAAGTTCGACCCGGAACTGGCCGAGTGGATCGCCTACGGCGCCAGCCCGCGCGGCTCGATCGCCCTCGACCGCTGCGCCCGGGCCCACGCCTGGCTGGCCGGGCGCGATTTCGTCAGCCCCGAGGACATCCAGGCCGTGCTGTTCGACGTATTGCGCCACCGCATCATCCTGTCGTTCGAGGCCGAGGCCGCCGGCATCGACCAGGACCGGGTGGTCCAGCGGATCCTCGACGTCGTCGCCGTCGCCTGACCCCGATGAACGCCAGCCCCGTCGATGCCCCCGGCATCCGCACCAGCCTCGCCGAACTGATCGAGATGCGTCATCGCGTGCGCGAGGTGCAGCTGTTTTCCACGCCGAGCCAGCGCAGCCCGCTGATCGGCCTGCACCATTCCAAGCTGCGCGGGCGCGGGGTCGACTTCGACCAGGTGCGGGTCTACCAGGCCGGCGACGACGTGCGCAGCATCGACTGGCGCGTCACCGCGCGCACCCAGGAACCGCACACCAAACTGTTCCACGAAGAACGCGAACGGCCGATTTTCATCATGGTCGAGCAGAGCCGCCAGCTGTTCTTCGGCTCGGGGCTGATGTTCAAGTCGGTGCTCGCCGCCCAGGCCGCGAGCCTGATCGGCTGGGCCGCCCTGGGCCATAACGACCGGGTCGGCGGCCTGGTGTTCGGCGACAACGAGCACTACGAGATCAAGCCGCGGCGCAGCAAGCAGAGCCTTTTGCAACTGCTCAACCGCCTGGTGCGGGTCAACCAGTCGCTGCACAGCGAGACCGAACCCGAGCGCGACGCGCTGGGCACCGCCCTGCGCCGTGGCCGCGAAGTGCTGCGCCCGGGCAGCCTGGTGATCGTGATCTGCGACGAGCGCGCCCTGAGCGACGCCGCCGAGCAGCAACTGAGCCTGCTGTCGCGCCATTGCGACCTGCTGCTGATGCCGCTGTCCGACCCGCTGGACCACGCCCTGCCCGCCGCCGGCCTGCTGCGCTTCGCCGAACGCGGCGCGCAACTGGAACTGGACACCCTCAACTACGAACTGCGCCAGGCCTACCGGGCGCAGAGCGAAGCGCGCATCGCCCGCTGGGAATTGCTGGCGCAGAAACTGCGGGTGCTGCTGATGCCCCTGAGCACCCAGAGCGAAATGGTCGAGCAACTGCGCGAATACCTGAACCCGCAACGCCCGGGGAAAACCCGATGAGCAGCCTGGACCAGTTGCAACCGCTGCTCGCCCCGCCCGTCATCGGCCTGTGGCCGCCGGCGCCGGGCTGGTGGCTGTTGCTGGCGTTGCTGCCGCTGCTCGGCTTCGGCCTGTGGCGGCTCAAGCGTTTCTGGCCGCGCCGGCAACCCCTGCCCCGCGCCGAACAGCCCCTGGACCCGGTGCGCCTGGCCGCGCTGGCCGAACTCGCGCTGCTGCCCAAGCCCTACGACGGCGCGCCCGCCGGCGCCTGGCTGCAACAGCTCAACGGTCTGCTCAAGCGCCTGTGCCGCAACCATTACCCCTACAGCCAGAGCCATACCCTCAACGGCCGCAAGTGGCTGGCGTTCCTCGACAACCGCTGCCCGGCGGCCGGCCTGACGCGCTGGATGGTGCTGGTCGAAGGCGCCTACAAGCCCGAATGCAAGCTCGACGACAAGGCCATCGCCGGCCTGACCCAGGCGGTCGAAACCTGGATCCGCAAACATGTTTGAGTTCGCCTGGCCGTGGATCTTCGTCCTGCTGCCGCTGCCCTGGCTGCTGCGGGTGCTGCTGCCGGCGGCCGACAGCGGCGAGCCGGCGCTCAAGGTCAGCTTCCTCGATGACCTGGAAGGCCTGGCCCGGCGGCGCGCCCGGGCCAACCTGCCGGCCTGGCGCCAGCAGACGCCGTTCCTGCTGCTGTGGCTGTTGCTGCTGCTCGCCGCCGCTCGCCCGCAATGGCTGGGCGAACCGCTGCCGGTGGCTGCCAGCGGCCGCGACCTGCTGGTGGCGGTGGACGTCTCCGGCTCCATGGACTTCCCCGACATGCAGTGGCAGGACGAGGACGTCAGCCGCCTGGACCTGGTCCAGCACCTGCTCGGCGACTTCCTGGAAAGCCGCGAAGGCGACCGGGTCGGCCTGATCCTGTTCGGCAGCAAGGCCTACCTGCAGGCGCCGCTGACCTTCGACCGCCACACGGTGCGCGTGTGGCTGGACGAAGCGAAGATCGGCATCGCCGGCAAGAACACCGCCATCGGCGACGCCATCGGCCTGGCGCTCAAGCGCCTGCGCCAGCGCCCGGCGCAGAGCCGGGTGCTGATCCTGGTCACCGACGGCGCCAACAACGGTGGCGAGATCGACCCGCTGACCGCCGCCCGCCTGGCCGCCGAAGAAGGCGTGAAGATCTACCCGATCGGCATCGGTGCCGACCCGGAGCAAAACGGCAGCCTGGGCTTTCTCGGCATCAACCCGAGCCTGGACCTGGACGAGCCGGCCCTCAAGGCCATCGCCGAGGTCACCGGCGGGCGTTATTTCCGCGCCCGCGACGGCCAGGAACTGCAAGCGATCAAGGACACCCTCGACCAACTGGAACCGGTGACCCAGCAGCCGACCCAGGCGCGCCCGGCGCAGGCCCTGTACAGCTGGCCGCTGGCCGCAGCGCTGCTGCTGAGCCTGCTGCTGGTGGTGCGCGAACGCTGGCCGGACCATCCATTGCAACGCTTCTTCAGCCGCGAGCGCTTGCTGCAACCCTTGCCCCACTGGCGCGAACGGCTCAAGCGCCTGCGTCTGCGGAGGCGTCGATGAGCGTGCCGTTCTGGGCCGAACTCTGGCCCCACTGGTTCCGTCCCTGGTGGCTGCTGATGGTGCCGTTGCTCGGCTGGCTGCTGTGGCAGCTGTGGCACCGGCAGAAACGCGCCGGCCGCTGGCAGATGATCCTGCCGCCGGCCTTCCATGCCGCCCTGCTCAGCGGCGGCAACGGCCGCGAAAGCAAGCTGCCGTGGATCGCCCTCGGCCTGGCCTGGTTCCTGGCCGTGCTGGCGCTGCTCGGCCCCGGCTGGCAGCGGGTGGAACAGACCAGCCAGAAGCCCGCCGACCCGCTGGTGGTGCTGCTGGAGCTGACCCCGCAGATGCTCGCCGGCGACGTCCCGCCCAATCGCCTGGAACAGGCCCGGCGCAAGCTGCTGGACCTGTTGCAGGCGCGCAGCGACGCGCAGACGGCGATCGTGGTCTATGCCGGCAGCGCCCATACCCTGGTGCCGCTGTCGGACGACCTGGCCACCAGCCGCAACCTGCTCGAAGCGCTCAAGCCGTCGATCATGCCCCAGCCCGGCCAGCGCGCCGACCTGGCGCTGCACAAGGCCTTGCAGCTGCTGGACCAGGGCGCGCTGGGCCAGGGCCGGATCCTGCTGATCGGCTCGTCCCTGAGCGAACAGGAACGCCAGGGCATCCGCCAGGCTCTCGGCGGCCAGGCGCCGCAACTGTTGATGCTCGGCGTCGGCAGCCGCCAGGGCTCGCCGGTGACCCTGGAAGACGGCAGCTTTCTCAAGGACGACCAGGGCGCGATCCTGATGTCGCGCCTGGACAGCGCGGACCTACGGCAATTCATCGGCAGTGTCGGCGGCCGTTACCGCCCCGCGCGCCTGGACGATGCCGACCTGCGCGGCCTGGGCCTGCTCAGCGGCCCGCAGAACCTGCGCACCGACGGCCAGACCCTGCGCCTGGACACCTGGGCCGACCAGGGCTATTGGCTGCTCCTGCCGCTGTTGCTGCTGGCGGCCTGCGCCGGGCGCCGTGGCTGGCTGTTCTGCCTGCCGCTGCTGCTGTTCGCCGCGCCGCAGCCCAGCTATGCCTTCGAGTTCAGCGACCTGTGGCTGCGCCCCGACCAGCAGGGCCAGCGCCTGCTCGAACAGCGCCGCCCCAAGGACGCGGCGCGGCATTTCCAGGACCCGCAGTGGCAAGGCGTGGCGCTGTACGAGGCCGGCGACTACGCCGCTGCCGCTCAGCGCTTTGCCGAAGGCAGCGACGCCCGCGCCCACTACAATCGTGGCAATGCCCTGGCCCGCAGCGGCGAGCTGGAGGCCGCGCTGGATGCCTACGAACAGGCCCTGGAACTGCAACCGGAGCTGGCCGTCGCGCAAAAGAACAAGGCCCTGGTCGAGCGCCTGCTGCAAGAAGCCGCGCCGACGCCGCAAGACCCGCCCGGCAAGGGCGCCGAAGACGGTGACGAAACCCGCCAGCCGCCACAGGCCGGCGCCGCCACCCAGGCGCCGGCCACGCCGGGCCAGCAGCCGCCGGAAAACAGCCACCCGGCCAGCGCCGAGGCCTCGACCGACGACGAGCTCACCACCCCCGACGACGACAGCGTCCCGGGCAGCGAACTGGATGACGAGCAGACCACCACGCCACCGCTGCGCAACGCCCAGGAAGATTTCGACGGCGAACGCCGCCAGGCACTGGAACAATGGCTGCGCAAGATCCCGGACGACCCGGGCGAGCTGCTGCGCCGCAAGTTCTGGTACGAACAGCAACAACATCAGGATCAGGGAAAAATTCGATGACCCGCTTCACCACCCGTGCGTTCACGCTTGTGCTGACCCTGCTGCTCGGCGCCGTCCAGGCCCAGGCCGCAGACTTGCTCGCCAGTGTCGACCGCAGCCGCGTGAACTCCGGGGAAACCGTCGAACTGACCCTGGAATCCAATGACGTCACGCTGTTCGGCAAGCCGGACCTGGCGCCGCTGCAAGCGCAGTTCGAGGTCCAGGGCACGCGCCAGGTCAACCAGTTGACCAGCCTCAACGGCGACAACCGCGCCATCACCCGCTGGATCGTCACCCTGCTGCCGCGGACCACCGGCAGCGTGGTGATTCCGCCGCTGCAACTGGGCGAAGCGCGGAGCCAGCCGATCACCCTGCAAGTGCTGCAAAGCGCAAGCCGTGACGACAGCGCGCCGCTGGAGCCGGTGTTCATCGACGCCAGCCTCGACCAGGACAGCGTCTACGTGCAGGCCCAGGCCGTGCTGACCCTGCACATCTATCACTCGGTGTCG
Organism: Pseudomonas sp. MRSN 12121; assembly: GCF_000931465.1. Classification (NCBI taxonomy): domain Bacteria; kingdom Pseudomonadati; phylum Pseudomonadota; class Gammaproteobacteria; order Pseudomonadales; family Pseudomonadaceae; genus Pseudomonas; species Pseudomonas sp. MRSN 12121. Next base: position 3,038,807 of record NZ_CP010892.1, on the reverse strand, counting down.
CTGTACGACGACAGCAGCCTGACGCCGCTGCAGATCGGCGATGCCCGGGTCGAGCAGCTCGGCGAGTCGCGCACCTATGAAAAGGTCATCAACGGCGTGCGCCATGGGGTGATCGAAGTCCGCTACGCGATCTTCCCCCAGCACAGCGGCGTGCTGGACATTCCGCCGCTGACCTTCAGCGCCACCCTGGCCGACGCCGCCCCCCAGAGCCCCGCACCCCTGGGCCTGAAGCCGGGCAAGCTGATGCATGTGAGCTCCGCGCAGATGCCGCTGACGGTCAAGGCCAAGCCGGCCGAATACCCCGCCGACACGCCCTGGCTCCCGGCCCGCAGCCTGAGCCTGGGCGAAAGCTGGAACCCCGAGCCGGATCACAGCCAGGTCGGCGACTCGCTGACCCGCAGCCTGACCCTCAAGGCCGAAGGCCTGTCCAGCTCGCAACTGCCGCCCCTGCCGCTGACCGAGGCCAACGGCCTGCGCAGCTACCCGGACCAGCCGCAGTTGAGCAACCAGATCGGCGACCGCGGCCTGATCGGCAGCCGCGAAGACAGCCAGGCGCTGGTGCCGAACCGTAGCGGCAGCATCGAGCTGCCGGCGGTGGAAGTGGTCTGGTGGAACACCCACGAAGATCATCTCGAACGCAGCAGCCTGCCGGCGCGCACCCTGCAGGTGGCGAACAACCCGAGCCTGGTGGTGGACACCCCGGCCGGTGCCGCGCCGACCGGCCTGGGCAGCGAAGACGGCACGCTCTGGGCCTGGAAACTCAGCACCCTGGTCCTGGCCTGCACCACCCTGCTCGGCTTCGGCCTGTGGTGGCGCGCGCGCTGGCAGCCGGCGATCCTGCGCACCGTGCAAGCCGGCCCCAGCCCGCGGACCCTGCTCGACGACCTCAAGCGCGCCTGCCTGGCCAACGACCCGCAAGCCACGCGCCAGGCCCTCGACGCCTGGGCCCGCCAGCAACCGGAAACCCTGGCCGACATGGCCGCGCGCTTCGTGCCGCTGTCCGACGCCCTGGACGGCCTCAACGGCGCCCTCTACAGCGAGACCGGCCAGTACTGGCAAGGCGAGGAACTGTGGCGCGCGATCCGTACCATCCCCATCACCGAACGCGTGCAGGACCCGGTGGCCGACACCAGCAGCCTGCCGCCGCTGTATCCGAAATAACCCCGGGACAGCCCCGTTTACGGCTTCTGATCCACGCTGACTTCCTGCCAGCTGTCATCGGGATCGAACCGCTTCACCGACTGCGCCCATTTATCGCCCTCGGGTCCCAAGTCTTTCTCGAACACTTGGCCCTCATGGCTGATCATGAAACTCATCACCCCGGTGTCGGCGTATTTCGCCGGCCAGGCGATAAGGGCAAAGCCACGGCTCATCTTGTCGCCGATCAGGTAGCTGTAGGCGCCACCCGGCGCCGAGGGGCCTTGGCCCTCGAGGATGCGGAAGCGGTAGCCATGCCAGTCTTCATCGCCGATGGCATTGCCGAACAGCGGCCCCAGCGGGCTGAGTTGACCGCTATCGTCGTCCGCCCAATAGAGTCCGTCGTGCTTGCCGGGCGTGCTGAAGATTTTCCGCGCATATTCGAGGGCACCGTCACCGTCACGATCCACCGACGCATAGTCCATCTGGGCATCGTGATAGGTCAGCACCGATTGCACCGCGGCCAGTTCGTTGCTACCGATGCGCCGCGCACGGACTTCGGCGCTACCGGCCTTGATGTCGAAGCGCCAACCCGTTGCGGCTTTTACCAGGGGTATCGGCAGCGTCCAGTGGGCATTGCCAACCGACAGGACTGCCTTGCCGTCGCCGGTTTGTTCAATGGCATGGCGCTCGCGGTAGAGCGTCAAGAACGCATCCACGTCACTGCGCTGGACGCCTTCTCGCGGGATGAAACTGCGCCAGTCGTCACCCAGCAACTGCACCAGGCGCGCCTGGTCGGCCTGTTGTGTACCCAAGGCTTCGACGAACGCCTGGGCGGCCTTTTCCGGGGTGGGAAAGGCCTGCTGCGCCGTGGCCGTGCAGGCCCATGCCAGGCTGGCGCCGATCATCAGGAGACGCGGGAACGAGCCCATGAAGGCTTTCACTCGAGGAAGTGTTTTCACCGCCGGCCCCCTCCTCGTTGGCGCATGGGCGCGCTGGACGGCCTGCTGACCTGATGGCCGGCGGCTCGCGCAGCGTTGGGGCGCATGGCCGATGCCTGGCTGGCTTGGCCACGGCGGGCCTGGTCGTTCGACCGGGCCGGCGCGCGCGCGCCGGCAAAAGCGTTGTTGCGCGCGCTGCCGGGGCTGGCGGTCGGGCGCCTTGGCGGTTCCTGGCGCGCCTGGAAGGATTCCTGGCGACGCTGATTCGCCTGGGCGCCCTGTTTTGGCCTATCTGCCCCGGCTTGCAGGCGATTACCGGAAGGTGCGGATTCGGCTTGGCGCACTTGCTCACGGGCCTGGCGATTGCTGGTGGCCGGTCGTTCGATGCCGTGCCTGTCCATTGCGCTGCGGGCGTTTTCACGCGCCCGGGCGCGCTGGGCATCATCCCCGCGGAAGGCCTCACGCTGCTGGGCGCCGTCCAGTTGGCGACCGTACTGTTCGCGGCTCCTGCTGTCTCGATAGGGAACGCCATCGCGATGCATGGCGTTGTGCTGCCACTTGTTCTGGTTGTTGTTGATCTGGGTGTTGCGATTGAGGTTGTTGTAGCGGTCGACGTCGATGTCGATATCGTGGTTGTTCCAGTCACAGTCGCCCCACAGCGAGGCGACGATCGCCACTCCGGTGCCGAACGCCAGCCCGGCCACCAAGGCCGATCCGGGATAATAAGCGGGCGGCGGCGGATAGTAGACGGGTGGCGACGCAGGGTAGGCCCAGGTGCCATAGGTCGTGGTCGGATTGTACGCGGGGACGTAGACCACTTGCGGGTCGGCAGGCTCGATGACAATGGTGCTAGAGCGGCTGGCGGGGGCGGCCGGTGCCGATGCCGGCGCAGCCTGGACCGTCACGTTCTGATACTGGTTGCTCTGCAGGTTGCCTGCGGCTTGCGCCTGATGCCGCAAGCGTTGCACGCCGTCCATGACATCGTCGGGTTGCGCCAGGAAGGCATCGCCCAGGCGCTGGACCCAGACAGGGCCCTGCCCCAGCGTCGCCAGCACCTGCGGAAAGGCCACCAGCGCCTGGACGCTCGGGTCCCAGGTCTGGTTCGCCACTTGCTTGACCGCCTCGTCGCCCTTGGCATCCGGATGCGCCTTGGACCAGGTGACCGCCTCGGCGATTTCCCCGGGGTAGGTACTGGCCATCAAGACCTGCGCCAACAGCGGATCCGGATACAGCGCAACGGGCGCCAGCATTTGATCCAACTGCTCCTGGGTAAACACGGCCTCTTTGGCCGGTGTCGTCAGGGGCGCCGTAGCGGCAGCGTTGGCAGGCGCCTCCGGTGTCTGCGCCAGGCAAGAAAAGCCATTTAGAAGCAGTGCAGCCGACACCGCGTACAGTAATGAAATGCGCATCGTCCCACCTCATGTGGTCAGACAGGCTTGAGAGGACTGGATCAATGTCAGGGAGTGAGAACGGCCGACCTCGATGACTTGGCTAAGGCTAGCAGACGCTCATACTTTGTCCTCCCGCAACAGGAAGCCAGCAGCCTGACTCCGCTGTACCCCAGATCCCCCCTGAAAGCCGCGCCGGCCAGGGCCGATCAGAATGGCCCAGGGCCACTTTAGGACACTTCCTATTCCTCAATCCGTCATGAGAATGTGTTAATTCCTGCCCTCTCCCATCGAGGCTGGGCTGGCGTTGATTCCCTCTTATAACCACCGTTTTCTACTGGTCACCCAAGTGCGCAGCGCGTCGCTGCAGACGGCGCAGTTGGGCCAGCGCTTGAACGCGATCCTCGACCGGCAACTGCACAGCCGCTGCCGGTTGCTGTTCTGCGACGAAAAACGCGGCGAGCTGGGTTGGCTCGTTCAGTCGGACCGGGACTACCGCGGGCTGGACGCCGGCCTGGCGCGGCTGGCCCAGCCCGACAGCCCCGAACTGCAGGCCGCCGGACTGCGCCTGGAGCGCTTCGAACTGTTCGAGCAATACCAACAGCGCGGATTGGCGGCTGCCTGGCGCTGGTGCCGTAGCCTGGCCGGGAGGATGCGCTTGCGGCTGTTGATGCAGGTGTAAGCGGGCGTATGACGGGAGTGCACTTTCGGCCGGTAGCGGCCAGTCATGACGGACTGCTAACGACCAAAACAATCATGGGAGCATGTCGAGGAAACGGATAGCGCTGCGCGCCAACGACAACTTCTCAAACGCCGAAGTTGAAGGCGATGGAGATGCGCGGCCGGTTTCCTTCAAAGCGTTGAACCGAGTGCATCAGCCATGAAGGAAACAGGATGAAGGTTCCACTTCTGGCCGCACAGGTACTGCTGAAACCTGCGGCAAGGCAATCTTCGACTCTCATTCGCAGAGCCGGGTTATAGGTCGATGCGACCATGCCGCGCGGATCGATGAACTCAATATCCCCGCCGACCGCCGGGTCCTCTTCCCTGCCCCCGGCGTCGACCCAGTAAACCCCTGACCAGAAGGCGCCCGGGTGTCCATGAAGCGCATTACTGTGGCCCGCCTCATTAACATTTGCCCAGGCGTTGAGCGTCCATTCGAAACCGGGCTCGATCAGCCCGTATTGCTCGCTGTGTACCGCGGTCAGTTGCCGGGCGAACTCTTTCGCGAACTTCACCAGCGCGTCGCAGGCCTCGCCTCCCCACTCAGGAAAATCGTTCGCCGATTGCCAGCCACCGTCGTTGCTGCGCTGCGCGCCACCGCGATCCTCGGCCATCCGGCGGATGACCACGGCTTTCAATTCGGCATTGAGTCGTTCGGCGTCGGGATGCTGGATACTCGCCAGCGGAGTTGCGAACAATCGTCGGATCTTTATCCGTTCAGGGTCCAGCAGATTATTGCCCAACTGCATTGAATCATTCCAAGTTCTCTAGTTGCGAAAAACTATATCCAATGAAATAAAGCATCGATGTAAACCTTTGTTAAAAACTTGGCATTAATAGTTTAAAGCTTTAACAAAACTCTAAAACACCAATCTAACTTCAACTAAAAATATCTTTTCCCTGCATAAAAACAGGAACATTCATTTTTTATATTGAGGGGGCAAGTTGGATTTTTAGTTGGGCAACTGTTGTTCCGAGCCGCCCTGGGAGTTCTCGGCCGGCAGCTGCGCAACGGGTCGCCTGAAACCCCGAATCCATTCCAAAACCCCACCCTTACCCCTCCGATTCGTGACTCCAAGTCAAAAGACTTTGGTCCGCCCGCGGCTTAATCCCTCTCCCGCGGATCGACATACTAGGCCCCATCCAAACGGCTACCCCACCACGGGCCACAACGCTCGGCGCCACGGCAGTCGTCTAACCGCCTCAATCATCTGGAGCAGATTCATGAGTATTCCTTCCTTCGGCCTCGGCACTTTCCGTCTGACTGGCCAGGCTGTCATCGACTCGGTGAAGTCCGCGCTGGCCCTGGGTTATAGGGCGATCGACACCGCGCAGATCTACGGCAACGAGGCCGATATCGGCCAGGCGATCGCCGAGAGCGGCGTGCCGCGTTCCGAGCTGTTCCTCACCACCAAGATCTGGGTCGACCACTACGCCGCCGACAAGCTGATCCCGAGCCTGCGCGAAAGCCTGGCGAAGCTGCGCACCGACTACGTCGACCTGACCCTGATCCACTGGCCGGCCCCGGGCAACGGCGTCGGGCTGCCGGAGTTCATGACCGCCCTGGCAGAAGCCAAGAAGCTGGGCCTGACCCGCCAGATCGGGATCTCCAACTTCAACATCGAGCTGACCCGGCAGGCCATCGAAGTGGTCGGCAAAGACCAGATCGCCACCAACCAGATCGAGCTCAGCCCCTACTTGCAGGGCAGCCGCCTCACCGCGTTCCTCAAGGAACAAGGGATCAGCGTCACCTCGTACATGACCCTGGCCTACGGCAAGGTGCTCAAGGACCCGGTACTGGCCGCCATCGCCGCCAAGCACAAGGCCACCGTGGCGCAAGTGGCACTGGCCTGGGCCATGCAACTGGGCTATGCGGTCATTCCGTCCTCGACCAAGCCTGAGAACCTGGCCAGCAACCTGCTTGCCATCGGCCTGCGCCTGGACGACGAAGACATGACCCTGATCGCCACGCTCGAACGCAACGGCCGCGAAGTCAGCCCGGAAGGCCTGGCGCCGGTCTGGGACCACGAGGAGCAGCCACAATGAAATCCGGACGCGTTCTGTTCGCGCTGGCCATCGGCGCCTTCGGCATCGGTACCACCGAGTTCGCGCCGATGGGCCTGTTGCCGGTGATCGCCGAAGGCGTGGGCGCCAGCATTCCCAGCGCGGGCATGCTGGTCACCGCCTACGCCATCGGCGTGATGGTCGGCGCGCCGATCATGACCCTGCTGTTCAGCCGTTTCGGCAAGCGCGCCGCGCTGATGATGCTGATGGGCATCTTCACCCTCGGCAACCTGCTCTCAGCCCTGGCGCCGGACTACTACACCTTGCTCGCTTCGCGCCTGGTCACCAGCCTCAACCACGGCGCGTTCTTCGGCCTGGGCGCGGTAGTGGCCGCCAGCGTGGTGCCCAAAGACAAGCAAGCCAGCGCCGTGGCCACCATGTTCATGGGCCTGACCATCGCCAACATCGGCGGCGTGCCCGCCGCTACCTGGATCGGCCAGCAGGTCGGCTGGCGCCTGGCGTTCGCCGGCACCGCGGTACTCGGCCTGATCGCGATCGCCGCCCTGTGGTACGCCCTGCCCAAGGGCGAGCGCGGCAGCGTGCCGCATGTGCGTCGCGAACTGGCGGTGATCGCCCGGCCGAACGTGCTGCTGGCCATGGCCACCACCGTGCTCGGCGCCGGTGCCATGTTCACCCTCTACACCTACGTGGCCCCGGTGCTGGCCGAGCTGACCGGCGCCTCGAACGGCTTCGTCACCCTCGGCCTGGTGCTGATCGGTGTCGGCTTCACCCTCGGCAACAGCCTGGGCGGCCGCCTGGCCGACTGGTCGCTGGACGGCGCGGCGAAGATCTTCCTCGGCGCCCTGGCGGTGATCATGGTGCTGATGCCGCTGCTGCTCGGCAGCCATGTCAGCGCGGCCCTGGCGCTGCTGGTCTGGGGCGTGTTCACCTTCGCGGTGGTGCCGCCGCTGCAGATGCGCGTGATGATCGCCGCCGCCGAGGCCCCGGGCCTGGCTTCGTCGATCAACGTCGGCGCCTTCAACCTCGGCAACGCGGTGGGCGCGGCGCTGGGCGGCGCGGTCATCAGCCAGGGGCTGGGCTACGCCGTCGTACCGGTCGCCGGCGGCCTGCTGGCCGCGGCGGGGTTGCTGCTGGTGTGGGTCGGCGGGCGCGGCAAGGCCACCGACGCCGCCTTGAGCGACGCGGCGTAACAGCCCGCCCGCTCCAGCAACGACAAAAGGCCCGGGCGCATAGCGTGCGGGCCTTTTGTCATGCGTGGGCCATCGAGTTCCCTGGCGGGCTTGGCTACCATGGGCGCCGATTCATCAGGAGCGATTCAATGGAGTTGAAATTCAGTCACGTCGATGTACTGGTACAGGATCTGGAAGCGGCCTGCGCCTACTACGCCCGGATACTCAAGGCGCGGATCTCCAGGACGCAAGTCTGGGAACGGGGCGGCCTGCACGTGCGCTACGCCGTCGCACTGATCGGCCAGGAACGCTTCATGCTGGTCCAGCCCCTGGCCGGCAACCTGAAGCAACTGCTGGACTGCGCCGGCGAAGGCATGATCTACCGCCACTGCTATTCGACCCCGGACATCGAGTTCGCCTACGACGAACTGATCGCCTCCGGGGTCCAGCCCGAAGACGAAAACGGCAATCCCCTGGCCCGCGCCGACCTGCAGTCGCCTTCCGGGACACGCATCCTCTGGCTGCCCAAGCAGTTCGGGCATTTCTCCATCGAGATCCTGGAGGAGCGGACGCTGGAGGCGTTTATCGAGGGAGCGTTTGCTTGAGAGCCACGGAGTGCGCCGGTCAGTCAAGCGAAGGTGATCGCTTGTAGGAGCGAAGCTTGCTCGCGATAGTCGTTAGCATTAGCGCGCACCGACTGGGTAAACGCATCGACATTAGGCACAATGGCCGGCTTTTTTCGCGACAGGAAGCTCCCCATGCAACGGATTGTGATCCTGGGCAACGCCGGCAGCGGCAAATCCACCCTCGCCCGCGCCCTCGGCGAACGCCTCAACCTTCCCGTGGTGCACCTGGACCGACTGTTCTGGGAACCCGGCTGGGTCGAACCCGATGCCGAACAGTTCCGCACCCGGGTGCGCGCAGCCATCTCATCGCCGGCCTGGATCTGCGAAGGCAACTATGCCCGCCGCACCTTCGACCTGCGCCTGCCCCGCGCTGACCTGGTCATCTGGCTCGACACGCCCCGGCTCACCTGCTTCACCCGGGTAATCCTGCGCAGCCTCATGAACCGCCCGCGCCCCGACCTTCCAGCAGGTTGCCGCGAAAAACTCGACCGGAAATTCCTCACCTTCCTGGACTTCGTCTGGACGTTCGATCGCGGCTACCGCCCAGGCATCGAAGCCGTGCGCCTGGCCGTAGCGCCACAGATTCCCACGCTGCATTTGCGCGGTGCGCAGGAAATCGCCGCCTTTCTCGATAACCTGCCCGCTGCCGCGGCAGCCTGTCCGGAATAGAGAGACTGCGCACATGAACAACCCACCGAAGCTGGAAATAGAGCACGCGGCTTATGACGATTTTCTACGCCTCTGGGACCAGGGAAAATTCGAGAAGCAACGCCTGGGCCAGGCCTTCTACAATCATTTTCGCCTGCATCGACTTGCAGACCAAGCTTGTTTGCGGGGGCTCTATGAGGCTGACGGTGGGAAGGCGTTGGTCGTGATTGCTGGTCTTTTTCAGATTAGGTGATTGATGTTTGTCTCTATAAAGATGTGATGTCCACTTTGCTTGATTGCAGCTCGTCATGAGAGACGGCAATCGACCAAAAGTGGGCGGTAGCGATGGACTAGTTTCGGCCACCAACTCGGAAGTTGACTAAAAGCATGAGTCGGCTATCGACCCTACGCGCAATAATGGCAAAATGACTCCTCTTGGAGAAAGTAGCATCCGGCGTGGGGCGAAGCCGGATATCGTGCGCATAGGAATAAGGGAATATGACTTCGATTCAGGTGGATGGTGAGGACAAGACTGCAAAGATCAGCGACTGGGCGATTCGCTGGAGCGACAAGTACGAAGCCCTGGAATTGACCTGTCACTTCCCCTCCAAGAAAAAATACACCCGCCCACTCAGCAACTGCCAAGTTTCGCCTACCCGCGAGCTGACCAATGTATTTCTGCACAAGCCCGGCAGCAGGATCGTCAAGCCCATTGCCAAAGCAACAATCTACGGTGAGCGCTATGCCATCGTGCATTATCCGGGCGCCGCTAGGCCCTATGTCTACAAAATGGACGGCATTGGCTTTACCGTCCCGACATCGATTAAGGACACACCGGTCTTCCGCTATCTCACTACTGTGGCGAATGCCCGACAGGAACACGCTGAGTCGAAGACTGATCGAGAAATCGCCAGCAATGTCGTGCGCCAGCTTGAAAACCTGCCCGCCATCGATGGCACTGCCTTGCAAGCCTATTGCACGGGGTCCAACGGTACACGGGGGGCGGGCCAGGGATTCATCTATCCGTTCGGGCTGAACGAAAGCCAGGTCCAGGCGGTCGAGCGGGCGTTCAGCGCACAGATCAGCGTAATCGAAGGCCCGCCGGGGACAGGCAAGACCCAAACCATCCTCAATATCCTCGCCAATATTCTGTTACGCGGGCAGACGGTAGCAGTGCTGTCCAACAACAATGCTGCCGTGGAAAACGTCTACGAAAAGTTGGAGAAATACGACCTGGGCCACTTGATCGCCAAGCTCGGCAACCAGGATAACCGCGAGGCGTTCTTCGCCGACCTGCCTACTTGGCCATCCAACGCACCCGAGCCAGCGCCGTCCCTAGATGAGATCCAGGCGTTGCTGACTCGCTTGAAGCAGCACCTGCAAGACCACAACAGGGCGGCACAACTGCAAATCGAGCTTGACGAACTGGTCATCGAGCGGCGCTACCTGCAGCAGTGGCAGATAGAAAACGAGGTGCGGGTCACAGGCTCTCTGGACAAGTACGGGCTGACCCCGCGCAAGACTGCGGACCTCATGGCCTATCTGGCTCACCTCGGCGAGCAGCGTATTCATCTCAAAGACCGCATCGAGCTACTGTTCAAGTTCAGAATTTTGCGTGCCAAACCCTTTGCTGAGGGCGACTCGCGCATGGCCGTGTTCCATGCCCTGCAGATGCATTATTACGACAAGTCACTACGGGACAAGGAAGCAGAGCTGCTGGCGTGCCGTGAATCCTTAGCAAGCGCAAATTTCACAGCCTTACTGGAACAACTAACAACAGCATCGATGCGCCATCTGAAGCAGCATCTGCATTGTCAGGTGCCGCCGTCAGACAGCTTCGATGCTAAAACTTACCGCAAGAGTTTCGATGCCTTCCTACAGCGTTTCCCTATCCTGGGCAGCGGCACGCACTCCATCGTTAATTCGATCGCACGGGGGGCGATCCTCGACTATGTGATCATCGACGAAGCCTCTTTGCAGGATATCGTGCCAGGCATCCTGCCACTGGGCTGCGCAAAGAATCTGATCGTCGTTGGAGACAACCGCCAGTTGCCGCACATCCCAGTGGCACTGGGGCTTCAAGCGCCCGCCGAGGCCTACGATTGCGAGCAGTACAGCCTGCTGGATTCGTGCATTGCCGTTTTCCAGGATGCGTTGCCCAGAACTCTGCTTAAAGAGCATTACCGCTGCCACCCTAGGATCATCCAGTTCTGCAACCAGCAGTTCTACGACAACGCACTAGTGCCGATGACGGAGGACAAGGGCGAAGAACCCCTGCGCCTCGTGGTGACGGCCAAGGGCAATCACGCACGTAAAAACACCAACCTTCGGGAGTTGGACTCCTTGTTGAAGGTGCTTGAGGACGAGGGGCAGCCCGTCGAAATGGACGGCGAAGGCCGCGGTTACATCGCCCCATTCCGGGCGCAGGTCAACCTTTCCGAGACGCGCCTGCCGGCGGATTTCGTCAAGGACACCGTGCACAAGTTTCAAGGGCGCGAATGCGACGAAATCGTCTTCTCCACCGTGTTGGACAAGAAGCGCTACAACCAGGCGCGAACACGCCTGGATTTCGTCGACGACCCACGCATGATCAACGTGGCAGTGTCGCGGGCCAAACATCGCTTCACTCTAGTAACCGGCGACGAGGTGTTCGCCGACAACAATGGCCACATCGCCGCGCTGATCCGCTACATCAGCTATTACGCGCAGGACGAGCAGATCGTGCGCGCGCCGGTGGTGTCGGCATTCGATTTGCTGTACCGCGAGTACGATCAGTCCCTGGCACGCTTGGACGCCCGCCTGCGACCCGAGGATTCGCGCTACAAGTCCGAGCAGATCGTGGCGCAGTTGCTGCGCGAAGCACTGTCCGCCCCAGCGTGCCAAGCATTGATGTACCACGCTCAGATCAAGCTGGATCAGCTTGCATCGCCGGGTAATCCAGAATGGACGGAGCACCAGCGGGCTTTCATGAGGCGTGCCAGCTGCGATTTCGTGATCTATTTCAAAGTAGGCAAGACCCCACTAGGGGTAATCGAGGTCGATGGCGGGTACCACGACCGCCCCGAGCAGGCGGCTCGGGACGCCTTGAAGAATGACATTTTGGCTAAAAGCGGCATTCCCATCCTGCGGCTGCGGACAGTCGAGAGTGACATTACGCAGAGAGTTGGCGACTTTATCAGCCAATGGGCTAGCCCTACGTCTGGCACATAAGCGGAACCGGGTCAGAAGCTGACAGTCGCTAACGGTTGCAATCCATAGGAGCCATTCGCGAGGCCAGTAAACAGCCAGAAGCAGCTCCAGAGTAATTTATCCCTGCAATCTGCGGTGAGCTAAAGTTGTGGACCATTCACGTCAAACGTCAACGCCATGAACCTACGAATTCTCGCTGTCGCCGCAATTGCCGCCATCTCCGCGATCGGGATAGTTTGCATCATCTACATCATTGCATTCGGAACAGCTCGCTCTACTGACCCAGCAATCTGGGGACAGTTTGGTGACTACTTTGGGGGGGTCTTGAATCCCTTGTTCGCCCTTGCTGCATTCTTGTCTGCTCTTTGGTCGATTAGCTTGCAGCAGCGGGAATCCCGAGCGGCCTCAAAACAATTGGCGGCACAAACCGAAATTGCACGGAAAGAATTGGAGGCATTCAGCTCCGAGAGGCTCGGAGAGGAGTTTCTGCACGTGATTCGGGATATTGACCAGCGGCTTTCCGCCCTGCTTCTGGAGGTCATATCTCCTCCGAATGCATCTCAAGCAATTACCATATCTCAAATGGTTGCAGAAGCTGATCGCATTGAGATGCAAGGAGGGAGTTCTCCCGCTTTTACCCAATTCCTGCACTATGCAAACTCTCCCGGTTCAGTTGTGGAAGCTCCCGTCCGTGAAATCAAATACCTCGTGAACAAGCTGCAAGAATTCCTGGAACATTACTCAAAATACAAGGCAAAAGGTTTTGCGCCTGTTCTCATATATTACGCTGACAAAGCCTATCAACTAATGAACATGCTGGAGGCGATTGGTGGAATGCCTCCTAAGACTCGAGAGTTCTTTGCGACCATCAGCGATCCTCACGGCTAACGGAGACCAGACGGCTGCCAGTACCGCTGGCCTGGGACTGATCGCGCGAGGTGGTCAACGAAGCCAGAACCTTTCAGCACATAAACCAGCTGTGCTACGAAACCGAGGTGTTCTATCACTTCTCCGACGCCCCGAAAATCGTCGCCCACACTGCGTGTTCCATCGCCTAGCCGCGGCCCACCCGGTGGTCTGCGAACTGGATCTGGCGTTGATCGGGACGCTGGGCGACGCAGAGGTCGCGCACGAGTGCATGCTCCTCGGTAGTCATGCGTGCCGCTTCAGACTCTAGTCAGTTAGCCCGTGGAGCCTGAGGGCAACCCGTCAGGGCATTAGCCGGCAAGGCCGCAGCATCGGACCGAGCCCCACGACGGATTTGCCAGTAAACTCTCCCCCTCCACGCCGCGGTCACTTTCTTTTGCGGCCCACCCGATTGTTTGCGGAGTTTGCCTTGCGTCTGTTTCACACCTCCGACTGGCACCTGGGGCAGAACCTCCATGGCCAGGAACGCGATTTCGAGCACGCCTGTTTTCTTGAGTGGCTGTTGCGCCAGCTGGCGTTGCACAGCCCTGATGTGCTGCTGATCGCCGGCGATATCTTCGATACGGTCAACCCGCCGGTCAAAGCCCAGGAGCGGCTGTACGACTTTATTGTCGGCGCCCATGAGCAGCAGCCCGGGCTGACCATTGTGATGATCGCCGGCAATCACGATTCCGGCTCGCGTATCGAGTTGCCGGCGCCGCTGATGCGGCGCCTGCGCACCCATGCCCTGGGCCGGGTGCTGTGGCTCGACGACGGCCAACTCGACAGCGAGCGCCTGTTGCTGCCGCTGCCCGACGCCAGCGGCGCGATTGCCGGTTGGTGCCTGGCGCTGCCGTTCCTGCGACCGGCGGAGGTCACCGGCCCGCAGCTGGGCGACGACTACCTCAAGGGCATCGCCCAGGTGCACGAATGGCTGATCGCCGCGGCCAATGCCAAGCGCCAGCCGGGCCAGGCGCTGATCGCCGTCAGCCACGCGCACATGGCCGGCGGCTCGGTCTCGGAAGACTCCGAGCGCAGCCTGATCATCGGCAACGCCGAGGCCCTGCCCGCCAGCCTGTTCGGCCCGAGCATCAGCTACGTGGCCCTGGGGCACCTGCACAAGCCCCAGAAGGTCAATGGCGAGGAACGCATCCGCTACAGCGGCTCGCCGATCCCGCTGTCGTTCTCCGAGATCGGCTATCAGCACCAGATCCTCGATATCCAGCTCGACGGCGAGACCCTGGTCAGCGTCGAGCCGCGGCTGATCCCCCGCGCGGTCAACCTGCAACGCCTGGGCCCGGCGCCGCTGACGCAGATCCTGCTGCAACTGGCGGAACTGCCGGACATCGACCTGCTGGCCGATGAACAGCGCCAGCCCTGGCTGGAAGTGCGGGTGAGCCTGAACGAGCCGCAGCCGGACCTGCGCCAGCAGGTGGAAAGCGCCCTGCACGGCAAGGCCGTGCGCCTGGTGCGCATCGCCGCCGAGTACGCCGGCAGCGGCGGCCGCGAGGGCGACGACGGCGCCGCGCAACTGGTGGAACTGGACCAGCTCAGCCCCCAGGAGCTGTTCAGCCGCGCCTGGCAGGACAGCTACGGCAGCGAGGTGGACGAACAGACCCTCAAGGACTTCGCGCAACTGCTCCAGGAAGTGCAGCACGAGGAGGAGCACGCATGAAGATCCTGGCCATCCGCCTGAAGAACCTGGCCTCCCTGGCCGGCCCGTTCGAGATCGACTTCACCGCCGAGCCCCTGGCCAGCGCCGGGCTGTTCGCCATTACCGGGCCCACCGGCGCCGGCAAGAGCACCCTGCTCGATGCCCTGTGCCTGGCGCTGTTCGGCGCGGTGCCGCGGCTGAATAACATCGGCCGCGAAACCAAGGTGCCGGAGGTGGACAGCGAACTGCTCACCAGCGACCCGCGCACCCTGCTGCGCCGCGGCACCGGCAGCGGCTACGCCGAGGTCGACTTCGTCGGCATCGACGGCCACCGCTACCGCGCCCGCTGGGAAACCAACCGCGCCCGGGACAAGGCCAACGGCAAGTTGCAAGCCAGCAAGCAGAGCCTGCACGACCTCGACAGCAACCAATTGCTGGCCAGCAGCAAGCGCGAGTACGAACAACTGATCGAAGCGCGTCTGGGGCTCAACTTCGAGCAATTCACCCGCGCGGTGATGCTGGCCCAGAGCGAGTTCAGCGCCTTCCTCAAGGCTGACGACAAGGAACGCAGCGAGCTCCTGGAAAAGCTCACTAACACCTCGATCTACAGCCAGCTCGGGCGGCGCGCCTACAGCAAGAGCAAGGACGCCGAGGAACAGCACAAGACCCTCAAGGCCCAGGCCAGCGGCATCACCCCGCTGGAACCCGAAGCCCGCGCCGAGCTCGACCAGCGCTTCGACGCCGCCCAGCAACAGCTCAAGGACCAGCAGGCCGGGCTCAGGCAACTGGAGCAGCAACACGCCTGGCTCAAGGAACTGCAGCAGTTGCAGGCGCAGCAGCAGGACGCCGCCGGGCAAGTGCAGCAGGCCCAGGCCGCCTGGGACGGCCTGGCCAGCGACCGGCTGCGGCTGACACGCCTGGAACAGCTGGCGCCGCAACGTCATCAGTTCGCCCGGCAAGTGGAGCTGAACCAGCAACTGACGCCGCTGCGCGAACAACTGCAGCAACAGCGCGAGCAACAGGACGCCGAGCAGCAACGCCAGGAACAGTTGCAGCAGCAACTGGCCACGGCCCAGGCCGCGCTGCTCGCCGCCCAGGAACAACAGAGCGCCAGCGCGCAAGCCTTGCGCGAAGCCTTTGCCGAGCAAGGCAGCCTCGCCCACCTGGGCCAGCGCTGCGCTGAAGCCGGCGAGCTCAAGGACAAGCTGCAAGCCGCCAGCGACCAGGGCCAGCAGGCGATCCAGGGCATGCTCGAACAGCAACGGCAAGTGGCCGAGCGCCTGCAACGGATCGCCGAGCAACTGGAGCACAGCAGCCACCTGGCACCGCTCAGCGATGCCTGGAATGCCTATCGCGACCGCCTGCAACAGCTGATGCTGGCCGGCAACCGGCTGAACAAGGGCCAGGAAGAACTGCCCGCCCTGCAACAGCGGGCCGCCAGCGCGGCGCAGCAACTGGCCGCGCAGCGTGACGAGCTGCAGGTGCTGTACAGCGAAGCCGGCGCCGAGCCCGAAGCGGTGACCGAACAACTGCAACTGCTCAGCGAACTGCTGCAGGACAACCGCAAGCAACAGCGCGCCTTCGAAGAACTGGCGCGCCTCTGGGCCAGCCAGCAGGAACTGGACAGCCGCGGCGCGCAACTGAGCGAAAAGTTGCAGAACGCCGCACGCGAGCGCGAAGAACTGAACCGCCTCGGCCTGCAAGGCAAGGCCGAACTGACCATCGCCGAACAGACCCTGACGGTGACCCGGCAACTGCTGGAACGCCAGCGCCTGGCGCGCAGTGCCAGCGTCGAAGAGCTGCGTGGGCAATTGCAGGACGACCAGCCCTGCCCGGTCTGCGGCAGCATCGAGCATCCTTACCATCAGCCCGAGGCACTGTTGCAGAGCCTGGGCCGCCACGACGAAAGCGAAGAAGCCAGCGCGCGCCAGGCGGTGGATGAACTCAAGGAAAAACTCGCGGAGCTGCGCAGCCAGGTCGGCGGCCTGATCGCCCAGCAAAAGGAATTCCTCCAGCAACAGGAGCAACTGGCAGCGCAGCAGCAGGCCCTCGCCCCGAGCATCGAGGCCCACCCGCTGTCGGCGGCGCTGCTCGACCAGGACCCCGGCCGGCGCGACGCCTGGCTGAACCAGCAACTGAGCCAGTTGAACCAGCGCATCCAGCAGGACGAGCAACGCCAGGACGCCCTGTTGAAACTGCAAAAGGATGCCGGGCGCCTGCAACAGCAATTGCAGACGGCCGTCGAGGCCAGCCAGGAAGCCTCGCACCACCTGACCCAGCAGCAACAGCAACTGGGCGCGGACCGCCAGCGCCTGGAAGAAGAACTCTCTGCCTTCGCCACCCTGCTGCCGGCCGCCACCCTCGAAGCCCTGCGCAGCGACCCGGCGGCGACCTTCATGCAGATCGACCAGCAGGTCATGCAGCGCCTGGAACAACTCGAACAGCACAAGGACGAACAGCAGGAGCAGCAACAGCGCCAGTTGGCCCTGGACAAGGAACAGGACCGCCAGCAGGCCCGCGTCCAGCACTTGCAAGAGGCCCAGGCGCAATTCGACAGCCTGGCCGGGCAGCAGCAGGCGGCCCGGGACAAGCTCGCGCAACTGCTGGGAGAACACGCCAGTGCCGAGCAGTGGCAACAGCATCTGGAACAGGCCGTCGAACAGGCCCGGGCCGCCGAAGCCCTGGCCAGCCAGCAGTTGCAGGAAACCGGCCGGCTGCTAGTGCAATTGGCCGCGCAACTGCAAGGCAAGGAGGAACGCCTGCGGGCGCTGGAGGCCGAGCAAGAAGAACTGAGCGGCAAGATCAGCGACTGGCGCCAGCAGCACCCGGAACTGGACGATGGCGGGCTGGAACAATTGCTGGGCCTCGACGACCAGCAGGTCGCCGCCCTGCGCCAGCACCTGCAAGCCAGCGAAAAGGCGGTGGAACAGGCCAGGGTCCTGCTCACCGAACGCGAGCAGCGCCTGCACAGCCACCAGGCCCAGTCCGACGCACAGCCCGACGCCGAACACTTGGCCACTGCCCTGCGCGAACTGCAGGAGCAACTGGCCGCCAGCGAACAACTGAGCGCCGAACTGCGCGCCCAGCAAACCGAGGACCAGCGCCGCCAGGACGCCAACCAGGCGCTGGCCGCGCAGATCGCCCAGGCCTATGCCGAATGGCAACGCTGGGCGTGCCTCAACGCGCTGATCGGCTCGGCCAGCGGCGATACCTTCCGCAAGATCGCCCAGGCCTACAACCTCGACCTGCTGGTGCATCACGCCAACGCCCAACTGCGCCAGCTGGTGCGGCGCTACCGCCTCAAGCGCGGCGGCAGCATGCTCGGCCTGCTGGTGCTGGATACGGAAATGGGCGATGAACTGCGCTCGGTGCATTCGCTGTCCGGCGGCGAGACCTTCCTGGTGTCCCTGGCGCTGGCCCTGGGCCTGGCGTCGATGGCGTCCAGCACGCTGAAGATCGAGTCGCTGTTCATCGACGAAGGCTTCGGCAGCCTCGACCCGGAATCCCTGCAACTGGCGATGGACGCCCTCGACGGCCTGCAGGCCCAGGGGCGCAAGGTGGCGGTGATTTCCCACGTGCAGGAAATGCACGAGCGGATTCCGGTGCAGATTCAGGTACGGCGCCAGGGCAACGGCCTGAGCACCCTGGAGGTGAAATGAATACCCTGTATTCGTTCCGCCGCTGCCCCTACGCCATGCGCGCTCGCCTGGCGCTGCGCTACAGCGGGGTGCCGCTGCGGATCGTCGAGGTCAGCCTCAAGGCCAAGCCGGCCGAGATGCTGGCGCTGTCGCCCAAGGGCACGGTGCCGGTGCTGAGCGTCGACGGGCGGGGCGTCGACGGGCGGGTGATCGATGAGAGCCTGGACATCATGCGCTGGGCCCTGGCCCAGCACGATCCGCAGGACTGGCTGTTGCAGGACGACGAGCCGGCCCGGCAACACATCGAGGCGCTGATCGCGGAAAACGACCAGGTGTTCAAGCTGCACCTCAATCGCTACAAGTACGCCGAGCGTTATCCGGAACACTCGATGGAGCATTACCGCGCCCAGGGCGAGGTGTTCCTGCGGCAACTGGAGGCGTTGTTGAACGAGCGGCCTTACCTGCTGGCCGACCACCCGAGCCTGGCGGACATGGCCCTGGCCCCCTTCGTGCGGCAGTTCGCCCATGTCGACCGCGAATGGTTCGAGCAGACGCCCTATCGGAACCTGCAGCGCTGGTTGCAGCGGTTTCTCGACTCCGAGCTGTTCATCCAGGTGATGGCCAAACCCTGAACCCGCCGCGCTTTTGTAGGAGCGCAGCTTGCTCGCGATAAATCGACAACGCTGACGCGGTGTATGGAAATACCGCTATCGCGAGCAAGCTTCGCTCCTACAGGTTGGGGGTTGTTTCGAGAATTGGGCTCAGCCCAGCACGCCGCACATCTGCAAGGCCGAGCAATCGACGCTGAACGGCCCGAAAGACGCCGCCCTGGGTTTGGCCGGCGGGTTACCGGCCAGCAGGCCGTGGGCCCGGGCGGTTTCAATGTTGTGGGCGATGTTGTGATTGCACTCGATGGCCCGCGCCAGCGACCCGGCCGATCCCTGCCCCACTCCCAGCAACGAAGCGCCGTTGGTCATGAACGCCAGGAAGGCGATGACCCAGAATCCCCGCCCTTTCATGACAACGCCGCTCCCGCATGGGCCGCGTGAGCGCCGTTCACTGGCTGTTCGAACGGAATGGCCGGGGCAGCGACCTGGATCGGCGCTTGCAGCACCGATTGGGTCTGGGCCGAGAGGCTGACCAGCAGCACCATGGCCAGGTACAGGCCAATGGCGACATAGGCGCCGCGCTTGGCAGAAGTGAGGATCGAACGGGCCATGGGGTTCTCCGTGGGCAGGTTTGCGTGCCCACAGAATCCGTTAAAAACCCCCGCCGTAAAAACAACCGCGGAGCATAGTCACCATCAGTTGGATTGATCGTGACGCTGCGGCAAATCAATCGTGCAGCAAGGCCAACAGGCGCTCGCGCGAGGTTTCCGGCTCGCCTTCGACAGGCTGGGCGGCGGAGAGGATCGGGGTGGAATAGAGGAACAGAAGAATCACTGCCAGACGCATCACCATGCTGTCGATCCTTAGAGCGAAGGAGTCAATAAATCAGCGTCAAATTTAAACACATGGCGATATGACATTACCAAGCCAATTTGCCCGGCAGCAGCGAAAACGTCGCAGACAGGTGATGCAGGAGCGACATCACTGCCGGTCCCTGGGGAAACACGTCCCTCCAGGGCAGCCAGTGACTTCGCTCCTGCATACCAGGGCGGTGCGGGGAATTTCAGTGTTGGATCTTGTGATCCAGGGCAGCGTAGAAGTTGGCGCTTTGTTGCAGGTATTTCTGGGTGTAGGTGTTGGTCGCGGATTTTTTCTCGCTGATTTCCACGTTGGCGCTGGCTGGCAGGGCCACGCTGGCGGAGATGGCGGAAGCGGCGATGACGGAGAAGAGATTGAAGTTCATGTCGGTAACCCTCGGATGCAGTCGGCTTGTTTGCCCGGAAGCCTTGTTGCGCCGGGCCGTGAAGCAAAACTACGCCCGAGGGTCGAGCGGTTGAAATTTTTTCCAGCAGTAGCAGATATCAGCGTCATTAATAGAACGGCTCAGGCCCCGTCGACCGGGGCCTGCGGCCTATTGACGCACCAGAAACTTGATATCGCTGGGTGAATCGAACGGCAGTTTCTGCACGGTCTTGCCAAGGAAACCGGTCTTGGCGTCGCGCTCGATCACCACGATTTCGTTGCTCTTCTGGTTGCCGATCAGCACGTACCGGTTGCTCGGGTCGAGGCTGAACTCACGCGGGTGATCGCCCTCCACCGAACGGCGCTGGATCTCCTTGAGCTCCCCCGAGGCCTCGTCGATGGCGAACACCAGCAACTGGTTGGCGGTGCCACGGTTGCTGACGTACAGGTACTTGCCATCCTTGGAGGCATGCAGCGCCCCCGCGGCCTTCTTGTCCTTGGAGCCGCTGGTCAAGTCGAGGATCTGCTTCTGGGTCAGCTTGCCGTCCTGGTAGTCGAACACCGCCACCTGGGCGCTCATTTCCATGGTCAGGTAGGCGTGCTTGCCATCGGCGCTGAACAACAGGTGCCGCGGACCGCTGCCCGGCGGCAGCTCGACGAAGGCCGGCTCGGCCGCGCTCAGGGGATACTCGGCGTTGGCCTTGGGGTCGTAGCGATAGACGAAGACCTTGTCGGCGCCCAGGTCGCTGGCGAACACGAAGCGGCCGTCCGGCGACGACACCACCGAATGCACATGCGCCGACACCTGGCGCTCGGGATTGACCCCGCTGCCCGGGTGGCTGCTGAGCTGGACCACCGGCGACAGCTTGCCATCGGTGCCGACCGGCAATACCGCCAGGCTGCCGCCCGGGTCCGCGACCACCGAATAGTTGCTGACGAACAGGTAGCGGCCGTCGCCGCTCAGGCTGGAATGCGTCGGCTCGTTGCCCAGGCTCTGCACCTGGCTGATCGGGCTGAGCTTATGGCTCTTGGCCTCGATGCTGAAACTGCTGACGCGACCGACCGGGTCGGCTTGCCCCGGCCCGTTCTCGTTGACCGCGAACAGTTGCTTCTGGTCCTTGGACAGGGTCAGCCAGGACGGGTTGGCGCTCTTGACCACTTGCAACGGCTTGGCGTCGATCTTGCCGGTACGGCCGTCGAACCTGAAGCGGTAGATGCCTTCGCTCTGGCCCTGGGTATAGGAGCCGACCAGCAGTTCCTGGGTCTCGACCGGCGCGGCCTGCACGGACATGGCGCCGACGCTGCCCGCCATCAGCAATGGCCAGAAATTACGCATCCTCATGTTCATCCTCCTCGTCGTTACGGCCACTGAACGCGTTCATGCACACCAGGCGGTGCTCACCCGAGTCACCGACGAGGGTCCAGCTTTGCAGGCTGGCGTCGAAGGTCGCGGCATTGACCTGCGCCAGGCTGAAACTCCAGCGCTTGGCGGCGCGGCCGTCCATGCACTCGATCAGCAGTTGCTGGTCGTCCAGGGTGAAGTCGAAGGCATGCAGCCCGTCGATTTCCAGCATGTCGCAGGCTTCGAGGGCGGTCAGCAAGGTGTCTGTGGCGGCAGTCATGGTGCTCAATCATCGGTTGGAAAGCGGCCATGATAGCGGGTCCGACGCGGCGCGGCTGTAGTGGCACGACAAAGTTCGCTGGCCCGCTATTCCACCCCCTGCCCCCCTATGCCTTACGCCCTGTTCCCTGTTCCCTGTAGCCGCTGCCGAGCGCCAGCGAGGCTGCGTAAGGGCCGCAGGCCCTCCTGCGCCCGGAAGAGCGCTACGACCGTGCCGGTCGATCGCAGCCTCGCTGTCGCTCGGCAGCGGCTACAGGATCGGGGCGGCGGGCATAAAAAAACCGCGACCTGGGTCGCGGTTTTGTCTGGCCCATCGCTGCTTAGTGGGCGAACAGCGAGTTGCCCTTCTGCCCCGCCAGTTTTTCCGGCTTGATCAGGAACCGCGCCAGCGCCGGCAGCAGCCACAGTGCGCCGAACATGTTCCACAGCAGCATGAAGGTCAGCATCAGGCCCATGTCGGCCTGGAACTTGATGGCCGAGAAGATCCAGGTGGCGACGCCTATGGCCAGGCACAGGCCGGTGAACAGCACCGCCTTGCCGGTGGATTTCAGGGTCTGGTAATAGGCTTCCTGCAACGGCAGGCCCGCGCGCAGGAAGCTCTCCAGGCGGCTGTAGATGTAGATCCCATAGTCCACGCCGATCCCCACCCCGAGCGCCACCACCGGCAGGGTCGCGACCTTGACCCCGATGCCCATGAACGCCATCAGCGCGTTGCCCAGCACCGAGGTCAGCACCAGCGGCAGCACGATGCACAGGGTCGCCGCCCAGGAGCGGAAGGTGATCATGCACATCACCGCCACACAGATGTACACCAGGATCAGGATGGTCAGCTCGGACGTCTTGATCACTTCGTTGGTGGCCGCCTCGATCCCGGCGTTACCCGCCGCCAGCAGGAACTCCAGGCCGTCCTTGTTATTCTCCTTGGCGAATTCCTGCACCGCATGCACCGCGCGGTCGAGGGTCTCGGCCTTGTGGTCGTTGAGGAAGATCAGCACCGGCGCCAGCGAGCAGTTGTTGTTGTACAGGCCGTCGGCGCGAGCGATGGAGTTGTTCAGTACATCCGGGTTGCGCGACAGGGTTTCCCATTTCAGGTTGCCCTCGTTCATGCCCTTGATCATCTGCTTGGACACGGTCACCAGGGAGATCGCCGACTGCACGCCCTCGGTGTTCTGCATCTTCCACATCAGCTCGTCGATCGGCGCCATCGCTTCGTAGCGCGAGCAGCCTTCGGCGGCGGTCTTGACCATCACCACCAGCACGTCGGAACTGGTGGAGTAATTGCTGATGATGAAGTTGTTGTCCTTGTTGTAGCGCGAGTCCGGACGCAGTTCCGGCGCGCCCTGGTCGAGGTCGCCGATCTTCAGGTTCTGGCTGTACCAGAGGCCGCCGCCGAAGGCCAGCAGGGCCAGGAAGATCGACACCGGCGCGACTTTCGGGCTGGCGAAGTTCGCCAGCAGGCGCCAGAACGGATGTTCGCGGGTGGCGTCCTTCTTGCTGCGCTCGATCGCGCGCTTGCTGATGCCGACGTAGGAAATCGCCACCGGCAGCAGGATCAGGTTGGTGAACACGATCACCGCCACGCCGATGGAGGCGCCGATGGCCAGCTCGCGAATCACCCCGATATCGATGATCAGCAAGGTGATGAAGCCCACCGCGTCGGCGAGAATCGCGATCATCCCCGGCAGGAACAGCTGGCGGAATGTGCGCCGGGCCGCGGTCAGGGCATTGTCGGCCCCGCTGGACTGCAGGGCGATACCGTTGATTTTCTGCACCCCGTGGGAAATGCCGATGGCGAAGATCAGGAACGGCACCAGCATCGAATACGGGTCGAGGCCGAAGCCCACGGCGTGCATCAAACCCAGTTGCCAGACCACCGCCACCAGGGTGGTGATGAGCACGGCGATGGTGCTGCGAATGCACCAGGTGAACCAGTACAGCAGCACCAGGGTGATCAGGAAGGCGATGCCGAAGAACATCACCACCATGATCAGGCCGTCGATCAGGTCACCGACCTTCTTGGCGAAACCGACGATGTGGATCTTCACATTGGGGTTCTGCGCCTCGAACTTGTCGCGGATCTTTTCTTCCAGCTGGTGGGAGAACTTCTGGTAGTCCAGGGCCAGCAGCTTGCCCTGGTCCTGCGGGTCCGGGTAGGACTCCAGCAGCGGGATGTCGACGATGCTCGACTTGAAGTCGTTGGCCACCAGGCGCCCGACCTGCCCGGACTTGAGCACGTTGTTGCGCAGCAGGTCGAGGCTGTCGGCCGACCCGTTATAGCTCTGCGGAATCACTTCGCCGCCGGCGAATCCCTCTTCCGTCACCTCGGTCCAGCGCACGCTGGGGCTCCACAGCGATTTCAGGCCCGAGCGGTCGACGCCGGAGATGTAGAACACCTCGTCATGGATCTGCCGCAGCGTCTCCATGTAGTCCTTGGTGAAGATGTCGCCATCCTTGGCCTCCACCGAAATGCGCACGGTGTTGCCCAGGTTCGCCAGGTCGTTGCGATGCTCCATCATCTTTTCGATGAAGGGATGCTGGAGCGGGATCATTTTTTCGAAACTGGTGGACGGCCGGATCAGCGTCGCCTGCCAGAACAGGAAGATGCTGACCAGCAGGCAGATGACGATCACTGCCGGGCGGTTATTGAAAATCAGACGCTCGAGAAACGTCGCCTTGTCGGTTTGATGACTGCTCATGGAAGTGTTCCCGCCTTCTTATTATTGGCCCGGCTTGCTTGCCCTGATTATTTTCCCAGATCGGCGCCGTCCGCCGTGGTCGAGCGTACGCCGCCCTGCCCCGCCAGAATCAGGTTGCCATTGCCGGCCGCCGTCACCGCGGCCAGGGAGATACGGTCCGCACGGTTGTAGACGTTGAAGGTCAGGCCGTTGTCGGTGCTGCGCACCACGCTGCCGCCGTTGCCGACGATCACCAGCGAACCGTCGTCCAGCAAGGTCGCGCCAGACAGGCCGAACTCCAGGTTGCCGCGGGCCGCCTTGAGCTCGATCTGCTCCCAGGTGCTGCCGAAGTCGGTGGAACGATAGAGGTTGCCGCGCAGGCCGTAAGCCAGCAGCGTGGCCGGCTGGGCGGTGCCGATCACCCCGAAGAAGGAACCTTCGTACGGGCCTTCGAGGCGTTCCCAGGTCTGCCCCCAGTCGGCGGAACGGAACATGCTGCCCTGCTCGCCGACGATGAACAGCCCGGAATCCTTGACCGCGGCGATGGCATTGAGGTGGTACTGGTCTTCGTTGTCCAGGCGGTCGCTGGCGTCTTCCCAGTGCTGGCCGCCGTCGGTGGTGGCCAGCAGCGCACCGTAGGCGCCCACGGCAAAGCCGTTGCGGGTGTCCTGGAACCAGACATCCAGCAACGGCGCTTCGCGCTTGAGATCCTCGAACTGTTTGCTCCAGGTGGCGCCGCCGTCCTCGCTGGCGAGGACCTGGGCATCGTGGCCGACGGCCCAGCCGTGCTTGTCATCGACGAAATACACTGCGGTCAGCAGTTGCCGGGTCGGCACCCTGGCCTGGGTCCAGGTCTGGCCCTGGTCGTCGGAATAGAGAATGTGCCCGCGGTCGCCGACCGCGACCAGGCGCGCGCCGGCATGCGCGACATCGAGCATCAGGCCCTTGCTGGCCTTGGCCGATTCGGTGGAATAGACAGTGTCCGCCGCGGACGCGGCAGCCAGGACGGGCGCCGGCAACAGGGCGGCCCCCAACAGCGAGAGCGCTGTAGCCAGCAGCGCCACTCGGCGCAACACCGGCGGGCGGCAGGAACCCACACCCATGACAGGCTCACTCATAGACCTTTCCCCCATTTATTATTGTTAGGTCGTTCAACCTTTACAGGGCGCCGTTCGAGGCATGCCAATCGACTGCGGATCCCCGGACATCGTCCTGAAACCTGCCATCTAGAGCCCCTTCGGAAGCTGGCCTATCCTATCGGGCTTTAGAAACGTCTGACAATCGACACCACGTTATCTTTTGTTAACCATGGCCACGGCCGATCCAGGCGCCTGTAGCGGGCCATCGCGCAAAGACTGATCCAGGACCAGGGCCACCACTCCCCGGCTTGGCTATGATGAGCGAGTCGGACTTCGGGAGCGGGCCATGATTGCCATACGCGAAGCGTGGAAAGCCGGGTTGCTGGGACGCGCCCACTGGACCCGCAACCTGGTGTCCGGGCTGATCGTCGGCGTGGTCGCGCTGCCCCTGGCCATGGCTTTCGCCATCGCCTCCGGGGTCAAGCCGGAACAGGGTATCTACACCGCCATCGTCGGGGGCCTGCTGGTGTCGCTGTTCGGCGGCAGCCGGTTGCAGATCGCCGGGCCCACCGGGGCCTTTATCGTGATTCTCGCCGGGGTCACAGCCAAGTACGGGGTCGATGGCCTGCAACTGGCGACGATGATGGCCGGGATCATCCTGTTCCTGCTGGGCATCAGCCGCCTGGGGGCACTGATCAAGTTCATCCCGGACCCGGTGATTCTCGGTTTTACCGCGGGGATCGGGGTGATCATCTGGGTCAGCCAGTGGAAGGACTTCTTCGGCCTGCCCGCTGTCCAGGGTGACTACTTTCACCAGAAACTCTGGCACCTGCTGCTGGCCCTGCCCGACCTGCACCTGGCCACCACCCTGCTGGGCCTGCTGAGCCTGGCGCTGCTGTTGTGGGTGCCGAAGGTTCCCCGGCTCAAACGCCTGCCGGCGCCCCTGGTCGCCATGACCCTGGCCACGCTCCTGCAGTCGTTGTTCCAGTTCGAAGGCGTCGCCACCATTGGCAGTGCCTTCGGTGGCATTCCCCAGGGCCTGCCGGAATTGCACCTGCCGGCGATCAGCCTGCCCCGGGTGCTGGACCTGATCGGTCCGGCCTTCGCCATCGCCATGCTCGGCGCCATCGAATCGCTGTTGTCGGCGGTGGTGGCCGACGGCATGGCCGGCACCCGCCACGACTCCAACCAGGAACTGATCGGCCAGGGCCTCGCCAACCTGGCCACGCCGCTGTTCGGCGGATTCGCCGCCACCGGCGCCATCGCCCGTACCGCCACCAATATCCGCAACGGCGCCAGCAGCCCGCTGGCGGGCATCACCCATGCCCTGGTCCTGGTGCTGATCATCCTGTTTCTCGCGCCGCTGGCGGCCGATATCCCGCTGTGCGCGCTGGCGGCGATCCTGTTCGTGGTGGCCTACAACATGAGCGAACTGCACCATTTCAAGCGCATGGTACAACGGGCGCCCCGGGCGGACGTGGCGATCCTGCTGTGCACCTTTGCCCTCACGGTGTTCAGCGACCTGGTGATCGCCGTGAACATCGGGGTGATCCTGGCGATGCTGCATTTCCTGCGGCGCATGGCGTCCTCGGTGGAGGTGCAACAAGTGGTGGAACAGGACCTGCAACACGAACTGCTGGGCAACGGCCAGCGCTACCTGCCACCGGGCGTGCTGATCTATGCCATCGAGGGGCCGTTGTTCTTCGGTGCCGCGGAGACCTTCGAACGCGCCCTGGCCCAGACCCACAGCGACCCGCAGATGCTGATCATTCGCCTGAAACACGTGCCCTTCATGGACATCACCGGCTTGCAGACCCTGGAGGAAGTGATAGGCGAACTGCACAAGCGCGGGATTGTGGTGAAGCTGTGCGAAGCCAACCTCAAGGTGCATACCAAACTGGAGCGGGTCGGCATCCTGCACGCCATAGGCGCGCAGAACTATCACCGGAATCTGTCGCAGGCGTTGCAGAGCGAGCGCCCCGCCAGCCCGCCCCTGTAACGAAAACGTGCGGCATCCGAGGCCGCGCGTTGACGTGTTTTTTCGCGAGCAAGCTCACCCCCTGCCGGGAGGAGTCAGGCCAGGCTCTTGCTCACCACCTCGAAGACATCGCTGGACAGCTCGCCGCACGCGCGGATGCGTTCCAGCTCGGCCTTCATCAGCGCCTGGCGGGCGCTGTCGTATTTGCGCCAGCGAGTCAGCGGCGCCAGTTGCCGCGAGGCGATCTGTGGATTGAAGCCGTTGAGCTGGATCACCAGGTCGGCCAGGAAGCGATAGCCGGAACCGTCCGCCGCATGGAAGTTGACCAGGTTCTGGCCGGCGAAGGCGCCGATCAGGGCGCGCACCTTGTTCGGGTTCTTGATGTTGAACGCCGGGTGCTGCATCAACGCCTTGACCCGCTCCAGGCCGCCCGGCAAGGGGCTGGCGGCCTGCACGCTGAACCACTGGTCCATGACCAGGGCGTTGCTCTTGAAGTGCTCGGCGAACACCGCCAGGGCCTTGGCCTTCTCGGCCTCGAACGGCGAGTTGACCAGCACCGCCAGGGCCGTCAGGCGCTCGGTCATGTTGTCGGCGGCATCGAACTGCTCGATGGCCGCCGCCAGCACTTGCGGCTTCCCGGTGAGCATCAGGTACGACAGCGCGATGTTCTGCAGGGCACGCCGGGCGAAATGCGCGGACTCGGCGACATACTCGGTGCTCCGGGACACTTCGCGATTGGCCTGGTAACGCCGCCACAGAGCATCGAACAGGCTGTCGGCCAGTTGCCGGCGGGCGAACTCGCGCGCCACATGAATGGCTTCGACATCCGCCACTTCGCTGATTTCAGTCAGGTAGGCCTCGCCCGGCAGCGAGAGCATCTCCGCGACCATGGCCTGGTCGAGGCGCTCGTCCGCCAGGACCGTGCCCAGGGCGGTGACCAGGCGCGGGTCCATCTGCAGCGCCTTGCCCTGTTGCTGCTGGGCGATCAGGTCGCGCAGCACCTGCACCGCCAGTTGCTGGCCGGCGTCCCAGCGGTTGAAGCCGTCGCTGTCGTGCTGCATGAGGAACATCAGCTGGTCGCGGTCGTACGGGAAGCTCAGCTTCACCGGCGCCGAGAAGCCGCGCAGCAGCGACGGCAGCGGGCGCTCGGCGATGTCGACGAAGGTGAAGGTCTGTTCGGCCTCGGTCACCGAGATCACCCGCGACGTGCCTTGCGCGGCGGCTTCGCCGGCCAGGCGCAGGGCAATCGCCGCGCCTGTGGCATCCAGCAGGCCCAGCTCGACCGGGATCACGAACGGCTTCTTCTCCACCTTGTCCGGGGTTTGCGGGCAGCTCTGGCGGAAGGTCAGGCTGTAGGTCTGCGCCGCCGCGTCATAGGCGTCGCTGACGACCAGCTGCGGGGTGCCGGCCTGGCTGTACCAGCGCTTGAACTGGGTCAGGTCGACGCCGTTGGCGTCTTCCATGGCCTTGACGAAATCGTCGCAGGTCACAGCCTGGCCGTCGTGGCGCTGGAAATACAGGTCGCTGCCCTTGCGGAAGCCTTCGGCGCCGACCAGGGTGCGGATCATGCCGACCACTTCCGAGCCCTTTTCATACACGGTCAGGGTGTAGAAGTTGGAGATCTCGATAAAGCTTTCCGGGCGCACGGCGTGGGCCATGGGGCCGGCATCTTCGGCGAACTGGTGGGTGCGCAGGTAGGCCACGTCCTGGATGCGCTTGACCGTGCGCGAGTTCATGTCCGAGGAGAAACCGGCGTCGCGGAATACGGTGAAACCTTCCTTGAGCGACAGCTGGAACCAGTCGCGGCAGGTCACGCGGTTGCCCGACCAGTTGTGGAAGTACTCGTGGGCGACGATCGCCTCGACCCGCTGGTGCGCGGCGTCGGTGGCGGTCTCGGCGCGGGCCAGCACGGCGCTGGAGTTGAAGATGTTGAGGCCCTTATTCTCCATCGCGCCCATGTTGAAGTCGTTGACCGCGACGATCATGAAGATGTCCAGGTCGTACTCGCGGCCATAGGTCTGCTCATCCCAGCGCATGGATTTCTTCAGGCTGGTCATGGCGTGCTGGCACTTGTCGATGTTTTCCGGCTCGACATAGATGCGCAGCGCCACATCGCGGCCGCTCATGGTGCGGAAACTGTCCTCGACGCACCACAGGTCGCCCGCCACCAGGGCGAACAGGTAGGCCGGCTTCATGAACGGGTCTTCCCAGGTCGCCCAGTGCCGGCCGTCCTCGCCCGGGCCGCTGGCGATCGGGTTGCCGTTGGACAGCAGCACCGGATAGCTGTGCTGCTCGGCCACCACCGTGGTGGTGAACTTGCTCATCACATCCGGGCGGTCCAGGTAATAGGTGATCTTGCGGAAACCCTCGGCCTCGCACTGGGTGCAGAACATGCCGCTGGATTTGTACAGGCCTTCCAGGGCGGTGTTGCTTTCCGGGTGGATGCGCACGCTGGTGTCGACGGTGAAGGATTCGGCAGTCGGCTGCAGGGTCAGGTGGTTGGCGTCCAGCTGGTAATCGGCGGCTGTGAGCTCGCGGTCGCCGAGGGACACCGACAACAGCTCCAGTTGCTGGCCGTCGAGCACCAGCGGCGGCAGCGCTGCGCCAGCCTGGGCACGGGCCGGGTTGCGGCGCATCACCAGTTGCGCATGGACCAGGCTGTGGTCCTCGAACAACTCGAAGGTCAGGTGCGTCTCGTCGATCAGGTACTCGGGGGCCTGATAGTCCTTCAGGTAGATCATCTTCGGTTGTTCGGTGCGCATGGCGAATTCCTTCTACTGATGCACGGCGAGCTGGTAGGCCGTGTATTTACGAATATTAATCACCCCGGTATCGAAGATCAGGTACTGGCCCTTGACGCCCAGCAACGTGCCCTCGGCAATCGGATTCTTGTCCAGGTTGAAGCTGACGATCTTGGCCGGGTACTGCTCGACCGGGTAGCGGATCTCGATGGGCTCGACGTCGGTCACCGGCTGGATGGCCTGCAGGCCGAAGCGCTCCTGCAAGGCGCGCAGGCCGTCGGCGCAGGTCGCGAACAGCTGGTCGCGAACCTGCAGCAGGTCCACCGCCGCCGCATCGCCCTTGAGCAAGGCGCGCCAGTTGGTCTTGTCGGCCACCTGGCTGCGGAACAGGTCCTCGACGAAACCGGACTGCTGGCGAGTCGCCACGCGCATGATCGGCAGCGCCTGGCTGGCGCCCTGGTCGAGCCAGCGGGTGGGCAGCTGGGTGGCGCGAGTGATGCCGACCTTGATCCCCGACGAGTTGGCCAGGTACACCACATGGTCGGTCATGCAGAACTGCTCGCCCCAGGACGGCTCGCGGCAGGTGCCGGCGTCGTAGTGGCAGCGTTCCGGGCTCATGATGCACACGTCGCACTGGGCCAGCCGGGTCATGCACGGGTAGCAGTAGCCCTGGCTGAAGCTGGTCTTGGTCTTGCGCCCGCAGTGGGTACAGTGGATCGCCCCCAGGTATTCCAGGCGCAGGGTGCGGCCGATCAACGGATTGACCGGCACCTCGCTGTCGCCGAGACGGAAGGCATATTGCACGTTCGGCCCGTCCAGGCGCGCCGACATTTTGCTGATGGAGCCACGGCCGATCTCGATCAATGGATGGCATCCGACTTGAACAGGATGTTCGGCACTTCGATCGACTTCGACGAGCACTCCTGCGGGCCCATGTAGCCGGTCCGCTCTTCCTCGGGCAGGTTGTGCATTTCCCAGGCGATCATCGCCTGCAGCGACAGCTCGCGCTGCTCGGCGGTGAGCTTGCGGCCATCGGACCATTTGCCGATCTCCACCGCCAGTTTCAGGCTCTGGTAGATGTCCGGGGTGATGTTTTCAATCATTTCGATAAAGGACGACATAAGCGGTCTCCAGCATTAGAGGGCCAGTTTACGGCGACTGTACAAGCCGCCCAACAAACCGGTGAGGCATCCGACGAGCAACCCGCCGACATGGGCGGCGTTGGCGATTTGGCCGAAGCCGATCATCGAGACCAGCCCCGACAGACAGATCAGCAACCACACCAGCATCATCGCCAGGACCCCGCGAGGCAGGCGATACGCCGGGTTGGGCGAGAGCAACTGATAGATCCAGCAGTGCCCGAGCAGGCCGTACAGCACGCCGGACAGGCCGCCGAACAGGCTCGGCCCGCCGAACAGGTATTGCGCGTAGTTCGACACCAGGCTGAACAGCAGCGTCAGGCCCAGCAGGTTGATGCTGCCCTGGCGCGCCTCGATGCGCCGCCCCAGCTCCCAGTACCACATGCCGTTCATGGCGATATGCAGGAAACCGAAATGGATCAGCATCGGCGTGACCAGGCGCCACCACTGCCCCGCCGCCAGGCTGTCGGCCAGGGGGGTGAATTGCAGGTAGTCGCCGACCACGCGAAATTCGAGGAAGGTCAGCCAGCGCAGGGTGTCGAGGTTTTCCCCGAGCAGGGTCAGGCCGGCGACGACCAGGCTCAGCAGCAGGATCAGCGCGGTGGCCGGGCTCTGGCGCAGCTGCTCGACGAAGCCCGGGCGGCGCAGCGCGGTGCCGGCCTCGGGAATGTCCAGCTGATGCTCGGGATCGCCCGCCGGGAAGCGCTCATACAACGAGCGCACGTCCGCACTGATGGCGTCCGGCACCCAGAGCACCTGCTCCCCGGACTCCTCGCTGACCCGGTGCGGCACCTGCATGCGCTGCAACAGCTTGACGAAACCGCTCAGGTCCACGCTCAACGGCAGACGCAATACCGCCACCGCACTCATTGCACGACCTCCGGCCGCTCGACATCGACCCAGACGAATTTGTTCGGGTCCAGGCGGGTTTCCTGGTCCAGGCGATAGGCCACCAGCTTGCCGTAGAGCACAGCGCTGTAGTCCAGGCAGGCCAGGTTGGCGCGGATCGGCGCCGGTTTGCCGCTGCGCCAGTAATGGCCGACGAACAGCATCGGCTCGTCGGCCCCGTAGCGCAGCAGGTTGTTCTTTTGCGCCGCGGACAGCGGTGTGCGCGCCACCGGTTCGGGCAGCGCATCGGGCTGGAACACGATGTCGCCGTAGGTCTGCGGGTTGTCCTCCCAGAACTTGGTCCGGAAGAACGAACGGGTCAGGCCGTCGCCGCTGGTCATGGTCATGCCGTGGGGCAAGCGCATGTCGGTGCCGCGCAGCAGGCGGTCGAACACGGTGTTGGCGAAGCTGCCGGGCACCGCCGAGGCCTGGAGGAAAGGCTCGTCGATGCAGCCGTCGGGGTATTGCCCGCGCAGCGGCTCGATCAGCCCGGCGTCCCAGCAGGCGTGCACCACGCGGAACCGCCCGGCGTCGACGAACAGCGGCATCTGATAAAACCAGCCGAGGAAGTCGTGCCAGTCGCCGGGGTGCTGCTCGAACTGCACCAGGGTTTCGTGAATCAGCCGGGCATGGCGCGGCGTGTGCTCGCGCACGAACTGCTGGCCGCTGCCGGGCGGCGCCGGGGTGGTCCAACCCAGGGCGTTGAACTCGTGGTTGCCCATGATGCACAGCGCCTGGCCGGCTTCGGCCATGTCATGCACGATGTGCAGGGCTTCGCGGATACGCGGGCCGCGGTCGATGATATCGCCGAGGAATACCGCCATGCGCGACGGATGCCGCCAGACGCCGCCCTGCTTGTGGTAACCGAGCCGGTCCAGCAAGTGCTCGAGGGTCAGGGCGCATCCGTGCACGTCACCGATCAGGTCGTAGCTACGCGCGGGATCGAGCATCAGTCGCCTCCACCGCCCAGGCGGCTGCCCCAGCCGAGCTTGGTGCGGCAGACCTCGTAATAATTGTGGTCCAGCGGATGGATCAGGCGCAGTTTCTGCGCCTTCTTGCTCACGGTGATGGTGTCACCGGGGGCACAGGTGAAGTGGTTCTGCCCGTCGCAGGAAACCTGCGGGTAGATCTGCATATCCTTGGACACGACGATTTTCAGCTCACTGTTGCCATCGACCACGATCGGCCTTCCCGACAAGGTATGGGGGTACATCGGCACAATCACAATGGCGTCGAGCTTGGGATGCATGATCGGCCCGCCGGCGGACAAGGCGTAGGCGGTGGAACCGGTCGGCGTGGCGACGATCAGGCCGTCGGCCTTCTGGCTGCAGACAAACTGGCCGTCGATGTAGATCTCGAATTCGATCATCCGCGTCGACTTGCCCGGGTGCAGCACCACGTCATTGAGCGCGTCGCCCTGGCCGATGGCCTCGGCGTGGCGGCGGACTTCGGCCTGCAGCAGGAAGCGGTTTTCCACCAGGTAGTGGCCGTCGAGGACTTCGGCGACCTTGACCTCCAGCTCGTCCGGGCGGATGTCGGTGAGGAAGCCCAGGCTGCCGCGGTTGATCCCCAGCACCGGGATGTTATGCCGCGCCAGCGCCCGGGCCGCGCCCAGCAGGCTGCCGTCGCCGCCGACCACGATCACCATGTCGCAGACTTCGCCCAGCAGCTTGCGCGAGGAGGTCTGCAGGCCGTGGCCGGGCAGGACTTCAGCGATGGTGTCTTCGAGGATCACGTGCAGGTGGCGGGCGAGCAGAAACTTTTTCAGTCGGCGAACTGTGTCCAGCACCTGGGAACTGCCCAGGCGACCGATAATGCCGATATTGCGAAATTGCTCCATGGGGCTCCTGCGGGGTTCTGGGACGGGCAAAGCAGAGATTATGGGCGAAAGCCGGCCATAGACAAAATCCTTTCAGCCGCGACGTTAGGCGCTATGCTCGCTGAATGATCCTGTTCCCCGGCTTGCTCGACCTTCCCCGCCAGTTGCGCCACCCCGAAGTGCGCGACCTGGCCTGGGTCATCCTCGCCCCGCCGATGCTCGAGCAGACGCCCTGGCCGCAACGTCATCCGCTGGCGGGCAGCGACTGGGTGCAGGCGCCGCAACGGCTGGCGCACTGGCTGCGCGAACTGGACCAGGACAGCCGCGCCCTGCAGCGCTGGCTGGCTCTCGGACCGACCCGCCGCCTGGGCCTCTACTATGAACGCCTATGGCAATTTGCCGTGCAGCAGGCGCCCGGCGTCGAGCTGCTGGCGGCGAACCTGCCGATCCGCCGCGCCGGCCATACCCTCGGCGAGCTGGACATGCTGCTGCGCGACCGCGACGGCATCCATCACCTGGAACTGGCGATCAAGCTCTACCTCGGACCGCAGCACGGCGACGGCACGCAAGCCTCGTCCTGGCTCGGCCCGGGCTGCCACGACCGCCTGGACCGCAAGCTGGCGCACCTGAGCGAACACCAGTTGCCGATCTCCACCCGGGCCGACAGCCTGGAGGTGCTCGCCGCCCTGGATATCCGCGACTTCAGCGCCCACCTGTGGCTCGGCGGCTACCTGCTCTACCCCTGGCCCGGCACCACCCTGCCCCCGTGCGGCGCCCACCCGCACCACCTGCGCGGGCGCTGGCTGCACCAGCGGGACTGGCCCGCCTTTATCGCGCAAAGCCGACCCGGACGCTGGCAACCCTTGCCGCGCCAGGCCTGGCTGGCACCCGCGCGCTACCCGGCGGAACAAGCCTGGAGCGCCGCCCAGCTGGAGGGCTGGCTGCAGGAACTGGATCCCCACGCCCCGGCGCAACTGCTGGTGCGCCTGACGCAGAACGACAGCGGCGACTGGGAAGAGGCCGAACGCCTGTTCCTGGTGGCCGACCTCTGGCCGAACGTGCCCGGAACCGCTTGAGTTTCAGTAGTCGGCCTTCGCACGCCATCGCAAGCACGCCTCGATCCTTGTAGGCGCGAAGCTTGCTCGCGATAACGTCGTCCCTGCCCTCCACACATCAAACGAGTTCCTGCAGCGCCCCTCACATCACCGACAAGCGCACGGCCAGCGCCGCCAGGGTCACCAGCAGCACCGGCAGGGTCAGCACGATGCCGACCTTGAAGTAGCGCCCCCAGCCGATATGGATGTCCTTGCGCTCCAGCACATGCAGCCAGAGCAAGGTGGCGAGGCTGCCGATCGGGGTGATCTTCGGCCCCAGGTCGCTGCCGATCACGTTGGCGTAGATCATCGCGTCCTTGACCAGCCCGCTGGCCTGGCTGGCATCGATCGACAACGCGCCGACCAGCACCGTCGGCAGGTTGTTCATGATCGACGACAGCACCGCCGTCAGCAGCCCGGTGCCCAAGGCCGCGCCCCAGATGCCGTACTCGGCGAAGCGATCGAGCCAGCCGGCCAGGTAGGTGGTCAGGCCGGCATTGCGCAGGCCATACACCACCAGGTACATGCCGAGGGAAAAAATCACGATCTGCCACGGCGCCTCCTTGAGCACCTTGCGGGTCGAGATCCTGTGGCCACGGGCGGCGATGCCCAGCAGCAAGGCCGCGCACACCGCCGCAATCGCGCTGACGGGAATGCCCAGCGGCTCCAGGGCGAAACACCCGAGCAACAGGATCGCCAGCACCCACCAGCCGGCAACGAAGGTCGCCCGGTCGCGGATCGCGCTGCCCGGCGCCTCCAGTTCCTCAGGGTCGTAGGCCCGCGGGATGTCGCGGCGGAAGAACCACAGCAGCACCGCCAGGGTCGCCGCCACGCTGACCAGGTTCACCGGCAGCATCACCGCCGCGTACTGGTTGAAACCGATCCGGAAGAAATCCGCGGACACGATGTTCACCAGGTTCGACACCACCAGCGGCAGGCTCGCGGTATCGGCGATAAACCCCGCGCCCATGACGAACGCCAGGGTTGCCGCCCGGGAAAACCGCAGCGCCAGGAGCATGGAAATCACGATCGGGGTGAGGATCAGCGCCGCCCCGTCGTTGGCGAACAGCGCCGACACCAGGGCTCCCAGCAGCACCATCAAGGCGAACAGCCGGCGTCCACGGCCCTGCCCCCAGCGCGCCATATGCAAGGCAGCCCAGGCGAAGAAGCCGGCTTCATCGAGCAACAGGCTGATGATGATCAGGGCCACGAAGGTGCCGGTGGCATTCCAGATGATCTGCCACACCACCGGGATATCGGTCAGTTGCACCACCCCGGACAGCAAGGCGAGCACCGCGCCGAGCACCGCGCTCCAGCCCACGCCGAGGCCCTTGGGCTGCCAGATCACCAGGGTGATGGTCAACAGGAAAATCAGTGATGCAGTCAGCATGCCGGACAGCCTTGAGCGAAACAGGGGAAGTGAATGGGGCGTTCGCGGTCAGGCTCAAGACCTGCAAGCCCGAGCGGGCCATGGGCAGGGGCGCACCTGGCGGAACGAGGGGCAATATAGGGATGCCCGGGCGGGCGGTAAAGCGCTTCGCACGAAGCGGGAGCCGGGCTGGCGACTCCCGCCGAGCACGGCTCAGGCTTTCTTGTGCTGCTCGACCCACTGGCCGTAGGCATTGATGAAGTTCTGCAGGAACGGCTTGACCGACTCGGACAGCTTGCCCGCCTCGTCGAAGGCCGAGCCGGCGCCGCCCAGGTAGGCTTCCGGCTGTTGCATGCACGGCACGTTCAGGAACACCAGCGATTGGCGCAGGTGATGGTTGGCGCCAAAACCGCCGATGGCGCCCGGGGACACGCTGATCACCGCCCCCGGCTTGCCGCTCCAGGCGCTCTGGCCATAAGGGCGCGAACCGACGTCGATGGCATTCTTCAGCGGCGCGGGCACCGAACGGTTGTATTCCGGGGTCACGAACAGCACGGCGTCGGCGGCTTTCAACTGCTCGCGAAACGTCTGGTAGGCAGCCGGCGGATTCACGTCGATGTCTTCGTTGTAGAGCGGCAGGTCGCCGATCTCGACGATCTTCAGCTGCAGGTTGGCCGGCGCCAGTTCCGCCAGGGCCAGCGCCACTTTCCGGTTGATCGAGGCCTTTCTCAAGCTGCCGACCAGCACTGCAATGGTGTAGACGTTGCTCATAGTGAATTCCCGACTTCTGGTTGAGGAAGCTGGTAGTTATAGATGATCCACCCCGCCTCCAGCCACCCCGCACGCAAGGAAATCGCCGGCTTTTGCGGCTCGCCGCCGCGGCATCCGGGGCCCCGGACTATTTTTTTCACGCCGCTAAACTTAGTTCGTCCCTACAGGGTCTACAGCACCGCGAATTGAGTGTTTTATTTCCAGAGGCTCTAAAGATGGCAGCAGTACTCGTCGGGCAGTTTCATGCGCGGGATGCGGAAGGTCGTGTCTATTCGGTGCATGAGTTCCAGGAATCCACCCCCTCGCCAGAGGGCAGCGCCGGCTCGGAGCCAGTCACCACCTACCGCCTGGCCATAGGCGACCGCGTCAACAAAATGGACGACAACCAGTTCTTGCTCGTGCAATCGGGCATCACCCTCATTCGCGAGCCCGAGGCCATTCCTTCATAACGCAGCGTTATGAGCAGAAGTCATGGACGTGGACTTGAGTTAGGATTCAGCCAGAATCCCTCACCGGCTGGACATGGACTTCAAGCATGCGTTTACGTCACATCGAAGTGATTCAGGCCATCCTGCAAACCAGCCACCTGGGCACGGCCGCCGAGCTGCTGCAACTGTCGGTGGCTGAAGTGGAAGCGATCCTGCGCGATGCCGAAAGCCAGCTCGGCTTCATGCTCTTCGCCAGCGTTCGCGGACGCCTGCAAGCCACTCGGGAAGCACGGGAACTGCAACCTGCGATCACCGCCGTCTACGATGCGTTCGACCCTGTGCAACGCCTGGCCGACAGCCTCAGGCAATACCAGGCGCCGCCGTTGCGCGTGATCGGCACCCCGCCCCTGGCCCAACGCCTGTTGCCGCAGAGCATCGCCGCCCTGCGCCGGCGTTTTCCCGATACCCCGTGCAATCTCGCCAGCCAGGGCACTCGCGAGATGGTCAGGAGCCTCTTGCTGCGCGAATGCGACCTGGGCCTGAGCCTGCACGACCCCGACCATGCCGATATCCACTGCACCGCCCTGGCCCAGGGCAAGCTGCAACTGCTGGCGCCCCACGGCTGGCTGCAACCGAAACAGAAATACATGGCCCTGCAGGACCTGGCCGGCCAGGCCATGGTCGGCCTGGAAGGCCAGGACCCGTTGAGCGTGACCCTGGACAGCAAACTGCAGAACCTGCGCCCGGCCCCCGTCATCCATACCCGCGTGCAGACCCACCAGATGATGCGCAGCATGGTCGAGGCCGGCGAAGGCCTGGCCATCGTCGACCCCTTCACCGCGCTCGGCGCCCGCGACAGCGGCCTGGACGTCTGCCCGCTGTCGCCGCCGATCCCGGTCACGCTCTATGCCCTGACCCGCAGCGGCAGCGCGCCCTCGGCGACCCTGGCGACGCTGCTGGAAACCCTCACGGAAAAGGCCGAAGCCATGCTGGCCGGCTAGCCCTCGGCTTCCCGCGCCAACTCGTCGCTGAACAGCCGGTACCAGAAAATCGCCACCTCGGCCGTGGTCGGATCGATCCCGCGATAACGCAGATGATCGATACCGCCGACCTGATAGCCGCAGCGCTCGTACAGCCGGCAAGCGCCCAGGTTGTTGTTCTGGGTCTCGAGCATGATGCCCGGCAGTTTCTTCTTGCGGCTCCAGAACAGCGCCACATCCAGCAAGGCCTTGGCCACCCCGTGCCGGCGCGCCGCCGCGTGCACCGCCAGTTCGTCGATATGGGCATAGCCGTTCCAGTTGGTGCTGACCACCACATGGCCGACCGGCTCGTCGTCCAGGTAGGCCATGAACACCGCGCTGTCGGCGGCGTCGCGGTAGCTGGCGAACTCCTCGGGGTCGATGCCGTAGCACTTGCGGTAAGGGGCGACGTGCCGCAACGGCCACTTGGCCACGGCCTGGCCGCTCACGACCTGGGCGTAGGCGCTGACCTCGAAGCTGAAATCACTGCTCCAGACGTAGTCGGCGAAGCCGTCGTCGGCCACCCGCACCGACAGGCCGGGGTACTGGGGGTGGATCATTGGCTGCATAGCGGGAAACGTCCTCAAACCTTGATGCAATCGACGGTGTAGTGCCGCCCATTGCCCTCATCTTCATGCTGCAATCCATGCACATCCGCGACAAAGCCGGGAAAGCTGCTATCGAATGTACGGGCGAAAGCCAGGTAATCGATGATCGAGCGAGTCGACTCGGTAAAGCGCTCGCCCGGCATGATCAGGGGAATGCCCGGCGGGTAAGGCACCAGCATCACCGCTGCGACCCTGCCCACCAGCGCGTCGATGGACACGGCCTCGACCTCGCCCCGTACCAGTTGATCGTAGGCGTCGGCCGGTTTCATCGCCACCTCGGGCAGCACCGTGTACATGCGCTTGAGGTGCCGGGCCGTGGCATTGCTGCGGTAACAGGCGTGCAGTTGATCGCACAGGTCGCGCAGACCCATGCCCTGGTAACGCGCCATATCCTGCTGGGCGATGCTCGGCAGGCAGGCGGCCAGGCCGACATTGGCGTCGTAGTTGCGCTTGAACTCCAGCAGTTCGGTGAGCAGCGTGCTCCACTTGCCTTTGGTAATGCCCATCGAGAACAACACCAGGAACGAATACAGGCCGGTCTTCTCCACCACCAGCCCGCGCTCCCAGAGAAACTTGCTGACCACCGCCGCCGGGATCCCGCATTCGCTCAGCGCGCCGCCGGCCGTGAGTCCGGGCATCACCAGGGTGACCTTGATCGGGTCCAGCAGCACATAGTCGTCGGTCACCCCGGCAAAGCCGTGCCACTCGCCTTCCGGTTCCAGCAGCCAGTCCGCGGTATTGACCTGATCGATGCCTTCCACCCGATCCGGCTGCCAGATGGAGAACCACCAGTCGTGCGCGGCAATGTGCTGGCGCAGGTTGGCCAGCGCCCGACGGAAACTCAGGGCCTCGTCGAACATCTCTTGCAGCAGCGAGCGCCCCGCCGGCCCCTCCATCATCGCCGAGGCCACGTCCAGCGAGGCGATGATGCTGTACTGCGGCGAGGTGGAGATATGCATCATGAAGGCTTCGTTGAAGCGGTCGCGGTCCAGCTGCCGGGCGCCGCCGTCCTGCACGTGGATCATCGATGCCTGGCTGAAGGCCGCCAGCAGCTTGTGGGTGGAATGGGTGGTGAACACCAGCGGGCTGTCGGCGCTGCGCGAGGTGCCCATGCCGTAGCGCCCGTCGAAGAACTCATGGAAGGCCGCGTAGGCGTACCAGGCCTCGTCGAAATGCAGCACCTCGACACTGTTGCCCAGGCTCTGCTTGATCAGCTCGGCGTTGTAGCAGAGGCCGTCGTAGGTCGAGTTGGTGACCACCGCCAGCTTGACCTTGGCCGGCCGCCCGCGGGTCAGCGGGTTGGCGTCGATCTTGGCCTGGATCGACTCGCGGCTGAATTCGCTCAGCGGAATCGGGCCGATGATCCCCAGCTCGTTGCGTTCCGGACAGAGAAACAGCGGGATCGCGCCGGTCATGATGATCGAGTGCAGCACCGACTTGTGGCAGTTGCGATCCACCAGTACCAGGTCGTCGCGGCCGACCATGGAGTGCCAGACGATCTTGTTGGCGGTCGAGGTGCCATTGATCACGAAGAAGGTGTGATCGGCGCCGAAATTGCGCGCCGCCCGTGCCTCGGCTTCCGCCAGGGGGCCGGTGTGGTCGAGCAGCGAGCCCAACTCCGGCACCGATACCGACAGGTCCGAGCGCAGGGTGTTTTCGCCGAAGAACTGATGGAACGCCTGCCCTACCGGGCTTTTGCGATACGCCACGCCCCCGCCGTGCCCCGGGGTGTGCCAGGAATAATTGGAATCGGCCGTGTGCTGCACCAGGGCCTTGAAAAAGGGTGGCAACAGGCCATCGAGGTAATTGCGCGCCGCCCGCGCCACCTGCCGTGCCAGAAACGGCACCGTGTCTTCGAACAGGTAGAGGATGCCGCGCAACTGATTGAGTTCGCTCATGGCGTCGGCCGGGGCGTTTTCCAGGGTCACCTGCTCGCCCAGGGCGAAGATCGGCAAATGCGGGGCGCGGAGCCGGGCCAGGCGGATCAGCTCGACCATGTTTTGCAGCAGGTGGGTGTTTTCCCCGGCGCCCTCGGCGGCGATCAGCATGCAGGCCAGGCCGTGGTGGGTCGAGGCTACCAGGCGTCCTTCGGCGTAGTCGACGGCGGAAAAGATACTGAAGCCTTCCTGCTCCAGCTCCCTGGCGATCCCCCGCACCCGGTCGCCGGCGACGGTATCGGCCTTGATGTCGCGATGCACGATAAGGACGGGGAACTTCAGGTCTTTATACATGGGGCAGGCATCCAGAGGCGGCGGACAAACGTCCGCCAATGCCCTCAGGGTAGAAGCTCGCGGCCCGCCGCGTAACCCCGTCAACGACCTCCTGTAATAAAAGGTCGCCCTCGAACAACTACGACTGCTGGGCTTCGGCTTCGGCCAGCTGGGTCCAGAGCGCCGGTGCGCCGGCGGACTTGGCGATGAGTTCCAGGCGTACCAGGTGCTCGGCCAGTTCCGCCTCGCTGGCCTGGATGATCCGGCCGCGCTGGCGATCCGCCGGCAGGCGACGGATTTCGCTGGCGCGGTTGCCCGAGCCGTCGCCATTGCCGTCCGAGGCGTTGCCGGCCAGGGACAGGCTGGTCTGGCCACCCGTCATGGTCAGGTAGACGTCGGCGAGAATCTCCGAGTCGAGCAAGGCGCCGTGCAGTTCGCGGCCGGAGTTGTCGACGTCGTAGCGCTTGCACAAGGCGTCGAGGCTGTTGCGCTGGCCGGGGTGGCGTTCCCGGGCCATCAACAGGGTGTCGAGAATGCTGCAATGCTGGGTGATGTCGGCGCGGTCGTGCTGGCCGATCAGGGCGAATTCGTTGTTGATGAAGCCAACGTCGAACGCCGCGTTGTGGATGATCAGTTGCGCACCCTGGATGAACTCGAAGAATTCATCAGCGACCTCGGCGAAACGCGGCTTGCCCACCAGGAACTCGTTGGTGATGCCGTGGACGCCGATCGCGCCCTCGTCGCTCTCGCGATCCGGTTGCAGGTACACGTGGAAATGGCGGCCGGTCAGGCGTCGGCCGATCAGCTCCACGCAACCGATTTCAATGATCCGATGCCCGTCGGTCACCGGCATGCCGGTGGTTTCGGTATCGAGTACTACTTTCCTTTCAGCCATAAACCGTCAACAACCTCAACCTGGGAGCCCTGGGGTCGGCCTTCCAGCAGAAGGCACCTGCCAGAATCCGGCCAGGAAATATAAAAGGTAAAAACCAGAGACACAAAATCCGCTGAAACACGCCCCGACGGGCATCTGGCGAGGAATCGCCCGACCCTCGGCGGCGGACGCGGTGCGACATGATAACCGCGCCGACGGGGTTGCGGCACGCCCTATCGCGTCGCCGCCGCCCCCATCCGCCGTCAGCGGCCGCTCGCCGGGCGACGGAACGCCTTTGCCTCGGGGCTTTCGCCGGAGCCCGGAGTCAGCCTGCGGAAGCCACTTTCTCGGGCTCGGCATGCTGGCGGGTCAGCACCAGGCCGAGGAAGGAAATCGCCAAGGCCAGGCCGATGGTGGTGGTCACCTCGGAACGGTGCTCGGGGGTCACCAGCATGACCGACAGGGCTGCGACGATGAATACGATCACCAGGTAGGTCAGCCAGGGAAACAGCCACATGCGGAAGGTCG
Source organism: Pseudomonas sp. MRSN 12121 (assembly GCF_000931465.1). NCBI lineage: Bacteria > Pseudomonadati > Pseudomonadota > Gammaproteobacteria > Pseudomonadales > Pseudomonadaceae > Pseudomonas > Pseudomonas sp. MRSN 12121. Next base: position 2,996,072 of record NZ_CP010892.1, on the reverse strand, counting down.
GCTCGATATTCTGCCGGCGCAGCTTGCCGCGCATGCGCAACTGCGACACCGCGATCACCAGGTACACCAGCAGGGCAATCGCGCCGGAACTGGCGAGCAGGAATTCGAACAGGCCGGCGGGCATGAAGTAGCTCAGCAGGGTCACGCCGGCCCCCAGCACCGTGCTGGCGAGAACGGCGGCCCTGGGCACCCCGGCCGCCGACGTCGCCTTCAGCCGTTGCGGCGCATCGCCGCGCCGCCCCAGCGAAAACAGCATGCGCGAGGCAATGTAGATCGACGAATTCATGCAACTGGCCACGGCGATCAGCACCACCACATCCACCATGAACTTGGCATGGGGGATGTTCATCAGCTCCAGCGCCCGCTGGTAGGAACCGACCGAGGCCAGCAGCGGGTCGTTCCAGGGCACCACGGAAATCACCACGAAAATCGACAGCACGTAGAACACCCCGATGCGCCAGATCACCGAGCGTGTGGCCTTGGCGATGTTCCGCGCGGGATCGCTGGACTCGGCGGCGGCGATGGTCACCGCTTCCGTGCCGATAAAGCTGAACATGATGGTGATGAAGGCGCCCACCACCGCCGACAGGCCGTTGGGGGCGAAGCCGCCGTGCTCGGCCATCAGGCGGCTCAAGCCGCTGGCCTGGCGCTCGGGCACCCAGCCCATCAGAATCGCGAAGCCCAGGGCGATGAAACCGATGATCGCCACGACCTTGGCCATCGCGAACCAGAACTCGAACTCGCCGTACTTGGCAACGCTGAACAGGTTGGTGATCACCAACGCAATGATCGACGCCAGGGCGAACAGCCAGGCATCGACCTGGGGAAACCACTGGTGCAGCACATGGCCCGCGGCCAGCGCCTCGATCGGAATCACCAGCACCCAGAACCACCAGTACAGCCAGCCGATGGTGAAGCCCGCCCATGGCCCGATGGCCTGGTCGGCGTAGGTCGAGAAGGAACCGGTATCCGGGTTGGCCACGGCCATTTCCCCGAGCATGCGCATCACCAGGACCACCAGCAACCCGGAGAACAGATACGCCAGCATCACCGCCGGCCCCGCGGCGGCGATGGCATGCCCGGAACCGACGAACAGCCCGGCGCCGATAATGCCCGCGATAGACAACATTGTGACGTGACGCGGCTTGAAGCCCTGCGCCAACTGACCGCTCGAATCCATGAGGCCCATTGGGTTTATTCCCTTGTGATCGATGCAGGAACGCACTGACCGCTGCTCGGGTGCGGCCCGTGCCAGCCACGCCCTGCTCTGTCAGCCATCGCAACACGGGCGCTGCAATGAATCGGTGGGCCACCTTACCTGCCCCGCCCGGCGGCTCAGTTGCCTGAGCGCGCCATCGTTTTGTCTGATCTCGCCACCCGAGCGGCGTCGATATCGGATCGACATCAGCGCCGCACGGCGCATTCCTGCCTGCCTATATAAGAGGGCAAGCAAACGCCCACACATCCGGATGCACTCCCGCCGCCCGTATCCGGGCGCGACCTTCTAGACTCAAGCCGTGGTCGCTGAGAGAACCGAACACGTCGCTTTGGTGCAGATGAATCCAGGGTGGCGTGGCAAGCTGCCTTTTATGCCCCGAAGAGGTGCGGCGAAGACCGCGCCGGGCCCGACAAGATGCCCGCTCAGGGTGCCTGGCCAACGGCCTGAAAAACCACGCTACCGTGACGTGGTGTGAATGCCGCAGCCGAACATTTTCGGACAACCGCCTGGTCGTCCGTGACCGTGAGGAATGCCGTATGCCTGATGAGATGTTGCACCTGCCCATGGTCAACAGCCTGCTGGAACGCCACAAAGGCTCCCCCGGCGCACTGTTGCCCATCCTCCATGAGATTCAGGAGGGCATCGGCTATATCCCCGATGCCGCCATCCCCGAGATCGCCCACGCGCTCAACCAGAGCCAGGCCGAGGTTCGCGGGGTGATCAGCTTCTACCATGACTTCCGTACCGCGCCGCCCGCGCGGCATATCCTGCGCCTGTGCCGGGCGGAATCCTGCCAGAGCCGCGGCGCCGAACAGCTCGCCGCGCAATTGCGCGAACGCCTGCAACTGGACGACCACGGCAGCAGCGCCGACGGCAGCATCAGCCTGCGCCCGGTGTACTGCCTGGGTGCCTGCGCCTGCTCTCCGGCCCTGGAGCTGGATGGCCAGTTGCATGCACGGCTCGACGCCAAGCGCCTGGATGCCCTGCTCGACGCCTGCCAGGAGGACGCATGATGCCGATCCTCTATCTGCCCGGCGATTCCCTGGCCCGTGCCGTGGGCGCCGATGAGGTGGCCGAGGCCCTCGCCACCCAGGCCCGGGAGCGCCAACTGCCGCTGGAACTGCAACGCACCAGCTCGCGCGGCCTGTACTGGCTGGAACCGCTGCTGGAAATCGATAGCCCGCAAGGCCGGCTCGGCTTCGGCCCGCTGACCGCCGCCGACCTTCCTTCCCTGCTTGATGCCCTGCAAGGCGAGCCTTCCAGCCATCCCCTGGCCCTGGGCCCGGTGGAGCAGCTGCCTTACCTGAAGACCCAGCAACGCCTGCTGTTTGCCCGCGCCGGCATCACCCGGCCGCTGTCCCTGGACGACTACCGCGCCCACGGCGGCTTCGAGGGCCTGGCCCGGGCCATCGCCCTGGGCGGCGAACAGACCGCCACCGCGGTATTCGATTCCGGCCTGCGCGGTCGCGGCGGCGCGGCCTTCCCGGCCGGCATCAAGTGGCGCACGGTGCGCGGCACCCAGGCGGTGCAGAAGTACGTCGTGTGCAACGCCGACGAAGGCGATTCCGGCACCTTCGCCGACCGCATGCTGATGGAAGGCGACCCCTTCCTGCTGATCGAAGGCATGGCCATCGCCGGCCTCACTGTCGGCGCCAACTACGGCTACATCTATGTTCGCTCGGAATACCCGCAGGCCGTGGCCGTGCTGCGCGAGGCCCTGGAGATCGCCCGCGGCGCCGGCTACCTGGGTGCCAATGTTTGTGGCAGCGGCCTGGCCTTCGACCTGGAAGTGCGCGTCGGTGCCGGGGCCTATATCTGCGGCGAGGAAACCGCCCTGCTGGACTCGCTGGAAGGCAAGCGCGGCGTGGTCCGGGCCAAGCCGCCCATTCCCGCCCTGCAAGGCCTGTTCGGCCTGCCGACCCTGGTGCACAACGTGCTGACCCTGGCCTCGGTGCCGCTGATCCTGGCCAAGGGCGCGCAGTTCTATCGCGACTACGGCATGGGCCGCTCCCTGGGCACCATGCCCTTCCAGCTGGCGGGCAATATCCGTCACGGCGGCCTGGTGGAACGGGCCTTCGGCCTGACCCTGCGGGAACTGGTGGAAGACTACGGCGGCGGTACTGCCAGCGGCCGGCCGTTGAAGGCCGCGCAGGTGGGCGGCCCGCTCGGCGCCTGGGTGCCGCCGGAGCAGTTCGATACCCCGCTGGATTACGAAGCCTTCGCCGCCATCGGCGCCATGCTCGGCCATGGCGGCGTAGTGGTGGCGGACGACAGCCTGGACATGGCGCGCATGGCGCGTTTCGCCCTGCAGTTCTGTGCCGAGGAATCCTGTGGCAAATGCACGCCCTGCCGCATCGGCTCGACTCGCGGCGTGGAGGTGATCGATCGCCTGCTGGCCGCGCCGGACCAGGGCGGCCGCGATCAACAGGCGATCATCCTCAAGGACCTGTGCGACACCCTGCAGTACGGTTCGCTGTGCGCCCTGGGCGGCATGACCGCCTACCCGGTGGCCAGCGCCCTCAAGTATTTCCCCGCCGACTTCGGTCTGCAGCCTTCGGAGGCCGACCAATGATTACTATCTTCGACCCGAAAGCCGATATCGTCCTGGGCGCTCTTGACCTTGGAACCCCGGCCCGCGACAGCCAGGTGCAGGTCACCCTGAACATCGACGGCCGCAGCATCAGCGTGCCCGAAGGCACCTCGGTGATGCGCGCCGCCGCGCTGCTGGGCACCAGCATTCCCAAACTCTGCGCCACCGACAGCCTGGAAGCCTTCGGCTCCTGTCGCATGTGCCTGGTGGAGATCGACGGCATGCGCGGCTACCCGGCGTCCTGCACCACCCCGGTGACCGAGGGCATGGTGGTCCACACCCAGACGCCGAAACTCGCCACCCTGCGGCGCAACGTCATGGAGCTGTACATCTCCGACCACCCACTGGACTGCCTGACCTGCTCGGCCAACGGCAACTGCGAGCTGCAGACCGTGGCCGGCCAGGTCGGCCTGCGGGAAGTGCGCTACGGCTATGAAGGCGAGAACCACCTGGCCGAGCGGAAAGACACCTCCAACCCCTACTTCGACTACGACCCGAGCAAGTGCATCGTCTGCAACCGCTGCGTACGCGCCTGCGAGGAAACCCAGGGCACCTTCGCCCTGACCATTACCGGGCGCGGCTTCGAGTCCCGGGTCGCGGCCGCCGGCGGCGAGGATTTCCTCGACTCGGAATGCGTGTCCTGCGGTGCCTGCGTGCAGGCCTGCCCGACCGCGACCCTGATGGAAAAGAGCGTGGTCGAACTGGGCCAGCCGGAACACGCCGTGATTACCACCTGCGCCTACTGCGGCGTCGGCTGCTCGTTCCGCGCCGAGATGAAGGGCGACCAGCTGGTGCGCATGGTCCCGGACAAGAACGGCCAGGCCAACCATGGCCACTCCTGCGTCAAGGGGCGTTTTGCCTGGGGCTATGCCACCCACCCGGATCGCATCACCAAGCCGATGATCCGCAAGCACATCAACGACCCGTGGCAGGAAGTCAGCTGGGACGAGGCGGTCACCTACGCCGCCAGTGAATTCCGCCGGTTGCAGCAGAAATACGGCCGCGACTCCATCGGCGGCATCACCTCCAGCCGCTGCACCAACGAAGAGACCTACCTGGTGCAGAAACTGGTGCGCGCGGCCTTCGGCAACAACAACGTCGATACCTGCGCCCGGGTCTGCCATTCGCCGACCGGCTATGGCCTCAAACAGACCCTGGGCGAATCGGCCGGCACCCAGAGCTTCGACTCGGTGATGCAGGCCGACGTGATCCTGGTGATGGGCGCCAACCCCAGCGACGCCCACCCGGTGTTCGCCTCCCAGCTCAAGCGCCGCCTGCGCGAGGGTGCGCGGCTGATCGTCATCGACCCGCGGCGCATCGACCTGGTGGACTCGGTGCATGCCCGCGCCGAACTGCACCTGGCCCTGCGCCCGGGCACCAACGTCGCCATGCTCAACGCCCTGGCCCATACGATCATCACCGAAGGCTTGCAGGACCAGGCCTTTATCGACGCCCGCTGCGAGGCCGGCGACTTCGCCCGCTGGCGCGAGTTTGTCAGCCGTGCAGAGAACGCACCGGAAGTGATTGGCCCGATTTGCGGCGTGCCCGCCGAAGACATCCGCGCCGCCGCCCGGCTGTATGCCACCGGCGGCAATGCGGCGATCTACTACGGCCTGGGCGTCACCGAGCACAGCCAGGGCAGCACCTCGGTCATGGGCATCGCCAACCTGGCGATGGCCACGGGCAACATCGGCCGCGAAGGCGTGGGCGTGAATCCGCTGCGCGGGCAGAACAACGTGCAGGGCTCCTGCGACATGGGCTCCTTCCCCCACGAGCTGCCCGGTTACCGGCACATTTCCAACGAAGGCGTCAGGGCGCAATTCGAGCAGGCCTGGAACGTCAGCCTGCAACCCGACCCGGGCCTGCGCATCCCCAACATGTTCGAGGCGGCCCTGGGCGGCAGCTTCAAGGGCCTGTACTGCCAGGGCGAGGACATCGCCCAGAGCGACCCCAATACCCAGCACGTCACCGCGGCCCTGTCGGCGATGGAGTGCGTGGTGGTGCAGGACATCTTCCTCAACGAAACCGCCAAGTTCGCCCATGTGTTCCTGCCGGGCAGCTCGTTCCTGGAAAAGGACGGCACCTTCACCAATGCCGAACGCCGCATCTCCCGGGTGCGCAAGGTCATGGAACCGCTGGGCGGCAAGGCCGACTGGGAAGGCACGGTGGCCCTGGCCAACGCCCTGGGTTACCCGATGAACTACCAGCATCCGTCGCAGATCATGGATGAAATCGCCCGCCTGACGCCGACCTTCACCCATGTCAGCTATGCAGCCCTGGACAGCCACGGCAGCCTGCAGTGGCCGTGCAACGCCGCGGCGCCGGACGGTACGCCGACCATGCACATCGAGGAATTCGTGCGCGGCAAGGGGCGCTTCATGCTCACCGGCTATGTGCCCACCGAGGAAAAGATCAACAACCGCTACCCGCTGCTGCTGACCACCGGACGCATCCTCAGCCAGTACAACGTCGGCGCCCAGACCCGGCGCACCGACAACGTCGCCTGGCATGACGAGGACCGCCTGGAAATCCACCCGACCGACGCCGAAAGCCGCGGCATCAACGAAGGCGACTGGGTCGGTATCGGCAGCCGCGCCGGGCAGACCGTACTGCGGGCGCGGGTCAGCGAACGGGTCGCCCCGGGCGTGGTGTACACCACCTTCCACTTCCCTGAGTCGGGGGCCAACGTGATCACCACCGACAACTCCGACTGGGCCACCAACTGTCCGGAGTACAAGGTGACGGCCGTGGAAGTCAGCCGCGTCTACCACCCTTCCGAGTGGCAGAAACGCTACCAGGCATTCAGCGACGAACAACAACGCCTGCTCGACCAGCGCCGCCAGGCACGCGCCGCGGGCAGCAAAGCGGAGGTACGCCGATGAGCACCGCCAACCTGATCAAAATGGCCAACCAGATCGCCCAGTACTTCGCCGGCGAACCGGACCAGCAACAAGCAGTGCTCAGCGTGCGCAACCATTTGCAGATGTTCTGGACGCCCGGCATGCGCAAGGAACTGCTGGCCTGGCAAACCGAGCACCAGGGGGCGGATTTGCACCCTCTGGCGCAGGCGGCGGTCAGCGGCGCAGGCTGGGAGGCTTAGCGCCGCATGCAACACCCTTGGCCTGTGCGCACAGGCCAAGGGCCGTTCCCGAGGCTCTGACCAGCCAAGGTCGAGCTGTCACTTTTGCCCGCGGGCGAGCGCTCGTTGCGCAGTTTTTAACAATCATTAGCAAAGCTCATAAAGTTCGCCGCCCGGGGCCTTGTTAGGGTGCCCGCCGATATTTCCTGCGGACTTTCCCTGTCATGACACCCCATACCATCCGACTCCCGTTACTGTTCTGCGCCTGCCTGTTGGCCAGCAGCGGCCAGGCCACTAGCCTGGTGATCAGCACCGATATCACCATGAGCATGGCCTTGAGCAGCACCGAAAGCAGCTCCAAGGCCACCAGTTCGTTCAAGGACGACAAACTGGTTCTCGCGGCCAAGAGCGACGCCGCCAGCTTTGTCGCCAGCGCGGGCGATATTCGCGGCGCCCAGTTGGAAGCGGCCTTGAGGTATATCCGCGAAGCGCTCGGGCACCCCCTTCATTCGGACCTGCAACTGGCTGCGGCCATCCTGACGCTATGACACACGCCATGACCCGGAAGCCACCGCCCCCGGGTCATCGGTCGATTATTGGGTCTTCTGGATCAGATTGAAGTCTCGCAGGGCCACATAGGGATCGTAGTACTCACGCACATGCTGGATCTGGCCGTTACTCATACGCAGGATGGCAATGAAGTTCTGGTGATAGGGCTTGCCACTGGCCCGGATAACGCCATCGCTGCTGTACTCGAACACATAGGTATTCTTGTCGGTAGTCTGCAGAATCGTCCAGCTACCGGGGGCGCTGTATTTCAGGCTGCCGAGCTGCTTGCTGAAATTGGTGAAGTAGTCGGTCATTTCCTGTCGCCCGCGATTGACACGCTTGAAACCACTGTTGGGAAAATCGGCAACGGGAGCATAAGCCAGCTCGAAGGTACTATCCGCGGTGTAGTATTTGGCCAACTGCTCCGGATGCTCGGACCAGCCATTGAGACTTCGCCAGTAGAAATCCGCCACCTGTGCCGCGGTGTAGCCCTCGGTCAGGTAATACAACCCGTCCTTACTCTTGATTTCGCCCTGCACTTTCGCACTCGCGATGCTGGCGAACAGCATGCTCGCCAGCACAACGAACCACCATCCACGAATCTTCTTCATCATTGTTTCTCCATTAGGTTTGATCGTGGGCCTGGCCCACTAGGTTGCCCGACAGGCGGGTGCGACTCTCCCGGCGCTTGGCTGCCAGGGAAGAATTCGGGTTTATAGAGCGTGAGCCACGGCCGTGGCCGGCACTCAGTGCGGCATACGCAGCACGGCTTTGATGGTGCTGCCCGACTCGAGGTCGGAAACCGCCAGGTTGATATCGCGTAAATCGTAGAAGCGCATCATCTTGTCCACCGGGAAGCGGCCTTGCTGGAACAACGCCACCAGCCTGGGCAGGAACACCGATGGCGCGGCATCGCCCATGATGCTGCCACGCACGCTACGACCACGGATCAGATGCATGATGTCCAACGGTAACGGTGTTCCAGGCGCGACCACTCCCGTCAGCAGCGCCTGCCCACCCTCCTCCAGCACCTTGACGGCATCGGCCATCACCGCCACGTGACCGGCGCACTCCAGTACACAGGGCACTCCCCGGCCTGCCGTCAGCGTCATGATCCGTTGCACCGGATCATCCTCGTTGGCGTCAATCAGGTGGCTGGCGCCGACTTCCTCGGCCAGGGCCAGGCGAGACGGGTGCCGGTCCACGACGATGATCGGGTAGCAACCGATCGCCCGTGCGGCCATAACCGCACTCAGGCCCACCGCCCCCATGCCGAACACCACCAGCGCGGTGCCGGGTGCGGGCTTCAGAGTGTTCATCACTGCTCCGGCGCCCGTCATGATGCCGCAGCCAAAGGGGCCGAGAAATTCCAGCGGCACATCCTCCGCGACCTTGATCACACTGCTGGCGGAGACTACGGCATGACTGGCAAAGGAAGACTGGCCGAAAAAGTGGCTATGCACCGGTTGCCCGTCGTCATCCAGCGCCACCGTGCCGTCAGCCCGCGAGGCCTTCCAGTTGTAGTCGAAATGCTGGTCGCAATAGGTCGGCAGCCCACTGGCGCAATGACTGCACTGGCCACAGGAGCCGAGGGAGAGGATGACCTTGTCACCGACCCGCAAATGACCGACGTTGTCGCCCACCTGCGTGATCACTCCTGCGCCTTCATGGCCCAGGACTACCGGCATGGTGACCTCGATCTGCCGGTCGCGGACCGCAAGATCGGTATGGCAGATGCCAGTGGCGATGATTTTTACCAGGACTTCGCCGCTGCGCGGAGTACCCAGTCGCAGGTGGCGCAGATCGAATAGAGGGCCTTGACCCTCGGTCACGGCAGCAAGAATTTTCATGGGAGCGTCTCTCAGCAAACACATCGACAAATGCAACAGTCAGGTCGCTCCAGCCCTACTTGGCGGGGCACCGACGGTCAGTGAGGAGCAGACTAACCAGCGGGCCCCACGCGGGCTTTGCAGCGTTTGCTGTTGTGTTGATGTTTCTTGCTGACTTCGCCCTCAGGGCCGGCGCAGCTCGCTCGGCGCAAGACCGACAATGCGCCGGAAGGTGCGGGAGAACTGGCTGGCACCGGCAAACCCGGTATCCAGGGCAATCTGCAACAGGCTGCGATCGCTGGTGCTGATCAGCGCCTTGGCCCGCTCGATCCGGCAGTGCAGCAGGTACTGATACGGCGACATCCCGTAAGAACGTCGAAACACCCGAGAAAAATGATAGGGGCTCAAGTTGACGACGTTCGACATGTCCGCCAGGCGTACATCACTGGCCAGCGCCGAGCGAATGTAGTCGTCCAGGCGCTGGCGCTGTTGCACCCCCAGCATTCCGTCGCTGGCCGGCAGGTTGTCGGGCAACTGTTGCAACTTGCAGACCTCGTACATCAACAGCATGACCAGGGACTCCAGATACAGCGTCTCGGTGCCGGCTGCACGCGTGACTCGGTACAGGCGCTCCAACAGCCCTCGCAGGAACACATCATGGCAACTGATCAGCGGGTTGAGGTTCTGCTGGGGTTGGTAGGCCGGAGAAATCTCGCTTAGTTGCTCGTCATCGATGGATACCAGGACATAACCTATCCGGGCCCGCTCGCCCGTCCAGCCCTCGAACACTACCCCTGCGGGCACGAAATCGATGACCTGGTCGAGCATCCGGGCCCCTGCCATGCGCTGGCCATCGATGCTGACCTCACCATCACTGACAGCGCCTTGATGGTAGAGCACAAATTGATGCTGGCTGCGACGCATCTCGAACCGATGCGGCTGCTCAGCCACCCGCACACACTCGATCACACCCCAGGGCGGCAGGGGCCGGTGAATCATCTGGGTAATGCCCTGCGGGCTATAACTCAAGCCTTCAGGTTCGGTGTCCAGCGACTCGCGCAGGAACTCCAGCGTATCGGCATCGGATGCGGCAGACATGACGGGCTTCGGCGATGGTGGGCGGCTAATTTAACCTGTGCCGAATGCGTTCTTCAAATGAGCGTGCTCGACCCGCGGTAGTGCGCTACCGTACTCCCCCTGACGCACCGGCCAAGGGCTTTGTCGTGGTCGAGCATCCACTTGCCGATGTACCGCCTTGCCGGTCCGTCCATGCCGGGAGTCCCCCATGATTCAAACCCGACAGATCATCGCATCGCTGCTGGCCACAGCCTTCATCAGCGGTTGCTCCTCCGTTCCGCCCAGCGATCCCGACACAGGGCAACGCCCCCTGCTCGTCGCCCATCGCGGCGGCGCCGCGGACTTTCCGGAAAACACCCTGCTGGCCATCGACAATGCCCTGGCTAATGGCGTCGACATGCTCTGGCTGACGGTGCAACTGAGCCGCGACGGCGTGCCCGTGCTCTATCGACCGGCCGACCTGAACGCCAATACCGCGGAGTCCGGCACGGTCAGCGAGAAAACCCTGGCGCAGTTGCAGAAGCTCAATGCCGGCTGGAACTTCAAGCAGACCGCGGCCGATGGCCAAGTGACCTATCCCTATCGCAGCCAGGCGGTGAACATCCCGTCGCTGGAGCAGGCCCTGGCGGCGATCCCCGAGACGGTACCGGTGATTCTCGACATGAAAGCCTTGCCCGCCGCGCCCCAGGCCAAGGCGGTGGCCCAGTTGCTGGAGCGCCTGCACGCCTGGCGACGGGTGCTGATCTACTCCACCGATGCCAGCTACCAGCAGGCATTCGCCGCCTATCCGCAGGCGCGGCTGTTCGAGTCCCGGGACGCGACCCGGGATCGCCTGGCCAATGTCGCCCTGGCCCATAGCTGCACCCTGCCGCCAGCGCCCGGCAGTTGGGCGGCCTTCGAATATCGGCGCGCGGTGCAACTGGTCGAGACCTTTACCCTGGGCGAGGCCCGCTCGAAGGCGAACGCCCTGCTCTGGACACCCGCCGCGGTCGACTGTTTCCAGTCCCGGGGCAAGGTGGCCTTGCTGGCGATAGGGGTCAATACGGCCGAGGATTACCGCGCAGCCGCCTGCCTGAACATGGAGGCGGTGCTGGTGGATTCGCCCCGCGCCATGGGGGCTGTGAAACGGCAGCTCGAATGGCCGCCGCGCTGTGATTGATGCCCCCGCGGGGCATCGGTCGGTCGATCAGACCTGCTTGTAGCCGCGCACTTCGTCGACACCGCGGTTGGCCAACTGGTCGGCCCGCTCGTTGCCGTGGTGCCCGGTATGGCCGCGCACCCACTTCCAGGTGACCTGGTGACGATTGACCTGCTCGTCGAGCTGTTGCCACAGGTCGGCATTCTTCACCGGCTCCTTGGCGGCGGTCTTCCAGCCACGCTTTTTCCAGTTGGCCATCCACTCGTTGATGCCCTTCATCACGTACTGCGAGTCGGTGACCAGGATCACCTGGCACTCGCGCTTGAGCTCCTCCAGGCCACGGATCGCCGCCATCAGCTCCATGCGGTTGTTGGTGGTGTTGGCCTCGCCGCCCCAGAGTTCCTTCTCCACGCCCTTGAACACCAGCAACGCGCCCCAGCCCCCCGGGCCAGGATTGCCCTTGCAGGCGCCGTCGGTGAAGATTTCTACGCTATCGCTCATGCCAGACTTCCAATCGAAAATACCTGTGGCTCGCCGATCGTCGATCGGCAACGCCAAGGCCGGGCTGACTGGGCCCGGCCGAATTAAAGAGGAGGTTCGCTGTGCCGGCGGTTGACCTTGGCCATCGGCAACGGCACCAGCTTGCCCATCGGCTCGCGGCGTACCTGGCGCACCGGGCGCAGGCCCACCACTATCTTGCGCGCCACCAGCAGGTAGAAGCCGCCGCCGGACAGTTGCCAATCGCCGGCCTTGCGCTCCCAGCCGGCCAGCCGGGCCTGCCAGGCTGGCGAAGCAAGCGGCGGACGATAGCACCCGAAGCGGCGTTTCTCCAGCGCGAAGCCCAGCAGGTTCAGCCAGTCGGCGACCCGCGACGGCGAAATGCAGCGCGCCTGGCGCAGGGCGTCATGGGCGAACACATGGCGCAGGCCCCAACTGCTCCAGGGATTGATCCCGATGATCAACAGGTGCCCGCCCGGCCGCACGGCGCTGGCGGCCTCGCGCAGCAGGCCATGGGGCGACAGGCAGAAATCCAGGCCGTGCTGCAGCACCACCACATCGGCGGCATGCTCGGTAAGCGGCCAGGCCTGTTCCTCGCAGACGATCTCGACGCCGGGCAACGGCGCGCCCAGGCGCACGTTGCGCTGCACCTGGGGCGCGGCGGGCGGGGTCTGCGCCGACGGGCCGTAATGCACCAGGTAACCGCCGAAGAAACGCCCCAGCTCGTCGTCGAGCATGCGCCGCTCTTCATCCAGCAGAAATTGCCCCAATGGCCCGGACAGCCACTCACGGGCCGAGCTGATCAGGGCCAGCCAGTCAGGATCGGCCTGAGCGAACGCTTTATCGGTCATTGCATTCTCCAACCCGCCAAGAAGTTCTAAGATGCGCCAATGTTTTCCGCTTGGCGACTCCAACGATGATACAGATCAGTGCCCTGCCCGCGTTCACCGATAACTACATCTGGTTGTTACAGGATCATCGCCAGCAACGCTGCGCGGTGGTCGACCCGGGCGACGCCGCCCCGGTGCAGGACTGGCTGACGCGGCACCCGGGCTGGGCCCTGAGCGATATCCTGGTGACCCATCACCACCACGACCACGTCGGCGGTGTCGAACAGCTGAAAGCAGCCAGCGGCGCCACGGTCTGGGGCCCGGCCAACGAGAACATCCCGGGGCGCGACGTGGCCCTGAACGACAACGACCGGGCCAGCATTCTCGGTTGGGACTTCGACATCTACGCGGTACCCGGGCATACCCTGGGGCATATTGCCTATTACCATCACGGCCTGCTGTTTTGCGGCGACACCCTGTTCGCCGGTGGCTGCGGACGCCTGTTCGAGGGCACCCCGGAACAGATGCACCATTCGCTGAGCCGCCTGGCGGCCCTGCCCGAAGGCACCCTGGTGTACTGCACCCACGAATACACCCTGAGCAACCTGCGTTTTGCCCAGGCCGTGGAGCCGGACAACCCGGACATCGCCGAGCGCCTGCAAAAAGTCAGCGAACTGCGGGAAACCGGCCGCATGACCCTGCCCTCCACCCTGGCCCTGGAAAAACTCACCAACCCGTTCCTGCGCACCGGCGAAACATCCGTTAAACAAAAAGCGGACGAACGGAGCGGCCTCGATAACCGGGCTCAGAGTGCGGTTTTTGCGGCGTTGCGGGCTTGGAAAGATAAGTTCTAAGCAGGTGGCGGGCTGATACGAAAATTCTGAATGGTTGACCGCACCGGGTGCGCTTTCTAGAATCGCCCGACATTTTTGCCCGGAACTTACTTCCAGCCAATGTCGTCATCTATTCGTAAATCCATCAATTCAGACGCATTGACGCGGTTGGCCCAAGCCATCGCGGTGGCTGTGTCCGCCACCCTGGCGGGCTGTCAAAGCACGAGCCACGTCCCGCAAACCGACGCTTCGCACACCCAGAATTTCAACGCCCGCATCAAGCAGAAACCCATCTGGCTGAGTGACAAACCCAGCCCGCAGGCCCCCCAGGACGTCTGGGCGCGGATGCGCGACGGTTTCCAGCTGCAGGACGGCATCGGCGTCAACCCGCGCATCGAACAACAGCGCCTGTGGTTCGCCAGCAACCCCTCCTTTCTCGAGAACGCCAGCGAACGCGGCAGCCTCTACATTCATTACATCGTCGAGCGTCTTGAAGAACGCAACATGCCGCTGGAGCTGGCCCTGCTGCCAGTGATCGAGAGCGCCTACAACCCGATGGCCTATTCCCGGGCCGACGCGGTAGGCCTCTGGCAGTTCATCCCGTCCACCGGTCGTTCCTTCAACCTGCGCCAGACCCGCTTCTACGATGGCCGTCGCGATATCACCGCGTCGACCACCGCGGCCATGGATTACCTGACCCGCCTGCACGACATGTTCAACGGCGACTGGCTGCTGGCCCTGGCGGCCTACAACGCCGGCGAAGGCACGGTGAGCCGGGCCATCGAGCGCAACGAGAAGCTGGGCCTGCCCACCGACTACTGGAACCTGCCGCTACCGGCGGAAACCCAGGCCTATGTGCCCAAGCTGCTGGCCCTGTCCCAGGTAGTACTGGCGCCCGAAGCCTATGGCGTGAACCTGAACCCGATCGCCAACGAACCTTACTTCCAGGTCGTCGAGATCAACCAGCGCATGGACCTGTCCAAGGTCGCCGCGGTGGCGAACATCGACGAGGACGAGCTGTTCCAGCTCAATCCGGCCTTCAAGCAGCGCACCACCATCGACGGTCCCCAGCACCTGCTGGTGCCGACGTCCAAGGCGCAGTTGTTGAGCGCCAGCCTGTCGACCATGAAACCCGAGGAACTGATCAGCCAGCGTTCGTTCAAGCCGGTGTTCGAGGGTGCCGACAGTCGCGAAATGGCCCAGGCCAAGCGCAACTACCGGGTCAAGCGTGGCGACAACCTCGCGCAGATCGCCAAGGCCAACAAGGTCGAGGTCAAGGACCTGCAACGCTGGAACAAGCTGAGCGGCAACCGGCTCAAGGTCGGCCAGACCCTGGTCATGCAGGACACCAGCAAGGCGCGGACCAGCGCCAAGGCGTCCGGCAAGAAGACCCTGGTGGCCAAGGCCGACAAGAAGTCGACCCAGTACAAGGTCAAGCAAGGCGACTCGCTGTACATGGTGGCCAAGCGCTTCAACGTCGAGATGCAGCACCTCAAGCGCTGGAACCCCCGCGCCGGCCAGGCCCTCAAGCCAGGCCAGATGCTGACCGTCTACCTGCCTCATTGATCGCCAGGCCATTCATCGCCGCGCCTGGCGGGGCTGCGCCCCGATCGCAGCCTCGCCTGCGGCTCGGCAGCGGCTACGGGATTCCCGTCGATACCTGTAGCCGCTGTCGAGCGCCAGCGAGGCTGCGAACGACCGCATAGCGGGCGCCAGGCCAGGCACCGCCGAACACCCATCACACCGCCTTGCGGGGCTGCGCCCCGATCGCAGCCTCGCCTGCGGCTCGGCAGCGGCTACAGGATTCCCGTCGGCAGCGGACGGCCTTTTTCCTGTCGATACAAGCTGTTACTGTACGGAGCACAAAAAGCCCAAGCCGTCTGGATCGGATCTCTGACTTGATGCGTCCCCTCCTCCTGTCCCTCATCAGTCTGGCCTTGAGCTTTCCCGCAAGCGCAACGATCACTGAAAGTCATGGTTACGCGCAGTTCGGCACGCTCAAGTACCCCGCCAAGTTCACCCATTACGACTGGGTCAACCCCGCCGCGCCCAAAGGCGGCACCTTGCGGGTGATGGCGTTCGGCACCTTCGACACCCTCAATCCCTACACCTTCAAGGGCACCAGCCCGGTCGCCACGCCGAACTTCCTGCAATACGGGGTCAACGAGCTGAACGAGCCGCTGATGGTCGGCACCGGCCAGTACGCGCCGTCCGGCGACGAGCCGACCTCCAGCTACGGCCTGATCGCCCGTTCCGTCGAATACAGCGAAGACCGCAGCTGGGTGGTGTTCAACCTGCGCCCCGAGGCGCGTTTCCACGACGGCCAGCCGATCACCGCCCGCGATGTGGCGTTCTCCTACCGGCTGCTGCTCAAGGAAGGCCATCCGCAATACCGCACCAACCTGCAGGAAGTGCAGCGGGTGGACATCCTCGGCCCGCGGCGCATCCGTTTCGTGTTCAAGCGCTCCGGCAACCCGCTGCTGATCCTGCGCCTGGGCGAGCTGCCGGTGCTGCCGCAGCATTACTGGAAGGACCGCGACTTCAAGGCCACCACCTTCGAGCCGCCGCTGGGCAGCGGCCCCTACCGCATCACCCGGGTGCAGCCGGGACGCTCGCTGGTATTCGAGCGGGTCAAGGACTATTGGGGCAAGGACCTGCCGGTCAATCGCGGCTTCAACAATTTCAACAAGGTCGCGGTGGAGTTCTACCGCGACAGCGACGTGGCCTTCGAAGCCTTCAAGGCCGGCGAGTTCGACATTTATATCGAGCACCAGGCGAAGAACTGGGCCAACGGCTACAACTTTCCGGCGGTCAACCGCGGCGACATCATCAAGGCGCAGGTCGCGCACCAGATTCCCACCCAGACCCAGGGCCTGTTCATGAACGGCCGCCGGGCCACCTTCGCCGACCGCAAGGTGCGCGAGGCCCTGGGCCTGATGTTCGACTTCGAGTGGACCAACCGCGCCCTGTTCAGCGGCGCCTACAAGCGCGCGACGAGCTACTACCCGAACAGCGAGTTCTCCGCCACGGGCCTGCCGGTGGGCCATGAATGGCTGCTGCTTTCGCCCTACCGCGAGCAATTGCCCGCCGAACTCTTCACCCAGCCCTTCAGCCTGCCGCAGACCGACGGCCGCGGCATCCCGCGCGCGACCCTGCGCCGTGCCCTGGGCCTGCTGGCCGAAGCCGGCTGGAAGCTCAACGGCCAGCGCCTGGTCAACGCCGCCGGGCAACCGCTGCGCTTCGAGGTGCTGCTGGTCAACCCGAACCTGGAGCGAATCCTCCAGCCCTACGTCGAGAACCTGGCCAGCATCGGCATCGACGCGCGCCTGCGTACCGTGGACCGGGCGCAGTACAAGCAGCGCCTGGACCAGTTCGACTTCGACATGATCCTCATGATCCTCAACCAGACCCTGAGCCCGGGCCTGGAACAGTGGCAGTACTTCCACTCCAGCCAGGTCGGGGTCAAGGGCAGCAAGAACTACGCGGGCATCGCCAACCCCATCGTCGATCACCTGCTGGAACAACTGCTCGCCGCGCAAAGCCGCGACGAACAACTGGCCGCCGGTCGGGCCCTGGATCGAGTGCTGCTGTGGCAGCACTACATCATCCCCAACTGGTACCTCAACTATCATCGTCTGGCGTACCGCAACCGGTTCGCCTTCGTCACCACGCCGCCCTACCAGCTGGGCCTGAGCGCCTGGTGGCTGAAGTCTCTGGAGAAAGCCCAATGATGCCCCTGCTCCTGCGGGCCGGCGCCGTGCTGCTGACGGGCGTCGCCTGCCTCGCCCAGGCTGCCCCGCAACACGCCCTGACCCTGTACAACGAACCGCCGAAGTACCCGGCGAACTTCCAGCACTTCGACTACGTCAACCCGGACGCGCCCAAGGGCGGCACCTTCCGCGAGGCCGGCTTCGGCGGCTTCGACAGCCTCAACCCGTTCATCAACAAAGGCGTGCCGGCGGACAACATCGGCCTGATCTACGACACCCTGATGCGCCAGAGCCTGGACGAACCCTTCACCGAGTACGGCCTGGTCGCCGGCAAGATCGAGAAGGCCCCGGACAACAGCTGGGTGCGCTTCTACCTGCGCCCCGAGGCGCGCTTCCACGATGGCCACCCGATCCATGCCGAAGATGTGGTGTTCAGCTTCCAGACCCTGATGAAGGCCGGCGCGCCGATGTACCGTGGCTACTACGCCGACGTCGACGAGGTGATCGCCGAAGACCCGCTCAAGGTGCTGTTCAAGTTCAAGCACACCAACAATCGCGAGCTGCCGCTGATTCTCGGCCAGTTGCCGGTGCTGCCCAAGCACTGGTGGGAACACCGCGACTTCGCCAAGGGCAACCTGGAAATGCCCCTCGGCAGCGGCCCGTACAAGGTGGCCGAAGTGAAGGCCGGGCGCTCGGTGCGCTACGAGCGGGTCAAGGACTACTGGGCCCGGGACCTGCCGATCAACCGCGGCCAGTTCAACTTCGACGTCATGACCACCGACTACTTCCGCGACAACACCGTGGCCCTGGAAGCGCTCAAGGCCGGGCAGTTCGACTACTGGCTGGAAATCAGCGCGAAGAACTGGGCCAACGCCTACAACGTCCCGGCCGTGGCCGAAGGCCGGCTGATCAAGGAACAGATCCCCAACGGCAACCCCACCGGCATGCAGGGCTTCGTCTACAACCTGCGCCGGCCGCTGTTCCAGGACGTGCGGGTGCGCAAGGCCCTGAGCCTGCTGCTGGACTTCGAGTGGACCAACAAGCAGCTGTTCAACGGCGCCTACACCCGCACCCGCAGCTACTTCGAGAACTCGGAAATGGCCGCCACCGGGCTGCCGGGCGCCGACGAGCTGGCGATCCTCGAACCGCTGCGCGGCAAGATCCCCGACCCGGTGTTCACCGAGGCCTTCCAGCCGTCGATGTGCGACGGCAGCGGGATGATCCGCTCGCAGCAGCGCCAGGCCTATCAATTGCTGCAGGAAGCCGGCTGGCGCATCGTCGACGACAAGATGGTCGACGCCCAGGGCAAGCCGGTGGTGATCGAGTTCCTGCTGGCCCAGACCGAATTCGAGCGCGTGCTGCTGCCGTTCAAGCGCAACCTCGCGGACCTGGGCATCGACCTGGTGATCCGCCGGGTCGACGTGTCGCAGTACATCAACCGCCTGCGCTCGCGGGACTTCGACATGGTGGTCGGCAGCTTCCCGCAATCCAATTCACCGGGTAACGAACAGCGCGAATACTGGAAGTCCTCCAGCGCCGACAATCCCGGCAGCCGCAACTTCATCGGCCTCAAGGACCCGACCATCGACGCCCTGGTGGAAGACCTGATCAACGCCGACTCGCGCCACAGCCTGGTGACCCATGCCCGCGCCCTGGACCGGGTGCTGCAATGGGGCTACTACGTGATTCCCAACTGGCACATCAAGACCTGGCGCGTGGCCTACTGGGACCACCTGGGGCACCCGAAGGTCTCGCCCAAGTACGACATCGGCACCCAGACCTGGTGGATCAAGCCCGACGCCACGCCGGCCGTGACCCCGGACACCCACTCGCAGGCCGCCCCCGACGGCGTGGAGCAATAAGATGCTGGCCTATATTCTGCGGCGCCTGCTGCTGATCATCCCCACCCTGTTCGGCATCCTACTGATCAACTTCGTGATCATCCAGGCCGCGCCCGGCGGCCCGGTGGAACAGATGATCGCCAAGCTCGAAGGCTTCGAGGGCGCCACCAGCCGGATCGCCGGCGGCGGCGCCGAGGTCTCGGTGGCCGGTTCCAGCTACCGCGGCGCCCAGGGCCTGGACCCGGCCCTGGTCAAGGAAATCGAGAAGATGTACGGCTTCGACAAGTCGGCGCCGGAACGCCTGTGGATCATGATCAAGAACTACGCCACCCTGGATTTCGGCGACAGCTTCTTCCGCGATGCCAAGGTGGTCGACCTGATCCGCGAGAAACTCCCGGTGTCGATCTCCCTGGGCCTGTGGAGCACCCTGATCATGTACCTGGTGTCGATCCCCCTGGGGATCGCCAAGGCCACCCGCCACGGCAGCCACTTCGACGTCTGGACCAGCTCGGCGATCATCGTCGGCTACGCGATCCCGGCGTTCCTGTTCGCCATCCTGCTGATCGTGATGTTCGCCGGCGGCAGTTATTTCGACTGGTTCCCGTTGCGCGGCCTGACCTCGAACAACTTCGACCAGTTGAGCTGGGGCGGCAAGATCCTCGACTACTTCTGGCACCTGGCCCTGCCGGTGACCGCGCTGGTGATCGGCAACTTCGCCACCATGACCCTGCTGACCAAGAACAGCTTCCTCGACGAGATCAACAAGCAGTACGTGATCACCGCCAAGGCCAAGGGCCTGACCCGCCGGCGCGTGCTCTACGGCCACGTGTTCCGCAATGCCATGCTGCTGGTGATCGCCGGCTTTCCCGCGGCCTTCATCGGCATCTTCTTCACCGGCTCCCTGCTGGTGGAGGTGATCTTCTCCCTCGACGGCCTGGGCCTGATGAGCTTCGAGGCGGCGATCAACCGCGATTACCCGGTGGTGTTCGGCACCCTGTTCATCTTCACCCTGCTGGGGCTGGTGGTGAAACTGATCGGCGACCTGACCTACACCCTGGTCGACCCACGCATCGACTTCGAAAGCCGGGAGCATTGAGATGAACCTGTCCCCCCTCAATCGCCGGCGCTACGAGCTGTTCAAGGCCAACAAGCGCGGCTGGTGGTCGCTGTGGCTGTTCCTGCTGCTGTTCGGCGCCAGCCTGGGCGCCGAGCTGATCGCCAACGACAAGCCGCTGGTGGTGCACTACGACGACGGCTGGTACTTCCCGGCGCTCAAGCGCTACCCGGAAACCACCTTCGGCGGCGAATTCCCCCTCGAAGCCAACTACAAGAGCCCGTACATCCGCGAGCTGCTGGCGGCCAAGGACGCCTGGGTGCTGTGGGCGCCGATCCGCTTCAGCTACCAGAGCATCAACTACGACCTGAAAGTGCCGGCCCCGGCGCCACCCTCGGCGGACAACCTGTTGGGCACCGACGACCAGGGCCGCGACGTGCTGGCGCGGGTCATCTACGGCTTCCGGGTGTCGGTGCTGTTCGCCCTGACCCTGACCGTGCTCAGCTCGATCATCGGCGTCATCGCCGGGGCCCTGCAGGGCTTCTACGGCGGCTGGGTCGACCTGGCCGGGCAGCGCTTCCTGGAAATCTGGTCCGGGCTGCCGGTGCTCTACCTGCTGATCATCCTCGCCAGCTTCGTGCAGCCGAACTTCTGGTGGCTGCTGGGAATCATGCTGCTGTTCTCCTGGATGAGCCTGGTGGACGTGGTGCGCGCCGAGTTCCTGCGCGGGCGCAACCTGGAATACGTGCGCGCCGCCCGCGCCCTGGGCATGCAGAACGGCGCGATCATGTTCCGCCACATCCTGCCCAACGCCATGGTCTCGACCATGACCTTCATGCCGTTCATCCTCACCGGCGCCATCGGCACCCTGACCGCCCTCGACTTCCTCGGGTTCGGCCTGCCACCCGGCGCGCCGTCCCTGGGCGAACTGGTGGCCCAAGGCAAATCCAACCTGCAGGCGCCCTGGCTGGGCATCAGCGCGTTCGCCGTGCTGGCGATCATGCTGAGCCTGCTGGTGTTCATCGGCGAGTCCGCTCGCGATGCCTTCGACCCGAGGAAATGAGATGAATCAGGACAATCTGATCGAAGTCCGCGACCTCGCCGTCGAGTTCGTCGTCGGCGAACAGCAGCAGCGCGTGGTCGAGGGCATCAGCTTCGACATCAAGCGCGGCGAAACCCTGGCCCTGGTCGGCGAAAGCGGTTCCGGCAAGTCGGTGACCGCGCATTCGATCCTGCGCCTGCTGCCCTACCCGCTGGCGCGCCATCCGTCCGGGACCATCCGGTACGCCGGCCAGGATCTGCTGACCCAGAAAGAGAAAACCATCCGGCATATCCGCGGCAACCGGATCGCGATGATTTTCCAGGAGCCCATGACCTCGCTCAATCCGTTGCACAGCATCGAAAAGCAGATCAACGAAGTGCTGGGCCTGCACAAGGGCCTGACCGGCAAGGTGGCCACCCGGCGCACCCTGGAGCTGCTGGAACTGGTGGGCATCCCCGAGCCGCACAAGCGCCTCAAGGCCCTGCCCCACGAGCTGTCCGGCGGCCAGCGGCAACGGGTGATGATCGCCATGGCCCTGGCCAACGAGCCGGAGCTGCTGATCGCCGACGAGCCGACCACGGCGCTGGACGTCACCGTACAACTGAAGATCCTCGAGCTGCTCAAGGAGCTGCAGGCGCGCCTGGGGATGGCCCTGCTGCTGATCAGCCACGACCTCAACCTGGTCCGGCGCATCGCCCACCGCGTCTGCGTGATGCAGCGCGGGCGCATCGTCGAGCAGGCGCCTTGCGAGGAACTGTTCCGCGCGCCGCAACATCCCTACACCCGCGAACTGCTGGCGGCCGAGCCCAGCGGCGGCCCGGCGGGCAACGCCATCGGCCGGCCGCTGTTGCAGGTCGAGGACCTGAAGGTCTGGTTCCCGATCAAGAAAGGCCTGCTGCGCCACACCGTCGACCATGTGAAGGCGGTGGACGGCATCAACTTCAGCCTGCCCCAGGGCCAGACCCTGGGCATCGTCGGCGAAAGCGGCTCGGGCAAGTCGACCCTGGGCCTGGCGATCCTGCGACTGATCGGTAGCCAGGGCGCCATCCGCTTCGAAGACCAGCAGCTGGACAGGCTCACGCAAAAGCAGGTGCGGCCGTTGCGCCGGGAAATGCAGGTGGTGTTCCAGGATCCGTTCGGCAGCCTCAGCCCGCGCATGTGTGTGAGCCAGATCGTCGGCGAAGGGCTGCGCATCCACCAGATCGGCAGCCCGGCCGAGCAGGAGCAGGCAATCATCGAGGCGCTCAAGGAAGTGGGACTGGACCCGGAGACCCGGCACCGCTACCCCCACGAATTTTCCGGCGGCCAGCGCCAGCGCATCGCCATCGCCCGCGCCCTGGTGCTCAAGCCGGCGCTGATCCTGCTGGACGAGCCGACCTCGGCGCTGGACCGCACCGTGCAACGCCAGGTGGTGGAACTGCTGCGCCGGCTGCAAGCCAAGTACAACCTGACCTACCTGTTCATCAGCCACGACCTGGCGGTGGTCAAGGCGCTGAGCCACCAGTTGATGGTGGTCAAGCACGGCCAGGTGGTGGAACAGGGCGACGCGCAGCAGATCTTCGCCGCCCCGCAACATCCCTACACCCGGCAACTGCTGGAAGCGGCCTTCCTGGCGCCGGCCGGCCAGTAGGCACCGTCCGGGCCTGGTTCGAAGGTGCCGTGATCCGGTCTAGGCGACGCAGATCCCCGGCACCGCGACCTTCTGGAACAGGTGCGGGGAAGCCACCGCGGAGGACGGATAGGCCGCGAGGCTGGCCCTGAACTCGGGATGGCTGAACGCCGCCCGGAAATGCGCGTTGGACTCCCAGACGGCGTAGTTGAGGTAGGTCGGGCTGTCGCCGATGGCGCGATGCAGTTGGGTGGAGATGAACCCCGGCTGCTGCCGCATGAAGCCGGCATCGGCTTGCCAGGCCTGGAGAAAGACCGGTTCATCGGCCGGGTCCAGGGTAAAGACATTGACCAGGACCACCGACGAGGCGTCGAGGGCAATCTGGCGTTCGATCGGAAAAGCGGGGTCCAGGGGACGAATCAAAGACATGGCGTACTCCAGGTGTGAGAAATAAAACGCCACCACATTGCTATATTGACACCATGATGTCAACTTGGCTTAAAGCATCAATTTATCCGGATATCGACCTTATGCACCCACCTGAACCCACCTCGGCCGGAGCCGCCCTGACCGACTTCATCCTGGGCATGTTCCGCGCCAGCAATCAGACGCTGGCCTGGGGCGACCGGATCGTCGCGCCCCTGGGGCTGACCAGCGCCCGCTGGCAGATCCTCGGCGCAATCGTCGCGGCGCAGCGGCCGCAGCCGGTGGCCTGGCTGGCCCGCGACCTGGAAGCCAACCGCCAGAACGTGCAGCGCATCGTCAACGACCTGGCCAGGGAAGGCCTGGTGACCTTCGAGCCCAACCCGCATCACCGGCGCGCGCAACTGGTGACCCTGACCGACAAGGGCACGACCGCCTTCAACCAGGCCATCGGCCTGTATACCCCGCTGGTCAACGAGCTGTCGGCCGGGCTTGAGGAGGAAGAGATCCGTACCGCCCTACGGGTTGTCACCGAGCTGCGCAAACGCCTCGCCGGGCCGCCGGACGCCGAGGAATAACCCTCCCCGCGTGCCTCAGGGCTGGCCGGCCCGGGCCAGCAGGCCTTCGACATCCACGGGCTGGTCCGGGGCGAACTCGATCTGGCCGATGCTGAAGCTGAGGCTGTAGGCGCGCTGCGAGGTGCTGGTGCGCTCGGCGAGAATCTCCTGCAGGCGCGCGATGATCGCCAGCTTTTCGACCCGCTCCGAGCCACTCAGCAGCACCGCGAAACGCGAGTACTCCAGGTGTCCGACCACATCGCTTTCGCGAAAGGCGATGCGCAAGCCATCGGCGAAGGTTTTCAGCGCCGCCTCGCCTTCGTCCCGGCCGTAGGCGCCGCTGATGCGGTGCAGGTCGTCAAGGTCGAACAGCAACAGGGTCGCCGGGCAATGCAGGTCCCGGCAGGCGCGCAGCGCATCGCCCGCCAGTACCGCGAACCCATGGCGATTGGGCAACAGCGTCAGCCGGTCGAGGTTGGCCACCTGCACCGCGGCCAGTTCCTGCTCGGCCCGGCGGTTCTGCTCGCGCAACCGTTGCCGGGACGGCTCGTCCGTCTCGGCAGCAGGCACCTGGGCCGGTGCCTGGGCAATCTTGTCTGGGGAAAACATCGCACACTCCATTGCGGGTATTTCCGTTAGAGCGGCCGTCGGCGCCTTGACTCCCGACAATCGCCCTCCCTGGCAGGCTGCGGGCGCAACTTCCGACCGACGGGCAAGCCGCGCCTGCCTCCTGCCGGTTCCACGCGCCGCGCAGACGCCCCCCTTGAGCTAAGCGCAGTTTGCCGGCCGGGCCCGATTCTACGACCGCCGGTCATGCCCACGGGCCGGACCGCCTCGCCTGGAACAGAGTGGCCTGTGGGCGCCGCGGCGATCAGAAGTCGGTGGAGGCCGACAGCGCCCGCCAGGTGGCGGTTTCCTCCTCGACATAGGCGTTCTTCGCCGCGATGGCCGCCAGGGTGTCGGTGCCCAGGGGCAGGCGCAGCGGCGGTTGCTGTGCCTCGACCAGGGCGATCATCGCCTGCGCCAGCTTGTCCGGGTCGCCCGGCTGCTGCTGGTTGTAGGCCTTGGCCTGCTGCCGCACCAGGCCGACGGTCGGCTCGTAGTCAGCGATGCGGGCGGGCGATTCCAGCAATGAATTGCCGTCGAGAAAGTCGGTGCGGAAGTAGCCCGGCTCCACCACCGTGACCTTCACCCCCAGGGGCGCCAGCTCGCTGTGCAAGGCTTCGCTCAGGCCTTCGACAGCGAACTTGGTCGAGCAGTAGACGCCGTAGCCCGCCCCCGATTGATAGCCGCCGATCGAAGAGATATTGATCACATGGCCGCTGCGGGCGGCGCGCATGTGCGCCAGCACCCCGCGGGTCACGTTGAGCAGGCCGAACACATTGGTTTCATAGACCCGGCGGATTTCCTCGCTGCTGGCCTCTTCCACCGCGCCGAGCAGGCCGAAACCGGCATTGTTGACCAGCACATCGATGCGGCCGAAGCGCTCGACAGCGCTCTGC
The DNA here is from genome assembly GCF_000931465.1 of Pseudomonas sp. MRSN 12121. Classification (NCBI taxonomy): domain Bacteria; kingdom Pseudomonadati; phylum Pseudomonadota; class Gammaproteobacteria; order Pseudomonadales; family Pseudomonadaceae; genus Pseudomonas; species Pseudomonas sp. MRSN 12121. The sequence continues at coordinate 2,970,692 of NZ_CP010892.1, read as the reverse complement.
GCCACCTCCCGGGCCTGGGCCTCGTCGGTGACGTCCAGCTGCGCGGCGAGCAGGCCCGGCTGCGCACCGAAACGCTCGATGAGCGACTGGGCATTGCGCGCGGTAGCCACCACCGCATCGCCATGGGCCAGGGCCGCGGCGGTGATCCTGGCGCCGATGCCGCGGGAAGCCCCGGTGATCAGCCAGACACGTTTGAAAGGGGTTTGCGAAGTCATGATCGATACCTTGTCAGGAGTGGGTGAACACAAGGTACGCACGCGCATTAGTCGGAAAAATCGTCTTGTGCTACAAGCACTATGAATCTCTCTTTCATAATGGCCTTGCGATGAACCAGGACCCTTTCGACGGCTTGACCGAGTTTCTCGCCGTCGCCGAGCACAAGAGCTTCACCCAGGCGGCCAGCCAGCTGGGGGTGACCCCGACCGCCGTGAGCCAGGCGGTGAAAAACCTCGAACGACGCACCGGCGTCTTGCTGTTCCAGCGCACCACTCGCCGCGTGGCCCTGACCGAGGCCGGCAGCAGCCTGTTCGCCCGCCTGCGCCCGGCCGCCACTGAAATCGGCGATGCCCTGGCGGTGCTCGGCAGCTACCGCGAGCGGCCAATGGGCACCTTGCGCCTGACCGCGCCGCGCCTGTCCGGCGCTCTGCTGCTGGAACCCTTGATTCCGCGTTTTCGCGCCGCCTACCCCGACGTCAACCTGGAGATTTCCCTGGACGACGCCACGGTGGATCTGGTGAGCGAGGGCTTCGACGCCGGCATCCGCCTGGGCGAGTCCCTGGAAAAGGACATGATCGCCGTGCGCCTGACCCCGGACCTGGCCTGGTCGGTGGTAGGCGCGCCAGGCTATTTCGCCCGGGCCGGCAGACCGCAGACTCCCGAAGAGCTGACCCGGCACCAAGGCATCGGCTATCGCTTCATCACTTCAGGCCGGCCCCATCGCTGGGAGTTTCGTCATAGGGGCCGGGATTTCACCGTCGGCGTCCAGGGCGCCCTGGTGGTCAACGACCGCCAACTGCTGCTCGCCACGGCACGGGCCGGCCAGGGGCTGGCCTACGCCTGCGACATCGAGATCGCCGACGACCTGGCCAGCGGGCGCCTGGAACGCGTGCTGCAAGCCTTCGTACCGCCCAGTTCCGGGCTGTACCTGTACTTTCCCAGCCGTACCCAGAGCCAGCCGAAACTGCGCGCCTTCATCGATACGGCCAGGGCCTGGGTGGCCGAACAAGAGCGCTCCTGAGCGCAGCGGTTTGTCGATCTACGGCAATCCCGGCCACCCCTGGGCTGACTACGCTTGCTCAAGGCTGAACAACCTGCCGAGGAGAGCCGTCATGTCGCACATTCATCGCATCACGCCCTGCCTGTGGTTCGACCACCAGGCCGAAACCGCCGCCCAGTTCTACTGCTCGATCTTCGAGCACTCTCGCATCACCGCCCTCACCCATTACGGCAAGGCCGGGTTCGAGTTCCACGGTCGCCCCGAAGGCTCGGTGATGACCGTGTCCTTCGAGCTCGACGGCCAGAGCTTCACCGGCCTCAATGGCGGGCCGCTGTTCCAGTTCAGCGAAGCGGTTTCGTTGCAGGTCAACTGCCAGAACCAGGGGGAAATCGACCACTTCTGGAGCGCGCTGTCCTACGGTGGCGATCCCCAGGCCCAGCAGTGCGGCTGGCTCAAGGACAAGTTCGGGCTGTCCTGGCAGATCGTGCCCAGCGCGCTGGCCCGCTGGATGAGCGGCCCCGACCCGGCCGGCGCGCAGCGGGTGATGCAGGCCCTGCTGGCGATGAAAAAACTCGATATCGCCACCCTGGAGCGAGCCTTCGCCGGCGAGACCTAATACACTCGGTGGCCGATGCCTGTCGCTGGGATGCCCTTGATGAAGCCGAGCCCGACCACCCGCTGCGCTACCGCCCCGCAATTCTGGCGCGATGCGGCGCTGCCCTTTATCGAGGCCCGTTCGATCGCCGATGGGCGCAAGGTCTGTTACAGCCGGCATTCCCATGCGTTCTTTTCCATCGGCGCCATCACCGCCGGGCAGAGCATCTACCTGCACGAACAGGCGCGGTTTCGCATCGACACCGGCACCGTGGTGCTGATGAACCCCGGCGAGGTGCACGCCTGCAACCCGCTCGAGGACCAGCCCTGGTCGTATCGCATGCTGTATGTCGATACCTCCTGGCTGACCGAGTTGCAGCACCAGCTGGGGTTCAGCCAGGACCTGGGCTTTCGTGCCTTCTCCACGCCCTACAGCACCGACCCCGCGCTCTATGCCGGGCTCAACCGGCTGTATGAAACGCTGGTGGACGAACAAGCCGAGACGCGGCACAAACACAGCGCCGCGGTGGCGTTTTTCAGCGACCTGCAACAACGCCTGAACCCGGCCAGCCAGCCGCCCCGCGCGAGCAACCAGAAGCTGCGCCGGGCCGCCGACTACATCCGCACGCACTGCACCCATGCGCTGAAACTCGAAGACATCTGCCAGGCCGCCGAGCTGTCTCCGTCCTACCTGATCCGTGCCTTCAAGCGGCACTACGGCATGACGCCCCACGCCTTCGTGGTCAACCAGCGGGTGCAATTCGCCCAGGGCCGGCTGCGGGAAGGCGAGCCGATCGCCGACGTGGCCCTGGAAGCCGGCTTCGCCGACCAGGCGCATTTCCAGCGGGCATTCAAGCAGTACATGGCTGCGACGCCGGGGCAGTATCGCGGGTGATGCGCCAGCCCTGGCGTCCCTGATCGCGAGCAAGCTCGCTCCTACAGGAGATCGCAGGCCCTTGTAGGAGCGAGCTTGCTCGCGATAGGCCAGAACGCCTGACCCCTCCTCTCATGGCAACAACAGGTACACCGCGCTCGCCACCAGCAGCAACGCCATGCTGCGGTTGAACAGGCGCATGCCCTTCGGGTTGCTCAGGTACTGGCGCAGGAAGGTGCCGGCATAGGCCCAGCAGGCGATCGACAGGTAACAGATCACGAAATACACCAGCGCGAACTGCCACACCAGCAGCGCCTCGCCATTGGCGGCGAACGCCCCCATGCCGGCAACGCAGGCCAGCCAGGCCTTGGGGTTGAGCCATTGCATGATCGCGCCGTACAGGGCCGACGGCGCCCGGGCCTGGCCGTCGCTGCCCAGGCGGCCATCGTCCACCGCCAGTTTCCAGGCCATGAACAGCAGGAAGGCCACCCCGAACAGCTGGATGCCCCGGGTCAGGAACGGCCACAGCCGCAGCAACTCATGCAGGCCCAGGCCGATCAGCACCAGCAACAGCACGAAGCCCAGCGTCGCGCCGCCGACATGCCGCAGGCTGGCGCGAAAGCCGAACTGCGCGCCGGAACTCAGGGCCACGATATTGACCGGGCCAGGGGTAATCGAAGAGGCTAGCGCGAAGGCCGCCATGGAAAACACTACGCTCATCACACACCTTCATGGGATCGATCGGAAAGTCCGGCGACCACGTTAGGTGCGCGAGCCACCCCCTGTATTGAAGAAAACACCCCTGCGCCCGGAGCGCCCAGCATGAGCCCGATCGACCTGCAGCCGGCCCAGCGCGACGACTGGCAATGCCTCGAGAACCTGATGCAGTTCTACCTGTACGAACTCAGCGAATGGCTGCCACTGGAACTCGGCCGCCACGGCCTGTTCCAGATCCAGTCGCTGGACCGCTACTGGCGCCAGCCCGGCACCCGCCCCTGGCTGCTGCGGGTCGACGGCGAACTGGCCGGCTTCGCCGTCGTCGACGACAAGGTGCACCTGGCCCAGGCGCAGCACAACCTCGCCTACCTGTTCGTGGCCCGGCGCTTTCGCGGCCGCGGCATCGGCCGCCAACTGGTGACGCAGTTGCTGGCGCCACGGCCCGGGCAATGGCAGGTCGTCCATATCGACGCCAACCGGCCGGCCCGGGATTTCTGGGCCCGGGTCATTCCCCAACTCACCGCAAACGCTTACCGCCGCCACCCGATCAGCGCTGACGGTTACCCCTGCACGCGCTATGCATTCGACGGCCTGGCAGCGGCCGGATAACCATCGGACGGCTGCCGGAGCCTTCTTCCAGCCACGAAAAAATATCACGCGTGAGCTATTGAACAGCGACAAATCATCCTGTAGTTTTTCTCACGCGTGATACGTGAACAACGGAGTCACCCCATGAAAAAGCCCCGTCCGGCCCGTCAGCTTGCTGACCCACCGGCTTCCTCAGAGAGTCGACAAGGAGAGCGCTCGCCCCCCTCTGAACACACAGCGTCCAGCGACAAGGCGTCCGGCAAGAAGCCGTCGAGCTTCTACATGAAGCAGATGCGCGCAGGCCTGAGTGCCGCTGGTTATGTGAAACACGAAACCTGGGTACTTCCGGAAAACCGGAGCGTGCTCAAGCACATTGAGAAGAAGCTGCGCCAGCCCCTGATCGGCGGCGCACCGGTATTGGAGAATGAAATGATCGCAGGTGAGAACTGGACCATCGACCGCCTCTTCAGCGCCTTGCAGGCCCTGGACGAAGTGACTTCGAACGAAATCGGCCTGACCCTGGTTCAAGGGGCCGAGCAAAGCATCAAGCTGGACATGCACGAGTTCGGCGGCCTGCCGATCTACATCGCGGTGGTCGGCGAGCAGATCATCGTCGACACCGTGCTGGTGGACCTGGAATCGATCAACGACGTGCCTCGCTTCAACGACGCGGTGCTGCGCAGCCGGGAGATGTTCCCCCTCTCCTCCATCGGCATCGAGTCCATGCCCAACGGCCAGACCGTCTACAACATGTTCGGCGCCCTGAGCTCGGCATCGAACCTGACCAACGTGGTCACCGAGATCAAGACCCTGGTCGACAACGTCCAGCGCGCCACCGAAGCCTTCGCCGGCTTCTTCAACTGATTGCCCTGCATCCGGAGTACGCCTCAATGACTCAGTCCATCTGGAACAAACTCTTCACCGCCCTGCGCGGCGGCGCCAACGAAGTCGGCGAAGCCATCGCCGACCAGCAGGCCCTGCGCATCCTCGACCAGGAAATCCGCGACGCCGACAACGCCCTGGCCAACGCCAAGCGTGAACTGGTCACCATCATGGCCAAGCACAAGCTGTCCACCGAGCGGGTCAACGAATTCAACGCCAAGATCGCCGACCTGGAATCCAAGGCGGTCGCCGCCCTGCAAGCCAACCGCGAAGACCTGGCCCTGGAAGTCGCCGAAGCCATCTCGACCCTGACCACCGGCCTGGAAGCCGAGCAGAAGCAGGCCAGCGAGTTCGGCACCTATGCCGAGAACATGCGCAAGGACATCGGCAAGGCCGAGGCGCGCATCCGCAGCCTGCGCCAGCAGGTAGACATGGCCAAGGCCCGCGACAGCGTGCAGAAGGCCCAGGTCAGTGCCTCGATCGCCAGCGGCGGCGCCAACGGCAAGCTGGAAACCGCGGTCAACACCCTGAACCGCCTGCAAGCCAAGCAGGACCAGCGCGCGGCGGAAATGGAAGCCCAGGAGCAACTGGCCGACGCAAGCAACGGCAACGACCTGGAGCGTCGCCTGCGCGAAGCCAACATCGTGCCCGACCAGGGCAGCGCCAACGCCATTCTCGAGCGCCTGAAGAAACAGAAATCGGCCGAGTAAGAAAAAAGGCACGCGGTGTCATGCCACGGAAACGGTAGGAGCGAAGCTTGCTCGCGATGATCGTTAATGGCACCGCGTACTGACTGGGTATGCGCAGCACTCTGCAGTCCATCGCGAGCAAGCTTCGCTCCTACAATGGATTCTGGCCTATGGGAGGGCCGCGATGGTCGCTGCAAATGGCTTCAAGACCTTGGCGGGCCTGGCCCTGCTGATGGTCGCGGTACAGCTGCTCAACAGCCTCAGCGGCTACAGCCTGAATGGCTTCGGCCTGATCCCGCGCACCCTGCAGGGCCTGCCGGGGATACTCGCCTCGCCCTTTCTCCACGCCTCCTTCACTCACCTGAGCGCCAACCTGGTGCCCTTCCTGGTGTTGGGCGCCATGGTGGTTGCCGAAGGCCAGCGGCGCTTCGTGACGGTCAGCCTGATCATCATCCTGCTCTCCGGCGCACTGGTGTGGCTGTTCGGCTTTCGCGGCATCCACGTCGGCGCCAGTGCCTGGGTCTTCGGCCTGTGGACCTACATCCTCACGCGCGCCTGGCTGCTGCGCAGCTGGGCCAGCCTGCTGGCTGCCGGCCTGGCGCTGTTCCTGTATTCGGGCCTGGTGCTGGGGTTCGTGCCGCGGGCCGGGGTGTCCTTCGAAGGGCACCTCGCCGGCGCCTTCGCCGGCTTCATCGCAGCAAAAATGCTTTTATCCGGCGCCAAGCCGATGTCTAATGCCGCGCGGCAATGACGACGCCCTGCCCGGGCGTCGCCTGGCGCATCACGGATAGAACAGTTCATCAGGAAATCAGGGATTCGATGTCGATTTTCATCCTGCTTAGGGTCTACGCGGCCACCTTCTTCCAGCGCTTCGGCTGGATGGGCCTGGCCATCGCGCTCGGCGCGCATGCCGCGACCTCCTACCTCGGCCTGGTGGTCCTGGGCGAGCAGCACCTCACCGCGCCCGCGACCTTCATCTATTTCTACTTCACCACCACCCTGACCGTGGGTTATGGCGACCTGTCGCCGCAATCCGCCGCCGGCCGGGTGTTCGTCGCCGTCTGGGTGATGCTCGGCGGCATTGCCCTGCTGACTGCGGCCATCGGCAAGACCACCAGCAGCGTTATCGACGTATGGAGAAAAGGCATGAAAGGCAAAGGCGACTTCACCGGCAAGACCGGCCATACCGTGCTGGTCGGCTGGGAAGGCGCGTCCAGCGAACGGGTGATCGAACTGCTGCTACAGGACGAAACCTCCAACGACAACCTGATCGTGATCTGCGACGCCACCCTCGACGAGAACCCGATGCAGGGCAAGGCCGCCTTCGTCCGCGGCGAGAGCCTGTCGTCCGCGGCCCTGCTGCTGCGCGCCGGGGTGCCCGGTGCCGAGCGTGTGCTGGTGCGCACCCGCGCCGACGACCTGACCCTGGCCAGCGTCCTGGCGATCAACCAGCTGCGCCCCAGCGGCCATGTGGTCGCGCATTTCAACGACAGTGAAATCGCCACCCTGGCCGCCTCCTACGCGCCGAAACTGGAATGCACCTCGAGCATGGCCATCGAAATGCTGGTCCGCTCTTCCCAGGACCCCGGCTCCTCGGTGGTGATCAACGAACTGCTGTGCGTCGGCGAAGGCGCCACCCAATATGTCATGCGCCTGCCCGACAGCTATGAATGCGGTTTCGCCGAACTCTACGTGCGCCTCAAGGCAGACTACAACGCGACCCTGATCGGCTATCGCCCGCGTGGCGCGCAACAGCCGCAGATCAACCCGCGCAGCGACACGCGGATCCAGGGTGGCGACCTTTTCTATATCGCTTCCAACCGCCTCAAGGACATCGACAATGGGATGGTTTAAACGCTTCATGGGCTTGCAGGCCCCCACCAGCACCGCCGCGGTTTCCTCGGCCGGCCCGCTCGGCCTGAACATGGGCGCCAGCGTCCGCTTCGACGCCAGCCTCAGGCTGCTGCTCGACGGCAAGACCGGCGTGGTGATTCCCGGCGACCAGGCGGTCTACAGCGAAGGCCGGGTCGACCTGGGCCAGTCCGAGTGGTTGTCGCGCTATTACCTGGACGACGAGGACTACTGGCTGCAAGTGCATACCAGCGGCGGCGTCGACGGCGAGGTCAAGTCGGTGATCCTGTTCAATTACCTGAGCAACCAGGCGATCAACAGCGAAGCCGAGTTGCGCCGCCTGGCCGGCCCCAACAGCCTGATCGGCCGCCCCAGCTACAGCCTCGACGGAGTCGAGTACCAGCGCGAATGGGGCACCGAGGCCGGCCAGACCGAGCTGGTGCCGCTGCACGAGCAGGTCTCCAAGCCGGACGAGACCTTCTCTTTCGACAGCCATTCGATGCTGTACGCCCGCGAAACCGGCCTGACCAATCGCCGCGAATTCCTGCTGTTTTCCGTGGAGCAATACGCCGACGGTAGCGTCAGCCTCGTGAGCTCCCTGGGCATTTCCCTCTACATGACCGACCTGCAAACCCTCTGACAAGGACCAGAACCCATGCTTGAAGCCCTTTCCATTTCCCTGAACAAATTCGCCGTGGTCGGTTTCCTGACCTACATCCTCGGCGCGGCGGTGCTGTTCGTCCTGTTCCAGTTCGTCTACACCCGCCTGACACCGCACAAGGAGTTCGAGCTGATCCGCGAGGGCAACGCCTCCGCGGCGATCGCCCTGGGCGGCGCCATCATCGGCTTCGCCATTCCGGCCAGCAACGTTATCGCCTACTCCATCAGCCTGCTGGATTTCGCGGTCTGGGCGCTGATCGCCGCCGTGGTGCAACTGCTGGCGTTCCTGATGACCAGCCTGGTGCTCAAGGGCACCTCGCAACGCATCCGCAACGGTGAAATCGCCGCCGGCATCTACGTCGCCGCCGTGGCCATCAGCGTCGGCCTGCTCAACGCCGCCTGCATGACCCCTTCGCAGAACTGATCGACCGCACGGAGCATTCGATGAAACGAAGCCAATACGTCCAGCTCTCCCTGGCCGCCTCGGTGGCGCTGGCGATCTCGGGCTGCAACTCGGAGCCGGATACCCTCGCGGTCCAGCAGAAATTCAACTTCCAGTCGGTGCAGGAATGCGTGGACGGCAAGATCGCCGTGGACGTCTGCTCCGATGCCTACATCAAGGCCATGGCCGAGCACCGCGCCCAGGCGCCGGTCTACGACAGCCAGGCCGATTGCGATGCCGACTTCGTCGAGAACTGGTGCCAGGTGGACTCCAACGGCAAGTTCGTGCCGAAGCTGGGCGGCTTTGAAATCAACACCCAGGGCGCGTTCACCCGCGAGCAGCTGGCGGCGGCCGGGGTCAGCCCCGAGGCCGGACGCAGCTCGTCGTTCAGCAGCAGCGACAGCGGACTGCTCACCGGCCTGCTGATCGGCAACATGCTCAGCGGCGGCAACCGCAACTATTACTCCGAGCCGGTCTACCGCTACCGCGACGACCGCGGCGGCTACGCCAACTCGACGCTCAACCAGCGCATCGCCAGCGGCTCGACCTTCTCCAAGTCGCGCCAGGCGCAATCGGGCAACGGTTTCCGCGTCACCAGCCCACGGTCGATGTCGGTCTCCTCCTCCACCTCCCGTGGCGGCTTCGGCAGCCAGGCCAGCGCCCGCAGCGGCTGGGGCGGCTCCAGTTCGAGCTCGGGCTGGAGTTCGGGACGCTCGAGCAGCTAAGGGGCCGCGCCATGAAGAAGATCCTCTGCAACGAACGCCCGGACTGGCGACAGACCGCGGAAAAACTCGGCTTCCTGTTCCACACCATCGACGGCGAAGCCTATTGGGACGAAAGCGCCTACTACCAGTTCAGCCTCAAGCAGATCGAGGACGACCTGGAAGACCCGACCACCGAGCTCCATGAGATGTGCATGGACCTGGTGGGCCGGGTGGTGCACGACGAGGCCCTGCTGGATCGCCTGAGCATTCCGCCGGCCTTCTACGACATGATCCGTACCTCATGGCTCGAGGGGCATCCGCACCTCTACGGCCGCATGGACTTTTCCTACAACGGCCAGGGCCCGGCCAAGCTGCTGGAGCTGAACTACGACACCCCCACCAGCCTCTATGAAACCGCGGCGTTCCAGTGGGGCTGGCTGGAGCAGAACATCGAGCGCGGCCTGCTGCCGCGCCATGCCGACCAGTTCAACAGCATCGACACCCGCCTGCACCAGGCCTTCGCCCAGCTGGGGATCGAGCGCCCGTTCTATTTCGCCTCGATGAAGGACTCGGTGGAAGACCGCGCCACCACCGACTACCTGCGCCTGATCGCGGAAAAGGCCGGCCTGGAGTCGCGGCATATCGACGTGGAAGACATCGGCCTGACGGACGACGGGCGTTTCGTCGACCTGCAGGACCGCTGGATCCCGCACCTGTTCAAGCTGCACGCCTGGGAGTTCATCTTCCACGAACCCTTCGGCGCGGCGATCGCCGGCTGCGATACGCAGTTCTTCGAACCGGCGTGGAAATCCATCCTGTCCAACAAGGGCATACTGCCGCTGCTCTGGGAGGCCCACCCGGGCCACCCCAACCTGCTCGAAGCCCACCTGGACCCGCACCCGCAGCAGGCGGTGCCCAAGGGCTGGGTGCGCAAACCGTTCTTCTCCCGCGAAGGCGCGAACATCGAACTGCGCACCCCGGAGGACCAGGTGGTCAAGGAAGACGGCCCCTACACCGACGCGCCCTACATCCTGCAATCCTTCGCCCCGCTGCCGCGCTTTGGCGACAGCTACACCCTGATCGGCTCCTGGGTCATCGGCGACCAGGCCGCCGGCATCGGCGTGCGCGAAGACAACAGCCTGATCACCAAGGACTCCAGCCGCTTCCTGCCGCACCTGATCCTTGACTGAAATGCGCCGGGGCGCGCAAGGCGCCCCGATTACCTGGCGGACTGTTGGCGAAGACTTCGAATACAACAACGGGCGCCCGGACTGTTTTGCGCTAGTTACCCAGAGCGTCTCAATAACTTGCCGCCTCATTTATCTGTATTCAGACACAGACTTTACTTAAAGCTGAACCAGCACTTAATTCGCGGCAATTTAATCTTGACTTGATACCGGCGCCTGAGTAAATTGCGCGGGCCGGTCAAACCGGCCTTTTTTCAACTCACTAAAGAAGCCAATGGACACAGTATCTAGACGCTGTCTGGCCCTTGCATTCATGCAGAGCCGGGCACTGACCCAGACAATGACGGGGCTCGACTTTCGGTCGGGTAAGCTGCGCTAGAGCTTGACGCTCCTTCGTAACTTGCCTTCACCGGAACCAGTCCGGTCGCGAGGCAACGGTTATGAACTTCAAATCCACTGTAATGCCCGGCGTACGCGCCTTTGCATCGACCATGCGGGTCAAGCCCCACGCTGAGCGTGTTGGCGTCGCGCGGGTCGACACCCTGTATTCCGCCCCCTCCCCCCAAGCCCGGCCACGGGCCAACTGGCGCGTCTGCCCGGTAACCTGCCGGCTCCAGCAACGCTGGAGTTTCGACGACAGCCAGGACCCTCAGAGTCGAAGCCTGGCGGGCCTGCTGATGCGGGCCGGCCTGCTGCTGAGCCTGTCCCGGGACTCGCACTTCTAGTTCACCGAAGGCACTTGAAGTCCTTCAATAACGTTTTCCTTAGTTAAGGAATTCGGCAACTTTCTATTGCCTGCTTAAAACAAAAAGTTGGTGGTAATTGTTATGGACGAAGCCAGTAGTAGGTTCGTCGCCTATTCATGCCCAGTGGATAGGCGGCGAACGTTAAACCCCATAAGACACAACTACCTGAATCGATCGCTTACTTGCGGCTCGACATACGTTCGCTCGTCTTTGAATAGGTGAGTGGTCTGTGTGTCGTGCCGCCAGACCGCGGCAGGAGCACACGTAATGACTACGCTGAAAACCCGCACCGCCCCCGCGCAAAACCCCACCCGCGACGACACCCGCCTGTCGATGCGCGCCGCCCGTGAAGCGCAGAACAGCCTTGGCGTGACCCTGGACAACGTCAAGTCGACCGCCAACGGCCTGACCGAACTCGACGCCGAGGGCCGCCTGCAGCGCGACGGCTTCAACGAAGTGGCCCACGACCGGCCGCCTCACGCCCTGGTGCAGTTGCTGCAAGCCTTCAACAACCCCTTCATCTATGTGCTGATGACCCTGACCGGTATCAGTTTCTTCACCGACTTCTGGCTGCCGCTGCAGGCCGGTGAAGAAACCGACCTGACCGGCGTCATCATCGTGCTGGTCATGGTGCTGGTCAGCGGCCTGATGCGCTTCTGGCAGGAGTACCGTTCGGCCAAGGCCGCCGAGGCGCTCAAGGCCATGGTGCGGACCACCGCCACCGTGCTGCGCCGCGAGCAGATGGGCATGAAGGCCACCCTGCGCGAAGTGCCGATGCGCGACCTGGTGGTCGGCGACATCGTGCAACTGTCGGCCGGCGACATGATCCCCGCCGACATCCGCCTGATCGAGTCCCGCGACCTGTTCATCAGCCAGGCGGTGCTGACCGGCGAGGCGCTGCCGATGGAGAAGTACGACACCCTGGGCGCCGTGCAGGAGAAATCCGCGCACCGCACCGCCGCCGACCAGCAGGACCTGCTCGACCTGCCGAATATCTGCTTCATGGGCACCAACGTGGTCAGCGGCACCGCCACCGCGGTGGTGGTGGCTACCGGCGCGCGCACCTACTTCGGTTCGCTGGCGCGCTCCATTGTCGGCTCGCGCACCCAGACCGCCTTCGACCGCGGGGTGAACAGCGTCAGCTGGCTGCTGATCCGCTTCATGTTGGTGATGGTGCCGGTGGTGCTGCTGATCAACGGCTTCACCAAGGGCGACTGGGCCGAGGCCTTCATGTTCGCCCTGGCGGTGGCCGTCGGCCTGACCCCGGAAATGCTGCCGATGATCGTCAGCGCCAACCTGGCCAAGGGCGCCTCGGCCATGGCCAAGCGCAAGGTGGTGGTCAAGCGCCTCAACGCGATCCAGAACTTCGGCGCCATGGACGTGCTGTGCACCGACAAGACCGGCACCCTGACCCAGGACCGGATCATCCTCGAGCACCACGTCGACATCGGCGGCAACCGCTGCGACCAGGTGCTGCAACTGGCCTGGCTGAACAGCTTCCACCAGAGCGGCATGAAGAACCTGATGGACCGCGCCGTGGTGCGTTTCGCCGAAGAGAATCCGAAGTTCAGCGCGCCCGATGCCTGGCGCAAGGTCGACGAGCTGCCGTTCGACTTCGTCCGCCGGCGCCTCTCGGTGATCCTCGCCGACGACAGCGGCCATCACCTGCTGGTGTGCAAGGGCGCGGTCGAGGAAATGCTCGACACCGCCACCCGGGTGCGCCAGGACGGCGTCACCGTGGCCCTCGACGCCGGGCGCCGCGCGGCGCTGCTGGAGCTGGCCGAGGAATACAACCGCGACGGTTTCCGTGTGCTGCTGGTCGGCACCCGCGACCTGGCGCCGGGGCAGACCCGCCAGCAGTACAGCGCCAGCGACGAGCGCGAGCTGATCATCGAAGGCTTCCTGACCTTCCTCGACCCGCCGAAGGAAACCGCCGGCCCGGCCATCGCCGCGCTGCGCGAGAACGGCGTGGCGGTGAAGGTGCTGACCGGCGACAACCCGATCGTCACCGCGAAGATCTGCCGCGAAGTCGGCCTGGAGGTCGGCCAGCCGCTGCTGGGGCGCGATATCGAGCACATGGACGACGCCGTGCTCGCCCGCCTGGTGGAAGAACGCACGGTGTTCGCCAAGCTCACCCCGCTGCAGAAATCCCGGGTGCTCAAGGCCCTGCAAGCCAACGGCCACACCGTGGGCTTCCTCGGCGACGGTATCAACGACGCCCCGGCACTGCGTGATGCCGACGTCGGCATCTCGGTGGACAGCGGCACCGATATCGCCAAGGAATCGGCGGACATCATCCTCCTGGAAAAGAGCCTGATGGTCCTGGAAGAAGGCGTGATCAAGGGCCGCGAGACCTTCGGCAACATCATGAAGTACCTGAACATGACCGCCAGCTCGAACTTCGGCAACGTGTTCTCGGTGCTGGTGGCCAGTGCGTTCATTCCGTTCCTGCCGATGCTGGCGATCCACCTGCTGCTGCAGAACCTGATGTACGACATCTCCCAGCTGTCGCTGCCGTGGGACAAGATGGACAAGGAATTCCTGCGCAAGCCACGCAAGTGGGACGCGAAGAATATCGGCCGCTTCATGCTGTGGATCGGGCCGACCTCGTCGATCTTCGACATCACCACCTACGCCCTGATGTGGTTCGTGTTCGCCGCCAACAGCCCCGAGATGCAGGCGCTGTTCCAGTCCGGCTGGTTCATCGAGGGCCTGCTCTCGCAGACGCTGGTGGTGCACATGCTGCGCACCCAGAAGATCCCGTTCATCCAGAGCACCGCGGCGCTGCCGGTGATGCTGATGACCGGGCTGGTGATGGTCCTGGGTATCTACGTGCCGTTCTCGCCGCTGGGTGAAATGGTCGGCCTGGTGCCGCTGCCCTGGGAATACTTCCCATGGCTGGTCGCTACCCTGCTCAGCTACTGCGTCGTCGCCCAGACCATGAAGACCCTCTACATCCGCCGCTTCAAGCAGTGGTTCTGAAGACCGACGGTTAGCGCGAAGCCATCGCGAGCAAGCAGCCCCTGCAATCCCCTGTAGGAGCGAGCTCGCTCGCGATAGCCGCAACGCGGCGCCGGCCCAACCGGCGCCCGGCCCAATGGAGCATCCACCATGAAAGCCTTTACCGACCTGCGGTCGCTGACCGAACACGCGTTGCGCGCCCTGCTGGTGAGCGCCCTGGAAAGCCTCGCCAGCCTGATCACCCTGGTCGGCGTCCGGTTGTATGCCCGGGGCCTGCTGAGCCGGGTGACGATCCGCGCATTGCTGGGGTTCGCCAGCGTCCTTCATCGCAGCAGCCTGCGCCTGCTGCGATCCGCCAAGCCATGAAACACAAGGAGAGTCCTCATGTCGGGAACTACTCTGCTGATCAACCTCGCCGGCTCCATCGCCCTGCTGCTGTGGGGCACCCAGATGATTTCCTCGGCGCTGCTGCGCGGCTTCGGCACCCAACTGCGCCAGTGGCTGGGGCAGCACCTGAACAACCGCTGGATGGCGCTGCTGTCCGGCGTGGCCATCACCGGGGTCCTGCAAAGCAGCACTGCGGTCAGCCTGATGGCCAGCTCGTTCACCGCCACCGGCGCCCTGGGGCTGGCCCCGGCGCTGGCGGTGATGCTCGGGGCCAACATCGGCTCGACCCTGGTGGTGCAACTGCTCAGCGTCGACACCTCGCTCCTGGCGCCGCTGGCGCTGCTGACGGGCTTCGTGACCTTCCGCCTGCGCGACGACTCGCGCTGTGAAAGCCTGGGCTGCGCGCTGATCGGCCTGGGCCTGATGCTGCTGGCGCTGCACACCCTCGGCGCCACCCTGGGCCAAGTCGAAGGCACGCCGGTGTTCGCCGCCCTGATGCGCGGCCTCGACGGCGACATGCTGATCGCCCTGCTGCTGGCGGCCCTGCTGACCTGGCTGTGCCATTCCAGCGTCGCCGTGGTGCTGCTGGTGGCGTCCCTGGCCGCCACCGGCCTGCTGTCGTCGGTGACCGCCATGGCGCTGGTGCTCGGAGTGAATATCGGCGGCGCCCTGCCGTCGCTGCTGGGCGCCGACTCCAGCGTCGCCCGGCGCCTGCCCCTGGGCAATCTGCTGGTGCGCCTGCTCGGCGCCGGCGCCTTGCTGCCGTGCCTGCCGTGGATCGCGCAAAGCCCCACGGTCGCCGCCCTCGCCCCCAGCCTGCAGGTGGTTTACCTGCACAGCCTGTTCAACCTGGTGCTGGCGCTGCTGTTCATCGGCCTGACCGGGCCCATGGCCGCACTGCTGACCCGCCTGCTGCCCGAGCCGCAGCGCGACGTCGACCCGGGCATGCCGCAGTACCTGGACGAGGCCGGCCTGGCGCTGGCCACGATCGGCCTGTCCAACGCCGCCCGCGAAGCCTTGCGCCTGGCCGACATGCTGGCGCTGATGGGCGAGCGCGTGCTGCGCCTGTTCCAGGCCTCGACCCCGGCCGGCGCCGACGAAGTGCGGCGCGTCGACCAGTCGCTGGACCTGCTCAGCGCGGCGATTCGCGCCTACCTGGCGGATATCGGCCAGGACGGCATCAGCGACCAGGACGCCGACCGCGCCCAGGAGATCCTGATGTTCGCGATCAACCTCGAACACGCCGGCGATATCCTCGCCAGCAGCCTGACCCAGCTCGCATCGCGCCGCCTGCGCCGCGGCGAGCAGTTCTCGGTGTTCGAGCTGGACTGTATCCAGTCCCTGCACCAGGCCCTGGTGGACAGCCTGAGCCTGGCGGTCACGGTGTTCCTGCGCGAAGACCTGGCCAGCGCCCACCAACTGGTGGACCGCAAGGAACTGGTGCGCAGGCTGGAGGCCGACGCCAGCCGCGAGCACTTTCGCGGCCTGCGCGAAGACCGCAGCGCCTGGGCCGAATCCGGGGATATTTTCCAGCGGGTGCTGCGCGACTACCGGCGGGTGCACCACCACATCGCCGCCCTGGCCTACCCGGCCCTGGAGCGGGCCGGCGAACGCGGCCCGGACGCCACCGAGCCGGGCGAACTGCTGGTGGACCATCCGCTGGGCATCAAGCCGACGGCCCAGGAGAGCATGCGATGCGTGTCCTGATCTGCGCCGGCCGCCATTGCACCGACGGCCGCCTGTGCCGACGGGTGCTCGACGCCTTCCAGCGCCTGCATGAAGTGCAGGTGCTGATCCACGGTGGCAGCCAGTTCCTCGGCGCAGAGATCGAGGACTGGGGCCGGGAGATCGGCGCCGACATCGTGCGCTACCCGGCCAACTGGCAGTTGCACGGCAAGCTCGCCGAACGCCTGCGCAACGCCTTCATGCTGCGCGACAGCCGGCCCGACATCGTCATCGCCCTGCCCGGCGGCGACGACACCGAGGAGCTGCTGGCCCAGGCCCGGGCCGCGGGCATCCAGACCCTGTCGGTCGACGACTGGCAATGATTTTCCACCCCTGAATCCCGGGAGCGGCCTGCGCGGCGCTCCCCTTATCAGCGAGATTCCCCATGTCCAAGTACAACCCTTTGCGCAGCAACCCTTTCGCCGGCCTCACCCGCGACCTGCCCGCGGCGAAAAGGCGCATGCTGCGGCGCAACCTGATCTTCGTCACCGTCACCCTCAGCGTGATCGGCCTGCTGAGCCTGGTGGCCAAGGCCAACGCGGCGGGTGGCGCCTACGTGGTGGACGACGGCGCGATCAATGCGCCGGGCGAGTGCAACCTGGATCTCTGGTACCAGAGCCTGCGGCACCAGGGCGCCAACCATGCCGCGGTGCTCTCCCCGGCCTGCACCTTCGCCGGCCTGCCACGGTTGCAGCTGGGCGCCGCCCTCGAACGCACCCGCGAGGACGGCCACGGCGAAACCCAGCTGAGTCCGCAGCTCAAGGCGCAACTGTGGGACCGCGAAGACCTGGGCCTGCAACTGGCGCTGGCGACCTCCGTGCATGTCGCCCTGGACCGCCACCATGCGTTCGACGGCGGCGACATCAGCCTGCCGCTGACCTATCAGCCCCTGCCCGGCCTGCGCCTGAACCTCAACGCCGGCTGGGCCCACGCCTATGACGACGGCCAGCAGAACCACCGGTGGACCTGGGGCGGCGGCCTGGAATACGACCTCGGCCAACAGCTGACCCTGGTCGCCGAACGCTACGGGCAAGGCGGCGGCGAACAGGCCTGGCAGGCCGGGCCCCGGCTGCACCTGGGAGCCAACCTGGACCTCGACCTGGTGCTGGGCGGCCAGTTGAATGAAAACCGCGACCGCTGGCTGACCAGCGGTGCGACCTTGAGGTTCTAAACGTGGTGTGCCTGACAGGACGCCTCGCGCGCAATCGAGCGTCGACCGGCTGCTCCTACAGGTCCGGCATACGCCGCAAAACCTGTAGGAGCCAGGCTTGCCGGCGATAGGCGCAACGCGCCTGGGAGGGCGAACGCCGCCTCAGCGGATATCGCTGCGCCGGTACAGGCTCAGGCCCACCGCCAGCGCCGCGAGCATGCCGGCGCAGCTGCGGTTGATCCATTGCATCGTCCGCGCCGAGAAGGTGCGCATGGCATGCCGCCCGCCAAAGGCGTAGACCGCCATCATCACGCAATCGATCGCCGCGCTGACCAGCGCCAGGATCAGGTACTGCTGCGCCACCGGCTGGTCGGGGCGCACGAACTGCGGCAGGAATGCCGAGAAAAACAGCAACCCCTTGGGGTTCGACATGCCCACCAGCAATGAGCGCACGAACGCCCCGCGGCCACTGCTGGCAGCACCGCTGCTTTGCGCGGCCAGCGCCGTGGTCGGTGCCTTCCACAGCACCCACGCGAGGTATAGCAGGTACGCCGCGCCGCCCCACTTGACGATGGAAAACAGCTGCTCGGACGCTTGCAGCAACGCGCCCAGGCCAAGACCCACCGCACCGATCAACAGTACGTCGGACAAGGCCGCGCCGGCCATGCCGCAACCAGCGATGCGCATGCCGTGGCTGGCACCGTTATTTAGGGCCAGCAGCATCGATGGCCCGGGGGTCATCATCACCGCACTGACGGTGATGACGTAGAGAAACAACGTGGTGGCGTCCATTCGAACCCTCCGCAACGACCTTGGAAAGACAGGGAGCGCAGCATACACCAGGGACTTTCACGCAGGCAGCAACGCGTTCCACTGCGCCACCTGGCGCGCGCTGATGCTGACCCCGCCACAGACCACTATCACCACGTCCCGGGCCGTGGCGATGGCCGGATGGTCGAGGTAAGCCACCGCCAGCGAGACGCCGCAGGCCGGCTCTACCAGCTGGCGCAGGTCGTCGGCGTAACGCACCACGCCGAGGATCGCCTCGGCATCCGACAACACCAGCGACCGATAGGCAAACCGCTGGATCTGCGCCAACGGCCAGGCGGCCACCCGGGACGCGCCCAGGGAACTGGCGACGGTCTCGATCCGCTCCAGCCTGACCGGGTGGCCGGCCGCCAGCCCCGCGGCAAAGGAGGCGCTGCCCATGGTTTCGCAGGCGACGATCAGGCAGTCCTGCCGCTGATGGCGCAACAGCCCGGTGAGCAGGCCGGCCAGCAGCCCGCCGCCGCCCACCGAGGTGACGAGCGCATCGACCTGCGGGCAGTCTTCGAGGATTTCGTCGACCATCGTGCTGTGGCCCTGCCACAACACCGGGTGATCGAATGCCGGGACGTATTCGCTGTCGGCGCTGGCGCTCAACTCCAGCGCCCGTTCGTTGGCTTCGTCCCAGACCTGCCCCTGCACCAGCACTTCGGCGCCGGTGCGGGCAATACGTTCGCGGGTTGCCTGGGGGGTGGTCTGCGGCACCACGATGCAGGCTTGCAGGCCCAGGCGGGCCGCCGCCACCGCCGTGGCCAACCCGGCGTTGCCGCCGGAAGGACAGACCACCCGGCGCTTGCCCTGCTGCGCGGCCTGCTCGCAGAGCAAGCCCAGGCCGCGCATCTTGAACGAACCGCCGGGTTGCAGGTTCTCCAGCTTGAGCCAGATGCGCCGGGTGGCCGTGGACAAGCCAGGGTGCAGGATCAGCGGGGTACGGATGTGCAGCATCGGCGGTTCCTCGGCGGCAGGCGGCGGTCTTGCAACCATAGATGCTCGCGCTTGCCGCTGCCGCCCTTCCCCCTACCGCGCGCCGATCAGCGAATCGGCGGTACGCGGATGTCGCCACTGCGGCACTGGGTGCGCACGCCCTTGCCACAGGCGCCGAAGCCCAGGTTCTTGTCCAGGCACACCCGCACCTCGGAGAGTTCCGGGCCGCTGCACAGCACTGTCACGCCCTTGTCGGGAATGCCCGGGTTGGCCTGGCGGAACAGTTGCTCGATTTCCCGGGCCTCGAAGTAGCGCACGGTCGTCGACGGTTCCAGCGCCTGGGGAATCTTCACCGCGCCCAGGGCCTGGTCGGAGGCTTCCAGGTACGCCGTGGCGCCCAGCCCGCTGCAGGTGCCGTGCTTGCTCCACTCATGCTCCAGCAGCTTGGCGGTGGGGAACAGGGTCAGGCCCTTGGCTCGCTGTTCGGCGGTCAGCGGGGTCAACGGCGGGCAGGACTCCGGCCAGCCGCCCTTGGCGTATTGCGGCCACAGGCCATGCAGGACAAAACCGTAGCCCTTGCCGGAACACTGCTCGTTTTCCGGATGGGTCAGACAGAAGGTCGGCGACCAGGACAGCGACAGCAGGTAGTAATCGAACACCCCGGCAACCGACTCGCGCTGCTGCCGCGACTCCCGTGCCTGGGTGACAGCGACGGTGCAGATCATCAATGCGGCCAGCGCCGCGGTGGCAAACAGTTTTTTCATCGACCCTCTCCTTGGGATGGGCGGTTGATGGACAGCCCGATAGTGACCTGGCCGGTAGCGGCCAGATCACCTTCTTGGCACGGGGCTGTTGCAGGAACATGACAAGCCGCTGGTACGCGGCCGGTTAGCAGAGCGTTGTAGCAGACCGATCGCCTGACCGCCACAAGGCTCCGCGACGCTCCCGGATGCGCCCCACTCCTGTAGGAGCGCAGCTTGCGCGCGAGGCGTCCGGCCTGGCACACCGCGCCGCCGCCATCGCCGGCAAGCCTGGCTCCTACAGTTCGCGACGGGGATGAGATGGGGGGCAAGTGCGCAAGATCGTTCAAGAAATTCCTGTCGTCGGCTGGCACAGTCAGGCTCCGTTTCCCGGTTAGCGAGAGGCCATGTCCAGCGTTCTTCTTCCCCGCGTCGCCTTCCTGCGCGGCGCCGTCGCCATCCTGCCGCTGTCCCTGGCCACCGCGCCCTGGGGCCTGCTGGCGGGTTCCATGGCCATCGAGGCCAACCTCACGCCGCTGCAAGGCCAGGGCCTGTCGAGCATCGTGTTCGCCGGCGCCGCGCAACTGGTGGCGATCGGCATGCTCAAGGGCGGCGCCGGGATCGTCTCGATCCTGCTCACCACCCTGCTGCTGACCTCCCAGCACTTGCTGTACGGCATGAGCCTGCGCTCGGTGATTTCCCCGCTGCCGGGGCGCTGGCGGGTGGGCCTGGGCTTTCTGCTCACCGACGAACTGTTCGCCCTCACCAGCCAGCACGATAAACAGCAGTTCGACCGCTGGTACGCCCTCGGCGTGGGCCTGACGTTCTATATCGCCTGGAACCTGTTCACCCTGGCCGGCATCGTCCTTGGCCGGGCGATTCCCGGGCTGGAACACCTGGGCCTGGATTTTTCCATCGCCGCGACCTTTATCGCCCTGATCACGCCGCTGGTGCGCAACGTGCCGACCGTGGTCTGCGTCGCCGTCTCGCTGTTCTGTTCGGTGCTGTTCAGCTACTGGCAATGGGGCTCGGCCCTGGTGCTGGCGGGCCTGATGGGCATGAGCGCGGGGTTTCTCTGCAACAAGTTCTACCGGGAGCGCACATGATGGTCTGGGCAGTGATTGTCGGCATGGGGTTGCTGGTGTTCCTCAACCGCTACGTGTTTCTCGAACCGCGCCTGCCGGTGCGCCTGAGCAGCAACGCCCGGCAGTTCCTCGGCTTTGCCGTGCCGGGCATGCTCACCGCGATCTGCGGGCCGATCGTGTTCATGCCCGAGCACCAGTTGAACCTGGCCTACGACAACCCGTACCTGATCAGCTCGCTGGTGGCCATCGTGCTGGTGATCTACACCCGCAATACCCTGGTCAGCATGCTGCTGAGCATGGCGTTCTTTTTCCTGTTGCGGTGGTGGCTGTAGGCGCCAGGCTTGCCGGCGATAGAAACGGCGCGGTGTGTCAGGCAGGACGCCTCGCGCGCAAGCTGCGCTCCTACAGGTCAGGCATACGGCGCGGAGCCTGTAGGAGCCAGGCTTGCCGGCGATGGGGGCAACCCGGTGTAGCTGCCTCACACCGGACCATCGACCGGCAGCAGCAACCTCACTTCGCCTTGGCTTCCTCGAGCAATTGCTGGATCACTTGCTCCTGCGCCGCGTAACCGCCCTCGCCAAAGTGGCTGTAGCGCACCTGGCCGCGGGCGTCGATAAAGTAGTGCGCCGGCCAGTACTGGTTATCGAACGCACGCCAGATCGCGTAATCGTTGTCGATAGCCACCGGGTAGGCGATATCCAGCTTGCGCACCTGGGCCTTGACGTTGTCGATGACCTTCTCGAAGGCGTACTCCGGGGTATGCACGCCGATCACCACCAGCCCGTCCCCGGCGTACTTCTTCGCCCAGGCGTTCACATAGGGCAGGCTGTGCTGGCAGTTGATGCAGTCGTAGGTCCAGAAATCCACCAGCACCACCTTGCCGCGCAGGGCCTGGGCGTCCAGCGGCGGCGAGTTCAGCCATTGCACCGCGCCGTTCAGCGATGGCATCGGGCCCTTGCTCGGCAGCGTCTCGACGGGTGCGGCGCCGGCCTTGTCGACCAGGTAATCCAGGGCCTTGGGCACCGCCCTCAGCACACCCTGTTCGAGGGCCGTCGCACCCTGGAACGAGGTACTGGCCAGCAAGCGACTGTCCAGCCCGCTGCCGATCGCCACGGTGGCCAGCAAGGCCACGCAGCCGACCGCGCGACGCAACCTGGCGATGGCCGGCAACGAGGGCTTGAGCCGGTTGACCAGGCCCCGCCCGGCCAGGATCAGCCCGCCGAGGGACAGCGCGCTGCCCAGGCCGTAGGCCAGCAGCAACAGGCTGGTCTGGGCGTTCACTCCCTGCAACATCGCGCCGGTGAGGATCAAACCGAGGATCGGCCCGGCACAGGGTGCCCAGAGCAAGCCGGTGGCCACCCCCAGCAGCAGCGCCGCCGAGGGCCCGGAGAAGGCGCGCACGCGGCCCAGGCGATTGCCCAGGCTGACCCAGGGCCGCGCCAGCCAGTGGCCGAGCCGGGCAGAGATCAACGACAGCGCGAACAGCCCCAGCACCGCCAGGGCCAGCTGGCGACCGACGCCGTTGGCCTGGGCCACCCAGCTGCCGCCGGCCACCGCCAGGCTCGACACCAGGGCGAAGGTCAGCGCCATGCCGACCAGGGTCAGCAGGACCGAGCCACGGGAGCGGTCGGCCCGGGCGAACAGGAACGGCACCACCGGAAGAATGCAGGGGCTGAGAAGGGTCAGCACCCCGCCGAGAAACGCAATGAGCAACATGGCATCACCTGTGATCGGTCAATGTCCTGCCCGCCCCGGGCGAATCCCCATGGCGCGGCAGCGTGATGGAACAAGGGAGTGCGTTCAGTTGCCGTCGTTACAGTCGTTGGCGAACTTGCGGTAGTCCAGGACCTGGGTCCGGCCCTGGGAATCGAGGTAGGTCATGCGCGCATTGACCACCCCGCAGGCTGGCGTGGGGTCCTCGGTCATCGACAGGACGCGCTGGATATCCAGCGCGGTGCCGTAGCTGTAGGTGCGGGCCTGGACCTCGCTTTCGGCACGGGCCGACAAGGTGCAGAGATTCAGCGCGGCGAACAGGCAGGCGGCGTACAGGGCGTTGCGTTTCATGATGGAGACCTCGGGCGACAATGGGTGGGATGGCGAGGCGCACAGCCGTGCCTCGATGGGGCCCATTGAAGGCGCGCGAGGTATCGCGCTTGTGTCGGCCAGGCGCCCCGCAGGCCTCCCTGCGTATCCAGGCCGCCCGGAGATACAGAGCGATACAAAAGTGCCGGGACCCCGCGGTTTTGCATCGCCATGTGTGCGACCAGGCGCCAGATACACTGCAATACAAAGCCCCGCAGGCAAGCTCCCCCGGGCGCTATAGACTAAGCGGCACGACCCCCGACGACCGAGGCAGCACCCGATGGATCATGTCGATCACGTACTGATAGTCGATGACGACCGCGAGATCAGAGAACTGGTAGGCAACTACCTGAAGAAGAACGGCCTGCGCACCACGGTAGTGGCCGACGGCCGGCAGATGCGCAGCTTCCTGGAAACCACCCCGGTGGACCTGATCGTGCTCGACATCATGCTGCCCGGCGACGACGGCCTGGTGCTGTGCCGCGAGCTGCGCGCCGGCAAGCACAAGGCCACCCCGGTGCTGATGCTCACCGCGCGCAACGACGAGACCGACCGCATCATCGGCCTGGAGATGGGCGCCGACGATTACCTGGTCAAGCCCTTCGCCGCCCGCGAGCTGCTGGCGCGGATCAATGCCGTGCTGCGGCGCACGCGCATGCTGCCGCCGAACCTGGTGGTCAGCGAAAGCGGTCGCCTGCTCGGCTTCGGCCGCTGGCGCCTGGACACCACCGCGCGCCACCTGCTGGACCAGGACGGCACCCTGGTCGCCCTCAGCGGCGCCGAATACCGCCTGCTGCGGGTGTTCCTCGACCACCCGCAGCGGGTGCTCAACCGCGACCAGTTGCTCAACCTGACCCAGGGCCGCGACGCCGACCTGTTCGACCGCTCCATCGACCTGCTGGTCAGCCGCCTGCGCCAGCGCCTGCTGGACGACGCCCGCGAGCCGGCCTACATCAAGACCGTGCGCAGCGAGGGTTATGTGTTCTCGCTGCCGGTGGAGATCCTCGAGGCCGCGTCGTGAAGCTGGCGTTGCACTGGCCGCGGACCCTCGCCTCGCGGCTGTCGCTGATCTTCCTGATCGGCCTGGCGCTGGCCCAGGGGCTGTCGTTCGCCGCGCAATCCTACGAGCGCTACCAGAGCGCCAGGACGGCCATGCTCGGCAACCTGGAAAGCGATGTCGCGACCTCCGTGGCCATCCTCGACCGCCTGCCCGCCGCCGAACGCGACGCCTGGCTGCCGCGCCTGCAACGGCGCACCTATGGCTACCGGCTCGATACCGGCGAACCCGGCCAGCCCATGGGCCGCGACGACGTGCCGGTCTCGGTGAACTCGATCAAGACCGCCCTGGGTGCGGACTACGAGCTGGCGTTCAACACCATTCCCGGACCGCGCCAGCACTATCAGGCCCACCTGCGCCTGGCCGACGGCAGCCCGCTGACCATCGATGTGCGTCCGGCGATGATGCCGATGTCGCCCTGGCTGCCGGTGGTGCTGCTGGGGCAATTGCTGCTGTTGATCCTCTGCGCCTGGCTGGCGGTGCGGGTCGCGGTGCGCCCGCTGACCCGGCTGGCCCAGGCGGTGGACAGCCTCGACCCCAACACCCACGGCGTGCCGCTGGACGAAAAGGGTCCGCTCGAAGTGGCGCACGCCGCCCGGGCCTTCAACGCCATGCAGGCGCGGATCGGCGCCTACCTCAAGGAGCGCATGCAACTGCTGGCGGCGATCTCCCATGACCTGCAGACGCCGATCACCCGCATGAAGCTGCGCGCCGAGTTCATGGACGACTCCAGCGAGAAAGACAAACTGTGGAGCGATTTGAGCGAAATGGAGCACCTGGTGCGCGAAGGCGTGGCCTATGCCCGCAGCATCCACGGCGCCACCGAGGCCAGTTGCCGGATCGCCCTGGACGCGTTCCTCGACAGCCTGGTGTTCGACTACCAGGACACCGGCCAGGACGTGGAACTGGCGGGCAAGAACGGCGCGCTGATCGACACCCGCCCCCACGCCCTGCGCCGGGTGCTGGTGAACCTGGTGGACAACGCGCTGAAGTTTTCCGGCGCGGCGCGGATCGAGGTCCAGGCCCTGGCCGGCGATCGCCTGTCGATCAAGGTCCTGGACCGCGGCCCGGGGATCAGCGAAGCGCAACTGGCCGAAGTGCTCAAGCCGTTCTACCGGGTGGAAAGCTCACGCAACCGCGATACCGGCGGCACCGGCCTGGGCCTGGCCATCGCCCAGCAACTGGCGGTGGCCCTGGGCGGCTCGCTGCACCTGAGCAATCGCCAGGGCGGCGGCCTGTGCGCCGAGCTGATCCTGGTCGGCGGCGGCCCGGCCCGCCTCTGAGCGGCTCGCTACACAGGCATACATAACCGGCCCGCGCCGACACAGCCGGTATACATGGCCTTGCAAGACTCCCGGGACGCGCCGCAGCGGCGGCGCCCAACCCCAGGAGCCCGTAATGACCACCCACACCTTCCCCTCGCCATGGCATGGCTGGCGGCTGTTCAGCCTGCTGGCCGCCGCCGTGCTGCTGATGACCGCGCTGATCCTGCTGCTCGGCCCGGACGCGGTCGACGCCACCCGCAGCGCCATCCGCGCCACCGCGCGTTCATCCTTCGTGCTGTTCCTGCTGGCCTTCCTGGCTTCGGCCTGGGCCGTGCTGCTGCCCTCGCCCCTGGGCCAGGCGCTGCTGCGCGAACGGCGCTTCATCGGCCTGGCCTTCGCCTTCTCGCACCTGGTGCACGCACTGCTGATCTACCGCTACGGCCAGTTGAACCCGCAGTTCTGGCCCGGCCGCAGTGCCCTGGGCAACCTGCCCGGGTCGGTCGGCTACCTGTTCATCCTGCTGCTGGCGCTGACCTCGTTCAAAGGCCCGGCCGCGCTGCTCGGCCGCCGCGCCTGGAAACGCCTGCACACCACCGGCATGTGGGTGCTGGCGGCGATCTTCGCCTACTCCAACTTCAAACGCCTGCCGCTGAGCGCCTGGTACCTGCTGCCGTTCACCCTCACTTGCACGGCCATGGCGATCAACCTGCTGGGCAAGCTGGCCCAGGCCGGCAAGCGCCGGCAACGCCAGGCCTTGAGCCCGCGCTAGACAGCGTCGCCATTGCCCTCCATCGGCCTTTTTCTGCACAGGAGATCCACCCCATGACCCTCACCTCATCCACCCTCAACGGGCTGCAACGCCAGCTCGATCGCCTGGCCCCCTGGGGCGCCCTCCTCAGCCTGCGCCTGTTCCTGGCCTGGGAGTTCTTCGAATCGGGCCTGGAAAAATGGCGCGGCGAAAACTGGTTCCAGGAGATCCAGGCCGCCTTCCCGTTCCCCTTCGATCACCTGCCGGCGAACCTCAACTGGCAACTGTCGATGTGGGCCGAGCTGCTGTGCGCCCTGGCGTTGCTGCTGGGCCTGGGCACCCGTTGCGCCGCGCTGGTGCTGATCGTGGTCACCCTGGTCGCCACCGCCGCCGTGCACTGGCCGGCCGACTGGTCGAGCCTCGGTGAGCTGGCCCAGGGTTATGCCATCAGCAACAAGGGCCACGGCAACTTCAAACTGCCGGCCATCTACCTGGCGGCGCTGCTACCGCTGCTGCTCCAGGGCGCGGGCAAACTCAGCCTGGATGCGTTGGTCGAGCGCCTGCGCCAGCGGCGCTGATGCGTCGGGACAAAAAAGCCGCAGCTTGAGCTGCGGCTTTGGCGTTTCCGGGGGAAAGCGTTTGTAACGGAGGTATCCCCCATCGCCCTGAATTTTTGCCGCAGGCCCAAGCCACTGCTAACAAAAGCGCCCACTACACTCGCGCCCACACCGCACACCCTGTAGCCGCTGGCGCAGCCTGCGATCGGGCGCGCAGCGGCCGCCAAGCCAGGCGACGCAGTGTTTCAGGAAGATCGCGATAACAGGTTTTACGACGGCTGCGCCAGCGGCTACACAGGGTGGGAGCGCCATCCGTGGCGGCAGGACCAAGCAAGGTCGAGGACAGCGGCTAACGGGCGCTGCCGATAATGCCTTGGCCATGCATCTGGCGCAGCAGGCGCTGGCCCTCGGCGATCAAGGTGTCGCGGTCGTCGAGGCCCGCCTCTTGGGCCAGGGCGAGCAGTTGGGCGCGCCCCGTCAGCTCGGGAAACTCTTCGAGGCGTTGCAGCAGGCGCCAGGCCAGGGGGCTGAGTTCGGAGAAGCGCACGCGGTAGTCGGCATCGCGCCGGATCAGTAGCAGGGTCGGTGCTTCCCCGGGCGCCGTCGGGCGCCAGGCCGGACCCAGACGCTGCACCGGCCACGCATAGGCCAGTGGCCAGGCCAGGGGTGACAGGCGCAGGGGACTTACCAGCAACAGGTCCGGATCACTGGCCGGCAGCGGCTCGGCATCGGCCTGCTGCAGGGCCATTTCGATCCACTCGTAATGGCTCAGCTCAAGCAGGAAGGCCGGCCAGCGCGTGTCCTGCAGGCTGGCCGGCGCCGAGGCCATCCAGGCCACGAACTCGGCGGCGATTTCACCGAACTTCGGCGTGGCGCAGCGGTGCTCACGGAGGAACATCCGCAGCAGTCGGCACCAGTCTTGCTCGCCGAGCAGCGCACGCACTACCGGGAAGGTGTTGCCCAGCAACGAGCGCAGGTTGTCGAACACCAGCTCGCGGTAAATCTCCACCCGCACCGGGTCCATGTCCTCGGGCATGGCGCAGTGCTCGGGGTCGCGCAGGTAGGCGGTCAGGGCCTGCTGCCGGGCCGCCAGGTCGCTCGTCGGCTTATCCATGGGCGAGCCTCCCCCGGGCTTGCTCGGCCTGCCCCTGCAAGCGGCGGATGCAGTCCAGCTCGCTCCGCAGTTCGGCGAACGGCGGGAAGTTGAAGTCCCGCTCCAGTAGCGTCGGCTGCGCGCCGAACCGCTCGTAGGCCCGCGCCAGCAGGGCCCAGACCAGCGGTTTGACCGGCGCGCCGTGGGTGTCGATTTTCAGGCTGTCGGACTGGTCGTAGTGACCGGCCACATGCATCGCCACCACCCGCTCGGGTGGCAAGCCGTCCAGGAACGCCTGGGGGTCGAAACCGTGGTTCACCGAATTGACGTAGAGGTTGTTGACGTCCAGCAGCAGGTCGCAGTCGGCCTCGGCCAGCACGGCGGTGGTGAACGCCAGCTCGTCCATGTCCTGGCGCGGCGCCGCGTAGTAGGACACATTTTCCACCGCCAGGCGCCGGCCCAGCACATCCTGGGCCTGGCGGATACGCGCCGCGACATGGCGCACCGCCTCATCGGTAAAGGGCAGCGGCAACAGGTCGTAGAGATGGCCGTCGTCGCCGCAATAGCTCAGGTGCTCGCTGTACAACGGCACCTCGAACGCGTCGAGGAAGCCGCGCACCTCGCCGAGAAACGCCAGATCCAGCGGCGCCGGACCGCCCAGGGACAGCGACAGCCCGTGGCAGCTCAGCGGGTAGCGTTCGGCCAGGGCGCGCAGCGCGGCGCCGTGGGCGCCACCGATGCCGATCCAGTTTTCCGGCGCCAGTTCCAGAAAGTCGAAAGCGCCCGCAGGCGCCGTATGCAATGAGTCGAGCAAGGCACGACGCAAGCCAAGCCCCACGGTAGCCGGAACCGGCCACCGCGAAGCCTGGTGGGAAACAACGGAGGATGGCATGGGCGATCTCCTGATAAGGCCGGGAAAAAATCGGGGAGCACCCGGTGCTCCCCGCCCTCGTCGATCAGGACTCGATCGCCGCGCCGCACTTGCCTTCGCCGCATTTACCCTCGGCCGAGCCGGCCTTGGCCGCCTTGCTCGCCAGGTACTGCTTGGCTTCCTCCAGGCTGATACCGCCATCGTGGTTGGCGTCGATCCGGTCGAACTCGGCAGCCCGTTCCGGCGCGGCGGCGATGAACTCCTCGCGCGACACTTTGCCGTCGTGGTTGGTGTCGGTCTTGGCGAACTTGTCCTCGCCGCACTTGCCTTCGCCGCACTTGCCTTCAGTGCCGCTCTTGACCGCGTCGGCGGCGGCCAGGGTGTAGCCCTGGGACAGCTCGGTCATGCTCAGCGCCGAGGCGGCGGTGGACAGGCCCAGGCCGCCGACCAGCGCCAGGCCGAGCGCGGCATTGGAAACAGTGGAGAGTTTGAACATGGTGATACCCCTTGATGGATTGACTGACGGTTCCCGCCACCGGCACCGAGTGTCGATGCTGGCGGGTGGGCGTAGTTAATCCTCGGGGTGTATCCGGGCTGTGTACGAAACCGCCGCGAAACCCAGCAAATGTATCTGCGCCGGTTCGCTACACACTCCGATACAACAGAGCGCCTGGCCTACCGGCGCTTGCGCTCCATCGTCGCGCCGGCCAGCGCGCCCGGGATGTCCTCCAGGGCGGCGCAGATCGGCAGGCCCAGCGCCTGGCCCAGGGCGACCAGCCGATCGGCGCGGGCGCAGGGACCGGGGATGCGCAACACCGCATCGCAACGTTGCAGTTGTTCATCCAGCACGCCGGCCTCCTGTGCCAGCCAGCGCCCCGGCAGTGGCACGTGCCCCACCTCGACCAGCGCGGCAGCGCACTGCTCAAGCGTTGCTCCCGCCGCGTCGGGGCCGACCAGCAGGACGGTCAGGCGCCGCGGCGACAGCAGGCGCAGCTCCAGGTACTGCAAGAGCATGATGGTCTTGCCGTCGACGATCTCGCCGCTGCGCACCATGTCCAGCGCCTGCTGGTAACCGAGCTCCAGCACTTCGATGTCCTCGCCCTCTTCCGCCAGGCCGCCACCGTCGCCGATGCGGTCGTCGGGGGAATACTCGCCGAGGAAGAAGTGCAGGCGCTCGGTGACCGAGCCCGGGCTCATGAAGGCCTCATAGACCTTCTCCACCGCGCCGACGCGATAACCGGTCTCCTCCTCGGCCTCCAGGCGGATCCGCTCTTCAGGGCTGGCGTTATCCAGCAGGCCGGCGGCGGTCTCGATCAGGTAACCGTCGTGGTCGTTGACATAGGTCGGCAGGCGGAACTGGCGGATCAGCAGCACCGTGCGCCGCTCGCGGTTGTACAGCAGGATGGTGGCGCCGTTGCCACGGTCGTAGACCTCGCGGGTCTGCGCCTGCCAGCTGCCGTCGCGGCGGCGCAGGTCGAAGCTGTATTTCTTCAGCAGATACCAGTTGTCGGAGAGCAATTGCTCCGCGGTGATACGCACGGATGCGGTTGGCATGAGTGTCCCTCTTGGCGGTTGGGCGTCATTCAACCGCAATGGCGCGGCGACTGTCGATCCTGTCCCGGGTTTGCCTCGGCACGTTGACAGATCGATTTCCAGCCAGTATTTATCCACTCGGATAAATAAATCCGGATCCCATCCAAAATGCCGTGACCGGTTGCCTGAGCACGGCAATAACAACAAGTGGCGGCCTGTTGGCTATGCCCGCACGAGGGAAGATCGATGAAATACCCGCACACCACCCGGTTCACGGCCTGGCGCCGCTCACTCGTCATGGCGATGCTGCTGACCAGCGCATCGGTACCGGCACTGGCGCAGGACGGCGCCCGGAGGCCGAACTTCCTGCTGATCGTCGCCGACGACCTGGCTTACTCCGACCTCGGCGCCTTCGGCGGCGAGATCGCCACGCCGAACCTCGACCGGCTGGCCCGCGAGGGCCTGCGCTTCTCCGGCTTCCACACAGCGCCGACCTGTTCGCCGACGCGCGCGATGCTGCTCTCGGGAACGGACAGCCATCGTGCCGGGTTTGGTGCGATGGCCGAACGCATAGCCCCTAACCAGCAAGGCAAGCCCGGCTACGAAGGTTACTTGCGACCGCAGGTCGCGACCCTGGCCGAACGCTTCGCCGCCGGCGGCTACCGAACCCTGATGGCGGGGAAATGGCACCAGGGCCTGAGGCCGGAACAGGACCCGCATGCCCGCGGCTTCCAGCGCAGCTTCGCTCTGCTGCAAGGCGCCCACAACCACTACGGCCTGGACTTCGCCGATCCCGACAAGGCGCCGGAGCAGAACACCGGCGGAGCAGTGTTCACTGAACAGGGTGTGCGCCTGGCGAAGCTGCCGGACGGGTTCTATTCCTCCGACTACTTCACCAGCAAGCTGCTGCAGTTCCTTAGTGACAAGCAGGCCCCCGACCAGCCGTTCTTCGCCTATCTGGCCTTCAGCGCCCCCCACTGGCCGCTGCAGGCGCCCAGGGAGGTGATCGACAAATACCGCGGACGCTACGACGCCGGCTTCGATGTGCTGCGCGAGCAGCGTCTGCAACGCCAGGTCGAACTCGGCTTGCGCCAGGCCGATACCAGCGCCCACGGGATGGTCATGACGCGCCGCTGGGATCAGTTGACCCCGGAACAGCAGCAGCTTGGCGCACGTGATATGGAGGTCTACGCGGCCATGGTGGACCGGCTGGACCAGAACGTCGGCCGGGTGGTCGACGAGCTCAAGCGCAGCGGCGAATTCGACAATACGGTGATTCTCTTTCTCTCTGACAATGGCGCCGAAGGCCGTGATACCGGCACGACCAGGGAAATGCCCAAGGACGCCGACAACCGCCTGGAAAATCGCGGCAACGCGACCTCCTTCTTCGGTTATGGCCCTGGCTGGGCCCAGGCCGGCACGGCCCCTTCGCTGCTGATGAAGTACTACTCGAGCGAAGGTGGGACCCGCGCCCCGGCGTTCCTCAGCTACCCGGGCCTGAACCGTGCCGGAGCGATCTCCAACGCCTTCCTGTCAGTGGCCGACGTGATGCCGACCTTCCTCGAACTCGCCGGCATTCCCGCCTCGGGCACAACCTTTGAGGGGCGCGCGGTCGAACCCATCCGCGGGCGCAGCTGGATACCCTATCTGCAGGGCAAGGCCGACTACGTCTATGGCCCGGACGATGCCATCGGCACCGAGCTGTACGGCTCCCGGGCGTTGCGCCAGGGCGACTGGAAAATCACCGATACCGGCAATGGCACCTGGAAACTGTTCAACATCGCCAGGGACCCGGGCGAAACCCTCGACCTGAGCAGCGAGGAACCGGAGCGGCTGACCCGGCTAAAAGCCTCCTACGCCCTCTATGCCCAGGACGTCGGCGTGATCAGCCCGCCGGTGCCGGTGCTGCCGCAACCTTGACTGCCCTCGGCCGCGCCTGAGGCTGCGCTGCCCGTCAGTGCCGGTTCGACGCTGGCGGGCAGCGCATCGCCGCCAGCGGAGCCCGCCGTCCCATCCGGGCCGGCAGCCGCTTTCAACCGTCGCGGAAGATGAACTTCATGACCGCCTCGGCGTGGGCTTCGATCGCCTCGGGCAAGAGGGCATCGCGCTCATGGACGAATCGCAGCTCAGCGGTGACCAGGTAAGGCATCTGCGCAATGGCCACCACCATGTACAGCATCATCACCGGGTCCAGCCCCGCGATGCCGGCGGGCAACTCGACGTTCTCGAGAAAACCCAGCGTCCGCGCGTGATTGGGGCGGATGTAGTGCTCGGCCAGCCATTGCAGCCGGTCCGAACCTTCGATCGACTCCTGGACGATCAGCCGGGCGTGCTCGGGATGCCGTGCGCAGTAATGGACATAGGCACGGATATAGCGCTTCAAGGCATCGATGGGTGACGGATCGCGCGCAAGATCCGGCGGCGGGATCTCCTGTTCCAGGCGCTCGAACAGGTAAGCCGCGCTTTCGCGCCAGAGCTGCTCCTTGCCACCGAAGTGGTAGCGGATCATCGCATGGTTGACCCCTACCCGATCCGCGATATCGCGCAGGCTCACCGCCGCGAACCCTCGGGCCGCGAACAGATCCAGCGCGGTCTGCAGGATCTCGGTTCGCGTTTGCTCGCTGCGTTCCTGCTTAGCGACTCGTGGCGTGTTCATGCGTCATCCCTACCGGCCAATATTTTGAATGGGCGCAAGTCTGGCGCAGGTCTCGGAGTATTGACAAGCCTATTTCGCCGAGTAATTATCCGACCGGATAGTTTTCCACCGCGCACTCATCTGATGCGAAACAACCCCGTGGCGAGGCATCGAAACGGGCAAAACAATAGCCAAAATGGCCTATGCGGAGATTTGCAAATGATCGGGTTCGTAGCGCGCAAGGCACCGTCCAGGATGTCGTTGGCACGCAAGATTTCCCTCGGTGCGGGCGACTTCGGGGTCAACCTCTACTGGCAGATCGCATCGTTGTTCCTGCTGTTCTTCTACACCGAAGTGCTGGGCCTTTCCGCCTACACCGCCGGCCTGATCTACATGAGCGCACTGATCTGGGACGCGATCGTCGACCCGCTGATCGGCGCCATGGCCGATCGCACCCGGACCCGCTTCGGCCGCTTCCGCCCCTACCTGCTGCTGGGCGCCGCGCCACTGGCCATCGCCTTCGTGCTCATGTTCATCCTGCCCCGCGGCGACACCACCCAGCTGGTGCTGCTCACCGTGGTCAGCCACTTCGCGTTCCGGACCTTGTTCGCCCTGGTCTCGGTGCCTTATGCCTCGCTCTATGCCCGGGTCACCCAGGACAGCGCCGAACGCGCGACCATGGCCGGCATCCGCATGGTGTTCGCCATTCTCGCCGCCATGGCCGTCTCGGCGACGCTGCTGCCGGCGACGCGTCATTTCGGCGGCGGGACTTTCGCCTGGGGGCTGGTGGTGGGCCTGTTCGCCTGCCTGGCCAGCGCCATGCTGATCATCGCGGCCATCGCGGCGGGTGCCGATGACTCGACGCAGGACGAGCCGCCGACAGCCGCCAACAGGCCGGATGCCAAACGCCTGCTGGGCGCCCTGCTGAGCAATCGAGCGCTGCTGATCGTGCTGGGCATCACGCTGATGAACTCGCTGGCCAGCACCTTTTTCTCCAAGAACCTTCTCTATTACTTCAAGTACGTGCGCAACGACGCCGACTTCGGCGGCACGGCGCTGGCCCTGATGGCCTGCGTAGCCGCGCTGGCCGCGCCGCTCTGGGCCTATGTGGCGCGTTCGCGCAGCAAGCGTTTCGCGCTGCTGGCAGGCACCGGTTTCTACTGCCTGGGCTTTGTCCTCTGGTACCTGTTCAGCGCCTCGGGGTATGCCGTGCTGCTGGCGATTCTCGCCTTGCTCGCGATCGGCGCCAGCGCCACCGCCGTGTGCTTCTGGGCCATGGTTCCGGATACCGTCGAGTACGGCCAGTGGCGTTCGGGCATTCGCTGCGAGTCACTGATTATCGGCACGGTGATCTTCGCCCAGAAGGCCGCGCTCGGCATCGCCGCCGGCAGCCTGGGCCTGGCGTTGAGCAGCATCGGTTTCGTGCCCAACAGCCTGCAGTCGGCGCATACCACCCAACTGCTGCTGAGCACCATGTCCGGCGTGCCGCTGCTCGGCAGCCTGGGCGTGTTCCTGCTCGCCTGGATCTACCCCATCGATCCGGCGACCCACCGCCGCCTGCTCGAGGCCCTGGCCCTGCGCTCCCAGGAGGAGCCTGACAGCCCCGGCCTGCCCGCCACCTCGCCCTTGCCCGGGACGTAGACGCAGACCCCGCTCCACCCCTGCGAACAACAATAATCCTTAAGGAAATCCATATGATGGCTACTCGCGCGCACCCGCAGAATACCGATTCCAGCCCTCTGTCCGAGGACACCGCGGCGCTGCGCTTCTGCTCCGACTTCGTCTGGGGCGTAGCGGCCTCCGCCGCGCAGACCGAAAGCCGCAACGGCCGCGGCCCCAGTAACTGGGATGCGCTGTGCAACGAACGCGGCGCGATGCTGGATGGCTCGACCAATGCCCTGTGTACGCAGTTCGAGGATCTGTACCCCAGGGATCTGGAGTTGCTGGCCCAGGCCCGTGTGCAGGCTTTTCGTTTCTCCATCGCCTGGCCCCGGGTCCAGCCGGATGGCCCTGGCCCGGCGAATGCCGCCGGCCTGGCGGTCTACGACCGGATGGTCGACGCCATGCTGGAAAAAGGCATCACCCCCTGGCCAACCCTGTTCCACTGGGACGTGCCGGCCTGGGCCGGGGATTTTCGCCAGCGCGAGATCTGCCAGCGGCTCGCCGACTATGCCGAGATCGTGGCACGCAAGCTCGGCGACCGGGTGCAGCAGTGGATCGTCCTGAACGAGCCGAACAGCGTCGCCCTGCGCGGTTATGCCGCCCAGGTCCATGCCCCGGCGTTCAACAGCGCCGAAGCCGCGTATGCCGCGATCCACCACCAGAACCTGGCACAGGGCCTGGCGTTCCAGGCGCTGCGGGCTACCCTGCCGGGCGGGCATCGCATCGGCACCACGGTGAACCTGCAACCGGTACGTGCCGAAACGAACTCCGCCCAGGACGAACAAGCCGCGCGCATGGTCGATGCCCTGTGGAACCGCGCCTTCGTCGACCCACTGTATGGCAAGGGCTATCCGCGACTGGCCGCCGGCCTGATCGCCCCCTACGTCGCCGAGGGCGACATGGAACTGATCGCGGTCAAGCCCGATTTCCTGGGCATGAACTATTACAGCCGGATCTATGTCAGGCAGGCCGCCGATCACGTGCTGGGGATCGCCCAGGGCCAGGCGCCCCGGCATCTGGCGAACACCGATTACTTTCATGTCGAGCCGGACGGCCTCACCGAAATGCTCCTGCGCCTGCACGACGAGTACGACGCACCGCAGCTGTACATCACCGAAACCGGCTTCGCCATGCCCGATCCGCAACCCCGGGACGGCGTGGTGGATGACCTCGGCCGGATCGCCCATCTGGCCGGCTACCTCAAGGCCGCACAAGCCGCCCATGCCCAGGGCGTGCGCCTCAAGGGGCTGTTCTATTGGTCTGCTACCGACAACTGGGAATGGGCCCAGGGCTTCGCCAAGCGCTTCGGCCTGATCCAGGTCGACCGCGCCACCCTGGCCCGCACGCCGAAACGCAGCCTGGGCTATTTCGCCGACTGCATCCGCCACAACGCCGCCCTCGACGCGCCACAGACCTGAGGTATCGCCCAGCCATCGAACACTGCTTGTCCGGTGGCGCCGCGACCCGGCTCCAGGGTCGCGCGCTCACCTGCTGTACAGCCGGATCGACAACAACGGCGCCGCACTGACGGCGCCAATAACAATGATCAGACTATCGAGTGTTTTCGCCATGGATATCTTCCTTCGGACTCGCCCCCTGCCCGCTGCCGCGCGTGCAGGTTTCGCCCTCACCGGCCTGTGGTCGCTGTGCCTGGCACTGCCTGCCCAGGCGGTGGAGTTCTCTTTCGCCGACAACCAGGTCAGCGGCTCGCTGGACACCACCGTCTCCTACGGCAGGCTGTGGCGCGTGCAGGGCCAGGACAAGAACAACGACGACATCAACGGCAACGACGGCAACCGCAACTTCGGCACCGGCCTGGTCTCGGAGGTCTACAAGGTCACCTCCGACCTCGGCGCGACCTACCAGAACTACGGCCTGTTCCTGCGCGGCTCGGCGTTCTACGACACGCAGATCATGGACAAGCGCTCGGACTACTACGATCGCAGCTTTGCGCAGCAGCCGAGCCAGTCCTACCCCCGCGACGACCATTTCACCGACGAGACCCGCAGTGTCGCCGGACGCAACGCGGAGATCCTCGACGCCTATGTGTACGGCAACTGGGAGGTGGCGGGCAGGCCGCTGACCGCCCGCCTGGGGCGCCAGGTGTTCAACTGGGGGGAAAGCCTGTTCTATCGCGGCGGGGTCAACACCACCAACCCCGTGGATGCCTCGGCCTTTCACCTGCCGGGCTCCGAGGTCAAGGAGGTGCTGATGCCGCTGGAAGCCCTGAGCTTCAACCTCGGGCTGACCGAGAACCTGTCGATGGACGCCTTCTACCAATGGAACTGGAAGGAAACCCGCATCGACCCGGTCGGCACCTTCTATGGCAGCACCGACCTGTTCGCCGATGGCGGCAACACCGCCTACACCCCGGTCAGGTCGCTGGCCAATCCGGCCTTCCAGAGTCTCTATCGACAGTTGGCGGGGGCCCATGTGGCGGGCCTGCAGGGCACCGATTACCTGGGCGCCAATGGCGTGATCAAGGCCGCCAGCGTCGGCCCGGACATCAATGCGAAAAACGATGGCCAGTTCGGGGTGGCCTTCCGTTACATGGCCGAGTCCCTCAACTCCACCGAATTCGGTTTCTACTTCGTCAACTATCACGCCAAGGAACCCTCGGTCGCGGCCCATGTGAATGGCGCCTACAGCGGGGTCAACCTCGACCAGTTGGCCGCGCTCGGCGGCTTTGCCAGCTACAACCAGCTGGCCGCCGCGGCGCGTGGCGGCAATGCGGCGGCGGCCCAGACCCTGGGGCTGGTCAATGGCGCGACCGTGGTAGACCTGACCAACCAACTGGTGGCGCAGCGCGAATACCCGGAAGACATACGGATGCTGGGGGTGAGTTTCAACACCAACGTGGGCAACGCCACAGTGTTCGGGGAACTGGCCTACCGGCCGAACCTGCCGATAGGCGTCGCCACCACCAACGACCTGCTCGGCGACCTGATGAGCCAGGCTCCCAACCTGAGCAAGGGCCAGTCGGTCACGGTCGGCAACCAGAGCATCGCCCTGGGCAACGGCCCGATGGTGCATAACTACGAGCGGGTGGAGTCCTTCAATACCTCTATCGGCACCCTTTACAACTTCGGCCCGACGCTGTTCTTCGACACCATGACCGGAGTGGCCGAGATCGCCAGCGACCACGTGCGCGGCAGCAGCCTCAAGTACACCGCCCAGGATGGCAGCACCCGGTATTACGCCAGCGGCGCGAACAAGGGCTATGTCTCCGGCTATGGCCGCGACAGCCAGGCCGATCGCAATGCCTATGGCTACACCCTGCAACTCGCGGGCACCTGGAACGACCTGTTCGCCGGGGTCAACCTCTCGCCTTACGTGGTCTACAAGGAAGACTTCAAGGGCAACTCCTCTTCCGCCGGCAACTTTATCGAAGGGCGCAAGGCCCACACCCTGGGCCTCAAGGCTTCCTACCGCAACACCCTCGAGGCCGAACTGCAATACACCGCGTTCTATGGCGCCGGAAACAACAACAGCACGCGTGACCACGACAACGTCGGGTTCAACG
This sequence comes from Pseudomonas sp. MRSN 12121, assembly GCF_000931465.1. Classification (NCBI taxonomy): domain Bacteria; kingdom Pseudomonadati; phylum Pseudomonadota; class Gammaproteobacteria; order Pseudomonadales; family Pseudomonadaceae; genus Pseudomonas; species Pseudomonas sp. MRSN 12121. The sequence continues at coordinate 2,932,719 of NZ_CP010892.1, read as the reverse complement.
TCAAGTACTCCTTTTAACCCACCGCCCATGCCGCGCCATTCGACATGGCACGGCGGGTTTCTCACGGAGATTCACCATGCGTCATCTACCAGCCCTGATCGTCGCTTCCGCTGCCCTGGTGCTGTGCACCGGCAGCGCCGTGGCCGCGGTTTCCGCCAGCGAGGCGGGCAAGTTGCACACCACCCTGACCCCCATGGGCGCGGAAAAGGCCGGCAACGCCGCCGGCACCATTCCCACCTGGACCGGTGGCCTGACCCAGGCACCGGCCGGCTACAAGTCGGGGCAGTACCGCAGCGATCCGTTCAGTGCCGACAAGCCCTTGTTCACCATCACCAAGGCCAACCTGGAGCAGTACAAGGCCAATCTCACCGCCGGTGAAATCGCCTTGTTCAACACCTATCCGGACACCTTCAAGATGCCGGTATACCCGACCCGTCGTTCCGGGTCGGCGCCACAGTGGGTCTACGACAACATCTTCAAGAACGCCACCAGTGCCAGGCTGGTCGAGGGAGGAGTCGGCTTTGCCGATGCCTTCGGCGGCGTTCCCTTCCCTATTCCGCAGAACGGCGTCGAGGCGCTGTGGAACCATGTCGCCCGCTACCGCGGCACCTTCCTTGTGCGTAATCCGGCAGAGGCGGCGGTGCAACGCGACGGCAGCTTCACGCCGGTCACCAGCCAGTACCAGATGCTCTCTCGCTACTACCAGCAGGGCAGCAGCTTCGACAAGCTGAACAACACCCTGTTCTACTACCAGACGGTGACCAAGAGCCCGGCGCGCCTGGCCGGAACGGCCTCCTTGGTACGCGAAACCCTGGACCAGGTCACGGAACCACGCCAGGCCTGGACCTACAACCCCGGCCAGCGCCGTGTCCGCCGCGCCCCCTTGTTCGCCTACGATACGCCGGGTTCCTCCTCGGACGGCCTGCGCACCATCGACGACCTGGACATGTTCAACGGCGCGCCGGATCGCTATGACTGGACCCTGGTCGGCAAACGGGAAATCTACATTCCCTACAACAACTACAAGACCTCCAGCCCCGAGCTGAAATACCAGGACCTGCTCAAGCCCGGCCACATCGACCCGCAATATGCCCGCTATGAACTGCATCGGGTCTGGGTCGTCGAGGGCAAGCTCAAGCCCGGCGCACGCCACGTCTACTCGCGCCGCACCCTGTACCTCGACGAAGACAGCTGGAGCGCCGCCGTGGTCGACCAGTACGACGGACGCGGCGAATTGTGGCGAGTGTCCATGGCCTATCTGTCGAACCTCTACGACCTGCCGACCACCATGAGCGTGCTGGACGTCTACCATGACCTGCAATCGCGGCGCTACATGGTGCAGCTCATGGAGAACGAAGCGCAGGGCAGTATCGATTTCAGCCAGCCGGTGCCGGACGATGAGTTCTTCAGCCCTGCCGCCCTGCGTGCCCGCGGCGTTCGCTGACCCCTCGCCCGTCGGGCAATCCGATGGGCAACCCCTGCCGGGGCGCACACCAGCGGCGCCCCACGGCCAATCGCCGAACCATCCCCTTCTCCTGGAACCCGATAATGTTCGACTTTGCCCTATACCCCAGCCTGCGCGATCGCGGCGTGCTTATCACCGGAGGCGCCAGCGGTATCGGCGCTGCCTTGGTCGAACAGTTTGTGCACCAAGGGGCGCGTGTCGCCTTTCTCGACGTGGACGATGAAGGCGCCACGGTACTCATCGAGCGCCTGGCCGATGCCAGGCACCCGCCCCTATACCTGCATTGCGACCTGACTGATCTGGATGCGCTGGAAACCGCAATTGCCAGCGCTCGCACGCAGATCGGAGCGATCGCCGTGCTGATCAACAATGCCGCTAACGACTGGCGGCACGAACTGGCCGATATCGACGAAAGCGCATTCGAGCGCAACATGGCAATCAACCTGCGCCACCAGATTTTCGCCACGCGTGCGGTGATCCCCGACATGCATCGACTGGGCGGCGGGTCGATCATCTGCCTGGGCTCCACCGGCTGGATGCGCAAAAACCGCGGTTATCCGCTATACGCCACTGCCAAGGCAGCGTTGCGTGGCTTCGTCAATGGCATGGTGCGCGAGCTGGGGCAACAGCGAATCCGCATCAATTGCCTGAGCCCCGGCTGGGTCATTACCGACAAACAGGCACGCCTGTGGCTGGACGAGGAAGGGCTGGAGCAAATCAAGCGCGAGCAGTGCCTGCCCGGACTGCTCAAGGCCAACGAACTGGCGCGCGCCGCCCTGTTCCTGGCAGCTGACGATAGCCGTATGTGCACAGGCCAGGACCTGGTCATCGATGGTGGCTGGGCCTGACAGCCCCCCCGCCCGAAGGTTGCCTGCGGGACGCTCGCCCGTTCATGACGCTCGCGATCAACCCCTGCCAACCCGAACGCCACTGGAAAGCGGCATGCGGGTTGGCAGGTTGCTACGGATTACAGCCTGGCTTCAAACGGTGCAGCGCAACGGCGATCACTCCACCTGTTTGCCCTGCGCCTTGAGCTCACGCAGCAGTCGTGGCACGTCCTGGACCGGAACATTCGGGTCGTAAGTGCCTTCCAGAATCTGCGTCAGGTATGCGCAAGCGTTGCGCACGTCGGCATCGTCGCTCTGTGCGTGGACCTTGATCGTTGGCAACGCCGCACGCGCCGCCTCCCCGCAATAGGTCAGCGAGTTGATGGCCTGCAAGCGCAGCGGCTTGGGTTGTTCCTGCGCCAGATAGCCGGCCAGCAACCTCACCGATTGCTCGGTTTCCTGCAGGTGCACCAACGCTTCCGCCGCGACAATGCGCGTTTGCGGACGGTCTTCGTGAAGGATTTCCAATAACCGCGATTTTGCTGGCGCGGCCTCTTCGCCCAGCATCAGCAAGCCACTGACGGCCCAGAACCGCATTATCTCGTTGTCATCGTCCAGCGCCTTGATAAAGGCTTGCAGGTTCTCTGGTTTGCGGCACGCGGCCAGTTCGGCCAGCGCCATGATGTTGGCCAACGGGTAAGCACCGGGCCGCCGGCTGTTGAGATAACCCTCCAGCGGCGAGCCCTCGGGAATGAAGCCGTTGTCGTTGACGTCGAGCATCTGCTGGTCGAGGGCTGTCCGCAGCTCCTGGAGTTTGCCCTGGTGTTCGGGAACGGCCGCCAGGTTGACCATCTCGTCCGGATCACTGCGCAAATCATAGAGTTCTTCATAGGGGCGCTCCTCGAAGAAGGCCCTCTGCTGCGAGGTGAGTCGACCCTCCTTGAGCAGCGCCGACCAGTCGCGATACCCCTTGGCCAACCAGGCAAACGCCTGGTATTGCCCGCCAATGCGATGGGGCATGTAGTTGCGGATATAGCGGTAGCGGGTATCGCTCACGGCACGAACGAAATCGTAGCGCTCATCCATGCGATTACGCATGCCGAACGCGTATTGCCGGGTCTTGGGCGACGGCCCAGCGAACAACGGCGAGCCCTGCATATGCGCTGGCGCCGCGATGCCCGCCAGCGCCAATACGGTGGGCGCGAGGTCGATAAAGGTCGCCGGTGCCTCGACCTGAGTGCCGGGACGCGCGTCCACCAGGTGCGCCCACTTGGGGGGAACCCGCACGATCAGGGCGCAGCGCAAACCTTCCTCGTAGCAATAGCGTTTGCTGCGCGGCATCACACCGCCGTTGTCGGAGTAATAGAAGACGATGGTGTCATCGGCGAGGCCATCCGCCTCCAGCTCGGCCAGGCGCTCGGCAATCTGGCCATCCATGCGCTCCATCAGGTTGTAGTAGGCGGCGAAGTCAGCACGAATGCCCGGCGTATCCGGCATATAGGGGGGCACCCGGACATCCGCCGGCTTGACCACCCCCTCCACACCGCGAAAGATGCGCGATTCATGGGTGCTGGCGTAATTGAACACCGCCATGAAGGGCTGGTCGGCCGCCCGCTTGCGCCAGTGCGCGGCGTCGCTGCTGTCGTCCCACACCGAGGCCGGCTCGACATCGCAGTTGTAGTCGGTCTTGGCGTTGTTACTGCAGTAGTAACCGGCCTCGCGTAGCAATTGCGGGTAGGTCTTGAACTGCGCGGGAAACTCCGCCCGCGCTCGGTGGTGGTTGGCTGGGGCGCAGGATTGCGCCAGCACTCCGGTAAGAATGCCGAAACGCGAAGGCGCGCAAACCGGGGCGTTGGAATAGACGTGCCGGTACAGAATGCCCTCACGCGCCATCCTGTCGAGGGTCGGGGTTCTCGCCAGCGGATCCCCATAGGCGCCGATAAAAGGATAATTGTCCTCGCTGACAAGCCACAGAATATTGGGTCTGGACTGGACCCGGTGATCCTTGGCCAGCGATACCCCCGTCAGGGAAGAAGCCAGCAGGAGAGACCCCAGTTGCAGAAAACCGCGGCGATCGATAAAGGGCATGCTTGTGTTCACTCATCAGGGGCCGGTACATGGCCAGACAGGGATCGATCGGGTGGGCAAAACGTACGCCCCCCCGTTGTTCATGGTCGGGGCTGGAGATCAGGTCCGCCGGACACAACGAAAGCCGACATGGCTCGTCGTGGTATCCAGGGGCTGTGGAATACGCGCAGCGGGACGATAGCGCTGGCAGTAGTTCGCCGCGCAGAGATGCGATCCTCCCTTGAGGACCTTGCGTCCGATACGCAGGCCGGGTGTTGCCGGGTCGTAACTGTCTTCCTCGCACCCGCCTCGCGGATTGGCCGGCACACAGCAACTCGGCGCGGGCTGGGAGTCATTCAATCGAAACCAGTCGGCGGTCCACTCCCAGACGTTGCCGATCATGTCGAACAGGCCATGCCCGTTGGCCGGAAAAGCCCCCACGGGTGAGGTACGCTCCCAGCCGTCATGCCGCAGGTTCTCCCAGGGAAACCGGCCCTGCCAGTAGTTGGCGAGCATTGCGCCGTCGGGCGCCAGGCTATCGCCCCAGGCAAACTCGCTGGCCTCCAGCCCGCCGCGCGCGGCGTATTCCCACTCGGCTTCGGTCGGCAACGCCTTGCCTGCCCAGGCCGCATAGGCCTGGGCATCTTCATAAGCGATATGCACGACCGGGTGATCCTCAAGGCCGATGATCGAACTGCCGTTGCCCAGGGGTTCGCGCCACCAGGCGCCGAACCGGAACTGCCACCATTGGCCCACATGGCTCAAGTCGACAGCCTGGGACGGCGCGCTGAAAACCAGGGATCCGGCCTTCGCCATCTCTGCCGGCATGCCCGGATAGTCGGCAGGATCGGGGGCTTTCTCGGCAAAGGTGCGGTAGCCGGTGGCGGCCACGAACGCCACGAACTGGCGGTTGGTCACCGGGGTTGGGTCGATCCAGAACGGATCGACCCTGACTTTGCGAACGGGCCGCTCCTCGGGATAGAAACGCTCTGAGCCCATGCTGAATGTTCCGCCCGGCAGATAAACCATGGCGTCCGAGTGAGCTACCGGGCTGGACATTGCCGCCGCTCCTCGCTTGAACCCGACGGGCCTTTCTTCAACAGGTGGCAATCACGCTTGACTTCGTTCAGGGCTCCCTGGCGACCAGCGCTTCGCGCCGATCGAGCGGGCGGGAAACCCACAACCTTCGCTGCAGGAGAGTGAAAACAGCCTTTGACGCTGAACGCCAGGCTGCCGGGCAATCGGTCCATTCCTGTTACCTTTTCTTGTTATTGGCGGGTGGTGCACAGACCCAGGGTCGGATGTCGGGCCTGGCCACGAACGCGAGTTCGACGGCAAAGGCGCGGTGCCGATGCACCCCGAAGAAAAAACAATCCAACTGGATAAATATGCAGAGAGCCTTTTCCGATGTCAACGCCCTTTGCTCTTCCCGGAAGACTTTCCCGGAGGGTCGATCACTGGCGCCAAGCCGGCGCTCGGGGGGTGGGATGGCGTCTGGCTCGCGCAAGCCTCGTAGCGTTGCGACGGGCCAAGCAAAGGCCGCAAATTCCGCCGCTCGGCACCGGACGCACAGGTGAAAGGACCGATGGTGCCGCAGAAACGACAACGCCCCTCAAGGGAGGGGCGTTGTGGGTGAAGCGTTAAGCTCGCTTACAGCTGGATCAGGTTGGCGATCTTCACGTCCGGATCGACATCGGCTTCGTAGTCGACGCCGTCGATCTCGAAACCGAACAGGCGCAGGAACTCCTGCTTGTAGCCGGCGAAGTCGGTCAGCTGGTAGAGGTTTTCGCTGGTGACTTCATCCCACAGCTGCTTCACGCGGTCCTGGACGGCAGGTTCCAGTTCCTTGTAGTCGGCGCGCAGGCGGCCTTCCTGGTCGACGATCGGGTTCGGGTTGTACAGGCTGTCCTTGTACAGGCCGTAGACCTGCTCGATGCAGCCTTCGTGGGAACCCTGCTCCTTCATGACCTTGAACAGCAGCGACAGGTACAGCGGCATGATCGGGATCGCCGAGCTGGCCTGGGTGACCACGGCCTTGAGCACCGATACCCGCGCGTCGCCGCCCAGGTCCGACAGTTCCTTGCGGATGCCGATGACTTTCTGGTCCAGGTCCTTCTTGGCTTCGCCGATGGAACCGTTCCAGTAGATGTCGTGGGTCAGCTTCTCGCCCAGGTAGGTGAAGGCGGTGGTCTTCGCGCCTTCGGCCAGCACGCCGGCTTCATGCAGCGCGTCGATCCACATCTGCCAGTCTTCGCCGCCCATCACGGCCACGGTGCCGTCGATTTCTTCCTGGGTGGCGGGCTGCAGGGTGGTTTCCTTGACGATTTCCTTGTCGGTGTCGACACCGCGCAGGGTCACCGACTTGCCCAGCGGCTTGAGGGTCGAGCTCAGCACTTCGCCGGTCTTCGGGTGGGTACGGCGCGGCGCGGCCAGGCTGTAGACCACCAGGTCGATCTTGCCCAGGTCGCGCTTGATGGTTTCGATGGTCTGGCGCTTCACTTCGTCGGAGAAGGCGTCGCCGTTGATGCTCTTGGCGTACAGGCCCTTGGCTTCGGCGAACTTGTGGAAGGCCGCGGAGTTGTACCAGCCGGCGGTGCCGAGCTTGCCGTCGACGCTACCGCGCTCGAAGAACACACCCAGGGTGTTGGCACCGCAACCGAAGGCCGCGGTGATACGGGCCGCGAGGCCGTAGCCGGTGGACGCGCCGAGTACCAGTACGTTCTTTGGCCCAGCGTCGATGGCGCCTTGTTCGGTGACGTAGTCGATCTGTTGCTGGACGTTGGCTTCGCAACCGACCGGGTGGGTCGTCACACAGATAAAGCCGCGAACGCGGGGTTTGATGACCATACACAATCTCCCAATTTCAATATGCCAAGAGCCAATACGGGCTGCAGCAGCGTCACTTGTTCAAGTCGTAGACGCTCGGAACGCCGTCGCGTCACGCCTTGAGTTTTCAAGGGGTGCAAATTTGCCCGCCAGCATAAATTCATTCCGGGATTTGGGCCAGAAACCTTGCGCCGCCCCTACGCTCCGCGCGCGGCCGATACCGGCCTGCCCGGCCACCCCTTGTGTGGCCGGGCAGCACAATCACTTGTTCAGCCTGCGGGCATCGTAGGCATCCAGGGCCTGGTAGGCGGTGTAGGTCGCCTGGGCCGCCAGCAGGCCGGCGAGGCCGAAGGTCGGCACCAGGCCGAACTTGCCGAAGCCCTGGGGAATCGGCAAGGCGCTGGCGATGGCATCGGCCAGGACCTCCCCGGCCACGGTGGTGGGCGCCATGCCGTGGCCGCCAAAGCCCACGGCGTGCCACACGCCGTTGTCGTCGCGACCGATCTGCGCCATCTGCTGGCGGCCGTAGCTCATCAGCCCGCCCCAGGAGTACTCGATCTGCACATCCGCCAGCTGCGGGTAGACCGTCAGCAGGTCGGCCTTGAGCAACCCGGCGATGGCCTGCGGCCCGCGGTCGAGGATGGAAATGCGCCCGCCCCAGAGGATCCGGCTGTCAGCCAGCGGGCGGTAGTAATCGAAGGCGAACCGGGTGTCGTAGATCGCCGACTCGCAGGCGATCGCGTCCTTCAGGCGTGCCCCCAGCGGCTCGGTGGCGACCACGTAGGTGGCGATCGGCAGCGTGGCGCGCTCCACCGGGCGGTACAGCCCCCGGGCGTAACCACCCGCGGCGAACACCACCTGCTCGGCCTGCACTTCGCCGCCCGCGGTCTTGATCAGGAACTTTCCGTCCTGGCGCTCGATCGCCAGGGCCGCCGAGTGCTCGTGCAGTGCGATGCCGTGGCGGACCACCGCCGCGGCCACGCCATAGACATATTTGAGCGGGTGAAAGTGAAAGGCATTGCGCTCCAGCAGCGCGCCGAAATAGCGCTCGGTCTTGAGCCGTTCCTTGAGCTCGCCAGCGGGCACCGGCTGCCAGTCGACGCCGTAGACTTCCTTCATCAACTGCCGCGGCTTTTCCAGGCGCGCCGGGTCGTTGAACCAGTTGGCCAGCAATACGCCCTCGTCGACCAGATCACACTGGATGTCGTATTGCCGGACCCTACGGCGGATCAGCTCGACGGCGTCGATGGTCAGCCGGTACAGGCGCCGCGCCTCGTCGCGGCCCAGGGTCTTGAGCAATTCGGCATTGCCCAGGCAATAGCCGCCGAACACAAAGCCGCCGTTGCGCCCCGAAGCGCCGTGCCCCACGGTGTGGGACTCCAGCACCACCACGTCCTTGACCCCGCGCTCGGCCAGGCCCAGCGCCGTGGACAAGCCGGCCAGGCCGCCGCCCAGGATGCAGACCCGGGCCTGTACCCGCCCGCCAAGGCGCGGGTAGGCGGTCTTCTGCACCGTGGCCTCGTAATAGCTTTCGAGAAAATCCCTGCTCATGGCTCAGCTCCGCGCCTGGGTGATTCGTGGCTCGAGGTCCCGGCCGCGGCGGCTCGTCGCCTCCGCCTCCTGCTCGCTGTCGAAGCGGGTGCCGATCTTCGAGAAATTCATCTCGTCGAGCCGGACGAACCGCGACCGGCTGACGACCTTGTGCGCCAGCCAGATGACCACGAACAGCGCCAGGCCGATGTAGGTGGCGGTCAACCCGGCCCAGTCGATGCTGTCGCCGAGCAGCGCCTGGTAGTTCTGGCCGAGCGTGACGCACAGGCACAGGACAAAGGCGAAGATCGGGCCGAACGGGAAGAACTTCGACACATAAGGCAAGCGCCCCAGGTCATGGCCCTGGCGCACATAGCCGCGACGGAAGCGGTAATGGCTCAGGGCGATGCCCAGCCAGGCAATGAAGCCGAGCATGCCCGAGGTATTGAGCAGCCAGTTATAGATCTGCCCCGGGCTGAAAATGAAGGTCAGGAAGCACAACCCGGCCACTGCGGTGGTGGCCGCCAACGCCCAGCGCGGGGTGCCGGAACGGCTCAGGCGAGCGAAGATCGCCGGCGCCTTGCCCTCCACCGCCAAGCTGTAGAGCATCCGCGAGGAGGCATACATGCCGGAGTTGCCCGCCGACAACACCGAGGTCAGGATCACTGCGTTCATCACCGCGGCCGCGCCCAGCATGTCGGCCCGCTCGAAGATCAGGGTGAAGGGGCTGACACGGATATCGGACACGCCGTTCTGCAGCAGGCTGGGATCGTTGTAGGGGATCAACAGGCCGATGATCAGGATGGTCAGGACGTAGAACAGCAGGATCCGCCAGAAGATCTGCCGCACCGCGCGGGGCACATTCTTGCCCGGGTTGCGGGTTTCGCCCGCGGCGATCCCGACGAACTCGGTGCCCTGGAAGGAGAAGCCGACGATCATCGCCACGCCGATCAAGGCGCCCATGCCGCCGACCACCGGAGCATCGCCGATCGACCACAGCCGCGGCCCGGCGTTTTCGCCGCCGCTGATGATGCCGAACAACATCAGCACGCCGACGCCGATGAACAGCAGGATAGTGATGACCTTGATCAGCGAGAACCAGTATTCCGATTCGCCGAACAGGCGTACCGAGGCCATGTTGAGCCCGGCTATAAGCAACAGGAACACCGCACTCCAGATATACCCCGGCACATCGGGAAACCAGTAGGCCATGATGATCTGCGCGGCCACCAGGTCGACGGCGATAGTTACAGCCCAGGAATACCAGTAGTTCCAGCCCAGTGCGAAGCCGAAACTTTCGTCGACATAGTTCGCGGCATAAGTGGAAAAGGACCCGGTGACCGGCATGCAGGCCGCCAGTTCGCCGAGGCTGGTCATCAGGAAGAACACCATGAGGCCGATGACGATGAACGCCAGCAGCGCCCCGCCCGGCCCGGACTGGGCAATGGTCGCTCCCGAGGCGACGAACAGCCCGGTGCCGATGCAGCCGCCGATGGCGATCATGTTCAGGTGTCGCGGGGTCAGGGTCCGCTTCAACCCGCCGCTCGTGTTCTCGCTATGAAAATCGCCAGTCCTGTCGCACGCGGCCGGCACTTGCTGGGTGTCTGTCATGGTTCGCCTTCTTATTATATTTAAGCCACCGATGGTCGGATCGCGCTGTGGGGAAGTGTCCCGTGGTAGTTTTTTCCACGCCCACTAAAGCCCACAGGTGGATCCATGACAAACGACTTTCCTGCATCACATCAGTCCCTTGGGGAATACGCAGGCAGTTACAAGCCCTAAATAAACTTGCACTTACAAAGTGCCATTTCCCTTACAAGTTAAAACCATAAATCCCGCGTATTAGTTGGACTTTTCAGACAGCCAAATAGAAATCCCCTACCTGTTAATAACGGGATCCGGACCAATGATTTATAGGGGCTAGCCTGCGCAAGCCTCGAAGCAGCCTGCCCGAGAATGGCCCTGAAGTGACAGGTTTTCGGAAAAGCGTACGAAAGGAGCCAAGCCTGACGAACCCGGACGCAGCCCGATCGATTGAGGGAAATCCCTCATTGCAGGGCCCAGGTCGCGTCTCTAGCATGGTTTCGGCAATCGACCCATTGGAGAAAACCATGGCAACCCCGCAGAGTGACGACAAGCGCCCTACCCCGGACCAGGCAGAGGACAATGCGTTTTTCCCCTCGCCCTATTCGCTGAGCCAGTTCACCTCCCCTAAATCCGATCTCAGTGACGCCGACTATCCCAACGCCTACAAAGGCGGCCGCTGGAAGATCCTGCTGATCGGCGCCGACGAGCGTTATCTGCTGACCGACAACGGCACGATGTTCTCCACGGGCAATCACCCGGTCGAGACGCTGCTGCCCATGTATCACCTCGACAAGGCCGGCTTCGCTTTCGATGTCGCGACGCTGTCCGGCAACCCGGTGAAGTTCGAGTTCTGGGCCATGCCGTCGCAAGACACCGAGGTGCAAGGCTTCTACGGCAAATACCGTGAACAGTTCAAACAGCCTCTGAAGCTGGCTGAAGTGATTGAGACGGCGCTGGGCGAAGACTCGGACTACATCGGCGTCTTCATACCCGGTGGCCACGGCGCCCTGATCGGGCTGCCAGACAGTGCCGAGGTGAAGTCCGTCCTGCAGTGGGCGGTCGCCCATGACAAATTCGTGATCTCCCTGTGCCATGGCCCCGCGGCGCTGCTGGCGGCGGGCATCGATGAATCGAAGAGTTCCTACCTCTTCAACGGCTACAAGATCTGCGCGTTCCCCGACAGCCTCGACGCGAAGACCCCCGATATCGGCTATATGCCGGGGCATCTGACCTGGAAGTTCGGCGAACGCTTGCAGGCGCTGGGCGTGGAGATCGTCAATCAGGATATTTCCGGGGCGACCCTGCAGGACCGCAAGCTGCTGACGGGCGACAGCCCATTGGCGGGCAACAACCTGGGCAAGCTGGCAGCGCACGCACTGTTGAAAGAGGTCGCAGCCGGGTGAACAACGGACCTGCCGAGGCCGCCATCCGCGCCGCACTCGACATAGAGGCGGCGCACAAGCTCGAATCGATCCAGAAGGCTGTCAGGGAGTTCGCAACCCCCTACGGCTATGATCGATTCGTGCTGTTTTCCGCTTCGTCGGCAAGCGATGAGGTGGTCGAGCGCATCTATTGGGTCGAAGGCCGTTGGTTCGGCGACGGCCCCGGCGTCGATGCCGAGACCTACGTGCGGCGTTGCCCGGTCACCCGCCACATTCTCAACGCGCGCGAGGCCTTCTTCTGGCGAAAGGAGCAAAAACAAGGCGAGGAACGTTATCAGGTGATTCGTGCTCCGGGCGGCCCGGGGGTCCAGGGATTGCAGGTGCCGGTGTTCGGGCCGCAGGGGCTCGAAGGCGCCATGAGCCTGGGCGGCGAAGCGGTGGACGGATCGCCACGGGTCCGCCTCGGCTTGAGCCTCATCGCGACCGCGGCTTTTTTCTCCGCGCGCCGGTTGCTCGAAGCGCCCCCGGGCGAGGCGCTGAAAAACCTTTCGCAGCGAGAGCGTGAAGTGCTGGCATGGACAGCCGCCGGGCGGCGGCAAGCGGATATCGCGGCCACCCTGGGCTTGTCGGAACGCACGATAGAAAACCACTTGCGTTCGGCCCGCCGACGCCTGGGCGTGGCGACCACCGCACAAGCGGTCAGGATGGCGATTCGTAATGGCGAGATTGAGGGTTGAAAGGACGAAATGGCAGTGACAGGCAGCGCTGATGGGCGTCAGGGACTGGTGCCATATGATTGCGTCTGTAGCAGAGTCAGGCGATCCCTGCCTTTGCAGCAACGATCAAAAACAGTCCCGCCCTCGATACGCAGCAATAACAAAGGCGCGGCAGTTTATATCCGCACCTCAGGACCCTACGTGAATACCACTCAGCAAACTCACTTGTCAGTCTCGTAGATGATCTCACCCATGATTTCACCCGTTTTCTCTACTACCTTCCCCGCGCATAAGAGGCCACGCCAGCAATGCATCCTGAGCACTAAAGGCGCTCTACCAGGGTGTTCGCAGCGTTCAGACAGGGTTCGTCAGTCAGCAGCTTGGCACGCCAGCCAGCTATCTCATTCTCATCCACATCCAGGCGTTTGAGCCACTGATCGGCCGACCAGCCGACCAGGCGCAGTTCGCCGTCGTGAGAGCCGCCGTGCAACGAGCCCACGGTCTCGTAGCGGATGCCCTTGAGGACATGGTTCAGCAGTACGTAGGGGGCGGGTCGCGGGTCTTCGGCATCGCCGCCGAGGTAGGGGTAGGCACCGGCCTGGATCACTACGCCAGCACCGTAATCGTAGAAAGCAAAATGGCTGGAGAGCAGTTGGGCGCGCAAAGCGTCCAGCCCCCCAACGAGGTCCAGGCGTTCCTGGTCGAGTACGGTTAGCCAACTGACGGTCTTGATCCTGATGGGTTTGAACTGCGGACGATTAGCCAGCAATCCCGCAGTGCCGATATCCAGGCCAGGCATGCGCGCCGCCATAAAAGCCTCAGTCGGCTGATTATCGTCCCGGTTGGTTATCGAGAGGTTGTAGGCATGGCCAGCATAGCCCTGCTCTGGATTCAGTCGCCGTGCGAAGTCCAGGAACAGTTGCAAGAATCTCAGTGGCTGCTGTTCCTGATAGAGAAGTGGCACGGAGAATTCCAGAACGCTAAGGTCATCCCCTATCTTTGCTTGCCAAGCGGCTTGGCCAAAAATATCGAAGTACCAAGCGCTCGCATCATTGGATTGCTTGCCGCTGGTGTAGTAAAAGCTCAGCGGGTAATCCTCATCCATATTGGCCAGCATGTCGCGCAATGGTTTTGCATCACAGTACGCCGTCAGCGGCTTGCCCTCTGGCGGTTCCTCACGCCATAGCCAGGTGAGATAAGGCTCGGCCAGTCGCTTGAACGCGTCGAAGCATTGGCACAGTGCCTCGCGCACCAGAGGGGTATGGGCCTGCTTGAAGTAGAGCGTGCCCCGTAGGCAGAGTACGGCGCCAATATAGTCCTCGGGGCCGCCCTTCATTAGCAGGTTGCCGGGCACTTCCAGCAGATGGGGTTGTTTGGCCAGCTCCTCAGCCAAATTGAACTCCTGTTCCATAAGACTTCCTCCGAATTAATAGGCTGGGATCATGGGCCGAGGGGAACGACCGCGCGTCAGGATAAACATCACGCCACCAGCGATAGCCGCAGCCCAGTCCAATTGTTCCACCGGAACCCTGGACTGCTGGTTTTCCTGGCTACAGTCACAATCGGTAGATTTCATTTCGACGAGCTTGCGTTCATCGCCAGCGATCTTCTCGTAGGCCATTGCCTGCTTTCTATCCGGTGGATCAGGCGGAAACTTCATCTCCACCACCTGCTTGATATTGTCCTGGGTCGGCGGCTTTTTCGGGTCCTTAACGATCACCACATCAGGCCGGCGAATCATACCTCGACCCGGCTTGAACGGCGGATGCTCCGGGTCTTCGTCCCAGTACTTGCTGATCCAACCTGGAATCCAGCCATGAGGACTGTTGCCACTCTGGCTGTCCAGAATCGGCTGCGGCGGGTTCTTGGTCATGTCGTAGCTGACCTCGGGTTTGTAGGGGCTACGACCTTGGAGAATTTCATCCAGTTCGCCCAGACGCTGGGCTACGCACGCCTGCTTGAGGTTCTTGCCACTATGGCTGACGTTGGGCGTGGCGCAGCAGTAGCAGATCGCCGAGCACAATACCTTTTTGTCCTGCGGATCGAGCTTGGGTTCCAGAATGCCCACGGGGTTGATCTTGCCTTCCGGGCTCATGCCACCCTGAGAGAGGCCGGGTTGATCGATCACGCTTCGGCTCCCTGCACCAGGTCGATATGGATCGACTCCGATGCAACGTGACGGACCCACGACGTCATGCCTTCGGCATCCGTGGTGTCAAGCGTGCTCCAACCGCCACTGGACCAAACCTTGACCTTTCGCCCGGCAACAGGTTTGCCCGTTTCCTGGTTTATGAGCTGGAAGCGTCCGGAATAAGGCGCGGTACTGGTGTCCGGCGATGTAATGGAAGGGACGGCAGCCGGTACGAAGATATTCCCGATGATCACCGTACCCGAGCCGCCGATGATCACGTTACCGTGTGCACCGACGCTGCCCAGGGTGGCAGCGGGTTGACCGTTGATGAAAACACTCGATGAAACACCGGATACGATCGGACTGCCGCAAGCGGATACATCGTCTTGCCGGGCGGCGGACAAGCCATCGAAAATGACGTCGGGAGAACCACTGACGATGGGGTTGGTGCCATGACCCGGCAGAGGACAGGCCGTTGGGTCGGTGACACGGGCGGCGGGTTTTCCACTCATTGTGCAGTTCCTTGCCTGAGCATGATGAAGCGTCGAGACATAGGCGGAAGGCCTCAGCGAGAAGTCTTGCTTTCGCTAGAGGTGAATGGCACTTCAAAGCCGGGTTGGAGCAAACCGGGGATGCCATTGTCATCGGCGTATTCCCGAATCTGCGAGGAGCTTTGCAGGCTGCTGATAATGGTGTCGCCGTTATCGGTGGCACTGCCCACAATGGCTATCGGGAGACCCTGGTGGGTCAGTGAAGCGCCGGCACCGGAGATGATCTTGCTTTCGGTGCCGTCCGGATAACGTACCCAATCGCCCACACAGGCGTTTCGATGGCCGCTGACTTTTATACTGGAGCTGGCCGTGGCGACTTCGCCCCCCAGACGGGTTCTGGCACCTAGCGTGGCAAGGTCGTAAGTGCCTTTTATGGGACGTGCCGCGTGCTTCGCCATGAATTTGGCAGCCAGGTGCTGCCCTTCCTCTACGGTGTATTTCACTCTGGGCCTTCCTTGAAGTTGTACATGCCGCCCAAGGGCAGCGTGAGTTGGCCTGCGTATCGAGAGAGGTAAATAAGCCCCCCGCTGGCCAGGCTTAGTGCGTGAACAGCTCATTGGGATCCTGTCCGCGTCCACATTGCCCAAAAAAATGCCCCCATCAGGATGGAGGCAAAATTGTCAGCAGTTGGCGGTGGAACGTTACGCCAAATGGCTACAAACAGGCTGTAGGACAGTTCTGAACTGAAGAGCCCAAAAGTCTCTTTCCAACGTCAGACGCAGAGAGTATGGGACACCCAGGGGCCGGTACTTGATGCACGCCCCCTTCACCCCTCCGGCGGACTCAACCTTCCATCCAGCGCAAAACGCTCCTGCAGCACCAGCTCGTACAACCCCGTGGCCAGCAAGGGGTTGATCAGCAGGTTCCAGCTGTGGCGCGACACGCTGGAGGGGATCAGCACAAAGGGGTGCTGTTCCAGCAGGCGGGCGCCGAAGGCTTGCTGGCTGTGGCTGGGGGTGCCGGGGACCAGCCAGTTGGGGTTGGGGATGTCTTCGGGGTGGACGGTGTGGATTTTCGATGGGGCCAGTACCCGGGCCGCGGTGAGGGTATGGGGCAGGCAGTCGAGGGCCTTGAAGCCCTTGTGCACCGCCACTTCCAGGATCGCCGTCGAGGCGTCCAGGCTGGCGTACACCACTTGCAGGCCCTTGGGGTTCCAGCGCCCGCCGCTGCCTTCGGCGCCGATCCCGCTGTTCCAGGTCGCGGCGTGCCGGGCCTGGTCGAGGCGCCAGAAATGCAGGGACGGGGCCAGGGGATCGTTGAGCATCAGTAGACCCCGAACTCGAGCCGGTGCAGGAAGTCCGTCACCAGTTCATAGCCGACCGCGTTGGCCAGCAGGTCGATCGGCACTTCGCCGTCCAGGCCCAGCGCTGGCTGGGTCATCCAGTCCTCGGCCAGCGCGCGGGATCCGAATACCGCCTCGGCCTTCTCCAGCACCTGGGCGTAGTGCAAGGCGCGGGCGCTCTGTTCCGGGGTCAGGGACTGGTCCTGGTGCTTCAGCCGCCGCGCCAGGGTGCGCTCGGAAAAACCGACGATCTTCGCCAGCACGTTGTAGCGCTTGAAGGCCTCGACCGACTCCACCAGATCGATCACCGAGCCGAGGGAGAACCCCGCCTGGGTCGCCCGGAAGACCGCCATCGGGTCATCGGCGTCGGTGCCCGGCAGCAACCCCCGCACCATGGGCGAAGGCAGGGCATAAACCGCCTGCCCTTCGCGCAGGCTAGCGGCCTTGGCTTTTTTCGGCGAGGCCGCCTTGGCTGGCGCGACCTGGGTCGAAGGTTTTGCCGTCGCGTTTTTTTTTGCCGCTGCCGTCATGGTCATCTCCCGGACTTTTGACACATGGCAAGAATCCTAATGCCATTTGGCAGAAGAAAGAACAGCAGGCTTACCAACGGTCGTCCGACCTTTCCTGAACGACCGCGCGATGGCCACGCCGCGGAATATCTGACTCACCGCACAGGCCGATTTCAGGCCTGCGCCCTTTCCAGTGCCCCAGGGATATCCCCGGCGGCGACCCGGCAGTTGCCCAGCCACAGGCTGTTATCGGCCAGACAAATGCTCAGGCACACCGCCTCGCGATCTCCGGGGTACTGGCGCAACAGCAGTTCCACCGCGGTCGCCGACTGGGCCGTGGACACCAGGTCCCAAGGCCCGCCTCCCAAGTCCAGCAGCACCCGACCATCACGCGTATCCACCACCTTGGGCGCATATACCCAGTGGCTCATGCGCCTTTCATGAGGCTCGACGCTGATGAGCAGATGCTCGACATGTTTCGGCTCCATAACCGCTCCCCGGCAACCACCCGCCGCGCGACCAGCGCATGGGGCGGTTGCCGTTCAAGTGCCTACTTGGCCGCCGGCTGTTGCAGGTAGTCGGTGAGGAAATACTGGGCGTTGCCCTGCTCGGAAAGCGCCTGGTCATAGTGCAGGGGCAGCTCGCGGCCTTCGCCCGGCAGGTACAGCTCGCCGCTGTTGCCACGCACGATCAGCGCGACGAAGGGTTTGCCGTCCACCTCGGTGGAGTAACGGGTGTCCTTGCTGGTCTTCTCGACCTGCATTTTCTGGATGCGCTTGTCCCAGTCGTGGTCGATGCCGCCGACCTGCACCAGCGCCTGCTGCTCGCTGCGCTCGCCATAACGCAGGGTCCAGACCTGGAGCCCCTGCTCGCCGCTGAACGCCAGTACCCGCTCGCCGACCGGCGGGCGCTGGCCCTCGGTGGCCGCCAGGGCCGAAGTCGTCAGGCACGCACCGAGAATGAAAGCCAGCCAATTCCTTGTTCCGAACATCATGTTCTTCCTGTATCGCCATAAAGATTCGCCCGGGGCCCGGGCAGCGTGGATCATTGCATAGCCGGGCGTCCTGCGGAACGTCCGATCGACCGTGTTATCGTTCATCGCGGGCAAGCCTCGCTCCTACAGAAGCAGATCGCACATGCCCGCGATGGTGGCGCTGCGGATTGCCGGGAAACCACGAAGCCGAGCCCGTGTGTGCTCCTCGTCCATCTCCCACAGATTCGCTACTATGTCCGCCAGTTTTCCCCCTCTTGTGCCCAGCCGACCCGGAGCCTCAATGCCCAACCCCAAGGACAGCGCCAGCGAGAACGGCAGCCCGATGATTCCCGAGCAGCGCCGTGAATTGATCCTGCGCCAGTTGCGCAAGCACCAGGTGTTGAGCGTGCATCAGCTGATGGAGATGTTCGACTGCTCGCACATGACCGTGCGCCGCGATATCGCCCTGCTGGAGCAGGAAGGCCGGGCCTATTCGGTGACCGGCGGGGTGCGCATCGCCAGCCAGTTGCACAGCGAGCCAAGCCACCAGAGCAAGGCGGTGGTCGAGCTGCCGCAGAAGCAGGCGATGGCCCGGCTGGCGGCGCGCCTGCTGCACGCGGACATGACGGTCTACCTGGACGCCGGCACCAGCACCCTGGAGATCGTGCCGTACATCAAGGCGCTGTCGGGGATGACCGTGGTAACCAACGACTTCGGCATCGTCCAGGCGCTGATGGAGGCGCCGCAGGTGACGGTGATCCACACCGGCGGCCAGCTCGATCACGACAACCATTCCTGCGTCGGCGGGCTGGCGGTGGCGACCCTGCGCCAGGTGGTGACCGATATCGCCTTCATGTCCACCAGTTCCTGGGACCTGCGCCGGGGCATCACCACGCCGTCGGCACTCAAGGTCGAGGTCAAGCAGGTGGCGATGCAGTCGGCATCGCAGGTGGTACTGGTGGCCAGCAGCTCGAAATACGGCACCTTCAGCATGTACCGTATCGCCGGGCTGGAGCAGTTCGACGTGATCATCAGCGACGACGACCTGGCCCAGGCCGCCGCGGACGGGATCCGCAAGCACGGGGTGGAATTGCTGCTGCCGTCCGACCCGACGCTCAAGCCGGCCAAGGGCTGACGCCTGGCCGGGCGCGTTTCAACGACGCGCCTGGCGCAGCCACAGCACGCAGGCAATATCGCGCAGGTCTTCGTTCAGCCCGTCGAGGGCGACCCGGGTGCTGCGGCGAATCCGTCGCAGCCACTCCACCACCGCACACAGGCTGGCGAAGAAGAACAGCAGCAGGAACAGTTGCCACAGGCCGAACCCCTGCTCCGGGGCGCGGAAATGGTTCCACAACCAGAGCCCGCATGCGGCGCCGAGCAGCACCAGCAGCACGCTGGCGATATTGATCCACTGGCCCAGGGCCGTGGTCCGCCGGGCGCGCCGGTAGTCGCGCTCGATGCGTTGCAGGGTCACGGTGGGGATCTCTTCCCAATGCAGGTCGCGCGGGCGACAGGGCGCCTCGTCCAGGCCTGACTGATCCACGAATATCGACTTGTGCATGCTCCCCCGCTCCTTGATGGCACCAGTGATGGCCCTGGCGACGGAAAGCAATGTACCCGCTGCCCGGGAGCCCGGGCCGGCGCGGTCAGAAATCTTCAGATTCCTGCGCACTCGCGGTTTTACAGTGGCTGGCGCCGCCATCGAGCAGCGCCGGCCCGCGCGCGGCTCACACGGCGCGCCAGTCCCGCAGCCATTGCAGGCCGGCCGAGGTATCGCCGCGCGGACGGTATTCGCAACCGACCCAGCCGTCGTAGCCCAGCTGGTCCAGCAGCGCGAACAGGTACGGGTAGTTCAGCTCGCCCAGGTCCGGCTCATGCCGGTCCGGCACGCCGGCGATCTGGATATGGCCGATGCCGGCGAAATCGCGACGCAGCTTGGTCGCCAAGTCGCCCTCGACGATCTGGCAGTGGTAGCAGTCGAACTGCACCTTGAGGTTGCTCGCGCCGACCTCCTGGCAGATCGCCTGGGCCTGGTCCTGGCGGTTGAGGAAAAAGCCCGGCATGTCGCGGGTGTTGATCGGTTCCAGCAGCACGGTGACGCCGACCTTGGCCGCCGCGGCGGTGGCGTAGGCCAGGTTCTCCAGGTACACCGCGTGATGGCGCGCACGTAGCTCTTCCGCGGGCAGCAGGCCGGCCATCACATGAATCCGCGAATTGCCCAGCACCGCGGCGTACTCCAGGGCGCGGTCGAAGCCCTCACGGAACTGCGCCTCGCGCCCCGGCAGGGTCGCGAGGCCCCGCTCGCCCGCCGCCCAGTCGCCGGGCGGGGCGTTGAACAGGGCCTGGACCAGGCCGTTGTCGTCCAGGCGCTGCTTGAGCGCCTGGGGGCTGTAGTCGTAGGGGAATAGGTACTCCACCGCCTCGAAACCGTCGGCCGCGGCGGCGGCGAAACGGTCGAGGAACTCGTGTTGCGGGTAGAGCATGCTTAGGTTGGCAGCAAAACGCGGCATGGTGGCTCCAGGAACAAAGGTTCAGACAAAAGGCCAGATCAGCAAGGTAATACAGAAGCCCAGGGTGCCGAGCAAGGTGGTGATGACGGTCCAGGTGCGCAGGCCATCGGCCACGTTGAGCCCGGCGAGCTTGGTGAAGATCCAGTAGCCAGCGTCGTTGATATGCGACATCGCCAGCCCGCCACCGCCCATGGCCAGGCACAGCAGCGCCATGTGGTTGGCGCTCAGGTCGAGGGTGGCGATCAGCGGGCTGATGATCCCGGCGGTGGTCACCAGGGCCACGGTGGTCGAACCCTGCACCGCGCGCAGCAGCATGGTCAGCAAGAAGCCCAGGGCCAGCACCGGCAGGCCGGTGGTGCGCAGCAGGTCGGAGACCACCGCGCCGATCCCGGTGTCCACCAGGACCTTGCCGAACACCCCGCCGGCGCCGGCGATCAGGATCACCATGGCCACGCCCGGCAGCGCCGAGCCGATCACGTCCGACACCTGGCTGCGGCTCCAGCCGCGGCGCGTACCGAGCAGCCAGGCGCACAGCAAGGTATCGATCAGCAGCGCCACCAGCGGCGCGCCGAGCACCGTCATCACCCCACGCAGGGTCGACTCGGGTGGCAGCAGCGAAGTGCTCAGGGTGCCCAGCAGGATCAGCACGATCGGCAGCAGGATCAGGCTGACGATCAGGCCGAAGCCCGGCGCCGGTGCCGGCGGCAGCTTGGCGACGATGGCGCCGGTGGATTCCTCCAGGCCCATGTGCGAGGCCGCCACCTGCGCCTGTTGCGGGTCCTGGGCCTGGCCGTTGGTCCAGGCGCGCAGGTCGTCGTTGGTCACGTGCGGGCCATAGACTTCGGCGCGGATGTCATCGGTCATCGGGTAGAAACGCCGGGTCATGCGGGCGGCCACGCGGTAGCCGACGTAGCACAGCAGCGCGGTGATCGGCAGGCCGAACATCAGCACTCGGCCCAGGTCGGCGCCCAGCTGGCTGGCCGCGGCCACGGCGCCCGGATGCGGCGGCAGAAACGCGTGCACGGTGAGCAGCGCCGCGCACATCGGCAAGGCGAACACCAGCAGCGGCTTGCGCGCCCGGCGGGCCACGCCGTAGGCCAGCGGCATGAGGATGATCACCCCGACCTCGAAGAACACCGGCACGCCGATGATGAAGCCGGCGATGGTCAGCGCCAGCGGCGTGCGGCGGTTGCCGAAACGCTGGATCAGCGACTTGGCCAGGGCCTCGGCGCCGCCGGACAGCTCGATGATCCGCCCGATCATGGCGCCGAGGGCGATGATGATCGCGATATGCCCCAGGGTCTTGCCCATGCCGCCTTCGATGGTCGCCACCAGGTCGGCCGGCTTCACCCCGGCCACCAGCGCCACCAGGATGCTCACCAGCATCAGCGCGACGAAGGGCTGGAACTTGTACTTGAGCACCAGCAACAGCAGCAGCGCGATGCCCGCGCCGGCCGTCAACATCAGGATCAGCGGGCTCATTGCGCGGCTCCTCCGTCGAGGATGAAAGAGGTGCCGGTGAAGCCGGAACAGCTGCAGTCGGAAAACGTCATGCGGGATGTCCTGTTGTTATTGTTTTTTCAGAGGCAAGCCGGGGCCGTCGGGCGCCGTCGCGCGGCGCCCGGGGCGTGCTTGCCGTGTCGGTTCAGCCTGTCGAATGACAGCGGCGCGCTACCAGTGCGCGCCGAAACTCTCGCGCAGCTCATCCAGGGCTGCCTGGTCCAGCGGTCGCGGCCTGGGGTGGCTCATCAGCCACAGGCGCGCGGTTTCTTCCAATTCTTCGAGGGCATAGCTGGCCTTGGCCACCGAGCTTTCCCAGACCACCGGTCCCAGGCGCTCGAGCATCACCCCGCGCACGCGGTTGGCCAGTTGCGCCACCTGCTCGGCGACCCTGGGCGAGCCCGGACGCTGGTAGCCGATCAGCGGAATGTGCCCGACCTTCATCACCTGGTACGGCGTCAGCGGCGGCAGGATGTCGTCCGGCTGCCAGACGCCGGCCAGGGTCAGCGCCACCAGGTGGGTGGAATGGGTGTGCACCACCCCGCCGACGCTCGGGTTGCGGTCGTAGACCTGGCGATGCAGGGCCAGGGTCTTGGACGGCTTGTCGCCGGACACCCACTCCCCCGCCCGGTTGACCTTGGCGATGGCGGCCGGGTCGAGGCGACCGAGGCAGGCGTCGGTCGGGGTAATCAGCCAGCCATCGTCGAGGCGCGCGCTGATGTTGCCGGCGCTGCCCACGGTGTAGCCGCGCTGGTAGAGGCTGCCGCCGACGTCGCAGATCTCTTCGCGCAGCGCCTGTTCCTTGCTGGCGGCGCGGCTCATTGGGCACCCGCCGCGAGTTGCGCGAGGGCCTTGGCGAAAAAGTCGCGGCTGCCGAAATTGCCGGACTTCAAGGCCAGGGCCAAGGGCTCGGCGGCACTGCTGACCGTGGCCGGCACGCCAGGATCGATCTGCGCGCCGATCTGCAACAGGCTGACCCCGAGGGCCTTGACCACCGCGCCGGAGGTTTCGCCACCGGCGATCACGAAGCGCCGCACGCCACTCTGGCGCAGGCCCGCG
Organism: Pseudomonas sp. MRSN 12121; assembly: GCF_000931465.1. Classification (NCBI taxonomy): domain Bacteria; kingdom Pseudomonadati; phylum Pseudomonadota; class Gammaproteobacteria; order Pseudomonadales; family Pseudomonadaceae; genus Pseudomonas; species Pseudomonas sp. MRSN 12121. The sequence goes on along the minus strand of NZ_CP010892.1, from coordinate 2,909,804 downwards.
GCGATCGCGCCCAGGGCGTTCTCCACCAGGGCGCCGGCACGCTCGACGCCGAGCTGTTGCTGCACCGCCTTGACCTCGGCCGGGGTGCTGGTGGCGTAGATCAATACGGTCTGCCCACTGTCGCGGGCAAAGGCCAGGGCCTGCGCCACCACCGGCTCGCCGGCCGCCAGGGCCAGGGGGTCGATGCGCAGCGCCGGGCGATCGGCCTCGAGCCAGGCCGCGACCTGGCCGATGGTCGCCACCGAGGCGCTGCCGGCCAGTACCACCTCGCCGCCCGCGACCACCGGCAGCGCCGCCGCGTCGAACGCGCGCAGCTTGCCGGCCCGGCGGAAATTGCCCGGCAGGCCCAGGGCCAGGCCCGAGCCGCCGGTGAGCAGCGGCAGGTCGGCGCAGGCCTCGCCGAGGGTGTAGAGATCCTGGTCGGACAGCGCATCGGCGACGGCCATGCCGATCCCCTGCTCGCGCAGTTCGGCGATCTTCGCCCGCACCGCGGCGACACCCGCGGCGATGCTGTCGTAGCGCAGCAGGCCGACCGGGTGCCGGGTCTGGGCCTGCAGCACGCGCACCAGGTTGGCGTCGGTCATCGGCGTCAGCGGGTGATGCTGCATGCCCGACTCGTTGAGCAACTGGTCCTGGACGAACAGGTGGCCGCGGAAAATCGTCCGGCCGTTCTCCGGGAACGCCGGGCACGCCAGGGTGAAGTCGCTGCCGAGGGCCTTGAGCAGGGCCTCGCTGACCTGGCCGATATTGCCGGCGGCGGTGGAATCGAAGGTCGAGCAGTACTTGAAGAAGATCTGCTCGCAGCCCTGCTGGCGCAGCCAGTCCAGCGCGGCGAGGGATTGCTCGACCGCCTCGGCAACCGGCAGGGTGCGCGACTTGAGGGCGATGACGATGGCGTCGGCGTCGAGCCCGGCCGCCACTTCGCGGCTCGGAATGCCGATGCTCTGCACCGTGCGCATGCCGCCGCGCACCAGCATGTTGGCCAGGTCCGTGGCGCCGGTGAAGTCGTCGGCGATGCAGCCCAGCAGCGGGCGTGCGGTGGAATGGGTCATGAAACGCTCCTCAGACAGGCTCTGGCTTGGCGGTCGGCAGGTCGATGCCCGGGAAAATCTTGATCACCGCCGAGTCGTCCTCGCGGCCGAAGCCGGCGCTGGAGGCCTGCATGAACATCTGGTGCGCGGTGGCCGACAGCGGCAGCGGGAATTTGCTGGCGCGGGCGGTATCCAGCACCAGGCCCAGGTCCTTGACGAAAATGTCCACCGCCGACAGCGGCGTGTAGTCGGCCTTGAGAATGTGCGGCACGCGGTTCTCGAACATCCAGGAATTGCCGGCGCTGTGGGTGATCACTTCGTACAGGGCATCGGCGTCCACCCCTTCGCGCAGGCCCAGGGCCATGGCTTCGGCGGACGCGGCGATGTGCACCCCGGCCAGCAGCTGGTTGATGATCTTGACCTTGGAACCCAGGCCGTGGGCGTCGCCCAGGCGATAGACCTTGCCCGCCATGCCGGCCAGCACCGCTTCGGCCTGGGCATAGGCCGCAGCCGGGCCGGAGGTCATCATGGTCATCTCGCCGGCGGCGGCCTTGGCCGCGCCACCGGAGATCGGCGCATCCAGGTACAGCAGGCCCTGCTCGCCCAGGCGCTGGCCCAGCTCCACGGCGTAGGTCGGCGCCACGGTGGCGCAGCCGATCACCAGGCTGCCCGGGCGCAAGGCCGCCACCGCCCCGCCTTCACCGAACAGCACGGTTTCGGTCTGCTCGGCATTGACCACGACGGTAACGATCACCTCGCAGGCCTCGGCCATCTGTGCCGGCGACGCGCAGGCCACCCCGCCTTCGCTGGCGAACTGCTGGGTGACCGCTTCGCGCACATCGCAGGCATGCACATTGAAGCCCGCGCGCAGCAGCGAGCGGGCAATGCCCAGGCCCATCGCGCCCAGGCCGATGACACCGACATTCTTGTTATTCATGGGGGACTCCAGGGGAAGACAGCGGCTTGACGCAGGCGGCGGGCCGCACGAGACGAAGGGGTTCGGGCAACCGAGGCCGGGCGAACGCAGCGCCGGGCAGATGAGGCGAGACGACCTGGATGGGCATGTGGGTAGTCCTGTGATCTCTTGTTATGGGGTTGTCCTACAGGTTGCGACCGATCATCCACCAATGAACGGATTATGTGAAGTATTTTTTCAATCTAACATTTCTTAACATCCATTCGCGCCACCGCCAGCGGTGCCCAGAACAGCGCCACAAGCCGCGCCTGGCCGACCGGACGAGCGGTAGCACAGGCCGACCAGCGCACTGACCTGGATCAATCCCGGGGCTACACTCCAGGCCGAAGCTGTGAATCGCAACATCCCCGATCAGCGGTAACGCCCTTCATCGCCCCCTCATTGACGGAGGGTGCCGGGCAGCGCTGTATGGTCAGTTCCGCAATGCTTGAACAAGGATATTCAACATGGCAACGATCAACGTATTGGCTGGTGATTTTCTACAAGGGAATGGTGAGTACCGTCAGGGAGTCTTCCGGTTGGCCACCGCGACCAACCCTTCCCCCGGGGTCGAGGTCAAGACCTCGGCCTTCAAGCGCCTGGAAATCGCGACACAGGACAGCATCACCAACAGGGACGCCATCGGCTACGGCATCGCCGGCGCCATGCTGCTCGGCCCGGTGGGTGCCATTGCCGGCTACCTGATGGCCGGCAAGGAAACCGAGGTGACCTTCATCGCCACCTTCAAGGACGGCCGCAAACTGCTGGCCGCCACCGACAGCGAAACCTATCGGGATATCGAAAAACGCCTGACGGCCTGACGACCGTCGCCTGCCCATGCCCTGGCACCCAGGGCATGGGCCACCCGCCCGCTACGCGGATTGCCCGGCCTGCGCCGCCGCACCGCGGCGTTTCTGCCGCTGCCCTTCCAGCCAGACCACCAGCCCCAGCAGGCTGCCGCCCGCGAGCAGCAGGCTGACGAACCAGCCCAGCGTCTCGGCCAGCTGGGTGAAGAACAGCGTGTACAGCTGGATGATGAAGAAGGTCGCGCCGTAGCCCACCAGCATGGAAAACCGCAGGCGGATGCCCAGCGCCAGCAGGCCCAGGCTGAAAGCCGCCCACAGGCCGTTGAACAACACCAGCTCGCCGGCCTCGGCCAGGTGCCAGGGGCCGTCGATCAGGTCGTAGCTGCCGAACAGCGACAGCAACCACAACGACATCTGCGCCATGAACAGGCCAGCGGAAATCCACACCTTGGCGAAACCGCGATAACGGGACAGCCACAGCGCCTCGCCCCACAGGTGCACAAAGCCGAACAGGGCCATGGCCAGCGCCGCCCCGAGAAACCGCAGCGGATAGTTCATGCCGAACCAGTAGGCGCCCCAGCCCGACTCATAACCGCTGCGCCCGCCGAACCAGATGAAGAACAACACGCTGCACAAGGTCAGCAGCAAGGCGTTGTGCAACAGGTAGCTGAGCGCCAGCAGGAGCAGCAGGTCGACGAGCAGCAGCGCCGGCCAGTTGCCCGAGCCGTCGGAGTAGATCATCCCCAGCACCAGGCTCAGGCCGATCAGGGCAAAGCCGCCGAGCAGCTCCAGGGCCGCGCCGAGCAGCGCCAATCGCTTGCCCAGCGACCAGCGTCCGGCGCCAAACAACCCGACCATCAGCACGCCGAGGCCGGCCGCCAGTTTCGGCAAGGTGAACGTCAGGTGCTCATGCAGGAAAATCAGCAACCCCGCCGCCAGGCTGATGGCGCCGAAGGTCAGGAACCAGCGCCCCAGGGACCGCCAGTCCCAGCGACCGAGCGGGTACAGCGCGGCGAGCCGCGCGTGGGCCGGGGTGTCGATCAAGCCGTCGCGTAGCCATTGGTCCAGGGCGTTGCGCACCTGGCGATTGCGTCGATCCGGGCTCATTGGCCAGCCTCCCCGGCGCGCAGCGCGGTGCGTTCGAACAACCAGCCCAGGAGCATCCCGACCGCCCCGGCCACGGCGAAGAACAGCGCGGCGCTCAGGTGTTCCCAGGCGTATTCGTAAAAGCGCGTGTACAGGTCGATGCCCAGGAACACCACGCCGAAGCCGGTGAAGCCGGGATGCTTGAAGCGTGCGCCGATCACCAGTTGGGCGATGGCGCCGAGGGTGAACAACAGGGTCCAGGTCAGGGTCTGGTGGTAGGGATCCTCCAGGCTGAGGAACCACAGCGAGCAGTTGAAATACAGCAGCCCGAAGATCACGTACAGCCGCCCGAAACCGCTGAAGCGGCGCAAGGCACCGTCCTCGGCCTGCTGGTGCCACAGCCCCAGGGCCGCGGTCAGCGCGGCGATCACGGCCATCGACCGCGGGTCCTGGATATCGAAGTAGTAGCTGCCGGAGCCGCCATACCGCTCCCACGAGCCCAGGCCATGGAACAGGCACAGCAAGCCCAGCAGCAACGGCCAGCGCAGGCGATAGCCGTAGGCGGTGGCGATGCTCAGCGCCGCGGTGGCCAGCAAGGCCAGCGGCACGTTGCCGAACTCGCCGGACTCGCTGTCGGCGCTGCCGAGCAACAGGCTGGCGCCCATCAGGATCAGGCCGATGGTGAGGATCGCCACCCCGGTGACCGGCATGCGCCGCGCCGGATCGCGGGCCAGCCTGGCGCCGAGCAGCCACAGCCCGGCCCCGGCGGCAAAGAACAGCACGGCGCCCACCAGCACCGATCCGGCCAGCAGGCCCAGCCCGCCCAGCACCGCCATGCCGATCAGCAATACGGCGCCGATCCCCAGCCATTGCAGCACCGTGGACAAGCGGTGTTCGGGGCGTTCGTACAAGGCGCCAAGCCGCTGCTGCGACTCGGCATCGATCAGGCCGCGGTGGCGCCAGTCGGCGATTTCGCGGAGCAACATCTGCTGGGTGGAGGTTCTCATGGCGCTCTTGATGCTCAAGGTGGGGACATCGGCCGTGGACCGGCCGTCGACTGTGCAGCATAGCCGAGCCTGCAACTGCCAAGACGCCACACTGCGATAGCGCGACACAGCCCGAGCATGAAAAGGCCGCCCCGAGGGCGGCCCTGTTTGCCTGCAAGCGCTATCGCGCCCCGGCTCAATCGGGAGCCTGGGCCGCGAACGCCGGATGGAAGCTCACCTCGCCCCGGGGCACGGCAGCGCCGAACGACAACGCCTGGAAGTACTCCGCCGGCACGCCCGGCAGCGTCAGCCCGGCGTGGGCAAGGAAGCCGAAACGACCGTAATAGCCGGGGTCGCCCAGCACCACGCAGCCGGCCGCGCCCTGGGCCTGGAGCTGCGCCAGCAACTGGCGGACCAGCGCCGAGCCGACGCCCTGCCCCTGATACGCCGGCAGCACCGAGACCGGCGCCAGGCCGTACCAGCCGGGTTCGCCCTGGCTCAGGGTCACCGGCGACAGGGACGCATGGCCGATCACCGCGCCGTCGCGCTCGGCGACCCACGACAGGCTGAGCACGCCCGCGTCGCGCAGGGCGTTGACGATGTACTGCTCGGTATGGCTCGAATGCGCCTCGGTGAGGAAGGCTTCGCGGGTCAGGGCTTCGATGGCGGCGATGTCGCCAGGATGTTCAGGTCGAATCCGTACAGTCATGTGGCCTCGTTGCAAACGATGAAAAGGTTCAGCCGCTGCGGGCTTCAGGCTTGGTTCGATGCCTGCTGCCGCAGGCGCTGCCGGGTGTCTTCGTCGACCCGTTCGCGCAGCGCCTGGAACAGCGGCGTGGCGCTGGTGTAGCGGCGACCGTAACCCAGGTTGAAGCCGTAGTCGAAATCGTCCGGGTTGCGCCCCTGATTGTGTTGCAGCAGGGTCTCCAGCTTGTCCAGCGCCTTGACCGCCTGCGCCTCTGGCGTAGCGGCGGCTTCATATTCTTCCCACAAGCCGAGCAAGCTCGCGCGCAGCGAGGGCGGCAGGCTACGGGTCAACTGCAACAGGTCGGCGCGTTCCTGCTCGCTCTTGTGCGGATGGGCCGCCTGGCTCACCGCCGGGATATCGCCGTGGATCGCCTCGCCCAGATCATGGATCACACACAGCTTGAGCAGTTTCAGCAGGTCCAGGCCGGCCAGTTCCTGCTCGAAAACCAGCACCATCAGGCACAGGCGCCAACTGTGTTCGGCGGTGCTTTCCTGGCGGCCGCCGGAGGTGTGGGCGCTGCGCAGCACGTCCTTGAGCCGTTCCGCTTCGCGCAGGAACGCCAGTTTGCCGTTGAGGGTTTCGTCAGTCATCACGCGGTTTCCTGCTGTCGGGCGCCGGCGCCACAGCGCGGCCGGCGATCATCGAAGGCACAAGGTTAGGCAGCGGCTTGCCGCGGGTCCACGGATAAAATATGCGCACCGGGCCCGGGAACTCGTCAGAGGGTTTCCACCAGGCGCGCCGCCGTGCCGTCGGACAGGGTCAGGCGGGTCCAGCGGCAGAGGCTCTGATGGATCGGCACGATGGCGCAATCGTTGGCCCCGCTGACGAACTCCAGGGAAGGCGGCGCCAGCAGGCTGCGCCAGCCCAGATCGTCCAGCGCCGCCTCCTGGCGGACGATCTCGGCCGTGCAAAAGCGCCACAGCGATTCGCCCAGCAGCTCGCCGAGCGGCACCGAGAACTGCGCCGCCCGCGCCGGCGAACAAGCCAGCAGGCGGTGGGTCAGGTCGCACACCAAATGCACGGGCCGCGGGTTGTCGTTGACCAGCCGCGCCAGGGCCTGGTCGGCCGCCGCGTGCAGGCGGGCCGCCAGTAATTGTTCGAGCCGCGCCTGCTCCGGCGGCTCCATGGCCTGCACGCCGTTTTCCCAACGGGAAATGGTCGACTGGGCGACCTTGAACAACTGCGCCGCATGCTCCTGCTTGACCCGGTGCAACAGGCGCCAGCGCCTGAGCGCGACGCCCAGGTGAGTGGTCGACAGCAACGGCGACGGCGGGAAAGAGGCAGCCATGCAAGCGCTCCGCGGGAGGTGACAGGAGCGCCAGTCTGGCAGCTGCCCGGCCCTCCCGGCAAACCCGGGCGACCGGCTGCCGGGCACTCACGCCAGCGGGTACAGCGCCTCGTCGAACTGCGCCAGGCGCGGAAACACCAGCGGCCGCTCGGCGTCCAGCCCTTCCAGGCGCTGGCGGTAACGCTCCAGGAACTCGCCCCGGGCCTGCTCGCTGATGTACGGCACATGCCAGGCGACGAAGGGTTGCAGCACCTCGAAACCGACATAGGCCAGGGTGCCGCGCAGGATCGGCCGCAGCATGTCTTCGAGCGGGCCATGGATCGCGCCTTCGCCGAACATGTGCTCGCGCCCGCCCAGGGTCACGCTGACCAGCGCCTTCTTGCCGGCCAGGCCGCCCTGGTCGTAGAACCGCTTGCCGCCGTAGCACACCCCGGACACCAGCACCCGGTCGATCCAGCCCTTGAGCATCGCCGGCGCGGAAAACCAGAAGATCGGGAAATTCAGGATCAGCAGGTCGGCCCACAACAGCTTGTCCAGCTCCTGCCGGATGTCCGCGGCGATCGACTGGCTTTTCACCCCCAGGCGCTGCTCCAGGGCATACACCAGGTAGTCGGGGTTCTCCCGCGAGGAAAAGTCCGCGGCGCTGGCCACCGGGTTCCACTGCATCGCGTACAGGTCGCTGACCTGCACCTGGTGGCCCTGGGCCTCGAGGGTCGCCCGCGCCTGGTCGCGCAGGGCGGCGGTGAAGGATTGCGGCTCGGGGTGCGCGTGGACGATCAGTACATTCATGAAGGGGTTCCTTGAACAGATTGCAAGAGTTTGGGGGTGCCTCAGCACTGGATCGCCTTGATCTCGACAAATTCGGCCAGGCCTTCCTCGCCCCATTCGCGACCGTTGCCGGACTGCTTGTAGCCACCGAAGGGCGCCTGGTAATTGAACGCCGCGCCGTTGATGAAACACTGCCCGGCGCGCAGTTGTCGAGCCAGCCCCAGGGCGCGCCCGGCGTCCGCCGCCCAGACAGCGCTGGACAGGCCGAACGGCGAATCGTTGGCCAGGGCCACGGCCTGGGCCTCGTCGGCATAGGGAATCAGGCACAGCACCGGGCCGAAGATTTCTTCCTGGGCGATGCGCATGCGATTGTCGACGTCGGCGAACAGCGCCGGCCGCAGGTAATGGCCACGCGCGAAACCGTCCAACGGCTCGTCGCCACACAACAGCCGCGCGCCCTCCTCCCGGCCCAGGCGCAGGTAGTCCTGCACGGTGCGGCGCTGGGCCGCCGAGCACATCGGCCCGAGGAAACTGCGCGGGTCCAGCGGGTCGCCCAGCACCAGGCGGCGCGTTTCTTCCACCGCCAGTTCCAGCGCCTCGGCATAGCGCCGGGCCGGCAGCAGCATGCGGGTCAGCGCGGTGCAGGTCTGGCCAGAGTTGATCATCACGTCCTGCACGCCATAGCGCACCGCCGCGGCCAGGTCGGCGTCCTCGCCGATCAGCAGCGGCGACTTGCCGCCCAGCTCCAGGCACACCCGCTTCACCGAAGGCGCGGCGGCCTGGGCCACGCGCACCCCGGCGCCGGTGGAGCCGGTGAACGACAGCAGGTCCACGTCCGGGTGCCGGGCCAGCGCTTCGCCGACCTTCGCCCCCGGCCCGCTGACCAGGTTGAACACCCCGGCCGGCAGGCCCGTGGCCTCGATCATCCGGGCCAGCAGGAAGGCATGTAGCGGGGTTTCCTGGCTCGGCTTGACCACCACCGTGCACCCCGCCGCCAGGGCCGGCGCGAGTTTGCCGAGCAGCTGGTGCAAGGGGTAGTTCCAGGGGTTGATGAAGGCACAGACGCCCACCGGCTCGCGGACCACCAGGGAGTTGCCGACCTCGCGCACCTCGTCCATCAGCGCGGTGAGTACGACGTACTGTTCCAGGCCGACGATGGGCCCGTCGACCTGCACCGCGCGGCACCACTGCACCGGCATGCCGAGCTCGGCGGTGATCAGCGCGGCCATCTCGTCGGCCCCCTGGCGCAACTGCTCCACCAACGCGCGGATATAGCCGGCGCGCACGCTGGAGGGGGTCCGCGACCAGCCGTCGAAGGCCCGCCGCGCGGCGGCCACGGCGCGCTCGACATCGCGCTCGTCGCCCAGCGGCACCCGGCCGACCACGGCCTCGGTGGCCGGGTTGAAGACCTCGGCCACGCCCTGCCCCGAAGGCTGGCGCCAGGCGCCGTCGATAAACAATCGCGGGTAGTCATGCATGGGCTGGCGCCTCCAGCAGTTCGCGGGCGCAACGGGCGATGCGCAGGCAGGCCTCGCGCAGTGGCGCCGCGCCCAGTACCAGGCCCAGGCGGATGTGCCCGGCCGCGCTCGGGCCAAAGGCTTCGCCGGCCAGCACCGAGACGCCATGGCGCTCCAGCAGGCGGTCGGCGAAAGCCTGGGCACTGAGCCCGGTCTGGCGGATATCGACCATCACGAACATCCCGCCATCGGGCTTCAGCGCCCGCACGCCGGGGCAATCGGCCAGGCACTCGCAGACCAGGTCGCGGCGCTGGCGATACGCCTCGCGCATCGCCGCCAGTTCCGGCAGGCCGCTGTCCAGCGCCACCACCGCGGCGTCCTGGATAAAGTCCGGCGAGCCGTAGAGCATGCACAGCGCCAGGTTTTCCAGGTGCGCCGCCAGCGCCGGCGGCGCCACTACCCAGCCCACCCGCCAGCCGGTCATGGCATGGGACTTCGACAGGCTGTTGAGGGTCGCCGTGCGCTCGGCCATGCCCGGCAGGCTGGCCGGGCTGACGTGCTCGCCCTCGAACAGCAGCTCGCTGTAGACCTCGTCGGAAATCAGCCACAGATCATGGGCGATGCACAGCTCGGCCAGGGCCTGCCAGGTGGCGCGCGGCAGGCTGGCGCCCGAGGGGTTGTGCGGGCTGTTCAGGGCCAGGGCGCGGGTGCGCGGGGTGATGCGCGCGGCAACGTCCGCCGGCAGGACCCGGAAGCCGTTCTGCGAACGTACCGGCACCGGCACCACCACCGCGCCACAGGCGCCGAACACCGCCTCGTAGGTGACGTACATCGGTTCGGCGACTATCACCTCGTCGCCCGGGTTGAGCACGCACTGGGCGACGCTGAACAACGCGCACTGGGCGCCAGCCAGCACCGTTACCTGGTCGGCGCTCACCGCCTGGCCGCTGCGCTGGCCGTGGCGCCGGGCGATGCTCTCGCGCAGCGCGCGCTTGCCGCGCACTTCGCTGTAATGGGTATGGCCGGACAGCAGGCTGTCGATCGCCGCCTGGACGATCGGCACCGGGGTGTCGAAATCCGGATCGCCGACCGACAGCAGCAGGATGTCTTCGCCCTGCTCCTGACGCGCCAGGGCCCGGTAGTGGATGTCCCAGGCAGCGGCGCCGTCGCCGGCGATTCGTTGGGTCAGATCGGAAAAACGCATGGCAGTCATTCCTCGCAAATGGGTGGGTCAGCGGGCACAGGCGTGCTTGAGTTCGATCAGGGTCACGCCGTCGCGAGCGAAGCCCTGGCGCAACTCGGCTTGCAGTTCGTCGAGGCTGCGCGGCTGCGCCACGGTGCAACCGAAGGCGCGGCCCAGGGCGGCGAAATCCGGGTTGCGCGGCAGTACGCCGATGGGCTCGATGTTCAGGTCGAGCATGTCGTCGCGGATCTGCCCCAGTGCGTCGTTGTTCCACAACAGCACCACCAGCGGGCTGTCCAGTTCCTCGACGGCGGTCGCCAGCTCCTGGGCGGTGTAGAGGAACCCGCCGTCGCCGACCAGCACCAGGCCCGGCCGCCCGGGCGCGCCGAACGTGGCGCCGATCCCCGCCGGCAGGCCATAGCCCAGGGTGCCGTAGCCCGTGGGGTGCAACCAGCTGCGGCTGGCGCGGCTGGGGTACAGGTAATTGCCGGTGTAGGCCAGCTGGGTCATGTCGCTGCTGATAAAGGCCTGCGACGGCAACTCGACGGCCACCCGTTCGAGGATCGCCCGGTGCAGCGACTGCAACGGGCCCAGGGTGTCGCGCACCGCCGCCCGCAGGCGCGCCACCGCGGCGCTGGCCGCACTGGCGTCGCGCGGTGTTGCCGGCAAGCGTTGCAGCAAGGCCGCGAGGGTCTGGCGCGCATCGCCCTGCAGGGCCACGGCGCAGGGGTAGAAGTCGTTGAACTTGCGCGGGTCGATGTCCACCCGCAGCAGCTCGGCGTTGAGCGGCAGGCGTTCGCGCCAGAAGTCGGTGTCGGCCATCTCGGTGCCCACCGCCAGCACCACATCGGCCTCGCCGATCAGTTGCCAGCCCGGTTCGACGCACAGGGTCGCCCCGGCATTCAGCGGCGCCTCCGGCGCCAGCAGGCCCTTGCCGGCGACGCTGCTGAAAAACGGCGCGGCCAGCCGGGTGCTGAGCGCGTGCAGCTCCTGCGCCGCGCCCAGTGCCCCGCCACCGGCGATGATCATCGGCCGTTTCGCCCCGTACAACCGGGCCGCCGCCCGATCCAGCCCCTCGGCGGCGGGCAGGCCGCGGCCCGGCCGCCGTACCACGTCATGGCTCCAGTCGCGGGCCACGGGCGCGGCCAGCACGTCCAGCGGCACCGAGATGTGCACCGGCCGCGGGCGCTCGCTGTCGAACACCGCGTAGGCCCGGGCAATCAGCTCGGGCAGGTCCTCGGTGCTCAGGGCCAGCGCCGAGAACGCGGTGATCGGCGCGGTCATCGCGCGCTGGTCCTGGGTCTCGTGCAGGCAGCCCCAGCCCTTGCCCAGGCTGGCCGTGTGGTTGACGCTGGAAATCACCAGCAGCGGGATCGAGTCGGCATAGGCCTGGCCGATGGCGGTGGCGGCGTTGGTCACCCCGGGGCCGGTGATGACAAAGCACACCCCCGGCTTGCCACTGGTCCGGGCGTAACCGTCGGCCATGAAACCCGCGCCCTGCTCATGCCGGGCCAGGACATGGCGGATGCCGCTGCCGGGCAGGCCGCGGTACAGCTCCAGCGTGTGCACGCCGGGAATGCCGAACACGGTATCGACGCCATAGTTGGCGAGCAGGCGCACCAGGGCCTGGCCGCCGGTCAAGGTAGTGTCGTGCATGGTCCTCTCCTCAAGCGTGGCCGAGGCGTATCAACGCATCGACCGCGACGGTGCCGTGGGCACCGACCAACAGTGGGTTCACATCCAGTTCGAGCAGTTGCCCGGCGTTCTCGCAGGCGTAGTCCGCCACCGCGCCGATGGCCGCCACCAGGGCATCGAGGTCCGCCGCGGCGCGCCCGCGAAAGCCTTGCAACAACGGCGCGCTGCGCAGTTCCAGCACGGCGGCGCGAATCGCCCCGGGGGTGGTCGGCAGCAGCAGGCAGCGGCTGTCCTTGAGCAATTCCACCAGCACCCCGCCGGCGCCGATCACCAGCGCCAGGGCGAAATCGCTCTCACGCTTGATGCCGACGATCAGCTCGGCCAGCGGCGCGCTGGCCATGGGTTCCAGCAGCACCCGGTCGAACGCCACCGGCGGCGCCAGGGCGGCGAGGCGCGCGCGCATCTGCCCCAGGGCCGCGTCGACGGCCGCGGTGTCCCGCAGGTCGAGCGCCACGGCGCCGGCTTCGGTCTTGTGCGGCAGTTGCGCGCTGAGGGCCTTGAGCACCAGCGGGTAGCCCAGCGCCTCGGCGGCCGCCAGCGCCTCGTCCGGCGTGCTCTGCACGCCCTTGGGCACCGTCAGGCCGAAAGCCTGCAGGGCCTGTTTCGATTGCCACTCGTCGAGCAACCGCCCGCGGCCCGGCAAGGCCGGCGGGCACAGCGGCACCAGGGCCGCTTCGCCAAGGTCCAGCAGCGCCTGGCGACGCTGCGAATAGCCGGCGATCCGCCCCCACGCCGCCAGCCCTTCCTCCACCCCCTGCAACGCTGCCACGCCCTGGGCATGCAGGCGTTCGCGGGCAGCGCGCGGCAACAGCTCGGGAAAGGCCGAGGTGACGAAACCGCCTTTGCCATGGCGCACCAGCGCCGCGCAATACAGCTCCAGCAGCAGGTCGCACTCCGGGCGCTCGCCCGTGAATTCGGCCGGGTAATCGAGCACCAGCATCGCCGCATCCGCCGGGCTGCGCAGGGCGCTGTCGAGCATGCGTTCCAATGCCTGGGCGTCGCCCCAGATCGCCGTGGTGAAATCCAGCGGATTGACCAGGTTGGCGTAGGTCGGCAGGACCGTGGCCAGCTCGTCGCGCTGGCCGGCATCGAGCCCGGGCAAGCGCAAGTCGTTGCGCTCGGCGTAGTCGGCGATCAACCCGGCGTCGCCGCCGGAGCAGGCCAGCGCCACCAGGCTGTTGCCGCCGGGCAGCCGGCCGCAGGCCGCGGCCTTGAGGGTCTCGACAAAGCTCACCGGGCCGCTGACGCGGATCACCCCGAGCCTGGCGAACAGGCTGTCGTACAGCGCATCGGAACCGGACAGCGAACTGGTGTGGCTCAGGGCCAGTTCGGCACCGATCTGCGACACCCCGGTTTTCAGCGCCACGATCGGAATTCCCCGCTGCAGCGCCTTGTAGGCCGCCCGGGCAAACCCGGGGACGTTCTTCAGGCCCTCCAGGTGCAGGCCGATGGCGGTGACCCGCGGCTCGTCGAGCAGCACGTCCATCAGTTCGGCGATGCCCAGTTGCGCCTGGTTGCCCACCGAAGCCATGTAGGCCACCGGCAGCGAGCGATCGCTCATCGACAGGTTGTAGGCGAAGTTGCCGCTCTGGGTCAGCACCGCCACGCCCCGCTCCACCGGCTGGCCGCCGTGGGCCACCGGCCATAGCGCCGAGCGGTGCAGGTAGTCGAGCAGGCCGTAGCAGTTGGGGCCGAGCAAGGCCATGTCGCCGGCCGCCGCCAGCAACCGTTGTTGCAGGGCCTGGCCTTCGGCGCCGGTCTCGGCGAACCCCGAGGCGTAGCAGATCGCCCCGCCCGCGCCCTTGGCCGCCAGTTCGGCGACGCAGGCCAGGGTCAGCTCGCGGTTGGTGGCGACGAATACCGCGTCCGGGCCACAGGGCAGCTCGGCCACGCTACGCACGCACGGCACGCCTTCCAGGCTGTCGTGCTGCGGGTTGACCAGCCACATCGGGCCGCAATAGCCGCCCTCGGCACAGCGCCGCAGGGCCCGGGCCATGCCGCGGCCGCCGACGAAAGCCAGGTGGCGCGGCGCGAGCAGGCGCTTGAGATTGTCGCGAAGAGTCTGGGACATGGCGTTCTCCGGCCGCTCAACGCAGCAATGGGCGCAGCAGTTCACGGGAAATGATGTGGCGCTGGATCTCCGAGGTGCCTTCCCAGATCCGCTCGATCCGCGCGTTGCGCCAGATGCGCTCCACCGGCCCTTCGTCCATCAGGCCCATGCCGCCGAAAATCTGCACCGCTTCGTCGGCCACCCGCCCCAGCACTTCGCTGGCGAACAGCTTGGCCATGCCGGCTTCGCCGTCGGTCATGCTGCCCTGGTCCATTTTCCAGGCGGTGTGCAGGGTCAGCAGTTCGGCGGCGCGGATCTGCGTGGCCATGTCGGCCAGCTTGAACGACACGCCCTGATAACTGCCGATGGGCTGGCCGAACTGCCGGCGGTCCGCCGCCCATTGCAGCGACAGGTCTAGCGCCCGCTGGGCCTGGCCAACGCAGTTAGCGGCGACCATCACCCGCCCGGCGGTGAGCCAGGCGTTGGCCACTTCCCAGCCCTTGCCGACCTCGCCGAGCACCTTGGACGCTGGCACGCGGCAGTCGTCGAAGAACATCTCGAAGGTGTGGTAACCGCGGTTGCTCACGCACTTGGGCCCGCGGCGGATGGTCAGGCCCGGGGTGTCGCGGTCCACCAGGAAGGCGGTCACGGCGTTGCGTGGGCGACCGTTGTGCTGATAGGTGTCGGTCACCGCGAAGACGATGGCGAAATCGGCGTGCCCGGCATGGCTGATGAAGTGCTTGCCGCCATTGAGCACGAAGTCGCCGCCGTCGCGTACCGCACGGGTCTTGATCGCATTGGCGTCGGAACCGGCGCCCGGCTCGGTGAGGGCGAAGCAGTCGATCTTCTCGCCCTGGATGCAGGGCAGCAGGTAGTCGTCGATCTGCTGGCCGGTGCAGGCCATGAGGATTTTCGAGGGCCGCGCGACGAACACATGCAGGGCCCACGAGCACTTCGCCAGTTCGCGTTCGATCAGCGCCTGGGACAGGTAGTCGAGGCCACCGCCGCCGACTTCCTCGGGCATGTTGAAGGCGTAGAAACCGGCGGCGATGGCCTTGCCGCGAATCTGCGCGGCCAGTTCCGGCGCGACTTCGTCGGCGCGGTCCACCGCGTCTTCATGGGGCAACAGTTCCTTGGCGACGAAGCTGCGAACCGCGTCCACCAGCATTTCTTGTTCCTGGGTCAGCTGGAAATTCATGGCGCTACCTGTGGTTTTTTTTAGTGGGGTCGGGGTTAGCGGCCGATGAAATTCGGCAGGCGTTTTTCCGTGGCCGCGCGCAAGGCTTCGGCGCCGTCGGCGCTGCGCCCGCAGAGCAGCCCGGCGGCCAGCTCGGCGCGCAGTTGCTCGGGCAGGCTGCGGTCGCCGCCTTCGCGCATCAGGCGTTTGGTCTGGGCGAAGGCGAAGGTCGGGCCACTGGCCAGGCGCGCGGCCAGCTCGCCGGCGACCGCCAGCAGTTGCTCGTCGGCGCACACCTCGCCGACCAGCCCCGCCGCCAGGGCGCGCTCGGCGCTCCAGAGCTCGTCGAGAAACAGCAGGCGCTTGGCCTGCTCGGTGCCGATCAGGCGTGGCAGGTGCCAGCTGGCGCCGGCGTCCGGCGAATAAGCCATGCCGGTGTAGCCGGCCTTGAAGCGCGCCGATTGCCCGGCGATGCGCAGGTCGCAGCACAGGCTCAGGTCCATGCCGGCCCCCACCGCGGTGCCGTTGATCGCGGCGATGGTGGGTTTGTCGAGGCTGTACAGGCGGCTCATCAGGGCATGCGCGGTTTCGGTCCAGCCGTAGCTTTCCAGGGCGCCCCGGGCCTCGGCCTCGGCCCATTCGGCAAGGTCGGCGCCGGCGCAGAAACTGCGACCGCTGCCGGTCAGCACCACGGCGCGTACCGCCGGGTCGGCGTTGCTGTCGTCCAGCAAGGCGTGGAGTTGCTTGAGGGTGGGAATGTCCAGCGCATTGCGCTGCGCCGTGCGGTTGAGGGTGATCCAGGCGACGCCTGCCTCGACCCGGCTGAGCAGTGACGATGAAGTGGTCATGTAAGGCCTCGAATTATTGTGTTTGGCGTGAGGTGAAGACGACTTGGGAGCGATACTAAACGAGTGTTCAGCAAGGAAACAATCGACGGACCGGGCCCTTGTAACAGCCAAAAAAATTCGCTATCCGATTGTTTTTATTAAGGTATTTTTCGGTAGCGGCGTAGAGTCCCGAGACTGCGTTACAACTTTGTACAACTGGCTACAGAGGGCGCAGGACTCGCCAGGCAGAGCACCGCGTTTTTCCAGATATTGCGCGGGCGCCAGGTTTGGCGGCCCTGCGGGCCGATCGCAGCCTCGCTACGCTCGGCAGCGGCTACACAAGGCAGGTCAGCCGCAAGAACCGATCTGCATCGATGCCAAAAACGCCGCGAAACCACCTGCCGGAACCCCACTCCCGTAGCCGCTGCCGAGCCCTGGCGAGGCTGCGATCGAGGCCGCAGGACTCGCCGGGCGGGCACCGCGTTTTTTCCAGATATTGCGCGGGCGTCAGGTTTGGCGGCCCTGCGGGCCGATCGCAGCCTCGCTGGGGCTCGGCAGCGGCTACACAAGGCATGGCAGCCGCAAGAACCGATTTGCATCGATGGCAAAAACGCCGCGAAACCACCTGCCGGAACCCCATCCCCCGTAGCCGCTGCCGAGCCCTGGCGAGGCTGCGATCGAGGCCGCAGGACTCGCCGGGCAGGCACCACGTTTTCCAGATCCTGCGCGGCGCCAGGTTTGGCGGCCCTGCGGGCCGATCGCAGCCTCGCTGCGCTCGGCAGCGGCTACACAAAGCGCGTCAGCCCGTGGAATCGATTTGCATCGATGCCAAAAACGCCGCGAAACCACCTGCCGGAACCCCATCCCCCTGTAGCCGCTGCCGAGCCCTGGCGAGGCTGCGATCGAGGCCGCAGGACTCGCCGGGCAGGCACCGCGTTTTTTCCAGATACTGCGCGGTGGCAGGTTTGGCGGCCCTGCGGGCCGATCGCAGCCTCGCTGGGGCTCGGCAGCGGCTACACAAAGCGCGTCAGCCCGCGGAATCGATTTGCATCGATGCCAAAAACACCGCGAAACCACCTGCCGGAACCCGTCCCCTGTAGCCGCTGCCGAGCCCTGGCGAGGCTGCGATCGAGGCCGCAGGACTCGCCAGGCAGGCACCACGTTTTCCAGATCCTGCGCGGGGCCAGGTTTGGCGGCCCTGCGGGCCGATCGCTGCCTCGCTGGGGCTCGGCAGCGGCTACGGGTACCCACGAAAAAAAACGCGACAGTCGCCTGTCGCGTTGTGTGTGGGTTGCCCGGCCTACACCGGTACGCTCGGTGCCAGCGGCAGCGCCCGTTTGCGCTGCACCAGGTAGTAGGCGCCGTAGCAGATCGCAATGAAGCCGAAGCCCCAGTACAGCGACGGGCGCTGGGTCTCATCCATGGCCAGGAACACGAACAGCGAGCAGCACAGGGCAATGCACAGCAGCGGCAGGACCGGGAACCACGGCGCGCGGTACTTCAGGTCTTCGAGCCTGCCGCCGTCGCGCAGGTAGGCGCGGCGGAACTTGTACTGCGCCAGGGCGATGACGATCCAGGTCACGGTGCCGGACATGCCGCTCACGGCCATCAGCACCATGAACAGGGTGTCGGCGGCGACGAAGCTGGTCATCAGCGAGATCAGCGCGAAGCACAGGGTGATGCCCAGGGCCCGCAACGGCACGCCGCGCTTGCTCAGCGGCGACAGGCCCTGGGGCGCCATGCCGGTCTTGGACATGGCCCAGAGGATGCGGGTCGAGGCATAGAGGCCCGAGTTGCCGACCGAGAGAATCGCGGTGAGGATCACGAAATTCATCAGGTCGGCGGCATAGGGAATGCCGACCATGTCGAACACCTGGACGAACGGGCTCTCCATCAACCCGGCCTGCTGCCAGGGCACGATGGCCGACAGCACCACGATCGCCAGCACATAGAAAATCAGCACTCGGAACACCACGTTGCGCACCGCGCGCGGGATGCTCTTCTCCGGCTGGTCGGTCTCCCCCGCCGCCACGCCCATGATCTCGCAGCCCTGGAAGGCGTAAACCACGGTCATCATCACCGCGAACACCGCCGACAGGCCGTTGGGGAACAGCGCATCGCCAACCAGGTTGCCGAACATCGGCGCCGGCGCGCCGCTGGTGAGCGGGATCGCGCCGAAGATCACCAGCACGCCGACCACGATGAAGCCCAGGATCGCCGCCACCTTGATCCCGGAAAACCAGTATTCCGCCTCACCGAAGGCCCGGGTAGCCAGGGCGTTGATGCCGAACAGCACCACCACGAACAGCGCCGACCAGTACCAGATCGGCACGCCCGGGAACCAGCGTTCCATCAGCATCCCGGCCGCGGTGAACTCCAGGCCCACGGTGGTGGCCCAGCTCATCCAGTACACCCAGCCGATCATGAAGCCGGTGGCCGGGCCGATGAACCGGGTGGCGTGGGTCTGGAACGAGCCCGACACCGGCATCTGCACCGACAGCTCGCCCAGGCAGACCATCACCAGGTACATCAGGAACCCCGCCACCAGGTAAGCCAGGATCGCCCCGAGCGGGCCGCCCTGGTTGATGATCACCCCCGAGCCCATGAACAGCCCGGTGCCGATCACCCCGCCCAGCGACAGCATGAAAATGTGCCGGCTCTTGAGGGCCCGGGTCAGGTGGATGCCTTTGCGTTCGATAGATTCGCTCATGTCGGCACCTCAGCGGTCGGTGAGGTGCGCGGCGGATGACAGGACGTCATGGCGCGGGGAAAGGTCAGCTTTACGGCCATTCATTATTATTATCTCCAATAAGCTTCGAAGACCGCGTCCGGCGCGGTTGCAGCGATTATTGGAAAGCCATGTAAGTTCGCGTTGAACCGAAAGATCGAAGATGTAAAAAGTCGTAAGGATTTTGTACGTCAGGCGTCCAGCAGCCGGGCCAGGGTCCGTTGCGCCTGCTGCAACTGCGCGTCCACCGCCTCGGCCATGGCCCGCACCGCCGGTTCGTCGTTGGCCAGCGCCGCGCGCTCCAGCGTTCGCAGCCCCTCGGCCAGGGCGCACAGCCCGAGGGACGCGCTGCTGCCGGCCAGGCGGTGGGCCAGGTGCGCGACCTCGGTACAGTCGTCGGCCGCCATGGCCTGTGCAAGCGCCGGGCGCTGCTGGGCCACGGCGTCGCGCAGTACCGCCAGCAGGCCGTTGAGCTTCTGTGTCCCGAGCAGCGCGCGGTGGGTTTCCAGCAATGGCCAGTCGAGGCTGGCGTCGTCCCGGACCGCTTCCCTCACCGGCGCCTGCCCGGCCAGGGCCTGGCGCAGGTTTTGCAGTTTCAGCGGCTTGGCGAGGATGCCTTGCATGCCGGCATCCAGGTAACTGCGTACCAGCGCCGGCTGCACACTGGCGGTCAGGGCGAAGATCCGGCAGTCGCGATTGGGCCCGTCGCCGGCCCGGATGCGCTGGCACAGCTCGACGCCGCTGATGCCCGGCAGGTGCACATCCAGCAGCATCAGGTCGAAACGCTGGCGGCGGCAGAACGCCAGGGCCTGTTCGCCCTCTTCCGCCAGCCAGACCCGATGCCCGTCGCTTTCCAGCAGGCCGCTGGCGACCTCGCGGTTCAGCGCCACATCCTCGACCACCAGGATATCCAGGCCCCCCGCCGGGCCCTCGGCCTGCACTTCGGCAGCGCTGCCCTGGGCGGCCGACAAGTCCAGCTCGAACCAGAAACAGCTGCCGCGCCCGACCTCGCTGTCGACGCCGATGCGCCCGTCGAGCAACTCCACCAGATGCTTGCTGATGGCCAGCCCCAGCCCGGTGCCGCCATAACGCTGGGCCACGTCCTCGCTGGCCTGGACGAAGCGCTCGAAGATCTTTTCCTGCATCGCCGGGGCGATGCCGATGCCGTTGTCGGTCACGCTCAGGCGCAAGCGCTGGCCACCCGCCCAGGCACTGCCCGGCAATACCTCGACCGCGACGCGGATCTGCCCGGCGCGGGTGAACTTGATGGCGTTGGCCAGCAGATTGCTCAGCACCTGGCGCAGGAACTGCTCGGCGCCGTGCAGCCGCCCGGCGAGCCGTGGATCGAGCTGGCGCTGCACCTGGGTGCCATTGGCCAGCGCATTGGGCTCGAGCAGCGTGAGCACTTCGTCGATCAGTTGCGCCACGGAGAAATCCACCGCCTCCGGATGGCTTTCGCCCTCCTCCAGCCGGGCGAAATACAGCACCTCGTTGAGAATCGTCAGCAGGCCCTCGCCCGCCTTGTACAAGGCTTCGAGACGTTTACCGTCGCGCTCGTCGAGGCGCGCGCCGCGCAGCAGCTCGGCCATGCCGAGAATGCCGTTGAGCGGCGTGCGCAGCTCGTGGCTCATGGTGGCGAGGAAGCGCGACTTGGCCAGGTTGGCCGCTTCGGCCTCGTCCTTGGCGCGCATCAGGCTGGCGGTGCGCCGCTCGACCCGTTTCTGCAGTTCGTCGCGCTTGTCCTGCAAGGCCAGGCGGTCGGCTTCGCGGCGATGGATGTCGCTGAGGATCGCCCGGCGCATGTCGTCCAGGGCATGCGCCACGGTGTCGATTTCGTCCGCGCCGCCGCGCTTGTCCAGGTGCAGCGGTTCGTCCCACTGGCCCGCGGCGATGCGCCGGGCGAACTCGGCCATCACTTGCAGGTGACGGGTCACCAGCCGGTAGAACAGCCCCGACAGCGCCACCGCCAGGCCGCAGAGAAACACGCTCATCCACAACAGGCTGGTCAGCCCGGTGGCGTACAGCCGCCGGTGCACCGCGCCCAGGTCGGTGCTGACTTCCAGTTGCCCCAGGTGCCGCGGGCCACCGCTGGGCGGCTGGTAATCCAGCTCGAAGCGCTCCACGCGCAGCGGCCCGAGCGGCTCGGCAGTGCCTTGCAGCAGGTCGAAATCCGGGCTGCTCAGGCGCACCCGGGCCACGTCGGAGAAGTCCACCAGGCCGCGCAGCTGCACGTTCAGCTGTTCCTGGTTCAGGTCCCACAGGCTGCGCTCCAGGCTGGCCAGGTAACCGTCGCGGATCAGCGCCATGCGCGCGTCGATCTCGCGCATTTCCCGGCGGTATTCGAAGTACAGCTGCACGCTACTGGCGAGCACGGTGAAACACAGGCTGAACAGGAAGATGAACAGCAGCAGGCGGCGCAGCAGGCCACCGGGGCGCGCGCCGATCATCGCGCGTCCGCCGGCAGGTTGAGCATGTCGCGGTAGGTCGCCTCGCTTTCGTCCAGCCAGCGTTCGATGTCCCCGGCGTCGGCCAGGCGCTGCAATTGCGCGTCGATGTCCGCCATGCGCGCGGCCAGCGCCGAGCGGCGCGACACCGCGACCCGCAGGTAATCGACGCTCAGCGCCCGGGGCAAGGCGACGATGTCCGCGGCCCCCGGCAGGCGTTCGACGAACAGTTGCCCGGTGCGCCGCTCGTGGGTGATGAAGTCGATGCGCCCGCGGACCAGCTTGCCGAAATTCTGCCGGCTGTCGGAGACCCATTCGATGTTGTGGTGGCGGGCGACGAAACGGTCGAACTCCGGCCCGTAGCTTTCCCCGAACAGCAGCCCGCCGCGGTAACCGGCGAGGTCGTCGAGGCGCTCGAAACGCACCGGGTGCCGGCGGTTGACGAACAGCGCGACTTCCTCGCGCAGTACCGGCACGCTGGAAAAACGCATGCTCTGCTCGCGCTCCTCGGTGCGGTAGGCCAGGACCACGTCGACCCGTCCTTCGGCGGCATCCAGCAGGCAGCGCTGCCAGTTGCCCAGCACGACGATCTCCACCTCGTAGCCCAACTGGCCGAACAGGCGCTTGACCACGGTCGGCGCCAGGCCGCGCACCTGCCGGCCGTCGCTCCAGGAAATCGGCGGGTATACCGGATAGTCGCAATAGCGGATGCGCTCGGCCGCCGACCCCGTGCCCGCCACCAGCAGCATCAGCGCCGCCAGCCAGCGCCCCGGGGCGTTCACGCCGCCACGCTGGCGGTAAACAGGTAGCCGGCGCCGTGGATGGTGATGATCAACTGCGGCTCGGCCGGGTCGTCGTGCAGCTTGCGCCGCAGACGGCCGACCAGCACGTCGATGGAGCGGTCGTTGGGCACCCATTCGCGGTTGCGGATCTGGTCCATCAGCTGGTCGCGGCTCAGCGTATGGCCGGTGTTGCGCAGGAACACGCTGAGCAGTTGGTACTCGCCGTGGGTCAGCAGGGTCTCGCCGCCCGCCTGGTCGATCAGGCGACGGCGGTCGGTGTCCAGGGACCAGGCGGCGAACCGCTTGACCGGGCGCGCGACCGCGGCTGGCGCTTGCTCGGCCCGGGCATGGCGCACCCGGCGCACCAGGTTCTTCGCCCGGGACACCAGCTCGCGCGGGTTGAGGGGTTTGATCACGTAGTCGTCGGCGCCGCATTCCAGGCCGACGATACGATCGATATCGTCGTTGCGCCCGGTGATGAGGATGATCCCCACTTCCGAGCGCACCCGCAGCTCGCGGGTCAGGGTCAGGCCGTCCTTGCCCGGCAGGCGGATATCCAGCATCACCAGATCGACCACATGGGCCGCGAGGAAGGTTTCGGCCAGCTCCGCCGTTTCGGCGCAGTGCACCTCGTAACCTTCCTGGGAGAGATAGGCCTGCAACAGTTCGCGAATCAGCGGATCGTCGTCGACGATCAATACCCGAGGAGTCATCGATGGTTGTCCTGGATGTTTCTTATTGTGGGTGTTCTACCGCATCGGCGCCCTGAGGTTAGCCACTACTGAACGATCGATCAACAGCCCTCTGTCTGGCGCCGGAAACGCTGGCGGGCGCCGGCCTGCAGGCCGTCGACCCAGGCCTCGCAGATCAGGATGCCCTGGCCCGGGGTGAAGGTCCCGGGGTTGAGCCCCGACTCCAGCCACAGGCCGTCGAGCAAGGCGCTGAGGCTGATGGCGGCGAGGTCGGCGTCGAAATCTTCCCAGCCCTCCTCGGCGGCCAGCTCGCCCAATACCCGGCTCAGTTCGTTGCGGTATTCGCCATAGGAATGTTCGTGGGCCTGGTTGATCGCCTCCGCGGTCTTCACCGCGCCCCAGAAGGCCAGCCAGGCGTCGAGCAGTTGCGGGTCGAGCAGCTCGGCGCTGAACGAGGCGTGAAAGAACGCCGACAGCCGCTGGCGGGCATTCGGCGCCGCCTGCGCCATGGCTTCGCGCAACAGGCTCATGACCCGCCCGGTGACCGCCAGGTAGGCCTCGGCCACCAGTTCGTCCTTGCCCGAATAGTGGTGGCTGATCAGCCCCACCGAAACCCCGGCCTCGGCGCAGATCCGCCGGATCGACGCGCCCTGGAAACCGTGGCGCTTGAGGCAGGTCAGGGTCGACTCGATCAGGTTGGCCTTGCGCAGTTCCGGTTCCATTCGGGAAAAACGCGCTTCCTGGTTCATGGGGCAATCTCCTCGGGGCAATCGATGGGGGGCGGCGCTGAACGACTGTACAGCAACAGCGTCCGGCGCCTCCAGCGGCGATCACCGCCAGCGCCGGTGCCTATCGGCTGGCCCAGGCGTTGAAGCGCTCCTCCAGCTCCTCGCCGTGGTCGACCCAGAACGCCACGTCCATCGCCAGCGCACCCGCCAGGTTCTGCGGGGCGGTGGGCACCCATTGCGCCAGGCGCGGGTCGAGCCGGGCCGCGGCCTCGGTATTGGTCGGCCCGTAGGGAATCTGCTCGACGTACTTGACCTGCGCCTCGGGCCGGTTGGCGAAGGCGATGAAGCGCTTGGCCTGCCCGGCATGCCGGGAGCCCTTGATGATCGCCCAGTAATCCATGCCGTACAGGCTGCCCGGCCAGACCAGCGCCAGGTGGCTGCCGGCCTGGGCCGCCTGGGCGACACGGCCGCTGTAGGTGGAGGTCATCGTCACATCGCCGGCGGCCAGCCACTGGGCCGGCTGCGCCCCGGCCTCCCACCATTGGATGTAGGGCTTGAGCTGATCGAGCTTGGCGAAGGCGCGGTCGACCCCCTGGGGCGTGGCGAGTTGGGCGTACACCTGGTCCACCGGCACCCCGTCCGCCAGCAAGGCGAACTCCAGGTTGTACACCGCGCGCTTGCGCAGGCCGCGCTTGCCGGGAAAGCGCTTCACGTCCCAGAAGTCCGCCCAGGACGCCGGCCCCGGGGCCAGCTTGTCGGTGTCGTAGGCAATGGCCACGCTCCACACCAGGGCGGCCGAGCCGCACGCTTGCGCGGCATCGGTGATCAGTTGCGCGCTGCCACCCAGCGCCTGCCAGTCCAGGCGCTCGTACAGGCCTTCGTCGCAGCCGCGCATCAGGTCCGGGCCTTCGATCTGCACCAGGTCCCAGTCGACGCTGCCGGTGTCGACCATGACCTTGATCCGCGCCATCTCGCCGTTGTACTCGCTCTGGATCAACCGACTGCCATCGCTGGCGCTGAAAGGCTGGAAGAACGCCACGTCCTGGGCCTTCTGCCCGGCGCCGCCGTAACCGACCACCACCATGTCCGGCGCCGCCCGGGCGCTGCCGAGACTGGTCAGCAGGGACAGTGACAAGGCGCAGGCAGCGTGCTTGAGCATTTTGGATTTCATCAGGGATTCCTCGTCGCGGTGCCGCTCGGGCGAGGTGCCGGGGCGGCCCTTTTTTATTGTTATGAGGTTCGCCCCGCATGGGGGGCGCGGATCGAAGCTACTGCAAGGCCAAGTAAAAAAACAAGTTGATTTTTTACTAAGGGTAAATTTTTATAGCGCAAAACAATAACGCCGAACCCTTCGGCTCCGGCCCGCTGGAGTACCTGCATGTCGACCCCAAGCCCTGCCTTCGCCCACCTTTTCGAGCCCCTGCAGATCCGCGGCAAACGCCTGAAGAACCGCATCATGTCCAGCGGGCACGACACCTCAATGCCCACCGACAACCAGGTCAACGAACGGCTGATCGCCTACCACCGGGCACGGGCCGAAGGCGGCGCCGGCCTGATCGTGCTGCAGGTCGCCGGGGTCCACGACAGTGCGCGCTACACCTCGCACGTGCTGATGGCCACCGACGACGCCTGCATCGACGGCTACCGGCGCCTGGCACAGGCCTGCCACGCCCACGGCACGCTGGTGCTGTCGCAGCTGTTTCACCCCGGGCGGGAGATCATGGAGTCCAGCGATGGCCTGCTGGCGGTGGCCTACTCGGCGTCGGCGGTGCCCAACGAGCGCTTCCGGGTCATGCCCCGCGCCCTGGACCAGGCGATGATCGACGAAATAGTCGCCGGCTACGCGGCCGCCGCCCGCCGCCTGCACCAGGCCGGGCTGGACGGCGTGGAAGTGGTCGCCAGCCATGGCTACCTGCCGGCGCAGTTCCTCAACCCGCGGGTCAACCGCCGCGACGACGGCTACAACGGCGACCTGGAGCAGCGCCTGCGCTTTGTCCGCGAAGTGATCGCGGCGATCCGCGCCAGCACCGACGCGCAGTTCATCGTCGGCTTGCGCATCAGCGCCGACGAGCGCGACCCCGAAGGCCTGACCGAGGACGAATCCCTGGCCGCGGTGCAGGCGCTGCAGGCCGGGCTGGACTACGTGCATATCGTCGCGGGGACGTCCGCCTCCCTCGGTGGCGCGGTGCACATCGTGCCGCCGATGGCGATCGAGCCGGCCTACCTGGCCCGGGAAGCGGCGACCTTCAAGGCGCGCCTGGACATCCCGCTGTTCGTCACCGGGCGGATCAACCAGCCCCAGGAAGCCGAGCTGATCCTCGCCCGTGGCCAGGCCGACGTCTGCGGCATGACCCGCGCGCTGATCTGCGACCCGCAGATGCCGAACAAGACCGAGGCCGGCCACGCCGAGGATGTGCGCGCCTGCATCGCCTGCAACCAGGCGTGCATCGGGCACTTCCACAAGGGCCTGCCGATTTCCTGCATCCAGCACCCGGAAACCGGCCGCGAGCTGGTGTTCGGTGCCCTCCAGCCAAGCCTGAAGCCGCGCCGGGTGATGGTCGCCGGCGGCGGCCCGGCCGGGATGAAAGCCGCGGCGGTGGCGGCGCAGCGCGGGCATCGGGTGACCCTCTACGAAGCCGGCGCGCAGCTCGGCGGCCAGGTCCTGCTCGCGCAACTGCTGCCGCGGCGCAGCGAATTCGGCGGCGCCAGCACCAACCTGCAGCGGGAAATGGAACGCGCTGGCGTGCGCGTGGTGCGCAACACCCGGGTCGACCTCGCCCTGGTGCAGCGCGAATGCCCCGACGTGGTGATCGTCGCCACCGGCGCGCAACCCTATTGGCCGCCCTTCGAGCGCGGCGGCGAGTTGCAGGTGGTGGACGCCTGGCAGGTGCTGCGCGGCGAGGTGAAGCCGGGGCGTTCGGTGGTGGTGGTCGACTGGCGCTGCGACTGGATCGGCCCCGGCATCGCCGAACAACTGACCCGCGCCGGGCATCAGGTGCGGCTGGCGGTCAACGGCACCCACTGCGGGGAAAACCTGCCGCTCTACGTGCGCGACCAGTTGGCCGGCGAGCTGCACAAGCTGGGCATCGCCATCACCCCTTACGCCCGGTTGTACGGCTGCGACGACAACACCGTGTACCTGCAACACACCGCCAGCGGCGAACCGATGCTGCTGGAAGACGTCGACACCCTGGTGCTCTGCCAGGGCCACCAGCCGCTGGACAGCCTCGGCGCCGAGCTGCAGGGCCAGGTGGAATTCCACCGCATCGGCGATTGCCTGGCGCCGCGCACCGCCGAGGAAGCGATTTATGAAGGCTTGAAAGTCGCGTGGCAGCTTTGAGCCTGTTTATACTCCGGGGCCTTCAGGTCCAGGCCGGCGCATAGACGCGCCCGGCCCCCTTCCCGGTTCGGAGCACGCCATGAGCAACAGCAGCACCACGCCGCCGGCCAGCAGCGCGCCCGCCTCCGCGAGCGGCGCCGCAGGGCCGCACTTTCTCGGCACGCGGATCCGCGGCCTGCGCAAGCGCCGGGGCATGACCCTGGCCGCCCTGGCCCAGTCGAGCGAGCTGACCGCCGGTTATATCAGCCAGCTGGAACGCAACCTCGCCTACCCGTCCATTCCGGCGCTGTTCAATATCGCCCGCAGCCTGGGCGTGACCATCCAGTGGTTCTTCGCCAGCGAGGCCAGCACCGCGCCCGAGGACAACGGCTATGTGGTGCGCAAGCACAGCCGCCTGAGCGTGCACTACGAAGATGGCATCGTCGATCAACTGCTGACCCCGCAACCCAACCGCCAGCTGGAAATCCTCCACTCGCGCTTTCCCCCGGGCACCTATAGCCAGCAGAGCTACAGCCACGAGGGCGAGGAAGCCGGCTACCTGCTGTCCGGCAGCTTCGAGCTGTGGGTCGGCGAGCGCCACTTCCTGCTCGGCGAAGGCGACAGTTTCAGCTTCTCCAGCCAGGAGCCCCACCGCTACGGCAACCCCGGCGAGGTCGACGCGGTGGTGATCTGGGTGATTACCCCACCGACCTTCTGAACCGGCCACGATCGGCAGGTACTACTCCGCGGTCGTCGGATCGATGATCGAGGTGACCTGCGCCACCCGATTCGCCGGAAACCCGCCCCGCCGGGCATGTTCCCTGACGAGTTCCTCGTTCGGCGCGATATAGACGCAGTAGATCCTGTCGCCGGTGACATAGCTGTGCAGCCACTGCACCTGCGGCCCCAGCTCGCCGAGCACCTTGCAGGACGCTTGCGAGATCCCTTGCAGCGCCTCGGCCGACAGCGCTCCGGCGCCGGGGATATCGCGTTCGATGACAAATTTCGGCATGACGACCTCCGCTTCGCGAATGGCAGGAACACGCCGGCGCGTCATGGAATCGACCGCCCGCGTGTCACTTCACTATCGACCCGGCGGCCGCTGGCGTCCTGCCCGGTCGTCCGGATGTGCTCGGCGACAGACCGCCCCTGCCGGTATCCGGACCAGCGGGCTATTCGGCCGCGGGCGTGACCCGGCAGCTCTTGCGGTGACGGATCTCCTGGTCCGACGGCCGCTGCCTGACGAATTCGAAGCGCGGCTCCCCCTCGCTGTAGGTGACCAGCCAGCCCCACTCCAACTCAGACTCGTCCTGGCCCGGTTTCGGCGGTGCCGCCCACCACGGTTCCCTGGTAACGATCTGGCGCATGCTGCCTCCCGTCTATTCGGCTCCCGGCCACTATAGCGTGCACACCCACAGGCACCCGAGGCCCGGCTGACCGACGGAACCGGCCCCGGCCGATGGCCCTTTGCCCGCCCGGGGACTGTCGGCATTCGGTCATTTTTATCGGCTGTAATGGCGACTCACGTCCCTCACGCCAAGGAAAAGCACGATGAGACTCGCGACCTACAACGTCGAAAACCTGTTCAACCGGGCCAAGGCCATGAACCTGGAAGGCTGGGCCGAAGGCAAGCCGGTGCTGGAAGCTTTCGCCCGGCTCAACCAGTTGCTCGGCGAGCCGACCTACAGCGCCCAGGACAAGGTGCGGATGGTCAGCCTGCTGACCGAGTTGGGGCTGGCCGCATCGGACCGGGGCCCCTTCGTGATCCTGCGGCAGAACCGCGGCAGCCTGGTCAAGCGACCCAAGGCCGGTGGCCTGGAAATCGTCGCCAATGGCCGGACCGAGTGGGTCGGTTCGCTGGAGCTGATCGAAGCGCCGGTGGACCTGGAGGCCATGCGCAATACCGCACGGGTGATGATCGACCTGAAGGCCGACGTGCTGGCGGTGGTCGAGGCGGAAAGCCGCCCGGCCCTGCGCGATTTCAACACGGAAATCATCGGCGGCCTGGGCGGGCCGACGTTCAAGCATGTGATGCTGATCGACGGCAACGACACCCGCGGCATCGATGTCGGCCTGATGACCGCCGCGGGCTACCCCATCGGCACGCTGCGCAGCCACGTGGACGATGCCGCGGCCGACGGCGAGCTGATCTTTTCCCGCGATTGCGCGCAGTTCCAGATCCCGCTGCCGGCGCCACAACAGCCGGAGCGGCAGTTGATCGTGCTGGTCAACCACCTCAAGAGCAAAGGCTTCGGCAGCCTGGCGGCCTCGGCGAAAAAACGCCAGGCCCAGGCCGAGCGGATCAAGGCCATCTACCAGGAACTGGTGGCCCGGGGCGAGCGCTACATCGCCGTGGTCGGCGACTTCAACGACACCCCCGACAGCGCGCCGCTGGCACCGCTGCTGCAAGACACCGACCTCAAGGACGCCTTTGTCCATCCAGCCTTCGACGACGGCGGCTACCCCGGCACCTTCGATACCTGCAAGGCAGCGAACAAGATCGATTACCTGCTGCTGTCCCCCGCGCTGTTCGCCACCGTCAGCGCCGGCGGCGTGTGGCGCAAGGGCATGTGGCCGGGCAGCCGCCCCCAACGCTGGGACGTCTACCCGGAACTGGACAAGAAGGAAAACGCCGGCTCCGACCACGCGGCGGTGTGGGTCGACCTGGCGCTGTAACGGCGCAGGCCCCGCTCGCGAGCGGGGCCCGTGCAAGGGCGTAGTCAGCCCTGGGCGGTGGCGCTGGCGGCCTCGTGGATAAAGGCCGCGACCTCCGCCGCCCGCGAGGCCAACGAGGCATGGGAACTGGCCAGGGTCAGGGTCTTGCGCGGGTTGAGCCGCGCGGCCATCAACTGCTGGTTGCGCGGGTGGATCATCCGGTCGTCGCTGGAGATCTGGTACCAGGACGGCTTTTTCTTCCAGGCCGGCGCGCTGATGGTGTCGCCGAAGGTGCTGGCCAGCGGCGCCTTCTGGGTCACCGCCATGACCAGCGCTTCATCAGCGCCCAGGTCCTGGCAGAAGCTCTCGTGGAAGGCCTCGGGCTTGAGCCACAGGTAGCCGTCGCTGTCGGGGGCGAGGTTGGCAGCCGCCGCGGGCAGATGCTGCTGGGTGATGGCGCCCGGGCTTTCCCCAGCATCCGGGGCGAAGGCGGCGATGTACACCAGCCCGACCACGTTGGGCTGGTCGCCCACTTCGGTAATCACCGCCCCACCGTAGGAATGCCCCACCAGCAACACCGGGCCATCGACCTGGGCAATCATCTTGCGGGTTCGCTCGGCGTCGTCGGCCAGCGACGTCAAGGGCATCTCCACCGCGCGGATCGCGCTGTAGCCCTTGCGCGCCAACTCGACGATCACCTTGCTCCAATGGGCCGCATCGCCCCAAAAACCGTGCACCAACACAATCGTAGGCTGATCACTCATGCGCTTGAATCCTCTGTCTGGATAAAGACCGCACGCCGCTGGCGGCGGTACTGCCGGGTCCTGCAGCTCGCTCGTCGACGACGCGGCAGGAGACGCCCCGCCCCGTGCTGACTTATGCTCGGACGCGCTCATTATCGAAGGGGACGGTGCCGACCGACCATGACCGAAAAACCTAAGACTGTGCCCAAACGCCAGAGCGCGCCGCTCGATGCCGCCAGCGCCCCCACCGACCTCAGGCACCCGAGCGCCGATGTGTTTTTCGAGGTGTTCAGCATCGCCCGGATGCAGGGCGAACTGCTCGGCGAAACCCGCCTGCAAGCGGGCCAGGTGTTGCAGCAAGCGGCGGGCGTCGCCCGCTTCCATGTAATCCAGGACGCCACTTGCCACCTGCGGCTCGACGACGGCGCGACCACACTCCTGGCCCCCGGCGACATCCTGTTCGTCTCCCACGGCCAGGGCCACCAGCTGCAAGGCGCCGCCCCGGATTCCATGCCGCGGATCACCAGCGGGCTGTTCCGCTTCGAGGGCGGTTGTGGCCAGGCATTGATCCAGGGCTTGCCCAGCCTGCTGCATGTCAGCTGCCAGAGCGCCGACCGCAGCGACCCGATCGGCTCCCGGGAATGGCTGGCGCTGACGGTGGCGGCGATGCAGAAAGAAGTGCGCAACCCGTCGATCGGCAGCGCCATCATGCTCTCGCGGATCATCGACCTGATGTTCATCTGGGCCGTGCGCCACTGGCTGGCCCATGCCCCGCAAGGCATCGGCGGCTGGATCGCCGCCCTGCGCGACCCGCTGATCGGCCAGGCCCTGGCGCTGCTGCACGCCGAGCCAGGGGCCTCCTGGAGCGTCGAGCGCCTGGCCGGCCTGGTCAAGCAATCGCGCACCAGCCTGACCCAACGCTTCGCCCGCCTGGTGGGCCAATCGCCGATGCGCTACCTGACCCACTGGCGCATGCAACTGGCCGGGCAGCGCCTGCAAACCTCCAGCCTGCGGGTGTCGCAGATCGCCGAGCAGTTGGGCTATGAATCCGAAGCGGCGTTCAGCCGGGCCTTTCGCCGCGATTTCGGGGTCACCCCCAGCGAATACCGCGCCCTGGCTTGAGCGGCTGGCACGGCACCGGCGTCAGCCCCGCAGCGCCTCGAACAGCGGCGCCGAAGCGTTGTACAGCGGCACCCGGCCCTTGAGCAGGATCTGCGCGCTGCGCCGGTAGGCCGCCGCGGCGATCCGCATCGAATCGCCTTCCTCACAGGCCGTGATCAAGGTGTCCAGCAGCCCCGCCGGGTTTTCGATCGACACCGGGTATTCCGCCATGGCGCGGCCCAGCGGCCTGGGATGCTTCAGCAGCTCGTGGGCCACGGTGCCTGGCGCCAGGCAGGCGGCGGCCAGGCAACAGCCGCCGGAGACGGCCAGCGAGGGATGGGCGTTCTGCGGGGTGAAGTAACGGGTATTGATGTCGCCCGCGCCCTGGGCCGGGCTGACGATGCAGATCTTCGGCAGGGTTTCGCTGCGTTGCAGCTCCTCGGCGCTCATCAAGGCGCCGCTGCGGTTGCGCAACTGCATGCGCAGGCCGCCCTGCACCATCAGGCCGATCAAGCGCGCCTTGAATTCGCTGTCGGCGTCCAGCTGCGCCGGGGTTTCCAGGCCGCTCTTGCCCAGGTCCGCGGCCTGGACGATGACCATCGGCACCGCCACGTCCAGGCAGGTGGCGCGCACGCCGTCGAGCAGGTCGACACGCTGCCCGGTGGGAAACAGCTTTCCGGTCTTGGCCCCCACCGGGTCGCTGAGAAACAGGTCGACCCCGGGGAACACGCCGTTGACCCCGGGGATACGCGTATCGCTCAGCAGCCGGCCGTCCTTGAACGCCACGCGCGCGCTCAGGGTGGTCTGGGTATTGCTGTTGAAGATCTCGATCTGTGCGCTGTCCGCGTCCGCGCTCAGCCAGCCGCGCTCCAGGGCATACAGCGGCAGGGCCGCCGACATGTTGCCGCAGTTGACGCTCCAGTCGATCGCGCTCTTGCCCGCCGCCAGTTGCGCCAGGGTGCTGATCATGCGCGACTCGCCGGGCCGGCGCTCGGCGATGAACACCTTGTTGCTGGTGGGCCCGCCGCGGCCCAGGCCGGTGATCTGGTTATTGCCCGGCAGCTCGCCGCAAAGCGGCACGCCCATCAGGTGGCGCAGCAGCTCTTCGACCAGCAGCGGGTCCTCGGGCAGGGTTTCGCGCGCCAGGATCAGGCCGGTGGACGTGCCACCGCGGGCGTGCCAGACGGGGAACTCCATGATGCCGGCGCGCAGCTGGGGAAGATCCGCTTGCAAAGACATGATCGGCTCGCTCTGAAGGACGACAGGTGGCGATCATAAACCGCCGCCCGGCCGGGTGCAGCTGCGCCGTTTTCCGCCGCCCACGGGCCGCCATGCAGATGAACGAAGTTGAACTAGTATGGATTTCGTGAGGCCCAGCCATTGAAACGCCGACGCGCCAACCGGCCGCAACCTTTCATGGGCTATTGCAGGCGAGCTGAACACTTCCGGGAGGAAAATCATGCTCGATTACATTGCACTGGGCATTCTGATCTTCGCGGCGATCGTCCTGTTCTACGGGATCATCGTCCTGCACGACATCCCCTACGAAATCGCCGTCCATCGCAATCATCCGCACCAGGACGCCATTCACGCGGCCGGCTGGGTCAGCCTGTTCACCCTCCATGCGCTGTGGCCGTTCCTGTGGATCTGGGCCATGGTCTACCGCGAGGACCGGGGCTGGGGCTTTGGCGCCAAGGCGCGGATCCCCGCGGAACAGGCACTGGCGCAGGAACTGGCCGAGCTGCGCCGGCGCGTCGAGCACCTTGAAGGAAAACCCCGGCCCGCGCCGCCCGCGGATGGCAGGAGATAAGCCATGGACCTGCTCCTGATCCTCACCTACACCGCCATCTGCGTCGCCATCTTCAAGATCTTCCGCATCCCCCTGAACAAATGGACGGTGCCCACCGCGGTACTCGGCGGTGTGGTGCTGATCGGCGCGCTGATATTCCTGATGAACTACAACCACCCCTACTCCGAGGTGGCGCGTTCCTACTTCGTCTCGGTGCCGGTGATCCCGGTGGTCACCGGCAAGGTGATCGAGGTGCCGGTGCACGGCAACACGCCGCTGGAACCCGGCGACGTGCTGTTTCGCATCGACCCCGAACCGTTCGAGAACCGCCTCAAGTCGCTCAAGGCCCAGCAGGTGGCCGCGCGGGGCGACCTGTACCGGATCAATGAGTTGATCAGGCGCAACTTCGGCACCCGCCGCGAGCAGGAAGCCGCGATTGCCCTGGTGGACAGCCTGCAGGCGCAGATCGACAACGCCCAGTTCGAGCTGGACAACACCGTGGTCCGCGCGCCGAGCAAAGGCTTCGTCACCCATGTGTCGCTGCGCCCGGGGATGATGGCGAGCAAGCTGCCGCTGCGCCCGTCGATGGTGTTCGTGCCCCAGGAAAGCCAGTACTTCGCCGCCTGGATGCGGCAGAACAGCCTGCTGCGCCTGGTCCCGGGGGACGAGGCGGAAATCGCCTTCGACGGTATCCCCGGCAAGGTGTTCAAGGGCCGGGTGAAAAATGTCATCGCGGTGATCGGCGAAGGCCAGGTACAGCCGTCCGGCACCCTATTGAGCTACAGCGGCTCACCACCGCCGGGGCGGGTGCCGGTGGTCATCGAGATCACCGACCCGGACTACCAGCCCTACGCCGCCCTGATGCCCGGCGGCGCCTACGGCCAGGCGGCGCTCTACAGCCAGCACTTCCACCACGTGGCGATCATGCGCAAGATCCTTTTGCGCATGGCGGCGTGGATGAACTACATCTTTCCGTTTCATTGAGGCGCCACGCCCCTACTCCTCGCGGCGACCGCTGGCATCGCGGTCGCGTGCGTAGTGCCTGGCAAGTGGAAACGCCGGCAACCAGGACTCACGCCGCACGGTCCAGAGTTCGTAGGTCGGCCGCAGCTGGTCCGGGGCATCCAGGGCGCCGAGGCTGATTTCGATTTCATCGGCGCTGCGGCCGAACACCGACGAGCCGCATTCGGGGCAGAAACAACGCCCGCCGTAATCGCGGGTTTCGCCTTCGAGGGTCACCGCGTCCTCGGGGAATATCGCCGCGGCATGGAACAGCGCGCCATGGTGCTTGCGGCAGTCCAGGCAATGGCACAGGCCGACCCGGTACGGGCGCCCCGCTGCCTCGAACCGTACCTTGCCGCACAGGCAGCCGCCGGTGAATCGTTGCATGTCGCACCTCCTCTTCGCCAAGGGTTCGGGCCGACCTCGCGGCGCTCCTCAGGTACTGGCCGTCCCGGTTGGCGCCGGGTGCCCGGCAACCCGCTGCTCTGCCTGCCGGGGGTCACGTTGCAAGCGGTTGCGCCAGATCCGGTAGGCGCGGATGCCGGCGCGCACCGAGGGGAACAGCAGGCCCTGCTCCATCTCACGCGCCAGGCCCGAGCGCACCAGCATGCGCAGGAAGGTGCCATGCGCCCGGGCGATGCCCAGCACTATGCCGCGGGCCTTGAGGGTATCGCGCACTTCCCTGAGCGCGACGATACCGCTGACGTCGATCGAGGTGACCGCCTCGGCGACGAACAGCACGGCCCGCGGCTCGGGCTCGCGCTCGACCGCCTCCAGCAGGCGCGCCTTGAAGTAGTCGGCGTTGAAAAACAGGATCGCGTCGTCGAAGCGGTACACCACTAATCCTTGCAGCGTGCGCGCCTGCGGGTATTGGCCGATATCGACCTGGCCTTCGATGCCGCGGACCCAGCCCAGCACCGCGTCGGTGGGCTGGTAGATGCTCTTGAGCAGCCGCAGGATCGCCAGCAGCACCGCGATGATGATGCCCGGCAGCACGCCCACGCCGAGCACGCCCAGGGTGGTCAGCACACACAGCCAGAACTCGAAGCGGCTGAGCGTGCGGATCACCCGCATCGAATGAACGTCGATCAGCCCCCAGCCGGCCATCAGCAGCACCGCCCCCAGCGCCGCCTGGGGAATCCAGGCCATGGGCGCGGTGAAGAACAGCAGGATCAGGGCGATCACCAGGGCAGCGATGATGCCCACCAGCTGGCTCTTGCCACCCACCATGCTGTTGACCGCCGTGCGCGAGTCGGCGCCGCTGATGGCGAAGCCGCTGGACACCCCGGCCGCGAGGTTCGACACGCCCAGGGCCAGGAACTCATGGTTGGCATTGATGGTGTAGCCATTGCGCGCGGCGAAGCTGCGGGCGGTCAGCATGGCGCTGCAAAAGCTCACCGTGGCGATCCCCAGCGCATCGCGCAGCAGGCTTTTCAGCTCGGCCAGGTCGGTCTCGGGCCAGCTCAGGCGCGGCATGCCCGAAGGGATCGGGCCGAGCACGGCGACCCCGTGGCGATCCAGCCCCAGCACGGCCACGCACAGGGTGGCGACGACCACCGTCACCAGCGCCGCGGGCAGCCTCTGGAAACGCCGTGACAGCCAGATCAGCAGCGCCAGCGCAGCCACGCCGACAGCCAGGGTCGGCAGGTGCGTTTCGCCCAGCCGGCGCAGCATGTTCAGCAGGCTGAGAATGAACCCGTCGCCCTCGATCTTGTAGCCCAGCACCTTGCCCAGTTGCCCGGCCAGCAGGCTCAGGCCGATCCCATTGAGGTAGCCGATCAGGATCGGCCGCGAGAAAAAACTGGCGATGAAGCCCGCCCGGGCAATGCCGGCGGCGATCAGCAGCAGGCCGACCAGCCCCGTGACGATCACCGCCAGTTGCGCCAGGCGTGCAGGATCGCCCAGCGCCAGCGGCGCGATCGCGCCGGCGACCATGGCGCAGGTCGCCGCGTCCGGCCCGACCATCAACTGCCGCGAACTGCCCACCAGCGCATAGACCATCATCGGCAACACGCAGGCATACAGGCCGTACTGCGGCGGCAGCCCGACGATCTGCGCATAGGCGATGGCGATCGGGATCTGCACCGCCGCCACCGACAACCCGGCCTGCAGGTCATAGCGGAACCATTCGCGGCGGTAGTGCAACAGATTGGCCAGGCCAGGCAGCCAGCGGGCAAGCAGCATGGAAGTACCTTCCAGAACAATGGACGAAAAGGCAGGACGGGCACGCGCGGCAGGCCCTGGCTGAGAGATAAGCAGAGCCGGTTTTGTTTGCAACAAAATAGCAGAAGTTGCCTCGCTCACTGAGCGGACGAACCGCTCTGGACCGTGGCTCTGCGCCCGCCACGGGGCCTGCTCCGAGGAAAAAAGCCAATTGTCCTGTGTTTCGCTCCTGCTTTCCTGCGTCCATAGCTCGCAACGTTCGGCGCACTATTTTCAGCGCCTCTTTTGTTCATCGCCGCCCGTGCTCGTCGCCGCCCGCTTTTTCTGCCTGGAGTTTTCCCGATGTCGTCGTCCCGTCCCCTGCCCTCCGCCTTGCTGGGCCTGGCCCTTGTCTGTCCGGCCATGGCCTGGGCCGAGGGCCTGGAGCTGGGGCAGGTGCTGATCGGTGCCGAGGACCGCAGCCGCGAAGACGCCGCGCTCGAGGAGGCCGAGGCGCGGCTGGCCCAGGTACCCGGCGGCAGCAATCTGGTCGACCTGCGCCGCCCGCTGCAGGGCCGCGTGGCCAGCAACCAGGACGTGCTGGCCTATCAGCCGGGGGTCTATGCCCAGTCTGCGGGCAACGAAGGGGTGAAGATTTCGATCCGCGGCTCGGGCCTCAACCGCGCACCGGGCGCCCACGCCTCGGGGCTGTACACGATGCTCGACGGCCTGCCGCTGACCGGCCCCGGCGGCACGCCCTATGAATTGCTCGAGCCGCTGTGGCTCGAACGCGTGGAAGTGTTGCGCGGCGCCAACGGCTTCGACCGTGGCGCCCTGGCCCTGGGCGGCGCCATCGACTACATCAGCCACACCGGTTACGACGCGCCGCGCCTGCAAGTGCGCTACGCCACCGGCAGCCTCGGCTACCAGCAGCGCCAGGTCAGCTCCGGGCAGGTGCTGGGCGACTTCGACTATTACCTGGCCCTGACCGACGCCCGCGCCGACGGTTACCAGGACCACACCGCCAGCACCAGCCAGGGCGTCGTCGCCAACTTCGGCTATCGCTTCAACCCGAACCTGGAAACCCGCTTCTACATTCGCCACCGGCAGACCGACAACGACCTCGCCGGGCGGGTCAGCAAAGGCTCCATCGAACATGACCCGCGGGCGGCCAACCCGGCCTATGTGAAGCGCGACGACAGTCGCGACCAGCCGGGCAGCACCTTTATCGGCAACAAGACCACCTGGTACCTCGACGACGATTCGAGCATCCAGACCGGCCTGGCCTACCACGACTACCCCATGGACCTGCGCGAAGGCCCGAACCGCCTGAAGGTGGCCTACACCGATGTCAGCGGCACCTTCGACTACAAGCGCCGCGACACCCTGTGGGGCCTGGAAAGCCGCAGCACCCTGGGCCTGCGAGTGACCAAGCACCTGCCCAACGCCGGGGCCAGCGAGCAGGTGCGCATCCCCACCGGCAACACCGCCGGCTTCGCCCCCGGCACGGCCATGCGCAACTTCACCTACCAGGGTTCGGACAGCGTGCTGCACGTGGGCAACGACCTGGAGATCGCCGACGACCTGTGGCTGACCACGGGCCTGGCCGCTATCTATACCCGTCGCGAAAGCGCCGTGACCTACCCCGAGGGCGGCGGCAAGACCAGCCTCGGTGACTGGGACTACGCGCCGCGCCTGGGCCTGCGCTACCAGCTCACGCCCGACCTGCAGCTGTTCGGCAACCTCAGCCGCTCGGTCGAGGCGCCGCATCCCTGGTCGCTGATCTACAGCTCCAACATTCGCTTTCCGACCGGCAGCGGCGCCGCCACCGGCACCCAGCGCGACCCGGTCAAGCTGCGCAACCAGACCGCCACCACCCTGGAACTCGGCGGCCGCGGCGACAGCCGTCTGGGCCAGTGGAGCCTGGCCTGGTACTACGCCCAGGTCCGCCACGAACTGCTCTCGGTGCTGCCGGACGCCAACGCCACCACGCCCTACGAGCTCAACGCCAGCCCCACCGTGCACCAGGGCGTGGAAGCCAGCCTGCACAGCAACCTCTGGTCCCGCCCCGACGGCGGCCAGCTGAGCCTGCGCCAGAGCTACACCTTCAGCGACTTCCACTACCGCGACGATCAGCGCTTCGGCGACAACCGCCTGCCCGGCCTGCCCATGCACTACTACCAGGGCGAACTGCGCTACGACTGGCCCCAGGGCTTCTTCGCCGCGCTCAACACGCAGCTGGTGTCCAAGGTCGCGGTGGACTATGCCAACAGCTACTACGCCGATCCCTACGCCCTGTTCGGCGCCACCCTGGGCTACAACGCGCCCAAGGGCGACTGGCAGACCTGGCTCGACCTGCGCAACCTGACCGACAAACGCTACGCCGCCACCGTCACGCCGGGGTATGACGACAAGGGACTGGACGCGGCACGGTCGACGCCGGGGGAAGGGATGGGGGTGTATGTGGGGGTGTCGTGGAGTTTGCGCTGAGGCCTGCGCCCACCAGACACAGCGCATCAGCGCCGGGTGATCACTCGTTCAGGTCCTTGATCAGGTAGCCGTCTACGATTTGCGCAATGCCCGTCAACGCCGTACGTAGCAACTCCGGTTCAGTGCGATAGCGCAATGGCGTGTAACCGTAGGTATTGGCGCCGTTGAATGCGGTGATCGTCTCGACGCGCTGCCAGATCAGTTCGTCGCCGCGTTTCATGACACCGTTCACCGCAATCGTCGGGTACACAACGCTGCTGAAACCTTGAGTCAGCGCAAACCCCCAATTGATGATGGTCAACTGAATCTGCGCATCGGCCGGTTCGTTTTCACCCACGATCTTGAAACGACCGGTAGCGGACAGTTGCTCCTCAAAACTCTTTTTGACCAACTCGCCCAGATTGATGTCGGCGGTTTGCATGTTGTAGAGAATCGCCTCGACCGTCGACATTGACGCCAGATCCCCTGCCTTCAAGCCTGCTGCAAACCCGGCGCCACCCAAGGCGGCCTTGCCGAGGTTCGATGCGCCTGCCGCCATGCCTACGCCGGTGCCGATCCCCGCGCCCAATGCCGCACCCCAGGCCTGTTCGCGTCCCATGTAGCTCATTTCCTGGGGCTTCCACGACACCGGAAGGATTTTCACCCGGTGTATCTGGGTACGGTATTCGGGCTTGAACTTCTGGTTGGCGCATCCGGCAAGGAACAGAACGGCCAATACCAGGACAGCAATCTTCTTCATGAACCACTCGCGATACGAAAGGAATGTGCGCACGTTGTCGTCATGGGGCGGGAATTCTGAAGCGAAAAAGGCAGCGCGAGCCGATGTATTTCGTGGAGTCTGCTCTGAGGGGTTTGAAGATCGGCTCGGGACAGGCCCTTCGTGCACTGCTGACAAGATCGATCGTCCCCACGCGACCGCCTGAACCTCAGCCAACGCCCTGCCCCACGCTTCTAATCGATCCCATTGATGATTATTATCGAGCCGCCCGCCTGTCGGGCCGCCAGGACCGGCTCCTATAATCGCCGCGAATTCTCCCCCGCTCCTTCGCCTGCCTCAGGCGCCATTCCCTCTTGGAACCCAGCATCATGCCAAGTGCAAACCAGGCCCCTCATGGCCCCCTCGAACATAGTCAACAGAGCGTCAAGCAGCAGTGGCTGGCGATTCTTTCCGTCGCCGTGGGCGCCTTCGCCCTGGTGACCAGCGAGTTCCTCCCGGTGGGTGTGCTCAACGATGTCGCCAGCGACCTGGGCATCACCGCCGGCCACGCCGGCCTGATGGTCACCCTGCCCGGCATCATGGCCGCCCTCGCCGCGCCCTTGCTGTCCGTGGGTATCGGCACCCTGGACCGCCGCTACCTGCTGATCGGCCTGACGCTGATCATGATCATCGCCAACTCGGTCGTGGCCTACGCCAGCGACTTCAACCTGCTGCTGTTCGGCCGCGTACTGCTGGGCATCAGCATCGGCGGTTTCTGGGCGACCGCCATCGCCCTCAGCGGCCGCCTGGCCCCCAAGGGTGTCGGCGTGGCGAAGGCCACCTCGATCATCATGATGGGCGTGACACTCGCCACCGTGCTCGGCGTGCCCGTGGGCACCTGGCTGAGCGGCCTGATGGGCTGGCGCATGACCTTCCTGGCCACCGCGCTGCTGGGCATTCCGGTGCTGCTGGCGCAGGTGTTCCTGCTGCCACGGCTGGCGCCGGACAAG
Organism: Pseudomonas sp. MRSN 12121; assembly: GCF_000931465.1. Taxonomy (NCBI): domain Bacteria; kingdom Pseudomonadati; phylum Pseudomonadota; class Gammaproteobacteria; order Pseudomonadales; family Pseudomonadaceae; genus Pseudomonas; species Pseudomonas sp. MRSN 12121. The sequence goes on along the minus strand of NZ_CP010892.1, from coordinate 2,869,425 downwards.
GCCATTCGCATCCATGACCTGCCGGCCCTGTTCATCAACCCGCTGGCCCGCGTCGGACTGATCGCCGTGTTGCTGATCGGCCTGGCCCACTTCGCCGCCTACACCTATGTCGCGCCCTTCTTCAAACAGAGCGCCGGCTTCGACGGCCAGACCATCGGCTCGTTCCTGCTGCTGTATGGCGTGGCCGGGGTCGTGGGGAATATCTTCGCCGGCTTCGCCGCCAACCGCAGCGTGCGCCACACCCTGTTGCTGGTCGCCCTGATGATCGGCACCAGCACCGCTCTATTCCCCCACTTCGCCACCGGCATGACCGGCGCGGCGATGCTGATCGCGCTCTGGGGCTTCGCCTTCGGCGCCTTCCCGGCCTGCGCCAGCATCTGGATGTTCGTCGTGGCGCCCAAGGATGTGGAACGCGGCATGCCGCTGTTCGTCGCCCTGTTCCAGGTGATCATTGCCCTGGGCTCGTTCTTCGGCGGGCGGATCGTCGACCAGATGGGCAGCTCGGTGCTGCTGAGCCTGGCCACGGCCCTGGTGGGCTGCGGTTTTGTGACTGTGCTGGTGCTGGGGCGCAACGTCAGTAACAGCCTGGCGGCCCAGCCGGGCTAGCAGGCTGATGTTAATAGCGGCGTGATCCGAATGCAGGCTTTAATATCCAAGCTCATTGACAGCCACATTAACCTCGACTCCGCACAAAGATGGAAGTACCAGACGGCGCGTCTTGGGTCGCGATAACCCTCTCTTTCAAGGAAGAAACGATGTTGAAAATGACTTTCGGCGCTCTGTTGTTGACCTTGTCGACGTCCGTCGCACTTGTTCCGGGTTATGCGCCCTACGGTACTAGCGAAGGTTGCGATAGCGTTCGGTCAAGGACTGCACGAGGGTGACGTAGGATTGCGTCTCGGCGTAGGGAGGCACCCCGTTGTACTCGACCACGGACGCTTCTCCGGCGTTGTAACCGGCCAACGCCAGCATCTGGTTGCCGTTGAAGCGCTTGAGCAGCCAGGCCAGGTAGCGCACGCCGCCACGAATGTTCTGTCGTGCGTCGAACGGATCGTCCACGGCGAAGCGCACGGCGGTGGCGGGCATCAACTGCATCAGCCCCTGGGCGCCGGCTTCGGAAACAGCATTGGGGCGAAACGCCGATTCGGCATGTATCACGGCGCGGACCAGCGCCCTGTCGACACCATAATGATCCGAAGCGGCTTCGATCTCCCGCCGATAGGAATGAGTGTCCAGGCGCAGTGAAGCGACCTTGAAGTCCTTTGGCGCCCTGCACAGATAGCAGCCCTTGATGAAATAGATCTCAAGGACATCGACCCGCTCGGAAATCCCGACGGGGCGCCGGCTCACATATTGACGAATACCCTTGTGAATGAAGGTGTACACCAGAATCCGTACCGCGCCTGAGTCGTTCTTTCGCACAGGTCGTGGCCGGGCCAATGCCTTGGCGCCGACAGCGGCGTCCGCCCTGCCATTCAGGCGAGTGCAGCGGGCGCTGGCAATGGTATGGCTGGTGTAGCTGATGGCTCCGTCCCTGGCTTGGCACTTGAACATGGCGCTGGCGCACAGTGGCGCGACCAGCAAGGCCAGCTCGATGCAACCTAGAAGGCTCTTGCGAGCCCATCGCCATGCTCTGGAACTCATCACATCGCTCTGCGCTACAGGCGCCGATTAGGCCTGGGAGCTGTCTTTGGAGGGGCTATTCTGGGGTGACCCGCCTTTTGTTCTGATAGGTATAGCCCTTGTAACCGGTCTTGGAACTTGGGTTGACGTACGGGCTGCCGGCGTTCCCTGGCGAGGTGCAGACCTGATTGCTCGCTCGACGCGTCGTCCCGGCTTGCCAGGGCCGGGCGCAAGTCCGATCCGCGGGTGACGGACCCGGAGCCGGGACGGGACAGGCCCAGGTAGGCGACGACAAAGTTGTCATCGTTATCTGCCCGGGCCGGACGCATGCTGGGGGCGATTGGTACTTATGATAGGTCTGAGAGGAACGGTTCAATTGCCGCCGCCTCCATCGCGATAAGCACCTGCCTGGCAGCCTCTCGCAAGGGTTGCCACTGCTCGAACTCAAAAATCGTCCGGTCATGGCAAGGCAACTCAAGATCGTTTAACGACTGGCACAGTCCCCAGACGCGTCCCAGAAGTGAACTAACGTCATCGGGCAAAACAGCGCCGCAGGCCTCGACAGTGGCATGAATGGGGAGCATTTTTGAGGACCACACCTCGCACGCTGGGCAATCCGGAATGGTAAGTTGCTGTAGCTCTGCATCCATTGCGAGAAACTCAAGTGCAGGGATGGCCTTAGAGATTGCAGCAATCCGCTCATGCTCTTCGGCGCCGTACCACTGCCAGATCAAGTTTGAAAAACCTGTCATTTCGCGCCTACTCGGTGGGTCAAAGCGACGATCATATCGGAGTTGGGCATTGCTTTATTGTCTGGGTAAAACGGAATGTCGCGACTGGCTGAATCCACAGCCAAAAGCGGACTCTCGTCCTAGGACGGCTAACTACCCACAGCGATAGTTCATGTCTGTCTCCCGTTGGATGTCTGAATCTCCCTCTAACCTGAACTAGTCGGGCATTTCGTCTAGCGCTGTGGTAGTCAATGATAAATTTGATGCTCTACCGGGGTCGGTGCGAGCAACGAGGACTGCCCTTTTAGCTCACAATACAATCAAAGATCTACCGGCGGCCAAGATTGCCCAGATGCGAGATCGGGGTGACGCGGCTCGTCCAACGGCCTGCCATACTCAACGCGCCATTTTTCGATTTGGCCGAGAAGCATAAAGGCAGACTTCCGTCGCTTCTCGTCCTCAACCGCCATTCTGAACAGCAGGACGCGCAGTTCATTTGCAGCGCGTGCGTGCTGCGTGAAAACGTTGGAATTGTGCCCATAGGGTCGTTGCTCGACGAAGGCACTTTCGAGTTGATCCCAAATGCCATCCGGAACGCGTGAGGGCTTAGCGTCGTCGATCAGGTTCATATTTGCGGCAAGTGCTTCGGGCGTTCCGAGCCAACTCATTACCTTCGAAAGAACGTACCGCTTGCGTTGCGGTAAATCGCGCTCGCACAAACTTCGCAGCCGCGCCGCTATCTGGGGATTACGCTGGGCCAGATCTGCAAGCCGCGCAACGAGTACCTCTTCATGGTGAGGGCGTGTCAGCTCGATGCCGCGAATATCCGGATCAACAAATCCCAGAAGCAGCTCGCGCGCGCGCGGTGTATCGAGTACCGCAAAAGCATTGATGAATTTGTCTTCGCACTGCTCGAACGTCGATAATTCAGACGCGAGTTCATACAGAAGATCAACGACAACATCCGATCGGCTCTCACCAAGAGCGGTGATAAGTTCTCGCAACTCATACCCCCGAAATTTCCGTTTACCGAGTACGTCTCGCATCTTGGCGATCCCAGAAGCTGGGTCGTCGACGAACGGACAAAGCGCCAGGACGCGGCGCAGAAGGTACTTATCTGAGTCTTGCATCCATTTCTCTGTACGCTCGACCATGGAATCGAGGAGAGCGAACGCGGTGGTAGCAGGCAAGACGACACCCGCCATCAACAGGCGCTCGGCGATGTCGAGGCAGGTGTATTGGTCCCATTGGCCCGGTATAGCAATCACTTCGAGCACATCTGACGCAGAACCGCGGCCGTCAATTGCCGCAAGCGCCTTTGCTAGATCTTTTAGACTTGCAATGGGTTTTCCGTCTTGATTCCGCTCTCGCAAGCGTTTGATTTCGGCATTGAGTGCTGAGACGAATCGTGTGCGTCGCTGGTCGTCGCCGGGTGGCACATTGCGACCTTCGCGTGCGGCCCAAATCAAGTCGTAGCGGAACGTTTGGTCGAAGAAAGGCTTCGCTTTTGGAATGAAATCGCGTGCCATCGCAGCGGCGGCTTCGGAGCGGTATTCCGGCTCGGCAAGCAGATCAGTGAGCACCTGATCGGCACCGACTGCGTCGAGATGCATGATTGCGGTGATATGCCATCCTGCGTAGCTCATAGTTGCACCATTGCCGAGTGGGCCGCGGTCGCCGCCTGCACTCGCGGTCCGGCCGCGACGTACGCGCTCAATGTCGGCGTGAATAAGCCTCACCAGATCCGCCATATCTCCAGGCTTGCCGGCTTGGGCAATCGACGAGGCCAGGTTGGCTTTCTCCTCACCATTGAAATCGTCTTGGCGCAGGACGACATCAACACTGTGTTTCAGGTAGGTGCAAAGGCGTGCTTTAAGGTCATCGTCCGTGATGCGGAGCGGTTCCTCATTCGATCTTGCGACCCTGCTCAGTAGGCCAGCGGCGACTTTGATGTCGAGCGAATCGGCGGTCGTGACGGACGAGAGAATGCCTGCCGCAGCGATGTTGTCGGGGAGGCGGCGAAATACGGTTTCTAGTTGGCGCATTATCTGCCACTCGAGCTCGTGCCGTACGCCAGGCTCTCCATCTACCTTGCGCCGCAGTTCGCGCAGTTTTGTAAACACACGCTGCGCAAGGGCGGCATCTGCACATGCGGCGATGATGGAAGTCATACCTCCGAAGCGCCCGTTCTTAAGATCTTCGGATTCGAGGTGTTGCAGGTATTTCTCGACAAGGCTGTCGGGAGTGACGGTTACAAACGGCAACCAATTCTCGTACTGGTAGAGAACGCCTTCAGCGATCTGGACGGCCACCCACTCGCTCACCCAGTCGGGGTCGGCTTTGCGCAGATGTTCGAGCGCCGGCTGAATGTAGTGCGGACCCAGATTGCGCAAATCGCTGCCGGACAGCGCCGCCAGTGCATCCTTGATGACGCCATCCATGTCTGTCTCGCCAAAATTGATCAACTCAAGCGCGGTTCGCAGGCGGGCGAGATGATCCGTGATGTTCTGGATGAACTTTCTCATTGCCACGATGGTTTTGGGCCTGAGAGCCGCGGGCATGCGATCGGCGTTTTGGTGCGAGACTTCCTCGAATGTCTGCTCATCCATCGACTCAAGGACGCGGGTAAGTGCGCCGTCAGACGCTGTCCACATAAGGCCTGAAATAGCAGCCTTCTTCACCGCGACGCTTTTATCCTCGGCAGCGAAGGCGACGATCTCGTCGTCCATACGATGATGTAGCAGCTCGGAGACGAAATCCGCGCGTACCTCGTCGCTCCAACTGCGCAACTGCTCTTGCCAGTTCGGTCCTAACGAGGAGACATGGATGTCGGGCCAGAGCCGGTACGTACGAAGCCGCGTCTGTTGGTCTTGTCCAGATAGAAGCGGCACGATGAGATCGCCAAAGTCGTCTGCTCCGGTAGCGAGCATCGCGGCAGTGGCATACTGCACAAAACTGCCGTCGCCGATCGTGTAGAGCGCGCGAAGACGCTCGCCGACGGATGAGCGAACTTCACTCCAGACGGCCGTACCGGAAAGCTGCGCAAGCTCGGAGGCGAATACGGGGTCGACGGCGAGTGCCATCTCCACCAACTGCCTGCCAGCGCAGATCTTTTTCCTGTCAGCTTCGGTGTCGCCGGTCTGTTCTGCAAATGTCTCGGCGATCATGCGCAGGGGTTCGTCCCATGCCGGTTCGTTCACGTAGTCGGCCATAAAGCAGCGGATCGCGCCCTCATCATCGCACCGCAGGTCGAGAAGTAACGCAGTAACGTCGAGCGTAGCGTAGTACTCCTGAAGCTGCTGATGCTCGAATTGAAACGCTGTTTGTGGGTAGTCCACGCGCTCGAGGACGTGGTGTGCTGTGAGCATCGCGAGGATCGTTGGTGCTCCCACTGAATCGATCTGGCCACTATTCACAAGCTCTCGTACAACGGTAGCAACGACAGTGCGGGCTGCAGCCTCGGGTAAGGTCACCGCGCCGCGGCGTGTCATTTCGGTTGCGATGGCCTTCAGGTAGTTCTTTTGCAGGCCGAAAATTGGTGCTGCCTGTAGTGCGTTTCTGTGTTCGTCACGTCGTTCTTGCAAGCGGAGAACTTGGTCTAGGATTCCGACTTTCGTGGAAGGTATTGCGACGTCAGCTTCGAACAGTGAAGCGACTTCCGAGAGGATGAATGGTGTGCGGGTCAGTTCTTCGAGTGACGAGTCAGCATCGATGCGAGCACAAAGCTCTGCATCTTTCGCGCCAAGGCGGGCTGCTAGATAAGCGTCCCGCTGCGTAGGTTGCAGGCGCAGTAATCGGAGTCTTATAGCGCCGGGCAGTGGTGGTGTTAAATGGTACGTACGGGTTGCGACAATGATGCCCGCGCTTGGAAAATCCCGTTCGAGCTCCCGGAGCGCATGGTTCGCCTGCAAGGAATTCGAATCTGCAATTTCGTTCCAGCCGTTCAACAGAAACAAGAAAGGTTCCGTTTGCTGCACGCGCGCGAGGTCGGCGGCCGTGAGGCTTTCTGCCTGGAACGCGGGCATACCTGTAATGTACTCAAGAATTCCCTGGCGCGAGGTCGTCCACGCTGGAAGTTCCACGATCAGCGGGGTGCCGACGGTATGTACGCGTTGCGCGAGCTGTATTAGTGTCGTGGTTTTTCCGCGGCCGGCTGGCCCTTCGACGACAATACGGCTGCTTTGCAATAGCGCCAGATCGATTTGTTCCAGCGACATCACGTCGGCAGAATCCGAGCCGTTCGAATCAAGCCGCACGGCTTTCAAATCGATGAGCGGATGCCCTTTTGTTTTGGCTGCCCAAGTCCGTGTGACAGCATCGGACGCGCGTCTTGTTCTTTCAATGAGCTCAGCGAGCAGCGGTTCAACATTGGTTTCGAGGTGGAGGAAGCTTGCACGGAGCGAGGCGTTCTCCGGCATCATCATCTGCGTGATGATCTCTTCGCGTTCTATTATGTGAAGTTCGACGCCGTGGTCTTTCTGAATTACCTCTTCCCACCGCTTTCGGTCGGCGTTGCCAACTTTGGCGGGCGTTACGAAGAGGAGCTTGCCGAGGTCATGGAAGTTCTTCTTGGCAGTTTCAGCGTCGTCGGAAATCTTTTTTAGTGTTGGAGTGATTGAAGCAGCGAGCCCCTTGCCAATGCTATCCGGTGTCAGACTTGCAGGCGCGTATGCATCGAGACCGAAATCCTTCTTCCGCTGGCGGGCGATGAGCTCAGGCCAGAGTTTCTTGCCCAGCACAATTGCCAGCCCCTGAAAACGCATCCCCTCCTCCTGGGAGGCGAACTCATCGAGTGCCCTTTCGATGTCGGTTCTCAGGATAGCCATTCGTAGACCGCGCTGCGTACTGAAGGAATATGGGGGAATATGCCACGGCTTGCTCTGCCGTTCCACGTGTCCGGCATGGCTCTACCATCCCCAGTGAGTTTTCTGCAGACTGCGAAACTTACTCACGTGACCGACCGCTTCTGGCCGATAGCTACCTATCGCTAAGGGCCTTTCTGGGTCGATAACCAACATACACAGAAAGCAGAAAACGGCCAGGCTCAGTCGCTTCTGAATAACGGAAAAGCCCCCTTGCTCAGTTACAACGCAACGCATCGGAACAGCTAAGCTTTTCCCAGTAAACCTCGCCTTCCAAGGGTGACTCCATGAGCAGCGCCCCTCTCTCCGAACTCGATGCCGCGCTACCGGGTCTGGCTCGCAAGATCCGCGTACTGGATGCCCTGTCCTGGCCGGATGGGGTCGAGGAAGTTTTCCTGGCGCATTGGCGTGACGGGAAAGCGCAATTGCCCAGCGTCCAATTGCGCCCCCGCGATCACAGCGCCGATATCGCCGCTCTGGAGGCCTTTATCGGGCGTTGCGATCTGGGGCATCCCGCCGGGAACTATCTGGCCATGACCGCGCGTAGCTATGCCACGGCCGGACGCCTGCTGGGGGCGATTGGCACTCCCGCCTTTACTGACTATTCATCCGCGTTGTACCGACGCCCGGATTTCTATTATTCGAACCAGAAACTCAGCATGCTGGACGCGGCCCGGTTCTTTCTCACGACCACCGACGCCTTGCTGGGGGGAGCCCGTATTCCACCGACTCAGGCGGAGATCCCGGCCGAGGCGTTCGCCGCTTGGATGCAGCCGGAACTGGACCGTTTCTTCGGCGAGGGCCGGGTCACGGTCGTGCTCGATCCGACCCTGGCGGCCAAGGCGATTGCCGGGGCAAGCCGTATACGCCTGCGTGCCGGCGCCCTGTTCTCTGAACTGGATAAAAATCAGTTGTTGCAACACGAGGCCTTCGTGCACGTCGCTACCGCGCAAAATGGCGCGCTCCAGCCCAACCTCAAAAGCCTGGGCCTGGGAGCGCCACGCACGACTCAAACCCAGGAAGGCATTGCCACCCTGGCCGAACTCTTCACTGGCAGCATGGATATCAGCCGCTTGCGGCGCCTGGCCCTGCGCGTGCTGGCGGTCCAGCAAGCGTTGGACGGCGCCGACTTCATACAGGTATTCGAGGGTTTTCTTGCCGCCGGCCAGTCGCAAGAGGAGTCCTTCCGTTCAACCCAGCGGGTCTTCCGTGGCGCCGATCTACGGGGTGGTTCGGCGTTTACCAAGGATGCCGCCTACCTGACGGGCCTGCTGGGCGTCCATACCCTGCTGCGTATCGCGATCCGCGACAATCGACCGGAACTGGTGGGGCATTTGTTTGCCGGACGCCTCAGTCTGGCCGATACCGTACGCCTGGCGCCGCTATTCGAGTCCGGCTGGCTCCAGGGCCCCGTCCATCTACCGGCCTGGGCCTGCGATCTGCGTCGGCTCGCCGCCAACCTGGCCTTCTCCGCGTTTATCGCCCAGATAAAACTGGATGTACTCGACCTGGAGGTGTTCATGGCCTTTGCGGACGAGCACGAAGACGACGCCAGCGCCCGGTGATCATGGGCACCGCTCTCATGTATCGAAGTGTGTCTGCATGGCGTCCCGCAACATAACCTTTCATCCCCCTCAAAACCCGACACATCCCAGATACGTCTCTGCCTTCAAATGCACCCACGGTTGAAGTGGATCCCCCAGATTCCCTACCCCACGCGTGCATTCAATGGAGAGACCCGCATGAAACTGCTCACCCCCACCACTGGCAAAATCGGCTCATCAATTCTGGCACTCGCCCTGTTCGGCCTCCTCGGCACCGCCCAGGCGCAGACGGCCACAGCGGTGCAGCCAGAGACGAACAGCACCGGCACCACCTACGCAGCCCCCTCGCCGTTCGGCCCGCTGAAACACGTCGAAGCCGGGCTGTTGAATGTGGCCTATGCCGAGACCGGTCCCGCCGATGGCCCGGTGGTGATCCTGCTGCACGGCTGGCCGTACGACATTCACAGTTATGACGAAGTCGCGCCGCTGCTGGCGGCCAAGGGGTATCGGGTGTTGATGCCTTATGCGCGGGGTTATGGCGATACGCGTTTCCTGTCGGCGAATACCCTGCGCAACGGTCAGCCGGCGGCGCTGGCCAGTGATGTCATCGACTTCATGGATGCGCTGCAGATCAAGCAGGCGGTGCTCGGCGGTTATGACTGGGGGGCGCGCTCGGCGGATATCGTCGCCGCGCTGTGGCCGGAACGGGTCAAGGCGCTGGTCGCGGTCAGCGGCTACCTGATCGGCAACCAGGCGGCCGGGCAGAACCCGCTGCCGCCCAAGGCCGAGTTGCAATGGTGGTACCAGTTCTACTTCGCCACCGATCGCGGCCGCGCCGGCTACGCCAAGAACACCCACGACTTCGCCAAATTGATCTGGCAACTGGCGTCCCCCAAATGGACCTTCGACGACGCCACCTTCGAGCGCAGCGCCAAGGCTCTGGACAACCCCGACCATGTGGACATCACCGTGTTCAACTACCGCTGGCGCCTGGGGCTGGTGCAGGGCGAAAGCCGCTACGCCGCGCTGGAGCAGAAACTGGCCACGGCACCGGCCATCAAGGTGCCGACCATCACCCTGGAAGGCGACGCCAACGGCGCGCCCCACCCCACCCCCGAGGATTACGCCCGGCACTTTACCGGCAAATACCAGTTCCGCCTGATCGACGGCGGCATCGGCCACAACCTGCCGCAGGAAGATCCGCAGGCGTTCGCCCAGGCGGTGATCGATGCGGATCGGCTGTGAATGAGCGGCCTCGCCCCAATGAATCGGGCGTGCGGGGCCGCCGGTCTCGGTGACACGCCGGCGATGCCCTTGTGCGACACCCGTCGCTTGACGGATCACAGGCCACCTTTCTTTTCATCGGCACGACTTGCCTTGAATATATGGATATCCGTATATTCGGTTTTCCATATATTTGAGCATCCCCATGATCACGCCTCCCGAGGTTTTCAAGAGCCTGGCCGATGAGACGCGCGCTCGCGCCACGCTGCTGATCGCTCATCAAGGCGAACTGTGCGTTTGCGAGCTGATGTGCGCCCTGAGCGACAGCCAGCCAAAGATCAGCCGCCATCTGGCGCAGTTGCGCAGCAGCGGCCTGTTGTTGGATCGCCGACAGGGGCAGTGGATTTATTACCGCCTCAACCCGCAGTTACCGGCCTGGGTGCATGAGGTGCTGCAAGTGACCCTCGAAGCCAATGCCCACTGGCTGGAAGACAACGCTGCCCGCCTGCGGAACATGGGCAGTCGCCCCGTGCGCGAGACGGCCTGCTGCTGAACCCCGACCCAGCGAGATATTCATGACTGACCACAGCTCGACCCCCGGCGCTGCGCCGGCACCCTTGCCATCCGCGCCCATGCGCCAGCAGCCCCGCCTGCGAATCCTGTTCATGTGCACGGCCAACAGCTGTCGCAGCATTCTTTGCGAAGCCCAGTTCAACCACCTGGCGCCCCCCGGTTTCGAAGCCGTGAGCGCCGGCAGTTTTCCCAAGGGGCAGGTCTTGCCGCGCAGCCTCGCCACCTTGCAGCAGGCCGGCATCTCCATCGCTGGATTGCACAGCAAAGGCAACGACAGCTTCGCGGACCATCCGCCCGATATCGTCATCACCGTCTGCGACAAGGCCGCCGGCGAAGCCTGCCCGGTCTACTTCGGACCGGCCCTGAAAACCCACTGGGGCCTGGAGGATCCCTCCGAGGTCCGGGGAGACGAAGCCTCCATCGACGCCGCCTTCCGCGCCACCCTTGCGCGCATCGAGCGGCGCTGCAACGCCTTCCTCGCCCTTCCCTTCGGCACCCTCGGCCGCGACGAACTCAAGCGCGAGCTGGACCGTATCGGCGCTCTCTGAGCTGGAGAACCTATGTCAGAACAACTGCCCAACCTCGACCTTTCGCTGTTTCCGCAGCTCCCGGCCACCGGCCGCTCCAGTCACCACAAGCCGCGGATCCTGCTGCTCTACGGCTCGACCCGAGAACGCTCGTTCAGTCGCCTGCTGGTGGAAGAAGCGGCCCGCCTGCTGGAACACTTCGGGGCCGAAACCCGGGTCTTCGATCCCTCAGGGCTGCCCCTGCCCGACGATGCCCCGGTGGAACATCCGAAAGTGCAGGAGCTGCGAGAGCTGATGCAATGGTCAGAGGGCCAGGTCTGGTGCTCGCCGGAACGCCATGGCGCCATGTCGGCGGTCTTCAAGGCCCAGATCGACTGGATCCCCCTGGCGCTTGGCGCCGTTCGCCCCACCCAGGGCAAGACCCTCGCAGTCATGCAAGTGTGCGGCGGCTCGCAATCCTTCAATGTGGTCAACCAGCTGCGCGTGCTTGGCCGCTGGATGCGCATGTTCACCATCCCCAACCAATCCTCGGTGCCCAAGGCCTACCTGGAGTTCGACGATGCAGGCCGGATGAAACCCTCGGCCTTTTATGACCGTGTCGTCGATGTGATGGAGGAACTGGTGAAATTCACCTTGCTGCTGCGCGATCACCAGGCGGTTCTGGTCGATCGCTACTCCGAGCGCAAGGAAACCGCCGAACAGCTCAGTGCCCGCGTCAACCAGCGCTCGATCTGAGGCAGCCCCGCGCTGCGTTGTCGGTCACCGGATCAGGCCCGCCGCGCCAGCAACAACACCGAAGCCGCCGCCGACAGCAACGCCGCGCAGCAACGGTTGAAGATCCTCTTGCCGCGCGGCTCGGCGAACCAGCGGCGCATGTGCAGGCCCATGTAGGCGTAGGCGCTGATGGCGATCCATTCCAGCAGCAGGAACAAGGCGCCCAGCACCAGGAACTGGCCAGGGACCGGAGCCGTGGGGTCGACGAATTGCGGCAGGAAGGCGGTGAAGATCAGGATCGCCTTGGGGTTGCCGATGGCCACCAGGAACTCCTGCCGGGCCAGCGCGGCCAGCCCCAGGGGCGCGGTGTTTTTCTCGGCTGCGGCCTGGGTGTCGGCGCTCCAGAGCTGATACGCCAGGTACAGCAGGTACGCCGCGCCCAGGATCTTGATCCCGTAGAACAGCAGTTCCGAGGCTTGCAGCACCACCGCCAGCCCGGCCGAGGCCAGGGCGATCATCAAGGCGAACGCGGCCAGTCGCCCGGTGCCCGCCAGGCAGGAGGTGCGGAAACCGTAGGCCGTCGCGTTCCGCACCGACAACAGGTTGTTGGGCCCGGGCGCCATGTTCAGGGCGAAGCAGGCCGGAAGAAACAACAGCAGGGTGGCGAGGTTCATCGAGGGTCTCTCTGCAAGGAGTCGAACGGGTCGGGCTTGCAACATATAAGAGCATCGGGGCGCAACACAACCCGCCCCCGCGACCCGGCCTGTGCTAAAACCGCCACCGCCCGCCGCGCTGTTCTACGCTGTACACACCCAGCCCCGGCTTGACTCGTCCCCCCGCGCAAGGAGCGCCCCCATGGCCGATTTCTACAACACCCAGACGCTCGACGGTTTCACCATGAAGCTGTGGCGCGGCGAACGCATGTGCCTGATCGGTTTCGATGTCGACAACCCTCCCCCCGACCTGGTGGGGTTCGCCATCGAATGCCGGTTTCCCGGCAGCACCGACTTCAAGCCCCTGCTCAACCGCATCGCCTTTGCCTACGACAAGCCCGCGCCCGACGCCGTCGATGGCACGCGCAAGTTTTCCTCGCTGCAAGCGCCCTTCCAGAAGTTCCGCTGGGTCCACGTGCCCCGTGAGGTCACGCAAGGCACCTTCGTCTACCGCGGGCGGATGATGCACATGCCCAGCGACGGCCAACTGGTGGCCGGCACCACCATCGAGCTGCCGATCGACCTCGACCCCACCAGCTACGAAGGCATCCTCGACGTTGGTTTCACCCGCGGGTTCACCTCGTCCCAGGCCTTCGTCGACCGGGTGCCCGCGGGGGTCGATGTGAGTGCCTATGGCAAGCGCCTGATTCCGTCGAAGGGCAAGGACGGGCTCGACCACCCGAAGACCGAGACGGCCATGTACCAGTGGCTGGGCTTCGAGGCCGTGGCGATGATCTTCAAGGTTCTGGACGACGTACTGCAGCAGCCGGACGCCACCCTGGATGTGTTCGCCTATGACTTCAACGAACCGGACATCCTGGCCAGGATGGAAGCCCTGGGCGAACGCCTGCGCATCATCATCGACGACGCCGGCGACCATGGTGCCGCGGACAGCTGCGAGACCCGCGCCGCCCAGCGCCTGACGGCCTCCGCCGGCGCGGGCCGGGTCAAGCGCACCCACTTCAACGGCCTGCAACATCACAAGGTGCTGATCGCCCGCCGCAACGGCCAGCCCTGGCAGGTGCTGTGCGGCTCCACCAACTTCAGCTTCCGCGGCTGTTATGTGCAGAACAACAATGCGCTGCTGTTCCAGCAGCCGGACGTCGCGCAGTTGTTCGGCCAGGTGTTCGACGCCGCCTTCGACGACCCCGAGCACTTCAAGGCCAACGCCCTGGCGCAACAATGGCACGTGATCGACACCACGATCGCGGGAACGACAGCCGGCCCGCGCCTGCACTTCTGCTTTTCGCCGCACGCCAGCAGCGATCTGTCGCTCGACCCGCTGGGCGACGCCATCGACCAGGCCAGCGATGCGGTGCTGTTCAATATCGCCTTCCTCAACCAGATCACCAGCGGCCCGCTGTACCGCGCCATCAGCCAGCTCTACCAGCGCCCGCTGTTCAACTACGGGGTTTCCGACAAGGCGTCGGGCATGGCGGTGATCAAGCCGGACGGCACCTCGGCCGAGGTCGACTTCGCCTACCTGGCCAAATACGCGCCGGAGCCGTTTCGCAGCGAATGGTCGGGCGGCAGCGGCATTTCGGTGCACAACAAGTTCGTGGTCGTCGACTTCAACCTGCCCAGCGCCAAGGTCTTCACCGGCTCCTCGAACCTGTCGGTCTCGGGGGAGGAAAAGAACGGCGATCACCTGATCCTGATCGAGGACCAGAAGATCGCCGTGGTCTACGCCATCCAGGCCTTGCTGATCTTCGACCACCTGCACTTTCGCAGCGCCATGCAACAGGCCTTCAGCACCAGCGGCAACCACCAGGCCCCGCCCTTGCTGCTGAGAAAACCCACGGCGATCTCGGGCCGGCCCGCCTGGTTCGAGGATTACTACGTCGCCGGCTCGCAGAAAGCCAACGACCGGCGTCTGTTCGCGCACTAGGGCAGGCGCCAGGCGGCGCCGGGCCGTCTGGCGCCCGTGCGGATCAGACCGAGAAAATCATGCAGCCGATCCCGCCTTCCTCGTGGTAGATCGCATGGCCGCCGTTCTCGACTGTGAAGCCGCGCAGCGTGCGCTTGGCCTCGTCGCTGTAGGCCAGGGAAACCACCCAGCGAGCCTCGACCGGCTCGGTGAATTTGGCGATCTTCTCGATGTCCTTGCGGGTTTCGGCCAGCAGTCGGTTGCCGGCGTTGGTCGCGCTCTCGACCTTGAGCTCGATGGCGTACTGCTTGACGCCCTGGCCGGCCAGCACATCCAGGTGCAGGCCCTGGTTCGGCGGAGGGTAAGCCACCTCGCGGGCGACCCCCAGGTGAGCGGCCCGCAACAGTATGAGGAATTCGACCTGGAACCAGACTTCCCAGGCCGCGCCCGTGCTGATGGCGGCGGCGATGCGCGAGTGGTCGCTCAAGATGATGCGGCTGAGGTCGGTGTTGTTCATGGTGCAGTCCTTCTGCTGGATGGTGCAGATAGGAACGAACCGCACGCGGTGCTGTGAATCGCCGGCACCTGCGCCGCCCACACAAAGCTGCTCAGGCGAAACAGTTCTGATTTACAATGCGCGCCTTCCCCCTTTGGCCGAGGCGAACGTGCCGTGGATGCTTTCGCGTTTGTCTACCCGCACCTGGAGCAGTGGCTGATCGAGCCGCTGAGCCGGCAGTTTGTCGGCCTGTTCAACCTCAATGGCCGTCTCGGGCTCGCCTTCCTGCTGATTTCCTATGGCGTCGCCTACGGCCTGTTCCGCTGGCGCCGGCGGCGTGGCCTGACCGACGCCCGCAGCTTCGGCCAGTTCATCGGCGGGCGCCGGGTGCATTTGCACCGCTCGGCGCTGCTCGATTACCGCTACTACTTTGTGCGCGCCCTGCTCAAGGTCGCCCTGGTGCTGCCCATCGTCCAGCTGGTCGATCCCCATATCCTGCGCTCCGGCGATTACCTGGCCTTCTTCGACAACCTCTGGGGCGCCCGCCCGCGCCTCGGCGAGAACCTCGCCCTGGCCCTGCTCTACGGGCTGGGGGTGTTCCTGCTCAAGGACTTCATCCATTACTGGCTGCACCGGGCCTTTCACAGCCGCTGGCTGTGGGCGTTCCACAAGGTCCACCACTCCGCGCCGGTGCTGGTCCCGGCGACCGCGAGCCGCGTGCACTTCGTGGAAAAGATCGTCGAGAAGCTGGCGGTCACCGCGGCCCTGGGCCTGTATGCCGGCGCGTTCTGGTACGCCTGCGGCGGCGAGGTCGGGCGCTATACGCTGTTCGGCGTGACCTACCTGGTGTTCATCTTCAACGGCCTGGCGGCCAACCTGCGCCACAGCCACGTCTGGCTGTCGTTCGGGCCGCGGCTGGAACACGTGCTGAACAGCCCGGCCCAGCACCAGATCCATCACAGCGACGCGCCCCGCCACTTCAACAAGAACTTCGCCATCAACCTGTCGCTCTGGGACTGGCTGTTCGGCACCCTCTACGTCACCAGCGCGACCCCGGAACCCCTGCGCTTCGGCACCGGCGAGCAGGACCATCCGCGCTACCTGACGATCTACAGCCTGATCGTCACGCCCTTCGTCGACACCTGGCGCCGGCTCGCCCGCGGCAAACGCCTGCCCGGCTACCCGCAGCCGCCCCGGGCCTAGACGCTCGCCAGAACGACCGGTGCGCGCCTGGATAGCGTGGCATCCAGGCGCAAGCCGAACGTCACCCGCGACGAATCGCAGTCATGGTTCTGTTCCTGGCGGGGTGCAGGCAGCGGCCAGGTGCCGGCGGCGCATCAGGCGATAGGCCGCCGGAATCACGAACAGCGACAACAACGGCGCGGTGAGCATGCCGCCGACCATGGGCGCGGCGATGCGGCTCATCACTTCGCTGCCGGTGCCGCCGTCCAGCAGGATCGGCAGCAGGCCGGCGACGATCACCGCCACCGTCATGGCCTTGGGCCGCACGCGCTGCACCGCGCCCTCGCGGATCGCCGCCAGCAGCCCGGGCTCGTCGCCCGGGCCGCACGCCTGGCGCTCGGCCCAGGCATTTTTCAGGTACAGCAGCATGATCACGCCGAACTCGGCGGCCACCCCCGCCAGGGCAATGAACCCCACGCCGGTGGCCACCGACAGGTTGAACCCCAGCCCGTAGAGGAACCACACCCCGCCCGTCAGGGCGAACGGCAGCGTCGCCATGATCAGCAAGGCCTCGTCGAAGCGGGAGAAGGTCAGGTACAGCAGCACCAGGATGATCAGCAAGGTCGCCGGCACCAGCCACGCGAGCCGGGCATTGGCTCGTTCGAGAAACTCGAACTGCCCGGAATAGCTCAGGCTCATGCCGGGCTGCAACCGCACCTGCTCGCTCACCGCGCGGCGCAGATCGGCCACCACCGCGGCGATATCCCGTCCCCGCACATCGACGTACACCCAGCCCGAGGGCCGGGCATTTTCGCTCTTGAGCATTGGCGGGCCCTCGCTGACCGCGACCCGCGCCACACTGCCCAGGGTCACCTGGCCGCCCAGCGGGGTGTAGATCGGCAACTGTCGCAGGGCATCCAGCGAGTCCCGCCACTCCCGCGGGTAACGCAGGTTGATCGGGAAGCGCGCCAGGCCCTCGACGGTCTCGCCGATGTTCTCGCCACCGATGGCGCCGGCGACGATCGACTGCACGTCGGCGATGTTCAGGCCGTAGCGCGCGGCAGCGGCGCGGTCGATGTCCAGGTCGATGTAACGGCCGCCGCCCAGGCGCTCGGCCAGCGCCGAACCGACCCCGGGCACCGTCCTGGCCACCCGTTCGATGGCTTGGGTCGCGGTGTCGATGTCCCGCAGGTTGGCGCCAGCCACCTTGACCCCGATCGGGCTCTTGATGCCGGTGGCGAGCATGTCGACCCGGTTGCGGATCGGGGGAATCCAGAGGTTGGTCAACCCCGGCACCTGCACCACCCGGTCCAGCTCCTGCACCAGCCGTTCCGCGGTCATGCCGGGGCGCCACTGCTCCCGGGGCCTGAACTGCACCGTGGTTTCGAACATCTCCAGCGGCGCCGGGTCGGTGGCCGTTTCGGCGCGCCCGGCCTTGCCGTAGACCCGCTCGACCTCGGGCACGCTCTTGATCAGCCGGTCGGTCTGTTGCAGCAGTTGCGCGGCCTTCTGCGCCGACAGGCCCGGCAGCGCCGTGGGCATATACAACAGGTCACCTTCGTCCAGCGGCGGCAGGAACTCGCCGCCCAGGCGCGACAGCGGCCACGCCGCGCTGAGCAACACCAGCACGGCCACCAGCAGGGTGCTCCGGGGCCGGCGCAGCACCGCGTCCAGGGCCGGCTCGTAGCAGCGGATCAACCAGCGGTTCAGCGGGTTTTGCCGCTCGCCGGGAATCCGCCCGCGGATCCAGTAGCCCATCAACACCGGCACCAGGGTCACCGACAATCCCGCCGCCGCGGCCATGGCGTAGGTCTTGGTGAACGCCAGGGGGCCAAACAGCCGGCCCTCCTGGGCCTGCAGGGTGAACACCGGGATGAACGACAGGGTGATGATCAGCAGGCAGAAGAACAGCGCCGGCCCGACCTCGGTCGCCGCCTCGGTCATCAGCCGCCAGCGCGGTTCGCCGCGCAGCTGTTCCCCGGGATGGGCGTGGTGCCAGGCCTCGAGCTTCTTGTGGGCGTTCTCGATCATCACCACCGCGGCATCGACCATGGCCCCGATCGCGATGGCGATCCCGCCCAGGGACATGATGTTGGCGTTGAGCCCCTGCTGCCGCATCAGGATAAAGGCCAGCAGCACGCCGACCGGTAACGAGATGATCGCCACCAGGGAGGAGCGCAGGTGCCAGAGGAAGATCCCGCAGACCAGCGCGACGACGATGAATTCTTCCAGCAGCTTGTGCCCGAGGTTGTTCACCGCGCGGTCGATCAGGGTGCTGCGGTCGTAGGTGGTGACGATCTCCACCCCCGGCGGCAGGCTGCCCTTGAGCTCCGCGAGCCGGGCCTTGACCGCGGCGATGGTGTCGCGGGCGTTCTGGCCGCTGCGCAGGATCACCACGCCGCCCACCGCCTCGCCCTCGCCGTCCAGTTCGCCGATGCCCCGGCGCATTTCCGGCCCGACCTGCACCGTGGCCACGTCACCCAGGGTCACCGGCACCCCGCCCGCCCCGAGCTTGAGCGGGATCGCCCGGAAATCGTCGAGGCTCTGCAGGTAGCCGGAGGCGCGCACCATGAACTCGGCCTCGGCCAGCTCCAGTACCGCGCCGCCGGTTTCCTGGTTGGCCTGGCCGATCGCCGCGCGCACCTCGGCCTGGGTAATGCCGAGGCTGGCCAGCTTCAGCGGATCGAGCAGCACCTGGTACTGCTTGACCATGCCGCCGACGGTGGCCACCTCCGCGACGTTGGGCAAGGTCTTGAGCTCGAACTTGAGGAACCAGTCCTGCAACGCGCGCAACTGCGCCAGGTCATGCCGGCCGCTGCGGTCCACCAGGGCGTACTGGAAAATCCATCCGACGCCCGTGGCATCCGGTCCCAGCGCCGGCCGTGCGTTGGCCGGCAGGCGGCCCTGGACCTGGCTCAGGTACTCCAGCACCCGCGAACGGGCCCAGTACAGGTCGGTGCCGTCCTCGAACAGCACGTAGACGAAGCTGTCGCCGAAGAACGAATAACCGCGCACGGTCTTGGCCCCTGGCACCGAGAGCATGGTGGTCGCCAGGGGATAGGTGACCTGGTTCTCGACGATCTGCGGCGCCTGCCCCGCATAGGGCGTGCGGATGATGACCTGGGTATCCGACAGGTCCGGCAATGCGTCGACCGGCGTGTGCCGCACCGCCCAGATGCCCCAGGCGCTGAAGAACAGGGTCGCCAGCACCACCAGCAGGCGGTTGGCCACCGACCAGCGAATCACGGCGGCGATCATGGCCGGTCCTCCGTTTTTTCCAGGCGTTCGACCCGCAGCCCGCCGTCGCCGGCCGCCACCGCGACGCGCACCCGGTCACCCACCTTGAGCCCCTGGATCAGGCCGGGGTCGGCGAGCGCGAAGGTCATGGTCATGGCGGGCATGCCCAGGGTCTTGAAAGCGCCGTGGGCCAGGGTGATCGCCTGCGGGTCGAGCGCCAGTACCTGGGCATCGGCTTCGTGCAGGGCCGCGCTGGCGGCAGGAGCCTGCAGCGGCGCGGCGACCAGGCCCCTGAGGCTGGCTTCCGAATCCAGCAGGAACTGGCCGGAACTCACCACCTGCTGGCCCTCCTCCAGGCCTTGCAGGATCGCGGTCTGGCCCGCGTTGTCCGGCCCCACCCGCACCTCGACCGGGCGGTAGCGCCCCGCGTCTTCGGCGAGCATCACCAACGCTCGCCGGCCGGTGCGGATCACTGCCTCGCTGGGCACCCACAACAGATTTTGCCCGGTCGTGCGCCGCAGGCTGACCTCGGCAGTCATGCCCGGCCGCAGCCGTCCCTGGGGATTGGGCAGCTCGACCCGCACCCGCAACGTGCGGCTATCGGCATTGGCCTGCGGCAGAATCGCGCCGACCCGGCCCTTGAACAGCTCTCCCGGGAACGCCGGCAGACGCGCCTCGGCCTCCTGCCCGGCGACTATCGAGCCGGCCTGCGCTTCCGGCACGGCCACGGCCAGCCAGACCTGGCTCAAGCCATTGACCTGCGCCAGGGTCTGGCCGGCGGCGACCGTCATGCCCTGGCGCACGTTCAACTCTTGCAGCACCCCGCCGATGGGGCTGGCCAGGGTCAGGGTCGGCTGGACCTGGCCGCTGCGCTCGACCCGGGCGATCAATTGCGCCGGCATCCCGCTGAGGCGCAAGCGTTGCCGGGCCGCGGCGAGCAACGCGCTATCGCCACTGTTCCTCAGGGCCAGGAACTCTTCCTGGGCCGCCGCCCACTCCGGCACCAGGATGTCCGCCAGGGGCGCGTTGGCCTCCAATACATCGCCCGGGGCCCGGGCTCGCACCCGCTCGACGAAACCCGGGGTCCGCGACTGGACCACCGCGACGTCGCGCTCATTGAACGCCAACTGCCCCGTGGCCTCGACGCTGGCCGCGAGCCCGCCGCGCCGGACCGTGGCCAGGCGCACGCCAAGGTTCTGGGTCAGGCCCGGATCGATGCGCAACGCCGCGCTGTCGCCCGGAGCATCGGCATACCGCGGCACCAGGGGCATGTCCATGAAGGGCGACTGGCCCGGCTGGTCGAATTTCTGCTGCGGGTACATCGGGTCGTACCAATACAGCACCTTGGCCTGGCCCGGGCTGTCCGTCCCGGCCGCGACCGGCGCCGGGTCAGCGATACGCGCCCGGGCCAGCCAGTAGCCAGCGGCCCCACCCAGGGCGATGGAGCAGCCGACAATGGCCGCCACTTTCCAGATCGACGCACTCATTGCGCAGCCTCCCCATAGGCGAAATACAGGCGGGCGTTGGTCAGGGCCCGCTGCTCCTCGACATCGATCTGCTTGAGACGGGCGTCGATCAGCTCGCGGCGGGCCGCGATCACCGCCGCCAGTTCGCCCTTGCCGGCGCGGTAGCTGGCCATGCTCAAGTCGACCTTCTCCCGGGCCAGTGGCAGCAGGCTCTGCTGGTTGCGGGCCACCGCGCGATCCAGCCGCTGGTAGTCGGCCAATTGCGTTTCCAGTTGCTGCGCATGCTCGCGCGACAAGGCCTCGCGCTCGGCCTCCAGCTGGCTCAGTTCGGCCTGCCGGGCGGCGATCGTCGGGTTCTGCCGTGAGCCGGGAAACAGCGGCAAGTCCCAGGAAAACTGCACGCTGAGCATGTCGCCAAACTCCCGGCCACGGCGCTGGTAATCCACCTCCCAGCTCCAGTCCGAGCGCTTTTGCGCCTCGGCTTCGCGAACCCTGGCTTGCGCTTCGCGGGTCATGGGCGCGAACGCCGCCAGTTCGGGGTGGTGTTGCAACTGATGCGAGTAGCCCGCGGTATCCACCGGCCACTGCGGCAGACGCCCCTGCGGCTGCTGATCGGCCGCCGCCCCTATCCAGCGCTTGAGCGCCGCCCGGGCCTGGGCCTGCTGGCTGGCCAGTTCGTCCTCGCGCTCGGCCAGTTGCGCGGCCTCCTGCTTGGGAGCCACGGCATCCGCCGGCAATGCCCGACCGCTGGCGATTTGCGCCCGGACGCTGTCGCCCAGCAGGCGATTCTCCCGGTAGAAGTCCTGGAACAGCGCCGCCTTGCGCGCCAGCGAATAGCTGCCGATCCAGGCCAGGGCCGTGGCCTGGCGCACATTCAGGCGCTCGACCTGACGCTCGGCGGCGGCCCGCTCCACCGCCCCGGCCGCGACCTCGATGCGGGCCTGGCGCTTGTCGCTGTTGAGCATGTCCTGGCGGATCCCGACCATCTGCATGGTCATGGAGTCCTGGTCGAGGCGGCCGCGATCCGGACCACCGACGGGGAAGTTCTGTAGCCCCAGCAACAGCTTGGGGTCGGGCAATTCGCCAGCGGGGATGGCCGCGTTGCTGGCGGCACGGATTTTCGCGTCCTGGGCACTCAGCGACGGCGCGTTGTTCTCGGCCAGCCGCAACGCCTCATCGAGCGTCAGCGCGCCCGCCGGGCTCGGCAACGCCAGCACGCCTGCCGCCAGGCCGGCCACGAGGGACCAGCCGGTGCAATAGCACTTGGGGTTCATGTTGATGATTCCTGTGTGATCCACCGCGCGCCCGCAACACAGGCACGCAGCACTGCCATCCCGCGTCAGGGCGGAATGGGGCTCAGTGAGGTACAGGCATCAGGCGCGGGGCGGTCGCCACACCCCGGAGGGGGTTTGCGCAGGCAGGAAAACGCTGGAAAAAGACAGCACCACCGGGCTGAACAGGGTCACGGCCGGCTTACCGATCGACACTTGCAGCATGCCGCCGGTCTTGCACTCCTGGCCCGGCTTGCAGGGCTTGCCATGCTCGACCGGGCTTTTCAGGTCGTTGCAGCAGTCCATGCCCATGCCATCCATCATCGCCATGTCCATGCTCTTCATCGGGCAGGGCTCGGCGGGCGCCGGAACGCCCGCCATCCCGCTGAGGGGAAGCGCCAGGCTAATCAGGAAGACAAGACAGCACCGCAGGTAGCGTTTCATGGACGGGAGTCTGGTGTTGGATAACGGCGAACCGGCGACAGGCGCGGACCAGCCTGAAGCGGTTCCGCGCGATCTCAACGCAACGGGATTAAGCCAGGATTAGCGGCAGAAAAAAAGCGCTGCCGCTGCCGCTCGCCGGACCGCGACTCGTCGCTCAAGCCGGACGGCGGACGCAAGCAACGGCCTCGTTTCCTGCCCTGACGAAACAGCAACTATGCTGGGTCCGGTGCCTGAATCGACCGGGCAGCTCGGACCTTGCGTCCACAGGTCGTGGCAAAACAATGGGAACGGCCCCCTCCGCCAGGGTTGAAGGGGCCGTTGCTGTCTCTCAAGGCAGGTCTTCTGGAGGTCTGAAATTGCGAATCGCTTTTCTGGTGAACCGGGACGTAGAGAGCAATCTCGCGCTCAATTACCTGTTGCCCGAGCTTCATGAGAGCACGGTGGGCATATTCCTCTCGCAGAGGGTGGGATCGGGCAGCAAGGTGCCACGCCTGCTCGGACAACTGGCCTTGATCGAACAGGATTTGTTCACTGCCTTGCCCCCTGGCTCAGGCGGATCCAGCGACCCGGCCGGCAGCGGGCAGCGATTCGGCTTTGCCGAACTGCAGCAACGTTTTGGGGTTCCCGTGCGGGTATTGCCCAGCTTGAGGGAGCCTGCGGGCCTGCAAATGCTGCAGGAGGCGGAAGCGGATCTGTTCGTCTCGATCCGCTTTGGGCAAATCCTCAAGAATGAAGCCCTGGCCATTCCATCACGCGGCGTGCTCAATCTTCACTCTGGCCTCTTGCCTGAGTATCGAGGGGTTCTCGCGACCTTGCGGGCGCTGCTGAACGGCGACCCGGAGATCGGCTGTACGCTCCACTGGATTGACGGTCCCGGCATCGATGTCGGTCGCATCATCGAGACAGCGCGTGTCACGGTCGACAAAGAGCGCTCCCTGCTGTGGCACATCCTTGCGCTTTATCAACCGGGCGCGCAGCTGATCCTCAACGCCATCAGGCGCCTGGAGCGCGGTGAACCCATGGCGGGGACGTCTCAGGATCCCTCTGCCGGGGCCTATTACAGCTTTCCCGACGAGGATGACTTGATGCGGTTCACGGCACAGGGTTGGCGGCTCTTCGATCGCGAGGACGTCTGGGAGCTTTTCGAATCCTACGGCTTTGCGTTGCGGCCAAACGCGCTTTGAGCGCTGAACGGCGCGAGGGAAACGCTCGAAACGACGCCGCAAAAGGCTGGCAGAGCCGCCATTCGACATCCTCGACAGCGGCTGCTTAAATGGGCGCCCTCCGTTCCCAGGTGCGCCCTCGAATGACCGACACCTTCCAGGGCAGTTGCCTGTGCGGCGCCATCCACTACCAGCTGGCGTCTCCCCCAAAAGCGCTTTCGCACTGCCATTGCAGCCAGTGCCGCAAAAGCCATGGGGCGGCCTTCGCCAGCTATGGCAGCGTGTTGCGCAGCGATCTGCGCCTCGTTCAGGGTGCCGATCGCCTCACGTCCTATGCGTCTTCCGCGTCGGTGCTACGTCAGTTCTGCGGGCAATGCGGTTCGTCGCTGTTCTGGACGAGCAGCCAGGGCGACTACGCCGACTGGATCTCGATCGCCCTGGGCACGCTGGATACGCCCTTCATGCCGGACAGGCAGAAACACATCCAAGTGGCCTCCAAGGCTTCGTGGTACGAAATTCAGGAGCAGTGGCCGCAACACCCATGAGCGCCAATATCGAACGGCTGTCGCCCCCTCCCCGCTGACTAGCCCATCACCACGCTTCTCAAAACACTGGCAATCAGAGGTTCACCTGGAAAATGGGACTGGATGTTCATCTTGAAGCTGACGAGCGTCTCTCACTGGAAGTGCTTACGGTCATCGCGCGTACCCTGGGTGGGTTGGATCTGGCCTGCGATGACAGCTCAGTGTTTGCCCATTTCGCCTCCGGCCTGTCAGTAAGTGCCAAACGCCCCTGCGACGATCAGGCTATTTATTCAGAAGACACCAAGGGGTTGTCATTCCCGGTAATGGCTCGCTGCTACTTCAGAATCAAAGGCCCTGGCCCCGAAGACAGCTCGCCACTCGACGATCTGAAAATGTTCGTTGAGGCCATTGCCGCCGAATCCGATGCTTACTTTCTGGTGTCATTTCAGTACGAATCCCTGATGTATTGGCGAGATCAAACCGGGCTTCATAGCACTTAGGTTGCCAAGACCTGGGTATGGAGTCGGCCAGGAGCCGGCGCATAAAGGCATCATGGACGACCAGGTTCTCAGGTCATTCGATCATCCGGATACCTACCCTCAACAAGACAACAACACGGAGGTTGATATGGGCAATGACGCAGGCAAACGCGTCGTGGTGGTGGGCGCCGGCATCGTGGGCGCCTCCCTGGCGTATCACCTGGCGGGCCAAGGCGCGCAGGTCACTCTGGTCGAGGGCGAAGGTATCGCGTCCGGAGTGACTGGACGCTCCTTCGCCTGGATCAACACCAGCCACAGCGGGCCCGATCCCGTCGCGGCATTGCGCGGTGCGGCAATCCGGGAGTACCGCCGGCTCGAAACCGAGCTACCCGGGCTGAAGGTACGCTGGACAGGCGCCTTGTCTTACGGCGTGGCCTCGGCTGAGTCCCCCGCCGCCAGCCACCCGCCTTCGACAAGCCAAGTGTCGCGCGCGCAGATTCTCGAGCTTGAACCCAACCTCAAGCATCCCCCACGGCAAGCCTTGTTCGCCGCCGAAGAAGGCGCGCTGGACGCCGTGCAAACCACCCATGCCTTGATTGCCGGCGCCGAGGCTCATGGCGCGAAGGTACTCACCCAGACCCGGGTGCTCGGTTTTATCACCCAGGGGGCCAAGGTGATCGGCCTCGAAACCGCAAAGGGCCCTATCGCAGCCGACCTTGTGGTGCTGGCGGCCGGGACGGGCATCAGCCAGCTGACGGAGACGTTGAACCTGCCCCTGCCCATAGCGGCCTCGCCCTCGATCTTCATCCGCTACCAGGCCCGATCCGATCTTGTGCGCACCCTGATCTCCAACCCTGCAATGGAAGTGCGCCAAGGCGCGGGCGGCCAGTTGCTGGCCGCGGAGGACTACCTGGACGACACCCCGGAAAACCAGCCGACCGCGATAGCCCTGCGCACCGCCCGGGCCATTCAGGACGAGCTGCACGGGGTGACGTCCATCGTTCCGGAAGTGGCGTGCATCGGGCTCAGGCCCATACCGGTCGATGGCCGCCCCATCGTCGGTTACCTGCCCGGTATCGCCGGCGTATATGTGTGTGTGATGCACCCCGGTGTCACGCTGGCGGCTATCGTGGGCCGCCTCGCCAGCGAAGAGATCGTCCACGACGAGGCCGCTGCGGCGCTTGGCCCCTGCCGGCCCGAGCGGTTCTTGCAGGCGTAGGGGGCGAAAGGCACCCGCGACGAACGACGAATGTCCACCAGAGCTGCAACGGCCCGATGCAATACCTATAAACACTTCTGTCAGACAACCCTTGGTAAAAGAGCGCCTACAATCCACAGCGGCAGGTTGTGTACCGACACCACCAGAGGTGCCTCGATCCCTGCGCCAGTCGCGCAGTGTCTCGAGGCGTTGTAGGGAAACCCGATAACGCCTGCTATCCGGGTCGTGCCTGTTCAATGGACGGAATCAGACGCATGCTGGACGCCAATGCCACCCATATCGCCTTCACTGTCGAAGGTGCCTCGGTCGACCTGCAGGTCCTCGGTTTCGTCGGCCGCGAAGCCCTCAACCAACCCTTCTGCTTCGATATCGAACTGGTCAGTGCCCGTCCCGACCTCAAGCTCGAGGAATTGCTGCATAAACCGGCCTGCCTGACGTTTGGCAGCACTGGTAAGGGCCTGGTCCACGGCCTGGTGTACCGCATCGCCCAGGGCGACTCCGGGCGCAAGCTGACCCGCTACAGCCTCAGCCTGACCCCGCAGCTCAACTACCTGCGCCACAGCTTCAATCAGAAAATCTACCAGCACCTGAGCGTGCCGAAGATCATCGCCCAGGTCCTGGAGGCCCGCGGCATCCTTGCCGACGCCTACCGCTTCCAGCTCGGCGCGACCTATCCGGAACGGGTCTACTGCACCCAGTACGACGAATCCGACCTGCACTTCATCCAGCGCCTGTGCGAAGAAGAAGGCATCCATTTCCACTTCCAGCACTCGGCCAGCGGCCACACCCTGGTGTTCGGCGACGACCAGACGGTGTTCCGCAAGCTGCCGGCGGTGAACTACCAGCAAGACTCCGGCATGGCCGCCGAACAGCCGGTGATCAAGCGCTTCGGCCTGCGCCTGGAAACCCGCACCAGCCGCGTCGGCCGCCGCGACTACGACTTCGAGAAACCGCGCCTGCTGCCCGAAGCCGCGGCCAAATCCGGGGTCATGCCGGACCTGGAAGACTACGACTACCCGGGCCTGTTCACCCAGCAGGCCCGCGGCAAACAGCTGGCGACCCGCGCCCTGGAACGCCACCGCAGCGACTACCGGCTGGCCGAGGGCAAGGGCGACGAGCCGACCCTGCTCAGCGGCCACTTCCTGACCCTGGCCGGCCACCCGCGCAGCGAATGGAACGACCTGTGGCTGCTGCTGGAAGTGATCCACGAAGGCAAGCAACCGCAGGTGCTGGGCGAAAACATCACCAGCGATGTCACCAGCAATAAGGACGACTTCCACCAGGGCTACCGCAACCGCTTCCTCGCCACCCCGTGGGACGCCCATTACCGCCCGCCGCTGGAGCATCCAAAACCCAAGTCCCTGGGCAGCCAGACCGCGGTGGTCACCGGGCCCAAGGGCGAAGAAATCCACTGCGACGAATACGGGCGGATCAAGGTGCAGTTCCACTGGGACCGCGACGGCCAGGCCGACGACAACACCTCCTGCTGGCTGCGCGTGGCCAGCGGCTGGGCCGGCAAGGCCTATGGCGGCATCGCCATCCCGCGCATCGGCATGGAAGTGCTAGTGACCTTCCTCGAAGGCGATCCCGACCAGCCGCTGGTGACCGGCTGCCTGTACCACAAGGAAAACGTCGTTCCCTACGACCTGCCGGCGAACAAGACCCGCAGCACCTTCAAGACCCTGAGCAGCCCCGGGGGCGGCGGCTACAACGAGCTGCGCATCGAAGACAAGAAAGGCGCCGAGCAGATCTACCTGCACGCCCAGCGCGACTGGGACGAAAACGTCGAGCACGACCAGCGCATCCGCGTCGGCAACGAACGCCACGACACGGTCGAAGCCAACAGCCTCACCGAGCTCAAGGCCGAAGAACACCGCATCACCCACCTGGACCGCAAGAGCGACATCCGCGCCAACGACCACCTCACTGTGGCCGTCAGCCAGCACCTGAAACTCGGCACCGCGCAATTCGTCGAGGCCGGCCAGGAGATCCACTACAAGGCCGGGACCAAGGTGGTGCTCGAAGCCGGCGCCGAACTCACCGCCAAGGCCGGCGGCAGCTTCGTCAAGCTCGATGGCGGCGGCGTGACCATCGGTGGTGCGGATGTGAAGATCAACTCTGGCGGGGAACCAGGGAACGGCACAGGTATCGCCGTATTGCTGCCGCAACAGCTGAAAGCCGCGGACAACGACACCGCGGGCAACACCCTCGCCGCCGCTCCGGGCAACCAGGCCAGTGTGCCCAACCCCTCCCTCGCCGCCCCCCAGGCCGCGGAAGCGGCCCGGGCCGCCCGACTGGACCTGCAGGACCGCCAGGCACAGACCCTGATGAACGCCGCCGTGCACGGCATGCCCTTTTGCGAGGTGTGTCGCAAATGAGCCGTTTCCTGCAAGCCGATCTCCGCCTGGACGAATGGTTGACCAGCGAACTCTGGTCACACGGCAGCCGTCCCGAGGATCCCCAGGTGTATGCCCTGCTGGACGGCGCCCGGGCCCCGGAGATCGAGCAGCGCGTGCGCACGAGCCAGGCCGGCTTTGCCTGCCTGTATGCAGGCGAGCTTTCTCCCAGCCTGTCGGCCGCTGCACCTTACCTGCTGCACCTTCAACCCGACCAGCCCTATACCCGGCAACTGCTTGAAGACAGCTGGGGACAGAGCTGGGGCTGCTTTGTGGTCGCATCGGCCCAGGTCAGCCTGGAGGACCTGCGCCAGCACTTTCGCAGCCTGTTGCGGGTGCTCGGGCCGGAGGGCGAGACGCTGGTGTTCCGCTTCTACGACCCACGGGTCTTGCGCCTCTACCTGCCGACCTGCACCGCCCTGGAGCGTGCCGCGCTGTTCGGGCCCGCCAGGGCGCTGCTCGCCGAAACCGGCACCGGGCATTCATTGATCGACTACCCGGTGGACCCCGCTGGCGGCCCCGCTGCCCGCTTGCGCATCTGGCCATCCGGCCAAGGGGTTTCATGAGCGCCACCGGGCATTGTGCGCCCAGGACAAAAACAGCATGGGAGTCTTTCATATGATCAGGATTCGACCCGAGCAGATGGCCGTATTCGAGCACGCGCGGCAACAGGCGTTCTGCGCCAGGGCCGTGGCATTCCTGCACAGCGAGCACGCCCCACGGTGCGCGGAACGGGGTCATGCCGAGGTCGTTCTGCTGGTGGAGCAGTACACCCCGCGCCTGGTGGCGCACGGCATCACCTCGCCGGTGCAGGCGGTGACCCTGCTGGAAACCCTGCTGCTGAGCCGCCTGGACCTGCGCTCCCAGGCCGATGCCGAGGCGGTGGATGCGGCCTTCGCCCAGGCCGGGCCCTCGTTCGACAGCCTCAACGATCGCCTGGGCGATGCGTTGGCACCAACCTCCCGGGGGTAGTCATGTCGGAGTTCACGGACGCTTTCCACAACTACTACCAACTGATGCAAGGGATGTCGGCGGACAAACTGCTGTTGCTCAAGTTGACTCGGCTGTTCGAAAACAATGTTCATTCATTGGGGGAACTGGAGCAGATCCTGGCCTCGAAAGACTCCGACGGCGTCATGAAGTACATCCAGTTTCATTGCAACAGCGAAAACCCCTGGAAGGACGAAAACCCCAACAAGGGCAAGCATGTGCGCAAGACCATGGCCCTCGGCAAGCTCAAGGACCTGCGCCAGATGATAGAACGCACCACGATCGCTGTACTGATCGCGACCATGGCGCGGCACAACCTGAGCGGCGGCGAACACGAGAAATTCCTCGATGTCCTCTGGACGACATGGAAAACCGAACACTATGACGCCAAGAACTACCGGACGCGGGTGCATTCAAGTCACCTGGGGCTGTCTCCCCACTTCGCCCATGGCAGCCTGGAGGGCAACTCCGTGCTGGCCGGCATGGTGGCCTTGACGGAGCAGCACGCCGACAGCTGGCACTCTTACGTATTCAACGTTTGCCTGATCAAGATCGCGGACAACGAAGCACAAAAGGCCGCAGGAATGGAGGGTCGCTTTCTGTTGGTCACCCAGAATAACCGCTCGTGTTTCACCCACGGGGTCAGCCAGATCCCTCCCCTGGTGTTCAAGTTGTGCGCCGACGACCTCACCGCGAACTTCCGCAAGTTCAGGGTGTTCGAGGAAAGCTCGCTGAATGCCGTCGTGGCCTGCAAGGACAACTTGAACAGGATCGCCAATGACAAGGAAACAGCGATGACCCTGGCTTTGGCCGAGAAGCAATCGATCTCCCCTTGCCTTACCTTCCTGGAACAGGCCTACCAGGGTAACGACGAAGCCAGGATCAAGAAGCTCGGGAGGCGCCCCGCCTATACCCATGCCTGTCTGGAAACGACCTCGATCGCCACGATCATTCAGGGGCCGGAGCGGGAGTACAGGGTCAGCGTGCCTGCCGGCCTCTACGAACACGGCGGCCCATTGACCCTCGACAGCCCCGGCATTTTCCAAAAGCTCTGGCATACGACCTACAACGGCAAACCATTGGAGCCCCGCAAGGTAGGCGACATGACCGTCATAGAGGTGGCCGACGATGGCCATTGCCTGTTTGCCGCGATTGGTGTCAAGACCGGTGATTCCGTGAAGGAACTCCGGAGCAAGGCGGCGGAATATCTCCAGCAGCACCCCGCGCTGATCAAGGAGGAAAAGGATCAAAAGCGCTACCTGGAAGCCCTGAATAATATGGACAAGGACATCCTGTGGGGTGGTTTTCCGGAAATCATGGCACTGGCCGAAAAGCTGGGGCGCGTCATCGTGCTTCACCAGGATGGCAAGCAGCCTACCATCTACCAGGGCGACATCCATGCCCGCGAGGTTTGGCCCGTCTACCAGGAACAGGACAACGACATCCACATTTACTATTGCTCGACACAAGGCCCGGGCGGACCGCTGAACCACTTTGACGCATTGATCAAGCCAGCCTGAGGCGGCAGCTGGCGGCCTGCGCGCCAGCCGCTTCCCTCGAGCCGAAATCTTTCCATTTTTCGACCGTTTTCCACGCTGCCAGCCCCCCGGATAGCGCAGGACCTTCAGCAACGCCCCATCCCCTCTCACCCACGGCTCCTTCCGCCCTAGGGCGCCTCAAAAACCCCACAATGGATCCACAATAGAACTGCTTGTTCGATAATCGCCCTTTAAACAAAGAATAATCATTGACTTGAAAATCCAAACGCCCTCCTAATGGATCCATTAAATAACAACAATCACCCGCCTGGAGAGCCTCCATGTACCCCAAGAACGCCTGGTACGTTGCCTGCACCCCCGATGAAATCGCCGACAAGCCCCTGGGCCGGCAGATCTGTGGCGAGAAGATGGTGTTTTATCGCGGCCTGGAGGGCCGGGTCGCGGCGGTCGAGGATTTCTGCCCCCATCGTGGCGCACCACTTTCCCTGGGCTATGTCGAGGACGGCCAGCTGGTGTGCGGTTATCACGGCCTGGTGATGGGTTGCGACGGCAAGACCGTGGCGATGCCCGGGCAACGGGTGCGCGGTTTTCCCTGCAACAAGACCTTTGCCGTGGTCGAGCGCTACGGCTTTATCTGGGTCTGGCCCGGCGACCAGGCGCTGGCCGATCCGGCGTTGATCCACCACCTGGAATGGGCGGTCAACGACGAATGGGCCTATGGCGGCGGGCTGTTCCATATCGCCTGCGACTATCGGTTGATGATCGACAACCTGATGGACCTGACCCACGAGACCTACGTCCACGCCTCCAGCATCGGCCAGAAGGAAATCGACGAGGCGCCGCCGACTACCACGGTCGAGGGCGACGAAGTAGTCACCGCCCGGCACATGGAAAACATCATGGCCCCGCCGTTCTGGCGCATGGCCCTGCGCGGCAACGGCCTGGCCGACGATGTGCCGGTGGACCGCTGGCAGATCTGCCGCTTCACCCCGCCCAGCCATGTGTTGATCGAGGTCGGCGTGGCCCATGCCGGCCACGGCGGCTACGACGCGCCGGAACGCTTCAAGGCGTCGAGCATCGTGGTGGATTTCATCACCCCGGAGACTGACACCTCGATCTGGTACTTCTGGGGCATGGCGCGTCATTTCAACCCGCAGGACGAGGCACTGACCGCGAGCATTCGCGAAGGCCAGGGCAAGATCTTCAGCGAGGACCTGGAGATGCTCGAACGCCAGCAACGCAACCTGCTCGCCCACCCCACGCGCAACCTGCTCAAGCTGAATATCGACGCCGGCGGCGTGCAGTCGCGGCGGGTGCTGGAGCGTCTGATCGCCAGGGAGCGCGCCGGCGAAGCCGCCTTGATCGCCACGACCAGCGCCTGAATCCGCCACCACAGCCTGCCGCGGGCGCAGCCGTGCTGTGCCCTGCCCCTTTCCATGCAAGAAACGCAAGTGCCGCCAGCGGCGGCGCTCGGAGAACCGACGATGATCGATGCAGTGGTGGTATCCCGTCACGACGAAGCCCAGGACATCTGCAGCTATGAACTGGCCAGTGCCGATGGCAGCCCGCTGCCGGGCTTCAGCGCCGGCGCGCATATCGACGTGCACCTGCCCGGCGGGCTGGTGCGCCAGTACTCCCTGTGCAATCACCCCGAGGAACGCCACCGCTACCTGATCGGCGTGCTCCGCGACCCGGGCTCCCGCGGCGGCTCGCAGGCCATGCACGAGCAGATCCACCCCGGTATGCGGCTGCGCATCAGCGAACCGCGCAATCTGTTCGCGCTGGCTCGCGACGCCCGGCGCAGCCTGCTGTTCGCCGGCGGCATCGGCATCACGCCGATCCTGTGCATGGCCGAACGCCTGGCTCACAGCGGCGCGGATTTCGAGCTGCACTACTGCGCGCGCTCCCGGGAGCACGCGGCCTTTGTCCAGCGCCTGCGCAGCGCGTCTTTTGCCGACCGGGTGTTCCTGCATTTCGACCAGGAGCCCGAGACTGCGCTGGACGCGGCCCAGGTGCTGGCCGCGCCGCGCAGCGACGTTCATTTGTATGTGTGCGGCCCCGGCGGCTTCATGCAGCACGTGCTGGACACGGCCAGGGCCGCGGGTTGGGAGGAGCCCTGCCTGCACCGCGAGTACTTCGCCGCCGCGCCGGTCGACACCCGTGACGATGGCAGTTTCTCGGTCAAGCTCGGCAGCACCGGCCAGGTGTTCGAGGTGCCGCCGGACAAGAGCGTGGTCCAGGTCCTGGAGAGCCATGGCATCGGCATCGGCGTGTCCTGCGAGCAAGGGATCTGCGGCACCTGCCTGACCCGGGTGCTGGAAGGCGTGCCGGAACACCGCGACCTGTTCCTCAGCGAAGACGAACAGGCGCGCAACGATCAGTTCACCCCCTGCTGCTCACGCTCGAAAACGCCGCTGCTGGTGCTGGACCTGTGAGGGGAGTCACGCGGGGCGCAGGATGACTTTCATCCGCTCGTCCGCCGCCGCGCTGCTGAAGATCTCGGCATAGCGCAGGGTCGCGTTGGCATGCTCGCGCATGATCGCCTCGGCCCGCGCGCCCTGGCGGTTGACCAGGGCATCGAACACTGAATGGTGCTGCATGTGCGCGTAGTTGAAGCGCCGGAATTCACGGGCCATGTCCTGGCGATCCACCGCCAGCGCGGTCACCGAGGCGAACGGCAGGTGGTCGTTGCGCGCCAGGGCATCGGCGATCGCCGGGTTGTGGCTGCCTTCGACGATCACCTGGTGAAACTGCATGTTGAGGTCGTGGTAGACCTCCAGGTCGTCTTCGGTCACATACCCCTTGGCGAACAACTGGTCGCCCCGCGCCAGACACACCTCGAGGCTCGCCCGCGCCGCGTCCGACAGCCCGCGCTCGGCGGTCTGGCGTGCCGCCAGCCCTTCGAGCACACCCCGCACCTCGACCGCGCCGGCGATGTCCTCGGCGCTCACCGAACGCACCTGGAACCCACGCCCGCCAAACCGCACCAGCAGGCCTTCCTGCTCCAGCGTGCGAAACGCCATGCGCACCGGCATCCGCGAAACCCCGAACAGCTGTGCCGTGGGAATCTCCATCAACCGCTCCCCCGCCGCCAGCTCACCCGAGGCGATCATCTTGCGCAGCGCGACCAGCACCAATTGACCGGGCTTACTCATCCAGGCAACTTCCAGAAAACGTGGGCGGCCATAGTAACGCAAGCATTGCGCTGGCGGCATGGGGATAGTGGCGGGCTGGCGGAGCTGGCCTTACGGGCCTCATCGCGGGCAAGCCTCGCTCCTACGGGAAAGGCGTAAACCTGCTGCCACACGGGCCGAAGGACTTCAGCGCTCTCAAGCCTTTGCGCCCCCTTCGGGGGCGATCGCAGCCTCGCTGCGCTCGGCAGCGGCTACAGGCTGCGCTGCCAACCAGGCCGGCCGCCTCGCGTTGCTTTGGCTGGTGGTGACCTTACGGGCCCCATCGCGGGCAAGCCTCGCTCCTACGGGAAAGGCGTAAACCTGCTGCCACACAGGCCGCAGGGCTTCAGCGTTCTCAAGCCTTTGCGCCCCCTGCGGGGGCGATCGCAGCCTCGCTGCGCT
Source organism: Pseudomonas sp. MRSN 12121 (assembly GCF_000931465.1). NCBI lineage: Bacteria > Pseudomonadati > Pseudomonadota > Gammaproteobacteria > Pseudomonadales > Pseudomonadaceae > Pseudomonas > Pseudomonas sp. MRSN 12121. Next base: position 2,835,106 of record NZ_CP010892.1, on the reverse strand, counting down.
CGGCAGCGGCTACAGGCTGCGTTGCCAACCAGGCCGCCTCGCGTTGCTTTGGCTGGTGGTGACCTTACGGGCCCCATCGCGGGCAAGCCTCGCTCCTACGGGAAAGGCGTAAACCTGCTGCCACACAGGCCGCAGGGCTTCAGCGTTCTCAAGCCTTTGCGCCCCCTTCGGGGGCGATCGCAGCCTCGCTGCGCTCGGCAGCGGCTACAGGGATCCAGGTTGTCGGCCAGGCCGGCCGGTAGGCCGCCTCGCGTTGCTTTTGATCTGAACGCCCCGTCAACCACGATGGCCGAACGCAGGCATTGAGCCGTGGATGGCCTGTGGCGGCGGCCCACGGATCAATGCCGGAGTGAGGGCATGCCGAGCCTAGGCGAGGCACCGAGTGGAGGGGCAAGGCCCTTTGGTTACTTTGGGGCCTTTCCAAAGTGACTCGCCGTAAGGGCGAAACCATAAGCCGCCGTAACCGCAGCAACGGATATGTACCCCGCCCAAAAAACACAGCCCCCCTCCCCACTCAAAGCGCCAACGGATAACTCACAATCACCCGCGTCTGATCGAAATCACTATTGAAACTGCGCCGATTGGTCGCGTTATTCACCCGCACACTGAGGTTCTTCAGAGTGCCACTCTGCACCGTGTACCCCACCTCGGTATCCCGCTCCCACTCCTGCCCATCGCTCCCAACCCTGGTCGTGGCATTCTCGCCCCGCCCATAACGCACCATCGCCAGCAACCCCGGCACCCCCATGGCGGCAAAGTCATAGTCGTAACGCACCTGCCAGGAACGCTCGTCGGCGTTGCTGAAATTGCCGTTGAACATATCGTTGCCCAGGGTCCGGCCGCTGCTGCCATACACCGACATCCACGGGCTGTCGCCGCTGACTTTCTGCAAGCCCAGGTACAGCGTATGCCCCGCTGTGGACGCCGAGAGCAAGGCATAGGCGGTGCGGCTGCGGATCTCGCCGATGCGCGCCTGGCCATCGTCCTTGTCGATGAAATAGCCCAGGTTCGCCCCCAACACCCAGTCGCCCACCGGCTGCTTGTGCAGCAGGTTGAAATAGCTCTGTTGGTAGATGTCTTCCAGTTGCGCATGCCAGGCGCCGATCAAGGTGCGCTGCTGGTTGAAGCGGTACTCGGCGCCGGCATAGGTGAAGCCATCGGACGTCACCCCGGGCGCGGCCCAGGCCGACAGGTCCTGCATATCCGAGGAATTGCGCAGGCTCACCGCACGGTACTGCCCCGCCTGCAGGCCCAGCCCGGCGATTTCCCGCGAGTCGAGCATCGCCCCGCGGAAGGTCTGCGGCAGCAGCCGGCCATCGTCGTAGCGCAGCAGCGGAATGTCCGGCAGCAGCTCGCCGACCTTCAGCTCAGTGGCGGAAATCCGCATTTTCGCCGCCACGCCGGCGCGACCGTAATTGTCCGCCGCGCGCCCGTCGCCATGCACCGGCAGCAGCTCCGAGCCACTGGTGCCACGGCCGCTGTCGAGCCTGACGCCGAACAGGCCGATGCCGTCGAGGCCGAAGCCGACGACGCCCGGCGTGTAGCCGGAATTGAACTTGAGGATAAAACCCTGGGCCCACTCCTCGACCTTGCTCTTGGCCGCCCCCGGGTCGCGAAAGTCCCGGTTGAAGTAGTAGTTGCGCAGGGTCACGCCAGCCTGGGCGTCCTTGAAAAAGTCATTGTCGAGAAAGCCGCCTTCTTCAGCCAGGGCCGGCAGGCCCGTGCCCAGTGCCAATGAAGTCGCTGCCAGCGAGTGGGCGAGGATGCAACGAGGGGTGCTCATTATTATTGTTCTCCGCTTTGCATGGGCGCAGCCGTACCCCGACAGGTCGCTGGCGACCCGCCTCTGCTCGGCTGCAAAGAGGCCCGGCCGTGTCCCGGCCGGGCGAAAACCTCAACTCAACACAGGGGCATCAGAAGGGATAGCGACGCGCCGTGTGCTGCACGCTGATCCAGTGATCGCGGGTGAATTCGTCGATCGCCCAGTCGCCGTTGAAGCGCCCGAGTCCCGAGTTCTTTTCCCCACCGAAGGGCGCGTTGGCCTCATCGTTCACCGGGATGTCGTTGATATGGGTCATGCCCGCCCGGATCCCCCGGGCGAAGTTCACCCCGCGTTCCAGGCTGCCCGTGAACACCGCGCTGGACAGGCCGAACTCGCTGGCGTTGGCCAGTTCCAGGGCATGGGCCTGGTTCCGCGCGCGCAGCAGCCCCACCAGCGGGCCGAAGATTTCATTGCGCGCCAGGTCCATGTCGGCCGTGACCTCGCCGTACACATGGGGCGCCAACAGGTTGCCGCGGGCGCCGCCCTCGTACAGCGGCTCGGCGCCTTCGCGACGGGCCAGCTCGATCTTCTCGTGCAGGCCTTGCAACTGCCGCTCGTTGATCACCGGGCCGATGACCGTCTCGATCGATTGCGGATCGCCGACCTTGAGCGCCCTGACCCGCTCGACGAAGCGCTGGGCAAAGGCGTCGTAGAGACGCTCGTCGACGATGATCCGGTTGATGGCCATGCAGATCTGCCCCTGGTGCAGGAACTTGCCGAATACCGCCGCGTTCACCGCCTGCTCCAGATCGGCATCATCCAGAACCACGAACGGACTGTTGCCGCCCAGTTCCAGGGCCACATGCTTGAGGTGCGCGCCGCCGCTGGCGATCCGGCCGATGCCGCGACCGACCGGGGTGGAGCCGGTGAAGGTGATCAGCGAAGGCACCGGATGCTCGACGAAGGCATCGCCGATCTCGCTGCCCGCCCCCACCACCACGCTGAGCACGCCCGCCGGCAGGCCGGCCTCCTCGAATATCCTGGCCAGCAGCAGGCCACCGCAGACCGGGGTGTCGCTGGCCGGCTTGACCACCACCGCGTTGCCCAGCGCCAGCGCCGGGGCGATGGAACGCTGGGTCAGGTGCAGCGGGAAGTTCCACGGGCTGATCACCCCGACCACCCCCAGGGCGCTGCGGTAGACCCGGCTCTCCTTGCCCGGCACATCGGACTCGACGATGCGCCCATGAACCCGCGCCGGGAACGACGCCGACTCCAGGGCGATGGCCCGCGCCGCGCCCCATTCCAGTTGCGCCTTGAGCCGGGTGCTGCCGGATTCGCGAATGATCCAGTCGACGATTTCCTCGCGGCGCCGGTCGAACACCGCCACCACCTGGTGCAGCACCGCCGCCCGCGCCGACGGCCCGAGCGCCGCCCACTGCGGCTGTACGGCGGCCGCCTTGGCATAGGCGGCATCGAGGTCGGCGCGGTTGGCCTGGGCCACCTCCAGCAGCGGCGCGCCGTCATAGGGGTTGGTCACCGCCAGGGTCTTGCCGGCGGCGCCGGCGCGCCACTGGCCGGCGATGGGCTGCAGATGCAGATCGGTGTAGACAGCTGTGGACTCACTCATGACAAAACTCCTCGACACAGGATTCACGGGAAAGACCGGCGCGCGCCCCAGCGCAGCGCCGCTCCGGGTTATTCATGACCACCGCCGGCGGCCGCCCGCGCCTCGATCAGGCGCAGCAACCCCAGCAGGGTTTCGGTGTGCGGCACGGCGAGGCCGGCCTGGCGCGCCCTGGCCAGGACTTCGCCGTTGATCGCACCGATTTCCGTGGGCCGGCCCGCCAGCACGTCTTGCAGCATGGACGGCCGGTGCGTGCGGTGGTGGGCGATGGCATAGGCCACGGTATCCAGGCAGTGCTGCGCATCCGTGGCCACCCCCACCGCCTGCGCGACGCCGAGCACCTCCAGCACGATCGCCCGCGCCAGCGCCTGGCCTTGCGGCGCGCCATCCAGTTGCCCCACGGTGCAGCCGGTGACGGCACACAGGCTGTTCAAGGCGGCGTTGAACGCCACCTTCTCCCAGATCGCGGTCCAGACGTGCGGGTCCACCGTGCAGTCGAGCCCCGCCGCCTCCAGCACCGCCGCGACCGCGGCGCAGTCCTCACGCTCGCCACCTTCCAGGGCCAGGATGCGAACCACGCCCTGGCCATGGGAACGCACATGCCCGGGCCCGGCCATGTCGGCGGGCCAGGTGGTCATGCCGATCAGCACCCGCTGCGGGGCGATGTGGCGGCACAGCGCCTCGGCGTTGCCCAGGCCGTTCTGCAAGGTCAGCACCAGGCTGTGCTCGCCGATATGCCCGGCGATGCCGCGCAGTGCCTGCTCGGTGTGCTGGGCCTTGGTGAAGACCAGCAGCAGGTCCGGCTGCCCCGTGACCTGCTCCGGCCGGCAGGCGCTCAGGCGGCCCACGCGGCGGTCGCCGCTGTCGGTCTCCAGGCGCAGGCCCTGGCGACGGATCGCCTCCAGGTGCCGGTCGTTGATATCCAGCAGCGTGACCTGCTGGCCGCTCTCCGCCAGCAGGCCGCCGAACAGCGAGCCCATGGCGCCCGCCCCGAGAATGCTGATGTTCATCGAATCTCCTTATCGGTGTGAGGGATCATGCCCGACGCGCGCCGCGGGATATGCCGGCGCACCACGACCAGAGCGACCAGCGCCAGCACCATCACCGTCCCCAGCAGGGTCAGGTAGCCCTGGGCACCGCCCCGGGTGATGACCGTGGCGCCGACGAACGCACTGAGAATCGCGCCGAGGCGACCGAACGCCAGGGCCGACGCCGTCCCGGTGGCACGCACGCCGGTGGGATAGATAAAGGCGCACAAGGCATAGAGGGTCGACTGCACCGCATTGACGAACAGGCCATGCACGCCGAAGCCGAAGATCAGCAAGCGGCTGTTCTGCTCGACATCCACCGCCTGCATGGCAAACGCACTGGCCGCGCCGCCGGCGCAACAGATCAGCAGCGGCCAGAACGAGCCCCAGCGCGTCATGGCGAGCGCGCACAGCAGCGCGCCGATCACCCCGCCGAGGTTGTAGGCCGTGAGCCCGGAGCCGGCCAGCGCCAGCGGCAGGCCCTCGGCCAGGAGCATGGTCGGCAGCCAGCTGAAGGCGCTGTAGACCGCGGTCAGGCACATGAAGAAGGCCACCCAGACCGCCAGCGTGTCGCGCCCGTAACCCGGGGCGAACAAGGCGCGAAAACCCGCTTGCCGTTCGCTCTTCTGCTCCAGCGCATCGGTGTAGCGCACGCCCTCCGGCATCGGCCGGCCCATGCGCCCCAGCAGCGCGCTCAGCTCGCCCCAGCGTTGCGGCCGGCGCGCCAGGAAGCGCGGCGATTCGGGCAGGGTCGCCAGCAGCAACAGGCCCAGCCCGATGGGCAGGCTGCCGCCGACGAAGAACAGCGTGCGCCAGCCGTACAGCGGCAGGACGTGGGAGGCGAACAAGCCCGCCAGCATCCCGCCCAAAGGCACGCAGACGATGGTCGCGGTGACCGCCAGGGTACGCCGGCGCGCCGGGGTGAATTCCGCCGTCATGGTGGTGGCGCTGGGCAGCGCCCCGCCGATGCCCAGCCCGGCGACGAAGCGCAGCGCCGCCACGGTCGCCGCGTCCGGCGCCAGGCCGATGGCGCAGGTCGCGGAGCCGAACACCAGCACGCTGGCGATCACGGCCATGCGCCGGCCGAAACGGTCGGCGAACAGCCCGGCGCAGGCGCTGCCGATGCCCATGCCGATCAGCCCGGCCGCCACCGCGGGGGCGAACGCCTCGCGGGTGATGCCCCATTCCTTGATCATCAGCGGGATCGCGAAACCGATGAGCTGACCGTCGAAACCGTCCAGCACGATCGACAGCGCGGCCAGCAGCACCACGATTTTCTGCATGCCCGTGTAGGGGCCGTCATCGAGCAAGGTGCCGATATCGGCGCTGCCGGTGCCCGGGGTCGGCTGCCGGGACGCGGCCGCCGTCACTTCACTGAGCGAAGTCGTGTTCATAACCACCTCTTTTTATTCTTGTGGGGTGTGCGCAAGGCGCGGTGGGCAAACCTAGGGTTCGATGGTCAGGGTCGGCACCTCGATCAGCACCGGGCGATCGCCGGCCAGGGCGGCACTGAAGGCCGCGGCGAACTCGGCGCCGGTCGCGGCCTGCACCGAGTGCACGCCATAGCCCTGGCCGATGGCGCAGAAGTCCAGGCCCGGCACGTCCAGCCCCGGCGCATCGGCCACCTGCAGCACGTCGGCGAACCAGCGCAGGGCGCCGTAGGTGCCGTTCTTGAGGATGATGAACACCACCGGGACGCCGTACTGCGCGGCCGTCCACAGCGCGGTGATGCCGTAGTTGGCCGAGCCGTCGCCGATGATCGCCACCACCCGCCGTGCGGGGCTCGCCAGTTGCACGCCGACCGCGGCCGGCAAGCCGAAGCCAAGGCCGCCGGCGGCCGGGAAGAAGTAACTGCCGGGCTCGCTCATCGCCACCCGCTGCCAGAACGCGCTCACGGTGGAGGTGGACTCCTTGACGTAGATCGCGTCCCGCGGCGCCAGTCGGTCGATCAGGTCGAACACCGTTTCCGGGCGCAGCAAGCCACCCTCCTCGGCCACCGGCGCCGGCCGCGGCAAGGCGCTCGGCAGCGGCCGTGCGCTCTGCGCCAGCGCGCCGACCAGGGCTTCGAGGGTCTGCGCGATATCGCCCACCAGCGCATCGCCCATGGGCGCCCGCGCCGCCTCGCCCGGATCGCAGGTCAGGTGCACCAGTTCGCAGCCCGCCGGCAGGTAATCGCCCGGGGCGTACTGGTGGTAGCGGAACACCGGGGCGCCCACCACCAGGATCAGGTCATGCTCGGCCAGGCAGCGGCTGATCCCGGCGATGGCCGCCGGCAGCACGCCACGGAAACACGGGTGGCGCGTGGGGAACGGGCAACGCGAAGCGGACGGCGCGACCCAGGCCGGCATCCGCAGCTTCTCCGCCAGTTGCACCGCCAGGCCGTTGCTGCCACTGCCGTCGACATCCGGGCCGAGTACCAGCACCGGGCTGTGCGCCGCCGCCAGGCGCTCGACCAGCGCCTGCAGTTGCGCCGCCGAAGGCAGGCCGGCGCTGGCCACCTGGCGCCGTGCCAGATGCTCGACCCCGGCCGGTGCCGCGCCGGCCCAGTCGTCGTAGGGAATCGACACGTACACCGGCCCGCGTGGCGCCAGGCTGGCCATGTGGATCGCCTGGCTCAGGGTGCGCGGCACGTCCTGGGCCGAGGCCGGCTCGTGGCTCCACTTCACCAGCGGCTTGGGCAGTTGCGCCGCATCGACGTTGGCCAGCATCGCTTCCACGCCGACCATCGAGCGCACCTGCTGGCCGGCGGTGATCACCAGCGGGCTGTGGGAGTACCAGGCGTTGGTCAGCGCGCCCATGCCGTTGCCCGTGCCGGCGGCGGCATGCAGGTTGACGAAGGTCGGCTTGCCGCTGGCCAGCGCATAGCCGTCGGCCATGCCGACCACCGCGCCTTCGTGCAGGCCGAGGATGTAGCGGAAGTCCTCGGGAAACCCCTTGAGAAACGGCAGCTCATTGGACCCCGGATTGCCGAAGATGGTGGTCAGGCCTTGCTCGCGAAGAATCTCGTAGGACGCAGAGTGGACGGTTTTCATAAGGACCCTTGTTATTGGATTTCGGGTTACTCTTGCAGCCGCTACAAAATTGATCAAATCGATACTATCTCTATCAAAAATAAAATCGGTCTATATCCACAACGGCAGCCGAGGCGGTATGAGCCACATCGACCTGAACCTGATCCGCACCTTCGTCACCCTCTACGAAGCCCGCAGCGTGACCCTCGCCGCCGAGCGCCTGTTCGTCACCCAGCCCTCGGTCAGCTACGGCCTGGCGCGCCTCCGCGAAGTGTTCGACGACGCGCTGTTCAGCCGTACCCGCGACGGCATCCAGCCGACCTTTGTCGCCGAACAGCTGTACGGCACCCTGCGCGAATCCCTGACCCGCATCGAAGGCGCGGTGCAGAGCTGCCGCCAGTTCGACCCGGCGAGCACCGAGCGGCGCTTTCGCATCGCCCTTTCCGACCTGGGCGAGATGGGCTTCCTGCCGCTGATCCTGGCGCGCCTGAACCAGGAGGCGCCGCTGGCCGAAGTCGAGGTGCTGCCGCTGCAGGTGGACCAGGCCGGCGAGTGGCTGGCCAGTGGCAAGGCCGACGCCGCGATCTGCCGCCACCCGGTGCCCGGCACCCGCAGCCAGGTACTGATCAACGAGCGCTACGTATGCCTGCTCAGTGCCCGCCACCCGCGCATCGACCAGCAGTTGAGCCTGGAACAGTTCCTCGCCGAGCGACACGTCACCGTGACCCGCACCACCGGCCACGGCAGCATCGACGATGCCCTGAAGTCCATCCACGCACAGCGCCGTATCAGCCTGCATGTGCCGCACTTCTCGGTGCTGCAGAAGATCATTCCCGGCACCGAGCTGCTGGCCGTGCTGCCGGCCCAGATCGCCCGCCTGTTCATCCAGGAAGGCGACCTGAAAATGCTCGAGCTGCCGTTCCCGGTGGCCGAGTTCGAGGTGTCGCTGCACTGGCACCCCAACAGCGACAGCTCCGCCGCCCTGCGCTGGTTCTGCGCCACGGTGGCCGACGCCATCATCCACGGCCAGGCCCAGGCTGACGGCTAGGCCCCGGCCAGCGCCGGGCGGGCCCGCGCGCGCGGCGGCCTGAGCCACAGCAGGCACGCGGCGGCGATCACGAATACGCTGGCGAATACCCCGTACAGGTGCAGCGGCTGCCAGCCGCCATCCAGCAGGAAACCGGCCACGGTCGGCGAGACAATCGCGCCGATGCGCCCGATGCCGATGCCCCAGCCGACGCCCGTGGCGCGCACCGAGGCGTCATAGACCACCGGCGACAAGGCATAGAGGCCGGCCACGCAGCCATTGGCGAACAGCCCGATCAACAGCCCCAGGCCCAGCGCCGCGCTGATCGATGTCGCCGAACCGACGAACAGCACCAACAGGCCGGCGGTAACCAGCATGAACAGCGCCAGCACCCGGCCCAGCGGCCAGCGCGAGGCCAGAGCGCCGATCAGCGCCGCGCCGAAGATCCCGCCGACGCTGAGCAGCACCCCGCCGGTGATGCCCTGCTGCGCCGACAACCCGGCGGCCACCAGCAGTTTCGGGGTCCAGCTCATGACGAAATAGAAGCCGAACATCACCAGGAAAAACAGCAGCCAGATCAGCAAGGTGGTACGGCGCATGGCCGGCGCCAGCAACTGGCCGAAACCGCTGGGCGCACCAGGTTGGCGTGGCGCCGCCGGCGGCAATTGCCCCAGCTCGGCCTGCCCCAGGCGCCGGGCCAGGCGATTGATCCGCGCCAGGGCATTGTCCGGCCGCCGGGCGAGCAGGAAGTCCAGGGATTCGGGCAGCCACAGCCACACCAGGGGGATCACCAGCCAGGTCACCGCGCCGCCGAACAGGAACACCGAGCGCCAGCCCCATTGGCTGAGCAACCACACCGCCAGCAAGCCGCCCAGGGTGGCGCCCAGGGCATAGCCGGTGGACTGCAGGCTGACCGCCAGGCCGCGCCAGCGCTGGCTGGCATATTCGCTGGCGATCACGTTGCTGCTGGCCAGGATGCCGCCGATGCCGAGGCCGGTCAGGCCCCGCAGCAACGCCAGTTGCACCGGGGTCTGGCTCAGGGCCGAAAGCAGCATGCCCAGTCCGGAGAGCGCCAGGCAGAACAGGATCAGCGGGCGCCGGCCGAAACGATCGGCCCAGGGCGCGATGAACAGCGAACCGGCCGCCATGCCGAACAGCCCGGCGCTGAGCAACAGGCCGACCTGCGCCCCGCCCAGGTGCCACTCGGCCGACACCGAGGCCGCGGTGAACGCCATCACCAGCACATCGAAGCCGTCGATCATGTTCAGGACCATGCAGATACCGATGGCCAGGCATTGAAAGGCACTCATCGGCCCGCTGTCGACGCGGCTCTTCAAGTCGCTCATGGCAGCCACTCCCCGGCGCCGGCCGGCGACAGCGAGAGAGGAAACGGCAGCGTGCACACAGACAGGCGGCGGACGAAACCCAGGGGGTAACGCGCCCTTGATAAGCCATTCATGACCAGACCCTTCTTGTCGTTTTTATCGGGGGCGCTCGGCAGGGACCCGCCATCGCCAGGTGGCTAATCAACCACCCAATGGATCCACCAGCAAGAGATGCTGGCCGGAGACAGGACTGGAAACAGCCGGAATGGCTGGAAAACCGTCGCGCGTTTCCAGGTTATCCAATAAGGATCAATGACTTGTAGAAATACTGATGGACCAATATTTTCGGGCGATTATCGACCAGAGTCAGGCGGCATGGGCTATCGCCGAGTGTGGGGCGATGCCGGGTCAGCCAACTTCGCCACAATGGATCCATTAAGTTCAACGCGAAACGAGCCAGGCAGCCTGTGATCCCATGAGCGGCCGGCGGCCTTCCCGGTGGCGGCGCCACATTTTGTAAAGCATCCCCGGCCGGCAAGAGGCGAAATGATTACTGGGCCGGCAAGCGCATCTGTTAAAACGCGTTTTTTATCCGTGCGCGGTGCCGCCTCATGTCTTCCTCGTTTCTTTCGCGCTGGCGCTCGCGCCGATGGCTCCTGTTCGGCCTGGCCGCGCTGCTGATCGGCCTGCCGGTGGGCTGCCAGGTGCTGGAGCACAAGGAGCGCGAACTGGTGTTTCGCGTCGAACCGGGTAACGCCAGCTGGTACCGCGGGCTGCCGACGGGGGTGCGCGAGCTGGAACTGAAGGGCGCCAGCCTCAAGCCCGAGCAGAACATCCATGCCTGGTGGTGGCCGGCCCAACGCGCCAATGCACCCGCCCTCCTTTACCTGCACGGGGTGCGCTGGAACCTCACCGGGCAGTTGTTCCGCATCGAACAGCTGCACGCCCTGGGGTACTCGGTGCTGGCCATCGACTACCGCGGCTTCGGCCAGAGCCTGGGCGAGCCACCGTCGGAAACCAGCGTGTACGAGGACGCGCAAATTGCCTGGGAACAGCTGTCGAAGCTGCAACCCGACGCCGGCAAGCGCTTGATCTACGGCCACTCCCTGGGCGGCGCGGTGGCGGTGGAACTGGCCGCGCAACTCGCCCGGCACGCCGCCAGCGCCGGCACGCCGATCCCAGCCCGAGGGTTGATCGTCGAGTCCTCGTTCACCTCCCTGGCGGCGGTCGCCGCCGAGCTGGGCAATACCTCGCTGCCGGTGCGCTGGCTGCTGTCGCAGAAGTTCGACTCCCTCGACAAGATCGCCGACATCGGCATGCCGCTGCTGATCGTCCATGGGCTGGACGACCGTTATGTGCCCGCGCGTTTCAGCCAGCAACTGTTCGACGCCGCGCAGCCGCCCAAGCAACTGCTGCTGGTTCCCGGCGCCACCCACAACAACAGCATGAGCCTGGCCGGCGAGCGCTACCGCCGGGCCCTCGACACCCTGCTGCACGCCCCGCCCGCCAAGGTCGCCCGCACGGAGCCAAGCCGCGGACCGACCAGTTGAACCCGGCGCGGGGATCCTGGCGGCGCCACCCTTGCGCCCTGCCCCGCGCCCCGCAGGACGCCCGCTGCCAAGGGTTTCCTTAGACAACCTGTAACAACTCCGGCTGGCCCCGGCGTGGCTTAAATGAGATGGTCTCTGGTTGATTGTTTTGGAGGCATGTCATGACTACATTTCAATTCATCGCAGGCATGGTCTTTTGTCTGGCAGGTCTGGGCGTGAGGGCCTACCTGACCGTGCAGCATCCCGGGGAAGAAAAGGCCTGGCGTTCGTCCGACGCGCGCAAGTCCGCCAAGTGAGCCTTGCCCCCTTCTTTTCGAAACCACTGAAGGCCCTCCGGCCAGCCTCGGCAGGCGGCCGGTGCAAGCCAATGGAAATGCCCGTATCCGGCGATATGGGCATTTTTTTGCCTGGGCCCCTCGGCCATCGCACCTGATGCCGCTCGGCAACCATGGCAAAATGGCCGCCGTCCATGCCCGAGAACCTTTGCCATGCCTAGCCCTCCCGCCCTCACTGCCCGTGAAATCTGCCAGGTGCTCAGGGAACTGGCGCTCGGCACCCGCAGCCTGGGCCCCTCGAGCCACCGCGTGGCGACGGCGGACCACGGCTGGCAAGTGCTGCTGGAGGTCGACGGCTGAGGGTCTGGCCCTGGTCAACCAGGGCCAGACCCTCAGCCACTGCGAGCGCTGCCGCGCCCCGGACGGCCGGGTCGAGACGCTCGACGCCTGGCCGCGCTACGGCACCGATCCGGTCAAGCTCCTGAGCATCTGGGAACACGAGCAATTGCAGCGCCTGTTGCAGGCCTTGTGAGCCAGCCCGCGCGCCTTGTCGCGCCGAAGCCAGCCCTCCTGGGATAAGCACTGCCGCCTGCTGTCACACCGGCTTGAGGGCGTTGCCCGGCCACCGGCGCGACTTCCAGCGCAAGAGACAGAGTGCGGCGCGGATCGCGGGCCGCTAACCTCTGGCCACGCCCCTCGTCCAGGACTGCCCATGCCCGAACCGTTTTTCCAGGCCCGCGCCTTTCTCGCCGGGCGAGACGCCGACTGGGCCCGCCATGTCGCGGCGGTCGGCCCTTGCCTGCACCAGGCCAAGCCGACCCGCGAGCCCTACGAGGCCCTGGTGCGGGCGATCGCCTATCAGCAACTGCATGCCCGGGCCGGCGATGCGATCCTCGGCCGCTTCCTTGGTTTGTACGGGTCGGGCGCCTTCCCTTCCCCTGCGCAGATCCTCGCCAGCGACATCGAGCAACTGCGCGCCTGCGGCTTCTCCGCCAGCAAGATCGTCACCCTGCGGGGCATCGCCGAGGCAACCCTGAGCGGCGTGGTGCCCGATTACGCGACGGCGCTGGCAATGGACGACGAAGCGCTGATCGAACGCTTGACCCGCCTGCGCGGCATTGGCCGCTGGACCGTGGAAATGTTGCTGATCTACAGCCTGGAACGCCTGGACATCCTGCCCGCCGACGATTTCGGCGTGCGCGAAGGCTACCGGCGCCTGAAGGGCCTGGCGCAACAGCCGACACGCAAGCAGATGATCGAGATCGGCCAGGCCTGGCGCCCCTATCGCACCGTCGCGGCCTGGTACCTGTGGCGGGTGCCCACCCGCTGATCCAGTTACCTGTAGCCGCTGCCGAGCGCCAGCGAGGCTGCGCTAGACCCGCAGGGTCTCCAGCGCCCGCAAGAACCCCGCGAGCGTGCCGCTCGATCGCTGCCTCGCCAGGGCTCGGCAGCGGCTACAAAGAGCGAGACACAGGAGGGAGGGATGGACACCGATAAACGCTGGGTCTTGCTCGATGCCCGGGGCCAGCGATTTCTCAGCGAACGACCGGGCACCCTGGGCGGCCACCGTGGCAGCCGGATCTACGGCCGCCTGGACTGTCCGGCCGCCTTGCGGGCCATCGCCCGCGGCGGTTATGTGGCCCAGCGGGTGTTCTTTCTCGACGCAGCCAGCGCCCGCGCCGCCGGTTATCGCCCCTGCGCCCGCTGCCTGCCCCAGGCCTACACCGCCTGGCGCACCACCCACCCAACCCCGTGATCGATCCCGAGCACTCCACCGCCCTCACGGCCCCCATCGCCGGCAAGCCAGGCTCCTACAAAAGGCGCGCCCGTCCCGCCACCACCCAACCCCGTAGGAGCGAGGCTTGCCCGCGATCAGATCCCGAGCACTCCGCCGCCCTCGCGGCCCCATCGCCGGCAAGCCAGGCTCCTACAAAAGGCGCGCCCGGCTTCAGTTCATCCCCAGCCAGTTCGGCAGCGCCAGGGAAATGAACGGCACGTAGGTCACCAGGATCAGGAACGCCAACAGGATCATCAGCCACGGCAATGCGGCGCGGATGGTCTGGCCCAGGCTCAGGCCGGTCACCGCCGAGGTGACGAACAGGTTCAGGCCCACCGGCGGATGCACCAGGCCGATCTCCATGTTGACCACCATGACGATCCCCAGGTGGATCGGGTCGATACCCAGCTGCATGGCGATCGGGAAGAAGATCGGCGCCAGGATCAGCACGATCGCCGAGGGCTCCATGAAGCTGCCCGCCACCAGCAGCACCACGTTGACCATCAGCAGGAAACCGATGGGCGACAGCCCGGCATCCATGACGAAGGTGGTGATCTGCTGCGGGATCTGCTCGGTGGTCAGCACGTGGGCGAAGAGCATGGCGTTGGCGATGATGAACATCAGCATGATCGACAGCCGGCCGGACTCCAGCAGCACTTTCGGGCAGTCGCGCAGGCGCATGTCCTTGTACACAAACAGCGCGACGAAGGCCGAGTACACCGCCGCCACCGCCGCCGCTTCGGTCGGGGTGAACAGGCCGCTGTAGATGCCGCCGAGGATAATCACCAGCAACAGCAGGCCCCAGAATGCCCGGCGCGCGGTGCTCAGCCATTCGCGCAGCGACACCCGCGGCTGCGCCGGCAGCTTCTTGATCCGCGCGACGATGTAGATCACCACCATCAGGATCACCCCGAGCAGCAGCCCCGGCACCACCCCGGCCATGAACAGCTTGCCGACCGAAGTCTCGGTGGCCGCCGAGTACACCACCATGACGATCGACGGCGGGATCAGGATGCCCAGGGTCCCGGCGTTGCAGATGATCCCGGCGCCGAACTCCCGCGGGTAGCCGGAACGCACCATGCCGGCCACGGCGATCGAGCCCACCGCCGCCACGGTGGCCGGCGAAGAGCCGGACAGCGCGGCGAACAGCATGCACGCCAACACCGCGGCAATCGCCAGGCCACCGCGAATGTGCCCGACGCAGGCGTTGGCAAAATCGATCAGGCGCTGGGCCACGCCGCCGGTGGTCATGAACGCCCCGGACAACAGGAAGAACGGGATCGCCAGCAAGGTATAGGCTTCCGAGGTCTCGAACAGCTTGATCGCCAGGGAACTCAGGGAGTCCGGGCTGAACAGCAGGATCGAGGTGGCGCCGGCCAGCCCCAGGGAAATGGCGATCGGCACGCCGAGGAACATGAACACGAACAGCATCAGAAACAGGCAGAGAATGGCCATCAGTGCTGATCCTCCTGGTGACTGGCAAGCTTGCTGGCCTCGGCCGCCTCATCGGCCAGGCCCAGGTTGATCTGCCCGCGCATGAGGATGCGCCACATGATTTCCAGGTAGCGGATCAGCACCAGGGCAAAGCCGAACGGCACGATCATGGCGATATGCGACAGGTGGATACCGAACCGGTCCAGGTCCTCGGCTTCGATGCCGGCCTGGATCAGCGCCATCAGCCACTTGAAGCTGGCGACCATGAACAGCCCGGCGTAGACCATGCAACACAGGCAGGCAACGACCGCCAGCAGGCGCTGGGCCGGGCGCGAGGCGAGCCTGACCAGCGCGTCCACCCCCAGGTGGCCGGCGGTGCGCACGCCATAGGAAATGCCGAAGAAGATCAGCCAGCCGAACAGCATCTTGGTCAGCGCCACGCTCCAGACCATCTCCTGGGCCAGCTCCATGAGGAAGTCGCCGATTGCCAGGAACGGCGCGCTGGCACCTTGCCAGGCATCGCCGATGGCGTAGAACAGCGGATAGAGGTTGTTGAGTACCACGTAGACGAACGTCACCAGCGTCATGGCCGCCAGCAGGAAGGCGATGAACGCCTCTTCGAAATGTTCCCAGAACCGCCTCAGCCAGTGCATAGAGGTTCTCCGCGAGAGTGCCAGTGGAGTGCAGCCCGCTAGCGGCTGCCGATGGGCCGCTGCGAGCGCAGCGGCCGGGATGCAGGGCGTTACTGCGCCTGGTTGGCGGCCTCGGCGGCCTGGATCAGGTCGGCGCCGATATCGCCTTCGAACTTCTTCCACACCGGGCGCATGGCTTCGCGCCATTCGTTGCGCTGCTCGGGGGTCAGGGTCACGATCTCGCTGGTCCTGGCGTCGATGATCTTCTGCCGGGAGGTCTGGTTCAGGGCTTCGGCCTGTTTGTTCACCTCCACCGAGACCTCGGCCATGATCTTTTCCAGCTCGCCGCGCACGTCCGGCGGCAGGCCGTTCCAGAACGTGGCGTTGGTGATCACCATGTAGTCGATCAGGCCGTGGTCGGTCTCGGTGAAGTACTTCTGCACCTCGTGGACCTTCTGGCTCTCATAGTTCGACCAAGTGTTCTCGGTGCCGTTGACCACCCCGGTCTGCAGGCCCTGGTAGACCTCGGCGAAGCTCATCTTGCGCGGGTTGGCGCGTACCGCCTTGAACTGCTCCTCGAGCACGCTGGAAGCCTGCACGCGGAACTTCAGGCCACGGGCGTCCTTGGGCTCGACCAGCTTCTTGTTGGCCGACAGCTGCTTGAGGCCGTTGTGCCAATAGGCCAGGCCGAGGATGCCCTTGTCCTGCATCGCGGTCAGCAGCTGCTTACCCTGGGCCTGCTGGAAGCGGTCGACGGCGGCCAGGTTGTCGAACAGGAACGGCAGGTCGTAGATCTGGATTTTCTTGGTGTACTGCTCGAACTTGGCCAGGGACGGCGCGAGCAACTGCACGTCGCCCAGGAGCAGCGCCTCCATTTCCTTGCCGTCGCCGAACAGCGAGGAGTTGGGGTACACCTCGACCTTGACCCGGCCCGGCAGGCGTTCCTCGGCGAGCTTCTTGAACAGCAGGGCGCCCTGGCCCTTGGGGGTGTTTTCCGCCACCACATGGGCGAACTTGATAACGATGGGATCGGCGGCCTGCGCGATACCGGCGGCCAGCAATGCGGCGGCGCAGAACAACGCCCGGGAGAGCTTGAACATGGACATCACCTTCTTATTGTTGTGCTTGATCGCAGAGTGCCTAAGCACACGCGTATTGAGAATTTCGAATTTTTGATACCCGCGTTCACCTCCATCGAACGCCACCGCAGTACCGTTTTTTGTAGGAGCGGCCGGTCGACGCTCGATTGCCCGCGAAGAGCACACCACGGAATGCCTGATACACCGCGTCATCGTTCATCGCGCGCAAGCTGCGCTCCTACAGAAGCGGAAGCGGCCCAGGGCTCCCTAGGAAGCCAGCGCCAGCAAGCGCTGCGCTCGCAGCAACACTGGCGCATCGACCATTTGCCCGTCGATCTGATAGGCGCCGGCGCCGTGGCTGCCGGCCGCCACTACTCGCTGCGCCCAGGCCAGGTCCTCGGCGCTCGGGGCCAGGGCCTGGTGGATCACCGCCACCTGCCTGGGGTGGATGCACAAGGCGCCGCCGAAGCCCATTTCGTAGGCATGGCGGATGCAGCGGCGCAGCCCCTCGGGGTCGTCGATGGCCGGGTGCACGCCATCCAGCGGCGGCACCAGGCCGGCGGCGCGCGAATGCAGGATCAGCGCCAGCCGCGCCTGGTCCAGGGCGAATTGCGCTGCGGGCGAACCGCTGCTGAGGTTCAGGTCCAGCGCCAGGTCCAGGCCGCCGAAGGACAGGCGTTGCACCGCCGGAGCCCGGGCGATTTGCGCCAGGGCCAGCAGCCCGCGGGCGCTTTCGATGATCGGCCAGATCCGCTTGCCGGTGGCCGCCACGGTCGCCACTTGCGCCGCGCTTTCGACCTTGGGCAGCAGAATGCCGACCACCCCGGCGTAGCGTTTGCAGAACCCCAGGTCGGCGGCATGCTCGACATGTTCCGGGGCATTGACCCGTACCCACAGGCGCACCTGGGGCTGGCTGTCGAGGAACTGCCCGAGGTTGTCCCGGGCCTGGCGCTTGAGCGGCTCTTCCACGGCGTCCTCGAAATCGACGATCACCGCATCGGCGCCGCTGGCCAGGGCCTTGCCGAAACGCTCGGGGCGACTGCCCGGCACGAACAGGGCGGAACGAACAATAGGGTTGGACATGGTGAATTCCTTGTAAATGATGGAAACCCGCAAGGTCGGTGCAACTCCCCCAGGGCCTCATCGCCAGCAAGCTTGGCTCCTACAGAGGCCGTGCAAGCCAGCGGATCTCAGATCACGCCCTGGGCCTGCAGCTGTTCGATGGCTTCGGCGGACAACCCCAGCTCGGCGAGGATCGCGCCGCTGTGCTGCCCCAGCCCCGGTACGCCGTCCATGCGTGGCGCGAACGCGGCGTTGTGCGCCGGCGGCAGCAGCGACGGCAGCTTGCCGGCCGGGCTGTCCACCTCACGCCAGCGATCGCGGGCCTTGAGCTGCGGGTGTTGCCACACGCCCTGCATGTCGTTGACCCGGGCGCTGGCGATCTGCGCCTGCTCCAGCCGGGCGATCACCTCCTCCACCGTCAGCTGGGCGAAGCTGTCGACGATGATCTGCCGCAGCGCGTCGCGATTGGCCGAACGCTTGAAATTGGCCGCGAAGCGTTCGTCGCCGGCCAGCTCCGGCATCAGCAGCACCTTGTCGCAAAACGCCGCCCACTCGCGTTCGTTCTGCAGGCCGAGCATCACCGTGCCGCCATCGCCCGCCGGGAACGGCCCGTAGGGATAGATAGTCGAGTGCGCCGCGCCGGCCCGGGGCGGTGGCGGCGCGCCGTCGAAGGCGTAGTACATCGGGTAGCCCATCCACTCCACCAGGCTTTCCAGCATGCTCACGTCGATGCGGCTGCCCTGCCCGGTGCGGCCACGCAGCAACAGCGCCGAGAGGATGCCGCTATAGGCGTACATGCCGGCGGCGATGTCGGCGATCGAGCAACCGGCCTTGGCCAGCTGGTCGTCACCCGGGCCGCCGGTGACCGACAAGAAGCCGCCTTCGCTCTGGATCAGCAGGTCGTAGGCCTTTTTCGTTTCATAAGGGCCGCCCTCGCCGTAGCCGGAAATGTCGCAGACGATCAGCCGCGGAAAACGTGCGTGCAGCGCCTCGAACGACAGGCCCAGGCGCGCCGCCGCGCCCGGCGCGAGGTTCTGCACCAGCACGTCGGCTTCGCCCAGCAGGCGCTGCAGGATGTCGCCGGCGGCGTCCTGCTTGAGGTCCAGGGTCAGGCTTTCCTTGGAACGGTTGGTCCACACGAAATGCGAGGCCAGGCCGCGCACGCGCTCGTCGTAGCCACGGGCGAAATCGCCGCTGCCGGGGCGTTCGACCTTGATCACCCGGGCGCCGAGGTCGGCCAACTGCCGGGTGCAGAACGGCGCGGCGATGGCGTGCTCCAGGCTGACCACGGTGATGCCGTCCAGCGGCCGGGGTTGTGCGGGGGTGGTTGTCATAAGGCGTCCTCGGGGCTGGCTCAAAACAGTTCGTTCAAGTGCGCGCTGTCGCGCAGGTTCCACACCCGGCTTATCAGGGCCGCACCCTGCTCCGGGGTGCGCGCGCCGGAGAACCGCAGCAGGCGCTGGAACTTGTCCGCCAGCTCCGCCCGCGACAGGCCGTTGCCCGGATCGCCCTTGGGCTCGTCGATGGCGCCGTGCAGCGTGCGGCCATCCTCGGTGACCACCCGCACCCGGCCCAGCCAGCGCTGCGGATAGGCGCGCTCCACGTCGGGGTCGAGGTGCATCGACACCTTGTCGCGAAACGCCGCCACCGCCGGATCGTGCAAGGCCCGCTCATGGAATTCCGGCAAGCCGGCCTGGCCGTGCACCGCGATCAGGCCCAGCACGGTGCCCATGGAGAACTTGGCCTGGTGCACGGTCTGCGGCACGTTGACCCGCCCCAGCACATCGATGGCCGCCTGGTGCACATGGGTTTCCACCCGGGCGATTCCTTCATGGCCCAGGCCTTCGCGCTGCATCAGCGCCAGCAAGGCATCGGCGGCCGGATGGGTATGGCGGCAAGAGGCGTGGAACTTGAACGAGGTTTCCAGCAAGGCCCAGCGCGCGCCGAGCCGGTCGGACAGCCTGCCCGGCTCGGCATCCCACGACATGCCCGCGGCCATGCCCTGCTCGCCCTCGAGGATATTGCGCGCGCCGCTCAGCCCGTCGCGGGTCAGGTAGGCCGCGAGCAAACCGTCGGCCGCGGCCTTGGCGGTGTGCAGCTGCTTGGAGTCGGCGGCGTCGCGCAGGAACTCCCAGAGCCCGGCGGCCTGGGTCCCGGCGCTGCCCAGCAGGTGGATGAACTGCTCCTGGTCGAAGTCCATCAGCTTGCCCAGCGCCACGGCCGCGGCGAGGGTGCCGACGGTGGCCGTGGTATGGAAGATCCGGTAATGGGAACGCCCCATGAACTCGCCGATGCGGATGCCCGCCTCATAGCCGGCGACCGCCGCCAGCAGCAGCTCGCGGCCGGATTTGCCAAGGTCCTGGGCGGCGGCCAGCGCGGCGGGAAACACCACGGTGGCCGGGTGCAGCACCGAGCCGTTGTGCAAGTCGTCCTGCTCCACCAGGTGCGAAGACGCAGCGTTCACCAGCGCGGCGAAATACGCCGAAGTGCCACATCCATTGACCAGGATCCGCGTCGGGCCATCGGCCGGGCCCATCTGCCGGGCGTAACGCTCGAACAACGGAATCGGATGCGCGCCCTGGCTGGCCAGGGCCGAGCCGAGCCAGTCGAGGAACAGCTCTTCGGTGCGCGCGAGCACGGGGTCGGGCAACTGCGGGTAACTCAGGCCGGCAAGGAACCCGGCCAGGGCTTGGGTATGGCTCATGCTCGCTTCCTCAGAAACTGCGCGGCAGTTCGAGCAGGTGCTCGGCGACATAGGACAGGATCAGGTTGGTGGAGATCGGCGCCACCTGGTACAGGCGGGTCTCGCGGAACTTGCGCTCGACGTCGTACTCGCAGGCGAAACCGAAACCGCCGTGGGTCTGCAGGCAGGCGTTGGCCGCCTCCCACGAGGCCTTGGCCGCCAGGTACTTGGCCATGTTGGCGCTGGCGCCGGCGTTGAGGCCGCTGTCGTATTCGGCGCAGGCGCGCCAGCGCATCAGGTCGGCGGCCTCGATCTCGACATGGGCTTCGGCGATGGGGAACTGCACGCCCTGGTTCTGCCCGATGGGCCGGCCGAACACCACCCGGTCGCGGGCGTACTGGCTGGCCTTGTCGACGAACCAGCGGCCGTCGCCGATGCACTCGGCGGCAATCAGCGTGCGCTCGGCGTTGAGGCCGTCGAGGATGTACCTGAAGCCCTTGCCCTCCTCGCCGATCAGGCTGTCGGCGGGGATCCGCAGGTTGTCGAAGAACAGCTCGTTGGTCTCGTGGTTGACCATGTTGGCGATCGGCTGCACGGTCAGGCCGTTGCCGATGGCCTCGCGCAAGTCGACGAGGAAGATCGACATGCCTTCGGACTTCTTCTTGACCTCGGCCAGCGGCGTGGTGCGCGCCAGCAGGATCATCAGGTCGGAATGCTGGATGCGCGAGATCCACACCTTCTGGCCGTTGATCACGTACTGGTCGCCCTGGCGCACCGCGGTGGTCTTGATCCGCGTGGTGTCGGTGCCGGTGGTGGGTTCGGTGACGCCCATCGATTGCAGGCGCAGTTCGCCGCTGGCCAGCTTCGGCAGGTAGAAGCGCTTCTGCGCCTCGCTGCCGTGCCGCAGCAGGGTGAACATGTTGTACATCTGCCCATGTACGGTGCCGGAGTTGCCGCCGCAGCGGTTCACTTCCTCAAGGATCACCGAGGCTTCGGCCAGGCCCAGGCCCGAGCCGCCGTATTCGGCCGGGATCATCGCCGCCAGCCAGCCGGCGTCGGTCAGGGCCTTGACGAAGGCTTGCGGAAAGCCTTTTTCTTCGTCGATCCGGCGCCAGTAGGCGGCGTCGAACTCGGCACACAAGGCACGCACGCCTTCGCGGATGGCATTCAGTTCTTCGTTGCTGTTGGGGTTCATCGAACGGCTCTCCGCCTGTGATTATTGGGCAATGGGATCGAACAGCACCTCGGCCTGCTGGGCCAGGCCGGCGTCGTTACCGGCCCACAGCTCGGCCACGCCGGGCCCGACGATGCGCCCGCCGACCTCGAACGGCTGCGGCGCGATCAAGGGCCGCACGCCGCGATAGGCGAAACGCCGCAGCCGCGCCTGCGGGTGGGCGCGGCAGAAGGCGCGCAAGCCGAGGGTGGCGATCAGCGGACCGTGCACCACCAGCCCCGCATAACCTTCGGTCGCGGTGACGTAGGGAAAGTCGTAATGGATGCGATGGCCGTTGAAGGTCACCGCGCTGTAGCGGAACAGCAGGGTCGCGTCGGGCTCGACGACCTCGCGCCATTCCCCGCGGGGCAACGCCTCGCCACTGCCCGGCTTGGGCGGGGTCGGCTCGCGGTAGACGATGTCCTGTTCCTCGCCGATCGCCAGGCGACCGTCCTGGGAATACTCATGGCGCACCGTGACGAACAGCAGCGCGCCGCTGCGCCCGGTCTTTTCCTCGACCCGGGCGATGGTCGACACGCAGTCCGCATCGAAACCGGCGCGCAGGGGCTCGAAGAACTCCACCCGGCCACCGGCCCACATGCGGTTGCGGTTGGCCGCCGGCGGCAGGAAGCCGCCCCGCGCCGGATGGCCGTCTTCGCCCAAGGCGCTGGCGGCCAGCGGCTCCTGGAAGAAACACCATTGCCACAGCGGCGGTAGCGCCTCGCCATGGGCCGGCGCGGGTTCGCCGAAGGTCGCGGCGATACGCTTGAGCAGGTTACGGCTGAGCTGGTCATGGGTTTGCTGGCGGCGGCCTGTCCAGGCGCCGGGATCGGTCACGCTCATCGGGTCGGAGTCCTGTCGTGCAGTGGTGATGGAGCCGATCATGCAAGCGACGGCGCGTTCCGAGAATTTGCATTTCAATAAACCGGCGTTCGGTTATGCTGAACGCCCTTTGCGCCCGCCCGCTTCCCGGCGGTCCTTTCGCCAGCCCCAGGAGCCCGCCCATGCATTTCGATCTGGCCGACCTGCGCCTGTTCATCCATATCGCCGAATCGCCGAGCCTGACCCAGGGCGCCCGGCGCGCCTTCCTCTCGCCAGCGGCGGCCAGCGCGCGGATCAAGGCCCTGGAAGGCCAGCTCGAAACCCGCCTGTTGTACCGCGACAGCCGCGGCGTCGAGGTCACCCCGGCGGGCGAACGCCTGTTGCAGCATGCGCGGCTGATCATGCGCCAGGTGGACTACCTGAAAAGCGAATTCACCCAGTACGGCGGCGATTCCACCGGGCACATGCGGATCTTCGCCAACACCACGGCGGTGACCGAGTTCCTCCCGGAGATCCTCGCCGGCTTCCTGTCGAAGCGCCCCGGGGTCACGGTGGACCTGCAGGAGCGCCTGTCCCGCGACATCGTGCGGGGCGTGCTCGACGGCACCGCCGACATGGGCATCATCGCCGGCCCGGTGGAAGCCAGCGGCCTGCAAGTGCTGCACTTCAGCACCGACCACCTGGTGCTGATCCTACCGGTGGACCACCCCCTGGCCAGGCAACCGGCGGTGACCCTGGAACAGACCCTGGCCTACCAGCACATCGGCCTGCACGAAGGCAGCACCTTGCTGAGCTTTCTGCGCGAACACGTGGAACGCACCGGCAAGCAGCTGTCGCTGCGGATCCAGGTGTCGAGCTTCGAGGCGATCTGCCGCATGGTCGAGGCCGGCGTGGGCATCGGCATCATTCCCGAGTCGGCGGCCATCCGGCACAGCCGCACCATGCAACTGGTGACGGTGAAACTCGACGAGGCCTGGGCCGTGCGCGAACGCAGCATCATCGTGCGCGAACTCGAGGCCCTGCCCGGCAGCGTGCGGGCGCTGATCGGCACCCTGATGCCCGCACCGGAGCAGGCCTGAGCGCCCCGGGCCAGGCGACCTTCCGGCGGCAAACCGGCTCCGGCGCGGCTGGCCGTTGACCTGAATCAAAGGCTCCGCGCCTGGGCGGTGTAGATGTTCAGGTCATCATTTGCCGCACCAAGGAGCCTCGCCCATGACCAGTACCGCCATTCACTCGCCCGCCCCGGCCGCCTTCACCCCGCAGCAAGGCGAACACTGGATCGACACCCTCAACGACGGCAGCCCGGTGCTGATCCGCCCGTTGCGCGCCGAAGACCGCGACCGGGAAAAAGCCTTTATCGAGAACCTTTCGCCACTCACCCGGCACCACCGGTTTCTCGGCGAAGTGAAAGAGGTCGGCGACGCCCTGCTCGCGCAACTGATGGATGTCGACGGCCGCCGGCGCGTGGCCTACGTGGCGCTGGTGCACGACAACGGCACGCTGCGGGAAATCGGCATCAGCCGCTACGCCGCGATCGACACCGCCCCCGACACCTGCGAATTCGCCGTCACCGTGGCCGACGACTGGCAGCACAAGGGGCTGGACGCGGTGCTCATGCACCACCTGATCGCCCGGGCGAAGGACCAGGGCCTGCGGCAGATGTACTCCCTGGACTGCCCGGCCAA
The DNA here is from genome assembly GCF_000931465.1 of Pseudomonas sp. MRSN 12121. Taxonomy (NCBI): domain Bacteria; kingdom Pseudomonadati; phylum Pseudomonadota; class Gammaproteobacteria; order Pseudomonadales; family Pseudomonadaceae; genus Pseudomonas; species Pseudomonas sp. MRSN 12121. The sequence goes on along the minus strand of NZ_CP010892.1, from coordinate 2,811,117 downwards.
CCACCGCATGCGCCAACTGGCCACGACACTCGGCTTCAGCCGCGCCATCGATCCGGACGACGCGACCCAGGTGCGCTACGCCATCGCACTGTAGAGCGTCCTCAGCGCGCCGCGCCGCCGCATTGCCCGCAGAAGCGCGCAGCGGCGGCCAGCGGGCTGCCGCATTGGCCGCAGGCGGCAGGGTGCAACGAGGTGCCGCACTGCTGGCAGAACCGCGCCCCGGCCGCATTGTTCGCCCCACAGTCCGGGCATGACGGGCCGGCAGGCCGCCGGCCATGGCCGTTCCCCGAGTGCCCGCCGTGATGCCCGTTTTGATAGCCACCATGGCCGCGACCGTGATGACCGCCCAGCAAACGCTCGAAAAAACTCATATCGATGACTCCAGCGTGAGAGAGCCGACAGTAAAAAACCTGAAGTAACTACAAGGTCAAGCCACGGCCGACAGGTGCTCGTAGAGGATGGTCGAGCCGACGATGATCAGCACCACGCCTCCCAGGATTTCCGCGCGCTGCCCCATGACCGTGCCGATGGCGCGCCCGAGCATTACGCCCAGAGTGACCATGGTCATGGTCGCCAGGCCGATCGCCGTGGCCGCGACCCAGATATTGACGTTGACGAAGGCCAGCCCCACGCCCACCGCCAGGGCATCGATGCTGGTGGCAAAGCCCGTGGCCGCGAGCAGCCAGAATCCCGGCTGGCGCGGTGCTTCCTGTCGAGCTTCCTGCTCCAGGCTCAAGCCGTTGTGAATCATGTGCAGGCCGAGCGCCAGCAGCAGGCCGAAGGCGATCCAGTGGTCCCAGTTGGCCACCCATTGCGCGGCCGCCTGGCCGATGAGCCAGCCGACCACCGGGGTGATGGCTTCGATCACGCCGAAGATCAGGCCGATGCGCAAGGCTTCGGACAAACGCGGTTTATGCAGGCTGGAGCCCTTGCCGACCGCGGCCGCAAAGGCATCGGTGGACATGGCGAAGGCAAGGAACACGATCGAGGCTGGGTTCATGTGGGATCTTCCGGTCGGGCTTGAGTCCACGACATGCCCGCGCGCCCGACTTCAGCGCAGGGATGTCGATGGTCTCGCCAACCAGAAGGTGCCCGTACCACGGCAGGGTGCCGAGAATGTTGATACGGGCGCTGCCGGACGAACCGGCAACAGGCTACTCCCCAAAGAGAGCGGGCAGCCTAAGGCAGCGTGCGTGAAAATTTCATCAAGGCCGCCCGTCCCCGCACGGCTGGGCAGCCTGCCGGCCCGGGACTAGGCTGAGGGCATCGTCCACCCGTAGCCGGAGGTGATCATGCAACTCGAAGGTTCCTGCCATTGCGACGCCGTCCACTTCAGCCTGGCCAGCGCCCACCCCTACCCTTACCAGCGCTGCTACTGCTCGATCTGCCGCAAGACCCAGGGCGGTGGCGGCTATGCGATCAACCTCGGTGGCGACGCCGCCAGCCTGAAAGTCCGCGGGCGCCAGCATATTTCGATCTACCACGCGCGGATCAAGGCCCCCGGCGCGCAACGGGCGCGCCGCAGCAGCGCCGAACGGCACTTCTGCAGCCTCTGCGGCTCCGGCCTGTGGCTGTTCAGCCCGCAATGGCCGGAACTGATCCACCCCTTCGCCTCGGCCATCGACACGCCGTTGCCGGTGCCCCCGGAACACACGCACCTGATGCTCGACTCGCGGGCGCCCTGGGTCGAGATCGACTGGCATCCTCATGACCTGCAGTTCGAGCACTACCCGCAAGAATCCATCGCCCAGTGGCACCAGCGCCTGGATCTGCAACGGTAGGTGAAGGCCTTTCACAGTCTTTGACAGTTTTCCGACAAAGCTGGCAAAGATTGCCCGCCACCGCGTCCCTAGCATGAGCGCATCCATTTCTCCACGGGTGCGTCATGTCAGGCAGGTTATGCGGTCTTTTCCTGGTGTTACTGCTCGGCAGCCTCAGCTGCCAGGGCACGGCACCGCCCACGGTTGTTGCCCCACCTGTTGCAGCGACGCCCCAGCCCAGGGGCGAGACGCTCACGCCTGAACCTCCGAGCCCGCCCGCACCCAAGGCCGCCAGCCGGCCTCGCGACGGCCTGGGCAGTTCCTATTCGAGAAATGGTCGACCCTCCTCCAACCTGTTGAGTTACTGACCTTGATGAAGCCTCTGATCACACCTCGAACCTGGTGCCTGTCCCTGAGCTCGCTGTGCCTGCTGGCCGCCGGCACCGCCCACGCCGAAGACTGGAAATACAGCCTGCAACTGGGCGCCGCGAGCCAGCCGCGCTACAGCGGCAGCGACGAACGCAGCGTGACGCCGCTGCTCGGCGCCAGCATCGACAGCCCCTACGGCTTGTTCTTCGACACCGCCCAGGGCCTGGGCTGGCAAGGCGAATGGGGCGACCTGGCGTTCAGCACCTGGGTCGGCCCGAGCGCCAGCCGCAAGGATCGCAAGACCGGCTACAAGGGCTCCGACCGGCTCAACGGCATGGGCTCGATCAAGTCGCGGGCGCAGGTCGGCGCCAACCTCAGCTACACCCTGGGCTCGGTGGTGATCGGCGCGACGGTGGAGCATGCCTTCAAGAAGAACGACGACCCGGACACCGGCTCGGCCTACAACCACCTGCAATTGAACATCGCCACCACGCTCTACAAGGGCGCCTACGGCAGCCTCGACGGCAGTCTCAACAGCCGCTTCGGCGATGGCGACTACATGCAGACCTGGTACGGCGTCAGCCGCCACCAGGCGGCCAACAGCCGCTTCGGCGCCTACCACGCCAAGGGCGGCATGCTCAGCCAGGGCGGCGACCTCACCTGGACCCTGCCGATCAATGCCAATACCAGCGTCTCCACGGTGCTGGCGGTGGATTACCTGAGCAAGGAAGCCGGCGACAGCCCGATCGTCGACAAGCGCCTGCAGACCTCGCTGGCGGCCAGTGTCGAGTACAGCTTCTAAAAGGTAGCGACCGCTCTGCCGTCATCGCGGGCAAGCCTCGCTCCTACGTACCTTGTAGGAGCGAGCGGGCGGCGATCCGGCTTGCCCGCGATAGCCACGCCGCAAAACTCCCGGTTACTCGGGACGCGCCCAGGTCATGCGAAACGACGCCCCGCCCCATTGCGAGTCCGTCACTTCGACCTGCCCGCCGTGGGATTGCGAGACCCGCCGGACCAGCGCCAGGCCCAGGCCGAAGCCGCCGGTGCGGCGATCGCGGCTGGCGTCGAGGCGCGAGAACGGCTCGAAGATCTTCTTCCGCCCTTCCACCGGCACACCGGGGCCGTCGTCGTTGACCTGGACTTCGTAGCCCTGCCCGGTCTGCCTCAGCGACACCTCGACCTGCCGCCCCGCATAACGAATGGCGTTGCGCAGCAGGTTGATCAACGCCCGCGCCATGAACCGCGGCTCGATACTGATGTACTCGACCTCACAGGCCCTGATAGCGATCTGCACCCCCGCCGCTTCCGCCTCCAGGGCGACACTGCCGACCACACTGTCAAGCCAGTGGCGGGCCTGGATGTGCTCGCGGTTGATCACCGTGGCGCCGTGTTCCAGGCTGGCGTAGGTCAGCAGTTCGGAGACCATCTCCTCCAGCTCGCCGAGGTCGGCGTACATGTCGGCGATCAGCTCGCGGCGCTGTTTGGGGTCCGACTGCTTGAGCTGGTCGAGCTCGAACGACAGCCGCGCGATGGGCGTGCGCAATTCGTGAGAGACCGCGTTGGTCAGTTCGCGCTGGTTGGCAATCAGGCCTTCGATGCGGCTGGCCATGCGGTTGAAGTGCCCGGCCAGCTCGCGGATGTTCGAGCGCCGCGACAGGTGCAGGCGTGCGCTCAAGTCGTTGTCGCCGAAACGCTCGGCCGCCAGCCGCAACTGTTCCAGGTCGCGCCAGTGCGGACGCACCCAGAACAGCAGGAAGATGCCCACTATCGTCCCCAGCGCGACATAAGCGGCAATGGTGTAGAACCGGGTCAGCGACGGCTCTTCCGGCAGCTTGATGCTCAACAGTTGCGGCCCCTGGTCGATGCGGGCGATGAACTGGGTCAACTTCTCCCGCACCACCAGTTGGTCGGAGGCCAGCAAGGCCTGCTCCCGTTCGTTCAAGGTCAGGGTGTTCCTGTCCAGCAGGCGCAATTGCAGGCCGTAGTGCGGTTGCAGGGCCTGCAGTTGCCGCTCGCGTTCGGCGCTGTCCAGTGGCCGCAGCTGTTCCACCAGGCTGTAGGCCGGCCCCCGCACCGCATCGCGGTGATAGGCTTCCAGCGGGTCCTCGAGGACGGCGGTGAAAATGTGATCGACCGCGGTGATCGCCCCGGCGAAACCGATGGCCAGGACAATGTACAGGCCCAGGAACAGGCGCAGCATCTACAGCTCCCACGCGAACGGATTGAACAGGTAGCCCTTGCCCCAGATGGTCTTGATGCACACCGGCTCGCGAGGGTTGTCGTGGAGCTTGCCGCGCAGCTTGCTGATGTACACGTCGACGCTGCGGTTGAGGCCGTCGAAGGCGATGCCGCGCATGCGGTTGAGAATATCGTCGCGCGAGAGGATCTTGCCCGCCGCACTGGCCAGCAGCCACAGCAGCTCGAACTCCATGGTGGTCAGCTCGATCAGTTCGCCGGCCAGGCGCACCTCCCGGCAACTGCGGTCGATGGCCAGGGTGCCGAACTCCAGCGCGCCCCGCACCACCGGCTCCGGCATCTGGCGCCGTTGCAGCGCCCGCAGGCGCGCCAGCAGCACCGGCGGCTTGATCGGCTTGATCACATAATCGTCGGCGCCGGATTCCAGGCCCAGGATATGGTCCAGGTCTTCCTCCTTGGCGGTGAGGATGACGATGGGCGTATCCGACACGCTGCGGATTTCCCGGCACACGTGCAGCCCGCTCTGGCCCGGCAGCATCAGGTCGAGCACGACGATTTTCGGCTTGAATTCGAGAAAGGCCGCCAGCGCCACATCGCCACGATGCACCGCCAGGACCTCAAAACCATGTTGCGACAGGAAGTGCGCGATCAGCCCCGCGAGCTTTTCGTCGTCTTCCACCAGCAATACTTTGCCAAGACCCGGGTTATCCATAAATACCAGTCTGAGAACGCACAATTTGAGTGCGCGCATTATAGGCGGCATCGGATAAATCTGAGCACGGCGCCAGGCAAAAACCGGCTCGCACGGCCGGCTTTTCGCGATGTTTCATGCTTTTAAGAGTTTTTTACAATTTGCCCGTAGTTTTATACCCATCGGGCCCGTTCTACCGGGTAGGCACGCCACTGTGGAAGCGGAACTCCACGTCCGGCGACTCGATCAGCTCGCGCTCGGCGGCGCGCACTTTCTCGATCACCTGGGCGATGTCCCTGGCGTCACCGTACTGGTAGGCCAGCTTCAGGTAGCCCTGGAAATGCCGGGCCTCGCTTTTCAGCAAGCCGAAATAGAACTTGCCCAGCTCTTCGTCCAGGTGCGGCACCAGCGCCTCGAAACGTTCGCAGCTGCGGGCCTCGATAAAGGCGCCGACCACCAGGGTGTCCACCAGCTTCACCGGCTCGTGGCTGCGCACCACCTTGCGCAAGCCCGAGGCGTAGCGCCCGGCCGACAGCTGGCGCAACTCGATCTTGCGCCGCTTCATCAGGCGCATCACCTGCTCGTGGTGCACCAGCTCTTCCCGGGCCAGGCGCGACATCATGTTGATCAGGTCGACATGGGAGTGGTACTTGGCGATCAGGCTCAGGGCCGTGCTGGCCGCCTTGAACTCGCAGTTCTTGTGGTCGATCAGCAGGGTTTCCTGGTCCGCCAGGGCTGCCCGGACCCATTCATCCGGTGTCCGGCAGCCAAGGAACTCGTGGATTTCCGGCAGATTCATGGTCGGGCATCCTTCGACAGGGTCTTGGCGGCATAACGCGCGCCAGGCAGCACGGCGGCGACTTCAGGGATAGAGGACATGGGGCTCACGGGATAAAGGGTTCACGGCGAAGGGCGCCGATTATACCGGCCGTGCCGCAGACCACCAGCCGCGGCGCTTGATGTGCATCAACATCCGCGCCGACGGCCAGCAACTATAGTTGTGCAACACAGCCTTCATCACCCTCTGGAGATCCCGACCATGCAAGCCATCCGCAGCATCCTGGTGGTCATCGAGCCCGAGCATTCCGAAAGCCTCGCGCTCAAGCGCGCCAAGCTGATCGCCGGGGTCACCCAGGCCCATCTGCACCTGTTGGTGTGCGACAAGAAACATGAACACTCGGCCCTGCTCAGCGTGCTCAAGAACAGCCTGATCAGCGAAGGCTACAACGTGACCACCGAGCAGGCCTGGAACGACAGCCTGTACAACACCGTCATCGACGTGCAGCAGGCCGAAGGCTGCGGCCTGGTGATCAAGCAACACTTCGCCGACAACCCGCTGAAGAAGGCCCTGCTCACCCCCGCCGACTGGAAACTGCTGCGCTACTGCCCCAGCCCCGTGCTGCTGGTGAAAACCGCCAGGCCCTGGACCGGCGGCGTGATCCTGGCGGCCGTCGACGTCGGCAACAGCGACGGCGAGCACCGCACCCTACATGCCACCATCGTCGACCACGGTTTCGATATCGCCAGCCTGGCCAAGGCGCAGTTGCATGTGATCAGCGCCCATCCGTCGCCGATGCTGTCGGCGGCCGACCCGGTGCTCCAGCTCAAGGAAACCATCGAGGCGCGCTACCGCGAGCAGTGCAAGGCGTTCCAGGCCGAGTTCGATATCGACGACGCCCACCTGCATATCGAAGAAGGCCCGGCGGACGTGCTGATCCCGCACACCGCCCATGAGCTGGCAGCGGCGCTGACCATCATCGGCACCGTGGCGCGCACCGGGATTTCCGGCGCGCTGATCGGCAATACCGCGGAAGTGGTGCTCGACGCCCTGGAAAGCGATGTGCTGGTGCTCAAGCCGCAGGAGATCATGGACCACCTGGAAGAGGTGGCGGCCAAGCATTGATCGAGTGATGGGTCGATAAACAGGACGCCATCGCGGGCAAGCCTCGCTCCTACAAGGAGCGAGGCTTGCCCGCGATGCTTTTAAGGCTCAGCCGCCCAAGGCGTCCTTGAGAAACCCCGGGGCGATATAACGCTGGTAGTGGGCTTCCGACAGGAGGAAAAACTCCCGATCGATGGCATCGCGCAGCTCCGGCAGCTCCCAATCGCGAAACTCCGGCAGCAACACCATCCCGTAGGCTTCCAGCTGGTTGATCACCCGCGCGCCGCGGGCGATCAGTTGATAGGCCCAGCAATACTCCGACTGGTGCGGCACGAAGCGGATCTTGCGCTGCTCCAGCTGCCCGCGCAGCCGCTGGGGATCGAAGACTTCCAGCTTGGCCGCCATCACCTGCACCAGCAGCTGTTCGAGGCGCAGCCATACCGCCTGCTTCTGTTCCTCGTTGTAGCCGTTCCAGTGGATCACTTCGTGATGGAAACGCTTGCAGCCACGGCATACCAGGTCTCCGTAGACCGTGGAGCAGAGGCCCACGCAAGGGGTCTTGATCGTCTGATTGGGCATAAGTTGGGCAGTACACGACAAAAGCGAAACAGGCCCGCATGTTAGCCCTTTGTCCGGCATTCATCACCCCTCAAACTTCAGGGGCTCAGGCTGCGCCGGGCTTTGCCGGCGACCGCGACGGGTGCCCGCGCCCTGCCTCGGGCACGTTGTTCCAGCCACACGGCCCGCCACCAAAGTCCAATAGAGCCTGTCTTACCTTTAAATTTTTTTTGCCGTAGAATCAGCCAGCCTTTTTAGGCGCCAATGTCCGTTAGAAGCTGTTTTCAAAGCGTCACGAGCACAGTCGTTCCTTCAGAGCGGTGTTGGCGATGGGTCTTTCCAGCGGGGAAAGCCCAGCGCCAACCCTCATCAGCTCCCGTTCTGCAGGCGTAAAACTTTGAAAGCAGCTTCTGTAAGGAATTGTCGGTAATTCTGGCCAAGCGACGCATAACGTCACGCGGTGCATGAGTACGGCAATTTCGGGATGAGCGTCCCGGACACCCATTTGGGACCACTGATGAGGGTAATACTGTGCTTGAAGCCTACCGCAAACATATCGAAGAGCGTGCAGCCCTGGGTATCGTTCCCCAGCCGCTAAACGCCGAACAAACTGCAGGCCTGGTCGAGCTGCTGAAGAATCCCCCCGCTGGCGAAGAAGCCTTCCTCGTTGACCTGATCACCAACCGCGTTCCGCCAGGAGTCGACGAAGCCGCCTACGTCAAGGCCGGCTTCCTGTCCGCCGTCGCCAAGGGCGACGCCACTTCGCCGCTGATCGACAAGAAACGCGCCGTCGAGCTGCTGGGCACCATGCAGGGCGGCTACAACATCGCCACCCTGGTCGAGCTGCTGGACAACACCGAGCTGGCCGCCGTCGCCGCCGAACAGCTCAAGCACACCCTGCTGATGTTCGATGCCTTCCACGACGTTGCGGAAAAAGCCAAGGCGGGCAATGTCCACGCCAAGGCCGTGCTGGAATCCTGGGCCGCCGGCGAGTGGTTCACCAACAAGCCCGCCATCGCCGACAAGTACAGCCTGACCGTGTTCAAGGTCCCTGGCGAAACCAACACCGACGACCTGTCCCCTGCCCCGGACGCCTGGTCGCGCCCCGACATCCCGCTGCACGCCCTGGCCATGCTGAAAATGGCCCGCGACGGCATCGTGCCCGAGCAGCAAGGCGCCATCGGCCCGCTCAAGCAGATCGAAGAAGTCAAGGCCAAGGGTTTCCCGGTGGCCTACGTCGGTGACGTGGTCGGTACCGGTTCCTCGCGTAAATCCGCGACCAACTCGGTGCTGTGGTTCTTCGGCGACGACATCCCGTACGTGCCGAACAAGCGCGCCGGCGGCTTCTGCTTCGGCTCGAAGATCGCCCCGATCTTCTACAACACCATGGAAGACGCCGGCGCCCTGCCGATCGAGTTCGATGTCTCGAACCTGAACATGGGCGATGTGATCGACGTCTACCCGCACGCTGGCAAGGTCTGCAAGCACGGCAGCGACGAGGTCATCACCACCTTCGAACTGAAGACCCCGGTGCTGCTCGACGAAGTCCGCGCTGGCGGCCGTATCCCGCTGATCGTCGGCCGTGGCCTGACCGAGAAAGCCCGTGCCGAGCTGGGCCTGGGCCCAACCGACCTGTTCAAGCTGCCTGAAGCGCCTGTCGACACCGGCAAGGGCTACACCCTGGCACAGAAGATGGTCGGCAAGGCCTGCGGCCTGCCGCAAGGCAAAGGCGTGCGCCCTGGCACCTACTGCGAACCGAAGATGACCACCGTCGGCTCCCAGGACACCACTGGCCCGATGACCCGCGACGAGCTGAAAGACCTGGCATGCCTGGGCTTCTCCGCCGACCTGGTGATGCAGTCCTTCTGCCACACCGCGGCCTATCCGAAGCCGATCGACGTCACCACCCACCACACCCTGCCCGACTTCATCATGACCCGTGGCGGCGTGTCCCTGCGTCCGGGCGACGGCATCATCCACAGCTGGCTGAACCGCATGCTGCTGCCGGACACCGTCGGCACCGGTGGCGACTCCCACACCCGTTTCCCGATCGGTATCTCGTTCCCGGCCGGTTCCGGCCTGGTGGCCTTCGCCGCCGCCACCGGCGTCATGCCGCTGGACATGCCGGAATCGATCCTGGTCCGCTTCAAGGGCAAGCTGCAGCCTGGCGTCACCCTGCGTGACCTGGTCCACGCCATCCCTTACTACGCGATCCAGAAAGGCCTGCTGACCGTCGAGAAGAAAGGCAAGAAGAACGCCTTCTCCGGCCGCATCCTGGAGATCGAAGGTCTGGAAACCCTGACCGTCGAGCAAGCCTTCGAACTGTCCGACGCCTCGGCCGAACGTTCGGCTGCCGGTTGCACCATCAAGCTGTCCAAAGAGTCGATCGCCGAATACCTGCAATCGAACATCACCCTGCTGCGCTGGATGATCGGCGAAGGCTACGGCGATGCCCGTACCCTGGAACGTCGCGCGCAAGCCATGGAAGCCTGGCTGGCCAACCCCGAGCTGCTGGAAGCCGACAAGGACGCCGAGTACGCCGAAGTCATCGAGATCGACCTGGCCGACGTCAAGGAGCCTGTGCTCTGCGCGCCGAACGACCCGGACGACGCCCGCCTGCTCTCCAGCGTCGCTGGCGAGAAGATCAACGAGGTGTTCATCGGTTCCTGCATGACCAACATCGGGCACTTCCGCGCTGCCGGCAAGCTGCTGGACCAGGTCAAGGGCCAGCTGCCAACCCGCCTGTGGCTGTCGCCGCCAACCAAGATGGACGCTCACCAGCTGACCGAGGAAGGCTACTACGGCATCTACGGCAAGGCTGGCGCGCGCATGGAAATGCCGGGCTGCTCGCTGTGCATGGGTAACCAGGCACGCGTCGAACCGAACTCCACCGTGGTATCGACCTCGACCCGTAACTTCCCGAACCGTCTGGGCGACGGCGCGAACGTCTACCTGGCCTCGGCCGAGCTGGCGTCCGTAGCGTCCATCCTGGGTCGCCTGCCGACCGTCGAGGAGTACATGGAATACGCCGGCAAGATCGACAGCATGGCAGCGGACGTGTACCGCTACCTGAGCTTCGACCAGATCGCCGAGTTCCGTGAGGCTGCCGCCAACGCGAAGATTCCGGTGGTGCAAGCCTAAGGCTGCAAGGCAATGAAGGACGCCGCGTATCCCACGACGATACGCGGCGTTTTTTTTATGCCCGCATCCATGCCGCTAGTCGATGCCGGCGGCCAGCGCCAGTTTTTCCTCCTACCAGATCTGGTAGTTGTCGACCCACCCTGCCCCTGCTAAAAAACACCTGACTGCCAACAGCGCCGGATGCTCGTTCGAGCCTTTGACGCTGCCTGCTCCACAGCCTTGGGACGGCACTTGCCAGCCCGGGTTCATCGCTGCAAACACCCAGACAATCTAGAAAACACCCCGCGCCCGCCCGCCAGATCCTGGTTGTCGAGCAGCCCTTTGCCCTGTTGCCGCCACACAGGGGCCACCCTGCCCTCGGCGCGCTGCCGTCCCTGTGGCCGGCGACCACCCGAATACTCAAGGAAGAGTCATGCACCTGAACACCATCGGCTTCGCCGGGGGACGTCCTCCCGGTTATCGCCCCAGGCCCCACCTGGCGCAGCCCAGCCCCGGCCGTGACACATTGCCGCAGGCCGCATCCGGCCGTGCCGGCCATCCCGGGCCGCAACCCGCCCATTTGTCGGCGCCTGGCCCGGCGAGCCTGGCGAAGAACGCCGGGCCAGAGCGCTGGCGGGGTTTCCCATGAGACTGTGGGATATTGACAGCGCATTGCCCTGGGCTAGATTCCCTGCCGTGCAAGGAATCAAGGCATGCGCCATGGAGAAGCAACAGGATTTCATGCACTGGTGGAACGACCTGCGCATGAAGATGCTCACGCAACAGGAAAGCGCACAGGTATTTGCGCTGCTGGAACGGGAAGTCCGGCAACTGGGATTCGATTTCTACGCTTATGGCGTCCGGCATTCGATCCCCTTTACCCGTCCCAAGACCGAAATCTACAGCTCTTATCCGCAACCCTGGATGGAGCGCTACCAGCAACAGAACTACGCCGCGATCGACCCGGCGATTCTCAATGGCCTGCGCTCCGCCGAAATGGTGATCTGGAACGACACCCTGTTCGGCAAGGGCTCTCTGCTCTGGGGCGAGGCCCGGGAATGGGGGCTGCGGGTCGGTGCCACGCTGCCCATCCGCACCCCCGACGGCGGCCTGAGCCTGCTGTCGGTGGCCCGGGAAAGCGGCGCGATCAGCCTCGTGGAACGGGAGGAGATCCGCCTGCGCCTGCGCTGCATCATCGAGCTGGTGATCCAGCGGCTCGGCGAGCTCGGGCATCCCAGCAGCCAGGTCGAGCCCCTGGAGCTCAGCCCGCGGGAGCGGGAAATCCTGCAATGGACGGCCGACGGCAAGAGTTCCGGGGAGATCGCCCTGATCCTGGGCATTTCGGTGAATACCGTGAACTTCCACCTCAAGGTCATCCAGAAGAAATTCGGCGCCACCAACAAGACCCTGGCCGCGGCCTATGCCGCCGTGCTGAGGCTGATCTGACGCCACCCGAGACGATAAGGATATCGCCCCATGATCCACCTGATTTCCCGGCATGAGCGCCAGCTTTCGCCGGCGTTGCGCGACGACCTCGGCCGCTATCGGCATGCGGTCTTCGTCGAGCAGTTGGGCTGGCAACTGCCCGTCGGCGGCGGCCGCCCCGGCTACGAGAGCGACCAGTTCGACCACCCTGGCACTCGCTACACCCTGGCGCTGGACGACGCACAACGGATCCACGGCTGCGCGCGGCTGCTACCCACCACCGAACCCTACCTGCTGTCCGAAGTATTCGGCTTTCTCTGCGACCGGCCCCTGCCGCGCCAGGACGACACCTGGGAGATCTCGCGCTTCGCCGCCTCCGCCCTGGAAGGCGGCACGCTGCCGATGCGGGTGTTCTGGCACACCCTGCACACGGCCTGGAGCCTGGGCGCGAATTCGGTGGTGGCGGTGACTACGCCAGCACTGGAGCGTTATTTCCTGCGCCACGGCGTGGCCCTGAGCCGGCTGGGCCAGCCGCAGCGGGTCGAGCGCGACTGGTTGCTGGCCCTGGATTTTGCCGCCTTTCAGAAAAACGGCCGCGCCGCGCTCCATGCGCAGTCGGCGGCCGTGGCGTTGCCCGAGCGGGCAATCCTGGGGAGCAGCCCGTCGTCCAGGGGCGACGGGCTGGCGATGGGTCAGATGCTCAGCGAGTAGACCAGCGCGCTGATGGCCACCAGGCCGACCAGGGTGACGAACACGTTGGAGGCCTGGCCGCGATAGCGGGCCATGGCCGGCACCTTGCGGATGGCATACATCGGCATCAGGAACAGGATGGCGGCGATGACCGGGCCGCCCATGGTCTCGATCATGCCCAGGATGCTAGGGTTGAGCGTGGCGACGATCCAGCACACCACCAGCATGAAGGCTGCGGTCATGCGGTCCAGGGCCTTGGCACTCGGACGGCGGCCGCTCTTCACGATCAGCCCCTTGAGGCCTTCGCTGGCGCCGATGTAGTGGCCCAGGAACGACTTGGCGATGGCCACGAAGGCAATCAGCGGCGCGGCGAACGCGATGGTCGGGTTGCTGAAATGGTTGGCCAGGTACGACAGGATCGACAGGTTCTGCGCCTTGGCTTCGGCCAGTTGCGCCGGCGACAGGGTCAGCACGCAGCTGAAGACGAAGAACAGCACCATCACCACCATCAGCAGGTGGGCGCGGCACAGGATCTGCGAGCTGCGCTGTTCGGCGTGCTGGCCATAGCGGCGCTTCTGGTCCACGGCAAAGGCCGAGATGATCGGCGAATGGTTGAACGAGAACACCATGACCGGGATCGCCAGCCACAGGGTGTGCAGGAAGGCCGAAGGCGCCGGCACGTCGCCGGCGGTGCTGAGGATGCCGCCGTTCCAGTGGGGCACCAGGAACAGCGCGAGGAACAGCAAGGCGACGATGAATGGGTAGACCATCAGGCTCATGGCCTTGACGATCACCTGCTCGCCGTACCGGATCACGGTCAGCAGGCCGAGGATCAGCACCAGCGACAGCACGGCGCGCGGCGGCGGCATGATGTGCAGCTGGTGCTCCATGAAGCTGCCCACGGTGTTGGTCAGGGCCACGCTGTAGATCAGCAGGATCGGGAAGATGGCGAAGAAGTAGAGCAAGGTGATCAGGGCGCCGGCCTTGATCCCGAAATGCTCTTCCACCACGTCGGTGATGTCCGCGCCGTCGCGTCCGGAGAGCACGAAGCGGGTCAGGCCACGGTGGGCGAAGAAGGTCATCGGGAAGGCCAGCAGCGCCAGCACCAGCAGCGGCCAGAAGCCGCCCAGGCCAGCGTTGATCGGCAGGAACAGCGTCCCGGCACCGATGGCGGTGCCGAACAGCCCAAGCATCCAGGTAGTGTCATGGCGATTCCAGCTGCTCAAGGTCGCTGGGGCTGCCGCTTCAAAGCGTTGATCAACGCTGTTGGCCTGATCATTCATCCGGTGGGATCTCCACATTCCGGTCATTTGCCACTCGGCCAGGACGCGTCGGAATACCCGACAGACAGAGCCCTCGCCGAAACAGGGGCGCGATTGTCCGGGATTACTCACCAGAAGCAAAGACTTAGCTGAGGAGCGGCGCTGCATATCAGATGCCGGCCGCGGATTCCGCGGGGCGGGCCGTCATGCTTCACAACGCGTGCGAACGGCCGAGGCGTTTATAAAAGTAAAAGCCCGGCAACAACATCAGCGTCGCCATGAGGCAAATGATCGACAGGGAACCGGCCACGAAAGGCAGTTGCGCGACGACGAACGCGGCCACGGCTCCCACCGCCTGGTATCCCACGTTCAACGTGGCGTTCAAGGTCCCGCGGTCGGCATTGGCGCAATGCGCGTTCGACCCCGCGAGGATATGCGCGGACAACAACTGGCGGCAGGCGTTGTAGACGAACCAGGCACAGGCGGCCCACAGGCCCGGGACGGGCGCCGCAAGGCCCAGGATGGCGATGGCGTTGACACCGAGCACCAGGTAGAACGTTGGCGCCCGCCGGCCCGCCAGCGCCGGCAGGCACCACGCCCCCAGCACTGCCCCGGCGCCGCCGAAAAACAGCGCCACGGACGACTGGCCGTCGTCCAGTAGCCGTTGAAAATAGGACGGCATCCATGAAATCAAGGCGAAATAGGCAAAGCCCTGCAACCAGTACAACAGGGCATAGCTGCGCAATACCCCGTCCTCCCGATACAGCCTTGCGGCCCCTAGCCTGGCACCGGCCGCCTGCGCTCGCCTGGGGGCATGGCGGCGATAGTAGGAAAAGTAGCTGAGCACCCCCAGGCCAAGGCTGGCCAGGGCGAACGCCAGAAACACGTAATGCCATCTCGCGGCGGTGGAAAACCCTATTCCCAGCGGCAGAATCACCAGTCCCGCCAATGAAGCGCCAGTGCTGACCAGCGCGGTGACTCGCCGACGCGCCTGCTCGGCATACACATCCGCGATCACCGCATACAGGCTCGCCCCTATCAGCGGCATGCACAGGCCTGTCAGGCCCCGCGCGACAATGGCGACGCTGCCGTTCTCGGCAAAGGACATCAGAAGAAAGCAGGCCGCACTCATGCAGAGCCCCAGTTGCAGGCTCAGGGGCCGGCCGACCTTATCGATGAACCGCCCGACGAACAGGTTGCCGATCAAGGCCATCGAGGGAAACGCCGCCAGCAGCAGCCCCATCGACCCGGCGTCCAGGGAAAGCCCATCACGCACGCCCAGCAATAACACCGGCATGATCAGGAGATTGCCGACGACCAGGAACTGGGCCCAGAACAAGACGAACGCAATCAATCAGCTGCCTGCCCCATCGCGCGGCCAGGGCCCGCCGCCAGCGCATTCATCCCTGCGCGTCGCGGTGCGCACGAACGGTCACCAACCCGGACAGCCGTTCGAGGCAGTCAGGCAAGGGCGTACGGGAGGTGTCCAGGTAAACGTGCGGACAGTCCGGGACTTCATAGGG
Organism: Pseudomonas sp. MRSN 12121; assembly: GCF_000931465.1. NCBI lineage: Bacteria > Pseudomonadati > Pseudomonadota > Gammaproteobacteria > Pseudomonadales > Pseudomonadaceae > Pseudomonas > Pseudomonas sp. MRSN 12121. Next base: position 2,795,641 of record NZ_CP010892.1, on the reverse strand, counting down.
GTCGTCGATCCCGGTAAAGCCACTGAGCTCGCCCCTGCGCGCCTTCCTGTAGAGCCCCTTCGGGTCCCGGCTTTCGCAGACATGCAGCGGCGCGCTGACATGCACCTCCTGAAAACGCTCCTCGCCGATAATGCTCCTGGCCAGCTCGCGATCCCGCCGATAGGGGGAAATGAACGCCGCCATGACGACCAGCCCGGCGTCATTCATCAGCCGCGCGACTTCCGCCACCCGCCGTATATTTTCAGTCCTGCCCTGGCTGTCGAAGCCCAGGTCGCGGCACAGGCCATGACGGACGTTGTCGCCGTCGAGGACGCAGCAATGAATGCCCTTGGCGACCAGCAAGCGTTCCAGGTTGAAGGCCAGCGTGCTCTTGCCGGCGGCGCTCAATCCGGTGAACCACAGGGTCAAGGGGCGCTGTGCCGACAATAGCGAGCGCATTTCGGGCGTCACCGAGCTGCCGTGCCAGGTCAAGTTCTGAGCGAGCATCTGTCTATCCGCCATCATTGCCGATCCCAGAACGCAGAAAACTCGAACATCTGCCCCGTGGCCGGCAGGCCCGCTGGCTCCCCCTGGTAAATGAAACTGCCGACGGCAAACGTACCTTCCGGGGTCCGCACGAACGACGCCTCGCGAAAACCGGCGCCCGCGAAACAGTGCCTTATATGGTCTGCGGCCGCTTCCCCATCGTCGAACTCGTTGAGGCTGCGGGTCCACACGACCCGGGCCCCGGGAAGGCAAAACCCCGGCAACGCCCCGATCAGCCGCTGCACATGCTCGTTGCGTACATTGCCGAATACCCCGCACACCATCACCAGCTCGGCCTTGGGCAAATCCTGGTAGGTGGAAAACAGCGTCGCGTCCGCGCAGCGAAACCGCACGCTGTCGCCCCAGCCCTGGGCAGTGAAGGCTTTTCGCCCCTGGTCAACCAGCACCTGATCGAACTCGATCAAGGTCGCGTCCACCGCTTTGCCCGCCTGCACCGACGACAAGGCCTGCAACAGGTCGCGCCCATCGCCTGAGCACAGGCTCAGTATCTGCACGCGAGGTGACGCCATGGCGTCGATCGCCTCCGCGACCTGCCGGCTGACCTCCGCCAGTCGCGCTTGCAGTGGCGAAAAATCCCGGTAGTTCTCATGCCATTCTTGCCAATTCACAGCGAGCTCCTTGTGCTGGATCGATAGGTACGATCAGACCTGTATCAGAGATAGGCAGATTGCCCTTTGACCACTTGATGAAGCTCCTTCAACTCGCCCAGCAAGCGCTTGACGAGAGCCAAAGGGATCATGTTCGGACCGTCGCTCAGTGCCGCGGCGGGGTCCGGGTGGGTTTCCATGAAGATGCCATCCACGCCCGCCGCCACTGCCGCCTTGGCCAGCCCCGGCGCGTACTTGGCGTCCCCACCGGAACTGTCGCCCAAAGCGCCGGGGCGCTGGACCGAATGCGTGGCGTCGAACACCAAGGGTTGAGCCCGCTGCATCAACTGCTGCATCCCGCGAAAATCGTTGACCAGGTAGTTGTAGCCAAATGAACTGCCGCGCTCGCAGACCAACAAGTCGCTATTGCCAAAGGACAGGATCTTGTCGACGGCACTGATCATTTCCGTGGGACTCAGGAACTGGCCCTTCTTGATATTGATCGGCTTGCCGGCAGCGGCGACCCGCCGCAGGAATTCGGTCTGTCTCACCAGAAAGGCCGGGGTCTGCAATACATCGACGACGTCGGCTATCTCGTCGAGGTTGGTGTATTCGTGTACGTCGCTGAGGATCTTCAAGCCAAAGCGGGTCTTGACCGCCTGCAGGATGCTCAGCGCCTGGTCCAGCGCCAGCCCGGTGAAACTGTCCCTGGAGGTCCGGTTCGCCTTCACGAAACTCGCCTTGAACACGATATCGATGTCGCAGGCCTGGCGAATGTGCGCCAGTTCTTCGGCAATGCGGAAAGTGACGCTTTCGTTTTCGACCACGCAGGGACCGGCAAAGATAAACAGTTCGTTCTCGCGAACCCCTTGGCGACGTTCGGGGAACAGCTTATGCAGCACTTCATAGCTCATGAGAGTTCTCGCTCGGTTCGTTCCAGCCACGCTGGGCGGCGCCGTAGCAGTGCAACGCCACGGCCATTTTCGACATGTCCACGCTTGCCGCCTCCTTCGAGACGTAGGCGGCGTTGTAGTCCTTGCCCTGCAGCGCCTTGTCCAACAGGCCACGAACCTCGTATCGGTGCGGGTCCCGGGGTTTCACGTAGTCGCTATAGCGCTGGCTCGCCTCGCGGCCTCCGAGCCTGGCCCTGATCTCCTCCAGGGTGCGAATGAAGGGTTGTTCCTGTTCCAGGATCAGGGTCTCGACATCCAGGACCTGCGCATACTTGCGCTGCAATCGCAGGGTGTTCAGATAGGCCTGGTTGAACACTTGATCGTCGACAGGGCGGTCGGGATAAAAGGCTTTTTTCCAGGACGCCAGGCATTGCGCCGGTGAACGCAAGACCAGCACCAGCAAGACTTTTTTTGCCTGGAAAATATCGATGGCCTCGCGCACCGGATCGTAATCCGCCTCCTCCAGGCGGTAGGGGCCGAATGCCTCCTTGACCACCACGCGCCTCCCCGCATAACGCTCCAGTCGCGTCTCGCTTGGCACCCCGCTGAGGGCACAACGGATACGATGCTTCAAGGGCTGGAAAAAACCCACGAAGTCGCTGTGCGACAAAGCGTTGAAGACAAACGTGGTCCCGCTCCTGCACGGACCGACGATCAGCACGAGGTCATACACTGGCCACCACCTCCTGGATCTTGCCCAGCAGCCGCTCTCGCGCCTCGAACTGCCACTCGAGGCGCTTTACCGGGAGGGGATCGAGCAGGGCATCACTGTCGAAATCCAGCGACTTCGAATACCCAAGCCACTTCGGGCGCTGCGGATCGACGGGCGTCAGCAACTGCCCTGCTATCACCTTGCGATCGTCGCTCTCGCCCGTCAGCCGGCTCTGGCAATCGGGCAACACGATAAGTTTGGGCAGCACCGGCCACGTCTCGATCTGCGAGGCTTCGCACAGTTGCGAGACCCTGACCTTCTTCTTGGTGCCGCCAGAGGGCTGCACCAGCCGCAGCTCCTCGAACCACCCCAATACATGGAAAGCCCCGGCAATCGGGACGAGGAGCAAGCGGTCATTGGTGATGTACCGGGCACCCTCGGCCTTCAGCGACTCCAACAAGCAGGTCGTCTTGCCCTGCCCCTTCTCTCCGACATAACAGATGGCCTTACCGGCCAACGAAAAAGCGGAGGCATGCAGCACCGCACCGCCGGCGTTTTCTATTTCGGTGATAAGCAATTGTTTGATGACCCGCTGGACATCCTTGATCAAGGCCTCTGCGGTCACATAAACAATCTCGATCCGGGTGTCGGAAATGCTGAAAAGCGTTCCATTCAGCGGATTGAAGATGTCGCGCCTCGACGGGGAATACTGCTTTATCTTGCCGAAACGAAAGTCCGCAACGGCGTCATCCAGCAGGAACGTCATGGGCTGCCAATCGGGTCCGGGCTCAGCCCCCTCCCCCTGGCGCAACACAAGGGTGTAATGAGGTTCGCCAGCCGCTTGCTTCAATTGCAGGAACGGCAGCAGGTAATCCTCGAGGACGCCTTCGAACAGTTCGGCATCCCGCTGGCCCGTACAGCAGACCCTCAAGTCGACCAAACCAAAGTAATTCAAATCGAACTCACGCCAGCCTGTATTTCTCAAAGTATTCGTCCTTGGCCTTTAAAAACGATTCAAGTGATCGGGAAGTGCAATAAAGTTGATCATTGCAAATGGGCACGCCGACAAAGACGCTGTCGCCCGAAGCCAGTCTTACCCTGACTTCCCCATGGATCTTCACGGCTCGAGCCCCACCGATATAATCGAGCGTTTGCACAATTGCGCGAGCACAGGAATAACTGGAGAGATTCGCTATCGAGTGATAGCGCTGCATCTTCCACCATTTGAAGTATTCATCCTGGCTCAATTCTTCCCTGAGCAAGTCGAACAGTTGGGCGCTCACATATTTATCTTGAGTTTCACGATGATGCTTATAGAGCTGCGCATTGGAGAATCCGTCGAACACGCATTCTTCCCGGGCATCGTAGAACACTTGTTCCTGTATATTGTGCGCGCCAAAAATATAATCGATATCAGGTTTCTGATAAGACAGGCGGTTATAGTCGTTCTGCACGCCGACACCCATGGTAAAGGCGTCGATAGTCGATTCGACATACCAGCCCAGCCGAGTGCAGGGATTGGTCACCAGGATGATGTTCTTTCCGCGCATCAACTCCAAATAACGGTCGATAATCTTCTTATTGTCGGCAAACAAATCATTTTTACTGCCCTGCGCAGCCGTTTTGCTGCCGGCGATAAAAAGGACGGTATGACTATTGGCAATGGAGGCCCGATCGAAGGATATCTTCCAGTTCTGCACCAGATGATCCTGAAAGCTGCATTCCAGCCGACAGGCTTGTTCATGAGTTTCAACATAGAACACCACTTCCCAATTTTCGCAATTCCCCAGCAAGGGCATCAGAGACTGTCCGACCTGACCGGTACCTCCGATCACGCAAAGACGGCCGCCGTTCGACTTCGGTGTGTTGATCCACATGTGCACATCGTCCTTGTTGTTTAACTCGTATCCCTGAGACCAGGCACTCTCAACTAGCGGACAGCATTGATCGTCCCCAGCCACTCCAATAGCGGCGGAACAGGGGAGGCTTCATGGCCTTGCAGGTTTTTCCGGCACCGGTCGACCACCTGCGCCGGTATCGCGTACCGCAGCATGCCGGTCGCTTCGATCAGGCCGCGAGAAACGGCGGCGACGAGCTGGTATCTGTGCGCCAGTGTCCACAGATAGTCCCAGTCGATACCTCCGGCGGCCAGCACTCTCAGCGCGTCCACAAAGGGGTAAATAGCCGCCTCCTGCAGAATGTCCGATACGCCAGAGGCCCTCTGGAACAGCGAACACACATAAAGTTCGCGGCACAGCCCGGGGTAAGCATCGCCGGCGACACTGGCAGCTCGCGTCCGGCTCCAGACATCCTGCTCATCGCCCCCCGGCACCACGGAAAACTCCAGATCGATATAGGCAATCACCATCGGCTGCCCCGACAGATAAATAACCGTATATTCGGAAAGTATTTCCTGATGGGCTTGCAAAGCCTCTACTTTCGCCACTTTGATATAAGGGCGGATAGCCTGCTCGTCGCGCCAGGCAATTGCGGACTCCGATGCCCATGGCTGTACATATAAGGACCGGCCATCGGCCGACAACTTGTCTTTACTGACCTGGGCCTGAAAAAACCCCTGGCTTTCAAATACCTCAAGTGCAAGAGGCAATTGATCACGCCTGACAATCAGATCCACATCGGAGATAAAGCGCTGGGCCGCACGACCAGGGTAGTTATAAATGAAGTCCACGCCTTTATAAGGCATGACATCAACATGACGAGAGGTGAGAGCCTTGAACACCGGTTCCAGCATCGAGCGCCGGATGGCCGTCACTGCAACCAGCGCATGATAAAGTTTCGTCAGTTCGAAAAGCCGACAACTTTCGACGAAGGGAAAAATACTGTCGACAAACGACAGTATTTTCGTCTTGTGCATGAACGGCACAACGAGAGCCTGATTATCACTCAACCAGAGCCTGTCGATACGACTCAGAAGATGCTCGACATAATCTCTCGTCCCCTCTTCATCTATCGACGCCATCCCGGCGGACAAGGCCAACAGCAGCAGATTATTGGCGCGCTCATCCACGATCATATATGCCTGTTTGCATAATGACTCGATCGACGAATGGCGAGAGATAAGACATGACAGCAATCATTGATTGCTTAAAGGTCACAAGCAGTTCGTAAAGCAAACCACTCGACACTTCCTTGTGTTTGGAACCACGCATTACAGATCCTTCTGACTCACTTCACAACTGTCACAAATATTTCATAAAGCCCAATCATCAACCAATGCATTCAATGAATACTTGCCATGCGCTCAACGCATATGCCCGCCACGACGCTTGTTTCCCTAACATTCAAGGTATCGAAAAGCCGACAATGCGCGCCGAATCCCAGCTTTGCAGTCAGGCCTCACAGCGCATTGACAGCTCCCGAACCTCGCCGGCATGATCGGCGCCATGAATGCTTTCCCGCGCCCTCTCACCCGCACTACCACCACGACCGCTTCCGGCGGGTCGTGTGGTCGCTGCATGAGCTGACAACAGCGCAGTCGAACCCAAGGCCCCGCCAGCAATGGACGGGGCTTTTTAGTTTCTCCGTCCCGCTGGCTCACAAGGAGAAACACCATGCCGTCATCCCCCGCCCAGCGCCCTGCCCTGTTGATCGTCGATATGCAGGTCGGCCTGTTTCATGGACCGCAGCAACCCTTCGAAGGGCAGCGCGTGCTCGACAACATCAACCAGTTGATCCACCGCGCCCGCCAGGCCGGCGCGCCGGTGATCGCGGTGCGCCATACCGGCCCGCAAGGCTCGCCCATCGCCGCGGGCAGCCCGTCGTGGCAACTGCTCGCGCAATTGCAGCTCACCGACGCCGACCATCGAATCGACAAATCCCGCCCCAATTGTTTTGTCGGCACCGGGTTGGCCGAGCACCTGAAGGCCAGGCAAATCGATGAGCTGGTGATTGCCGGCATGAAAACCCAGTACTGCATCGATTCCACCTGCCGCGCCGCCATGGACCTGGGGTTCGCCGCCGTGCTGGCGGAGGATGCCCATACCTGCATGGACACCCCGTCGCTCCCGGCCCAGGCGATCATCGACCATCACAATGTGACCTTGAACGGCGCGTTCGCGCGTTGCCTCAAGACCGCCGAGATTGGCTTCTGACTCCCTCTTTATAGAGAACGACTGGCCAGCGATGGCGAGCATCGCGGGCCAGTCGGTTCGCAGCCAGGCACACTGCCACCAGCCTTGCCAAAGCGCCCGGCAATCCGCAATCTTGAGCGCTTGAGCGGTTTATCACGGCGCACCCCGTGGCTCGCATGCCGGTTGCCGTCGTTGTGCCGTACGCCGTCCCGCCCTCTTCCGCCCTTCAGGAGACACGCATGCCCGCCACCGTTCTGGTCCTGGTCGAAACCATCAACGACTACCTGCCGATTCTCGAACACCAGGGCTTCCACCTGATTCTCGCGCCCACCCCCGGCGAGCGGGCGGAGGCCATCAAGGCCCATGCCGGGCAGATCAACGCGGTGCTCACCCGAGGCCCGCTGGGCCTGACCGCCGAAGAGATCGCCAGCCTGCCGCGCCTGGAAATCATCTGCGTGATCGGCGCCGGCTACGAGCAGGTCGATTTGCAAGCCGCGAGCAACCGCGGGATCGCGGTGACCAATGGCGCCGGGGTCAATGCCTCGTCGGTGGCCGATCACGCCCTGGCCCTGCTGCTGTCGCTGGTGCGCGATATTCCCCGGGCCGATGCCGCGGTCCGGCGCAGCGAATGGCCGAAAGTCATGCGCCCGTCCCTGGCCGGCAAGCGCCTGGGCATCCTCGGCCTCGGCGCCGTCGGGCTGGCCATCGCCAAGCGTTGCGCCAACGGTTTCGACATGCAGGTCAGCTACCACAACCGGCAGATCCGCAGCGACGTGCCCTACACCTATTGCGCGACCCCGACCGAACTGGCGCGCCACGCGGATTTCCTGGTCGTCGCCACCCCGGGCGGCGTCGGCACCCGCCAGCTGGTCGACAAGAACGTGCTGCAGGCCCTGGGGCCGGAGGGGTTCCTGGTGAACATCGCCCGCGCCAGCGTGGTGAATACCGCCGACCTGCTGCAGGCCCTGGAACAGCGGCGCATCGCCGGCGCCGGCCTGGATGTGTTCGACGACGAGCCGCGGGTCACCGATGGCCTGAAGACCTTGAACAACGTGGTCCTGACGCCTCACGTCGCCGGGCTGTCGCCGGAAGCCACCGAGGCCATGGTCGAGCTGGTGGGCCGCAACCTGATCGCGCACTTCAGCGGCCAGCCGCTGCTGACCCCGATCGCCCTGCCCCCGGCGAACTGAACCCGGCGGCCGCGGGCTCGCCCGGAATATCCCGCCGGGCCCCGCGGACTGGACTAGAGTGAGGCCGTGACTTTCAAACGCTTGTATCAAAAGCAATGATTGTCCAGCAACACGCTCACCTATAACGGCGAGCGGCGATTGTGGCGCCCAGGTGGGCGCATTAGATTAGCCAATAATCTCTGGCCTCCAGAATAAGCAAAAGGGATAAGCATGGCGCTTACAGACCAGTCCACCCGCACCCGCTCCGGCGAAGAACTCGACGCCAGCCTGATCGATCCGTACCTCAAGGCGCATATTCCGGGCCTGACCGGTACTCCGCAGATCAGCCAGTTTCCGGGCGGCGCCTCGAACCTGACCTACCTGCTGGAATACCCGGAGCAGGAATTCGTCCTGCGCCGCCCGCCTTTCGGTCACAAGGCCAAGTCGGCCCACGACATGGGCCGCGAGTACCGCATTCTCAACCAGCTCAAGGACGGCTTTCCGTATTGCCCGAAAGCCTACGTGCACTGCACCGACGAGTCGGTGATCGGTGCCGAGTTCTATGTGATGGAACGGGTCAAGGGCATCATCCTGCGCTCCGACCTGCCGCCGGAACTGGGTTTCGACGCAGCCCGCACCGAGGCCCTGTGCAAGAGCTTCATCGACAAGCTCGTCGAACTGCACCGCGTCGACTACCGCGCCTGTGGCCTGGGCGACCTGGGCAAGCCCGAAGGTTATGTGCAACGCCAGATCAAGGGCTGGAACGACCGCTACGAGAAAGCCCTGACCCCCGACGCGCCCAAGTGGGAAGCGGTGCGGGCCTGGCTCCACGACAAGATGCCGGCCGACCACCCGACCTCCAGCATCGTGCATAACGACTACCGCTTCGACAACGTGATCCTCGACCCGGACAACCCGATGCAGATCATCGGCGTGCTGGACTGGGAGCTGACTACCCTGGGCGATCCGCTGATGGACCTGGGCAACACCCTGGCCTACTGGATCGAAGCCGGCGACCCGGCGCCGGTGCAGCTGATGCGCCGCCAGCCGAGCCACGCCCCGGGCATGCTGACCCGCCAGCAGTTCGTCGACTATTACGCCGAACGCTCGGGGATCGCGATCGACAACTTCGATTTCTACTACACCTACGGCCTGTTCCGCCTGGCCGGCATCGTGCAGCAGATCTACTACCGCTTCTTCCATGGCCAGACCCAGGACAAACGCTTCGCGCAGTTCATCCACATGAACAAGCTGCTGGAGCAGATGAGCCTGCAGGTCATCGAGAAATCCAGCCTCTGACCGCGGCTTCATAACAAGGAAAAACCATGTCCAAGACTCAGTTGTTCGACCTCGACGGCAAGATCGCTTTCGTCTCCGGCGCCAGCCGCGGCATCGGTGAAGCCATTGCCAAACTGCTGGCCCAGCAAGGCGCCCACGTGATCGTCTCGAGCCGCAAGCTCGAAGGCTGCCAGCACGTGGCCGACGCGATCATCGCCGCCGGCGGCAAGGCCACCGCCATCGCCTGCCACATCGGCGAGATGGAGCAGATCAGCCAGGTATTCGCCGGCATCCGCGAGCAATTCGGACGCCTGGACATCCTGGTCAACAACGCCGCCACCAACCCGCAGTTCTGCAACGTGCTGGACACTGACCTGGGCGCCTTCCAGAAAACCGTCGACGTGAACATCCGCGGCTACTTCTTCATGTCGGTGGAGGCCGGCAAGCTGATGCGCGAAAACGGCGGCGGCAGCATCATCAACGTGGCCTCGATCAACGGCATATCGCCGGGCATCTTCCAGGGCATCTACTCGGTGACCAAGGCGGCGGTGATCAACATGACCAAGGTCTTCGCCAAGGAATGCGCGCAGTTCGGCATTCGCTGCAACGCCCTGTTGCCGGGCCTGACCGACACCAAGTTCGCCTCGGCGCTGGTGAAGAACGATGCGATCCTGAAACAGGCCTTGTCGCAGATCCCGCTCAAGCGCGTGGCCGACCCGAGCGAAATGGCCGGCGCGGTGCTGTACCTGGCCAGCGACGCCTCGAGCTACACCACGGGCGTGGCGCTGAATGTGGACGGCGGCTTCCTCTCCTGAGCGACCCGCGCCGTACAAAAAAAGGCAGCCTGCGGGCTGCCTTTTTCATTGACCATCCACGGCCCCGTAGGAGCGAGGCTTGCCCGCGATAAACCTGAGGCCGCCGCATTCCGTCAGACACTACACGTCATCGTTAACGACCATCGCGGGCAAGCCTCGCTCCTACAGGGTTTGCGGCGTAAATGAATATTTATTCCACCAATTGCAATTAGAGAATATTTATTCCATAAATAACCCTCCTTACAACAACAATTCTGCAAGGGGTCGGTTATGGGTGAACTGGGAATAGGCTTGATCGGCACCGGCTTCATGGGGCGGGCCCATGCGCTGGCGTTTCGTAATGTCAGCGCGGTGTTCGAGCTGCCGGTGCGCCTGCACCTGGCGGCGCTGGCCGATGCCGATCGCCAGCGTGCCGAACACTGCGCCGCGGCCTGGGGGTTCGCCCGGGCCCACGCCGACTGGCAGCGGCTGATCGACGACCCGGCGGTCGGCCTGGTGGCGATCACCACGCCCAATCACCTGCACTTCCCCATGGCCATGGCCGCCTTGCAGGCCGGCAAGGCGGTGTACTGCGAAAAGCCCCTGGCGGTGAGCGTCGACCAGGCCCGGCAGATGCACCAGGCCGCGCAGGCCGCCGGGGTGGTCACCCGGGTCGGCTACAACTACCAGCACAACCCGATGATCGTGCAGGCCAAGGCGCTGATCGACAGCGGCGAGCTGGGGCAGATCGTCAGCTTCCAGGGCGAGTTCAGCGAAGACTTCATGGCCGACCCGCTGTCGCCCTTCTCCTGGCGCTGCGAGCCGCAGCACGCCGGCGGCGCCCTGGCCGACCTGGGCAGCCACCTGCTGGCCATGGCGCGTTACCTGCTGGGCGAGGTCGAGGCGGTCTGCGCCGACACCCAGACCGTGCACCGCCAGCGCCCGGCCAGCGCCGACAGCCCGGAGCAGCGCCCGATCGCCGTGGACGACCAGGCCCACGCCCTGCTGCGTTTCGCCAGCGGCGCCCGCGGCAGCGTCAGCAGCAGCTGGCTCAAGCAGGGCTACAAGAACCATTTGAGCTTCGAGATCAGCGGCACCCGCGGCACCCTGACCTTCGACCAGGAACGCCTCAACGAGCTGCGCCTGTACCGGGCCGGCGACCAGGGTTTCCAGCGCCTGCTGGCCGGCCCCGCCCTGCCCGGCTATGCCGCGTTCAGCCCGGCCCCGGGGCATCAGCTGGGCTACAACGAGCTCAAGACCCTGGAGGTGCACGAACTGATCATGGCGCTCAGTGGCCAGGGGCATGGCGGCACGGATTTCGCCGAGGCCTGGCAAGTGGAACGGCTGGCGGCGGCGATCCGGGTGGCGGCGCGGGAGCAGCGTTGGGTGAGGCTCGACGCGGTTTGAGCATAGAGGTGCGTTGTCGGGGAGGACGTCATCGCGGGCAAGTCGGATCGCCGCCCGCTCGCTCCTACAGATGAAGGTGATCTGTAGGAGCGAGCGGCGATTTACCCCAACGCCACCAACCGCGCCGCCAGGGCCTTGGCCTGGCTGGCCACATCGGTCACCGCGGTGCTTTCCCACCACATGCCGCGCAACGGCGGGCCCAGGGCGAACAGCCGGCGGGCGATTTGCCCCTGGGCATCCACCACCGCGCCCGCGGCGTCGGCGCGGATCCCCAGGGCCAGCGGTCCCGGCTGGATCAGGCCGCGGGCCAGCAACTGCCGCGGCAATGGCCGGGCCACCCGGCGCCAGTCGTATTCGATGCCGCTGGAGTTGATCAGCGCGTCGCCCGCCACCCGGGTGGTCGCCCCTTCGCCACGGCGGCGGATACGGATCGCCAGGCGCCCGTCCGTCCCGGGCTCCAGGCCCTTGAACGAGGCCGCGTGGATCCGCAGCCGCCCTGCTTCGTGCAACCGCGCCACCAGCTCGGCGCTCAAGGGCGGCGAACGGTGGTGATGACTTTCCCACCACGGCCGCACATGGCGCACGAACTGCCGGCGTTGCGCCTCCGTGGCCTGGCTCCACAACCGGCCGATATGGGCCCGCACCGTGTCCAGCGGCGCCTGCCAGTCCACGCCGTCCGCCAGCGCCAGGCGGCATTGGCGCCGCAATTCGCGCATCAGCTGGCGCGGGCTGCGGATGCTGGGGTCCGCCGCCAGGAAGTCCACCCACTCCGGCGGCTGGCGGCGCACCTGGGGCAGCAGGCCGTGGCGCGAGAACACCTCGATCGGCCCGCGATGCCCGGCCTGCTCCAGGGACACCACGGCGTCGACCATGGTCAGCCCGGAGCCGATGATCAGCACCCTCGCCCCAGGGTCGAGCCGGGCCATCGCCGAGACATCCCAGGGATCGAGCGCGGCGGCGTTGAGGCCGCTGGATTCGGTCTGCGGGGTGCGCGCCGCCGGGAACATGCCGGTGGCCAGCACGGCAAAGGCGCCGCTGAGCGAGCGGCCATCGTCGAGGGTCAGCCGGGCCCCTTCGGCATCGGCCTGCAGATCCACCACCTCGGCGTGCACATGCGCCACCGTCGAGCCTTGCGCGGCGCCGAGCGCCCGGGCTTCGGCCAGCCGCTGCTGGACATACAGGCCGAAGATCCCCCGGGGTGGAAACAACTGGCTGACCGGCACCGCCTGGCGGTCCGACTCCGGCCAGCCGCCGCCGGCGATGTATTCGCCCAGCCACTGGGTCAGGTCGTCGGCATTGTCCGGGTCGACGCTCATGCGCGCGGCGTTGCCGTTCAGGGTGTGGCCCAGCTCGACGGCGCTGTAGGCCTCGCCGCGCCCCAGCTCGCTGCGCGGCTCGATCACCAGCACCCGGCGCTGGCCCGGCAGGCGCAGCAGTTGCGCGGCGAGCAAGGTGCCGCTGAGGCCGCCGCCGACGATCAGTACATCGGCATCCCACCGCGCGTGGGCGGTCGGGGCGTGGTTCGTTGCGCTCATGGGGCTGTCTCGGCTCACTGTCTACCCAGGTAAAAGTCCTGCAGATCGCCACGGGCCAGCAAGGCCTCGGCGGTTCCGGCGAGCGCCACGCGCCCGGTATCGAGCACGTAGGCCCGGGTGGCGTACTTGAGCGCCACATTAATGTTTTGTTCGGCAATCAGGAAGCTCACCTGCGCCTCGCGGTTCAGTTGCGCGACGATCTCGAAAATCTCCTGGACGATGATCGGCGCCAGCCCCATGGACGGCTCGTCCAGCAGCACCAGGCTGGGCCGGGTCATCAGCGCCCGGCCGATGGCGACCATCTGCTGCTCGCCGCCGGAGGTCAGCCCCGCGCGGGTCTTGCGCTTGGTCTTGAGCCGCGGGAACCAGGCGTAGACCCGCTCCAGGTCCGCGGCCAGCTCGCGCCGGCCCAGGCCCCGCACGAAACCGCCGCTGCGCAGGTTGTCCTCGACCGTCAACAGGGGAAACACATGCCGCCCCTCCAGCACATGCACCATGCCCTGGCGCACCCGCTGGCTGGGGTCGACACCGGCCAGGTCATGGCCGAGAAAGCCGATCGAACCGCGGCTGACTTCGGCCCGCTCGGCCCGCACCAGCCCGGAAATCGCCTTGAGCGTGGTGCTCTTGCCCGCGCCGTTGGCGCCGAGCAGGGCCACGATGGCGCCCCGGGGCACCTGCAGCGACACCCCGGCCACCGCGAGGATCGCCCCGTCGTAGATCACCTCGATATCGCGGACCTGCAACAGGTCGTCGGCGGCCGCCGCGGCGCTCTGGCTCATGCTTCATTCCTCGGCGCAGGTGCGCGGCGTGAGGTTCTTCTCCTTGGCGAAGGCCGCCGCCTTTTCGTCGATCAGCGGCCGCAGGGTGGCCCGGTCGGCGGCGATCCAGTCGCTGATCAGGGTCCAGCGCTCGCCGTCCCACTGTTGCACCCGCGTCGCCCCGCCGCCTTCGTGGTCGCGGCAGGACAGCTTGAGGTTCTGCATCAACCCCAGGTAGCCCATGGCCTTGAGCCGCGCGTCGTCGATGTTCAGGTGCTCCAGGCCCCAGCGCCCCTCCTCGCCATTGAGCGGGCGCTGGCCGAACTTGCCCTGGGCGGTGCGGATCGCCTCGACCGCCACCGCGGCGTTCACCAGCCCGGAGTTGTAGTACACGCTGCCGAAGTTCTTCAGATCCTTGAGGTCACTCTTACCCGTATCGAGGATGTATTGCTTGAGGCGCCGGTGGATCTCGAAGTCGCTGCCGGCCGGGTACGGCGTCAGCGCCAGGTAACCCTTGGCCGCGGCGCCGGCCGGCAATACGTCTTCGCTGGAACTGGCCCAGATGTCGCCGATGATGTGATCCACCGGGAAGCCGAAGCGCGCGGCGGTCTTCACCGCCACCGGGGTCGAGACGCCCCAGGTGCGCAGGAACACCCAGTCCGGGTTCTGCTGGCGCACCTGGCGCCATTGCGCCGACTGCTCGTTGCCGGGGTCGGCCACCGGGATCTGGATATTCTCGAAGCCGTACTTTTGCGCCAGCAGCTGCATCGGGCCCAGGGTTTCCCGGCCATAGGCCGAGTCGTGGTAGACGGTGGCGATCTTCTTGCCCTTGAGCTTGTCGAAACCGCCCTCGCGCTCGGCGATGTAGTTCACCAGGGTCGAGGCCTCGCTGTAGAAGGTCAGCATCACCGGGAAGTTGTAGGGGAACACCGTGCCGTCGGTGGCTTCGGTGCGACCGTAGCCCAGGGTGATCAAGGGGATCCGGTCGACTTCGGCGCGCTCGCTCAGGGCGTAGGCGGCCGGGGCGCCGTTGGGCGAGTAGATCGCCACGGGCGCGCCGCCCAGGCCGTTCTTGAAGCGCTCGTAGCACTCGATGCCCTTCTCCGCCGTCCATTCGGTCTCGCACTCCTGCCACACCAGCTTGACCCCGTTGATCCCGCCTTCGACCTGGTTGATGTAGTTCAGGTAGTCGATCATCCCGGCCCACACCTGCACGCCGCTGGAGGCATAGGCGCCGACCCGGTAGGTGGCCAGGGGAAAGAACTGCTGGTCGGGCGCGGCCTGTACCGCGGGCGCCGCGCCGGCCAGGACGGCCAGCGCCAGGGCGGTGCCGGCCAATGAAGCTTTCAGGGATGCACGCATGTTGTCTCTCTAGTCGCAGGGGGAGTCAGAAACGCAGCGGCCAGTGGCCCAGCCGCTGGCGCAGGGTGTGCAGGAGGCGGATCAGCCCTTCGGGCTCCTTGATCAGGAACAGGATGATCAGCACGCCGAAGATGATTTTCTGCAGGTTCTGCAACTGCCCGGCATCCACCGCGCCGCCCGACAGCGCCTGCCCGGCGTGGCTGAGGAAAATCGGCAGCAGGCTGATGAAGGCCGCGCCGACGAAGTTGCCGGCCACGCTGCCCATGCCACCGATAATGATGATGAACAGGATCTGGAACGAGCGATTGATATCGAAGCTGCCGGCGCTGGCCGTGCCCAGGTAGGCGAACGCCCACAGCGCCCCGGCGATGCCCAGGTAGAAGGAGCTGACGGCGAACGCCAGGCGCTTGTAGCCCGCCACCGGAATGCCGATCACCGCGGCGGCAGTGTCCATGTCGCGGATCGCCATCCAGTTGCGCCCGACCTGACTGTGCACCAGGTTCTGCGCTACCCAGGTCAACAGCAGCACTGTCACCAGGGTCAGCAGGTAGCGCCCCTGGGGATGGTTCAGGTCATGGCCCAGCAGGCTCAACTGCGGCGCCGAAATGGTGCCCGAGGAACCGTAGTTGTAGAACCAGGGAAACTTGACGAACAGCCATTCCAGGAAGAACTGCGCCGCCAGGGTGGTGACCATCAGGTAGAAGCCCTTGATCCGCGCGCTGGGCAAGCCGAACAGCCAGCCCACCAGCGCGCTGATGAGGCCGCCGCCGAGCAGCGCCACCGGCAGGCCCAGCTCCGGCAGGCGCAACAGGAAACCGTAGGTGGCGAAGGCGCCGACCGCCATGAAGCCGGCGGCGCCGACCGAGGTCTGGCCGGCGTAGCCGGTCAGCAGGTTGAGGCCGAGCCCGGCCAGGGACAGCACCAGGAACGGGATCAGGATCGCGTTGAGCCAATAGTCGTTGCCTACCAGGGGCACGCCGACGAAGGCCAGCAGCAACAGGCCGGCCAGGCCCCAGGGCAGGCGCCGGCGGACCAGCAGCAGCGGCGCCGTTTCTTGGGTCAGGGGAATGGACATGGCTCAGACTCGCTCGATGGCGCGCTCGCCGAACAGGCCGGCGGGACGGATGTAAAGGAAGGCCAGGGCCAGCACGTAGGCGAACCAGGGCGTGATGCCGCCACCGAGCAGCGGCCCGATATAGACCTCGGCCAGGTTCTCCGCGGCGCCGACGATCAACCCGCCGGCGATCGCCCCGCCGATCGAGGTGAAGCCGCCGATGATCAGCACCGGCAAGGCCTTGAGCACCACCAGCGACAGCGAGAACTGCACCCCCTGGCGCGCCCCCCAGAGCAGCCCGGCCACCAGCCCGACCACCCCGGCCACGGCCCAGACGATCCGCCAGATGCGGTTGAGGTCGATGCCGATCGACAGCGCCGCCGTGGTGTCGTCGGCCACCGCGCGCAGCGACACGCCGATGCGGGTCTTGTTGAACAGCAGCGCCAGCACCGTCACCAGCACCAGGGCCACGGCCGCGGCGATCAGGTCGAACTGGCTGACCATCAGCGGCCCGAGGAACAGCGGCACATCGTCGATGCCCAGGTCCAGCGCCCGCACCTGGGAACCCATCAGGCCCTGGGCCAGGCCCTCGATGACGAACGACAGGCCCAGGGTGGCCATGAACAGGGTGATCTGCGAGCGGTTGACCAAGGGCCGCAGCACCAGGCGCTCGATCAGCCAGGCGCCGGCGATCATCACCAGCACGCTCAGCAGCAGCGCCAGGGCGAACGGCAGGCCCTGCTCGTGCAGGCTGACGAAGGTCAGCGCGGCGAACAGCAGCATCGCGCCCTGGGCGAAGTTGAACACCCCGCTGGCCTTGTAGATCAGCACGAAACCGATGGCCACCAGGGAATACAGGGTGCCGGCCAGCAAGCCGCCGAGCAGGGTCTCGAAGAAAAAGCTCATGCCGGCGACGCTCCCAGGTAGGCGGCGATCACCTCTGGGTCGGCCTGCACCTGGGCCGGGCTGCCGTCGCCGATCTTGCGCCCGTAGTCGAGCACCACCACATGGTCGGACAGGTCCATGACCACCCCCATGTCGTGCTCGATCAATACCACGGTGGTGCCGAGGTCGCGGTTGATGTCGGCGATGAACCGCGCCATGTCCTGCTTCTCCTCGGCGTTCATGCCGGCCATGGGCTCGTCCAGCAGCAACAGGGTCGGGCCGGCGATCAGCGCCCGGCCCAACTCGACGCGCTTCTGCAGGCCGTAGGCCAGGTTGCCCACCGGCACGTCGCGCTGGGCCTGCAATTCGAGGAACTGCAGGATGCCCTGGGCGCGCTGGCGGTAGGCCCGCGCCTCGCGCCGCGCCCGGGGCAGCCCCAGGGCCTGTTCGAGGACGCTGGCGCGGGTATGCCGCGACAGGCCGGTGAGCAGGTTGTCGATCACGCTCATCTTCTTGAACAGCGCATTGTTCTGGAAGGTGCGGCCGATGCCCCGGCGCGCGGCCTGCAAGGGGTCGATGCGGGTCAGCGTCTCGCGCTCGAAGACAATCGCCCCGGCGTCGAAGCGGTAGACGCCGTTGAGGATGTTGAGCAGCGAACTCTTGCCGGCGCCATTGGGACCGATCAGCGCGCAGATCTCGCCGCGGCGCACCGCGAAGGACAGGCGGTCGATGGCCTTCACGCCCTTGAACGACAGGGAAACGCCCTGGACTTGCAGGATGGGTTCGGCAGGGTTCATGCGATGTTCCGTTTGAATTCGGCCAGCCACAGGGGCGCCGCGGGTTTCGCCGGCGAGCTGGGGGCCTGCCAGATGTAGTGCAGGCGCTGGAAGCCCAGGAGCCGCCGCACGCGGTGCTTGATCAGGCGTTGCACCGGCCGTTGCGGCTGGGCGATGGCCCATTCGCAGAGCCGGCGGCGCCAGCTGCCCGGGGGCGCCAGGCGGCTCTCGATCTCGTCGGCCAGGCGTTGCAGGCGCGCGGCGGACAACAGCAGGCCGCTGGGCACCGCCTCGCGCCGGTCGCGGCTGGCCGAACCGCGGCTTTCCGGAAACGCCAGGCTGTGGCCGCTGCCCAGCCACTGGGTGAGGATCACCTCCAGGCCCTGCGCCCACTCCGTGCCCTCCTCGCTCCACAGCTGCGACTCGTGGGCCGGGTGGCGCCAGTAGCGTTGCTGGCGCGGGGCTTCGCTGACGCCCAGCAGTTCGCCGAAGGCCAGCACCGGCTGGCGCGCGCCTTGCGCCAGGCGCGGCACCGGCTGGTCGGTGATCAGCCGCGGCGACGCCACGCCGTTTTCGCCGGCCGCGACCCAGCGCAGCAATGACTGGCGCGCATGCACGAAGCCATGGCTCGGTTGCAGGCGCCACAGGGCCTGCTGCAACGCCTCGGCGCCGAGGTTGTCGTCGAGGACCAGGACCTGGGCGCCGATGCTGTGCGCCGCCAGCGCCAGCAACAACAGATTCGGCTCGAACGGGCCGCTGACCGCCAGCCGCGAATGCCCGTCGCAGCCCTGCTGGCGCAGGCCGTCGGCCAGGCGCTCGACATCGCGCAAGGCATCGATCCAGCGCCAGCCGTACCACTGGCCGTGGCGCTTGTGGCGCAGGGCGTTGTGCAACGGGCTGACCTGCGCCCAGTGTTGCAGGCGCGCCAGGGCGTCGGCGGGCAGCGCCGCCTGTTCCGGGGCCGGGGCGCTCGCCAGCGGCGAACGCTTGAGTTCATGCACGCTCATGGATTGACCTCGTTCCTTGGGCAAAAGCGTGCGGTGGTCCGCTGGCTGAGGGGTGATCGGTAGGTGCGGCTACAGCGCAGGCACCCGCACAGAGGCGACCTTCTGCTGCGCTCGCTGCCACGCCGCCAGGTCGCGATAGGCGCTGCCGGGGTGCGTCTGCGGCAGGCGCGGCCCGGCGCCGAACAGCTTCTCGCGCAGGGTCCCGGGGGCGTATTCGGTCTTGTACACGCCGCGCTTCTGCAACTCGGGCACCAGCAGCTCGACCGCGTCGACAAAGGTTTCATGGGTCAGCGCGTAGGCCAGGTTGAAGCCGTCCACATCGGTGTCCTCGACCCATTCCTGCAACAGGTCGGCCACGGTTTCCGGGCCGCCGACGAACAACGGGCCGAAGCCGCCGATGCCGACCCAGTCGGCCAGTTCGTGGGGCGTCCAGACCTTGTTCGGATCGGCCGTGGAAAAGGCCTCGACCGCCGACTGGATGGCATTGGTGTGCACATGCTTGAGCGGCTCGTGGGGCTGGAACTGGCTGAAATCGATGCCGGTCCAGCCGGAAATCAGCGCCATGGCGCCTTCATAGCTGACCCAGGACTTGTACTCCTCGAACTTGGCCCGGGCCTTGGCGTCGGTTTCGCCGAGGATCACCGTCTGCAGGTTGAAGATCAGGATCTTCGCCGGATCGCGCCCGGCCTCGGCGGCCCGGCGGCGGATATCGGCCACGGTCTTCTTCAGCAGCACCTTGGACGGCGCGGCGACGAACACGCACTCGGCCTGTTCGGCGGCGAACTGCTTGCCGCGGCTCGACGCCCCGGCCTGGTAGAGCACCGGCGTGCGCTGCGGCGAAGGTTCGCAGAGGTGGATGCCCGGCACCTGGAAGTGTTGGCCGACGTGGCGGATCTCATGGATCTTGCTCGGGTCGCTGAAGATCCGCCGCTCGCGGTCGCGCAGCACCGCGCCGTCTTCCCAGCTGCCTTCCCAGAGCTTGTAGCAGACCTCCAGGTACTCCTCGGCGTAGTCGTAGCGGGTGTCGTGCTCGGTCTGGGCCTTTTGCCCGAGGTTCTTCGCCCCGCTTTCCAGGTAGGACGTGACGATGTTCCAGCCGGCCCGCCCCTTGGTCAGGTGGTCGAGGGTCGACAGCCGCCGGGCGAAGGGATAGGGATGCTCGAACGACAGCGAGGCGGTCAGGCCGAATCCCAGGTGTTCGGTGACCAGCGCCATCGGCGGGATCAGTTGCAACGGATCGTTCACCGGCACCTGGGCCGCCTGGCGGATCGCCGCCTGACCATTGCCCTGGTAGACGTCGTAGATGCCCAGCACATCGGCGATGAACAGGCCGTCGAACTTGCCGCGTTCGAGAATCCGCGCCAGGTCGGTCCAGTATTCGAGGTCCTTGTATTGCCAGGAGCGGTCCCGCGGGTGCGCCCACAGGCCCGGCGACTGGTGGCCGACACAGTTCATGTCGAAGGCGTTGAGACGGATTTCGCGGGACATCACACAGCACTCCTGAAACCTTGTGGCACCACGCCGTTGAGGCGGTAGTTGCCGATCAACTGATACTGCCAGCGCAGCGGTTCATCCAGCGCGGCGGGCAACGGGCTGCGCTGGCCGCTCAGCTCGAACTCGGCGTCGCTCGCCGCCAGCAGGGCTTGCCGGGCGGCGATCAGCGCCTCGGCGCGGGCCACGCCGATTTCGGCGACATCGCCCGCGGCCGTGCGCAGGGCCTGTGCCCGTTCATGCAAGGCGGCGGCGACTTCGATGCGGATCAGCAGATCGCCGAAGCGGCTGATCACGTAGGGGTCGTCGCTGGCCTGCGCCAGCCCGCTGCCGGGCCAGGGCCGGGCCTGCTCGCGCACGAACGCCAGGGTCGCCTGCAGCAGCTCGCGGGCGCGGCGCAGGTCGTCGCCGGCGCGATCGTGCGGCTCGACGCCAGGGTTTTCGGGGGTGGCCGCCTGGCTCAGCGGTTGTTGGCTCAATGCGTTCATGGGCGATTCCTCAGTTCCAGGCGTGACGGGCCGGCTTGATGCCGTTGAGCAGGAAGTTGCCGACCAGGTGGTATTTCCAGCGCGCCGGGTCATGCAGGGTGTGGGTCCGGGCGTTGCGCCAGTAGCGGTCGAGGTTGTGCTTGCCCAGCACCGAGCGGGTGCCGGCCAGCTCGAACAGCTTGCTGCTGGCGAGCAAGGCGCTTTCGGCCGATAGCACCTTGGCCTGCGCCACCACCACCGAGGCGTGGGCCACCGTGTCCTCGTTGGGCTCGCGCAGGGCCTGGTCGATGGCCAGGCCGGCCTTCTCCAGGATCGCCTCGGTGCCATGGACCCGCCATTCCAGGTCGCCGATGGCGGCGATGGTGAACGGGTCCTGCCAGCCGTGATCCTGGCCGCTGTCGATCCACGGCCGCGCCTGCCGCGCGTGGCGCTTGGCCTCTTCCAGGGCACCGACCGCCAGGCCGGTGTCCACCGCCGCCTGGATGATCTGCGAAATCGGCCCGTCGGCGGTGGGTTCGTCGAACGCGCGGTGCGCCGGGATCACCGCGCTCAGCGGCACCTGCACGGCATCCAGGGTCACGCCGCCGCTGGCCGTGATGCGCTGGCCAAAGCCGTCCCAGCTGTCGATCACGGTCAGGCCGGGGTTGTCGCGCTCGATAAAGGCGATGAACGCCCGGTTCTCTTCGTCGACCGCCACCGCGGGCACGATATGGGCGAACAGCGCGCCGGTGCAGTAGAACTTCTCGCCGTCGATCCGCGCGCCGTCGGCGTTGAAGCGGATGCGCGTCTCGAAGGCGCCGGCGTGCTTGCTGCCGGCCTCGGAGAAGGCATTGCCGAAGCGATAACCCTGCAGCACCTTGGCGAAGTAATGGCGCTTCTGCTCTTCGCTGGCGACCTGCAGCAGGATGTCGAGCACCCCGAGGTGGTTCTGCGGGATCTGCCCCAGGGAGGAATCGGCGGCGGAGATGATCTTGATCACCTGCGCCACGGTCACATAGGACACCCCTGCGCCGCCGTAGGCCTTGGGAATGGTGATGCCCCACAGGCCGCTGGCGGAAAACTCGTCGAGTTCGGCGAACGGCAGGCGGCGCTCGCGATCGCGCACGCTGGCCTCGACGGCGAAACGCTCGGCCAGGGTCCTGGCGACGGCGATCGCCTCGGCGTCGGAACGGATGATGTGGGCGGTTCGGGTGGGTTGGGCAGAGGCTGTCATGGCCGACTCCAGGTCCTGTCGAATGCGGAAGGTCCGCTCTGACTTGGAGACTGCAGGAGTCATGCCGGAATAATTAATCGATAAAAATCATATAGTTACGATTATTTATCGATAAACGACTGGAATTTCGATCCGACAAAGTGTTCAAGCGCTGTTGCCTGGGCAACAGCGTTCAGATCACCACGTTGCGGACAAACCGCAGCGCCACCGGCCCATCGTTGCGGTAGATGTGCGGCAGGTTGCTGGCGAATGCGAAGAACTCGCCGGGCTCCAGGCGCCGCTCCCGGTCGCCCAGGATCAGGGTCAGGCAGCCCTCGCAGACATACAGCTGCTCGCTCCAGCCTTCGGCGTCCGGCTCCGACAGGTACTGCTCGCCCGGCTCCAGGCGCCATTCCCACAACTCCACTTCGCGGCTGGCGCTGGCCTTGGCCAGCAGCACCGCCCTGCTCCCGGGAAGCCGCCCGGCCCAGGCCAGCTCGTTGATCCGGCTCGGGTCGCGGGCGTCGGGGGCCTGGATCAGGTCGCTGAAGGCCACGTCCAGGGCTTCGGCCACCCGGTCCAGGGTGCTCAGGCTGACATTCTTCTCGCCGGCCTCGATGGCCACCAGCATGCGCCGGCTGACCCCGGATTTCTCCGCCAGGGCGCTCTGGCTCAGCTCGGCGGCGTGGCGCAGCCGGCGGACGTTCTGACTGACATGTTGCAGCACGGAAGCGCGCTGCCCGGAATCCTTGTGCACTATATTGCTCACTGTGTAGGTTTGCGCAGTATACTGCCCAACTTCGCGGCGCATTGTGCGGCCGCCCCGGGTAGCGCGCAAGGTATGACGTCTGTGAACGCCAGCAAAGCATCGTCCTTTTTCTTCAAACTGAGCAAAGCCGAGTGCGTGCTGGTGCTGATCACCATGGTCTGGGGCGGCACCTTCCTCACGGTGCAGCACGCCATGACCGTCAGCGGCCCGATGTTCTTCGTCGGCCTGCGCTTCGCCGCGGCGGCCTGCATCGTCGGTCTGTTCTCGCTGCGCAGCCTGCGCGGCCTGACCCTGTTCGAACTCAAGGCCGGGGTGTTCATCGGCACCGCCATCATGCTCGGCTACGGCCTGCAGACCGTGGGCCTGCAAACCATTCCCAGCAGCCAGTCGGCCTTTATCACCGCGCTGTACGTGCCCTTCGTGCCGCTGCTGCAATGGCTGTTCATGGGCAAGCGCCCGGGGCTGATGCCCAGCATCGGCATCATGCTGGCCTTTACCGGCCTGATGCTGCTCTCCGGGCCCGGCGGCGCGTCCCTGGACTTCAGCCCCGGGGAAATCGCCACCCTGATCAGCACCGTGGCGATCGCCGCGGAAATCATCCTTATCAGCACCTATGCCGGCCAGGTCGATGTGCGCCGGGTCACCGTGGTGCAACTGGCGGCGACCTCGGTGCTGTCATTTTTGATGGTAGTACCGACCGGGGAAACCCTGCCGGACTTTTCCTGGCTGCTGCTGGCCAGCGCCCTGGGCCTGGGCGCCGCCAGCGCGGCGATCCAGGTGGCGATGAACTGGGCGCAGAAAAGCGTGTCGCCGACCCGCGCCACCCTGATCTACGCCGGTGAGCCGGTGTGGGCCGGGCTGGTCGGGCGCATCGCCGGCGAGCGCCTGCCGGCACTGGCCCTGCTGGGTGGCGGGCTGATCGTCGCGGCGGTGATCGTCAGCGAGTTGAAGACCCGGGGCAAGGGCGACGAAGCGCCCGAGGCGAAGGTCGAGCAAGAGGCGCTGGATTCGAACCGCTGACCGCGCCCTGCCCCGGGCGCGGTTCCCTCATCCCTTGCCCGCTCCCGCAGGCTGGCTAGGGCAGCGAGCGGATGATGTCGGCGAGGTCGTCGCGGGTGATCTCATTGGACTTGATGGCCGCGACCACATCGTCCTTGGACAGCGGGAACCGGTTGAACAGCACCTTCAAGGTATCGGCATCGACATTCGACACCCACAGCGGATCGATGAGCTGGCCACCGTACTCGGGTTTCATCGGCACCTCTTCGTGGGCGATGTTGCCTTTGTGGTTCAAGTAGACGACATAACGATCATGCCCTTCCGGAAAGCTCTTTTCCCGATAGAGCGTGGTTCCAACCGGCAGCACATAATAATTGTCGTCACCCGTCGGGCTTTCAATCAGCAGCGGCTCTTTCGTCTTGATCATCTTCATGTCATATCCCTTCGAGGCGTTATTGAACAATAAAACAGCCAACAGCACGGTATTGGCCAGGAGCAGGCCGACCAGCCAGGCGAGAGCACTTCTACTTGTAAATATTTTTCTTGTCATAACGGGCCTCCGTGTTCCCCTCTAACATCGCCTGCAAGTCGGCCGGCATGAAAATCCCGTCGGCAGTCCATGTCTGAGTCCGTGCGGCCTGTTTCTCCAGCCAGGACAAACCTCGCATTTCCCGGTACTTGGCAGGGTCCTGGACCAGTTTCTTGCCCGAGACCTTCGCCCCTTCGAGGGTCACGGTCGTGCAGTTGTTGGTCGTCGGGTGGTAATCCCCGGGCAGCACATAACGGGTCGCGGTCGGCGTTTTGCGCCGGACCTCTTTCTGCTTGGCCACCACCCCGTCGAAGTGGGCGATCACCGCTTCGGCCTTGGCCTTGTCCAGATAGTAGACAAACCCGGTCGTCGTTCGCTTGAGGCTGTTTTCACCGGCAATGTAGGTCCTGAAGGAGGTCCAGACGTTCATGACGCCCTCGCCTTCACTGTCGAACTTGCCCCAGGTCTTGCCATAACGCCCGAAGTCGTAGATGACCTCTTTGCTACCGACCACCACACGCAATGCGGCGTGGCCAAAAAGATGCTCTTCCTTGTCCTTGGTGTAAGGCCCCCCTATCAGGATCTCCATGTAGGGCCCGGAAACCACCAACTGATTGGTCTGGGTCGTCTTGCCCTGGGCCCCGGTAGTTTTTGCCGCCTGCGTTGTCCCGGTCGTTCTACTAGGCTCGGTCATTAAAGATGTTCCGTATCTTCAAGGTCTGGAAATTTGATACTGCAGCTGCCCCGGGGGACATCCGCCACATGCACCCGGCCCTGCCCATCGAGCACACCGTTGATGACCTTGCCGTCAGGCAGGGTCAGCACGAACTTCTCGTTGGCGATCGGCTGTTCCAGGTCGTTGAGCAACTGGAATTCGACGAAGGTCTTTTCCTTCAGGAGCTCGGAGAAAACGCTGCTGACCGGGCTGGCGGCGGCACTGCCGACAAAGGTATCGGGGGAACCGGCGGTGATGCTGGCGCCGCAGGCGGTTTGAGAACCGACATGGGCCACGTCCTTGCCCAGGCCGAAGGCATGGGGCGCGCCACTGGTGATCGGGTTGGGACCATGGAGGGGGCAGGCATACAGATCGCCCACGCAGGCCACTGGCAGGGAGTTGACATAGATGGGGCTTGAACCTGTGGAGATGCTGCCGCCGTGGCTTCCAGGGTCTCCAAGCCGTGCAACTGGCTTTCCTGCCATAGATATAGTCCTTTAACTTCAGGGGTTGCGGATGTTACACAACTTGCAGGCGGCGAAAAATGCTCGATGTCACATCTTGATAAAAAGAGCCCCGGCGCCCCCGTTGAGCGCTACCGCGTGCTTCTCGCATCCCGGGCAAGCAGGCATTGGCCGGCGGGTTGCCCGCGGCCGCCGGGGGATTTTTGTAGGATCCTGCCACAGCTTCAAGGTTGGTGATCGCAGAGTCGGCACGTATGATGCATCACAAATTCCCGCAGATTAGAAGCCTATGTCCCTGATAGTTCTACTGCTTCTGCCTTTTATCGGCAGCTGTCTGGCGGCCTTGCTGCCGCACAACGCACGTAATACCGAGTCCCTGCTGGCCGGCCTGGTCGCCTTGGCCGGCACCGTGGCCGTGGCCCTCATGTACCCGCAGATCGCCCATGGCGGGGTCATTCGCGAAGAGTTCAACTGGCTGCCCAGCCTGGGCCTGAACTTCGTGCTGCGCATGGACGGCTTCGCCTGGCTGTTCTCCATGCTGGTGCTGGGCATCGGCACCCTGGTGTCGCTGTATGCGCGCTACTACATGTCGCCGGACGATCCGGTGCCGCGCTTCTTCGCGTTTTTCCTGGCGTTCATGGGCGCCATGCTCGGCCTGGTGATCTCCGGCAACCTGATCCAGATCGTGTTCTTCTGGGAACTGACCAGCCTGTTCTCCTTCCTGTTGATCGGCTACTGGCACCACCGCTCCGACGCCCGCCGCGGCGCCTATATGGCGCTGATGGTCACCGGCGCCGGAGGCCTGTGCCTGCTGGTGGGGGTCATGCTGCTCGGCCATGTGGTCGGCAGCTACGACCTGGACAAGGTCCTGGCTGCCGGAGAGACCATCCGAGCCCATGCCCTCTACCCCATCCTGCTCCCGCTGATCCTGATCGGCGCCCTCAGCAAAAGCGCGCAATTCCCCTTCCATTTCTGGCTGCCCCACGCCATGGCCGCGCCCACGCCGGTCTCGGCCTACCTGCACTCGGCGACCATGGTCAAGGCCGGGGTGTTCCTGCTCGCGCGCCTCTGGCCTTCGCTGTCCGGCAGCGAGGAATGGTTCTGGATCGTCGGCGGCGCCGGCGCCGCGACCCTGGTGCTGGGCGCCTACTGCGCGATGTTCCAGAACGACCTCAAGGGCCTGCTGGCCTACTCGACCATCAGCCACCTGGGCCTGATCACCCTGCTGCTGGGCCTGAACAGCCCGCTCGCCGCCGTGGCCGCGGTGTTCCATATCCTCAACCACGCCACCTTCAAGGCCTCGTTGTTCATGGCCGCCGGCATCATCGACCACGAAAGCGGCACCCGCGACATCCGCAAGCTCAACGGCCTGGTCAAGCTGATGCCGTTCACCGCGACCCTGGCCATGGTCGCCAGCGCCTCCATGGCCGGGGTGCCGCTGCTCAACGGCTTCCTGTCCAAGGAAATGTTCTTCGCCGAGACGGTGTTCATCAATTCCACCGCCTGGGTCGAGACCGCGCTGCCGGTGATCGCCACCCTCGCCGGCACCTTCAGCGTCGCCTACGCCCTGCGCTTCACCGTGGACGTGTTCTTCGGCGAACCGGCCACCGACCTGCCGCACACGCCCCACGAGCCGCCGCGCTGGATGCGCGCGCCGGTGGAACTGCTGGTGTTCACCTGCCTGCTGGTGGGGATCTTCCCGGCGCAGATGGTCGGCCCGCTGCTGGCCGCCGCCGCGCAGCCGGTGGTCGGCGGCACGCTGCCGGAATACAGCCTGGCGATCTGGCACGGCCTCAACGCGCCGATGATCATGAGCCTGATCGCCATGTCCTGCGGCATCGTGCTCTACCTGCTGCTGCGCAAGCCGCTGGTGGGCGGGCGTTTCGCCTATCCGCCGCTGGTGGGCCGCTTCAACGGCAAGCGCCTGTTCGAGCGCAGCCTGGTGAGCATGATGCGCCTGACCCGGCGCCTGGAGCGCTACATCAGCACCAAGCGCCTGCAGACCCAGCTGTTCCTGCTGGTGCTGGTGGCGGTCCTGGTGGGGCTGATCCCGATGCTGCACAGCAGCCTGAGCTGGGGCGACCGGCCGAAGATCCCGGGCTCGATCGTCTTCGTCACCCTCTGGCTGCTGGCCATCGCCTGCGCCCTGGGCGCCGCCTGGCAGGCCAAGTACCACCGCCTGGCGGCCCTGACCATGGTCAGTGTCTGCGGACTGATGACCTGCGTGACCTTCGTCTGGTTCTCCGCCCCGGACCTGGCCCTTACCCAACTGGTGGTGGAAGTGGTGACCACGGTGCTGATCCTGCTCGGCCTGCGCTGGCTGCCGCGGCGGATCGAGGAGGTCTCGCCGCTGCCCGGCAGCGTGCCCAAGGCCCGCGCCCGACGCCTGCGCGACCTGCTGCTGTCGATCGCCGTCGGCCTGGGCATGGCCGTGCTGTCCTACGCCATGCTGACCCGCCAGACCCCCAACGACATTTCCTCGTTCTACTTAAGCCGCGCCCTGCCCGAAGGCGGCGGCAGCAATGTGGTGAACGTGATGCTGGTGGACTTCCGCGGCTTCGACACCCTGGGCGAGATCACCGTGCTGGTGGCCGTGGCCCTGACCGTGTTCGCCCTGCTGCGCCGCTTCCGCCCGCCGAAGGAAAGCATGCAGTTGCCAGCCCAGCAGCGCCTGCTGGCGCCGGACGTGGTCACCGACCTGGTCAACCCGCGCCAGGCCAGCGACACCGCCCTGGGCTTCATGATGGTGCCGGCGGCGCTGGTGCGCCTGCTGCTGCCGATCGCCATGGTGGTGTCGTTCTACCTGTTCATGCGCGGCCACAACCAGCCGGGCGGCGGCTTCGTCGCCGGCCTGGTGATGTCGGTGGCGTTCATCCTCCAGTACATGGTCGCCGGCACCCAGTGGGTCGAGGCGCAGATGAGCCTGCGGCCGCCGCGCTGGATGGGCACCGGCCTGCTGTTCGCCACCCTCACCGGGCTTGGCGCGCTGGGCTTCGGCTACCCGTTCCTGACCACCCACACCCTGCACCTGGACCTGCCGCTGCTCGGTGATATCCATATCGCCAGCGCGCTGTTCTTCGACATTGGCGTGTATGCGGTGGTGGTCGGCTCGACCCTGCTGATCCTCACGGCGCTGGCGCACCAGTCGGTGCGCGCGCAAGCCAAACCCCAAGCCAAGCCAGGAGCCGCCTGATGGAAGAAGTCATTGCAATCGCCATTGGTGTACTGGCGGCCTCCGGCGTCTGGCTGGTGCTGCGGCCGCGGACCTTCCAGGTGGTGATGGGCCTGTGCCTGCTGTCCTACGGGGTCAACCTGTTCATCTTCAGCATGGGCAGCCTGTTCATCGGCAAGGAGCCAATCATCAAGGACGGCGTGCCCCAGGATCTGCTGAACTACACCGACCCGCTGCCCCAGGCGCTGGTGCTCACGGCGATCGTCATCAGCTTCGCCATGACCGCGCTGTTCCTGGTGGTCCTGCTGGCCTCCCGGGGCCTGACCGGCACCGACCACGTGGATGGCCGGGAGCCGAAAGAATGAGCCTGATGCCGCACCTGATCGTCGCCCCCATCCTGCTACCGCTGCTGACCGCCGCGGTGATGCTGATGCTCGGCGAGAAACGCCGCCCGCTCAAGGCCCGGATCAACCTGTTCTCCAGCCTCCTCGGCCTCGGTATCGCCGTGCTGTTGCTGTACTGGACCCAGCAGAGCGGCGTGCCCGGCTCCGTCGGCGTCTACCTGCCGGGCAACTGGCAGGTGCCGTTCGGCATCGTGCTGGTGGTCGATCGCCTGTCGGCGCTGATGCTGGTCCTCACCGGGATCATCGGCGTCAGCGCCCTGCTGTTCGCCATGGCCCGCTGGGACCGCGCCGGGGCCAGCTTCCACGCGCTGTTCCAGATCCAGCTGATGGGCCTGTACGGTGCGTTCCTGACCGCCGACCTGTTCAACCTGTTCGTGTTCTTCGAAGTGCTGCTGGCCGCCTCCTATGGCCTGATGCTCCATGGCTCGGGCCGGGCGCGGGTGTCCGCCGGCCTGCACTACGTGGCGATCAACCTGCTGGCGTCGTCGCTGTTCCTGATCGGCGCGGCGCTGATCTACGGCGTCACCGGCACCCTGAACATGGCCGACCTGGCGCTGAAGATCCCGCTGGTGCCGGAAGCCGACCGCGGCCTGCTGCACGCCGGCGCGGCGATCCTGGCCACCGCGTTCCTGGCCAAGGCCGGCATGTGGCCGCTGAACTTCTGGCTGGTGCCGGCCTATTCCTCGGCCAGCGCGCCGGTGGCGGCCATGTTCGCGATCATGACCAAGGTCGGCGTCTATACCCTGCTGCGCCTGTGGACCCTGCTGTTTTCCGGCCAGGCCGGGGCCTCGGCCTACTTCGGCGGCGACTGGCTGATCTACGGCGGCATGGCGACCATCGTCTGCGCCGCCCTGGCGATCCTCGCCGCACAGCGCCTGGAGCGCATGGCCAGCCTGAGCATCCTGGTCTCAGCCGGGATCCTCCTGGCGGCGATCGGCTTCGCCCAGCCCAGCCTGATCGCCGGCGCGCTGTTCTACCTGGTCAGCTCGACCCTGGCGATGAGTGCGCTGTTCCTGCTGGCGGAGCTGATCGAGCGCTCGCGCTCGGCCAACGAGATCCCCCTGGACGACGAAGGCGAAACCCTGCCGCGCCCCATGGAATCGCTGCAACCGCCGCCGGGCACCAACCTCGACGACGAACAGAAGGCCGTGGTCGGCCAGGTGATTCCCTGGACCATGGCCTTCCTCGGCTTGAGTTTCATTGCCTGCGCCCTGCTGATCATCGGCATGCCACCGCTGTCCGGGTTCATCGGCAAGCTGAGTCTGATCGGCGCCCTGCTCAACCCCAGCGGGCTGGGCACGGCCAGCGACGCGCCGTTGTCGGGCGCCGCCTGGGGCTTGCTGGCCCTGCTGATCCTCTCTGGCCTGGCGTCGCTGATCGCCTTTTCCCGAGTGGGTATCCAGCGTTTCTGGACCCCGGAGGAGCGGCCGTCGCCGCTGCTGCGGCGTTTCGAGTGCGTACCGATCATCGCCCTGCTCGGGCTGTGCATGCTGCTGACCGTCAAGGCCGAGCCGCTGTTGCGCTTTACCCAGGCCGCCGCCGACAGCCTCGACCATCCGCAGCAATACGTAATGGCCGTGCTCGGCACCCGCACGGTGCCGAGCCCTGAAGCCCAGGCGGCCGTGCAGGAGGTGCAGCCATGAAGCGCCTGTTCCCCGCCCCCTGGCTGTCGCTGGCACTGTGGCTGCTGTGGCTGGTGCTGAACCAGTCCGTGAGCCCGGGCAACCTGTTGCTCGGCGCGCTCCTGGGCTTCTGCGCGCCCTTGATGATGCGGCCGCTGCGCCCGCTGCCGATCCGCATCCGCCGCCCGGCGACCATCCTGCGCCTGTTGCTGGTGGTCGGCCGCGATGTGCTGCTGTCGAACCTGGCCGTGGCCTGGGGCGTGCTCAACGCCGGGCGGCGCCCGCCGCGCTCGCGCTTCGTCAAGATCCCCCTGCAACTGCGCGACGCCAACGGCCTGGCGGCGCTCTCGACCATCACCACGGTGGTGCCGGGCACTGTCTGGTCCGAGCTGTCCCTGGACCGCAGCATCCTGCTGCTGCATGTGTTCGACCTGGACGACGAGGTCGCTTTCATCCAGCACTTCAAGGCCACCTACGAGCGTCCGTTGATGGAGATCTTCGAATGAGTGCCCTGCTCTCCAACGCGATCCTGTTCAGCCTGTTCCTGTTTTCCGTGGCCATGGTCCTGACCCTGGTCCGGCTGTTCCGCGGCCCCTCGGCCCAGGACCGGGTCCTGGCCCTGGACTACCTGTACATCCTGGCGATGCTGATGATGCTGGTGCTGGGCATCCGTTATGCCAGCGACACCTATTTCGAGGCGGCGCTGCTGATCGCCCTGTTCGGCTTCGTCGGCTCGTTCGCCCTGGCCAAATTCCTCCTGCGTGGCGAGGTGATCGAATGAATGCCGTCAGTGAACTGTCGTTATGGATCGAGATACCGGTGGCGATCCTGCTAGTGCTCAGCGGCACCTTCGCGCTGATCGGCGCGCTGGGCATCGTGCGCCTGAAGGACTACTTCCAGCGCATGCACCCGCCGGCCCTGGCCTCGACCCTGGGCGCCTGGTGCGTGGCCCTGGCGTCGATCCTGTACTTCTCGGGACTGAAGTCGGCGCCGGTGCTGCACGCCTGGCTGATTCCGATCCTGCTGTCGATCACCGTGCCGGTGACCACCCTGCTGCTGGCGCGGGCGGCGCTGTTCCGCAAGCGCATGGCCGGCCACGACGTGCCGGCGGAAGTCAGCAGCCGGCGTAGCGAAAGCGGCAGTTGAATTCGGCGGCGTCTCCACAGACGCCATCGCGGGCAAGCCTCGCTCCTACAAAGCTCAGGGCCCTGTAGGAGCGAGCGGGCGGCGATCCGACTTGCCCGCGATGTTTTTTGGCGCTCAGCGATTCAATTCCAGGCCACCACCAGCAACCCCGTCCCCAGCACCACGCACAGGGGCGAATAGAACAGCGTGTCCAGCCGGGCGAACCGCGAGCCGCTGACCTCCTTGAAGAACCCCACCAGGTTCGAGTCGCCGATGGCCCGGGCGAACATCAGCACGGCAATCGCGCTGATCGTCCATTGCAGCGACGGGTGGCTCACACTCGGCAGGTACAACCCGACCCGCAGGCAGACCAGCATGGCGATCAGCAGCAGCCCCACTGCCACCAGCAGGGTGGCGAACCCCGCGGGCTTGAACAGCGGCCGCCACTCGCCCGGCCGCCTGCCCGGCACCCGCGGCACCGCCGCTTCGCTGCCGCGCTTGCCGCCGGCGGCCCAGTACAGGTGGATCAGGCTGATCAGCAAGAAGGCTGCCGCCATCCATTGCGCGATCAAGACATTCATATGCAATCGTCCATGGCAAAAAATGTTGCTGAAGAATGGACCCGCCCGAGCGTTTTTGTAAGTACGTTCGTCGCTTGCAATGCTAAAGTGCCGCCCCATGAAATTCGCCCGAACCGATCGCTCGCTCGTTGCCTGGATGCTCTATTGCTGCGTCCTGTTCAACGTGTTCGCCTGCAGCATCGGCCACGGGCAGATGGTCGGCCAGCAACTCAACGGCATTGGCGGCCAGTTCTGTACGGTCGATCCGCGCACCCAGGCGCCGGCCTCCTCGATTCCGGCCGACGAGTCGCTGCCGACCCTGTCCAAGGCCTTCGGTTGCCCGCTGTGCTCCACCGGCGGCATGGGCCCGGCATTCAACTCCAGCCTGACCCTGGCGGTGCTGCCGCCGCACCACGGCCCGCCACTGGCGCCGCTGTCCAACACCGACCTCCCCGCCCGCTCCACCTGGCCCGCGGCCCATCCGCGCGCGCCGCCCGTTCTCGCCTGAGCCTTTCGCTTTCTCTATCAGCCCGCCCCGTGCCCTGCACGGCATGAGCGCGTGGGTTGCTTCCTAGCCAAGAATTCAGGACGTACCGATGAAACACATTCCCCTGCTGGCCAGCCTGTGCGGCTGCCTGTCCGTTTCCGCCTGGGCGCAATCGAGCGTCGACCTGGCGCCGATCACCATCGATGGCGACCAGCCGGCCGAACCCGGCCTGGCCCTGGACCAGTCCAGCGGCATGGCCTCGCGCCTGGGCTTGAGTGTCCGGGAAACCCCGGCCTCGGTAGCCGTGGCCAACCGCAACGACATCGAGCGGCGCGGCGCGCAGAACTTCCAGGACGCCGCCAACACCCTGCCCGGGGTCAATGCCAGCGCCCCGCCGGGCTTCGGCGGCTTTGTCTCGTACCGTGGCTTCACCAGCAGCCAGATCACCCAGATGTTCAACGGCGTCAACGTTTCCGGCGGACTGGCGCGGCCGGTGGACGCCTGGATCTACGACCGGGTCGAGCTGCTCGGCGGCCCCTCCTCGCTGGTCAACGGCGCCGGCTCCGTGGGCGGCTCGCTGAACTACGTGACCAAGCTGGCCGACCGCCAGGAGCGCTCCCTCGAGGGCCGGGTCAGCTACGGCACCTACGACACCACCGAGACCGCCTTCGGCCTCAACCATGCGCTCAGCCAGGCCGGCGACGAAGTGCAGCACTACGCCCGCCTCGACGTCAGCCACAACACCAGCAACGGCTACATCGACCGCCAGGAGCGCGATGCCTGGAGCGCGGCCTTCTCCCTGCTCAGCGACCTGACGCCGGACCTGTCCCACACCCTGGCCCTGGAATACCAGGACGAGCACGAGGACAGCCCGTACTGGGGCACCCCGGTGCTCAACCCCAAGGCCGGCGAGCTGAAGATCGACAAGCACAACCGCTTCAACAACTACAACGTCGAGGACGGCCGCTACGAGCAGCGCACGATCTGGGTACGCTCGATCGTCGACTACCGGATCAACGACAGCACCAACCTGCGCAACACCCTCTACCACCTGGACAGCCAGCGCGACTACCGCAACCTGGAGACCTACCAGTACAACGCCGACAACAGTGCGGTGAACCGCTCCACGGCCTATCAGGTGCGGCACCAGGGCGAGCAGAACGGCAACCAGTTCGAGCTGCGCCACGACACCCGCTTCTTCGGCCTCGACACCACCTGGGCCGGCGGCTTCGAGTACAAGATCAACCGCACCACCAACTCGCCGCTGAACGTCAAGGCGGCCAACAGCGTCGACCCGAACGACTACCGGCCGGGGCATTTCTACGACCTGCCGGGCACCCGCCAGGGCTTTGTCGCCGACAAGACCAACGAGGTCACCACCAAGGCGCTGTTCGTCGAGAACCGCCTGGCCCTGACCGAGCGCTTGACCCTGCTCAGCGGCCTGCGCTACGACGCCATCGACCTGGACGTGACCAACCACCGCCAGGTGACGGCGAGCAACCCGCGGCACCTCAAGCGCCGCTGGGAACCGCTGACCGGGCGGGTCGGCCTGACCTACCAGGTCCTGCCCACCGCCAACGTCTATGTGCAATACAGCACCGCCGCCGAGCAGCCCAACGGCACCCAGGACTTCGATGTCTCCACGGGCAAGCAATGGGAAGTGGGCAGCAAATTCGACTACCTGGACGGCCGCGGCTCGGCGACCCTGGCGGCCTACCGCATCGAACGCAAGGATTTCGCGGTGACCGACCCGCTGGACCCGACCCTGAGCATCCCGGTGGGCCAGCAGACCTCCAAGGGCATCGAGGTGGCCAGCTCGCTGCGGGTCACGCCGAAACTGTTGCTGGAAGGCAACTTCGCCTGGGTCGATGCGCAATACGACGAGTTCACCGAGAAGAATGCCGCGGGCGTGGTGGTGTCACGCAAGGGCAATACCCCGACCAACGTGCCGGAGCGGGTCGGCAACCTGTGGCTGACCTATGACCTGGCGCCGCAGTGGCAGACCGGGGTGGATGCACGTTATGTGGCCTCGGTGTACGCCGACACGGCCAATACCATGACCGTGCCTTCCTACACCCTGTACGGCACTTTCCTGACCTACAAGCTCGACAGCCACACGTCCATCACCGGGCGGGTACGCAACCTGACCAACGAGGTGTACGCCGAGTTCGCCCATGTGTCGCCGGCCTATTACCTGGGTACGCCACGGACCTTCGAACTGGCGGTGCAGAGCCGCTTCTAAAAGCATCGCGGGCAAGCTTCGCTCCTACGTAGGAGCGAGGCTTGCCCGCGATAGCGTCCTCGGCATCACCACAGCGGTGTCAGTCCAGACTCGCCCTCACCTTGCCCGCCACATCCTCGGGCAGCCACGCCTGCCACACCTGCGGATGGGCCTTGAGAAACGCCCGCGCCGCCTCCCGCGGCGGCGTGTGCTGCTCGCTCATCTCGGCCAGCGCCTTGTTCAGCGGCTCGATCGGCAGGTCGACCTTGGCGAAGACCGCGGCGATCTGCGGATACTGTTTCTGGAAGGGCATGGACACGCCGATGGACAGCTTCGAGGCCAGCGAACGCGTGGGCCGTGGGTTGGGGTTGCTCGCGTCGGTCAGGGTCTTCCAGGCTTCGGCGTCGAACGGCGGCTCTTGCAGCTGGACCAGCTTGAAACGGCCGATCAACGGCGTTGGCGACCAGTAGTAGAACAGGATCGGCTGGCCACGCCGGATCGCCGAGGTGATTTCCGCGTCCAGCGCCGCGCCGGAGCCGCTGCGGAAATTCACATAGCTGTCGCTCAGCCCGTAGGCCTTGAGCTTCTGCTTGTTCACCACTTCCGAGGTCCAGCCGATGGGGCTGTTGAGAAAGCGCCCCTTGCCCGGGCTTTCCGGGTCCTTGAACACGTCCTTGTAGCGCGCCAGGTCGGTGACGCTGCGCAGCTCCGGCGCCAGCGGCTCGATGCCCTTGGCCGGGTCGCCCTTGATCACGTATTCCGGCACCCACCAGCCTTCGGTCGCGCCCTTCACGGTGTCGCCCAGGGCGACCACCTTGCCTTCGGCTTCGGCCTTGACCCACACCGGGCTGCGTCCGGCCCATTCTTCGCCGATGACCTGGATATCGTTGCTGGCCAGCGCGGTTTCCAGGGTGATGGTGGTGCCGGGCAAGGTATCGGTCGGCAGGCCATAACCCTGCTCGACCAGGGTCCGCAGGATCTCGGTGATCAGGCTGCCGCTTTCCCAGTTCAGGTCGGCAAAGTGGATCGGCGCCTGTGCCGCCGAGGCGCCGGCCGGCGCCAGCACCAGGCCCAAACCCAACCCCAGGCCGAGCAGCGCGCCGCCCAGCAGTGTTCGCAATCCTTTCATGCCCGTGCACCTCGTGCCGTTCGCAGCGTTAGCAGGATGGTCGCGATCGACGATCGCCAGCCTCTGACAGAGACCGTACGCGGCAGGCCCGGTGTCGCCAGGAAGGCGTCCAGGGCACTGCCATTTTTCGTACGGACTTAGTTAAGTCATCTGACTGTAGTAGAGGTTCCTGCTTTCGAGACGGGCGTCTCAGTGTCCGGCCTGCTCCTGCAACTGCTGCAACTCGCGGCGCACCATGCTGGCGTATTCCGCCGGCTCCAGCGCATACAGCTGCGAGGCCACCCAAGCCAGCCAGGCCCCTTGCAGCTCGGCCTTGCGCGCGAAAAGGCGCCGGGCTTCGGCGTGGGCGCGCTCCTGGTGCTGCCGGTGGAAGTCGGCGCGGCTCACTCGCTGGCCTTGAAGCTCACCAACTCACCCTTGCGCCATTTGGCGGCCTTGCCGGTGACGGTCTTGAGGGTCTTGGTCAGGCCTTCCTGCAATTGCTGGTGGGCGGCGAATACCGTCACCACGCTGTGGCCTTCCTTGAACAGGATGGCGTGGCCGTCGGCAGTGTCGACAAAGGCGTATTCGCCCAGGCCGTAGACGGTCAGCTTGATCTCGCGAAAACGGATTTCGAACTTGCCGCCCTCACGGCTGGGCAGGACCGCCGCGCGGAAATGATCGCCGACCTTGAGTTCCAGGCGCGGCTTGTCGTCCACGACCATCGCCGACTCGGTGTCGATCTCGGCGATGTAGATGCCCTCGGGCGTCTGTTCGGCGATATAGACGAAACGCGATTGAAACTGCTTCACCAGCTTTGCGCGTAAATCGCCCAATACGAACAAAGCATGCATATCCAGATTACTTACTGCCAAGGAAAAGGTCCCCGAAGCTGAAATTGACTCTGTCCGCATAAAAGACGGACAGCAGAAAAAGGCGGCCGTGAAACGGCGCCGTCACTCCACATGAAAACGATATGAAAAGCCCCACCCGCCAACACGTAGGCGCAAACCCCGGCATGCCCCCGCCAGAATGATCGGAAGGACAACCGAGCCGCCTGGCCCGCATCAAGCGCAAAAGAAAGTGGTTCCGAACCGCCGAGAAAGCTGCACACTCACTGTTGATCGGCAAGGTTGCGCGATCCTGTCGTCACCTTGTTCGGGACGCGAATGCTGCAGGTAAAGATCGATCTCTGACTGCCGGAAGCAATTCTAGAGCAACTTTATGTATCCAGACCAACCCATCGGCCCGCAAATCGTTGAAAAAAACCTGTATCCGGGGCCCAGTCGCGGCCGGCATGACCTGGCTCAGTCCCCGCCAGAGCAATCAGCGCCATGCTGCCGTGACCCCGCCCACCCGTACTCTTCCCTCCCCCCACAGGAGCCAGCCATGACCGAATTCGATATAGGCGAGTTTTTCATCCATGGCGAGGCGCGCGACGTCGCCGGCGAATTCCAGGCCGTGATCGTGCTGCGCGCCAAGCCGCCCCTGCGAAGCCTCAGCCACCACCAGGTGGCCAGGGACCGCTGGTTCAAGACCGCGGAACTGGCCGAGGCCGCCGCCCGGGAAGCCGCCCTGGCGCTCAAGCAGGCGGTCGACCAGGGCGCCCTGGAGCCTTGACGCCCCGATCAAGGATCGCGCCGACCGGTCGATACAGGGGCGAGCCTTCATGTAGGACCTGCCGATGATCGACCTCACCTCCTCCGCCCGCCTGCCGTCCCTGGCCGAGTTCGCCCTGCCGGGCACGGCGGCCAGCGACAGTCCGGCCGACGATCCGCTCGACCTGCGCACGGCGATTGTCCGTGCGCGCAATGCCGTTCCCGACGGCGTGCTCGAAGCGAAAAAGAAACGCATCAAGCTGCTGCGCAAACAGATCGAACAATTGCAGCAGCGCCTGCGCAAGGCCAACGACCGCCTGGCGATGGTGCAGAGCGCGGCCCGGCACCGCGGGACGCCAGCGCACCTGCAAGCCTTGTCCGCCGCCCGGGCCCAGGCCCAGGCGGCCAGCAGCGCCCTGTCGATGGCCCAGGTGGCGCTGTTCCAGGCCGAAAGCGCGGTAATCGGCAGCGAGGTCTGACGCCCCGGCGAATCGATCGAACTCCTGGCCGCCCGCTGCCTCAGATACAAGGCAACGCCTGGATTGCCATCAAAGGAGAACACCATGGATTCGCCGACCCATGACCTCAAGGGGCTGTTCGATCAACTGGGCCTGGACTCCGGCCCTGGCGCCATCGACGCCTTCATCGCCCGGCATTCGCCGCTGCCCGAAGACCAGCGGATGATCGACGCGGACTTCTGGACGCCGCAGCAGGCGGCCTTTCTCAAGGAACAATTGCGCGAAGACGCGGACTGGGCGCGGGTGGTCGACGACCTCAACCTGCGCCTGCACCAGCGCCGCTAGGCCGAACGGCTGAAAAGCGGGTGGCCGATACTGTCCCGCGCCAGCTGCGCCAGCCAGGACGCCTGGCATTCCAGGGCTTCGTCCCGGCTGGCGAAGGGTGCGCCGCGGCGCTCGCCGTTGA
Source organism: Pseudomonas sp. MRSN 12121 (assembly GCF_000931465.1). Classification (NCBI taxonomy): domain Bacteria; kingdom Pseudomonadati; phylum Pseudomonadota; class Gammaproteobacteria; order Pseudomonadales; family Pseudomonadaceae; genus Pseudomonas; species Pseudomonas sp. MRSN 12121. The sequence continues at coordinate 2,756,919 of NZ_CP010892.1, read as the reverse complement.
CCAGCACCACCCAGCACACATTCAGCCCGACCGCGCGAAAGGTGGCCGGTACACCGCTACCAATCATCACTGCGACATCGACTTTGCTTTGCATGAGGACTTCTCCAGGCAACTAGTTAGCTAGCTAACAATGTGCCTCATGTTAATCAGTTCCCTTGCTAGGAAAAAGCCATCCCTTGCACAGATTCGTTGCATGGCCGGTAACAATGGCCACCGGCCATACTTTAGCGCCCCGTAGGTTAAGCGAGGGTTATCACGTCGCCTGCTGCGGCTTGTAGCCCAGGCGCAGGCCGCCCCAATGCCGGCCCTTGACCCTGATCGGCACCGACAGGTCGTGCATCAGCTCGCCGGTATCGCGGGTGTAGGTCTGGAGCAACAGCGCCTGCTGGTGGCTGCCGCAGCGGATGCCGGTGCGGTCCTCGAACTTGCGCTTGGTGCGATTGTGCAGGGTGTCCAGCTGCGGATCGCCGGTCAGCGGCTGGGAGAACGCCAGGTTGTGGGTCGGCACATAGCCTTGGGGCGTACAGGCGATGGCGAACACCAGGCCTTCGTGGCGGGGCAGCAAGGGTTCCTGGATCGCCGGCAGCACCTGGTCGGCATAGCGGTCGAAGCGGGTCTGGTATTTCACCGGCCGGGTATTGGCGATCGGCTGGTAGTTGCGGTCGAACAGGTCGTCGAGGCCGATGCGGCCGGCGTCCAGGTCGGCCTCGAACTGCTCGGCGATACGCCGCGCGCCTTCCTGGGCCAGGTCGTAGATGCGTTGGTGGTAGTCGTCCAGGCCGACCGCCGCCAGGCGCTCGCTGATGACTTCCGCCTGCCCTTCCATCTGCACCGCCGCTTCGGCCAGCCGGCGGGTCTGCTGATCGCTGACCGCCAGGTCGGCACGCACTTGTTCCACGGCATGGAACAGGCTGTCCAGCTGCTGGCGATTGGTCTCGGCGCCACGGGCGATCTCGCCCACCTGGTTCTCCACGCCGGCCGCCAGCCGGGCAATGTTGCGCAGGTGCTGGCCGGTGTGTTCGACCTGCGCCACCCCGGTGCCCAGATCGTCGGACAGCAGGCGGATCTGCTCCACCACTTGCGCGGTACGTTGCTGGATATCGCCGACCATCACCCCGACCTCTTCGGTGGCAGTCGCCGTGCGCCCGGCCAGCCCGCGCACCTCGTCGGCCACCACCGCGAAACCGCGGCCGTGCTCGCCGGCCCGCGCCGCCTCGATGGCGGCGTTCAGCGCCAGCAGGTTGGTCTGGCTGGCGATCGACTGGATCACCAGCGCCACGCGCTGGATGTCTTCGCTGCGCTGGCTCAGGGCCTCGATCAGCTCGCGGCTGTCGTTGGCACTCTGGCTGAGACGGTGCATGCGGGCGATCGATTCTTCCAGCACCGCGCTGCCTTCGGCGCTGCTGCGATGGGCTTCGCTGGCCGCGCCCAGGGCCTGCTGGCTGAGCTGCGCGGCCAGTTGCTCGGTATGGATCATGGCTTCGGCGCTGCTGACGATGCGCGCCGCCGAATCCAGTTGCGACTGCACCCTGGCCGCCAGCTGCTGCACCGAGTAGGCCACCCCGGCCGCCGCCAGCGCATTGTGGCTGGTGCTGTGGGACAGGTCGCGGGTCAGCGCGGCCATCTCGCCGTGGTCGACCGGGCTCGCCGGCGGTGCGGCGCGCCCGGGCAGGCGCGGCAGCCAGACGATGCACAGCGCAAGCGGCACGGCGACATAGAGCGCAAGCGGCCCCAGGGCCAGGGCATACAACAGCAGGATCAAGGCCCCGCTCTGCAGGGCTGGAAGCTGCCAGCGCCAGGTGGTCCGGGCGGCGGGCAGCGGTTGCGCCATGGCCGTTGGCAAGGATCCGTCTTGCATCGTCATTACCCCACGCATTTCTAATTATTTGATCGCGATTAAACGCCACTAAAAAGCCATTATCCATGGTTCCTTAGTCGCAGTTTTGCAGCAGATCAATGGAAATACGGGGGGTTGCGCAGGGGCCGTGAAGCACTCGGGAACGACTCGCGGGCAAGCCCGCGGCCCCAGGCGCGTCGGCGGCCATGGGGCGGGGCTTGCCCGCGAGGCAGAGAAGTCTTGGCGATCAGGCCTGACGCTGGTGCTTGTCGATCTGCTCGTGGCGTTCCTGAGCTTCGATGCAGTACTTGGTGGTCGGGCTGATCAGCAGGCGCTTGAGGCCGATCGGCTCGCCGCTGTCGTCGCACCAGCCGAAGCTGTCGTCGCTGATCCGGCCCAGGGCCTGTTCCAGTTGCGGCAGCATGCGCTGGTCGCGGTCGATGGCGTTGACCAGCCAGGTGCGCTCTTCTTCCACGGAAGCGGCGTCGGCGGGATCGGCCGGGCTGTCCAGGCTTTCGATGGCGACGCGGTTCTGCTCGATGCGCTCGTGGGTTTCGACCTTCATGGCCTGCAACAGCTCAGTGAAAAAAGCCAGCTGCTCGGCATTCATGTAGTCATCCGCCGGCATGGCCAGCAACTTTTCCTTTGTCATTGATTTCTCTATAAAAAATACGTGCATTAAGGCGAATTAAAGCTGTTTTCCGTGCCCCCTTTCGGGGCATCGGAAAGGCGCCGTACATTCCAAGCGCCACCCGGCACTCAATTTACGAAGGGGCGGCAGTCTAAGGCCCGTTTGAGGCCTCAGCAACTGAAATGACATCGAATTTGTCCGACAAGCCCTGAAAGCCCGCCAGGGCTGGCTTTGGCGGCGGTTATCGGAGTGCGTTTATAACAAGAAATTCCATCGACCGGGGTCTTTTAGAAGACAAACGGCAGCGGCAGGCGCCGAAAAGGGCCTGCCGCTGCCGTGATACCTACCCTTGTAGGAGCGCAGCTTGCGCGCGATAGCGTCCTGCCAGTCCCTCATCCGTTGACTGGCCCACCGCCATCGCGCGCAAGCTGCGCTCCTACATATAAGGCATATAAGGCAGAGGGATCAGCGCTTGGCTTTGCGCTTGTTGCGGTACTGGTCGATGACCACCGCGATCACGATGATCAGGCCCTTGATGATGTCCTGGATATAGGCATCGACACCGACGAAGGTGAAGCCGCTGGCCATCACCCCGAGGATCAGCGCGCCGATCACGGTGCCGGTGATGCGCCCCACCCCACCGACCAGGCTGGTGCCGCCGATCACCGCCGCGGCGATCGCGTCCAGCTCGTAGGACATGCCCATCCCCGCCTGCCCGGTCGCCGCCCGCGCCGAGGCCACCACCCCGGCCAGGCCCGCCAGCAGCCCGGCGATGCTGTAGACGATCACCAGGTGGCGCTTGACGTTGATCCCCGAGGTCCGCGCCGCCTGCATGTTGCCGCCGATGGCATAGGTGTACTTGCCGTACTTGGTGTAGCGCAGGGCGACATGGAAGATCACCGCCACCACCAGGAAGATGATCACCGGCATGGCGCCATGGCCGATGGCGGTGTAGGAATCCGAGAGCATGCTGATCGGCTGGCCTTCGGTGTAGTAGCGCGCCAGGCCGCGTGCCGAGACCATCATGCCGAGGGTCGCGATAAAGGGCGGGATGCCGGTGATGGCAATGATGCTGCCGTTGATCGCCCCGGCCAGCAGCCCGACGCCGAGCCCGGCCAGCACCGGGATCCACACCGGCAGGTCGGTCAGCGATGGGAACACCGCGCGGGTGAAGTCCGAGGTCTGCGCCAGGCTGGCGGCGATCATCGCCGACAGCGCCAGCACCGAGCCGGACGACAGGTCGATGCCGGTGGTGATGATCACCTGGGTCACGCCGATGGCCAGCAGGCCGATGATCGACACCTGGAGGATCATCAGCACCAGGCGCTGGGAGTTGAGCAGGAAACTCTGGTCACGCACGATCCAGCCGAACAGTTCGAACACCAGCCCGATGCCGATCAGCACCAGGAAGATGCTCAGCTCGGTGGGCAGGCGCCGGCGCGTTCTGGCCGGTGCCGCCGTGGGTTTGTTTTCCAGTATCGCGTTCATAGCCCTTCACCTTCTTCTTGTATGGCCCGCGGCAGGCAGGTCCCGCCGACGGCCTTGATCCGTTTAGTGAACCAGCGCCATGCCGGAAGCCAGTTGCATCACCCGTTCCTGGGTCGCCTCGTCGCGGTCGAGGGTGCCCATCAGCTCGCCCTCGTGCATGACCATCACCCGGTCGCTCATGCCCAGCACCTCCGGCAGCTCCGAGGAAATCATGATCACCGCCATGCCCTCGCCGGCGAGGTAGGCGATCAGTCGGTAGATCTCGGCCTTGGCGCCGACGTCGATGCCGCGGGTCGGCTCGTCGAGGATCAGCACCCGCGGGTTGGTCATCAGCCAGCGCGCCAGCAGCGCCTTCTGCTGGTTGCCGCCGGACAGGGTGTCGATGCACTGCTCCAGGGACGGGGTCTTGACCCGCAGCTTCCGGCACATGTCCTCGCACAGGGCGCGCAGGGCCTTCTGCTGGATGAAACCGTTGCCGGCGTAGTGCGGCAGCACCGCCATCTCCATGTTTTCCAGGACCGACAGGCACGGGAACAGGCCGCTGAGCTTGCGGTCCTCGGTCAGCAGGGCGAAGCCCTTGTCGATGGCCGTGTGCGGGTCGCCGATGCGCAGCGGCTGGCCGTCGAGGCGAATCTCGCCGCCGTCGCTGGGGGTGATGCCGAAAATCGTCTCGGCGATGTTGGTGCGGCCCGAACCCATCAGCCCGGCGATGCCGAGGATCTCCCCGGCGTGCAGGTCGAACGACACCCCGGAAAACACCCCGTCCAGGCGCAGGTCGCGCACCGACAGCAACAGCTCGCCGATGGGCTTCTCGCGCACCGGGAACAGCTGGCTCAGCTCGCGACCGACCATCATCGAGATCAGGCTGTCGCCATCCAGGCTGTCGGCGCGCTGCAGGCCGATATAGGCGCCGTCGCGGAACACCGCCACCTCGTCGGCGATGGCGAACACTTCGTTCATCTTGTGAGTGATATAGATGATGCCCTTACCCTGGGCCTTGAGGTCGGCGATGATCGAGAACAGGTGCGCCACTTCCTTGTCGGTAATGGCCGAGGTCGGTTCGTCCATGATCAGGATGTCGGAATCGTAGGACACCGCCTTGGCGATCTCGACCATCTGCCGCTCGGCGATGCTCAGGTTGCCCACCTGCTCCTCGGGGTCGAGGTCGATGCGCAGGCGCTCCAGCAGTTGCGCGGTGCAGCGATGCATCTCGCGATGATCGATCATGTGCAGGCCGTTGAGCTGCTCGCGGCCGATCCAGATGTTCTCGGCGATGCTCATGTGCGGCATCAGGTTGAGTTCCTGGTGGATCATCGCGATCCCCGCCTGCAGCGCCGCCAGCGGTGTCTCGAAGTTCACCCGCCGGCCCTTGAGCCGCAGCTCGCCGGCGTCCGGCTGGTAGATCCCGGCGATGATCTTCATCAGGGTCGACTTGCCCGCGCCGTTCTCCCCCATCAGCGCCAGCACCGTGCCGGGGCGCACCCGCAGCTGCACATCGGACAGGGCGACGACACCCGGAAAGCCCTTGCTGACGTTGATGACTTCCAACAGGTAGGGCTGCCCGGACACAGGCTGGGCGGACGGGGCGGCGGGCTGGGCAGCCGCCCGCGGGATCTTCGAAGCAGACGCTGAAACGAACATGGTCGGGTACTCCATCCGCCGGGCAACCGGGCTGCCCGGACGGCTTGTGATTGGGAAGACGGATCGGTGGCGCCGGGCTATTTGAACTGGGCGACGTTTTCCGGGGTGATCAGCCGGTAAGGCACCCACACCGCCTGTTCCACCGGCTCCTTCTTGACCATCTTCACTGCGGTCTCGATCGAGCCGTCGGCCTGGCCCTTGGCGTCCTGGAACACCGAGACCGCCAGCTCGCCCTTCTGCACCGCGCGCAGGCCGTCGGGGGTGCCGTCGACACCGGCGATCAGCACGCTGCCCTTTTCCACCCCGGCCTGTTTCAGGGCCATGGCGGCGCCGATGGCCATCTCGTCGTTGTTGGACACCACCGCGTTGAACTGGCGGCCCTGGGTCAGCCAGTCGTTGACCAGGGTCATGGCCTTGTCCCGCAGCCAGATGCCGGTCTGCTCCTGCTCGACCTTGATCCCCGGGTACTTGGCCAGCACTTCCTTGACGCCCTTGGTGCGGTTGGTGGTGGAGTTGTTCGCCAGGTCGCCCAGCAGGATCACGATCTCACCCTTGCCGCCCAGCTTGTCGGCCAGGTACTGCATCTGCATCTGCCCGGCCTCCAGGTCGTTGGAGGCCACGGTGACCACGCCCTGGGGCAGGTTCAGGTCGTCCGGGCGGCGGTTGACGTAGACCAGCGGAATCCCGGCCTTGACCGCCGCCTCGGTGATCTTGCGGGTGGCCGCGGTGTCCACCGGGTTGACCACGATGGCGTCGACCTTCTGGCTGATGAAGCTCTCCACCTGGCTCAACTGCTTGACCACATCGGCGCGGGCGTCCTCGAACTGCAGGGTGACGCCGTCCGGCAGGGACTTGGCCTTGCGGTCCATGGATTCACGCAGGTAGGTCAGCCAGGTGTCGTCGAACTGCGACATGCTCACGCCGATCCTCAGGTCGGCGAGCGCCGTGCCGCTGCCCAGCAGCAGGAACAGGGCCAGCGTGGCGAAACGGGTCTTGGTTTTCATGAAAGGTCTTTCTCCACATTCTTGTAGGTTTTATGGATAAGGCGCAGAAACCACTCAGTGAGGCAGGCGCACGATCGGCGCGCCGGGCATGCAGCACACCAGCGTCCCCCGGCGCTCGACGCACAGCAGACGGACCAGGGACTGGAAGAAGGACGCCGGCCGCGAGGCCTGGCGAGCGGGCGACTGGCGGGACGCCAGCGCGGGTTGGAACGGGACAGAACGAAAGGTTTTCATCGACGGCACCTGTTTTGTTTTTGTCGGCGGGTGGCGCTCGCCTCCGGATGGCCCTGAGGGGGCTTCGGAGTCGGCGCGACCCTGCTGGTCGGCAACCTGGAAATGACTTTATTGGAAAATAATTTCTATATCAACTCATTTTAGAATTTTATTCTAAATCGATTCCGGGCCCGTAAACACGGGCATTTCCACCACCCGCCGCTGCTCCCAGCTCAGGCGCGCGGCGTCCAGCACCCGGGTGGTCGCCAGGGCATCGGCCGGCGCCACCGGCAGCGGTCCCTGCCCTCGCAGCACCGCCTGCCACTGTCGATAGAACTGCAACCAGTCGCCGCGCTCGGAAGCCACCCGCTCGCGCACTTCGCCCTGCTCGAACCAGCCCCAGCGCCGGTGTTCCTCGACGCCCCAGCGCTCGCCCTCGGTGTGCGGCGACAGGCCGGCGACCAGCGCCTGCTCCTGGCCGTCCAGGCCCTCGACCGTGTAGCAGCCCGCCGAACCGCTGACCCGCAGGCGCGGCCCCTGGCAGTTCTGCAGACAACTGCCGGACACATGCGAAACCACCCCGCCGGCATGGCTCAAGGAAAGGAAAAAACCGTAGTCACAGGTCGGCGCCTGGGCGGCGTACTGCAGTTCGGCATACACCCGCGTGACCGGACCGAACAGCAGCAAGGCCTGGTCCACCAGGTGGCAGCCCAGGTCCCGCAGGAAACCGCCGCCGCTGGTATTGCCCACCGCCTCGGGCGCATAGCGCTCGACCCGCGACTCGAAACGGCTGACGCGGCCCAGGGCGCCGGCCTCGATCAGCTTGCGCAGGGTGAGGAAGTCCGAATCCCAGCGCCGGTTCATGTACACGCTCAGCGGCACCTGGCGGGCCGCGGCCGCGTCGATCAGCGCCTGCGCCTGCTTGGCGTCGCTGGCGAAGGGCTTGTCGCTGACCACCGGGATACCGCGCTCGATGGCTTCCAGCACCAGCGCTTCGCGGCCTTACAGCGGGGTGGAAATCACCAGCCCGTCGACCCCGGCCGCGACCAGTTGCGCCAGGCTGTCGAAGGCCGGCACCCCGGGGTGCTCCGCCGCCAGCAAGCGCCGGCGCTCGGCCGACAGGGTGACCACCCCGACAAAAGTCGCGCCGGGCAGGCTGGCGATCAAGGGCGCATGAAAATGCCGGCCGCCATGGCCGTAGCCCACCAATCCGATTCGCATCAAACAGCCTCCTTATATAGAACCTGCGATCTCGTCCCCGTAGGAGCGAGGCTTGCCCGCGATGCACTCGAGGACGCTGCGTTGCGTCAGGCAATACGCGTCATCGTTAACGGTTATCGCGGGCAAGCCTCGCTCCTACGGATTTGGCCAACGTCAGGCGTAGAAGGCCGGGCGCGGCGGCTGTTCGATCCTGACGATCTGCCCGCTGCCCTGGGCTTGGATACAGGCGTCGGCGGCCACCGCCGCGGCGTAGCCGTCCCAGGCCGACGGGCCACCCACCTGCCCCGCCCGCACGCCGTCGATAAAGGCTTGCAGCTCGACGTCGTAGGCGGCGATGAAGCGGTCCTTCCAATCCATCAGGATCGCGTTGGACAGCTTGGCCTCGCTGCGCAATTGCACCTGCGACGGTTCCGGCAATCGGGCGATGCCGGTTTCGCCCACCACTTCGCACTGGATGTCGTAGCCGTACTGGCAATTGACGAAGACCTCGACGTCGATCCGCGTACCGCGGGCGGTTTCCAGCAGCACCACCTGCGGGTCGCGCAGGTGCGCCAGGGCCTTGCTCGACTTGCGCGGGAACACCACCTGCACCGACACGTAGTCGTCGGCCAGCAGCCAGCGCAGCACGTCCAGCTCGTGGATCAGGGTATCGGTGATCGCCATGTCGGTCTTGTAGTTCTCGCCGACCCGCGGGTTGCGGTGGGCGCAGTGCAGCATCAGCGGCTCGCCGATCCGGCCGCTGTCGATCACCGCCTTGAGGGCGCGGTAGCCGGCATCGTAGGGACGCATGAAACCCACCTGCACCAGGCGCTTGCCATGGGCCATCTCGGCTTCGACTATCTGGCGGCAGCCGGCGGCGGTCACCGCCAGGGGCTTCTCGCAGAACACCGGCTTGCCGGCGGCGATGGCGGCCAGCACGAATTCCTCATGGCTCGGGCCCCAGGAAGTGACCAGCACCGCCTCGACCTCCGGCGCCCGGATCAGCGCCTGGCCGTCGGGATAGACCTCCGCGGCGATCTGCAACTCGGCCACCACCCGGGCGGCCTGCTCCAGGTTGATATCGGTGACCGCCACCACCTGGCTGCCCAGCAGGGTCTGGCTGCAACGACGGATATGGTCCTGGCCGATGGCCCCGGTACCGATGACGCCCAGTTTCAAGGACATGGAACGACTCCTGTGATGATTCGCTGGAAAAAGTTCGTTGGAAAGCCTTCGTTGGAAAGCGCTCAGTACTGCCGGGCCTTGGCCAGGCGTTCGTTGAGTTGCCTGGCCGCCGCGTCGGTGCGGGGACTGGTGGACACCTGCGCCACCCCGACCCGCCACCAGGACAGGTAGTTGTGGATCATGGTCTTGGGCAGGACCTTGATATCGATCAGGGTCGATACCGTCTGGGTCCGCGCATCGGCCAGGGCCGCCCGCAGCTCTTCGACGGTCTTGACCTTGTAGGTCTTGCAGCCGTAGGCCGCCGCGCTCATGGCGAAGTCCACCGGCACCAGGCCGCCGTCGAGCTTGTCGGTCCCAGGGTTGCGGAAGCGGAACTCGGTGCCGAAGCTGTCCATGCCATTGCCCATCTGCAGGTTGTTGATGCAACCGAAGGCCATATTGTCCAGCAGCACCACGTTGATCTTGCAGCGCTCCTGGATCGAGGTCGCCAGCTCCGAATGCAGCATCAGGTAGGAACCGTCGCCCACCAGGGCATAGACCTCGCGCGCCGGCTCGGCGAGCTTGACCCCCAGCGCCGCGTTGACCTCGTAGCCCATGCAGGAATAACCGTACTCCAGGTGATAGGTGTTCACCCCCTTGCTGCGCCAGCTGCGTTGCAGGTCGCCGGGCAGGCTGCCGGCGGCGGCGACGATCACCGCGTCGTCGGCCAGGGTCTGGTTGAGCACCCCGAGCACCCGGCTCTGGGTCAGGCAGGAGCCGGTCAGCTCGATGAATTCGCGCAGCACCGCCGGGTCCAGGTGGTCGGCGATCTCCGGGACGAAACCGTCGGCGTGGTATTCGACCTGGTGGAGCCGGTCCACCTCGGCGTCCAGTTGCGCCCGCGCCGCGCCGACCTGCGTGCCCCAGGCCGCCTGGTAACCGCTGCGCGCCAGGGCCTGCGCCAGCCCGTCCAGGCCCACCCGGGCATCGGCCAGCAGTTGCACGCCGTCGAGCTTGAGCGCATCGCAGGGGCTGATGTTGAGGTTGAGAAACTGCGCGTCGGCACGGAACAGCGACTTGGAACCGGTGGTGAAATCGCTGTAGCGGGTGCCGACGCCGATGATCAGGTCCGCCTCTTGCGCCAGCAGGTTGGCCGCCAGGCAGCCGGTCTCGCCGATGCCGCCGACGTTCAGCGGGTGGCTGGAAACCACCGCGCTCTTGCCGGCCTGGGTTTCGGCGAAGGGAATGGCAAAACGCTCGGCGAACGCCTGCAACGCCGCGTTGGCCTCGGAATACTTGACCCCGCCGCCGCAGATCAGCAGCGGCTTGCGCTTGCCGGCAAAGGCCGCCACCGCGTCGTCGAGCATGGCCGCGGTGGGCGGCCGGCGTTCGATGCGGTGCACGCGTTTTTGCAGGAAGGCGTCCGGGTAGTCATAGGCCTCGGCCTGCACGTCCTGGGGCAGCGCCAGGGTCACCGCGCCGGTTTGGGCCGGGTCGGTGAGCACGCGCATGGCGTGGATCGCCGCGCTCATCAACTGCTCGGGACGGTTGATCCGGTCCCAGTATTGGCTCACCGCCTTGAAGGCATCGTTGGTGCTGATGCTCAGGTCGTGGAACTGTTCGATCTGTTGCAGCACCGGGTCCGGCTGGCGGCTGGCGTAGACGTCGCCGGGCAGCAACAACAGGGGAATACGGTTGGCGCTGGCGGTCGCCGCGGCAGTCAGCATGTTCGCCGCGCCCGGGCCCACCGACGAGGTGCAGGCGTAGATCTTGCGCCGCAGGTGCTGCTTGGCGAAGCCGATGGCAGCGTGGGCCATGCCCTGCTCGTTACGCCCCTGGTGCACCCGCAGCCCGCCGCTGTCCTGCTCCAGGGCCTGGCCCAGGCCGAGCACGTTGCCATGGCCGAAAATAGTGAAGACCCCGGCGACGAATTTGCTCTGGACCCCATCGACCTCGACGTACTGGTTGTCGAGGAATTTCACCAGGGCCTGGGCCATGGTCAATCGTGTCGTAGTCATGCTGCACCTTGCTCAATACGGTGAAGGTTGGCGCCCTTCCCTGTAGGAGCGAAGCTTGCTCGCGATGGACGCTAACGATGACGCGATCTGCCTGGAGAAACGCGGTACATCTGAATTCATCGCGAGCAAGCTTCGCTCCTACAGGTATCAGGCCAGGGCGTGTTTGAGATGGTCGATGCTGGCGCCGAGGGCCTGGCGGATGTCCGCGAGCCCGTGGACGCTATCGGCGAACGGCTCGAACGACAGGTAGCCGCTGTAGCCGCGCGCCAGCAGGGTCTCGATCTGAGTCCGGTTGCCGAGGATGTCGCCCTTGCCCACCAGCACCCGGTGGCCGTCGCGGATGTTCGCCAGCGGCACCTCGCGCTCCTCGACCCCGGAGATATGCACCAGCCCGGTCAGCTCGGGGAAGAACTCCTGCTCCCCGGCCAGGTGATGGTGGAAGGTGTCGTGCACCAGGCGAAACACATCCAGCCCGCCGCAGGCACGGATCGCCTCCAGCGCCTTGCGCTTGCGCCGCAGGGCGCATTCCGCGAACCCCAGGGGCTCGATAAAACCGAGGATCCCGTGCTCGCGCAGGATCGGCGCCAGCTCGCTCAACGCCAGGCGCAGGCCGGCGTTGCGCTCGGCCGCGTCGCGGCTGTCGGCGCGATCGTTGAGCGGGCACATCACCAGGCCCCGGGCGCCGCAGTCGCGGGCATAGGCGGCGAGGTTCAGGGCCTGGGCGCGACGCTCGTCGTTCCACACATCGAAGGGATACAGCGCATTGATCGACAGCACCTGGATGCCCCGGGCCGCGCACAACTGGCGCACCTGCTGCGGCGGCGTGCCGTCTTCGATTTCCACGCCGGCAAGGTCGTTGCGCAGCTCGATGGCATCGGCTTTCAAGGCCGCCGCCAGCTCGATGAATTCGGGCAGGGGCAAACGCGGGGCAACCATGCGGTTGAGGGCGAAACGCAGGGGCTGGCTCATTATTCTTGTTCTCCTGGGTAACGGGTCGGCGGGTTACTTGGCGGTCGGCATGCTGAACTCTGGGCCCTTGGCGATGCTGTCCGGCCAGCGTTGCATCACGCTCTTGTAGCGGCTGTAGAAGCGCAGGCCCTCCTCGCCATAGGCGTGGTGGTCGCCGAACAGCGAGCGCTTCCAGCCGCCGAAGGAATGCCAGGCCATGGGCACCGGGATCGGCACGTTGATGCCGACCATGCCGACCTTGATGCTGCGGGCGAAGGCCCGGGCCACGCCGCCGTCGCGGGTGAAGCAGGACACGCCGTTGCCAAACTCATGGGCGTTGATCAGGGCCACCGCGCTGGCGAAATCCGCCACCCGGACGATGCCCAGCACCGGGCCGAAGATCTCCTCCTTATAGATGCTCATCTCGGTCGTCACGCCGTCGAACAGCGTGGCGCCGACAAAGAACCCCTGCTCCGCCCCCGGCACCTTGAAGCCGCGGCCGTCCACCAGCAGTTGCGCGCCCTGGGCCACGCCCTGGTCGATGAAGCCCTCGACCCTGGCCTTGTGCTCGGCGGTCACCAGGGGGCCCATGTCGCTGTCGCCCTGCAGGCCGTTGCCGATCTTCAACTGGTCGATGCGCGGGCGCAGCTTTTCGATCAGCCGGTCGCCGACCTCGCCCACCGCCACCGCGATGGAGATCGCCATGCAGCGCTCGCCGGCCGAACCGTAGGCGGCACCGATCAGCGCATCCGCCGCCTGGTCGAGGTCGGCGTCGGGCATCACGATCATATGGTTCTTGGCCCCGCCCAGGGCCTGCACGCGCTTGCCCCGGGCGGTGCCCTCGCGGTGGATGTACTCGGCGATCGGGGTCGAGCCGACGAAGGAAATCGCTTCGATGTCCGGGTGCTGCAACAGCCCGTCCACCGCCGCCTTGTCGCCCTGGACCACGTTGAACACGCCGTCGGGCAGCCCCGCTTGGGTCAGCAGCCGGGCCAGCAGCAGGCTGGCGGAAGGGTCGCGCTCGGACGGCTTGAGGATGAAGCAGTTACCGGCGACCAGGGCCAGCGGGATCATCCACAGCGGCACCATCACCGGGAAGTTGAACGGCGTGACCCCGGCGCACACGCCCAGGGGCTGGCGCAGGTTCCAGTTGTCGATGCCGCCGCCGATGTTGTCGCTGAAATCGGTCTTCAGCAGGCTCGGCGCGCCGCAGGCGAACTCGACGATTTCGAGGCCGCGGGTCACTTCGCCATGGGCGTCGGACAGCACCTTGCCGTGCTCGCGGGTGATGATCCGGGCCAGCTCGTCATGGTGCTGGTCGAGCAATTCCTTGAACCTGAACATCACCCGCGCACGGCGCAGCGCCGACTGTTCGGACCAGGCCGGAAAGGCCCTGAGCGCCGAAGCCACGGCGGCGTCCACGGTCTGCGGGCTGGCCAGGGCGACCCGGGCCTGCACTTCGCCTGTGGCCGGGTTGAACACCTGGGCGAAACGCTCGCCGCTGTCCTGCACCTGGCCGTCGATGTAATGGCCGATTACCGGGGCGTCACTCATTATTCTTGTTCTCCATGGGAAGGTCGGACCTCAGAGATCCAGCAGCCAGCTGTGCTGCGGATCGTTATGGAACTGCCAGACCCGCTTGGGCCCGGCCATGACGTTCAGGTAATAGGATTCGTAGCCGTAGGGCACGCTGACCGGGTGGTAACCCTTGGGCACCACCACCAGGTCGTGGTGCTCCACGGCCATGGCCTGGTCGATGCGGCGATCGTCGGTGTAGACCCGCTGGAACACGAAGCCCTGGGGCGGGTTGACCTGGTGGTAGTAGGTCTCTTCGAGAAAGCTCTGGTGCGGCAGGTCGTCGGTGTCGTGCTTGTGCGGCGGGTAGCTGGAGGAGTGCCCGGACGGCGTGCGCACCTCCACCACCAGCAGCGAATGCGCCGGCTCGCTGTCCGGCAGGATGTCGCACACATAGCGAGTGTTGGCGCCCTTGCCGCGCACGCTGCGCTTCATGTTTTCGGGACGGATCAGCCGCGGGCCGAGGCCGTTTGCGGTAGAACCGGGCGCGGCGCAGACGGCGATCTGCACATCGCTCAGCGCCGTGACCTGGGCCTGGCTGCCGGGCGGCAGGTAGACGGCGAACGGCGATTTGTCCTCGAACACCGATTGCCGGTCGCCGAGGTTGTCCCAGGCGAACCCGCCCTGCCCCGGCGCCTCGCCCTGGATGCCGATGCGGCCGCTGAGCAGCACCAGGCAAAGCTCCCGGTCGCCGGCAGCGACCGGCAGTTTTTCGCCCAGGCTCAGGCGGTAGGCGGCGAAGCCCACATACTCCAGGGCGCCTTCAGCCAGCTGCACCATGGTCCGGCCCTTGGCCGCGCTTTTCACCAGCAGGCTCATTGTCCAGTCCTCGTATCGAGCAGCCCGCGCAAGGTCTCATACCCCTTCTTGGCGTAGAGGTAGCTGGGGGCCACGGCCGGGTCCTGCTCGGCTTCCACCACCAGCCAGCCCTGGTAACCGGCGGCCAGCAGTTCGTCCAGCAGCGCGGCGAAATCGATGTCGCCGTCCCCCGGCACGGTGAAGGTGCCGTTGACGATGCAGTCGGGAAAGCTCCACAGGTTGTTGCGCGCCAGTTGCACCACCGGCTTGCGCACGTCCTTGAAGTGCACGTGGCAGATGCGGTCGATGTGCTTGCGCAGCACTTCCAGGGGTTCGCCGCCGCCCATGTAGCAATGGCCCGAGTCGAACAGCAGGCCGACTTCGCTGCCGGTCAGGCGCATCAGTTGGTCGATGTCCGCCGGCGATTCGACGTAGGCGCCCATGTGGTGGTGATACGCCAGGCGCACGCCCTGGGACAGGGTGAAGCGCGCCAGTTCCGTGAGCTTGTCGGCGTACGCCTGCCAGGCCTGCTGGCTGTGAAAGCGCGGGCGCTCCACCAGGGGAATGCGCTGGCCCTGGATCGAGTCGGCGACCTCGCCGTAGACCAGGACCTTGGCGCCGTTCTGCGCCAGCAGCTGGACATGGCTGGCGATGGCGTCGATCTCCTCGGCCACCGAGCGCCGCGCCAGTTGGCTGGAATACCAGCCCGAGACCAGCGCCAGGCCATAAGGCCGCAGCACGTCGCCCACGCCCTTGGCGTCCTTGGGGAACTTGCCGTTGAGTTCGAAACCTTCGTAGCCGATCTCCTGGCCTTCACTGAGCGCCGTGCTCAAGGGCGTTTCGCCCCCCAGGGACGGCAGGTCGTCGTTGCTCCAGGAAATCGGGTTGATGCCAATTCGGATTGCGGGCATGGCTGCACCTTTTATTGTTTTCCAACCAGTTCTGAAAATTCCCACCCGCTAGCCCCGCCGCTGTAATCGACGTAGCCCCTGTAGCCGCTGCCGAGCCTCGGTGAGGCTGCGATCGGTGGCGAAGCCGCCGCCGGCGATGTACCTGGCAAAACGCGTTGGCAGGTTTTGCGAGCGCTACGCGCTCGATCGCAGCCTCGCCGGGGCTCGGCAGCGGCTACAGGGTTTTGCGTTCACGTTTCAGATTCGGTTTTGCGTTCGGGTTTACGTTCGGGTTTTGTGTTCGGGATCAGCCACGCGCGGCGCGCCAGGCGTCGATCAGCTCGACGAAGGTCGCCTGCACCCGGCGGATCAGGGTTTCGTCGTCGATCTCGCTGGCCAGCCAGGCGCGGCTCGGTTCGTGGAAGATCGTGCGGCCCACGGCGAAGCCGCGGCAGGTGCGGCTGTCGGCGGCCTGGCGGAAACCCTCGGCCAGGGCTGCCGCCGGGGCGTTGAGGCCCAGCAGCACCACGCCGCGGCAATAGGGGTCACGCGCCTCGATCAACTCATCCAGCCGCTTCCAGTCTTCGGCGCTCTGCGTCTCGATCTTCCACCAGGCCGGATAGATGCCCAGGTTGTACAGGCGCTTGAGGGCGCGATAGAGCACGTCCGGGTGCGCGCCGGGCAGGTCCTTGGGCGGAATGACTTCCAGCAGCAGCTCATGGCCGCTGGCCTGGGACGCCTGGTACAGGCCCTTGAGCTGCGCTTCCTGTTCCAGGCGCAGCAGCGGTTCGTCGTCGGGGTGGTACTGCACCAGGCACTTGATGATCTGTTCCTGGGGCCAGGCGATCAGGTTGCTGCCGATCGAGCGCCCATGCTCGAAGGCCAGCGGCCGCGAGCCCTGCACCTCCACCGGCCGCGCCACCCACCAGCCGCGGCCGGTGGCGGCGTTCAGCGAGTCCTGGCCGAAACGCTGGTCGGCCAGCAGGCCGACGTCGGCGGCGATGCCCTGCTCACGCAAATCGGCCTCGACCCGCTCCACCGCCTGGATGAACAGCTGCTTGAGCTGGCCGATGGCCTTGAGCTCGCGCCCGCCCTTCTGCGCCAGTTCCACCAACTGCCCGCGATGGTCGAAGGCGAAGATGAACAGCTGCTTCCAGGTCTTGCGCGGCACGCTGACCTGATGCAGGCGCTGCAGGGTCGCGTCCTGGTCCGGCCGGGTGATCGGCACCGGGCTGTTGAACAGATAATCCAGTTCGGCGCGGGTCGGCATCGCCGGCGCACAGGCATGGCGCGACACCACCAGGCCACCGCAGGCATTGGCCAGCTGGCAGCAGCGCTCGTCGCTGGCCTCCTCCAGCCAGCCCCTGAGAAACCCGGACATGAACGCATCGCCCGCCCCCAGCACGTTGAGCACTTCGACCCGCACTCCCGGGTAGATGGCGCCCTCTTCCAGGCGCGCCGGAATCGCCCCGTGGATCACCGTGCAGCCCTGGGGGCCGAGCTTGACCACCAGGGTCGCGGCAGTCAGCTCGCGCACCCGGCGCAAGGCGCCGAGCAGGTCCTGGCTGCCGCCGGCGATGAGGAATTCTTCTTCGGTGCCGACGATCAGGTCGAAGCGCGGCAGGATCTTCTGCACATGCTGGCTGACGTTGCGGTCGGCGACAAACCGGGTCTCGCCGTCGGCCTTGCCCGCCAGGCCCCAGAGCACCGGGCGGTAGTCGATGTCGAGCACCCGCCGGACGTTGTGCCGCTCGGCGTACTCCAGGGCCTGCAGGCTGGCCTGGTACACGCCGTCGGTGGAGAAATGGGTGCCGGTGATCAGCAGCGCCTTGCTCGAGGCGATAAAGGCTTCGCTGATGTCTTCGGCGCGCAGCGCCATGTCGGCGCAGTTCTCGCGGTAGAACACCAGGGGGAAGGTTTCGCGGTCCTTGAGCCCGAGCAAAACCAGGGCGGTCAGGCGTTGCGGGTCGACCTTGATCGCGCTGACGTCGCAGCCTTCGCGGGCCAGGGACTCCACCAGGAAACGCCCCATGTGATCGTCGCCGACCCGGCTCAGCATCGCCGAGCGCAGGCCCAGGCGCGCGGTGCCGAAGGCGATGTTGGCGGACGAGCCGCCCAGGTACTTGGCGAAGCTTGTGACATCTTCCAGCCGGGCCCCGACCTGCTGTGCGTAAAGGTCGACGCCCAGGCGTCCGAGGCAAATCAGATCCAATTGACGCCCACTGGCAAAACGAGTCTGGCCCATGCTGGCTCCTGTTATTTTTATCAGCCTGCGCGTGGCACCGAGGAAGGCGCCGAACGCTCTTGGTGGATGCAGACTAAAACGTTCACCGGCACCAATCAATATTTTTTCTATAAATTTTTTACGTGGAATATTTTTTCCAATAAACTTTTTCAAGGCCGGTCCAGGCAGCGTGCATCGTTTCAGCAGGCTGCCGGCGGCTCGGCGTCTCAAGATTTTCCCCGCGCCGACCCTGTAGACTGCGCACAGCCCACCTATTGTCAGGGAACGGAAGAACAGGCCCGTTCCCGTCCAGTAACAGCCAGACAGCACATGCCAGAAGGATTGCCTATGTCCCGCACCGATCAGCCGGCCATGAACGAGAACCTGCCAGACAGCGACCTCGCCAGCCCCCCGGTCAACGCCGAGCGCCTGCTGCAGCTGATCACCCAGGAATACGAAAGCCTGCCGCGCCAGCTCAAGCGCATCGCCAGCTACATGAGCCAGCAGAGCGACCGGATCATGGTCGACCGCATCAGCGACATCGCCCGCGAATGCGAGGTGCACCCGTCGGCCATCGTGCGCTTTTCCCAGCGCTTCGGCTTCAGTGGCTTCAGCGAAATGCAGGCGCTGTTCCGCGAGGCCTACACCCACAAGACCACCCCGGTTCAGAACTACCAGCAGCGCATCCGCAGCATGATCGCCAACAAGTCGCAGAAGGCCAGCGGCGGCGACCTGGCGCGCGAATGCATCAATGCCACCCTGTCGGGCATCGAGCGCCTGGGCCTGGAACTGGACGACACGGCGTTCGACCGGGCCGTGGACCTGGTGGTCAACGCCGACAACATCTACGTGGTCGGCGTGCGCCGCTCGTTCGCCGTGGCCGACTACCTGGTGTACAACCTGCAGCACACCAACAAGCGCATCCACCTGGTCTCGGGCCTGGGCGGCAGCTACCGCGAGCAGATGCGCAGCATCCGCCCCAACGACCTGGTGATCGCCATCAGCTTCACCCCCTACGCCAAGGAGACCCAGCACTGCCTGCGCATCGCCCAGCACCACCAGGCCAAGACCCTGATCATCACCGACAGCACCCTGTCGCCCCTGGCCAAGCGCGCCAACACGGTGCTGCTGGTCAACGAAGGCAGCTCCTTCGCCTTCCGCTCCCTGAGCGCCACCCTGTGCCTGTGCCAGGCGCTGTTCATCGCCGTGGCCTACCGCCTGGAACTGAAGGTCGACGAGATGCATGAACAGGCAGGGTTCGAGGACTAGCCGGGGAATGGCGAGTGCGGGGCACTCGCCTTCCCTCCCCTACACGTTGTTCTTCTGGATTCTGGATTCGAACGTACTGGAACCTATGAATCTCGAAAGACGGTCCATCGATATCTGCCGATTGCCTTCACCACAGCTGATACCCCGCCTACTACCCTTCTTTCCGATTACCGTACCCGCTAACAATTCGACGGCCACCCCGGCATAGCCGGTACACCGGTACAGGTGCCGGTCTACACAGGCGTTACGCTGACACCGCTTGAGATCAAGGCCGTGCCCCTGCCGGCAATTGATCAGATGGATATCCGGGACGCCATTTACGTTTACCCAG
The DNA here is from genome assembly GCF_000931465.1 of Pseudomonas sp. MRSN 12121. Classification (NCBI taxonomy): domain Bacteria; kingdom Pseudomonadati; phylum Pseudomonadota; class Gammaproteobacteria; order Pseudomonadales; family Pseudomonadaceae; genus Pseudomonas; species Pseudomonas sp. MRSN 12121. The sequence continues at coordinate 2,737,688 of NZ_CP010892.1, read as the reverse complement.
CAGATTCGGGCCTCCCACCAATTTATGTCGTATTCAATAGTCCATACAAAAGAGCAACAACCAAAGGAATATTCAGTGATCGGATATATAACCCCGAAAAGGCAGGAGGCCCTATCCAAAACCTGGACTGGACAATAGTGACAGTAACTCAGAATGGGATTAGCCTCGTCAAATTGCATACTAGTAGGTTTCCACCATCAGATGCGAACAAAATAATGGCGGAGCTATTTGGAATAACACCCATACGGCGACGTTAGAGGACTACAAATTGAAAGATGCCTTTAACTTACTCTACACGCCCGAAGCAATAGAGGCTGACAACACACAAGTTGAGAGGGAACATAAATGAGCACCATCAGCACAATTATAAGTTCAGAGACTCCTAGAGATGTCCTTCTTTTTCTGACCGGAGGTGAAAATGGTATTTCTTATCCAAGGCTGGATGGACTCTATAACAGGAATGACTGGGTTAACATTTCAAGCAATATCGAACTTTTAAAACTGGTTGACACAATGATTGCCGAGGGATTAATCAAGCACACCGATGGAGCTTTAAGAAAAGGCCCAATGTGGAAGACCCCGGAGTTCATCGCGCAAAATAAATACATCTTTAAATAAAGCGTTACGCCCTTAAAGAAGAGCCCGGTCCATGCTGGGTTTTTCTTTTCCTCGGAAGAGAGGCTTATGGGCAAGCCCGGACCTTGCCGCTACAGTTATCGCTGCCCGCTCAGCCCCTACAAGGAAATGCTCAATGAAACTCATCGGCATGCTCGACTCGCCCTACGTACGCCGCGTCGCCCTGACCCTCAAGCGCCTGGAAATTCCGTTCGAGCATGAGGCGCTGTCGGTGTTTCGCACCTTCGAGCAGTTCCAGCAGGTCAACCCGGTGGTCAAGGCGCCGACCCTGGTCTGCGACGACGGCACGGTGCTGATGGATTCGAGCCTGATCATCGACTACTTGGAGGCCCTGGCCGGCCGCAGCCTGTTGCCGGCGGCGCCCCAGGCGCGGGCCCGCGACCTGCGGTTGATCGGCCTGGCCCTGGCGGCGTGCGAGAAGTCGGTGCAGATCTACTACGAGTACCAGCTGCGCCCCGCGGAGAAACAGCACGAGCCGTGGCTGGAGCGGGTTCGCGGGCAACTGGCGGCGGCCTATGGCGAGCTGGAAAAGGAACTGGAGAAGCGCCCGCTGGCCACCGACGGCGGCATCGATCAGGCCGGCATCAGCCTGGCCGTGGCCTGGAGCTTTACCCAGCTGGTGGTGGCCGAGCATCTGGAGGCTGCGCGGTATTCCCGGGTCAAGGCGTTCGCGCAGTACGCCGAAGGGTTGGAGCTGTTTGTCAGTACGCCGTTGGTTTGAGGCCACGCGGTGTTTCAGGGACACCGCGTGATTGTTGATCGCGGGCAAGCCTCGCTCCTACAAGGGCCTGTGGTATGCCCCGCAGGAGCGAGCTTGCTGGCGAAAAAAACTTAGGCCAGCGCCACCTGCAACGGCGCCACCGCCTGCAAGCCGAAACGGTCGGCGAGGAACGGGGTGATGTCCAGCGGCAGCGGCTCGTCGTTGACCAGGCGGTCCAGCAGCACGCCGGTGATCGCCGAGGTCAGGATGCCGGTGCGGAAATGCCCGCAGGCGTTGAGGTAGCCTTCCACCCCGCACATCGGCCCGAGGATCGGCAGTTCGTCCGGCGAGCCCGGGCGCAGGCCGGCCCAGCAGCGCTTGAGGTTGACCTGTTCGAGCTCCGGCACGCAGCGCACCGCGCCCTGCACCAGGCCCTGGATTTCCCGGTAGGTGGTGCTGATGTCGAAGCCCTTGTCCTCGGTGGTGCTGCCGATCAGGATCTCGCCGTTGTCCTTCTGCGCCATGTAGCAATCGCTGGTGGTCAGGCAGCCGTTGAGCAGCTTGGGCATGCGCTCGGTGAGCAGGATCTGGCCCTTGACCGGCTTCACCGGAATGCTCGCGCCCGTGGCCTGCAGGCTCAGTTCGGCGGCCCAGGCGCCGGCGGCGTTGATCAGGGTGTCGCAGTGGAAGAGCCCGGCTTCCGCGGTCTGCACCCCGCTGACCCGGTTGCCCTGGTGCAGCACGCCGGTGACGTTGGTGTTGAAGTACATGTCCACGCCGTTCTGCCGCGCGCCTTCGGTGTATGCATCGGCCAGGCGGAACGGGTTGACCTGGTGGTCGCAGAGGAATTCCAGGGCGCCCTGGGCGTCGTGGCTGACGTTCGGCTCGGCCGCGCGCAACGCCGCCTGGTCGAGCCAGCGCACCTGGTCCGCCAAGTGTGGAATGCAGGCCACGATGTGCTCGGCGTACAGCCGGTCCTCGTCGTCGTAGATCACGAACTTCAGCCCGGTGCGCTCGAACTTGAAGTCCATGCCATGGCGCTCGCGCAGCTCCTGGTGCAGCTGCGGGTAGAGGGCGTTGGATTGCAGGGCGAAGTCGAAGAAAGACTGCGGCAGGATATGCGGCGTGCTGGCATCCACCTGCACCGCCGCACCGTTGGCCTGGCGCTTGTTGCGGGCCGACATCATGCGAAAGAAGATCACCCCGCAGCCCAGCCCCACCGACTCGCCGATGGCCCACAGGCCGCCCGCCGAGGCCCGGGTCGCGTTGCCCGGACGCTTGGCGTCGATCAGCGCCACCCGCAGGTTCTTGCGCTTGGACAGCTGGTAGGCACAGGAGGCGCCAATCACACCGCCGCCAGCGATGACCACGTCGTAGAACTTACTCATGATTCACAGCATCCTTGCTCGGTTGAGGGAAAGCGGAAAACGGAATCGGGTCCAGCGGGAAACGCGGGCGCAGCCAGCCCACATCCTGGCGCCCGGTGGCCTGGCGCAGGCGGTCGCTGCAATAGCCGACACACATCCGCCCCTGGCAGTCGCCCATGCTCACCCGGGTGCGCATCTTCAGGCTGGCCATGTCTTGCACGCCCTGCTCCAGGGCGCGGTCGATGTCGCCGCGGGTCGCGTGCTCGCACCGGCAGATCAGGGTGTCGGCGGCCGGCAGGTCGATCTGCCCGGTGCCGCGCTCGGTGTAGCGGTCCACCGCCGCGCGGAAGCGGCTGATGGACGCCAATTTGTTCTGGTACTTCTGGCGCCGCTCCAGGGCCGCCTCGTTGCTCAGCACATCGCGCTGCATCAGGATCGACAGCGCGGCGATGCGCCCGGTGAGCATCGCCGCCTCGCCGCCGCGGATCCCGCCCATGTCGCCCGCCAGGTGGATGTGCGGCTCACTGCTCTGCTGCCAGACGTTGGCCGTGGCGCGCAGGTAGCCGTCGTGGCTGAAGCCGTGGTTGAGGCCCATCTGCTGGCTGAGCTGGGTGCGCGGGATAAAGCCGTAGCCCACCGCCAGGGTCTGCGCGGCGACCTGCTGCCGGCGCGACAGGTCCGGCTCCCAGCGCGCCGAGTACGGCGCCACGCTGACGCTCTCCAGCCCGTCCGTGCCCTGGGCCTCGACCACGCCCCAGCCGTAATGCATGGGAATGCGGTGCAGCTTGAGGTAGGCGAGCATGCTCAGGCCGTCGAGGAACAGTTGCGGCTTGTTCAGCAGCGCCAGGCTTTCCTTGGCGATCCGGCCAAAGGCGCACGCCTCGTAGACCGCCGCCACGTTGGCGCCGCTGGCATGCAACTGGCAGGCCACCAGCGGCAGCAGCGGCCCGGTGCCGGCGATCACCACCGGCCCGCGCGGCTTGACCACGCCGCTCTTGATCTGCAACTGCAAGCCGCCCAGCAGCATCACCCCGGGCAGGGTCCAGCCGGGAAACGGCACGCTGCGCTCGTGGCAGCCGGCGGCCAGGAGCAATTGCGAGTACGCCACTTCCTGCAGCTGCTCGTCGGCATCCAGCAGGATCAGGCTGTCCTTGCCTTCGGCGCCCACCACCCGGTGGTTCAGGCGCACATCGATCATCTGTTCGCAGTCGGAAAACGCGCCGTGCAGTTTGGCCAGGGCTTCGCAGTAGCGCGGCCCCAGGTAGTCCAGTTGCACACCGTCGCGCAGCGGCCCGCGATAGACCACCCCGCCCAGGCGCGAGGCCTCGTCGACCAGGGTGCTGCGCACGCCATGCTCGGCCAGTTCGATGGCGGCGGCCATGCCGGCCGGGCCTCCGCCGACGATCAACGGATTGAGGCTCATGGCGTTTCCTCCGTCGCGACGATGCGGTTGACTTCGGTCTGCACCTGCATGCCCGGACGCACCTGGGTCTGGCAGGCACGGCGCTTGTGGCGGCCGTCGATCTGCACCAGGCAGCAGTGGCACACGCCCATGCCGCAATAGGCGCCGGCCAGCTGGCCGTGGTCGTTGCGCGCCACCTGGCGCAGCCCCAGGGACTGAATGACGCTGAGCACGGTTTCGCCGATCGCCGCCGTCACCGGCTGGCCATTGAGGCTGATGGTCATATCCGCCCGTTGCAACGGCTGGATATCGAAGGTTCGTTCGGTCTGGCGCATCGAAAGATTCGTCCTTGAACAGAGTGAAGAGGAATGCCAGCGTCCTGCTGCGCATGACCGCGACCTGGATCTCCAGGTGCGGGTTGCACGGCGCCAGCTCCTCGGGGCTGAACACCGCGCCAATCTAGTAGGTTTGTCGAACACGGACATTGATCTGGGCCAAGCAAAGCGCCAGGCCCGCGCCGCGGCAAGACCGGCGACCACCCGCCCCACCGTCAACGTGCCGGCAACGCTAGTAGAGGTGCCCGGGCTTGTCCACTCAGCGCGTCGGGCCGTTGTCGCTACCGGCGCTTGTAGCTCTTGTTGCCGCTCGGGGTCAGGCAATAGACGCCGCCTCGCGGGCCGGTGCAGAAGCTGCCGGTGCCACAGGCGCAGCCTTCGCCGCTACGCAGCAAGGTCTGTGGCCGGGTGGCCTGCCCCGCTTGCCCGGTGACGGCGCTGCAGCTTCGCTTCGAGCCGCTGATGGAACCATCGCGGCACAGGAACAGCTCGCCGTCGCAACCGGCGATCCCGCCTTTCTTGCCGGAACAGGGCTGGTTGGCGGCAACCGCCGGGAGCATCGCCAGGGCCAGCGACAGGGCCAGCAGGCAAGCGCCCGGGGCGTGCCGGGCGAAGGGTCGGTTCAGGGGCATTGCATAGCGTCCATGCCAGTCGAAGTGGCCGGATGATATCAACGATTGAGCGCGCCGGCCGCCTGCTACCCTGGGCGGCGCGGCGCAAGATGAAAGATTTTTTAGAAAGCACGCGCCGATTTCTTGGCAAAATGCTGGCCTGTGTCACGCAAACCCAATCAGGTAAGCCCTTTATGACTCGAATCCTGACCATCGAAGACGATGCCGTAACCGCCCGCGAGATCGTGGCCGAACTGAGCAGCCACGGGCTGGACGTGGACTGGGTCGACAACGGTCGCGAAGGCCTGGTGCGCGCCGTCAGCGGCGACTACGACCTGATCACCCTCGACCGCATGCTGCCGGAGCTGGACGGCCTGGCGATCGTCACCACCTTGCGCACCATCGGCGTGTCGACGCCGATCCTGATGATCAGCGCCCTGTCCGACGTCGACGAGCGCGTGCGCGGCCTGCGCGCCGGTGGCGACGACTACCTGACCAAGCCCTTCGCCTCCGACGAGATGGCGGCCCGGGTCGAGGTGCTGCTGCGGCGCAAAAGCACGGTGCAGGAGTTCGAGACCAGCCTGCGGGTGGCCGACCTGGAGCTGAACCTGATCAGCCGCGAAGCGACCCGCGCCGACCAGTTGCTGAGCCTGTTGCCCACCGAATACAAGCTGCTGGAATTCCTCATGCGCAACACCGGGCAGATCCTCTCGCGGATGATGATTTTCGAGGAGGTCTGGGGTTATCACTTCGACCCGGGCACCAACCTCATCGACGTGCACATCGGCCGCCTGCGCAAGAAGATCGACCCGCCCGGCATGACCCCGCTGATCCGCACCGTGCGAGGCTCGGGTTATGTCATTGCTGAACCCCTCTAAGGGCTGGCGCTCCTCCAGCAGCCGCCTGCTGGCGCTCTACAGCTCGCTGTTCGTGGCCTGGAGCGGGATCCTCATGGGGGTCATGTACTACGAGGTCTCCAGCTACCTGGAGAGCCTCGCCAAGCACTCGCTGATGCAGCGCCAGCACCTGTTCGCGCGCTTCCAGGGCGAGCAGCTGGAAGAAGCCCTGACCACCAGCATGACCTTCGACATGCGCGCGATCGACGCCTACGGGCTGTTCGACGCGCGCCTGCATCACCTCAGCGGGCCGATCCGCGAGATCCCCGACGACCTGCCGCTGGACGGGCAGATCCACGAGCTCAAGAGCTGCATCGACTCCGACGACCCCGACCTGCCGCGCGACAGTTGCGACGCGGTGGCCACCTACACCCACGACGGCCGCTGGCTGATCCTGGTGCGCGACAACGGCTCGCTGTTCGCGGTGACGCGGATCATCCTCCACGCGCTGCTGTGGGGGGTGTCGCTGACCATCATTCCCGGCGCCGCCGGCTGGCACCTGCTGCGGCGCCGGCCGCTGCAACGCATCCGCCGGATCCAGGCCAGCGCCGAGGCGATAGTCGCCGGCGACCTGACCCACCGCCTGCCGCTGTCCAACCGCCGCGACGAGCTGGACATGCTGGCGGCCATCGTCAACGCCATGCTCGACCGCATCGAGCGGCTGATGAACGAGGTCAAGGGCGTGTGCGACAACATCGCCCATGACCTGCGCACCCCGCTGACCCGCCTGCGCGCGCAGCTGTACCGCATGCAGCAGCAGGCCGCCGAAGGCACGCCCGAGGCGGTGCAGCTGGACCAGGTGCTGGGCGAGGCCGACCGGCTGATGGCGCGCTTTCGCGGGCTGCTGCGGATTTCCGAGATCGAGGATCACCAGCGCCGCTCGGGCTTCGTCGAACTCGACCCGCTGCCGCTGCTGCAAGAACTGCATGACTTTTACCTGCCGCTGGCCGAGGAAGGCCAGTTGACCCTGACCCTGGAGGCGCCCGACACGCTGCCGCAACTGACCGGCGACCGCGCCCTGCTGTTCGAGGCCCTGGCCAACCTGCTGAGCAACTCGATCAAGTTCACCCCGCCGGGCGGCGAGGTGACCCTGCGCGGGGTCGAGGACGGCGGCCACACGCGCCTGGAAGTCCTCGACTCCGGCCCCGGGATTCCCGAGGCCGAACGCCAGGCGGTGTTCCAGCGCTTCTACCGGGTCGACGACAGCAACTCCCACGGCGGCTTCGGCCTGGGCCTGTCGATCGTCGCGGCCATCGTCAACCTGCACGGCTTCAAGCTCGACGTCGGCAGCAGCCCCAGCGGCGGCGCGCGCCTTAGCCTCGACTGCCGGCCGAGCCTGATCGCCAAGAGCTGAATGACGACGCCTGCCTAATGACGGCGCCTGTCTGTAGGAGCGAGGCTTGCCCGCGATGGAGGCCAACGATAACGCGCAGAGCCTGAAGCACCGCGTTGCCATGAGGTTTTTTCGCGGGCAAGCCTCGCTCCTACGGAAGAGCGGCGGCGGCGGTCAGGACAAATACAGCTGGTTGATGGAATTGCTCTGCAACTCGTACCGCAGTTCCTCGATCATCGCCTGCACATCGGCCTCGGTCTCCAGCCGGCGCAGGTTGATGCCGGTGACCACCAGGTCGACCCGGCCGCTTTGCGGCTCATAGACCCGCAGCGTGAGGGTGGAATCGGCACCGGTGCTGAACGCACAGGCCAGGGGCGCGAAGCCCTGTTCGATGAGGCGGCGCAACTGCGCCTGGGCAATCACCCGGGCGCCTCAACGACGACGCAGCAACAGGCCGGCGAGCAGGCCGACCCCTGCGAGAAGGGCGACACTGGCCAGGGGTTTCTCGCGGACGAAGCGGGAGACACCGTCCAGGGCATCGCCATAGCTTTGCTGCAACTGCCCGGCGGCTTCGCGGGCGGCACCTTCCAGGCGCATCTGAGAGTCGTCGAGCAGTTCGCCCACCGCGCCCTGGGCCTTGCCGGTCGCCGCACCCACCGCGCCTTTGATCTGTTCGCTACGCATCGTGTATTCCTTCAACTGATGATCTTGAGGGCGATCCGTGGCAGACACGGACCGCAGACCCTCAGCCTAGAAACCGGCAACGCGGGGCAACAGCACCATTTGCACTGATGGCACTGGGGCATTTGTACTGCTAGCGCTGCCCCTTGACGCGCCGCTCGCCGGCGAACAGGCCGCGCTCGCGCGCCCACACAATGGCCTCGGCGCGACTGTGCACCGCCAGCTTGGAATACACCGTGGCCACGTGATTGCGCACCGTGCTCGGCGCCAGTTGCAGGCGCGCGGCGATCTCCTTGTCGGCCAGGCCCTCGCAGATCAGCCCCAGGACATCGCGCTCGCGAGCGGTGAGGTCGGTATAGGAAGCGCTGGGCAGTTCGGCCTGGTTGGCGCTGCGCACATTGGCCAGTTTTTCGATCAGGGTCTGGCTGAACCAGGAAGCGTCGCGCATCACCTCCTCGATCGCCGCCACCAGCTCCAGCTCCGAGCGCTTGCGCTCGGTGATGTCCATCAGCACCAGCAGGTAGCTGGGCTTGTCCTGGATGTTCACGGTGTCGGCCGAGACCACGCAATCGATCAGTTCGCCGCCCTTCTTCTTCACCCGCAGGTCGGCGCCCCGGACATCGCTGCTCTTCTCCAGCACGGCGAACAACCGTGCACAGGCGTGAGGCCCGGCAATGAACCCGACCTCCTCCACCGTCTTGCCCAGCAGCTCCTCGGCGGTATAGCCAGTGCTCTCGAGAAAGGCCTCGTTGATGTCGACGATCTGTTGGTTGTCGGCGCTGCACACCAGGGTCGGCACCGGGGTCAGGCGAAAGGCCTTGGCAAAGCGCTCTTCGCTCTGGCGCAGGGCCGTCTCCGCCTTGCGTCGCGGCTCCAGGTCCATGAAGGTGAACAGCATGCAGTCTTCTTCATGGATATCCAGCGGCTGGCCGGCGACTATCACCAGCTTGCTGCCGCCTTCGGGCAGGCGCAGCTGGGCCTCCATCTGCGGAATGGTCGCGCCCTGGCCCAGGCGCTCGATGGCCAGGTCCTTGCGCTCGGCGCCGTGCAACACATCCACCTCGTACACCGAACGGCCGATCACCTGATCGCGGGCATAGCCGGTCATCTCCAGAAAGCCCTGGTTAACCTTGATGTAGCGCAGGTCGCTGAGGCGGCAGATCACCGCCGGCGCCGGGTTGGAATTGAAGGTCTTCTCGAAACGCTGCTCGGCGCTGGCCCACTCGGTGGCATCGCTGAGGATCAGCACCAGGGACTCCACCACGCCGGCGCTGTCGGTGAGGATCATGCTGCGTACCCGGTGCACCCAGGTGCGCTCCTGCTCGCCCTCGCCGCTGCGCACTTCCACCACCACATCGCTGAACGTCTCCCCGGCGGCCACCCGGTTGATCGGGTAGCTCTCCAGCGCCAGCGGGTGGTTGTTGCGATAGCGCAGGGCGAAACGTTCGGCGTACTCGCGATCGTTGGCCCCCAGTTCGCCGACCTCGTCGACCCCGTGCATGGCCAGCGCCGCCTCGTTGGCCCAGACGATGCGCCGGTCCGCTTCCAGCAGGATGACCCCGTCGGACAGGCCGGAAATGATCTGCTGCAACTGGCGACGATTGGTTTCGGTGGCAAGGACATCCTGGCTCATGGCAGCTCCTGAAAGGCCCGGCGCGACAGGCCCGGGCGACAGATGAAAGAGGACTGAAAGCTACGACCACGGCGTGTCGCCATCGTGCCCTATCGCACAAATCCCCTGTAGCCGCTGCCGAGCACCAGCGAGGCTGCGATAGACCCGCAGGGTCTCCAGCGTCCTCAAGTCCGCCGCGAGCGTTCCGCTCGATCGCAGCCTCGCCTGCGGCTCGGCAGCGGCTACACCAGCACCGGCACACCCGAATATCGAGAGCGACCACCATCCTGTAGCCGCTGCCAAGCGCCAGCGAGGCTGCGATAGACCCGCAGGGTCTCCAGCGCCCGCAAGATCCCCGCGAGCGTGCCGCTCGATCGCAGCCTCGCCTGCGGCTACACCAGCACCGGCATACCCGAATATCGAGAGCGACCACCATCCTGTAGCCGCTGTCGAGCGCCAGCGAGGCTGCGATAGACCCGCAGGGTCTCCAGCGTCCTCAAGTCCGCCGCGAGCGTTCCGCTCGATCGCAGCCTCGCCTGCGGCTCGGCAGCGGCGACACCAGCACCGGCACACCCGAATATCGAGAGCGACCACCATCCTGTAGCCGCTGCCAAGCGCCAGCGAGGCTGCGATAGACCCGCAGGGTCTCCAGCGCCCTCAAGTCCGCAGCGAGCGTGCCGCTCGATCGCAGCCTCGCCTGCGGCTCGGCAGCGGCTACACCAGCATTGGCATACCCGAATATCGAGGGGAATCACCATCCTGTAGCCGCTGTCGAGCGCCAGCGAGGCTGCGATAGACCCGCAGGGTCTCCAGCGCCCACAAGCCCGCTGCGAGCGTGCCGCTCGATCGCAGCCTCGCCTGTGGCTCGGCAGCGGCTACACAAGCGTCCGGTACATTTCAATATCGAGAGGGAGTTCCCGGCCGTCCCTGGCACGCCGGGAAATCGAGGGGGGAATGACACCAAAGGGGCAGCTGCGGACTCAACGCCCCGCGATGCCCAACGCCTTCAAGCGCCGGTACAAGGTGCGTTCGCTCAGGCCCAGGGCCTTGGCCAGTTCGCTGCGCGAGCCGTCGAACACTTCCAGGGCGTGGGCCAGTTGTTCCAGGTCCTTGCCGCTGCGGCGACGGGTCGGCGGCGCGGCGCTGGCGTGGTCGGCGCGCAGTTCCTCGGGCAGGTCCTCGACCCGGATCACCCCGTCGTCGCTGAACAAGCGTGCTCGTTCGAGGATATTGCGCAACTCGCGGATATTGCCCGGGTAGGCGTATAGGCCCAGGCGCTCCAGGGCCTCGGGGGCCACCCTGGGCACGGCGCCGGGCGCCAGGCGTTGCAGCAGGCTGTCGATCAGCAACGGCAGGTCGTCGCTACGCTCGCGCAAGGCCGGCAGGCGGATCGGGAAGGCGCTGATGCGGTAGTACAGGTCCTGGCGGAAAGTGCCGGCGGCGACCATTTCCTTGAGCGGCTTGTGGGTCGCCGAAACCAGGCGGAAGTCCGAATGCACGGTGCGCAGGCTGCCCACCGGGCGGAAGCTGCCCGACTCGATCAGCCGCAACAGCTTGACCTGCATCGCCAGCGGCACCTCGCCGATCTCGTCGAGAAACAGCGTGCCGCCATGGGCCGCTTCGGCCAGGCCGATCTTGCGCTGCAAGGCCCCGGTGAACGCGCCCTTCTCATAGCCGAACAGCTCGCTCTCCAGCAGCGACTCGGTCAGGCCGGTGCAATCGACCACCACCAGCGGCCCACTGGCGCGCGGGCTGCCGTCGTGCAGGGCGCGGGCGAACAGCTCCTTGCCGGTCCCGGATTCGCCCTGCAACAGCACCGGGATCTGCGACGGCGCCGCTCGCTGCAAGGCGCTCAGCGCCTGGTTGAACGCCGGCGAGCGCCCCACCAGGCCCTTCTGCTGCGGCTGCACCGAGGCCACCGCCACCGAACTCAAACGCTCGACATAGGCCACCACCTGCCCCGTATCGCCGAGGATCGGCCGCAGCTCGACATCCACATGCTCCGGCCCGCGCGGGGTGTGATGGATATGCAGCAGGCGCTCGGGCAACCGCGTCTCGAAGGCCTTGCGCATCGGGCAGTGTTCGCCGGCCTGGTCGCACGGCACCGCGAACTGATGGGATACCCGGTAGCACTTGGCGCCGACATGGGGCTTGCCCTCGACGCCGAACTGGCGCTGGTAGGCGGTGTTGGCGGCGAGGATGTTGTAGTCGGTGTCTAACAGGATCGTCGGTTGCGCGTCATGTTCCAGATAGGACATCAGGGCTAACATTTCAGCACTGGCGAGGGCATTGGGGGACTGGGGCATGGCAACTCCTGGGCATTGCGCGGCAGCTTAAACCAAGGCTGCGACTTCTGCCATTTTCTGCCACCCACTGCCAATCGACTGCCAGCCATTATTGGCAGTGACAGCTCGAACGCGCGTCACAAGCCTTTGAATTCAATGAATTGGCGTTCAGAACCGCGTGCCGGGATTGGCACGGTTATTGACAGTCCAAGAAGCGATCGCCAGCCACGGCCGGCGTCACCCTATTGTTCGGAGAGCCCCATGATCATCGGCGCATCGCTGTGCGTAGAAGCCTTTTTTGACAGCCAGACGTGGACCATCAGCTACCTGGTGATGGACCAGGGCACCCGGCGCTGCGCGCTGATCGACAGCGTGCTGGACTACGACCCCAAGTCCGGCCGCACCCGCACCGAGTCCGCCGACAAGCTGATCGCCCGAGTCCGCGAGCTCGATGCCCAGGTCGACTGGATCCTCGAAACCCACGTGCACGCCGATCACCTGTCCGCCGCGGCCTACCTCAAGGCGCAGCTCGGCGCCCGGGTGGCGATCGGCAACCGGATCACCCAGGTGCAACACGCCTTCGGCCAGCTATTCAACGAAGGCCAGGGCTTTGCCCGCGACGGCAGCCAGTTCGACGTGCTGCTGGAGGACGACAGCCGCTTCGCCATCGGCAACCTCCAGGCCCGCGCCCTGCACACCCCCGGCCATACCCCGGCGTGCATGACCTATCTGGTGCAAGAGGGTGAAGAGACGGTGGCCTTCGTCGGCGACACCCTGTTCATGCCCGACTACGGCACCGCCCGCTGCGACTTCCCCGGGGCCGACGCGCGTACCCTGTACCGCTCCATCCACAAGATCCTCGCCCTGCCCCCGCAGACCCGCCTGTTCATGTGCCACGACTACCTGCCCAACGGCCGCGAGCTGCAATACATGACCACGGTCGCCGAACAGCGCGCCAACAACATCCATATCCACCAGGGCATCGACGAAGACAGCTTCGTGGCGATGCGCGAAGCCCGCGACGCGACCCTGGACATGCCGGTGCTGATCCTGCCTTCGGTGCAGGTCAACATGCGCAGCGGCCAGTTCCCCGAACCCGACGACAACGGCGTGAGCTACCTGAAGATCCCGCTCAACGCCCTTTAAAAAAGATAACGCCACTCCACCAGGAGACGATGCCATGCGCCCTATTGCCCCCAATCCACTTGCCGTCAACGGCAGCCACCAGGTCCTGATCGTCGGCGGCGGTGCCGCCGGGATCGCCACCGCGTCCAGCCTGATCAGCCGCGAGCCGCACCTGGACGTCGCCATCATCGACCCGGCCGACACCCACTACTACCAGCCCGGCTGGACCCTGGTCGGCGCCGGGGTGTTCCGCGCCGAAGACACCGCCCGCTCCATGGCCTCGCTGATCCCCACGGGGGTGAAATGGATCCGGGCCGCGGTGAGCAGCTTCGAGCCGGAGCACAACGCCCTGCTGCTCAACGACGGCCGCCTGCTGGGTTATGACCAGTTGATCGTGTGCCCGGGCCTCAAGCTCGACTGGAACGCCATCGACGGCCTGAGCGAAACCCTGGGCAAGAACGGCGTGACCTCCAACTACCGCTACGACCTGGCGCCCTACACCTGGCAACTGGCGCAGAACCTCAAGCAAGGCCAGGCGCTGTTCAGCCAGCCGCCGATGCCGATCAAATGCGCCGGCGCGCCGCAGAAGGCCATGTACCTGTCCTGCGACCACTGGCTGCGTAATGGCCGCCTGGGGCAGATCGAGACGCGCTTCCTGAATGCCGGTGGCGTGCTGTTCGGCGTGCCGGACTACGTGCCGGCGCTGATGGAATACGTGAAGAAGTACGGCATCGCCCTGGACTTCGGCCACAACCTGGTGGCGGTGGACGGCCCCAACCAGCGCGCGACCTTCGTGCGCAACGGCGCCGAGGGCCAGCAGGAGCGCGTCAAATTGCCGTTCGACATGCTGCACGTGGTGCCGCCACAGACCGCGCCGGATTTCATTCGCAATAGCCCGCTGGCCGACGCCGCCGGCTGGATCGACGTCGACCCGCACAGCCTGCAGCACAAGCGCTACAGCAATATCCACGGCCTCGGTGACGGCACCAATACCAGCAACGCGAAAACCGCCGCGGCGGCGCGCAAGCAGGCGCCGGTGGTGGCCACCAACGTACTGGTGAACCTCAAGCGCCTGCCGACCCGGGCGCAGTACGACGGCTACGGCTCCTGCCCGCTGACGGTGGAGCGCGGCAAGATCGTCCTCGCCGAATTCACCTACGGCGGCAAGGTCGCGCCGAGCTTTCCGGCCTGGGTGCTCGACGGGCGCCAGCCGACCCGCCGCGCCTGGTGGCTGAAGGAACGCATCCTGCCACCGCTGTACTGGCGCGGCATGCTCAAGGGCCATGAGTGGCTGGCGCGCCCGACCCTGGTGACGGATGACCTGCCGCAATCATGAGTGAGTACAACTTGTTAGGCGCCGGCCTCGGCGCGTTGATCGGGGCGATCCTGGCATTGACTGGCGCCGGCGGCGGCATTCTCGCGGTGCCGCTGCTGGTGTTCGGCCTCGGCCTGAGCATGGTCGAGGCGGCGCCCATCGGCCTGCTCGCGGTGGGCCTGGCGGCCAGCGTCGGCGCGGTGCTGGGCTTGCGCGAAGGCATCGTGCGCTACCGCGCCGCCGGCTTCGTCGCCGCCATCGGCGTCCTCATGGCGCCGGTCGGCCTGTGGCTGGCCCACCGCCTGCCGAACCTGCCCCTGGCCCTGCTGTTTTCCGCGGTGCTGCTGTACGCCTGCGGACGCATCCTGCTCAAGGCCACCCACGAACTGCGCCACGGCCGACCGGCCCCGCGCGCGGCCTTCCAGCCCTGCGTGCTCAACCCGCTGCAAGGCCGCCTGCGCTGGACCCTGCCCTGCGCCCGCGCCCTGACCGTCACCGGCCTGCTCTCGGGGCTGCTGTCCGGCCTGCTCGGCGTCGGCGGCGGCTTCGTGATCATCCCGGCCCTGACCCGCTACACCAACCTCGACAGCAAAAGCATCGTCGCCACCTCCCTGGCGGTGATCGCCCTGGTGTCCGCCGGCAGCGTGGTCACCGCCAGCCTCAGCGGCGTGATGCACTGGGCCGTGGGCGCCCCCTTCGCCATCGGCGCGGTGCTGGGGCTGATCGCCGGGCGCCAGGTCGCCCGCTACCTGGCAGGGCCAAGGCTGCAACAGCTGTTTGCCCTGGTAGGCATGCTGGCAGCCGTGATGCTCAGCCTCGGAGCGCTAGGCGCCTGGCACTGAGCTTCTCGCTCCTACCGCTTCCGTAGGAGCGAAGCTTGCTCGCGATAACGCCCGCCCAGACAACAAAAACACCCCGGCAATCCATCGCTCCTACAACCAAATCAGCACCTGCTCCGCCTCTTGCAGATTCCTCCTAAATCCATCGCCCACCCCTCCCGGTACGGTCTTCGACACCCTCCTCGACCGCACCAGGACCAGCCATGGCCAGCAACGGACCCGGGCCGATGCCCAGACTTCTACGGCCCGCCAATCCCAATGAGCGCCCCACCGAACGAGCCGCCGAAACCGAGCAACCCAGCTATGGCGAACAGCTCTGGGCGCAATACGAGAAATACGCCAAAGAGCCTACGCCACCGCCCGAAAAGATTCGGGTGGCGTTGCGTATCGGGGTGTTTTTCGATGGCACGGGTAATAACGCCAGCAATTCGGCCATGGGGCAGTTGTGTGGGGCTCAGCACCCTATCGAGCCCAAGGATCTTGAGGGCAGTTGCAAGCCGTATATGAAGGATCCGGAGAGCAGTTATGGGAATGATGTGAGCAATGTTAAGCGGTTGAGTGATTTGTACTTTTCCAACCGGAAAGTCGAAGGTGGAGAAATTCAAAAGCTAGCCTATCGCTCAATCTACATCGATGGGATCGGCACACAGCCAGGTGAGAAAGATAGCCTGATCACCTCGGGCACAGGGCGTGGCGACACAGGAATCTCTGGATGCGTGCGGAAAGCATTTCGTGCGATCGAGGAACGTATCCGTGAAGTCCACGAAGATAATCCCGAAAGTGAAATCACTTCGCTGACCTTCGATGCTTTCGGCTTTAGCCGAGGCGCGGCGGCGGCCCGGCATTTCGCCAATGAAGTCGTGCGTTGGGTCGGCCCGCTTGAACTGACTCTGTACGACCAGTCCAAAGCCTTCAGCCCTAACTTCAATCGACAGTACGGCCACGATGTCGACATGGGTTTTATCGGCCTGTTCGACACGGTACCGTCGGTTGCCGGCGTGAGTAATCTGGGTAACGTGCGCAGCGCCATTACCCCAGGAATCAAACTGCACCTCGACCGTCGATACTTTCGCTCAGTAGTCCAGTTGGTCGCCCGCGACGAGTACCGCGCCAACTTTGCCCTGAGCCGGGTCAAACCCGACCACATGGAAATCACCCTACCCGGCGCACACTCGGATATCGGCGGCGGCTATCTGGATGAGGTACAGGAGTGTGTCCTGGTCAGTCCGATGCAAGCGCTGGAAGTGCCAATCAATACTGACGTGACCCAGACCTCGATTTACCGGGAAGCGGCCCAGACAAGAAAACGCTGGTTGGCCGAAGGCTGGCCCGAACAATGGCTGGAGATCGTCACACCGGAGCCGATGGTTCTGCCGCAAGATCCGCAGGACCGTCTCGGCTTACGACAAAAACGAGTGTATGTGGGCGTGCAGCTCAAGCGCCCGATGAGCAACAGACTATCGAGGGTGTATCTCCGTGTGATGTATGAGTTGGCCAAGGAGAACGGCGTACGCCTCAACACCATCGACGAACAAGACCCGGACTACGCGATCCCGCAAGAGCTGCAAGCCCTCTGTGACAGATTTGTAGCCGGTGACTACAGTACGACTCCAGCCGAGGAAACCATGCTCAAGCTGCGTTATATCCATCTATCGGCTCACTGGAACCACCCGCTTGGCAAACAGGATGGCGGCAGCCTTAAAGTCGTTTATATCAACGCCCCCACGGCAGATGCCGTGCGTGTGCAACACCCTCACGTACCTGACTGGACGCTTTGGTAATGAGAGTATTCATCGCCCTGCTGGGCGCACTTCTGTTGACTGGCTGTCAGGCCAGCGACCCCCTATCCGGAAAAAACGATCCCAAAGATCCTTGGTGGGAGCTTGGCTTCATCGAGCCGTTCTATATGAAAGTCTGGGTTGAAGACAGCGCCGTTGAAGATATCAACGGCAAGCTATTCCGTCGTACTGGCGGCGGCTCCGCTGCGGGTGGGGATATGGGTTACAACAAAGAGTGGGCCAGAGGATGGGGTGGTGGGGGTGGAGGTAGCGCTAAGTCAGTGGTCGGCGCGGACCTGCCCAAGCGCATTTTCGTACGCTGGCAATCGGTGGTTGAACCACAAACCTATCGGGTATGGATCGACATCCCGGAAGAGGCCCGGAAAATCATGACTATCTCGACTAACCGACGCTGCCCGGAAACTCCGCACCAGACTGCTCGCTATATGGCATCGGTCTATTTAGGGCTGGCCCCCGGCGGCATCGTACAAGTTTGGGTCAGAGATGAATGCCGCAACACGGTCAAAGTCGCCCGTGCGCAAGCTGAGATTGAACCGCTGGGGCCGCACCAGGGTAAATCCAACGGACATTATTACCCCCTACCCGAGAACTCCAAGCGGTATATAGAGAAATACGGCATCCCCTACGGCAGTTGGTAACCGCCCCCTCCCAAAGGACTCTTCACATGGACTGCGAAATCCGCCGCGCCAACGAACAGGACGCCGAAGCCATCAGCCGCCTGATCATCGCCACCCTGCACACCAGCAATGCCCAGGACTACCCCGCCGCCGTGATCGCCCAGGTGCAACACAGCTTCAACCCGCAAGCCGTACGTCACTTATTGAACCAACGCCAGGTATTCGTGGCCCAGGCTGCCGGCGATATCGTCGGCACCGCCAGCCTCGACGGCGCGGTCGTGCGCTCGGTTTTCGTCGCCCCGGCAAGGCAAGGCCAAGGCATCGGCCGCCAACTGCTGGCCGAACTCGAACGCCAGGCCCTGGACGCCGGCTTCACCCAGCTGACCGTCCCCGCCTCGATCACCGCTGAAGGCTTCTACGCCCGCCTGGGCTTCCACACCCTGCGCGAGCAGTTCCATGGCGAGGAACGCACCCTGATCATGCAACGCCCGCTAACGCCCATCCTGTAGAGCGTACTGCTCGATCACAGCCCTTGTAGCCGCTGCCGAGCCCGCGAGGCTGCGATCGGTTGCACAGCAACCGCAAAACCTGCCAACCCGCCCCGGCAGACACACCTACAAATCAACCCGGCTCAAGGCAACGGCTCAAACCGCCCACCGCCCTCATTCCACTGAAACCCCGGCACCTTGCAGCCTCTCAAGCTGAGCCGCAAGCTCTCCCCCTCCGACTGCACCTGCAACATATCGACCCCTTGATACAGACAACCCCGCTCCGCCAGCGCCAGGGTCTGCAACGGTTTGCCGCTGGCCTTGTCCACCACCTCGATCGCGGTTATCCGCCGGTCATTGCCCTGCATCGGCACCTGGAAATACCAGCGTTGGGTGGATGCGCTCTGCAACAGCGTCGTGCTCGGCTGCGGCCACGAGCGGTCCGAATCCACCAGGGCCACCAGCTTCAAGGCAATGGGCAAGGTCTTGCCCGTGCGATAGCTGGTCCAACTGCCGCGCACCTGCTCGCTCTGGCGGCTGACCATCAAGTCGTTGAACTGCAAGCGCGCCACCGGCAGCCCCTGCTCGTCCAGCTCGTCCAGGGCCAGCACCTTGTTGCTGAAACTGAAGGTCGGCTTGAGGCGGATCGGCGTGCGGTAGCGCTGGTAGGCATAGGTCGCCTGGTACAGCGCATTCTGGCTGCCTATCGTCAGCACAATGGCCTGCTTGCCCAAGGTGCCCTGATACACCCCACTGGAGGCCTGCGCCGGCAACAGCCACACCACCAGCAACAACGCCGCCAGCCCGCGAAAAAAGTTACCCAGACGCATCAGAAACGCTCCTCGCCAGACTGAATGAATTCCAGCCGGTCAGGGCTGATCACACGGTAATAATCCCAACTCCGGGTGCCCGCACTGTAGTTGATAAAGTCCTGCTTGCTGAATTCCATCTGCCCGCCCGGAGCAAAGCGCAGCGTGCCTTCTGCGGCGAACTGCTCCAACTGCGGATGACGCAGATACGCCTGGGTCGCCGGGTGATACAGGTAATACTCGGTCGGCGCGCACAGCACACTGCCGTACGGGCCGTTCAAGCTGTAGCCCTGCACCTGGAAATCGATGGTCGAGTCAGCATCGAAATGCTCGAAGGTCAGCGTCCGGGTCCCGGTCGGCGACAGGCACCACTGCCCCCCGACCTCCTGCACTACCTCGCCGGTGGCCCGGCTCAGCACCCGGATATTGTCCACCCGCCCCGTGTCCTCCCCGGCATTGCGCACGGCATGCACACTGAAATAGAACTGCTTGTCCGCCGCCGGCTGCAACAGATCGCCCTCGAAGGCCTCCCGCTGATTCCCGCCAAACCGCATCACCCGCTGCAACTGCAACGGCTGCTGCACGCCCGTGCGCAAATCGACAAACGCCCCCTGCAACACATGCGCCCCCTCGGCAAACGGCTGCAACGACACCGCTGCCGCCGGCAACGTCGGGTTATCCATGATATTGATCACCAGCCCCCGGTCCGGCCAAAACGGCGTCAGCTCCAGAGGAATCGGCAAGCGCTGGGCCTCGCTAAACCAATAGCCAGACATCCCGCCGCCGTATTGCGAGTCATAGGTCAGCGCCAGCTCCACCGGCGTATCACCAAGCGTGCCGCGATAGGTAGTGATGGGGTCGGCGTGGGCCGTGGGCACACTCAGCGCCATGCCCACAAACAGCACCGAAGCCATCCGAGACAGAAAATGCCCCAGGCGAAGCAAACCACCCCACTTCCCTGCCCCCACTCGCCTCCCGCCACCAACGGACTGGGTCATGCCTGCGCTCCTTGCAATCAATAAAAGGCGCGCAGGATAGCAAAGTCGGCGGGAGGATCAGAGGGTATCGCTACGGTCCCGTAGCCGCTGCCGAGCGCCAGCGAGGCTGCGATGGGCCGCGCAGCGGCCCCAAACCGGCACACCCCGATTGTTCAGACATACCTATTGCGGCGACTCATTAACCGCTCGTTGATAGCGCTCTTTGCCGCAGCAGCAACCTGGCCGAACACTGAAATTGTCCAACCGGCCGTTGGGCAATCTGCTGAAGGGGTTGAGAGGCAAACACAGACGACCCTTACAGCCAAACTAGATAGATCCTACTGCGCCGTCATTACCCCAACACCTATAGTTCCTCTGTCTGCTGACCCCGGTCAGCGACAGGGTTTCGCAGCCCAACAGAAAGAATCAAACAACACAGTCAATGACAACTCAGGCAAACTCCGCCTGCGCTTCGTTTATGGCAGCTGTGCGTGGGAGACCTCTGGGTCTGCCGGGTTTGTTTCTTTCCTCGGTCTGCGAACCCGCGTACAGCTGCCACCCAGTTGATTCGCAGCAACAGGTGGCGATTTTTCATTCTTTGGAAGAAACGACACCATGAATACTCAAAATCCATCCGAACGCTTTATCCCTCTAACCCCAATTGCTAGCGATGGACCGGTGCTGTTTATCGACAGCCATGCGCCGTTGGTGGATTTGCATGCGTGTGCTAGTGAGCGGTTGGTTACTGCACTCGATTATCTGAGTTTGATGGCCTGTACTATGTTGAGAGACTCCAGCGACAAGGACATCGGTACGGTGACTAATACCGCCCGGTTGTTGCTGCAGGATGTGCGGGATGTGTTGGCAGTAATTGAAATACGGGACTTTCAGGTATGAATTAGAGGGATATAAAGCCGGCCTAGCCCGGCTTTATATCCCTCCCAACAAGAGTTACTCACGGACAAGATACTGCTTAAGACTTGTCATAGAAAAGCAAATCGCAAAACTATGAACCTACCTTGAGCTTAGCGAACCCTGTCAAGCACTCAACCTTTACGACACCTTAAAAATCATCACAAATAACTTATCGACCAACTCTATTGATAGCGTTGAACTCTACCCAACACGTCATTCAAAATAGATTTTCGTGCACCTTTAGATACAAATGCACTCAGATCTTAAAAGCTACAAGCTCTCTTTCTTATCTTTAGGGGGCTCGGAGCTAGTCGAGTTTTCCTGAGGTTCCAAATAGGTGACCTGGTCTAGTCCTGCCAGCAGCTTGGAATTTATATCCAAACTTCCTTCTTTAATGGTGTAATACCAAATAGAGTCTTTATCCTTCCTGAATGCACAGGCCTTGGTAGTACTTTTCTTATCTTTTAAAACCACCCAATGACAGCTCTCCATGAATACCTCTGAAAGCTTCACCCCGACTTCCTGAGATTTTTGGTATGACGAAAAACACAAATACATTATATAAAGAAGCAAAAGAATGCCGACTGGTGTATAGCTTAATGCGCCTTTTATTTGATCAACCCGACTCAACACACTAGCAACCACAGTAGCTACCAACCCAGGACTTATAAACCTCACCACACCCCAAATAAAAACCATAACAAGCAAAACAGCTAGAGCAAACAATGAAATCCACTTTAAATGCTCATAGAAAACCTCAAACGTGATGAGTCCTCCGTCATATAATATTTTGTCAATCGATGGCTGACTAAACTCTGGGTTAATGCCGAACCCACGCATAAATGCGCTATTCTGGCTTGTACCTGTAGCATAAATACATCCAGTTATTAACAGAGCGCTACTAATTGGTTCAAGGATTTTCATGAGATCTCCCTATCTCTAATACGTTGATGCCGAACTCGAAGTTTTCAAGCTTTTGAGTATCCACCTTTGTAACATTTAGATTTAAGCTTTTCTTTACCTCAATGATTGTGTGCTCTTGACTTTCGCTATTCTCTATCTTTTCAGCTTGAGAGCCAGCGGACTTTGCGATTGATTTTAGCTTCTGGGATATCGCTGGCGTTTTATATCTGTCAAGAAATATGTCACTACTATCATTCTTTATAGCAAGTGTTGGTGTAGCCTCATTGTTCGTTAAATTGGCTATCTCCGTGGAATTTACTTGCCCCGTAAGTAAAAGACAGGCTAAAACACAAGCAAAAAGCTGATTTGCAAGAGTGTCTCCAACAAGCGGTATTCTGCACCACATATCACCAGGAGACATAAACTCAGCTTGACATGTAACTATGTCACTTTTCCCTAGAAGTATTGCACTCTCAATTAAACCTGACAACTGATTAATATCAAAAGCACCTTCACCAAGAAGCGCCTCACTAAGACCTTTTATTAGCGCAACGTTCTGGAATAATTTACCTATAGCAAGGGCATTTACACGATGATTGGTTTTGATTTTGTTTGAAAAAAACAGTGATTCACCATCTGTGAAAAATGGGTAAATTAAATGAAAGATTTTTTCTTTGTGATTATTTAAGCACGTAACTGTCTGCTGACCGCTTGTAGCCTTTCTAACCGCACCAGGTAGTTCAGACCGAGAGATTGACGGCCCCCAAACCACACGTTTTCGGAGTTTATACGTTAGGGTAGACCGCTCAAATCCGGGGGTACCATCTTTCTTGGTAATCGGCACACGAATGGGGGCATGATCAATATACGGAATAGTTTCACTGCAGATACCGAAGCTGTAGCCGTCATCCTTTTCGTTTCGAGTGACAATTAGATCACCGCACCTTATTTCGTTTGCAAACCGTTTGATTTGATTTAGAACATTGAATCCGGACCTATTGAGTTTTCGGCTCTCCTTCCCGTCTGTATTATCCCGAAATTCACTATATTTTTCGTTACTTAACAATCGAGCCTTAAGAAATTCCTCAGTAGGTAGTTCACTGGGAATGTTTTCGTCATAAGCCCTTTCCAAGTGTTCAATTGCAATTACACCTCCTGCACGAAAGTGTTTGGCATACCTCCCTTTTTCTGCACGTATGAACCATACATTTTGATCTTTGGTTAGGAGGGCAATCTTCAAATTTTGCAGCATCTTAAATCCTTTTATTACAGGCTTATGTTCTAAATCTTGATAGCGGGTGACAGAAGTGGCGTCGGGTCTATCCCATAGTCGTATGGGGTGGATGATGACAGGGCGGCACGATGATGGCCATACAAGATACGGTGGGGCTTCATACAAATCCCCTCAACGTACACCAGCAAAAAACCTTCCCCAAAAAACGAAATCTCCTACAATCCCCCTTCCCATTTCTGACACAGCTCCCTGTCGCACCAGCTGTAGTCAACCAAGAGGCGAGATTGTGAGCACCGCTGTTGACTCCCCCCCATTACTCGACATCACCCGCTTAGCAACCGCGCTACAGCGCTTTGCCGACGACCGCGACTGGCAGCAGTTCCACTCCCCCAAGAACCTGCTCCTGGCCCTCACCGGTGAAACCGGAGAGCTCTGCGAAATCTTCCAATGGATGAGCGAAGCCGATGCCTTGGATGCAGCCAAACGCCCAGAAACCGCTCAAGCAGTGAAGGACGAATTGGCTGACGTACTGATGTACCTGGTGCGCCTAAGCACTGTTTTGGGCATCGACCTCAACGAAGCGGTGACCAGCAAACTCGCGTTGAACGGTCAGAAGTACCCCGTCGACAAAGCCAAAAGCACTAGCAAGAAGTACGACCAACTCTGACCCTCTGGGCTCTAAGGACTATTCGTGATCGTTTACGCCGCGACCAAACAGCACTTCCTCGACGTTTGCGATAACGACGATATCGAAGAGGTCATCCTCAAGCACTTCAAAGAGGCCACGGGCAAGAAAGTAGCCGCTTCGGAGATCAGATCTTGGCAAGGTTCGCTGACTTATATGGCCAAGGTCCTACGCGATAAGGATCTGCCGGATGACGCTGGCGTGGCCATTGAGCTGCACATTCCGCAGTCCATGAAACGCATCGACTTCTTGTTGACAGGCCACGATCAACATCAGACAAAAAATGCAGTGCTAGTCGAACTGAAGCAGTGGAGCAAAGCCAGCGCCACCAGCAAGGATGCAATCGTAAAAACGGTGCTAGGTGGCAGTCATGTTGAAACCATTCACCCGTCCTATCAGGTGTGGTCGTACGCCACTTTGCTGGAGGGTTTCAATGAGGCTGTCTATGACAAAGGCATCCAAGTCCGCCCCTGCGCCTATCTGCATAACTATGTCAGCGATGGCGTTATCGACTCGGCTCACTACGACGCCTATACCAGCAAGGCACCGTTATTCCTTAAGGGCCCAGACGAACTGACGAAGCTGAGAAGCTTCCTCAAGCAGCACATCTATTACGGCGACAACAAAGAGGTGCTCTACGAGCTTTCCACCGGCAAGACTCGCCCATCCAAGGCGTTGGCTGAAGCGCTGAGTGGTCTGATGGAGGGCAAGCCTGAGTTCGTTCTGATCGATGATCAGAAGACCGTCTTTGAGTCGGTACTCGCTGCGGTCACAGAAGCCTCTGCCGATGCTCCAAAGGTCGTGATCATTGAGGGCGGTCCAGGGACCGGAAAAACGGTCGTGGCCATCAACTTGTTGGTAAGGCTCACCGCCTTACAGTTGATGAGCAGATATGTCTCGAAAAACGCCGCGCCACGCGCTGTGTACGAAAAGAAACTGGTCGGCACCGTCAAACCCACCAAGTTCTCCAGCCTATTTTCCGGTTCCGGTGCCTATACGGAAATCAAGCCTGATTTTTATGACGCGCTGATCGTTGATGAGGCCCATAGGCTCAATGAAAAAAGTGGTTTTTATGGCAACGAGGGTGATAACCAGATCAAGGAACTGATCGGGTCCGCCAAATGCTCGGTGTTCTTTATCGACGAAGATCAGCGCGTGACCTTAAAGGACATTGGTAGCAAACAAGCTATCCGTGCTTTTGCCGAAGCCAGAGGGGCGACTGTGGAGGAATACACCCTGTCTTCCCAGTTCCGTTGCAGTGGTTCCGATGGTTA
The DNA here is from genome assembly GCF_000931465.1 of Pseudomonas sp. MRSN 12121. Lineage (NCBI taxonomy): Bacteria > Pseudomonadati > Pseudomonadota > Gammaproteobacteria > Pseudomonadales > Pseudomonadaceae > Pseudomonas > Pseudomonas sp. MRSN 12121. Next base: position 2,712,850 of record NZ_CP010892.1, on the reverse strand, counting down.
CTTAGCGTGGCTGGATGATGTACTGGGTATTCGAGAGACCGCCAACCCATTGCTCGATGCCAGCGAGTATGAGTTCAAGGTATTTGATTCTCCGCAGGCGATGCACGCAGCTATCGAGGAGAAGAACCATGGCAACAAAGCGCGTGTTGTCGCTGGCTATTGCTGGCCATGGCGTAGCAAGAAAGACTCCAAGGCCATGGATATTGAGATCGGTGATAACTACGCACGTCAATGGAACCTGGACCAGGACGGCAGCTTGTGGATCATCGCGGACAACTCCGTAGAACAAGTCGGCTGTATCCACACCTGCCAAGGGCTGGAGGTGGATTATATCGGCGTGATCATCGGGCCGGACCTGATCGTGCGTGATGGCAAGGTAGTGACTTCGCCTCATGAGCGGGACAAATACGACAAGTCGATCCGCGGTTGGAAAAAGTTGATGAAGGAACAGCCTGTTCTTGCGCAACAGGAGACGGATCTGATCATCAAAAACACCTATCGAACCTTGATGACCCGTGGGATGAAAGGTTGCTATCTGTACTGTACCGATCCAGAGACCGCGCAGTATTTTGCGAGCCGGCTAGCTGAGCAAAGTAACGACTGATAGATCCCCCACCCCGAGCACACCACTATGAAAGTGACTGTGCTCGGGAAGCCCTTTCGAGCCTCCCTCCCGCCAGCGAACCTCATTCGCACACGGCATGATTCCCAAACGCTATCAGACGAGAATATCCTTATTGAATATTGCGTTTCTTCCTACAAAGAAACGGGAAATCTACGGATAGACTCATGCCCTCCTCACCCGCCAGTAACCAGTCCAATCCCGCTTGGAGTCGCGACGAACTTGTCCTAGCCCTGGACCTTTACCTGCGCCATCGCGATGGGTTGCCCGGTAAGAACCACCCGGAAGTCCAAGCTTTGTCGCAGAGCCTCAATCTGATTGGCAACGCCACTGGCATGAGCAAGAACCAGAGCTTTCGCAATGCCAATGGTGTTTACATGAAGCTCAACAACTTCCGGCGCTGGGATCCGAGCTACACCGACTCCGGTCGGACGGGGCTTGCGAAAGGCAACAAGGACGAAGAGCTGGTATGGCTGGAATTCGCTAATAACCCCAAGCGACTTGCCGAAGTAGTGGCCGCCATCAATGCCAACGTCGAGTCCAGCACCACGACACCTATCAATTTGAATGAAGAGGAAGAGCCGGGCTTCTTAGAGGCAGAGGAAGGCAAGGTACTCACCCGGGTACACCGGGTACGGGAAAGGGACAAAAAGCTCGTCAAACATAAAAAGGACGAAGCCCTCAAGCAACACGGTGAACTCAAGTGCGAAGCCTGCGGCTTCAACTTCAGCAAAACCTATGGCTTGGATATCGAGGGCATTATCGATGTTCACCACACCAAACCACTGCACACGCTCCAACCTGGCGATAAAACCAAGCTCACTGACCTGGCGTTGCTATGTGCCAATTGTCATCGCGTGGTGCATTCGCGGCGCAAGTGGCTGAGTGTGGCGGAGGTAAAGGCGCGCTATCAAACCAATCGGGAGTAAGCAGTGTTTTTTACATCGTCCGTTTGTTGATGGTTTATAGGGCTCAGCCACCGCATCACCATCAAAACTCACAAGCCACTGCTCACCCAACCTCACAGGTTGGATCATCTAATTGGCCACTCACGTCGCCTCATGTGCAGCGGGTTACTTAGTCGTTTACTTGGTCGCCTACTTGGTCGCTTTGGCTGAGGCCAGTCGACGCTCGACAGCCCGCGATGGGCTCGAGAACGCTGCGTTTATCCAGTCAATGCACGGTTATCGTTAACGACCATCGCGAGCAAGCTTCGCTCCTACAGTGGATCGCCGTCGCCTAACTGATCGGCATTAATCACCTATTTGCCAATCCGCAGCACTCGGAACGGTGTGATACAACATCACACCAACACCCCACTCCCCAACCCCACCAACTTATCCGGATTGCGCATGATAAAGACGCGATTCACCCGCCCCCCTTCGTCATACCCAAAACTCACCACCGCCACCACCTCCTCTCCCCCACGCAACACCACCCCACGCCCACCATTGATCTCCACCTCCTGCCACTGATACTCCCGCCAGTACCGGCTCAACGACTCGCCCACAAACGCCAACACCGCCTCCAGCCCATACAAGGTCTCGCGAATGGCACTCGCCTTACCGCCACCATCGGCACACAGCTCAACATCCTCGGACAACAACGCCGCCAGCCCCTGAGTAGAGCCACTGGCGATGGCAGCATGAAAGGCACTCAGCAGTTCTTGCTGGCGGGACGGCTCCGGTTGGTAACGCACCTGAGCGTTACCCAGACTGGCTTTAGCGCGGGACACCAGTTTGCGGCAGGTAGCTTCCTGAACATCCAGGGCCGCGGCTACTTGTGAGTAGTCCAGGTCAAAGATGTCATACAGCAGATAAGCAGCGCGCTCCTTGGGCGTCAGGCGCTCGAGCAAAAGCAGAAAGGCGGTGGACAGCGACGAGGCCAGTTCATGGCTCTGTTCGGGGGATTCGTGGTGCAGGGTGTGGATCGGTTCCGGCAGCCAGGTGCCGATGTAGTCGACCCGGGCGCGGCGGGCGGAGCGCAGCAGGTCGATGCAGTGACGGGTGCAGGCGGTGGTCAGCCAGGCGGCGGGGTTGGCGATGGAGGCCTGGTCGGCCTCCAGCCATTTGATGAACAGGTCTTGCACCACGTCTTCGGCCTCAGCGCGGGAACCGAGGAGGCGGTAGGCCAGGCCCAGCAGGAAGCTGCGACGGCTTTCGAACACCGTCGTGTCATCGATTCGATCCATCTTCAGTGCCTCGACACCTGCAAGCGATTCCACAGGTTGATCATGCCGATATCGGCCGTCAAGGCGGCGATCTGCGCTTCGCTGAAATGTTCGCGCAGGGCGGCGCGCAAGGGACCGAAGTCGGTGTCTTCGCGCAGCACGGTGAGGGCTTCGGTCCAGGCCAGGGCGGCGCGTTCGGCGGCGCTGAAGTCGCTGACGTGGCGCCAGACGACCAGGCGGTCCAGGCGCTCGTTGCTTTCGCCGTCTTCCCGGGCTTCGCGGGTGTGCATCTTCACGCAGAAGCCGCACTGGTTGATCTGCGAGGCACGCAGCACCACCAGGTGATGCAGTTTGCGCTCAAGGCCATGGGCGTCGATCAGGCCGTGGACCTGGCCCAGGCTTTCGAAGATCTCGGGGATGGTTTGCAGCAGATTGACGGCTTGGGTGGGGTGGCTGGATGACATGGGGTGGCTCCGTTAATTGAGGGATACACCGACATGACGGGCCAGCCTGGGGGTTTGTGACGGGGTGGCGGAAAAATAATTCGCTTCCCTCTAAACCGACTCCTCCACAGCAGGCTTCTTCAGAGCCTCGGGGCGAATTTGTCGCACCAGTGGCGCGACTTTAGCGCTCAACTCAGGACTTCGAACAATTGTGTCAGCAGTGCCGACACTTTCAGGAACAAGCCCCACCCTACCCCGGCATACACTCAAACCCACGCGCACTCGCCACCTGCTTCCCCTTTCCGTCATACAACCGCGCCCGCACCTCGGTGCCCAGGGTCGATTCCACCAGTTTGTAGTGCTCCCCCGCCTTGAAGTTCGGGTAGCTCACAGACCCGCGGCAATCGACCTGGTCGGAGTCGCCGCCGACTTCTTCGAACAGGGTCACGTCCAGGCGGTGGGCGCCGGGTTGGACTTCGAAGTAGCGGCCGTCGTTGACGTTCTTGCCATCGACGCGTTCGGCCATCAGGTCGCTGGGGCCCTCTTCTTCGAGGCTGATCCAGGCTTCGCTAGGGTCGGGTTTGGGCATCGGGCCGGCGCAGGCGGAAAGCAGCAGCACCAGGCTCAGGGCGGGAATCAGCAGCAGGGGTTTGGTATTCATGGCAGGCACCTCGGCAATAAAAAATCGACAGGGGACGACGGGGAAAAAGCCGTCGCGCCGGATTGCCATCCAGCTTGTCGAGGGCCCGGGCGCAGGACAAATGAATCCCCATGAAAGGAAGTTAAGGCCCAACCTAAAACTTCCTTCACCTGGCTGAAAGCCGCGTGTTAGGTGGGTCGCGGCAGGCTGCCGGGGTTTGCAATCCCACTCCCCGGAGGTCCACCGCATGCTCGGGCTGGTCAAGACCGCTCTGCTCAAGCCCTACACGTTTATCGTGCTGGCGATTTTCATCTGCATCATCGGGCCGCTGGCGGCCCTGCGTACGCCCACCGATGTGTTCCCGGACATCGGCATCCCGGTGGTGGCGGTGGTCTGGCAGTACACCGGGCTGTCGCCGGACGCCATGGCCGGGCGGGTGATCTACACCTACGAGCGCTCGCTGAGCACCACGGTCAACGACATCGAGCACATCGAATCGCAGTCGCTGCCGGGCATGGGCATCGTCAAGATCTTCTTCCAGCCCGGGGTGGATATCCGCACCGCCAACGCCCAGGTCACGGCGGTGTCGCAAACCGTGCTCAAGCAGATGCCACCGGGCATCACCCCGCCGCTGATCCTCAACTACAGCGCCTCGACGGTGCCGATTTTGCAGATGGCGTTTTCCAGCCCGACCCTGTCGGAGGCGAAGATTCGCGACCTGGTGCAGAACAGCATCCGCCTGCCGCTCAGCTCCGTGCCCGGGCTGGCGATGCCGACGCCCATGGGCGGCAAGCAGCGGCAGATCACCCTCGACCTGGACCCGCAGGCGCTGGCCGCCAAGGGCCTGTCGGCGCAGGACGTGGGCAATGCCCTGGCGGCGCAGAACCAGATCATCCCGGTGGGCACCGCCAAGCTCGGCGCCAGTGAGTACACGGTGCTGCTGAACAACAGCCCGACCGCCATCGACGAGCTCAACGACCTGCCGATCAAGACCGTCGACGGCGCGCTGATCACCATCGGCCAGGTGGCCCACGTGCGCGACGGCTCGCCGCCGCAGAGCAATATCGTGCGGGTCGACGGCCACCGCGCGGTGCTGATGCCGGCGCTGAAGAACGGCAATATCTCCACCCTGTCGATCGTCGACGGCATCCGCCAGATGCTGCCGCGCATCGACGAAACCCTGCCGCCAGCGCTGAAGACCTCGCTGCTGGGCGATGCCTCGGTGTTCGTCAAGCAGTCGGTGGGCAGCGTCGCCCGCGAAGGCATCATCGCCGCGCTGCTGACCAGCGCGATGATCCTGCTGTTCCTCGGCAGCTGGCGCTCGACCTTGATCATCGCCGCCTCGATCCCCCTGGCGGTGCTCGCCGCCATCGCCCTGCTCGCCGCCACCGGCCAGACCTTGAACGTGATGACCCTCGGCGGCCTGGCGCTGGCGGTGGGGATCCTGGTGGACGACGCCACGGTGACCATCGAGAACATCAACTGGCACCTGGAACAGGGCAAGGCGGTGAAGGTGGCGATCCTCGACGGTGCCCGGCAGATCGTCGGCCCGGCGTTCGTCTCGCTGTTGTGCATCTGCATCGTCTTCGTGCCGATGTTCCTGTTGCAGGGCATCGCCGGTTACCTGTTCCGGCCGATGGCGCTGGCGGTGATCTTCGCCATGGCCAGCTCGTTCATTCTCTCGCGGACCCTGGTGCCGACCCTGGCCATGTACCTGCTCAAGCCCCACGTGCCGGAAGCCGGGCCGGGGCATCACCCGGAAGATGACTTCATCAACCACCACGAAGGTGAGCAGCATGCCCGGCCGCGGCATGCCCTGGTGCGTGGGCTGCTGGGGTTCCAGCAGGGCTTCGAGCGGCGCTTCTCCAATGTGCGCGACACCTACCACGGCCTGCTGACCCTGGCCCTGGCCAATCGCAAGCGCTTCCTGCTGGGTTTCCTGGCCTGTGTGCTGGCCTCCTTCGCCCTGCTGCCGAGCCTCGGCCAGGACTTCTTCCCGGTCACCGATGCCGGCGCCCTGGCCCTGCATGTGCGCCTGCCCCTGGGCACGCGGATCGAGGAAAGCGCGGCGGCCTTCGACCGCATCGAGGCGCGGATTCGCGAGGTGATTCCGCCGGAGCAGCTGGACAGCGTGATCGACAACATCGGCATTCCCCTGAGCGGCATCGACATGGCCTACGCCAGCAGCGGCACCATCGGCCCGCAGGACGGCGATATCCAGGTCACCCTCAAGCCCGGCCACGCGCCGACCGCCGATTACGTGAAGCAGCTGCGCGAGGCCCTGCCGGAAAGTTTCCCCGGCAGCCAGTTCGCCTTTTTGCCGGCGGACATCAGCAGCCAGATCCTCAACTTCGGCGCGCCGGCGCCGCTGGACGTGAAAATCTCCGGGCCCGATGGCGACGCCAACCGCGCCTATGCCCTGGAGCTGCAACGGCGCCTGCGGCATGTGCCGGGCATCGCCGATCTGCGCATCCAGCAGTCCAGCGGCTACCCGTCGCTGGCGGTCAAGGTCGACCGCCTGCGGGCCAACGGCCTGGGGATCACCGAGCGCGACGTGACCAACAGCATGGTGGCCTCCTTGGCCGGCAGCTCGCAGGTGGCGCCGACCTTCTGGCTCAACCCGCAGAACGGCGTGTCCTACTCGATCGTCGCCGCTACCCCGCAGTACCGCCTGGACAGCCTGCCGTCCCTGGAGGCGCTGCCGGTGACCGGCAGCAACGGCCAGTCGCAGATCCTCGGCGGCCTGGCGACCATCACCCGGGTCGACAGCCCGGCGGTGGTCACCCACTACAACATCCAGCCGACCCTGGACCTCTACGCCAACGTCCAGGGCCGCGACCTCGGTGGCGTAGCCCGGGATATCCAAAAGGTCCTGGACGACAGCGCGGCGCTGCGGCCCAAGGGCGCGACCATCAGCCTGCACGGGCAGATCGATGCCCTGCATGAAGCCTTCAGCGGCCTGAGCCTGGGCCTGCTCGGCGCGGTGGTGCTGATCTACCTGCTGATCGTGGTCAACTTCCAGTCCTGGCTCGACCCGTTCGTGATCATCACCGCGCTGCCGGCGGCCCTGGCCGGGATCGTGTGGATGCTGTTCCTCAGCGGCACCTCGCTGTCGGTGCCGGCGCTGACCGGGGCCATCCTCTGCATGGGCGTGGCCACGGCCAACTCGATCCTGGTGGTGAGCTTCTGCCGCGAGCGCCTGGCGGAACACGGCGATGCCCTCAAGGCCGCGCTGGAGGCCGGCTACACGCGCTTTCGCCCGGTGTGCATGACCGCCCTGGCGATGATCATCGGCATGCTGCCGCTGGCCCTGTCGGAGGAGCAGAACGCGCCCCTGGGCCGCGCCGTGATCGGCGGCCTGATCCTCGCCACCACCGCCACCCTGCTGTTCGTTCCCGTGGTCTTCAGCCTGGTCCACGGCCGTCATTCCCCTTCCGCTGTCGCTGGAGAAAGCACCCATGTCGCCTGAACACACCCCTTCGCGCAAACGCCTGCTGTGGCTGGGCCTCGGCGGCCTGACCCTGGCCGCCCTGCTGGTGGCCAACGGGCTGGCCGCGCGCACCCGGCATGAACAGGCAGTAAGCGCCTGGACCGAAGCCGCCGCCGTGCCCCAGGTGCTGGTGTTCCAGCCGCAGCAGAACCGCCAGGGCGACACCCTGCGCCTGCCGGCGCACCTGGAAGCCTGGAGCAAGGCGCCGATCCATGCGCGGGTCAGCGGCTACCTGAAAAGCTGGAGCAGCGACATCGGCGCCAAGGTCGAGGCCGGGCAAGTCCTGGCCGAGATCGACAGCCCTGACCTCGACCAGCAGGTGGCGCAGGCTCATGCGCGGCTGGTGCAGGAGCAGGCCAACGCGCGACTGGCGCAGACCACCGCCCTGCGCTGGCAGAACCTGGTGGCCAGCCACTCGGTGTCGCGCCAGGAGGCCGACGAGAAAACCTCCAACGCCGCGGCCGCCAAGGCCAATGCCGAGGCCGCCGCGGCCGACTACGCGCGGCTTACCGCGCTGGAAGACTACAAGACCCTCCGCGCGCCGTTCGCCGGGATCATCACCGCGCGCCACACCGATATCGGCCAGTTGATCAAGGCCGACACCGACGCCGACCCGGAGCTGTTCGACCTCGCCGACACCCACAAGCTGCGGCTCTATGTGCCGATTCCGCAGAACTACGCCAGCGTGGTCCACCCGGGCCTCACGGCCCAGCTGACGGTGCCGGAACACCCCGGCCAGCAATTCAGCGCGCGGCTGATCGGCGACTCCACCGCCGTCGACCCGCGCTCCGGCACCCTGCTCGCCCAGTTCGTCGCCGACAACCCCGACGGCGCGCTGCTGCCCGGCGACTACGCCGAGGCCAGCCTGGCGCTGCCCGCCGACACCCGGGGCGTGAGCATTCCGGCCAGTGCCTTGATCTTCCGCGCCCAGGGCACCCAGGTGGCGCTGCTCGATGAGCACAATCATGTGCACCTGCAGGACATCCACATCGGCCTGGATCTCGGCGCGCGGCTGGTGATCGACCAGGGCCTGCGCGCCGCCGACCGGGTGATCGACAACCCGCCCGACGCCCTGCGCGACGGCGACCTGGTGCAACTGGCCGACGCCGGGGGTGAGCATGCGTCCAAGGCTTGAACCCCTAGTCGCGCTGGTGCTGCTGGCCTTGCAAGGCTGCTCGCTGGCGCCCCGCTACCAGGTGCCGCCGGTGCAGTTGCCCAAGCAGTTTCGCGAGCAGACGGCGGACGGTCCCTGGCACCCGGCCCAGGCGCCCCAGGCCCTGGACGCGCACTGGTGGCGGCTGTACCAGGACCCGCGCCTGGACGACTTGCAGCAGCGCCTGCTCAAGGCCAACCCCGACCTGGCGGCGGCCCTGGCGCACTACGACGGCGCCCAGGCCTACGCCAGCCAACTGCACGCCGGGCTGTTCCCGCAGATCAGCGCCAGCGCCCAGCCCTTGCGCCAGCGCCAGTCGGACCACCGGCCTCTGCGCGGCAGCAGCCAGCCCTCGGTGTACAACAGCGACAGCGCCGGTTTTGCCCTAAATTTCGACCTCGACTTGTGGGGACGCCTGCGCAACCAGGCCGCCGCCGGCGACGCCCAGGCCGAGGCTTCCGGGGATGACCTGGCAGCGGCGCGGCTGAGCCTGCAAAAACAGCTGGCGACGCTTTATGTGCAGCTCGATGGCCTGGATGCCCAGGCCCGGATCCTCAGCCGTTCCCTGGACGATTACGCCCAGGCCCTGGAGCTGACCCGCAGCCGTTACCAGGGGCAGATCGCCTCGGAACTGGACCTGACCCGCGCGCAAAGCCAGCTGGCCAGCGCCGAGGCCGAGCTCGACGACGTGCGCGCCCAGCGCAACCTCACCGAGCACGCGATCGGCGAGCTGGTGGGCGAACCGGCCAGCCAGTTCCAACTGCCAGCGGTCACTCAGACGCTGACCCTGCCCGGGGTGCCGCAACAGCTGCCGAGCGCCCTGCTGCAACGCCGCCCGGACATCGCCGCGGCGGAGCGCCGGGTGTTCGCCGCCAATGCCGGCATAGGCATCGCGCGGGCGGCCTGGTACCCGGACTTCAGCCTGACCGGGGTGCTCGGCGGCCAGACCCAGGGCAGCGGCAACCTGCTGGCGGCGGGCAATCGTTACTGGGCGCTGGGGCCGTTGATGAACCTGCCGATCTTCGACGGCGGCCGCCTGAGCGCCAACGAACGCCAGGCCCATGCCGAGTTCGAGGAGGCCGCCGCGCATTACCGCGGGCAGGTGCTGCGGGCGGTGCGCGAGGTGGAAGACAACCTGGGCCAGCTGCGCGATCTGCGTCAGGAGGCGCTGGACCAGCAGGCGGCCGTTAATGCCGCCGAGCATACCCAGGCCCTGGCGATGAACAGCTACCAGGCCGGCGCCGTGAGTTATCTCGACGTGGTCACCGCGCAGACTGCGGCCTTGCAGGCGCAGCGAGGGTTGCAGGCGGTGCGGACAAGGGAGTTGCAGGCGAGTGTGGGGTTGGTGGTGGCGTTGGGAGGTGGGTGGGAAGGTGGGGCCTGAGGCCCCTATCACGGTACTGGCGGTTGTGTGCTTCTGTAGGAGCGAAGCTTGCTCGCGATGACGTCGGGTTTGGCGCTGCATTTTTTGGACGGGTACATATCCATTGCTGCGGTTACGGCGGCTTATGGTTTCGCCCTTACGGCGAGTCACTTTGGAAAAGCCCCAAAGTAACCAAAGGGCTCTTGCCCCTCCACTCGGTGCCTCGCTGAGGCTCGGCATGCCCTCACTCCGGCATTGATCCGTGGGCCGCCGCCCCAGGCCATCCATGGCCTGGGGCGGCTAACCCGGCATCCCTGCCGGGTTACCCACGGCTCAATGCCTGCGTTCGGCCATCGTGGTTAACGGGGCGCCCAGATCAAAAACAACGCGAGGCGGCCTGCCGGCCGGCCTGGCTGGCCTGGCTGGCCTGGCTGGCCTGGCTGGCCTGGCTGGCTGGCTGGCTGGCGATTCTGTTCTTGATCTACCCCGCGCTCCCAAACAACACAAAACGCCCCACCTGAAACACACTCCCCGTAGCCGCTGCCGAGCCCCGGCGAGGCTGCGATCGAGGCCGCAGGACTCGCCGGGCGGGCACCGCGTTTTTCCAGGTTTTACGCGGTGGCAGGTTTGGCGGCCCTGCGGGCCGATCGCAGCCTCGCTGGCGCTCGGCAGCGGCTACACAAAGCGTGTCAGACGGAAGAGTCATCGTGTGGAGAAAGATTGTGCCTGGGCTTCGACCTTGCTCTTAAGCTACCGGCCCGTCCCCAAAACAACCCAAAACGCCCCACCTGAAACACACTCCCCGTAGCCGCTGCCGAGCCCTAGCGAGGCTGCGATCGAGGCCGCAGGACTCGCCGGGCGGACACCGCGTTTTTTCAGGTTTTACGCGGTGGCAGGTTTGGCGGCCCTGCGGGCCGATCGCAGCCTCGCTGGCGCTTGGCAGCGGCTACACAAAGCGTGTCAGACGGAAGAGTCATCGTGTGGAGAAAGATTGTGCCTGGGCTTCGACCTTGCTCTTAAGCTACCGGCCCGTCCCCAAAACAACCCAAAACGCCCCACCTGAAACACACTCCCCGTAGCCGCTGCCGAGCCCTAGCGAGGCTGCGATCGAGGCCGCAGGACTCGCCGGGCGGACACCGCGTTTTTTCAGGTTTTACGCGGTGGCAGGTTTGGCGGCCCTGCGGGCCGATCGCAGCCTCGCTGGCGCTTGGCAGCGGCTACACAAGGCGTGTCAGACGGAAGAGTCATCATGTGGCGAAAGGTTGTGCCTGGGCTTCAATCTTGCTCTTGAGCTATCGGTCCCGCCCCCAAACAACACAAAACGCCCCACCTGAAACACACTCCCCGTAGCCGCTGCCGAGCCTCAGCGAGGCTGCGATCGAGGCCGAAGGACTCGCCGGACGGACACCGCGTTTTTCCAGGTCCTACAAGGGGTCAGGTTTGGCGGCCCTGCGGGCCGATCGCAGCCTCGCTGGGGCTCGGCAGCGGCTACATAAGGCGTGTCAGGTGGGAGAGCGGTAGTGGGGCAAAAGCAGTCAGCTGTACCTTGGCTTTGGCTTTGGCTTTGGCTTTGGCTTTGGCTTTGGCTTTGGCTTGTGATCTTGATCTACCCGCCCCGTTCCCAGAGGCCGAACGCAGGTCTTGCGCAGGGGGCAACTCGGCAGGAATGCCGAGTTAGCCGCACGGGGCCAGGGATGGCCCCTTGCGGCGGCCCCCGGAGCAAGACCGGAGTGAGGGTATGCCGAGCCTAGGCGAGGCACCGAATGGAGGGGCAAGCGTTTTTTGGTTCCTTTTTTTGGCGTTTGAAAAAAAGGGACTCGCCGTAAGGGCGAAACCATAGGCGGCCGTGACCGCAGCAATGGATATGTACACCGTCCAAAACATACAGCGCCAAAAGCAAAGCCATCGCGGGCAAGTCGGATCGCCGCCTGCTCGCTCCTACAGCAACATCCCCACACTCAGATATGGCAACTACTCAACCCATTCTTCTCCAGATACCGCTGGTGCGCTTCATCCGCCAACTCAAACCGCCCCAAAGGCACTATCACCGTGGCCACAGGCTTACCCAAACGCCCCGACTCATGCAGCGCCAACTTGGCCAACTGCGCCTGCTCCGCCTGCTGCGCAGTGGCATAGAAGATCGCCGACCGATACTTCACCCCGCCATGCTCCCCCTGCCGATCCACCGAGGTCGGATCGTGCAGCCCCCAGAAGTGCTCGACCAGGCTCGAATACGCCAACGCCCGCGGATCGAAATCCACCTGCACCACCTCGATCTGCACGGCTTCGTCCCCCGCCTCCACGGCATAGCCGACCCGGGTCTCCAGCACCCCAGGCAGCGTCCGGAACGCCGCTTCGGCGCCCCAGAAGCAGCCGGCGCCGAAGGTCGCCTGTTCCAGGCTGTTCAGTGGCGCCCCGCTCATTGCGCCACCCCCACCTTCTCGCCACTGGCGCCCAGCCAGCCGTCGACGATCTGCGGATGCGCCGCCACCCAGGCCTTGGCCGCTTCCGCCGCCGGTTGCTGCTCTTTCTCGATCTTGAGGATCAGGTCGTTGAGCGCCTGCGGGTCAATGCTGAAGTTCTCCAGGAAGGCGGCGATCCGTGGCGCGCGTTTTTGCAGGGCGGTGGATGCCAGCACATAGACCCGTGCGTCCGGGTAGGCGCAGGTGATCTTGCTCTGGTTCAGCCAGTCGGCGTCCACCGTCGGGCTGATGAATTTCCAGCAGCCGTCGGCCTTGTACAGCGGGTCGCCCTTCTTGTTGTCCTGGGCGTAGCCGTCGAACGCCGGTTCGTCCAGACGGCGCAGGTCGAAGGCGGAGAAGATCCAGTCCGGGGTGTAGGCGTAGAACACCACGCCGCGCTGGGCCTTGTAGGCCGCGGCGAGCTTGGCGTAGGTCACCGCGGCTTCGGTGGACACCGATTCGAATTTATCGGCGAAACCGAAATCCTTGGCCTTGATCTGGCCGATGTAGGTCGACTCCCAGCCCGCCGGGCCCACCAGCAATTGCGCCTTGCCGCCGCCCAGGGGCTCGAAGAGTTTCGCCACTTCGGGCTTCTGCAGGTCGTAGACCGATTTCACGCCGTATTTGTCTTGCAGGTAACCGGGGATATAGAAGCCCTGCACGCCGAGGTACGGCTGCTTGTTCGGCACCAGGGAGCGGCTGCCGCCGGTGACGTACTTGGCCCAGGCGGCGGACTGGTTGGGCAGCCAGATATCGGTCAGCACGTCCACCGAGCCGTCGCCCTTGGCCGCGGCGGCGAACAGCACCGGTATGTCGCCGGCCAGATAAGACACATCGCCGTCGAGGCGGGTCTTGATCACCTCGCCGAGGATGTTCTGGATGGCGATGGCGCCGGTCCAGTTCTGCTCGCCGATGACGATCTTGTCCTTGGCCAGGGCTGGCAGGGCAAGCCCTAGTGCCAGGGCGGCCACGCCGAGGGTACGGAAAAGGGAATGACTCAAGGAACACCTCACTTGTGCGTAAAAGCGCGATCCCGCTGACGCAGGGTCGCTTGAATGATGCGGTCGGGAATCAGCGCGCAGAACACGATGGCCGCGCCGGCCAACATGCCCTCGCCGCCCTTGATGTTGCGCAGCGCGGTCATCACGTCGTAGCCCAGGCCGCCGGCACCGATCAGCGCCGCGACCACCACCATCGACAGGCTCATCACCAGGGTCTGGTTGATCCCCAGCAGCAGCGAGCCGGCGGCCAGGGGCAGCTCCACCCGGGTCAGGATCTGCCACGGCGTGGCGCCATGGGCCAGGGCCGCTTCGACGGCGGTCCGGGGCACTTCCTGGATGCCCAGGGCGGTGAGGCGGATCATCGGCGCCAGGGCGAAGATCACCGTGGCGATCACCGCCGGGGTCTTGCCCACCGAGAAGAACGCCACCGCCGGGATCAGGTACACGAAGGTCGGCAGGGTCTGCATCACGTCCAGCAAGGGCGTGATCAGGCGCCGGGCCAGGGTGCGCTTGGCCAGGAGGATGCCGGCGGGGACGCCGATCAAAAGCGAGAGCAGCACCGAGGAACCCACCAGGGCCAGGGTGGCGATGGTGCGTTCCCAGAAACCGAACAGGCCGATATAGAGCAAGGCCGCCGCGCTGGTCAGGGCCAGCGCCGCGCCGGCCGAGCGCCAGGCCAGCAGCACCAGGGCCAGCGCCGGCACCGGCCAGGGCAGCCAGCCGAGCAGGCTTTCGGTGCTTTCGATCACCGTGCGCACGGCGACTATCACGCCGACGAAGGTGCTTTCGAAGGTGACCTGGGACCAGCCGATCAACTGGTCGATGGCCGCCGCGGTACTCAGCAGGGCCTGGCGGTCGGCGGGAAATTGCAGCCAGGGCCCGCTGGCGTCGACCGCCAGCACGCGCCACAGCACCAGGCCCTGGCACAGCAGCACGACCAGCCACGGCAGGCGCCAGTCGGAACGGCCCTGGCGGCTCGGACGGCGGGCCAGGGTCACGCTGAGCAGGCGGCTGAGCAGCAGGCCGAGCAGCGCCAGCCCGGCCCAGCCCAGGCCGGCGGTTGCCAGCCACTGGCCCAGGGCGCTGGCCGCCGCCAGTTCCAGGGCGAAGCCCAGCCAATACAACGCGCCATGCCCGCTGGCGGCCAGGGCCGCCGGCCCCAGCAGCAACGCCTGCCAGAAGGCAAAGCCCGGACGTACCGGCGCCGGCGCAAGCGTGGCTTGCCGCGCCGCCAGCGGCGTTGCCGCCACGGTGTCGCTGCGCGCGCCGTGCTCCTGGAAGAAGTCCGCCACCTCGGCATCCGCCGGGTGTTCGAGCAATTCATCGGGCGTGCCCAACTGGATCAGCCGACCCTGGCGCAGCACCGCGATGCGGTCGGCCAGGCGCAGGGCCTCGGCCGGGTCGTGGGTCACCAGCAAGGTGGTGATGCCGCGCTCGCGCACCAGGCTCAGGAAGTGCCGTTGCAGGTCGCGGCGGATGGTCGGGTCCAGCGCGCTGAAGGGTTCGTCCATCAGCAGGATGTCCGGCTCGCTGACCAACGCCCGGGCCAGCCCGACCCGCTGCTGCATGCCGCCAGACAGCTCATGGGGGTAGTGGTCGCCCCAGCCGTCCAGGCCCATGGCCTTGAGCTGCACATCGGCCGCGGCCTGGCGCAGCGTCTCGGGTTCGCCGCGCAATTCCAGGGGCAAGGCGACGTTGTCGCGCACGCTGCGATGGGGCAGCAGGCCGAAGTGCTGGAAGACCATGCCGATGCGCCGCGAACGCAGGGTGCGCAGCTGCTTGGCGGTGAGCTGGCTGATGGCCGCGCCGTCGATCAGCACCTCGCCGCTGCTGGGCTCGATCAAGCGGTTGATGTGCCGCAGCAAGGTGGATTTGCCGCTGCCGGAGGTGCCCATCAGGCACAGTACCTCGCCCCGGCGCACGCTGAGGCTGACCTGCTGCACCGCGGGCGGCACGGACGCGCCGCGGCCGTAGTGCTTGGTCAGGTTGCGCAGCTCCAGCACCACCTCGGCGCTGGCCGGTTGCGGGACGGACGAGGCTGGGACGGCAAAGGCCGCTTGGGGGTGAACGGCAGACACGGGAACTCCTGACGCCGGGCGCGGGATGGCCAACGGCGGTGATGAAAAATAACGAGGGTGAGGTCTTTTCGCCGGCAAGCCGGCTCCTACACAAATCCCTGTAGGAGCCGGCTTGCCGGCGATAGCCATCTACCGGTCAATCACAACGCCTTCGGGCTCCACAGCTGCACCGCGCGGGCATCCACCGGCTTGGGCAGGAGTTTTTCCTGGTAGAAGGCATCGGCGATTTTCTGCTGTTCGCCCAGGGCCTCCGGCTGCACGGCTTCCACCCGGTAGGTGCGGCGGCTGTTGGCCAGTTCCACGGTGGAGACGTCCAGGTTACCCCACAGCGGGCCCAGCAGTTTGGCCGCGTCAGTCGGATGGGCCTTGACCCAGGTGCCGGTCTTCTGCAATTCGGCGAACACCTGCTTCAGCACTTCGGGGTGCGCCTTGGCGTAGTCGTTGGAGGCCAGGTAATAGCGCCGGTAGCTGGCCAGGCCCTGGCCGTCATGCAGCACCCGCGCGCCCTGCTGGCGTTCGGCGCTGGCGACGAAGGGTTCCCAGGTGACCCAGGCATCGACCTTGGCGGTCTCCAGGGCGGCGCGGCCATCGGCCGGGGTCAGGTACACCGGCTGGATATCGGCGAAACTCAGGCCCGCCTCGCGCAGCGCGGCGATCAACAGGTAATGGCTGCCGGCGGCCTTGGTCACGGCGATGCGCTTGCCCTTGAGGTCGGCCAGGGTCTTGAGCGTGGAGTCCTTGGGAATGACGATGGACTGCGCCGCCGGCGACGGGGTTTCGGTAGCGAAATAGGTCAGTTTGGCGCCGGCGGCCTGGGCGAACACCGGCACGGTGTCGGCGACGTCGGCGCTGATGTCGACGTTGCCCACGTTCAGCGATTCCGCCAGCGGCAGGCCGCTGGTGAACTCATGCCAGGAGAGCTTCACGCCCTGCCCCGCCAGTTGTTTTTCCAGGGTGCCCTGGGCCTTGAGCACCGCCAGCAGGGTCGAGGATTTCTGGTAGCCGATACGCAGCTCGGTATCGGCCTGGGCATTCAGGGCCATGCCCAGCGCCAGACCGGCCAGGGTGGTGATCGAAAAAGCAAACGACAGGCGCATGGGGGCGGACCTTCTCGGAGACAGGAAAGTCGCTAAAAGCTAATCGATCTAACAAATCAAAAATAAATACTTTTTAGGAATTAGCTTAGGTTCACCCGACAACCCCGCCCCCGTAGCCGCTGCCGAGCCCTAGCGAGGCTGCGATAAGGCCCGAAGGGCCTTCGGCGGTCTCAAGATCGTTGCGCCCCCTGCGGGGTCGATCGCAGCCTCGCTAGGGCTCGGCAGCGGCTACAGGTGTACGGCGGTGGATGCGGTGCCGTGTTGGTGATGAGTTCGCTCAGGAGCACCTCTCCTGCCATAGCGGCCACAAAACCTAACCTCTGTAGCCGCAGCCGAGCCCTAGCGAGGCTGCGATAAGGCCCGAAGGGCCTTCGGCGGCCGCAAGATCGTTGCGCCCCCTGCGGGGTCGATCGCAGCCTCGCTCCGCTCGGCAGCGGCTACAGGTACTGGCGGTGGATGCGGTGCCGTGTTGGTGATGGGTTCGCTCAGGAGCACCTCTCCTGCCATAGCGGCCACAAAACCTAACCTCTGTAGCCGCTGCCGAGCCCCGGCGAGGCTGCGATAAGGCCCGAAGGGCCTTCGGCGGTCTCAAGATCGCTGCGCCCCCTGCGGGGTCG
Organism: Pseudomonas sp. MRSN 12121; assembly: GCF_000931465.1. Lineage (NCBI taxonomy): Bacteria > Pseudomonadati > Pseudomonadota > Gammaproteobacteria > Pseudomonadales > Pseudomonadaceae > Pseudomonas > Pseudomonas sp. MRSN 12121. The sequence continues at coordinate 2,695,714 of NZ_CP010892.1, read as the reverse complement.
ATCGCAGCCTCGCCAGGGCTCGGCAGCGGCTACAGGTGTATGGCGGTGAATACGGCGGTCCTCAGGCCACCCGCTGCGCCTTGGCCACCGCCTGGGACGCGGCGAGCATGGCGCGCAGCAAGACCGCGCAGCCGGCGGCCAGGTCGTCCGGGTCGGCGTTTTCGATTTCGTTATGGCTGATGCCGCCCTCGCAAGGCACGAAGATCATCCCGGCCGGGCCCAGTTCGGCGACGAAGATCGCGTCGTGGCCGGCGCCGCTGACGATGTCCATGTGCGACAGGCCCAGCCCCTGCGCGGCATCGCGTACCGCGTCGACGCAGACCTTGTCGAAATACAGCGGCGGGAAGTCCGCGGTCGGCAGCAGCTCGAAGCTCAGACCATGCTCCTCGCAGGTGCTGTCGATCACCTGACGCACCTCGGCAATCATCGAATCCAGGCGCGCCGGTTCCAGGTGGCGGAAGTCCAGGGTCATGCGCACCTCGCCGGGAATCACATTGCGCGAGCCGGGATAGGCCTGCAGGCAACCCACGGTGCCGCAGGCATGGGGCTGATGCCCGAGGGCCGCGCGGTTGACCGCGGCCACCACCGCCGCCGCACCCACCAGGGCGTCCTTGCGCAGGTGCATCGGGGTCGGGCCGGCGTGGGCTTCGACGCCGCGCAGCTTGAGGTCGAACCACTTCTGGCCGAGGGCGCCGAGCACCACGCCGATGGTTTTCTTTTCGTCCTCGAGGATCGGCCCCTGCTCGATATGCGCCTCGAAGTAAGCCCCGACCCGGTGCCCGCTGACCTGGCGGCTGCCGGCATAACCGATGGCGTTCAGCGCCTCGCCGACACTCATGCCCTCGGCATCGGTCTTGGCCAGGGTTTCTTCCAGGGTGAACTTCTCGGCGAACACCCCGGAGCCCATCATGCACGGCGGAAAGCGCGAGCCCTCCTCGTTGGTCCACACCACCACTTCCAGCGGCGCCTCGGTTTCCACCCCGAGGTCGTTGAGGGTGCGCAACACTTCCAACCCGGCCAGCACGCCGAAGCAGCCATCGAACTTGCCGCCGGTGGGCTGGGTGTCGATATGGCTGCCGGTCATCACCGGCGGCAGCTGCGGGTTACGCCCGGGGCGGCGGGCGAAGATATTGCCGATGGCATCCACCGTGACCGTGCACCCTGCCTCCTCGCACCATTTGACGAACAGGTCGCGGGCCTGGCGGTCGAGGTCGGTCAGGGCCAGGCGACAGACCCCGCCCTTGACCGTGGCGCCGAGCTGCGCCAGCTCCATGAGCGACTGCCACAGGCGGTCGCGGTTGATGTGCCGGTGGCTGGATTGCAGAACGTCGACGGCAGCGTTCATGGTGATCTCCTCAGGCTTTTCTGGTTGTGGGTGACGAGGTCGCGCTCGTCTTGGGTGCTGTGGTGTCTGGTGGATCGCATCGCGGGCAAGCCTCGCTCCTACAGAGAACGCATCGTTTGGTAGGAGCGAGGCTTGCCCGCGATGCTTTTGGCGCTTCACACCGGCGTCTTGGCGGTCACTCGCTGCGGGCTGCGCAGGCTGCACAGGCCGTAATAGAGCAAGCCGCCCAGCGCCGAGCCGGTGAACCAGCCATAGCTGTAGAACCAGCTGAACGCGCTGCTGCCCAGGGACAACAGGGTCAGCGCCACCGGCACGCCGAAGGCGATGAAGCCGTACCAGTTCCACGCCGGGTAGACGTCGTCGCGGTACAGCCCGGCCAGGTCCAGTTGCTGTCTGCGGATGATGAAATAGTCCACCACCATGATCCCGGCGATCGGCCCCAGCAGACTGGAATAGCCCAGCAGCCAGTTGGAATACACCGTCTCCAGGCTGACGTCCGAGACCAGCAGGCCGAGTTTTTTCAGCAACTCATGGCCCATCAGCAACAGCCCCACCAACCCGGTGAGGATCACCGCCGTGGTACGGCCGATCAGCTTGGGCGCGATGTTCTGGAAATCGTTGGTCGGCGAGACGATGTTCGCTGCGGTGTTGGTCGACAGCGTGGCGATGATGATCAGCGCCATCGCCAGGGCTACCCAGCCGGGGCTCTGGATATGACCGATCAGGCTGACCGGATCGGAGACGCTGACGCCCACCAGTTTCACCGACGCCGCGGTCATCACCACCCCCAGGGCCGCGAACAGGAACATGGTCAGCGGCAGGCCGAAGATCTGCCCGAGGATCTGGTCCTTCTGGCTTTTCGCATAGCGGCTGAAATCCGGGATGTTCAGCGACAGGGTGGCCCAGAAACCGACCATCGCCGTCAGCCCGGCCATGAAGTAGCCGGTGAGGCTCGCGCCCTCGGGCCGCTTGGGCGGGATCGCCAGCAATTCGCTGAGCGACACATTGGGCAAGGCCCAGACCAACAGCCCGATGCCCACCGCCACCAGCAGCGGCGCCGACAGGGTTTCCAGCCACTTGATGGACTCGGCGCCGCGCAGCACCACCCACAGGTTGAGGGTCCAGAACAGCATGAAACCGATCACCTCGCCGGTGCCGCCCAGGGCCTTCCAGCCCTCGAAGATCGAGCCCAGGAACAGGTGGATCGCCAGGCCGCCGAACATCGTCTGGATGCCGAACCAGCCGCAGGCCACCAGGGCGCGGATCAGGCACGGCACATTGGAGCCGAGGACGCCGAACGACGAGCGCAGCAGCACCGGGAACGGAATGCCGTATTTAGTGCCGGCGAAGGCGTTGAGGGTCAGGGGGATCAGCACCACGACATTGGCCAAAAGGATCGCCAGCAACGCCTCGCCGACACTCAGGCCGAAGTAGGCGGTGAGCACCCCGCCCAGGGTGTAGGTGGGCACGCAGATCGACATGCCGACCCACAGCGCGGTGATGTGCCATTTGTTCCAGGTGCGTTCGTGGACCTTGGTCGGGGCGATGTCGTGGTTGTAACGGGGGCTGTCGAGCACGTCGCTGCCGGCGTCCAGCTCGTACAGGCCGGCACGCTCGGTGACTTGGGATCTGTTCTGTTGCATGGCCGCTCCACTTTGTTCTGATTATTGTTGCTCATCGGGCGAGCCGGCAGACCTGCTGCCAACCCGGCGATGGCCGGAGAACTGACGACTTTTACCAACCGGCCACCCTGGCGACGGCGGCACTCAATAAGTGTGCCGGCTGACCCGTCGAGGCGGCTTCGCCGTCGGTAAAATCCATGTAAACAACTGATGTTTCTTCTATTTATTTCTGCCCAACTTCCGTTCCCGGATCACTTGCCGATTCACTCAGGCCGAATGCCTGGCAAGTTGCCCGAGGGCTCGGGATTCAATCTGGTGCACGCCTACTTTTTTCAAACTAGCGTATGGATCGCCGGGCCTCCTTCAAACGGCTGATTTGCCGTAGAAAATCTTGCTTATATTTCGATCCTGTCAAGTGCGTCAAAATGGTGAAAGGCTGCACCATTTTGCGAATTTTTGAATTAAATCGTTATATTTCAATAAGTTAATAACAATATAAGCTTATGAAAAATAATCTTGCCGATTTATCCAGCAGCAGCTAGGTTTTATTCCTGACACCACTGCCAGGAATAAAAACCTGCCGCCTGCTCACGATAAGAACACTAGAACCGGCATAAGCCGGTCATGCCTGCGAGGAACTCGGAATGTCTCTGTTGATCCGTGGCGCCACCGTTATTACCCATGATGAAAGTTATACAGCCGATGTCTTGTGCGCCGACGGGGTGATCAAGGCCATCGGACAAAACCTGGATCATCCCGCAGGCTGCGAAGTGCTCGATGGCAGCGGCCGATACCTGATGCCCGGCGGCATCGACCCCCACACCCACATGCAACTGCCGTTCATGGGCACCGTGGCCAGCGAAGACTTCTTCAGCGGCACCGCGGCAGGACTGGCCGGCGGCACCACCTCGATCATCGACTTCGTGATTCCCAACCCGCAGCAGTCGTTGCTGGAGGCCTTCCACCAGTGGCGCGGCTGGGCCGAAAAGTCCGCCAGCGACTACGGTTTTCACGTCGCCATAACCTGGTGGAGCGAGCAGGTGCGCGAGGAGATGGGCGAGCTGGTGAGCCGGCACGGGGTCAACAGCTTCAAGCATTTCATGGCCTACAAGAACGCGATCATGGCTGCCGACGACACCCTCGTGGCGAGCTTCGAGCGCTGCCTGGAACTCGGCGCGGTGCCGACCGTGCATGCGGAGAACGGCGAGCTGGTCTACCACCTGCAACGCAAGCTGCTGGCCCAGGGCATCACCGGGCCGGAAGCCCACCCGCTGTCGCGCCCTGCCCAGGTCGAAGGCGAAGCCGCCAGCCGGGCGATCCGCATCGCCGAAACCCTGGGCACGCCGCTGTACCTGGTGCACGTCTCGACCCAGGAAGCCCTGGACGAAATCACCTACGCCCGCGGCAAGGGCCAGCCGGTGTACGGCGAGGTGCTGGCCGGACACCTGCTGCTGGACGACAGCGTGTACCGCCATCCGGACTGGCAGACCGCCGCCGGCTATGTGATGAGCCCGCCCTTCCGCCCGCGCGGCCATCAGGAGGCGCTGTGGCGCGGCCTGCAAGCGGGCAACCTGCACACCACCGCCACCGACCACTGCTGCTTCTGCGCCGAGCAGAAAGCCGCCGGCCGTGACGATTTCAGCAAGATCCCCAACGGCACCGCCGGTATCGAGGACCGCATGGCCGTGCTCTGGGACGAAGGGGTGAACAGCGGGCGCCTGTCGCCGCAGGACTTCGTCGCCCTGACGTCCACCAACACCGCAAAGATCTTCAATCTCTACCCGCGCAAGGGCGCGATCCGCGTCGGCGCCGATGCCGACCTGGTGCTGTGGGACCCGCAAGGCACACGGACCATTTCGGCCAAGACCCACCATCAGCAGGTGGACTTCAACATCTTCGAAGGCAAGACCGTGCGCGGCGTGCCCAGCCACACCATCAGCCAGGGCAAGCTGGTCTGGGCCGACGGCGACCTGCGCGCCGAACGCGGCGCCGGGCGCTACCTCGAACGCCCGGCCTACCCGGCGGTGTTCGACCTGCTGCGCAAACGCGCCGAAGCGCACAAGCCGACCGCCGTCGAACGCTGAGCCTGCAACCCCTGTAGCCCTGTAACCCTGTAACCCTGTAGCCGCTGCCGAGCCTTGGCGAGGCTGCGATCGGCAACGCAGTTGCCGCAAAACCTGCGCTTGCGGTGCATCAGATAGAGCGCGGTAGCCGGTTTACGGCCGCTTCGCGCCCGATCGCAGCCTCGCTGAGGCTCGGCAGCGGCTACAGAGCGGCGCAGCAGGTCAGCCATCCCGTTGGTGAAAACAATGCCCATCAGAGGCAATCGATAAAAAAACCGTGAGGCCCGAACCGTGATCAAGACCCTGAACCACTTGCCCCACCCCACCGAGGACGGCGCCACCCTCGCCGGCCATTTCAGCGACCTGGCGCCACCGCTCAACGCCCGCCAGGCGCACCTGGAAGCTTCGCGCTGCCTGTATTGCTACGACGCGCCCTGCGTCAACGCCTGCCCCAGCGAGATCGACATTCCCTCGTTCATCCGCAACCTCCACACCGATAACGTCCAGGGCGCGGCGCAGACCATTCTCTCGGCCAATATCCTCGGCGGCAGCTGCGCCCGGGTGTGCCCGACGGAGATCCTCTGCCAGCAGGCCTGCGTGCGTAACAACGCCCAGGAGTGCGCGCCGGTGCTGATCGGCCTGTTGCAGCGCTACGCGGTGGACAACGCGCACTTCAGCCAGCACCCGTTCCAGCGCGCCGCCGCCACCGGCAAGCGCATCGCCGTGGTCGGCGCCGGGCCGGCGGGGCTGGCGTGCGCGCATCGCTGTGCCCTGCACGGCCATGACGTGGTGATTTTCGAAGCCCGGGAAAAAGCCGGCGGCCTCAACGAATACGGGATCGCCAAGTACAAGCTGGTGGACGACTTCGCGCAGAAGGAGCTGGAGTTCCTGCTGCAGATCGGCGGCATCGAGATCCGCCACGGGCAGAAACTTGGCGCCAACTTGAGCCTCAGCGAGCTGCACCAGCAGTTCGACGCGGTGTTCCTCGGCCTGGGCCTGGCCGCCAGCAAGCAGCTGGGCCTGGCCCATGAAGACGCCCCCGGCCTGCTGGCCGCCACCGACTACATCCGCGAACTGCGCCAGGCCGACGACCTCAGCCAGTTGCCCCTGGCCAATCGCTGCATCGTCCTCGGCGCCGGCAATACCGCAATCGACATGGCGGTGCAGATGGCCCGTCTCGGCGCCCGCGATGTCAACCTGGTGTACCGCCGCGGCCTCGACGACATGGGCGCGACCAAGCACGAACAGGACATCGCCAAGGCCAACCAGGTGCGCCTGCTGACCTGGGCCGCGCCCGAAGAAGTGCTGCTCGATGCCCAGGGCCGGGTCCGCGGCATGCGCTTCGCCCGCACCCACTTGGTGGAGGGCCGGTTGCAGACCACCGGGGAAACCTTCGAGCTGGCCGCCGACGCGATCTTCAAGGCCATCGGCCAGGTCTTCGACGGCGCGTCCTTGAGCGACCCGCTGGCCCGCGAACTCAAGCGCGCCGGCGAGCGTATCGAGGTCGACGAGCAGCTGCGCACCAGCATCCCCGGGGTGTATGCCGGCGGCGACTGCGTCAGCCTCGGCCAGGACCTCACCGTGCAGGCGGTGCAACACGGCAAGCGAGCCGCCGAAGCCATGCATGCCCAACTCATGCTCAACGTGGAGGCTGCGTAAATGGCCGATCTGTCGATTGTGTTTGCCGGTATCAAGGCCCCCAATCCATTCTGGCTGGCCTCAGCGCCGCCGACCGACAAGGCCTACAACGTGGTCCGCGCCTTCGAGGCCGGCTGGGGCGGCGTGGTCTGGAAAACCCTGGGCGAGGACCCGGCGGCGGTCAATGTGTCGTCGCGCTACTCGGCGCATTTCGGCGCCAACCGCGAGGTGCTGGGGATCAACAATATCGAGCTGATCACCGACCGCTCGCTGGAGATCAACCTGCGGGAGATCACCCAGGTCAAGAAGGACTGGCCGGACCGCGCGCTGATCGTGTCGCTGATGGTGCCCTGCGTCGAGGCGTCGTGGAAAAACATCCTGCCACTGGTGGAAGCCACCGGCGCCGACGGCATCGAGCTGAACTTCGGCTGCCCCCACGGCATGCCGGAACGCGGCATGGGCGCCGCGGTGGGCCAGGTGCCGGAGTACGTGGAACAGGTGACCCGCTGGTGCAAGACCTATTGCTCGTTGCCGGTGATCGTCAAGCTGACGCCGAACATCACCGATATCCGCATGGCCGCCCGCGCCGCGCATCGCGGCGGCGCCGACGCGGTGTCGCTGATCAACACCATCAATTCGATCACCAGCGTCGACCTGGAGCGCATGGTCGCCCACCCCATGGTCGGCAGCCAGAGCACTCACGGCGGTTACTGCGGCTCGGCGGTCAAGCCGATCGCCCTGAACATGGTTGCCGAGATCGCCCGCGACCCGCAGACCCGTGGCTTGCCGATCTGCGGGATCGGCGGCATCGGCAGCTGGCGCGACGCCGCGGAATTCGTCGCCCTCGGTTGCGGCGCGGTGCAGGTGTGCACGGCGGCGATGCTGCATGGTTTTCGCATCGTCGAGGAGATGAAGGACGGCCTGTCGCGGTGGATGGACAGCCAGGGCTATAGCAGCCTGTCGCAGTTTTCCGGCAAGGCGGTGGGCAACACCACCGACTGGAAGTACCTGGATATCAACTATCAGGTGATCGCCAAAATCGACCAGGACGCCTGCATCGGCTGCGGCCGCTGCCATATCGCCTGCGAAGACACCTCGCACCAGGCTATCGCCAGCCTCAGGCAGGCCGACGGCACCCATAAATATGAGGTGATCGACGCCGAATGCGTGGGCTGCAACCTGTGCCAGATCACCTGCCCGGTGCAGGACTGCATCGAGATGGTGCCCCAGGACACCGGCAAGCCGTTCCTCGACTGGCAGCACGATCCGCGCAATCCGTATCGCGAGGCGGTTTAGCCCAGCGCTGACCGCACCGACGCTATCGCGGGCAAGCCTCGCTCCTACAGGTACGTGCAATCTGTAGGAGCGAGCGGGCGGCGATCCGACTTGCCCGCGATAAACGTGAACGATGACACGCAGCACCTGATACCCCGCCCCTGTAGCCGCTGCCAAGCCCCGGCGAGGCTGCGATCGACCGCGCAGCGGTCGCAAAACCAGACACCGCGTCGTTCCCGGCAAACCGCATCGACAGGTTTGGCGAGGACTGCGTCCTCGATCGCAGCCTCGCCAAGGCTCGGCAGCGGCTACAGGGCTACAGGGTTGGCGGAGGTTTCAGGGCTCCAGCCCGATCCCGCGCAGGATCACGCTGGTCACGGTCTGCACGGCTTTTTCGAACTGCATGTCCGACAGCGGCTGGTGGTCGTTGAGGGTAGTGATCTGGTGGTCGAAGTCGGCGTAATGCTGGGTCGAGGCCCAGATCATGTACAACAGGCTCGAAGGCTCCACCGGCAGGATGCGCTTGTCCTCGACCCACTGGCGGATCTTCGCTTCCTTCATCTTCGCCCAGTCGTAGAGGCTGGCATCCAGCGCCTCGCCCAGGGTCGGTGCGCCATGGATGATCTCGTTGGCCCAGACCTTCGAGCCATGAGGCCGGCTGCGCGAATGGTTCATCTTGGCGCGGATGTAGCTGCTGAGCACCACCCGCGGATCGTCGAAGCGCTCGAAGCACAGGGCGTCCTGCTTCCACAATTCCAGCAGTTCCAGCAGTACCGCGCTGTACAGCTCGCCCTTGGTGCTGAAGTAGTAATGGAGGTTGGAGCGCGGCAGCTGCACCTCGGCCGCGATATCGGCCATGGCGGTGCCGCCGAAGCCTTTTTCGGCGAACACTTTTTCTGCCGCCAGGAGGATTTTCTCGACGTTGCTGCGACGGATCCCGATCTTGTGATTGCCCATGTGGGCTCCCTGAAAACAGTCTGAGGCAAGACTACCACCGGCCCTCGTACAAAAACGAAACTTCCTGCGCGATGCTTTTCCCGGCGCGGCCCTTTGGTTAGGATCGCTGCCTCCTGACTTCCCGGGATCCTGAAGTGTTCCGTCCAGGCGTTGATTCGCGACACGGACATGCAGGCCGTCTCCGACGCCGAACGCCCCGCGCTCCGGCTACCTTGCACGCCTCCATGGATCATGCCCATGCCCATTCGAAAACGCCGCCCTGCCGACGATGTCGCCCTCGCCGCCCTCTGGGAACGCTCGGTGCGCGCGACCCACGACTTCCTTGGCGAAGACGATATCCAGCTGTTCTTCCCGCTGGTGCGCGACAGCTACCTGCCGACCCTCGATGTCTGGCTGCTGGAGCTGGCCGACGGCACCCCGGCCGGTTTTATCGGCACCGACCAGGAAAAAGTCGAAATGCTGTTCATCGAACCGGCCCATCGCGGCCAGGGTATTGGTCGCCAATTGCTGGACCATGCCCGCGCGCTGCAGCCGCGGCTCAGTGTCGACGTCAATGAACAGAACCCCCAGGCCCACGGTTTCTATCGGCATTACGGTTTCGAAGAGACCGGCCGCTCGCAAACCGATGGCCAGGGCCATCCGTTCCCGATCATCCACATGCGCCTCAAGCCCGCTTGAGGGCGCAACGATGTTTCATCCAGCGGCCTCGTCGCTCTTTCTATACTGCTCGGCGCATTCCCTGCCCGGCTCACTGCAAAAGGTATCTGCCATGTTCAAACGATTGCTGACCGCCAGCGCCCTGCTGGCTTCCCTCGCCGCCGCTTCCTCGGCCTTCGCCCACGCCCACCTGCAAAGCCAGACCCCGGCGGCCGACAGCACCGTCAGCGCGCCGGGCGAACTGCGCCTGGTGTTCTCCGAAGGCGTCGAGGCGGCTTTCACCAAAGTCAGCCTGAGCAAGGACGGCGCGCCGGTCGCCGTCAAGGCCCTGGCCACCGAAGGCGCCGACCAGAAGACCCTGGTCGTGACCCCGGCAGCGCCGCTGGCGGCGGGCGCCTACAAGGTCGAATGGCACGCCGTGTCGGTCGACACCCACACCAGCGAAGGCAGCTACCGCTTCAAGGTCGGCCAGTAACCGATGTCGACCCTGCTGGTGCTCTGCCGCTTCGTGCATTTCGCGGCGGTCCTGCTGCTGTTTGGGGCCTGGGGGTTCAGGCCCCTGCTGCTGGGGCGTACGCCCTGTGCCGCCGTGGATCGCAACCTGGCCCGGCTCGGTCGCTGGCTGGCCGCGATCGCCCTGGCCAGCGGCGCCAGCTGGTTGCTGCTGATTACCGCCAGCATGGCCGGCAGCGGTTCCGCCGCCCTGGACCCGACCACCCTGCGATTGGTGCTGGGCAAGACCTTTTTCGGCCAGGTGTGGAGCTGGCATCTGCTGCTCAATGCCGCGCTGCTGGTGTGGCTGCTGACCCGCCTGGGCGAGCGGCCGGCGCTACGGCTGACCCTCGCCGCCCTGCTGCTGGCCACCCTCGCCCCGGTGGGCCACGGCGCGATGCTCGACGGCCTGAGCGGGCAGTTGCTGATCCTCAACCAGATCGTCCACCTGGGCTGCGTCAGCCTGTGGCTGGGCGGTTTGCTGGTGCTGCTGATGATTCTGCGGCAAGCGGACGGCCCGCCGCTGGAACAGGTGTTGCGGCGTTTCAGTGGCGTGGGTTACGGGCTGGTGGCCGGGTTGCTGGTCACCGGCCTGATCAATGTCCGGGTGCTGACCGGGCAGCTGTGGCCGACGCCGCTGTTTTCGGGCTTCGCCCTGATCCTGCTGATCAAGGTGCTGCTGGTGCTGGGCATGTTCGCCCTGGCCCTGTTCAACCGCTTGCGCACCCGGGACTGCCAGCGACACCTGAGCACCCTGCGCGCCAGCGTCGCCCTGGAATGGCTGCTGGGCATCGCCGCCGTGGCCGCCGTGTCCCTGCTCGGCACCCTGCCGCCCCTTATCCCCTGAACCTTTCACTGCCCCTGTAGCCGCTGCCGAGCTTTGGCGAGGCTGCGATCGGGTGGGCGGCATTCCGACGCAGCCCCGTAGACCTGGCGACGCGGTGTAACTGACTCTCGGCGGTGCCTGTTTTGCGTCCGCTTCGCGGCCGATCGCAGCCTCGCCAGGGCTCGGCAGCGGCTACAGAGCTACAGGGCTACAGGGTTATTCGGTGGGGGGCTGGGGTTCGGCGGCGGTGTCGATGCTGACCACCACCGACATCCCCGGGCGCAGGCGGTCGCTTTCGGCCTGGTCGGGGTCGACGGTGATGCGCACCGGCACGCGCTGGGCGATCTTGACGAAGTTGCCGGTGGCGTTGTCGGCCTGCAACAGGGCGAACTCCGAACCGGTGGCCGGCGAGATGCGCTGCACATGGCCGTGGAATTTACGGTGGTTGAGCGCATCGACGGTGAAGCTCGCCGGCTGGCCGATGCGCACGTTGTCCATCTGGGTTTCCTTCATGTTGGCGATCACCCAGAGCTGGTCCGGCACCAGCGCCATCAGCTGCGCCCCAGAGTTGACATAGGCCCCCAGGCGCACGCCGATCTGCCCCAGCTGGCCGTCGCGCGGCGCGGTGATGCGGGTGTTGGACAGGTCGATCCGCGCCAGCTGCACCGCCGCTTCGGCATTGGCCACCGCCGCCTCCAGCGAACCGCGGTTGACGATCACCGTCTGCAGGTCCTGGCGGGCGATATCCAGTTGCGCCTGGGCCTGGGCCACCGCGGCCACGGTCTGGGCGTTGGCGGCGCGGGTCACGTCCAGGTCGCGCTGCGACACCGAACCGTCCTGGATCAAGGCTTCGTTGCGCCGCAGGTCGGCGGTGCTCTTGCGCGCCTGGGCCTGGCTGTCGGCCAGCGCCGCCTGGCGCAGCTTGATGGTGGCTTCGGCGCTGTTGCGCTGCTGCACCACATTGGCCAGCGAGGCCTTCTGCACCGCCAGCTGGGCCAGGGATTGTTCCAGGCGCTGCTTGTAGATGCGGTCGTCAAGGCGCACCAGCAGGTCGCCCTGCTTGACGAACTGGAAGTCCTGCACCGGCACCTCGAACACATAGCCGCTGAGCTGCGGCCCGATGATTGTCACCTGGCCGCGCACCAGGGCGTTCTCGGTGCTCTCCACGGCACTGCTGAACGGCGGCAGCTGCCAGGCGTACAGAACGATCAACACGCCGGTGATGGCGATCGCGGCGAAGCCCAGGGACGAGATGATCCGCACCCGCAGCGAACGCGGCTCGGTGATCGGCGTGGAGGCCGGCGGCGCGCTGCCTTCCGGAGTCGAGGCAATGGCGTTGGTGGTGGTCTGGGTCGGTTGGGTCATGAAGAAATGGCACCGCTGGGTTGAACGGGAGTCGGGGTCGGGCTGGAAGCAGCGGGCGTGACCGCCCGGGTGGTGCTCATCAGCCACAGGCTGCGGGTGAAAATCCAGATCATGGTCAGCACGGCGATCACCGCGATCAGCATGAACACATCGTTGTAGGCCATCACGTTGGCCTCGCGGGTGGCGGCGCTGGCCAGGCTGCGCATGCCTTGCAGCTCGCGGGCCTGCGGATCGGCGATGACCCTGCCGACCGCGGCCGCGCCGCTCTGCACCCGACCCAGGACCCGTGGGTCCATCATCACCAGCTGCTCGACGATATGGCTGGAGTGGTACTTCTCGCGCACGATCTGGAAAGTCCCCAGCAGCGCCGCGCCGATCAGCCCGCCGAGGTTCTGGCAGATGCCGAACAGCACCGAGAAACTCACCAGGTTGCGCGGGTTGGTCAACACGTTGCGCGTGCCCAGGACCATGGTCGGGCCGAGGAAGAAGGTCCCGCCGAAGGCCAGCAGGAACTGGCTGATGTACATGTTGGCCGGGCGTGTGAGGTTGTTGGAGAAGCTGTCCATCACCGACCCCACGGCCATCAGCGCCAGGGAGATGATCAGCGGCATCAGCAAGTGCGACGGGTTGATGGTCAGGGCGCTGGTGGCCAGGCCAGCGATGGCGCCCAGCAGCATCACCCCGTACAGCAGGCGCATCTGCTGGCTGCTCATGTTCAGGGCCTGGAGGAACCCCACCGCGCCGGTGGACTGTTCGGACAGCACCATGCGGATCAGGATCACCGCCAGGGCCAGGCGGATCGCCGCGCCACTGCCCAGCCAGCGGGTCATCAGCATCGGGTTGCTGCGGTTATGTTCGATGGCGAGGCCCAGCAAGATCAGCACGATGGAGCCCGCCAGGGCGTAGCCGATCCAGGGCGCCTCCAGCCACCAGTCGATGCGCCCCAGGGACAGCACGGCGCAGAGCAGCGCGACACCGCTGGCGAGGATGGCGAAGGTCAGGAAGTCGAGTGCCTCGAAGGTGCGGAAGCGGTCGCCCGGCGGCAGCTTGAGCATGAACACGCAGCCCAGCGACGCCAGCGCCAGTCCCAGCTCGAACAGGTACAGCCCACGCCATTCGGCGATCTGCAGCAGGTCCTCGGAAAACAGCCGGGCCAGGGGCAAGGCCAGCTGCGAGGCGCCCAGCCCCAGCACCAGGGCCTTCATCCGCCACTTGGCGGGGAACGCCTGGACCATGTAGTACAGGCCCAGGGAACTCAGGGCAGCGCCGACCATGCCGTGGGCGGCGCGCACGGCAATCGCCGAGCTCAGGTCGTTGACGAACAGGTGGCCGAAGGTCACCAGCGCGTAGAGCACCAGGAACACTTCAGTGAAGGCGCGCAGGCCGAACTGCTGGCGAAACTTCACCAGCAGCAGGTTCATCGACACGTTGGTCATCACGTAGGCCGCCGGCAGCCAGGCCATTTCCGCGGTGGTCGCGCCCAGCGCGCCTTGCAGGTACGGCAGGTTGGCGACGACCAGGGAGTTGCCGAGGCCACCGGTGATCGCCACCAGCAAGCCGACCAGGGCATAGGCCAGGCGCTTGTGGGTGGGGTGCAGCGGGGTCGAGGGCGAACCGGGCAAGCTGGGTTTTTCGTGGGGTTGCCACTTGTGTGGGGTGTAGCTATCCATTCAGTGACCTTGTTCCATCTGCGCCCAGGTGGCGGACGCTTAAGAGGTGTTGCGGTTGCCCGGCAGTGTGCCGCAAAACCGTGGGATGCCGGCAAGCGCCAGGCTCGATTGACGAACTTTATTTAAAGGTCATCACAGCGCGAAGGTTTTTTTCACCCATGGGCCGCCAGCCTGACGAAATGCCCGTGGCGCCGACGCCAGGCTACCTCGGCGCGCACCTATCATTGCCGCCGCGCGCGCCCTAGAATCGGCCGTCCCCCGTGCCTTCGCGAGCCCGCCATGTCCCTGCCCTTTCAGAAGCTGCATGCCAACGGCGACGACTTCGTGCTGGTCGATGCCCGTGGGCGCAACAACCCGATGACCGCCGAGCTGGCCAGGCGCCTGGGCGACCGTCACCGCGGCGTGGGTTTCAATCAACTGGTGGTGCTCAGCGATTGCCCCGAGACGGCGGCGCAACTGACCTTCTGGAATGCCGATGGTTCCAGCCTGGACACCTGTGGCAGCGCCACCCGCGGCGCGGCCGACCTGTTGATGAGGGAAAGCGGCGCGGATTCGGTGCGGGTGCGAACCGCCCGCGGCATCCTGCACTGCAGGCGCCTGGACGATCGGTCGGTGTCGGTGGAGATGGGGGTGCCGCAACTGGCCTGGCAAGACATTCCACTGGCCCGCGCCCTGGACAGCCTGGCCCTGCCGCTGCCTGGCGAGCCGGCGGCGTGCGGCATGGGCAACCCGCACTGCACGTTTTTCGTCGAAGACCTGAACGCCATCGAGGTAGCGACCCTGGGCCCGCAGATCGAGGCGCATCCGCTGTTCCCGCACAAGACCAACGTGCATTTCGTCCAGGTGATCGACCGCCAGACCATTCGCCTGCGCATCTGGGAACGCAACGGCGCCATTCCCCTGGGCTCCGGCTCGTGCTCCTGCGGCGCGGCGGTCAACGGCATCCGCCGCGGCCTGCTGGACAGCCCGGTCAAGGTGATCTGCGATGGCGGGCCGGTCACCGTCAGTTGGGACGGGGTGGGCAAGGTGCAATTGGCCGGCAGCGTGGAGCGGGTGTTCGGCGGGACGATCTGAGATCGACGGTGTCTGGGCGGTCCTCATCGCGGGCAAGTCGGATCGCCGCCCGCTCGCTCCTACAGAAGCGACGCGCACCCCGTAGGAGCGAGGCTTGCCCGCGATGAGGCCGGTCCTGCCCTACACGACCTCAATTCCCCAGCGTCAACCCATTGGCCGGCAACGGCAGCGCGGTCTTGTAGCGCACCTGCTTGAGGGCGAAGCTGGAGCGGATATTGGCCACCCCGGGCACCTTGGTCAGAAAGTCCATCATGAACCGCTCCAGGGCCTGGATGGTCGGCACCAGCACGCGGATCAGGTAGTCCGGGTCGCCGGCCATCAGGTAGCACTCCATGACCTCCGGGCGGTCGGCGATCGCCTCTTCGAAGTGCTGCAGCGCTTCCTCCACCTGCTTCTCCAGGCTGACGTGAATGAACACATTGACGTGCAGCCCCAGCAGGTCGGCATCCAGCAGGGTCACCTGCTCGCGGATCAGCCCCAGTTCCTCCATGGCACGCACGCGGTTGAAGCACGGGGTGGGCGAAAGGTTCACCGAACGCGCCAGGTCGGCGTTGGTGATGCGGGCATTCTCTTGAAGGCTGTTGAGAATGCCGATGTCGGTACGGTCGAGTTTGCGCATGAGACAAATCAGCCTGTTTTTTATGTTTATGCAGATTTTTTATCTGCAAATCGTCTCAAGCGCAACGAAACAGAGATAAATATTCTCCTTGGCCCGGCCTATGATTGTTGTAGGACAAGATTTCCTTTACCCAAGGAATGACTGTCAGCTCAGCGCGCCCACTACAAGAAATTCACAAGATCGAGCGTAGACAAGCCATGACCCAAGCGTACGAACCGCTGCGCCTGCACGTGCCCGAACCCTCAGGCCGTCCCGGTTGTAAAACCGACTTTTCCTACCTGCGTCTGACCGACGCCGGTACGGTACGCAAACCCCCAATCGATGTAGAACCGGCCGACACCGCGGACCTTTCCCGTGGTCTGATCCGCGTGCTCGACGACCAGGGCAATGCCCTTGGCGACTGGGCCGCCGACGTGCCCGTAGCGATCCTGCGCCAGGGCATGCGCGCCATGCTCAAAACGCGGATCTTCGACAACCGCATGGTGGTCGCCCAGCGCCAGAAGAAGATGTCGTTCTACATGCAGAGCCTCGGCGAGGAAGCCATCGGCAGCGCCCAGGCCCTGGCGCTGAACATCGACGATATGTGCTTCCCCACCTACCGCCAGCAAAGCATCCTGATGGCCCGCGAAGTGCCACTGGTGGAGATGATCTGCCAGCTGTTGTCCAACGAGCGCGATCCGCTCAAGGGCCGCCAGCTGCCGATCATGTACTCGGTGAAAGAGGCCGGGTTCTTCACCATTTCCGGCAACCTCGCCACCCAGTTCGTGCAAGGCGTGGGCTGGGGCATGGCCTCGGCAATCAAGGGCGATACCAAGATCGCCTCGGCCTGGATCGGCGACGGCGCCACCGCCGAGTCGGACTTCCACACCGCCCTGACCTTCGCCCACGTGTACCGCGCGCCGGTGATCCTCAACGTGGTCAACAACCAGTGGGCGATCTCCACCTTCCAGGCCATCGCCGGCGGTGAAGCCACCACCTTCGCCGGACGCGGCGTCGGCTGCGGCATCGCTTCCCTGCGGGTCGACGGCAACGATTTCGTCGCGGTCTACGCCGCCTCGCGCTGGGCCGCCGAACGCGCCCGGCGCAACCTCGGCCCGACCCTGATTGAGTGGGTCACCTACCGCGCCGGCCCGCACTCGACGTCGGACGACCCGTCCAAGTACCGCCCGGCCGACGACTGGAGCCACTTCCCCCTGGGCGATCCGATCGCCCGCCTCAAGCAGCACCTGATCAAGCTCGGCCAGTGGTCCGAAGAGGAACACGCCGCGGTCAGCGCCGAGCTGGAAGCCGAAGTCGTCGCCGCACAGAAGCAGGCCGAGCAGTACGGCACCCTCGCCGGCGGGCAGATCCCCAGCGCCGCGACCATGTTCGAGGATGTCTACAAGGAAATGCCCAAGCACCTCAAGCGCCAACGCCAGCAACTGGGAATCTGACATGAACGATCACAACAACAATATCCAGTTGGAAACCGCCATGACCACGACCACCATGACCATGATCCAGGCCCTGCGCTCGGCCATGGATGTGATGCTCGAGCGTGACGACAACGTCGTGGTGTTCGGCCAGGACGTGGGTTATTTCGGCGGCGTGTTCCGCTGCACCGAAGGCCTGCAGACCAAGTACGGCACCTCGCGGGTGTTCGACGCGCCGATCTCCGAAAGCGGCATCGTCGGCGTCGCCGTGGGCATGGGCGCCTACGGCCTGCGCCCGGTGGCCGAGATCCAGTTCGCCGACTACGTCTACCCCGCCACCGACCAGATCATTTCCGAAGCCGCGCGCCTGCGTTATCGCTCGGCCGGCCAGTTCACCGCGCCGCTGACCATGCGCATGCCTTGCGGCGGCGGCATCTACGGCGGCCAGACTCACAGCCAGAGCATCGAGGCGGTGTTCACCCAGGTCTGCGGCCTGCGCACCGTGATGCCATCCAACCCCTACGACGCCAAGGGCCTGCTGATCGCCTCCATCGAAAACGACGACCCGGTGATCTTCCTCGAACCCAAGCGCCTGTATAACGGCCCGTTCGACGGCCACCACGACCGCCCGGTAACCCCCTGGTCGAAACATCCTTCGGCCCAGGTGCCGGACGGCTACTACAAGGTGCCGCTGGACGTCGCCGCCATCGCCCGCCCGGGCAAGGACGTGACCGTGCTGACCTACGGCACCACGGTGTATGTCTCGCAAGTGGCCGCCGAGGAAACCGGCATCGACGCCGAGGTCATCGACCTGCGCAGCCTGTGGCCGCTGGACCTGGACACCATCGTCAAGTCGGTGAAGAAGACCGGCCGCTGCGTGGTGGTCCATGAAGCCACCCGCACCTGCGGGTTCGGCGCCGAGCTGGTGTCGCTGGTGCAAGAGCATTGCTTCCATCACCTGGAGGCCCCTATCGAGCGCGTCACCGGTTGGGATACGCCGTATCCCCACGCGCAGGAATGGGCATATTTCCCAGGGCCGTCCCGAGTGGGCGCGGCGCTGCAACGGGTCATGGAGGTCTGAATGGGCACGCACGTCATCAAGATGCCGGACATCGGCGAAGGCATCGCGGAAGTAGAACTGTCGCAGTGGCACGTCAAGGTCGGCGACCTGGTGGTCGAGGACCAGGTGCTGGCCGACGTCATGACCGACAAGGCCATGGTCGACATCCCCTCGCCGGTGCATGGCAAGGTCATTGCCCTGGGCGGCCAGCCCGGTGAAGTCATGGCGGTGGGCAGTGTGTTGATCAGCATCGAGGTCGAAGGGGCTGGCAACGTTAAGGCCTCGGACCAGGCGGCCAGCGAGCCGGTGGCGGTCAAAGCGGCCGCGCCAGCCGTAGCGTCGGCACCCAAAGTCGAAGCCGCGCCCGTGGTCGAAAGCCAACCGGCCGCCGCGTGCCGCCCCGCGCCCCAGGCGCCGGTAGCCCGCGACGCCGACGAACGTCCGCTGGCCTCCCCCGCCGTGCGCAAGCATGCGCTGGACCTGGGTATCCAGCTGCGCCTGGTCCAGGGCAGCGGCCCGGCCGGACGCATCCTCCACGAAGACCTGGACGCCTACCTGGCCCAGGGCAGCCACAACGCCCGCAGCGGCTCGGCGCCGGCCGGCTATGCCGAGCGTCACGACGAGGAACGGATCCCGGTGATCGGCATGCGCCGCAAGATCGCCCAGCGCATGCAGGACGCCACCCAGCGCGCCGCCCACTTCAGTTATGTCGAGGAGATCGACGTCACTGCCGTTGAAGAACTGCGCGCGCACCTCAATGAAAAGCACGGCGCCACTCGCGGCAAGCTGACCCTGCTGCCCCTCCTGGTACGGGCCATGGTCGTGGCCCTGCGCGACTTCCCGCAGATCAACGCGCGCTACGACGACGAAGCCCAGGTCATCACCCGCCACGGCGCGGTGCATGTCGGGGTCGCCACGCAGAGCGATGTCGGCCTGATGGTGCCGGTGGTCAAGCACGCCGAGGCCCGCAGCCTGTGGGACAGCGCCGCGGAGATCGCGCGCCTGGCGACCGCCGCGCGCAGCGGCAAGGCGGCCCGGGACGAGCTGTCCGGCTCGACCATCACCCTGACCAGCCTCGGCGCCCTGGGCGGCATCGTCAGCACCCCGGTGCTGAACCTGCCGGAAGTGGCGATCGTCGGGGTGAACAAGATCGTCGAACGCCCCATGGTGATCAAAGGCCAGGTGGTGATCCGCAAGATGATGAACCTCTCCAGCTCCTTCGATCACCGGGTGGTCGACGGCATGGACGCGGCGCTCTTCATCCAGGCCATTCGCGGCCTGCTCGAACAACCTGCCAGTCTGTTCCTGGAGTAAGGCATGCAACACAACCTCACGACCCAACTGTTGATCATCGGCGGCGGTCCCGGCGGCTACGTGGCGGCGATCCGCGCCGGCCAGCTGGGCATCTCGACCATCCTGGTGGAAGGCCAGGCCCTGGGCGGCACCTGCCTGAACATCGGCTGCATCCCGTCCAAGGCGCTGATCCATGTCGCCGAGCAGTTCCAGCAGACCCGCCACCACAGCCAGGGCTCGGCCCTGGGCATCACGGTGGCGGCGCCGACCCTGGACATCGGCAAGAGCGTGGAATGGAAGGACGGCATCGTCGACCGCCTGACCACCGGCGTCGCCGCGCTGCTGAAGAAGAACAAGGTCCAGGTGATCCATGGCTGGGCCAAGGTCATCGACGGCAAGACCGTGGAGGTCGAAGGCGCCGACACCCGTATCCAGTGCGAACACCTGTTGCTGGCCACCGGCTCGAAAAGCGTCAACCTGCCGATGCTGCCGCTCGGCGGGCCGATCATCTCCTCCACCGAGGCCCTGGCGCCCAAGGCCCTGCCCAAGCGCCTGGTCGTGGTCGGCGGCGGCTACATTGGCCTGGAGCTGGGCATCGCCTACCGCAAGCTCGGCGCCGAGGTCAGCGTGGTCGAGGCCCAGGAGCGCATCCTGCCGGCCTATGACGCCGAGCTGACCCAGCCGGTGCTGGACTCGGTGAAGCAACTGGGGATCACGCTCTACCTCAAGCACAGCGTCGAAGGTTTCGATGCCGGCAACCACACCCTGCAGGTGCGCGCCCCGAACGGCGACAGCCTGCACCTGGACACCGACCAGGTGCTGGTGGCGGTCGGGCGCAAGCCGAACACCCAGGGCTGGAACCTCGAGGCCCTGAACCTGGACATGAACGGCGCGGCGATCAAGATCGACCGCCGCTGCCAGACCAGCATGCGCAACGTCTGGGCTATCGGTGACGTCGCCGGCGAACCGATGCTCGCGCACCGGGCCATGGCCCAGGGCGAGATGGTCGCCGAGCTGATCGCAGGCCAGCACCGGGAATTCAACCCGGCGGCCATTCCCGCGGTGTGCTTCACCGACCCGGAACTGGTGGTGGTCGGCAAGACCCCGGACGAGGCCAAGGCTGCCGGACTGGACTGCATCGTCTCGAGCTTCCCGTTCGCCGCCAACGGCCGCGCCATGACCCTGGAATCGAAAAACGGTTTCGTGCGGGTGGTGGCACGCCGTGACAATCACCTGATTGTCGGCTGGCAGGCGGTGGGGGTCGGCGTGTCCGAGCTGTCCACGGCTTTCGGCCAGTCCCTGGAAATGGGTGCGCGCCTGGAGGATATCGCCGGCACCATCCACGCCCACCCGACCCTGGGCGAGGCGGTGCAGGAAGCGGCATTGCGCGCCCTGGGCCACGCCTTGCACCTGTAAACGCAACACCGGACCTGTAGGAGCGAGGCTTGCCCGCGATAGGGCCAGCGGCCACGCCAGAGCAATCGAGCCATCCGCGCCGACGCTATCGCGAGCAAGCTTCGCTCCTACGCAGAGCGCCCTTCGTGGGGTGACGGGAGGATTCATGAGCAGGCTAAGTTTTTTTGCTCACCCTCCCATCGCCCGGGATGCGGTGGCCCCCCGGAATGCAGTATTGTTGTGCCCATCCAAAATAACGTCAGAAGCCTTGAGCCGTTGCGACGGTTGTTAAGCGATAGAGGGTGTCATGGGTAACGAAAGCATCAATTGGGACAAGCTGGGTTTTGACTACATCAAGACAGACAAGCGCTATCTGTCGCACTGGCGGAACGGCGAGTGGGACAAAGGCACCCTGACTGAAGACAACGTGCTGCACATCAGCGAAGGCTCCACTGCCCTTCACTATGGCCAGCAGTGCTTCGAAGGCCTCAAGGCCTACCGCTGCAAGGACGGTTCGATCAACCTGTTCCGCCCGGACCAGAACGCCGCGCGCATGCAGCGCAGCTGCGCCCGCCTGCTGATGCCGCAGGTCTCCACCGAACAATTCATCGCCGCCTGTCAGGAAGTAGTACGCGCCAACGAGCGTTTCATCCCGCCTTACGGTACCGGCGGCGCGCTGTACCTGCGCCCGTTCGTGATCGGCGTGGGTGACAACATCGGCGTGCGTACCGCCCCCGAGTTCATCTTCTCGATCTTCGCCATTCCGGTCGGTGCCTACTTCAAGGGCGGCCTGACCCCGCACAACTTCCTGATCTCCACCTTCGACCGCGCGGCGCCCCAGGGCACCGGCGCGGCCAAGGTCGGTGGCAACTACGCCGCCAGCCTGATGCCGGGCTCCGAGGCCAAGAAGAAGCACTTCGCCGACTGCATCTACCTGGACCCGCTGACCCACTCGAAGATCGAGGAAGTCGGTTCGGCCAACTTCTTCGGCATCACCCACGACGACAAATTCGTCACGCCGAAGTCGCCATCGGTACTGCCGGGCATCACCCGCCTGTCGCTGATCGAACTGGCCCAGACCCGCCTGGGCCTGGAAGTCGTCGAAGGCGACGTGCTGATCGACAAGCTGGCGGACTTCAAGGAAGCCGGCGCCTGCGGGACCGCCGCGGTAATCACGCCGATTGGCGGCATCGAGTACCAGGACAAGCTGCACGTGTTCTACAGCGAGAAGGAAGTCGGCCCGATCACCCAGAAGCTCTACAAGGAGCTGACCGGCGTGCAGACCGGCGACGTCGAAGCGCCAGCGGGCTGGATCGTCAAGGTCTGACCTGCCCTCCCGGCCACAAGAAAGCCCGCCCTTCACCTCGGTGATCGGCGGGCTTTTTCATGGTCGCCCTCTATAGCCGCAAGCGCCCCTAGCCGAGCTCGGCAACCTCTGCAGGCTGGAGAATGTCCCGGACCTTTTCCTGACCGTGATACTTGTCGATCAGGGCAAACAGGATGGCCGCGGTCTTGAGGTCGACCACGCCGCTGACCTGCTGCTGGTTGAAACGCATCTGGAACGCCTTCACCACGACCTCCAGGCCCTGGTCCAGATAACCGTAGCCATAGGTTTCCAGGGCCTTGCTCACCTGCACCATGCTCGGTGGCGTAACGCTGAAACGGGCCAGGTAGTGGTCGGTGGTGGGCGCGTCCGGCCAGGCACCGACGCCGGCTTCGGCGAGTCGCTTCCAGGGAAAGTGCGGCCCCGGATCGATCTTGCGCCCCGGCGCGATATCCGAGTGGCCGACAATGTCCGTCGGCTGGATGTCGTACTTCTCGATCAGGTCCCGCGCCAGGCTGATCAGCAGCTCGGTCTGCCGCTCGCCGTAGGGCGTGCCCAGCAGCTGCCCGCTGTCCTGGTCCCAGCCGGCGTTGACGATCTCGATCCCCAGCGAGGTGTCATTCAGGTTGCTGCGGTTTTTCCATTGGCTCACCCCGGCGTGCCAGGCCCGGTCGTGGTCATCGACCAACTGGTGGGCCACCGGCAGGCCCTTGTGGGCCTTGGGTTCCTCGGGAATCAGGTAATTGGCGCTGACCAGCTCCGAACGGGTCAGCACTTCCAGGGATTTTTCCTCATCCAGCGCCGTGTAGTGCAGCACCAGGAAACGAATCCGATTGTTCTTCGCCAATGCCTGCTCGCCGGTCGAGATCGCATAGCCGTTCTTCGCCGTGAGCGTTGCGTCGGCCTTGTCTTGCTGCAGGCCGGCGCACCCGGCCATCGCCAGTGCCAGCCCCAAAACAGCCGTGTACTTGTGCATATACCGCCCTTGAATTCTGCTTTCCATTACCCCGCGTCGCCGAGGCTCGCGGGGGATTGGAATGCTAGAGAGCGGGAGGTAGAGCAGTCTTTAGGATAAGTCCTAAAGATGCCGCGGTGGGTCAGGCACAGCGCTATCGCGGGCAAGACGGATCGCCGCCCGCTCGCTCCTACAGACCCGATTACTGGTGCTGCACCTGGAACATCGAGCTCACCTGGACTCGCGCCTGCATGTGCTCGGCACCGCCGCCGCGGCGCATGCCGCGCACCGGGCAGGCGTCCAGGTAATCCAGGCCGACCGCCAGTTTCAGGTGGCGCTCGGGGCGCGCCAGGCAGTTGGTCACGTCGAAGCTGTACCAGCCGTCGTCGAGCCAGGCCTCGGCCCAGGCGTGGCTGGCCAGGTGGCTTTCATCTTCGGTGCACAGGTAGCCGGAGACATAACGCGCCGGAATCCCCAGGCTGCGCACGCAAGCCAGGAACGCGTGGGTATGGTCCTGGCAGACCCCGGCCCGGTTGGCGAAAGCCTCGGCCGCGGTGGTGTCCACCGTGGTCGCGCCCGGGCTGTAGGGCATGTGCGCGGCCAGGGCCTGCATCAGCTCGATCAGCGCCGCGCGATCACGCCGCGTGCCGCAATGCTGCACGGCAAAGGCGCCGAGCGCGGCGTCGGCGCGGGTCAACGGGCTGCTGCGCAGGAACGGCAGCGGCGACTGGCTGTCGTGCTCCATTTCCCGGTCCTGGTCGATCTCCACCTGGCCGTAGGCCGTCAGCACCAGCGCGCCGTGGGGTTCGTCCATGGTCAGCACATGCAGGACGTTGCCGTAGGGATCGAGCTGGCTGCGCACCCGGCGCGGCAGCTCCAGGTGCCATTCGAGGATGTGCTGGCGCTCGCTGTCCTGCGGGGTCAGGCGCAGGAACTGGATGCTGGTGCAGACTTCGTCGGCGTAGCTGTAGGTGGTGTCGTGGCGTATGGACAGTTTCATACAACCTCCAGATAGGATTCGTGGATGCTTTGCCCCAGATGACGGATCTGCCCGATGAACTCGCTCAGCCACAGGTGCAGCCCCGAGGCGAGGATCTCGTCGATCCCGGTGTAGCGCAGCCGCGCGTTCAGCTCGGCGGCCAGGCGCTGGGCCGGGCGGCCGTTGTCGCCCGGCAGGCTGGCGAGGATCTGGTCCAGCTCCTCGACGCACGCATGCAGCGAGCGCGGGACGTCGGCGCGCAACAGCAGCATTTCGGACACCTGCTCGGCGCCCGGCGCGTTGCGGTAGATCTCGTTGAACGCCTCGAACGAAGACAGCGCGCGTAGCAAGGCGCTCCACTGGTAGTAGCCGCGGGCCGAATTGTCGCTGACCTCCTCCGACTCCTCGCCGAACATTTCATAGCGCGCATCCAGCAGGCGCAGGGTGTTGTCGGCCCGCTCGATGAAGGTGCCCAGGCGAATGAAGCAGTAGGCGTCGTTGCGCATGATGGTGCCCGAGGTCGCGCCGCGGAACAGGTGCGAGCGCTCCTTGACCCACTCGCAGAAGTGGCTGATGCCGTAGCGTCCCAGACCGCTCTTGGCGATGTTGCGCATCTCCAGCCAGGTGGCGTTGATGTTTTCCCACATGTCGGCGGTGATACGCCCGCGCACCGCATGGGCGTTGGTGCGTGCCGCCCGCAGGCAGCAATAGATGCTGCCCGGGTTGTTCTCGTCGAGGGCGAAGAAGTGCAGCATGCGCTCGGTGTTCAGCTCGCCGTGGCGCTGCCGGTAATCGTCCAGGGTGCCGGCGGCCAGCAGCGACATCGCCAGCTCGGCATGGCCGTCGCTGCGCCCCGCCTGGGGCATCAGCGACAGCGAGTAACTGACTTCGAGCATGCGCGCCAGGTTCTCGGCACGCTCCAGGTAACGGGACATCCAGTAGAGGTCCGCGGCGGTTCTTGAAAGCATGGCTCAGTCCTCCACGATCCAGGTGTCCTTGGTGCCGCCGCCCTGCGACGAGTTCACCACCAGCGAGCCTTCGCGCAAAGCCACGCGCGTCAGCCCGCCCGGCACCAGGCGGGTTTCGCTGCCCGACAGGACGAACGGGCGCAGGTCGATATGCCGCGGCGCGATGCCGTTCTCGACGAAGGTCGGGCACGTCGACAGGCACAGGGTCGGCTGGGCGATGTAGGCCTCGGGGCGGGCCTTGAGCCGGGCGCGGAAGTCTTCGATTTCCGCCGCCGTGGCCGCCGGCCCCACCAGCATGCCGTAGCCGCCGGAGCCCTGGGTTTCCTTGACCACCAGGTCCGGCAGGTTGGCCAGCACATGGGACAGTTCCGCGGGCTTGCGGCATTGCCAGGTGGGCACGTTCTTGAGGATCGGCTCTTCGCTCAGGTAGAAGCGGATCATCTCGTCGACGTAGGGATAGATCGACTTGTCGTCCGCCACCCCGGTGCCCACCGCGTTGGCCAGCACCACATTGCCGCAGCGGTAGGCAGCGATCAGCCCGGGCACGCCGAGCATGGAGTCGGGGTTGAACGACAAGGGATCGAGGAAGGCATCGTCGAGGCGCCGGTAGATCACGTCCACCGCTTGCGCGCCGGAGGTGGTGCGCATGAACACGCGGTCGTCGCGCACGAACAGGTCGGCGCCTTCCACCAGTTCCACGCCCATCTCCCGGGCGAGGAACGCATGCTCGAAATAGGCACTGTTGAAGCGCCCCGGGGTCAGCACCACCACCGTCGGGTTGTCCAGCGGGCTGGAGCTTTTCAGGGTGTCGAGCAGCAGGTTCGGGTAATGGTCGATGGGCGCCACGCGCTGCGCGGCGAAGAGTTCGGGGAACAGGCGCATCATCATCTTGCGGTCTTCGAGCATGTAGCTCACGCCGCTGGGGGTGCGCAGGTTGTCTTCGAGCACGTAGTAACTGCCGTCGGCGTCGCGTACCAGGTCGACGCCGGAGATGTGCGAATAGATATTGCGGTGCAGGTCCAGGCCGCGCATCGCCACCTGGTAGCCCTCGTTGGCCAGCACCTGCTCGGCGGGGATGATGCCTTCCTTGAGGATGCGTTGCCCGTGGTAGATGTCGGCCAGGAACAGGTTCAGTGCCTGGACCCGCTGGATGCAACCGCGCTCGACGCTCTGCCATTCGCGGGCCGTGATGCTGCGCGGGATGATGTCGAAGGGAATCAGCCGTTCAGTGCCTTGCTCGTCACCGTACAACGTGAAGGTGATGCCAGCGCGGTGGAACAGCAGGTCGGCTTCGCGACGACGCTGGTCCAGCAGCTCCAGGGGCGTGTCCGCCAGCCAACGGGCGAACTCCTGGTAATGTGGGCGGCAGCCACCACTGGCATCATACATTTCGTTAAAAAAAGCACGGGACATACCCCAACTCCTCGCCGTGGTTTAAACGGCTTTTTATGTAAACGCTCTATCTCGATAAACCGGGCCTTACGCTGGACGATGGAAACTGTTCTGTTGAGCACCTCACTGTGCGTCTTGAATATTCCACGGGATATACCGGTGGCAACCTGTCGATTATTGACGCCAGTCGCTTGGCGAAACTTCCCGCGTTATTGACGACACTCAATCGTCGACAATGACGGCCATGGGTCCTGCCACTCTTCCCTCCTCTTTGATTGTTTAATCCGAACTTTCAGTTTGAAACTTTGGCGAAACTTAAACTCCGCACTTCGCGGCATTTCAAAAGCGCTTTACCTGCTTTAGCAATCGCTGTGCCCAAACCCCGCCCGGTTCGGCAATAAAGTCCCCGTCGGCGGAAAAAGCACCCTCCGGCGACTCTTTTCAACCAGGCACGGGGCCCCGCTGCCCGTTGCGGCTGAAACGTTTTATCCGGCAAGCCTCGCGAACGGCTTTGCACAACACTGGCGCGAACGAAAAAAGTGCAGAAACTGTCGAGGAAGGTTTTTTTGCCCTGACAAGGGGATTTTTCACAAAGCCGTTGTTATCGCTTTGCACAAAGCAAGATATGACGCGGTCTGCCGAGAGAAAGAACAGCGCACCATTAGCGGTCCGGAAAACGCACCAACGGCGAACGAAACAGCCAATAGCGCCAACTATTGGCGCAATTTCCGCTTTGCGCCAGCGCTAGTTTGTAAAAGTGTCGAACACAACTGAACCGGGCATTTCCGACTTTGCACGGTTCGCCCCCGAAGGAATAACGTTCGCCGACGTTATCCGCCGAACTCTTCATTCCCGTGTTTATTGATCGGGTGCAATCGACCGGGACTTATCGCCGCCCCACCGAACCTGCAGGAGCGCAGCGTGCTCGCGATCCAGGCGTCGCGGTGAATCAGGCACGCCGCCATCGCGAGCAAGCTGCGCTACTACAGGGTTTCCAGATGTTCGAGGATGACTCGAATCGCCTCAGCCGGTGACAGCAGGGAGCTGTCCAGCCGCAAGCGCTCGCTGCTCCAGGGCTGGTAGTCGTGATCGAGCACCGACTGCCAGCTCGGTGGACGCAGGCCGGGCACATCCGCCTCACGACTTTCCACCCGGCGCCGATGCTCGGCGATATCCGTGCACACCACCTCGACGTTGAGCAAGAGGCTCTGCTCGGCCTCGGCAATGCCCTGCCAGGCCTGGCGGCTCTCGGCGACCGGGTTGACGCAATCGGCCACCACCCGATTACCCAGGGCCAGGTTGCTGCGGGCCAGGGCATTGGCGACCTCGTACCCGGCCTTGCCGACCTCCGCCAGCCCGCCATTGCGCAGCGCCTGTTCGATAGTGTCGATACGCAGATAGATGGCTCGCAGCTGGCTGGCCAGCGCCCGGGCGATGGTGGTCTTGCCACTGCCGGGCAGGCCACTGAAGACGATAAGCATGCTGAAGGCTCCAAGCCAGGACTGCATTCGCAGGCTGGCGGTAGCGCCAGCCAAGGGGTTGATAACCGCTATGAAGCCTGGGTAACGGACGGCCGCCCCGATGTGGCAGCGCGCCCGGCACGCCGGGCTGGACTGTCCGGCTCTTCGATCCGGACGGCAAACCGGCTGGCAAACTCCTTGCGCCCCAGCGCGGTCAATCCCAGCGCCCTGCTGTCCAGGTCCTGGGTCAGCCATTTGCGCCGAAGCGCTTCCTGCAACAAGGCGGCCCCCAACGCACCACCCAGATGCGGGCGGCGCATGCTCCAGTCCAGGCACGGGCAGGCAAAGCGTCGGCGCAGGGTCGCCAGGGCCGGCGCATCGATCCCGAGGCTGGCGAAAAAAACCGCGCCGGCCGGGCTCGGCACGTACTCTGCGGCGCCCTCCTGTGGCGCCACCAACCACCCGGCCTCGAGCATGCGGTCATGCAGCTGCACCGCCAGGGTGCCGGCCATATGGTCGTAGCAGGTGCGGGCGAACTGCAGCCGGTCCGGGGTGCGCGGGCTGAAGGCGGGCGTGGCATTGCGGCCGATCACCATCAGGGCTTCCAGGGCCTGGGCCACGCGCGGGTCGGCGAGGCTGTAGTAACGATGGCGGCCCTGCACATGCAGGCGCACCAGGGCCAGCTCCTTGAGCTTGCCCAGGTGCGCGCTGGCGGTGGAGGCGCTGATATCGGCGATGGCCGCCAGCTCGGTGCTGGTGCGCGCGTGGCCATCCATCATCGCGCAGAGCATTTTCGTCCGCGCCGGCTCGGCAATAGCCGCGGCGACCTGGGATACGGCGTTGTCGTGCTGCTGTGCATCCATATTTCGCTCCCGAACGAATCGTGCCCCTGGCAGGTTGCCGATAGTAGCAACACTTCTCCCCCGCGAATAAGGCTGCCCATCATGGACCCGATCACCGCCGTCACCCACGCCGATCCCTACCCTTACTACGCCAGTCTGCGGGCCCGCGGCGGGCTGGCCTTCGATCCCGGACTGGGGCTGTGGCTGGCCAGCAGCGCCGAAGCGGTGGCCGCGGTGCTGGCCCATCCGCAATGCCACGTGCGCCCAGTCCATGAACCGGTGCCCCGGGCCATCGCCGACGGCGCTGCCGGCCGGGTGTTCGCCCGGCTGATGCGAATGAACGAAGGCGAAC
The DNA here is from genome assembly GCF_000931465.1 of Pseudomonas sp. MRSN 12121. NCBI lineage: Bacteria > Pseudomonadati > Pseudomonadota > Gammaproteobacteria > Pseudomonadales > Pseudomonadaceae > Pseudomonas > Pseudomonas sp. MRSN 12121. Next base: position 2,666,679 of record NZ_CP010892.1, on the reverse strand, counting down.
GCCAACGCTGCCCACGCGCGGCCGTCGAACCGGGCCTGCAGCAGGTGCATGCCGAGGAAATCGGGCAACGGGTCTGCGCCCTGCTGCCGGGCCTGCCGAGCGATATCGGCGCCCGGCTGCATGACTGTCAGTTCCACCTGCCGGTGGCGGTGGTCGCCGGCCTGCTGGGCTTTGCCGCGCATCAGTTGCCAGAGATGGCCGAGCTGACCCGGGACTTCGTCGCCTGCCTGTCGCCGGCCAGCCATCTGGCGCAACGGGATGCCGCTCACCGGGCAGCCGAACACTTGATTGGACATTTCGCGGTCTTGCTCGACCGGGCGCCCATCAGCCCGCTGTTGCAACGGATCGTCGACGGCTTCGGCGCCCAGGGCCGCGACAGCCTGATCGCCAACCTGATCGGCCTGTTGTCGCAGACGTTGGAGGCCAGCGCCGGGCTGATCGGCAACAGCCTCTGCGCCTTGCTGAACGATCGCCAGTTGCTCGCGGAACTGCGGGCGGCGCCAGCGCGGATCGGCGACCTGCTGGCCGAAGTACAGCGCCACGACCCGTCGGTGCAGAACACCCGGCGCTTCGTCGCCGCCCCTTGCAGCATTGCCGGGGTGACGCTGGAGCCAGGCGCTGTGGTGCTGGTCCTGCTGGCCTCGGCCAACCGCGACCCGCAATTGAACCCGCATCCGGATCGCCTGCTGCTCGAACGCGAGGCGCGGCGCAGTTTCAGCTTTGGCAACGGCCGCCACCAATGCCCCGGCCAGGCCCTGGCCCTGAGCATCGCCAGCGCGGTGATCGGCGCCCTGGTGCGCGATCCGACCCTCGAGCAGCCCATCGGCTGGAGCTATAAAAGCTCGCTCAACGGGCGCATTCCCCTGTTCACCACCCTGCCGGAGTCGCACTGATGATCGCCGTGATTTTCGAAGCCCTGCCGCACCCGCAACATCGCCAGCGTTACCTGGACATCGCCGCCGCATTGAAACCGCTGCTGCTGGAGATCGACGGCTTCATTTCCATCGAACGTTTCCAGAGCCTGAGCCAGCCGGACAAGCTGCTGTCCCTGTCGTTCTGGCGCGACGAGCAAGCGGTCGAGGCCTGGCGCACCCTGGAGCGCCATCGCACCGCCCAGGCCCTGGGGCGGACCCAGGTGTTCGCCGACTACCGGCTGCGGGTCGCCGAAGTGGCGCGCGACTATGGCCTGACCCAGCGCGAGCAAGCGCCGGCGGACAGCCTTCAGGCCCATGCCGGGTAACACTGCTGGGCGCCTATTCGACCAATGAATGGTGATCAGAGGGTCATCGGGCTTCTGCTAGGGTCATGCCTGGACCTGGGAGGACACCGATCATGAGCCCGATGACCCAACATGCCCTGAAACTCAATGGCATCGAGTTGCACCTGCATGCCGCCGGCCCGCTGGACGGGCCGCCGGTGTGGCTGCTGCACGGTTTTCCCGAGTGCTGGTATTCGTGGCGCAAGCAGGTCGCGCCGCTGACGGCCGCCGGCTATCGGGTGCTGATCCCGCAGATGCGCGGTTATGGCGACAGCAGCGCGCCCGAGGACGTGGCGGCCTATGACGTGCTGACCCTGTGCGCCGATATCCAGCAAGCGATGGACGCCCTGGGTCAGCAGCACGCCTGCATCGTTGGCCACGACTGGGGCGCGGTGGTGGCCTGGCACCTGGCGCTGTTGGAACCGCAGCGGGTCCGGGCCCTGGTGACCCTGTCGGTGCCGTTCGCCGGGCGCCCCAGACGCCCGGCGGTAGCGATCATGCGCGAGCTGTTCGCCGAGCGTTTCAACTACATCCTGTATTTCCAGGAGCCCGGCGTCGCTGAACGGGAACTGGACGCCGATATCGACCGCAGCCTGCTGCATTTCATGCACGACTGCGAACGCCTGCTGGATGAAAAAAGCCCGTCGGCCCTGCTGTTCGAGGGCATGCCGCCGCACGCTGCCCCGCCCGCCTGGTGCACGCCGGAGGATTTTGCGGTGTACCGGCGCACCTTTGAAGGGCGAGGTTTTCGCGGCGCCTTGAACTGGTACCGCAACTTCGAGCGCAACTGGCAACGCACCGAACACCTGGGCGATCGCCAGGTGAGCCAACCCACCCTGTTCATGATCGGCGACCGCGACCCGGTGGGCCGCCTGGAGGCCCTGACGCTGGAGCGCATGCCCGGCAAGGTGCCCCACCTGGAACAACATCGGCTGGCGGATTGCGGGCACTGGATCCAGAGCGAACAGGCCGGGGAAGTGAATCGGCGGTTGCTGGATTTCCTGGGCCGTCACTACCCCTGCCCGGCTGACGCCCAGGCAGGGACCTAGGGTTACTCGCCGGCGGACGCCGCGCTGCGGTACTCGAGCGTGAGGTGCGTCAGTTCATGGACCGGCGCCAGGCGCTGTCGAATGGTCTCGGCACTGACGCCGACCGCCGCCACCACGCTGACGATCGCCGCCCGGGCCTGCGGGCCGACCTGCCACACATGCAGGTCGGTAATGTGCGCATCGCCGACGGCTTCCACCGACTCGCGGATCTCCCGGGCCAGGGCTTCGTCGGTGGTATCGAGCAACACCGCCGCGCTGGACTTCATCAAGCCATAGGCCCAGCGGGCAATGACCAGCGCGCCGACGATGCCCATCACCGGATCGAGCCAGACCCATCCCAAGTAACGCCCCGCCAGCAACGCGGCGATGGCCAGCACCGAGGTCAGGGCGTCGGCCAGCACATGCACGTAGGCCGAACGCAGGTTGTTGTCGTGGTGATGGCCATGGGCATGTTCGTGGCCATGATGATCGTGGTGATGCCCGTGATCATGGCCATGGTGACCATGGCCGCCAGACAGCAGCACGGCACTAAGGATGTTCACCGCCAGGCCGACCGCGGCGATCAGGGTCGCCTCGGTGAAGGCCACCTGGGTCGGCTGCAACAGGCGCAACAACGATTCACCGGCGATGCCGATGGCCACCAGCCCGAGGATCAGCGCCGAGGCGAACCCGGCCAGGTCGCCGACCTTGCCGGTGCCGAAGCTGAAGCGCGCGTTGTCGGCGTTGCGCCGGGCGAAACCATAGGCCGCCGCGGCGATGCCCAGGGCCCCGGCATGGGTCGCCATATGGAAACCGTCGGCCAGCAGCGCCATGGAACCGGTGAGGTAACCGGCGGCGATTTCGCCGAGCATCATGACGAAGGTCAGCGCCACCACCCACAGCGTACGCCGGGCGTTGTCGTCATGGCCGGCGCCGAGGAAATGGTGATCGTGGGTGAAGCTTGCGGCAGGCAAAGTCGGGCTCATGGGGCGTCTCCTATCAGGAATAGCGGCGGATGGCGGCGAGCAATTCGTCCACGCCCTTGGCGCGTTCCGCATCGCTGAGTTCGGGATGGGCCACATGCTCAAGGGCATGGGCCTCGATGATTTCCCCCATCAGGCCGTTGATCGCGCCGCGGGTGGCCGCCACCAGATGCAGGGTCTTGGCGCACTCCGCGCCAGACTCCAGGGCCCGCTCCACCGCCTGCACCTGACCGAGAATGCGCCGGACCCGCTTGAGCAGATCGTCCCTTTGTGCGTGTGTGTGCGACATACCTATACCCCCTATACCTATATGACGCGCATGCTGAACGATGCCGTGGGCGAACGCAAGAGGCTGACGCAGCCAGTTAACCGGGTGTATTTCAGAATCGCCCTACAGCCTGCCCACCGACCTTCACGCTAGCGTCCCGAAGCCCACTGCAAACGTTATTCGCCCCCCCGCCAAGGGGGGACTTTTCATGGACGACAGGGAAGCGAGCACGGATGAGCGGATATGTGCCGAACGCGGCAAAGGGGTATCGCAACACAGGGGTAGAACCTGTGGATCTTGGGGAGCAGCGCTGGGCGGAATATCCAGAGATGCCAGCGAAGCCGGAAGACATACCCAAGACCATCGGCTGCACCTTTACCAAACCCCGCACGCTTGCCAATGGCGTTATCAATTACGCAACCCGTGTGATCCCCACCGATACCCTCAGAGAGTTCGGTGAATTCGTCTTGCTGGGTTGTCGCGAGACTGACAGCCCGGGGAATCTCAAGCTCGGGAAGATCAGCGGAAACCTACCGGCATCACTAGGCACACTCGCGCTCGGAGGGAGAGCGATCGCGTCTTCTGCCGCAGCGCTCACAGGTGCGTCTGGCGTGGCTGCTGGCGCGTTGGCGGGAGTGGTCGCACTGTTGTGGCCATCGAGTTTGGGCGATAGCAGCCTGTATACAGAGGGCCAGCTAAGCTGCCTCAGGGAAGGTCGTACCCGTGTCCGATTGCACGTAGAACAGCAGGCCGATGGCAGCCTCAAGGGCTACGGGTACAACACCGAAAAACGCGCCGATTGGGAAATGATTCCCATCGTTCAGTTTATTGCTCAGGGCCAACAACAAGTGGCTGACTTCGGAGACGGGGTAACCCTGATCTGGACGCCAGCCGTTGACCCATCCATGGCGTCGGGAATTCCCCCGCTAGAAACAGCACCACAAGCTCCCCACATCTGGATCTATCCGCCCACCGAGCAAGCGGACAGCATCATCGTCAACCCGATCTACCCGTCTGATTACAAAGACTTCATTCTGGTATTCCCGCCGGGGACTGGGATTCAGCCCCTGTACATCGTATTCAACGTTCAATTAGAGAAGAACAGAAAACAGGGTAAAGCTTTTGAAGATGCCAAATATGATGAACTCGGCCAGACACAACCCGAGCTTGGCCGAGAAGTGACGATTAAAACCAAAAGCGGAGCCCGTACAAGACTGGACATGCTGGGGCGTGATGCTGATGGCAAGCTGTCCTGTATCGAGTGCAAATCATCAGACACAGCACCACTGACCAAAAATCAGAAAGTTGCTTTCCCTGAAATCGAAGAAAGTGGTGCAATCGTTGTAGGCAAGGGGAAGCCGGGGTTCCCCGGTGGTACCGAAATCCCACCCACCAAAGTCGAAATTATTCGGCCAAAGCCCTGAGGGAACAGCCATGTCTATCACCAATCCGCAAGTCATCGATATCTGGGTCATCCCCACTTGGGAGCCCAGTAACATTGTGCTGATTATCTCTGACCACCTTGAATGGGGAGATAAAGCTCAACAGGGTGAACACCTGCAACTGCTCCAAGACAAGATCAATACCTATGTTGCATTCATCGAGAGCGGCGAAATCTACACTGAGATCCCTGGTGCACTTGGCAAGTCTCCCCTTATTCGCATCAACGGCTTATATGAACTGCCAGAACAAGGCGAGTTTTTCATTGACCGCGCTGCTGAGGTGCTAAAGGAAGTGGGTATCAGACTAGAGTTCGTGCTTGATGAAAACGAGACGATACGCAACATGTGACCGACGATGTGTTCCCGCGCCGGGGAGAAGGTGGGGCGACGAACATCACATCGACACTCACAGAAACGGATGACACAGAGCAATGCAAAACAGCATTTCTGATTTCACCGAAGATGAATTCATCCGTTTCATTCAAGAGCTACTCGCGTCGAATGCAAAGCCTCTGACACAGCACCACTTACACGCAATCAAAAGCTAGCGTTCCCGGAAATCCAGGAGAGCGGCGGGGTCATTGTGGGTCAAGGTAAACCGGGCTTCCCTGGTGCGACGGTCATACCGCCTACCCGAGTACAAATCTTGCGACCGAAAATAGACCAACGCCTTCAAGGAGCAGCCATGTCAGTTACAGACCTTGAAGTCATCGATATGTGGGGCATCCCAAAGTGGGATCACAACAAAATAATTCTCGGGATCACAGACCACCTTGGGTGGGCTGACAAAGCCGAACAGGGCGAGCACCTTCTAGCGCTCCAGGAAAAGCTGAATGCATACATTGCTTTCATTGAAAGCGGCGAGATCTACACCGAGATTCCTGGTGCGCTCGGCAAGTCCCCTTTCATCCGCATCATCGGCAAGTACGAGCTTTCGGAGCAAGGTGAACTCCTTGTTGATCGCGCTACCGAGGTGCTGAAGGAAGTGGGCATTGGTCTAGAGTTCGTGCTTAAACAAGACGATGCGACAGACAACGAGTGACCGGTGACGGTCTTGAGCAATACATTTAGCTGATTCTCCGGGCGTTCGAATGCAGCGCACTGCGGAGGAAGCTCGCCCCTTCCCGCCACGGCTCAACGCTCTCCCTCAATCATCCCGCGTCAGCACTTCGAGCAACTCGATCTCGAACACCAGGTTTGAACCCGGCGGGATCTTGCCCATCGCGCGCTCGCCATACCCCAGGTGTGCTGGCACCAGCAGCTTGCGCTTGCCGCCGACCCGCATGCCCATCAGGCCCTGGTCCCAGCCCTTGATCACGCGTCCGGTGCCGATCACGCACTGGAACGGCTTGCCGCGTTCCCAGGAGGAATCGAAGGGCGTGCCGTCTTCCAGGAATCCGCGGTACTGGGTGGTGATCAGCGCCCCCTTGACCGCGGCCTTGCCCTCGCCCACTTCGATATCGATGACCTGCAACTGATCGTTCATCCGCTCACTCTCCGATGGGTAGCCGCCGGCAATGGCCAGCGAAGGGGGCGGAAAATAGCAAATTTTTGCTATCGCGACTCGTATCGGCGCTTCTTGACAAGCTCCACTAACATCTTCATTCCTGTCGAGCGGTTATATCTATAACAAAAACGCCTATTGCCTACAGGACATAACCCAGTCTTGAGTTCTTCCAAAACTTGCACAAGAGAACATTCAAAGTTTTATTCCAAAACCGTCAAAGATAATTCACTGTTACGGTCAACGAGAGATTGGCCCGCCCCACTGTAGTGTTGTCGATTTTTTTCTCCGCCTGATAATAAGCCGCAGAGAAGCCATAAGCGTTATTCCCTTCCAGAGGTGCTGCGAGGTTGCTCAACCATTCCCCTAAAGGCACAGGATTGTCTCCGCGTTTAATTTGTATTCCCACTCCCGGCACACCACCTGCATCAAGCTTCGCTATTCCCCTGCCAGCGTCAAAACTCCCATTTGATCTTGCCCAGTCCCAGTGGACACCCCGTTAAGCGATAAACTGCAACGAGGTGAATCATGGCAAGACAAGCAACCCCAATGAAACAGACCCGCACCCGCCATTCCCAAGCCTACAAGGACGAAGCGCTGGCTTTGGCCGAGCGCATTGGCGTCAGCAAGGCTGCCGAACAGCTCGGCCTGCATGCTTCCCAGCTCTACGGCTGGCGGAGCAAGAAGCACCAGACTCAGGCCGGCAGCGAGCGCGAGCAGTCGCTGGCCGACGAGAATGCCCGACTCAAGCGGCTGTTGGCCGAGCACGCCGAGGAGCTGGCCATCGTAAAAAAGGCCGCCGCGTACTTTGCCAAGAGCCTCAAGTGAAGTACGCCTTCATGAGGACTCATACCGCGCATTTCTCGATCCAGGCCATGTGTCGCGTGTTGGGCGTTGCCCGCAGCGGTTACTACGCTTGGTGCTCTCGCAGGCCGTCAATGCGCCAGCGGCGAAGAGCCGAACTGGATCGGCAGGTCGCTCAGGCATACAGCGCACGCAAGGGCCGCAGCGGGGCTCCACGGCTGTGCCACGACCTGCGGGAAGCCGGCCTACCCTGCAATCGCAAGACGGTAGCCGCCTCGATGCAACGGCAAGGACTGCGTGCCAAGGCCGCCAAGAAGTTCAAGGCCACGACCAATTCTCAGCACTCCCTGCCAGTGGCAGAGAACTTGCTCAAGCAGGATTTCAAGGCATCTGCGCCAAATCAGAAATGGGTGGGTGACATCACCTACCTGCATACAGAGGAAGGCTGGCTGTATCTGGCAGTGGTCATCGATCTATATTCACGGATGGTGATCGGCTGGGCCATGAACGAGCGCATGACGGCCGACTTGGTTTGCGATGCCTTGCACATGGCGCTGTGGCGACGCAGGCAGCCTAATGACGTGATCGTGCATAGCGACCGCGGCAGCCAGTACTGCTCAGCGGCTTACCAGGAGCTGATCCGCGCCCATCACTTGCGATGCAGCATGAGCGCCAAAGGCAACTGCTACGACAATGCCTGTGCAGAGAGCTTCTTCCACAGCCTGAAGGTCGAGTGCATCCACGGCGAGCGCTTCACGAGCCGCGCCCAGATGCGTGAAACCGTGTTTGAATACGTCGAAACCGATTACAACCGCCAGCGGCGACACAGCACGCTGGGGCACATCAGCCCAGAGGCCTTCGAGGCCAGGATGTGTGCTTAAACCCGTGTCCACGGCTGCTGGGCAAGATCATTCGCCGCATCCAGCCTGTATTTAATCGTATTGATTCCCGCGCTACAGCCAACCAGCTCAATATTAAAACTCTTGGCCTTCAGGCTTGAGCCAACGCCTTTGAAATCAGAAACAAGGTGCCGTCCCATCTCAACATTCGTTGAGCGAATGTCACAACTGGCAGCTGCAATATTAAGATCACCGACCAGACTTGCATTAAAAGCAGTCAAGTTCTCCCCCACAAAGGATGCAAACAGTCCTCCTGCCACCTTGTTCTTCTTAATCGGCCCAATCTTGTAGATTTCCATAATATATGGAACGCCAACTCTTACCCCCGTACCATTAGATAACACAGGATAAATACTATCGGGACCACCCGCAGAGTAAAGCCGATATCCAAGTCCCGAGTCAGCAAAAGGAAATATCTGATTAACTGCCACTGCCCCCAAAGCATCTTTTAGCCCATATCGATCACCGCTAGAACATGTAAATTCTGCGCCTCCCCCACTACCATTCACCGTATGTATTTTTGTGCCATTCGGAGTATCGGCCGGAATAGAAAGTGATTTAGGCGATGGATAATTGACAGTAGCCGGCCCAATAGTCCCATTCGTAAACCTGCATGCGCCATATACCTGACCAGACGATACCAACACACCTAAAGCAACCAACCCGACACCTGTACTACAAAACTTTAGCGTGTATCTCGACATGATCATCACAGCTCTCTATTTTACAAAATAGAAAATATTTTGAACAAAAAAACACCACCCCTTAAATAAGAAAATTCTGAAACCGAGGAAATTCGGACAAACAATCAACCCCTGGATTTATCGCCCGGGCGGCAACATCCAATATCGAGAAAGAGAATGAGATGGATATTGATTCCCCGAGCATTACCGAAGGGATGCAGCGAAGCCTCGCCCATCAAGCCCCCCTGAACAAACTCCAGACAAACCCCAGCAACCCGCCCACCGTCGCCACTCCCGCCAGCCAGCCCACCACCGACAGTCCCTGCCAGGTCGGCCCGGCCGCGGCGATCTGCGGGCCGAAGGCGATCAGCAGCGCGCTGATCAGCAACGCCAGCGAGAGCCGGGTCGAGGCCAGGCGCAGGGATTTCTCCAGGCGCTCGACGCCGGGCATGTCCAGGCGCAGGTCGACCACGCCGTGTTTCAGGCGGTTGATCAGCAGGCGGGTCAGTTGCGGCAGTTCGACGGCGAGGCCGCGGCCCAGCTCCAGGCCATCGAGGCCCAGGCGGCGGGCGAGTTTCCAGCTGAACTGCTCCTTGAGCATCTGGTTGATCGCCGGGCGCGCGGTGGCCACCAGGTCCAGCTGCGGATCGAGCCGGGTGAGCACGCCATCGGCGGTGACCAATGCCTTGAACAGCACCAGCAGGTCGGCCGGCAGCACCAGCTGGTATTCGCGCATCAGGCCGAGAAAGTCCTCGATCATCGCGCTCATCTTCAGCGCCTTGCCGCCGTGGCGTCCCATGAACTCCCGGGCGGCCTGCTCGATGGCGGACAGCTCGCGCACCTGCTCGCCGCTCCAGTCGATCAGCACCGTCACCAGCGCCTCGGTGCTGCCCTCGGTCATGGCCCGCATGAAGCCCATGACCTCCAGGCGCCGGCGTTCGTCGAGGCGCCCGACCATGCCGAAGTCGATGAAGCCGACGCGGTTGCCGTCCATGGCCCGCAGGTTGCCGGGGTGCGGGTCGCCATGGAACAGGCCGTCTTCGAGCAGCATCTTGATGAACGCCCGGGCGCCGCGTTGCGCCAGCAGGCTCGGGTCCAGGCCTTGCTCGATCAGCGCCTGGCGTTCCAACGGCGTGTGACTGGGCAGGAATTCCTGGACCAGCAGGCGCTCGCTGCTGTGCAGCCAGTGGATCCGCGCAATGGCGATCTGCGGATGCCCGGCGAAGTTCGCCGCCACCTGGTCGCCGTTCTGGCCTTCCTGGGTGAAGTCGAGCTCATCGAGCATCGCCCGGGCCAGTTGCCGGACCATCTGCCGCGGCTGGTAATGGGCCAGCGCGGCGTTCTCTTCCACCAGCATCGCCACGCCTTCCAGCAGTTGCAGGTCGGCGTTCATCTTGCGCCGCAGTCCGGGACGCTGGACCTTGACCACCACCGCCTCGCCACTGAGCAGCCGCGCCCGATACACCTGGGCGATGGAGGCCGCGGCCAGGGGCTCGGTGTCGAACTCGGCGAACACCTGGTCCAGTTCGCACCCCAGGTCCTCGCGCACCTGATCTTGCAGCTCGCTCCAGGGCAAGGTCGCGGCGCTGCTGTGCAACGCCTCCAGTTCGCGGATCCAGTGCGGCGGCAGAATATCGCTGCGGCTGGCGAGGATCTGCCCGAGCTTGATAAAGGTCGGGCCGAGCTTCTCCAGGGCCAGGCGCACGCGCTGCGGCGTCGAGTCCCCGGAAGCGGCCTCGGCGCTGGCCTGGGCCTGGCCCAGCAAGCGCCCCAGGCCCAGGCGCAGCAGCACATCCCGGGCGCCGGCGGCCACCAGCACGGCGACGATCTGATGCACCCGCTTATGGTGTTTGAGGGCAGTCCAGGTGGGTTCGAGCATGGTCGGGATGTCCTTGGGCAGTGTCCTGCAAGCTCCGACCGCAACCGCCGCCAATCATTCCGGACGCGGCCTCGCACTTGCGTTCCAAGGCGGTGCCGAGCGCCCAGCCGGTTGCCACCCACGTCCGCCAGGTAGCCGGTCTCCAGGCCGCCACGCTGCCAGCGATGGCCAACGCTGCCTGCCCAGGCAGGCAGCGCCCGCCTTACCAGAGCGCGATGTCGTAGGTGAAATAAAGGCGGTTGCTGTCGCGCCCGCGGGCGAAGTCGGAACGGTACACATAGTTGCGCAGCTTCACCCCCAGCCCCTTGAAGCGGCCTTGCTGCACCACATAGGCCAGTTCCGCATCGCGCTCCCATTCGCGGACGGCGCTGTCGGACTTACCGTCGCTGCCGCTCAGGTAGCGGGTGGAGAACGTCAGCCCCGGCACCCCGAGGGCGGTGAAGTTGTAGCCGTAGCCGAGCATCCAGGTTTTCTCGTCTTCCTCGATGAACTTGCCGATGCCGACGTTGCTGAACGAGTACACCGTGGCGCCACTGATATAAGGCAAGCCGGCATCGCCGCTGAGCCTCTGGTAGCCCGCGTTCAGGGTATGGCCGGCGATGACATAGGACAGCTGGCCACTGAGCATGTCGTTGTCGATCTTGCCGCCATAGGCCGCGCCGCTGTCGCCGCTGCGGAAGTAGCGCAGATCGCCGGTCAGCACGCCGGCGCCCAGCTTCAGGTCGTGCTGGATCCCGGCGAAGTGCTGGCGGTAGAAATGCTCGAGCTCGCCGTAGAAGTAGCTCAGGCGCGTTTCCTTGCCGAGCTTGTAATCGCCCCCGGCATAGCTGAAGTCGCCGGACTTGTCGCCGCCATAGCCGTCCGCGACGATCGGCATGCTGTCGCTGGAATCGCGCAACTTGAAACGCTCCAAGTGCCCCGCGGTGAGCGTCAGGTTGGCGATATCGGTACTGGTGACCTGCGTGCCCTGGTAGGTCTGCGGCAGCAGGCGCGCGTCGTTGTAGATCAGCACCGGAGTCCTGGGCAGCAAGGTGCCGTACTTGAGCGTGGTCCCGGCCAGCCGGGCCTTGGCCGTGACTCCGGCACTGGCGAACTCTTCGGCGGCGCGTCCGTCGTCATGCACCGGCAACAGCCCGGTGCCGCTGCGGCCGCGTCCCGAGTCGAGCTTGACCCCCAGCAACCCCAGGGCGTCGACCCCCAGGCCCAGGGTGCCGGGGGTGAACCCCGACTGGAAATCCAGCAGCAGGCCCTGGGCCCACTCGGTGCGCTCGCTCTTGGCGGTGCGCGCGGCGCGGGCGCTCAGGCCATGCTCGTCGCGGAAGTTCTCATTGAAATAGACATTGCGCAGTTGCAGTTTCAGCGTGCTGTCGTCGCTGAAGCCGGCCGCACCGGCGGTGGTCAGCGGCAACAGGGCGGCCAGGGGCAACAACGCCCTGCGGGAAATCGAACGGGTCATGGCGGACTACTCATTGTTGTTATTCGAGGTGCAAGGGGCCCTGCGCGCCAGGGGATGACGCGCCAGGAAGCAGATGGGTGGCTCAGGAAAACAGAGTCAGCGCGCCGGTCAGCAGAGCCAGGGCGGTGATCACCAGGGAGGTCAACACCGCCCATTTGACGGTGGCTTTCTGGAAGTCGCCGATGTCGCGGTCGACCATTCCCACCAGCAGCAGGGTCGAGGCCACCAGCGGGCTCATCAGGTGCACCGGCTGGCCGAGGATCGAGGCCCGGGCGATTTCCAGCGGGTCGATGCCATAGGCCGCCGCGGCATTGGCGAGGATCGGCACCACGCCGAAATAGTAGGCGTCGTTGGACAGCACAAAGGTCAACGGCATGCTGGTGATCGCCACCACCAGCGGGAACAGGTGCCCCCAGGAGGGTGGAATCCAGTCCACCAGGGTCTGGGCCAGGGCGTCGACCATCTTGGTACCGGAGAAGATCCCGGCAAAGATCCCCGCGGCGAACACCAGCAGCACCACCGTCATGGCATTGCCCGAATGGGCGAGGATCCGCTCTTTCTGCACGTCCAGCTGCGGGTAGTTGATCATCAGCGCGAGCACGAAGCCGATCAGGAACAGGATCGCCGAATGCATCAGGCCCATCACCAGCGCCACCATCACCGTCGCCACCAGCAACAGGTTGACGTAGGCCAGCTTCGGGCGCTTGTAGGGCGTGTCTTCGATGATCGCGTTGATGTAGCAGTTACCGCCACCGCTCTGCAGCTGGACGCTGCCGATGCGCTTGCGCTCGGCGCGCCCCAGCAGGAAGGCCGTGAACACCACCCAGGCCGCCCCGCCGATCATGGTCGGCAGCAACGGCACGAAGTACTCGCCGGCGTCCAGGCCCAGGGCGGCGATGGCCCGGGTGGCCGGCCCGCCCCAGGGGGTCATGCCGCTCATGATGCTCAGGGACAGCATGGCGATGGTGGCGAGGATCATCGGGTTCATGCCGATGCGCTTGTACAGCGGCAGCATCGCCGCGCAGGTGATCATGTAGGTGGTGGTGCCGTCGCCGTCCAGGGCCACCACCAGCGACAGCAAGGCGGTGCCGACGGCGATCTTCACCGGGTCGCCATTGACCCGCTTGAGGATTTTGCGGATCAGCGGGTCGAACAGCCCGGCGTCGATCATCAGGCCGAAGAACAGGATGGCGAACAGCAGCAGCGCCGCGGAGGGGGCGACCATTTTCAGACCGTCGAGCATCATTTTCCCGGTGCTGCCGGCAAAGCCGCCGAGTACTGCGAAGACGATGGGCACCAGGGTCAGGGCGACTATGGGTGACAGGCGTTTGGTCATGATCAGGAAGGTGAACACGACCACCATGGCCAGGCCGAGTAATGCAAGCATGGAAGATTCTCTTGTTGTTATGGACAAGCATGGCCGACGCCCAGGCGCACGGCCCCCTACCCGCCAGGCGGGGAGCCTGGCGAGGGTTCGAACGGGGTCAACGGGTGTAGCGAAGCAGCCGCGAGCGGCTAGAGGTGTTTACCGGCCTGCACTGGTTTCCAGGCATCGTCGCTGGCCTGGGGGCCGGGCGCCGCCTTGCCATCCAGGGTCTGCAGCAGCACCTGGCGATCGCAGGCCTGTTCCGAGAGCGAGATCACGATGGTCGCCACGGCATTGCTGGCCAGGCTGGTCAGGGCCCGGGCCTCGGACATGAAGCGGTCGATGCCGATCAGCAGCGCCAGGCCCGCCAGGGGAATGTCATGGATCACCGTGAGGGTCGAGGCCAGGGCGACGAAGCCACTGCCGGTGACACCCGCCGCGCCCTTGGACGACAGCAGCATGATCGCCAGCATCGTCATCACCTGCCCCAGGCTCAGGTCGATGTTGCAGGCCTGGGCAATGAAGATCGCCGCCAGCGACAGGTAGATGGCCGTGCCGTCGAGGTTGAACGAGTAACCGGTGGGCAGCACCAGGCCGACCACGCCTTTCTTGCACCCCAGGGCCTGGAGTTTCTCCAGCATGCGCGGCATCACCGGCTCAGTGGACGAAGTACCGAGCACCACCAGGAACTCCTCCCGCAGGTAGCGCAGCAGCTTCCACAGGCTGAAACCATGGGCCCGGCAAATACCCGCCAGGACCACGAAGACGAAGAATCCGCAGGCGATGTAGAGGGTCATGATCAGCTTGGCCAGGGAACCCAGCGAAGTAATGCCGTACTGCCCGACCGTGAAGGCCAGCGCGCCGAACGCACCGATCGGGGCAAAGCGCATCAGGTAGGAGAAGATCTTGAACACCATGTGCGAGGCGGCTTCCAGCACGTCCAGCACCGGCTTGCCGCGCTCGCCCAGGGACGACAGGGCGAAGCCGCAGAGCACCGCGATGAACAGGACCGGCAGCACCTCGCCCTTGTTGAAGGCGCCCACGAACGTCTCGGGGATGATGTGCATGAAGAAATCCACCACCCCCAGCTTCGCCGCCGACTCGGTGTACTGCGACAGGCCCTGGGTACTCAGGTGCGAGGGATCGATGTTCATGCCGGCACCGGGCTTGAACAGGTACACCGCCACCAGGCCGATGATCAGGCTGATCACCGTCAACCCGAGGAACAGCAGCATGGTCTTGCTCAAGAGGCGCCCCAGGGAACGCTTGTCGCTCATCCCGGCGATCCCGGTGACGATGGTGCAGAACACCACCGGGGCGATCATCATCTTGATCAGCTTGATGAAGGCATCGCCCAGGGGCTTGAGGGCAATGGCCTGCTGGGCCCAGAAGTGCCCGACCACCACGCCCAGCAACACGGCACAGATGATCTGGAAGTAGAGCGATTTAACGACTTTCATGGCATCACCCATTTTTAGAATTGTTCTGATGCAAACGACGGTCACTGCGTTGCAGGACTATCCGGCCAGGCGCTGTGACGCCGGGGCGTAGACAAAACCCGAGAACAGCCTTCGCGCGGTGCGCACCACCGAGGCGCGGATGGTCTCACCCTGGCTGCCGGTGTAGGACAATACGACATCGATCCCGCCACTGGGATGCTCCAGGCGCACTTGCTGCAATTGCCTGGCGCCACCCAGCAGTTCGGCGGCGACACTGCCGGCGCTGACACAGGCAGTGGCCAGGCCGATGGAACCAGTGATCGCCAGCGCGCGATGGCAGTTGTGCGGCATGAAGTAGCGCACCTGAAGGGTTCCACCCGCCTTGGCCGGGGAAACCAGCACCGGCTTGGGGATCACCTTGTCGCTGACATCGCCCAGCCCCATGGCCCGTCCGGCTTGCAGGCGCAGGGCCTCCAGCCGCGCCAGGAAGCCCTTGTCGGCATCCAGCTCGGCCGGGGTTTCGTCGCCACGCTTGCCCAGTTGCCCGGCTTCGACGATCAGCATCGGCATGGCCATGTCGATGCAGGTCACCGGGATGCCATCGAACAGGTCCCGGGTATTGCCGGTGGGGAAGAGTTTGCCGGTCTTGCTGCCGGCGGCGTCGAGGAACGTCAGTTGCACGGGCGCGGCGGTGCCGGGCACGCCATCGATGGCGGTGTCGCCTTCGTAGCTGACCTTGCCTCCCGGGGTCTGGACCAGGGAATCGACGAAGGTGCCGGTGTTGAGGTTGCGGATGCGCACCAGGGTCTGTTCGCCCGTGGCCTTGACCAGGCCCTGCTCGACCGCGAAGGGGCCGACCGCACACAGCATGTTGCCGCAGTTGGGCGCGGTATCCACCCGGCGCTGGGACACCATCACCTGCACGAACAGGTAGTCGACATCGGCGTCGGGGTGCAGCGACGGGCTGACGATCGCGACCTTGCTGGTCTGCGGGCTGCCGCCGCCGATGCCGTCGATCTCCAGTTCATGGCCCGAGCCCATCAGGTCGAGGAGCAGCTCGTCGCGTTGTTCGACCGACACGGGCAGGTCCCAGGCGAGAAACACCGGCCCCTTGGAGGTACCGCCGCGCATGAGCACACAAGGAATTCGTTGCATGGACACAGACTCTTGTTAATCAATCGGGGTAATTGATGTTCTGGACAAAAGAGTGTCAGGGAACGAACCATGTTTCCAATGCAAAGATCGTAGCGATTATTGCGTTTCACGAATGAAATATTTTAAGGTGAGCGGCGCCCCGCCCCGACCCAGCCTGAGACGAAAACCATGGAATATGAGCTTCAGGACATAAGATCTTTCGTGAAAATCGCCGAACTGGGGAGTTTTCACGAAGCCGCCGATGCCCTGCACCTGTCCCAGCCGGCCCTGAGCCGCCGCATGAAGAAGCTGGAAGAGGGACTGGGCACCGCCCTGCTCGACCGCACCACGCGCAAGGTCAGCCTGACCAGCGTCGGCCGGGATTTTTTGCCCAAGGCGCGGCGCCTGCTGGATGACTTCGACGACTCGATCCTCAACATCCGCGAACTGGCGGAACGGCAGATCGGCCAGGTGACCCTGGCCTGCATTCCCACCGCCGCCTTCTACTTCCTGCCGTCGGTGATCCGTCTCTACAACGAGCGCTATCCGAAAATCCGCATCCGCCTGCTCGACCTCAGCGCCAACGAGGGGCTGGAAGCCGTGCTGCGTGGCGAAGCGGATTTCGGCATCAACATGATGAGCGGCCAGCACCCGGACATCGAGTTCGTGCCCCTGGTCAACGAACCCTTCGTACTGGCCTGCCGGCGCGACCACGAACTGGCGAAAAAGACCTCCGTCACCTGGTCGGAACTCAGCGATTACCGACTGATCGGCGTCGGCCGCCTGAGCGGCAACCGCATGCTGCTGGACCATGCCCTGTCGGGCCTGAGCTGGCGCCCCCAGTGGTTCTACGAGGTGCAGCACCTGTCGACTTCGCTGGGCATGGTCGAGGCCGGGCTTGGGGTGTCGGCCATGCCCAGCCTGGCCATGCCGGCTGCCGACCACCCGACCCTGGTGAGCATTCCGTTGAGCGAACCGGTGGTCAACCGCACCCTGGGCCTGGTCTACCGACGCGGCGCCTCGCTGTCGCCCGCCGCGGAAAAATTCGTGTCGATCCTGCTGGAACAATGGCCACACTGAGGGCCTCGCCCATAGCCCCCCGCACACACCGGGCTGAAACCTTTCCCTGGCACGCTACGGCGTGCCGGCGGCCTCGGCCATTAACAGCTGACTGCGCCCGGCGCAGACTTTATGCTGCACAGCCATCCCCCATGGAACCCGCGGGCCAAACGGTTGCCTGAGGCGCAGCCGTTTTTTTTCCGTGCACCACCCAATACCCGTTTTTCCCAGGAGTAAGCCCATGCCCCATGAAGGCAACCTGTTGCAAGCCGCTGTCGTGTTTCTGTTCGCGGCGGTGCTGACCGTCCCCCTGGCCAAGCGCCTGCAACTGGGCGCCGTGCTCGGCTATCTGCTGGCCGGGGTGATCATCGGCCCGGCGGTGCTGGGGCTGGTGGGCAACCCGCAGAGCATCAGCCATGTCTCGGAGCTGGGCGTGGTGCTGCTGCTGTTCATCATCGGCCTGGAACTGTCGCCGCGGCGCTTGTGGGTGATGCGCAAATCGGTGTTCGGCGTCGGCCTGGCCCAGGTGCTGCTGACCGGCGTGGTGATCGGTTGCGTGGCCCTGTTCCTGTTCGGCCAGCCGCTGAACAGCGCCATCGTGCTGGGCCTGGGCCTGGCGTTGTCGTCCACCGCCTTCGGCCTGCAAAGCCTGGCCGAGCGCAAGGAACTGACCAGCCCCCACGGCCGCCTGGCCTTCGCCATCCTGCTGTTCCAGGACATCGCGGCGATCCCGCTGATCGCCATGGTGCCGGTACTGGCCGGGGTCGACCACAACACCAGCAGCGCCGAGGACCTGCGCCATGGCTTGCAGGTGCTGGGCAGCATCGCCGTGGTGGTGATCGGCGGGCGTTATCTGCTGCGTCCGGTGTTCCGCGTGGTGGCGCGCACCGGCCTGCCGGAAGTGTCTACCGCCACCGCGTTGCTGGTGGTGATCGGCACCGCGTGGCTGATGGACATGGTGGGCGTGTCCATGGCCCTCGGCGCCTTCCTCGCCGGCCTGCTGCTGGCGGACTCGGAATACCGCCACGAGCTGGAAGCGCAGATCGAACCCTTCAAGGGCCTGCTGCTCGGGCTGTTTTTCATCAGCGTCGGCATGGGTGCCAATATCGGCCTGCTGTTCAGCGCGCCGCTCGCGGTGCTCGGCCTGACCCTGCTGCTGATCGGCCTCAAGCTGCCACTGCTGTTCGTGGTCGGGCGCCTGGCCGGTGGCCTGGGCCGCTTGAGCGCGGTGCGCCTGGGCGTGGTGCTGGCGGCCGGCGGCGAATTCGCCTTCGTGGTGTTCAAGATCGGCCGCGACCAGGGCCTGTTCGAGCCGCGCCTGTACGACCTGCTGGTGCTGACCATCACCCTGTCCATGGCGCTCACGCCGCTACTGCTCCTGGCCGGCGCGCGCCTGCTGCAACCCAAGGCCAAGCCGGTGGAAATGCCCGACGAATACCGCGAGATCACTACCGATGCGCCGCGGGTGGTGATCGCCGGGGTGGGCCGGATGGGCCAGATCGTCGCGCGGATCCTGCGGGCGCAGAAAATCCCCTTCGTCGCCCTCGACACTTCGGTCGACACCATCGAGCTGACCCGCAGCTTCGGCGGCCTGCCAGTGTTCTACGGCGACCCGATGCGCGCGGAAATCCTCAAGGCGGCCAAGGTCGGCGAGGCGGAGTTCTTCATCATCGCCACCGACGACCCGGACACCAACATCAAGACCGCCGCGGTGGTGCGCAAGCTGTACCCGCACATCAAGATCATCGCCCGCGCCCGTAACCGCCAGCACGTGCACAAGCTGGTGGACCTGGGCGCCGACGCGGTGCGGGAAACCTATTACTCCAGCCTGGAAATGACGCGCAAGGCGCTGATCGGCCTGGGCCTGAGCCACGCCCAGGCCGACTCGCGGATCAAGCGCTTCACCGCCCACGACGAACAGATGCTCGAAGCCCAGCACGCGATCTACGACGACCACGCCAAGATCCTGCAGTCGGCCCAGGAAGCCCGCGCCGAGCTGGCGCGGCTGTTCGCGGAAGACGAACAGGACGAGCAGACCGAAGGCGTACTGCCGCCGCCACGCTGAGTAGTGGAGCACCGCCTCTAATTGTGCCTGGCACCCGATCCGTAGGAGCCAGGCTTGCCGGCGATGCAGGCACCGCGCAAAGTCAGGCACGACGCCATCGCGGGCAAGCCTCGCTCCTACAGAAGATCGACTCCGTAGGAGCGCAGCTTGCGCGAGATGCAGGCGCCGCGGTGGGTCGCCAGGACGCCGCTCCTGACAATTCCTGTCAGTCGGCTGCACTACAGTACCCGGCGCCCAGCCCTCGAACGGACCCGCCGATGACCACCGCCAGCGCCCCTGCCCTCAAGGAAATCTTCAACCACGAACGCCTGGAGCACATCGCCCGGGAAATGCTCGCCGTGGACCCGGCGTTCGATCACCGCGGCTTTCTCGACCACGCGACCCGCGACCTCGCCGGGCTGTCGGTGATGCAGCGCCTGGCGCGAGTCAGCGAAAGCCTGCACGCCGTACTGCCGACCGGCTACGAGGACAACCTCGCGCGGCTGTACGCCCTCGCCCCGCGCCTGAACAGCCGTTTCGTCTGCATGTTCCTGCCGCACTACGTGGCCAGCTACGGCCGCCACGATTTCCCGCGCTCGATGGCCGCGCTCAAACACTTCACCACCTTCGGTTCTTCGGAATTCGCCATCCGCCCGTTCCTCGCCAGCGACCTGCCGCGCACCCTGGCGGTACTGCGCGAATGGGCCGGGGACGCCAACGAACATGTGCGCCGCCTGGCCAGCGAAGGCAGCCGCCCGCGCCTGCCCTGGTCGTTCCGCCTGGAAGCGATCCAGGCCGACCCGGACCTCGCCGCGCCGATCCTCGAACAGCTCAAGGCCGACCCGAGCCTGTATGTGCGCAAATCGGTGGCCAACCACCTCAACGATATCGCCAAGGACCATCCCGACTGGCTGCTGGAGCGGCTCGAAGGCTGGTCCCTGGAACACCCGCACACCGCCTGGATCGCCCGCCATGCGCTGCGCAGCCTGATCAAGCAGGGCAACCGCCGGGCGCTGGCGATCATCGGCGCCGGGCATGCGCCGCAAGTGCGGCTGCACGGCCTGCGGGTCGAGCCGGCGGCGATCCGCCTGGGGGAACGGATCAACCTGTCCTTCGCCCTGGAGTCCACCGCCGAGGCCAGCCAGCGCCTGGTGGTGGATTACGCCATCGACTACATCAAGGCTTCGGGCGCCACCCGCGCCAAGGTGTTCAAGCTCAAGACCCTCACCCTGCCCGCCGGCGCCCGGGAACACCTGGGTCGCGCCCAGCACATCCGCGAGCTGACCACCCGCCGCCACTACCCGGGCCGCCATGTGCTGCATATCCTGGTCAACGGCGAGCGCCTGGGCAGCACCGCGTTCGATATCCATGACTGAAACCGCAAGGAGCGACCATGCCGGCCCAGCGCGCATTTAGTAACAAAACATTTCAAGCATTGCGCCAATAACCACCCCAGCCAGCGCCCGCGACAAAACAACGCAAGCCGCAGCCGCTTACGGAGCGCCGGATATGGCTTTGGGCCATATCCGGCGGGGATAAAGCCGCGCTCCGGTTCCCCTCGACAACGGCCGCGCGAGTGCTCGCCAGTCGCCTCGAAAATCCCGCCTATCTTAAACAAACCGCTCTAGATCGCGGCTTTCAGCGACAAGTGATTGTCAGACAATGGTGTAAATCGGTGTTGCGATAAATTATCATTTGGCGCCTCCCCCACTTGCCACCCGCACCGGATGCGCGATCCGCACGGTGCGCTGTGGCTGTTTTTACTGATTCACCCGAGGCGCCCATGTCCCGTTCTGTGCTTTACCGTCCCCTGATCTGCGCCGGTCTCGGACTGCTCTCCTGGCAGGCTTGCGCTGCCTATCAACCGCAATCGGAAGCCGCCCTGGCCGCCGATGCCGAAATGGAATGCCGGTTCAACGCCGACCACAGCAGCGACTGCACCACCACCCAGCGCTACACCATCCTCACCCCGGCCGGCCGCGAAATGCTCTCGCGCATCGACTTCAGCTACGCCGAGACCGATGGCTTCGAACTGCTCAAGGCCGAATCCACCGCACCGGGCGGCAAACCCGTGGCCCTGGCGCCGGGGCAGATCGACACGCGCACCGCGCCCAACCCGGAACAGGGTTTCCTGCGCGAGAAGCAGACCTCCCTGGCCTTCCCCAATCTGCGGGTCGGCACCCGGCTCAGCTACACCGTGCAGCAGCACTACGCGGCCAAGCCGCTGCTGGGGCAGTTCCATTCGGTGCTGCAGTTCGGGCCCAAGCCGGTACGCCAGGACAGCTTCAAGATCACCTATCGCGCCCCTCGCCCGATCATCTGGCGCAGCGAGCAGATGGACGCCTATCGCTTCAGCGCCACCGCCGACCGCAAGACCCTGACCATCGAGCAGAAAGCCCCGGTCTTCCTCAACTACATCAACGAGCCCTCGATCGGCTTCATCCAGCGCGTGCCGCGGGTCGAGCTGGGCAGCAGCACCGAGGTGCAGGACTACTTCGGGCCCCTGGCCCAGCGCTACCAGCAGATCCTCGCCGCGCCGTTGCCGCCCACCAGCGCCAAGGTGGTGGCCGGCCTGCGCGACCTGCCGCCGGCACAGCAAGTGGCCGGGCTGATGCAGCACATCAACGACCACTACCGTTACCTGGGCGACTGGCGCGCCACCGAGCGCGGCTACGTGCCCTTCGAGCTGGCGCAGATCGAACAGCGCGGCTACGGCGACTGCAAGGACCTGGCGGTGCTCCTGGCCGCCCTGCTCAAGGCCAGCGGAATCAAGGCCGAGACGGCCTGGGTCAGCCGCGAAAACGTGGTCGCACCGCTGTTGATCCCCGGCACCCACGCGCCGAACCACGCCATCGTGCGGGCCGAAGTCGACGGCCAGGTGTGGTGGCTGGACCCGACCAACCCGGTGTTCGACCCGGGCCGCAGCATGCCCGATATCCAGGAGCGCTGGGCCTTTGTCAGCGACGCCCAGGGCCAGGTGCGCCAGGACTACATTCCCCTGGAAGCGCCGGACACCAGCCTGGTGCTGGACAAGCAGGAGCACTTCGACAGCGACGGCCAGGCGCGGGTCAACGCGCGCATCGAACTCAGCCACATGGAGCTGATGCAACTGACCGTCGCCGACCGTCAGAGCGGTATCGCCAGCAACGACCAGAGCCTGTGCGAGCGCTTCACCCGGCAGTTGCGCGACTGCCAGATCGACCGCGAGCCGACCACCTTCGTCACCCCGAAAACCTATCGGGTCAAGGCCTCGCTGACCGACCTCAAGCCCCTGGAAAACATCTCCGGCAACTACTTCTACAAGACCGCGGCCCTGGAGGGCGACTGGGACTTCCTGGTCAACTACCGGCGCAACGGCCAGCTGGCGGACCTCTACATCGGCGACACCTACACCCTGCGCTACACCTTCACCCTCTCCGGCGCCCAGCTGGACAAGGATGTGAAGACCTGCAACCTGCGTTCGCCCTGGTTCGACATGGACCTGAGCAGCGAGCGGGTCAAGGGCGAGTACCGCTACCACTACCGCCTGAGCCAGAAAAGACGCTGGCTGAGCCACGAGGACATCATCAGCGCGCCGTTCGACGCCATGGTCCGCCAGGCCAAGGAATGTTCCGAGCAGACGCGGCAGTTGGTGCGGCTCAAGGGCACCGCGAAAAAAGCGTGATGTTCCTGTAGGAGCGAGGCTTGCCCGCGATGGCGGTCAAAGATGACGCATATCACCTGAATGAACGCGTTGTCCTTGCGTTTATCGCGGGCAATCGAGCGTCGACCGGCCGCTCCTACAAAAGCCTAGGCAATCAGGTCGGTTCGGCGAGCAGCAGGGCCTGCTCCGCGGCGCACAGCTGCACCAGGTAATCCCATACCACCCGCAGGCGTACCGACTTGTGCAGGTCGCGGCGGGTGCTGATCCAGTAGGCGCGCTGGATGCTCTCGCCGGGCAGCAGCGGCACCAGCAGCGGGTCGCCGGCGGCCATGTAGCACGGCAGCACGGCGACCCCCAGGCCGGAGCGCGCGGCTTGCTGCTGGGCCAGCACGCTGGTGCTGTGGAACACTACGCGGGGGTTGCGGCAGAAGCTGCTGAGAAACTTCAGCTCCTGGCTGAACAGCAGGTCGTCGACGTAATCGATCCAGGCATGCCGCCCCAGGTCCTCGCGACTGCGCAGCGGCGGCGCGCGGTCCAGGTAGTCCTGGCTGGCGTAGAGGGCCAGGCGGTAATCGGTGAGTTTGCGGGTCACCAGCATGTCGGCGTTGGGCCGCTCCAGGTGGATGCTGATCTCCGCCTCGCGGTTGAGGATGCTGACAAACCGCGGCACCGCCACCAGCTCCACCTCCAGCCCCGGGTAACGCTCGAACAGCCCGCGCAAGCGGCTGGCAAGAAACATGATGCCCAGGCCTTCGGTCACGCCGACGCGGATCTTGCCCAGGGGCGCGGTGGACTGGGTGATTTCCTCCTGGGCCAGCAGTGCCACGTTCTCCATGGCCTCGGCATGCTTGAGCAAGGCTTCCCCGGCCGGCGTCAACTCATAGCCCTGGGCGTGCTGGACGAACAGCGCGGTGCCCAGGCTTTTCTCGATCGCCTCGATATGCCGGGCCACCGTGGTGTGGGTGGTCTTCAACCGCTGGGCCGCGGTCAGCAGGCGGCCACTGCGTTGCAATTCGAGAAAGAACCGCAGGTCGTTCCAGTCGAACATGAGGTTTCCTTGGCAGGCGGGAGAAAGGGCCACTGTTTGAAAACGCACAGCGGCTGAGCAAAAACTAACATTCTTCTAACGAAAGCTAACAACTAGGATGGGCCGCAACAAGAACGATAAAGAAGAGGTCATGGATGCTCCCTGCCTTCGATCCATACGACTACATCGTGGTCGGCGCCGGCCCCGCCGGTTGTCTGCTGGCCAATCGACTCTCCGCCAACCCGAGCCAGCGCGTCCTGCTGCTGGAAGCCGGGGGCCGCGACAACTATCCCTGGATCCACATTCCCGTCGGCTACCTGTTCTGCATCGGCAACCCGCGCACCGACTGGTGCTTCAAGACCGAGGCCGAGCCCGGCCTGCAGGGCCGCAGCCTGAGCTACCCGCGAGGCAAGGTGCTGGGCGGCTGCTCGTCGATCAACGGCATGATCTACATGCGCGGCCAGGCCGGCGACTACCAGCGCTGGGCCGCCGACGGCAACCCCGGCTGGGGTTGGCAGGACGTGCTGCCGCTGTTCAAGAAGAGCGAAAACCACTTTGCCGGCGACTCCCCATTCCACGGCGCCGCCGGCGAGTGGCGAGTGGAGCGCCAGCGCCTGTCGTGGCCGATCCTCGACGCCTTCCGCAACGCCGCCGAACAGAGCGGCATCGCCCAGGTCGACGACTTCAACGGTGGCGACAACGAAGGCTGCGGCTACTTCCAGGTCAACCAGAAAGCCGGGGTGCGCTGGAACGCCGCCAAGGCGTTCCTCAAGCCGATCCGCCAGCGCCCCAACCTGACCGTGCTGACCGGGGTCGAGGTCGACCGCGTGCTCCTGGAAAACGGCCGCGCCAGTGCCGTCAGCGCCCGCCACCAGGGGCAGGCGCAGACCTTCAAGGCCCGCCGCGAAATCATCCTCAGCGCCGGTTCCATCGGTTCGCCGAGCATCCTGCAACGCTCGGGCATCGGCCCCGCCAGCCTGCTGCAACGCCTGGGGATCGGCGTCCGCCACGAGTTGCCCGGGGTCGGCGGCAACCTGCAGGACCACCTGCAACTGCGGCTGATCTACCAGCTGGAAAACGCCCGCACCCTGAACCAGATCGCCGGCAGCCTGTGGGGCAAGATGGGCATGGGCCTGCGCTACCTGTACGACCGCAGCGGCCCGCTGTCGATGGCGCCGAGCCAGTTGGGGGCATTCGCCCGCTCGGGGCCGGAACAGACCTCGGCCAACCTCGAATACCACGTCCAGCCGCTGTCGCTGGAACGCTTCGGCGAACCGCTGCATGCGTTCCCGGCCTTTACCGCGTCGGTCTGCGACCTGCGCCCGCAAAGCCGCGGCCGGGTGGAGATCCGCTCCGCCGACCCGCAGGCCGCGCCGCTGATCCAGCCCAACTACCTGAGCCACCCGCAGGACCTGCGGGTCGCCGCCGACGCCATCCGCCTGACCCGGCGCATCGTCGCCGCGCCCGCCCTGCAAGCCTTCAAGCCCACCGAGTACCTGCCGGGGGCCGCGCTGCAGAGCGAGGAACAATTGCACGAGGCCGCCGCGCGCATCGGCACCACCATCTTTCACCCGGTGGGCACCTGCCGCATGGGCCAGGGCCGGGACGCGGTGGTCGACGCCGAGCTGCGGGTGCATGGCATCCCCGGCCTGCGCATCGCCGACGCCTCGATCATGCCGTACATCACCTCCGGCAATACCTGCTCGCCGACCCTGATGATCGCCGAGAAGGCCGCCGAACTGATTCTTGCCACGACCACAAGGAGTCCCGCCGCCGAAAAACAGACCGCCTCCCCCGCCTGACCGTAGGAGCGAGGCTTGCCCGCGATAGGGCCAGCGGACATACCAGAGAAATCGGGTCGTTCGCACCGACGTCATCGCGAGCAAGCTTCGCTCCTACAGGGGCCGATGCAGAAACTAGCGACAAGATGCAGATAGCGACGCCACGCTGGCGCCGACAGTGGAACAACAAGAACAATCACTGTGAGGGATATCGATATGTCGGAACATGCTCAAGCGCTGGACGCCACGGCCGTGGCGCCCACCAGCAAGGAAAGCCAGAAAGTCATCTTCGCCTCGTCCCTGGGGACGGTGTTCGAGTGGTATGACTTCTTCCTCTACGGCGCGCTCGCGGCGGTGATCAGCAAGCAGTTCTTCGCCGGGGTCAACGACACCACGGCCTTCATCTTCGCCCTGATGGCCTTTGCCGCCGGGTTCGTGGTGCGGCCCTTCGGCGCCCTGGTGTTCGGCCGCCTGGGAGACATGATCGGGCGCAAGTACACCTTCCTCGCCACCATCGTCCTCATGGGCCTGGCGACCTTTGCCGTCGGCCTGCTGCCGACCTATTCGAGCATCGGTATCGCCGCGCCGATCATCCTGGTCGCCCTGCGCATGCTCCAGGGGCTGGCCCTGGGCGGCGAGTACGGCGGCGCCGCGACTTACGTCGCCGAGCACGCGCCCCAGGGCAAGCGTGGCTTCCACACCAGCTGGATCCAGTCCACCGCCACTCTCGGCCTGCTGCTGTCGCTGCTGGTGGTGCTGGCCTGCCGTTACTTCACCGGCGATCAGTTCGAGGTCTGGGGCTGGCGCCTGCCGTTCCTGCTGTCGATCGTGCTGCTGGGCATTTCCACCTGGATCCGCCTGAGCCTGCACGAGTCGCCGGCCTTCCTGAAGATGAAAGAAGAAGGCAAGGCGAGCAAGGCACCGATCCGCGAGTCCTTCGGCAAATGGGAAAACCTCAAGGTGGTGCTGATCGCCCTGTTCAGCATCAACGCCGGGCAGGCGGTGACCTTCTACGCCGCGCAGTTCTACGTGCTGTTCTTCCTGACCCAGTTCCTCAAGATGGACCCGGCCCTGGCCAACAGCCTGCTGATCGTCAGCGTGGTGATCGGCGCGCCGTTCTTCATCTTCTTCGGCTGGCTGTCGGACCGGATCGGCCGCAAGCCGGTGCTGATGCTCGGCCTGCTGCTGGCCACCGCGCTGTACTTCCCGATCTTCAAGGCCCTGGCCCACTACGCCAACCCGGCCATCGACCAGGCCAGCCGCCAGGCACCGATCAGCGTGCTGGCCGACCCCGCCACCTGCACCTTCCAGTTCGACCCGGTGGGCAAGGCGCGCTTCGACAGCCCGTGCGACAAGGTCAAGACCTTCCTGGTCAAGCAGGGCCTGCCCTACACCAGCGTCGCCGCGCCGGCCGGCAGCCCGGTGGAAGTCAGCGTCGGCGATGTGAAGATCAGCGGCTTCGACGAAGCGGCCCTGCGCGGCGCGGTGACCCTGGCCGGCTACCCGCAGGCGGCCGATACCCAGAACGTCAATAAAACCATGGTGGTGGCGCTGATCGTCGCCCTGATCCTGATCGCCGCCATGTGCTACGGCCCGCTGGCGGCGCTGATGGTCGAGCTGTTCCCGACCCGCATCCGCTACACCTCCATGTCCCTGCCCTATCACATCGGCAACGGCTGGTTCGGCGGCTTCCTGCCCACGGTGTCGTTCGCCCTGGTGGTCTACACCGGCGATATCTTCTACGGCCTGTGGTACCCGGTGGCGATCACCGGCATCAGCCTGCTCGTGGGCCTGCTGTGCCTGCGCGAAACCCGCGACGTGGACATCGACCACAACTAGCAGGGCTCACACGATCCGTAGGAGCGAGGCTTGCCCGCGAAAGGCGCGCCGCGAAATGCCTGGTGCAGCGCGTCGTCGTTCTTCGCGCGCAAGCTGCGCTCCTACGGAAAAGCGCCGTCAGTACGGATTGCAGCGCTGCGCTACCGCCGTGGCCTGGTCGACATAGGGCCGCGCCGGCTCGAGGTTCCACTCGGGCTTGTCGCGGACCGGCTTGCCATCGAAGGTGGCCGCCAGATGGCAAACCATCTGCCGACGCAACGAGCCGCCGTTGACGCTGTACTGCCGCCATTGGTCGTCGTTTTTGTGCTTGTTGTAAATCTCGGCGAACATCCGGTCGGTCTGGTCATCCTTGATCGCCCGGCCACAGGCGGTCGGCACCACCTGCAGCGACCAGGTGTCGGGCCCGAGCTTCGGATCGGGGCGTTTTACCCAACTGCTGGACTCGATGTACTTGTCGCAGAACTGCGGCGTAGGCAGCGGCGCCGCGCTGGTGCAGGAGAAACTGGCCTTGCCGTTCGGCGTCCGCGGGAAGTCGATCTTGACGATGTTGCGATCCTTGCCGGTCTTGTTCTTGTAGTCGCGCTGGTTGGCCAGGGCATCGTTCAAGCCGCGCTGGTCGCTGTAGAAAAACGCCAGGATCGGCAATTCGTCGTCTTTCGGATTGCCCAGGCGCAACTCGGTCTGGGTCTGGAACTCGCGGGTATTGATGACGCGCCGCGACCCCATGAAGTTCTGAAACGCCGTGACCCGATCCTGGCTGCTCATCGGGTTGCGCATGTTGAAGCCGCATTGCAACTGGTCCTGCTGGCGGTTGTTGTTGAACTTGGTGAAATGCGCGACCCAGGCCGTGGGGTTGGTGATCGGCGGGACCATGGCCTGGCAGACCGCCTCGGTCTGGCTGGTGTTCTTGTTGTTGCCGCAGCCGCGATCGTCGCGAAAGTCGGTCCAGGCGTCGTTGGGAAAAGCGCAGTAGACATGCACCGGCGTCTCGGGATCGCGCACCAGGTCGATGGGCTTGATGATGTAGCCGTTCTGCGTGCTCATGCCCGGGTCTTCATAACTGATGCCGTCGGCGCGCATCCAGGACGCGGCGAACGTTCCCAGTTCCCTGGCTTTCGGGCTCGGGTTCCACACATCCCATTGCTGCCCCTTTGCCGGATCGGCGCGGTGCGTGCCCCTGATCAGCAGGCCGGAGCAGTCCGACGCCGGGTCCTTGCCGCAACTGGCGACGGTATTGTTGTAGAGCTTTTCCACCTGCCTCAGCGTCTCCTCGCAGGACTCGGCCCTGGCCAGCGCCGTGTGCGCAAGCACCGGCAGTAGGAGTAACAGAGCGATCCTGTGCAAACGTTTTTTCATGGCGTACATCTCCCTGATTAGCCAATACACAACTTGCCTTTGCCCGCTATCCGCCGCTCAACGCGGAACCGGATTGCAGCCCGCGGCACGGGTTTCGCTGTCCGACAGCACGGGCCTGAACGGCTCGAGGTTCCACGGCGTCTTGCCGCGATAGTTGGCCAGCACGCAGTTCAACTGCTGGCGCATGCTGCCGGCGGATTTCTCGTTGTCGCGCCAGTTGCCGTCGGCGCCCCGGAGGGCGAACAACTGCTCGTACAGCGCCCCCGCCTGCTCGTTGGGCAAGGCCCGCCCGGCGGCGGTAGGCACCACGCTCAAGGTCCACTCCTCCTGGCGGGTGCCGGGGTCGTAGCGCTTGACCCAGTCGGCGGACGCGATGTACTGCGGCGCCCGCGCCGGCACCGGGTTGCAGCCGGCCTTGGCCGCTTCCTGCGGCGTGACGGTGGGCCGGAACGGTTCCAGGTTCCATTCGGTCTTGCCCGGGTAGTTCTGCACCAGGCAGCTCAGCTGCTGGCGCATGCTGCCGGAGGATTTTTCATGGTCGCGCCATTGGCGGTCGGCGCCGCGCAGGGCGAACAGCTCCTGGTACAGGGCGTCCTGGTCGCTGGCCTGGATCGCCTTGCCCTGGGCGGTGGGCGTGACGTTGAGGGTCCACTCGTTCTTCCCGGTGCCGGGGTCATGGCGCTCGATCCAGGTGGCCGAGGCGATGTAGCGCGGCGCCGGTTGTACCGGCACGGGCTGCGCGCCGCCGGCGCTCGCCAGGTCGATCGCCTGGTCGGCGGCGACATAGCTGAAGCGCTGCTCCGGCGGCTTGGTGAAGTCCAGCCGCAGGATCGGCACGCTGTAGCCGCGGGCCTGGAGTTTCTTCTGGAAATTGCGCGCGCTGGTCAGGCCGTCTTCCGGTTTCGGCGGCGCCTGGTCGCCGCGGGTGGCGAAATTGTGCGTGCTGTTGACGTTGTAGATGAAGGCATCGATGTACTTCATGTTCTCGCTGCCATCGTTGCTCGCCGAGGCGTTCTTCAACATGAACTCGTTGACCTGGGCGCTGTAGGCGAAGGGGTCCTTGTTGGTGGTGTTCGTCCGCGATTCGTGGACGCGGATCATGGCGTTCCAGTCGCTGGGTTTCTCGGCGTTCCAGGAGCACTGGCTGTACTGGATCGGGCCCTTCAACAGGCCGGTGTATTTCTGCGTCCACTGCTCGGCGGTACTCACCCCCGCCTCCGCGCAGGTGCCATAGGCCAGTGCGGCGTTGCGGTTGGTCATCACCGCCTGGGCCGCGCGCGGCGGTTCGCGGCTGTCGAAGAAGCCGCAGCCGTACCACTTGCGCTCCGGCCCGGTGCCGCCATCGAAGGCGTAGATGCAGGTCCAGCCCTGCTCCTTGACCGGCAGGCCGAGGGCCGCCGCGTCGGTGGGCGTGCGCAGGATGAAACCGGCCGGGTGGATGAGGATCTTGGTGCTCAGGTCCTTGCGGATCCAGGAGTAGGACGTCGCGCCGATCTTGATCGCGTAGGGGCTGTAGTCCCAGGGGTTGAAGGGCCCATCGTTGACCATGCGCAGGGTAACCCCGCTGCAGTAGTAATGGCCGCGCGCGGCCCCGGTGTCGGGCTCCCGGCAGGCATCCTTGAGGGTGTTGTAGTTGCGGTTGATACGGTTGAGGGTGTCCAGCGGATCGAGGGGTTGGGCGGCCTGCACGCTGCACGCCAGGGGCAAGGTCAGGGTCAGGGCCAGAAAAAAAGACGCACGAACGGCGAGCATGGGCGACCTCCTTGTCGCTGCCAGGATTTATCTGACGAGGAGCCTAGACCAAGGCTGAAAAAATGCCGCTCGGGAGAGCGTTCGCGCTCAGGGGGGGAACCGCCGCAGGCTGGGCAAAAAAAAGCGGCGCAGGACGCGCCGCTTCCGTAGCTGGCAATCAGGCGACGATATCGGTGGCCACCGCCTGGCCGACGGTGCCTACCGCGAAGTCCACCGCACCAAGGCCTGTGAGGTCGACCAGCAGGCTGGTCTGGTCGGTCTCGGCGTAGTAGGTCAGGATCGCGTCGCCGGCATGGCCGGTGAAGCCGCTGACGAAGTTCAGGGTCGCCTGCCCCGAGGCGAACGGCGCGAGGCCGCTGAGGTCGATCTTGTCCTGGCCGCTGGTGAAATCCATGATCCAGTCGGGGGCGTCGAAGGTCGAGTCGGAAGCCGCGCCGAACACGAATGTGTCCGCCCCGGCACCGCCCCACAGGCTGTCGCCACCGCCACCGCCGTAGAGGATATCGTTGCCGGCACCGCCCTCGAGGATGTTGGCTGCAGCGTTGCCGATCAGCAGGTCGTTGCCCGAACCGCCGATGGCGTTTTCCAGGGTCACGCCCAAGGCGACCGAGACGTTGCCCACCAGGCCGCCGACGTCGGAGAACGAGCCTTCGTTGAGGTTGATCTTCTGGTTCTGGGTAAAGCCGGAGAAGTCCAGGGTGTCGTTGCCGCCACCGTCCCACACCGAGAACACCAGCTTGGAAGCCGCCGAGCTGGCGCTGTAGAAGTCGCGCCCGGTGTTGGAGTTGAAGCCGTACACAGTGTCGTCGGCACGGGTCTCATGGTTGGCGCCGTAGAGTTTCTGCACCGCGACGATGTCGTCCATCAACGGCGCCGACGCGTAGGCGCCACCGCCGTCCTTGCTGAAGTTCTGCCCGGTGTTGCTCTCGCTCCAGTAGCTCATCAGGCTGTAGCCGCGGGTGTCCTGGGCGTAGGACGCATCCTTGTAGGTCGGGTTGCCGTTCCCGGCGTTGTAGGCGCCCGGATGGGACAGGCCCAGGCTGTGGCCGATTTCGTGGGTCAGGGTCTGGCGGCCGTAGTTGCCGTTGCCCGGGGTTTCATTGACCCGGTACTGGTCGTTGATCAGGTACCAGGACTGGCCGTCGTAGCTGCTGCCCGAAGGCAGGTAGGCAAAGGCCGCCCCACCGGTGCTGACGTTGTAGTTGCCGAAACTGAGGTGGCCGTCGCCGCCGCTCGCCGCTTCGGTGAAGCTCAGGTTGGCCACGTCCGACCAGGATTGCAGGGCCAGGAACGCCTGGGCTTTCTGCAGCGCGCTGAACTCGCTGAAGGTGCCCAGGTTCGGGTTGTAGTTGGCCGGCTTGCTGGTCATGAAGCTGTAGCTGAGTTCGACTTTGCCGCTGCCGTCCTGGTCGTGCCAGGACAGGCCCTTGCGCAGGATCTGCTCGGCGGCCTGCTCGGCGGTGTACGACGGCTTGCCGTTGACCAGCTCCACGCCGCCACGGTCATAGGCATGGCTGAAGGCGGTGATCAGTTGATAGGCATTGCTGCCTGGAGCTGCCGAAAAACCGGCATTTTCTTTGGCTTTTGACATGACTTACATCCTTGTTCAACGCTGAAAATTTCCGATAGACCACGGCGACCTGTTAGCGAGATCGTCCTATCACTCGCCCTATTCAAGGCGCAGAAAAACTGACACAGGCGTTGGCGCGGCGTCCACGTTTTTTATTGTCCGACAATACGTCCAAAGGGCCATCGCGAAGCACCAGCATCGGTCTTCGCAATCCTGCTCGGGTGCGCTATACGCTAAGCTTCAGCGCAATCGGGGCACGTTGTCGCCCCCCGCCTCTCGCTGTTTTTTTGAAGGAGTTTGTAATGAAAAAAATCCTCCTCGGCTGTGTCCTGGCCATCCTCGGCAGCGCCGCCCACGCCGAAGGCATCCCGCTGTTCAATGTCGATTGCCCGGGCAATATCCCGGTCAGCGCCGACCAGGGCGGCCCGGTGTTCATCAACGGCAAGCCCGCGCAGACCAAGACCGTCAACGAACGCTATTTCGAAGCCAAGGGCGCGGGGATCACGGTATCCATCAGCGTGGAGGATGACGATTCGGTGGTCGTGACCTACACCGGCAAGCAAGGCGCCAGCGGCCTCTGCACCTCAGTGGACGACTGAGCCCATAGCCATCTGTAGCCGCCTGTAGCCGCTGCCGAGCGCAGCGAGGCTGCGATCGAGGCCGAAGGACTCGCCAACAGCCCCGCGTTTCCCCAGATCCAACGAGGTGCCAGGTTTAGCGGCCCTGCGGGCCGATCGCAGCCTCGCTGCGCTCGGCAGCGGCTACGACCTTCTAGAACAGCCCCATCTGCCCACCGACCAGGGTGCTGAAATCGTCCTGCATGAACGGCAGGATCGCATCCGCCACCGGCTGCAACTGGCGGGTCACGTAGTGGTCGTAATCGATGGCCGCGGTGCGGTTTTCCAGGGGCTCGGGGCCGGCCAGGGTGATCACGTAGCTGATCCAGCCGCCATTCTGATAACGCAGCGAGCGGCCCTGGCGCTGGTTGTATTCGTCGGCCAGGCGTGCGGCGCGCACATGGGGTGGCACGTTGCGTTCGTAGTCGTCCAGTTGCCGGCGCAGGCGCTTGCGGTACACCAGCAGTTCGTCCAGTTCCCCGTCCAGGGTGCGCCGCACGTAGTCGCGCACATAGTCCTGGTACGGCTGGCGGTGGAAGATCCGCCGGTACAGCTCCTGCTGGAACTGCTGGGCCAGCGGCGACCAGTCGGTACGCACCGCTTCCAGGCCCTTGTAGACCATTTCCTGGCTACCGTCGGGGCGGGTCACCAGGCCGGCGTAGCGCTTCTTGCTGCCCTCCTCCGCGCCCCGGATGGTCGGCATCAGGAAGCGGCTGAAGTGGGTTTCGAACTGCAGCTCCAGGGCGCTTTCCAGCCCGTATTCGTCACGCAGGTGCTCGCGCCACCACTGGTTGACCTGTTGTACCAGCGCGCGGCCGATACGCGCGGCGTCCGCCTCGGTGTGCGGGCGGCCGAGCCAGACGAAGGTCGAGTCGGTGTCGCCGTAGATCACCGTATGGCCCTGCGCTTCGATGAGCTGGCGGGTACGGCGCATGATCTCGTGGCCGCGCAGGGTGATCGACGACGCCAGGCGCGGATCGAAGAAACGACAGCCGCTGGAACCGAGCACGCCGTAGAAGGCGTTCATGATGATTTTCAGGGCCTGGGACAGCGGCGCGTTGTGTTCGCGCTTGGCCACCTCGCGGCCCTCGGCGACCCGCGCGACGATCGACGGCAGGCAATGCCGGCTGCGGGAAAACCGCGCGCCGCGAAACCCCGGCACCGACTCGTCGTCCGCGGGGTGGCGCAAGCCTTCCACCAACCCCACCGGATCGATCAGGAAACTGCGGATGATGGAGGGATACAGGCTCTTGTAGTCCAGCACCAGCACCGACTCGTAGAGGCCGGGCCGCGAGTCCATGACAAAACCGCCGGGGCTGGCCTCGGGCGGCTTCTCGCCGAGGTTCGGCGCAACGAAGCCCTGGCGGTGCATCAGCGGCATGTACAGGTGGGTGAAGGCCGCCACCGAACCGCCGCTACGATCGGCCGGCAGGCCGGTGACCGTGGCCCGCTCCAGGAGGAAGGTGAGCAGCTCGGTCCTGGCGAAAATCCGCGTCACCAGTTCGCAGTCCTTGAGGTTGTAGCGCGCCAGGGCGGGCTTGTCCTCGGCGAACATGCGGTTGATCTCGTCCATGCGCTGGTAGGGGTTGTCGATCGACTTGCCTTCGCCGAGCAGGGTCTGGGCGACGTTTTCCAGGCTGAACGAAGGGAAGCTCCAGGTCGCCGAGCGCAGGGCCTCGATGCCGTCGATGATCAGGCGGCCGGCGGCCGAGGCGAAATAGTGGGTGCGGCTGCCGTGCTCGCGCCAGTGCATTTCCTCGCCGCCGCGTCCCAGGCGCAACGGCACTGCCAGGCGGCGAGCGTGTTCGTGCAGCACGCGCAGGTCGAACTGCACCAGGTTCCAGCCGATGATCGCGTCCGGATCGTGCTGCGCCAGCCACTGGTTGAGCCGCTCCAGCAACTGCTCGCGGCTGGCGCAGAACTCCAGGTCGAAGTCCACCGGGCTGTCGTCTTCGCGCGCCCGGCCAAGCATGTACACCTGGCGCTGGCCGCAGCCCTCCAGGGCGATGGAATACAGCTCGCCGGTCTCGCTGGTCTCGATATCCAGCGACACCAGCTTCAGCGCCGGCCGGTAGTCCGGCGCCGGTTTCATCTGCGCGCCCAGCAGGATCCCGCCCTCGCCCGGCGTGCCGCCGAACCACACCGGCGCGGTGATGAAGCGCTCCATCAGGTAGCGTTCGGGCGGCCGCACATCGGCCTCGAACACCTCGACACCGGCGCGGCGCAGGGTCTTGTCGAGGCGGATCAGCTGGTTGTGCTGCGGGCAGTACAGGCCGAGCACCGGGCGGTGCTGGAAATCGCACAGGCCCAGCGGGCGCAGCTCGGCATCGGGGTCGTCGGCCAGCAGGCGCCGCGCGTGCTCCTGCTGCGCGGCCGGCACGAAGGCCACGGAGGTCTGCAACGGCAAGCGGATCTGCCGTGGCCCGGCATCGGTCGCCAACCAGAACTCGACTTCCGTGCCTGCCGGCGTATCGCGCCAATGCCGGGTCAGGACGAACCCCTGCTGTAAATCCACCACTGCAACCTCAAGAAGCCGTTTCAAGGCCTTGATTCTACCTGCCCTCGCAGCCGACCGCGCGTCCAGACGCGCCTGCGGGGATACGTCGAAAAGTTTTGTCGGACAAAATGTAGTGAGTGAAAATTTTCACTACAAAACCGTTGACGAGGCGATTTCGCCCTTGCATGATGCAGACGTCTCCCCGATCGGGAGACATGGCAAAGGTGTTATGAGCAAGCTCGTCTGACCGCCGAGCTGTTAACCCGGATGTGTACTGCCCACAAGGCAGATTGATGAAACTGACCTGGCATGAACGTCCAGTACAAAGGGCGGGAAGCTGGCGAAAACTCCTCAAGATGCTTGTGGCCGAAACTGAAAACTTCGGCGGCTTGATCCAGGTTTACGCTGCTTCTCTTCGTTGTGACGCTATTGCGTAGCAGTTAATCAAGACAACTACAACGCATCAGGCTCTGGGCCTTATCTGTATCCGACAGACACCCTCTGTCGCCCTGTTTCCGGTATCAGGGTTCAACTTACCGATGTAGCGATATCAATTAGCGACTCAACCAGATAGATCGAAATGGTCAAGGGGCTTAACAATGAATCTGAATAATCATCCCACTATCGATGAACTGGCTCATCTGTTCGCCAAACAGAAAGACAGCCATGACAGCCATATCCTGTGGATTGCCAAGTCTGGCCAGGTCCATATCGATTGCCTGTCGCCCCACGCCCATGAAGAAGCGTTCGACCAGAACAACCGGGACCTGCTGGCCCGCCTGAAAATGTACCGTCGCGGCCAGGGCTACGTCGGCAAGAAGGCCGCCGCCGACAAGGACTTCATCGGACGGGTGCTCGCGACCCTGAAAGATGAATGGCAGTCGTTGCAGAACAAGTCGGAAGTTCGGGTGATCGATCGGTTCTGCTAAGTACAACGTGTCGTTAACGAAGTTTCGAGCCGTTGAATAAAAGGGGCGCTCTTGATAAGAGCGCCCCTTTTTTAATTGCAACTTTCCGACTCTTCGAACAATGGAGTATTTCTGAAAGACCGCATTATCGTTCATCGCGCGCAAGCTGCGCTCCTACAGGAACGGTGTTGATTTTGTAGGAGCGAGCGGGCGGCGATCCGACTTGCCCGCGATGCAGCCACCTCCGAATCAAAAGGCGAAGCACGAACAACCAAACGCCCCCCAGAACCCCTGGAAGTCGCTGACCGGCACATTCGACAGGCGCGCGCGCTCGTGGCTGTGGGAGTGCACCGCGCACGGGCCGCTGCACTGGTGCACCTGGGCCACCAGCGGCGAGCTCGGGCGCCAATGCCCGGGGACCTTGACCACCGGCGACCAGTCCGGCAGCACCGGCACCGAAGGCGGCGCGAGCTTGGAGAAATCGTCGGCGGCGTACACCACCTTGCCGTCGACCACGGTCAGCACCGACTCGATCCACTTGATGGCTTCTTCCTCGACACTGAAGAAGTCCGCCGACAGCGCCGCCAGGTCCGCCAGCTGGCCGACCTTGATCTGGCCCTTCTTGCCCTGCTCCGAGGAGAACCAGGCGCTGCCATGGGTGAACAGTTCCAGCGCGGTCAGCCGCGGCAGGCCTTCGGCATGCAGCGCCAGGCCGCCCACGGTCTTGCCGCTGACCATCCAGTACAGCGAGGTCCAGGGGTTGTAGCTGGAGACCCGGGTGGCGTCGGTGCCCGCCCCCACCGGCACGCCTTCGGCGAGCATGCGCTGGATCGGCGGGGTCTGTTCGGCGGCCTTGGCGCCGTAGCGGTCGACGAAGTATTCGCCCTGGAACGCCATGCGATCCTGGATCGCGATGCCGCCGCCCAGCGCCCGCACCCGCTCGATGTTTTTCGGGCTGATGGTTTCGGCATGGTCGAAGAACCACGGCAGGCCGTTGAATGGAATGTCGCGGTTGACCTTCTCGAACACGTCGAGCATGCGCGAGATCGACTCGTCGTACGTGGCGTGCAGGCGGAACGGCCAGCGCTGTTCCACCAAGTGCCGCACCACCGGCTCCAGTTCCTGCTCCATGGTCTGCGGCAGGTCCGGACGCGGTTCGAGGAAGTCCTCGAAGTCGGCGGCGGAGAACACCAGCATTTCCCCGGCGCCGTTGTGACGCAGGAAATCGTCGCCCTGGTGCAGCTTGACGCTGCCGGTCCAGTTCTTGAAGTCGGTGAGTTCTTCCTTGGGCTTCTGGGTGAACAGGTTGTAGGCGATGCGCACCGTCAACTGCTGCTCGCGCGCCAGTTGCTCGATCACCGCGTAGTCGTCCGGGTAGTTCTGGAAACCGCCGCCGGCGTCGATGGCGCTGGTCAGCCCCAGGCGATTGAGCTCGCGCATGAACTGGCGGGTCGAGTTGACCTGGTATTCCAGCGGCAGCTTCGGCCCCTTGGCCAGGGTCGAGTACAGGATCATCGCGTTGGGCCGCGCTACCAGCATGCCGGTGGGCTCGCCGTTGCTGTCGCGGACGATCTCGCCGCCCGGCGGATTCGGCGTGTTGCGGGTGTAACCGGCGACCCGCAGCGCGGCGCGGTTGAGCAAGGCGCGGTCATAGAGGTGCAGGACGAACACCGGGGTGTCCGGCGCCGCCTGGTTCAACTCCTCCAGGGTCGGCATGCGTTTTTCGGCGAACTGGAATTCGTTCCAGCCGCCGACCACCCGCACCCACTGCGGAGTCGGCGTGCGGTCGGCCTGCTCCTTGAGCATGCGCAGCGCATCGGCCAGGGACGGCACGCCCTCCCAGCGCAGCTCCAGGTTGTAGTTCAGGCCGCCGCGGATCAGGTGCAGGTGCGAGTCGTTGAGGCCGGGAATCACCGTGCGCCCCTTGAGGTCGATGACCTGGGTGGCGCTGCCGCGCAGGGCCATGGCCTCGGCGTCGGTGCCTACGGCGATGAAGCGACCGTCCTTGATGGCCACCGCGCTGGCCGTCGGCCGGGCCCGGTCGACCGTGTGCAGGCGGCCGTTGTGCAGGATCAGATCGGCAAAGGCGTTGCTCATGACAGTGCTCCTTATCGTCAAAAAAGTACGGCCCGCAAGGGCCGCTCAGGCCGGGTTGCGCGGTTGCAGCCAGCGGCTGAACAGGCGGGTCGCCCGCGGCATGAAGACATAGACCACCAGCAGCACGATGCTCAGGGTGATCAACACGTTGGCTTGCAGATACCCCCCGAACCATGGCCAGCGGGCGAACAGCGGTTGCCACAGGGCCGGCACCAGCAGGCTCAGCGGCAGGATCACCAGGAAGGTCACGCAGGCCTGCTTCCAGCGCGGGGGCTGGGCCGGGGCGCCGGCTTCATTGGGGGTGAACCAGAATTCGCGATCGGCGTTGATTTCAGTCTGGTCGCCATCGGCCAGCATCGGCTGGGCCTGCGCCACCAGGTCGCGGCGGTCGGCGGAATCGAGCCACTGCTGCAACTGCTCGGTGCTGGCAAAGCGCAGCACGCTGGTGAACAGCGCCAGGCCGCCGCTGTGCCCGCGCACCACATCGATCCCCAGGTGCCCCGGGTACGTGCGGGCGACACCGACGATCCGCCGCAGCCAGGCTTCATAGGCCTGGTCCTGGCCCGCCTTGACCCGGTGCCGCACCAGCAGGGTGACCACGCCGTCGGAAAGTTCGAGATTCATGAGCCGGCTCCATGTCGTACAGAGAGGAAAAGTCTAGCGGGCGCTCCCCGGAGCGCCCGCCGACCGCCGCTTACTTGACCTGACGCTGCGGCGCCTTGTGCACCATGGTGTAGGCGTAGTCCACGCCCATGCCGTAGGCGCCGCTGTGCTCGCGCACCAGGTCCATCACCGCGTCGTAGGTGTCCTTGTGCGCCCAGTCGCGCTGGAACTCGAGCAGGACCTGCTGCCAGGTCACCGGCACCGCGCCGGCCTGGATCATGCGCTGCACCGACATGTCATGGGCTTCCTGGGTGGTGCCGCCGGAAGCGTCGGTGACGATGTACACCTCGTAGCCTTCGGCCAGGGCTTCCAGGGCCGGGAAGGTCAGGCAGACCTCGGTCCACAGCGCGGCCATGATCAGCTTCTTGCGTCCGGTGGCCTTCACCGCGTCCACCAGTTTCTTGTCTTCCCAGGAGTTCATCGAGGTGCGCTCGATCGGCTGATGGTCGGGGAATACGCCGAGCAGTTCCGGCCAGATGTAACCGCTGAAGCTTTCGGTTTCCACCGAAGTGAAGATGGTCGGCACGTTGAAGATCTTCGCCGACTTGGCCAGGCCCACGGTGTTGTTCTTCAGTGTCTGGCGATCGATCGACTGCACGCCGAAGGACATCTGTGGCTGGTGGTCGATCAGGATCAGGGCGGAGTTGGTCGGGTTGAGCAGTTCACGGATAGACATGGCGCGTTCCTTTCGTAGTCGAGAGCTGAATGAGTTGAAAGCTGATTCGGGGCTCGGCGCGGGTTCCGTTTCGGAGGGCTTTGCTGCCGGCTTGGTGGCTAATTTAAGGACTGGATAGAAAAGGGACAATTACCTAAAATCGAGAATCATTGATTCTAAAAAAGGGACAATTATGGATCGCCTCGAATGCATGCGCGCCTTTGTGGTCACGGTCGATGCCAACGGCTTCGCCGCCGCGGCCCGGGCCATGGACGTACCGCGCTCGAAAGTCAGCAAGCAGATCCAGGCCCTGGAAGACGCCATCGGCGTGCAACTGCTGCAACGCACCACCCGCAGCCTGCACCTGACCGAAGCCGGCGCGGAATACTACGAATCGGCCCGGGAAGTCCTGGCCTCGGTGGACGAGGCCGAACAGCGGGCGCGGGACGGCATCGGCGAATTGCGCGGGGTGCTGCGGGTCAACGCGCCGATGTCCTTCGGCCTGCGCTGCCTGGGGCCGTTGGTGCCGCTGTTCCATGAGCAGCAGCCGAACATCGAGTTGCAGCTGGTGCTCAGCGACCAGCAGGTGGACCCGGTGCGCGGCGGCTTCGACGTGACCATCCGCATCGCCAGCCTGGCCGACTCCTCGATGGTCGCCAGGCTGCTGGCCCCGGCCCCGCGGATCATGGTGGCCGCGCCGGCGTACCTGGAGCGCGCCGGCACCCCGCAGACGCCCCGCGACCTGGCCGCCCACCAGTGCCTCAACTACGGCTACCTGCAAAGCGGCGTCAGCCTGCAACTGAGCAACGGCAAGGACACCCAGCGCGTGCATGTCACCGGCCCGCTGCACGCCAACAACGGCGACCTGCTGGCCCAGGCCGCCGAGGCCGGGATGGGCATCGCCCTGCTGCCGGACTTCATCGTCGCCGAGGCCCTGGGCGCGGGGCGCCTAGTGCCGGTGCTGTGCGAATGGCAGGCGCCGCCGATCAGCATCCACGCGGTGTACCCGTCCGCCCGCCGCGTGCCACAGAAGACCCGCGCGTTCATCGACTTCCTGATCGCCCACCTGGCGGAAAAACCACCAGTGCAGCCATAAGGCACAACCCTTGTCGCCGCCCTGTAGCCGCTGCCGAGCGCAGCGAGGCTGCGATCGAGGCCGAAGGACTCGCCAGGCAGACACCGCGTTTCCCCAGACCCGACGAGGCGTCAGGTTTAGCGGCCCTGCGGGCCGATCGCAGCCTCGCTGCGCTCGGCAGCGGCTACAGGGCGGACGACGAAGTGCCGCGGGTGACAGGGGATGTCCCCGGCGATGGTCCTACACTGAAGGCATACCCCCTGGCATTCGTGAGGGTTCCTCATGCGCACTTCTCCCAAACTGGCGGCCTTCGGCCTGGTCGGCACCCTCGTCTATCTGGGCCTGGCTATCCTCGGCAGCGGCGGACCGCGAGCCTTCTTCTCCCATCCGGCGTTGTGGATCATCGCCCTTTCCCTACTGGTGATGACCGGCGTGGCGCTGTTCAGCGAAGGCAACCTGAGCCCCGGCAAACGCGAAGACCGCGACAACCGCTGGGTGCTGGCGGCCTTCGGCATTCTCGGGCTGTTGCTGGCGTTTCTTCCCGCCTACACCGACCGCCTGCATATCTG
Organism: Pseudomonas sp. MRSN 12121; assembly: GCF_000931465.1. Classification (NCBI taxonomy): domain Bacteria; kingdom Pseudomonadati; phylum Pseudomonadota; class Gammaproteobacteria; order Pseudomonadales; family Pseudomonadaceae; genus Pseudomonas; species Pseudomonas sp. MRSN 12121. Next base: position 2,625,384 of record NZ_CP010892.1, on the reverse strand, counting down.
GACCTTCGGCGGCGCCGACGTGCGCTGGCTGGGCGTGGTGTTGTTCATCGGCGGCGGCATCCTGCGGCTGTGGCCGGTGTTCGTGCTGGGCCAGCGTTTCAGTGGCCTGGTGGCGATCCAGCCCGGCCATCGGCTGGTGACCACCGGCATCTACGGCACCCTGCGCAACCCGAGTTACCTGGGGCTGCTGATCAACTGCGTCGGCTGGTCACTGGCCTTCCGCTCCGGGGTCGGCCTGCTGCTGACCGCGCTGATGCTGGTCCCGCTGATCGCCCGCATCCACGCCGAAGAGGCGTTGCTGCACAAGGAGTTCGGCAAGCAATACGACACCTACCGGGCCTATACCTGGCGCCTGGTGCCGTGGATCTATTGAGGGTTTTACCCGGGGTGCGCCGAGGGCGCCGCGTCAATTATTTTTTGACACGCCCCTTGGCAGCGCCGGCCAGTCCCGGTAAAACGGTGAACCTCACTTGCACGATATGTCCGTGAATTCTTGACGAGACCCACCGGCCAATGAACGCCCTGTGTGCTTGCCCATCCCGCCAGACATGCGCCCTCGCCCCGTGCGGCCGCCTGCGCGACGGCATGGAAAGACACCCGGCCCGCGGCGATCTCCACGGGCATCGCGAGGGCCAGCGATGAAACTGCTGGTCAACCTGCCCATGGCCCTGTGCCGCTCCCGTTTGCGTCATTCCTCGCGCCCTCCGGATCTCTCGCTTGCCTGACCGCGCACTCCTGCGCGGCATGCTTCCCCCACTCGATTCCTGCCATTGCAACCGGGCCCCCGCGGCGCCGTTGCGTGAACCGAACCTGCGCGCCCAATGGGCGCAAGCGAGAGAGCACCGTGAATTTTGCAACCCTTGACGAGGCCCGTGGTTTCCTGGCCGCCAACCCCGATATCGACATGATCGAGCTGTTCATCCTCGACGCCAACGGCGTACCCCGCGGCAAGCTGTTGCACCGCGAGGAACTGCTGGCGGTGTACGAAAGCGGCCGGCCGCTGCCCAGCACCATCCTCGGCCTGACCCTCGGCGGCGACGACGTGGAGAATTCAGGGCTGGTCTGGGACGTCGGCGATATCGACTGCCGCGCCTACCCCCTGGCCGGCAGCCTGGTGCGCCTGCCGTGGCGGAAAATCCCCACCGCCGCGGTGCAGGTCAGCATGCACCCGCAGCAAGGCCTGCCCGCCAGCATCGCCGACCCGCGCCACCTGTTGATCAGGGTCATCGAGCAGCTCAAGGCCGAGGGTTACCACCCGGTGATGGCCTGCGAACTGGAGTTCTACCTGCTCGATGCCCAGCGCGACGGCAACGGCCGCCCGCAACCGGCGCTGGACGCCGACGGCGGCCGACCGCGCCAGACCCAGGTCTACGGCCTGCGCGAGTTGGAGCAGATCGAGCCGTTCCTCGCCGACCTCTACGCCGCCTGCAAGCTGCAAGGCATTCCGGCGCGCACGGCGATTTCCGAATACGCCCCGGGCCAGGTGGAAATCACCCTGGAACACGGCGATGCCCTGGAGGCCATGGACCAGGCGGTGCGCTACAAGCGCCTGGTCAAGGCGGTGGCCCACCAGCACGGGATGCAGGCGACCTTCATGGCCAAGCCCTTCGATGACCTGGCGGGCACCGGCATGCACATGCATGTGAGCCTCGCCGACGCCGCGGGCCGCAACCTGTTCGCCGCCGAAGACCCGGCCGGCACCCCGCTGCTGCGCCAGGCGGTGGGCGGCATGCTCGCCTCGCTGCTCGACTCGCTGCTGCTGTTCTGCCCCAACGCCAACTCCTACCGGCGCTTCCAGGCCAACAGCTACGCGCCGCTGGCGCCGACCTGGGGCGTCGACAACCGCACCGTGAGCCTGCGCGTCCCCGGCGGTCCGGCCAACAGCCGGCATATCGAACACCGCATCTGCGGCGCCGACGCTAACCCCTATCTGGCCGCCGCGGCGATTCTCGCCGGGATCCTGCGCGGTGTGCGCGAACAGCTCGACCCGGGCGACCCGGTGCAGGGCAACGGCTATGCCCAGGCCAGCACACTGCTGCCCACCGACTGGCTGACCTCGCTGACGGCGCTGGAGCATTCGGCCTGGGCCCGCGAGGCGCTGGGCAGCGAATTCCTCGGGGTCTACCTGGCGGTCAAGCGCGCCGAGTACCGCCAGTTCATGGCCGAAGTCGGCGAACAGGACTGGCGCTGGTACCTGACCCAGGCGTGACGCGCTGGCCGGCACCAGGGTGCCGGCCCCCTTCATGAACATTCGAGAACAGCCCATGACAGCCGCATTCAACCCGGTAGCACCGGCAGCCGAACGCTGCCCCTCCTATTACAGCGCCACCCTCAACCACGAAACCGCTTACCCGCCCCTGCAAGGCCAGGTGAGCGTGGACGTGGTGATCATCGGCGGCGGTTTCACCGGCGTCGCCAGCGCCGTGGAACTGGCCGAGCGCGGCCTGAAAGTAGCCATAGTCGAGAGCCACAAGATCGGCTGGGGCGCCACCGGGCGTAACGGTGGCCAGGTCACCGGCAGCCTGTCCGGCGACGAGGCCATGCGCAAGCAGATGCGCCGCAGCCTGGGCGACGAGGTCGACGATTTCATCTGGCAGCTGCGCTGGCGCGGGCACCGGATCATCCAGCAGCGGGTGGCGAAATACGCCATCGCCTGCGACCTCAAGCACGGCCACCTGCATGCCGCCTACAAGCCCGGGCACCTCGCCGGGCTGCGCGCCGACTACGACGAAGCCGTGCGCCGCGGCATGGGCGACGAGGTCAGCCTGCTGGACCGGCAACAGCTGCGCGAAGTGCTGGACAGCGAGCTGTACCACGGGGCGATCAAGAACACCCGCAACATGCACCTGCACCCACTGAACCTGTGCATCGGCGAGGCCCGCGCCGCCGAGAGCCTGGGCGCGCTGATCTTCGAGCACAGCGAAGTGCTGCAGATCGTCCACGGCGAACGACCGGCGGTGATCACCGCCCAGGGCCGCATCGATGCCAGGCAGGTGCTGCTGGCCGGCGACGTGTACCACAAGCTGGAGCCGCGGCAGCTCAAGGGCAAGATCTTCCCGGCCATGGGCGGCATCGTCACCACCGCGCCCCTGGGCGAGCTGGCCCGGCGCTTGAACCCCCAGGACCTGGCGGTCTACGACTGCCGCTTCGTGCTCGACTACTACCGCATGACCGCCGACGGCCGCCTGCTGTTCGGCGGCGGCGCCAACTACAGCGGCAAGGACTCGCGGGACATCGCCGGCGAACTGCGCCCATGCATCGAGCGCACCTTCCCGGCGCTCAAGGGCGTGGCCATCGACTTCCAGTGGAGCTGCGCCATGGGCATCGTGATCAACCGCATCCCGCAGCTGGGCAAGCTCTCGGACAACGTCTGGTACTGCCAGGGCTACTCCGGGCACGGCATCGCCACCAGCCACATCATGGGCGAGATCATGGCCCAGGCCATCACCGGGCACCTCGGTGACTACGACACCTTCGCCGCCTGCCAACACATCCGCGTACCCTTCGGCGACCAGCTGGGCAACCCGCTGCTGGCGGCGGGCATGTGGTACTACCAGGTGCTCGAAAAACTGCGCTGAAGCATCGGTGCCCAAGCTGCTTACGATGGCGCGCCATCGCCGGCAAGCCTGACTCCTAAAAAAGCAGCCCCCGCCCAACCGTAGGAGCGAAGCTTGCTCGCGATAGCGCCCTCACCACCGCCATCGCCGGCAAGCCGTGCCCCCACCGCGGCGCCTTCGACAAATCCGCCAGACAACACTTGCAGCGCCCGGTCACAGCAGGTCAGATAGGCCCTCGGCCAACTGCTTGAACACAACAACAATAAGCCTGCCCGCCACCTCGACGCCGTCGCTGCCCGCAGCCTGGCCGTGAGGTTTCGGCGCCGGGCGTGGAGTGCATCCTTTCATGCGTCAACTGCCTGCTTTGAACATGCTGCGCGTCTTCGAGGAAGTCGCCCGGCATCGCAGTTTCAGCCAGGCCGCCCTGGGCCTGAACGTGACCCAGGGCGCCGTCAGCCGCCAGATCAAGCAACTGGAAGACTACCTGGGCGTCGCCCTGTTCGTGCGTACCCCAAGGGGCCTGGCGCTGACCGAAGCCGGATCGGCGCTGTCGGCGCAACTGGGCGCCGCCTTCGACCATATCGAGCGCGCCCTGGAGGCGGTACGCGTGCCCAACCTGCGCCAGCGCCTGCGCATCCTCGCCCCGCCGACCTGGGGCACCCGCTGGCTGTCGGCGCAACTGCGCCACTTCTGCCAGCGCTACCCGGACATCGGCCTCAGCGTGACCAACCAGAACAACCACGACAGCCTGGCCGAGGTCGACTGCCGGATCCGCTTCGGCCTGGAGCCGGCCAGCCATTGTTCGAGCCAGTTGCTGGTGATGGAGCGGCATATCGCGGTGGCCAGCCCGGAGCTGTTCGTCGACGGCCAGCCGCCGGACCTGCGGCAGTTTCCGTTGCTGCACATCCTGCACGACGGCAAGCGCCTGAAAGTCTGGGAAAACTGGCTGGCGGCCACCGGCCGCGACGATGTGGATGCCGGCCAGGGCCTGGAATTCAGCACCCTGGACCAGGTGATCCATACCACCCTGGCGGGTGGCGGACTGGCGGTGATCGACCGGCAGATGATCGAGCGCGAACTGGCCAACGGCAGCCTGTTGCCGATCGCCGCGGTGGAGGTGCTCGGCCCTTACGGCTACTGGCTGGACGTCGCCAACGACAAGCAGGGCCTGTCGAAGGTGCGACTGTTTACCGAATGGCTGCGCCTGGTCAGCAACCCCTGACCCGCACCGTTCCCCGCTGCCGAGCCCTGGCGAGGCGGCGATCGAGCGTGCAGCGCTCGCCGGCCAGAGGTCCCATTTTTCCAGGTGGGTTGCGGACTCAGGTGTTGCGGCAACTGCGTTGCCGATCGCAGCCTCGCTGGCGCTCGACAGCGGCTACAGCGGCCTCCCTAGCCGCCGCGAGAACGTTGCGAGCGTTCCGCGGCGGCTACAAGGCAGGTGCAGGTTTCAGATCGACGCTGCGACCTTGCGCCTCACCGGCACCGCGCCACCTTCCTCGGGGCCCTGCGCCTTGCACGCCTGGCTCAGGGTCAGGGTCTTGGTTTCCGGGGCCCAGGCCCAGGAAATCAGCGCGCCCAGGGCGAGGATCGCGGCGAGAATGCCCATGGTCGGACTGAGGCCGATCCCGGCCACGCTGACCGGCAGCAGGAAGGTGCTGACCGCCGACCCCAGGCGGCTGACCGCCGTGGCCAGGCCGATGCCGCTGGCACGGACCTCGGTGGGAAAGCTCTCGGCCGGAAATACCCCCACCAGGTTGCTCACCGCCGACAACACCAGGGTGAACACGCCGAACACCAGCACCATCAGCCAGGCCGCGCTGCCCGGCAGCACCGCCAGCAGGAACAGAGCCACCGCCAGGATGATGAACGAGTTGATCAGGAAACCGCGGCGGGAAAACTTCACCGTGCACCCGATGCCGATCAGCGCGCCGAGGATCAACAGCAGGTTGAGCATCAGCTCGGTGCCGAAGCCCTCGGCCAGGCCCATCTTCTGCAGGATCGAGGGCAGGAAAGTGTAGATGGCGAAGTACGGCATGACGATGCAGACGAAGAACAGGCAGTTGAACGCCGTGCGCTTGCGGTACTCGCGGCTGAACAGCACCGCGTAACCGGAACGGCTGGCCACCGCAGGCTCTTCGTCCAGCACCACATGGGCGCCCAGGTGCTTCTTGACCACCGCCCGGGCCTCGGCGACCCGCCCCTGGTTGACCAGCCAGCGCGGCGATTCGGGGGTGCCGATACGGGCGATCAGGATCAGCCCGGCGGGAATCGCCGAAGAGGCCAGCATCCAGCGCCAGGCGTCGTCGCCCAGGCCGAGCATGGCGGTGCCGACAAAGGTCGCCGCCACGTAACCGAAGGTCCAGATCACGCTGAACGATCCGAGCAGCACGCCGCGGTGTTTCTTCGGCGCGAACTCGGCGAGCATCGCGTGGCCGACGCTGAAATCGCCGCCCAGGCCGATGCCGATGAGAATCCGGCACAACAGCAGCGCCATGGCGCTCTGCACATAGAACTGCATGACCGAGGCCAGGGTGATCAGCACGAAGCTGATGAGGAAGATTTTCTGCCGCCCCAGACGGTCGGAAATCCAGCCGAAGAACAGGCTGCCGAGAAACAGCCCGATCAGCGCCGACGCGCCGATCAGCCCCTGCCAGAAGGCATCGAGCTGCATCTGCGGGCTGAGCAGGGTAAAGGCGATGCCGATCAGGCCCAGGATATAGCCGTCGGTGAAATGCGCACCGAAGGTCAGGCCGGCGATCTTCAGGTGGAAGCGGCCGATGGGCAGGTCGTCGATCTTCACGGATTGAATGGACATGTGCGTCTCCAAAATTGTTGTTATTGACGGAGAAGTGCGGCGGACGGCCTCCCTGGTGGGGGGCGAAACTCGCTTGCGATAAATCGTCCATGAAAACACTCGCCACCTGAGGTGTCGTGCGTTCATCGCGAGCAAGCTTCGCTCCTACGGGAAACGTGCGGTGTCAGAGCCCGCCCATGAGCAGGTACTTGATCTCCAGGTAGTCCTCCAGGCCGTACCTGGAGCCCTCCCGGCCGAGGCCCGATTCCTTGATACCGCCGAACGGTGCGACCTCGGTGGAGATGATCCCTTCGTTGATCCCGACCATGCCCGCCTCCAGTCCCTCGGCCATGCGCCAGACGCGGCCGATGTCACGGCTGTAGAAGTAGGCGGACAGGCCGAACGGCGTGTCGTTGGCCCGCTGCAGCACCTCGGCCTCGTCCTTGAAGCGGAAACACGCGGCCACCGGGCCGAAGGTTTCGTCCTGGGCGATCAGCATGTCGCTGCTGGCCTCGGTGAGAATGGTCGGCTCGTAGAACGTCCCGCCGAGGGCGTGGCGACGCCCCCCGCACAGCAGCCTGGCGCCCTTCTCCAGGGCATCGCCGACGTGCAGCTCGACCTTGGCCAGGGCCGCGGCATTGATCAGCGGGCCCTGCTCGGTCTCGCCCTCCAGGGCGCTGCCGACCCGCATCGCCGCCACGGCCGCGGCCAGCTTGCCGGTGAAGGCCTCATAGACGCCGTCCTGGATAAAGAAACGGTTCACACAGACGCAGGTCTGCCCGGTGTTACGGAACTTCGAGGCCATGGCGCCCTTCACCGCCGCGTCCAGGTCGGCGTCGTCGAAGACGATGAAAGGTGCGTTGCCGCCCAGCTCCAGCGAGACCTTTTTCAAGGTGTCGGCGGCCTGGCGCATCAGCAGCTTGCCGGTGCGGGTCGAGCCGGTGAACGACAGCTTGCGCACGATGCTCGAGGCTTGCAGCGCAGCGCCGATGGCCGCGGCGTCGCCGGAAACGATGTTGAACACCCCGGCCGGGATCCCCGCCTGCTCGGCCAGCACCGCCAGGGCGAAGGCCGACAGCGGCGTCTCTTCCGAAGGCTTGAGGACCATGGTGCAGCCGGCCGCCAGGGCCGGCCCGACCTTGCGCGTGACCATCGCCAGGGGGAAGTTCCACGGAGTGATCGCCGCGACCACGCCGATGGCCTCCTTGGTCACGATGATCCGCGCGTCGGCCTTGTGGCTGGGGATCACATCGCCATAGGCGCGCTTGGCCTCTTCGCCGAACCACTCGAGGAAGCTCGCCGCGTACACCACTTCGCCCATGGCCTCGGCCAGCGGCTTGCCCTGCTCGCGACTGAGCAGGGTCGCCAGCTCGCGCTGGTTGCCCAGCATCAGCTCGCTCCAGCGTTTCAGGCGCTGGCTGCGCTCCTTGGCGGTGAGGCCGCGCCAGGCCGGCAAGGCCCGGTTGGCGGCATCGATGGCCAGCCCGGTCGCCTCGGCGCCGGCCTTTTGCACCTGGGCGATCAGCTCGCCGTTGGCCGGGTTGAATACCGGGTACAGGGGGCCGCCGCTGGACCATTGGCCGTCGATGTAGTTGCCATTACGAATCAGCGCACTCATGCCACGGCCTCGCTCAAGGTGAAGCGTTCCAGGCCCGGGCGGGCGGTACGCAGGATCCGCTTGCCGGCGGTGTAGTCGTTGATCACGTCGCACGGCGTGTAGTTGCGTTCCAGCTCGTGCAACTCCTCGGCATCCAGGCGGGTCTCCAGGGCCGCCAGGGCGCTGTCGAACTGCTCGGTGGTGTCGGCGCCCACCAGCATGCAGTCCACGCCGGGATGGTTGAGCACCCAGGCCTGGGCGACCTGCGCATTGGACACGCCACGGGCCCGGGCCACGCGCTGGACCGAATGGGCGATCTCGAACGAGGCCTCGTCGCTGTACATCTGCTGGGTGAAGAAGTCGGTCTGGTTGCGGGTCGACTGGACGTCGCCAGTCAACAGGCCACGGGCCAGCGGGCTGAACACCGAGATGCCCAGGCCCTGGTCGTGGCAGAACGGCAGCATCTCGCGCTCTTCTTCGCGGTAGGCGCAGTTCAGTTGCAGCTGCATGTTGATCGGCTTGACCCAGCCATTGCGCTCGCAGGCCATGATGATCTTCGCCAGTTGCCCGACCAGCATGGTCGAGACCCCGATGTAGCGCGCCTTGCCGGAACGCACGATGTCGTTCAGGGCGCTCATGGTCTCTTCCACCGGCGTGTTCACGTCGAAGTAATGCAGCATGAACACATCGACGTAATCCATGTCCAGGCGCTTGAGCGAAGCATCGATGCTGTCCATGACGTGCTTGCGCGAATGGCCGCTGGCGTTGATCCCGCTGCGGGTGCCGTAGCCGACCTTGGTGGTGATCACCAGGTCTTCGCGCCGGGCCAGGCGCTTGACGATGCGCCCCACCACCTCCTCGCCGACGCCGGCGGAATAGAAGTCCGCCAGGTCGATGAAATTCACCCCGTTGTCCAGGGCGTGGGCGACGATCGGCTCGCTTTGTTTTTCATTGAAGATCCAGGGTTTCCAATCCGGGGTGCCCATGTTCATGGTGCCCAGGCACAGGCGGGAAACTTGCAGGCCGGAGTTGCCCAAACGGATGTATTGCATGGTGCGAACCTCAGGCTTTGGGGGTGTAGAACGGGTTGCTGATATGCGCGACAACGTCCTTCAGTTGCGCGGTTTCCGGCTTGCCGGTCAGGGCCGCGCGAATCGCCGTGCGGCAGGCGTTGTAGTTGTTCCGGTAGACCGCATCCAGGTCGTCGCAGGCCGGGTTGACCCAGTTGGCGGTGACGATGGCCCATTCGTCCTCGGCTTCCTTGGGCAGGGTGCCGTCGAGCAGCGCTTCGAGCACCGCCTTGGCGATACCGGCCTGCGACGCGCCCCAGGTGGCGTTGCCATGCAAGTCACTGCCAATGGCCGCCTTGTTGACGTACAGGGTCATCGGCTTGACCGGGATGTTCGGCTGGGCGATCACCATGAACGGGCAATGGCCCTGGCTGGGCGACGCCAGGCTGTTGGCGAAGGCCTGGCCCGCCGGGCCGTTGCGCGGGCCGATGAGGATATTGATGTGCGCGGCGTTCACGCCCGGACCTTCGAAACCTTCACCGATATAGAGGTCGAGTGCTTTCATGGACAGTTACTCCTGGAGCGTGGGGAAACAGGTGGCGGTCATCGGCCGCACACACGGTGCGTGGCAAGCGAGGCCGGAACGGGATAGCGAGGCGCGGGTGCCACGGACGTGGCAAAAACGAGACGGGATCATGGGCAAACACTCTTTGTTGTTATGGCTGAGCTGTGTTTGCGCTTTTGTAGCACCGCCCTTGTAGCGGCCTGTAACCAATAAAAATCATGGGGCCATGAGATTAGGTAATACCCTTGCCCGGCACCCTGAACGCTAAAGGAGCAGGCAATGAATCCATTGGTTTACAGCGGCGGCTGCCTGTGCGGGCAGATCCGCTTCCAGGCCCTGGGGCCGGCGCACAATCCGCACTACTGTTCGTGCAAGCTGTGCCAGCGACACACCGGCGCGCTCAGCGCGGCCTGGGTCGAGTTCCCCCGGGAGCGGGTGACCTGGAGCAGCGTGCCAGCGACCTTTCGCTCGTCCGACTATTCCAGCCGTGCGTTCTGCCCCCGGTGCGGCAGCTCCCTGGGAGCGATCGACGATGAACCCACCGTCGCCCTGCTGCTGGGCAGCTTCGACGACAACGACCAGGAACTGCTGAAGCCGACCCACCATTCCTACCAGGACGCACGCCCGGGCTGGTGCCAGGGCAGCGAATAAAACAGCAGGCGTGGCAGAATCCGCCGTCGTCACGAACAAGGAACGCTCAACCATGAAATTCGCCTACACCATTCTCTACGTCCCCGATGTCAGCGCCTCGCTGGCATTCTTCAACCGGGCCTTCGGCCTGCCGACCCGCTTCCTCCATGAGTCCGGCACCTACGGCGAACTGGAAACCGGCGCCACTGCGCTGGCCTTCGCCGCCCATGAGCTGGCCGGGATGAATTTCGACGGTGGTCACGTCGAGGCTCACCGTTCGGTAAAACCGCTGGGTATGGAAATCGGCCTGGTCTGTGAAGACGTGCACACCGCCCACCAACGGGCGCTGGATGCCGGCGCCAGCGAACTCAGCGCGCCAAGCGAAAAACCCTGGGGCCAGGTGGTGTCCTATGTGCGCTGCCCCGACGGCATGCTCGTAGAGCTGTGCACAGCGGTACAGGCCTAGCCTCCACACACACCAACCGTAGGAGCGAAGCTTGCTCGCGATGGCGTCCTCACCACCGCTATCGCCGGCAAGCCTGGCTCCTACAAAAGCAGCCACACGCCACTCAACCGTAGGAGCGAAGCTTGCTCGCGATGGCGTCCTCACCATCGCTATCGCCGGCAAGCCTGGCGCCTACGGAAGCAGCAACCCACACGCCTCCAACCCGACACGACTCGGGAATCTGTTCTAGGCTGGAACCGCTGGCGACTATCGAAATAGAGCCATCGAGCACGTGGAAACACATGGAAATGACTTTCAAGGAGAAACCCCATGTCTGCGATTCCTTCAAGAACCAACCGCTCTCCCCTGCGCATGAACAAGGACGTCACCGCGCTGATTCCGGACTTCCCCTTCCACTACGCCAACTACCTGCAAGAGGCCGAGGGCCGTCCACTGGGCAGTGTGGCAGCGGCGAACCACGGGCAAAAGGTGCTGATTGTCGGCGCCGGCGCGGCCGGCCTGGTGGCGGCCTATGAAGCGCTGCGCATGGGCCTGCATCCGGTGGTGGTCGAGGCTTCGGACCGCCTCGGCGGCCGACTCTACGCCAAGGTCCAGGGCGACCCCGGCAGCGAAGTGCTCTGCGAGCTGGGCGCGATGCGTTTCCCGGTCTCCGGCAAGGCGCTGTTCCACTACTTCCGCAAAGTCGGCATGACCGCGAACTCCACGGACTTTCCCAACCCCGGCACCGCCGCGGCCATCAGCACCGTGGTCGACTACCAGGGCGAGAAGGTCTATTACGAAGTGGACGGCAACCCGGCCTTTCCCAAGCCCCAGGAATACGTCGACCTGGAAAACCAGTTCTTCGACGAGTTCCTGGAGCACTACCACTTCGCCGCCATGGAAGCGGCCATGAGCGAAGGCAGCATCAACCAGCAGAAGATCAAGGAGCTGTGGGAGTCGGTGTTGAAGCCCGCCACGGGCACCAGCGGCGACGATGTCAGTTTCTACGCCGCGCTGCTGCAGAACTCCGGCTGGACCAAGGCCGAGATCGACCTGTTCGGGCAGATCGGCTTCGGCACCGGCGGCTGGAACACCGACTACCCCAACAGCATCCTCGAACTGCTGCGTGTGCTGTACACCGGCCTGGATGCCGACCATCAACTGATGTTCGACGGCTCCTCCAGCCTGCCGCAACGGCTCTGGTCGAAAACCCCGGGAGAACTGGGCGATACCCAGGTGTACTGGCCTGAAGGCACCACGGTCGAAGCGCTGTCGCGGGAAGTCTTCGCCGACCCGTTCCACAAGGAAGTCCGGCACATCGAGCGCCAGCCGGACGGCTCGTTCCGGGTCCTGATCACCGACACGCGCACCAACACCCAGCACCGCCAGGAATTCGCCAGCGTGGTCTACACCCCTCACGTGCGGATCCTCGACAAGCTGCGCTACTCCGGCACCCCGCAGAACCTACCCGCCATGGACAGCCTGCTGCCGCAGCCGACCTGGGAAGCCATCATGTATACCCACTACATGCAGTCGGCGAAGATCTTCGCCGCCACCCAGCGGCCGTTCTGGAACGACCCGGTGGCGGCCAACCAGCAGCGCAAAATGAGCATCACCCTCTCCGACCGGCTCACGCGCGGCACCTATCTGGTCGACTACTCGAAGAGCACCGGGACCTACAAGGGTAGCGGGATCTTCCTCTCCTACACCTGGAACGACGATGCCCTGAAATTCCTCGGCGATCGCCCCGACCCGCTGCCGCAGCATGTCGACCTGTGTACCAACCTGCTGGACAACATCTACCCGGCCATCGACCTCAACGAGCAATACAGCACGGTCAATCCGTTCGTGGAACACAACTGGGAGGACCAGCCGCTCTACCTGGGCGCGTTCAAGATGAACCTGCCGGGCCAGTATGAGTACCAGCGCCGGATCTTCTCCCAGTTCATGAGCGGCATCGACACCGGCAAGCCCGATCGCTTCATCCTGGCCGGCGACGATGTGTCATGGACCGCCGGCTGGGCCGAGGGCGCGGTCACCACCGCGCTGAACGCGGTGAACAAGCTGGCGGTCTGTTTCGGCGGTGGCAGCCTGCCGGGCAACCCGGGCCCGGTCGAGTCCTGGGAAAGCCTCAAGCCGATAGAACTGGGTTGACCGAACTGCCGTGAACCCGGCCCCCGCCGCTGCTTGCACGGCGGGGGTTTTACTTCGTGGTCTCCCCCACCGGACGCGCCCGGAACGATGCTGTAGCCTAGGGCATCGACTGTTCGCCCCCCCTGGGCGAACGAGCGCGCTGACGGTATGGAGAAGAAGGCAAATGGTGCAAGCGGGCATCGACGAGACACCCACCATCGGATCGAGAATCTGGACCTGGTATGGCCAGGACGAATACCGAAAAATCATCCTGGTCGGCGAACTCGGCCCGGCCCTGGAATTCCTGGCCCTGGATGCGGGCCCGCAGCGAGAGGAAATCGGCTGCTGCGCCGAATGCAATCTGTGGTCCGACCATCTCGATTACCTCGCGCACTTCGTGCAGCGTTTCCCTGCCCATCTGGCGCCGAACTTGCACTCGCGCCTGCAAAGCCTGTTGAGCGCCTGTGAAGCCCTGAGCCCGCAGGCCTATGGAATGACCCTCGAGGACAATGGCTTCGAGCATCCACAGTGGGCGCCGCTGCACCTGGGCGCCCGTGAGGCGCTGGAGCTGCTGGGTTGGCCAGAAGTGCGGGAACATATGGCCGAACTGACCGAAGAGTGTCGCGCAGCCCTGAAGAAATGGCCGGACTGACGGCCCTCCATTGGCTGGCGAGCCGGTTCCTGCTGCGGCAAAAGGATCAGGCGGGAGTGCGCGGCAAGGCGCGTTTATGGGCGGTGCGCCGATAAGCGCTTTCGATCAGCTCGCGCACGCTGTCGCTCACCGGCTCGCCCATCAGGTAGGCATCGATCTCCTCGTAGCTGCAGCCATAGGCGGTTTCGTCCAGCTTGCCCGGCGCCAGTTCTTCGAGGTCCGCGGTGGGTGCCTTGTGCACCAGGCGCTGGGGCGCATCCAGCGCCTCGGCCAGCAGGCGCACCTGGGTCTTGGTCAGCCCGGACAACGGCGCCAGGTCGCAGGCGCCATCGCCGAACTTGGTGAAAAACCCCATCAGCGCCTCGGCGCCATGGTCGGTCCCCACCACCAGGCCATTGCTGAAATTGGCCACCGCGTACTGGGCCAGCATCCGCGCCCGCGCCTTGACGTTGCCCTTGGCAAAATCCGTAAGGGCCGCCGAGGGTCGCAGCCCATCGACCTGCACCTGACTCATCAGGCCGTCGACACAGTCCGCAATGTTGCAGGTGCTGATGCTGTCCGGGCGAATGAAGTCCAGGGCCGCCTGGGCGTCGCTTTCGTCGGCCTGGCTGCGGTAAGGCAGGCGCATGGCGATAAAGCGCGCCTCGTGCCCGGTCTCGCGCAGTTGCTCCACCGCCAGTTGGCACAGGCGGCCGGCGGTCAGGGAGTCGACGCCGCCACTGATGCCCAGCACCAGGGTCCGGCAGCCGGATTCGCGCAGCACCTGCTGGATAAAGGCCACGCGCCGGGCTATTTCGCCCGCCTCGCCGCCGCGCAGCAGTTGCCGGTCGATGCCCAGTTCCCGGGCGATACGTTCTTGGGTCTGGCGAGTCATGTCAGGCCTCCAGGGGCGAGTGGGCAAGGTCGACGCTGAAGACCTGCGCCGCGTATCTGAGGAAGGATGGGTCTTCGCAGACGTTCTTGATCGGGTCGTCGGAGAACTTCACCACCGGTTCGCCATGCACCCGCACCAGCTTCATCACGATGCTCAGCGGCTCGACGCCGTCGACGTCGCAGGCCAGGCTGGTGCCCATGCCGAAACCGAACCGCGCCTGGCCCCGCACATGGCGCAGGATCGGCAGGCATTTCTCGAAGTTCAGGCCGTCGGAGAACATCAGGTCCTTGCTCCGCGGGTCGATGCCCAGTTCGCGGTAGCGGGCCAGGACCTTGTCGGCCCAGAGCAACGGGTCGCCGGAGTCCTGGCGCAGGCCGTCGTAGAGCTTGGCGAAGTACAGGTCGAAATCCTTGAGGAAAAAGTCGGTGCTGATGCAGTCGGTCAGGGCGATGCCCAGGCGGCCGCGGTATTCGCGCACCCAGTTTTCCAGCGCGGCGTTCTGGCTCTCGCGCAAGCGCCCCAGTTGCTGGTGCACCATCAGCCACTGGTGGGCCATGGTGCCGATCAACGGCAGGTCGAACTCATAGGCCAGGTGCGCATTGCTGGTGCCGACGAAGACCCCGGGGAAATCGCTGCTCATGATCTTCACCACTTCGCGCTGGGCCTTGAACGACAGGCGCCGGCGGGTGGAGAAATCCGAGACGCGGAATTCGGCGAGTTCTTCGCGGCTGGCGTTTTTCTCCAGCCATTCGAACTTCTGGTACAGCCGGCGGCTGACATCCTCGAGCTCCACCTCCGGATACCGCTGGCGGTTGCGCAGTTCGCTGACCATGGCCAGCACCGGCTGCTCGAACATGATGCAGTGCAGCATCGGCCCACGCACGCGGATGCTCAGCTGGCCATCGAGGGCGGCCACGTGGATGTAGCGCAGGTTGAAGCGGAACAGGCCGAGGAACTGCTCGAAGTCCGGGGTCAGGTATTCGCGAAAGCGCTTGTTGAACAAAAAGCGCTGCTCGCCTTCACGCATCTGCAGGCCCGCGAGCTTCTCCAGCTCCTGGCGGATTTCCGGGATCAGGTGCACCAGGGACTCCCTGGAGCGCACGATGAACTGGTACTCCACCTCGACATTCGGGTGCTGGTGCAGCACCGCCTGCATCATGGTGAAGGTGTAGTAGTCGGTGTCCAGCAGGCTCTGGATCACGCCGTTACTGCGATCGAATGCACTGTCCATGGTGCCTCCTCACATACCGATCAGTCTGGTGGTCGCTTCGCGGGTCGCGGCTATCGCGATGCCCGCTTGTTGCATGTCCGCGATCGCCCGGGTAGCGCCCTCGGCACTGATGGCGCGGCAGGCCGGCAGGTGGACGATCACCTCGAAACCCGCGGCGGCCAGTTGCAGGGCGGTGGTCTTGACGCAGAAGTCCAGGGCCAGGCCGCCGACTATCACCCGTTGCACACCCTGGCTCTTCAGGAACTCGATGACCCCGGTGGACAGCTTGCCGTGCAGGTCGTGGTAGCAGGCGCCGTAGGGGTGCAGGTCCGGCTCCACGCCCTTCCACACGAAGTAGTCGTAGTCGTAGGGAGCGGGCAGCTCGTCGAGCAGGGTGAAGCCCTCGGTGCCCGGCACGCAGTGGCTGACCCAGGTCAGGTCGGCGTGTTCCAGGCCGGTGGGCTGCAGCATTTGCTCGTGCCCGGCCACCACCCAGGGAGCCTGGGGACTGTGGGCGTCCTTGCTGCCCACCCGCAGGCTGGCCAGGGTCGCCATGAAATTCAGCTCGCCACCGATACGGTCGCCCTCGGCCACTGGCAACTCGTTCGGGCACAGCGGGGTGAAGCTCTTTTGCGCATCGACATCGAAGGAAGCGGTTTTCATTGTCTGGCTGTTCATGCTGGGTCTCTCCTCTGCATGAACCATAAAGTACATGTCATGTACTTTCATTGCAAGAAGTTCTTGGTCGATCATCTTCCACTAGCAAAATAATTCAATGCATCCGAGAGATTTCCCGGTTAAAGCAAGCGATGATAAAGTACACGTCATGTACCAAAAAAGGAGAAGCCGATGTTTGAACTGGCCCTTTACGGCGGCGCCTTCAACCCGCCCCACGCCGGACATGCCCGGGTGATGCTCGAAGCCGCCCGCCACGCCCGGCGGGTGCTGGTGGTCCCCAGCTTCCGCCACCCGGATGGCAAGTGCATGGCCGACTTCGAGCAGCGCGTGAGCTGGTTGCAGGCCATCACCCGGCACCTGCAAGCGCAGAGCCCCGCCGAACTGGCGGTGAGCCGGGTGGAGCAGGCGCTGGCCCTGGCCGATCCCGCCCCGGTCTACAGCTACACCCTGCTGCAACGGCTGGCGGACGACCTGGCCCTTGACGGCAAGCGCATCGCCCTGGTGGTGGGGGAAGACGTGGCGCGCCAGCTGCCCGGATTCCATCGCGGCGCGGAACTGCTGCGGCGTTTTTCCATCCTGCGCATCGAGGAGCAGCCCGGGGTGCGCAGTACGGTGCTGCGCCAATACCTGGCCCGCGGCGAAACACCACCCAGCCACTGGCTGGCCCCGGGGATGAATCCGCTAAACTACGGCCTCTACGCCGTCCACGGAAGTTGATATGCACGACCGCCCCCCCCTCCCCAGCGCCTATCTGCACACCATCGACCTGTGCCTGCTGCGCTATAACCGCGAACGCCTCGAGCTGGAAATCCTCCTCCACCAACGCGACAGCGATCCCTTCGCCGGGCACTGGGCACTGCCGGGCATCGTGGTCAACGGCGACGTCGAGGACCGCAGCCTGAACGATGCCGTGGAACGCCTACGGCGCTCGAGCAAGGTGGACATGCCCCTGGCCTGGCTGGAACAGGTGGGCACGGTGGGCGACGCCTTTCGCGATCCGCGCTGCTGGTCGTCCTCGACCTTTTACCTGGGAATCGCCAGCGAACTGCTGCAGCCTGGCCCGAAGCAGGGTTTCTTCGCCCTCTCGGAGGTGGCCAGCGGTGCTTTCAAGCTGCCCTTCGACCACAACGACCTGGTGGCCCAGGCGCACGAACGGCTGTTTTCCAAATCCCTCTACAGCAGCCTGCCGCTGATGTTCCTCGGCAACGAGTTCAGCGCCCCCGAGGCGGTGAGCATTTTCTCCCTGGTGCTGCGCCGACCCGTGCTCAAGACCAGCATCCGCCAGCGCCTGCTGAAGATGAGCGAAGCCGGCTACCTGCAGGAAACCGGACGCAAGAAAAGCGGCGACGGCGGCCGGCCCCAGGCCACCCTGGAGAACCTCAAGCCCGCCGCGCTGTACCTGTTCGATCGTTGTTTCCTGGAGTGATGCCCGTCATGAGTACTGCCCCCCTCAGCCAGTGCCTGCTGGAGACCCCCTACTTCAAGGTGGTCCGCGAGCAGGGTTATTTCATCATCAAGGAAGCCCAGGCGGTGAACGGCGTGGTAGCCGTGCCGACCCTGGCCGATGGCCGGCTGATGCTGGTCAACCTCAAGCGCCGGGCCATCGGCGGCCACTCCATCGAGTTTCCCCGGGGCGCCATCGATACCGGGGAAAGCGCCGCCGACGCCGCCGCCCGCGAGCTGCTGGAGGAAACCGGCTGGCAGGCCTCGCATGTGCGCGAACTGGGGATGCTGCACAGCAACACCTCGCTGCTCGCCAGCGCGGTGGCGGTGTGCCAGGTACAGATCGCCGAGCAGCAGGCCGCGGCCACCGACGGTGAAGTGGACAACCTGCTGTGGGTCAGCCGTCAGGAATTGCTGGCCATGATCGCCAGCGGAAAGATCACCGATGGCCACACCCTTTCAGCGGCGATGATGCTGCTGGCCAGCGAGTCGGCCTAGGCCGGCCGCCCCCATTTTTCCAGGGCGAACTCGACGAAGCTGCGCAGCTTGGGCAGGCGGTAGCGGTCCTGGGCATAGAGCAGGTGCATGGCCCGCCAGGGCAGTTCGTAATCCTGCAGCAACGGCACCAGGCGGCCTTGCTGCAAGTCCTCCTCCACCAGGGCATCGGGCATCATCACCACCCCCAGCCCGCCCCGCGCCGCCCGGTGCAGGCCGGACGAAGTGTTGGTCAGCAGCGAGCCCGACACCGGCACCAGCACGTCGCCCTCGGGCCCGCGCAACGGCCACTGGGTCGCGGTGGAACTCCATTCGTCGCCGGCCGGATAGGCGAACGCCAGGCAATTGTGCTGCTGCAAATCCTCCGGGACCTGCGGCGTGCCGTGGCGCTCCAGGTACTCCGGCGCGGCGCAGATGGTCAGGGTGTAGTCCTCCAGCGGCCGGGCGATCAGCGACGGGTTGTCCAGGTTGCCCAGGCGAAAGGCCACATCGAAGGCACCGTCGATCAGGTCGAAGCGCTGGTTGGCCAGCGTCAGTTCCACCTTGACCTGCGGGCAACGCTGGCGGAACTCGCTCAGGGCCGGCGCCAGGCGTTCGGTGCCGAAGGTCAGCGGCGCGGTGATGCGCAGGGTGCCGGACGGCTCGCCCTGGACCTGTTCGGCCATGCGCTCGGAGTCCGCCACCAGCCCCAGCACCGCCAGGCAACGCTGGTAGTACTCGGCGCCGAACTCGGTCAGGCGCTGGCGACGCGTGGTGCGATTGAGCAGGCTGACCCCCAGGCGCTGCTCCAGGGCTCGCAAATGGTTGCCGACCATGGTGGTGGACAAGCCGCATTCACGAGCGGCCGCCGTCATGTTCCCCGCCTCCACCACCTTGACGTACACCGACATCGCCTGGAACAGATCCATTATCAACCCTGACTTGAAGATGATTAAAGAATTGACGAGTTTATCTAGCTCAGGTGGCTAACGATACTGCCAGCACACCCCCTGGATGGAGCTGCCGCCATGACCGCCACCTGCCTGATGAACACCTATCAACCGCTGCCCCTGAGCTTCACCCGCGGCCTGGGCACCCGCCTCTGGGACCAGGCCGGTCGCGAGTACCTGGACGCGGTGGCCGGCGTGGCGGTAACCGGCGTCGGGCATTCCCACCCCAGGCTGGTCAGCGCCATCAGCGAACAGGCCGGCCTGTTGCTGCACACCTCCAACCTCTACGGCATCGACTGGCAGCAGCGCCTGGCGCAGCGGCTGACCCGCCTGGCCGGCATGGACCGGGCCTTCTTCAACAACTCCGGCGCCGAAGCCAACGAGACCGCGCTGAAGCTGGCGCGCCTGCATGGCTGGCATAAAGGCATCGAACGGCCGCTGGTGGTGGTCATGGAGAACGCCTTTCATGGCCGTACCCTGGGCACCCTGGCGGCCAGCGACGGGCCGGCGGTGCGCCTGGGGCTCAACACGTTGCCAGGGGACTGTCTCAAGGTGCCCTTCGGCGACCTCGCCGCCCTGGAGCAGGCCGCGCAGGCCCATGGTCCGCGCATCGCCGCAGTGCTGATGGAGCCGATCCAGGGCGAAAGCGGCATCCGCCTGCCGCCGCCCGGCTACCTCAAGGCCGTGCGCGCGCTGTGCAGCCGGCGCAACTGGCTGCTGATGCTCGACGAGATCCAGACCGGCATCGGCCGTACCGGCCAGTGGTTCGCCTGCCAGCACGAAGGCGTGGTCCCGGACGTGATGACTCTGGCCAAGGGCCTGGGTAACGGCATCCCCATCGGTGCCTGCCTGGCCTGGGGCAAAGCCGCGCACCTGTTTACCCCGGGCAGCCACGGCAGCACCTTCGGCGGCAATCCGCTGGCCTGCCGGGTGGCCTGCACCGTGCTGGAGATCATCGAGGAACAGGGCCTGCTGGCCAACGCCAGGCGCCAGGGCGAACACCTGCTGGAGCGTTTACGGGTGGAGCTGGCGGAGCATCCGCTGGTGCTGCAGGTGCGTGGCCTGGGGCTGATGATCGGCATCGAGCTGAAGGCGCCGCTGCGCGACCTGGCCCTGGTGGCGGCGCGGGATCACGGGCTGCTGATCAACGTCGCCCGGGGCACCACCATCCGCCTGCTGCCACCGTTGATCGTCGACGAGCGCGAGGTCGAGATGATCGTGCGGGGGGTGTGCCGGACGCTGCAGGACGCCGCGGCCACTGAGGCGAAAGCTCCAGGCATGCTGGCGGTGTCGTGAAGGGCGGCCGGGGATCAGGCGAACGCTATCGCGAGCAAGCTCGCGCCTACAGAAACAGCGGTGCCCCTGTAGGCGCGAGCGTGCTCGCGGTGCGCTGGATCAGGAAAACGGCAATGGCCGGATTCAATCGTCCAGCGGCTTTGGCGGCTCGGCGGGCTTGCCCGCTTTGCCAGCCTTGCCGGCATGGGCCGCCTTGGTCTCCGCGACCGGCGCGGGCGCGGGCGCGGCGGCTTCCTTCTCCGCGGCCGGCAGTTGGTCGACGGTATTGAAGACTTCCTTGAGTTCGATGGCCCCGGAATGCTCGAGTTTCTTCTCGCCGTCCTTGCCCACCAGGATCACCTTGGTCTGCGCCCCGGCCCCCAGCTTCAGGCTGCGGATCAGCGCCATGGTCGATTGCGGGTCCAGGTCCTTGCCGTCGCGCTGGCCGATGGTGTTGATCACCGTGTAGAGCACCATGTTGCGTTCGCCAAAGGCCTGGCGGTTGGCCGGCTCGTCGAGGGACTTCTTCAGTGCCACCAGCGTCGGGTCCACGGTGCTGGGGGCGATGACGATCAGCGGGCGCGACTTGCCCTGATCCTGAGCCAGAGGGCCTTCGTTGTCGGCCGCCAGTACGGGGCCGGTGACAGCGAGCAACGTTGCGAGGGTCAATGACCGAATGAACATGCGTCTCTCCTTTGGGTATCCACGTCCTAATGATTGCGCATCAGGGAAAAAGGTCCAGACCCGGACTCAAATTCTGACATTTTCCTGGCCGTTCTCCCCCGCGCCAGCAGCGCCACCACCGCTCCGCCAGCGTGCCGCCATCCACCCCGGGTGCCATTGCCGGATCGGCCCGGACCGCGCCGTCCGGCATGATCGACCGGCGTCGGCGCCCACGCCAACCGGCATGGCCCATGCCGTTCTGGCATGAGGCCATACGAATTCGTCATCATTTCCATCGCGGCGCCGTGATAGCCTTCATCCCGGCCATAACAAGACCGCCCGCCTGGCCTTGCGCCCCGGCGCGGCGTCACCCGCCGCTTCATACCTGCTTGTTTCGTCTTCATCTGCCCAGGTTTTCGCAGCGAACTTCAACCACGGGTTCGCTGGACGACCGATTGCATTTTTGACTCGACGCTATCGTCGGCATCTCTTTTACCTCCTTCCGGGAGTTCGTATGTCCAGGCTGTCTCATCAAGATTTACGCCGTAGTTTCCGCGAGTTGATCGCTTCAGACTCCTGCTTTCACACCGCCTCCGTCTTCGACCCGATGTCGGCGCGGATCGCCGCCGACCTGGGGTTCGAAGTGGGCATCCTCGGCGGCTCCGTCGCCTCGCTGCAGGTGCTGGCCGCGCCTGACTTCGCCCTGATCACCCTGAGCGAATTCGCCGAGCAGGCCACCCGCATCGGCCGCGTCGCCCAGCTGCCGGTGATCGCCGACGCCGACCACGGCTACGGCAACGCCCTCAACGTGATGCGCACCGTGGTCGAGCTGGAGCGCGCCGGCGTCGCCGCCCTGACCATCGAGGACACCCTGCTGCCGGCCCAGTTCGGCCGCAAATCCACCGACCTGATCTCGGTCGCCGAAGGCGTGGGCAAGATCCGCGCGGCCCTGGAAGCGCGGGTCGACCCGGAGCTGTCGATCATTGCCCGGACCAACGCGGCGATCCTGCCGATCCAGGAAATCATCAGCCGCACCCAGCAGTACGAACGCGCCGGCGCCGACGGCATCTGCATGGTCGGGGTCAAGGATTTCGAGCAGCTGGAGCAGATTGCCGAGCACCTGACGGTGCCGCTGATGCTGGTGACCTACGGCAACCCGGCGCTGCGCGACGACGCCCGCCTGGCGCAACTGGGCGCGAAGATCATCGTCGACGGCCACGCGGCCTATTTCGCGGCGATCAAGGCCACCTACGATTGCCTGCGCGAACAGCGGCAGATCTTCACCCAGGCCTCGGACCTGAGCGCCACCGAACTGGCGCATACCTACACCCAGCCCGAGGATTACATCGTCTGGGCCAAGGAGTTCATGAGCGTCAAGGAATGAGCTGCTAGCCCGGCCTCCCCACTTGCGATCACCTGGACCCACGGGTCCAAGGTGGTCGAAAGCCCAGCGGTTTCACTGCAACCTTCCCCCTTCCGGCTTCAACGCATCGCCCACGCTGTCGAGGATCTGCCCGATGGTCCAGGGCTTGCGGATGAACGACACCGGATAACGGATGCCGGAACTCTGCGGCGTCTCATACCCCGACATCACCAGCACCGGCATCGCCGGCCAGCGTTCGCGCACCCGGTTGGCCAAGCCCGCGCCATTCAAGGTGCCCGGCATGGTGATATCGGTGAGCAGCAGGCGAACCTGTTCCGGATGGCGATCGATGAATACCAGCGCTTCATCCGCCGTGGGCACACCCTGGGTGGCGAACCCCTCGTCCTCGAGGATTTCGCAGAGGAATTCCCGGATCGTCGGCTCGTCCTCGACCACCAGAATCAGGCGGCATGGCAGGCCGGTATTCCCGGGTAACGTGGGACTCATGACAATGACGCTCCCTGACAACATGAACGACCGGCGCCCAAGGCGCCATTTGCAGTTATGAGCGACGCCGGACGGATAAATTCACTCGACCTGCCGAGCTACCGGACAAGACACCGCGCGTGCCGTCGGGTACGCCGACGGTAGGGGGATCACTGCCAGGGGCGCCGGCAGGATTACCGGAACGCCACGGGCGACATGGCAGGCCACAGTGTCCAGAAAAGGCTGGAGCTTTAGCCCGGGAAGCGGCCGCGGCCGGTACGGATCGCTGCCGAAGAAATTTTCCCAGTGGCCAATCAGCACCATCCGTGGCCGCGACACTGTCAGCAAGCCCCCGGGGTAATCGCGTACCTGGGTCCAGGAAGCGGCGCTGAGGATCTCCACGTCGATTGCCTTGCCATCGGCCAGCGCAGGCGGAAAGCCAAAGGGCGGCGGCGCGCCGGAGTCCTGATAGTGCAAGCGATACACCGGCTCACCGCGCTCGTCGAGCAGGTCGATCAACCAGGCCATCGGTTGCCCCGGCTTCCACTGCCAGACGTAGACCGGCGTGTATTCGAGATCGACCACATACCCGCCGGGAATCAGGTTGATGCCGGCGACATGCCCGGCGTGCAGGCTCTGGATCGGCATGGCCCGCACGCGCCGACCGGTGGAGTACAGCCAACTCCCCCCCGTCGGCGGCAACCAGGCGCCATCGGCCTGCCGGGGACGGGCCATGGCCCACTGTGCGTTGACCACCCGCAGCGGATCGACCATGGCCCGCAACATATGCGCCACCGAGGAGGAACCATAGGCCAGGGCCCTGGGGCTGTGTTTTTCCATCACCCAGGGGACATCCAGCAGATGGTCATAGTGCCCGTGCCCGATCAGCAGCATGGTCACGTCATCGGCGCGTGGCATATAGCGGTCGATGCGCTTGTGGTCGGCCACCACCCGCAGTGGCGGCAGGAGGCCTTAGTTCAGGGAATCGGGATTGCTGAACGACGGCGCCAGCATTACCCCTTCCCCACCCCAGTGCAGCAACCAGCCGCCCACCCCGAGAAACTGGATCTTCGGCTCACCGACCACGCCCTGCTCCCGGTAGAGACCCGGCATCCTGTCTTGCGGATCACCGACGCAGCCGCCGAGCAGCAGCACGACAAGCAACGCGACAATTGGCATCACCTTGCTCCCCTATTGTCCGAACCGCTTCCACACCCGTCGGACCCGCGCCTAGCCACCCTGGGAAACATCGATCACCCGCACCTCCATCTTTCCCGAGTTGTTCCAGTAGAAGCCGGGCACGTCGTTGGCGCAGAACTGCAAGCGCCCCGGCGGTAGGTCGGACCAGACCTGATCGCTGCCGCCCAGCAGGCGCCAGGGCGACTTGCCCGTCGGCCCCTCAGTGCGCACCAGCAATGCCATCCAGGTGGCCTCGGGCAGGCGCCGAGCCCAGCCCAACCCCTCACGGACCCCGCCCGGGTGTGCCACGCCCTCCGGCCCGGTCGGTGGGTCGCTGGCATCGCACCACAAGCCTTCCACCAGGAAACGGTAACGATGCCCGGCCTCGATCTCGAATTCGCTGGGGACACAAGACTTGTCCGCCAGCACCTCGATGGGACGGTTCTGCAAGGGAATGGTCATGGCTGCCTCCGTTCGATGCTGCTGGCCAGGTCCACCTGGCGGCGGCGCAGCGCCCGCTCGGCGACAGGTTGCGGCAACGCCAGAGCATGCCGGGCCGCGCCCTGCCCACGAATGCGCTCCAGCGTCGCGCGGATCGTGGCTTCGTCGTTGTCGAAATCGCCATGGTGGCGGGCCGCGGAAGCATTCCGATGGCCCATCGGCAAATCGTTGGGGGCCCGCACCCAGTCGGCGTTCGAGCCACTACCGAACAACTGCGCCAGATCGACTTCACTGGCGACGAACCGCGCCATCCCGAGGATCGGCTCACCCTCGGGCCGGATCAGCGGTATGCGCACCCTATCCTCGAAGGCGTCGCCGACCAGATACAGCAGGGACTTGTTGTAGATGTGCGCGCAATGATCATCCCGCTCGGCCTGATCGGTCAGGGTGAACAAGCCGAATTTCTCGATCCGCTTGTCGCGGATCGGCGCCAGGTAGCTCTCGCGGAACAGCTTGACGGTGCAGGCCGGCGCCCACAGATGGCAGCTGGCGATCTTCGTCTCCAGCCCCTTCAACTGGCTGCCCGCCAGCGGCCCGCTGTCGATCGCCCCCTTGCCCACCAGATACTGCACCAGCGGCGCCAGCAGAATACTGCCCGCACTGTGCCCGACCAGATGGATCTCTACGCTCGGATCCTGCGCAGCCAGGCGCGCCAGGGCCTTGGCCACCACCCGCGCGCCGCCCGCGGCACTGACGGTGGCACGCAAGCCGTTTTCCTTCATTTCGTCCCACTCGGCCTTACCGGTGAGCAAGCGGGCAATAGGCTCCAGCGCATCGTCCAGGCGGTCGAGCATGAAGTCCTTCGTCGCGTCCAGCACGCCTTCGGAGCGCCGACGCCGGGCGGCATCGGCCAGCATGTTGCCCAGGGTGCTCCAATAGTCGGTCTTCCAGACGAACGCCAGCGGATAACACTCGGCCGGTAACATCGCCGCACGATAGCCGGCCACGGTCTCGATGGCCCCTGCCTGGGTCACCAGGCCGCCGTGGGCATAGACCACGATGCGCTTTTTCCCCCAGCCGGCGGTAATACGCGGGAAGTCCACCTCGAATATTTCCTGCACGCTGGCCGCGGTGGTCGCAAGGTCGCCGCGTGGGTTGAAAGCGCCGTCGTTACCCAGGCTGATGACATGCGGGCGAATTTCCCGCAGGGTCTCGCTGGACGACGACGCCGTCAGCACCTTGGCCGGCGCCGACGTCTGCAGCGGCGCACGCAGGCTGATCGGCGCACCGAGCCGCGCGACCCAGGCGTCCGCGCCGTTGACCAGCCAGTCGTCATAGCGCAGGTGGGCGAAACCGCCGTGTCCCCACGTCTCGCCCCAGGAGTTCTGCAACCAGAAGCCATCCTGGTCGTAGGCGACTATCGCGAAGGCGTGTCCGCCGAGCACGTTCGCCGAGGGCTGGATGCGGCCATCCGCGGCGACCGCATACCAGCCGTCGTGCACCGTGGCACTGGCATATAGCACGCCCACCTCGGCGATCGCCGAATGCATGGCAACGATATCGGTGTGATTGACCCTGAAGTACGCCCCCAGCGGACGCTGCGCCGCCTCCTCGGCCAGCGCTTCGGTAAGGGTCGTGACCTGATTACCGGCCGGCCACTTCAGCGCCGGGCACACCCCGTGCTTGTACCAGCCCTTCATCGCCCCGCGACAACTGGAGCCCTCGTCCACCTCGCCGGCCCATTCGTCATAACGGCGGGCCAGCTCATACAGCATGTGCGGGCTGACATCGGTGTTATCGAACTGATAGCGACGGGTGCGCAGCAAGTAATGGGCCACCGTCGCCAGTCCATAACCGGTGCAGGCGTTTTCGTGACGCTGGTCGAGCACCGGCACCTGGGCCTTGCGGTAGTCGCTCAGCTCCCGGCGTACCGGCACTTCCACCAGGGTCGGAACATACATGCTGTCGCGAAAATCCAGGCCGTCCGGGCGTACGTTCAAGACCCGCGCAGACGCCGCGCTGAGCTGGCCGTGGGTGGTTTTCTTGCTGGCCGGCGTGCTGGCCCTGGCGGCGCTGGCGGTCTTCTTGACGGTCTGGCTTGTCGCCGGTTTCGGCGCGGGCCGTTTGGATGCAGATGCCATGTTCACGCACTCCCTGCTGTTGTGACGGGACTGGCACCGCTGGCGCCAGGTGGCGCTCACCAGCCATGTGGGTGACTGAGCTGAGCATAGTCAAGGGCCATGCCGATCGCCTTGGCGTCGGACCGCCCGTCGCCAAGCGGTCAACGCCCGAACGCCGCCTGCGCCTGGCAATGTCATTTGCCTTCGCGCCACGAAGCCTAGGACAATGATTTCCCGGCAGGCACAGCGCCGCCCACTATTCTCAAGCCATGGGCCCGCAAGGGCCGGTGGTCCCGCTTTCAAGGAATCCAGAATGCAACCAAGACAAGTCATCAACGCTTCGGTCAGCCCCAAGGGCAGCCTGGAGACTTTGTCCCAACGTGAAGTACAGCAACTCAGCGAAGCCGGCTCCGGCAGTATCTACACCCTGTTCCGCCAGTGCGCCCTGGCCATCCTCAACACCGGCGCCCACGTCGACAACGCCAAGACCATTCTCGACGCCTACAAGGATTTCGAAGTCCGTATCCACCAGCAGGACCGCGGCGTGCGCCTGGAACTGCTGAACGCCCCGGCCGACGCCTTCGTCGACGGCGAGATGATCGCCAGCACCCGGGAAATGCTGTTCAGCGCCCTGCGCGACATCGTCTACACCGAAAGCGAGCTGGCCAGCCAGCGCATCGACCTGGACAGCTCCCAGGGCATCACCGACTACGTCTTCCACCTGCTGCGCAATGCCCGCACCCTGCGTCCGGGCGTGGAGCCGAAAATGGTGGTGTGCTGGGGCGGCCACTCGATCAGCACCGAGGAATACCAGTACACCAAGAAGGTCGGCCACGAGCTGGGCCTGCGCAAACTGGACATCTGCACCGGTTGCGGCCCGGGCGTGATGAAGGGCCCGATGAAGGGCGCGACCATCGCCCACGCCAAGCAGCGCATGAGCGGCAGCCGCTACCTGGGCCTGACCGAGCCGGGGATCATCGCCGCCGAGGCGCCGAACCCGATCGTCAACGAACTGGTGATCCTGCCGGACATCGAGAAACGCCTGGAAGCCTTCGTCCGCGTCGGCCACGGCATCATCATCTTCCCGGGCGGCGCCGGCACCGCCGAAGAGTTCCTCTACCTGCTGGGCATCCTCATGCACCCGGACAACCGCGACCTGCCGTTCCCGGTGATCCTCACCGGGCCGAAAAGCGCCGCGCCCTACCTGGAGCAGCTGCATGCCTTCGTCGGCGCGACCCTGGGCGAGGCGGCCCACGGCCTGTACCGGATCATCATCGACGACCCGGCCGAAGTCGCCCGGCAGATGACCGAGGGCCTGAAAGAGGTCAAGCAGTTCCGCCGCGAACGCAACGACGCCTTCCACTTCAACTGGCTGCTGAAGATCGACGAAGGCTTCCAGCGCCCGTTCGACCCGACCCACGCCAACATGGCCAGCCTGGCGTTGAACCACGGGCTGCCGTCCCACGAACTGGCGGCCAACCTGCGCCGCGCGTTCTCCGGCATCGTCGCCGGCAACGTCAAGGACAAAGGCATCCGCCTGATCGAGGAAAAAGGCCCGTACGAAATCCACGGCGACCCGGCGATCATGCAGCCGCTGGACCAGTTGCTGCACGCGTTCGTCCAGCAGCACCGGATGAAGCTGCCGGGCGGCGCGGCCTACGTGCCGTGCTATCGCGTGGTGAGCTGAGCCACCGCTGACCGCCACCCCTGGCGCAATGCCGGGGGTTGCAGAGGCGGCATGAACGCCCGGCCGGCGGCGCGCCGGGCGTCCAGGGAACTCCACCGTGGCGCCGCGCATCCTAGGTTATGTGGTACTTCCTTTCCGCCCACGCTGTTGGAGGACGCCCTCATGCGCCGCCTATTGCTCGTTTCCTCGTTGTTGCTCTGTCTGCCCGCAGGTTCGGCCATGGCCCGTGTCGACGCGGGCGATGTCGCTACCTCGGCCGGGGTTTCCGCCTCGCTGTACTCGACCTTCAAGGACGATAAGCGGGTGATCCCCGCCCGTGACGATGCCAGCAGTTTCGTTGCCAGCGGCGGCACCATCCGCGGTGTCTACCTGGAGTCGGTGTTGCAGAAAATCCGCCAGGAAAACCCGGGGCTCAACGCCAGCGATGAAGACCTGGCCAGGGCGATCCTTACCCAGCAAACCCTGCCTGCCGGGCAATAGCAGCCCGAAGCATAGTGCGCCGCGCGACCGGGATGTCGCGCGGGCACAGGCCTTTTACCCCAGCAGCCCCGCCACGGCCGCCTGGCCGGCGAACAGCCCGCGACCGATGGCCCGGGCCGTGCGCAGGTGCTGTTGCGGGTCCCGGCTTTCCGACTCCAGCAACAGTTCCGAGGTCAGCACCTGCGCGCCGCAGTAGTCGAAGATCCCATGGTCGATCTGGGCCTTCATCGCCGCGGCGTAACCATGGCGCCCGTAAGTGCCGGCATCGGCCCCGGCGACCCCGAGCAAGTGCACCCGCAGGTGCCCGAGTTGCTTCTCGAAGGTATTGGCCTGCAGGTTGAAATCGAACGCCCAGCCATTGGCAAACACCCGGTCGATCCAGCCCTTGAGCAGCGCCGGCATCGACCACCAGTACACCGGATAGACCAGCACCAGCGCATCGGCGCGGTCGATGCGCGCCTGCTCGGCCAGCACGTCGGCCGGCGGCGGTGCCTGGCGGCGATGCACCGCATGGTCCGCCAGGTTGAAGCGGGGGTCGAAGGCTTCGGCGAACAGGTCGGCGATCTCGAACGAATGTGACGGCCCCAGGCCCTCGGCCACCTGGGCCGCGAGGCTATGGGTGAGGGAACGGGAGTCGTGGTGGGCAACGACGATCAAGGCGTGCATGGCGAATACCTCCAGCCAATGGATTGAGGGCCGCAACCGAGCCCTATATACTTTCGGTAAGTTACGAACAGTAAGTTACTTTTGGTATATAAGCATGTCAAGCACCCCACCCGAGGTTCCATCCCCCCGCCGCCGCCTGTCGCGGGAAGAACGCCTGCAGCAGTTGCTGGAAACGGCCTGGCAACTGATCGGTGCCGAAGGCACCGAAGCCCTGACCCTGGGACGGCTCGCCGAGCTGGCCGGGGTGACCAAGCCGGTGGTCTATGACCATTTCGTCACCCGCGCCGGGCTCCTGGCGGCGCTGTACCAGGATTTCGACGCCCGCCAGACCCTGCTGCTGGATGCTGCCCTGGTCAACGCCGAAGCGACCCTGGCCAGCCGCGCGAGCGTCATCGCCAGCGCTTATGTCGACTGCGTGCTGACCCAGGGCCGGGAGATCCCCGGGGTGATCGCCGCACTGGCCAGTTCACCGGAACTGGCGCGCATCAAGGAGGAGTACGAGCGGATCTTCCTGGAAAAATGCCGCAGCGCCCTCGCCCCCTTCGCGGTGCCCGGGCACATCGCGACAGCGGGCCTGCGGGCCATGCTGGGGGCGGCCGAAGCCCTGTCCCACGCGGCGGCCACCGGAGAAATCAGCCGCGAGCAGGCCCGCGACGAATTGTTCGAGAGCATTGTCGCCATGGTCGAGCGCAGCGCGCGGCGTGGCCGCTAGCCCGCCTCGCCGTCCAGCGCCGCGGCAGCTCGCTCGGAGCCGAACCACCAGCTGACGAAGGCGCACACCGCCATGACACCGCAGGTGCCGACAAACACCGTGCGCATGCCCAGGTGCCCGCCGACAAAGCCCCCGGCCAGGGGGCCGAGCACCTGGCCGACGTACTGGCTCGATGTCGAGTAGCCGAGCATCCGCCCGGCGATGTTGTCCGGCACCGAGTGGCGAATGATGCTGGAGATGCAAGGCAGCAGGCCGCCCAGGGCCAGGCCCATGAGAAAGCGCAGCAGCACCAGTTGCCACGGCGCGCTGACCAGCGCCTGGGGAATCAGCAGCAGCGCCGCCACGGCCAGGCAGACGGTAAGCACCCGCCAGTGACCGACACGGTCGGCCAGCTTGCCCAGTTGCGACGCGGAAATGATGCTGCCCAGGGCTGCCGCGGACAGCACCAGGCCTGCCATCAGGGTGACGTTCTGGGCCCGCAGTTCCTGCAGGTAGACGGTGATGATCGGCTCGATGGACAGGGTCGCGAACATCAGCAGGCAGGCCACCGCGAACATGCTCAGCAGCGCTTTCTTGTCCTTCACCGCCGCCCAGCCCGGCGCTGGCGCCAGGCCTTTTAGCAAGGCCTGGCGCGGCTCGCGCGGGGCCTCGCGCAACAGAAAGGTGGTCGCCAGGAACGTCACGAAGATCACCGCCCCGGCCATGAAGAAGGTATTGCGGATGCCGATCAGCGGCGGCAGCAGGCCACCGATCAGCGGCCCGGCCAGGCTGCCGGCCATGATCCCCGAGGACAACACGCCCAGCGCCCAGCCGGAACGGGCCTTGGGAGTCTGCGTGGCGACCAGGATGGTCGCCCCCGAGGCATAGCCGCCGAGCAACCCCGCCAGCAGGCGCAACAGCACCAGTTGCCAGACATTCTCCGCCAGGCCGATCAGTGACATGGCCACGGCCATGCCGAGGCTGGCGCGGATCAGCATCAGCTTGCGCCCGTAGCGGTCGCCCAGGCGGCCCCACAAGGGCGCGGTAAGCGCTGCCGACAGAAAGGTCGCGCCAAAGGCCACGCCCGACCACTGGACAATCGCCGCCGGGTCGCTGACGCCCAGTTGCTCGACATACAGCGGCAGGAACGGCAGCAGCAGGGTCATGGCGACAATGGTGGTGAACGCCCCCAGGGCGCACACCGCGAGGTTGCGTTGCCAGTAGCGTTCGACGGCAGACGGGGTCGGCGGGGTGGACATCGGGGCGCTCCATCGATCAGGGACGGGGCCACGCTACAGGTTGGATTCCGATAAATAAAATTCATGTTTTTTATGCAGTGGATTCCTCCATGGAATCCCAATGACGGGTCAACGCCGCTGCCAACGCTTGCGGGCATGCAGGTACGCGGCCAGGTCGCCATACCCCAGCTGGCTGGCCATCCGCGCACGGCTCTCGCCGAGAAACTCCAGTTGCTGCTCCAGCTCGGCGCGGACCTGGTCGAGCAACTGGCGAAACGTCAGGCCCTGCTCTTCCAGGCGCCGCCGCAGGGTGCGCGGGCTCTGGTACAGCGCCTCGGCCTGGTTTTCCAGGCTGGGCACCACGCCGCGGGCCAGGCTCTCGCGCATGGTGGCCGCGACCTTGCCGCTCCAGCCGCTCAGTTGCAGGCGCTGGGCCAGCCGGCGGTCCAGCTCGCTGCGCAGCAACTCCTCCATGCCGGCGTGGCGGCTCGACAGCGGCAAGTCCAGGGTGGCCTGGTCGTAGTACAGGCAGCTGTGCGCACAATCGAATGCCAGGTTATCGCCGAACCATGGGCGGTATTGGTCGTGGTAGGCCGGCCGCGGATGGCTGAAGCAGGCACGCACCGGCACGACCGCCCGGCCGGTGCCGCGGCGCATCTGGGTCAGGGCCATCACGCAGTAATGCTCGGTCACGTAGCGGGTCAGCCCGGCGGGGCGTCGATGCACAATTGCGCGCCGAGCAGATCGCCGTCGCGGACCAGCTTGAGGCTGTCCATGTCCGAGGCCAGCACCGCGTAGTCCGCCCAGCACTGCATGGCGCCGCGCACATCGGGGCAATACAGGCAGAGGTAGGCCAGCACGTGCAGGTCCTGCGGGGTGAATTCGGCGAACAGGTGCAGGCCGATGGCCGGGTCGTGCTGCGCCGCCAGCCGCCACAGCTGTTCCAGTTCCAGCAGGTTGTAGTCCTGGCGATCGCCACGGGTCTGGCGCTGCAGCAGCCGCTCGAGCACGCGGCCGAGGTGGCCGCGATGAAAACGGCGCAGCGGCGGATTGGCCGCTTCTCCAGTGTTTTTGTCCAGTTCGCGCATAGGGTCGGGACGGCTCATGGTTTCTTATTGTTCGGGCCATGCCCAGGTCGGGCCCGACTCGAGATTGCCATGAATACCACCCTGCTCGCCAACCATCCGCTGCTGATCGTGGCCGGGATCTTCCTCGGCTTCGTGCTGCTGGAAACCGCCTGTGCCTGCTTTCGCCAACCCCGGGGCCAGCGCCGCGACGCGCTGATCGAAATCATCGGTTCGTCGCTGTTGCTGGGGGTGACCTTTCCCCTGGTGATGTTCCTCTGCACCCTGCTGCTCGACGCGGTGGCGCCCTCGTTGAAAAACAGCCTGGCGGGGCTGCACTGGATGGCCGGCGCGGCGCTGTTCCTGCTACTCGACGACATGACCCAGTACTGGTGGCATCGCCTGACCCACCGCGTGCCGTTCCTCTACGCCCTGCACCGCGCGCACCATTCGGCGCCATACATGAGCATCCGCATCGTCTACCGCAACAACAGCTTCTACTACCTGCTGATGCCGGGCATCTGGCTCTCCGGCGTCCTCGTCTACCTGGGCCTGGCGCCGGTCTACTACGGCTACCTGATCGTCAAGATGACGGTGATCTTCGCCGCCCACAGCAGCGTCGCCTGGGACGACAGGCTCTACCGCGTTCGCGCCCTGCGCCCGTTGATGTGGCTGCTGGAGCGGATCATCTCGACGCCGTCCACCCATGCCGCGCATCACGGCTTGAACGCCGGCGACGGAGTGACCCACTACAAAGGCAATTTCGGCAACCTGCTGTTCTTCTGGGACGTGCTGTTCGGCACCGCGAAAATCACCCGCCGCCGACCGGCGGCCTATGGCATCGAGGACCTGCGCCCCATCAGCTGGCAGCAGGAACTGTTCTGGCCGCTGGTGCGTGCGCCCAAGCCCGCGGCCCGGACACAGCGCCGGCAGGAACCCGCGCAGTAAGCCGCCCGGGCAACGCGGCGAAGAAATTCCCGGGCACCAGCCCCGCCCTCGCCAAACACTGGCTACAGTCTTAGGAAACCGTCGCTGGCGCTGGCGGCGCACTGCCTGTGGACACGCCCGCCAGCGCCCCGACAAAGACGCCGGCAACGGTGAACCTTCTCGCCGCCGGCCCGGTCGATAGATGCAATCCGGCCAGGTTTTCGACCAGCCCCGCGCTTCTCGCCGGGGCGTCGCGCGGCCGGTTCCATTGCCTGGAGAACGCCCGTGATAACGACCCGACACATCGCCAGCCTCAAAGCCTGGGGCGCCCATGGTTTCACCGCCACCGGCGTGGTCACGGCCTTTCTCGCCACCCTGGCGCTGTTCGACAACCAGCCCAAGGCCTGCCTGCTGTGGCTGGGCGTGGCGCTGATCGTCGACGGGGTGGACGGCTCGCTGGCGCGCAAGGTCAATGTGCAGTCGGTGCTGCCGCATTTCGACGGTTCGGTGCTGGACCTGGTGATCGACTACCTGACCTATGTGTTCATCCCGGCGTTGTTCATCTATCGCTATATCCCGCTGCCGGAGTACAGCGCGCTGCTGGCGACCTCGGTGATCCTGGTGTCGTCGCTGTTCTGCTTCTGCAACGTCAACATGAAGAGCAAGGACAACTATTTCGTCGGTTTTCCCGCGGCCTGGAACGTGGTGGCGCTGGCCCTGTACATCATTGCCCCGACACCCTGGCTGACCCTTGCGAGCATCGTGGTCCTGGCGCTGCTGACCCTGACCCGGATGAAGTTCCTCCACCCGTTCCGCGTGCGCCGGTTCATGCCGGTGAATATCGCGGTGACCGCCATCTGGCTGCTGTGCAGCCTGTCGCTGGTGATCAACCATCCCTACAATGGCCCCTGGGTGATGGGCCTGTGGCTGGCGATGTCCGCGTACTTCCTGGGCATCTGCATCTGGCGCACCGCGCTGGAGTGGTTCGACCGTCCCCGGACCTGAACCCCACATAAGAGACCCCAGATGCTCTACCGCCTCGCCGCCGACACCCTGGTATCGCTGCACCTGACCTTCATCCTGTTCGTGCTCTTCGGCGGCCTGCTGGTGCTCAAATGGCCGCGCCTGGCCTGGTTGCACCTGCCCGCCGCGGCCTGGGGAGTCACGGTCGAAGTGTTCCACCTGGCCTGCCCGCTGACCCGTTGGGAAAACCTCCTGCGCCAGCGTGCCGGCCAGCAGGGTTACGACGACGGGTTCATCGAGCACTACCTGATCCCGCTGATCTACCCCGCCGGGCTGACGCCGCAGATCCAGCTGGTCCTGGGCGCACTGGTGCTGCTGATCAACCTCCTGGTCTATGGACGCCTGTGGCGCCGCCGTCGGCTGGGGTGAAAAAATCCGCGGCGCGGCGGCCGATTGCCGCGCCACGCCCTGCTCCGGCTGTGTATATTTCCAGGCAACCCCTGCGCCACGGCGATCCGCGATCGCTTCGAGTGGAGTCCCCAGATGCCCGATTTCCAGATCCGCCAGCCCTGCCCGCCCGGTGCCTGCGACTGCGACCGCGAGCGCCTGCTGGAGACGCCCGGCACCGACCTGCGCATCCTCGGCCTGACCCGCCAGGAAGAAAAACGCCTGCTCGACCGACTGGAAAACCTGCAGAGCCTGAACGACCTCGAACACATGCAACGGCGCATGTACGAACTGCTGGGCATCCGCGTGCGGATCGCTCCCAGCGACAACGAAGTGCGCAGCATGCGCGGCATCGCCATCCAGCTCGACGCACTGCCGGGGTTGTGCCGCAAGACCCGGCAGTCGATCCCGAGCGCCATCCGCCGCGGCCTGGAGAAAAACCCGGAAATCGCCTACCGCCTGCTCGACGCCCACGACCTGTTGCGCGATGCCTGAACTGAAACCTCCTGTGATGGAACCCGCCTTGATGGACAACCCCTCGATCGTCGTCAGCGACGTGCTCGACAGTACCTTCGAAGCCCTGCTGAGCGATGGCCTCGCCACCTTCAACCAGCAAATGGCCGGTTACCACGACCGCCAGCCGCTGGCCGTCGAACTGCGGGACCCGGCCACCGGCCAGGTGCTGGGCGGGGTCAGCGCGCGCACCTCCCTGGGCCTGCTGTTCATCGACCTGTTCTACCTGCCCGACAGCCTGCGCGGCTCGGGCCTCGGCGCCCGGCTGCTGCAAGCCTGCGAAGACGAAGGCCGGCGCCGGGGCTGTCGCAGTGCGGTGCTCTATACCCTGAACTTCCAGGCCCCCGGGTTCTACGAGAAGCACGGCTGGCAACGCTTCGGCGAAATTCCCTGCGATCCCGAAGGCAGCAGCCGGATCTTCATGAGCAAGGCCTTGTAGCCGCGCGGCGCAATGCCTGGCCCACCGCATCATCGTTCATCGCGCGCAAGCTGCGCTCCTACAGAAGCAGATCGCGTACATCCCGTAGCGATGGCCTGGCCAAGGCTCACCAGTTTTGGCTGTTGATCCGGCCATGGCCCAGCAACCGACCGACCATGGCCATGGCGGCTTCCTTCGAGGCGCAGTGCAGCAAGGGGTAGCCCCAGAACTTGCGGTAGGTATCGGCGAAGGCTTCCACCCGGGCCTGGGCCGCGCTGTCGGGGGCGATGACGATACCGGCCTTGATCCAGCGACGGATCGCCGCCTTGTTCTGCTTCATCCACAACGCCGCCTGCTTGAGGCTGGCCTTGGCATTGGCGTCCGGCTGCGCTTGCTCGCCGGGGGCATCGGCGGTCACCAGCACGAAGGGTTGCTGGCGTTGCAGCAGTTGGTCGAGCTGGCTGAACGGATCGGTCTGCCCGGCCGCCTCGCGGTAGTGCATCCAGACCAGGGGAAATTGATGGGGATCGATGTTCATGAGGGCTTCCTCGGCAAGTGATAAACAAGAATGCCTATCATCTGCAAAGGAAAAACTGTCTGCATCAGTCAACCCGGACAACCTATTGACCGATTCAGCCAAATACCGATTCCGCCCCCTGAACCGTTGCCGGGACGCCCAACAGCATCCCGCGCTCGGCGATGAAACGCGCCGGCGGCTGGCCCACGGCTTTCTTGAACATGCGGATAAAGGCACTGGCGCTTTCATAGCCCAGGCCCAGCGCGACCTGCTCCACCGACTCGCCACGCACCAGGCGCTTGAGCCCCAGCAGGATGTGCAACTGACGCTGCCACTGGCCGAAACTCAAGCCGGTTTCGGCCAGGATCAGCCGGCTCAGGTTGCGTTCGCTCATGCCGATCCGCTCGCCCCAGCGCCCCAGGCTACGCCGCATGGCCGGCTGTTCGATGATCGCCGCGGCCATGTCGCGCAACTGCGGGTGCCGGGGCATGGGCAGGTGGATCTGTTCCTGGGGCGCGGCGGCCAGCTCGTCCAGGACCACGGCCATCAAGCGTCCCTGGGGGCCATTGAGTTCATAGAGTTCGGGCAGTTCCACGCAGCGCTCGAGCAACACCTGCAACAGCGGCGAAACCGCCAGGGTGCAGCAGGCCGTGGGCAGCCCGCGGACCTGCTCCGGCTCGACGAACAGGCAATAGCCGACGGTGTGCTCCAGGCCCCACACGCTGTGCCGCATGTCCCCGGGAATCCACACCGCGCATTGCGGCGGCGCCATCCACAGGCCGACATCGGTTTCGCAGGTAATCACCCCGGCCAGCGGAAACAGCAACTGCGCCTTGCGGTGGCTGTGCCAGGGCCGCTCCCAGCGCGTGGCCCGGGTGGATATGCGCAGCACATACAGCGGCCGGTCGATCCGGTCCGGGTCCTGGGGCTGATGTTGGTCGTGCAGTACCGGCATGGCGACGCCTGTGGCAAGTGGGCGCAAGCCCGTGGATGAACAACCGCGCCCCGGGATTCTGCTGGCCGGGAAAGGATTGGCCAAGCCCGGCCGCGGATTTCCTGGCAGTCAGCCGGCGCTGGCCTGGAATTTCTTGCGATAGGCCGCCGGCAGCAGCCCGACCCGCTGCTGGAACAGCCGGCGAAACGAGTTGCTGTCTTCGTAACCCACGGTGTAGGTGATGCGGTCCAGGGTCATGCGCGTGGACTCCAGCAGTTGCTTGGCTTTCTCCAGGCGCAGGGTTTGCAGATAAGCCAGCGGCGTGTAGCCGGTTGCGTCCTTGAAGCGCCGCTTGAAATTGCGCACGCCGAAGCCGAAGCGCCGGGCGGTGTCGTCGATCAGCAGCGGCTGGTCGAAATGTTCCTCCAGCCAGTCCTGCACCCGCAGGATCTCGCCATCCCCGTGGTTTTTCGGCAACGCCCACATGACATACACCGACTGCTGGCTGCGCACCTTGTCGATCAGCAGGTACTTGCTGCATTTCTGCGCCAGCTCCAGGGAAACGAAGCGCCGCACCAGGTGCAGCAGCAGGTCCATCGCCGCGCTCGCGCCACCGCTGGTGACCAGGCGCTGGTCCTCGCA
Organism: Pseudomonas sp. MRSN 12121; assembly: GCF_000931465.1. Taxonomy (NCBI): domain Bacteria; kingdom Pseudomonadati; phylum Pseudomonadota; class Gammaproteobacteria; order Pseudomonadales; family Pseudomonadaceae; genus Pseudomonas; species Pseudomonas sp. MRSN 12121. Next base: position 2,587,658 of record NZ_CP010892.1, on the reverse strand, counting down.
GAGCAGCTGGCCCTCGTCCAGCTCGACCCCGGCATAACGCCGCCGGAACAGCTCGGCGAACGCCCAGTGGGTAGTAGCGCGCACGCCCTGCAGCAGGCCTGCCTCGGCCAGCAGGAAAGTGGCCGTGCACATCGAGGCCAGCACCGCGCCCCGGTCATGCTGTTGCCGCAGCCAGGGTCCGTAGCCGGCGAACGCCGGCAAGGCCTCCTTCAAGGTGAAGAGAAAACCGGGGATCAGCACCAGATCGGTACGGACGATCTCGGCCACGCCGCACTGCACCCGCAGCACCTGCCCGCCCCAGGCGTCGACATCCGCGCCATCCAGCGAAGCGACGACCACCTCGAACGGCGCGCTGGCGCTGTCGGCGAACTGGTTGGCCGCGCTCAGCACTTCCAGGGCCAGGGTGGCGCTGGCGGCGGAGCAGTGCTCGGCCAGGAGCAAGGTGATGTGCATGGAGCCTCCCTTTTTGCGCTTTTCGCATGGAAAAAGTCATTTGCGCACCTAGCTTAGCCGATTCCCCTTGCCTAAAGTGCGGCCGTCCTTTTCATCATCGGTGCACTCATGAATCTCTGGTTCCGCATGCTGCTCATGCTGTTTCGTCGTCCGTGGCGCAAGCCGGTCGCAGGCCTGGCCACCACCGTGGTGCGCATGCGCGTCTGGCCGCTCGACCTGGACCTCAACCGGCACGTGACCAACGGCCGCTACTTCACCCTGGCGGACCTCGGGCGCATGGACTTCGTCCTGCGCAGCGGCGCCTATCGCGTGGCCCTGCGCCACCGGGCGGTGCCGATCGTCGGTGATGTGTGGGGCAAGTTCCGCCGGGAACTGAAGCTGTTCGAAGCCTTCGAGATCCATAGCCGGATCCTCGGCTGGGACGAAAAATGGAGCTTCATGGAACACCGCTTCGTGAGCCAGGGCCGGGTGACCGGGGTGGTGGTGATGCGCGGGCTGTTCCGCTCGGCCAAAGGCACCATCGCCCCCGGCGAGTTCGTCCACGAGCTGGGCATCGAGCAGTCGCCCGAGTTGCCGCAGTGGCTCAAAGACTGGTCGCAAAGCTGCGACGACATGAGCGTTCAGTTGCGCGCCGAGGAAAACCCGGCGCGTTGAGGCAGGTCGCCGAAACGACAACGCCATCGCCGACCGGGTCGACAATGGCGTCGTTGCACGACAGCCCGCGCCTGACCGGATGAGCCGGCGCGCCGCCAAGGCGACGCACCCGCCCGGCACTCAGTGCGGCGCGCGGGGGATGGTCTTGAGCAGGTCTTCGGGGCTGATGTGGCCGACCACGCTGCCCGGTTGCGGCAGGTCGAGGATATGGCCTTTCATCTTGCCGATCACATGCATCTCGCACGGCTTGCAGTCGAACTTCAGGGTCAGCACTTCGTCGCCGTGGATCAGTTGCATCGGCGCGACCTTGGTGCGCACGCCGGTGACGCCCTTGGCCTGTTTCGGGCACAGGTTGAAGGAGAACCGCAGGCAGTGCTTGGTGATCATCACCGGCACCTCGCCCGCCTCCTCATGGGCCTCGTAGGCGGCGTCGATCAGCTTGACCCCGTGGCGATGGTAGAAGTCGCGGGCCTTCTGGTTGTAGACGTTGGCCAGGAACGACAGGTGCGATTCCGGGTACACCGGCGGCGGCGTGGTCTCGGCCTTGCGCCCGCCCCGAGGGTGCGCGGCGACCCGGGCCTGGGTCAGCGCCTCGATGGCGTCGCGGCGCAGGGCCTTGAGCTGCGAGTTGGGGATGAAGTACGCCTGCGGCGCATCCAGCTTGACCCCGGTGGCGTGGTACTGGGTGGTGCCCAGTTGGCCCAGCAGGTCCTGCAGTTGCTCCAGGGCCTGCTCCGGCTTGTTGGCCACGCCGAACGGACCGTCCAGGGCGACGCTGACGCTGATGCCCTCCTCGCTGGTGGCGGTCAGTTCCAGGCGCTCTTCCCGCAGGCGCGCGACCCAGCCCAGGCCCACCCGGCGCTCGGCCGAGGTCTTTTGCAGGGCCTGTTGCCAGTTGTGGTCCAGGTTGCGGCTCAGCGGATGGTTCGGCCGCAACTGGTGCAGGCCCTTGGGCATCTCGTTGGGCTCGACGCGGTAGCGGTAGCGCTTCTCGCCGTCTTCGTCGAACTCGCCCCGGGGCTCGGCGATGTTGGCGCGGAAACCCACCACTTCGCGCTTGACCAGCACGTTGAGGCCGTCGCCGTTGGACAGCGGCTCATGGGTCACCACTTGCAGGTCGCGCTTGCCGACCTTCTCCACCACGCCCACCGGCAGGCCGGTGAAGGTCGGCGAGTCGAAGGCGCCGATGTCGATCTTGCGCTCGCTGACGAAGTAGTCGGTGCTGCCGCGGTGGAAGGTCTTTTCCGGGTCCGGCACGAAGAAGTGCGCGGTGTGGCCGCTGGAGGCGCGGGCCAGGTCCGGGCGGTCTTCGAGCACCGCGTCCAGGCGCTGGCGGTAGTAGGCGGTGATGTTCTTCACATAACCCACGTCCTTGTAGCGCCCTTCGATCTTGAACGAGCGCACGCCGGCTTCCACCAGGGCGCGGATGTTGGCGCTCTGGTTGTTGTCCTTCATCGACAGCAGGTGTTTCTCGTAGGCGATCACCCCGCCCTTTTCGTCTTTCAGGGTGTACGGCAGGCGGCAGGCCTGGGAGCAGTCGCCACGGTTGGCGCTGCGGCCGGTCTGCGCGTGGGAGATGTTGCACTGCCCGGAGAAGGCCACGCACAAGGCGCCGTGGATGAAGAACTCGATCGCCGCGTCGGTCTCGCTGGCGATGGCGCGGATTTCCTGGAGGTTCAGCTCGCGGGCCAGCACCAGTTGCGAGAAACCGGCCTGGTCGAGGAACTTGGCCCGCGCCAGGGTGCGGATGTCGGTCTGGGTGCTGGCGTGCAGTTCGATCGGCGGAATGTCCAGCTCCATCACACCCAGGTCCTGGACGATCAGCGCATCGACGCCGGCGTCGTACAACTGGTGGATCAGCTTGCGCGCCGGCTCCAGTTCGTTGTCGTGGAGGATGGTGTTGAGGGTAGTGAAGATCCGCGCGTGGTAGCGCCGGGCGAACTCTACCAGCTCGGCGATTTCACTCACCTCGTTGCAGGCGTTGTGGCGCGCGCCGAAGCTCGGGCCACCGATGTACACGGCGTCGGCGCCATGCAGGATGGCCTCGCGGGCGATGGCCACATCGCGGGCAGGGCTGAGCAATTCCAGGTGATGCTTGGGCAAGGACATATTTTTTTAGTCAGGCTTGTCACGGTCGAGGCGCGCATTGTAGCGGCGAAACGCCCGGCCGGCACCCGTAGCCTGCCCGGTGGCGCCCGCTCGCCGGGCAGCGCCACCGGAGACCGCAAAAACTCAGGCCTTGGCGGCCATCGCGGTGACTTCGACCTTCATCCCGTCGACCGCCAGGGACGCCACGCCCACGGCGGCACGCACCGGCCAGGGCTTGGCGAAAAAGCGCTTATAGACCTCGTTGAACGCCGCGCGGTCAGCCATGTCGGTGAGGTAGATGGTCAGGTGCAGGACCCGGTCCATGGAGCTGCCGGCCTTTTCCAGCGCGACCTTGAGCGCCTGCAGGGTGCACTCGCTCTGCTGCGTGATGTCGCCCAGCTCCAGGCTGCCGTCGGCACGGGTGGGGATCTGGGTGGAGACCAGGATGCCGGCGAAACCGGCGACGTCGGAGGAAATGGAATCGGCGTCCGGGTCGGGAATGAAATCGATATCGTGCTGGGCCATGGGGGCGCTCTTGTTCGGGGTGATCAGGAAAATGGCCGGGGCCCTGGCGGCACCGGCTTGCGCGCGCCAGTCTACAGGCCCGGCGCCGGAGAGTGGAAACCCTCCGCTTGAGCCATTGGGCTGCGGCTCGGTGACGCCGATCAGCTCTCGGCGGTATCGATCGACTGAGGATTCTCGGCCGCCAGCTTCAAGCGGTCGGCCTTGCTGATGTACTTGGGTTTGCTTTTCGGCGCCAGCTTGGCGCTGGCCTTTTTCGCATGGGCCTTCAAGAGCTGCTGGATTTTTTTACGACGGTTCATAGGTCCCTACCCGGTGTTCAAGCGCGCGAATCATAGCGAACCGCCCTCTCCCTTGCGAGAGAGAGCAGCCAGCGCCGTCAGGTGTGGTGGATCTCCCGGTCCTTGGTTTCCGGCAGGAAGAAGGTGCCGAGGATCGCCGTCATTACCGCGATGACGATCGGGTACCAGAGCCCGTAGTAGATGTCCCCGGTGGCCGCGACCATGGCGAACGCCACGGTCGGCAGGAAGCCGCCGAACCAGCCGTTGCCGATGTGATACGGCAGCGACATCGAGGTGTAGCGGATGCGCGCCGGGAACAGCTCCACCAGCCAGGCGGCGATCGGGCCGTAGACCATGGTCACGTAGATCACCAATAGCGTCAGCAGCGCCAGCACCACCGGGTAGTTGGTCTTGGCCGGGTCGGCCTTCTCGGGGTAGCCGGCGTCCTTGAGGGCGGTGCCCAGGGCCGCGACGAAGGCATCGTTCTGCGCCTTGAAGTCGGCGGCCGGCAGGCTGCCGCCTTCGAAGCTCGGCATCACTTTGTCGCCGATCCGCACCTGCGCCACCGTGCCGGGCGCGGCCTTCTCGTTCTGGTAGGGAATGGCCTTTTTCGCCAGCACGCTCTTGGCCAGGTCGCAGGAGCTGGTGAAGCGCGCCTTGCCCACCGGGTCGAACTGGAACGAGCACTGGGCGGGGTCGGCGACCACCGTGACCGGGTTCTTCTCCTGGGCACTGAACACGTCGGGGTTACCGTACTGGGTCAGCGCGTGGAAGATCGGGAAGTAGGTCAGCGCCGCCAGGATGCAGCCGGCCATGATGATGCCCTTGCGGCCGATGCGATCGGACAGGCTGCCGAACAGGATGAAGAACGGCGTGCCGATCAGCAGCGAACCGGCGATCAGCAGGTTGGCGGTCTGCGGATCGATCTTGAGCATCTGCAGCAGGAAGAACAGCGCGTAGAACTGCCCGGTGTACCAGACCACGGCCTGGCCGGCGGTGCCGCCGAGCAGCGCCATGATCACGATCTTGAGGTTGTCCCAGCGGGCGAAGGATTCGGTCAGCGGCGCCTTGGACGCCTTGCCTTCGGCCTTCATCCTCTGGAACACCGGCGACTCGCTCAGTTGCAGGCGGATGTACACCGAGATGATCAGCAGCAGGATCGACAGCAGGAACGGAATCCGCCAGCCCCAGGCCTCGAAGGCCTCGGTGCCGAGGACCGTGCGGCAGGCGAGGATCACCAGCAGCGACAGGAACAGGCCGAGGGTCGCGGTGGTCTGGATCCAGGAGGTGAAGTAGCCACGCTTGCCGCGCGGCGCGTGTTCGGCGACGTAGGTCGCCGCGCCGCCGTATTCCCCGCCCAGCGCCAGGCCCTGCAACAGGCGCAGGCTGATCAGGATGATCGGCGCCGCCACGCCGATGGACGCATAGCTGGGCAGCATGCCGACCACCGCGGTGGAGACGCCCATGATCACGATGGTGATGAGGAAGGTGTGCTTGCGCCCGATCATGTCGCCCAGGCGGCCGAACACGATGGCGCCGAACGGCCGCACCGCGAAGCCGGCGGCGAACGCCAGCAGGGCAAAGATGAAGGCCGTGGTCTCGTTGACGCCGGCGAAGAAGTGCTTGGCGATGATCGCGGCGAGAGAACCGTAGAGGTAGAAGTCGTACCACTCGAAAACGGTGCCCAGGGACGAGGCGAAAATGACTTTGCGCTCCTCCCTGGTAACGCCATGGTTGGGTGGGTTGCCCGTGGAAGTGCCGTCGATTGTCGCCATGAGTTTCTCCGTCGTGCTTTTTGTTATAGGCCGGAGCCCCCCTGTATCGTCGTCGTACCCTGGCCCTGGGGCATGTCATCGGACTGCGGATCGTGCAAAGCATGAATCAGGCTGACGACCTCGCATCGCTGCAAGGTTTGTTGAAAGCATAATCAGCTTCGCGCAGATATCCACCCGGCGCCCCGCGGGCCCAGGCGCCATCATCATTGGCGTCGATCATACAAATCATCAAAGCGGATTTTTTATTTGCCGCCGATCCCGGCAGAATGGCGCCACCTTCAACCGCGCCTCCCTGGACAAGTACGTCATGAATATCAATTTTGCGATCGCCTGCATGATCGTGGTTTCCTTTGCCATCGCCCTGCTCCACAGCTGATCGGCAACCCCGCTCGCCAGGCCGCCCGGCCATCGGTACAGCGAGCGGCCACTGACTTGCCGCGTTCCCGACGCGGCATTTGTGTTTAAAATGCCGGCCCTTTTCCGCTGCCGGCCCCCTCGATGAACCCCGACGCCCTCCTCACCCTGCACCATCACCTGCTGACAGCCCTGGCAGCCGCGCCCGCCGAAACCCGGCGCCTGTTCCATGGCCGCGGACGTTGCTGGCCGGGCCTGGAGCAGTTGACCGTCGACTGGCTGCAGGGCGTGGTGCTGGTGGCGCTGTTCAAGGAGCCGCAAGCGGCGGAGCTGGAGGCGCTCAAGCACATGCTGCTGACCCTCGCCACCCGCCCCGAGTGGCAGGCCAGCGGTGCCCATAGCCTGCTGCTGCAACACCGCTATCAGCTGCAGAGCCCGGTGGACTGGCTGGTGGGCGAGGCCATCGACGAATGGACCCTGGTCGAGGAAGGCCTGCGTTACCGGGTGGACCTGGGCAAGAAGCAGAACAACGGCCTGTTCCTGGACATGCGCTACGGTCGCAACTGGGTGCGCGCCAATGCCCGTGGCAAGCGCGTGCTCAACCTGTTCGCCTATACCTGCGGCTTCTCGGTGGCGGCCATCGAGGGCGGCGCGAGCCATGTGGTCAACCTCGACATGTCCCGCCCGGCCCTGAGCCGCGGGCGTGACAATCACCGGCTCAACGGCCATGACCTGGGCCAGGTGAGCTTCCTCGGCCACGACTTGTTCAAGTCCTGGAGCAAGGTCAAGAGCGGCGGCCCCTACGACCTGGTGATCATCGATCCGCCATCCTTCCAGAAAGGCAGCTTCCTGCTGACCAAGGACTATGCGCGGGTGCTGCGGCGCCTGCCGGAACTGCTCACGACCGACGGCTGCGTGCTGGCCTGCATGAACGACCCGGCCTTCGCCGCGGACTTCCTCATCGACGGCGTCACCCGGGAAGCCCCGGGCCTGCGCTTCGAGCAGCGCCTGGACAACCCTCCGGAGTTTCCCGACACCGATATCGAGAGCGGCCTGAAGGCCCTGGTGTTCCGCCGGGTCGAGTAAGCGCCGCAGCTCTCAACCTCTCATCCGCGGCCCGGCGGGCGGCTCACCCCTGCCCCAGGCCGCGCCGCCCGATCGCGTTCAGGTCCTGCGGGCCGAACCGGCCCTGCCAGGTGCTTTCGTAGTCTTCCCGGGGAAAGTCGGGCGGCGAAATGCCCTGCTCGAAGGCCGGATACACCGCCTCGGCGTAGCGCCGGTTCTTCGCGCACAGCGGCGCCGCCGGCACGTACATCACATTGCCCCAGCCCTGCTGATTGTCCACGGCCGCCACGCTGTGGATCAGGTCGCAATGCCACCACACCGAATCCCCCGCCCGCACGTCGGGGATCGGCCTCAGGGCCTTCATCAACAGCGGATGCCACTGTTCCGATACCGGCAGCACCTGGCCCGGCGCCACGCCGCACAATTCGTCCTCCGGTACGTCGTCGAGCAGCGGCCGCAACAGCAGATAAGCCATGGCCTGGGGAATCGGCACGGCATGCAGCACGCCCTGGTCGGCCTGCATGTCCGACAGCGCGGTCCAGCCCTGGAAGGTGCGGAACACCGAACAGGTGACCGTGTCGCGGTAGGCGTATTCGTCGACCTCGGTGCGATGCGCCGCGTCCCAGGGGTCGTAGGCGGCGAAGTCGCCGCGGTACAGGCTGTCGAAGACCTTTACATAGGCCGGGTGCAGCCAGCGCTCCAGGGCGCCGGAATCGGTGTGCGCGCCCAGCCCGCGGGAACGGGTGCCCGGCGGCCGGCGGCGGACTCGGTCGGGGTACAACACATTCACCTCCGGGTCGAACCATTGCCGGCCCTGGGACTCGCTCTTCCAGAAACCATTGAGGAACCCCTGCACCCGCGCCATGCGCTCGTGCTGGCGCAACTGCATCTGCGCGGGCGACCAGTAGATCGGGAAGATCTGCGGCCGCGAGGCGTCCAGGTTGCCGAAGAAGCGGTCTACCGGGCCGCGGTAGAGCCGTTCGAAATCGTTGCGCGCCAGGTACGCCAGCAAGTCGCGATCCCAGGCCTGGACGGTCTCCCGGGGGAAGTGCCCGCGCACCACCACACAGCCGCGCCGGTGGATCGCCGCCCGCTGCGCGGCGCTGATGCGGCCGGCGGCGATCTGCTGGTAATCCAGCTCCGGCCAGGCCTGGCCGCCCGGGGCATCCATGGCGGCGATGGCCTGCTCGATAAAGGCGCAGACCTCGGCGAACAGCGACGACACATCGCCGATCCGCGCACGCAGGGCGCGCTTCATGCGGACGATCTGTTCGCGGTGGTTGGCTGGCAGGCTGGCGCTGTGAAAGGTGGAGCTGTCGAACGCAGGGGTGTGCAAGAAAGGCTTCATGTTGGTGACCTGAGGCTGGAGGTGGCGGAAACGCAACGCGGGGCACCGCGCCCCGCCGCCACCATGAAACCCCGGGGCCAGGGTCGCCGGCAGTGGGATTTGCAGCGTCTACCGATACGATCCTGGCGTTTCTACAGCAACAGCCAGCAGGATAAGGTCACTGGAAATGCGCGCGGTGGTGCTGGCGAAACGCCGATGGGGTCATGCCCTGGCGGGCCTTGAACTGGCGGTTGAACAACGCCAGCGAGCCATAGCCCACCGCCTCGGCGACCTGGGTCACCGGGGTCTGCGGGCCCTGCACCAGCAGCGCGCAGGCGCGACCGATGCGCAGCCGGGCGATGTACTCGAGCGGCGTGGCCCGGGTATGGCGCCGGAACATCCGATGAAAGGCCGAGACACTGACGCAAGCCATGTGCGCCAGGGCCTCGACCGTCAGCGCCTGGCAGTAATGCTGGTGAATATGCTCCAGCACCCGCTGCAGGCGCGCGTCCTCGCCGCCCCCTTGCCCGGCGGCGGCCGGCAGGAGCTTGCGCGCGCCACGGTCGCGGCTCAGGCGGGTCAGCAGCCCCAGCAGCGAAACCAGCCGCGTGGGTTCGTCCTGGCCCGCCATGGCCTCGATCAGCGGGCGCACCTCCCGTGCGGCCTCGGCACTGAACTGCACCGCGCCACGGGCCGCCTCCAGCAGGGGCCGCAGCCCGGCCATCTCCGGAAACAGGCCGATCAGGGCCGTGGCCCAGGCTTCGGAAAACCAGATCACCAGGGCTACGTGGGGCTGGCCCGGGTCGAGCCGCTGCTGCGAACTCCAGCTGTGGGGCACGTTCGGCCCCACCAGTACCAGGTCGCCGTCGTCATAGGCGCCCACATCGCTGCTGACATAACGCTGCCCGCGGCTGTTGAGGGTCAGGGTCAGCTCGTATTCCGGGTGGTGGTGCCACTCGAAAGGGATCTCCTCGGGCAGGCGCCGGTCCAGCATCGACCAGGAGGCCGTGGCCGTGGTGGGGATCTGTTCGAAGCTCGGTTTCATCGCGACACTCCCTGCGGTTGGCCCGCCCGATGCCAAAGCCCGGCGCCAACGGCGCGCGTCATACCGCCGCCTGCACCACTTCGATGCCCAGGCGCCGGTAGTCCTCGATGCTGCCCGAGGCCAGGTGCTGCTCGGTGATCAGCGTATGCAGGCGCTCGCATGGCGCCACGGCGAAGGGTTCGACCGCGCCGAGCTTGTCGGCGGTGGTCACCGCGATCACCTGCGAGGCGCTGTCGAGCAAGGCTTGTTTCATTGGCACCTCGTCGAAATGCAACGAGGTAATGCCGACCTCCGGGTGAATCGCGCAGACCCCGGTGAACAGCAGGTCGGCGCGGATGCCCTGGATCAGCCGCACGGCCTCATGCCCACCGGCGGCCAGGGTCGCCGGGTTGAGCCGGCCGCCGGCGAGGATCACCTGGCTGCGTGGGTAGTCGGCCAGCGCGACGGCAATCAGCGGCGAAGCGGTGACCGCGGTGATGCCGATATCGGCAGGCAGCGACTGGGCGATCAGCAGCGTGGTCGAGCCCGAGTCGAACATCACGATCTGCCCGTCCTGCACCCGTTGCGCACCCAACCGGGCCAGGTGGCGCTTGACCTCGCTACTTTCACCCAGGCGGGTGAACACATCCTTGCCGGTGTCCTTGGGGCGCGGCAGCGCACCGCCGTGGACCCGCTGCAACAGCCCGGCGTCGGCCAGCTCCGCCAGGTCGCGGCGAATGGTGTCTTCCGAGACCGAAAAATGCTGACCCAGCTCGGAAGCCATGACCTTGCCGTCGCGCTCGAGCAGCAACAGGATCTTCTGCCGGCGCACATGGGGCAGTTCAGCGATTGAATGCTGGCTTTGCATGGTCATGCCTGTTTTTGCGTGTTTGTGCGAGATTAGCCAAGCTGTCCGGCGAACACAACCGGAGCACAACGCGGCGGCACAACGACCGGCGACAGGCCCAAGGCGGGATAAAGCGAGTGAAGGCGACGGCGCGAGCGCGCTGTCGCCTGGGCTCAAAGACTCAAAGACTCAAAGGCTCAACCGCTGAGCAGCGCCGTGGCGATCACGCTGCCCATGGGGGTCGGTTGCGGGTCGTTCTGGTGCGCCACCGCGTTCACTGCCCAGTCTTCCAACTGCACCCGGCCCTTCTGGAAGATCATCATGTGGGTCGAACCGCCGAACTCGAAATGCCCGATATCGGTGCCCCGGACGATGGTCACCGGCGCGGCGCCCTCGTTGACGATGAACGGCGGCTCGATCACGCAGGTCGAGACCTCGACCATGCCGATGCAGATCAGCGCCACGTACCCGCAAGCCGGATGCTCGAAGACGAAGACCGCGCGGGCCGCGACATGCCCCAGGTATGGCTGCGACTCGGTGCCCTCCCAGGTGCCCTCGCCTTCGCCCTGCCCCGGCCGCTGGGCGAAGTAAGTGCCCGGCTGCACCCACGAACGCACCAGTTTGCCGTCCAGCGGTGCGCTCCAGCGGTGGTAGTGGGTGGCGGACAGGAACCCCTGGTACGCCTGCCCGCCCTGGAACAGCCCGGCCCAGCGGTCTTCGCCGCCGAACAGGTCGAGCAGCGAGTAATTGACGTCCTTGATCCAGAACTCGGTCTCGAACGCCAGGTTGTTTTCGTACTGCCAGGGCGTGGTCTCGCAGCCGATATCGACCTGGGTCGCCGGGTTGCCCTGGAACGGCCGCGCACCGGGCACGAACTTGCGGATGAAAAACGAGTTCCACGAGTCGAAGCCGTAGCCGGGCAGGCTCGGGTCGTACTCCATCTGCGTCCAGACTCCGGCCTCATGGGCCGCCGCCGAGATCCACGAACCCGGTTTTTCCGGGTCGTTGATGTCCAGCTTGTCCAGCGAGTCGCTGCTCTTGAGGAAGGCGTTCCAGGCGTCGAGCACCTTCTTGAACTGCTGGTTGAAGGTCGTGTCGTGGAACAGCGCGACGCCCGCCTCGGTGCCCATCGAGACCGCCAGGAACGCGTTCATCGGCGTGCCGACCTGGGCCGTGGTGTTGAACGACGAAGAGGTGCTGATGATCTCGTTGAGGATCTCGAAGAAGCTGTCGTAGCCGGCGATCCACAGGGTGTCGCCGTCCGAGTCCTTGATCTGTTCCCGGGTCGCGTCGTCGAGCGTGGCGACGTAGGCGTTCGACTGTTCGATCATCGAGTTGACCCACATGCGGTACACGCTGTTGTGGGTCACCCAGTTCTTGAAGTCGATGATCTGCGCCCGCATCGGCGCCAGGGTGCCGGCCTTTTTCTTCTCGGCGATCAGGTTGCGCAGCGGCACCAGGAACTTGGCCGTGGCCCATACCCGGTTGGGCACCCAGAACCCCATCTGGATCGGCCCGGCGTTGTCCAGGTTCAGCCGTTCGGCGCCGGTGCTCTCCAGGCGCGCCTCGCGCGAGGGGCGTCCGGGGCGGGTGTTGCGGCTATCGAATTGAGTCATTTCCTTACTCCTTCAAAGACGGCACGCCCGGCCGTGATTGGCGCGGACGCGTCCGGACTGCGGTGAGGTAAAAACCTGCAAACGACAGTTCCAGCGGGCGTTCATGTCAGGAGGCGATCAGGACTCACACAGGGCTGAACGACATTCCGTGTCCTTCTCGCAATGCCGGTCCCAGGCAGAATGCGGCGGCCGAGTGGCCATCTACAGGCGCGACTTGCCTGAACAAGTAAAGCTGCTTCCGGGGGTTTTGGTGGGCGACCGGGAAAATTGCCTAGGCAGGCGACGCAAGGCCAACGCCCGGCGCCGGAAAGCCCGGGCCGGGCCCTGCCAGCCATCCCTCATGACATCTGCGGCGGCCCGACCGGCGCATGCCGGGCCATGAGTTCGGCGACCCAGTCGATGAACACCCGCAGCTTGCCACTGATATGCCGGTTGGGCGGGAACGCCATGTAGATCGGCATCGGATCGAGGCGCCAGTCCTCGAACAGGCGCACCAGTTCACCCCGGGCCAGGGGTGCCGTGGCCATGTAGTCCGGCAGCCAGAGCACGCCCAGCCCGGCGAGGCCAGCCGCCAGGTAGGCGTTGCCATCGTCGACCGCCAGCACGTAGCGTCCCTTGATCTCAAGCCGTTCATCGTTCCTGCGCATGGCATACGGCAAGGCCTTGCCGGTGCGGGCCCAGAGAAAGCCGACGATGCGATGCAAGGAGTCTTCCAGCTCGCGCGGATGCGCCGGGGTGCCCAGACGTTCCAGGTAGCCCGGCGCCGCATACACGCCCAGTTGCAAGTCCCCGATGCGCCGGGCCATCAGCGATTGGTCCGTCAGCTCGCCGCCGCGCAGCACGCCGTCGACATTTTCACCGATCACATCGACGATCCGGTCGCTCACGCCCAGGTCGATCTGGATATCGGGATAACGCGCATGGAACTCGGGCAGCGCCGGGACCAGGATCAGGCTCGCCAGCGGGCTCGGCACGTCGATCCGCAAGCGCCCCCTGGGCAGCGCCGCGGCGCTGGAGAGGCTGGTTTCGGCATCGTCCAGCTCGGCCAGCAAGCGCACCACGCGCTCGTAGTAGACGGCGCCGTCGGCGGTCAGGTTGACCCGCCGCGTCGTGCGGTTGAGCAACTTGACCCGCAGCCGTGCCTCCAGTTGCTGCACCAACTGGGTCACCGTGGTCTTGCTCATGTGCAGCGTGTCGGCCGCCCGGGTAAAGCTGCCCGCCTCCACCACACGGGCAAAGGCCTGCATCGCGTCAAAACGGTCCATTTGGGCCTCGGATTGTTTGGGTTCTACAAACAGTGTTGGCTACGGTTGCTCGTTTATCGGCCGTGCGCAAGTGCCTAGAGTCACCTCCATCGTTCACTCCCGGTCGATTCCGACCCTCTCCCGATGGAGGCAACACATGACACAACGCACAGTGGTTTTCCCGCCCGGACGCCAGGCACTCTACGAGCGCAACCGCTACTCGCCGGCCATCCGTTCCAATGGTTTCCTGTTCGTCTCGGGCCAGGTCGGCAGCACCGCCGACGGCTCCCCCGAAGCCGACCTCGAGGCCCAGGTGCGGCTCGCCTTCAATAACCTGAACGCAATCCTCGCCGCGGCCGGCGGCAGCTTCGACGACGTGATCGATGTCACGGTCTTTATCGTCGACCCCGCTACGAAGTTCGAGGCCATCTGGAAGGTGGTGCCGGAGTTCTGGGGAACGGCGCCGTATCCGACGCTGACCGCCGTGGGCGTGACCTGGCTGTATGGTTTCGACTTCGAGATCAAGGTGATCGCCAAGCTGCCGGAAGGCACCGCCGGCTGATTTCCCCCTCCAGCGGGCCACGCGCGTGGCCCGGCATCCCGGGGCGCGGCAAACCGGCCTTGCCCCGCCCCACGCCTGACCCCGCATCACCCGTCTGCTGAGCAATGATCTTTTGTCAGCGCCGCGCGCCAGATAGTTAACTCTCGCCCCGCGAAGTCCTTTGACGGACCCCGTCACAAAATCAATAAGAGGGTTGGCCGATGCAAAGCAGTGGCGCGTTGCTGTGGGTGTTGTTCGCCGCGATCGTGATGATCGTGGTGTTGATTGTCAGGTTCAGGGTGCATGCCTTTCTGGCGCTGATCGCCGCGTGCGGCCTGGTCGGGATGGGCTCGGGGATGCCGCTCGATACCATGCTCGCCTCGTTCCAGAAGGGCCTGGGCGATACCTTGGGGTTTCTCGCCGCGATCATCGGGCAGCATCCTGGGCAAGCTGCTCGAGGAATCGGGGGGCGCCGAGCGCATCGCCCGGACCCTGCTCGACACCCTGGGCGAGCGGCGCGCGTCCTGGGTGATGATGCTGGTGGGCTTCATCGCCGGCATCCCGGTGTTCTTCGAGGTCGGCTATATCCTGCTGATTCCCCTGGTGTACGTGGTGGCCAGGCAAACCCGGCTCAACCTGCTGTACCTCGGCGTGCCGCTGGCGGTGTCGCTGATGTGCGTGCACTGCATGCTGCCGCCCCACCCCGCGGCCATGGCCATTACCCACTTGCTGGGGGCCGACGTCGGCCAGGTGATTCTCTATGGCCTGATCGTCGGGTTGCCCACCGCCGTGATCGCCGGGCCGCTGTGGATCCGCCTGGTGGCGCGCCGCCAGGCCGGCCCCGGTCAGGCGGCGTTCCTCGACGAGCGCTGCGAGGCCGGTGGCGAACGGGCTTTGCCGGGCTTCTGGCTGACCCTGCTGACCATCCTCCTGCCGCTGCTGCTGATGATCGGCAAGACCTTCGCCGGCCTCCTGCCCGCCGGCTCGACGCTGTCCGTGCTGTTGTCATTCTTCGGCAACCCGCTGGTAGCGCTGGTGATCGCCGTGGTCTTCGCCTCCTGGTCCCTGGGCCTGCGCCGCGGCCTGTCGATGCAGGCCTTGCTGGGGCACACCCAGAAAAGCCTGCCGCCGCTGGCCAGTATCCTGCTGATCATCGGTGCCGGCGGCGCCTTCAACGGCATCCTGATCGACAGCGGCGTGGGCCAGGTGCTGGCCGAGGCCCTGACCCGGCTGGACATCAACCCACTGGTACTGGCCTGGCTGGTGGCGGGGCTGATGCACTTCGCGGTGGGCTCGGCGACCGTGGCCATGATGAGCGCCGCCGCCATCGTGCTGCCGACCCTGGGCGCCGGCACCGGCTACAGCCGGGAGATCGTCGTGGTCGCCATCGGCGCCGGGGCCATCGGCTGGACCCACGTTACCGATTCGGCCTTCTGGGTGGTCAAGGAATACCTCGGGGTATCGCTGGCCGAGGCGCTCAAGACCTTCACCAGCGCCACGGTCCTGGCCTCGGTGGTCGCCCTGCTGCTGACCCTCGGCCTCTCGCATTTCCTTTGAACCTGATCCTTTGAACCTGCCCCTTTTAAACCTGAGCTACCGGAGTTCCCCATGATCGCAGGCCAGCCACTCGCTACCTGGACCCACCGTTACCCGCTGCTTGACGAGTTGATCGCGTTGCGCGAAACCACCTGGTTCACCCCCACCCGCGCGCCCCTGGCCGCGGGCCTGGGCGACGTGCCCCTGAGCGCCGCGGACGTGGCCGAGGCCAGTGCGCGCCTCGAGCGTTTCGCCGCGTATTTTTCCGTGGCCTTCCCGGAAACCCGGGCCAACCAGGGCATTCTCGAATCGCCGATCCAGCCGTTGCCGGCCTTGCAGGCCGTGCTGGCGAGCCGCTACGGACAGCCGCTGCCCGGTGCGCTGTGGATCAAGCAGGACAGCCACTTGCCGATTTCCGGGTCGATAAAGGCCCGCGGCGGCATCTACGAGGTGCTCAAGCATGCCGAGCGCCTGGCCCTGGAGGCCGGTCTGCTGCGCCTGGACCAGGACTACAGCGTGCTCGACTCCGCCGCGGCCCGGGCGTTCTTCGGCCGCTACCGGATCGCCGTGGGCTCCACCGGCAACCTGGGCCTGTCCATCGGCCTGATGGGCGCCCGGCTGGGGTTCCAGGTCACGGTGCACATGTCGGCCGACGCCCGCCAATGGAAGAAGGACAAGCTGCGCGCCCATGGCGTGCAGGTCATGGAATACCAGAGCGACTACAGCCTCGCCGTGGCCCAGGGGCGCCAGCAGGCCAGCGCCGATCCGGCCTGCCATTTCGTCGACGACGAGAACTCCACCGACCTGTTCCTCGGCTACGCGGTGGCCGCCGAGCGCCTGAGCCGGCAACTGGAACAGGCCGGGATCAAGGTCGATGCGCAGCACCCGCTGTTCGTCTACCTGCCCTGCGGCGTCGGCGGCGGCCCGGGCGGCGTGGCGTTCGGCTTGAAGCTGGCGTTCGGCGATGCCGTTCACTGTATATTTGCCGAGCCCACCCATTCGCCGTGCATGCTGCTGGGGGTGCACACCGGGCTGCATGACGCGGTATCGGTACAGGACTTCGGCATCGACAACCTCACCGCGGCCGACGGCCTGGCCGTCGGCCGCGCCTCGGGGTTCGTCGGCCGTGCCATGCAGCGCTTGATCGAGGGCTACTACACCGTCAGCGACGACGAACTGCATGCCCTGGTGTGGCTGATGGCCAAGCACCAGGGGTTGCACCTGGAGCCCTCGGCGGTGGCCGGCGTCCCCGGCGTCGCCCGCGTGCAGGCCCAGCGCGAGCAGTACCTGCGGCGCAGCGGCATGCCCGCCGAGGCATACGCCCGGGCCACCCACCTGGTCTGGGCCACGGGCGGCAGCATGGTTCCGCCAACCGAGATGCAGGCCTACCTGGCGCAAGGCGCCCGGGTGCTGCAAGGCTCATAACCGACCGACAGGAGAAGCGCCGGCTTGTACAACCTACCGCCCCGACTGGAAGCCAAGCTCAACAGCAGCCAGTTCTCGAACCTGTTCACCTTCCAGGTCGCGGCCCGCCACCTGAGCTTCAGCAAGGCCGCCGACGAGTTGTGCCTGACCGCCAGCGCGGTCAGCCATCGCATTGCGCGGCTGGAGGCGGAGCTGTCGATCCCGCTGTTCCGGCGGCTGACCCGGCGGGTGCAACTGACCGAGGCCGGTGAGCGCATCTTCGCCATCCTGCAGCAGGCCCTGGGCGATCTGTCCGAAGTCCTGGCCCAGCCGGTCGACGCCGACCTGGCCGGGCCGCTGACCCTGTACGCCCATCCGTCCATCGCCCATTCCTGGCTGGTGCCGCGCCTGGCCGAGTTCGGCCTGCGCTTTCCCGGGGTTCGGCTGGACCTGCGCGTGGGCAACGACCGCATCGACTTCCGCACCCGGCAGATCGACCTGGCGCTGTACTACGGCAATGGCGAGTTCCATGGGCTGGTGGCGCACAAGCTGATGCAGGAACGGGTCGCGCCGGTGTGCAGCCCGCAATACGCCGAGCGCCACGGGCTGACCGGGGCGCTCGAGCGACTTGAGCACTGCACCCTGCTGCATGATTCGCTGGCCTGGGACCACGCCACCTTCGACTCCGAATGGGCGCTGTGGCTGCGCCAGCAGGGCGACATGCCGATGCCCGAACGCGGGGTGACCTTCGATCGCTCGGACCTGTGCGTCACCGCCGCCCTCCACCATGCCGGCGTGGCGATCGGCCGCGAGCACCTGGTCAGCGAGGCGATCGGGCAAGGCCGCCTGGTGCTGCCGTTCAGCGGTTTTACCCGCAGCGGCGAATACGACTACTACGTGGTCCACCCAGCCCTGGAAGCCCTGCCACGTCGAGTCGCGGCCTGTATCGCCTGGTTGCGCGAGTGCGCCGCGCAAACGCCGGCTATCTGAAGGCCGGCGCGCAATGGCCGGCCGGAGGGAGAATCAGCGGTCGGCCTTCTTGCGCAACGCTTTCAAGCGCTGGCTCGCCCGCTGCGCCGCGGCCATTTTCTCCGGGCGCTTCATGCGTTTCCATTGGCGGATATCGTCCTTGCTGCGCCCGCAACCCAGGCACAGGTCGCCGCTCAACTGGCACACGGCGATACAGGGGTTGGCGATGTCCTTGGCCATGCTTCAGCCGCGCGGCATCAGTGCTGCATCGCGCCGTGGTCGGCCATGTTCAGCGCGCGCGCCTGGGCCTCGACCTTGATCGACTCCTTCTCGCCCTTGGCGTTTTCCACGGTCAGGGTCAGCGGCACCTTGTCGCCTTCCTTCACCTGGGCCACCAGGTCGATCAGCATCACGTGGTAGCCATGCGGATCCAGGGCCACGGCCTTGCCGGCCGGCAGCTCGACGAAGTCCGCCGGGCGCATGCTCATCACGTCGTTATGCATGGTCGACTGGTGGATCTGCACAGTCTTGGCCACCGGCGAAGCCACACCAAGCAGCCTGCTGTCGTCGCTGGCGGTCAGGGTCATGAATGCCCCGGTGGCCTGTTGCCCGGCGACGGTGGCGCGCACCCAGGCGTCGGTGACCTGGGTCTGGGCCGCGGCATGGCCGGCCAGGCCCAGCAGCGACAGACCGAGCAGGATGCGCTTGGCGCGTTGGGCGACAGTAGTTTGATTCAGGGCCGGATACATCAGCAGACCTCCATGACGGTCAGTAAATCTTCCGCACACTCTTGCGCGGTAAGCGATTGGGACAATCCCAGGCGCAGCGTGCCCCGGGAGTCGTAGACAAAACTGGTGGCGGTGTGGGACAGCGTGTAGGTCGAGCCGCTGGGGATCTTCTCGTAGAACACGTCGAATTCCTTGGCCGTGGCCGCGGTTTCTTCCAGGGTGCCGTACAGCGCGACGAAGGTCGGGTCGAAGGCCTTGACGTAGGCGTCCAGTACCGCCGGGGTATCGCGCTCGGGGTCCAGGGTGATGAAGATCACCTGCAGGCGCTCGCCGTCGCGGCCCATCAGTTTCTTGGCCTGGGCCGCGCGCGCCAGCGTCGTCGGGCAGATGGCCGGGCATTGGGTGAAACCGAAGAACACCATTGGCATCAGGCCGCTGAAGCTCGACAGGGTCCTGACATTGCCCTCGGTGTCCTTCAGCTTGAAGGTACGCCCCATGATCTTGTCGCTCAGGTCCTTGCCGTACTTGAACGACAGCTGCCCGCGGGTATCGCAGCCGGCCAGCAGGCCGAGCCCCAACACCCCCATACCCGCGAGCACCTCGCGACGACTCAACAAAACACTCATTCGTTACCGCCCTTTCAGGAGCCGGAAGTCCAGACGACCCACCGGGCGGGCCATCCGTAAAAAACGCCGCATGGTAACAAACGAGGGGGGCCGGTTCCTGCCAAATGGATGACAGGTTGTGTGCAATTCGCGCCAGTGCGACGATTCGCCGCGCTCTGGCCTGCAGCTTTCAGCCGCGCCGCGGGTTCAGTCGCGCCAGCCGTCGCTGCCAGTCGCCACCGTTGACGCGCCGGCATTGTTCTTCGCTGTCGTACTGCACATGGGCCGCCAGCGCCGGCAACTCGATGCCGGCCTCGGCCAGCGCCCGGGCGGTCAGTTCGAGCATGCGTGCGCCCTGCCCGCTGGCCAGGGCCCGGCTCTTGTCGGCCTGGGTGGCGAACACCCACACCACGTGCAGGCTGGCGGGAAACGCCGCGTTGTCGACGACGTGGGTCAGCCAGGCAAAACCGTCGATCTGTGCCTTGGCGGTTTCGCAGGCGTCGGTGAGGCTGGCGACCAGGCGGCGCTCGATGCGTGCCTGCTCGCGTTTACTGGATGGCATGGGGACTCCTCGGCTGCCGGGGCTGCGGTCGCGCAGTCTTGCTGCCGACGCCCGGCAATACAAGCCCCGGGTGGCCGGCGCAACGGTTATTCCGTAACATTCGCCGTCCTTGCAATTCCCGCCCTTGCGGCCATCGCTGGCCGCCCTCTCAGGTACTTCATGAAACCCGCTCGTCTTCGCGCCGATGTCCTGGCCGGCCTCACTACTTCGTTCGCGCTGGTGCCCGAGTGCATCGCCTTCGCCCTGGTGGCCCACCTCAACCCGCTGATGGGCCTGTACGGGGCCTTTATCCTCTGTACCCTGACCGCCCTGTTCGGCGGTCGCCCGGGCATGATTTCCGGGGCCGCCGGGTCGATGGCAGTGGTGATCGTCGCGCTGGTGGTACAGCACGGCGTGCAGTACCTGCTGGCCACGGTGCTGCTCGGCGGCCTGATCATGATCGCCTTCGGCCTGCTGCGCCTGGGCAAGCTGGTGCGGATCGTGCCGTATCCGGTGATGCTCGGCTTCGTCAACGGCCTGGCGATCATCATCGCCCTGGCCCAGCTGGAGCACTTCAAGGCCGGCGAACGCTGGCTCGGCGGCCCGTCCCTGTGGCTGATGGCGGGCCTGGTCGCGCTGACCATGGCCATCGTCTATCTGCTGCCGCGCCTGAGCCGCGCGGTGCCGCCGGCGCTGGTGGCGATCCTCGGGGTCGGCCTGCTGGTGTACCTGCTCGACCTGCCGACCCGCACCCTGGGCGACATGGCGCATATCGCCGGCGGCCTGCCGCGGTTCGCCCTGCCGGACATCGCCTGGAACCTGGAAACCCTCGGCATCATCGCCCCCTACGCATTCCTGATGGCCATGGTCGGCCTGCTGGAAACCCTGCTGACCCTCAACCTGACCGACGAAATCACCGAGAGCCGCGGCGAACCGGACCGCGAGTGCGTGGCCCTGGGCGCGGCCAATATCGCCTCCGGCCTGTTCGGCGGCATGGGCGGCTGCGCGATGATCGGCCAGACCGTGATCAACCTCGGTTCCGGCGGCCGCGGCCGGCTGTCCGGGGTGGTCGCCGGGGTGATGTTCGTGGTGTCCCAGCAGACCTTCGCCTGGGGCTCGCTGCGGGTGCTGCACAAGGTGCCGCTCAACGACATGCTGGTGATCGTCGCCGTGACCCTCATCACCGTGTTCACCGACCTGGCCACCGCGGTGTTGTGCGGCATCGTCATCGCCGCCCTCAACTTCGCCTGGCAGCACTCGCGCGAGCTGTACGCCGACAGCCACGAGGAAGCCGACGGCAGCAAGCTGTACCGGGTCCACGGCACGCTGTTCTTCGCCTCGACCACACCCTTCCTCAACCACTTCGACCCGGCGGGCGATCCGCAGCACGTCACCCTCGACTGCCGTCACCTGAGCTTCGTCGACTACTCGGCCATCGCCGCCCTGAAGACCCTGCGCGAGCGCTACGCCAAGGCCGGCAAGCAGCTGCGGGTGACGCACCTGTCGGAACGCTGCAAGCAGCTGCTCAAGCGGGCGGGCATGCAGCACGGTTGAGCCAGACTCTGGGGAGCGCCCCACGCGGCGTTCGATAAAGGTCTTTACACCACCGCCCCGCTTTCTTACTGTCGGGCGGCCTCGGCTCCAGCGGGGCCGCCCTTCCATCGAACATCACAAGGAATCCGCCATGTCAGGGACAGACCTGTTACTCAACAGCATCGAGACGCTCAGGGAAAACCTGATGCTCGGCCACAAGCAATCGCAGAAGTATCCGACGACGGTCATCGGCAACGAACGGGAGCTGATCATCGAAAGCCTGCTGGCGCGCGTGCTGCCGCAGAATGTGCGCTACGGGTCCGGGGTCATCATGGACTGCTACGGGAAAACCTCGGGCCAGGTGGATATCGTCCTAGAGTGCGAGCAGAGCTTCAGCCTGCCCATCACCTCCGGCAAGCAACGGCTCTATTTCGCCGACACCGTGGCGGCGGCCATCGAAGTGAAGTCCGACCTAGGCAAGCAGAAGGCCGAGGCATTTGCACAAAGCGATGCGGTCCAACGGCTACAACGAAAAAAGTCGAAGAAGGACTTCAGGCTCAACAACCAATATATCGTTCCCTCCTACATCATCGCGTTCAAAGGGCCAGCAGAAAAAAAACTGTCCGATCTGTTGTACAAGGAATGCAGGAAAAAGAAACAGCTTTATCCCACTGGCATCCTGTGCCTCGATCCTGCTTACTTTTTCAGTTTCGAGCCCACGGGAAACTATGAAGCCACCGGCGACAACGCCATTTTCGCGTTCCTGTGCAGCCTCTCCAATTGGTTGTCGTTCAACCGAGACAGCCGGTTCGACATCAAGAGCTACCTCTCGCTCCTGAACTGACGAGGCCCCGATAGCTCATCCGGAGAACTCAAGGCGAGCCATGGCTCGCCTTTTTCATTGCTCGCTCCCAGGCCATTTCGGCCAAAACAGCGACATCATTGTGATATCATCGCCGCCTTTCCGGCAGGGCCCGTGCCACCTCGTCCCCCCGGAAACGCCCATAAAGAAGGCGCCCCGATGCGCCTCCCGCCTGCCTTGCCTGTGAGAACCGACGACGCCCCGGAGCCTTTCCGGTCGCGCGCCGCTTTGCTGCGAACCTGCCGGATGCCACGCAGGTTGTGCCTTTTGCCGCCACAAGGAACACAGTCATGCTTTTACGATCGATGAACATTTCCCGCCGCGCCGGCCTCAGTTTTGCCCTGATCGCGCTGCTGGCGGTTGCGCTGGGGACCTTCTCCCTGCTGGAGATGCGCCGCATGAACGAGCAGTCGCTCGAGGTCGACAGGAACTGGCTGCCCTCAATCGTCGCCGCCAACGCCATGGCCCTGACCAGCACCCAGATCCGCACCCTGACCCTGCGCCAGCTGGTGGTTCGCGACAAGAACGAGGTCGATGTCCTGCTGGACCTGATCAATCAACTCGACGAGCAATTGTCGGCCCAGCAGCTGGTCTACGAAAAACTCAGTGTCGACCCCGAGGAACAGGCCGCATATGCGCGCTTCCTGGGCGTCAAGGCGCTGTACCTCAAGGACCAGCAGCGCGTCCTGGAGCTGGCGCGCCAGGGTCGCCGGGACGAGGCTATCGCGATCGTCGACGGCGGGCCGTTCCTGACCAATGCCGACGCCATGCTCAAGGAGTTGCTGACGGTGGTCGAGGTCAACACCCACGGCGGCGAAGCGGCGGCCGCGCGCAGCAACGAAGTGTTCCACAGCGCGATCGGGCTGGTGCTGACGATCCTCGGCGTGGTGCTGGTGCTGACCGTCGGCCTGGCCATCGTCCTCACCCGCAGCATCGTGCGGCCCCTGGGCCAGGCCGTGGAGGTCGCCGAGACCATCGCCAGCGGCGACCTGTGCCACACCATCAGCGTCACCGGCAGCGACGAGCCCGCCCGCCTGCTGCACGCCCTGCAACGCATGCAGAACAGCCTGCGCAGCACCCTGCAGAAGATCGCCGATTCCTCCAACCAGCTGGCCTCGGCCGCTGAGGAGCTGCATGCGGTGACCGAAGATTCCAGCAAGACCCTGCACCAGCAGAGCAACGAGCTGGAACAGGCTGCCACCGCGGTCAACGAGATGACCGCGGCCGTGGAAGAAGTGGCGCGCAACGCCGTCAGCACCTCGGAAGCCTCGCGGGAAACCGACACCACCGCGCACCACGGGCGCGAGCAGGTGCAGCACACCGTCGACTCCATCGGCGACCTGGCCGACGAGGTCACCCGCACCTGCGAGCAGGTCGAGCACCTGGCGGTGGATGTGCGCAATATCGGCCAGGTCCTGGAGGTGATCCGCTCCATCGCCGAGCAGACCAACCTGCTGGCCCTCAACGCCGCCATCGAGGCCGCGCGGGCCGGCGATGCCGGGCGCGGTTTCGCCGTGGTCGCCGACGAGGTGCGGGCCCTCGCCCACCGCACCCAGCAGTCGACCCAGGAAATCGAAAGCATGATCAACACCATCGAAGAAGGCACCGAAGGCGCGGTCAGCGCCATGCGCCACAGCAACGAACGCGCCCATCTGACCCTGGAAGCCGCGCGGGCCTCGGGCCTGGCGCTGGACCAGATCACCCAGGCCATCACCTCGATCAACGAACGCAACCTGGTGATCGCCAGCGCCAGCGAAGAACAGGCCCAGGTCGCCCGCGAAGTGGACCGCAACCTGGTGAACATCCGCGACCTGGCGACCCAGACCTCGGCCGGGGCCAACCAGAGCAACGCCGCCAGCCAGGACCTGTCGCGCCTGGCGGTGGAGCTCAATGGCCTGGTGACGCAGTTCAAGGTCTGATGGCACCGCCTCCCGCGCCCCGGGCGCGGGAGGCCCTCAATAAACGTATTGGCCAATCACCCGCCGCACCCTTTCCAGCGCCACCCGCAACGTGTCCGGATCGACCGACCCCAGGGCCAGGCGAATGGCATGGGGCACGGGCGCGGCGCTGACGAAGGGCTCGGCGAGGGACACCGAGACGTTTTCCCGCAGCAGCGCCATCGCCACCTGATCGGCGCGCGCTTCCTCGGGCAGCGGCAGCCAGAGGAAATACGAGGCCGGATGGGTGATGCAGTCGAGGCCGGCCAGCACCTCCCTGGCCAGGGCCTGCCGGGCGCTTGCGTCCTGGCGCTTTTCTTCCTCCAGGCGCTGCACCGTACCGTCGTCGAGCCAGTTGCAGACCAGCGCCGTCATCACCCCGGGGGTGTTCCAGGTGGTCGCGCGGATCACCCGTTCGATCTGCGGCACCCAGGCCAGCGGCGCGACCACGAAACCGACCCGCAGGCCGGTGGCGACGTTCTTCGAAAATCCCGACACATAGACCGTCAGCTCCGGCGCCAGGGCCGCCAGCGGCGGGGGCGGATCCTTGGCGAGAAAGGCATAGGCGCCATCCTCGATGATCAGCAGGCGGTGCTGCCGGGCGATCCGCACCAGGCGCTCGCGCCAGGCCAGGTCCAGCACCCAGCCCATGGGGTTGTGCAGGGTCGGCATGGCGTACACCGCCCGCACCCGCCGGCTGCGGCACAACTGTTCGAGGCTATCCAGGTCGGGGCCCTGCGCAGTGAGGGCGATCGACACCCGCTCCACGCCATGGGCATCGGCCACCACCTTGAAACCCGGGTACGTCAGGGCGTCGGTGGCGACCACGTCGCCGGGCTTGAGCAGCGCCATCACCGTCGCCGCCAGGCCGTGCTGGGCGCCGCTGACGATCGACAATTGCTCCGCCGTCACCTTCAGCCCGCAAGAGGCCAGATGACGTGCCAGCACCGCCCGCTCATGGGGCCGGCCGCTGTGGGGCTGGTAGCGCAGCAGCGCCTCCAGGTCGCCGGCGGCGGCCAGCTGGCGCAGGCCCCCGCGCAACAATTCGGCCTGCCCCGGAAGCGCGGGATAGTTGAAGTTGAGGTCCAGGGTGCCCGCCGCCAGCGGCTGCTGATCGATGCCCTGGCCGGGGGGCAGCGCGGTCTCGCGAACGAAGGTGCCGCGCCCGGCTTCGCCGCTGACCAGCCCCATCGCCTCCAGCTCGGCGTACACCCGCGAGGCCGTGACCAGCGCCAGCCCTTCCCGGGCGGCCAGATCGCGGTGAGTGGGCAAGCGGGTGCCGGGCGGCAAGGTTCCGCCACGGATATCGGCGGCCAGAGCGTCGACCAGTTGTTTGTAGCGGGCACGGGCCATAGGCGAATGTATCCATGACAATATTTTGATTGTATTGATCAGCCTGCCTAGGATGAGCCCGGAACAGCACAGGCGCAATCGCCTCCCGCTGCGCTCATTTCCCGACAGCCCAGAGTCCTGCCATGGAACGCATATCGAACTTGCGACACCCAAGCACACCAACGACCGCCAGCGGCTGGCTCAACGGCTTTATCGGCGTGCTGATTTTCAGCGGCTCGCTGCCGGCCACCCGGGTGGCCGTGCTGGAGTTCGCCCCGCTGTTCCTGACCGTGGCCCGCGCCAGCATCGCCGGGGTTCTCGCCTTGTGCCTGTTGCTGCTGTTCAAGGAAAAACGCCCGAGCCGACACCAGCTGTGGCCCCTGGCAATCGTGGCCCTGGGCGTGGTCGTGGGCTTCCCGCTGCTGACCGCGCTGGCCTTGCAATACGTCACCTCGGCCCACTCCATCGTCTTTGTCGGCCTGCTGCCACTGGCCACCGCGGCGTTCGGCGTGCTGCGCGGCGGCGAGCGACCGCGGCCGGTGTTCTGGCTGTTCTCGGGGCTGGGCAGCCTGCTGGTGGTGGGGTTCGCGGTGTCCCAGGGGCTGAGCGTCGCGCCGGCCGGCGACCTGCTGATGCTGCTGGCCATCCTGGCGTGCGGCCTGGGTTATGCGGAGGGGGCGAAACTGTCCAGGACCCTGGGCGGCTGGCAGGTGATTTGCTGGGCGCTGGTCTTGTCGTTTCCGATCATGCTGCCGCTGACCCTGTTCAGCGCCCCGCCCACATTGGCCGGCATCACCCCGCCCGCCTGGCTGAGCCTGGCGTATGTGGCGCTGTTCAGCATGTTGCTGGGGTTTGTGTTCTGGTATCGCGGCCTGGCCCAGGGCGGTATCGCTGCCGTTGGCCAGTTGCAGTTGCTGCAACCCTTCTTTGGCCTGGCGCTGGCGGCCACCCTGCTGCATGAGCCCGTGAGCCTGGGCATGCTGGGGGTGACCGTGGCGGTGATTTCATGCGTGGCGGGGGCGAAGCGGTTTTCCACATGACGGTCCCCTCCCGCCCCTGGAAGAGTGGACCGGCCCGATGGGTTCCGCTCAGGTCGGGGAAATGGTGGCCAGCACCCCGATCGCGATGGTCAGCGTCAAGAATCCAAACAAGAAAATCGCCATCTTCGCCATAAAGGCCTCCTGAACAATAGGTTTTCGCCGGTGCGAAAAACAGAACGCCCCTTCAGGTTCCAGCCGGTAGGCCGTGGTGCCTGAGGGTGCGTTTATTGTCCGGCCGGAACTGATCCCGATACAGACGCAGGTGCAAAAGAAAAATACGGATCAGATGCACCGTCGAGTTTGCGATTCATCACCCCAAAGGCCGGGTACATGAGCCGCAACCGAAATTCGCGCGCCCACGGCCAGCGCCCTCCGGGCCAGCATGGCAGCCTGTTGCCGGCGACTCCCGCGGTCATTTGCGCGCCAGCTTGAAACGCACGCAATCCTCATAAAAGCTCTGGCGCACCGTGGCCGGCTTGGCCCGCGACGGGCTGTCGTAGGTCTGTTCGGTGATGCCCATGGCCATCATGCGCATCCAGCCCTTGCTGAACTTGTAGGTCTGCAGCTTCTGCCGCGCGGCGTACAGCGAAACGCCCGACAGCTTCAGCTCCTGCGCTCGCGCCGCCGTCCCCGCGCCCCAACTGCACATATAGCGGTCATTGGCCGGCAACTCCCTGCCCTCGGCCGCGAATGCCGCGCCGACCAGGGCGAACGAGCTCAGCGTCATCCATACATTGCGCATTTTTCGATCCACCTAAGCATCTGAAATTAAAGTGATTTTGGCGAGACTTCGGCGCGTGCGGGGCCAGCACGCCACGGGCCGGAAGAAGGCAATGTGCCTCTCTTTTAATGGCCACCCGGTTACCCAGCGCCCAATGGCCAGCCTTGGGCAGTCGCTACAAGCGTCGGTGGTCCACCTCGCGGGCAGAAAATTCCCCTCGCACGCGTCCGGCTGGTATCGTGCGGCCCTGTAAAAAGCCGCATGACTGTGAGGAATTGACGTTGAGTACGGAAGAAAAACTGACCGGGGATCTGTTCGAAGTCGACAAGCGCCTGGGGCTCAAGCCCGTGGTGGACTTCAACACCTATCTGCGCACGGCCTTCGGCGACGGCCAATGCACCTGCGGTCGTTGTGTCGCCAGTGCGGGCGACGAGAGCGGTTATGCCTACCGGCACAGCTTCGAATTCGACGGCCAGGTGACCCACCGGCGCTTCGCCAACACCGCCGGCAGCGATGTCCTGCTGGCGCTGAAAAAGGCCTGGTTGTCCTACACCAAGACCGAGCTGGAAGTCAGCGGCAACCTCGCGCTGGACACCGTCAAGGAGTTCGTCGAGCCGCAACTGCACAAGCGCCTGCTGCCCCTGCTGCTGGCCAGCGGGCTGGTCAAGGACGTCGAAGGCCAGTTGCAGATCCAGGCACAGGCCGCCTGAATCGGTCCTGGCCGGCCGCCTCGTCGACGACCGCGCCAGGGCCTTCTCCAACAATAAGAAAGGCAAGCCCCATGCACCCACTCTCCCTGCAAGACCGCACCGCGCCGGACGGCGTTTGTTATGGCTGTGGCGGCAACAACCCCCATGGCCTGCACCTCAAGAGCCACTGGCACGAGGATGGGGTGCATGTGCTGGCCGAGCACCTGCCGGACGCCAAGTACTGCGGCTGGCCCGAGCTGGTCTACGGCGGCCTGATCGCCATGCTGGTGGACTGCCATTCGAACTGGACCGCGATGGCCTACCACTACCGCGCCGAACAACGCACGCCCGGCAGCCTGCCGCGCATCGACTGCGTGACCGGCAACCTGGGCATCAAATTCATCAAGCCGACGCCGATGGGCGTGCCCCTGACCCTGCGCGCCAGGGTCGAAGGCAAAGTCGGCCGCAAGAGCCGGGTGATCTGCGAGGTGTATGCCGGCGATGTGCTGACGGCGGTGGGCGACTCGGTCTTCGTGCGGGTCGATACCGGGCAACTGGCCGCGGCGGCCCATGGGCGCGAGGTCGAGTCGGCCTGACAGGCGCCGAAGCGAGCAGCAACAGGGACGATCATGAGCCTTTTCCAGCGGCTGAAAAACCTGATGGCGCGAGCCCCCCGGGAACAGATCCTGGGGTACTCCCGGCCTGAACTCCAGGCGATCTTTACCGCGCCGCTGCCATCCCCCGCGCCCATCCTGCCCGCCTTGCCTCACCTCGTCCCCCTGGCACACGGCGCCGTGCAGGCCTACTACTGCGCCCTGCTGATCGATGCCCAGGACCTGGACTCGTTCCAGGCCCTCGTCGCGTGCAGTTTCGCCCTGATCCACGAACGCCGTTTCAACGACCTCCCCGTCAGGCAGTATGCAAATGCGCCACATGACCGGCAGCTGATTAGCCTGGTATCGCCCCGGGAATTCAACGCCATCACCCTGCGCCTGGTGACCAACTGCCCCGATTTTCTCGAGGCGATCCATTGCCAGCGTTTCGCCGTTCCGCCCCCCTGGATCGCCTTCGAGGGCTACCCGCCCGCCTGGTGGGGCGAGTCGTTACAAGGCGCCCAGGGCTACTACAACGACCAGTACTTTTTGCCGTTTTTTACAGGCTTGAGCGAGACAGAGAAGCTTGCTTATTACGCCCGATACAGTGCCACGCAAGAGTGGACTGCCAGCCTGCTGTCAGTCAGCGATGAGCAAGAGGAACCTGCAGGCCGGGATAAACGCTGACTCAGGCGCGTGTCGACTTCTGGTGATGCAAGTCTGGGATCGCCGTGAGGACATTCATCAACAACTCTGCGACCGTCATCTCTCCATTCAACCTTAAGGTAGGTTTAGTCAGATGCTTGAGCCACAGCTCATGCCTGGGTCTGCTTCGGCCTGCCCGACTGCCCGTTTCATAGCTCTCGGCCCACGCGAGAAACTTTTGGTGGTTCGCATGCATATCGCCCCCGAGCAGAATACGTTGGCCATACCGTTGCAGCTCGCGTGATCTCAAGCGTTCCAGACGCAGTAAGGTCGGAGTATCAATGAACACCACCAGATCGGCGCGTTGAATCAACTCGGCTCCCCAATCATCCAATGAGCCGGACAGTACCCAGGGCAGATCAGCCAGTGCCCGTTTTAGCAAAAGGAGTCTTTCTTCAGGCGGACGTGATTGTTCAAAGGGGGGATCCGTCGGACACCAATAGTAATCATCAACATCAAAGTGAGGCACTTGAAGGCTGTCCGCCAATGCCGCTCCCAAGGTGCTTACTCCTGCCCCGGAAGCTCCGCTGATATAAATCCGCTTGCTCAACGCTTGATGTCCTGTCGAATGAAAAGGTATGCAGCAGCGATTGTGATTTGACGAAGATCGGCCATGTGGATGAGGCCCCACTTCCTACCCCGCCAACCTCTTGCTCACAATCTCCCCATACTCGCTCTTGATCTGTTCGTAGCCGTACCTTTCCTCCAGCCGCTTGACGGTGAAATGCCCCCGGGCCATGTCCTGATAAAAATCGGTGAACAGCGCATTGATGGTCGCGCCGGTAAAGGCGCCGATCACCGGGACCGCCTGCGCCGCGAACTTGCTGGAAATGGTCACGCCAAAACGGGTGGCGACTTTCTCGATCAGCACAGCCAGCCATTTTCCGGCCTGCCCCGGGGTCAACCTGCTCACCGCATCGGTCCCCTGCCGTGCGGCAATGGCGGCCAGCTCCTTGGCCAACTGCTGCATGGTCTGGGTGGTAAAGCTGCGGGTGATGTAGTAGCCCGTCTCCGTCGCATCATCGGCCTGGCTGTTGCCGCCCATGGCGAACACCTCGATACAGGCCTGCTTGGTGGAAAAGTCGTCCAGGTCGAAACCTTCGCTGCGTGCCACGTCGGCCACGGAGCGCATCATGATGGTAGTAGACACCGGCAGCTCGACAAACAGCGCGGCGAAACCGAAGGCACCGCCAACAGCCCCCGAAGTCGCGGCATACATCTTGTGCAACAGTGTCGACGCAGGTTTTTTCGGACTGTTTTCCAGGCTCCACAGCGCCGCATCGGCGGACGAATGCAGCGCCGCGGTCACGGCACCGTTGATCTTCTTCGCGACCGGATCAGGCAAGGCCTTTACCGCGCTTTCGATGGGCGAACCGAGCAAACCGGACAGCCTCGCCGTCAGGGAGGGCGACTCCAGCAAACCCACGGCGTGCTTCAGGTCCTTGTAGTCTTGCGGGTTGTCTCTGATATTCACGACCTTCTCCTGGCAAATGCACCGCTCATAACGGGCAAGGTAATGAATTTCCACAACGCTGGATACTTTACTGGCCGACCACTGCCCTGGGCAGCACCCCCGCGTTGCGCTTGTCACTGAACCGGCCCCGGACCGGCCGGCAGCCCGCGCCGAAAAGCACAAGACTTCGCGCTGAAAAGCCGGATAATACCGGCCAATTTTTTGCTCGTACTGCTGGTAATCCCCCATGGAAATCAAGGTCAACTTTCTCGACAACCTCCGGCTCGAAGCCAAGTTCGACGACTTCACGGTGGTGGCAGACCAGCCCATCCGCTACAAGGGCGATGGTTCGGCGCCGGGTCCGTTCGACTATTTCCTGGCGTCGTCGGCCTTGTGCGCGGCGTACTTCGTCAAGCTGTACTGCCAGACCCGCGACATCCCCACCGACAACATTCGCCTGTCGCAGAACAACATCGTCGACCCGGAAAACCGCTACAACCAGATCTTCAAGATCCAGGTCGAGCTGCCGGCGGACATCTCCGAGAAGGACCGCCTGGGCATCCTGCGCTCCATCGACCGCTGCACGGTGAAAAAGGTGGTGCAGACCGGTCCCGAGTTCGTGATCGAGGAAGTGGAAAACCTCGACGCCGATGCCCAGGCCCTGCTGATGCCGGGCCTGGAGTCGGGCACCCGCACCTGCATCGCCGGCAAGGACCTGCCGCTGGAGCAGACCATCGCCAACATGTCGGCGATCCTCGCGGACCTGGGGATGAAGATCGAGATCGCTTCCTGGCGCAATATCGTGCCCAACGTCTGGTCGCTGCACATTCGCGATGCGCAGTCGCCGATGTGCTTCACCAACGGCAAGGGCGCGACCAAGGAAGGCGCGCTGGCGTCGGCCCTGGGCGAGTTCATCGAGCGCCTGAACTGCAACTTCTTCTACAACGATCAGTTCTGGGGCGAAGAGATCGCCAACGCCGAGTTCGTCCACTACCCGGACGAGCGCTGGTTCAAGCCGGGCCCCAAGGATGAACTGCCCAGCGAAATCCTCGACCCCTACTGCCTGAAGATCTACAACCGCGATGGCGAACTGCGCGGCTCGCACCTGATCGACACCAATTCCGGCAACGCGGAGCGCGGCATTGTTTCGCTGCCGTTCGTGCGCCAGTCGGATGGCGAGGTGGTGTACTTCCCTTCCAACCTGATCGAGAACCTCTACCTCAGCAACGGCATGAGCGCCGGCAACACCCTGGCCGAAGCCCAGGTGCAGTGCCTGTCGGAGATCTTCGAGCGCGCCGTCAAACGCGAAATCATCGAAGGCGAATTCGCCCTGCCGGACGTGCCCCAGGAAGTGCTGGCCAAATACCCTGGCATCCTGGCCGGCATCCAGGGCCTGGAGGAGCAAGGCTTCCCGGTGCTGGTCAAGGACGCATCCCTGGGCGGCGAATTCCCGGTGATGTGCGTGACCCTGATGAACCCGCGCACCGGCGGCGTGTTCGCCTCGTTCGGCGCCCACCCGAGCTTCGAAGTGGCGCTGGAGCGCAGCCTTACCGAACTGCTGCAGGGCCGCAGTTTCGAGGGCTTGAACGACTTGCCGCAGCCGACGTTCGAAGGCCAGGCGGTCACCGAGCCGAACAACTTCGTCGAACACTTCATCGACTCCAGCGGCGTGGTGTCGTGGCGCTTCTTCAGCGCCCAGTCGGATTACGAATTCGTCGAGTGGGACTTCTCCGGCCAGGGCTCAGACTCTAATGCCCAGGAAGCCGCGACCTTGTTCGGCATTCTCGAAGGCATGAGCAAGGAAGCCTACATGGCGGTGTACGAACACCTGGGCGCCACCGCCTGCCGCATCCTGGTGCCGGACTATTCGGAAATCTACCCGGTGGACGACCTGATCTGGGACAACACCAACAAGGCGCTGTTCTTCCGCGAAGACATCCTCAACCTGCACCGCCTCGACGAGGATGAGTTGCAGGCGCTGCTCGAGCGCCTGATAGACAGCGAGCTCGACGACTACACCGATATCACCACCCTGATCGGTATCGAGTTCGACGACAACACCGCCTGGGGCCAACTGACCATCCTGGAGTTGAAACTGCTGATCTTCCTGGCCTTGCAGCAATATGAAGAAGCCAAGGAATGCGTGGAGATGTTCCTGCAGTACAACGACAACACCGTCGAGCGTGGCCTGTTCTACCAGGCGATGAATGCGGTGCTGGAGATGGAGCTCGACGAAGACCTCGACCTGGCGGACTACGAAGCCAACTTCCGTCGCATGTTCGGCAACGAGCGGATGGACGCGGTGATCGGCTCGGTGCAAGGCAGCGTGCGTTTTTACGGCCTGACCCCGACCAACATGCAGTTGGAAGGGCTCGATCGCCACCTGCGCCTGATCGACAGCTACAAGAAACTGCACGCGGCGCGCGCCAGGGCAGCAGCCCTCTCGCACTGAGCCGTCGACAAGCCTGGGGCCTGCGATCGCACGGACAGATAAGGTCCGGCAGGCCTTCAGGCTCGAGGAGTGGCAGGCCTCGGCCTATCGAGCAAAAACGCGTTGATAAACGGCATCCTTGCCAGCGCTTTTTCAGATCATCCGGCTGGGCAAGGCAGCCTCAATCCGACTCCAGGATCGTCCTCAGCAGCTCCTTGTTGCTTTTGCTTTTCATCTCGGGCGGCTTACTGTTGTCGATTATGTTCCTGCTTTCCGCCTCGGCGCAGGTGGCGAAGCCGAACGCAACGACTCGCTCCTCACTGTTCACAGCCACATAATAATCGGCACTGCGCCCGTTTTTATCTAAAGAAAAATCGAGGCAAGTACCTTTAATATTCTTAGTTGGCTGTTCTCGTGTGGGTTTTACACCTGCTGCGAGAACCGACTGTTTTGTCGCACCCGCTTTAGATGAAGCAGTCACAACTGGATTGGATGAAAACGCCGTCAAGGTGCTAGCATTTTCAAGTGTCTTGCAGCCCGTCAAACCGAGCACAGAAAATGCAAAAACAAACACTGCCTTATTACTCATGCAAAGAGCCCTGCCTTTAAAGTGAGAATCAAACCTACTCAATGTCACCGGCAATGTAAATACTCCCAAAAAGCTACTAACAACGAATAGCAAGAAACAACAAAACCAGGCAACTTAAATATAGACAGGCAACTACCAACTCCGCCAAATATAGCTAACAACTCTTTCCTGCAAGACTTCTGGCCACCAGAAATCCGTCATTTTGCAAGAGGAGTACCTGTTATAAAAAATATTCAGACTGGAGCCTTATAGTGCGCATTGCAACGACTACTGCATTACTTGCATTACTTACCCTGTCCGCCACCCCGGCGATGGCCATCAATGACTTATGGAGCAAGGCCCTCTCGTCCGGAGCGACAACCGGTTCAACCTATCTGACTTCTTCGACAGACAAAAAAATAATCATGGCCATTCAAGATGATGCCAGCAGCTTTGTCGCCAGCGACGGCGCCATACGTGGTCCTTACCTTGAGGCCGCCATACAGAAGATCCGAGCCTCTCAACCGGATCTAAAAATCAGCGATATGGCGTTGGCTAGCGCACTGCTGGCAACACACTCCGATAGCTGATGCAGGCGTCTGGCCTGGACCACGCAAAAATGCACTGGGCGCGCCACTTGGAAATACATCGCGTTTATAAGCACCCTTGTTTCAAGCCGCCAGCCCATGCATGAACGCTGCAGATGGATACTCACAAAAACAAAAACGAGGTAAACCATGGCTATATTTGATTACAAAGGCTTGAGCGCCGAAGCAAACCGGAAACTGTTCAATGATGTTTACGACATCATAACTTATACGCAATATCTGATAGATACACCGACTGCCGGCTGGAAACAGCTTTCGGCAGAAACCCTGGATTACAAAGGTATAACAGATAAGCGCGGTACTTATTACGGCGAACAGTCATCGGTTGCAACAGCCCAGGCAGAAGTTCTGGGGCAATATGACCAGGCCGGCAATCTGGTCAAGATCGCCATTGGATTCCGTGGCACAGGGGGGCCTCCAGAGGCAGGTATCCAGGACTACCTGCATGACTTCAAAAACAACTTCCAGGCGGCATTCGATCCCCAAGGATTTGGTACCGAGTATCCTTACCTGGCATTCGGCAACCTGCTTTCTTCCGTTGCCAGCTATGCCTCGCAGCACGGTTTGGCAGGGCAAGACATTGTTATCGGCGGGGCAAGCCTTGGGGGAATGGCCGTCAATAGCATGGCCGATCTAAGCGAAGACCGCTGGGACGGTTTCTACAAGGACTCCAGTTATGTGGCCGTGGTTTCCCCAAGCCTGAGTACGAGCCAGAAAGTCCTGAACCTTGGAGCTGAAAACGATCCGGTCTTCCGCCTAATGGAAAACGGTCAGCTGACCTGGGGGAGTTTGGGCGCTCATGATTCCCCGGTTGAGCTAACAACCGACAACATCATCAGCTTCAACAGCCACTACGCCAGTTTCTGGCAAAATCTCCTTCCCCACTCGGTATTCAATCCGCTTTCCTGGCTGGTCCATGAGCCTGCGGAAATTGCCGCCTATTTGAAACGGATCGCAGACTCTGAATTCTATGAGCTGACGCATGAGGACTCGACCATTGTCGTTTCAAACCTATCACCCGAGGCAGGAAGTACAACCTGGGTCGAAAACCTTGGGCGCTACGGTTCAACCCATAGCGGACCGACATTCGTCCTCGGTACGGAAAACAATGACCTGCTGCGGGGCGGCGCAGGCAACGACTACCTTGAAGGTGGCGGGGGGAACGATGTGTTCCAGACCGGAGGCGGCTACAACATGGTCCTCGGTGGGCAGGGCAGCAACACGCTGGACCTGCGAGGCTCCCTCAGCCAGTTCCAGCTCGCCTACGACAGCGCCAAGGATGATTTGAACGACGGGCCCAATACCCTTTATGTACGTGACGGTCTTGGAGGCATCAGCGTGCTCAGCGATATCGACACCCTGACCAGTCAAGAGACCACGTGGATTTTTTTCAACAAGACCGTGAGTCACGACGTGACGGTCGACGGGTTACGTACCGGTAACGAGATGACTGCCTACCAACACTCGGTCAATGGCAACGCCCAGGAAAATCAGCTGGCCGCAACGATCGACGGCGACTGGCTATTCGGCAAGAACGGCAATGACGTACTCAGCAGTGACAAGGCCAATGTCACCTTTGTCGGCGGCAACGGCAACGACACCCTGAACTCACAAGGCGGCGGCAATAACACCTTCTTGTTTCATGGCAATTTTGGCCAGGACCAGGTGTTCGGTTTTCATGCTTCGGACAATTTGAAGTTCATCGGGGTTGGCGCAGCAGCCGACAACCCGGACTATCGAGATTTTGCTTCTGAAGTAGACAACAACACCGTGTTTCACTTCGGTGAGAACTCGGTGACGCTTGTCGGAGTGGGCCTGGATAGTTTGTCCAGCTACGGTGTGACGATTGCCTGACTGCAAGCGCCAGCGAACCACCTGCTTTTATCCCGTTGGACGGATGATTGCAGGTGGGTACCTGCCCTTCCCTGCCTGTTCAATCCACGGGCTCCCGCACTCACCTTGATTGTTTCCTGGCCATTGACGGGGTCATGCCAAACTTATCCGAGAATACCTTGCTGAATTGACTTCCCGAGCTAAAGCCACAGGCCAGGGCAATATCCAGAATAGAGCGATCCGTATCGACAATAAGTCCATTTGCAAGCTGCAGCCTGCATTCTATTACATACTGATACGGAGAAACGCCAATCGCCTTCTTGAACTCTCTGGAAAAATAAAAAGGGCTCAAGCCAACACACCCCGCCAACTCTTCCAAATCCATCGGACGATGTAAGTTCTCCAGTACATATTCTTTCAAATACCTGAGCTTGAGTGCAGGCAGGGCCGAGCGATACTCCCTTACTTCGACCTTAGACATCTCGACCAACAACAAAATGGCAATTGACTCACGATGGAGCGGGTCATCCACACTCACAAACCGTTCGCTCAGCCATCTAATCCTGGGTTCATTAAGGGTAAACAAAGGAGATAGCACCAGGCCCTTATCCCCACTCGGTAAAAAAGCAGCCAGTCGTTCATCTATTGTGATCGCGGTATAGGCGATTTTGCCCCGGCCATGAAAGTTTCCTGAAAACTCGCTGTGAGCAGGAATCAGATCAATTTTCCTGTCCAGACACCGTGGGCCTGTCGACCTCTTGCCATCCAGCCAGGACATGCCATCGGTAGCCGCCCCGGCGTCAAACAGAATCAAGGTGGGCTGCTCTCTTTTCACCTCGACGGTGTGCTCGCTTTCTGCATGCACATGATCAATCCGACCATATCCCCATCCCTTGGACGAGGACTTCAACACCGCTTCCGGGTTATAGGAAATTCCACCCAGTGCAAAGTCATCAGTCATCTTCAATAAACCCTGATACCGCCCCATTTCGTTACATCATAACAAAATCAGTCAAAGCAATTACAAGCCCATACCACGATTCAAATTAGTGCTTTTCTGCAACAGTGCTTCCCACTCATCGCCCTTCTCTCGCCATCAATGCCGCTCTAACTTCCATCACCAGATGAACTTACTCGCATGCCATCGCGGCTTGGACCGAACACGTCATTCCGGTTGCCAGCCCATCGGCCCCATTAAATTTGCCTGAGAAGAGCCTTGCTTCTATGACCTTTGCAAAAAACAGCAAAATCGCTACTCGCGACTACGACATCATTATCGTGGGAGGTGGTTCGGCCGGTGCAGTAATGGCCAGCCGGCTCAGTGAAAACCGCAATCAATGCGTGCTGCTGATCGAAGCGGGTGCTTCCTACACTAAATCGACCTTTCCTCCGCAGATCGCTCTGGGCCGCCGTGTAGGCGGTGATGCGAGCACGACCTGGGCGCACACGCAGGAAATCGGTTCTTCAAAGGCCAGCGGTGGTCTGAGGGCAAAGATTCTGGGAGGAGGCTCGGCCATCAATGCTGCGGCTTTTGTTCGCGCACCACGTTCGGACTTCGATAGGTGGGCCGCGGCTGGCTTGCGGGACTGGGCGTATGAGCAGGTGCTGCCCTATTTCAAGAAGTCGGAAAAAGCTGATTACGGTAACGACGAGTGGCACGGGCGTCGCGGCCCCATACCCGTTCACCTGCGTAGAAAAGACGAATTGAGCAAGACCGCGCAGGCATTTATCGATGCCGCATTGCAGGCAGGTTTTCTCTCTAACGATGATCTTAACAAGCCGTTCCCCAAGGGCATCGGCATCTATCCATTGAATGTGCAGGACGATCCCGGCAATCCGGCATTGGATAGAAACGATCGGGAAATCCGAGTCAATACGGCGATTGCCTATCTGACAGACGATGTACGTCAACGGGAAAACCTGGACATTCTGGCCGACACCGAAGTCGATAAGGTGCTGTTCAACGGCCACCACGTGCGCGGCGTGCAGTTGGCCGACGGTCGTGAGTTGACCGCGCGACAGGTGGTGCTGAGCGCCGGCGCCATCGGCAGCGGCGCAATATTGCTTCGCTCGGGCGTAGGCCCCAAGGAGCATCTGGCTGCCCACTCCATCCACCTTGTGGCCGATCTGCCGGTCGGCCAAGCCTTGATGGATCAGCCAAACGTTTATCTGCAGGTGTTCATTGAGGGAGACGGGGCGATCCTGCCAGCGCTGGGAGGAAAGCTTTGGGAACAATCCTCCCTGGCAGCTGCGGACCAGCTCGATATCTATTTGGGGTTCAATCACTTCGCCAATCTTGCGCAATCCCCCACCGGCAAGGCCTTTGGCATCATCGCCTGCGCCTGCCGGCCACGCTCCCGAGGCAAACTGGAACTGGAGTCTGCCGATCCGCGCGCATTGCCACGTGTCAGCCTGAATCTGCTGTCGGTGGAGTCCGATATTCAGATCCTGATCGAGGCAGTGGCCATGATGCGGCGGATCGCTGCGCATGAACCATTGAGAAGCCAGGCCGTCTCCATCCATTTCTCCGATGGCAGCGAAGTTCCAACAGACCTCAAGAGCCTGAGGGAAGCCATCGTCAAACAGGTCGACTCCACGTTGCACGTTACATCCAGCGCTCCCATGGGGCCGTTGGGCGATCCGCTGGCAGTGCTTGATGAACAAGGTCGAGTGTATGGCCTGTCGGGGCTACGAGTCGCTGATGCGTCGATTTTCCCTGACGTGCCCTCGGTCGCCACCAATCCAACGGTAATCATGGCCGCCGAATACATCGCCGACCGGATCAAGCAAGCCGGCCCATCCGCAGCCTGAGCCCTTTCAATACAGCGCCTTCTGAACGTTGTCCGCCCCTCGCTCGGGCGGGCATCTGCCCATGGGGGGCGCTACGCCTCGACGATCTGGCGCTGAGTCTCGTCCAGGAAGTCCAGAAACGCCCGGATCGCCGGGCGCATTCCTTTGCGGGACAGGACGACCGCGTAATAAGTCCCCGCTTTGGGTTGCCAGTCAGGCAGCACTGACACCAGCCGTCCCTCCTTCAGGTCGTCTCTGCACATGAACGTCGGTAGCAGGGTAACTCCCACTCCCCGCAGTGCAGTTTCATGCAGCATATCCAGGTCATCGCTGACCAGGCGTGGCTGATGCTCAATGGTTTTCTCGGTGCCATCCGCCGCCTGCAATAGCCAGTTGTACCGCCCTATCTTCGAGCTGATATCCAGGGTAGCCATATTCGACAGGTCCTCAGGAGCCTCGATAGGGAATTTTTCCAGAAAAGCCCGGGAAGCCACCAACATACGCGTCATGTTAGCCAACGGCTTGACTATCACGCCGCCCGGCTCGTCCATGTCCGAACGCACACGCAGCGCTAGATCCACCCCTTCCTCATACAAATCGATCGCTCGATTGGTCACGATCATCTCGACCCTGACCTCTGGAAAGCGCTGCAGGAAAAGCGCCAGCCGGGACCTCAACAAATGCAGGGAAACGCTGACCGGGCAGCCGACGCGAATCAGCCCATGAGGGCTGGAGCGGACCTGGGCCATCGTATCTCGTGCCGCGTCCAGTTCCTGCAGGATCGCCTGACAATGGGGCAAGAGCAGTTGCCCGGAGTTTGTCAGCGACAACTTGCGGGTGGAGCGCTCCAGCAAGCGCACATCCAGCTTTTTCTCCAGCGCATCCACGTGTCTGGAAAGCAGGGACTTGGATACGCCCAACTCACGACTGGCGGCCGAGAAACTGCCGAATTCCGCCACGCACGTGAAGTAAAACAGATCCTCCAGATCGCCCACTTCGCGGCTCAGCTGCATCGAAGACGCAACAATGTTTCTCATGCTTGCTACCTACCCTAGATCCAAACGCCACACCATCATTGGCCTGGCGCTTCACAACCGAAGTCGCGAGATAAAGTACGTGCTCAAGAATGGAACGACAACTTCAAAAACCTAAAAGGAAAACCGGATGGACTTCATCAAATCCAGTGAATTTCAGCAGCACCCATGCTCACCGGCTGCCGAGGAAATCATTCAAACCGTTGGGCAATACAACCGCGCGCTCAAGAGCGGCAATCTGGGCAACGTCATGGCGTTCTTTGCCGACGATGCCGTGCTGGTGCCGGAACAACAGCAACCGGTGACCGGCCTCGAGGCGATCCGCAAGGTTTATGCCGCGCTGTTCGAAATGATTCGTTTCAACGATGACAACGTCATTCATGTCGTGGACGCCCAGGTGAGTGAAGGCATGGGGTTCGTCAGATCCCATGAAACCCGGGGCTCGGTACTGGAGATTGCCAACGGCAACCTGCACCACCCGCATTTTCGTGAGCTGTGGGTGCTCAAGAAGAACGCCGCCGGGCAGTGGAAAATCACGGTCTATGCCTATGGCATTCCGTCACAGAAATCCACCGACCCGGCAGATGCGGTCGTCTGGTGAGCACCCGTTTACCCTTTCTACTCGGAACATCCATCATGCAAGCAGCGTCCAGAACCTCTGCAGCCCAAGATATTCATGACTACCTCATCGTTGGTGGTGGCTCGGCAGGTGCGGTACTGGCTAGACGACTGAGCGAAAGTGGTGACAAGCGTGTATTACTGCTCGAAGCCGGCAGCGCGCCAGACGCCGAGGCCTATCCGCCAGTGTTGGCAGACGCCAACAGAATCGCCGCCCCGGGTGCTCCACAGTACGACTGGGGTTATTACAGCGATCCCGAGGGCAGCACGCCGGCGATAGCCCTGCCCCGCGGAAAGGTCCTGGGGGGGTGTTCCGCAGTGAATGCCGCAGTGGCTATCCGGGCGCCCAGATGGACGTTCGATCAATGGGCAAAGGAAGGACTGGAAGGCTGGTCATTTGACGAGATGCTGCCCTTCTTCAAGCTGATGGAGCGCAGCTCCTATGGTGCGGACTACTGGCACGGCCGTACCGGGGAATTTCCGATTCATCGGATGTCTCGCGACTACATTCTGCGACAACAAGACGCCTTTATTGAGACAGCGATCAGCAAAGGCCACAAGGAGGTCGCAGACTTCAATAGTGATCGCAATGAAGGCGTCGGCACGCTATCGATGAATATCATCAATGGGGTCCGGGTAAACACCGGCATGACCTACCTGAATCAACAGGTGCGCCAGCGGGAGAATCTGACAATTCGCACAGGCGTTGTCATCGACCGCATCGAGTTCTCCAACCGGCGCGCCAAGGCTGTCGTCTCCGCAGATGGCAAGCGTTTTCAGGGCCATGAAATCATTCTGTGCGCTGGCGCCTACGGTTCTCCAGCAATCCTGATGCGCTCCGGTATCGGCCCCGTCCAGGATCTGTCGCGGGTGGGGATCACCCCTCTGGTGGACACGCCAACCGGCAAGAATCTTCAGGAACATCCGTTCTATTTCATGGGTTACGCCGCACCAGCTGGAGCACTCGATGACCGCGAGAGGCCTTTTGCGGGCGCGCAACTGTGGACACGAAGCTCACAGTCCGAACCCGGCGAGCTGGACCTGGCTATTCTCCCGGAACAATTCCTGATCCCGAAAAGCCCTACAGGGGCAGGAATGACGCTTTCGGTGGCCCTGTTAAGCGTCCGCTCACGTGGCCAGCTACGTCTTTCCAGCACAGACCCGAGCGCTGCGCCGAGCATCAGGCTGGGCTTGCTGCAGCACAAGCAAGACATGCGGCGCATGCTCGAAGGGGTCCATCTGGCCCGCGAACTGGCAGCCACCCAGCCATTCGCCCAATACCTGGCGACCGAGCTGGCACCTGGTGCCGCGATCAAGACCGACGCCCAATTGCGAGATGATCTCTTGCGCAACATCAGCACCTACCAACATCCGACATCGACCGCCATGATGGGCCTAGAAGACGATCCCCGGGCGGTCACCGACCCACAAGGACGAGTCTATGGCGTCGATGGCTTGCGCGTGGTGGATGCCTCGATTCTGCCAAGCGTTCCCCTCATCAATCCCAATCCGACCATCATCGCCATGGCCGAAAAGATCGCCATGACCATACTCGGACTCGGAGCCCCCCCACGCATGCCTGTGCCAAAGGATTGAACGGCACAGCCAGGAACATCTCTATCCCCCCATGACCGGATCCCGGAATGTCAGGACAAGCGGTACTGCAAGACCTCAACGACCTCTATCTTTTTTCCGTGGTGGCCGAACACGGAGGGTTCTCGGCGGCGGAACGTGCCCTGGGTATCCCCAAGTCGCGGCTTAGTGCCCGCGTGGCGATCCTGGAACAACGCCTGGGCGTACGCCTGTTCCAGCGAACGACACGCCACGTCTCGCTGACGGAAGTCGGCACACGCTTTCTGGTCCATTGCCAAGCGTCGATTACCGAAGCGCTGGCGGCACAGAACGTCATCGACCTGGCCAGTGCCAGCCCCAGCGGCCTGGTGCGTATCAGCTGTCCTATCCTGGCCACACAGACCTATATCGCTCCTTGCTTGCCACAATTCATGCAGGCCTATCCTCAGGTGCGGGTGCAGATGATGGCAACGGATCGCCCAGTGGATCTGCTGAACGAATCCATCGACATCGCCATACGGTTGCGCCAGCCCGACCAGATGGACAGTGAACTGGTCACCAAGCCGCTGGGCATCAGCCGGCGTTTCCTCGTCGCCAGCCCGGATTACTTAAAGCACCTGCCACCACTGTCGCATCCGGATGACCTGCACCTGGCTGCGACCCTGGGCGCCGAGTCCAGGGACGAAATACAGGAATGGGAGTTGATCAACACTGAGCAGGAGCATGTGATTGTCCGGCATCAGCCAATCCTGATGTGCAGCGATCACCAGACCCTTCTCCAGGCGGCGGTGCAAGGTCTGGGTGTAGCCATGTTGCCGGACGTGTTACTCCTGCCCGCACTGACGCAGGGCCATCTGAACGTGGTACTGCCCGGTTGGTCCCCCCCGGAACTGGTGCTCCACCTGGTATTTCCGACGCGTCGGGGCATGCTGCCGTCGGTCAGGGCCCTGATCGACTATCTCTGCGAAAACATACAGCAAATGGGCATTGCATCGAACAGCTAGGCACCGGCAGAACCTGGCGCTGCTCCAGCGCAGCGTCAGGC
Source organism: Pseudomonas sp. MRSN 12121 (assembly GCF_000931465.1). Classification (NCBI taxonomy): domain Bacteria; kingdom Pseudomonadati; phylum Pseudomonadota; class Gammaproteobacteria; order Pseudomonadales; family Pseudomonadaceae; genus Pseudomonas; species Pseudomonas sp. MRSN 12121. The sequence continues at coordinate 2,544,720 of NZ_CP010892.1, read as the reverse complement.
TCGATACCTCAGCGGCGTACCAGCCAGGGTTCGCGGGCAAACCGCTCCCGCTCGAACCCCATGATCTGCTCACGATAATTCGCCAGCGTATGCGCCACCTCGTCAAGGCCGCAAAGCAACAACTGTTTTTGTGTCGGACTGATTGTGAAGCAATGTTCCGAACCGTCTGCTTCGGTGAGCGTCTGGGACGGCAGGTCGATCGACAGGCTGACAGGAGCCATTTGCGTCTTCGCAAACAACGCGTCGATCACCTCGCCCCCCAGCACAATAGGCAAGACACCGTTCTTGCAGCAGTTGTTGTAGAAAATCTCGGCAAAACTCGGCGCCACCAGGGCTCGGATTCCCCAGTCCGCAAGCGCCCAGACGGCGTGTTCACGGCTCGAACCACAACCGAAGTTAGCGCGGCACAACAAGATCCTGGCTCCCTGTGCGGCAGGCGTATTGAGTACAAATGCCGGGTTCGGTTCGCGGTCCGCAGGATCGTCACCGGGCTTGCCTTCTTTCAAGTAGCGCCAGTTATCGAAAAGATATCGGCCAAATCCTTGGCGACTGACCATGGCCATGTACTGCTTGGGCAAGATGGCATCGGTGTCGACATCCCGTCGATCGAGCGCCACCACATGGGAAAACACTGAGATGAACGGCTGCATGTCTAAAGTGCCTCAGGATCGATGAAATGTCCTGCGACGGCAGCGGCCGCCGCCATCGCCGGGCTGACCAGATGGCTTCGACCGCCTCGCCCCTGGCGCCCCTCGAAATTGCGGTTGGAGGTCGAAGCACAGCGCTCCCCCTCCCCCAGGCTATCGTTGTTCATCCCCAGGCACATCGAACAACCCGGTTCACGCCACTCGAACCCCGCCTCGCAAAAAATCTGCCGTAACCCTTCCGCCTCGGCCTGCCGCTTGACCAGCCCGGAACCTGGCACCACCAGCGCCTGACGGATAGTGCCGGCGATTTTCCGACCCTGAAGGATACTGGCCGCAATACGCAGGTCCTCAATACGCGCATTGGTGCAGGAGCCGATAAAGATCTTGTCCAGGACAATTTCGTCCATGGGCATACCAGGAACCAGCCCCATGTATTCGAGGGCTTGTTGGGCTGCGGCCCGCCGGACGGCATCCGGCTCATCCCGGGGGTCGGGCACACGCTCGTTAACAGTCACCGCCATGTGTGGGGATGTCCCCCAGGTTACATAGGAATGCAGGTTGGAAACGTCCAGTCGAAGCACCCGGTCAAAGGCTGCCCCGGGGTCAGTGCGTAACGTGCGCCAGTGTGTCACCGCTGCTTCCCACTGCCTGCCTTTGGGACTTTTCGCACGCCCCTCCAGATAGTCCAGGGTCGTCTGGTCGACCGCGATCAACCCACAACGCGCACCGGCCTCGATCGACATATTGCACAAGGTCATGCGGCTCTCCATGCTCATTGCGCTCACTGTATCGCCGATGAATTCGACGGCATGACCGGTCGCACAGTCGGCGCCGAAGGTGCTGATAAAGGCCAAGGCCACATCCTTGGCGACCACGCCCGGGGGCAGTGTCCCGGTAATCTCGACCTGCATTGTCCTGGGTCGGTTGACCACCAGCGTCTGCGTCGCCAGCGCGTGTTCGATGTCCGATGTGCCAATACCAAACGCGATGGCCGCAAAGGCGCCATGCGTGGAGGTGTGAGAATCACCACAGACAATAGTGGTCCCGGGCAAGGTTTCCCCCTGCTCTGGCGCAACCACATGCAAGATGCCCTGGCGCCAGTCATCCAGGCGATAGAGGGCGATGGAGTAATCGTCGCAGTTTTGATAGAGCGCCTGCAGTTGCCTCTGCGCCAGCGCGTCATGCATTCCCAGTTCGCGGTCCCGGGTCGGAATGTTGTGGTCGGCCGTCGCCAGCACCGACCCCGAGCGCCATGGTTTGCGTCCGGCAGCGCGCAGACTGGAAAAAGCCTGAGGGCTGGTCACTTCATTGAGCAAGTGCGCATCCACATATAGAAGTGTGCTGCCGTTCTCGGTAGTGGCAATGGTGTGTGATTGCCAGAGCTTGTCAAACAACGTCTTGGGTCCAGACATTAAGCGCGCCTCTTTCTATTGCCGCTCCATCGAGTCGGGATACCTGTGCATAGCCCGTCACAACAAGCCTATAAATAACACTTCGACTAACTTCGCTCAGCCTCTCAAACAAGACAGACTGTCGTGATATTCAGCCTTATCGAATGATCAGAACTCATTACTATCGATGAAAGTCGATACGAAACATCGACGACTCGAAGCAAAGAGGCCTTGTTGGCCACCTGTCATGAGATAACGGAGGCTCCATGAATATAAAAAATGTAAAACCCAACGGGCTCCATCATCTGGCAATCACTACCAGCTCGACCCATGCTCAAATCAAGTTTTTCGTTGAAGTGCTTGGTTGCGAACTGGAGGCGCTGTACTGGATGCACAACCACGGCGACACTCGGGTATTCCACAGTTTTCTGCGGCTTAATGAAACCGCGTGGGTGTCCTTCGTCGAGTATGTCGGGCTCACCATCGACCCCATAGACGGCGTTACCCATGCCAATAGCAGCATGCACCCCTCTGCCGTAGGCACCATGCACCACCTGGCCTTGAACGTGGATACCCTGGACGAACTGCTCGCCATGCGCGACCGGATCCGGACCCACGGCGTGCATGTCTACGGCCCCCTCCATCACGGATTCTGTTCCTCGATCTACTTTGCCGGGCCCGAGGGGCTCAACCTCGAGATTTCAACCACCACCATGCCCCTGGACCCACACACATGGATTGACCTGGAAGTTTCCGAGTTGGCCGGCATCAGTTCGGAACAACTGGCCCGCTACATATCACCGGCCCATTACGCCGGCGCACATGGCCGCGTCAAACAACCCCCAGTCGATGACATGGCGCACCCTAGGCTTAAACTTCCAGAAGACCAATACCGTGAAATTATGGGCATGGACGACGAAGAGCTGAGCCGCACCATGAGTGAATGCGAGCCGCCACTTAACAACATCAAAAACAGGTCGCATTGAACCTGTATTCCGTCCTTTAACTTCAATAGCCCGTATTAACGCGGGCCTGGAGATACAGTTGTGCAAAAGACTTATCAGATAGAACAACTGCCAATTGACCTGATATATACCGAAGTCTCGCCATTCAAGGAAACCTATGGCGGCAAAGCCAATGAGATCACGTGTGAAGGGCGCTTCCTGAGACCCATCGGTGGCGACACTCGTACTATCGCCCTGTTCATGCACCCGTCCAGCGTCTTGCATCATTTGCCCTTCCCCATTGCCCTGGCGACAGCGGGCATCCCCGTGCTCTGTTGCGCCAGTCGGTATGAACGCAACGACAGCGGGCTGATCATGGAAAAGGTGCTGCTGGACCTCGGACAATATGTCCGCTACGCAAAGCATGTGCTCGGTTTTGAACGGGTTGTATTGTGTGGCTGGTCCGGCGGGGGCTCCTTGTCATTGCTCTACCAGTCTCAAGCGGAGCACCCCAGTATCACCACCACGCCGGCGGGTGACCCCGTGGATATCGTCAATGCCGGGCTCATTCCAGCTGACGCAATGATCCAGATAGCCGCTCACGCAAGTCGCGCACAACTCCTGCTCGAGTGGATCGACCCCTCGATCCTGGACGAAAACGACCCTACACAACGTGATCCGGAACTCAATCTGTACGCCCCCCAAAACCCCTACCAGCCCCCTTATCCGTCCCATTACCTGGAGCGCTACCGTCTAGCACAGCAAACGCGCCTGGCACGAATCGATGCCTGGGTACTGGAGAAGCTCGAACAGCTTCGCGCCAACCCGGGCCCCGACAAGGAGCGTGCCTTTGTCGTTCACGGCACGATGGCCGCGCCTTACTGGCTTGATCCCAACATTTATCCGAGCGACCGGCAGGCCAATCATTGCTACATGGGAAGCCCGGCGGCGGTGAACATGATCCCGGCTGGGCTGGCACGCTATTCAAGCCTCAGGAGCTGGCTGAGCCAATGGTCCTTTGTCCATAGTCGGGCCCATGGGCCTGCATGCGCCCAACGGATCAGCATTCCGACGCTGGTCATCAAGCACTCCGCCGATGACGGTTGCACTCCCAACCATACGCAAATGATTTATGACGGGCTGAGTAACGTGAAAAAAAGAGAACTGTATGTCTCGCAGGGCGCCAACCATTACTACTACGGGCAACAAACCCTCATGGCAGAGACTATCCAGAAGATCAAAGCCTGGATCGGCGAGCTGTAGGTCTCAGCAGCTCGAAGGGCTCGATCGCCACCTGCGCCTGATCGACAGCTACAAGAAACTGCACGCGGCACGCGCCAGGGCAGCGGCTCTCTCGCGCTGAGCCGCCAAGAAGCCAGGACCCGGGACCGCAAGCGCTCCACGGTCCTGGCCTGGCGAAATACTTGAACGACACGCCCCTCCCGAGGGTCATCCGGGCATGTGCCTGATTACCCTCGCCCGTTGTCCAGCGCCCGCCGCTGGCAACGCGCTGCCCTATGCACCCAGCCCTATGCGCCCTGCCCGGAGCGTCGTCAGGAAAGATCCCGCTCGCGTGCAGCCGCTGTCAGGAGCCCCGCCATGCCCCCGCCAGAAGCGACCCAGCGGATAACCCTGGACTATCTCCAGGACACCCTGTTCGGTGTCAACGCGTTAAGCGCCGAATGCACGGTCCGGCAGTCCTGCCTGCCCCTTCACGCCGACACAGCGCTCCTGTGCCTGCAGGTGTTGCCGCCGTGGCCGGCGACTCTGCAACAGGCCCACGCCGTGGCCTTCGACTGGCGAGGCCGCTCGCACCGCGGCCGGGTGCAACGGACCCGGCGCCTGGCCTGCGGCGAGCTGCAACTGGAGATCGCGCCGGAGCCGCCTCACCCGGCGTCATGACGCCTGGCGCACCATTGGGCATGTCGCTGGAACCCCCGGTCTCCCTGGGCGTCACCCGCCATACAGATGAGGTGCGGGTGTACCTCGTCGCCAACTGCAAGGAGAACGCTCATGCCTGTCGATCTCAGCCCGTTGATCATCACCACGCCCGTCGCCACCTCCCCCGATAACCCGGTCGCCCTCGAACTGCCGGGCAACGAAGCACTGGCGCGGCTCCCGCAAGTCATCAGTCGCCAGCCGGACGGCTCGGTCCGCTTCAGCGCGCCGACTTTGGGGGCCTCGAGCAAAAGCACGCACCGCACCCGTTGCGAATGGAAGGAAGCGCTGTACTGGCGCCTGGATAGCGCCGCACAGCATGTCAATCGCCAGCGCATGACGCTGACCCAGGTCAATTCGGCGCAGAAAGTCGTCATCGCCCAACTGCATGTGAAGAACGACGACAGCCCGGCCATCAAGGTCTTCTGGAACAAGGCCCGGATCACCTGGGGGGTTCGCGCCACCTTCAATCAAGCGGAACCGCTCACCAGCACCATTGCCAGCAACATCGGCCTCGACCAGCCATTCACTGTGGAAATCAGCCTGAGCTCGGCCGGCCAGGTGGTGTTGAGCGTCGTCGGCAATGGAATGAACCTCGTCACGGCGGCGGCGCAACTGGACAGCAGCTGGGCCAGTCAACTGCTCAACTTCCACGGCGGCGTATACAACCAGATCGACTACAGCGCCACCACCGCGGCCACCGACGGATCGGTGTGCCTGATACACGACCTGGCACTCATCCACGGCGCTGGATGAAGGCCCTCGACCCCTCACAGGTGAACCCATGAACCCCACACGCAACAGCCAGGACACCGCAAGCCGGCCCACGCCTCCCGTGCACACCGAGGACCGCGGGGACGGCCTGACGGACGATCAACGGGTGAGTCGCGAAACCTCGCCGGAACAACAGGGGCCACGCGTGCAGCCGGGACCGGCCGATCGCGAACGGCAGAAAAAACCCTGAGGAGCTACGCGGCGCCGGGTCGACCGGCCAGTGGCCGTCCACGCCATCGGCAGGGTCGTTCGGCGCCACGGGAATCGGTATTCCCAGTCAGCGATAACCGCCCGAAAAGGTCGACTCGCCCGTTCAACACACAAATAAGCCAACCGACAGAAGGCAACTAAGCGAAGCGCCGGATATTAATTATCTCTGGGATATCAAGCTGTTCCACCGCGCGAAAAAATATTATATCCGGCGGTCTTTCAACCCACCCCCAGGCAATATCGACCGCTCATCGGCTATTTATAAAATCGACCAAACATTCGCCGTTTCGACGTTATCGGAGTAAATGCCCGCAACGTAAAGGGGCAACTAGCGAAGCGTTAATCCACATACCGGAGAATCATCATGACTACAGGCAATAAAAACCCTGGAAACTTTGCCAACGACCGTGAAAAGGCCTCGGAAGCAGGAAAAAAAGGGGGCCAGGCATCGGGCGGCAACTTCGCCAATGACCGTGAGAAAGCCTCGGAAGCCGGCCGCAAAGGCGGCCAGCACAGCCATGGCGGCGGTCGCCAATCGTAAATGATGGCTATCGGGGGCAGCACCGCTGCCCCTTTTCGAGCCTGGCACCGCAAGCGCCACTCAAGCGGGATCATGACCGCCGGCCGGCAACTAACGAACATCCACTGTCGATACAAAAGCTGAAACAGCTAATTCGCGATATAACGCCATGCCCCCATCGAATAGATTGAACAACCCTTATCTCAATCTTTACCGACGCTGGCCCCCCAGGCGTAAACACCGCTAATCAACGAGCATTATAACGCCATCCAAACAACCCAACTTTCCTGGCCAGTTCTCGTTCAATGAACTTGCTCTTTCTGCCCCGGATTCAATCATTCGCGGCGCGCAGATAACCGCCCCTGGCGGCGGATCACGAGCCCGACCATTGGTCAGTGCAATCGCAGTAAAAAAGACCTCCGTCGCGACTGCTGCCTCAAAACCAATAACCCCCTGTTCTCCACCGTTGCTACCGAATCCCTGGAGGCACCATGTCCACCCCCCTCTCTGAGCCACACTGCGCCTGTCCCGATTGCTCCTGCCCCTGCCCGCCCGACCCGGCTTACCAACGCGATGGCAAGACCTATTGCAGCCAGGCGTGCGCGGACCTGCACCCACAGGGCCAGCCCTGCCCCGCCAACGATTGCCGGTGCGGGCAAGGCGTGAAACTGCAAGAGCGCACCATCAGCGATTCCAGGCTGGACGCGGCGGTCGAGGAAACCTTCCCCGCCAGCGATCCCATCTCGCCTTGAGCCTCACGGGCGGGCCGCGCTCCGACCGCGAGCGCGGCCCTATTCCTGCACCACGTCGCCCGCCCCGGGCCCGCTCGAGAAGCGACTACGGGATAGCGCCCGGCAAGGTCAGTGGAGCAGCGAGCTGCTGGCCCGAGCCCACTGAGCGCCAGCGATAAGCTCAATCCCCCTCCTCCACCTGAATATTCCCTGGGAGGGAAGCCCCCAGGAAGTACAGCCCCCCGCCCGCGACGATGAACAGCATCAGCATGTAGAAGATGTAATCGGCAGGCTGCGTCGCCAAGACCGCCCCGCAGAGTACCGGCCCCAGGGCCGCCCCGAGGTTGTTGAGATTTTGCGCGCCGTAGTACATGCCCCGCAGGTGGCTGGGGGCGATATGGTCGATGAACATGTATTCGGCGGGAAATACGATAATCTCGCCAACGGTAAAAACCACCATGGCGATGACCCAGAACACCAGGCTGGTCGCCAGGGCAAAACCGGTCAGGCCGAGGACAAACATCGCCAGCCCGGCCGCGAGCCACAGCTTCAAGTGCGCCTGGGTAATCCTGCGGCCGATGAGGTATTGCAGGCTGATCACCGTCAGGGCGTTGGTCGCCACTATGGCGCTGATAACCCGGTAGGTGGTTTCCGGAGTCGTGGTCACCACCAGGTACTGCGAAAGATAGGCGCTGAATTGACCGAAGACCACGGCACTGAGCAACCCACCCAGGGTAAAGCACACCAGCCGGCGATCCCGCAGCAACAGCCTGCCCACCGCCATGAAGGGGGCCGGCTGCCGGTTGGCCCCGACGCCAGTCAAGCCTCGGTCACCCCACATGAAGTAGATCAGGAAGAACCCTGCCCCCAGCCCGGCGGACAACAGGAACGGCAGGCTGATATCCAGCCTGGCCACGCCCGCGCCGAGAAAAGGGCCGACGGCATAGCCGATATTGGTCAGGGTGTACTTGATGGAAAACACTTCGCTCCGCCCGGCCACGGGCAGCAGGCTGCCAAAGCCCGACTTCACGGCGATATCGATCACCGCGTAGGCCAGGTTGATCGCCACCAGGCACAGGTAGAACAGCCAGAGATCGCGGGTAGCGAAGGTGCCGAGAAAAGCCACGACAAACACCCCCGTGCAGACCAGGATCAACCGATAGTTGGACATTCGGTCCACCAGGAAGCCGCCATACAGGCTCAATAGCGAGCCGATTATCAGCGTGCTGCCAATGACCAGGCCGATATCGGCGATGCTCAAGTGGAAGTTGCCGGACAGATAAATGACCAGGTACGGCAAGGTGATCGCCCGGGCGAGGGTCAGGATCAGGGACGCTGAGAGCAGCAGGTTTACCGTCGTCGGGTAGCTTCTTAGGGTGGCCAGCATCCTTGCCTCATCGTTATGCCAGATTATTTTTTTGTGAGTCGCGCGCTGTGCAAAGCGCTCGCCAGCGCGGGCGGATCAAGCATACTGCTGAATCCGGTTCTCATTGATGACGTTTTTTACCCGATGCAGGGAGCCAGATTCATTAATAAAGGACGCCTATGTTTTCTTCCGAACGCCTGAAAGGCATCGATGTGTTTGTCTGCGTCGCGGAGTCCGGCAGCTTCAAGGCTGCCGCAGAGAAACTGCACCTGACCGGCTCGGCCATCAGCAAAAGCATCGCTCGCCTGGAAGGCCGGCTGGGTACTCGACTGTTCCTGCGGACAACCCGGCGTGTATCGCTGACGGACGCGGGGACGGCGTTCTACCGCACCTGTACCGGCGTGCTGGCCGACCTGGAACAAGCCGAGCTTGCCCTCAAGGCAGAAGCCAGCGAGCCGCGGGGCAGCGTGCGCATCGACCTGCCCGGGGCTTTTGGTCGGATCCAGGTGCTGCCGATCATCCTGCGGCTGGTGCAGGAGCATCCGTCGCTGACCCCGCACCTTTCCTTCTCCGAGGGCTACGTCGACCCATTCAAGGCCGGCGTGGACGTGGCCATCCGCATCGGCGACGCGGATGCCTGGCCCGATACCCTGGGGCATCGCTGCCTGGCCCGAGAGCGCCATGTCTTTTGCGCCTCCCCTGACTATCTGGCTCGGCAAGGCATTCCCCTGGACGAGCAGGACCTGGAGCAACACCATTGCATCGCCTATGGCTGGGTGGACGGCAGGATCCACCCCTGGAGCCTTGCCGACGACCTGGGCACAACGACGCGCCGGCAAATCGCCGCACAGCTCGTGGTGGGCAGTGGCGAAGGCATTGTGACCGCGGCTGTCGCCGGATGCGGCATCGCCCAGTTGCCGTCGTGGCTGATCCAGCGCCAGCTGGACGAAGGGACATTGCTGGAGGTGCTGCCGCAGCGGGCCACCGCGGGCATGCCGATCCATCTGGCCTGGGTTAAAAGCCGGGAAGCGCTGCCCAAGATCAGGGTCCTGCTGGAGGCGCTGGTCAGCGGCCTGATGCGGTTCGATGAGCAGGACCGCTGAGCGTTCCCGGTATGAGCCTGAAGCGCAGCGCCGGTAAGCCGGGGTCAAAGCGGTCGCTCAGCTTTTGCTGAACCACTTCGCGCGAGTTCATTGGGCTATCATCCGCCCTTCTTCGCGGGCCCTACTGCATCGCGACACATGACATGGATGAATGAAGGGGGCCTGCCGTGGCCAGCTGGAACGCTTTTTACCGGAAAACCGAGAAACGAGGTGCATCCGCCCTGCTCTCCCGGGCCCTTGAGCTAGTCGACAACCAGGCAGGCGTGCGCCAGGCCGTGGACCTGGGTTGCGGAGCAGGAAACGAGACCCGTCAGCTTGTGCAGGCAGGCTGGCAAGTCTTGGCAATCGACCGTGAGCCTGAAGCCATCGCGCGCACCACGGAGAATTGTTCAGGCGAACATGCCGGCGGGCTGACAACCTGGTTGGCGGATTTTGAATCGATGCGCGACCTGCCTGGCGCAAGCCTGATTCATGCCGGGTTGGCCCTGCCCTTTTGCCACCCTGATCGCTTCCAGCACCTCTGGAGTCAGGTGCTGAATGCATTGACCCCGGGAGGTGTGTTCGCCGGGCATTTCTTCGGTGTACGCCACGGTTGGTCGACGTTGGCGCACTTGACCTTTCACACCGAGCCGGCAATACGCAGCCTGTGTGGCGGCATGGAAATCGTGCTGCTGCGCGAGACGGAGTCGTCGGTGACAACACATGCCGGCCCACTCAACTGGCACCGGTTTGATCTGATCGTCCGTAAACCTTTTTCTCTACTGTGAGCGGTCCCAGGTAACGGGCGAGCACGGGCACAACCGCTCACTGACCGCCCCTTTCCCTTCAGAACTTCGTCATCATCCCCACCCGCAGCGTACGCCCCGGGGCCGGCATGAAGCTCTGCGCCAGCGGGTCCAGGTAATAGCGGTCGGTCAGGTTCTGCAGCGACACGTTGAGCTGGGTGTGGTCCTGCCATTTGTAGTTGAGGAACAGGTCGAACAGCGCCACTTCGCGGTAATTCAACTGCGGCGTGGTGGCGCCGGTCTGCCAGTTCTCATCGGCGGTCACGGTGGGCCCGGAGGTGTAGGTCACGCGCGTGCCGAGGGTCAGGCTCTGGTCGAAGAAACGCAGGCCCGTGGTCAGGTTCGCCGCCAGCTTCGGCGGGTTCTGGGTGTTGGTGTAGGAGCCCATGAAACTGCCCGGGGTGCAGTCTGGGGTGTTGCTCAGGTCACGGTAGCGGTTGCTGCTGGCGCGCAGGGTCGCGGCGAAGGCCGAGTCGCAGGTTTCGGTCTTCAGGTAGTAGGTGGACGACAGGTCGGCGAACGCCCGCCCGGCGTCGTAGTGCGCCTGCAACTCCAGGCCGCGGGTCTGGTAGCTGTCGGTGTTGCTGAAGCGCATCAGGCCCATCAGGCCCGGGCTCGGGTCGTAGTAGCGGGTGATGTAGTTTTTGATGGTGTTGTTGAAGTAGGCCAGCTTGATCGCCGCCGTGTCGTTGTCCAGCAACAGGCCTTTTTGCAGGGTGCTGGCGCCGATCTCCCAGCTGTGCGAGCGCTCGGGTTTCAGGCCTTTGCCGGGCAGGGTCTGCAACACGCCCTGGCTGGTTTCGAACAGCGAAGGCATGCGCAGGCCCTCGGTGTAGGAGGCATAGACGAAGGTGTCCGGCGCCACCTCAAGGTTGATGCCGAAGGCCGGGGCGAAGGCGCCACCACTGTTGCGCTGCTTGCCGCCATAGTCATAGCCGGTGACCACCTCGCCGACCTCGGACGGATAGACCGTCGACTCGCTCGCGCCGAAGTCGTTGTAGCGAGTGCCCTCGAACGGATAGTTGGTGTTGTTGAAGACAATGCCGTTGTTCAGGCGTGGATCGGTGGCGTCGGTGTACTGCCCGTCCCGATTGGGGAACCACAGCATGTTGCCGTAGCGGCCCGGGCCCGAGACGCTCACATAGCGCAGGTCGCGCTCCTCCCGGCGGGCGGTGGCGGAGGCGACGTGGTCCTGGCTGCGATAGTAGGTGTAACGCCCGCCGCCCCACAGGGCCAGGCTCTGCACGGGCTTGTACTCCAGCTTGCCGTTGAGGCTGAACTCCTGCCGCGAGCCTTCGCGCAGCATGCGGTTGGCATTGATGTCGTGCTGGGTGGTGACCACATTTTTCTGCGGGCGCAGGTCCTCGACCTGGAACGAGCTCCCCAGGTCCAGCTTGAAATCGCCATAGGCGCTGTGCAGGTGCGAGGTGTTGGCCAGGTCGCCGCCGATCCGCCGGTCCGCCTGGCGGCTCCAGTTGCGGTCCGAGCGATAGGCCTGGGAAGCCGGCGCCGCCACCGAGGTCAGCTGGCTGGTCTGGGCATCGGTCAGCCACAGGCTGGCGGTCAGGTCGAGCAGCGGGTTGTCCGCCGGCAGGTAGTGGTAGTGCGCGGTGTAGCTGTCGATCCTGGTATGGCCCAGCGGGTACTGATAGATGCCGCCGGTGCCAAAACGGAAAATATCCGACGGCATGATCTCGCCGATGCGCCCGTCGTAACGCCGGTAGCCGAGTTCGAAGCTATGGTCGTCCGCCGGGCGGATCGTGGTCTTGAGCAGCACCGATTCGGTCCTGGCCGACGAGTTCAGCACCTCCTCGCCAGCGTTGTAGGTGCTGGCCACGGTCGACTCCTCCTCGCCGTAGCGGTCGTAGGTGCGATAGCGGTCCTGGCCCTTCTTGCCGGCGAAGTAGTTGCCCTGGTTGCGGTGGGCATAGGCCGCCACCACGTCGAACAGCTCATGGCGATAGGCGAACGCGGCGCTGCCCGCCTCCGCGTCCGAACCGAACAGGCCGCCGCGACTCTGGTGCGGTTCGGCGTACAGCTCCTGGGTTTTCGAGTGCCCGTCGCGCGAGGCCGGCGCGACGCCGTTGTTCCACAGGTCGCCCTTGAGGCGCAGGCCGACGTCCTGGCCGTCCTTGAGGATGTCGTCGACGCCCAGGGTGCGCATCTTCACCGTGCCGCCGATGGCACTGGAGGTCAGGCTCGGGCCCTTGTCAATGGCGATGTCGCTGATCAGGTCCGGGTCGATGTAGCTGCGTTGCTGGGTGCCGGCGTAGCCGCGATAGACATCCAGCGCCTGCTGCGAACCGTCCACCGTCACCGCCACCCGGCTCTGGCCCTGGATACCGCGGATGTTCACATCCAGGCCGCCGCCGTTGCGGCTGTCACCGACCTGCACCCCGGGCTGGCCCTTGAGCACATCGCCCACCGAAACCACGCCGAAGCGCTGCATCTCTTCCCCGGAGATGTACACCGAGGAGCGCGGCGCCGAGTAGACCTCTTCCAGCTCGGGGTTTTCGCCCTTGACCTGCTGGGTCGGCAGCGACACCGCCTCCTGCTGCATGCGCAAGGCATAGCTGCCGTCCGCCTGGCGCTGATAGCTCAGGCCGGTGCCCGCCAACAGCTGGATCAGCCCGGCCTCGGTATTGAAATCGCCCTGCAAACCCTGGCTGCTCCTGCCGGCGGTGAGCAACGCGCTGCCGGCCATGCTGATCCCGGCCTGGGCGCCGAACCGCGACAGCACCTGGTCCAGCGGACCGGCCTCGATGTTGTAGTGCTGGCGCTCGCCGGCGGCGAAAACCACCTCACCGCCCAAGGGCGGCAGGCTCAGTAACAGCAGGGCAAAAGTGCGGGTGCGCAAGGCACGGGCAGGGAAAGTCATGCAAGGCTCCTAGGGGTTGGCACCCACCTGTTCCGATGGGTCATACCCAGAGGCCAAGCCAGATCGAAAAAACTATCGCGCAAGTGAAAAAAAAGTTTCAGGCGGGCACCACGGTCACCCAATAACGAGTGCGCCGTTCGATGCGCACCGGCAAGGTGGTAGCCAGCAGCGCCAGGGCGGCATCGGTGTCGTCCAGCTGGAAACTGCCGGTCACGCGCAAGCCCGCCACCGCCTCGCTGCAACGCAGCAAGCCCGGGCGGTAGCGGGAGAGTTCGGCGAGCAATCGATCCAGGCGCATGCGCTCGGCCGGCAGGATGCCGCGCAACCAGGCCAGGGCCAGGAAGCTGTCGACGGGGCTCGGCTCGGCGACGCCACGGTTGTCGATGCGGGTGCGCCAACCGGCCCGCAGCGGCACCACTGCCGGATGCTGCCGCGCGCCGACCTGCGCCAGCCCGCGCAACACCGCCACCTCGGTGCCGTGGCGATCCTGCCGCACCAGCAGGTGGGTGCCGCGGCTATAGAGCACCGCGTCTGCGGTCAGCAGTTGCAGCGACGGCGATTGCGCGGGCCTGTCCAGGGCCAGTTCGCCCTCGATCAACTGCCCGCTGGATTGCTGCGGGCTCAAATCCAGGTTCACCGCGCTGGCGGTGTTCAGCCACAGCGAACCGCCGTCGGCCAGGGCCCAGCGCCGCCGCTCACCGACGCCGGTGCGGTAAGTCGCCAGGGCCGAACGCAGCAGGGTCGAGTCCGCGCCCTGCCAGGAAATCCCGCCGAGCAAGCCGAGCGCCAGCAAACACTTGAGCACCTGCCGGCGCTGCCGTGGATCAGCCCCGGCCGTCTCCAGGGCCCGGCGCGCCGTGGCATCGGCCAATAGGTTGGCCCCCGGCTGCAACAACAGCGGCAAACTGCTGACCCGCTGCCAGGCGTACTCGTGCTCGGCACTGGCCTGCCGCCATTGCTGCAAGGCCGCCTGCTCGGCGACACTCATCAGCCCGGACTGGGCCTTGACCAGCCAATCGATGGCACAGTCCCGCACCCGCGGATTGACCGCGGCACCGCTCATTCGAAACGGCTCGCGTAACAGACCGCGAACGCCTTGCCCATCGCCCGCTGCACCTGGGCCACGCTCAGGCTCAACTGCGCGGCGATCTGCGGGTAGGTCAGGCCGTCGAGCTGGGACAAGAAGAAAATCTGCCGCACCCGCGAGGACAAGCCCACCAGCAGCGAATCCAGCTCCAGCAGGGTTTCGATCATCAGATGCCGTTCTTCCGGCGACGGCTCCTCACCCACCGGCCGCGCCGCCAGCGCTTCCAGGTACGCCCGCTCGATCGCCTGACGCCGCCAGCGGTTGATCAGCAAGCCATTGGCGATGGTCGCCAGGAACGCCATGGGCTGGCGCAACTCGCGCACATCCTCCTGGGAGCGCAGCACGCGGATAAAGGTGTCGTGCGCCAGGTCCTCGGCATCGGCGCTGTGCCCCAGACGCCGGTGCAGCCAGCCCCGCAACCAGCCGTGATGGTTGGCATACAACTGGGCGACGGGCGAGACGGTGCTGTGGCTGGGCATGGGAGATTCGCACTAATGATAATGCTTCTCATTTTATTGTTTGCGCGGGGAACTTGTACAGCCTTGGAGAACGGCCCGCCTCCGGAACAGCTCTTCGCGCACCACTGCCCACTAGCACATGTGACCTATAGGCGGCCCCATGGCGCCATGCTGAAATAAATCCCTCTATTGAGTCGGACTTGGCAGGGGGTGGCGGTTCTGCCCCCTGATTTTCACGTTGCTGATATTCCCCCCTTCAAGGCGCGCGAAAAAACCAGGGCGAAACGCTATTAAGGAAAATACGCCATGAATAAGAAAACTCTCCTGGGCCCTCTGCTCCTGCTGCTGGCGGGCACCCTGGCCGGTTGCTCGACCACCCCCAACGTCCTGCAAATCCACAAAGTCACCGCCGAAACCATTGGCCTGGCCTCCACCGACGAACTCACCATGGGCCCAGTGACCAAAGGCAAGGAAGACTTCCTCGGCGGCTCGGAACTGACCTTCAAGGCCACCACCGCCAAAGGCCGCGTCTTCAACTGCTCGACCTTCATGACCCCGGGAATCCTGCTCGACCCGCCGAAGTATTCGCGGCTGACTTGTACGAATTGAGTGGGTTGTAGTGGGTAAAGCGAAAAGCCCCGATTTGTCGGGGCTTTTTGTTTGGGTCGGCCAGAGGATGGTCGGGGGAAAACGCCAACCCGAAAAAACATTGTCATCAACAGAAGCGCGACATTTCAAACAGGGCTCTAACCTTTTCGCGCCTGAATCGGATATGAAAGTGTGGGTCAGCCAGTGATACGCAGGGCTTCTCTTATGGCTTTGCCCAGTCTCCTTTGCATTGATCCAATCGGTCCTCATCAGTCCCAACGCCTTTCTCGGTGTCGATGTTCCCATTCAGGTCGAGATAGATATGGGTGTTCGGCCATTTGGGCGTGATGCTGACGCAATGATGGCGGCCCTTTTCGCTCCACCAATCCAACCGCATGAAAAAGTCTTCGCCTGGAAATATAAAGCCGTTATCTGATGTTCCGCCTCCGGGTTGCATCCGTCCTTTATATATCCGGTGCTGCACGTTCCAGATGTACTTCAGCTCTTCCTTGCCGTTTTCGGCGTAATGAACGGTTACTGTCGGTTCAAGAATGCTCTGCCCTATAAAAATCAATACCGGTAGTAATGGAATCAACAGCAGCCAAGCGCACCCAGATCGCCCCTTACTTGCATTTGTGGTCGTCAATCTAATTTCCCCAGCACGGCTAGTTTGAAACATAAAGCATGTGCCTCATCAAAAACTATCGAACTTGCCCCCACGTTCCATCCTCTCTCAGAGCACATACTCAATGGCTTTAACACCTATCACAGACACAAACATGATTCCGAGCAATCCTCGCAAGCTCCATTGCAACACAAGGAATTTTTTCTTAAGCGGTTTCGGAAAGCTTTCCAAATCTTCAACACTTACGCCTCCATGCTTAAGGTAGATATCTGGAAAACTGACAATCGATGTTATTCCGCCCATCAACAATAGCTTGCCCCAAGGCCCAACCTGCCGAAGAGGAGCAAGCCTTACTACAGCCTGGCAATTTCTCAGTAGTTCCAAGTATTCATCCACGGATGTATACGCCAAACGCAGGCACACACAGATCCAAACGAACATGCCTAGAATGACGGCAATGCACGAGATAGAAAAAAATTCATATAGAAATCCCACAAAAGTCACTGATCAACCCTAAAGCGCATACAGCTTTATAATTTTTAAACCCAGTGCACATACCACGCCCGCAGTTAACAAACCGATAGCGCACCACTGCAATCGCACCAGCTTTTTCTTAAGCTCGACAGGAAGCCCAGTCAAATCATCGACACTGACACCCCCATGCTTAAGATAGATACCTGGAAAGGTAACAATCCCCGATATCCCGCCTACCAGTAAGATCTTTCCAAAAGGCCCACCATGCCTAAGTGGTGCGCGATTCATAACCGCCGAACAATGCTTTAAAAGCTCGAGGATTTCGTTGAGGCGGGTATATGCCAAGTACAGACACGCACCGATCCAGATAAACAAACCAATGATCAGGACTCCACCAAAAAGAGCCAGAAAGTCGTGCATGGAAATAATCAAATTTATCGACTCCTTTCTCGGAAAATTCATTCCCCCAAAAAACCGGTCTTCTTTCCCTAAGGGCCAACCTCGCTACTACTATAACTTTCCTTCCACCGCACTATCTAACCAAGCCCATATACTTACCCACACACCAAAGCAACAGGAACAGCACAAACAAACCTGCACCTACTCGATACCAGATCATCAGCTTACGTTTAAGACCTGGAGGAAATTTATTAATATCCTCAACACTGGCACCACCGTCACGGATATAAATTCCAGGCCAGGCTATAACCCCAATAACACTCCCCATCAGATACAACCGCCCTGCCGGCCCGGCCTTCCTGAACGAAGCTTTATTCATGATCGCAGGGCAATTTTTAAGCCGCTCAAGCATTTCATCCGTTTCGGTGTAGGCCATATACAAACCTGTTCCGAGCCAGACAATCAGAGCGCCAAAGTCTGCCAATCCCAAGTAGAGAAAGATCGTACTGAATGTCTCATTACTCATTTACTGTTCTCATAAATCATCTCCCCAAAACTCTCACCTAACGCTCCTCCCAAGCTACCAGCCCCCCAAGAGCTAACTCCGACTACCACAAGCCCGCATACTAAGGCCCCGGTTCCAGCGGTTGGCATTCCCAAGGCTAAGCAGATAGGCCCAGCAACAGGAGTCAGCAATGCACCTGCCGCCGCACCTCCTGACAACGTACCGATGAAGCTCCCTCCTTCTGTTAACTTCACTCGCTCACACGCCTCACGATCCCCCGCCGTACACACATCCTGAACCTTCATATACGAAGCTCCCCCGCCCAACCCGATCCCCAACCATCCCGCGTACTTCACATACTGCGCCGCCCTTGCCACGCCCTGCATATGCGTCGCATACCCCGGTATCTGCCCTGGCGCCCCGGCCAGCGTCCAGTGATGCACCAGGCTGCGGCTGGAAATGCCCAAGGCCGTTTTCAACTTCGGGTGCTCGGGAAAACCGATCCCTACCCGAGTAAATGCCGTCAGCCGGGTATCCAGTTGGGCCAACAATCGCTTGCGTTCGGCAAGGAAGTCGGCGGAACGCAGGTGGCCATATTGCTGGAAACTGCGTTTATGCAGGCCCTCGATATCCCGCAGCGAGGCTTTCACATCCTCCAGGTTCTTGGCGAAGATCGCGGTGCCCACACCCAATGCGGTCGATCCCTGAGAGGCAAAGGATTCCAGCAAATGACGATTGCGCGCCAGAAAGCTGGCTTCTTCGTCGCTCATCGGTGCCAGTGCCGCATTGACCTTTGCCGCCGCTTCCATCAGCCAGGCTTCCTCGCGGCTGCATTGGAGGTTGGCCGGGTCGCTGAGGACAATCAGTTGGCCTGGCTTGGCGTAATCGGTGAGCTGCGGATTGAGGGTACGGAATTTTTCCAGCACAGCGCTATCGGGTCTGGCGAAGAGGATGGATTCCAATGCCACGCGGGACATGGGCTGTTCGACGATATGAAATCCCGGCTCAATACCCTGTTGCAGACTAGCCATGGGTGCCTCGGGCGCGGCCAGCGGGCTGACCAGCGCGTTGGCGACCTGGGCTTTTTCAGTGAGGTCGGGATCGGCCAGCAGGGAAGCCATGCGCTGTTCGTCCACCGTGCCATCGGTGCGGATAGCGCCCAGGGTGGCGAAATTGACGATGGCCGCTCCGGTCGCAGGAGCGAAGGTAAAACCGCCAAAGGTGTCGCTGGAGCCCGTAGTAATGGTGCCGCCATGGCTGGTGGGACTGCCGAGGTGGGCCATGGGCCGACCATTGATCAGAATCGAGGGGAAGCCGGTGGTGATGACTGCGCCGCAGCCACAGGTGTCACCGACCCGGGCCGAGCCCATGCCGTTGATGCTGACGTCCATGGCGGCGGAAACGATGGAGGTGGTGCCGTGTCCCGGTATCGGGCAGACATGGCTGTCGCCGAGGCGAGCTGAAGGCGTCATGTAGGGTCCCTGCGCTATGAATGAAGGCGCCTCCCGCCCGGGAGACAGGGGACGCTAGCGCAGGAGCAGGGATGAAGACTTTAAGGCGTTTCTTAAAAAGCTAATGAGCGACTACAGCGAGCCGGGAACAACCCGCCTCAGAAGTTCGCCGGCGTGTTGGCACTAATAATCTCCGCCTCATCCGCCCCAATATTCCGAAACTTATGCGGCAACGTAGTCGGAAAATAATACCCATCCCCCGGGTTCAGCACGCTTACCTGCCCGTCCACCGTGAGTTCCACGGTGCCACGGGTCACAAGCCCACACTCCTCCCCTTCGCTGTGCACGATCGGCTCGTCGCCGGAGCTGGCGCCGGGGGCGTATTGCTCGCGTAGAAAGCGCATCTGGCGGCTGGGCAGGGCGGCGCCGATCAGTAGCAGGCGGGCGCCGTCGCGGCCGAGGTCGGGTTGTTCGTTGGCGCGGAACACGTATTGGTGTTCGCGGGGGGGCTGGTCGAAGGTGAAGAAGTCGGCCAGGGACATGGGGATGCCTTCGAGCAGCTTTTTCAGGGAGCTGACGGAGGGGCTGACGCGGTTCTGTTCGATCAGGGAGATGGTGGCGTTGGTCACGCCGCTGCGTCGGGCCAGCTCGCGCTGGGACAGTTTGTAGCTTTCGCGAACGAGTTTGAGTCGTGTGCCCGTGTCCATAGCAGCCTTGTGTGAGGTGTACTTGAGGGTATTTCGGCGCTTGGGTCGCGATTGTCGCGATTTGGGTGCCTCTGGAGCCTGAAAGGCGGCTATTTAAACATGTTTGACGGTTGTGCTGTAAAGACTGGCGATAAGGGGTTGATGGGGGATTTGGCGGTGGGTGGGCGGGGCCTCTTGGAGGTCCTGCGGACCTCATCGCAGCCTCGCTGGGGCTTGGCAGCGGCTACAAAGGCGGCACCGATCCCTGTAGCCGCTGTCGAGCCTTTGGCGAGGCTGCGATCGACCGCGAAGCGGGCGCCAGGCCTGGCCACGCGGGGTGTCAGGTGGACCGCGTTATCGTTTATCGCGCGCAAGCTGCGCTCCTACAGAAGACGCGGGGTGGGCGCCCTCTCCTTTGCGGCATTGGGAGGGCGCCATTGGTTCAGATGCCGAGGCGGTCGCGCAGGGCGTAGTACGCCGCGCCCATGGCGGTCAGCGGGGCCTGGAAGGTGCGGCCGCCGAACATCGGCATATGCGGTAGCGAGGCGAAGGCGTCGAAGCGTTCGGCGTCGCCGCGGATCATTTCGGCGATCAGCTTGCCGGCCAGGTGCGAGCAGGTGACGCCGTGGCCGCTGTAGCCCTGCATGTAGTAGGCGTTCTTTTCGATGCGGCCGAACTGCGGCATGCGCGACATGGTCAGCAGGAAATTGCCGGTCCAGCGGTAGTCGATCTTCACGTCCTTGAGCTGGGGGAAGGTCTTGAGGATCTTCGGCCGGATCAGCTGTTCGATGTCGTCCGGCTCGCGGGCGCCGTAGACCACGCCACCGCCGTAGAGCAGGCGGTTGTCGGCGGTGAGGCGGTAGTAGTCCAGCAGGTAGTTGCAGTCTTCGACGCAGTAGTTGTTGCGGATCAGGCTGCGGGCCATCGGCTCCGACAGCGGTTCGGTGACCACGATCTGCGAACCGCAAGGCATGCTCTTGCGCGTCACCCGGGGGTCAAGGTCCTGCTGCAGGTAGGCGTTGCCGGCGATCAGCAGGTACTTGGCGCGGACCACGCCCTTGGCGGTGCGCACCACGTTCGGTTCGCCGTAGGTGATTTCCACCGCCGCCGACTGTTCGAAGATCTTGCCGCCCAAGCCGATGATGGCGCTGGCTTCGCCGAGGGCCAGGTTCAGCGGGTGGATATGCCCGCCCTGCATGTCCAGCAGGCCGCCGACGTAGGCGCTGGAACCGACTTCCTGGGCGATCTGCGCCCGGTCCAGCAGCTTCAGGTTGTTGTTGCCGTAGCGCTCCCAGCTGGCCTTCTGCTCGGCCAGGCCCTTGAACTGCTTGTTGTTCATCGCGGCGAAGATCCCGCCCGGGCGGTAGTCGCACTGGATGTCGTAATGCTGGATGCGCTGGCGAATGATCTCGGCGCCTTCGAAGATCATGCTGCCCAGCACTTCGGCGCTTTTTTCGCCATAGCGCGACTCGATCACATCGACATCGCGGCTGTAGGAGTTGACCAGTTGCCCGCCATTGCGCCCGCTGGCGCCGAAGCCGACCTTGGCCGCTTCGAGCACGGTGACGCTATAGCCCGCCTCGGCGAGGAACAGCGCCGAGGACAGGCCGGTGTAGCCGGCGCCGATCACGCAGACATCGCATTCCACCAATTCTTCCAGGACCGGAAAGTCGGCGGTCTGGTTGCGGGTCGCGGCGTAGTAGCTGTTTACATAGGTTTGCATTATCGAATTCTCCAGCGAGTGCCGGCCGTGGCCGGCCCCGCCGTTCTTATAGAGTCAGAGCTTGATCCAGGTCGCTTTCAGCTCGGTGTACTTGTCGAAGGCGTGCAGCGACTTGTCGCGGCCGTTGCCCGACTGCTTGAAGCCGCCGAACGGCGCGGTCATGTCGCCGCCGTCGTACTGGTTGACCCACACGCTGCCGGCGCGCAGGCCCCGGGCGAAGCGGTGGGCACGGCTGAGGTTGCTGGTCCAGACCCCGGCCGCCAGGCCGAAGATGCTGTCGTTGGCGATCGCCAGCGCTTCTTCCTCGGTGTCGAAGCTGATCAGCGACAGCACCGGGCCGAAGATCTCTTCCCGGGCGATGGTCATGGCGTTGGTCACGCCGTCGAAAATCGTCGGCTCGACATACAGGCCACCCGTGCTTTCCAGGGTCCGCGCGCCGCCGGCCAGCAGTTGCCCGCCCTGCTCCTTGCCGATGCCGATATAACGCAGCACGTTGTCCAGCTGGCGCTCATCCACCACGGCGCCAACACGGGTCTCCGGGTCCAGGGCGTGGCCCGGTTTCCAGGCCTGGAGCGCTTCCACCAGCAGCGGAATGAACCGCTCGCGGATCGAACGCTCCACCAACAGCCGCGAGCCGGCGGTGCAGACTTCGCCCTGGTTGAAAGCAATGGCGCTGGCCGCCGCTTCCGCCGCCGCGCGCAGGTCCGGGGCGTCGGCGAACACCACGTTGGGGCTCTTGCCGCCCGCCTCCAGCCACACGCGCTTCATGTTGCTCTGCCCGGAGTACACCAGCAGTTGCTTGCCCACCGCGGTGGAGCCGGTGAAGGCCAGCACGTCCACGTCCATATGCAGGGCCAGGGCCTTGCCGACAGTGTGGCCATAGCCCGGCAAGACGTTGAACACGCCTTTGGGGATGCCAGCGTCCAGGGCCAGCTGGGCGATGCGGATTGCGGTCAGCGGCGATTTTTCCGACGGCTTGAGGATGAACGAGTTGCCCGCCGCCAGGGCCGGGGCGAATTTCCAGCTGGCCATGATCAGCGGGAAGTTCCACGGCACGATGGCCGCCACCACGCCGGAAGCCTCGCGGGTCACCAGGCCCAGTTGGTCGTGGGGAGTAGCCGCGACTTCGTCGTAGATCTTGTCGATGGCCTCGGCGTTCCAGCGGATTGCATTGGCGGTGGCCGGCACATCGATGCTCATCGAGTCGCTAATGGGCTTGCCCATGTCCAGGGTTTCCAGGAGCGCCAGTTCTTCCTGGTGCGCGAGGATCAACTCGGCAAAACGGATCAGCACCCGCTTGCGCTCGGCCGGCGCCTGGCGCGACCAGACGCCGGACTCGAAGGCCCGGCGCGCCACCTGCACCGCGCGGTCGGCGTCGGCCTCGTCGGTGCTGGCGACGTTGACCAGAAAGCGCCCGTCCACCGGGCTGAGGCACTCGAAGGTGGCGCCGCTGGCGGCGTGGCAATACTGGCCGTCGATAAAGGCACGGCCTTCGAGGGTCAAGGACTGGAAGCGCTGCTCCCAGTCGCTGCGGGATTTAGTCATGGCAAATACTCAACGCAGGAAGAGGCACGGCCGTCAGACCGTGTGCAGGTACCAGTTGTATTCCAGGTCGGAGATGGAGTTCTCGAACTCGGCCAGCTCGCTTTCCTTGCAGGCGACGAACACGTCGATGTAGGTCGGGTCGATGTATTTGGCCATCACCTCGCTGTCGTCCAGCACGCGCAGGGCGTCGCGCAGGTTGCTCGGCAGGCTCGGTTCGCTCTGCTCGTAGGCGTTGCCTTCCATCGCCGGGCCGGGCTCGATCTTATTGGTCAGGCCGTGGTGAATGCCCGACAGCACCGAGGCCATCAACAGGTAGGGGTTGGCGTCGGCGCCGGCCACCCGGTGCTCGATGCGCACCGCGTCCGGCGAGCCGGTGGGCACGCGCACGGCCACGGTGCGGTTGTCGATGCCCCAGGTCGGCGAGTTGGGCACGTAGAACTGCGCGCCGAAGCGGCGGTAGGAGTTGACGTTCGGGCAGAGGAAGGCCATCTGCTCCGGCAGGGTTTCCAGCACGCCACCGATGGCGTGGCGCAGGGCGGCGTTGGTCTCCGGGTCTTCACTGGCGAAGATGTTGTTGCCCTGCTTGTCGAGGATCGAGATGTGCACGTGCAGGCCGTTGCCGGCCTGGCCCGGGTAAGGCTTGGCCATGAAGGTGGTGTCCATCTCATGGTCGTAGGCGATGTTCTTCACCAGGCGCTTGAGCAGCACCGCGTAGTCGCAGGCTTTGATCGGGTCGGAAACGTGGTGCAGGTTGACCTCGAACTGCGCCGGGGCGCTTTCCTTGACGATGGCGTCGGCAGGGATGCCCTGCTCTTTCGCGCCTTCGAGGATGTCCTGCAGGCAGTCGACGTATTCGTCCAGGTCGTCGATCAGGTAGACCTGGGTCGACTGCGGGCGCTTGCCGGAAATCGGCGAGCGCGGCGACTGCGGCCGGCCGTTCACGTTGTCCTGGTCGATCAGGTAGAACTCCAGCTCGAAGGCGGCGCAGATGGTCAGGCCCAGTTCGTCGAACTTGCTCACCACCTTGCGCAGCACTTCCCGCGGGTCGGCGAAGAACGGCTCGCCTTCGATCTCGTGCATGGTCATCAGCAGTTGCGCGGTCGGGCGCTTCTGCCAGGGCTCGACGCTCAGGGTGCCGGGAATCGGGTAGCAGATGCGGTCGGCGTCGCCGATGTCCAGGCCCAGACCGGTGCTTTCCACGGTGGAACCGTTGATATCCAGGGCGAACAGCGAGGCCGGCAGGTTGATGCCTTTCTCGTACACCTTGTGCAAGGCCGTACGTTCGATGCGCTTGCCGCGCACCACGCCGTTCATATCCGCAATCAGCAGATCGACGTACAGGACCTCGGGATGTTGTTTCAGGAAGGCGTTGGCTTCGTTGAGCTGAACGGCACGCAGTGGGACCGACATGATGCACCTATGTGTTAATTATTATGTTCAAGGCTGTTGCGTGGCAGCAGTCAATCCGAAAGAAAAAGTGAAGTCAAGGGCCGAAAACGGCCGGCCAGCGTCAATTATTTTGCCTCCAGAGATCCTTTGACCCCCTGCAAACTAGGCGGCTCGCGGGTTTCAGACGAAAAGCGTTTAGAATTTTTTACATGGAAGTTGTTAATTAAAATCAACGAGGCTAAGCTCTGGAAAAACTCGTTCCAGCGTGAATTTCGAGGTGATAAAAATGGCATCCAAGCCATTGATCGGCGTTACTGCGTGCGTCAAAGAGATCGGTCTGCATCCCTACCACGTCAGCGGCGACAAGTACTTGCGTGCTGTCAGCGTCGCGGCCAAGGGCCTGCCCCTGATCATTCCTTCCCTGGCGGACCTCATCGATACCGAGGACCTGCTGCAGAACCTGGACGGCCTGCTGTTCACCGGCTCGCCGTCGAATGTGGAGCCCTTCCACTACCAGGGCCCGGCCAGCGAACCGGGCACCGCCCACGATCCCCAGCGCGACGCCACCACCCTGCCCCTGCTGCGCGCGGCGATTGCCGCTGGCGTGCCGGTGCTGGGCATCTGCCGCGGCTTCCAGGAGATGAACGTGGCCTTCGGCGGCAGCCTGCACCAGAAGGTGCATGAACTGCCGGGCTACCTCGACCACCGCGAAGCCGACCACCCGGACCTGGCCGTGCAATACGCCCCCGCCCATGCCGTCACGGTGCAGCCGGGCGGCGTGTTCCAGGCCCTGGAGCTGCCCCACGAGTTCCAGGTCAACTCGATCCACAGCCAGGGCATCGACCGCCTGGCCCCCGGCCTGCGCGCCGAGGCCCTGGCGCCGGACGGCCTGATCGAGGCGGTATCGGTCGAGCACAGCGCCGCCTTTGCCCTGGGCGTGCAGTGGCATCCGGAATGGCAGGTGCTGTCGAACCCGGTCTACCTGCGGATCTTCCAGGCCTTCGGCGAGGCCTGCCGACAACGGGCCGCACAGCGCCGCTGAACGCTCGCGCCACACCCTGCGCCAGGGCCGCCGCCGCGCCCCGGCATTCGACACGCTTCAACACGCCCTGCCCCACGGCGAGCGCGCCCGCGCCCGCCCGACCTTCGGCGTGAGCGACACCCGGCAAGACCACAACAACAAATAGCGTCAGGCCGCCAGGACGGCAGCGCCGAATCAACCCGCCCCGCGCGGGTTGGCAATCAACCTTTGGCCCGGCCGTATTGGCCGGGCGACTGAAACCTGTTGGGAGTTTCACATGGCAAACGCCTCCAGCACTTACCGGAAAGCCCTCGAGGGCAACCCGAGCCCGCAGAAGGTTCTGGTGAAGATCGATCGCGTGACCAAGAAGTTCGATGAAACCGTGGCCGTGGACGACGTGTCCCTGGAGATCCACCAGGGCGAGATCTTCGCCCTGCTCGGCGGTTCGGGTTCCGGCAAATCCACCCTGCTGCGCATGCTCGCCGGCTTCGAGCGGCCCACCGAGGGGCGCATCCTGCTGGATGGCGTGGACATCACCGACATGCCGCCCTACGAGCGGCCGATCAACATGATGTTCCAGTCCTATGCCTTGTTCCCGCACATGACCGTGGCGCAGAACATCGCCTTCGGCCTCAAGCAGGACCGCCTGCCGGCCGACGAGATCGACGCTCGGGTCGGCGAGATGCTCAAGCTGGTGCACATGACCCAGTACGCCAAGCGCAAGCCCCCTCAACTCTCCGGCGGCCAGCGCCAACGCGTGGCCCTGGCCCGCTCCCTGGCCAAGCGGCCGAAACTGCTGCTGCTCGACGAACCCATGGGCGCCCTGGACAAGAAGCTGCGCTCGCAGATGCAACTGGAACTGGTGGAGATCATCGAGCGCGTGGGCGTGACCTGCGTGATGGTGACCCACGACCAGGAAGAGGCCATGACCATGGCCCAGCGCATCGCCATCATGCACCTGGGCTGGATCGCCCAGACCGGCAGCCCGGTGGACATCTACGAGGCGCCGGTGAGCCGCATGGTCTGCGAGTTCATCGGCAACGTGAACGCCTTCGACGGCACGGTGATCGAGGACCTGGAAGGCCACGCGGTGATCCACTGCCCCGAGCTGGAACAGAAGATCTACGTCGGCCACGGCGTCAGCACCTCGGTGCAGGACAAGTCGGTGACCTACGCCATCCGCCCGGAAAAGATGCTGGTCAGCACCACGCAACCCGAGCTGCGCTACAACTGGTCCCGGGGCAAGGTGCATGACATCGCCTACCTGGGCGGGCATTCGGTGTTCTACGTCGAGCTGCCCGGCGGCAAGATCGTCCAGTCGTTCATGGCCAACGCCGAACGCCGCGGCGCCCGGCCGACCTGGGACGACCAGGTCTACGTGTGGTGGGAAGACGACAGCGGCGTGGTACTGCGCGCATGAGTACCTCGACCATGACCCTCGACCGGAAACTGCTCCGTGTGCTGCCCAGCGGTCGCAAGCTGGTGATCGGCATTCCCTTCCTCTGGCTGTTCCTGTTCTTCATGCTGCCGTTTTTCCTGGTGATGAAGATCAGCTTCTCGGAAGCGGCCCTGGCCATTCCGCCCTACTCGGAGATCTACAGCTTCGCCGAACAGAAATTCCAGCTGCTGCTCAACGTCGGCAACTACGCGCTGCTGGTGGGGGACGAGCTGTACCTCTCGGCCTACCTCGGCTCGCTGAAAGTCGCCCTGCTCAGCACCCTGATGTGCCTGCTGATCGGCTTCCCCATGGCCTATGCGATCACCAAGGCCAGCAAGGAAGCGCAGAACGTCTTGCTGCTGTTGATCATGATGCCGACCTGGACCGCAATCCTGATCCGCGTCTACGCCTGGATGGGCATCCTCAGCAACAACGGCCTGCTCAATGCCTTCCTGATGTGGACCGGCCTGACCTCGGCGCCGATCGAAATCCTCAACACCAACACCGCGGTCTACATCGGGGTGGTGTACGCGTACTTGCCGTTCATGGTGCTGCCGCTGTACGCCAACCTGGTCAAGCACGACCCGAGCCTGCTGGAAGCGGCGGCGGACCTGGGTTCGAGCACCCTCAACAGCTTCTGGAAGATCACCGTGCCCCTGGCCAAGAACGGCATCATCGCCGGCTGCATGCTGGTGTTTATCCCGGTGGTCGGCGAGTTCGTGATTCCGGAACTGCTGGGCGGCCCCGAGACCCTGATGATCGGCCGCGTGCTGTGGCAAGAGTTCTTCAACAACCGTGACTGGCCGGTGGCCTCCGCGCTGGCGGTGGTGATGCTGGCGATCCTGATTATTCCGATCCTGCTGTTCAACCGCAGCCAGGCCAAAGAGATGGAGGGACGGGCATGAAACGTTACGGATTTTCCAGCCTGATGCTGGTGCTCGGCCTGGCGTTCATTTACCTGCCGATGCTGATCCTGGTGATCTACTCGTTCAACGCCTCCAAGCTGGTGACGGTCTGGGGCGGCTGGTCGGTGAAGTGGTACGCAGGCCTGCTGGACAACGCACAGTTGATGGGCTCGGTGGTGCGTTCCCTAGAGATCGCCTGCTACACCGCCGTGGCGGCAGTGGCCCTGGGCACCCTGGCGGCCTTCGTGCTGACCCGGGTCACCCGCTTCAAGGGCCGCACCCTGTTCGGCGGCCTGGTCACCGCGCCGCTGGTGATGCCCGAGGTGATCACCGGCCTGTCGCTGCTGCTGTTGTTCGTGGCCATGGCGCAACTGATCGGCTGGCCGATGGAACGTGGCATCGTCACCATCTGGATCGCCCACACGACATTCTGCGCCGCCTACGTGGCCGTGGTAGTCTCCGCGCGCTTGCGCGAGCTGGACCTGTCCATCGAAGAAGCGGCCATGGACCTGGGCGCGCGGCCGTTCAAGGTGTTCTTCCTGATTACCATCCCGATGATCGCGCCGTCGCTGGCGGCGGGCGGCATGATGTCGTTCGCCCTGTCGCTGGACGACCTGGTGCTGGCGAGCTTCGTTTCCGGCCCGGGTTCCACCACCCTGCCGATGGAAGTGTTCTCGGCGGTGCGCCTGGGGGTGAAGCCGGAAATCAACGCCGTGGCCAGCCTGATCCTGCTAGCGGTGTCGCTGGTGACTTTCCTGGTCTGGTACTTCGGCCGGCGCGCCGAGGAACGCCGCAAGCGGGCGATCCAGGAAGCCATGGAATTCACCGCCAACGAAGCGTTCCAACCCGCCACGCAACAGCGCGTGCCAGCGACGGCCTAAACCGTCGCGCTCGCGATACACCGCGGCGCCTGGATCGCAAGCAGGCTCGCTCCTACGGACCCGTACCACCCTGTAGGAGCGAGCTTGCTCGCGAAGGCGTCCAACCTGACACCCCGCGTTCCCCATGCAGCAATCTGCACAATAAGAAATGGAGTTGTACCGATGAAAATGTTTGGCAGGACTCTGCTAACACTGTCCTTGATGGGCGCGATGGTGACCGGCGCTCAAGCCAACGACAAGGAGTTGCGGGTCTACAACTGGTCGGACTATATCGCCCCGGACACCCTGAAAAAGTTCGAGGCCGAGACTGGTATCCACGTCACCTACGACGTCTTCGACAGCAACGAAACCCTGGAAGCGCGCCTGCTCACCGGCAAGTCGGGCTACGACATCGTGGTGCCGTCCAACAGCTTCCTGGCCAAGCAGATCAAGGCCGGGGTCTACCAGGAACTGGACAAGTCGCGGCTGCCGAACTGGAAGAACCTCAACCCGGTGCTGTTGCAGAACGCCGCCGCCAGCGACCCGGGCAACGCCCACGCCTTCCCGTACATGTGGGGTTCGATCGGCATCGGCTACAACCCGGACAAGGTCAAGGCGGTGCTGGGTGCGGACGCGCCGACCAATTCCTGGGACCTGCTGTTCAAGCCGGAGAACGCCGAGAAGCTCAAGGCCTGCGGCATCAGCTTCCTCGACTCGCCGACCGAGATGCTCCCCGCCGCCCTGCACTACCTGGGCTACCCGGTGACCAGCAAGGACAAGGCGCAGATCCTCGAAGCCCAGGAACTGTTCATGAAGATTCGCCCTTCGGTGACCTACTTCCACTCCTCCAAGTACATCTCGGACCTGGCCAACGGCAATATCTGCGTGGCCGTGGGTTACTCGGGCGATGTGCTGCAGGCGCGCTCCCGCGCCGAGGAAGCGGGCAACAAGGAAAAGGTCGCGTTCAGCATTCCCAAGGAAGGCGCCGGCAGTTTCTACGACATGATGGCCATGCCCAAGGACGCCACCAACGTCGACAACGCCTACCTGTTCATGAACTTCCTGATGCGCCCGGACATCATCGCCGAGGTCACCAACAGCCTCGGCTACAGCAACGCCAACGCGGCCGCCACGCCGCTGGTGGACGAAGCCATCCGCAACGACCCGGCCTCGTACCCGCCGCAAGCGGTGCTCGCCACCCTGTACGCGGTGCCCGACCAGCCGATCGCCATCCAGCGCGTGATGAACCGCGGCTGGACCCGGATCAAGCTCGGCAAATGACCCGCGGCATGCGCCCGGCCATTGCGTCGGGCGCCGCTCCCCTCTTCCGTTCACGTCGCGCCTTACCACCGCGACACTCCTGCGAACGGCTTCACCCGGCTCCCTCGGTTGGGGTGAATCCTTGGCGCCTTCGGGCGCCTTTTTTGTTTCTGGCCCCCACAACCCTGTAGCCGCTGACGCAGGCTGCGCTCGATCCGAAGGGGCGCGGCATTCTCCAGATCGCCGAAGGCCCTACGGGCCTTATCGCAGCCTCGCCAAGGCTCGGCAGCGGCTACAGGATCGATGTAGGCCGTGTAGCCGCTGTCGAGCGCCAGCGAGGCTGCGATCGGCTTGGGCGGCACTCCGACACAGCAGGCGCCAAGCCACACAACGCCGTCCATCAGATATACCGCGCCACCGCTACCCCCCGGCGATCCATGCTATTTTTCGCCGCTCGTGGCGCAGCCGTGCGCCGCCACTTCTACAGGGAACGTATCGATGCGGACCGCCGTCCAGCCTTGTCCATTACCCCAGCCGTCGAGCATTGCCAGCCTGGCCGCGGGAGCGAGTTTTATCGACTGTCGCCAGGTCCTGGCCCATGATCCCGAGCGCACCGCCATGCGCCATCTGCTGAGCCTCATGAGCCAGACCCCGGCCTGGATCGACCGGATGATGGGCCTGCGCAACCGCGTGGTGCAGCTGTTCGGCCTCAAGGATCTGGGCCGCCTGACCCGGATCGACCTGGCCCGGGCCGATGAGGATTACCAGCCCGGCGACCGAGTCGGCATCTTTACCCTGGTGGCCCAGACCCCGGACGAGGTGCTGGTGGTGGACCGCGACCGGCACCTGGACGTGCATGTTTCGCTCAACCGCCTGCCTCTGACCGCCGAGGGCCTGCGCCCGCTGGTGCTGTCCACCGTGGTGCATCCGCACAATCGCCTGGGGCGCCTGTACATGCTGCCGGTGGCACCGTTCCACCGGCTCATCGCGCCCATGACCCTGGCCAACATCAATCGCCCCTGAACCGCCACTTTCCAAGGACACCGCCGTGCAGACAGCCGAATTCGACGTCGTTGTAGTAGGCCTTGGCGCCATGGGCGCCGCCACCCTCTACCAACTGGCCAAGCGTGGCCTGAACGTGGCCGGCATCGACCGCTTTGCCCCGCCCCACGACCAGGGTTCGAGCCATGGCGACACCCGCATCACTCGCCAGGCGGTGGGCGAAGGTGCCGCCTATGTGCCGCTGGCGATTCGCGCCCAGCAGATCTGGCGTGAACTGGAAGCCCAGGTCGACGAACCGCTGTTCGAACAATGCGGCGTGCTGGTGATGACCTCCAGCGCCACCCCCAGCGGCCAGGACGGCACCCCGGACTTCACCGCGAACACCCTGGCCCTGGCCCGCCAGTTCGGTATCGAGCACGAGGCGCTGGACGCCGCGCAGATCCGCCGGCGCTTCCCGCAGTTCGCGCCGATCCACGACAGCGCCCTGGGGTGTTTCGAACCCGGTGGCGGTTATGTGCGGCCCGAGCGCTGCATCGACGCGCAATTGACCCTGGCCCGCCAGCTGGGCGCGACCCTGTTCACCGGCGAGACGGTGCAGGCTATCGCCAGCGATCGGGGCCAGGTGCGGGTCACCAGCCAGGGCCGCTGCATCACCGCCGCCAAGGCCGTGGTCTGCGCCGGCATGTGGTCCAGCCAGCTGCTGGGCGCGCCGTTCGACGAACTGCTGCGGGTGTGCCGGCAGACCTTGTATTGGTATCGGTTGGCGGAACCGGCGATCTTCCCCGAGCACTCGCCGAGCTTTATCGTCCATGGCGCCAGCGACGAACAGCACTGCTACGGCTTTCCGCCGATCCCCGGCGAAGGCAGCATGAAGATCGCCACCGAGCAATACAGCCAGGCCTCGACGCCGGACGACCTCGACCGCCAGGTCAGCGCGGCGCAGAGCGCAGCGATGTACCACGACCTGGTGCGCACCCATATCGCTGGCGTCACCCCGGAGCTGGTGAAGTCCGCCGTGTGCGCCTACACCGTGACCCCGGACGCGCATTTCATCATCGACCAGCACCCGCGCCTGGCCAATGTCACCGTGGTCAGCGCGTGCTCGGGTCACGGCTTCAAGCACTCCGCCGCAATCGGCGAAGCCCTGGCCCAGCAACTGGTGGACGGGCGCAGCGAGATCGACCTGAGCGCATTTTCCCTGGCGCGCTTCGCGCCCTGAACCTCGCCGAGGGCGCACCTTGCCGGGGCATCTGCCCGACAGAATCGATTCAGTGACGTTTTTCCTGCACTGGGTGCCGCTTTCAACCTTGCCCCTTCGTTCACTCTCTACGATTCTGTAGGAACCCCTTTGGAGCGGCGCCAGACCGTCCCAGGCACAACAAGGAGCGCCCCATGAAGAGCGTCGCTGAATTACTGAAATTGAAGGCCAAGCACAACCAGCAAGTGCACACCATCGCACCGCACCAGATGGTGCTCGAGGCGCTGATGCTGATGGCCGAGAAGAACGTCGGCGCCCTGCCGGTGCTGGAAAACGGCAAGGTGGTCGGGGTCATCAGCGAGCGCGACTACGCGCGCAAACTGGTGCTGCACGGTCGCTCCTCGGTGGGCACGCCGGTCAGCGCGATCATGAGCTCGCCGGTGATTACCGTGGACTCGCACCAGAGCGTGGAAACCTGCATGGGCATCATGACCGACAGCCACCTGCGCCACCTGCCGGTGGTGGAGAACGGCGAATTGCTGGGCCTGCTGTCGATCGGCGACCTGGTCAAGGAAGCCATCGCCGCCCAGGCCGACCTGATCCGCCAGCTGGAACAGTACATCCGCGGCGAGTGAGCCCTCTCCCTGGTAGCCGCCTTCTGGCGGCTACATCCCCTCATCGGCACATATCCCTGTAGGAGCGAAGCTTGCTCGCGATAGCCGGCAAAGCCGGCGCCGTGGCGTCCAACGCGTAATGCCAGGCAAACCGCGTGCGCAGTTTTTACGACCACTGCGTAGGAATACCGTCTGGCTTGATCGCGAGCAAGCTTCGCTCCTACAAGGGCCGGCGGTGCCCAGCCAGTCCCGCGAGATTCACCCGGCGGTAAAGAACCCCCGGCCATCACGCTTGAGCAAATCCAGCAGGAACTGTGCCGCCGGCGACAGGTAGCCTTCGGCCCGGACCAGGACCACGATGCTGCGATGCATGCGGGTTTGCGCCAGCGGCACTTCCCGCAGGTGCGCGCTGCCCTTGAAGTCGTCCAGGGTTTCCCGGGCCAGGAAACTCAGCAGTCCGGTCCTGGCGATCAGCCGTGGCAACAGGGAAATGGTGTTGGTCTCGATCTGCACCGAAGGCAGGGGCAGCTTGTGGCTCTGGAACACGTTGTCGATCCAGCGCCGGGCCGAAACCCCGGTACCCGGCAACACCCAGCGGTAGTCGCACAGGTCGCGCAGGCGGATCGGCGCGTCGAACAGCGGGTGCTCGCGGCTCGCCACCACCACCGCCTCGTCCTCGAACAAGACATGGTGCAGCAGTTGCGGATCGCCCTCGGACAACGGGCAGATCACCATGTCCAGGCGCCCGGAACGCAGCGATTCGCGCAGCAGGTCGTCCTGGCCGATCACCAGGTTCAGGGTGATGTCGGGCGCATGTTCGAGCAGGGTCGCGGTCATCTGCGGCAGCAGGTGCTCGGCCATGCTCGCCGCACAGCCCAGGCGGATATTGCCGAGCACGCCGCTGGCGAAGTCGCGCACCTCGCGGTGGGTCTCGGCGATGTTCTGCTGCAACTGCCGGGCGCGCTGTTGCAGCAGCTCGCCCACCGCCGTCAGCTTGATCCGCCGCCCCTCGCGCTCGAACAGCTTGGTGCCGAAGGATTCCTCCAGGCGCTGGATGCTTTTGGTCAGCGCCGGCTGGCTGCGATTGAGCTTCTGCGCGGCGCGCCCGAGATGGCCCAGCTCGGCGATGGTTTCGAAATAGGTCAGGTCGCGCAGGTCCATAATCGATAAACCGCAGTTATTGGTTGATCACAATTAGAAACTGGACTTGATCAATCGCGCTATCAATAATTTGCCCCGAAGCGCTGGTGACAACGGTCCCGCAACAGGAACGGCCAGCGTCGTCGGAGAATGCCCCTTGCCCCGTCCCTCGCGTTTGTCCCTGTCTACCTGGCCCGTACCCCTGCAATGGCTGGCCCTGCTGATTCTCGCCGGCGCCGCCGGGCAGTCGCTGAAACATTTCGAAGTACCCGCCGGGCAGTTTCTCGGGCCGATGCTGGTGGCCATCGGTTTCGGCGTCAGCGGCGCCTGCCTGCGCGTGCCGCGCCTGGCCTTCCGCCTGGGCCAGGGTTCGGTAGGCATGCTCGCCGCCCACTCCATGACCTTCGCGGTACTGGCGTCGATGGCGCAGTCCTGGCAGGTGATGCTGTTCGCCACCCTGCTCACCGTCTGCATCAGCGCCCTGGTCGGGCTGGCGCTGGTGCGCCTCGGCGGCCTGCCACCGAGCACCGCGGCCTGGGGCACCGCGCCAGGGGCGGCCTCGGCCATGGTGGCGATGGCCGACGATTTCGGTGCCGATGCGCGGGTCGTGGCCACCATGCAGTACGTGCGGGTGGTGTGCGTGGTGATGATCGGCGCCCTGGCCAGCCACTGGATCGGCGTCCCGGCCGGCGGCAGCGCGGCGCACAGCACCCCGATCACCCTGCAGGGCTTCACCCTGCTCAACCTCGGCCTGACCCTGGGCACCCTGGTGCTCGGCGTGCTGCTCGGCTCGCGGGTGCCGGCCGGCGCGCTGCTGGTGCCACTGCTGATCGGCGGCGCCCTGCAGATCTCCGGGCTGCTGCACATCACCCTGCCCGGCTGGCTGCTGGCCCTGGCCTACGGCGCCATCGGCTGCTACGTCGGCCTGCGCTTCGACCGGCCGACCCTGCGCTACGTATGGAGCCGGCTGCCGGCGATGATTTTCGGCGCGGTGCTGCTGATCGCCCTGTGCGCGCTGTCGGCCTGGCTGCTGGCCCACTGGATGGACAAGGACTTCCTCTCGGTCTACCTGGCCACCAGCCCCGGCGGCCTGGATTCCATGACCATCATCGCGGTGGACACCCACGCCGACGTCGGCCTGGTCCTGGCCATGCAGACCCTGCGGCTGTTCGCGGTGATCGTCAGCGGCGCCTTTTTCGCCCGGCTGATCATCAAATGGTCGAGCTGAGCGCCGCAGCCGCGCCTGTTAACACGCTGAAATAGTAAATCCGGCAGCCTCCAGCCCGCGTCCCGGCACCGGATAGAGGCCTCGAGGGGGCTCTGCGGCGGCCCGGACGGCTGCGCTCCCGAAGAATAAGAAACGTCTTGCCGCCTGCCCTTGTTACCATTGCGCACATTTGTGTGAAGCCTTGATGACAGGCAGGTTATCCGTGAAGTTGATCCGTCGTTGCCTACAACACCCTCTCGCCCCTCTCTGCGCCCTGTTCGGCCTGTTGTTGCTGGTGCCCATGGGCGCCCGCCTCGCCTTGGGCTGGTCCAACCCGCTGGGCTACCTGTCCGACCTGGCCAGCGCCAGCCTGCTCACCGTGCTGCTGTACCGCCGCCCCTGGTGGCTGGCCCTGCCGGTGCTGCTGGTCTGGAGCCTGTTGACCCTGGTCAGCGCCGAACTAGTGAGCGCCGTGGGGCGCATGCCGAACATCGCCGACCTGCATTACCTGGTGGACCCGCAATTCGTCGGCAACTCCACCGGGGGCGGCCTGGCGCACCCCTGGCTGGGCCTGGCGCTGCTGCTGGGGCTGGCGTTGTGGCTGGGCGTGCAGCGTCGCGGCCGCAGGGCACAACTGCCGGCCTTGCCGCGCCACAGCTGGGCGGCGCCGGTGGTGCTGTTGCTGGTGCACGGCACCGTGCAGTACCTGAAACCCAGCGACGCCGATCAATGGCAGCTGTTCAACCTGCCCCACCAGGCCCTGGCGACCGCCACGGGCCAGGCGCAGATCCAGGTGGAAGACTGGCTGGAAGGCGATGTGCCCGAGTTGCCGGTGCAGATGGCCGGGCTGACCCAGCTCGACCTCGACGGCGAGCCGCTGCTGGCCGGCCCGGGCCAGGCGCGCAACGTACTGCTGATTGCCCTGGAAGGCATTCCCGGCGCCTATATCCAGCCCAACCGCGAGGCCCTGCACAGCCACTACCGGGAAAACCTCATGCCCCGGCTCAGCGCCTGGGCCGAACGCGGCATGAACACCCCGGACTACGTGCTGCACAGCCACCAGACCATTCGCGGCCTGTACGCCATGCTCTGCGGTGACTACGACAAACTCGACAACGGCACGCCCAAGGGCATCGAGCTGCTGACCCAGAACCAGCGCAACCAGGCCTGCCTGCCCGCGCAATTGCGCCAGCACGGCTTCGCCACCCATTACCTGCAAGGCGCCGGCCTGCGCTTCATGGCCAAAGACAAGATCATGCCGCACATCGGCTTCGACGCGACCCACGGCCTGGAGTGGTTCAGCAACGCCAACTACCTGGAATTCCCCTGGGGCAAGGACGACAAGGCCTTCTTCGAAGGCGCGCTGGACTATGTCGGCCAGCTGAAAAAGCAGAAGAAGCCCTGGATGCTCACCCTGCTGACCGTCGGCACCCACCAGCCCTACTCCGCGCCCGAGGCCTACCTGGAACGCTTCGACACGCCCAAGCAGGCCGCCGTGGCCTACCTGGACGACGCCATCGGCCCGTTCCTGGACGCGCTGGAACGCCAGGGCGTGCTGAAAGACACCCTGGTGATCATCACCTCCGACGAATCCCACGGCATCGACGGCGTGCGCCTGGCCTCGTCCTGGGGCTTCAACCTGATGCTCGCCCCGGAGCAGGCGCAACTGCCGAAAATCAAATCCGGCACCTACGGCCATGTCGACCTGAGCGCCTCGGTGCTCGACTACTTCGGCTTCGAGCCCGCGGCCAGCCTCAGCGGCCGTTCGCTGCTGCGCGACTACGCGCTGGGCCGGGAAATCATGTCCTACACCAACGGCAAGCTGCGTTATCACGATGGCCAGGGCACCCTGACCGAGTGCGATTTCCAACAGCGCTGCCGCTACTACTCGAGCCCCGGCTTCATCGCCGACAGCGCCACCTTCAAGGGCCAGTACGGCGGCCTGCGCGCGCGCCAGATCAGCGCCCGGGCCGAGGGCCTGGACCGCACCCTGCTGCAATCGCCGCTGAACCTGCACTACCAGTTCGGCAGCCCGGCGATCATCCCGCTGCAAGCGCAGATCAAGGATGACTGGGCCGACAACCTGATCGGCGCGCAATACCTGGAAATGCCCAAGGGCTCGCTGACCCGCGTGCGCTTCACCGTGCGCTCCGCCGACCCGCAACAGAACGCCTATATCCTGCTCAAGGGCAAGGAACGCGAGCAGGATGTGGCCCTGGGCCTGCCGGACGAAATGCTGGTCACACCCGATCAGCCGCTGGAGATGGACTTCAGCTTCGCCAACCCGGAACCGCGCAAGGCCTTCTCCTTCCACCTGCTGGGCTACGGCCTGGGCGCGGTGGAAGTCAGCGACTTCAGCGTGATCACCGAATTGCCGGGGCAGGAAGAAACCAGCGAAGAACCCCAGGACGACAACCCCCAGTCCTCCTGAGCCAGCATGACGCCGGGCGGCCATACCGCCGCCCGGCGCTCTTGTCTAGAATCCTCGCCAGGCACAAGTCAGGCCCTCGTCGCACCATGGCCCGAGCATGAGGATTGAGATGACCGACACCCTGGACACCCCTCTGGAACAACTGCACCGACTGCTGGCCGAGCGCCCTTTCATGGTCCTCACCGGCGCCGGCATCAGCACCCCTTCGGGCATTCCCGACTACCGCGACAACGACGGCGTACGGCGCGGCAAGCAACCGATGATGTACCAGGAGTTCCTCGCCGACCCCAGCGCCCGGCGCCGCTACTGGGCCCGGGCGATGCTCGGCTGGCCGCGGATCCGCGAGGCCCGGCCCAACGCGGCCCATGCGGCCCTGGCGCATTTGCAGGCGCGGCAGCAGATCGCCGGGCTGATCACCCAGAACGTCGACACCCTGCACGACCAGGCCGGCAGCCAGGACGTGATCGAACTGCATGGCAGCCTGCACCGGGTGACCTGCCTGGATTGCGCGCAGTCCAGCGAGCGCCAGGCGATCCAGCGCCTGCTGGAGCTGCACAACCCTTATATGACCGGCGTCGACGCGGTGCAGGCCCCCGACGGCGATACCCTGCTAGACCCGGCGTTCGAGGAGCGTTTCCAGGTGCCGCGCTGCCCCCATTGCGACGGCGAGCGGCTGAAGCCGGACGTGGTGTTCTTCGGCGAGAACGTGGCCCCGGCCACTGCCGCCAAGGCCCTGCGCAGCGTGGAGCAGGCCGCCGGCCTGCTGGTGGTGGGATCGTCGCTGATGGCCTATTCGGCCTTCCGCCTATGCAAGGCCGTGGTCGAGCAAGGCAAGCCGCTGATCGCCATCAACGTCGGCAAGACCCGCGCCGACGATCTGCTGGACCTGAAGATCGCCGCCTCCTGCGAGCAGCTGTTGCCGCTGCTGGCCGAACGCCTGGGGGCCTAGGGAGCGACCGCCAGGCGCTCGGCCAGTCCGGCCCCGCGCAAAATATCGAACAACGCCTGGGCCGCGCTCGACAGTTCGTGCCCGGGCTTGGTCAGCACGCCGATGGCACGTTCCACCACCGGGTCGCGCAAGGTGATGCAGTGCGCGCCCAGCTCGCGCATCTGCCCGGCGCACAGGGCCGGCACCGCGCTCACGCCCAGGCCGCTGGCGACCATCCGTCCCACAGTCGCCAACTGATGGCTTTCGAACGCCACCGGCAGGTTCATCTGCCGTTTGCGCAGATGCTCTTCGAGCATCACCCGCACCGTGGACGGCCGTTGCAGGGTGATGAAGGGCTGCTCCAGCAGCGACTGCCAGCCGATGTCCGCCAGCGCCGCCAGGGGCGAGTCGCTGGGCACCACGGCCACGAAGCGGTCGATGTACAGCGGGGTGAAGTGCAGCGAGGCGCTTTGCTGCGGCTCGAAGGCCACGCCCAATTCCACCTGGCGGTCGCGGACCATCTCCAGCACCTGCTCGTTGATCACGTCGTTGACCGTGACATTGACCTGCGGGTAGCGCGCGCGAAAAGTCCTGAGGATCGGCGGCAGCAGGTTGCCGGCGAACGACGGCATGGCCGCCAGGGTCACCCGCCCGCGTTGCAGGGTGAAGCGCTGGCGCAGTTCGTCCTCGGCGTTGTCCCAGTCGGCGATCAGGCGCCGCGCCAGGGGCACCAGGGCCTCGCCTTCCGGGGTCAGGGCGACGTTGCGCGTGTTGCGGCTGAACAGCCGCCCGCCCAGGCCATCCTCCAGGGCCTTGATGGTCAGGCTCAGGGCCGACTGCGACAGGTGCAGGCGCTCGCAGGCCACGGCGAAACTCAGGCTCTGGGCCACGGCCAGGAAGGCACGGATCTGTTTGACGGTCATGGGCTGCCCTCGACATAGACTGTTGAGTTTTATCTATCAATCAACCTTAAAAATCAACTTAACAAATGAATGTGCCGGCGCAACACTGCTGCTCAAACGGCCCGTCAGCCGGCTGGCCAGGCAAATACCAAGAACAAGAGGATGTGCAGATGGCAGGTTTCGACAAGCGCGTAGCGTCCTACGAGGAAGCCCTCGAAGGCCTCAAGGACGGCATGACCGTGATTTCCGGCGGCTTCGGCCTGTGCGGCATCCCGGAGAACCTGATCGCCGAGATCAAGCGTCGCGGCACCCGCGACCTGACCGTGGTTTCCAACAACTGCGGCGTCGACGGTTTCGGCCTGGGCGTGCTGCTGGAAGACCGGCAGATCAGCAAGGTGGTCGCCTCTTACGTCGGTGAAAACGCCCTGTTCGAGAAGCAGCTGCTGAGCGGCGAAATCGAAGTGGTGCTGACCCCGCAAGGCACCCTGGCGGAAAAAATGCGCGCCGGCGGCGCCGGCATCCCGGCCTTCTTCACCGCCACCGGCGTCGGCACCCCGGTCGCCGACGGCAAGGAAACCCGTGAATTCAACGGCCGCGCCTACCTGATGGAAGAGTCCATCACTGGCGACTTCGCCATCGTCAAGGGCTGGAAGGCCGACCACTTCGGCAACGTGGTCTACCGCCACACCGCGCAGAACTTCAACCCGCTGGCGGCCACCGCCGGCAAGATCACCGTGGTCGAGGTCGAGGAGATCGTCGAGCCGGGCGAACTGGACCCGACGCAGATCCACACCCCCGGCATCTACGTCGACCGGATCATTTGCGGCACGTTCGAAAAACGTATCGAACAGCGCACCGTGCGCAAGTAATCGCCCGCCCAACGACTGACGGAGAATAAAAAATGGCTCTTACCCGCGAACAAATGGCTCAACGCGTCGCCCGCGAACTGCAGGACGGCTTCTACGTGAACCTCGGCATCGGCATTCCGACCCTGGTGGCCAACTACATCCCCGACGGCATGGAAGTGATGCTGCAATCGGAAAACGGCCTGCTCGGCATGGGCGCCTTCCCCACCGAAGACGAAGTCGACGCCGACATGATCAATGCCGGCAAGCAGACCGTCACCGCGCGCATCGGCGCCTCGATCTTCTCGTCCGCCGAATCCTTCGCGATGATCCGCGGCGGCCATATCGACCTCACCGTGCTCGGCGCCTTCGAGGTCGACGTGCAGGGCAACATCGCCTCCTGGATGATCCCCGGCAAGCTGGTCAAGGGCATGGGCGGCGCCATGGACCTGGTGGCCGGCGCGGAAAACATCATCGTCACCATGACCCACGCCTCGAAAGACGGCGAGTCGAAACTGCTGCCACGCTGCAGCCTGCCGCTGACCGGCGCCAACTGCATCAAGCGCGTGCTGACCGACCTGGCTTACCTGGAGATCGAGAACGGCGCGTTCATCCTCAAGGAGCGCGCACCGGGAGTGAGCGTCGAGGAAATCGTCAGCAAGACCGCCGGCAAGCTGATCGTGCCGGCCCACGTCCCTGAAATGCAGTTCGCCTGAGGAGCAACCAGACCATGCAAGACGTCGTAATCGTTGCCGCCACCCGCACCGCGGTCGGCAGTTTCCAGGGTTCGCTGGCGAACATTCCCGCGGTCGATCTGGGTGCCGCGGTGATCCGCCAACTATTGGCCCAGACCGGCCTCGACGGCGCCCAGGTCGATGAAGTGATCATGGGCCAGGTGCTCACCGCCGGCGCCGGGCAGAACCCCGCGCGCCAGGCCGCGATCAAGGCCGGCCTGCCCCACGCCGTGCCCGCGCTGACCCTGAACAAGGTCTGCGGCTCCGGCCTCAAGGCCCTGCACCTGGGCGCCCAGGCCATCCGTTGCGGCGACGCCGAGGTGATCATCGCCGGCGGCCAGGAGAACATGAGCCTCGCCAACTACGTGCTGCCCGGCGCCCGCACCGGCCTGCGCATGGGCCACAGCCAGCTCATCGACACCATGATCAGCGACGGCCTGTGGGACGCCTTCAACGACTACCACATGGGCATCACCGCCGAGAACCTGGTGGACAAGTACGGCATCAGCCGCGAAGCCCAGGACGCCTTCGCCGCCGCTTCGCAGCAGAAAGCTGTGGCCGCCATCGAGGGCGGGCGCTTCGTCGACGAGATCACCCCGATCCTGATTCCCCAGCGCAAGGGCGACCCCGTGGCCTTCGCCACCGACGAGCAGCCGCGCGCCGGCACCACCGCCGAAGCCCTGGGCAAGCTCAAGCCGGCATTCAAGAAAGACGGCACGGTCACCGCCGGCAACGCCTCGTCGCTGAACGACGGCGCCGCCGCGGTGATCCTGATGAGCGCCGCCAAGGCCAAGGCCCTGGGCCTGCCGGTGCTGGCGACAATCGCCGCCTACGCCAACGCCGGGGTCGACCCGGCGATCATGGGCATCGGTCCGGTTTCCGCCACCCGCCGCTGCCTGGACAAGGCCGGCTGGTCCCTGGACCAACTGGACCTGATCGAAGCCAACGAAGCCTTCGCCGCCCAGGCGCTGTCGGTGGGCCAGGAGCTGGGCTGG
Organism: Pseudomonas sp. MRSN 12121; assembly: GCF_000931465.1. Taxonomy (NCBI): domain Bacteria; kingdom Pseudomonadati; phylum Pseudomonadota; class Gammaproteobacteria; order Pseudomonadales; family Pseudomonadaceae; genus Pseudomonas; species Pseudomonas sp. MRSN 12121. Next base: position 2,503,023 of record NZ_CP010892.1, on the reverse strand, counting down.
GACGCGAGCAAGGTCAACGTCAACGGCGGCGCCATCGCCCTCGGCCACCCGATCGGCGCCTCGGGCTGCCGGGTGCTGGTGACCCTGCTGCACGAAATGCTCAAGCGCGACGCCAAGAAAGGCCTCGCCACCCTGTGCATCGGCGGCGGCCAGGGCGTGGCGCTGGCCATCGAGCGCTAACCCACCGCGTTCCCCGACCGGCCTTCGGACCCACGACATCCGCCGGCCGGCCGGCAACACCCCCGGCGCACGGTCTCGTGCGCCGGGCTCCTTCCTGGCCCGGCAACCGCCGAACGGCCACCACTGGCAGCCCCCTCGCCGTCAGCTACATTCAACTCATGCGGCTGGCCAGCCCCTGTATTTCCCACCCTGACCATCCACTGACTCACGACTGAAACAGCCCCACGCCGTGCGCAGGCTGTCGATCGCGGTGCCTGTAACCCGATAACGAGGAGCAGAACATGCGCCTGATCCACCCCCTGTTCCGCGCAGGCGTGGCGCTATGCCTGGCCGGGCTGGTCAGCCTCCAGGCCATGGCCGGCCCGTCCTTCGACGCGAACCGCAAAGAACTCGAGAAACTCTCGGCCAATGCCGGCGCCGAGCTGCACCGCGGGTTTCAGAAATCCCACGAAATGCTGATGTATCTCGAACTCAAGGACGCCCCCCATGCCACCGAAGCCAAGGCCGCGGCCCTGCAACACTTCAACGAGTCCATCGCCCTGTTCAAGAACGTCAGCGAGATCGCGCCCGACCGAAAGATCGCCTACCCGCCCGGAGACGACCGGGACCAAGACGCCCTTGCCGCATTCCAGGAGCGCTTGAAGGAGATGGACATCGCCAGGCCCACCACCGAAAAGGAACTGGCCGAGCTGGCGGTCAAGGCAGTGACCCGCCATCTCTATGTCCTGGAAAAATCCAGTTTCAAGGCGACCCGGGCCGACTACCCGGCCTTGCGCAAGGTCCTGCGCTCACAGGCCCTGCTGCTGGACCTGGGGATCCTGACCTCCATCGTCTGGAGCCTGTCGGCCGACCAGCCCGACACCCCCGCCAAGACAGGGGCCGAGCAGTAAGCACCGGCGGCCTGTCACTGCGACTTCGGCTTGGCCATCAGCAACAACAGCGACAACGCCGCAAACCCCGCCCCCGTGTAGAACGCCAGCGCCGCGCCATGGGCCTGCCACAGCCAGCCGGCGATCACGCTGGCCAGCAGCAGGGCCAGCCCGCTCAGCAGGTTGAACACGCCGAAGGCGGTGCCCTTGAGATCGGCGGGCGTGGTGTCGGCCACCAGCGTGGCGAGGATGCCCTGGCTGAAGCCCATGTGCAGGCCCCACAGGGCGACGCCGAGCAGCACCATGGGCACCGACTGCGCCTGGGCCAGCACCAGGTCGGCGCCGATCAGCAACAGCAAGCCGACACTGAGCAAGGCCGTGCGGCTGACACGATCCGACCATTTGCCGACCGGATAGGCCGAGACCATGTAGAAGCCGGCCATGACCACCATCACCAGCGGCACCCAGGTGGCCGAAAAGCCCAGTTGCTGGGCCCGCAGGATCAGGAACGCCTCGCTGAAGCGCGCCAGGGTGAAGGCCGCGCCGATGCCCACCACCCACCAGTAGGCCGAGGAGAAACGCCCCAGCGAGGCCCAGCTCAGCGGCGAGCGGAACCCCCTGGGCCGGGCCTCATGCCCGGGCTCGCGAATGCCGAAGACCAGCAGGGCCACGGCGATCGCCGCGGGGATCACCGCCAGCCACAGCACCTGGGAGATATCGTTGGCCAGCACCAGCATCAGGCCGATGGCCAGGATCGGCCCGAGAAACGCCCCGACCGTGTCCATCGACTGGCGCAGGCCGAAGCAGGCGCCGCGGATCTCCGGGGGCGCCACATCCGCCACCAGGGCATCCCGGGGCGCGCCGCGGATGCCCTTGCCGATGCGGTCCAGCAGGCGCGCGCCGAACACCAGGTCCGCCGAGGACGCCAGCGGGAACAGCGGCTTGGTCAGCGCCGCCAGGCCGTAGCCCAGCAGCAACAGGCCCTTGCGCCGGCCGATGAAGTCGCTGAGCGCGCCGGAAAAGACTTTCACGATCAGCGCCGTGGCCTCCGCCACGCCCTCGATGATGCCGACCATCAGCATGCTGACCCCCAGCGTGCCGACCATGTACACCGGCAACAGGCTGTGCACCAGTTCCGAAGACAGGTCCATGAACAGGCTGACGAAGCCCAGCGCCCAGACGGTGCGCGGAATGCCGCGGCTCGCGGGCTGGGCGGTATCGCGAATGACAGGCTCCGACATGACAGATATCCCTCAAGGTGAACAACCGATCCCGGGCGTTTCAGGCCCGGGCACGCAACGGCGGCCGCGCCGCCCTCATTCCCGCAGCCGCTGCTCGAGGGCGGCGGCCAGCAACGCGGCTTCCTGCTTCAGGGAGGCGCAGAAGGCCTCGACGAAAATCGACGAAGGCCGGTAATCCGGGCGGATCAGCATCACCCGATACGGCACCGACAGTTGCAACGGGCGGATCGCCAGGCCCCTGCCCGCCTCCTCCATGGCGCTCAGCGGGTTGATGATCGCCACCCCCAGCTGCTGGCGCACCATGGCACAGACCGAGGCGGCGTTGGTGGTTTCGATCACCACCCGGCGGTCGACGCCCGCCTGGCGAAAGTGCTCGTCGAGGGTCTGGCGATAGATGTCCAGGCCGGACAGGTTGATGAAGTCCACCCCGCGAAAGTCCTCGCTGCGCAACCGCGGCCGGGCCAGCAGCGGATGCCCTTCCGGCAGGATGCACACCATGTCGGCGCTGAACAGCAGTTCGCCCTGGGTGCCCCGGGGCAGGTGCTCGCTTTCGGTCAGGCCCAGGTCATGGCGCTGGGCGCTCAGGGACTCCTCCAGCAAGGGCGATTCCTGGGCGGTGATGCTCAGGCCGATACCGGCATGCCGTTGCTGGAAGTGCTTGCACACCCGCGGCAGCAGGGTCTGGGAAAACAGCGGCAGGCAGGTCAGGCTCAACTGGCCGTGCTCGAAACGGCGGATCGACTGCGCCACGCTGTTGATCCGCTCCAGGCCGACATAGGCGCGCTCCACCTCTTCGAGCAACAGCATCGCCTGGGCCGTGGGCAGCAGGCGGCCGCCCTCGCGGTCGAACAGACTCAACCCAGAGAGGCTCTCCAGGCGCGCCAGCTCGCGGCTGACCGTGGGCTGCGAGGTGAACAGCAGGCGCGCCGCGCCGGTGACGCTGCCGGCCTGCATGATGGCGCGGAATACCTCGATGTGCCGCAGGGAAATGTCCACTGCCCGGCTCCTTCTGCTTAAAACGCCCCATATCAAAACTGAATCGATAGCTAAAGAATAGATATTTTATTGAATATCCGCCCCTCGGCATCATGCAGGCCTCTTTCCCGCCCACAGACGATTGCCATGGCCATTCCCTTTTCTCCCGAACAACTGACCGCCGCCGCTCGCCAGTACGGCACCCCGCTGTGGTGCTACGACGCGCGGACCATCAAGGTGCGCATCCAGCAACTGAAAGCCTTCGACGTGGTGCGCTACGCACAGAAAGCCTGCTCCAACCTGCACGTGCTGCGCCTGATCCGCGAGGCCGGGGTGCGGGTGGACGCGGTGTCCCTGGGGGAAATCGAACGCGCGCTGCTGGCCGGCTTCAGCCCCGAGGGGTCGCCTGCGGGCATCGTCTTCACCTGCGACCTGTTCGACAGCGCCACCCTGCAACGGGTGGTCGAGCTGAATATCGAGGTCAATGCCGGCTCCATCGACATGCTGCGCCAGCTCGGCGAGAAATCCCCGGGGCACCGGGTGTGGCTGCGGATCAACCCGGGCTTCGGCCACGGCCACAGCCGCAAGACCAACACCGGCGGGGAAAACAGCAAGCACGGCATCTGGCACGAGCAGGTCGGTGAAGCCCTGGCGGTGATCCGCCAGTACGGCCTGAAACTGGTGGGCCTGCACATGCACATCGGCTCCGGGGTGGACTACGGCCACCTGGAGCAGGTCGGCGCGGCCATGGTGGCGGCGGTCAAGTCCCTGGACCACGACATCGAGGCCTTCTCCATCGGCGGCGGCCTGTCCACCCCCTACCGCGCCGGCGACGAGCCGGTGGATGTGCGCCGCTACGCCAATGCCTGGCGCCAGGCCCGCGAGGAAATCGAAGCCTGGCTCGGCCATGGCGTGCGCATGGAAATCGAACCCGGGCGCTTCCTGGTGGCCGAGGCCGGCTGCCTGGTCAGCGAAGTGCGGGTGGTGAAGGACGCGGGCAACCATCACTTCGTCCTGGCCGACACCGGCTTCAACGACCTGATGCGCCCGGCCATGTACGGTGCCTACCACGCCATGAGCCTGATCGACGCCGACGGCCAGGCGGTACAGCGGGAACGGCGACCCACGGTGGTCGGCGGCCCGCTGTGCGAATCCGGCGATATCTTCACCCAGGACGACGACAGCCTGACCCCACAACTGCTGCCCCAGGCCCGGGTCGGCGACCTGCTGGTGATCCACGACACCGGCGCCTATGGCGCCAGCATGTCCTCCAACTACAACAGCCGGCCGCTGCTGCCGGAGGTGCTGTTCGAGGATGGGCAGGCGAAACTGATCCGCCGCCGCCAGCCGCTGGCGGATCTGCTGGAGTTGGAGATGGGGTTGTAAGCCGGCTTGTTGGGCGGCGATGCCACTGACGCTATCGCGGGCAAGCTCCGCTCCTACAGAAGAAGACAGTGAACTTCTGTAGGAGCGGAGCTTGCCCGCGATGCTTTTCAGCTGTCCTGACGCGTCATGTAGACGCCGAAATTCTCGATGTAGTCGGTCAGGTTCTCTTCCAGCATCAGGCGGAACTCGTTGACGAAATAGTCCACGGCCTGTTGCTTGTTGGCCGCCAGTTCCGCCGCATCGCGACAACCGCAGGCGCTGACCCAGGCGGCGAAACGCGAGTTGGCGTACATCAGCGAAGCGCTGGCCTTGCCGCGGCTGCTGTCGCCGATATGGGCATTGGCCAGTTCGATGATGGCGTCGGCACGGTTGTAGAAATCCTGATCTGCTTCGTCGGCCACGGCGGGCCCTCCCGGAAATGAACGTAAAGCCGGCGAGTATATAGAGCCCGGGGCCCGAGCCTAGAAGGCTTTTCTCGCCCGGGGCCTGCCGCGTTCAGTCCGGCCAGTGCCGCGCCAGCACCGGCGCGACCTGCGGATGGCGGTCGATCCGCTCCAGCACGTCGCAGAAGCCGGGCCGCTCGCGCCGCAGACAGTCGCGCGCGCCGGACCAGCGCGACACCACCGCCGCCTGGAAATCCAGGGCCGCCAAGGGGGATCCGCTGGCATACAAGCAGGCCGAAAACTGATCGGCGAACAGCTTCCAGTGATAATGCAGGCGCTCACGGACCGAGTCGCGCAAGCGCGCCCTCGCCGACTCGTCGGCGTCCTGCAGCCAGCGCTCCGGGTAATCGATGATGCCGATCGCCGAGTAACAGTTGGCGGCGATATACACCAGCCCGCGAATGGCCTGCGCGCGGGCCGCCTCATCCTCGGGCAGCAGCGCCGACCGCGGGTGCCGCAAGCCCAGCTCGATCAGGATCGCCGCGCTCTCGGTCAATACGCTGCCATCGGGCAGTTGCAGGGTTGGAATCTGCTGCAAGGGGTTGAGCCGCGCCAGCTCGTCGGCCCCGGGCGATGGCTTCCAGGACGCGGCTTCGACGATGCGATACGGCACCTGGCACTGTTCGAGGGCGATCTCGACAATCGCCGAGCCGGAGCCCTGGGACCCATAAAGCTGATACATGAGCATTTCCTCGGTTGACTGCATCTTGCGACCGGCGAACTGCGCCGCTCGTTCACTTCCCTGCTGGAAATCCGCAAGGCGCTAGCTTAGACGCCAGGGGGCGATTGGCAGAACCTCGACCCGCAGGACTTCCCGGGAGTGCGCCGAACAGTCGATACGCACCGGCAAAAACGCCTCGATCACCCGGATATTGCTTTGCAGGTGCTCGCTCATGCGTGGGGTGGTGAAGCTTCCACCACCGGCCAGGGCCATGGGTAGCAGCAGTTGATCGGCCAGGTGCTCCGCTACTGCGACGCCGGAGTCCAGCCAGTCCCGGGCCTGGTCGATGGCACCGTCGGCCACGCTTTCCGCGCGCTGGCTGCTCTGGCCGAAACCGCTGAACACTTCGGTCAGGTGCTCGCAGGCGAACGCCAGCAATAACACGTTGCCCGGGCCACATTGTTCCTCCAGATGCACCGGGCTCAGGTGTTCCGCCGGCAGATCCAGGCGCTGGCCAACCCGCTGCAACTCGCGTTCCGCCACATGCGCGGGCAAGCCGGCACTCAAGGCCCAGGCCCGGCGTCCGAGCACGGCGCCACGCTGTTCCAGGTGCAAAGGGTGCAGCGTCGACGGCTGGATGAACGCCTCCAGCTCACCGCCGCCAGCGGGAACGAAACCGTGGCGCAGCAGTTGCAATTCCACCCGTGCACCCATGCGCCGCAGTAGCGGCAGCCAAGCCTGCTGGAGGAAATCCACCGGCGGCGCCAGGGGGTTGTGGGTGCCGCCGCTGATGCTCACGCGGCTCGGCTGCGGCGCCTGGAGCAAGGCCGGCAGCAGCGTCTGCAACACCAGGGTGCAGCTGCCGGCGGTGCCGATGGCGAAGCGGTAGTCGCCGCCGCGAATCGGCCCCGGCTCGAAGGTCAGCGCCCGGGAACCCAGCTCGGCGCCCAGGACCCTGGCCCCGCTGATCTGCGCGGCCGCCTGTACCGCGGTCAGGTGCTGGCGCAGCAGCCCCGGGCGGGCGCGCCGGGCCCGTATGTTGTGAATCCGCAGGGTTTTGCCGGTGAGCATCGACAAGCTCAGGGCACTGCGCAGTACCTGGCCGCCGCCGATGGCGCCGTCCAGTTCGATGACGTCCTGTTTCATGAGGCTCCTCAGGCGTAGTGCCGGACGGTTTCTCGCAAGTAGGCGTCCAGCCACGCATTGTCTTGATGGGTGCGCGGCAGCTTCGGCACCGGGCGTTCCAGTTCGGCGGCGATAAAGGCATGCAGCGCCGTTCGCCGTGGCCCGTAGGCGGACTCGTCGGCATTGCGCTTCAAGGCCAGCAACTCATCCACTTCGTCCAGCAGCGGCCGATGGTCGACAGTGTCCAGCAGCTCGGCGAAGGTCATCGGCGGCCGGCCGCGGCCCTGATCGATCCAGCGCACCGCCAGCAACGGCCGGAGCACGTAGAAGTACTTCTTGAAGCGCACGCTGTCGCCTTGCAGATAACCGCGAAAATTCTTCCTGGCCATCGACAGATAATGATTGCGCGCCGCCGGCGGGCTGTAGAACGCCTCGGCCAGCTCGCGCAGGCGCGCGGTGGCCGCCGGCTCACTGCGATACACCAGGGGCGAATCCAGCCACTCCAGCAGGGTCGGGTTGGACTTGCGCAACAGCCCGAGGGTCTTGCGCAGCTCCCAGCCGCTGACGTCCAGCTCGTCGTCCAGGGGACGCTCAATCACATCCCGACCGGGGTCCACCTGGATGAACCACTCGGGCTTTTCCACATAGACGAAACGCACGTCGTAATCGCTGTCGGTGGAGGCGAAGCCCCAGGCCCGGCTACCGGATTCGCAGGCATACAGCACCCGCACATTGCGCTCGCGCTCGATCCGCGCCAGCTCGCTCAGTACCCGCTCGCGCATCGCGCTGTCCAGCGGGTGGGGTTCATGGTGTTGCATTGTTCCTTGTCCTTTTCAATCGGTGGTCGCCGGCACCGGCAACGCTTGCCTGATCGTCCACCTGCAATCTTGTTCACAGCAGGCGCTTGACCGACCCCGGCGGCAGTTCGCCGGCCTCTTCCATGACCCGTAACCGCTGCGCCAGCTGCTCGCGCACAGGCTTGGGAGTCACCGGGTCGAACATCACATAGCGGGCATCGCACCAACGGGCCAGGGTCTCGCGCCAGTAGCCGGCGTCACTGTCCGCCCGATCCAGGCGATGCAGCAGGTATTGCACCTGGCGCCAACCGGGCTTGAGCCCCAGCATGGCCTGGCGACGCGCTGCTGGCAGCGCATGCCAATGCTGGTCCAGACGCTGCTCCAGGGCCGGCTCGAACACCGCCCACGGCTGCCTGTGCAACAGGCTCAGGGCAGCGTTGAAGACCTTGTCCGCCGGGTCGTCCAGGGCCGCGAGCTGCTCGGACGGGCCCCGCTCGTCGAGGACCTGCAGTGCCAGCAGACGCACGCTCGGCGCCGGCGAGGCCAGGGCCTGTTGCACCATGGCGTCGGCCCGGAGCTCCTGCAGTTCCTTGACCAGCCCCAGCAGGCCCAGCCATCCACGCTTGTTCCGCGGCGCCGGCTCGAGCAACCGGGCCTGCAGCACTGCGTGCGGGTCCAGCCCATACCGCGGGGCCGCCCAGAGTGCCAGGCAACGCATGGCTGCCGAAGGGTCGAGCAACCCCTGGCGCAGAGGCGCGCCGGGGTCGGCCAGCAACGGCAACAACAGCCGCAGAGCCTTGACCCGAACGCTGGCGCTGCAGCGCTGCAGCACCTCCTCCAGCAACGGCACCGCCTGCCCGCCGGGCAACCCGGCACAGGCATCCACCGCCATCTGCTGGACACTGACATCCCGGTGCCGCAACGCCATCGCCAGCAACCCGGCACGGTCTGGCGCGCCTTCCAGCAACAGCTCGAAGACAAAACGCGCCGCCTTGCCCAAAGACGCGCCAAAGGCACGTTCGACCTCAGCCCGGACCTGGGGCAGTTGCAACACCGAGCGGGCCCTGGCCAGGGTGGCGCCATGGTCCGCACGCTGCTTGCCGGCCAGGGTCAGCAGCGGCACCAGGTTCTGCAACAGCAGGCCCGCATGCTCCGGCACCAGATAACCCTCGACGGCCGCAGCGGCCTCCTGGCGGACCTGGGGCACCCAATCGTTGAGGCGCTCCAGCAAAGCGGCCAGGGCCTCTGCCGAAGGCTGCACGGCCAACCCGCGTACCGCCGCCTGCCGCACAAAACCGTTGCCGAAGCGGCTCAGTTCCAGCCAGGCACTGTGCCTGTCCAGTGAGTCCATCACCTCCCGCACGCGGCGGGCTTCGTAATCGCTCAACTGGTCATGCCAGCTGGGCGGGACCGCTATCAGTGCTTCCCTGTCGTACATCGCTCTACCCCTTTACGCACACTACCTGACGCAGGGTGTGCAGCACTTCCACCAGCTCGCGCTGGGCGTGCATGACTTGGTCGATGTCCTTGTAGGCCATCGGGATTTCATCGATCACCGCCGTGTCCTTGCGGCATTCCACATGGGCGGTGGCGCGGATCTGGTCGGCCAGGGTGAAGGTGTCCTTGGCCTTGGTGCGGCTCATGGTGCGCCCGGCCCCATGGCTGCAGGAGCAGAACGCCTCCTCGTTGCCCAGGCCGCGGACGATGAAGCTCTTGGCCCCCATCGACCCCGGGATGATCCCCAGCTCGCCCTTTTGCGCCGACACCGCGCCCTTGCGGGTCACCAGCACCTCCTCACCGAAATGACGCTCCTTCTGCACGTAGTTGTGGTGGCAGTTCACCGCCTCCAGCGCCACCTCGAAGGGTTTGCGGATCACCTGGCGGGTGGCCTGGATCACCGCCTGCATCATCAACTCGCGGTTCTGCCGGGCGAAGTCCTGGGCCCAGCCCACGGCTTCGACGTAATCGTCGAAGTGCCGGCTACCTTCCTTGAAATACGCCAGATCCCGGTGTGGCAGATCGGCGATGTGCTGGCGCATATCCGCCTGGGCCAGCTGGATGAACAGGTTGCCGATCGCGTTACCCACGCCACGGGAACCGCTGTGCAGCATGAACCAGACCCGGTTGGCTTCATCCAGGCAGACTTCGATGAAGTGGTTGCCGCCACCGAGCGTTCCCAGGTGCTGGCGGTTGTTGCTCTTGGCCAGCGCCGGGTACTTGTCGGTGATCGCCTTGAAGCGCGGATGCAAGGTCGCCCAGACCCGGTCGGCCTGCTGCGGCACCTCGCCCCAGGCGCCCTTGTCGCGGCCGCTGCGCGGCGCGGTACGCCCATGGGGCACGGCACTTTCAATGGCGCAGCGCAGGCCGTGCAGGTTGTCCGGCAGGTCCGCCGCCGTCAGCGAGGTGCGGGCGGCGATCATGCCGCAGCCGATATCCACGCCGACGGCCGCGGGAATGATCGCGCCCAGGGTCGGGATCACGCTGCCGATGGTCGAACCCTTGCCCAGGTGCACGTCGGGCATCACCGCCAGGTGCTTGAAGATGAACGGCATCTTCGCGGTATTCATCAGCTGCTGGCGGGCTTCGTTTTCCACGGGCACGCCCTGGGTCCACATCTTGATCGGCTTGCCGTTGGCGACTTCCAGCAGTTGCCAGGTCTTGTGTTCCATGTTCTTGGCTCTTTCTTCTGTGGTCGACAATTCGACCTTGTTCGGTGACCGACAGCGCGGCGTAAACGGCGACCAGTGAAGGCGGAACATGCAGCGCGCTCTACCACTGAGCTAGCCCCTTGCGGTTGGCGGGAATCGAACCCGCGACCACGCTGTCCTGTAGTTCCACCGGCATTCGCCGGGTCAATCGGTGCAGGCCTGGCCTGCGGGCAGCGACAAGGGAACGGGCACATTCGCTCTACCGACTGAGCTACAGCCTTGCGGCTGGCGGGGCTCGAACCCGCGACACCATGTAGTACCCGTGGCATTCGCTGCCACCCCGCCAAGGCGGGAAAAAAGAGGCGACGACAAGGGTTGGTGGAACAGTGCACTCGTGCTCTGACCATTGAACCACGGTGCCTTTTCCGGGCACCGGCGGGACTCGAACCCGCACCTCGAACCTTGGATGTAGTTCCACCCGCATTCGTCGCAAAAGCAAAAAAGGTGGCACGACAACAGTAGTGACTGATTGCCGGATTCGAACCGGCCCAACCAGGAGGTACAGCCACTGGCATTCGTGCCTTCACAGGCCCAGACAAGATCTGCCGAGACGTCTTTGGAGGTAGTCACGGCGGCATTCGGGGCCAATGATCAAACATCATCGACGTGCGCCGGCTCGCCGGCGCACGGTTTATCTCATCTTTTGCCGCTCAGGGCGCCAGCGCCTCGATGGCCTTGACCCAATGCTGCGCACCGTAGTTGCCCGCGGTGAACTGCTGGATCACGTCGAACACCGCGTCGCTGAAGCCGCCGACGTTGAGGATGTCCGCGCGGTCCGGCGCCTGGGTGGTCGCCCCGGGCTGCATATCGATGCACACCAGCCGCGCCTGCGGGTTGATGGCCTTGATCCGCTCCCACTGGCGCAGGGTCTCGGTCGCCCCGTGGCGCCGCGCATCGATCCACGACTCGTTGTCCGAGACCAGGATCAGGGTATCCACCTTGCACTTGGCATTGGCCAGCTGTGCCAGGGGCGCCGAGCAGTTGGTCCCGCCACCGCCGATGGCCGCCAGTTTCTGCGCGTTGCTCATCACGCTGTCCCGAGGGTTGAGGCGGATATCCACCACCCCGACCTCGAAGGGCATGACGCGCGCCGCCGGCTGCTTGCGCAACACGGCTGCCGCCACCAGCGCCGCCACATCGATGCAACGTACCGCCGTGGTCGCGCCCTGGCGATAGCCGGTGACCGGGCTGTGCATCGACCCCGAGACATCCGGGCACACCACCACGTTCCCCGGCAGCGCCGGCACATTGGCCAGGGACAGTTCCAGGGCATCCTGCAACGCCTCGCGCACCACCTGCGGCACCTCGTCGCCGGCCATGCGGTAGGCCGCCAGCAACTGGTACGGGTAGACCCGGGCCTTGGCCACCTCGGCGGCATCCGCCAGCCGCGCCGCCACATACTCGGCGCAGCCCGGCACCTGGAACGCGCCGTGGCGGGCCAGGGTGTTGAGGTTCATGCGCAGCCCCTGCCAGCCCATGTTGCGCGCCTGCTCCGCCCATTGCTCGCCGCTCAGGGTTTCGTTACCCAGCAGCTGGAACGGCACCGGCGGCACTTGCGTGGTCGCACCGCTGCGAAAGGCCAGCAAGGCGCGGGTCAGTTCGGGCAATGCCTGCGCATCCACCGGCTTGCCGATCAACCAGGCGAAGAAGGCTTCGCGCCAGGCCTCGCTCGGCTTGGGGTGGACCATCTTCACCAGGTCCGCCAGCGACGGCTGGTTACCCACCGCGGCCTGCAATAGCTGACGCTCGGTGGCGCTGTTCAACCAGTTCTGCACCAGGCGCTTGGGCTGCGAACCCAGGGATTTACGCCCGGTCACGCCGCTGCGCAGGATCTGCACGTAGTTGCGCAGCATCTTGCCGTTGTCCACCACCTGGGCGAACAGCTCCGGCACCAGGGCCGAGCGCTGCGCGGTCAGCGCGGCCAACAGCAAGGCCGGCATGTCTTTCATGTGGCCCTGTTGCCGAGCGTACCGAGCGGCCTGGGCGACGAAGCGGCTGTCCAGTTCGCTCACCAGTTGCAGCACCGCTTCCAGCTGGCCTTCGGGCGAGGTGTAGAAGGTCGAGTTCAGGCAACCGGTCACCACCAGCTGGGCCAGGCGGTGCTTGGCGTTGTAGGCGTAAGCCGGTGCCCGGGAAGCGTTCAGGGTGTCGCTGGCTGGCGCTGCTGCCTGGCGGGTGTTGAACAGCTGGAAGTTGGCCATCTTGGCGTCTCGCTCTGTTGTCTCGTTCGTTGCCAGAGATATTGCAGCCGCTGTGCCAGTTTTGTTTTTCTGGCAAAATTATTTTTTAACTTATTGATTTTAAATGAATTTATTTTTTATCAGATTTTCATGAACGGCCTTTCAAGACAAAACCCGCGATAATTTTATATCCTTGCTTATCGCCTTTTATCTCAAGGTATAAAGATGACAAACAAACCTACGGTCGCCATAGGCTTTGTCGGCTCCACCCTCGACCGCGTGGGCAAGGGCGCCAACCGCTGGAACCACTGGCGCCCCAGCGTCGGCCTGTGCCAGCAGCAGGATGTGCTGATCCAGCGCCTGGAGCTGATCCACGGCCTGGACGCCCGGGACGTCGGCCTGGCCCAGCGGGTAGCCGACGATATCCGCCAGGTGTCGCCCGAGACCGAGGTGCGCCTGCACCCCATGGGCCTGAAGAACCCCTGGGATTTCGAAGAGGTGTACGCGGCCCTGCACGACTTCACCAGCGCCTACCCGTTCGACACCGAGCGCGAGGATTACCTGGTGCACATCACCACCGGCACCCATGTGGCGCAGATCTGCTGGTTCCTGCTGACCGAGGCGCGCTACCTGCCGGCCCGGCTGATCCAGACCTCGCCGGCCCGGCGCCACGACCCGGAACAACACGCCACCGGCACCCACGCGCTGATCGATCTCGACCTGTCGCGCTACGACCGCATCGCCTCGCGTTTCGCCCACAAGCGCCTGGAGGGCCTGGCCTTCCTCAAGTCCGGGATCGCCACCCGCAACGCCGCGTTCAACCGCTCCATCGAACAGATCGAGCGGGTGGCCGAGCGCTCCAGGGCGCCGATGCTGCTGATCGGCCCCACCGGCGCCGGCAAGTCGTTCCTGGCCCGGCGTATCTATGAGCTCAAGCGCGGCCGGCATCAGGTCCAGGGGCGCTTTGTCGAAGTCAACTGCGCCACCCTGCGCGGCGACGGCGCCATGTCGGCGCTGTTCGGCCATATCAAGGGCGCCTTCACCGGCGCCCAGAACGCCCGCGACGGCCTGCTGCGGGCGGCGGACGGCGGCATGCTGTTTCTCGACGAGATCGGCGAACTGGGCCTCGACGAACAGGCGATGCTGCTCAAGGCCATCGAGGAGAAGCGCTTCTTCCCCATGGGTTCGGACCAGGAGGTCGCCAGCGACTTCCTGATCATCGCCGGCACCCACCGCGACCTGCGGGGCCGGGTCGCCGAGGGGCTGTTCCGCGAAGACTTGTATGCGCGGATCAACCTCTGGACCTTCAACCTCCCGGGGCTGGCGGGACGCCGCGAAGACATCGAGCCGAACATCGACTTCGAGCTGGAGCGCCACGCCCGGGAGCAAGGGCAACTGGTGCGCTTCAACCTGGAGGCACGGCGCCGTTACCTGGCCTTCGCCAGCTCCAGCGAGGCCGCCTGGCTGGGCAACTTCCGCGAACTGTCGGCGTCCATCACCCGAATGGGCACCCTGGCCGACAGCGGGCGCATCGACGAAGCCCAGGTCGAGGAAGAAATCCAGCGCCTGCGTTATGCCTGGGGCTTGAGCCGGGAACAGGACTCGCTGGGCGCGCTGCTGGGCGACAGCGTCGAACTCGACCTGTTCGACCGCCTGCAGTTGCAGGCGGTGATCGAGGTCTGTCGCCAGGCGGACAGCCTGTCCGATGCCGGACGCAAACTGTTCGGCGTCTCGCGCCAGACCAAGGCCCAGGCCAACGACGCCGACCGCCTGCGCAAATACCTGGCGCGCTTCGGGCTGGAGTGGAAGCAGTTGGTGGCGCAGGCGCAGTGAGCGGCGACGCCCCTCAACCCGCCGGCACCGCGAACACCGCGTTGGCCCGGGCCACCACCCGCTCGCCGACCTGCAGGGTCACGGTGGCGAAGGCCATCTGCCGGCCGCGCTTGGCGTGCTCCAGGCGCACGTCGATCCACTCGCCGACCTGCACCGCACCCAGGTAGTCCAGGTGCATGCTGGCGGTGATCAGCGCCAGCGGCGGGTCGCTGGCGAACGCCATGGCGTAGCCCATGCCGATATCGGCCAGGGTCGCGAGAATGCCGCCGTGCACGGTGCCGCGACCGTTGGCGTGGCGGCCGTCGGCGCGCAGGCCGATCTCCAGCTGCAAGCCGTGGCCCCGGCAATAGACCGGGCCGATCAGTTCCAGCAGCGGGCTGCTGCGCGATAGCGGGACGTAGCCTTCGGGCAATGGAAAATCAGTCATGAGGGCACCTTGCTTGTATGATGGCGGCCGCGCAGCGCGGTGGACCCAGGTTTAATCCACAATCCGCGGCGCGACTATCGAGATCAGTGCGGCAAATCTGCCGCGATAAGCCGCGACATCCCCCCGCAACCCAGAAGGACCTAGGGCCATGCCAACCATCCGAGCCAAATCCGTGTGCGTCTTTCGCCAGGGCGAGCAGTTGCTGCTGGCCGAAGGTTTCGACCCCGGCAAGAACGAGCACTACCTGATGCCGGTCGGTGGCGGCATCGACTTTGGCGAGACGGCGGCCAACGCCGCCCGACGCGAAGTGCTCGAAGAGATCGGCGCCGAGATCCAGGACCTCGAGCTGCTGGGCGTGCTGGAAAACCTGTTCGTGTTCGATGGTACCCCCGGCCATGAAATCGTCTTTATCCATGAAGCGCGCCTGGTCGATCCGCGCCTGTATGCCGCGCCCGAACTCGAAGGGGTCGAAACCAGCGGCCACCGGTTCAAGGTGCGCTGGATCAGCCTGCAACGGATCCGCGAGCAACGCCTGAACGTCTATCCGCAAGGCCTGCTTGAGCTGCTCTGACAGCGCGGCCAGCAACCGCTTACCCACATCAAGGAGAAACCATGCATCAGGACCGCACGACCCATTACACAGGCACCCATCGCCCAGGCATCCTTGCCTGCCTCCTGCTCAGCAGCCTGCTGGCCGCCTGTTCGCCCAGCGAGCGCTCGTCCTCGGTGGCGATCGGCGGTGCCCAGGGCAAGGCCGGGGCGCAGCTGGCCTACGAACATGAGCTGACCCTGTCGCTGCCCTCGGCGCAGATCGCCGACCGCCTGAATGCCACCCGCGAAGCCTGCGAAAGCGCCCGGTTCGGCGCCTGCAACATCCTGCGCCTGGAACAGGGCGAACGCCGTGCCCAGGCGATCCTGCGCATCGTGCCCGATGGCGTCGAACCGATAGTCGGGCTGGCCGCCCAGGGCGCCGAAATCGGCCAGCGCATCACCAGCGCCGAAGACCTGGCCGACGCCGTGGCCGATGTGCAGCGCCAGCAGGAACGGCTCAAGGCCCAGCAACAACGCCTGGACCAGCTGGCCGCGCGCAAGGACATCACCGTCAGCGACCTGATCGTGCTCAGCAAGGAACAGGCAAGCATCGAAAACGACCTGCAGGCCCTGGCCCAGGCCGCCGCCGGCCAGCAGCGCCGGATCGACACCAACCGCCTGACCCTGAACTTCGTCCCCACCGACAGCAGCCAGCGCGGTTCGAAACTGCAACGGGCCTTCGACAACCTGCTGGACAACCTCGCCTACGGCACTGCCGAAGCCCTGGAAAAAGGCAGCTACGTGCTGCCATTCCTGATCCTCGCCTTCCCGCTGGTGATGATCTGGGTCTGGCTGTGGCGCCGGTTCGTGCGCCGTCGTTGAGGTGATGCGGCGCAGCCATGCCGCGCAATGAAAAGACCCGAAAAGCCCGGCCGATGCGCCGGGCTTTTTTATTGATCGCGAGCGGTCGGCACCGTGGAATCCCTCGCCCAACGGCTCTATTCCAAGGCTCCCCGCCGCTATCATTGGCATCGATGGTCACCATCGACTCAATGAAATTCTCAAAAAAAATCCGCCACGTAACATCTGCTCCATACCAACCAAACAGCACCCCCGGAGCACATCATGAAACGCCAAATTCTTCTCAGCATCGCTTTCTCGGTCCTTGCCGCCAACGCTTTCGCCGCCTCCTCGGCCTACCCGGTCGTCGCCGAAGGCGGTTCGGATCGCCTGATTGAAAAACGTGTCGCCGAAGGTGGCGCCGATCGCCTGATCGAACGCCGTGTAGCCGAAGGTGGTTCCGATCGCCTGATCGAACGTCGTGTAGCCGAAGGTGGCTCCAATCGCCTGATCGAACGCCGTGTAGCCGAAGGTGGTTCCGATCGCCTGATCGAACGCCGTGTAGCCGAAGGTGGTTCCGATCGCCTGATCGAACGCCGTGTAGCCGAAGGTGGTTCCGATCGCCTGATCGAACGCCGTGTAGCCGAAGGTGGTTCCGATCGCCTGATCGAACGCCGGGTAGCCGAAGGTGGTTCCGATCGTCTGAACGAACGCCGGGTAGCCGAAGGTGGTTCCGATCGTCTGAACGAACGCCGCACCGCATGATCGCGCCATGCGCGGTACTCGAAAAAAAGCCCGGCCTTGTCAGCCGGGCTTTTTGCATTTCAGGACACTGACGTTCCCCTGTCGATCAGCCATCCACTCCCCACCTCGCTGCCGCCTATCGCGCCATGCACCGCTGATACCGCTCGTCCACCCGCTTGGCGAACCAGGCCGTGGTCAACTTGCGGGTGATCTTCGGGCTCTTCAGCTCGATGCCCGGCAGGATCTGGCGCGGCAGCGCCCTGCCCTGCGCCTGCTCGGCCAGGGCGAATACCCGCTTGTAGAGCTTGCTGTCCTCGAACTCGAGGCTGTTGCCCTTCTCCAGCTGGTCGCGAATGGTCGGGTTGCGCATGTCCAGGGACTTGCCCAGGGCGCGCACCGCCAGCTCGGTGCTGCCGGGCATGATCGAGTCGTAGCGGATCAGGTCGCCGTCCAGCGCCAGGGCAATCCCCGAGGCCACGCTCACGGCGTTCTGGAACGCCGCGTTGCGGCTGGCGTACCAGCCGGCGTTGAAGTCGGCGAAGCGGTACAGCGGCTGCGGGTAGTTCACCGGGTAACCGAGCAGGTGGGCCACGCCGAAATACAGGCCACCGCGGCGGCTGAACACTTCGTGGCGGATCGAGCCGTCCACCGGGTAGGGATAATCCCGCGCCCGCTGTTCGGCAAAGGCGATGCTGACCTGCATCGGCCCGCCGGTGTGCACCGGGTTGAAGCCACCGAACAGGGTCTTGCCCATGGGCACCATGCCGATGAAGTCGTCGAAGATCGCGCTCAGTTCCTTCTCAGTGCGCGCCCCGGCCAGGCGTTCGCTGTAGGACTTGCCGTTCGGCGAACGCACCTGCAACGCCGCGCTCACCAGCATCGACGGCACATGCACCTTGGCCGCGCGGCGGTCGATCTCTTCGCGGGCGATCTTGCCCAGCCCCGGCACCGGCGGATCGACCTGATAGGTCGACTCCTGCTCGGCCACCGCCAGCACCGCGCACAGGTTGCTCTGGCTCGGCTCGATGCCCTGGGCGGTAAAGGCCACCTGGAGATCCCGCGCCCAGCCCTGGCGATCGGCGACCCTGGCCGGCAACAGGCGCAGCGCCTGCGCCTGGATCTGCGTCGGGCTCGGCATGGGTGCCTGGCCGCTGTGCTGGCTGGCGCAACCGACCAGGGCCAGCAGGGCCACCACAGCGGCCCAACGAAATGAATGCAGAAGTTTGATAAGCCTGGCTCCCGAAAAAAACCGAATATGCAGCGTAGCGCCGCCGATATCGACCCCCGCGGCACCCCGCTGTTCCGCAGCGGACAACCACCATTTGAGCATTCCCCGTGAAGCACGGCGAATTTCACCTAATCTGAACCCTCATCGCCCGCGCAAAGATGCAAACGACCACCGCCTGAAAGCAACCACCCTGAAAGCCGGTGCCGGGTGTATTTTGATGAGCCCGACGGCCACCTGCCGGACATGTTCAGCCGGAGCGGAAAACCGTCACCTGCCCTGGGAGTGCCCTGCACCATGCTTTCACTGGATTTTCTCGTCACCTCGCTGATCGTCGTGCTGATTCCCGGCAGCGGCGTGATCCTGACCATTTCCACCGCCCTGGTGGCCGGCAAGCGCGCCAGCCTGTTCACCGCGATCGGCTGCACCGCCGGGATAGTCCCGCACCTGCTGGCCTCGGTGCTGGGCCTGTCGGCGCTGCTGCACACCAGCGCGCTGGCTTTCCAGGGTTTGAAGTTCGCCGGGGTCGCCTACCTGCTGTACCTGGCCTACGCCACCTGGCGCGACCGCTCGGCCTTCGCCGTGGACGCCAGCGCCCCCGCCGCCAGCGCCGGCGGCCTGATGCTCAAGGCCTGCCTGCTGAACATCCTCAACCCCAAGCTGACGATTTTCTTCCTGGCCTTCCTGCCGCAATTCATCCAGCACGACGGCCCGTCGCCGGCGGTGCAGATGCTCGGCCTGAGCGGCGTGTTCATGGCCATGACCTTCGCCGTGTTCGTGCTCTACGGCCTGCTGGCCAACCTGTTCCGCCGGGCGGTGATCGAGTCGCCCCGGGTGCAGGACTGGCTGCGCCGCGGCTTTGCCGCCAGCTTCGCCGCCCTGGGCCTGAACCTGGCGTTCAGCCAGCGCTGAAGCGCGTTCCGGCAAGCGCTTCGGGTGGCGGGCAAGACCGGCATGACATTGATCTCTGCATGAGGGCAACGACATGAACCGCAGCGACGTACTGATCATTGGCGCCGGCCCCACTGGCCTGGTCCTGGCGCTGTGGCTGAGCCGCCTGGGCATCAAGGTGCGCATCATCGACCAGACCCCGGGCCCCGGCACCACCTCCCGGGCCCTGGCGGTGCAGGCCCGGACCCTGGAGCTGTACCGCCAGCTGGACTTGACCCAGGCCATCCTCGACCAGGGCCACCGGGTGCCCGCCGCCAACCTGTGGGTCAAGGGCGAACAGGCCGCCCACCTGCCGCTGAGCAGCATCGGCGCCGACCTCACGCCCTACCCCTTCCTGGAGATCTACCCGCAAGACCAGCACGAACGACTGCTGATCGAACGCCTGGAGCGCTTCGGCGTGACGGTCGAGCGCCGCACCGAGCTGCTGAGTTTCATCGACCACGGCCATCTGGTCAGCGCCCAGCTGCGTGGCGCCGACGGCCAGGAGGAAACCTGCCAGGCCTTCTATGTGGCCGGCTGCGACGGCGCCCGCTCGACGGTGCGCAAGGCCCTGGGCATCGACTTCCCCGGCGGCACCTATCAGCAAGTGTTTTATGTGGCGGATGTCGACGCCCAGGGCCCCGCGCTCAATGGCGAGCTGCACGCGGACCTCGACGAAGCGGACTTTCTCGCGGTGTTCCCGCTGGCCGGCACTGGCCGGGCGCGATTGATCGGCACGGTGCGCGACGAACGCGCGGAACAGGCCGAGACCCTGAAGTTCGAGGACGTCAGCCGGCGCGCCATGGATAACCTCAAGGTGCAGGTCGAACGGGTCAACTGGTTCTCCACGTACCGGGTGCATCACCGGGTGGCCGAGCGCTTCGCCATCGGTCGCGCCTTCCTCCTCGGCGATGCCGCCCATGTACACAGCCCGGCCGGCGGCCAGGGCATGAACACCGGGATCGGCGACGCCATCAACCTGGCCTGGAAACTCGCCGCGGTGCTCGGCGGCAAGTCTTCGGAACACCTGCTGGCGACCTATGAGCTGGAACGCATCGAATTCGCCCGGCGCCTGGTGGCCACCACCGACCGGGTGTTCAGTTTCGTCACCGCCGACGGGCCGATCGCCAACCTGCTGCGCACACGCCTGGCGCCGTTGCTGATCCCCAAGGTGACGGCGCTGGAAACGGCGCGCGAATTCCTGTTCCGCACCGTGTCGCAGATCACCCTCAACTACCGCGACATGCCCCTGAGCGTCGGCAGCGCCGGCCACGTCCACGGCGGCGACCGCCTGCCCTGGGCCCACGGCGCACTGACCGACAACTTCGCCAGCCTCGACTACCCGGGGTGGCAGGTGCATGTGTACGGGGTCACCAGCGACGCCCTGCGCGCCTGGTGCGCCGAGCGCCAGCTGCCGCTGACAGTGTTCGACTGGGAACCGGCGCACCAGGCCGCGGGCCTTGCGCGCAACGGCTTCTACCTGCTGCGGCCGGACACCTACGTGGCGCTGGCCGAGCGTTCGGCGGACCCGAAGGTGCTGGAGCGGTATTTCGATGAGCACAAGATTGTGCTGTGAGAAGAGTGCCCGTCGCGATTTTTGCGTTGCGGGGACTGACGCCATCGCGGGCAAGCCTCGCTCCTACAGAATCCATCTTCGTCTGTAGGAGCGAGCGGGCGGCGATCCGACTTGCCCGCGATGAGGCCCTTAAGGACGCTGCCGAAAAGCCTCAGATCCCGGCGAGCGCCAGGTCCATCGCGAAGTAGGTGAAGATCAGGTCGGCGCCGGCGCGCTTGATCGACCCCAGGCTTTCGCGCACCACCCGCGCTTCGTCGATGGCGCCGGCCTGGGCGCCGAACTTGATCATCGCGTACTCGCCGCTGACCTGATACGCCGTCACCGGCAGGCGCGAGGCTTCGCGGATGTCGCGGATGATATCGAGGTAGGCCCCGGCCGGCTTGACCATCAGCGAGTCCGCGCCTTCCTGTTCGTCCAGCAGCGATTCGCGCACCGCCTCGCGGCGGTTCATCGGGTTCATCTGGTAGCTCTTGCGGTCGCCCTTCAAGGCGCTGCCGCCGGCTTCGCGGAACGGGCCGTAGAGCGCCGAGGCGAACTTGGTGGAATAGGCCATGATCGCGGTCTGGGTGAAGCCGGCCTCGTCCAGGGCCCGGCGGATGGCCTGGACCTGCCCGTCCATGGCCGCCGACGGCGCGATCACATCGGCGCCGGCGCGGGCCGCGGCCACCGCCTGCTTGCCGAGGTTGACCAGGGTCTGGTCGTTGTCCACTTCGTGGCCGTGCAGCACGCCGCAGTGGCCGTGGTCGGTGTACTCGCAGAAACAGGTGTCGGACATCACGATCATCTCCGGCACCGCGTCCTTGGCGATACGCGACATGCGCGACACCAGGCCGTTATCGTTCCAGGTATCGCTGCCGGTGCTGTCCAGATGGTGCGAAACGCCGAAGGTCATCACCGACTTGATCCCCGCGCGGGCGTAGCGCTCGATCTCCCCGGCCAGCTTCGATTCCGGAATGCGCATCACCCCCGGCATGCTCTTGATCGGCACGAAGTCATCGATCTCTTCCTCGACGAAAATCGGCAGCACCAGGTCGTTGAGGCTGAACTCGGTTTCCTGGAACAGGCTGCGCATCTGCTCGGAACGGCGCAGGCGACGGGGACGGGCTTGGGGGAACTGACTGGACATGGGATTTCCTCAAGGCAGGCCGAGCGAAGGGGCCCGGGGCGAAAAAGGAGGGAAGCTTATGCCCGAAGCCACGACCGGCACAAACCCCGCCCGGCCAAGACTGCGTTTCGACTTTGGTAACAATGCCGTCAAGAGCGCACCGCACAGGCCCCGGCGCGCCAGGGTGCGACCAATGGCCGCCCTGCCCGCGCGCCCCGTTCAGCGCGACAGGTTCAGCGCCTGCAATGCCGCCTCATCGATGCGCTCGCCCTCCTGCGGGTCGATCGCCCGGCGGATCAGCCAGCGCAGCGCCCTTGGCGAAAGTCGACGAGCGTCAGGCGCCGGCCAGGCGCGATCGCACCCGTTGCGCAGAACGCAGGGTGGCGGTGAGTCAGCGGGATCAACGAGCGGAATGCGGGGGGAAGCGAGAGCCAGGCGCGCCATCCGGGCGCACCTGGTTTTTTTACAGCGAGGGTTGCATCAGTTCCATGGACGGTCGCCGTGCTCGTCCTTGACGCGGGTCGGCAGGCCCATCACGTCCAGCGCCTTGAGGAACGGCTCGGCCGGCAGCTCCTCGACGTTGACCATGCGCTGCACATCCCATTCGCCACGGGCCACCAGCAGGGCCGCGGCCACCGGCGGTACGCCCGCGGTGTAGGAAATGCCCTGGCTGTCGGTTTCGGCAAAGGCCTCTTCGTGGCAGGCCACGTTGTAGATAAAGACTTCGCGCGGCTGGCCATCCTTGGTGCCCTTGACCAGGTCGCCGATGCAGGTCTTGCCGGTGTAGCCCGGCGCCAGCGAGGCTGGGTCCGGCAGCACGGCCTTGACCACTTTGAGCGGCACCACTTCCAGGCCTTCGGCGGTCTTGACCGGTTGCTCGGAGAGCAGGCCGAGGTTCTTCAGCACGGTGAACACATTGATGTAGTGCTCGCCGAAGCTCATCCAGAAGCGCACGTTGGGCACGTCGAGGTTCTTCGACAGCGAGTGCACTTCATCGTGGCCGGTCAGGTACAGGTTCTGCGAGCCCACGACCGGCAGGTCGTCGGTGCGCTTGACTTCGAACATGGTGTTGCTGGTCCACTGGCTGTCCTGCCAGCTCCACACCTGTCCGGTGAATTCGCGGAAATTGATTTCCGGGTCGAAATTGGTGGCGAAATATTTGCCATGGGAACCGGCATTGACGTCGAGGATGTCGATCGAGTCGATGCGGTCGAAATACTGTTGCTTGGCCAGCGCCGCGTAGGCATTGACCACACCCGGGTCGAAGCCGACGCCGAGAATGGCGGTGACGTTCTTCTGCTGGCATTCCTCGAGGTGCTTCCACTCGTAGTTGCCATACCAGGGCGGCGTCTCGCAGATCTTGCCCGGCTCTTCGTGAATGGCGGTGTCCAGGTAGGCCACGCCGGTATCGATGCAGGCACGCAGCACCGACATGTTGAGGAAGGCGGAACCGACGTTGATGACGATCTGCGATTCGGTCTCGCGGATCAGCGCCTTGGTCGCTTCGATGTCCAGCGCGTTCAGCGCGTAGGCCTTGATTTCAGCGGGCTGTTTGAGGCTGCCCTTGGCCTTGACGCTGTCGATGATGGCCTGGCATTTGGAGATGTTGCGCGACGCGATGGCAATACGACCGAGTTCGTCGTTGTGCTGCGCGCACTTGTGGGCCACCACCTTGGCGACACCTCCTGCACCAATGATAAGAACGTTCTTCTTCAATTTCTTTATCTCTCCTTTCCGCCAGCTTACGAGAGGCTGGACAGGTAGTCTTCGAACCCAAACTCACGAACCACCTCGACGCTGCCGTCGAGCTGCTTCACTACGATGGACGGCATTTTCAGGCCGTTGAACCAGTTTTTCTTGACCATGGTGTAACCCGCCGCGTCCACGAACGACAGCCGATCGCCGATAGTCAGCGGACGATCGAATTGGTACTCGCCGAAGATGTCTCCGGCCAGGCAGGACTTGCCGCACACCATGTAGGTGTGGTCACCGGCGCTGGGCGCCAGCTTGGCGTTCAGGCGATAGATCAGCAGGTCGAGCATGTGCGCTTCGATGGAGCTGTCGACCACCGCCAGGTGCTTGCCGTTGTAGAGGGTGTCGAGCACGGTGACTTCCAGCGAGGCGCTCTGGGTGATCGCCGCTTCGCCCGGCTCCAGGTAGACCTGCACGCCGTACTTCTCGGAGAACGCCTTGAGGCGCGCGCAGAACTCGTCCAGGGCATAGCCTTCGCCGGTGAAATGGATGCCGCCGCCGAGGCTGACCCATTCGACCTTGTGCAACAGGTGACCGAAACGTTCCTCGATAGTGCCCAGCATCTGGTCGAACAGGCCGAAGTCGCCGTTCTCGCAGTTGTTGTGGAACATGAAACCGGAGATCTGCTCGATCACCGCCTCGACCTTCACCGGGTCCCATTCGCCCAGGCGGCTGAACGGACGCGCCGGGTCGGCCAGCAGATAGTCGGAGCTGCTCACTTGCGGGTTGACCCGCAGGCCGCGGACCTTGCCTTCGGATGCCACGGCGAAGCGTTGCAACTGGCCGATGGAGTTGAAGATGATCTTGTCGCAGTTGTCGAGCATCTCTTCGATCTCGTCGTCGGCCCAGGCCACGCTGTAGGCGTGGGTCTCGCCGGCGAACTTCTGCCGGCCGAGCTTGAGCTCGTAGAGCGACGACGACGTGGTGCCGTCCATGTACTGCTGCATCAGGTCGAACACCGACCAGGTGGCGAAGCACTTGAGCGCCAGCAAGGCCTTGGCCCCGGACTGCTCGCGCACGTAGGCGATCTTCTGCATGTTGCCGAGCAGCTTCTGTTTGTCGATGAGGTAGTACGGCGTTTTGATCATTTCGAGGCCTCCGGCCAGGCCAGCCAAAAAAAGGATGCGCATTGTGCCTTCACTTGATGCGTATCGAAAGGGCAGAAAACACCGATCGCTCGGTCGGGGTCGCGCGGCGCACCTGGAGCGGTCCCGCTCGCCGACACCCGAGCCGCCAGCCAGAGCGCCTGCCGTGGCGCACTGAAGTTCCTGCGTTGCGCTGGAAGGCAGCCAGACCGGACGTCGGGCCCCTGGGCGTCACGATCGGGTTTTCACCGTGATGAACATGTGGATCCGATCGTGGATTTCCTGCAGGGCGTGGCGAAAGGGTTCGTGCCTGTCACTGCTGGCCGGGTCTTCGAAATTCCACACCATCCGCTCGCCGGCAGCCGGTATGCGCCCGATCTGTTCCGACGATTTGTCGCACAAGGCGATGACGTAGTGGAACGGCTGCCCGGCGAACTCGTCGAGGGACTTGCTGCGCAGCCCCTCGGTGACGATGCCGATGTGCTCCAGGGAATCGAGGGCGCGCGGGTCGATCTCGCTGGCCACCAGGCCGGCGCTGAAGGCTTCGAAGTGCTCGGCGTCGGCATGGCGCAGCAGCGCCTCGGCCATCAGCGAGCGAGCGTCGTTTCTGGCGCAGACGAACAGCACGCGGTGGATGTCGCTCATGGTTGGGTTTCCCCCTGTTTCAGACTGCTGGGATAGTGCCCGCGATAAACGCACTTTTTATTACACCGGTTTTTCCCAGGGGCCGGGCGCGGGGTGATGAGGGGCATGGCCGCCCGGACGGTGCAAACCGGACAGATCCGCGAGAAGTGGCGATAGCGCGCGGCGACCAGGTTGCCCCGATCGCCCTGGCACGAAGGTGATGGTAATCAGTTGTTACAGATCAGCCCGTGCAGCACCCCGAGCCGCAGGCCCGGTTCCGACGGCGTCATCTGGGCCAGGCCGAAGACCTTGAACGCCGCGAGCATCAGCGCCAGGCCGCCGGGCAGGACGCCCAGGCGCTGGGATTGCAGGCCCGCGAGCCGCAGGCGCTTGACGTGCCCCGCCTCCAGCAGGCGCAACGACAGGCGCAGCAGGCCGCCATAGGTGATGCCGTCCTGGCCGTAGTCATTCAGGCCATTGGCCTTGAGCACCTTGGCCAGGAACCGCGCGGAGCCGGAGGAACCTATGGCTTGCTGCCAACCCAGCTGGCGATAGCGCCGGGCGACTTTCTCGAACTGCAGACTGGCCACGCGCTCGGCTTCCTGCAGGCCGAGGGCCGAAACCGCACCACCGGGAAAATACCGGCTGGTGAAGGTACTGCTGCCGACGGCGATGCTTTCGGTCAGCAAGGGCTGGGCGCCCTGCCCCAGGATCAGCTCGGTGGAGCCGCCGCCGATATCCACCACCAGGCGCAGGTTTGCGCCGCCCGGTACGGCATGGGCCACGCCGGCATAGACCAGCCGCGCCTCTTCGTGCCCGGAAATGACGTCGATCCGAAACCCCAGGTGACGCTCCGCGCTGGCCAGGAACAGCGGCGCGTTCTGCGCCTCGCGCACCGCGCTGGTGGCCACGGCGCGCACCCGGCCGGCCTCGAAGCCGCGCAGTTTCTTGCCGAACCGCGCCAGCGCCTGCCAGCCGCGGTCCAGCGCCAGCTCGTCGAGCGCGCCGCCCTGGAAACCCTCCGCCAGGCGCACCGGCTCGCGCAGGGTCTTCACGGGCTGGATCAGGAACCCCTCGCTGTGCCGGAGCGGCTGGCCGATCATCAGGCGAAAGGCGTTGGACCCAAGGTCAATGGCCGCGAACAGGGAGGCGTCGCCTTTCATGGGAGATTCCTGGCAGATTGATCCACCGGCAGGCCGCGACCTGCCGCCCCCTCGAACGGGTTGGCGGCGATCTTGCCATGAGGTCGATGACGCCAAGATGACAGCCCCCGAGCACCCCGTGGCACTTCCAGCGCAGAGCATGCCGCGGGCGCAGCGGCAACGCGGCCGTCATCATTCTGTCATCAAGGCCGGCGACACTCGGTGCATCTACAACGCGTGCTCTCCTTTAAAGCTGCCACTCCTGGGCGGCTTTTTTTTCGCCTGGAGATCCAGCGGGCGCTGCGCTTATAGCCGCAGGCTGCCCTCGATGCAGGTCACCGCCGCCCCGCCGATCCAGATCTCGTCGCCGATCCGCTCGACCTGGATACGCCCGGCGCGCCCCATGCTCAGGCCCTGGCTGACCACGTAGCGCTCCGGCGCCCGGCCGGCGCCCAGCAGCCATTGGGCGATGCCGGCGTTGAGGCTGCCGGTGGCCGGGTCTTCCGGCATGCCGTCGCCGGAAATGAAGGCCCGCACCTCGAACTGCGCCGCGTCGCCATCGCGCTCGGGGTTCCAGGGCGCGATCACCCCCACCGCCAGCCCCTTCAGTCGGGCGTAGTCGGGTTGCAAATCGAGCACCTGGTCGCGCTCGTCCAACAGCACCGCCAGCCAACCCGCGCCGTTGTCCACCCATTGCGCCTCGACGATCGCCTCTGGCGCGAGCCCCAGGCCCAGGCGTACCTGCTCCAGCAACCCGGCTTCGACCGGGCCGGACTTGAGCAGCGGTGGCGCGAGAAACGCCAGGTCGGCGCCACGGCGGCGGATGCGCACCAGGCCCACCGCACATTCCTGGACGATATCCTCACCCTTGGGCACGCCGCCGGCCTCCAGCCATGCATGGCAGCTGCCGAGGGTCGGATGACCGGCGAACGGCAGCTCGCTCAGGGTGGTGAAGATCCGCAAGCGATAGTCGGCCCGCGGGTCGCGGGGTTCGAGGATAAAGGTGGTTTCGCTGAGGTTGGTCCAGTTGGCGAACGCCGCCATCTGCGCCTCGCTCAGCGGGTCGGCGTCGAACACCACCGCCAGCGGGTTGCCCTTGAGCGGCTCGCTGCTGAAGACATCTATCTGCTTGAAATCGAATCGGCTCATCGCGGGTCCTTGTGCTGAATGAACGCCGTCGGGCCGGGGACGGCCTGACCAGGAAAAAACAGGTAAAAAACGGTAGTAGCCGCCACCACGGGCAGCGGCCAGGGGATCACGGCGGGTCAGACCGGCTTGGGGATTTCCAGGCCGCGGATCACCGCCGGACGGGCGAGGAAACGCTCCAGCACGCGCTGCACGTTGGGGAAGTCCTTGAAGCCCACCAGGTCGCCGGCCTCATAGAAGCCGACCAGGTTGCGCACCCAGGGGAAGGTGGCGATATCGGCGATGGTGTAGCGCTCGCCCATGATCCAGTCGCGACCTTGCAGGCGGCCTTCGAGCACGCTCAGCAGGCGCCGGGATTCGGCCACGTAGCGGTCGCGCGGGCGCTTGTCCTCGTAGTCCTTGCCGGCGAATTTGTTGAAGAAACCGAGCTGGCCGAACATCGGGCCGATGCCGCCCATCTGGAACATCAGCCACTGGAGGGTCTCGTAGCGGGCCGCCGATTCCTGGGCCAGCAGTTGCCCGCTCTTGTCCGCCAGGTAGATCAGGATCGCGCCCGACTCGAACAGCGCCAGCGGCCGGTCGCCCGGACCGTGGGGGTCGAGGATCGCCGGGATCTTGTTGTTCGGGTTCAGCGACAGGAACTCGGGGGACAACTGGTCATTGGTGTCGAAACCGACGCGGTGCGGCTCGTAGGGCAGCCCGATCTCTTCGAGCATGATCGAGACCTTGACGCCGTTGGGGGTCGGCAAGGAATACAGTTGAATCCAGTCGGCGTATTGCGCGGGCCATTTCTGAGTGATGGGAAAGGCGGAGAGATCGGTCATGACAGGCTTCCAGTGACAGTCAGATGAAAGACCGTGGCCCGGGACCGGGCGGCAACGGCGCTTGATTATAGGCATCGGTGCGTGGCGCGCATTCTTAAATTCGCAACATCCGGTCATTAACCTCGCCGGCAGCCAGAGAGCGACGCGGATAAAGTGACGGGCTCCCGCACGGCGTCTCGCCAACAGCGAACCAAAAACGCTTCCGGGACTCTGAGCACTACCCCTCGGGGAGAACATCCGTTCAATGACAGGGAAAACCACGCGCGGCCGGAGCCCGCCGTGGCCAGGTTTGTCAGCCTCAACCGATTGCGCCGAAGTACCCACGATCAATGAAGAAGCTGCCGAATTTCACCCAACGCCTGCACCGCCGTTCCTATGTGTTCTTTCCGGCCTTGCTGCTGACCGGTGCGTTGCTGCTGTCGCTGGAGTCCAGCGAAAGCCGCGCCCAGCCGGTAGACGGCACCCAGACCCTGGTCTTCCTGCGCCACGCGGAAAAACCCGCCGGCGGCCTGGGCCAGCTCAATTGCCAGGGCCTGAACCGCGCCATCGACCTGGCCTCCTTGCTGCCGGAAAGATTCGGCAAGGCCAACTATGTATTCGCCGCCAACCCGACCCGCAACGTCGAGGAAGGCGAGTTCGACAATTCCTACAGCTACATCCGCCCGCTGATGACCATCAGCCCCAGCGCCATCAAGCTCGGCCTGCCGGTGAACATCGAGTTCTCGGCCAACGACACCAGCCAGCTGGCCGAGGAACTGCTGCACGACCGCTATCACAACTCGACCATCTATACCGCCTGGTCCCACGGCTACCTGCCGGACCTGATCAACAAGGTGGCGCGCAAGGCCGTCGGCGAAAAACGCCCCATCACCGACGACTGGGCGTCCAACGATTTCGACTCGCTCTACGTGCTGACCCTGACCTGGCACAACGGCAAGGCCACCCTCGACAGCCGCAGCTACAAGCAGGGCCTGGATAACGGCGAGGAAAGCTGCCCGACCTGACCGGGCAAAGCACGAATGACCACGCACACCCTCCACCTGTAGCCGCTGTCGAGCACCAGCGAGGCTGCGATCGACTGCGCAGCAGGCGCCAGCGCCAAGCCAGGTACCACCATGGATCAGGCATACCCCCTTACGGGGCTACGCCCCGATCGCAGCCTCGCCTTTGGCTCGGCAGCGGCTACAAGCACCCCGCCCCCTCCCAAAATCACAAGCGCCCCTGTAGCCGCTGTCGAGCACCAGCGAGGCTGCGATCGCCTGCGCAGCAGGCGCCAACGCCAAGCCAGACACCACCATCGGTCAGGCATACCGCCTTACAGGGCTGCGCCCCGATCGCAGCCTCGCCTTTGGCTCGGCAGCGGCTACACAAAGCACCCGGCCCCTCCCGAAATCGCAAGCGCTCCTGTAGCCGCTGTCGAGCACCAGCGAGGCTGCGATCGACCGCGTAGCGGGCGCCAGCGCCAAGCCAGGCAACCACCATCGCTCAGGCATACCCCCTTACGGGGCTGCGCCCCGATCGCAGCCTCGCCTGTGGCTCGGCAGCGGCTACAAACACCCGTCCCCTCCCAAAATCGCAAGCGCCCCTGTAGCCGTTGTCGAGCACCAGCGAGGCTGCGATCGACCGCGTAGCGGGCGCCAGCGCCGAGCCAGGCAACCACCCTCGCTTAGGCATACCGTCTTGCGGGGCTGCGCCCCGATCGCAGCCTCGCCTCTGGCTCGGCAGCGGCTACAAACACCCGGCCCCTCCCGAAATCGCAAGCGCTCCTGTAGCCGCTGTCGAGCACCAGCGAGGCTGCGATCGACTGCGCAGCAGGCGCGGCGCCAAGCCAGACGCCCCCATGGATCAGGCATACCGCCTCGCGGACTGCGCCCCGATCGCCGCTCTCCGATCGCTACAGTCCAGCAACGACCGGGCCGCTGCGCTAAAATCGCCGATTAACGTCACTGCCCGGAATCCCTGTTCATGTCCAGCCTTGCCCCTGCCAGCCCCGCCCGGGGCTGGTCATTCTGGTGGAAACCCGCCCTGTTCGTCCTGGTGGCCTGCATCGGCCTCTACTTCGTCAAATGGTCGCCCTACTACGCCAAGGCCTTTGTCGCCGCCGACAGCCACAGCATCGGCGCCTCGATCATCAACGATCAGCCCTCCTCGCCCTTGAACGCCGCCCTGGCCTACGCCCAGGTGTATTTCCTGGCGATCTGGAAAGCCGCGGTGCTGGCGGTGATCCTCGGCTCGCTGCTGCAGGTGCTGATCCCGCGGGACTGGCTGCTGCGCCTGTTCGGTCGCGCCGGCTTCGGCTCGACCCTGCGCGGCGGCCTGTTCGCCCTGCCGGGCATGATGTGTTCCTGCTGCGCCGCGCCGGTGGCGGCCAGCCTGCGCCGGCAGAACGTCTCGGTGGGCGCGGCGCTGGCGTTCTGGATCGCCAACCCAGTGCTCAACCCGGCCACCCTGGTGTTCATGGGCTTTGTCCTGGGCTGGGGCTTTACCGCGCTGCGGTTGGTGGCGGGCATCGTGCTGGTGCTGGGGGTATCGCTGGTGGCCCAGCGCATCTCGCGTCCCGAACAACTGCCGGAGGCGGCGGTGGAAGCCGTGGTCGAGGCCAGCACCGGCAACGATGCGGGCTTCTTCAGCCGCTGGGCGCGCGCCCTGTGGCTGCTGTTCTGGAGCACCATCCCGATCTATGTGCTGGCGGTCCTGGTGCTGGGCGCGGCGCGGGTGTGGCTGTTCCCCCATGTCGAGGGCGCGATCGGCGACAGCTTGCTCTGGCTGGTGCCGCTGGCGATTGTCGGCACCCTGTTCGTGATTCCCACCGCGGCGGAAATCCCCATCGTGCAGACCATGATGACCCTGGGCATGGGCACCGGCCCGGCGGTGGCGCTGCTGATGACTCTGCCGAGCATCAGCCTGCCGTCGCTGCTGATGCTGCGCAAGGATTTCGACGCGCGGGTGCTGCTGACCGTGGCCGGCCTGACCATGCTGATCGGCGTGGTCAGCGGCTTGATTGGCGCGGCGTTGTTGTAAACCAGAGGTTCGATGGCGTCCGCCCGGACGCCATCGCGGGCAAGCCTCGCTCCTACAGAAGAAAATCGTGAGCTTCTGTAGGAGCGAAGCTTGCTCGCGATAGGGCCAAAGGCCCTGCTCCACGGCCTGCTCAGGCCCTGGATCTGGCCCGCTCGCGCAAATACTCCAGCACCGCCGCCTGCTCGCCGACGAACTCGATGCGCGCGCCCTTGCTTTCGCGCTGGAAGGCGTACATCGGATCGTAATATTCCTTGAGCAAGCCTTCGATCCAGGCCCGATGCAGCTCCACGCTGCCACTGCGGGCCTGCTCGGCCAGGGCGGCTTCGAGCAACCGGTACAGACGCTGGTGCCGCTCGCCGCCCAGGCGTTTGCGGATGTTGTTCAGGCTTTCCAGCAGGCGCTCGGAAAACCGCGCGAAGCCGTCCTCGGCATACGCCGCGACAAACTCCGCGCAGAGATCGGTCACGTAGTCGCGCAGGATCCGCTCGATCCGCCCTTCCAGGCCATCCTCCAGCCAGACCATGGGAAAACGCTGCATGCCCTGGTACAGCGGCAACGGCAAGGCACAGCTGCCGATCATGCGGTTCTCGTCTTCCAGCACGAAACCGGCAATGCCGCGGTCGCGCTTTTTCAGCAGGTCCACCGCCAGGCGGTTCTCGAAATCGATGTTCGACGGCTGGCCGCTGGCGCGCTTGCCGAAGCTGGAGCCGCGATGGTTGGCGTGGCCTTCCAGGTCCAGGCCGTTGGCCAGTTGCTGGAGCACTTCGGTCTTGCCGATGCCGGTCATGCCGCCCAGCAGGACGAAATCGCACTCGGCCACGGCGCGCTCGAGGGTCTCGAGCAGAAAGGTGCGCATGGCCTTGTAGCCGCCACCGACCCGCGGGTAGTCGATGCCCGCCTCGTCCTTGAGCCATTGTTGGACGATCTGCGAACGCAGGCCGCCGCGGAAGCAGTACAGGTAGCCCTCGGGATGGGCCCGGGCGAAGTCGGCCCAGGCCTGGATGCGCTCGGCCTTGATCGCCCCGGACACCAGTTGATGGCCGAGGACGATCGCCGCCTGCTGGCCCTGCTGCTTGTAGCAGGTGCCGACCCGCTGGCGCTCGTGGTCGGTCATCAGCGGCAGGTTGACCACGCCGGGAAAGGCGCCCTTGTCGAACTCGACCGGCGCGCGGGTATCCATCATCGGCCGGTCGTTGAGGAAGATGTCGCGGTAATCGGTGATATCGATGGGCATCAGATCACCTCGACCGCGTTGCTCTGTCGCTCCACCAGCTCGCCGATCGGCGCCAGTTCCAGGCCCAGCTCGGCGGCGACCGCGAGGAACTGCGCGTTACCCTCGGGGGTGACCGCGATCAGCAGCCCGCCACTGGTCTGCGGATCGCACAGCACCAGCTTGTGCAGCGCCTGGATGCGTCCGAGGCGGTTGGCGTAGCTGTCGAAATTGCGCTGGGTGCCGCCCGGGATGCAGCCCTGGTCGAGGTAGTACTCGACGCCCGGCAGGCGCGGCACCCGATCGTAGTGAATGCGTGCGGTCAGGCGGCTGCCATCGGCCATTTCCACCAGGTGGCCGAGCAGGCCGAAACCGGTGACGTCGGTCATCGCGCTCACGCCGTCGAGCTTGCCGAAACGGCTGCCGGGCTGGTTCAGGGTGCACATCCAGTCCCGGGCCAGGCCGATGTCGGCGCTGCGCAGCTTGCCCTTCTTCTCCGCGGTGGTGAGCACACCGATGCCCAGGGGCTTGGTCAGGTACAGCAGGCTGCCGGCGGTGGCGGTGTCGTTGCGCTTCATGTGGCGCTTCTCCACCAGCCCGGTCACGGCCAGGCCGAAGATCGGCTCCGGGGCGTCGATCGAATGGCCGCCGGCCAGGGGAATACCGGCCGCATCGCATACCGCACGGCCGCCGCGGATCACCTCGCGGGCGATTTCCGGCGCCAGCACGTTCACCGGCCAGCCGAGGATGGCGATGGCCATCAACGGATCGCCGCCCATGGCGTAGATGTCGCTGATGGCGTTGGTGGCGGCGATGCGCCCGAAGTCGAACGGGTCGTCGACGATCGGCATGAAGAAGTCGGTGGTCGAGACCACGCCGCGCTCCGCGTCGATGGCGTACACCGCGGCGTCGTCGCGCGAGGCGTTGCCGACCCAGAGTTTCGGGTCGAGGTTCTGCGCGCCGCTGCCGGCCAGAATCACCTCCAGCACCTGGGGAGAAATCTTGCAACCGCAACCCGCGCCGTGGCTGTACTGGGTCAGGCGAATCGGCTCGCTCATGGAACACCTCTGGAAATTCGTGGACCGGCGATTCTAGCAGAGCCCCAGCGGCGATAACCTCCTCAGCCGCCGACCTGCCCGGCCACGGGCGTGCCCTGGTGAAAAACCAGGCGCCAGGCGCTGCCGTCGTGCCGCCACGAAGAACTGCGCAACGACTCCCGCGGGGCCTGCCCGTCAACCACCGTGCGACAGCGATAGGTCACCAGCGCCACGCCGTCGGCCAGCAGCCGCAGGCGAAAATCGCTGACACTGCGCTGCGCCGGCGGCTCGTCCGGCAGCGCGGCGATAACCTGTGCCCGGCTCCAGACCCGCCCGCTGGCGCCGAATTCGCAGAACGTCTCGTCCAGCAGTTGCATCAGGCGTTGGCGGTTGCCGCGGGCCGACGGGCCATGCAATTCGGTTTCCAGCGCCAGCAGGTGGGCATGCAGGGGCATGTCGATCCTCCTCTCGATCCTGGCCAGCAGCATAGCGGCAAAAAAAACCGCCCTTTCGGGCGGCGTAGGAAAACCTCGGCGGTGATCAGAAACCGAGGGAGAAAGTGAGGGTCATCGCGTGGTCGCGGTTGCTGTGGGACAGTTGGCCGGAGTAACCGATGCCCAGCTTGCCCGCAGGGCTGATCTGGTAATCCAGCCCGGCCTCGACCAACGCGCTGTCCCGGGCGATCGGCACGCCCTGGGTGCTGAACGAACCGCCACCTTCGATGAACGTCAGGTCGGCATCGGGCTTGGTATCGCCATAGGCATGGCGCCAGCCCAGGGCGGCGCGCGGGGTGATCTGCGAACCGTTGCCCAGGGTGATGCGCTTGCCGGCCCGCAGGCCCACGGTGGAGAAGGTGATGTCCTGGCTCGACTCGGCGCTCAGGCGCCCGGCCCCGCCTTTTTCACGACCGGTATCGCTGTCGTAGTTGACGTAGGCCAGGCCGGCGAAAGGCTCCAGCGCCAGGCCCGCCGCCTCCAGCGCATAGCCGACCTCACCGAAGACCTGGGCACTGCGCGCGTTGTAGTTGGCTTTCAGGCGGTCGTTGTAGCTGCCGACGCTGACGTTGCGCTTGGTGCTGATCCGGTGCCAGCTGTAAGCAGCGCCGAGGCGCACCGCCAGAGCGTCGTGCTGGGAGTTGAGGTAGGCCGCCAGGTGAGTGCTGTTGATGGTGGCGTCGGACTGGCGCCGTTGGGCGTCGATGCTGCTGTGGGTGTAGCCGGCCGCGACCCCGCCGCGCCACTGCTCGCCGAACTGGCGATCGGTGCCGAGCATCAGGCCGGACAGGTTGCGGTCCAGGCCGGCGGTGCTGCTGTTGCCTTCCATGTCGCCCCAGGAACCGAGCACCCGCAGCCAGCCGACCAGTTCGTCCTGGCCCTGGCAGCCTTCGCGGCTGAGGCGGTTTTCCCCGGGGGCCAGGGTACGCCGCAGTTCATCCTCCTCGGTGCCGCAACCCGGCTGGCGCATGCGGTCGTTGAGGGCATCGCGGATGTGCCGCGAATCCTCGAGCAGCGAGCTCGCGGTGCTGGCGTGGATCTCGCCGGACAGGCTGTCGAACGCACTGCGGGCCGAGGCGCGGCTCAGGTTGAGGATCTGGTCGTTGAGCAGGTCGCCGCCCGAACCCTCTTCGCCGCTGTAACGCTCCAGGGCCGCCGCCACACCGCGCTGGTTGGAGGTGGCCGCGACGTCGGCGAAGGCGGTCTGGTTACGGCTGACCGCCAGGTCGACGCGGTTGGGGCTGTACACCAGGGCAGTATCGAGGAACGCCAGGGACGGCAGGCTGGCGCTGCTGAAGGTGCCGTTGACGCCACCGCCGGCGGTGATCAGCGAGTAGCGGGTGTTACCGGTAAACGGCGCCAGAGCGTTGACTTGCAGCGCCCCGCCGAGGGTCGCGGTGCCACCCACGGCCAGCGGTGTGCTGGTCGGCGCGGCGACGCTCAGGTCCAGCAGGCCATCCGCGGCGTTGCTGAGGTTGCCCGCCACGCTCAGGGTCCCGGCAGCGCCGCCCGAGCGGGTCACGCCGTGGTTGTCCAGGGAACCGACGCTGCCATTGCCGCTCAGGGCCGCGCCGTTGGCCACGGTGACCTGTCCGGCGAAAACGCTCGGGGTGCTGCGATCGCCGACCTGCAATTCGCCCTGCTCCACCGCGACAGTGCCGCTGAACGGCTGGTTGCCGGTCAGCAACAACAGGCCGCTGCCCTGCTTGACCAGGCTGCCGGTGCCGCTGAGCACGCCATTGAAGCGCCCTGCCCGGTTCTGCACGAACAGCAGGCGGGCGTTGTTGAGGATGCGGCCTTGCAGACTGGTGGTGTTGCCGGCCAGGGTACCGCCGCTGACGGTGGTGCCACCGGTGTAGGTGTTGGCCCCGGTCAGCAGCAAGGTGCCGGCATCGAGCTTGTTGATCCCGCCGCTGCCCACCAGCGGCGCATCGATCTGCGCGGTCACGCCGGCATTGACCCGCACGGCGGCCAGGGTGCCGTCGGCGGCGTTGGTCGGGCTCAGGCTACCGCCTTCCCCTGCGACCAGGTTGTAGCCGGGGTCGAGGAACTGCAGGCCGGTGAAGCCTTGGTTGCCGACCACGGTGACCGTGCCGCCCTGCCCGCCGAACACCGCGAACTGGTTGTTGGAACCCAGGCTCTGGGTGCCGTTCGGATCGGTCCAGTTGGTGCCCGGCCCCCACACGCCGCTGCCGCCGGTGATGGTGCCGTCGGCGGTGGTCTTGCCACCGTTCCAGAACTGCACTTCGCCCGGGGTGCCCTGCACCAGCAGGTTGACTTGGTTGGCCAGGGCGGTCTGCAGGGTCAGGCTCGCCGGCAGTACGCCCGCCGGCAACGAACCGTAGACCAGACCGTTGTCGGTCAGGCTGCCGCCGTAGCGGAACAGCTGGTAGACGCCGACGCCGAACCCGCCGCCATTGGTGACGTTGAGGGTGCCGTCCAGGGTCAGGTTGCCGGCCACGTCGACCACCGTGGTCGAACTGCTGGCTTGCCCCAGGGTGAAGTCCAGGCTGGTCCCCGACGCCAGGTTCAGGGCGCCGACCGACAGTGGCGTGGCCGCGCCGCCGGCGCTCAGGCTGGCGCCGCTGGCCAGTTGCAGCGTGCCGCCGATCTGCCCGCTGCCGCCGATGCTGGCGCCGGACGCGACGTCCACCGTGGTGCTGCCCAGGCTGCCGTCGACCCGCAGCGAGCCGGCCTGCACGCTGGTGGCGCCGGTGAGGCTGTTGCTACCGGTCAGCACCAGCTGGCCGGTGCCGCTCTTGGTCAGCGTGCCGCTGCCGGTGAGGTTGCCGCTGTAGGTGCCATTGCCGTTCTGGGCGAAGGTCAGCGCCGCGTTGTTGAGGATCGCACCGGTCAGGCTGGAGGTATCGCCGGTGGTGCTGCCGCCATTGAGTGTGGTGCCGCCGGTGTAGCTGTTGGCACCACTGAGCAGCAAGGCCCCGCTGCCGTTCTTGACCAGGCTGCCGCTGCCGCCGATGGCTCCGCTGAGGGCGGTGTCCTGGGTGCCGGCCAGGGTCAGCTGGGCGCCCAGGTTGATGGCGTTGGCCAGTTGCAACGCCGCGCTGCTGTCGAGCTGGGCGTTGCCGCCGACGTTCAAGGCACCGCTGCCGATAGCCGCGTTGTTGCCCAGGGTCAGCGTGCCGCCGTTGAGCTGGGTGCCGCCCTGGTAGGTGTTGCTGCCGGCGAGGGTCAGGTTCGCCGGGCCGTTCTTGATCAGGCTGCCACTGCCGCTGACCACGCCGGTCAGGGCCAGGTCGTTGGCGCCGCTCAGGTTCAGGCCGCCATTGAGCACCACGGCATTGCCCAGGCTGACCGCGCCGTTGCTGCCCAGGGTGGTGCCGTTGGCCGCGGTCAGCACACCGCTGCCCAGGGCGCTGTTGCTGCCCACCACCAGGCTGCCGCCGTTGAGCGCGGTGCCGCCGGTGTAGCCATTGTTGCCGTTGAGCACCAGGGTGCCGCTGTCGAGCTTGGCCAGGGTGCCGGCGCCGTTGATGTCCACCCCGATGGTGGCGGTGACGTTCGGATCGACCCGGACCGCCGTAGTGCCGGTGGCGCCATTGACCGCGTTCAGCGTGCCGGCGGTGCCGTTGAGCAGGGTGTAGCCGTCGGTGACGAACTGCATGCCGGTGATGCTTTGCGTGCCGTCGAGCGTGACGTTGCCGGCCGCGCCCTGGAACACCGCGAAGCTGTTGCCCCAGCTCTGGTTGAGGGTGCCGTCGACGTTGGTCCAGTTGCTGGTGCCGCTGGCCCAGGTGCCGCTGCCGCCCTCGATGGCGCCGTTGCCGGTCAACTGGCTGCCGTCCCAGAATTGCACCGTGGTGTTGGGCGCGGTCACCAGCAGGTTGACCTGGCTGCCCACCGCGGTCTGCACTTGCAGGTCGCCGGGCACTACGCTGCCCGGCACGCTGCCGACCACCAGGCCGTTGTCGGTCAGGCTACCGGTGTAGTTGATCAGGCGGTACACGCCGCTGCCGAAGCCGCCGATGTCGCTGACGTTGAGCGTGCCGTCGAGGGTCAGGTTGCCGCCGACATTGAGCAGCGAGGTGCCGCCGCCCGCGCTTGGCGTGCCCAGGCCGACATCGAGGCTGGCGTTCGGCGCCAGCACCAGCGAACCCACCGTCAGGGTGTTGCCGCCGGTCAGGCTCAGGTGCCCGCCGTCGGCGACCGTTACCGCGCCGCCCAGGCTGCCGGTGCCGGTCAGGGTCCCGGTGTTGTTGACCAGCACGTTGGCGCTGGCCAGGGCACCGCTGACGTTCAGGGTGCCGGCGTTGATGCTGGTGTCGCCGGTCAGGGCATTGACGCCGCCCAGGGTCAGGGTGCCGCTGCCCACTTTGCTCAGTTGCCCGCTGCCGCTCAGGTCGCCGCCGAAGGTGCTGCTGAGGTTATTGCCGCCGATGCTCAGGGTGCTGCCCGCGCCCACCTGCGCCGTGCCGCTGCCGGTCAGGCTGCCCAGGCTCGCCGAACCACCGAGGTTGAGCTGGGTGCCGCTGGCCAGGTTGACCCCGGCGTTGCTGCCCAGCGCCGCACCGCCCAGGGTATTCAGGTTGCCCGCCGCCACATTGAACTGGCCGCTGAAGGTGTTGTTGCCGCTGAGGGTCAGGTCGGCCGCGCCGTTCTTGGTCAGGGTGCCGCCGCCCGCGAGGGTGCCGGCCAGGGTCAGGTCGTTGCTGCCGGCCAGCGTCAACCCGGCATTCAGGTTGAGGTCGTTGGCCAGTACCAGGGGTGCGCTGTTGTCCAGCGTTGCGCTGCCCGCCACGGTCAGGCCGCCGCTGCCCAGGGCCGCGGCGTTGCCCAGGGTCAGGCCGCCAGCGTTCAGGGTGGTGCCGCCCTGGTAGGTGTTGACGCCATTGAGGGTCAGGTTGGCTGTGCCGTCCTTGCTCAGTTGCCCGGTGCCGTCGACCACCCCGCCCAGGGTCAGGGCCTGGGTGCCGCCGATGGCGAGGTTGGCGTTAAGGGTCAGGTTGTTGCCCAGGGTCAGGCCGGTATTGCTGTCCAGGGTGGCGGCGCCGGCCACCGTCAGGTTGCCCAGGCCCAATGCCGCGGCATTGCCCAGGGTCAGGGTGCCAGCGTTGAGGGTGGTGCCGCCGAGGAAGCCATTGGCGCCGTTGAGTACCAGGTTGGCCGCGCCGTCCTTGACCAGGCTGCCCGCGCCGTTGACGGGCCCGGAAAGTGTCAGGTCGGCGCTGCCGCCGATGTTCAGGGCGCCGGCCAGGTTCACCGCGTTGCCGACGCTGACCGCCGTGCTGGCATCCAGCGTGGTGCCGGCAGCGGCGTTCAGCGCACCGCTGCCCAGCGCCGTGTTGGCCGCCAGGATCAGGCCGCCGGCGTTCAGCGCGGTCGGGCCCAGGTAGCTGTTGTTGCCGCCCAGGGTCAGGTCGGCCGTGCCCGCCTTGATCAGGCCGCCGCTACCGCCGATCGCGCCATTGAGCGCCAGGTCGTTGCTGCCGCCCACCGTCAGGTTGCCGTTGAGGGTGACCGCATTGCCCAAGCTGACTGCCGCGTTGCTGTCCAGGGTGGTGCCGGCGACGGCGGTCAGTTGGCCGCTGCCCAGCGCCGAATCGTTGCCGACCACCAGGGTGCCGCCATTGAGCAAGGTGCCGCCGCTGTAGGTATTGGCGCCATTGAGCACCAGGGTGCCGGCGTCGAGCTTGGCCAGGGTGCCGCTGCCGCCGATGCCCACTCCGACGGTCGCGGTGATGCCCGGGTCGACCCGCAGCGCGGTGTTGCCCCCCGTGCCATTGACCGCGACCAGTTGCCCTGCCGTGCCGTTGACCAGGTTGTAGCCGCTGACGGTGAACTGCAGGCCGGTGAAGGCTTGAGGGCCGTCCACGGTGACCGTGCCCGGCGTGCCCTGGAAGATCGCGAAATCGCCGGCCCAGGTCTGGTTCAGCGAACCGGCGGCCGAGGTCCAGTTGCTGCCGACGGCGTTCCAGGTCCCGCTGCCGCCGTCGACGCTGCCGTTGGCGACCGTCTGGCTGCCGTCCCAGAAGCGCACATTCGTGCTCGGCGCGGCCACCAGCACGTTGACCTGGTTGCCCACCGAGGTCTGCACCTGCAGGTCGCCCAGGCTGTAGCCCAGGGGCACGCTGTTGATGTCCAGCCCGAGGTCGACCAGGCTGCCGGTGTAGTTGATCAGGCGATACACGCCCGTGCCGAAGCCGCCGGCATCGCTGACGTTCAGCTTGCCGTCCAAGGTCAGGTTGCCGCCGACATCGAGCAACGCCGTGGTGGACGGCGCGCCGAGGCTGGCGTCGATGTTGGCGTTGCCGCCCAGGACCAGCGAGCCCGCCGAGAGCTGGCTGCCCGAGCTCAGGGCCAGGTGAGCGCCATCGGCGACATTCAGCGCGCCCAGCAAGGAGCCGCTGCCGGTCAGGGTCGCGCCACTGGCGACACCGACGTTGGCGCTGGCCAGGGAGCCGCTGAGGTTCAGGGTGCCGCCATTGACCTGGGTAGCGCCAGTGAGGCCATTGATGCCAGTGAGGTTGAGGGTGCCGCTGCCGACCTTGGTCAGGCCGCCGCTGCCGCTCAGGCTGCCGTCGAAGGTGCTGCTGGAACTGACACCGCCGACGCTGAGGGTAGTGCCTGCGCCGATCTGTACCCCGCCGCTGCCGGTCAGGCTCGCCAGGCTACTGTTGGCCCCCAGGTTGAGACTGGCGCCGGTGCCGACGTTGACTCCCGAGGTATTGCCCAGGGCGCCGGCGCTCAGGGTCGTGACGCTACCGGCGTTGATGTCCAGGGCACCGCTGAAGGTGTTGTTGCCCGTCAGGCTGAGATCGCTCAGGCCGTTCTTGATCAGCGCCCCGCTGCCACTGACGACCCCGCCCAGGGTCAGGTTGTTGTTGCCGGCGATGCTCAGGCCGGCGTTGAGCGTGATGTCGTTGCCCAGGGTCAAAGGCCCGCCGGTGTCCAGGGTGGCCGCGCCGCCTACGGTCAGGCCGCCGCTGCCCAGCGCCGAGGCATTGCCCAGGGTCAGGGTGCCGGCATTGAGGGTGGTGCCGCCAGCATAGAGATTGGCCCCGTTGAGCAGCAGCGTGCCGGAACCGTTCTTCACCAGGCCGCCGGTGCCGGTGACCAGCCCGCCGAGGGTCAGGGGGTTGCTGCCGCCCAGGGTCAGGTTGGCATTGAGCCCCACGGCGTTGTTCAGGGTCACCGGCGCATTGCTGTCCAGGGTCGCCGCGCCAGCGACCGTCAGGGCACCGAGGCCCAGCGCCGTGTTGGCGCCGACCGTCAGGGTGCCGGCATTCAGCGTGGTGCCGCCAAGGAAGCCATTGGCACCGTTGAGCACCAGGTTGGCCGCGCCGTTCTTGACCAGGCTGCCCGCGCCGTTGACGGCGCCGGCGAGTGTCAGGTCGGCGCTGCCGCCGATGTTCAGGGCGCCGGCCAGGTTCACCTGGTTGCCCAGGGTGACCGCGGCGTTGGCATCCAGCGTGGTGCCGGCGGCGGTATTCAGCGCGCCGCCGCCCAGGGCGCCGTTGGCCCCGACGATCAGCGTGCCGGCGTTGAGCGCGGTATTGCCCAGGTAAGCGTTGGTGCCGTTCAGCGTCAGGTTGGCCGCGCCGTTCTTGATCAGCCCGCCGACGCCAGTGATCGCTCCGCCCAGGGTCAGCGCCTGGCTGCCACCGAGGGTCAGGTTGCCGCCCAGGTTCAGGTTATTGCCCAGGCTCACTGCGGCGCTGGCATCGAGGGTGGTGCCGGCGGCGGCATTCAGCGTGCCGGTGCCCAGGGCGGTATTGGAGCCGACGACCAGCGAGCCGGCATTCAGCACAGTGTTGCCCTGGTAGGCGTTGTTGCCGCTCAGGGTCAGGCTCGAGGCGCCACTCTTGACCAGGCCGCTGGCACCGTCGATGACCCCGCCCAGCGTCAGGGGACTGGCGGCGTTCACCGTCAGGTTGGCATTGAGGTGCAGCGCATTGTTCGCGGTCTGCGCGCCCGTGCTGCTCAAGGTACTGGCGCCAGCCACGGTCAGGGCGCCACTGCCCAGCGCCGTGCCGCTGCCCAGGGTCAGGGAGCCGGCATTGAGGGTGGTGCCGCCCAGGAAGTTGTTGGCGCCATTGAGGGTCAGGTCGGCGCTGCCGTTCTTGATCAGCCCGCTGCTGCCGCCGACCACGCCGTTCAGGGTCAGCGCGTTGCTGCCGGCCAGGGTCAGGTCGGCGTTGAGCGCGACGTCGTTGGCCAGGCTGATGCCGGCGGAGTTGTCCAGGGTCGCCGCGCCGCCCACGGTCAGGGCGCCGCTGCCCAGCGCACCGGCGTTGCCCAGGGTCAGGGTGCCGCTATTGAGGGTAGTGCCGGCGAGGAAAGTGTTGGCGCCGTTGAGGATCAGGTTGGCCGCACCGTTCTTGGTCAGGCCGCCACTGCCACCGACCAGGCCACCCAGGGTCAGGTTGGCGCTGCCGCCGAGGTTCAGGTTGCCGGTGAGGTTCAGGGCGTTGCCCAGGCTCACGGCAGTGTTCGCGTCCAGGGTGGTGCCGGCGGCCGTGTTCAGGGCGCCCAGGCCCAGCGCGGTGTTCGAGCCGAGGATCAGCGAGCCGCTGTTGAGCGCCGTATT
This sequence comes from Pseudomonas sp. MRSN 12121, assembly GCF_000931465.1. Lineage (NCBI taxonomy): Bacteria > Pseudomonadati > Pseudomonadota > Gammaproteobacteria > Pseudomonadales > Pseudomonadaceae > Pseudomonas > Pseudomonas sp. MRSN 12121. Next base: position 2,460,367 of record NZ_CP010892.1, on the reverse strand, counting down.
GCCCAGGTAGCCATTGACGCCATTGAGGGTCAGGGCCGCGGCCCCGTCCTTGATCAGCCCGCCGGCGCCGCTGACCACCCCGCCCAGGGTCAGGGCCTGGCTGCCGCCCAGGGTCAGGTTGCCATTGAGGTTGATGGCGTTGCCCAGGCTCAGCGCGGTGGTGGCGTCCAGGGTGGTGCCCGCACCGGCCGTGAGGGCACCGGTGCCCAGGGCGGTGGCGGAGCCCACCAGCAGCTTGCCGCCAGTGAGCGAAGTGCCCCCCGCATAGTTGTTGGCGCCGCTCAGGGTCAGGTCGGCGCTGCCGTTCTTGATCAACCCGCCTGTGCCGCTCAGCACGCCGCCGAGGGTCAGGGCATTGCTGCCGAGGGTGGTCAGGTTGGCGTTCAGGGTCACGTTGTTGGCCAGGCTCACCCCGGCGCTGCTGTCCAGGCTGGCGGCGCCGCTCACGGTCAGCCCGCCGCTGCCCAGGGCATTGGCGTTGCCCACGCTCAGGGTCCCGGCGCTCAGGGTGGTGGTGCCGGAATAACCGCTGTTGACGCCGTTGAGGGCCAGGCTACCAGTGCCGCTCTTGGTGATCCCGCCGCTGCCGCTGATCAGCCCCGCCAGGGTCAGGCTGCCGGCGCCGGTGGCGATCATGCTGTTGTTGAGGGTGACCAGGTTGTTCAGGCTGATGGTGCCAGGCGTCGACAGCGTGGCCGCGCCATTGATGCTCACCGTGCCGCTGCCGAACGCCAGGTTGTTGCCCAGTTGCACCGTGCCGGCGCTAATGCTGGTGTTGCCGCTGTAGGTGTTGGCCCCATTGAGGCTCAACTGCCCGGCGCCGCTCTTGGTCAGGCCGCCACTGCCGGAGAGCACGCCGGCCAGGCTCAGGTCGTTGCCGCCCTGCACGCTGAGGCCACCGGCGCCCAGGGTCACCAGGTTGCTCAGGGTCAGGCCGCCGGTGCTGGCTTGCAGGATCCCGCCATTGCTGGTCAGCACCCCGCTGCCGAAGGTGCCGCTGTTGTTGAATTGGGCGATGCCGCCGTTGAGAGTGGTGCTGCCGCTGACCACGGGCCCCTGCAGGGTCCAGTTGCCGCTGTTGAGGGTGAGGTTGTTGAAGTTGATGTAGTTGTCGCTAGACAGCGTGCCGGTGCCGGTGGTGCCGCCCCCCGGCCCCAGGGTGTTCTGCAGGATCAGGGTATTGATCCCGCCCGCGCCGCCGTCGACCTTGCCGGTGGGGGCGAAGGTCAGGTTGATCCCCGGCAGGCCACCCAGGCCGAGGTTGACGTTGATGCCATCGCCCACGCTGACGCTGGAGCCGGTGATGGCGGTGAAGGTGTTGGTGCTGTTCACCCCCATCGACACCCCGCCCTGGATCGAGCCGCTGTTGACGAAGGTGTTGCCACCCGCGGAGCTCTCGAAGGCGACCCGGCCCTCCAGCGTGCCGTTGTTGGTCATGTTCACCTGGGAACCGCCATACACCGCCACCACCGGCGTGTCCGCTAGGGTCACGGTCAACAGCGACAGCCCCGTGGAGGTGATGGTGCCGTCGTTGACGATGGTGGTAGCGCCGCCGGGACCGTTGTTGATGTTCAGCGCCGCGCCAGCCAGGCTGCTGAGGTTCAGGCCGAGCACTTGCCCGGTGCCGCGCATGATCCCGGTAACGGTATTGGTGACATTGATCACGCCCGTCGCGCCGCTGCCCAGGAAAGCCCCGCCGCTCAGTACCGAGACCAGGCCCAGCACGGCCGGGTCGATGATTCCGGCGTTGTTCAGGGTCAGGGTATTGCCCGTCAGGTTCAGTACCTTGCCGCCCAGGGTCGCGTTCATCTGCGCGCCGCCGACGACGTTGACCGTCAGGCCGTTGGCGGCACTGGAGAAGTCGTTGAGGAACAGCGGCACGCCCGGGACCCCGGAACAGGTCACCACGCTGCCCACCGTGGAACAGGTGGCCATGGCCGAAGGGCTGGCCAGGCTCAGCAGCAGGCCGGCAAGACTCAGGCGAACCGCCAGAGAAAGGGGGGAAAGACGATTGACGGCATCTCTGACCAGTACCTTGTCCACGCTCAACTCCTTGTTAAGGGGCCAAGCCGTTCATCCCTGAATGCGTGTACCGCTCACCCCGACAACGTCCTGAATCAACACGCACCGACTTCGAATACCCGACCGTGGCGAAAAATGGCTTTCGTGCCAGAAACCTAGACGAGCTTTGGACGGGCAGCGGCGAAACCGGGGAATTAAATAGCATTAATACTATGGTAAGAATTGACCGAAAAAGCCGCCTAAAAAACAGATAAACATTTTAATTATCAATAAGTTATAGATTTAACCCTTTATCAGAACAGACACTTTTCCTGACAAAGGCCCTGCTCCGCTCCGCCCCCTGTCCGCTGGGCGACAGCCCTCGGCCATCGATAGCTTTAAGCCACTATCTCCAGCCCCTCCCTTGCTCCCGTCGCACCCGTCCCACGAAGTTGGTACAGCATATGCAAACGTTTGCGCGAACGCGTGGGCCGGACAATCCCCACCTGTTCGCCTCACCCCCGGCCAGCCTCGGCCTTCCTTTGCACGAACAGGGATTTTCAATGCATCGACCCTTCACCTCCCCGGCGTCCCACCGCACTCTGGCTGTTTCCCTGCTACTGGCCGCCGTTACGGGAGTACTCAGTGGCACCGCCCAGGGCCAGGAAAAAACCGCTGGCGCCCCCACCTCCTCCCTCGATGACTCGGCCCAGGGCGAAACCCTCAGCGCAGACGCCAGGGCGCCCCAAAAAGGGGCCTACCTGTCGGACTGGTACAACCAGGACCTGACCCTGATCGGCAGCAAGGACATCAGCTTCGGCCCACAGCCGGCCGACGACGTCTACCTGGAATACGAATACTTCGGGCGCAAGGGGCCGTTCGAGCTGTACGGCTACATCGATGTGCCGAAAATCCTCGGCATCGGCAACAGCCACGACAAGGGCGCCTGGGACCACGGCTCGCCGCTGTTCATGGAACACGAGCCGCGCATCTCCATCGACTACCTGGCCGGACGCAGCCTGGCCATCGGCCCGTTCAAGGAGTGGTACGTGGCCTTCGACTGGATCTACGACCACGGCAGCAACAGCGCCAACCGCGCCAACACCCTGTACAGCGGCCTGGGCACCGATATCGACACCCACTCGCGGGTCAACCTGTCGGCCAACTTCTACGGGCGCTACCAGTGGGAAAACTACGGCGCCAGCAATGAATATTCGTGGGACGGCTACCGTGCCCAGCTCAAGTACATCGTGCCCATCGATACATTCAGCAACGGCGCGTCGCTGACCTATATCGGCTTCACCAACTTCGACTTCGGCTCGGACCTGCACAAGGACAACCCGGCCCGCACCGCCAATGCCACGGTGGCCACCAATGTGCTGCTTTACTCCTTCACTCACCTGCGCTTCACCCTGGTCGGCCGTTACTTCCACAACGGCGGCAACTGGCAGGACGGCAGCGAACTGAATTTCGGCGACGGCGACTTCCGCGCCCGCTCCAACGGCTGGGGTTACTACGCCGGCATCGGTTACCAGTTCTGATCACTCAAGCAATGGAGGCTTTCATGCACACGATTACCCGTCTTTCCCTGGCCCTGGGCCTGGCTTGCGGCACCCTGCTCGCTTCACCGGCCTGGGCCGGCGACACCGCCGCGCACCCGATCAGGCCCAAGGTGGTGCTGATCACCATGTTCGCGCCCGAGGCCCAGCACTGGGTCGAGCGCCTGGAACTGAAAAAAGAAGTGCGCGTACCGGGCCTGTCGGCGCAGTACCCGGTCATTCGTTGCAACGACAAGGACGTTTGCCTGCTCGTCACCGGCATGGGCCAGACCAATGCCGCGGCCTCGACCCTGGCCTTGGCCCTGGCGCCGCAGTTCGACCTGCGCAAGAGCTATTTCCTGATCGCCGGGATCGCCGGCATCAGCCCGAAACACGGGACCATCGGCACCGCCGCCTGGGCCCATTACCTGGTGGAGTTCGGCACCCAGTGGGAACTGGATTCGCGCGATGCGCCCAAGGACTGGCCGACCGGCTACCTGGGGATCAATACCAAGGGGCCGGACGAGAAGCCGCCGCTGGACTACAAGACCGAAGTCTTCGAGCTCAACCCGAAACTGCAGGCCAAGGCCTTCGCCCTGTCGCGCCATGTGGCGCTGAGCGAGAGCAAGGAATCGGCGGCCTGGCGCCTCAAGTACCCGGCCGCCCCGGCCAACCAGCCGCCGGTGGTCACCCAGTGCGACACCCTGGCGGGCAACACCTGGTTTTCCGGCACGCGCCTGAGCGAACGGGCCGAGACCTGGGCCCGCCTGCTGACCGACAACAAAGGCGAGTACTGCACCACCCAGCAGGAAGACAACTCGACCTATGAAGCCCTGCTGCGCGCCAGCCGCGAAGGCCGGGTGGACATCCAGCGCCTGGCGGTGGTGCGTGCCGGCTCCGACTTCGACCGCCCCGAGCCGGGCGGCAGCGAGGTCGACAACCTGCTCAAGTACGCCGACCAGGGCGGTTTCGTCCCGGCCCTGGAAAACCTGTTCCGCGCCGGCAACCCGCTGGTGCAGGACATCCTGAAGAACTGGTCGGCGTGGGAGAAAGGCGTGCCGCAGGCGTGATCGAAAACGCTCTGCAACTTTCCTTGTGAGGTTGTCTGGGCTGACGTCATCGCGAGCAAGCTCGCTCCTACAACGACAGCACCGTCCCTGTAGGAGCGAGCTTGCTCGCGATCCAAACCAAAGATCGACGCCAGGCTTACGGCACCAGAATCACCTTCTCGCCACGCCCCTGGTCCACCTCGCGGTAGCGTTCGACGCCCTGCTCCAGCGGCGACTCGAACAGCCCTTGCGGCAGCGGCAACAAGCCCTGATCGAAAAACCGCCCGAACTGCTCGAGCATCGCCGCGCAGGCTTGCACGCCGTACAGCAGCGAATTGATCCCGACCACCGAACCGCCCTTGCGATACAGGCCCAGGGCCGGCAATTGCACGTGGCCGTCCACCGGCGCGGCAATGATCGCGATACGGCCGAACGGCGCCAGGGCCGCGACCGCGGCCGGCAGCCAGAATCCGGTGGTGTCGAAGATCACCTCGGCGCCGCCGGCGAACACTTCATTGACCTGGGCCGCAAGGTCCTCCGGTCGCTCCAGTTGCACGGCCTGGAAACCCTGCGCCTGCAAGGCCCTGACCTGCTCCGGGCGGCGCGCGGCGGCCAGCACCCGGGCGCCGCGGACCTTGGCCAGGGCCAGGGCGGCATTGCCCACCGCCCCGCCACCGATCACCAGCAGCGTGGTCTCGGCTTTCACTCCGCTGCGCTCCAGGGCATCCCAGGCGGTGGTGTAAGGCACGCCCAGGCTGGCGGCCTGGGCGAAACTCAGGTGCGTCGGCTTGGGCGCCACGCCCTTGGCCGACAGCACCACGTACTGGGCGTGGGAACCGTCCGCGTAGAAGCCCAGTTCCTTGCCGGTGCCCCAGACCTCCTGGCCCACCAGTTCGCGTGGGCCGTCCACCACGATCCCGGCGAAATCCCGCCCGGGAATCCGTGGCACGGTGGTGTAGGGAAAACGTCCGAGCACGTTTTTCACGTCGCTGGGGTTGAGGCCCGCCGCCTTGATCTGCACCAGTACCTGGTCGGCCGCCGGGGCCGGGGTGGGGACTTCGACATAGCGCAGCGACGAGAGATCGCCGGTATTGGAAAATTGCAGGGCGTGCATGAGCGCCTCCATTGACAGGGATAAGGAATCGAAAGGTTTCAGGACAGCCAGTTGCTTATCAGCTGGCGGCCCATGGGCCACAGCTGTTCACCGGCGAGCATGCCGAGCAGCCCCACCAGGGCAATGGCCGGTGGCGCCGGCGAACGTACATTCAGGGCGCCATAGAGCAGGCCGACACCGAGGCCGATCGCAAGGGAGATGAGGTAAGGCATGACGAACTCCGGGCAGTGCCGCGTGCCGGGCAACGGCGGTTGGACATGCGAGGAGTGTAGGGAGCGCGGCCCCGGGCAACCGGCCAAGCACTTCAGGATTTCGGCCAATCTGGCGCCGCTGCGGTGTGCCTGGAATACCGCGTTATCGTTCATCGCGCGCAAGCTGCGCTCCTACAGCAGAAGATAGGCACACCGTCCTTATTTCGTACCTGTAGGAGCGAGGCTTGCCCGCGATGGACGCGCCGCGGTGAATCCGGACAGACGCGGGGCTCAGGCCCGGGCTTCGCCAGCCGCATATTGCGACGGGGCCAGCCCCAGCTCCCGGCGGAACATGTCGCTGAAGCTGCCGGGGGAATAACCCAGCTCGCGGGCGATGGTGCCCACCGGCACGCCCTGGATCAGCTCGGCGGCCGCCGTGGCCAGTTGCACCTGGCGGCGCCACTCGGCGAACCCCACGCCCAGGCTGTCCTTGAACAGCCGCGCCAGGGTGCGCACGCTGGCCCCCGCCGCCTCGGCGTGGCGCTCGAAGGGAATGTCCAGGGAAGGCGCGGCCATCACCGCCTGGCACAGGCTGACCAGGCGCCGGTCGGAACTGTCCGGCAGCACGATCTTCAGTTGCGAACGCCGGGCGCGCTTGAGTTCCAAAAGGGCCAGGTTCACCAGCGCGTCGTAATACGCCGGCTGCGGCGCGCCGTCATGCTCCACCAGGCGCACGATCAGTTCGCGCAGCAGGTTGTCCACCTGCAACACCTGCACCTGGCTGTCGAGGGTCGCGGCCAGCGACGGGCGCAGATAGATATTGCGCATCTGCAGGTCGGTGACCACGCGAATCCCGTGGGGCACCCCCGGCGGCAACCAGACCGCCCGTTGCGGCGGCACCACCAGCGCCTCGTTCGGCGTCTCGACCCACATCACCCCGCTCATGGCATACAGCAACTGCCCCCAGGCATGTTCGTGGGGCTCGATGAACAAGCCACGCGGGTAGGTGCGCGCCAGGGGTTGTACCGGCACATCGGTATCACTGAGATCGGGGGGAGCGGCAAGGGCCATGGCCAGGCATCGTCGGCAAGCGGAAAGCGCCCATGGTAACCCCGCCGCCCCGCCCGGCAAACCGCGCCACGACATCCGCACAGGCGGCGCAGCGCCCGGCATCGGGCGGCTCGGGCGCCCGCCCGACCGCTGAGAGCGTCGTTCGACAATCCGAGTGAATTTTTCCCGGCCCGCGCGAGTCACTAATCCATCACAGGGAGGATTGAGAGCTTTATGAACAACGCAAAACTTTTCGTCATCGAATACACCCTGCACGGCGCCCCCAAGTCTTTCATCATCCGCTCGGAAAAGATGGACAACGCCGAAGCCTGGCACTGGGCAAGCTGCGACGCGGGGGTCGGGCGCATCGGCCGTTTCGGCCTCGAACGAGTGAAAAAGACCAGCAAGCCCCTGGCGGAAAAATTCGGCATCGAGAACGTCACCTGGCGCCCCTCGACCTGAGCTTGCCCGGCGTGGCACCGCGCGCCGGCCCTCGTGCTTGTGGGCACAGGGCCGGCAGCCGCCATGGCCCGGCATCGGGTAACGCCATTGAAAGTGGAGCCGCAAGGCTCCACTGTTTTTTCACCCGGCGCCCGCGTGGGCGGTCAGTGCGGCGCGCCCTTGGCGCAACCGCAGCCTTCGGTCGAGGCGCAGGGTTCGCCGTTGGCGTGGTGGCTGGCGCAGGCCTGGCAACAGTAATGCTTGCCGTGACGCACGATGGCATGGGCGCCGACCTTGCAGGTGCAGCCCGGGCAGGCACAAGTCTCGTTGGACATGGGGTGACTCCTCTGGTGGTGGTCGTCGACGACGCGCGGGGTGCCGCGTCTAAAGCAGTGACTCGCCGTGCCGCCCCAGGGTTCCCGCGGGTCGATGCCTAGTGCCAGCCTTCCAGGCGCAAGGTCGCGCGCACCAGGCGCTGCTCTTCGTTCTCGATGTCCCGCAGGTTGTCGCAGATCCCCTGGATATGCGCGATGGCCGCCCTGCGCGCCTGCTCCGGCAGGCGCCCGGTGACCGCGTTGTACAGCCGCGCGTGCTGCCGATCGATCTGGCGTTTCTGCGCCTGGCGGTGATAGAGGTTGTTGACCGAGGCGAACACCGAATTGAGCAGCAGGTCGGTCAGCGAGCGCAGGGTCTGGACCAGCACCGGGTTGTGCGAGGCCTCGCAGATCGCCAGGTGGAAGGCATGGTCCAGGCGAGCGTGGGCCGAGGCCTCCAGGGGCTGGTCGCGGGCATCGAGCAGGGCCTGGTAGGCGCGGCCGATCAGCACGAAATCGGCGTCGGTGCCGCGCAGCGCCGCCAGCCGCGCCGACTCGCCCTCCAGCAGGCTGCGTACCTCGAACAGGTCGTAGAGGGTGCGCGGCTGGGAGCTGAACAGGTGCATCAACGCCGAGCTGGCGCCCTGCCCCGTCAACGGGGCGACAAAAGACCCCCTGCCCTGTTCGGTGGCGATGATGCCGCGCGCCCGCAGCAGCTTCAGGCCCTCGCGCAGGGCCGTGCGCGACACCCCGAGCTTTTCGGTGAGCCGGCGCTCCGAGGGCAGCTTCTGGCCGCTCTTCAACACGCCGTCGACGATCAGCCGCTCGATGCGCTCGCTGACCACATCCGCCACCTGCTGCCGGCCCGATTGCTTGTTGCCCATGCGTCCCCCACTGGTATGACCAGCTGCGAAGCCCAAAAACCCTCGACCGGATAGCCAGCCCATCTCGCTGAAAAACCGGGCTTTTTGCAAAAAACCCGGCCCCGGCCCCCGCACAAACTGGTTCGACCAGCGCCCGGCCCCGTGGACAGTAAGGCCGGCCGGGCCAATGATGCAACAGCGCGGCACGCCCGCCGACCGCCAATAAAAACAACCCTGGGGTCGCTAGCCACCGATGAATATCCTCTACGACGAACGCGTCGACGGCGCCCTGCCGCGGGTCGACAAAACGGCGCTGCTCAAGGCGCTGAACGAACGCCTGCCCGACCTCGATCTCCTGCACCGGGCCGAAGACCTCAAGCCCTATGAATGCGACGGCCTCTCGGCCTATCGCACCACGCCGATGCTGGTCGCCCTGCCGCGGCATATCGAGCAGGTCCAGGCGCTGCTGCGGCTCTGCCACGAACACCGCGTCCCGGTGGTCGCCCGCGGCGCCGGCACCGGCTTGTCCGGCGGTGCCCTGCCCCTGGAACAGGGCGTGCTGCTGGTCATGGCGCGCTTCAACCGCATCCTGCATATCGACCCCGCCGCCCGCACCGCGCGGGTCCAGCCGGGGGTACGCAACCTGGCGATCTCCCAGGCCGCCGCGCCCTTCGGCCTGTACTACGCGCCCGACCCGTCGTCGCAGATCGCCTGTTCCATCGGCGGCAACGTCGCGGAAAACGCCGGCGGCGTGCATTGCCTGAAATACGGCCTGACCGTGCACAACCTGCTCAAGGTGGAGATCCTCAGCGTCGAGGGCGAACGCCTGGTCCTGGGCAGCGACGCCCTGGACGCCCCGGGTTTCGACCTGCTGGCGCTGTTCACCGGCTCCGAGGGCCTGCTGGGGATCATCACCGAAGTCACGGTCAAGCTGCTGCCCCGGCCGCCGTTGGCCAAGGTGCTGCTGGCGGCCTTCGACTCGGTGGAAAAAGCCGGGCGCGCGGTGGCCGATATCATCGCCGCCGGGATCATTCCCGGCGGCCTGGAGATGATGGACAACCTGGCGATCCGCGCCGCCGAAGACTTTATCCACGCCGGCTACCCGGTGGACGCCGCCGCCATCCTGCTGTGCGAGCTCGATGGTGTGGAAGCCGATGTCCACGCCGACTGCGACCGGGTCCGCGCGGTGCTCGAACGGGCCGGCGCCACCGAAGTGCGCCAGGCCCGGGACGAGGACGAGCGGGTGCGTTTCTGGGCCGGGCGCAAGAACGCCTTTCCGGCGGTGGGCCGGCTGTCGCCGGACTACTACTGCATGGACGGCACCATCCCGCGCCGCGAACTGCCGGGGGTGCTCAAGGCCATCGCCGCGCTGTCCGCCGAATACCAGTTGCGGGTGGCCAACGTGTTCCATGCCGGCGACGGCAACATGCACCCGCTGATCCTGTTCGACGCCAACCAGCCCGGCGAACTGGCCCGCGCCGAAGCCCTGGGCGGCAGGATCCTCGAACTGTGCGTCGCGGTGGGCGGCAGCATCACCGGCGAACACGGGGTCGGCCGGGAGAAAATCAACCAGATGTGCGCCCAGTTCAACGCCGCCGAGCTGAGCCTGTTCCATGCCATCAAGACCGCCTTCGACCCCAACGGCCTGCTCAACCCTGGCAAGAACATCCCGACCCTGCACCGTTGCGCCGAGTTCGGCGCGATGCATGTGCACGCCGGGCAATTGCCCTTCCCCGACCTGGAGCGTTTCTGATGACGGCGCATGCGGATAACGACGCCAGCGGCGCGCTGCTGGAACAGGTCGAGCGGGCGCTGGCCGGCAACACCCCGCTGCTGATCCAGGGCGGCAACAGCAAGGCCTTTCTCGGCCGCGTCGGCGCCGGCGAGGTCCTCGATACCCGCGCCCATCGCGGCATCGTCCACTACGACCCGACCGAACTGGTGGTGACGGCCCGCGCCGGCACGCCCTTGCAGGAACTGCTGGCCACCCTGGACGCCGCCGGGCAGATGCTGGCCTGCGAACCGCCGGCCTTCGGCGACGGCGCCACGGTGGGCGGCATGGTCGCCAGCGGCCTGTCCGGCCCGCGGCGCCCCTGGGCCGGCTCGGTGCGCGATTTCGTCCTGGGCAGCCGGGTCATCAGCGGCACCGGCCAGCACCTGCGTTTTGGCGGCGAGGTAATGAAAAACGTCGCCGGCTATGACCTTTCGCGCCTGCTGGCGGGCAGCTACGGCTGCCTCGGGGTGCTCACCGAGGTGTCGCTGAAAGTCCTGCCCAAGCCGCGCCAGTGCCTCGGCCTGAGCCTGGAAATGGACAGCGCCCGGGCCCTCGCCCGGCTCGCCGACTGGGGCCGGCAGCCGCTGCCCATCAGCGCCGCCAGCCATGACGGCGAGCGCCTGCACCTGCGCCTGGAAGGCGGCGAAGGCTCGGTCGCCGCGGCCCGCGACCGCCTCGGCGGCGAGCCGCTGGCCGCCAGCTACTGGAGCGATCTGAACGAACAGCGTTTGCCGTTCTTCGACGAAGGCCTGCCGCTGTGGCGCCTGTCGTTGCCCGCTAACACCGGGCCCCTGGAACTGCCTGGCGGGCAATTGATCGATTGGGCCGGCGCCCAGCGCTGGCTGAAGTCCGCGGCGCCGGCCGAGCGCATCCGCGAGCTCGTCTCCCGCGCCGGCGGCCACGCCACCTGCTACAGCCACGGGCTGGTCGACAGCCCGTTCCAACCGCTGCCGGCGGTGCTGCTGCGCTACCAGCGCCAGCTCAAGGCGCAACTGGACCCGCAAGGGATCTTCAACCCCGGCCGGATGTACGCCGAAATCTGAACCCAGGGCATTCCCATGCAAACCACCCTGAGCCAACAGGCGCGCCAGCTCCCCCGCGCCGCCGAAGCCGAAAGCATCCTGCGCAGTTGCGTGCACTGCGGCTTCTGCAACGCCACCTGCCCCACCTACCAGCTGCTGGGCGATGAGCTGGACGGTCCGCGCGGGCGCATCTACCTGATCAAGCAGGTGCTGGAAGGCCACGCCGCCACGGCCAGCACCCAACTGCACCTGGACCGCTGCCTGTCGTGCCGCAACTGCGAGACCACCTGCCCGTCCGGGGTCGACTACCACAACCTGCTGGACATCGGCCGCGCGGTGGTCGATGCCGCCGTGCCGCGGCCCCTCGGCCAGCGCCTGCTGCGCCAGGGGTTGCGAGCCCTGGCGCCGAACCCGACGCTGTTCAGGGCGCTGCTCGGCAGCGGCGCTACCTTGCGTCCGTGGCTGCCCGAGGCGGTGCAAGGCAAGCTGCCACGCCAGGTGCACCCGGCCAAACCGCGTCCGACCACCGCCCATGCGCGGCAGGTATTATTGCTCGAAGGCTGCGTGCAGCCGAGCCTGTCGCCCAACACCAACGCCGCCGCGGCGCGGGTCCTCGACCGCCTGGGCATCGCCGTGACCGCGGTGGCCGAGGCCGGCTGCTGCGGCGCCGTGGATTACCACCTGGACGCCCAGCAGGCCGGCCTCGAACGCGCCCGGCGCAATATCGACGCCTGGTGGCCGCACCTGGAGAACGGCGCCGAAGCCATCGTCCAGACGGCCAGCGGATGCGGCGCCTTCATCAAGGACTACGGCCACCTGCTGGCCGGCGACCGGCGTTATGCGGCCCGCGCCGAGCGGGTCAGCGCCCTGGCCCGGGACCTGGTGCAAGTGCTGCGCGACGAGCCGCTGGAGCAGCTCGCGGCCCACTGCGATCAGCGCCTGGCCTTCCACTGCCCCTGCAGCCTGCAACACGCGCAACAGCTCGGCGGCGCCGTGGAAGCACTGCTCCAGCGCCTGGGCTTCGAACTCACCGACGTGCCCGACGGCCACCTGTGCTGCGGCTCGGCGGGCACCTACGCGCTGACCCAGCCCGCCCTGGCGCGGCAACTGCGGGATAACAAGCTCAATGCCCTGGAAAGCGGCCGGCCCGAGGTCATAGTCACCGCCAACATCGGCTGCCAGACCCACCTCGACGGCGCCGGACGTACCCCCGTGCGCCATTGGATCGAACTGGTCGAGGCCGCCCTGCCGCCGCTGCATTCTTCCCAGCAACCCGCTACCCCCTGAAAGGAGCACGCCATGCACAGCAAAGCCATCCTGGGCCAGCGCGAAGTCCAGCGCATCCTGCTCGCCGCGCGGGACGAGGCCGAACGCAACCAGTGGCCGGTGAGCATCGCCATCGTCGACGACGGCGGCCATCCGCTGGCCCTCGAACGCCTGGACGGCGCCTCGCCGGTCAGTGCCTATATCGCCGTGGAAAAAGCCCGCACCGCCGCCCTCGGCCGCCGCGAATCCAAAGGGTACGAAGAGATGGTCAACGGCGGCCGCACCGCGTTTCTCTCGGCGCCGCTGCTGACCTCCCTCGAAGGCGGCGTGCCGGTGCTGTTCGACGGCCAGGTGATCGGTGCCGTCGGTGTGTCCGGGGTCAAGTCCGGGGAGGATGCGCAGGTGGCGCGGTTCGCCGCCCAGGTGCTGGATTGACGACCGGGACCGCTGCGCGGTCCATCGCGAGCAAGCTTCGCTCCTACACCAGCCGCTTCGCTGCTACAGAAGCGGCCGGGATTAGATCACCAGCTGCGCAATCAACCAGGCATTGGCGCCGCTGATGATGGCGAACAGGCTCCAGGCCAGCAGGCGGGTCGGCCAGCGGTTGACGAACACGCCCATCAGCTGCGGGTCGCTGGTCATGCGGATCAGCGGGTAGAGGGCGAACGGCAGTTGCAGGCTGAGCACCACCTGGCTCATCACCAAGAGCTTGCCCACCGCGCCGTCGCCCATCAGCCACACGCCGACGAAGGCCGGCACCAGGGCCAGGCCACGGGTGATCAGGCGGCGCTGCCAGCACGGCAGGCGCAGGTTCAGGTAGCCCTCCATGATCACCTGGCCGGCGATGGTGCCGGTGAAGGTCGAGCTCTGCCCCGAAGCCAGCAGGGCCACGCCGAACAGCACGCTGGCCAGCGCCCCGCCCACCAGCGGGTCGAGCAGGTGGTAGGCGTCTTGCAGCTCCACCACTTCGGTGTGCCCGGTGCCGTGGAAGGCCGCCGCGGCGAGGATCAGGATCGCCGCGTTGACCAGCAGCGCCAGGGCCAGCGAGCCGATGGTGTCGATGCGCGCCAGCTTGATCGCGTCGCGCCGGCTGGCTTCGTCGCGGCCCACCAGGCGGGTCTGCACGATGGAGGTGTGCAGATAGAGGTTGTGCGGCATCACGGTGGCGCCGAGGATGCCGATCGCCAGGTACAGCGGCGCCGCTTCGCTGATCGCTGTCAGCGACGGGGTGAAGCCCCTCGCCACGTCCGGCCAATAGGGCTTGATCAATAGCAGCTCGACGAAAAAGCACAGGCCGATGGTGCCCACCAGCACCAGCATGATCGCCTCCAGCCGGCGGAAGCCGCGGTTCTGCAGGGCGAGAATCAGCAGGGTGTCGAAGGCGGTGATGACGATCCCGGTGGTCAGCGAGACCCCGAGCAACAGGTGAAAAGCCAGGGCACAGCCGAGGACCTCGGCAAGGTCGGTGGCGATGATCGACACCTCCGCCAGTAGCCACTGGGTGCGCGCCGCGCCGGGGCTGTAGCGCTGCCGGCAGAGTTGCGCCAGGTCGCGCCCGGTGGCGATGCCCAGGCGCGAGCACAGGCACTGCACGGCCATGCCCGCCAGGCTCGCCAGCAGCACCACGAACAGCAGGTTGTAGCCGTAGCGGGAGCCCGCCTCGATGGCGGTGGCCCAGTTGCCCGGGTCCATGTAGCCGATGGAGATCAGCAGCCCGGGGCCGGCGAAACGCAGGATGCGCTTGAGCAGCGGGGCCTTGGGGTCGACGACTATGGTGCCGGCGACTTCCGGCGGGCAGAAGGGAGCGGTACCGATTTTCGGGAGGGTGAATTTCACGCGGGCATCCGGAAGGCTGGAACGATGGCCCAGCTTAGACGTTTCAGCGTGGCGGCCCAAGCGGGAAGCGGCCCTTCACCAAGGCTGGCGGTGGGCGTGGGGTCAGTGACAGCGGTGCGAGGCGGAGATTTTTTCGCGAGCAAGCTTCGCTCCTACAGGGGATAGCCGACGATCGCGCGCTTTGCTGTAGGAGCGAAGCTTGCTCGCGATAAATCTCATGACCACCGCCACGCTTGCGGCCCCGCCCCACTCCGTTTATCCAAAGCCCCAGATCCCGCTGGAGTCCCGCCCGATCGCCGTGGGAAGATGCGCGCCCCCACGCTCACTGGAGAATCTGCATGTCCCTGTTCGGTAAACACGCCGCGGTCCTGGTCCTGGTCCTGGCGGCGCTGGCCGGTTTCGGCGCCCTGGACGCCGCCGCGGCCCAGCCGGCGAGCAAGAAGGCCAAGGCCGAGACCGTCTCGATGCTCGGCGGCAAATTCACGTTCAGCCTGCCCAAGGGGTTTATCGCCAACCCGCTGCCGGCCGGCGACGAAGCCAGCGGCACCGCCGGCGCCACCGGCACGATGTACACCAACGCCAGCACCAAGACGGTGGTGATCGCTGCGGAAAACCTGATCCCCGATGCGGTGCAGGCCAAGGACAACGACGCCTCGTTCCTCGATAGCGCGGTATCGGGTTTCCTCTCGCAGCAGGCGGCAGCCCTGCCGGACTTCAGCAAGCAGAGCGAAAAAAGCATGACCCGCGGCGGCCTCGGCCTGCGCCAGATCGACAGCACCGCGACCCAGGGCGGCGGCATGACCCAGAGCTCGACCCTGCTGGCCGGCTCGGGCAACCGCATGGCGGTGGTGCAGGTGATCTCGCGGATCAACGACAAGGCCAATCACGACAAGCTGGTGGGCCAGATCGTCGGCCAGAAATAAGCCGCCGGCTCAGGGCGCGAGGCTGAGCAGCCAGTTTTTCAGGTCCTCGACCTCGGCGTCGCTGATGCCATGGCCGAGGCCCGGGTAGGCATGGAACTGCGGGTTCAGGCCCAGTCCGCGCAACAGGCTGTCGGCCTCGGAGCCGTCGCTATAGGGCAGGCGCCTGTCGGCAGTGCCATGGGCGATGAACATCGCCAGCGGCTCCAGGCCCTTGCCACTCTTGAGCTGCGAACGCAGCACCGGCAGGATCTTCCCGCTCAGCGCCGCGATCCCGCGCACCGCCCGCGGATGACGCAGGCCCACCTCGTAGGACATGATCGCGCCCTGGCTGAAGCCCACCAGGAACACCCGGTCGGCACGGGTGTGGTACTTGGCAAGCGCCTGGCGGACGAACTCGCCGATCAACTGCGCGCTGTCCGCCAGCTCCGCGGTCACGCCGTCATAGGCGCCCTCGCCCTGCTTGTGAAACCACTGGTAACTGCCCTCTTCCAGGGTCTGCGGCGCCCGCACCGAGAGATAGATGTAATTCGCCGGCAACGCGTCCTTGAGGCCGAACAGGTCCTCTTCGTTGCTGCCGTAGCCGTGGAGGAAGATCACCAGCGGCCGGTCGCGGGAATCGGCCGGGGCCTGCTCCAGATAGCGCAGCGGCAGGTCGTCGTGCAGCACTGTCTGTGCCTGGACCGTGGTCGACAGGCACAGCATCAGCAGGGCGAAAAACTTGAACATGCGATCTCCTCAGGGGTGCTCGGCGCGTTCCTGCGCAGAGCGCAGGAACAGCGGGCTCAATCGTTGGTCAGTTTGCCGCTGCGGATTGGCTCGCGGCCGGCGACCTTGGCCTGCCAGATGCCGGGCTCGGTATAGCGGCTGCGGTCCAGGGCGAACAGCACGCCGCTGGTGGCGGCACGCACCACGGTGACGAGGTCCTGCAAGGGGTCGACCACCTCGAAGATCGCGTCGCCCCGCTCCACCCACTCACCGGCCTCGCGCAGGAAACTGACCACCCCATGGTGCGGGGCGAACAGGTACTGGGTGCCCTCGAACGGCATGCCCTCGCAACAGGTATCCGGGGCGGCGGGCCAGGGGCCGTCGATAAAGCCCTGCTCGGCGAGAAAGCCCAGGATGGCTTCGCAGTTGGCTTGCGCCTGCTCGACCCGGGTATCGCCCATGCTGCCCAGTTCCAGGGTGGTGGCGAGGTTGGCCGGCGGGATCGCCGCCTTCGGGAAATCGCGGGCCAGGCGCAACCACGGCGTGGAACAGGACTCGTCGAACGAGCTGCCGCCGGAGTCTTCGCAGAGCAGCGCCACACCGGCCTGCAGACGTGCGGCCAGGGAACGCCATTGCGGCCAGTGCTGGGGCAATGCGTAGAGGTGGATCGCCGCTTCGAAGTCGCAGTGCAGGTCGAGGGTGATATCGGCCTCGCAGGCGTGGCGCAACAGCAGGCGCTGCAGGGCTTCGAGCTGCGAGGCCGGAGCCGGCAGGCCGTCGAGGACCTGCGCCATGGTCTGGCGGATCAAGGTGACGTTGGCCGCCGCGTCGTCGCCCAGGCGGTCGTCGATCAGGTCGCCCACCGGGCCGCTGAGCTCGACGAAGGCGCGGTTGAAGTTTTTCCCGCTGCCACTTTCGAAGCGCCCCAGGTGGCTGCTTTGCAGGTGCTGGTCGAGGCCGATGGGGTTGGCCACCGGCACCAGTTCGATCACGCCCTTGAGCTGGCCGCGAGCTTCCAGTTCGATCAGGCGTTTTTTCAGTTCCCAGGCGGTGCGCATGCCCGGCAGTTCGTCGGCGTGCAGGCTGGCCTGGATATAGACCTTGCGGCTGCCGCTGCCAAAGCGGAACACGCTGAGCTGGCGCTGGGTGCCCAGGTGGCTCCAGGGCAGGGAATGGTCGATGCGTTGCATGAAGGGCTCCGGCAAAAGGCAATTCGGCGGGGGTCGTAGACTGAGGCATTTGCGCCGGCATGAAAAGATCGGCAACCGGTATCGCGCCCTCCGCTGGAGCCCTGTAGCCCTGTAGCCCTGTAGCCCTGTAACCCTGTAACCCTGTAACCCTGTAACCCTGTAGCCGCTGCCGAGCCTTGGCGAGGCTGCGATCGCCTGCGAAGCAGGCGCTGGGATGGGCGACGCGGTCTATCAGATGTACCGCGTCGTCAGGGTTTGCGGGGCGGTGCCCCGATCGCAGCCTCGCCAAGGCTCGGCAGCGGCTACAGGAGGATCGCGCGCGCAAAAAAGGCGGCGCCGTGTGCACGGGGCCGCCTTGTTCAGCTCGGCGGATTACTCGCCGTATACGTCGAACTTGAAGTACTTGTCCTGCACGGCCTTGTACTTGCCGTTGGCGCGGATCTCGGTGATGGCGGTGTTGAATTTCTCGGCCAGGGCGGTATCGCCCTTGCGCACGGCGATGCCGGCGCCGCCACCGAAGTATTTCGGATCGTTGTACTCGGGTCCGACGAAGGCGAAGCCCTTGCCGGCGTCGGTTTTCAGGAAACCGTCGTCGAGGTTGACCGAGTCGGCCAGCAGCGCGTCGATGCGACCGGAGACCATGTCCAGGTTGGCTTCCTGCTGGGAGCCGTAGCGCACCAGGTCGATCCCGGCCGGGACCAGCACTTCGGTGGCGAAACGGTCATGGGTACTGGCACGCAGCACGCCGACTTTCTTGCCCTTGAGGTCGGTCAGCGGGTCCTTGACCTGGGTGCCTTCCTTCATCACGAAGCGCGCTGGGGTGTGGTAGTACTTGATGGTGAAATCGACGTTCTTCTTGCGATCGTCGGTGATGGTCATCGACGACAGGATGGCGTCGATCTTGCGCACTTTCAGCGCTGGGATCAGGCCGTCGAACTCCTGCTCGACCCAGGTGCATTTCACTTTCATCTGCTCGCACAGCGCGTCGCCGATGTCCACGTCGAAACCGGCCAGCTTGCCGTCGGGGGTCTTCATCGAGAAAGGCGGGTAACCGGCTTCGATACCGATGCGGAGCGGCTTGGCATCGTCGGCCACGGCGCTCAGGGACAGCATGGACAGTGCCAGGGCACCGAACAGTACAAGCTTCTTCATTTATAACTCCCGTAGACGGAGGCTCTTATTGGCAGAAAGATTCGATTGGCAGGAATCGAAGTGGCCAGCAGTCTAGAGCGCCGTCCGGGCGGTAAATTGTGTTTATGCGACAAATACTTATAGAAAACCCAAGTCCTCGACAGGACGCTTCGCGCCTGCCCCATGGCGGTGCAGGGATCGCGGTAAAAGCGACCCGATCCCTGCCGGTATCCGGCTTTTCGCCGCGCCATCGCGACTTGGCAGTCGCGCCAGCAACGCCTCGCCCCTGTGCATTCATCCTCGGCACGCCCGGGTCGCAGCAACCGCCCGCAAGGCATGCGGCACGCGGGCGTTAGCAGGCACATTCCACCACCGGGTTGGCCGGTCGCTCGATCGGCGCGCTGAGCGCGAAGCCTTCGTCCAGCCAGCCGGTCACGCCGCCGATCATTTCCTTGACCGCATAACCCAGCGCCGCCAGGCGCACCGCGGCCTTGTTGGCGCCGTTGCAATGCGGGCCGGCGCAATAGACCACGAACAGCGTGTCGCGGGGGTAAGCCGCCAGGCGCTCGGCGCTGATCAGCCGCCCGGGCAGGTTGCTCGCCCCCGGCACATGGCCGCGCTCGAAAGCCAGCGGGCCGCGCACGTCGAGCAGGACGAAGTCGACCTCCCCGGCTTCCTGGCTGCCGAAGACATCGGAACAGTCGGTCTCGAAGGTCAGGCGGTTGGAAAAATGCATCAGGGCGATGGCCGAGGGGGCGGCGGGAATCTCGCGAACCAGGCTGGTCATTGCAGCGTCTCCAGGACGACAGTGGGTGTGGCCAGGACTTTATCGGCCCGCTCGCCTTCGCTACAGTGGCGCACAAGACACCGACTGGTAACTTTCCGCCAAATGCACAATGCCCCCGGTTTAGTCGCGATCCTGGCCTACAACGGCCTCTGCACCTTCGAGTTCGGCATCGCCGTGGAGATCTTCGGCCTGGCCCGTCCCGAGTTCGATTTCCCCTGGTACGAGCACCGTATCGTCGCCGTCGAGCCCGGGCCGCTGCGGGCCATGGGCGGCATCCAGGTGCTGGCCGACGGTGGCATGGAACTGCTGGAACAGGCGCGGACCATCGTCATCCCCGGCTGGCGCAGCCGCAGCGAGCCGCTGCCGCCCGGCCTGAAGGAAGCCCTGGTGCGCGCCCATGACCGCGGCGTGCGGCTGCTGTCGATCTGCTCCGGGGTGTTCGCCCTGGCGGCCACCGGCCTGCTCGACGGCCGCGGCGCCACTACCCACTGGCAATACACCGATGAACTGGCCGAGCGCTTTCCGGCGATCCTGGTCGACCCCGACGTGCTCTATGTGGATTCGGGGCAGATCATCACCTCGGCCGGCAGCGCCGCCGGGATCGATGCCTGCCTGCACCTGGTGAGCCGCGACTTCGGCACCCAGGTCACCAATTCGGTGGCGCGGCGCCTGGTGATGTCGCCGCAGCGCACGGGCGGCCAGGCGCAGTTCATCCCGGCGCCGGTCAGCCGCACGCCGCGCAACGACCTGTCGCGGGTCATGCAATGGGCGCGCGAGCGCCTGCACGAGCCACTGGAAGTGCGCGACCTGGCCAGCCAGGCGCTGATGAGCGAACGGACCTTCCTGCGCCGCTTCAACCAGGCCACCGGCGTCTCGCCCAAGGCCTGGCTGCAGCACGAACGCCTGGCCCGGGCCCGGGAACTGCTGGAGAGCGGCAGCGAGCATACCGAGACCATCGCCCTGCGCTGCGGCTACCGCTCGGTGGAAAGCTTTCGCGTGGCCTTTCGCAGCGTGGTGGGCCTGCCGCCGTCGGCGTATCGCGAGCGGTTCGGGCGGGAGCAGAAAAACGCTGGGGTGCCTGGGGGCGACGGCTGCTAATCCTCGGACTTGCGCAGCAGAGGCTTGCGCAACAGATAGGTATCCATGATCCAGCCATTGGCCTGCCGCGCCGCCTTGCGCACCCGCTCGATCTCGGCGGCGACATCGCCCAGCCGGCCGGCGATCAGGAGCTGCTGCGGCGTGCCGAGGTAGGCTCCCCAGTAGATCTCCAGGTCCTGGTCCGCCACCTGGCGATAGGCATCCTCGGCGTCGAGCATCACCACCAGGCTGTCGGCAGCGCTCACCTGCCCTGCCGCCAGCCGCCGGCCGGTGGTGATTTCCACCGGGCGACCGATGCGGTTCAGCGGCACCTTGTGCTGCGCCGCGAGGGCCTGGACGCTGGTGATGCCGGGAATCACCTCGAACTCGAACACGCAGCGGCCGCTGGCCAGGATCGCCCGCAGGATGCGGATGGTGCTGTCGTACAGCGCCGGGTCGCCCCAGACCAGGAAGGCCCCGGTCTCGCCGTCCGCCAGTTCCTCGTCGATCAGCCGCTCGAAGGTGCGCTGCTTGTCGCGGTTCAGCTCGGCGACGCTGGCCTGGTAGTCGACCCCGGCGCCGCGCGCGCGCTCCGGGCTCGGCGCCTCGACGAAACGGTAGCCGGGGCGTTCGATATAGCGCTCGCAGAGCTCCCGGCGCAGGTCGATCAGCGCGTCCTTGGCCGGGCCCTTGTCCATCAGGAAGAACAGGTCCGTGCGATTGAGCGCCTTGACCGCCTGCATCGTGATGTAGTCGGGGTCGCCGGCGCCGATGCCGATGATCAGGAGGGTCTTCATGGGAGCGGGTCTCGGTGTCGATACTGCGCTCGAGTATGGCCGGGTTGGTGAGTGACGTCACAGGGCGGCCGCTCTGCGGCCTGTCGCGAGCAAGCTCGCTCCTACAGGGTCAGGGAATCGTTACCCCCGCTCATCCCGCTGCTCCAGGCGCAACCGCCAGCGCCCGTTGAAACGCAGCTCGACCTGCGCCAGCGGCTCGACATCGATGGCATTGAAGCTGGCCAGCGGGCATTGCATCACCTGCACCAGCGCCGCGCGGATGACCATGGGGTGGGTCACTGCCAGCACGTGTCCCGGCTGGTCGACCAGCGACCCCAGCCACAACCCGACCCGCTCGCACAGCCGGGCCACCGACTCGCCGCCATGGGGCGCGCAGTCGCTGTCGGCCAGCCAGGCGCGCAACGCCTCGGGCTGCTCGCGTTGCAGATCGTCGAGGGCCAGGCCGCGCCAGTGGCCCAGGTCGCAATCGCGCAGCGCCGCCACGGTTTCCACCGTCGAGCCATACAGGGCCGCGGTTTGCCGGGTCCGTAGCTCCGGCCCGCACAGCAGGCGCGGCGCACGCTTGAAGGTCGCCGCGCGCGAACCGGCGAGCGCCTGCCAGTCCAGCTCCAGCGGCTCGTCCAGGGGGAAACGCGCCAGCTTCCAGGCGGCGGTGCGGGCGTGGCAGATCAGGGTCAAGCGGGTGGCCTGCACGGTAAGGCTCTCGACAGGGATGGACGCAGTCCGGAATGAGGCTGCGTTTGTACCATTTGTCGCCGCGGCACGCCCAGCCGAATACCCGCTCCTTGGCCCGGACGCCCGCCGGCCTAACGCCTGGCGATACCCGGCCGGGCCAGGTACAGCACCTCGTAGCGCTCGGTGCCGCGGCTGCTGTCGGCTACGCCGGCCGACAGGGTGAAACGCACCAGCTCCCAGGCTTGCAGGTCGAGGGCGACGAAGACGGCGAAGGTCTGCGGGTCCTCGGCCAGCCGCTGGTTGTACGCCACCTGTTCGGCCAGCAGCGCCGCGCGATCCGCCTGCGGATCAAGGGCCAGGCGTTCGCGGTAGAGCGTCCGCGCCTGCTCGCTGGGGCCGCGCCGCCAGTCCAGGGGCAGCCAGGATTCGATCTGCGGGCGGCCGAAGGAGTCGATCACACTGTCGAAGCCGCTGCCCATGAGAAACCGCGCCGCGCCCGCCGGGTCGGCCCAGAGGTAGATCGAGGCATACAGGTTGTGTCGCGCGCCCTGCACGCCGCGCTCCTGCCCGGCGAACACCTTGAACAGCAAGCCATCGACATCGTCCCACAAGGGTCCGCGATCCGCGGCGCGCTGGCGGATCAGGCGCATGTCGTAGTCGGCGGGCAGGCGGTGTGAATACTGTTTGGCAAACATGGCAAAACTCCAGTGCTCGAAGGTGTTGCCAGCTTGCGCAGCCCCAGGCATTACCACAAGATATCGCCACATATATCTGCGATAAGCACTCGATATGAACGAACCCATCAAGCCGCTGGACATCGACACCGTGCAGGCCTTCGTGCTAATTGCCGACTTCGGCAGTTTCACCCGTGCCGCCCAGGCCCTGGACACCTCCCAGGCGGCCATCAGCCTCAAGCTCAAGCGCCTGGAAGAACGCCTCGGTTATCGCCTGCTGGAACGCACGCCCCGGCATGTGCGCCTGACCCCGGTCGGCGGGCAGTTCATGCTCGCCGCCCGCGAACTGCTGCGCGCCCACGAACGGGCCCTGGGCGACATGCAAGCGGCGCCGGCGCGGCGGCTGGTCATCGGCATCAGCGACCATGTGGCCGGCGCCGAGCTGCCGCAGTTGCTGAGCCGGATCAGCGCCTACGACCCGCTGCTGCTGATCGAGGTGCGTATCGCCTCCTCCCGGGAACTGACCGCCGCTTTCGACCGCGAGGAACTGGACGCGGTCATCGTGCGCAACGAAGGCCAGCGGCAGGACGGCGAGGTGCTGGTGGTGGAACGCTTCGGCTGGTTTGCCGCGCCGGCCTGGCAGCCGCCACCGGGCGCGCCGCTGCGCCTGGCGACCCTGGCCCCGCCCTGCGGCGTGCGGCAGATTGCCGTGCGCGCCCTGGACGATGCCGGCATCGCCTGGACCGAAGTGTTTATCGGCGGTGGGGTCATGGCGGTCTGCGCCGCCGTCAGCGCCGGTCTCGGGGTGGCGGCGCTGGCACACCGGGTGGCGCCGGCCGATGCGCTCGAAGTCGGCGAACGCCTCGGGCTGCCGCGGCTGCCGGTCAGCGAAATCGTCCTGCATGCGCGGCCCACCGACGCCCGTTCCGAAGACACCCTGCGCGCCCTCAGCGCCGTCTTTCGCGGCACCCTGCCACGCTGAAAGCCTGCCCCGAAAAACCGCGAACACTCGGCTAAGCCAGGCTTTCGTGCGCCCTTTCGGGGCATTCGCGGCGGCCCGCGCTTTTCCGCTGGACATGTAGCGTAAATTACATAAATACTGTTTTTACTTTCACTGAAACAAAAACGACATTCGCTAGCGAAGGCGCTCCATGCCGTCCCTCAGAGACCAGATCACCGACCCGGCCCTTGACCTCACGCCTGCGGAGCGCAAGGTGGTCCGCGCGCTGCTCGACCACTACCCGCGCAACGGCCTGGGGCCGATGTCGCGGCTGGCCGAGCACGCCGGCGTCAGCGACCCGACCATCGTGCGGCTGGTGAAGAAACTCGGTTTCGGCGGTTATGGCCAGTTCCAGGAAGCGCTGCTCAGCGAGATGGACGATCGCCTGCGCTCGCCCAGCACCCTGTTGCAACCCCGTGCCCACCTGCGCCAGGACGACGCCTGGAACCATTACCTGCAAGGCAGCCTGCGCAGCCTGGAACAGACCCGCGCCCTGACACAGCCCGAAGACGTGCGCATCCTGGTCGACTGGCTGCTGGACAGCCGCCACTCGGTGTATTGCTACGGCGGGCGCTTCAGCAGCTTTCTCGCCAGCTACCTGCTCAATCACCTGCGCCTGCTGCGTCCCGGCTGCTTCGCCCTGGAAGACAACACCCAGTTGCCGGACCGCCTCTACGACCTGCAGCGCCAGGACCTGGTCCTGCTGTTCGACTACCGGCGCTACCAGGCCCAGGCCCAGCGCGTGGCCAGCGCCGCCAAGGCACGGCATGCGCGGGTGGTGCTGTTCACCGATATCTACAGCTCGCCGCTGCGGGAACAGGCGGACCTGATCATCAGCGCCCCGGTGGAGTCGACCTCGGCCTTCGACAGCCTGGTGCCGGCGCTGGCCCAGGTCGAAGCGCTGATCGCCAGCCTGACCTTGCGCGGCAGCGACCTGGACCGGCGCCTGGAGGGCATCGATGCCCTGCGCAACGAATTCGCCACTCACCTGCTGGAGGACAAATAAGGATGGTTTGCCTGCCCCACCACTCGCCCCGCGACCTGCCGTTCACCGTCGACCACACCGCGCTGTTGCTGGTGGACATGCAACGGGCCTGGCTCGAGCCGGAACTCGACCCGCATTTGCAGGTGCCGGACGCCGAATACTTTCTCAAGCGCACCCGCGAGCAGGTGATTCCCAACCAGCAGAAGCTCCTGGCGGCGATGCGCGGCGCGCGGCAGAACGTGCTGCACACCATCATTGAAAGCCTGACCGCCGACGGCCGCGACCGCTCGCTGGACCACAAGCTGTCGGACATGCACCTGCCCAAGGGCAGCCCGCAGGCGGCGATCATCGAGGAGTTGGCGGCGCAGGTGAATGAAATCGTCCTGCCCAAGACCTCCTCCGGGGTCTTCAATTCGACCAACATCGACTACGTGCTGCGCAACCTGCAGACCCGCCACCTGATCGTCGCCGGCATCGTCACCGACCAGTGCGTCGACATGGCCGTGCGCGACGCCGCCGACCGCGGCTACCTGGTGACCCTGGTGGAGGACGCCTGCGCCACCTACACCGACGCCCGCCACCAGGCCTGCCTGAACGCGATCAAGGGCTACTGCTGGATCACCGACACCCAGACCGTGCTGCGCCGCCTGAGGGAGATGCAGGCATGAGCCGCGCCAGCGAGCCGTTGCAGCCGGTGGCCATGACCACCCTGCTCACCACCGACCTGATCGGGGTCAGCCGTGGCCGTTCGTTCCCCAGCGACGAGCTGGACCACTACACCAGCGCCGGCTGTGGCTGGGTGCCGGCCAACAGCGCGCTGACCCCGCAGGACCTCATCGCCGAACCCAACCCCTGGGGCGCCCACGGCGACCTGCGGCTGATCCCCGACCTGGCCAGCCGGGTGCGGGTCGGCCAGGGTCCGGACGCCAGCGCCGCGCCGCTGGACTTCATCCATGCCGATATCCGCGAGACCGACGGCCAGCCCTGGGCCGCCTGCCCGCGCACCCTGCTGCGCGACGAAGTGCAGCGCTATGCCGATCAGCTGGAGCTGCAGGTCAACGCCGCCTTCGAGCACGAGTTCAACCTGCGCCGCGCCGTCGCCCAGCCCGAGCGGCTGGCGTTCTCCCTGCAGGCCCAGCGCCAGGGGGCGGACTTCGGCGGCTGGCTGCTCGCGGCCCTGCGCGCGGCGGGCGTCGAGCCGGAAATGTTCCTGCCCGAATACGGCAAGCACCAGTACGAAATCACCTGCCGCCCGACCCTGGGCGTGGCCGCCGCCGACCGCGCGGTGAACGTGCGCGAGATCACCCGGGAAATCGCCCGGCAACTGGGCGACAGCGTCAGCTTCGCGCCGAAGACCGCCGAGGACGCGGTGTGCAACGGCGTGCACCTGCACCTGAGCCTGCAGGACCTGGACGGCGCCCCGGTGCTGTACGACCCACAGCGCCCGGACGGCCTGTCGCGCCTGGGCAGGCAGTGGGCCGCCGGGGTGCTCAAGTACCTGCCGGCGCTCTGTGCCTTTACCGCGCCGACGCCGCTGTCCTATGCCCGCCTGCAGCCCCATCACTGGAGCGCGTCCTACGCCTGCCTGGGCCAGCGCAACCGCGAAGCCTCGCTGCGCATCTGCCCCATCGTGAGCATCGGCGGCAAGCCGGCGGCGCCGCAGTACAACCTGGAATTTCGCGCGCTGGACGCCACCGCCTCGCCGCACCTGGCCATGGCCGCGGTGCTGATCGCCGGGCGCCTGGGCATCCAGCAGGGCCTGACGCTCAATGCCATCACCGACGAAGTACCCCACGACCTGAGCGCGGACCTGCGCGAGGCACGTGGCATCGTCGCCCTTCCGGCTTCCCTGCCCCAGGCACTGGACTGCCTGCGCAACTGCCCGGAATTGCTGCAAGAACTGCCAGCCCCGTTGCTGGAGACCTATTTCGCCGTCAAACACCTGGAAGTGAAACTGACCGAGCACCTGACCCCCGCCCAACTCTGTGAACACTATGCACACCTGTACTGAATCCGCCGAACTGGGGTTGTACACGCGGCCGCCCTACCAGCTGCTGCGCGAAGACTCCGAACACCCGCTGATTCTGGTCTGCGAGCACGCCAGCCATTACATTCCGGCGGCGCTCGACGACCTGGGCCTGAGCCCGGAAGCCGCGCGCGAGCATATCGCCTGGGACCCGGGCGCCCTGGAACTGGCGCAGAACCTCTCGCAGACCCTGGGCGCGACGCTGATCGCCGCCAACTATTCGCGCCTGCTGATCGACCTCAACCGCCCGTGCCAGGCCCACGACAGCATCCCGTTGCAGAGCGAGATCTATCAGGTCCCCGGCAACCAGCGCCTCGACGAGGCCACCCGCGAGTACCGGCGCAAGCAGCTGTTCAGGCCCTTTCACGCACGCCTGAGCGCGCTGATCGACGCGCGCCTCGCCGCCGGCCGTTCCGTGCGGGTGGTGGGCATCCACAGCTTCACCCCGCTGTACTACGGCCAGCGCCGCACGCTGGAGATGGGTGTGCTGTTCGATCGCGCCGAGGGTTACGCCCGGCGCCTGCTGCAAGGCATGTCGGTGCACGACGTGAAGATCGCCGGCAACGAGCCATACCAGATCAATGCCCTGGGCGACATGACGGTGCCGGTGCACGGCGATGCCCGCGGGCTGGATTCGGTGCTGATCGAGGTGCGCAACGACCTGCTGCGCACCCCGCAGGCCATCCAGTGCTGGACGGATTATCTGGCTCCCTTGCTGTAACGGATGCTGTAACGGGAAAAACCCTGAAGCCGCATGAAGCGGTCGCTGCAAAAGCTGTTTGCTGTACCGGTAGAACAATTATAAAAACCGCCGTGGCGTGTCTTTAAACCTGCCAGGTTCGAATGCAACGCCTGCCCTGAAGGCCCATCGGCCCCAGCGACAGGCAATCGCCCACCCTTTGGCTACAAGGAGAACCTCTTCATGGAGATTGAAGAATTCGGCTACAAACAGGAACTCAAGCGCGGCCTGACGCTGCGCGACCTGGTGGTCTACGGGATGATTTTCATGATCCCCATCGCCCCGTTCGGGGTCTATGGCTACGTGAACCAGGAAGCCCCGGGGATGGTGCCGCTGGCCTATGTCATCGGCATGCTGGCGATGCTCTTCACTGCCCTGAGCTACGGCAGCATGGCCCGCGCCTTTCCCATCGCCGGCTCGGTCTATTCCTACGCCCAGCGCGGGCTCAACCCGCATGTCGGCTTCATCGCCGGCTGGCTGATGCTGCTCGACTACCTGCTGATCCCGCCGCTGCTGTACGTCTACGCGGCCATGGCCCTGAACCATCTGTACCCGGACATCCCCAAGGTCGGCTTCATCCTCGCGTTCCTGGTCAGCGCCACCTTCGTCAACCTGCGCGGCATCACCTTCACCGCGCGGATGAACATCCTGTTCCTGCTGGCACAGCTGGTGGTGCTGGGGATTTTCCTGTTCTACGCCTGGAACGCCCTGCACGGCGGCGCCGGTAACGGCCAGCTGACCCTGGCACCGCTGTACAGCCCGGAACACTTCCACTTCGGCCTGCTGATGCAGGGCGTGTCGATCGCCGTGCTGTCGTTCCTCGGGTTCGATGCGATCTCCACCCTGGCCGAGGAGATCAAGAGCGAGCCGGGCAAGAACGTCGGCCGCGCCGCCCTGCTCACCCTGCTGGTGATGGGCGCGATCTTCGTGGCGCAGACCTGGATCGCCACCGACCTGGCCGCCGGCATGGGCTTCAAGTCGGCGGACACCGCCTTCTACGAAATCGCCGAGATCGCCGGCGGCAGCTGGCTGGCCACCCTGACCGCGGTCGCCACGGCGCTGGCCTGGGGCGTGGCGGTGGCCATCACCTCGCAGGCGGCGGTGTCGCGCCTACTGTTCGGCATGGCCCGCGACGGCAAGCTGCCGAAGCTCCTGGCCAGGGTCCACCCCCGGCACAACACGCCGCATGTCAGCATCTACCTGGTGGCGGTGCTGTCGCTGCTGATCTGCTACCTGTTCATCAATTCGGTGGACACCCTCACCTCTCTGGTGAACTTCGGCGCCCTGAGCGGTTTCATGCTGCTGCACCTGACCGTGATCAACCACTACTGGCGCCGCCAGCGCTCGGGCCAGCTGCTGCGCCACCTGGTCTGCCCGGTGATCGGCTTCCTGATCGTCTGCGCGATCATGTACAACATGGGGGTCGATGCGCAGAAACTCGGTGGCATCTGGATCGCCATCGGCCTGGTCTACCTGTTTTTTCTCAACCGGTTCGGCGCCGGCGCGGCGCTGGCCGAGCCACTTTAATCAGTACCCCGGCCGTCGCGGCGCCAGGCAGGCGCCGCGGCGACCCTGTGCCGCTGCCCGGCTTCACCGGCAGCGGCAGCAATGCGTGGAAAGCGACAGTGATTGTCAGGTTCGACGTCCCGGCCTTGCGCCCGGGCGGCGATCATTTTGATACAGGAGTACATCCATGCTGGTCTTACGCCCAGTTGCCCCAGACGACCTGCCGGAGTTGCAGCGGCTGGCCCGTGAAAGCCTGGTGGGAGTGACGTCCCTGCCGGACGACCGCCAGCACCTGCTGGACAAGATTCTCGACTCCTGCGCGTCCTTCGCCGCCGACGTGCGGGCGCCGGGGCCGGAGAACTACTTTTTCGTCCTGCACGACCCGGCCACCGGGCGCCTGCGCGGCTGCTCGGAAATCCTCGCCATGGCCGGGTTTTCCGCGCCCTTCTACAGCCTGCGCAACCGGCCCTTCGTCAGCAGTTCGCGCGAGCTCAACGTGCAGCATGGCGTGCCCACCCTGTCGCTGTGCCAGGACCTGAGCAACCACAGCCTGCTGCGCGGCTTCCATATCGACCCGGACCTGGTCGGCACGCCCCAGGCGCAGATGCTCTCCCGGGCGCGCCTGCTGTTCATCGCTGCACATGCGCCACGCTTCGCCGACACCAGCATCACCGAGATCGTCGGCTACAGCAGCGACGACGGCCAGTCGCCGTTCTGGGACGCACTGGGCAAACACTTCTTCGACCTGCCCTACGCCGAGGCCGAGCGCCTGTGCGGCCTGCAAAACCGCAGCTTCCTCGCCGAGCTGATGCCGCAATACCCGATCTATATCCCGATGCTGCCCAAGGCGGCCCAGGACTGCATCGGCCAGGTCCACCCCCAGGGCCGCGAGGCCTACGAGATCCTCCTGCGCGAGGGGTTCGAGGCCAACCATTACGTCGACCTGTTCGACGGCGGCCCAACGCTCTACGCCCGCCACAGCGGCATCCGCTCGATCCGCGAGAGCCGGGTCGCCAAGGCCTGCCCCAGCCGGCACAGCGGCCACGGCCGGGCCTGGCTGGCGAGCAACGAGCGGCTGGCCGGCTACCGGAGCATCCTGGTGCACCTGGACGAAGCGCCCGGGGACGTGGTCGGCCTCGACGACGAGATGCTCCAGGCCCTGCAACTGCACCCCGGCGACCCGGTACGGCTGGTCGCCCTATGAACCCCGGACATCGTTGGATTGGCGGCCAGCACAGCCGCGCAGAAGGAGCTGCATCATGATCGTTCGCCCGGTACGCGTGACCGACCTGCCCGCGCTGATGGCCCTGGCCCAGCGCGCCGGCCTGGGGCTGACCAGCCTGCCGGCCAACCACGACCGCCTGACCCACCGGATCCGCTGGGCCCAGCGGACCTTCGCCGAACAGGTGGAACGGGCCGACGCCGACTACCTGTTCGTGCTCGAAGACGACGACCAGCAGGTGATCGGCATCAGCGCCCTGACCGGCGCCGTGGGCCTGCGCGAGCCCTGGTACAGCTACCGGGTCGGCATGACCGTCAATTCATCGCCGAAACTGGGCATCCAGCAGCAGATTCCGACGCTGTTCCTGAACAACGACATGACCGGCCAGTCGGAGCTCTGCTCGCTGTTCCTGCGCCCCGAGCAGCGCCGCGGCCACAACGGCCGGCTGCTGTCCCTGGCGCGCCTGCTGTTCGTCGCCGAGTTCCCGCACCTGTTCGGCGACAAGCTGATCGCCGAACTGCGCGGCAAGGGCGACGAGAACGGCTGCTCGCCGTTCTGGAACAGCCTGGGCCGGCACTTCCTGCAGATGGACTTCGTCCAGGCCGACCACCTGTCCAGCCTCGGCCACAAACCCTTCATCGCCGAGCTGCTGCCGCGCCAGCCGCTGTACACCTGCCTGCTCAGCGCGCCGGCCCAGGCCGCGATCGGCCAGGCCCACGAGAACACCGAGGCGGCGCTGGGCATCCTGCGCCAGGAAGGCTTCGCCCATCAGGGGCATATCGATATCTTCGATGGCGGGCCGCTGCTCGAGGCCGAGGTGGGCAAAGTCCGTGCGGTGCGCGAAAGCGAGGTGCTGCCGCTGCTGGTCGGCACCCCGGACGACGACGCGCCGATCTGGCTGATCCACAACCGCCGGATGGAAAGCTGCCGCGTCACCAGCGCCCGCGCCCGCCTGGTCTCGGGCTGCCTGCTGGTGGATCGCCTCTGCGCCAAGCGCCTGCAACTGCAACCCGGCGACTCGGTGCGCGCCGTGCCGCTGCGCGCGGCCCAGGCCAAGGCTGCGGCGGCCTGATAGTCCGGCGGCGCTTTGCCGATCCTGCGCCCCCTGCGGGGGCGATCGCAGCCTCGCCGGGGCTCGGCAGCGGCTACGGGGAGTGTGTTTCAGGTGGGGCGTTTTGTGTTGTTTTATGGGCGGGACCGATAGCTTAAGAGCAAGGTCGAAGCCCAGGCACAACCTTTCGCCACATGATGGCTCTTGCGCCTGACACGCCCTGTGTAGCCGCTGCCGAGCCCTGGCGAGGCTGCGATCGGCCCGTAGGGCCGCCAAACCTGACCCCTTGTAGGACCTGGAAAAACGCGGTGTCCGCCTGGCGAGTCCTTCGGCCTCGATCGCAGCCTCGCCAGGGCTCGGCAGCGGCTACAGGTTCGGGTGGGCACGCCAGATTTTTGTAGGAGCGAGGCTTGCCCGCGAAAGGATTCGCGGCGACGCGGTGCCGGGGACGCACCGCGCGCTCCTCGGCGATCAGGGCTTGGCCGACAGTTCCATGATCATTCGCGCCAGCAGGTAGATCCGCGGCGCCACGCTGTCGACCTCGGCGTATTCCTCCGGCGTATGGATGTTGCCGCCGACGATGCCGAAGCCATCCAGGGTCGGCGTGCCGACACCCGCCGACAGGCTGGAATCCGCCGCGCCGCCGCTGCCCTCGATGGTCAGCTTGCGCCCCAGTTCGCCGTAGATGCCCTGGGCCATGGCCACCAGCGCAGCGGATTGCTCGGTCTGCGGCATCGGCGGCAGGCCACGTTGCAGGCTGGTCTTGACCTCGGTGTCGGCGATCAGCTTGTTGGCCGAGACCCGCGCCAGGTCCCGCTCGATACGGTCGAACTCCTCCGGCACCGCCGCCCGCACGTCGGCCTTGGCCAGGGCCAGGTCGGGGATCACGTTGGTGCGGTCGCCGGCCTTGAGCACGGTGAAGTTGATGGTGGTTTTCTTTTCCTCGTCCCCCAGCTTGCCCAGTTGCAGGATCTGGTGCGCCGCCTCCATCGCCGCATTGCGCCCCAGCTCCGGGGCGACCCCGGCGTGGGCCGCCTTGCCCTTGACCTCCACCAGCGCCGTGGCGCTGCCCTTGCGCCATACCACCAGGCCATCGGCCGGGCGCCCCGGCTCCAGGTTCAAGGTCACGTCATGGGCCTTGGCGGTTTTCTTGATCAGTTCAGTGGCGATCTCGGAGCCGGTTTCCTCGCTGGCATCGAGCAGGAACGTGATCTGCGCATAGTCCTTGAACTTGAGGTTATCCAGGACCTTCAGCGCATAGATCCCGGCGACGATGCCACCCTTGTCGTCCATCACCCCCGGGCCGTAGGCGCGCCCGTCGTGGATGCGGAACGGCCGCTCGGCCGCGGTGCCTTCCTTGAACACCGTGTCCATGTGCGCCATCAGCAGGATCCTGGCCTTGCCGGTGCCCTTGAGGGTGGCCAGCACATGGCTGCCGCCGGCGCTGCCATTGGGGACCTTCTCGATCGTGGCGCCGAGCTTCTGCAACTCGGCGACGGCGATATCGCTCACCTGGTCGAGCCCGGCCCCATAGCCGGAACCGGAGTCGATGTTCACCAGGCGCTCCAGCAGTTTCAGGGCATCGTCCTGAGAATGCCGGGCGGCCTCGTGTATTTGGGCGTGGGGGGCAGCGATCACTTGGGGGGCCAGCAGGCCCAGGGCGAGAGCCAGGCCGATACGGGCGGCGAGCAACGAGCGAGGGGAAGTCTGCGTCATGAATCGATCCTTGTTTCGTGTCGGAAGGGGCTCGCCCACCCTACCTGACTAATCCCGCGCCCTCCATGCTGGCGCAATGCTGCGCGGGCGCGTCACAACGAGTTCAAGAGGGCCTTCGGAGAACGCCCGCCGGGGCGGCAACTGATCTTGTTGCGGCCGGTGGTCTTGGCTTCGTACAAGGCCTGGTCGGCATCGTTCAGCCAGTCCAGGGCATCGCTGTGCTCCGCGGCATAGGCGGCCAGGCCGATGCTCAGGCTGACCTGCAACGCCGGGTTCTGCTCGTAGCCCAGCCCGCCGAAACGCCTGCGCAGAGCCTCCATCAGTTCGGCGGCGTGCTCCAGCGGTACATCCGGCAGGATCACGCAGAACTCGTCGCCGCCATAACGCCCGGCCTGGTCGCTGATCCGCAGGTTCTGCCGCAGCAGTTTGCTCAACTGGCGCAACACGATATCGCCGGCCACGTGGCCGTAGGTGTCGTTGATGGCCTTGAAATGGTCGATGTCGATCAGCGCGATGGCACCGCCCTGGGGCGCGCCCTCGCCCTGGCGCCGGCAGCGCTGGAACTCGATTTCCAGCTGGTCCTTCCAGGCCCCATGGTTGAGCAGGCCCGTGAGGCTGTCGGTGCGGCTCAGGGCCAGCAGCTCGCGCTTGTGCCGGGCCAGGGCAATCGCCTGCCGATAACAGATCAACCCCAGCACCAGCGGGTACAGGATCAGCATCGGCAGGCAGGCATAAAGTTGCGACGGGCTGGTCCGGGCCACGAAGCCGGCCCCGAACAGCGATAACCCCAGCGCGGTCCCCAGCCCTTGCGCCACACAGCCGGCGAGAAAGAAACGCACGCCGCCCAGGGCAATGTTGTTCATCGCCATCATCGACAGCGTGGTGGTGGTCGGCAGCGGATTGAAATGCATGGCCGCCACCCAGAAACCGCCCAGGAAGGCATCCACCAGCAGGTTGCGGTGCTCGCCACGAAACGGCACCGCTGCGTGGCGGGCCCATTGGAACGCCAGGTGCGGCCAGACGAAGGCATTGAACAGCATGAAGCCCCAGACCCAGGGCGCGGGATGCAGCGGATACATGCCCGCCGCCACGCAGATGAACCCGAGGGCCAGGCCCAGGATCCGCGATTTGTACAGCCTCCTGGCCAGTGAAAGTCCCTTTCCTGCATTGCGCTGCGTCAAGGCCAAGGCGCCTCCGCTAAACCGTACGCCAGCCATCGAATGCTATCGGGTGTGCCTTCGAAGTCTATCAGCGCATAGTCAAATCGCCATCACCGCTCGGCTCCTGGCCCACGCCCCTCCTTTCGCCCCCGGGGCCAGCCGCCGACGCCCGCGCGCCTGCATTCGTTTGCAGAATGAAGTCCGGAAGAAACTTCGTTTGTCAGCCCACCCCATGCCGACCAGAATCAGCCCCAGCCAATGCCTCACCTCTTTGTCTCACTACGCCGGGAATCCTTGTTTATGAGCCTGCAGAGCTTCGTCAGCCCAGACCTGATCCGCCAACGTTTTTCACGGGCGATGTCGGACATGTACCGCGAGGAAGTGCCGTTGTACGGCGCCCTGATGGACCTGGTGGCGCAGGTCAACGCCGGCGTCCTGGAGCAGGATCCGGCCATTGCCCGGCAGCTGCGCCATACCGGCGAGATCCAGCGCCTGGACCTGGAGCGCCACGGCGCGATCCGGGTCGGCACCGCCAGCGAGCTGGCGACCCTGGGCCGCCTGTTCGCGGTCATGGGCATGCAGCCGGTGGGCTACTACGACCTCACCCCAGCCGGGGTGCCGGTGCATTCCACGGCCTTTCGCGCGGTGCACGAAAGCGCCCTGCAGGTCAGCCCGTTCCGGGTCTTCACCTCGCTGCTGCGCCTGGAACTGATCGACAACCCGGCACTGCGCGACTTCGCCGAGTCGGTGCTGGCCCGCCGCAACATCTTCACCCCGCGGGCCCTGGCGCTGATCGAACAGGCCGAAGCCCGCGGTGGCCTCAGCGAGCCCGAGGCCCGGGAGTTCGTCGAGCAGGCCCTGGAAACCTTCCGCTGGCACCACAGCGCGACGGTCACGGCCGAGCAGTACCAGCAACTGAGCGCCCAGCACCGGCTGATCGCCGACGTGGTGGCCTTCAAGGGGCCGCACATCAACCACCTGACGCCGCGCACCCTGGATATCGACCAGGTGCAGCAACGGATGCCCGGCCACGGCATCACGCCCAAGGCGGTGATCGAAGGCCCGCCGCGCCGCGCCTGCCCGATCCTGCTGCGCCAGACCAGCTTCAAGGCCCTGGAGGAACCCGTGGCCTTCACCGACCAGCCCCACGGCCGCGGCAGCCACAGCGCACGCTTCGGCGAGATCGAACAGCGCGGCGCCGCCCTCACCCCCAAGGGCCGGGCGCTGTACGACCAGCTGTTGAACGCCGCGCGCGACGCCCTGGGGGATTTCCCCAACGAAGCCAACGCCCAGCGCTACGACGCCTTGATGGCCGAGCACTTCCAGGCTTTCCCCGACAACCATGACGACATGCGCGCCCAGGGCCTGGCGTACTTCCGCTACTTCGTCAGCGACGAGGGCCTGGCCGCGCGCCAGCAGGGTGATCGGCCGACGGGCCTGGAGGCGCTGATCCGCGCCGGGCATGTGCGGGCCGAGCCGCTGGTGTATGAGGACTTCCTGCCGGTCAGCGCCGCGGGGATCTTCCAGTCCAACCTGGGCGACGATGCGCAAAGCCATTACGCCGGCCATTCCAACCGGCAGGCCTTCGAGCAGGCCCTGGGCCGCCGGACCATCGACGAATTGCAGTTGTACGCCGACACCCAACAACGCTCGCTGCAAGCGTGTGCCGAGGCCCTGGGCCTGCCCGCGCTCTGATTTTTCCTCCCCCGGCATCGGCCAAGACAGGTCGGTGCCGGCGATTTTTCCGAGCCGTCGACCCAATGACTACGGGGTGTTTCAGTAGCCCCGTTCGACAACATCGCGATACGAAAAGCCCCGCCTCGCCACCACCGCGCTGCTTACCTTTCCATGACGCCCGCACGAGCCGTCAGTCGCCTGACGGCTCGTGCCTGCTTTCAATTTTGTCTCTATATGGATACAGTCGCTCATGGATTACGAGATCCTGCAAACCACCGCCTTTGCCCGGTGGCACACCACGCTACGGGACCTGCGCGCCAGGATCGCCATCGCTCGGCGCCTCGAGCGGGCCGCGGCGGGCAACCTGGGCGATGTGAAGAACCTGGGCGGCGGTCTCATGGAAATGCGCGTGAATACCGGCGCCGGCTACCGCCTCTATTTCACGCTTCGCGGGTGCACCCTCATCGTCCTGTTGCTGGGCGGCGACAAGTCCACCCAGCCAGCCGATATCGACCAGGCCCGTGCCCTGGCCAAGGAGTATTGAAGATGTCCGACACACTGGTTCCCTTCGACATTGCCGCCCTGCTCGACAGCGACCAGGCGATCAGCGAGTACCTGTCCCAGGTCCTCGCCGACGGCGATACCGACGAGCTGATCCGCGCCCTGGGCCATGTCGCCCGGGCCCGCGGCATGACGCAGATCGCCAAGCACACCGGCCAGGGCCGGGCCAGCCTCTACAAGGCGTTTGCCCCCGGCGCCAAGCCGCGCTTCGATACGGTGGTCAAGGTCATGCGCGCCCTTGGCCTGCAGTTGTGCACGACCGTGCCGCGCGGCTGAATGCCAGGCCCGCGGCAGGCGCGAACAGCTCGGGCGCAGTGGGCAAAACGCAGGCAACGCCGACGCGCCTTGCGGGTCGCGAAGTACAGGCACAAGGCGGGAGAAGCGAATGAAGGGAAATCGTGGGGGGAGCCCCCGAAGAGGGTGTTCGCCCAGTGCTCTGGCCTGGCAATCCTTGCACCGGTAAAGAGCCCTTGCACCGGGCGAACGAGAACTATTTTAATCGAACAACAAAGGAAAGTCCGTGCACATATTCTGAATAATTCTGAACACAAAGCAGGCGGAAATTTTTTCATTTCGCTCACTTTCGTTCAATTCCCGCACGGACCTCCCCTCCCAAGATCAGGCCCCGGTCGCCACAACGACCGACGCCCGCTCTCACTCAACCTTCATGCTGCGTAGTCACTTGCAACACGTCGGTATAGGTCACCACCACGCTCTGGCCAACCTTGAGGTCCTTCAGGCGGGCCTGGACTTCCGGTTTTTCCACGTCCACGACCTTCTTGTTACCGGCCGGCCCCATGAAGGTCAGCTGGTTTTTCTTCAGGTCGATATCGGTGATCTTCAACTGCACCTGCACCTGGCGATAAGCCTCGCCGCCCGGGTTGGGGCTGCCCTCGGCGGCGCGAGCCACCCCGGTACTCTCGGCCGAGCCCGGCAGGCCTTTGTCCACATCGGTATCCAGTACCGCCACCACCGCGCGAGTGACCCGCACATTGACCTGGTCGCCCACCTTCAGGTTTTTCAAGTTCTTGGCCTGGTCGCTGAGCTGCACATGCACCGGCTGGCCCTGGGCATTTTCCAGCACCACCCGGTGCTTGGCAGCGTCCACCGAGAGCACCTTGGTCACCAGTTCATCGGCCTGCACGGTGCCGGCCAATGGAATGTCGCCGGCGTAGGCCTGCAGGCTGGCGGTGGACAACAGAGCGGCCAAGGCAACGGCCCTGGCCAGCGAATGAAGCGGCTTCATAGAAGTTCATCCCTGTGATTGAAGACAAGACCGCGCCTTGCATTGGCGCGGTGCCGCTTGAGCATAGACGCTATCAATGCCAGCGCCGCCCCAAGCAGCAGATTCGTCGCCCCGTTGTTCAGCCCCCCAGCGCCTGCACCAGCACGGCCTGGTTCTGCAACTGCACAGTCTTGATCCGCGACAGCGCGTTCTGCGCCGTCAGCTCGACCCGCTGCGCCTGCAGCACATCGAGAAACGGCGCCTCGCCGGCGGCCCAGGAGCGCTGGATCTGCTGCGCCGCGGCACTGGCCTGCTCGGCCGCACGGGCCAGATGCCGCTGGCTTTCGGCATTGCGCCGGGCGGCGGCCAGGGCCGACTCCACCTCGGCCACGGCGTTGAGCACGGTCCGTCGATAAGCGAGCAAGGCCTGCCGGCCCTCGGCATCGCGCAGCTCCACCACCGCGCGCCGACGCCCGCCGTCCAGCAGCGGCACGCTGGCATTGAGGCCGGCCAGCCAGAAGGTCGAGTTGGCCAGGTTCGCCGCGCCGGCCCCATCGACCAACGAACCCAGCGCCGCCGACAGGCTCAAGCGCGGCAGCACATCGGCCTTGGCCACCCCGACCCGGGCGTAAGCGGCGATCAGCCGGGCCTCGGCGGCGCGGATGTCCGGGCGCCGCCGCAACAGGTCGGCCGGGGTGCCGGCATCCACCAGGGCCACCTCGCTCAGTTGCACCGGGCTGGCGGCGAATTGCTGGTACAACGCCTCGCTCGGCTGCGCCAGCAACACCGCCAGGCGATGCAGCGAACGCTGCCACTCCAGTTGCAGCGCCGGCACCTGGGCCGCGGTGGACTCCGCCTGGGAACGGGCCCGCGACAGGTCGGCCTCGGGGCTGCTGCCTGCGGCGTACAACTGTTCGGTCAATTGCAGGGTGCGGCCCTGGCTGTCGGCGTTCTGCCGCACGATCCGCAATCGCTCCTCCAGCCCGCGGGCCTGGGCATAGGCCTGCACCACTTCGCTGACCAGCGCCACCCTGACCCCGCGCGCCTCTTCCGCGCTGGCCTGCAGGTCGGCATCCGCCGCCCGCACGCCTTCGCGAATCCGCCCGAACAGGTCGATCTCCCAGGACGCATCCAGGCCCAGGCTCAGGGGTTCGGTGATCAGCGGCTCGCTGAAGCCGGCCTGGTCCGCCGAGATCCGTTGCCGGGCGGCGCCCGCCCCCAGGTTCAGCTCGGGGCTGGCCCCGGCAGCCGCGACGCTGCGCAAGGCGCGGCTGGCATCGATCCGCGCCAGGGCGATCTGCAGGTCGAGGTTGTCCGCCAGCGCCCGCGCCACCAGACGGTCGAGCAAGGGGTCGTGGTACAGCGTCCACCACTGCTCGGCAATGCCCGGCGCCGGCGTTTGCGGTGCATTGACGAAGTTCGCGGCGGGCGCCTCGACGCTCGGCGGCAAGGTCGGCGCGGCACAGGCCACAAGCAGCGCCGCAGTAAAGGCCAGGGCGGGAAAACGCAGCAGATTATTCATGGATCACTCCCGCGGCAGCGACGCTGGATGGGGCCTGGAGCCGCTCGCCCCCGGCGAGACGGCGGATCAGGACATAGAAGATCGGGGTGAACAGCAGGCCGAACAGGGTCACGCCGATCATCCCGAAGAACACCGCCGAACCCACCGCCTGGCGCATTTCCGAGCCAGCGCCTTCGGACAGCACCAGCGGTAGCACCCCGAGAATAAAGGCCAGGGAGGTCATCAGGATCGGCCGCAGGCGCAGGCGGCAAGCCTCCACCACCGCGTCGACGATGCCTTGCCCGTCGCGCTCCTGCTGGCGCGCCACCTCGACGATCAGGATGGCGTTTTTCGCCGCCAGTCCCACCAGCACGATGAAGCCGATCTGGGTCAGGATGTTGATGTCCAGGCCCATCAGGCGCACGCCGCTGGCGGCGGCCAGCAGGCACATGGGCACGATCAGCAGGATCGCCAGCGGCAGGCTCCAGCTGCCGTACTGCGCGGCCAGCACCAGGTAGACGAAGATCACACAGAGCGGGAACACCAGCAGGCCCATGTTGCCGGCGGTGGTCTGCTGGTAGCTCAGGTCGGTCCATTGGTAGCTGATGCCCGGCGGCAGGGTCTCCTTGGCCAGGCGCTCCATGGTGCGCAGGGCGAACTCGGAGCCCAGCCCGGGCAAGGTGTCACCGTTGATTTCCGCGGTGGGGAACAGGTTGTAGCGCGGGAAGCGCTCCACCCCCAGCGACTCGTGCAAGCGCGTGACGCTGGCGAGCGGCACCATGTCGCCTGCCTCGTTGCGCACCTTGACCCGCGCCAGGTCCTCGGGCGTGACCCGGAACGGCAAGTCGGCCTGGGCGGTCACCCGGTAGGTGCGCCCCACCAGGTTGAAGTCGTTGATGTAGGTCGAGCCGAAATAGGTCTCGATGGCCTGGTTGATCTGGCTGCTGGGCACCCCGAGCATCTCGGCGCGCTCACGGTCCAGCTCGACGAACACCTGCGGCGTGCGGGCCGAGAACGGCGAGTAGACGCCGGTCAGGCCCGGGGTCGCATTGGCCGCGGCGATCAGCTGCTCGGTGGCCTTGGCCAAAGCCTGGCTGCCCAGACCGGCGCGGTCCTGCAGGCGCATGGCGAAACCGCCGGTGCTGCCCAGGCCCTGGACCGGAGGCGGCGTGGCGACTATCACCGAGGCGCCGCTGACCACTTTCAGGCGCTCGCGCAGGTCGGCGGCGATCTTGTCCGAAGTCAGGCCGCGCAGCTTGCGCTGCGACCAGGGCTCGAACACCGGCGCCAGGCCGGAGGCGTTGGAAGAACTGGTGCCGGTGACCATGGAGAACCCGGAGAAGGTCGGCACCCGGTCGACACCCGGCACTTGCAGGGCGATGGCCTCGATCTGCTGGGAGATTTGATTGGTGCGTTCCAGCGAGGCGCCTTCCGGCAGTTGCACGATCACCACCAGGTAGCCGCGGTCCTGGGCCGGGATGAAGCCCTTGGGCGTGGACACCAGCAGGTAGGCGGTGGCCGCGATCAGCACCGCGTAGATCGCCAGCATCAAGGGCGTGCGCGCCACCAGGCCGCGCACGCTGGCGGCATAACCCGCCGACAGCTTGAGGAAGCCACGGTTGAACGCTTCCGCCCCGCGCTGGAGCAGTAGCGCCGGGCCGCGCCGTGGCGCCTGCCGTGGCTCATGCTGATGCCGACGCAGGATCATCGCCGCCAGCGCCGGCGACAGGGTCACCGAGTTGAACAGCGAGATCGCCGTGGCCACCGCGATGGTGACGCCGAACTGGCGGAAGAACTCGCCGGAGATCCCCGGGATGAAGGCCGTGGGAATGAACACCGCACAGAGCACCAGGGTGATCGCCACCAGCGCGCCGCCGATTTCCTGCATGGTGATCAGCGTCGCCTGCAACGGGCTCTTGCCCTCGGCCAGGTGACGCTCGACGTTTTCCACCACCACGATGGCGTTGTCGACCACGATGCCCACCGCCAGCACCAGGCCGAACAGGGTCAGGTTGTTGATCGAATAACCGAGCAGGGCCATGACCGCGAAGGTGCCCACCAGCGACACCGGGATCGCCAGGATCGGGATGATCGACGGCCGCCAGCCCTGGAGGAACACCAGGATCACCAGCACCACCAGGATCACGGCTTCATAGATGGTCTTGCCCAGCTCGCCGATGCTGTCGGCGATGAACGCGGTGGGGTTGTAGCCGATGCTGTATTCGATGCCTTCGGGGAACTCCTTGCTCAGGCTGTGCATGGTTTCCTCCACCACTTTCATGGTGGCCAGGGCATTGGCGCCGGGACGTTGCAGCACTTGCAGGCCGATGGCCGGGTGGCGCAGGTAATAGGTGTTGTTGACGTAGGCCAGGCCGGCGATTTCAGTGCGGGCCACATCCTTCAGGCGCACCAGGCGCCCGGCGCTGCCGGACTTGATGACGATGTTGTCGAAGTCCGCCGGCTCTTTCAGGCGGCCCTCGAAAATCAGGTTCGGCTGGAACGCCTGGGAGGCCACCGGCGGTTGCGCGATCACCCCGCCCGCCACCTGGGTGTTCTGCGCGCGCACCGCAGCGATGATGTCCGCCGGGGTCAGGTTGAAGGCCGCCACCCGCTCCGGATCGAGCCAGATACGCATGGAATATTCACGGGCCCCCAACGGGTTGATGTCGCCCACGCCGTCGATGCGCTTGAGGGTATCGGCGACGGTGCGGATGGCGAAGTTGGACACGTAGAGCTGGTCGTAGGCGCCCGTGGGCGAAGAGATGAAGATGGTCGACAGCTGGGTCGGCGACGATTTGCGCACCGATACCCCGCTGCGCTGCACCGGTTCCGGCAGGCGCGGCGTGGCCAGGGCCACGCGGTTCTGCACCAGTACCTGGGCCTTGTCGACATCGGTGCCGCTCTTGAAGGTCACGGTCAGGTTGAGGCTGCCGTCGGAGGTGGCCTGGCTGTACATGTAGAGCATGTCCTCGACGCCATTGACCTCCTGTTCGAGGGGGATCGCCAGGGTCTCGGCCACGGTCTGCGCCGAGGCCCCCGGGTAGGTCGCCTGCACCACCACGGTCGGCGGCGCGATGTCCGGGTACTCGGAGGTCGGCAGGATCAGGTAGGCCAGGCCACCGACGATCAGCAGCACGATGGACAGCACGATCGCCAGCACCGGCTGTTCGATGGAGATTTTCCCCAGGTTCATAGCGGCGCTCCTTCGCTGGCCGCCTTGGGCGCCAGCGCCAGGGCCTGCTCGCTGGCGGTCACGGTCGCGCCGACCCGCACCCGCTGGATGCCGTCGACGATGACCCGGTCCTTGGGCCCGAGGCCGCTGGCGACTTCGCGCAAACCGTCATGCAGCTTGCCCAGTTGCACCGGGCGCAGTTCCACCTGGTTCTGCGCGTTAAGCACATAGACCACCTTGCGCGTGGCATCGACGCTGATCGCCGTGTCCGGCAGCAACAGCGCCTGATAGCTCGGGCGCCCGGAGAACTGCACCCGGCCGAACTGCCCGGGGCTCAGGCTCAGGTCCGGGTTGGCCACCCGGGCGCGCTGGCGCAGGGTGCCGGTGGACGGGTCTAGACGGTTATCGATGAAGTCCATGCGCCCGCTCAGGGTCGGCTCGCTCTGCCCCGGCAAGGCGATGCGCACCTGATTCTGCGCCGTGGCGCCCTGCCCCTGCTGGCGATACTTGAGGTAGCTCTGCTCGTCGATATCGAAGTAGATGTCGATGGGGTCCAGGGACACGATGGTGGTCAGCAGGGTCGCGTTACTGTTGCCGCCGTTGACCAGGTTGCCTTCGCTGATCAGCTTGCGGCTGATGCGCCCGCTCATGGGCGCGGTGATGCGGGTGAACTCCAGGTCGAGCCGGGCATTGCTCAACGCCCCTTCGGCGCTCAGGACTTCGGCCTGGGCCGCCTGCCGCGCCTGCAGACGCTGGTCATACAGGCTGCGGGCGATGGTCTTCGACTCGATCAGCACCTTGGCCCGGGCATATTCCTGCTCGGCCAGGGCCAGTTGCGAACGCACCTGGGCCAGCTTGCCCTGGGCCTGGACCACCGCGGCCTGGAAGGCCCGCGAGTCGATGACGAACAGCAGGTCGCCCTTCTTGACGATGGCGCCGTCGGTGAAGGCGACCTTCTCCAGGTAGCCGCTGACCCGCGAGCGCACTTCCACCGAATCGGTGGCTTCGAAACGCCCGGTGAAACTGTCCCAGTCGACGATCTGCCGGCTCAGCGGCTGGCTCACCGAAACTGTCGGCGGCGCAGGCGGCGCCGCTACCGGGTCCGGGCCGCAGCCGGACAGTGTCGCCAGCAGCGCCAGGCTGACAGCGGACAACGCGGCGAACTTCAGGGGGGTGGATTGCATGGTGAATAATCCTGCTCTCATAACTTTCTCCCGCGCAAAAAAACAACTTTCCCAGTCGATTTCCGGCCACACGAAAGTACCGACCGCTTACTTTCAGGCAGCGGTCGGTTGAACTTTCTATTTCAGTTTTGTGCCGAGCCTTGGCTCAGGCTGCGGTTTCTTTCGACAAAGGCGCCGGACTCCTCGGCCTGGGTGCTGAGCGCGGAAGACAAGGCCAGCAGGGTGAGAAACAGGGCAGCGGTGTTTTTCAGGCTAAACATCGGGGGTCGCTCCAGTGATTCGTTAAGTTGAGCGAATTCTCCGTTTTTGCCGAAAAAGATAAATGCCGACCGGGGGAAAAGATTATTGAGCCGAAGTCACGAATCGAGACTTTCTTAGTTCAAGAAAAGTCACTTATATTCCAGCGCTCGATATAAGTGACTATCGGGAAAGTAACTCATGAACAATACGCACGAATAAGCCATCAATAACCGGTCATTTCCAGATAACCGCTGCCGGCATGGCTGCCGCTCAGTTGTACCGGCCCTTCCCAATACGGAATGCGCAGGTTCATCCAGGCCTGGGGATTGA
The DNA here is from genome assembly GCF_000931465.1 of Pseudomonas sp. MRSN 12121. Classification (NCBI taxonomy): domain Bacteria; kingdom Pseudomonadati; phylum Pseudomonadota; class Gammaproteobacteria; order Pseudomonadales; family Pseudomonadaceae; genus Pseudomonas; species Pseudomonas sp. MRSN 12121. Next base: position 2,416,654 of record NZ_CP010892.1, on the reverse strand, counting down.
GCGCCGCGGCGGTGATATCCAGGCCGCGGCCGGGAATGCGCAAGCGCCAGCGGGTGGGCAGCGTGCGCTCCGCCACCTTGGAATCCGCCAGCGGGATGAGCTGGATCTCGTCCTTGTGCAGGGTCTGGGTACGGCCGTCGGGCTCGATCCAGGTGCCGGTGATGTAGGGCGGCCGGTCGCTTTCCCGCACGCGGAACAGCATCAGCCGCGCGCCGCCGTCCAGGTGCAGGGAAAACCAGTCCCAACCGCTCTGCCCGGCCGCCAGGGGCTGGCTGCTCCATTCGCGGTCGAGCCAGGCCGGGCCGCTGACTTCATAAGTCTGGCCATCGATCTGCAGGCTGCCCTCGGCCTGGAAAAACGGCTGGCTGTAGTAATAGGACGCCTGGCCCTGCTCGGACTTGCGGCTGTAACCCGCCTCGCCCTGCAGCACCAGCGGGCGGTCGCTGCGCAGTTGCAGGCGATAGGCGAAACCCGGCCCGCCGGCCTGCAACTGCATGTGGGCCAAAGGGTCGGCCGTGGGCGAGAGGCTGCTCAGGCGCCAGTCGTCGATCCAGGCGGTGAACGGCTGCACCGTCACACCCGCCTGCCCCACCCCGCCCCGGGCGTAACGCTCGGCGGCGTGATGCACGCTGGCCGAGGTGGCCGCGGCATGGCCCAGCCAGACATTCGGCGCCTGCCAGCCGGGCTGGTCGCGCTCGGCGCGCAAGGCGCTGCGAAACAGCGTCCACTGCACGCCAAAACGCTGGCCGTCGCTGCTCTTGAGGTCGGCGGTGAGGTACCACCATTCGATGCGGAAACCGTCATGGGCGCCATGGTCGGCGGGAAAGCTGAACACCCGCCCCGGCACCACCTGTGTGAATGCCGCGGCCTCTTCGCCCAGGCCGGCAAAACCCTGCGCCGGCGCCTCGGGCTGATCACAGCCGCACAGTGCCGCCAGCAGCAACACGCCAGGCAGCCATTCAATCTTCATGGGCGAACGTCCTGAGCAGATCCGCCGGCTGGCTGCGGTACAGCCGCAGCAACGGCCAGACCGAGGCCAGCAAGGTGGCCAGCACCGCCAGGGCCAGCAATTGCAGCAGTTGCAACGGGAACACCCGCAGCGGCAGGCGCCAGCCGAACGCCTGGACATTGATCACCGTGTCCAGGCACCAGGCCAGGGCAATGCCCAGCGGCACCGCCAACAGCAGCGTGAGCAGCGCCAGCAACCAGGTCTGGCCGAGGTTGAGCAGCATCAACTGGCGCCTGCTCACCCCCAGCGCCCACAGCGGCGCCAGCTGGCCGAGGCGGCTCTGGCTCTGGGTCAGCAGGCTGATGAACAGCGCCACTCCGGCCACCCCCAGGGTCAGGCTATTGAGCGCGGCGGTGGCGGCGAAGGTGCGCTCGAACACCTGGCTGGACCAGCCCTTGAGCTGCGCCTGTTCGACGATGCGGCTGTCGTCGAGGCCGAAGCGTTGCTGCACGCGTGTCACCAGTGGCGCCACGGCGGCCGGCTCGATCCGCAGGTTGAAACGGTTGGGCGTCAGCTGCGGCCAGTGCTGCAACAGGTGCCCGGCATTCACCAGCAGGTGGCCCCGGGGGTTGCCGTAGTCGGCGTAGATCGCCACCACTTGCGGCGCCCACTGGCCCTGGGGAACGGGGATGCTCAGATGATCGCCGAGCCGCACCTTGAGCCGCCGCGCCGTCTGCTCGCTGAGCATCAGGGTGTCGGCACTGGCCAGCTGGCGCCAGGGCTGCTCGCCCAGGGCCTCTAGCAACGGCCAGTGCTGGCGGTAGTGGGCATGGTCGATCACGCCGTACAGGTCCGCCGGCCAGCCTTGCAGTTGCAGCGCCACCTGCCAGCCGGGCAACACCGCGGCAATGCTCGGCTGCTGCGGCAACCAGTCTTGCAGTTCGCGGGCTTGCGCCGGGGTCTGGGGATTGAGGTAGAGCTCGGCGCTCAGGCGTTGCTCCAGCCAGTCGCTGAAGGTCTGGCGAAAGCCGGCGGTCATGCTGCCGGCGCCGATGTTCGCCGCCAGGGCCAACAGCAGCGCCATCAACGCCAGGCTCAAGGCCGGCAACTGCTGCCGGCAATCGGCGACGAACCATTGGCCGAGCACCGAGCGGCTGCGCCCGAGCAACAGGTTCAGCAGCCCATTGAGCAACACCGGCAGCCCCAGCGCCGCGCCCAGCAGCACCCCGGCCAGCAACACGAAGCCGCTGCCCAGGCTGTCGCCCCAGTTCCAGGCCGCGCCCGCCAGCACCAACAGGGCTATCGCGATCCCGGCCTGGCGCCGCAGCCAGCGCGCATGGGCCTGGTGCCAGGCCTGGGGATCGGCCAGCGCCAGCAGCGGCAAGCGCGCCGCCCGCAGCAGGCTGTTGGCCCCCGCCAGCAAGGCGCCGAGCAGGCTCAGGCCGATGCCGCTCAACCACCACCAAGGGCTCAGGCTCAACTGCCCCGCCACCTCGGCGCCGTACAGGCCGCGCAGGCTGGCGGCGACATCCGGCAACAGCACACTGGCCAGCAGGTAACCGCTGAGCACCCCGGCCACCCCGCCAAGCAACGCCAGGCCGCCCAGCTCGACACACAGGCAGGCGATCAACATCCGCGCGCTGACCCCACAGGCACGCAGGGTGCGCAGCAGGCCACGGCGCTGCTCCAGGGCCAGGCCGATGGCGGCATGCACGATAAACAGGCCGACCACGAACGACAGGAAACCCAGGGCGTCGAGGTTCAGGTGAAAGCTCTCGGTCAGGCGCGCCAGATCGTTTTCCTCGCCGCCGCGCTTGAGCACCAGCAGGTCCTTGAACGCATCGGGCAAGGCCGGGGCCTGGGCGGCAAAATCCGCCGGCAACAGCAAACGCGACAGTTGCTGCGGCAAGCCCAGCAGCGGCTGGGCAAAACCGATATCCACCAGCAGCAGCCCCGGGGCCATATCCGCCTGGGCATGCAGCGGCGGCAGGGGCTGGCCGCCTGCCGTCGTCGGGCGCTCGCCTTCGCGGTAACCGAGGGCCTGCAGGGTTTGCGGCGCAATCCAGGTAACGCCCGGCGGGCTGACGAATTCGACCATGCGCTGGCTGTTCAGCACCTGCCCCGCCACCGCGGCGCCGGCCGGCAACGACAGCGGTTCGATCCCGAGCAATTGCAGGCGCTGCTGTTCATGGCCCTTGAGCGTCAACCGCCCCTGCACCACCGGCGACACCGGCCAGCCCGCCCGGCGCAGGCCGACAAAAACCTCCTGGGAAAATGCCGCGCCATTGGCCGTCGCCAGGCTGGCCTGGGGCGCACCGCCGATCAGTTGGCTGGCCTTGGCGTAACTGTCCCGCGCCTGCGTATTGAGCGCCTGCACCCCGGTCAACAGGCTGGTGGCCAGCCACAACCCGGTCAGCACACTGAAAAACTGCACCGGGTGCCGCCGCCAATGGCTGAGCAACGCCCGCAGGCCAAGCAGAAAAACCCGCACCTCAGGCCTCGCCCGCCAGGCGCCCGCCGTGCAACACGGCAATCCGCCCCAGGCGGCTGGCCACCCGCTGGCTGTGGGTGACCATCAACAGGCTGGTGGGGGTTTCCGCCAGCAACTCCAGCAACAGCTGCAACACCTCGTCGCTGGTGGCCTCATCGAGGCTGCCCGTGGGCTCATCGGCCAACAGCAACCGCGGTTTCGCCGCCAGCGCCCGGCCCAACGCCACCCGCTGCTGCTGGCCGCCGGACAACTGCTCCGGATAACGCCGCAACAAATCCCCCAGCCCCAAACGCTGCACCAACCGCGCCTGCCAAGCCCCATCGAAACGCCCCGCCAGCCGCGCCTGGAACCCCAGGTTGTCCTCCACCCGCAGGCTGCCGATCAGGTTGAACTGCTGGAACACCAGCCCCACCTCCGTGCGCCGCCAGTTGGCCAACTGCTGCTCGCTCATCCTCTCCAGCGCCTGCCCACCGATACGAATGCTGCCGCGATCGACCTTGTCCAGCCCGGCGACCAGATGCAGCAACGTGCTCTTGCCACTGCCCGACTCCCCCATCAAGGCCAGGCTGGCGCCCTGCTCCAGGCGCAGGTCGACACCCTGCAACACCGGCAGCGGGCCTTGGGGGGTGGGGTAGGTTTTACAGACGCCTTGCACGTGCAACATGAGCGGGCTCGTCGAACCGAAGAGGGAAGGCAAGGATAGCGCGTGTGGCAGACAGGTCGACGGAAAGCCTTGAGGTAATGAGTTCGCGACTGTTAGCCAGCAACGACGAACTATAGAATTGCGCCCTTTTCTTCATCGCAGGACGCACAGATGAATTACACCCAGGCCCAACTGAAATACCGGCTGGCCATCGCCACAGGCGCAGTGCTGTTCACCGGTGCCTTGATCTCCACCCTGTTTTCCACCCTGAAAATGCTCCGCTGGCGCATGAACAGCTACAGCGACGCCGCGGCGCTCCTCAACCGCCAGATCAAGGACTTTGTGTTCATGGTCTACAACAACACCCGGCCTCTGGACTGGTTCTGGGACAACAGCCCAACCCCCGACTTCATCCACCTGAGCAACCCACCCCACTGGAAATTCCTGGTGATCTACCTGCTGATCTTCATCGGCGCGGCCCTGTTCACCTGGGGCCGGACATTGATGCGCAAAGTCGAGGAAGTCGAACCCCTGATCCAGGCCCGGCTCAATGCGCCGGTGGAGGAAGGTGCTGCGGTTATGACGCAGCAGCAACTGGAGGATTCGACGCCGGTGGGGGACGTGCCTTCGTTGTTTTCGCAGGTTCGGCTGCTGTGTGTGCTGCCGGTGGGGATAGCCGTGGTTTATCTGGGTGTGCTGTGGATGTTGCACATTCTCTAAGGCTGGTGGTGGCAGGCCGAATAGTTAGTCGGCCCCACCTCCAAATGGACGGTGACCACCCTCTCCCTCCCAGTCCCCATTTGACACCAATCAGCGACCTACCCGTGCAACAGGCTCATGCCCGATGGCTTGCAATGGGACTCAAAACTACATTTGGTTGAATGTTGCAAACTGCTGATAAAGCTCATCGAAGGTCACTATATTTACATGCGATGCGACAGCTTGCCGCTGAACTTCAAACGCCTTCAACTTGACCGGGTCGGCTTCCAGGCTATCGAGATTTCCGGCAATCAAGAAACAACGTGGAGCGAACACTTCAAAGGATACCGGGGCATAATGCTGTTTTTGGAAGTAGTGTTTCATCAACTCACCGCGCTGAATCAACACTTGCGAAATCGCCCCAGAGACATCCCTGGATAGGGGATAGGTTCCTCGATACTTTGAGCCCAGCAACTTAGTATCCGGAGCCTTGATCTCTACCAGGCTAATGTTGCTGGTTTTATTAAGAAACGCGAAATCAGCCCTTAGCCCTCCAGCTCCAGAAGTATCTGTACCCGCAACATGGAACTCGCTTTGCAGTAAAACAGCATGCCCTCCAAGAAGGCGCTCCAAAACTCCCTTGCGGCTTTCAAACTCCTCTTGCCAAAACCCCTCGTCGCCCTTTTTCGACTCTCGATTGGTTGCCCACACCTCGAGTGCCCGAGCCACATCGGATGCGTAAATACCTCGTTCAATCAGTGGTAACACGTCGTCTGCAACTATGACGTTATTGAAGTCCTCTATGGCCTCCACGACCTGGCCAACAAGGCCTAGAGCCGACAGGTCTGGCTCTTCATCGTCTACATAGTCAATCAAGTCACTGAGGCTTTTTCGAGCCCGGCTGGTAGCCGTTATAAAACTTAAAAAAACTGGGTCAGTACTGCACCTTTTTGAGAAGGCCTTATTAGACACCTGACCGCCGAAAACCTCATGCAGTTTCTGCTCAACTTTTTCTTCAAGCAAACCGAGCAAATATTCGGCAGTCTCTTTGGGTTCTTCGGCAAAGCCTGGATGACTCAGTTTTATGCTGAGTGCTGTTGCTAACCTTTCTGCATCTTGAGGCCTTGCTTGGCGCAAATCCTCTGACAGAAACAAAGAGTCCACAAAATCAGAAACTTTAAATTTTTTCTTTCCCATATGTTGAGCACATCCATTGTCCATCCGTTTCAACCCTTTGGCAGACTGAAATCACTCCGTCATGCCGGCCGGGGCCAATGGTGCCTTATTTATAATCTCGACTCGAACGTTTTATGGATCATCGAAGGTCAGACTTTTCCCGTAAATCTGAGCTGTTACAGACCTCTAACGCTCGGTGAGCAGGTGATCCGTATCAGCACAAGGGATGATCTACGTCCCGACACAACCACTCAAACATCCGCTCCCATATACGGTTGCGCCGTCCAGGCGGCGCCCCTATAGTTCGCCCTCGCGGCAAAATCCGCGAACGACCTTGGCCGGTCGAGCATAGGAACGCTTCAGCGTCCAAAACACCAATTGCAGGCGCTTTTTTTGTGCCTGCGATTTTGTGTCATGGCGGCTGTGCGTGGGACACCTTCGGGTGTGCCGGTGTCCTATGCCCGGTCGGCCAACCCGCGTACAGCTGCCACCCTTATTCGCTTGGCCGCGAAAGGTGGTTGCTCTATTCATAGGAGCTGCACCGATGATTGACCATCACACTTCCCGCTTCACCCCCGTCGACACCCACGACGCCAATGCTCCCGTTTTCTACCTCGATACCGACGCCCCCTTGAGCGATCTGGCGGCCAGCGCAGCCCATCGTTTCACCGTGGTGCGCGACCTGATGGACAGCCTGTCCACGCTGAACCTGAAAGACATTTCCGACTGCGACCTGACGCGGGTGACCCGTGGGGTGCATCTGCTGACCCGGGAAGGGTGCGCGGTGTTGGAGGTGATTCAGTGGCGTGCGGCGCAGGAACCCTGAGCGCCATTGCATCTGGGCTGGTGTAGGGAGCGTCATTCCCCGAGCGACGCACCCTCTGAATGACATGCGCCGATACATAACTCCAGACACACAATTCAACCTGCGCTACTATGCGCCTGGAGTTATAAAGCACCTCTCACCCCGATAAGGAGATGGAGGTGCAAAGCAGACAGTTGATCAAGGAGCTTGAAGCCGCAGGCTGGGTGCTGGAGCGCGTAACCGGCAGCCATCATCTGTTCAAGCATCCCTACCGGCCCGAGACCGTTCCGGTGCCTCACCCGAAGAAGGATCTGCCACGGGGGACGGTCAGGGCCATCCAGAAACTGGCCGGGCTGATATAGCCTTTTCAGCCTTCGCACCTTTTGAGGAGATCCCCGTGCAATATCCCATCTGCATCGAGTGGGGCAACGAACACACGGCCACCGGCATCCAGATTCCCGACATTCCCGGAGCTGTCACCGCCGGCGACAGCTTCGAGGCTGCGTACAGCGCCGCCATCGAGATCGCGCACCTCATGCTCGAAGAGCTGGCCCGCGAGGGGCATGCCATTCCCCTGCCCACCTCCATCGGCACGCACCGCGCCAATCCCGATTTCGAGGGCATGGGCTGGGGCATGCTGGATATCGACATCACGCCTTACCTGGGCAAGACCGAGAAGGTCAACGTGACCCTGCCGGGTTACGTGATCCAGCGGATCGACCGCTTTGTCCGGGAGCACAACATCAAGAGCCGGTCGTCGTTCCTGGCGGATGCGGCGATGGAAAAGCTGGGGCGTTAAGAACCGAGAAGCGCCCTACGCACGACCCCGAACGCCACAGTTCCTGTCGCCGCTGCCGAGCCCTGGCGAGGCTGCGATAGGGCCGAAGGTCCTCCAGCGGTTTCAAGATCCCTGCGCCTGCTGCGCAGTCGTTCGCAGCCTCGCCAGGGCTCGGCAGCGGCTACAGGGTTTTGCGCTGGCCGGTAGGTCGGGTGGAGTTCTCAGCCAGGCCGCCGTCTTGCTTTTGATCTGAGCGCCCCGTTAACCACGATGGCCGAACGCAGGCATTGAGCCGTGGGTAACCCGGCAGGGATGCCGGGTTAGCCGCCCCAGGCCATGGATGGCCTGGGGCGGCCCACGGATCAATGCCTTCGTTCCGGCACACCGAGCCTAGGCGAGGTGCCGAGTGGAGGGGCAAAGCGTTTTGGTTACTTTGGCGCTCTTCCAAAGTGACCCGCCGTAAGGGCGGAACCATAAGCCGCCATTACCGCAGCAATGGATATGTACACCATCCAAAAAATGCAGCGCCAGAACGGGCGCCATCGCGAGCAAGCTTCGCCCCTACAGGAGTCCACACATAACCGCCAGCAGCGGTGATCGCAGCAACGGATATGTACCCAGCCCCCTACTGCACCGGCAAAAAATTCATCAACAACAAACTCTGCGCATAGTTAAGTCCGATGCGCCGATATCGCTCATCCAGCATCTGCGCCAACAGGTCGAGACGCGCCACGATCTTGCCGAATTCCACGGCAAAACTCAGGTTGCTGCCCTCCTCCGAAATCTCATTGGAAAACAGCAGCAACTCACCATCGGCGCCCTGCCGCTGGCTGAGCATCCACGTGGCCTTCTCGATGTTGCGCGCCGCATTGCTGACAAACTGCGGGTCGATGGTGTCGGTCATGAAAAACTCGGTACGCCCGCCATGGGCCGTCACCAGCATGCTGCCAATGGCATAGATGAAAGCGCCCACCCGATCTCCACGGAACTCCGGGCTCAGCGCATAACTCAACGCCGCCAGGTCGCGACGATCCCCCAGCGCCGGCAGGGCCCGCTGTTGCTCGATGGCCTGGCGAATCTCCCGCGCCGCGCTGGTGGCGTCGGTGTAACCCCACTGCCGCCACTGGCTGGGGTTGCGCAGGTAGAGCTTGTTCATCAACAGGTAGAGGCTTTGCAGGTTGTCGCGCATGCCCAGGGTGGCCATGCGGTCGACGCTGGTCTGGAAGAACTCCTGGGGTTTGCCGTTGCTGAACTGGTGGACCATGTCCCGCCCCTGCTGTTGGCTGCAACCGGTGGCGCAGGCCATCAAGGCAACCGCCAGCCACAACGACGGGCCCAGGCCACACAGGGAATAACGAGAAAGCGGATAGACCATCGGCACCATTCTGGACTCTGGCCGCGCGGGGGATCGGCGCGGCCTGGCCATGAATAGAACCGCAAAAGCGCAAAAAGTGCGGTGGCCGCGGCAATCCGTTGTCGATGCCCGCCCCGCGCTGGCCGAACAAAGGCTGGCTGCCCCACAAGCCCCGACAGCGCTGCATGTCAATGCGCCAACAAATTGCATTGCACCGCTCAGGGTCGCAGGATGGCGCCCTGGTCCACATCCCTTCAAGGAGATGCTCATGACGATCCGTGCTGTGGTTTTCGACTTCGGTGGCGTGCTGTTCGACTGGAGTCCGCACCACCTGTACCGCCAACTGATTCCCGACGACACCCAGCGCCAATGGTTCCTCGAGACCATTTGCACCCAGGCCTGGAACACCCAACAGGACGCCGGCCGGCCCCTGGCCGAAGCGACCCGCAGCCTGGTGGCCGAACACCCGGAGCACGCGCCCCTGATCGAAGCCTATTACGGGCGCTGGCCGGAAATGCTCCGCGGGCCGCTGGAGGAAGGCGTGGCCTTGCTGGAAGAGCTGCACCACTCGCAGGTGCCGTTGTTCGGGCTGACTAACTGGTCCCAGGAAACCTTCCCCTACGCCTGGGACAACTACCCGTTCCTGCGGCGTTTCCGCGACATCGTGGTCTCCGGGCAGGAACGGCAGATCAAGCCTGACGCGGTGATCTACCACACCACCGTGCAACGCATTCGCGCGCATCTGCCGGAGGTGGCGCCCGAGGACCTGGTGTTCATCGACGATCACGCGCCGAACATCGTCGCCGCCCGGGCTCTGGGCTGGAACGCGATCCATCACCAGTCGGCGGCTGAAACCCGGCGGCAGTTGCAGGCATTGGGGCTGGCGGTCTGAAACGAGGCGCGGGGCGCCAGCCTGTCAGTTGCCTGGCTGGTGCCGCGCGCGGTAGCGCCCCGGGCTTTCGCCGGTCCACTTCTTGAACGCCCGGTGGAAGGCGCTGGGCTCCTGGAAGCCGGTGCGCTCGGCGATTTCGCCGATGCTGGCGCGGCTTTCGCGCAGCAGTTCGACGGCCATGGCGCGCCGTACTTCGTCCTTGATTTCCTGGTAGGAAATGCCCTCGCGCTCCAGGCGCCGGCGCAGGGTGCTGGGGCTGATCCCGGCCTCGCCGGCGAAGGCTTCCAGGGTCGGCCACTGGCTGTAGTGGCTGCGGCGCAGGCGCTGGTAGACCTGGGTCGCCAGGCCGTGCTGGTTGCGAAAACGGATCACCAGCCACTGCGGCGCGCTGCGCAGGAACACCTTGAGCGCCGCCAGGTCCTGGACCACCGGCAAGCGCAGGAAGCGGCTGGCGAATTCGATTTCGGTGCGCTCGGCGCCGAAGGTCAGGTTCGGCCCCCAGAGCAAGGCATCGTCGCTCAGGGACAGGCGCGGATAACGAAAGTCGGCGCGGTCGATGGCAATCCGCCGCCCGCCGAGCCAGCACAGCAGGCTGATCATCAGCACCAGGAAGGTCTCTTCGCCAAAGCGCCCGGTGGCGGCGTCGCCGGGCTGGCTGTCGAGGCTGAGTACCGCGCGCTTGCCGCGCACGCTCAAGCTGCCGCGAAAGTCGCGCAGGAACAGGGCGAAGTTGGCCAGGCATTGACGCAGGGCCTTCTCCAGCGTGGGCTCCTGGATCAGCCCGCGGCAGATCAGGGCGAACGCCCCCGGCGGCAGGCCGTGGGAGTCGAGCTGGAAAAACTCGTCCCGCAGCTCGCGGATCTGGATCAGCCACAGCGCCGCGAAGGCGGTGGCCGGGACCCGCGCCTCGGGCTGGGCGAGCAGCGCCGGGTCGATGCCCGCCTCGGCCAGCACCGCGGCCAGGCGCTCGGGCCGGTCCCGCAGGGCATGGACCATCACCTGCACGAAGTAGACCGCGACCGAATCCTTTTCCCGCATCAATGGCTGCTCTCTGTGGCTGTGGACATGGCAAAAAACGCCAGCGCGACTGAACGCTTTCGGCATAGGCCGAGGGTGGCGCGGGCACTAGACTCGCGCCTCGAAGGTTGCATTGCAAGACGCTCACACGCCGCTCTGCGACACGCCCCGGACGAAGGAAGAAAGCCAAGATGAAGCTGCAGACTATCGGTGTGATCGGCGCCGGCACCATGGGTAACGGTATCGCGCAGGTCTGCGCCCTGGCCGGGTTCGACGTGACCTTGCTGGACATCAGCGACAGCGCCCTGCAAAAGGCCGTGGCCACCGTGGGCAAGAACCTCGACCGGCAGATCGCCAAGGACAGCCTGACCCAGGAACAGAAACACGCCGCCCTGGGGCGCATCCGCACCAGCACCGACTACGCCAGCCTCGCCGACGCGCACCTGGTGATCGAGGCCGCCACGGAAAACCTCGAGCTGAAACTGCGGGTGCTACAACAGATCGCCGCCCAGGTCGGCCCCGACTGCGTGATCGCCTCCAACACCTCGTCGCTGTCGATCACCCAGCTGGCCGCCAGCGTCGGCGCTCCCGAGCGCTTCATCGGCCTGCACTTCTTCAACCCGGTGCCGGTGATGGGCCTGATCGAAGTGATCCGCGGCCTGCAGACCAGCGATGCGACCCACGCCCTGGCCCTGGACCTGGCCACCCGCCTGGGCAAGACCGCAATTACCGCCGGCAACCGCCCGGGTTTCGTGGTCAACCGCATCCTGGTGCCGATGATCAACGAGGCGATCCTGGTGCTGCAGGAAGGCCTGGCCAGCGCCGAGGACATCGACGCCGGCATGCGCCTGGGCTGCAACCAGCCGATCGGCCCGCTGGCGCTGGCCGACCTGATCGGCCTGGACACCCTGCTGGCGATCCTGGCGGCCTTCTACGAAGGCTTCAACGACAGCAAGTACCGCCCCGCGCCGCTGCTCAAGGAAATGGTCGCCGCCGGTTACCTGGGGCGCAAGAGCGGCCGCGGGTTCCACCGCTATGGCTGAGCGCTGCTCGAACTTCGCCGAGAGCCGCGACAAGGCCCTGGAGCTGTTCGCCAGCAAGGGCTTCGGCCAGGTCGGCATGCGTGAGCTGGCGAGCCACCTGGGACTGGCCCCGGGTTCGCTGTATCACCATTACCCGAGCAAACAGCACCTGCTGCTGGACCTGATCGAAGAGTTTTACGACGAGCTGTGCTGCACCCTCAAGCGCCTGCAAAAACGCAAATTGCAGGGCGACTGCCTGCCGGCGCTGATTCATGCCCACCTGAAGCTGCACCGGGAATTGCCCCGGCATTTTCGCCTGGTGGAACGCGACAGCGGCTGCCTGAACCCCGACCAGCAAGCACGGGTCGGGCACTTGCGCGAAGGTTACGAACGCCAGTTGCTGCAACTCCTGGGCGGCGCCCCCGGCCTTGGCGAAGCAGCGTGCCGCGCCCTGGCCCACGCCGTGGCCTGCCTGCTGAACAGCGCCCCCAGCTGGTTCAGCGAACAGTCCCTGGGCGAGCGTGAACGGGACAGGCTGCTGGAAAACCTGTTGAGCGGTGCCATCGAGCGCCTGCTGGCCGGCGCGGCTCCCCGCAGCGCCGTGGCCTGAGCCTCGGCGCCGGCGCCCGACCAGCCCGTTATTCCCTCACGACAGCGGATGCAAAACCGCCAGCGGCCCGGCATACTTCGCGCCCCTCCGAACACTGTCCAAGGACGAAATGTGTTGGCACAGCCCCTCTCGCGTCGCCTGTTCACCCTGTGGTTAGGGATCTACTACCTACTGAGCTGGATCGCCGTGGCGGCGCCCCTGTCGTTGATGGTGTTCGCCGACCTGCAACTGATCATCCCCCGCGACGTCGGCGGCACGCTGTTCGGCGGTGCCATGGGCTTCCAGCTGTTCCTCGGCGTGTGGCTCATCTGTGCCCTGGGCCTGGTCCTGGCCCTGTTCACCCGCATGCCCGGCGCCCGCCCGGCCTGGCTCGTCGCTGGCCTGGTGCCGCTGCTGCTGGGCCTCTGGTGGCGGATCAATTATCCCGACGATGCCGACGGCAACCTGATGTTCAGCCCACAGGACTGGGAACTGGACTACGCGATAGCCATCGGTGGCGCCCTGGTTGCCAGCGCGCTGCACTGCTTGCGCCGTGGGCGCCTCAAGCCCCGGCCCGCCGCCAGCAGCGCGGACGTGCTGTGGCCCAGGACGATGGGCGCGCTGATCCTGGCCGCCGTTTTCATCCTGCCGACGCTGAACGCCATCAAACGGGAGACACTGCCCCACTGCGCCTTCAACGAAGCGGGAGAACAACTGTCGGTGTGCCTGAGCGACGACCCGAACGAGCGGGTCATCGTCGACTGAAAGGCGTGTGACGAGCGTTGGCGACCCCCGTGTACGGAACGGTAAAGGCAGCGCTCCCAGGTTCATCGCGGGCAAGCCTCGCTCCTACGATCGGCGCGTCGTCGATGGCCGTGACAACCGATCTCCTGTAGCCGCTGCCGAGCACCAGCGAGGCTGCGATCGGGGCAGAGCCCCGCAAAACCTGACGACGCGGTGTGCCTGATCGATGGTGTCGCCTGCCCCAGCGCCTGCTATGCAGGCGATCGCAGCCTCGCTGGTGCTCGGCAGCGGCTACAGGATTTGTGGCCCACCCTCGCCTTGAACCGCGACAACGTCCCGTACCGCCCGCTTGTACTCATTCCTCTTAAGCGCCACGCCGCTGATCGCCAAACGCGCTATGCCAGCACGCCAGCTGCTTGCCGCGCCTGAATATATTTTTTCCCGATAGCCGCTATTCGAAGTTATTCGCTGCTCCCCGCCTTTGCCCCGTGCCCGGCCTGCTTAACTGCAAAAGCTGCCGGATAGCGCAGTCTCTACAACCCCACGGAAGGCAACGCCATGAGCTCATCCTCGCAACATGTCATTCCGCCCTACGGAGTGGCGATCCAGAAAGCAATCTCCGTCGGCAACCTGCCGCAGATGAAGTCCCTGCTCAAACAACGCGATACGTCCCAGAAGGAATCCCGGGAGCTGAGCAGCGCCTACGAACAGTTGGCACAGGAAGTCGCCCGTCTGGAGCAGCGCTGAACGCTGCATCCTTTTTTCAATGCACTGGAGGCAATCATGTCCGGTTTCAATTCGTCCCCTGCTGGCCTGTTTCCCCTCAGCTACCGGATCGGCGAGCCGATTCCCGGCGCGCCGAGCCTGGCCCTCGACCTGCTGGTCTATACCCCCGAACAGAGCGTGCGCGGCACATCGCTCATCACCCAGGCCGTCAGCCCACCGCTGGAGCTGCCGACCGATGTGTGGGGGCAATACACCTACCTCACCGTCATGCCCCCCAGTTCGAGCAAGATCCTGATCTCCGCCCAGGGCAACCAGGGCGGACCGGGCTCGAACTCGGTCATCACCTTCAAGATTAAGCTGGTGGTGGACAACGACTGGAAGAACGGCATCGCCACCTACCAGTACTACAACGACCACAGCTGGGTAACGGTGGAAAACGTGCCGGCCCAGCTGCTCGACCCAGCCCACTCCTACGCTCTCCAGGCCCCGCAGCAAAGCACCGCGGCGTTGCCGGCGTACCCGCCGATCCACCCGCTGTACGCCGCGCCGATCCACGGCGCCATCGCCAGCGGCGACCTGGCCCAGATGAAGGTCCTCGCCAGCCAGGCCCGGCAGCAACTGGAGCAGTTGCCCCAACTGCGCAACGCGCTGGACGCGGCCAAGGACGAAATCGGCAAGCTCGAGCGCCGCTGACCCGCAGCCCTCGCCAACCCGGCTTCCCCGAACATCAACAAGGAGTTGCACCATGCAAACTGGACTGTTCCATACTCGCCTCCACGTCACCACGGCGCTGCTGGGGGCCCCGGTTCTGACCCTCGACCTGCTGGTCAACACGGTGCAGAAGAAAGTCAGCGGCGTGGCCCGCGTGTTCAAGAGCACCTATCCGCCGGTGCATTTCTTCGCCGACGTGTGGGGCGACTATTCCCGGTTGCAACTGCACCCGTCGACCGAAGGCCACATCGTCCTGACGCTGGCCGGCAATCCCAGCGGCCCCACCAGCCAGATCGGCGAAACCTTCCACCTGCATGGCATCCTCGGCCTCGACTGGGCCAGCGGTTTCGCCAGCTACAAGTATTGCTCCCAGGGCAACTGGCAGGATGTGCAGCACGCCACGGTCAGCCAGGCGTCGACCCCGCACCCCGAACCCGTGCCGCATCATCCGGTGCCGCTGTATGCGGTGGCGGTGCAACAGGCCCAGGGCAGCGGTGACCTGGCCCAGCTCAAGGCGGTGGTCCGCCAGGGCGAGCAGCAACTGGCCAGCAGCGATGCCCTGCGCAGCGCCCTGCAGCAGTTGAACGCAGAGATCGCCCGCCTCGAAGCTCGCTGAGCGGCGGCGTCCGGGCCTGGCCTTCCTTCCCCAGGGCCGGGCCCGGCTCGCCACTGGCGAACCCGGTGTCCGCCGGGGCCGGCAGCGCCCGGCTCGCGCGGACTTCCCCCAGGCTTGTGCCGCGCCTGTGCGCGCAAGGACCGCCCATGTCAGCCAACCGCCCCGCCCGCTACCTCAGCGAAACCGACCTCAAGCGTTACGTGCCGGTGCACGTGGTCTGGGAGATCACCCTCGCCTGCGACCTCAAGTGCCTGCATTGCGGCTCGCGCGCCGGCCATCGCCGCCCCAACGAACTGAACACCCAGGAATGCCTGGAAGTGATCGACGCCCTGGCCGCCCTCGGCACCCGGGAAATCACCCTGATCGGCGGCGAAGCCTATTTGCGCAAGGACTGGACGCGCCTGATCCAGGCCATCCACGACCACGGTATCTACTGCGCGATCCAGACCGGCGGACGCAACCTGACCCCGGCGAAAATGCAGGCCGCGGTGGAGGCCGGGCTCAACGGCGTGGGGGTATCCCTGGACGGCCTGGCGCCTTTGCATGATGCGGTGCGCAACGTCCCCGGTTCCTTCGACAAGGCCGTGGACACCCTGCGCCGCGCCGAGCAGGCCGGGCTCGCGGTCAGCGTCAACACACAGATCGGCGCCGCTACCCTGCCCGACTTGCCGGAGCTGATGGAGCGGATCATCGAACTGGGCGCCAGCCATTGGCAGATCCAGCTGACGGTGGCCATGGGCAACGCGGTAGATCACCCGGAACTGCTGCTGCAGCCTTACCAGTTGCTGGAGGTCATGCCGCTGCTGGCACGCCTCTACCGCGAGGGCCAGGAGCGCGGCCTGCTGATGAACATCGGCAACAACATCGGTTACTACGGCCCTTACGAACATATGTGGCGCGGTTTCGGCGACGAGCGCGTGCACTGGAGCGGTTGCGCCGCCGGGCAGACGGTGCTGGCCCTGGAAGCCGACGGCACGGTGAAGGGCTGCCCGTCGCTGGCGACGGTGGGGTTTTCCGGCGGCAATGTGCGCGACATGAACCTGCACGACATCTGGCACTACAGCGAAGGCATGCATTTCGGCCGCCTGCGCTCGGTCGACGACCTCTGGGGCTATTGCCGCACCTGCTACTACAACGACGTGTGCCGCGGCGGCTGCACCTGGACCTCGCACTCGCTGCTGGGCAAGCCCGGCAATAATCCGTACTGCCATTACCGCGCCCTGGACCTGCAGAAAAAGGGCCTGCGCGAACGCATCGTCAAACTCGAGGACGCCGCCAAGGCCTCGTTCGCCGTCGGTCGCTTCGACCTGATCACCGAACGCATCGAGACCGGCGAAGCCATCGGCAGCGTCAATGACAGCGGCCAGGTGATCAAGCTGGCCTGGGTCAACCAGGGGCAGAAATCCCCCGAGGAAGGACGCCTGCCCACCCAGCTGGCGCTATGTCGCAGCTGCCGGCAGTATATCCATGCCCACGAAACCACCTGCCCGCACTGTTCGGCCGACGTGGCCAGCGCCGAGGCCGACTACCTGGCCGACCGCGCCCGGCAACAGGCGATCATGGACCGCCTGACAAACCTCCTGGGAATGCCCCGCAGCCAACTGATGTAAGCCGGCAAGGCCTGCCGCCGTCCGGCGGCGGGCCAGGTCGCCGCGGACACAGACAGGCCAACGCGATAACCCGCGACGCGAGCATGAGAAAACCGTCTAAGCACGAGCCCATTGCCACCCGGATTCAGGCTTTGCTAGTGGGGTCGTCATCCATCGGATCGCGGTCGCCGGGGTAATTACCCCCGACGCCTGCCCCCACTGCCCACCGGGAGTCCAACATGAAAATCAATCCCTACCTGATCTTCAACGGCGATTGCGCCGCCGCCTTCAGATTCTACGCCCAGTGCCTGCAAGGCACCCTCGAAGTCATGATGACCTTCGGCGAGAGCCCCGCCCGCGAGCATGTGCCCGCGGACTGCCACGACCGGGTCATGCACACCCGCTTGGTGGTCGGCGATCAGGCCATCATGGGCTCGGACACCACGCCCGACCGGCCGTATTCGGGTATCCAGGGCTGCTCGATATCGCTGAATGTCGACAGCATCGCCGAGGCCGAACGGGTGTTCGCCGCGCTGGCGGACCAGGGCACGGTGCACATGCCGCTGGAGGCCACTTTCTGGGCGGCGCGCTTCGGCATGTTGGTGGACCGCTTCGGCGCCTCATGGATGGTCAACTGCGAAAAGGACCAGTGACGGGCGCCCATTCTCGATCCCCCGGCGCCACATAGCACCGCGCGTCTCAGGCCTCCCGCCCGGCCTCCAGCACCTGCAGGGCGGCCAGCCGCTGGCGGATGCCTTCGCTGGCCATCGGCCCGGCCTGGACCGTGCACTGCTCCAACGGCACCGGGCGGCCATCGACGCGATCCGCCATCATCGGCTGCACCGGCCGCCCGGTGGCACGCTCGACAATCTGCACGCTTTCCCCCTCCGGCGCGTAATGCCGATTGCCCCAGGCGACAAACGCCATCAGCACCACACGGAAATCCTCGCCCCGGGCCGTCGGCACATATTGGTAGCGCAACGGTCGCTGGCTGTAGGCCTGGCGCTCCAGCAACCCGGCCTCGACCAGGGAGTTCAAGCGCCGGGTAAGCATGTTCGGGGCGATATCCAGGCTGCGGGAAAACTCCTCGAAACGCCGCAGGCCATGCAGGGCGTCGCGCATGATCAGGATGCTCCACCACTCGCCCACTCGCTCCAAACTGCGGGCGATCGGGCATTCGTCGTGGAGCAGGGTCTTGCGTTGCATGGCGGTTCCTCGGCTATCGCAATTGCCTATTTGGCGTGCGGCCATGTTACTTTCATGATGATAGTGACGTCCATAGAGCGACATACCCCACACGAGATGAAAGGAGCACCAAGGCCATGAACAAACGCATTGTCGTCACCGGCATGGGCGCAGTGACCCCGCTGGGCTGCGGCGTCGAACAGATCTGGCAACGCTTGCTGGCCGGCCAATCGGGCATCCGCCGGCTACCGGAAGCACTGGTCGGCGACCTGCCGATCAGCATCGGCGGCCAGGTGCCCGATCGCCTCGAAGACCCGCAGGCCGGCTTCGATCCGGACGCCGTCCTGGCGCCCAAGGAACAACGCAAGATGGACCGTTTCATCCTCTTCGCCCTGGCCGCCGCGCAAGAGGCGCTGGCCCAGGCCGGCTGGGCGCCGCAGACTGCCGAGGCGCAGGAGCGGACCGCCACCATCATCGCCACGGGCGTGGGCGGTTTCCCGGCCATCGCCGACGCGGTGCGCACCACCGACAGCAAGGGGCCGCGGCGCCTTTCGCCGTTCACCATTCCGTCCTTCCTGAGCAACATGGCCGCCGGCCATGTGTCGATCCAGTACGGTTTCAAGGGGCCGCTGGGGACACCGGTCACTGCCTGCGCCGCCGGCGTGCAGGCGATCGGCGACGCCGCGCGGATGATCCGGGCCGGGGAGATCGATGTCGCCGTCTGCGGCGGCGCGGAAGCCACGATTCACCGGGTCAGCCTCGCCGGCTTCGCCGCCGCGCGCGCCCTGTCGAG
Source organism: Pseudomonas sp. MRSN 12121 (assembly GCF_000931465.1). NCBI lineage: Bacteria > Pseudomonadati > Pseudomonadota > Gammaproteobacteria > Pseudomonadales > Pseudomonadaceae > Pseudomonas > Pseudomonas sp. MRSN 12121. The sequence goes on along the minus strand of NZ_CP010892.1, from coordinate 2,397,875 downwards.
CGACTTCAATGACACCCCGGAACGCGCTTCGCGGCCCTTCGACCAGGCGCGCGACGGTTTCGTGATGGGCGAAGGCGCCGGCCTGCTGGTGATCGAGGAGCTGGAACATGCCCTGGCCCGAGGTGCTACGCCGATCGCCGAACTGGTGGGCTACGGCACCAGCGCCGATGCCTACCACATGACCGCCGGCCCCGAAGATGGCGACGGTGCCCGCCGGGCCATGCAGCAGGCGCTGCGCCAGGCCGGCGTCGAACCGTCCCAGGTCCAGCACCTGAATGCCCACGCCACCTCCACCCCGGTGGGCGACAAGGGCGAGCTGGCGGCGATCAAGCGAGTGTTCGGCAACGACAGCCCATTGGCCATCGCCTCGACCAAGTCGGCCACCGGCCACCTGCTCGGCGCTGCGGGCGGCATCGAAGCGATCTTCACCGTCCTGGCGCTGCGCGACCAGATCGCCCCCGCCACCCTCAACCTGGAAGCCCCGGACCCCAGCGCCGAAGGCCTCAACCTGATTCGCGGCCAGGCCCAGGCAATGGCAATGGAATACGCCTTGTCCAACGGCTTCGGCTTTGGCGGGGTGAACGCCAGCGTGCTGTTCCGGCGCTGGGCGTAATCGCCGTTCACGATTCGACCGGTGAAGGTTGCAGCACGGGTTCGCTGCATCCTTCGCTGGTTTCCCCCCGCAGGGCCTGGGCCATCGAGCATGGGTAGCCGCGAGCCAGCGTCAAGATAACCGGACGGTAATAAAGCGGGTTTTCTAGCGGCTGGATCCGGCTTTTTTAAGGACGATCGTGCCAACTTAAAATCGCAGGCCCCACACCTTCCTCATGAATGGGTAGCTTGAGCGCAGATTCCGGAGCGCCCCACCCGGCTTCGAAATCCGAGCGAAGAAGAACAAGAAGACTTCAGCTCTTGTTTTTTTTCATGACTTCTCAAGTTTGTGAGGGAAAACGAACCATGGCGATATTCGACTACAAGGGCCAAGACGGTCGGGTCCTAATTTCAGATGCCTGGAACCTTGCCACCTACACCAGCGGTGTAGCGACGGTAGGGGCGCTCTACAACATACCCGGGGCGGTCCTGGGCGAAGGCAACACCTTCGCCCTGCCCCAGGGCTGGCGCGAAATCAGCGCCAGCGAGCTGAACGTCGACAGCAGTCATCTCGACCTTACCGGCAGCTTCAAGGGCGAGAACGTATTCGGCTCCCAGGCCAGGGTGTTCGGCCAGTACAACGACAGCGGCCAACTGATCAAAATGGGCTTCTCGATCGCCGGCACCAACTCGCTGACGGACCTGCTGGGATACCCGGCAATGATCGACAACTCCTATATCCGTGGCTACGACTACCTGCTCGACTCGATCAAGGACTACGCCACCGGCCATAACCTGACAGGCAAGGATGTACTGGTCACCGGCTACAGCCAGGGCGGCTCCGTGACCAACAGCATGTACCTGGGCAAGGACACCCTGGCCGACGGCTTCTTCAAGGACTCGGACTACTTCGGCATGGCCTCGCCCAAAGTCGGCAACGACGACGGCATCTTCAACTTCGGCTTCGAGAACGACATCGTGCACCGGCTCATCGGCGAGCAGACCGACCTGGGCGGCGCCATCATCGACGCCCTGAAAGGCAGCGACGCCAACTACAGCTCGAGCACCGACAACATCGTGCTGTTCGACACGGTCTACTCCCTGCCCACCTGGCCCAACGGGCCCTTCTCCGTGGCCAATCTCAGCGGCTGGGTCGCGCACATCGAAGGTATTTTCATCAACCCCATCCAGCGCATCGGCCAATCGACGTTCTACGACTACATCGAGCGCGATAGCACCATCGTCATCAGCAACCTCGACCCGGTCAGCCGAGCCTTCACCTGGGTCAGCGACAAACAGACCGCGACCTCCAACCACTTCGGCACCCCGGCCTTCCTCCTCGGCACGGGCAGCGACGACAAACTGCAGGACGGCAGCAACGATGACTTCCTCGACGGGTTTGCCGGCAACGACAGCTTCAGGGTCAGCACGGGTACCGACATAGTCGCGGCCGGCGCTGGCGACGACAAAGTTTTCCTCAAGGGCGCCGCGTCCAGCTACGAAGCCGTCCGCCTGAGCGATGGCAGCCTGTTTCTCAACGACACCAGCGGACGTTATGGCCTCAAGGAATTGCACGGTGTCGAACATGTCGAGTTCGAAACCAGCCTGGCCAATGCCCTGGGCGACCTGCCCATCGTCGGCGGCCTCTTCGGCAGCGTGGGCCAGGTGCTGACCCCGGCCTATACCGTAACCAGCGGCAAGCTCGACTACGAAGGCCTGTTCGGCGCGGACAAGAGCTACGCCAGGGCCACCGAAGGCACACAACTGGCAGACACCCTGAAAGGCACCGCCGCCCGCGACCTGATCTTCGGCCAGGGCGGCAACGATCGGCTTGAAGGAGGCGCCGGCAACGATCTGCTGCACGGGGGCGACGGCAACGACGTCCTGCTCGGTGGCAGTGGCGACGATGCCCTCTATGGTGGAGCCCAGAACGACGTACTGGTGGGCGGCCAGGGCAACGACACCCTCAGCGGGGGTGTCGGCAGCGACCTGTTCGTCTTCGACCAGGGCGGCTTCGGCCACGACCGGATCAGCGACTTCAACGTTCACCAGAACGGATTCGATCAGTTGGTGTTCTCCAAGTCCCTGTTCGCCTCCGCGGCTGCCGTCATCGGCGCCACCAGCCAGCAAGGCAGCGACAGCCTGATCGTCGCCGGCGACAGCAGCATCACCTTGGTCGGCTTCAACCCCGCGCAACTGAGCGCGGATATGATCAGCCTGGTCTGAAGCTCGACGGCTACGTCTAACCGCCGGAACCCGCCCGGAAATAAAAAGGGCCCACCGTTGGGTGGGCTTTTTTTTGCTGGGGCACTGAAGGGTTTACGCAGATTTTGCGCAGCCCTGAACGAAAAAAGAGATCAGCCAACCAAGTGCTCGATCTCTTTTAAGAATAGGATCGGGATGGAATGATCCGAACACTCGCCCCTAGCACCCTATACCTGAACATGCACATAACGTGCTGATTTTACTCGACCTTACCTATGCTTACTGCAAACGACGCCGTGCGGACCAAACCGCACTTCACTAATCCCCGAAAAACTCCTCGCTCTTCTCCAGCACTCGGCTGACCAAAAATAATGCAATCCCATCCCACAACTCGTCGCCTAATTACCTGCAGTCAACATATCGCTTTGCTGGAAGATGAGATCCGGAAGCCGACAATATAGCTGCGCATAGTCAGGCGAAGACGTAAGCACAGCGAGGCAATCGTCTCTCATTATCCCCAGCCTCAAAACAGGGCATGACGTCTGGCCGTTTCATTTCAGTTCAGCTTTAACGCTACGCCACAATCTATGCCTACTACTCTGGATTGATCATCAACTGCGGCCATGAGCGTCCCGTTTTCGTCATCGACTAGCCTCATGGGAGGTAGCTATAAGCTATCAATTCTCAGAGAAAAGACTGAAAATACCGGCCACCTTGCCGGGCCTGCCTGGGTCCTCACATTCAGCACTTAAAAAATCAATGCTTTCGGACGGCTCTTCATGACTGCTGCCAACTCTAGCGTCAACATAAATAACCGCGATGGTAAATTGGACTTCATCCAAGCCTTACGCGGAATAGCTGCCTTAATGGTTTTAATGCTTCACACAATACAGCAACAGAACATACCAAAGGACTCTGGAATTTATTACTGGCTCTTTTCGGGCGGTGGTGCTGGGGTACCATTATTCTTCATAATCAGTGGATTCATCATGGCGTACTCAACAAGAGGCGTCGAGTCATCAGCAAAAAGCTCACTTATCTTCCTAATAAAGCGTCTTTCTAGAGTCTGGCCTACTTACGCCATCTTAACCATAATATTTTGGGCCACCGTTACTGTAGTCGATAGTTTTCTAGGAGCACATTTCCCCTATTCCATATGGGACGTATTGGTTTCCATCATTTTCATTCCGTTAAACATGGATTCTGAGCTGGCACCACTACTCGGAGGGAGCGCCCTATACCCTGGATGGTCTTTGAATTACGAAATCTATTTCTACGCTTTATTTGCATTCTGTTTGGTTTTCAGGACGTTCAGATGGCTCATCTTCTTCTCCTTAATCTCCGCAACCCTGATTGCTCTGCCATTGGCCTATGGCTTAACACCCTCTCTGGATGCTCGTGTCAACTATGGGTTTAAGTCTTACCTCGCACTCCTCACCTCTCCGCTGATTTGGGAGTTTGCTGCCGGGGTTGCGATCGGCTTGATATATTTCTCTAAATTCAAAATCGAAAATAAATCTTTCGCAATCTTTCTTTGTGCACTTACTGCGGCAATCGCCGTATGGGCAAATCTCTCAAAGCTTTCGTTCGGCATGGGACTTAACGAGTGGGGATGGTCACTGGCCCTTATGTTCCTCGCCCTGACTATTACCAGCAAGACCGTGCACCTAAAGTTCCCGGCATGGCTAATCTGGGTCGGCAACATATCTTATTCGCTATATCTGATTCATCCGTTCTTCGTCAAGCCGGTCTTCGACGTGCTGTGGGAGACAAGTTTTAGGGAATACATAAGAGACCCCAGCTTTTCTTTGGTTGTAGTCGGGCTTTCCATATTTTTTGCTACCCTCTCGCATAAATACCTAGAGGTTCGATTGAGTGATTTCATTAGAAACAAATTATTAGGCTACATGAATCGCGGATCGCATGAAAAAGTCAGACTGGTTAAACCAGGTACTATCCCAATCAGCTAATCCTAGGCGCCTGCCTCCTCGAAGACTTGCTCGTCGAGGTCGAGGCGCTCGCTGCCTGTAACATTCACAATACCCCCATGATCGGCAGGCAGCGAACCACACACCGCCGGACACCGGAAACGCTTCCGCCTATTCAAGGCAGATGAGACATCCTCCCTGAGGCCTGGGAGAAGCTATTCAGCAGCAAGAAAACCTCGCCGCCATGAGCGTAAGGGGGCAACTCATGGCAAGTCGGTCAAATGCAAGGATGAGGCGTTTCTGCATCGAATGGATGCGCTAACCCACAATTCGGAAGCAATTCGCCACAGCCCATAGTGCAGTCATCGGATAACCAGGAAAACAGACTGAGCAACGTAGCAATAACAAGAGCGGCAGCGCCGACATGTCTGCGAGACGTTTCCGAAGTGCCCTACTCGTCCCGGCCAACACTCTCACCCCTTTACGAACGTGCTAAGCCGTCGAGCGGCGCAACTCTATCCAGCGTCTCGCCTCCCGCCCCGAATACAATTCCGAACGAACCTGAAGCATGCTTACCGCGGGCAAGGATCCCCATGGCAAATGCCACAACTGCGGATCCCCTTGGGAGAACTACCAACGTACCTGCAGAAGATGTCCCTTCAAGGTAAACACGGGGCCGTGAATAGTAGGTCTGTACTTGAGGTGAGATTGGGAAATGCAGGTGCCGGAGCTGAGACCAGGTTTTTTCTGATCCCCTTTCGACTTTGACAGCCGTAGCGAGCGATTCGGCGTAAAGAATGGCAACGAGCGCCTGGTGCTGTTCGATACCTTAGCCAAGTCGGTTATCGACCAACAGCGCGGACTGAGCGAAAGCAACACAGCCATGACGCGAAGTTTTGAGAAGCTGATTGACCCTGCAATAGAGTCTCAGCTACGGACTCACGCGGCCTGTGCTGACGCTTTCGAAGAGGAGGACAGGATGAACTCCCAAAAATGTCCCCACAAATGAAAAAGCCCAACCTTTTCAGATTGGGCTAAGTCATTGAAAAATATGGTCGGGACGGAGTGATTCGAACACTCGACCCCTAGCACCCCATGCTTATACCGTTAGAAGTCTAAGCCACTGAATTAAAAGAAAAAATACCTAAATTTCACCCCGCAAAATTCAATAAAATTTGTGCTTATGCAAACGATAATACGCGGCCTGCAGCATAGGTTTTGCGCATCCCTCCTCCGGCGTCCTGCCGACCGAACAAAGCTCCCCCCCCCACCTCACTCAGCACGACACCACCACGATTGCGCATAGAACACGTCGCCAATCTGCTCGATGCCATTCAAGTTCATCCCGCCCTGGGCCATGCCGGTGATTTTCACGTCATGAAGCTGCGGGAGAATGTCAGGCCCTGACCCTGAATTGAAAACCCATGCACTGAAAGTAGCCCGGCCAAGCTGCTCGTTCCGACACTCGTAGATGTGAATATCGCCCTTAACCGGCGGCGTTCGCCTGAGCTCTTCTTTCGACAGCGCGACCCTATTGCGACGGCGAGGGGTAATCAGGAAGTACATGGCAAGCTCTACACTGTATAAAAATACAGCATGCTACTCACAAGGCGCCGACCATCAATCGGGCACTGACGAATGGAATGTCCATCGGTCTACCGTGAGCGAAGCTCCCCAATTTATCGAGAGGATCAGCGGCCCAGCGCCCTGACGTAATCCTGGCATGCCTGCAGGGCGATCAGTCCCCGGTCGCCGTCGTCGGTGATGCCGACAATTCGTTGAGCATGCGCCGGGTCAAGTCGGGCGCGCGGGGCTCCATGAACCACGCCGCCGGTGGTGGCGGTGGCAGGCGCGTTGCAGCCACTGGCGGAATCCGCGGCGTCGAGAAGGACTGACAGGCGCAGATCAGCAGTGGCAAGACGGTCGCGCAGGCGACCTTGATCACGTTGTGCATCGCTCAGTGCTCGGTAATGGGTTTGGTCGTTGGCCTGCAGCTGTTGCTCCAGGGCCAGGCGCTTGTCCTGTTCGGCCTGCTGCTGGGCGGTGGCGGCGCTGGCGATCGCAGCAAGATCATCCTGGTGACGTTGCGCCTGCTCGGCGAGCTGCTTCCCGTAGCGCCAGGCCTGAGCCTTCCAGGCCGCTGCCGCGCCGGCGGAAATCAACAGGACCGCCAGCACCAGCACGCCCAGCAGTTTCTGCACCGGCGCCATCACGGCACGTCCTTGAAGAAGACGTGCTGCCCGATGCGCACCGTTTGCCTGGCCTTCGCCGCCCAGGCCGGGGCCCTGGCCATGGTTGTCGCGTAGTAATGCGTAGCGCCACCGGTTGGGTCAGGCACCGCGCCGCCCATAACCTGATCAGCTGCACGCTGAGCCTGCGCGAGCTGCCCGGCGGGGATCGGCTTAGCGCCGCTCAGGAACGGATAGTTCGGGTCGTTCTTGTTCCAGCAGCTGAACTGGTAAGGCGCCTGGCACACGCCGGCATAGCCCTCGCCCCACCAGGACTTGGGCCGGCCATCGTTCACGCGGTTGCGGATCGTCCAGGCCACGGCGATCTGCCCTGCCAGCCCTTCCCCGCGGGCTTCGCCCCACAGCGTGCGCGCGAGGATGTCGCGGTTTTTCTCGGTTGCAGTCATCACTTTTCTCCAGGCAAGAAAAAGCCCGCTCAGTGGCGGGCTGTTATTCGGTTTCAAGGGCGGCGGGCGGTGGCGACGGTTCCGGCTTCGGCATTTCAAGCCGGACATCGATCCAGCTGTTGAGCGGAACGTCCAGCGGAGCCCCGCGGCCGGGGATCATTTCGCCGTCTTCAGAGAGCGTCCAGCGCTGCTTGAACAGACGGATAATCACAGTGCCGTCTTCCGCCTGTTCACTCTCGGTGATGCCGAGCGTGCCGCCGCCGTCCGGCGAACAAGGATCCTGCGTGCGCCAGCCTTCCAGGGCCAGGCCCAGGCTGCCGGTCACCCGATACTCGCCGACGCCCAGACGTTCAACATTCACACCGCGCGCCTCATCGTTCGCCACGCCCCACTCGCCGGCCGGCTCGAACGTCTGCTCGTCGAGGTCGCGGCGCACGCTGTCTGCGACGTTCGCAATGCGCACGATCGGCGAAGCAGCGGACAGCGCGCCGCCGGAACCGCGGGTTGTGTTGCCCGTGTGGTAGACCTCCATCGCAAGCCCGAAATTGCCGCCATTGACACCTGTCGAGACCCGGAAATACATCTTGTTGACGGAGAGGCCCATGGGGAAAAAGATCTGGGCTTCATAGTTGTTGTTATATGGAACTCGAACCAGCGATGCATAAGAAATGCCGGAGGACGAAGGACCGGCGGCAACTTTGTACATTCCGCCACCCTGCGGGCTTCCCACTTGCGCGTTCCCAGGCGAGTCATAGCCTGTCGCGTCGGGTGCAGCGACCATGCCAATACCCGACGCTGACTTCGTTGGCCAGGGTGCTCCTGCCGCGGTATCCGCGCCCGTGCCGCCCCGCGCGATCGGCAGCACCGTCGGCAGCGCTGACGGAGATCCTGTTGCGCCGAGGGCCGCATAAAGCTCGTCGAAGTTGCCGTTGATCTTGATGTTGGCGCTGCGCGGTGTGTCCCCGCCGACGCCCGTCGGGGCGGTCCCCAGGGTTACCGTTTGCTTTGACATTTGAATGCTCCAATTACTGGTAGGGAAACGGAAGGCCGGCAGTTCTGATCACAAGTGCCGTTGGATACCTATCCGTCGGGATGTTCCGGAAGCTGTTTCCCGACGGCGTTCCGGGGCCTGACGGGGTATTTCCTTTCGTTGTGGCTCCGGCTGCGCCGAACATAAAACTGATGCCGCCAACCCTTCCGTATGCACCCTCAGAAACGGTTACGGTCAGCCCTGTATCGGCGCTGCCATTCAAGCAAACCGCAGAGCGGGCCCACGGGAGATAGGCGGCGTACTCCTCGCCCGCCAGCCCGATGTCTACTCGACTATCAAGCGCTGGGGAGTAATTTGGCGCTACAAGACCTCGCCGCTGAACGTTGTATCCGCCGCTGTAGGTTGTCCCCCACCAGTCAGGCCATGCTGGCGGGTGTGCAGGTGGCGGCGGCGCCTGGACTGCTGCCAGCACGTTCAAGGGTGGCTGTAGCGAGTTGAACGAGATCCTGCCGTCCTCGAGACGCGTCTTCAGGTAGGGGCTGCCCGGGATGTTGTCGGCCATGAGATCAAAGCAGTAGAACCGCGTATTGGCATCGGCGTTGATGTAGATGAACGTCATGCTGCTGCCCGACCGGGAAACCCCGTTCAGGCAGCCAGGGCCAGTGATAAACACGATTGGCGATAGCGCATTCGTCACCGTGAAACCGTAGGCGGGATCTCCGCGCTGCGGGTCAGACTCAGGCGCCCAACTCGCGCCGTCGCTCGGGTCAAGCTGCGCGGACCTCAGGTAGTACCTGGCCCAGTTCTCGATAAAGGCAAGGTTTCCGCTTTTCACAAGCCCGTAGCAGATCTTGCTGGTATCGAACAGAAGCTCCTCGGTGTCTTTGGTAACAACCAGTCTCGCGACCATCAGTAGTACCCATAGTAAATCTGGCAGTTGGCCGAGAAGTAGCCCCAGCCGTTTGTGTTGTATGAGTAGCTCCAGGAAAGGGTCGTGCCGGACAGTGTCACCCCCGGCCGCTTCCCCTTCTCCCGCTGCAGGTCCACCAGCGGCACGACGATGAAGAACATGGTCTTGCCCGCCGGCGGCAGCGGGATCGAGGCAGAGCCATTGGCCCCGCCGGTCACCACGCTGCCAACCATCTGGCTGATCTTCATCGTCATATCCACCAACACGACATCGCCGGCGGTTTTCAGGGTCATGCCGGTCATAGGCTCATCTCGATGCCTACCACGCCGTTCGGGTGATAGAACTTGATGGATGTGTTGTTGATCTGCAGACGCCCGGCACCGTTGCTGCCGTTCATTTCCCAGGCGCCGGTTCGTGGCAGCATCCAGCCTGTCGTGTTCGGCACGTAGTCGAGGGAGTACAGCGCCCCGCCGATCTTCCCGTTGGTGATCGATGCATCGAGGACGAACAGCGAGTTGATGAACGTCTGGCCGTTCTGCACCACAAACGGCGCGGAGGGCGAGCCGCCCAAGCCGTTCACTACTGCGAAGCGGTCAGCACTCACAAGGAACTGGCTCTGGAACACACCACCCTGGTTTTCAATGCCCAGACCGATGCCCGCGGCGATGTAGCGACCGTTTGAATCAACCTGCATCTTCACCGACCACATCGTCGAGGCCTTGCCGTCGAGCGCCACCTGGGCCTGGCTGACCGTCTGAATCGCGGCGCTGTTCTGCCCCATCTGCACATTGACTTCGTCAACGCGCTTACCGGTGGCCACGTCGCCCTCGATCAAAGCGGACTGCACCGACCAAACGCCGACATACCCTTGCTCTGAGCCGGCGTAGCTGGTTTCCTCGCCGGCCATTGCCGGGTTGACCTGGACATAGATTCCGTCCACTCGCTCCGCGGTGGTGGTGACCTTGCCGTCCAGCGCTGTGACCGTCGACTTGAGAGTGCTCAGGCCAGTCGCCGTAGCATTCACGCCAGTGACAGGATCGTTCACCGTGGCTTTCACTGCATTTAGCTGGGACGCCTGCGCAGTGATCTCGTTGCCGTGCTGCGCGATGGTTGTGCTGTTCTGCTGAACCTGAGTTGCGAGCGCGTTCACCGTCTGAGCGACAGTACCGATATCGATCCAGTAGGCAGCGTTGGGCGGTGCCGCGCCTGCTGGCACAGCCGTAATGGCTTGATACAGGTGCTGCCCTTGGCGGACGATCTCGTTTACCGCGTAAGTCTTTGACGGGTCGTACTCGAGTGCATCCACGATCTGTTCAATGAGCCCTTCAAGCTCTTCCTTGGTTGCCTTGATGCGTGAGTTGACAGAACCAGGGCCATCTCCGTCGACCAGATCAATACGGTTGCTCAGGTGCTGCCCAAGGGCCGACTCCGTGATCTGGCCAAGGAAGTGCTTCTCGTATTCGGTCGGGTCTGAACTGGCCTGGCCGTTGACGCCAATCCCCGTCGGATACCAGGGGCCGACGTTGCCGGTGCGGTCGACAAGGCGCGCCCAGAAGAAGAACGACGCCCCGGCCAGGATGTTTTGCATTTCGTGCCGAGCCTGCGGGTAGGCGAAGTCACCCAGCTTGATCGCGTCAGCCTGCGACGTGGTCTTGCTGTACCAGATCTCCGTCCGTTGCGTGTCCTCGGCGCCCGCGGGGAAGCCCCAGTCAAGGCGAATGCCGTAGACCAGGCTCGTCGGGGTCAGGAATGACACCGCCGGCGGCAACCCCTCCTTGCCCTTCAGTTGGGTCAGGTTCGAGTTCTTCCAGATCGACGTGATATCGAAGGCGCTCACCGCCCGCACCCGGGCAACATAGGCGCCGGCGTAGATGCCGACCACGTCAACCGAGGTAGCCCCGGTGCGCTGCAGCTTGATCCAGTTCCCGCTGTCCTTGCGCCATTCCACGTCATAGCCGACTGCTCCGTTCACGGCTGGCCAGGTGATATTCATGGTGGCCACGGCCAGGCCCTGCGACACGACCGAGGTCGAGGCGACGGTGACGCTTGCCGGCGGCGGAACGACGGTGATCGGGATCACGCTGATCGGCCTTTCCTCGAGGCGCGCGCCAGTATCGATGAAAGCAAACTTGCCGGGCTCGTACTGCAGGGCGCTGATCTCGAAATCCCCTTCAGCAGTACGCTTGGTGCGCAACACCCGGTACAGCGGGATCGCCAGATCATCAGCATCCAGGGCCCACTGCAATTGCGCGATCGGCGGCTCGCTGTAGGCGACCGTGACCGTCACCGCGCGGCCGCTGACGCTTTGCACGGTGCGCCCCTCGGCGCGGCCGCCCGGCAGGTTGATGATCAACCGGTCCCCGGCCTTGGCCTGGGTGTTGCGGTCAAGCGTCACCACGCGGCCGGCCGCGGCCGAGATCCGCCCGCCCACCTCACGGCCGGCTAACAGCGAATCCGCGACCGGGATGATATGCCCAGGCAGCGGAATCACGCCCTCCATGCCGGTCTTGAACGACACGGTGCGGTCCTGGTTGTTGCTGAGGATCGCCCACTTACCGCGGCGCTGGGCTTCAGAGGCACGAGTGCAGCCAATAGCGGTCAGTTCGGTCGGCCGGTCGCCGTAGCGGCGCTGCAGGCCAAGGTCCGCGAACGGAATGACGTCGGTGTCGTAGTTGTTCGAAGGGTTGTCGTAGCTGACCAGGGCCCGGGTGTACCGGGTCTTGGCCGACGCGCTGCCGTAGGAGAACTTCCCATCGATGACGTTGGCCCGGGTGAAGACGTAGTCGAAGTCCTGCGCCCGCGGCATGTCCGCTTGCATCACCAGCTGGCCCTGAGCCCAATAGGTCATGCCCCGGTAGATGCCGGCGATATCGCGCAGCAGCGACCAGGCATCGGCCTTGCCCTGTAGGTTCATGTCGCACAGAAAGCGCGGTTCCTGGCCGCCCAGGCCATCCGGCACAAGTTGGTCGCAGTACTGCGAAATCCGGTACAGCTCCCACTTGTCGACCATCCACGACTTGATGCGCTTGCCCAGGCCAAAGCGGTCCTCGGTGCAGACCCCGTAGGTGATCCACGCCGGGTTATTGGTCCAGGCCGACTTCATAGTGCCGTCCCAGGTGCCGGTGTAAGTGCGGGCCACAGGGTCATAGTTGCTCGGCACCATCCAGCGCCGAGCCTTGCACTTCACAGTTACGGCCGGGATGTTGGTGAACTGCTCGGCGTCGAATTCGATGTAGAGCAGCGCTGTGTTCGGATATCGCAGCTTGGCATCGATCACCTCGGTGATACCGGCGATCAGCATGGTGTCGGCGATCCTGTTGCTGTTCTGGTTCGGCGTCAGGCGGCGCACGCGGATCTGCCAGCCGGTAGTGGCGGCCGGGAGATCGATTCGGCGCGAGCGCTCATAGCGGGTGGTTGTCTTGCCGTCCACGGCGTCGGGGTACACCTGCTGATAAGCACCACCGTCAGTAGCCAGATCAATGGCGTACTCGATGCGGTAGCCGACGACATTTCCCTCGTCGTCCTGCCGCTGCAGGGCAGGCCAAGCGAAACGCAGGCGCACTGCCGATAGCTGGGTGTTGGTGATCGAGCGCACCCACGGGGTATCGCTGCGCAGCTCGATGTTCAGCGAGGTCTCGTTCTCGACCGACGGAATGCCCGGGATGTAGGTCTGATCCACGGAGCCCGGCCGCCAGTCCCACTTCACGTTCGGGAAGTTGTAGTTGCCGCTGGCATCGCGGATCGGCGTGTTGTCCAGGTAGATGTCGTAGTCGGTCGGAGTTTCGTCGAACTCTCCTTCGCCCACCGCCACCAGCAGCTTCGCCACGTTGGTCGAGCGCAGGCTATCGCTGGCTTCGGTCGGCGTCTTCGGCTTGCTGCTGCCGCCCTTCTCGCCGTGGATCTCGATCTTTTCTGCGGCGCCCATGCTTTCCTCCAGGCATAAAAAAACCGCCTCTTGGGCGGCCTGTGTAGCTGTACAGGGTGGATGAAATTCCAGTAACGCAAGAGCGCGCCAGGGTAGTAGCGTTCAGCCTTCACGCAACCAAGGAGCGGTCATGTCAATTAAAAGTCTTGCTAAAAATCTCCCTGCCGACCCAGACAACGAGGGGTGGGTTCTGGGCTGGGGAGTCGTGCAAACCTCACCCTGGCATTTCGTCGATATCTACGCGTCTAAGGATGCGGCCGAGACTGAAGCGGCATCTCGCGGTCCAGAATATCGAGTCGATTACGGCTCTCACCGGCTGGGATCTGACGATTTTGTGGGTGGCTTGGAAGAGCCTTTTGCCGGGCCAGTTAGGCTGAAGCCCATGCGGCAGCTGCCAAAGACCGGTGCGGCGGTAAGACCTGCCTTGTCGCGGTATTTTCGCGTGTAGCCGCTTGGCGATGTGCATTTGCCAATGAAGCGCTCGTGATGGATCTCACGCCCATTGTCCAGAACGGCCACCACCGCTTCGTCGCCGCAAATCAATCCGTCCTCAAGCCGTTGCAGGTCATGGATAGTGATGCTGTAGGTGACTTTGGTCATGCCTTGTCCTCCGCGTAGATCGAGGCCGAGATGATCATCCCGCCCCACCGGCGCTCGCCGATGCAGATCGGCACCGGGTTGCCGCTGGCCGTGGTGTTCTTGGCGCTGCCGAAGGCGTAGGACGGGGCGTTGTCCGGGGATGCGCTTTGCTTCAGGCCTGAGACCTGGGGCTGAGCATCTGGATGACGCCGCCGGCAATGAGACCAATCCCGGCCGGGGTCAGATATGGCGCGGTAAATGGAAGCGCGTAGGAAATTGCCAACAACACAACACCGACGACAGTCTGCAGAACTCCAGCGCGTTTGCTCCCTTCGACAACGGGCACAATTCGAATCTCTCGAGTCCCACCAAGATCCAATTCAGCTTCACCAATATTCACCCGATTTCGAAAAACTGCGAACCGCATTCCTAGAGCGGCAAGCCTTTTGATTTCCTGCCTCGAAACCTTCGAGAGTGCAGCTCATGGCTTTAAAGACTTCGCGTGATGTGCCTGAATCGATTTTTTTAGCGTGAGATCTACCAAACTTCCGAGCAAGAGAGCCCGACAGCTTGATGGTAGTCATTCAGCAATAGCGGCCAAAACGTTTCTCCTTTCATAAAAAAACCGGCCTATCGGCGGTCTTGTATTCATTTGCACTTCTGAATTGAGTCTCGCAAGGACCCACGTCCGATTTGCGACCATGCGACCCGCTGATAGAGTTTCGCCACGCTCCCTGCTTTTGCATAGCTGATGTCCAGAACATCGTCTGTTTGTTGGGCAAAGCCGCTGACCAGACGGTAACCGGTAGTCGTTTCACTCATACTGGCATTAGAGTTGTGCTCTTGCCACGCAGGGAAAATACAGAGCGCTAAGGCTTTCGGTGTTTTTGCAGAAGAAACAGTAATTGCCGGTGCTTCAGACATGAGGTCTGACGGTGATGCACACCCCGCCAACAACGCCACAGCCAACGCTCCTACGATCAATCTCATGCGGGTCACTCCTGTGGAAAGGAGTCAACGATATCACCGGTCGACCCCTGTACGAATCCCCAGTTACGCCCCGGCGCCCTCCGTAGTAGCCTCCCGCCCTCACGCAACGGATTCCCCAGTCCCTTGCCTGCAAGCCCAAGGACTGGGATTGCGCCAATTTCGGCGCGTTTATGACCTAGGAGGTCGATGTGAGCAATGACACCAACATCCAAGAGATTCTGAACTACACCGGCTCATCTCTTCTTACACTGAACTGCATACTTTCAGGCCTGGCGAATCAGCTTAAAGAGACGCAAGGCGCGGGGGCTGTTGAGGCCGCTCAAGCTTATGCAGTAGAACTCGCCAAGACTCATCCATCAGGCGCTGTTGCGCCCGATGTGACAGCTATCAACAGCTTCTTCAGCCATCACAAATAGGATCAAGGCCGAGCGCCTTTTCCAATCTCGAAAGCCGACGCTCAAGTAGGTCGGCTTTCTCCTGCGCTTCCTTGCCAAATTCTTCGGGCAACCCAAGCCCAATCCCTGCGAACCGACCACCATCGACGATGATCGACCAGTTGTTGATGAAATGATCGCCTGCTGCTTCGAATGGCTGATTCATAACTCTCTCCTGCGGCCCTGCCGCATCATGTGGTTGATTGTGCATCTTTGTGCCTGAGGATCAGGCGCGTCCTGTCGAGCCACGGGCCGCCGAATATGATGATCTCGCTGGGCCGCCCGTACAGGTGGTGCAGCAGGAATGGCCCCGGGCCGAACACTTCGGCGGCCTCATCGGTCAGCGCCGGATCAGCGCCGAGGTAGATCCCGGCATGGTTCGGGTGTGCCGTTCGCCCCACCGCCATGACGATCATGTCGCCGCGTTCGGGTCGATCAACCTGGTAGAACCCAGCGGCCTCATAGGCCTGCTCATACAGGCTTGGCCCGGCCGGGTCTTCCCACCAGCCATCAGCACGCTTGAAGGCTTCGAACTCAAGCCCCCACTCGCGCTTGTACCAGTCTGCGCAGACCTGCCAGCAATCCCAGGCACCATGCACAAACGGGCGCTTGAGCAGCGGCGTGCTGCCTGCCGGCGTGATGGTGCGCAGGTCACCCTCCGGCCAGCTCAGGATGTGCCAGGGCAGCGCTGTAGCCTCGCACATGGCCAGGTCGCGCGGTGACGGCCGGCTGGTGGCGTCAGGGTGCGAGTGAACTACCCCGATCACCTCGCCCACGTCCTCGGCCGCGGCGTACTCCTCCGGATCGATCCGGAACTCCTCGTTCGGCTCAGTGGAGACGTTGCGGCACGGGTAGTACTGCTGCTTGCGCCCCACGGCCAGCAGCAGGCCGCAGCACTCCTTTGGGTACTCAGCCGCCGCGTGCGCCTGGATAGCGCTCAAGATGTGTTTGCGCATGCTCAGCTCCGTGCGATCAGGGAAACGGCCGGGAAACCACCAAACGGCAGCGGGTTTCCTTCGCCGAAGCGAGGGATGCACCCGCGGCCCGGCGTCGCGTCACAGGCATCAAGTTCAGGGTTATCCGTGAGGTTCCCGTCCTTGTCACGGTATGGGCCGGTGTAGCCGCAGTTGGGGCCGCGGTAGCCGCCGGTGAGGCACCAGTGGCATAAAGTTGTGGCCTGGCGGCCGATCGTCTCGCCGCCAACGTCTCCCGGGCTGGCCAGATCCCAACTGACCGTTTCCCCGTCCTCGTTGGTCTTCTGGTCGATGTACCAGACCTCGATCGTCTCCTGGGTTGGGTCTGCCGTCGGGTTGCCGCCCGGGAAGTTCTGCGCATCCAGGTAGCTCCCCAGCGTGTGACGCATGGTCAGCTTGAACTCGAGCAGATCGTCGAACGCCAAGCAGAGCGCAGTAATCCGCCCGCTCACGTTACCGACCGACAGCGTAGGGCGTACCGCTGTACCGTCGCCGTTGGCTTCAATACCGTCGATCTGCATGGGCCAGGCGCTGTACTCATTGCCCTGCCAGTAGATCGCCTTCGCCGGCAGTTGGTCAGCATCGGCGCCGGCGGCGATGATCTCCTCCGGCGAGTGCGGGATCGCATGCCCGTGGAAGCGCAGCACATCCGCGCCGTACTCGGAACCATCCAGTTCGAATAGCAGCACCTCGCTTCCCGGCTCCAGGACCTGGATGTCACTGATCAGTGGCATGGTTGCCCCTTATGGATGAAAGGATTGGGTGAATGTGGTGGTTAGGGTGTACATCCCTGCCCCGTTCGGGCTGACGGTCGGTGCCGTTCCTCGATAAAAGCCGACCTGGCCAAGCGGCGGCGTCCAGAGGAAGGACTTGAAGCCGCCATGCCTGTTCAGAAAGGCCTGAATCTGCAACGCCACTGCCTCCTTGACGACAAACGTCAGGGGCCAAGAGTCAACGCGGTTGTTGACCCCCTCCCCAACGACCTGCTCATACCCATCGCCAAACTTGGAGGACCTGACGCGATACTCTGGAGCGCTGACCGCCTCAATCTTCGGGCACCAGTCGAATTTCTCAACGGCCATTTACGAGCCTCCAAATTGAACCGCCCGGGCGAATCTCCTGGGCAATGGCCTGTTCGGCGCCGCGCTTGGATACGGCGGCATACTCTTGGCCGAGCGCCTGCATGTCTTGGCCAGATCCGCCGCCACCCGACTCGGGCACCATGATGGTTTGATGGATGGAAACGCCGCCCGGCGTCGAAGCTGGCGGCGAAGAGCCACCGGTCAGCCCAACATACCCGCCGTCGGCATAGCCGCGCTTGTTCAGGCGCTCCAGATAGCCGCGCATGCCCGGTTGCTGGACCACTTCCTTGCGAATGACCACCTCGCCACCGTGCACAACGCCTTTCGGCTCAAACTTGCCGCCATCGCCGGTGTAGCCGCCATCGGATAGCCCCGGCCACTTCGACAAAACGTCAGCGGAGTAACCGGCGGCGGTGCTGCCCGCAGACGCTGCCGTCGTCCCGCCGAAGTAGCTGCCCAGCGCGCTGCCGGCGATGCTTGAGAACACGTTCGAAGCCGCCGACTGCAAGGCCATCTTGGCGATCATGCGGGCAAAGCTCTTGGCAACATCACCAAAGCTCTTATCCGCACCGAATGCCCAATCCACGGCGGCATCGGTCAGCCCGTCATACAGCGACGTGAACGCCGATTTCGCCTGGCCGGCTACATCCTTGGCTTGGTCGACGTAGTTCTGGAACGCAGACGATGCGCCGGCCTGCCAATCGCTGCGAGCGGCGTCTTCGTCCTCGTAGTACTTGGTCTGCATGGCCAGGCGCTTGTCGAGGGCCGACCTCAGCGCAGCGGTTTCCTTGTCGTACAGTTCGGTGCTGAACTGGTCCTTGTTGCTCTTGTTGTAGTCCGAGGTCAGCTTGTCCATCTGCGACTGGTAGGACTGCTGAATAGCGCGCTGTTCCTGCAAGCGCTTGCGTTGCTGGTCGCCCAGGCCAATGCCGGCCAGGTTGTTGTCCAGCCCCTGCTGAGCACTGGACAGCTGGCTTTTCAGGTTCTCGTCGAAGGCGGCGAGCTTGCGGCGGGTTTCCAGCCCTTTCTCGCGCAACGTGTTTTCTGTTTCCAGCGCGGCGTTGCGCTTGAGCTGGGCAGTGATCAGTTCCTGGTTGGCCAGCAGGGACTGCTGATCGGCCGTCAGGGTTTTCTTGCCTTTGATGTCGGCGAGCTGCTGCTCCCACTCGACCAGCTTCTTCGCGTTCGTACCAAGGGCCTGGCTCGCGGCGGTCTGATCGCCGATCAGGGCGCTTTGCTGCTGCAGCACAGCGTACTGCTGTTTCGCCTGATCGAGTGCCTTGATGCCAGCATCCTCGCGGTACTGCGGCGTTTTGGCGGTTTTGGGATCCTTGTATTTCTCATTGATCGCGGCGATGTCTTTCGCCTGCTGATCCGCAGAGATCAGCAGCGAGCTGTCACCTCTGGCTTTGGCCTGGGTAACCCGACGCTCCACCAGCAACCGATAATCAGCCAGTTCACGCTCGCGCTTTACCGAATTGCTCTCGGTTTCCTTGCGTAGCTTGTCCAGCTTGAGCTGGTCATCCAGTGCCGCCTGCTGTTGCTGCTGGGCGTATCCTTTGGCGGCCGCCCGACGATCTTGTTCGGCCTTGAGCAACAGCTTTTCGGTTTTCTCACGCTCGAGCGCTTCCGTGCGGAAGCTGTCGTCGGGCGTCAGGTTGCTGAACGGGTCCGCCGGCTTGCCCCGAGCATTACGCTTGTTGCGCAGTGCAGCGTTCTGGGCAATGGCGTTCAGTTGCTCGTCGAGTTTGGCGATCTGCTGGTCGAGGGTTTCCTCGCGGCCAACGTTCAACGCCGCATCCCACGCCCCCTTGGCGGCGCTCTTGACCGCACCCCAGCTCGCCTCGAGGTAGCCGAGGTTCTGTTTGATGGAGGTGGACGTCCGATTCAGGCCGTCCTCATAGGTGGCGGTCGCCAACGCGGCCGCTTCC
This sequence comes from Pseudomonas sp. MRSN 12121, assembly GCF_000931465.1. Classification (NCBI taxonomy): domain Bacteria; kingdom Pseudomonadati; phylum Pseudomonadota; class Gammaproteobacteria; order Pseudomonadales; family Pseudomonadaceae; genus Pseudomonas; species Pseudomonas sp. MRSN 12121. The sequence continues at coordinate 2,378,700 of NZ_CP010892.1, read as the reverse complement.
TGAGTTCTACCCTGCTCCTGTAACGACTTGATGTTTTCGTACGTGGTCGCGGTCAGGAAGTTCATCGACTCGTTGAGCTTCAGAATCTCCGCGACCGGGTCCTTGGCGATTTTCTCGAAGTTTTCGACAGTTTTGCTGGCCGCAATCCCGGTCGCCGATTCGTACTTGATGGCGGCCTCAGCGATGGACTCGAAAGCCGCTACCGGGATCCGGGTAGTCGCCGCCAACTGCGCCAGCACCTCGGACGCCTTGCCGACGGTGCCACTCACACCCGAAACCTGCCGCGCCATCGACGCCAAACCGTTCGCGGTGGTGCCGGCCGTGTTGCCCGTCATCGCCAGCGAGGTATTGAACGCGGTGGCTTCGTCGGAACCCTGCTTGTAAGCCAGGGCCAGCACCGCCGCCGCTGCCGCCGCGACCGTGAACGGGTTCACCAGCCCCAGCACGTAACCGCCCAGGGCTTTGGCCGCCGGCACCACGCCGCCGAACATATCCTTGAGTTGGCCGCCCTGCTGGAGAAACACCGTCAACGGGTTCTGACCGGCCTGCAACGAAACGGCGATATCGGTGAACTGAGCCGGCACACCGCGCAGATTCGCCGCGTACTGCTTGGCGGTCTGGCCGTTCTTGGCCATGACCCGGTCGACCTTCTCGACCGCGTCGCGCTGTTCCTTTAGCTTGTTTAGGTACAGGGTGAAATCGGCATTATCCAGCCGGCCAGCCGCACGGTGCTTGCGCAGCTGTTCTTCCATTTTGTCGAGGCGGCCGTAGGCCCCGATCACCGGGTCAATCTGGCCGACCAGCTTGTCGAGCTGGCCAGCCTGATAGGCCGCTTCCTTGGTCGCCGACTTCAGCGCCCGCTGCGCCCGGTCCATGCCCTTTTCGAAGCCGCCGGTGTTGGCCACCAGGTCGACCGTCAGCTGGCCAAGTGAATCAACAGCCATAAATCACCTCTTGACCGACTGCAGCAGCCTGAACAGATCCTGCGCAGAAGCTTCCACCTCTTCCGCCACCTCACCGCGTTTCGGCAGGAAGTCGTCGAACGTGGCTTTGCCGCCGTGCAGGTTGTTGAGAATGGTGGCGAGCAGGGCAAAACCCCGCTCGATCTTCAGGCCCAGGTTCAGCGTTTCGTTTTGCTCGACGTACGCCATCCACGAAAGCGCCTCGTTGTAGCTGAGGTTGGCTTGCGCTTCGGCGACCGTGCGCCCGCCGATGCCGTTGAGCACCAGTTCGTGCCAGAACTCTTCGGCGGGTCCTATTTTTTTGGCGGTTCAGCCCGGTTTGCGCCGTTCGCTTCGGAAATGGCGTTGAGCAGCACGATGGTCAGTTCGGCGCACAGCGGGCCATGACCAGATGCTTCGGAACCGAGTACGTCCTCGATGGTGAATACCGGCGTCCCGTCCTTTTTCAGAACGTTGGTCGCGATCCGGGCAGCCAGCATGTCGGCGCCCTGATCTTCGTTTTTCCAGCGGTCGGTGAGCTCGACGAACGACTCCTGTCGCACGTAGATCGTGGCCTTTTGAACCTTGCCGCCAGCGTGCCAGGTGATGTCCTTCTTCACCGGCGGCGCGACGAATGCGCCGGCCGCGGTCAGTGCTTTAATGCTGAGATCCATGGGGCTTCCTTATGGGGTGATGACTTTCGGGACGAATACCGGATCGCCGGATACCTGGATGCCGACGGTGGACTTCACAACGTCGTTCAACGCGAAGCTGAACGGGAAGCTGTTCATGTAGCCCTCGAAGGTGATCCAGGTGCGAGTGGTTGGCAGGTTGAAGTCGACACCAGCGTCGATTACGGCCGTTGCCGCGGCGCCGGTTCCGGCTCCGCCAGTGAATGCCACTGTCGGAGCCGAGGTGTAACCGCTGCCAGGGTTGGTGATGGTGAGCCCAGTCACTTCGCCGCCGGAGACGGTCGCGGTTGCGGTTGCGCCGGTACCGCCACCACCGGTCAGCGCGACGGTAGGAGCCGTGGTATAGCCGCTGCCCGGATTGGTGACCGCCAGCGCCGTCACAGTGCCTGGCTGACTGATGGTCGGCGGAATGCCAACCAGTTCGCCGCTGCTGTTCACCACGCGGCCGTCAGACCAGCCGATCGCCCACAGCAGCTTGGTGCCGGCGGTCTTCAGCTGGTGAAGGCGGACGTGTGCCGGCGATTGCGGGTCGATGTTTAGGCCGAAAGAGGCCGATCCAGGCTCTGCGAGGCCGGCCTCATATTCCCTGGCGCTGGAGTTCATGCAGGTCGTTTCGATCTGCGCGATGCTGGTATCGATCCCATCCAGGGAAGTGAAGCAGCCAACCACCAACAACGAGTTGTTGGCAGGGTCGATGGCATAGAGATCCGTGCCTTGGGTCTTGATGGTCAATTTGGTACTCCCCGATTTCCTGCGAAATCACTTTTGAGCGGGCATAAAAAAACCCGCCGAAGCGGGTCGTTCTTTTCTGGTTTCCGGCTACAGACTCACCAGCCAGGCAACGTCGAAACCTTTGCGATAGTTGTGTGTGTCCTTGTCCCGGGCGTCGATGCCGAAACCGGTGATATAGGCCTGTTGCGCGATCGCTTTGCGCAGCGCCATCCAAACGGCCTCGGCGGACGAGGCCGTATCGGCGTACACGTCGACCTGCAGGCCGTAACGGTCCGTGTCGGGCACGCAATTGAGATAGTTGATCGGCGAGCCGCTGACGACCTGCCAGACCACGTAGGGCTTGGCCGTGCCTTCTGGTGCCTCGCCATGCGGGTAAAGGCGCGTTGGGCCAGTGCCGAGCAGCGTGGTGACTGCCGGACTGGCTGCGCACACGGTGAAAATCGGTGCGGTCATCCATTCACCCCCAGCTTGATCAGTTGGTACTTGGCGGAACTCAGGAACTCTTTGAACAGCGCCTCTCGGTTGTTGGCCAGGGCCGGCCGAAGAAACGGTTTTGCCCGGTTCTTCTCAGTGCCCAGCTCAACCCACCACCAATAGAACGTGTTGCCGCCCTTCTGGCCGCGCTTGCGCATCCGCACGCCGACGGAGATCACCACCGCGCCGAGTTCTTGGCCGAGCGCCTTACGCTCGATCATGGCCAGGTTGGCCGGGATGAAGTTCGCGGTCTCCGGGTCATCGACTCGTGCGGCGCGATCCTTCGCGTCCAGCAGCACGATCTCCATGGCATCCCGGGCCGCAGGCGTCACCACCTTGCGGCGCATTTCCTCGCTCAGGCCCTTGAAGCGAGCTGACAGCTCGTCGGCTCCCTTGAGGTTGTACGTGACCCAATCAGCCATCATTCACCCCCGAGGTGACCAGAAGCGTCAGATATTCCTTGCGGGAGCTCGCGTCAGCCAGTGGAGGTCCGACAATTCCGCAAACAGCCCCGTCATCCAGCACAACACGCATTGCAGCAGTGATACCTTTGCGGTAGCGAATGACTACCCTGCTTTTCGCCTCGGACTGACCAGCTTGAGCGGCGATAAAGTCACGCGCGCTTAAATCCTCGATCGAGGCCCAGACCTTGGCGAACTCGACCCATTGATCAGTCAATTGTTCACCAGTTTGCGGGTCCTGGCTCGTAACCTTGTGCTGGATTTGAACCCGATGCTTGAGTTTGCCGGCTTGCATTAGAAACGCTTCCTGTACCAGAGCAGCCTTTCGACTGCGAGCGGAACGGCCGACGGCGCGGCGCCGATCACCACAGCTTCGCGGTTGGCGTACCAGTGCCCGACCAGCAGCAAGATGGCCTGCTCGACATCAGGGGTAAGCCCCATCTGTTCGGGCTCCATCGGGTCGACTTCGACCAGCACCCGGTCGCAGTGCATGGCCACGTGAGACTTGGCCGACTCGAGGTAGCCCCCGATGAGCTGGTCCTCCTCATCGTCATCCACCTTCAGGTGGATCTTCACGCGGGCCAGATCGAGCATTTACTTGTCCTCGCCAGCAGCTTTGTCAGCATCCGCTTTCTCGGCGGCAGCCTTATCGGCGGATTCCTTTTCCGCAGCAGCCTTGTTTTCCTTGGACTTGGCTGCCCGTGACTTGCCATTGGCGTCGACCTCGACGGCCAGGCCCTTGCCGATCAGGGCGTGGGCATACTCATCCTCGGCCTCGTCGAATACCACATTGGCCTTGATCTTGTTCGAGTCGGCGCCCAACAGCGCGCCATTGCCGACGAACCCCCACAGAGTCTTGATTTTCATGCTGCCTCCAGAAACGAAAAGGCCGGTGCTGTGCCGGCCCTCAGTGGGTTTGAATTATGGAGCGACCGGGAAGGTGCCCTTGACCAGCGCTTCCTTGCGGCGTACGCCCAGGCCCAGACGCTCCTCGACCAGCAAGGCGCGTTCGTTCTTGATGAACTGGTCGTTGATCAGGCCCATCTTGAACACGAACGACATGCGGTCGAAAAGCGTGGTGGACCGCGCAAAGTTCGCCACCAGCAGCTCGCCGCCAGTATCGGCATCGCCCTCGTCCATGCTGTCGGAGGTGATCACCGGACGGCCCCACAGGATCGGGGTTACCAGTCCCTGCAGGTTGGCGAACAGGTAGCGGTTCTCGCCGTCTTTCTGCAGCTCGATGTTCATCCAGTCGAGTTCGGTCATCACCACCCCATCGGCCGACATCTGCGATTGCTTGCGCACCTGGTAGACGGCGCGGCGCACCATGTCGATGGCGGTGTCACCGGCTTTGCTCAGCGCAGTGTTGTAGGCGGTTGCCTGGGTCATCAGGCCATTCAGGTTCTCGCCGGTGCCGTCGCCCTTGAGAATCTGCGCCTCTTCCTCCAGCTTGAGGTCGTAGCGCAGCAGCTGCTGCAGGTAGGCGAACATCTGAGGAACGTCATCCAGTGCCTCGTCGGTCACCGGCATCCAGACCGCAAGCTTTTTCACCCGATCGGTAACAGTTTCGAACGTGACGTTGCTGGTTGGCTTGAGACCGCCTTCGGCAACCGGAGCGGCGCCGCGAGTGTGCAGTTTCTCGCGGAAGTAGGTGTACTGCTGGCCGGTGACCGGGATCGCGGTCAGCAGGTCGCGGATGCGCAGTTCCTGACGAATGCCCGGCTGGATCACCGGATCGTAGTTTGGCCGCGACGATGCCGGCGCTGGTGACCGTTCATGTCCTTCATGCTGGCCATGTCGGAACTTGGTCACATCGAGCTCAGCGACAACCGCCGCCCTTCTTCAACGCCTTGTAACTCTCATCACCCTTGATGAGATCGATAAAGCTCTTGCCCTCGCCCGGCTGGGTGCGGAGCTTAACGCCCTTCTGCTCCAGATCCTGGACCTGGTCGATGACTCGCTGCAGCTCGCCCTTCTGGTTCTCGATTTGGGACTTCAGGTCAGTGGTGACCTGGTTGCCCTTCTCGACTTCGGCGATGGCCGCGTCGTATTTCTTCTGCAGGCCGTCGAAGCCGCTTTTCAGTTGCAGCTCCAGAGAGTCTTTCAGTTCTTTAACTTCGCTCATGGCGATACTCCAAAATGGTGGGTGAACAGGGTGGAAATTTCTTTCAGCTCTTCCACGATCACCGTGGCCTCGCTGCCGCCATCACGGCGGAGCGCGGAGTAGCCGAGCGAAGCGACTGCCGCCGCCTCCTTCTGCGAGAGGCCCATGCGCTCGCGCAGGGCATTCTCGAAAAGCCTGATGTCCGACTTGACGCTGAGGACCTGGGCCTCGGGGTTCATGCCGAACGGTACGATGGAGGCCTCCCACAGCTCGGCCTCCTTGATGAGGCGCACGCGCCGACCGGCACGCTCCTCGAAAGCTTCATTGATGGTGTTGAAGCCGATCGACATGCTGTCGAGCACGTCATCCTTCATCAGCTCATAGGCATCTCGGGCGTAGCTGACATTGAGGTTGACCTTTCCCTTGAGATGCAGGCCGTGATCGTCCTGGGTGTAATCTGCCTTCCCGATCAGGCGGGAGAGGTCGTGATAGATCGCCAGCTTGAGCTTCCCATTGCGTGTAGCCTTCACCCGGGTGAAGGCGCCAGGCAGGATCACGTCGTCGCCCAGGTCAACGTTATTGAAAACCGCGGCGTAGCCCTCGAAATTGCCGGCTTCGTCCACGGCCTTAAGCTCGAACGGAACTTCAAGACTCGCCATTTTTTTCCATCTCCCACCGGGTGACCCGGTTGTATTCGTCGCCTTCCAGGGGAGGCAGGTTTTCTTTCTGGCGGACTTCATTGATGAACATCCAGCCGGAGCCACTAGAGCCGCCAAGAGCCGCTTGGTAATACGTGGCGCGGCCGGCGCTATCAGCGCGCAACAACCCCTCTACCGCGAACTCCACAAAGCGGGCGCCGGAGCCGAACAGCTTGTCGTTGAGCTCGTCCTCGACTGTGTCGATGTAGGGCTTCAGGCCAAACGTGATAAAGCCGGTCAGTTGCTGCTCCAGGTTGGAGCCCATGATTGAGGTCTTGCCGGCGCGGTTGGCCAGCCACAGCGGGACGCCGTAGATGCCCGCGAGAGCCTCCTCCTGGAACTGCTGGGATTCGATGAACTGGGCATCTTTCTGGCTGATGCCGGCCGGAACGATCTTGGGGTTTCCCTGCAGAATCGCCATCTTGCCGATGTCGTCGGCATCGGCCTTGCGCACATCCGGGAACTTCTCCATGACCTGGGCTTGTTGGGCCTTGGTCAGGAACTGCTCATAGATGACGTAGCCGCCAGTGAATCCTCCCTTGCGCATGAAGCGCGCCGACCACTGTTGGCCGGCCTTGGCCAGGCCCATGGTTTCGGCCTGGTGCTCAATCGGGGACAGCCCGACGACTCCGTCCAGACTGAACAGCTTGAAATGCAACATGTTCTCCGGGGAAACCGGGAAAGGGTCGCCCTCGCTTGGGGTGACCAGATAGAGCAGGTCGCCATCGGTATCGATCTTCACAGCCCTGCCATCCAGCGGCACCAGACCTATCGGTTCGCCGTGGATGTTGCGCTCAATCAGGGCAAACGCATTGCCGCGCAGCGCCATGTTCACGACTACGAACTTTAGGAAGTTCAGCATGGTCATGTAGGGGTTTGGCTTGCGCAGCAGCTTAAGCATCCGGTCAGCACCGGCCACCAACTTCCGCCCGCCCTCCTTGTCCTCGTACAGCTTGAGCGGCAGACCGCTCAGGGACTCGGAGAGGATCTTGACGCAGGACCAGACCATGCTGATGGACAGCGCCGTCTTGACGGTGACACGCACGCCGGCCTTGGTGCGCTTGCCACCGACCTCAAGATCAACCTCGACATAGTCGCCCGTGGTCGGGTCGGTGTAGCCGAAGAAGCCCCAGGTCATGGGGTTGTACCATTTGAATGCCATGGTCAGCCTACTAGTCCGAAGAATCCGTTATTGAGGTAATCGTCCAGGCCTCCGCGGGCCTCTGGATTGAGGGCCATCAGTGACACGGCATTGAACGTGGCCATCAGCGGGTCGATCTTTGCCGTGCCCGAGGCCTGCTTGGTGATAAGAAAGGCGTTGGCCGATGGCACGCCCTTGGCGTTGCCGCAGGCCCAAGCCATCAGCGGCTGACCGCAATGAAACAGCGAGCCATCGGCCAGGCGCCGCTCAGTGGTCTTGATTGCACCGGTGAGCTTCCAGCCTTGCGAGATGCCGACGATCTGCTCCTCGTCGATACCGACATCTGCCAATGCATCGAGCACGGCGCCGATGCCAGCCGGATCAAGGCCGACCTTGTCCAGCAATCCCGCCTCGTTGATCCTCGCGACGATAGCGGCCAACTGGTCCACGTCGTCACCGATCTTGTCCACGATGGTTAGGTCGCCAGTAGCCTGCAGGTCCAGCAGGCGAGGAGCTTCTGACTTGCGGCGCTCCAGCACCGACGGATGCGCCCAGGCATGCGCCCAGTGCAACCAGACCCGTGACTCGCGGACCCGGCCAAGCGCGGCCAACCCGAGAAGGTCATCAAGTCCGCCGCCATCGCCTCCAACCACGATGACCTCGCATTGCTCGAGCAGGTCATCCAGCGTCATGCCCTCCCTGGCCTGCGGCTCCCAGAAGGCAGCGCCGACCCAGCTGTCAGACATGAGCGCCAGGCCGATCTCGATGTTGAGGTGCTTGGCCAGGAAGCCGCGCATCTCCGCCTCGCCGTCGATCTCGGCCTGCATGTGCAGGCGCTCCAGCGTGGCTCGGTCTACCGAGTAGTTGATATTCGGGTTGACCAGGTGGAAGTTTTCAGGCTTGCGGGCATCGCCGCTCTTGATCATCTCCTGGGAGAACTCGTAGATGATTGGCAGGAAGCGGTTGTCGTCGATGCGACCATCTCGCACGCCGCGGGCATAGTTCAACTTCGACCTGAACACCCCGGCCGGCGGCTCGTTCGACTGAGTTGTCAGCCAGATGATGAAGCCTTCCGGCCTGGACAGCAGACCGCCGGTGGCCTCGCGGATCATGTCCGCCGCCTTGGGGTTCTTGCCGAACAGCCAGGCCTCATCGATCAACACGCCGACTGCCTTCTTGCCGCCGACCACGTCGCTGTCTGCCGCCACCACCTTCAAGGTGGCCCCCGTCTCGCGATGGGTGATCAGTCGAAGATGCGGTTGAACATGCAGCAGCGCCTTCAGCTCATCATCGTTGTTGACCATGTCCTTGGCCGGGATAAACGAGTTGTCGGCAATCTCCTTGGTCGGGGCCAAGATGATGAACTCCGCCGAGAGCCGCCAGTTGCGAATCAGCGCGGTCAGCATGATGCCGGCGGCGATGGTCGATTTACTGTTCTTCTTCGGGATGCAGAGCATCACTTCCCGAATCAGGCGCTCGCCGGTTTCGCTGTTGTAGCTGCCGAACACTGCGCCGGCGAAGGCCAGCACCCACGGTGCGCAAGATGCCTCAATTGTCGGGCTACCAGGGGCATCGACAATCTTCAGCCCCTTGAATACCTCGAGGCTGGCCTCTGCTTCATCCGGGAACAGGGGTGCCGGGATAATCGATTCGCCGGCAGCCAGAAGCCGCCACCATTCCGGGCAGGCAGTAGTCCATTGCATAACCTACCCCTTGACCATGCTGAGTGATGGCTTTCCGGCTGGCGGTTTGCCCTGGGAGTACTTGCCCTTCCCCGCCTCCTTGGCGGCGTCAGCCTTCTGTTCTTTCTTGCCCTGGTCGGCGACCTTTCCGTGCACATAGGGCATCAGTGTCTTGGCTGCGTCCAGTCGCATGCGGAGGTCTGCCGAACCTGCATTCATCAGCTCAGTTAGGAAGACCCGGGGGTCATCGGTATGGGTGAGCGCAACCTCATCCGGCTCTTCCTCAGAGGCATCCTCGCCTTTAACTTTTCGAGCAGGTTTAACCTCAGAGCTGGTAGCCTGCTTCTGCTTGAGGCGCCGCCCGACTTCGGTCAGCACATCATCATCCTTGGCCAGCTTGGAGCCCGCTTGTGATGCGGTTCTCTCGGAATATCCGGCGGCGATTGCCGCCTCGCGATTTGTGGCTCCCGACAGCAAAGCGTCAACAAACCGCCGCTTCTTGTCGGTTAAAGCCATGGTTAACTTTTCCTGAAACGGGAAAAAATGTGTGCGTGAGGTCGGGCGCGGTCTGGAAGCGGAAGAGGCCCTATATTTTAGTGCCCCCCCCACCTCAGCCCCAATCTGCCGCTTCCTCAGCCTGTTTGACCGAGTCATGACAGTGCTTGCAGAGGGTCTGCCAGTTGGATCTATCCCAGAACAGATCCATGTCTCCCCGATGCGCAACCTTGTGGTCTACAACGACGCCAGCTGCCACGCGCCCAGCTCGCTCGCAGTAGACGCATAGCGGATTATCGCGTAGCCATACCTCTCGGGCCTTCTGCCACTTGTAACCGTAGCCGCGCTGCGCAGAAGTCTCCTTCGTAGCACGCCATGAGTTTGTGTTGACGGCCGGCAATCGGTCAGCCTGGGTTTGGACTCGACTTCTCAACGTCTTCAGCCTTGCCATCGTGGCGATCTCCTTTTAATGATGCGGGCAGAACGATCGACCTCGCTCGCTCTGCTGCAATCATCAGCCACTTCGCCGCTCGCGCTCGGCGGGCAGAGCATCCACTGCAAGCCATCACTCAGCACGCCTCGGGATCTTAAAGTCAGCGAACCGATCAGCTAGAACAGCGATCTTCTTCACACCAAGAAAGCCAATGAACACGCCTGCCGGAGTGGCGAAGCTTTGCGGCAACCCGAAGTACTCGAGCAGCGGTATCAGCCCGATGGTGATCAAGGTGCAGAGACAGGCCTCGAGCAGTGCCTGGCGCCGAGTCCCGCCGCCGTAGATGATGCGTAGCGCACCCACTACAAACGACAGCGCGCCGGCATAGATCGTCGGCGCGTGCTGGCTCAGCCACGCAAGGACGAGCAGCCAGGTATCTGGTTTATCAGGCATGTTTGGCATCTCGATTCCTCCCTTTCGGGGAGTGCATTAATTGTTTGTGGCGATCAGCGGCGCCACAGCATGCCGCCTGGCTTGAGCTCGGCGCGCAGAACGTCGCGGACCTGGTCGGCGATTGCCGTGGGCTCGCTCAACACGTCCTCGCCGAGTGATGTTTCAGCGATCAAGCTAGCCATGGCGTCGAGCATCGAGGACGCACCGCCAGCCTTTCCGGGCTGTACGGTGCTCTCGGGGCGGAAGTGGATGGCATAGCTATCTGCGTTTACCTGGAGCTGGGAGTCGAGACCTGCGCCAATACCAGCAACGACGGGTTTGCCATTGAGCAGCTCCATGTTCACTGCCCAGGAGTCACTGAGTTTCGGCCCTGAGGTCGACGCGCTGTCGACCTCCTCTTTGCGAATGTACGTCGCACCATCAACCACGATGAACGGCTTGAGCTGATCAGCGCCTGAACGACGCTCTGGTGCATCGAGGTTGCCAATGATGATCGGCCATGGCCCGCCGAACAGCTCCAGCTTGTCCTTGCTCAATCGCCAACCAGATACACCCTCAACGAAGTCGTGACTCTGCATTGCCGTGCTCCAGAAACAAGAAAGCCCCGGCAAATGCCGAGGCTCATGGGTGATAGAAAGCAAAAAGCCCATCGTGACGACGGGCTTTGCACGCGGAAAAACCGCAAAGTAACTGAAATCTATAGGTAGTCCCCGGGCCTGTCAAGCGGCCTGACGTCGAATGTCGAGCGCACCATCAATCCAGGCCACTCCGGCCTTCCAGAGCTGGCGGGTCTTCTCCTCGCCGAACTTCATCTTCCTGCCGACCTCCATCAGCGAAGTATCACGACTGGTGTAGTAGCGCATCAGAACCTGGCCGCACTCGGGGTAGCGCTTCAGCAGGCGACCCATCATTCCATCGATCATCAGCGCATCGTCGTCGGTGATCATCGGCGACAGGATCGTGTTCTCGCGGGAAGCGCAGCAGGACACACCAGAGCCCAGCACGACCCAGCGCCCCCAATGCTCAAGCAGATCCTCGGCTGCGCGCTCTTTAAATGTTGGTGTGAAGGCCATGGCTCAATCCTCCTTGGCGGCAGGTGCCACCGAATGAAAAGCACGGCGCCCTGCCCGCCCGAGGATCTTGTCCTGGCATGCATGGATAGCTGTGCAAAACTCTTGGCGCTCCATCGGGTGCTCGACGGGCAGTTTCACGTATGCATTCCAGGCATCGCCGAGCATCTGCGCTACCTTCGCTTCTTGTTCGGTCAGTTCTGCGATTCGCATGCTCAATCCCCCTTGAACGACGAGCCACCAGGCCCGCGCGAATTGGTTTGCTGGTACAGCTCTGCCATTGAGGTCGGCGAGCCTGGCGGCAGGATCGCAGGGCGTCCGCCCTGCCGAACCAGCATGCCGAGCTGGACGATCAGTTCATCCACCGGCAGCGGCTCCAGCGTCTCGGCGCGTACCAGGCCAGATGCATGGCAGCCGATGCAGTCGAGCTGGTGAAACACGCCCTTGATCAACCCCTTCCCGGCACAGGACGGGCAGTCGGTGAGTGGGATCTGGCGGCGCACAAAGGCGGGGCCATGGCTCTTTTTGGTCATTTTGAATCCTCGCCTATGGTTGTTTCCTGAATGGCCTTGCGGCCCTTGTTCTGCGTGGCTTCCAGCGATTTACCGGAATCTCCGGATCTAACGCCGGTCAAGCCGTGAATCAGCGCAAACCCCTTCTGATCTAGATGGGCGTGCCACTGCTCCAGGGCCTCGCGCTTGCGGGCCATCACGTCGGATTGGATGTACACCTTCACGTTGTGGCCCATGGCGTGGTTGATCAGCAGCTCACCGATCAGGTGGTCAATGCCCAGGTCCGCCCAGGCCGTCCTGGCCAACTTGCGCAGGTCGTGGCTGGTCCACTCGCCCTGCCCCAGCCGGGTAAACACCGCACTGGCCTGGGACTCGCTCAGGGGCTTGCCATTGCGCGCCGGGAACAGGAACTGGCCGTCATAGCCCGCGGCGAATTGGGTCTCGCGGTGCTTGAGCAGCAGGCGGCACACCTGATCGGTTAGCGGCAGGTGATGCTCGACGCCGGTCTTGGTGTGCTCTGCGGGAATGAACCACTCGCGCTCGGCCAGGCTGATATGCGACCAGCGCGCCTGGCGGGTCTCCCCGATCCGAGTACCGTGGCAGAGCATCAGCAGAGCCAGCAGGGCGTCCTGCGGCGCCGCTGGCAGAACGCCATGCAGGCGCGCTATCAGGTCCGCCAGCTGCACACCACGAAGGCGCGACGGTTTGACCCCGACCTTGGCCTTGGAGAAGTCGTTGAACTTGACCCCGGCCATGGGATTGGCCGGAATCAGTCCCAGCTTGAACGCGGCCCGGAAGGCCAGGGCCAGCAGCTGGAACACCAGGCGCACGTAGTCGATGGACAGCGTTTCCTGAAGCGACCACATCAGCTGGCTGTCCAAGGTGGCCTTGTTGATCTCAGCCAGCGGCATCTCGCCCAGGCGCGGAATCAGGTGGCACTTCATGGCCGAGGCCGCGGTGCTCTTGCGCTTGCTCGACAGATTGCGGTCACGGGCCATGCGCTCGGCGTACCACGACAGCAAATCACCGACCAGCACCCAGCCGGACAAGCTGGCCCCCTCCCCGGCCTCCAGGCGCAGACGGATATTCGGCAGGGCCGCAGCCACATTGGCGGCGCTCAGCTCGGGATATGAGCCGATCAGGTTCCACTTGCCCTTGTGGATCAAATACCAGGATCCGCGGTCGCGCGACCGGTGGAATCGAAAGTAGAGGCCGCGGCTGCCCAGCGCCCGTAGGTCGCGAACTTTGCCGGCGGCCTGCCGACGAATTTCTGCATCGCTGATTTTCACAGCAGCGGTATTTGTCATGCGATGAGCACTCCTTCATTGAGTAGTGCGGCCTGGGTGCGCATCACGCCCTCTGCGTGGTACTGCCGCACCGTGCCGCGGTCGACAAAGCGGCTACGGCCATCGCAGGCGTCATGGCATGCGCTACAGGCCCAGGCGCCCTGCAGGTCGTGCGGCTTGGTGCCAATGCCGCAGGTGCCGGCCATTCGGTAATGGGCCAACACAGTGGTTTCAGGGTTGCCGTTGCAGACGCCTGGAATGCGCACCTGACATTCCCGGCCGCGGGCGGCTTTGGTCAACTTGCTTTGACGCATGGGCTGTCTTCTCCATGAAGATCGACGACGCGATACGCGGTCGGCCACATGCGGCGGCCATGGGCCTCTGCAAGACCTTCCTCGCGATAGATCGCCACTGGCGGCTGGGGTGATTCGCACAGTCCGAACAGGTCTGAGCGGCAGTAGAGGGCGTAACGGTATTCAGCCAGGCATGGCTGTAGGTGCATTGGGTCAGTCATGCGGGGACCCCTTTGTGGGCATAGCGAGACGCGAGCGACCTCTCCGGAGGGGAGCTCGTTTTAACCGGCGGCTGCCAGCTCGCAGATAGGTTTTCGAAGCGGTTGTACTGCCCCAGGAAAGCGGCGCGCACGGTGCCGGTCTCAATGTCCCGCCCCTTGCCGATGATGATCTCGGCCACGCCCTTGAATTCGCTGTTCTCGTGATAGACCTCGTCGCGGTAGACGAACATGATCACGTCGGCGTCCTGCTCGATAGCGCCGGACTCCCGCAGGTCGGAGTTCACGGGGCGCTTGTTGGGGCGCTTCTCGCACTCCCGCGACAGCTGGCTCAGCAGCACGACCGGAATGCCGAGTTCGCGAGCAAGCAGTTTGCAGCCACGACTGATGCTGCTCACTTCTTCTGTGCGATTGCCGCCGACGCCATCCATGAGCTGCAGGTAATCGATCATCAGGATGTCGAGGCCGTAACGCAGCTTGTGCCGGCGAGCCAGCGAACGTATGCGCCCAACAGAGGCCGCGGCGCGATCAGCAATGAAGAGATTTGCGTGCTGGATCTTCCCGGCCGCAGCGCAGAGTTCGGCGCCATGCGATTGGCAGGCTGAGCCGTCTTTGATCAAGCTGAGCGGGACCTTGCCCGTGGCTGCTACGGCTCGATCCATCAGCGCGCCTTTGCTCATCTCCAGGCTGATGACCAACCCCGACTTCTTCTGGCGCACCACGGCATCCAGAACGAAGCCCATAGCCAGGGTGGTTTTGCCCATTGCTGGACGACCGGCCACGATGATCAGTTGCTCTGGCTGCAGGCCGCCGGTTTTCTCATCGAGATCCGCCAGGCCCGTCGAAAGGCCGATCAGGGTTTCACCGCGCATCAGACGGTCGTGGCGCTCTTGCCAGACCTCGAGCTGTTCGGCCATGAGATCACCGGCTTTCACAATCTCCTCGCCATCGGTGCCCGAGTCGATCGCCATCGCCGCCGCCTGCACCGCGGCGATTTTTTCCTGGATGTCGCCACCACCCTGCACAATCTCCAGCGTGCGATCGCTCAGGTCGTACAGGGCGCGCTCCACTGCACGCTCTCGCACAATCCCGGCGTAGGTTCCTGCACTGGCAACACTCGGCGTATTGTTCACCAGCGCAGCGCAGTGGCCCAGGGCGCGGTCGCCGTTGTCGAGCATGCCGATGTGATCGGCCACGGTCAGCATATCCACCGCCTTGCCGGCAGCGCGCAGCGCCATGATTCCGCGGAACACCTCGGCGTTCTCGGCGAAGTAGAACGACTCCGGCGACAGGTCGTCCGACAAGGTGTCGATCAGTTCGGGGCGCTGCAGCATCGCGCCCAGCAGGCCGTGTTCGGCTTCGAGGCTGTAGGGCTCACGCATGGTAGTTGCCCTCCACCACCTTCACGAAGTTGGTCGGGGCAATCAGCCAGTCGAAGGTCGCGCGGAATGGCGCGCCACCGAACTTGCCGGCAAGGCGCCCCATCAGGAAATCCGACTTGGCAACCGAGGCGAAGTAGTCAGCCCAGAATTCCAGGCTCTGGTGAACATCGCTCTGGTTCCACCGGGCCTTGAGTTGTTTCTTGCGCACCTCCGACACCAACACGACGGCTGGGAGGGCTGGAGTGAGCAATCGGTTGAACAACTCGACGATGTCCTGAACCGGGCAGGACGGCGAACGCGAAACGCGATCGCCATCAGGTGACGGTTCAATTGATGGTTCCTTTACGGTTCTGGGGGCACCTGGTGCCGGGGTGGGGGGCATTTCCTGCCGGGGTGATGGGGCATCTGGTGCCGGGGGGCATATCGTGCCGGGGGCATATGCTGCCGGGGTCAGGGTGTACCAGGTCGAACGGCCGAAGCGCTGATGGCTTGTCAGTAATTGCACTTCTTCAAGCCAGCGCAGTGCGTTGCGCACAGCTCGCTCCGAAAGGCAGGTGCGCGCCCCAATAGTCGCGATGGAAGGCCAGCAAACGCCGTCGTCGTTGGCATTGTCGGCAAGGGAGATAAGAACCGCTTTCTGCGCGGGGCTCATGCCCTGGAGCGCCCAGCATGCAGTCATGATGATGGTGCTCATTGATGCGCTCCGAAAGGAAAGCCAGGCCGTGACGTATTGCGTGCATCGATTGAGGAATGCATAATCGACCTCGTTGTTGTTTCAGAAGACCGCCCTGCCAGGCGGTTTTTTTATGCCTGCGACTCAGGCGTTATGGGTGTCCGGCGCATCCGTGGTAGCTTTTTGCTTCCACACGAAAAGGTCACGGAGACCGGACATGAAAAAAATCAAGGCGCTGCTGGCGCGCTGGAAGGTCAAGCACTGGGATGACGAATGGCGGGTCGTTGATGAGCCATTACCTTGGCTACAAGTTGATCGGCCGCCGATGCGCGCATTCTGGGAAAAGCACAAGAAATCACTCTTCAAGGGGATCCCCTGGCTTGCTGGCTTGATTGGTGGCGCGGTAATTCTTAAGGTTCTTGGCTTGGCTTAAGCGTCCATCCAGAACGGCGGCGCGCGCCTCATCCAAAAGCTTCAAGCGGTCTATATCGCTGGCCGAATGATCAAAGCTGACGTGCGCCAGAGGAAAGGTTACGGATCCCTCGCGCTTCGATCCGCCAGCGACATAACCAGCCACGAAACAGAAGGCAGAAAAACCAAAAGCTCCGCAGGCGACCAACAAGCTGTCTGCAACCATCTCTATTCCCACCTCTTCGCTCTCCTACTGGTTAAATTCACAGCTAATTCACGTCTCTACTGGCGCAAAGCCAGGTCACGCATAATTCGTCTCGTCAGGGGACCGATTTCTTGGGGGGGCTTCAGACAGAAGCCAGGAAGGCTCGAAAGGCTTTCCATTGGCTGATGCCAGTGCCGCGATACGCTCGGCGTAACGGGTCTCACCGGTGTACTCAGTGCGCGGCAAGCATTCGGCAGTCAGCCACTTGTAAACGGCTCGCGGGCTCTTGCCGCATGCCCTGGCAACCACTGGAACGCCGCCGGCGTCTTTGATTGATTTCTTAAGCGGGCTCATGTGGCCTCCAGGCGAAAATATGAACTTGCAGTACATGTTATGTCGGAACTGAAAGTACATGCAAGGGCATGCGATATTGAACCTATGGTTCAAATCGAAGAGATACGCGCTGCGTTTGCCTCCCGCCTCAAGAAGTCAGTTGCCGCAAAAGGCATTGATCAGTGGGGGGCCGGCGCTCGCCTGGCTGAAATTGCCAAGGTCACGCCCAAGGCTGCGAGCAAATGGCTGAACGGTGAGTCAATCCCGGGGCCCGCCAAGATGCAGGCAATTGCCTCATTTCTCGGAGTGAGGATCGAGTGGTTGCAGCATGCTTCCGGCGAGGGTCCTGATCTTTCGGTGAGCCCTGGCGCGCAAGAATCTGCAACCACGGCGGCCGATAAAGTTCGCGAGATGCTGGCGGGCAAAGGCCTGCCGGACGAGCTGCGGAGGAAATTGCTGGCGGCTGCCAATGGCGACGAACTCGAGTCAGTCGGCGGTGCTCTGGTGAATGACGCCTACAGGCCCGGAAAGGTAGGCGACGAAGTATGGATCGCTCACTACGACATCCGCGGAGCCATGGGCGGCGGCGAAGTCAATCACGACTACCCTGAGCTGCTTCAGGATGTGCGCGTCAGTCCTTCGCAGCTCAAGGCGATGGGCGTCGAGTTCAAAGAGCACTATCACCTGAAGATCATCACGGGCTGGGGCCAGTCGATGGCGCCGACCATGAAGCATGGCGACCCCCTTCTGGTCGACATCAGTATCAAGGAATTCATCGGTGACGGGATTTACTTCTTCTCGTACCAGGGCTTCCAGTACATCAAGCGCCTACAGATGAAGGGAAAGGACAAATTTAAGATGATCTCCGACAATCGGAAGCACAAGGCCGAGGATATTTTTGTTGATGAAACCTATATCCAGGCCCGCGTTCTGCTGGTGTGGAACGCGAACCTGGTTTGATCTGGCCGTAGATTCAGAAGCCCGCCATCTAAGCGGGCTTTTTTATGTGCGTCAGAAAGGCGCCGTCTCCAGAGTCGGCTCGTCCTCTACGACTACCACGCGCTCTTCATCTACAGAGGGCTCCCAGCGCAGCGTGATTGACTCGTCTTCATCGTGAAATGTCATGTCGATGCCGTCCGCCTCTGATAGCGCGCCAAGAATCTCCGACCACTCCCTCTCCCCGTCCGTATCAAGCCGATGAATCCTCACCTCCCGCCGCTCTTGGGCAATCGGGTGGTTGATCATCGATGACACGCGCAGCACAAGCCGCTCCATGGGATTCATCGGCTTGATTCCTGAGTCGTTCTTTTTGCTCTGCTGCGCCATAAACCCCCCTCCAATACCTGTACATTCATACAGTAATTTTGAGGCGAGCATAGCGAACCTTTTGTTCTTCGTAAATCCCATTACGGAGATCCCTCAAATTGCCGATCTGTGAGTCTTCAAAAAAAATATGTACTTTTGGTACTTGACGCAATGTGAACCTGTAGTTCATATTCAGCCCATCGCAGCCAGACGCATCCACTGCGAAGGGCCTCAACAGGACCGCCGCTCTTTAACAGCCAGCGCAACACACCACCTGGTGGGAAAGGTAGCTAGCACGCTCATAGGCAGGAGCCTCCCTAAGCGTTGCAGTATCGACCTCGGATCCTGGTGGGACCGCAATCAGCGAACTACGTCACCCGGATACCGGTGGTGTGGTGCACTGATTGTCACGAAATAGGCCGTCGAGAACGTAGCCAGTAGCTGATCGCCGGCCGGCAACACGGATCTTTTCACTTCTGCCACCGCATCGGTGGCAGCGGGAAAACAACCGGGAGTCACAACGATGGAAGCCACACTCAACAGCGGCGCATGGAAGGGTCACCTCGGACGCGGCCTTGCACCGCGAGAACTTCAGTTCCTGCTCTGGGTTGCCCAGGGCTTCACCGCAAAGGAGATCGCCAAGGAGGCTGGCATCGCGCCGGGCACGGTGGTCAAGCGTATCTCCAATGCGATGTTCAAGCTCGGCGTGACGCGGCGCACCGCACTGGTGGCCGAGGCCATGCGCCGCCAGATCATTTCGCCGATGTGCGTCTTCCTGGCGGCGCTGATCGCCATGCACTCGATGTTCGACGACAACTCAATGCGGCGTGATCGTCGTGTGCCGGAGCGCCGAACAGCACAAGTGCGCATCGTCCGGCGCGCCGAGGCGCCCGATCTTCTTTCTTGATTCACAACCCAGAGGAACACTCCATGGAACACGAAGCCGCAATTGCCGATCTGGACCGGTTCGCCACCACCGCCGAAACCAACGCGCCGATCCAAGAGGCCGAGGGCGACCTGGAAGGCGCCGAAAACAACCGCAAAAACGCCGCGCGCTACCGCACCGCCATCGCCCTGCTTGAAGTCGCCTGAGCATCACCTCTGCCCGTTCGTGGAGCGGGCTTTGGGATGCGGATGAGCACACACCGGCAGAGCCGGCCCCCTGCATCACCTTGCGATCGGCGAGCGCCCGCCACTTCCAGCGGCGCACCCAAGAGGAAGTCACCATGATGAAGTAGCCCAGCCTGAAAGCCCTTCCCAATGAAGGCATCAACGCTCGCGTAGGGTGGTACCCGTGAGCAACAGAAAAGCCCGGTCAGCGATCGGGCTTTTTTACGCCTGCCTTTACTCGCCAGCACTCTCCCCTGCGCCCAACGGCAACCGGCAGGCAGCCAGAGTGCTGACGAGTGAACGCAACCCCACTACCGAGGGATAAGCCATGCACCCTGCAATGCAAGCTCGTATCGACGGCAATATCGCACTTCACATTCGCGCCACCGCGGCCACTGCCGAGTTCTACGCCATGATCGGCAAGGAGGCGCCGGCCAGCAAAGTCCGCTTCCAGGTCGTGACCAAGGGCTCGAATGCCTACCACGTGATCGAGCGGTCAACCGGAAAAGTGAAGGGGTTCCGCTTCAGCTGGAAGGCGGCGATCAACCTGGCCCAGGAGCTGGAGTCGCGCGCCGACGGCGCAAAGGTCGATATCGAGGGCCGGGTGAAATGATTGGGGAACCAATGCCGCATCCGCGGGACAGCATCATCGACGACCTGAACCGCAAGCTGGACCAGTTCTTCAGCCGCGGCGGCGTGGCACAGCAGATAACCCAAGGCGTCAGCGGTGAAACGATGGACTACGGCGCGAAAGGGCATCAGGAGCGCCTGCGGATCGAGCGGGCGCGACTTGCCCCAGAAGTTCGAAGGCATGCCGAGAACGGCCTCAACGCCAAGCAGATCGGCGCAGCGATGTCGATGAGGCCGAAGCGGGTGCAGATGATCGCCCAGGAAAACAGCATCACCATCAACCACGCATAACCCCTACCCAACGCTGCGCATCCGGTCACCGGAGGGCGGCGCATACCCTGGAGAAACACAATGACTCAAACGACCCAGCAAGTAATCGCCGCCGCGGATCTTCCCGAGCGAGGCCAGCCACTGGCCGGCGGCACCTTCGTCACGCGCTACTGGCTCAACGGCGAGGAGCGCGCCCTGGTGCTGCTCGACAACGAGTTGAACGGAGAATGGGGTAAGTACGGCGCGAAGATCGCCGGGGCGGACAGCTACAGCGACGGCGAGGCGAACACCCGCGCCATGGCCGAAGCTGGCAGCGAGATCGCTATCAAGGCCCTGGGGCTGGGAGCGCATATCCCTTCCTGCCTGGAAGGCCAACTGCTGATGGCGGCTAAGGCCGACGGCCTGGTCACCCTGCGCGATGATCGCTTCCACTGGCTCAGCACGCAGTCCTCAGCCCACGGCGCCTACCTCATGGACTTTGAGCATGGCTGGCTCAGCCTCTACGCCAAGAGCACCGAGCGGCTCGTGCGTCCTGTCCGCAGCCTTCCCATCCAGTAATTCGCTTCTTCAATCCTTTTTTTGCAGGCGATTCCGGGTTCGTCAGGATGACGATCAGACCAGAAGCGCGCCGGGAAGCGCCGGCCGCCTGCACCCTATTCCACGCGTAGGAGCATCCCATGCAACTGATCACCGTAAGCAAAGGCGAAACCATGTTGACCACTCCGGATGCCGCACTAGCGCTGCAAGTGCTGACCGAACTGAGCGTTTCCGCGAAGCCGGCAGCGGCGCCATCTGGCATCCCGGCAATCGGCGAATACTGGCCCGGCGAAGGCGGCGTCAACGGCGGCCTGTTCCAGGGCGGCGACCGCCCCTATTACCTGATCGTGCCAACGGGCGAAGATGTCGAGGCAGACCTTGAGTGGGGCGGCTACGGCCAAGAACTCGATGGCGCAAAATCCCCCTGGGATGGGCAGGCCAACACCGCTTACCTGGCAAGCAGCAACCGAGAGCATGACCACCCTGCCGCCCAGTTCTGCGCCAACTTCGAACGCGATGGACACAGTGACTTCTATCTAATGGCCAGGCGTGAGGCGACCCATCTCGAAATCACGGTGCCGCACCTGTTCAGCAAGCCCTGGCACTGGACCAGTTCGCAGTACTCAGCCTACGGCGCCTGCATCATGGACTTTGAGCATGGCTGGCTCAGCCACGGCGGCAAGGGCCTCGAGCGGCTCGTGCGTCCTGTCCGCAGAAAGTACTTCTGATCATTCAATGATTCATTCCTGGGCGCCTTGGCGCCCTCGCTTTTCGAGGAGGCCAGGATGGCCCTGCACACGGAACTGGAAATCCACGGAACGGCAGAAGAACTGCTCGGACTTGCGCTCGACCTAGTCAGGAACATCCCTCGCGATCTGAAACAGGTTGTCGGGTCAAAAATCCGGGACGAATGCCTACAGGTCCTGGTGCTGATTGGCCGGGCCAACATGGCGCGGGAGAAGCTGCCTCACCTGAACCTCCTTCTGGAAAGCGTTTGGGTGCTCAACTACCTGCTCCGCGTCCTGACGAACAAGGGCTTGATCAGCAAAGGGCAGCACGCCAAAGCAATGAAGCTCACGGCCTCCGTCGGCCGACAGGCCAATGCCTGGAAGAAATCCGCAATCGCAACCGCGCCCGTTGCATGAGGGTCACGGCCCTCCTGCCTGTGCGCTGAATCTGGTCGTGCCGCTGTCCAGTTGGACACCGCCATGCGCATCAGAGATACCGCCGATCTAAAGCGTTCGGGCTGGTCTCGCGCAGTTTCTCTGCTGATCGGCATCGCCTTCGGCAGAGCGACGTAGATAGCACGGCAGGTCGCAGTACTCAGCCAACAACGCCTACAACATGGACTTTGAGAATGGCTGGCTCAACAACAACGACAAGAACAACGAGCGGCTCGTGCGTCCTGTCCGCAGATTCGAGTGTTGCTCCCTTCCAGTTCGAGGATCTCGTCCAGGCCTACTACGATTGCCGACGACGCAAGCGGAACACCGCAAGCGCTCGGCGATACGAGCAGGACATGGAGATCAACTTACTGGAACTTTACGACGACCTGATCGCCGGCACTTACCGGCCAGGCCGCTCTATCTGCTTCGTCGTGACAAGACCAAAGGCCCGGGAAGTATGGGCCGCCGACTTCCGCGACCGCATAGTTCATCACCTGCTGTACAACCACATCGGGCCGGCCATCGAGCGCACTTTCATTGCGGACAGCTGCGCTTGCATCCCAGGCCGCGGCACGCTGTACGCCGCAAAGCGTCTTGAATCGAAGATTCGTAGCCAGACGCAGAACTGGTTACGACCGGGCTTTTACCTGAAGTGCGACCTCGCAAACTTCTTCGTCGCCATCGACAAGCGCGTTCTGGCTCGACAGCTGACCGACCGGATCAGCGAGCCCTGGTGGCTGCAACTGGCCCTCCAGGTGCTGATGCACGATCCCAGGGATAACTACGAGACGCGCAGCCCGGCCCACTTGTTCAACCGGGTGCCGCAGCACAAGCGGCTCACTGCGCAGCCAGCGTACCTGGGGCTACCGATCGGCAACCTATCGTCGCAGTTCTTCGCGAACGTGTACCTGGACGCCCTGGACCAGTTCGCCAAACACACGCTGAAGGCTCGACACTACATCCGCTACGTCGACGACTTCGTCTTCCTGCACGAATCGCCGCAGAAGTTGAACGAGTGGCTGGCCCGGGTCGAAGCATTCCTGCCAAGCCTTGGCGCCAAGCTCAACCCTAGCAAGACCATTCTCCAGCCCATCGATCGCGGCGTGGACTTTGTCGGGCACGTCATCAAGCCATGGCGACGAACAACACGGAAACGATCAGTCGCCCAGGCGCTGAAGCGAACCGCGGCGGCGCCGGCCGAAGATCTGCGCGAAACGGCAAACAGCTACTTCGGCCTGCTTGGCCAGGCCAGCCATAGCCAAAAGGACCGGGCCGCACTGGCCCGGGTCGTGCTGAAGCGCGGCAACAGTGTCAACGCAGCGCTGACCAAAACCTTCAAAAAGTCGTAACCCATCTGCCCCGGAGGCAATGCCATGTCTACCCCCCCCCCCTCCGCATCAAGCGGATTGATCTGTCTCGCCCTCGCATTCGCCGGCGCGTTCTTCGAGCGCTGAAAAGGAGCTACCAGCTTACTAGCGGCCCCATCAGCAGGGCCTGGTTGTGTACGCCCGGAACCCTGACATTCAAGCTCGGCAACTGGCACGGCCACTACAACGCCAAGAACGAATGGGTGGCCTTATGACCCCTCATGAGTTCATCGTGAAGAATGTCCACGACGAGCTGCGCAAGCTGAAATTCAAGGAATCGGTCTGCTTCATCGTGAGTCGCGATGCTGTCGACTACTACCGCCAGCGCAGCATGTTCAGCAAAAGCGTTGTGCTTGACGTGCTGGCTTGGTCGAAGAAGCGAGCCAAGGAGATGTCACGCTAACCGCTCAGCAATCAGCTTCGCTCCCAGCTCGCGCCCGGCAACCTGAGCCAGGCCGCGGTCAGCGTAGGTTCGATCACCCGCAACAACCGGCACCACGACCTCGCCGCTGCGCTTGATCTCGACATTGATGCGCCAGGCCGTCTCCCGGCCATCCTCGTCCCTGTCGCACTCCATGTAGTTCCAGACCTGAAAACCATCGATTTCATCGTAAATATCGTGCCGCGTCATCTGCCTACCCCACCAGGAAAGGCGCAATCGTAGCACCTAACCGCCAGGGCCAGCCCGGCAAGGACTCACCATGCCCACAGAAAATAAAACCAGCAGCACGCAGCGCCCAGGGCGTGAATTCTGGGACAAACTGAACGCAATTCCGCGGTACGCCTTCCTCCTTTCCCCCTCGGGCAACTCTATCCAGAAGTTCGAGGACAAGGCCCTGGGCAGATGGATCGACGTGCACGAAGCGCAGAAGGTCGTCGATCAGGCCATGGACCGGATCGACGAGCTGGAGCAAGAGCGCGACACCCTGCGCGCCAAGCTGGCCGAACGGGATGCGGGAGAGGTTGAGTACTGAATCGGGCAAGCGGCGATCAGTCTGCGTCCGACGGCTTGGGCAGATGCATCGTTGCAGCAAAATCCATCCATTCTTCAAAGACGCGTCGGTGCTTGTCGCAATCCGAGCGCCAGGTGGAGGAGGACGTCACACCATACACAACCTTACTCATAGTTTGAGAAGTGTAGGTATCGAGGTTTCGAAGCAGTTCGTACGCCAGAAACTGTTGATCTCTGCTAATTGAGCTCATGTGATCCACCGCCACTAATGAGGAGCGAAGCACTCCTCGTGACCGGTGGACACCCCGCCACCAATTAAAGTCACCAGAACCTTAACTTTTTTGCCTGCTGCCGCGATATGGCGGCCAAGGAGCACCTGTGCGCCTGAAGAAAACCGAGCGCGAGCTGGTCCGCCTGAAATACGGCGGCCGCTGCGCATACTGCGGCAACGACCTGGGCCAAGTCTGGCACGCCGACCACTTCGAGCCGGTGATTCGCCTGCCTGATGAGCGGGTGGCTGAGCAGCTGCAGAACCACAACCTGGCCAACATGATGCCCGCCTGCGTGCCGTGCAACCTGAGCAAGCACCGTATGCAGCTTGAAGACTGGCGCCGCTGGCTGGCCGGCCACGTCAACAGCCTCAACCAGTACCACCCCATCTACCGCCTGGCCAAGGCCTACGGCTTGATCGCCGAAACGGGGGCCGAGGTCGTCTTCCACTTCGAAAAGGTGAGCCAACTATGACCCGCCTCGCCCTCTGCCTCCTGCTGCTGGCCACCGGCGCCGGCGCCGAAGAACTGATCGATAGTAGCGTCCGCGTAGTGCATGACGACATGCGCGGGGTGACTTGCTATCTCTACAAGGTCTACCAGGGCGCATCGATCTTCTGCATCCCCGACAGCCAACTCAGCGCCGACACCCGCCGACAGCTGTCACCCCACGAACAAGAAGACGGACCAACACCCGCGGCCGGCGCTCCGGCCTGGAACGACGAGAGGTATTCGATGTGAAACTGACCGACAACGACCTGCTCTTTCTGGCCGCAAAGGCCATCTGTGGTGTTTTCGATCTGCCGACTGAGTCCATAACCTTTGATGGCGGATTCGAATACACGCAATGGAATCCGCTGGAAGACGATGGCGATGCGTTGCGCTTGGCAGTGAAGCTGGCCATCGAAATCAGCCCATGCCCCGCCACCGACAGTGTCATGTGCGAACCCAAAGGAAACCCCGACTCAACCGTTACCGTTGAGGCCCTGGATGAATTCGGGGTTCGACGGGCAATTGTTCGGGCCGCCGCCGAGATCGGCAGGGTGCAGCCATGATCGCCCTCGCCTACATGGCCTGGCTCATCTACAGGGGGCCGAAGCGATGAGCGATCTCAACTCGATGTCTCCAGCTGCTCGGTCCGCTGCAATGCGCGGCGGCATGGATGGCTGGGGCCAGGTTGGTGGCCTTCCAGAGCACATCCGGTACATAGAGTTGCGGCCAAGTCGACCAGGGCGCAAACCGCAATGTCACTGCGGCTGCAGTACGCCGAAAACGCATCTTGGCATGGCCAATGGCGTATGCCTAACGAGCGGTTGCGAACTGTATGTGCGTCGCTGGGCGAAGGCTAGAGCCTGAGGAGTTCGCCACAGCCCGCGTTGCAGTCGACGGATAGCCAGGACAACGGACTGGGCGAACACAGAAACAATAAAGGCCTGTAGCGCTAATGTCTGCGAGACATTTCCGAAGCGCCCTAGCCCTAAATCTGAACTGGCGCCCACCCTGACCAGCTGTTGGCCGTTCAGCAATCCATCGTAAACACACCTGGCCGGGCGAGCGATACCAACTCTATCCAGAGCCGAGCCGCCTGTCCCGAAGACAATTCTGAATAAACCTGAAGGCCTGCCGGAGATGGCGGCCGAGGAATCCCCATGTCTGCAAAAAAGCTATTCGAGATCCTGGTCGGCCTGCTGGCTTACTTGCTGATCACCCTGCTCTGGTTCTTCTACGCAGTCCCGGCAATGTGGGAAAGCGGGACCGATGCCGCCCTCATCGCCGCGTTCGCTGGTTCGATGCTGTGGCTTGCCGCAGTCGCCAGCTGCGTCGTTTACATCATCCAGCGGGCCAGGCCCTGAGCCGCGAGGAAATATCCAATGAGTAAAGAACTGATCAAGATCAGCGAGTTTCAGCGCCGGCGCTGGGGGGAGAATGGAACACCACCCTGCCCCCAGGCAATCCGCAACTACATCCGCAACGGCAAAATCCCAGGCGAGCAGATTGGCAAGCTTTGGTACGTTGATTGGGCCGCGCTCACAAAGTCGGGCGGCAATGATCTCGTCTCGATGGTATTGAAAGGAGCTGCGTAATGGCGCCACGGCCGCGCAAAGCCGCGAATAAGAGCCTTCCGCAGAACCTGTACTTCGACGCGCGGCGCGGCACATATCGCTACCGGCGGCCCTCCGACGGGAAGTTTTTCCCCTTCGGCTCGGATCGCCTGAAGGCCATTGACGCCGCGAAACAGTTGAACCTCGAATTTATGCGGGGCGCAGACCTGATTAGCGCTGTAATTGGCAGCCCAGGCGATAGCTTCGAGGGTTTCCTCGACAAGTACGAAGCGGATGTGCTGCCGCCGAGGGAGCTAGCGAAAGGCACCCTCGGGCTGTACGCAGTGCACTTCCGCCGGTTCAGGAAGTGGTTTGCAGGCAAGACTGTAGACCAGGTCACCACCCGCATGATCGCCACTCAGCTGGACGAGTTGACCCCACGCACGGCGAATCAATGCCGAGCCTTGCTGGTGGACATCTTCAATCATGCCGCATCCAAGGGGCTTTGCCCTGACAACCCGGCCGCCAACACGATCAACCGGATCGAGAAGAAGCAGCGCAAGCGCCACACCGTAGAGGGCCTGAAGGCCATCCGCGAGAAGGCGCCCAACTGGCTGAAGAATGCGATCGACCTGGCCCTGATCACAGCACAGAGGCGGACTGACATCCTGGACATGCGGTTCGACGGGGCTCGCGATGGATACCTGTACCTGGTGCAAAAGAAGACGGCCAAGGCCACTGACGCAGCTTGGATTCGCTTTCTGATCACCGATGAGCTGCAGGCCGTTATCGCTCGATGCCGGGACAACATCGCCTCCCCCTACCTGGTGCATCGTAAGCCTGATCGCCTGAAGCAGAAGCAGGCGCAGACCAAGGATCACTGGACAAAGGTTGAAGAGCGGTATTTGACGCGTGCGTTCAAGGAGGCCCGTGAGGCCGCCGGGTGCTACGCAGGGTGGAAGGAAGAAGAGATGCCGGGCTTTCACGAGGTCAGGGCGCTGTCGCTGCACCTGTATCAGAAGGCCGGAAAAGATGGGCAGAAAATTGCCGGTCACGCAAGCGAAGCAATGACCAAAAACTACCAACGAGACCACGCTGAAATCGTCTGGTCGGAGGCAATCCCCGACCTGAATATCAGCGAAATCACCGGGTAGTTTTGCGCATTCTTTGCGCAGGTTTTGCGCGGGCACAAAAAAGCCGATCAGGCTGATCGGCTTAAGTGTCTGATTTTACTCAGGAATATGGTCGGGACGGAGTGATTCGAACACTCGACCCCTAGCACCCCATGCTAGTGCGCTACCGGACTGCGCTACGCCCCGACTAGGCGTGTTACTGGGTTCGCTTCTTAACGAAGCGATCAAGAATATATCGCAAGCTTTTGAAATTTGGAAGTATTTTAAAAGCCGAAATTATTTCTTGAGAACCATCAGGACATCCTCCAATTCGGAGATCATCTGACGGATCAATTGCTTGTACTGGGTGGTGTCGTCTTTGGCCTCATCCCCGGAAAGACGCAGGCGCGCGCCACCAATGGTGAACCCCTGATCATAAAGCAGCGCGCGGATCTGCCGGATCATCAGCACATCCTGGCGCTGATAATACCGGCGATTTCCGCGGCGCTTGACGGGGTTGAGCTGAGGAAACTCCTGCTCCCAATAACGCAGCACATGCGGTTTGACCGCACAGAGCTCGCTGACTTCGCCGATGGTGAAGTAGCGCTTGCCCGGGATGACCGGGAGCTCGTCGTTATGACTTGGTTCCAGCATAAGCCTCAACTCGGGCCTTCAACTTCTGCCCTGGACGAAAGGTGACCACACGGCGTGCCGTGATCGGGATTTCCTCACCCGTCTTCGGATTACGGCCAGGACGCTGGCGTTTATCGCGAAGATCGAAGTTACCGAAACCGGACAATTTGACCTGTTCGTTATCTTCGAGAGCGTGCCTGATTTCCTCAAAAAACAGCTCGACCAATTCCTTGGCCTCGCGTTTGTTCAGGCCTAGCTCTTCGTAGAGACGTTCGGCCATTTCAGCTTTCGTCAGAGCCCCCATACGTCACTTCCTTAACGTGGCGTTCAACCTTTGTTCAAGCGAGGTGAGGATATTTTGCGTCGTGGAGTTCACCTCATCGTCGTTAAGAGTGCGCGATGGATGCTGCCAGGTCAAGCCAACCGCAAGGCTTTTTCTATGAGGATCAATGCCTTTACCTTGGTACACGTCAAACAACCTGAGGTCCGTCAGCCATTCGCCTGCATTTTCACGGATTACATCCAGCACCGCGCTGGCGGCAACTTCGCGATCAGCCAGCAAGGCCAGGTCACGACGCACTTCAGGAAAGCGCGACAACTCACGGAATTTCGGCATTTTACCCGACGCAACTTCGGCCAGGACCAACTCGAAAACGAAGACCGGACGGTCGAGACCGAGAGCTTTCGACAACTCAGGGTGGATAGCGCCGATATAGCCGACCAAACGCCCTTCGCGCTCAATGCGTGCGGTTTGCCCCGGGTGCAACGCCGGATGCTTGCCTGGCACGAAAGTGAATGCATCCAGCGCACCGGCAAAGCCCAATACCGCTTCCACATCCGCCTTGACGTCGAAGAAATCCACGCCATCGCGGCCTTGCGCCCAACCTTCCGGCATGCGGCTTCCGCAGACCACACCCGCCAGCATCGCTTCCTGCTTCAGGCCTTCCAATTGGCCGACGAAGCGCAAACCGCTCTCGAACAGCCGGACACGATCCTGCTGACGGTTCAGGTTGTGCTGCAGTACCTTGACCAGTCCAGGCCACAGCGACGAGCGCATGGCGGCCATATCGTTGGAAATCGGATTGGCCAGCAACAGCGGCTCTACACCTGGATTGAACAGCTCGAATTGTTTCGGATCGATGAAGCTGTAAGTAATAGCTTCCTGATAACCACGGGCTACCAACAGACGGCGCAACTCTGGTAGGTCGCTACGAGCTTCAGCCTTGGCCTGAGGCGCCAGGCGGGCTTGCGGATAACGAACCGGCAGGCGGTTGTAACCGTACAAGCGGGCCAGCTCTTCGATCAGATCCACTTCCAGGCTGATATCGAAGCGGTGGCTTGGCACTTCGACACGCCACTGGCCGACACCGTCAGCAGAAATTTTCAGACCCAGAGCACCGAGCAGACGCTCGACTTCCGCTGCGTCGAATTCCATGCCCAGCATCTGATTGATGCGCTCGGCGCGCAGAATGATCGGAGCAATCGACGGCAAGTGCTGTTCGCTGACCGCTTCGATGATCGGACCGGCTTCGCCTCCGGTGATTTCCAGCAGCAAGCCTGTGGCGCGCTCCATGGCCTCACGGGCCAGTTGCCAGTCCACACCGCGCTCATAGCGGTGCGAAGCATCAGTGTGCAGGCCGTATGAGCGAGCTTTACCCGCTACAGCGATCTGATCGAAGAACGCGCTTTCCAGGAACACATCGCGGGTACCAGCAGTGACGCCGCTGTGTTCGCCCCCCATGACACCGGCAATCGCCAGGGCACGAGTATGGTCGGCGATGACCAGAGTATCGCTGCGCAGAGTGACTTCCTGGCCGTCGAGCAGGACCAGTTTCTCGCCCTCCTCGGCCATCCGTACACGGATACCACCATTGATCTCAGCGAGATCGAAAGCATGCAGCGGTTGCCCCAACTCCAACATTACGTAGTTGGTGATGTCCACCGCGGCGTCGATACTGCGTACTTCAGCACGTCGCAGACGCTCGACCATCCACAACGGAGTCGGCTTGGACAGATCGACATTGCGAATAACCCGGCCCAGATAACGAGGGCAAGCCGCAGGGGCCAGCACTTCCACCGGCCGTACTTCGTCGTGCGCAGGCGCAACAGATATCACCGCCGGACGAGTGACTGGCGTGGCATAGAGTGCGCCCACTTCACGAGCGAGACCCGCCAGCGAGAGGCAATCGCCACGGTTCGGAGTCAGGTCGACTTCGATGCTGGCATCATCCAGCTCCATATATTCGCGAAAATCCTGGCCCACCGGCGCATCCACCGGCAGCTCCATCAGGCCGTCGTTGCCCTCGCCCACTTGCAGCTCTGCCTGGGAACACAGCATGCCGTTCGACTCGACGCCACGCAGCTTGGCCTTCTTGATTTTGAAGTCACCAGGCAACTCCGCACCGATCATGGCGAAAGGAATCTTCAGGCCCGGACGCACATTGGGCGCACCGCACACGACCTGGAAAGTTTCCGTACCGTTGCTGACCTGGCAAACACGCAGCTTATCGGCATCAGGATGTTGCTCGGTGCTCAGCACCTCGCCCACCACCACACCACTGAAAACACCGGCAACCGGCGTTACGCTATCGACCTCAAGACCGGCCATCGACAGACGAGCCACCAGCTCGTCGCGACTTACCTGCGGGCTTACCCAGCCGCGCAGCCATTGTTCACTGAATTTCATCCTGCTCTCCTGAAAGATTCGTTACGGGCGTGCGACCTAGCGAAATTGCGCGAGGAACCGCAAGTCGTTGTCGAAGAACAGGCGTAAGTCATTCACGCCGTAACGCAGCATGGCCAGGCGCTCGGCGCCCATGCCAAAGGCAAAGCCCTGGAATTCTTCCGGATCGATCCCGGACATACGCAGCACATTCGGGTGAACCATGCCGCACCCCATGACTTCCAGCCACCCGGTCTGCTTGCAAACCCGACAGCCTTTACCGCTGCACATCACGCACTCCATGTCGACTTCGGCGGAGGGCTCGGTGAATGGGAAGTACGAGGGACGGAAGCGCACTGCCAACTCTTTCTCGAAGAACACACGCAGGAACTCTTCGATGGTGCCTTTGAGGTCGGCGAAATTGATGTCGCGATCGACCAGCAGGCCTTCGACCTGGTGGAACATTGGCGAGTGAGTGATATCGGAGTCGCTTCGATACACACGGCCAGGACAGACGATGCGGATCGGCGGTTGCTGCGATTCCATGGTGCGGACCTGTACCGGCGAGGTATGGGTGCGCAACAGCATGTTCGCATTGAAATAGAAGGTGTCATGCATCGAACGGGCCGGGTGATGGCCTGGGATGTTGAGCGCCTCGAAGTTGTGGTAGTCGTCTTCGACCTCAGGGCCTTCGGCGATGCCATAGCCGATGTAGGTGAAGAACTGTTCAATACGTTCCAGAGTCCGGGTCACAGGATGCAGACCACCGGAAATCTGGCCGCGGCCAGGCAGGGTCACATCGATGGACTCGGCGGACAGTTTGGCAGCCAGTTCGGCTTCTTCAAACAGAGCCTTGCGCGTATTGAGAGCCTCTGTGACACGCTCCTTGGCAACGTTGATCAGGGCGCCGACTTGCGGGCGCTCCTCTGCTGGCAAATTCCCCAGGGTCTTCATCACCTGAGTCAATTCACCCTTCTTGCCAAGGTACTGAACCCGGATTTGCTCCAGGGCATTGATATCTTCAGCGCTTTGCACAGCCTCTAGTGCTTGAGAGACCAGCGCATCCAGGTTTTCCATGTACAGACTCCAGATACGAAATAGGGGAAGAGCTTGTAGGCTCTTCCCCTATTTATGACGTTTAACACCAGAACCCACAAAGGTGAGCCTGGGTGACTGTCGAGGGTACTTAAGCCAGAGTGGCTTTAGCCTTCTCGACAATCGCAGCAAACGCCGCTTTTTCGTTCACTGCCAGATCAGCCAGAACCTTACGGTCGATCTCGATGGAAGCTTTTTTCAGGCCGGCGATGAAACGGCTGTAGGACAGACCGTTGATACGAGCACCAGCGTTGATACGAGCGATCCACAGAGCGCGGAACTGACGTTTTTTCTGACGACGGTCACGGTAGGCGTATTGGCCTGCCTTGATTACCGCTTGCTTGGCAACACGGAATACGCGGGAACGCGCGCCGTAGTAGCCTTTAGCAAGTTTCAGAATTTTTTTGTGACGCTTACGGGCAATGACGCCACGCTTTACACGAGCCATGAGTTACTTCCTCTATTCTTGATCCAAAAATTAACGAAGGCGCAGCATGCGCTCGACTTTTGCCACGTCAGACGGATGCAGCAAGCTGCTACCGCGCAGTTGACGCTTACGCTTGGTCGACATTTTGGTCAGGATGTGGCTCTTGAAAGCGTGCTTGTGCTTGATGCCGTTAGCAGTTTTCAGAAACCGCTTAGCAGCACCACTTTTGGTTTTCATCTTTGGCATGTTCGGATACTCCGCATTCAGTTGATAAACATAATCAGAAGGCCTGCCGTGCCCTGTTGATTACTTCTTCTTTTTCGGGGCGATGACCATGATCAGCTGGCGTCCTTCCATCTTAGGATGCTGTTCGACCGAACCGTACTCTTGCAGGTCAGCTTCAACCCGCTTGAGGAGTTCCATCCCCAGCTCCTGGTGGGCCATCTCACGGCCGCGGAATCGCAAGGATACCTTGGCCCTGTCCCCGTCACTCAGGAAACGTACCAGGTTGCGTAGTTTTACCTGGTAATCCCCTTCCTCCGTCCCTGGACGAAACTTGATTTCTTTTACCTGAATCTGCTTCTGGTTTTTCTTCGCCGCGGCAATCTGCTTCTTTTTCTCGAAGATCGATTTGCCGTAGTCCATCACACGGCAAACCGGTGGGACTGCGTCGGCGGAGATTTCCACCAGATCAAGCTTGGCTTCTTCAGCAATACGAAGCGCTTCATCAATCGAGACGATGCCAATCTGCTCGCCGTCAGCGCCAATTAACCGAACCTCGCGTGCCGAGATATTCTCGTTGATCGGGGCTTTCGGTGCAGCTCGTTTATCTTGTCTCATTTCACGCTTAATAATAATTACTCCGAATCTGGGCGACCACGCCGGGAAACCGCTTGTGCGAGGAACTCCGAGAACTGAGCGACAGGCATCGAGCCCAGGTCAGCCCCTTCACGGGTACGCACAGCGACAGTCTGCGTCTCGACTTCCCGATCTCCAATAACCAAGAGATAGGGAACCTTGAGCAAAGTATGCTCGCGGATTTTAAAGCCGATCTTTTCATTTCTCAAGTCAGACTTGGCACGAAATCCGCTTTGGTTGAGGGTTTTTTCCACTTCGAGGGCAAAATCTGCCTGTTTATCAGTGATATTCATCACCACGGCCTGGGTCGGAGCCAGCCACGCAGGGAACGCCCCTTCGTAATGTTCGATCAGGATACCGACAAAACGCTCAAAGGAGCCGAGGATCGCCCGGTGCAGCATCACTGGATGCTTACGGCTGTTATCTTCGGAAACGTACTCGGCACCCAGACGAATCGGCAGGTTGAAATCGAGCTGCAAGGTACCGCACTGCCAGACGCGACCGAGGCAGTCTTTCAGGGAGAACTCGATTTTCGGACCGTAGAACGCCCCTTCACCCGGCTGCAGGTCGTAAGGCAACCCAGCGCTGTCCAGCGCAGCGGCCAGCGCGTTTTCAGCGCGATCCCACAGCTCGTCGGAACCCACACGCTTTTCAGGACGAGTGGAAAGCTTCATTTCGATGTCCTTGAAGCCGAAGTCGGCATAGACATCCATGGTCAGCTTGATGAACGCGGCGGATTCAGCCTGCATCTGCTCTTCGGTACAGAAGATGTGCGCATCGTCCTGAGTGAAAGCACGCACACGCATGATGCCGTGCAATGCACCGGACGGCTCGTTACGGTGACAAGCACCGAACTCTGCCAGGCGCATCGGCAGTTCGCGGTAGCTCTTCAGGCCTTGATTGAATACCTGCACGTGGCAAGGGCAGTTCATCGGCTTGATGGCGTAGTCGCGACTTTCCGACTCAGTGGTGAACATATTCTCGGCGTAGTTGGCCCAGTGCCCGGATTTCTCCCACAGGCTGCGATCGACCACTTGCGGGGTCTTGATCTCCAGGTAGCCGTTTTCACGCTGGACCTTGCGCATGTACTGCTCGAGTACCTGGTACAGGGTCCAGCCGTTCGGGTGCCAGAAGACCATGCCCGGCGCTTCTTCCTGGGTATGGAACAGGCCAAGGCGCTTGCCGATCTTGCGATGATCGCGCTTCTCGGCCTCTTCGATCCGCTGGATGTAAGCCGCCAGCTGCTTCTTGTCGGCCCAGGCGGTGCCGTAGACGCGCTGCAACTGCTCGTTCTTGGCATCACCACGCCAGTAGGCGCCGGACAGCTTGGTCAGTTTGAAAGACTTGAGAAAACGCGTGTTCGGCACGTGCGGACCGCGGCACATGTCGACGTATTCTTCGTGGTAATACAGGCCCATCGCCTGTTCGTTCGGCATGTCCTCGACCAGACGCAGCTTGTAGTCTTCGCCGCGAGCCTTGAACACTTCGATCACTTCGGCACGCGGAGTGACTTTCTTGATGACGTCGTAATCCTTCTCGATCAGCTGCTGCATGCGCTGCTCGATGGCCGCCAGATCGTCAGGCGTGAAGGGACGCTCGTAGGCGATATCGTAATAAAAGCCTTCATCGATCACCGGACCGATGACCATCTTCGCGGTCGGATACAGCTGCTTGACCGCATGACCCACCAGGTGAGCGCAAGAGTGGCGAATGATCTCCAGCCCTTCTTCATCCTTTGGCGTGATGATTTGCAGGGTCGCGTCGCTGTCGATCAGATCGCAGGCATCGACCAGCTTGCCATTGACCTTGCCGGCCACGGTGGCCTTGGCCAGACCAGCACCGATGGATGCGGCGACCTCGGCTACGGAAACCGGATGATCGAATGAACGCTGACTGCCGTCGGGAAGAGTAATAGTGGGCATGGCGCCTCCTCTCCTAGTGGTGACCCCTACCAAAGGTCACGTGGGTTGGGATGAGCCAGTACGCGGTTCGATCCAGGCCGTTCTTGATGAACGCCTGCCTCACAGTGGCAGGAGCCTTGCGGCCAACCGGCAAAACGAACCAGAGTGACTGGAGTTCAAATCGGAAAAAATAGAGGCATGGACCGCGCGAGGATGAGAACTCATCCAAACACCTGAAATGCCCGAGCCGGGCATCCTAGCACAGATGAACGGTCATCGCGCCGTACTTCCGGCCAGGAGAAGCGTATCAGGGCTTTCTATGCAAGAAAGTGAACTTGATATGTACTCAAGGTCTCAAATGCACCGAGAATGACCATTCTTGTATTTCCATCCCAGGAGAGCTCGACTCATGCGCCTCACCCAACTGTTCGCCCTCGCCGCCCCTCTGGCTTTGCTGCTGCCATTGAGTGCACACGCCGCCTGGCCAGCCGGGGTACGTGCCGAGTACATGAAGGATTGCACGGCTGCCGCCAGCCAGAGCATCGACGCGAAGAGCGCAGAAAAGCACTGTGCCTGTGGCGCGGACAAGCTCAACGAAAAATTCACTACCGATGAAATCAAGCAGCTCATGAGCAAGCAGACGCAACCGGATCCCGCGCTGAGAACCAAGGCGCTGGACGCCATTGCCGCCTGCCGGGTGGTGAAATAAGGCTTTAAGGCCCGCCCTGCACCTCTTATCCAGGCTCGCCATGCCTGGAAAACAGGGCGTTTTTCACAATTTACGCAGCTTTTACGGCTTTTTTTATCACTGATTGTTTTCAGCGAAAGCCCCTTAAACCGGGGCCTTCAGCCAACCAGAGCAACAAAACAGGCTCAACCACCTGGGAATCGGCATGTCCGGGGGGCTCCCAAGTCGAACATTTCGACTATGATAGCCCGGTGTGCCCAGTTGGCCTGAGCAGCACAGTACTACTGAAAATATATGTTTCTTGGAGATACACCATGTCTAATCGCCAAACCGGCACCGTAAAATGGTTCAACGATGAAAAAGGCTTCGGCTTCATCACTCCTCAAGGTGGCGGTGACGACCTGTTCGTACACTTCAAAGCTATTGAAAGCGACGGTTTCAAAAGCCTGAAAGAAGGCCAGACCGTTTCCTTCGTGGCTGAGAAAGGCCAAAAGGGTATGCAAGCTGCACAAGTTCGCCCTGAGTAATTTCTCAGCGAGCTAAAAAAACCCCGTCCATGTGACGGGGTTTTTTATGCCGGTTGCAAAAGTGCCGATGCAATCAGCCGCAATTGACCCGGGTAATCACCAGATTGTTATCGGTGTTGAGGTTCAACCGATCGGAGCGGTACTCCAGCGTAATCATGTCATTCGGCTTGAGGATACGAGCGTTCTGCGCCCCGGCGCGGGTGCGCGCTTGCTCCAGCAGCTCAGGCGAGGCTTTTTTGCCAATCGCGAATTCGGCCGCCTTCGCCTCACAGCGGCTATGGCCGCCCTCGGTCACTACCGGCTCCTTATCCGGTGAAGAAGTACTGCACCCGGTCAAAACCACTGCAGCCAACAAGGCACCGAACGACGCGAGCTTCCAAGGCATGAAGCCTCCTTTTCAAAAATAAGCAGAGATAGTGCGACAACCACTCCGGCTATTGGTTTCACAAACGAACTGGCCAAAAGCCTCTTGGCCGGACAGCAGACAAGTCTGCATCAAGCACGGCCATGCTTTCAGGCAACAATCATGACCGGATATGTACACCCTCAATAGATATCGATGTAATCGAACGACGGCTTGGGCCAGTTCTGCCTCAAGGCATTGAGAATCTGCGTGACCCAGACCTCATCGCTGGCTGCCACCCGTCCGACATAACCGGAACCGGCCGCCCAGGTTTCCAACCTGAACAGCAGGCCATCGATGTCCGCGCCACCGACCACTCCCGACGAGATATAGGCGATGCCCGCCCTGGTCACACGCAGCTGGGTATGCACATCGTCACTGGCCGATGCCAGCAACTGGCGCACCGCCTCGAAGGTCAAGGCATCGGGGTTGTTCAAATCGATCTGCACACTGGCCTCCATCGAAAACAGACAATGACCAAGTGTCGCACAGCCCTCCCCCCATGCCTAAGTCGGAGTGCGAAAAGCCCACCAAGGTGTTTAACTCTACGAGACCGGAAGCCCTCGACAAGCGCCCGTCCGGCATGACTCTTTCCGACCTTGCGAGACTTCCATGGCCACCGTGACGATCGACGCCGACATCAAAGCAAAATGGCCCGAAGGCCATTGTTCCTATAGCCCTGGAAGCCCCGAAGAACTGGCGATCATCGGTATCGATCTATTGATCAGAGAACTGGGCACCGAGGCGGCCCAGGCGTTCATCGAACAGATCTTCGAAAAGTATCCCGGCGAGCACTCTGACCCGCCGCAGATCGAGAAGGCGTAACGACCGGCAGGCTGGCACCTGCCGGAACCGCACTTATTTCAGGCGAGCAAGGCGCTCGGTCAGCAAATCGAAGAAGCCCTGGGCATCGCCATTTTCCACCCAGAACACGTTCTTCTCGAGCTTCAGGCCGTCGTACCAATCGACGATGGTCTGACCGAATGTCGGCCCCTCACGGCTGTCGACGACCATGTTGGCCTGGCGTCCGCTGAACAGCTCAGGCTTGAGCAGGTAAGCAATGACGGTCGCGTCATGCACCGGGCCACCCGGAATACCGTAGTGCTCCATGTCACCCTTGACGTACTCGTTGAGGATATCCCCCACCACCTTGCTGGCATTGTTGTTCAGGGCCGCGATCTTCTGCAGGCGCGCCTCGCTGGTCAGCACCTTGTGAGTGACGTCCAGCGGCAGGTAGGTCAGCTTGACGCCGCTCTTGAGCACCACTTCGGCAGCCTGCGGATCGGCGAAGAGATTGAACTCCGCCACCGGAGTGATATTGCCGCCGTTGAAATGCGCACCGCCCATGACCACCACTTCCTTGATGCCCTGGGTGATATCCGGCGCCTGGATCAACGCCAGCGCCAGGTTGGTCTGCGGCCCCAGCATGGCGATGGTGATGCTGTGGGGCTTGGCGGCGCGCAAGGTGTCGATCAGGTAGTTGATCGCACTCCCTTCGGCCAGGCCTTTTTTGGGCTCGTGCACGGTGACTCCGGAAATGCCCTCCTTGCCATGGATATTCTCGGCATAGATCGGCGTGCGCAGCAGCGGCTTCGGCGCACCGGCGTATACCGGCACGTCTTCGCGCCCCGCCCACTCACGGGCCAGGCGCGCATTGCGCGAGGTCTTGTCCAGGCGCACGTTGCCGGCGACCGTGGTCAGCGCGCGAATATGCAGTTCCTCGGGCGATGCCAGGGCGAACAGCAACGCCACCACATCGTCGGCCCCCGGATCGGTATCGATGATCAGGTCGATCTTTTCTGCCGCATGGGCACTTGCAGCGGTAAACAGAGACACGAGCAGAACACTCCGGATCAGATGTTGCAGTAGCTGAGCATAGCGGCGCATGGCGCACTCCTTTGCATGGTTTGACTAGAAGGGAAAGGCGTTCAGAACGTCACCCCGGCGATCAGCGCGATGTTGCAATAAGGCTGGCACTCCCCGGTGCGAACAATCGCCCGGGCTTGCCGGCTGAGGACCTTGAACCCGTCATGGCTCAGCAGCTCGCGCTTGCCCAGCGCCCCCTCGGCACTCAATGCCTCGAGCGCCTGCAGGGTCGAGGATTGTCGCTCCAGAATCTCCTGCGCCAGTACATGGCTCTCCACCTGCATCTCGCAAAGCACCACTTGCAGGGTGCTGAGAAAATCCGGGATGCCCTGGGTCAGGGCCAGGTCGATCAGTTCGACGCCCGGCGGCACGGGCAAGCCGGCATCGCCGATAACCACGATATCGCCATGCCCAAGGGAGGCGATCAGTCGCGACAGGGCGACATTGAGCAAAGGTGTCTTTTTCATACCGGGGAAAATGCCTGTACGTCGGACAGCGTGGGAATGGAGGGTTGGGCGCCCGACCGGGTCACCGACAGGGCCGCCGCGACCTGGCCGAAACGAATCGCCTCGGCCTCGCTCTTGCCGGCTGCCAGGGCCGCGGCAAAGCCACCGACGAAGGTATCGCCGGCGGCCGTGGTATCGACCGCCTTGACCCTGGGCGCCGGGAAATGCTCGAAGCCTGTTCCGCTGGCGAACAGCGAACCCTGGCCCCCGAGCGTGATGATGACCTTGCCGGCCCCGGCCGCCAGCAGTTGGCTGGCGGCAGCCTCGGCGCTCGCCAGGGAGTCCACCGGCAGGCCGCTGAGGGCCGCGGCTTCGCTTTCATTGGGGATCAGGTAGTCGATGGACGAGTACCAGTCCGCCGGCAGCGGACCGCTGGCAGGCGCAGGATTGAGAATCACGGTCTTGCCCAACGCCCGCCCTCGCTTGAGGGTGTGCTCCACCGTCGCCAGCGGCACCTCGAGCTGACAAATGATCACATCGGCCGCCTGCAGCACTGGATCGAAACCGCCGACCACCTCTGGTGTGAGCTGGCCGTTACCGCCCGCGACGATCACGATCGCGTTCTGGCTGCTGTCGTCCACCACGATCAAGGCAACGCCGCTGGAACCCGCGACAGCCGTGACGGCCTGGCAATCGATCTGCTCGGCAAGCAGCGCCGAACGCAATTGCTCACCGTACGCATCGTCTCCGACGCAGCCGACCATCGATACCTCGGCGCCCAGCCGGGCCGCCGCCACCGCCTGGTTCGCCCCCTTGCCACCGGAAACCGTGGCGAACGACTGGCCGACCAGGGTTTCACCGGCACGTGGCAGCCGTTCGGCCCGGGTGACCAGGTCCATGTTCAGGCTGCCCACTACCACTACTTTTGCTGGCATACATCAATACTCTTCAATTCAACGGTGCTCGGCGAAAGTGCCGGCTACGGGCGCTGTGGACTCGCGCAAGACAATGTTGGGGGTGACGATCCGCTGGTCGGTCGCCAGCCCCGGGGTGGCGATGCGGCGCAGCAACAGTTCCGCCGCCTGCTCGCCCAACTGCAGGATCGACTGGCCGACCGTGGTCAGCGCCGGGTAGACATAACGACTCATCTGGATGTCGTCGAAGCCGATCACCGAGAGCTCGCCGGGCACGCGGATATTGCGTTCCGCCGCAGCGCGCAGCACGCCGATGCCCATCATGTCGTTGCCGGCGAAAATCGCACTGGGCGGATTGCTCGCCAACAACCGGGCCGCCGCCTGATAGCCGCCGGTACTGGTGAAGTCGCTCTGCAGGATGCGTTCGGCTGGCACCGCCACACCGGCTTCCAGCAGCGCCCGCTGGAACCCCGCCAGGCGCAACTGCGCCACGCTGGTGTAGTCCGGGCCGCCGATGCAGGCGATATCACGGTGGCCCAGCTCAAGCAGATGCCGGGTCGCCAGGTACGCACCGTATTCGTGATCGATGCGCACCAGGTCCGCATCCACGCCTTCCAGCCCGCGGTCGACTATCACCATGGGCGTGCGCACCGCGGCCAGGCCCTCGGCCAGCCCGCCATCGCCACCGGCCGAGGTCACGATCAGGCCGTCGATGCGTTTCTCCAGCAACACCCGCAGGTAGCTGCGCTGTTTTTCCGGATTGTCGTCGGAGTTGCAGAGAATCACGCAGTAGCCGTTGCGCTCGCAGTAATCCTCGATCCCCCGGGCCAGCTCGGCGAAATACGGGTTGAGGCTGTTGGGCACCAGGAGGCCGATAGTCGCCGTGGTCTTGGCTTTCAACGAACGAGCCACTGCGCTGGGCACATAGTCGAGCTGCTGGATTGCCGCCTCGACCTTGATTCGCACTTCCTCGCTGACCGGGCGTGTCTTGTTCAGCACATGAGACACCGTGGTGTAGGAAATCCCTGCCAGGGCAGCCACATCTTTGATCGTCGCCATGACTCAGCTCCGTCGGCTTGCGCGCTGGCTGCGATAGGTATCGAGCACCACCGCAATCACGATGACCGCGCCAGTGATGATGCGCTTGGTCGGCTCGGTCGCGCCGATCTGGGCCAACCCCGCGGCCAGCA
Organism: Pseudomonas sp. MRSN 12121; assembly: GCF_000931465.1. Lineage (NCBI taxonomy): Bacteria > Pseudomonadati > Pseudomonadota > Gammaproteobacteria > Pseudomonadales > Pseudomonadaceae > Pseudomonas > Pseudomonas sp. MRSN 12121. The sequence goes on along the minus strand of NZ_CP010892.1, from coordinate 2,337,641 downwards.
CCGAAATGATCAGCACGCCGAAAAAGGTGCTGATCACCGACCCTCGCCCGCCCATCAGGCTGGTACCGCCGATCACCACCGCCGCGATGACTTGCAGCTCCAGGCCGGAGCCGGCATTCGGGTCCGCGGCCTCCAGGCGGGAGATCTGGAACAACGCGGCGACGCCCGCCAGCAGCCCCATCAGGCTGAACACCAGGATCTTGTAGGGCTTGGGATTGATACCCGCCAGGCGCACGGCTTCCTCGTTGGTACCGATGCCAATCAGGTAACGACCGAACACGGTACGCGTCAACACCGCCTGGGCGATGAAGATGATCAGCAAGGCGATGATGAACGAGGGCGAGATGCCAAAGGCGATCGGGTTCGACAGCCAGGCGAAGGCATCGCCGATATAGGCGGTACGCGACCCCGTCATCTGGTAAGCCACGCCGCGCGCCATCTCCAGCACGCCCAACGAGACGATGAACGAGGGAATACGCCAGGCCACGGTAATCGAACCGGTAATGGTCCCGGCCAACGCCGCGCAGCCCATCCCCAGGAGCGCCGCCGGCAGCACGCTCCAGCCCCAGCCGAGAATCGCCACGCTCACGGTCGAGGCGGCCAGCGCCAGCACCGAACCGACGGACAGGTCGATGCCACCGATGATCAGGACAAAGGTCATGCCCACCGCCAGCACCATCAGGTCGGGGATCTGGTTGGCCAGCGTGCTGAAAGTGTCGTAGGACAGAAAGTGGCTGCTCAGCACCGAGAACAGCGCGATCATTGCCAGCAAGGCGCCGGCCAGCCCCAGGTAAGTGCCCAGGCCGTAATAGTTGCCGCCACGCTTGCCGGCCGAAGATGCAGTTTTCATGGGAGATCCCTAGGCGCCGCTTCGCTGAGCAACGCATCACGTTTTTGATAGCCGGCAAAAGCCGCGGCCAGCAGTTCATCCTGGGTCCAGCTGTCACGCTCGAAGGTGTCGATCAGGCGCCCGGCCGATAGCACGCCGATGCGGTCGCAAATCAGCATCAGTTCGCGCAAGTCACTGGAGACCACCACCAGCGCCTTGCCCTGGCGGGTCAGCTCGCCGAGCAGGCCGTAGATGTCGAACTTGGCGCCGACATCGATACCCCGGGTGGGCTCGTCGAACAGCAGCACTGCGCAATCGCGCTCCAGCCAGCGGCCGATCACCACTTTCTGCTGGTTGCCACCGGACAACTCGGACACCAGTTGTGCCGGCCCCGAACTGCGAATGCGCATGGCGTCGATCTGCCGCTGCGCCAGCGCCGATTCGTCCCGAGCATTGACCAGGCCGCCACTGGAAATCTCCGGCATGTTGCCCAGGGCAATGTTGGCGCCGATGGATTGCGTCAGCAGCAGGCCTTCGCCCTTGCGATCCTCGGTGATCAGGGCGATACCGTGACTCACGGCATCCACCGGCGAGCGGATAGTCGCCACCTGCGCCGGAGTGCCCAGGGCGATGGTGCCGCTATCGGCCTTGTCGGCCCCGAAAATCAACCGCAACAACTCGGTGCGCCCTGCCCCGATCAATCCGGAAATCCCGAAAATCTCGCCGCTGCGCACCTCGAAAGACACGTCGCGCACCTTGTCGGAACGGCTCAGGCCGCTGACCGTCAACGCCGGCGCGCCAATCTTGCGCGGACCGAGATCGATATGTTCGCCCAGCTCGCGTCCCACCATCAGGTTGACCAATTGCTCGCTGTTGTAATTGGCCATCGGCTCGACGCAAACTAGGCAGCCGTCGCGCAGTACGGCAATGCGTTGAGCGACCCGGGCCAGCTCTTCCAGGCGATGGGAGATATAAATGATCGCCACGCCACGGGCCTGCAGGCGAGTGATCTGTTCGAAGAGCAGCTCGACCTCGCGGGCCGTGAGCATCGCCGTCGGCTCGTCGAGAATCAGCACATGGCAGTCGCCGATCAGGTTGCGGGCGATTTCTACCATCTGCTGGTGACCGATGCCCAGGTCGCCCACCAGGGTATCGGGGTCGATCGCCTCCAGGCCGACCTGGGCCATGGCTTCGACCGCCGCCTTGCGCAACTGCTTGCGATTGATCCAACCACCGAGGCTGGGCAGATTATCGAGGAACAGGTTTTCGGCCACCGACAGGGTCGGCAACAGATTGAGTTCCTGCATGACCATGCGCACGCCCAGCTCTTCGGCCTGGGTACGGCTGCCGGGAGCATAGGCCTGCCCATTGAATTGCATCTGGCCGGTGGTCGGCGCCACCAGGCCGCCGATAATTTTCGACAAGGTGCTCTTGCCCGCGCCATTCTCCCCGGTCAGCGCCAGCACTTCCCCGCGCTTGAGCGTCAGGTCGATGCCGGTCAATACCGGTTGCGCGTAGGTCTTGCCGATACCGCTGACCGAAAGGACAGCGTTCGCCACGGAAACTGACATAAGAAAACTCTCCATGCGCCCGCCCGCTCGGACGGGCGCCGTCGTGCCGCCAGAACGATTACTGGGTGACCAGCTCGACCGGAGTTTCGATCACGCCGTTGGCGCCGCCGTCCACTTTTTCGCCCTTGAGAATCTTCAGCGCCGTCTCGATACCGAACACCGCCTGCTTGGCGGCGTACTGGTCGGCCGTGGCCAGCACTCGACCGTCCTTGAGCATCGGCTTGATGGCATTGATGTTGTCGTAGCCAACGACCTTAACCTTGCCGGCCTTGCCCGCCGCACGCACCGCCGACACGGCGCCGACGGCCATGCTGTCGTTACCCGCCAGCAGCGCCTTGAGGTTCGGGTATTCGCTGAGCATGGCTGCGGCGACACGGTTGCCCGCGTCGATTTCCCAATCGCCGGATTGCAGCGAGACCACCTTGATCTGCGCGGCCTCCATTGCATCCTTGAAGCCCGCGGTCCGTTGCTGGGCATTGGTGGTGGTGGACACGCCCTCGATGATGCCGACCTCATCCCCGGCTTGCAGTTGCTTGGCCAGGTACTCTCCCACCAGCCGCGCGCCCTTGCGATTGTCGGGACCGACAAAAGGTACGCTGATGTTTTTGCTCTTGAGTACCGCAGGGTCCAGCTGGTTATCGATGTTGATCACCGTGATACCGGCGTCCACCGCCTTCTTGATCACCGGCACCATGGCCTTGGAGTCCGCCGGGGCGATCACCAGCGCATTGACCTTCGACACGATCATCTGCTCGACGATCCGGATCTGGTTGGCGGTGTCGGTTTCGTCCTTGATGCCGTTGGAGACCAGGTCGAAATCGGCGGCATGGTCCTTCTGATAAGCCTTGGCGCCGTCTTCCATGGTGAGGAAGAATTCGTTGGCCAGGGATTTCATGACCAGGGCGACCTTGGGTTTTTCGGGGGTCTCGGCGAATGCCGAAGAGAGGGGAAGCGTAGCGGATGCGGCAGCCAGAACAGCGACAGCAAGAAGACGTCCAGCGAATGGCAGCTTCATGGGTTCACTCCGATCTTATGATTATTGTGGGCAACGCTTGCGCCGGAGTACGCTCGACAACCTTCAGAGCCCGACGGATTGCGACTTGAAGCAAACCTGGGCAATAGTCGGGACTAATAGCTCACGGCCTGCGCAAACGTTTGCGTAGACCGAACTATGCGAACCTCGCTGGAGTTTGTCAACGGGCACCGGGAGACCGGCCGTATTGTGAAGCACTACCGCAAGTGCTCCGTTTTCGCCCGTCGAGGCCACCCGATCACACGCTGGTATTGACCAGCCCGCCCGACGCGGAGTCCTTGTTCAGCTCCTTGACCAGGTTCGCCACCACCTCCTGCAACGCACCGCTGGTATCGGCGATCTGGCCCTGCAACGCCATCAGCACGGTTTCCTTGGCTTCGGGAGTTGGGTAACTCGCTGCCTGAGCAGCCGCCAGCTGTTCTTGCTGCTCCTTCAATTGCTCCTGCAATTCTTTCATGCGCTTGAGCAATATCTTCACCACCAGGCTCTGGGTGTCCCCTTCCGAGTCCTCCGCCTTGGCAGCGGCCTTCTCGGGCTCGGTACCACCTCCCGTGCGCATCTTGCCGTCTTCGTCGATCCCCAACGCCTGCTCGGCATTGTCGGCGGCGCCTTTGCTCAGGGCCTCGAGGGTGGCCAGCGATTTGCCGTTGATGGTAATAGCCCCGGCAGCAGGAAAACCGACAGACATAGACATGTGAGCTCCAGAAAGAAAAAGATCCTTGAAGGGCATCGGCTGCGAGGGCCAGCTCTTTAATTCAGTATTTTCCCGATAAAAATCGGAACTGTCGGACAACCGAACACTAAAGCGCCGAGCATTCGGAAAACCGGACAGCGAAACACCCAGAGCGTCTGCGAAATAAAAATAAGTTGATATAAATCATTAAGTTAATGGAGCTTTGCGACCAAAGTCCGGGTGGTACAAATCCTGCTGTTGCTTGTTCGCCCGCGGCATTCAGATCTGTCTCGGGTGTTTCTAGATGAACCTGCATCCGCACCGTCTCACTACTAGAGAGAAAATAATGAAATCTGCCTTCAACACCCTTGTCCCGGGCGCCTTGGCCCTCCTCTTGCTTCTTCCGACTGCACTGCAGGCCAAAGAAGTCGAAACCAAACAGAAACTGGCCAACGTGGTTGTGCTCGCGACCGGCGGCACCATTGCCGGCGCCGGTGCCAGCGCCGCCAACAGCGCCACTTACCAGGCCGCCAAAGTCGGCATCGAACAATTGATCGCGGGAATCCCCGAGCTGAGCCAGGTCGCCAATGTGCGCGGCGAGCAGGTCATGCAGATCGCCTCTGAAAGCATCACCAACGAAAACCTGTTGCAACTGGGCCGGCGCGTCGCCGAGCTGGCAGACAGCAAGGATGTCGATGGCATCGTCATCACCCACGGTACCGACACCCTGGAAGAAACCGCCTACTTCCTGAACCTGGTGGAAAAAACCGACAAGCCAATCGTCGTGGTCGGCTCCATGCGTCCCGGCACCGCCATGTCCGCCGACGGCATGCTCAACCTGTACAACGCCGTGGCGGTAGCGGGTAGCAAGGAAGCCCATGGCAAGGGCGTGCTGGTCACCATGAACGACGAGATCCAGTCGGGTCGCGACGTCAGCAAAATGATCAACATCAAGACCGAAGCCTTCAAGAGCCCGTGGGGCCCGCTGGGCATGGTCGTGGAAGGCAAATCCTACTGGTTCCGCCTGCCAGCCAAGCGCCATACCCTGGATTCGGAATTCGACATCAAGACCATCAAGAGCCTGCCTGACGTAGAAATCGCCTACGGCTATGGCAACGTCAGCGACACCGCCTACAAAGCCCTGGCCCAATCCGGCGCCAAAGCCATCATCCATGCCGGTACCGGCAATGGCTCGGTGTCCTCTCGCGTCGTGCCAGCCCTGCAAGAGCTGCGCAAGAATGGCGTGCAGATCATCCGCTCGTCCCACGTCAATGCCGGCGGCTTCGTACTGCGCAACGCAGAACAGCCTGACGACAAGTACGACTGGGTCGTGGCCAATGACCTGAACCCGCAGAAAGCCCGCATCCTGGCCATGGTCGCCCTGACCAAGACCCAGGACAGCAAGGAACTGCAGCGGATGTTCTGGGAATACTGATGGACCCGCCCGGCCAGCCTGGCCGGGCACTCCTCTCCTGCACTCGCCCTGGGGTGAGTGCTCTCCCCTCCGATCGTCCCTTTCGTGCCCCCCGATAAAAATTCACTCAGCTTGCAGTAATCCGCTGATATCGGTGTCAGAAGAACTTCTTGAATTTTAAGCGGTTGCGAAATTTCCTACAGTAAAATACTGTACGCGCATACAGCTTAATAAGGAGTTTCCCGTGCCAGCCGCAGCACCACCAAGCTCTTATGAACGCCTCGGCCTGCGCGTTCAGAAAATCATCAACTCGCCTGCCGCGCAGAAAGCCAAGGCGGCACTGATCTTTCGCCAGCCTGACGAGATGCCCGACGAGTGGGAACGCCTGCTCGAAGAAATCGCCGAAAACGACAATGTCACCCTCGCCTATCGCGATGATGGCGGCGTGCAGGTTTTCTGGGTCGTGCCGAAGGAAGACTGAGTCGATGATTGCCCGCTGTTTTGCTGCACTGCTGTTGTTCGTTGCCCTGACCGCCCAAGCCGATGCCCCACGCACCTTCAACGAAGCGAAAAAAATCGCCTGGAAGCTGTATGCACCGCAATCCACCGAGTTCTACTGTGGCTGCAAATACAGTGGCAACCGGGTCAATCTCGCCGCCTGCGGTTATGTGCCACGCAAGAATGCCAATCGCGCCGCACGCATCGAATGGGAACATATCGTTCCTGCCTGGCAGATCGGCCATCAACGCCAGTGCTGGCAACAGGGCGGGCGCAAGAACTGCACACGCCATGACCCGGTCTATCAACGCGCCGAAGCCGACCTGCACAACCTGGTGCCGAGCATCGGCGAGGTCAACGGCGACCGTAACAACTTCAGCTTCGGTTGGCTGCCGACGCAATCCGGCCAATATGGCTCGTGCCTGACCCAGGTCGACTTCAAGGCCAAGAAAGTCATGCCGCGCCCATCCATTCGCGGGATGATCGCCCGGACCTACTTTTATATGAGCAAGCAATACGGGTTGCGCCTGTCGAAGCAGGATCGCCAGCTCTACGAAGCCTGGAACAAGACCTACCCCGTGCAACCCTGGGAGCGCCAACGCAACCAGAGCGTGGCCTGTGTAATGGGGCGCGGCAATGAATTCGTCGGCCCGGTCAACCTGAACGCCTGCGGCTGAATGCGCCGCTCAGGCGGTGGACGTCCGAATGGACAGCCCGGCGCCAACAGGAGCAGTTTCGAGCGCCAGCCAGGCTGATCGCTCGATACTCCCCCGGCATTGATCCACAAAAATTTATTGTGCGGCGCGATGCTCGATCACCTGAGGCTCGATATTGCGCTTCTTGGCCTTGGTCAACTTCTCGACCAGCTCGGCTTTTTTCGCTTCGGCTTCGGCCTGGGAATCGAATGGGCCAACCAGCACCCGATCCTTGCCATCTTCAACGGCGACATAGGACATGATCCCGTGCTCGATCAGCCAGCCCGCCAGGTCGCTCGTCGCCTGAGGCAGGGTACCGGCCACCAGCACATCCCACTGTGGCGTCGCGGCAGCTTGAGGCGCCTGTACCTGGGCAACTGGCGCCACCTTCTTGTCAGCCTCGACCTGCTTGCCCTCGCCGCATCCGGCCAGAGCCAGAACCGCCATCATCATCGCTACTGTGCGCACAACTTACCCCCTGAAAGTCTGAGGCGGCGATTTTAGCACCCCATCGCCTTGCACAAGCGCCACAAAATCAGCGCAAAACAAGGAGAATGATATTTATCGCCTCTGTATAGTTGCACCTCGGGAATTAATACATCGTCTGCGCGTCAGAAAGAGGCACCCACGCAGTGGAACTTCGCAGTAATCTATACGCACTACCGACATCTGCACTGTCTGAATCAGGTGCCCTACAAAGCAATCAAGGAGAAGATCATGCTGATACTCACCCGCAAGGTCGGTGAAAGCATAAATATCGGTGACGACATCACGATCACCATTCTGGGCGTTAGCGGCCAGCAAGTCCGTATTGGCATCAACGCTCCGAAAGACGTCGCAGTCCATCGCGAAGAAATCTATCAACGCATCCAGGCAGGCCTTACCGCTCCGGACAAACGCGAAACACCTTGAAAGCAGCATGAGCGGCCAGCCCTTTGTCTCACCACATTGGCTGGCACAGCGTTGTCGCTGATTGATTCCCCCGCCTTGCACTTCCTTCTCAAATGGCAGCGGTCCAGCCCAGGCCGCCACCGCCAACACTCCCTCCCTTTCCCCATAGCGCTCCATCCCGGCGGCTCGTCAACCTGACACGGCCGGGAGAACGCCCGCTTCTGCCTTTGTATAAATACTCAGTAGCGTGGCAACGAGCAGGAGGAGTAATTTCAAACCTCCGCCTCCGCGAACCTGCCGAGGCTCCCCCTTGCCACTGGCAGACGCTCTATGAACAAGGAGAGGTCTTATGCAAGAGTTCGCTTACCTTCTGATCACCAACGACCTGAATGCCATGCGGACCGTTGCCGCCTGTTCGACAGAAGGGCTCTACGAAGTCAAACGTGGCATCTTCACCTTCCGCTCCCAGGCTAATGTCGACTTTCTTCACCGAGCGCTGGCTATCGTCAGCGACGAATTCGGCATCATTCCTGTGCAGCAGGCCGAGTTCAAAACCAGTCGAGCCACCATCAGCAAAGCGTTCAGCCAGCTCTGCTAGCGACGCCACATCGAGCCACCAGCCCCGCCCCTTTTTCCTGCCCCTCAGAGCCGATCGAGCATGACGCCCCGCGCCATGCCACTGGCCGCCACCACCATCAGCACAATCAGCAACGCCTGCAGGTGACTGATACGCGCGAACAACGTGGCGCGACCGGTATCGACCGGCGCCCCACGCCCCAGGGCAACTCGCCACTTGATCAGCGTCACCATTGGCCATGCCTCAAGCAGCAGGATGATGACGAACAGGGTCATTTTCAGGTGAAACAGCGGCTGGTGCAGATAGTAATCCGTGCCCTTCTCATAGCCCGCGAAGGCTCGCAACAAGCCGCTGATCAGCAGCACCGCCGCTGCCAGCCCCCAGCCATTATCGGCCAGCAGCACCCTACGGACGTCCGCCCCCTCGGTAATCACGCGACGTAGCGCCGTACCACGATTGAGCACCGCCGCGAACGCAACAGCAAAGGCCAACAGGTGTACGGCAGCGAGAAACCAGTGCGCGAGCATCGCTCCACTCCCTTGATGGATGACAGAAAACAGCCTGTCAGTATTAGCTCACAACCCGCCGCTTCGCCTTGTCAGCCCAGAAAAAAGGCGCCCATCAAGGGCCGTTCTACATCGAGCGCGGCTCACGCACGCCGCTGAATGGCCACCCGGGCCCATAACGTAAAGGCGACATCCGGCGTCCAGCCGGCATTCGAGGTGTGCTCCTGAAAACACAGATACAGGTGCCCCTCGTACGTCACGCCGTCGTCTTTTCGGTAGTGATGGTTCAACTGCCATTCCGGATATTGCGGGTCCGGCATACCACCAGCCGTCTTGACGTTCAGGCTGGTGCTTGGCAGCGATTGATTGCCCTGGGCATCAGTAGCACTGACAAAGTAGCCATACAGCGTATCGGCTTTCAGGCCCTCGTCCTGCAAGGTCAGTAAATGCGTCTGCGCCACCGGCCTGCCATCGCGGTACAGGGTATAGAACTCGATCGGACGAACACCGTGGGCGGCACTCCAGCTCAAGGTCACGCTGCTTTCCGTCTGCGCTGTAGAAATCAGGTTGCCCGGTGCCGAGGGCCGCTCCCCACCGCTGCCACCATGGATCAGCGGCGCATAGCGATCACGGAACTCCCAGTTGTAACGCATGCCGTACTTGTTCAGACCGTCGTCCCAGTTGACCGACCAAGTCATCAGGCCCTTGATCGACAGCCCCGCACGATCCAGGCGCTTGAAGGCATTGCTCACCGCCGCGGGATCGATGACGTAACCGGTCGCCGCCGCATCGACGTTGGTCGGCAGGCCGATGACGAACTTGTCGGCGGGGATGGCGATATAGCCACGAGTCCCGGTGACCAGGCTCTCCGTCAGATAAAACAGGAAGTCTTCTTTCCTTTCATCGTTGTTCTGGGCAAGCCAGACGCCTTCCTGGCCGTTGCTTCCTTCAACCCACAAGCCATCTCCACCCTGGTTGTAGTATTGCGGCGCGATGAAATCGTAGTAACCCTCCAGCGCCTGGATATAACCGACATACTTGCCGCCAGTGGTGAGATAAGGAAACTCCGGCGCCATGCTGATAATGAAATGCTTGCCCTCGCCTGCGTAGTGGTCCTTCACCAACTTGAGCGCCGCCGGCAGCACAGTCCTGTTATCGGCGAAGTCGATGGCGCTCTGTTCGAGGTCGATGTCCAGCCCGTCGAAACCATACACCTCCACCAGACGGATGATTTCATTGGCCAGCGCTTGTTCGTTGCCTTTGTGCAATTCGATATGGGCGTCTGCGCCCCCCAGGGAAATCAATACCGCGCGACCCTGGCTGTTGAGCACGCCGACCTGGCGCCGAAACTCTGCATCCGACAGGTTGTAAGGCTTGAAGGTCGGAATGCCATTCCCCTTCATGAACGCCACGGCCACTACGTTGTATTCCTTGGGTACATCCACCAGATCGAGGTTGGCGAACTGCCCCTGCTGGTAACCATCGCTGGAGCCTGCCGGCCAGTTGTGCCAGAAGCCCATGAGGATTTTCTTGCCCGCGATCGAAGGCATCAACGATGCCGAGTCATTCGCCTGGGTCTTAACCGATGCAAAGTTGATCTTGTTCACGTTCTAATCCTTCAGAACTTTTCAAAGAGAATGGCAACTTCCGTGGTTATTTGAAGTCGACGTCGAATGCTTGATAAAACGCATTGCCGGTATTGGCGACAATCCACGCCAGGACAATAACGTGATGACCTTTCTTGTTCTTGGGCAGGGATACCTGATGTTCGACCTTGGCCTTCATTTCATCGCCGTACTTGTCATAGGGCACTTGCGTGTAGAAGTCGTTGAAAAAGGCCTGCGGCTCCAGCTGCGCACGACTGATACGCTGTTTCGGGTCCCAGCCATCCCGGGTGATGAACCAGCTGTAACCGCGGGTCACATGAGGCGCGGTGTATTCCCACTTGACCTGGAATACCTGCCCCGGGTCGACATTGAGCAACGGCCAGGAAAACGAACGCCCGAGCTTTTTCGACATTTCCTCGTTGGTGAAATTGAGGCAGTCGCGCTCGTCGGTCTTGCCGCCACTGAGGATATGCCCATCGGCCGGTGGCACGACACTCGCGACATCGCTTTCATAGGGTTTCGGAAAAGGCCCGCCAACCGTGGCAGGGAAGTTTTTTCCACCTTCCATCTCATTGACCTGCCAGGTGCCGAGCAACCCCAGCTCGACGGCGACCGCGCCACGACTGGACGGGGAAACAACGCGACCGTGCTTCGGTTGAACCAGTGGCTTATTCATGATCTTCACTCCTTTGATAAAACAAGATTCTCCCTCAGGAGAACTTTCAAACTAGTTCAGATCATTTCTTTGTCTACCGCCTTACCTTTGAAAAGACCGAGCAAATTGTCGCACCACCAATGAAACACCTTTATCCGCATACAATTACAGCGCAAACCTACAAAGATAAAAGCAAATAGCTTACACAAGAAAAAACTCTCACCACCCAACACTCATCAACTAAAAAATTTTAATAAATTCTGAAATAAACAAACCCGGCAAAGCCGGGTTCATAAATATCATTGCGCAAGATAACGCCCGAAACACAACTATAGGCAGGTGGCCAGCGCTGCCAACCTGCGCTTGGCAACCCAATCGTCCCGCACGGCATAGTAATTGACACTAGTGCCCGAGACCTGCCCGCGAATGTCGGCGAAGGACTCTGCCGAGCGGGTATAGACCGTGTATCCCCCGCCACCCGCCGACTCCAGATAGGCTGCTGCGTCCACCCCGAATACCGCCTCATCCTGCCAGGCGAACTGCACGCATTGCGCCACAACCTGCTCGGCCTTGGCCGATGAGAGCGCCTTGTAGGGGCTTTTCAAGCGCGCCTCATTCATCACCGAACCGGCACACCCCGCCAGCAACGCTGCAACCATTACCGCCATCAACATCCGCATCATGCTACCTCGCCGAAAAAACGCGACTGTAGCACTCGCCTCGCCTGCGATAGCACTTGCTCTCGAGAAACTGCATGCAATGCAATCCACTTCGCGTTTGCCCGGCAAATCAAAAGCCCGCACAAGGCGGGCTTTCTCATGAGTCGAAGTCTCTGATCGTGGTTTCAATTACAGGCGGCGCAAGAACGAGTTCACGATACTTTTGGTGGCGATCGTTGTATCCAACTCCCTGGCCGCGTCGTAAGCGTGCCAGGCGATGGCGGCAATTTCATTCAGCGGCCGGGCGTCCTCGATATTGATGACAGACACCTCGAAGACATGATGCCGTACACTGCCGGCCTCGAACTCCAGGATGTAGAGCGGTTCGCTGGCCTCTAACCCCGTCTCTTCATGCAATTCACGTATGGCGGCCGCAGCGGGAGATTCGCCGGGTTCGATCTTGCCACCTGGCAGAGCCCATTTGGAGCGATCCTTGCGAACAAAAAGAATGTGCCCTCCATGTGCACAAATGACCGTCGCCCTGCTTTTCATGATTACACCCTATTCGACTGCATCTTCGGCCACATCACACAGACTGCGGTGTACGACCGGAAGATGTCTTAAAAATGTCATAAAAACGTCATGAAATACATAGGCAGCAAGCATACGAAGAAGGTCAACGATCCCTGTCCAGGTTGCCGATACAAAGAACAGCAACCCCATACGATAAGAAGCAGTGCTTATCTCAAGTAAAAACTGCATGCGTCTCGATAAGTATCACTGCACTCCAAAACCGTCGATGAGGAAAAATCACCGGACTCCTTCCATGACAAGGAGCTCCGTACCCACATGACCTGTTTGTAGTTTCCCCCGAGATCGAGCCGCATGTTCAGATACCTGCCGCCAGAAGTCATATAGATGCAGTCATTGATAAAGCCCACTTTGTCGACACCTTGGCGAGTCACTACAAAATAGCTTTTCTCAAAGCGGGTAACGGCATCCATGGCCCCGTTAAGCAAAACGCCCACCCACTCGGCACCTTCACTTTTAGCTGGCGCAGTAAAGACACCCATAGCGCTCTTGATGTCCCGCGGCAAAGGACATGACTCCTGGTCGCCCGACCAGTCCGGAATCTCGAAGTAACTGCTAGGCGCAGCGTGCACATAGATAAACAATTGCGAGCACAGCAAACCCCAGCCAAGCCATCTGAACATGTCCTTCCCCCTTGTGAATTTCAGGAGAAGGGTTCTATCAGCAAGAGTGATCCGAGGCTGTAGGACGATTCCTAAAACACTCATTCTCTATTCAGAATAGAGACAGAAGAACGGCAACAAACAGCCGTCATTCTGGATGCGGGATAACAATCGAAGGGTGCAGGCCTTTCGCACGAATGGAGGCCGAACCTGGAATCTGAATTGGCGCTCGTCCCGGCCGGCGTAGGCCGTTCAGCAATCCATCGTAAACACACCGACCGGTCGAGCGGAGCCACTCTATCCAGAGCCACGCCACCTGTCCCGAAGACAATTCTGAATAAACCTGAAGCCCGCCCTCAAGAAGCGATGGTGAAAGCAAAAAGGGCCAACAAGCAGTACCAGATCCTGGAAAACCGAAATGCAGGAAGCTTCAATCGCCCAGGAACTTCACAAGAATCAGCTCTGGATCGCCGGGGTCCAGATTCTTTATTGTGCCGCTGTCTTGATATCCCAACTGCGCCAGCAATTTCCGCATGGGCATATTGGACGCATTGGTCGAAGTGAAGATCTTCTTTGCAGAAGAGCACCGCTCCAAGTGAACAACCATCTGCTTGCCCACACCGCAACGCCTATAGGCACTTGAAACAACCACGAGTGAGATGAACCACTCCCCGAAAAAGCTTTTATCCAGGCAGCCATAACCGATCGGCACACGGGCATCGCCCGGTTCATAGGCAGCCCAGCATTCGCCCGCCCTTACCCACCTTTCGATTTGTACTCGGCGAGCATTGTCTTTCGCCGCGAGAGGATCGATATGCAACAACCCCTCGAGATCGCTCAGAGCAGCCTGCCTTATTTGCCAATTCATGATCGTGTCCCTTCGGTCAAATTCATCGAAGTCTACTTCAACTACCCCGCCCCATCAGAAGCCGGCATTCGAAAATAACAACCAGCGGACGCTGAGCCCCCTGAGAGGCATTTGCTGCCCCAGATGAGGGAGATACTGGCCAGGACGATAGGAGGGCTGATTTACGGATACGGGCGTGAAGATGGCGAAGCACCACCAGGCGGGGCACGGCGGCAGACAATCGATACGCTGAGGCAGGCGCCGAATCAGCGTTTTGGAGCGGGGTTTTGCAAAAGTATTAAAAACCGCAGACAACAAAAAAGGGCCCACCTTTCGGTGGACCCTTTCAGACCGCCCAGCAGAGCGGATTTTGTTTGGTAGGCGCGATTGGACTCGAACCAACGACCCCCACCATGTCAAGAGCCACCATGCCGAGCACTGAGCCACGTAACTCAAGGCCCTAAGAGAACGCCCATTCACATTATGAGGCGTCAACAATGGCTAACATCCGCTCACTTCCATCAGGGAACTGGAACGCGCAGGTACGCTTGAAAGGAAAACCTGCCCAATCTAAAACCTTTCCGACTCAAGCATTGGCTCAAGCATGGGCTAACCAGCTTGAAGCCGTCACCAAGGACCACCAAGCCCATACGATTTACACATTGGGTATGACCTACTGTGAAACCTTGCTCAAGGGTAAGGGCAGCTATGACCATGCAATCAAGATCGTTAACCAGCTCTTTGCTGCGTTCCCTCAGTCAATCCATGACATCACCCCTCAGCTAGTTAATGACTTCAAGCTAAAGCGTCTACAGACGGTCAAGCCTGCTACCTGTCGAATACAGCTAGCGTTCATGTCCCGTTTCTTCAGGTTCGCTAAACGTGGCCTGCTAATCGACATACCCAATCCCGTAAGTGACATAGCCCTACCCAAGCCAGACAAATCGAGCGACAAAGTAATCAGTGCTGGCGAGCTAAGACAATTGCTCAACAAGCTCTCCCCCACCATGGCGCTCATCGTAGAGCTTGCCTATGAAACCGCTATGAGACGCTCAGAAATACTCAAGCTCACTACTCACTGCCTTCACCTGGATGAACGTATTGCGGATGTGATTGATGGGAAGAACGGCACTAGGTCTGTACCTCTGACATTACGTGCCATAGAGCTACTGAAAGAAGCTAAGCGACTGTCGCTAGCAGACCGAGCAAACAAGGGAAGGCTATTCACTGTGACACCTCATAGCGTCTCACAGGCTGTCAGATTGGCAAGAAACAAAGCAGGCTTGGACAATAGCGTTAGGCTTCATCAGTTAAGACATACACGCATTACGAACGTAGCCAAGAAAGGGTTTAACAATGCTCAGATAATGATTGTGTCGGGACATAGGGATACTAGGTCTGTCGCCAGATACTCACACCTAAATGCTAAGGACGTACTCCACCTAATAGATTGAGACCACAGTCATACAGGCGTGAACTTTAGAGGCTCGCTGATGGGGAAATTTTACTTCATCCTCATTGGCGCGCACTACTATTCGAGGTTCACAATGCGGAACACTACAGCATATGAAACTAGTCACCGAAGCAACCAAGGCATAATACCTACCTGAGATTATTCATCGAGCTTTGTAGACTATATTCCTGCCAGCAGGTATTGTAAGTATACCTACTAATAATTTTCAAAGCTTCACTCCCACTCACTACTAACTTAGCACCTCCATACAAATAACAATCACATTAGAGTTATGCGATAGGCCAACTCTAACGTTTCTCTGTGAAAATTATTTGACCAATCCATACGCGCAAAATCTATGAATAGAAAGCCAGCACCCTTGGCGCGCCCAATATACAACACAGGCATATACAATGACAATTACACTAGACGATATTGTTACACTTCAACACGACCAATTAAACACCCTCTCTAGGAAACTGATTTATCTCATGATACGGGACAGCACCAATGAATACGGCTGGTCCACCATCTCAGGAAACGACTTCGCCAAAGCCACAGCACTACCTAGACGCTCTGTTGATTACATCATCAAGCACTTGGTAAACACAGCAATGGTAGAGCGTCGTAAGTCAGGCACTCAGCACTCCTCTCCATATCAATACCGCGCAATCAATCTATAACCCTGAGGACAAAAGCAATGAAAAGTCTAAACCGCAATGACCTTGTAGAACTATCACAAGCGACTGGCCGCTCCATTGAGGAAGTAATGCAGATTGCTGGGAGATCAGGATGGAGCTATTCAGAAACTACAGACCCTGCCAAGCGTTTGCGTGGCCTTGATAACGCTGCTGACGCTTACATCATGATGAAACAGGTCAAGGAACAAACTATATCCAACCTGTATCAGAATGATCCGTTGATTCGTGAAAGCATCAATGCTCACTCAGCAATTGAAAAAGTACACTCTAGTCAAGAAACAAACAAACCCACCAACCTCATCTATGACGAACATGGGAATTTTAAAGGACTTAAGAAAAGCGTCATCGATGGTATACACGCCACAGGGAAGCATCAGACCGACGCCATGAAAGCAATCAAGGCGGACATTTACAAACGACTTGGAGTGAACGAATGACTGCACACTACATGTCTGACGGAGAGCGTCAATATCTTGAGAAGCGTAAAGCTGAATCAGCAGCTCTGACTCTACTTATTGAAGCCAAGAACAGTAAATTGGTAGGAGACATTAAGACTTACAAGGGAATTAACTATCAAATGGAGCCAAGGGGCACATACGTCTGCCTTAATCTTCCTCCCCTTAGCGGGCTAGAAGGCTCATTCACTTCTGCCTTTGCTCTACATAAGATCATCGACGACATGGAAAGACTGAAGAAGCTTCCTAAATCCGGCAAGTGTAGCTACTAACTAGCTGGCTGACTACAGCCTTTATTGTGTACGTACTATATCTAAGCTTACTGACACTCGCCAAACTAGCCATTAGCACAATCTCTTACACCTTCTAACAAGGAATAATTATGGCTTCAGATGAAGACTTTATTCTAGTGCCCAACCTCATCCCCAATACACGCTTTTTTAGACCTATAGCTATCAAACGAGGGATAGCAAAAGAACTGGTAGCAGCAAAAGGCGACAGCCAGGCTGTCTATAAACTCTCACTACAACACAGGGTTCCTCTCCAAGCCGCTAGCTACATCTCCAACTTGAAGCTAGCAGAGATAGAACGATCAACCAAATACAAATAAGTACATCATGAACCCTAAGACAATATTTATAGCAGAGTCCCTTCCCGGCAGTGGAAAATCTACAAAGTTCATTGAGGCACTACCTACACTTATACACACCAGCAAGATTGTGTATGCGATGCCTACGAACGCTCTTATCAGAGAGCTTGAAGTGAATATCAAAATCAACGCTGGCATCTCGCCTATCGTCATTACATCTGAGACGATGGGAAATGTTACGGCCCACCTAGAGAAAGTCTTAGCTGCAAATGCACATCCATTGATTATGGTTACTCATGAGGCGCTAAGACGTGTAGACCCTCGTCTCCTTGAAGGTTGGGAGCTTGTAGTGGATGAGGTGCCAACGGTCAGCGACTGTAAGACACATTCATTTGATAGCACTAGCTATCTAGGGAGTCTTGCTAACTACCTGACCATTGGATCTGATAAGAAAGCCTCACTGAACCCTGAACACATTGCCTTGGCTGAAACCATGATTAGGGCTAAGGACACCAGCGCTCTCAGCAAGCCCGCCCTTGAAGTGCTTCAATCTATGCTCACACCTAAGTGTAGCATTGAGGTAGAACCCCAGAGCACCAAGGGTAAGCGTTTGGTACGCATCGTAAGCTATAGAGATTTCCTACCAGCCTTCTCATACGCCAACAGCGTTCATGTCCTTGCTAACAACGTACAGAACACCCTGCTAGGTGTGCATGCCAAGTATCAAGGCTGGGAGTTTGAACCATCTGAATTCACTCCTGAGTTTGATGGGTACGGAAAGCGTGTTGAGTTACATCCATTTCTAACTGGTCGCTACTCCAAGACCCAAAGCATGATGCAACGTAATGGCGATTGTGCAGAAGCCTGGGATGATGGAGTACAGCTAGCAGCATGGCTACGCGGTGTTATAGCAATGATTGGAGATGAGGAAAGCTTAGCCTTTATGCACGAATGGGTTAAGTTCAAATTTGACGCTAATATAACCACGCTTCCTATCGATAGCAGAGGTATAAATGGCTACCAAGATCGACGAATTGCTATCTGTCTTCAGCATGGCAATGTGAGTCCTGATATTGCGCTTAGCTTACATACGCTAAGCGATATGCTAGGTGTACCTGTAGCAGAAATTAGAAAAGCAATTGAGTTTGAACGCTTCTATGAAAGCACACTACAGGCTATTGCTCGCACCTCTTTGAGAGATAGAAACAATCTAGAGCCTGTCACCTTATTCGTTCAGAATATGGATATGGCTAAATACCTCCAAGGAATGCTTGGCCGTTTAGCAATAATCAGCACCGAATTGCTAATGACCCCTTGGGAGAAACAGCAATCTGAAAAGAAGAAAGCTAAAGCCATCATTCAAGCAGAAGCAGTGAGTATGTTTCAATCTGAAGGTACTGATAGAAAGACAATAGCTGCAAAGCTAAACGTTCCCTACCATCAGGTTAGACGCTGGACCGCAAAGCTACAACGTACGGCTTAAATTGTGCAACGTCGTCATTATTTTGTGCACTTTTCCTTAAAGACTCCTTAAGAGAAATTGCACAATTTGTATAGCTTACTAGGTATTCTCACCAAGATTTAACTAGCAAGCACCTAAAACTCTAGATCACCAATCATGAGTTTAAAAGCAAAAGCAACGTCGGCACAGCCGACAAAGAGCACGCATTAAAAGAGAGAATCAAAAGCGGACTACCTACCAGTATATTTGCTCTTGATCTTTCTTTATTGCGTATGCCACTACGTGGCGTGCTTTTGCTTCTGCTGTCACGCAGTGACTCCTGCTGAAAGCCCTCTACTCCCCCTTCCTGATACAAAAGAACATAATGGACATTACAGACAAACAAAAGAAAGACTATATAGAAACCTTTTCCCATGCTGACTTAGCAAATAAGCTAGGAGTCAGCCTTACGGCGCTAGACTCACAAGCTGAATTATTAGGCTGGAAAGAAGAACATCGACTCTATTGGTTTGACAAGTCAGTGGAGATACTGAAACAAGAGTTAATCAATGGAAACGTGTCAGCTGTCAAGGAGATGCTGAAGCTAACTGGTGTAAACAGACCAGTAGGCAGGCCTCGCAAGCTAGATGTAGAACATCACATTGCGGTTGAAGCTAAGATTTCTGAAGAATGGGCCACAGATATTCGTAGAATGAATGCTGTTAAATAGAATTATTTATTTATAGAAGGGCGAGGCATTGACTTCTAGCGCCATTGACCACATTTAAAATTATGGGCATTAGACATAATTAGGGCATAGTTAGCGTCACGCTCAGTTTCTAGGAGGTTCCTAGATGCCCCTCTGGGGTGCTCAATGCGTCGCCACATTGGCCGTTCTTCACAGGGGCTAACGCCTACTGCGCCTGATAGTTCAGCTATCAGTAACCTGCCCTTCTAACCAAGCCAGAGGGGATAAGCCTACACCTATTCGCTGGTGTATAGCGGGCCTGTTTACAAACCACCGGCGCGGTCCTCTCAGCGCTCACACCACCACTACACCATCGAAGGTTCGCTATGATGCTACTAACATTGAAGCGCCTCACTCCCTAAGACGTACAGTTCAGCATCTGCCAGGCCCGTTTGCCTAAATATATTTTATACGATTACAGGAAAACAGGTCAAGCACACTGACTTGCAACTAACTTCATGACACAAGACCTAGCATGTTCGATCTGCTCTTGACTCCCAAACTTATCTTCAATGGTCCTAAGACCTGGAATTAAAAACTTACACGAGTCGTATGCTGCTAGCTCAACCGAATACCCCTCCGCCTTTAATTGATATAGCTTGAGCATATGTACCTTGCAGCCACCCTCCTCCATAGCCCCGTGATACAGGTCTCGGTGCATACCGATAAAGTCAGCAATCTGATTACCAAATTTCTTACCCTGCCAAACCCAGTACATTCCCTTGAGCATCCGCATCCTTCCTACCCCAACCGCACTGAACACCAGTTAATTTCTAGCAGAAATTTAGAAGATACATTGCATAGGAAGGAAGCCCACCCATACCCCCCCGCCCCCCCCCCCCCGTTAAAGAAACGCGTACAGCCCCCTACGGCGTCACTCAAGGCGTGCACGATTCAACACATAGCGTTGGAGTCGGGAGCGTGGCCGATAGGCGTACATCGCCTCACAGCAGGCACGTAGCTCAGTTGGTTAGAAAGCCTGTCCTTGTGAGGCACGAACAACGGGCTAGGGAGTGAGCTTGCGAACGTACCACCACCTAGACAAGAAAGTGCTCAGGCCATATGTATCAATAGGTTAGGTAGAGTCGTTCACAATGGTTTATGTGAACAGAGGCAAGACATGAATCTACGTTCACATTGCCTTGTGTGAACGAAGCCTATAGCTTGTGAACGTTTTCTTAGGCAAAGAAAAAGGGGAACCCTTTCGGATTCCCCTTCACACCGCCCAGCAGAGCGGATTTTGTTTGGTAGGCGCGATTGGACTCGAACCAACGACCCCCACCATGTCAAGGTGGTGCTCTAACCAACTGAGCTACGTGCCTGCTGTGAGGCGGCATTCTACGGAATTCCGGAGGGGTGTCAACACCTTTTTTGCAGCTAACCCTCTGAATATGCGAATTTTTTAATTTCGAGTTCGACCAGAAGATTTTTCGATGGCTGGCAGGCGTTTTTCAACTCAGGTAGGATCGGCGCAATCGTCAAGAATATTAAACAGAGGTTGCAGGATGGCGAACACTCCCTACCCACAGTCGTATTACGCTGCATCAGCCAACAGCGCCCCGGATCGCCCCTCATTGCAAGATGACGTGGAAACCGATGTCTGCATCATCGGTGCCGGCTACACCGGTCTCTCCAGCGCCCTGTTTCTGCTTGAAAACGGTTTTCGAGTCACTGTCCTGGAAGCCGCCAAGGTCGGCTTTGGAGCCTCCGGGCGCAACGGTGGACAGATCGTTAACAGCTATAGCCGCGACATCGATGTGATTGAACGCAGCGTCGGCCCGAGGCAAGCCCAATTGCTCGGCCAGATGGCCTTCGAAGGCGGCAAGATCATTCGTGAGCGGGTCGCCAAGTACCAGATCCAGTGCGACCTGAAGAACGGCGGAGTATTCGCCGCCATCACCAAGAAGCAGATGGGCCATCTGGAGTCGCAGAAGCGCCTGTGGGAGCGCTACGGCCACACTCAACTGGAATTGCTGGATCAACGCCGCATTCGCGATGTCGTCGCCTGTGACCTCTATCAGGGCGGCATGCTCGACATGAGCGGCGGACACATTCACCCCCTCAACCTGGCCCTGGGTGAAGCGGCAGCCGTGGAGTCCCTGGGTGGCACCATCTACGAACAGTCTCCGGCGTTGCGCATCGAACGCGGCGCCAACCCGGTGGTGCACACCCCACAAGGTAAGGTCAGGGCCAAGTTCATCATCGTTGCGGGCAACGCCTATCTGGGCAACCTGGTGCCAGAACTAGCCGCCAAATCGATGCCCTGCGGCACCCAGGTCATTACCACCGAACCACTGAGCGATGAACTGGCAAACAGCCTGCTCCCTCAGGATTACTGCGTCGAGGATTGCAATTACCTGCTGGATTACTACCGCCTTTCCGCCGACAAGCGCCTGATCTTCGGCGGTGGCGTGGTGTATGGCGCCCGCGACCCGGCCAATATCGAGGCGATCATTCGTCCGAAAATGCTCAAGGCTTTCCCGCAGCTCAAGGACGTAAAGATCGACTACGCCTGGACCGGAAATTTCCTGCTGACCCTGTCGCGCCTGCCACAGGTCGGACGCCTGGGCGACAACATCTACTACTCGCAGGGCTGCAGCGGCCATGGCGTCACCTACACCCACCTGGCAGGCAAGGTGCTGGCAGAAGCCCTGCGCGGCCAGGCAGAGCGTTTTGACGCCTTTGCCGAGCTGCCGCACTACCCCTTCCCCGGCGGCCAGCTCCTGCGTACCCCATTCACGGCAATAGGCGCCTGGTATTACAGCCTGCGGGACAAGCTGGGGTTCTGATAAACCTGCACCTCTCCACATAAAAAACCGCCCATAAGGCGGTTTTTTTAAATTGTGCGGAGGAAATTATCGACCGCCTGAGCGACAGAGAAAAAGGCGGATTCCGAAAACAAAAAACCCCGGTCTTTCGACCGGGGTCTTTGCTATCGATCCGAAGAGCCTGTGGCTTCTTCGTCACTTGAAGGCGTTCAGTATTCCCTCAAGTAGATATGGCGCAGCGGACGGGACTCGAACCCGCGACCCCCGGCGTGACAGGCCGGTATTCTAACCGACTGAACTACCGCTGCGTATCGCTTGGACTTGCGTCCGTTAAATCGTCTGATTGAAAAGCTTCGGTGCTTTGCAATCTCAGAACAGGCGAACCTGATCTGGAAAATATGGCGCAGCGGACGGGACTCGAACCCGCGACCCCCGGCGTGACAGGCCGGTATTCTAACCGACTGAACTACCGCTGCGCGTCGGTTGGATGCCTCTATGAGGCCTCCGTCTTTCTCGCGAAAGACACTCAAGAAGTGGTGGGTGATGACGGGATCGAACCGCCGACCCTCTGCTTGTAAGGCAGATGCTCTCCCGGCTGAGCTAATCACCCTTTGCTTCGTTGAGGCCGCGAAATTTACGCAGATACCGATGCTAAGTCAATACCCTGCTTGAAGTTTTTCTGAAAAAGACCAAATCGCGACAAAGTCGATGGCAGAGAACGGCAACCCTCAGCATCCTGGTTGCGTCCGCCACACATCTTCAATCGCAATAAATCATTTTCTTGCTCATGCCGCCGTCGACCACGAACTCCTGGCCGGTGACGAAACCAGAATTTTTCGACAACAGCCACGCCACCATTGCCGCCACATCCTCGACCGTCCCCACCCTGCCTGCCGGGTGCTGGGCATGATCGGCATCGCTCAGGGGCTCGGCCCGACGGGCTGCCGGGTCACGAGCGTCGATCCAGCCAGGACTGACGGCATTGACCCGAATTTCCGGCCCCAGGCTCATGGCCAGGGCATGGGTCAGGGCCAGTAACCCGCCCTTGCTCGCAGCATAAGCTTCGGTATCAGGCTCCGATTGCCTGGCGCGCGTAGAGGCCAGATTGACGATAGCGCCACCATGGGCACGCAGATACGGCGCACAGTGCTTGGCCAGCAGCATCGGACCACTGAGATTGACTGCCAGCACGCGATTCCAATGCGCTAGATCAAGACTCTCCAGGGTGATATTGCGTGGATCGGCGACCGCCGCATTGCACACCAGGGCGTCGAGCCGCCCGAATTGCCCCAGCACCTCGGCGACCCCCAAGGCGACCTGGGCTTCGTCCGCCACGTCCATGCCAATGAACCAGGCGCTCTCGCCCAGCACCTTGGCCACTTGCGAACCACGCGCACGATCCAGATCAGTCAGCACCACCTGCCATCCCTCGCTGATCAGCCAGGCGGCAATACCGAGGCCAATACCGCGTGCCGCACCGGTTACCAGCGCGACACGACCATTGGCAATGCTCTGCTGCTCGGACAACTCGATCACAAGGCGGCCAGTCCGCGCGCCAGGTCAGCCTGCAGATCCACGACATCCTCAAGACCGACAGCGATACGAATCAGGCTGTCACGAATCCCCGCCGCTTCGCGCTCTTGCGGCGCCAGGCGGCCATGAGAAGTGGTGCTCGGATGCGTGATGGTGGTCTTGCTGTCACCCAGGTTCGCGGTGATGGAAATCAGGCGAGTGGCATCGATGAAGCGCCAGGCCCCTTCCTTGCCCCCCTTGACCTCGAAACTCACCACCGCACCGAAGCCGCGCTGCTGACGCTTGGCCAACTCGTATTGCGGATGGCTTGGCAGACCGGCGTAGTGCACCTTCTCGACGCCGTCCTGCTGCTCCAGCCATTCGGCCAGGGCCTGGGCATTGGCGCAATGGGCGCGCATGCGCAGGTTGAGAGTTTCGAGCCCCTTGAGGAAGATCCAGGCATTGAACGGGCTCAAGGTCGGGCCAGCGGTACGCAGGAAGCCCACCACTTCTTTCATTTGCTCGCTGCGACCCGCCACCACACCGCCCATGCAACGGCCCTGGCCGTCGATGAACTTGGTAGCCGAATGCACCACCACGTCCGCCCCGAGCTTCAGCGGCTGCTGCAGCGCCGGAGTACAGAAGCAGTTGTCGACCACCAGCATTGCGCCCTTGGCATGGGCGATTTCGGCCAAGGCCGCGATATCCACCAACTCGGCGAGCGGGTTGGATGGCGACTCGACGAACAGCAGCCTGGTATTGGCCTTGATCGCCGCATCCCAGCCGGACAGATCCGCCAGCGGCACGTAGTCGACCTCGATACCGAAGCGCTTGAAATACTTCTCGAACAGACTGATGGTCGAGCCGAACACGCTGCGCGAAACCAGCACATGATCGCCCGCGCTGCACAAACTCATGACCACCGAGAGAATGGCCGCCATGCCGGTGGCCGTGGCCACGGCCTGCTTGGCGCCTTCCAGAGCGGCGATACGCTCTTCGAACGCACGCACGGTCGGGTTGGTGTAGCGGGAATAGACATTGCCCGGCACTTCGCCGGCAAATCGCGCGGCCGCGTCGGCGGCCGTGCGGAATACGTAACTGGAGGTAAAGAACATCGGATCACCGTGCTCCCCTTCCGGAGTACGGTGTTGGCCGGCGCGCACGGCCAGGGTATCGAAAGCTACGCCATCAAGGTCGCTGTCCAGCCGACCGGCATCCCAATCCTGACTCATGCCGCCTACTCCTTATGTCTTCAAATCAGTTGTTGTACAGATCGATGATCGCGCTGACCGCTTGAGTCTTGGCCTTGGAGGCATCGTTGCGGGCGTTTTCGATCTTGTCCAGGTACGCCTCGTCGACGTCACCGGTGACGTATTTGCCATCGAACACCGCACAGTCGAAGCTCTCGATCTTGATCTTGCCGCCGCCCACGGCCTCGATCAGGTCCGGCAGGTCCTGATAGATCAGCCAGTCGGCGCCGATCAGGTCGGCCACGTCCTGCGTCGAGCGATTGTGGGCGATCAGCTCGTGAGCGCTCGGCATGTCGATGCCGTACACGTTCGGGAAGCGCACCGCCGGAGCCGCAGAGCAGAAGTAGACATTCTTCGCGCCGGCTTCGCGGGCCATCTGGATGATCTGCTTGCAGGTGGTGCCGCGAACGATCGAGTCGTCCACCAGCATCACGTTCTTGCCGCGGAACTCCAGCTCGATCGCATTGAGCTTCTGGCGTACGGATTTTTTCCGCGCCGCCTGGCCCGGCATGATGAAGGTGCGGCCGATATAGCGGTTCTTGACGAAGCCTTCGCGGAACTTGACGCCCAGGTGGTTCGCCAGCTCCAGCGCGGCAGTACGGCTGGTATCCGGAATCGGGATGACCACATCGATATCGTGGTCCGGACGCTCGCGCTGGATCTTCTCGGCCAGCTTCTCGCCCATGCGCAGGCGTGCCTTGTAGACCGATACGCCGTCGATGATCGAATCCGGACGCGCCAGGTAGACGTGCTCGAAGATGCAAGGAGTGAGTTTCGGGTTGGTCGCGCACTGACGGGTGTGCAGCTTGCCGTCTTCAGTGATGTAGACCGCTTCGCCCGGCGCCAGGTCGCGGATCAGGGTGAAGCCCAGGACATCCAGGGAAACGCTTTCGGAGGCGATCATGTATTCAACGCCTTCATCGGTGTGACGCTGGCCGAACACGATCGGGCGGATACCATGGGGATCGCGGAAGCCGACGATGCCATAACCGGTGATCATGGCCACGACCGCGTAACCACCGACACAACGGTTGTGCACGTCGGTAACGGCGGCAAACACATCCTCTTCGGTCGGCTGCAGCTTGCCGCGCTGGGCCAGCTCGTGAGCGAAGACGTTGAGCAGCACCTCAGAATCGGAACTGGTGTTGACGTGGCGCAAGTCAGATTCGTAGATCTCCTTGGCCAGCTGTTCAACATTGGTCAGGTTGCCGTTATGCGCCAGGGTGATGCCGTAAGGCGAGTTGACGTAGAACGGCTGAGCTTCGGCCGAAGTCGAGCTACCCGCGGTCGGATAACGCACATGGCCGATCCCCATGTGGCCCACCAGGCGCTGCATGTGGCGCTGCTGGAACACATCACGGACCAGACCGTTGTCCTTGCGCAGGAATAACCGGCCATCATGGCTGGTCACGATACCGGCAGCGTCCTGGCCGCGGTGCTGGAGCACGGTTAGCGCGTCATACAGCGCCTGATTGACGTTCGACTTACCGACGATACCGACGATGCCACACATGCGACGCAACCCCTACTTAATGAAACTGAACTGAACACATCTTACTGAGGCGTTTTGGCCGGTAAGAGTTGTTCCTTGAACGGTATTTCAGCGGGTACGCTGATACCGCTGGCCAGCCACTGACTGCTCCACCCCAATATGAGGTTTTTTGACCAGTCTGCAACCAATAGAAATTGTGGCACCAGCCGCGACTGCTGCCACCAGGAATCCTGTTGCACCGGCCCCAGGCTCAACAGCCCGACTGCCACGACCACCAGCAATGCGCCACGCGCCGCGCCGAAGGCCATGCCCAGGAATCGATCGGTTCCGGAAAGGCCGGTCACACGAATCAATTCGCCGATGAGAAAGTTGATCATCGCGCCTACCAGCAAGGTGGCGACAAACATGATGGCACAGCCCGCGATCACGCGAGCCGAGGGAGTTTCGATGTATCCGCTGAGGTATTCGGACAGGGAACCGCCAAACATCCAGGCGACGACTCCTGCGACGATCCAGGTAAGCAGCGATAGCGCTTCTTTGACGAAGCCGCGACTCAAACTGATCAAAGCGGAGATGGCGATGATTGCAACGATCGCCCAGTCAACCCAGGTAAATGGCACAGTGCAGCCTACAGACGGATAAGGCGGCGCATTTTAACAGAGCCCATGCCCGTCGGTAAGCTGCGATTCACTGTGCTTTGCAAATCAAGGAAATAGCCTTCAACCGCGCTCAGGCTGGAAGCGCACGACAAAACCCTTGAGGTTCTGCTGACGGCCCAGCAAGTCACGCAGGCGATCTGCCTCGGCCCGCTCGATCAATGGACCGACGAACACCCGATTCTTGCCCTCGGCGGAGCGGATATAGGCGTTGTAGCCCTGGCTGCGCAGGGTTTTCTGCAGGTTTTCAGCACTTTCCCGACTGGACAGGCTGGCCAACTGCACCGACCAACTGATCGAAAGGCCATTCGCGTCGACACGGCTGGTAGTGGTGTCGGGCTTGGCTGGCGCGGCCGCAATCGGCTGCGCCGGAGCGGGAGCAGGAGTCGGTTTCGGCACTGGCGTCGGGGCGACTGGCTTGCTCGCAGCGACAGGCGGCGCTACCGGAGCCGTCGGGGCGCTTGGGGCAATCGGCGTCGAAGGCGCGGCCTGCTGGACCACCTCTTCTGCAGGAGAAACCTGATCCTGCGGCAGCACTTGCGGTTCAGGCACCACTACAGGCTCGACCTGCACCTGGGCGACAGCCGGCGCCTGAGGCACCGCCGGCGCTTCGACAACGACTTGGCGCTGCTCATCTTCGCGGGAAAACAGCATCGGCA
Organism: Pseudomonas sp. MRSN 12121; assembly: GCF_000931465.1. Taxonomy (NCBI): domain Bacteria; kingdom Pseudomonadati; phylum Pseudomonadota; class Gammaproteobacteria; order Pseudomonadales; family Pseudomonadaceae; genus Pseudomonas; species Pseudomonas sp. MRSN 12121. The sequence continues at coordinate 2,310,269 of NZ_CP010892.1, read as the reverse complement.
GGAAAATCACCGCCAACGCCACCAGGACCAGGGCCCCCACCATTCGCTGCTTGTAGACGTTATCCAGCATAGCCATGTGCAGCTTCCTCCGTGGAGCGCCGGGCAAGCCACTCGAGCGCCTCGGCAACACAATAAAAAGATCCGAACAGCAGAATCTCGTCGTCGGCCGTAGCCCGCGCACACTGCCCATCCAACGCAGCGGCGACGCTTTCATAGGACGCTACCGAAGCCCCAAGGTTCTCCAGTGCCGCCCGCAGATCCGCGACAGGACGCGCGCGCGAAGAATCCAGCGGCGCCACCGCCCAATGCTCGACACAAGCATCCAGGCGAGCCACCACGCCCTCCAGGTCCTTGTCCGCCAACAGGCCGAACACCGCCAGACGCTTGCCCGACAGCGGCCGACGCGCCAGGCGCTCGGCCAGATACTCGGCGGCATGAGGGTTATGGCCGACATCCAGCAACAGATTCAGGCGCTTGCCCTGCCACTCGAACTGACGGCGGTCCAGGCGCCCGACCACTCGCGTGCGCTGCAAGGCGTCGGCGAGGGTTTCAGCGTCCCAGGGCAGCCCCAGCAACGAATAGGCTTGCAAGGCCAGCGCCGCATTCTCCATGGGCAAGTCGAGCAGCGGCAGATCACGCAATTCGATGGCATTGCCCTGCGCATCGAGACCACGCCACTGCCAATTGTGCTCGGTAATTCCCAGATCGAAATCCCGACCCCGCAGGAAGAACGGACAGCTCAACTCACGAGCCTTATCCAGCAAGGGCTGTGGCGGGTTCAAGTCACCGCAGAGCGCCGGGGCACCCTGGCGGAAGATGCCGGCCTTCTCGAATGCGACGGATTCGCGGCTATCCCCCAGGTACTCGGTATGGTCGACGCCGATACTGGTCACCAGGGCCAGGTCGGCATCCGCCAGATTGACCGCATCCAGACGCCCGCCCAGGCCCACTTCCAGCACCACGGCATCCAGGCCGGAGCGCTGGAACAGCCAGAAGGCAGCCAATGTCCCCATCTCGAAGTAGGTCAGGGAAATTTCGCCGCGCCCGGCCTCGACGGCGACAAAGGCGTCGCACAGCTCGGCATCCGTGGCTTCGACGCCATCGATCTGCACACGCTCGTTGTAACGCAGCAGGTGGGGCGAGTTGTAGACCCCGACTTTCAGCCCCTGGGCCCGCAGCAAGGACGCCACGAATGCGCAGGTAGAACCCTTGCCGTTGGTACCGGTCACCGTGATGACCCGAGGCGCCAGCCTGCCCAATCCCATGCGGGACGCTACTTCCTGCGAGCGCTCCAGCCCCATGTCGATGGCTGACGGATGCAACTGCTCGAGGTAGGCAAGCCAGTCGCCAAGGGTACGTTCGGTCATATGTTTGCTGGCACCGGCGGCACGACGATCGGCTCGACAGGCGCGACCACGAACTCAGGCGTCGGCAGGCCCATCAGTTGCGCCAGCAGGTTACCCAGGCGCGGACGCAGCTCCTGGCGCGGGATGATCATGTCGATGGCGCCGTGCTCCAGCAGGAACTCACTGCGCTGGAAACCTTCCGGCAGTTTCTCGCGCACGGTCTGCTCGATCACGCGAGGCCCTGCGAAACCGACCAGCGCCTTCGGCTCGGCAACGATCACGTCACCCAGCATCGCCAGGCTGGCGGACACACCACCGTAGACCGGGTCGGTCAATACGGAGATGAATGGCAGACCTTCTTCACGCAGGCGCGCCAGCACCGCTGAGGTCTTGGCCATCTGCATCAGGGAAATCAGCGCCTCTTGCATCCGCGCACCGCCGGAGGCGGAGAAGCAGACCATGGGGCAACGGTTTTCCAGGGCATAGTTCGCAGCACGAACAAAACGCTCGCCGACGATGGCCCCCATGGAGCCGCCCATGAAGGAGAACTCGAATGCCGACACCACCACCGGCATTCCCAACAGGGTACCGCTCATGGAAATCAGCGCATCTTTCTCGCCGGTCTGCTTCTGGGCCGCGCTCAGGCGGTCCTTGTACTTCTTGCCGTCACGGAACTTCAGGCGGTCTACCGGCTCCAGGTCCGCGCCCAGCTCGGCACGGCCTTCAGCGTCGAGAAAAATATCGATGCGGGCGCGAGCGCCGATGCGCATGTGATGGTTGCACTTGGGGCAAACGTCCAGGGTCTTTTCCAGCTCCGGACGATACAGCACCGCCTCGCAGGATGGGCACTTGTGCCACAGACCTTCAGGCACCGAGCTTTTCTTCACCTCGGAACGCATGATCGAAGGGATCAGTTTGTCTACTAACCAGTTGCTCATGCTTTCTTTCTCCAGTACCGGTGGCCCGAACACTCTGGTTCGCAGCCCCGCGTATGCCCTTGAGCTAAATTCATGTATGCGGCGATGACCTGTTCGCTACCGCGGTCAGCGCGAGCTTGACCTGCCTGTGCCGAACAGCTCCTCAGCCATCCCGACAACCCCAGGATAGAGCGGTTGTCACTTCGATTTCGGCCCGCCCCAGCGGCGGTGCCGGCCTGTTTTGTACAGTGGTGTTATGGACGGCGGCAGACTGCCAGCCGTCACATCGGCTGACAACTACCGCGAACGGCCTGCATGAAAGCACGAATCCTTGCGTGGTCCTTGATGCCCTTGCTCTGCTCTACCCCACCGCTTACATCCACGGCATAGGGGCGAACCCGGGCAATCGCCTGACCGACGTTTTCCGCCGACAGGCCACCCGCAAGAATGATCGGCTTGCTCAGGCCCTGCGGCACCAATGACCAGTCGAAGGCCTCGCCGGTTCCCCCCGGCACGCCCTCGACATAGGTATCGAGCAGGATGCCGCTGGCTCGTGCATAAGCCGCGCAGGCACCGGCAATATCGTCGCCGGCCTTGACCCGCAGCGCCTTGATGTAGGGGCGGTGATAACCCTCGCAGTCCGCCGGCGTCTCGTCGCCATGGAACTGCAATAGATCCAGTGGCACCGCGTCGAGGATTTCACCCAGCTCACAACGGCTGGCATTGACGAACAGTCCCACGGTGGTCACGAACGGCGGCAGCGCGGCAATGATCGCTCGCGCCTGCTGCACGTTCACTGCCCGCGGGCTCCTGGCGTAGAACACCAGCCCAATGGCATCGGCCCCGGCCTCGACTGCCGCCAACGCATCTTCAATGCGGGTAATCCCACAAATTTTGCTGCGAACGGCTGGCATGTCGTTTGAACCTCAAGGCAAATCCGGGAAAGTCCCGGATGGTAGCAAATGCTTTTCCGGGCGTCAGCCGTCAAGTTCCGTGAAGCCGGTGAGGAAATGTGGCCCGATGTATCGCTCCGGCAATTCGAACTCATCACGGTATTCGACCTGCACCAGATACAGGCCAAAAGGATGCGCGGTCACCCCACCCGTACGGCGGATCCGGCTTTCCAGCACCTCCCTGGCCCACTCGACCGGACGCTCCCCTGCGCCGATGGTCATCAATACCCCGGCGATGTTGCGCACCATGTGGTGCAGGAACGCGCTGGCACGGATATCCAGGACGATCATCTTGCCGTGCCGGGTCACCCGCAGATGATGGATCTCCTTGATCGGCGATTTGGCCTGGCATTGGCCGGCACGAAAGGCACTGAAATCATGGGTGCCCACCAGATAGCCGGCCGCTTCTGCCATGCGTTCGACATCCAGCGGACGGTGGTTCCAGGTGACCTCTTCGTTCAGGTGCGCCGGACGAATCTGGTCGTTGTAGATCACATAGCGATAACGGCGGGCAATCGCCTTGAACCGCGCGTGAAAGTGCGCCGGCATGACCTTGGCCCAACTCACGCTGATGTCATGGGGCAGGTTGATATTGGCCCCCATTACCCACGCCTTCATCGACCGCTCGGCCTGGGTATCGAAATGCACCACCTGACCACAGGCATGCACCCCCGCGTCGGTACGTCCGGCGCAGGACAGCAGCACCGGCGAATCCGCCACTCTGGACAGGGCCGTCTCAAGAGTTTCCTGGACGCTCGGCACGCCGGAAGCCTGACGCTGCCAGCCGCGATAACGCGAACCCTTGTATTCGACACCCAACGCGATTCTGAAAAAGCCTGCGGCCGCCATTTCGGCGGCCGCGTTATCTATATTTGCCAAGAACTTACAGCCTGCTGATATGCGCAAAGGCGGCCATTATAAAGCGCGCGCCAGCAGACGCCATGCACCGCCTGTTTTTAGTTGGGATGACGGATGAATCAGCGACTGAGCAAACGGGATTGCATGACGCCCCCAGCAAACGCTATATATCGATCTATATAACGAAACCCATCCCCCGACCGGAACCTGATCCATGACCGCCATCGATAAAGAAGCCGTAGGTGCCGCCTACAGCCTGCAGGGCATGCTCCATGCCAAGCACAAGACCTGGGAAGCCATCACCGCGATCGCCGGTCGCATCCGACCAGGCATGCTCGAATCCCAGGCTCGCGCACTGGGGCTGGAAGTTCTTGCCGAGCTGGGCATGGACAGAATCTGGCACCCGGCGCTGATCCGCTTTGGCGAAAACACCCTGAAGACCTTCAAGCAGCGCTCCGAAGGCGATCCGGCGCTAGGCGAAAACGACATCTTCTTTATCGACCTGGGAGTCGTCTGGGACCGCCATGAAGGCGATTGCGGCGCAACCTTCGTCACCGGCGACGACCCCGAGATGCATGCTTGCGCTGCAGCAGCCAAGACGCTGTTTGAACAGGTTCGTGATTATTGGGGCGAACACAAAGTGGCCGGCCCCGCGCTGTATCGCTATGCCCAGGAGCAAGCCAGCGCCATGGGCTGGGTGCTGAACCTGGAGATCAAGGGACACAGGGTCAGCGACTTCCCCCACGCCATCTACCGAGCCGGCGACCTGGGCAACTTCGAGCAATGCCCCAACGTCGGACTATGGATCCTGGAAATCCAGATCGCCCACCCTACCCGGCCGTTCGGGGCATTTTACGAAGACCTGCTGGCCTGATCGTCAAGCGCTGGCCACGGCCGCGCAAATAAAAACGGCAGCCTCGATGGCTGCCGTTGCTGAGCCCTACAGCGGGATCAGACCAGACGCGCGAGCATTTCCTTGGCTTCGCTTTTCTGACCGTCGTTACCTTCGCTGATGACTTCCCCGAGAATATCCCGCGCACCATCGTTATCGCCCATGTCGATATAGGCCTGGGCCAGATCGAGCTTGGTCGCCACCTCGTCGGCGCCAGAAAGGAAATCGAAATCCTCTTCGCCGGCACTGCCCGCCGCGTCATCCGCGGTAAAGGTCGGTTCGTCCAGCGCTGGCTGTTCGAGGCTCTGGGAAAAGCGGTCCAGCTCGGCGTTGACATCATCGAGCTCGGACGCGAATGCGTCCTTGGCATCGGGCTGCGCATCCATCTCGTCAGCCAGGGACAGATCGAAGTCCGCTGGCAGTTCAAGATCGTCGAGTGGCGCTTCGGTAACCGTTGGCACCTCGGCCGCCGGCAGATCCTTCAGATCGTCGTCCAGGCCGAGCAGGAAATCTTCGTCTGCTTGCGCCGCAGCAGGAAGATCCTCCCCCAGATCCAGATCGAAATCCGACAGATCGTCCAGACTTTCCTTGGCTTCGGTTTGCTGCTGCAGTACCGACTCGAAACTCAGGTCATCATCCAGCGGGAATTCGTCCAGCTCGAGTTCGGGTTCCGACGCGGCTGGAGCCAAGGACGCCGGCGAAGCCGCCTCCAGATCATCCAGGCTCAGATCGAAATCGGTGTCCAGGTCATCGACGACTGGCGCCGCAGCAGGCTCCTGCGGCTCATCGAGCAACAGTTCCTTGACGTATTGAGCATCCAGCTCTGCCGCGGCGGCGGCCGCCCCAAGCCCGGCGGCGGCAGCGACCGCCACCATCGCCGGGAAGCGGCTTTTCAGTTGTTCGACTTCAGCGTGGTTCTTGCCATTGGCCACCAACTGACGCTCTTGGGCCACAAAGGCGCTGCGATCACCCTGATGACCATAGACCTCCATCAGCTTCAGACGCAGTTCGCTACGCTGAGGCTCCAGCTTGACGGCCTCCTCCAGGATGGCCGCAGCCTGGTTCAGACGCCCTGCATCGATATGGGACTGAGCCTGGTCCAGGACATCGACCGGATGCTCGTTCGCGGCGACCACAGGCGCAACGGCCACGGGCGCCACGACTGGAGCTGGAGCTGGAGCTGGAGCTGGAGCTGGAGCTGGAGCTGGAGCTGGAGCTGGAGCTGGAGCTGGAGCGAGCTTGACGCTCGGAGCAGGAACTTCAAGGCCCTCGAAGCTGCTTTCCGGCAGATCCAGGTCCTTGGACAGCTCAGCCTCTTCAGACAGGGCACGCGCCATGCGCAGGTGCTTTTCCGCTTCCTGCTGAGCCTTGCGACGACGCGCCAGCAACAGCAGCAACAAGAGCACCAGCACCGCACCGCCGCCCGCCAGACCCAGGAGGATCGGGTTGGTCAGCAGCTCGTTGTACTTGTCTTCATCGGACGCCGGCGCGGGCGCCTGGGTAGACGGCTCTTCGGCTGGAGCCGCGGTGGCCGCCGGATCAGTCACCGGCGCGGCTGGAGCAGCAGGCTGCTCGGCCAGTTGCGCCGGCATCGCGGCCGATGGCTGCGCCGGCGCCGACGCGCCTTCGGCCTGCAACTTGGCCAATTGATCGTTCTTCAACTCGATCAGGCGCTGCAACTTGTCGAGCTGGCTCTGCAGGTCAGCCATCCGGCTTTTCAGCTCGGCGTTATCGCGCCGGGTCGAGTCGAGGCTTTCCTGGGTCACCGCCAGCTTGTTGCTCAGGGCCTGGCTGTCGCCGGCGGCCCCCTTGCCCCGCGCCTTGCCGGACTCGGCAGACACCAGGCTCAGATTGTCCTTGGCCGCGCCCTGCGCAGGCGCCTTGTCCGCACCCGCGCGCCGGGTGCCGTCCAGTTGCTGCTGGGCACCGCGCGGCGCCAGGCGACGCCCCTGGCGCCAGGCCGCATTCTGTGCCGCCACCTCGGCAATCGCTTGCGGCTGAGGCAGGCTGGTGCTCTGCACCGCGTCGGGCAGGCGCAACACTTGGCCGGTTTTCAGGCGGTTGATATTGCCATCGATGAAGGCGTCCGGGTTCAGCGCCTGGATGGCCAGCATGGTTTGCTGCACCGAGCCGCCATTGCGCGCCTTGGCGGCGATTTCCCACAGCGTGTCGCGGGGCGAGGTGGTGTATTGGGTAGGCTGGTTGGCGCCGGTAACCGGTGCCGAAACCGCCGGGGCCCGGGCTGCCGTGGATTGCGCGGCAGCTTCGGCGGTCTGCGGGGAAAACTTGGAGGGGTCGAGCAATACACTGTAATCGCGCAGCAGGCGGCCATTGGGCCACATCACCTGCACCAGGAACTTGACCATCGGTTCGGAGAGCGGCTGGCTCGAGGTAACCCGCAGGACACTCTTGCCACTGGCATTGAGTACCGGCGTGAAGCTCAGGTCATTGAGAAACGCCTGGCGGTCGACCCCGGCCTTGGCGAAATCTTCGGGCGAGGCCAGGCTCGGCACCACTTCGGCGGCAGTGAGATCCTTGACGTCCAGCAACTCGATTTCTGCAACCAGCGGCTGGTTCAGCGTCGACTTCAGGGTCAGCTCCCCGAGCCCAAGCGCCTGCGCCATACCGGAGGACAGCGCCGACGCGGCCGCTATTGCTAACACCAGTTTGCGAACTTGAACCATAGCCTCATCCTTTGTTTGAACATTCCTCGGCCAGCGAGAAGGTGTTGTAGCTGCTGCCCTGAGGCATTGCGCGCGGCCTGGGAGACCGCTTCGCTCGATTGTGTCTGCATGCCTTGGAAGCCCCTGACGGCAGCTCGCCTCCAGCACCAGCCAAGCTTAGCGCCCGGCTAGAATCATTCTGCAAATTGTTGCCAAGTATCTTTTACAGAAGGTCTTTTATCAACAACTCAGCCAGTTGCACGGCATTGAGCGCGGCCCCTTTGCGTACGTTATCTGACGTCAGCCACAGATTAAGTTCCGCCGGGTCGTCGATCCCCGCACGCACTCGACCAACGTAGACCACATCCTGCCCGACCGCATCGCCGACCGCGGTCGGATAGTCGCCCGCCTCCACCAGTTCCACGCCTGGTGCCGCTTCCAGCGCGGCATTCACCGCCTCCAGATCGATGGCGCCGCCTGACTGCAGAGTCACGCTATAGCTATCGCCAAAAAACACCGGGGCTTGAATGCAACTGACAGAAATCTTTAATAAAGGCTGTGCCAGCACTTCGCGCAACTCGCGGACCAGGCGTTTTTCCAACAAGGTATGACCCTGGGCGTCCGGCGTTCCGACCTGCGCCAGCAGATTGAACGCCATCTGCCGATCGAAGAAACGTGGCTCCAGCGGCCGGGCGTTGAGCAGTTCGGCGGTCTGCCGCGCCAGTTCGGTCACGGCCTCGCGCCCCTGGGTCGACACTGCCAGGCTGGCGACCAGGCTGACCCGCTGAATATCGAACAGGGCCTGCAAGGGGGCCAGGACCACGGCCAGCGAGGTGGCCGCAGCGCTTGGGCTGCTCAGTTGCACAGGCTTGCTCAGGCCGCTCAACAGCGCGCCATTGGCCTCTGGCACCAGGTTCGGCGCCTGCGCCGAAGGCAGCGCGCCCGACAGGTCGATCACCGCACAGCCGGCCGCCGTGGCCCGGGGCGCAAAACTCAGGGTCACCGCCGGGCCCGCGGCGAAAAAGGCCAGCCGTACCTTGGCGAAATCGAATTCGTCGACCTCGCGCACCCGCAGGTTCTTCCCGCGGAACAGCACCGAATGCCCCGCCGACTCGCTGCTGGCCAGCAGGTGCAGGCTGGCGACCGGAAAGTCGCGCTCTTCGAGAATCTGGACGAGGGTTTCGCCAACCGTTCCGGTGGCACCGATCACGGCGATATCAAAGGACTGGTTCATGGTGCTACCTCTGGCGAAACGGGGGGAGCGGCACTTTACCCGGCGCTTGGAAGCGAGGCAATTTCTCGACTCGCTGTTTGGCATCAGACTTTTCGTAAATAGTGTCGCGACCGGCCATCAGCCCCCCGCCCGGATATGAAAAAGCCCGCACCTCTTGCAAGGCACGGGCTTCGTCGATGCTTCAGGCGATCAACGCTCGAGCAGGATCCGCAGCATGCGGCGCAGCGGCTCGGCAGCGCCCCACAACAGCTGGTCGCCCACGGTGAACGCGCCGAGGAACTGCGAGCCCATGTTGAGCTTGCGCAGACGCCCCACCGGGATGTTCAGGGTGCCGGTGACCTTGGTCGGGCTCAGCTCCTGCATGCTGATGTCGCGCTGGTTCGGCACCAGCTTGACCCAGGGATTGTGCTGGCTGATCAGCCCTTCGATATCGGCGATCGGCACGTCCTTGTTCAGCTTGATGGTCAACGCCTGGCTGTGGCAGCGCATGGCGCCGATGCGCACGCAGATGCCATCGACCGGGATCGGGCTCTTGAACCGGCCGAGGATCTTGTTGGTTTCGGCCTGGGCCTTCCACTCTTCGCGGCTCTGGCCGTTCGGCAGTTCCTTGTCGATCCACGGGATCAGGCTGCCGGCCAGCGGCACGCCGAAGTTCTCGGTCGGATAGGCATCGCTGCGCATGGCTTCGGCGACCTTGCGGTCGATGTCGAGAATGGCGCTGGCCGGGTTGGCCAGGTCATCCGCCACGGCGGCGTGGGTCGCGCCCATCTGCTTGATCAGTTCACGCATGTTCTGCGCGCCGGCGCCGGAGGCCGCCTGATAGGTCATGGCGCTCATCCATTCCACCAGGCCCGCCTCGAACAGGCCACCCAGGCCCATCAGCATCAGGCTGACGGTGCAATTGCCGCCGATGTAGTTCTTGGTGCCGGAGTCCAGTTGCTGGTCGATGACCTTGCGGTTCACCGGATCGAGGATGATCACCGCGTCGTCCTGCATGCGCAGACTGGACGCGGCATCGATCCAGTAGCCCTGCCAGCCGGCTTCGCGCAGCTTGGGGAAGACTTCGCTGGTGTAGTCGCCGCCCTGGCAGGTCAGAATCACATCGAGGGTCTTCAGCTCTTCAATGCTGTAAGCGTCCTTGAGCGGAGCAATGTCCTTGCCCACGGACGGGCCTTGGCCACCGACATTGGACGTGGTGAAAAACACCGGCTCGATAAGATCGAAGTCCTGCTCTTCAAGCATCCGCTGCATGAGCACGGAACCGACCATACCGCGCCAACCGATCAGACCTACACGTTTCATCGCAACTACACCTATACAAAAGTGGGCCACCGTCTGAGCGGTGGGCCCGAAAGATTACAGATTCCGCAGCGCGGCGACTACTGCATCGCCCATTTCCTGCGTCCCCACCCGGGTGCAACCGGCCGACCAGATGTCGCCCGTGCGCAGGCCCTGGTCCAGCACGCGGCTTACGGCCTGCTCGATGGCATCCGCCGCGTCGTTCAGGTTGAAGCTGTAACGCAGCATCATCGACACCGACAGGATGGTCGCCAGCGGGTTGGCGATGCCCTGCCCGGCAATGTCCGGGGCCGAACCGTGGCAGGGCTCGTACATGCCCTTGTTGTTGGCATCCAGCGAGGCCGACGGCAGCATGCCGATGGAACCGGTAAGCATCGACGCTTCGTCGGAAAGGATGTCGCCGAACATGTTGTCGGTGACGATCACGTCGAACTGCTTGGGCGCCCGCACCAGTTGCATGGCGGCGTTGTCGACGTACATGTGGCTCAGCTCGACATCCGGGTAATCCTTGGCCACTTGCTCGACCACTTCGCGCCACAGCTGGCTGGACGCCAGGACGTTGGCCTTGTCCACCGAGCACAGCTTCTTGCCGCGCACGCGGGCCATGTCGAAACCGACGCGGGCGATACGGCGGATTTCGCTCTCGCTGTACGGCAGGGTGTCATAGGACTGGCGCTCGCCGTTTTCCAGCGTGCGGGTGCCGCGCGGGGCGCCGAAGTAGATGCCGCCGGTCAGCTCGCGAACGATGAGGATATCCAGGCCAGACACGATCTCCGGCTTGAGGCTGGAAGCGTCGGCCAGTTGCGGGTAGAGAATCGCCGGACGCAGGTTGCCGAACAGGCCCAGTTGCGCACGAATCTTCAACAGGCCGCGCTCAGGGCGGATATCGCGCTCGATCTTGTCCCATTTCGGGCCGCCCACCGCGCCCAGCAGCACGGCATCGGCCGCGCGCGCGCGGTCCAGGGTTTCATCGGCCAGCGGCACGCCGTGCTTGTCGATGGCGGCGCCACCGATCACATCGTGATTCAACTCGAAGCCCAGGCTGTACTTGGCGTTGGCCAGTTCCAGCACCTTGACCGCCTCGGCCATGATTTCCGGACCGATACCGTCACCCGGGAGAATCAGAATCTGCTTGCTCATGCTTTCCTCATTTGCTCTGTCGGTGTGCTGGGCACGCCCGGAAAAATGCTACCTGCTGCGTCCGTTGCTCTTGTAGAGAACGAAGCACGGGCCTGAATCTCAAGCCCGTCGTGTTTTTGCAAAATGGCTTCGGAGCCTAGCGCGAGCACGCCCGCGCCGACAAATGCCAATCAAGCGTCGCGGAACAACCAGGGCTGGCTGGCCCGATGCTTGGTCTCGAAGGCCGCGATCGCGTCGCTGTCCTGCAAGGTCAGGCCGATATCGTCCAGGCCGTTGAGCAGGCAATGCTTGCGGAACGCGTCGATCTCGAACTTCAGCACCTTGCCATCGGGACGGGTCACGGTCTGGGCCTGCAGATCGATCTGCAGCTGGTAGCCGGGAGTTGTCTCGACCTGCTGGAACAGTTCGTCGACTTCCGCGTCGCTCAGGATGATCGGCAGCAAGCCGTTCTTGAAGCTGTTGTTGAAGAAGATGTCGGCGTAGCTCGGGGCGATGATGCTGCGAAAACCATACTCCTCCAGCGCCCAGGGTGCGTGCTCGCGGCTGGAGCCGCAACCGAAGTTTTCCCGGGCCAGCAACACGCTGGCGCCCTGGTAGCGCTCGGCATTGAGCACGAAGTCCTTGTTCAGCGGGCGCTTGGAGTTGTCCTGGTACGGCTGGCCGACATCCAGGTAACGCCATTCGTCGAACAGGTTCGGGCCGAAGCCGGTGCGCTTGATCGACTTGAGGAATTGCTTGGGGATGATCTGGTCGGTGTCGACGTTGGCACGATCCAAAGGCGCGACAAGACCGGTGTGCTGGGTGAAAGCTTTCATGCTGCGCTCCTTAGATCAATTCACGGACATCGACGAAACGCCCGCTGACGGCTGCCGCGGCGGCCATGGCTGGGCTGACCAGGTGAGTACGGCCACCGGCGCCCTGGCGACCTTCGAAGTTGCGGTTCGAGGTCGACGCGCAATGCTCGCCGGATTCCAGGCGGTCCGGGTTCATCGCCAGGCACATCGAGCAGCCCGGCTCGCGCCATTCGAAGCCGGCCTCGAGGAAGATCTTGTCCAGGCCTTCCGCCTCCGCCTGGGCCTTCACCAGGCCCGAGCCCGGCACCACGATGGCCTGCTTGATGGTCGAGGCGACCTTGCGGCCCTTGGCGATGACGGCCGCGGCGCGCAGGTCCTCGATCCGCGAGTTGGTGCAGGAACCGATGAATACCCGGTCCAGCTGGATGTCGGTGATCGCCTGGTTGGCGGTCAAGCCCATGTATTTCAAGGCACGGACGATCGAGTCGCGCTTGACCAGGTCCGTTTCCCTGGCCGGGTCCGGCACGTTCTGGTCGACGGCCAGCACCATTTCCGGGGAGGTGCCCCAGCTGACCTGCGGCTTGATCTGCGCGGCGTCCAGCTCGACCACGGTGTCGAAAACCGCATCGGCGTCGGACACCAGGTCTTTCCAGGCGGCGACGGCGAGGTCCCACTCTGCGCCTTTCGGCGCGAACGGACGGCCCTTGACGTATTCCACGGTCTTTTCGTCCGCCGCCACCAGGCCCACCCGGGCACCGGCCTCGATGGACATGTTGCAGATGGTCATGCGGCCTTCGATGGACAGGTCGCGAATCGCGCTGCCGGCGAACTCGATGGCATGGCCGTTACCGCCGGCGGTGCCGATCTTGCCGATCACGGCCAGGACGATGTCCTTAGCGGTCACGCCAAAGGGCAATTTGCCCTCGACCCGCACCAGCATGTTCTTCATTTTCTTGGCGACCAGGCACTGGGTGGCGAGCACGTGCTCGACCTCGGAGGTGCCGATCCCGTGGGCCAGGGCGCCGAAGGCACCGTGGGTCGAGGTGTGCGAGTCGCCGCAGACCACGGTCATGCCAGGCAAGGTGGCACCCTGCTCCGGGCCGATGACGTGGACGATGCCCTGGCGCACGTCGTTCATCTTGAATTCGACGATGCCGTATTCGTCGCAGTTGTCATCGAGGGTCTGCACCTGCAGGCGCGAAACCTGATCGGCGATGGCAGCGATGCCGCCCTTGCGCTCCGGCGTGGTCGGCACGTTGTGATCCGGGGTCGCGATGTTGGCGTCGATCCGCCAAGGCTTGCGCCCGGCCAGGCGCAGGCCTTCGAAGGCTTGCGGCGAGGTCACTTCATGGATGATGTGACGATCGATGTAGATCAGCGCCGAACCATCGTCGCGCTGCTTGACCAAATGCGAATCCCAGAGCTTGTCGTAGAGCGTTTTGCCGGCCATCAGACGGTTCCTCATCATTTTCTATGCCGCGGGTCTCTGACACCGGTCAATAACCCCTTGGCTTGTGAGGCTGATGCTATGGCGTTACATTAAATAACTCAAATTCATATTTTTTATACTTTGGATAACCAACTGGAATACAAATATGGACCTGGCCAACCTCAATGCCTTTATCGCGATCGCCGAGACCGGCAGCTTCTCCGGGGCCGGTGAGCGCCTGCACCTGACCCAGCCCGCCATCAGCAAGCGCATCGCCGGTCTTGAGCAGCAACTCAACGTGCGCCTGTTCGATCGCCTGGGTCGCGAAGTGGGCCTGACCGAGGCCGGCCGGGCCCTGCTGCCGCGGGCCTACCAGATTCTCAACGTGCTGGACGACACCCGCCGGGCGCTGACCAACCTCACCGGCGAAGTCAGTGGCCGCCTGACCCTGGCCACCAGCCACCATATCGGCCTGCACCGCTTGCCGCCCTTGTTGCGCGCTTTCACCCGCCGTTATCCGGAAGTGGCCCTGGACATCCAGTTCCTCGACTCGGAAGTGGCCTACGAAGAGATCCTGCACGGCCGCGCCGAACTGGCGGTGATCACCCTGGCCCCCGAACCGCATGCCCTGGTCAAGGCCACGCCGGTCTGGGACGACCCGCTGGACTTCGTCGCCGCCCCCGAGCATCCGCTGGTGAGCAACGGCACGGTCAGCCTGGCCGATATCGCCCTGCATCCGGCGGTATTTCCCGGCGGCAATACCTTTACCCACCATATTGTCCAGCGCCTGTTCGAGGCCCAGGGGCTGACCCCGAACATCGCCATGAGCACCAACTACCTGGAAACCATCAAGATGATGGTTTCCATCGGCCTGGCCTGGAGCGTCCTGCCCCGCACCATGCTCGACGAGCAGGTAGCCCGCATTCCATTGCCGGGCATACAGCTCACTCGCCAGCTAGGCTATATCCTGCATACCGAACGGACGCTGTCGAATGCCGCGCGGGCCTTCATGGCTTTACTGGATGCACAAGTCGACTGGCCAGGGATCAAGGCATAAGAGCCCGGGCATGACTTGTGCCAGCCATTGATCCCCCGAATCCCGCGCCAACGCTCTTTTCAGCCCAAGGCCCGCTGCTCATGCCCAAACCCGCTGACCGCACACCGCCCATGCCACGCATTCACGCGCTCGACCCCAAGGAGTCCGAGCAAAGCTGGGAGAGCGCCCCGCAGCTGCTGGCGGCCCTCAACGGCGCACGCCTGGGTGCCTGGTACTGGGACATCGAGAGCGGGCAAATCAGTTGGTCGCGGGGGACCCAGGCGCTGTTCGGCTTCGATCCGCGCCAACCGCTGCCCAAGGACCTGGAATACCTCGACCTGCTGCCGGAAGAGGATCGGGCCAGGACCATCCGCGCCTTTCATTCGGTGCTGGCCGGCGCGCCGCTGGAACAGGCGATGCACCACCGCATCCGCTGGCCGGACGGCAGCCTGCACTGGCTGGAAATCAACGGCAGCGTCCTGCCGGACAAAAACGGCAAGCCCCGAATGATCGGGGTGATCCGCGAGATCACCCAGCAGCGCCAACGGGAACAGGCGCTCAGCAGTTCGGAAAAACGCTTCGCCACGCTATTTCACCTGTGCCCCAACATGGTGCTGCTGACCCGCCTGGAGGATGGCCTGATCAGCGAAGCCAACCAGTACTTCGAAAGCCTGTTCGGCTGGCCGGTCCAACACGTCATCGGCCGTACCACCCTCGAACTGGGCCTGTGGGTCGACGTGGAACAACGCGCACAACTGATCAAGGCCGTGCAGAAAAGGGGCCAGGCCGCCAGCCTCGAAGTGCAGTTGCGCGCCAGCAACGGGCAGATTCACGACGGCATCCTCAGCGCCCAGAAGGTCGAGCTGGAAGGCCAGGCCTACCTGCTCAGCACCTTCCTCGATACCAGCGAACGCAAGCTTGCCGAACAAGCCCTCAAAGACAGCCAGGAACGCCTCGACCTGGCCCTGGACTCGGCCCAGCTCGGCACCTGGGACTGGCACATTCCCAGCGGCATGCTCTACGGCTCGGCCCGCGCCGCGCAATTGCACGGCCTGGAACCACAGCCGTTCCACGAGTCGTTCGATGCCTTTTTCGAAGGCGTGCCCGACGAAGAGCGCAGCACCATGCGCGACGCCTATCGCAGCCTGCGCGAGGGGCCGGCCGGCAGTTATCAACTGACCTACCGCGTACAACTGGCCGACGGCTCGTCACGCTTCCTGGAAAGCCGTGCCCGCCTCTATCGCGACGAGCAGGGCAACCCGCTGCGCATGGCCGGGACCTTGCTGGACATCACCGAACAGGTCGAGCGCGAGCAACGCCTGGCGACCTCGGAAGAGAAATTCGCCAGCCTGTTCCAGGTCAGCCCGGACCCGATCTGCGTCACGCTCCAGGAAACCGGGCAGTTCATCGAGATCAACTCCAGCTTTACCCAGACGTTCGGCTGGACCGTCGACGAAGTACTCAACCGCAGCGCCGACCAGATCGGCCTGTGGGACGACTCCGCCCAGCGCCTGCAACGGGTCGAGCAGGTGATCCGCGAACAGGCGCTGAACAACGTCGCGGTGGTGGTCCGGCACAAGGACGGGCAACTCCTGACCTGCATCATTTCCAGCCGGCAGATCACCGTCGACAAACAGCCCTGCATCGTCACCACGCTGCGCGACATCACCCAGCAGCAACGCGCCGAGGCCGCCCTGAAGGCCAGCGAAGAGAAGTTCGCCAAGGCCTTCCACTCCAGCCCCGACGCCATCACCATCACCGAGCGCGACACCGGGCGTTACCTGGAAGTCAACGACGGCTTCTGCCGCCTGACCGGCTACCGCGCCGAAGAAGTGATCGGCCGCACCGTGTATCAGGTCGGCATCTGGGCCGAGGAAAAACAGCGCGCGCTCCTGCTCGCCGAGCTGCAGCTCAAGGGCCGGGTCCATCACCTGGAAATGCTCGGGCGCAACAAGCACGGCGACCTGCTGACGGTCGAAGTCTCGGTCGAGCCCATTACCCTCAATGAAACCGACTGCCTGCTGCTCACCGCGCGGGATGTCAGCCTGCTGAAGAATGCCCAGGCGCAGATTCGCCACCTGGCCTACCACGACCCGCTGACCAACCTGCCCAACCGCGCCCTGCTGATGGATCGCCTGAGCCAGCAGATCGCCCTGCTCAAGCGCCACAATCTGCGCGGCGCCCTGCTGTTCCTCGACCTGGATCATTTCAAGCACATCAACGACTCCCTCGGTCACCCGGTGGGCGACACCGTGCTGAAGATCGTCACCGCGCGGCTCGAGGCCAGCGTGCGCATGGAAGACACGGTCGCGCGCCTGGGCGGCGACGAGTTCGTGGTCCTGCTCAGCGGCCTGGAAGGCACGCGCAACGAGGTCAACGATCAGGTCCGGGAGCTGGCCGACACCCTGCGCGAACTGCTCTCCGAGCCGATGTTCCTCGACGGCCAGCGCCTGCAGGTGACGCCGAGCATCGGCGTCGCCCTGATTCCCGATCATGGCTCGACCCCCACCGACCTGCTCAAGCGCGCCGATATCGCGCTGTACCGGGCCAAGGACTCCGGGCGCAACACCACCCAGATGTTCCACAACACCATGCAGAAAGCCGCCAGCGAGCGCCTGCG
Organism: Pseudomonas sp. MRSN 12121; assembly: GCF_000931465.1. NCBI lineage: Bacteria > Pseudomonadati > Pseudomonadota > Gammaproteobacteria > Pseudomonadales > Pseudomonadaceae > Pseudomonas > Pseudomonas sp. MRSN 12121. Next base: position 2,293,088 of record NZ_CP010892.1, on the reverse strand, counting down.
CATGGAAACCGACCTGCGCCTGGCCTTGTCCCGGGGCGAATTCAGCGTGCACTTCCAGCCGCAAGTGGATGCCCGTGGCAACCGGATCGTCGGTGCCGAGACCCTGGTGCGGTGGCATCACCCCGAACTGGGGGCCCAGCCACCCAACGAATTCATCAAGGTCCTGGAAGAAAGCGGCCTGATCCTCGAAGTCGGCACCTGGATTCTCGACGAGGCCTGCCAGGCCTTCAGCCGCCTGATCGCCGAGGGGCTGGTGGACCCGCTCGACTTCCGCCTGTGCGTGAACATCAGCCCGCGGCAATTTCGCCAGAACGACTTCGTCGAACGTATCGAGCGCAGCCTGAGCCATTATCAGATCCCGCCTGCGCTGCTGAAGCTGGAAATCACCGAAGGCATCGTGATCCAGAACCTGGAAGACACCATCAGCAAGATGCGCCGGCTGAAAAAACTCGGCGTCAGTTTCGCCATGGACGACTTCGGCACAGGCTACTCGTCGCTGACCTACCTCAAGCGCCTGCCGGTGGACACGCTGAAAATCGATCAATCCTTCGTCCGCGACGCCACGCACGATCCCAACGACGCCGAGATCGTGCGCGCCATCGTCGCCATGGCGCGCAGCCTGAACCTGGAGGTGATCGCCGAAGGGGTGGAAACCGTCAAACAACTGGAATTTCTCCAGGGCCTGGGCTGCCACCTGTACCAGGGTTATCTGCACAGCCGGCCGCTGCCGCTGGAGGAGCTGAAGGCGCTGCTGGCGTGAATCACCAGCGCGCCAAGCGCCGGCCCGGCAGGCAGCGGCCGGGCAATTGCCAGTGTTTCGCGCAACCTGTAGGGTCGCCTTCTTTGCGACAGCCCCACGAGATCGATCATGCAGGATGCAACCCTCCCCCGCCCGGCCCTGCTGGGCATTGACCTTGGCACCACCAACAGCCTGATCGCCGTCTGGCAGGACGGCCGCGCCCAGTTGATCCCCAATGCCCTCGGCGATGTCCTCACCCCATCGGTGGTCAGCGTCGATGACGACGACAGCATTCTGGTCGGCCAGGCGGCGCGGGCCCGCCTGACTACCCACCCGCAACGCACAGCCGCCGCCTTCAAGCGCTTCATGGGCAGCGACAAGCGTCTGGAACTGGGCGACCGCTCGTTCAGCCCGGAGGAACTCTCGGCGCTAGTGATCGGTTCGCTCAAGCAGGACGCCGAAGCCTTTCTCGGCCATCCGGTGCAGGAGGCGGTGGTTTCGGTGCCCGCCTACTTCAGCGACGAGCAGCGCAAACGCACGCTGTTCGCCGCCGAACTGGCGGGCCTGACGGTGTCTCGGCTGATCAACGAGCCCACCGCCGCCGCCATGGCCTACGGCCTGCATGAACAGAAGTTCGAACGCACGCTGATCTTCGACCTGGGCGGCGGCACCTTCGACGTCACGGTGCTGGAATATGCGCTGCCGTTGATCGAGGTCCACGCCTCCACCGGCGACAACTTTCTGGGCGGCGAAGACTTCACCGATGCCTTGTTGCAGGCCTGCCTCAAGGACTGGCAATTGACCCCGGAGCAGCTCGACGCCCACGGCATGGCCAGCCTGGGCGACGCCCTGGAGCAGCTCAAGCGCAAGCTCGGCGAAGGTCCGCAGGCGCTGAGCTGGCGTCATGGCGACCAGACTCATGAATGGGCCCTGGACGAAGGCCTGGCGCTGAAGATCTGGGAGCCGCTGCTGGGCCGGCTGCGGGCGCCCATCGAGCAGGCCCTGCGCGACGCCCGCCTCAAGCCCCGCGACCTCGACAGCCTGGTGCTGGTGGGCGGCGCGACCCGGATGCCGGCGGTGCAGCAAATGGTCGCCACGCTGTTCGGACGCCTGCCTTACCGCCACCTCGACCCGGACACCATCGTCGCCCTGGGCGCCGCCACCCAGGCGGCCTGCAAGGCCCGGGATGGGGCCATCGAAGAACTGATCCTGACCGACGTCTGTCCCTACACCCTGGGAATCCTGACCCGCCGTGGCGAAGTCAACGGGGTCTTTTCGCCGATCATCGAACGCAACACGGTAATCCCGACGTCACGAGTGAAGCAGTTTCACACCACCTACCCGAACCAGGATCTGATCAGCATCGAGGTGTACCAGGGGGAGCGGCCCTGGGTGCGGGACAATATTTTCATCGACGCCTTCACCGTGCCGTTGACGCCCAGCGAACAGATCCAGGATCTCGACGTGCGCTTCAGCTATGACATCAACGGCCTGCTCGAGGTCGACGTGACGCTGCTCGCCAGCGGCGAACGCCATAGCCACAGCATCGACCGCAGCCCCACCGGGCTCGACGAACAAGCCCGGCAAGCCAGCCATGAACGGCTGACCGCGCTGAAAATCCACCCCCGCGACGCCCTGCCCAACCGCACCCTGCTGGCTCGCCTGGAACGGGCGTGGATGCAAAGCCTGGGGGAAGAACGCGAACGGATCGCCGACTGGCTGGACACCTTCACCAGCGTGCTCGGCGGCCAGCGACCGTCAGAGATCGCCAGCCACCGTACCCAGTTGAACCAGGCGCTGGATCAACTGCACCTCTAACCCTCGAGCCGTCGCAACGCCGCCTGCAAGCCTCCGGGCAGTGCCTCTTCTGCAGCACTGTCCGGCACCACGCCATAGCGGTTGGGCAGCTTGTCGCCGGGGAAGGCGAACAACACCAGCGGCAGAAACGGAAAGAACGGCGACAGGCAACCCAGCACCAGCAAGGTCGGGATGCCACGGCCGATGTCATGCAGTCGGCGCAGCGTGGCGCCGAGCAAGAACACGATGCCCAGCAACAGCACGGCGATCCCGGATGTCGACTCACCGCTGAACAACGCCAGCACCGGGGCAGCCAGCAGTGTGCCCAGCACCTGCCAGATAAACGCCCCACGCCCCAGCCGGCTGCCCAGGCGCCAGAACGCCCCGGCCGGCACAGGGCGGCTGTCGGCCTTGGCCAGCAGCAGACGTTCGCTCCAGGACAGCAGCGCACTGAAGGCAAACCGCAGGCCGAGCCCATGGGCGGGGTTGTCCTTGGCCCGCTGCATGCGCAGCAGCACTTTCTGTCGCGGCACACCGGCACTGCCGTAACGCACCAGCCCCTTGAGCACATCGAGGGCCAGGTAAAAGGCATCGCTGTCGATCCCTTCGTCTTCGATCAGCGTCTGCCGGGGCGGGTGTGGCGGCTCGCCCTTGATCAAGCCGTGGCGAAAGCCGTCGAACCAGTCCTGGGGGTTGGTGATCTCGGTGATCCTGTCCAGCAGATAGCGACGCTGCTGCGCATCGACCAGCGGATCGTGATAGAGCACGCCGCTCAGGAGCATGCGCCCGAGCAGATCGTCGCCGAAGGCATGCAGGTCGCCGCGCATGCACTCGAGCAAGCGGTCGTTGCTCAGCAGCCGCGCGCTGTCGAGCGCCTCTTGAACGCCGAGCAACTGCCGGGCGAGCATGGCGTGCACCGGATCCTCCACCTGCAGCCAGCCGAGCAGACCGCTGAGGTCGCCCTGTTCGCGACTCAATCGGCACAACAGCGGTTGTACTCGACTGAGCGGATGCGCGGGATTGAACTCCAGGCGTTCCAGGCATTGCCCGTCGATCGCTTGCAGCCAGCGTTCCGGCTGATCCAGCAAGGCCAGCAGGAACATCGTCTGGGCATGCCACTGCCACACAGCCCCGGCCTGCCCTGGCGACGGCAAGACGACGCCACGCTGGCTCAACTGCAACAGCAGGTTCAGTAACGTCAGGTCGCTGTCGGCGTCCTGATCGCTCAACGCAAAGACTTCGCCGATACGCTCCAGCGCAGCCTGGCCGTAGGGGCGCAATCGGCGCAGCCACAACCGGCAAATCTTGTGCGGCTCACCTTGCTCAAGCGCCCCGGCCAGCGGCTCGAACGCCGCCCCTTCGTCGACGAACGCCGTCATCGCCAGCGGGATCGGCGCCTGGCGCAACCAGCGCAGATGCTGCCCAGCCTGGTACTTGAACCCGCTCAGCACCAACCCTTCGAGCGCATCCACGGGCATCGGCTCATCCAGCACCTGCTGCAACAGCTGCGCATCGCCGCGGTGCAAGGCCCAGGCATGCCGGTACAGGCGCAACAATCGGCTGTCGCCGTGCTCGCCCAACAACAGCGCCAGCAGTGGAAGTTCATCGCCGCGCATCCGCCAGTCGATAAAGCTTTGCGCCAGGCCTTGCAGGTGCAGGTCGAGTTGCCCAATGCCCATCCAGCGCGCCAGGGTCTCGGGACGTTGGGACGGGCTGCCGTATTTCTGAGTGGCGAGGCCAAAATCGGCTGGCCAGTCGCTGACATCCGCCAGACGATCGAAGGCCTGGATCAACAGCGGCAGACAGTCCGGTTGGCGCTTGGCGCACAAGGCCAGCAACTGGCTTTCGGCCTTGGGGTGGCGCTGCTCCTGCCAAAGACGGATCCAGCAGGGCAGTGCCTGATCGTCCAGCCCCAGCAGGCTGCTCTGGCTCGCCAGCAAATACAGCCAGTCCAGATCGTCCGGCGCTTCGCGCTGCTGCTCGATACACAGCTGCAACAACCCCTGGCCGCCGATGCCGGCCTGAGTGAAACGCACCAGCAGGCGCTTGATAAACCGCGGATCGTTCGGCAGCGGCAGGCAGGTGGGCTGGCTGGCGAAGTCCTCGAACTCATGGAGCGGACGCTGGGTGAAAATGAAATCGAGACTGCGCGCGTACCACAGGCTTTCCACCTGTGCAGCGGCCGACCAGTTGTTCATTCCTGTGGTGTCGAAAGGTTCCGGCTCCTTGAGCCGGTTGAGGAAAGCCTCGACGTGCCGGGCCTGATCGAAGCCCAGCTCCAGCAGTTGCCGCTCCCAGCCCACGCGCGCGGCCAGCAGCCCCGCTCCGTCGTGGGAGAACGGCCCGGCTTCGAGCATTTTCCTGAACAGGCCCCAACGCATGTCATCCAGCTCGCCGAGCGGCAACCGGTCCAGGCTTTTGACAAAGGCCTGCCAGGCCTCCAGGTTGAAGCGTCGCGCAGGGTCTTTCAGTAACGCGTCCAGCTCGATAAAGGTCTGCTGCGCCGGCGACTCGTAAGGCTCTGGCGAATGCTCTTCGTCTTCGGCCTCATCCTCTTCCTCGTCGTCGCGCGCCAGCCGGATAGCACTTTCGTAGGCCTGGCGCAGCGCCTGGAAACCTTCGGGGTCCGTCTCCGGATGATGCTCCGGCAGACGTGCCCGATAGGCATCGCGAATCAATGTTTCATCGGTGGTGGGTTCGATGCCCAGGCGTATCCAGCAACTCATGACCAGTCGAACTCCTCAAGCGATGCCGGGCATTGCGGCAATTCCAGATCCAGGTGCCAGGGCAGGTCCGCAAGGAAGGTGGGCATGTGTCGATGAAGCTCCCGGCCGACAAGCAGCGTCGTGGGGAATTGCCCCTGGCGGTCCAGTTCGAAAGCGAGCTCGTCGTCACTGTTACCCAGGCAACCCCAGAACGATCGACCGATCAGGAACCCGTTGAAATAGGCCAGCCAGCTGCCGTAGTGATATTGCGCCCTGACGGCCAGCCGACTGTGCAGCCAAAGGCTCTCGGCCTGGTCGATCCAGCGGTTGCGCACGCCACAACGCAAGAGAAAACCCATGCGCCCGTAGTCCCAGGACAGGATCCCGCCCGGCCCGCAACTGCCAAAGGTGCGGCTGGCGAACTCATGGAGGACGCGCTCCCGGGGCTCGAGGGTTTCGAGCAGCGCCTGCCATTCACTGGGCAAACAGCGCTGCCAGGCGCGATAGGCCCCGTCGAGGTGCCTGGCATGCCCCCCATCGGTCATGCGCTTGAGCATGTCCAGCAATTGCGGCCGGTCATTGAGACCCCAACTGCCTTGCAAGTCGATGGCTTGCGGGTTGGCAAAGAACGCCGGCTCGGCGTATTCGGCGGGAGGATTAAGCGCCACCATCGGCGCAGAGAGGCCGTACAGCCAGCGCTGTTGAATCTCATCCATGAAAAGGCTCCAGGCCGACCGCAGAGAAATGGGGGTCGGCAAAACTGCGGCGGATTGTAGAGAAACGTCACCCCGCGGCAAAGTCGCGCGCAGGTTTTCTTGCGCACACAAAAAGGCCCCGACGGGTCGGGGCCTTCATCCAGCGGCTTATCGTCCGTTCAGACGCGCGGCCGGTGCATCAGTGTTGCAGAGCGGGCTGCGCCCCGTTGATCGGGATGCGCTTGGCCTTGGCCTCTTCCGGGATCACGCGCAACAGGTCGATGCTCAGCAGACCGTTGCTCAGGCCGGCGGCCTTGATCTCGATATGATCGGCCAGGCGGAAGGACAGCTTGAACGCACGCTGGGCGATGCCCTGGTGCAGGAAGGTCACGCCTTCGTTGGCGTCACGCTTGCCGCCACTGATGGTCAGCACGCCCTTCTCCACCTGCAGCTCCAGGTCTTCTTCCTGGAAGCCAGCGGCGGCCACGACGATGCGGTATTGGTCATCACCGTGTTTTTCAACGTTGTAGGGCGGGTAGGTGCTGCCTGGCTCGTTGCGCAGGGCGGTTTCGAACAGGTCGTTGAAACGGTCGAAACCCACCGAGGAACGGAACAGTGGCGCGAGGGAAAATGCAGTACTCATGGTTCAAATCTCCTGAAAACAATCAGCAAGTTTTTTATCTCCGCGACCCGAATTCGGCATCGCGTAACCCTTAGATAGGGACCGCCGATTGCATTTCAAGAGACTTTTCGCAGATTTTTTTCAGGCCGCCTCGGCCACCGGCAACCCCAGCAGGCGCGACACCTGGTCCGGCTCGGTTTCACGACGCAGGACGGTGAACAGCGCCACCGCCTCGGGATAATTGCGGGTCAGCATCGCCAGCCACTGCTTCAGCCGACCGGGCGATTGGCGCGCCGTCATCTGCGCCTTGGCTTGCAGCCAGAAGTCCTGGATCAGCGGCATCAGCTCGGCCCAGGTCATCTCGACCACCTCTTCCCCGGCCTGCGCGGCGGCGATCTGCCGGGCCAGGTCCGGACGCGACACCAGGCCGCGACCGAGCATGATGTCTTCCACGCCACTGATTTCACGGCAGCGACGCCAATCCTCGACGCTCCAGATATCGCCGTTGGCGAACACCGGCACCTTGACCACGTCCTGCACCCGGGGAATCCACTCCCAGTGCGCCGGCGGCTTGTAGCCATCCACCTTGGTCCGCGCATGCACCACGATATGCTCGGCGCCCCCTTCGGCCAGCGCCGTGGCACACACCAGCGAGCCGTCCGGACTGTCGAACCCCAGGCGCATCTTGGCCGTCACCGGAATATGTGCCGGCACCGCGCGCCGCACATGCTCGACGATCCGGTTGAGCAGTTCCGGCTCCTTGAGCAGCACCGCGCCGCCACGGGATTTGTTGACGGTCTTGGCCGGGCAGCCGAAGTTCAGGTCGATGACCTCGGAACCCAGTTCACAGGCCAGCGCCGCGTTTTCCGCCAGGCACGCCGGATCGGAACCCAGCAGTTGCACCCGCAGCGGTACGCCGGACGCCGTTCGGGCGCCGTTCAACAATTCGGGGCCGAACTTGTGGAAATAGGCCGGCGTGAGCAACTGATCGTTGACCCGGATGAACTCGGTCACGCACCAGTCGATACCACCCACCCGGGTCAGCACGTCCCGCAGGATGTCGTCGACCAACCCCTCCATGGGCGCCAAAGCAATTTGCATGAATCACACTCAACGTAGAACGCAAAAAAAACGTGCGGCAGTTTACTGGGTTTCGAGGGGAGCAGGTATTTCGACGGGCAGACAGTTGCCGCCCGCGAAGACCACCAGGCGAATCAGTTCGCGCCTTGCAGTGCCGGCCCGTAACCCTCGAGAAACTCCGTCGGCATGCGCTTGGGCTTGCCGCTGGACAGCTCGATGCAGACGAACGTGGTCTGGGCCCGCAGCAGGGTCGCGCCGTCGCTCGGACGCATCAGCTGGAAACGCCGCGTCATCTTCAGGCGCTGGTCCCAGTCGACGATCCAGGTCGCCAGCTGCAACTCGTCGCCTTCATAGGCCGATGCCAGGTAGTCGATCTCGTGCCGGACCACCGCCATGGCCCGGTCCAGGCGGCGGTACTCGCTCAGGTCCAGGCCCAGGCGCTGGGAATGCCGCCAGGCGCAGCGCTCGAGCCAGGTGACATAGACCGCATTGTTGGCGTGCCCCAAGCCGTCGATGTCTTCGGCGCCCACCTGCAGGTCGATGATAAACGGCGTTGCCAGATCCCAGCCCATGCCCCACTCCCGGTCAGATTATTCGACCGGCGCAGTGTAACGGATGCTCAGGCGGATTGGCGCGCCAGCAGACTTCGACGGCCAGCCAACAGCGCCAGGACGCCGTCGATCACCCGCGGGTCGGCCAGCACCCGCTGATGGCCACCTTCCTTAAGGCGCAACAAACGGCTGTCGAACCAGGCGTCGTGGATCAGCTCGGATTCCTTGACCGGGACAAAGTTGTCGTCTTCGGCATGCACGATCAACCCGGGCACATCCAGCTGGTAGCGCGCAACATCCAGGGCCGCGGCGCGCATGCCGACATCCTGCTCCACCTGGCGGATAAAGGCCGAGCGCGCCCGGGGCGGCAAGCGCATATAACGGGCAAAACCACGCAATACCCCGAGTATTCGCGCCGGGGCGGCAATACTCACCAGGGTCTCGGTGCGCAGGCCCAACTGCACCGCCAGCATGGCACTGGCGCCACCCATGGAGTGACCGATGACCGCGCGCAGCGGCGGCAACTCCGCGGCGGCCTCGAGCAAAGCCCGGGCAAACAGCACTATATTCGCCTCGCGCCCCGGAGAGCGCCCGTGAGCGGGGCCGTCCAGCGCCACGACGCTGTAACCCGCGCCGACCAGCGCGTTGATCAGGCTGGCGAACTGCGTGGGCCGCCCTTCCCAACCGTGCATCAGCAATACCGCGGGGCCCTGGCCCCAACGCAATGCCGAGAGCCCGAAACGCAGGGTAATGCGCTCGGAACGCGCCAGCAGCGGCAACTCCCAGTCCCGCGGCAGCCGCTCGCGCGGCGTCATGAAAAGCAGGCGCATCTTGCTCGCGACCAGCTTCGGTGCAATCCAGCCCAAGGTGCCATTAACGCCACGAATCCAACTCAACGTGCTCATCGCTCTCTCCTCAGGCCAGCGCCTCAGGTCATAGCACCGCCGACTTGGCGGCGCGCAGTAAACGATCCGACAGCTCCCCCGCTCCCAACGCCCGGGCAAGGGACAGGCCGCCCACCATCAGGGCCAGGTCGGCCAGCGCCTTGTCGGTGTCTTCAGGGGTGCTGGCCAACTGCGCCAGCATCAGTTCGATGTGTTCATTCAGGACCTTGCGAAAATCTTCCGGCAGCCGGCCCATCTCCCCGACCGAGGCCGGGATCGGACAGGCCTGCTCGGTGGAATCGCGGTGCTTGCGCGACAGATAGAAGGCTGCCACCAGGGCGCGCCGCTCTTCGCCGGTCAGCGAAGCGTCCATATCGGCGATCAGGCCGCGCCGCTGCGCCAGCAACTGGCTGAACGCTTCCAGCATCAAGGCATCCTTGCTTTCGAAGTGAGCATAGAAACCACCGACCGTCAGGCCGGCAGCCCCCATCACCTCGCCCACACTCGGCTCGGCCGGGCCACGTTGCACCAGCGCGGAACTGGCAGCCTGGAGAATACGTTCGCGGGTTTGAGCTTTTTTATCGTTCATCGTTGCCTCCGAATATTACGATCAAAATATTATTCTCATAATAAATTTTCGCAAGTCGTTAGTGTGACCACCGGTCAGAAGAACAGTCAGGAGAGAAAGGGAGAATTGGCCAAACGCCAGAAAAACAAAAGGGCCATTCAATAATTGAATGACCCTTATAAATCCCGCAGAGCGGGTAATCGTGGCGTCCCCTAGGGGACTCGAACCCCTGTTACCGCCGTGAAAGGGCGGTGTCCTAGGCCACTAGACGAAGGGGACACAAACCCTTCTATACAACTGATCAGTGCTGAGATCTGATCGATTCAAGGCCGGTGTGGCCAGGCCTTGAACTGTAAATTGGTGGAGCTAGACGGGATCGAACCGTCGACCTCTTGCATGCCATGCAAGCGCTCTCCCAGCTGAGCTATAGCCCCGGATTTTTCGCCTCGCGGCGGAGCGACATCTTGCAACATCGCTTCTGTGAAACTGGCGTCCCCTAGGGGACTCGAACCCCTGTTACCGCCGTGAAAGGGCGGTGTCCTAGGCCACTAGACGAAGGGGACGCAAACCCTTCTATACAACTGATCAGAGCTGAGACCTGATCGATTCAAGGCCGGTGTGGCCAGGCCTTGAACTGTAAATTGGTGGAGCTAGACGGGATCGAACCGTCGACCTCTTGCATGCCATGCAAGCGCTCTCCCAGCTGAGCTATAGCCCCTCATCGTTGATGTCATCGCTGAGGACGGGGCGAATCTTAAGGGCGTATCGGAAAGCTGTCAAATTTTTTTTCAGCTTTTTTTAAAAAAATTTGTCGGCATAACAATCACTTACCGCCCTCCCCCGTAAATCCGGGGCTTTTGCGGACCGTCGGGCCCTGCGCCAACGGCCGCAATCTCACTGCTGTCCAGGTCCGCGGGAGCCGGCAAAGCGGCTCCCGCGAATCGGCGCGCGGAATCAGGCGATCGCGCCCAGCAGCTTTTCCCACTCCTTGTTTTCTTTCTTCGACACGCCGCCGAGCAGGTCGATGGCCTGGCGCAGGCGGAAGCGGGTCAGGTCCGGCCCCAGAATCTCCATGGCGTCGAGCACCGAAACCGAGCTGGCCTGGCCGGTGATCGCGGCGAACATCAGCGGCATGGCGTCACGCAGCTTCAATTGCAACGATTCGACTACCGCCTGGATGGTCGCGGTGATGCTGTCCTTCTCCCACTGCCGCAGGCTTTCCAGCTTCCACAGGATCAGTTGCATCAACTGCCGCACCTGATCGCCCGACAGCTTCTTCGACTCGAACAGCTTGGCATCCGGGGTGACGCCACCGGCAAAGAAGAAACCGGCCAGCGGTGCGATCTGGCTGAAGGTTTCCACCCGGCCCTGCACGTGCGGCGCAATCTTCATCAGGTATTCGGGGTTCAGCGCCCAGGTCTGCACACGCCGGGCGAACTCCTCCACCGGCAGATCGCGCAGCCACTGGCCGTTGAGCCAGGACAGCTTCTCGATATCGAAGATCGGCCCACCCAGGGAGACGCGCGACAGGTCGAAATTTTCGACCATTTCCTGCAGCGAGAACTTCTCGCGCTCGTCCGGCATCGACCAGCCCATGCGTCCCAGGTAGTTGAGCATGGCTTCCGGCATGAAGCCCATGCGCTCGTAGAAGGTCACGGACGTCGGGTTCTTGCGCTTGGACAGCTTGCTCTTGTCCGGGTTGCGCAGCAGCGGCATGTAGCACAGCTGCGGCTGTTCCCAACCGAAATACTCATAGAGCAGGATCAGTTTCGGCGCCGAAGGCAGCCACTCCTCGCCCCGCAGGACGTGGGTGATGCCCATCAGGTGGTCGTCGACCACGTTGGCCAGGAAGTAGGTCGGCAGGCCGTCGGTCTTCATCAGCACCTGCATGTCCATGCGATCCCACGGGATCTCGACATCGCCACGCAGCATGTCCGGCACCACGCAGACGCCTTCGCTCGGCACCTTCATGCGGATCACGTGCGGCTCGCCTGCGGCCAGGCGGCGCGCCACTTCTTCCTTGGACAGCAGCAGCGCGCGGCCGTCGTAGCGCGGGGTCTCGCCACGGGCCATCTGCTCGGCGCGCATCTGGTCCAGTTCTTCGGCGGTGCAGAAGCACGGGAAGGCGTGCCCCATGTCGACCAGTTGCTGGGTGTACTGCTTGTAGATCTCGCTACGCTCGCTCTGCCGGTAAGGGCCGTGCGGGCCACCCACGTCCGGGCCTTCGCTCCAGTTGATGCCCAGCCAGCGCAAGGCGTCGAAAATCTGCTGCTCGGACTCACGGGTCGAACGCAGTTGATCGGTGTCTTCGATGCGCAGGATGAACTCACCGCCATGCTGCTTGGCGAAGCAGTAGTTGAACAGGGCGATGTAAGCGGTACCTACGTGGGGATCCCCGGTAGGCGATGGCGCGATGCGCGTGCGGACGGTGGTCATGGCATGTCTCGGAAAGAATATGAAAAGCGAAGATCAAACAAGAGGCGAATGGTAACAGGCGATGCCGGCCCCGCTCCAGTAAGCAGGGCATTTAAGCCAAGGTTGAGGCTATGGGAGCCTCTCGGGCCGCCGAGCCGTCGATTCTCCACGGGTGGCATTTACCACCGGTCGGGCGTATGCCAGATTCTCCTGGCGAAAAATTTCCTTACATTTACCTGACCACAGCCTGCCCGCCTCATGCCAGCTCAACTCAAGCGTCGCCTGTTTATCTTCCTGTTCCTGGTCCTGCTGATCGTCCTGGGCTTCCTGGCGCAGTGGTTTTTCCACGGACGTTTTTATGAAAGCACCGATAACGCCTATGTCCAGGGTGAGATCACCCGGGTCTCCAGTCAGCTCGGCGCGCGTATCGACGAGGTGCTGGTGCAGGACAACCAGCACGTCGAAAAAGGCCAGTTGCTGGTCCGCCTCGAAGGCGATGATTTCCATCTCGCCGTGGAACGGGCCAAGGCTGCCCTCGCGACCCGCGAAGCCGAGCGCCTGCAGGCCCAGAGCAAGCTCACGCAGCAGGCCAGCCTGATCGCCGCCGGCGAGGCCCAGGTGGCTTCCAGCCAGGCCAGCCTCGGGCGTTCGCAGATCGACCTGTCCCGCGCGCAAACCCTGCGCAAGCCGGGTTATGTCTCCGAGGAGCGGGTCACGACCCTGTCCGCCGACAACCATATCGCCCGCTCGCAGGTGGCCAAGGCCCAGGCCGACCTGCAAGGCCAGCGCCAGCAGGTCAATGCCCTGAACGCCGAGATCAAGCGCCTCGACGCGCTGATCGCCAATGCCCGCACCGAGCTGGCCCAGGCCGAGCTGAACCTGACCCGCAGTGAAATCCACGCGCCGATCAGTGGCCTGATCGGTCAGCGCGCCGCGCGTAACGGCCAGTATGTGCAGGCCGGCGCCTATCTGCTGTCGATCGTGCCGGACCAGGACATCTGGGTGCAGGCCAACTTCAAGGAAACCCAGATCGGCCATATGCAGCCGGGCCAGACCGCCGAGCTGCGCTTCGACGCCTATGGCGATACGCCCATCGAAGGCCGCGTCGACAGCCTGTTCGCCGCCTCGGGCGCGCAGTTCAGCCTGCTGCCGCCGGATAACGCCACCGGCAACTTCACCAAGGTGGTGCAGCGTATCCCGGTGAAGCTGACCTTCGCCGCCGACAACCCGCTGCAGGGCAAGATTCGTCCGGGCATGTCCGTGACCGTCAAAGTGAACATCCGGCCCTTGAACCAAGAGCCACCAGCCGATGGCCGGTGACCAGTTGTTGCGCCCGGTCGGCGAACCGACCCGGCGCGACTGGATCGCCGTGATGAGCGTGATGCTCGGCGCTTTCATGGCCGTGCTGGACATCCAGATCACCAACTCCTCGCTCAAGGACATCCAGGGCGCCCTCTCGGCCACCCTCGAGGAAGGCTCGTGGATCTCCACCTCCTACCTGGTGGCCGAGATCATCATGATCCCCCTCACCGCCTGGCTGGTGCAGTTGCTGTCGGCGCGGCGCCTGGCGGTCTGGGTCTCGGCCGGGTTCCTGATCGCCTCGCTGCTCTGCTCCATGGCCTGGAGCCTGGAAAGCATGATCGTGTTCCGTGCCCTGCAGGGTTTTACCGGCGGCGCGCTGATCCCGCTGGCGTTCACCCTGACCCTGATCAAGCTGCCCGAGCACCATCGCGCCAAAGGCATGGCCATGTTCGCCATGACCGCCACCTTCGCCCCGTCCATCGGCCCGACCCTGGGTGGCTGGCTCACGGAGAACTGGGGCTGGGAATACATCTTCTACATCAATATCCCGCCCGGCCTGATCATGATCGCCGGCCTGCTCTACGGCCTGGAGAAGAAGCAAGCCCATTGGGAACTGCTGAAAAGCACCGACTACGCCGGCATCCTCACCCTGGGCATCGGCCTGGGCTGCCTGCAGGTGTTTCTCGAAGAAGGCCATCGCAAGGACTGGCTGGAGTCGAGCCTGATCGTCAGCCTCGGCAGCGTCGCCCTGCTGAGCCTGATCACCTTCGTCATCATCCAGGTGTCCAGGTCCAATCCACTGATCAACCTCGGCATCCTGCGCAACCGCAATTTCGGCCTGTCGAGCATTTCCAGCCTGGGCATGGGCGTCGGGCTGTATGGCTCCATCTATCTGCTGCCGCTGTACCTGGCGCAGATCCAGAATTACAACGCCCTGCAGATCGGTGAAGTGATCATGTGGATGGGGGTGCCGCAGTTGTTCCTGATTCCGCTGGTGCCCAAGCTGATGCAGTTCATCTCGCCCAAATGGCTATGCACCCTGGGCTTCGGCCTGTTCGGCCTGGCCAGTTTTTCTTCGGGAGTGCTCAACCCGGACTTCGCCGGGCCGCAGTTCAACCAGATCCAGATCATTCGCGCCCTGGGGCAACCGCTGATCATGGTCACCATCTCGCTGATCGCCACCGCCTATATCCTGCCCCAGGACGCCGGCTCGGCCTCGAGCCTGTTCAACATCCTGCGCAACCTCGGCGGCGCCATCGGCATCGCCCTGCTGGCGACGCTGCTGGATGCCCGGACCAAGGTCTACTTCGATTACCTGCGCGAATCGGTGGTGCCCAGCAACCCGCAAGTGGCTGAACGCATCGCGGCCCTGACCGAGAAGTTCGGCAGCGACACCGCCGCCCTCGGCAAGCTCAGCGAGATCACCCACCAGCAGGCGCTGATCATGGCCTACAACGATGCCTTTCATTGGGTCGGCATCGCGCTGGGCATCAGCATGCTGGCGATTCTGCTGACCAAGGCGCTGCCGGCCGGGCTCAAGGCGGGCGAAGCGCACTAGATGGCACAGCGGCCATCGGCTAACACAGCGCGTGTAGCCGCTGCCGAGCCTGGGCGAGGCTGCGATCGACCGCGTAGCGGGCGCCAAACCAGGCGACCGTGTAGGTCAGGTGCACCGCGTCGTTAGGGTTTACGGGGCTACGCCCCGATCGCAGCCTCGCCCCGGCTCGGCAGCGGCTACGCGACAGAGGTTCGGACGTAGGAGCGCCCCGCCAGGTTCAGACCGTCAGCAAACGCTCGCGCAGCTTGGCGATCTCGTCGCGGGTCTGCGCCGCGGCTTCGAACTCCAGGTCGCGGGCCAACTGGTACATTTTTTCTTCCAGTTGGCGAATGCGCTTGGCGATCTCGCTGGGCGAGCGCAATTCGTTTTCGTAGCGGGCGTTTTCCTCGGCGGCCTTGGCCATGCCTTTGCGCTTCTTGCTCCGCGAGCCCGGAACGGTGGCGCCTTCCATGATGTCGGTGATGTCCTTGACCACACCCTTGGGGGTGATGCCGTTGGCCAGGTTGAAGGCAATCTGCTTTTCGCGCCGACGCTCGGTCTCGCCGATCGCCCGCTCCATGGAGCCGGTGATGCGGTCGGCGTACAGAATCGCCCGGCCGTTGAGGTTACGCGCGGCACGCCCGATGGTCTGGATCAACGAACGCTCGGAGCGCAGGAAACCTTCCTTGTCCGCATCGAGAATCGCCACCAGCGACACTTCCGGCATGTCCAGGCCTTCGCGCAGCAGGTTGATCCCCACCAGCACATCGAAGGTGCCCAGGCGCAGGTCGCGGATGATCTCGACCCGCTCCACGGTGTCGATGTCCGAGTGCAGGTAACGCACCCGCACGCCGTGGTCGCCCAGGTAATCGGTCAGGTCCTCGGCCATGCGCTTGGTCAGGGTGGTCACCAGCACCCGCTCTTCCTGGGCCACGCGCTTGGTGATTTCCGACAGCAGGTCGTCGACCTGGGTCAGCGCCGGACGCACCTCCACCTGCGGGTCGACCAGACCGGTAGGCCGCACCACCTGCTCGACCACACGGCCGGCATGTTCGGCCTCATAGTTGCCGGGCGTGGCCGAGACGAAGATGGTCTGCGGGCTGACCCCTTCCCATTCGTCGAAGCGCATCGGCCGGTTGTCCAGCGCCGAAGGCAGGCGGAAACCGTGTTCCACCAGGGTCTCCTTGCGCGAACGGTCGCCTTTGTACATGGCGCCGACCTGCGGCACGCTGACGTGGGATTCGTCGATCACCAGCAAGGCATCCGCCGGCAGGTAGTCGTAGAGGGTTGGCGGCGCCGCCCCGGCGGGACGCCCGGACAGGTAGCGCGAGTAGTTCTCGATGCCGTTGCAGTATCCCAGCTCGAGGATCATCTCCAGGTCGAAACGGGTGCGCTGCTCTAGGCGCTGGGCTTCCACCAGCTTATTGTTGCTGCGCAAGTATTCCAGGCGCTCCTGCAACTCGACCTTGATCCCCTCGATGGCGTCCAGCAGGGTTTCCCGCGGCGTCACGTAGTGGCTCTTGGGGTAGAAGGTGAAGCGCGGCAGCTTGCGAATGACTTCGCCGGTCAGCGGGTCGAAGGCGGAAATGCTTTCCACCTCGTCGTCGAACAGCTCGATGCGGATCGCCTCCAGGTCGGATTCCGCCGGATAGATATCGATCACGTCGCCGCGCACACGGAAGGTGGCCCGGGCGAAATCCATGTCGTTGCGGGTGTATTGCAGGTCGGCGAGACGGCGCAGCAAGGCACGCTGGTCGAGCTTGTCGCCGCGATCGACGTGCAACACCATCTTCAGATAGGTTTCCGGGCTGCCCAGGCCGTAGATGCAGGACACCGTGGTGACGATGATCGCGTCCTTGCGCTCCAGCAGCGCCTTGGTCGCCGACAGGCGCATCTGCTCGATATGGTCGTTGATCGAGGCGTCCTTCTCGATAAAGGTGTCGGAGGACGGCACATAGGCCTCTGGCTGGTAGTAGTCGTAGTAGGAAACGAAGTACTCCACCGCGTTGTTCGGGAAGAATGCCTTGAATTCGCCATACAGCTGCGCGGCCAGGGTCTTGTTCGGCGCCAGCACCAGGGTCGGTCGCTGCACTTGCTGGATGACGTTGGCGATGCTGAAGGTCTTGCCCGAACCGGTCACACCGAGCAGCGTCTGGTGCGCCAGGCCGGCCTCGATGCCTTCGACCATCAGGCGAATGGCCTCCGGCTGGTCGCCGGCAGGCTGGAAGCGGGTGACTAGCTGGAATTCAGACATAACCTACCTCTGGGTTCACTGCCGTGCGACACCGTCGCAACAGGAACGGGAAAGACCGCGGACGACGGATGCCGCCGGGAAAAATACTGGATTGTGCGAGATGTGGAGGCAAATTCCGCCGCTTTCAAGGTAAAGGTCCTATGCCCCTCTACGCCTTTGACGTTGCAATAAGACTAACGGTCGAAAAATAAACCGAAAAACTTGCCGGAAAAGCCCTTTCAGCTGTCGCTCCGCACAGTGATGGCCTCTATACTAGCTCCCCGTTTGTGCACCGCTCTAGTGCATTCGGCTGGAGCGTGACACGTCCCCCCACACTCCATTCAGAGCCGCCGTAAAAATGAGCCTGTTCTCCGCTGTCGAAATGGCACCACGCGATCCAATCCTGGGCCTCAACGAAGCATTCAACGCCGACACCCGTACCAACAAGGTCAACCTTGGGGTGGGCGTGTACTGCAACGAGGAGGGACGCATTCCACTCCTGCGCGCCGTTGTCGAAGCCGAGACGATTCGCGCCGCTCAACACGCCTCCCGTGGCTACCTGCCGATCGACGGTATCGCCGCCTACGACCAGGCCGTGCAAAAGCTGCTGTTCGGCAACGACTCGCCGCTGCTGACCGCCGGTCGCGTGGTGACCACCCAGGCCGTCGGCGGTACCGGCGCACTGAAGATCGGTGCCGACTTCCTCAAGCAACTGCTGCCCGACGCTGTCGTGGCCATCAGCGATCCAAGCTGGGAAAACCATCGTGCGCTGTTCGAAACCGCGGGCTTCCCGGTGCAGAACTACCGCTACTACGATGCCGCCACCCACGACGTGAACCGCGCCGGCCTGCTGGAAGACCTGAATGCGCTGCCAGCCCGCTCGATCGTGGTCCTGCACGCGTGCTGCCACAACCCGACCGGTGTCGACCTGAGCCCTGAAGACTGGAACAACGTGCTGCAGGTGATCAAGGCGAAAAACCTCGTGCCGTTCCTCGACATGGCCTACCAGGGGTTTGGCGACGGTATCGCCGAAGACGCCGCCGCGGTGCGCCTGTTCGCCGAATCGGGCCTGACCTTCTTCGTCTCCAGCTCGTTCTCCAAATCGTTCTCGCTGTACGGCGAGCGCGTGGGCGCCCTGTCGATCGTCAGCGAATCGAAAGAAGAAAGCGCCCGCGTGCTGTCGCAGGTCAAGCGCGTGATCCGCACCAACTACTCCAACCCGCCGACCCACGGTGCAAGCATCGTCGCCGCCGTGCTCAACAGCCCGGAACTGCGCGCCCAGTGGGAAGCCGAACTGGCCGAGATGCGCCTGCGCATCCGCGGCATGCGCCTGCAGATGGTCGACCTGCTGGCCAAGGGCGCGCCGCAGCGCGACTTCAGCTTCGTGGCCCGTCAGCGCGGCATGTTCTCCTACTCCGGCCTGAGCGTCGAACAAGTGACGCGCCTGCGCAACGAGTTCGGGATCTACGCCCTGGACACCGGCCGCATCTGCGTGGCCGCGCTGAACCAGAGCAACATCGACGTCGTGACCAAGGCCATCATCCAGGTGATCTAAGCCGCACGCAGTCAATGCAAAGGGGAAGCCTGCGGGCTTCCCCTTTTTTGTGCGCCTTCGAGTGCAATGTCGGGCCGGCTTTATCGCGAGCTCGCTCCTACACTGAATGGCGTGCCCTTCTTCCCTGACGAGAACCGCCCATGAGACACGACGACCTGCGAGCCGACCGCGACGAACTCGATCATTTCCCCCGCCCGCAGAAACGCGAAAAGAACCTGGTCCTGCAAATCGCCCTGGGGGTATTTCTCGGCGGCCTGGCGCTGTGGCTGGTGCAACTGGCCGCCACCTCGCTGGCGGCGAAATTCATGCTGGGCACCTTTACCTTCGGCGGCTGACCCTTCTCGACAGGCCCCAGGGATGGGGGCGGCGAACAGGTCAAAGAGCCCGCGCTGAGGCAAAATTGCTGCCCATGCTTGACTTCTCCTTTTTAATCAGTAAGATACGGCGCATTCCGCGATAGCTCAGTTGGTAGAGCAAGTGACTGTTAATCACTGGGTCCCTGGTTCGAGTCCAGGTCGTGGAGCCAGACAAGGTTCCAGAGAAAGCTTGCAAAATCTCTGATACCCCCCCAAAAACCCGCCTTCTGGCGGGTTTTTTCGTTTTCGCGTTGCGCCGGATTCGAACCGCCTCAAGGCGCAGCCTGGGCGGGCTCGGGCCTGATCTTGAACCAGAGGGCGTACATCGCGGGCAGGAACACCAGGGTCAATACGGTGCCGGCAAACGTACCGCCAATCAGGGTGTAGGCCAGCGTCCCCCAGAACACCGAATGGGTCAGTGGAATGAACGCCAGCATTGCCGCCAACGCGGTGAGGATCACGGGTCGCGCGCGCTGCACAGTGGCTTCGACCACGGCGTTGTAAGGCGACAGGCCGGCTTGCTTGTTGGCGTGAATCTGGCCGATGAGGATCAGCGTGTTGCGCATCAGGATCCCGGACAAGGCAATCAACCCCACCAAGGCATTGATCCCGAACGGCTGCTGGAACAGCAGAAGAATCGGCACCACGCCAATCAGGCCCAGGGGCGCGGTGGCGAACACCATCATCATTGCCGACATCGAGCGCACCTGGATGACGATGGTCAGCAACATCAGCGCGATCATGATCGGGAACAACGGCAGCAATGCCTTGTTCGCCTTACCCGACTCCTCGATCGCGCCGGCGACCTCGATGCGGTAGCCCCTCGGCAGCGTTTCGATGATGGGCTGCAACTGCGCCGTCAAGGCATTGGAGACATCGGGGGGTTGCAGACCTTCGGCCACGTCACCGCGCACGGTGATGGTCGGCGTCCGATCACGACGCCGCAGGATAGGCTCCTCCATGCGCACATCCACCGCCCCGACCTGGGACAGCGACACGCGCTGGCCCTGGGCACCGGTCAGGGTGAAGGCGGCGATTTTCGATGGATCCAGACGCGTCTCCCCCGCGGAACGCGCCACCACCTGAACCGCACGAATGTCTTCCCGCACTTCGGTGACCGGCACCCCCGTCAGCAGGAATTGCAACTGTTGCGCGACATCCGTCGAGGTCAGGCCGAATGCTTGCAGGCGATCCTGGTCCAGCGTGAGATGAAGCGCCGGCGTGCGCTCGCCCAGGTCGGTGTTGACGGTCCTCATCATGGGGCTGGCAGCCATGACCGTGCGCACCTGCGCGGCGATATTGCGCAGCACCGCGAGGTCGGCGCCCATCACCCGAAAAGCCACGGGATAGGGCGAGTAAGGACCAAACACCAACTGCGCCACTCGCACCCGGGCTTCAGGCGCCAGGCCATCGGCCACGACTTGCCTGAGGCGGAGCTTGAGCGCCTCGCGCTCTTGCTGATTCGCGGTCAGGACGACGATTTTGGCGAAAGACGGATCGGGCAGTTCAGGGGCCATCGCCAAGTAGAAGCGCGGCGCCCCCTGGCCAATGTAAGCGGTGACGATCTGGGCCTCCGGCTGCTGAGCCAGCCACGCCTCGACCTTGGCCGCCGCTGCGTCAGTCTGCTCGATAGACGTGCCGTAAGGCATCTGCACCTCGACCAGCACCTCAGGCCGGTCGGACGTTGGGAAAAACTGCTTGTTGACCACGCCCATGCCCAGAATCGCCACAACGAACAAGCCCACGACGGAGGTCGCCACCAGGCCTTTGCGGCGGATCACATGGCCCAGCAGATGCCGGAAACGCTGGTAGTTCGGTGTGCCATAAATCGCCGCATGGCCGCCTTCCGGCACCTCGATCCGCGGCAGCAGCTTGACGCCCAGGTAAGGGGTAAACGCCACGGCCACCACCCAGGAAGCGATCAGCGCAATGCCGACGATCCAGAACATGTTGGCGGTGTACTCACCGGCGGTCGACTTGGCAAAACCGTTGGGCATGAAACCAATCGCCGTCACCAGCGTGCCCGACAACATCGGCGCGGCCGTGTGGCTCCAGGCGTAAGCGGAGGCCTTGATCCGGTCGTAGCCCTCCTCCATCTTCACCACCATCATTTCAATGGCGATGATTGCGTCGTCCACCAGCAGCCCCAGCGCCAGAATCAACGAGCCCAGGGTAATGCGATCGAAGTCCTTGCCCGTGGCCGCCATGACAATGAACACGGCGGCCAGGGTCAGCGGTACCGCCGCGGCGACCACAACGCCGACACGCCAGCCCATGCTGAGAAAACACACCAGCAGCACCACGCCCAGGGCGGCAAAGAACTTCACCATGAACTCGTTGACGGATGCGCCGATATTCACCGCCTGATCCGTGACCTTGGTCAGGCTCATGCCCAAAGGCATCTGTTCGTTGATCGCTGTCGCCTCGACCTCCAGCGACTTCCCCAGATCCAGGCCGTTCCAGCCGTCGCGCATGACCACGCCGAGCAACAATGCCGGCTCGCCATTGTTGCGTACCAGGAACGTCGCAGGGTCCTCATGACCTCGCTTGACCTCGGCCACATCGGACAACTTGAGGGTCCTGCCCTGCACCGTCAGAGGGGTGTCACGAATCTTCTGCAAGTCGTCGAACGCGCCGTCCAGGCGAACGAAAACCTGCGGCCCCCTGGCTTCGACCGAGCCGGCCGGCGTTATCAGGTTCTGCGCGCTCAACGCGCTGAAGATGTCTCGCGCGGAGATGCCCAGCGTCGCCAGGCGCTCGTAGGACAGCTCGACAAAAATACGCTCGGCCTGTTCGCCGATGATGTTGACCTTCTTCACACCCGCCACATGCAACAGGCGCTGGCGCAAGCTCTCGGCTTCGCGCACCAACAGACGCTGCGGCTCGCCCCTGGCCTTGAGCGCATAGAGCGCGAAGGTGACATCGGCATACTCATCGTTGACCATCGGGCCGATCACCCCGGACGGCAGCCCCTTCTGCTCATCCAGGATTTTCTTGCGCGC
Organism: Pseudomonas sp. MRSN 12121; assembly: GCF_000931465.1. Classification (NCBI taxonomy): domain Bacteria; kingdom Pseudomonadati; phylum Pseudomonadota; class Gammaproteobacteria; order Pseudomonadales; family Pseudomonadaceae; genus Pseudomonas; species Pseudomonas sp. MRSN 12121. The sequence goes on along the minus strand of NZ_CP010892.1, from coordinate 2,271,047 downwards.
CTGGTAAAACTCTTCCTGGACGGCCGAGGGTGGCGTGCTATCGAGCAGATAAACCGTGGTGAATGCCAGGCCGGGCCGGGTAAAGGTCTCGGTCCTGTCGTACCAGCGCAATTCCTGCATGCGCTTTTCCAGCTTTTCGACCACCTGGTCCTGCATCTCCTGGGCCGTCGCCCCAGGCCACGCGGTGACCACCGTCATTTGCTTGATGGTGAAGGCGGGATCCTCCGCCCGCCCCAGCTTGAAGAAGGCGTACAGACCGCCCACAGAAATCAGCAGGATCAAAAACAGGGTGATGGAACGCTCGCGCACGGCCAACGCCGACAGATTGAAGCCGCTCATCGACTCACCTCAACCACCGTTTTTGGCGTGGCATCGGCCCCTTCGGTCCTGACCCTCTCTCCTTCATTCAATAGATGCGCGCCCAAGGCGACGACACGCTCGCCCACCCGCAGATCGCCCGTCACGCGCACGCTGGCCTCGTCGTTCAGGCCGCGAACCGTGATCGGGCGCCATGCCACCTGCTCCGGCTCTCCCCCCACCACCCAGACACCCGGGCCTTTACCCGCGTCGTAGAGGGCCCCCATGGGCACCTGCAATTCCTGGGCAGCGGCCCCCTCCGGGTCGGCGATAACCACGGATATCGTCGAACCCAGGGTGGCGCCGGAGAGCGCCCCCTCCAGCACATAACGGGCTTCGAACGTGCGGGTCTGCCGGTCCGCGGAGTCGGACAGCTGACGCAACCGTGCGCTGCCTGCGCGCTGGTTCTGCCCGTAGAGCTCGACCGTCGCCACCGAGCCCAGCGCAGGACGCAGGGTCTCGGGTAACTGGATCACCGCCTCGCGCTGCCCCGAATGGGCAACGCTGACCACCACCTGCCCGGCACCGACCACCTGCCCCGGCTCCGCCAAGGTGTCCACCACTACCCCGTCCGCATCCGCCAGCAACGTCGAATAACCGGTCGCGTTCTTCGCCACATCGGCCTGGGCCCGGGCAGCGTTCAGCTGGGCTTTCGCCGAATCGGCCGCCGCCTTGATCCCTGCGTAAGCCGAGGCAGAGACCGCACCGACGGCCACCAGATCACGGTAGCGCAGCTCATCCTCGGAGGCCTGGCGGGCGCGGGCCATAGCGGCCAGCACCGCTTCCTGCTGCGCCCTCGCGTTCAGCATCAGGTCGTTGGCATCGATGCGCATAAGTGGCTGCCCACGCTTGACGCTCTGCCCAACGTCCACCAGGCGCTCCAGGACTTTCCCCGGCACCCGGAACCCCAGATCGCTCTGCACCCGGGCCGCGACGATACCGGTGAATACCCGCGTCGCAGACGCGGAAGGCTGGACCACGCCGACGCGCACCAAGGGCACTTGAAGGCGAGGATCGTCAGGCGTGGCCTCGCTGCAGGCCGCCAGGGCAAGCGGCAACACGGCAATGAAAAGAAGTGGCAGGCGGTGGCACTGGATCATAAAGACCTCTCGGTAGCGGATGCATCATGCTTATTCAAGTGACTATTTCTGTCAATAGTCACAAGCAAGGCGCATGAATGCCGCCCACTCGATCAGAGCAGCGCAAAGAGGCCTGATGTCTAGTTTTTCCGGGCACACACGCTGCCGAGGGATGCGCTGCGCATCCCTCGGCAGAGGTTCAAGGCATCAGGCTGCGCAGAACGAGATTGGTGACGAGAGAGGGAGCGTCTTCGACAAAATCGAGGTTGTACTGCAACAGCAGAGGATTGGTGAAAGGCCGCAGGGCGAGATGAATCGCCTCGACCGTCTCGTCCAGTGGCGTCTTGCGCTCGAACTCGCCGAGCTCTCGCCCTTCACGCACGATTTGCAGGACGAAGCCCTTGAGCCGAGCGTCATAGACCTGCGAGCTGGGCCAGCGCTCCGACGCGGAGAACGCCGCAATGTCGTAGAGCTTGCGGTCGTTGAAGAACAGGCTGACACCGGTAGCGATCAGGGTTTTGACCAGGCGTCGAAAACGTTCGGTCGCCGAGATGCCGTCCACATTGATGGCCTGTTCCACGGCCACCACGATTTCAGTCAGGCAATGGGTGCAGATGGCTTCACCAATCGCCTGCTTGGATTCGAAGAATTTGTAGATGTAGGCCTTGGAAAAGCCGATGGCCTTGGCCAGGTCGGAAACCGTCGTCTTGCCATAACCGTACTGACTGAAATGCGCGTTGGCCGCCGCAACGATCTGGTCTCGAATGTCGTGATCGGCTGGGCCACGGGTGCTGGGCGAAGAAACTGAGGGCTGATTCATGCGAGCAGCTTACTCATCCCATGGGTGGTTGACAACTTGTGACCAAATTGTAATATCGTCACAAACCGACCCTTTCGCAGGTATCGCATGCACCCTCCTCCTCGTTTCGCCGTCTTGCTGTGCCTGGGTGTGGTTGCGGGTTGCACGGTGGGCCCCGACTACTCGGAACCCAACGTGGCATTGCCCGAACATTTCTCGGCGCAAACGTCCAAGGCACCCCAAGTGGCCGCCGTAGAAGCCGATCTCGCCACGTGGTGGAACGCATTCAATGACCCGATTCTCAGCCAGCTGATCAATCGGGCGCTTGGACAGAACCTCGATCTAGCCCAGGCAAGCGCAAGGATCGAGCAGGCTCGCGCCGCCCTGGGCGCAGCCAACGCCGCCCTCCTGCCGTCGGCCACCGTCAGCGCTCAAGCGGCCCGCGCCCGTCAGTCACTGGAGACGCCGCTGGGCCAGGTGCTGAATTCAGCCCCTTCCTATAACCGCAACGGCAGTGCCTATGAGGCGAACCTGAATGCCGGCTGGGAGCTGGATGTCTTCGGCGGGCTACGCCGAGGCAAAGAAGCCGCCCTGGCCGATTATCAAGCCTCGCAAGCCGGGGCGATTGCCACACGCCTGGCGGTGGTCGCCCAGACAGCCGATCTTTACCTCAGCATCCGGGGTCTTCAGGCACGCCTGGACATTGCCCGGCACCAGGTAGACACACGGCAACAACTGCTCACCACCATCGGCCACCTCTACGCAAAAGGCCTGGCGGCCGAACTGCAGTTGAACCAGACCCAAGGCTCGCTGAATCAAGCGCAGGCCACCGTTCCGGTGCTGCAGGCAGGCCTCGACACGGCGATGAATGCACTGGATGTCATGCTGGGCGAGGCGCCGGGCACCGATAGCGCGCGGCTGACGAAGCCGGCGCCCATCCCCGAGGTGCCAGGTCTCTCAGACATGGGGACGCCGAAAGACCTGCTGCGTCGGCGTCCAGACTTGATCGTCGCCGAGCGCCGGCTTGCGGCCTCCAACGCTCGCATCGGCGAAGCCATGTCCGAGTACTACCCCAAACTGTCTGTGGCGGCGCTGCTCGGCAGCGCGACCGCGGTATCCGGTGCCAACCTGTTCAGTAACGGCGCCAGCCAGGCTTCGGCGGGGCTGGGATTACGTTGGCGGCTGTTCGATTTTGGTCGCATCAACGCGCAAATCGATTTGGCCAAGGGCCAGGAAGCCGAAGCCTTGGCGGCCTACCGCCAGTCCGTGCTGCGGGCCTGCGAAGACGTTGAAAACGCTTTTTCGGCGCTGATCAACCGCGAGCAGCAATCGACACGGCTCGCCCAGGGCGAGGCGGCGTATGCGAAAGCACGGGCGACGTCGTTGGTCGCCTATGAAAAAGGCGTGGTCAGCCTGATCGAAGTACTGGATGCCGATGAGCACCTTTTAGCGGCAGCCGATGGCAGGGTCCAGGCGCAAACCGAATCGGCGCGCGCGGCTGTGGCCACGTTCAAGGCATTGGGCGGCGGTTGGCAGCGGGACGCCGCCGAGGCGCGCGTTGCCTCGAAACGGCCTTGACCCGATCGCTTTCGGGAGGGATGGCAGCCAGCGCTCTCCCTCCCCCGGCGACTGTCTGCCTCCGATTGCCTGGCGCCCCTCCCTGAAGTAGGCTGTGCGCCTTCCCACGCCAGCCGTCACGACCCATGTTTTTGCCCGTACGCCCCGCCCGCCTCTCACTCTCGATGAGCCCATCGCAGGCCTTCGCGGTGTCGCAATCCGATTGCGCGATCAACCGTCGCCGTCGCAGCGTGCTGTTCGCCTTTACCTTCTCGCCCCACGCCAGCCACGCCTAGCTGCGCCCGAACCCGGCGCGGGCCTGATGCAGCACCGGCTTCGATCCGCCGGGCATCGGGCCGACAACGGCTTCTCATCGCAAGCATCCCCGACCTGCGCCAGCGCGGGCCGGCCCGCGATCCTGCCTGAGCCCAAGCCCCGCGCCCTGGCAAATCGTCTTGAGCGCCCGATCCATCGGGCGCAGGTGTCCTCCATGAACAAAACCCTGCTGGCCGCGCTGATCCTCGGCATTTCGATCGTCGGCCTGGGCATCGGCTCCACTGTGCCGATCATTGCCTTGCGCCTGTATCAGGCCGGGGCCTCGAACACCCAGATCGGCATCATGTCGGCCCTTCCCGCCGCCGGCATGATGCTCTCGGCATTCCTGGTGAATGGCCTGTGCCAGAGACTCAGCCGCCGACAGATCTACCTGCTGTGCTTCAGCCTGTGCGCGCTGAGCATCGGCGCCCTGGAGATTCCCGACATCGGCCTGGCCGGCCTGGGGCTGGCGCGGATCGTCATGGGCTTCGGCGCCGGGCTGATCATTATCCTGGGGGAAACCTGGGTCAACGAAATGGCCAGCGATGCCATGCGCGGCCGGGTCATCGCGGTCTACACCACCTGTTTCACCGTCTTCCAGCTGATCGGCCCCGGCCTGGTGGCACTGCTCGGTCCGGAAGGCCCGGCCGTGATCGCCACCGTCAGCCTGGGTTACCTACTGGCCATCGCCGTGGTCTGGCTGACCCTGCCGCGCCAGCGCCCGCTGGCCGCGCATGCCCAGGGCAGGAACTTTTCGGTACTGGGCTTCATCCGCGTGGCGCCGGCCCTGTGCGTGGGCATCCTGTTCTTCGCCTTCTTCGATACGGTGATTCTCTCGCTGTTTCCGGTCTACGCCGCGACCCATGGCTACGCCATCAAACTGGCGGCGTTGATGGTCAGCATCATTCTGCTGGGGGACGCCGCCTTCCAGTTCCCCCTGGGCTGGCTCTCGGACAAGGCCGGGCGCGCCGCCATCTACCTGGGTTGCGGCGTGGTATCGCTGGTGATCGGTTCAGGACTGCCGTTGCTGATGGACTACCCGGCGCTGCTCTGGCCGAGCCTGGTGATCCTCGGCGCGGCGGCCGGCGGGGTGTACACCCTGGCAATCATCCTGATCGGCCAGGAGTTCAGCGGCCCCGACCTGGTCACGGCCAATGCCAGCGCGGGGTTGTTATGGGGAGTCGGCAGCCTGCTGGGACCGCTGCTCAGCGGCGCGGCCATGAGTGGCGGCGCCCACGGCCTGCCGCTGACGCTGTCGGCCGCGGCCGCCGTGGTGGTGCTGTTCGCCTGGTCGCTGGTCCGGCAAGGGCTGCCAGCCAAGGCGACGCCCTAGTCGCCAGGCCCGGAGCGAACGCCCCGCCCTGGCGATTGCGCGAGGCCGGGCTAGGCCTTGCTGGTTTCGGCCGCGCCACTGGCATGGGACGCCGCCTGGGGGGCAGGTACAGAGTGCTCGCCATGCGCGGTGTCCAGTACCGGGACTTCATTCCCCTCGGCGTCGTGCAGCTTGCCGCCACTGAAATAGTCGCCTTCGCGCAGCGCCGCCAGGTCCTGGAAGCGCAGTGTGCGCTCGGACGCCACGGCAAACACCGACTGCTGGTCCGAGTTGCCCAGGGTGAAGTGGTTGAAAGTCAGGTTCAGCACGATGGCCATGATCGCCGACGAACTGATGCCGGAATGGAAGATAGTGGCGAACCAGCTCGGGAAATGGTCGTAGAAGTTCGGCGCGGCGATGGGGATCATGCCGAAGCCGATCGAGGTGGCGACGATGATCAGGTTGACGTTGTTGCGGTAGTCGACCTTGGACAGGGTACGGATGCCGCTGGCCGCCACGGTGCCGAACAGCACGATACCGGCGCCGCCGAGCACCGAGGTCGGCACCGCGGCGATCACCCGCCCCATGAAGGGCAGCAGGCCGAGGATCACCAGGAATACCCCGCCGGTGGCCACCACGTAGCGGCTCTTGATCCCGGTCACCGCCACCAGGCCGACGTTCTGGGCAAAGGCGCTCTGGGTGAAGGAGCCGAAGATCGGCGCGATCATGCTCGACAGCATGTCGGCGCGCAGCCCGTTGCCCAGGCGCTTGGAATCGACCTTGGTGTCGATGATCTCGCCCACCGCCAGGATGTCGGCCGAGGTTTCCACCAGGGTCACCATGACCACGATGCACATCGACAAGATGGCGGCGAAATGGAAGGTCGGCATGCCGAAATGAAACGGCGTCGGGAAACCGAACATCGGCCCCTGGGTGACCATGGAGAAATCGGCCATGCCCAGGAACACCGCAATGATCGTCCCCACCACCATGGCCAGCAGGATCGACAGGCGAGATATGGTCGCGCTGCCGATCTTGCTCAGCAGCAGCACCAGGACCAGAGTGATCGCCGCCAGGCCGATATTGGCCATGCTGCCGAAGTTTTCCGCATGGCTGTTGCCGCCCATCGCCCAGCGTGCGGCGACCGGCATCAGGGTCAGGCCGATGGTGGTAATCACGATGCCCGTGACCAGTGGCGGAAAGAACTTGGTGATGCGGGAAAACACCGGGGTGATCAGCAGGCCTATCAACGAGGCGGCGATCACCGCGCCGAGAATCGACTGGAAGCCCCCTTCGCCACCACTGCTGACAATCGCCACCATGGTCGCCACGCCCGAAAAGGACACGCCCTGGACCAGCGGCAACTGGCAGCCGAAAAACGGTAGGCCAAGGGTTTGCAGAAGAGTCGCCAGACCGCCGGCAAACAGCGACGCCGCGATCAACAGGCCGATGTCCGCCGGCGCCAGGCCGGCCGCCTGGCCTACGATCAGCGGCACCGCGACGATGCCGCCATACATGGTCAGAACATGTTGCAGGCCGTAAGCCATATTCGCGCCAAGACCCAGGTTTTCATCTTCGGGCCGTTGCGGTGAAACAGAGGGCGTCTTCATGGTTGGGGGATTCCCTGGTTTTTGTTATGGACACACTGTATTCAACACTCAAGACAAATGTCCATATGTTTGTATACACTTTCAGTCTCGCCATCCTTCACGGCTATCACCGCCCGTTGTTCATTCCCGCCCTTTGCGAAAACGCCCTTTGGTAGCTGGCGCTGCTAGAATCGCCGCCCAGGCAACGCCCTTGATCAGCGCAGGGAAGCGATCGAATGAACCATTTTGGATACACCTTTCACCTTGCCTACGCCAGTTTCCGCACGGTCGTCGTTGTGCAAGCCTTTGTCCTGGCCCTGTTCAGCGCCTGCTTCGCCGACAACTTGTGGCAAGGGCTCTGGGCCGGACTGGGGACATTCGCCCTGTTCGTCGCCGGCGGTGCGGTGCTGGGGTTTCTGCCCATGGCGCTGGTTTTCACACCCTTGTACGCCTGGCTGTGCAGCAAAGGTCACGCCAACTGGCTCAGCAGCCTGCTGTTGGGGCTGGCGATCGCCGGCCTGCTCTGCCTTCATCCATGGTTGCGCTGGCTGATGCCGCTCTGGCTGCTGGACAGCGCGCTGGTGGCGCTGCTGACCCATTGGGCCTATCGCCGCGGGCCAAGGGAGCGGAATGAGATGGGGTGGGAGGACGCCCGCTCATGAGCCCTCCCAATATCGGCCTACCGTCACGCACCGATCCTGATCGAGCGATCCGGCAGCCGTCCTGGAACAGAGGTTTCGCCCTCCTGGCCAGCGCGGCGTTATCGATGCTGGCTGGCAGCGCGCAAGCCACACCGACCTGCGGCGACTTCCTGGCCCGGATCGGCGACAAGCCCGCCTTTATCGAGTTTCTCGAATGCCACGCGGAACCCGAGCTGCAGACCAAGCCGCTGCGGGCCACCTATCGACTCAAAGGAGCCGAGGCCCAGGCGGCCGAACGCTATCTCGCCCGGCAATTCCACATGCAACCCCTGCGGCGCTCCTGCTGCATCTGGGATGCGCCGCCGGGCTTCTATCGCGATCCGCATAACCAGCAGGGCTACACGATGTTCATGAGCTCGGGGGAAACCTTCGTCGATCGCCGCGACGCCTGGATGGAGATCGATTATTTCTACCTGACGGTCGACCTCGATACCGAGGAACCCTGAAGCGCGGGCCGCTCAGGCCGATTGCGGCACCGCGAGCAGTTCGCCCAGGACTTCTCGCAACCGCGGAGTCTGCGGCACCCGGATGGCGAACTCATTTTGCAGCAGCGCGATCAATTCGTCGGGATCGCTGATCTGCCGCCGCTCGCTGTCCTGGCCCAGGCGATGCACGGCGTAGCTGCCGTTATTGAGGGTTCGGCGCAGGCCCTGCCCCATCAGCGCGACTTTCAGCTGGCCCAGAAACGGCGAGCCCGGGTGGGTCGAGACGAACCAGTTGCCCATTTCGTAATCCGCCGCCTCCTGGCGCTGCAGGTCGAATACGTACATCGCCCGCCACTCGCCCGCGACCTTGGCGCGCAAGGTGTAGCTGCCGTCACGCGCGGTGATGCGATAGGGCTCGTGGGGCGTGGCCTGCTCCTCCTCGGTATCGAGCCGCAGCGGCGCCGTGGGCACCATGCCGCCGAAGCCGACATCCGAGACATACGGCACACCCTCCAGGCTCAGCAGCACCAGGCGATGGGTTCGTGCTGGCCAGGCATCTTCCGGGCCACCCATCACCACCCGCCCGGTGATCCCCCGCGCCTCGTAACCCAGGTACTGCAACAGCACCAGATACATCTGGTTGAGTTCATAGCAGTAGCCACCGCGCCCCTCATGCAAGACCTTGTGCTCCACCGAGGGCAGGTCGATCGGCACCGGCATCCGCATCAGGGTCGAAAGGCTTTCGAAGGCAAAGGTACTGGTGTGGCGCAACTGCAGTTCGCGCAGGGTCGCCAGGGTCGGCGGTGGCGGGCTGTCATAACCGAGCCGGTGCAGGTAAAGCGCGAAGTTCATCAGGTGGGGCTGGCTCATGGGGGACGTCCTTATGCGTGGGGTATCGCCTATCGGCGCTATGTATAAGCCATAAACGCCTGCTGCCGACAATTGATTTGGCCAATATCCTGATTCGAAACAACGCGCTAATGGACCTTGCCAAGCCGCCGGCGCGCTCTTGTAATGAACGCCCTCTCCCTTCACGCCGGAAACCCGCCATGGACCCACTGGAAGGCCCGCGCATCCGCCTGCGCCCCTTGCAACTCTCCGACGCCGAGGCCCTGGTCGCGGCCGCCGGGGACGGCGAACTATGGAACCTGCCCTTTACCGTGGTGCCGTCCAGCGCGACGGTCGGCGACTATTTGCAGATCGCCCTGCGCGGCCGCGACGCCGGCACCGTCCTGCCGTTCGTGACCGTGCTCAAGAGCCACGACGAAGTGATAGGTTGTACCCGTTTCTGGAAGATCGATCGACAGAACCGCAAGCTCGAGATCGGCAGCACCTGGATCGCCGCGCGCTGGCAGCAAAGCTTCGTCAACACCGAAGCCAAGTACCTGATGCTGCGCCATGCCTTCGAGGTGCTCGACTGCGTGCGGGTGCAGTTCACCACCGACGAGATCAACGAGAAGTCGCGCCAGGCGATCCTGCGCCTGGGCGCAAAACAGGAAGGCATCGTGCGCCACGAACGGATCATGCCCGATGGTCGCAAGCGTAACTCCGTCCGTTTCAGCATCATCGACGATGAGTGGCCGGACGTGAGGCAACGCCTCGAACAGAAGCTGGGTTATTGCGCTCCAAACTGAACGCGCGGGCCTGGTCTACCGCCAGACGATCAGTGTTCCGAGCGCACCTGCGGTTCGCTCGCGCATTCCACCGCCACCTGGTTACGTCCTGATTTCTTGGCCTGATACAGCGCAGCATCGGCGTGTTCGAGAAAGGCCGCCGCACTGTCGCGGCCACTCGGAACGAAACTGTAGCAGCCCAGGCTGAGCGTCACGCAGCCGAAGGGCGAACCGGTGTGGGGAATGTTTTTCTCCATGACACTGCGCCGGATCTGCTCGGCGATGACCAGGGCGCCCTGCATCTCGGTATCGGGCAGCAGGACCACGAACTCCTCGCCGCCGTAGCGCACCGCCAGGTCGGCGGTGCGCTGGCAGCAATCCCTCAGCACCTCGGCCACCTGGGCCAGGCATTGATCCCCGGCGACATGCCCATAGGTGTCGTTGTAGCGCTTGAAGAAATCGATATCGAGCATGATCAGGCTCAGCGGGCTCGCCTGCCGCCCTCCGCGTCCGAATTCGGTCTGCAGGGCCCGCTCGAACAACCGGCGATTGGCCAGGCCGGTCAGGCTGTCATGGGTCGCGATCACTTCCAGCGCCTCCTGCGCGGTGCGCAGGTCAGCCTCGATCCGTTCGCCATTGCGCACCTGATGCACGAAGACCCAGCCGAACAGGCCGATGCCGAGCACCACCAGGGCAACGATGGCGCTGGACTGGTAGGCGCTGGCGTACCAGTCCTTGAGGATCGCATCCTTCGAACTCGCCACGCCCACCACCAGCGGATAGGCCTCCAGTTGGCGGTAGCCGTAGAGGCGCATTTTCCTGTCAATCAGCGAGCGGATCATCGCCGTGCCGGAAGGGGCCTGGGGCAAGTACTTGCTGAAAATCTCCCCACGCGCCAGCGACGCGCCGATCTGCCGCTCCTCCCAGGGACGTCGTGCCAATAAGGTGCCATCGGAGAGCGCGAGGAACATGGTGCCGTTGGTGCCGATATCGAAACTTTTGAAGAACTGGTCGAAATAGGCCAGCTTGATGCCGGCCAGCAGCACGCCTACGAAGTTGCCCTGCTTGTCGTTCAAGCGTCGCGACAGCGGAATAATCCATTCGCCGCTGTCCTGGCTACGGATCGCGGGGCCAACATGGGCCAGCAAGGAAGCGTTCTGCTGGTGGAAACGGAAATAGTCCCGATCGGCGACGCCTTCGTTATGTGGCAACCGCTCGAGCGAGGTCACCACCCAGTGCCCCTCCCGGTCGAATAGAAACAGGCCATGCAGCTGTTTCAACGCCAGGGCCCGCTGCGCGAAGATTTTCTCCAGGAAAGGCTTCTGCGCCGGGCCATAGCCATCTTTCTGAATCCAGTCGCCCAGGCTGGCCAGCACCAGGTCGGCCTCGACGAAGGTGTCTTCGGCCTGCTGGGCCATGGACCGGGTCAGGTTCGACGAAGCGATCCGCGCCCGTTCCATATCGTAGTGATAGGACTGTTCCAACTGCAGGTAAAGCAGGCCACACAGGCACAGGCAGACCATGGAAATGAACACCACTGCAGCCTTGAGCAGGGGAAGCCGTTTCAAGGAACGATCGAGTGACGGGTGCGGATCGTAGATCGGGATAGGCAAGGCATCATCCTGGCAGGGGTAGGCATGCGATGCAGCCGAATGCGGTTAGTGGCCAATCCTAAGAGGAAATCAGAGTGGGATCTTCTGAAAATGTAGAGCATTTTTCTGATGCCCATCAGTGATATATAAAAAATCCCCCTGCACAATACAACCGCCATCAGCATTGCCAGCGGTCATGAATCGCTGGTCACCGCCCGCCAAGGTAAAGTACCTTCTGATACTGCACTTACCCCTCACATCACGATAGGACGTCGGAATGAGTAAGGTCGATGAACTCGCCGCAAGGCTGAAACAAAAGCAGGACCGCTGGGCCAAGGAAGACCTCTCGGCAGACAAGGCCATCGAGCTGTGGCCCGCGCAGGTCTATGAGATGTACCACCAGATCGAGAGCTGGCTGACGCCCCTGTCGGAGGCCGGCCTGAACATCCGGCGCGTTCCCACCCGGGTGTTCGAGAGCCATTCCTCCGGCGCCACCTTCAACTACGCCATCGACCAACTGCTGATCGAGGGCAACCACAAGAGCATCCTGCTCGACCCCATCGCCCGCTTCACCGTCGGTGGCGCCGGGCGGGTCGAAATCCACGGCAAAGGCCCGGAGCGCTATATGCTGCGCAGCGGCAGCGAGCATGGCGAGGGGCACTGGTTGATCCAGACGGTTCCAGGCCCCGGCAAATCCCGGCCGGACCCGCTCAAACTCAATGAAGACACCCTGCTGTCGGTGATCCAGGAAGGCCTGGACCTCTGATCGCCGCTCAAGCGACTGCCTCCAGGGGCAGTCGCACTGTCTAGCGCCACACGCCCCCACCACTCCCAAACCCCATTCCTGATAAACTGCCCCTCCTTCGCCTCACCCATCCAGATTGCCCATGCTCCTATCCTCTGCTCCAACCGCTTCGCCAGCCCTGTCCCGCCGCTTCTCCGTGGCGCCGATGATGGATTGGAGCGACTGATTCCACGGGCCTTGTAATACGTGCCTTGTAGCGCACCGCAGAAAACCCCGTACCACTTTTTTACCACTCACCTCCTGAAAAATCACTGCCGGTTTGTAGGTCGAGGCCATTTCGATTGCAGGCCGTGAGACCTAAGCTGGTACGATGGTGGCATGGAAGCCACTCACGCTAGGATGCCTATGAAGCCCCTCATTCTCTTCATCTCAGCGCTTTCCTCAACTGCAGGTGCTGCGACGCTCGAAGACCAGGTCAAGGCCCACAAAACGGTCGAACAGCTATACCGAGAAGCCGTCCAGGACATCACTGACAACGTGTTGGTGAAGTACCGCGATAGCCTTCAGATCGATGATCCAGTGCTCGAAATCCTGTCGAGCACATCGAAGACTGTCGATATCAAGGTCACCTACACATGGCATGTCCCAGAGTCCGTGCTCGAAGAGATGCGTGACACGCTGGGCAAGTACTTTCTTACGACGCTGTACGAGTCCAAGATCACCGTGGGCACCCACAACTGCAATGGGCATATGGGCAGCAACTACTGCAACATCAGAGACAAGCTTGGTCAGTTTTTGGGGTCAAAGTCGGTAGGCACGGAAGTAAGCCTGCTGGGCGTCAAGGACATCTTCTCGTACAACAGTCGCGGCATTGAATATCCGCAGTCCAGGCGCTATAGCAGCGTATTCACAGTGGACAAGGCAAGGGTCAAAGGCGATCCCAAGCCGTCATTTGCAAGCCATGTGTACAACATCAGCGGCTGCACTCCGTTCGTCCCCGAGTGCAACATCAAAGGCATCTATCGCAAGTAAAAGCTCGGTAGAAGCCCAGAGCCGCAGTCCCTACCATCGGCATTGCTTTCCGTACGACATTTCCGAAATCTGCCGGCTCCCCTGTGTGGGTGAGAGAGCGGGCGCGTGAACGTAAAGGTCTTGAGTACTGCGCATTGCAGCATGCAGCTTCAAAAGTGCCCCGCCCTAGGCACATCTTGCGTTTTCATGTTGACCCACGGGAAATAGGTTAGGAGGGTTAGTTTTTTGCCGGGTGCCCTGAAAGCCTTGTCTGCTATGGCTTTTCGAAGGGTTGGCAAGGTTAGCTTTTGGGTTATGTCTGGTTATTTCCTAACCTTTATTAGTGTTAAATATTCAATATGTTAATTCCTTTAAAAACAGTCACTTACGAATTGCTAACCTTTAACCTAACCCAACCTAACCCATCAAAGTTAGGTCTCAAGCCCAACAAACACGGGCCTTCCAAGCCCAACGCCCCCCTTCAAAAAAAAACTAACCTTTTTCCCGAGGCACCTACTGATTTCAGCCGCTCGTGCGTGCTTATAAGCGTTGCGTAAAACATCCACCCTCGCAGGGTTCCGCAGGTTTCTCCCCCCTCCAAAACACCAAGCAGGCGCCCAGCCTGAGCCGCCGAGAGGGGTCCGCAGGTGTGCAGAAAAAACGACCCATTTAGCCCGCAGGCGAGGTGGGGGGACGACGGCGCGCGCCAGGTAAAGGCAGTCCTAGCGGGCATCTGTAGCACGCCAACCCCCCGTTTTGTAGCACATTGCTTCCCGCGCCATGCTTCAGCTCCCCTGCGGCTCTGCACATACTGACGATCCGTATCCTCATAGGTGCACCAAACGCCAGCGGTTATTAGCCCGCCACCCGCTCACTGTCGTCGTGACATGATCTGAATGCTATGCAGATCTGGCTTCCTCTCGCATGCTCAATGAGCGAAAACCTTGAGTCTTGGGCATAAAAAAACCGCGGGATAGGCGGTCATTCAAGGTCTACTCTGCTATCGGCAGGCGATACGGCACAACTGGTCCAGCTTTATGGTGTAGCTCTGACTCATCATCTCGCGCCGCATTCCCCCCCAGTCGCGGTTCGCCGGCACATTGGCCGCACGTGGTGAGGAAAGACGATCTGAAGGGATTGTCGGGCAGGCGACAGAAGGGCAATATGAGTATCAAAATGCCATAAGTGCTCGCATCCATGGACTCATGGATTAAACAACCAAGAGTTTTTAACTAGAGCCAAACAATGGAAAGATATAAATTTTTATATGAATTATCACGCCAAGCCCTGAATGAGGACTTGGAGAGATTCAAAAAACTAGAGGAAAAGGCCGGAAGATTTTTAAGCATTTTGAGCATTGGCATAGTTGGCTATACCGCATTAAACAATGCCGCATCATCTAAAATTTTCCCAATATGCGGAACACCAAGCTATACATTTATAGCTCTCTCTATATTGACTTATTTAACGCTATTTTCCGCAAGCGCTCGACTATTCGCCAGTATCAAACTTTCTAAGAGCCCGCGCGTCGCAATAGACGAACACACTAATAAAATTATTGAAAATGAAGACCTGCTAACCTCTTACTACCAAATGGCAATGGCTTGTCAGGAAGCTCAAAAAATCTCAAGTAGACAGTTAGACAAGAAGACCAATCTACTACTGAGCGCATACAAAGAAATAAACTTTTCTGGTTTCCTGCTATCGGCATCCTTAGTTAATTACTTCCTAATTTTATCAACCAAAGGAGCGTAAACCATGAGCGACAAAAAAGAACCGCAGAAAGAAGACCAAAAACCTAAACCAAATCCTGACGCTCAGAGACCAAAAATCGAATTCGTCCTAAACCATGCCCCACCAGGAAAAAAGAGATAGCTAAATTATTATTCAGGATTTAAACCATCCCGACTTAAATTATAAATGGGAGCAGCATTATGAACACGGAAAGATTTCGAGCGCACGTCCAGTACGATGACTTCAAGGGAACAGCGGCAGCTGATCGTCATGACAATCGTAACATCTCCCACTATTTGGAAGAAAAAGGACTTCTTAAAGAGGATGAACTCGTAATAGGCATCGAGATGTGGTCTGGAGAAGTTCACGAAAATGTTCAGAATGCCCCCGTTTATGTGAGCGTGTTTGTGTCGTCAGGTGGGAGGTACGACACAATTCATGAGGAAGTGATTTCGGGTCAGCCTGTTCATGTGCGCAAAATCAGACTCGAAATGCACTTGAATGAGTTTTTCGGACTGTTCAAACGCTTCGCCATAGCTATTTCAGGTTTTGATCTTACAGACCGTGAAATAGCTTTCGACGACTGACAGCGAATCAAAAATATAATTGGCCTTGCACTCATTGAGTTGAGGCCAATTCATACGGTTTAAATCGCATCACATCCTCCCCGAGCCAGTCATTCACCTGCGCCATACGCGCCTGGATCGGCTCCAGCTCGTTGGCCGCGTAGATCTGCGCCGCTTCCCTGATCGATCCAAACCCACCCGCGTTCTGCGGCACGATGCCCATCAGTTGCGGCGGAATACGCAAACTGGCCAGCACGTCGTCGCGGGTCTGGTTTTTGATCGAGTTGAATTCGTCCTTGGCCGTCACCTCGCTGACCGGGATGATCTGCAATCCGTCCTTTTTGCCGTTCGGCGAGTACACAAACAGGTTGCGGAAGTTGCCCGGCCCCTTGGAGTCCTTCAGCGCTTTGCGCAGTGAGTCGACGTCCGCTTCGTTCTGCGCGGCGTCGGTCATGTAGAGGATGAAGCCGGCATGACTGCCGTTCTCGTAGTACTTGCGCCGAAATAGGGTGGCCGACTCATTCAGCAACGCCGACTGCAAGGCGCTGATCCACTCGGGCAGGCCGTACACTTCCTGGTGCAGATCCGCCTCCCGCAGATGGAAAACGGTGCCCGACTCAAATTCGTGCTCTTCCTTCCAGCCCTGGACCATGAACTGCCGACCATCCTTGCCCGAGCGCATGTACTTCGCCAGCGGCGGCACCAGCTCGCGCACCGGGCCGAGCATCGAGCGCCGCCCTTCCAGATAACCGTTGCCCAGGCAAAGGAAATCCAGTGAAAACTGTTCGAACGCCGCGCGCGACAACAGCCGGTGCGGGATAAAGGTCTTGCTCAACAGGTTGCGCTTGAACATCAACCCGGAATGCAGATGCACGCTGGAGCCCACCGACCGTGCCAGCCCATCCAAAGACAGCGGGGGCTCGTACCAACGCCCGTTAAACCAGCACTCCAGATAATCGAACACCTCCCGCCCGCTCAGCACGGGTGACGGATCGCCGAAGCTGAACGCCTCCATCTTGCTCTCACTGCGCGGAATAAACTCTTGCGTTACCACGCCGGGTGCCTGAGCCAGTTGCTTGTTATTTCTGCGGCGGTTCGACATCAAAAAATCTCCATCCGTCCGGTGTTGGCAGAGGTCTGCCCCTCCAGCGGTTCGTTGTGCAATGCGTGAAAGAGCGCCCATGCCAGATCGGCGTGGCCGGTGTTGTCGTTGCGGCCGGCGGTGTAGGTGAATTGGCGACCGCCTGCGGTGATGGTCTTGCGGATCGCCATCAGCGACTGCGCCATGTCGGTCCAGCCGGCGTCGAACTCCAGCCGGCCCCGGTGGATCACGTCGTAAGCCTTCAGCACCAGGCGCGTCTTGACCTCGGGCGAATAGCTGAACGTGGTGACATTGGGGAAGAATTGGCGCACCAGCTGTGCCACGCCGCTGCCCAGGCCGGTGACGTCGATCCCGATGTACGTCACCCAGTAGCGGTCGCAGACGGCTTTAATCACGCTGGCTTGCGCCGCGAAGTCCATCCCACGGAACTGGTGGCGTTCCAGCACCCGGAACTTTCCGCCCGGTACCAGCGGTGGCGCGACCACCACCAGGCCCGAGCAGTCACCGGTCTCAGCAGGGTCGTAGCCCACCCACACCTGGCGATCACCAAACGGGCGCATGGCAAACGGCTTGTAGTCCTCGGCCCACTCAACCCAACTGTCGACCATGCACGGCTGCAGTACCGTCAGCGGAAAGATGCTTGCGCCGTCGTCAACGAACTCGCACATCAGCAGGTTGGCGAACGCCTCGGGGCTGTACTCGCGGCGCAGTTCCTCAATGTCGAACAGGTCGCAACCGCCTTGCTCCGCGTCGAGAATGGTGACGATTTGGCGCCACAACCGGTCCTCGCAGAATCGCCCTTGCTGGAGCGCGCCGTGGGAAACATCGACCTTGGTGTGTTGCGCCGCTGGTTTGCCTTTGTTGAAGCGTTCGCCAGTCCAGAACGTATAGGCTTCGTGGGCCATGGTCGACGGCGTCGAGAAGTAGGTTTTGCGCCACTTCTTGTGCATCGCCATGCCGGAGGCGACCTTGTTCAGCTCCTCAAATTTGAACGTCCAGAAGAACTCATCGAAGTAGAAATTACCGTGGTAGCCCTGAGCCGTGCGTGCGTTGGTACCGAGAAAAAACAGTTCGGCGCCATTCGGCAAGACGATAGGGTCACCGGTTAGTTCAACGCCGATGACTTCGCGGGCAAATGCTTGGATGTACCCACGAAACAGGTACGCCTGGTTTTTCGAAGCCGACAGGAAAATCTGGTTACGCCCGGTCTCCAGCGCATCAATGAACGCCTCGCGGGCAAAGTAGTAAGTAGCGCCGATCTGCCGGCTTTTGAGGATGACGCGAGTGCGCTGGTTTCCCGCCCGGTGCCAATCCTTCTGGTAGTCGAAACACCCATCGATAAACGCTTCGCGCAGCAGCTCGACCTGATCTTCGCTGATGTCGTTTTTCGGCGTCTTTTTCTTCGGCCCTTCGTTGCGCTTGGCAAGGTTGGGGTTGAGTTCGGTTTCGGTACCGCCGCCCTGGAAACGCTGAATGCGCGCCTGGCGTTCCAACTGCCGGTGCAAAAGGTCAATTTCTTTGAGGTCACCGCCGCTCTTGCCTTCCTTGAGGATCAATTGCACCAGGCGTGCTTCCAGTGCGCCTCCAATCCGCTCAACGTTGTCAGCCCGGTCCCACTCGTCACGGGCCTTCCAGCTGTGTAGCGTTTTTTCCTTTTCGCCCGTAGCCTCGGCAATCTCGCAGATACGCCAACCCATCCAATAGAGGAACTTGGATTGGCGTCTGGGATCGATGGGAAGCAGTTCGGTCGTAGTCATGGCCGCGATGCTGCCGCTCTGGCCTGCGACTCAGTAGCGCCGCCACTTGTAGCCCCGCCCTCTACAATCCCGTCCCGTTGCCGCAACTCGCGCGCGTCACGACCATGCCCCTCATTGCAACGCACTTAGCGCCCAACGCATTGAGGATTCCCGGCATGAAGAAATTTCGCAGTAATTGGTTCCGTGTCGCCGTCGAGGGCGCTACCTCGGACAAGCGCACCATCAAACGCAGTTGGCTGGAACAAGCGGCGAAAAACTTCAACCCTTCCACATACGGCGCCCGAATCTGGCTAGAGCACTTCCGCAGCTTGCTGCCAGACAGCCCGTTCAAAGCCTACGGCGACGTGCTCGCGGTCAAGACCGAAGAAGTAGAAATCAACGGTCAGAAGAAGCTGGCCCTGTTTGCCCAGGTCGAGCCAACACCCGACCTGATCGCCATGAACAAGGCCAAGCAGAAGATCTACACCTCGATTGAAATTGACGACAGCTTCTCGGATACCGGCGAGGCGTACATCGTCGGCCTGGCGGTGACCGACTCTCCTGCCAGCCTGGGCACCGACGTACTGTCTTTCTCTGCGCAGAAGCCCGAATCCAGCCCCTTCAAAGACCGCCACTACTCGGCGACGTCGATGTTCACCGAGGCAGTGGAAACCGAGCTGCAGTTTGAAGAAGTCGAAGACAAGCCCGGCCTCGGCGCCCAGCTTTTCAGCAAGGTCCAGGCGTTGCTGGGCGGCAAACAGGCAAAGGACGATGCAGAGTTCGCCCAGATCGGCCAGGCCGTTGAAGCGATTGCCGACCACGTCAAAGACCTGCCAGATCAACTCGCCGCCGAGAAGAAATTTTCCGCCGAACTGAACACTAAGGTCGAGCAGCTCAGCAAAGACCTGGTCGAGCTGAAAACGACCCTCGGCAACACACAAGACCACTCCCAAACCCAGCGCCCACCGGTAACCGGCGGCGGCAAACAAGCCCTGGCTGAATTCTGACCTGCGGCCTCAACCGCCCAGCCCTTTATCGGAGACACCCATGCGTAACGACACTCGAAAACTCTTCACTGGCTACCTCGCCCAGGTGGCACAGATCAACGGCGTGGAATCGGCTACCGCCACGTTCAGCGTGGACCCGACTATCCAGCAGCGCCTGGAAACCAAGATTCAGGAATCCAGCGAGTTCCTGACCAAAGTCAACGTCATCGGCGTCGACGAACAGGAAGGCGAAAAGGTCGGCTTAGGCGTCGGCGGCACCGTTGCCAGCCGCACCAACACCAAGGTCAAGAAGCGTGAGCCAAGCAGTATTGGCACCCTGTCCAGCGACAAGTACCGAGCTGAGCAGACCGACTTTGACACCTACGTCAGTTACAAGCAGCTCGACGCTTGGGCGAAGTTCCCGGACTTCCAGACTCGTCTGGCCAGCGCAATTGCCCAACGTCAGGCGCTCGACCGTATCCAAATCGGTTTCTACGGTACTTCGGCCGCTGAACAAACCGACCGCACCGCGCACCCGTTGCTGGAGGACGTCAACATCGGTTGGCTCCAGCAATACCGCACTCACGCGCCTGACCGCGTGCTGAAAGAAGGCGCCGTCGCAGGCAAGATCACCATCGGTAAAACCGGCGACTTCAAAAACATCGACGCCCTGGTCTATGACGCCATTCAGTTGCTCGACCCTTGGTATCGCCGTAACCCCGGTTTGGTGGTACTGACAGGCCGAGAGTTGGTGCACGACAAGTTCCTGGCCTTGGTCAACAAGGACCAAGACGCGACCAATACCCTGGCGAGCGACCTGATCATCTCGCAGCGCCGCGTCGGTGGCCTACCGCTGTACGAGGTTCCTTACATCCCTGAAGGCACCATCCTCATCACCACGTTCGCCAACCTGTCGGTGTACTGGCAGATCGGTGGGCGCCGCCGCTACCTCAAGGAAGAGCCGGAGTGGAACCGTGTCAGCAACTTCGAATCGTCGAACGAGGCTTACGTGGTTGAGGAATACGGCTTGGGTTGCCTGCTGGAAAACATCACCCCAGTCGAAGAAGCCGGCAGCGAGGGTTAACCCCATGGCACTCAGCATCGCCCAAGCCCACCAACGCCGCGCACGCGCGGCCATGGAGGCGGCAAAAACAGCACCGCAGCAATCCATGGCCGGTGCCACAGCCTACGAGCATCAGGTGAATCAGCTGCTGCAAGACCGCTTGCGCTTGAAGGCCATCCAGTCCAACGAAGGCAAGGCAGCGCTCAAGCTGCAGCTGCTGCCTGAGTACATCCCGTATGTCGAGGGCGTGCTCCAAGCTGGCAACGGCGCTCAGGACGACGTTATGACCACTGTCATGGTCTGGCGCGTCGATGTTGAGGACTACAGCGGCGCGCTGGACATCGCCGACTACGTCCTCAAGCACAAGCTGATCATGCCGGACCGCTTCGAGCGCACCCCCGGTTGCCTGGTCGCGGAAGAAATCGCTACAGCCGCGCTGAAAGCGCAGAAGGCCAACGGCAGTTTTGACTTAGCGATCCTGCACCGCACGGTTGAACTGACCGAAGCCGAGGACATGCCCGACCAAGCCCGCGCCAAGCTGTTCCTGGCAACTGGCCGCGCCACCTTGCACGGCATCAGCGCCGAAGAGCCTGGTCAGCCTGGACAGATTCAGGCCGGTATCGACCTGCTCAAGCGCGCCATCGAGCTACACGACGGCTGCGGCGGCAAGAAAGATTTGGACGGCGCCGAACGCCTCCTGAAAAAACACGCTGCCACTGGCAGCTAACCGAGCGTCCCCACGCACCCCGCCGGCTCGGGGCGGATCGACCAGGCCGCTCCTCCTGAACGTGAAGCCCCGACCACCGGCGATCTATCGGAGCAGCCATGAACACCGCCTTTGCCAACCTCTACCAGAGTGTTTTCACTCCTACGGAATCCGAACGGCGCATGTCTGCAGCGGCTGAACAGTACGTCGCCGAAACAGAAGCATACGACCGCACCGTCTGCACTGGCCCTGTCATACGCGGCGCCATCATGCCGGCCAATTCGCACGAACGGGGCCTTGCGAATCGCAACGCGGTGCGGGCGTTTGACTACCTCTGCACGCAACACCCTGAATTCATCAGGCAACAGATCCGGCGTGAGATCTCCCGCACGGACAGCCGGGGCATTTCCCAATGAGCGCATTTGTTGCCAGCGGCACCGTTTCCAGCGGTCACATCAACACCGACCCGTTCTGGCCGTCGATTGATTTGGACAACCTGCGGGCCACCCTGCGCATCGACTCCAGTGTCACCCCGGCCCGCCTGGAAACAGCCGTGATTGCCGCTGCCATAAACCTCAACCGCGAACTGAGTGACTGGCGCAATGCTCAACAGGCGGCTGGCTACGCCACGCTGGCAGACGTCCCAAGTGATCGGATCAAGGACGTATCGGTAAAGGCCCACCTCTACCGTCGTGCCATCGAAGCCGGTACCGGTGCCGAGGTGTGCGAGCGTTACCGCGACTACAGCGCCACCAACTCCGGCAATGCCAAGGCCGAAGAAACTGCACCCACCATCGACGACTACCGCCGCGACCTGCGCTGGGCAGTCCGTGATTTTCTCGGAAAAAACCGCACCACCGTGGAGCTGATCTGATGCCCGTCAACATCCGCGCCAATCAAAACGAAACCGTCGACGCGCTGTGTTGGCGGTATTACGGCCGAACCGCGGGCGTCACCGAAGCGGTGCTACAGGCGAACCCCGGCTTGGCTGACAACGGCCCCGTCTTGCCGCACGGCCTCCCCGTCAACATGCCCGAAGCCCAAACCAGCGCGCCCCAGCGGCAGATGGTGAACCTATGGGACTGACTCCCTGCAACCAAGGAAACCCACACCATGGCTGATCCGACTTCCAGCGCTGTGACCGGCCTGCTTATGGGCCTGGGCCTGGCAACCGTGACGCCGATTATCGACGGCGAAGCGCTGTTTGGCGCAATCCTCGGCGCGTGGCTGGTGACCAGTACCAAGCACGACCTCAAGGTATGGCAGCGGTTGGGCTCGCTGTTTCTGTCGGCCGGCGTTGGCTATCTGTTCGCGCCGATGGCCTTGCAGGCTATCCCGTTCATCACCAGTGGCGGCGGCGCGTTCCTCTGCGCCCTGGTGGTCATCCCGATCAGCATCAAGCTGATGGTGTGGGTGGAAAAAGCGGACATCTGGGACATCTGGCGTCGCATCCGAGGGGGCAGCTGACATGCCAAACATCGAACTGGCCGTGCAACTGATCACGGCAATCGCCTACTTGCTGAGCGCCTTCCGGTTGGCCTGCTACACCCGGGGCGCATCCCGCTACCGGCGCAGCATCTCACTACTCGCCAGCCTGTTCGGCTCCGCGCTGTGCATCTGCGGTCTGGAAATTCTGCTGTACCGCCAGCCCACCAGCCTCTGGCAAGCCGTCTCCATCGTATTGCTCTGCACCCTGATTTTCCGTTCACGCGGCAACGTTGCCGCCCTGCTGAGGCCCAGCGCATGACCACCACCCTTCGCCATGGCGACCGCTCGCAGGCGGTGCTTATCCTGCAAAAGAACCTCAACAGACACGGCGCCAAACTGGTGCCCGACGGCCACTATGGTGACGCTACAGAGACGGCCGTCCGTGCGTACCAGGTGAAAGTTGGTCTGGTAGCCGATGGCGTCGCCGGCACCAAGACTCAGGCCAGCCTAGCCGGCGGTGACCGCGCCCAGTTGCTTCGCAACAACGACCTCGTCGTCGCAGCCGAACGCCTGGACGTGCCGCTGGCAAGCATCTACGCGGTCAACGAGGTCGAGTCCAAGGGCAAAGGCTTCCTCGACAATGGCAAGCCGGTCATCCTGTTCGAACGGCACGTTATGTACCGCCAGCTCGCCAAGGTTCGACACACGGGCGATGACCCCGCAGAGATCAAGCGCCATGCCGACGAACTCGCCGCGACCAACCCCGCCCTGATCAACCCGAAGGCCGGTGGTTATATCGGCGGTACCGCCGAGCACCAACGCCTAGCCATGGCCCGTCAGATCGACGACACGGCCGCACTTGAATCCGCATCCTGGGGCGCTTTCCAGATCATGGGTTATCACTGGGAGCGCCTTGGCTACGCGAGCGTGCAGGCCTTCGTGGCGGCGATGAGTGCCGGCGAATCGCAGCAGTTCGACGCTTTCACCCGTTTCATTGAAACCGACCCGGTGCTGCATAAGGCGCTGAAAGCCCGCAAATGGGCCGAGTTTGCGCGGCTCTACAACGGGCCGGATTACCTGCGGAATCTTTACGACACCAAGCTGCAGCGCGCCTACGAGCGGCACGCTGGCTGTGAGTGCGGACAAGGGGTGGCGGCATGATTGACTTCGAAGCAGTGGAGAAGCTCCGCGTGCGGGACGGGGATCTGCTGGTGGTCCCGGAATCGACCGAACAAGACGACATGCTACGGCTGGCCGAGTGCATCCAGTTGATGAACAACGCCAGGGCCGTAATCGTACGTGGCCCGATCAAGCAGCTCGACGCCGCTGCCATGAACAAACTCGGCTGGTACCGCGCGTGAGCACCCTGCGCCAGGCCCTGTACGGCATTGCCCTGCTCGGTGCCTTGGCGCTGCTGATCTGGGGCCAGCAACAGCGCATTGACACCGCCCAAAGCCAAGCAGACCTGGCAAAGAGTGCAGCCAAGACGGCCCGCGACGACGCCGACCGCAATCTGGCGACCGCCACCACGCTCACCGCCACCCTGAAGCAAGAGCGCGAAAACCAGTCAACTCTGCGCGCCCAGCAGGATCAACTGCGCCTCGACCTGGCAAAGCGCGCACGAACCATAGAGGAGCTGAAACTTGAAAATGACGAACTACGTAACTGGGCTGCTCAGCCTCTGCCTGACGCTGCTCGCCGGCTGCGCGAGCGCCCCGCCCTCACCGGCGCCGCAGCTTACCGTGACTGGCTGTCCGGCCGTGGTGCCGTGCCAGCTGCCGGCGACAAGCCCAGCCAATAACGGCGACATACTCACCGACGAAGACCGCGCCGAAGCCGCCTGGGCCGATTGCGCCGCTCAGGTCGACATGGTCTACAAACACCAGCAGGCCCACCCATGAACAAGCCCGAGAGCCTGCGCGCTCACCTGTTGACCACCGTTGCCGAGCTGCAGCACAACCCCGACCTGTTGTTGATCTTCATCGACAACGGCAAGGTCCGCTGCACCGCTGCGGCGACTCTTTCTTTTGAGTACAGCTACGATCTGCAGATCATCTTTACCGCCTTCGCGGGGCACCCTGACAGCGTGATGCTGCCCGTGCTGGGGTGGATCAGCATCAACCAACCGGAGCTGCTCGAAAACTACGAAAAAATGCAGAACGGTATTCAGTTCGAGGCCGACATCCTCGACAAAGACAAGGTAGATCTCGGCCTTACATTGCGCCTGACAGAGCGGGTAGTGGTAGGCACGGATGCTCAAGGCAACACGACCGTGAAGCATGCCGGCGAGCCACAGCGCGTGGCGGGTTACCTCGATCCGAATTGGGTACCAGGTTCCCAGGGCAACGCCAGTGAATGGGTAGTGCCTGATGACAAGTAAGCTGGAAGCCCTGGAGACCTGGGCGTCCGGCCTGCTGGAGCAACTCCAGCCAGGCGCCCGTAATCAACTCGCCCGCTCCATCGGCCAGGAACTGCGGCGCAGCCAGCAAAAGCGGGTACTGACACAGCAAAACCCGGATGGCAGCAAGTTCGCGCCACGGAAAAAGCGGGACTTGCGCGGCAAGCAAGGCCGCATCCGGCGCAAGGTTGAGATGTTCAAAAAGCTGCGTACCGCGACCTACATGAAAGCCCGAGGCGACAGCAACGCCGTGACCGTGGGTTTCACTGGGCGGATCTCCCGTATCGCCAGGGTTCACCAGTTCGGATTGAAAGACCGCGCGGAACGCGGCGCGCCCGAAGTTCGCTACGAACAACGTGAAGTATTGGGCTTTACGGACGAAGACCTTGACTTGATCCGAGACACGCTTATAAATCATTTAAGCTCATAGCTGATACGCGCCTAAAAGCTCACCCGAAATATAAGTGTCCGGCATCAATTTTATCTTTATAGACTTGATGCAGCGAAACCAGATAGGCGAAACCTATCGGAGTAATCTCATAGCTAACCTTTATGTATTGCTCTTGTTTTTGAGCTGCGATATTTATAGTTTTTGTAGCAAACTCGATCTTACGCCTAGCAAGTCTTTGACTGACTAAAATATCACCCAACGAGTTTTCAAGGACATGCTCATTATGATAACCATGCATAAAAATATGAATATTTATAGTTTGCATATCATTCGTAAACCTAACCTGATCATCAAACTGCGGATAGCCAATTTCCTCTTTAACTAAACGCCGAAATATCCCACCTAGAATTTTAGATTTTTCTTCTGAATCGGCCTTCTCAAGAATATCAAGCAAAACGTTAATAAATTCCTTCTTCTTCCCTTCCTTTTCAAGAGTCTCTGAAAAAGCCTCCCACTCTTCACTTGAAAAGCTACCAGCTGACTCAACAAAAGCCTCTACCTTCTTTTTAAATTTGCCCTCTTTGAATTGCAGATAGGTTTTTATAGTCGCCACCCCTGTCGATATCACAGGAATTTGCTTTAATACTTCACTTTCAACACATGAGTCCAATAAGGTTTCCGCATAATCTGCCAGCGGTAGATTTTTAACTGCATCTTTCGCTCTTGCAATTTTCCCTTTCTTCTCGTCAGTCATACCTGCTCCTTTTGGGTGAGATAAACAATTGGTTTCGAGTATAGGTCTATACGTTATCTTCGTTGAGAAAATAGCCGACTTGTAAGAAGCATCACTACAACCCAGCGCGGCTGCGCTCACGCACGCGTGGCGCCACCATCGGCGCCATGAACGACTTAGCCGCCCTCGCCCGCCTGCTCGAAAACCTCATCCGCTTCGGCGTTATCGTCGCCGTGCAGATGGAGCCCCCGCGCGTGCAAGTAACAACCGGAAAGCTGACCACGGCCTGGCTTCCCTGGCTCGCATTGCGCGCCGGAGCTGACCGCGAATGGGACCCTCCCACTATCGGCGAACAGGTGATCCTGCTCAGCCCATCGGGCCAGCTCGCCAACGGGATCGCCGTGACTGGCGTATTCAGTGACCTCGTCACGGCCAACGGCAACCGCCCAGGCCTCCACCGTCGTACCTACTCCGACGGCACGGTGATCGAGTACGACAGCGTTGCCCACCACCTCAACGCCACGCTGGTCGACGGCGGCACCACCAACCTGATCAGCACTGGCGGTATCAACCTGGTCGGCGATATCACTCACCAGGGCGACTACATCCAAACCGGGAATCAAACCGTCACCGGCCAGATTCAGACCTCTATTGACGTGATCGCAGCCGGCGTCAGCTTGGTCAAACACCCGCACACCGGCGTCAGGGCTGGCGGCGACCAATCCGGGGTGCCCATCCCATCATGAACCGACATACCGGCGGCGCCATCAGCGAGCGCGAGCACATCAGTCAGGCGATCACCGACATTCTCACCACCCGCATTGGCACGCGTGTAATGCGCCGCGAATACGGCAGCTTGGTGCCCGAGCTGGTGGATCACCCCTTCAACGACGTCAACCGTCTGCGCGTTTACGCCGCCACGGTCATGGCCCTAATGCGCTGGGAAACCCGCATCAGCCTGAGCCGTGTGCAGTTCGCGGGAGCGAACATGCAGGGCCAGGCCTCGATTGACCTGGAGGGCACTGTGGTGGACACCAATGAGCCGCTGAGCCTCAGCGTGCCCCTGCAGCTGGGAGGCAGTGTATGAATAGTTTCGCCGCCATCGACCTCAGCCAGCTGCCGCCGCCGCAGATCGTCGAGCAGATCGACTTCGAACAGATCCTGGCCGAGCGAAAGACGTACATGATCAGCCTCTGGCCGGCCGACGAGCAGGCCCAGATCGCGGCACGCCTGGAGATAGAGTCGGAGCCGCTCACCAAGCTGCTGCAGGAAAACACCTACCGCGAGACCGTATGGCGTCAGCGAGTCAACGAAGCATCGCTTGCCAACCTGCTCGCCACCGCGCGTGGCACTGACCTGGAACAACTGGCCGGCAACTTCAACGTCAAGCGCCTCGTGATTCAGCAAGGCAAAGCCAATGCCGTGCCGCCTATCCCTACGTTGATGGAAAGCGACGACAGCCTGCGCGAACGGGCGCAGATGGCTTGGGAAGGGTTGAGCACTGCCGGCCCGCGCAACAGCTACATCTTCCACGCCAGGGCAGCGGACGGTCGCGTAGCCGACGCCACAGCCGAAAGCCCCTCGCCTGCCGTCGCCGTGGTCACGGTTCAGTCATTGCTGGGCGATGGCACGGCGCCCCCCGAGCTGCTTGCCGTCGTCAACGCTTACCTGAGCGACGATGATCGCCGGCCGGTGGCTGACCGTCTCACCGTCCAGGGCGCGCAGATCCTGAATTACCAGGTCAAGGCCAAGCTCTATTTGCTGTCGAGCGGTCCGGAGTCGGAACCTATCCTGGCTGCCGCACACCAGCGCCTGCTGGCCTACGTTCATCAACGGCGCCGCTTGGGGATGGAAGTTTCGGAATCTGCCCTACATGCCGCGCTCCACGTCGAAGGTGTGCGCAAGGTCGAGCTTGAGGGCTGGGCGGACATCGTCGCAACCAAAGCTCAGGCGCCGTATTGCACCGGTATTACATTGAGCCGAGGCGTTGAGTGATGGGTGTGCAGCAGCTGCTACCAGGAAACGCTACGCCGCTTGAGCGCCAGGCTGCGCAGGCGCTCGCACAGATCGAGCGCGTGCCCATACCCTTGCGACAGCTCTGCAACCCGAACACCTGCCCCGTCGACCTGTTGCCCTATCTGGCTTGGGCTTTCTCGGTTGATCGCTGGGACAGTAGGTGGACTGAAGCGGCGAAGCGCGCAGCCATTCGCTCATCGCACTACGTCCATTCGCGCAAAGGCACCATCGGCGCTCTGCGCCGCGTAGTGGAGCCGCTCGGTTACTTGATTGAAGTCCTGGAGTGGTGGCAAACCACTCCCGAAGGCGTACCCGGCACTTTCGCCTTGAAGGTCGGCGTGTTGGAAACCGGCATCACCGAAGAGATGTACCAGGAACTGACTTGGCTGATCGACGACGCCAAACCCCTCACCCGCTATCTGACAGGCTTGGCGATCAGTCTGGAAACCACCGGCCCGGTACATATCGGCGTCTGCATCACCGATGGCGACGAAATTGACGTGTACCCCCCAATGCAACGCGACATCGAGGTCAGCGGATACGTTCGCCTGGGCGGTCGTGAACACCACATCGACACCATGGATATCTACCCATGACAGACCAAAACAGCCAGTTCTTCGCCATTCTCACCGCTGTAGGCAAGGCCAAGCAGGCCAATGCTGACGCCTTGGGCATTCCCTGGACCTTTTCGCAAATGGGTGTTGGCGATGCTAACGACACCTTACCGGTCCCAAGCGAGCACCAGATACAGTTGATCCGTGAGCGCAGGCGCGCCCCGCTGAATCAAGTGAAGGTTGACCCAAACAACGCCAACATCATCATCGCCGAGCAGGTTATTCCTGAAGATGTAGGCGGCTGGTGGATACGTGAAATAGGACTTTATGACGCTGCCGGCGACTTGGTCGCTGTGGCGAATTGCGCCCCCAGTTTCAAGCCTCTGATGAGTCAGGGTTCTGCCCGAACGCAAGTCATCAGGATGAACCTGATTGTCAGCAACACGGCAAACATTGAGCTGAAAATCGACCCCAGTGTCGTCTTGGCGACCCGGGTCTATGTTGACGGCAAGGTGCTTGAAGAAATCAACAAGCTCGACAGCAAGCAATCTGTACGCGCCGCGACCACAGCGAACATTGCGCTCGCCGGCCTGCAGGCTGTCGATGGCGTCGCCCTGGTAGCGGGTGATCGTGTACTCGTGAAAAACCAGGCGGGCGCAAAGGACAACGGTTTGTATATTGTCTCCGCTGGTGCTTGGGCGCGCACCGCGGATGCGGACTCGAACGCAGAGGTCACGTCGGCGATGCTGGTCTCTGTTGAGCAGGGCGCCACATTGGCGGACACACGCTGGCAGTTGATCACCGACGGGGCCATTGTTCTGGGCACCACCCTACTGACTTTCCAGAACGTGACGCAAGGGTTTGCACCGATCAACTCGCCAGCGCTCGTTGATCCCTCAGCCAACACACCACCACTGTTCGACAGTTCTAAATCGCTCGCGACGACTGAGTTTGTTGCACGTTCGGCAGGTAGCTTTGGCGGATCTATCAGCATTGCAGCCAGTAGGGTGCTGACTGTCAGCGATATCGGTAAGCGCCTGGAGTTAGCGACCGGCGTAACCGTGACACTGCCGGCGACGGAATCCGTTCCCAATGGCGCGGCGGTGTTGATATCTGCGGGGCCACAGTCCACCACTTCCCGCGTAACTGTTGCCGCTGGTGACCAGTTGGCAATGAGCAACTTGGCGGTGACAGTTCCTTACACGCTTTCTCCCGGCGGAGACTTCATCGCTATACGTGAATCCGGCGTATGGCGTTGTCACTTCGGCAGCGAAACGCTACGAACTGCATCAATTTTTGCCGCTTCTTTGGGGGGCAACGGCTATCAGAAACTCCCAAGCGGCCTGATTCTTCAATGGGGCTACAGAACTACCAGCGCGCTATCAACCAATTACACAGCCGACGCCGTAACTTTCCCAATTGTATTTCCCACAGCGATCTTATCCAGGGGCGGGTCATTTGGTTCGGGCGCAGCAGCCAGCTGGCTTTCCTTCACGCTTGAAGCGACAGATACGCCCCGGTCCTCAATGACTATCAGGGCGGGCAGTGGTTCGCCCTTCGCTGGGCAACCGTTCAGTTGGTTCGCCCTCGGCTGCTAAGGAGAAAATCTATGTTTGCATCAAAATCTACTCGCGGCTTTTACGATGCCGAGATCCACGGGGTCAGCCTGATTCCTGACGATGCGATAGAGATCTCTGCTGAGTATCACGCAGAGCTGCTCGCGGGGGAGTCGGAAGGCAAGATTATTACCTGGCGTGATGACGGTCTCCCAGTGCTGGTTGACCCACCGCCGCCCAGTGATGAGGTATTGGCTGCTGTTGAACGCGCTTGGCGGGATCAGCGCCTATCTGAAACGGATGGTGTCGTGGCACGCCATCGCGACGAACAGGAAGAAGGCTCAGAAGCCACATTGGCTGCCAGGCAGTACAGCGAACTTCAGGCGTACCGCCGCGCGCTCCGCAACTGGCCCGAATCCGGGGAGTTTCCCCTCATTGATCACAGGCCGGCAGCACCACCGTGGCTGGCTGAGCAAACTCAATAGCGTCCTTCGGGGCGCTTTTTTCTATCTGTGCCCTGTAGCTCCTTCCCCTACAACCTCATGCGCTCGCCGATGCGGCGCGCGCGCGGCAACCTCTGCACTGTCATTCCATCACAGCGCAGGCATAACCCATGGCCGATTATCTCCACGGCGTGCGGGTCATCGAACTCAACGACGGCACCCGCCCCATTCGCACTATTCCCACCGCAGTTATCGGCATGGTTTGCACGGCTGAAGATGCGGACCCACTCGTTTTCCCTCTGGACACGCCCGTCCTGCTCACCAACGTGCAAACCGCCGTCGGCAAGGCCGGCGTAAAGGGCACCCTGGCAGCAAGCCTGCAAGGCATCGCCGACCAGACCAAGCCCTACGTCATCGTGGTACGGGTCAAGGAAGGCGCCGACGAAGCGGCCACCACCAGCGC
Source organism: Pseudomonas sp. MRSN 12121 (assembly GCF_000931465.1). Taxonomy (NCBI): domain Bacteria; kingdom Pseudomonadati; phylum Pseudomonadota; class Gammaproteobacteria; order Pseudomonadales; family Pseudomonadaceae; genus Pseudomonas; species Pseudomonas sp. MRSN 12121. Next base: position 2,240,077 of record NZ_CP010892.1, on the reverse strand, counting down.
CCTGATCGGCGGCACCACACCGACCGGCCAGTACACCGGCATGAAAGCCCTGCTCGCCGCCAAGTCCCGCGTGGGCATGGCACCGCGCATTCTCGGCGTGCCTGGCCTGGACAGTTTGCCGGTGGCCACCGCCCTCGGTGCCATTGCCAAAGACCTTCGCGCCTTTGCCTACGTCAGCGCCTGGGGCTGCAAAACCAAGGAAGAGGTAGTCGCCTACCGCGAGAACTTCGGCGCCCGCGAGATGATGGTGATCTGGCCGGACTTCCAGAACTGGGACACCGTCACCAACAAGACCACCACCGCCTCGGCAGTAGCCCGTGCGCTGGGCCTGCGCGCCAAGATCGATCAGGAGACAGGCTGGCACAAGACCCTGTCCAACGTGGCCGTCAGCGGCGTCACCGGTATCAGCGCCGACGTGTTCTGGGATCTGCAAAACCCGGCCACCGATGCCAACTACCTCAACAGTAACGACGTCACCACCCTGATCAACTCCAACGGCTTCCGCTTCTGGGGTAGCCGCACCTGCAGCGACGACCCGTTGTTCGCCTTCGAAAACTACACCCGCACCGCGCAGATCCTCGCGGACACCATGGGCGAAGCGCACATGTGGGCAGTTGACCGCCCTATGCACGCCTCCCTGGTACGCGACCTGGTCGAAGGCGTAAGCGCCAAGATGCGCGAGATGAAGTCACAGGGCTACCTGATCGGCGGCAGCTGCTGGTACCCGGACGACATCAACACCAAAGACACCCTCAAGGCCGGCAAGCTCTGGGTGGATTACGACTACACCCCCGTGCCACCGCTTGAAGACCTCACCTTCCGCCAGCGAATCACCGACCGTTACCTGATCGACTTCGCCAAGGGCATCAACAGCTAAACCGGGCCTCCCCGCGAGGGGAGTTCACCCTGAACCCGTATCCCGGAGATCACCGCCATGGCAATGCCTCGCAAGCTCAAAAACCTCAACCTGTTCAATGACGGCAACAGCTACCTCGGCTTGGTGAAGTCCCTCACCCTGCCCTCCCTCGGTCGAAAGATGGAAGCCTATCGCGGCGGCGGCATGAATGGCCCGGTCAAAGCTGACCTGGGCATGTCCGACGACGGCATCCAGTTCGAATGGAAGACAGGCGGCCTCGATCTGATCTCTCTGCGCCAGTTCGGCGCCGTCAGTGCTAACAGCGTAGCCCTGCGCTTCTCTGGCCCTTACCAGCAAGACGACACCAACGAAGTCAGCAACGTGGAAGTGGTCGTCCGTGGCCGACACGAAACCATCGAGATGGGTGACGCCCAGCCCGGTGAGGACACCGAGCACTCCATGACCACCACCTGCAGCTACTACAAGCTGACCGTGGACGGCGAAGAAATCATCGAAATCGACCTGCTCAACTTCGTCGAGAAGGTCAACGGCGTGGACATGCTGGAGAAACACCGCACTGCCATGGGCATCTGAGCTACCCCTCAATCGAGCCTCACCCTTTAATCACCAGGAGCAACTCCCATGAAGAACGAAACCACCGAACAGCCCGACGTGCAGCAGCTGGCTGACAACAACACCGTCAACCTCGACACGCCAATCCGTCGCGGCACCACCAGCGTTGACAGCATCACCCTGCGCAAGCCGAACTCCGGCGAGTTGCGCGGCGTGAGTCTGGTGGAGCTGCTGCAAATGGACGTCGGCAGTCTCATCAAGGTTCTGCCCCGCATCAGCTCGCCGAGCATCACCGCCGTGGAAGTCGCCGGCATGGACCCGGCCGACCTGCTGGCCCTGAGCAGCAAGATCTCTGGTTTTTTGTTGCAGAAGTCGGCGATGACGGATGCATCCCTCGTCGCGTAGAGGACGCTATGGCCGATCTGGCTGTGGTTTTTCACTGGGCACCGGCTGATATGGATCGGTTGGGCCTGCAAGACCTGATGGACTGGCGCGAGCGCGCCAGGGTGCGGAGTTCCAACGATGGGGAATGATCTGAGACTTCAGGTGCTGCTCAGCGCCATTGATAAGGCCACAGGTCCCCTGAACAAAATCACGGGCGGCAGCAAGGAAACAGCCCGCGCCCTCAAAGCCGCTCGTGACCGCCTGAAAGAACTCAACACCCAGCAACGCGACGTCAGCGCCTGGCGTGAACTGCAGGCCGCAACTCGCGCAACATCCGAGGCGCTCGCCGCCAACAACACCAAGGTAGGCGAACTCGCCCGCGAGACGGCCAAAGTCCGGCAGCAGCTCGCACCGACCCAGGCGCTGTTCGACAAGTCCCGGCAGAAGGTTGACGCGCTCAAAACCAGTCAGACCGACCTCAAGCGCGAACTCACCGGGACGCGCAATGCCCTGGGGTTGATGAGCGACGAACACCGCCAATCCGCCAGCCAGATCGCCGCGCTCAATGCCGTGATGCAGAAGGGCAATGCCCTGACCCGAGCGCAGCATGACGAATACACGCGCCTCACAGCCGCCCAGCGGGAGCGCAAAACCCAGCTGGACCAGCTCGCAGCCAAGGAAAAGACCCTGGCTGAACGGTTCACCCTGAACAACGCGCAGTTGCGCACCAGTCGTGCGGGCCATGCCAGTCTGCGCGATGAGATCCGCCGCCTGGAAACTCCGTTCAAGGACCAGCTCGCGCTGCTGAAACAGCACACCGCCGAGTCGAAACGCTTGGGCGAGCAGTACGGCCAGCAGCAAGTAAAACTCGGCAACCTCGGCATGCAGCTCAAAAACGCCGGCATCAGCACCAATGCCCTGGGTGCACACGAGCTGAAGCTCAAGCGCGATATCGACACCGCCACCCAAGCCATGAAATTGCAGATGGACCACCTGGATGCGTTGAAGCGCAAGCAGGACAACCTTGCGAAAGCGCGTGCCACCTACGATAAAACCCAGAGTTTGGCCGGTAGTGTTGCTGTGTCTGGTGCTGCCGGTCTTGGCGTGGGGTACGCCGCCAGCCGGCCCGTGGTGTCGGCAATCAAAGCCTTTGCACCGAATGAGGACTCTGCCACGCAGCTCAAGGTGTCGATGATGGACGACACCGGCAAGGTTTCCGTCGACTTCCAGAAGATCACGGACCTGGCCACCAAGCTCGGCGACCGGCTGCCAGGTACCACGGCCGACTTCCAGAACATGATGACGATGCTTCGACGGCAGGGCATCAGTGCCCAAAGCATCCTGGGCGGCACCGGGGAGGCAGCAGCATATCTCGGCGTGCAAATGAAGATGGAAGCCACTCAGGCGGCTGAGTTTGCAGCCAAAATGCAGGACGCCACGCGGACCACTGAAAAAGACATGATGGGGCTCATGGACACCATCCAGCGCGGCTTCTATGCAGGTATGGATCCAAGCAACATGATTCAGGGCTTCAGCAAAATCTCACCTGTCATGGATGTCATCAAGAAGTCGGGCATTGATGCAGCTAAAGAACTCGCACCACTGCTCATCATGATGGACCAGGCCAGCATGGACGGCAGCTCAGCGGGTAACGCTTTTCGTAAAATTTTCCAGGCAGGGTTGAATCAAGACAAAGTCGATAAAGCCAACAGCATCGCAGCAGGCGCGAACAAGGGCGTCTCTCTCAAATTCACGGATGACAAAGGCAACTTTGCTGGCCTGGAGAACCTGTACGCGCAAGTCGAAAAGCTGAAGGTTCTGAACGATACCGACCGTACAGCCGTCATCAGTAAGCTCTTTGGCGACGACGCTGAAACAATGACCACCTTGAACACCATGATGAACAAGGGGCTGGCCGGCTATCAGGAAATTCAAGAAAAGCTGAGAGTCCAGGCGGATCTGCGCACCCGCGTTAACGAACAGCTCGGCACCCTCACCAACGTCATGGAAGCCGCTGAGGGTAGCTTCACCAACGCCATGGCTGAATTCGGTGCAGCAGTTGCCCCCGACTTGAAAGACCTGATCAATACAGCCGGTGAAATCGCAAACAGGGTAGGCACCTGGGCACGGGAAAATCCGAAGCTGGCCGCGGGCTTGGTCAAAGTTGTCGCCGCCGTAGCAGCGGCGGCTCTGGTGTTCGGTACGTTGGCGTTGACCATGGCAAGCATGCTCGGCCCCTTCGCAGTGCTGCGGTACGGAATGGCGCTGTTTGGCATTCGCTTGGGCAGCATCAAAGCTCAGTTGATCGGCACCCGTATTGCTGCCGCCGGCGCCGGTACCGAGGTCGGCCGGATGGGCCGAATCTGGAAGACGGTCACAGCCAGTCGTGCCGCTGGCGGCATGATGAGCGTTATCCCGACGCTAGTCAGCTCCGCGCGGATTGCTGCGGTCAGCGTATTGCCAATGCTCGGCGGCGCAATTAGCGCGGTAGGCGCAGCCATACTTGCTACACCGGTCGGGTGGCTGATCGCCGCTGTCGCTGGCCTGGTCGCCATTGCAGCGCTGATTTACAAATACTGGAAGCCGATTAAAGGGTTCTTCCTCGGCTTCTGGCAGGGGCTCACTGACGCCCTGCAGCCGGTCCTTGCCGGGTTTGGCAAGTTCGGCGGGCTGCTGATCAGCCTGGCGAAAGCCGCCTACTCCATTCCGGTTATCGGTTTCGCGTTGCGCCTGCTTGGCAGCATTGTCCGCCCGTTGTTCAGCATGATCTCCTCCGGCATCAGTGGATTGATCGGTTGGTTCACCGACCTGCTGAAACCGGTGGAAGACGTCGGCGGTGCAGCGCAGTCGATGGGCCAGCGATTTGGCGCGGCCATCGGCAACATGATCATGACCCTGCTGCAGAGCATCAGCTCTATCGCAACCGGCGCAGTCAACGTGTGGACCACCATCAAAGCCAGCTTCGACCAGGGCCTGGCCGGCATCCTGCAATTGATCACCAACTTTAGTCCGCTCGGCTTGTTCTACCAGGCGTTCGCCGGAGTGATGAATTACTTCGGCGTAGAGCTGCCTGGGAAATTCACCGAGTTCGGCGGCATGATCGTTAACGGCCTGGTCAACGGTTTGACCGCAGGGCTCGGCGCCGTGAAGGGTGCTATCAGCTCCATCGGTGACTCCAGCATCGGTTGGTTCAAGGAAAAACTAGGCATCCACAGCCCGTCCCGCGTGTTTGCGGAACTGGGCGGCTTTACCATGGAAGGGCTGACAAAGGGCCTGGAGGGCGGGCAGAAAGGGCCGCTCAACGCCTTGTCGAGCATGAGCAAACAATTGACCGCCGCCGGCACTCTGGCGCTAAGCGCAACAGCCATGCCGGCGTTGGCTGTCGATGATCGCCCACCGATCAGCAGCGCGGGCACATCGACGGTTTACGACAGTCACGACACCTACCAAATCACTATCGCTGCTGCGCCTGGCATGGACATGCAAACCATGGAGAAAAGCTTGCGCGCCATGCTCAACAAGATTGAAAACGAGAAACGCGCCCGTCAGCGCAGCAAGTTATCGGACCGGGATTAATCACCATGATGCTCAGCCTCGGCATGTTCGTGTTCAGCCTATCGACCCTCGCTTACCAAAAGCTGCAGCGCCAAACCAATTGGCGCCATGCCAGCAACAGCCGCGTCGGTGCACCACCCGCGCTGCAATTTGTCGGCCGTGGCGACGATACTATTACCCTCCCCGGCATCATCCTGCCCGAGCTGGCCGGCAGCGTGCTCAGCCTGGATGCATTGCGGCTTATGGCGAACACCGGCAAGGCCTGGCCGATGGTCGAGGGCACCGGTCGGATATACGGGCTGTGGGTGATCGAGAGCCTGAGCGAGACCAAAACTGTGTTCTTTAGAGACGGCACGCCACGGCGCATTGAGTTCACCCTTACGCTCAAGCGTACCGATGACGACCGTATCGACCTGCTCGGCGCGGCTACCAGCACCGGGCTCAATATTCTCCGGGGGCTGCTGTGATAGAGGCCGCGCTGTCCAACGTCACCGGTTACCTCGTGGATACGGCGGAACGCTTCGTTCGGGATGCCGCCTATCCTGTTCCGGCCTTCCGTCTCACGGTGGACGGCAACGATATCGCCATGAAGGTGAGCCCGCGGCTGATGAACCTGGATCTAACCGACAACCGTGGCGTCGAGGCAGACCAGCTCACGATCACATTGAGCGACCATGACGGCATGCTGTCGATACCGCCAAAGGGCGCAATACTTCGCTTGTGGTTGGGCTGGAGCGACACCGGCCTGGTGGACAAGGGCACCTACACCGTCGACGAGACAGAGCACAGCGGCGCGCCAGATGTACTCAGCATCCGCGCTCGATCAGCAGACCTGCGCAAAGGGCTGAAGACCAAGCGCGAGCGCAGCTGGAGCAACACCACACTGGGTAAAGTCATGGGCGATATCGCCATGGGAAACAACCTCACCTCGACCGTGGCCGGCGCGCTCGGTGCGTTGCCGATCCTGCAGCTCGACCAGGCCAACGAATCGGACGCCAACCTGATCACGCGCCTGGGCGAAGAATTCGATGCGGTGGCCAGCGTGAAGGCAGGGTGTTTGCTGTGCATCCCTGCAGGCGGCGGCAAGACCGCCAGTGGGCTTCCCCTGCCCCACATTACCCTCACACGCGCCGACGGCGATCAACACCGCTACCTGCAGGCGGATCGCGACAGCTACGACGGCGTGCGCGCGTATTTCTACGACGTGCACAGCGCCAAGAAACAGGAAGCGATTGCCGGCGGCGGCGAGAACCTCAAAGACCTGCGTCATACCTACAGCGACCAGCAGTCAGCGCTGAGGGCTGCAAGGGCCGAGTTTCGACGCCTGCAACGCGGCAGTGCCACGCTCAGCTACACGCTCGCGATGGGCCGGCCGGATCTAATCCCAGAACTGACCTACACGCTCCAGGGCGTTAAAGCGGAAATCGACGAGATCATCTGGTACGGCGGCAACGTGCAGCATAACCTGAGCCCGGACGGCGGCTATACCGTCAGCCTAGAGCTGGAGAGCAAATTGCCGGAGGACAACGTTGAAGATCTGGCGGAAGAGAGCAAGGGCGATTACACGGGGATCATCGCGTATTACCGCGACCAGAAAACCGGTAAAGAAAAGACTGTTACTGCGGGGGATCAGGCAGAGCCGAGACGGCTGAAGTGGCTTTATGCCAGTGAGAAAACAGCGAAACGAGCTGTTGACCGAGAATGGCAAAGACTAAAAAGCATTTATCATTAACACGATAATTGATTTCTAATTTTCAGGACTTCCTATTTCTTGCACTCTTATCTGAAGGCTTATGATAAAAACTAATAGGGAGATGCCTAATTTTATAATCGAGACCACTAGCAGTATGCTTATGAACACTTTTAGTTGTTAGCGTATGCTTACAAATATCTGAAAAACTCACAGCAACTTCATAATCTTTCACAATCCGAGCAGCCCACGTCTTTAATATTTTTAGCTTATCACGTTTTTTTGTATAAATTATCAAACCACCACGATGACTATTAGGTCCACCTGGCGAATATCTGTCGCATAGCTGACGAAATCCTTCCATTACATAGCCTGGCCCGGTATCCAACTTAGCCTCTCCATGCCACTCATAAAAACCTTCCTTCACAACCAGGTCACAATGCCCATTTCTGTAATTATCATGATCAGCGGTAAAACCTTTCATTTTTAGACCAAATGCCAAGGTAACAGTTAATGCATCCTCACCCAGCCCTTTAAAATAAGGCTTGTTATCTTCAAAATGAATAATCCCCTCTAAAATAGCTGATTCCACTCTGTTACAAAAATCATCATATAAGCAGCCAATTCCTGCGCTCAGAAGAGCCTGTTTAACCGGGTTCTCATCAGGTAGACTCAAAATATCGGCGATAGTTGGATTCATCCCTCGACCACCGCTTTATCCGCTACAAAAACAACATAAACTTTTGACTGATAATCTCGATCCGGATACCCCCTATCCTCAATATTAAGGGATCCGTTCATAAATGCTGCTTGAAGTTCCTCCACAGAAACATCATAAATCACGTCCTCATCAACGTACCGATAACACTGCTCGATAAGGTTAATCGGCGTCGACTTTAGAAAATTCAAGCACAGTTGAACCTGCTCAATTGAGCACTCACCACCCAGAACATTGATAAAATCTGAATAGCTGAATACCGGTCTCTTTTCCTGGGAGGAAAGAATATGCTCTACTATTTCCTTACAGCAATAATCTATTCTGAGGTGCGCAACCTCAGACTCGATTTTTTGAAATAGTAGAGTTTTAGAAATCATGGCTTATATGACATTATCTTATTTAGTACAAAGTTAGAATCATCATAGGTACGCATTCCTTTGACAATAGCATAGTCGGTTCGTGCACCAATCTGCACATAATCTCTATAACTTCCTGGAATATGCAGCTCTGGCTTACTATCAACTTTATCTATATCCATGCGATGCCATTGAATCGCCACCTCAAAGATTGACATTTTGTGATCAATCGCCTGAGCCCCAGTTTTGTGAAACAACTCACTCCTCAGGTCAACACCTGCTTTCATTGTCTCACGTTTGACAGACTCCGTCTCGGTAGCAAACCCAATGCGTTTTATAGCACCTGACATATCTGTGTATAAGCCTTTAGCAACCGGTAGCAAGTTTATAGGTGGACCCAGTACAAACCCATTTGAAAAAGTCGCAAGCAGCTTTTGTGAAAAAAACTTCAAATCATCAACCGACTTTTTCAATTGACCACTAGTTTGAGGCATTCCAGTATCACGCGTCATGTCTGCACGCAACTCAATTATCGACTTAACTCGATTAAAATAGACAACATCAAAAGTTTGTCTATCATAAGCTTTTACTTCAATAATTTTTTCTGCTTGCGGAAACTGATCTCGTAGCTCTTGAGAGAAATTATCGCGCAAAATATCATTACTAAGTGTAAAGCGGCGAACCCTTGAAAGTATTAACCCAGCACCATTATCATCACTAAATACTTTTACTATTTTTAAGGCACCATCATCCTTTTCAAGAATGTCTGCACTTACAACTAACGGAAAAGCTGCACTCATAGGCGATGGTACTACCTCGACGGAGCGAACACTTTTTAAAATATTGTCCGCGTGAGCCGGCGCCACTAAAAAGTACGATACCGCTTTCAAGTCACAAATCTGCTGCATTTGCAACGCGTCTTTTAGCTTCTCTAAGATAAGAGGATTTTTAGCGACAGCTCCTTTAATTATCATGTGAAGCTCAGACCAACTCCGAGCAGACAATAAGTTATTGACTCGTAGAATCTGCTGGACTGTATGAATATTAAGTCTTCCTTCCAACCCAGCTAAAAACTCTTCAAGCCCCGCCATAAATCTTCCCCATTACTTACGGTAAAATTTGGGACGCTAATCGCCCAATAATTATTTATATTTTCAATCTAAGGTTTTACGCCGCACACTTGATTATTCCGCACTTCAACAATCAAGAGTGAATGCGAATTTTTTGAAGATCTCAATTTTTTAAGCATAAACACGTCCTTATGTAGTAGAGGGCGCCGTGGGCAGTTGGCCAACAGCTTGAGCATCAATATGAGAAGCAGGCTCGGCCATCCATATCTCGCCAATCCATTCCTAATGGGTACAGACTATGCTGGCCGTTTGCTGGCCGCAAGGGCTTCCGTTAAATCCTTTAGGCGCTGCTCGATGTCCCTTATGCGTTTCTTTTCTTCAGCAGCGCTCTGTATCTCCCGCCTGTCGTTCTCTTCTAACGACCGGAATAGAGCCAGGATTGCCTCTTCCTGCGGGCTAGTAGCTGGTGATTCAGCTTTCCCAGCTGACATACCTCGCAACATTGACCCCTCTCCCGTTAGCAACCAATCAAGAGATACGCCTTCAGCCTCGCTTACGCTTACGCATAACGCATAAGGAATGGATCGCCGGCTGCGCCAGCTTCCCAGCGTCTGCCGATTTACGTCCAGCTTGCGGGCGAGTTCGCTATCACTTTCAACGGCAAAGACCGTCATCAAGCGTTCAAGCACGGCGTCCAGAGACTTTTTCTGCATTTTGAATAAATACCGCTTGATTTATTTAGATAGAATAAATAGGCTTATGCGCAATGAGTACATCTTAACCAACTAGGAACACATCAACCATGAGCCAAGCCATGGAAAAGCGCCAGATCCAAGCACGGCTAATTGAGCGTGGCAGCAATTTCCGCCAGTTTGCCCTCAGTCATGGCTACGAGGTGCGCACAGTGACGCAGGTGGTTCAGCGCTGGGCGGGGCACAACAAGCTGCCACGCGGACGGTTGACGTTCCAAATCCTGCGAGACCTGTCCCGGGTGATCGGCAAAGAAGTGTTGCCAGGAATACTTTCGGAACGCACTGAGCAAATCTCAGCACCGGCTGTATGAAACGACTGTAGGGGCGATGACTCCAGGGAGAAACCAGAAGATGAAACGCCCAGTTCTAGCGACCAAGCGCCAAGTAATGAGCGCAGTGATCAACGACTACGAAGGTGGCCGGGAATGCGCTGCAGCCCGCCTTGGATACGAACTCAAGAAGTTCGACAACCACATTTACGAAAACGCCGGCAGTCGGCCCTTGAGCGATGAACAGATCCATCTGTTAGAGCAGGACATGGGCACCACCTACCTGCCGGAATACATCGCGGCGATGTACGGCGGCATGTTCGTCCCCCTCGCCAAACCTGAAACACTGGACAACGTAGACCTCTACAACCGCTCAGTACGTGCTGCAGCCAAGCGCGGTGTGGTCGACCAGATCATTGCGAAGGCACTGGACGACGGCGTCATCGAGCGGGACGAAGCTGAGGCGATTTTGCGCGCTCACAGCCACTACATGGCGGCTCGTCACTCCGAAGTCCTGGCAACGATTCTGCTGCATAGCCGGGGGCCAAAACATTGAGCACCTACAAGCTCGTCTGCCCTCACTGCCACGGACGCATGCGCATCCGCACCAGCGAAGGCCAGCATATTTTTTTGCGCATCACCTACATGCAATGCACCAACGAAGCCTGCGGCTGGGCGGTGCGTGCTGAATTTCAAATGACCCACGAACTGAGCCCCAGCGGCATGCCCAACCCCGCTGTAAAGCTGCCAGTTGCAGATGTGGTCATTCGTCGCCAGGCAATGAAAACCGCCAATGATCAACCTGATCTGCTTGATCAACTGGAAACGGAGGCCGCACCTGTATGAACACCATCACCCTGACTACCAACCCCACCAGTGACTACCGTGCCGCGATGCAACAAGCGGCCGTGGCCTATCTGTACCGTCACCGTTGCGAGCATCTTGCCGGCGACAGCCAGCTTTTGGAGAACTGCACACGGTACTTGACCCAGTCGCTTGAAGTGCCCACGCACCTGGTGCAGCGCATCGCTGAACTAGCCGTGGCCGAGTTCGAAAGCATGACCTGCAAGCGTGTGGCCTGGCTGGGTATTCATCCCACCAGCGGCCCCTTCCGCCCGGTGATCTTGCTGCTCGACAACTGCACCCAGCAGCGACATCCCGTCTCAGCACGCTTGCTCCCCACACGCCTGCTGCTGACTCGCAACCTCCCGCACTAATCCAAAACCCTCCCTGTTAGATGCCCGCACCGCGTGGGTAGGGGAAATTTGCAACTTACTGGTGGCCGAAATGAGCAAAATCACCATAAAACTGGAGCTGGAGGAACAACAGGCGCAGCACTACCTGTTGTGGTTGACCAGTCAGTACGAAGTCACCATGGCTGATATTTGGTACTCCGACCGCTACCGGAATGTGCCAAGTGGTCAGCGGGCGCCGAAGGTGCTTGAGGACTTGCCCTACCTGGCAGGCATCTGCAAGACGCGCAGCGAGCTGAAAAAACAGCTCGTCGTCAAGGTCGCGGAGCATGTGCAGTGATTCGCAAGCCCATGGAAGACAAGATCCGCGCTGATGTTCTTCAGCGCCTGGAATCTGATTACGGCCTTCAGCACATGAAAGGCACGCATTACATGCGTAAGGGCACCTGCCCGCAGTGCAATCAGAAACGGTTGTTTTCGCGCCACGATGAACCCTGGTTCATCCGCTGTGGCCGCGAGAAAAATTGCCGGTACATGGCTCCCACCAAAGAGCTTTACCCGGACCTGTTCGACGATTGGAGCAAGCGTGCACCGGCCACCCGAGACGAGCCTGCTGCCAGCGCAAAGGCCTACCTGACGTTTGCCCGAGGTTTCCGCGTTGAGCTGATCGAGGGCTGGTACACCCAGGAAAGCTACTTTGATCGCGACCTGAATATTGGTTCTGCCACCGTGCGCTTCCCCCTGGAACACGGCGGGTACTGGGAGCGCTTGATTGACCAACCGTCACGGTTCGGTAAGAAGAAGGCCCGCTTCCAACCCCTCAAGAGCTACAGGGGGCACTGGTGGTGCCCACCGTGCGTGGATCTGCTGGAAGTAAATGAGCTGTGGATCGTTGAAGGCATCTTCGACGCCATAGCGCTCATTCAAAACGGTATCTCTGCGGTTGCGGCGCTGTCCTCAAACGCCTTTCCAGAGGAATCGCTCAAGGCCCTGATCACCGCTCGCGGCGGTAAAACCCCGAAGCTGGTTTGGGCTCTGGATAATGAGCCAGGCGCTCACAAGTACACCCGTATGTGGGTCAACCGTGCCCGCGAACTCGGTTTTACCTGCGAGGCTGCTCAGCTGTCACAGCCTGACGCCCGCAAGGTTGACTGGAACGATTTGCATCAACGCTGGGCGTTTATCGACGACGAAAAAGCCCGCGCTGATCGCATCGAAAATGACTTGAAAGAAGCCCGCCACCAGGGCGCCCTGCTGATCGCAGAAAGTGCCAGCGACAAGGCATTGCTCATGTACCAGTGGCGTGAACGGGAGGAATTCCACTTCTGTTTCGACTCCCGCCTGTACTGGTGGAAGTTGGACCTGGCGAAATACAACAACGCCAAGCAGGCCCTCGAAAAGAGCGATGGCCACGAAGCCCAAACACTCAATGAAAAGCAGCTGCGGGAAAAGGCACTGAACGTCGCCGGCTGCGTCGTCGAGATCGCCAACTGCTACCCCAAAGCCCTCTATTTCCAGCGCAACGAGATTACCGACGAGTCCTGGTACTTCTTCCGCGTCGACTTCCCGCACGACGGCGGCTCAGTGAAAAACACCTTTACGGGTGGTCAGGTCGCCGCTGCCAGCGAATTCAAGAAAAGACTTCTCGGTATGGGTGCCGGAGCCGTGTTCACCGGCAGTGGTCAGCAATTGGACAAGCTCATGAAAGACCAGCTTTTTGGCATCAAGACCGTTCAGACCATCGACTACGTGGGCTACAGCAAGGAATACCACTGCTACGTGTTCAACGACGTCGCCATCCGCGAAGGCCAGGTGATCCACATCAACGAGGAAGAGTTTTTTGAGATGGGCAAGTTGAAGCTCAAAACTCTGCAAAAGGGTGTGAAGATCGATTTGGAAAAGGACGGCAAAAAATACGATGACCAGTGGCTAGGGCTTCTGTGGCAGTGCTTTGGAGCCCAGGGCATCGTGGCGTTGACCTTCTGGTTTGGCTCGCTGTTCGCCGAACAGATCCGCGGCCGGTATCAGTCGTTTCCTTTCCTTGAGGCCACTGGCGAGGCCGGCGCCGGCAAGACCACGTTGCTCACGCTGCTGTGGAAACTCGCGGGCCGCGACGGATACGAAGGTTTCGACCCGTCCAAATCCACCAAGGCCGGCCGCAGCCGCTTGATGGGCCAAGTATCCGGCATGCCCATTGTGCTGCTGGAATCAGACCGCAGCGGCGACGATAAGGCCCACGCCAAAACCTTCGAATGGGACGAACTCAAGGATTACTACGGCGGCGGCACCCTGGCGACCAAGGGTGTGAAAACCGCCGGTAACGAAACCTACGAACCACCGTTTCGCGGCACCATCGCTATCAGCCAAAACGCCCCCGTAGTGGCTTCCGAGGCGATCATGACCCGGATCGTCAAACTGCACTTTGTACGACCGAACGTCACCGCTGAAAGCCGCGCGGCGGCAGATCGGCTCAATGCGCTCGAAGGTTCGAGACTCAGCAACTTTGTGTTGCGGGCAGTACGTAAAGAGCTGGAGGTGATGGAGCTGTTCGGCCAGCGGATAGCGGGCTACGAAGCGAAGTTGCGCAATTTGCACTCCCACTGCTTTGCCTGCGACACCCCATTCAAAGACGAGCACAGCGAATGTAGCCATTGCGGCAACAAGCTGCGCGGCTACATCCGCGTGGAGCGGATCAACAAGAACCACGCCCAAATGCTCGCCCTGCTGGACTGCCTGTGCATGGTGGTACCGCTCACCGACGCACAGGTCGAGCATACCCGCTCGCAGATCATCCGCATGGCAATTGAGCGCCAGGCCTCGATCAGCTCCGACCATCCGGTGGTTGCTGAATTCTGGGAGGTTTACGAATACCTGGAAGGCCTGGACGCCGAAGGCCCGGTGGTCAACCACAGCAAGAAAGACCACATCATCGCCATCAACCTCAACGACTTCGTGAAATGCGCCGCAGAAAACCGGCAAAAAATCGCTGACGTCAGCGAGCTACGCGAGCGCCTGAAGGACTCCCGCTCGCGGAAGCTGCTCGACGTCAACAAGGCGACCGACAGCGCGGTTCGGGCACACCAGGCGAGTAAGACCAACGCCGTCGTCACGAAGCAACCCATCGTGAAGTGCTGGCACTTCCAGGCCTGATTCATCAACGGCAATACCCGCCAGGCGCTGCAACGTCTGACACCTCCCAAAGGAGAAGCACCATGCACGTACAAGTCATCACCGGTGACGGCCCAGATGGCGAAAACAATCGCCTGCGGCACATAAAAGAGCTGAAGGCCTGGTTCACCGGGCCCGCGAAAATCGTTCATGCCGAAGCCTACGACCCAGCCGGCCTGATCGCCATTCTGGAGGTCCGTGCGGAGACTGAAAGAGAGTTACTGGTACTGGAGTGCAGCCGGGAGCAGATCCAGGCAGTGCTGGAATGGCAGTCGCAAACGGATGATTTTACCGAGTATGAAAACCTGCTGCTGCACCTGGTGCGGAAGCAAAACCCAACCGGCGAAAGCCAGTAAGAAGGTGGTGTCGAGGGGCTGCAACCCCTCGACACCGACCACCCAAAGGAGAAGCACCATGCAAGTGAATCAACCCCAAGGCGGCATCGCAGAGGCTACCACAACATCGCTGGCTGTCGGCGGCAAGGTCAGCTACACAACAATCAAAGCCCAGGGCAACGGCTACAGCCTCAGTGCCCGCAAGGGAGTAATAGTCGAGATCAACGGCCTGCTCGCTGTAGTCCGGGCTGGGAACGGCCACCGGATCACCCTGCCGCTTACGAAGCTCACCCCGGAGGGCCAACCCAACGAGCTGACCCGCATGCTTTTGGGAGGTCGGTGATCATGTCCGACTTCTTCTATAAGTCCAACGAGTCCGCGACCGTTGCAATTGTCCGCGACTTCTATGCTAAGAAAGCGATTTTCCTCGCCCAATTGACTGTTCTCGGTTCGATGTTCGGCGGCAAGGTCGCTCCAATGCGCGACGTTGACTCCAACTACGCCGGCGGCGTGAAACTCAGCGGCGGTACGGATCTGGATGTGCACTGGTGTCGTCCTGATGACCACGGCTATCGCTCACTGCGTGCGGCTGCGAAGCCTGGCAAAGGCATTTCAAAAGAGGTTCGAGCGGCGATTCGAGCGGAACACGAGCGCCTTATCGCTCAGTGGAATGAGCATTGCCCCGGACGCCTGAGCGGAAGCGACTACTGGGATCGGCTTGGCATTAATACCGGTAACCTCTGGTTGTGTGGCGGTATCAAGTTTGAACTCAACGACGTCGCTTATTTCCACCTGGGCTTTCAAATCAACAAAGCCGAGCACGACGCCCTGGTCGCGGCGGGCCAACCAACAAGCGGGTGGATCGACGGTGCAGTAGAGATCCTGGCCAGCGAATACGAGACCGCGCGCCTTGCAAAATTGAAGGCGATTGAGGTGGCAAATGCCTGAGCACGCCAGCCCTGAACGCGAGCGCCCAACCATGGCAAGCCATCGGCTTGACCTGCCCAGTCGTTGCGATATCTGCGGCAATGCCCGCTCCACACGCAAACACCAGCTCTGTAGCCGTATCCGCCAGCAGACCAAAACGGCGGAGTGGGCGGCTTTCATGGCCGAGCGTGAGGCTGCCAAACAAAACAAACCGCGTCGATACGCGCACTGATACCCAACACAGGCGGGACACTGGGAGCTGCAACTCCCCACTGCCTGAAAGGAGAAGCACCATGCAAGCACCAAAAACCCACGGCGACAATGCGAAAGTTGAGGCCAAGCTACGCAAGTTGCTTGCCCTCGCACAGCGAGGCGAAGGTGGCGAAAAGGACAACGCCCAACGAATGCTTGAAAAGCTCCTAGCGCGTCACGGAATGAGCATTGACGACCTGGTCGACGACCGCCGCGAGATTCGTTGGTTTCCCATTTCAACCAAGTACGACCGAAAGCTGGCCGCGCAAATCATGTCAAAGGTCTGCAACTCCGACTCCCCCGGCCTCTATATCAGCAAGGGAAGGGTCAAGAAAATTGGCGTGGAAGTCTCGCCGTCAGAAGCTATTGAATTTGAGCTTCACTACGACACGTTGCGCAAAGTACTCGCCGCTCACTTCGACGATGCCTTCTCGGCGTTCGTACAAGCCAACCATTTGTTCCCATCGACTCCGGCCGAGCACCAGCTTCCGGCTCTGAATGATCGCGATATGCGAGTCATGGGTATGGCGTCCGTCATCAGCCCAACGCCGGTTAATCCCCGCCTCGAGCTGCAGGAGGCGGTATGACCGTATTTCTCCTGCTTTACCTGTGCGCGGATGCGTCCCGGGCGGACTGCCAGGTAGTGAGAACTGATAGCTGGAGCGGGCCTCACGCCTACGAGCAATGCGCCTTAGTCATTCCTCGCCTGACCAAGGCCCTGACTGCGCCCAACCGAAAGCGGCATCGGTTCGTTTGCGAGATCCAAGGCGATGATGCGGAACCCGCAGAGCATAAGGCTAGGTCAGTGTTCACTCATCAATCGTATCGGATGTGAAAAGGAGAACCGCTATGCACTCAATTTCTCCCTACAAATTATCCGGGCCGACAGTGGTGAGCTTTTCCGGCGGTCGTACCAGTGCCTACATGCTGCGCCTGGTGCTGGACAACAACGAGGACCTGAGCGATCTGATCGTTACCTTTGCCAATACAGGGAAAGAACACCCGGCCACCCTGGAGTTCGTCCGGGAATGTGCCGAGCGCTGGGCAGTGCCGATTGTCTGGCTGGAGTTTCGGGACGATGAGGCAGGTTTTGTGGTGGTGGATTACGTCTCCGCAAGCCGCTTAGGCGAGCCGTTCGAAGCCTTGATCCGCAAACGCAAATACCTGCCCAACCCGGTCACCCGGTTCTGCACCATCGACCTGAAAATCCGCATCATTCACAAGTACCTGCGCAGCCTGGGCCTTTCGACCGAGGAAGCACCGTTGGACATGATGACAGGCATCCGTGCGGATGAGCCGCGGCGTGTCGTGAAGATCCGGCACCGCAAAAGCACCAGCGAAAGCAAGTGGGCAACCATGGTGATGCCGCTGGCTGACGCTGGTGTCGGCGTGCAGGACGTGACTGACTTCTGGGCCAGTCAAACATTCGACCTGATGCTACCGACGATGAACGGTAGGACGCTGGAAGGCAACTGCGACCTTTGTTTCCTGAAGGGTGCCAAGCAGGTCTATTCGATCATCGCCAGCGACCGGCCCAAGGCCGAGTGGTGGGCGCGCATGGAAAGCTCGGTGGTGTCCGGCGGCAAGTTCACCGGCGACGGCGACCGCTTCCGCAGTGACAGGCCCAGCTACCAGCAGATGCTCGACTACTCCGATACCCAATTCGACATGTTTGCCGATTACGACGAGGCTATTGCCTGCTTCTGCGGCGATTGAGGACAGACCATGAATACAGCCTTCATTCTTATGGCCCAATACGACGGGCAGGCGGTCATCTCGTTGGAACTGGTTTGCCGGGACTACTTCACGCATCTGACGCCGGACATGTTCCAGCGCAAGGTGATGACCGGCCAGATCAAGTTGCCCATCACTCGCCTGGAGCCGAGCCAGAAGTCGGCGAAGGGCATCCACCTCACCGACCTGGCCGCGTACCTGGACCTACAGCGCGCAGCCGCGGTTAAAGAGCACAACCAGCTCAACGGGATAAAACACGCCGTTTGAGCCACTTCTGCGATGCGGCGCCCAGTTGGACGGGCGCCCTCAGAATCTTTTCGTGCCACTCCCAGCCCACGTAGCGGTCGCCCCGACCGCGAAGGTGGGTGTAACGCCTCATTGAATTCCAATCCCTGTGGCCGGAAACGCTCGCCACACGCGGAATATCCCAGTCCATTTCGAACAGGCGGCTGACACCTTCATGCCGGAGGTCGTGGAAGTGCAGGTCCGCGATGGTCAAAAACTTGCAGGCTTTCGTCCAGGACGTGGAGATCGACTCAGGGCTGTAGGGGAAGATGTCTTCGCCGGCCTTCGGCATCGACTGGAGAATGTGCCACGCCTCGTCCGGCAGGTAGCACCAAACATCGTTGCCGATCTTCTGCCCGGGGTTTTTCATGTCGCGCACCAGCACCCGGTGGCCGGCCTCGTCGACGTCTGCCCAGCGAATTCGGGTTATTTCATCGAGCCGGCGCGTGGAGAACAGGGCGAAGCCCACGACCTTCAGCATATTTATGACGGTCGGGCGCCTCACCTGCATGGCCTGGTAGTGCGTCAGCACCCGTCCCAGCTCATCCAATGTCGGTCGGCGGTCACGCTCACGGCTTTTCAGGTTGTAGCCCAGCTTGCGTAATACACGCCGCGCACCGCCCATGGCGAGCGGGTCGACTTGGTAGCCCCATGCATCTTTGGCTATCGCCAGCACTGCACCGAGGTGCGCCAGGTCATTGCCAGCGGTTTGTGGCTGAACGCCACCGCCCTCCCCGCTCATTCGCCAAAGTGCATAATCGACCAGGCACTGGGTGTTGATATCCGTATCGGTCAACTTGCCCAGGTAAGTCTCGCCAATTGCATTAAGTGTGGCGCGCTTGGTCTTGCCGAGCGGCTTGGCTTTCTCAACTTCGACCAGGTAGCGATCGGTCATATCTTTCAGCGTGACGCCCTTGCGGTTTGCGCGCTCGATTGCACCCGGTTCATCCAGCTCCGACCCGCGCTTGCGTGCCCAAGCCTGAGCAGCCTGTTTTCGGGCGAAGGTCTGGCTCTCTTGGTAGACTTGCACTCCGTCGCGCTTGATGCGGATCTGTGCCGTGTAGCTCACAGTCCCATCCGCCAGTTTTCTTGCCCTGATAGTCGCCATATTGAAAGTGGTACGCGTCAGTTTTGAAGTGGTACATCGTACCACCGAGCCTTTAAAAACGCCGGAAAACGCCCGAAAACACGCCAAGAACACGTTGAGTAAAATGCTAGATAAACAGACCTTTAGCCCCGTAAACGCAAGGCCCACGCTGTCTCGGCGCTTTAGTGTTGCCCCCATGATGGATTGGACCGACAGGCACTGCCGCTTCTTCCTGCGCCTGCTGTCCAGGCACGCCCTGCTCTACACCGAAATGGTCACCACCGGGGCGTTGCTCAATGGCGATCATGAGCGCTTTCTGCGGCATGACGAGTCCGAGCATCCCTTGGCGTTGCAGCTGGGCGGCAGTACGCCGGCGGACCTGGCGGCGTGTGCGCGGATGGCGCAGGAGCATGGTTACGATGAGGTGAACCTTAACGTCGGCTGTCCGAGCGATCGGGTGCAGAACAATATGATCGGCGCGTGCCTGATGGGGCACCCGGGGCTGGTGGCCGATTGCGTGAAGGCGATGCGCGATGCGGTGAGCATTCCGGTGACCGTCAAGCATCGGATCGGCATCAATGGCCGCGACAGTTATGAAGAGCTGAGCGATTTCGTCGGCCAGGTACGCGAGGCTGGCTGTACCAGTTTTACCGTGCATGCACGGATCGCGATTCTCGAAGGGTTGTCGCCGAAGGAGAACCGCGACATTCCTCCGCTGCGCTATGACGTGGCGGCACGGTTGAAGGCAGATTTCCCCGAGCTGGAAATCATCCTCAACGGCGGCATCAAGACCCTGGAGGCCTGCCATGAGCACCTGCAGACCTTCGATGGCGTGATGCTGGGACGCGAGGCCTATCACAA
This sequence comes from Pseudomonas sp. MRSN 12121, assembly GCF_000931465.1. Classification (NCBI taxonomy): domain Bacteria; kingdom Pseudomonadati; phylum Pseudomonadota; class Gammaproteobacteria; order Pseudomonadales; family Pseudomonadaceae; genus Pseudomonas; species Pseudomonas sp. MRSN 12121. Next base: position 2,220,012 of record NZ_CP010892.1, on the reverse strand, counting down.
CCCCTATCTGCTCGCCGAGGTGGATCAGCAGCTGTTCGGCAGCACGGCACCCGTGATTTCCCGGGCCGAAGCGCTGGCGCAGCTGCGGCCTTACATCGCTCGCCATCTGGCCGCGGGCGGCGCCATGCACCACATCACGCGCCATATCCTGGGGCTGGGCACCGGCTTTCCCGGGGCGCGCAAATTCCGCCAACTGCTCTCGGTGGACATCCACAAGGCCCAGGATCCGCTGGCGCTGCTGGATCAGGCAGGACAGTTGCTCGAAGGCCGCTGACGGTCGCCCGGGTTGAACCTGAAGGGTCTTTTGGCATCGTAATAGACGGATAGCGCCCCAGCATTCAAACAGCCGTTTTCAGGTTGCAGCCCTTGGGGCGGGTTCAGCGTATTCGCGCCCTTGAGCGGCTGTCAGCGCTCGGGTAATGTCAACAGACCCACAGGACAGAGCACTCTCATGACTTCCAAGCTGGAACAACTCAAGCAATTCACTACCGTGGTTGCCGACACCGGCGACTTCGACGCCATCGCCCGGGTCAAGCCGGTAGACGCCACCACCAACCCTTCCCTGCTGCTCAAGGCGGCGGCCATTCCCGGTTATGCCGACCTGCTGAATGCCGCTGTCAGCGACGTCAAGGGCGACATCGGCCTGGCCAGCGACCGCTTTGGCGTCGCGGTGGGCAAAGAAATCCTGAAAGTGATTCCAGGGCGTATTTCCACTGAGGTGGATGCCCGCCTGTCGTTCGATACCGACGCCATGCTCAAGCGCGCCCATCGCCTGATCGAGCTGTACGACAAGGCAGGCATTGGCCGTGAGCGCGTACTGATCAAGATCGCCTCCACCTGGGAAGGCATCCGCGCGGCCGAGCAACTGGAGCGTGAAGGCATCCAGACCAACCTGACCCTGCTGTTCTCCTTCGCCCAGGCGATCGCCTGCGCCGAAGCCGGCGTGTTCCTGATCTCGCCGTTCGTGGGCCGTATCTATGACTGGTACAAGAAGGCCAATGGCAACGACTACACCGGCGCCGACGATCCGGGCGTGCAGTCGGTAACCCGCATCTACAACTACTACAAGGTCAACGACTACAAGACCGTGGTCATGGGCGCCAGCTTCCGCAACCTGAACCAGATCGAGCAACTGGCAGGCTGCGATCGCCTGACCATCAGCCCGGACCTGATCGAGAAACTGGCCGCCGATACCGGCAAGCTGGAACGCAAACTGACGCCGGGCCACGCGGGCGAAGCTCGCCAGAGCCTGAACGAAGCGCAGTTCCGCTGGGCCTCCAACGAAGACGCCATGGCCACCGAGAAGCTGGCCGAAGGTATCCGCCAGTTCGCCCGCGACCAGGAAAAACTCGAGGCGCTGCTGGCTGCCAAGCTCTGATCGAACGCACGCCAACGCAAAAAGGGCGGCCCCTCGCGGGGTCGCCCTTTTTTTGTGCGCTGAAACTTTAGTGGATCAGTGACGCTCCAGGGCATTCACCAGATCGTGGAAAGCCTCGCGATTGGAGTCGTTCAAGCCCATGAGGATCTTGTGCGCTTCCAGCACCTTGAGCCGCACCACTTCTTCCGACTGATCCTGGGAAGGCAGGTCGGTCAGGCACTCCGGGCAGGGGATCGGGCGATCGACGATGTTGAACACCTGGTCGAAACCCATGGACTGCAACAGGCGCGTGATGTCTTCATGGGTGGTGACCACGGTCGGCAGCAGGCCGACCTTCTGCCGCGACAGGATCGACAGCTTGGCCAGCAGGCCCAGGGTGGTGCTGTCGATGCTGCGGGTCTCGGTCAGGTCGATCACGATCGCCGAGAAATTCAGCGCCGTGAAGATCCGCTCAATAGTCGCATCCAGTGCCGAACACAGAGTCAGACGCACTTCACCGACAAACTTCAGGACAAAGGTGCCGTCCTGCTCGGCGAACTGGATTCTACCGGTACTCATTAAAGATTCCTGCTCAACACCAACAGGGCGATATCATCCGGCATCTCCCCTAGCGTGGCCAATCCAAAAACCTGCCGCAGACCATCCAGGCTGCCGCCTGCCGTTCTCACCCGTTCGGGCAAGGCGGCTTCTTTCTCTTTGAGTGTGGGTTCCGGCAAAAGGTCCAGAATGCCATCAGACATCAGCGTCAGGCTGAAGCTCGGCGGCAGTTCCAGAATGTGGTCCTCGTAGGTCGCTTCATTGAACAAGCCGACCGGCAGGCCACGCCCTTCCAGATAACGCACGCTGTCTGGCGTGTACAACACAGGCAATGGCAGGTGTCCGCCAATGCTATAGGTCAACAAGCCTGTCTCCTCGTCGATGACGCCACCGACCATTGTCACGTGTTTGCCCAGCTTACAGCTGATCAGGCCACGGTTGATATGGCCCAGGACTTCCGACGGCTTGAACTCCGGCAACGTGCCGTTGCGCTTGGATTCGAACAGCAGGCGCGTGGTCATGAACTTGAGCAGCACCGTGACGAAGGCCGATGAGGCGCCATGTCCGGACACGTCCGCCAGGTAGAAGGCTACGCGACGCTCGTCGACACGAAAGTAATCGACGAAATCGCCGGACAGGTACAGCGACGGAATGATCTGGTGGGCAAACTTGAACGCATCGATCGTCCAGGGGCTCACCGGCAGCATGTTCATCTGCACCTGGCGCCCGGCGTTCTGGTCTTCCTGCAACAGGCTCAGGCTGGCTTCGAGCTCACGATTGGCCGCTTCCAGCTTCTCCCGGTAGCGCTGGTTTTCCAGCAGCAGGCGTGCGCGGTCCAGGGCGCGGCGTACCGAGTGTTCCAGTACCGCCAGGTCTTCCAGCGGCTTGATCAGGTAGTCGGCAGCGCCCAGACGCAGTGCCTCGACGGCATCGTTCATCACACCGGCGCCCGACACCACGATGACCGGGGTCTGCGGCTCGATGTCGGTGACCTGACGGATAAGCTCGAGACCGCCCATCTGCGGCATGCGCAGATCGCAGATCACCAAGTCGGGCTTTTCCTGCTCGAATACCTGAAGTCCCTGCTGACCGTTGCCGGCCTGCAGGACGCTGAAGCCACTGTCTTCCAAATAGGCCGCGAGGCTCGCGCGCACTACTTCGTCGTCATCGATTATCAGCAGCGTGGCACTGGTTTTTGGCATGTGGGCAAACGGCGCCAGAATTAGGTTGGCGTAGGTGGCTGGGCACAGGCCTGGCGCACACTACTGGATTCGCTTTCTAGCCACTCTGGAAACGGAGCCAGGGCCCACGGCCCTGCACGCTCGACCATCAGAGGTGCCCTTCTAAGGCGCAGACGGTACTCCCATCCGCGGGGCGTTTCAAGCTCATGCCGATGGTCGCCGGGCGTCTTTACACCTCAAATCACCGGGAGTTATAAGAACAGGCAAATCCGCAACCTAAACGCAGGATGGACCCGATGAACGCCAACGATCGTGACTACAGCGAAAAGCGCGATTACATCCGTATGCGGGTGGATGCCGAGGTCACCCTGATCCATCAGGGCCAGGTGATTCCAGCCATCTGCATCGACCTGTCCAGCAGTGGCATGCAGGTTCAGGCCAGACGCTCGTTCAAGGTCGGCGACCGGCTCAGCGTGCGCATCGATTCCGAGCATGCCGCCCTGAGGGGATTGGAAGCGGATACCGAAGTGGTCTGGGTCACCGAACTGGAAGGCAACGGCCAGAAACTTGGCCTTACAATCTTGAAGATGAACTGAACCGGACAGCCGCAAAAAAGGCGGCCCTGGGGGCCGCCTTTTTCATGCACAGATCAGGGCTTAAAAATCGTCTTCGACCTGGCCATCCTTGACCTTGAATTCGCGGTTCTGCAGATAGGCATTGCGAATGAAGGTGTACTTGTCGCCGCTGATCAGCTTCTCGCTCGACAGCAGGCTGGCACGGGTATCGATGACATCCAGCGCGAAAGCACTGTTGCGTACCGGCACGTCGTTCACATAGCGATAGGGTTCGGTGAAGCTGTCCACATACTTGGACGGCGCATCGCGCAGGGTGCTGGGACCGAAGAACGGCAGCATCACGTAAGGACCGCTGCCAACGCCCCAGTAACCGAGCGTCTGGCCGAAGTCTTCGTCGTTACGCTGCAAGCCCATCTTGGTACTCACATCGAAGAAGCCGGCCAGGCCGATGGTGGTGTTCATCAGCAGCCGCGCGGTGTCGACAGCCGCCGCGTGAGGCTTGGCCTGTAGGATATCGTTGGCGAGGTTGCCGACATCGCCGATATTGCGGAAGAAGTTGTGGATGCCGTCTTCGAGAAACTGTGGCGTTACTGCCTGGTAACCCTGCGCCAGGGGCTTCAACGCATAGGTGTCGATGGTGTCGTTGAAGGTGAAGATCGGACGGTTGATGCTTTCCCACGGATCGTCTTCCGCGGCCTGGGCCAAAACAGGCACCAGCATGCTGACACACATAAGCTGAGCGAGACGATTGCTCCAGCGCATAGCAAAACTCCTTGGATTGTACTGTCGCGGGCGCTATGCCCTGGCGGTTAGCTGCCTAGTATAGGCGGATGAACTCGATTTAGGCAGCACCGGCCTGCATGCCTTGCGCCTTGCCCAAAGCGCGTCATCCAACGGTCATCTGCCGTCGATACTCTTGCGAGGTATTTCAGGGACGTCCCGATGCCTCACGCCGAAGCCTTGCCCCTCAACGCCCCCACTTTGACAGCTGTGCTCTTTGGCCTCAGCGGCTGCCTCGTGGACTTCGGCGCCCGCATGCGCCTGCACAGCGCCGATCACCCGGTACTCGAACAGGCCCATGCCACCCATGGCGCCCTGGACATCCTGCACAGCCTGCAACATCAGGGCGTACCCTGCGCCTGGCTCGACGAACTCCCCGACAGCCTCAGCCAGCGCCTGGCCGGGTCATTGCCGGCCTGGATCACCTCCTCCTCCAACACCGGTGCCCGTTGGCCGGCCCCCGATGCCTGCTGGCAGGCGCTGATGGCCCTGAATGTCAGCCGGCTGGATGGCTGTGTACTAGTCAGTGGCGAACCGCGCCTGCTGCAGTCGGGCCTCAATGCGGGTCTCTGGACCATCGGCCTGGCTTCCTGCGGCTCGCTCTGCGGCATGAGTTCCACGGAATGGCAGGCCCTGGAACAACAGGAGCGGGAACGCAAGCGCGGCAAGGCTACCCTGCACCTGTTCAGCCTTGGCGTGCATTCGGTGATCGACCACCTGGGCGAGTTGCCGACCTGCCTGGCGGACATCGGACAGCGTCGTCTGAAGGGCGAAAAACCCTGACTTGATCAAGATCATGCACATTGCCCGTGAGTGGATTACGCTAAGGTTCGGACATGGACCTTTAGCGAATCGGCGCGGTCCATGGCTGTGCCTATCAATGAAGGGAGAACGCCATGCCTGCCCGCGACCTGCAAGAACAGCTCAACACCCTGCGCGAGCAATTGGAGCAGAACCCGCCGCTTTCGGAAGCAGAACGCGCCAATCTGCAGGACTTGATGCAACAGATCGAACTCGAACTGCAACTGGAAAACGCTAGCCAGGACACTAGCCTGGCCGACGGAGTCAACCTCGCCGTGGAACGCTTCGAGCTTGAACATCCCGCCATTGCCGGCACGTTGCGCAACATCGTGCAAACCCTCGGCAACATGGGGATCTGACCCCTACAGACAAAAAAAGCCCCGCTACCAGAGCGGGGCTTTTCATTACTGGCGTACCAGCCGAACATTGTCGAAGTCCGCGGTTTCGGTGCTGCGGTACGGGTTGATGTCCAGGCCGCCACGACGCACATAACGCGCATATACCGTCAGTTTTTCCGGCTGCAGTAAACGCTGCAGGTCGAGGAAAATCCGCTCCACGCACTGCTCGTGGAAATCCGAGTGCTGGCGGAAGCTCACCAGGTAGGCCAGCAGGCTGGCGTGATCCAGCGCCGGGCCACGGTACTCCACCACCACGCTGCCCCAGTCCGGCTGGCTGGTGACCGGGCAATTGGACTTGAGCAGATGGCTGTGCACGCTCTCCTCCACGACCCGCGACCGGTCGCATTGCAGCAGCTCCGGACGTGGATGCTCATAACTGCTGACGCTGATATCCAGCTCATCGATGCAGGTACCCGGCAACGCCACCACACCTTCCGCCTCCACCTCGCCCAGGCTGCGGATCCGCACACCCACCGGCTTGCCAGCAGCGGCCGAAAGGTCGCCGCGCAAGGTTTCTTCCAGGCTCTGGCGGTCCGCGAAAGCAGTCTGGTTCAGCGAGTTGAGGTACAGCTTGAACGATTTCGACTCGATGATGTTCGGCGAATCCGCCGGGATGCTGAACTCGGCGATGGCCACCACCGGCTTGCCGGAAGGCAACAGCCAGGACAGCTCGAAGCAGTTCCAGAAATCCACTCCCTTGTAAGGCAGGGTCTCGGCGCTCAGGCCCAGCTCGGCCCATTTCGCCGCCCGCGGAATCGGGAACAGCAAGGACGGGGTGTAAGTAGAGACGTATTCACTGGACTTGCCCAGCGGCGAATGTTCGGCTGCGGGATGCATGGCGGAAACCTGACTGAAGAATCAGGCGATTCTACCAGCCTTTGCCTCCGCCTTTGAGCCCCAGGCGCTTACTGGCTGACGGTCAGCTTGCCGACCATGCCCGCCTGGTAGTGCCCCGGGATATTGCAGGCGAACTCCAGGCTGCCGGCCTGGTTGAAGGTCCAGGTCAATTCCGCGGTCTTGCCCGGCTCCACCAGCACGCTGTTCGGGTCGTCGTGCTGCATGCCGGGCATCGCGCCATGCCCCATGGCCGCATGATCCATCGCGCCAGCAGGCATCGCCTTCATGGCCGTGGGCGTGAGCATTCCGCTCTGCTGCATTTTCAGCATTTCCTGCTGGTGCTCGGCATGCATGGCCGCGTTACCGAGGCTGAACTCGTGCAACAACTGGCCCTTGTTGATCAGGACGAAACGCACGGTCTCGCCGGCCTTGATGTCCAGGCTCTTGGGATCGAAGGACATATCGCCCATGACCACTTCGACCGTGCGCGTGGCCTTGGCCGCCGGGGCCGCCTGGCCGAAATCATAAGTCTGCGCCGGCGATGCCCAGGTCGGTGAGTTCAATACCAGCAGGCACGCCGCCAGCGTCAGCGAACGAGATAGAACACGCTTGGGCAAAAACATAGTGGCACTCCAACAGGATGAAATTCAGCTTGGGTGAAACTCTACCGCCGTACCGCTGCCAGCTAGCTGACTGCTAGATTACAACTTTGTCAGCTTGTGCCGTGCAGCCGCCACCCACGGTATAAAGCCCGCGTTCCATTTGCCATGAGTCGCCCATGAAACTGCTGATCGTCGAAGACCAACCGAAAACCGGCCACTACCTGCGCCAGGGCCTGAGTGAAGCCGGCTTCAACGCCGAACTGGTGGCCGATGGCACCACCGGCCAGCACCTGGCCCTGACCGGCGACTACGCCCTGCTGATTCTCGACGTGATGCTGCCCGGCCGCGATGGCTGGCAGATCCTGCAAGCGGTGCGCAACGCCGGGCTGGAGATACCGGTGCTGTTCCTGACTGCGCGCGATGCCGTGGAAGACCGGGTACACGGCCTGGAATTGGGCGCCGACGACTATCTGGTCAAGCCCTTCGCCTTCTCCGAACTGTTGGCCCGGGTCCGCAGCCTGTTGCGTCGCGGCAGCAGCACGCCGCAGGAAACCACCCTGCAGCTGGCGGATCTGCGCCTGGACCTGATTCGCCGCCGGGTCGAACGCAACGGCCAGCGCATCGACCTCACCGCCAAGGAGTTCTCGCTGCTGGAGATGCTGCTGCGGCGCCAGGGTGAAGTGCTGCCCAAGACGCTGATCGCCTCGCAGGTCTGGGACATGAATTTCGACAGCGACACCAATGTCATCGAAGTAGCGATCCGCCGCTTGCGCCTGAAGATCGACGACGACTACCCGAACAAGCTGATCCACACCGTGCGCGGCATGGGCTACGTGCTCGAAGAGCGGCAAGCCTGATGCGCCGCTTGACCCTGAGCGGACGCCTGGCCCTGCTGTTCGCCGCCTGTACCGCGGTGGTTTCGCTACTGGCCGGCGTGCTGTTCAGCCGGGCCAGCGAGGCTCACTTCATCGAGCTCGACCAGCAATTGCTCGAAGGCAAGCTGATCGCCATGCGCAGCGCCTTGCAAGGTGCCGACACCCCACAGCATTTCGCCGAACACCAGGCGCAGTTGCAGGACGAACTCAGCCACCAGCCGGACCTGGCACTGCGCATCACAGGGGCCGATGGCGCGGTCTGGTTCGACAGCGCCAGGGCGCTGCCCGATGCGCCGCCCCAGCCGCCCGGGCTGCATAGCCTGCAACATGACGGCACCGCCTACCGCGTCTATAGCGCCGCGCTGCTGCCCGACCAGGCCGGCTCGCCGCAATTGACCCTGATGCTCGACATCACCCACCACCAGCATTTCCTGCAACGCATGCAGCACCTGATCTGGTTGACCGTCGGCCTCTCGGCGCTGGCTACCGCCCTGCTCGGCGCCTGGGCCGCACGCAGCGGGCTGCGGCCGCTACGCCGCATGAGCGAAGTGGCGGCCAACGTCTCGGCCAGCTCATTGACCCAACGCCTGCCCGAACAGCAGATGCCCGGCGAACTGGCCGAACTGGCCCATGCCTTCAACGCCATGCTCGGACGCCTGGATGACTCCTTCCAGCGCCTGTCCGCCTTCTCGGCCGATATCGCCCATGAACTGCGCACACCGCTATCGAACCTGTTGACCCACACTCAGGTCACGCTTACCCGTCCGCGCGGACTGGAAGACTATCGCGAGGCCTTGCACAGCAACCTCGAAGAGCTGCAGTGGATGGCCCAGCTGGTCAACGACATGCTCTACCTGGCCAAGGCCGACCACGGCCTGCTGACGCCGCAACGTGAAATCCTGGAACTGGGCGACGAAACCGACGCACTGCTGGAGTTCTATACGCTGCTGGCCGAAGACGCTGGCATTGCTCTGGGCCGCGAAGGCAAAGCGCGAGTCCAGGGTGACCGCAACATGCTGCGGCGTGCGCTCTCCAACCTGCTGGACAATGCCCTGCGCTTTACCCCGGCCGGCGGTGAAGTGCGGGTTCGCATCGACGAAACCACCAAGGGCTCATGCCTGCGGGTGGAAAACACCGGCGAAGGCATTCCGCCCGAACGCCTGCCACGCCTGTTCGATCGCTTCTACCGTGCCGATCCGGCGCGCCGTGAAGGCAGCAGTGAACATGCGGGGCTGGGCCTGGCCATCACTCAATCGATCATCCGCGCCCATGGCGGGCGGATTCATTGCGAATCGGCGCAAGGGCGGACGAGTTTCGTGATCGAGTTGCCGAGACAGGACTAAGGAAGGATCAGCGAGCAAGCTCCCCTGCAGGGGCGAGCTTGCTCGCGGTAGCGGTGCTGGCCTTACGAGTAACGCAGCGCCGTCGCCGGCTCGACCTTCGCCGCGCGCCACGCCGGGTACAGGGTGGCCAGGAAGCTCAGGACAAACCCCGCGGTGCAGATCAGGGCCACGTCGCCGCCCTGCAGTTCGGAAGGCAGGTTGCTGACGAAGTACACATCGGAACTGAAGATATGCTGGCCGCTGACCCGCTCCAGCCACCCCACCAGCGCGCTGACATTCAACGCCGCGATCACTCCCAGCACGCCACCGATCAGGGTGCCGACGATACCGATCACCGTCCCCTGGACCATGAAGATCGCCATGATCTGCCGCGGCGTGGCGCCGATGGTCCGCAGGATCGCGATGTCCGCACCCTTGTCGTTCACCACCATGATCAGCGTGGCGATGATGTTGAACGCGGCCACCGCGACGATCATCAGCAACAACAGGCCGATCATGGTCTTTTCCATTTTCATCGCACTGAACAGACTGCCCTGGGTGTGGGTCCAGTCATCGGCCTTGAAGTCCGCGCCCAGGCTGGTCGCAATGTCGCCGGCGACCTTGGGCGCCGCATACAGGTCCTTGACCGCCAGGCGCACGCTCTGCACCTGGTTGGGCTGCCAATGCTGCATTTCGGCCGCATCGGCCACGTGGATCAGGCCCATGGAGCCGTCCAGCTCGGCACCGACCTTGAACACCCCAACCACATTCAAGCGCTGCATGCGCGGGGTAATACCGCCCGGCGCGGAGCTGACTTCCGGCACGATCAGCGTCAACTTGTCGCCGACATTCAGGCGGAAACGGCGCGCCGTGATCTCGCCGATCACCACCCCGAACTCACCGGGCTTCAGGGCATCCAGGCGGCCCTGCACGATATGCTGGGCAACGATGGACACCTTGCCCTCCTGGGCCGGATCGATGCCGCTGATCTGGATCGGCTGCATCGCCCCCTTGTAGGAGAGCATGCCTTCCATTTCGGTGAACGGCACCGCCGCCGTCACCTCGGGGTTCTTCATCGCCGCGGCGGCCACGGGCTGCCAATCGTCGATCGGCTTGACGCCGACGAGGGTCGCGTGGGGCACCATGCCGAGGATGCGCGAACTCATTTCGCGCTGGAAACCGTTCATCACCGACAACACCACGATCATTGCCAGCACGCCCAGGGCGAGGCCGATCATCGAGGTCATGGAGATGAAGGAAACGAAGCGATTGCGGCGCTTGGCGCGGGTATAGCGCGTGCCGATAAAGATCGATAACGGTCTGAACATTCGCTGGGGCACCGTATGGAAATTAAAGGCCCGGCGCCTGCTCCAGGCGCCGGGCTACAGCCGATCAGATAGGCGTCAGGCAACCTTCCTGCAAGTGCAGGACGCGGTCCATCTGCCGAGCCAGGTTCATGTCGTGGGTCACCACCAGGAACGCGGTGCGCATCGAGGTACTGAGCTCCAGCATCAAGTCCTGGATACCTTGGGCGGTGTGGGAGTCGAGGTTGCCGGTCGGCTCGTCGAGCATCACCAGCCCAGGCTTGTTGACCAGTGCGCGGGCGATGGCCACACGCTGGCGTTCACCGCCGGACAGCTCGGCCGGCTTGTGCTCCAGGCGATGCGCCAGCCCTACCCGCTCCAGCAACGCGGTGGCCCGCTGGCGCGCCTCCGGGATGGCCGTCTTGCCGATCAGCAGCGGCATGCAGACGTTTTCCAACGCGGTGAATTCCGGCAGCAGGTGGTGGAACTGGTAAACGAAGCCCAAGGAGCGGTTGCGCAGCAGGCCACGGCCTTTTTCGCTCAGCGCCGACAGCTCTTCGCCATCGAGCCAGACGCTGCCCTTGGTCGGCGTATCGAGGCCGCCCAGCAGGTTGAGCAAGGTACTTTTGCCCGAGCCGGAGGTGCCGACGATCGCCACGCGCTCACCGGGGTGCAGTTCCAGTTGCAGGCCGGACAACACCACCACCGACTCCGGACCTTCCTCGTAGGACTTGCCCAGGTCGCGGCAGCTCAGAATTGCTTTTTCACTCATGCCCAACTCACTCATAACGTAGCGCCTCCGCAGGCTGGGTGCGCGCCGCACGCCAGGCTGGATACAGGGTGGCGAGGAAACTCAGGACCAGTGCCGCACCGCAGACCATCAACACGTCCTCGGCCATCAGTTGCGACGGCAGGTAGTCGATGAAATACACGTCGGCATTGAGGAATTTGTGCCCGATCAGGCCTTCGAGGGCGGAGATCGCGGCGCTCACATTCAACGCCGCAAATATCCCGACCACCGCACCGATCAGCGTACCGATCACGCCGATCACCGTGCCCTGGACCATGAAGGTCAGCATGATAGTGGCCGGCGTCGCGCCAAGGGTACGCAAGATGGCGATATCGCCCTTCTTGTCGTTCACCACCATGACCAGGGTGGAAATGATGTTGAACGCGGCCACCGCGACGATCAGCAGCAACAGCAGGCCGATCATGGCTTTCTCCATGCGGATGGCCTGGTACAGGTTGCCGTGGGTACGGGTCCAGTCGCGGGCGAAGTACTGGTTCTCACCCAGTTGCTGGGCGATTTCCCAGGCAGTGCGCGGCGCCTGGAACAGGTCGTCGAACTTCAGGCGCAGGCCCTGCACCTGATCCGGCTTCCAGCGGTGCAGCCGGCCCAGGTCGTCAAGGTTGGTCAGCCCCAGGTAGCCGTCCAGTTCGCCGGCGCCGACATGGAAGATGCCGACCACGGTGAAACGCTTCATGCGCGGGAACATCCCGGCGGGGGTCACCGTGACCTCGGGTGCAACGAAGGTCAGCTTGTCGCCCAGGCCCACACCCAGCTTGGTCGCCGCCTTATCGCCGATGACGATGCCGAAGCTGCCGGGCGCCAGGTCGTCCAGTTTGCCCTGCTTCATGAAGTTATCGATGATCGAGACCTGACGCTCTTTGGCCGGATCGATGGCGTTGAGCAGGACTTTCTGCACCTGTCCATTATTGGTCAGCAGCCCCTGCATCTGGGTGAACGGCGCCACCGCCAGCACCTTGGGATTCTGCTTGACCTTGTCGGCCAGGCTTTGCCAGTCGCCGATCGGTTCGCCGGATTCGATGGTCGCGTGAGGCACCATGCCCAGCACGCGGGTGCGCATTTCATGGTCGAAGCCATTCATCACCGACAGCACGACGATCATCACGACCACGCCAAGGGCGAGCCCGATCATCGAGGTCAGGGAGATGAATGACACGAAATGATTGCGACGCTTTGCACGGGTATAACGCGTGCCAATAAATACGAAGAGAGGTCTGAACATGTCGGGGCTTGTTCGGAGGAAAAGAAGACGTCCTTGTGGCGGGTCCTGGTAAGCAGCTTTACACTCAGACCACCGCCGCTACCATGGGTTCGCCATGTCGACATTAGATGAAGAAGATCGCCGCGAATACTACCGTATCGAGGACATGATCGCACTGGAAATTAGCCCCTTGTCCGCCCATGACGCGGCGACCAAGGAAGTGTTGCAGGATGCGTCGCCGCTGTTCAATCTGCTCAGCGAACTGCACCTGAGCGAATTCGAATCGCAGCACCTGCTGCGCCAGGTCAGCGAGCGCGACCGGACCTTGGCCAATTACCTGAAGACCATGAACAAGCGCATCGACCTGCTCAGCCAGGTGGTGGCGCAGACCGTGCTCGGCAAGTTCGGCGAACCGCAGCGGGTCATTCTTTCCGAAGGCGGCATCGAGTTCGAACACCACCTGTCCTACCCTGCCGGCAGCCACCTGGCCATCAAGCTGCTGCTGATGCCCCAGGCCCTTGGCCTGTTGCTGCAAGCCAAGGTCACGCATTGCGAACCCCGCAGTTTCGGCACCTTCGAAATCGGTACCGAGTTCGAATCGTTGACCGATGCCCAACGCCAGTTGCTGGCCCGCTATATCCTGCAGAAACAGGCCCAGGAACGTCGCCAGGCGCGAGAACAGAACGACCCGGCGGCCGATTGACCTGCGGCTCATCGCACAGCACCGATCATCTAATGGAAAAATTTCCGTGAAGGAGCAATCGTGACCCTGATTTATGGCCACCGCGGCGCTAAAGGCGAAGCCCCGGAAAACACCCTGACCAGCTTCCAGCAGTGCCTCAAGCATGGCGTGCGCCGCTGCGAGCTGGACCTGCACCTGTCCATGGACGGCGAGCTGATGGTGATCCACGACCCGACGCTCAAGCGCACCACCGACCGCCGCGGCAAGGTGGTCGAACACAGCGCCGCCGAACTGGTGACCTACGACGCCCGCAAGGGTGGCCCGGGGTGGGTCACCCCCTGCCCGATCCCGCGCCTGGAAGAACTGTTCGAGAAATGCGATTTCGAGCACTGGCAGCTGGAAGTCAAGAGCGCCTCGCGCACCCGCGCCGCCACCACGGTATTGGCGATTCGCGAGATGGCGCAGCGTTTTGGCTTGCTGGACAAGGTCACCGTCACCTCCAGCTCCCGGGAAGTACTCAAGGCGGCGGTCGAGCTGACCCCGGACCTGTCGCGTGGGCTGGTCGCCGAATACGCCTGGCTCGACCCGTTGAAGGTCGCGCAAAGCTATGGCTGCGAGATTCTGGCGTTGAACTGGACGCTCTGCACCCCGGAACGGCTGCAACGGGCGCAGCGCCAGGGTTTGCATGTATCGGTGTGGACAGTCAACGAACCTGCGCTGATGCGCAGGCTCGCCGACTTCGGCGTAGACAGCCTGATTACAGACTTTCCCGGTTTGGCCAGCGCCACGCTCGAGAATTACTGAAATCGGTCTCCCCGGCCGGCTCAGGCCACCGGCCGGAGTTGCTCAAAAAAGCCGGTTGAGGCCGTCGTAAGCGGCTACTCGATAGGCCTCGGCCATGGTCGGGTAGTTGAACGTGGTGTTGACGAAATACTTCAGGGTATTGAGTTCGCCCGGCTGGTTCATGATCGCCTGGCCGATGTGCACGATCTCCGAAGCCTGGTAGCCGAAGCAGTGCACGCCGAGGACCTCCAGGGTCTCGCGGTGGAACAGGATCTTCAGCATGCCTTGCGGCTCACCGGCGATCTGCGCGCGCGCCATGCTCTTGAAGAAGGCCTTGCCCACTTCGTAAGGCACCTTGGCCTGGGTCAGCTCCTGCTCGTTCTTGCCGATCGAGCTGATCTCCGGAATGGTGTAGATCCCGGTCGGGACATCGTTGACGAAGCGCCAGCTGCCGTTGTCGACGATGCTGCCGGCGGCCGAACGGCCCTGGTCATGGGCGGCACTGGCCAGGCTCGGCCAGCCGATCACGTCGCCGGCGCCATAGATGTTCGGCACGCAGGTGCGATAGTTCTCGTCCACCTCGATCTGGCCACGGCTGTTGACCTTGACCCCGATGTTTTCCATGCCCAGGCGATCGGTGTTGCCGGTCCGGCCGTTGCACCAGAGCAAGGCATCGGCCTTGATCTTCTTGCCCGACTTGAGGTGCAGGATCACGCCATTGTCGAGGCCTTCGACACGGTCGTATTCCTCGTTGTGGCGCACGGTGATGTTGTTGTTGCTGAAGTGGTAGCTCAACGCCTGGGAGATTTCGGAATCCAGGAAGCTCAGCAGCTGGCCGCGGTTGTCGACCAGTTCGACCAGCACCCCCAGGCCACTGAAGATCGAGGCGTATTCGCAACCGATCACCCCGGCACCGTAGACGATGAGCTTGCGCGGGGTATGGCCGAGGCTGAGGATGGTGTCGCTATCGTAGATCCGCGGGTGGTTGAAATCGATATCGGCCGGGCGATAAGGACGCGAGCCGGTGGCGATGATGATGTGCTTGGCGACCAGTTTCTCGACCACGCCGTTGGCGCAGACCACTTCGATGGTCTGCTCGTCGGCGAAGCTGCCGGTGCCGAAGAATACGTCGACCCGGTTGCGGGCGTAGTAACCGGTGCGCGAGGCCACTTGCTTGGAGATGACCTTCTCGGCGCTTTTCAGCACATCGGGGAAGGAAAACCAGCGTGGCTCGCCGATGGCCCGGAACATCGGGTTGGTGTTGAACTGCATGATCTGCCGGACCGAGTGACGCAAGGCCTTGGACGGGATGGTGCCCAGGTGGGTGCAGTTGCCGCCGACCTGGCGACGGCTATCGACCATCGCGACCTTGCGTCCTGCTTTCGCGGCGTTCATTGCCGCACCTTCTCCAGCGGGGCCGGAACCCAGCACCACTACGTCGTAGTTGTAGACAGCCATGCGTACTCCTCAGAACAGGCCGTGGCACCCGGTGTGGCGCCTACGGCTAAATCATGTCGCGGCCAGCGGCATGAAGGATCAATTTGGCTCGGTTACGAACCCGGGCACAGTCTATAGAAGCGTCAACGCCGCGCACATTAACCCTTGGTCGCGTCGCCGGCTACTTTTGCCTGCGACAAGGCGCCGCGGCACCGCGCAAGATTACTGCTTTTGTCCGGCCAGCAGGCGATCAAACGCACGATTGCTGCGTGTGACGAAGCCTGTATCGGCACGAATCACAAAAAATGCGGCGATATCGTGTTTTTCCGCGTAGTCCCAGCCGCGCTCGGGGCCGAGAATCAGCAACAGGGTCGACAGCCCATCGGCCATCAGCGCCGCCGGATGAACCACCGTGACCGACGCCAGGCCATGCTCGACGGGTTTGCCGGTACGCGCATCGAAGGTGTGGGAATAGCGCTGCCCGTCGTGCTGGAAATAATTGCGGTAGTCGCCGGAAGTCGAGACCCCGTAACCATCGATCTCGATGATCCGCTCGGCGACCTGCCGATCGTCCCGCGGCTCCTCCAGCGCGATGCGCCACGCCGAGCCATCAGGCTTGCGGCCGGCGGCCTTGAGTTCGCCGGTGACTTCGACCAGGTAATCGTCGATGCCCATCGCCTCGAACCTGGCGGCAATCCGATCCACCGCGTAACCGGCGGCGATGCTGTTGAAGTCCACCTCCACTGCGGCGTCCTTGCACAGCCTGTCGCCCTCGATACGCAGGTGGTGGTAGCCGACCCGCTGCCGCGCCTGGGTCAGCGCCTCGTCGCTCGGCACCCGCTCTCCCCGCCCCTGGGGACCGAAGCCCCACAGATCGAGCAATGGCTCGACCGTCAGGTCGAAGGAACCCTGGCTGGCACGGGATAATTGCTGCCCTACCCGAACCAGTTGCAGGACCGCCGCCGGCATCGCCTGGCAGCGATCGGCCGGCAGATCGTTGAAGCGCTCGATGTCCGAATCGCTGCGGTAGGTCGACATCTGCCGGTCGATCTGCGCGAGCATGCCCTCGACCTCTGCCTGCACCTCATCCGGCGCGGCGAGCGCGGCGCGCCTCACGTACTTGATCGAATAGGTGCTGCCCATGGTCGGGCCGCCGAAGCTTTCCAGCGGGTCGCCCCGATCGCATCCGGCCAGGGCCGCCACGACGGCCAGGGACGCGCACAGGCGCATCACGGTATTACCCAGCACAACAGCGTCTCCAGAACATCGACCACCCTTCGATCGCGAACAAACAGGGGCGCCATTATGCGCCAACCGCCCGCGCCCGCCGCACACCAGCCTGATCGCGATAACCCCCAGGCCAAACGGCTATTTAGCAAGCAAGCTAAGAGTTTTTGTTGCCTACACAGCCCCATACACATATTGTTACAAACTGCCTGGCCTGCGGCTTTGCCGCCCGGGTTACGCAGCCAGGACGGGTAACGACCAGGGATTGCTAACAAAACATAGCCAAAGTGAGTGAATAAAATGTCCACGACCACGGGCAAAGGCAAAGCGATCTTTCGCGTTGTCAGCGGCAACTTTCTGGAAATGTTCGACTTCATGGTCTACGGCTTCTACGCCACGGCCATCGCCAAGACCTTCTTTCCTGCCGACAGTGCTTTCGCATCCCTGATGCTGTCACTGGCGACCTTTGGCGCCGGCTTCCTGATGCGCCCCCTGGGGGCGATCTTTCTGGGTGCCTACATCGACCGCCACGGCCGTCGCCAGGGCCTGATCATCACCCTGGCACTCATGGCCGCCGGCACCGTGCTGATCGCCTGCGTCCCGGGCTATGCCACCCTCGGGGTCGCCGCACCGCTGCTGGTATTGCTTGGCCGCCTGCTGCAAGGCTTCTCCGCCGGCGTGGAACTGGGCGGCGTCTCGGTCTACCTGGCGGAAATCTCCACGCCCGGACGCAAGGGCTTTTTCGTCAGCTGGCAATCGGCGAGCCAGCAGGCCGCCGTGGTCTTCGCCGGCCTGCTGGGCGTGGGCCTGAACCATTGGCTGAACCCGGAACAGATGAGCGACTGGGGCTGGCGCGTGCCTTTCCTGGTGGGCTGCATGATAGTGCCGGCGATCTTCATGATCCGTCGCTCGCTGGAGGAAACCCCGGAATTCCAGGCCCGCAAGCATCGCCCTACCCTGCAGGAAATCATCCGTTCCATCGGCCAGAATTTCGGCATCGTCCTCGCAGGCATGGCTTTGGTGGTCATGACCACCGTGTCCTTCTACCTGATCACCGCCTACACCCCGACCTTCGGCAAGGCCGAGTTGCAGCTGTCGGACCTCGACGCGCTGCTGGTCACCGTGTGCATCGGCCTGTCGAACTTCTTCTGGCTGCCGGTGATGGGCGCGGTCTCGGACAAGATCGGGCGCAAGCCCCTGCTGCTGGCGGCAACCACGCTGGCGATTCTCACGGCCTATCCTGCGCTGTCCTGGCTGGTGGCCAACCCGAGCTTCAGTCATCTGCTGATCGTCGAACTGTGGCTGTCCTTCCTCTATGGCTCGTACAACGGCGCCATGGTGGTGGCCCTGACCGAAATCATGCCGGTGGAGGTGCGCACTACCGGCTTCTCCCTGGCCTACAGCCTGGCGACCGCGACCTTTGGCGGCTTCACCCCGGCGGCCTGTACCTATCTGATCCATGTGCTGGACAACAAGGCGGCGCCCGGCATCTGGCTCAGCGGCGCAGCGATCCTGGGCCTGATCGCGACCCTGGTGCTGTTCCGTGGCAAGCGCCATGAGCTGCGTACCGCGCAGGCGGCGGTGACTGGCGGCGCTCAATAGCAGCCATCGCGGGCAGGCCTCGCTCCTACGGGTTTGATGTGCCTGTAGGAGCGAGGCTTGCCCGCGACAAGGCAAACGCCACAAACAAAAACGCCCCGACAAGTCGGGGCGTTTTCATGTGCGGCTAAGGCTTAGCGCGGGAACGCTGGCGGGTTGACCCCGGCCATGTCTTCCATCACGCGAACCACCTGGCAGCTGTAACCGAATTCGTTGTCGTACCAGACGTACAGCACAACGCGGTTGTCGTTGCAGATGGTCGCTTCAGCGTCCACCACACCGGCGTGGCGCGAGCCGACGAAGTCGGTGGAAACCACTTCCTGGGAATTGACGAAGTCGATCTGCTTGTGCAGATCCGAGTGCATGGCCGTCTGGCGCAGGTACTCGTTGATCTCGTCGCGGGTGGTGGCCTTTTCCAGGTTCAGGTTGAGGATGGCCATCGACACGTTCGGCGTCGGAACACGAATCGCGTTACCGGTCAGCTTGCCCTTGAGCACTGGCAGCGCCTTGGCGGCGGCAGTGGCAGCACCGGTCTCGGTGATCACCATGTTCAGCGGCGCGGCGCGGCCACGACGGCTGCCCTTGTGGAAGTTGTCGATCAGGTTCTGGTCGTTGGTGAACGAGTGAACGGTTTCGACGTGGCCGTTGACGATGCCGTACTGGTCGTTCACAGCCTTGAGCACCGGCACGATGGCGTTGGTGGTGCAAGAGGCGGCGGAAACGATCTTGTCGTCAGCGGTGATTTCGCCGTGGTTGATACCGTGCACGATGTTCTTCAGCGCGCCCTTGCCAGGTGCGGTCAGAACCACGCGGGCAGCGCCCGGGCAGGCCAGGTGCTGGCCCAGGCCGTCGGCGTCGCGCCATACACCGGTGTTGTCGACGATCAGCGCATCGTGGATGCCGTACTGGGTGTAGTCGACTTCGCTCGGGCTCTTGGCGTAGATCACCTGGATCAGGTTGCCGTTGGCGGTGATGGTGTTGTTGGCTTCATCGATGGTGATGGTGCCGTTGAACGAACCGTGCACCGAGTCGCGACGCAGCAGGCTGGCGCGCTTGGTCAGGTCGTTTTCGGCGCCTTTGCGCACGACGATGGCACGCAGGCGCAGGCCGTCGCCACCACCGGTTTTTTCGATCAGGATGCGCGCCAGCAGGCGGCCGATACGGCCGAAGCCGTACAGCACCACGTCGGTGCCTTTACGGGCCGAGGCGTTTTGCTGGCCAACCACTTCGGCCAGCTCTTCGCGAACGAATTGCTCGGCGGTGCGGCCATTGCCCTGGGTCTTGAATTTGACGGCCAGCTTGCCCAGGTCTACTGAGGCAGCGCCGAGCTTGAGCTCGCTCATGGCTTTGAGCAGAGGGAACGTTTCGTGGACGGACAATTCGCTTTCGTCGGACTGACGATGGCGAGCAAAGCGGTGAGCTTTGAGAATCGCGATGACAGACTGGTTGATCAGGCTGCGGCCATAGATCGAACTCACCACATTGTTATTGCGGTAGAGCTGACCGATAAGCGGAATCATCGCTTCTGCGAGCGCTTCACGGTCGATCCATTCACCAAGACACTGGTCGGGCTTCTGAGTCACGGGAACCTTCCACATGTAGGGGCTGAAAAAAGGGGCTACATTATGCCGCCGAGTCCCCACCGTAGCAATGCGCGCCTGTCGTGCGGAACGTAACAAAATCCCCTCGGGGAAAATCCCGCCTCGCTCCAGCCCAGTAAATACGCGGCTTTGCAAAAGCCTATATTTTGCATGGGTATTCTGCGTTGTCTGTAACCCTCCGTAACACCACCGCGAAACGGCACTACATTTCCCATCAGAAAGCCGGTTTTTTTGTCATAGCCACTACATTTGCCCCGACCACGCGATAGACACATCTGCAACTGACAGCCGGTACGCAGGGCCGTACAATTACCGACTTTGTCGCAACGCTGGAGCTCAACCTTCCGTGCCCGTTCTGCGTCTACCGCAACTCCCTGCCGCCGCCGGCAAACAGCACTGGGGCAACCTGCCCGGTGCCGCCCTCAGCCTGGCCATCGCCGAGGCTGCCAGCGCCGCCAAGCGCTTCACCCTGCTGCTGACCGCCGACAGCCAAAGTGCCGAACGGCTGGAACAGGAGCTGAGTTTCTTCGCCCCGGATTTGCCCGTGCTGCATTTCCCGGACTGGGAAACCCTGCCCTACGATCTGTTCTCGCCGCACCAGGACATCATTTCCCAGCGCATCGCCAGCCTGTACCGGCTGCCGGAGCTGGGGCACGGCGTGCTGGTGGTGCCGATCACCACCGCCCTGCACCGCCTGGCACCGACCCAATATCTGCTGGGCAGCAGCCTGGTGCTGGACGTCGGCCAGAAGCTCGATGTCGAGCAGATGCGCACCCGCCTGGAAGCCAGCGGCTATCGCTGCGTCGACACGGTCTACGAGCACGGCGAATTCGCCGTGCGCGGGGCCCTGATCGACCTGTTCCCGATGGGCAGCAAACTGCCTTATCGCATCGACCTGTTCGACGATGAAATCGAGACCCTGCGCACCTTCGATCCGGAAAACCAGCGCTCGATCGACAAGGTCGATTCGGTACGCCTGCTGCCGGCCAAGGAATTCCCGCTGCAGAAAGAGGCCATCACCCGCTTCAAGGCGCGTTTTCGCGAACGCTTCGATGTCGACTTCCGCCGCTGCCCGATCTTCCAGGACCTGAGCAGCGGGATCACTCCCGCCGGCATCGAGTACTACCTGCCGCTGTTCTTCGAGAACACCTCGACCCTGTTCGACTACCTGCCCCAGGACACCCAGGTGTTCTCGCTGCCGGGCATCGAGCAGGCGGCCGAGAACTTCTGGAACGATGTGCGCAACCGCTATGAAGAACGTCGCGTCGATCCGTCCCGCCCTTTATTGCCACCGGCCGAATTGTTCCTGCCGGTGGAAGACTGCTTCGCCCGCCTGAAAAGCTGGCCACGAGTGGTCGCCAGCCAGCAGGACATCGAGGCCGGCGCCGGCCGCGAGCGCTTCCCGGCGCAGCCGCTGCCCAACCTTGCCATCGAAGCCAAGGCCAACCAGCCGCTGGCGGCCCTGGCGAATTTCCTCGACCAGTTCTCCGGACGCGTGCTGTTCACCGCCGAGTCCGCGGGGCGGCGCGAGGTGCTGCTGGAATTGCTCGAACGCCTGAAGCTGCGGCCGAAGACCGTCGACAGCTGGCCGGATTTCGTCGCGAGCAAGGAACGCCTGGCAATCACCATCGCGCCACTGGACGAAGGCTTGCAGCTGGACGATCCGGCGCTGGCACTGGTGGCCGAAAGCCCGTTGTTCGGCCAGCGCGTGATGCAGCGCCGGCGCCGGGAGAAGCGCGCCGACGCCAACAACGACGCGGTGATCAAGAACCTTACCGAGCTGCGCGAGGGCGCGCCGGTGGTGCATATCGATCATGGCGTGGGTCGTTATCTGGGGCTGTCGATCCTGGAGATCGACAACCAGGCCGCCGAATTCCTCACCCTCGAATATGCCGAGGGCGCCAAGCTCTATGTGCCCGTGGCCAACCTGCACCTGATCGCCCGCTACACCGGCAGCGACGACGCCCTCGCCCCGTTGCACCGCCTGGGTTCCGAAGCCTGGCAGAAAGCCAAGCGCAAGGCCGCCGAACAGGTACGCGATGTCGCCGCCGAGCTGTTGGACATCTACGCGCGCCGCGCCGCCCGCGAAGGGTATGCCTTCGCCGATCCGAAAGCCGATTACGCCACGTTCAGCGCCGGCTTCCCGTTCGAGGAAACCCCGGACCAGCAGACCACCATTGAAGCGGTGCGCGAGGACATGCTCGCCGCCAAGCCGATGGATCGCCTGGTCTGCGGCGACGTCGGCTTCGGCAAGACCGAAGTGGCGATGCGCGCCGCCTTCATCGCCGTGCACGGCGGCAAGCAGGTGGCGATCCTGGTGCCCACCACCCTGCTCGCCCAGCAGCACTACAACAGCTTCCGCGACCGCTTCGCCGATTGGCCGGTGACCGTGGAGGTGATGAGCCGCTTCAAGTCCGCCAAGGAAGTGAATGCCGCGGTGGCCGACCTGGCCGAAGGCAAGATCGACATCGTCATCGGCACCCACAAGCTGTTGCAGGACGATGTGAAGATCAAGAACCTGGGCCTGGTGATCATCGACGAAGAACACCGCTTCGGCGTGCGCCAGAAAGAACAGCTCAAGGCCCTGCGCAGCGAGGTCGACATCCTGACCCTGACCGCCACGCCGATTCCGCGCACGCTGAACATGGCGGTGTCGGGCATGCGCGACCTGTCGATCATCGCCACGCCGCCGGCCCGGCGCCTGTCGGTGCGCACCTTCGTCATGGAGCAGAACAAGAGCACGGTCAAGGAGGCGCTGCTGCGCGAACTGCTGCGCGGCGGCCAGGTGTATTACCTGCACAACGATGTGAAGACCATCGAGAAGTGCGCCGCCGACCTCGCCGAACTGGTGCCCGAAGCCCGCATCGGCATCGGCCACGGGCAGATGCGCGAACGCGAACTCGAACAGGTGATGAGCGACTTCTACCACAAGCGCTTCAACGTGCTGATCGCCTCGACCATCATCGAGACCGGGATCGACGTGCCGAGCGCCAACACCATCATTATCGAGCGCGCCGACAAGTTCGGCCTGGCCCAGCTGCACCAGCTGCGCGGACGGGTCGGCCGCAGCCACCACCAGGCTTATGCCTACCTGCTGACGCCACCCCGCCAGCAGATCACCCCGGACGCGGAAAAGCGCCTGGAGGCGATCGCCAATACCCAGGACCTGGGGGCCGGCTTCGTGCTCGCCACCAACGACCTGGAAATCCGCGGCGCCGGCGAACTGCTGGGTGACGGCCAAAGCGGCCAGATCCAGGCGGTCGGCTTCACCCTTTATATGGAGATGCTCGAACGCGCGGTGAAAGCCATCCGCAAGGGCGAGCAGCCGAACCTCGACCAGCCGCTGGGTGGTGGCCCGGAAATCAACCTGCGCCTGCCGGCGCTGATTCCCGAAGACTACCTGCCGGACGTGCATGCACGGCTGATCCTGTACAAGCGCATCGCCTCGGCCACCGACGAGGACGGCCTCAAAGACCTGCAAGTGGAAATGATCGACCGCTTCGGCCTGCTGCCGGAACCGACCAAGAACCTGGTGCGCCTGACCCTGCTCAAGCTGCAGGCCGAGCAACTGGGTATCAAGAAGGTCGACGGCGGCCCGCAGGGCGGTCGCATCGAGTTCGCCGCCGACACGCCGGTGGATCCGCTGGCGCTGATCAAGCTCATCCAGGGCCAACCCAATCGCTACAAGTTTGAAGGCGCTACGCTGTTCAAATTCATGGTGCCGATGGAACGTCCGGAAGAACGCTTCAATACATTGGAGGCGCTGTTCGAGCGCCTCACTCCGAAAACTGCCTGAAGGACGCCCCATGCGCCTGTTTCGCTCACTGACCTTGCTCCTGACCCTGGTCGCTCCCTCGGCCTTCGCCGACATGTATCAGGTCGAAATGATCCTGGTCCGGCAGAATGCGGTTCCCGCGATTGCCAGCCGTGCCGCTCCCGAAGACTGGGCCGCCGGCGCGCAACGCCTGGGCGCCGACAGCCTGCGCACCCCGGCGCTGGGCAGCGTGGTGGAGAAACTCACCGCCAGCGGCGACTACAGCGTGCTGATGCACAAGGCCTGGCAGCAGGCGCTGGACGAGACGCCGGTAAAGGTCGCGGTCAGCGAAGGCCAGGAGCAATTCGGCCAGTTCCCGATCGAGGGCACCCTGAGCCTGAAACTCGGGCGCTTCACCGATGTGGACGCGCAGTTCTGGGTCAACCAGATCGACGGCAATGGCCTGGTGACCGCCAGCGAACGCCTGAAACAGCAAAGCCATACCAAGAACGGCCAGCTCAACTACCTCGACAACGGCCACCTGGCCCTGCTGATCAAGATCACCTCGCTGTCGGCCCCCGCGCCGCGCCAGGCGCCGCCTGAAATCGTGGACTGACAGAAGTCCCTATGCCCCCGACCCTGACCAAACCCCTGGCCCCGTCCTGGGTCAGCCGATTCAAGGAACAAGCCCTGGAGCGTGGCCGCCGCTACGCCCTGGAAAACCGTGTCAGGATCGCCCAGGCCGGCGACAGCATCATCACCGCCAGTTGCGAAGGTTCGGGAGGCAACGTCTATCGCCAGACCATCAGCCTGCGCGAGTCGGCCAAAGGCACCCTGCTGATCGTCGACGCGTCGTGCACCTGCCCGGTCCACAGCTATTGCAAACACATCGCCGCGGTCCTGCTGCAAGTCGAGGAAACCCTGGCCTACCCGGCCGCGGCCAAAGACGCCGAGCTGCTGGAAAAGCTCCAGGCCGTGCTGGAAAACCGCAGCCCCGCCCCACTGCCCCAACAGCTCCTGGACAACGTACAACCGGTGCCTCGCTTGTGGCTGGCCAGCATCGAATTCAGCGCCTTCGAGCCACGCAACGGCAGGATGCAGCGCTACATCCAGCACCGGGCGGCGCTGTCCTTCAGCTACCTGGACGAGTACGTCAGCGGACAGAAGAACGCCGATGTGCTGATCCGCCAGGAACAGCAGACCCTGCGCATCAAGCGCCAGCCGGACATCGAACAACGTTATCGTGAGCAGCTGCGGGGGCTGGGCTTCAAGATCGCCACCCGACAGAGCAAGGCCCTGCCGGAAAGCGCCGGCGAACTCTATGAAATGGTCAACGACAGCGCCTGGCTGACCTTCACCCTCAACGAACTGCCCAAGCTGCGCACCCAGGGCTGGGAGCTGCAGATCGCCGACGACTTCGGCTTCGACCTGACCGCCGTGGACGACTGGTACGCCAGCGTGGACGAAGCGCCGGGCCGCGACTGGTTCGACCTGGAGCTGGGCATCATCGTCAATGGCGAACGCCTGAGCCTGCTGCCGATCCTGCTCAACCTGATGCGCTCGCATACCGAGATTCTCAACCCGGAGCGCCTGGCCAAACGCCGGGACGACGAGCTGATCCTGGTCAACATCCCCGGACGCCCCAACTCGCCCCACGGCCCCCTGCAAGTGGCGCTGCCCTATGGCCGGCTGAAGCCGGTCCTGGCCACCCTGGGCGAGTTCTACCTGCAGGAACCCGGCGAGACCGCGCTGCGCCTGAGCAGCGCCGACGCCACCCGGCTCAATCCGTTGGAAGACCTGCCGCTGCTCTGGGAAGGCGGCGAACACATTCGCTCCTTCGCCCAGCGGTTGCGCGACATCAAGGATTATTCGGCGCCCGCGCCAGAAGGCCTGAACGCCACCCTGCGGCCCTATCAGCTCGAAGGCCTGAGCTGGATGCAGTCCCTGCGCCAGCTGGAAGTCGGCGGCATCCTGGCCGACGACATGGGCCTGGGCAAGACCCTGCAGACCCTGGCCCACATCCTCAGCGAAAAGAACGCCGGGCGCCTGGATCGGCCGTGCATGGTGGTAATGCCCACCAGCCTGATCCCCAACTGGCTCGACGAGGCCGCGCATTTCACCCCGCAGCTCAAGGTCCTCGCCCTGTATGGCGCCGGCCGCAAGAAGCATTTCGCCCGGCTGAGCGACTATGACCTGATCCTGACCACCTACGCGCTGCTGCCCAAGGATGTCGAGCAACTGGCCATCCAACCCCTGCATGTACTGGTGCTGGATGAGGCGCAGTACATCAAGAATCCGTCGAGCAAGGCCGCCCAGGCCGCGCGCGAACTCAATGCGCGCCAGCGCCTGTGCCTGAGCGGCACGCCGCTGGAAAATCACCTGGGCGAGCTGTGGTCGCTATTCCATTTCCTGCTGCCTGGCTGGCTCGGGGATGTGAAGAGTTTCAATCGCGACTACCGCGTACCGATCGAAAAACACGCCAGCGAAGTGCGCCTGCAGCACCTCAATGGGCGGATCAAACCCTTCCTGTTGCGGCGCACCAAGGAACAGGTGGCAACCGAGCTGCCACCCAAGACCGAGATCATCCACTGGGTGGAGCTCAATGAAGCCCAGCGCGACGTGTACGAGACCATGCGCCTGGCCATGGACAAGAAAGTCCGCGACGAGATCACCCGCAAGGGCGTGGCTCGCAGCCAGATCATCATTCTCGAAGCCTTGCTGAAGCTGCGGCAGGTCTGCTGCGACCTGCGCCTGGTCAACGAAAACGCAGTGCCCATCCGCGGCAGCTCCTCCGGCAAGCTCGACAGCCTGATGGAGATGCTCGAAGAACTGTTCGACGAGGGGCGGCGTATCCTGTTGTTCTCGCAATTCACCTCGATGCTGAGCCTGATCGAAGCCGAGCTGAAACAGCGCAATATCGCTTATGCCTTGCTGACCGGGCAGACCCGCGACCGCCGCACGCCGGTCAAGGATTTCCAGAGCGGCAAGCTGCAGATCTTCCTCATCAGCCTGAAGGCCGGCGGCGTCGGCCTCAACCTGACCGAAGCCGATACCGTGATCCACTACGACCCCTGGTGGAACCCGGCCACGGAAAACCAGGCCACCGACCGCGCCTATCGGATCGGCCAGGAAAAGCCGGTATTCGTCTACAAACTGATTGCCCGCGGCACAGTGGAAGAGAAGATCCAGCACCTGCAACAGGAGAAGTCAGACCTGGCGGCTGGCGTGCTGGACGGGCGCAAGGCCGGGGACTGGAAGCTGCAGAGCGAAGATATCGAAGCCCTCTTCGCCCCGCTGCCCGACAAGAAAGGTGGCCGCTGATCCGGCCTCGGGGTCGGTACCCGGTGTATTCGCCAGGCACCGGGCAAACCAGGCTCAATCGATCAGCTGGGCATCCTTGAGGGCGCCAAGCGCCGCCAGCCAGCGCGGATCCTGACGGTAATCGGTACGGGCGAACGCCTGGCCGCGCATCCGCGCGATGCGTGGCGACGGCGTGACTTTCAGGCGTTGCGCCGCGCTCAGCGCCAGTTCGGCCGCCGCGCGGTCGTTGCACACCAGGCCCATGTCGCACCCGGCCGACAGCGCCGCTTCGATACGGCTCGCGGCATCCCCCACTACATGCGCCCCGGCCATCGACAGGTCATCACTGAAAATGACCCCGTCGAACTGCAATTCGCCACGCAGGATCTCCTGCAACCAGCGGCGGGAGAAACCGGCCGGCTGGGCATCGACCTGGGGATAGATGACGTGGGCCGGCATCACCGCCGCCAATTGCTTGCTCAGGCGCGCGAACGGCAGCAGGTCCTTGGCGCGAATCTCGTCGAGGCTGCGCTCGTCATTGGGGATCGCCACGTGGGAGTCCGCCTCGGCCCAGCCGTGCCCGGGGAAATGCTTGCCGGTGGCCGCCATGCCGGCGCTGTTCATGCCCCGGATAAAGGCCCCCGCCAGCACCGCGGCGCGCTCGGGATCACCCTCGAAAGAGCGGGTCCCCACCACGGCACTGCGCTGGTGGTCGAGGTCCAGCACCGGCGCGAAACTCAGGTCCAGGCCCACCGCCAGCACCTCGGTGGCCATGATCCAGCCGCACTGTTCGGCCAGGTACTCGGCGTTCGGATTGTCGGCGATGGCGCGCATCGCAGGCAGTCGTACGAAGCCCTGGCGCAGGCGTTGTACGCGACCACCCTCCTGGTCCACCGCCAGCAACAGGTCCGGGCGAATCGCCCGGATGGCTGCACTGAGTTCACGCACCTGGCGAGGATGCTCGATATTGCGGGCAAAAATGATCAGCCCACCGACTTCGGGCTGGCGCAGCAACTGGCGATCTTCAGCCGTCAGCCAGGTACCGGCGACATCCACCATCAAGGAGCCTTGCAGGGCTGTGGTCATAGCTATTCCTTAGTAACGAGGCGCACGCCCGGCATCACCAGGGGCGCCGGCATGACACCGACGCACGAGCCTGTCGCCAAAGGCGAGGCCTGGCGAGCGAAGGTCGGCGAAGGGAATGAAGAAAGATAGAAAACGAGAGTCGGCATGGGCGGCTAGCTTAGCGGATGTAAGCTGCCGCGCCCACCCGCCCGGTCAGGCCTTGGCGACCGCCGGAGCCGATTTGCTACGCGGCTTGAGTTGCGCCGTAGCCATGACATCGTCGGTCACGCCGGTTTCGGCGCGCATGCCGGCTGCCAGGAACGGCACCATCAGGCGCATCACCTGCTCGATCGACGTATTGACCCCGAAATCAGTCTCGGCGATCGCGCGCAATGCCTTGATGCCCGACATGCTGAACGCCGCCGCACCCAGCATGAAATGCACGCGCCAGAACAGCTCGATCGGCGGAATGCGCGGCGCGGCTTCATTGACCAGCAGCATGTAGCGGCGGAATACCTTGCCGTACATGTCTTCCAGATAACGTCGCAAATGGCCCTGGCTCTGACTGAAGGCCAGGCCCAGGAGGCGCATAAAGATAGACAGATCGTTGCCGCTGCGAGGCTGGACCACCAAGGCCTGCTCGACGAGGATTTCCAGCAACTCTTCGAGGCTTGGCTTGCTGTCCGGCTTGGCCGAACGACGCTCCAGCTCACGATCGAGGCTGACGCAGAATGGCCCCAGGAAGCGCGAGAATACCGCCTGGATCAGGGCCTTTTTGGAGCCGAAATGATAGTTCACCGCCGCCAGGTTGACCCCGGCCTTGCTGGTGATCAGCCGCAATGAGGTTTCGGCAAAACCTTTTTCCGCGAACAACTGCTCGGCAGCATCGAGAATGCGTTCAACGGTTTCCGACTGGGCCATGGCTACTCCGCCTGACAAACACTTGTTTGAAACATACGTTTCAGCCCTTGTGTTGTCAAGCCTGACTGTCCGTTTTGCGGCCGGCCAGTCAGCTATTTAACCATACCTGCCGCTTCCTGTAGCCAGCCTGGCGACGCCAGGTAGGCGCAACGGCGAGCCGACCGCCGGGCGGTGATTGGAAAAAGGAGGATTGCCAAGCGGCTTCCACTGTATATAATTCCAGTCACTGTATAAAAAGACAGAGCGATCGACATGCTAAAACTGACGCCCCGCCAAGCTGAGATTCTGGCTTTTATCAAACGCTGCCTCGAAGACAACGGCTACCCACCGACCCGTGCGGAAATCGCTCAGGAACTGGGGTTCAAGTCGCCGAACGCCGCTGAAGAACACCTCAAGGCCCTTGCCCGTAAAGGTGCGATCGAAATGACACCGGGCGCCTCCCGCGGCATTCGCATCCCGGGTTTCGAAGCCAAGCCCGACGATTCCAGCCTGCCGATCATCGGCCGTGTAGCCGCTGGCGCACCTATTCTCGCCGAACAGCACATCGAAGAGTCCTGCAACATCAACCCGGCATTCTTCCATCCACGTGCCGATTACCTGCTGCGGGTACACGGCATGAGCATGAAGGACATCGGCATCTTCGACGGCGACCTGCTGGCCGTGCACACCACTCGTGAAGCCCGTAATGGTCAGGTCGTGGTTGCCCGTATCGGCGATGAAGTCACCGTGAAACGCTTCAAGCGCGAAGGCAGCAAAGTCTGGCTGATTGCCGAAAACCCCGAGTTCGCCCCTATCGAAGTCAACCTGAAAGATCAGGACCTGGTGATCGAAGGCTTGAGTGTCGGCGTCATTCGCCGCTAAAGGAGGCTCTATGCAGTTCCCCCACACACCACAGCATGCGCAACTGCCACTGTTCGAAGCGTTCATGGCCCAGCCCCTGGCACCGATCCTCAAGGAGGTCGTCGAATCGCCCTGGAGCAACGAACCGGAAGTCTTCAGTGAATTGTCGTTTCGCGGCGCGGCCGGGAACTGCCTGAGCCTGCTGGCCCCTATCCTCCGGGAGCTGAGCCAGGATCAGGATGCGCGCTGGTTGACGCTGATCGCTCCTCCGGCCAGCCTGACCCAGGCCTGGCTACGTGATGCTGGCCTGAACCGCGAGAGGATCCTGTTGCTGCATCCACGTGGCGCCCAGAGCGCGCAACAACTGGCTTGCGAGGCTCTGCGCCTGGGGCGTAGCCATACCGTTGTCAGCTGGCTCAACCCGTTGAACAGCAGCGCCCGTCAACAGCTCATCAGCGCAGCCCGCACAGGCGGCGCACAAAGCCTGAATATTCGTCTGGGCTGAGCGAAAAAGCGTCGATGGATACGCTTGAATGACACGAGGCTTCTCCAGGATTGAGAAGCCGAAAGGAAGCGACGAACGACAGCGAAAAAACCGACAAACGGACTCAGTGAAGAACCCGCGGCCCCTCTTCTTTTTCCAATTCGCCTTCAACCAGGCGACCTGCCATCTGCACACCCACGCTCAACATGGCCTTGGCCACTTCAACATGCTGGCCTTGCAAGAAAGCCTTGGCATCCTCTGAAAAGTCCAGAGTGACCAGGGAACCCTCGTCCTCGGCCCTGCGCAGCTCGATACGACCGTCTGGCAATTCGACAATTTCTAGAAAGGACGTTGGCATAAAAGTCTGTTCTCCACGAAAGGCCGGGATTATATCAGTCATCACCCCACCCTCGCGCGGGGACCAACGGTTTTCTTTGAATGCCCACCGCTTCCGGCAGGCATTTGTCATCAAAAGTTGGGCTTGTAATCAAAACTTGCGGCGGCTTCCGTATCGGAAAACGGCGTAATGACCTGCTTTTTATTGATGATCGCGTTGACGAACGAACTGGGGAACATCTGGATGCAGTTATTGAATTCCTCGACGGTCCGGTTGAAGACCGTCACAGCCGCCGCGATATTCGCCTGCTGCTCGACGATTTCTTTCATCAGACTGCTGACGATCCCCGCCGCCTTGAGATCCGGATAGGCCTCGAAGGCCATGTTCAGACCCACCATCAGTTCCCGCGTGGCCATCTGTGTCGACTTCAGGGCTTCACCACTGGCCGCCTCAGGCAACCTGCCCAGTGCCGCACGCAGCCCTACCACCTTCTCCAACACGTTGCTTTCATAGATCTTGAAACTGGAAGCCTGCTCCTCCAGGGCATCCAGCACCTTGATCTTCTGCCGCTCATACACAAGCACATCGGCCCAGGCGCGCTGGGCCCGGTTTCCGGCACCGACAATCTTGTTGTAGTAGTACCAGAGGAGCCAAGCCACCAGTATCGCTATAAGAAGGATGATCATTTACGGCTCCATTTGCTGCGTTTTGTTCTTCGGTAGATTGAAATTATCGTCGTGCAACTCGGCGAACTCATGCAGCAACTCCAGCACAGGCTTCAAACGCGGCATGGTTACCCCACGCATCAAGGCCGCATGAAAAGCGACCGGCTCTGCAAGGCTCACGGCCGACGTCTCGATGCCCACCACATCATCATTGCTGAAGCTCACACAAAGCCGGTTCCGAGGGGAAAACTCAAAGTTCACATCCTTCAATTCCCGGGCAATCTGCAACAGTTTGAGCACCGTAACCGGCGTAGCAAAAGTCGCGCAGGCCATTTCGGTTGCCCCCGTCAATGTAAAGGTCGAGTTGAACTCCCTGGTCGTGGTCTTGTAGGAATGCTCGCGATCCATTGCCCGATGCCTGTCACCACGAACACTCACCTCGGCAGTCCAGGGAAACTCGAACACCAGGCTATAACGGTCGTAGCCGACGAACCGGGTTCTGGTTTCCCGACGAGAACCACCTTTGCCATCGGAAACCGATACCTCATAAGTTTCCTTGTCGACGTAATGCAAGTGGTGGAACGCATAAGGCAAATCATGCACCGCACCACGATAAACGCCCGACAAAGAACTTTTGAGTTCTTGGGAATAGTTGCCCCGGCGATAGTGCGCAAACTCATCCATCAGCACCGCCAGGGTCAACATAGCCAAAGCCGTCCCATCACTCAGGCCGGTGTTCAGCAGCGCCGCTTTGTGGATGATCTTGCGCGATAACCCTTGCACCACATCCGGATGGATAAAGTGCGTCGCACCGCGTCGTTGCATCAGGTAGATCCCGGGAATCAACAGCGGCCAGATGAGGATGCCGGCAATGCAGAGAAACCAGGCCAGTTTTTTGGAGTTGGGATCAAAGCGGCTCAGGACCAGCGGTCCGGGAAAATCGCGGATCCGCTCCACCGCCTTGAGCAGGTCCCGAGGCGAGACGGCCGCATCTACCAGACGATCCACATCATCGAACAGCGCAGGCAGCGCATTCGCCTCTCTAGCACCAGCCATTGATCATCCTTGAATGGGGGACATACACGTCGCTATTGCGCTACCGCCGCTCAGCACTCGTTCAAGCCGTCACGGAAGCGAATCGCCAGAGCCTTGAGGTTCTGCCGCCAGAGCTCCAATTCTTCCCGACTCAATTCAGGCGGCTCTTCTTCATCGAGATTGACGGCAACGATCAACGGCTGGGTGACATCGCCCTTGGGTTTGTGCGGCACCCGTGGCGGCTGGAACATGGCCGAATG
Organism: Pseudomonas sp. MRSN 12121; assembly: GCF_000931465.1. Lineage (NCBI taxonomy): Bacteria > Pseudomonadati > Pseudomonadota > Gammaproteobacteria > Pseudomonadales > Pseudomonadaceae > Pseudomonas > Pseudomonas sp. MRSN 12121. The sequence continues at coordinate 2,187,423 of NZ_CP010892.1, read as the reverse complement.
GGCCGCCAGCAACTTCGCCAGCCAAGTCTGTGGGTTATGTGCCAGCTCGACCAGTTCGGCCAGCTCGGGAATGGCGATGCTGTGCAGCACTTCCCGGGTCAACAGCAACTCCGCACGCGACGCGTTGGCTTGCGGCAAGCGATAGAAACCGGCGATCTCATGACACAGGCCAAGCAACGCACCGTACAGATGAAACAGCACCGACTCTCGTCCCGCCTGCACCAGCGCCTGGGCATTCATCGCCCCGCCCGCTTCGGCCCGCGCCAGGGCTTCCAGCGACAAGCCGGCAAAATAAATTTTCTGGTTGGTACGGGTATAGAGTTCGTGGGCCATGACGGCAGTCTCCACAACGAATAAATAACAGCGGGCTGGCCGTACAGTGTCGTGGAACACTCCGGCCAACCGCAAGCCCAAAAGAAAGGCCGCGCGCCCCTTGAGGAGCCTGCGCGGCCTGGCGGAAACGCCCGATACGGACGTTAGCGCTTGTCTTCGACCTTCCAGCTACCGCCATCGTAGAACGCGCGCCAGCCGGTCGGCTTGCCGTCGACTTCGGTCTGCACGTACTGCTCCTTGGTCTTGCGGCTGTAGCGGACTACCGCCGGGCGACCGTCCGGATCCTTTTTCGGCGCTTCGCAGAGGAAGTGATACTTGGGATCAATCTCATCCTTGTGCGGAATCAGCTCGATCACCAAGGGAGCGCGGGTCTCACGGTTTTTCGGGAACTGACTGGCCGCCAGGAACAACCCGGAAGCGCCGTCGCGCAGGATATAGGTGTCGTTGACCTTCTCGCATTTCAGCTCGGGCATCTTCACCGGATCCATCTTCGGCGGCGCCGCGTCGCCACTCTTGAGCAGCTTGCGGGTGTTCTTGCAGGTCGGGTTGGTGCAACCGAAGAACTTGCCGAAACGGCCGGTCTTGAGCTGCATTTCGCTGCCACACTTGTCGCACTCCAGGCTCGGCCCTTCGTAGCCCTTGATGCGGTAGCTGCCCTCTTCGATCTCATAACCCGCGCAATCCGGGTTGTTGCCACAGATGTGCAGCTTGCGTTTCTCGTCCAGCAGATAGGCGTCCATCGCAGTGCTGCAGATCGGGCAACGGTGCTTGCCACGCAGCACCAGCGATTCCGACTCGCCTTCGTCGTCCGCGGCGATTTCGTCGCCCGGCACCAGGTTGACCGTTGCCTTGCAACGCTCCTTCGGCGGCAGGCTGTAGCCCGAGCAACCGAGGAACACACCGGTGGACGCGGTACGAATCTGCATCGGGCGACCACAGGTGAGGCATGGGATGTCGGTCATCACCGGCTGGTTGGCGCGCATGCCGCTTTCAGTGCCTTCGGCCACTTCGAGCTTCTTCTTGAAGTCGCCATAGAACTCGTCAAGCACGTTTTTCCAGTCACGCTCGCCCTGGGCCACGTCGTCGAGGTGCTCTTCCATGCCGGCGGTGAAACCGTAGTCCATCAGGTTGGAAAAGCTCTCGGACAGACGCTCGGTGACGATATCGCCCATCTTTTCCGAATAGAAACGACGGTTGTGCAGCGCTACATAACCACGATCCTGGATGGTGGAAATGATCGCCGCATAGGTCGAAGGACGACCGATGCCACGTTTTTCCATTTCCTTGACCAGGCTGGCTTCGGAGTAACGCGCCGGCGGCTTGGTGAAGTGCTGGCTTGGGTCGAGCTTGATCAGCTTCAGCACATCGCCCTGCGCCATGTCCGGCAGGACATCGTCGTCGCCCGGCTTGCTCATCTGCGGCATGACGCGGGTGTAACCGTCGAACTTGAGGATACGGCCTTTGGCACGCAGCTCGAAGCCGCCAGCGGCGACACTGACGGTGGTCGACAGGTATTGCGCCGGCAGCATCTGGCAGGCCACGAACTGGCGCCAGATCAGCTCGTAGAGACGCTCAGCGTCGCGCTCCATGCCCGACAGCTTGCTCGGGTGGGTATTAACATCGGACGGACGAATCGCTTCGTGCGCCTCCTGGGCCCCTTCCTTGCTGCTGTAGAAGTTCGGCGAAGACGGCAGGTATTTGTTGCCGAACTCTTCTTCGATGTAGGTACGCGCCATCGTCAAGGCATCAGCCGAGAGGTTGGTCGAGTCGGTACGCATATAGGTGATGTAGCCGGCTTCATACAGACGCTGGGCCATCATCATGGTTTTCTTCACCCCGAAGCCCAGGCGGTTGCTCGCGGCCTGCTGCAGGGTAGAGGTAATGAAAGGCGCCGACGGCTTGCTGCTGGTCGGTTTGTCTTCACGCTTGGCGATGGTGTAGGTCGAGGCCTTGAGCTTCTCCAGGGCCGCCATGGCCTGGGCTTCGTTCAGCGGCTTGAAGGCTTCGCCGTTTTCGCGGGCCACTTCGAAACGCACATTGGCGCCCTTGGCGGTACCGAGATCGGCATGGACCTCCCAGTACTCTTCAGGGATGAAGGCACGGATCTCGCGCTCACGCTCCACCACCAGCTTTACCGCGACCGATTGCACACGGCCGGCGGACAGGCCACGGGCGATCTTGGCCCACAACAGCGGCGAAACCATGTAGCCCACCACGCGGTCGAGGAAACGCCGCGCCTGCTGGGCATTGACCCGGTCGATATCCAGCTCGCCCGGCTGGGAGAAGGCTTCCTGGATCGCCTTCTTGGTGATTTCGTTGAACACCACGCGCTTGTAGCGGCTGTCATCCCCACCAATGGCTTCCCGCAGGTGCCAGGCAATGGCCTCCCCTTCGCGGTCCAAGTCCGTTGCGAGATAGATGGTGTCGGCATCCTTGGCGAGCCGGCGCAGCTCTTCGATGACTTTTTCCTTGCCCGGAAGGATCTCGTACTTGGCTTTCCAGCCGTGTTCCGGATCGACGCCCATGCGCGAGACCAGCTGCTTGCGTGCCTTCTCCTTGGCCGACAGCGCGGGCGCTTCACCAGCAGCCGCCTTGCCACGCTTGGCGGCAGGCTCTTTGGCGGCACTCGCCGAACCGCTGGTGGGCAGGTCTCGGATATGGCCGATACTCGACTTCACCACGTATTGGTTGCCCAAGTACTTGTTGATGGTCTTGGCCTTAGCCGGGGATTCCACAATGACCAGCGATTTGCCCATGGATCGGAAAATTCCTGAATTCGAGAAGTGAGAGGCGGTTGGCGCCTGACGCGGCACCGCTATATATAGTGGCAACAAGGTGAGGTCAAGCGCAGGGTTCTGCGCGACCCCGGCTCAGACCGGCGAAAAAAGACTGGCCTCGGCCTGCACCAAAGCAAAGCGTGGCACCTGCTCGCCGTCAACTTCGACGGACTCCAGGAACATGCTCAAGGGACGCACCCAAAAGCCGTAATCGCCATACAGGGCTTGGTAGAACACCACTTCTTCTTCCGTCTCGGAATGCCGCGCCACGCTGAAAACACGGTACTGCGGCCCCTTGTAATGCTGATAGAGCCCGGGTTGTAACTGCATGCTCTGGCCCTCGTGCAAAATCTTTTTCAAATAAAAACAAATAAATCTTCAGAAAACAAAAACCGGGGCACTGGGCCCCGGCTTCCATCGACGCAACGCTTAAACGCGTTCGAAGACGGTGGCAATGCCCTGGCCAAGGCCGATGCACATGGTGGACACGCCAAAGGTGCCGCCATTTTGCTTCATGACATTGAGCAAGGTGCCGGAGATACGCGCACCGGAACAACCGAACGGGTGACCCAGGGCGATCGCGCCGCCGTGCAGGTTAACCTTCTCGTTCATCTTGTCGAGTACTTTCAAGTCTTTCAGCACAGGCAGGGCCTGCGCGGCGAAAGCTTCGTTGAGCTCGAAGAAGTCGATATCGGCAATTCCCAGGCCCGCGCGCTTCAGTGCTTTCTGCGTAGCCGGTACTGGACCATAGCCCATGATCGCTGGGTCCACACCTGCCACCGCCATCGAGCGGATCACCGCCATCGGCTGGATGCCCAGGTCCTGGGCACGCTGCGCCGACATCACGATCATGCACGAAGCACCGTCGGTGATCTGCGAAGAAGTACCGGCAGTCACGGTACCGCCCTTGGGATTGAACGCAGGCTTGAGGGTCGCCAGGCTTTCCAGGGTGGTCTCGGGACGAATGGTTTCGTCGTAGTCGAACAGTTTCAGGAAACCGTTCTCGTCGTAGCCCTGCATCGGGATGATTTCGTCCTTGAACTTGCCTTCCACCGTCGCCTTGTGGGCAAGCTGGTGGGAGCGCAGGCCGAAGGCATCCTGTTGCTCGCGGGTAATGCCGTGCATCTTGCCCAGCATCTCGGCGGTCAGGCCCATCATGCCCGAGGCTTTCGCCGCGTACAGGGACATGTGCGGGTTCGGATCGACACCGTGCATCATGCTCACGTGGCCCATATGCTCGACGCCACCGACCACGAACACGTCACCGTTGCCGGTCATGATCGCCTGGGCGGCTGTGTGCAATGCGCTCATCGACGAGCCGCACAGGCGGCTGACGGTCTGGCCCGCGGAGGTGTGCGGGATCTGGGTCATCAGCGACGCCATGCGCGCGATGTTCCAGCCCTGCTCCAGGGTCTGGTTCACACAGCCCCAGATCACATCCTCGACTTCCGCCGGATCGACCTTGGCGTTGCGTTCCAGCAGTTTGCTGATCAGGTGCGCCGACATGTCTTCGGCGCGGGTGTTGCGGTGCATGCCGCCCTTGGAGCGGCCCATCGGAGTACGACCGAAGTCGACAATCACGACGTCTCTAGGATTCAAGCTCATATATTCACTCTCGCTCTAGTAGGGGGCGCTTAACCGAAGAAGCTCTGGCCGTTCTTGGCCATTTCACGCAGCTTCGCGGTCGGGTGGTACAGCGCGCCCAGATCGGCGTACTGGTCGGCCAGGGCAACGAACTCGGCAACACCGATCGAATCGATGTAGCGCAGCGCACCGCCACGGAATGGAGGGAAACCAATACCGTAGACCAGGCCCATGTCGGCTTCGGCCGCGGTTTCGACGATGCCGTCTTCCAGGCAACGAACGGTTTCCAGGCACAGCGGGATCATCATCCAGTTGATGATGTCCTCGTCGGTGACTTCACGCTGCTCGTAGACGATCGGCTTGAGCACTTCCAGCACCGAAGGGTCGGCCACTTTCTTCTGCTTGCCTTTCTTGTCGGCCTCGTAGGCGTAGAAACCCTTGCCGTTCTTCTGGCCCAGGCGCTTGGCTTCGTAGAGCACGTCGACGGCCGAACGACGGTCGTCCTTCATGCGATCCGGGAAACCTTCGGCCATCACATCGCGGCCATGGTGGCCAGTGTCGATGCCGACCACGTCCATCAGGTAGGCCGGGCCCATCGGCCAGCCGAATTTTTCCATGATCTTGTCGATACGGACGAAGTCCACACCGGCGCTGACCAGCTTGGCGAAACCGCCGAAGTACGGGAACAGTACGCGGTTGACCAGGAAGCCCGGGCAGTCGTTGACCACGATCGGGTTCTTGCCCATTTTCTTGGCGTAGGCAACGGTGGTGGCGACCGCCAGCTCGCTGGACTTCTCACCACGGATGACTTCGACCAGCGGCATCATATGCACCGGGTTGAAGAAGTGCATGCCGACGAAGTTTTCCGGACGCTTGAGGGCCTTGGCCAGCAGGCTGATGGAAATGGTCGAGGTGTTCGAGGCGAGGATGGTGTCCTCTTTGACCTGGGCTTCGACTTCAGCCAGTACCGCTTGCTTGACCTTCGGGTTCTCGACGACCGCCTCGACCACCAGGTCGACGTGACCGAAGTCACCGTAGGACAGCGTCGGGCGAATGCCGTTGAGCACTTCGGCCATCTTCGCCGCGGTCATGCGACCTTTGTCGACGCGGCCGACCAGCAGCTTGGCGGCTTCCGCCAGCCCCTGCTCGATACCGTGTTCGTTGATGTCTTTCATCAGGATCGGCGTGCCCTTGGACGCCGACTGGTAGGCGATACCGCCGCCCATGATGCCGGCGCCAAGTACGGCGGCCTGCTTCACGTCGTGGGCGATTTCGTCATAGGCCTTGGCCTTTTTCTTCAACTCCTGGTCATTCAGGAACAGGCCGATCAGGCTCTGCGCGGCAGAAGTCTTGGCCAGTTTGACGAAGCCTGCGGCCTCCACTTCCAGCGCCTTGTCACGACCGAAGTTGGCGGCTTTCTGGATGGTCTTGATGGCTTCGACCGGCGCCGGGTAGTTCGGGCCAGCCTGGCCGGCGACAAAACCCTTGGCGGTTTCGAAGGACATCATCTGTTCGATGGCGTTGAGCTTGAGCTTTTCCAGCTTCGGCTGACGCTTGGCCTTGTAGTCGAACTCGCCGGAGATGGCGCGCTTGACGGTGGCCAGGGCGGCTTCATGAAGTTTTTCCGGAGCGACGACCGCGTCGACGGCACCGACTTTCAGCGCGTCTTCGGCACGGTTTTCCTTGCCAGCGGCAATCCACTCGATGGCGTTGTCGGCACCGATGATGCGCGGCAGGCGAACGGTACCGCCGAAGCCCGGGTAGATACCCAGCTTGACTTCCGGCAGGCCGATCTTGGCGCTGGTCGACATGACGCGGTAGTCCGCTGCCAGGCACATTTCCAGACCGCCACCCAGCGCGATGCCATTGATCGCGGCAACGGTCGGAACATTGAGGTCTTCGAAATCGCTGAAAATCTTGTTGGCTTCGAGGTTGCCTGCAACAAGCTCGGCATCCGGCAGCTTGAAGTTGTCGACAAATTCGGTGATGTCGGCGCCGACGATGAACACGTCCTTGCCACTGCTGACGATCACACCCTTGATCGACGCATCTGCCTTGATGGCGTCCACGGCCGAACGCAGTTCGTTCAGGGTAAGACGGTTGAACTTGTTGACGGACTCACCCTTGAGGTCGAAATTCAATTCGACGATGCCACTTTCAAGAGCCTTAACCGTGATGGCTTTACCTTCGTAAATCATCAACTGATCTCCACGATATGGAAGCTGAACAGTACACGTCGGACGCTAACTTCTGGCTCGACAGCGACGTTTCCATCGATGCTACGCCAATCCGCCAGGCACACCCGCCAACGCGATAGTCGGGATTCTGTAGGAGCGCTCAGCTAATACAAACGCTCAATTCATACGCCCGTTTGATTTGGGTACGCCACATTCACGGAAAATCCGACAATTGTCAATCGCCCAAAAGGCTGTTTGAAACGCGACTTCGCGGTCACTCCAGGCCGGCAGCGCCATCGATATCCCACGCACATTCCACGACATTCATAGGATCAATCTTTAGAAAAATCGCCCTAATACACCGCATCCGCAGACGCCTCGCGACTACGCTGGCACAACCTTAGAGCAAAAATGGAACACGCCGAGCGAAAACCAGGCGTAAGATCACGGCATATTTATCCGGTCACACCCCGGAACAAAGGGATCAACAGGATTTACCGGCCTGCCTGGCCAACCCCAGCCCGACTCTGTCGGGCTTTTTATTGCCCGCGGTTCACTGCTTCTGCGCCATTGCAGCGCAGAAGTGCCTCATGCCAGGGCCTTGAGTACCGCGGCAATGTCTTGCAAAACACTGGCTTCGCCCCGCTCACCCCAATACAAGACGACCATCTGCCGATCAGCCTCGATCTTGAACACATTGGCGGGCAGTGTTCGGAACTGCTCGAGCAAGGCCGCGTCCTCGCATTCTTCCCGCCACTGGTTGACCCACACGCCCGGCGCGCTTTGCCAATAGACCCAGCAGGCCGCCTGCGCACTGCGCCGCGGCCGGTGGTACTGCGCACAGGGGTTCGGCGGCTGCGGAACCATCCAGTGCGGCCACTCCTGGGGCGCCAATTGCATGGCCAACCCCATGCGTCGCGCCTCCATGCGCAGGGCTATCTGCCCGCTCTGGCGGCGCGACGGACGCAACCATGCCAGCGGGCTCAACACCAGCGCGAGGATTGACACCACTATCCAGACCGTCATATCTGTACTCCCGATTCTTGACGAGCCGATTGATCCAGGTCGGAACCAATCCGCTTGAAACCAGCCATACTTGAAGCTATTGCAATCCTCAGGAGGAGCACCTCATGCCCTACCACCATATTCTGGTCGCCGTAGATCTAACCGAAGAGTGCGATCCTGTTATTCACCGGGCTCGCGAGCTCTCGGTCAGCAACGGCGCCAAATTGTCCCTGGTGCACATTGTCGAACCGATGGCCATGGCGTTCGGCGGCGACGTACCGATGGACCTGTCCCAATTGCAACAGCAACAGTTCGACCAGGCCAAGGAACGCCTCGATCGCCTCATCACCAAATACCCTGAGCTGTCCAAGGAATACAGCCACCTGACCTATGGCCAGCCACGCCAGGAAATCCATCATCTGGCCAAGGAACAGGAGTGCGACCTGATCGTGGTCGGCAGCCATGGTCGCCATGGCCTGGCCCTGCTGCTGGGCTCGACCGCCAACGACGTGCTGCACGGTGCACCCTGCGACGTATTGGCCGTGCACCTGGTCAAACGCTGAACCCATCGACGGCAAGCCCCTGCGCTTACCACCCCTCCCTATAAAAAAGCCCGACATCGATGTCGGGCTTTTTTATTGCCACCAGGTCACTCAGGCATCCAGCTCGGCCCAGCGTTCGACCAGCACATCCAGTTCAGCGTTGAGCCATTCCAGCTGGGCGATGACTGCCGTCGTCTCGGCGGCGGGACGCTGATAGAAGCCGGCGTCGGCCATTTCCGCCTCCACGGCAGCGATTTGCTGCTCCATCGCCTCGATCTGGCCAGGCAAGGCCTCGAGTTCGCGCTGCAACTTATAGCTGAGCTTCTTCTTCGCCGCAGGCGCTTCCTGCGCCACGGCAGGTGCCGCCGCGACAGGCGCGACCACCGCCGAATTCAGCTCGGCCTTGCCGGACTTGTTCTCGGTCACGCCCAGCAGGCGTGGCGAACCACCCTGGCGCAGCCAGTCCTGATAACCGCCGACGTATTCGCGAACCTTGCCTTCGCCCTCGAACACCAGGGTGCTGGTGACCACGTTGTCGAGGAATGCCCGGTCGTGGCTGACCATCAGCACCGTGCCCTGGAAGGTCAGCAGCACTTCTTCCAGCAGTTCGAGGGTTTCCACGTCCAGGTCGTTGGTCGGTTCGTCGAGTACCAGCAGGTTGGCCGGCTTGCTGAACAGCTTGGCCAGCAACAGACGGGCACGCTCACCGCCGGACAGCGCCTTGACCGGCGTGCGGGCACGCTGCGGGCTGAACAGGAAATCGCCCAGGTAGCTGAGCACGTGACGGCTCTGGCCATCGATCTCGATGAAGTCGCGACCTTCGGCAACGTTATCGATCACGGTCTTTTCCAGGTCCAGTTGATGACGCAACTGGTCGAAGTAAGCCACGTCGATGCGCGTCCCCTCCTCGACCTTGCCGCTGGTTGGCACCAGGCCCCCGAGCATCAGCTTGAGCAGCGTGGTCTTGCCGGTACCGTTGGCGCCCAGCAGGCCGATACGATCGCCGCGCTGCAGGACCATGGAGAAGTTCTTCACCAGGAACGGACCGTCCGGATGGGCGAAGCTCACGTCTTCGAGGACCATCACCTGCTTGCCGGATTTCTCGGCGGTCTCCAGCTGGATATTGGCCTTGCCGGTCCGTTCGCGGCGCTCGCTGCGCTCGACCCGCAGCGCCTTGAGCGCCCGCACCCGGCCTTCGTTACGAGTACGACGGGCCTTGATGCCCTGACGGATCCACACCTCTTCCTGGGCCAGACGCTTGTCGAACAGCGCGTTGGCGGTCTCTTCGGCCGCCAGCATCGCTTCCTTGTGCACCAGGAAGCTGGCGTAGTCGCCGTTCCAGTCGATCAGGCCGCCACGGTCCAGCTCGAGAATCCGGGTCGCCAGGTTTTGCAGGAAGGAACGGTCGTGGGTAATGAAGAGGACCGCGCCCTGGAAATCCTTCAGGGCTTCTTCCAGCCAGGCGATGGCGCCGATATCCAGGTGGTTGGTCGGCTCGTCGAGCAGCAGCAGGTCCGGTTCGGACACCAGGGCCTGGGCCAGCAGCACGCGGCGACGCCAGCCACCGGACAGCTCGGCCAGGGTCTTGTCGGCCGGCAGTTGCAGGCGGCTCAGGGTGCTGTCCACCAGCGTCTGCAGACGCCAGCCGTCACGGGCCTCGAGGTCATGCTGGACGTGCATGAGTTTTTCCAGGTCGGCATCGGTGACGATGTTCTGGCTCAGGTGGTGATACTGCGCCAGCAGCTCGCCCACGCCATCGAGGCCCTGGGCGACGACGTCGAACACCGTCCGCTCGTCAGCCACCGGCAGTTCTTGCGGCAATTCGCCGATTTTCAGGCCGGGCGTGCGCCATACGGAACCGTCGTCGGGCTTCTGATCGCCCTTGACCAGCTTCAGCATGCTGGATTTGCCAGTACCGTTACGACCGATGATGCACACCCGCTCGCCACGGGCGATCTGCCAGGACACCTTGTCCAACAGCGGCATAGCGCCGAAAGCAAGGGACACATCGCTGAATTTGAGCAGGGTCATGAGCTTCTCCAAAAACCGGGCGCGCATTCTACCTGAGTTGAGGCCCCATAAGGCCGGCATTTTCGCCTCTGAAGCACCCGGAACAACATTTGCCGCGAACTGGCGGCGAGAGACGGGCAAAGCTTTCACCCGTTGCTGGCAAAAGGCTAAGCTAGGGAACAATCAGTGTTGGCCTCGTCGGCACTTGTCATGATTTCTCTGCACGGATGTCTCATGCGCAGTCGCCTTTTCAATCTTTTTTCCTGCCTGCTTCTTTCAGCCTCTGCCGTGCACTCTGCGCAGGCCGCGGACCTCACCCTCCAGCGTCAATACTACGATGAAGCCAAGCGCGCCCTGGCCAAGGGCGACTCCGGGCCGTATTTCCGCTACAGCCAGGCACTGGCGGACTACCCGCTCGAGCCCTACCTGGCCTATGACGAGCTGACTGCCCGGCTCAAGACGGCCAGCAATGCCGAGATCGAGAAGTTCCTCGGCGAGCACGGCGACCTGCCCCAGGCCAACTGGATGAAACTGCGCTGGCTGCGCTGGCTGGCCGAACGCGGTGACTGGGCCACCTTCGTCAAGTACTACGACCCCAAGCTCAACTTCACCGAGCTGGATTGCCTGAACGCGCAATATCAGCTGGGCCACAACCTCAAGGCTGAAGGCTACGCCGCCACCGACAAGCTGTGGCTGAGCGGCAAATCCCTGCCAGCCACCTGCGACGCGCTGTTCGCGCAATGGGCTGCCGAAGGCCAGTTGACCGAGCAGAAACGCTGGCAGCGCGCCAAACTGGCCGCCGAAGCGCGCAACTACGCGCTGGCCAACAGCCTGGTCAAAGGTATGAGCACCCTCGCCCCCCAGGGTCGGCTGTTGATCGATGTCGCGCAGAAGCCCGAACTGCTCAGCCAGCCTTCGCGCTTCACCCCGGCCAGCGAAGCCATGTCCGACGTGGTCGGCCTGGGCCTGCGCCGCCTGGCTCGCCAGGACCCGGACAGGGCCATGGCCCTGCTCGACGGCTATGCCAGCAGCATGCATTTCTCGCGTGACGAAAAAGTGGCGATCGCCCGGGAAATCGGCCTGACCCTGGCACGGCGCTTCGACAGCCGCGGCTTGGACGTGATGACCCAATACGACCCCGAGCTGCGCGACAACACGGTTTCCGAGTGGCGCCTGCGCCTGCTGCTGCGCCTGGCCCGCTGGGAAGATGCTTACCAGTTGACCCGCAAGCTGCCCCAGGATCTCGCCACCACCAACCGCTGGCGCTATTGGCAGGCTCGCAGCCTGGAGCTGGCCGAACCGCAGAACCCACAGGCCCAGGCTCTCTATAAAGGCCTGGCCAACGAGCGCGACTTCTACGGTTTCCTCGCCGCCGACCGCACCCAGTTGCCGTATCAGTTGAACAACAAGCCGCTGATGCTCAGCCAGCAAGTGATCAACAAGGTACGCAATACACCGGGCGTGCGTCGGGCCCTGGAATTCCATGCCCGGGGCCAGATCGTCGATGGCCGTCGCGAGTGGTACCACGTCAGCCGCCACTTCAACCGCGACGAAATGGTCGCCCAGGCCAAGCTGGCCTACGACCTGAAATGGTACTTCCCGGCGATCCGCACCATCAGCCAGGCGAAATACTGGGACGACCTGGACATCCGCTTCCCGATGGCCCACCGCGACACCCTGGTGCGCGAAGCCAAGGTCCGCGGCCTGCACTCGAGCTGGGTGTTCGCCATTACCCGCCAGGAAAGCGCGTTCATGGACGATGCCCGCTCCGGGGTGGGCGCGGCCGGCCTGATGCAACTGATGCCCGGCACCGCCAAGGAAACCGCGCGCAAGTTCAGCATTCCGCTGGCCTCGCCGCAGCAGGTGCTGGACCCGGACAAGAACATCCAGCTCGGCGCCGCCTACCTGAGCCAGGTGCACAGCCAGTTCAATGGCAACCGGGTGCTCGCGTCCGCCGCTTACAACGCCGGCCCGGGCCGTGTGCGCCAGTGGCTGCGGGGCGCCGACCACCTGAGTTTCGACGTCTGGGTGGAAAGCATCCCGTTCGACGAAACCCGCCAATACGTGCAGAACGTGCTGTCCTATTCGGTGATCTACGGCCAGAAGCTCAATTCGCCGCAGCCACTGGTAGATTGGCATGAACGCTATTTCGACGATCTGTAGGCGCTAGCGCCCAATGAAAATGCCCGCGACGATGCGGGCATTTTTGTTTCCGGCGGCCGGGCAGACCGACACCTTCGCCTCAGGAGGACGCCGGCTGGTCGAACTGCAACGCCGCCAGGCGCGCATACAGTGAATTGCTGGCGATCAGTTCCTGGTGAGTGCCCACGGCCACCAGCCGGCCTTGATCCATTACCGCGATCCGGTCGGCGTTCTTCACCGTGGCCAGGCGATGGGCGATCACCAGGGTGGTGCGGTTGTGCATCAGGCTGGGCAAGGCTTGCTGGATCAGATGCTCGCTCTGGGCATCCAGGGCGCTGGTGGCTTCGTCCAGCAACAGGATCGGCGCATCCACCAGCAGCGCCCGGGCAATCGCCAGGCGCTGGCGCTGGCCGCCGGAAAGCCCCTGTCCACCTTCGCCCAGATGGGTCTGGTAACCCTGGGGCATCCTCTCGATGAACTCATGGGCATGGGCGATCCTGGCCGCCTCCCTGACCTGCTCGGCCGTGGCCGACGGCTGGCCATAGCGAATGTTCTCCTCGATGCTGCCGAAGAACAGCGCCGGGTTTTGCGAGACCAGGGCAAAACAGCGGCGCAGCGCCTGAGGGTCGAGGCGGGTCACGGGCACGCCGTCGAGCAGGATGCGCCCCTGCTCCGGGTCGTAGAACCGCAGCAGCAGGTCGTAGATGGTCGATTTACCGGCCCCCGACGGCCCGACCAGCGCCAGGGTTTCGCCCTCGCGGACGCTCAGGCTCAGGCCATCGACGGCATAAGTGTCCGGACGCGAGGGGTAGGAAAAACGCAGGTTTTCCATCACCAGCTCGCCCCGCACCCGCTCGGGCAAGGCCAGCAGCCCCTCGCTGGGTGGCTGGATCAGGCTTTCCGAGCGCAGCAGTTCGGCAATCCGCTCCGCCGCACCCGCGGCGCGCTGCAACTCACCGATCACCTCGCTGAGGGTGCCGAACGCACTGCCGACGATCAGGCTGTAGAAGACAAAGGCCGCCAGTTCGCCACTGGAAATGCGCCCGGCGATCACATCCATGCCACCGACCCAGAGCATCACCCCGACCGCCCCCAACACCAGCACGATCACCAGGGTAATCAACCACGCCCGCTGGACGATGCGCCGCCGCGCCGTGTTGAACGCCTCCTCCACGGTCAGGGCAAAACGTCGCTCGTCCTGCGACTGGTGGTTGTAGGCCTGGACCGTCTTGATCTGCCCCAGGGTTTCCGCCACGTAACTGCCGACATCGGCGATACGGTCCTGGCTCAGGCGCGACAGGTTGCGCACCCGGCGCCCGAAAATCAGGATCGGCGCCAGGACCAGGGGCAAGGCGATCACCACGATGCTGGTGAGCTTGGGGTTGGTGACGAACAGCAGCACGATGCCGCCGATCACCATCAGCGCGTTGCGCAAGAACAGCGACAGCGACGAACCGATCACCGACTGCAGCAAGGTCGTGTCGGCGGTCAGCCGCGACTGGATCTCCGAGCTGCGGTTGTTCTCATAGAAGCCCGGATGCAGGTAGATCAGGTGATTGAACACCTGTCGACGGATGTCCGCCACGCAGCGCTCGCCGATCCACGACACCAGGTAGAAACGCACGAACGTTCCCACCGCGAGCCCCACCACCAGCAGCAGGAACAGGCCGATGGACTGGTTGAGCAGGTCCGGCGAACCAGTCATGAAACCCCGATCGACCAACAGCCGGATACCCTGCCCCATGGACAGCGTGATGCCCACGGTCACCACCAGCGCCAGCAATGCGCCCAGGGCCTGCCAGCGATAAGGCGCGATGAAACGGCTGGCCAGGCGGATCGCCCGGCGTTGACGCGAAGAGAGCAAGACATTCATTCGGGAACCTACCTGAGAGCCGGGCCGGACCATCCACCGCGGCCTGGCCCCGCGGGGAATCGGGCCGGGACCCGACTTTGCTGGAAGCTGATTTTGCTTGAACCAAACTGAATCACAATGAGTCAGGTTAATTATGTCCACTGACGCTAGAGCCTAGATGCTATTGGTCTAAGTTCCGAGTGGAACTCCACCGGCATTTCTGGTGGACTGATGCTTCATGCGAAACGCCGCAGTGAACCCGGCAGGGAGTTGTCACAGCTTGGTCACCTGGCGGTTTTAAAGTAAGCGCACTACCTGATGACGCCCTACCTGATGAGGAGACAGGCCATGTCCTTGCAACAGAGCAGCAATGACAAGATTGAAGTGATTCGTACCCACCCCGACCAGTCTCTGGGATGCGCCATCATCGACGCTCAGGGCCGCGAAGTACCGATCACCGAAGACATGATCCAGAACGCCTGCCGCGAACTGGAAAAGCGACTGGTCAAGCCTGCGCAGCAAGATTGACACCTAGCCTCACGTCCTCTTGACCCGGCCCCGGCGCCGGGTTTTTTATGCCCGCCGTTCCTCCTCCACGACGCCAGAAGGCGGCACGAAGGAGCAATAGCTCAGCGCACCAGCACCGCTCCCAGGGCCGTGACGATCTGCTGCAGGCCGGCGGCCTCGCCTTGCAAATGCACGGCCAGCCCGTCGATTTCCCGACGCGGCGGATAGCCCTTGCGCAAGGCGTCGAATGCGGCGCGCTGTTCGGCCACGCTGCCCACCAGGCTGCGGCGGAAATCCGCATCGTCGCGGCGCGGGTCGTAGACGGCCCGGCAGATCGTCGCCAAGGACCACGCCGGATCGCTGCCGGCATCGAGGCTCACTTGCGCCAGCCATGGCCGCGGCAGCAGATCATGCAGGCGAATCGACGGCGGCTGCCCAAGGAAATCGCAAAGCGCCTGATAGATCTGCGCCGTACCGCGCTGCCGGCCGTCGAGGCTGTAGCCAGCGATATGCGGCGTCGCCAGCACGCACAGGTCGGCCAGGGCCACATCGACCTGAGGCTCGCCCTCCCAGACATCCAGGACCGCCTGCAAGTCTTCGCGCTCCAGCAACACCTCGCGCAGGGCAGCGTTATCCACCACCGCGCCGCGGCTGGCATTGATCAGCCAGGCGCCGGAGCGCAGGCGCCGCAGTTTCGACTTGTCCAACAGGTGCCAGGTCGGCAACTCGCCTCCCTTGGTCAGGGGGGTGTGCAGGCTGATCACGTCGCACTGCGCGAGGATCTGCTCGAGGCTGACATAGTCGCCCTCCTCGGCCGCCTGCCGCGGCGGGTCGCAGACCAGGACGTTCCAGCCCAGGCCACGCAACACCTCGATCAGTCGCCCGCCGACCTCACCCGCGCCGACCACACCGTAAGTGCGTTGGGCCAGGTCGACGCCTTCGATTTCCGCCAGGGTCAGCAAACTGCCCAGCACATAGTCGACTACTCCGCGCGCATTACAGCCCGGCGCACTGGACCAGCGAATGCCCGCCTCATCGAAGTACTCGAGGTCCAGGTGATCGGTGCCGATGGTGCAGGTGCCGACAAAACGCACCTGGCTGCCTTCGAGCAACTCGCGGCTGACCTGGGTCACCGAACGCACCAGCAACACATCGGCGCCCTCGATGGCGGCGCGGTCGATGGCCCGCCCGGGGAAACGGCGGATCTCGCCAAAACCGGAAAAAAAGGCATCGAGCAGGGGAATATTTTCGTCGGCAACAATCAGCATGGCAGGCTCCTTTCGCAGTGCCGCAGTTTAGGCGTAGATGAGCGTATTGAGCCAGCGAGCAATCCGCCGCGGGGCCAGCTGTCGGCGCTTACAAATCGACAACAGAGGTTTTTTCCTGACCCATCCGTCAACGCGTAGAATACGCCGCCCTGCGCATCAACCCTGTGGACGCTTCGCCTGTGAACTCCGTGATCGATACCCCCGCCTCCTCCCTCAACCGCCCGGCCCGGGTGCGCCTGGAATTGCGCAGCCTGCTGGCCCTGGCCCTGCCGATCATGATCGCGCAGCTGGCGACCACGGCCATGGGCTTCGTCGATGCGGTGATGGCCGGACGAGTCAGCCCGCGGGACCTGGCGGCGGTCGCGCTGGGTAACTCGATCTGGATTCCGGTGTTCCTGCTGATGACCGGCACCCTGCTGGCCACCACCCCGAAAGTCGCCCAGCGGGTCGGCGCCGGCACCTTTGGCGAAATCGGCCCGCTGGTGCGCCAGGCGTTGTGGCTGGCGCTGGTAGTCGGCCTGAGCGCCAGTCTGATCCTGGTCAACGCCGAACCGATCCTGCACCTGATGAAGGTCGACCCGGAACTGATCGGCCCCTGCATGGAATACCTGCACGGCATCGCCAGCGGCATGCCGGCCGTGGCCCTGTATTACGTCCTGCGCTGCTTCAGCGACGCCCTGGGCCGCACGCGGCCGAGCATGGTCATGGGCCTGTGCGGCCTGGCGCTGAACATTCCGATCAACTACGTGTTCATCTATGGCCATCTCGGCGTGCCGGCCATGGGCGGCGTCGGTTGCGGCTGGGCCACCGCCATCGTCATGTGGGCAATGATGCTCGGCATGGCCGCCTGGACCCGCTGGGCGCCGGCCTACCAGAGCAGCCAGCTGTTCAAGCGTTTCGACTGGCCGCAATGGGCGGTGATCAAGCGCCTGCTGGGCGTGGGCCTGCCGATCGGCGTCGCGGTATTCGCCGAATCGAGCATCTTCGCGGTGATTGCACTGCTGATCGGCAGCCTCGGCGCCACGGTGGTCGCCGGGCACCAGATCGCCCTGAACATCAGTTCCCTGCTGTTCATGATTCCTTACTCCCTGGGCATGGCGGTCACGGTGCGGGTCGGCCAGGCCCTGGGCGCCGGCAACCCGCACCAGGCGCGCTTCGCCGCGGGTGTCGGGCTGGGCGCGGCGCTGGCGTTCGCCTTGTTCTCCGCGAGCCTGATCCTGCTGCTGCGCGAGTCCATCGCCTCGATCTACACCCCGGACACTGCGGTGATCCAGGTGGCCGCGATGCTGATCGTGTATGCCGCGCTCTATCAGTTCTCCGATGCGATCCAGGTGATCTGCGCGGGCGCCCTGCGCGGCTACCAGGACACCCGGGTGACCATGGTCCTGACACTGCTCGCCTATTGGGGCATCGGTCTGCCGGTGGGATATGTGCTGGGGCTGACCGATTGGTTCGGTCCTGCCAGCGGCCCGAGCGGGCTGTGGGAAGGCTTGATCGCGGGCTTGAGCTGTGCGGCGCTGATGCTGTCGATCCGCCTGGCACGCAGTGCGCGCAAGCGGATCCGTATCAGCCGGGCGGCGGGTTAACCGGACTTCTTGCGAATCCAGTACAGATAGGTGCCGGCCTCTTCCTGCTGAGCGACCAGCTCATGGTCCAGGAACACGCAGAACTTGGGGATGTCGCGGCGGGTCGAGGGATCGGTGGCTATCACCTTGAGCAGGCCGCCAGGCTGCAGGTCACGGATATGCTGGTGCAGCATCATGACCGGTTCCGGGCAATTGAGCCCTGTGGCATCCAGCGTGCCGTCGACCGGCGTATCGATGATTTGACTCATGACTCACTCCTGAAACTGGCCGGCATTGTCGCGCAATGCCGGCAGCGGCGCCAACTGCCGTATTGCCTCACCCTGCAGGAGCGAGGCTTGCCCGCGATATCGTTCATCGCGAGCGAGCTGCGCTCCTACAGACACACGCCGTATCAGGACCTGGGCTTCTTGGTATCCAGCCGGCGCAAATGGCAGGTCACTTCCTCACGGTCGTGGTACAGCTGCTTGCAGCCGATGGCCACGCGAATCCCGCGCGCCTTGAAGCCCTCCTCGATCCGCTCGAGCAAGCGTTTCACTTCCGCATAGCGCTGTTTCATCGGCAGCTTCAGGTTGACCACCGCTTCGCGGCAATACCCCTCGCCGATCCAGGTTTCCAGCAAGGCCGCGTTGCGCGCCGGCTTCTCGACGATGTCGCAGACCATCCAGTCCACCGGCTGCCTGGGCTTGAAGGTGAAACCGTCGGCCATCAGGTGCTGTACCAGGCCGGTGTCCATCAGGCTTTCAGCCATCGGCCCGTTGTCGACGGCGGTGACCAGCATGCCGCGGTTGACCAGTTGCCAGGTCCAGCCACCCGGGGCCGCGCCCAGGTCGACGCCGGTCATGTCGCCGTGCAGGCGCTCATCCCACTGATCGCGGGGAATGAAGTGATGCCAGGCTTCCTCCAGCTTCAGGGTCGAACGGCTCGGCGCTTCCCGGGGGAACTTCAAGCGCGGAATGCCCATCGGCCACATCGCTGAATTACCGGCGTCCGCCAGGCCGACGAAGACCTCGCGGCCGCTCTTGAAGGTCAGCAGCAAGCGCGGCTTGGCCGCATCCTCCACCAGCTTGCCGGCGGCCGTCAGCGCCTTGCGCAGCGGGCCCTCGAATTTCTTGCAGAAGTTCGACAACTCCTTGCCGTCGTTGGTATCCAGCACTTCCAGCCACAGGCTGCCGCAGGTCGGAAAACTCGCCAGTTGGGCCAGGATCACGCTGATGCGGTCGGTTTCCGGCAGCTCGACGAAAGCGCCCCGCGCCCATTGCCGCGGAAAGATCAGCTCGGCGAAACGCAGTTCGCGCATCAGGCGTTCGGTGCCATCCGCCTCGCTGCAGACGAACTCGGCACAGGCGCTGCCCGGCTTGGCCTTGGCATACCCGGCCACGTTCAGGCGCGCAGCCTGGTCGGCGATTTCGGAACAGACTTCGCCTTCGAAGCCCGGACGGCAGTGCATAAAGAGGGTGTTCATCGAATCTCCTGGCAATCGATCACGCGCAAACCTGCCCGAAGTGCGCAAAGCCTGTCACGAAAACCGGCGCATGATAGCCGAGATCGGAACCTTGGACTTGTCCATAGAGTCCAGTTATTAGCCAGCTAAGGAAAACAGCGCTAGGTTAAGAGCTCTGTCCGTCCCGTCAGGTCCGTAGCCGTGCGGACCACAAGGAGTGATTCAATGCCATCCCTCGATAGCCTGAGAACCCTTAAAACACTAAAGATCGACGACAAGACCTACCATTACTTCAGCCTGCCGGAAGCCGCCAGAAGCCTGGGCGACCTCGACCCGCTGCCGATGTCGTTGAAAGTCCTGCTGGAGAACCTGCTCCGCTGGGAAGACGAAAAAACCGTGACCGGCGCCGACCTCAAGGCCCTCGCCGCCTGGCTCAAGGAGCGTCGCTCCGACCGCGAGATCCAGTACCGTCCGGCGCGGGTGCTGATGCAAGACTTCACCGGCGTACCGGCAGTGGTCGACCTGGCGGCCATGCGGGCGGCCATGGCCAAGGCCGGTGGCGACCCACAGCGCATCAACCCGCTGTCGCCGGTGGACCTGGTGATCGACCACTCGGTGATGGTCGACAAGTTCGCCAGCAGTAGCGCGTTCGAGCAGAACGTCGACATTGAAATGCAGCGCAACGGCGAGCGCTATGCCTTCCTGCGCTGGGGCCAGAGCGCCTTCGACAACTTCAGCGTGGTACCGCCGGGCACCGGGATCTGCCACCAGGTCAACCTGGAATACCTGGGCCGCACGGTCTGGACCAAAGAGGAAGACGGCCGCACCTACGCCTTCCCCGACACCCTGGTGGGCACCGACTCCCATACCACCATGATCAACGGCCTCGGCGTACTCGGCTGGGGCGTGGGCGGTATCGAGGCCGAGGCGGCGATGCTCGGCCAGCCGGTGTCGATGCTGATCCCGGAAGTCATCGGCTTCAAGCTCACGGGCAAGCTCAGGGAGGGCATCACCGCCACCGACCTGGTGCTGACCGTGACCCAGATGCTGCGCAAGAAAGGCGTGGTCGGCAAATTCGTCGAGTTCTATGGCGATGGCCTGGCCGACCTGCCGCTGGCCGACCGCGCCACCATCGCCAACATGGCGCCCGAGTACGGCGCCACCTGCGGCTTCTTCCCGGTGGACGAAGTCACCCTGGACTACCTGCGCCTGTCCGGTCGCCCGGATGCCGTGGTCAAGCTGGTGGAGGCCTACAGCAAGGCCCAGGGCCTGTGGCGCCTGCCCGGCAAGGAACCGGTCTTCACCGATAGCCTGGCCCTCGACATGGCCACGGTCGAAGCCAGCCTGGCCGGACCGAAACGGCCCCAGGACCGGGTCTCGCTGCCCAACGTCGGCCAGGCCTTCAGTGATTTCCTCGACCTGCAGTTCAAACCCGCCAGCAAGGAAGAAAACCGCCTGGAAAGCGAAGGCGGCGGTGGCGTCGCCGTGGGCAATGCCGATCTGGTGGGGGAAACCGACTACGACTATGAGGGCCAGACCTATCGCCTGAAAAACGGCGCAGTGGTGATCGCCGCCATCACCTCCTGTACCAACACGTCCAACCCCAGCGTGATGATGGCGGCCGGCCTGGTGGCGAAAAAGGCCGTGGAAAAAGGCCTCAAGCGCAAGCCCTGGGTGAAGAGCTCGCTGGCGCCCGGCTCGAAAGTGGTCACCGACTACTATCAGGCCGCGGGCCTGACCCAATACCTCGACGCCCTGGGATTCGACCTGGTGGGCTACGGCTGCACCACCTGCATCGGCAACTCCGGGCCTCTGCCGGAACCGATCGAGAAAGCCATCCAGAAAGCCGACCTGACTGTTGCCTCGGTGCTGTCCGGCAACCGCAACTTCGAAGGCCGCGTACACCCGCTGGTGAAAACCAACTGGCTGGCCTCGCCGCCGCTGGTGGTCGCCTATGCCCTGGCCGGCAGCGTGCGCATCGATATCAGCCGCGAGCCACTGGGCGAAGGGGCGGACGGCAAGCCGGTGTACCTGCGCGACATCTGGCCGAGCAGCCAGGAAATCGCCGCCGCCGTGGCCCAGGTCAACACGCGGATGTTCCACAAGGAATACGCCGAAGTGTTCGCCGGCGACGCCCAGTGGCAAGCCATCGAAGTGCCGAAGGCCGCCACCTATGTGTGGCAGCAGGACTCCACCTATATCCAGCATCCGCCGTTCTTCGACGACATCGCCGGCCCGCTGCCGGTGATCGAGGACGTCAAGGGCGCACGAGTCCTGGCGCTGCTCGGCGACTCTGTGACCACCGACCACATCTCCCCGGCCGGCAACATCAAGGCCGACAGCCCGGCCGGCCGCTACCTGCGCGAGCAGGGCGTGGAACCGCGGGACTTCAACTCCTACGGCTCGCGTCGCGGCAACCATGAAGTGATGATGCGCGGCACCTTCGCCAACATCCGTATCCGCAACGAGATGCTCGGCGGCGAAGAAGGCGGCAATACCCTCTACATTCCCACCGGCGAAAAACTGTCGATCTATGACGCGGCCATGCGCTATCAACAGGCAGGCACGCCGCTGGTAGTGATCGCCGGCCAGGAGTACGGCACCGGCTCCAGCCGCGACTGGGCGGCCAAGGGCACCAACCTGCTCGGGGTCAAGGCAGTGATTGCCGAGAGCTTCGAGCGGATCCACCGTTCCAACCTGGTGGGCATGGGTGTGCTGCCACTGCAGTTCAAGCTCGACCAGAACCGCAAGAGCCTGAACCTCACCGGCCGGGAAACCCTGGATATCCAGGGCCTGAGCGGCGTCGAACTGACCCCGAGGATGAACCTGACCCTGGTGATCACCCGCGAGGACGGCCGCCAGGAAAAGGTCGAGGTGCTCTGCCGCATCGACACCCTGAACGAGGTGGAATACTTCAAGTCCGGCGGGATCCTGCACTACGTCCTGCGGCAGCTGATCGCCGCGTAACCTCACGCTCTACCACCAACACCGCCTTCGGGCGGTGTTTTTGTTTTCACTTATTCATCGCGCCTGCCTCGTTATACTGCCCTCCCGTTCGTTCTATCCAATGATCGCTGACGCAGATGGCGCGAGCGGCTGATTCCATTCTTTTCGCAACAAGGATTTCCCATGACCGTTCTGCCATGGATGTACCTGGCACTTCTTTCCATTGGCTATGCCCTGGCCCTGGTCTATGGCCAGCTGGGCCTGCTGGCGCTGGTTTCCATCGCCTTGCTGCTGTGTGCCGGCTTTGCCGTGCGCCAGCAGAAAAGCCTGTATGCGCGCTACCTCGGGCACGGGCTGTTTGTGGTGCTGGCCCTGGCGCTGGCGATGCACTGGCTGCCCGGCTTCTACAACGGCCGCGCCATCGCCCCTGAGCGCCTCACCGCCGATGCCGTGCCGTTTTCCATGTACCTGAACCAGGACAAACCCCTGATCGGCTTCTGGCTGTTGCTGGCCTGCCCCTGGATAGTCGGACGACGCTCGCTGCGCCTGTCCCTCTATGCCACCGCCCTGGCCTTGACCCTGACCGCCGTGGCGGCCCTGGGCGGCGCGGTGCTGCTGGGCATCATCAGCTGGGCACCGAAATGGCCGGACCAGGCCTGGCTATGGGTACTGAACAACCTGCTGCTGGTGACGCTGGTGGAAGAAGCCTTGTTCCGTGGCTACATCCAGGGTGGCCTGAGCCGTCGCTTCCAGCACCTGCCCTACGGTGAAAACCTGGCCTTGCTGTGCGCGGCTCTGCTGTTCGGCCTGGTGCATGTGGGGGCCGGCTGGCAATGGTGGCTGCTGGCGAGCATCGCCGGCGTCGGCTACGGCCTGGCCTACCGTTTCGGCGGCCTGGGCGCCGCGGTGGCCACCCACTTCGGCTTGAACCTGTTGCACTTCGGGTTGTTCACCTACCCGATGCTGGCGGGTTGACTACGCTGAGCCGGGGCCCCGCACCGGGCCTCGGCTTTTCTGGTTCTTCGCCTCTACAGGCGGCTTGCGGTCGATTCAAGCCCCTGTCAATGAGGCACTTCTCAAATCTCTGAAAAAAACTTCAACAAATGGCGAAGACCGCCGACAACCTTTCAAAGCCTTGCGGATAGAAAAACCATGCGTAACAACCAGCCTGTCACCCAGCGCGAACGTACCTTTCCGGCTCAGCAGCGGTTGATTTCCACTACCGATGCCAAAGGCGTGATCACCTACTGCAACGATGCCTTCGTTGAAATCAGCGGGTTTTCTCGTGAGGAACTGGTTCGCGCACCGCACAACCTGGTCCGTCACCCCGACGTCCCCGCTGCGGTGTTCGCGCACATGTGGGCGACCCTGAAACAAGGCTTGCCATGGATGGGCATTGTCAAGAATCGCTGCAAGACCGGTGACCACTATTGGGTCAACGCCTACGTGACACCGGTGTTCGAAGGCCAGCAAGTGGTCGGCTACGAGTCGGTGCGGGTCAAGCCCACCGCCGAGCAGGTCCGCCGGGCCGAAGCGCTCTACCAACGCATCAACCAGGGCAAGTCGGCCATTCCGAAGCGGGACAAATGGTTGCCGATCCTCCAGGACTGGTTGCCCTTCATCCTGGTCAGCCAACTGAGCTTCCTGATTGGCGCCTGGCTCAACTCCTCCTGGGGCTTCGCCCTCGCCGCCGGCCTTTCCGTGCCGCTCGGCCTGCTGGGGTTGAGCTGGCAACAGCGCGGCCTCAAGCGCCTGCTGCGCCTGGCCGAGCAGACCACCTCCGACCCGCTGATCGCCCAGATGTACACCGACAGCCGCGGCGCCCAGGCGCGCCTGGAGATGTCGATCCTCAGCCAGGAAGCCCGCCTGAAAACCTGCCTGACCCGTTTGCAGGACACCGCCGAGCACCTCAATGAGCAGGCCCGGCAATCCGACACCCTGGCCCACAACAGCTCCACTGGCCTGGAACGCCAGCGGGTGGAAACCGAACAGGTGGCCACCGCGGTCAACCAGATGGCCGCCACCACTCAGGAAGTGGCCAGCCATGTGCAGCGCACGGCCGATGCCACCCAGGAAGCCAACCGCCTCACCGGCCGCGGCCGGGACATCGCCGGGGAAACCCGCGAAGCCATCCAGCGCCTGTCGGTGGTGGTGGGCGAAACCGGCCTGACCGTGACCCAGCTGGCCAAGGACAGCGACGAGATCGGTGGCGTGGTCGATGTGATCAAGGGCATCGCCGACCAGACCAACCTGCTGGCGCTGAACGCCGCCATCGAAGCGGCCCGCGCCGGGGAAATGGGCCGCGGCTTCGCCGTGGTGGCCGACGAGGTTCGCCAGCTTGCGCAACGCACCAGCGAGTCCACCGGGCAGATCCACAACCTGATCGCCAAGCTCCAGCAGACGGCCAGCACCGCGGTGCAGACCATGGACGCCGGGCATCGCCAGGCCGAGGAAGGCGTGGCTCGGGTGCTGGAAGCCGACCAGGCGCTGGTGGGCATCAGTGAAGCGGTGGCCAATATCACCGACATGACCACCCAGATCGCCGCCGCCACCGAAGAGCAGAGTGCGGTGGCCGAAGAGATCAGCCGCAATATCAGCACCATTGCGCAGCTGGCCGACCAGACTTCGGAACAGGCGCAGAACTCGGCGCAGCTCAGCGAAGAGCTGACCCGCACCGCCAACACGCAGTACTCGCTGGTCGAACGTTTCAACCGCTGAACCCAGGCAATAAAAAACCCGGAAGGCCCGCCTCCCGGGTTTTTTATTGCCGATTTCCCAGCTCCCCGCCCCTCCTGTAGGAGCGAAGCTTGCTCGCGATGCAGTGTGTCAGTCAGCATCGTCATCGCCTTGAAGAGCAATCGCGAGCAAGCTTCGCTCCTACAAGATGCAGGGGCTCAGTGCAGCCGGCGCAGAAATTCGGCGACCTTCTGCGCGGTCGCTTCCAGATGCTGCTCATGGGTCAGGCCAGAGGCCTTGAGCGGCTTCAGGTCATGGTCGGCCGCCGCCAGCCAGTACAACTCGATCTCCGCCGACAGCGCATAGGCTTCGACCGCCGCACGGTTGCCCAGGGCATCGCGTTCGCCCTGCACGATCAGGGTCGGGGTGCGCAGCTGCGCCAGGTGGGCGACCCGGGGCTTCTCCGGCTTGCCGGCGGCATAGAACGGATACCCCAGGCACACCAGCGCATCGGCGCCCAGCTCGTCGGCCAGCAGGCTGGCCATGCGCCCGCCCATGGACTTGCCACCGATGGCCAATCGCCCAGCGACATGAGGTCGCACCTGGGCATAGACCTCGCGCCAGCACTCCAGCAGCTTCGGCGCCGGGTTAGGCGGCCGTTTGCCACCATCGAGACGACGCTGGGCCATGTAGGGAAACTCGAAGCGCAGCACGTTGACCCCATGCCCCGCAAGGCGTGCAGCCATATCGTTCATGAACGCGCTGTCCATCGGTGCGCCGGCACCATGGGCGAGGATCAGGGTCAGCGCTTCGCCGGCCGCCGGCTGCCGCGCGACATCCCACAGCCAGCCTTGTTCCCGCACGCATTGCGCCCATTGATCCCCGTCAATAACAGCCCCTTGCCGTTTGCCCATGCTTACCTCGCTTTTAGTCTGCCTATAACTCCAGAAGAAGTGAGCGCGCCTTGCCGTGCGCAGTCGCTTTCACTTCAGCTGAACCGTGGATGGGGAACCATGAACACTTCTATCAGTACCGCCTACAACTACAAGGTGGTCCGCCAATTCGCCATTATGACGGTGGTGTGGGGCATCGTCGGCATGGGGCTCGGGGTTTTTCTCGCCGCCCAGTTGGTCTGGCCCGAACTCAACTTCAACCTGCCCTGGACCAGTTTCGGTCGCCTGCGCCCGTTGCACACCAACGCGGTGATTTTCGCCTTTGGTGGCTGCGCACTGTTCGCCAGCTCCTTCTACTCGGTGCAACGCACCTGCCAGACCCAGCTGTTCGCGCCGAAAATCGCCGCGTTCTGCTTCTGGGGCTGGCAGCTGGTGATCCTGCTGGCGGCCATCAGCCTGCCGCTGGGCTACACCAGCTCCAAGGAATACGCCGAGCTGGAATGGCCGATCGACATCCTGATCACCATTGTCTGGGTGGCCTACGCCATTGTGTTCTTCGGCACGGTGATGAAGCGCAACACCAAGCACATCTACGTGGGCAACTGGTTCTTCGGCGGTTTCATCCTCACCGTGGCCATCCTGCACATCGTCAATAACCTGGAACTGCCGGTCAGCCTGACCAAGTCCTACTCGGTGTATGCCGGTGCGACCGACGCCATGGTGCAATGGTGGTACGGCCACAACGCGGTGGGCTTCTTCCTGACCGCGGGCTTCCTGGGGATGATGTACTACTTCGTGCCCAAGCAGGCCGAACGCCCGGTGTACTCCTATCGCCTGTCGATCGTGCACTTCTGGGCGCTGATCACCCTGTACATCTGGGCCGGCCCGCACCACCTGCACTACACCGCACTGCCGGACTGGGCACAGTCGCTAGGCATGGTGATGTCGCTGATCCTCCTGGCGCCCAGCTGGGGCGGCATGATCAACGGCATGATGACCCTCTCGGGCGCCTGGCATAAATTGCGCAGCGACCCGATCCTGCGCTTCCTGGTGGTGTCCCTGGCGTTCTACGGCATGTCGACCTTCGAAGGTCCGATGATGGCGATCAAGACCGTCAACGCCCTCTCACACTACACCGACTGGACCATCGGCCACGTACACGCCGGCGCATTGGGCTGGGTCGCGATGATCTCGATCGGCGCCCTGTACCACATGATCCCGAAAGTCTTCGGTCGCCAGCAGATGCATAGCATCGGCCTCATCAACGCGCACTTCTGGCTGGCCACCATCGGCACCGTGCTCTACATCGCCTCGATGTGGGTCAACGGCATCGCCCAGGGCCTGATGTGGCGCGCCGTCAACGAAGACGGGACGCTGACCTACTCCTTCGTCGAAACCCTGGTGGCCAGCCACCCAGGCTTCATCGTGCGGCTGGCCGGCGGCGCGATCTTCCTCTTCGGCATGTTGCTGATGGCCTACAACACCTGGCGCACCGTGCGCTCGGCACAGCCTGCCGAAATCACCGCCGCTGCGCAGATGGCCTGAGGAGTCCGCCATGAAACACGAAGTCATCGAGAAAAACGTCGGCCTGCTGATGCTGCTGATGGTATTTGCCGTAAGCATCGGCGGTCTGACCCAGATCGTCCCGCTGTTCTTCCAGGACGTCACCAACAAGCCGGTGGAAGGCATGAAGCCCTACACCGCCCTGCAGCTGGAAGGCCGCGATATCTACATCCGCGAAGGCTGCGTCGGTTGCCATTCGCAGATGATCCGTCCGTTCCGCGCCGAGACCGAACGCTACGGCCACTACTCGGTCGCCGGCGAAAGCGTCTGGGACCACCCGTTCCTGTGGGGCTCCAAGCGCACCGGTCCGGACCTGGCCCGGGTCGGCGGCCGCTACTCCGACGATTGGCACCGCGCGCACCTGTACAACCCGCGCAACGTGGTGCCCGAATCGAAGATGCCGGCCTACCCGTGGCTGGTCACCCAGCCGGTCGACAGCAGCCACACCGAAACCAAGCTGCGCGCCATGCGCACCCTCGGCGTGCCCTACAACGACGACGATATCGCCGGAGCCGTTGCCTCCCTCAAGGGCAAGACCGAGATGGATGCCCTGGTCGCCTACCTGCAAGTGCTCGGCACTGCCATCAAGAGCAAGAGGTGAGCCATGGGTCTTGAACTCGATACCGGCATGATCCGCGGGCTCGGCACGCTGGTGGTGATGATCGCCTTCATCGGCCTGTCGATCTGGGTCTTCAACGCCAAGCGCAACCCGGAGTTCGCCCAGGCACGCCTGCTGCCCTTTGCCGACGAACCTGCGCCGGAACTGCCCGGCACTTCATCTGATGACGCTCAATCCGAAGAGCATGCGACAAGGAGCATTCGGCCATGACCACCTTCTGGAGTACGTACATCTGCGTACTGACCATAGGCAGCCTGATCGGCCTGACCTGGCTGTTGATCGGCACGCGCAAGGGCGAGACCAAGGGCAGCGTCGACCAGACCATGGGCCACAGCTTCGATGGCATCGAGGAGTACGACAACCCGCTGCCGCAGTGGTGGTTCCTGCTGTTCGCCGGCACCCTGGTGTTTTCCGTCGGCTACCTGATCCTCTACCCGGGCCTGGGCAACTGGAAAGGCGTCCTGCCCGGCTACGAGGACGGCTGGACCCAGACCAAGGAATGGGAAAAGGAGATGAACAAGGCAGACGCCAAGTTCGGGCCGATCTTCGCCAAATTCGCGGCCATGCCCGTGGAAGAGGTGGCCAAGGACCCACAAGCCCTGAAGATGGGCGGACGCCTGTTCGCCTCCAACTGCTCGGTCTGCCACGGCTCGGACGCCAAGGGCGCCTTCGGCTTCCCCAACTTGGCCGACAACAACTGGCGCTGGGGCGGCAGTGCCGACACCATCAAGGCCACTATCATGGGCGGCCGCATGGCCGCCATGCCGGCCTGGGGCGAAGTGCTGGGCGAGGATGGGGTGAAGAACGTCGCCGCCTATGTACGCCACGACCTGGCCGGCCTGCCGCTGCCGGCCGACAGCGGCGCCGACCTGGCCGCCGGCAAGCAGGCGTTCGCCACCACCTGCGTCGCCTGCCACGGCGCCAATGGCCAGGGCACTGAAATCATGGGCGCGCCGAACCTGACGCAACCGGCCGGCTTCATCTACGGCACCAGCCTGACCCAGCTGCAACAGACCATTCGCCATGGTCGCCAGGGCCACATGCCGGCGCAGAACGAACTGCTCGGCAACGACAAGGTCCAGCTGCTCGCGGCCTATGTCTACAGCCTGTCGCACAACGCGGCTGCCCAGCCGCAGCCTGAAACCGCAAGCGGGCAATAACCGCTCCTGCCCTGCCGCATCGCTCGATGCGGCAGTTCCCCGCCCTTGCGCGACCAAGTGTCGCACCCTCTCTACCTCCTGCCTTTCCACTCTCCGGATTCGGGTCTAAGCTGCTTCGCAGTGGACTGGCAACGGCCGGTCACAGAGCAGAAGTAGCCGTTCCATTCGAAGCCGTCGCTCGAGGACAGGCCGCAAAGGCTGGTATATACCGGCTGTCGCGCCAGTTACCGTCTGTCGCTCGTTCAGGCGCTCGCCACACACCCGGTTACAACTGACCTGTACCCCTCGCCTTTTTCATCCGCTGCGACATTTTGTCCCGGGCCGATTTTGCCCTTACTCCGCGCATGGAAAGGCCGCAGAATCAGCTTTTGAAAGCATTGACCCAGGTCATGGCGCGTTGCAATGACCCCCTGCTTTCTCCATACTTGCGGCCGATTTTTACTCCAATAAAACACCCAAACCGTGGAACCTTAGAATGAGCACAGCAATCAGTCCGACTGCTTATAACTATAAGGTAGTCCGCCAGTTCGCCATCATGACGGTGGTCTGGGGGATCCTTGGCATGGGGCTCGGTGTCTTCATCGCCTCGCAACTGGTCTGGCCGGAATTGAACTTCGGCCTGCCATGGACGACCTTTGGACGCCTGCGCCCGCTGCACACCAACCTGGTGATTTTCGCCTTCGGTGGATGTGCGTTGTTTGCCACTTCTTACTACGTCGTGCAGCGAACCTGCCAAACGCGACTGATTTCCGACAGCCTCGCGGCCTTCACCTTCTGGGGTTGGCAAGCCGTGATCGTCGGCGCGATCGTTACCTTGCCGCTGGGTTACACCACCACCAAGGAATACGCGGAACTGGAATGGCCCCTGGCTATCCTGCTGGCCATCGTCTGGGTCACCTACGGCCTGGTGTTCTTCGGCACCATCGTCAAGCGCAAGACCAAGCACATCTATGTGGGCAACTGGTTCTACGGTGCCTTCATCGTGGTCACCGCGATGCTGCACATCGTCAACCACGCCTCCCTGCCGGTCAGCTTCTTCAAGTCCTACTCGGCTTATTCGGGTGCGACCGACGCCATGATCCAGTGGTGGTACGGCCACAACGCCGTGGGCTTCTTCCTGACCACCGGCTTCCTGGGGATGATGTACTACTTCGTGCCGAAACAGGCCGAGCGTCCGATCTACTCCTATCGCCTGTCCATCGTGCACTTCTGGGCACTGATCACCCTGTACATCTGGGCCGGCCCGCACCACCTGCACTACACCGCGCTGCCGGACTGGGCCCAGTCCCTGGGCATGGCCATGTCGATCATCCTGCTGGCGCCAAGCTGGGGCGGCATGATCAACGGCATGATGACCCTCTCGGGCGCCTGGCATAAGCTGCGCACCGACCCGATCCTGCGGTTCCTGGTGGTATCCCTGGCGTTCTACGGCATGTCGACCTTCGAAGGCCCGATGATGGCGATCAAGACCGTCAACTCGCTGTCGCACTACACCGACTGGACCATCGGCCACGTACACGCCGGCGCATTGGGCTGGGTCGCGATGATCTCCATCGGCGCCCTGTACCACATGATCCCGAAAGTCTTCGGTCGCCAGCAGATGCACAGCATCGGCCTGATCAACACCCACTTCTGGCTGGCTACCATCGGTACCGTGCTGTACATCGCCTCGATGTGGGTCAACGGCATCACCCAGGGCCTGATGTGGCGTGCGATCAACGATGACGGCACCCTCACCTACTCCTTCGTCGAAGCCCTGCAGGCCAGCCACCCTGGCTTCATCGTCCGCGCCCTGGGCGGTGCGTTCTTTGCCACCGGCATGCTGTTCATGGCTTACAACGTGTTCCGCACCGTTCGCGCCTCGAACCCGGCTGAAGCGGAAGCCGCTGCTCAGATCGCTGTAGTTGGAGCTCACTGATGAAGCATGAAGCCGTAGAAAAGAATATCGGCCTGCTGGCCTTCTTCATGGTCATCGCCGTCAGCATCGGCGGCCTGACCCAGATCGTCCCGCTGTTCTTCCAGGACGTCACCAACAAGCCGGTGGAAGGCATGAAGCCGCGCACCGCCCTGGAACTGGAAGGTCGCGACGTCTATATCGCCAACGGCT
This sequence comes from Pseudomonas sp. MRSN 12121, assembly GCF_000931465.1. Lineage (NCBI taxonomy): Bacteria > Pseudomonadati > Pseudomonadota > Gammaproteobacteria > Pseudomonadales > Pseudomonadaceae > Pseudomonas > Pseudomonas sp. MRSN 12121. Next base: position 2,156,235 of record NZ_CP010892.1, on the reverse strand, counting down.
GTGTCGGCTGCCACTCGCAGATGATCCGTCCGTTCCGTGCCGAAACCGAACGCTATGGCCACTACTCGGTCGCCGGTGAAAGCGTCTGGGACCACCCGTTCCTGTGGGGTTCCAAGCGTACCGGTCCGGACCTGGCCCGCGTCGGCGGTCGTTACTCCGACGACTGGCAGCGTGCGCACCTGTACAACCCGCGCAACGTAGTACCCGAGTCGAAAATGCCGGCTTACCCGTTCCTCGTAGAAAACAAGCTCGACGGCAAAGACACCGCGAAAAAAATGGAAGTCTTGCGCACGCTCGGCGTCCCTTATACCGACGAAGACATCGCCGGGGCCAAGGACGCCGTGAAGGGCAAAACCGAAATGGACGCGCTGGTGGCCTATCTGCAAGGCCTGGGCACCATCATCAAAAGCAAACGGTGATTTAGATGGATATCGGGATGATTCGTGGCCTGGGCACCGTTGTTGTGATGGTGGCCTTCATCGGCCTGGCGCTGTGGGTGTTCAGCCCCAAGCGCAAATCCGAGTTCGATGACGCGACCTTGCTGCCGTTCGCGGATGATCCCGAAGCCATCAAGCACGTCGAGCAAGCTTCTAGGAGTAACAAAGAATGACTACGTTCTGGAGTCTGTACGTCACAGTCCTCAGTCTGGGTACCATCTTCGCCCTGACCTGGCTGCTGCTGTCGACCCGCAAGGGCCAGCGCGCCGAGCAGACCGACGAGACGGTCGGCCACTCCTTCGACGGGATCGAGGAGTACGACAACCCGCTGCCGAAATGGTGGTTCATGCTGTTCGTCGGCACCATCGTCTTCGCCCTGGGTTATCTGGTGCTGTACCCGGGCCTGGGCAACTGGAAAGGCCTGCTGCCAGGCTACAACTACCTGGACACCGAAAAGCAGACCCCCTTCGCCAATGGCCAGAGCGGCTGGACCGGTGTGCATGAATGGGAAAAGGAAATGGCCCGCTCGGACGCCAAGTTCGGTCCGATCTTCGCCAAGTTCGCCTCGATGCCGATCGAGGAAGTGGCCAAGGACCCGCAGGCCCTGAAGATGGGTGGCCGCCTGTTCGCCTCCAACTGCTCGGTCTGCCACGGTTCCGACGCCAAGGGTGCCTACGGCTTCCCCAACCTGACCGACGCCGACTGGCGCTGGGGCGGCGAGCCGGAAACCATCAAGACCACCATCATGGGCGGTCGCCACGCGGTGATGCCGGCCTGGGCCGAAGTCATCGGCGAACAGGGCGTCAGCGATGTTGCCGCCTACGTGCTGACCAACCTCGATGGCCGCAAGCTGCCGGAAAGCGCCAAGGCCGACCCGGCCAACGGCCAGAAGATCTTCGCCGCCAACTGCGTGGCGTGCCACGGTCCGGCCGGCAAGGGCACCCCCGCCATGGGCGCGCCTGACCTGACCCATCCGGGCGCGTTCATCTACGGCTCGAGCTTCGCCCAGTTGCAGCAGACCATCCGTTACGGCCGCCAGGGCCAGATGCCTGCCCAGGAACAGCTGCAAGGCAACGACAAGGTCCACCTGCTGGCCGCCTACGTCTACAGCCTGTCCCACGGCGACAAGCCGGCGGATGCCCAGGAAGCCCAATAAGGCAGACGCCTTCGGGTAAAAAAAAGGTCCCGCCAACGGAAGTTGGCGGGGCCTTTTCATTTCGCCCTCCCCCGAAGCACTTCGATGCGATTGAACGCAGGCACGGGGAAAAGCGTCCATAATCCACAAGTCAATTGATTCAAGTCATTACACCATCAATTGATTTCCCCCAACGCGACCAAAGGTCGCACCCTTGAGCTAGAGCGACAGGCGTATCATTGCGCCACTGCAACACCCCTACTTGATCGCGGTCGGCACGTACTGACCGGGGCATTTCTCCACTGCCGTGGGATGCAATGATGAGCAACCAGATTCCGGTACATGACGTTACCCCGCCTGCCAAGAATTCGAACAACAGCGTAGATCTCTACGCCTCCCGGGAAAAAATCTACACTCGCGCCTTCACCGGCCTCTTCCGCAACCTGCGGATGGTCGGCGGTGCCGCACTGTTCCTGTTGTATTTCGGTACGGTCTGGCTCAACTGGGGCGGCCACCAGGCCGTCTGGTGGAACCTGCCGGAGCGCAAGTTCTTCATCTTCGGCGCCACCTTCTGGCCCCAGGACTTCATCCTGCTGTCGGGGCTGTTGATCATCGCCGCCTTCGGCCTGTTCTTCATTACCGTGTACGCCGGGCGCGTCTGGTGCGGCTACACCTGCCCGCAAAGCGTCTGGACCTGGATCTTCATGTGGTGCGAGAAGGTCACCGAAGGCGACCGCAACCAGCGCATCAAGCTCGACAAGGCGCCGATGAGCGCCAACAAGTTCCTGCGCAAATTCAGCAAGCACAGCCTCTGGCTGCTGATCGGTTTCGTCACCGGCATGACCTTCGTCGGCTACTTCTCGCCGATCCGCGAACTGGTCATCGACTTCTTCACCGGCCAAGCCGATGGCTGGTCGTACTTCTGGGTCGGCTTCTTCACCCTCGCCACCTACGGCAACGCCGGCTGGCTGCGCGAACAGGTGTGCATCTACATGTGCCCGTACGCGCGCTTCCAGAGCGTGATGTTCGACAAGGACACCCTGATCGTCTCCTACGACCCGCGCCGCGGCGAAGGTCGCGGCCCGCGCAAGAAAGGCGTCGACTATAAGGCCATGGGCCTGGGCGACTGCATCGATTGCACCATGTGCGTCCAGGTCTGCCCGACCGGCATCGACATCCGTGACGGCCTGCAGATCGAATGCATCGGCTGCGCCGCCTGTATCGATGCCTGCGACAACATCATGGACAAGATGGACTACCCCCGCGGCCTCATCAGCTACACCACCGAACACAACCTGTCCGGGCAGAAAACCCATAAACTGCGCCCGCGCCTGGTCGGTTATGCGCTGGTGCTGCTGGCGATGATCAGCCTACTGGTCACCGCGTTCTTCATGCGCTCGCTGGTGGGTTTCGACGTCAGCAAGGACCGCGTGCTGTACCGCGAGAACGCCGAGGGCCGGATCGAGAACGTCTACAGCCTGAAGATCATGAACAAGGACCAGCGCGACCATACCTATGTGCTGGACGCCGCCGGCCTGCCGGACCTCAAGCTGCAGGGCAAACGCGAGATCAAGGTGGCGGCCGGCGATATCGTCAGCATGCCGGTCGAGCTGTCGAGTTCGCCGGAACAGCTGCCGTCGAGCACCAACGAGGTGAAATTCATCCTCAAGGACGCCGACGACGAAAGCGTCCACGTTGAAGCCAAGAGCCGGTTCATCGGCCCACAAATTCGTTAAGAGAAGTCATCATGCCCGCAGCGACCGCCACAAGCCCCTGGTACAAGCACCTCTGGCCCTGGATCATCATCGGCATCCTGACCACCTCGGTGTGCCTGAGCCTGACCATGGTCAGCATCGCCGTGCGCAACCCGGACAACCTGGTCAACGACAACTACTACGAAGCCGGCAAAGGCATCAACCGCTCGCTGGACCGCGAACTCCTGGCCCAGACCCTGCAACTGCGCGCCAGCGTGCACCTGGACAGCCTCACCGGCGAAGTCGAGCTGCGCCTGAACGGCAACAGCGCGCCCGCCACCCTGGAGTTGAACCTGATCTCGCCGACCCAGCCGGAAAAGGACCGCAAGATCACCCTCGCCCGCAGCGAAACCGAGCCGGACCGCTACATCGGCCAGCTGAGCGACAAGGTCGAGGGCCGGCGCTTCGTCGAACTGCTGGGCGTCGAAGGCGACAAGACCTGGCGCATGTTCGAGGAAGAACAGGTCAGCCACGACAAGGACTTGCTGCTGGGTGACGAGCCGCTGCAAGGCGCGGAACACCTGGACCAGTAAGCACCCACCGAGCATCGCCAGCAGGCGGCCCCGCAGGCCGCCGCTGGCGATCAGGTCCGTCCCCGGAACCAAGACCCCGCGATGACCACGCCACTGCCCTGCTACCACTGCGCCCTGCCCGTTCCCGCCGGCAGCCGCTTCACCGCCGTCGTGCTCGGCGCCCCCCGCGAGTTCTGCTGCCCGGGCTGCCAGGCGGTGGCCGAGGCCATAGTCGCCGGCGGCCTGGAGAGTTACTACAGCCACCGCAGCGAAGCCTCGGCCAACCCGCAAACCCTGCCAGTGCAACTGGTGGACGAACTGGCGCTGTACGACCGGGCGGACGTGCAACAGCCCTTCGTCCGGCACGAGGGCGAGCTGGCCGAAACCACCCTGCTGATGGAAGGCATCAGTTGCGCCGCCTGTGGCTGGCTGATCGAGAAACACCTGCGCAGCCTGCCTGCGGTGGCCGAGGCGCGGCTGAACCTGTCCAACCATCGCCTGCATGTGCGCTGGGCCGACAGCCAATTGCCGTTGAGCCAGATGCTCAGCGAGCTGCGCGCGATCGGCTACGCCGCGCACCCCTACCAGGCCGACCGCGCCGCCGAGCAGCTGGCCAGCGAAAACCGCCTGGCCCTGCGCCAGCTCGGGGTGGCGGGCCTGCTGTGGTTCCAGGCGATGATGGCGACCATGGCCACCTGGCCGGAATTCAATATCGACCTGAGCCCCGAGCTGCACACCATCCTGCGCTGGGTCGCGCTGTTTCTCACCACGCCGATCGTGTTCTACAGCTGCGCGCCGTTCTTCAAAGGCGCCCTTAGGGATCTAAGGACCCGTCACCTGACCATGGACGTCTCGGTGTCCCTAGCGATCGGCGCCGCCTACATTGCCGGGATCTGGACCTCGATCACCGGCATCGGCGAGCTGTATTTCGACGCCGTGGGCATGTTCGCCCTGTTCCTGCTGGCCGGCCGCTACCTGGAGCGCCGCGCCCGCGAACGCACCGCCGCCGCCACCGCCCAACTGGTCAATCTGCTGCCGGCCTCGTGCCTGCGCCTGGGTGCCGACGACCAGAGCGAGCGCATCCTGCTCAGCGAACTGCGCCTGGGCGACCGCGTGCTGGTGCATCCTGGCGCGGTCCTGCCGGCCGACGGCAAGATCCTCGACGGCCAGTCGAGCATCGACGAATCGCTGCTCACCGGCGAATACCTGCCACAACCGCGCAGCGTCGGCGACACGGTCACCGCCGGCACCCTGAACGTCGAGGGCGCGCTAACCATCGAAGTCCTGGCCCTGGGCCAGGACACGCGCCTGTCGGCCATCGTCCGCCTGCTGGACCGGGCCCAGGCGGAAAAACCGCGTCTGGCGGAAATCGCCGACCGCGCCGCGCAATGGTTCCTGCTGTTTTCCCTGATCGCCGCGGCCGCCATCGGCCTGCTCTGGTGGCAACTGGATGCCTCGCGGGCGTTCTGGATCGTCCTGGCGATGCTGGTCGCCACCTGCCCGTGCGCACTGTCCCTGGCCACCCCGACCGCGCTGACCGCCGCCACGGGCACCCTGCACAAACTGGGTCTGCTGTTGACCCGCGGGCATGTCATCGAGGGCCTGAACCAGATCGACACAGTGATTTTCGACAAGACCGGCACGCTCACCGAAGGGCGCCTGGCCTTGCGCTCGATCCTTCCTCTGGGCGACCTCGACAGCCAGCAGTGCCTGGGCCTGGCCGCCGCCCTGGAGAACCGCTCCGAACACCCGATAGCCCGGGCCTTCGGCCGCGCGCCGCAAGCCGCCGAAGAGGTCTTGAGCGTGCCCGGCCTGGGGCTGGAAGGCCGGGTAGCCGGACAATCCCTGCGCATCGGCCAGCCTGCCTTCGTCTGCGAACTCAGCGCCTGTACGGTCCCGCCGATGCCGGACGAAGCCGGCCAATGGCTGCTGCTGGGCGACAACCGGGGGCCGCTGGCCTGGTTCGTCCTCGACGATCGCCTGCGCAGCGATGCCCCGGCGTTGCTGGCCGCCTGCAAGGCGCGCGGCTGGAACACCCTGCTGCTCTCGGGCGACAGTTCGCCGATGGTCGCCAGCGTCGCCGCCGAACTGGGCATCGACGAGGCCCGCGGCGGCCTGCGCCCGGACGACAAGCTGCACGTGCTGCAACAGCTGCATCGCCAGGGCCGCAAGGTGCTGATGCTCGGCGACGGGGTCAACGATGTGCCGGTGCTGGCCGCCGCGGACATCAGCGTGGCCATGGGCTCGGCCACCGACCTGGCCAAGACCTGCGCCGACGCGGTGCTGCTGTCCAACCGCCTGGACGCCTTGGTGCAGGCCTTCCGCCTGGCCCGCCGTACCCGCCGGATAATCATCGAGAACCTGTTGTGGGCCGGGCTGTACAATGGCCTCATGCTGCCGTTCGCGGCCCTCGGCTGGATCACCCCGGTATGGGCCGCCATCGGCATGTCCATCAGTTCGCTGACCGTGGTGCTCAATGCCCTACGCCTGACCCGCCTGCCGGGCCGGCCCCGGGCCGACGCCACGCCCCAACCCCGCCCGCTGCCGGCTTGAGCCGCGCGGGCATGGAGCCTACCCATGCCAGCTCTCTACGTGATGATCCCGGCGGCGCTGCTGATCGTGGCCATCGCCCTCTACATCTTCTTCTGGGCGGTCGACAGCGGTCAGTACGACGACCTCGACGGCCCGGCCCACAGCATTCTGTTCGACGACCAAGACCCGAAGCACACCGCCGCGGTCGACGAAATCAAGGGCGAAGCACCGGACGCCCAGCCGCCGCACAAAGACCAGGCACCGCCCCATGCTTGAGCTGGCGCCCCTGCTGGTTTCCGCGCTGATTCTCGGCCTGCTCGGCGGCGGCCACTGCCTGGGCATGTGCGGCGGCCTGATGGGCGCCCTGACCCTGGCCATCCCCCCGGAGCAGCGCAGCCGCCGGTTACGCCTGCTGCTGGCCTATAACCTGGGGCGCATCCTCAGCTACGCCACGGCCGGGTTACTGATCGGCCTGGCCGGCTGGGCCGTGGCCAGCAGCCCGGCAGCCATGGCCATGCGCGTACTGGCCGGCCTGTTGCTGATCGCCATGGGCCTGTACCTGGCGGGCTGGTGGAGCGGCCTGACCCGCATCGAAAGCCTCGGTCGCGGCCTGTGGCGCCATATACAGCCCGTGGCCAGCCGCCTGCTGCCCGTCTCCAGCCTGCCGCGCGCGCTACTGCTGGGCGCGCTCTGGGGCTGGCTGCCCTGTGGGCTGGTCTACAGCACCCTGTTGTGGTCCGCCAGCCAGGGCAACGCGCTGGACAGCGCCCTGTTGATGCTGGCCTTCGGCCTGGGCACCTGGCCGGTGCTCCTGGCCACCGGGCTCGCGGCGGAACGGATCACGGCGCTGCTGCGGCGGCGCAGCGTGCGCATGGCCGGTGGCTTGCTGGTGATACTGTTCGGCCTCTGGACCCTGCCCGGGCCCCATCAGCATTGGCTGATGGGCCACTGAAACCCGGCGCCGCCACAGGCGCCACGCGCCAGCCATCCTTGATGCAAATCAAGATGGCTCGGGCCTCCACCCCCTAGACTCGCGAGCATTGCCAGCCTACCGGGGGAATTCCCGCATGCTCGACGCCATTCGTTGGGACACCGATCTGATCCGCCGTTACGACCTGGCGGGACCACGCTACACCTCCTACCCGACCGCTGTGCAATTCCACAGCCAGGTGGGCACCTTCGACCTGCTGCATGCCCTGCGCGAAAGTCGCAAGGCGCTGCGCCCGCTGTCGCTGTACGTGCATGTGCCGTTCTGCGCAAACATCTGCTACTACTGCGCCTGCAACAAGGTCATCACCAAGGACCGCGGCCGTGCCCTGCCCTACCTGCAGCGCCTGGAGCAGGAAATCCAGCTGATCGCCTGTCACCTGGACCCCAACCAGAAGGTCGAGCAACTGCACTTCGGCGGCGGCACCCCGACCTTTCTCAGCCATGACGAGCTGCGCCAGTTGATGGGCCATCTGCGCCAGCATTTCAACCTGCTGGACGACGATTCCGGCGACTACGGCATCGAGATCGACCCACGGGAAGCCGACTGGTCGACCATGGGCCTGTTGCGCGAGCTGGGCTTCAACCGTGTCAGCATCGGCCTGCAGGACCTCGACCCGGCGGTACAGCGCGCGGTCAACCGCCTGCAGAGCCTGGAAGAGACCCGGGCGGTGATCGAGGCCGCGCGTACCCTGCAATTTCGCTCGATCAACATCGACCTGATCTACGGCCTGCCCAAACAGACACCGGACAACTTCGCCCGCACCGTCGAGGAAGTCATCAGCCTGCAGCCCGACCGTCTCTCGGTGTTCAACTACGCCCACCTGCCGGAACGCTTCATGCCGCAGCGGCGGATCAACAGCCACGAGCTGCCGGCGCCAGCGGAAAAGCTGCAGATGCTGCAGCGCACCATCGAACAGCTGACCACCGCCGGTTACCGCTACATCGGCATGGACCATTTCGCCCTGCCCGACGACGAGCTGGCGATCGCCCAGGAAGAATCGACCCTGCAACGCAACTTCCAGGGCTACACCACCCATGGCCACTGCGACCTGATCGGCCTGGGCGTCTCGGCGATCAGCCAGATCGGCGACCTGTACTGCCAGAACAGCAGCGACCTGACCCACTACCAGAACCAGCTGGGCGGCGCGCAACTGGCCACCAGCCGTGGCCTGGTGTGCAATCAGGACGACCGCTTGCGACGCGCGGTGATCCAGCAACTGATCTGCAATTTCAGCCTCGAGTTCGAGGCCATCGAGCAGCAGTTCAACATCGACTTTCGCGGTTACTTCGGCGAGCTGTGGCCGCAATTGCAGGCCATGGACGCGGACGGCCTGATCAAACTGACCAACCAAGGCATCGAAGTGCTGCCTGCCGGCCGTCTGCTGGTGCGCTCGGTGTGCATGGTGTTCGACGCTTACCTGGAGCAACAGAATCGACAGCGTTTTTCCCGCGTCATCTAAAAACGGGCCGCTACCTGGCCAATGGGCGCGACGACTTGTCGCAGGCACGAGGAGAAAATCGACGCTGCAACCCGACCCTTTGCGAGCCTGATACTTGACGCTACCAGCATCAGCAGGTGCAAGTGACGGCCAGCACTGGAAATACCCTGAATGGACTGCACGAGCGCACTTTTCCGCGATGGCCTGGAGGCCATAAACGGACAGCTTTACGACTAAGCGCCAATACGCCACGGACTGGCCGGAACCTCCTCCCGTGAGTTACCCTTACGGCTTATGTGTGTTTTCCCACAAGGATTTTATTGAATGTCCGAGCCAGTCAAACTGCGCGCTCACAACCAGGCCCATTGCAAGGATTGCAGCCTGGCCCCCCTCTGCCTGCCACTTTCTCTGAATCTGGAAGACATGGATGCGCTGGACGAAATCGTCAAACGTGGCCGCCCACTGAAAAAGGGTGAATTCCTGTTTCGCCAGGGCGACGCCTTCGACTCCGTCTACGCAGTACGCTCCGGTGCCCTGAAGACGTTCAGTCTCAGCGACAGCGGCGAAGAACAGATCACCGGCTTCCACCTGCCCAGCGAACTGGTCGGCCTGTCCGGCATGGACACCGAGATCCACCCGGTTTCCGCCCAGGCCCTGGAAACCACGTCAGTCTGCGAAATCCCCTTCGAACGCCTCGACGAACTGGCCCTGCAGCTGCCGCAACTGCGCCGCCAGCTGATGCGGGTCATGAGCCGCGAAATCCGCGACGACCAGCAAATGATGCTGTTGCTGTCGAAAAAGACCGCCGACGAGCGCATCGCGACCTTCCTGGTCAACCTGTCCGCGCGTTTCCGCGCTCGTGGCTTCTCCGCCAACCAGTTCCGCCTGAGCATGTCGCGCAACGAAATCGGCAACTACCTGGGCCTGGCGGTGGAAACCGTGTCCCGGGTATTCACCCGCTTCCAGCAGAACGCGCTGATCGCCGCCGAAGGCAAGGAAGTGCACATCCTCGATCCGATCCAGCTGTGCGCCCTCGCCGGCGGCTCCCTGGAAGGCTGAACCAGAGCCTCCCGGCCGAGCCAAGCGGCTCGGTCGGGGCTATACTGGCGCGCCCCTCCTTTTTGCCCGCCAGGACACCGCCACAATGGCTTTCGATTCCTTCGACATCAAATCCCTGATCCGCCCCGTCATCGACTTTCCCAAGCCCGGCGTGATCTTCCGCGACATCACCCCGCTGTTCCAGTCGCCCAAGGCCTTGCGCCTGGTCGTCGACAGCTTCGCCCAGCGTTATGTCGAAGAAGACTTCAGCCACATCGGCGCCATGGACGCCCGGGGTTTCCTGATCGGCTCGATCCTCGCCTACCAGTTGAACAAGCCGCTGATCCTGTTCCGCAAGCAGGGCAAACTGCCTGCCGACGTGCTTGCCGAGGGCTACCAGACCGAATACGGCGAAGCCTTTCTCGAAGTCCACGCCGACAGCCTGTGCGAAGGCGATTCGGTGCTGATGTTCGATGACTTGATCGCTACGGGCGGCACCCTGATCGCCGCAGTCAACCTGGTCCGGCGCATGGGGGCGGAGGTACACGAAGCCGCCGCCATCATCGACCTGCCCGAGCTGGGCGGCTCGCAGCGCCTGGAAGACATGGGCATCCCGACCTTCTGCCTGACGCAGTTCTCGCTGAGCGAGCGGTAAAGCACACAGCCGAAAAGGGGGCCGGGCCGGTAACTGTAGGAGCGAGGCTTGCCCGCGATGAACTCGAGAGCGCCACGTTTACCCAGTCAATACTCGGTATCGTTAACGACCATCGCGAGCAAGCTTCGCTCCTACGGATAGCCCATGCCTTAGGCAGGCCTACAACCCCATCTGCTTGCCGATGATTTCGTTCATCACTTCGCGGGTGCCGCCGCCGATGGAAAGGATGCGGCTGTCGCGATACAGGCGCTCCACCAGGCTTTCGCGCATGTAGCCCAGCCCACCGAGAATCTGCACCGCGTCAGAGGTGATGCGGTCGGCGGTGTCGGTGGCGAAGTTCTTGGCCATGGAGATCTCCTTGATCACCGCCTGGCCCGCCGCCATCTTCGCCGCCTGGCGATAGGTGAATTCACGCGATACCTCCAGCGCGGTCGCCATCTCCGCCAGCCGATGCTTGATCACCTGGAACTTGCCGATCGGCTTGCCGAACGCCTCGCGCTCCCGGGCCCACTTCAGGCTCTCCTCCAACGCCAGTTGCGCCGTCATGTTGGCCATCAAGGCCAGGGCCAGGCGCTCGCTCTGGAAGTTGCCCATGATGCAGGCGAACCCCATGTTCGGGGCGCCGATCAACTGGTTGGCAGGTACTCGGCAATCGTCGAAGAACAGCTCGGCGGTGTCGGAAGCCCACCACCCCATCTTCTTCAACTGCCGGCCGACGGTGAACCCCGGCGTGCCCTTCTCGATCAGCAACAGGCTGATGCCGCCAAAGCCGGGTTCGCCGGTGCGCACCGCCACGGTATAGAAATCGGCGCGCACGCCGCTGGTGATAAAGGTCTTGCTCCCGCTGACGCGGTAGCAGTCGCCGTCGCGCACGGCTCGGGTCTGCAGGTTGGCCACGTCCGATCCCCCACCGGGCTCGGTGACCGCCAGGGCGCTGATTTTCTCGCCCGCCAGTACCTGCGGCACCACCCGGTCACGGACCTCGGGGCGTGCCCACTTGACGATCGGCGGCAAGCCGATGTCCAGCGAGCCCAGGCCGGCCACCAGGCCGCCGGAGCCGCAGCGCATCAGTTCCTCGCTGGCGGCGATCTTGGCGAACAGATCGCCCTCATGGCTGCCACCCAGCGCCTCCGGATAGCCGATGCCGAGGATGCCGGCCGCGCCGGCCTTGAGGTACAACTCGCGGGGAAAGCCTTGCGCTTCCTCCCACTGATCGATGTCCGGGAGGATTTCCCGCTCGACGAAACGTCGAACGCTGTCACGGACCAACTGATGGCTGGGGTCGAAGTATTCCTGGCAGGCAGACATCGGCACGCTCCTCTGAAGGTTGAGGAAACTTACCTAGCGCTTGCTTGGTTTTCAATAAGCGTCGCATGCAAGCGACAAAGCGCAAATCCCGAACAAGCTCACTGCTCCTGTGGGAGCGAGCTTGCTCGCGAGAGGATCGATGCGACCGAAATCCTTAGAGCGTGATCGGCTTGCGCCCGGCAAACGAGTGCGCCAGGGTGCCGCCGTCCACCAGTTCCAGCTCGCCGCCCAAAGGCACGCCATGGGCGATGCGCGAGGCGATCAGGCCTTTGTCGGTCAATAGCTGGGCGATGTAATGGGCGGTCGCCTCGCCTTCCACCGTAGGGTTAGTGGCCAGGATCACCTCGGTGAAACTGCCCTGCTCTTCGATCCGTGCCAGCAGTTGGGGAATGCCGATGGCTTCCGGCCCCAGGCCGTCGAGAGGCGACAGGTGCCCCTTGAGCACGAAGTAGCGACCGCGGTATCCGGTCTGCTCCACCGCATAGACGTCCATCGGCCCCTCGACCACGCACAGCAGCGTGTCGTCACGCCGCGGGTCGGAGCATTGCGGGCACAGATCGTCTTCGGTAAGGGTGCGGCACAGGCGGCAATGGCCCACGCCTTCCATGGCCTGGCTGAGCGCCTGAGCCAGCCGCGTACCGCCGCTGCGGTCACGCTCCAGCAGCTGCAAGGCCATGCGCTGGGCGGTTTTCTGACCCACGCCCGGCAAGGTGCGCAGGGCATCGATCAGTTGGCGAATCAGGGGGCTGAAGCTCATGGGCAAAGGTCCGACAAAACGACGAGACGCGGTTTATACCCGCGCCTCCGATTAGCGTCAAATGCTCAGTCCGCCGCGACCCGCACCACCAGCTTGCCGAAGTTGCGTCCCTCCAGGAGGCCGATGAAGGCCTCCGGGGCCTGCTCCAGGCCGTCGACTATGTCTTCCTTGAACTTGACCTTGCCCTGCAGCACCCAGGGCGCCATGGCGCTGACAAACTCCGGCTGCCGGTCGCCATAATCGTCGAACACGATGAACCCCTGGATGCGCACGCGCTTGGTCAGCAGGCTGCGCTGCAACAGCGGCAGGCGGTCAGGGCCCGAGGGCAGGCCCTGGGCGTTGTACTGGGCGATCAGCCCGCACAGCGGAATCCGTGCCTTGGCGTTGAGCAGCGGCAGTACCGCGTCGAATACCTTGCCACCCACGTTTTCAAAATAGATGTCCACGCCCTTGAAGCAGGCCTGGGCCAGCTCGTCGGCGAAATCCGGACTGTGGTGGTCGATACAGGCATCGAACCCCAGCTCCTCGACCACGTAGCGGCACTTGTCGGCTCCCCCTGCCACACCGACCACCCGCAGCCCCTTGATCTTGGCCACCTGCCCCACGACCGAGCCCACCGCACCGGATGCCGCGGCCACCACCAGGGTTTCCCCGGCCTTGGGCTGGCCGATGTCCATCAGCCCCATGTACGCCGTCATGCCCGGCATGCCCAGCACCCCGAGGGCCATCGACGGACTGGGCAAGCCCGCCGGCACGGGCATCAGGTTGCGACCGTCACTGATGCAGTGGCTTTGCCAGCCCGTAGCCCCCACCACCAGATCGCCTTCCTGGAATTTCGGATTCAGCGAGCGCTCGACCCGGCTGACAGCACCGCCCGTCATCACTTCGTTGATTTCCACCGGGGCGGCGTAGGACGGCGCATCACTCATGCGCCCACGCATGTAGGGGTCGAGTGATAGATAAAGCGTCTTGAGCAGCACCTGGCCATCCGCCAGATCCGGCAACGCCACGCGCTCCAGGCGGAAATTTTCCGGCACGGGGGCGCCCTGGGGCCGGGAAACCAGCACGATGCGTTGGTTGAGGGTCAATGCTTGCGACATCAGAGAAGTTCCTTATCGAGAATTGATCGGGCCACACATTGTGCTGACCATCGTACAACGATCGACGTTCGATATTTCCCTTGCCTTGCCCAGTGCTCTGCGCCAGCACCCCACAAACAAAAATGCCAGGCACGAGGCCTGGCATTTTCGGGTTCGGACGACGCGCTGGCGCGAATCAGAACGGCAGTTTCATACCCGGTGGCAGTTGCATGCCAGCGGTCATGCCGGACATCTTGTCCTGGCTGTTGGCTTCGATCTTGCGCACCGCGTCGTTGACCGCAGCGGCGAACAGGTCTTCCAGCACTTCGCGGTCATCGTCGCTGACGCCTTCGAGCAGGCTCGGGTCGATGCTCACGCGCTTGATGTCGTGACGACCGGTCATGACCACGCTGACCATGTCGCCGCCCGCCTTGCCGGTGACTTCGGCGTTGGCCAGTTCTTCCTGCATCTTGGCCATCTTTTCCTGCATCTGCTGCGCCTGCTTCATCAGGCCGGCCATGCCACCTTTCATCATGGGAATCACCTCAAAGTACTTGGATAAAAACGACGCCCGGCATCAAAACCCGGCGTCCTTCAGTTATTAGCCCTGGCTGGCCAGGGCCTCGACAGGCTCAATAGTATCGTGACGGACCACCGCGCCGAACTCCCGCACCATCTGCTGGATGAACGGATCGCCGTGGATCGACTCCTCGGCCTCGCGCTGGCGATTGGCGCGGCGGCGCGATGCGGCCTGGGCCGGGGTTTCCTGCTCGGGCTTGATCAGTTCGATGCTCACCGTCAGCGTGCGTCCATGGAACTGGTTCAGGGCCTCGTTCAGGCGCCGCTGCTGCGTGGCGTTGAACAGGGCGCTGTGGGCCGGATCCAGATGCAGCAACCAGTTGTCACCGTCGACGGCGATCAAGGTGCAGTTGGCGGCGATGCTCGCCGTCATTCCGGAAATCGGCAACTTCGGGAACAGCTCCAGCCACTCCAGCGCCAGGCCGGTGGCCGGCTGGGCGGCCGGCAGAGGTTCAGGCTCCGGCTCGGGCTCGGCGGCGTGCTCGCTGGCCAACTCGTCCAGGTAGCTGTAGGCCGAATCCATGTCCGGCTCGATGTAGTCTTCGTCCAGCGGCGGCTCGTCGTCCAGGTCCATGCCCGGCGTCGCGGCCTCGACTTCGGCAGCGCTGGGCTCGGGCACGGGGGCGTTGACCCATTCCGGGGCATCCGGCACCACGCTGTCCGGCGTGGGCAGCGGCATCGGCGTCAGCACGGGCTGCTCCGCCACGGTGTCCAGCACCGGCTCGACAGCGGGTTGTTGCTCGACGATCGGCTCGGCCGGCTCGTTCCACGGCAGGTCGATCACTTCCTCGGCGGCGACAGCCGCTGGCGGTGTATCGACTACGGGTTGCGGCGCGGGCGCTACCGGAGCCGGCTCAGGCACCGCGACGGGAGCCACGGCCGGAGCCGCCACCACAGCCGGAGCCGCAACCGGCGCGACAGCGGCGACTACCGGCGCGGCAACGGCCGCACCCGCCACGGATTGGGCGGAATCAACTGTGGCCTGGCTGATCCCCACTGGCTTTAGTGGCTGTCTCGGCGCATCTGCCGCGTCGGCCGGCCGGAAGGCCAGCATCCGCAGCAGGACCATCTCGAAACCACCACGCGGGTCCGGCGCCAGCGGCAGGTCGCGCCGGCCGATCAGGCCCATCTGGTAATAGAACTGCACATCTTCGGCCGGCAAGGCCTGCGCCAGGGCCAGCACCCGATCGCGGTCGCCATGGCCATTGTCGATACCGTCCGGCAGCGCCTGGGCAATGGCCACGCGGTGCAGGACATTGAGCATCTCCGACAGCACGCCGTTCCAGTCCGGGCCCTGTTCGGCCAGGTGCCGCACGGCCTCCAGCAGGGCCTTGGCATCGCCATCGATCAGCGCGTGCAGGACGTCGTAGACCTGGCCATGATCGAGGGTACCGAGCATCGCCCGCACATCGGCCGCCATGACCTTGCCTTCACCGAAGGCGATCGCCTGGTCGGTGAGGCTCATGGCATCGCGCATCGAGCCATCGGCGGCGCGGCCCAGCAGCCACAGCGCATCGTCCTCGAAGGGTACGTTCTCGGCGCCCAGGACATGGGTCAGGTGCTCGACGACCCGCTCCGGCGTCATGTTCTTCAGCGAGAACTGCAGGCAGCGCGACAGAATCGTTGCAGGAAGTTTCTGCGGATCGGTGGTCGCCAGGATGAATTTGACGTAGGGCGGCGGCTCTTCCAGGGTCTTCAGCAAGGCGTTGAACGAGTGGCTGGAGAGCATGTGCACTTCGTCGATCAGGTAGACCTTGAAGCGCCCGCGGCTCGGTGCGTACTGCACGTTGTCCAGCAGCTCGCGGGTGTCCTCGACCTTGGTCCGGCTCGCAGCGTCGATCTCGATCAGGTCGACAAAGCGCCCCTCGTCGATCTCGCGGCATACCGAGCAGGTGCCACAGGGCGTGGAAGTGATACCTGTTTCACAGTTCAGGCATTTGGCAATGATCCGCGCGATGGTGGTCTTGCCCACCCCGCGGGTGCCGGTGAACAGATAGGCATGGTGCAGCCGCTGGCTGTCCAAGGCATTGATCAGAGCCTTGAGCACATGGGTCTGGCCGACCATTTCGCGGAACGAGCGCGGACGCCATTTACGTGCAAGAACCTGATAACTCATCGAAAACCGTCGCAACTGGAAAGCGGAAGCCCGTAATGCTAGCGGAGCAAGGGCGAAATTGCATCCGGTGCGCTCGTCTAATCTGGCTAAGCTGCTTTTTGTCGGACTGATCGAAGGCCATTTCGCGCGGAGACTCTATGCGTTCAGCCTGGGGGGCGTTGCTGCTGGTTACCATGGAGGGTCTTGCCGCCGAGCCCCCACTGCGCTTTTCGATCGCCGACAGCTGGGCCATGCCCGTGGTCCAGATCGAACGTGGCCGGCCCACCCAGGGCATTCTCCACGACATGCTGGCCAGCCTGGCGACCCAGGTCGGGCGCCCGGCGGAATTTCACGTACTGGCCCGGGCCCGGGTGCAGGCGGCCATGGACCACAAGGAAATCGACATCCGCTGCTACGCCGCCAAGTCCTGGCTAGCCGACCAGCCTGGCGACTACTTCTGGAGCGTCCCGCTGTTCGTTCAGCGCGATCTGCTGGTCGCCCGGGAACACCTCCCGATCACCCCAAAGGACCTGTCGCCGCAACCCATCGGCACCGTCCTCAGCTATACCTACCCTTCCCTGCAACCGCTGTTCGACAGCCACCAGTTGCTGCGCGACGATGCGCGCAATCAGGAGCAAGTGCTGCAGAAACTCTGGGCCGGCCGTTATCGCTACGCTGTGAGCAACCAGTGGACGCTGGACTGGTTCAACCAGACCCTGCCAGCCGACCAGCAACTGCATGGCGTGGCCGTCCTGCAGGAACAGGCGGTCGGCTGCATCATCCGCAACGATCCGGCGCTGCCGGTGCAGCGCGTGCTACGCACTTTGCTGCGCATGAAAATGTCGGGGGAAATCGACGACCTGATCGGCCTCTACACCGGCCGCAGGCCTACCGAAGACCCTTCGCTGAGCTACGAGACGCCCTAGGCATCAACCGACCTCTTCTTGCGGGCACCACTCCAGCGGCGGCAGGAAGGTCGCCACCCAGCCCGGCACCTCGCTGGCCGGCATGGGTGGCGCGATGAAATAGCCTTGCGCGACATCACACCCCAGCGACATCAACAACTCGCCGTGCTCCATGGACTCCAGGCCCTCGGCCACCACTTGCCGATCAAACGCCCGGGCGAGGCCGATCAGGGCCTGGGTCAACGCCAGATCGCCCTTGTCATGCAGAATCTCGCGCACGAACATGCGATCGATCTTGATGGTCTGGGTACGCAGGCGCTTGAGATAACTCAACGACGAATGCCCGGTGCCGAAATCCCCCAGCGAGAACTGCACCCCCAGCGCCTGACACGCATCGAGACAGGCGCTGACGTGCTGGATATTCTCCACCGCCACCGCCTCGACGATCTCCAGGTCCAGCAGTTGCGGAGAAACCTGGGGATGGCGTTCGAGCACTGCCTTGAGCCGGTCGACAAAATCCGCCCGCTGGAAATGCCGGGCGGCAATATTGACGCTGATTGGCCAGCGCTGCCCGACCAATTGCCATTGCCGCAACTGCACCATGACCTGCTCCATCACCCATTCGCCGATCTCGACGATCAGGTCGGTTTCCTCCACCAACGGCAGGAATTCCCGGGGAGCGACCAGGCCGTGCTGCGGATGCTGCCAGCGCAGCAGTGCCTCGAAGCCGACCACCGTGCCATTGCGCATATTGACCTTGGGCTGGAAGTGCAGGCACAGCTCGCCGGACGCCAGCGCCTGCCTGACCCGCTCGACGGTCTGGTGGGTGGCCTTGACCTCGCGATCCCGGGAAACGTCGAACAAATGAAAGCGATTGCGCCCGCTCTGCTTGGCCACATACATCGCCTGGTCGGCATGCCGCAACAAGGTATCGGCGTCGTCGTTGTCGGCGGGAAACAGCGTCACGCCGATGCTGGCGCAGACGTTGATCTCCTTGTCCTGGATCAGATAGGGCGTGGCAATCACCCCCAGCACCCGATGCAGCGCCGCCCGCAATTCGCTGATGTCGCGCACGTGCCGCAGGATCAGCACGAACTCATCGCCGGCCAGCCGCGCCACCACATCCTCGCCACGAATGATGGAGCGCAGGCGCGACGCCACTTCCACCAGCAACAGATCGCCGCTGGCATGCCCATAGCCATCGTTGACCGCCTTGAAACCGTCGAGGTCGAGCATGCACACCGCCAACGCAATGTTCTCCCTGCGCGAAAATTCCAGCGCCTGGTTGAGCAGGTCGGACAGGAAGGAACGGTTGGGCAGGCCGGTCAGCACATCGTGGCCGACCCGCCACTGCAACGAGTGCAACAGCTGGCGCTTTTCGCTGATGTCGAAACGAATCGCCACATAACGCTGGACCCGACCGGTGGCTTCATCGAGCAACGGCACAACGGTGCTGTCGACCCAATACAAGGTCCCGTCCTTGGCGCGGTTGCAGATCTCGCCCTTCCACACCTGGCCCAGGGCAATGGTGCGCCACATGGTGCTGAAGAATTCGGGAGGATGCAGGCCAGACCCGAGGATCCGGTGATTGGCGCCCAGCAGCTCTTCGCGGCTGTAGCCGGAAATCGAACAGAACTGATCGTTGACGTAGGTGATCCGACCGCTGAGGTCGGTCTCGGAAAAGATGGCGGCTGCGTCCACGGCCCTGCGGTATTTCTCATCCATGAGTCTGACTCACTGTCGCTAGCGGTTGAACCGCTCGACCAGGGCACGAGGCCCGGAAGAGATGTTTGGACGCTCATCCTCGCTATTTTCGCGGTACCAGGCAGGCTTGGGCTGCTGGCCCGAAAATATCTGCTCGACAGAGGTGACCGGCACATTCAGACGCACGTTAAAACTCCATAGACAGCATTCGGCCTACTCGGCCGGCAGGAGGCCGGCCACGGTAAATGGCGCATCGTCTCGTCCCACCTGACATAATTGATGCAGCCGTACAGCGGCCCGCACGGGCAGCAGCCTTCGAATCGACGGAGATCAACTAAAATCAGTTAAGGATCAGCCGAATTTGGCGGATGAGACACTGGCAACCATCAGCGAGACGTTCGCGCCTGCGCCATACCCTCGATTTTGGTGAACAAGGAAAATGCAATGAGTTCCTGTTTCATCAATTCATCTTCTGAAACTAGATCACCAAATGTCTGTCCGAAGCGACGATTCTACGAATTGCATCACATTTTGCAAGGCAAGGTGATGAATCATGGCGTTGCCTAATGCAAAGATTTATCGTTAAGTTCTTGATTCTAAATGGGAATTGAGCGATGCAAATTTCAAGTTTGGGTCCAGCCATCAGACGTTACCGCAAGGTAGCGGGGCTTACTCAGGCTGAACTAGGCGAAAAAACCGGTTTTGACCCTAAAACCATCAGCCGCTTCGAAACCGGCACCTACACCCCCAGCGTCGAAGCCCTGTTCCTGCTGGCTGATGTGCTGGGAGTGAAGCTGAAAGCCTTTTTCGCAGATATGGGCGACGAAGACGAACAGCGGGCGTACCTGTTCGGTGTCATTCATAAAGCCACCCCGAAGGACCTGGGAAAGCTGATAGCAGCGGTAGACCTGGCCTTGTCCAAGCCTTAGAGCCGAGCAACACGAAAAGGAGGCAGACTTATCGAAGCCGATAGCCTGCCTCCTTTTTATTTCCACCGTACGACTCCTGACAGGAATTGACAGCGCTGCTCCTTAAGCTGATGCGCACCGCTCAACCACCCAGGAGTCATGATGACCGTTACCAGCACTTACCTTCTGCTGTACGTCGACAGCCCCGCTACCAGCGCCAACTTCTACAGCCGCCTGCTGGACAAGCCGCCGGTCGAACTGTCGCCGACCTTTGCCCTGTTCATTCTCGACTCGGGGCTCAAACTCGGACTCTGGTCCAGACAGGATGCCGAGCCCGCCGCCCAGGTGTCCGGCGGGGGCGGCGAACTGGCCCTGGCTGTGGCCGACAACCAGACGGTCGACCAACTGCACAGCCAATGGGCCAACGCCGGCGTGAGCATCGCCCAGGCTCCGACGGCCATGGACTTCGGCTACACCTTCGTCGCCCTGGACCCGGATGGGCACCGACTCAGGATGTTCTGCCCGACCCCGGACTGAACGGGCGACACGCGGACAGCCACACCCGGCCCGCTGCGGCGCCGCCCCCAGCGCCCCTCCAACTGCATCGCCATCACGCTGCCGAGGACGATCGCCGCCCCCACCATCACCACGCCATGCACCCGCTCATGCAGGATGAGCGCCGCCAGCAACATGGCAACCGGCGGTATCAGGTACATCGCGATAGACGCACGGCTGACCTCGACCCGGGCCAATACATAGGCCCAGGCGAGGTAAGCCAGCGCGCTGGGAAATACCCCCAACAGCAGCACCGCCAGATTCACTCGCCACGACGCCTGCGCCACCGCCGCGGTCAGTCCCGACCCGTACAGGCTCAGCAGTACAGTGCCGGACCAGATCATGTAACACACAGTGGTCAGCAGGTCGTAGCGCCCCGAATAGCGTCGCTGCAGGACGAAATACAAGCCCCACGAAAAGGCCGCCACCAGCACCAGCAACCCCTCCGGCCTGATCGACGCCATGCCCTGGTCGCCCCACACCACCACGACCGCCCCAAGCAAGCCCAACCCGACGCAGCCCCAGCGCCAGCCCGTGACCGGCTCCTTCAGCCAGAAAAACGCAATCAGGGTGCTGAAGATCGGCGCCGACTGCGCCAGCACACTGGACGCCCCGGCACTCAGCCCCTGCTGGCCATGGTTGAGGCTGACGTGATGCAGGGTAATGGCGAAAAACCCCAGCACCAGCAGCCAGGGCAGATCGCGCCAGCGCGGCAGGGCAATTCTTTTCACCAGCGCGATCACTCCCATGAACGACGAGGCGATCAGAAAGCGCAGCAGTGCCAGTTGCCCAGGTTCATAACCCTCCAGGCCGATATGGATGCCCACCGGGGAATAGGCCCAACACACAATCACCACAGCGGTCGCCAGGACCAACTTCAACACAGGCGAGGTTTTCAAGGGACGGATACTCAGCGACGAGAAAGGCCTTCAGTCTCCCACCTACCACAACTCACCACAATTAACGGATACTGAGCCCAGACCTCACAGGAAATGAGCAATGGAACTGGCCCAACTGAAGATGGTGAAAGCGGTGGCCCGCACCGGCAGCATTGCCCGCGCGGCCGAGCAACTGCATTGCGTGCCCTCCAATATCACCAACCGCCTCAAGCAACTGGAAGGCGAGCTGGGCACCAGCCTGTTTATCCGCGCCGGTCGCGGGTTGAAGATCAGCCCTGACGGGGAAATCATCCTCGGCTACAGCGAGCGCATCCTGGCGCTGGTGGAGGAAGCCAAGCGTGCCGTGGATCGCCAGGCCGAGCCCAGCGGACACCTGCGTATCGGCGCCATCGAATCCTGTGCCGGCGGGCGGCTGCCGCCACTGTTGGCGGAGTTTCATCGGCGCTTTCCACAGGTCACCCTGGAGCTGGTGACCGGCACCTGGTCACAGCTGTTCGAGGAACTTCAGCACCATCGGCTCGACGGCGCGCTCGTCGCCGTCGACATCCCCCACCCGAAACTGGATCGCACCACGCTCTACAGCGAGCCCCTGGTACTGGTCGCCAGCGCCACTGCCGCTCCCGTACTGCGCCCGCAGGACCTGCAGGACCAGACGCTGTTCATGTGGCCAGGCGTCTGCCCCTATCGCCGCGCCCTGGAACAATGGCTGGACACCCACGGCGTGACCGCTTCCCTCACCGGCTACGCCAGCTGGGGCACCATCATCGACTGTGTCAGCGCCGGCGCCGGCATGACCCTGGCCCCGGAAGGCGTGCTCGACCGCTACACGCTGTCCGCAGGCCTGGCGCGCTACCGCTTCGCCGAGCTGCAGCCGATCGATATTCGTTTTGTCTGGAACAAGGAGATAGAACGGCACACGGCACGGGATGCGTTCGCGCAACTGTTGCGGGAGCAATTGGGGAAACGGGACGAATGACTGGCTGAAGGCCAGATCAGAAGGAAAGCAGAGGGAGAATTTAGAACATCCATCGAAGACCGATGGAGGGCGTTATGGAGGCGACCCCACCAGCCACACCCCGGCACACAATGTCACCGCTGCGGCTGCTCCCTTCCGGGCCTGACCGGGTTCACGGCTGATCGTTGCGAGGGGACCAATGGGGCCACCATAACGACGCTCACCTGACGGCGAGCCGCGCCATTGTACCTATCTGAGGCGAAGTTACAACCGCTGCATGCAGATTAAAAAATCTGAACGGCTTCAAGCACTTGGATCATTGCCCTGGCCGCTCGCCGATTCCGCGGCGGTAATCCCGGGCGAGCCCTATTTCTGTAGGAGCGAAGCTTGCTCGCGATGCAAACAACGCAGTCCGGCAGAATACTGCGGGGATGCTATCGCGAGCAAGCTTCGCTCCTACAAGGCCCGTGAACGGTAGCGACGGGATCAGACCGCGATGCCGTGCTGGCCGAGGAAGGCCACGAAGGCTTCTTCGTCCAGCACTTTCAGGCCCAGTTCATTGGCCTTGGCCAATTTGGAGCCGGCGCCGGGACCGGCTACCACGCAGTGAGTCTTGGCCGACACCGAACCGGCGACCTTGGCGCCCAGGCTTTCCAGCTTGTCCTTGGCCACATCGCGACTCATCAGCTCCAGGGAGCCGGTGAGCACCCAGGTCTGACCGGCCAGCGGCAGGCCTTCCACCACCTTTTTCTCGCTCTGCCAGTGCATGCCGAAGGCCTGCAATTGCGCTTCGATGGCCAGGGCCCGTTCGGCGTTTTCCGCGTTGTCGAAGAACTCGCGCACCGCCTTGGCCTGTTTTTCCGGCAAGGTCTGGCGCATGTCGAGCCAGTCGGCCTTGATCACGCCCTCCAGGGTCACGAACTTGTCCGCCAGCTTCTGCGCCGCGCCCGGTCCCACCGATGGAATGTTCAGCTTGTCGAGCATGCCGCCCAGGGTGGCGCTGGCGGCGAATTCGGCCCCCAGTTCGCCCTGATCCTGCAACTGCAGGCCGCACTGTTGCGGATCGAGCAAGGCGCCAATCACCTCCTGGTTGTGGCTGTCTTCGAAGAAGCTATGAATCTCGTGCGCCACTTCCAGGCCGATGTCCGGCAGATAGGTCAGCACTTCCGGCAAGGCCTGCTGCACGCGCTCCAGGGAGGCCAGGGAACGCGCCAGGACCTTGGCCGTCTCCTCGCCCACATCGGGAATGCCCAGGGCGTAGATGAAGCGTGCCAACCCCGGCTGCTTGCTGTCTTCGATGGCCTTGAGCAGCTTGTTGCTGGAGACCTCGGCAAAGCCTTCCAGATCGATGATCTGCTCGTACTTGAGCTTGTAGAGATCGGCCGGCGAGCCGATGAGTTTTTCGTCCACCAGTTGCTCGATGGTCTTGTCGCCCAGCCCTTCGATATCCATGGCCCGGCGGGACACGAAGTGGATGATCGCCTGCTTGAGCTGCGCACCACAGGCCAGGCGCCCGACACAGCGATACACAGCGCCCTCGCTGACGGTTTCCTTGCCCTTGCTGCGCTTGATCAGTTGCGTGCGCTCGACATGGGAACCACACACCGGACAGGTGTGCGGAATATCCACTTGGCGCGCATTTTCCGGGCGGCGCTCGGCCACCACCTGCACCACTTGCGGGATCACATCGCCCGCCCGACGGATGATCACGGTATCGCCGATCATCAAGCCCAGGCGCGCGACCTCGTCCATGTTGTGCAGGGTCGCATTGGAGACGGTGACGCCCGCCACCTTGACTGGCTTCAAGCGTGCCACCGGGGTCACCGCGCCGGTACGGCCGACCTGGAATTCCACATCCAGCAGCTCGGTCAGCTCTTCCATGGCCGGGAATTTATGGGCAATCGCCCAGCGCGGCTCGCGGGCACGAAAGCCCAGTTCGCGTTGCGAGGCAATGCTGTTGACCTTGAACACCACACCGTCGATTTCATAAGGCAGGCCGTTACGGCGCTCGCCGATCTCGCGGTAGTAATCCAAGCATTCGCCGATACCCTTGGCCAGCTTGAGCTCGCGGCTGATGGGCATGCCCCACCGCTTGAGCTGCTGCAGATTGCCGATGTGGGTGTCGGCGATGTCGGCGGTGACCTGGCCGATCCCGTAGCAGCAGAACTCCAGCGGACGGCTGGCGGTGATCTTCGAGTCCAACTGGCGCAGGCTGCCGGCCGCGGCGTTGCGCGGGTTGGCGAAAGTCTTGCCACCGACTTCCAACTGCGCAGCGTTCAGGCGCTCGAAACCGGCCTTGGACATGTAAACCTCGCCGCGCACCTCCAGGGTCGCCGGCCAGCCAGTGCCCTGCAGCTTCAGCGGAATATTGCGCACGGTGCGCACATTGACACTGATGTCTTCGCCGGTGGTGCCGTCGCCCCGGGTCGCGCCACGCACCAGCACCCCATCCAGATACAGCAGGCTGACCGCCAGGCCGTCGAGCTTCGGCTCGCAGCTGTATTCCACTGCCGCGCCACCGCCGAACAGATCGCCCACCGGCAGATCGAGCCCTTCCGTCACCCGACGATCGAATTCGCGCATGTCGGTTTCTTCGAAGGCATTGCCCAGGCTGAGCATGGGAATTTCATGGCGCACTTGAGTAAAGGCCGAGAGCGCCGCGCTGCCCACACGCTGGGTAGGCGAGTCGCTGCTGACCAGTTCCGGGTGCTCGGCTTCCAGCGCCTTGAGCTCATGGAACAGGCGGTCGTACTCCGCATCGGGAATACTCGGCTCGTCGAGTACGTGGTAGCGGTAGTTGTGCTGATCCAGCTCAGCGCGCAGCTCAAGAATGCGGGTTTCGGCGGCGGTCATGATGTTCTCTCATAAAGCAAAAGAGCAGCCGAGGCTGCTCAATATATGTTTCGGGCGGACCTTGCGGCCCTGAAGCAAGCCCGCTCCCGAATATCGATCCAGGAGCGGAAGACTCAGCGCTTCTGGGTCAGGGCACGGCGCTCGAATTCGACGATGCGCTGACGGTAATGCTCGATGGTCTGGGCGGTCAGCACACTGCGCTGGTCGTCCTTCAGTTCGCCATTGAGCTCCTGGGACAGCTTGCGTGCCGCGGCCACCATCACGTCGAAAGCCTGTTTCGGATGACGCGGGCCCGGCAGGCCGAGGAAGAAGCTCACGGCCGGGGTACTGAAATGATCGATGTCGTCCAGATCGAAGATACCCGGCTTGACTGCGTTGGCCATGGAGAACAGCACTTCGCCATTGCCGGCCATGCTTTCGTGACGGTGGAAAATATCCATCTCGCCAAAACGCAGGCCGCTTTCGAGAATGTTCTGCAACAGCGCCGGCCCCTTGAAGCCGCCGGAGTCCCGGCAGATCACACTGATCACCAACACTTCTTCGGCTTGCGGCTGGTCTTTGTCGGCATACCCGGACGCTTTGTTTTCATCCGGGAAATCGTCATCGCGGCTGCTGAAGCTCGGGCCGCCATCCAGATCCAGGTTGAGGTTCAGGTCGCCCTGCTGCGGCTCGCTGGCACGCTTGCCGCGCTTAGAGGATTCGCGCGGCTCGCGCACCGGGGCGCTCATCGACGGCAGGTCGTGCTCATCGAGTTGCGGTTCCTTATGGGTATCCAGCACGCGGGATGGGCCCAGCAGTTCGGTATTGCCATCATCGTCCGGCAGATTGGACAGGCTGCGATCCAGACGGAATTTCAACTTCCCTTTGCCGCCGCGCATACGGCGCCAGCCATCAAAAAGAATACCGGCAATGACAATGATGCCGATGACGATCAGCCACTCGCGCAGACCGATTTCCATGTAATCCCGTGCCTCTATGAAAAATGCTGAAAAATAAGAGGTTTAGCAAACTGCAAACCGCTTTAAAACGTGGCGCCAACTCTATGTTCTGACTGGCCTTTTGCCCACGTATAGGAAAAATTGACATTAAACTAGCACGACCAAAGACAACTTTACACCGTCTGTCGCAACGGCTTCATTCAATATGTCGATCAGCCAGCATTCAGTGCGGGTAAAAACCTCTTACTTGCCACTTGCCTGCCGGCCCTGGTCGCCCGGATATCAGGCGTCGACCATCGCCATCGCCTCCTCGACATCCACTGCCACCAGGCGCGAACAGCCTGGCTCATGCATCGTTACCCCCATCAATTGATCGGCCATTTCCATGGCGATCTTGTTGTGAGTGATATAGATGAACTGCACCGTCTGCGACATCTCTTTAACCAGTCGCGCGTAGCGTCCAACGTTAGCGTCATCCAGCGGTGCGTCAACTTCGTCAAGCATGCAGAACGGCGCCGGATTCAACTTGAAGATGGCAAATACCAATGCCAGTGCGGTCAATGCTTTCTCGCCACCGGACAACAAATGAATGGTGCTGTTCTTCTTTCCGGGTGGACGCGCCATGATCGTCACCCCTGTATCGAGTAGATCTTCGCCCGTCAGTTCCAAATAAGCGCTGCCGCCACCGAAAACTTTTGGAAAGAGTGCCTGCAAACCGCCGTTAATCTGATCAAAGGTATCCTTGAAACGATTACGGGTTTCCTTGTCGATCTTGCGGATCACGTTTTCCAGGGTATCCAGCGCTTCCACCAGATCGGCATCCTGGGCATCCAGATAACGCTTACGCTCGGACTGTTGCTGGTATTCATCGATGGCCGCGAGGTTGATCGCCCCCAGGCGCTGAATACGCGCGGCGATCCGCTCGAGTTCCTCTTCGGCCTCTTTCTCGCTGGCCTGCTCGGTCAGCGTGGCGAGTACGCCCTGCAAGTCGTAGCCATCTTCCAGCAACTGGTCCTGCAAGGTCTTGCGGCGCACGGTCAGCGCCTGCCATTCCATCCGCTGCTGTTCAAGCTGGCCACGGATCAGCTGCGATTGCTGCTCGGCCTGGGTACGACGCTTTTCCGCATCGCGCAATTCGCGGTCGGCGTCTTCCATGGCGATCTGCGCGCTCTTGAGCTCGACGTCGACGGTCATACGCTTTTCCAGCAACTCTTCGAGCTTCAGCCGCAGCTCTTCCAGCGGTGCGGCGCCCTCTTCCAGGTTGAGGCTGAGTTGCTCGCGCTTCTCGGTCAGGCGCTCCGATTGCAGTTCGAGGCGCTCCAGCGCCTGACGGGTAGAGTCGTGCTGCGCCTTGAGCGACCCCAGGCGCACCGCCAGCTGATGCGCATGATCCTTGTGCTGGCGGGCTTCCTGGCGCACCCGGTCCAGGCGTTCGCGCAAGCTGTCGCGCTGGGCCAGCAGCAACTCGCGCTGCTCGGTGTCCAGGGCCATGCTGTCGAGGGCTTCCTGCAGTTGCAGGCGGGCCTCGCCTACCTGCTCGTGTTCCAGGGAACGCTGCTCGCCCAGTTCCGCCACCTCTTCGTCCAGACGGGTGCGGCGCAAGGCCAGCTGTTCGGCCTTGGCCTTGCCGGCGGAGAGTTTGGCCTTGAGTTCCCCCTGCTGGCGGGCTTCATCCTGCAGCAGGCGACGCAGGTGTTCGCGACCGTTCTCCTGCTGGCGCTGTTGCGCGCGCAGGTTCTGCAAGCGGGCTTCCAGGTCTTCCACGCTGGCTTCGCGCTCGTCGCGTTCCAGGCTCAGTCGTTCGATTTCCTGGTTGCGCGCGAGCATGCCGCTTTCCGCTTCGCTGGCGCGACGCACCCGCAGGAAATGCCGGCCGACCCAGAAACCGTCACGGCTGATCAGGCTCTCGCCCGCCGCCAACTGGCCACGCAAGGCCAGGGCCTGCTCCAGGCTTTCCACCGGTTTGACCGACCCCAGCCAGGGCGCCAGATCGACCTGGGCATCCACTTTATCCAGCAGGCTGCCCGGCACCCGCGCACCCTCGCCAGCCAGCTGGAGCAGACGCAAATCGCCCTGCTCGAAGCCCGCCAGGTCGAAACCGGCGAAATCGTCCACCAGTACCGCTTGCAGGTCGGCGCCGAGCACGGTTTCCACCGCCAGTTCCCATCCCGCCTCGACCTTCAGGCCCTCGGCCAGCCGCGGGCGATCGGCCAACTGGTGCTCCTGCAGCCATTGCGCCGCGCCGGTTCCCGGATCGAGCGCAGCCTGCTGCAAGGCCTCCAGCGACGCCAGGCGACCGTTGAGACGTTGCAATTCACCCTGGGCCTGTTGCTGGGCCTGGGTGGCTTGCTGCAGTTCCTGGCGCAATTGCTCCAGGCGCTCGACCTGGCCTTCCTCGCTGGCCTGCAGGTCTTCCAGAGTCGCCTCGCTGGCCGCGAGTTGTTCGTTGAGTTCGAGGATCGCCGCGTCTTCCGGATCGGCGGCCAGCAACGCCCGCTCCTCCTCCAGGCGCCGCTGGCGTTCGGCCAGGCGCTCCATGCTGCCCTCGAGCTGCTGGATGCGCGATTGCTGCACTTCGGCCTGGCGTCGCGGCTCGGCGGACTTGAGGTTGAAGGCGTCCCACTGTTCCTGCCAGCCGTGCATGGTGGTTTCGGCTTCTTCCAGGGCTGCGGCCGCCTCTTCCGCGGCGGCGCTGGTGACTTCCTGCTCGGGCTCGAGCATTTCCAGCTCTTCGCCGAGGGTGGCGAGCAAGGTGCGGTCGTGTCCCAGGTGGGATTCGGTTTCCAGCCGCGCACGCTCGGCCTCGCGCAAGTCGTCCTGCAACTGGCGCAAACGCTGCTGGCCGTGCTGGATGCTCTGTTCGACCCGGGCGATATCGCCGCCGACCGAGTAGAAGCGTCCCTGCACCAGGTTGAAGCGCTCGGACAGCTCATGGTGACCGTCGCGCAGGCGCTCGATGGCCGCATCGGCGTTGCGTTGCTCCGCCACCAGCGCTTCGAAACCGACTTCCTGGTTGCCGATGATCGACTCGCGCTGCCCGACCTGTTCGTTCAGTTCCTGCCAGCGCAGGGCCGACAACTGAGCCTTGAGCTGGCGCTCCTCGGCCTTGTATTCCTGGTACTTCTCGGCGGCCTGGGCCTGTCGGTGCAGGCGTTCGAGCTGGCGCTCCAGCTCTTCGCGCAGGTCGGTCAGGCGCGCGAGGTTTTCGTGGGTGCGGCGAATGCGGTTTTCGGTTTCCCGCCGCCGCTCCTTGTACTTGGAAATCCCCGCCGCTTCCTCGATGAAATTGCGCAGGTCTTCCGGCTTGGCCTCGATCAGCTTGGAGATCATGCCCTGCTCGATGATCGAGTAGCTGCGCGGCCCCAGGCCGGTGCCAAGGAAGATGTCGGTGATGTCGCGACGGCGGCACTTGGCACCGTTGAGGAAATAGCTGTTCTGGCTGTCCCGGGTGACCTTGCGGCGAATGGAGATTTCCGCGTAGGCCGCGTATTCGCCGACCAGGGTGCCGTCGGAGTTGTCGAAAACCAGTTCGATGCTCGCCTGGCTCACCGGCTTGCGGCTGGTGGAGCCATTGAAGATGACGTCGGTCATCGACTCGCCGCGCAGGTTCTTGGCCGAGCTCTCGCCCATCACCCAACGCACGGCGTCGATGATGTTCGACTTGCCGCACCCATTGGGCCCGACCACCGCCGCCATGTTACTGGGGAAGTTCACCGTGGTCGGGTCGACGAAGGATTTGAACCCCGCCAGCTTGATGCACTTGAGCCGCACGCTCAGGCAACCGTCAAGGCAGCGACCACCAGATCGCAACTGCGCCGGGCATAGGCCGTCAGCACCAGGCGGATCGTCGGCAGGTCACGGGCCAGCACCGCGGCCAGCAGTTGCTCG
This sequence comes from Pseudomonas sp. MRSN 12121, assembly GCF_000931465.1. Classification (NCBI taxonomy): domain Bacteria; kingdom Pseudomonadati; phylum Pseudomonadota; class Gammaproteobacteria; order Pseudomonadales; family Pseudomonadaceae; genus Pseudomonas; species Pseudomonas sp. MRSN 12121. Next base: position 2,126,320 of record NZ_CP010892.1, on the reverse strand, counting down.
AACAGATCGAGGAACTCGCTCATTTCCGCCTTGCGCTGCTCCAGCGCCAGGAAATAGGCACGGCTCATCGCCGGTTGCAGGCTCTCGACGGTTTCCTGCAGGTACGGGTTGTTGGCAAAGGGATAGGCGGCGCGCATCACGTTGAAGCTGTCTTCGACGAAGCTGCGGATGTCCTGGCGCTCGTAGGCAGCGATCAGGCGCTGCTGGATCTGCAGGAACGGCGCCATGTCGGCCTGCAGCGCCCAGCCTTCGGCCACCGAATTGCCCAGCAGGATGTACAGCTCGCTCATCAGGGTGCACAGGCTCTGCACCTTGTGCGGGGTGAGCTCGGTCACGTGGGCGCCGCGGCGCGGCAGGATCGCGATCAGGTGCCGACGTTCGAGGATGAGCAAGGCCTCGCGTACCGAGCCGCGGCTGACGTTGAGGGCCAGCGTGACCTTCTGTTCCTGAATCCGCTCCCCAGGCTTGAGCTCCCCGCGAATGATGCGTTCGGCGAGGTGGTGAGCGATTTGCTCGGCGAGGCTGTCCGGCGCCTTGAACGTCATGGTTTTCCTTCAAACTCTTAGATCGGTACAAGCGGCGCAGTGTAGCGCAATTGCTGGCTCATGGCGGAGTGCCCAGGGGCCTGAATTTGGCACGCAATTAGCAAAAAGCATGGCGACCCGGGAGGGTCAATACTGTTTGAAAGCGGCTGTTGATCGGCGAAAGGCAATTTCTTGACCCTTAAGTCAGAAATTCATTGACCGAAAAGTCAGACCTGACTAAATTCGGCCCACGTCGGTTAACAACAATAATGAGTCTGCGAGGCCTTCCGTGATCCAGTTTTTACTCAACCAGGAGCTCCGTAGCGAGCACACCCTGGACCCGAATCTGACTGTGCTCAATTACCTGCGCGAGCATCTGGGCAAGCCCGGCACCAAGGAAGGCTGCGCCAGCGGCGACTGCGGCGCCTGCACCGTGGTGGTCGGCGAATTGCAGACGGACCACACCGGCACGGAGCACATCCGGTATCGCAGCCTCAACTCGTGCCTGACCTTCGTTTCGTCCCTGCATGGCAAGCAACTGATCAGCGTCGAGGACCTCAAGCACCAGGGCCGGTTGCACAGCGTGCAGCAAGCCATGGTCGACTGCCACGGCTCGCAATGCGGCTTCTGCACGCCCGGCTTCGTCATGTCGCTGTTCGCCCTGCAGAAGAACGCCAGCCAGCCCGATGCGCACCAGGCCCATGAAGCCCTGGCCGGCAACCTGTGCCGCTGCACCGGCTACCGGCCGATCCTCGCCGCCGCCGAACAGGCCTGCTGCAATAAACAGCCGGATCAGTTCGACGCCCGCGAAGCCGAGACCATCGCGCGCCTGAAAGCCATCGCCCCCCGCGATACCGGCGAGCTGAACAGCGGCGACAAGCGCTGCCTGGTGCCGCTGACCGTCAGCGACCTGGCCGATCTCTACGACGCCTACCCGCAAGCCCGGCTGCTGGCCGGCGGCACCGACCTGGCGCTGGAAGTCACCCAGTTCCACCGTCCGTTGCCGGTGATGATCTACGTCGGCAATGTCGCCGAAATGAAGCGCATCGAGCGCTTCGACGACCGCCTGGAAATCGGCGCCGCCACCCCCCTCTCCGATTGCTACGACGCCCTCAAGGCCGAATACCCGGACTTTGGCGAACTGCTGCAACGCTTCGCCTCGTTGCAGATCCGCAACCAGGGCACCCTGGGCGGCAACATCGGCAACGCCTCGCCCATCGGCGACTCACCGCCCCTGCTGATCGCCCTCGGTGCGCAGATCGTCCTGTGCAAAGGCAACACCCGCCGCACCCTGGCCCTGGAAGACTATTTCATCGACTACCGCGTCACCGCGCGCCAGGAAAGCGAGTTCATCGAAAAGATCATCGTGCCCCGGGCCAGCGCGGCACGGCTGTTCCGCGCCTATAAGGTGTCCAAGCGCCTGGACGACGATATTTCCGCAGTCTGCGCGGCCTTCAACTTGCGTATCGAAAACGCCGTGGTCACCGATGCCCGCGTCGCCTTCGGCGGCATGGCCGCCACGCCGAAACGCGCCAGGCACTGCGAAGCCGCCCTGCTCGGCGCACCCTGGAACGAAGCCACCCTCGAGCGCGCCTGCGCCGCCCTGGGCGAGGACTTCACGCCGCTGTCGGACTTCCGCGCCAGCAAGGAGTACCGCCTGCTCAGCGCGCAGAACCTGCTGCGCAAATACTTCATCGAACTGCAAACACCGCACATCGAGACTCGGGTGACCGCTTATGTCTAATCATCACAACGTCGAGAAGACCCAGGCCGAACTGAGCGCCCTGTTCCAACAGGACCTGACCACCGGCGTGGGGCGCAGCGTCAAGCACGACAGCGCCGCCAAGCATGTCTCGGGCGAAGCGGTGTACATCGACGACCGGCTGGAATTCCCCAATCAGTTGCACGTGTACGCGCGCCTCTCGGACCGGGCCCACGCGAAGATCCTCAGCATCGACACCGCGCCCTGCTACGCCTTCGACGGCGTGCGTATCGTCATTACCCACCAGGACATTCCCGGGCTCAAGGACATCGGCCCGCTGCTGCCCGGCGACCCGCTGCTGGCCATCGACGATGTGCAGTTCGTCGGCCAGCCGGTGCTGGCGGTAGCCGCCCGTGACCTGGAAACCGCGCGCCAGGCGGCCATGGCCGCGATCATCGAATACGAGGACCTGGAGCCGGTGCTGGATGTGGTCGAAGCCTTGCGCAAGCGCCACTTCGTCCTCGACAGCCACACCCACCAGCGCGGCGACTCGGCCAAGGCCCTGGCCAGCGCCGAGCATCGCCTCCAGGGCACGCTGCACATCGGCGGCCAGGAACACTTCTACCTGGAAACGCAGATTTCCTCGGTGATGCCCACCGAAGACGGCGGCATGATCGTCTACTGCTCGACCCAGAACCCCACCGAGGTGCAAAAGCTGGTGGCCGAAGTGCTGGACGTGTCGATGAACAAGATCGTGGTCGACATGCGCCGCATGGGCGGCGGCTTCGGCGGCAAGGAAACCCAGGCCGCCAGCCCCGCGTGCCTGTGCGCGGTGATCGCGCACCTCACCGGCCAGCCGACCAAGATGCGCCTGCCGCGGGTCGAGGACATGCTGATGACCGGCAAGCGCCACCCCTTCTATATCGAATACGACGTCGGCTTCGACAGCCGCGGCCGCCTGCATGGCATCCAGCTGGAGCTGGCCGGCAACTGCGGTTGCTCGCCGGACCTGTCGGCCTCGATCGTCGACCGCGCGATGTTCCACGCCGACAACTCGTACTACCTGGGCGACGCCACCATCAATGGACATCGCTGCAAGACCAACACCGCGTCGAACACCGCCTATCGCGGCTTCGGCGGCCCGCAGGGCATGGTCGCGATCGAGGAAGTGATGGACGCCATCGCCCGCCACCTGGCCCTCGACCCGCTGGCGGTGCGCAAAGCCAACTACTACGGCAAGACCGAGCGCAACGTCACCCACTACTACCAGACCGTCGAGCACAACATGCTCGAAGAGATGACCGCCGAGCTGGAAGCCAGCAGCCAGTACGCCGAGCGCCGCGAAGCGATCCGCCTGTACAACGCCAACAGTCCGATCCTGAAAAAAGGCCTGGCGCTGACCCCGGTGAAATTCGGCATTTCCTTCACCGCCAGCTTCCTCAACCAGGCGGGTGCCCTGGTGCACGTCTATACCGACGGCAGCATTCACCTGAACCATGGCGGCACGGAAATGGGCCAGGGCCTGAACACCAAGGTGGCGCAGGTGGTGGCCGAGGTGTTCCAGGTGGAAATCGACCGGGTGCAGATCACCGCGACCAACACCGACAAGGTGCCCAATACCTCGCCCACGGCCGCCTCCAGCGGTGCCGACCTGAACGGCAAGGCCGCGCAGAACGCCGCCGAAACCATCAAGAAGCGCCTGGTGGAATTCGCCGCGCGGCACTACAAGGTCAGCGAGGAAGACGTGGAATTCCACAACGGCCATGTGCGCGTCCGCGACCAGGTCCTGACCTTCGAGGCGCTGATCCAGCAGGCCTATTTCGCCCAGGTGTCGCTGTCCAGCACCGGCTTCTACAAGACCCCGAAGATCTACTACGACCGGGCCCAGGCCCGTGGCCGACCGTTCTACTACTTCGCCTACGGCACGGCCTGTGCCGAGGTGATAGTCGATACCCTGACCGGCGAGTACAAGATGCTGCGCACCGACATCCTGCATGACGTCGGCGCCTCGCTGAACCCGGCCATCGACATCGGCCAGGTGGAAGGCGGCTTCATCCAGGGCATGGGCTGGTTGACCATGGAAGAGTTGGTGTGGAACGCCAAGGGCAAGCTGATGACCAACGGCCCGGCCAGCTACAAGATCCCGGCGGTGGCCGACATGCCGCTGGACCTGCGGGTCAAGCTGGTGGAAAACCGCAAGAACCCGGAAGACACGGTGTTCCACTCCAAGGCCGTGGGCGAACCGCCGTTCATGCTCGGCATCGCCGCCTGGTGCGCGATCAAGGATGCCGTGGCCAGCCTCGGCGACTACCGGCACCAGCCGCGGATCGACGCCCCGGCAACGCCGGAGCGGGTGCTCTGGGGCTGCGAGCAGATGCGCCAGCTGAAGGTGGCGAAGGTCGTCGAGAGCGAATCGGAGCTGGCTCCGCTCTAGACCAGGGTGCGCCCATCGCGGGCAAGCCTCGCTCCTACGGACAGGCACGTATCGCGACGGCGCGAACGACGCCCAACCTGTAGGAGCGAGGCTTGCCCGCGATGAGGCCCGAACAGACAACAGCGATGCCGAGGTGAAACATGTACAACTGGATCAGCGCCCTCGCCGACCTGCAGCCCCGCGGCGAACCCTGCGTGCTGGTGACCATCATCGAGGAACTGGGCTCGACGCCACGCAATGCCGGCTCGAAGATGGTCGTCAGCGCCGCCCAGAGTTTCGACACCATCGGCGGCGGGCACCTGGAATACAAGGCCATGCAGATCGCCCGCGAGATGCTCGCCAGCGGCCGGCAGGACACCCACCTGGAGCGCTTCAGCCTGGGCGCCAGCCTCGGCCAGTGCTGCGGCGGTGCCACGGTCTTGCTGTTCGAGCCCATGGGCCAGGTCCAGGCGCAGATCGCGGTGTTCGGCGCGGGCCATGTCGGCCGCGCCCTGGTGCCGCTGCTGGCCAGCCTGCCCTGCCAGGTGCGCTGGATCGACTCGCGGGAACAGGAATTTCCCGAACAGCTCCCCCCTGGGGTGCGCAAGATCCTCAGCGAGGAGCCGGTCGATGAAGTCGATGACCTGCCCGCGGGCAGCTACTGCATCGTCATGACCCACAACCACCAGCTCGATCTGGAACTCACCGCCGCGATTCTCAAGCGCAACGACTTCGCCTACTTCGGCCTGATCGGCTCGAAAACCAAGCGGGTGAAGTTCGAGCACCGCCTGCGCGATCGCGGCTTCGACAGCGGCGTGCTGCAACGCATGCGCTGCCCGATGGGGCTTGGCGAAGTCAAAGGCAAGTTGCCTGTGGAAATCGCCATCTCGATCGCCGGCGAGATCATCGCCACCTACAACGCCCATTTCGGCCAGCACAGCGCCCGCGCCGAACCCATTGCCAAACTGCTGCCGGCTTCGCGCCGCAGTCAGGCCACTCATTAAAACGCCACAACCCGAGACTGCCCCATGCCTCTGACTCGCAAAGCCTACCGTGCCGCCCTCCTGCACAGCATCGCCGACCCCGCCGAGGTCGGCATCGAAGCCTCCTACGAGTATTTCGAGGACGGCCTGCTGGTGGTCGAGAACGGCCGGATCAGTGCCATCGGCCCAGCCAGCGAACTGCTCACCAGCCTTGCCGCCGATACCGAGATCACCCACTACCCGGACGCGCTGATCACCCCCGGCTTCATCGACACCCATATCCACCTGCCGCAAACCGGCATGGTCGGCGCCTATGGCGAACAATTGCTGGACTGGCTGAACACCTACACCTTTCCCTGCGAAAGCCAGTTCGCCGACCCGCACCACGCCAGGGAAGTGGCGGATATCTTCATCAAGGAACTGCTGCGCAACGGCACCACCACCGCCCTGGTCTTCGGCAGCGTGCATCCGCAATCGGTGGACGCCTTCTTCGCCGCCGCCGAGAAGCTCGACCTGCGGATGATCGCCGGCAAGGTGATGATGGACCGCAACGCCCCGGACTACCTGACCGATACCGCCGAATCCGGCTACCTGGAAAGCAAGGCGCTGATCGAGCGCTGGCACGGCAAGGGGCGCCTGCACTATGCGGTGACGCCGCGTTTCGCGCCGACCAGCACCCCGGAGCAGCTGACCCTCGCCGGGCAGTTGCTCGGTGAATACCCCGACCTCTACATGCAGACCCACATCAGCGAAAACCTGCAGGAAGTCCAGTGGGTCAAGGAACTGTTCCCGGAGCGCAAGGGCTACCTGGATGTGTACGACCATTACCAGTTGCTCGGCGAGCGCTCGGTGTTCGCCCATGGCGTGCACCTGTGCGACGACGAATGCGCGCGCCTGGCAGAGACCGGCTCGGCCGTGGCCTTCTGCCCGACCTCGAACTTCTTCCTCGGCAGCGGCCTGTTCAACCTGCCGATGGCCGAGAAGCACAAGCTGAATGTCGGCCTGGGCACCGATGTCGGCGCCGGCACCAGCTTCTCGCTGCTGCACACCCTGAACGAGGCCTACAAGGTCATGCAGTTGCAGGGCGCCCGCCTGAGCCCATTCAAGTCGCTGTACCTGGCGACCCTCGGCGGCGCCCGCGCGCTACGCCTGGAAGAGCGGATCGGCACCCTGCAGCCGGGCACCGACGCCGACTTCCTGGTGCTCGACTACCACGCCACGCCGCTGCTGAGCTATCGCCTGAAACAGGCCAAGGACATTGCCGAGACGCTGTTCGTGCTGATGACCCTGGGCGACGACCGCACCGTGGCGCAAACCTATGCCGCGGGTAATCTGGTGCACCAGCGCTAAGGGCTTCCAGGCATAAAAAATCCCCCGTGATCGTTGGATTCCGGGGGATTTTTTGTGCCTTTCAGGCCGTCATCGCGGGCAAGCCTCGCGCCTACAGAATTGCCATGCCCGCGAAGGGCGCACCGCGCTGGCTCAGAGCTTGGCGGGTGAACGGCCCGGCTTCTTGGTCTGCAGCAGGTGCGAGAACACCGCGTGCAAATCGTCCGAGGCGCTTTCCTCGTCGAGGTTGAGCTTGCTGTCGATGTGATCCATGTGATGCATCATCAGGTTCACCGCCAGCTCCGCGTCGCGGGCCTCGATGGCGTCGATCAACTGGGTGTGCTCGTCGTAGGAACAGTGCGAACGGTTGCCGCTTTCGTACTGGGCGATGATCAGCGACGTCTGCGACACCAGGCTGCGCTGGAAGCTGATCAGCGGCGCATTCTTCGCCGCTTCGGCCAGCTTCAGGTGGAACTCGCCCGACAGGCGGATACCGGCACCGCGATCGCCCCGGGAGAAGCTGTCGCGCTCGTCGTTGACCATCTGCCGCAGCTCGGCAAGCTGCTCGGCGGTGGCATGCTGCACCGCCAGCTCGGTGATGGCCCGCTCCACCAGCCGCCGCGCCATGAACACCTGGCGCGCTTCCTCGACGCTCGGGCTGGCCACGACCGCGCCGCGATTGGGCCGCAGCAGCACCACGCCTTCATGGGCCAGGCGCGACAGCGCACGACGGATGATGGTACGGCTGACCCCGAAAATTTCCCCCAGCGCCTCTTCGCTCAACTTGGTGCCGGGCGCCAGGCGCTGTTCGAGGATGGCCTCGAAGATATGCGCGTAGACAATATCGTCCTGGGTCCCGCTGCGACCGGCCTTGCCTGCTCGCGGTTGTTTCTTGAGGGGTTGCAACTGTTCGTTCATGGGCACTCGAGTCGGGAGAACGGCGGCGAATTGACCGTGACTGTAATACGGCACAGCGGGTCGCTGACAAGTATCGCGTAAAAACACTGGCACATTGTACACAACCCATGGGGTTCATTCGCAATAACTGTATTGGCCCCTGGCAATTGGCGCGACTGTACGGCCATTTGCCGCCCTGGCTGTATTGCAATGAAGGGCGGCCTTTACGTTTAGGCTTGAACCCTGTTTTCGTCGCCCGCCTGCCCCTGGCTCGCGGATGACAGGGCCTTCACCAGAACAAGGAACGCCGTTTCATGTCCGATGCCTCCCTCGCGCCATTGCGCCCCCTGGCCGATACCTCGCCCTCAGCCATAGTCGCCGGCTTCATCGCCATGATGACCGGCTACACCAGCTCCCTGGTGCTGATGTTCCAGGCCGGCCAGGCCGCCGGGCTGACCAGTGGCCAGATATCGTCCTGGATCTGGGCCCTTTCCATCGGCATGGCGATCTGCAGCATCGGCCTATCGTTGCGCTACCGCACCCCGATCACCATCGCCTGGTCGACCCCGGGCGCCGCGCTGCTGATCACCAGCCTGTCCGGCGTGAGCTACGGCGAAGCCATCGGCGCCTACATCACCTGCGCGGTACTGGTCACCCTCTGCGGCCTGACCGGCAGCTTCGAACGCCTGGTCAAGCGCATCCCGGCTTCCCTCGCCGCGGCGTTGCTGGCCGGCATCCTGTTCAAGATCGGCAGCGAGATCTTCGTCGCCGCGCAGCACCGCACCGGCCTGGTACTGGGCATGTTCTTCACTTACCTGCTGATCAAGCGCCTGTCGCCTCGCTATGCGGTACTCGCCGCACTGCTGGTCGGCACCGCGCTGGCCGGGGTGATGGGCCTGCTGGACTTCAGCGCATTCCACCTGGAGGTCGCCACGCCGGTCTGGACCACCCCGCACTTCTCCCTCGCTGCGACCATCAGCATCGGCATCCCATTGTTCGTGGTAGCCATGACTTCGCAGAACATGCCCGGCGTCGCCGTATTGCGCGCCGACGGCTACAACGTCCCGGCCTCGCCGCTGATCACCACCACCGGCATCGCCTCGCTGCTGTTGGCGCCGTTCGGCTCCCACGGTATCAACCTGGCGGCCATCAGCGCCGCCATCTGCACCGGGCCCCATGCCCATGAAGACCGCAACAAACGCTACACCGCGGCGGTCTGGTGCGGGATTTTCTACGGCATCGCCGGGATCTTCGGCGCAACCCTGGCGGCGCTGTTCGCGGCGTTGCCCAAGGAGCTGGTGCTGTCGATCGCCGCCCTGGCGCTGTTCGGTTCGATCATCAATGGCCTGAGCATCGCCATGAGCGAAGCGAAGGAGCGCGAGGCGGCGCTGATCACCTTCATGGTGACCGCCTCGGGCCTGACCCTGTTTTCCGTCGGTTCGGCGTTCTGGGGCATCGTCGCCGGCGTGCTGACCCTGATGATCCTGAACTGGAACAAGGCGTGATCCGTCCCATATAAGCCGCTGCCGAGCCTTGGCGAGGCGGCGATCGGGTGGGGCGGCATTCCGACGCCGCCCCGCAAAACCTGACGCCGCGTTGTGTCCGATTGATCGCTTCGCCTGAGCCAGCGCCTGCTACGCAAGCGATCGCAGCCTCGCTGGCGCTTGGCAGCGGCTACACGGGCTATATCCATTCCCGCGGCAGCAGCTACGAATACCACCCACGCGAATTCCCGGGAAACAGGCCCGAGCTCTAAAAGGTTTGGAAAGGGGGGAATAAATCGACAACGGCTGTACGGCGACAGCCATGAGCCGGCGGCCCGGACGGGCCACCGGCTCAGTGCATCAGGCTACCGGATTGATCGAGTTTTCCGGGTACCAGACGTCCAGCAACGGGCTGACTTCAACGGTGGTCAGCTCGGGGCGGGCCTTGAGCCAGGCTTCGACCTTGGCACGCTGCTCTTCGCTGACCGAACCGCGCTTGCTCAAGCAAACCAGGCCGAAGTCATCGCCACCCACATAGCCGAGGCCGTTGGCTTCCATCGCTTCTTTCAGGAACGCGTCGAGGAAAGCGTCAATAGCCTCTTCGGCCAGATCCTCTTTGAAATCCAGGTTCAGCTCAAAACCCAGCTCCTGAAATTCATCCACGCACAGTTTTTTGCGCAGACGACGGGAACGGTTAGTGGCCATGGAACAATCCTCATAAGTAATAACGGGCGGCACTTTAACAGTTTAAGCAACCGATTGCCTGACTCTATGAGGAGCTCGGCGCGCCATTGGGAAAAAAATAGCGGATTAGCCCGCCGTGGCACGGCACAAGCCGCTATACCTTGGGGCATAATGCCGACACTTTTGTGACCACCGAGGGAATTTATCGTCATGCCCTCGTCTTTTTTCCCCTCGGCTGTAGGGTTTTACTTCACATGATCAAATCTTTGCGTCCATTGTTTCTTGCCGGTCTTCTTCTGCCCCTGGCCATTTCCGTCTCCGCCGCCCCCGTCAACACCACTCTGTCGCCCAAGGTCCAGCAGGCCCTCAAGGCCAGCAAGCTGCAGGACAACGCCCTGTCGCTGGTCATGATTCCGCTCAATGGCCCGGGCACGGCCACGGTCTACAACGCCGACGTATCGGTTAACCCGGCGTCCACCATGAAGCTGGTCACCACCTACGCCGCCCTGGAAATGCTCGGCCCGACCCACCAGTGGAAAACCGAGTTCTACACCGACGGCACCCTGAGCGGCGGCATCCTCAACGGCAACCTGTACCTCAAGGGCGGCGGCGATCCCAAGCTGAACATGGAAAAACTCTGGCTGCTGATGCGCGACCTGCGGGCCAACGGCGTGCAGCAAGTGACGGGCGACCTGGTGCTGGACCGCAACTTCTTCGTGCAACCGCAATTGCCGCAGTTCAATGACGACGGCAATGACGAGAACAAACCGTTCCTGGTCAAGCCCGATGCCCTGCTGGTCAACCTCAAGGCCCTGCGCTTCGTGGCGCGCAACGATTCGGGCAAGGTGCTGATTTCCGTCGAACCGCCGATCGCCAGCATCCGTATCGACAATCAGGTCAAGGCCGTCGGCGGCAAGCAGTGCACCGGCAATGTCCGCTACAACCCGGTAACCGAGGCCGATGGCAGCGTCACCGTGACCGTAAACGGCCAACTGGGCGATGGCTGCAGCTCGCAGACCTACCTGTCGCTGCTCGACCACGCCACCTATACCGCCGGCGCCGTGCGCGCCATCTGGAAGGAACTGGGCGGCAGCATCCAGGGCAAGGACCGCCTGGCTGCCGTTCCATCCAACGCCAAGGTGCTGGCCCGGGCCTTCTCGCCGGACTTGGCGGAGATCATCCGCGACATCAACAAATACAGTAACAACACCATGGCCCAGCAACTGTTCCTCAGCCTCGGCGCGCAATACCGCACCGACGCCGACGGCGACGATGCCAAGGCCGCGCAGCGTGTGGTGCGCCAGTGGCTGGCGAAGAAAGGCATTACCGCGCCGCACCTGGTGATGGAGAACGGCTCGGGCCTGTCTCGTGCCGAACGGGTCAGCGCCCGGGAAATGGCTTCCATGCTGCAAGCGGCCTGGAGAAGCCCGTATTCGGCGGAGTTCATCAGTTCGATGCCGATTGCCGGCATGGACGGCACCATGCGCAAGCGCCTGAAGCGCACCGCCATGTCCGGTGAAGCCCACGTGAAGACCGGGACCCTGAACACCGTGCGCGCCATCGCCGGCTACAGCCGCGACAGCAACGGCAACACCTGGGCGGTGGTGGCGATCCTCAACGATCCGAAACCCTGGGGTGCCTCCTCGGTGCTCGATCAGGTGCTGCTGGACCTGTACCGCCAGCCGAAACTGGCGGCCACCGCCTCGGCCTTGTAAGCCCCCTCTGGAAGTGACGCGCGGGCAACCTCGCGTCACCCCATTCCCGCCTTACGCCAGCTCGGCCTGGACCCGGTCGCGCCCCGCCTGCTTGGCCGCATAGACCCCGGAATCCGCCCGCAACAACAAACCGTCGGCGCCTTCCTGTTCACGCCAGCTGGCGATGCCGAAGCTGGCGGTGACAAGGCCCACGCCATCGATCGACGAACCGCGCAGCCCACGCCACAGCTCCTCGGCCAGGATGCAGGCCTGATGCCCATCGGTGTCTGGGCACAGGACCATGAACTCCTCGCCGCCCAGCCGGCAAAACACATCCGTGCGCCGCAGGCGATGGCTGATGCGATCACAGACAGCGCGCAAGACCCTGTCGCCAATGGCATGGCCGTACTGGTCGTTGATCCGCTTGAAGTGATCGATATCCAGCATGATCACCGCCAACTGCCCGCCCCCGCGCTCGACCCGGGCCATCTCGGCCCGCAGGCGCTCCTGGAAGTAGCGCCGGTTGTAGATGCCGGTCAGCGAGTCGGTGACCGACAAGGCGCGCAATTCTTCCTCGACCCGCTTGAGGTCGGAGATATCGGTCAGGTAGCCATGCCACAGCACCCGGCCACTGGGCAGTCTTTCCGGTGTCGCTTCGCCGCGCACCCAGCGCAAGCCGCGCTGCGGCAGGAGCACCCGATACTCCTCGCGCCAGGGGCTGAGTTTTTTCGCCGACGTCAGGATCGATGAACGTACCGCGGCTACATCGTCGGGGTGAATACGCTCGAACACCGGCTCGGCGTCCCGTTGCAGTTGTTGCGGCTCGATCTCATAGATGTCGCGGATGCCGTCGCTGACGTAGGGGAAACTGGCGTGTCCCCCGGCATCCAGCTGGAACTGATAGATGCCGCCAGGCACGTGGGCGCTGAGTTTTTTCAACAGCCGGTCGCGGGCCGCCAGCGCCTCGTGGACCCGCTTGCGCTCGGTAATATCGATGCAGATGGCCAGGTGTCCGACCCACAGGCCGTGGTCGTCCAGCACCGGGGTGGCCAGCATGTTCACCACCAGGTGGCTGCCATCCCGGCGGACCAGGGTCCATTCCCGGGTTTCCTCGCCCCGTTCCTCGGAACCATCTACCAGCATCGCCTGGTACATCGGAATCTGCCGACCGTAACGCTGGCTGAGCGCTTGCGCCCGCACATTCAGTTCCTCGGGCAGGTGCAGGCTGTCCAGCGTCCGGCAGCCCACTACCTCGGCGCTGTCATAGCCAAGCATATGTTCGGCGCCCGCGTTGAAGGTGCTGATCACGCCCCGCAGGTCCGTGGCGATGATCGCCACCTGGGTCGCCGCGTTCAGCACGCTGCGCAACTGCCCGTGGGTGCCGCGCAATTCCTGCTCCCGCTGCCGCAGCTCTGCGGTGCGCTGCTCCACCAGGCGCAGCGCCCGTTGCCGCTGGCTGACCAGCACATACAGCAAGGCACTGAGCAGCAGGCTGAGCAGGCAGCCCAGGATGACCTGGCTGGTAATCGAAGAATGGTTGGCCCGCAGGAACAGCGCGCTGGGACGGATATTCACCTGGTAATCGTGGTCGGCCAGGCTCAGCACCCGGCTCACGGCCAACGGGCTGTCCCCCGGGCCATTGCTCGACTCATAGAGCCGGCCATAGGCTTCATCGGTCGACAGGTCGATGATCTGCATGAACAGGTTGTCATGGTTCTGCTCGGGCAGACCGTCGACCACCAACTGGCGCATGCTGATCACCGCGATCACATAACCGTGGGGTTCGGGAAGCGGCAAGGCGGCATCGGCGCGCACCCTGACCGGGGTGGCGAGGATGATGCCCCGCGCAAAGGAAGGCTCGACGCCGACCAATTGCACCGGCTGCGAAACCGCCACGCCATCGCGCAAACGCGCCCGCTCGAGGGTGTCGCGTCGCAGCGGTTGGCCCAGCAGGTCGAAGCCCAGGGGCGAGCCCAGCGGGCTCTGGGTCTGGCTGTAGAGCACCGGCACGTATTCATCGCGCTCGGCGGCTCGCTGCAAATGGCCATCGGCATTCAGGTCGGCAATGAAAAAATCCGGCACGCCCTGCTCATGGGCCCGGCGCTCGAACAGCGCGCGCTCGGCACCACTGACCCGCGGCGCCCAGGCATAGGCCTGGGTGCGGTGCAAGAGAGGCTTGGTGTAACCGTCGAAGTCCTGGCGCGAGACCGCGCCGGAATTGATGAAGAAACGCTTGAGGCCGTCCAGGCGCTGCTCCTGGTCGTCGAAGCGTTCCTCGATGCGGCTATAGCGCTCGCTGGCCAGCAACTGGAAACGCTGCCGCAGTTGCTGCTGATAGAGATTGAGCGTCGACCAGGCCAGCAGCCCGGTCAGCACGAAGCCTCCCAGCAACACCAGTAACGCGACCAGCCAGGCCGACACATCTTCGCTGATAAAGCCCAGGATTTTCGGGCGCATCGAGTGCAACGACATAAGCGAAACTCATAACACCAGCGAACGTGAGCGTGCCTTGAGTTATAGCTATTCGCCACTAATTTGGCTAGAGCAAAGAGCCTTGAAAATCAAGGCTCTGTGGATCCAATCGGACTCAGCGGGCGGTGATTTTCCAGGCCCGGTGGATCTTGCCGTTACGGGCGAAATCCGGGTCGATGGTCTTGGCGGTGATCTCCTCCACCGCGTAGCGCGCCATGAGGTTTTCCTCGAGCTGGAACTTGCGGAAGTTGTTGGAGAAATACAGCACGCCACCGCTCGCCAACCGGGCCATGGCCAGGTCCAGCAGTTGCACGTGGTCGCGCTGCACGTCGAACACCCCTTCCATGCGCTTGGAGTTGGAGAAGGTCGGCGGGTCGATGAAGATCAGGTCGAACTCGTCGCGGCAGGTCTCCAGCCAGGCCATGACATCGCCCTGCTCCAGGCGGTTCTTGTCGGAAAAGCCATTGAGCGACAGGTTGCGTCGCGCCCAGTCGAGGTAGGTTTTCGACAGGTCGACGCTGGTAGTACTGCGTGCCCCGCCCTTGGCCGCGTGCACGCTGGCCGTGGCGGTGTAGCAGAACAGGTTGAGGAAACGCTTGCCGGCGGCTTCTTTCTGGATGCGCATGCGCATCGGTCGGTGGTCGAGGAACAGCCCGGTATCGAGGTAATCGGTGAGGTTGACCAACAGCTTCACGCCGCCCTCGTTGACCTCGGTGAACTTGCCCTGGGCGTTCTGGCGCTCGTATTGCTTGGTGCCGCTCTGGCGTTCGCGACGCTTGATCAGCACCCGGTTCTTGTCGACGTTCAACGCCTGGGGAATGGCTGCCAGGGCATCGAACAGACGGGCCTGGGCCTTTTCCGGATCGACGGATTTCGGCGCAGCGTATTCCTGCACGTGCACCCAGTCCTGGTACAGGTCGATAGCCAGGGAGTATTCCGGCATGTCGGCATCGTAGACGCGATAGCACTCGACGCCCTCGCGCTTGGCCCACTTGCCCAGCTGCTTGAGGTTCTTCTGCAGGCGGTTGGCGAACATCTGCCCGCCTTCGCTCAGGCGCGCCTGCTCGACCACCGGTGCCGGGGCCGGCTTGATCGGGTTGCCGTTCTTGTTGTACTGGCGCTCCTGCACCACCGGCGCCTGGTCGGCCTCGGCCTGCTCGCGCTCGAGCTGGCGCTGCTCCGGGGTACGACGCTCGCCGGTGACGAACTGGTCCGGCTGCACCTTGATCAGCAGCAGCTTGCACGGCAAGGCGCCGTTCCAGAACGAATACTGCTTGTGGCTGCGGATGCCCATGCGCTTGCCCAGGTCCGGCGCGCCGGTGAACACCGCCGCTTCCCAGCCCAGGCAGGCCTGGCGCAGGCGCTCGCCCAGGTTCTGATAGAGGTACAACAGGCTGGCTTCGTCCCCCAGGCGCTCGCCGTAGGGCGGGTTGCTGATGACCAGGCCTTTCTGGTTCTGGTCCGGACGCGGCTCGAAGGTCGCCACTTCGCCCTGGTAGATCTTGATCCACTCGCTCAGGCCCGCGCGCTCGACGTTGTTGCGCCCCGGCTGGATCAGCCGCGGATCGGCTTCGTAACCGCGAATCCACAACGGCGGCCTGGCCAGGCCGGCCTGGGCCCGCGCCTGGGCCTCTTCATGCAGCTTGCGCCACAACGCCGGGACATGGCCGAGCCAGGCGGTGAAGCCCCATTGCTCGCGCTTGAGGTTGGGCGCGATGTCGGCGGCGATCATCGCCGCTTCCACCAGGAAGGTCCCCACGCCGCACATCGGGTCGGCCAGGGCCCCACCGTTGGCCGCGATGCGTGGCCAGCCGGAACGGATCAGGATCGCCGCCGCGAGGTTTTCCTTCAACGGCGCCGCGCCCTGCTGCAGGCGGTAGCCGCGCTGGTGCAGGCTGTGGCCGGACAGGTCGAGGGAGAGAATGGCTTCGCCGCGGTCCAGGCGCAGGTGAATGCGCAGGTCCGGGTTGAGCTTGTCGATGGAGGGGCGCTCGCCGGTCGGCGTGCGCAGCTTGTCGACGATGGCATCCTTGACCTTCAAGGCGCCGAAGTGCGTGTTGTCGATGCCCGAACCGTGGCCGCTGAACTCCACCGCCAGGGTGCCATCCGCCAGCATGTGGTCCTGCCAGTCGATAGCGTGCACGCCGTCGTAGAGGTCTTCGGCGTTTTTCATCGGGAAGCGCTTGAGCACCAGCAACACCCGGTTGGCCAGGCGCGACCACAGGCACAAGCGGTAGGCGGTTTCCATGTCGGCCATGCCGCGCACGGCCGAGGTATGTTCGCGCGCATCTTCAAGGCCAAGCCCGGCGGCTTCCTCGATGAGCAGGCTTTCGAGGCCTTTGGGACAGGTGAGGAAGAGTTCGTAGCGATCCGACATGGGAGTTCAAGGCCTTTGGCAATAAATGAGCGGACAACGCATCGCCCGCCCGGTTTTCAATCAAGCGCTTTTCTCGAAGAGCGCTCGCGTGGCACCGTCTGTGCCGTCCCACCCCTGCTGTTCAGCTCACCGCTTGCGCTGACCATCGAGGTCAAAAGAGCTTAGATGCCGGGGCAGATAAAAAAGTCAGCGTAACAAAAGGTCATAAGTAGACCTTTCATCGAATAATACCCGAGTGCAACAGGATGGGATTCTCACTAAACCATTAAGCCCATCATTCAGTAAGAGGCTGATCATAGCGAGGTTTGCCTGATCGCCCGTTCAAGAGGCAGGCCATTCTTATGGCCTTACCACCAGTATCGTTACGTCCTTATGACAAAACGATCATTCACACGTTGTGACGCATTGGTTAGAAATCAACTCAGGTTGGCGCCGCAACGACGCCAACACCACGCTCGCGACGCCGGCAGCGAGCACCAACGGCAGAAGCATTCTGCCCGGCCTCAGACGAGGCCGACGGGACATAAGACAGTCAACAAGTGAGGGAAACACCCTATGAGAAGACTTAAGCGTGATCCGTTGGAAAGAGCATTTTTGCGCGGATATCAGTATGGCGTTCATGGCAAGTCCCGTGAGCTTTGCCCATTTACTCTACCGTCAGTACGCCAAGCCTGGATCAATGGCTGGCGCGAAGGACGCGGCGACAACTGGGACGGTATGACCGGCACTGCGGGGATCCACAGACTCAACGAACTTCACGCCGTCGGCTAAAACAGGGCACACATTCCGACACCAAAATCTGAATACGTAACGACTTAACCACGCACGTCCCATCCGGACGGCGGGCTGCGGCCCAGGGGCTCCTTTCAGGAGCCCTTTTTATTGGCCGCGCAAAAGGTCACGCGCCTCGACGCAAGGCCGCGATCGCATCCACCGACTCGCGAATCAGCGCCGGGCCCTTGTAGATGAAGCCCGAATACAGCTGCACCAGGCTGGCCCCGGCGGCGATCTTCTCCGCTGCATGCTTGCCTTCGGTGATGCCGCCCACCGCGATGATCGGCAACCGCCCGGCCAGCTCACCCGCCAGCACTTTCACCGTGTGGGTGCTCTTGTCGCGGACCGGCGCGCCGGACAGGCCGCCCGCCTCGTCGCCATGTTCCATGCCTTCGACGCCCACGCGGCTCAGGGTGGTGTTGGTGGCGATGACTGCATCCATCCCGGTTTCGATCAGGGCCTGCGCCACTTCGGCGGTTTCTTCATCGGTCATGTCCGGAGCGATCTTGATCGCCAGCGGCACCCGCTTGCCATGCTGCACCGCCAGTGCCTGCTGACGCTGGC
This sequence comes from Pseudomonas sp. MRSN 12121, assembly GCF_000931465.1. NCBI lineage: Bacteria > Pseudomonadati > Pseudomonadota > Gammaproteobacteria > Pseudomonadales > Pseudomonadaceae > Pseudomonas > Pseudomonas sp. MRSN 12121. Next base: position 2,108,423 of record NZ_CP010892.1, on the reverse strand, counting down.
TGAGGGCGCCAAGCAGCTGCTTGAGCGACTCGCCGAACTGCAGGCTGCGCAGGCCCGGGGTGTTGGGCGAACTGACGTTGACTGTCACGTAGCTGGCATGGGCATACACCTTGTCCAGGCAGATCAGGTAGTCGTCCACCGCGCGCTCGACCGGGGTATCGAAGTTCTTGCCGATATTGATCCCCAGTACGCCCTTGTACTTGGCCGCCGCCACCCGGGCCAGCAAGTGATCGACACCCAGGTTGTTGAAGCCCATGCGATTGATGATCGCCTCGGCCTCCGGTAGGCGGAAGATCCGCGGCTTGGGATTGCCCGGCTGCGGACGCGGGGTGATGGTGCCGATCTCGACGAAGCCGAAGCCCAGCTGGGCGAAGCCGTCGATGGCCGCGCCGTTCTTGTCCAGGCCCGCCGCGAGGCCAACCGGGTTCGGAAAGTCCAGGCCCATGACGTTCACCGGCATCTGCGCCGGCGCCTTGCACAGCAAGCCGTTAAGGCCCAAACGCCCGCCCGCGCCGATCAGGTCCAGGGACAGATCGTGGGAGGTTTCCGGGGAGAGTTTGAACAACAGCTGGCGGGCCAGGGTATACATGGGCGGGCTTGACTCGGTGGCGGCGAAATAAGGCGGCGATTATAGCCGGGCATCGGGCCCGCAGGCGAGGCACGCGGTGAAATCGGTGGCCAATGGCATATGCCTTGCACCACAACCTCCATCGGTCCCCATGCCAAAGACGGTGCGGGGGCGCAAGACAAAGGCGTCGTCACCCGGCCCGGCTCCGCCTGGCCCGGGGGTACGACGTTTTTTTATGCCGCTTTTTAGGGACGGTCCCCCATGAATGAACTCCCCGTCAGCCCGCTGGCCTGGGTCAACGGCAGCGATGCCCCGGAAAAGACCACCATCGATCTCGGCTTCATGGCCCTGAGCGACTGCGCCTCGGTGGTGGTCGCCGCCACCCAGGGCTTCGCCCAGCCCTACGGCCTGACCCTGAACCTCAAGCGCCAGGCATCCTGGGCCAGCCTGCGCGACAAGCTGGTGAGCGGCGAACTGGATGCCGCCCACTGCCTGTATGGCCTGGTCTACGCCGTGCACCTGGGCATCGGCGGGGTCAACGCCAGCGACATGGCGGTGCTAATGGGCCTGAACCAGAACGGCCAGAGCATCAACCTGTCGCGCGAGCTGCAGGCCCTGAACGTGAACAGTCCTGAAGCGCTGTACAGCCACGTGCACCAAAGCCGGGCAAGGCTGACCTTCGCCCAGACCTTCCCCACCGGCACCCATGCCATGTGGCTGTATTACTGGCTGGCCGCCCAGGGCATCCACCCGTTGCGGGACGTCGACAGCGTGGTGGTACCGCCGCCGCAGATGGTCGCGCACCTGCAGGCCGGGCGTATCGACGGCTTCTGCGTGGGTGAGCCCTGGAGCGCCAGCGCGGTCAGCCAGGAACTGGGGTTCACCCTGACCACCAGCCAGGCGATCTGGCCGGACCACCCGGAAAAAGTCCTCGGCTGCACCCGCGCCTTCGTCGAGCAGTACCCGAACACCGCGCGCGCGTTGGTGATGGCGGTGCTCGAGGCCAGCCGCTTCATCGAACAGAGCCGCGAAAACCGCCAAAGCACCGCACAGCTGCTGAGCGCCAGCGCCTACCTCGACGCGCCGCTGGCCTGCATCGAGCCGCGCCTGCATGGCGAATACACCGATGGCCTCGGCAACCACTGGCAGGATCCCCACGCCCTGCGTTTTCACGACGGCGGCGCGGTCAACCTGCCTTATCTGTCCGACGGCATGTGGTTCATGACCCAGTTCCGCCGCTGGGGCCTGTTGCGCGAAGACCCGGATTACCTTGGCGTCGCGCAACAGGTACAGCAACTGGCGCTCTATCGCGAGGCCGCCACCGCCGTCGGCGTGGCGTCCTGGGGCCAGGACATGCGCAGCAGCCAGCTGATCGACGGCAAGCGCTGGGACGGCTCGGACCCGGCCGCCTATGCCCGCAGCTTCCCGTTGCATGCCATGAGCGACAGCTCGCCTCTTCTCGCCAGTCGCTGACAGGAGCCTGAGACCATGCTGCGTATCCTGCTGATCAACGACACCGCCAGGAAGGTCGGGCGGCTCAAGGCGGCCCTGACGGAAGCCGGCTTCGAGGTGATCGACGAATCGGGCCTGACTATCGACCTGCCGGCGCGCGTCGAAACGGTGCGCCCGGACGTGATCCTGATCGATACCGAGTCACCGAGCCGCGATGTGCTGGAGCAAGTGGTGCTGGTCAGCCGCGACCAGCCGCGGCCGATCGTGATGTTCACCGACGAGCACGACCCGAACGTGATGCGCCACGCCATCAAGTCCGGGGTCAGTGCCTACATAGTCGAGGGCATCCAGGCCCAGCGCCTGCAACCCATCCTCGACGTGGCCATGGCCCGCTTCGAGAGCGACCAGGCCCTGCGCGCACAACTGCAGGCCCGCGACCAGCAACTGGCCGAGCGCAAGCGCATCGAGCTGGCCAAGGGCATGCTGATGAAAATGAAAGATTGCAACGAAGAACAGGCCTACACCCTGATGCGCCGCCAGGCCATGAGCCGGCAGCAGAAGCTGATCCAGGTGGCGGAGCAGATCATCGCCATGAACGAGTTGCTCGGCTGAAATCTTCGACGCGCCAATACGGCCCTATCGCGGGCAAGTCGGATCGCCGCCCGCTCGCTCCTACAGATCACTGCGAACCGTAGGAGCGAAGCTTGCCCGCGATAGGGGACAACGGCACGCCAGCTCTTGGCACAGATCTGGCTATGTAATCACCACAGGTAACCAACGGCGGTTGCCCCACCTACGACAAAGACGTCGCCCACCCTGCTCGCTCCGGCGAAACGGGTGGCGGCGTCTTTTGCGTTTTGGCCCCACAGCCCGGGGCCGGTGGAGCGGCCGTCAACGGCGCCCCACCTGAAAGCTCATGACTTCTTTCGAGATTCTTTACAGCTGAGGTGCGCGATGAATTCAAGCTTCTGGAAATCCGGCCACACCCCGACCCTGTTCGCGGCCTTTCTCTATTTCGACCTGAGCTTCATGGTCTGGTACCTGCTCGGCCCGCTGGCCGTGCAGATCGCCACCGACCTGCAACTGACCACCCAGCAGCGCGGGCTGATGGTGGCGACGCCGATCCTGGCCGGCGCCGTGCTGCGCTTCGCCATGGGCCTGCTGGCCGATCGCCTGTCGCCCAAGACCGCCGGGCTGATCGGCCAGGTGATTGTCATCGGCGCGCTGTTCTGCGCCTGGCAGCTGGGCATCCACAGCTACGAACAGGCCCTGCTGCTGGGACTGTTCCTGGGCATGGCCGGCGCCTCGTTCGCCGTGGCCCTGCCGCTGGCCTCGCAATGGTATCCGCCACAGCATCAGGGCAAGGCCATGGGTATCGCCGGGGCCGGCAACTCCGGCACGGTGTTCGCGGCGCTGTTCGCGCCGTTGCTGGCCGGGGTGTTTGGCTGGGGCAATGTGTTCGGCTTCGCCCTGATCCCGCTGGTGCTGACCCTCGGGCTGTTCGCCTGGCTGGCCAGGAACGCTCCGCAACGGCCCAGGGCCAAATCCATGGCCGACTACTTCAAGGCCCTGGGCGACCGTGACAGCTGGTGGTTCATGTTCTTCTACAGCGTGACCTTCGGCGGCTTCATCGGCCTGGCCAGCGCCCTGCCCGGCTACTTCAACGACCAGTACGGCCTGAGCCCGGTCACCGCCGGCTACTACACCGCAGCCTGTGTGTTCGGCGGCAGCCTGATGCGCCCGCTGGGCGGCGCCCTGGCCGATCGCTTCGGCGGTATCCGTACCCTGCTGGTGATGTACAGCGTCGCGGCGGTGTGCATCGCCGCGGTCGGCTTCAACCTGCCAAGCTCCTATGCGGCGCTGGCGCTGTTCGTGTGCACCATGCTCGGCCTCGGGGCCGGCAACGGCGCGGTATTCCAACTGGTGCCGCAACGTTTCCGCCGCGAGATCGGGGTGATGACCGGGTTGATCGGCATGGCCGGCGGCATCGGCGGTTTTGCCCTGGCGGCGGGCATGGGGGCGATCAAGCAGAGCACCGGCAGCTATCAATTGGCCTTGTGGCTGTTCGCCAGCCTCGGGGTGCTGGCCTGGTTCGGCCTGCATGGGGTGAAACGTCGCTGGAGAACCACCTGGGGCTCCGCCGCCGTCACCGCGGCACGGGTCTGAAGCTCCCATGAGCCTGCGACTGAGCCACGCCCAGGCCAGCGCTATCGGCCCGCGCGCGGAAAACCAGGACGCCCTGCGCCTGGTCACCCCGGCACCGGCCCTGGCCGCCAGCAAGGGCCTGCTGTTCGCCATCGCCGATGGCGTCAGCCAGTGCGCCGACGGCGGCCTGGCCGCGCGCTCGACCTTGCAGGCGCTGGCCCTGGATTACTACGCCACCCCGGAAACCTGGGCCGTGGCCCAGGCCCTGGAACGCCTGCTGCTGGCGCAGAACCGCTGGCTGCAGGCCAACGGCGGCGGCCAGCCGCTGCTGACCACAGTCAGCGCCCTGGTGCTGCGGGGCCGGCGCTTCACCCTGGCCCATGTCGGCGACTGCCGGGTCTACCGCTGGCACGCCGAGCAGTTGCAACGCATCAGCATCGATCATGTCTGGGACCAGCCCGGCATGCAGCATGTGCTCAAGCGCGCGCTGGGCCTGGACCAGCACCTGGTGGTGGATTTCCTCGACGGCGAATTGCGGGAGAACGAAAGCTTCCTGATGCTCAGCGACGGGGTCTGGGCCACCCTGGGCGACACCGCCATCGCCGCCATCCTGCGCGATCAGCCCGACCTCGACGACGCGGTGCAGACCCTGGTCAGCGCCGCGCACCTGGCCGGTAGCCAGGACAATGCCAGCGCGCTGCTGGTAAGGGTCGACGCCCTGGGCGCAAGCTCCATTGGCGATGCGCTGATCCACTTGCAGCAATGGCCGCTGCCGCCCGCCCTCAGGCCCGGCCAGGACTTCGAGGGCTGGCGGGTCACCGAGGTGCTCGGGCACAGCCAGCAATCGCTGTTGTACCGGGTGCATGACACGCAGCGACAACCCTGGTTGCTGAAAACCCTGCCCGGCCACCTGCACAACGATCACCAGGCCGGGCAATCGCTGCTGTCGGAAGAGTGGTTCCTGCGCCGGGTGGCCGGCCGGCACTTTCCCGAAGTGCATGCCGCGACCGCCCGCCAGCACCTGTATTACGTGATGCGCGAATACCCGGGCATCACCCTGGCCGACTCGCTGAAGCAACAGGGCCCCCTGCCGCTGCCGCAATGGCAGGACCTGGCCGAGCGCCTGCTGCGCGCCGTGGGCCTGCTGCACCGGCGGCAGATCCTGCACCGCGACATCAAGCCGGAAAACCTGCTGCTCGGCGACGACGGCGAACTGCGCCTGCTGGATTTCGGCCTGGCCTATTGCCCGGGCCTGTCGGAAGACCAGGCGCACCTGCTGCCCGGCACCCCGAGCTATATCGCCCCGGAAGCCTTCGGCGGCGCGGCGCCGTGCCCCCGGCAAGATCTCTATGCCGTGGGTGTGACCCTGTATCGGCTGCTGACCGGACATTTTCCCTACGGCGAAATCGAAGCCTTCCAGCGACCGCGCTTCACCACGCCAATCAGCGCCAGCCGCTATCGGCCGGACCTGCCGGACTGGCTCGAACAGAGCCTGGACCGCGCGTTGCAGGCCGATCCGGCGCAGCGCTACGAAACCGCCGAAGAGTGGCTGCTGGTCCTCGAACAGGGCGAGCGCCGCAGCCTCAGCGTCCGCCCTCGCCCACTGCTGGAACGCGAACCGCTGAAGGTCTGGCGCACCCTGGCACTGGCCTCGCTGCTGCTCAACCTGTTGTTGCTCTACCTGTTCCTGCATCACTGACAGCCCCAAGCCAAACGACGGTGTGAATCATGCAGGTCGAGTGGCCAGGTTTACGGAACTCCGCGGTCGCCAGGCCAGACGACCCTGTGGGTCTGGCAGACCACACAGATGCTCCGCAAATGGGCAAGGCGCTTTGAATCGGTGCGGTTTTGCCCTCGCCACGCCCGAAAACCGCCGCGCCTGCACTGAAACCGTGGTTGGCGCAACTTGGCACAAGCGCTGCATTGACTCTCCCCACAGCACATACCACCCGGCCTTCAACGACGAAGGGTGGGTATTCCCGAGAGAACGGGACCGGACAAAGGCGTCCTCACCAGGCAACTGGCGAGGCGCCTTTTTTGTTTGCGCAACGTTTATCGAGCCAGGCCCGGCCCACCGTGAGCGGCAGCCTGTCTACGCGGAGATCGACATGAAAAAACTCAAGCTGGTGATGATCGGCAACGGCATGGCCGGGGTCCGCACCCTGGAGGAACTGCTCAAGCTGAGCGACGAGCTATACGAGATCACGGTCTTCGGCGCCGAACCCCACGCCAACTACAACCGCATCCTGCTGTCCCCGGTGCTGGCCGGCGAACAGACCTTCGAAGAGATCGTGCTCAACGACCTTGGCTGGTACCAGGAAAACGGCATCAAGCTGCTGCTCAACCGCAAGGTGGTGCAGATCGACCGCACCAGGCGCCGTGTAATCGCCGAAGACGGCAGCGAAGCCGCATACGACCGCCTGCTGATCGCCACCGGTTCGACCCCGTTCATCCTGCCGATTCCCGGCAACGACCTGCGGGGGGTGATCGGCTACCGCGACATCGCCGACACCCAGGCGATGATCGATACCGCCAAGACCCACCAGCACGCAGTGGTCATCGGCGGCGGGCTGCTCGGCCTGGAAGCCGCCAACGGCCTGATGCTGCGCGGCATGGACGTGACCGTGGTGCACATCGGCGAATGGCTGCTGGATCGGCAACTGGACCAGACCAGCGGCCAGTTGCTGCAAAGCGCCCTGGAAAGCCGCGGCCTGAAATTCCGCCTCGGCGAACAGACCCAGGCCCTGCATGACGCGGGCAATGGCCGGGTCGGCTCGGTGCAGTTCAAGCATGGCGACGTCATTCCCGCCGACCTGGTGGTGATGGCCGCCGGCATCCGCCCCAATACCGAACTGGCGGAACGCGCCGGCTTGCCTTGCAGCCGCGGGATCCTGGTCAACGACACCCTGCAAACCAACGACCCGCGCATCTACGCGATCGGCGAATGCGCCAGCCACCGCGGCATTGCCTATGGCCTGATGGCCCCGCTGTTCGAGCAGGCCAAGGTCTGCGCCAACCACCTGGCGCAACTGGGCTTCGCCCGCTACCAGGGCTCGGTGACCTCGACCAAGCTGAAAGTCACCGGCATCGACCTGTTCTCCGCCGGCGATTTCATGGGCGGCGAAGGCACCGAGACCATCACCCTCTCCGATCCCATCGGCGGCGTGTACAAAAAGCTGGTGATCAAGGACGACGTGCTGGTCGGCGCCTGCCTGTACGGCGACACCGCCGACGGCGGCTGGTACTTCCGGCAGATCCGCGAGAAGCACGCCATCGGCGAAATCCGCGACCACCTGATGTTCGGCGGCTCAAGTGGCATGGAGCAGGCCCTGGGGGATGCCGACCGATGAAAAGCCAGACGACCGCCTCGACCTGCTGCTACTGCGGCGTTGGCTGTGGCGTGCTGATCGAGCACGACGGCGAACGCATTCTTGGCGTGACCGGCGACCCGAGCCACCCGGCCAACCACGGCAAACTGTGCAGCAAGGGCTCCACCCTGCACCTGACCGGCGACCTCGCCGCACGCGCCCTGTACCCGGAGCTGCGCCTGGGCAAGGCCCTGGCCCGCGCCCGCACGGATTGGGACAGCGCCCTGGAACATGCGGCCAACGTGTTCGCCGAGACCATCGCCGAGCACGGCCCGGACAGCGTGGCCTTCTACATCTCCGGGCAACTGCTCACCGAGGATTACTACGCCTTCAACAAGCTGGCCCGGGCCCTGGTGGGCACCAACAATATCGACAGCAATTCGCGGCTGTGCATGTCCTCGGCGGTGGTCGGCTACAAGCGCAGCCTGGGCGCCGACGCACCGCCCTGCAGCTACGAAGACATCGAGCTGAGCGACTGCGTGATGATCGTCGGCAGCAACATGGCCTATGCCCACCCGGTGCTGTTCCGGCGCCTGGAGCAGGCCAAGCGCCTGCGGCCACAGATGAAAGTGATCGTCATCGACCCGCGGCGCACCGACACCTGCGAACTGGCCGACCTGCACCTGGCGATCCTGCCCGGCACCGACGTCGCGCTGTTCCACGGCATCCTGCACCTGCTGCTGTGGCAGGACTGGATCGATCGCGATTTCATCGCGGCCCATACCGAGGGTTTCGCCGAACTCAAGGACCTGGTCCACGACTACAGCCCGCACAGGGTCGCGCAACTGTGCGGCATCAGCGTCGCGCAGTTGCGCCAGTGCGCCGAATGGGTCGGCACCTCGCCGAGCTTCCTGTCGCTGTGGTGCATGGGGCTGAACCAGTCCAGCGCCGGCAGCGCAAAGAACAGCGCGCTGATCAACCTGCACCTGGCCACCGGACAGATCGGCCGCCCAGGGGCCGGCCCCTTCTCCCTCACCGGCCAGCCGAATGCCATGGGTGGCCGGGAAACCGGGAGCCTGTCGAACCTGCTGCCGGGGCATCGCGACGCGGCCAATGCGCAACACCGGGCCGAAGTCGCGGCCTATTGGGGAGTCGAGCAGTTGCCGGCCAACCCCGGCCTGAGCGCCATCGAACTGTTCGAGCAATTGCGCGGCGGCAAGATCAAGGCGCTGTGGATCGCCTGCACCAACCCGGCGCAATCGCTGCCCGACCAGAACGCCGTGCGCGAGGCGTTGCTGGCCTGCCCGTTCGTGGTCCTGCAAGAGGCCTTCCGCACCACCGAGACCGCGGCGTTCGCCGACCTGCTGCTGCCCGCCGCCAGCTGGGGCGAGAAGGAAGGCAGCGTGACCAACTCGGAACGGCGCATCTCCCATGTGCGCCGCGCCGTGGCCGCCCCCGGCGAAGCACGGGCGGACTGGGCCATTACCCTGGACTTCGCCCGACGCCTGGAACGACGCCTGCGTCCGGGCCGGCCGAGCCTGTTCGCCCTGGATACGCCGGCACAGGTGTTCGAAGAGTACAAATGGCTGACCCGCGGTCGCGACCTGGACCTGTGCGGCATCAGTCACGCGCTGATCGACCGGTTGGGCCCACAGCAATGGCCTCTCCCCGCCGGTGCCGGGCAAGGAACACCACGGCTGTACGTTGACGGCCGCTTTCCGACCGCCAGCGGGCGGGCGCATTTCATCAGCGACCCGTACCGGGCGGCCAAGGAACAGCGGGACGCGCGATTCCCCCTGACCCTGATCACCGGCCGCCTGCGCGATCAATGGCACGGCATGAGCCGCACCGGCACCGCGGCCCAGCTGTTCGGACATGTGAGCGAAGCGGTCCTGGGCCTGCATCCGGACGAACTGCGCCACCAGAACCTGAAACCCGGCGACCTGGTATCGCTGAAAAGCCGTCGCGGCAGCGTGATCGTCGCCGTGACCGACGACGACAGCGTACGCCCGGGCCAGGCTTTTCTGCCGATGCATTGGGGCGATCGTTTTCTCAAGGGCGGCATCAACGCCGTGACCCAACCGGCCTTCGACCCGTTGTCCAAGCAGCCGGAACTCAAGCACAGCGGTGTCCGCCTGGAACCGGTGCACCTGCCATGGCAGCTGTTCGTCCTGATCGAAGGCAACGTACAACAGCACTTCGAGGCCCTGCGCCCACTCTGCGAAAGCTTCGCCTATGTCAGCCTGAGCCTGGCCGGGCGCGATCGCCCGGCCCTGCTGCTGCGCGCGGCCAATCCCGAGCCTGCGGCACCACAATTGATCGAGGATATCGACCAGTTGCTGGGGCTCAGCGCAGGCCCGGTCCTGGCCTATGACGATCCCCGGCGCGCCATCGGCAAACGGGTACGCCTCGATCAGGGGCGAATCACCGCCATCCGCCTGGCCGGTGAAACCCTGGCCCAGCACTGGTTGCGGAACCTGTGGCTGGAAGGCGAGGCCGACGAGCAATTGCGGCGCTGGCTACTGGCGCCGATAAGCACTCCGCCGGCAGCGGTCGGGCTGATCGCCACGACCGGCAAGACCTTGTGCAACTGCAAGAACGTCAGCCAGAGCGCGGTCTGTGCCGGGATTTCCCGCGGCCTGGACCTGGACGGCCTGAAACAGGAACTGGGCTGTGGCACTCAATGCGGCTCCTGCGTCCCCGAAATAAAACGTCTGCTGGCCACCTCGGCACAGCCCGTCGCAATCCCTCTGTGAGGAAATAAACATGAGCACAAAAGTCTGGCTGGTGGGCGCGGGCCCTGGCGATCCTGAACTGCTGACCCTCAAGGCCGTGCGAGCCCTGGGCGGTGCCGACGTGGTGCTGATCGACGACCTGGTGAATCCGGCGGTGCTGGAACACTGCCCGCAGGCGCGGGTCATTGCCGTAGGCAAACGCGGAGGCTGTCGCTCGACGCCCCAGGCGTTCATTCACCGGCTGATGCTGCGCTACGCCCGGCAAGACAAGTGCGTGGTGCGCCTCAAGGGCGGTGATCCGTGCATCTTTGGCCGCGGCGGCGAGGAAGCGCAGTGGCTGCAGGAAAGGGGAATCGACGTGGAATTGGTGAATGGCATCACCGCCGGCTTGGCCGGAGCGACTCAATGCGGCATCCCGCTGACCCTGCGCGGTATCGCCCGTGGCGTCACCCTGATCACCGCCCATACCCAGGATGACAGCAGCCTGAACTGGCAGGCCCTGGCGCAAAGCGGCACGACGCTGGTGATTTACATGGGGGTGGCCAAACTGGCGGAAATCCGTGAACAGCTGGTCGCCGGAGGGCTGGCGCCGCAAACACCGGTGGCCATGATCGAGAACGCGTCCCTGCCCGAGCAGCGGCTATGCCGAAGCACCCTGGACACCCTGCGCGATGATGCCCAGGCCTTCGGACTCAAAAGCCCGGCCATCCTGGTCGTTGGCGAAGTCGCTGCGTATGGCGCACAACTGGCTGCGCTTTGCGGGACGGCCAAGTCGGCCTGATCCGCGTCTCTTCACGCAAATCGCAGACAAAGAAAAACCCGGCCGAGGCCGGGTTTTTCAAAGCTGCAAGCTACAGATTACTGAGCTTGTTGAGCTTGTGCTTCAACCTGCGCTTCTACGCGACGGTTTACAGCGCGGCCAGCTTCAGTTGCGTTGTCAGCAACTGGGCGGGACTCACCGTAGCCGACGGATTGAACGCGGCTCGACTCAACACCGTACTGGCTGGTCAGAACTTGCTTAACGGCGTTTGCACGACGCTCAGACAGTTTCTGGTTGTAAGCGTCAGGACCGACGGAGTCAGTGTGACCTTCAACAACGGTGGTGGTCTGTGGGTACTGCTTCATGAAGTCAGCCAGGTTCTTGATGTCAGCGTAGCTGTTAGGCTTCACGACCGACTTGTCGAAGTCGAACTTGACGTCCAGCTCAACGCGAACAACTTCAGCAACCGGAGCTTCTGGCTCTGGAGTTGGCTCCGGAACTGGAGCAGGAGCTGGAGCGACCTTGCCAGCGTTGCCGCCGAAGTTCACACCCAGACCAACCAGAGCGGAGTAGTCCCACTTGCCGTTGTCCATTGCGTAGTCGGCTTCAACGCCGGCACGAGCGAACAGGTTGTCGGTGAAGTAGTACTTAACACCGGTACCAACGATAGCCAGGGTCGACTGGTCGCGACCGCTGTGGCCGTCAGCCTGTACGTTGGTACGGCTCTGGTGACCGAAACCACCCGAAACGTATGGACGCAGGGAGTCTACGCCAGCCTGACCGAAGTGGTAGGTAGCCAGCAGGCTGCCGGTGTCACCCTTGATCTTCTGGTTGCCAGTGCCGTCGTTCGAACGGGTGTGGTTGGTTTTGTCGTAGTTCAGGTCCAACGACAGGTCATCGGTCAGGAAGTAGCCGATGCGGGCGCCTGGGTTGAAGCCGTCTTCGATGTGCTTAACGCTGTCGTTGTACTGTTTTTTGTAAAACAGTTCACCCTCGACCGCGCCTTGGCCTTGCGCCAGAACGCCGAACGAAGTCACGGCAACAATAGAACCAATGGCAATGCCCAAGGTGTTTTTCAGTTTCATCCGTTAAATCCCCATCTGGTGATTGTAAAGCAGTCCCACATACCGGGGGACAACTCGGCGGTAAGTCTATCAGAACTTACCTAGACGTAAGAGATATTTGCGCCGAACTAAGTTTCAGCAATGCCTGCAAATTTCTCACGCAATTTATCAAGCGCACGCTTGTACCGCATTTTCGTAGCACTCAACCCCATGTGCATGATGTCTGCGATCTCCTGAAATTCCAGCTCTGCGACAAAACGTAGCACCAGAATTTCCCGATCAATCGGGTTCACATGCACCAACCAGCGGTCAAGCCCGCCCTTCTCCTCAGGTTTCGGCGCCTTTTCTTCAGACGCTTCCTCAAGGGGATCAAGACTTAACGCATCCATCAACCGACGCTTTCGCCGTTCTTTCCGGTACTGAGTGATGCATTCGTTGTACGTGATGCTATAGAGCCATGTCTTGAACTTCGATTTCCCCTCGAAGTTCTTCAGGCCATACAGCACCTTCAACATCACCTCCTGACAGACATCGTCCGCGTCACGATCGTTCCCCAAATAACGCGCACAAACGTTGAAGAGGGTTCGCTGATAGCGTCGCATCAACTCTTCATACGCACGCGTTACGTGAAACAGCTCCGTGTGCGAACGCGCAACCAACTCCTCGTCAGAGAGCTCACGGGGGTCATAGCGCGTGGATAGCGATTGGGCTTTATTCAAAACGAGTCGGGCCGACAGTCAGGTCAATGTCCACCGCAGCCCAGGCAAGGGCATTTTTGCGGCGGCATACATTAGCAGGGTTTGCCGGGTTAGCGGCTACTTACATGCTGCTCCAGCAGGATCCGATTGGAGAGGGAGACTAGCTCACCCTCGTCGGTCAGCAATGTAGTTTTAACCGTGCCGATCTCCTCGATCTGCCCTTCGACCTCGCCAACTCGCACTTGTTGCCCAACCTGGTACAACTCACGCACATAGATTCCCGCAAGAATCTGACCAGCAATATCCCGGCTTCCCAGCCCCATGGCCAAGGCAACAGCCAGACCAACGGTAATCAAAACGATCACGATCACATGGTTGAGCAGGTCGGTCTTGACCTCCAACTGACTGATCGCAACGGAAATACTGATGATGATCACCAACCCCTGGGCGATTCGCCCCAGGCCACTGGCGTAATCCAGACCGACCCCTTCGGCCGCTCCGCGCACCAACCCATTGGCCAGTTGCGCCAGCAATACCCCCACCAACAGCACCAGCGCAGCACCGAAAACCTTCGGTACGTACAACGCCAACATGTCGAGCGTAGCCGAAACTCGCTCAAGACCAAGAGATTCTGCAGCAGAAACCAGAAAAATCAGCAGAACGAACCAATACACGATTTTACCGATCAAGGTAGAGATCGGCACCTGCAAACCCGCACGGGACAGCAGTTTAGTCAGGCCGGTGCCACCCATCAGGCGGTCGAGGCCCAGCTTGGCGAGCAATTTCGAAAGCAGGGTATCCAGCAGCTTGGCGACCACGAACCCCAACAACAGCACGACCAGCGCGCCAAACAGGTTGGGAATGAAGTTCGCGACCTTGGTCCACAAGGCGGTCATCGCAGTGACGAGGCTCTGAGTCCAGAGATCAAGTTCCATATTCAATCAGCCTTATCAGCAGTGCGAGCAGTAGATTTTCGACGGGAAACCGGCGAGATATGGGCCGATCCGTTGTTCAGAGCAATCATCAGCGCGGGCAACCAACGGCCGAGCAGGCTGAACAGATCCCCCGCCCCCACCTGCCGGTTGGCGGTTTTCAGCACGCGGCCCAGGCAGGCATCGTCGTCCCGGGTGGACGGCGTGGCCTTGAGCATGTCACGCAACGACTGTTCAAAAGGATCGTGCATACGCACCTCTCGATATGTCTGTGAAAGACGCAGTCAATTTTCTTCGGGTCACATGGTTCATCGTCAGACCCAGCGCAAACGTCGGAATAACCACCATTGCCCCAGCGCGACCAGCGCCATCAGCAGGCAGGCGACCAGAAATCCGTAGGGGCTGTTGGAAAGCGGAATGCCTCCTACGTTGATCCCCAGCAATCCGGCCAGAAAACTCATCGGCAAGAAGATTCCGGTGATGATCCCGAAGCGGAACATGATGCGATTCATGCGCACGCTCAAGCGCCGGTCTTCGGCCTCCAGCACAAGCCCCACGCGCTCCCGGGTCAATTCGAGCTCTTCCAGGTAACGGGTCAGGCTGTTGTTCAATTCGTTCCAGTAATCGCCATCGTCATCGGCGAACCAAGGCAGCCTGATACGGCTGAGCTGCCCGAAAATATCCCGCTGCGGAGCGAGGAAACGCTTGAGCCCGGCAGCCCTCCGGCGGATCTGCAGGATATTGCTGTGCTCGGGGGTATACCGTTCGTCGGCATCCAGCTTTTCTTCCTCGGCATCGACCACTTCAGAGAGGTCGCTGACCAGATCCTGCACTTTATGGGTCAGGTACTCGGCCATATAAAGGATGAGTTCGGAGGCATTTTTCGGTCCCTTGCCTTCAGCCAACTGCACCAGCAACTCGTCGGTCGCACGCAATGGCCGCAAGCGCAGGGAGATCACCCGTTGGGCAGAGCCGAAAATGCGCACCGAAACCATGTCTTCCGGTTCGGCACCGGGGTTGAGGTTGATGCCCCGCAAAAACAGCAGGAACTCGCAATCCGGCAGCGCCAGCAAGCGCGGCCGGGTGTTTTCCTCGAGTAGAAGGTCACAGCTGAAGCCACTCAGGCCGCTGGATCGGCGCAGCCAGGTCTGGGTCTGCGGATGGCTGCGATCCCAATGCAGCCAAAGGCTTTCTTGGGGTTGCAGCCGCAGGTCGTCCAGTTCAGTTCGGGCAATCGCACGCGCACCACCTTTACCGTCCAACACCAGGGCATGTACCAGCCCCCATTGCGCGTTGTCTTCCTCGAACATCCTCATCCCTTGTTGGTCGACCGTTTATTCAGGCATTTTCAACGGGCTTGGCGAAACGATCACGCCATTGTTGTCGGCGTAGACATACTCGCCCGGACGGAATGTCACCCCGGCGAAAGTCACCGCTACGTTGAGATCGCCAATACCGCGCTTGTCGGTCTTCATCGGGTGGCTGGCCAGCGCCTGGACACCCAGGTCGGTTTGCGCGATCACATCGACGTCACGAATGCAGCCGTAGATCACCAGCCCTTCCCAACCGTTCTTCGCCGCCTTTTCGGCCAGCATATCGCCCAGCAACGCGCGACGCAGGGAACCGCCACCGTCGACCACCAGCACCTTGCCATGGCCCTTGAGCTCGACCTGTTCCTTGACCAGCGAGTTGTCTTCGAAGCATTTGATGGTCACGATTTCGCCGCCGAAGGAATCGCGGCCACCGAAATTGCTGAACATCGGTTCAAGCACCTGCACCAGTTCCGGATAGGCATCGCACAGGTCTGGCGTGAGGTAATGATTCATCGAACAACTCCTGTAATGGAAAGAACACGTCGCGGTGTCGAAATTTGCAGGGTTCATACGAAGAGATACGAGTGCGGCCCCTGAAGGTTTAACTTCGTCCCGGCCCCTCGTTCCTCTATCCGGCCCACCATACGCCGATTTCAGCGGACCGGCTCGGCACGAACAACTTGCCGAACCGCCGACTGAATATGACCAGAACCGCCAAATGCGTCATATCTTAGCCGCAAGCGCCTCGGAACGAAATGCCCTTTTCAGGGCCTACGCACTCAACTCGCGGCAGCCAGTTCGGCACTTGGCGCCAGCAACGCGCTTTGTGGATCCTGCAACCACCGCGCGACCACAGGCCAGACTTCGGCCTGGGCGGCTTTGCTGACCAGCATCTCGACATGGCCGAAATTGCTGCTGAATCCTTGTTCGCGTCCCAGGCAGACAAACTGCTTGTGCTCGGAGCCGATCTGCTCGAGCAGCTTGCGACAAGCCCAGGCAGGGTCCTGATGGTCACCGGTGGCGCTCACCGCCAGTACCGGCATCGACACATCCGACAAACCGGCCCACCAGTCTTTCTTGCCATCGCCAAAACGTCCGAACAGCCCGTACCAGCGCAGGCTCTCCAGCGCCAGGCCAATGGGCTCGTCCTCGGGGCCGCGCTTGAGGCGCGAACCGGAAAGCTGGGCAAAACGCTTGAGGATGAACCGACCGCCCCACTCCACCGCCGGGATTTTCAGCGGCCAATAGGTGCGGCTGACTTGCGAACCGAACAGGGCCACCGACGCCACCGCGGGCTCCCCCAGGTATTGCCCGCCCAAGGCCGCGGCCAGGGTGATACCACCCAGGGAATGGCCGATCCAGTGTGGAATCTGCCCGCTTTGCTCACGCACAAAAGCGCCGATGGCGGGCAGATCGTATTGCGCGTAGTCCGCCACACGGTTCTTGCGATAGTCGGCATTGCGTCGCGACAGGCCGTGGCCACGCATCTCGGGGATCCATACATCGAACCCCTGACGCGCCAGATAAGCCCCCAGGCCGATGCCCTTGGGCGAATACCAGAAACGCCGGTTGGAGAAACTGCCGTGCAGCAGGATCACCGGAACACCGCAGGATTCGGCCTTGTCCGCCATCCCCAGGCGGGTGACAGCCAGTTCGACCGTGGCGTCCGGGCTGTTGCCGGGCTTGAGGCGATAGACATCCTCGCTCAGGTCGCCCCGACGTTCGGCACTGATCAAGGCGACGGGAAATAAGTTGCTGCTGCTTTGCATAATCTTCTTGCACAAAAAAGGGCGGCATCCGGATGGAGCCCGCCCTACTTGAATCTCAAAGCGCCGGCCTGCCCTGGGCTGACCGGCGCTTCATTCCGATCAGACCGCGCCCTGGCCCTCGGCCAGGAAGAACCAGGTTTCCAGCACGGAGTCCGGGTTCAGCGAGACGCTTTCGATCCCCTGCTCCATCAGCCACTTGGCCAGGTCCGGGTGGTCGGATGGCCCCTGGCCGCAGATACCGATGTATTTGCCGGCCTTGTTGCACGCGGCGATGGCATTGGCCAGCAGCTTCTTGACCGCCGGATTACGCTCGTCGAACAGGTGCGCGATGATGCCCGAGTCGCGATCCAGGCCCAGGGTCAACTGGGTCAGGTCGTTGGAGCCGATGGAGAAGCCGTCGAAGTATTCGAGGAACTCTTCGGCCAGGATCGCGTTGGAAGGCAGCTCGCACATCATGATCACGCGCAGGCCGTTGTCACCGCGCTTGAGGCCGTTTTCGGCCAGCAGGTCGACCACCTGGCTGGCTTCGCCCAGGGTGCGGACGAACGGCACCATGATTTCGACGTTGGTCAGGCCCATGTCGTTGCGCACACGCTTGAGGGCGCGGCACTCGAGCTCGAAGCAGTCGCGGAAGGATTCGCTGATGTAACGCGAAGCGCCGCGGAAACCCAGCATCGGGTTTTCTTCTTCAGGCTCGTAGAGTTTGCCGCCGATCAGGTTGGCGTACTCGTTGGACTTGAAGTCCGACAAGCGCACGATGACCTTCTTCGGCCAGAACGCCGCGGCCAGGGTGCTGATGCCTTCGACCAGCTTGTCGACATAGAAGCCGACCGGGTCGTGGTAGCCAGCGATGCGCTTGTCCACGCTTTCCTTGATGTCCAGCGGCAGGCCGGCGTAGTTCAGCAGGGCCTTGGGGTGCACGCCGATCATGCGGTTGATGATGAATTCCAGGCGGGCCAGGCCCACGCCGGCGTTCGGCAGCTGGGCGAAGTCGAAGGCGCGGTCCGGGTTGCCGACGTTCATCATGATCTTGAACGGCAGCTCAGGCATGGCATCGACGGAGTTCTTCTTCACGTCGAAGCCCAGTTCGCCTTCGAAGATGAAGCCGGTGTCGCCTTCGGCACAGGAGACCGTCACGCCCTGGCCGTCTTTCAACAGCTGGGTGGCATTGCCGCAACCGACCACGGCCGGAATTCCCAGCTCGCGGGCGATGATCGCGGCGTGGCAGGTACGACCGCCGCGGTTGGTCACGATGGCGCTGGCGCGCTTCATCACCGGTTCCCAGTCCGGATCGGTCATGTCGGACACCAGTACGTCGCCGACCTGGACCTTATCCATCTCCGACACGTCCTTGATGATCCGCACCTTGCCGGCACCGATGCGCTGGCCGATGGCACGGCCTTCCACCAGCACGGTGCCGGTTTCTTTCAGCAGGTAGCGCTCCATGACGTTGGCCTGGGTGCGGCTCTTCACGGTTTCCGGACGGGCCTGGACGATGTACAGCTTGCCGTCGTCGCCGTCCTTGGCCCATTCGATGTCCATCGGGCACTTGTAGTGCTTCTCGATGATCATGGCCTGCTTGGCCAGCTCGCTGACCTCGGCGTCGGTCAGGCAGAAACGCGCGCGATCGGCCGGGTCGACGTCGACGGTCTTGACCGAGCGACCGGCCTTCGCCTCTTCGCCGTAGATCATCTTGATCGCCTTGCTGCCCAGGTTGCGGCGCAGGATGGCCGGGCGACCGGCTTGCAAGGTGTTCTTGTGGACGTAGAACTCGTCCGGGTTCACGGCGCCCTGGACCACGGTTTCACCCAGGCCGTAGGCGCCAGTGATGAAGACCACGTCACGGAAGCCCGACTCGGTGTCGAGGGTGAACATCACGCCGGCGGTGCCGGTTTCCGAACGGACCATGCGCTGCACGCCAGCGGACAGGGCGACCAGCTTGTGGTCGAAACCCTGGTGCACGCGGTAGGAAATGGCGCGATCGTTGAACAGGGAAGCGAAGACTTCCTTGGCGGCGCGAATGACGTTGTCGACGCCACGGATATTGAGGAAGGTTTCCTGCTGGCCGGCGAAGGAGGCATCCGGCAAGTCTTCGGCGGTGGCCGAGGAGCGTACGGCAACGGCCATGTTCGGGTTGCCCTGGGACATTTCGGCGAACGCGGCACGAATTTCGGTGTTCAGACGCTCGGGGAACTCGGCTTCCATGATCCATTGGCGGATCTGCGCGCCGGTCTTGGCCAGGGCGTTCACGTCATCGACGTCCAGGGCGTCGAGGGCAGCGTGGATCTGGTCGTTCAGACCGCTCAACTCGAGAAAATCACGATAGGCCTGAGCCGTCGTGGCAAAGCCCCCAGGCACCGATACGCCGGCACCTGCGAGGTTACTGATCATCTCGCCCAGGGATGCGTTCTTGCCCCCCACATGCTCTACATCATGGACGCCGAGCTTATCGAGGGAAACTACGTACTCTACCAAGGTGATCTCTCCACTAACTGTGTTGGAAAAGCTCAGAAGCCGGCTACTCGGGGGAGCGCATGCCGGCTGTATGGCCTGGACCTGGAAAATAAGTGAGAATGCGGGCCATTGGAGGCCGGCAAATCGCGCCTATCATATCCAAGATTCGTCACTAGCTTAAGGCCCAAGGTGCAAATGAAACGATCTGCTTTCTTTATCTCCGACGGTACCGGCATCACGGCTGAAACCCTCGGCCAGAGCCTCCTGGCGCAGTTCGAAAACATCACCTTCAGCAAACTCACGCGGCCTTATATCGACAGCGTCGACAAAGCGCGCGCCATGGTACAACAAATCAACATGGCCGCCGAAAAGGACGGATTTCGCCCGATCATCTTCGACACCATCGTCAATCAGGACATCCGTGAGATCCTCGCAACGTCCAATGGTTTCATGATCGATATCTTCTCGACCTTCCTCGCCCCGCTGGAACTGGAGCTGAGCGAGCATTCCTCGTACTCGGTCGGCAAGTCCCATTCGATCGGCGGCAACTCCAACTACATGGAGCGGATCGAGGCCGTGAACTTCGCCCTCGACAACGACGACGGCGCCCGCACCCACTACTACGACAAGGCCGACCTGATCCTGGTGGGCGTGTCGCGCTGCGGCAAGACGCCAACCTGCCTGTACATGGCCATGCAATTCGGCATCCGCGCTGCCAACTACCCGCTGACCGAAGACGACATGGAGCGCCTGCAGTTGCCGGCCGCCCTGCGCGCCCACCAGCACAAGCTGTTCGGCCTGACCATCGACCCCGACCGGCTCACCGCCATCCGTAACGAACGCAAGCCCAACAGCCGCTATTCGAGCTACGCCCAGTGCGAGTTCGAGGTGCGCGAGGTGGAAAACCTGTTCCGTCGCGAGAACATTCCGCACATCAATTCCACGCATTTTTCGGTGGAAGAGATCTCGGCCAAGATCCTGGTGGAAAAAGGCGTCGAACGGCGTTTCAAATAAGTTTTTTTCCGACAGAAGGCGGACCGAACCGACGGTCCGCCTTGCCCTTCAGATCACCCACAGCTCCAGGAACCGATGCACCGCCGTGGCCTCCAGCCGCGCCTGATCCTTGCACAAGGCGAAGATCTGCGCCGAACGCTGGGCGGTGAAGCGCGTGGCGAGATTGGCCTTGAACTTGGCCTCCAGCAACGGAATACCCTCGGCGCGACGCCGGCGATGGCCGAGCGGGTACTCCACCACCACCTGTTCGGTAGCCGAACCGTCCTTGAAGAACACCTGCAACGCGTTGGCGATGGAGCGCTTGTCGGCTTCCAGGTACTCGCGGGTGAAACGTGGCTCCTCGACGATCTGCATCTTCTCGCGCAACTGATCGATGATCGGATGGGCGGCGTGGAACGCGTCCTCATAGTGCTCGGCCACCAGGTTGCCGAACGCCAGCGGCACCGCGGTCATGTACTGCAGGCAATGGTCGCGGTCGGCGGCGTTGGCCAGCGGACCGACCTTGGAAATGATGCGAATCGCCGACTCATGGGTGGTGATGACGATCCGGTCGATCTCATGCAGGCGATCCTTGACCAGCGGGTGCAGGGTGACCGCGGCCTCGCAGGCGGTTTGCGCATGGAACTCGGCCGGGAAGCTGATCTTGAACAGCACATTCTCCATCACATAGCTGCCGTACTTCTGCGAGAAGCTGAAGCGCCGCCGGTCCTGCGGCTTGAGCGCC
Organism: Pseudomonas sp. MRSN 12121; assembly: GCF_000931465.1. Classification (NCBI taxonomy): domain Bacteria; kingdom Pseudomonadati; phylum Pseudomonadota; class Gammaproteobacteria; order Pseudomonadales; family Pseudomonadaceae; genus Pseudomonas; species Pseudomonas sp. MRSN 12121. The sequence goes on along the minus strand of NZ_CP010892.1, from coordinate 2,087,487 downwards.
AGGTCCTTGTTGGTATGGCTGAACAGCACGTCGTAGAAGCCCCACTGCGGCGCGCTCAATACCCCCGGAATGCCCATTTCGCCGCGCAGGGCAATGTCCGCCAGGCGCACACCGCGACTGGAGGCGTCCCCCGCCGCCCAGGACTTGCGCGAACCGGCGTTCGGCGCATGGCGGTAGGTACGCAGCGCCTGGCCGTCGACAAAGGCCTGGGACAGGGCCGCCAGCAGTTGCTCGCGGTTGGCGCCCAGCAATTTGGCGGCGACCGCGGTCGAGGCGACTTTCACCAGCAGCACATGGTCCAGCCCGACCCGGTTGAAGGCGTTTTCCAGGGCAATCACCCCCTGGATTTCATGGGCCATGATCATGGCCTCGAGCACGCTGCGCATGGTCAGCGGCGCCTCGCCGTTGGCCGCGCGTTTTTGCGAGAGGTGATCGGCCACCGCGAGAATGCCACCGAGATTGTCGGATGGATGCCCCCACTCGGCGGCGAGCCAGGTGTCGTTGTAGTCCAGCCAGCGGACGATGCAGCCGATGTCCCAGGCCGCCTTGACCGGGTCCAGGCGCCAACTCGTGCCCGGCACCCGCGCGCCGAACGGCACGACCGTGCCCTCCACTATCGGCCCCAGGTGCTTGGTGCATTCGGGAAAACGCAGGGCCAGCAGGCCGCAGCCGAGGGTGTCCATCAAGCAGTTGCGCGCGGTATCCAGGGCCTCGCGGGACTCGATCCGGTAGTCCAGGACGTAGTCGGCGATGTCCTGCAGGACCTGGTCGTAATCGGGGCGGTCGTTCAGATCGACATTGGCGCTCATGGCAGTTCACTCCATCAAGGGTTTGGGGGTGGTTGCATCCTCGAGGTCAGGCTGATCGGGTGATTTTTATAATCCCTATTGTAGGAGCGAGCTTGCTCGCGATGACGGATGGACTGTCGACATCGATGGCCAGCCGGGTATCGCTATCGCGAGCAAGCTCGCTCCTACAAGGGTGGTGTATTTCTTAGAAAGCGTCGCCGGGAACACGTACCCAGCCTTCCATCAGGACCCGCGCGCTGCGGCTCATGATGGCCTTGGTCACACTCCATTCGCCGTTGTCCTGCACGGCTTCCGCGCCGACCCGCAAGGTCCCCGACGGGTGACCGAAACGCACCGCGCTGCGCTCGCCGCCACCGGCCGCCAGGTTGACCAGGGTGCCGGGGATCGCCGCCGCGGTGCCGATGGCCACCGCGGCGGTGCCCATCATCGCGTGGTGCAGCTTGCCCATGGACAGCGCGCGCACCAGCAGATCGACATCGCCGGCTTGCACCGCCTTGCCGCTGGAGGCCTGGTAATCCGCGGGTGGCGCGACAAAGGCGACCTTCGGCGTGTGCTGGCGCTTGGCCGCTTCGTCCAGGTGCTGGATCAGCCCCATGCGCAGCGCGCCATGGGCGCGAATGGTCTCGAACATCGCCAGCGCCTTGGGGTCGCCGTTGATATCGCCTTGCAACTCGGTGCCGCGATAACCGACGTCGCCGGCATTGATGAAGATGGTTGGGATCCCGGCATTGATCAGGGTCGCCTTGAATGTACCGACGCCCGGCACCTCCAGGTCGTCCACCAGGTTGCCGGTGGGGAACATCGAACCGCCGGCGCCCTCTTCCTCGGCCGCCGGGTCCAGGAACTCCAGCTGCACCTCGGCTGCCGGGAAGGTCACGCCGTCCAGTTCGAAATCGCCGGTTTCCTGCACCGCGCCGTTGCTCATCGGCACATGGGCGATGATGGTCTTGCCGATATTGGCCTGCCAGATACGCACCACGGCCACGCCATTCTGCGGAACACGCTCGGCCGCCACCAGGCCGCTGCTGATAGCGAAGGAGCCGACCGCCGCCGACAGGTTGCCGCAATTGCCGCTCCAGTCGACGAAAGGCTTGTCGATGGCCACCTGGCCGAACAGGTAATCCACGTCGTGATCGGGCTTGATGCTTTTCGACAGGATCACCGTCTTGCTGGTGCTGGACGTGGCGCCGCCCATGCCGTCGATCTGCTTGTCATAGGGGTCGGGGCTACCGATCACCCGCAGCAGCAACGCATCGCGGGCCGCGCCCGGCAACTGCGCAGCCTCGGGCAGGTCTTGCAGGTTGAAGAACACGCCCTTGCTGGTGCCGCCGCGCATGTAGGTGGCGGGAATCTTGATCTGAGGTACGAAAGCCATGGATTTCTGGTCCTGATAAAGACCGAGGGCGGCGCCTTGCGGCCCGCCCCCGGTACGTCACTTAACTGGCGACAGCCGATTCAAGGAAGTCCTGGGCAAAGCGTTGCAGCACGCCGCCCGCCTCGTAGATCGAGACCTCCTCGGCGGTGTCGAGACGGCAGGTCACCGGCACCTCGATCCGCTCGCCGTTCTTGCGGTGGATCACCAGGGTCAGGGTCGCCCGCGGCTTGCGCTCGCCCACCACATCGAAGGTTTCGGTGCCGTCGATGCCCAGGGTCTTGCGATCGGTGCCCGGCTTGAACTCCAGCGGCAACACGCCCATGCCCACCAGGTTGGTACGGTGGATACGCTCGAAGCCTTCGGCGGCGATGGCCTCCACACCGGCCAGGCGCACGCCCTTGGCCGCCCAGTCACGGGACGAGCCCTGGCCGTAGTCGGCACCGGCGATGATGATCAGCGGCTGCTTGCGCTGCATGTAGGTTTCGATCGCTTCCCACATCCGCGTGACCTGGCCTTCCGGCTCGATCCGCGCCAGCGAGCCCTGCTTGACCTTGCCGCCTTCCTGGACCATTTCGTTGAACAGTTTCGGGTTGGCGAAGGTCGCGCGCTGGGCGGTCAGGTGGTCGCCGCGGTGGGTCGCGTAGGAGTTGAAGTCCTCTTCCGGCAGGCCCATTTTCGCCAGGTACTCGCCGGCCGCGCTGTCCAGCATGATGGCGTTGGACGGCGACAGGTGATCGGTGGTGATGTTGTCCGGCAGCACCGCCAGCGGGCGCATGCCGGTCAGGCTGCGCGCACCGGCCAGGGCGCCTTCCCAGTACGGCGGACGGCGGATGTAGGTGCTCATCTCGCGCCAGTCGTACAGCGGCTCGACCTTCGGCCCGGTGTCTTCATGGACGGCGAACATCGGGATGTACACCTGGCGGAACTGCTCCGGTTTCACCGAAGCCTTGACCACCGCGTCGATCTCTTCGTCGCTCGGCCAGATGTCCTTGAGGCGGATTTCCTTGCCGCTGGCGTCCAGGCCCAGCACGTCCTTCTCGATGTCGAAACGGATGGTCCCGGCAATCGCATAGGCCACCACCAGCGGCGGCGACGCAAGGAACGCCTGCTTGGCATAGGGGTGGATGCGTCCGTCGAAGTTGCGGTTGCCCGACAGCACGGCGGTGGCATACAGGTCGCGGTCGATGATCTCTTTCTGGATCACCGGGTCCAGGGCGCCGGACATGCCGTTGCACGTGGTGCAGGCAAAGGCCACGACGCCGAAGCCCAGTTGCTCCAGTTCATGGGTCAGGCCGGCTTCGTCCAGGTACATGGCTACGGTCTTGGAACCCGGCGCCAGTGACGACTTGACCCAGGGCTTGCGGGTCAGGCCGAGCTTGTTGGCATTGCGCGCCAGCAAGCCGGCGGCGATCACGTTGCGCGGGTTGCTGGTGTTGGTGCAGCTGGTGATGGCGGCAATGATCACCGCGCCGTCGGGCATCTGCCCCGGCACCTCCTGCCACTGGCCGGCGATGCCCTTGGCCGCCAGGTCGCTGGTGGCTACCCGGGCGTGGGGGTTGCTCGGACCCGCCATGTTGCGCACCACCGAGGACAAATCGAAGCGCAAGCCGCGCTCGTATTGCGCGCCTTTCAGGCTGTCGGCCCACAGGCCGGTCTGCTTGGCATAGGTTTCGACCAGTTGCACCTGCTGCTCTTCGCGGCCAGTGAGCTTGAGGTAGTCGATGGTCTGCTGGTCGATGTAGAACATCGCCGCGGTGGCGCCGTATTCCGGGGCCATGTTGGAGATGGTCGCGCGGTCGCCCAGGGTCAACGCCGCGGCGCCTTCGCCGAAGAACTCCAGGTAGGCGCCGACCACCTTCTGCTGGCGCAGGAATTCGGTCAGCGCCAGCACCATGTCGGTGGCGGTGATGCCCGGTTGCAGCTTGCCGCTCAGCTCGACGCCGACGATTTCCGGCAGGCGCATCCAGGACGCGCGGCCGAGCATCACACTCTCGGCTTCCAGGCCGCCGACACCGATGGCGATCACGCCCAGGGCATCCACGTGCGGGGTGTGGCTGTCGGTGCCGACGCAGGTGTCGGGGAACGCCACGCCGTCGCGGGCCTGGATCACCGGCGACATTTTCTCCAGGTTGATCTGGTGCATGATGCCGTTGCCCGGCGGAATCACGTCGACGTTCTTGAAGGCCTTCTTGGTCCAGTTGATGAAGTGGAAACGGTCTTCGTTGCGCCGGTCTTCCACGGCGCGGTTCTTGGCGAACGCGTCCGGGTCGAAGCCGCCGCATTCCACCGCCAGCGAGTGGTCGACGATCAACTGGGTCGGCACCACCGGATTGACCTGGGCCGGGTCGCCGCCCTGGTCGGCGATGGCATCGCGCAGGCCGGCCAGGTCCACCAGGGCGGTCTGGCCGAGAATGTCGTGGCACACCACGCGCGCCGGGAACCACGGGAAGTCGAGGTCGCGCTTGCGCTCGATCAACTGTTTCAGGGAAGCGTTCAGGGTCGCCGGATCGCAGCGACGCACCAGGTTTTCCGCGAGCACCCGCGAGGTGTACGGCAGGGTGTCGTAGGCACCGGGCTGGATCGCCTCGACGGCCGCGCGGGTGTCGAAATAGTCCAGGCGGGTGCCGGGTAACGGTTTACGGAATTCAGTGTTCATCGTCAGGACTCGGTCACGGTGATTGCAAAAGGCGGTGCTGGCCTGGAACCGCTCCCCCTGCAGGAACGAAGCTTGCTCGCGATAGCGGTGTAACGGCTGACATCGCCGTTGAATGTCACGCCGTCTTCGCGGGCAAGCCTCGCTCCTACAGGGCTCTGGGTTTAGCCGGCAAGAGCACCATTCAGCGACGTTCGATTGGCACGAACTTGCGCTGTTCGACGCCGACGTACTCGGCGCTTGGGCGGATGATGCGGTTGTTGGCGCGCTGCTCGAACACGTGGGCCGCCCAGCCGGTCAGGCGCGAGCAGACGAAGATCGGGGTGAACAGTTTGGTCGGGATGCCCATGAAGTGGTACGCCGAGGCATGGTAGAAGTCGGCGTTGGGGAACAGCTTCTTCTGCTCCCACATGGTCTTGTCGATGGCTTCGGAGACCGGGAACAACACCTTGTCCCCGACTTCGTCGGCGAGCTTTTTCGACCAGCCCTTGATCACCTCGTTGCGCGGGTCGCTGTCTTTGTAGATCGCATGACCGAAGCCCATGATCTTGTCCTTGCGCTCGAGCATGCCGAGGGTGCCCTTGATCGCCTCCTCAGACGAACCGAAACGCTCGATCATTTCCATCGCCGCCTCGTTGGCGCCGCCGTGCAGCGGGCCGCGCAGCGAACCGATGGCCGCGGTGATGCAGGAATACAGGTCCGACAGGGTCGAGGCGCAGACCCGGGCGGTGAAGGTCGAAGCGTTGAACTCGTGCTCGGCATAGAGAATCAGCGAGACGTTCATCACCTTGACGTGCAACTCGCTCGGCTTCTTGCCGTGCAGCAGGTGCAGGAAGTGGCTGCCGATGCAGGGTTCGTCGGTCACGCACTCGATGCGCTGGCCTTGGTGGCTGAAGCGGTACCAGTAGCACATGATCGCCGGGAAGGCAGCCAGCAGGCGGTCGGTCTTGTCGCGCTGTTCGGAGAAGTCCTGCTCCGGCTCGATATTGCCGAGGAACGAGCAGCCGGTGCGCATCACATCCATCGGATGGGCGTCGGCGGGAATGCGTTCCAGCACTTCCTTCAGCGCCTGCGGCAGGTCGCGCAGCGTGCTCAGCTTGCGGGTGTAGGCATCCAGTTGTGCCCGGGTCGGCAGCTCGCCGTACAGCAGCAGGTAGGCCACTTCCTCGAATTGGGCGTCGGCCGCCAGTTCACGCACATCGTAGCCACGGTAGGTCAGTCCGGCACCGGCCTGGCCCACGGTGGACAACGCGGTCTGTCCGGCCACCTGGCCGCGCAGGCCAGCCCCACTCAATACTTTTGCTTCGGCCATTGCTCTCTCCAATCTTGAATTTGTTAGGGAATCGGCAAATCGTCACAACCCGTGCCGCTCAGCCCTTCTTCTGGGCGAACAGCGCGTCGAGCTTCTGCTCGAAGGTGTGGTAGTCGATGCGGTCGTACAGCTCCATGCGGGTCTGCATGGTGTCGATCACGTTCTGCTGGGTGCCGTCGCGGCGGATCGCGGTGTAGACGTTTTCCGCCGCCTTGTTCATGGCGCGGAACGCCGACAGCGGGTACAGCACCAGGGAAACATCCACGGATTTCAGCTGTTCGGTGGTGTACAGCGGCGTGGCGCCGAATTCGGTGATGTTGGCCAGGATCGGCGCTTTCACCCGGCTGGCGAAGATCTTGTACATCTCCAGTTCAGTGATGGCTTCCGGGAACACCATGTCGGCGCCGGCTTCGATGCAGGCGGCGGCACGCTCCAGGGCCGACTCCAGCCCTTCCACCGCCAGGGCGTCGGTGCGGGCCATGATCACGAAGCTGTCGTCGGTGCGGGCATCCACCGCGGCCTTGATGCGGTCGACCATTTCCTGCTGGGACACGATCTCCTTGTTCGGACGGTGGCCGCAGCGCTTGGCGCCGACCTGGTCCTCGATGTGGATCGCCGCCGCGCCGAACTTGATCATCGACTTGACGGTACGCGCCACGTTGAACGCCGACGAACCGAAGCCGGTGTCCACGTCCACCAGCAACGGCAGGTCGCAGACGTCGGTGATGCGGCGTACGTCGGTCAGCACGTCGTCGAGCCCGGTAATACCCAGGTCCGGCACACCGAGGGAGCCGGCCGCGACCCCGCCGCCGGACAGGTAGATCGCCTTGAAGCCGGCGCGCTTGGCCAGCAGCGCATGGTTGGCGTTGATCGCGCCGACCACCTGCAAGGGTCGTTCGCTGGCGACCGCATCGCGAAAGCGCTGGCCTGGGGTGCTCTTGTTGTTGGAACTCATGACTCACCTCTTTAGGGGGCGCACTCTGGAAAGTGACGGGCAATGTTGCGTTTGGAAGCGCCGATGTGACGACGCATCAACAACTCGGCCAGTTCGCCGTCGCGATCGGCAATGGCATCGAGAATCCGGTGGTGCTCGGCGAACGCCTGGTGCGGGCGGTTGGGCGTGGCGGAAAACTGGATGCGGTACATGCGCACCAATTGATACAGCTCGCCGCAGAGCATCTGCGTGAGGGTGCGGTTGCCCGCGCCCTGGATGATCCGGTAATGGAAGTCGAAATCGCCTTCCTGCTGGTAGTAGCCGACCCCGGCCTGGAACGCCGCATCGCGCTCGTGGGTCTCGAGGACCCGGCGCAACTCGTCGATTTCCTCGGTCGTCATGCGCTCGGCGGCCAGGCGGCAGGCCATGCCCTCCAGCGACTCGCGGATCTCGTAGAGTTCGATCAGCTCGGCGTGGCTCAGGGACACCACCCGCGCGCCCACATGCGGCACCCGCACCAGCAGGCGCTGGCCTTCCAGGCGGTGGATCGCTTCGCGCAGCGGCCCACGGCTGATGCCATAGGTGCGCGCCAGCTCCGGTTCGGAAATCTTGCTGCCCGGGGCGATTTCGCCTTTGACGATGGCCGCCTGGATACGCCTGAAGACGTTTTCGGACAAGGTTTCCGAATCGTCCTGGGTGACGCCGGGGGGATCGAGCTGATCCAGCATATTGTCGACACCTTCAAAATCAATTCGACAAAAACTAGCTAACAGCAGGCTTTCAGTCAAAGGAAAAATAGATATTGTCGACAATCGTCTAATAACCCTTTGCACCAGGCTGGCGCAAAACCCCGGCCCCGCCGCTGGCGCGCCCAAACCAGCATGCTAGAATGCCGCCCGCATTTGCCTGTCCTGATTAGTAAGGCAGCACACGAGGGAGCTTGCGCAGCAATGCCGGTCGCCTTGAACTGAAGAACCCATGCAACGCACCAGGATCTATGACACTCAAGGCCTTCTCCATACTGCTCTGCCTGCTCGGCCTGCCGGGCCTGAGCGCCGCCGCCGGCAAGACCGTCTACGGCCTGAATGAATACGCCAGACTGGACGGGATCGACCTGGAAGTCGCCGCCAAGCTCGACACCGGCGCCAAGACCGCCTCCCTCAGCGCCCGCGATATCAAGCGTTTCAAGCGCAACGGCGAATCCTGGGTACGCTTCTACCTGGCCATCGACACCGCCCATTCCCACCCCATCGAGCGGCCGCTGGCACGCGTCAGCAAGATCAAGCGACGCGCCGGTGACTACGACCCCGAAGAAGACAACAAGAAGTACACCGCGCGCCCGGTCATCGAACTGGATATCTGCATGGGCACGGCCCTGCGCAGCATCGAAGTGAACCTGACCGACCGCAGTGCCTTCCAATACCCGCTGCTGATCGGCTCCGAAGCGCTCAAGCGCTTCGATGCGCTGGTCGACCCCAGTCTAAAATACGCTGCTGGCAAACCTGCCTGCGCCACCGACGCTCATACCGCAGAGTAATTCCAATGCGCTCTCTTACCCTCCATCTGAAAGTCCTGATCGCCATCCTGGTGGTGCTGGGTATTTCGGTCACGGCCTATCAGATCTTCGTGCTGGGCATCCCGGTGACCGAAGACGCCACCGACGACCTGTGGAATATCGATGCCAAGGTCGAATTCGTCGCCAACGCCAAGGATCCGATCAAGATCCAGATGTTCGTGCCGCCGCTGAGCCGCGACTATGTCAGCCTGAACGAGAGCTTCATCTCCAATAACTACGGGGTGGCGGTGAACCGCGTCGACGGCAACCGCAAGGTCACCTGGTCGGCCCGCCGCGCCAAGGGCAACCAGACCCTCTACTACCGCCTGGTCCTGACCAAGCGCTACAGCGCCGAAAAAGCCAAGATCAAGGGCCCGACCTTCCGCGACAGCCTCGCCGTCGAAGGCCCGGAAAAAATCGCCGCCGAAGCCCTGCTCGCGCCGATCCGCCAGCATTCGGCCGACGTCGAGACCTTCATCAGCGAAGCCATCAAGCGCGTCAACAACAGTAACGACGACAACGCCAAGATGCTCCTGGCGGGCGATCCGTCGCCGGCGAACAAGGCCAAGATCGTCGACCTGCTGCTGTCCATCGCCCACGTGCCGATGGAGAAGGTCCACACCATCCGCCTGGTGGCCGACCAGCCACAGGCGCCCGAGCTGTGGCTGCGCAGCTTCAACGGCACCGACTGGCTGTACTTCAACCCGGAAACCGGCGAGCAGGGCCTGCCCAGCGACCGCCTGCTGTGGTGGACCGGCGACGACAACCTGATCACCGTCGACGGCGGCAAGAAAGCCACTGTCACCTTCAGCCTGAACAACAGCGAAATGAACGCCATTCGCCTGGCCAAGCTGACCGACGAGAACACCGACGCCAACTTCCTCGAATACTCGCTGTACGGCCTGCCGCTGCAGACCCAGCAGACCTTCATGATCATGGTGATGATCCCGATCGGCGTGCTGGTGATCCTGGTGCTGCGCAACCTGATCGGCCTGCAGACCCTGGGTACCTTCACCCCGGTGCTGATCGCCCTGGCCTTCCGCGAAACCCAGCTGGGCTTCGGCATCGTGCTGTTCACGGTGATCACCGCGCTCGGGCTGTCGCTCAGGTCCTACCTGGAACACCTGAAGCTGCAGATGCTGCCGAGGCTGTCGGTGGTGCTGACCTTCGTCGTGGTGCTGATCGCCGCCATCAGTCTGTTCAGCCACAAGCTCGGCCTGGAACGCGGCCTGTCGGTGGCCCTGTTCCCGATGGTGATCCTGACCATGACCATCGAACGCCTGTCCATCACCTGGGAAGAACGCGGCGCCGGCCACGCGATGAAAGTCGCCATCGGCACGCTGTTCGCCGCGTCCCTGGCGCACCTGATCATGAGCGTGCCGGAGCTGGTCTACTTCGTCTTCACCTTCCCGGCGATGCTGCTGATCCTGGTGGGCTTCATGCTGGCGATGGGTCGCTACCGCGGCTACCGCCTGACCGAGCTCATGCGGTTCAAAGCCTTCGTCAAGGCTGACTCCTGATGTTCGGCCTGTGGAAGACCTGGAAGGCCCTGGAAGCCCGGGGCATCATGGGGATCAATCGGCGTAACGCGGACTACGTGCTCAAGTACAACAAGCGCAGCCTGTACCCGATCGTCGACGACAAGATCATCACCAAGGAACGCGCGATCAAGGCCGGCATTCACGTGCCGGAACTGTATGGCGTGATCTCCACCGAGAAGGAAATCGACAAGCTCGACGATATCATCGGCGGGCGCAACGACTTCGTGATCAAGCCGGCGCAAGGCGCCGGCGGCGACGGCATCCTGGTGATCGCCGACCGCTTCGAGGGGCGTTACCGCACCGTCTCCGGGAAGATCATCAGCCATGAGGAAATCGAGCATCAGATCTCCAGCATCCTCACCGGCCTGTATTCCCTGGGCGGCCACCGCGACCGCGCGCTGATCGAATACCGGGTGACCCCCGACCAGATCTTCAAGAGCATCAGCTACGAAGGCGTGCCGGACATCCGCATCATCGTGCTCATGGGCTACCCGGTGATGGCCATGCTGCGCCTGCCGACTCGCCAGTCCGGCGGCAAGGCCAACCTGCACCAGGGCGCCATCGGCGTCGGCGTCGACCTGGCCACCGGCCTGACCCTGCGCGGCACCTGGCTGAACAACATCATCACCAAGCACCCGGACACCACCAACGCGGTGGACGGCGTGCAACTGCCCTACTGGGACGGCTTCATGAAGCTGGCGGCCGGCTGCTACGAGTTGTGCGGCCTGGGCTACATCGGCGTCGACATGGTGCTGGACCAGGAAAAGGGCCCGCTGATCCTCGAGCTCAACGCCCGCCCCGGCCTGAACATCCAGATCGCCAACGACTGCGGCCTGACCCAGCGCACCCACGCCGTCGAAGCCCACCTGGAAGAGCTCAAGGCGCGCGGCATCCAGGAAAGCGTCGAGGAGCGCGTGCAATTCGCCCAGGACCTGTTCGGCCATATCCCCGCGGTGGAAGGCTGAGCCACCGCCGCGCCCACTGGATAACCCTGCCGGGGCAGGTGTAGCCGCTGCCGAGCCCCGGCGAGGCTGCGATCGGGTGGGCGGCATTCCGACGCAGCCCCGTAAACTGCCGCTCGGTGTGCCTGACCTGCACGGTCGTCTGCTTTGGCGACCGCTACGCGATCGATCGCAGCCTCGCCGGGGCTCGGCAGCGGCTACAGGGATATACGTCGTAAACCTTGCAACCGCCGACATCCCCACTAGGAGCAAATCCCCGGGGGGACTACAATCGCCAGCCGCGCTCCTCCGATGGCTGATCCGCCCCGCATGTTGACCTGCTCCGTACACCCGCTGCCCTACCGCCCCGACCCTGCCGAGTATTTCGCGGCGATCCGCCATGCCCCCGGCGCCGTGTTGCTGGACAGTGGCCGCCCCGCAGCCGAACGCGGCCGCTACGACCTGCTCAGCGCCTGGCCGCGGGAGCAATTGGCCGTGCGCGAAGACGAAAGCGGCGCCGACTTCCTGCAGCGCCTGCGGCATACCCTGCACCAGTTGGGCCAGGCAGCGATTCCCGCGCCTTATCGACTGCCCTTCGCGGGCGGACTGATCGGTTACCTGAGCTACGACTTCGGGCGCCATCTGGAGCGCCTGCCCAGCCGCGCCCTGGACGACCTGCAACTGCCCGATGCGCGCTTCGGTCTCTACGACTGGGCACTGATCAGCGATCATCAGCACGGCACCAGCCAGCTGGTATTCCACCCTGCGCTCGCCGCTGCCGAACGCCAGCGCCTGATCGCCCTCTTCGAACAGATGCCCGCCAGCACCGAGGAGCGCTTCAGCCTCAGCGCGCCGATGAGCGCCGATCTCGATGCCCGGCAATACCAGCAAGCGTTCGAGCGGATCCAGGCCTACATCCAGGCCGGCGACTGCTACCAGGTCAACTTCGCCCAGCGCTTTCGCGCGCCCTGCGCCGGCGATCCGTGGAGCGCCTATCGCGCCTTGCGCGCAGCCTGCCCGACGCCGTTCTCCGGCTTCCAGAGCCTGCCGCAAGGCGGCGCGATACTGAGCCTGTCACCGGAGCGCTTCGTGCGGGTCAGCGACGGCCAGGTGGAGACCCGGCCGATCAAGGGCACCCGCCCCCGCGGCCGGGACGCGGCCGAAGATGCGGCCAACGCCGCCGATCTGCTGGCCAGCCCCAAGGACCGCGCGGAAAACCTGATGATCGTCGACCTGCTGCGCAACGACCTGGGCCGCACCTGCCGCATCGGCTCGGTGCGGGTGCCGGAACTGTTCAGCCTGGAAAGCTACCCCAACGTGCATCACCTGGTGAGCAGCGTCACCGGCGAGCTGGCGGCGCACAAGGATGCCCTGGACCTGATCGCCGGCAGCTTCCCCGGTGGCTCGATCACCGGCGCCCCGAAGATCCGCGCGATGCAGATCATCGATGAGCTGGAGCCGACCCGACGCGGCCTGTATTGCGGTTCGCTGCTTTACCTGGACGTGCGCGGCGAAATGGACAGCTCCATCGCCATCCGCAGCCTGCTGGTCAAGGACGGACAAGTCTGCTGCTGGGGCGGTGGCGGCATCGTCGCGGACTCGGACTGGCAGGCCGAATACCAGGAGTCCATCACCAAGGTGAAGGTGCTGCTGGAGACGTTGCAGGGCCTTTGAAAGCGTCGCGGGCAAGCCGGATCGCCGCCCGCTCACTCCTACAAGTCCGGGTCGCACCATATGGCCGTGAACGACGCCAATCCGTAGGAGCGAGCGGGCGGCGATCCGACTTGCCCGCGATAGACGCGCCGCAAACCTACAGGCTCAACTCACGGCTAGAGGCCTTGAGGAATTCCCGCTTCAGCTCGGCGAAGCTGTGCACCGCCGGGAATTGCGGGAACTCGCGGATCACATTGTCCGGCGCATGGAACAAGATGCCGGCGTCCGCCTCGCCCAACATGCTGGTGTCGTTGTATGAATCCCCCGCGGCGATCACCCGGTAGTACAGGCTCTTGAAGGCCAGCACCGATTGGCGCTTGGGGTCCTTCTGGCGCAACTGGTAACCGGTCACCCGGCCACTGTCGTCGGTGATCAGGCGATGGCACAACAGCGTGGGAAAGCCCAGCTGGCGCATCAGCGGCTGGGAAAACTCGTAGAAAGTGTCGGACAGGATCACCACCTGGAAACGCTCGCGCAGCCAGTCGACGAACTCGATGGCACCGTCCAGCGGCTTGAGGGTGGCGATCACTTCCTGGATGTCCGCGAGCTTCAGGCCGTGCTCGTCGAGAATGCGCAGGCGCTGCTGCATCAGCACGTCGTAATCGGGGATATCCCGGGTCGTCGCCCTGAGGGAGGCAATCCCGGTTTTTTCGGCAAAGGCGATCCAGATTTCCGGGACCAGCACACCTTCCAGATCGAGACAGGCAATTTCCACAAGACACTCCCATTTGTATTGGTTATTCGAGCGAGCCAAAGGACTGCCGACTCTAGCGATTCACCCTGGGCCGCGCAACGCAGCGGAGCGCGCCAGCCAGTGAAGGATTTTGTTACCATCGCCCACATCCAGAGCGCTCAGCGCCACCGACCTGCAGGAAACCGCCCTGATGAGCCCATCGTTCGACGTCGCCGAACTCGCCGCGACCTATGCCCAAAAATCCGCCCAGGACATTCTCAAGCTGGCCTTTGCCGAGTTTGGCGATGACCTGTGGATCTCCTTCAGCGGCGCCGAGGATGTGGTGCTGGTGGACATGGCCTGGAAGCTGAACAAGAACGTCAAGGTGTTCAGCCTCGACACCGGGCGCCTCCACCCGGAAACCTACCGCTTCATCGAACAGGTGCGCGAGCACTACAAGATCGCCATCGAGCTGATTTCGCCGGACCAGGCCCGACTCGAACCTTTCGTCAAGGAAAAAGGCCTGTTCAGCTTCTACAAGGACGGCCATGGCGAATGCTGCGGTATCCGCAAGATCGAGCCGCTGCGCCGCAAGCTGTCCGGCGTGCGCGCCTGGGCCACCGGCCAGCGCCGCGACCAGAGCCCGGGCACCCGCAGCCAGGTGGCGGTGCTGGAAATCGACAGCGCCTTCTCCACCCCGGAGCGCACCCTGTACAAGTTCAACCCGCTGGCGCAGATGACCAGCGAGGAGATCTGGGGCTACATCCGCATGCTCGAGCTGCCGTACAACAGCCTGCATGAGCGCGGCTTCATCAGCATCGGCTGCGAGCCGTGCACCCGTCCCGTGCTGCCGAACCAGCACGAACGCGAAGGCCGCTGGTGGTGGGAAGAAGCCACGCAGAAGGAATGTGGCCTGCACGCCGGCAATATCATCAGCAAAGGCTGAGCCCCCTCTTCTTCTTTTTCTGTAGGAGCGAAGCTTGCTCGCGAAGCGGTGTGTCAGATACGCCGTCTCGCGAGCAAGCTTCGCTCCTACAAAGGCCCTCTACTCCCCTCGAAATTTTGTACACACAAGTGTCACCACGGGTGCCATTTTTGTGTGCACTTAGTCTGTTATCGCCCCAAAAAGTTACACCCTTCGCGCCGGGCTGTTCTGCCCGGTGCTGGCCTATCTCGCCCCGCAAAAATAAATACCTGTTTAATCGGTCAATTTATAATTCCATTCTTTCAGTTAGTTACGAATTCATAAGAACAAACCGAAATTATCCGGCACATGCTTAGATCGAGGTCTGGCACGGAAGTGGCTTAAGTCGATACGCATCTTGTATACAACTTAACAAGCAAGTACATACACTTCATATCCGCAAGCCGGGTTCCCGAATCCGCCTGCAGATGCCCAGAACCAGTGATTCCCGGACCCGCGCCGAAGATTGTCGAGCCCTGCGCTCAAGCACAGTCAGCGCGGGCCCGGACCAGGAGCCTGCCGGAATGCGTACAAGCCTTTCCCCCAACATCGCACTGGATTTGCCCACTTCCCAATCCCACGCCAACCTCGATGCCCGCCTCGACCCCACACCGGTCGAGCTCAGCCCCCGCCTGCACAACCGCGACCTGGCGCCGACCAAGGCCGAAGGCCGCCGCTGGGGCGGCTACAGCATCTTCGCGCTGTGGACCAACGATGTGCACAACATCGCCAACTACTCCTTCGCCATCGGCCTGTACGCCCTGGGCCTGGGCGGCTGGCAGATCCTGCTGTCGCTGGGCATAGGCGCGGCGCTGGTGTACTTCTTCATGAACCTGTCCGGCTACATGGGCCAGAAGACCGGCGTGCCCTTTCCCGTGATCAGCCGCATCAGCTTCGGCATTCATGGCGCGCAACTGCCGGCGCTGATCCGCGCCGTGATCGCCATCGCCTGGTTCGGCATCCAGACCTACCTGGCCTCGGTGGTATTCCGCGTGCTGCTCACGGCGATCCACCCAGGCTTCGCCGAGTACGACCATGACTCGATCCTCGGCCTGTCGAGCCTGGGCTGGGTGTGTTTCGTGGTGATCTGGTTCGTCCAGCTGGCGATCCTCGCCTATGGCATGGAGATGGTCCGGCGCTACGAAGGCTTTGCCGGACCGGTGATTCTGGTAACCGTGGCCGCCCTCGCCGTCTGGATGTACACCCAGGCCGGGGCGCGCATTGCCTGGTCGACCAACGCGCCGCTGAGCGGTGGCGAGATGTGGCGCCAGATCTTTGCCGGCGGGGCGCTGTGGCTGGCGATCTACGGCACGCTGATCCTCAACTTCTGCGACTTCGCACGCTCCTCGCCCTGCCGCCGGACGATCAAGGTCGGCAACTTCTGGGGGCTGCCGGTGAACATCCTGGTGTTCGCGATCATCACAGTCCTGCTGTGCGGCGCGCAGTTCCAGATCAACGGCAAGATCATCGAAAGCCCTACCGAAATCGTCGCCTCGATCCCCAACACCTTCCTCCTGGTGCTGGGCTGCCTGGCCTTCCTGATCGTCACCGTGGCCGTGAACATCATGGCCAACTTCGTCGCCCCGGCCTTCGTGCTCAGCAACCTGGCGCCCAAGTACCTGACCTTCCGCCGTGCCGGGTTGATCAGCGCGACCGTCGCGGTGCTGATCCTGCCGTGGAACCTCTACAACAGCCCCTTGGTGATCGTGTACTTCCTGTCCGGGCTCGGCGCCCTTCTCGGCCCGCTGTACGGCGTGATCATGGTCGACTACTGGTTGCTGCGCAAAGGCCGGATCAATGTGCCCGAGCTGTACAGCGAGAACCCGCAAGGCGCGTATTTCTACAGCCACGGGGTCAACCTGCGGGCGGTGGCGGCGTTCATCCCGTCGGCGCTGATCGCCATCGTCCTGGCCCTGGTGCCGGGGTTCGCCAGCGTCTCGCCCTTCTCCTGGCTGATCGGCGCCGGCATTGCCGGGCTGCTGTACCTGCTCATCGCCAAACGCCAGCCGCACTATGCGGATGTCAGCGGCGAATCCATCGCCGTGGAAAACGTCTCCCATTGAACCTGAACGGCCCGCAGGCCGCGGGCCCCACCCTCATCGACAAGGACAACCCATGCGCATTCTCGTGGTCAACGTCAACACCACCGACTCCATCACCCAGGCCATCGCCCGCCAGGCCCAGGCCGTGGCCGCGCCCGGCACCGAAATCGTCGGCCTGACCCCGCACTTCGGTGCCGACTCCATCGAAGGCAACTTCGAAAGCTACCTGGCCGCCATCGCCGTCATGGACCGCGTGCAGTCCTACGACCAGCCCTACGACGCCGTGATCCAGGCCGGCTACGGCGAACACGGTCGCGAAGGCTTGCAAGAGCTGCTCGACGTACCGGTGGTGGACATCACCGACGCCGCCGCCAGCACGGCGATGTTCCTCGGCCACGCCTACTCGGTGGTGACCACCCTGGACCGCACCGTGCCCTTGATCGAGGACCGCCTGAAACTCTCCGGCCTGTATGACCGCTGTGCCTCCGTGCGGGCCAGCGGCCTGGCGGTCCTGGAGCTGGAAGAAGACCCGGCGCGGGCCGTGGAATCCATCGTGCGCCAGGCCGAACTGGCGGTCAGCCAGGACAAGGCCGAAGTGATCTGCCTGGGCTGCGGCGGCATGGCCGGCCTGGACGAACAGATCCGCCAGCGCACCGGCGTGCCGGTGGTGGATGGCGTGACCGCGGCGGTGACCCTTGCCGAATCCCTGGTGCGCCTGGGCTTGTCCACCTCCAAGGTACGCACCTACGCCAGGCCCCGGCCGAAGACCATCGTCGGCTGGCCGGGGCGGTTCGGGCGCTGACAGCTTCTATCGTCGAAGGGCGATGGCGAGCCAGCACAAAGCAGCGGCACTTCAGATGGCGCTGAAACGCTGCGCCAGCCCCTGCTCGGCGAACTGCTCGATGACAAAGTCGACGAAGGCCCGGGTCTTGCCCGGCAGCAAGCGGTGCTCGGCGTAGTAGATGGAAATATTGCCGTCGTCGACGTACCAGTCCGGCAACACCCGCTGCAAGGTCCCGGCCTCCAGGTCGTCGACGGCAAAGGGCATGCTCACCAACGCCACCCCCAGGCCCTGGACGGCGGTGGCGCAGGCCGCCGCCGAGTCGCTCAGGGTCATCCGCGCCCTGAGGTTCAACGGGCTTTGCTGCTGGCTCCGGCTGGTCAACTGCCAGGAGCGCACGCGCCCGGTTTGCGGTGAACGGATCAGAATGCCTTCGCAATGCCGCAGGTCCTCGGGCTGCTCGATCGGCGCACACCGCGCCAGGTACTCCCGGGAGGCCACCAGGATCCGGTGCGCCGGCGTCAGCCGACGCGCCACCACCCCCTGGGGCAACTCGAAACCACCGCCGATCGCTGCGTCGAAGCCCTGGCCGATCAGGTCCACCTGGCGATTGTCGAAGTGCCAGTCCGGGCTGATCGCCGGAAAACGCCGCAGGAACTCGCCGAGCAGCGGCACGATGTACAGCCGTCCGAACACCGTGCCCATGCTGACCTTCAAGGAGCCCGCCGGGAGCCCTTCGGCGCTCGCCAGGTTGGCCACGGCGTTCTGGATGGTATGCAGGCTGGCGCTGACCTCGCCGAGAAACAGCTGGCCGGCTTCGGTCAGGGCCAGGCTGCGGGTACTGCGCTGAAACAGCCTGACCCCGAGCCGGGCCTCGAGCTTGGCCACGCTC
Source organism: Pseudomonas sp. MRSN 12121 (assembly GCF_000931465.1). Taxonomy (NCBI): domain Bacteria; kingdom Pseudomonadati; phylum Pseudomonadota; class Gammaproteobacteria; order Pseudomonadales; family Pseudomonadaceae; genus Pseudomonas; species Pseudomonas sp. MRSN 12121. The sequence goes on along the minus strand of NZ_CP010892.1, from coordinate 2,069,302 downwards.
TTGCCCACCGCGGCGGGGGTCAGGCTCAAGCGTCGCGCGGCTTCGGCAAAGCTGCCGACTTCGGCGCTGCGCACGAAGCATTCGATGCTGCTGAAGGTTTCCATGGTGGCTCACTATAAACTTCTGGTTTACACAGACTATAGCGATTCCCATCTACACAGCACTTAATCCCGGGTCGATACTCGACTCCAGCACAAGGCAACCCCGCCTTGGACATTTTGGAGAACGACATGACCACTCAATCCCTCAGCGGCAAAGTCGCCTTGGTTCAAGGCGGTTCCCGCGGCATTGGCGCAGCGATTGTGCAGCGCCTGGCAGCCGAAGGCGCCGCCGTCGCCTTCACCTACGTCAGCTCCGCCGCCAAGGCCCAGGCCCTGCAAGACAGCATCGGCGAGTCCGGTGGCAAGGCCCTGGCCATCCTCGCCGACAGCGCCGACGCCGCCGCCATTCGCCAGGCCGTCGAGCGCACCGTCGCCACCTTTGGCCGCCTGGATATCCTGGTCAACAATGCCGGGGTCCTGGCCATCGGCCCCCTGGAAGACTTCAAGCTGGAAGACTTCGACCGGACCCTGGCAATCAATGTGCGCAGCGTGTTCGTCGCCACCCAGGAAGCCGCCCGGCACATGGGGCCAGGCTCGCGCATCATCAATATCGGCAGCACCAACGCCGAGCGCATGCCCTTCGCCGGCGGCGGCCCCTATGCCATGAGCAAGTCGGCACTGGTCGGCCTGACCAAAGGCCTGGCCCGCGATCTGGGACCAAGGGACATCACCATCAATAACGTGCAACCCGGCCCGGTCGACACCGACATGAACCCGGCCCATGGCGATTTCGCGGAAAGCCTGATCCCGCTGATGGCCGTCGGGCGCTACGGCCAGGCGCAGGAGATCGCCAGTTTCGTGGCCTACCTGGCCGGTCCGGAAGCGGGCTACATCACCGGCGCCAGCTTGACCATCGACGGTGGTTTCGGCGCCTGATCCGGCCCCGATGCAAAACGCCGGGCAACCTTTTATCGGGTTGTCCGGCGTTTTTTTGCGGTTCCGTTCGGGCTTGGCGCAGTCCGACCCTCAATCCCATTGCAACAGTGGCAAGCCGCAGGCCGCCGGCTGGAAGCCCTTCAGCGAACGCAGGATGGCGTCGGCATGGGCGTACCTGGCATCCGCCATCGCCGGATCGGGAATCGCGATCGCCGTCATTCCCGCCGCCTTCGCTGCGGTGACGCCAAAGGGCGAGTCCTCGAACACCAGGCAGTCCTCGGGCGCCACGCCCAGGCGCCTTGCGGCGGTGAGAAAGATGTCCGGCGCCGGTTTAGCCGCCGTCACCTCAGGATCATCGGCGGTGACTATGGTGTCGAACAGTGCGAACCAGTCGCCGTGCCGGGTGGTTTTCTGCGCGAAAGACTGGCGCGACGAACTGGTACCCACGGCGATAGGCACCCTATTGGCCTTCAGATGTTGCACCAGTTCCTGCGCGCCCGGCATCGCCAGCGCATGGGGAAATCGCTCGCGCATCAGGGGCTCGCGGATCACCAGGAACTCCTCCGGGGTAATCGGCAGGTCCAGGGCCTCGACCACATAACGCGCCAGGTCTGCGGCGCCGCGGCCGATGATGTTCTGCTTGATAGTCCAGTCGAAGGTGCGGCCGTAGCGGTCGGCGATGAGCTGGGTCACCTCGGTGTAGATGCCTTCGGTGTCCAGCAGCAGGCCGTCCATGTCGAAAATCACGGCCTTGATCGGGCCCACATCATTGAGCTGTGCATTCATCGCATCTGATCCGTTAATAAAAGGCATCCCGGGAACGGCTCAGGTACGGCCAGTCTTGCCCGATTAAAGGGTTCAGCAGCATAGCCGCGGCGAATGGCGCCGAGCAACCATACCCCCCTCCAGGCAAACAAAAGCCCGGCCAGGCCGGGCTCGATCGTAGCCAATGAAACCAATGATCAGAGCGCTAGTGCCCCGCGCGGCCACTGCCGCCTCCGGGCCCGCCCGTGCCGCCCCCTGCGCCGCCGGTGCCACCGCCGGCACCGCCGCCGCCCATGGCGGAGCCATTGACGCCGGTCGAGCCCATGCGCCCGGCCTGGCTGGCGGAACCTCGCGGATCGTCGGCCCGGGAACGACTGTCGCTTACGCCCGCGCCATTACCGCCCAGGGCGCCTGGGCGCAGCATCAGCCCATTGCCCGAGCCATTCTCCAGGGGGCGGCTGGGGAAGCCTGGCGCTTTCTGCCCATCGGCGGATTGCGCCAGGCTGGAGAAACACAACAGGGACACCAGCGCGAGCACTACCAGGCTGAGCAGTTTGGCGCGCTTCGATGTGCCGCCGTCCCGGGCCGCATCGCCCTTGCCCCGGTCGGGCTGGCGTCCAGGCTGGGGGCCGGAGCGGGAAACCTCCTGTTCGGCGTTGGCATCCGGCAGAATCTGCTCCGGCCGCAAGGCATCCGTGGGCGAAGGCAAGGGGTATTCGGGCGTCTCATCCCTGTCGACAGGTTTCGGATCATGCTTCATAGGCACCTCACACCGGCATGCCGGCGTGTTCGACGCAGACTCAGGAGGGGGCGCTCTCCGGCTTGTCTGCCTCATCGTCATCGGTCAGCGGCACCAGTGCGTCGTCCATCAGCGAACCCGGATCCTCGTTGCCCGGGTCATTGACCACGGGCACGCCAGAGGCATCCTGCTCTTTGTTACTTTCGGTTTGCGGCGTCATGGCGAACCTCGTCTACACAATGGGCCATCACTGAATTCGAGGGGCAGGAACGATATTCGTTCCCCATGAAAAAGCCCGGCACAAGGCCGGGCTTTCTTTGCACTACCGCCGAATCAATCGTGCTTGTGCTTATGTTTGTTCTTGTGCTTTTTGCCGCCGCCGGAGTGATCGTCACCCATGCTGCTGCCCAGAGCACCACCGGCCGCACCACCCAGGCCGGCACCGATGGTCGAGCCTGTGCTGCCGCCCAATTTATTACCGATCACCGAACCGCCGGCCGAACCCAGGCCACCACCAATGGCCGCCTCGGTACGGCTGCCTTTGCGGGCACCGACCGCGCTACCGGCAGCGCCACCCAGCCCGGCGCCGACCGCAGCACCGGTGCTGCCGCCAATCTGTTGTCCCACCACATTGCCCAGCGCGCCACCCAAACCGCCGCCAACCGCGGCAGTGCCATCACCAGCGGCCATCGCGCCTTGGGCGACCATGAGCCCCAAAACCACAGCAGGCAGTGTCAAACGCATGATGTAAACCTCGAAAAAGATGCTGAAGAGTCATTCCATAGGGGATGCCAGACCAACGCTGAGCGGCGCGGCAAAACGCCTTTGGTCACTGTGTTGGACCGTTTCTATGCAAAGAGTTTTCACCCGGGCAAAAAAAAGCCCGCTGGGGAACGGGCTAACAGGATTTGCTTTAACGGATGGCTTGAGACTACTCAGCCGATTGTGAAGAAAGTGTGAAACCCAAAGACGCGGGACGAGGCCCCTGTTTCACACCTCTTCTCCTCCGACGAAGCACGCTCTTGCGCCAAGGCTCCATGCAACCGCCCCCCGCGAACGAAATGCGAGGGCAACGGTTCAGCTGCAAATGGCCTGATTCAGGAGTTCCAGCAAGGGACTTACTTGATGCTACGGATGCTGCCTTTGTTGCCTTTGACCGTCACCGAGACCTTCTTGAAGACGAAGTAGTTTTCTTCACTGACTTCATAACGCGGCGCAACGATCAGGTCGGCCCCAGATGCCTTGACAGCCTTGTAGGCGGCGGCCGATTTCACCGCACCCACGGGATCGAGCATGCCCAGGCCACCACCGGTATCGCCACCGTAGGTCACACCGTCGGCGAACTGGCTATCGCCGCCGAACTTGAACACGCCGAACAGGACGTTCACCGAGGACTGCCCCGAAATAGCCTCGCCTACTGCAACGTCTGCCTTGAGGTCAGCCTTGACCTGGCTATCGATCGGAGCAGCGGGCTGGCTGATGTTGTAGCTGGTGCAACCGCTGGCAGCGACGAGGGTCGACAGAGCAATGAGTTGGAAAACCTTTTTCACTGATTTATTTCCTTATACCTGATCGAAAACAACATCCCGACGAGATGTCGGCCTCACCGGAAAAGTGAGGCTGCGGACCTTATCGCCATGGAAAAATCAGGCATATGAGAGCTATCTCAAACCCCTCTAGATAGTTCTGAAACAATTCATTTTCGAGATTTTCCGATCATAAAAAACCCCGCGACAAGGCGGGGTTTCAGGCTGGAACTAACGCCTCGGGACAGGCGTCACTTTCGGGAAAAACTTCGTCTGGCTTACCCTCGGTAACGCACTGGACCTGGTCTTGATGGCCGACGCCCTGGTCGGCGGTTCATTTTCAAACGCTGCCTGGCCGCAGCGCACCAGGTTGTTGATTGGGAACTCATCCCCGTTGTCCTCGATGTAAGGATCGCTCATTTCCCTGCTCCCTCAACAACCGGACGATATCGGCAAGCGCCTGATTGCCTGGAAATATCGACCGTCACAGCGCTTCAGACTAGACGGTCATTTAGGGACTTTCAGTTCACCCAAGAACAAGCCGACGAATGGCCCGATGTGGGGAGGTTCTAGATATGGCACTGGTGGGGAACTGGTGGGATGAGGCGGGACAAAGCGGTATGAGGCTGGAAAGCTAGGCCCAGCAAGGGGTTCAGGGCAACCCCCATACCGGGACCAGTGCCAAAGAGGCGCCAAACAATAAACAGGCAAATTTAGACATTGGGGCTGTACCTGTACCAATTTTGCAAAAGCTTTGGCACAGGCATTAACGTCGGCTCACTTACACCCAGCCGCCAGCCCAAACCACACGGCCGATTATCTCCAGATCGTTCAGGTTCTCTTTCGCGACCGTCATCGTCTGATAGGCAGGATTGGTGCTGATCACCGCCACGCCGCCGCCGATCTGGCGTTGCAGGCGCTTTGCATAGAGGTGGTCGTCCAGGCGAATAACATAGACTGCTTCCCCCTCCAGAGTATTGCGGCCATGGTCAATTAGGACCGTATCGCCGTCACTCAGCAAGCCTTCCATTGAATCACCATCAACTCTAATCGCGGACAACCTGGACGGCTCCAGCCCTTGTTTGCGCAGCGAGTAGGTAGTAAACGCCAGGTGTGTCAAAACCCGAGCCCCTTCGGTCCAGGAGCCATGGCCTGCACTGCATCGAGCGTCGTACAAAGGCACGTAACTATATTTGTCGTCCTCAACGATGTGTTGAGTCTGCTGCTCTTCCCCAAACGCGAGCCACATAGCGGAAACACCAGCTGCCTTGGCTATTTGCTCCAGGCGGTCGAGTGTCGGATATGTCTCTCCGCTCAGATAACTGCGTATCGCCCCCTCAGAAAGGCCTGAGTCACGCGCAAAAACGCGTGCTGCTCTGGTTCCCATCGCATCCTTGAGCCTATCCCGGAAGCATCCGATTGCCCCCAATGGAATCGGATGCTGCGTATCTGAAGCATCCGTTTTATCCGATTCCCTGTAAGTCATTGATTTCTCTCGGTTATTCATTTTTATGAGCGCGCAACGCGTAAAAAAGAATCGGATGCGCGTTTTTCTGATTGATATGCGCGGATATCCGCGATATGTTTATCCGCAACAGGACGTTAGACGTCCCAAAAAAACCACCCGTGAAGATGGTTCGAAACTATGAGCGAAATCGACATGCCCACTGACCCAGATAGCCGATGGGAGTGGATCAAATACCAACTCCGCGTTCGCGGCACCTCTATGGCCGAGCTTGCACGGCGTTTACAGGTGACCGACCGCGCAATCCGCAATGCCAAAAAAACGCCCTATCCGCGCATTGAACGTTCCCTTGCTGACGCCCTGGACCTCTCTCCGGCCGACATTTGGCCGGAGCGCTGGACCGCAGATGGCAGTCCCCACAGGCAACGTCCAGGACGCGCGGAAATAAACACGTCCAGCAGCAAGGATACCGGACTCTATTCGGTTGGACACTGTAAAGCGGTAAGGAGTACCTAAACATGCGCCGCCCAAAAGATGACAGAACGCTAGACATCTTCTCTGTGCCGCAGCCGGTGCTTTCTATCCCTGGAATGGGCAACTATGCCTCCCAGGTCAGCGAGCTGGTCAGCGAAATACTGAAAGGCTCCGAGCTGGATCGTTACGAAATTGCCGCCCGTATGTCTCGCCTATCAGGTGATGACGTCAGCAAGAACATGTTAGACGCTTGGGCCAGTCCTGCTCGGGCAGATCACAACCTTCCTCTATATAGGGCTGCATTACTGGAAGAGGTTTGTGCCAGCCACGTCCTGACAAACTGGCAAGTCCATTTGCGCGGCGGTCGGGTTGCCTATGGCCGTGAAGCGTTGGATACAGAGCTGGGGCGCCTTGAACGAGTGGCTGCAAACGCTACTCGCCAGGCTCGCGAGCTGAAAAAGCTCCTGGGTGAAGACCATGCGTAATTGGTTCACAGCCCAAGAGCTGGCGGGACTGCCTGGCCTACCGGGCACCGCTCGCAATATCAAGGCTATGGCTGCCCGCGAACGCTGGGAAGGCCAAGGCCGTCTTGGTAGCAAGGCCATTGAATACCGCTTCGCGGCCTTGCCAGAAGAAACCCAAGCCGCATTGATCGCCGCGTCGGTCAATGAAAGCCAGCCTGCCCAAGTCGCAGAGCCAGAACTCAATACAGCTGAGCGTGACACTATTTCAGCGTCACACCTGACCGAAGATCAGCGCTCGGTAATGACCGCTCGCCTGGCGTTTGTGCGGGAAGTCGAGCGCATGAGCAAGACCATCAGCCAGCAACGGGCCATCGATACCCTGGTCTCTTTGGCTAAGGCAGATCAGCTCAGCCCATACCTGAAAGAGCGGGCACAGCGCGCCAACGACCGCAAGACCGGCGACCGCACCCTGAGCGAGCGCACGCTCAAGCGTTGGTTGTCGGACTACCGCAAGCAAGGCGAAGCCGGTCTGGCTCCGGCCCGCCGTCAAAAAGACTTGAGCTTGCCGTCCTGGTCGGCATCGTTCCTGGCCTGCTATCAGCGCCCGACCAAGCCCAGCGTCGAAGCGGCCTATGCCGAGTTCGCGCTCAAGCATCCGGCCGAACGCCCAAGCATCCATGTGGTTCGTCGCTTCCTTAATAAGCTGAGCGCCGAGGCCCGCGAGCGTGGTCGCCGCACTCCGCAGGAACTCAAGGCCCTACAGCCGTTTAAGCGTCGCCTCACCAAGAACCTGTTTCCCTGTGATGTGTTCACCGCTGACGGCCATAAGTTCGATGCCGAAGTGCTGAACCCTCGTACCGGCAAACCGTACCGCCCGGAAACAACGACCGTCCTCGATGTCGCCACCCGCAAGGCCGTTGGCATTTCCATCGGTGAAGCAGAGTCCACCATCGGCGTTATGGATGCCCTGCGCGACGCGGTACAGCACGGCATGTTCGCCATGTTCTACGTCGACAACGGTTCAGGCTTCGCCAACGACACCGTGCGCGAAGTCGTCGACCGGCTCGGCGGTGAAATGACCCACGCCTTGCCATACAACAGCCAGGCGCGGGGACTCATTGAGCGCGCCCACCAGACTATATGGGTCAACGCCGCTAAAAAGCTGACCAGCTACATCGGCGCCGACATGGACAAGCACGCCGGAACCAAGGTCCACCGGATCAGCCGCAAGCAACTGCGCGAGACCGGTAGCACCCGCCTAATTCCGACCTTTGCCGAGTTCATGGCCGGGGTCGAATATGAAATTGAAACCTACAACAACAGCCCGCACCGGGGCCTTGCGAAAATCCGCGACCCGCTGACCGGCAAGTTACGGCACATGAGCCCGAACGAGGCCTGGGACGCTGCCCGCGCCGAAGGTTGGGAACCCATGGTTGCACCGGCCGAGGTGCTGACCGACTTGATGCGACCGCAAGTCATTCGCCCAACACGTCGCGGCGAAGTGACGTGGGCCGGCGAAAACTATTTCCTCGACGCACTGCGCGACTTTCACGGCCAGGAAATCCGTTTGGCTTACGACGTGCGCGATGCCTCCCGCGTATGGGTCCGCACGCTGGAAGGCGAATTTGTGGGCGAAGCCCTGCTGGATGGCAACGCCAGCGATTACATGCCGAAAGCGATGCTGGAAAAGGCTTATGAGAAGCGCGAAAACGGCCAGATGAAACGCGCCCTGGACAAGCTGGAAACCCTGACCGGCAAGCGCGTGGAAATGATTGCCCCCACCACTGCGCCATCCGCCCAACTCAACGCCGAACAACTCGCCGAAGCCCAGCGCTTCGCCCAGCTTGCCGCACCGAAAGCCCCGACTTTTGAAATCCCCGCCGACCCCATCGGCAAATACCAACTTTGGAAACAGCTTGATAGCCGCGTGAAGGGCGGCGAACTGCTGTCACCCGAGGAAGCCCAGTGGCACGACCGCTGGCCCAAACATTCGGACTACACCTCGATGCAACGAATGTTTGCACATGCGGAACAGGCCCGCGCTTAACCAGACCTTTAGGAGTTTTTTATATGACTGTTACCAAGATCGTTCCCCTAACCAACGTCGGCTTACTCTCTGCTGCTATCGACCGTGCCCACAATCGCCCGCACGGTTTGCCTGGCCTGGTTGTGATGTACGGCCCAAGCGGCCTGGGCAAAAGCGTTGGTGCGGCCTTCGCCGCGAACCTGCATCGCGCTTACTACGTGGAGTGCCGCGACACCTGGAGCAAAAAGGCTTTCCTCCAGGCGATCCTGCGGGAAATGGGTATTAACCCAGGCCAAACCCTGTCGATCATGGTCGACCAGGTCGCCGAACAACTGTCCCGCAGCGGCCGCCCGCTGCTGATCGATGACGTGCAATACCTGCTCGAAAAAGCGGTGGCCAACGTCCTGACCGATATCTACAACGCCAGCCAAGGCACCATCGTACTGATCGGCGAAGAACGTGTACCCAGCAGCCTGGCCAAGCTGGAGCGTCTGCATAACCGTGTCCTTGAATGGGTGCCTGCCCAACCGGCCACTCTGGACGACCTGCGCAACCTGGCCCAGGCCAGCTATCCCGCGCTGCACTTCGCCGATGACCTGCTGGATGACCTGCGCGCCAGGGTGCGTGGCTGCCTGCGTCGCGTGGCGGTCAACCTTTACCGCGTTTACAACGAGGCCCAAACCCACTGCTGGGACCGCGTCGACCTGGCGAGCTGGGGCACACGCGAATGGTTCACTGGCGATGCTCCTGTACGGAGGGGCGTGTGATGGCTGGCGGACGCGGACGTAAACCAATCGATCTGGAAATGCAGGGCTCCAAGGGCAACCGCCAGCGCATTTGGGAGGCCATGCGGGCCAATGCCGCAGGCTTTCAGGCCTACGGTATTTCCCGCCGCGCAAACACCGATGACACCACCGTGCGCAGCTACCTGCAATCGCTGATCAAGGGCGGGTATGTGGAAGTCGTCGATGGCCGGAAATTTGAGGAACAGACCCTGCGCCTGGTCAAGGACGTGGGCGCCGAGGCTCCGGCCATCACCCGCGACGGCAAACCGAGTACCGCAGGTAAAGGCACCGAAGCCATGTGGCGCAGCCTGCGCATTCTCGGCGAAATGGACGCGGACGAGCTGGCCGAACAAGCCTCTGTTGTAGTGCCGACCGCCAGCTGGACTGCGCGCTCATACCTGAAATGGCTCAAGCGTGCGGGTTATGTCGTCGAGGTTAGCCCGAGCAAGCCAGGGAAAAAGGCCCGCTATCGCCTGGGGCATGGCAAGTACACCGGCCCACGCCCGCCGATGATCCAGCGCATCGGCCAGGTCTTCGACCCGAACCTGGGCGAGGTGGTGTTCCGCCATGAACCCGAGGAGGACGACCTATGAACAGCGTTCAACTCGCCGCCTGGGGCCCGGAGCCGCCCTTGTTCGTGCGCTTGCTGGCTGCCGAGGTCGCGAACAGCAACAAGACCAAGGCCGGCCAGCGAATCGGCATGAGTCGCACGGCCGTCAGCCTGATTCTTTCCAACCGCTATGCATCGCCCAGCACGGCCGGCGTCGAGCGGCGGGTAATGGAAACCCTGGGCCGCATTGAATGCGTGGCCCTGGACGAGACGGTCACAACTGAGCAGTGCCAAAGCTACCGCGAAAAACCGGCACCGACTCACAACCCGCAGGCCATGCAGCACTGGCGCGCCTGCCAGCACTGCCCAATCAACCCCAACTGCTGCAACCAGGAGAACGCCCATGCTCGCCTCCACTAGCCGTCCAGCTCTGAAAGTGTTGACCCCGACACTGGCCGAACGCCTGCGCGTGTTCAATCACGCGGCCCGCACGTTGCAACTGATGGGCGTTCGCTTACTGCGCATCGAGCCGCTGGAAAACAGCCTGACCATCGAACCTGCTGCGGGTTTCAAGATCGTCGGCACCCAACCTGTCACCGGCTTTCAGAAGCACCCCAGCGCCGGTAGCACCCGTTACGTCGTGCAGTTCCAGGGCGTGACCCTGGAGTGGCGCGAGCCCATCAGCGCCGCCCGTCCTGACGATTGGGCTCGCAACACTATTCACTGAGGAACCTTGCAATGACCGCACAACAACAGGCCATCCCCGAAGGCTACCGGGTCGACGCGCAAAAGCGCCTGATTCCCGAAACCCTGATCAAACCCATCGACCTGGAGCGTGACGCTCTGGTACTTGCCTTGGTTGAACAAGCCCGCGCCGCCAGCGCCGTACTGGCGAAATTCAAGGCGGCAGCGTTTGGCGATATCGAAGCGTTCGTTGAACTCAGTGCCGAGCAGTACGGCGCTCAGATCGGCGGCAAAAAGGGCAATGTCAGCCTGATTAGCTTTGACGGCCGTTACAAGATCCTGCGCGCAGTACAGGAAAGCATCGCGTTTGACGAGCGCCTACAGGCAGCCCGTGCACTGATCGACGAGTGTCTACGGGACTGGACGGCCGGGGCTCGGCCAGAGGTCGTCACCCTCGTGAATGACGCCTTTCGCACCGACCAGAAAGGCGACATCCGCACCGCTCGCGTCCTTGCGTTGCGCCGGATGGAAATCACCGATGAGCGCTGGCAGCGGGCAATGCAGGCCATCAGCGACGCATGCCAGGTTGTCGGCTCTAAGTCCTATATCCGCGTGTATCAGCGTGTCGGCGATACGGACCAATACGAGCCCATCAGCCTTGATATCGCGGGGGTATGAGATGAGCGTGAAACCCTGCCTCACACTCGACGTGGCACCAGTGGTCAATGGCATTACTTGGCGCCTCTATTCCTTCAACTACGACACCGCCGATGGCAACGGTAGCGGTTGGCTGTATGGCCTGTCGTTTGAGCATGCAGCAGCGCGCCTGGTGGAACTCAAGGAGTCCGCTGTTTTGTTCGATGAGGTACTGGGCAGCAAACCAGTTGGCCACCGCGATCTGATCGAGATTCTCAACAGGATCAAGAACTGGCACAGCAAACAGATCGACCAACTACAGAGCTTGGTCGACGCGCCGGACGACACGGACATTGTTCTTCAAGGGGCCAACGGTAAGCGCGTTGAGATACAGGGCGAAGCCCGGAAAGGTTTCAAGGCTGCGTTGCGTGTAGCCGTAGAGGCTTTTTCCCCGCTCCCGTTCCAGATCGAACCCACGGACGACGACCAGGAGGAAGAGTGATATGGAACTGATCGATATCAAGATCCGTTACAGAACCGGTGCCTATCACGCCTCGACGCAGGGTGCGAAAGCAAATGCATCCTCCACCATCAGCGCCTTTCTGGCTGGCTCTGCATTGATCAATAAGCTGCATCCAGGCGCCAAGGTTGCAGGGGCAGAGACGATCAGCCTCGAATCTAACAGCAAGCCCGCGGTGCACCGTTTTTCCTACGTCGCAGGCGGCAGCAAGGCCGCGTTGATCACTGCCTATTGCTTTGCCTCGGGCCACATCGAGTTCGGCACTGAGGTGCCAGAAGGCGGCATCAGCATTGCTGTCGGCGAGGAAAAGAAGGTTCGCGAGATTGTCGAGGTGAACGCCCGCCTGTCCCGCATCGACAACAAAACACTCTATGTACCTGGCGTGCCAGAGGCTGCCAACCAGCGCGAGGGACTGACGGCGTTGGCCCGTTTCATTCAGTGGCTCGCTCGCAGCAACCAGCCAGGCTTTCGAGCCCTGGGCATTTAACTTTTTCCAGGAACCAAGGAACTACTTATGGCCAAGATCATTTTCACCTTAGAAGACAGCCGCGCCGACAATGGTGCACCGACAGTCACCCTCGACATGTCGGGTGTGCCAACTGGTACAGCCCACCGATCCGCCGCTTGCTTTATCTCCGACATGCTTTGGGGGATGGCCTCTTGTGAGCAGATCCTGGGAGAACTCCCAGCACATCGCCGCCAGCCTAGTAACGCAACCCTCCACTGAGCGAAACCGCCCCGGCCTTCCGGGACGGTCTGCCGGGTGTGGTTGCCCGGTACTGATGAGCAGCCGAGGACGTAATGGAACAAGCCGATTGGGATGCATTGAAGGAGCAGATGACGAGCCCGTGGGGCAGCATGAAGCTCAAGTGTGATGGGTTTGAAATCGACCTAGTGCAGATGACTAACCCTACTAAAAAGAATTGGGAGACGACGGTCTATGTGAATGGATATTTGAAGGGTATCTGGCTGGCCTGCGACCACAAAACCGGCGAACCCGAACACGAGGAAACTCGCCGATTCATGCGCAAGGTGACTCGTGCCCTTCATACCAAGAAGGATATCGAGGTCTACCGGAAGCTTTTTGGAAAGCGCGAAGCAACGAAGAGAGAGGCGGTCAAGTTCATCACCTATGACTGGTCCTGGAAAAGCTTCAACTCCCTGAAAAAACACCTGCTGGCCAATAACACCAGCATCACCCGTATCACCGAAAGCGGTCTGGACCCGACTTCGCACTGAAGGGAGAAAAAAGTGAATAGACGAAACCTGGATCTGAGCAAGATCCACATAGCAAAGAAAGACCTCGGCATGGACGATGACACGTACCGGGCATTGTTGGTTCGGGTGACCGGTGTGCGCTCGGCCAAAGACCTCACACCGAAGCAAGTTGGCCAGGTACTTGCCGAGTTCACTCGGCTGGGTTGGCAGCCATCGAAGGTGAAAGCTAAAGGTCGGAAGGCCCCAGCGCCGGTTCCAGATCGGGCGAAGCTGATAGCTAAGGTCGAGGCTTTTTTGGCCGAGGCGAAGCGCCCCTGGGAATACGTCGACGCCATGGCGAAACGTATGTTCAAGGTCGAGCGTGCGGAATGGCTTGACCCTGTCCAGCTCCATAAGATGGTTGCTGCACTGACCTATGATGCACGCCGCAATGGGAGGCCTGAGCGATGACCGATGAAATGTTTCCTGGTGACATCGACAACCTGGATGCGAAAAAGGTTTTGGACAGCATGCAAGACCCCACGGTCCTTTCTCGTTGGGAAGGGTCATTGAGGGAAATGGTGGAGATTGCCGAGGCCAAGCTGGCTACCGAAATGGGACCAGCATCTACCGCCCCCGAACTGGCCCGTCATGTTGTCTTTGCCATTTGCTCGACCATGGGCGGCGGGGTGATCTACTTGCCTAGGGGGGATGCCTTAAAGCGGGCTATGCGGGACGCTGCCATATTCCGTGAGTGGAGGGATGAGAGCGCCCCAATTCCAGACCTGGTGCGCAAGTACGATCTTGCGAGCCAGACCATTTATGAGATCATCCGCCGCCAACGGGCTTTGCATCGCAAAAATGAGCCTGATCTATTTGGGTTTGACGAAAGGACTTTGCACTGATGAAAAGGAATGTTGTGGCGCTAGTCACCCTACTAATGCTTGCTCCAAATGCATTTGCACAGGCGTATACCAACTCATCTATAGCGGACATCTTTGCGGAGAGAGATCAGGAGCGCGGCGTAGCTTCAACGAATGAAAGAAAAGAACAGTTGCTTGAAATGACTCAGCGCGCGGCTCGGCAATGTCATAACAATCTCGCCAAGGGTCAAGAGGCAGAGAATATTGGCAATATGATTATCTTTACTCGTCAGAAGCTGGACGCAGCGCAGGTTCCAATTACGCATTATGAATTGTTGGATGTGGTTTATAGCGCCCTTGGTGATGGAAAGACCGATTGGAATTGCGCGAGCATCCTTGCAATGTATCTAACGCTAAGGGTTCCGGGTGAAGGGGAAAGTGGGCTTACTCATATCGGCGCATATAAGACCATTCAGGCCAGCCGCGACAACGGCATTCTTGGACCAACTTAAAATCAGATACAGCGATATCCAGCCCTGCCACCGAGCAGGGCTTTTTCTTAAACCCCGCTGATACTCAATCAATCCCCTCTTTACGCGAACCTGACCCCGTTACCTTAAACGGCAGGTTCGCACCATGCAGCAAGCCCCTTCTTACTCAAGAATCACCCGGCCTAAATGGCCGCGTCAGCATGCACAACTGATTCTCGCAGCCGGGAGCGATACCGCCCGTGAGGTGCTGTGGGCCAAAGTTCCTGCTGAATGGCAGGCAATGGTTCAAGACCATGTTTCCCTCGGTGAAGATCGAGCGCAACAGCATGTTCGCCAGCGCGAGAAGTTTCGCCCCGCTGTAAGCCCTGCCACTCCAGCCACTGCCGACTATCGCGCTCCGGTTCATGTGCCTGGCAATCCTGTGATTGCTGCCCAGCACCTGGCCGCCCTGCGCGCCACCATCCAATCACCGCGAGCATCCCAATGACCCACTTTCCGAAGCGGCGCCCGCGTGCGCCTCGCATGACCGACTGGACCTTGATCACCCTCGCACTCCTGATCTGCCTGGCCCTGGTCGCCCCCACCAAACTCCCGGTCGTCCTTTATAAGGCAGGCCTGGTAACCCTGGGTGGCGTCCTGGGTTACTGGATCGACCGGGCCTTGTTCCCTTATGCCCGTCCCAATCAAGTAGCGCGTGCCGAACGAGCCATGGCCGGTGTTCGCCGCGCCCTGGTCGTCCTTGCGTGCATCCTCGGCCTGACCCTGGGGCTCTGAACATGCAGCGACTCCGTATCCGTTCCTCTGTCTTGTTTCTGCTCCTGGTCGCGGGCCTGGCCATTTACGGCCAGGCCAAGGCCGAGATCCCCCAGCAGGCCGAACACTATCGACGCGACCTAACCCGCATTGCCCAGGCCGAGTGGGGGCTGGATGCTCCGGTCGCGACTTTCGCCGCGCAGATCCACCAGGAAAGCCGTTGGCGGTTCGACGCAAAATCGCCGGTCGGTGCGCAAGGCTTGGGCCAAGTGATGCCCTCGACCGCGACCTGGCTAGCCGATCTGTTCCCCAAGGCCTTGGGCAAGGTCGAGCCGTATAACCCCATCTGGTCCATGCAAGCGCTGGTCAGCTATGACCGCTGGCTGGATGCCAAGGTCAAGGCACGCACCCCGTGCGAACAGGCCGCTATGTTCCTGTCTTCCTACAACGGCGGCTTGGGGTGGGTCATTCGTGACCGCAAGTTGGCATCTGCAAAAGGGGCAGATCCGCTGACCTGGTTCAACTCCGTCGAGCGGTTTAACGATGGCCGCTCGGCCGCCGCATTCAAGGAAAACCGTCAATACCCACGCCTGATCCTGCTGCGCTGGGAAGCTCTATATGTCGCTGCTGGCTGGGGCCAGGGAGTCTGCCAATGAAAAACCTGCTCAATCTTTTAAGCCCTGCAACTTGGTACGTCGCCCTTGTCGTCATCGTGGTGTATGGCCTGCATCTGAACCACCAGGACGGCTATGACCAGGGCTTTGCGCAAGCCAAAGCCAATGGCGCAGCCGAAATCGCCATCCTGCGCGAGACCCACGCCCTGGAAAAAAAAGCCGCGACAGATCGCGCCTTGGCTGATCTCCAGGCTGAACAAGCCAAGGGCAACCAGTTGGCCAGCCAGCTTGCGGACACCAGGGACAACCTGCGCAAGACCACCGACAAACTCACGGGGGAAATCTCCTATGTCACCAACCTTTACCGGCGCGCCATCGGTGCGCAGCCCGAGCCGTTACCTGCTTGCGTTTTCACTACTGGCTTTGTCCGCGTGTGGAACGCAGCCAACGGAGTCAGCACCGCCAGTACCGCAATGCCAACCCAGAACACCACCAGCGGAACTGCTGCGCCGTCCAGCAGAGCCGGAGCCGCTGACGAACTCGACTCCGGCATTGGTCAGGCTCAAGTCCTGTTCAACCAGGTGCGCAACGGCGAGCAGTACGGAGCTTGTCGGGCGCAGCTCAACCGCATGATTGATTGGGCTCTGAATGAAAGCAGATGACTTCGCCAGCCACCTGGAGGCGATCCACAACGAAAGCGCTTTAGCAGCGCATTTGGCACAACGCGAAACCTTGACTGGTCCTTCCGCAGAGTTCTGCCAGATGGCTGATTGTGAAATGCCGATTCCCGAGGGGCGGCGCAATGCCATGGAGGGTGTGCAGTTCTGTGCCGAGTGCCAAACCCGCCGCGAAAAAAGGGGCTTCAAATGATGATGATCGAAATGCCTGCGTGGCAGTTGATCGGCGTAGGCGTGACGGTTCTTGGTGGCTTTGCCGGACTGGTAAAGCTCCTGTTGCTGCAAATGGAAAGGCGCTTGGATCAGCGCAACGCGGTTATGGATGACCGCTTTAATGCCGTCGCCAAGGATGGCGAGCGGCTGCGAAACCTTGAACTCAGCTTTGAACGTCTGCGCGCTGACATGCCGTTGCATTACGTCCGCCGCGAAGACTACGTGCGCAACCAAACCGTGATCGAGGCCAAGCTGGATGCCTTGGCACTGAAGCTAGAAAACGTTCAACTTAAAGGAATGAAACAATGATTGATCCCGCCAAAGTGCGCAGGGAATCCCTACGCTGGTACATCATCAAGACCCTGGACACATCCCGTCCTGTGGACCCTCACGAAGCCGTCGTCCTTGCAACTATTCAGGGCATCTTTCCCGACTCCACAACTATGGAGCTTCGACGCGAACTCGACTACCTGGCCGACCGTCACCTGGTCACCCTGGACAAACAACCGAACGGTGTCTGGATCTGTGGCCTAACCCACTACGGCGTCGACATCGCCGAATACACCATTCCTTGCAATCCCGGCATTGCCCGCCCCGAAAAATACTGGAGCTGATCAATGCCGCCGCGCAGCAAAGTCGCCAGCCTGCCCAAGGCCGTTAAGGATTGGCTAGACAAGGCCTTGGCCGAAAACAACTTTAGCGAGTACGAAAGCCTTGCTGCCGAGCTGTCGGCCCAGGGCTATTCGATCAGCAAGTCAGCGCTGCATCGCTACGGCCAGGATTTCGAGTCCAAGCTCTCGGCCTTGAAGATGGCCAGCGAACAGGCCCGCGCCGTGGTGGCTGCTGCACCAGATGAGGAAGGCGCTGTCAACGAGGCGCTGATGCGCCTGGTCCAGGAACACCTGTTTAAGCTGCTGATGACTGAGGGCGACAACAAGTTTGACTTGCCGAAGGTGGCCAAGGCCGTAGCTGAGCTGGGTAAAGCTTCGGTGGTGCAGAAAAAATGGCAGGCCGAGTGGCGGGAGAGGACAGAGGCTGCTGCTGCGCGCGTCGAGAAGATCGCCAAGAAAGGCGGTTTGAGTGCTGACACCGTTGACGAAATCCGACGCGAAATCTTGGGGATGGCATCTTGAGCTTGCCCCTGGTCCTGGATAACACCGCCAGCCTCAGCGCCCCAGCCGTGCTGCTCGCGTACCAGAAAGAATGGATCGGCATTCGTGCACCACTCAAGGTCGGGGAAAAGTCGCGCCGTATTGGCCTGACCTGGGCAGAGGCCGCAGACAATGTCCTGGTCGCCGCAGCTGAAAAACCAGCTGGTGGCCAGACCGTTTATTACCTGGGCTACAACCAGGACATGACTGTCGAGTACATCCAGGCCTGCGCCATGTGGTCGCGTGCATTCAACTATGCAGCCGGAGAGATTGAGGAAGGCATATGGCCTGATAGTGATCCAGACAAACACATTAAGACCTACACCATCGTGTTCCCCAGCGGGCATCGCATTGTCGCGCTGACCAGTCGGCCGTCCAACCTACGGGGGCGTCAGGGTGTTGTTGTGATCGACGAGGCGGCATTTCACCAGGACTTGGCCGAGCTGCTGAAAGCCGCGCTGGCACTCCTGATCTGGGGCGGCGAGGTTCATGTAATCAGTACCCACGACGGCACAGAAAACGCCTTCAATGAGCTGATCAACGATATTCGTGCGGGCAAGCGTAAGGGAGCCTTGTTCCGCTGCCCGTTCCGCGAAGCCGTGGACGATGGCCTCTATCACCGGGTTTGCCTGCGTAAAGGCATCGAATACCGGCCCGAGGAAGAAGCCGCATGGGTCCAGGACGTGTACGACTTCTATGGCGATGCTGCCGATGAGGAACTGGATTGCGTTCCGTCCCAGGGCGGTGGTGCCTTCCTCAGTCTTGCCCTGGTCGAACAGCGCAGCAATCGCGACGTGCCGGTTTTGCGTCTGGCGTATCCGCCAGGATATGAAGTTCTGGATGAACATCTGCGCCTGGCCGAGTCCCTGGAGTGGTGTGAAGAACACCTGAAGCCATTGCTTGACGCCATCCCGCTGGATGTACAGAGCTACTACGGCATGGACTTTGGACGGACTGGAGACCTGTCGGTGATCTGGCCACTGCTCAAGGAGCAGAACCTGCGCAAGCGCACGCCCTTTGTTGTCGAGCTGCGTAACGTGCCATTCAAACAACAGCGGCAGATCAAGTTCTACATCCTCGACCGCCTTCCCAACTTCATCAAAGGCGCCGATGACGCTAGGGGTAACGGCTCCAACCTGTCAGAAGATACCGCCGTCGAATACGGTTTTAACCGCATTGAGCGCGTGATGCTGACCGAGGGCTGGTATCGCGACAACATGCCGCCCTTCAAGGCTGCGCTTGAAGACGACACCTTTTACGACATTCCGGCTGACAAAGACGTGGTCGGCGATGTGCGCGCCTTCCGGGTGGTCAAAGGTGTGGCCCGAATCCCGGAGAAGCGCACCAACGAAAAGAGCGAAAAATCCGGTGCCAAGCGTCACGGCGACGCCGGTATCGCTGCCGTCCTGGCTGACTATGCGTCCCGTCAGGACATTGAAGTATTTGAATTCCACCGAGTCCAACCGGCCGCCCAACAGGATCGTGATATCCGGCTGGGCGCTGGGTGGCGCTCTCAAAAAGGCATTTGGTAATGGCTCAGTCCAAGATCGTCGACCAGTACGGCCGACCTATCCAGTACGACAAGCTCACGGAAGAACTGGCCGCAGCCCGTATCACTGGCGTTCGCCAACCTTGGCACCCGTCAGTTGCAAGCGGACTGACACCTGGCCGCCTCAACAGCATCTTGCGGGCGGCTGCCGAAGGGTCGGCCCATGACTACCTCACGCTCGCAGAGGAAATGGAAGAGCGAGACTTGCATTACGCCTCTGTCCTGGGCACTCGCAAACTGGCATTGGCCGGGCTGAATATTCGAGTCGAAGCCGCCAGCGATGACGCGGAAGATGTCCGCCGAGCAGATGCGCTTCGGGAGTTGGTGGGAGCCGCTGAGTTCGGCGAACTCCAGGCCGACCTGACCGATGCCATGGGCAAGGGCTATGCCGTCTCCGAAATCATGTGGGACCGCAGCGGCAAGACCTGGAACCCATCGCGCTTTGAGCCCCGCGACCAGCGCTTCTTTCAATTCGACCGCGAGACCGGCCGGGAGCTGCGTCTGCTGGATGAGGCCGACATGATTAATGGGGTGGCCCTGGCACCCTACAAGTTTATTGTGCATCTGCCGCGCATCCGGTCAGGCCTGCCAATCCGGGGCGGCCTGGCCCGCCTCGCGGCTGTGGCTTACATGTGTAAGGCCTGGACATGGAAAGACTGGATGGGCTTTGCCGACATCTTCGGGATGCCCATGCGCGTGGGGCGTTATGGGCCTGGGGCCAGCAAGGACGATATTCTGACCCTGATGTCAGCAGTTGCGAACCTGGGCAGCGATGCCGCCGCAGTGATCCCCGACAGTATGCGCATTGAATTCACCCAGGCCGCGAACGTGGCCGGTGCCGGTGATTTCTTCAAGGGGCTGGCTGAGTGGTGGGACAAGCAAGTCAGTAAGGCGGTGGTCGGCCAAACCATGTCGGCCGATGACGGCTCCAGCCAGGCCCAGGCCAAGGTCCATAATGAGGTCCGCCTTGATCTGCTGCTAGCCGATGCAAAGGCGCTCTCAAACACGTTGAACCGTTACTTTGTCCGGCCCTGGTGTGAACTGAACTTCGCACCTGGTCGAAAGTATCCGAAGTTAATCATTGATGTCCCAGAGCCCGAAAACACGACGCTCCTGGTTACTGCCCTAAAAGAGCTAGTGCCGCTTGGGTTGGAGGTTGAGCAATCAGTCGTTCGCGACAAGCTCGGCATTCCTGAACCAGCCCAGGGCGCCAAGCTGCTGGGCAAACCTGCGGAGTCAGCTCAGACGCCCACGGCCCAGGCGCTGAACAGCGAGCAAAAGCCTGCAAAGCCGGTTGTATTGCCGGACATTGTCGATAACCAGGTGCGGACGTTGGAGCAGTCAGTGGAGGGTCATATGGATGACCTGGTCGAGCAAATCAAGGATCTGCTCGACCAGGTCGAAAGCCTGGAGGAATTCCGGGATCGGCTGATCGAGACCTATCCGGCGATGACCACCGGCCAACTGGCTGATGCTATTGCCGATGGTTTGGCTGCTGCCAGCCTGGCTGGACGGGATGACATTTTGAGGGGGCTTTAATCATCGGCGTCCATTCTGGCTTGAAGACTTTGGCATTCCTGACAAAGCATTTCATCCAAGATGTAGCAGCCCTCTAAATCGTCGTCATCAATGATGCCGTTACCAATGCATCCATCGTGCTCACCTTCCGCGTCAGCGCTAAAGATGCCGTCACATGGGACGCTCTCAACTAACGGACGAATATAAGTTTCATAGTGGTAACGCTGGTTTTCAGAAAGGGCCGCTACGTTCCCGTTGTTACCGACAAGCAATTTGGCAACCCCTATCGTTGCTGCTGAATTGCCTCTTTCTGGAACGTTCTCTTCTATCAGTTCTGGATTGTTTTCAACGATGTGACGTAAGGCGGCGAGGTTCATGAAGCACTCCTATTCCTGGCTTGATGAGCAGTGATCATATTTTCAGAGTCTGAGGTATAGCACATGGCCGTCTCCCACGGCTCACTCCCATTTAAAGAGCAGATCGACTACTTCCGTAGCAAGGTCAGCCTGCCGACCCGCGCCTGGACTGACATCTACACCGCCGAACACGACTATGCGTTTGTCGTGGCTGGTGCCGTGAAGCGGGATCTGCTGGCCGACCTGCGCGGTGCCGTTGAAAAGTCCATTGCCACCGGCACCACCCTGGAGCAGTTCCGCAAGGACTTTGACCAGGTCGTGGGCAAACACGGCTGGCAGTACCAGGGCGAGCGTGGATGGCGCACAAACGTCATTTGGGAAACCAACCTGCGGCAGTCCTACAACGCTGGCCGCGAAGCGCAGATGGCCGACCCGGAGTTACGCAAGCGCCGTCCTTACGGTGTGTACCGGCACGGTGACAGCGCACACCCACGCCCGCAGCATCTGGCTTGGAATGGCATCACCTTGCCGCTGGATGATCCCTGGTGGGCCTACCACACACCGCAGAACGGCTGGGGCTGCAAGTGTAAGAAGTACATGGCGTCGGACAGGGATCTGGTACGTATGGGGCTCAAGGTCGGCCCTGCTCCAGAGATCGAATGGGAAGACCGAGTCATTGGCAAGAACAGCCCCAATGGCCCGCGCACTGTCCGGGTGCCGAAAGGTATTGATCCAGGTTTCGAGCATGCACCTGGTCAATCCCGTCTCTCTAACTCGGTGCCCCAGCTGCGCGCCAACGATTCGTCTCTGGCACCTGGTAAACATCCCGCTGTACCAGCACCAGGCTTGCCCAACAGTCGTCCAGCAGGCGCATTGCCGATGCCCCGGTCTGTTCCTGCAGGACGTTTACTGCCGGTCAGCACGTCCGCCCCAAAGGCGGTCGCCAAGTTCCTGGGCGAGTTCGGCGCCGACACCGCACCGGCAGTGTTTCGCGACGTGACAGGCGACGCCCTGATAATAGGCCGGGAGATGTTCAGTGGTGCCAAATCCGGCGCTGTGCAGTTGGCGCCCCATGTCTTGCCGCGTGAGTTGCCCTTGCTCGCCGAGGCGATCAAAGCCCCGGACGAAGTTTGGGCGCGGCTTGAGTGGCTGCCTGATCAGGGCAAGGCCGTGTTGCGTCGTCGTTACTTGGCCCACTTCCAGGTCAAAGGGCAAGCCGCTGTCGCAGTGTTTGACCAGGGCGCCGATGACTGGACTGGCGCCACTGGTTTTGTGGAGGACAGCGAGCAGTACCTGGAAGCGTTGCGCCTGGGTGTACGGCTCTATCGTAGAGCCGAATAGGAGGACATATGGCCGGTGCCATGCTGGATGTAAACATCGACGAAAGCCAGATCGGCAAGGTCTTGGATGAACTGGTCGAACGCCTGGGCGACCTCACAACACCTTTCAACGACATTGCGGAATACCTGCACCAGTCGACCGATGATCGCTTTGCTAAGCAGGTGGCGCCGGATGGTTCGCCCTGGGCGCCACTGGCGGCGTCAACCCTGGCACGCAAGAAAGGTGGACGCATCCTGCGGGACAAAGGAACGCTCCAGGACACCATGCGGCATAGCGTCAGTAGCACTGAGATGAGTTTCGGTACCGACCGGCCCTATGGCGCTATCCACCAGGAAGGCGGGAAGATCGAGCACGCCGCCAGGTCGCAGCAGGTGTACTTCCGTCAGGGTAAAGACGGTTCGGTCGGCAACCGGTTTGTCAGCAAGCGGAAATCAAACTTTGCGCAGTGGGTCAGCCGTGGTTCGCACGTGACCGAGATTGAGGCCCGCCCATATTTAGGAATGTCCTCTGAAGATGAGAACGAAATCATTTTGATCATTCAAAACTATCTGTTGGCGCCGGATGACAGATGACTGTCTCACAGCTCGCTGGCGGCGTTTTTTGATTGGATTGGTACGTCGTTACAAATATCGCTACAAGCAGGCGTTAGACCTACGTTAGATTGGCTCAAAGCCGGCCTAATGCATTGAGTCGGTACCAGTCCTCCTAAAAAACGCATGGAGCCATCGAAACCATGGAAAAACGCTATCAGGTTTTTGTCAGTTCAACCTATCAAGACTTACAGGAGGAAAGGCAAGAGGTCATGCAAGCGTTGCTTGAGCTTGATTGTATTCCCTCCGGCATGGAGCTTTTTCCAGCAGCTAATGAAGACCAATGGAGTTTGATAAAAAAAGTAATTGATGACAGCGATTACTACATTGTCCTGTTAGGTGGCCGATACGGTTCCATCGGACCAGATGGTTTTAGCTACACCGAGATGGAGTATCGGTATGCAAAAGAAACAGGTAAGCCGGTAATTGGTTTTGTTCATAAAGCCCCCGGGAATCTGCCCTCAAATCGTTGCGAGGCTTCTGAGGAGGGAAAAAACAAACTCAAAGAATTTCAAGCATTAGTCCAAACAAAACTATGTCGGTTTTGGGAGAGCCCAGCTGACTTGGGAAGCCAGGTCAGCCGTAGCCTAGTGAAGCTAATTAAAAGTAATCCAGCCATTGGATGGGTTAGAGCCGACTTGATGCCAAGTGTGAGTGCGGCGGAGGAAATTCTTACACTACGGCGTCGCATTGAAGAGTTGGAGAGCGAAGTTCAATCAGCCACTCAGACTGCGCCAGAGGGATCAGACAGTTTAGCTCAAGGAGATGATGGGTTTGAAATAGGCTACGACTTTACTGTATCAACAGCCGCATGGGGAGGAGAAGTTACGAGGCATACACATGTTTTGAATATAACCTGGAACAGCATATTTTCCGCACTTTCGCCATTCATGATGAACGAGGCAAACGACGCAGTAATCCTTGACGCCCTAAATAAAATGACGAGTGACTGCTGTTTGGAAGAGCTGGCAGGTGATGAAGAGTTTGCGAACAAGAGACTAAAAAGCCTGTCCGTTCATGACGAGGATTATCGGACGATAATAATTCAGCTGCGCGCTTTAGGGTTAATAACTAAAAGTAGCAAGAGTCGAAGTGTGAAAGATACAGATACTTACTGGACGCTTACGCCATATGGCGACACAGTCATGACGAGACTGCGAGCTAAACGGAAACCCGGCTTGACTCCCGCCGCTCAGTCTTAAACCCCGCTGATACTCAGTAATGCCGCCAGCCCTTTCACACTGGCGGCATGAAAACTCAACTCGCCCTCAATTCAGAAATCTATAGCTCCGTCGAACTCATCGATGGCCAGGCTCCCGATTGGGTGGAGATTATTCCGCCTGGTCCGATGGTCGTTGGCCGTGATGGCCGTCGATGGTTATTCGATGAACTAGCCGCCGACCTGGTGCAATCCAGCTTTGTCGCCCGAGCAATTGATCTCCCAATAGATTGGGAACATGCGACGCAACGTCGCGCATCTGTCGGCCTAGAGTCCCCAGCCAGTGGCTGGATCAAAAGTTTTGAGACCCGCAATGGTGGGCTCTGGGCCAAAGTCGAATGGACCCCTCGCGGTGCACTCCAGATTGAAAGCCGCGAATACCGCTTTCTCTCCCCCGTATTCGATTACGAAACCGACAGCACTCGCATTGTGCAGATGGTCAGCGCCGCGCTGACCAACAAACCCAACTTCCTTTTGACTGCTCTCAACCAAGAAAACCCGGAGAACACGCCAGTGAAGCTTTCACCTGCGCTTTTGGCCGCGCTCGGCTTGCCCGAAACCGCCACCGAAGAACAGGCCATCGCGGCCACCAATCAACTCAAGACCACCGCTCAGGCGATGAACACCGAGCGGCCGAACCTGGAACAGTTCGTTCCTCGGGCGGATTACAACACGCTGCTATCCCGAGCTACCAACGCCGAGCAAGCGCTGGCCACTCACAAGACAGGCGAACACAACAAGGCCGTCGACGAACTGATCACCTCGGCCACCCAGGCCGGAAAAATCACCCCGGCCACGGTCGACTATCACCGCGCCATGTGCCAGGACGAGGCCGGGTTGCAGCGCTTCAAGGAATTCGTTGCGGCCGCTCCGGTGGTGGCTGATGCGTCGGGCCTCGGCGCCAAGGCCGACCCGAAAACCGCCACGGCGCTGAACTCCGAAGAACAGGCGGTGTGTCAGCAACTCGGCATCGACCCCGTCGAGTTCGCCAAATCCAAACAGAGCGAGGGCTAACCCATGTCGCTGACCCAAGACCGCAACACGCCGATGAAGGACACGGAAGTCCTGGTCGTTCCGGTGGCAGCCAATACCCTGATTTTCGCGGGGTCGATGGTCGTGGCCAACGCCACCGGATACGCCGCCCCTGGTTCGGCTGCTCTGAATCTGTCCTACCTGGGCCGAGCTGAGGAGTCCGCCGACAACCGTGGCGGCGCCGCTGGTGCGCTGCAAATCGAGGTCCGCCATGGCAAAGCCTTCTGCTGGACCAACGACGGCACGATCACCCAGGCCCATCTCTTCAAGACCGCCTTCATCGTCGACGACGAAACAGTTGCTGCTGGCGATGCCACCGGCACTCGTTCCGCTGCCGGTCGGATTGTCGGCATCGATCCCGACGGCGTTTGGGTCGAGTAATCCACCTTATATAGGAGCGCATCGCGCATGTTAGTTAATAAGTCCTCGATTCAGGCAGCTTTTGTTGCCCTGAAAACCCTCTTCAACAATGCCTTCTCAGCGGCACCCAGCACCTGGGAAAAAATCGCCATGAAGGTTCCGAGTACGACCGGGAGCAACATGTACGCCTGGTTGTCGGCATTCCCCAAGATGCGCCGCTGGGTCGGCGAGAAGTACGTTAAGAGCCTCAAGGCCTTCAGCTACACCGTTGAAAACGAAGACTTCGAAGCCACCGTTGAGGTCGACCGCAACCATATTGAAGACGATCAGTTGGGGATCTATGCCCCTCAGGCGCAAATGGCTGGTTTCTCGGCCAAGCAACTGCCAGACGAGATCGTGTATGAGCTGGTGAACGGCGGCTTTGAAAACCTCTGCTACGACGGTCAGTACTTCTTCGACACGGATCACCCGGTCGGCCGGGGCAGTGTCAGTAACAAAGGCACCGCGCCACTCTCTATCGCCACCCAGGCGGCAGCAAAGGCCAGCTATGGCGCGGCACGTACTGCCATGCGTAAGTTCAAGGACGATGAGGGGCGCCCTCTGGATGTGAACCCAACCATTCTCCTGGTTGGCCCCGGCCTGGAGGACACCGCCCGCGCACTGTTGACCAGTGATCGCCTGGAAGACGGCAAGGTCAACCTCTACAAGGGCACCGCCGAGCTGGTGGTTTCGACCCGGATCACCTCTGACACCGCCTGGTTTCTCCTGGACACCAGCAAGCCCATCCGCCCGTTCATCTATCAGGAGCGCAAGGCGCCGGTCTTCGTCCAGCAAGTCGATCCCGAAGCGGACGATGTGTTCACCCGCAAGAAATACAAGTTCGGTGCGGAAGCTCGGGCGGCTGGTGGCTACGGCTTCTGGCAGTTGGCTTACGGCTCGAGCGGCGAAGCGTAAGGGGGGGGCGACATGGCGACTGTAGTTACCATTATTTCCAAGCGCAACGGCTTCCGCCGCTGCGGTGTGGCCCACTCCGACCAGCCGAAAGACTGGCCCGAAGATGCTTTCACGGACAAGCAATGGGATGCCTTGTTTGCAGAGCCTCAACTGATTCTCGCCGTCAAGGAAGACGGTCTGGACCTGGTATCGGAGCAACGCTATGAAAGTACCTCGACCATTTCGGGTCCGCTACCGGAAGCGCCCGACATCCCACAAGCTGCCCAGCCGCAAACGCTTGAAGCAGGCACTGCACCTATGGGCAGTGCATTGGGCGAGATCTGCCGACAAATCCTGGACAGCGAACAACCTGGACCTGATGACCACGGTGCGAATGACCTCGACCAGGTAGAGCGTGACGGCCAGGCCACTGACCTTGCTCAGGCTTCGGCTGATGCTGACCAGGTCGATGAACAGGCGCAGGACACTGCGGAAACTCCGGCCAAGCCTGCCAAGACTCGGGCAGTCAAACCCAAGGACGACGCCAAGTGAACATCTCGTTACCGAGCGCGGCACAGCTGATGCACCGGTTTGGTGAAGAAGAAATCACCGCCCTGGCGATCAAGGCTCCACGTAACCCTATCGAAAGCGCGCTGCTGCTGGCCGCTGCCGAAGGCAAGCCACTGGATGAATGGCCCGCCGAGGACGTGGAAACCGCTGTGGATACATTGGCCAGGATCGCCGATGCCATCGGCCGCGCTCGTAGCGAGGTCTCGTTCTACCTGCGGTTTCGCAAGACCGGCGAGGATGCGCCGGATTGGGTCAAGGATGACCTACCTGAATTGGCCCGCTATCACTTGGAAGGCACGGCCGTTGAAGACTCAACGAAGCGACTTCGTTACCGCGACATCATCAAGCGTCTGGAAAAACTGGCCGCCGAGGATGAAGCGCGGGGCGCATCGGAAGCCGGTGATTCAGGGTTGCAGATCGTCCACCAGCCGCGGTTGTTCTCGCGAACCAGCTTGAAGGGGTTGTGATGCTGGCTGAACTGGAAGACGCCGTACTGGCCAGGCTGGGGGAGCTTAAACAAGCGGTCCCGCGTCTGCGCCTTGAGACCTATGGCGGTGAATTGAGCGACCCGGACCAGATGGTAAAGCTGATTGCTGGCGGGCCATCGATCCTGATCACCACCCCAAAAGTCAGCTTTAAGCAGCGCACCAATCGCCGCTATGCCGCTGCCCTGGTATTTCGCCTAGTCATCTCTTCGGAGCGCGAGCGAAAGCTCCAGGCCAAGATCAGCGACCCGGGCAGTTACTTACTGTGGGAGTCCTGCATGGGGCTGCTCACTGACTGGCAACACAAGACCGATGGCGCCAGGGTCCGGCCGACCGAGTTTAACAACCTGGTCAGCGGAAGGTTCCAGGCACAAAGCCTCTCGGTCCTCGGGCAGTCGTTCGCCATCGACCTGGACTGGACCGTTCCGGAACCTGATTGGCCGGAGTTGAAGCGCATTGTCCTGGACTATCACGTACCGGCAGACAACCCCGAAATCACTGTTACCGACAACATCGAACTGAGGGACGTGTAATGCACGTAATCGCCGCACCTGGTCATCAGGTGCCCAAGCAAGAAGATCCATATGCGTACATCGGCGACACCGAATCTGTCGATGTGCCGGATACCTCTTATTACCGGCGCCGTCTCGCAGCAGGTGAACTGCTGCCCGGCAAAAAGACTCGCGGCAGTGCCAAAGAGCCCGCGAAAGGAGCTGAGCAATGATTGAGTTCGACACCATCCCGGCATCGATCCGCAAGCCTGGCGTTTACATCGAGTTCAATACCAGGCTCGCAGTACGCAATCTGCCAACCAACAAACAGAGCATCTGCCTGATTGTTCCGCTGGGTGCAGCTGCAACCTTGCTGCCTCATGTGCCAACCCAGGTAAAAGATGACATCGAAGCTGGGACCATGACAGACAGCGCCGTCGCCCAAGAAATGGTCAAGGCTGTTATCAAGTCTTATCGCTATGCAACGCTGTCCATTGTCGGTGTTGCGGTCGAGGGTGAAATTGAGCCGAGCATTGTTGCAGCGCTGGACTCTATCGCCCTGGGCGGTTTCACGATTCTCGTGCCGGCCTGGTTCAGCCAGACAGCCCTGACTGCCTTGCGCACCCACATCCAGACCTATACCGACTCGGTCGAGCAACAGAGCATCATCGGTGTTGCAGCGCTCACCACTACGTTGTCGGCGGCGACCACCCTGGCGGCGAGCCTGAACTCCGGCGCTATCAGCTTGGCCGTACTACCAGGGACTGCATCGACTGATCGCCAGGTGGCGTGTGCATATGCCGCGCAGATCGCCTCTGAAGAAGATCCAGCGCGTCCACTGAACACCCTGGTCCTCGGCGGTATCGAGGTGCCGCCAATCACCAAGCGGCTCGGCCGTGTTGAACAGGAAACTGCCCTGGCCAACGGCGTCACGCCGCTGGAGGTCGGTGCTGGTGATGTGGTCCAGATCGTCCGCGCTGTCAGCACCTATACCAAGTCGGCAACCGGCGCGACGGACGTGTCGTTGCTCGATCTGACCACCATGCGAACGCTCTACTACGTTCGCCAGGCGTGCCGCGACCGTATTCGGTTGCGCTTCCCACGTTCCAAACTCACCAACAAAACTCCGGCGGCGGTACGCGGTGAACTACTCGACGTGCTCAACAAGTTGGAAGACGCGGAGATCGTAGAGGAAGTCGTCGCCAACGCTGCGGGTCTGGTTGTCGAGCGCTCGGGGCAGGATGTAAGCACGCTCAAAGCCAGTATCCCCGCCGATATCGTCAACGGCCTGCATGTGTTCGCCGGTCGTATCGACCTGCTTTTGTAAGGAGTGAATCTAGATGGCTGATGACTACGTGGGGCTGATTGTCCTGGAAATTAACGGCACGGAGTACGAAGTAACCAGTGTCGAGCCGAACCTCAAGACCGGGCGCAAGGTCGTGAAAACGATGAACAAGACTGGCCGAGCAACAGGCACGGCGAAGGGCATTGAAGAACACGAACTGAAAATCTCGGTAGCCATTCCAAAGACTGGCGAGCCTGACTGGCGTGCGCTGGTCGACGCCAAGATCACGGTTTATCCCCAGGACGGCGGCGGCAATCGCGAAACCTGGACGGGCTGTAGCCTGGTGGAAACCGGCTCTAAGTACCAGGTCGAAGGCGAGGCCACTCGCGATCTGACTATCGCAGCTTTGAACTACTACACGGAGTGACGCAATGAGCGAGCAAACCAATAAAGAATGGGACGGCCTGACGATTTCCGCCGAACTGGTCGACGGTGTCTATTTCGCCGGCAGCCGCCACAAGAATTTCACTTTGCGGGTGGCAATGGCGGGTGACCTGGTCAGCGTCCAGGAGGAATACCCGAACGCCTCCATTCAGTTGGTCACCATCGCCGCTTACCGGCGCCAGCTGTTATCCCTGGGCGACATTCCAGTTGAATCACTGAGCGTCGAACTGCTCCGCGAAAAGCTGACCGAAACTGACCTGGCGGTGATTGCTGATGCGGATGCTGAGCTGGAAAAAAAGCGCATGCCGCCGAGCGCGGCAACGCCAACTGGCGTCGAGTCGAACACTTCCTTGTCCGACACGGATACCGCGTCGACGAAATCCGCCGAATGACCAGGGCAGAGATCGATGCTCGGCTGGATCTGATCATCGGCAAGCCTAAAGCCAGGCGCATCATCAGCAAGCGTCAGGCCGTCCGTAAGCCGCTGCCGAAGCGGAAGTAATACCAAGGCTCGATATCGGGCCTTTCTTGTCCCTGTAAGTTCGTTGGGAGTATTTGATGAGTTCGGATCTGCGCGTAGCGCTACGCTTTCAAGCCCATGCTGGCAACAGTCGACGCGAGATCGAGCAGATCAATCGCGACCTTCGCAAGGCCGGTAAGGAGGGCGCCAAGTCCCTGGCCGATGAAAGCTGGAAGGCTTCTTCGGCTATCGGGAAGGTCGGTCAGGTAGGGGCCAACAGTTACAAAGTCATTCGTAGCGCCATGCGTGAAACAGCGCAAGCGGGTTCAGGCACGCGCATTGAGGTCAGCAAAACATCCGCCGAATTTAAAGAGATGGCCAACGCTGCTCGCAAAGCCGCACGGGACGCCAAAACCGAATTGGCCAATACCGGCAGTCAGGGTGTGCAGCCACTGCGCCAGAGTGTCGAGCGGACCGAGTCCTCTTTCCGTCGCATGGCGCAGAACAGCGGACGCCATCTTGTTGCTCTCAAGGCGATTGCCCAGGGCGTGCGCCAGGAGTTCAACCGTATTAAAGGGCTGGGCACTACTGCGCAAGGACAGTTGGGGGCATTGGGTCTTGGGGTTGGCGTCGTATCTGGTTTGACTGGAAGTGCCCGCTTAGATCGTCAACTAATCAGAACTCAACAAACGGCGGGGATGACTGGTGAACAAAAAGGAGAATGGCGTAACGAACAATGGCGCCTAGCAAAAGACTACGGCATTGAGCGCGAACAAGTACAAACAGGCTTTGACACCTTAGTTGCAAGTGGTCTGTCCTATGAAAAGGCCAAGGTAAGTTCAGAGGCGATAGCTCAATCAACTGCTGTGACAGGGGCTGACTCAGGGATATTGGCAAAAGCGCTGGTAACTGGTGCAAGTGCATTTGATATTGACTTGGCCAAACCAGGGGCCGCCTTGGACATGCTTCAAAAAATGATTGTTGCTGGGCGTTTGGGAAATGCTGAGCTAGAAAACCTATCTAGTATTTTCCCGAAAGTTGGAGCAGATGCTAAAAAGGCTGGCATGAGCATGGCTCAGTCCCTTTCGTTTGTTGAAACACTATCCTTGATTGAGCTTGAGCCTGATCGGTTGGGAACTCTCGCCCAGTCAACGTTACGTGCATTTAATAACGATGGTTACAGACAAGAAGTTACTAAGAAGACGGGAGTAGACTTCTTTGACAAGAAAGGTGATGTGCGAAATACGCAGGATGTTTTCCTAGACCTTAAGAGAAAGTATGGAAAACTAAAGACGGACCGTGATCGCGCGAAATTCATGGGGGTAGTCTTCGGAAAAATGGACCAAGACACTCAGAAAGGTGTGAATGCTTTCTTGACGGGAGACCGTCTAGATAACTTCGCTAAAAGTACCGGCGACATTAATAATGCAAAAGGCATTATTGAGAAGGATCTAGCAGACAACCTGAATAGTTCAACCGCTGTTGGTTCACGTATGAAGGCAACTTTGGGCGAGGCAATAGACCGTATGGCTATGCCTCTGAACAAGGGCTTCGCTGATATGGGGCGCTACCTGCTCGATGACTTGAACTTGTCCGGCGAACAAATGTTGGCCGGTGGTGCGGCTCTCGGTGTTGGTGGTTACTACGCTGGGCGCGGTGCCAAAGCCGGCGCAGGAGCATTAATGAACAAGTTCCTGGGCGGCCCCGAAACCATCAAGAACATTGCCGTAGGCAAAGTCCTGGAGGAAGCAACCGGCGTAACTTCGGTATTTGTCACGAACTGGCCGAACAACCTACCCCTGGGTGGCGGTTTGCCTGATCTTCCTGCTAACTCAACGGCCAGCAAAGGCAAGCCTGGGGGCTTTATTTCCCCTTGGCTTGCCCCTGTTGCTCTGGGTGTGTCTGCTGCCCAGGTTGGTGGATCAAGCGTCCAGGGGACGGATGAAGACCGCCTGGCCATGGTCTCCCGCAACAAGCTGCTGAACGATGGTCAGCGTACCTACCAGGACGCCTTCTATCGCAACCGAATTGCCCTGGCGGGCCAGAATCCCGACCAGGGCCAGGACTGGCTATCCACTCAAGCGCAGCGCCTGGCACATCAGCAAACTGGACTCACCGCGACAGGAACATCAGTGGATGGCGCCAGTACCTGGGCTGCGGGTGTGGCCAGTCGTGCAGCGAACGCTGGAGCCGAAACTCCGGCCTCTATGGCGCGCCTGCAAACGCTCCTGGACAAGCCCTTGGTGATCGATCTTCGCCTTGACTCTCGCATGATCACTGCCGAGGTCGGGCGCCGTGCGGATATTGAAGTGAGGCGCGGAAAATGAGCTGGTCGCAGACACTTCTGGATGCCTCGTACCGTGGAGTGGCTTTCCATGTCGTGGGTGAAAGCCTCCAATGGCAGAGAGCCCTTTCGGAGCATGGCACGCCCTTTAAAGATGGTGACCGGGTTAAAGACCTTGGCCGTGGCGCCCGTCGTTTTCCCATGCAGGTGGTGCTGTTCGGTGACAACTACGAAATCGAACTACAGCAGCTGTTGCAGGCCCTCAACACTCCAGGGCCTGGCGAACTTATCCACCCGATTTACGGCACACTGAGCGTCGTCAACCAGACGGGTGAAGTAAAGCATCACGCTGATAGTCCAGACTTCGCCGAGATCAGTTTAACGTTCGTCGAAGACACCCCTGATTTGCCGTTCTTTGAGCGTCAGTTTGAATTCATCGACTCCGGCACGACGGATCTGGCGGATGTATACACCTGGCAAGATGGTGTCTTCGATCTGTTCGGCCGGATTGATTCCCTGGTCAGCGAGATTCAATCGTGGATTGGTGGTGGCTGGGTCGGGTTGATCGAAAAGGCTCTGGGGCTTCCTGGTATCGGTCTGCGGTTACAACAACTCCGCTCGCAGATCCTGGGCGTAGTGTCCGGGGTTGGCTCCATGGCCAAGCACACGTCAGGCGCGTTTGACCCGTTGACCGACCTCATGCGAACCCCAACAGAGATACGGGGCGCTTTCGAGGGGAGTACGCCCACCTCGTCTACGGCGCTGCTCTCCCGATCTGGTGTCCCTGCCATCTTCCCAGGGGCTGCCAGCCTGACCACCGATGCAGCACGAGCAGGCAACGCCTTCTTGATCAGTGCGCGCCAGGGGACCGCGTCAACCGATGATCTTTTGCCAGAGGGAATGCCTGATGATCCTGTCGCGGCGAATGCTTTCGCCCTGGTCGTCCTGGTTATCACTGAGCTGGCCTTGTCCCACGCCGAAGCGGTGGCCACCGTCATCGAGGACGAAGCCGACACACCGACTTTGAGCCCCCTGGAACTTGAGGGGTTGGTTAACCTGGTGCGGTCCCTCGTCCTGTCAGCGATCTTGTTGCAACGGCGGCTGTACAGCGTAGAGGACTCCCGGCAGGTCATTGAGTCGTTGCGCAACATTGCCGCACTGATCCAGGAACGCGCCCGGCAGGTCATTTTGCAGAGCCCGCCGCTGGTCGAGCGCGTGGTGGCCAGTCCGGCCAGCCTGCGTCTTCTGGCGCACCGCTGGTACGGCGACCATGACCGCGCCCTGGAACTGATCCGGCTCAATCCTGACTTGAAAGCACCTCACAATATCGAGGCAGGTGTAATCCTGCGTGCCTATGCCGAATGAAGCGCAAAATGAAGAGATCCGCCTGTCCATTGGTGGGCTGACCCATGAAACGTGGGATGGGTGGTCCGTAGAGTCGGACCTGCTGACGCCTGCCGATGGTTTCGAGCTGGAGCTGTACACCAAGGACGCCACACGACTGCCAAGCGTGCTGGCCGAGGGTGCTCCTTGCTCGCTTACGTTGGGCAAAGACAGGGTGTTGACTGGGCAGATCGACGAGTTCGAGCACGACATTTCCCGCCAGGGAATTTTCATGCGCATCACCGGCCGGGACCGCGCCGCGCCCCTAGTCGATTGCTCGGCGCCATTTGTGGCGATGCGTGAAGCGAGTTTGAGCCAGATCCTCGACCAGGTTGTAAAGCCATTGGGTATCGACCAGGTCGAGATTCGCGCTGCCAATGCCAAGACTCGGCGACGCATTCAAATTGAGCCAGGTCAAACGGCTTGGGAGGCGCTGCTCCAGGTGGCAGAGGCCAACGGACTATGGCCCTGGGTTGAGCCGGATGGGCGCCTGGTGGTCGGTGGGCCGGACTACAACGCCGCGCCTGTTGCAACGCTGGTCATGCGTGAGAACGGCGTGGGAAACAATGTGGAGCGCTTGAGTGTGCGGCGCTCCATTGCCAATCGTTACAGCCAGATCACCGTCCTGGGCCAGCATGGGCAGTATGACAATGACGGCCTTGATACCAAGCGCTCGCACCTCAAGTCAGTTATCCAGGACGAAACCCTGGCGCGGCGCGGGATCTTTCGGCCGAAGGTGATCATTGATAGCGCCAGCGAGAGCCAGGACATGGCGACCACTCGAGCCCGCAAACTGCTGGCCGATACTCGTCTGGAGGGCTTCGAAATCCGCGCCATCGTTGATCGCCACCGCGCCGATAACGGCCAGGTCTGGACACCTGGGCAGCGGATCACCGTCCGCAGTGAGCCCCACGGGCTGGATGCCGTCTATTTTCTGATGTCGCGCACCCTTCGCGTGACCCGAAGCGAAGGCTGCATTGCGGAGCTGCGGTTGCGAGAAGACAAAATGTGGGTACTCGACGGCAACCCAACGAAAAAACGTAAGGGTAAGAAAGCCGACCCGGATGCGGCCTTAATCGAACTCTATAAGGGGCTCTGATGAGTACCATGGCGCGCCTCATGCGCGAGCAGATCAACCGGGTTATGGCGAACATTCGCCAGCCATTTCGCGCTGTAGCCGCCCGGAACACCCACGGCAAGTTGATTGGTGTGCAGATGCAGGGCCTATCAGGCGAAACCGTCGTTGGGGAGCAGTTCCAGAACTATGGGTTCAGCTCTGCGCCATTACCTGGTGCGGAATACATCGTTATCCCTGTCGGGGGCAACAGCAAGCATTCAGTGGTCGTGGCCAGCGAGGACGGCCGCTATCGGTTGACGCTAAAAGACGGCGAGGTATCGCTCTATACCGATGAAGGTGACTACGTCCATTTGAAGCGCGGCCGGGTGATTGAGGTCGTAACCGATGAACTGTTGTTCAAGGTGAAGAACAAAGTTCGCTTTGAAACGCCCTTGGTCGAAATGTCGGAAAACCTGGTGGTCACTAAGGACATCAAGGCCAAGGGCGAGATCACCGATCATACGCGCAGCATGCAGGCCGACCGAGGTATCTATAACGGGCACAGCCACAACGGCGGGCCACCGCCGACGCAGCAACAGTAATCCTTGCACCACTACGACATTGACTGTTGCAAGCTTTAACGGGGCTGATACTCAGTATTTCCTGCGTGCGCGTCACCATGCCTCCCCATGGACGCAGGCATAGACCCAACTACAGGTGACTTGACGGGCCAGCGTATCAATACGCTGGCAAACGCCGTCTACATCCGCCTCATGACTCCCCTCGGGACCTGGTGGAAAGATCCCACTTTGGGTTCTCGCCTGCATGAACTTCGCCGCGAAAAAGACCGTCCTCGGGTTGGCATCCTTGCCAAGCAATACGCCGAGCAGGCCCTCCAGCCACTGCTCGATGACGACCGCGCAAAGGCGATCACCGTAACCGTCGAGCAGCCCCATAACGGCTGGCTCTTTCTACACATTGAAATCATGGACGCCACCGGCAATCCGCAGGTGTTTCGCCAACCTGTAAGGGTGATCTGACATGGCCTATACCTTCCCATCCCTGGAAAGCATTCTCGCGGGCATCCTGCGGGACATTCGCAACGTCCAGGACGAAGCCGACATCGGCACCGACAGCGACCACTACATCCGCTCTGCCGCGATTGCGGCGGCTATTGAGGGGCTGTATCAAAAGATCGGCTGGGTTTACCGTCAAATCTTCCCTGACACCGCTGATGAGGCGGAAGTGATCCATGCTGCCGCCATTCGCGGGGTTCTGCGCAAGGACGCAGTAGCAGCAACCGGGCCAGTGACTTTGACCGGGGCGGTAGGCATCGAGCTGCTGGAGGGAGCCGCCTTTAAGCATGTTGTGACCGGCGAGCCATTCGCCGCTGTATCTAGTGCGACAATTGGCACCGATGACACCGCGACAGTCGTCGTGAAGGCTCAAACAGTCGGTAGCGCACTTAACGGCCTTACCGGCGACCTCGTACTGACCAGTCCCCCACTGGGCATGGATTCGGCAGCGGCATTCAGCGAGCCCACTACCGGCGGCGAGGACCAGGAAAAGGTCGAGTCTCTGTTAGCCAGGCTTCTGGACATTATCCAGAGGCCGCCAGCGGGTGGTGCGGACTATGACTATGAACGCTGGGCCAAAGAGGTTGATGGCGTCACGGACGCCCTGGTACTGCCCAAGCGTCGGGGAGCGGGCACGGTCGACGTTGTCATCACGGCCGGCGCTGGCATTCCATCTGCCGAGGTTATCGCCACCTGTCTGGAGTACATCCTTGGTCAATGTTCTGTCATCGCCGACGTATGGGTTTATGCCCCAACTATTCGCACCGTCGACTCCACCGCCTTAGTGGAGCTGGCCCCCGGTTATCAGCTTGAAGATGTTCAGGTCGCCGCTCAGAAAGCCTATGACGCCTTGCTTGGGGCATTGAGGCCGCGTGAAGCGCTCAAGCGCTCGCAGATCGAAGCCATGGTAAACAACTTGGCAGGCGTCACAGATCGCTCTGTGATAACCCCGGCGAGTAACCTGGCCGCCTCAAGTGATCCGAGCCTGGTCGGCTGGATTCGCCCCGGAACCATCACTCTGGGGCTGCTGGAATGACCACTCTTGCCGACCAGCTCCGACTGTTGCTACCGCCTGTCTCTTATGACGGTACAGCCCCCAATCTATCGGCGGCTATTGAGGCCGAAGCCAACGCCCTGACCCTGGCTGACAACAGTGTCGAGGCGATTTATAGCGCCATCTTCCCCGATACCGGAGAGGGCCTTTCAGATTGGGAGCGAGTGCTTGCTCTGCCTGATCCTTGCCTTCTGGGCGTCTCCCAATCTGTCGGTCAGCGCGTGCAAGCGGTTGTCAGCAAGCTGCAAGGTCGTGGCGGACAGAGCAAGTCCTTCTTTATCGCTCTGGCCAAGAGCCTGGGCTACGACATCACCATCACCACCTTTCGGCCCGCCCGCGCAGGCATTGCGCAAGCGGGAGACCCTATTTATGGCGGCGATTGGGCATTCACATGGCTCGTCAACGCTCCGGCTGTGAGCGTCAGTTACTCCAGAGTCGGGGTCTCTGGAGCAGGAGACCCATTAGCCGCCTGGGGCAATAAGGCTCTTGAATGTCGGCTTCGGCAAATGATGCCCGCCGAATCGATCTTGCTGTTTGGCTACGGAGACAACTGATGAAAAAAATTGGACACAGCACAAATACGGCGAACGCCGGAGGAGAATGGACAGAGGGCAACCCTGGCGCCGGCGTGGGTGCCACTCTGATTAAGGCAGATTGGCTTAACACTGTTCAGCGTGAGCTAGTCGCCGTTGTGGAAGGGGTAGGCCTGGCGCTTGACCCTACCAAAGATAACCAGGTGGTGACCGCGATACGGTCAATTTCCGGCGCTCCTGCTGGAGCTGTCAATGCCAAAATGTCAGTTACTGCGGCAAGCCAGACAGCGACATTTACGGCGGATGAAGTAGTGGTCAAGACTGAAAATGGCGGACAGGCTTGGGTCCTGAAAAACTTTAGTAAAACCGTCAATTTGGCCGTTACTGGTCCTGGCGGAATTGATGTGGGACCAGTCCCGACATCCGGGTTTATAGGCATATACGCAATCTACAACCCAACATCTAACACATCGGCATTGCTCGCGGTGAACGGCAACTTTTTTCTTCCCAACGTTTATCCGGCGTTTAACTTAACGTCGGGGTATGCGGCGTCCGCTCTTGTTAGCGTCTGGCCGGTGAATGGGGTTGCGCAGTTTATGCCGGCCTATCAGGAGGATCGTTCGGTTACCTTCCTAAGAATCGGCGTTCTGAGCGCTACAGCCTTGGCCGGTTCCCTGACAAGCCTTGCTATTGGCGGAGCTGTGCCGCGCAATGCGAAAACCGTGAGTGGTTCAGCAATGTTGGGCGCTTCCTCTGGCACTGGTGGCCTAAGTATGCAACTGGCGGCTGATGCAAACGGTATGGGGCTACAGGTGTTCGGTGGTTATGTGTCAACGAACCAGGGGGTGCCTGGCACCTTTATCGACCTGCCGCTGATCACAAAGCAAGCACTGTTCCACCGTGAGACAAACTCGCAATCTACAGCCGGCTTCACGGTGGATATTTTTGTGTCGGGGTACAAAATATGAAATGCGTTCAGTTTTCTGACGAGGCTCAAACAGAGGTTGTCGCTATTTTTGGATGTGATCAGGACGAAGGCGCTTACCCGCACCTGGGCACTCTTGAAGATGACGATCCGCTGATCATCGCGTTTATGGCACTAGTTGAGTCTGAGCGACCGCCACTGTGATGCCTTCTGTTCGGCGACAGGGGCACGCTGTTGAAGTGCCAAAGAACTCGCAAAACTGCATGATCACAGTGAGTTCAAGCGGTGCCAATCTCGGCGCCAAGTAGTGCCAAATCCGGCGCGCGCTTACACCCGAGCCGTCGAGGCAGCTCCAGGCCTTGGCGCCCTGAAGCACTTTCCTGCCGCGCCAGAAAGCAAAAAACCCCTGGCTTCTCAAGGAAACCAGGGGTTTTTCGTGGATCGAATATGGCGGTTGAGGAGGGATTCGAACCCTCGATACAGTTTCCTGTATACACACTTTCCAGGCGTGCTCCTTAAGCCACTCGGACACCCAACCGTGTCTCGTCAAACCGATTCAGTCTGTCGAGGCGCGCTAATGTAGTCGAAAGCTTTTCCGATGGCAAAGGTTTTTTTCAGAATTTTCATGCGCTTAAGGCATTTCTGCGGATCCGCCCGCCAGGAGAGTGCCGAGGCCATGGCAAACCGGCCAATCTCTGGCCTGGCTGCCAGCCTTATAGAAGGGCCGATACCCACTCCAGCTGGCTGGCTACGCTTGTCAGGCCGCCAAGGGCTGACTCACCGGTCAGTCACAGCGCTTTACCTGACCTGTGGCGGTGGGTAACGTCTGCCCCACTTCAATACAAGGAATTGCGTCATGAGTGAGTTGATCTCTTACCACCTCGAAGACGGTATCGCGACCCTGACCTTGAGCAATGGCAAGGTCAATGCCATTTCCCCGGACGTGATTGCCGCTTTCAACGCCGCACTGGACCAGGCCACTGCCGATCGCGCGGTGGTGATCGTCACCGGGCAGCCAGGCATTCTGTCGGGCGGCTACGACCTGAAGGTGATGACCGCCGGCCCCAAGGAAGCCGTGAGCCTGGTGACCGCCGGTTCGACCCTGGCCCGTCGCCTGCTGTCGCACCCCTTCCCCGTCATCGTCGCCTGCCCTGGGCACGCTGTGGCCAAGGGCGCATTCCTGCTGCTGTCCGCGGATTACCGCATCGGCGTCGAGGGCCCGTTCAGCATCGGCCTGAACGAAGTGCAGATCGGCATGACCATGCACCACGCCGGCATCGAGCTGGCCCGTGACCGCCTGCGTAAATCCGCGCTGCACCGCTCGGTGATCAATGGCGAGATGTTCGACCCGCAAGGCGCGGTGGACGCCGGCTTCCTCGACAAGCTGGTGAGCGCCGAGGAACTGCAAGGCGCGGCCCTGGCCGCAGCCCGGCAACTGAAAAAGATCAACATGACCGCCCACAAGAACACCAAGCTGAAAGTGCGCAAGGCGCTGCTGGAAGCGCTGGACAACGCGATCATCCTCGATCAGGAACACATGGGCTGAAGCCCGGCCCCGTCGCCTGCCAGCCCGGCCTTCGCGCCGGGCTTTTTTCTGCCCCGTGCGCCCGCGAACGCTCTGGCGCGCGGCTGAGCAAAGAGTCGGAAACATGCCCTTAAACATCGGCTATCTCCTTCTTCCCTACAGGTAATTGCCGAAAACAGTGCACATCCGTACACTGCGCCACCTTTTGTCCCCGGTGGGCCTGTAGATGCTGTTTCTGTTTCGTATGTCGTTGATGGGCCTGCATTTTATTGCAGCGGGAATACTCGGCGTGGTGCTGGGGCTGTGCCGCCCGTTCAACCCGGACAACAGCCGCCTGTGCGCCCGCCTGTATGCCTGGCCGGCCATGTGCATCCTGCGCCTGCGGGTCAAGGCCGAGGTCGGGCCGTTGATGAACAAGCCCGACAGCTGCGTGATCGTCGCCAACCACCAGTCCAACTACGACCTGTTCGTGTTCGGCAATGTGGTGCCGCCGCGCACCGTGTGCATTGGCAAGAAAAGCCTGAAATGGGTGCCCTTGTTCGGCCAGCTGTTCTGGCTTGCGGGCAACGTGCTGATCGACCGCGGCAACGCGCATAAGGCACGCCGTTCGATGCTGACCACCACCCACACCCTGCAGCACAAGGACACGTCGATCTGGGTCTTCCCGGAAGGCACCCGCAACCTCGGCGAAGAGCTGCTGCCGTTCAAGAAAGGCGCCTTCCAGATGGCTATCGCCGCGGGCGTGCCGATCGTTCCGGTATGCGCCAGCAGCTATATCCGCCATATGCGCCTCAACCGCTGGCACAGCGGCAAGATCCTGATCCGCTCGCTGCCGGCGATCCCTACCGCGGGCCTGAGCATGGAGGACATGCCAAGGCTGATCGAACAATGCCGCGAACAGATGCGCGCGTGCATCGAGTCGATGGACCGCCAGCTCCAGACCGCCTGAAAACAGCCCGCCGCGCGCGGGCTTTTTCTTGTCCGATGAACTCCGACCTGCGGGCTGACTCTGAACACTCATGAGGCTAAGCTGCACGGTGTTTTCCCCTCATCCGGATAAGAAGAAGCGAACCAGCACCATGGGCAGAGTCGTTGCCGCCGCCGTCTACAGCGCGGGCAAGAAAGTCACCAATATCACCCTCGACGAGGGCGCGGCCTGGGCCGCCAAACCCGGACACTTCGTCTGGATCGGCCTCGAAGAACCCAACGCCCAGGAACTGGCCAACCTGCAACGCCAGTTCAACCTCCATGAACTGGCCATCGAGGACGCGCTGGAAAAACACAGCCGGCCGAAACTCGAAACCTTCGGCGACGCGCTGTTTATCGTCACTTACTCCCCGGTGCGCGAAAACGGCAAGCTGGAGTTCATCGAGACCCACATCTTTGCCGGCAATGGCTACATCATCACTGCCCGCAACGGTCACTCCAAATCCTATTCCGCCGTACGCCAGCGCTGTGAAGCGCGGCCATTGCTGCTCGAGCACGGCGAAGACTTCGTGCTGTACGCGCTGCTGGATTTCGTCACGGAAAACTACCAGCCGGTGAGCGAAGCCATTCACGCCGAGATCGACGAGCTGGAACACAGCGTGTTGTGCAGTGCGCTCAACGAGCGCGATATCCAGCACCTGCACAGCCTGCGTCGCGATGTGCTGCGCCTGCGCCGTCATGTGGCGCCCATGGTGGAGATCAGCGAAGAGCTGCAGAAACTCAGCTTCCCGTTTATCGACAAGAACATGCGCCCCTACTTTCGCGACGTGCAGATCCACGTCACCCGGCAGATGGAAGACCTGGCGACCCTGCGCGACATCGCCAGCCAGACCATCGAGATCGGCGTCCTGCTGGAGGCCTCGCGCCAAAGCGTGGTGCAACGCAAGTTCGCCGCCTGGGCAGCGATCCTCGCGTTCCCGACGGCGGTGGCCGGGATCTATGGGATGAACTTCGACAACATGCCCGAGCTGAAGCTGCATTACGGCTACTTCGGCGTGCTGGCATTCCTGGTGGTGGGATGTACCGGGTTGTGGGCGAGCTTCAAGCGCTCGGGATGGCTTTGAGGCAGATGTATCAGAGATGACGCTATCGCGAGCACGCTTCGCTCCTACAGGGCGCTGAGCGCTTTGCCGGCCTGCTCGCGATACCGAGGATTCAGAGCGAAGCGGCCTGCGGCTTGTGCGCCACGAAACGCATCATCCATTCAGCCACGGTGCTGCCGTGATGAGCCCGGTCCAGGCTGGCGATGCCCTTCTGATAGACCTGTTCGCCCAAGTGCTGCTGACGCAGGTCCAACAGTGCCCGCGAATAGTCATGGATGAACTCCGGGTGCCCCTGGAAGCACAGCACCTGGTCATTGATGTGATAGGCGGCGAACGGGCAGAAATCGCTGGAGGCGATGACCGTGGCGTTTTCCGGCAAGGCGGTGACCTGGTCCTGGTGGCTGATCAACAGCGTCAGTTCCTCCACCACCGGGCTCATCCACGGCGCCTTGGCCGCCAGCTTGTAGTTGTGGGTGCCCACGCCCCACCCCTGGGTCGCGCGCTCGCTCTTGCCGCCCAGCAACAGCGCCAGCAGTTGGTGGCCAAAGCAGATGCCCAGCAGTTTGTCGCCACGCTGGTAGCGGTCCAGCAGGTAGGTCTTGAGGGTTTGAATCCAGGGATCGGTGCCGAAGGAATCGGCCTTGCTCCCGGTGACCAGGTAGGCGTCGAAGCTCAGGTCGTCGCTCGGATAATCGCCCTGCATCACGTTGTAGACGGTGAATTCGGCAGCGATTGGCTGCTGCGAAAACAGGCGCTGGAACATCTGCCCGTATCCCTGGTATTGATCGACCAATTCTGGACGCAGGATGTCGGTTTCCAGAATGCAGATGCGTAGCGACATAAAAAATACCTGACACGATGATGGGAATAATGAACACCCCAGAGCCTGCCTTGAA
Organism: Pseudomonas sp. MRSN 12121; assembly: GCF_000931465.1. Lineage (NCBI taxonomy): Bacteria > Pseudomonadati > Pseudomonadota > Gammaproteobacteria > Pseudomonadales > Pseudomonadaceae > Pseudomonas > Pseudomonas sp. MRSN 12121. The sequence goes on along the minus strand of NZ_CP010892.1, from coordinate 2,026,336 downwards.
ACACTCGGCCAAGGCAAGCCCCGCGATGCGTCACTTTATCCCCTTCAGGCTCAGAACAGCTGTCCCTTGGCGGCTTTTTCCAACAGCAGCGCCGGCGGCGCGAACCGTTCGCCATATTGCTCGGCCAGGTATTGGGCACGGGCGATGAAGTCTTTCAGGCCGTACTGGTTGATGAACTGCAGGGCACCGCCGGTCCAGGCGGCGAAGCCGATGCCGAAGATCGAGCCGATGTTGGCATCGGCGGTCGAGCGCAACACCCCCTCCTCCACGCAGCGCACAGTCTCGATGGCTTGTACGAACAGCAGGCGATCGCGCACGTCCTGCGCGGGAATCTGCCCGTCGGCCTGCTCGAAGCGGGCTTTCAGCTGGGGCCACAGGTGCTTCTGCCCCGCCGCCGGATACTCGTAGAAACCACCGCCAGCGGCCTTGCCGGCACGCTTGTATTCGTTGAGCAGCAAATCGATCACGGCAAAGGCCGGATGCGCCACCAGCAGCTTGCCTTCGGCCTGCAGGTCCCTGGCGGTCTGTTGGCGGATATGGCTCATCAAGCTCAGGGAAACCTCATCGGAGATCGCCAGCGGGCCGATCGGCATGCCCGCCTTGCGCGCCTCGGTCTCGATCATCGGCGCGGCCACACCCTCGCCGAGCATGGCGATGCCTTCATTGGTGAAGGTGCCGAACACCCGCGATGTGAAGAAGCCGCGGCTGTCGTTGACCACGATCGGGGTCTTTCTGATCTGCAAGACGAAATCGAAACCACGGGCCAGGGTTTCATCGCTGGTGTGCTCGCCCTTGATGATTTCCACCAGGGGCATTTTCTCCACCGGGCTGAAGAAGTGCAGGCCGATGAATTTGCCTTGATCGGGCACCGCCTTGGCCAGGCCACTGATGGGCAGCGTCGAGGTATTGGAAGCGATCACCGCATCGGCGCCGACCACCTGTTGCGCGGCTTTGGAAACCTTGGCCTTGAGTTCGCGATCTTCGTACACCGCCTCGATGATCAGGTCGCATCCGGCCAGGTCGGCCTCCTGCTCCGCAGGGCGGATCCGCGCCAGCGTGGCATCGCGCTGTTCGGCGCTCAACTGGCCACGGGCGACCTTCTTCTCCAGCAGCGCCGCCGAATGCGCCTTGCCCTTCTCGGCCGCGGCCAGGCTGATGTCCTTGAGCACCACCTCGATACCGGCCAGCGCGCTGACATAGGCGATTCCGGCGCCCATCATGCCGGCGCCGAGAATGCCGACTTTCCGGGTCACATAAGGCGCAAAGCCCTGGGGCCGGGAACCGCCGGCGTTGATCTCGTTGAGCTGGAACCAGAAGGTCCCGATCATGTTTTTCGCCACCTGGCCGGTGGTCAGCTCGGTGAAATAGCGGGTCTCGATCAACTGCGCGGTATCGAAATCGACCTGGGCGCCTTCCACCGCGGCGCAGAGAATCTTCTCCGGCGCCGGCAGGCAGCCTTGGGTCTTGCTGCGCAGGATCGACGGCGCGATAGCCAGCATCTGCGCGACTTTCGGGTGCGCCGGCGTGCCGCCGGGGATCTGGTAGCCCGCCACGTCCCAGCGCTGCCTGGCCGCCGGGTTGGCGACTATCCAGGCCTTGGCCTTGGCCAGCAGGTCGTCGCGGTCGCTGGCCAGTTCGTCGATCAGCCCTGCCTGCAACGCCTGTTGCGGACGGACCTTCTTGCCTTCCAGCAGATACGGCAGGGCCTTTTCCAGCCCCAGCATGCGCACCATGCGCACCACACCGCCGCCGCCCGGCAGCAGGCCGAGGGTGACCTCCGGCAGGCCGATCTGCAGGTTCTTGTCGTCCAGGGCGACGCGGTGATGACAGGCCAGGCAGATTTCCCAGCCGCCACCGAGGGCGGCGCCGTTGATCGCCGCCACGACCGGCTTGCCCAGAGTCTCCAGGGCCCGCAACTGGCCCTTGAGGTTCAGCACCATGTCATAGAAGGCCTGAGCCTCGGGCTTGCCGATCTTGATCAGCTCATTGAGATCGCCCCCGGCGAAGAAGGTCTTTTTCGCCGATGTGACAATTACCCCGGCGATCGATTCCTGCTCGGCTTGCAAGCGGGCGACACAGGCGGCCATGGCCTCGCGGTACACCCCGTTCATGGTGTTGGCACTCTGGCCTGGCATATCGATGGTCAGGACGACGATCTGGTCCTGGCCCTTTTCGTAACGGATGGCTTCGGTCATGAAAGTGATTCCTTGAAGTCGGGGCTCAGAGGCGTTCGATGATGGTGGCGATACCCATGCCGCCGCCGACACACAGGGTCGCCAGGCCGTAACGCCGGCCCCGCGCCTCGAGCTCGTCGAGCAGGGTGCCGAGGATCGCGCAGCCGGTCGCGCCCAATGGGTGGCCCATGGCGATGGAGCCGCCATTGACGTTGACCTTGGCCGGATCGATGGCCATGTCCTTGATGAACTTCAACACCACCGAGGCGAAGGCCTCGTTGACCTCGAACAGATCGATGTCCTCGACTCGCAGCCCGGCCTTGGCCAGCGCCTTGCGCGTGGCCGGCGCCGGCCCGGTGAGCATGATGGTCGGATCGGTGCTGGTGACGGCCGTGGCGACAATCCGCGCCCGTGGCTTGAGCCCGAGCGCCAGGCCCTTCGCCTCGGAACCGATGAGCATCAGCGCCGCGCCGTCGACTATCCCGGAGCTGTTGCCTGGCGTATGCACATGGCGGATGCGCTCGACATGGCTGTAGACCCGCAAGGCGGTGGCATCGAACCCCATCTGGCCGATCATCTCGAAACTGGGCTTGAGCTTGCCCAGGCCCTCCAGGGTCGAGTCCGCACGTATGAATTCATCGTGATCCAACAGGACAATGCCGTTCTGGTCCTGCACCGGCACCAGGGACTTGTTGAACGAACCGTTGGCCCGGGCCCGGGCCGCCTTCTGCTGCGACTGCAGGGCGAAGCCATCCACGTCCTCGCGGCTGAAGCCTTCGAGGGTGGCGATCAGGTCCGCGCCGATACCCTGCGGGGTGAAATGGCTGTGCATATTGGTTTGCGGGTCGAGTACCCAGGCCCCGCCGTCGCTGCCCATGGGCACCCGCGACATCGACTCGACGCCGCCGACCACCACCAGGTCCTCGAAACCGGAGCGCACTTTCATCGCACCCAGGTTCACCGCCTCGAGGCCCGAGGCGCAGAAACGGTTGATCTGCACCCCGGCCACGCTGACATCCCAGTCGGCCACCAGCGCCGCGGTCCTGGCGATGTCCGCGCCCTGATCGCCGATGGGCGTCACGCAACCCAGCACGATGTCGTCGACCTGGCTGGTGTCGAGCTCGTTGCGACGCTGCAGGGCATCGAGCAACCCCGCCAGCAGGTTCACCGGTTTGACGCTGTGCAAGGCACCGTCGGCCTTGCCTTTGCCACGGGGGGTGCGTAATGCGTCGAATATCAAAGCCTGGGTCATGACGTCCTCGAACCGCTGTGCAGATGAATGGATGACAGGGCTCCACTCTTGGCCGCGCCAGGCGCGGATTCAATGACCGATGCGCTCACTGACCTTGACGGTCACGCTCAGACGAACGGTAGTGAGCTAAGGGATCGCCTTTGGCCGCTGGCGGATGTGTCTAGACAGAGGGCGAGCAAGAAGATGGCACAACGCCTCATGCCTGTTTGAAAGGCTTTTTTCATTAGCTGATATGAAATGGATCTAAGCCAAGGGTTACAAGGCCCCTAAGGTAGGAGCTGTAGGTAGTGAATCGTTGCAGCCGGGTCTTGCCGGTGCACGCGCAAGAAAAGGGACACATCGCCTGACTCTGACCCTGCGACCAGAGCGAAGAGACAGGCATGCATTTGATGTTCAGGAATAACAACAAAAGGCATTCAGCCATGTTCAAGCATTCGAAAGTTCGTCAAGCGGGGCTCATTCTGTTCGCCACCACCTTGCTGCTGATCTTGCCGAATCTCACCAAAGTGATCGGCTAGAGGCGTGGGCATTCCGTCACGCCATTGCATCCTTGCGCTCCGGTTCACTACCGGGGCGGGCGCTTGTGTGCCACTCTTCCTGACATCGCGGCCGCGCTGAATCAGCGTAACGTCGCGCCTTTCAGAAAACTGGAGACGGGCTGTACGCGGCCCTCTCCACCTTGCGACGGACAGCGATCAATTGAAATCTCTCATTCTCCTGTGCAGCGCGCTGCTGCTCACCACGCCCGCGCACGCCGCGCAATTGACCCTGGAACTGGGCGCCGACAGCCGCACCTGGCAGACCGAGGAACTGCTCAAGCACCCACAGGCACGCAACATCAAGATCAAGGATGACGTGTCGTACAAGCGCGACATGAATTACCGCGCACTGCCTGTCTCGGCCCTGCTCACCGGCATCCGCGCCGACGACCACCTACAGGCGGTCGCCCTGGACGGCTTCGCCGCCGAAATGCCCGCCGCGCCGCTGCTCAACACAGCTGGTGCCCAGGCCTGGCTGGCCATCGAAGATCCGGCCAAGCCCTGGCCTCCCCTGGCCGAGGGCAAGCCCAGCGCCGGACCGTTCTACCTGGTGTGGACTCACCCCCAGGCCGGGCATATCAGTCCAGAGCAATGGCCGTTCCAGGTCGCCAGCATCAAACGCCTGGCAGCGGTGGCCGAACGTTTCCCGGCACTGCTCCCGGACCCGAAACTGGCCGCCACCGACCCGGTGAACCGGGGCTTCGCCCTGTTCCAGAAGAACTGCCTGGCCTGCCATCGCCTCAACGGCGCCGGCGATTCGCAGTTCGGTCCCGACCTGAATATCCCCTACAACCCCACCGAGTACTTCGGTGCGGACTTTCTCAAGCGCTATATCCGTGATCCGCAAAGCCTGCGCCGCTGGCCGCAGGCGAAGATGCCGGGCTTCTCCAGCAGCGTACTGCCGGACGCCGAGCTGGAGCTGCTGCTGGGTTACCTGAAGCATATGGCGGGGCGCAAGCAGTCTGGGCAATGACCTGCGCACGACCACAGCCTGGCAATGCCTATCGAGGGCATAGCCAGACTTGATTTCACCGTTACGGCAAAACTACGCAGAATTCATCGCAACAGCTCACATGACTTCTGCGCAGCGCGAAGTCGATGCTCCCCCTTCATGGCGCCACTGGCAGCCGGGTCCGGAATGTCCCGACCGGTTTCCTCTCCTTACCGGTCTTCCCTTTTGGCCACCCTCAGCGGGTGGCCTTTTTTTTGCCCTTTTTTGTAGGAGCGAGGCTTGCCCGCGATAAGGCCGACGCGGTTTTGCCGGAATACCGCGTCATCCTTATCGCGCGCAAGCTGCGCTCCTACAGGTCCTGGTGGCAAAAACGCAATCGGCCGACCCGAAGGTCAGCCGATGCTGAGTCTTGACGCTATTCATAAGCCCTACACGAGTCGCCCTCGAACCTCCTGCTTCACGCCCCAGCCTTCTATGATCCCGCCCAAGGGGGCAACCACCGCTTCGAAGTCCTGTTCGAAGTCCCCGATGCCGCCATAGGTGGCGTACATCACCTTGCTCAGCTCCAGGTACCAGGCGCCGTCATCGCGCACACTGACCTGGGCATTCAAGGATTCACCGCGAAACTGTCCTGCCGCCCTGCGTGCCCGCTCCTCGTCCGGGAAAACAGCGTAGAACTCGATGGGATGGAATCGTGAAAAGTCGAAACCGCCTTCTTTCATGCGGCGCAGCACGCTGCTGCTGATGTCTTCTTGATAGGCTGTGCTCATGAAACGTCCTCCTCAAACCGATGGATAGACTTTCCGTACTCCCTGCCTGCCACCGCACGGTGCAGGCCCGCGGCGAGAAGATCGCCGCCAGGAAACAAGCATGTAGCTGACAAGACCAGACCTTAGCGATTCATTCGCTGATCTCGAATCCAGAGTAGCGCCAAGACACTGACACTGCCAAGACCTGGTTCAAGCTCCAACGAGCTTTATGCATAAGGGATCAAATGGGCTGGATACTGAGGATCTGGATACTGTGCTGGTATTTCAGGTTCTTGACTGTGGGCTCGGCCGTGCGCCCTTCCAGGTCATTGAGGTCAAGTTCCGCCGGAACCGGCAGGAGCTTTGCGCGAATCAATTGTGCCGCCCGTTCCATGCTGGGCTGTTGCTCACAGTCGAATTGCTCCACTGACTGGACACCATGATCGTCGACGAAAACGATTTGCCATTTTTGCATCAAGTGCCTCCTGGGAAGAGTCCATGAATGGACCCACAAGATGTCGACCCTGGCGCATGGATAATCGTTCGGACGGGGGATAAAAAAGGCTGCCTATTGGCAGCCTTTCTTGTTTACGCCAGCGCTTATTTCTCAGCGCGCGCCTTCAAGGCCTTGAGGGTATTGAACGGCGCATCCACGACGAATTTGTTGGACAACCACGACGGCACGCTGCCGCCAGGATCGGTATGCACCTGATAGGTCACTTCGATCTGGTCCGCGCCCTTGGGCACGAACTTCCAGAAGCCTTCGACCTGGGCCACGCGCACGAAACCTTTTTCCTCGGGAATGTAGGTCGGTACGCCTTCGAGCTTGCGGATCAGGCTGCCATCGGCGCCTTCGCTGGTGGTGACATGCAGCACCGAATCCCGCGCCGTAACCGGCCAAGGGGTGTTGAACTGGGTATAGGTCCAGCTCTGGTCGCCTTCGTGCTTGAGCAGCTTCTGCGACTTGCACTCATGGATCCAGGCGCAGGCACCGGCCACATCCTCCTGCAGGGCGCGCAACTTGGCCATGGTGGTCTTCATGGTGGTCACGCCCCGGTAGGCCTTGTATTTGGAACCGGCCACTTCACTCAAGGAGACCTTGATGCCGTCTTCATCCTTGGCCGTTTGCCAATCTTCGGCGTGGGCCGTTGCCGACAGTAGAACGGTCAACCCACAGAGCACAGCAATTCGATGCAGCGAACCCATTGTCTTATTCCTTATTGTTGAAGTTCCGATCATTGAAACACTTCACGCCGCCGTCATTTGCTCCCACCAGCCGATCAAGCGGATAGCCTCTTCCCGATCGCTGCCGCACACCTCGACATCCGGCTGGAACCCACCACATACGGCTGGCCGTTCGGGCAGGCCGAACAAGCCGCACAGCTGTTCGACAGAAAGATGGATGCAACGTTCTCCGGCCGGCTTGCCATGGGGCATTCCGGGAATCGGGCTACTGATGGAAGGGGCGATGCAACAGGCGCCACAGCCTTCACGGCAATTCATGACGACAAGCTCCTCACGGCGGGCAATGTATTGAAATGGCGCGGACTAGAGTAACCGCTAAAACAGCCGTTTGAAATTGGCCGCGAGCGGGTTTTTAGGTTCAGGTTCGCGTGACTGACCAGTCTCCGACAAAGCGTCGGCGCAACAGGTCACAGTCGGGGCGGGGTTTACTGCTTGAACTCGAAATCCAGCGCCGCGCCTTCGATGTCACGTCGCTCGTCGTTGCGCAGTTGCAATTGCATTTCGTTGCTCAGCAAGCGGCCGTTGAGCTGGAACGGACTGTCATCCTTGGGCTTTTCGCCGAACATCGGTGGCAGTAACGGGATGCGCTTGGGCTGGTTGACGGTACCGATCGGTTGCAGCTGCTTGACCATTTCCGGGGGCAGGCTCAAATCCACCTTGGCCGAGGGCAAAGGCGTCCTGGCGATCTCGCTGGCAGACTTGGATTTGGAAGCGATCGGCGCACGCCTCTTCACCGGTTTGGGCTTGCTGGTGGCGGCAGCCTTCTTCACGGGTGCAGCCTTTTTCACAGGAGCCGGCTTCTGCGTCTTGTGCTCAGCCGTGCTCGCCACCTTTTCCGGACCCGGGGCAGCCATCGCGCCGCCAATGCCCACGGCACCCAACGCACAGACCAACACCCAGGCAATAGGAAAAATCGCTTTCATAAAAAGACAATGGATCAGCGGCAAAGAGCCATATGCTCGCTTTTTGACTGCTCGAAAACAAGCACGACCGCCGATCCGTCAAAAACCGCCCGTAGCCTCCAGGCACAGTTGGCTGGCCAACATGCCCAGGGTCATCAAGGCCCGCTCGGCCTCGCGGTTCCAGGGAGTGCCGCAATTGAGGCGGATGCAGTGGTTGAACTGCTCGGTATTACTGAAGATCAACCCCGGCGCGATACTGATGCCCTGCTGCAACGCCCGGACATGCAATTCCTGGGTATTGACCCGCCCTGGCAGGCTGACCCAGAGAATGAAACCGCCATTGGGACGGGTAATCTGCGTGCCCTCCGGAAAATACTGCTGCACCGCCAGCTGAAAGGCGCTGAGGTTCTTGCGGTACTCCTGGCGGATGAAGCGCAGGTGCCGGTCGTAGCCGCCGTTCTCCAGGTAGGCCGCAACGCCCATCTGGGTCACGCTGCAGGCCGAGTGAGTGCTGAACGTCTGCAGGCGCTGGATTTCCTGCTGGTACTTGCCGGCAATCATCCAGCCGATGCGCACCCCGGGCGACAGGGTCTTGGAAAAGCTCGAGCAGTAGATCACCCGGTCCAGCCGGTCATAGGCTTTCAATGCCTTGGTACGCCCTACCTCGAACATCAATTCGCCGTAGATATCGTCCTCGACCACCTGGATATCGAAGTCCGAGGCCAGGCGCAGCAGTTGCTTCTGGCGTTCTTCCGGCATGGTGCCGCCCAAGGGATTGCTCAGGCGCGTGGTCAGGACCAAGGCCTTGATCGACCACTGGTTGGCCGCCAGTTGCAGCGCCTCCAGGCTCATGCCGGTGGAAGGGTCGCTGGGGATCTCGATGACCTTGAGCCCCAGCAGGTCGGCCAGTTGCAGCAAGCCGTAATAGGTCGGCGACTCCGCGGCGATCAGGTCGCCCGGACGGGTCAGCACGCGCAACGACATCTGCAGCGCGTCCACGCAGCCATGGGTAATCACCACTTCCGACGGGTCGACCACCACGCCGGCATCGCGCATGCGGATGGCGACCTGGCGGCGCAGCGGCTCGAAGCCGGGACTGAACATGTAGCTGAACGCCCGCGGGCTGTGAAACCGGGTGACCTTGGCCAGTTGCTGGTGTAGCGCCCGCACCGGCAGGTAATCGACACTCGGCACCGCGGCGCCTAACGGAAACACGCCTTCGCGGCGCGACTCCACCAATACCTGGTGAATGATGCTGCTGCGCGTTACCAGGCCCGGCCTTTCGACCCGGGCGATGTCCGGGGTCGGCGCGGTCAGCGCCGGGGTCTGGTGCACGTAGTAGCCCGACTGCGGACGGGCCCGGATCAGGCCCTGATCCTCGAGATTGGCATACGCCTGGAGCACCGTCGCATGGCTGACATTGAGCTGCGAGCTCATCTTGCGTACCGAGGGTACGCGCTCTCCCGGCTGGTACACACCACGACGGATATCCTCAGCCAGCTGCTGAGCGATACGTTGATAAAGCAAGAGATTGGTCATGACGCTGCACTCGATTTCACCGGCATTTTATTGTTGTGGATGACGATACCGGAACAGTTCATAAGTGTACTGGGACAGTTGCCACAATAGTCGACGGTACAGGGCGGTGTCAGCAAAAACTGTACTGTTCTGTGTACCAATCGTCAGGCACAAAAAAACCCGGCTCCTGAAGGAAGCCGGGTTTCTGAACTATCGCTGCCTTAGCGAGCCGCGCCGAGCTGGCCCTGCTCGTCGGAGAAGACGATTTCCACCCGACGGTTCTGCGCCCGCCCACGTTCCGAGGCATTGGCCTCGACCGGGTATTCATCGCCGTAACCTTCGACCTGGACGCGTTTCTCCTCGACGCCCAGGTCCACCAGGATGTCGGCCACGGACTGCGCCCGATCGCGGGACAGTTTCAGATTGCTCTGCTTGTCGCCGGTGTTGTCCGTATAACCCTCGATCCGCACCACGCGCTTGGGGTTCAGCTGGAGGAACTGCACGACCTTTAGCACGGTGCGATTGGCCGAGCTTTTCAGCTCCGCTTCACCGGTATCGAACAGCACGTCGCCCAGGGTCATCACCAGCCCGCGATCGGTCTGGGTGGTGGCCAGGTTGATGATCTGCTCCTCCAGCCACTTGCCCTGCTGCTGCACGCTCACCAGCTTGGCCTCGCGCAGGGCCAGTTGCAGGCGCTGGCGCTCCAGTTCGAGCTTGGCCGCCTGCTCCTGATTCAATGCCTGATTGGTGTGCTCGCGGGCAATTTCGCTGTAGCGCTGGCTGAGGTAGGCGTAATGCACCACATCGCCACCGCTGCCCCAGTAGCTGGACAGACGATCGGCCCGGGCCAGGGACTCACCGGCACGGATCACATCCTTGGGGGCGATGCGCAGCACGTTGGAGTCTTCCTTGACCTTCTGGAAGTCTTCGCTGGCCTGTTCCAAGGCTGCGTCGCTGCGCTGCCCGGCACAGCCATAGAGACCGGCAAAGGCGATCAACAGGGCGCCACTCAAGACGCGGGTCAGGCGAGTCATTGGGCATCTCCCAGTTGCTTGCGCAGGCGAGTGATGCGGGTCTGGAGCATGTTCAGTTGTTCCTGGCTCTTGAGGGTCAGGACCCGTGCTTCGGCCAGGCGCGCATCCAGCTCCGCTTGCTCGGCACGCATGCGCGCATGCTTGAACGACTGTTCCTGCATGTTGCGCTGCGCCCGGGCGAATTTGTCTTCGGCCAGCTTCAGCTCCGGCACGTCTTCGGCCGTGGCCCCCACGGCCTTGGCCTGGGCCAGGGTCTGTTCGGTCAGGCGCATTTGTTCATTCGGCGCCGGATCGGCTGCGCAACCCGCCAGAGCCAGGACGGCCAGGGCAGCGAAAAGAGGTCGAATACTCACAAGAAATCCCTACTGTTTTGGGGTGCTGACAGGCTGCTGCAATTGCGCCTTCCAACGCTCGAGATTGCGCTGCAACACGGCTTCCGTCAGACCGGACGCGGGCAATTCTGTCATCTTTTTCGCCAACTGTCCGCGCAACCATGGGTCGTTGCAGGCGGAGTTGTGCGAGACGGCCAGGAACAGGCCGGGTTTGTCGGCGGGCTGCGGAAATGCCAGCAGATCATTGGCCATGCCCAGCGACTGGGCCAGGGCCGTGCCGGCATAACGCCCGGCCAGTACGTACTCCACCTCCCCCAGCAAGAGCTTCTGGAAGGCCTGGGTCAGGTTCGGCATGCGGGTCAGGTTCAACTGCTCCTTGGCGAAGGCGTCGAACGATGGCGTCAAGCGCGCCCTTTCCGACAACGCACCACTGTGTCCGTGCAGGTCCGACGGCTGGCTGTAGCTCAGCGTCGAGCCTTTACGGGTCCAGACCAGGAAATCGTTTTCCAGCAGCGGCGGATGGATATAGTCCAGGGCTTCCAGCTCGCTTACCGTCAGCGGCGCGTCGGCCAGCATGTCCATCCGCCCGCTGCGCACTTCGTCCAGGGCCGCCGAGCGTTTGCCGGCGTATAGCAGTTCGACCTTGATCCCCAGATCCTTCGCCACCTGCTGCAACAGCTCGGCGCTGGCGCCAATCAGGTGGTCGGGGTCCTGCGGGTCGCGCCATAAATAGGGCGGGGCATCCGGGCTGCCGGTCACCACCAGGCGCTCGCATTTACCGGCGGCCATCGACGACAACGGCAGCAGCGTCAGTCCCAGCAGCAGCGACAAGCCACCCAGGCGGCGCAGATCCATGGCGAAATTCTCCCACTCGCATTCCAGACAATAAAAAGCCCGGCCAAAAGACCGGGCTCTTTATAAGTGAAGCCGCTGGATTAGACCAGCTTCTCCAGCTCAGGTACGGCTTCGAACAAGTCCGCCACCAGGCCGTAATCGGCGACCTGGAAGATCGGTGCTTCTTCATCCTTGTTGATCGCCACGATCACCTTGGAGTCTTTCATGCCGGCCAGGTGCTGGATCGCGCCGGAGATACCGACGGCGATGTACAGCTGTGGCGCAACGATCTTGCCGGTCTGGCCGACCTGCATGTCGTTCGGTACGAAACCTGCGTCGACCGCGGCGCGCGAAGCGCCCACGGCAGCGCCCAGCTTGTCGGCCAGGGCGTACAGGTGCTTGAAGTTGTCGCCGTTCTGCATGCCGCGGCCGCCGGAAACGACGATCTTGGCAGCGGTCAGTTCAGGACGGTCGGACTTGGCCAGCTCTTCGCCGACGAAGCTCGACTTGCCGGCATCGTGAGCGGCAGCCACCGCTTCCACGGCGGCCGAACCGCCTTCGGCGGCAACCGGGTCGAAACCGGTGGCGCGCACGGTGATGACTTTCACGGCGGCGTTCGATTGCACGGTAGCGATGGCGTTACCGGCATAGATCGGACGCTTGAAGGTGTCGGCGCTTTCTACCGAGATGATCTCGGAGATCTGGTCGACGTCCAGTTGGGCGGCAACCCGCGGCAGGATGTTTTTACCGTTGGACGTGGCGGCGGCCAGGATGTGGCTGTAGCCCTTGCCCAACTCGGCAACCAGCGGTGCAACGTTTTCCGGCAGCTGATGCGCGTAAGCGGCGTTGTCAGCGTTCAGGACCTTGCTCACGCCAGCGATTTTCGCGGCGGCTTCAGCCACGGCGCCAGCGCCCTGGCCGGCAACCAGCACGTGGATGTCGCCGCCGATTTTGGCAGCGGCAGCAACGGTGTTCAGGGTGGCCGGGGCCAGCGCCTTGTTGTCGTGTTCGGCGATTACCAAGATAGTCATAGTCAGATTACCTTCGCTTCGTTTTTCAGTTTCTCGACCAGTTCAGCGACCGACTTGACCTTGATACCCGCGCTGCGTGCAGCCGGTGCTTCGACTTTCAGGGTCTTGTTGGTCGAGGCGGTGGAAACGCCCAAAGCGTCCGGAGTCAGCGTCTCGAGAGGCTTCTTCTTGGCTTTCATGATGTTTGGCAGGGACGCGTAGCGCGGCTCGTTCAAACGCAGGTCGGTGGTGACGATCGCCGGCAGGCTCAGCGAAACGGTCTGCAGGCCGCCGTCGATTTCACGGGTCACGGCAACCTTGTCGCCCTCAACGATGACCTTGGAGGCGAAGGTGCCTTGAGCGTAGCCGCTCAGGGCCGCCAGCATCTGGCCGGTCTGGTTGTTGTCGCTGTCGATGGCTTGCTTGCCAAGGATCACCAGTTGCGGCTGTTCCTTGTCGACCACGGCCTTGAGCAGCTTGGCCACGGCCAGGGAGTTCAGTTCATCGGCGGATTCGACGAGGATGGCACGATCGGCACCCAGCGCCAGGGCGGTACGCAGTTGCTCTTGAGCAGTAGCAGGACCGATGGAGACGACGACGATTTCAGTCGCTACGCCCTTCTCTTTCAGGCGTACGGCTTCTTCCACTGCGATTTCGCAGAAAGGGTTCATCGACATCTTGACGTTGGCGAGGTCGACGCCGGAATTGTCCGCCTTGACGCGAACCTTGACGTTGTAATCGACAACGCGTTTGACAGCTACAAGAACCTTCATGGATTCCTCGTTACTCTCCGGTGAAAAGAAAGTCGCCTAGGCGAACCTGGCGGTTGATGCTCATCGGGCACAAGGGCACCTCTAAAAACGCTGACATTGCCCCTTGGGACAGCAGACAGATGACCTTGCTCACGGGATGATGACCGTTCGTCAGTGGCGACTGACCGGTCATTCTTTATCGCGGCATGTAAACTGCGCGTTGCGTCACCTTGTGTACTGCCTTCGCCCTGTCTTTAGAGGTGCTCTTGAAACCAACAGTCAGCCTACGGCGAGCGCAAAACCGACCGTATCTTGACCGGAACGCCTATTCTGGTCAATACGGCAAAATAGTCAGTCATAAGCCGCGTTTCTCTGATTCTACACGGGCTCCAGCAAATTCAAACAAACGTTTGTATTGGACGCTAAGAGTGGTGTAGATATAATGCGCCGCCTAGAGAAAAAGGCGGGTCGTTCATTGTCCCCTCCCCTGTCCGGCGGAGAAAACCATCGATGCGACACCCAACCTCCAATTAGAAAAAACCGTTGAGCCTTGAGTAGGAGATAGCCTAGTGGAACGCGAATACATGGAATTCGACGTGGTCATCGTCGGTGCCGGCCCCGCTGGCTTGTCCGCCGCCTGCCGACTGAAGCAGAAGGCCGCCGAAGCCGGTAAGGAAATCAGCGTCTGCGTGGTCGAGAAAGGCTCCGAAGTCGGTGCTCACATTCTGTCCGGTGCCGTGTTCGAACCACGCGCCCTGAACGAGCTGTTCCCGGACTGGAAGGCGCTCGGTGCGCCACTGAACACGCCGGTCACGCGCGATGACATCTATGTCCTGAAGAACCCCGACAGCGCGCAGAAAATTCCTGACTTCTTTGTGCCCAAGACCATGCACAACGAAGGCAACTACATCATCTCCCTCGGTAACCTGTGCCGCTGGCTGGCCCAGCAGGCCGAGAACCTGGGCGTGGAAATCTACCCGGGTTTCGCCGCCCAGGAAGCCTTGTTCGACGAGAACGGCGTGGTCCGCGGGATCATCACCGGCGACCTGGGTGTCGACCGCGAAGGCAACCCGAAGGAAGGCCTCTACACCCCCGGCATGGAACTGCGCGGCAAGTACACCCTGTTCGCCGAAGGCTGCCGTGGCCATATCGGCAAGCAGTTGATCAAGCGCTTCAACCTGGACAGCGACGCCGACGCCCAGCACTACGGCATCGGTCTCAAGGAAATCTGGGAAATCGACCCGGCCAAGCATCAGCCAGGCCTGGTGGTGCACACCGCCGGCTGGCCGCTGGACATCATGGGTACCGAGAACACCGGCGGCTCCTTCCTCTATCACCTGGAAAACAACCAGGTGGTGGTCGGCCTGATCGTCGACCTGTCCTACAGCAATACCTACCTGTCGCCCTTCGACGAATTCCAGCGCCTCAAGCACCACCCGGTGCTCAAGCAGTACCTGGAAGGCGGCAAGCGCGTCAGCTACGGCGCACGGGCCATCTGCAAAGGCGGCCTGAACTCGCTGCCGAAGATGGTGTTCAAGGGCGGTGCGCTGATCGGTTGCGACCTGGGCACCCTGAACTTCGCCAAGATCAAGGGCAGCCACACCGCCATGAAGTCCGGCATGCTCGCCGCCGACGCCGTGGCCGATGCGCTGTTCGCCGGCTCCGAGGGCGCCGACGAATTGAACACCTATGTCGAAGCGTTCAAGTCCAGCTGGCTGTACGAGGAACTGTTCGCCAGCCGCAACTTCGGCCCGGCGATCCACAAGTACGGCGCAATCCTCGGCGGCGGCTTCAACTGGGTCGACCAGAACCTGTTCGGCGGCAAGCTGCCGTTCACCCTGCACGACACCAAGCCGGACTACGCCTGCCTGAAGCTCGCGGCGGACTGCAAGAAGATCGACTACCCGAAACCGGACGGCAAGCTCAGCTTCGACAAGTTGAGCTCGGTGTTCATCTCCGGTACCAACCATGAAGAAGAGCAGCCTTGCCACCTGAAGCTGACCGATCCGAGCATTCCGCTGAACAAGAACCTGCCGCTGTACGACGAACCGGCGCAGCGCTACTGCCCGGCCGGTGTGTATGAGGTGATCACCAAGGAAGACGGCGAGAAGCGCTTCCAGATCAACGCCCAGAACTGCGTGCACTGCAAGACGTGCGACATCAAGGACCCGGCCCAGAACATCACCTGGGTCACGCCGGAAGGCGCGGGCGGCCCGACTTACCCGAACATGTAAGACCAACGCTTGAAGAAAAAAGGCTCCCATTCGGGAGCCTTTTTTATGGCCTGCGTTCACTGCTTCTGTAGGAGCACAGCTTGCGTGCGATAAGGCCTTGACGATGTATCTGTCAGACCGCGTCATCGTTCATCGCGGGCAAGCCTCGCTCCTACAGGGCGCTGCCAGCCCATCAAGCGGCGCGCTCGTCTCCCGGATTGCGCTCGAAGTAGCGCTTGTACTCGCGGCTGAACTGCGAGGTGCTCTGGTAGCCCACCCGATGCGCCACCTGGGCCACGCCCAGCCCCTCCCCCAGCAGCAACTGCTGCGCCTTGAGCAAGCGCAGGCGCTTGAGGTACTGCACCGGCGACAGCAGCGTGCTGCGCTTGAAATGTTCGTGAAAGGTCGAGGCGCTCATGTTCGCGCAACGGGCCAGGGTCTCGACGTTCAGCGGCTCGGTGTAATGCTCGTGCAAATGGTTCAGCGCCCCGGAAATCCGTGCGAGGCGCCCATGCTGCTCCACCAGCGCACGCAGCACATCGGCCTGGGGACCGCGCAGGACGGTGAACATCAGCTCGCGCAGGCGCGCCTGGCCCATGACCTTGCACTCCAGCGGATCGTGCAGGCAGCGCAGCAGCCGCTCCACACAGCCACGCATGGTGTCGTCGAACACCACCGAGGTCATGGACTCCGGGGTCTGCGCCTGGAGATCGCGCCCCGGCGCCGTCCCCATCGCCAGCACCAGCTCGCCCAGCAACACCCGGTCGATAGCCACCGACACCCCATACAGCGGCGCATCGGGCATGGCGAAGGTCTCGCACTCGAATGGCACAGAGAGCGCCTGGATCAGGTAATGCCCGGCGCCGTACTCGAGGATCCGCGACCCCAGGTACGCCAGCTTGCTGCCCTGGACGATGATCATCAGGCTCGGCTCGTAGATCTGCGGGCCGCGGGCCACGTCGCAGCTGGCCCGCAGCACCTTGACCCCGGGCAGCGCCGTGGCGACGAAACCGTCACGGTTCGCAAGGGGCTGGATCAGGGACACCAGGGTAGCGTTGGCATCAAGATGGCGGGTCAACTGCATGGCGAAAACTTCACGGAAAAAGGGATGGAAACATCATCGCAGGTCTGGACGCCAGTGCCTCCATGCCAGGGGCCGAAGCCGGAGGAATAGGCATGACATGGCGAGGAATCGCCATGTTCGCTCCAGGGCGCGACCCCGAGAATGGCTCGCCTCACCTGTCAGTGCTTTTGCGAGGTCCATCATGTACACAGCCATCGGTTATGCCGCCCAGTCAGCCACCACGCCCCTCGCCCCCATGAGTTTCCAGCGCCGCAGCCCACGCCCGGACGACGTGGCCATCGAGATTCTCTACTGCGGCGTCTGCCACTCCGATATCCACCAGGCCCGCAACGAATGGGGCATCGCCGTGTACCCGCTGATGCCGGGCCACGAGATCGTCGGCAAGGTCACCGCCGTCGGCGCCAATGTCAGCAAGCACAAGGTCGGCGACCTGGTGGGCGTCGGCTGCATGGTCGACTCTTGCCGGCACTGCGAGGCCTGCGCCGCCAACCTGGAGCAATACTGCCTGGAGGGCCCGACCCTGACCTACGCCACCCCGGACCGAATCGACGGCAGCAACACCCTGGGCGGTTACTCCGACAGCATCGTAGTCAGCGAGCACTTCGTGGTGCGCATCCCCGAGAAACTCGACCTGGCCAGCGCCGCGCCGATTCTCTGCGCGGGCATCACCACCTACTCGCCGCTCAAGCACTACGGAGTGAAGGCCGGTGACAAGGTAGGCATCCTCGGCATGGGCGGCCTGGGCCACATGGGCATCAAGTTCGCCAAGGCCCTGGGCGCGCAGGTGACGCTGTTCACCCGCTCGGCGAGCAAGGCCGAGGAAGCTCGCCGCCAGGGCGCCGACCATGTGATCGTGTCCACCGACGCCGCACAGATGCAGGCGGCGGCCGGGCACTTCGATTTCCTGCTGGACACCATCCCAGTGCAGCACGACCTCAACCCTTACCTGGATACCCTGCGCTACGACGGCGTGCATATCCTGGTCGGCCTGATCGAGCCGATAGACCCGCCCGTGCACGCCGCCAAGCTGGTGCTGGGCCGTCGCGTGCTGGCCGGCTCGTTGATCGGTGGCATCGCCGAGACCCAGGAAGTGCTGGATTTCTGCGCCGAGCACAACATCAGCTGCGACATCGAAATGCTCGACATCCGCCAGATCAACGAGGCTTACGAGCGCATGATCGCCGGTGACGTGAAATACCGCTTCGTCATCGACATGGCCACCCTCAAGCCATAAACCGTGTTCTGCAGGAGCGAGGCTTGCCCGCAATGGCGACGGACCTGGAAAAATCCCATCGCGGATAAGCTCCGCTCCTACAGAAGCCTGACTCAGCCGCCGAGCTCGGCGGAAATGCCGGCGGCGGCCCGCTTGATCACCGGGACCAGCTCGGCCATCTTCTCCAGCGGCATGTAAGGCACGGTGCTGGCGATGCTGATGCCGGCGACGATCTTGCCACTGGCATCGCGCACTGGCGCCGCCACGCAACGAATCGACGGTTCGTTGTCCTCCAGGTCGAAGGCATAACCGCCTGCCACATATTCTTCCATGCGCTGGCGGAACTGTTCCCAGGTCGGTTCTTCGTGCTGTGGCCAGAGCACGTTCCGCCCTCCTACCGGCAGACTCGCTTCATACAGGCGCTGCCATTCCAGCAGCGCGTCGTCGAGCAACAGCGCCTTGCCGATCCCGGTACGCGCCAGCGGCATGCGATGACCAACCCGCGAACGCATTTCCGGGCCGTTGCGCCCCGGGTTCTTGTGCAGGTACAGCACATCGTCGTCGTCGCGGATCGCCAGGTGAACTGTGTCGCCGGTCAGGGCCGATAGTTCGTCGAGGAAGGGTGTGGCCAGGGTCGCCAGCGGCAACGCCTCGCGCGCCTGGAACCCCAGTTCGATCAGCTTCGGCCCCAGCAGATAGCCGACCTGCGGCACTACCCTCAGGTAGCGCTCGTCCACCAGGCAACTGGCCAGGCGATGGGTCGTGCTGCGCGTGGTGCCGATCAGCCGGGCGATTTCCTTGAGGTCGCGGGCACCGCCGGCCACGGCCTGCACCACCGCCAGTCCGCGGAGCAATGTCTGGGTGCCCGTGGGAGCGGCATCCCTGGCGTTTTTTGCGGCGTCTTCCTGCATATCCAGCCTTAAGGGTGTACGAAAAACGAAGGCCATTATGGCCGCTCGGCCGTGGGCCTGCATGCCCTCTTTCCGAGGCTGCCGCTCACACCGTGGAAAACTTGAACAAGGTGGTTTGCCGATACACCTGGCCCGGGTCGAGCCGGGCGCCGGCCCATCCCGGCAGATTCACAGCATTGGGCGGGCCGTGCGCTTCCAGGGCGAACCCGGCCCAGCGCGGATAACGCTTGCCGGCCTTGCCGCGGACGCTGCCGTCGAAGGCATTGGCGGTGTAGAACTGCACCCCCCGTTCGCTGGTGAACAGCTCCAGGCGACGCCCGCTGTGCGGATCGTGCAGGTCCGCCGCGGGGCGCGCGAGGTCGCCCTCGGCGTCGAGCAGCCAGTAATGGTTGAAGCCGCGTTGCTGCCAGCCGCCGAGGCGCAGCTGCGGATGCTCGGCATCCAGGCGCCGGCCGACAGGCGTCGGCTGGCGCAGGTCCAGCGGCGTACCCGCCACCGGCGCCGGTTCCCCCGTGGGAATCAGGTGCCGGTCCAGCGGCAGGTAATGCCCGGCCCGCAACCTCGCGACCTGGGCAAGGATATCGCCGTTGCCGGCGCCCGCCAGGTTGAAATAGGCATGCTGGGTCAGATTGAGCACGGTCGCCCGATCAGTCACCGCCTGATAGTCGAGGCACAGCCGGTCATGGTCGTCGAGGCGGTAAGTGACTTCGACCTGCACGTTGCCGGGAAAGCCCATGTCGCCCTCCGGCGACCGACAGCACAGCCGCACCCCGACATGGCCGGGCCCTGCGCAGGGGGTCGCCGTCCAGAGCTGCTTGTCCAGGCCCCCGAGACCGCCGTGCAAGGCATTCGGGCCATCGTTGAGCGGCACCTGGTAGCGCCGCCCGTCCAGCTCGAAGCGGCCGCCGGCCAGGCGATTGGCGTAGCGTCCGATCAGTGCGCCGAGGTACAGGCGGTGATGCCGCCGATAGTCCTGGAGCGTATCGAAGCCGAGCACCACATCGTCGAACGCGCCGTACCGGTCCGCGACCCTCAGTGCCTGCAGGATGCCGCCGTAGGCCAGCACCCGGGCCTGCATGCCGCGGGCATTGCTCAGCAGGTAAGCGTGCACCGGCGTGCCGTCGTCCAGGTGGCCGAAGAGCTGTTGCTCGCAACGCCCGCTCATGGCCGCCCCTTCAACGCTGCTTGAGCCGGTCGATGATGACCGCCACCAGCAGGATCGAGCCGCGGATCACGTACTGGTAGAAGGTGTCGATGTTCTTCAGGTTCATCGCGTTCTCGATGATTGCCAGGATCAACACCCCGGCAAGCACATGGCGGATCAGGCCGATGCCGCCGCTCAGGGACACACCGCCCAACACGCAGGCCGAGATTACCGTCAGCTCGAACCCCTGGCCGATCATCGGCTGGCCCGAGGTCATGCGCGACGCCAGGATCACCCCGGCCAGCGCGCCGATCACGCCGTGCACGGCAAAGATGACGATTTTGGTCCGGTCCACCTGGACCCCGGCCAGCAGGGCCGCTTCCTGGTTGCCGCCGATGGCCATGGTGTTGCGCCCATAGGTGGTGTAATTGAGCAGCCAGCCGAAGAACACGAAACACAGGAGGGTGATCAGGATCGGCACCGGCACGCCGAACAGCTGGCCGTTGCCGAATACGAAAAACCCTTCGTTCATCACCCCGACCGCCTTGCCGTTGGAGAAGATATACGCCAGCCCGCGCACGATCTGCATGGTCGCCAGGGTGGTGATCAAGGCGTTGATCCGCAGCTTGGCGATCACGATGCCGTTGATCAGGCCCACGCACAGGCCCATGGCCAGCGCGGCCGAAACGCCGAACAGCACGCTGTCGGTATCGCGGATGACGATCCCCGCCACCACGCCGGCGCAAGCGATGACCGAGCCCACCGACAGGTCGAAGTGCCCCGATGCCAGGCAGAACAGCATGGTGCACGCGGCGATCCCGGTGGTGGAAATCGCCAGGCCCAGCCCGCGCATGTTCAGCGCCGACAGGAAGTTGTCGATGAACAGCGCGCAGAGCACGAAGATGCCCAGGGCGGCCAGCAGCATCACCCAGTCATCGACGAACTTGCGCTGGTTGAACCCCAGCCAGAACGCATTGCTTTTCTTTACCTGCGACATACACACCTCGATCTTCAGTCCCGCGAACGCGGGAGGGCCAGTTGCAACAGGCGGGCTTCGTCGGCCTCGCTGCGAGTCAGTTCGCCGGTGATCGCGCCTTCGCTCATGACCAGGATGCGATCGGCGATTCCCATGACCTCCATCAGGTCGCTGGACACCACGATCACGGCGATGCCCTGTTCGGCCAGGCGGTGGATAATCTGGTAGATCTCGGCCTTGGCCCCGATATCGATGCCCCGGGTCGGCTCGTCGAGCAGCAGCACCTTCATCGGCATCGACAGCCAGCGGCCGAGAATGGCTTTCTGCTGGTTGCCGCCGGACAGATAGAGAATCGGCTGGTCGGCCGAAGGCGTGCGGATGTTCAGCGCGCTGATCTGCCGCTGGGCGTTGTCGCGTTCCCAGCCACCACGGATCAGCCAGCCGAACCCTGCATGGCCGCCGCGCGCGCTGATATTGATGTTCTCCGCGACGCTGGCGCGCGGCACGATGCCTTCTTTCTTGCGGTCCTCAGGGCACAGCAGCACCCCGGCGGCGATGGCGTCGCGAGGCGTCTTGAACACCACGCCCTGCCCGTGCAGCACCAGTTGCCCGGCCGTGCTGCGCGCCAGCCCCGCCAGCAGGCGCAACAGCTCGGTGCGCCCGGCGCCGACCAGGCCGAACAGGCCGAGCACCTCGCCCTGGTCCACACTGAAACTGGCCGGTTGCGTCACTCCCGGGCCCAGCAGCCCTTCCACCCTCAGCGCCTGGTCGCCATGCGGGCGCGGACGATAGTTGTAGATGTCCTCGATATCGCGCCCGACCATGCAGCTCACCAGGCGGTCGACGCTCAGTTGCCGCATGTCCTCGAAGGTGCAGACGAAGCGCCCGTCCTTGAACACCGTCACCGCATCGCAGATGCGGAACACCTCCTCCATGCGGTGCGAGACGTAGAGAATCACCCGCCCCTCGTCGCGCAACCGGGCGATGATCACCATCAACCGCTCGATCTCCCGCGCCGACAGGCTGCTGGTCGGCTCGTCGAAGGCGATCACATGGGCATCGCGCGACATGGCCTTGGCAATCTCCACCAATTGCCGTTGCCCCAGGGACAGGCTGCCCAGGCGGGCCGCCGGATCGATCTCGTCGGCCAGCCCCTTGAGCAACTCCCGCGCCCGACGCAGCATGGCGCCGCGATCGACCACGCCAAAGCGCGCCGGCATATGCCCCAGCAACAGGTTTTCCGCCACGCTCATTTCCGGCACCAGTTGCAGCTCCTGGTGGATCACCGCCACACCGTGGGCGATGCTGTCGGCCGCCGACCTGAAACCCAGGGCCTGCTCGCCGATCTGCAAATGGCCACTGTCGGGCTCATAGAAACCGCCGAGAATCTTCAGCAGCGTCGACTTGCCGGCGCCGTTCTCGCCCATTAGCGCATGCACGCTATGGGGCCGCGCCTCGAAACTGATCTGCGACAGGGCCCTGACCCCGGGGAATTCCTTGCCGATGCCGTTGAAGCGCAGGCTCCGGCTGACATTCATTGACTGCATCATGCGCACCTCCCGCGTCGCCTGCCCGAAAGCGCACGCGCTTGCGTCAGACCCAAGACCGCCACGCCGGGCTGCGGCGCCGCGCCACCCGCCTTCACTTCCACAGCCCGATCCGCGTCAGTTCCTGCTGGAAATTGGCCCGGGTAATCAGGGTCACGTTATCCAGGGCCGTGTACTTGGCCGGCTCCTTGCCCGTGGTGACCCACTCGAACATCTGCCGGGCGGTTTCGTAGCCGGAAGTGTCGGGGCTGAGCAGCATCGAACCGAAGAAACCGCTGTCGGCCTTTTTCAGTTCGCCGATGGCGTCGGTGCCGTTGATGCCCACCCCGATCACGTTGGCCGCCTTGAAGCCGGCACTTTCGGTGGCGCGCACGCCGCCCAGCACCGCGCTGTCGTTCATGCCGCCGATCAGCAGGTGGGTCGCCGTGCCCGGCAGCTTGACCAGCGCCGAATTGGTCGCGTCCATGCTCCCCGGCACGTCGAGAGTCTTCTGTGCGGTGAACAGGATGTGGTCCGCCGGCAGCCCTGCAGCCTTCAGCGAATCCACCGAACCATCGGTGCGCTTCTTGCCGGTATCCAGTTCGTCGAAGGTGTTGATCACCGCGTAGGTGGCGTTCAGGTCCCAGCCGCGCCTTTTCGCTTCCTCGACCATCGCCAGGCCTTGCTTCTGGCCGATCTTGAATGCCGCCAGGCCGACGTAGGGAACGTCTTCCATGGGCTGGCCGTGGGCGTCGACGAAACGGTCGTCCACCGCCAGCACCTTGAGCCCGTTGAGCCTGGCCTTGGCCATGATCGCCGGGCCCAGCGAGGTGTCCGGCGGGCAGATGACAAACCCCTTGGCGCCATTGGCGGCCAGCGTATCGATGGCGGCCAGGGTCTTCTCGCCGTCGGGCACGGCGATCTTGATCACCGTGAAGCCCTTGTCCTTGCCGGCCTTCTCGGCGAAGGCCCATTCGGTCTGGAACCAGGGTTCCTCGGCCTGCTTGACCAGGAAACCGATCTTCACTTCCTCGGCGCCGGCCAGGCTCGACAAGGCACTGGCGGCAAACAGCGCGGCGGCGCAACCCAGCGCGCGCAGGGTGAAACCAACGGACAGGCGATGCGCAGACATAAATAACCCTCTTGTTGTTTTTGGATCGTTATCTACCGAACAGCGTCCCGAAAGGTCGGGGTCAATCGTGGTAAAGCACCGAGCGCCCACCATCGATCATCAGGCAGGCGGCATTGATGAAAGGCGCTTCGTCGGTGGCCAGGAACAACGCGGTCATCGCCACCTCGACCGGCTGGCCGATGCGCCGCGGCGGGTGCAGGTCGAGCGCCCGCTGGCGCTCGGCCTGGGGGTCGGGGAAACCGTTCCAGTAGTCGACGTTGAGCTGGGTTTCGATGTAGCCCGGGGCGATGGCATTCACGCGAATGCCCTGTGGGGCGTATTCGATGCCCAGGGCGCGGGTCAGCCCGAGCAGGCCGTGCTTGGCCACCGGGTAGGGAAAGCAGCCGGGGATGATGTGGCTGGAATGGGTCGAGGCGATGTTGATGATGTTGCCCGTACCCTGTTCGATCATGTGCGGCAGCACCTCGCGGCAACCGAACCAGGCGCCGTCGAGGTCGATGGCGAAGCAGCGGCGCCAGTCTTCGTCGGTCATGGCCAGCGGATCGCGAAACACATTCACCCCGGCGCAGTTGACCAGCACATCGACCCGGCCGAAACGCGCGATGGCCAGGTCCACGACCGCGCGCCACTGCTCCCGGACGCTGACGTCCAGCGCCTGGGCATACACCTGGGCGCCGCGGTCGCGCCAGTGCGCCGCGACCTGCTCGACCTTCTCGCCCTGGATATCGGCGATCACCAGCCGCGCCTGCTGGGCCTGGAAGCAGGCGACGATCGCCTCGCCAATGCCCTGGGCGGCGCCGGTCACGATCACCACCTTGTCTTGCAGACGGTCGCCGTACTTCGGCGCCGGAACCTCGGGTAACGACAGTGCTTGAGCCATTGCAAAACTCCTGCTGGCAAGGCCGGACGGCCTTGGGTAAGTAAGACTTCAGCCGGCGAAACGCTGGCAGGGCAAGCCTGCCGTCTCGACCCTGGCCATCAGTAGCGCCCCGTCCAGGGCCGCACCACCCTGGGCGCTACGGGCGCTGGTGACATACAGGGTGCGCAGGTCCGGCCCGCCGAAGACGCAGCTGGTGGGATACCTGACCGGTAGCTCGATCACCCGGTCGAGGCGCCCGTCGGGGGCATAGCGAATCAGGCAATGGCCTTCCCAGCGCGCATTCCAGACGTAGCCCTGGCTGTCCATCGCCGAGCCGTCCGGCACGCCCCGCACACTGGGCTGGGCCCACGTCCGGCGCGGGCCGAGGCAGCCATCGGGCGCCACGGCATAGGCGTACAACTGACCGTCCAGGCTGTCCGCGCAATAGAGCTCATCGCCCGAGGCGTTCCACAGCAAGGTATTGACGATGCCCAGCCCCTCCAGCAGCGGCGTGACCCGGGCATCGGCATCCACCCGGAACAGGCCGCCCGAACGCCGGGTAAGCGGCAGGTCGCCGCCCTGCTCGTCGAGGTTGTTCTGCATGCTGCCCAGCCACAGCCGCCCGCGGGCGTCGCAGCGGGCCTCGTTGGGCCGGTTGCCGCAGACCCGGTCGGCCACGCAGAACAGGCTCAGGGCGGGCTGGCGCGCCGGCGAATCCAGGTCCAGGCGATACACGCCGCTGGGCAGGGTCACCAGGGCGTCGCCCCGCTCGCAGGGGATGAACGCCGATACGGCCTCGGGCAGGTGCCAGTAGCGATAGCGGCCCTGGCCCAGGCGACAGGCCAGACGCGCCGCAATGTCCACCCAGTACAAGGCCTGGGTCGCGCCGTCCCAGAACGGGCCTTCGGCCAGCCTGAAGCGCTCGGTGCTCACCGCTTGCCAGTGCATGGCGCCTGCTCCTGTGCTGAGAGTTCGATGCGTTCGACCTTGCCCACCAGCAGCACATAGGACAGCGCGCCCACCAGCGCCAGCACCGCGATGTAGGTAATGGCCGGGGCGAAAGAGTCGCCGCTCGCCAGGAAGCCGATGACGATCGGCGTGGCAATCGCCGACAGGTTGCCGATGAAGTTGAACACCCCGCCGGTCAGCCCCAGCAGCCGCGCCGGGGCCAGGGTCGAGACCAGCGACCAGGTGATCGAGGCCAGGCCGTTGCCGAAGAACGCCAGCGCCAGGAAGGCGATCACCAGCGGCGTCGACTCGACGAAATTGGCCCCGATGATCGCGGTGGAAATCAGCAGCCCGCCAATGATCGGCAGCTTGCGGGCAAAGCCCACCGAGGCGCCGCGGCGGATCAGCCAGTCGGAGAAGAACCCGGAACACAGTACGCCGACGAATGCCGCGAGAAACGGCAACGACGCCAGCAGGCCGGACTTGATGAAATCCATGCCGCGGTACTTCACCAGGTAAGTGGGGAACCAGGTGAGGAAGAACCACAGGGTCGAGTTGAGGCAGAACTGCCCCAAGTAAATGCCCCACAGCTTGCGCTTGCTCAGGACGATGCCCAGGTCGCTCCAACTGAAACGCGCCTTGCTCCTGGCGCTCTCGCGCTGGATGTCCACCAGGCCGCCGCCCTCGCGTATCAGCTCGATTTCCGCCTGGTTGGCCCCCTTGAAATCCCGCGGCTCGCGATACACCGCATACCAGATCGCGGCCCACAGGATCCCCACCGCGCCGGTGGCGACGAACACCATGTGCCAGCCAAAGGCATGCTGCAGCCAGGCCAGCACCGGGGTGAGAAAGGCCAGCCCGACGAATTGCCCGGAGGTATAGAAACCGATAGCCGTGGCGCGCTCGCATTCGGGAAACCAGGTGGTCACCACCCGGCTGTTGATCGGATACGCCGGCGCCTCCAGCGCACCCACCGCCATGCGCAGGACGAACAGGGCGATAAAGCTGGCGGCGAAACCGAGCCACACCGTCGCCAGCGACCACAACAACAGCGCCACCGTGTAGAGAATCCGCGGCGGCACCCGGTCCACCAGCCAGCCGCCGGGAATCTGCATGGCCGCGTAGGTCCAGCCGAAGGCGGAAAAAATCAGCCCGACATGAATCGGGTCGATCCCCAGGTCACTGGTCAGCGCCGGCGCCGCAATCGACAGGTTGCTGCGGTCCAGGTAGTTGATCACCACCGTGATGAACAGCAGCACCATGATGAAAAAGCGCTTGCGGCTGGGCGTGGCCAGCGACGCCTGCCCGGTGAAGGTTTGCGATTGCATGGGGTGCCTCTTCTTATGGTTATTGAGGGCTATGCATTTCTGTACATGGGCGAGGACGTGCCGAGTCAACTCACCATTCGGCGAAACTGCCGTCGGCGTGGCGCCACACCGGATTGCGCCAGCGATGGCCGATGGCCGCGCGCTCGATCACGTATTCCTCGTTGATCTCGATGCCCAGGCCCGGGCCGTCGGGGATCTTCACCATGCCTTGCTGGTAGTCGAAGACTTGCGGCTGCTTGAGGTAATCCAGCAGGTCGTTGCTTTCGTTGTAATGGATGCCCAGGCTCTGCTCCTGGATGAAGGCGTTGTAGCAGGCCGCGTCCAGTTGCAGGCAGGCGGCCAGGGCGATCGGCCCCAGCGGGCAATGCAGGGCCAGCGCCACGTCGTAGGCTTCGGCCATGTTGGCGATCTTGCGGGTCTCGGTGATGCCGCCGGCATGGGAGGCATCCGGCTGGATGATGTCGACGTAACCCTCGCTGAGCACACGCTTGAAATCCCAGCGCGAGAACAAGCGCTCGCCCAGGGCGATCGGGGTACTGGTCAGCGGCGCCAGTTCCTTCAAGGCCTCGTAGTTTTCGCTGAGCACCGGTTCTTCGATGAACATCAGCTTGTAGGGATCGAGTTCCTTCATCAGCACCTTGGCCATGGGCTTGTGCACCCGGCCATGGAAGTCGACGCCGATGCCGACGTTGGGGCCGACCGCGTCCCGCACCGCGGCGACGTTGGCCAGGGCCAGGTCGACCTTGTCGAAGGTGTCGAGGAACTGCAGCTCCTCGGTGCCGTTCATTTTCACCGCGGTGAAGCCCCGCGCCACCGCCTCCCTGGCTGCCTGCGCGGTGTCGGCCGGCCGGTCGCCGCCGATCCACGAATAGACGCGGATCTTGTCCCGCACCTGGCCGCCCAGCAGGTCGCTGACCGACACTCCCAGGGCCTTGCCCTTGATGTCCCACAGCGCCTGGTCGATACCGGCCAGGGCGCTCATGTGGATCGCCCCGCCGCGGTAGAAACCGCCACGGTAGAGCACGGTCCAGATGTCCTCGATATTGCGCGGGTCCTTGCCGACCAGATAGTCGGCCAGCTCGTCCACGGCGGCGGCCACGGTATGCGCCCGCCCCTCTACCACCGGCTCGCCCCAGCCGGTGACGCCCGCGTCGGTCTCGACCTTGAGAAAGCACCAGCGTGGCGGAACGATGAAGGTGGTCAGTCGGGTGATTTTCATCTTGTTATCTCTCTTGTCGGATGCAGCGCTCCAGGGCGCCGGAAAGTCTCAGGCCAGCGCACGCCAGGCCGCGACATAGGCCGCGGCGCGGCTCGCCACGTCGGCGGCGCACATGCCCGGCCTGAACAACCCGGAGCCCAGGCCGAAGCCCTTCACCCCGGCGTCGAAGTACATTTGCATGTTGTCCGGGGCGATCCCGCCCACCGGCAGCAACACCGTGCCGGCCGGCAATACCGCGAGCCAGGCCTTCACCACCGCCGGGCCCATCTGCTCGGCCGGGAACAGCTTCAGTACGTCGGCGCCCTCGGCCAGCGCGGCAAAGGCCTCGGTCGGCGTGGCCACGCCAGGGGACAGGTACAGGCCGGCGGCCTTGACCGCGCGCAAGACCCTGGGGTCGCTGTGGGGCATGACGATCACCTGGCCACCCGCGGCCTTGACCTGCCCGACCTGCTCGGCAGTCAGCACCGTGCCGGCGCCGATCAGGCAATCGGCGGGCAAGGCCTCGCGCAGGATGCGGATGCTGTCAAAGGGCTGGGGCGAGTTGAGCGGCACTTCGATGACCCGCAACCCGGCCTGATAGAGCACGTCGCCGATAGCTGCCGCCTCCTGCGGCCGCAGCCCCCGGAGAATGGCGATCAGGCCGTTGTGTGCCAGTGCTTGCTTGAGCATGTCGGACCTCTTTTCAAGGGTGGACGCAAGGGACGCGCGCCAGCAGCCCGGCCACTTCGGCCAGGTGCCACAAACCGCGTTCGGTGGCCTGCTCGGCCAGGATCGCCCGGGGGAAACCGCAGGCGGACAGCGCCCGGCTGTAGCGGGCGCAGAGTTGCGCATGGCCGATCAGCACGATCGACGGCAGCGGCCCGGCGCCACGCTGGCGGCGCAGCACGCCGGCCAGGGCCGAGAGTTCGTGGCCGATCAACAATCCGGAGAGGTAGTCCGGTTGTGCGCTGGCGCTCAGCGCGCCGGTCAGGCCCAGGCTGCGGGCGCTGAACAGGGTCGACAACGGCCCGATCGCGCCGTCGGCGGACGAGGCCACCTGCACGCCCCGGTCGAAGGCTTCGGCGTCGAACCTTTCGCCCCGCACCTGGGTCCGGCCGAGAATGCTGTGTTCGCTGAGCACGGCGAACAGTTCGCCGGTCATGAAGGTGTCGAAATGCGCGATGCAGCCGTCGGCCACCTGGACCCATTTGGAATGGCTGCCCGGCAGGCCGATCAACACGTCGTCCCCTGCCTCGGCCGCCAGTTGCGGCAGCGCCCCCAGCACCTGGGTTTCCTCGCCACGCATGACGTTCGGCAAGCGCGAGTGCTGAATCACCCCCGGCACGATATGCACATCCACCCCGCGTTGGCTGCGCAGGGTCACCAGGGCCTGGCCGAGCTGGGCGACATTCGCCGGAGTGGCGCAATAGCTCGCCTCGCGCCAGCCCTGGGCACTGCCGACCATGCCGCAGGCAATCACCGGCAGATCGGGCTGGGCATCGAGCCAGTCGCCACAGGCCGCATCGAAGGCCAGCTCGAAACCGTCGCTGCACATCCGCCCCGCCACCACTCGCGCGCCCTGGGGCAACTGCATGATCCCCGAGGTCAGCGAGCGCTGTTCCAGCACTTGCCCGCCGGCGGCGAGTTTGTAAGCACGAAGGGAGGTCGTTCCCCAGTCGAGCGCGATCAATTGCGCCTGCATCGCTTCACCTGTGAGTTGTTGTTGGCAGTGAGTGCGTAAGAGCTGATGGCGGCGACTATAAACCCGGTGCAATAAAAATCTCAATATATAAATTAAAGTCCCATATTATGGGATTTTATCGATTTCGTGACCGCTTCCGAGCGCTCTTTGAGGCTGCGATAAGGTCCGCGGGACCTTCAGCGACCTCACGCATCTGCGCCCCCTACGGGGGCGATCGCAGCCTCGCCGAGGGCTCGGCAGCGGCTACGTTCGGGGGGGGGTGAGCCGGGAGAGGGACGCGGTAGTGCCGGAGGGGATGCAGAAAGGGGAAGACGGGCGGCCGGCCGTTACCGTAGCAACGGCCAAGCAGGGGATTCAGAAAGGAGGGGATGACCAGCCGCGGTCAACGCGGGCAAGCGAAGGTCGAGCGGTGTTCCTGAAGGTAGGGGAAAAACGGCTCAGCCGTGGGCAAAAGCCCGCAACACATCCCCATCCATCCGGTACTTCACCCATTCTTCCTGGGGCTGCGCGCCCAGCGATTTGTAGAACTGGATCGCCGGCTCGTTCCACTCCAGCACGCTCCACTCGAAACGTCCGCAGCCGTTGTCGCAGGCGATCCGCGCCAGATGGCGCAGCAACTGCTTGCCGGCGCCGCCGC
The DNA here is from genome assembly GCF_000931465.1 of Pseudomonas sp. MRSN 12121. Classification (NCBI taxonomy): domain Bacteria; kingdom Pseudomonadati; phylum Pseudomonadota; class Gammaproteobacteria; order Pseudomonadales; family Pseudomonadaceae; genus Pseudomonas; species Pseudomonas sp. MRSN 12121. The sequence continues at coordinate 1,996,172 of NZ_CP010892.1, read as the reverse complement.
CGCGCTGCTCGGGGGTGATGTAGAGGTCCTCCAGGTACAGGCAGTTGCTGCCCAGCCAGGTGGAATAACTGAAGAAAAACACCGCGAAGCCGATCGGCACGCCGTCGCGCAGGCAGATCAGGCCGTGCGCCGTGGCGCCCTCGCTGAACAGGCTGCGCTCGATGTCGGCGACACTGGCGATGACTTCATGGCGGGCGCGCTCGTAATCGGCCAGCTCGGTGATGAAGGCCAGGATTTGCTGGGCATCGCTGGGCACGGCGGGACGGATATCGACGGACATCGGGGGATCTCGGTTGGAAGGCAGGCGGCCATAGTAGATCGACTGGGCAAGGACATGCACGGGCATTTCAGGCTGAAGCGGCCGAGTGTCGCGGCGGGTGTCGTGCATGTCGGGATCGACCGCCGGGCGTTTGTTCAATCCGGCCTTATCGCCGCCTCCGGCTGCGGCTACAGTAGCGCCTGCCCACAGCTTCATGAGCTCTTCCAGATGACCGCCCACGCTTTCGCCCCGCTGCCCGAACTTGCCGCCACCCTGCTGGACCACGCGCTGGAGCTCGACGATGGCGCCCACGACCTGTCGCACCTGCAGCGGGTGTGGGCCAACGTGCGGCGGATCGCCGAGGTGGACGGTGGCGACCTGCAGGTCTTGCTGGCCGCTACCCTGCTGCACGATTGCGTCGCCGTGGAAAAGGACTCGCCCCTGCGCGCCCAGGCTTCGCGCATGGCCGCGGAACAGGCCGCCCTGCTGCTCGCCGGGATGGGCTGGGCGCCGGCGCAGATCGCCGCGGTGGCCCATGCCATCGAGGCGCACAGTTTTTCCGCCGCCATTGCCCCGGTCACCCTCGAGGCGAAGATCCTCCAGGACGCCGATCGCCTCGACTCCCTGGGCGCGATCGGCGTGGCCCGCACCTTCTATGTCGGCGGCAGGCTGAACCACGCGCTCTACGACGCCCGGGACCCGCACGCCCGGCAGCGCGAGCATGACGACTCGCGCTTCACCCTCGACCACTTCCACACCAAGCTGCTGCACCTGGCCCAGGGCTTCCAGACCGTGACCGGCGCGCGCCTGGCGCAAGTACGCCACGAGCGCCTGCGGCGCTTCATGGACGAGTTCATCGATGAGATCGGCGGCTGACTCACTCCGCTGCGCGCTAATCCTGAAGCCAGCAAGATCACAACTAACGCGACAGCCGCCCGTGGTAGAACGGCGCCTCATGAATCCAGCAAGAGATGAGGCCTGCACATGCCCAGCGGTATTCCATCCCCCCAGGTCCCCATCCGGCTGTTCGGGCTGTTCTGCCTGGCCAGCTACCTGTTGTCGCTGTCCTACGGCTCGACCTTCCTGCTCGCGCTGCTGATCGGCTCCCGCGGCGGCAACGAACAGGACGCCGGCAGCGTGATTTCGGTGGCGATGCTCAGCACCTTTGTCGCGGTGATCTTCTCCGGACACCTGTCCGACCTGCTGGGCGCCGCGCGTTCGATCGCCCTGTTCGGCTGCCTGCTGGTGGTGGCCAGCCTGGGGTTTGCCCTGACCCCGGGCTTCGGCGACACGCTGCTGTTCTTCGGCCTGACCCTGGGCCTGGGCTGGGGCGTGTTCTATACCCTGGGGCCGATCATCGTCGCCATGCTGGTGGCGCCCGCCCAGCGCGCGCGGTTCTTCGCCCTGTTGTCGGGCAGCATGATGAGCGGCATCGGCTGCGGCCCGTTGCTCGGGCGCCTGGCCAGCGCCCTGGGTTACCCGCTCACCGCGGCCTTCATGCTCGCCGCGGTCGCCAGCCTGATCGGCGTGCTGATCTTCTGGCGCCTGGGCTGCGCGCTGAACAGGCACCCCAACCATCTGGGGAGCGGCGCGGCGAGAATCAGCTGGGCCAGCAGTGCCCGGGTGCTCTCCTCGAAGGCGTCGTTCGCAATCCTCATGGTCGGCCTTGGCGGTTGCGTCTTCGGCGGCCTGTCGAGTTTCCAGACCAGCTACGCGGCGTCGCGCTCACTGGATTATTCGCTGTTCTTTCTCGGCTTCATGGTGGCGGCCATCGGCAGTCGCCTGCTGGTCGCCGGCTTCGTGGTCAAGCGCGACGCCTACCGCGCGGCGTGCCTGCTCTCGGGGTTGATGCTGCTGTCGGTGCTGATGTTCCAGTTGATGGTCGACGACGCGCCGAGCTATCTGCTGGCGGCTTTGGTACTGGGCATCGGCTACGGCCTGACCTACTCGGTGATCAACGGCCTGGCGGCCAACGAAGCACCGCCCGACGACACGTCGCAAGCCCTGCTGCTGTTCAGCCTGGCCTACTTCATCGGGGTCTTCGGCTTTCCGTGGCTGGCCGGCAAGATCATCGTCGAACAAGGCCTGCCGGCGCTGTTGCTGACGGTCCTGGTGGTGGCGACGCTGAACTGGCTGATCAGCGTCGGGCGCCTGGCCTGGCGCGGGCTGCAAGCCAACCGGCTGGTGCAGGAGGCCCGAACCGTTCGTCGTTCATCAGGCACCAATCAAAATCGGCGGCGGACCAACGTCAGGTAGCGACTCTATAAACCAATGGAGGCGACATCATGATCCAGTCCAAGCTGACGATCCTCGTCCTCGCCGGGCTGCTGTCCTCGACAGCCTTCGCCGGCTCCACCGGCCCCACGGACCCGGTGGAGCGGCCCAAGTCCCCGGCCACCCAAGGTTCGCCGAACATCAATATCAATCCGCCGCAGGTCGATGAAGGCGCCCTGCCCCCTGCCACGGGCACCGATCCCCGCACCCAGGGCAACGACACTGGCCGCCAGGGCGGCGCCGGCACGCGGGACACCGAGCCGCCGGACAACCAGCCGAAAACCACCACCGGCGGCTCCGGCTCCGAAGGCCACGGCAACGAACAATGACCCAGGCCCCTCTCACCCCATCCAGAGGTCAGCATGAACGTCGACAAAGAGCTGGAAAAAGAAGTCCTCACCCGCTTGCTGCACGCCCATCCCAACGGCCTGGGCAAGGAAGTGCTGGATAACTACCGAGGCGAGAAAGTAGTGGCGCTTACCCTGGCCGCGCTGCAGGAGCGCGGCCTGATCAAGGACGGCCATGTGACCCTCGACCACGCGGGCGAACCCGCGCTGAACCTGCCGATCAAACTCACCGTTTCCGGGGTCGAGGCGGCTCGCAAGCTGGACGTCTAGCCAGCCGCCGATGCCCACCCCATGACGCGGGCATCGGCAACCCGGCCCATTCGTCGAGTGCCGGGCACTTATCGCCCACCACCCGCCCCCAATCCTAGGTACCCATCGCCAAAGGAGAGCCCTCATGCCTCGCGGAAGCAAAGCCAAATACACCGCCGAACAGAAGCGCAAGGCCGCGCATATCGAAGCCGGCTACGAAGACAAGGGCGTGCCCAAGGACGAAGCCGAAGCACGGGCCTGGGCCACGGTGAACAAACAGTCCGGCGGCGGGGAAAAGGCCGGCGGCTCCGGGCAACGCACCCCCGCCGCGGAAAAGCGCGCGGCGCGCCATTCCTCGGCCGAACGCGCGGCCGCCAGCCGCAAAGGCCATGCCCGCAACAGCAAGGCCTCGCTCGGCACCCAGACCAAGGACAGCCTGTTGAAGGAAGCCCGGGTGAAAAACATTCGTGGCCGCTCGACCATGAGCAAGCAGGAACTGATCGACGCGCTGCGCAAGGCAGGTTGAGCCCGGATCGCGGACCGGGGCTGATCGCGTCCTCAGGCGTCGATCAGCGCATCCACCTCCGCCGTGCCCGGCGCGGTGGCCGGGCCCCAGCGGGTCACCGCCAAGGCCGCCGCGGCATTGGCCCGACGCGCCGCGTGCAGAGGTTCCAGCCCTTGGGCCAGCGCGGCGACGAAGACCCCGGCATGGGCGTCGCCGGCGCCGTTGCTGTCCACCGCCCGGACCTTGAATCCCGGCACATGAGTATCCAGGCCATGCTGGCTGACCCAGCAACCCTGGGGGCCATCGCGCACCACCAGCAGGGCCTGCGGCGACAACATCGCCTGCAGCCGGCGCAAGGCCTCGGCGATGCTTGTGGTCGCGGTGAAGCGCAAGGCTTCGACACTGTTGCTGGTCCAGGTATCGACGCGCGGCAGCAGCACGCGCATGGCCGCGGAATCCGGCGAGTCCACCAGCGGGCCCGGGTCGAACACCACCCGGACCGCCCGTGGCAGGGCCAGCAACCAGTCCAGTAGCGCCTGGGCCTTGCCTGGGTGCAGCAGGCTGTAGCCGCTGACATAGACGTAGTCGTCGTCACGCACCGCCAAGCCCGCCAGGTCCTCCAGGGAAAGATGCCCCTCGGCGCCGATGTAGGAAATGAAACTGCGCTCGGCGCTGGCCTCGGTCAGCGCCACGCACAGGCCGGTGTCCTCGGCAGGGCTGGCGGCAAGAGCGATCTCGATGCCTTCAGCGCGCATCGCCTCGCGAGCCAGTTCGCCGAAGCGCCCCTTGCCGTGCCGCCCCAGGTACAGCACGGGCAAACCATTACGCCGGGCCGCGGCCATCACGTTGAAACCGCCGCCGGCCTCGAAGCTGGCGGACTGCGCCAGCACATCGCCGCCGGAGCTGGGCAGGCGGTCCACGGCCATGACCAGATCGATCATGACCTGGCCGGTGTGCAGCATTCTAGGCATGGGCATTCTCGATAAATCCGCGGCGCCGGTCCCGGGCCCCGCCCAGTGCCGCATACACCCCGCCGGCCACCAGGAAGGTGACGATCCAGCCCAGGCCGTTATGACCCAGCCAGGAATCGGCCAGCGGCCCGGCGAACCAGACGTTGTCGGCCGTGGTGCCGATGGTGGTGAACCCCAGCCCCAGCACTATGGCCAGCGCCCAGGCGCCGAAGGCGCGCCATTCGACGCCACCGCGATACCAGTAGGCGCTGGTCGGGCTGACATCCAGCAGGTCCTTGGGGCTGTAGTAGTGACGATGGATCAGGTCGACCACGAAAATCCCGACCCAGGCGGTGATAGGCACCGCCAACAGCGAAATGAAGGTAATGAACGGCCCGTAGAAACTCTCGGCGATCAACATGAAGTAGAGGGAGCCGGCGAAGATCGCCACGATGTCCACCACCACCGCGTACACCCGCTTGACCTTGAGCCCAAGGGTCAGGGTGGTGAGGCCGGCGGAGTACACCGACAGGTTGTTCGACAGCAGCAGGCCGCCGAACGCGGTGATCAGGTACGGCACCGCCATCCAGGTCGGCAGCATGTCGCGGATCGCCACGATCGGGTCGGTGGCCGAGGCCAGGTCGTCGTTGCCTACCGACAGCAGGCCACCCAGGGTAATCAGCAGCACCAGCGGAATGCCCGCGCCGAAGGCCGCCGAGGCCACCAGCCGCGCCGCCTTGACGCTGCGGTGCTGATAGCGCGACATGTCGGCGCCGGCGTTGGCCCAGCCGATCCCGGTGCCCGCGGCCATGGTGCCGACGCCGATGATCATCGCGCTCAGCGGCGCCGGGGTCGCCCCGAACACCGCGCTCCAGTCGATGGTGGCGCAGAGAAAGCCGCCCACCAGCAGGTTCAGTGCGCCGAACACATAGGTCGCCCATTTCTGGATCACCAGCAGGGTGGCGTGGCCGAGGCCGGAGACGGCCAGGGTCAGCAGCACGAAGAGGCCGATGAACAGCAGGGTCAGCAGCGGCGCGCTCTTGGCCGCCACCGGCGAGCCGAACAGAATCGAGCACAGGGATAGCAGGACGAAGGCCGCAGTGGTGGTGTTGACGGTTTCCCAGCCCAGGCGCGACATCAGCGACACCAGGGTCGGGCCGATATTGCCGCGAACCCCGAAGATCGCCCGCGACAGCGTCAGGCTCGGCGCCCGCCCGCGCCGCCCGGCGATGGAGATGATGCCCACCACCGCGAACGAACCGGCGGCGCCGAGGATCGCGACCACGACCGCCTGCCAGATCGACAGGCCGCGAAAGGCCACCAGCGTCGCCCCCAACGGCAAGCCGAGAATACTGATATTGGCGGCGAACCAGACCCAGAACAGTTGCAGCGGATGACCGTTGCACTCGCTCTCCGGCACCGGCTCGATGCCCCGGGTTTCCAGTTGCCCGGCGCTTGGCCCGGCCTTCGATGCACTCATGAAGAAACTCCTGCTGCCTTTATTTGTGATTGTCGGCAATTTCGGAAGGCGACCGGCCATCCCGGCATTCCGTGCCGTATTCCTGCTATCCATGGCAAAAAAGGGTCAGCGACAGGCTCCATGGCGGAGCCTTGGCCATGCAGCCAGTCGCCTTATCGCAGGGCCAGCAGGCCCCGCACCAGCGGTTCGAGATCCAGGTCGTTGACCTGCTTGACCTGCTCGATCAGGGCCGTCGGCCAGCCGTGCATCCCCTGGCAGGCCCCGAGCATCGCGCCGAGGATCGCGGCAATGGTGTCGGTGTCGCCACCCAGGCTCGCCGCCATGCACAGCGCTTCGAACGCTTGCAGCTCGCCGATGGCGACCTGGTGCGCCAGGGCGAACGACACCACCACCGACTCCTGGGAGGCGACGGAGGTGCCGATCAGGTCGTACAGCAGGTCGGCCAGCAGCGCCTTGTCGCTTTCAACGCTCAGGGTACGCGCCCAACTGATGCGCGTGGCGATACGCCCGCCGGCCACCCAGTGGCCATGGCGCTCGGCTTCCTGGGCGATCTGCACGCCGATCTGCAAGGCATCGCCCAGCGGCACGCCGTTGATGCCCGCGGACACCACCGCCGCCACCGCCGCCGCGCTGGAGATGCCCAGGGTGGTGTTATGGGTGACCTGGCAGGCCTCCACCACGCTGCGGATAAACGCCGGGGCATCGTCGACATTCGCCATGATGCCCACCGGGGTGATGCGCATCGCTGCGCCGTTGGTGGTGCCATAACGCCCGGCTTCCTCGGCGGTATGCCCGGCGAGGATCATCTCGATGGCACGCTTGGTCGAAGGCCCGAGAAGATCCTGGGAGCCCTTGGCCTGCATCGCCGCCTCCCATTCGATCAGGCGGTGCGCCAGCGCCGCCGGCTCGATCCGGCCCTTGCCGGCAAGCAACAGGTCGCCGACCAGGATCGCCTGTTCGGTGTCGTCGGTGATCGAGCCCCGGGGCATGTTGGCGGCGATCGGCTGGTCGGGGCCGGCATCTTCCAGGCCGCTGATGGCACCGAAGCGCTGCTGGATCTGCTGCCGGCTCAGGGATTGGGTCGGCATGCCCAGGGCATCGCCCAGGGCTAGCCCGTAGAACGCGCCCAGCGCGCGATCCAGCGGGATCATTTCTGCGCTCCGAACTGCAGGTGCAGGCGGAAGTGCAGCGGATCGAGGAAACTTTCCACCTGCTCCATGAAGCGTCCGCGACGGTCATAGGTGGTCCGCAGGGCCTTGAGGAACACGCTGCCGACCGGGCGCCCCAGCAACTGTGCCTGTTCTTCGTCCAGTGGCTCGGCGCCGATCCATTGGTCGCCGCGCTCGCCGATATAGCCGTAGGCGGCCAGGGTAATGGTCAGGGAATCATCGATCAGCCCCACCCGCGGCAGGCTTTCCAGGCCTCCGGTGGCGGGCATCAGGGAACGTTCAAGGGAAACCACGGTGCCGTCGGTGGATCGCCGGCGTCGGTCCAGGGCAATGAACTGGTCGGTGCCGAAACGGCTGAGCAGGTCGGGGCGCTGCACCGCTTCCAGGCGCAGCACCTCGGTATTGATCAGCGCGCCGGTATCGGCCAGGGCCTGGGCCCAGCCGCTCTGCTGATCCAGCACCACGCCGTCGTAGGTGACGATGGAGCCGACCCCGCTCTGGGTGGCGATGTAGTTGCGGCGTTTGAGTTCGGCCAGGGCCTCGCGCAAGGTGCCACGACTCACCGAGAATTCCTGGGCCAGCTGATGCTCGCCCGGCAGCAGGAAACCGTCCTCCATGAGGCCGCTTTCGATGCGCCGGATCAACTCATCGACCACGCGTTTTTTCTTGTCGAATCGAACATGTTTAATCATGTACAAATTGATACCTGAAACAGGATCTTCGTCGCAAGATATTTATTCGATGAAAGAAGCGGAATCGGGCCTCAGGGCGCCAGGCCGATAGGGAAAAACACCCCGCCGCTCCAGACGCCCAGCCAGTCCTGACCGTCGATCGGGCGGCTGACCGCCAGTTCCACCAATTGGTAGAACACGTTGCGGTGCACCAGCGCTTCCAGGTTGCCGCGCACCTTCAGGTACGGCGCCGGCTCCTGGGTCTGCGGGTCGGTCACCACTTGCAGCGGGTGTTCGGCGCCTGCCTCGACCTGTTCGTCGACGTTGGTGGTAAAGCGCAGGAGTTGCGCCTCGCCCTCGCCTTCGACTTCCAGAAGAACGGCGACAAAGGGAGCGTCATCGACCTGGATGCCGACCTTCTCCACCGGGGTAATCAGGAAATAGTCGTCGCCGTCGCGGCGAATGATGCTGGAGAACAGCTTGACCATCGGTTTGCGGCCGATGGGGGTGCCCAGGTAATACCAAGTGCCGTCGCGGGCGATACGCATGTCGATATCGCCACAGAAATCGGGATTCCACAGATGGACCGGTGGCAAGCCCTTCTCGGTCTTGGGGATCTGCGCCAACAGATCGTTGGCTTTGCCCGGACCACTCATGCTGCTCTCCTCGTGCCTGGTTCAGTCGCTCAAGCCTAACAGGCTGCGGGCGTATTGTTCGAGCGGCGGCCCGATCAGGTCTTCCGGCTTGTTGTCGTGGAACGTCAGTAAACCGCCGCGGCTGCGGATGCGCGCGGTATCGATCAGGTATTGGGTGCTGGTCTCGATCAGCATGATCTGAATTACCCCGTTATCGATCCCCAGGCGGTCCACGGCTTCCTGGTCGAACCACTCGTCCGAGTTGCCGATACGGTCGTCGGCCTTGGCGAACCGGGTGTACAGCAGGTAATGCGCCCCCGCCTCGCGCGCTTCGGCCATGGCCTGGTCCAGGCCCTCCGGCGCCCGGGCGCGGCGGACCATCGGGAAATACTCGATAAAGCCCTTGAAGGCTTCCTCGGCCACTACGTTAGGCCGCGGGTAGGCACTGCCCGGCGGCGCGAAGGCGCCCTGGGCGATGAAAATGAACGAGTCCGGTTGCACGCGGAACGAGTTGGAGCGCTGGGTATTACTGTGGTCGAGAAACCCCGCGTCGCTCATGTGATAGCGAACGCCCTCGCCCATATCGCTGACATTCATGCAGCCGCCGAGCCCCAAAAAAGCCAGCAGCAAAACCAGGCTACGCATCCTTCCCTCCAGAAGCCGGTGACGGAAAACCGGCGAATGGCCACGAGATGCAGCTTCCGCGCCAGCTCAGGCTTTGGAGGCGGCTGCGGACCCGTCGATTGCGTTTGGCTTGAAAGAGACCGCTCGGCTGGATGGGCAAGCGCCGCGTCCTCGCTCTGCGCTTGCGGCAGCGGCTACCCGGAACGAGACAGGGGAAATGGAGGCTTAGCCGCCGATGATCTTCATCACGGTCGCACCGCCGGAGAAGGCGACATCCTGTTTGTCGCCCAGGGCCTTGACCAAGAGACGCTGCAAGGCCGGCAAGGCCTGATGACGCGGCTTGTCCAGAAGGTCGCCAACGTAATGCCGATTGCTCGACGACAGGCAGCCGTGCAGCCAGCCGGTGGACGACAGCCGCAGCCGCGAGCAGGTCCGGCAGAACGGTACGCTTTCGTTGGCGATCACGCCGAAATGCCCTTGCCCGGGAATTTCATAGCGCACGGCAGTGGCATCCATGGGCGCATCGGCCTGCTGGTATTCATAACGCTCGCCGATCAGGCTCAACAACTGCTGCAGGCTCACGAACTGCTGCAGGAATGCGTTGGAATCACTGGCCAGGTGGCCCATGCGCATCAGCTCGATGAAGCGCAGCTCGTAGCCCCGCTCCAGGCAATAGTCGAGCAACGGCAGCACCTGATCGAGGTTCTGCCCGCGCAGCGGCACCATATTGACCTTGATCTTCAGGCCCGCGGCCCGTGCCTGCTCCATGCCATCGAGCACGGTCGCCAGATCGCCGCCGCGGGCAATGCTGCGAAAAGCCGAGGCATCCAGGGTGTCGAGAGAAACGTTGATGCGCCGGATACCGGCGTCCAGCAACAGCGGCAGCTTGCGCGCCAGGAGCTGGCCGTTGGTGGTCAGGCTGATGTCTTCCAGGCCCATCCGCCCCACCGCGGCCATGAAGGTTTCCAGCTTCGGACTGACCAGGGGCTCGCCACCGGTAATGCGCAGGCGCTCGATGCCTGCCGCCTCGATCAGATAAGCCACGCCGCGCGCCATGGCCTCGGCCGACAACTCATCCTGGGCAGCCACCAGCCGCTTGCCGTTGGGCACGCAGTAGGTACAGGCATAGTTGCAGGCGGATGTCAGGCTGACACGCAGATTGCGAAAGCGCCTGCCTTGACGGTCAACGATCATGGAGAACCCCGGCGAAGGAAGAGTGAACCGGCAAAACCTGACTCAAAAATCAGGTTTTGGCAAGCCTCATGCCTGAGTATATTCCTGGGACACGGCGCCATATAGGGAAATCATGGCGCCATCAGGCCGCTGAATGAATCAGCTGCCGGAGGTGTCGGGATCGCGCTTGCGCTTGTTACCCATGCGCACGCCGATATCCATCAGGAACTGGAAGAAACCTTCCTGGTCCTCCAGCACATTGCTCCAGAACGGCGAGTGGTACAGCGCGACCGCGCCATGCACCAGCGCCCAGGACGCGCAATAGTGGAAGTAAGGCGGCACGTCCTCGAGCTTGCCTTCGCTGATGCGCCCCTTGATCAACAAGGTCAGGCGCTCGAAGTTGGAAGCACGGATCTTGTGCAGCTCCTCGACCATTTCCGGCACCTGGTTGCCCTTGACCACCTTCTCTTCCAGGCGATCGAACAACCGGTAACGCTGCGGATCGCGCATGCGGAACTCGAAGTAGGCCCGGGACAGGGCTTCCTTATCCTTGTCGACATCGGCAGAGTGCAGCAGCTCGTTCAGGTCGCGCTCGTAGTCGAGCATCAGACGCAGATAGATCTCCGCCTTGGACTTGAAGTGCTTGTAGATGGTCCCTTTGCCGATACCAACGGCATCAGCGATCATCTCGACGGTGACGCTGTCTTCACCTTGATCGAGGAACAGCTTGAGCGCGGTATCGAGAATTTCTTGCTCGCGGCGACGAAACTCACGGACCTTACGAGGTTCTTTCTGCATAAGAAAAGGTCTGTCGGGGTCAAAATCGAAGCCGCGTATTATGCCTAAATTGCGCCAAAATGCACGGATCATCCGACCATGACTATGTTTCTTGATGAATTTGTACAGGCTCCGGGCCTGCGTTATTTGAATCATGCCGCCGTTGCCCCCTGGCCGAACAGGGCCGCCGAAGCCGTGGCGCGCTTCGCCAAAGAGAACGTTTTACTGGGCGCAAGGGACTATCCGGACTGGATGGCCCTCGAACAACGCCTGCGCGAACGCCTGATGCGCCTGCTAAATGCACCGTCAACGGATGACATCGCACTGGTCAAAAATACTTCGGAAGCACTCTCGTTCGTCGCCTTTGGCCTGACCTGGGAAAAAGGTGACCAGATCGTCATCAGCGATGAAGAATTTCCTTCCAATCGTGTCGTCTGGGAAGCCCTGGCCACGCAGGGCGTGGAAGTGATCCAGGTCAGCCTCAAGGGCGACGACCCGGAAGGCGCGCTGCTGGCCGCCTGCGGGCCACATACCCGACTGATGGCGATCAGCGCCGTGCAGTTCGCCAGCGGCCTGCGCCTGGACCTGCGGCGCCTGGGCGCCGGCTGCAAGCAACGCAACGTGCTGTTCTGCATCGACGCCATCCAGCAACTGGGCGCGCAACCGTTCGACGTCCAGGCCTATCAATGCGACTTCGCCATGGCCGACGGCCACAAATGGCTGCTCGGCCCCGAAGGCCTCGGCGCGTTCTACTGCCGCAGCGACCTGCGGGCCCAGCTCAAGCTGCACGAATTCGGCTGGCACATGCTGGAACACATGGGCGATTACAGCCGCAACGAGTGGGAGCCAGCCAAGAGCGCCCGGCGCTTCGAATGCGGCAGCCCCAACATGCTCGGCGCCATGGCCCTGGAGGCCAGCCTGTCGTTACTGGAGGAAGTGGGGATGGAGCAAGTCGCGACGCTGATCGCCGAACGGCTGCAGTGGCTCCAGGACGGCTTGGGCGCCCTCCCCGGCGTACGCCTGCATACCCCGCTCAACCCCTCTCGGCGTGGCGGCATTATTTCGTTCAGTATCGATGGCATCGATAATCAGGAGGTCTACGAGGCGTTGCGCCAACAGCAGGTCGTGTGCATTCCTCGCGGGCCGGGAATTCGCTTTTCCCCACATTTCTATACAGAAAAGCGCGTGATCGACGAAACTATCGCCATTGTGGCCAAGATCGCCCAGCAATGAGAACTCAAGGGAAGCGCTTGTATTCCAAAATTGTTTAAAAAACGAGCAGCCCCAACTGGACTGAATGCAATAGTGATCAATACTTGAACTGTCGGCGTGACATCTCCCCCAAGTGAAGCGCCGATGAAGGTACCAAGGGACGGCGTGCCTTTGTTTTACTCCTAATGGTCTTAACCCGGATTCACCCCCCAGAACCCGGGTTTTTTTTGCCTGCGATTCAGCCTGTGACCCGTGCCAGCGGGAACAGGCGCTTGAAGTTCTCCGTGGTCTGCGCGGCAAGAACCTCGTAGGACTCGCCCCGCAGCATCGCCAGGAACTCGGCGACTTCGCGCACGTACTGCGGCAGGTTGGGCTTGCCGCGATAGGGGATCGGCGCCAGGTACGGCGAATCGGTTTCCACCAGCAGGCGATCGGCCGGCACCTGGCGCGCCACGTCGCGCAAGGCATCGGCATTGCGGAAGGTGACAATCCCCGACAGGGAAATATAGAACCCCAGGTCCAGCGCGGCCCTGGCCATGTCCCAGTCTTCGGTAAAGCAATGCAACACTCCGCCCTGCGGCAACGCCGCCTCGCGCAACAGCGCCAGGGTATCGGCGCGCGCGCCACGGGTATGGACGATCACCGGCTTGCCGGTCTGCTGGGCGGCTTGCAGGTGCAGGCGGAAGGACTCCTGCTGCAGCTCCGCCGCTTCCGGCTCGTAGTGGTAGTCCAGGCCGGTTTCGCCAATGGCCACCACCCGCGGGTGATTCAGCTCCTGCAGCAACCAGTCCAGGGCTGGGGCGCCGCCGGGCTGGACATCCAGCGGGTGAACGCCAACCGAACAGTCGACGTCGTCATAGCGCTCGGCCAGGGCTTTGACGTCGGCTGCGTTGTCGGCACTGACGCCGATGCACAGGAAATGCCCGACCCCGCGCTGACGCGCCGCTTCCAGCGCGGCATCCAGGGAGCCGTCGTGGGCGGCGAGGTCGAGGCGGTCGAGGTGACAATGGGAATCTACGAGCATAAACAGCGGCAACCCTATTCGGTCAATGAACAGGCCGGCCCAGTATGGCCGGCGATTCAGTTTATCCAGGCGCCGCTGTCAGCCGCGGCCAGGCAGCGCGGCCCACTGCACCAGCAAGGCTTCGAGCAACAGCACCCGATTGAGATTGGCCTTGTTCAACACCTTCTGGCGTTGCGCAAGGATCCAGTCCTGGATCTCCAGGACCTTGCCCTGGGAGGATTTCTGCGCCAGGTACTGCACCACTTTGCGCATGTCGGGCAGCCCCAGCCCCTCCTCGTCCTGGGTCAACTGATAGCGCAGGATCAGATTCGACCAGTCGCAGAACCAGTCGAACAGCAGGAGCAAAGGCACGGCATTCCAACCCTCGGCCAGCTGGGTCGGCGATTGCTGCTGCTTGAGCAGTTTCTTCACCCCGTCGACCACCTGCGCCCGCTGTTCGCGCGCGCCCTGGGCCTGCAGGCTGACTGCCGCCAGCGGCGAGCCGGCCGCCAGGGTCAACAGCTCGACCCGTTCCTCTTCCGGGCTGTCCGGCAGGGCCTTGCTCAGCCATTGCAGGCTCATGGCTTCGCTGGGCAACGGGCAAGCCTGCTGTACGCAGCGGCTTTTGATGGTGGGCAACAAGCGGCTCGGCTGGTGGCTGACCAACAGCAGCACCGTGTCGCCGGACGGCTCTTCAAGGCTTTTCAGCAGCGCGTTGGAAGCGTTGATGTTCATCGACTCCACCGGCTCGATCAGCACCACCTTGCGCCCGCCCAACTGCGCGGTCTGCACCACGAAGCTGACCAGTTCGCGCACCTGATCGACCTTGATCGCCTTGTCCGCCTCCTCCGGCTCCAGTACATAGTTGTCCGGATGGCTACCGGCCTGCAGCAACAGGCACGACTTGCACTGCCCGCACGCATCCAGGCCCGCCGGCTGCTGGCACAGCAAACGCGCCATCAGGCGCTCGGCCAGTGCGCGCTTGCCGATGCCCGCCGGCCCATGAAGCAGATAGGCATGCGCATGCTGCGCACGGCCCGCAAGTTGCTGCCAGAGCGCGTCCTGCCAGGGAAAGGCTTCAGCCACGGTGCAGCTCCAGCAATTTCGGCAACAGGGCGTCCAGCGCCTGCTGGACCTGAGACAGCGGCTGCGCGGCATCCACCAGCAGGTAGCGCGCCGGGTCGGCCGCCGCCCGCGCCAGGTAGGCCTGGCGGACCGCCTCGAAAAACACCCGCCCTTCCATTTCGAAACGGTCCAGGCGGCCACGGGCGCTGGCGCGCTCCAGCCCTACTTCGACCGGCAGATCGAACACCAGGGTCAGATCGGGTCGCAGCGAACCTTGAACGAACTGCTCCAGAGCAGCAATACGCTCTACCGACAAGCCACGACCGCCGCCCTGGTAGGCATAGGTGGAATCGGTAAAGCGATCGCACAACACCACCGCCCCCCGCGCCAGCGCCGGGCGGATCACCTCGGCCAGATGCTGGGCCCGCGCGGCGAACACCAGCAACAGCTCGGTATCGGGATTCATGACCTCGTCGCCGGGCGTCAGCAGCACCTCGCGGATCCGCTCGGCCAGCGGCGTGCCGCCTGGCTCACGCGTCAGCAACACCTCGATGCCCGCGGCGCGCAGGCGCTCGGCCAGGTATTCGCGGTTGGTGCTCTTGCCGGCGCCTTCCGGGCCTTCCAGGGTAATAAACAAGCCAGTCACAGGCAGTCCTTAATCAAAGTCATTGCGGGCTTTTCGGCTCGGGTTCAGCGGGCGCCTCGACCGGGGCTGGCGGCTCCTGCGGCGAGGTTTCCGGGCTCGACGCAGGCGCGTCCCGAGCTGGCAGCTGCGGAACGGCCTCGGGCGCCGTATCGGGCGAGGCCGCCGGAATGGCTGGCGATGCCTCGGTAGCCGCCGGACCGCCCGCCGGTGCCGGGCTGGAACGATAATCGGCGCGGCGCTTGAGCTGGAACTCGCGCACAGCGTTGTTATGCGCGTCCAGATCGTCGGAGAACACGTGGCTGCCATCGCCTCGCGCCACGAAATACAGGCTGCTGCCCGGCGCCGGGTTGAGCGCGGCATGGATCGCCTCGCGGCCGACCATGGCGATCGGGGTAGGCGGCAAGCCACTGATCACATAGGTGTTGTAGGGCGTCGCTTCCTTGAGCAGCGCACGGGTCAATTTGCCGTTGTAACGCTCGCCCAGACCGTAGATCACCGTTGGATCGGTCTGCAGCAGCATGCCGACCTGCATGCGGCGCACGAACACCCCGGCAATCTGCCCGCGCTCCTGAGGCACGCCGGTTTCCTTCTCCACCAGCGAAGCCATGATCAGCGCCTGGTAAGGCTCGGTATAAGGCGCATCGGCGGCACGCTTGCTCCACTCCTTGGCCAGCACCTCGTCCAGACGGTTATAGGCTTTGCCCAGCAGCTCGAGATCGCTCATGCCACGCACGAAACGGTAGGTATCGGGAAAGAATCGGCCCTCGGGGAAAACCCCGGCGTGGCCGAGCTTCTCCATGACCTCGCTGTCACTCAACCCCTCCAGGGTCTGCTCGAGCTTGTCGTGCCGGGCCAGGGCCGCGCGCAATTGACGGAAGGTCCAGCCCTCCACCAGCGTCAGGCTGTACTGCACCACTTCGCCACGCTGCCAGACGCCGATCAGGCCCTGCGCGGTCATTCCCGGGGTCATGCGGTATTCGCCACTGTGCAGCGGCTGCCCTTCCAGGTTGAAACGCCAGTACAGGCGCAGCCAGAAGGCATCCTTGAGGACACCCGTGGCCTGCAGGCGGTTGAAGGTGCCGCCCGGGGTCGAGCCGGCCGGCACATCGAGCAATTGCTCTTGAGTCAGGTTGAGAGGCTGCTCCAGCGCCGAGTTCAGCTTCCAGGCCGAGGCGCCCAGCGCCAGACCGGCCAGAACCAGCCCGGTCTCCAGCAGAAGCAATAATTTTCGTCTCACAAATCAGGCATCCAGTAGCGTGCGAACAATGCGTTGCAGTTTACGGGTGAGCGGTCCGGCCGGCCAGCGCAGCGCGCCACAGGCCAACACCGGCCAAATGCCATAAACGCTGTTGCAGACAAAGACTTCGTCGGCCTGCTGCAACTGTTCGGGACTGATGTCGGCTATTTCCGTGGCGATGCCCAATGATGCAGCCTGAAACAATATTTCAGCACGCATCACCCCGGCGACGCCGCAACGGCTCAAGTCGGCAGTGAACAAGGTGTTGTCGCGCACCAGGAACAGATTGCTGAACACCCCCTCGATCACTCGACCGGAAACATCGAGCATCAGGCCTTCGGCATGCTCGCTGTCCTGCCATTCGGCACGAGCCAGCACCTGCTCCAGGCGGTTGAGGTGCTTGAGACCGGCCAACAGCGGCTGTTCGGCCAGCCGAGTGACACAGGGAAACAAACGGATGCCCTGCTCGCCATGTGCCGCCGGGTAAGCCGCGGGCGGGCTGCCCTGGAGGATACGTCGCGGTGGCGCGCCCGGGCTGGCGGCATAGCCGCGCTGGCTGTCGCCGCGCGTGAGGATCAGCTTGAGCACCCCCTCACCCAACAGCCCGGCGTAGGCGGTAATTTCACGGCAAATCAGCACTTGATCGGCCACGATGGCCAGGCGCGTACAGCCCTCGGCCAGGCGCGCCAGGTGCCGCTCCAGCAGCAAGGGCCGACCGGCCCTGACCGCGATGGTCTCGAACAGGCCGTCGCCATAGGCCAGGCCGCGGTCCTTGAGCGACAGAACGTCAGCCGGTTGACCGTCGACCCAGCTCTGCATCAGCCGGCGAACCGGCGGAACACCAACGATCCGTTGGTCCCGCCAAACCCGAAGGAGTTCGACAGCACCACATCGATGTCCATGCTGCGCGCGGTATGCGGCACGAAATCGAGGTCGCAACCTTCATCCGGCTCATCGAGGTTGATGGTCGGCGGCGCTGCCTGGCTGTTGATCGCCAGCACACTGAAGATGGCCTCGATCGCCCCCGCCGCCCCCAGCAGGTGACCGGTCATGGACTTGGTGGAACTGACCGCCAGTTTGTAGGCGTGATCGCCGAACACCGTCTTGATCGCCTCGGCTTCCGCCAGGTCGCCAGCAGGGGTCGAGGTACCGTGGGCGTTGATGTACTGCACCTGATCGACGTTCAGCTTGGCGTCGCGCAGTGCATTGACGATGCAGCGCGCCGCACCGGCGCCGTCGGCGGGTGGCGAAGTCATGTGGTAGGCGTCGCCGCTCATGCCAAAACCTATCAGTTCGGCATAGATGGTCGCGCCACGGGCCTTGGCGTGCTCCAGCTCCTCGAGTACCAGCGCACCGGCACCGTCGGACAGCACGAAGCCATCACGGCCCTTGTCCCAAGGACGGCTGGCGCGGGTCGGCTCGTCGTTGCGGGTCGACAGTGCGCGCGAGGCACCGAAGCCCCCCATGCCCAGGCCGCAGGCAGCCATTTCAGCGCCACCGGCGATCATCACGTCGGCTTCGCCAAAGGCGATATTGCGCGCCGCCATGCCGATGCAGTGGGTACCGGTGGTACAGGCTGTGGAAATAGCGTAGTTCGGCCCCTGGGCACCCAGATGGATGGACAGGAACCCGGAAATCATATTGATGATCGAGCCTGGCACGAAGAACGGAGAAATTCGACGCGGGCCGGAATCATGCAGCGTGCGGCTGGTTTCTTCGATATTGGTCAGACCGCCAATACCCGAACCCATGGCAACGCCGATTCGCTCACGGTTGGCATCGGTCACTTCCAGGCCGGCATTGCGCACCGCCTGAAAACCGGCCGCCAGGCCGTATTGAATGAACAGGTCGAGTTTGCGAGCCTCTTTGACCGACAGGTATTCCTCGACATTGAAGCCCTTTACCGAGCCGCCAAAACGGGTGGAATAGGCAGAAAGGTCGGTGTGTTCGATCAGACCAATGCCACTGCGGCCAGCCAGAATGCCCTGCCAACTGCTCGGAACATCCGTACCCAGTGGCGACAACATACCCATACCGGTGACTACGACGCGTCTACGCGACACAGCACTCTCCTTTTTTCTAATGACGACACTTTGCATCGGGCCTAAAGAAAAAACCGCACGCCGTAACGGCAGTGCGGTTTTTCCATGACAGCAAAAAACGACTAAATACGATTAAGCCTGGTGGCTGGTAACGTAGTCGATAGCTGCTTGAACGGTAGTGATCTTCTCAGCTTCTTCGTCAGGGATTTCGGTCTCGAATTCCTCTTCCAGAGCCATCACCAGCTCAACGGTGTCAAGGGAGTCGGCACCCAGGTCTTCAACGAAGGAAGCGGTGTTAACAACTTCTTCTTCTTTGACGCCCAGTTGCTCGGCAACGATTTTCTTGACGCGCTCTTCGATGGTGCTCATACCTTGTTTTCACTCCTAATGGACAAATTCAGGCAGCTGGCCGGTGGGTAAGTGTATAGAAAGGCTTTTCAGCTTTTCAACTGAAAGCTTCACTCCCCAGACCCTTCAGCCATCTGCCTATAAATTGGTTGCAGCTTTATAACGGATTTTAGACAGCTCGTATGACATTTTTTTGAAGCAATCCGTCACATTTCACTTACATGTACATCCCGCCGTTCACCGGGATTGTAGCCCCAGTCACGTATGCCGCGCCGTCGGATGCAAGAAAAGCGACCACTTGCGCGATCTCTTGAGCCTGCCCCAGACGACCCAGCGGAATTTGTGTTTGCAGGGCTTCACGCTGCGCTTCGGGCAATTCGCGAGTCATGTCGGTATCGATGAAACCCGGCGTCACCGAGTTCACGGTAATCGACCGCGAGCCGACTTCACGTGCCAGGGCACGGCTGAAACCTTCCAGACCGGCCTTGGCGGCGGCGTAGTTTACTTGGCCGGCGTTGCCCATGGCACCCACTACCGAACCGATACTGATGATCCGCCCCCAACGAGCCTTGGTCATGCCGCGCAGAACGCCCTTGGTCAGGCGATACAGACTGTTCAGGTTGGTATCGACCACGTCGTACCACTCGTCGTCTTTCATGCGCATCATCAGGTTGTCACGGGTAATACCGGCGTTATTCACCAGGATCGCCGGCGCGCCGAACTGCTCCTGAATGGTGGCCAGTACGGCAGCAACGGACTCGTCGCTGGTGACATTGAGCTCAAGACCGGTGCCCTGAATGCCGTTTTCCTTCAGGGTGGCAGCGATACGCTCGGCACCCGAAGCGGAAGTCGCGGTTCCCACGACGATCGCACCCAGGCGACCCAGCTCAAGCGCGATGGCCTGGCCAATACCACGACTGGCACCGGTAACCAGTGCAACTTTACCTTGCAGACTCATGCAAGCTTCTCCTAATTCAGGCCTGCGCCGCACGAGCGGCAGCGAAGGCATCTGGGGTATTCAGGTTAGAGGTCGAGACACCTTCGGCGCAGCGCTTGTTGAGGCCGGCCAGGACCTTGCCAGGACCGCACTCGACCAGCTGGGTTGCGCCCTTGGCGGCTAGGGTCTGCACCGACTCCACCCAGCGAACCGGCTTGTACAACTGCTCCAGCAGGTCGCGCTTGAGGGTTTCCAGGTCTGGCGCCACATCGGCGCTGACGTTCTGCACCAATGGGATCTGCGGCGCCTGCCAGTCGATGGCGGCAATCGCCTCGGCGAAACGCTCGGCGGCCGGGCGCATCAGCTCGCAGTGCGACGGCACGCTCACAGGCAATGGCATGGCGCGCTTGGCGCCACGGGTCTTGCAACCCTCGATGGCCCGCTCGACCGCAGCCTTGGCGCCGGCGATGACCACCTGGCCCGGGGAGTTGAAGTTGACCGCGCTGACCACTTCCCCCTGCGCCGCTTCGGCACAGGCAGCCAGTACATCGGCATCTTCCAGGCCGAGAATCGCCGCCATGCCGCCCTGCCCTGCAGGAACGGCTTCTTGCATCAACTGACCGCGGCGCTCTACCAGCTTCACGGCTTCGCCCAGCGTCAGGCTGCCAGCGGCGACCAGGGCGCTGTATTCACCCAGGCTGTGACCGGCAACGAACGCCGGACGCGCGCCACCTTCCGCCAGCCACAGGCGCCACAGGGCGATGGAAGCGGTGAGGATGGCCGGCTGGGTCTTATCGGTCTGATTGAGCAGCTCTTCGGGACCCTCTTGGGTCAGGGCCCACAGATCGTAGCCCAGTGCATCGGAAGCTTCTTTGAAGGTTTCGAGGATCAGCGGGTACTGCGCGCCCAGCTCGGCCAACATGCCGAGGGACTGCGAGCCCTGTCCTGGAAAGACGAATGCGAGGGATGCAGACATGTAACAAGCCCCTAATGATCTTGTCGTCGGAGAATTGACGTCGCACCGTGGTGGACGCAAGAAACTGACAGTTGGATGGTCAATTGAACTGAGCGGTCACATTTAAGCATTACCGCGTGAAAACGCCTAAAGCAGCAGATCCTCGAGGCGCCCGTGCAGGCGCTCGGGAAGGTTTTCCTGAATCTCGATCAACGCCCGCTGAATAGCGCTCTGGAACCCCTGGACACCCGCGGAGCCATGGCTTTTCACGACAATGCCCTGCAAGCCGAGAAAGCTCGCGCCATTATGTCGCGCCGGCGCCAGATCGGCCTGCAAACGCCGCATCAGCGGCAACGCCAGGGCACCCACCACACGGGAAACCATGTTCTGCTTGAACAGCGCCTCGATACGCGCGGCAATCATGGTCGCCAGCCCTTCGCTGGACTTGAGCAGGATATTGCCGACGAAACCATCGCATACCACCACATCGGCTTCACCGCGATACAAACCGTCCCCCTCGACAAAACCGATGTAATTCAGGCCCCGGGCATTCTGCAACAGGCTGGCCGCCAGCTTGACCTGCTGGTTACCCTTGATGTCCTCGGTGCCGATATTGAGCAATGCGACACGCGGGCGAACGACTCCCAGCGTCTCGGCCGCCACCGACCCCATGACCGCGAACTGGAACAGATGCTCGGCACTGCAATCGACGTTGGCCCCCAGATCCAGCAACTGGCAATAGCCCCGCTGGGTAGGGATAGCCGCCACCATTGCCGGGCGGTCGATGCCGGGAAGGGTTTTCAATACATAACGCGACAACGCCATCAGCGCACCGGTGTTACCGGCACTGACACAGGCCTGGACCTTGCCATCACGCAGCAGCTCGAGCGCTACCCGCATGGAGGAATCCGGCTTGCCACGCAAAGCCTGGGAAGGCTTTTCGTCCATGCCAATGACTTCCGCGGCAGGCACAACCGTCAGGCGCGCGCGATCCACAGCCGAATGACCGGAAATCAGTTCTTCTAGAAGGAAAGGTTGACCGACGAGGGCCAGGTGCAGCGAGGGGGAGGCAGACAGGCAAGCAATACTGGCCTGAACAATGCTGCGGGGACCGAAGTCCCCGCCCATTGCGTCAATCGCGATGACTTGAGCGGACAAGGATTACTCGTCAGCGCCCTTGTCGATCACTTTACGACCACGGTATACGCCTTCTGGCGATACGTGGTGACGCAGGTGAACTTCACCGGTGGTCTTTTCTACGGACAGGGTGCTAGCCTCGAGAGCGTCGTGCGAACGGCGCATGTCACGGGCAGAGCGGGATTTTTTGTTCTGCTGAACAGCCATAATTGATTAACTCCTAAACGTTTGGGTCACGCTTTAACTGCGCCAATACACTGAACGGGTTGGACCGCGTTACCTCGTCCTCGCTCGGTTCGGGCTCATCGAGCCCCGCCGGCTGCTGGCATTCTTCCGGATGATGAGCAGGCACGATGGGCAAGGCAAGCAAAAGCTCTTCCTCGATCAACGCCTGCAGATCCAAAGGATCCTCGCCCAGTTCCAGCACGTCATAACCTTTCGGCAACGACTGGGTATTCGCACCCTCCTTCACCACAGCGTAACTGCACTCACTGTGGATCGGCAGGGTGACCAGCTCAAGACAACGCTGGCAAACCATTTTGACTTCGACGTCGATGGAGCTGTGGATAACTACAGCTTTACGCTCGTCACGCTCGAAAACGAATTTAGCCTGCACCGTACCGACATTGTCGGAAAGCGGGTCGCAGAGTCTCTCCAAATCAGCCAGCAGCAGTTCACCCTGGAGGGTGGTGCCACGGTCGGCCAATTTGCGCGGGTCAACGTGAGGTGGAATCGGGTCATTCAACATAGGCGCAGCATTATAGGGATGCCCCCGGCCATGTCAAAGGAAATTCAGCCCTGTCCGTCACTTGCAAGCCCCGCTAGAATTCGCGGCCAGCCTCAGGAGACGCGCATGCTGCCTTTATTACTCGCCTCAAGCTCGGCTTACCGCCGCGAATTGCTTACCCGCCTGCGCCTGCCATTCGCCTGCCACTCTCCGGATATCGACGAAAGCCATCGGCCCGGCGAACCTGCCGTCGACCTGGTCAAGCGCCTGGCCGAAGAGAAAGCCCGTGCCCTGGCGCCCGCTTATCCGGACCACCTGATCATCGGTTCCGACCAGGTGGCGACACTTGGCGAGCGCATCATCGGCAAACCCCATTCTTTCGAAAAGGCCCGCGAACAACTGCTCGCCGCCAGCGGCGCCAGTGTGACCTTCCTTACTGGCCTGGCCCTGCTCAACAGCAAAACCGGCACCTGCCAGGTCGATTGCATTCCTTTCACCGTGCACATGCGCGACCTGAGCCCCGCCCGCATCGAACGCTACCTGCTCGCCGAACAACCCTATGACTGCGCCGGCAGCTTCAAGGCCGAAGGCCTGGGCATCAGCCTGTTCCGCAGCACCGAAGGCAGCGATGCCAGCAGCCTGATCGGCCTGCCGCTCATCCGCCTGGTGGACATGCTGCTCACCGAAGGCATCGAAATTCCCTGACACCCAATAAAAAAGCCGACCCAAGGTCGGCTTTTTTATTGGGGCGACGACTCAGCGCAGCGTCGGCCCCTGAAAACCCATCCACATGGCCAGACGCTCGGCAACGCTGGCACCCAGCTTTTTCGAGAAACAGTCGAAAGGCGATTCCTGGACGGTGAAATCCACCAACTCCTTCTCACCGACCACATCCCGAGCAACCGAGCTGGCGCTACCCAGACCGTCGATCAACCCCAATTGCAGCGCCTGCTCGCCCGACCAGACCAGGCCGGAGAACAGCTCAGGATGATCCTTGTCCTTGAGACGCTCGCCCCGCCCTTGCTTGACGCTGGCGATGAACTGGCGGTGAGTGGTATCCAGCACGCCCTGCCAGAACTGGGTTTCCTCGGGCTTTTGCGGCTGGAACGGATCGAGGAACGACTTATGCTCGCCCGAAGTGTAGGTACGACGCTCCACACCCAGCTTCTCCATGGTGCCGACAAAGCCATATCCGGCCGCCGTGACACCGATGGAGCCTACCAGGCTGGCCTTGTCGGCATAGATCTGGTCGGCAGCGCTGGCAATGTAATAGGCGCCGGAAGCCCCAAGGTCGGCAATGACCGCATATACCTTGATATCGGGATGCAGGCCGCGCAGACGACGGATTTCATCATAGACATAACCCGACTGCACCGGGCTGCCACCCGAGCTGTTGATACGCAGCACGATACCCTTGACCTTCGAATCCTCGAAAGCGGCCCTCAGGCTGGTGACAATGTTATCGGCGCTGGCCGGCTCCTTGTCCGCGATCATCCCCGTCACTTCGATCAGCGCCGTATAACCGGCGCCACGGGCGGCGGACTTTTCCATATCCATCAATGGCGTGAACAGCAGCAGCGCCACAAACAGATAAACGAAGGTCAGGAGCTTGAAAAAGATCCCCCAGCGCCGTGCGCGCCGCTGCTCCTGCACACCGGCCAGCAGGGTCTTTTCCAGCAGCTTCCAGCTTTTGTCGCCGGTATCGTCGGCTGCCGATTCAGTTGGCGCCTTCCACTCGTCGCTCATGCTTCTCAACCCCGAAAAACTCAGTTGTCGTGTTGGCCAAGCCAGGCCTGCAACTGAGGGAAACTATCAATAGCCAGGCGCGGCTCATAGACCTGCAAGGCTTCCAGCGATTGCGCGCCATAACTGACCGCAACCGAGGCCATGCCCGCATTGCGCGCCATCAGCAGATCGAAGGAGGAATCCCCCACCATCAACGCCTGTTCGGGACGCACCTCGCAATGCGCAAGAATCTGCTCGAGCATCAATGGATGAGGCTTGCTCGCCGTTTCGTCGGCAGCCCGGGTGATATCGAAATAATCTTCCCAGCCATGCGCCTTCAACACCCGATCCAACCCTCGCCGCGCCTTGCCGGTAGCCACCGCCAGATGGTACCCCTCGCGCCGAAACGCTTCGAGGGACTGCGCCACCCCCGCAAACAACGGAGAAGGCTCAGCCTCCAGGGCAATGTAGTGATCGGCATAGTGCTGACGGAAATCGATCAATTCGGCATCGCCGATTTCCGGATACAGCGTACGGATCGCCTCAGGCAGCCCCAGGCCAATGATGCCCTTGACCGCAAAATCGTCGCAACGCGCGAACCCCGAACGATCAGAGGCTACGTGCATCGACTCGACTATCCGACCAATGGAATCGGCCAGGGTGCCGTCCCAATCGAAAATCAGCAGCTTGTATTCAGGGTGCACTGCTCAGCCGCTCCACGGTCTTGGCCCACATCTCATCCACCGGCGCCTGCAGCTTCAACTCGCCGCCATCGGGCAGCGGCACGGTCAGCATGTAGGCATGCAGGAACAGGCGCTTGCCGCCCAGATCGCGAATTTCCTTGGTGAAATCGTCATCACCGTACTTGCTGTCGCCGGCAATGCAATGGCCGGCATGCAGGGTATGCACACGAATCTGGTGAGTACGGCCAGTTACCGGCTTGGCTTCGACCATGGTGGCGAAATCGCCGAAACGGCGCAGCACCTTGAACAGGGTCAAAGCCTCCTTGCCCTCTTCATTGACTTCGACCATGCGCTCCCCGGAGCGCAGGTTGCTCTTGAGCAACGGCGCGCGAACCTGCTTGACCGAAGTGGCCCAATTGCCCCGAACCAGCGCCATATAGCGCTTGTCGACACCGTCACCGCGCAAGGCTTCGTGCAGATGGCGCAACATGCTGCGCTTCTTGGCGATCATCAACAGCCCGGAGGTGTCCCGATCGAGGCGATGCACCAGTTCCAACTCCTTGGCATCGGGGCGCAACTGACGAAAGGCTTCGATCACCCCGAAATTCAACCCACTACCACCGTGCACAGCGATACCGGCGGGCTTGTTGATCACGATCAGTGCTTTGTCTTCGTAGACAATCGACGCTTCCAGGCGCTGCAACAACCCCTGGGCCACCGGCACAGGTTCGTCACGCTCGGGCACACGCACCGGCGGCACACGCACGATGTCGCCCGCCTGCAGCTTGTATTCGGGCTTGATCCGCCCCTTGTTCACCCGCACTTCGCCTTTGCGCAAAATGCGATAAATCAAGGTCTTGGGCACGCCTTTGAGCCGAGCGAGAAGGAAATTGTCGATTCGTTGGCCGGCATATTCCGGCGAAACCTCGAGCAGTTGAACGCCTGAGGTGGAGGGGGCAGTAGTCGTCATGGCGCAAATGATAACAATTTTTTATGGATTTGAAGCACTTAATGATTACTGCTATAGTCGCGAACGCCGCCAAAAGCGGCCTGGACAGCGGACCAACGGCCAACAGCCGGCCCTGACCAACGCAATTCACCAGGACGCAAGGCCGTCCTACGGGGCTTTCGCTACGAACGGTAGAGTTTTGCAGTTGTAACAAGCGCAGGTGACATGAGGCCTGAAGCCCGCCGAAAAGCAGAGTTCTCACTCGCCTTTCGAGCAAATATTAACGGCCAGTTCACAAAGTGCAGTCAGCAGCGAACGAACCCAAGCGAACGCTTCGGAAACACCGCCTAAATTAGCCATGATGCGTGACCTCCCCTTTCGGAGTTCACGGTAAATGCCAACCCGCTGCGGATTCTGCGCGCGGCAGCACCCGAATTATCAGGGATACGTGTAGGGTGGAGATGCACAACCGTCGGACTGTGTAGCATTAGGCTTTATCAAGACGCTTCATATCGTCCACAGCCACCGGTTGATTCCTCCTCCTGATTGAGCTTTTGCTTAAGAGGTGCCTTTTGTCACCCCAGCAAGCAGGACGCGTGAGTCGCGAGTTCGCCCCAACTGGCCGGATTCGCTAGACACTGGAGCGGCCAACCGCTCCTGACGCACCTGACACCGACCGTGAGAAGTCGTGTGTGCCGAACGCCGTTTCCGGCAGCCCGGAAACCGACGGTACTACATGAAAAGAATGCTGATTAACGCAACTCAACCCGAAGAGTTGCGTGTTGCCCTGGTAGATGGCCAACGCCTCTACGACCTGGACATCGAGTCCGGTGCCCGCGAGCAGAAGAAGGCCAACATCTATAAAGGCCGCATCACTCGCATCGAACCAAGCCTCGAGGCTGCCTTTGTCGATTTCGGCTCTGAGCGCCACGGCTTCCTGCCCCTCAAAGAAATCTCCCGCGAATACTTCAAGAAAGCCCCCGAAGGCCGCGTCAATATCAAGGACGTCCTGAGCGAAGGCCAGGAAGTCATCGTCCAGGTCGAGAAAGAAGAACGTGGCAACAAGGGCGCAGCCCTGACCACCTTCATCAGCCTGGCCGGTCGTTACCTGGTGCTGATGCCGAACAACCCGCGTGCCGGTGGTATTTCTCGCCGCATCGAAGGCGAAGAGCGCAACGAACTGCGCGAAGCCCTGAACGGCCTGGTAGCCCCTGCCGACATGGGCCTGATCGTGCGTACTGCGGGCCTGGGCCGCAGCAGCGAAGAAATGCAGTGGGACCTCGACTACCTGCTGCAACTCTGGACCGCCATCAAGGAGGCATCGCTGGATCGCGCCGCGCCTTTCCTGATCTACCAGGAAAGCAACGTAATCATCCGCGCCATCCGCGATTACCTGCGCCAGGACATCGGCGAAGTGTTGATCGACAGCGTCGAAGCCCAGGACGAAGCCCTGACCTTCATTCGCCAGGTGATGCCGCAGTACGCCAGCAAGATCAAGCTGTACGAAGACAGCGTGCCGCTGTTCAACCGTTTCCAGATCGAAAGCCAGATCGAAACCGCTTTCCAGCGCGTCGTCGAACTGCCTTCCGGCGGCTCCATCGTCATCGATCCGACCGAAGCCCTGGTGTCCATCGACATCAACTCGGCCCGCGCCACCAAAGGCAGCGACATCGAAGAGACCGCCCTGCAGACCAACCTCGAGGCAGCGGAAGAAATCGCTCGCCAGCTGCGCCTGCGCGACATCGGCGGCCTGATCGTCATCGACTTCATCGACATGACCCCCGCCAAGAACCAGCGCGCCGTGGAAGAAAAAGTCCGCGAATGCCTGGAAGCCGACCGCGCTCGCGTCCAGGTCGGTCGCATCTCGCGCTTCGGCCTGCTGGAAATGTCCCGTCAGCGCCTGCGTCCATCGCTCGGCGAAAGCAGCGGCATCGTCTGCCCGCGCTGCAACGGCACCGGCATCATCCGCGACGTCGAATCGCTGTCGCTGGCCATCCTGCGCCTGATCGAAGAAGAAGCCCTGAAAGACCGCACCGCCGAAGTCCGCGCCCAAGTGCCGATTCCGGTCGCCGCTTTCCTGCTCAACGAAAAACGCAACTCGATCACCAAGATCGAACTGCGCACCCGCGCTCGTATCGTCATCCTGCCGAACGACCATCTCGAAACGCCGCACTTCGAAGTGCAGCGCCTGCGCGATGACAGCCCGGAAGCCGCCAACAACCAGTCCAGCTACGAAATCGCCGCTGCCGCCGCCGAGGCCGAAGAAGTCCAGCCAGCCGCCGCGACCCGTACCCTGGTTCGCCAGGAAGCGGCGGTCAAGACTGCCCCGGCCCGCGCCAACGCCCCGGTTCCAACCGAAGCCGTCGCAGCGCCTGTCGCCGCTCCAGCCGCCGTTGCCGAGCCAAGCCTGTTCAAGGGCCTGGTGAAATCGCTGGTCAGCCTGTTCGCCACCAAGGAAGAGCCAGCCGCTCCAGCCGTAGTGGAAAAACCGGCCGCCGAGCGCCCTGCCCGTAACGAGGAACGCCGCAACGGTCGCCAGCAGAGCCGCAACCGTAACGGTCGCCGTGACGAAGAGCGCAAGCCGCGCGAAGAACGTGCCCCACGTGAAGAGCGCGCGCCACGCGAAGAGCGTCAGCCACGTGAAGTTCGCGAAGCCCGCGAGGAAGTCCAGGCCACCGCTCGCGAAGAGCGCGCACCACGTCCGCCGCGCGAAGAGCGTCAGCCGCGTCCACCACGTGAAGAGCGCAAGCCACGTGGCGAGCGTGAAGAACGCGTGCGCGAACTGCGCGAACCGCTGGATACCGCTCCAGCCGCTGCCGCTGAAGAGCGCCCGGCTCGTCAGCCACGGGAAGAGCGTCAGCCGCGTCCACCGCGCGAAGAGCGTCAACCACGCGCCGAACAGGCCGCTGCCGTAGCTGAAGAAGAGCTGCTGCCGAATGAAGAGCAACTGCAGGAAGACGGCCAGGAGAACGCCGAGGGCGATCGTCCACGCCGCCGCTCCCGTGGCCAGCGTCGTCGCAGCAACCGTCGCGAGCGTCAGCGCGACGCCAACGGCAATGTGATCGAAGGCTCGGAAGAAAACGCCGAAGAACCAAGCAGCGCCGATCTGGCCGCCGGCCTGGCGGTGACTGCCGCCGTTGCCAGCAGCGTGATCAGCGCCCCTGCCGAAGCCCAGGCTCACGAGCAGGCCGAGCGTGCCACCGCCGCTGTCCAGGAAACCGCTCCGACCACCGAACCTTCGGTAGTCGAAGCACCTGTAGCCGAAGCACCGGCAGTCGAAGCCACGACAGTGGTAGAAGCTCCTGCGGCACCCGCTGTTGAACTGGCTCAGGCTCGCGAAGAACACGCGGCGCCAGAAGTGATTGCCGAGCAACCCGCCGCCGTCGAGCCAGCAGTCGAGGCGCCAGCCCAACAGCCGGTCGCAGAGCCCGCCCCGCAAGCGCCTCGCGCCTTCGAGCAAGCGGTCGAGCCAGCGGTGGTTGAAGCCGAAGCACCCGCTGTCGAAGCGCCTGCTCCCGTCACGGAAACCGTGACCGAAGAAGTCGTGGCGGCACAACCTGTCGCCGTCGAGCCGGTAGTTGCCGCCCCTGTGGCTGCCGAGCCGGTGGTTGTCGCTCCGGTTGAAGCACCTGTCGCCGAAGCGGTCGCACCGGTTGTCGAGGCCGCCCCGGCCAGCGCCCTGACCAGCAATGGTCGAGCGCCGAACGACCCGCGCGAAGTGCGCCGTCGCAAGCGCGAAGCCGAGCGTCTGCAGAAGGAAGCCGAACTGGCCGCCGCTGCTGCCGCAGAAGCTCCGGCTGAAGCCGTGGTGGCCGTCGAACCTGCGCCAGCCGCTGTCGAGGTGGCCCCTGCCGCCGAGCCGGTGATCGAGCAAGCCGCTCCTGCCGCTGACGAAACCCCGCGTGCCGTCGAAGAAGAAGTGGTAGAGCATCACCCCAAGGCCCAGAAAGAAGAGCATGAGCCTAAACCCCTCGCCTGATTCCTGAGCCGATAAAAAGCCCCGCCTGGTCACCCAGGCGGGGCTTTTTTATAGCGGTTTCGAAAGCATCGCGGGCAAGCTCACGCCCACAGGAACGGCGTCGCCGTCATACAGGCCCAAGCCTGCCCCTGCTCCCCCCTGCCCAGGCTTCAGCCGCTAAAAACCAGCGCCTGCGGCACATCCACATCCCACAACACTCCCGCGTCCTCCAACGCCACTTCGACCACCTGGCCCAAGGCAAATAGCGGCCTGGCCCCTCGATCCCCGGACAACCCCTGCAACGCAGGCCCAAGGGCCGTGCCAAAGGCCACCGGATGGCCATAGGTCCCGCCATGCACCGGCACCCGAATCGTCCGCTCGCCCAGCCCTTGCGCCACAAGCTCGATGCTCGACGGCTGGATAAAGGGCATGTCCCCCAGCAGCACCAGCCAGCCCCTGGCGTCGGCGCAGGCTGCAACGGCGGCAGCCAGGCTGTCACCCATGCCGGGTGAGTCCAGGAGCACCACCTGGCAGCCATACGCCTCAGCCAGGGCTTTCACCTCGGGCCGGTCCGCCGTGGTCACCAGGACCCTGCGAGCAAGCGATGCTGGCAGATTCGACAGCACCTGCTCGAGCACCGGCCTGACCACCGCATCCCGTCCGCGGCACGGCGCCAGCAACTTGTCCTGCCCGGCCCCGGCCACTTGGCGATAACGACTGCCTTGCCCCGCCGCCAGGATCACCACGCACGGCCATTCGCTCAAGCGCCCACCTGCTCGGCCACCGCCAAGGTTTTTTTCTGCGACGGGTCGATACCATTCTTGATCGCGACGATCTCCGACATTACCGACAGGGCAATTTCGGGCGGTGTGTGGCTGCCGATAGGCAGGCCGATCGGCCCGTGCAAGCGCTCGATGGCCTGTGGCTCCAACCCCAGCAGCGCCAGATTCTCCCGTCGCTTCCGACTGTTGACTCGCGATCCCAGCGCGCCGACATAGAACGCCCGGGAGTTGAGCGCGGTCAGCAACGCCATGTCGTCCAGCCTGGGGTCATGAGTCAGCGCGACGATGGCCGTCCGCTCGTCGGTCTCGATGCTCAGCACAGCCTCGTCCGGCATTCCCGGCACAAACCGCCCGTGCCCCTCCTCCCAGCCGTAGACGAACTCCTTGCGCGGGTCGCAGATCAGCACTTCGAAATCCAGCAAGCGCGCCATCTGCGCCACGTACCGCGACAATTGCCCGGCACCGATCAGCAACAAACGCCAGCGCGGACCGTAGATCGCCCGCAAGGTCTCGCCATCGAAGCTCAGCACATCGGTCTTGCCGGCCGCGCTCAACCGCACTTCGCCACTGCCCAGGTGCAACTCCCGGGCAACGATCTCATGGGCTTCGCAGCGGGCCAGCAACTCGGCGACCCAGGCCGGGTCGCCGACCCGTTCCTCGGTCAGGCGCAGGGTGCCGCCGCATGGCAGGCCAAAACGCGCCGCCTCCTCGCGAGTCACCCCGTAAGTCACCAGTTGCACCGGCGGTCCCTCCTCAGGCAGGCGACCATCGTGCAGACGGGCAATCAGATCGTCCTCGATACAGCCACCCGAGACCGAACCGATCACCACGCCGTCGCCGCGCAACGCCAGCATGGCGCCGGGCGGACGCGGCGCACTGCCCCAGGTCTGGACCACGCTGTACAACATCACGCGCTGCCCCGCGCGGCGCCACTCCAGCACGCTGCGCAGGACATTCAGGTCGACACTGTCCATCAGGCCTTCGCCGCCTGTTGCCAGCCTTGCAACTGGTAACGCACCGGCAGATTGCGGATGCGCTTGCCGGTGGCGGCGAAGATCGCATTGCACAGCGCCGGCGCGATAGGCGGCACGCCCGGCTCGCCGACCCCGCCCAGCGGCACCTCGCCTGGCGGCGTCACCAGATGCACGGCCACTTCCTTCGGCGCCAGGGACATGCGCGCCACTTCATACATGTGGAAGTTGTCCTGCTGGACCTTGCCGTCCTTGAAGCTGATCTCTCCCACCACCGCGTTGCCCAGGCCCATCACACAGGCGCCCTCGAACTGCGAGCGGATACGTTCGGGGTTGATTTGCGGGCCGCAGTCCACGGCGATATCGGCCTTGTGCACAATCAGGGTGCCATCGTCCTTGACCTCGACCTCGATCACCGCCGCCACATAGGTGACGAAGCTGTAATGCACCGCCAGCCCCAGGCCGCGCCCCTTGGGCAGGCTGCGACCCCAGCCCGCCGCCTTGGCGGCCGTCTCGAGCACGCCGCGCATCCGCCCGGTGTCGATCGGGTAGCGTTCCGGCGACTCACCGTAGTTCCACTCTTCGCTCAGGGTCCGCGGGTCGATCTTGCGATCCGGTCCGAGCAATTTGAGCTGGTACTGCAGCGGGTCCTCACCGGCTTTGTGGGCCAGTTCGTCGACGAAGCTCTGGATAGCAAAACCATGCGGGATGTTCGACACCGAGCGATACCAGCCAACCCGGGTATGGACGGCGGCCTCGGGGTTCTCCAGGCGCACGTTGGGAATCGCATAGGCCATGTTGGTAAAGCCCATGCCCAGTTCGAACGCCGCCTCATGGTTCATGCCCGGGGCAAACAACGCCGTGATGCTCGGCGCCACGGTGCGGTGCAGCCATGCGGATGGCAGGCCGTCCTTGCCCAGGCCGGCCTTGAGGTATTCCGCCGACACCGTGTGGAAGTAGGAGTTGTGAAGGTCGTCCTCGCGGGTCCATTGCACCCGCACGGCCTTGCCTGGCACTTCCTTGGCGAGGATCGCGGCTTCAATGACGAAGTCGGGCTTGGATTTGCGCCCGAAGCCACCGCCGAGCAAGGTGATGTTGACCGTTACCTTGTCGAAGGCAATGCCCAGGCGCTCGGCGATGCGTTCGCGGGTCACCTGGGGTGCCTGACTAGGCGCCCAGGCTTCGCAATGGCCGTCCTGGAAACGCGCCACGGCGACCATCGGCTCCATCGGCGCCTGCGCCAGGTGCGGCAGATAATAGGAGGCCTCCAGGCTGCTGTCGGCGCCACTCATGGCCTGGTCGATATTGCCAGTGTTGCGCACCACCTTGCCCGGCTTGAGCGCCGCGGCCTCCAGTTCCTTGCGATAGGCAATCGAGTCGTACCCGGCGTTGGCGCCGTCATCCCATTCGATCTTCAGCGCCTCGCGCCCCTTGATCGCCGCCCAGGTATTGCTCGCGAGCACCGCCACGCCGCCCAGCGGCTGGAACTCGGAAGGCAGGGGGCGACTGTCGATGCGTACCACCTTGATCACACCGGGGACTTTCAGCGCCGCGCTGTCATCGACGAATTTGACCTGGCCGCCATACACCCGCGGGCGCGCCACGGTGGCGAAGAGCATGCCGTCGATATGCACATCGGCGCCGTAGACCGCCCGGCCATTGACGATATCCGCGCCATCGATGGCGCGGGTGCCTTCCTTGCCGATGTAGCGAAACTCCCCGGGCTGCTTGAGACGCAAGCTATCCCGGGCCGGCACCGCCAGGGCGCTCGCCGCGCCGGCCAGGGCGCCATAGCCCAGCTCGCGGCCCGAAGGCTGGTGAACCACCTTGTGCAGGTGGGCCCGGCACTCGCCCAGCGGCACCTTCCACTGATCGGCCGCGGCCTGTTCGAGCATGGTCCGCGCGGCCGCGCCGCAGCGGCGCATCGGTTCGTACCAGTGGCGCATGCTGCGGGAACCGTCGGTGTCCTGGTTGCCGAAAATCTCCTCGTCGCCCGGCGCCTGCCGGACCTTCACCAGCGCCCAATCGGCCTCCAGTTCGTCAGCGACCACCATGCTCAGGCTGGTGCGCACGCCCTGGCCCATTTCCGAGCGGTTGCAGACCACGGTCACACTGCCGTCGGCGGCGATACTCAGGTACACCTTCGGGTCGTCGACCCAGCCATGGGGCATGCCATCGGCGCCGAATTTCTTCTCTTCGGCCAATGCATCCCGCCAACCCCAACTGGCCGCCAGCACCAGCGCGCCGGTGGCGCCGACGCCCTTGAGAAAGCCACGGCGGCTGAGGTTGCTCAGGGCGAAATCGTTCGGCAAGCGGCTCATGCCTTGGCCTCCTGCAGGTGGCTGGACGCCTGGCGGATCGCGGTCTTGATCCGGTTGTAGGTGCCGCAGCGACAGATGTTGCCGACCATGGCCTCTTCGATCTGCTCGTCGCTGGGGTTGGGATGGGTCTTGAGCAAGGCGGTGGCTGACATGATCTGCCCACCCTGGCAGTAGCCGCACTGGGCGACCGCGGTGTCCAGCCAGGCCTGCTGCACGACCTTGCCGATCGGGTCGCTGTGCAGGTTGTCGATGGTGCTGACGTTCTGCCCGACCACCGAGCCGATCGGCGTGATGCAACTGCGCGCCGGCGCACCGTCGATATGAATGGTGCACGCGCCGCACAGGCCCATGCCGCACCCGAACTTGGTGCCGTTGTAACCCGCCACGTCGCGGATAGCCCAGAGCAGCGGCATGTCCTCGGTGACATCCAGTTGATGATCTTGACCGTTGAGTTTCAGGGTAATCATGGGCACGCCCGCATATTTTTTCGTTTATGGGGTCGAGCAATCTGCCGTTGGGTACAACGACTGGTGCAAGCAGATCGACTCAGGCTAATGGGCTCTCTTATGACGACGCAGGCGTCTTCACCGGGCCTTTGGGGGACAAATAGTTGCATTGTCAGGCAGCCAGGTTAAGTCGCCGTTAACAAAAAAGCCTTGCAAGGGGTGAACCGTGCAAGGCTTCTCTGGGGTGTTTCCAGCGTAGCTCAACAGAGCGGGATCAATAGAGATTGGGTTCCATCTCCAGCTCGACCTGGAAGCGCTCGGCGATATCCTTCTGGATCCTTTGCGCCAGGCTCAACAGCTGCAAGCCCGTGGCCTGGCCATGATTGACCAGCACCAGCGACTGCAGGCGATGAACCCCGGCATCACCCTCGCGAAAGCCTTTCCAGCCGGCCTGCTCGATCAGCCAGCCCGCCGCCAGCTTCACTTGCCCGTCCGGCTGGGGATAGCCCACCAGCCCGGCATGTTGCTGGCGAATCCGGGCCGCCAGGGCGGCGGGCACCACCGGATTCTTGAAGAAGCTGCCGGCATTGCCCAGCACCGCCGGATCCGGCAGCTTTTCGCTGCGGATGCTACAGATGGCGCGACTGACATCGGTCGCGGTCGGGTGCTCGATGCCCTGCTCGCTCAAGCGCTGGCACACCGGGCCGTACTCCAGGTGCAGGTGCTGGCTGCGGGCCAACGCGAAACGCACCCGCAGGATCAGCCAGCGACCGGCCTGCTGCTTGAACAGACTGTCGCGGTAGGCGAACCGGCATTCTTCCAGGCTGAAATCCCGCAGCTCGCCGCTCTGCCGGTCCAGCGCGGTCAGGCCGGCGAACACATCCTTGATCTCGACCCCGTAGGCGCCGATGTTCTGCATCGGCGCAGCGCCCACGGTGCCCGGGATCAGGCTGAGGTTTTCCAGGCCGGACAGCCCCTGCTCCAGAGTCCACAGCACGAAGGGATGCCAGGTCTCGCCGGCCTCGGCCTCGACCACCACCCGCTGGCCATCGTCGCTCAGCAGGCGTATGCCGCGGCTGCTCATGCGCAATACCAGCGCCTGGATATCGCCGGTCAGCAGCAGGTTGCTGCCGCCACCGATCACCAGCAACGGCAGTCGATGCTCGGCCGAGTAGGCCAGCGCCTCACGCACGTCGGCGTCGCTGTGGGCTTCGGC
The DNA here is from genome assembly GCF_000931465.1 of Pseudomonas sp. MRSN 12121. Taxonomy (NCBI): domain Bacteria; kingdom Pseudomonadati; phylum Pseudomonadota; class Gammaproteobacteria; order Pseudomonadales; family Pseudomonadaceae; genus Pseudomonas; species Pseudomonas sp. MRSN 12121. Next base: position 1,960,699 of record NZ_CP010892.1, on the reverse strand, counting down.
GAACAGCTGCGCACGCACATCGACCCCGAAGCTGTTGAACGGCTTGAGGGAAACCCCGGATTGCAGATGCAAGCTCATAGCCGCCCCTTCAGCTCGATCACCAGCCGGTCGCTGGCGTACTCGATCAGGTCCAGTACCTGCTCGAAACCCTGCTCGCCGTCGTAATAAGGATCCGGCACCTCGTTCACCGCCGCCTCGTAGCGCCGCAGGAACAGATCCAGCTCGGCCTTGCCCTGCGCCGGTTGCAGCGCCTTGAGGTTGCGCAAGTTGCTTTCGTCCATCGCCAGGATCAGGTCGTAGCGGGCAAAGTCCTCGCTGCTGACCTGCCGGGCGCGCTGGGCCGACAGGTCATAACCGCGCCGCAGGGCTGCACGCTGGCTGCGCTTGTCCGGCGCCTTGCCGATGTGCCATTCGCCGGTTCCCGCGGAGGCGACTTCGATCCGCTCGGCCAACCCCGCTTCGCGCAGCTTGTGACGCAACACGCCCTCCGCCGTCGGCGACCGGCAGATATTGCCCAGGCAGACAAACAGAACCCGCATCAGGCCTCCAGCAGGCGACGAACGCGCTCAAGGTCTTCGGCGGTATCGACGCCAGCCGGCGGCGCTTCCAGGGCATCGGCGACGTGGATGCGCACGCCGTGCCACAGGGCTCGCAGCTGCTCCAGCGACTCGGTGTTCTCCAGCCAGCACGGGCCCCAGCCGACGAAGTCGTGCAGGAAACCGGCACGGTAGGCATAAATGCCGATATGACGGCGATAAGGCACGCCGGCCGGCAGCAGGTCGCGGCTTTTCGCAAAGGCGTCCCGGGCCCAGGGCAAGGTGGCGCGACTGAAGGTCAGGGCCAGCCCGTTGAGGTCGCTGACCACCTTGACCACGTTCGGATTGAACAGGGTCTCGACGTCTTCGATCGGCTCGGCCAGGGTGGCCATTCGCGCTTCGGTGTGCGCCGCGAGGTTGGCGGCCACCTGGTCGATCACCGCCGGCGGGATCAAGGGTTCGTCGCCCTGGACGTTGACCACGATCGCATCCGCGGCAAGCCCCAGCAAAGTGGCGACTTCCGCCAGGCGATCGGTGCCCGAATTATGGTCCTCGCGGGTCAGTACCGCTTCGGCGCCGAAACCCTGGCATGCCTCGACGATCCGCGCGTCGTCGGTGGCCACCACCACACGCTGGGCGGCGCTCTTGCGGGCCTGTTCCCAGACGTGCTGGATCATCGGCTTGCCGGCGATCAGTTGCAGCGGTTTGCCGGGCAGGCGGGTGGAGGCGAAACGCGCCGGAATGACAACGGTAAAGGCTGTGGTCATTTATCCAGGCGCTCGTCGGTGCTGAGGGTGCGGGCCTCGCTTTCCAGCATGACCGGGATGCCGTCGCGAATCGGATAGGCGAGGCCTGCGCCCTTGCTGATCAGCTCGGTCTTGTCGGCGCTGAGCTTCAGCGGTCCCCTGCAGATCGGGCAAGCGAGGATATCGAGCAGTTTGGTGTCCATGAGAATTCCCTGGATAGAAAGGGTTTAAGGCAACAGGCGAGCGGGCAACAGCCGCATCAGCTGCGTATCGAACCAGGCCACGAAGGCCGGGGATGGCACAGCGTCCACCGCCAGGTACCACCAGTCGCCAGCCGCGAAAGCACGGCACTTCACCGCGTCTTTCTCGGTCATGACCAGTGGCAGCGAAGGGCTGAAACTCAGCGCCTGGGCGCTGTATTCGGCGTGGTCGGCGAAAGCATGCGGGACAGGCCGCCAGTGTAGCGTTTCAAGGGTAGTGAAGAAACGTTGCGGGTTGCCGATGCCGGCCACCGCGTGCACCGCCTGCCCCGGCGCGAAATGCTCAAACCCGCGGCGTTCGCCGCTTTGCAGATTGACCAGGGCGGTGGGCATCAGGCGAAAGGCGAAACCGTCTTCGCGATCCTCGCTGGCGCCGTTGAACAGCACCGCGTCGACGCTTTGCAGACGCTCGACGGGCTCACGCAACGGACCGGCCGGCAGGCAGCGCCGGTTGCCCAGCCCTCGCGCGGCATCGATCAGCACCAGTTCCAGATCGCGGGCCATGCGGTAATGCTGCATGCCGTCGTCGGAGAGGATCAGGTCCAGCGGCTCGGCGGCCAGCAAGGCGCGGATGGCGCGGCTGCGGTCGGGATCGATCATCAGCGGCACGCCGGTACGCTGGACGATCAGCAGCGGCTCGTCGCCAGCGACGTCGGCGCCCTGCTCGGCCGCGACCCGCCAGGGCAGTTGCGGCGGCTTGGCGCCATAACCGCGGCTGACCACGCCGACCCGCAGCCCGCTGCGCTGGCAGTGTTCGATCATCCACAGGATCAGCGGTGTCTTGCCGGTGCCGCCCACGGTGATGTTGCCCACCACCACCAGCGGCACGGGCGGCTGGTAGACCGCACTCTCCCCGGCCAGGAAGCGTTCGCGCTTGCGCACCACTACCCGCCGGTAGAGCCACTCCAGGGGCTGCAGCAGCTTCAGCGCGGGATGGCCGTCGTACCAGGCAGCGAGCAAGCGATCGGACATGGCCATCAGGGTGCTGGCGCCGCCTCGACGGTGGTCATGCGCAGATGGCTGAAACCGAGCTTGCCGGCGGCGTCCATCGCGGTGATGACCGCCTGATGCTGGGTCTTGCCGTCGGCGCTGATGGACAGCGGCAGGTTGGTGTCGCCGGCCGACTCCTTCTGCAAGGCGTCGATCAGGCTGGCCAGGTCGCTCTTGGGCAGCACCTGGTTGTTCACCGAAAACACCCCGTCGGCGCTGATGGCGATATCCAGTTGCTTGGTCTGCTGATCTTCGGCCGGGGAACCGCTGACGGCCTCCGGCAGGTCGACGCGCAACTGGGTTTCCCGGGTAAAGGTGGTGGTCACGACGAAAAACAGCAGCAGGATAAACACCACGTCGATCAACGACGCGAGGTTGATATCGATGGTTTCCCGTGGCTTGCGGCGGAATTTCACGCTTTGCCCTCGGCCAGGTCGACGTCGCGGTCGCCCTGCACCACTTCGACCAGCTTGATGGCTTCCTGCTCCATGCCCACCACCAGCTCATCGACCCGGCGTTGCAGGAAGCGGTGGAAGAACACCGCCGGAATACCGACCATCAGTCCGGACGCGGTGGTGATCAGCGCCTTGGAAATACCACCCGCCAGAACATGGGCGTTGGTGGTCATGCCCGAGCCCATGAACGAGCTGAAAATATCGATCATGCCCAGCACCGTACCCAGCAGGCCCAGCAGCGGGGCCATGGCGGCGATGGTGCCCAGGGCGTTGAGGTAGCGCTCCAGTTCATGGATGACCCGGGCGGCGGCCTCTTCGATGCACTCCTTCATGATCTCGCGACCATGCTTGGAGTTGGCCAGGCCCGCGGCGAGGATTTCTCCCAGGGGAGAATGGGCGCGCAGTTCCTTGAGCTTGTCCTTATTGAGCTGTTTGTCCTTGATCCAGCGCCACACCTGCCCCAGCAGATGCGGCGGCGTGACGCGGCTGGCCCGCAGGGTCCACAGGCGCTCGGCGACGATGGCCACCGCGACGATGGAGCTCAGAATGATCGGCAACATCATCCAGCCGCCGGATTTGACCAATTCCCACACAGTGACAGTCCCCTCGAAAAAGTGCGCCACTCTAACATAGGGGCCGAATGCACCGAAGAACCTGATGTCGCATGCCCCGGGCCTTTAATAACTCCAGGCTATTTAAGGAGATAGTGGCCATTTGCGCCAAAAGCGCCGCTGCGCCCGCAGGCTCACGGGTTCGGCGTAGGTACCCAGCATCACTTGCAGCGCGCCATGCCGCGCGCTGTCGTAAAGCGTGGTGCCCTGCTGGCGATAACGTTCGACGACCTGCGGGTGCGGATGCCCGAAACCATTGCCATGCCCGCGGGAAATCAGCACCGCCGAGGGTGCCAGCGCCTTGAGCAGGGCCACCGACGACGAACTGCGGCTGCCATGGTGCGGTGCCTGCAGCCAGTGGGTCCGGACGGCCAGCGGCGTATCCAGCAGGGCGCGCTCGGCCTGGGCGTCGATATCCCCGGTCAGCAGCAGGCGCTCGCCCCTGGCTTCGACCTGCAGCACGCAGGATTTCTGGTTGCCGGTCCGCGCCTGCGACCATTGCCACAGGGAAAAGCGCACGCCGTCCCATTGCCACTGCTCGCCGCTGGCACAAGGTTGCGCCGACAGATGGGCCGGCAAGCCCTCGGGGTCGCCGCCCAGCAGCCTGGCCACTGGCAACCCACGCAGGACAGCGTCGGCCCCGCCGGCGTGGTCGGCATCGGCGTGGCTGAGCAACATCAGGTCGAGGCGCTCGATGCCCAGCTTGCGCAACGACGGCAGCACCACGCGCTCCCCCAGGTCGGAATCGCCGAAACGCGGGCCGGCGTCGTACAGCAGTGCGTGCTCCCGGGTGCGAATCACCACCGCCAGCCCCTGCCCGACATCCAGTTGCCAGACCTGCGCCAGGCCATAAGGCAGCGTGTTTTTCGGTGGAAACACCATCAGCAGCAACATCGGCCAGCCCAGCGGCCGCAGCGGTACACCGGCGGGCAGCAACAGCAGCAAGGCCCCCAGGGCGCTGATGCCCCAGGCCCAGAGCGGTATGTCCGGGGCTATCCAGGCGGGCCATCGAGCCGCCAGCAGGCCAAGGCCGCGGAACAACAGGTCGAGCAAACCGCCCGCCAGCCACAACAACCCCTCGCCCAGCCAAGGCACTGCCAGGAACAAGGTCCCGAGCAATGCCGGCGGCAGCACCAACAGGCTGATCCAAGGCTCCGCCAACAGATTGGCCAGGGGCCCGCTGAGGCTGATGGGCAACCCCAGCGCCAGCAGTACCGGGCACAGGCCAATGGCGATCAGCCACTGGATGCGGGTCCAGGATTGCCACCAGCGCCAGCCGCCCAGGCGCCCGCCAAAAACCAGAATCAACACCGCCACCGCGGTAAAGGACAACCAGAATCCCGGTTGCAGGCTGGCCAGCGGCTCGAACAGCAGCACGGCATTCAGCGCCAGCAGGAATGGCCACCAGGCCCCCAGGTGACGAAAGCGCAGGCGCCAGATCAGCACCAGGGCGACCATCACGCAGGCGCGGCGCACCGGCACGTCGAACCCCGCGAGCAGGCCATAGCCCAGGGCCGAGGCGAAGGCCAGCCCGCACGCCCAGGGCAGCCAGGGCCAGCGCATGGGCCACAGGCCATAACGGGCCAGCCCGGCCACCAGGGCGTACATCACGGCAGCCAGCAAACTGATGTGCTGCCCGGATATCACCATCAGGTGCACGGTCCCCGTATCCTGCAACACCCGCCAGTCTTCCCGGCTGAGCCCCGAGCCGTCGCCCAGTACCAGGGCCGCCAGGCCACCGCCGCGCCCATGGGCCTCGACTTGCAGCAAGCGCTGGCGAATGCGTGCCCGCCAGCCGCCCTCGGTGGCGACCAGCCGCTGCCCATCCTTGACCGTCCCCGTGGCACCGATGCGCTGGGCCAGCAGCCAGGCCTCATGATCGAAGGCCTGCAGGTTGACCAGGCCGAGCGGCCGCTTGAGCTTCACCGCCAGGCGCCAGCGTTCGCCGCTGTGCAGCGGTGGTCCGCCGTACCAGGCCAGGCGCAGGCGCCGGGGAATCGGCCCGCGCCGCGCCTGCGCGTCTTCCAGTTCGAAGCGCAGGATGCCGTCGGCCTGTTGCGGCAGCCCCACGACCCGGCCCTCGAGCCAGCGGGTCTGGCCGTCGAGCGGTTCCGACAGGCGATCATCCAGGGCGCGTTGCGCGCTGGCGCAAGCCCAGACCAGCCCGAACAGGAACAAGGCCACGGGATAGCTGCGAAACGGCAGCAGCATCAGGGCCAGGACCACCAGCGCGACCAGCCATCCGAAGGCCGGCAGCACCGGCAGGAAACGCAGGGTCAGCAACCCCGTTGCCAATGCCAGCATGGCGATACGCATAGGCCCGTCCTTGAGCGTTCTGGAGTATTCCCACTCTCAGGCTTAGCCCAATGGACGCTGCGCCAGCTTTATCATTTGTCACAAAGTCTGAATGGGCGCCTTCTAGAATCCGGGCATACTTGCCGCCTGAACTGACCGAGAAGCCTTATGCCCCGGCGCCTATTCAAACGCTACATGCCAGACCCGACCAGCATCAGGGAACACAAGTCCTTACGCTTTCTTGGCACCTTGCTGCACGACCCCAACCTCTGGCACCTCAACCGGCACTCCGTGGCACGCGCCATGGCGGTCGGCCTGTTCGCCGCCTTCATGCCGATCCCCGCGCAAATGTTGCTGGCCGCCGCCCTCGCCGTTTCGGTACGCGGCAACCTGCCGATTGCCGTGAGCCTGGTCTGGCTGACCAATCCGATCACCATGCCGCCGGTGTTCTTCTGCACCTATCAGGTCGGCGCCTGGCTGATGAATGTGCCACCGCGCAGCCTGCCCGACGAGCTGACCTGGGAATGGATCAGCGGCGAACTCTCGACCCTCTGGCAACCCTTCCTGCTGGGCTCGGTGGTGGCCGGCCTGGTGCTCGGCGCCCTCGCCTATTGCCTGACCATGCTGTACTGGCGCTGGTGGGTCGGCCGGCAATGGCGCCGCCGCAAGCAGAGCCGGCAGTAGAAACGCAAACGGCCTCCCGAGGGAGGCCGTTTGCATAGGCGCGCGAACTTACTGGCGCATGCCGCGCCCGCTCACCAGCAGGCGAGCGCAACCGAAGTACAGGGCCACGGTGGCGACCAGCATGAAGGTAATGGCCACGCTGATGCGGATATCCGAAACGCCCAGGATGCCGAAACGGAAAGCGTTGACCATGTGCAGCACCGGGTTGGCCAGCGACACCGTCTGCCAGAACGGCGGCAGCAGGCTGATGGAGTAGAACACCCCGCCCAGGTAAGTCAGGGGGGTCAGCACGAAGGTCGGGATGATCGAGATATCGTCGAAATTGCGTGCGAACACCGCGTTGATAAAGCCCAGCAGCGAAAAGATGGTCGCGGTCAGGACCACCACCAGCAAGGTGATTCCCAGGTGATGCACCTGCAGGTGGGTGAAGAACAGCGACAGCAGGGTCACGATCACGCCCACCGCCAGGCCGCGCAGCACGCCACCCAGGGTGTAGCCGATCAGGATGGTATGCGGCGACACCGGCGACACCATCAGTTCCTCGATGGAACGCTGGAACTTGCTGCCGAAGAAACTCGAGACCACGTTGCCGTAGGAGTTGGTGATCACCGACATCATGATCAGGCCCGGCACGATGTACTCCATATAGGTGAAGCCACCCATGTCGCCGATCTGCCGGCCGATCAGGTTGCCGAAGATCACGAAGTACAGAACCATGGTGATCGCCGGTGGCAGCAGGGTCTGCGGCCAGATCCGGGTGAAACGCCGGACCTCGCGATAGACGATGGTGTTCAGGGCAACAAGGTTGGGCCGCAGCTCGGATGTCATACCGCCACCTTCGACAGGTTTTTCTCCACCAGGGACACGAACAACTCCTCAAGGCGATTGGTTTTGTTACGCAGGCTCAGAACCTCGATGTTCTGCTGGGCCAACTGGCCGAACAGCGCGGTGATCCCCACCACCTTGTCGACCTGGACTTCCAGGGTATGGCTATCGACCAGCCGGCTCGGATAGCCGACCAGTTGCGGCGCCACCTTCATGTCGGTCTTCAGGTCGAGCAGGAAGGTTTCAACATGCAGCTGGCTGAGCAGCTGGCGCATGCTGGTGTTCTCGACGATGGTGCCGTGGTCGATGATGCCGATGTTGCGGCACAGCTGCTCGGCCTCTTCCAGGTAATGGGTGGTGAGGATGATGGTGATGCCTTTCTGGTTCAGCTCGGTGAGGAAGGTCCACATCGAGCGGCGCAGCTCGATGTCCACGCCAGCGGTCGGCTCGTCGAGGATCAGCAGGCGCGGCTCGTGCACCAGGGCGCGGGCAATCATCAGGCGGCGCTTCATGCCGCCGGACAGCGAACGCGAAGGCACGTCGCGCTTGTCCCACAAGCCGAGCTGCGTCAGGTACTGCTCGGCCCGTTCCTTGGCGATCTTGCTCGGGATGCCGTAGTAACCGGCCTGGGTCACGACGATATCGAAGGTCTTCTCGAACTGGTTGAAGTTGAATTCCTGCGGCACCACGCCGATGCAACGCTTGAGCGCGGCGGGCTCGCGGTCCAGGTCATGGCCGAAGACATTGACCGTGCCGCTGGTCTTGTTCACCAGGGTCGAGAGAATGCCGATGGTGGTGGATTTGCCGGCACCGTTGGGGCCGAGCAAGGCGAAGAAGTCACCTTCGGCGACATCCAGATCGATACCACTCAGGGCCTGGAAACCGTTGCCGTAGGTTTTGGTTAACTGCCGGATGGACAGAGCGGAACTCATATCGGATTTATGCACCAAGAAGGGAGAACGTTAATAGGTAAGGGCGGATCGCTGTATTGCAACGGCGCCGGATACGCCCAATGGTGCGTGCCGGCGTCGCACAAGTACAGTCACCTGTATTGATAGTCGGTATTAAGTCAACGCGGTCATCACCGCCTTGCGATAGGCCGGGCGTTGCTGCAAGCGTTGATACCAGGATTGCAGATTAGCCAATGGCGGGCGTTCGATGGGCATTTCGAACCAGGCGTAGATAAAACTGCCCAGGGGGATGTCGCCCATGCCGACGGTGTCACCGGACAGGTAAGGTCGCTCGGCCAGCGCCTGGTCGACCACCGCCAGCAATTCGCCGCAGGTTTTCAGCGCCGCGCCGATCTTCTCCCAGTCCTGCTGCTCCGCGGGCGTACGCAGCACACCCCAGAACAGATGGCGGAAGGGTTCGGCGAAGGTCGAGGTGGTCCAGTCCATCCACTTCTCGGCCGACGCCCGCGCCTGCACATCGTCCGGATACCAAGGCGTGCCGGCGGCATGGCGCGCGGCGAGATAACGCACGATGGTGTTGGATTCCCACAGCACGAAGCCGTCGTCCTCGATCAACGGAATCCGGCCGTTGGGATTCATCGCCCGATACGCCGGCGTATCCACCACGCCGAAGGCGCCACCGGCATCCACCGCCTCGTAGGCCAGGCCGAGTTCTTCGGCGCACCACAACGCTTTCCTGACGTTCGACGAGTTTTTCCGACCCCAGATCTTCAGCATGACCGCTCCTCAGTGATGAATGCCGAGGCAGTCTACGCCGGTTCAGGGCTGGCTCAAATCACCCTGCATGTCGCCCAGCATCGCCGGCATCTGTCCGCCGAACAGATGCGGGTAGCACTGTTCCAGATGCTTGAAGAAAAACCTTTCGGGCACATCGGCGAACTGTCCGTGATCCAGCACATATTCCATCATCTGCTCCCCCTGGCGGTTGAAGGGATGAAACACGCTGTCGTGGCGGCCATCGAACTCCAGCGGCGCCACGTCGAACAACTCGCAGAGTTTCCGGTTGAACGCCGGCGTGGCCTTGACCCAGCGCCCCTGCAGATACAGCTCGGTGTAGCCGTGCATGGCGAAGACATCGCTGCGCAGCAATTCCAGCAGGCGCGGGGTCGACAGATGATTGCGCACATCCGCCAGGCCGATGCGCGCCGCAATCCCGCAATGCCGCGCACAACCGGCGAGCAGGGTGGCCTTGGGCACGCAATAGCTTTCGCCGGTGGCCAAGGCATGGCTGCCCCGCAGGGTCTCGGGGTCGAGGCTGAAGGTGTAGGGGTTGTAGCGCACGGCTTCGCGCACCGCGTAGTAGAGGCTGACCGCCTGGTCCAGCGGATCGCGGCTGGCGCCGCGATGAGTTTCGGCGAACTCCACCACCGCGGGGTGGTCACTATCGATGAAGCGGCTGGGGCTCAGGTACTCGTGCATGAGGAAGGTCTCCGAGTGAAGTCTCGAGTCTAACCACGGCCCCACCCCAGCGATAACGACGTTTCGGCCAAACATCAGAGGCTGGTGCCGCATGCCTTGCCAGATCGACAGCCTGCCCGTTGCCTGACGCTCTGCGTCCGCTTCTTCTGACACATTCAGGCGCACTGCCCTGTCACCCCTTTTGTCGGATGCCGACTAAGCTCTTGGGGTGATTTTGCCCCCTGGTTTCACGGAGGATTGAATATGCTGTTGTTGTGGATACTGGTTCTGCTGGTCGGTATTGCCTACCTGGCCCACCGCCGCACCGCGCCCCTGCCCGCCCTGGGCGTGGTGGCCGTCTACCTCTTGGCCATGGGCGCCTTCAGCCATGCACCGGGCTGGCTGCTACTGATCTTCTGGGTCCTGCTGGCGGCGGTCGCCGCGCCCTTGCTACTGCCCGACCTGCGCCGCAAATACTTCAGCGCCCCGCTGTTCAACTGGTTCCAGAAAGTCCTGCCGCCGATGTCGCAGACCGAACGCGACGCCATCGATGCCGGCACGGTCTGGTGGGACGGCGAACTGTTCAGCGGCCGTCCGGACTGGAACAAGCTGCTGGCCTATCCCAAGGCGCAACTGAGCGAAGAGGAACAGGCCTTTATCGACGGCCCCACCGAAGAGTTGTGCGCCATGGTCAGCGACTGGCAGGTCGGCCAGGCGCTGGACCTGCCGCCCGCCGCGTGGGAGCACATCAAGCATCACGGCTTCTTTGCCCTGATCATCCCCAAGGAATTCGGCGGCAAAGGGTTTTCCGCCTATGCCCACTCACAGGTGGCAATGAAGCTGGCGACCCGCAGCGGCGACCTGGCGTCCACCGTGATGGTCCCCAACTCCCTTGGCCCGGCCGAGTTGCTGCTGCATTACGGCACCGACGAACAACGCAACCATTACCTGCCGCGCCTGGCCCGCGGCGACGAGATTCCCTGCTTCGCCCTCACCGGCCCGCTGGCCGGCTCCGACGCCGGCGCCATGCCCGACACCGGGGTGATCTGCAAAGGCCAATGGCAAGGCGAGGAAACCCTCGGCCTGCGCCTGAACTGGGAGAAGCGCTACATCACCCTGGGCCCGGTGGCCACCCTCCTCGGCCTGGCCTTCAAGGCCTACGACCCGGACCATCTGCTGGGCGACGAGGAAGACCTGGGCATCAGCCTGGCGCTGATCCCCACCGACACCCCCGGCGTGGACATCGGCCGGCGCCACCTGCCGCTCGGCGCTGCGTTCATGAACGGCCCGAACTCGGGCAAGGACGTGTTCATTCCCCTGGACTTCCTCATCGGCGGCCAGGAAATGCTCGGCAAGGGCTGGATGATGCTGATGAACTGCCTGTCGGTGGGTCGGTCCATCTCCCTGCCCGCGGTCGGCACCGGCGCGGCCAAGTTCACCAGCCTGGTGACCGGCCAATATGCGCAGGTACGCGAACAGTTCAACGTTCCCCTCAACGCCTTCGAAGGCATCCAGGAAGCGCTGGCACGCATCGGCGGCAACGCCTGGCTGATGGACAGCGCGCGCATGCTCACGGCCAACGCCGTCGACCTGGGGGAAAAGCCCTCGGTGCTGTCGGCCATCCTCAAGTACCACCTGACCGAGCGCGGTCGCGAGTGCATCGGCCACGCCATGGACGTGCATGGCGGCAAGGCCATCATCATGGGCCCGAACAACTACCTGGGCCGCAGCTGGCAAGGCGCACCGATCTTCATCACCGTGGAAGGCGCGAACATCCTCTCGCGCAACCTGATGATCTTCGGTCAGGGCGCCATTCGCTGCCATCCGTTCGTACTCAAGGAAATGGCCCTGGCCGGTCGCGAAGACCATGAACAGGCGCTGGTGGAATTCGACGGCCTGCTGCTCAAGCACATCGGCTTTGCCGTCAGCAACGCCGCGAGCACCCTGGTGCTGAACCTCGGCCTGGGGCACTTCGAGCCTGCGCCGGGAGACAAGCTCAGCCAGGGCTACTTCCGCGCCCTCGATCGCCAGGCCGCGGCCTTCGCCCTGCTCGCCGACCTGAGCATGATGCTGCTGGGCGGCGAGCTGAAGCGCCGCGAACGCCTGTCGGCGCGCCTCGGCGATGTGCTCAGCCACCTGTACCTGGCCTCCGCGGCCCTCAAGCGCTATCACGACCTGGACTCGCCGGAACACCTGCAACCGCTGTTCACCTGGGCCATGGAAGAAAGCCTCGGCCAGTCGGAACGGGCGCTGGACGCATTGCTCGACAACTTCCCGAACCGGGTGCTGGGTTGCCTGCTGCGCGCAGTGGTCTTCCCGTTCGGCCGTCGGCACAAGGGCCCATCCGACAAGCTCGACGCCGAGGTCGCCGCCGTCATCGGCCGGGCCAAGGGCGACCCGGCCCTGGAAGAACTGCTGGCCGGCTGCTACCGCCCACAATCGGCACAGGACCCGGTCGGCGCCCTGCAGCACGCTTGCGATCTGCTGAGCGCCAGCCATCCGCTGCAGAAAAAACTGCATGAGGCGCTGAAAAGCGGCCAGGTCAAACCGGCCGCCGGCGAACCGGCGATCGACGCGGCACTGGAGGCCGGCGTGCTGCAACCGGTGGAAGCCCAGACCCTGCGCGAAGCCGAAGCCGCCCGCCGCAAAGTCATAGACGTCGATGACTTCGCCAAGGACGAACTGACCCTGGGCGAAGGGAAAACCCGCTAGGCCCCGACAGCCAGGCGGATTATGAAACCGGGCGCGGGGGCTATATACTCCCGCGCCCGTTTTGCTGTTGAGGACTCATGTCATGTCCAACGTCGTTGCCGATCATCTCGTCCTGCTCGACCACCTGCGCAGTATCCTGGTCGCCGTGGGTGAAGCCGAACAGGTTCCCGAAGAAAGCCATGCCCTGTTCCTGGAACGCTTCGACGAACTGCGCGCCTCGCTGCCGATCGACCCGATCGAAAGCCAGTACCTGGGCCAGGACCTGCTGTGCCAGGTGATGCAGCGTTATCCACAGGTCGCTCACCTGGTGCCGCGCGACCTGCTGTGGTTCTTCGCCGGCGACTGCCTGCACTACATGCCCGATGAAGAAATCGACCTGTACCAGGCCCTCGAGGAGCGCCGCTACGAGGCCGAGCAGAACGACGAGCCGTTCGACTGGAACCAGGAAAAACAGCTGCTGGCGCTCTCCGCCCAGGACAGCAAGCACTGAGTCTGCTCCGAACACGATAAAGGCCCGCACGGTTTACCGGCGGGCCTTTTGTTTTTCCAGCCCATCCACCAACAGCTCAGCGGGCGCCATCGTCCTCGGGCAGTTCGTAGCGTTTCCCTTCCTGCTTGCCGGGCCGGCTCAAGGTCGGCTCCCGGGCCAGGCACTCCACCAGGTAATCGATGAACACCCGCAGTTTCGGCGGCAGGTAGCGGGTCGGCGAATGCAGCAGCCAGGCCCCGCCATGGTAGGAGGCGAGGAAGGTCCAGTCTGGCAGTACCTGCACCAGCAAGCCCTGCTCCAGGGCATGGCGCGCGGTGAAGTACGGCAGGCTGCCGATGCCGATATGTTCGAGTACCGCCCCCAGGCGCACACCGGTGTGATTGGCCGCATAACGCCCGCGCACGCCGACTGTCACCAGCTTGCTGCCCTTCTTGAACTTCCAACGGGCATCGCTGGGCGTCTCCCCCAGATAGATGCAACTGTGCCCCAGCAGGTCGTGAGGATGCTCGGGCGTGCCGTGCTCGGCCAGGTATTGCGGGGTGGCGCACAGGATGTGATCGATGGTCAGCAACTGGCGCCCCACCAACCCCGCTGGCGGCCGGTCGGTAATGCGGATCGCCAGGTCGACGTTGTCGTCGATCAGGTCGATGTTGCGATCCTCCAGCAGCAGCTCGACATCGACCTTGGGGTAGCGGCGCAGGAACTCGGGCATGTACGGATGCACGACAAAACGCCCCACCGCCTTGGGCACGCTGACCCGCACCAGCCCTTCGGCTTCGTGAGTGAACTGGCCGCTGATTTCCATCACTGACTTGGCGGCGCTGACCATCTCGCTACAGCGCTTGAATACTTCCTCGCCGCCTTCGCTCAGGCGCAGCTTGCGCGTGGTGCGTTGCAACAGGCGAATCGCCAGCGCCTTCTCCAGGCGGGAAATGCTGCGGCTCACCGCCGAGGGTGAAGAACCCAACTGGCGCGCGGCTTCGGAGAAGCTGCCGACCTCGACGACCTTGACGAAAATGGCCATTTCGCCCAGCAGTGGCAAGGGAAGATTTATGCTCACAGCGCAACAGTCCTTTGAGGTTTGAACGGATTATCACGCAATTCCGCCCCACCCTATAATTAAAAAATTCATTTTAATAAGGGCACGGAATATGACGCTTCGCCTCTTTTTTCATAATGATGAACTCAAGGCCAACGTTGAAGTGCTCGAATGCACCCCGCAAGACAACGAGTTCGCGGTGGTCCTGCGGGCCACCCCCTTTCATCCGCAGGGCGGTGGCCAACCCTGCGACACCGGCTGGATCGGCGACAGCCAGGTCACGCGGGTGGTCCAGGAAGCCGAGCGGATCGTTCATTACGTCAACCAGCCGGTCAACCCGGGCATGGTCCAGGTCCAGGTCGACGAGCAACGTCGCCAGTTCAACACGCGCATGCATTCGGCCGGGCACTTGATCGGCCATTTTGGCGAGTCGCGCGGCTGGATGCCGATCAAGGCCCATCACTGGCCCGGCGAGGGGCGCGTGTCCTTCAAGCCCGGCGACCACCCGCAGGAACTCGACGCCGACAGCCTGCAACAGGGCATCGATCAGTGGATCGCCGCCGACCTGCCGCGCCTGGTCTCGCTGCGCGAAGGCGCGCGGGAAATCGGTTTCGGCGAACTTCCCGCCTATGGATGCGGTGGCACCCACGTCAAGCGCCTGAAGGAACTGGGCAACGTCACCATCGCGTCCCTCTCGCAAAAGAAAGGAGTGCTTTCGGTCCACTACAGCGTGGACTGATTCATCGGCGATGCCGCCTTGCGCCTCATCGGCGCATCGTCTGACCCAGGGGAAACCCGCGTGCGCGGGTTCGACGATTATCGGATAGAGGGATCTGCAGATGATGCTTGACGTCGAGCGTCTCGATGAGACGTGCATAAAAAAGCTGGCCCATGAACAAGTGCTCGCCCTGCGTATCAAGAACTTCCTGCCGCACAGCCAGGCCCTGCAGCTGGGCGACAAGATTCTCACCCCCGGCTTCGAGGGCTACATCAATGCCCCGAGCATCGGGCGGATCGGCATGGCGTTCTATGAAGCGGAAAACCAGCCGCTGCTGATCGAAGACTATTTCGAACGCGCTACCGCCAATATCACCGAGCTGCGCACGCGCTGCGCGCCCTACGCCTCCCCCGTCGACACCCTGCGCTGCATGCTCGACGAGTCCTGGCCGGCCGGGGCCCACCTGGAAACCCTCTACGGCCGCAAGATGTACGTCGGCCTGTCCCGCGTGGTGAAACCCGGCGTGTGTTTCCTCGCCCACCACGACATTTTCGCCAAGGACGCCCCGGACAGCTTCCAGGCCCACAGCCTGGAAGCCCAGTTCGCCTGCAACCTCTACCTGAACATGCCCGACGCCGGCGGCGCCCTGCAGATGTGGGACCACGACATTTCGCCGGACCAGTTCGACGACATGCGCGGCGACAGCTACGGCATCGATCCCGGGCTGCTCGGCACTCCCGCGCTGGAAGTCCGTCCGGAGCCCGGGGACTTCATCATGTTCAATTCACGGCGCATGCACGCAGTCACCCCGGGGGTGGCCAGCCCGCGCCTGAGCCTGTCCTTTTTTGTCGGCTATCGCGGCAGCTCGTCCCCCCTGACCTTCTGGAGTTGAAATGCTTGCCAACTATCTAGGCGAATTCCTGGCCCTGGCCACCATCCACTTTCTTGCCGTAGTAGCGCCAGGCCCGGACTTCGCCGTGACCATCCGCCAGAGCGTGCGCTTTGGCCGGGTGGTCGGGCTGTGCACGGCCATCGGCATCGGCGCGGGCATTTCTGTGCATGTGCTGTACACCCTGCTGGGCGTCGGTGCGCTGATGCACACCACGCCCTGGTTGCTGAGCGTGGCCAAGGTGGTGGGCGGTGCCTACATTCTCTACCTCGGGGTCAGCCTGCTGCGCAGCAAGCCCAAGACCTCGCTGGAGGGCAGCGAGGGAGACGACGATGCGACTCCGCACCAGACTCTGCCGCGAGCCTTCATGACCGGCTTCCTGACCAACGCGACCAACCCCAAGGCCACGCTGTTCTTCCTGGCGATCTTCACCACGGTGATCAGCGCCAGCACGCCACTCAAGGTACAGGCGCTCTACGGGGTCTGGATGTGCTTCATCAACGCCCTGTGGTTCGTGATCGTCGCGCTGTTCTTTTCCAGCCCGCGCGTACGCCTGCTGTTCATGCGCATGGGCCACTGGTTCGAGCGCACCATGGGCGTGATCCTCATCCTGTTCGCCGGGCGCCTGATCCTGTCGATGTAAACCCTGGCATCGACAGCTACACGGCATTCTCCAGCGCCTGCTTCAACACTTGCTGGGTCAGGGGCTTGAACACCACCTCGTCCATGCCCGCGGCCCGGCAGCGCTGGATTTCCGCTTCCTCGGCACTGGCCGTCGCGCCCAGGATCCAGCAACGCCGGCGGCCGCTCTCACGCTCCAACTGACGGATACGCACAGTCAACTCATACCCCCCCAGGCGCGGCATCTGGCTATCGGTGATCAGCACGTCGTACTCACCGGCCTGCCAGGCTTCCAGCGCCGCCTGGCCATCCTCGGCCAGCGTCACCCGGTGGCCAAGCACCTGCAATTGCTCTTCCAGCGTCACCCGGCTGAAGGCATTGTCTTCGGCGACCAGAATGTTCAGCGCCGCTTGCTCCGCACGCGTCTCGGCTACAGGCTGCACGGCCTGCACGGGCGCCTCGGCCAGTGGCAGTTGCAGGGTCACGCTGAAGCAGGAGCCGATGTCCGGTTCACTGCTCAGGGTGATGCTGCCCCCCATGAGTTCCACCAGCCGCCGGGTGATATTCAGCCCCAGCCCGCTGCCGAAGGTTTGCCCGGCCTGGGCCGCGTCGACCTGGGAGAAAGGCTCGAACAGCCTGGCCTGATCCTGCGGCGAAATCCCGATACCGCTGTCGATGACTTCCAGCAGCAGGCCCAGGCGATCGCCCTCCCGGCTTGCCGAGGCACGCAGCATCACCCGCCCCTGCGCGGTGAACTTGATGGCATTGCTCAGCAGGTTGAACAGCACCTGCTTCAGATGCAGCGGATCGATCAGCACCCATTGCTCCACGTCGCCGGTGAACTGCATCTCGAACGCCAGGTGCTTCTGCCGAGCCATGCCAACCACCAGCGGCGCGATGGCTTCGAGCAGGGCCTTGAGCTGCACCGCCTCGGGCGCGGAGTCGATCATCCCGGCCTCGATCCGGGTCAGGTCCAGAACATTGCCCAGCAGCAACAGCAGGCCCTGCGCCGCTTCCTGGGCCACCGCCAGCGACGGCAGGTCCAGCTCGCCCTGTTCGGCCTTCTGCTGCACCACTTCCTGCAGGCCGATGATCGCGTTCAACGGCGTGCGGATCTCATGGCTCATGGTGGACAGGAAAACGCTCTTGGCCTCGTTGGCGGCTTCGGCCTTCTGCCGCGCCAAGGCCAGCTCGGCCTCGGCCCGGCGGGTCTTGCGCACTTGCCGGGTCAGGTAGAAACCCCAGACCAGCGAGAGCAGGACCAGCAAGCCGAACACCCCGCCGAGCCGCAGCACACTGCTGCGATGGTCACGCCAGAAGTGGCTGCCGGAGGAAGAGAAACGCGGCTGCCACTGGGCGACGATTTCCGCCACTTCCTCCGGCGCAATGGCCACCTGGGTCTTCTCCAGGATGCTGCTCAGCTCGTCCTGGCCCTTGAGCACGCCGAGGCTGATCGGCCGGGAAAACTCGTCGAGGATGGCGCTCACCCACAGGCGGTTGTTGAAGCGCTGCGCCGACATGAATCGACCGGTGTAATCCCCGGTGACCAGCGCATCGCTGCGCCCTTCGTCGACACTGCGCATGGCCTCGACGAAGTTGGGATAGGCCTGCAGGCGGATTTCCGGGTGATCCCGCTCGATGATCGGGTTGATGAAATATCCCGCGACGCTGGCCAGGCGTTTGCCTTGCATGTCCTTCAGGGCGTGCGGTGCGTCATCCTCGCCGCCCCGGGGGCTCATCAGCACCACCGAGCTGCGCAGGTAAGGCCGCAGGAGTTCGATATCCGCCTCGGCTTGCGGGTCCGTGGAAACGATGGACGTCATGATCGCCTTGCCAGCGCCCATCTGCGCCTTCATCTCGGCGTAGTTCTGCACCGGCACCGGGCGGAATGTCAGGCCGCTGCGCTGGCCGATCAGCTTGAGATAGTCGGGGCCGATGCCCTGGATCCGTCCCTGGCTGTCCAACTGCCCCAGGGCCCCCAGCGAATCGTTGACGATCACCGGAATGTCCGGATGCGCGGCAAGCCAGCGATTCTCGGCCGGCGTCAGCGTCACCCGCCGCTGGCTCAATTGCAGGCTGCGCCCCGCCCGCCAGCCGCGCAGGATGTTTTCGCCATGCTGGGCGCGGATCGACGGCAAGGCCCGATCGATCACCCCACGCAAGCGGGTATCGCCGGCACGCAGCAGAAAACCGAAGCCACGGCTTTCCAGCGGCGCGAAGTTCTCGATCTGCAGGTTCAGCAGGTAATTGATATTGATCAGATAGTGCGTGGAAATCGCATCGTTGATCACCCCGTCGACCTCGCCCAGGCTCAGTGCCTCGAGCGCGCGGATGGGCGTGGCGAAAATCAGGAAGCGGCTATGCGGATAAGCCGCGGACAGTTGCTCCTGCGAGGCATACCCGGCGGCGACCGCCAGGGTGCTGCCGCGCTGCTGCGGGTCGAAGGGCTGGTCTTCGGCCGTGACCAGTACCGGCTGATCGGCGACATAGGCATTGCTCAGTTGCAGCCCGTTTTCCCTGGCCTCCAGCGTGCTGCCACTGCCAAGCAGGTCGATTTCCCCCTCGCGCAGGGCCCGCAGCGCCGCTTGCCGAGAGGGATACTGGCGCACCGTGGGGCTGGCCTCGAACAGCAGCGCCAGGTAATCCGCGGCGATCCCCTGGAAGCGACCACCGCCAAACATCTCCAGGGGCGAATAGTCAGGAGTGGTGACCCCCACCCTGAGCGGTCCCCTGCTGGCCAGCCACTGCCGGTCCTCTTCGCTCAGCCAGGGGCGACTGCTCACCGCCACCCGCCCGACCAGGGCAACCGTCGGTTCCTCGGCGAACAGCGCAGGGGCTGGCGCCAACAACAGACAGAAAACGACAGCCCGGCAACACGCTGCAATCATGGAATACCTTCTCGTCAGTCGATCCCCGGCAACATGCCCAAGTGAGCCGTCGCGCCACGAACAACAGCGTCACTCTCTTATCGAGAGCAACGTTCTGGCCTGTGGAATCAGAAAAATCTGACAGTATTCTAGCGGGCAGCGGTGCCTGCGAAAAACGGTATTGCTGGCGATTGCGTGCTGGATCGCGAAACGGCCTCTATAGGCGTTCCCGTCGCGGTCAGTTGTAATTGAGGACGAAGTTCATCGTTGCATCCGCCTTGCCCGCCGTCATGGTGCCCGTGGTCGGGACATATTTGGCCTTGCCACTGAAACGATAGATTTCGCCGTCCGCCATCGAGCGGTTCCAGTCGAGCTGGACAGACCGCGCGATATCGAACGGCAACTTGACGCCCTTATCGTTGACCAGGGAAATACCAACCCCAGAGGCCACGCCCGACTGCCCCTGATTGCTCAGTTTGAGCAGGCCATCCGCCAGGGAAGCGCCCTCGAAATAGACCTTGACGGGTGCCGTGGTGTTGGCCGGCAGACCGGAGCAGCGCACGTCGAAAATGAACGGCACTTCCTTGGTATTGCCCGTTTTGATGTTCTGGATAACCTGTTTGCCCATGGGCACGTTCACCACCGCACCGATGGATTCACAGCCCGCAAACATTACATCATTGACCAATTTGGTTTTGCCCTGGGACTGGATAGTCAGCATGTTCTTCCCGTTCGGGTTATTTTCCTCATGCTGCCACAAGGATTTGAAGTCCAGGAGAATATCCCCTGACGCCACATTACGACCGGTACGAACGAAGATCACGTTCATATATTTTGGAATGGGAATAGGATATTCCGGAGAGTAATAAGAAAGTTGCGGAAGACAATAAGAAGACACTCCCATATAAGCTTCGGCAATGCAAAACTTGACACCAACGCCGGCCACCCCCGTTTCATAGACTTGCGCTTGCGATGCTGGGCGCAACGCCGTTTCGATACTCTGTGAAAATTTGGAGTCTTCCTTGCACCGACTATTAGCCGTAATGGGCCAAAGCGCCTGTGAATACTTCGCAATCTCGCCTCCCACAGGGCTGGCGGTGATAGTCAGTTGTGAAGGAACACTGATATCTCTCAATGAAACAGGTGTACCGTCAATCCAAGTACAGGCTGCAAATACTTCACCACTGACCAGAAAACTCAGTGCGGCTATTCCTCCAGAGATCATCCCACGCATACGAAACTCCTTTAAGCAAGTGAGAGCCCGCCATTCCATCACTGCCACGTTTCAACAACAGAAAAACAGATTTATCTCAACTTGTTCCAGCATTTAAAATCAGACATCAAATCCAAACACAAACCAAACCTTTCCCCATAAATATCCTCGCCCGAGTTGCCAACAATCTGAAGCGCGTATCCAGGCTTATTGAAACAGGTAACTTTATTCTATAAAAATCAATTGTAATTGAGCACGAAGTTCATCGTTCCATCGCCCCTGCCCGCCGTCATGGTGCCCGTGGTCGGGACATACTTCGCCGAGCCGACAAAACGATAGATTTCGCCATCGGGAGTCGAGCGATTCCAATCCAGCTTGATGGATCGGGCGATATCGAACGGCAACTTGATGCCTTTATCATTGACCACGGAAATACCGACCCCGGAGGCAACACCGGCCTGGCCCTGGTTGGTCAGGTTGAGCAGACCATCCCCCGGGGAACTGCCTTCGAAATAGACCTTGACCGGCACGCTGGTATTGGCTGCCAGACCGGTGCAGCGCACGTCGAAGGTGAAGGGCACTTCCTTGACGCTGCCTTTACTGATGTTCTGGATAGTCTGCTTGCCCATGGGGACATTCACCGCTCCTCCAATGGATTCGCAACCGGCGAACATCACATCGTTGATCAGTTCGACAGTGCTATCGGAGGTAACCGTCAATGTATGTTCCACATGTTTCCAGTCCGACTTAAACTTCAAGGAAAACTTCCCCGAAGCCACATCGCGACCGGTACGAATAAAAATAACGCTTATATCCTGTGAAACAAACGGTCCGTACCCATTATCAATTTGTCTAGAGTGAGGGAGACAACGAGTAGTACCCCCTGTCGGGCTCGTTCGCATACAAAACTTGACCCCTATTCCTTTGATTCCTGTCTCATAAATGTAAGCTTGCGATGATGGAAGCAACCCTGTCTGCAATGAGATATCTAATGTTGTCACTCCCGGGCACTGGCTGGATATTGGCCCAATCCAAAGATCAGTGGTGTGCCTTGCAAGCTCATCACCAATGGCGACTGCATTTATGGCCATCTTTGAAGGCACAATGATATTCCTGACTAAAGGAGAGGGAGTCCCGCCCGACCAACTGCACGCTGAGAATGCATCCTCAGCCGCTAACAGTATGGAAATAGCAACAATGCCAAACATGAAATTATGCATACATATCCCTCTAAAGCCACGGAAAAGTATCAAAGTCAGTTCGCAATGACATTTATATGCTTAGTCATTCCACCGTAATCACCAATGGCCTGAAACTCGACCTTGAACCCGTTTGAGTACCCCCTCTCCACTAGCCCAGGCACCTCGACCGCAAAGTTGGAGCCCGGCGCCACCATATCGATCGAAGCGCTATAACTCTCGGCCCCCTTGCGCACCGTGACCGAGGCAAAAGACACATGGAAACGGGAAGGATTGGTCACTTCCAGAAGGTTTTTCCCGCCCTTGTCGACCAGCTTCCACTTCAGCTCCTTGGCGGCGTCTTCCGCCTTGCCCGGTAGCCCGGCCGGCCGGTAGAACAGCTTGAGGCGTTGGCGCACGGCGATCTGCAAGGTGTTCTCGGTCCTGGCCTTTTGCGGGACTTCCTGCACGTTCAGCCAGAACACCGACTCCTTGTCCGTCGGCAGGCCCTCGCCGTAATACAGGATGCGCAAGGCCTTCTGCTGGCCGGCGCGCAGGCGGTCGAGCGCCGGGGTGATGGCAAAGGGCGCCTCGCCTGTGGCATCGGCTTCGACCCAGGCCTGGAGCATGAAGTCTTCCGCCGAGGCGTTCTGCAGCAGCAGCGAACCTTCCTTGGCCGGCGCGGCCAGCACCACGCGGGTGCCGCTCAAGTTGATGGCGGCATCGGCGGCAGCGGAAAAACACAGTGCAAGCATGGCCAGGGCCAGCCCGGCAATGGCTGGGATCTTCATGGTGGAAAGCCCTCGGAAATCGACAAAGACAGATTCCCGCCGCAGCACCTTGCAAGCTCCCCTTAGCGCTCGGCCAGGGAGTCACCCGGCGTGGCGCAGGGTGGCGGACAGACAGGAATCCAGAGCGCTCGAAAAAGTCGAGCCCCGGCAAAGTACAGGGCGCCGGCTCTAATGGCTGTAGGAGGAATCTTAAAAAAAATCTCTGTCTTCCTTATGAGTAGTAAGACCCCCGTACTTTAAGTTTTGTCTTATTCAGGCAGTGGAATGGCGTACCAAAAATGGCCGGGTTTGCCGAAATTCATCCCTTCAATCGCCCGGACACCCTGGGTGCGAACGCCGTCCGTTTCACGATCCGATCTTGATCCACGGCCTTCGTGCCAAAGGGCGTCCAGAGGACGCCACGCCATGAAAATGCCCAATCCCCGAATACCGCTCACGCTGCTGAGTGCACTGTTTCCGACACTGCCCATCACCGCCGTCGCGGCGGACTACTCCAGCCTCGACCTTTCGACACCCGCGGGTGAAAACCGCACGCTGCTGCCCGGCGATACCGTGACCCAGACGGGCACGGGCACCGCCGTCACCATCAGCGGAACCCGCAACACACTCACGGGCAAGGGCATCGACATCCGCTCCGGCAGCGCCGGTACCGGCAGCGGCGCCCTGGGGGTATCGGTCGCCTCCGGTGGCTCGCTGAGCCTGGCGGACAGCCATATCGACGCCCTGGGCGCCAGCTACGCCCAGGCCCTGCTAGTGCGGGACGCGGGCAGCAAGGCGCTACTGGACAACACCACGCTGGAGACCGAAGGCGTGCTTTCCCACGCGGCGCAGGCCATCAACGGCGCGAGCATCGACCTCACCGGCGGCTCGATCATCACCCGTGGCGATCGTTCCGATGGCTTGTACGCCGAGGGCCAGGACAGCACGATCAACGCCCGCGACGTGCAGATCAATGCCCAGGGCCACGAATCCAATGCGGTGTACGCCAAGGACGGCGCCCACATCACCCTGGACCGGGTACGGCTCGAAGCCAGCGATACCTCCGCTCGGTGGGGCGGCAAGGGCATCGTCACCGAACGTGGCACGGTGACCGCCACCCACAGCAGCATCATCTCCGCCGCGGGCGCCGGCATTGGCGTCAATGGCGGCAGCGTGCACTTCTCCGACGGTACCGTCGACGCCCATACCGACGCGGTCTACCTCACCACCCCGTCCTACGCCAACGGTACGCTGCCGCCCGCCTCCAGCGTCGAACTGCGCGATGTGCGACTGCGCTCCGCGACGGGCTTCGGCTTGAACGCCAACAGCGACAACGCACGGGCCAGCCTGGAGCGGGTCGCGCTCGTCGCCGAGGGCAACGACGTGGCGGGGATCTGGATACCGGGCGCCAACAGCGTCGTCGAGGCCAGGGACAGCAGCATCGAGACCACCGGGCGCAACAGCGTGGGAGTCAGCAACCGCGCCAGCGTCTTCACCCTGGACGGCGGCTCCATCACCACCCGCGGCGCCAATGCCTACGGCCTGTACACCTCGTTTTCCGATCCGTCCGGCAAGAGTTCCAGCGCCACCAGCACGCTGCGCAACGTCGCGATCGAGACCTTTGGCGACACGGCCGCCGGGGTGATCTCACGGATTTCCGGGACCCAGGTCGCGCTGCATGACAGCTCGGTCACCACCCATGGCAAGGGCGCCTATGGCTTGCTCGCCAACTCTGCGCGGCTGGATCTCGATGGCACCCGGGTACGCACCTACGGGGCCGAGGCACCCGGGCTGCGCATGGGCAACCAGGGCGCGGCGGTCAGCCTGGACCGTGTCGATTTGCGTACCAGCGGCGCCAGCTCCGCGGGCCTCGCCGTCTACGCCTATGCCGCCGGTGTCGATAACCGGATGGACATCCGTGACAGCCATATCGAGACCGCGGACGGCGCAGCCATCGCCGTCAACGGCAGCGGCTTCACTGGGGAGGTGAGCGACAGCACCCTCATCGGCGGATCCGCCACGGGCAATGGCCTGCTGCTCGATGTCCAGGCGATGGAGAGCACCGCCGCCCGCGATGTGCAACTCAACGCCCAGCGCAGCCACCTGGAGGGCGACGTGCGGCTCGACAGCGGCTCGGCCAGCATCGCCCTGCGCGACCACTCACTGCTGAGCGGCGCCCTGCTCGACAACGCCGGGCGCTCGGTCGACCGGCTGAGCCTCGACGACAGCAGCCAATGGCGCCTGCGCGACAACTCCAGGGTGGCGCAACTGGATAACCGCGGCCGGGTGTCGTTCGGGCCGGCGGGCAGCGCCTTCAAGGTGCTGGATGTAAGCGGCAATCTCAGCGGCGCCGGCCTGTTCGAAATGCGCACCGACCTGGGCGCCGGCCTGGGCGACCTGCTGCGCATCGGCGGTACGGTCGAGGGCAGGCATCAGGTACTGGTCAACAACAGCGGTGCAGAACCAAGCGCCGATGGCGGCGCCCTGAAGCTCATCCAGAGCGACGGCGGCCCGGGGACTTTCGAGCTGGCCAACCGCGACCAGCTGGTCGATGCCGGCACCTATCGCTACGCGCTGAAAAGCAACGACCCCACGGGCGAGCGCCCTGGCGACTGGAGCCTGTTCCGGGTCGGGCAAGTGCCACCTCCGGACCCCAAGCCAGATCCTAAACCGGATCCCAAGCCTGATCCCAAACCGGATCCCGATCCCGATCCGGGCATCACTCCCGAACCACCACCGGGCCCGGTGACGCCGCCTGTCGCCGACAGCCTTTCCACCGCCGCCAACGCGGCGATCGATACCTCCGCCGCCAGTACCGTGCAGGCGATCTGGCAGGCCGAACAGGCCACGCTGCTCAGGCGCCTGGGTGAGTTGCGCCAGGGCAAGGACCAGGGTGGCGTGTGGATCCGCGGTTTCGGCGAACGACAAAAGCTCGACAACCGCGGCGGCCGCGCCTTCGAGCAAACCGTCGACGGCCTGCAGGTCGGCGCCGACCTGGCCCTGCCCGTCGACGGCGGCCGCTGGTACGTCGGCGGCATGACCGGCACCAGCAGCGTCGACCGACGCTTCCCCGGCGACGGCAAAGGCACTGCCGACAGCTACCACGTCGGCGCCTACGCCACCTGGCTGGATGATCGCGGCTGGTATGTCGACAGCGCGCTCAAGATCAATCGTATTCAACAGGACTTCAAGGTCTCCGCCACCGACGGCCAGCCCGTGAAAGCCAGGACTCAGCAAAACGCCATCGGCCTGTCGATCGAGGCCGGGCGCCAGATAAGGTTCGGCGAAGGCTGGTTCGTCGAGCCGCAGGTCGGCGGCACCCTCCTGCATGCCCGTGGTGCCGATTACCGCACGAGCAATGGCCTGCAGGTCGATGCCGGCAGTGGCAACTCAAAGCAGCTACGGGTCGGCTCCCGGGTCGGCCGCCGATACCCGTTGCCCGGCGGCGGCACCGTGCAGCCCTACGTCAAGCTGGGCCATACCCAGGAGTTCGACGGCAGGAGCACCGTGCGTACCAACGGCATCGCCACCCGCACCGACCTGTCGGGCGGGCGCGACGAGCTGGGCCTGGGCATCAGCGCCTCGCTGGGCAGCCGGCATCACCTGTACGCCGACTATGAACACGTCAGCGGCTCGACGCTGGACAAACCCTGGTCGGTCAGCCTGGGTTATCGCTACGCCTGGTAAGCCCGGCACTGAAACCAATAACCGACGGAAACCCGGCCCGGGCTTTGCGGCGATTGCCGATAGGCCGGGCCTGCTCCGCCAGAAACCCTCAGAGTGCTTACTTTCAGCTAGGAAAACGCCGAATACCAGTTAAGCAAGCTCTCATTTTTATCCCCCCTCCCCCTGTCACTTAATACCCCGCCTCCTTCTGGCCCGGCCATGGCCCAGAGGAAACGCACACCGCAGCCGTGGCCATTCAAGCCTGCCTTGCCCTTGCCTTACCCATTCTGCTGGGGGGATCAGCAGAGTATTCACACAGAGGACGCATCATGAATAAAAGCTATGCATTGATCTGGAACCAGGCCACCGGCTGCTGGAATGTCGCCAGTGAAGGAACCCGCCGCCGAACCAAGTCCAGCCGGCACCGGGTGGTGATCGCCGCCGGCCTCTCGCTGCTGGGCCTGCTGGCCCAGGCGCCGGCCTTCGCCTTGCCAGGTGGCGCCCATACGGTCTCTGGCGAAGCCGCCATGCATATCGGCAACGA
The DNA here is from genome assembly GCF_000931465.1 of Pseudomonas sp. MRSN 12121. Taxonomy (NCBI): domain Bacteria; kingdom Pseudomonadati; phylum Pseudomonadota; class Gammaproteobacteria; order Pseudomonadales; family Pseudomonadaceae; genus Pseudomonas; species Pseudomonas sp. MRSN 12121. Next base: position 1,934,221 of record NZ_CP010892.1, on the reverse strand, counting down.
TGGCAAGCAGATGACCATCGACCAGCAAAGCAACAAGCTGATCACCCAGTGGAACGACTTCAGCATCGCCGGCGATGAAAGCGTCATCTTTCATCAACCCGGCAAGGATTCGATCGCCCTCAACCGCGTGATCGGCACCAACGGCAGCGATATCCAGGGGCGTATCGACGCCAACGGCCAGGTGTTCCTGGTCAACCCCAACGGCGTGGTCTTCGGCAAATCCGCCCAGGTCAACGTCGGCGGCCTGGTCGCCTCCACCCAGGACATCAGCGACAAGGACTTCCTCGAAGGGAGCTACCGCTTCTCCGGCAATTCCGGCAAAGCCGTGAGCAACGCCGGCCAGATCACCGCCAGTGAAGGTGGCAGTGTCGCCTTGCTCGGCGCCCAGGTCAGCAACAGCGGGGTGATCCAGGCCCAGATGGGCAGCGTGGCGTTGGCCGCCGGCAAGGATTTCAGCGTCAACTTCGATGGCAATGGCCTGCTCAACCTGCAGGTGAACGCTGGCGCAGTGGATGCCCTGGCGCAGAACGGCGGCCTGCTCAAGGCCGATGGCGGCCAGGTACTGATGACTGCCCGCAGCGCCAGCGAACTGCTGAAAACCGTCGTGAGCAACCAGGGCGTGATCGAAGCGAACACCCTGCAGAACAAGGCCGGCAAGATTGTCCTGGAGGGCGGCAGCAACGGTGGCGTCCACGTAGCCGGCCGCTTGAACGCCAGCGCCCAGGGCGTCGCCGGGAACGGCGGCGTGGTGGAGAACCGCGGCGCCAGCGTGGAAGTCGCGCTGGGCATGCAAGTGAATACCCAGGCCGACCAGGGAACCACTGGCACCTGGAAGATCAGTTCGAACGAGGTAAGCGTCGCCAAGGCCGAGCACTCGTCCAACGCTCCTACGCTGCATGCCGATACCCTGGCCCGGAACCTGGCCACCACCAACGTCGAACTGAACAGTGATAGCAACCTGGCGGTGAACCAGTCGGTGGCCTGGAACAGCGCCAACACCCTCGCCCTGAAGGCCAAGAACGGCGATGTCCAGGTAAATGCCGCCCTGAACGCCACCGGTAGCAACGCCGCCGTGAAGATCAGCGCCTCGCGCGGCATCAGCCTGAACGACAATGTTGCGCTGACCGGAGCAGGCGCGCGCCTGGAGCTGAATTCCACCCAGGGACACAGCCTCAAGGACGGCAAGGCCGTGACCCTGTCCGGCAAGGGCGCCGGCTTCAGCGCCAACGGCCAGGCCTACCACGTGGTGCAGAACCTCGAGCAATTGCGCGGTATCGAAAGCGATATGAACGGCCGTTACGTACTGGGTAACCAGATCGCCGGCCAGGGCCGCTTCAAGACCATCGGCGATGGCAACTCCTTCAGCGGCACCCTCGATGGCCTGGGCAATACCCTCAGCGATCTGTCCATCTACGGCACCAGCGGCTACGTCGGGTTGTTCGGCGTGAACCAGGGGCAGATCGGCAACCTGAACCTGGAGCGGATTTCGGCCAGCGGCACCTCCTCCACCCACTACAACACCCAGGTCGGCACCCTGGCCGGGGTCAACACGGGCAGCATCCGCAACGTCAAGGCCAAGGATGTCACGGTAACCGGGGCTTCCCACCTGAACGCACTGGGCGGCCTGGTCGCGCTCAACCTGCACGGCAACATCGACAACGCCTCGGTCAGCGGCAAGGTGATCGGCAACCAGTACACCTATGTCATGGGTGGCCTGGTGGGCGAGAACGTCAGCAACGTGGACGGCGTGGCGAAAATCAGCAACAGCCATGTCGATACCAGCCTTGAAGGCCAGATGCAGGACGCCCCCTATGGCGCGGGCGGGCTGGTCGGCATGAACCGCGACGGGATCATCGACAACGCCTCCAGCACCGGTCTGATCAAGCTCGCCGGCAGCAACCTGAGCATCGGCGGCCTGGTCGGTAAAAATACCGGGCGCATCGCCAACTCTCGCTCCATCGTCCATGTCGCCGGTGGCTCGCTCAGCCGGGTCGGTGGCCTGGTCGGCTTCAACGATCAGGGCTCGATCAGCGACTCGCGCGCCGCAGGCCAGGTCACGGGCAACGGTACGGAAGCGATCGGCGGCCTGGTCGGCAAGAACCGCAACGGCACGATCGCCAACAGCGTGGCCAGCGGCCACGTGACCGACCAGAAAAGCCGCAGCATCGGCGGCCTGATTGGCCACAATCAGGACAGCAAGATCAGCAATGTCCTGGCTACCGGCATGGTGAAAGGCGGCGACAACGCCGACATCGGTGGCCTGATCGGCTATAGCGACAAGTCCTCCATCAAGAACGCCTCGTCCACCTCCGTACTGGTGACCGGAGGCAACGGCTCGAGCATCGGCGGCCTGATCGGCCATAGCCAGGACAGCGAGATTGCCAACGCCACGGCCTCCCCCACGGTGGCCGGCGGTAACAACAGCCGGATTGGCGGCCTGGTCGGTCACAGCCAGAACAACAAGATTGCCAACGCCACGGTTTCCACCACGGTGGTCGGCGGTAATAACAGCCAGATTGGCGGCCTGGTCGGCGCCAATGAACAGGGCTCGATCAGCGACTCCCATGCCAGCGGCCAGGTCACGGGCCAAGGCGCGAACGCGATTGGTGGCCTGATTGGCAGGAGCGCGTACAGCACGATCAGCAACAGCTCGGCCAACAACACCGTGTCTGACCTGAACAGTAGCTACGTGGGCGGCTTGATCGGCCACAACTGGGGCGGACGCCTTGCCAATGTATCGACTTCCGGCTCAGTGAAAGGCGGTAGCAACGCCAACATCGGCGGTCTGGTCGGCTTCAGCGGCGACACCGTGATTGCCAATGCCTCTACCACCTCGCTGTCGATCACCGGCGGCAATAACGCCTTCGTTGGAGGCCTGATCGGCTTTAGCCGTAATACCGATATCGCTGACTCCTCGGTCTCCGCCACGGTAACGGGCGGCAACAACAGTGAGGTCGGTGGCCTGGTCGGCAGCCTGCAAGGCCGCGTCAACAACGCCTCCGCCACAGGCTCGGTCAAGGGCGGCGACTACAGCAAGGTGGGCGGCCTGGTCGGGACCAACGGCGGGCAGATCAGCAACTCCAGGGCGACCAGCAATGTCAGCGGTGGTTATGCCGCACGCCTGGGGGGACTGGTGGGGCTGAACGTTGGCAATGTGCGCCTGTCGTCGGCAGGTGGGAAGATCGACTACTCCCCTCTTCTCAGCCAGAAGTACGGCGGCTTGATCGGCTTGAACTTCGGGTCGCAGTCGCTCAATAGCGTCTTTGGTGAAGCGACCAAGGTGCCGATGATCGGCCAGTTCTAAGCGCGAAAGGCCTGCCCTGGTTAGCAAGGGGCAGGCTTTTATCCTGACCGCGAGCATTAAAAAGGGGGCAGTGATTCGGACGAATCATTGCCCCCTTTTTTATCGGATGCTCCGCCGATCGAAAGACCGGGCACCTCACGCTTTTGCGCCAGAAACGAAAAAGGGCCCCAGAAGGGACCCTTTTTTGACGAGTCACAGACGCTTGAAGCCTCTGTAACTCTGTATTTGGAGCGGGAAACGAGACTCGAACTCGCGACCCCGACCTTGGCAAGGTCGTGCTCTACCAACTGAGCTATTCCCGCATATGGCGTCCCCTAGGGGACTCGAACCCCTGTTACCGCCGTGAAAGGGCGGTGTCCTAGGCCACTAGACGAAGGGGACACTGCCTGAAACACCATGGTGTTGTGTTTCAGTTCCAGAAATACATCCGAAGAGGCTTCCTGGTTTCACTCAACTTCGCCCGAAGGCCAAGCTGCTTAAAATTGGAGCGGGAAACGAGACTCGAACTCGCGACCCCGACCTTGGCAAGGTCGTGCTCTACCAACTGAGCTATTCCCGCATTGGCGTCCCCTAGGGGACTCGAACCCCTGTTACCGCCGTGAAAGGGCGGTGTCCTAGGCCACTAGACGAAGGGGACACGCTACAACATTCACTCCCTGCCGCGTTTCGCTGTGTGCTTTACGCTGCAAGTGGCGCGCATTCTATGGATGGATTGGGGGGTCGTCAACCCCCTGATATAAATTTATTTAAATCAATGACTTCGGGGTGGTTTGGCGGCCCTTTCGGGCTTTTGTGCAGCCTGGGTCTTGGCGCCTATATTCTGACACTCGACAAGGCGCTATAGTCCACCTCCGCAGGTAATGGCAATATGAAACCATTCAGACATTTCCTATATAAGCAGAGAATCGGACTGTTTCTTCTCGTCGACCTGCGCTATGCGCCCAAAAGCTAAGTCACTACACTCGCCACTCGCACGCGAACCCCAGAAAAGAGGTCTTACACGGTGACACCACTCATGATCACCCTGCTAGTAGTAGCCGGGATCGTAATACTGATCGCCATTGGCTACATGAACCATGTGGTGGAAAACAACAAACTGGAAAAGGCCCGTACCAAGGTTGAGCTCAATGACCGCCTGCGCCGCTGCGGCGAAATCACCGAGACCTTTCCCGGTCAGTTCATGTCGCCGGCCCTCAAGCTGCTGCTGACCCGGCTGGAACTCAATGTGGTCCAGCGTCTGCTCAACCTGAACAAGTCAGATGCCGCGCTCAAGACCCGCATCACCGAATTGAATGCGCTGATCGGCCAGGGCGAATCGATTCCGGTCAACAACCCGCCCTGCCCGATCCAGACCGAAGCCAAGGCCAAGGACGTGCGCTTTCTCCTGGAAGCCCTGCACGGCCAGGTGACCCGCGCCGCCCAGGACGGCTTCCTGCCAGCCAACGAAGCCAAGCAATGGATTCGGGAAATCCGCCACATCCTGGTGCTGCTGCACATCGAGTTCTTCAACAACCTCGGCCAGTACGCCCTGCAACAGGAGCAACCCGGGCAGGCCCGGCTGGCGTTCGAACGCGGCGTGCAGTACCTGCGCAAGCAACCGGACCCGGCCCTCTACCGCGAACAGCTGGAGTACATGGAAAAGCTCCTGGGCCGCGCCAACGCGATGGTGCTGACCAACACCCAGCCGGTCGAAGGCGAAGTCAATCAGTTGACCGAAGGCCTGAAAGTCGTCGAAGCCGACGCCGACTGGAAGAAGAAAGCCATTTACGACTGACTGGCAGCGGCCGCGCGAGCCCTTCGCGCGGCACACTCCTCGAACACGCCGCGCCCCTGGCGGCGTGGCCGGTGACGAACCGGCCCGGCATCACAACCGGAAATGCCCGACCATCCCCTTCAACTCCGCCCCCAATTGCGCCAGCTCGATGCTCGACGCCGCATTGCCTTGCATGGCCACTGACGACTGATCGGCGCTGGCGCGAATGCTGGTGACACTGCGGTTGATCTCTTCGGCGACCGAGCTCTGCTGCTCGGCGGCCGCGGCGATCTGCTGGTTCATCTGCTGAATCAGCGACACCGCCGTGGCGATGCTGCCCAGCGCGCTCTCGGTCTGCAGGGCATCGCTGACCGCCAGCTTGACCAGTTCGCCGCTGCTCTGGATCTGCTGCACCGACGACTGCGCCGCCGCCCGCAGGGCGCTGACCAGGCGTTCGATTTCCTCGGTGGACTGCTGCGTGCGCTTGGCCAGGGCCCGGACTTCGTCGGCCACCACCGCAAACCCCCTGCCCTGCTCGCCGGCCCGCGCCGCTTCGATGGCCGCGTTCAGCGCCAGCAGGTTGGTCTGCTCGGCGACGCTCTTGATCACGCCGAGCACGGTGCCGATGTTCTGGATCTCGGCGCTGAGGCTTTCGATGCTGGAGCTGGCACTGTTCGCCGAATCCGCCAGTTGCTCGATGCGCTGCATGCTCTGGCGCACCACCTGCTGGCCGCTTTCGACCTTGTCGTCGGCGGTCTGCGCGGCCTGCGCCGCTTCTTCGGCATTGCGCGCGACATCGTGCACGGTGGCGGTCATCTGGTTCATCGCCGTGGCCACCTGCTCGGTTTCTTCCTTCTGCGTGCTGACTTCCAGATTGGCCTGCTCGGTCACCGCCGACAGCGATTGGGCAGAACTGGCCAGTTGCTCGATCCCCGCCTGCAGGCCGCTGACGATCCCGCTCAGTCCGTTGCCCATCTGCTGCATCGCCAGCATCAGCTGGCCGATCTCATCTTTGCGGGTCACCTCTACCCGCGCGCTCAGGTCGCCGGCGGCAATCTGCTGGGCCACCCGCATCACACTGCGCAGCGGCGCGACGATCAGCCGGGTAATGATCCAGGCCGCCAGCACGCCGACCAGCAAGGCCAGGGCCGACGAGGCGACAATCAGCAGCGAGTTCTTGTTCAGCTCCGCCTGCATCGCCTGGTCCTGCGCGCCATAGGCCTGGTCGACCCGCTCCATCACCTGCGTGGCGCGCTCATGCAGCTGCTGGTAGACCTTTTTTTCCTGCACCAGCAAGCCGGTGTATTCGGCGAGTTTTTCGCTGAAGCTGCCGATATGCCCGACCACTTCATTGAGCACGGTCTGGTAACCGGTGTCCTTGACCACCGCCTTGAGCTGCTCGGCCTGGGCCAGGGCCTGGTCGGCCTGTTCGATCTTGCCCTGCTCGACCTCTTCCTCGCCCTTGCGGCTCTGGTCCAGGCGCACATGCGCCTCGCTCATCGCTTGCAGCATCAGCCGCGACACCTGGCTGACCTGGTTGGCCTGCTCGATGAACTCGCTGCCCTCCTTGCCCGCCGAATCCTTGAGGGTATAGGTGCCGTCGTCGGCCAGGCCGGCCTGCAGCACATCGAGGTTGTTGGCCACGCTGGACACCGACCAGCTGGCCATTTCCAGCGCCAGGTCCTTGGCCTGGGTCAGCTCGACGAACTCGTCGAAGGCCTTGCGGTAGGCCCCCAGCGCCTGCTCGACATCGAGCATCACCGGGACATTCGCCGCCGAGCGCTCCTTGAGCTGCGCCGCCAGGGTCAACAGGCCGTCGACGCCCTCGTGCAAGGCATCCGCAGTCTTGGCGTCGCCATGCAGGGCATAGTTCTGTTCGAGCAGGCGGACCTTGAGCAGGCCGCTGTTGAGGGACGACATCTGCTTGAGGCCGTCGAAGCGCTGGCTGATGGTCTGCAGGGACCAGACGCCGATGGCCGCCACCAGTGCCGTCAACAGCAGCACCAGGGTAAAACCTATACCCAGCTTCTTCGCCATGCCGAGGTTGGCAAAACGTCCGTTCGTGGCCGAATTCATTGCGCTCAGTCCCCTTCCAGTGCCAATGGCGGCAGGGCCATTTTCGAGTGTTGCAGGTTCGCAACGGGCTGTACTGGAGCACAAGTCTCTGGCGTCGGAATAATGGCAAAAAGCTACGTGACAGTCGTTTTCAGAATGGTCGATGTCGATCTGGTACCGCCCTGGCAGGCCTCATTCACCAGGGCCGGTCCCCACCGCGCGACAGCCTCAGATCGCCGTGGCGCCACCGTCGACCGCCAGCGCATGGCCGGTGGTGAAGGCCGCGCCGTCGCTGCACAGGTACAGCACCGCGCTGGCGATTTCCTCGACCTTGCCGATGCGCCCGACCGGGTGCATGGCCGCGGCGAATTCGGCCTTCCGCGGATCGGCCTCGTAGGCACGGCGGAACATGTCGGTGTCGATCACCGCCGGGCATACCGCGTTGACGCGGATTTTCTTCTTCGCGTATTCGATGGCCGCCGACTTGGTCAGGCCGATCACCGCATGCTTGGAGGCGGCATAGATGCTCATCTTCGGCGCGGCGCCGAGGCCGGCCACCGAAGCCGTGTTGACGATGGCCCCGCCGCCCTGGGCCAGCAGCAGCGGCAACTGGTGCTTCATGCACAGCCACACGCCCTTGACGTTGACCCCCATGATCGCGTCGAACTCGTCCAGGGTGCCGTCCGCCAGCTTGCCCTTCTCGATCTCGATCCCGGCGTTGTTGAAGGCATAGTCGAGGCGGCCATAGTTGCTCACCACCTGCGCCATCAGGTGCTGCACATCCGCTTCGTCAGTGACGTCGCAGCGCACGAACAGCGCTTCGCCACCGGCGTCGCGAATCAACTGCACCGTGCCTTCGCCCCCGGCGGCGTCCAGGTCGGCCGCCACCACTTTCAACCCTTGCGCGGCGAACGCCAGGGCCGTGGCCCGGCCAATGCCGGCCGCGGCGCCGGTGACCAGAACGACCTGGCCGGAAAACGTCATGCTCATGTGATGCCCTCGATGGAATGGTTGGATCGGGTGCGGCCAGTCTAGACTCAGGTACACGCGGCGCGGCAGCACTATCAGGGCACCGGTTGCCCCCTCATGCACTGCAGTGATGAACGCTCCGGGCCCACCATCACGCCACTGGATCGATACCCATTCGCCTCGTCGGCAAACCTTGCGGGCCGGCAGCGCAAGGTCTATCAACTAAGGCTCCATTGAGCCTCGAGTGCCAGCCATGACAGCCCAGACCAATCGCCAGTTCCTGCTCGCCAAGCGCCCGGTGGGCGCGGCGACCCGCGAAACCTTCACTTATCAGCAGGTGCCCGTCGGCGAACCGGCGGCGGGCCAGATCCTGGTGAAGAACCACTACCTGTCCCTCGACCCGGCCATGCGCGGCTGGATGAACGAAGGCAAGTCCTATATCCCACCGGTGGGCATTGGCGAAGTCATGCGCGCCCTGGGCGTGGGCCAGGTGATCGCCTCGAACCACCCCGGCTTCGCCGTCGGCGACTACGTCAATGGAGCCCTGGGGGTACAGGACTACTTCGTCGGCGAGCCACGCGGCTTCTATAAGGTTGACCCGAAGCTGGCGCCGCTGCCGCGCTACCTGTCGGCCCTGGGCATGACCGGCATGACCGCCTATTTCGCCCTGCTGGACGTCGGCGCGCCGAAAGCCGGCGACACCGTGGTGCTGTCGGGCGCCGCCGGCGCAGTGGGCAGCATTGCCGGGCAGATCGCCAAGATCAAAGGCTGCCGGGTGGTCGGCATTGCCGGTGGCCAGGACAAGTGCCGGTTCCTGATCGACGAACTGGGCTTCGACGGGGCCATCGACTACAAGAGCGAAGACGTCCACGCCGGGCTCAAGCGCGAATGCCCGAAAGGCGTCGACGTGTATTTCGATAACGTCGGCGGCGATATTCTCGACGCCGTGCTCGGCCGCCTGAACCTCAAGGCGCGGGTGGTGATCTGCGGCGCCATCAGCCAGTACAACAACAAGGAAGCGGTCAAGGGACCGGCCAACTACCTGTCGCTGCTGGTCAACCGCGCGCGCATGGAAGGTTTCGTGGTGATGGACTATGCCGCCCAGTTCGCCGCCGCCGGGCAGGAAATGGCCGGCTGGATGGCCAAGGGGCAGCTCAAGAGCAAGGAGGACATCGTCGAGGGGCTGGAGACGTTCCCGGAAACGCTGATGAAACTGTTCAGCGGCGAGAACTTCGGCAAGCTGGTGTTGAAGGTCGATTGATCAGCAAGGGCTGAAAAGCATCGCGGGCAAGCCTCGCTCCTACACTGTAGGAGCGAGGCTTGCCCGCGATCGTTCTGGCAGTCGCCGCTTACGCCAGCTCTGCCACCACGGCCGCCAGCGCCTTGGCCGGGTCCGCCGCCTGGCTGATCGGGCGGCCGATCACCAGGTAGTCGGAACCGGCGTCCAGCGCCTGGCGCGGGGTGAGGATGCGCCGCTGGTCGTCCTGGGCGCTGCCTGCCGGACGGATCCCCGGGGTCACCAATTGTAGCGACGGGTGTGCGGTCTTCAGCGCCTGGGCTTCCAGGGCCGAGCAGACCAGGCCGTCCATGCCGGCTTTTTCCGCCAGGGCGGCCAGGCGCAGCACCTGCTCCTGGGGCTCGATATCCAGGCCGATGCCGGCCAGGTCCTCGCGCTCCATGCTGGTCAGCACGGTCACGCCGATCAGCAGCGGTTTCGGGCCGCTGCGCTGGTCCAGCACTTCGCGGCAGGCAGCCATCATGCGCAGGCCGCCGGAACAGTGCACATTGACCATCCACACGCCCATCTCCGCGGCGGCCTTGACGGCCATGGCGGTGGTGTTGGGAATGTCATGGAATTTCAGGTCGAGGAACACCTCGAAGCCCTTGTCGCGCAGGGTGCCGACGATTTCCGCCGCGCAACTGGTGAACAGTTCCTTGCCGACTTTGACCCGGCACAGCTTGGGGTCCAGCTGATCGGCCAGTTTCAGTGCGGCGTCACGGGTGGGAAAGTCCAGGGCGACGATGATAGGAGTCTGGCAAGCGGACATGAAGGGGGCTCTCAGGCAAGTCGAAATCGGCGCGGATTGTAGCGCAAGCGACGACGCTCCGGGACCCGATGATCGGTAATTCATCGCCAACGGCCGTTGCCCGTCGCCACAAACCTGCCGACGGCGGCCCTTGGCGGCGATTGTGTCGAGCCCGATACACTTCCGACACGCCGGCAACAACCAGCCCGGCTACCCTCGCCAGCCGCAACACTCCCCAACAGCACTTCCAGCCCCCGGGCCGGACGCCTATGCTGAAGCCCTCGCCGCCTTGGTTTTCTGGCCGGCAGCCTAACTGGCAGATGATCGCACGCATGCATAACACTCCAGCTCCTCTCAACGACGATCAGAAAGCGCCCGGCACCAGCGGTGACGACAAACGCTGGAACACCCGCGCCCTGATCGTCGACGACGACCTCCCGATCCGCGAACTGCTGGTCGACTACCTGGCCCGCTTCAATATCCACGCCACCGGCGTGACCGACGGGACCGCGATGCGCCAGGCCCTGCAAGCGGAACACTTCGATGTGGTGGTGCTCGACCTGATGCTGCCCGGCGAAGACGGCCTGTCCCTGTGCCGCTGGCTGCGCACCGAGTCGGACATCCCGATCCTGATGCTCACCGCCCGTTGCGAGCCCACCGACCGGATCATCGGCCTGGAGCTGGGGGCCGACGATTACATGGCCAAGCCCTTCGAGCCGCGGGAACTGGTGGCGCGGATCCAGACCATCCTGCGCCGGGTACGCGACGACCGCACCGAACAGCGGGCCAATATCCGCTTCGACAACTGGCGCCTGAACAGCGTGTTGCGCCAATTGATCTCCGCCGAGGGCCTGGTCGTCCCGCTGTCCAATGCCGAGTTCCGCCTGCTCTGGGTGTTCATCGAACGCCCGCGTCGGGTACTGAGCCGAGAACAGTTGCTGGACGCTGCGCGCGGGCGCTCCATCGAAGCCTTCGACCGCAGCATCGACCTGCTGGTCTCGCGCCTGCGACAGAAGCTCGGCGACGACCCGAAATCGCCGCAGTTGATCAAGACCGTACGCGGCGAAGGCTATCTGTTCGACGCCCGGGACATCGGCTGATGCGCGGGCGCTTCGATACGCTCTTCGGCCGCCTGTTCGGCGTGTTGCTGATCGCGATCGTGCTCGCCCACCTGCTGGCCTTCTTCTGGTTCCACCTGTACGGTCCGCCACCGCGCCCGCCCGCCGGCGAATTCGGCGGCCAGCCCGCGGCCAACGGGCGCTTCGAGCATCGGCCGCCGCGCCCCTGGTTCGGCGGGCCGATCGTGCCGCTGACCTTTCAGTTCATCTCGCTGATCATCGCCGCCTGGTACGGCGCCAAGCTGCTGACGCGGCCGATCCAGCGCCTGAGCGACGCCGCCGAACGCCTCAGCGAAGACCTCGACAGCCCGCCGCTGGAGGAATCCGGCCCGCGGGAGGCGCGCCAGGCCGCGCATACCTTCAACCTGATGCAGCAGCGCATCCGCGAACAGGTCAAGCAGCGCGGGCGCATGCTCGGCGCGGTTTCCCATGACCTGCGCACGCCGCTGTCACGCCTCAAGCTGCGGCTGGAGCAGATCGAGGACCACAAGCTGCAGGGCCAGATGCGCCAGGACCTCGACGACATGATCGGCATGCTCGATGCGACCCTCAGCTACCTGCACGAGCAGCGCACCAGCGAGGCCGTGCAGTGGATGGATGTGCAGGCGCTGGTGGAGTCGCTCTGTGAAAATGCCCAGGACCAGGGCGCCGATGTGCAGACCAGCGGCCATTGCATGCCCCTGCAGGTACAGCCGATGGCCCTACGCTCGTGCCTGAACAACCTGCTGGACAATGCCCTGCGCTATGCCGGCCACGCGCGTATCAGCCTGCAGGACAGCCGTGAGGAAGTGCTGATCCGGGTGATCGACCAGGGGCCGGGTATCGCCGAAGACCAGCGCGAAGCGGTGTTCGAGCCCTTCTACCGCCTGGAAGGTTCGCGCAATCGCAACTCCGGTGGCGTCGGCCTGGGCATGACCATTGCCCGCGAAGCCGCCGAACGCCTGGGCGGGCAACTGTGCCTGGAAGAAACCCCCGGAGGCGGCCTGACGGCCGTGATGCGCCTGCCCCGCACCTGAGCCGTTCGCATAGCGCCCGGCGCAAAGGAATGGGCTACACCTCGATTTATCCCCCACCGCAAACCTGTAGCCGCTGCCAAGCCCCAGCGAGGCTGCGATCGCCTGCAACGCAGGCGCAAACCCAGACAACGCATTTCACCTGACGCGCCGCAGAACCAGGCTTGGCGGCAACTGCGTTGCCGATCGCAGCCTCGCTCACGCTCGGCAGCGGCTACGGGAAGCGCGGCGCACCTCGATTCATCACCCACCGCAAACCTGTAGCCGCTGCCGAGCCCCAGCGAGGCTGCGATCGCCTGCAACGCAGGCGCAACCCCAAACAACGCATTCCAACCGCCCCACCGCGGCGTCAGGCCTGGCGGCAACTGCGTTGCCGATCGCAGCCTCGCTTACGCTCGGCAGCGGCTACAGGAAGCGCGGCACACCTCGATTTATCACCCACCGCAAAACCTGTAGCCGCTGCCAAGCCCCGGCGAGGCTGCGATCGCCTGCAACGCAGGCGCAAACCCAGGCTACGCATTCCAACTGACGCACCGCAGAGCCAGGCTTGGCGGCAACTGCGTTGCCGATCGCAGCCTCGCTCACGCTCGGCAGCGGCTACGGGAAGCGCGGCATGCTTCGATTTTTAGAACGCATCGCCGCTCGGGTCAGCGCTTGTCTTCCACCCGCGCCTGGCTGGCGCTCCAGTCGGTCAACAGGCTGTAGGCCACGGCCAGCAGGGTCGGGCCGATGAACAGGCCGATAAAGCCGAACGCGATCAGGCCACCGAAGACGCCGAGCAGGACGATCACCAGCGGCAGGTTGCCGCCGCGGCTGATCAGGTAGGGTTTGAGCACGTTGTCGACGCCGCTGATGATGAAGGTGCCCCAGATGCCGAGGAACACCGCCATCCCGTACTCGCCTTTCCAGGCCAGCCAGGCGGTGGCGGGCACCCACACCAACGGGGGGCCCATGGGAATCAGGCTGAGCAGGAACGTCACGATCCCCAGCACCAGCGCGCCGGGCACCCCGGCGATCAGGAAACCGACCAGGGCCAGGATCGCCTGCGCTGCCGCGGTGCCGATCACCCCGTTGACCACCCGTTGCACCGTCCCGGCCACCAGTTCGATGTAGTAGCCGGCGCGGTCGCCGATCAGCCGCTCCAGCAGCCGATGGACGAAGGTCGCCAGGCGCGGGCCGTCGCGATAGAAGAAAAACACGAAGACGATGCTCAGCGTCAGTTCGAGGATCCCGCCGCCAATCTGCGCGCTGCGCGCCAGCAGCCAATTGCCGACCTGCCCCAGGTAAGGCTTGACCGCCACCATCAGCGCCGCGCCCTGCTGGTCGATGCTGTTCCACAACCCGACCAGCCGCCCGCCGACAACAGGCACGGTCGCCAGCCAGGCCGGCGCCTCGGGCAGGCCATCGACCTGGACATCCTTGATAAAACCCGTAGCGTCGCGCACATGGTCGGCCAGGTTGAGGCCGAGCCACACCAGCGGCGCCGCCACCAGCAACATCCAGCCCAGGGTCAGCACCGCCGCGGCCAGGGACTCGCGGCCATGCAGCCAGCGGGTCAGCAAGCGCATCAGCGGCCAGCTGGCGAACGCCAGGACCGCTCCCCAGAACAACGCGGACCAGAACGGCGCCATGACCCAGAAACTGGCACCGAACAGCACCAGAAGCAGGATCTGCACCAGCAGGCGATCATTATTGAGCATATGGATTCTCGAGAAAGGTCAACTCAACCAGCGTAGGCGAACGGCAGCGCGTTCACCCAGGCCGGTTCCCTACAGCAGTGCGATGCAACGACTCAGCGCAACAGTTCCAGGCGCAGGCCCGGGGCCTTGTCGTCCCCGGTTTCCATGCGCGCCGCCCGTACGCCCTGGCCGATCAGGGCCTGGCGCCAGGCTTCGGCGTTCGCGCCGGAGACACTGACCCGCAACGTGGTATCCAGATTCAACCCGCGCGACAACAACATCAGCCAGGTCGGCTGGGGATCGCCCGCGAGCCTGGGCAAGTCCAGCTCGCCGGTGTCCTTGAGCTGGCGCAACAGCGTGGCCGAGGTCGGCAACAACTCGCCCAGCGGCGTACTGGCGTCGAATTGCTCGACATGCAGGTACGCCCGGCGATTGCCCCGGGTGATGCTGTACAGGGCCACCAGCGATTGCTCGTTGGGCGCGGCCAGGCGCAGCAGCAGATACGCCTGCTGGGCATCGGCACCGTACAGCTTGGCATTGCCGAACACCTCGTTGGCCCACAGGCTGCTTTCCCCGCAATCCCGTGCCTGGCACCAGAACAACAGTTCGGCGCCCTGCCCTTGCAAGGCTTCGCGGGCGGCGGTAAAGGCCGCGGTCGAGGAATGTTCCGGCGGCAATTCGTAGGTCACCGAAGTGGTGGTGCCCCGCGCACCGACCTGGCCGTCGAAACGCAGCTGCCCGCTGATCTTGCGGATCGAGCCCATGGGGTAGATCCGCTCCATCTCGGCGGGGGCGCGGTAATCGACGATCTGCGCGTCGGTCATGCGCGGCACGATCGGCAGGTCATGGCTGCCGGGCAAATCGGCGGCGAACAGCAAGGGGCTGGTGCAGGACAACAGCAGGACAGTGAATAGACGCATGGGTGCTCTCATCGGATCAGCATGGCCTGGGCGCCCTTGATGACGCTGGCGTCATCCGTGCGCTGCGGAACCAGCAGCCCGCGCTGCACCGCCGGACGCGCCTCGAGGGTCGCCATCCAGCGTTGCAGGGCCGTCAGCCCATCGACCGGGACCCCGGACCATTCATGGCCGCGCACCCACGGGAAGGTGGCGATATCGGCAATGCTGTAGTCGCCGGCGAGGAATTCGACCTGCTGCAAGCGCGTGTCGAGCACCTCGTACAGGCGCCGGGTTTCATGTTGGTAACGATCGATGGCGCCCTGCAGTTTTTCCGGGAAATAGCGGAAGAACACGTTGGCCTGGCCCTGCATCGGGCCGATGCCGCCCATCTGGAACATCAGCCACTGGATCGCCAACGAACGGCCCTTGGGGTCGCCGGGCAACAGCTGCCCGCTGAGTTCAGCCAGGTAGATGAGAATCGCGCCAGACTCGAACACGGCAAAATCGCCATTGGCGCGGTCGACAATGGCCGGGATCCGGCCATTGGGATTGATCTTGAGAAAGCCTGGAGCCTTTTGTTCCTTCTTGTCGAAGCTCAGGGCATGCACCGTATAAGGCAGGCCGAGCTCCTCGAGCACGATAGAGACCTTGTGGCCATTCGGGGTCGCAGCGGTGTAGAGATCTATCATGGTTGTCTCCCATTTCAACCCGCCCAGCCTCGACAGTTGCCCGCGGCAAGTCAAGAAACGGCGAAAAACCTATTGAAACAGTCTGCAACAAGCGTGGCACCGGTCTCGTCGTTCAGGTGCAGGTGGTGGCCACCGGGCAGCTGTTCCCGACCGAAGGGTAGCCGCTCCAGCAATTCCGGGTGCTTGGCCAGCATGCCGTCGGCTGCCACCACCAGGTGGGCCGGGCAGGCCACGCGCTGGACGAAGGCCATGGCCTGGTCCTCGGTCAGGCGCAAGGGCGACGCCAGGGTCAGGCGGCTGTCGCTGCGCCAGGTATAGCCCCCGGGGACCGGCATCAGGCCGCGCTGGGCGAGCAGTTCGGCGGCTTCCCGGCTGACCGCGACCAGGCCCTTCATCCGCGCTTCGATGGCCCGGTCCAGGGTGGCATAGACCGGCTTGCGCTTGTCTCGCAAGTCCAGTTGGGCCTGCAGGGCCATGCCCATGCGTTCGGCGGCGTTTTCCCCGCTGGCGGTCGGAGGAATCACCCCGTCGATCAACGCCAGATGGCTCACCCGCTCGGGCAACGAGCCGGCCAGCACCAGCGACACGATCGCGCCCAGGGAGTGCCCGAGCAGGGCAAAACGTTTCCAGCCCAGTTGCTCGGCGACCTGCAACACATCGTGCGCGTAATCCCAGAGCGCATAGCCGGCCCCCAACGGCCGATGCCCGGAATGACCATGCCCGGCCATGTCCAGGGCAACGATACGCAAGCCCGGTAGCCGGGGCGCCAGCCGCGCAAAACTGTTGGCGTTATCCAGCCAGCCGTGCAGGGCGATCACCGGCAGGCCATCCTCCGGGCCGAACAGATGCGCCGCCAGTTCGATATGCGGCAGGCTCAGGCGGACTTCCTCGACCGCGGGACTCACGCGCAGCTCCGTGCATGCCGGGCATCCCAGCGGCTGAAGAGCTTTTTCAACAGGGCCGCGGTGTCCTGCGGGCGCTCCAGCGGGAACATGTGTCCGCCCGGCATGCTCAGGGACTCGCCATGGGGCAGGCGCCCGACGCTGCTGGCGTGGTGTTTCATCACCACCCGGCTCTGGCGTCCGCGCACCACCGCCAGCGGCACCTTCAACTGCCGGGGGCGCCCCGGGCTGGTGTGGGGCACGCCGCGATAGATGCTGATCTCGGTGGCCGGGTCGAAACGCAGGCGCAGCCGGCCGTCGACCTGATGCAGGCCATGTTGCAGGTACGCGTCGAAACACTCGGGGTCGAAACCGCGGAACAGGGTCTTGCCGGCAAAATACCGGCGCGCCGCCTCCAGGTCGCTGAATTCCTCGCGGCGGCCCAGGGTCCGGCCGGCCGGGGTCAGGCGATCGATAAAGCCGAAACGCTTGGCGGCGCGGATCACCCATTGATCGGCGCGGGTCAGCACGGGCGAATCGAGCATCACCACGCCGCGATACAACTCGGGGCAACGCAGCGCCGCATGCAGGTGCAGCACCCCGCCGAAGGAATGGCCGACGCCCCACACCGGCTCGGCTTGCTGCTGCAGATGGTGGATCAGTTCGTCCACCAGGTTCAGCCAGTTATCGTCCGCCGGAAACCGTGGATCGTGGGCATGCTGCTGCAAATGCGCCACCTCGTATTCGGGCGCCAGGGCGGCGAACAACTTGCCGTAGGTCCCCGAGGGGAACCCGTTGGCGTGAGCGAAAAACACCTGTTGCGACATACCGGCAAACTCATCGACAAAAAACGATGGCTGATTGTCCGCAAGCCGCTACCCGGCGGCAATGACACTAACGGTCAAAAATGATGACACTCAGCCTCTGCCTATGGAGCCCCTCAGCCGTTCGGCGGCGTCTGCCCCAGCGGCACCACGGCCATGGTCAGGCGCGATATGCAGCTGGCCTTGCCTTCGTCGCTGGTCAGGCGGATGTCCCAGACATGGGTGGTGCGGCCGATATGAATCGCCCTGGCCACCGCCGTCACCCGCCCGGAGCGCAGGCCGCGCAGGTGGTTGGCGTTGATTTCCAGGCCCACGCAATAGAATTTGCTGGCATCGATGCACAGGTAACTGGCCATGGAGCCAACCGACTCCGCCAGCACCACCGAGGCACCGCCATGCAGCAAGCCATAGGGCTGATGGGTGCGGTGGTCGACCACCATGCTGGCGGTCAGCGACTCGTCGTCGAAAGACTCGAAACGGATATCCAGCACCTCGCCGATGGTGTTTTTCTGGATCGCGTTCAACTGCTCGATATTCGGGGTGGTACGCCACAGGCTCATCACGGCTTCCTTTTTATGGTGGTTATCCGCGCTCAATCCTGCCACAGCACGGCCTCGGAACGCTCGCTCCACTCTTTAAACCGTTCACCGTACGTGGCTTCGATGACATTGCGCTTGATCTTCAGGGTCGGCGTGAGGAAGCCGTTTTCCACCGCCCAGCTGTCTTTCACCACCACCAGGCGGTGCAGGCGCTCATGCTTGTCGAGCAGGCCATTGACCTCCTCGAGCAGGCTTTCCAGGCTCGCGTGCAGGCCACTGCGGGCACCGCCGGCCGCGTCCTGCAGGCCGGCGGCGGACAGCACGCACAGGCCCAGCGGCGCACTCAGGCCATCACCGACCACACACACCTGCTCGATCCGCGAATGCACCGCCAGCCGGTTCTCGATCGGCGCCGGGGCCACGTACTTGCCCTTGCTGGTCTTGAAGATTTCCTTGAGCCGCCCGGTCAGGCGCAGATTGCCGTCGGCGTCCTGCTCGCCCTTGTCGCCGGTGCGCAGGAAACCGTCCTCGGTGACGGTTTCCGCGGTTTTCTGCGGGTCCTTGAAATAACCCAGCATGGTCGCCCCACTGCGCACCTGGACTTCTCCGGCCTCGTCGATCCGTACCTCGACATCCGGGCAGGGCCGGCCAATCCAGCCGGGGACGTGCTGCCCGCTGCGACCGATATGGGAATAACCGCAACTCTCGGTCATGCCATACACCTCGAGCACGTCGAGGCCCAGGCGCTGATACCAGTCCAACAGGGTTTGCGGCACCGGCGCCGCGCCGGACAAGGCCACCCGCAGCGCATCCAGCCCGAGCCCCGCCAGCACCTTGCGCCCTACCCGCTTGCCGATGATCGGCAGGCCCAGGAGAAAGTCCAGGCGCCGGGCCGGAACCTTGCCGTACACGCCCATCTGGAACTTGGTCCAGATCCGGGGCACGCCGAACAACGCCGTGGGCCGCGCCCGCCGCAGGTCGGCGAGGAAGGTGTCCAGGCTCTCGGCGAAGAACACCGTCTGCCCGGTGTAGATCGCCGCCAGCTCGACGAACATGCGCTCGGCCACGTGGCACAGCGGCAGGTAGGACAGCAGGCGGTCGTCCGGCCCCAGGCCGAACAGCTGGGTGCCGCGGGTGGCCGCGAACCCCAGGGTGCCGAAGCTGTGCATCACGCCCTTGGGCAGGCCGGTGGTGCCCGAGGTGTAGATGATGGTCGCCAGGTGCTCGGCGGCCGGGCTCGGATCGTCCTGGATCGGCGAGCACTGCTGCAAATCGCTCCAGCTGAAGTCGAAGCGGCCTTCGGGGCAGAGCGGCAGGCTGATGGTGGGCAGCCCGGGTTTCACCCCCGGCGCCATCGCCGGCCAGTCGTCGAGCTTGCCGATGAATACCAGGGCCGACTCCGAATGCTCCAGCACCTGGGCCACCGAGTCGGCGGTGAGGTTGGGATACAGCGGCACGGAGACGTGACCGGCCATCCAGATGGCCAGGTCGGCGATGATCCAGTGGGCGCAGTTCTTGGAGATGATCGCGACATGGCTGCCCGGCGGCAGTTCGCGGGCACGCAGCCAGTGGGCGGCGCAGCGGGCCTGGTGGCCGACGTCGGCCCAGGTCAGCTCTTCGACCCGGCCACCGCCCAGGGGCTGGACCAGGAAACGTTGGCGGGGATGACGAGCTTCGCGCTCGTAGAACACTTCCAGCGGCAAACGAAAAGCGGCAGACATGCGACGCGCTCCTTTGTTTTTATTCTGATCGTGAAACTAGCCAACCAAGCACTTGCTCGGGCGACTATTCCACGCACAAAGGAGGGCCGCAAGTTAAGAAATGTAGCGAGAGACGACGCTGCAGGAGCGGGCGGTCCGACCTGCCCGCGATAGCCACGCTATGGAACGCCTGGGATACCGCGTCATCGTTCATCGCGAGCAAGCTGCGCTCCTACAGTCGATCGCAGCACGGCAGCGGCACCGTTCTTGATCGGCATTGGCTATAAGCCTGAGGCCGCGGTGCGTCAGTTGGAGTGCATGGCCCGGATTTGCGCCTGCGTTGCAGGCGATCGCAGCCTCGCCGGGGCTCGGCAGCGGCTACAGGTTGAGGGGGGGACGATAAATCGGGGGTGTGCCGCGATTCCCGTAGCCGCTGCCGAGCGTGAGCGAGGCTGCGATCGGCCGCGCAGAGCGGACGCCAAGCCAGACAACGCGGGGCATCAGATTAATTGGAGATATCGCCCCTGCGTCTGCTGCGCAGACGATCGCAGCCTCGCCGGGGCTCGGCAGCGGCTACAGGTTGAGGGGGGCGATAAATCGGGGGGTGTGCCGCGATTCCCGTAGCCGCTGCCGAGCGTGAGCGAGGCTGCGATCGGCCGCGCAGCGGACGCCAAGCCAGGCGACGCGGGGCATCAGATTAATTGGAGATATCGCCCCTGCGTCTGCTGCGCAGACGATCGCAGCCTCGCCGGGGCTCGGCAGCGGCTACAGGTTTGGGGTGGGCGATAAATCGAGGGGCGCCACGATTCCCGTAGCCGCTGCCAAGCGTGAGCGAGGCTGCGATCGGCCGCGCAGCGGACGCCAAGCCAGACAACGCGGGCTCAGGGGTTCCTGATGCCGTTGAGGGTCATCAGGCCGGCCAACGGCCAGTCGCCCTGGAGCTCCGCCAGGCCCGCAGTATGCATCGGCTGGGGATGGCGCAGATGGCCGTGCTGCAAGAGGCCGATCAGGTTGCCCACCAGCGGTTGATGGCTGACCAGCAGCACGTTGTCCGCCGAGTCGAGCTGGGCGACCACCGACAGTGGATTGCTGTCGGGCGTCAGCCAGGGCACGGTGCGGATCTCCCCTTCGAAGCCCAGGGCCTGGCGTACCAGCCCCGCAGTCTGCTGGGCCCGCGCATAAGGGCTGGCGATGATCGCGCTGAGCGGCTGGCCGATCAGGTGCGCCGCGCTGCGCAGGGCTTCCTCGCGGCCATGGGCGGTCAGGTTGCGCTCGGCATCGCTGCGCGCATGGGGTTCGGCTTCTCCGTGGCGCAGCACCCAGAGCTTCACAGCTTGGGCTCCTCGTCGCGCGCCGGGTGTGGAGCCGGCGGCACCACGTGCGGCGCTTCGCCCTCAGGCGCCCGCGGTGCTGGCCAGTCGGCG
Source organism: Pseudomonas sp. MRSN 12121 (assembly GCF_000931465.1). Lineage (NCBI taxonomy): Bacteria > Pseudomonadati > Pseudomonadota > Gammaproteobacteria > Pseudomonadales > Pseudomonadaceae > Pseudomonas > Pseudomonas sp. MRSN 12121. The sequence continues at coordinate 1,913,347 of NZ_CP010892.1, read as the reverse complement.
AACGGCCAGGGTTTCTGGTCGGTATGGAAACTGCCGAAACGGCCGATCTGCGCCAGGAACTGGCTCAGGCTGTCGCCGAAGTTCATCAGGCTGGCACTCGGCGAGCCGTAGATCAGCCGGTAGATCAGTTGCACCAGCACCAGCGCGCCGAGGATGAATTGCGCCACTTGCCAGACCAGCACGAATACCAGCATCCATAACACGCGCAACAGGATGGATTCGTACCGGGCCTCGGAATTCGTATCGTTCATGTCTCGCTCCTGCCCTGCTCAGTTGAAACCACTGGTGGAGATAAAGTCGACGTCGGTCTTCGGTTCGCCGCGCATCAGCAGCTCGATGACCTGGTTCAGCGTGCGCCCCTCGAACAGGATGGCATGCAATCCGGCTACCAGCGGCATATAGACGCCTACTTCCTGCGCCTTGACCTTGAGCACCTTGAGGGTGTTCACACCTTCGGCCACCTCGCCGAGACGATCCACCGCCTCGGTCAGGCTCAGGCCTTCGCCGAGGGCGAAACCGACCTGATAGTTGCGGCTCTTGGGCGACGAGCAGGTGACGATCAGGTCGCCGACCCCCGCCAGGCCGAGGAAGGTCATGGGGTTGGCGCCCTGGCTGACGGCGAACCGGGTCATTTCCGCCAGGGCGCGGGTAATCAGCATGCTCTTGGTGTTTTCCCCCATGCCCAGCGCCACCGCCATGCCGGCGATGATCGCGTAGACGTTTTTCAGGGCGCCGCCCAGCTCGACGCCAAAGCGGTCGGCGCTGGCATAGACGCGGAAGGTACGGCCATGCAACGCGGCCTGGACCCGCTGGCAAAGTTCTTCGTCTTCGCTGGCGATCACGGTGGCGGTCAGGGCGTGCTCGGCCACCTCGCGGGCCAGGTTCGGCCCCGACAGCACGCCGATCCGCGCTTGCGGGGCGATGTCTTCGAGGATCTCGCTCATCAGCTTGAAGGTCTGCGCCTCGATGCCCTTGGTCAGGCTGACCAGCAGCTTGCCGGCGAGCAGTTGCGCATGGGGCGCCAGCACCGCGCGCAGGGCGCTGGAAGGCAAGGCGACGAAACACAGGTCACTGTCGTTCAGGGTGGCCAGCAGGTCGGTCACCGGCTCCACCGCCGGATGCACCTTGATGCCTTTGAGGTAGCGTGGATTCTCGCGATGCGTGCGAATGGCCTCCGCCTGCTGCGGGTCGCGCATCCATTGCCGCACCCGATGGCCGTTCTCGGCCAGCAGATTGGCCACGGCGGTGCCAAAACTTCCGCCTCCCAGGACCGCGATAGGGCGCTGTTCAGTCATATGCAATCCGTCAATCCATACAGTGGCGATGGCGGCATTATACGGGGCGGCCCTGCGGCGGCCAGCCCTCTGAACAATTAGGTACAAATGCCGGGAAAAAGCCGATTAGAACGTGGATTGTCGGGGTTATCGACTGGAAAACCCGATCATCTCGGTTAACATGCGCGGCAATTATTCGTTATCAAGGCTGTGCCGTGCATCCTGGCCCTCCCCTCTCCCGCTCATCGCTGTTGCTGGCACTGGTTTGCAGCACCCCGGCGCTGGCCGACGACCTGTTCCTGGACAGCCAGCCGCTGCCGGAAGTCCTCACCGCCACGCGCCTGAAACAATCCCCCGCGGCCGTGCCCGGGAGCATGACCGTGCTCGACAGCGAACTGATCGGCGCCAGCGGCGCCCGAGACATCAGCGAGTTGCTGCGCCTGGTGCCGGGAATGATGGTCGGCAATATCAGCGGCAACCAGCCGACGGTGAACTATCACGGCACCAACGCCAGCGTAGCCCGGCGCATGCAGGTGCTGATCGACGGGCGCTCGGTGTACCGCGCGGGCCTGGCCACCGTGGACTGGAGCGACATCCCGGTGGCCATGGAAGATATCGAGCGCATCGAGGTGTTCCGCGGCCCCAATACCGTCAGTTATGGCGCCAATGCGCTGATGGCGGTGGTCAACATCATCACCCGCTCGCCCGCCAACAGCCATGGCACGCGCATCAAGGTCACCCGCGGCCAGCGTGGCATCCGCGACTGGTACGCCAGCCAGGGCACCGGCTGGGGAACCGGCGACCTGCGCCTGTCGCTGTCCGGGCAGGAAGACGACGGCTTCGACAGCGACCGCAACGGCGCCGACTACCGCGACAGCCGGCGCTTGAACCGCTTCAGCCTGTCGGTCAGCCAGATGCTCGACGAGCGCCAGAGCATCGACTGGCAGCTCAGCGCCAAGGAAGGCAGCAACCAGCGCCCCTACACCTACCGCCCGGTGTTCTCCGGGATCACCTCGGCCGGCTACAACTCCGACGTGATCGCCAAGGACTATGCCGGGTCGCTGCGCTGGAACCTCGACATCAACCCGGAACACAGCCTTTATATACAGGGCTCGGCCCAGCACTGGGATCGCCAGCAGAACTGGCGCGCCTGCGACGCCGAAGTGTCGTTCAGCCCGGAACTGACCCGGCTCTGGCAGCTCAACCCGAACTACGCCGAACGGCTGGCCCGGCACATGGAAAACTTCACCGGTGCCGGCGCCCCGCCAGGCACCGCGGCCGAACAGGCCCTGGCCAACCAGGTGCTGGGGCAATGGAAGGACGGCGCCAAGCGCACCGTCTGCGGCGACATCGACCAGAGCGCCCGCGAATCGCGCTACGACCTCGAATTGCAGGACACCCTGAGCCTGTCCGACAGCGTACGGCTGGTCAGCGGCCTGAACTATCGCTACGACCGCGCCGACTCAGAAACCTACTTCAACGGCACCCTCGACTACAGCACCTGGCGGGCCTTCGGCCAGCTGGAATGGCGGGCCAGCGAACACTGGCTGCTACAGGGCGGCGCCATGTTCGAGGATTCGCAACAAAGCGGCAGCTCGCTGACCCCGCGGATGGCGGTCAACTACCTGATCAACCCGCGCCATGGCCTGCGGGCGGTGTACTCGGAGGCGATCCGCTCGCCGGACATGTTCGAGAACAACGTCAACTGGAGCTACCGGGTGACCAAGCTGAACCCGACCGCCTTCGGCCAGCCCAGCGCCCAGTACTTCGTCAAGACCCGCGGCCCGGGCGATCTCGAGCAGGAACACATGCGTTCGCGGGAGCTGGGCTATAACGGCTTTTTCGTCGATATCGGGCTGAGCCTCGATGTGAAGCTGTTCCACGACGAAATCACCGGGATGATCAGCGAGCCGCTGCGCAACAACCAGTACATCGCCAGCAACAGCAACACCTCCCGTTTCACCGGCACGGAAACCCAGCTGGACTGGCGCCTGAGCCCGGCGGACCGGCTGCGCCTGACCTATGCCTATGTCGATGCCGAGGCCAGCAATCCACTGGACCAGCAACTGACCGCGCGCCACAGCGGCTCGGCGGGCTGGCTGCGCGACTGGGGCCGGGGCTGGTCCAGCGCCCTCTTCTATTACGGGGACAACGCGCTCAACGGTTACCGCTTCGAGCGCGTCGATACCCGCATCGCCAAGCGCATCCCGCTGGGCAAGGGCAGCCTGGAGCTGGCCGGCGTGCTCCAGCAACGCCTCGACAACGAGCCCACCACCTTCGTCGACAACCATTACGACTCGCGACACGTCCTCTACTTCAGCGCGGAGCTGGCGTTCTAAGATGAACCGGTTCGGGGTCTGCCTGCTGCTGTTCTGTTGCCTCTGGGGAGCGCTCCCCGCCGGGGCGGCCCAGGTGTTGCTGACCGGCGCCGAAGACAGCCCCGGCGTGCAGGCCTTCGCCCAGGCCCTGGCGCGCCAGCGGCCCGAGGACCAGGTGCGCTTCGAACCCCTGGCCAACCTGCCCGCCCCCAGCCGGTTGCCCGCGGGCACCCGGCTGATCCTGCTCGACCCGGCCAGCCTCGAGTGGCGTCGCCAGGACAGCCAGGGCCCCGCCACACTGGTGCTGCGCATTGGCCGCATCCAGGCGCAACAACGCCTGGGGACCAGCGCCTCGCCCCGGCTCAGCCTGCTATGGAGCGATCCACCCCCAGGGCGCCAATTGCAATTGATCCGCCAGGTGCTCCCGCAGGCACGGCGCATCGGCGTGCTCTACGGCGCCGAAAGCGAGTTCCTGCTCGCGGAACTGCACCAGAGCGCCCGGACCCTGGGGCTGGAAATCGTCGCCGAACGCTGGGACGACACCACTGACAGCCGCCCCTTGCAGAACCTGCTGAAAAACAGCGATGTCCTGCTGGGGCTCGACGACCCGCAGCTGTACAACCCGCAAACCGCGAAGAACCTGCTGCTGAGCAGCTATGCCCGGCAACTGGCGCTGATCGGCCCGAATGCCGGGTTCGTCAAGGCCGGCAGCCTGGCCAGTACCTACAGCGACCAGGAAGACTGGCTGCTGGTGCTCGACGATTTGCTGGACCGGCCGACGAACCACTGGCCGCGAACCCTGTATCCGCAACCGTTCAAGGTGTTGAGCAACCCGCAAGTGGCACGCTCCCTGGGTGTCGAACCGATTGACGAGCAATCGGTGGCGACCCAGCTGGCCGAAGGAGAAAAACGCCCATGACCTTCCGTCGCCGTTGGGACATCAGTACCCGCACCCAGATCATCTGCCTCGGCCCGGCCCTGTTGCTGACCCTGCTGCTGATCAGCTTCTTTACCTTCGTGCGGATCCAGGACCTGCGCCAGGAGCTGAACCACACCGGGCAACTGATCGCCAACCAGCTGGCGCCCGCCACCGAGTACGGGGTGATCTCGGGCAACAGCGAAGGCCTGGAGAGCCTGCTCAAGGCCACCCTGGCCACGCCCCACGTGCGTTTTCTCGAGGTCCAGGACAGCCGCAACCATATCCTGGTGTACGTCGAGCAGCCTTCGGAGACGCACAACCGCTCGCAGCAGGTCGAAGTGTTCCAGGCCCCGGTGCGCCTGCAACGCATCCAGCTCAGCAACGACTTCTTCCAGGACGACCCGGGCGCCAGCGCTACGCCCAACAGCGACTACCTGGGACGGGTGATCGTCGGCATGTCCAACGATGCCTTCAGCCAGCGCCAGCAGGAGATCCTGTTCAAGGCCGGCATCCTCGCGCTGTTCGCCCTGTTGTTCAGCTTCCTCCTGGCGCGGCGCCTGGCGGCCAGCCTGTCGCAGCCGATCAGCGCCATGGGCACCGCGGTCAAGGCCATTCAACAAGGCGACTTCAAGACCCCGCTGCCGATCGTCGACGACGCCGAGCTGGGCGATCTGTCACGGCATATCAACAACCTCGCGGCCGGCCTCGAACAGGCCAGCCGCGAGCAGCAGCAGGCCATGGCCCAGTTGATCCAGACCCGCGAGGAAGCGGAACGGGCGAACAATGCCAAGTCGGACTTCCTGGCGATGATGAGCCACGAGCTGCGCACCCCGATGAATGGCGTACTGGGCATGCTGCAACTGCTCGAGACCACACAAATGACCGCGGAGCAGAGCGAATACGCGGCGCTGGCCTCCGAATCAACCGAGCATCTGCTCAAGGTGATCAACGATATTCTCGACTTCTCGCGCATCGAACGTTCGGCCCTGGAACTGGAGCACATCCCGTTCAATCTCGCCGACCTGATCGGCAGTTCGGCCCAGGCCTTCCAGCATAGCGCCGCGCAGCGCGGGCTGGACCTGCAACTGCGGCTCGCGCCCGGCATGGAGTCGCTGCAGGTCAAGGGCGACCCGACGCGCATCCGCCAGATCCTGGTGAACCTGATCGGCAACGCGCTGAAGTTCACCGAACAGGGCAGCGTCGGCATCGAGGCGCAGTGGCAGTCCCTGGACCACGAGCTGCTGTGGTTCACCTGCACGGTGCGCGACAGTGGGATCGGCATCAGCTCGCAAAGCCTGGAGCTGATGTTCAACGCCTTCCAGCAGGCCGACAGCTCGATTTCCCGGCGTTACGGCGGCACCGGCCTGGGCCTGCCGATCGCCCGTACCCTGGCCGAACGCATGGGCGGCACCCTGCGCGCCCAGAGCGAGGAAGGCCGCGGTTCGGTGTTCACCCTGGAGATTCCCCTGGCGCTCTATCAGCAGAGCCTGCCGGTACTGGCGCCGCGGGTCAGCACCGGGCACGCCCAGGGCGAGGGACGCAACGTGCTGCTGGTGGAGGACAACCCGGTCAACCAGACGGTGATCCAGGCCATGCTGCGCAGCCTGGGCTTTTCGGTCAGCGTCGCCACCGACGGCGCCCAGGCCGTGCGCAGCGCCGAGAGCCTGATCTTCGAAGCCATCCTGATGGACTGCCGGCTGCCCCTGATCGACGGCTACGAGGCCACCCGACAGATCCGCCAACTGCCCGGATGCGCCGACCTGCCGATCATCGCCCTGACCGCCAATGCCTTGCAGGGCGACCGCGAAGCGTGCCTGGCGGCGGGAATGAACGATTACCTGGCCAAGCCGTTCAAACGCACGGATCTGCAGCAAATTCTCCAACGTTGGGTGCAGTAGCGGGGATTTATCGACCATCTGCGACTGGCGTGGAGGGCGAAAGTGCGGCAGTCTTAGGCACCCGAACAGGCCCCTTCCAGGGTCTGTATAATAATTTCAGTGCACAAGTGTACATTCATGTCCCTTGTGCTGTGACTTTCACCACAACGCAATAGTCTATGAGTAGGCTGCCGGCTCGAGGCATGAACGCTTCGATCGGCCGGGAAGATTTGCCCCACCCTGCCGCATGGGACTATTGAGGAGCTCGCATGACCAAACAAAACGCCTTTACTCGGGAAGATCTGCTGCGCTGCAGTCGCGGTGAGCTGTTCGGCCCAGGTAACGCGCAACTGCCCGCCCCGAACATGCTGATGGTGGATCGCATCACTCACATCAGCCAGGAGGGTGGCAAGTACGGCAAAGGTGAATTGGTCGCCGAGCTGGATATCAACCCGGACCTGTGGTTCTTCGCCTGCCATTTCGAAGGCGATCCGGTGATGCCGGGCTGCCTGGGCCTCGATGCCATGTGGCAACTGGTCGGCTTCTTCCTGGGCTGGCAGGGCCTGCCGGGCCGCGGTCGTGCCCTGGGTTCGGGCGAAGTGAAGTTCTTTGGCCAGGTACTGCCGACCGCCAAGAAAGTCACCTATAACATTCATATCAAGCGCGTCCTGAAGGGCAAGCTGAACCTGGCCATCGCCGACGGTTCGGTAGCTGTCGACGGTCGCGAAATCTACACCGCCGAAGGCCTCCGGGTCGGCGTGTTCACCTCCACAGACGACTTCTAAGGGTTATCCGCATGCGCCGCGTCGTTATCACTGGTCTGGGCATCGTTTCGTGCCTGGGCAATGACAAAGAGACTGTCTCCGCTAACCTGCGTGCTAGCCGCCCTGGCATCCGCTTCAACCCGGAATATGCCGAAATGGGTCTGCGCAGCCAGGTTTCCGGCTCCATCGACCTCAATCTCGAAGAGCTGATCGATCGCAAGATCTATCGCTTCGTCGGTCACGCGGCGGCCTACGCCTACCTGGCCATGAAAGACGCCATCACCGACTCCGGCCTGACCGAAGAGCAGGTATCCAACCCGCGCACCGGCCTGATCGCCGGCTCCGGCGGCGCCTCCACCCTGAACCAGATGGAAGCGCTGGACATCCTGCGCGAAAAAGGCGTCAAGCGCGTTGGCCCGTACCGCGTCACGCGGACCATGAGCAGCACCGTCTCCGCGTGCCTGGCCACCCCGTTCAAGATCAAGGGCCTGAACTATTCCATCGCGTCCGCCTGCGCCACCAGTGCCCACTGCATCGGTACCGCCATGGAGCAGATCCAGATGGGCAAGCAGGACATCGTGTTCGCCGGCGGCGGTGAAGAAGAGCACTGGAGCCAGTCGTTCCTGTTCGACGCCATGGGCGCCCTGTCCAGCAAGCGCAACGACACTCCGGAACAAGCTTCCCGCGCCTACGACGCCGATCGTGACGGTTTCGTCATCGCCGGCGGCGGCGGCATGGTCGTGGTCGAGGAGCTGGAACACGCTCTGGCCCGCGGCGCGAAGATCTACGCGGAAATCGTTGGCTACGGCGCGACTTCCGACGGCTACGACATGGTGGCACCAAGCGGTGAAGGCGCGATCCGCTGCATGCAGATGGCCATGTCCACTGTCGATACCCCGATCGACTACCTGAACACCCACGGCACCTCCACTCCGGTCGGCGACGTCGCGGAAATGAAAGGCGTGCGCGAAGTGTTCGGCGACAAGGCTCCGGCCATCAGCTCGACCAAGAGCCTGTCGGGTCACTCCCTGGGCGCCGCCGGCGTTCACGAAGCGATCTACTGCATGCTGATGATGGAAGGCAACTTCATTGCCGGTTCGGCCAACATCGACGAGCTGGATCCGGAAGTGGCCGATCTGCCGGTGCTGACCAAGACCCGCGAAAACGCCACCATCAACACCGTGATGAGCAACAGCTTCGGCTTCGGCGGCACCAACGCCACCCTGGTCCTGAAGCGCTGGCAGGGCAAGTAAGCCCCGCTTTCGCCCAATAAAAAACGCCCCGACTGGTTCGGGGCGTTTTTTATTGGGCTGAAAAATATCGCGCCTAGACCGAGAACCGCGCCACCAGCGCATTCAGGTCCACCGCCAGCCGCGACAGTTCCTGGCTCGCGGCGCTGGTCTGGTTGGCCCCGGCCGAGGTCTGCAGCGCCAGGTCGCGGATGTTCATCAGGTTGCGATCCACCTCGCGCGCCACCGCCGCCTGCTCCTCCGAAGCGCTGGCGATCACCGTGTTGCGCTCGTTGATCAGGGTGATCGCCCCGGCAATTTCCTCCAGCGCCGCCCCGGCCGCCTTGGCCAGCTCCAGGGTCGAGCGGGCCCGGCTGTTGCTCTGCTGCATGGAGCTGACAGCCTGGTCGGTGCCTTGCTGGATGCCGCCGATCATCTGCTCGATTTCCTGGGTCGATTGCTGGGTGCGATGGGCCAACGCCCGCACCTCGTCCGCCACCACCGCGAAACCACGCCCGGCGTCACCGGCCCGGGCCGCTTCGATCGCCGCGTTCAGGGCCAGCAGGTTGGTCTGCTCGGCCACCGAGCGAATCACGTCGAGCACCTTGCTGATGCCGTACACCTTCTGCGCCAGCTCTTCGACCTGGCTGGCGTTGGCGGTCACATCCTCGGCCAGGGACTCGATGGACAGCACCGTCTGCTGCACCTGCTCGCGCCCATGCTGGGCGATCCGGTCGGACTGGCGCGACGCTTCGGATGTCGCCACCGCATTGCTGGCCACCTCCTCCACCGCGGCGGTCATCTGGTTCACCGCCGTCGCCGCCTGTTCGATTTCCTGGCTTTGCTGATGCAGGCCGCGAGTCGCGTCCTCGGTCACACAATTGAGTTCTTCGGACGCGGAGGCCAGCTGGCTGGAGGAGTCGGCAATGCGCCGGATGGTTTCGCGCAGGCTGTGCTGCATGGCCTTGAGCGCGTGCAGCAGGCGGGCCGGCTCGTCCTTGCCGTGGATGCGGATGTCTTCGGTCAGGTCGCCGCCAGCCACCACTTCGGCCACGTTCAGCGACTGCGCGAGCGGCAGCACGATGCTGCGGGTCAGCAGCAAGGCCAGGACAATGGTCATCAGGCCGGCCACCACGATCATGACGACGACCCAGACCTTGGCCTTGCCGAACACGCCCCGAGCCAGTTCGGTGGCCAGGTTAGCGTTATCCCGGTTCAGTTCCACCAGCTCGTGGAGGGTGCCCGCCAACTCGTCGGCCAACTGGCTCATTTCGCCGTTGACCACCGCGATCGCGTCCTCTACCCGCCCCTTCTGGGACAACGCCACCACCTCATTCTGATGCTCGAGGTAGCGCTTCTCGGCGGCCTTGAAACGATCGAACAGCACACGCTCCTGCGGCAGCACGATCAACGCGTCGTAGCGCTCCTGTGCCGCGCTCATGCCGCGCTTGATCTCATTGAGCTTGCTTTCGTTCTGCGCCAGGGCCTGGGGGTTGCGGTTGATCAACAGGCGCAGGGTCAGTGCGCGGATCCGCAGCAGATCCTGATTCATCTCACCGACTGCCATCACACTGGGCAACCAGTTGTTGTCGACCTCGTCGGACTGCGCGCGCATGTTCGACATTTGCAGCAGGGCGAACGCCCCCAGGCCAAACACCATCAGCGCCAGCAGGCCGAAGCCCAGGCCCGCGCGCGGTGCAATGTTGAGACTTCTGATGCTCATTCTCCGGTTCCTTCCAAAAGCGCTGCATTCGCCATGCAGCGGGCTGCTCTTGAAAGTATCGGGTCGCGGAAAATTTGCTTAAGACGAAAACGTGATATCAAAACGCCCAAGCACTTCGATGCCTGGGCATAAACGTTTCAGCGTACGGTAAAACGCTGCTGTGCCAACAGGCGGTCGCCCTGGAACACCATGAAGCGCCATTCGCCGGGAATCGCTTCGTGGGTCTCGGTGAACTCGTAAGCCATGATGTCCTGCGGCGCGCCGGGCACCAGCTTCTGGGTCACTTCGAACTTGTCGTGGCGCTGGCCGTCCGGGGTGCGGATACCCGGCGTGAAATACAGCAGGGTCAGTGGCACGTCGTCGGCCACCTTGCCCACCAGTTGATAACGCAGGCCGAACTTGGTGCCTAGCCGGGCAGGCACGATCTCGGTCCGCTCGATGCTTTCATTGCTACGGCGCAGCATCCGCTCACCCGACTGCAAGGCGGCCTTGGGCCCCTCGAACACACCATATTCCACCGGACCTTCGACACGGACTTCGGCACTAACTTGGGAAGTGCCCAGGCCACTGAGCATCATCAGCGCCGCCAACGCGCTTAAACGGGTGAGGTGCATATCGCGCTCCTTGATTGAGATGGCGCGAGCCTATGACGCCGGCATGACAGGCTGATGACAAACCTGCTGCGGCGGCCGCATCGAGCGATATCAGCGGGGACGGGGAAGAACGGCCAGGAAGTTGTCGCGCGCCACCTTGCGCGCCACCTCGGGCGGCAAGGCATCGAGGAACGGGTCGAAAGCGCGCATTTCCCGTCCCAGCCTGGCGAACCGCCCGACCACGTCCGAGCCCAGCATGAAACGCTCGGGAAAGCGTTCCACCAGCTTGACCCACTCCGGCCTCGGCACGCCCTGCTCATCCAGCAGATAGGGGCGCAGCACGCTCCATGACAGGTCGATATAGAGATTGGGATAGGCCTCGAGCAGGCGCGTCAGGGTCGGCAGGAGGAAATCCAGCTGCGTCTGGTGGCGGTGGACTTCCAGGCTGGTGCCGGCATGAGCCCAGATGAACCGCGTGTGGGGATGGTTGCGCAGTGGCTCTTCGACTTCCGCCAGGTACAGCGGGTTCTTCTCGCGCTTGGAGGTGATGTTGGAATGCAGCAGCACCGGCAGGTCGTGCTCCGCCGCCAGGTGATAGATACGCGTCATGGCTTCGTTATTGGCCCGCGGCGTATCGCCGGAGGTCAGCGCGGTCAGGTCGTCGTGCCGGGTGAAGATCTCGCCGATGCCCTGCCACAGCCCCGGATAGAGGTCGAGCATGCGCTGGATATGGGCGTCGGAGTTCTTGTCGTTGGGATTGAAGCCGGACAGGAACGGATGAAAGTACTGGCGCTGCTCGGGGGCCAGGCGGCTCACCGCGGCGGCGACTATCACGTCGGTGGCGCTGTACCAGTAGGCATCCGCGTCGTCGCCGGCGTAATAGCGCGGGCGCTTGGGTTCGTCCTCATGCCATTTCTTGGCCACCGGGATTCCGGAAATCATCACATGCTCGATGCGGTTGTCGGCCATGGCCCGCAGCAGTTTGTCCATGCCCGCCGACTCCTGGAAAAAGTCCACGTAATGCAGGTGGGCGTCGCTGTAGACATAGTCGCGGGCCTGGGCCACGGCATTCGGCAGCAGCACCAGCAAGGCGCTCAGGTAGATCCAGGGCATCGGCAGCTCCAGTCGGTTCACCGGGGGGTAGACCGCGGCGCGCGCGGCGCGGTTCAGAAAAAGGGGAACGCATGGGGAGCGCAATGCTCTATAACTGCAACAGCTTTTTCCATGTCCGTTCCGTGTTTTCATCACTGCCCGAGGCCCACCATGACTATCACCGTCAACACCGAGTCCAGCGAAGGTTTCCGTCACAGCATCCAGATCGACGATCACCAATTGTTCGCCGACCTGCCCAAGACCCTGGGCGGCGAAGGCTCAGCCCCCGAACCCCACGATTTCTTCGATGCCGCGCTGGGCGCCTGCAAGGCCCTGACCCTCAAGCTGTACGCACAGAAGAAGGAGATTCCGCTCACCGGCGTCACGGTCGAGGTCAAGCACGACAATAGCCAGGAGCAGAAAGGCAAGTACGGCCTGCACGTCAAGCTGACCCTCAAGGGTGTGCTGACCGATGCCCAGCGCGAGGAGCTGCACCGCGTGGCCGACCGCTGCCCGATACACAAGCTGATGACCACCGCCGAGGTCAGCATCGAGACCCACCTCTCCGAAGGCGCGTTCAGCCAGTAACGCCACGGCGGGCCGATCGGGTTATGCTCGCGGGCACGACCCGATCAGCCTGGAATGCCCCATGAACACACCACTCGTGATCCGCCCTCGCGTCGAGGACGTCGAAGGCCAACCCATCCTGCGCCCGCTGCCCTCGGCCCAATGCCGCAGCGTTGGGCCTTTCGTGTTTTTCGATCACATGCTGCCCACCCGCTACCCGGCGGGCAAAGGCATGAACATCCGCCAGCATCCGCATATCGGCCTGTCCACCTTGACCTACCTGTTCCAGGGCCAAATCCAGCACAAGGACAGCCTGGGTTCCGACCAGGTGGTGAACCAGGGCGACGTCAGCTGGATGACCGCCGGCAGCGCCATCGCCCATGTCGAGCGTACTCCGCAGGCGCTGCTCGACAGCGACTTCAGCATGCACGGCCTGCAGGTCTGGCTGGCCTCCCCCAAAGCTCAGGAACAGGGGCCCGGGCACTACAGCCACCACCCGGCCGCGACCTTGCCGGTCAGCGACAACCTCGGCGTGAGCATCCGCATGATCGCCGGCAACGGCTTCTGCCTGGAGTCGCCGGTCCCGGTGCTCTCCCCGACCCTGTACGCCGAACTGCGGTTGCAGACCGCGACCACCCTGCTGATCCCCGCCGAACATGCAGAGCGCGCCCTGTATGTGCTCGACGGCGAAGCCCAGCTGGACGGCGAACCGATCGAGCCGCACGCGCTGGTGGTCCTGCCGGCCGGCACCACCCCGACCCTGTCTGCCGACAGCGACTGCCACGCCGTGCTGTTCGGCGGCGCGCCGCTGGACGGGCCGCGGCGGATCAACTGGAACTTCGTTTCCAGCGACCCAGCGCGCATCGACGAAGCCCGCCAGCGCTGGGCCGCCGGCGACTGGCCGCAGGTGCCGGGAGAAAGCGAACGCATCGAATTGCCCAAGGCCAAAGGTTCGCCGCAACCCCTGTAGCGGCTGGCGTCCGGCGCTGCGCAGCACCGCCGCCATGGCCAGCGATCGACCTCGCGCGGTTGCGGGTAGCGGGATCCCGGCCTATGGTCCTTGCGATGCATTGCCCGCGACCGGCGCACGACGACTCGTCGCCGGTTGTCCATTCAGCGCCATAAGCGCAGTGAGGTCATACATGCCGAACGACTCCCGTCCCGCCGTGCTCGAACTGATTGGCAACACGCCCCTGGTGCGTGTCACTCGGTTCGATACCGGCCCCTGTACCCTGTTTCTCAAGCTGGAATCGCAGAACCCCGGCGGTTCGATCAAGGACCGCATCGGCCTGGCGATGATCGACGCCGCCGAACGCGACGGCCGCCTGCAACCCGGCGGCACCATAGTCGAGGCCACCGCCGGCAACACCGGCCTCGGCCTGGCCCTGGTCGGCCGGGCCAAGGGTTATCGGGTGGTGCTGGTGGTGCCGGACAAGATGTCCACCGAGAAGGTCCTGCACCTGAAAGCGATGGGCGCCGAAGTGCACATCACCCGCTCCGACGTCGGCAAGGGCCACCCGGATTACTACCAGGACGTCGCCGCACGCCTGACCCGGGACATTCCCGGCGCCTTCTTCGCCGACCAGTTCAACAACCCGGCCAACCCCCTGGCCCATGAATGCAGCACCGCGCCGGAAATCTGGGCGCAGACCCAGCACGATGTCGACGCCATAGTCGTCGGCGTCGGTTCGTCCGGCACCCTGACCGGGCTGACCCGCTTCTTCCGCCGCGTACAGCCGGACCTGGAAATGGTGCTGGCCGACCCGGTGGGCTCGGTCATGGCCGAATACAGCCGCAGCGGTGCCCTGGACACGCCCGGTTCCTGGGCCGTGGAAGGCATCGGCGAAGACTTCGTGCCGTCCATCGCCGACGTCTCCAGCGTGCGCAAGGCTTACTCGATCAGCGACGAGGAAAGCTTCGAACACGCCCGCCAGCTGCTGCGCGCCGAGGGCATTCTCGCCGGCTCCTCGACCGGCACCCTGCTGGCGGCGGCGCTGCGCTACTGCCGCGAGCAGACCACGCCGAAACGGGTGGTCAGCTTCGTCTGCGACACCGGCACCCGCTACCTGTCGAAGGTCTACAACGACCAATGGATGAACGATCAGGGCCTGCTGCGGCGCAAGGGCTACGGCGACCTGCGCGACCTGATCGCCCGACGCTTCGAGGATGGCCGGGTGATCAGCGTGGGGCCGGACGACACCCTGCTCACCGCCTTCCAGCGCATGCGCCTGGCCGACGTCTCGCAACTGCCGGTGCTGGTGGACGGGCAGCGGCTGGTCGGCGTGATCGACGAATCGGACATCCTGCTGGGCGTACACGAAGACGCCGCGCACTTTCGCAAGACCGTGGCCAGCGCCATGACCGATCAACTGGAAACCCTGCCTCCCAGCGCCAGCCTGGCGCAACTGGAGGCGGAGCTCGACCGCGGCTTCGTGGCGATCATCGCCGATGCCTCGGGCTTCCATGGCCTGATTACCCGCGTCGACATGCTCAACCACCTGCGGAGATCGCTCCCATGAGTCACCACGATGAAACCGGCGCACCGCGCGCCTTCGCCACGCGGGTCATCCACGCCGGGCAGGCGCCGGACCCGACCACCGGGGCGTTGATGCCGCCGATCTACGCCAATTCCACCTACGCCCAGCAGAGCCCCGGGGTGCACAAGGGCCTGGACTATGGACGCTCGCACAACCCCACGCGCTGGGCGCTGGAACGCTGCGTGGCCGACCTCGAGAGCGGCACCCAGGCTTTCGCCTTCGCCTCCGGGCTGGCGGCGATCTCCAGCGTGCTGGAGCTGCTCGATGCCGGCGCGCACATCGTCTCCGGCAACGACCTGTACGGCGGTACGTTCCGTCTGTTCGAGCGGGTCCGCCGGCGCAGCGCCGGGCATCGTTTCAGCTTCGTCGACCTGTCCGACCTTGCGGCCTTCGAAGCGGCGCTGCAGGACGATACACGGATGGTCATGGTCGAAACCCCGAGCAATCCGCTGCTGCGTCTCACCGATCTGGCCGCCATCGCCCGTATCTGCCGGGCCCGGGGCATCATCTGCGTCGCCGACAACACCTTCGCCAGTCCGTGGATCCAGCGCCCGCTGGAGCTGGGCTTCGATATCGTGCTGCACTCGACGACCAAATACCTGAACGGCCATTCCGACGTGATCGGCGGCATCGCAGTGGTCGGCCAGAATCCCGACCTGGCCGAGCGCCTGGGCTTCCTGCAGAACGCGGTAGGCGCCATCGCCGGGCCGTTCGACGCCTTCCTCACCCTGCGCGGAGTGAAGACCCTGGCGCTGCGCATGGAGCGCCACTGCAGCAATGCCCTGGAGCTGGCGCAATGGCTGGAGCGCCAGCCGCAAGTGGCGCGGGTCTATTACCCGGGCCTGGCGTCGCACCCGCAGCATGAATTGGCGCGACGGCAGATGCGCGGTTTCGGCGGGATGATTTCCCTCGACCTGGACTGCGACCTGGCCGGCGCCCGGCGCTTCCTCGAAAACGTGCGGATCTTCGCCCTGGCCGAAAGCCTGGGGGGCGTGGAAAGCCTGATCGAGCACCCGGCGATCATGACTCACGCCAGCATCCCCGCCGAAACCCGCGCCCAGCTGGGCATCGGCGATGGGCTGGTGCGTCTGTCGGTGGGGGTCGAGGATGTCGAGGACCTGCGCGCCGACCTGGCCCAGGCGCTGGCGCGGATCTGACGAGAGCGGCCGCGACAAAAAAGCCCGCTGTGCCCCAAGGCACAGCGGGCTTTTTTTGCCCGGGGCTCAGCCCTTGAACACTTCGTCCAGCAGGTTGTGCATCGAGGTGAAAGCCCGGCCCGCGGTCCGGGCGTCGTACATCATCTTGCCCGGTACATTGGCCTGCGGATCGGTGAAGGAATGCACCGCGCCGCCGTAGCTCAGCAATTGCCAATCCACGCCCGCGGCATCCATTTCCTGCTCGAAGGCCGGCAGCTGCTCTTTCGGCACCAGCGGATCGGCGGCGCCATGCAGCACCAGCACCGAACCCTTGATGTTGCGTGCATCGGCCGGGTTCGGCGTGTCCAGGGTGCCGTGGAACGACACCGCCGCCTTCACGGGCGCACCGCTGCGCGCCAGCTCCAACGAGCAGCAACCGCCGAAGCAGAAGCCGAATGTCGCCAGCCTGGCCTTGTCCACCGCCGCTTCCTGCTGGCCTTGCAGGGCCTCGAAAGCCGCCTGCATGCGCTTGCGCAACAGGGCCCGGTCATTCTTCAACGGCATCATGGCGGCACCCGCCTCGTCGCCGTTGCCCGGACGCACCGTTTGCCCGTACAGGTCGGCGATCAGTACCACGTAACCCTTGGCCGCTACCGCCTCGGCGATCTTCTCGGCGCCGGCGCTGACGCCCATCCAGTTCGGCGCCATCAACAGCCCCGGACGCGGGCCCTGGTGGCTGGCATCGAACACCAGGCGGCTTTCATAGGATTGACCATCGATCTGGTAGACCAGGGAACGAACTGTGACTTGGCTCATGTCAGACTCCTGATTGGTAGACACCGGAATGAAAAAACCCGCCGAAGCGGGTTTTTCTTGCAACGTGGTTAAACCGACAGCTCAACCAGCAGCTTGTTCAGGCGGCGCACATAGGCGGCCGGATCTTTCAAGCTGTCGCCGGCGGCCAGGGCCGCCTGATCGAAGAGGATGTGCGACAGATCGCCGAAACGCTCGTCGCTCTGCTCGCCGTCGAGTTTCTCGATCAGCGGGTGAGCCGGGTTGAATTCGAAGATCGGCTTGGAGTCCGGCACCTTCTGCCCGCTCGCCTCGAGGATCTGGCGCATTTGCAGGCCCAGGTCCTGTTCGCCGATCGCCAGGATCGCCGGGGAATCAGTCAGGCGGTGGGAAACCCGCACTTCGCTGACGGTATCGCCCAGGGCGGTCTTGATCCGCTCGACCAGGCCTTCCTTGCTCTTGGCAACTTCTTCCGCGGCCTTCTTGTCCTCTTCCGAGTCCAGGTTGCCCAGGTCCAGGTCGCCGCGCGCCACGTCGACAAAGCTCTTGCCGTCGAAGTCGCTCAGGTAGCTCATCAGCCACTCGTCGATACGGTCGGTGAGCAGCAGCACTTCGATGCCTTTCTTGCGGAAGACTTCCAGGTGCGGGCTGTTCTTGACCTGCGCGTAGGTCTCGCCAGTGAGGTAGTAGATCTTGTCCTGGCCTTCCTTGGCGCGCGCCAGGTAGTCGGCCAGGGAAACGTCCTGCTCGCCGTCGTCGCCCTGGGTGGAAGCGAAGCGCAGCAGGCCGGCGATCTTTTCCTTGTTGGCGAAGTCTTCGGCAGGGCCTTCTTTCATCACCTGGCCGAAGTTCTTCCAGAAGCCCTTGTATTGCTCGGGCTCGTTCTTCGCCAGTTTCTCCAGCATGTCCAGCACGCGCTTGGTCAGCGCCGACTTCATGGAGTCGATGATCGGGTCTTTCTGCAGGATTTCCCGCGACACGTTCAGCGACAGGTCGTTGGAGTCGACCACACCCTTGATGAAGCGCAGGTACAGCGGCAGGAACGACTCGGCCTGGTCCATCACGAACACGCGCTGCACGTAGAGCTTCAGGCCTTTCGGCGCTTCACGCTGGTACAGGTCGAACGGCGCGCGGGCCGGCACGTAGAGCAGCGAGCTGTATTCCAGCTTGCCTTCGACCTTGTTGTGGCTCCAGCTCAGCGGGTTCTCGAAATCGTGGGCGATGTGCTTGTAGAACTCCTGGTATTCCTCGTCCTTGATCTCGGTACGCGGACGGGTCCACAGGGCACTGGCGCGGTTGACGGTTTCCCATTCGAGCGCCGGTTTTTCCTCGCCTTCGGCAGCGGCCGCTTCTTTGGGCAGCTCGATCGGCAGGGCGATATGGTCGGAGTATTTCTTGATGATGTTGCGCAGGCGCCAGCCGTCGGCGAATTCGTCTTCGCCGGACTTCAGGTGCAGGACGATGCGGGTGCCGCGGTCGGCCTTGTCGACGGTCGCGACTTCGAACTCGCCTTCACCCTTGGAGGACCAGTGCACGCCTTCGCTGGCAGCGAGGCCGGCACGGCGGCTGAACACGTCGACCTTGTCGGCGACGATGAACGCGGAATAGAAGCCCACGCCGAACTGGCCAATGAGGTGCGAATCCTTCTTCTGGTCGCCCGTGAGGTTCTTCATGAAATCGGCGGTGCCGGACTTGGCGATGGTCCCCAGGTGGGTGATCACATCTTCGCGGCTCATGCCGATGCCGTTGTCTTCGAGGGTGACGGTCTTGGCGTCCTTGTCGAAGCTCACACGGATCTTCAGTTCGGCGCCACCTTCCAGCAACTCGGGCTTGGACAGGGCTTCGAAGCGCAATTTGTCGACGGCGTCAGAGGCGTTCGAGATCAATTCGCGAAGGAAGATTTCCTTGTTGGAATACAGCGAATGGATCATGAGGTGCAGCAGTTGCTTTACCTCGGTCTGGAAGCCCAGGGTTTCCTTTTGAGTTTCCACACTCATGGTCATCAAACTCCAATCAGATGGCATAAGCCGCGCCCGAAGGGCTTGCGGCGGGATGTCCTCTGAATTGGGGGCGGTCCCCGGGATTTCAAGGGCCTGGCGTTTCTTCGAGTTTGAAATGTGCACGAGCGGTGGCGATCGGCTCCTCTGCGCCGCTCTGCCAGGCACTGATCGCCACGTTGGCCACCCGCCGGCCCTGGCGCCCCACCTGGCACCTGGCGTAAGTGTCGCGAAATTGCCCGGCGCGCAGGTAGTCCAGAGAGAAGTCGATGATCTTCGGCACGCTCGGCGAGCCGGTTGAAATCAACAGGTGCAGGGCCGCCGCCAGTTCCATGAAACCGGCGATCACCCCGCCATGCAGCGCCGGTAACAACGGATTGCCGATGTTGTCCGGGTTGGCCGGCAGGCGAAACAGCAGCTCATCGCCCTGGCGCGAACATTCGATGCCGATCAGCCGGGCGTAGGGAATCAGTTGCAGCAGCGCGGCGTAATCGCCCTGCTCATGGGCCTGTTGCAGTTGCGCCTGGAAGTCCGGGTTCATGGCCGCTCCCCTTTGATCGCCCCGGCCAGCCCGCTGGCACCCTTGATCCCCTTGCCCATGCGCATGAACGTACCCACCACATGGGCGATGGGCTGCTCGGGATCGTCCTGATAGGCATAGCCGCGGGTGAAGATGACATCGGTGGTCACCCGATAACACTGGGCAAAACCATAAACGCTAGCCCCCGGCTGGGCCGGATGCATGTAGTCGATGCGCAAATCCAGGGTCGGGCAGACTTCGAACTCCGGCAACACGCACAAGGTGGCCATGCCACAGGCGCTGTCCATCAAGGAGGTCAGCGCACCGCCATGAATCACCCCGGTCTGCGGATTACCGACGATCTGCGGGCTATAGGGCAGCATCAGGGTGATGCCCTCCCCGGAGGCGCTGTGCACACTCATACCCAGCACCTGGCAATGGCGCAGCGCCGACAAGAACCTTGTCGCACGTTCAAAAACAGGGCTTTGCTGCATCGGGAGATTCTCTAGTTGGCGAGCAGGATGCTCAGTTGGCTTCTTAGGTAAAAGTTCCCTATTGCTGGCACTTTATATATCTTGGGATTTCAAGGAACTTAACCCCTAGAGCCATGCTCGAAAGGCCAGAAGATATCTTCAATAAGGAGAAACACCCCATGCGTAAGACTTTAGCTATTGCCTTGATGTTGACCGCTTCCCTCGGTCTCGCTGCCTGCGATAAAAAATCCGAGGACAAAGCTCAAGATGCGAACCAACACGCCGAGCAAGCTCAACAGAAAATGAACGAAGCTCAGGATAAAGTGAACGAAGCCGCGAAAGAAAACGCCGAAGCAGCCAAAGATCAGGCTGATTCGAACAAAGCAGCTGCCGAAGAAGCTGCCAAGGAAGCCGCTCCTAAAACCAACTAAGTCGGTTTTAGCGCAACGAAAAAGCCCGCCAAGTGCGGGCTTTTTTCTGCTCGTAGAACAGTCGCCCAATACAACTGTGCTTAGTCGCCGGACAAGCAACTAAGCGTTGAGAATCAGCCGCCTGCCCCCTGAAACAATTCGTCCTGGCGGGGCTCCGCCTGCAACATTGGCACCGATTCATTGCCTGGAGACTCCAGGGCATAGTGCAAAGGGCTGGAAACGGGCAGCAGCCCGATGGGAAAGTCGTAGTGCGCGGTAAAAGGCGCCAGCCATTGGCGAGTCTGGTAATCCGCTGCCGCGATACTCATGAGGCAAGGGTGCGGGGTGTCCTGGGGCGAACGCCCGGCCAGCAGCATGACCCATTCCCGGTCAGTGGCCGCTTCGACCTTGAAACTCCCGTCATCAGCCGTCAGGAACGGTGCGCCACACACGGTGCCCTTGGCCCCGGCGATCGGCATGCCGCTCAAGGCATCTACCACCCTGCCCCGGGCCTCGCCATTCAGATACAGGGTTTGCCCCCTGCAGCCCGACAACAGAAAGAACCACAGGCACAGGTACTTCAGGGCACGCGAACTGCTCATCGGCCAACTCCTTTCAACCGTTCAATCGATCAGCCATCACCGCTCAGGCTGCATCCTTGGGGCTATCGACCGGAGGTTGTTCAGTCGGTGTATAGACCATGACTTCCAGTACATCGGAATGGAACTCCCGTCGATACAGGACAAACACCACCCCCGCACTCATCAGCATGAACAGCCAGGGACTGACGAACCAGGCCAGCATGCTCATGCCGAAATAATAGGAACGCAGGCCGAAGTTGAACTGGTTGGCGGCCATGGAAATCACCCGCGCGGCGCGCAGGGCGAAGGCCTTGCGCTCCTGTTCGGAGACATGCCGCTCGCCGATCATCGGCGCCGAGCCCACGAGAATGGCGGCGAAGTTGTACTGGCGCATGCACCAACTGAAGGTGAAGAAGGCGTAGACGAACACCAGGGCCAGGCACAGCAGCTTGATCTCCGACATGCCCTGGGAGGCCTGCTGGACCATGGGAATGTCGGCCAGCAGCGACACCGCGCGCTCGGAAGCCCCCAGCACGGTGAGGATACCGGCGAGGATGATCAGGGTGCTGGAGGCGAAGAACGACGCGTTGCGCTCCAGGTTGCCGATCACGCTCGCATCGGCGATACGGTTGTCGCGCAGCAGCATGCGGCGCATCCAGTCTTCCCGGTACAGGTGCAGCACGCTGGCCAGGCAGGCGGTGTCGCGGCCCTTCCAGGTCGCGTAGCGGGTATAGCCGCCCCAGCAGATGACAAACCAGAAGGCAGCGATGAGATGGATCAGGTTGGCTTCGACGAACGACATGCAGGTTCCCGGATAGGCGTTGGCGGAGTACGGATGCAACAGGCACAGCCTTCGACGCTGATCGAGGAAAAAAGACACCGGCGAACGCCCATAAAAAATGCCCCGCATCGCTGGATGCGGGGCATTTTTCATTGCGGCTCAAGGCCCGCTCGTGACGGGCCTTCGCGGCGAACGGATCAGGCCAGCGCCTCGCGACGCTTGCCCAGCAGGCGATCGCAGATCACCGCGACCACCAGGGTCATGACCGAAGGCACCAGCCACGCCAGGCCTTGCTCGCTCAGCGGCAGGTGGGCCATCTCGGCCGGCATCCAACCCGCCAGGCCGGCGCCCTTGAGGGCATCGACCAGGCCGAACAGGAAGGACACCAGCATTACCGGGCCGACGATGCGGCCCTGCTCATTCCAGAAATCCTTGCAGAAGCTCAGGGCCACCAGGGCGATGCAAGGCGGGTAGATGGCAGTCAGCACCGGAATGGAGAACGCGATCAGCTTGGTCAGGCCCAGGTTGGACACCAGCAGCGAGAACGCCGCGAGGATGACCACCAGGGTCTTGTACGACAGCGGCAGTACGCGGCTGAAGTATTCGGCGCAGGCACAGGTCAGGCCGACCGCGGTCACCAGGCAAGCCAGGGAGATCAGCACCGCGAGGAAGCCGCTGCCCAGGGAGCCGAAGGTATGTTGCACGTAGGCGTGCAGGACCGCCGCGCCATTGGTAGCGCCGACGGCGACTTCATGGCTGCCCGAGCCCAGGCGGAACAGGCTGACGTACACCAGCGCCAGCCCGACGCCGGCAATCAGCCCAGCGATGATCGCGTAACGGGTGATCAGGCGGGGCGACTCGACGCCGCGAGAACGGATGGCGTTGACGATGACGATGCCGAACACCAGCGCGCCCAGGGTATCCATGGTCAGGTAGCCATTGATGAAGCCCTGGGAAAACGGCGCCGCCACGTATTCGGGGGTCGCGCTACCGATATCGCCGGCCGGCAGGGCGAACGCGGCGATCCCCAGCACGGCCAGGGCGATGATCTTCAGCGGCGCGAGGAACCGCCCGACGGTGTCTAGCAAACGCCCCGGATAGAGGGAGATGAAGAACACCAGCAGGAAGTAGGCCGAGCTATAGAGGAACAAGGCCAGCGGGCTTTCGCCCGTCAAGGGCGCCAGGCCCACTTCGAAAGACACGGTCGCAGTACGCGGTGTCGCGAACAGCGGGCCGACCGCCAGGTAGCAGACGGCGGCCAGCAGGCCCCCGGCGATCTTGCCGATCGGGCTGCTCAGCGCGTCCATCGCGCCACCGACCTTGGCCAGCGCAACGACGGTGACCACCGGCAGGCCTACCGCGGTGATCAGAAAGCCCAGCGCCGCGATCCAGACATTAGGCCCGGACTGCAAGCCGACGATAGGCGGGAAGATGATGTTGCCTGCCCCGACGAACAGGGCAAAGGTCATAAAACCAAGCGCCAGAATGTCCTGGCCTTTCAACACTTTCATTAAGGAAATACCACACTACTGAATCGGAATTTAGAGAGGGATTTCCCTTATGGGTGAGGGAAATGCTGTCAATCCGTATAGGACTGACCCGTTTAGCGCGCAGCAGCCTTGTGGGACGCAGACGCAAAAGAGGCGGCTAGACTACCGAATTTGTAAGACAAACGCACTGTTAGAGGGCGAACTGTCCGATAAGCGACATTTACGTGTCGCGTTTATATAGATAAATAGCCATTTGCCACAATGCTGCCAGCTCACGCAGGCTGGCCGGACTCTGCAGAAACGACAAAGGCCACCCGAAGGTGGCCTTTGTTGGTGGAGCATCAAGCAGGCACGAAGCTTACTTGGCGGTCCAGCCAGTCAGCTCGGCCAGGGCCTTGCCGATGTCTGCCAGCGAACGCACGGTTTTCACGCCTGCGTCTTGCAGAGCAGCGAATTTCTCGTCTGCAGTGCCTTTGCCGCCGGAGATGATCGCGCCAGCATGGCCCATGCGCTTGCCCGGAGGAGCAGTCACACCAGCGATGTAGGAAACGACCGGCTTGGTCACGTTGGCCTTGATGTAGGCAGCCGCTTCTTCTTCAGCCGAACCGCCGATCTCGCCGATCATTACAATTGCTTCGGTCTTCGGGTCTTCCTGGAACAGCTTCAGGATGTCGATGAAGTTGGAGCCCGGGATCGGGTCACCACCGATGCCGACGCAAGTGGACTGACCGAAACCGGCGTCAGTGGTCTGCTTCACGGCTTCGTAAGTCAGGGTGCCGGAACGGGAAACGATACCGACCTTGCCTGGCAAGTGAATGTGACCTGGCATGATGCCGATCTTGCATTCGCCTGGAGTGATCACGCCTGGGCAGTTAGGGCCGATCAGGGTAACACCCAGCTCGTCGCACTTAACTTTGGCGTCCAGCATGTCCAGGGTAGGAATGCCTTCGGTGATGCAGACGATCAGCTTGATACCGCCAAAAGCCGCTTCCAGGATAGAGTCCTTGCAGAAAGGAGCCGGAACGTAGATCACGCTGGCGGTGGCGCCAGTGGCAGCTACAGCGTCTTTCACGGTGTTGAAGACAGGCAGGCCCAGGTGCTCGGTGCCGCCTTTGCCCGGAGTTACGCCGCCAACCATCTTGGTGCCGTATTCGATGGCTTGCTGGGTGTGGAAACTACCTTGCGAACCGGTAATACCCTGGCAGATAACTTTGGTGTCTTTATTGATCAGGACGCTCATTATTTGCCCTCCGCAGCTTTGACAACTTGTTGAGCAGCGTCGGTCAGGCTGGTAGCAGCGATGATGTTCAAGCCGCTTTCTGCCAGTACTTTAGCGCCCAGTTCAGCGTTGTTGCCTTCAAGGCGAACAACAACCGGGATTTTCACGCCGACTTCTTTCACCGCGCCGATGATGCCTTCGGCAATCATGTCGCAGCGAACGATGCCGCCGAAGATGTTGACCAGTACTGCAGCGACGTTGGCGTCGGACAGGATGATCTTGAAGGCTTCGGTCACGCGCTCTTTGGTAGCACCGCCGCCTACGTCGAGGAAGTTGGCTGGCTTGCCGCCGTGCAGGTTGACGATGTCCATGGTACCCATGGCCAGGCCGGCACCGTTGACCATGCAGCCGATGTTGCCTTCCAGCGCCACGTAGTTCAGTTCGAACTTGGCAGCGTGCGCTTCGCGCGGATCGTCCTGCGACGGATCGTGGAAAGTCTTCAGCTTAGGCTGACGGTACATGGCGTTGGCGTCGATGTTGATCTTCGCGTCCAGGCAGTGCAGATCGCCATCGGCCTTGATCACCAGCGGGTTCACTTCCAGCAGCGCCAGGTCGTGGTCCTGGAACAGTTTGGCCAGGCCTACGAAAATCTTGGCGAACTGGGCAACTTGCTTGCCTTCCAGACCCAGCTGGAAAGCCAGCTCGCGACCCTGGAATGGCTGAGCGCCAACCAGTGGATCGATAGTGGCCTTGAGGATTTTCTCAGGGGTGTCGTGAGCGATTTTCTCGATGTCCACGCCACCTTCGGTGGAAGCCATGAACACGATGCGACGGCTCGAACGGTCGACGACAGCGCCCAGGTACAGCTCTTTAGCGATATCAGTGCACGATTCAACCAGGATCTTGGTGACAGGCTGGCCATTGGCGTCAGTCTGATAAGTCACCAGACGCTTGCCCAACCACTGTTGAGCGAATGCCTTAGCGTCTTCTTTGCTGCGAACCAGCTTTACGCCGCCCGCTTTACCGCGACCACCGGCGTGAACCTGGGCTTTGACAACCCACTCGGAGCCGCCGATCTTGTCGCAAGCTTCTGCTGCTTCTTCCGGGGTGTCTACCGCGTAGCCTTTGGATACTGGCAGGCCGTATTCAGCGAACAGCTGCTTACCCTGATACTCGTGAAGATTCATGCTTTTTACCGTCTTCGTTAGGTACTGCGCATTCGGCGCTGCGCTCTTGATGAGTGCCGCGCCACCTGTGACCGCTCCTCACCGGACTCCCCTGCCCCGCCTCACAGCCTGGGCTGTGGCGCAACGCATGAAGGTTCCCGTGAGGTCGAGTCCAGCGGACGTTCCGCGGTGAGTCTTGCTCGCAAGGCTCACGACGGGCAATCCGCCGTGGTTTCTTATTGTCTTAACGCTTTTTGCGGTTGGCGATGTGGATGGCGCCGCCATTCACTGCCAGTGCTGCTTCGTGCAGGGCTTCGGACAGGGTCGGATGGGAGAAGACCATCATGCCCAGGTCTTCGGCGCTGGTGCCGAATTCCATGCCGATCGCACCTTGCTGAACCAGTTCCGCCGCGCTTGGGCCGATCACGTGGACGCCCAGTACGCGGTCAGTCTTGGCATCGGCGATGACTTTCACGAAACCGCCGGTGTCGTTGGCTGCCATGGCACGGCCACTGGCTGCGAACGGGAAGGTGCCGACGTTAACTTCAACGCCTTCAGCTTTCAAGGCCTGCTCGGTTTTACCGACCCATGCGATTTCCGGGTGAGTATAAATAACCGAAGGGATCAGGTCATAGTTCATCTGGGCCTTGTGACCCTTGATGCGCTCGACGACCATGATGCCCTCTTCCGATGCCTTGTGAGCCAGCATCATGCCGCGAACCACGTCGCCGATGGCGTAGACGCCCGGCACGGTGGTAGCGCAGTGATCGTCGACGTGCACGAAACCGCGCTCGTCCAGGGTCACGCCGCAATCGGCAGCCAGCAGATCAGTGGTCACCGGACGGCGACCAACGGCTACGATCAGCTTGTCGAAGGTGATGGTCTGTTCGCCGTTGGCGTCGGTGTAGGTCACGACCACTTCTTCGCCGTTGACCTTGGAGCCGGTGACGCGAGCGCCCAGCTTGATGTCCAGGCCCTGCTTGGTCAGGGTCTTCAGCGCTTCCTTGGAAACGGCGGTGTCGGCAGCCATCAGGAAGGTGTCCAGGGCTTCCAGGACAGTCACTTCAGCGCCCAGACGGGACCATACCGAACCCAGTTCCAGACCGATCACGCCAGCGCCGATCACGCCCAGGCGTTTTGGTACGGCTTGGAATTCCAGGGCGCCGGTGGAGTCGACGATCACTTTCTGATCGACCGGAGCCGGTGGAATGTCGATTGGACGGGAGCCTGGCGCCAGGATGACGTTCTCGGCTTCGATCACTTCCACCGAGCCGTCCGGCTTGGTGACTTCGACTTTCTTGCCGGCCAGCAGTTTGCCGTGGCCCTGGATGGAGGTCACGCCGTTGGCCTTGAACAGGGTGGCAACACCGCTGGTCAGGTTCTTCACGATGTTGGCTTTGCGGCCGACCATCGCCGGGACGTCCATGGACACGCCGGAGTGGCTGATACCGTGGATCGCGAAACCGTCCTGGGCTTCGTGGAATTTCCAGGAGCTGTCCAGCAGCGCCTTGGAAGGGATGCAGCCGACGTTCAGGCAAGTACCGCCGAGGGCCAGCTTGCCCTCCTTGTCGGTATATTTCTCGATGCAGGCAGTCGTGAGGCCGAGTTGCGCAGCTTTAATGGCGGCTACATAGCCGCCTGGGCCTGCGCCAATCACTACCACGTCGAATTTCTGAGTCATGTGTCATTCCTTCTCGAATCAAACCGGACGGCCCCTTGTGGAGGCCGTCGTGGGACGAAGCTGTTCGTTTCGGCGAAAGGCCGATCATCACTGATCGGCCTTCGCTACGAAATCAGATATCCAGCAGCAGACGAGCCGGGTCTTCCAGCAGGTTCTTGATGGTAACCAGGAAGGTCACTGCTTCTTTGCCATCGATCAAACGGTGATCGTAGGACAGAGCCAGGTACATCATCGGACGGATAACCACCTGACCGTTGATCGCCATAGGACGCTGCAGAATGTTGTGCATGCCCAGGATGGCCGCTTGCGGCGGGTTGACGATCGGCGTCGACATCATCGAACCGAAAGTACCACCATTGGTGATGGTGAAGGTACCGCCGGTCATCTCTTCCATCGACAGTTTGCCGTCGCGGGCTTTCTTGCCGAAGGTGGCGATGCCGCCTTCGATTTCAGCCAGGCTCATCAGTTCGGCATTACGCAGAACCGGAACCACCAGGCCGCGATCGCTGGACACGGCAACACCGATGTCGGCGTAGCCGTGGTAAACGATGTCGGAACCGTCGATCGACGCGTTGACCGCTGGGAAACGCTTCAGCGCTTCGGTGGCAGCCTTGACGAAGAACGACATGAAACCCAGGCGTACGCCGTTGTGGGACTTCTCGAACAGATCCTTGTACTTCGAACGCAGGGCCATGACTTCGGTCATGTCGACTTCGTTGAAGGTGGTCAGCATCGCCATGTTCGACTGGGCTTCAACCAGACGCTCGGCAACCTTGGCACGCAGGCGGGTCATCGGCACACGCTTCTCGACGCGGTCGCCGGCGGCGAACACTGGAGCAGCGGCGGCTGGAGCGGCAGCCTTGGCAGGCGCGGCGGCCGGAGCGGCTTTCTTGGCAGCGACAGCTGCCACCACGTCTTCCTTGGTCACACGACCGCCCTTGCCGGTGCCGGCAACGGAGGCGATGTTGATGCCGTTTTCTTCAGCCAGCTTGCGTGCGGCAGGCGCGGCGATTGGATCGTCTTCGCCTTCGGCAGCAGGGGCTGCGGCCTGAGCGGCGGCCGGAGCAGCTGCGGCCGGGGCAGCGGCAGCAGCGGCGCCTTCGTTGATAGAGCCCAGTACTTCGTCGGACAGAACGGTGTCGCCTTCGTTCTTGACGATAGCGCCCAGCACGCCGTCAGCGGTGGCCAGAACTTCCAGCACGACCTTGTCGGTTTCGATGTCGACGATCAGCTCGTCGCGCTTGACGGCGTCGCCCGGTTTTTTATGCCAGGTGGCAACGGTGCCATCGGCAACCGATTCCGGGAAAGTGGGGGCTTTGATCTCGATAGCCATTATCTGTGGTTCCTTAAATTCGGTTTCAGGTGCGCGAAGGCGTTAAACAGTGAAAGCATCTTGCAGCAGTTTTTCCTGCTGCTCGGCGTGCATCGATGCATAACCACAAGCTGGGGCAGCAGAAGCGTCACGACCGGCGTACTCGAGTACGAGCGACTTGTTGTGACCGCTGATGATGCGACGCATGTGATGCTGGCTGCAGTACCAGGCACCCTGGTTCATCGGCTCTTCCTGACACCAAACGACGTGTTTCAGGTTCTTGTACGGAGCCAGGACTTCGATCAGGTCGTCCTCAGGGAATGGGTACAGCTGCTCGATACGCACGATGGCGATGTCGTCACGGCCTTCGGCGCGGCGTTTTTCCAGCAGGTCGTAATAGACCTTGCCGCTGCACAGAATCAGACGACCCACGTCTTTCGGATCCTGGGCATCGATTTCCGGAATAACGGTCTGGAACGAACCTTCCGCCAGATCTTCCAGGGTCGAGATGGCCAGTTTATGACGCAGCAGCGACTTCGGAGTCAGGACCACCAGCGGCTTGCGCAGCGGGCGAATCACCTGACGACGCAGCAGGTGGTAGATCTGGGCCGGGGTGGTCGGCATGCAGACCTGGATGTTGTGCTCGGCGCACAGCTGCAGGTAACGCTCCAGACGAGCCGAAGAGTGCTCCGGACCCTGACCTTCATAACCGTGTGGCAGCAGCATGGTCAGACCGCAGAGACGGCCCCACTTGTGCTCGCCGCTGGTGATGAACTGGTCGATCACCACCTGGGCACCGTTGGCGAAGTCGCCGAACTGGGCTTCCCAGATCACCAGCGCGTTTGGCGTGGTGGTCGAGTAGCCGTATTCGAACGCCAGTACGGCTTCTTCGGACAGGAACGAATCGTACAGGTCGAAACGTGGCTGGCCGTCGTACAGGTGCTGCAACGGGATGTAGGTGCTGGCGTCTTTCTGGTTATGCAGAACAGCGTGACGGTGCGAGAACGTACCGCGGCCAATGTCCTGGCCGGTCATGCGAATCGGATGACCTTCGAACGCCAGGGTCGCGTACGCCATGGTTTCGGCGTAACCCCAGTTGATCGGCAGGCCGCCGGCTTGCATCTTCTGACGGTCTTCGTAGATCTTCGCCACCTGGCGCTGGACCACGAAGCCTTCCGGCAGCTCCAGCAGCTTGGCGGACAGTTCCTGCAGGGTCTTCAGATCGAAGGTGGTGTCGTGACGGGCTGTCCAGGCATGGCCCAGGTAGGGGCGCCAGTCCACGAACAACTCTTTGTTCGGTTCCTTGACCAGGCTCTTCACTACGTGCAGGCCGTTGTCCAGCGCGTTGCGGTATTCGTCGACTTTCGCCTGAACACGCTCGGCGTCGAGCACGCTGGCCTGGACCAGACGATCGGCGTACAGCTCACGGGTGGTGCGCTGCTTGGCGATCTGCTGGTACATCAGAGGCTGGGTGCCGCTTGGCTCGTCCGCTTCGTTGTGGCCGCGACGACGGTAGCAGACCAGGTCGATCACCACATCGCGCTTGTACTGCATGCGGTAGTCGATGGCCAGCTGGGTCACGAACAATACGGCTTCCGGATCATCACCATTCACATGGAGGATCGGCGCCTGGATCATTTTCGCGACGTCGGTGGCGTACTCGGTGGAGCGCGAGTCCAGCGGGTTGCTGATGGTGAAACCGACCTGGTTGTTGATCACGATGTGCACGGTGCCGCCGGTCTTGAAACCGCGGGTCTGCGACATCTGGAAGGTTTCCATCACCACGCCCTGGCCGGCGAATGCCGCGTCACCGTGGATGGAGATCGGCAGAACCTTGTCACCGGTCTGGTCGTTGCGGCGATCCTGGCGGGCACGGACCGAACCCTCGACCACTGGCGAAACGATTTCCAGGTGGGACGGGTTGAAGGCCATGGCCAGGTGAACTTCACCGCCGGTGGTCATCACGTTGGACGAGAAGCCCTGGTGGTATTTCACGTCACCGGAACCCAGCTCGACCTTCTTCTTGCCTTCGAACTCGTCGAACAGCTCGCGCGGGTTCTTGCCGAAGGTGTTGACCAGCACGTTGAGACGGCCACGGTGGGCCATGCCGATCACGACTTCCTTGGTGCCGTAGGAACCGGAACGCTGGATCAGCTCGTCGAGCATCGGGATCAGGCTTTCGCCGCCTTCCAGGCCGAAACGCTTGGTGCCCGGGTACTTGGTGCCCAGGTACTTCTCGAGGCCTTCAGCTGCGGTGACGCGCTCGAGCAGGTGGCTCTTGATATCCGTGGAGTACGTCGGACGGCCGCGTACGCTTTCCAGGCGCTGCTGGAACCACTGGCGCTGCTCGGAATCGGTGATGTGCGTAAATTCAGCGCCGATGGTGCGGCAATATGTCTGCTGCAACGCTTCGTGAATTTCGCGTAGGCTCGCTTCCTCTTTGCCGATGAACAGGTCGCCGGCACGGAAGGTCGTATCAAGATCGGCATTGGTCAAGCCGTAATGATTGATCGACAGGTCTGCAGGTGCAGGACGCTGCCACAGCCCCAGCGGGTCAAGCTGGGCTGCCTGGTGGCCACGCATACGGTAGGCCTGGATCAATCGCAGCACTTCAACTTGCTTCTTCTCGTGTTCACTGCTCACGCTACCGGCGGATACCGGCTGGGCGCGGCGCTGGTTCTTCGCCAGCAACACGAAATGATCGCGGATTGTCGAGTGCGAAACATCGATGGCAGTGCTGCCGTCGGTAGGCAACTTCTGGAAGTAAGTGCGCCACTCTTCTGGCACAGCGTTAGGGTCGTGCAGGTAGAGCTCGTAGAGCTCTTCCACATAGGCAGCGTTACTACCGGATAGGTAGGCGCTGTTCCACATGCGCTGCATCACGCTTTCTTGCATGCTTGGTCACCCTCGGTTAGGGGAACACCACCGGCGAAGACACCGAGCAAGCTTGCAAAGTCCGAGTGCAGCGACCAAAACAAGCCACTTAGGATCACGCTGATAGTCCGGGTACCAGCCCGGATGCCCCTGCTTGTCTCATTTCTTCAAAATACGAGCGGCAACTTTGTGAGCTGCTGCTCAGCTTAAAACTACGGCGCCGGTTGAAGCCTGCGCCGTAGCCTCTACGGGTACAGCGGTCCTGCCTTTACAACAGCTGGTTACAGCAGCTGAGTCACACGCCGCTCGAGAGCAGCATGTTACGTATGTGACCGATGGCCTTAGTCGGGTTCAGGCCTTTCGGACAGACGTTGACGCAGTTCATGATGCCGCGGCAGCGGAATACGCTGAACGGATCATCCAGCGAAGCCAGACGCTCGGACGTCTTGGTGTCGCGGCTGTCTGCCAGGAAGCGATAGGCTTGCAGCAGAGCGGCCGGGCCCAGGAACTTGTCCGGGTTCCACCAGAAGGACGGGCAGGAAGTCGAGCAGCAAGCGCACAGAATGCACTCGTACAGACCATCGAGCTTGTCGCGCTCTTCAGGGGACTGCAGACGCTCGATGGCCGGGGCCGGCGTGTCGTTCTGCAGGAATGGCTTCACCTTCTCGTATTGCTTGTAGAAGATGCTCATATCGACGACCAGGTCACGGATAACCGGCAAACCTGGCAACGGACGAATGACCAGCTTGTTGTTCTTCACCACGGAGGACAGCGGCGTGATGCAAGCCAGGCCGTTCTTGCCGTTGATGTTCATGCCATCGGAACCACAAACGCCTTCACGGCAGGAGCGACGGTAGGAGAAACCCTCGTCCTGCTCCTTGATCAGCGCCAGCACGTCCAGCACCATCAGATCCTTGCCACCGGTGTCGACCTGGAAAACCTGGGTTTTCGGCGCAGCGTCGGTGTCAGGGTTGTAACGATAAACTTCAACTTGCAACATATCGATCACCCTTTAGTAAGTCCGGACTTTTGGCTCGAAAGTCGGAACAGTCTTCGGCGAGAAGTTAACGGCACGCTTGGCAACGCGCTTCTCACCCGGGAAGTACAGGGTGTGGCACAGCCAGTTTTCGTCGTCGCGGTCTTCGAAGTCTTCACGGGCATGAGCACCGCGGGACTCTTTGCGCACTTCGGCAGCGATGGCGGTGGCTTCGGCCACTTCCAGCAGGTTCTGCAGTTCCAGCGCTTCGATACGCGCAGTGTTGAACGCCTGCGACTTGTCGTTGATCTTGACGTTGGCGATGCGGGTACGCAGCTCGGCCAGCTGGGCAATGCCCTTCTGCATGTATTCGCCAGTACGGAATACACCGAAGTAGTTCTGCATGCAGCTCTGCAGCTCGCGACGCAGGGTTGCCACGTCTTCGCCATCGGTACGCTCGTTCAGAGCGTTCAGACGTGCCAGGGCCGCGTTGATGTCGGCCTCGGTAGCGTCGTCATATTCGATACCGTCGGTCAGGGCTTTTTCCAGGTGCAGGCCGGCAGCGCGACCGAAGACCACCAGGTCGAGCAACGAGTTGCCACCCAGACGGTTGGCACCGTGCACCGATACGCAAGCCACTTCGCCCACGGCGAACAGACCAGGGATGATTTCGTCCACGCCTTCGGCGTTCTGGGTGATCGCCTGGCCATGAATATTGGTGGCAACGCCGCCCATCATATAGTGGCAAGTCGGTACAACCGGAACCGGAGCAACCACCGGGTCAACGTGAGCGAACGTCTTGGACAGTTCGCAGATGCCTGGAAGACGGCTGTGCAGCACTTCCTCGCCCAGGTGGTCGAGCTTGAGCATCACGTGGTCGCCATTCGGACCGCAACCGTTGCCGGCAATGATTTCCTTGACCATCGAACGGGCAACAACGTCACGACCGGCAAGGTCCTTGGCGTTCGGAGCGTAACGTTCCATGAAACGTTCGCCGTGCTTGTTGATCAGGTAACCACCTTCACCACGGCAACCTTCGGTAACCAGTACACCGGCGCCGGCGATGCCGGTCGGGTGGAACTGCCACATTTCAATGTCTTGTACCGGTACGCCGGCACGCAGCGCCATGCCGACACCGTCGCCGGTGTTGATCAGGGCATTGGTGGTGGAAGCGTAGATACGACCTGCACCGCCGGTAGCCAGCACGGTGGCTTTCGCGCGGATGTAGGTGGTTTCACCGGTTTCGATGCAGATCGCGATCACACCGACGAACGCGCCGTCCTGGTTCTTCACCAGGTCAACGGCGTAGTACTCGTTCAGGAAGGTGGTGCCGGCTTTCAGGTTGCCCTGATAAAGAGTGTGCAGCAGCGCGTGACCGGTACGGTCGGAAGCGGCACAGGTACGGGCAGCCTGGCCACCCTTGCCGTAATCCTTGGACTGACCGCCGAAAGGACGCTGGTAGATACGGCCTTGTTCGGTACGGGAGAACGGCAGACCCATGTGGTCCAGCTCGAAAACCGCGGCCGGGCCTTCCTGACACATGTATTCGATAGCGTCCTGGTCACCGATGTAGTCGGAACCCTTGACGGTATCGTACATGTGCCAGCGCCAGTCATCGTTCGGGTCGGCCGACGCGATGGCGCAGGTGATGCCGCCCTGGGCCGACACAGTGTGCGAACGGGTCGGGAACACCTTGGTGATCACCGCAGTCTTGTGGCCGCCCTGGGCCAGCTGCAGTGCGGCACGCATGCCGGCGCCGCCGCCGCCAATGATGATGGCGTCGAAAGAAATCGTTGGAATGTTAGCCATGAATCAGATACCCCAGAGAATCTGCACACCCCAGACGAAGTAGGCGAACATTGCAACGCCGCATACTGCCTGGAAAAGGAAACGTACTGCAGTCGCCGACTTGCCCAGCGCCATCGGCGTCAGGTAGTCGGTCGAAATGGTCCACATGCCGACCCAGGCGTGTGCGCCCAGGGCAACCATGGCCAGCAGACTGAAGATACGCATCCAGTTGTTTGCGAACAGGGCATGCCATTGCTCATAGCCAAGGCCCGGGTTCGCAACGAGGTATCCGATCAGGAAGATGAAATAAGCCGCGAGAACGACCGCAGACACGCGCTGTGCCATCCAGTCATAGAGGCCCGAACGCGACAGGTTCGTGACGTTAGTTACCATATCCAAACTCCTGCCAGAACGATTACCACCACGGATACGGCGATAACGATTTTAGAGCCCAGCTTGCCGCCTTCCAGCGTCTCACCGATGCCCATGTCCATGATCAAATGGCGCACACCGGCAACCAGGTGATACAGCAAGGCGGACAGGATGCCCCAAATCACTAGCTTGGCTAGCGGACTGGTCAGACACGCTTTCACCTCGCCGAAGCCTTCCTCGGAGCTGAGCGACTTGTCCAATGCATAAAGCATGATGGCAAGGCACACAAAGAGGATGACACCGGAAATACGGTGAAGGATGGACGTGTAAGCAGTGACTGGGAGTTTGATGGTCCTTAGGTCTAGGTTTACAGGTCGTTGGCTATTCACGGCTTTTTTCACACTGAAGAGCCCCTAACAATCAGGGCAAAGTTGTTGGGGAGTGCACTGGTCAGGTACCCACCACCCAGGGAGTGACGACCCCCATCAAACCGGGCCCGAAAGCCCATGGCGGTCGGTGGCCGAGTATAGACAGTTAGGCTACTAATGACAACGCAATCCCCTTCCCCTAATAGCTCATTGCGTCAAGCGAATAAAAGGCGTAAATGGCAGGGAATTTCGAGGAAAAAGTCCGCTTAAAGCCTTCTAGGGCAAGACTTTAGGCAAATTGACATTCGGATTTATCTCACTATAGTGGTGCGGGCCCTGCGTGGGGGGTCTGTCTGATGATTTCAAGCATAAATAGGAGGCCACATGGCTGACAAAAAAGCGCAGTTGATCATCGAGGGCGCAGCCCCCGTCGAGCTGCCCATTTTAACCGGCACCGTTGGTCCCGATGTTATCGATGTTCGGAGCCTGACGGCCACGGGCCGCTTCACCTTTGACCCCGGCTTCATGTCGACTGCCTCCTGCGAGTCGAAAATCACCTATATCGACGGCGACAACGGCATCCTGCTGCACCGTGGCTACCCGATCGAACAGCTGGCTGAAAAGTCGGACTACCTGGAAACCTGCTACCTGCTGCTCAACGGCGAATTGCCGACAGCGGAACAGAAGGCCCAGTTCGTCAGCAACGTGAAGAACCACACCATGGTTCACGAGCAGTTGAAGACCTTCTTCAACGGCTTCCGTCGCGACGCACACCCGATGGCCGTAATGTGCGGCGTAGTCGGTGCCCTCTCGGCCTTCTACCACGACTCCCTGGACATCAATAACCCGCAGCATCGCGAAATCTCCGCGATCCGCCTGGTTGCCAAGATGCCGACCCTGGCCGCGATGGTTTACAAGTACTCCATGGGCCAACCCATGATGTACCCGCGCAACGACCTGTCGTATGCGGAAAACTTCCTGCACATGATGTTCAACACCCCGTGCGAGATCAAACCGATCAGCCCGGTGCTGGCCAAGGCGATGGACCGGATCTTCATCCTCCATGCCGACCACGAGCAGAACGCCTCGACTTCCACCGTCCGCCTGGCAGGCTCCTCGGGTGCCAACCCGTTCGCCTGTATCGCTGCCGGCATCGCGGCACTCTGGGGCCCAGCCCACGGCGGCGCCAACGAAGCGGTACTGACCATGCTCGACGAAATTGGCGATGTCTCGAACATCGACAAGTTCATCGCCAAGGCCAAGGACAAGAACGACCCGTTCAAGCTGATGGGCTTCGGTCACCGCGTCTACAAGAACCGCGACCCACGCGCCACCGTCATGAAGCAGACCTGCGACGAAGTGCTCAAGGAACTGGGCATCACCAACGATCCGCAACTCGAACTGGCCATGCGCCTGGAAGAGATCGCCCTGACCGATCCGTACTTCATCGAGCGCTCGCTGTACCCGAACGTCGACTTCTACTCGGGGATCATCCTCAAGGCCATCGGCATCCCAACCAGCATGTTCACTGTGATCTTCGCCCTGGCACGTACCGTCGGCTGGATTTCGCACTGGAAAGAAATGCTCTCCAGCCCTTACAAGATCGGCCGTCCTCGCCAGCTGTACACCGGCTACGAGTCGCGCGACATCACCAAGCTGGAAGACCGCAAGTAAGACCTGCCCTGCGCACACGTCTTAGCTGCACCGGATACGGCCTCTAACAGAGGTCGTATTTGTTTCCGCCCTCCCCTGCCTACCCTCTCCCCGCCTGTAGGAGCCGGCTTACCGGCGAACCCTCTACAGTCCCCAACATCAGTCTCGGGCACGCCGTCGCCGACCAGCCGGCTCCTGCACAATCAATCCGCGCAGGCAAAAAAATGCCCCGGCCTCTCGACCAGGGCATTTCGCCATTACGCAGCTTCTATATATAGAAGCCGATACATCCGTCTCGCTTAGTGCGACACCGCCCCACTGGCTCCCAGGCCGGTCTGCGAGCGCACGAACTGCGGGAAGAACAGCGCCCGCTCATTGTCCGCCGCCGTGGACTTGTCGGTGATGGAGAAGAACCAGATCCCGATGAAGGCAATGATCATCGAGAACAGCGCCGGGTACTCGTACGGGAAGATGGCCTTTTCATGCCCCATGATCTGCACCCAGATGGTCGGGCCGAGGATCATCAGGCCAACGGCACTGACCAGTCCCAGCCAGCCGCCGATCATGGCGCCACGGGTGGTGAGCTTCTTCCAGTACATGGAAAGCAGCAGCACCGGGAAGTTGCAGCTCGCCGCAATGGAGAACGCCAGGCCGACCATGAAGGCGATGTTCTGGCTCTCGAACAGGATCCCCAGGGCGATCGCCAGTACGCCCAGGCATACGGTGGTGATCTTCGAGACGCGGATTTCATCCTTCTCGTTGGCCTTGCCCTTCTTGATCACGCTGGCATACAGGTCGTGGGACACCGCCGACGCACCCGCCAGGGTCAGGCCCGCCACCACCGCCAGGATAGTGGCGAAGGCCACCGCCGAGATGAAGCCCAGGAACACACTGCCGCCCACGGCATTGGCCAGGTGCACCGCCGCCATGTTATTGCCGCCCAGCAGCGCGCCAGCCGCGTCCTTGAACGCCGGGTTGGTGCTGACCAGCAGGATCGCGCCGAAACCGATGATGAAGGTCAGGATGTAGAAGTAGCCGATGAAGCCAGTGGCGTACAGCACGCTCTTGCGCGCTTCCTTGGCGTCGCTCACGGTGAAGAAGCGCATCAGGATGTGCGGCAGGCCCGCGGTACCGAACATCAGCGCCAGGCCGAGGGAGAACGCCGAGATCGGATCCTTCACCAGGCCGCCCGGGCTCATGATCGCTTCACCCTTGGGGTGAACCTTGACGGCCTCGGAGAACAGCATGTTGAAGTCGAAGTTGACGTGCTTCATCACCATCAGCGCCATGAAGGAAGCGCCGGACAGCAACAGGACCGCCTTGATGATCTGCACCCAGGTGGTGGCCAGCATGCCGCCGAACAGCACGTACAGCACCATCAGGATCCCGACCAGGATCACCGCCACATGGTAGTCGAGGCCGAACAGCAGCTGGATCAGCTTGCCGGCACCGACCATCTGCGCGATCAGGTAGAACGCCACCACCACCAGCGAGCCACAGGCCGACAGCGTACGGATCTGGGTCTGCCCGAGACGGTAGGACGCCACGTCGGCGAAGGTGTATTTGCCCAGGTTGCGCAGGCGCTCGGCGATCAGGAACAGGATGATCGGCCAGCCCACCAGAAAGCCGATCGAGTAGATCAGGCCGTCGTAGCCGGAGGTGAATACCAGGGCGGAAATCCCCAGGAAGGAGGCTGCCGACATGTAGTCACCGGCGATCGCCAGGCCATTCTGGAAGCCAGTGATCTTGCCGCCCGCGGCATAGTAGTCGGCCGCCGACTTGTTGCGCTTGGACGCCCAGTAGGTGATGCACAGGGTCGCGCCGACAAACAGCACGAACATGATGATTGCGGAAACATTGAGGGGTTGCTTGTGCACTTCGCCGGTCAGGGCGTCAGCCGCCCAGAGGCTGGGGGCGAAGGCCGCGACGCCAAGAAAAGCCGATAGACGCCGGATCATTGCTGAGCCTCCTTGAGAATCGCATTGTTCAGGTCGTCGAACTCGCCGTTGGCGCGTCGTACATAGATTCCGGTCAGGACAAAGGCCGCGACAATCAACCCGACGCCGATGGGAATGCCCCAGGTGATCGATGATTCAGGGCTGAGCTTCGCGCCCAGTACATGAGGGCCATAGGCGATCAGCAGGATGAAGCCCGCGTAAAGCCCGAGCATGATTGCCGAAAGTATCCAGGCGAATCGTTCCCGCTTGCTGACCAGCTCCTTGAAACGCGAGCTGTTTTGAATCGAGAGGTAAATGCTGTCGTTCATTGTTTTTATCCTCGCAGCACAGATTTTAGGTGGAACCTAGGCCACTCTATGCAGCTCTGGAACAGGTTCCAGACGACCTTAGTATTAGAACGACATCCCCCCCTGGCGCGCCCCTTTGCGCCCTGCCAAACAAAAGACCGCCGGGGGCGAACCCACGGCGGTCTCAGGACCTGCTATCTAGACACTTCGAGGATTATTTTGCGGTCCACTCGGCGACACGCTCAGGGTGTTTGGCCACCCAATCCTTGGC
Source organism: Pseudomonas sp. MRSN 12121 (assembly GCF_000931465.1). Lineage (NCBI taxonomy): Bacteria > Pseudomonadati > Pseudomonadota > Gammaproteobacteria > Pseudomonadales > Pseudomonadaceae > Pseudomonas > Pseudomonas sp. MRSN 12121. Next base: position 1,874,349 of record NZ_CP010892.1, on the reverse strand, counting down.
CGCCGCGTCCGGCTTGGCGCCCTCTTGAATCGCCAGCATCACCTCGCCGATTTCATCCTTGGAGGCCCACTGGAATTTCTTCAGGAAGGCCGCGACTTCAGGCGCCTTCTTCTCCAGCCCCTTGCTGCCGATGCTGTTGACCGTTTCAGCGGCGCCATACACGCCTTTCGGGTCTTCCAGGAAGCGCAGCTTCCACTTGGCGAACATCCAGTGCGGCACCCAGCCGGTCACTGCGATGGACTCGTTCTTCTCTTCGGCACGCGTCAGCTCGGCAATCATCGCCGCGCCCGAACTGGCTTGCAGTTTGTAGTCCAGGCCGTAGTCCTTGATCGCCTGGTCGGTCTTGAGCATCACGCCCGAACCGGCGTCGATGCCGACGATCTTGTTCTTGAAGCTGGTGTCGTCCTTCAGGTCGGCAATGCTCTTGGCCTTGACGTACTCCGGCACGATCAGGCCGATTTTCGCGTCCTTGAAGTTGGGACCGTAGTCGACCACCTTGTCCTTGTTCTTGGCCCAATATTCGCCGTGGGTCACAGGCAGCCAGGCCGAAAGCATCGCGTCCAGCTTGCCGGTGGCCACGCCCTGCCACATGATGCCGGTCGCTACCGCCTGCAGTTTCACGTCATAACCGAGTTTCTGCTTGATCACTTCGGAGGCCACGTAGGTGGTCGCCACGCTGTCCGACCAACCGTCGACATAGCCGATGCTCAGGGTCTTGCTGTCGGCGCTGGCCAGGGTGGAACTGATCGCAAGTACCAGAGCGGCACCTGCGCCTAAGAGTCGTCGCATCTTCATCGTTACTTCCCCGAAAGTACTGCGCCCGACGAGTGCCGAGCCGCGTCAACCTGTTGTTATGGTGCACAGCGCCCTCATCACGCCCCACCAACTTGCTCGTACATCAGCGCGATTGCTCCATGAGAGCCCTGACGCTTCGATCATCAACCCGACGCCAAAGGCGACCTGCTCTGACTGCGACCTCAAGACATTCAGCAACGACATCAGTTAGCCAGTAATCAGGACCCGGCAAAAACAGTCGCCCAAACCCGCCCGAACCTTGCATGGCAAATCGTGCAGCCCCCTGGGTCGCGGCAAATCCGGGTAAGATGCCGGGCTTCATTCCCTGACGGCCCGACCATGCCCTCGATTGCCCGCTTCCCGTTCCTGCCCTACCTCTTCGCCTGCCTGCTGGGGCTCTTTGCGCTCTGTGGTTTCTGGTATGGCCTTGGCCAGCCTGTGGTGCTGCCGGATGTCGCCAGCGCCAGCCACAAGCTGCAATGCGCGTCCTACACCCCGTTCGACAAGGACCAGTCGCCCTTCGACCAGCCGTTCAAACTGCGCCCGGAGCGCATGGACGCCGACCTGGCGCTGCTGGCGACACGCTTTACATGCATCCGCACCTACTCGATGACCGGCCTGGAAGCCCTGCCGGACCTGGCGCGCAAGCACGGCCTGAAGCTGATGATCGGCGCCTGGGTCAACAGCAATCCGGTGGACACCGAGAAAGAAGTCGACCTGCTGATCGCCTCGGCCAACGCCAACCCGGATGTGGTCAGTTCGGTGATCGTCGGCAACGAGGCCCTGCTGCGCAAGGAAGTCACCGGCCCGCAACTGGCCAGGCTGATCAACAAGGTCAAGGCGAACGTCAAGCAGCCGGTCACCTACGCGGACGTCTGGGAGTTCTGGCTCAAGCATCCGGAAATCGCGCCAGCCGTGGACTTTCTGACCATTCACCTGCTGCCCTACTGGGAAGACGATCCGTCCAACATCGATGCTGCACTGAACCATGTGGCCCAGGTCCGCCAGGTGTTCGGCAACAAATTCGCGCCCAAGGATGTGCTGATCGGCGAAACCGGCTGGCCCAGCGAGGGCCGCCAGCGCGAAACCGCCCTGCCGAGCCGGGTCAACGAGGCCAAGTTCATCCGCGGTTTTGTGGTCATGGCCGAACAGAACGGCTGGCATTACAACCTGATCGAAGCCTTCGACCAGCCCTGGAAGCGGGCGAGCGAAGGCGCGGTCGGCGGTTACTGGGGGCTGTTCGACGCCGATCGCCAGGACAAGGGCGTCCTCGCCGGGCCGGTGTCGAACCTGCCTTACTGGCCCCTGTGGCTGGGCGTCGGCGGGGTGATTTTCCTCGCCACCCTGATCCTTGGCGGACGGACCCGCGAGGCTCGCGCCGCCTTGCTCCTGCCGTTGCTTGGCGCCTTGGCCGCCTGCTCCATCGGCGCCTGGGGCGAACTGGCGCGGGTCACCAGCCGCTTTGCCGGGGAATGGCTCTGGGCCGGCCTGCTGCTGGCCTTGAACCTGTTGGTGCTGGCGCACGCTGCGCTGGGCCTGGGTGCCAGGAGCGGCTGGCGCGAACGCCTGTTCGATGCCCTGGAAAAACGCGCCGGATGGCTGCTCACCGCCGCCGGTTTCGCCGCCGCGGTGATGATGCTGGAACTGGTGTTCGACCCGCGCTATCGCAGCTTCCCCAGCGCGGCACTGGTCCTGCCGGCCCTGGTCTACCTGTGCCGCCCGGTGCGGGTGCCACGGCGGGAAATTGCCCTGCTGACCTTTATCGTCGGCGCCGGCATCGCCCCGCAGCTTTACCGCGAAGGCCTGGAAAACCAGCAGGCCTGGGGCTGGGCCCTGGTCAGCCTGCTGATGGTCGCCGCCCTCTGGCGTAGCCTGCGGGCGCGCAAGGCCTGACCGAGATACCGTAGGAGCGAAGCTTGCTCGCGATGAAAGACGACGCGGTCCGCGGCGCAGCTATCGCGGGCAAGCCTCGCTCCTACGGAACAGGGCGAGGCGCCCGTACCAGCCGCAGGGCGCCGATGACGATGGCAAATACCGCCAGGCTGGTGTTGTAGAGCGCCAGCGCCGGAAAGCCGAACAACAGCGCCAGCACCGCCAGCCCCCACCCCGCGCGCCCCGGCACCACGAAGGCGATCAACGCCGCGACCAGCGCCGCCCAGCCCATGACCTTGAAGTGGATCAGCAGCCCCAGGCTGGAACGCGCCTGGCATTCCCAACGACTGGCCTCGTCGACACAGATGCCGACCCAGCGCGCATCCTCCATGAAGCCGTAGCGCACGCCATAACTGGCGGCCAGCCACAGCGGCAGGACAACGAGCAGCAGAATCACGGGAAGACGACGGGACATGAAGCACTCCGATAAACCAGAAACGGCGCCCAGCATAATCGTCCAAGGCCGGTAAGCAAGCCTGTTACACAGATATCTGTTCAGCCAGCAGTGGCAAAGTGTATCGTTTGGCGACTGTTGCCACCGATCCGCCGTTATCTCGCCCCGAGCGTTTTTCATGCGCATCATGGCACTTCGGCTGCACCCCGGTGGTCATAGCCAGCGAACTTCACTCGGCACCTTCCTCTAAGGGATTTAGTCATGCTCCGTTCCTTGCGCTTCGCTGCCTTGTTAGGCGGCCTTATCTCGAGTGCGTCCGCACTGGCGGTCGACATCGACGCCACCCGCTATGGCTATCCCCTGACCAATCCGTTCGAAGCGACCATTGCCACCACTCCGCCGGATCTGCGCCCGAAACTGCCGAGCGACGACGACATCAAGCAGTCGGACCGCAGCCTGACCCTGCGCCCCGAACGCGAATTCACCCTGCCGGACAATTTCTGGGCGGTGAAGAAACTCACCTACCGCATCGCCGAACAAGACCATGCCGCGCCCCTGATCTTCCTGATCGCCGGCACTGGCGCGCGGTACGACAGCAGCCTCAACGAATACCTGAAGAAGCTGTATTACCAGGCCGGCTACCATGTGGTGCAGCTGTCCTCGCCGACCAGCTTCGACTTCATCAGCGCCGCCTCGCGGTTCGCCACCCCCGGCGTGACCAAGGAAGACGCCGAAGACATGTACCGCGTGATGCAGGCGGTACGCGCGCAGAACCCGAAACTGCCGGTCACCGACTTCTACCTCACCGGCTACAGCCTCGGCGCCCTGGACGCGGCCTTCGTCAGCAAGCTGGACGAGACCCGGCGCAGCTTCAACTTCAAGAAAGTCCTGTTGCTCAACCCGCCGGTCAACCTCTATACTTCCATCAGCAACCTCGACAAGCTGGTGCAGACCGAGGTCAAGGGCATCAATAACAGCACCACCTTCTATGAACTGGTGCTGAACAAGCTGACCCGCTACTTCCAGCAGAAAGGCTACATCGACCTCAACGACGCCCTGCTCTACGACTTCCAGCAGTCCAAGGAACACCTGAGCAACGAGCAGATGGCCATGCTGATCGGCACCTCGTTCCGCTTCTCCGCCGCCGACATCGCCTTCACCTCGGACCTGATCAACCGCCGTGGCCTGATCACCCCGCCCAAGTACCCGATCAGCGAAGGCACCAGCCTCACGCCATTCCTCAAGCGTGCCCTGCAATGCGACTTCGACTGCTACCTCACCGAACAGGTGATACCGATGTGGCGCGCCCGCACCGATGGCGGCAGCGTGCTGCAACTGATCGACCAGGTCAGCCTGTACGCGCTCAAGGACTACCTGCAAGCCAGCCCGAAAATCGCCGTGATGCACAACGCCGACGACGTGATCCTCGGCCCGGGCGACCTGGGTTTCCTGCGCAAGACCTTCGGTGACCGGCTGACGGTCTATCCCCATGGCGGCCATTGCGGCAACCTCAACTACCGCGTCAACAGCGACGCCATGCTGGAGTTCTTCCGTGGCTAAACATCTCCTGCTTATCGCTGCCCTGCTCTGCGCCAGCCAGGCCCAAGCCGACGACGGCAAGACCGCCAGCCCCGTGGCCGCAGGCCCGGACGGCTTCACCGAGCCGCTCAAGCAACTCAAGTTCAACCCGGGCCTGGACCAACGCGAGTTCGAGCGTTCGACCCTGAATGCGCTGAACGTCTACGACCCACTGGAATCGTGGAACCGGCGGGTGTACCACTTCAACTACCGCTTCGATCAGTGGGTATTCCTGCCGGTGGTCGACGGTTACCGCTACATCACCCCGAGCTTCCTGCGCACCGGCGTGAGCAACTTCTTCAACAACCTGGGCGACGTGTCCAACCTGGTCAACAGCCTGTTGCAGTTCAAGGGCCAGCGCTCGTTGAACACCACCGGCCGCCTGCTGATCAACACCACCCTGGGCATCGGCGGTCTCTGGGACCCGGCCACCAGCATGGGCCTGCCACGCCAGAGCGAAGACTTCGGCCAGACCCTGGGCTTCTACGGCGTGCCGGGCGGTGCCTACTTCGTCCTGCCGATCCTCGGGCCGTCGAACCTGCGCGACACCGCCGGGCTCGCGGTGGACTACACCGCCGAGTCGGCGATCAACTTCCTCAACGTTTCCGAGGTCAGCTCGAACCATCCGGAAGTCTGGGTCCTGCGCAGTGTCGACAAGCGCTACCAGACCAACTTCCGCTACGGCGAGATGAACTCGCCGTTCGAGTACGAGAAAGTCCGCTACGTCTACACCGAAGCCCGCAAGCTGCAAATCGCCGAGTGACCCCTCCAGGGCCCGCCCGCTCGGGCGGGCCCCTTGCCTTCCCCACGCTGCCACCCCCCCTGCTTCGCACCGGCCGAAAGCAGAAAAATCCTAATTGGAATTTTCCGGGCAACTAGATACGATGCTAATCATTAGCTAGCTATCTATGTGCCTTGCGAATGAAAATCCCCACCCTGCGCATCCCCGATTTCTGGTTGGCCGTGCTGGCTCCCAGCCGCAACGACCTGCTGTTCGCCCTGCGCAACATGATCGCTGGCGGCATCGCCTTGTACCTGGCGTTTCGCTTCGACCTCGAACAGCCGCAATGGGCACTGACCACCGTTTTCATCGTCAGCCAGCCCAGCAGCGGCATGGTCCTGGCCAAGGGCGCCTACCGCCTGCTCGGCACCTTTACCGGGGCCGTGGCCTCGATCGGGTTGATCGCCTTGTTCGGCCAGGCGCCGCTATTGTTCCTGCTGGCGATGGCGCTGTGGCTGGCCTTCTGCACTACCGGGGCCTCGTTGCTGCGCAATCATGCCTCCTACGGCTTCGTGCTGGCCGGCTATACCGCCGCCATCATCGCCCTGCCCTCCACCGCCCATCCGCTGCAGGTCTTCGACCAGGCCGTGGCGCGCTGCTCGGAAATCAGCCTGGGCATCATCTGCGCAGCCATCGCCAGCACCGTGCTCTGGCCACGTCGGGTGGAACAGGCCCTGGCCGCCCAGGGCAAGCTCGCCTGGCAGGCCGGCATGCGCGCCGCCGCTTCCGAACTGCTCGGCCAGGACCAGCGCAAAGGCTTGCTGGAAGCCCTGGGCAAGCTGGTGGCGGTCGATGCCCAGCGCGATCATGCGTGGTTCGAAGGCCCCCAGGGGCGCCGCCGTTCCCAGGCCTTGCGCGTGCTCAGCCGGGATTTGCTGCGCCTGCTGCGCGCCGCCCGCGGCGTGGCTCGCCAGCGACTGATGCTCGCCAGCGCGGCGAATGCCAGGGTGATGCCGCTGATCGAGCAACTGGCCGACGCCCTGGAGCACAGTAGCCAGGAGCGGGTCGCCCAGCTTGCCGCCCGCCTCGAAGAAGCCCTGCTGGATCACGACCTGCCGCAGGACGCGCATGCCTGCCTGATGCAGCTGGCCCAGGTGCCGGTCCTGCTCGAACGCAGCGTGCGGGCGTTGCAGGCCGTGGAACAGGCCCGGGTGCCCCGGGGCGCGCCTGGCGCCCTGTCCTGGCACCGGGATATCGAGCAGGGCATTCTCGGTGGCTTGCGCAGCGCCCTGGCGTTTCTCGCCGTGGCCGCCTTCTGGATTCTCTCGGCCTGGCCCTCGGGCCTGGGCGCATTGTCGATCTGTGGCGTGGTGTTGAGCCTGTTCGCCGGCCGGGAAAACCCCTCCGCCTCCAGCCTCAATTTTCTCAAGGGTATTGCCTTGTCGGTGCCGATCGCCGGCATCGTCGGCCTGTTCCTGCTGCCGGGCTGGGATGGCTTCCCGCTGCTGTGCGTCGGCCTGGGCATCCCGCTGTTTTTCGCCTCGCTGTGCATGAGCCGGCCGAAGCTGGCGCCGCTGGCATCGGCGTTCTGCATCTTCTTCGTGAACAACGTCGGCCCCAGCAACCTGATGACCTACGACCTGGCCAACTTCCTCAACAAGGCCATCGCCACCCTGGTCGGCGTCGGCATCGCGGTGCTGGTGTTCCGCCTGGTCAGCCTCAACCCCGGCGAGCACCATTACCGGCGGATGTTCCGCGCCTCGCTGTTCGACCTGGCGCAACTGACCTCACGCCCGCTGGAACAGGCCGAAAGCTGGTTCGGCGGGCGCATGGCCGACCGCCTGATCCGCCTGGCCCGCTATTGCCAAAGCCTGCCGCAGGAGCGCCGCCAGCACTGGGACAACGGCCTGCTCGGGCTGGACCTGGGCGACGAACTGCTGCAATTGCGCGCCAGCCTGGGCGCCGCGGATACAGTGCTGGGGATGGAACTGGGACGCTATCTGCACAGCATCGCGCTGCTGCTCAAGTCCGGCGGCCCGACGCCCCAGCGCCACCATCAACTGGATGCGCCGACGGTCGCCCTGCTCAAGGCCCTGGAGCAGGCGCCGCATGTGCCGGAGCAGGATCTGGAGATGGCCAGGGCGGCCCTGCTGCAACTGCAATTCACCTGGCACAAATGGTGCCGCCTGACGCGCCACGAGCCCCGCGCGGCAGCCTCGTTGCAGGGGCAATGAACGAGCAAAAAAAACCGCCACGCGCCGGCTCCGGCGGGTGGCGGCAGAACGCCCTGCGAGCCCGTCAGGCTTGCAGCAGCGGGAACAGCGAGATCACCAGCAGCAAGGCCATGCCGTAGTTGAACAGGCGCAACCAGCGCGGATCGCGCAAGACGTTGCGCAACACGCTGCCGAACCCGGCCCAGACCCCGACGCTCGGTGCATTGATCAGGGCGAACAGGCTGGCGATCACCACCACGTTGAAGAAGTATCCCTGCAATGGCGTGTAGGTGCTGATAGCCCCCAGCGCCATGACCCAGGCCTTGGGGTTGACCCACTGGAACGCCGCGGCGCCCCAGAACCCCAGCGGCCGCCCCTTGCCATCGATGTCCTGGGACACCGGCCCGGAACGCGCGATGTTCCAGGCCAGGTACAACAGATAGGCCGCACCGACATAGCGCAGCACCTTGTACAGCACCGGATAGGCCTCGAACACCGCCCCCAGGCCCAGGCCGACGGCTAGTACCAGCACCAGGAACCCCGAACTGATGCCCAGGATATGCGGCACCGTGCGCCGGAACCCGAAGTTCACCCCCGAGGCCAGCAGCATGGCGTTATTCGGTCCGGGGGTCACCGAGGTGACAAAGGCGAACAGAGCGAAAGCCAACAACAAGTCGATCGACAACGGCATACATTGATCCTGAGAAATACATGCTCCGAACAGAGCTCTGATTCATTGTGTTCACCCCCGCATTCATCGTGGGCGAGCCTCTCGACGCTTACAGCAAGGACCCGATGAAGCCCGCGGCGACCATCGAGTAGAACGCGCCGCACACCAGGCCGAATGCCTTGCGCGTACGGACGAAAAACGGTTCCGCCGAGCGTGCGGAAAACGCCAGCGCATAGGCGCAGAAAATCACGAAGCCGGCGACCGCGCAGCTGCCCACCAGCACGAAGCTGGCCCAGGATGGCGCCGTCGCGCTGAGGCCGACGGTGGTCACGGTGAACCAGGTCAGGGCGGCCTTGGGGTTGGTCAGGTGGATGCCCAGCCCTTGCAGGTAGAACCCCAGCGTGCGGCCCTGCTTGGCCCTGGCGCGCTTGAGGTCGACCGCGTTCGGGCTCAGGGCCCCGCGGATCGATTTGTACGCCAGCCACAGCAGGTAGCAGGCGCCGAGGATCTTCAGCCAGACCAGCACCTGGGTATTGGACATCAGCAAGGCCGAGACCCCCGCGGCGGTCATCGCGCCCCAGCACAACGAACCGGAAATGACCCCGGCCGCCAGCGCCAGCCCGGGGGTACGCCCATAGCTGAGCGAAGTGTTGGCGATCGCCAGGTTACCCGGGCCAGGGCTGGCGGTTCCGATGACGTACACAGCCATAGCAGCACCAAAGCTCGATAGATCAAACATTTGACGGTCTCTTGTAGAAGTCGCGGGAGCAGGGTTTACCAACCGGGGAAGCCGGCCCGGACGGGCCGGCGTCCTTCCTCGCTATTTGAAGCAGCGATGATCGGGTTCTTCGGCCCGGATCCTTTCCATCCAGGGCTTGAGTTCGGATTGCTTGTACAGCCGCTCGCCCCAGCGCTCCGGAGAAACCGGCAGCGGACGGCCTTGCAGGATGTAGTCGGTCAGCAGGTGGATGAACTGCTGCAGGCAGTACGCCCCCACATGCAGGCGCAACGAAGAAGCGGTTTCCGCCGGCGCGATGTTGAACCGCGCGACATGGATGATCTCGCCGCTGTCCACCGAGGGCGCCAGGTGATGGCAGGTCGAACCGTAGGTCTCGTCCTGGTAGTAGATCGCGTAATGCTGGCTACCCAGGCCCCGGTATTTGGGCGGGGCCGGGTGCAGGTTGATCGCGCCCTTGCGGGCCCGCCGATAGATGCTCTCCGGAAAGATGAAGTCGCCGCGATAGGAAATGATCCAGTCGCCCTCCCAGTCTTCCAGGTGATAGGGATAGGGGTCGCCCGGATCCCAACAGAACACCTCCAGGTTGGAAAAAACCGTCTTGGCGAATTCGACGCCGTGATCGCACCAGTCCATGGTGCACACCGACAATAGAACTTTGTCCTTGCATGGTTCGATGGTCTGCATTGTCTTTTCCATTAATGGCTGTTGGTAGATTTCCAAAACGCCCCCGGGCCCACCCTCTGCCCTACCCCTGCTGGCAAGCCTCGACCACCGACGTGAAACGTTCGACCATCTCGGCGATGTCCGCCTCGCTGGCAATGAACGGCGGCGCGAACAGCACATGGTTGCCCTGGACCCCATCGGCGGTGCCCGACCCGGGATAAATCAGCAACCCCTGCTCCAGCGCCTGCTGCTTGAGCCGCGCGGCGTAACGTCCGCCACCCTGGTAAGGCGCGCGAGTAGCGCGGTCCTGGACGAACTCCACGCCGACGAACAGGCCACGCCCGCGCACGTCGCCGACATGCTCGAAGCGCGCCAGGCACTCGCGCAGGCCATGGCGCAATTGCTCGCCGCGCAGGCGCACGGCCTGCAGCAGATGCTCTTCCTGGATGACCCGCTGGACCTCCAGCGCGACCGCGCAGGCCAGCGGGTGGTTGACGTGGGTCTGGCCGTTGCCCAGCACCCCGGAGTTGCCCGCCATGGCCTCATGCACCTGCTGGCTGACCAGCAACGCCGAGATCGGCTGGTAGCCGGCGGCCAGACCTTTGCCGACCGCGACCATGTCCGGCACGATGCCGTCATCCTCATAGGCGAAGAACCGGCCGGTACGCCCCATGCCGGCCATCACCTCATCGAGGATCAGCAGCACATCGTGGCGTTCGCACACGGCCTTGATCTTGCGGAAATAGCCCGGCACCGGCGGTACCGCGCCATTGGTGGAGCCGACCACGGTCTCGGCAAAAAACGCCGCGACCCTCTCGCTGCCCAGCGCCCTGATCCTTTCGTCCAGCTCCAGCGCCAGGCGATCGCCGTACTGCTCGGCGTTTTCGTCGGCGCGCTGATGGCGATAGGCGTAACAGGGCGAGACGAACTCGGCGGGCCCCAGCAAGGGCTCGAACACCCCGCGCCGCTGGAGGTTGCCGGAAATCGCCAGCGTCCCCAGCGTGCTGCCGTGGTAGCTCTGCTGACGCGAGATGAACAGCGACTTGCCCGGCAACCCGCGCTCGCATTGATACTGGTAGGCGATCTTCATCGCCAGTTCCATGACCTCGGAGCCGCCAGAAAGGAACTGCGCCTTGGCCAGCCCGCCGGAGGCGTCCACCAGCAGGTCCGCCAATTCCTCGGCGGCCTGGGTGGTGAAACTGCCGGCATGGGCCCAGCTGAGTTTTTTCGCCTGCTGCTCGATGGCCGCGGCGATCCGTGGGTGTCCATGTCCCAGGCTGGAAACGGCAACCCCGCCACAAGTGTCGAGGTAACGTTTGCCCGAGGCATCCTCAAGCCAGACCCCGGAGCCATTGACGGCGAGAATCGGTGAGGCGTTCAAGTTCTTGTAGATGACCGTTGACATGGATCCGAGCCCTTGCAGTTAAGCGGCCTAACGGGTGTTTTCCGGGTGGTCCCACGCCGTCGAGCCTTGATGGAAACGCTGGCTGAAGCGCGACGAGTTGAAAATCCGGCGCACCCAACCGATTGGTACCAACACCACAGCGAACAACAGCAACGAAAGCAACCTGAGCATGGCCATATCTCCTGAATGAAAAGTGAGTGAGCGATCAGTCCAGCGGAATCTCGTTGCGCCAGTCGACCTCTTCGACGAACTCCGGCTGGGTCTTGCGCTCGAGAATGAAGCTTCCCAGCACCAGCACATCCATCTCGGTGCGCATGAAGCAGGCGTAGGCCTCTTCCGGCTTGCACACGATCGGTTCGCCCCGCACGTTGAACGAGGTATTGACCAGCACCGAGCAGCCGGTGCGTTTCTTGAAACTGCGCAACAGGTGGGTGAACGGCGCGTTGTTTTCCTCGGTCACGGTCTGTACCCGCGCCGACAGGTCGACGTGGGTGATCGCCGGCAACTGCGAGCGGATCGAGTTGATGCTGCCCAGGCCGCGCTCGGGACCGCCGGGCTTGCGCGACTCGTCGGTCTTGATCGAGTCGGTGACCTGCGAAACCATCAGCATGTACGGGCTCTTCTCGCAGATGTCGAAGTAGGACTGGGCGTCCTCGTCCAGCACCGCCGGGGCAAAGGGCCGGAAGGATTCGCGGTACTTGATCTTCAGGTTCATGGTGCGCTGCATCTCGGGATTGCGCGGATCGCCGAGGATCGAGCGCGCGCCCAGGGCCCGCGGGCCGAACTCCATGCGCCCCTGGAACCAGCCGACCACGGCGCCGTCGGCCAGGTGCCGGGCGGTTTCGTCATACAGCTCGTTATTCTCGAAGCGCCGGTACGGGTACTGGTTGGCGTCGAGGAACGCCTGGATCTCTTCATCGCCGAAGCCCGGCCCCAGGAGGCTGCCGCTCATGGCGTCGAGCTTCTTGCTGCCCAGGTGCGGACGACCGGTGCGCTTGACCGAATAGTCCATGGCCGCGCCCAGGGCGCAACCGGCGTCGCCGGCCGCGGGCTGGATCCAGATCGAGTCGAAACGTCCGGAACGGCTGAGCACACCGTTGGCCACGCAGTTGAGTGCCACGCCGCCGGCCAGGCACAGGTTGCGATAACCGGTCTGGCGCACGGCCGCGGTGGCCAGGCCCAGCACCACTTCCTCGGTCACCAGCTGCACCGAGGCCGCCAGGTCGCATTCGCGCTGGGTGATCGGGCTTTCCGGCTTACGCACCGGGCCACCGAACAACTCCTCGAACGCTTCGCCGACCATGCGTTCGCCACGCAGGTACTCGAAGTACTTCATGTTCAGGGTGAAGGAGCCGTCCGCACGGATATGGATCAGTTCCTTGCGGATTTTGTCGGCATAGATCGGCCGGCCATAGGGCGCCAGGCCCATCAGCTTGTACTCGCCGGAGTCGACCTTGAAACCGCAGTAGTAGGTGAAGGCCGAGTAGAACAGGCCGACCGAGTGCGGGTAGGAAATCGAGTTCATCAGGTCGAGCTTGGAACCGTCGCCCTTCCAGATCGTGGTCGAATGCCATTCACCGATGCCGTCGATGCACAACACCGCGGCCTGCTCGAACGGCGACGGGAAAAACGCCGCCGCGGCGTGGGAACGGTGATGCTGCGAAGCGACCGTGAGCGGCCCGGTGCCGCGCCCCAGTTCCTCGAGCTTTTCGTCGATGAACTTGAGCACGTTGAGCTTCCAGCGGATCCACTCCGGCATGGTGCTGATAAAGGTGCGCGCGCCGCTGATGCCGCCGCTGGCAAAGGACGAGATCATCCGCGAGAACTTTTCCTGCGGGTCTTCGTAGTAGACCACCGCGGTCAGCTCGTCGAGGCCGATCCCCTCGGCGTCCAGGCAGTACTTGATGGCGTTGGCGGGAAAGGCCGCGTCGTGCCGCACCCGTGTAAAGCGCTCTTCCTGGGCCGCAGCCACTGGCACCCCGTCCTTCACCAGCGCCGCAGCGCTGTCGTGATAGAACGCCGAAATCCCTAATACGTAAGTAGCCATTTAAACGCTCATCCTCATAGCTTCATGCCAATCCATGGAAAGATTTCCCTGTGTCTGTGCACAGTCCGTCATCCGTGCAACCAACTTGAGACCGGCAGGCTTTTCAATGCCGGAATCAACGACACCACCAACAACACACTCATTGAAATATTGAACAGCCGCAGCCGGTTCGGCTCGCTGAGAAAACGCCGCAGGTACCGCCCGAACAGCACCCAGACCATCGAGCAGGGCGAACCGAAGAGAAAGAAGATCAGCGCGATCAGCAGGATCTGCGCACTGTAGGAACCCACCGGCGTGGTGTAAGCCAGGACCGCGCCCACCGCCATGATCCAGGCCTTGGGGTTGACCCACTGGAACAGCGCCGCCCCGGTGAAACCCAGTGGGCGCCCGCCCTGGTCGTTCAGGTCGACCGTGGGCGCCGTGGCGATCCGGTAGGCCAGGTACAGCATGTACAGCGCGCCGATGACTTGCAGGATGTCGTGCAGGCTGGGATAGCGATGGAATACCGCGCCGGCACCGAGCCCCACCGCGATCAGCATCAGCGGGAAGCCGATGTTGATGCCCGCGACGTGGCGCAGGGTGCGGCTGATGCCGAAGTTGACCCCGGAGGACATCAGCATCACGTTGTTCGGCCCCGGCGTCACGCAGGTGGAGATCGCGAACAGGATGATGGCGTAATAGTCCAGACTCTGCATGCCCGCGTCCCCGCTCACCGATAGTCTTCAAGGGTGCCGCGGCGACGGATGTCGACCGACACGCAGTGGAAACCGCCACTGAGGCTGCGGGCGTGGCGCATTTTCAGGGGGGCCACGTCGACTCCGTGTTTTTCCAGGGCGCGGATCAGCGGCAGCTGCTGGTCGTTGATCACCGCCAGCCCCGGGTTGACCATGATGAAGTTCATGCCCTGCCAGATCGAGGCGCGCGGGTAGGACCAGCAATAGCCGGTATCGACCATGTCCGGCGCCCAGATGATGTCCCAGTTCTTGAACAGCGCCGGCACCTGGTCCTTGCGGATCCGCTCGGGGCACAGCACCACCAGCCCCGGCCGGACCACGGTAATGGTGGTGTCCAGGTGGGTGCCGTCGTACACGCCGCTCACCGGGTGCACCCGGTAGCGCTCGCCCAGCACCCGCTGCAACCACTGGCAGCCCAGCTCGTTGCCGCTGCGCGAGACCAGGTAGAGGATGTCCTCGCCGACCCGGATCACGTTGGCCGCATCGAAGATCGGCTCCTCGTTGGCGATGATCGAGCCTTCCTTGGGATTGATCCGGTAGGTGCTGTCCAGCAGTTGCGGCTTGGGCGCGGAAATCCAGTTGGAGCCGCTGGCAAAATACTCGGCCAGGTGCCGGCGATAGGCGAACGGCTCCAGGTAGCGACTGCGCAGGGCCATCGGCGCCTCGATGATGGTCTGGCCGATCGGCAACAGCACATCCCGCGGGCAGTAGTTGTATTCGCCGTCGGTCTTCCAGGCACTGGTGCCGAATACCGCACGGTGATCGGTGACGTCCGGGCGCCGCACCTTGACCCCGTGGGAGCGCAAGAAGGCGGCGAAGGCATCCAGGTCCTCGCCGGCCTCTTCGATGACCTGTTGCGGGTACGGGCCGGAGGGAATGTCTTCGATGTAGTCATGCTGCTCGCTGTAATCCAGGGCGAACAGCCCACGGTCCGCGCGAGGGACCTGGGCGCCCTGCGCAACGCCGACGATCATTTCTTCCAGCGGGTCCCACTCGTTGTGCACATTGACCAGAGACATTGACACTCCTTGAGGTTCAGGCCGTTACACCAACCGCCGCGGCCGGGACAATGGGTTCGTGATGGAGCAGCGCCTGGTCCTCGCCCTGCGCCTTGCCCCGGGGCAGGACCGCACCCGCGGAGCCGATGCCCAGGCGTTGCAGCCAGGAGGTCAGGCGGTCCGGCATCGGCGCCAGGGATTCGTAGCCGACCCGCACTCGCTGCCAGTGCGCTTCCAGCTCCGCCGGTGTCGTGGCGGCGATCTGGCGCATGTAGGCGTCGATGGCATCCACCGCCCAGGCCGAGTGCCCGGTGGTGACGTTGTCGATGGTGTTGTGCAGGTCGACGAAGGCCGTGCTGAAACCGTAATGCCGCAGGAAGCGCCGGGCCGAACGGTAGCTGCCGCCCACGCCCGAGAGTTCCATCGCCAGGTTCATGCCGAGGATTTCCGGCATGAAGGTGACCGGCATCTTGCCCAGGCACAGCCAGTAGACCGGCAGGCGGAACGACGCCTCGCGCAGCCGGGGGTCCTCGGCGAATTCGCGGGCCCCGGTAGGCGCCAGCTCCAGGCCCATCTGGCGCAAGCCGTCGCGGTAGATCTTCGGATGGTTGAGGGCATAGGAACCGTTACCCAGCTCATCCCAGTAAGTCTGGAACAGCGCGTAGCCGACATGGGAGGACGCCAGCCCCAGGTCGGTGAAGCCCTGCAGCCAGGCGCCGTCGATCAGGGTCAGCGGCGCCAGTTGCAGCGTCGAGTCGACGATTTCCTCGCGCGACGGCATGGCCGCCGGGTCGCTTTCCTCGAATTCCTGGCCGTGGCGGTCGTGCTTGTCCAGCAGCCACTCGCGCAACACGCCCACATTCCAGGTCTCGGGCAAGGTGCGTTCGGAATTGCGCAGCGAGCGCCGCGACTGCTCCAGCCAACGTTTCACATAAGCCTCGGCAAAGGCCTGGGTACGTGGCCCCAGTGCCCGGCCCTGAAGGACGAAGTAGGCATCGCGCAGGCTCTTGGGCCATTGGCCCTGCTCCTGCGGGTCCTGGCCCAGCGCCTGGGGCACCACCCCGGCAGCCTGGCTCGGCGCAGCGGCGGCGACTGCCTCTGTAGATTGGATCGGGCCGGACAAGCCATCGATCCATTTGCGGATGACGTTCAGGTCGGCCTCGCTGAAGATCCGGAACATGCGCCCGTTGGGTGCCACCAGGGTGTTGACCAGCAGGCTCTTGTCGGCGTTGCCGGGCACGATCAGGCGGCTGCGCGAAAGCATTTCCAGCAGCGGAACGGGATCGACCTGGGCCTCGCGCAACCATTGCGCAAGGCTGCGGCCTTCCATCTTGTAATCCTGGTGATAGACCGCGCCGGCCCGGGCCATGCGCTGGATCATCCGGCCCATCAGGCGCTCGGGCGATACCGCGGCCCGGCAGTGCACCAGCAGCCGCTCGTTGAAGCTCTGCAGCGCCGCGAACAGCCATTGGGCGCCTGCCTCCAGCTGCAAGCGGCGAATGCCGCCCTGGCCGGCGACCTGCTCGCAGACCCACTGGGAAAGCTCCAGCGCAGAGCCGTCCGCGCTACCATCCAGCTGGTTCAGGTCGAGTCGGCGGGTGTCCAGTTGCTGTGCGTCCAACGCCGCCCACCAGGGGCCCAGCCCAAGGACGCGCCAGGCGTAGTCGATCCCGCACAGGGTGTCGCCAAAGGCGTCGCTGCGGCGGCTGACCGCTTGCAGCAAGGCCGGCAATTCGAACAGTTCGTCGGGCAGGTCGGGGAGCGTGGACAGTTCGAACGGCGACACCGCATAAGCCGTCAGTCCGGCCTGCACCAACAGTGATTTGAAGTGATCGGCGCGCGAGGCCAGGGGCCGTCCGACGCCGACGTCATGGGCCAGCAGCTCCATGAGCTTGAGCTGGGCGCTGTCCTCGAAGACTCCGGGGGCACTCATGCCTTGCAGCCAGCAGCCCAGCACCGAGGCCAGTGGCGCCGAGTGCACCAGCAGGGCCTCGGTGAATTCCTTCTGGTTGCCCAGTTCCGCAGCCTGGCTGGCCAGCTCGCGATAGACCTGGGCCTGCTCGTCACGCCAGTGCTCGATCTGCGCGCGCAGCCCTGCCAGGCTGCCCGTGCCGGCCTCTCCCGGCGCGGCCAGCCCCATCAGACGCCGGACACTGACATCCCCCAGGAAGCTCTCGGGGTTGCTGACTGATCGATAGAACTGGCGCCACATACTGTTTACTTCCCTTCCAGGTTGGAGACCGAGGCAATCCATTGCCGGCCCTCAGTCATCGGCAGGCAATGACCGAGGGTGTCGAGATCAGAACATCGGGTAGATCGAAGAGTCCGGCTTCTTCTTTTTCTTCTTGCCGAAGAGGCGCTGGAACAAGTTCTTGATGTAGCTCATGGCAGACTCCTTTAAAGAACATCGAGGATGATTTTCGAGACGAAATCGTTCCCCTGGTCGGTGAAGTGAATACGGTCGACGAACAGCCACTGCTCAGGCCGCAGGGCCTCGGACAGCAGCGGCGTAATGTTCACGAAACGCACGCCCATCTTCTGCGCGCCTTCGCGCAGGCGGGCGGCATAGGCCTCGCAGACGCTGGGTTGCAGGATGTCGCCATAGACTTCGCTGAAACTGCCGGCGCGATCCAGTTCGGCGAACAGCTGTTCTTCCTCGTCGCAGCCCTTCTCCCGGACCCAGCCGGCCAGCGGCTGCAGGATGAAGGTCAGCTTGGCGCCCATGTCGGCCGCCAGCGCCCGCCAGGTGTCCAGATGACGCAGGGTCAGGTCGGCGGCGTATTCGATCTGCTCTTCCATGCTCGGTGGCGGCTCGGGCGTCGGCTCCTCTTCCTTGCCGAGCAGGGCACGGAGCATGCCGCGCTTGGGCGCCTGGGACTCCGGACGCATGGCGTCGAAGAACTGATTGCAGTTGAAGAAGGCGCCATGTTCGCCACGGCTGCTCTGCGGCTGGCGGGCCAGCCCCAGGTTGTTGAACCCGGAGAACAGCACGATCTCGTCGACCTTGGGCAACATGTGGCGGTAGAGGGTGAAGAGCGTCAGCTCCTGGGTCGAGTTGAAGCTGCGCCCGCCAAAGTTGATCCAGGGCCGGCTGTCCGGGTCGTTCTCCGCCAGTCGCGACGGTAGCGTCCACGCATCCGAACTGGCGCCGATGCCAAACACCGTCGAGCTGCCGGCCAGCACCCGCACGCTCTTGGCGTGGCGACTGTTGGCCACCGAATACTGTATGCCCAGCAATTCCGAATAGCGGAAGCCCGAGGCATCTGTATTGACCACCTCCGAACGGTGGTCGGTCGGGTGGAAATACATCAAGTAGGGAAGCCAGCGAACTTCACCGCCGTCGGTGAACTTCTGTTCGTACTCAGCCATCTGCGGAGTCAGTTTGATCCTTGCTGTCATTACCCTGCTCTTCCTTGAGAAATCATCGTCTAAAGTAGCTTGAGGGGGAGAAGCCCGTTACTCGCTGCCTGGGAGATTCTGAATGGCGCTGCGGCTGTATCTAAAAACAACCAGTACAGTGCGATGCGGGCCATCTTCCCAAAGGCAATGACTGTCTTATAGGTACACGCTCTAGGATTTTTCTCAGTACAGATTGCCTTTTCACCCTGAAAAATTTTCAAAAAAAGTGAAATCTGTAACTTTTTATACGACAGATGAGTCGCTACAGTCCCCCGCATGACTCGATACCTGAATCTCGCCGAATACATCAGCAGCCGCATTGAGCAAGGGTTGTACGGGCCGGGGGAGCGTTTGCCCTCGGTCCGGGCCCTGAGCCTCGAGCATGGCGTCAGCCTCACCACCGTCCAGCAGGCCTATCGGGTCCTGGAAAGCTCCGGACTGGCTATTCCCAAGCCCAAGTCGGGGTATTTCGTCCCGGCCGGCCGCCGCTTGCCGGAACTGCCGAAGATGGGACGGCCATCGCTGCGGCCTGTGGATATCTCACAATGGGACCTGGTGCAGGACCTGATGCGCCAGGAACAGAACATCCAGGCCGTGCAACTGGGCTGCGGCATGCCGGACACCACCGCGCCGACCCTCAAGCCGTTGCTGACCGCCCTGGCGCGGATCAGCCGGCGCAGCGACAGCCCAAGCCTGCAATACAACCACCTGCAAGGCGTGCTGACCCTGCGCGAGCAGATCGCCCGCCTGGGCGTGGATTCGGGTTGTCGCCTGACCCCTGCGGAAATCGTCGTCACCAGCGGTTGTCAGGAGGCGCTGTCGATCGCCATCCGCGCGCTGTGCGAACCCGGCGATATCGTGGCCATCGCCTCCCCGTGCTTCCACGGCATCATCCAGCTGCTCAAGGCCGCCGGCCTCAAGGCCCTGGAGATCCCCACCGACCCGGTCACCGGCATCAGCCTGGAAGCCATGGAAATGGCCCTGGAACAATGGCCGGTCAAGGCCATCCAGCTCACGCCAAACTGCAACAATCCGCTGGGCTACATCATGCCGGACGACCGCAAGCGCGCGATGATCCGCCTGGCCCAGCGCTATGACGTGCCGATCATCGAAGACGATATCTATGGCGACCTGGCGTTCCGCTACCCACGGCCACGGACCCTGAAATCCTTCGACGAGGACGGCCGGGTGCTGCTGTGCAGTTCGTTCTCCAAGACCCTGGCGCCGGGCCTGCGGATCGGCTGGATCGCGCCGGGGCGCTACCTGCCGCAAGTGCTGCACATGAAATACGTCGGCTCCGGCACTACCGCGACCCAGCCGCAGCTGGCGGTCGCCGAATTCATCGCCAAGGGGCATTACCTGCCGCACCTGCGACGGATGCGCAAGCAGTACCAGCGGCACCGCGACCTGATGACCGAGTGGGTCAGCCGCTACCTGCCGGAAGGCACCCGGGTCAGCAAACCCCAGGGCGGGTTCACCTTATGGGTGGAGTTGCCGGACGAGTTCGATACCTACACGCTGAACCGGCTGCTGGAGGCCGAGGACATCCAGATCGCCAACGGCAATATCTTTTCCGCCGCCGGCAAGTACCGTAATTGCCTGCGGCTGAACTTCGCCGGCGTGCCCAACCGCAAGATCGAACAGGCGATCAACAAGATCGGCCTGGCGGTCGCGCAACTGCTGCCCTCCTGACCCTCGCCGCACCCGCGGCGAGGGCTCATCGCTGGCTCAGGCCCGGGCCGCGCGCCACAGCTTGCCGGCCAGCGACACCACCACCAGCACCACCGCACCGGCAACGATGCCGGCCACTGCGTTGAGCAGCGTCGGCATGATCAGCGAAACCCCGCCAAGCGCCTCGGCCGTCCGCGCCGTGATCGCCTCGATCCCGTGGTGCAGCGCCGGCACGCCGTGGGTCAGGATGCCGCCGCCAACCATGAACATGGCCGCGGTGCCGATCACCGACAGGCTTTTCATCATGTAGGGCGCCGCGCGCAGGATCGCCCCGCCGATGCTTTTCGCCACCTGCCCCGGCTTCTGCGTCAACCACAGGCCCAGGTCGTCGAGCTTGACGATACCGCCCACCAGGCCATACACGCCGATGGTCATGACGATCGCGATCCCCGAAAGCACCACCACCTGCTGCATCAACGGCGCGTCGGCGACCGTGCCCAGGGTAATGGCGATGATCTCGGCCGAGAGGATGAAGTCGGTGCGGATCGCCCCCTTGATCTTGTTCTTCTCGAAAGCCACCAGATCGGTCGCCGGGTCTGCCACGGCGTCGATCAACTGCTGGTGCTCGGCCTGGTCCTCGGCCTTGCTGTGCAGGAACTTGTGAGCGAGCTTTTCAAAGCCCTCGAAGCACAGGTAGGCGCCGCCGAGCATCAGCAGCGGCGTGACCAGCCAGGGTGCGAAGGCACTGATGGCCAGCGCCGCGGGCACCAGGATCAGCTTGTTCAGGAACGAGCCCTTGGCCACCGCCCAGACCACCGGCAATTCGCGTTCGGCGCGCACCCCGGAAACCTGCTGGGCATTGAGCGCGAGGTCGTCCCCCAGTACCCCTGCGGTCTTCTTCGCCGCCATCTTGGTCATCAGCGCCACATCGTCGAGTACCGCGGCAATATCGTCGATCAGCACCAGCAAACTGCTTCCAGCCATGGATCAGGGTTCCTTGAGGTCATGAATGTGGCGAAGCATAACGCGCAACGCAGGCTCGCGGGGGCCATTCTTGAGCCTCGCGCAAAGCCGGTGCTACCATGCCCAACCGCCCGAACAGGCAAGGAATCACCTGGTTTATGAGCACCATCCGCGAGCGCAATAAAGAACTGATCCTGCGTGCCGCCAGTGAAGAGTTTGCCGACAAAGGCTTCGCTGCGACCAAAACCAGCGATATCGCGGCCAAGGCGGGGTTGCCCAAACCCAACGTCTACTACTACTTCAAATCCAAGGAAAACCTCTACCGCGAGGTCCTGGAAAGCATCATCGAGCCGATCCTCCAGGCGTCGACCCCGTTCAACCCCGACGGCGTGCCCAGCGAAGTGCTGAGCGGCTACATCCGTTCGAAGATCCGCATCTCCCGCGACCTGCCCTTCGCCTCCAAGGTGTTCGCCAGCGAGATCATGCACGGCGCACCGCACCTGAGCCCGGACCAGGTGGAGCAGCTCAACGCCCAGGCCAAGCACAACATCGATTGCATCCAGACCTGGATCGACCGCGGCCAGATCGCGCCCCTCGATCCGCACCACCTGATGTTCAGCATCTGGGCCGCGACCCAGACCTACGCCGACTTCGACTGGCAGATCTCGGTGGTGACCGGCAAGGCCAAGCTGGACGAGTCCGATTACGAAGCCGCCGCGCAGACCATCGTCCGCCTGGTGCTCAAGGGCTGCGAACCGGATCGATAGATCGCGTCGCAGCCCAGGCGCTACACCTCAGGCGCTCACCCCCGCATCCGCCCGCAACCCCTGCGCCTCGATGGCGCTGATCGCGCATTGTTCGTCGATGTCCGAGGTGTCGCCGCTGATGCCGATCGCGCCGATCACCCCACCCTCCTGATCCCGGATCAATACCCCACCCGGCGCCGGCACCACGCTGCCCTGCCCCAGGCTGTTGAGCGCGGCGATGAACGCCGGCCGTTGCTGCGCGTCCAGCGCCAGCAGGCGCGATCCCTTGCCCAGGGCGATCGCCCCCCACGCCTTGCCGATGGCGATCTGCGGCCGCAACAGGCTGGCTCCGTCCTCACGCTGCAAGGTCACCAGGTGCCCGCCGGCATCGAGTACCGCAATGGCCAGGGGAGCCGCACTGATCTCGCGGCCGCAACTGATGGCCTTGCCGGCCAGGCTGACTGCAACTTTCAAGGTTAAAGCGCTCATGGGTGCCGTCCTTATTTTGTTATTGGGAAAACCGTGGGTGTTCCGATAGGAAGACCGATGCAACAAATAGAGCACAATAAAATTTATTTTTGTATACAATAATTTTCGCAAAACCCTGAATCCGACGAAAAACCCGCGCCTTATCGGCATCGGACGAACGCATTCAAGCGTCAGAGAAAATGGATTGACCTGCGGCGCTTGCCGTGAATACACTCTGCGCAAAGCCACTTGTATACAATTACAAAACGTAAGAGGCACAAAACCATGAGCAAAATGAGAGCAATCGAAGCCGCCGTTCTGGTGATGCGCCGCGAAGGGGTCGACACCGCTTTCGGTATCCCCGGTGCCGCCATCAACCCGCTGTACTCGGCCCTGCAAAAGGTCGGCGGCATCGATCACGTCCTCGCTCGCCACGTTGAAGGCGCCTCGCACATGGCCGAGGGCTACACCCGCACCAAGGCCGGCAACATCGGCGTGTGCATCGGCACCTCCGGTCCCGCCGGCACCGACATGGTCACCGGCCTGTACAGCGCCTCGGCCGACTCGATCCCGATTCTCTGCATCACCGGCCAGGCCCCCCGCGCGCGCCTGCACAAGGAAGACTTCCAGGCCGTCGATATCACCAACATCGTCAAGCCGGTCACCAAGTGGGCCACCACCGTGCTGGAGCCGGGCCAGGTGCCCTACGCCTTCCAGAAAGCCTTTTATGAAATGCGTTCCGGGCGCCCCGGCCCGGTCCTGATCGACCTGCCGTTCGACGTGCAGATGGCCGAGATCGAATTCGACATCGACGCCTACCAGCCGCTGCCGCTGGCGAAGCCGTCGGCGACCCGGGTCCAGGTGGAAAAGGCCCTGGCCCTGCTGGACCAGGCCGAACGCCCATTGCTGGTAGCCGGTGGCGGCATCATCAATGCCGACGCCAGCGAGCTGCTGGTGGAGTTCGCCGAACTGACCGGCATCCCGGTGATCCCGACCCTGATGGGCTGGGGCAGCATCCCCGACGACCATCCGCAGATGGTCGGCATGGTCGGCCTGCAGACTTCCCACCGCTACGGCAACGCCACCCTGCTCAAGTCGGACGTGGTCCTGGGTATCGGCAACCGCTGGGCCAACCGCCACACCGGTTCGGTGGACGTCTACACCGAAGGGCGCAAGTTCATCCACGTGGACATCGAGCCCACCCAGATCGGCCGCGTGTTCACCCCGGACCTGGGCATCGTCTCCGACGCCAGCTCGGCCCTCACCGTGTTCATCGAAGTCGCCCGCGAATGGCAAGCCGCCGGCAAGCTGAAGAACCGCAGCGCCTGGTTGCAGGACTGCCAGCAGCGCAAGTCGAGCCTGCAACGCAAGACTCACTTCGACAACGTGCCGGTCAAGCCGCAGCGCGTGTATGAGGAAATGAACCAGGTGTTCGGCAAGGACACCTGCTACGTCAGCACCATCGGCCTGTCGCAGATCGCCGGCGCGCAGTTCCTGCATGTGTACAAGCCACGCCACTGGATCAACTGCGGCCAGGCCGGCCCGCTGGGCTGGACCATCCCGGCGGCGCTGGGGGTGGTCAAGGCCGATCCGAGCCGCAAGGTGGTCGCGCTGTCGGGCGACTATGACTTCCAGTTCATGATCGAAGAACTGGCGGTGGGCGCGCAGTTCAAGCTGCCGTACATCCACGTGGTGGTGAACAACTCCTACCTGGGCCTGATCCGCCAGGCCCAGCGCGGTTTCGACATGGACTACTGCGTGCAGCTGTCCTTCGACAACCTCAACGCACCGGAACTCAACGGCTATGGCGTGGACCACGTCGCGGTCGCCGAAGGCCTGGGATGCAAGGCCCTGCGGGTGTTCGAGCCATCGGCCATCCAGCCGGCCCTGCGCCAGGCCCAGGAAATGCTCGAGCAGTTCAAGGTGCCGGTGGTGGTGGAGATCATCCTCGAGCGGGTCACCAACATCTCGATGGGCACCGAGATCAACGCGGTCAACGAATTCGAAGACCTGGCGCTGGTCGGCAACGACGCCCCCACCGCGATTTCCCTGCTCGACTGACACCCCTGAGTAGCCGCTGCCGAAGGCGCCTGGAGCCTTTCATAGCCCGCGCCAGCGGCTACAGGGATCGCAACTTCCACAGGAGACCACCATGCCGCGTTTTGCCGCCAACCTGTCCATGCTGTTCACCGAACAGGACTTCCTCGCCCGCTTCAAGGCCGCCGCCGAAGCCGGCTTCAGCGGTGTCGAATACCTGTTCCCCTACGACTTCAGCTCCGCCCAGATCAAGGCGCAACTCGACGCCCATGGCCTGACCCAGGTGCTGTTCAACCTGCCGGCCGGCGACTGGGCCAAAGGCGAGCGCGGGATCGCCTGCCTGCCCGACCGGGTCGAAGAATTCCGCGCTGGGGTCGACCTGGCCATCGCCTATGCCCAGGTGCTGGGCAATACCCAGATCAACTGCCTGGCCGGCATCCGTCCGCAAGTCGTGGACGACGCCACGGTGGAAAGGACCTTCGTCGCCAACCTCAGGTACGCCGCCGAGAAACTCCAGGCCGCGGGCATCCGGCTGGTGATGGAGGCGATCAATACCCGCGACATCCCCGGCTTCTACCTGAACAACACGGCCCAGGCCCTGTCGATCCGCGAGCAGGTCGGCAGCGCCAACCTGTACCTGCAATACGACATCTATCACATGCAAATCATGGAGGGCGACCTGGCCCGGACCCTGTCCGGCCACCTGGACGCGATCAACCATGTGCAACTGGCGGACAACCCCGGGCGCAACGAACCGGGCACCGGCGAGATCAACTACCGCTTCCTGTTCGAGCACCTGGACAAGATCGGCTACCAGGGCTGGGTCGGCTGCGAATACAAGCCGCTGACCACCACCGAGGCCGGTCTGGGCTGGCTCAAGAGCCACAACGCAATCTGATCGGGCACCACGTCATCGTTCATCGCGGGCAAGCCTCGCTCCTACAAGAGCACGCCCTGCCTGTAGGAGCGAGCGGGCGGCGATCCGACTTGCCCGCGAGACGGATGCCTTGGCACCCCGCAACCTTATAGAGCAATAAAAAGAGGATTTTCTCATGGCTAAAATCGGATTCATCGGCACCGGCATCATGGGCCACCCAATGGCTAGCAACCTGCAGAAGGCCGGCCACAGCCTGTTCCTGTCCCAGCACCACGACAAGGCGCCAGCCGACCTGGTCGCCGCCGGCGCCATCGCCCTGGCCAGCCCCAAGGAAGTGGCCCAGGAAGCCGAGTTCATCATCGTCATGGTCCCGGATACCCCCCAGGTCGAAGACGTGCTGCTGCGCGCCGACGGCGTCGCCGCGGGCGTAGGCCCGGGCAAGATCGTGATCGACATGAGTTCGATCTCGCCGACCGCGACCAAGGCCTTCGCCGCGAAGATCAACGAGAAAGGCGCGCAGTACCTGGACGCCCCGGTGTCCGGCGGCGAAGTCGGCGCCAAGGCCGCGACCCTGAGCGTCATGGTCGGCGGCGACAGCCAGGCGTTCGACCGCGCCCTGCCGCTGTTCCAGGCCATGGGCAAGAACATCACCCTGGTCGGCGGCAACGGCGACGGCCAGACCGCCAAGGTGGCGAACCAGATCATCGTCGCCCTGAATATCCAGGCGGTAGCCGAGGCCCTGCTGTTCGCCGCGAAGAACGGCGCCGACCCGGCCAAGGTGCGCGAAGCGCTGATGGGCGGCTTCGCTTCCTCGAAGATCCTCGAAGTGCACGGCGAACGCATGATCAAGGGCACCTTCGACCCGGGCTTCCGCATCAGCCTGCACCAGAAGGACCTGAACCTGGCCCTGCAAGGCGCCAAGGAACTGTCGATCAACCTGCCGAACACCGCCAACGCCCAGCAAGTGTTCAGCACCTGCGCGGCCATCGGCGGCAGCAACTGGGACCACTCGGCACTGATCAAGGGCCTGGAACACATGGCGAACTTCTCGATCCGCGACAAGTAACCCCGCCGTTACCTGGGGGCTTCCCGCCCCCCTGTAGGAGCGTGGCTTGCCCGCGATGACGTAGTGCCTGACACGACGCCATCGCGGGCAAGCCGGATCGCCAGAGCCCTACCCGCCACACCTCGAACAACAAGAAACCCGGGAGCCCGCCATGCCGCTCGATCCACAACAATTCCTCCGCGAGCTGTTCGCCACCGCCATCGACGCCGCCCATCCGCAGCAGGTCCTCGAGGCCCATTTGCCCCGCGACCGCAGCGGCCGGGTGATCGTCATCGGCGCCGGCAAGGCCGCGGCGGCCATGGCCCAGGTGGTCGAACGCTGCTGGCAGGGCGAAGTCCGCGGGCTGGTGGTGACCCGCTACGGCCACGGCGCACCCTGCGAAAAAATCGAAGTGGTCGAAGCCGCGCATCCGGTGCCCGATGCCGCCGGCCTGGCCGTGGCCCGGCGTGTGCTGGAACTGGTCAGCGACCTGTCGGAGCAGGACCGGGTGATCTTCCTCCTGTCCGGCGGCGGTTCCGCCCTGCTGGCCCTGCCCGCCGCGGGCATCACCCTGGCCGACAAGCAAGCGATCAACAAGGCCCTGCTCAAGTCCGGCGCCACCATCGGCGAGATGAACTGCGTGCGCAAACACCTCTCGGCGATCAAGGGCGGCCGCCTGGCCAAGGCCTGCTGGCCGGCCACCGTCTACACCTACGCGATTTCCGATGTACCGGGCGACCTGGCCACGGTCATCGCCTCCGGCCCTACCGTGGCCGACCCCAGCACCTCGGCCGAAGCCCTGGCGATCCTCAAGCGCTATGCCATCGAGGTCCCGGCGGCCGTGCGCAGCTGGCTGCAAAGCCCGGAATCGGAGACGGTCAAGCCCGGCGACCCGAGCCTGGCGCGCAGCCATTTCCAACTGATCGCCCGACCGCAGCAATCGCTGGAGGCCGCCGCCGTCAAGGCCCGCCAGGCCGGTTTCAGCCCGCTGATCCTCGGCGACCTGGAAGGCGAAGCCCGCGAGGTCGCCAAGGTGCACGCCGGCATCGCCCGCCAGGTGGTGCTGCACGGCCAGCCGCTGGCGGCGCCCTGCGTGATTCTCTCCGGCGGCGAAACCACGGTCACCGTGCGCGGCAATGGCCGCGGCGGACGCAATGCCGAATTCCTCCTGAGCCTAACCGAGAGCCTCAAGGGCCTGCCCGGGGTCTACGCCCTGGCCGGCGACACCGACGGCATCGACGGCTCGGAAGACAACGCCGGCGCCCTCATGACCCCGGACAGCTACGCCCGCGCCGCCGCCCTGGGCCTGAACGCCGCCGCCGAGCTGGACGACAACAACGGCTATGGCTACTTCGCGGCCCTGGACGGCTTGATCGTTACCGAGCCGACCCGCACCAACGTCAACGACTTCCGCGCCATCCTGATCCTCGAGAACCCCAAACATGACGCCTGATAAAAAGGTCAAGATCCTCGCCACCCTCGGCCCGGCCATCGATGGCATCGAGGACATCCGTGAACTGGTGCAGGCCGGGGTGAACATCTTTCGCCTCAACTTCAGCCATGGCGACCACGCCGATCACGCCCAGCGCTACCAGTGGATCCGCGAGGTCGAAAAACAGCTGAACTACCCGCTGGGCATCCTGATGGACCTGCAAGGCCCGAAACTGCGGGTCGGCAAGTTCGCCGAGGGCAAGGTGCAGCTGCATCGCGGCCAGGCCCTGCGCCTGGACCTGGACAGCACCCCGGGCGACCAGCGCCGGGTCAACCTGCCCCACCCGGAAATCATCGCGGCCCTCGAGCCCGGCATGGACCTGCTGCTGGACGACGGCAAGCTGCGCCTGCGGGTTACCGCCAAGCATGCCGACACCATCGACACCACGGTGCTCAACGGCGGCGAGCTGTCGGACCGCAAGGGCGTCAACGTCCCGCAGGCGGTGCTCGACCTCAGCCCGCTGACCGCCAAGGACCGCCGCGACCTGGACTTCGGCCTGGAACTGGGGGTGGACTGGGTGGCCCTGTCGTTCGTGCAGCGCCCCGAGGACATCCACGAAGCCCGCGCGCTGATCGGCGACAAGGCATTCCTGATGGCCAAGATCGAAAAACCCTCGGCCGTCGCGCAACTGCGCGAGATCGCCGAGCTGAGCGACGCGATCATGGTGGCCCGCGGCGACCTGGGGGTGGAAGTGCCCGCCGAGAGCGTGCCGCAGATCCAGAAAAACATCATCGGCACCTGCCGCCAGCTGGGTAAGCCGGTGGTGGTGGCCACGCAGATGCTCGAATCCATGCGTTTTTCCCCGGCGCCGACCCGCGCCGAGGTCACCGATGTGGCCAACGCCGTGGCCGAAGGCGCCGACGCGGTGATGCTCTCGGCGGAAACCGCGTCCGGCGAATACCCGCTGGAAGCGGTGCAGATGATGAGCAAGATCATCCGCCAGGTGGAAAGCGGACCGGACTACCAGACCCAGCTCGACGTCAGCCGGCCCCAGGCCGAAGCCACGGTATCGGACGCCATCAGCTGCGCGATCCGGCGCATCAGCAGCATCCTGCCGGTGGCGGTGCTGGTGAACTACAGCGAGTCCGGCAGTTCCAGCCTGCGCGCCGCGCGGGAACGGCCGACGGTGCCGATCCTCAACCTGACGCCGAACCTGTCCACGGCACGCCGCCTGACGGTGGCCTGGGGCGTGCACTCGGTGGTCAACGATCGCCTGAGGCAGGTCGACGAGGTCTGCTCCACCGCCCTGGAGATCGCCCAGGCGCAAGGCATGGCCAAGCGTGGCGACACCCTGGTGATCACCGCGGGCGTACCGTTCGGCCAACCGGGATCGACCAACTCGTTGCGTATCGAAACCCTGATCTGAACCTGTAGCCGCTGCCGAGCCTGCGAGGCTGCGCTCGGGCGCGTAGCGGCCGCCCGGTGCCCGGGCCTGGCGAGGCCTGCGTCGTCGAGTGCAGCCTCGCTGCGCTCGGCAGCGGCGACAAGAACCGACCGTCATGCCTTTAGACCACTTCAACAATCACTGCCCCGACTGGGCCACCGCCCTGCTCAACGGCTTCAGCCAGATCTTCCTCCAGCGCCATCCGCTGTGCGGCCTGCTGTGCGTGCTGGCGATCCTGCTGAGCGCTCCGGCGCTGCTCGGTGGCGCGCTGCTGGGCGGGCTGGCCGGGCTGCTCACTGCGCAACGCCGGGGTTATGCCAAGGCCGACCGCCAGGCCGGCCTGTTCAGCTATAACGGGGTGCTGCTGGGCCTGCTGCTGAGCCTGCGGTTCGACTGGTCGGCGTTGCTGCCGCCGCTGATCATCGCCTGCGGCGGGGTCAGCGCGATCCTCACCGAGCAATGGCTCAAGCGCAGCCGCCGCGGGAGCCTGCGTACCAAGCAGGGCCTGCCGGCCTACACCGCGCCTTTCGTCGGCCTCGCCTGGTTGCTGCTGAGCCTGGCCACGCCGCTGCCGAGCGCCGCCGCGGCCGAACCCTGGATCGCGCCCGATGCCGTGGCGTGGTTGCCGGCGCTGTTCCAGGGGCTCGGCCAGGTGATGTTCCTCGAGCATCCGCTGGCCGGGGTGCTGATCGCCCTGGGCCTGCTGCTGGCCGAGCGCCGGGCGGCGGCCTGGGCCTTGATCGGCTCGGCGGCGGGCCTGGGTTTCGCCCTGTTGCAACAGGAGCACGCCAGCGCCCTGCTGGGCCTGGGCGGCTACAACAGCGTGCTGGTGGCCCTGGCGCTGAGCCAGGAACGCCGCCGCTCCTGGCTGGCGCTGCCGGGCATGCTGCTGGCGCTGCTGCTCGCCCCGGGCTTCGCCGCGCTGGGCCTGCCCGCCCTTACCGCGCCGTTCATCCTCGCCTGCTGGCTGGTCCGCGCCGCGACGCGGGTGATGCGCCAGGCCGCCATGGACAGTGCGCCTTGCGCTAGCGGGTCCAATCCCCCTAGGCTTCGCTGAATTTCGATTCAGGCGATAGACAGCGGCATGGACAACGGCACAAACCACCACCCGGACAGCAGCCCGGCAAGCAGCAAGCATTGGCGTGAACGGCTCTACGTCATGATCTTCCAGACCGATACCGTGGCCGGGCGGCGTTTCGACAGCGTCCTGCTGCTGATCATCCTCGCCAGCCTGGTGATCGTGATCCTCGACAGTATCGACGAGGTGCACCAGAACTACGCCAATGTGCTGGCCTACATCGAATGGGGCTTCACCTTCATCTTCGCCATCGAATACGGCCTGCGCCTGTACTGCTCGCCCAAGCCGTTGCGCTACGCCTTCAGCTTCTACGGGCTGGTGGACCTGCTGGCCATCGTGCCGGGGATCCTCGCCCTGTATTACAGCGACGCCCAGTACCTGCTGATCATCCGGGTGATCCGCATGCTGCGCATCTTCCGCGTGCTCAAGCTCGGCCCTACCTCAAGCAGGCCCATTACCTGCTCGACGCCTTGCGCGGCAGCAAGCAGAAGATCCTGGTGTTCCTGCTCAGCGTCTGCACCCTGGTCACCGTGTTCGGCACCCTGATGTACGTGGTCGAAGGCCCGGAGCACGGCTTCACCAGCATCCCCAAGGGCATCTATTGGGCTATCGTCACCCTGACCACCGTCGGCTACGGCGACATCGTGCCGAAGACGGTGCTGGGCCAGATCATTTCGTCGATGGTGATGATCACCGGTTACTCGATCATCGCCGTGCCCACCGGGATCTTCACCGCCGAGCTGGCCAACGCGCTGCGGGGCGAACAGCTCAGGCATGACTGCCCGGTCTGCAGCAAGAACAACCATGAGCACGGCGCCGCGTTCTGCTCGCGTTGCGGCAATGCGCTGTTCCCGAAAGTCTCGCGGGGAACCGAATAAGCAAAGCATTTTTTAATCTTTAAAGAGATATACCGCCCCGGCTATAGTCGGCGGCAAATTGCCTTCACTCTCGAATACGTCACTCTCAACAAAAAGGAATGTGCAGTGAAAAAACTCGTCAGCGCCTCTCTCCTGGCCGCCGGCCTGGCCCTGGGCAACGTCGCCCAGGCCGCCCCGACCCTGCTCAACGTGTCCTACGACGTGATGCGAGACTTCTACAAGGACTACAACAGCGCCTTCCAGAAGCACTGGCAGGCCGAGCACAACGAGAACATCACCCTGCAGATGTCCTTCGGCGGCTCCAGCAAACAGGCACGCTCGGTGATCGACGGCCTGCCGGCCGACGTCATCACCATGAACATGGCGACCGACATCAACGCCCTGGCCGACAATGGCAAGCTGGTGCCGGACAACTGGGTAACCCGCCTGCCGAACAACAGCGCGCCCTTCACCTCGGCCACCGTGTTCATCGTGCGCAAGGGCAACCCCAAGGCCCTGAAAGACTGGCCCGACCTGCTCAAGGATGGCGTGCAAGTGATTGTGCCGAACCCCAAGACCTCGGGTAACGGCCGCTACACCTACCTGTCGGCCTGGGGTTATGTGCTGAAGAACGGCGGCGACGAGAACAAGGCCAAGGACTTCGTCGGCAAGCTGTTCAAGCAGGCGCCGGTACTCGACACCGGCGGTCGCGCCGCCACCACCACCTTCATGACCAACCAGATCGGCGACGTGCTGGTGACCTTCGAGAACGAAGCGGAGATGATCGCCCGGGAATTCGGCCGCGATCAGTTCGAGGTCATCTACCCAAGCGTCTCCGCCGAAGCCGAGCCACCGGTATCGGTGGTGGACAAGGTGGTCGACAAGAAGGGCTCGCGCGCCGCGGCCGAGGAATACCTGAAGTACCTGTGGTCGCCGGAAGGCCAGGAAATCGCCGCCAACAACTACCTGCGCCCACGGGACCCGAAAGTGCTGGCCAAGTACACCGACCGTTTCCCGAAAGTCGACTTCCTGTCGGTGGAGAAAACCTTCGGCGACTGGCGCACCGTGCAGAAGACTCACTTCAACGACGGCGGCATCTTCGACCAGATCTACGGCGGGAAATAATCTCCCCGGCGAAAAAAAAGCGACCTGCGGGTCGCTTTTTTCATGGGGGGTCTTAAAGCCCGGCAGCGGCTTCGAACAGCGCCGCCTTCCCCGCCTGATGCAGCTGCGGCAGCACCGCCTCGGCCTCGATTTCGATCAGCCATTCAGGCAACGACAGGCCGCTGACGATGATCCACGAGGAGGCCGGCGGCTGATGCACGAAACGCTGCAACAGCACCTGGCTGATCTGCTCCTGCTGGTCGCGGGCCGCCTCGGCGATGTAGATCCGCAGCATCACCACGTGGCTCAGGTCGCCACCCGCCGCCGCCAGGACCCGGGCGATATTGTCGAAACTCTGCTCGGTCTGTTCGCGCAAGCCGGGCCCGACGCACACCTCGCGCTCATCGACCCCCACCTGGCCGGACAACAGCAGGCGCCGCCCGCCATGGACCTCGACCGCCTGGCTGAAGCCGTACTGCGTGGAATTGAAGACGCTGGGCGGATTGAACACTGACTTATGCATGGGACCTCCACGGTGATGGACGATCGCCAACCCTAAACCAGCCCCCCGCCCCTGGCCATCGAAAGCGCCCTGCTGAAACAACTGGCAACCTAATGGCCGCTCGCCTACATCGGCGGCGTCACCCCATCCTTGCCGGCGGAGATCGACTGCGCCGTGAGCGTGCCGTCCTCGCCCTGGGACACGAACATCACCACCTTGACCCCGGCCTTGAGCAGGCTGCGGTCCCCCGGCAGCAGATTGACGATGGGCACATCCTCCGGCACCAGGATCTTCTGCTGCCCGCCCTTGTAGTTGACGGTCAGCGTCCGGCCGTTGCTCACCACCAGGTCGCCGACGCTGCCGTTGGTCATGCTGCTGCCCTTGACCAGGTCGAAGGGCCGGTGGCCATCGCCGGTGCCGGCCATCTGCGGCGGGAACACATGCACCTCAAGTGCCTTGAGGCTGCCATCCGCCTGGGGCACGGCGGCCGAGCCGATGTAGCTGCCGGGCTTGATGTCCTCGATATTGGCCAGGGTCACGGCACGGACCTGGGTCTGCGGCGTGAGGTTGACGGTGACGTTCTCGCCGCTGTTGACATGCACCCGCACCGCGTCGCCGCTGATGCCGGTGATTTCCCCGCGCACGCCGATGCGCATGCCGGGTGCGTCCTGGGCCAGGGCGGGCCCGGCGACCATCAGCGTCATGAGGGTGGCGAGCCGGGTCGCGCGCAGCAGGCGATCGAACAAAAGAGTCATGAAGACGGAGTCCTGTAGTGGAACGTTGAAGGGGGCGGCCGAGAAACCGGGCACGCTACCGAACAGATGTAAGTAAATGTATCATCGGCCGCACTGCCCGGCGCCTGATTCCACCACCCAGACCGGCCCTTGCCGGCACTCATTCCCCAGCGGAATGAATACTATCGCTGCTCGCCCTCTACTCCGTCACCGGCCCGACGCTTAACCTCGCGCCCATTCCTTTCGTTGCCAAGAGAATCGCGATGACTTCCACCACCCCGGCGCCCCATGGCGCCACTGCAACAATGACCCGCGGCATGGTGCTGCTGTTCGCCTTCTGCTGCGGCGCCATAGTCGCCAACATCTACTACGCCCAGCCGATCATCGAGCTGATTGCCCCGGATATCGGCCTGAGCCCGGCCATGGCCAGCCTGATCGTCTCGCTGACCCAGATCGGCTACGCCCTGGGCCTGTTCTTCCTGGTGCCCCTGGGCGACCTGCTGGAAAACCGCCGGCTGATGATCCTCACCAGCCTGGTGGCCATCGCCAGCCTGCTGGGCGCCGCGCTCACCCGGCAACCGCACGCCTTTCTCCTGGTCTCGCTGCTGATCGGCTTCAGCTCGGTGTCGGTGCAGATCCTGATTCCCCTGGCTGCCCACCTGACGCCGGAGGAATCCCGCGGCCGGGTGGTCGGCGGCATCATGGGCGGCCTGCTGCTGGGCATCCTCCTGGCGCGTCCGCTGTCCAGCGTGGTGGCCGACCACTTTGGCTGGCGCGCGATGTTCATCGCCGCCGCGGTGCTGATGGCCGCCATCAGCCTGGTCCTGCTGCTGACCGTGCCCAAGCGCCAACCCGCCCACAGTGCCACCTACGGCCAGTTACTGCGTTCCCTGGGCAGCCTGCTGCGCCAACAACCGGTGCTGCGCCAGCGGGCGTTCTACCAGGCCTGCCTGTTCGCTACGTTCAGCCTGTTCTGGACCGCCGTGCCGCTGGAGCTGGCGCGCAACCACGGCCTGTCGCAAAGCCAGATCGCCCTGTTCGCCCTGGTCGGCGCCATCGGTGCCGTCGCCGCGCCCATCAGCGGGCGCCTGGCCGATGCCGGGCACACCCGCATCGCCTCGTTGCTGGCGATCCTGTTCGCCGGGCTGAGCTTCCTGCCGGCCTTTATCCATCCCGCCTACAGCGTCGTCGGCCTGGCGGTGACCGGGGTGGTCCTGGACTTCTGCGTGCAGATGAACATGGTCCTCGGCCAGCGCGCGGTCTATGCGCTGGACGCCCATAGCCGCGGCCGCCTGAACGCCCTGTACATGACCAGCATCTTCCTCGGCGGCGCCGTCGGTTCGTCGATCGCCAGCGCGGTGTACGAGCAGGCCGGCTGGCTGGGTATAGTCGCCATCGGCAGCGCCCTGCCGCTGCTGGCCCTGCTGCGCTTCCTCGGCGCTTCGCAGAAGCCGTCGCCCGTCGCCGCCTGAAGCCCGCGCTCAATCCACAAGGAGTCCCGATGGACCGCCTGGCAGCCATGCAAACCTTCGTCCTGGTGGTGGAAAGCGGCTCCTTTTCGGCAGCCGCCCGACGCCTGGAGATCGGCCAGCCGGCCGTCTCGAAAATCATCGCCCAGCTGGAAGCGCGGCTGGCGGTGCGGCTGTTGTTGCGCTCGACCCGCGGCCTGACGCCCACCGAGGCCGGTCTGGCGTTTTTCGAGCGCGCCAGGCGCGCCCTCGACGAGGCCGACGAAGCCGATCTCGCCGCCCGCGGCGCCGGCGCGGGGCTCAGCGGAACCCTGCGGATCTGCGCGGCGGTGACCTTCGCCCGGTTGCATATCGTGCCGCACCTGGGGACCTTTCTCGACCGCCATCCCGACCTCGACATCGACGTGGTGCTCGATGATCGCAACATCAACCTGGTGGAAGCCGGGATCGACGTGTCCCTGCGCATGGGGCCGTTGAGCGACTCCGGGCTGACCGCGCGCAAGATCGGCGAATGCCGACGCATGGTGCTGGCCACCCCGGCCTATTTCGAGCGCCACGGCGAGCCCCGCGCCCCTATCGACCTGGACCGGCACCAGGCGGTCGTCTACAGCCTCGGCGGCGGCAGCCATTGGCGCTTCGAGCGCGCCGAGGAGCAACAGTCGGTCACGGTGCACGGGCGGCTTCGCGTCAGCGCCGCGGAGGGCGTGCGGGCCGCGGTGCTGGCCCATCGCGGGCTGGCCCTGGCCTCGCAATGGATGTTCGCGCCCGAACTGGAAAGCGGCGCGGTGCGCGAGACCCTGGCGGACTGGAACCTGCCTCGCCAGGAACTCTGGGCGGTGTTTCCCACTGGGCGCCTGAGCAGTGCCAAGGCCCGGGCCTTCGTCGATTTCGTCCAGCAGTTGCTGGCCGACCCCGCGCAGGACTGAGCCGGCTCAGATCCGCTCGCGGACCAGCACCTCGACCTTGGCCGCCTCGCCCCAGCGACGCACCCGTTCGATCAGCCCCAGGTCGGTCTCGCCCACCAGGTACAGGGTCTCGATCGACTGGGTCGCCGCCCACTCGACGAAACCGCACTGCTCGAACGCACCGACCGAGGCCAGGCGGAACTCGTTTTCGTAAAACCCCGGCGCGACCGCGACCCGGGTGTCCTGGGCGCTGACCTCGGGCAGGAACGGACACTCCAGGTGCACCACGCCCCACCTGGCCACGCGCCAGTTGCGCAACGCTTCGTCGAACCGGCTGCGGGCGCCGCGGACAAACCCCAGGCCATCGATCACCATGCGCCGGTTGACGATCATCCACACCTTGCGCTTGCGCGGCGCCTTGAGCAGCACCTCGCCGGTGACCTTCGAGGCCCGCAGCGCCAGGGCGAACACCAGCAGCACCGGCACGAAGTAGCGGTAGACCGTCTCGGTATTGGTGGCGCGGGTCAGCTCATGCAGCCTGGAAACCTCGCCTCGGGCCTTGCGCTGCTCGCCCAGGGTTTCATCCAGCTGGTCGAGCCAGGCCAAGACAGGCGGCGCCGAATAGCGGGCGCGAAGCTCATCCAGCGCCTGGACCACCGTTCCTACCGAGAGCGCCGTCAGTTGCCCTTGCGCCGTTCTCTCAAGAGAGGAAAAACGCTGGCAGAGCTCGTTCACCTGCCCGGCGTCGGCCTCATGGACAGTCGCGGCAACGCGGCAGTGGTCCGGCCCCAACAGATCGTCGATCTCGGCCTTGAGGCGCCTCTGGGTCGCGGCCTCATGGGATTCGGCCAGTCGATAGTCGCTCTGGAACCACTCGGTCCGCACACCCTGGGTCTCGCTGATCAGCGCCAGCGACGCCACCAGCAGCCAACCGTAGTCCACGCGTTTCCAGCCGATCTCGCCCAGGCGGAACACCGAGATCAGGCTCCAGCAGAAGAAGTAGTAGAGGAAGGCGAACAGCACCAGCAGGTACACCGGCGCCAGGGAGAAGTAGATCAGTTGCGGGACTTCGGCGGAGGTGAAGCCGTGCAGCGACAGCAGGACGACAAGTACACCGAGCCACAAGGCCATGGGCGCGAAATAGGGTTTGTTCAGGTCTTTCTTCATCAGGCGCTCGGCTGGCGATACTCAGGAACACCCCGGTGTATCGGCCAGCCTGCCTGCTGCTTGAACCGGCCCGCCCAGCGTTGCGCCGAGGCCTACTGGAACTGACGCCCCAGGCCCGAAGGCACGCCATGGATATCGGTGTCTTCCCAGGGCCCGTTGGGGCTGATGGAGCGGCTCCAGCCATTGTTCCAGCGGTAGTAGGTGCGCTGGCGGTAGAAGGTGTTGGTCTGGTCGTCCAGCACATAGACCCCCAGGCGCGCGTCCCAGTGGCTGTTCCCCCCTGGCGGCGGGGCGAAGCTGGCGGACGTGCGCGGCAGCGGCTTGGCCGGCTTGCTCGGCGTCACCGGCTTGCCTGGCCGGGTGGCCGGCGGCGCCTGGGTGCCGGGTTGCCCTGACGGGATCGGTGGCGGCGCCTGCGGCGGCATGGGTTCCTGGACCGCACAGGCACTCAAGCCCAGGACCAGGGTTAACAGGGTGATGCGAGCGATGGCGCGCATGATGGTTTCTCTTTATTTATCCGGGCTGTCGATGGTCAGTTGCTGCGGCGCGGTGGTGCTGCTGGCCAGGGGCTGGCTGCGTCCCACCCACTCGCCGGCCGTCGGCTGGCCGGCGCGGGACACCCGCGCAACCAGTTGGACTTCCGGGAAGTTCGACAGTTTCAACTGCGGCATCATCGCATCGGCATCGCCCAGCTCGACGGTCACCGGCAGGTCGGCCACGGTCAGGCGCTTGGCCGCCAGCGGTGCCGGCGGGCCGGAGGTGGCGCGGGCGAAGATGAACACACTGTCGCCCGGCTGCACCTTGGCCTTGAGGTCCGCGGCCAGGTCGACCCGCACCTTGAGCAGCGCCGCGGCCTTGGCCGCCGGGGCCTGGGCCACCTTGCCACCGCTGGCCTGCAGCTTCTCGGTCGCGCGGTCGATGCCACCCTGCAGCGCGGCACGGGAGTTGTCGTCCGCCGGCAGTTGCGCCAGCAGGCGGTTCCAGTAATCGATGGCCTCTTGATAACGCTCGCCCTCGAAGGCGGCGATCCCCAGCAGGCCCAGGCTGGTGACTTCCTTCGGGTCGGCCTTCAGCGCTTCGTCGGTCAGGGCCTGGACCTTGTCCGACCATTGCTTGCCGTCGGCGAAGTACTGCGCCTGCGCCCACTGGCCGAGCAGTTCCGGCTGGCGCCCGGCCAGGGCCACGGTGCGCTCGAAGATCTTCGCCGCATCCGCCGGGCGGTCCTGGGCCATATAGGTACGCCCGAGGAAATACAGGCCCTCGGCGGAATCCGGCTGGGCAGCGACCGCCCGCTCCAGGCGCCGGGTCATCTCTTCCATCGATTGCGGGGCCTGGGCGAACTCGCGGGTCAGCTCGACCTTGTCGCTGGCGCCGAAATGCAGGTACAGCACCACGCCCAGCACCGGCACCAAGAGTGCCGCCAGCAAGGGCAGCGGCTTGCTCAGCCGCGACGTCCGGGCCGGTTCCCCGCCCTCGGTGTCGGCCAGCAGTTCGCGCGCGGCCTCGGCACGGCCGCTGTCCAGTTGTTCGGCGCTGAGCACGCCTTCGGCCTGCTGGCCTTGCAGCTCGGCCACGCGTTCTTGATAGAGCGCCACGTTCAGCGCGGTACGATCCTCTTCGCGCTGGGCACGACGGCCACGCAGAACCGGGATCAGCAGAAAACTCAGGGCTACCAGGAGCAGCAGGCCTGCGGCGAGCCAGAAATCAATCATTCGTGGTCTTTTTCCAACAGTTGGTCGAGGCGTTGACGCTCGTCAGGGGAAAGCGCGTTCGGGCGGTCGCTGCGCTGTACGCGCCGGCGCCGGACAATCATCGCGATGATCACCACGCCGCCCAACAGCAGGCCGGCGGGGCCGAACCAGAGCAACGCGGTCTTGCCGGTCAGCGCCGGCTTGTAGCGCACGAAGTCGCCATAGCGGTCGACCATGAAATCGATGATCTGCTGGTTGTCCTTGCCTTCGCCGAGCATGCGGAAGATCTCCTTGCGCAGGTCCGCGGCGATCGGCGCATTGGAGTCGGCGATGTCCTGGTTCTGGCACTTGGGGCAGCGCAGCTCTTTGGTCAGCTCGCGAAAACGCTCGCGCTCGGCGTCGTTGGCGAACTCGTAGGTATCGATCGCCGCGTGGGCCACGCCGGCGATGCTCAGGCCCAGGATGGCCGCGGCCAGCCAGCGCCTCATGGCTTGGCCTCATCGCTCAGGGCCTGGTACTTGGCGGCCAGCTTTTCGCGCCACACGGTTTCGTCGATCACCCCGACGTATTTGTCGCGAATGATGCCCTTGGCGTCGATGAAGAAGGTTTCCGGCGCGCCGTACACGCCCAGGTTCAGGCCCAGGGTGCCCTCCTCGTCGCGGATGTCCAGCAGGTAGGGGTTGTGGAATTCGGCCAGCCATTTCAGGGCGTCGGCGTTGACGTCCTTGTAGTTGACGCCATAGATGGTCACGCCCTGCTGCGCCAGCTTGTTCAGCACCGGGTGCTCGACCCGGCAGGAAATGCACCAGGTGCCCCAGACGTTGACCAGCGCCGGCTTGCCCAGCAAATCGGCCCGGGTCAGGGTCTTGTCGCCCTGCACCGACGGCAGCGAGAACTCCGGGAACGGCTTGCCGATCATCGCCGACGGCAGCTCGGCCGGGTCCAGGTACAACCCGCGGTAGAGGAACACCGCCACCAGCAGGAACAGCGCCAGCGGCAACAACATTATCCAGCGTTTCATGCAGTGGCTCCTGTCATGCCCAGGGCCTCGCGCACCCGGGTTTTCACTTTGACCCGATAACGCCGGTCGAGCGCCGCCAGTAGGCCACCCAGCCCGGTCAGCAGGCCGCCGAACCAGATCCAGCGCACGAACGGCTTGACGTGCACGCGCACGGCCCAGGCGCCATCGCCCAGGGGCTCGCCGAGGGCGACGTAGAGGTCACGGGTGAAACCGGCGTCGATCCCGGCTTCGGTCATCATCGAACTCTGCACGGTGTACAGGCGTTTTTCCGGATGCAGTACCGCCACTTCCTTGCCGTCGCGAACCACCCGGACAGTGCCTTTGTCAGAAGTGAAGTTCGGCCCCTCGAAGTGCTTGGCGCCCTCGAAAATGAAGTGGTAGCCGGCCAGGTCCATGGACTCGCCCGGCTCCAGGCGCAGGTCGCGTTCGGCGCTGTTCTGGCTCGACAGCACCACGCCCAGGGCGCAGACCGCGATGCCCACGTGCGCCAGGTGCATGCCCCAGTAGCTGCGGGTCAGGCTGGGCAGGCCCTTGAGCAGGCCCTTGTGGCGGGTCTTGTCGAAAATGTCGCGCACGCCGGCGAGCAGCACCCAGGCCGCCAGCAGGAAGGTCGCCAGCACCGCCCAGTTGAAGTCGCCATAGGCGATGCCGGCCACCACCGCCAGCGCCACGCTGCCCAGCAGCACCGGGGCCAGCATGCTCGCCAGCCATTTGACCGGGGTGTCTTTCCAGCGCACCACCACGCCGACCGCCATCACCACCATCAGTACCGCCATCAGCGGGATGAACAGCGCATTGAAGTACGGCGGGCCGACCGACAGCTTGGCCCCGCTCAGGGCATCGAGCACCAGCGGGTACAGGGTGCCCAGCAGAATCATCGAGGCCGCCACCACCAGCACCAGGTTGTTGCCCAGCAGCAGGGTTTCCCGCGACCACAGGTTGAAGCCGACCTGGCTCTTGACCACCGGCGCGCGCAGGGCGAACAGGGTCAGCGAACCGCCGACCACGAACAGCAGGAAGATCAGGATGAACACCCCGCGCTCGGGGTCGGAGGCGAAGGCGTGCACCGAGGTCAGCACCCCGGAACGCACCAGGAAGGTCCCCAGCAGGCTCAACGAGAACGCGGCGATGGCCAGCAGCACGGTCCAGCTCTTGAACACCCCACGCTTCTCGGTGACCGCCAGCGAATGGATCAGCGCGGTGCCCACCAGCCAGGGCATGAACGAGGCGTTTTCCACCGGGTCCCAGAACCACCAGCCACCCCAGCCGAGCTCGTAGTAGGCCCACCAGGAGCCGAGGGTGATGCCGATGCCGAGGAATGCCCAGGCGACGATGGTCCAGGGCCGCGACCAGCGGGCCCAGGCCGCGTCCAGGCGCCCGCCGAGCAAGGCGGCGATAGCGAAGGCAAAGGCCACGGAGAACCCGACATAGCCCATGTAGAGCATCGGCGGGTGCACGATCAGGCCGATGTCCTGCAGCAACGGATTGAGGTCGCGGCCATCGCCGGGAACCTGCGGCAGGATCCGCGCGAACGGGTTGGAGGTGACGATCAGGAACAACAGGAAGCCGGTGCTGATCATGCCCATCACCGCCAGCACCCGCGCCAGCATCACCTGCGGCAACTGCCGGGAGAACACCGAGACGGCGAAGGTCCAGCCGCCGAGGATCAGCGCCCAGAGCAGCAGCGAGCCTTCGTGCGCGCCCCACACCGCGCTGAACTTGTAGTACCAGGGCAAGGCGCTGTTGGAGTTGCTGGCGACATAGGCCACCGAGAAATCATCGACCATGAAGGCGTAGGTCAGGCAACCGAAAGCAAAGGCGAGAAAGGCGAACTGGCCCCAGGCCGCGGGCTGCGCCAGGCCCATCCACAGGCGGTCGCCGCGCCAGGCGCCGAGCAGCGGCACCACGGCCTGGACCAGGGCGAAACACAGGGCCAGGATCATCGCCAGGTGGCCGAGCTCGGGAATGAAGATTGCGGACGTCATCGATCAACCCTCCTTGGCCGGCGCTGGCTGGCCACTGTCTTTCAGGGCCTTGGTGACTTCCGGCGGCATGTATTTCTCGTCGTGCTTGGCCAGCACCTCATCGGCCACCACCACGCCGTCGGCGTTGAGCTTGCCCAGGGCAACGATGCCCTGCCCTTCGCGGAACAGGTCCGGGAGGATGCCGCGATAGGTGATGGTCACGGCCTTGTTGAAATCGGTGACCACGAAGCGCACGTCCAGCGAATCGGCGGAACGTTGCAGGGACCCCTTCTCGACCATGCCGCCGGCGCGGATCCGCGTGTCGTAGGGCGCTTCGCCGTTGGCGATCTGGGTC
Source organism: Pseudomonas sp. MRSN 12121 (assembly GCF_000931465.1). Taxonomy (NCBI): domain Bacteria; kingdom Pseudomonadati; phylum Pseudomonadota; class Gammaproteobacteria; order Pseudomonadales; family Pseudomonadaceae; genus Pseudomonas; species Pseudomonas sp. MRSN 12121. The sequence continues at coordinate 1,832,531 of NZ_CP010892.1, read as the reverse complement.
GGGGTATAGAACAGGTTGATGTTCTGTTGCAGGGCGCTCAACGCCAGGCCGACGGCGACAGCCACGCCCGCCAGCACGCCAAGGATGATCAACAGACGCTTTTTACGCAGCGGATTCACTGATTGTTCTCCCGGCGCATACGACGCGCCTCTTGTTGCAGGTAGCGCTTGCGGGCCAGCAGCGGCGCCGCCACGTTGAGGACCAGCACTGCCAGGCAGATGCCGTAGGCCGACCAGACATACAGGCCGTGATGGCCCATGGCGAGAAAATCGCCGAAGGAAGCGAAACTCATGAGGCGGCCTCCAGGCTGTTCTGCACTTCGGCCTTGACCCAGCTGGCGCGGGCTTCGCGCTTGAGCACTTCCAGGCGCATGCGCAGCAGCAGCACCACGCCGAAGAAACAGTAGAACCCCAGCGCCGTCAGCAGCAGCGGCAGCCACATCTCGACGGGCATCGCCGGCTTCTCGGTCAGGGTGAACGTCGCGCCCTGGTGCAGGGTGTTCCACCACTCCACCGAGTATTTGATGATCGGGATGTTGATCACGCCGACGATCGCCAGCACCGCGCAGGCCTTGGCCGCGCTGTCGCGGTTGCTGATGGCGTTGCCCAGGGCGATCACCCCGAAATACAGGAACAGCAGGATCAGCATGGACGTCAGGCGCGCATCCCAGACCCACCACGAACCCCAGGTCGGCTTGCCCCAGATGGCCCCGGTGACCAGCGCCACGGCGGTCATCCAGGCGCCGATGGGCGCCGCGCATTGCAGGGCGACGTCGGCCAGTTTCATTTTCCACACCAGGCCGACCACTCCGCACACCGCCAGCATCACGTAGATGGACTGGGCCAGCATCGCGGTGGGCACGTGGATGTAGATGATGCGGAAGCTGTTGCCTTGCTGGTAGTCCGGCGGCGCGAAGGCCAGGCCCCAGACGACGCCGACGGTGATCAGCAACAAGGCGGCGATGCTCAACCAGGGCAACAGCTTGCCGCTGATGCCATAGAACCACTTGGGCGAGCCGAGCTTATGAAACCAGGTCCAGTTCATACTGTTTCCATCACGGGTGCCGAGCGTTGTCACGCCCGGCCAGGGTCTTTACTGATCAAAAAATGATCAGACCTCATTATTCGCCGACGCTGATCTTCAGGCCAGCCGCTATTGCAAAGGGTGTCAGGGTTACCGCCAGGGCGGTCAGGCTGCCAAGCCACAACAGGTAACCGGTCGCCGGCATGCCTTGCAAGGCTGCCTGCAAGGCGCCACTGCCGAGAATCAATACCGGGATGTACAGGGGCAGGATCAGCAACGCCAGCAACAGGCCGCCGCGCTTGAGTCCCACCGTCAACGCCGCGCCCACTGCCCCCAGCAGGCTCAGCACCGGAGTGCCCAGCAGCAGGGACAGCAACAGCACCGGCAGGCAGGCCGTGGGCAGGCCGAGCATCAGGGCCAGCAGAGGAGCGAGCAAGACCAGTGCCAGGCCGGAAAAGGCCCAGTGTGCCAGGACCTTGGCCAGGACCAGAAGAGGCAGGGGGTGCGACGAAAGGACCCACTGCTCCAGGGATCCGTCCTCGAAATCACTGCGAAAAAGCCCGTCCAGCGAGAGCAAAACCGATAAAAGCGCCGCTACCCAGACCAGTCCCGGAGACAAGGTTTGCAACAATTGTGTCTCAGGTCCCACCGCCAACGGGAACAGTGCGACAACGATGGCGAAGAACACCAGCGGGTTGGCCAACTCGGCAGGACGCCGAAACAGCAGCCGGGACTCGCGGGCGAGCAGCAGGGCGAACACTTTCATACGGCCCACTGCCCCAGGTCGAGGTCACGGTAGCCCGCCGGCATGCGGCCGAGGGTGTGGTGGGTGGTGAGGATCACCATGCCGCCGCGTTCGCAGTGGCCGGCCAGGTGTTCTTCCAGTTGCGCCACGCCCTGCTTGTCCAGGGCGGTGAAGGGTTCGTCGAGAATCCACAGCGGCGGGCTGTCCAGGTACAAGCGGGCCAACGCCACCCGGCGTTGCTGGCCGGCGGACAAGGTGTGGCAAGGCACATCCTCGAAACCGCGCAGGCCGACCGCTGCCAGCGCCTGCCAGATCGCCTCGCGCCCCACCGGCTGATGCAGGGCGCAGAGCCAGCTGAGGTTTTCCTCGGCGGTCAGCAGGTCCTTGATGCCAGCGGCATGGCCGATCCACAGCAGGTTGCGCGCCAGTTCCGCACGCTGGGCGTCGAGGGGCTGGCCATTGAGCAGTACCTGGCCGCTGGTCGGCTGCATCAGCCCCGCCAGCAGGCGCAACAGGCTGGTCTTGCCGCTGCCGTTGGGGCCGCTGATCTGCAACATGTCGCCGCTGGCCAGACGCAGTTCGAGCTTTTCGAAGAGCAGCCGCAGGTCGCGCTCACAGGCGAGTGCTACGGCTTCTAGAAGAGGACTGGTCAAGTGATCGTGGGCCTTTACGGTTCAAGTCGGCAGTGGAGCAGCCGTTAAAGAGATGCAGAATAAACGCATCGGCGGCCTGTTCCAGAGAGCTGCGTCAAACTTTTGCGATGTTTTCGCCACGCCCCCCGAAGACGGGCGGCATTATACATGCGATGCCCTACTCTAAAGAGGGCTATTTCTCCACAGGTTGTGTCCAGATGACAGGCGAAATCACCCTCCCCCCGCTACCGCAGCTGCTGCCCGGGACCGTGCGCACGCTGCCGGTCAGCGGCGAACTGCTCAAGCTGCTGCAGCCGCTGGAGGGGCTGATCGCAGCGGGCCAGTCGGCCAAGGCCGAGGTCCTGTCGCTCAAGCAAGCCGACCAGACCTTCCAACTGCTGCTCAAGCTCACCCTCGACGGCGGCCGGCAGACCACCGTCCAGGCCACCAGCACCCAGCCACTGCCCCAGGGCACCAGCCTGGCGGTGACTCAGCCGTCGGCGGGCAACCTGGCCATCACCGTGCAGCAGGCGATTGCCGCCAGCGTCGCCACCCTGACCCGGATCGACACCCGCCAACTGCCGGTCGGCACCCTGCTGCAAGGCAAGGTGCTGACCACCCAGCTGCAACCCCGGGAAGCCGGGCAGCCAGCGGTCTATCGCTCGCTGGTGAGCCTGCTCAACACCGCCCTCGGCGGCAGCACCCTGAGCATCGACAGCCCACAACCCTTGCGCGTCGGCAGCCTGCTGAGCGCCCTGGTACAGGGCTCGCAGAGCTTGAACTTCGTACCGCTGAGCGGGCGCCAGGAGCAACTGGCGATCGCCCAGCAACTGGCCACCCAGCAAAGCCGCCAGGCCTCGCTGAGCGGCCTGCTCAATGCGCTGCAGAACCTGCCGCCGTCCGACACCTCGTCCCCTGAACTGCGCGCCGCGGTAGACAAGCTGCTCGCCGGGCTGCCCGACCTCCAGCAACTGAGCAATCCCAAGGCCCTGGCCCAGGCCCTGGGCAATAGCGGCGCCTTCCTCGAATCGCGGCTGCTGGCCGGCGACGGCCCCGCCCTGAACGGCGACCTGAAAGGCAATCTGCTGCGCCTGATCGCCCAGATGACGCCAGGCTTGCCGGCCAGCACCAGTTTCAACGCCATCGTTGCCGCCAACACCCTGGCCCAGGCCTTGCCGAGCTTCGTGCGCAGCGCCCTGGGCACCCTCGGCCAGGTCAGCGCCAAACCCCAGCCTGGCGGCTTTCCCCTGCCCTCGCGCCTGCTGCAGAGCCTGGAAGAGGAAGGCGACCTGGAACACCTGTTGCGCTTGGCCGCGGCGGCCGTTTCGCGCTTGCAGAGCCATCAGCTGGCCAGCCTGGAGCAGAGCGGCCTGACCGACGACGGGCGGCTGCTGACCACCTGGCAACTGGAAATCCCCATGCGCACGATGCAGGACGTGGTGCCCCTGCAAGTCAAGTTCCAGCGTGAAGACCCGGCGGAGCAAGCCCCCGAGGAAAAACGCGAGGAGCGCGAGCCGAAACAGCAGCTGTGGCGCGTCGAACTGGCGTTCGACCTCGAACCCCTGGGCCCGCTGCAAGTACAGGCGCAACTGCTCAAGGGCCGCCTGTCCAGCCAGCTCTGGGCGCAGCGGCCGTTTACCGCGAGCCTGATCGAAAGCCACCTGGGCAGCCTGCGGGAGCGGCTGCTCACCTGCGGCCTGGATGTCGGCGATCTGGACTGCCATCTCGGCACCCCGCCGCAAGGCCCGAAAACCCGACTGGAACAACGCTGGGTCGATGAAACCGCATGAATAACCCGACGCCCCCACGCCAGGCCATCGCCCTCAAATACGATGGCCAGCACGCCCCCACGCTGACCGCCAAGGGCGACGACGAACTGGCCGAAGCCATCCTGAAAATCGCCCGCGATTGCGAAGTGCCGATCTATGAAAACGCCGAGCTGGTGAAACTGCTGGCGCGCCTGGAACTGGGCGACAGCATTCCCGAAGAGTTGTACCGGACGATTGCCGAAATCATTGCCTTCGCCTGGAACCTCAAGGGCAAGTTCCCGGCCGGGCATGAACCGCAGGAAGCGGTGCTGGAGAAGGATGTGACGCCAGGCGGGGATGACTACTGATCGGCAGCCGCTGCCACAGGCCGCGGCTACCGAGGGATTTTCAACCTTTGTGCAGCTTGCTCACCAACTCGGCCTCGGCCTGGGTCAGGCCACAGGACTGGGTGAGCTCGTCGACGCTGGCGCCCATGCCCACCAGGCGCGCGGCCTGGGCGAAAGACAGGCTCGACGGGTCACGCTGCTCCAACTGGGCCAGCTTGTCCGGCAGCGGGCCGACCACCGAACGCAGCTCGTGCAGGTCCTCGCCCATGCGCACCGTACCGTTCTGGTAGTCGTCGACGCGCTTGGCCAGGTCCTTGATGCGCTGGTCGCGCAACGCATCGCCTCGGGCCTGCTGCTCGGCTATCTGGCGCTGGTTACGGGCATACGACAGGAACAACGCCAGGGAGGCCACCCAGAGGACGGCCAGGACAATTACCGCAACCTCGAGAATCAATCAGATACTCTCCAGTTCCGACCACTCTTCTTCGCTCATCATCTTGTCCAGCTCGACCAGGATCAGCAGCTCGCCGTTCTTGTTGCAGACACCCTGGATGAACTTGGCCGACTCTTCGTTACCGACGTTCGGCGCGGTCTCGACTTCCGACTGACGCAGGTAAACCACTTCCGCCACGCTGTCGACCATGATCCCGACCACTTGCTTGTCGGCCTCGATGATCACGATGCGCGTGTTGTCGTTGACCTCGGTCGGCACCAGGCCGAAACGCTGGCGGGTGTCGATCACCGTCACCACGTTGCCGCGCAGGTTGATGATGCCCAGCACATAGCTCGGGGCACCCGGCACCGGTGCGATCTCGGTGTAGCGCAGCACTTCCTGCACGCGCATCACGTTGATGCCGTAGGACTCGTTATCCAGCTTGAACGTTACCCATTGCAGGATCGGATCTTCAGAACCCTGTGCAGACGACGACTTATTCATACCCCTGACCCCTTAAAAAAACCGTTGGAAACGGCGTGTGTTCGGTGTGGCCGCGCCGGCGGCGCAGCCTGTTGTTGTCTATATCGGCTTCGGCGCCGGTTTACTGATTGCCATGTGTTTTGCGCCACCGCCGGCGATCAGCTCGGCCAGCTCGGAAACATCCAGCAGCGCGCACATGTGCTCGATCACCGTACCCGCCAGCCAAGGCCGCTGGCCCCGATGGCTGCGCCATTTGATTTCGTTCGGGTCCAGGCGCAACGAGCGGCTGACCTGATGCACCGCCAGCCCCCACTCGTAGCCCTGGACCGAGATTACGTATTGCAGTCCCTGGCGAAAATCGTCGCGATAACGGTCCGGCATCACCCAGCGCGCGGTATCCAGCACCTTCAGGTTGCCGGCCTGGCTCGGCAGGATCCCGAGGAACCACTCCGGCTGCCCGAACAGCGGCGTCAGCTCATGCCCCGCCAGGGAATAGATCGACCCCAGGCACACCAGCGGCACCGCCAGCGTCAACCCGGCGACATCGAACAGCAGGCACTCGAAAGGCTCCGCCGCCCAGCTTGGACGATCATCGCCCGCCACCGGTGGCGGCGTGCTGCTTGGCGGCCGATGCACTTCGACCACGGGCTCGACCAACCCTTGCAGCAAGGGCGCCACGCTCGACAACGAAGACGGCAGCGGCGCGGGCGCCTCCAGCACCGGAACGACCACCGGCTCTTCGACACGGGTTGGCGGCGGGACAAGCGCCTCGGGCGCCGCTCGCTGAGCCTCGGCATCGCGCGCCTGCTCTTCGAGCACCGCGGCCTGGAACTCGTCCAGGACCTCGGTCGAGGCCTCGGCCTGCACAACGACCGCCGCGACCTCGGGCAGGGCTTCGGGAACCGCGAATTCTTCTTCGGTGGCATCCTGCAGCAACGCGTCCAGGTAGGACTGCAGCGCCAGCTGCGGCCGGGACTTGATGTCGAGAGGACGGTTCATGAGGATGCCCATGGATAAAACCCAGCACGGTGACCTGTAGGCTTTATCGGCCAGACCGGCAGCAGACTTGAATGATCCGGCACGTCAGGCCACCTGCGGGACAAGTTGCTGGGCCAGCAAATGCTTGAGCAAGGCGCGATAGGCCAGTACGCCACGGCTCTTGCCGTCGAATTGCGACGGCGTCAGCCCCGCCCGGCTGGCATCGCGCAGGCGCGTATCGACCGGGATATAGCCCTGCCAGATCTCGTCCGGAAACTTGTCGCGCAACACCCGCAGGGTGCCCAGGGAGGCCTGGGTCCGGCGATCGAACAGGGTCGGCACGATGCTGAACGGCAGCGCCTGTTTGCGCGAGCGGTTGATCATCGCCAAGGTATTGACCATGCGCTCCAGGCCCTTGACCGCCAGGTGCTCGGTCTGCACCGGGATCACCAGTTGCTGGCTCGCCGCCAGGGCATTGACCATCAGCACCCCGAGCAGCGGCGGGCTGTCGATGATCGCGTAGTCGAAATCCTGCCACAGCTGCGCCAGGCTCTTGGCGATCACCAGGCCCAGGCCGCTCTGGCCCGGCGACTGGCGCTCCAGGGTCGCCAGCGCGGTGCTCGAAGGCAGCAGGGAAATACGTTCGTCGCTGGTCGACAGCAGCAACTGCCCGGGCAAGCCCTGGGGCACGCTGCCCTTATGCAGGAACAGGTCGTAGTTACTGTGTTCCAGGCTGTCCGGGTCATAGCCGAAATAGCTGGTCATGGAGCCGTGGGGGTCGAGATCGACCACGACCACGCGCTTGCCCGCCTCGGCCAGCAAACCGGCCAGAGCGATGGAACTGGTGGTCTTACCGACACCACCCTTTTGATTGGCAACTGCCCAGACTCTCATTCAGATCGTTCCTCCCGGCAGGCGCGGGCCGACCGAGAAATAGCACCCAGTTATAAAGTCGGTGACGGAGAATTGACGGCACTCTCGCGTCCCGGCGTCTTGACGGGGGTTGGTGCAGTTTGTGTGCCAGCCCGCTTCAAGGCCGCGTCAGGCGTCGCGTGAGCCGTGCCGGTGCCCGTCAGGCTGCGGCGGACATCGAGATTGCGCGACACCACCAGCACTACCCGGCGATTGCGGGCCCGGCCTTCGGCCGTCGCGTTATTGGCTACCGGCTGGAACTCACCGTAGCCGACTGACGCCAGGCGCTGCGGATTGACGCCCTGCATCGCCAGCATGCGCACGATGCTCGCCGAACGGGCCGACGACAACTCCCAGTTGGTCGGGTATTGCGCGGTCTGGATCGGCTGGTTATCGGTGAACCCCTCGACATGGATCGGGTTGTCGAAGGGTTTGAGGATCGCCGCCACCTTGTCGATGATATTGAACGCCAGGTCGCTGGGCATGGCATCGCCACTGCCGAACAGCAGGCTGGAATTGAGCTCGATCTCGACCCACAGCTCGTTGCCACGCACCGTCATCTGGTTGGAACTGATCAGGTCGCCGAACGCCGCGCTGATGTCGTCGGCGATGCTTTTCAGCGGGTCGCTGGCACCGGCGATGCCGGCATCGGTCTGCTCGCTGTCCTTGACCAGCGGCTTGGCCGGGGTCACGGTCTGCGGGCGCTCCTCGCCGATCGGGATCGGCTTGAGGGCGCGATCCGAATCGGTGAACACGCCAATCAGCGCTTCGGAAATGACCTTGTACTTGCCTTCGTTGATCGAGGAGATCGAGTACATGACCACAAAGAACGCGAACAGCAAGGTGATGAAGTCCGCGTAGGACACCAGCCAGCGTTCGTGGTTGACGTGTTCTTCCTGCTGGCGACGACGTGCCATGGCTATTCCCTTAGTCCATGAAGCCTTGCAGCTTCAACTCGATGGAGCGAGGGTTTTCACCTTCGGCAATCGACAGGATTCCTTCAAGCAACATTTCGCGATAACGCGACTGCCGCAAGGCTATCGACTTGAGCTTGGCGGCGATCGGCAGCAACACCAGGTTGGCGCTGGCCACACCGTAGATGGTCGCGACGAACGCCACGGCGATGCCGCTGCCCAGCTGCGACGGATCGGCCAGGTTGCCCATGACGTGGATCAGGCCCATGACCGCGCCGATGATCCCGATGGTCGGCGCGTAGCCGCCCATGCTTTCGAAGACTTTCGCCGCCTCGATGTCGCGGCTCTCCTGGGTGTAGAAATCCACTTCCAGGATGCTGCGGATGGATTCCGGCTCGGCGCCGTCCACCAGCAACTGCAAGCCCTTGCGCGAGTAGGTGTCGGGCTCGGCGTCCGCCACGCCTTCCAGGCCCAGCAGGCCTTCCTTGCGCGCGGTCAGGCTCCAGTTGACGACACGGTCGATGCCGCCGGGCAGGTCGACCCGCGGCGGAAACAGGATCCAGACGAGAATCTGCATGGCGCGCTTGAAGGCGCTCAGCGGCGACTGCAACAACGCCGCGCCGATGGTGCCGCCCAGCACGATCAGCGCGGCCGGGCCGTTGGCCAGGGCCGACAGGTGACCGCCTTCCAGGTAATTGCCGCCGATGATGGCGACGAACGCCATGATGATGCCGATGAGGCTCAGGACATCCATCAGAGGCACGCCTCGACCAGGTGCTTGCCGATATCGTCCAGGCTGTACACCGCATCCGCCAGGTCTGCCTTGACGATGGCCATCGGCATGCCGTAGATCACGCAGCTCGCCTCGTCCTGGGCCCAGACCGCGCTGCCGCCCTGCTTGAGCAGGCGCGCGCCTTCGCGGCCGTCGGCGCCCATGCCGGTGAGCACCACCGCCAGAACTTTGTCGCCGTAGGACTTGGCCGCCGAGCCGAAGGTGATATCCACGCACGGCTTGTAGTTCAGGCGCTCATCGCCCGGCAGGATTTTCACCGCGCCACGGCCGTCGACCATCATCTGTTTGCCACCCGGTGCCAGCAGCGCCAGGCCCGGACGCAGGATGTCGCCATCCTCGGCTTCCTTGACGCTGATGCGGCACAGCTTGTCCAGGCGCTCGGCGAACGCCTTGGTGAAGGCCGCCGGCATGTGCTGGATCAGCACGATCGGCGCCGGGAAGTTGGCCGGCAACTGGGTCAAGACCCGTTGCAGCGCCACCGGGCCGCCGGTGGAGGTACCGATGGCCACCAGTTTGTAGGCCTTGCGCTTGGGCGCCGACGACGAGCCCGCGGCCGAGCTGCGCACTGGCGCAGGAGCCGGGGCCGGACGTGCCGGGAGCGAACCGCTGAAACTGCTGGAACTCGAGGGCGCAGGTGCAGGCGCGGCCGGCGGTTGTGGCGCCGGTGCGCTGTAGCTGCTGAAACGACGATTGCTGCGCGAGATGCTGTGGACCTTCTCGCACAGCAGCTGCTTGACCTTCTCCGGATTGCGCGAGATGTCCTCGAAGTTCTTCGGCAGGAAATCCACCGCGCCGGCATCCAGCGCATCCAGGGTCACCCGGGCGCCTTCATGGGTCAGCGAGGAGAACATCAGGACCGGCGTCGGGCAGCGCTGCATGATGTGCCGCACGGCCGTGATGCCATCCATCATCGGCATCTCGTAGTCCATGGTGATCACGTCCGGCTTGAGCGCCAGGGCCTGATCGATCGCCTCTTTGCCATTGGTCGCGGTACCGACGACCTGGATATTGATATCCGCTGAAAGAATTTCCGAGACGCGGCGGCGGAAAAACCCCGAATCGTCCACCACCAGGACCTTGACTGCCATAAACACTCCGTTAGGCGGGGCAAGGCAAATGGCCCCGCCCCTCCGGTATTCAAATACGCCGTGCGGCGTAACGCTTGAGCATGCTCGGAACATCGAGAATCAGGGCGATGCGGCCGTCACCGGTGATGGTGGCGCCGGACATGCCCGGTGTTCCCTGGAGCATCTTGCCCAATGGCTTGATGACGACTTCTTCCTGGCCGACCAGTTGATCGACGACGAAGCCGATGCGCTGGGTGCCGACCGAAAGGATCACCACGTGGCCTTCGCGCTGCTCTTCATGAACCGCGGAGCTGACCAGCCAGCGCTTGAGGTAGAACAGGGGCAGCGCCTTGTCGCGCACGATCACCACCTCCTGGCCGTCGACCACGTTGGTGCGCGACAGGTCCAGGTGGAAGATCTCGTTGACGTTGACCAGCGGGAAGGCGAACGCCTGGTTGCCCAGCATCACCATCAGGGTCGGCATGATCGCCAGGGTCAGCGGCACCTTGATGACGATCTTCGAGCCCTGGCCCTTGGTCGAGTAGATGTTGATCGAACCGTTGAGCTGGGAAATCTTGGTCTTCACCACGTCCATGCCCACGCCGCGGCCGGACACGTCGGAGATCTCGGTCTTGGTCGAGAAGCCCGGGGCGAAGATCAGGTTGTAGCACTCGGTGTCGCTCAAACGATCGGCGGCATCCTTGTCCATGACCCCGCGCTTGACCGCGATGGCACGCAGGACGTTCGGGTCCATGCCCTTGCCGTCGTCGGAGATCGACAACAGGATGTGGTCGCCTTCCTGCTCGGCGGCCAGCACCACCTTGCCGCCCCGGGACTTGCCCGAAGCCTCGCGCTCTTCCGGCGACTCGATACCGTGGTCGACGGCGTTGCGCACCAAGTGCACCAGCGGGTCGGCCAGGGCCTCGACGAGGTTCTTGTCGAGGTCGGTCTCTTCGCCGACCAGCTCCAGGTTGATCTCTTTCTTGAGCTGGCGGGCCAGGTCGCGAACCAGGCGCGGGAAGCGGCCGAAGACTTTCTTGATCGGCTGCATCCGGGTCTTCATCACCGCGGTCTGCAGGTCGGCGGTGACCACGTCGAGGTTCGACACGGCCTTGGACATGGCTTCGTCGCCGCTGTTGAGCCCCAGGCGCACCAGGCGGTTACGCACCAGTACCAGTTCGCCGACCATGTTCATGATTTCGTCCAGGCGCGCGGTATCGACCCGCACCGTGGTTTCGGCTTCGCTGACCGGTTTTTCCGCCGGGGCGGCAGCCGGTGCACGGGCTGGAGCCGGAGCGGCAGCGGCTGGCGCGGGCGCCGGTTTCGGCGTCTCGGCCTTGGGCTCGACCTTCTTCGCCGCCGGCTTGGCGACGGCGGCTGGCGCCGCAGCAGTGGCGGCGGCACTGCCAACGGTCGCCGCAGCGGCAGCCGGCACTTCCGAGAACTTGCCCTTGCCATGCAGCTCGTCGAGCAGGGATTCGAATTCCTGGTCGGTGATCAGATCGCTACCGGCGGCTGCCGCGCTCGGTGCGGCCGGCGGCACCGCCGTGGCCACCGCGGACTCCAGCGCATCGACGGCAAAGTTGCCCTTGCCGTGCAGCTGGTCCAGCAAGGCCTCGAATTCGTCATCGGTGATTTCGTCGCTGGCGGCGGTCTTTTCCGCTGCCGGCGTACTGGCCGAAGGCGCCACCGCATCGGGTGCGAACTGGCCCTTGCCATGCAATTGGTCGAGCAGCGACTCGAACTCGGCGTCAGTGATTTCGTCACTGGCCGCTTCGCCATCGGCTACGGGAGCGGCTGCCACCGGGGCTTCGGCCTCGGTCTTGGCGGCCTGGAGCGAATCGAGCAACTGCTCGAACTCGCTGTCGGTGATATCGCCCGACTCGCTTTCGGCGGCCACTTCGGCAACCGGCTCGGCGATCTCGGGTTCGACTGGCGCGGCAGCCTCCTCGGCGCCGGCAGGCTCGGCCAGGCGAGCCAGGGCGGCCAGCAGTTCCGGGGTGGCGGCAGTGATCTCGGTACGCTCGCGGACCTGGCCGAACATGCCATTCACCGCGTCCAGCGCTTCGAGTACCACGTCCATCAGTTCCGCGTCGACGCGGCGCTCACCCTTGCGCAGGATGTCGAACACGTTCTCGGCGATGTGGCAGCACTCCACCAGCTCGTTGAGCTGGAGGAAGCCGGCGCCCCCTTTAACAGTGTGAAAACCGCGAAAAATTGCATTGAGCAAGTCTGCATCGTCCGGCCGGCTTTCCAGCTCGACCAGTTGTTCGGACAGTTGCTCTAGAATCTCGCCGGCCTCAACCAGAAAATCCTGAAGGATCTCTTCATCGGCGCCGAAGCTCATTAATGGGTGCTCCTACTAGGTCTGAGCCTAAAATCCAAGGCTGGAAAGCAAATCGTCGACATCGTCCTGACCGGATACAACGTCTTCACGTTTATCGGCATGAATCTGCGGACCTTCACCCTTGGCCAGATGTTTTTGCGGATCTTTTTCAGCGAGGATCGCCGCGCGGTCATGTTCGATGCCGGCAAAACGATCGACCTGGCTGGCCATCAGAACCAGTTTGAGCAGGTTGCTCTCGACTTCGGTGACCAGTTGGGTCACGCGCTTGATCACCTGGCCGGTCAGGTCCTGGTAGTCCTGTGCCAGCAGGATGTCATTGAGGTTGCTCGATACAGCGCGCGTCTCCTGCTCGCTGCGGGTCAGGAAACCATCCACACGGCGGGCCAGATCGCGGAACTCGTCGGCACCCAGCTCGCGGCGCATGAAACGCCCCCAGTCGGCACTCAGGGCCTGGGCTTCGCTGCTCAGGCCGTTGACCAACGGGGTGGCGCTCTCGACCAGGTCCATGGTGCGGTTGGCCGCGGCCTCGGTCAGCTTGACCACATAGGACAGGCGCTCGGTGGCATCGGTGATCTGCGACACTTCCTCGGCTTGCGGCATATGCGGGTCAATCTGGAAATTGACGATGGCGCTATGCAGTTCGCGAGTGAGCTTGCCGACCTCCCGGTACAGGCCGCGGTCACGGGTCTGGTTGAGCTCATGGATCAGTTGCACTGCTTCGCCGAACTTGCCTTTTTCCAGGCTGTCGACCAGTTCCACTGCGTGTTTTTTCAGGGTCGACTCAAAGTCGCCCAATGAAGATTCGTTGTGCTCCATAGCTCCCCCCGTGGCGGAATGGTTCCACACATCAACCGATGCGTTCGAAGATCTTCTCGATCTTCTCTTTCAACGCCTGGGCCGTGAAGGGCTTGACCACATAACCGTTTACCCCGGCCTGGGCCGCTTCGATGATCTGTTCGCGCTTGGCCTCGGCGGTCACCATGAGTACCGGCAGGTGCTTGAGTTTTTCATCGGCGCGCACATGGCGCAGCAGATCGATACCGGTCATGCCGGGCATGTTCCAGTCCGTTACCAGAAAGTCGATGCTTCCGCTGTTGAGAACCGGAATGGCGGTGGTGCCATCGTCAGCCTCGACCGTGTTGGTGAAACCCAGGTCACGCAACAGGTTTTTTATGATCCGCCGCATCGTTGAGAAGTCATCAACGATGAGGATTTTCATGTTCTTGTCCAATTCGACCTCCAAGCAGTCTTAAACGCGCCCAGCAGCTGGACGCGCCATTCAATCAATCAGGCAGAGCACTCAACGACTGCATGGAATACACACCGCAAGACCGACAACGTCGTGCCAGTCTCGTCCGCAGTGTCCCCACACTGCCTGTCAGCGCGCTCGCCACTCCCCCAAACGCCCCCGCAAACGGGCCGCGCACTGGCTGTGTAACTGGCTGACCCGCGATTCGCTGACCCCCAGGACCTCACCGATTTCCTTGAGGTTCAGCTCTTCGTCGTAGTACAGCGCCAAGACCAGTCGCTCACGCTCCGGCAAATTGGCAATCGCGTCCGCCAGAGCGGCCTGGAAACGTTCGTCCTCCAGGTCGCGCGACGGCTCGAGATGAGCACTCGCGCCATCCTCATGCAGCCCTTCATGCTCGCCGTCCTGTAACAGGTCGTCGAAGCTGAACAGGCGACTGCCCAAGGTGTCGTTCAAAATCCCGTAATAATCATCGAGACTCAATTGAAGTTCGGCCGCAACTTCATGATCTTTAGCGTCGCGACCGGTTTTAGCTTCAATTGCACGGATCGCGTCGCTCACCATGCGGGTATTGCGGTGTACCGAGCGCGGCGCCCAGTCACCCTTGCGGACCTCGTCGAGCATCGCCCCACGGATACGGATACCGGCGTAGGTCTCGAAACTCGCGCCCTTGCTCGCGTCGTACTTGGTCGATACCTCGAGCAGGCCGATCATGCCAGCCTGGATCAGGTCCTCGACCTGCACGCTGGCCGGCAGGCGCGCCAGCAGGTGATAGGCAATACGCTTGACCAGGGGCGCGTAGCGCTCGATCAGTTCGTACTGGCTGTCGCGTGCCGACTTTTTGTAAAGGTTGTAGCCGCTGGCGCTCATAGCACCGGCCCTGCTGTCTGATGCACTAGCCGCTCGACGAAAAATTCAAGATGCCCACGTGGATTGGCCGGCAACGGCCAGGTATCGACTTTCTGTGCAATGGCCTTGAAGGCCAGCGCGCACTTCGAACGGGGGAATGCCTCATAGACCGCACGCTGCTTCTGCACGGCCTTGCGCACGCATTCGTCGTAAGGCACGGCACCGACATATTGTAGGGCGACGTCGAGGAAGCGATCCGTGACCTTGGTCAACTTGGCGAACAGGTTGCGGCCTTCCTGCGGGCTCTGCGCCATGTTGGCGAGCACGCGGAAGCGGTTCATGCCGTAGTCGCGGTTGAGCAGCTTGATCAGCGCGTAGGCGTCGGTGATTGAGGTCGGCTCGTCGCAGACCACCAGCAACACTTCCTGCGCGGCGCGGACAAAGCTGACCACCGAGTCGCCGATGCCGGCGGCGGTATCGATCACCAGGACATCGAGGTTGTCGCCGATGTCGCTGAACGCCTGGATCAAGCCGGCATGCTGCGCCGGGCTCAGGTGCACCATGCTCTGGGTGCCGGATGCCGCGGGCACGATGCGGATGCCGCCCGGCCCTTGCAGCAGTACGTCGCGCAGCTCGCAGCGGCCTTCGATGACATCGGCGAGGGTCCGTTTGGGCGTCAGCCCCAACAGCACGTCGACATTGGCCAGGCCCAGGTCGGCGTCCAGCAGCATGACGCGCCGGCCGAGCTCCGCTAGGGCCAGGGACAAGTTCACTGACACGTTAGTCTTGCCGACGCCACCTTTGCCGCCGGTCACCGCGATCACCTGTACGGGATGCATGCTGCCCATGTTCTTTCTTTACCTTGTCTTACTTAGACGGGGCCACATAACTGGCTGCGCGTTCACCAACGGAACAATGCCTGGCAGACCATCGATGTAGGTACATTGCAATCTTTTCATGATTCCCTCAGCCAACCCGCTTGGTCGGGTTGTGGTAGAGGTCAGCGAACATGTCGGCCATGGCTTCCTCGCTGGGTTCTTCCTGCATCTGCACGCTCACCGCGCGACTGACCAGCTGGTGACGACGCGGCAAGTGCAGGTCATCCGGAATCCGCGGACCATCGGTCAGGTAGGCGACAGGCAGTTCGTGACCGATGGCCAGGCTCAACACTTCGCCAAGACTGGCGGTTTCATCCAGTTTAGTCAGGATGCAGCCGGCCAGCCCGCAGCGCTTGTAGCTGTGGTATGCGGCGGTTAGAACCTGTTTCTGGCTGGTGGTTGCCAGGACCAGATAATTTTTTGCCCGGATGCCGCGGCCGGCCAGGCTTTCCAGCTGCATGCGCAAGGCCGGGTCACTGGCTTGCAGGCCGGCGGTATCGATCAGCACCACGCGCTTGCGCAGCAGCGGATCAAGGGCCTGGGCCAGGGACTGGCCTGGGTCGACATGGGTCACCGAGACATTGAGGATGCGTCCCAGGGTCTTGAGCTGCTCCTGGGCACCGATGCGATAGCTGTCCATGCTCACCAGGGCGATGTTCTGCGCGCCGTACTTGAGTACGTAGCGCGCCGCCAGCTTGGCCAGGGTGGTGGTCTTGCCCATGCCGGCGGGGCCGACCATGGCGATCACACCGCCCTCTTCCAGGGGTTCGACTTCCGGGGTCACGATCATCCGCGCCAGGTGGGCCAGGAGCATGCGCCAGGCCTGGCGGGGTTCGTCGATTTCGGTGATCAGCGCCAGCAGGTCGCGGGCCAGCGGACCGGACAAGCCGATACGCTGCAGGCGCCGCCAGAGGTTGGCTTGTTCGGGCCGGCTGCCTTGCAGCTGGCTCCAGGCCAGCGAGCCGAGCTGGACTTCCAGCAGCTCGCGCAGGCCATTGAGTTCGAAGCGCATCGAGTCCAGCGCACGCTGGTCCACGGCCGGCGCGGCGGCTACCGGGGCCGGGCGTGGCGGCTCGCTGAACGTAGGTTCGATCAGCGGTTCGGCGGCGGTCAGCGGCAGGCCGGCGAACAGTTGGCGATTGGTGTTGCCATTCGTTTCGCCCTCGCCACGCAGGCTCAGCTCGGCCTGGGCGGTGACGATGCGCGACTGAGTCTTGCGCAGCTCGTCTTCGAGTTCCATGTTCGGCACGCGCGGCGCCAGCGCCGACAGCTTGTAATCCAGCGCAGCCGTCAGCTCGACACCGCCGGCGATGCGGCGGTTGCCAATGATGGCAGCGTCGGAGCCCAGCTCATCACGAACCAGCTTCATGGCCTGACGCATATCGGCGGCGAAAAAACGCTTAACTTGCATAACCCACTACCTCAGCCGTTGGGCCCTACTGTCGCAACGATGGTCACTTGCTTGTTGTCGGGAATTTCCTGGTACGCCAACACATGCAAGCCCGGGACTGCCAGGCGCCCGAAGCGCGAGAGCATCGCGCGGACCGGACCGGCTACCAGCAGAATCACCGGTTGACCTTGCATTTCCTGGCGCTGCGCGGCTTCGATCAACGAGCGCTGCAGCTTCTCAGCCATGCTTGGCTCCAGCAGAACACCCTCTTCCGAGCCTTGTCCTGCCTTCTGCAGACTGTTGAGCAAGATTTGTTCCAACCTTGGCTCCAGGGTGATCACAGGCAGCTCGGACTCAGTACCTACAATGCTTTGCACGATGGCGCGCGACAATCCGACGCGCACCGCGGCCACCAGAGCGGCAGTATCTTGACTCTTGGCGGCATTGTTCGCGATGGCTTCGGCGATGCTGCGGATATCGCGCACCGGCACCTGTTCGGCCAGCAGCGCCTGCAGCACCTTGAGCAACTGCGACAGCGACAGCACGCCCGGCACCAGTTCTTCGGCCAGCTTTGGCGAACCCTTGGCCAGCAATTGCAGAAGTTGCTGGACTTCTTCGTGACCGATCAGCTCGCTGGAATGCTTGTACAGAATCTGATTGAGGTGAGTGGCGACCACGGTGCTGGCGTCGACCACGGTGTACCCCAGCGACTGCGCCTGGGCGCGCTGGCTGACCTCGATCCACACCGCCTCCAGGCCGAAGGCCGGATCCTTGGCGGTAATGCCGTTGAGCGTGCCGTAGACCTGGCCCGGGTTGATCGCCAGCTCGCGATCCGGATAGATCTCGGCCTCCGCCAGGATCACCCCCATAAGGGTCAGCCGGTAGGCGCTCGGCGCCAGGTCGAGGTTGTCGCGGATGTGTACGGTGGGCATGAGGAAGCCCAGATCCTGGGACAGCTTCTTACGAACCCCCTTGATCCGCGCCAGCAGTTGCCCGCCCTGGTTGCGGTCCACCAGGGGAATCAGGCGGTAGCCGACTTCCAGGCCGATCATGTCGATCTGGGTCACGTCATCCCAGCCCAGCTCCTTGGTTTCCAGGGCCCGCGCCGGCGAAGGCAGCAGGTCCTGCTGGCGCTTGACCTCTTCCAGCGCCTGGGCCTTGACCACGTTCTGCCGTTTCCAGAACAGGTACGCCGCGCCGGCCGCCAGGGCCGCCATGCTGAGGAAGGAAAAATGCGGCATGCCCGGCACCAGGCCCATCACCGCCATCAGGCCGGCGGCGACAGCCAGGGCCCGGGGCGAGGCGAACATCTGCCGGTTGATCTGCTTGCCCATGTCCTCGGAACCGGAGGCACGGGTCACCATGATCGCGGCCGCGGTGGACAGCAGCAGCGATGGCAATTGCGCCACCAAACCGTCACCGATGGTCAGCAATGCGTAGACCCGGCCGGCATCGCCGAACGACATGCCGTGCTGGAAGATACCGACCGCCATGCCACCGATCAGGTTGATGAACAGGATCAGCAGGCCGGCGATGGCGTCGCCGCGGACGAACTTGCTGGCACCGTCCATGGAACCGTAGAACTCGGCTTCCTGGGCCACTTCCTGACGGCGCGCCTTGGCCTGGGCCTGGTCGATGAGGCCGGCGTTGAGGTCGGCGTCGATGGCCATCTGCTTGCCCGGCATCGCATCGAGGGTGAAGCGCGCGCTCACCTCGGAAATCCGCCCGGCGCCCTTGGTCACCACCACGAAGTTGATGATCATCAGGATCGCGAACACCACGATACCGACCACGTAGTTGCCGCCGATCACCACCTCGCCGAACGCCTGGATCACCTTGCCCGCGGCGGCGTGGCCGTCCTGGCCGTGGAGCATCACCACGCGGGTGGACGCCACGTTCAGCGCCAGGCGCAGCAGGGTCGCCACCAGCAGGATGGTCGGGAACACCGCGAAGTCCAGCGGCCGCAAGGCGTACACGCAGACCAGCAACACGACGATCGACAGGGCGATGTTGAACGTGAAGAACACGTCCAGCAGGAACGGCGGCACCGGCAGCATCATCATGGCCAGCATGACCAGCAGCAACAGCGGCACACCCAGGTTCCCCCGACTGAGGTCAGTCAGGTTAGTGCGAGCCGTGCTGATTAACTGAGAGCGATCCACCGGTATTTCCCGTCCCCTGAAGCAAACTTTTGACGCCTGAAGGCGGCGCAGGGCGGGTATTGCAAGAAGCCTTCCAACTTTGGCCTGGAACAAAAACTGATTTATGGCGTTGCGCCATCAGCCACTGTAAAAGGCGCTTTCGGTGTTGGCTGGATGAATAAGAAGACTCAGGAATCGCGACGCAAATCCGGCGGGATCGGCAGGTCCTTGAGCGGCTCGGGACGCTTGCCCTTGCCCGCCTGGTGCTGGCGGACCTGGTAGACGTAGGCCAGCACCTGGGCCACCGCCAGGTAGAGGCCGGCAGGGATTTCCTGTTCCAGCTCGGTGGAGTAGTAGATCGAACGCGCCAGCGCCGGCGACTCCAGCAGCAACACTTCGTTGGCCACGGCGATCTCGCGGATCTTCAACGCCACGAAATCGCTGCCCTTGGCCAGCAGCACCGGCGCCCCGCCCTTCTCGGCGTCGTACTTGAGCGCCACGGCATAGTGGGTCGGGTTGGTGATGACCACGTCCGCCTCGGGAATCGCCGCCATCATCCGCCGCTGCGACATCTCGCGCTGCGTCTGGCGGATCCGCTGCTTGACCTCCGGGCGCCCCTCCTGGTCCTTGTGCTCGTCCCGCACCTCCTGCTTGGTCATCAGCAGTTTCTTGTAGCTCTGGTAGAGCTGTACCGGCACGTCCACCGCCGCGATCAGGATCAGCCCGCAGGCCATCCACAAGGTGCTCCAGGCCACCAGCTCGACACTGTGGGCGATCGCCCGCTCCAGGGGCTCATGGGCGATCTGCATCAGGTCGTCGATATCCGACGACAGCACCGACAGCGCCACGAAAAGCACCACCACGAATTTGGCGAAAGCCTTGAGCAACTCGACCAACGAGGTCGGGGACACCATGCGTTTCATGCCGCTGAGCGGGTTCATGCGGCTGAACTTGGGCGCCAGGCTCTTGGTGGAAAACAGCCAGCCACCCAGGGAAATCGGGCCGATCAGCGCCGCCAGCACCAGGGGCAGCAGGATCGGCATCGAGGCCAGGATCGCGATCTTGCCCGAATGCAGCAGGTACAACCCCATAGCGCCCGGGCTCAGCAACGCTTCGCGGGGCAGGGAGAAATTCAGGCGCATGATTTCCAGCAGGTCCAGCGCCACCCCGCCGCCATAGATCAACAGGCCGGCCGCGCCGATCATAGTGATCGCCAGGGTGTTGAGCTCCTTGGAACGGGCGATCTCGCCCTTTTCCCGGGAGTCCTTCTTGCGCTTCTCCGTGGGGTCTTCTGTCTTGTCCTGACCGCTCTCGCTCTCAGCCATGGCTCACCGCGCCTGCGCCAGATCGCGCAGCAACTGCAGCGCCTGAACGGCCAGCGGCTGATACTGATTGAGGATGTCACCCAGACTGACCCAGAAAATCACCAGGCCGAGCACCAGGGTCAGCGGAAAACCGATGGAGAAGATGTTCAATTGCGGCGCGGCGCGGGTCATCACGCCGAAGGCGATGTTCACCACCAGCAGCGCGGTAATCGCCGGCAACACCAGCAGCAGCGCGGCGCCCAGCACCCAGCCGAGCTTGCCGGCCAGCTCCCAGAAATGATTCACCAGCAGCGCACTGCCCACCGGCAAGGTGGTGAAGCTTTCGGCCAGCACCTCGAAGACCACCAGATGGCCGTTCATGCCGAGGAACAGCAGGGTCACCAGCATGGTCAGGAACTGCCCGATCACCGCCGCCGAAACGCCGTTGGTGGGGTCGACCATGGAAGCGAAGCCCATGCCCATCTGCGTCGAAATGATCTGCCCGGCAATCACGAAGGCCTGGAAGAACAGCTGCAAGGAGAAACCGAACAAGGCACCGATGATGACCTGCTCGGCGATCAGCAACAGCCCGCTGAGGTCCAGCGGATTGACCGCCGGCATCGGCGGCAGCGCCGGTACGACCACCACTGTGATCGCCAGGGTGAAGTACAGGCGGATACGGGTCGGCACCAGGGTCGTACCGAACACCGGCATCGTCATCAGCACGGCGCCGATACGGAACAGCGGCAGCATGAAGGTCGCGACCCAGGTGCCGATCTGCGTATCGGTGAGCGCCAGCAGGGACATGGTTCAGCCGATCAACTGCGGAATACTGCCGTACAGCTGCAGGATGTATTCCATGAAGGTTTGCACCAGCCAGGGACCGGCGACGATCAGCGTCACCAGCATCACCAGCAGGCGCGGCAGGAAGCTCAGGGTCTGTTCGTTGATCTGGGTGGCGGCCTGGAACATCGCCACCAGCAACCCCACCAGCAGGCTGGGGATCACCAGGATGGCGACCATCATGGTGGTCAGCCAGAGCGCTTCGCGGAACAGGTCTACAGCGACTTCAGGGGTCATAGCGCGTCACCCGCCAACAAGGTTCTAAACACCGCCGAAACTGCCCGCCAGGGTGCCGATGATCAGCGCCCAGCCATCCACCAGCACGAACAGCATGATCTTGAACGGCAGGGAAATGATCAGCGGCGACAGCATCATCATCCCCATGGCCATCAGCACACTGGCGACCACCAGGTCGATGATCAGGAACGGGATGAAGATCATGAAGCCGATCTGGAACGCGGTCTTCAGCTCCGAGGTCACGAAGGCCGGCACCAGGATCGTCAGCGGCGCCTGGTCCGGCGTCGCGATGTCGGTGCGCTTGGACAGGCGCATGAACAGCTCCAGGTCGCTACTGCGGGTCTGGGCCAGCATGAAATCCTTGATCGGCACCTGGGCCTTGGCTACCGCGTCCTGCGCGCTGAGTTTTTCCGCCAGGTAGGGTTGCAGCGCGTCCTGGTTCACCCGGTCGAACACCGGGGCCATGATGAACATCGTCAGGAACAGCGCCATGCCGGTAAGGATCTGGTTCGACGGCGTCTGCTGCAGGCCCAGGGCCTGACGCAGGATCGAAAACACGATGATGATTCGGGTGAAGCTGGTCATCAGCATGACGAACGCCGGAATGAAGCTCAGCGCCGTCATGATCAGCAGGATCTGCAGGCTGACCGAATATTCCTGCTGGCCGTCGGCGTTGGTGCCGAGGGTGATCGCCGGGATCGACAACGGGTCGGCCGCCAGCGCCAGCGGTGCGGCCAGCATCAGGGCCAACATCAAGAGGAAGCGCAACGGCATTACTTCTTATCCTTCTGATCCTTGCCCATGAGCTCCATCAGGCGCTGGGCGAATTCCGGCGTCGCCGGCTCGCTGCTCGGCACCTGCACCGGCTCCTTGAGCACATGCAGCGGCGTGATGGTGCCCGGCGTCAGGCCGAGCAGAATCTGTTCGTTGCCGACCTGAACCAGCACCAGCCGGTCCCGCGGGCCGAGCGCCCGCGAACCGAGCAGCTCGATGACCTGCCCCTTGCCGGCCGGACCGGCCTGCTGCACCCGGCGCAACAGCCAGGCGAGAAAGAAGATCAGCCCCACCACCAGCAACAGGCCCAGCACCAGCTGGGCCAACTGGCCGGCCACGCCGCCACTGCCAATCGTCGGCGCCGCGGTGGCGGCCGCCGGCTCGGCGGCCACGACCCAGAGCGGCCAGGCGAGAAACAGCGCGAGTGCCCTTCTCACTTAGCGCAGCTTCTTGATGCGTTCGCTCGGGCTGATCACGTCAGTCAGGCGGATGCCGAACTTCTCGTTGACCACCACCACTTCGCCATGGGCGATCAGCGTGCCGTTGACCAGCACGTCCAACGGCTCGCCGGCCAGGCGATCGAGCTCGATCACCGAACCCTGGTTAAGCTGCAACAGATTGCGAATGTTGATATCGGTGCTGCCCACTTCCATGGAGATCGATACCGGAATATCCAGGATCACGTCCAGGTTCGGACCGTCGAGGCTCACCGGCTCGTTGTTCTTGGGCACGCTGCCGAATTCTTCCATCGGCAGGCGATTGGATGCCGGCGAACTGGCCGCGTCGGCTGCCAGCAAGGCATCGATATCGTTTTGCCCGGCCTCGCCGGTTTCCTGCAGGGCGGCCGCCCACTCGTCAGCCAGGGCCTGGTCTTCTGCGGAAGTCATTTCGTGTTCGTCAGCCATGTTGTCCTCGGCGGGCAAAAAATCATTAACAAAGCAAATTCATAACAACGCCGCTCAGCGGCGCTCGATCGGCTCGATCACTTGCAGGGCCAGGTTGCCCTTGTGCGAGCCCAGCTTGACCTTGAACGCCGGCACGCCGTTGGCACGCATGATCATGTCTTCCGGCAACTCCACCGGAATCACATCCCCCGGCTGCATGTGCAGGATGTCGCGCAGGCGCAGCTGGCGACGGGCAACGGTTGCGCTCAAGGGAACGTCCACATCCAGCACGTCCTCGCGCAGGGCCTTGCTCCAGCGCTCGTCCTGGTCGTCCAGGTCCGACTGGAAGCCGGCGTCGAGCATTTCCCGCACCGGCTCGATCATCGAGTACGGCATGGTCACGTGCAGGTCGCCGCCACCGCCATCGAGTTCGATGTGGAAGGTCGACACCACGATCGCCTCGCTCGGACCGACGATGTTGGCCATGGCCGGGTTCACTTCGGAGTTGATGTACTCGAAGTTGACTTCCATGATCGCCTGCCAGGCTTCCTTGAGGTCGACGAAGGCCTGTTCCAGCACCATGCGCACCACCCGCAACTCGGTCGGGGTGAATTCGCGGCCTTCGATCTTGGCGTGACGCCCGTCGCCGCCGAAGAAGTTGTCCACCAGCTTGAACACCAGCTTGGCGTCGAGAATGAACAGCGCGGTACCACGCAGCGGCTTGATCTTCACCAGGTTGAGGCTGGTCGGCACGTACAGCGAGTGCACGTATTCGCCGAACTTCATCACCTGCACGCCGCCCACCGCCACGTCCGCCGAGCGGCGCAGCATGTTGAACATGCTGATGCGGGTATAGCGGGCAAAGCGTTCGTTGATCATCTCCAGCGTCGGCATGCGTCCACGGACGATGCGATCCTGGCTGGTCAGGTCGTAGCTTTTGACGCTGCCGGGCTCGGCGGCGTGTTCGGTCTGTACCAGACCGTCATCGACGCCATGCAACAGCGCGTCGATCTCATCCTGGGACAGCAGGTCCTGCACGGCCATGTCGTGTTCCTACTGCAGTACGAAGTTAGTAAAGAGCAACTGCTCGACCACCACTTTGCCCACCTCTTTCTGGGCCACTTCCTGCACGCTGGCGGTGGCCTTCTGACGCAGCATTTCCTGGCCGACCGGGGTCGCCAGGGTGTCGAAACTCTGACCGGAGAACAGCATGACCAGGTTGTTGCGGATCACCGGCATATGCACTTTCAGCGCATCCAGGTCGGCCTGGTTGCGCGCCAGCAGGGTAATGCTCACCTGCATGTAGCGCTGACGGCCGTTCTGCGTGTAGTTGGCCACGAAGGCGGGCGCCATCGGCTCATAGATCGCCGCCGGCTTGACGTTGCTGGCCGCCTCGGGGGTTTCGGCCGGCTTGCTCTGGGCACTGCTGTGCATGAAGTACCAGGTCGCCCCGACCGACAAGCCGATCGCCAGCAACAAGGCCAGGACAATCAACAGGATAAGCTTGAGTTTGCTTTTCCCGGCGGGGGTTTTCTCTGCTGCTTCGTCGCTCTTCGCCATGCCAATAATCCGTCACTAATCGGGTTTTCACAGTCGCACGGCAAGGCAAGAGCAAGTGTTATGCCAAATTTGTCCGCTCAGCGGGATGGCCGGGCACAAAGCAAAAGATCGCCAGCCGCGCGGTCACACGGCTGGCGATCTTCGATGCGCTGACGGGACGCGGGTCAGGCGTAGTAGTCGACGGCGCTAGAACCAATGACCGTGGCGGTACTGGCGGCCGCCTCGGCGACGCTCTGCGGCAACTCGTCATCCATGCCGTCCAGGCGCGTGCCATTGGCGCTGGCGCCGCTGCTGCGGTGCTGGCCCTGCTGCGCCTGCTCCTGGCCACCCTGCCAGTTGCGCGACTGGTCGGAGACATTGACGTCGACCTGGCCCATGCCCTGCTGCTGGAACATGTCCCGCAGGCGATACATCTGGCCCTCGAGCGCCTCGCGCACACCAACATGGGCGCTCATGAAGGTCACCTGGGTCTGCTGGTCCGGCACCATGTTTACGCGGATATCCAGGCGCCCGAGCTCGGCCGGCTGCAATTGGATCTCCGCCGACTTCAGATTGACGGCGGACAGGTACATGACCCGGTTGACCACTTCTTCGGTCCAGCCGCTCTGATGCATGGCCAGGGGCTGGTTCACCACAACGGCATTGGCCGTCTTGGGCGTCGCCGCCTGGGTCAGGGCCGCCAGGCGGTTGGCGAAATCGTCGACCCGGGTATCGCTGGCTGCGCTCTTGAGGTCCTTGAGGCCGTCATCGAGCAAGCCGCTGAAGGCTTTTTCGCCGCCCTGGTCGGTGCTGTCCTTGTCCACTTGCAGATCAAGCATGTTGGCCATGCCGCTGGCGAAAGCCTGGGCCGACGTCGGGCCGTCATCGGCCACCACCGGCGGCGCCGACTTGCTCGGTGCCTGGCTGGACACCGAGACATGGCCACCCTGCTCCATGGCCAGGCGCACCGCGGGCAGCGAGTCCAGCGGGTCGGCTTCGGGATCGAACCCGGGGTCGACCGGCGCCGGGGCCGGCGCCACCGTGCTGGCCACAGCCACGGCCGCGAGCGGTGGCTCGGCCGGCAGCGATGCCGGTACTGGGGCAGGCGTTGCTTGCGGCTCGGGGGCTGGAACGGGTGCCGGCAACGGCTGGACCGCCTGCATCAATGCCGGGTCAAGGGACGGATCAGGCTGCGTGCCATCGGCCAGCGGTTGCTCCACGCTCGTCGCCTGGTCGTCGGTCGGCTTATCGGTGCTGCTGGCGGCCTGGTCGGCAGGCAAGGTTTTGCCGCTATCGGCAACCGTCGACGTGGCGGCGGCAGTCTGATCCTGGGTCGGAGCAGCCTGGGCACGGGTATCGCCGCCCTTGTCACGGGAAGGCTTCAGCGGACCGTCAGCGAGAGAGACCGATGAGCCCGAAGCCTGCTTGGCGAACACCCGGGCGAAGCTGGCGCCCTTGTCCCCGGGCTCGCCGGCGCTGGCCAGGGGGTTGGCGGAAGCAGCCTGAGTCTTGGCCTGGGAGGCGGCCTGAAGAAGCATGTTCGGGGTTACGGGCATGAAAACGGTCTCCGCTGCACTGGAATCGTAGGTACAGTTGAGAGACTTGACTGCAAAGGTCGAGCCAGCTTTGCCGGCTCACGAAAAAAGCCTCGACCGCGACTTCGGCTCAGCAATGGAAACGCTGGCGTTCCTGCTCGCACAACTGGCGGACAATGGCGAATTCGCCATCGATCTCGCCCACCAACTGCTCGATGCCACGCAATGACGAATCCTTGGCACGCTGCTCCAGTTGATGACACAGCTCGGCCAGGCGAATGGCCCCCATGTTGCTGCTGCTGCCTTTGAAACTATGGGCAGTGGCGACAAGTTGACGGGGATCGTCGACCTTGTGCAATTGGCGTAAACGCTCTTCGGAGTCGCAGAGAAAGGTATCGAGCAACAGCGGATACTCCTCCTCCATGACTTCCTGCAAGGCATTCAGCACATCGTGATCCAGATGAATCTCAGCCACTTGCTCACTCCTTGATCAAGAATCGGCGAATTATGCCAGAGGCTCCCAGAAAAACTCCACGCAGGCGCTGCGACCGTCATCAGACCAGCTGGCATGCCGGCTAAGTTGGCGGATCAGGCTGACACCACGCCCCGACAGGCGATCGGCATCCACAGGCCGGGCCAGCACCCGTCCGACATCGAAGCCGTTGCCACTGTCCTCGACGCGAATCAGCAAGCGTCCGCCCGCCCCGCGAGGTTCCACCAACAGGTGGACCCGCACGAACCCGTCCTGCAATTGCTCGAGCCTCGCCGCGCGCTCGCGGTAATAACGGGAAAACCCTTGCGCATCGCGCTTGAGGCTCGAGTCCAGGCCCAGCACTCCATGCTCCAGGGCGTTGGAATACAACTCGGCCAGCACACTGTAGAGCGCCCCGCTCTGCGCCCGCAGGCCATGCACTTCCAGCAACAGCTGCAACAGATAAGGCAAGGGATTGAAGCGCTTCAGGGTGGCGGCGCGGTATTCGAAACTCACCGACCAGTCCAGCGGGCAGGATTGGCCACTATCGGAGTACACCAGCGCCGGCGGCCTCAATTCCCTGTCCTGGAGCAGGCTGACCTCGACCATGCTCACATCGTCCCGCGCATCGCCGCCAAAGCGGCTCAGGGCCTGTTGTATCTCCTCGAACAGCAAGTCCGGCTCGCGATTGGCGGCAAAGACCTGCCGCAGTCGCTCGACCCCGAACAGCTGCTCGTCGGCGTTGCAGGTATCGATCACCCCATCGGACAACAGGAACACCCGGTCGCCGGGCACCATGGGAAAGACCTCGGTGCGATCGTCGAACGCCTCGGCCCCCAGCACGCCCAACGGCAAGTGGCGCGCCACCAGCGGCATGCGCTCGCCCGTTGCCAGGCGATGCAGGTAACCGTCCGGCATACCGCCATTCCAGACCTCCACCGCTTGCCGCTGAAAGCTCAGGCACAGCAGCGTCGCACAGCAGAACATGTCCACCGGCAGGATGCGCTTGAGCTTGGCGTTCATCTCGCGCAGGGTTTCCGGCAGCCCGTAGCCCTTGGCGGTCATGCCATAGAACACCTCGGCCAGGGGCATGGCGCCCACGGCCGCCGGCAAGCCATGGCCGGTGAAGTCTCCCAGCAGGACGTGCATGTCGCCCGCCGGGGTAAAGGCCGCCAGCAGCAAGTCTCCGTTGAACAGGGCATAGGGCGATTGCAGGTAACGGATATTCGGCGCGCTCAGGCATCCGGAATGCGCCACCTTGTCGAAGACGGCCTTGGCCACCCGTTGCTCGTTGAGCAGATAGTCATGGTGCTGGGTAATCTGGTCGCGCTGGCGCAGCACCGTTTCCTGCAGGCGCCGCAAACGATCCATGGCCTTGATCTTGGCCGCCAGGATCACCGGGCTGTAGGGTTTTGCCAGAAAATCGTCGCCGCCGGCTTCCAGGCAGCGCGCCAGCGCTTCGCTCTCGGTGAGCGAGGTGAGGAAAATGATCGGTACCAGTGCCTCGCCGGCCAGCTGCTTGATCTGCCGGGCGGCCTCGAAGCCGTCCATGACCGGCATCATCGCGTCCATCAGCACCAGGTGCGGATGCTGCCGGATGAACACCTCCACCGCTTCGGCGCCGTTGCTCGCCGTCAACACCTCATGCCCCTGGCGCCGGACGATGCTCGACAGCAGCAGGCGGTCGCTCGCCCCGTCCTCGGCGATCAGCACGCGCAAAGGCGCCGCCAGCGGCTGCATGTCGATCAACTGATGTCGAACAGCTTGTCAAAGTTGGAAATGGCGAGAATCTTGCGCACGTCCGAGTTGCTGTTGATCACTCGCACGTCGGATTCGTCGCCACCGGCGTGATCGCGTAGCAACAGCAGCATACCCAGGGCCGAACTGTCGAGGTAGGTGGCGTCCTTCAGGTCAACCACAATGGAGTCGGGCTTTTTGTCGAGGCGCTCGTAGGAATTGCGAAATTCCTGGTGACGGCCGAAATCGAAACGTCCCTTGACCGAAATCGTCAATTTTTGCCCGTCCGGTGATACTTCAGTAACGACTGACATGATACCGCTTCCTTGTGATTGGCAATCTGTACAAGGTTTAGCATCCCGTACAAGCCTGGGCAACCCGAACCGCCGAAGCGCTGCCGGCAAGCGCCGGATGGCGACGAGTGGAGCGCCAGTCAGTACGGATCCTGGCGCGGCAGGCGCTGGGACAGCTCATCGAGCAGCTTCTGCTCGCGCTTGTCTTCCAGCTGGCGCGCCTCGTCGATATAGCGCTGCACCAGCTTGCGCAGCCCCTCGACCCGGGCATAGGCCTGCTGCCAGGTTTCCCGGGCACGATTGAGGTTGTTCTGGTGCCAGGCCAGGCTCTGCCGCTGCTGCCCCACGGCGGTTTCCAGCTGATTGAGGAAGTGCTGGTAGTTCATCAGCCACTGGCCGGACACGCCGCCGCTACCCCGCTCGATCCACTGCTGCTGGTATTCGCCACGAAAGCGCTCCAGATCGCCCAGCTTGCTTTCCGCCAGGCGCACCTGCCCCTGAAAATGCCCCAGGCGCTGGGCGGCGGTGCGCTCGGCGCTTTCGGCCATTTCGACCACGGGCGCCAGGCGCGCGGCGCGACTGTTGGCCATGGCCGGTTAACCGCCCGGCGCCGGGGCGAAAACCATCTCCAGATGAGCTTGGCTTTCCCCCAGGCTGATGCTGTCGTTGAGCCCCTGGCGCAGGTAAGCGACCATCGACGGCTGCAGGGCAATCGCGGCGTCGGTTTCGCGATCGCCACCGGCGACGTAGGCCCCGACGCTGATCAGGTCGCGCGCCTGCTGGTAACGCGACCACAGCTGCTTGAAGTACTGGGCGCGGGTCATATGCTCCGGGGTCACCACCGCCGGCATCACCCGGCTGATGGACGCCTCGATATCGATGGCCGGGTAGTGCCCCTCCTCCGCCAGGCGCCGCGACAGCACGATGTGCCCGTCGAGTACGCCACGGGCCGAGTCGGCGATCGGGTCCTGCTGGTCGTCGCCTTCGGACAGCACGGTATAGAACGCGGTAATCGAACCGCCGCCGGCCTCGGCATTCCCCGCACGCTCCACCAGCTTCGGCAGCTTGGCGAATACCGACGGCGGATAACCCTTGGTCGCCGGCGGCTCGCCGATGGCCAGGGCGATTTCCCGCTGGGCCTGGGCGAAACGCGTCAGGGAGTCCATCAGCAACAGGACGTTCTTGCCCTTGTCGCGAAAATATTCGGCGATGCGCGTGCAGTACATCGCGGCGCGCAAGCGCATCAGCGGCGCATCGTCCGCTGGCGATGCCACCACCACGGAACGCTTGAGCCCTTCTTCACCGAGGATGTGCTCGATGAATTCCTTCACCTCGCGTCCCCGCTCGCCGATCAGGCCGACCACGATGATGTCGGCCTCGGTAAAGCGGGTCATCATGCCCAGCAGCACACTCTTGCCCACGCCGGTACCGGCGAACAGGCCCAGGCGCTGGCCGCGTCCCACCGTCAATAATCCGTTGATGCTGCGAATGCCCACATCCAGCGGCTGGCTGATAGGGTCGCGCTTGAGCGGGTTGATGGTCGGACCATCCATCGGCACCCAGTCCTCGGCTTTCATTCCGCCCTTGCCGTCCAGGGCACGGCCGGCACCGTCGAGCACCCGCCCGAGCATGCTCATGCCCATCGGCAGGCGCCCGGTATCGGCCAGCGGCACCACGCGGGCGCCCGGGGCGATGCCGGCGACACTGCCGACCGGCATCAGGAACACCTTGTTGCCAGAAAAACCCATCACCTCGGCCTCGACCTGCACCGGGTGATAGCTGTCGTCGTTGATCACCAGGCAGCGGCTGCCCATGGCCGCCCGCAGGCCCTCGGCCTCCAGGGTCAGGCCGACCATGCGCAACAGGCGTCCTTCGAGAATCGGCTGGTTCGGCAGTTCGGTGGCTTCGGTGTAGCTGCTCAGGCGCTTGCCGAAGCTGGTGCGGTCAAGGCGCATCGGCGGGGTCCGGCGCGTTGTCGACAGGCTCGGCAGCCGCGGCAGGCTTGCCCGTGGCCTCTCCCAGCTCGACACTCAGGTCGGGGCCGGCGGGATGCAAAGCCTGCTCGTGAAGCTGGTCGGACAGCTTGTCCATGATCTTGGCGATCCGGGTTTCCATGGTCGCGTCGATACGGCTGTGCTCGGTCTCGACCCGGCAACCGCCCGGCAGCAGGGCTTCGTCCTCGACGATGCGCCAGCTTTCCTCATGGCGCTCACGCAGGCTTTTGACCTGGGCGAAATCCTGGGGATTGATGTACAGGCGCACGTCGCCGACACCCAGCGGCAACAACTTGAGGGCCTCGCGCATGACCTGTTCGATCTGGCTGGAGTCCATGCTCAGTTCGCGCTGGATCACCTGGCGCGTCATGTGCCGCACCAGGTTGACCAGGGCCTTCTCGATCTGCGTGTCTTGCTCGGCGATCGGCTCGAACAGGTTGCGCATCAGGGTTTCCAGGGGCGCCAGGCGGGCATTCAGGGCCACCTCGGCTTCCTGGCGGACCTTCAGCGTGGTGCTGTGGAAGCCCTCTTTTTCACCTGTGGCGAACCCTTCGTTATAGGCATCCTGGCGAATGCTCTCGAGTTCTTCGAGGGTCAATGGCCGCACTTCTGCCAGCGGCACTTCCTCGATTTCCACCGGCAGCTCTTCGACCGGCTCCGGTTCAGGCTCGGGTTCAGGCACATGGGGGTCGAAACTGGGCAGCGCCCAGACGTCGAAACCACCGACGTCCCGAGCGCGAATCAGGTCGCTGTGGGACTCATCACTGCTGGACGACATAACGCGACCTTAGATCATTTCTTCGCCGCCCTTCCCGCCGAGAACGATTTCTCCGGCTTCGGCCATACGGCGGGCAATGGTGAGGATTTCCTTCTGCGCGGTCTCCACATCGCTGACGCGCACCGGGCCCTTGGCCTCCAGGTCGTCGCGCAACAGTTCGGCCGCCCGCTTGGACATGTTCTTGAAAATCTTCTCCTTGACGCCCTCGTCCGAGCCCTTGAGGGCCAGCACCAGCACATCGGAAGACACTTCGCGCAGCAACGCCTGGATCCCGCGATCGTCGACGTCGGCCAGGTTGTTGAACACGAACATGAGGTCTTCGATCTGGCCGGACAGGTCTTCGTCGACTTCGCGGATCGAGTCCATCAGCTGGCCTTCGATCGAACTGTCGAGGAAGTTCATGATATCGGCCGCACGCTTGATACCGCCCAGGGTGGTACGCGAGGCGTTGGAGTTGCCAGCGAACTGCTTCTCGAGAATCTGGTTGAGTTCCTTCAGGGCGGCCGGCTGCACGGTATTGAGCGAAGAAACCCGCAGGATGATGTCCAGGCGCGCCTTGTGGTCGAAGTTGCCCAGCACTTCGCCCGCCTGGTCCGGATCGAGGTAAGCCACCACGATCGCCTGGATTTGCGGGTGCTCGTAACGGATCACGTCCGCCACGGCGCGCGGCTCCATCCACTTCAGGCTGTCCAGGCCGCTGGTGTTGCCGCCCAGCAGGATGCGATCGATCAGGCCGTTGGCCTTGTCCTCGCCCAGGGCCTGGGTGAGCATCTTGCGCACATAATCGTCGGAGCCCACGCCAAGGCTGGTCTGGTCGCCGACGATGTCGACGAACTCGCTCATCACCTGCTCGACCTGCTCACGATGCACGTTGCCCATCTGCGCCATGGCCACGCCCACGCGCTGAACCTCTTTGGGGCCCATGTGGCGCAGCACCTGCGCGGCATCGGTGGAACCCAGGGACAGCAGCAGAATCGCCGCCTTGTCGACCCGGGTCAGTTTGGCGGTAGCGGCTCGGTTATCACTCATCTGCGTTAATCCACTCTTTCACGACCTGGGCCACGCGACCCGGATCTTCTGCCACCAGGCTCTTGATTGCGTTCAACTGTGCGTCATAACCCTCGCTCGGGCTAGGCAGCAGAATGCTCTGCGGGCCGCCGAGGCTGACGCGGTCGTTGGCCAGCTCGCCATCCAGGCCACCCATGCCGCCGAGTTCGACATCGCTGCCGAGCCCTGCCAGGTGCTTGCCCTTGCCGCCACCGGTGATGTTGTTGAGCACCGGACGCAGCACGCCGAACACCAGCACCAGGATAAATAGCACGCCCAGCACCTGCTTCACGATGTCCCAGAACCAGGGCTGCGAATAGAACGGAATGTCGGCGATCACTTCGCCGCGGTCGGCGGAGAACGGCACGTTGATCACGCTGACGCTGTCGCCACGGCTGGCGTCAAAGCCCACGGCATCCTGTACCAGGCGGGTAAAGCGCGCCAATTCGTCGGCGCTCCAGGGCGCGCGGGTGGTTTCGCCGTTGGCCGCGTTGACCTTGACCTGATCGTCGACCACCACCGCCACCGAGAGCCGGTTCAGACGCCCCTGCTGCTGCTTGGTATGGCTGATGGAACGATCCAGCTCGAAGTTCTTGGTGGATTGTTGACGCTTGTCGTTAGGGTACGGCGCCAGCATCGGCTGGCCGGTGGCCGGGTCCATGATCTGCTGGCCGTTGGCGTCCAGCAGCGGCTGGCCGGGCTGCACCATGCCGGCGGCCGCGGTAGCACCACCAGTGGTCTGCGGCGCGCTGGCCGGCGACGGCGGCTGGTTGCTCAGGGCGCCGGGAACGCCTTGCGGCCCCAGGCTGCTGGAACGCTGCTCGTTGACCGACTGCTCGCTGCGCAGGGCGGGCTGGTCCGGGTTGAATTGTTCGGAGGTCGACTCGACGGCGCTGAAGTCCACATCGGCGGACACTTCAGCCTTGTAGCGGTCGTTGCCCAGGATCGGCTGCAGGATATTGTGCACCCGCTGGGTCAGCATGCTTTCCATGCGGCGGCTGTAGTCGAATTGCTTGCCGGCCATGGTCAGTTCGGAGTTTTCCGCCTGGTCGGAGAGCAGGTTGCCCTTCTGGTCGACCACGGTGATCTGCGACTTGCTCAGCTCGGGAACGCTGGTCGCCACCAGATTGACGATGGCGACAACCTGGCCCGGCTCCAGCGAACGACCGGAATACAGCTCGACCAGCACCGAAGCGCTGGGCTTGCGCTCATCGCGCACGAATACCGAGCTTTTCGGAATGGCCAGGTGCACGCGCGCGCCCTTGACGTTGTTCAGGCTGGAGATGGTGCGCGCCAGTTCGCCTTCCAGGCCGCGACGGTAACGGGTCGCTTCCATGAACTGGCTGGTCCCCAGGCCCTGCTCCTTGTCGAGGATCTCGAAACCGATGTTGCCGTCGCCCGGCGCCACGCCGGCAGCCGCCAGCTTGAGGCGCGCGCGCGGCAGGTCGTCGGCCTTGACCAGCAAGGCACCGGAGTTGGGCTCGACGGTGTAGGGAATGTCGGCGGAGGCCAGGGTATCCATGACCTGCTTGGCGTCCATGCCGGCAAGGCTGCCGTACAGCGGACGGTAATCGGGCTGCTGGGACCACAACACCACGGCAAAACCAATCGCCACGCTGGCGGCCAGGCCGACCAAAAGGCCGACCTGACGCAGCATGGTCATTTCGGAGAGGTTTTCCAGAAAGGACAGACCGAACAGCGGCGGTTTGCCTTCTGTCGGAGTGGCCTTGGCCGGTACGTTATCGGCGACTGCTTCTGCCATGACTCAATCTCGTCCTTAAACCGGCATCTGCATGATGTCTTGGTACGCCTGAACCAGCTTGTTGCGCACCTGGGTCAACGCCTGGAACGACACGCTGGCCTTCTGCGAAGCGATCATCACGTCCGTCAGGTCGACGCCGCTCTTACCGATCTCGAAGGCCGAGGCCAGCTGGTTGGAGGCCTGCTGGGTATCGTTGACCTTGTTCACCGCCTGCCCAAGCATGTCGGAAAAACTGCTGCCGCTCACCTGCGGCACCGCGGCCGATTTAGGCTGGGCCATGGCGTCCATTTGCATGGCTCGCATGTCCAGCATCAACCGATTAAATTCAATACCTTGGCTCATGGTCTACTCTCTCCGACGACCCGCAATTTTTTGACACTCACGCAGCGGTTAGTGAGGTGTTAGCAACAAGGGTGCCAGCTCCACGGTGGCACCGAACAAAAGCCTGTAGAGGCTCAAGTCTTCACGCTTCATGTTGCAAACAGATAAGCCTCGACATCCATTCCGGCATCGCGCATCTGCGCCAGCTTGTAGCGCAGGGTCCGCGGGCTGATACCCAGCCGTCCGGCCGCTTCCTTGCGACGGCCGCGCTCGGCGCGCAGGGTATCGATGATCATCTGGAATTCGCGACGCCGCAGATCGTCGCCCAGGGCCCCGGCGGATTCAGCCGTCGGCACTTCGGCTTCCACCGGCATAGCGCGCACCGGCGTCATGGCAGCAGGCGCCGCCGGCAGCGGCGCACAGGCCAGCGGCCCGCCCAGGCAAAAGTCTTCCGGCTGGATCAGGCCGCCCTGCTGCAGGATCAAGGCACGCTGGATGGCGTTATCCAGCTCGCGCACGTTGCCCGGCCACGGATAACCGACCAGGCACGCCTGCGCCTCGGCCGACAGGCGCGCCGCAGCGTGCTTCATTTTATTGACGTGCCTGGCCAACAGGCGCTCGGCCAGCGGCAGGATATCGGCGGTCCGCTCGCGCAGTGGACGCCAGGCCAGCGGAAACACCGAGAGCCGGTAGTAAAGGTCTTCACGGAAGCGCCCCGCCGCCACTTCGCCGGCCAGGTCGCGGTTGGTGGTGGCTATCACGCGAATGTCCAGGGTGATGGGCTTGCGCGCGCCCACCCGCTCGACTTCACGCTCTTGCAGCACCCGCAACAACTTGGCTTGCAGGCCCAGCGGCATCTCGGAAATCTCGTCCAGCAGCAGTGTGCCGCCATCGGCTTGCTCGAACTTGCCGGGCTGGGCGGCGATGGCGCCGGTAAAAGCTCCCTTCTCATGACCGAACAGCGTGGCCTCGAGCATGTTGTCCGGAATCGCCGCACAGTTGATGGCGATGAACGGCTGGCTGGCGCGCGGGGATTGCTGGTGAATGTAACGCGCCAACACCTCTTTGCCGGTGCCGGACTCGCCAGAGATCAATACTGTGGAATCGCTGCGCGCGACCCGCGCCGCCAGCTCGAGCAACTGCGCGCTGGCAGGCTCGAATGCCACCGGCCCTTCGCCTTCCGCCGCGCCCCGGCCACCCAGGGCGTGGCACGCCACCAGGTCCAGCAGTGCCTTGGGCTCGAATGGCTTGACCAGATAGTCGGCAGCGCCTTGACGCATGGCCTCGACCGCCCGCTCGACCGCACCATGAGCGGTCATCAGCAGCACCGGAAGCTGCGGCTGACGCGCACGCAACAGGCCCAGCAACTGATGACCGTCCATGCCCGGCATGTTGACGTCGCTGACCACCAGGCTGAACGACTCGCCAGACACCGCCTCCAGCGCTTCTTCCGCGCTGCCGACCGCCTTGTAGTCATGACCGGCCAACAGCAGCGTATCCGCCAGGGCCTCGCGCAGGGCGCGATCGTCTTCAACCAGTAAAACCTTGATTGCCATTACCTTCACTCCACTCCTTGCGCGCCGGAAAACAGCGGCAAAACCACCAGCGCACAGGTACCGCGCCCAGGACGCGAGCGCAGCAGCAATTCTCCCTGATGGGCACGCGCCACCGCCTTGACGACCGTCAGGCCGAGGCCGGTTCCCGTGGCCTTGGTGGTAAAAAACGGCTCGCCCAGACGCGCCAGCACCCCAGCGTCGATGCCGCTGCCGCTATCACTGACACACAAGCGCAGGCTGTTGCCCCGGGTATACAGGTGAACTTTCAGGCGCACCTGGCCGGCGCTCGCCTGGATGGCGTTCTCGATCAGGTTGAGCACGGCGCCCACCAGGGTGTCGCGATTGCACAGCAGCTCACCGACATGGCTATCGCACTGCCAGCGCACCGGCACGTCCTGTACATGGGTCAAGGCAGCCGCCTGCAGCGACTGCAACAGCGCCTTGGGGGTGACGCGATCGGTCAGCGGCAGCTCGCCGCGGGCAAACACCAGCATGTCGCGCACCTGGTGTTCCAGCTCGTGCAGGCGCTCCTTCAGGCGTCCGGCAAATCGCTGCTGGGTGGCGACAGGCAGCTCCTGCTCGGTCAGATGACTGGCATACAACAGCGCGGCGGACAACGGTGTGCGGATCTGATGCGCCAAGGAGGCGACCATGCGCCCAAGGGAAGACAAGCGCTCATGACGGGCCAACTGGTCTTGCAGGTGACGGGTTTCAGTCAGGTCGTTGAGCAACACCAACTGGCCCGGCTCGGCATCCAGCGAGCGGGTAGCGATCGACAGCCGCCGTCCGTCCTTCAAGGAAATTTCATGGCCGTCATCTTCCCGCGGGGCAAAACAGCGCGCGATGACATGACGCCACAGCTCGCCCTCCAGGGGCAGGCCCAGGAGATCGCAGGCGGCAGGATTGGCTTCACGGACAATGCCCTGGGCGTCGATGACAATCACGCCACCCGGCAACAGATCGAGGAGGTTTTGCAGGCGGTTGGCCAGACGCTCTTTTTCCGCCAGCTCCTGCATGCGCTGGGCACTGACCACGGCCAGTTCGCCCTTGAGCTCGGTGACCCGGGCCTCAAGCATGCTGTAGGAATCGGTAAGCTGGCTCGACATCTGGTTGAACAAGGCAAACGCCTGCTCAAGGCCAAGCCGGCTTGCCTGCTCTACGGACGACGATTGCCCCTGGGCTTCAGGGACAGGAGACATCTGGGCGGCTTGGGGCATCGTGCTCTCTCGCGTGGCTGACCGTCAGTTAAACGGAACGTTGAGAGAGACTTAGCAATACCCGTGCCTAAAAAAAACCGCCCGGATTTCAACAGGTTAAAAAACAGGCGTCAATCATCCGCCTGTTCATCACCCTCGCGACGGCTCATGCCGTACTTGCGCATTTTCTCCACCAGCGTGGTGCGGCGGATGCGCAGACGCTCTGCCGCCCGCGCCACAATGCCATTGGCGTCGTCGAGCGCCTGCTGGATCAGGCCCTGCTCCAGGCCGCCGAGGTAGTCCTTCAGATCCAGGCCTTCCGGCGGCAGCATGGCGGTAGCGGCGAAGTCTGGCGTGTGGCCGTTGATTGCCACCCGCTCTTCCAGGTCGCTGCGCAGGCTGTCCACCAGCTGCTCGTCTTCATCGTCGACATAGCGGAATTTCTTCGGCAACTCGACCACGCCGATCACACCGTAGGGGTGCATGATCGCCATGCGCTCCACCAGGTTGGCCAGCTCGCGAACGTTGCCCGGCCAACCATGACGACACAGCGACATGATGGCCGCGGAGTTGAAGCGGATCGAACCGCGCTTCTCGTGCTCCATGCGCGAGATCAGCTCGTTCATCAGCAGCGGGATATCTTCCACGCGCTCACGCAGCGGCGCCATTTCGATCGGGAATACATTCAGGCGGTAGTACAGGTCTTCACGGAAGCTGCCGACCTCGATCATGCTTTCGAGATTCTTGTGCGTCGCGGCGATGATCCGCACATCGACGCTCTGGGTCTTGTTGCTCCCCACGCGCTCGAAGGTACGCTCCTGGAGAACGCGCAACAGCTTGACCTGCATTGGCAACGGCATGTCGCCGATCTCGTCGAGGAACAGGGTGCCGCCATTGGCCAGCTCGAAACGTCCGGCACGGCTGGTGATGGCCCCAGTGAAGGCGCCCTTCTCATGCCCGAACAGCTCGCTCTCCAGCAACTCGGCCGGAATCGCGCCGCAGTTGACCGGCACGAACGGCGCTTCGCGGCGCTTGGAGTGATAGTGCAGGTTGCGCGCCACCACTTCCTTGCCAGTACCGGACTCACCGAGGATCAACACGCTGGCATCGGTATCCGCCACTTGCTGCATCATCTGCCGCACATGCTGGATCGCCCGGCTGGTGCCGACCAGACTGCGAAAGAGGTTGGGCTCGCGATGGCGACCGCGCTCGCGGGCCTGATCGTACATTTCACGATAGACCTGGGCACGGTGCAGGGAATCGAGCAATTTGCTGTAGCTGGGGGGCATTTCCAGGGTGGAAAGCACTCGCCGACGCTGGTCTTCAGGCAGGTCGATGGAAGAATTATCGCCCATTAACAAAACCGGAAGGAACTCATCCCAGGTCGAGAGTGTCTTTAACAAGCCCAGAAGTGCGCCAGGAGCATTTACAGTCCCAATGAGGACACAGATCACTTCACGACTTGATGACAAAGAGCCGACAGCCTGCTGCCAGTCATGGCTACCGCAGGGTAAATTTTCTTCGCCAAGAAAATTTAAAATCACCGCCAGATCGCGGCGGCGGACGCTATCGTCATCAATTAGCAGAATTTTGGTTTCACGCCACATGCAATAGCAACTTCCCTAGTCAACTCAATGCCCGGAATCAGGGCAAGCTAGACGCTTGTAGGCATTTTGAGCCTGATAGACGTCTGAAATCTGAAAACAGCCACTAGTTAAGTCAAAAAAGCGTGCACAGTCAAATTTATGGCGCACTGGATTCGGATTAACTGAGGGGTTAATTAACCGAACAGATGGTAAACCTTTGCCGCGTTCTGCGCTTGATGGATCTGCGACATCTCGTCGACTATTGCCTGCCGCTCCCCCGTCGTCACCTCAAGCAACTGCCGATAGACCCCCAGCAGCTCTTGTAGATTCTCGCGCAATGCGACCTCATCCTCCGGGGCCTCACTCAAGATGTCTTCCATGCAGGATCGGCACGCCAGGTCCAGCTGACCGATTGCCTCCCAGTCACGCTCGGCCAGGGCGGCAATCAGTGCTTCTCGGGTTTCTTCGATACGCTGCAATACAAGACTCATGGTGATGATCTCCTTAGAACTGCGGACCCGGCGCAGCGATGGCGTCCCAGCCTTCCTTGACGGTTCGCAGCAGGCCTGCGACCTCGTCGAGAATCGACGGATCGGTCTTGATGTTGGCCTCGGCGAGGCGAGTCATCATGTAGGTGTACAGACTGTCCAGATCCCCCAGGGAATCCGCCGAGTTTTCCAGGTCGAGCCCTTCGCGCAAGCCGCCGATGATGCCGATGGCCTTGCTGATGAATACGCCTTTGTTGGCGACATCCTTGCGCTCCATCGCGCCCTTGGCTTGAGCGATACGGTCCAGACCGCCCTCCATCAGCATTTGCACCAGGCGATGAGGACTGGCCTCGGAAGTCTGCGCCTGGGATCCGACCTTCTGGTATTGCCGAAGGGCTAACATCGGGTTCATGTTCTACCTCATCAAAACTCAAGGGTTCGTATAACCAGCGTATCGACGCTGCGTCAAAAAACTTTAGATCAAAAGCCAAAAGCCCGGAACGCTATGAACGTTGCCGGGCTTTTGGCGCCTTGCATCAATCAGCCTTTCTGTTGCGCCGTCAACGCCTCGAACATCGAAGTGATGTTGCTGGCGGTGGCCTTCAACTTGCCGACCAGGGTATCCATGTCGTTGTACTTCTTGGTCAGGACCGCCGTCAGGGTCTCGATACGACGATCCAGCGCCGCCTGATCCGCAGCCAGCTTGGTCTTGGTCTTGTTCAGCGCGGTGGTGCGCTGGTCGAGAACGCCGCCGGTCTGGGCAAAAGGCGCAATGGCCTTGTCCATGCGGTTCAGCAGACCATTTTCACCGGTGAACAGGGTCTGAACCTCACCACCGAGTTTCTTGTCGTTCATCGCCGCGGTGAACTTGGTGGAGTCGAAGTCCAGGGCACCGGTCTTCTGGTTGGTGGTGATGCCCAACTGAGCCAGAACGGTCAGCTTGTCGCCAGACCCCACTTCCGACAGCGGCGCGCGAATGGCCGCCAGAATCGAGCGCGGCAACGAGTCGCCGGTCAACTGCGCCGGGATGGTCGGCTTGCCGTCATCATCCAGGGACGGCTTGGTCAGCGCGGTCACACTGTTGGCCACCGCGTTGTAGGCGTCGACGAACTTCTGGATCGAAGCCTTCAAACCATCGGTGTTGGCCGCCACGGTAATAGTCGAGGTACCAGGAGCGACCAGGTTGAAGGTCATCCCGGAAACCGCCTTGTCCACGGCGTTGGTCTTGCTCGTCAGCGCCATGCCATCAACGGTGAAGTTGGCATCCTTGGCCACGGCACCAATGGACCCGGCGGAGGTAGCGGTCATCGGTGAACCAGCGCTCCCGACGACGGTGCTGCCATCGATCTCCAGGCCAGCAATACCACTCAGGGAAATATCGGAACCCGCCCCCGTGGTGGTAGACCCCACCACCAGGCGCGAGCCGAAGGAGTCGGTCACGATGTTGGCGCTGATCCCGGCGCTCTTGAGCGAAGCGTCGGCGTTGATCGAGTCACGCACCGATTGCAGGGTCGCACCGGCCTTCACATCGAGGTTGTAGTTAGTGCCATTTTGACTGATTTTCAAAGTACCAGTCGGAATAGCACTGGTAGCACCACCGGCGAAGGCAGCACTGGTGACTTTCGAGGCGGTTGCAAGATTGCCGACCGAGACGACATAGCTGCCGTTGACTGCGTTGTTGCCAGCGACTGCCGTTACGTACTTGTTGTCGGAAGTAGTGGCGGCATAACCGGGGAACTGCGGATTGGTCTTGCTGCTGAGCTCGGTAATGGTGGTCCGAAAGGTCGACAACAGGGACTTCAGGGTACCGATCCCGGAGATGCTCGCGGAGTTGGTGGCTGTTCCCCGATCGATCTGACCTTGCTTGGCCGCTTTGTCAGCGTTCACCAAGGCTTTGACGATAGCACCGGTATCGAGGCCGGAGCCGAGACCGGTACCCGGTAGAATTGGACTTGCCATGGAGATCTCCCTTCAGTGTGTCGCCGGTCTTTTGACCATTACAACGCC
Organism: Pseudomonas sp. MRSN 12121; assembly: GCF_000931465.1. Taxonomy (NCBI): domain Bacteria; kingdom Pseudomonadati; phylum Pseudomonadota; class Gammaproteobacteria; order Pseudomonadales; family Pseudomonadaceae; genus Pseudomonas; species Pseudomonas sp. MRSN 12121. The sequence goes on along the minus strand of NZ_CP010892.1, from coordinate 1,791,249 downwards.
CAAAAGAACATAGCAACAAATTTCGTGCCAGCTGTCAGACCTTAGCGCTGAACAACAAGCTGCTCGCATCATTCAAACTATTGGCCAGTTTCAGGACTTCTTCGTTGGGGATCTGACGGATCACCTCACCGGAGTCGCTGGCAATGACCTTAACGACGACCTTGCCAGAAGGTTCGTCGATCGAGAATTCGAGGTTTCGCTTGACCGACTGCACAAACTTTTCAATTTCTGCCACGGCCATTTTCAATTTGTCCTGCTCGACCTGTTGCGCCTGTTTACTCTCTTCCTTGGCGGCGGAGAGTGCCACAACGTCTGCTTGAGGCTTCTCCACCGGCTTGTCGGCAACAGGCGTCGCCGGCTTGGCCGCTGAATAAGACAAGTTCAGCTTCACGCTCATATCCATGTCCATCACCTCTTAACGTAAAAAGCGAGAGAGCACGACTAGCGCACTCCCCCGCCTAAGCCTAGCCGGCTATTACTGAAGCAGCTTCAGTACAGCGGATGGCAGTTGGTTGGCCTGGGCCAGAACCGAAGTGGAAGCCTGTTGCAGGGTTTGCTGCTTGGTCAGCTGGGCGGTTTCAGCAGCGAAGTCGGTATCTTGTACGCGGCCCCGTGCAGCTTCAGCGTTTTCGTTGATGTTCTGCAGGTTGGAGACGGTGCTGGTCAGACGGTTTTGCGCAGCACCGAGGTCAGCACGGCTGGCGTTGATGGTTGCCAGGGCCTTGTCGATTGCGTCGATCGCTTTCTTGGAGCTGGCTTCGGCAGTGGTGCTGTCGCTACCGGTGATAGCGATGGTAGCAGAGTCAACGCTCAGGGTCGCAGCGTCGAAGCCGCTGGCCAGAGTGATGGTGATCTGGTTGGTCGCACCGGTGTTGGAACCGACCTGGAAGGTCATGGTGCCAGCGGTACCGTCGATCAGGTTCTTGCCGTTCAGGTTGGTCGACTTGGCGATACGAGTCAGCTCGTCCGACATCGAAGCGAATTCTTTGTTCAGAGCAACGCGGTCAGCAGTGCCGTTGGAGTCGTTTCGTGCTTGAACAGCCAGTTCACGCATACGCTGCAGGATGTTGGTGGATTCCTGCATCGCGCCTTCAGCGGTCTGAGCGATGGAGATACCGTCGTTGGCGTTTTTGATCGCCATGGTCTGACCACGGATCTGCGAAGTCATACGGGTTGCGATTTGCAGACCAGCAGCGTCGTCTTTGGCGCTGTTGATTTTCAGGCCGGAAGACAGGCGAGTCATCGAAGTCGACAGCGCATCGGAAGCCTTGTTCAGGTTCTTCTGAACGTTCAACGATGTGACGTTAGTGTTTACTGTTAAAGCCATGACGAATTCCTCGTTGGTTGGGTACTGCGGCTTCCGGCCCTGGCAACCGCCGGGTATGGCCTAGAGAACCTTCGTAATAGTTATCGTCGGCAATGCAAGTTGCTTTAGGGGATTTTCAAAAAAATTTGCCATCAGGGTGCCACCCCTCGTAAATCAAGGGCTTGGCGAATTCATGGGGTAAAAAAATGGCGTCAGGAAAATGCCGGAACCACCCGAACGAAAGTCGCCAGTTCCGGCCGCCAGGAGAAATGTTTCAGCGGATGCCGACGCAGCGCAGCAGTTCGACGCACTCGTATTGCAGGTAGTCGGCCAGGGCGAGCCAGTTTTGCCCTTGCTGGCACTCGAACATCAGGCCAAGCAATGCTTCCCAGTCCTGCCGCTGTTCCGGCGCAGCGCTATCGATCACCGCCTGGGCCGCCTCTATCAACTGGACCATGGTCATGGCCGCTTCGACATCGTGTCCCAGGCGAAAGCCGTCGGCGCATTGTTGCAAGCGAGTGATCAGCCCCTCGACTTCGCTCATTGGCTGAACTCCGGATGGTAGGTCGTGCCGGCAATCATGGCCCCGTCCCGACTGCTGTTATAGAAGTGCACCTGCGGATGCCCGGCGATGAAACGCTCCAGCTCGCACAGGTAGCTGCGGAAGTTGAGCTGGGTTCGGACTCGCTGGCCATGCCCGTCCAGCACCCAATGCCGGGCAGCGCCCAGTTGCGGCCCCAACTCGCCATCGAGCCAGCCGGCGTGGGTCTTGTTCATCGGGAAGGCAAAGTCGGCACCGAACAGGGTGATCTGCTGCGCGCCCATTCTGACCGCCAGATCTACCGTCGGGTGAATCACGCTGCCGCCGACATACAGCTGCGCCTTGGGCAACTGCTGGCGTATCCAGCCGTAGATCGGGCTGGCCGAGTACCCCACATAACGTGGCCCCTGCCAGCGCGCCAGGATCTGCGGGTCGACCATCGGCAGATAGACCAGGGCGATACCCGCGGACTGCTCGGGCGGCAGGTGAAGGCCGGAAATGCGGTGATCGATACTGACCACGATATCCGGCTCGATCCCCTGCTTGAGCAACGGGCGGTAGGCGGTATCGACACAGATCAGTAGCGGACGTTGAGCCTGGGAGCGTATCTGGCGCAAGCGTTCGAAATGCCGCTCCAGGCTCGGCCCGGTGGCGATCACGAAAACCTCCCGCCCGGCCTGGGTGCCGAACAGCTGCGCCACGTCGCTGTCGCCGGCCACCAGCTCGGCGCTCGATTGCAGGCGCTGGAGCACCTCCGGGGAATCGGCCACGAAGTCGCGGTTATTGAAGGCCAGGTGCACCTCGCTGACCAGGCGGTCGCGGATCTTGGCATTGTGGTCATCCGCCAGTACCAGCTCGGCGGGCAAGGCGAAGAACGGCATCTGGATTTCCGCCAGGTCGCCGGCATATGCCAGCTCCACCCGTGGGTCGCTCAACCAGGCCTGCTGGTCGAGCAATTGCAGCACCAGGGCGAATACCGCACCGTTCAGGATGTGCACCTGCAAGCGCTGCAACGCAGGATTTTCCAGCAAGACCTGCTGCAAGTCGCCCAGGCCGGTGCCGTACAGATGGACCACCGGGCTGTCCACGGGCAGGCTCGCGGCCTGGGTCCTGGCCTCTGCGGTACGGTCGTGACGACTGGTGAGCTGGATCCCGGAAATGCTCAGGGTCGAGCCCAGCCCCTCGACCAGATCCGCCTGCAGCGCGGCACTGTCCTCTGCCAGCAGCCGCTCGAGCAGGCGTGGCCAGCGAGCCTGTATGACCTGGGCATTGCCCTCGAAGCTTTCGCTCATGCGCTATGTGCCTGTTTTCTTCATGCAAAAAAATAGCGCTCAGGGTACACCCTGGGCGCCATTTTTGGAGGCTGGACGGATCAACTCATGGACGATAGATAATCGCCGAGCCCCAGGACAGCCCCACACCGAAACCGCTCAGGGCCACACGTTGCCAGCTCGACTCGAGCACGTGCTTTTCCAGCAGCAGCGGAATGCTGGACGACACGGTGTTACCGGTCTCGACCATGTCCTTGATGAACTTCTCCGGCTCGCCCTCGAAACGACGCGCTACCGCATCGACGATTGCCGCGCTGCCCTGGTGGATGCAGAACGCATCGATCTGCTCGGGCGTAAGCCCCGACTCGTCGAGCAACTCATGCAGATGCGCAGGGACTTTCAACAGCGCGAAGTTGAAGACCTGGCGGCCGTTCATGAAAAACACGCCATCGCTGACTTTCAGATGGGGCGCACCGGAACCGTCGGTGCCGAACTTGGCCTTGCCCAGTTGCCAGGGCGCGTCCTCGCCCATCCAGGTGGCCGTTGCCGCATCACCGAACAGCATGGTGGTGTTGCGGTCTTCCGGATTGACGATTTTCGAATAGGGATCGGCGGTCACCAGCAGGCCGTTCTTCAGGCCCGCGGCCTCCATGAAGCCCTTGAGCGCATAGATGCCGTAGACATAACCGGAGCAGCCCAGGGAAATATCGAAGGCCGCGACGTGGGTTGGCAGGCCCAGCTTGTCCTGCACGATCGCCGCAGTGTGCGGCAGGCCTTCCTCGTCGCCGTTCTGGGTGACGACGATCAACGCGTCGATCGACTCGCGCGCCAGCTGCGGGTTGTTGGTGAACAGCGCATTGACCGCTTCGACACACAGGTCCGAGGTTTCCTGCGTCGCGTCTTTGCGCGGCAGGAAGGCCGAACCGATCTTGCCGAGGATGAATTCTTCATCCTTCTCGAATTTTGCACCTTGTGCGTAATTGTCCACGCCGGCTACGGGCACGTAGCTCGCAATGCTCTTTATGCCAATCATTACGGCTTCCCAATAATAAACAGCTGAATACCCCGGTCACGGGGACCGGGGCTGCCGATAAACAGAAAATTCCTGTCATCCCTGACAGGCGACAGCGGGAAGAGTAGATGACCATCACTGCGCCGTTGCCGGCCAGGCGCCATCTTCCCGGTCAATACAATACAGTGAAGATGCGCGTTATGACTTGCAGGTCACGCTATTTTGCCGAATCGTGCCGATAAACGACTATTCGACAAACGCCCAGTCCAGCGCGGTACCGCGCTTGAGGGCCTGGCGTGCGCAACGCCCGAGAATCGCATCGATGTGCTTGGGGGCCAGCCCCAGGCCCGGGCGGATAGCCCTGAGGTTGTCGCCGCTGAACACTTCCCCCGCCGCCATGTCCCGGGTGACATATAGCGAGCGACGGTATAGCACCGACTGGCGCTCGGCCTCGGTCGCGCCGTAGCGCACCTGGCCCAGGGCCTGCCAGGCGCGTTCGGTTTCCAGCACCAGGCTGTGCAGTTCCGACGGCTCCAGGGAAAAACTGGCGTCGACCCCGCCAGCAGCGCGATCGAGGGTGAAATGCTTCTCCACCACCGTGGCCCCCAGCGCCACCGCGGCCACCGAGACGCCGACGCCCATGGAGTGATCGGACAGGCCGACTTCACAGCCGAACAGTTCGCGCAGATGGGGAATGGTCAGGATGTTGCTGTTTTCCGGCGACGCCGGGTAGGTGCTGGTGCACTTGAGCAGCACCAGGTCCTTGCAACCGGCTTCCCGGGCCGCGCGCACGCTCTCGTCCAGCTCGGCGATGCTGGCCATGCCCGTGGAGATGATCAGCGGCTTGCCGGTCGCCGCGACCCGACGGATCAGCGGCAGGTCGGTGTTTTCGAAACTGGCGATCTTGTAGGCAGGCACATCGAGGCTCTCGAGGAAGTCCACGGCGCTCTCATCGAATGGCGTGGAAAATGCCAGCATCCCCAGCTCCCTGGCGCGAGCGAAGATCGGCGCGTGCCACTCCCAGGGCGTATGGGCCTTTTCATACAAGGCATACAGCGAGGAGCCGGCCCAGAGACTGGACGGATCCTTGATGAAGAACTCGCCATGATCCAGGTCCAGGGTCATGGTGTCGGCGGTGTAGGTCTGCAGCTTCAAGGCATGGGCACCGGCCTTGGCCGCCGCCTCGACGATCTGCAGGGCGACCTCCAGCGACTGGTTATGGTTGCCACTCATCTCGGCGATGATGAAAGGTGGCGAGCCGGCGCCAATCGAACGCGGGCCGATCTTGAAACTAGTCATTGGGGTCTTCCTTCGCTTCACGCATGAATTCATCGGTGGCCGTTTTCTCACCGGCACCGCACACAGGCCGTCCCGTCCTCTCAAGCAGCGCCGCCGCCACCCGCGCTGCCCCCTGCCCGTCCACCAACTGTCGGGAGCGTTGCGCCAGGGCCTGGCGCAACGGGTAATCGTCGACGAGCGCCACGACCGCCTGGCGTATCTGTTCGACACTCACTTGCTCGCTGCCGCCCAGGTAGAGGTGCATGCCCGCTTCGGCCAACTGCCGGGCATTGGCCTCCTGGTTGCCGGCCACGCTGATGCACAGGGTCGGCAGGCCCAGCGCGGCGCGCTCCCAGCTGGTGCCGCCACCGGCACCGATAAACAGGTCCGCCTCGGCCATCAGGCGGAAGAAGTCGCGGGTATAGGCGTGCAAGCGCCAATCTTCACGACCGGCGGCCAGGCGCTGCATCTGCTCCCAGGCCGGATTGTCGGCACCGGCGACAAAATCCACCTCCAGCCCTGCAAGCCCGCTCAACGCCTGCATGGCCTTGTGCGTCTGGCTGGCTGCATCGAAACCGCCAAAGTTCACCAACACCCGGCGTGCCCGTTGCCGGATGACGATCGGCGGGCAATCGAACTCTTCTCGCAACAGGGCGAAATGCGGCCCAAACAACGTCCGGCAAGCGCTGCCGAGCAGCCCCGCGTATGCCTGCGGCGTGCCGCTGAAATTCTGGTCGAGCAACAGATCGACGGCGTGCCGCCGGTTGGCCAGGTCGTCGATGGCGGCGATCCGCGGCGCCCACTGGCGTGCCGCCTGCTGCCATTGGGCATCGAGACCGTAATGGTCGACCAGCACCCAGTCGAAACGCGGTTGATCCTGCAACCGAGCCTGCAAAGCGGCGATATCCGCCTGCCAGGGCAGCAATGCTTCGATGTCCCCCTGGGTTTCGTGCGGATAGTGCGCCGGCAACGCGAAGGCCTGGAAGCCCTGCTCGACCAGACGCTCCAGCGCATGCCCAGGCAAGGTCCGGCAGGCGAACGCCACCGTGGCGCCCTGCTCCCGCAGTTTGCGGGCCAGGGTCAGGCAGCGGGCGATGTGCCCGCTGCCGATGGCCGGCGACGCATCGGCACGGATCAGCAGCCTCACTCCAGCTCTCCCCCGGCCTTGAGCGCCGCATACAGGTACTCCGCGCGCAACCAGTCCTCTTCGCTGTCGATGTCCTGGACCAGGTGCCGCGGCAGGATCACCGGCAAGCTGAGCGGGGAAAACACCAGGTCGCCACGCAACCAGGCCGCGCTGCGCCCCCAATAAAACTGCCCCGCATCCTGATAGGCCGGTGGCAAGTCCTGGGAGCGGGTGCCGCGAAACTCCGGATACAGCGCGGTCAGCGCGCCCTGCTCGTCCAGGGTCAGGGCGCGCTGCACCGGGAACGCAAAACTGCACACGGAAAAGGCGAAGGACTTGTCGGGATGGGCCGCCAGCGCCGCGAACCCCTGGCGCAGGTAGCGCACCTGCAGCAAGGGCGCGGTGGCATAGATGCAGCAGGCGTAATCGAAAGTCTCGCCATGCTCGCGCAACGCTTCCAGGGCATGCGCGATCACCGGGCCGGTGCCGGTGAAATCGTCCGCCAGCTCCGTCGGCCGCATGAAGGGCACGCGGGCGCCGCAGGCCCTGGCCAGCTCGGCGATCTCCGGATCGTCGGTACTGACCAGCACCTGGTCGAACAGTCCGGAGTCGAGCGCCGTGGCAATCGAGCGGGCAATCATCGGCACGCCGTCGAACGGCTTGAGGTTCTTGCGCGGAATGCGCTTGCTGCCGCCTCGGGCGGGAATGATCGCGATGGCGCTCAAGGCTGGGCGGGCTCCAGGACAAGCCGGCGCAATTGCTCGGCCACATAGGTTTGCCGGGCATCGTCCAGCGCTGGAAACAGCGGCAGGCTGATGGCCTCGGCGTAATAGCGCTCAGCCTCGGGGAAATCGCCGGCGGCGAAGCCCAGGTCGCGGTAATAAGGCTGCAAATGCACTGGAATGTAGTGCAGGTTGACGCCCACGCCAGCCGCGCGCAGCGCCTCGAACACCTCGCGGTGAGGGCGACGGATGCGTTCGGTTTGCAAGCGCACCACATACAGGTGCCAGGCTGACTCCGCATCGGCCTGGGCCTGTGGCAAGGTCAGCGGCAGATCGCCCAGCAGCTGCTGGTAACGAGCGGCGAGCTGTCGGCGCCGGGCGACGAAACCTTCGAGCTTGTCCAGCTGCGACAGGCCCAAGGCTGCCTGCAGGTCGGTGATCCGATAGTTGAAACCCAGTTCGGTCTGCTGGTAGTACCAGGGGCCGTGGCTCGGCTCGCTCATCTGCGCCGGGTCACGGGTCATGCCGTGGCTGCGCAGGCGCCGCAGGTGGTCCGCCAACCGTGGGTCGTTGGTCAGGACCATCCCGCCCTCGGCGCTGGTGATGATTTTCACCGGATGGAAACTGAACACCGTCATCGCGGCAAACTCGCCACAGCCCACCGGACGCCCGGCATAGGACGCACCCACCGCGTGGGAGGCATCCTCGATCAGCACGAAGTCATAACGCTTGGCCAATTGCGCCATCGCCCGCATGTCGCAGCTTTGCCCGGAGAACGCCACCGCCACCACCACCTTGGGCAGGGTCCCGCTGCGCTCGGCAGCCTCCAGCTTGCGGGCCAGTGCCCGGGCATTCATGTTCCAGGTGTGCGGGTCGATATCGACGAAGTCCACCTCGGCGCCGCAATAGCGCCCGCAGTTGGCCGACGCCAGGAAGGTATTGGGCGTGGTCCACAACCGGTCCCCCGGCCCCAGCCCGGCGGCCAGACAGGCAATGTGCAAGGCCGCGGTGGCATTGCACACCGCCACGCCGAAACCCGCCTCGCAACGGCTGGCCATGGCCTGTTCGAAGCGTTCGATGCTCGGTCCCTGGGTCAGCCAGTCGGACTGCAACACCGCCACCACCGCATCGATATCGGCCTGGTCGAGACTCTGGCGCCCGTAGGGAATCATGCCGACAACCCGGCGTGCAGCTCGGCGATCTGCTCCACCGAGAGGAAATGCGGGTTGGTGTCGGAGCGGTATTCGAACTCCTCGTCCACCGGCTGGCCCCGCTCGCCCAGGCCATCCACGGCGAAGTCGAGGTTGACGTTGGTGAAGCGGATCGACGGCTGGATGGTGTAGTGGTCGGCGAACTCCAGGGTCATGCGCGCGTCGTCCAGCGGCACCATCAGTTCGTGGAGCTTCTCCCCGGGACGGATGCCCACCCGCTTGTGCGGCAGATGCTGCGCCATGCCCTGCGCCAGGTCGACGATGCGGATCGAAGGGATCTTCGGCACGAAAATTTCGCCGCCATGCATGCGCGAGAAGCTGTCGAGCACGAACTGCACACCGTGGTCCAGGGTGATCCAGAAGCGGGTCATGCGCTCGTCGGTGATGGGCAATTCACGAGCGCCTCCGGCGATCAGCTTGCTGAAGAACGGCACCACCGACCCGCGGGAGCCCGCCACATTGCCATAACGCACCACGGCAAAGCGGGTCTGCTGGTCGCCGGCGATATTGTTCGCCGCGACGAACAGCTTGTCCGACAGCAGTTTGGTCGCGCCATACAGGTTGACCGGGCTGGCCGCCTTGTCGGTGGACAGCGCGACCACTTTTTTCACACCGTTGTCGATGGCCGCGGCGATGATGTTTTCCGCGCCATTGACGTTGGTGCGAATGCACTCGGTAGGGTTGTATTCCGCCGCAGGCACCTGCTTCAGGGCCGCGGCGTGCACCACGTAGTCGATGCCGCGCATGGCCTGGCGCAGGCGCTCGGCGTCGCGCACGTCGCCGAGGAAATAACGCATGCAGGACGCATTGAAGGTCTGCTGCATTTCGTACTGTTTCAGTTCGTCACGCGAGAACACCACCACCCGCTTGGGCTGGTACTGCTCCAGCAGGCGCCGGATGAAATTGCGCCCGAACGAACCGGTGCCACCAGAGATAAGAATCGATTTGCCGTTGAACATGCCTTGAGTCCTTTTACCTGTCAGCCAGGCTTATGCAAGCAGCTGCGCCCAGTCGACACTGGCAGGAACGCCGGGAGTGAAACCCTTGCCGCACAGGCTCAGGTTCTGGTTGTACGCCACGTCATGGGCAAAACGCGCCGCCCATTTGTCACGCAGGGCCGCCGCGGCCTGGGGATCGTCCGCCAGGGTGCCCGGGTGGAGGATCTGCACCTGCGGCGTCCAGACCGTCAGCAAGCCGGCATCGGCCACCTTCAGGCACAGGTCGACATCGCCGAACACTTCGGCGAAATGCTCTTCGTCCAGGCCGCCGACGGCGTTGTAGACCTCCTTGCGAATCATCAGGCACGCCCCGGAAACCGCCGAATAGTTCTGCTCGGCGAGCAAACCGTTGAGGTAGCCGCTGGCGCCCTTGGGCTCGCCGGCGAACGCCGCGCCCAGATGCTCGTTAAGGCCCAGGACCAGGCCGGCCGAAGTGGTCGCGCCCCTGGCGTCGAGCAGGCGGGCACCGACGACGCCGATTTCCGGACGTTGCGCCTGGTTGAGCAGGCTTTCCAGCCAGTCGGCGTTGACCACCTCGGCATCGGCCGCCAGCAGCACCAGGTACTCGCCCCGGGTCTCCTGGCTCGCCGCGTTATACAGCGCCGAGGCGCTCAGGCGCCGCGGGCTGCGTAGCACACGAATGCGCTCGCCCTTCTGCTCCAGGCTGGCCAGCCAGTCGGCCAGCTCCGGGGACTGGCTGTGGTTGTCGCCGATGACCACTTCGTAGCGCTGGTAGCGCGTGCGCTGCAATACGCTGACCAGGCAAGGCTGCAACTGTTCCAGGTTGTCTTCGCTGCGCAGAATGATCGAGACCAGGGGGCGTTCGGCATGGGCGTAGTTGATCTGGTAGACCCCAGGCTGGGTCGAACCGACCTGGGCCCGGTAGCCACGCTTGCCCAGGTGCCGGGTCAGCGCCTGGCTCTGTTGCGGGTTCTCCTCCTGCGGTGCGGCGTGGCCGATCAGCAACGGCTCGGCCAGATGGGCCAGGCCGGCCAGGCCGCCGTCCTCGATCAGGCGCAGCAACAGGTCGTATTCCATGGCCTGGGCAAAGTTCGTCGAATAGCCGCCGGCAGCCGCCAACACCTCCCGGCGAATCAGCCAATGGCCGGCCATCAGGTCCGGCACGCTTTGCAGCAGGTCCAGGTTGACGCCTGGACGGAACACGTCCTTCAACGTGCCGTCGGCGGCGTACTGGATCTCATCCATGGCCACCGCACGGCAGCCTTCGGCGCCCAGCAGTTCCAGGCTGGCGCGCAACAGCCCGCTGGCGGTGAAACGCTCGCCGGCACGGGCCAGGACCAGCCAGTCGCAGGAAGACTGGGCCAGCGCCTGGTTGATCCGCTCCACGTAGTTGGCGGTGCTGACCTTGACGAAATGCACGGTGTCGCGGGCGGTAGTGGTCGCCGGCAGCTCGCCGGTGGTGAAGACCACGACCTGGAAGGCCCGGCAATAGCCGTTGACCAGGCTGTCGAAGGTCGCCTGCAACTTGACCATGTCCGCCTCGAGGTCGAGCAGCAGGATGCCGAAGGTCGGGCCGCCACTGTGCCGGGCCAGGTATTCCCGGATCGACTTGAGCTGCTGTGCGTCGGGGCCGCGTGCCTCCAGCCAGTTCAACAGGCGTCCCGACGGCATGCTCTCCAGCAGTGCCGGGCCGTCCTGGAAGGGCACCGTGGCCAGCCGCTCGGCCCAGGCCTGCAGCTTGCGGGCGTCTTCCTGTTCCTCGGCGCTCTTGTCCTCGCACGCCTGCAGCGAATCGGCCAGGCGCCGGACCACTTCGGCGTTGAACAGGTTGAGCGTCAGCGCCTCCCACAAACGACTGCGCAGGGTGCGCTCGGTGTCGTTGACCTGCACTTGCATCAGTTCCTGCTGCTTGAGCAGCAAGCCTTCCAGCTCCTGCAGCTGCAGGCGGCCGGCGGGCATCGCATGCATGAGGAATTCGAATTCGGTCAGCAGATCGAACATCGGCTTGTTGTAGAACGGCATTTCGACGAACTGTTCCGGAGCGAACGAACGCACCGGCTCGGCGCCCGGTTCGACCCAGGCCGAACGGAAAATCATCTTGCCGTTGAGCGAACGCCCGGTCAGCAGGCACTGGGCCATGGCCACGAAGCTGTCCAGGGCCACCTGCTTGATCCGCGCAGGATCCTGGCCGCTGAGCCCCGTAGGCAACGAGGCAAGGAACTCGGCAAACGCCTCGCGCTGGGCCACCGACTTGGCATCGCCGTAGGTCAGCACCGTCAGCACGTTGGTGTTGTGTTCCGAAGCGCCGTAGTTGATTTCCCGCACTGCGAAGGGAATCGGCAGGATGCGGGCCTTGGCCGATGCCAGCAGAAAGAAGGTATGACCGATTTCCTGCCATTCGAAGCTGGTGCCCGGCGGCAGCAGGCTGTACCACTGCTGCAGCAGGTCGGTGCGGGTCACTGCGTAGAACGGCGGCAGGAACTGCCCCATGAACGCCATGACCCGTTCGCCAGCGTCCTGCGAGGAATAATCCTCGATGACCCGGCAATCGCGCCGGTAGTAGTTCACCTCGGCGCCGCGGGCAAGGTACATCATCCCGTAGCCGTGGCACAGGCCGTAGTCGGGGTTGGCTTCGAGAAACTCCACCGATTCGGTCAACGCGCCATGCAGCAGGAAGTCATCGTCGGCGGCGAACACCATGTACGGCGTGGTGACCTGCCCGACGCCGTAGGTGAGCTTGTCCTGCAACCCCTTGTAGGTGAACTGCGGCAGATGCCGGTAGTCGATCTGGGGAAACTGCGCGACCAGGGCCTCGTCGGCCTGCAGCGAGGAGTCCAGCACCAGGATCCGGCACGGATAGGTGCTGTAGTACTGCAAGGTACGGCGCAGGAACGCCTTGCGGTTGTGGGTTATCACCACCAGCGTGAAACGCTCGCTCAGCGGTGCGCGAGTGTCTTGAGACTTGTCTTGAACCTGCATCAGTGTTTCCCCACAACCGGCAAAGTGCTGTTTTGCAACCATCTTGATATTTAACGTACGCGACGCAGATAGCCGTCTGGCGCCACGGTGATCAGCAGCTTGTTCTGCATCTGCTGGTCGATCTCGAAATCGCGGTTCTCTTCCAGGTAGGCCCAGACCGCGGTTTTCGGGTTGTCGCCCGGGCCCCATGGGCGATCCGGGAAGAAGTCCGCCGGCATGTCCTCGACCACGGTGTCCATCACCACGCAGTAGCTGTCCACCGACACCAGCGGCGCATACAGGCGCAGCTCTTCGAGCACATGATCGTGGGTGTGGTTGGAGTCCAGCACCAGGATGACCTTCTTGCCCGCGGCCGCCGCGCGCACCTGTTCGGCGATCGCCGGGTCGATGCTCGAACCTTCGATCATGCTGATGCGCTTGCTCATCGGATGGCTCTCGATGGCTTCGCGGTTGTGGGCGCGGATATCCAGGTCGATGCCCAGCACTTCGCCATGGCCCTGCAATTCGAGCAGCGAAGCGTAGTAGATGATCGAACCGCCATGGGCGATGCCGCACTCGATCACCAGGTCCGGCTTGACCCGCCAGATGATCTCCTGCATCGCCAGCATGTCTTGCGGCAGCTGGATGATCGGGCGGCCCATCCACGAGAAGTGATAGCTGTACTTGTGCTTGGCGGACTCGTTGAAGAAGTCACGGGCCAGGCCGGTGAGTTTCGGGTCGTCGCCCTGCTGGGCGATCTGCTCCCGGCACTCGGCTTCGAAGGCTTGGTTGATGCTGTTGTCGGTCATTTGGAAATTCTCAATGGTCACTGGAACGAAGCGCTGTCAACGGCGTAATAGACGTAGCGTCCACCGGTCATCCGCTTGATTTCTTCGAGGTAGTTGGAGTTCATCACAAACAGATTGGCGCCCTCGGGCAACGCGTCCATGGCCTCTTGCGGCGAGGACACCCGCGCGCCGCTCAGGGGCAGATAACGTCCCTGCTTGGCCGGGTTGATATCCACCACGCGATCCACCGCCACCCCTGCGCGTTGCAGGAACAGCGAATAGATCACGCCTTTGGACGATGCCCCCCAGATGGCCGAACCCTGCTCGGGGGCGCTGCGGATGATGTGCACCGCGCGGTCGAGGCTGGCCGTGAAGCCCTCGGGCAAGGCCAGGCGTGGCACGGGTTGTTCCGGCGTCAGGCGCAACGTGGAAAGGTCGGCGACGACATAGAGATACTGGCCACCGAACAGGTGACCGGCCTCGTGCACGGTGCCGAACATCCGGCGCAGGTCGTCGAGGCGGAAATAGTTGACGTGCTCGTAGAACAGGTCAAACCAGGCCCGATGCTCGAGGATCCAGTCGAAGCACGGTACTTCGATGTAGATCTGTCCGCCCTGGTTGGCTTCGGCGATCTCGGCGAGGAAGCTCAGCGGGTCCTGGATATGCTCCAGCACATGGCGCAGCACGATGGCGTCCGCCGCCAGGCCCAGGCCACGGGTGAACGGCGCCTTGATCACGTCGGCGTTATCGCCTTCGTACGCCGGATCGATGCCGGTAATGGCATAGCCCAGGCCCTTGAGCAAATCAAGAAAGTAGCCCTTGCCGCACCCGACCTCGATCAGTTCCTGCCCCTTGAAGTGCCGGGCGATGATGCCCTCGACATCGTCCAGATGCCGCTGGAACTGGCCGGAATGCGCCTGCTCGTTCTGATAGTCGGCGTCGTAGCTGAGTTTGTCGGCATCGAACGCGGCGTTGAAGATCAGGCCGCTGAGCTCATCCTGCACCAGCAGCATGTCGGCGCTGGCCGACGCTTTCGCCGATTCGGCATCGGCAAAGGTGCGGTTCTGCAACACCGGCAGATCCGTGACCCGATACAACTCGTGCCTCATTGCCCTGCTCCCAATAACTGTTGCAAACGGTCGGTCACCGCCCAGAACGCCAGCGGCTCGTGGGTCAGGTACGGGTAGTGGCCAAGGTTCAGATCCAGTGCCGCACCGCGCTCGCGCAAACGTTGCTCGACCAGCGTGCGCACCGCGATCGGCTGGCCGCTGGCGCAGTTGACCACGCCATCGAAATCGCGCCGTTGCAGGATCGCCGCGAGATAAGCGGCCGCGGTCTCGATCTCCAGGAAATCGCGCAACTGCTCCCCGGCAGACATGTCGAACGACGCCTCGCCCGCATCGATCGCCCGGTCCAGCGCGGCCAGCAGGCTGTTGGGGTTCTGCCCGGCGCCGTGCAGGTAAAACAGCCGCGCCCACTGCAGCGTGAACGAATGCTCGCGCTGCAAGGCCGCAAGAAACAGGCGCAGGCTATGTTTGGCCAGGCCATAGGGCGTATTGGGCTGGGGGAGCGTTTGCTCGCTCAAGGGACCGCTTTGCAGGCCATATTCAAAGCAGGTGCCCGTGACCAGTACCTGCCTGACGCCACAAGCCACCACCTGCTTGATGAAACGGTAGTCGGCCGGCAAGGTACGCTCGAAATGCACTAGCGCCTGATAGTTTGGCAGGCCAGGCCAGGCCAGGTGAGCCATGGCATCGATACCCTCTGTCAGGGCAACAACGTCCAGGCTGGCCAGATGGATATCCGCCTCGACAAACTCGACCGAATCGAACCAGGGCATCTGCCGGGCCACATCCAGACGACGAGCCACGGCTCGGACCGCGATGCCTTTGGCCAGCAAGGCACTGACCAAGTGGCGCCCTACAAAACCGGTTGCACCAGTGACCAGCACCTGTCGCGGGCAGTTCATCAGAGCCGGACTCCACGGAAGTGCTCATCCACCCAGGGATGACACGCATCCTTGGCCGACAAGTTCTTGACGGGCAACGGCCAGGTGATGGCCAGCGCCGGATCGGATACTGACAACCCGGCCTCGTGAGCTGGCGCATAGTCGGCGTCGGTAAAGTACAACACCTCGCTGTCGTCGGTCAGCGCCTGGAAGCCATGGGCGAAGCCCGCCGGGATCAGCAGGCTGCGACCATCGTCAGCACGCAGCTCTTGCCCGTGCCATTGCAGGAATGTTGACGAGTCGGGACGCAGATCCACCGCCACATCCCAGACCGCACCGCGAGTGCAGGTGATCAGTTTGGATTCGGCATACCCCGCCTGCTGGAAATGCAGGCCACGCACACTGCCTTGTTCCGAGGTCCGCGAATGATTGATTTGACGGATAACAAAAGGACGCCCTTGAAGGCTCAGGCTGGTTTGGCAGAACAGCCGGGCAAAACGTCCGCGCTCATCGCAAAAGACCTTTTGCTGAATCAGATAAAGCCCTTCCAGTCCCAATGCCTGGAGCTTGATCTCACTCATGCCAGCCCCTCCTTATAGAGTCTCAGTTGATCGAGTGTCGCCACACGCATGTCATCGCCACGCTGCCAGGCGAGGTGCCAGTCCAGGGTCTGCGCCAGGCACTGCTGCAACGACCAGCGGGGTTGCCAGGCCAGCAACTGGCGGGCGCGACTGCTGTCCAGGCGCAACAGGCCGGCCTCATGCAGCTCGCTCGGCTCGACCCGCAGCCCGGGGGCTGCCGGCCAGCGTGCGGCCAGCAGCTCGACGACTTCGCCCACGCTGCACATGTCCGCTTCGCTCGGCCCGAAGTTCCAGGCGCCGGCAAAGCGCGGCCCCTGTTCATAGAGCCCGGCGGCCAGTTGCAGGTAGCCGGCCAGGGGTTCCAGGGCGTGCTGCCACGGGCGCACCGCCTGCGGGTAGCGCAGGGTCACCGGCTCGTCGGCCGACCAGGCCTTGAGCACATCGGGAATCAGCCGCTCGGGGGCAAAGTCGCCGCCGCCCAGTACGTTGCCGGCACGGGCCGTGGCCAGCGCCAGGCCATGCTCGGCATAACGCTCGGCGGGGAAAAACGAGGCGGCATAGGATTGCGCCAACAGCTCGCAACAGGCCTTGCTGCTGCTATAGGGATCATGCCCGCCCAGGGCTTCGTTCTCGCGGTAGGGCCACAGCCATTCCTGGTTGGCGTAGACCTTGTCGGTGGTCACCAGCACGCAGGCGCGCACCCCGCCGACCTGGCGGATCGCCTCCAGCAGGTTGAGGGTGCCCATCACGTTGCTCGAATAGGTGCCCAGCGGATCGCGATAGCCTTCGCGCACCAGCGGTTGCGCCGCCAGGTGCAGGACGATCTCCGGCTGCGTCTCGGCAATCAGCTCGAGCAAGGCGCCGAGATCGCGCAGGTCGCCACGCTGGTCGTTGATGCCTTCGGCGACCCGCGCCAGCTCGAACAGGCTCGGCTCGGTCGCAGGATCCAGGGAGAAACCGCTGACTTCGGCGCCCAGGCTGTGCAGCCACAGGGCCAGCCAACTGCCCTTGAAGCCGGTATGGCCGGTCAGCAAGACCCGCTTGCCGCGCCAGAATTGTTCGCTCAATCCCACTGCTTCCATGGGGCCTCCCCGGTTTGCCAGAGCTGATCCAGGTGGTTCTTGTCGCGCAGGGTATCCATCGGGTGCCAGAAGCCGTCGTGCTGGAAGGCATGCAACTGGCCCTGCCGGGCCAGGGTCGACAGCGGATCGGCTTCCCACACCGTGTCGTCGCCGGTCAGCAGCGGCAGCACCTTGGGCGACAGCACGAAGAACCCGCCATTGATCCAGCCACCGTCACCGCGGGGTTTTTCGGTAAAGCCGAGGACACTGTCGCCCTCGCGTTCCAGCGCGCCGTAGCGCCCGGGCGGCTGCACGGCCGTGACCGTGGCCTGCTTGCCGTGGGCCCGGTGGAACGCCACCAGGGCGCCGATATTCAGGTCGGACACGCCGTCGCCGTAGGTGAAGCAGAAAGCCTCTTCGTTCTCCAGATAGCGGCCGGCCCGGCGCAAACGCCCGCCTGTCATGGTTTCTTCCCCGGTGTCGATCAGGGTCACGCGCCAGGGCTCGCTGTAGTTCTGGTGAACGTCCATGCGGTTTTCCCGCATGTCGAAGGTGACGTCGGAGGTGTGCAGGAAGTAGTTGGCGAAGAAATCCTTGATCGCGTACCCCTTGTAGCCCAGGCAGATCACGAAATCGTGAATGCCATGGGCGGAGTACTGTTTCATGATGTGCCAGAGAATTGGCTTGCCACCGATCTCGATCATTGGCTTGGGCTTGAGGTGGGACTCCTCGCTAATGCGCGTGCCCAGCCCCCCCGCCAAAATAACTGCCTTCATCGTCTCCCCTCTTGTTCGTCACAGGGCTCTGCCTGGCTATACCGGGCTTTTTGCGGGCCTTCTGGATAAAACGGTGTGCCTTGGCGCCTCCTCCCGGTTCGGTGGAAACGCCCGTTTTATGGCGATATCGAGGGGTCTTGCAGGAAACGCGCCAGCTCCCGCCAACCAGGGCCGGGGCCCGGTGCCATGAAAAAAGCGGAAAAACCGTCCTGCAAAGACAGAAAGCCTGGGCGAACGGCAAAAAAAAGCCAGGCACGACAGCCTGGCTCCTGGACGCGCGGACGCCGGATCAGTCCGGCAGCCAGCCCTGCATCCACAGGTTCAGGTTGTTGCCACGCAACATGTAGTCGCGCAGCACTTCCTCGCGCAAGGCATCGCCCATGCGGTAGCTGGCTTCGGGATCGGCCAGGTGCATGCGGATCGCGTCAACCCACTCACGGGTGCTGTTGCTCACGACCTTGGTACAGGGCAGGTAGCCACGATAGGCCGCGGTGTCGGTGCAGATCACCGGGTAGCCGCAGGCCCCGTATTCCAGCAGGCGCAGGTTGCTCTTGCAGTCGTTGAAGATGTGGAACTCCAGCGGCGCCAGGGCCAGGTCGAGATTGAGACTGGCCAGCTTGAACGGATAGGCCTGCAGGCCGATGACGGAATGGAACTCGTGGACATAGGGACGCAATTCGTCCGGGCACATGCCGAAGAACACCCATTCGACCTCATTGGCCAGCTCGCGCACCGTCTCGGCGATGATCTCCAGGTCGCCGGTATGGCTGGTGCCGCCGCCCCAGCCCACCCGCGGCTTGCTCGAGGTGCCGCGGCGACTGGTCAGGCTGCCCCAGGGGTCGACCGGCAGCATGTTCGGCACGATCCGGATATCGTTGTGCATGCTCGACAAGGCATCGGCCAGCGGCTGGGTGGTCACCACCACCCGGTCGCACAGGGCGATGCCCTGGCGCAGCATTTCTTCGGTGTTGACCGGCTTGTTGCGCGCGTGGGTGTTCTTCTTCGGCGCGCTGACCACGTAGTCGTCCAGCTCGAACACCCGCAGGGCATTGGCGTACTTTTTCATCCGCTGGATATCGCTCACCGCCCCGTCGCTGTAGCGACACTGCAAGATGATCGAGTCGGGGGACAGGCGCTCGATTTCCACGCTCGACGGCGACTCGTAGGCGAACCGGCCGAGCAACCGCCCTTCCTCCTCCAACGCCGCGAGAGGCGCAGTCACCCGATAATGGCCCACCGCCGAGCTGCTCACAGGCAGGCCGAGCACCAGCGGCAAGGCGCGAGTGGCGAACGGGTTCCAGTTGTTGCGCAGCCCCACTTCCAGGCTGAAGCTGGAATACCCCAGGCTCAAGGCCGGGTTGTAGGCCGGATCGCGGGCGACCAGGGGCATCCAGCGGCGATAGAAAGTGTCGTGCTCGCGCTCCCGTCGCTCCAGGGCTTCGGGCTCTTGCGGCGCTGGCCCGGCCGGCACCAGCATCAGGCTGGCATAAGGCGTCCAGACCACCAGGTAACCGTCGCGGTTGATCCGCAGGCATAGGTCGACGTCGCCGAGATCATGGGGGTAATCGACCTCGTCCAACTGGCCGACGCTGTCGAAGACTTCCTTGCGCACCATCAGGCAATCGCCGCTGACCGCGCTCCAGCTCTGCGCCACCTGCAAGCGCTGCATGTAGCCGCGGGCACTGGCCGCCTCGCCGGCAAACGGCGAACTGGCGGCGCCGGCCAGGCCGAGAATCAGCCCGGCATGCACGATCGAACCGTCGAGACCGAGCAGGCGCGCGCCCACCACGCCCACTTCCGGACGCTGGGCGTGATTGAGCAATTCGACCAGCCAGTCGCCGGAGACGATCAGGGCATTGGCACTGAGCAACAGCAGGTATTCGCCATGGGCATGCCGCGCCCCATGGTTGCGGATCGCCGCCTGATTGCTGCCACCGTCGAACGGCAGCACCCGCAACATCTCCGCGCCGAGCTGCGCCATGGCGTCCAGCCAGGCGGCCATGGCCGGGTCGCGGCTGCCACTGTCGACGATCAGGATTTCGTAATGGCTGTAGGCGGTCTTTTCGATCAGGCTTTCGGTGCAGCGCTGCAAGGCCACCAGCGAGTCGCCGGCGTGGATGATGATCGAGACCAGCGGCTGCCGTGGATACTGGTAGTCGATACGGTTGAGCAGCGGCAAGTCGTCGTGACGGATCCGGTGTTCGATACCGATCCGCTCCAGGTGCGCACGGGTCAGCCCCGCATTGCCCTCGATCACCTCGGGCAGCGACAGCCAGTCGGCGAACGGGAACAGACTCTCGACCTGGATTTCGGCAATGTGCTCGATGGTCTGCGGTCCTGCCTCTTCCACCAGGCGCCACAGCAGGTCGTGGGGCGCCAGCTCGCCGAATGCCGGATCGAAGCCGCCCAGGTCCAGGAAGCGCTGGCGCTCGAACGCCAGCGTGCGGCCGACATAGGGATAGCCACGCATCAGGTCGAGGTTGAAATCGGGCTTGAACACCGGATCGCAGGACTCGCCTTCCGCCAGCGCGCCTTCGTCGCTGTAGATGCACAGCGCGCCCCGGGTCGCGGCGATGCGTTCGGCAAGAATCAGCAGCGCCGACTCCTGCAAGATATCGCCGGCACGCAGCAGGTAGAACCAGTGGCAACCTTCCAGCTGCGGCACCAGGGCATTGAGCTGCTGCGGCCACTGCGGTTCCAGCGGCAGCTGCAATACCCGTTCATGTCCCGCGCACTGGGCGTCGGACAGCAGCAGAATCGCCTGCGGCGCATACAACTGCCCGGCCAGGCTCTGCAAGGTGGATTCCAGGGCGGCGCCATCGCCCTCGGCGTCGATCACGATCGGCACGATCTGCGGGCGCATCGGCCAACTGTCGATGCGTTGCGGCAGATTGCGTTTCTCGGTCGCGGTAAAACAGCGGATCGCCAGCCACTCGCGATAGAACTCGGCGTAGCTTTCGCTCTCGCCCCCTACCCGGCCGCTGACCACGGTATTGCGGTTGCCGAGAACCCGGGTCACGCACAGCTCTTCCCACTGCCAGGAAGGCTCGGCCAGCTTCGCCAGATCGACACTGCGCACCCAGCCTGGGGCCGGCGCCGACTCGCCGCTGCGCGCGGCGAGCATCTGTGCCAGCCACTCCCATTCGAGCTTCGCCGCCCGCTGCATTTCCGGCTGTTTGCTCAAGCGCTCCGGGTACAGGCGCTCGGTACTCAGCACCGTATTGAGCAGCGCCAGGTTGCCGCGCCGCATCAGGCAGACGAACAGCGCCAGATCCAGCAGCGCCATGAAGCCCGCACCTGCCTGCGTCAAGGCCGGCAGCAGTTCCAGCACATCGGCGCGGCGCATCAGGGTCGAGCTGAAATTGCCGAGGAAGTTGCGTGGCGTGCCCTCTAGAATCGCCAGCATGTCGACGCCCTTGAGCATCGCGTCATTCGGTGACAGGCGGGCGTTCTCGACCCGCGCCGGCAGGATGAAATTGCCGGCGTCGCTCATCATGCGCAACGCGCAGACCAGACTGATCTCGGGATGGTCGACCAGCACCTGGGCCTGCATGGCAATGCTGGGAGCGAACAGCCGGTCGTCATCGCAAAGCACCTTGATCAGCTCGCCCCGCGCCTCTTCGACGCACCGCAGCAGGTTCTGCTGCAAGCCCAGGCGTTGCGGGTTGCGCAGATAACGCACGGGATGCGCCGGCTCGGTGACGGCCTCCACCACCTGGCGGATCTCATCGCCGGCCGAGTCGTCGCAGATGACGATTTCGATCCGCTCCCAGGTCTGGGCGAGCGCACTCTCGAACGCCTGGCTGAAGAAGCGCGGGTTGAAGGCGGGGATGACGATGCTGACTAGAGGGCGTTGATTCACGGCGGGAAACTCTCGAGCGGCGGGCCCGCCTGGTCAGGCGTGGGCCCCGGAACCGCTTAATGAAGACGGCTGACGGCTCGACGCTGCGGCCGCTCCCGCGGGAGCGGCCGGCCCAGGCTCAGACCTTGTTGAACAGGCCCAGCTGGGCAACCTTGCTGAAGGCCAGTTGCGAGGCTTGCAGCATGGTCTGTTGCAGGGTCAGGCGGGTCATCACTTCGGCCGGGTCGGAATCGCGGATCGCCGACTGGGTCTGGGTGTTGGCCGCGCTCAGGCTCAGGTTGGTCTCGTTCTGGATATCCAGTGCCGAACCGCGACCACCGATGTCGCTGACCGCGCTCGCCACCTGATTGGCGCCACTGGCCAGGTTGGCCATGCCCGCCTGCAACCCGGCGTTGAGTTTCTGGATGGCGATCGGGTCACCGTTGGTGGGCGTATCCAGCACCTTGCGCAGCTGGCTGACGGTGTCGAGCACGTTCTGCGTCTGATGGTTGTTGACCGCCACCATGTACTGGTCGCCCGCCGCCGGGGTGCCGCTGAAGGTGAAATCCACACCCGAGGCGGTCGCCGTGGAGCCGGCCATGGTTCCGGTGGACACCGGCTTGCTGTCGGCAGTCATCGGCGAGGCATACAGCTCGTAGTCGGTGGCGCTGGTGAACTTGAGGATCGCCCCGCCGCTCGGGAAGCTGGCGTTGTAGGCGTTGTTATTGCTGATGGTGCTGCCGGTCACCACGGCGGTCGACGGGTTGCCCGGGCTGCGCGAGACGTTGAAGGAATCGGGCTTGGCCGCCAGGGTGAAGCTGTGGCCGGCGATCACCGCGTCCGGGTTGGTGTCGCCGGACTTCAGGTTGATGCTCAGGCGCAGGTCGACGCCACGGAAGCTGACGGTCTGGGCCTCGGCGCCCTTGCTGGACGTGAAGGAGCCGTTCTGGGTGGCTTCGGAGGTCACGTCGTTGCCGGCGCTGTCAGTGATCTTGAACTGGGTGCTGCTGAGGAAGCTGACGGTGTACGGCTCGCCGCTGCGGAACTCGCTGTTGTACTTCGGATTCGAGGACACCTGGCCGTTGGACAGCGAAACCCGGCCGTCGTCGACCGCCGGCGCGGTCATGTTGACCTGGCTGCGGCTGGTATTGATGGCCTGCTGGAAAGCGGCCCAGCCGGTGGTATTGGTGGCCATGGACATGGTGTCGCCCACAGGCAGATTCAGGGTGGTCTGGTCGCCGTTGTAGCTGTAGGTGCCGTCGGAGTTGCGCGAGAACGGTACGGTATCGCCCTTGGAACCGGCAAAGATGTACTTGCCGTTTTCGTCCTGGGTGTTCATCAGGCTCAGCAACTGCTCTTCGATCTGCGCCAGTTCGGAGGCGTTGGCCTTGCGGTCCTCGTCGGTGTAACCGGCGTTGCCGGCCCCGCTCGCCAGTTCCTGGGCCCGCGCCAGCACGTTGGTGATGCTGGTCAGTACCGATTCGGCCTGGCCCAGGCTCGCCTTGATCGAAGTGGTGTTGGTCGAGTATTGGCTCAGCAGCGAAGCCTGCTGGCCCAATTGCAGCAGGCGCGAGGCACCCACCGGATCGTCGGCCGCGGTGTTGACGCGAGTCAGGCTGCTGGCCTCCTCACTGCTCTTGACCACATTGGCGAAGTTCTTCTGATAGTTGGCGGCCGAGGACTCGTAAAACTGGGCGGTGGAAATACGCATGGGCTACGACTCCTTAAAGGCTGTTGATCAGCGTGGCGAAGGTTTCCTGCGCCGCCTTGATGATTTGCGAAGAGGCTGTGTAGTACTGCTGGTACTTGACCAGGTTGCCGGTCTCTTCATCCAGGTCGACCCCGGACAGCGAGTCCCGCGAGCTCTTGGCGTTGGCCAGGAGGGT
This sequence comes from Pseudomonas sp. MRSN 12121, assembly GCF_000931465.1. NCBI lineage: Bacteria > Pseudomonadati > Pseudomonadota > Gammaproteobacteria > Pseudomonadales > Pseudomonadaceae > Pseudomonas > Pseudomonas sp. MRSN 12121. Next base: position 1,767,984 of record NZ_CP010892.1, on the reverse strand, counting down.
CGCGGTGGCGGCACCGTCGAGCTTGCCCTGGCTGGCCTTGGCACCGACACGCTCGACCAGCTTGCCGTAGGCGTCGACCAGGGTGATGCCCTTGCTGGCCGAACCGGTATCCACGGTCTGCTTGCTCTGCAGGCCCGCCAGCGCGGTGCCGTTGCGATTGTCGGTGGAACCGGCGCCGTTGAACTTGACGTTCAGCCCTTCGCCTGCCTTCGGCGAACCGGCGACGCTCATTTCCACGGTGAAGGTCTTCTGCACCGGTGGCGTACCACCGTCGGTGATCGGGTTGCCGCTGGCGTCGACCATCTTGATCTGCAGGTTCAAGGTGTTGTTCTGCCCCGGAACGATCGAACCGGTGCCCATCAACGTGCCCTTGGCATCGTAGTACTTGTAGCCCTGGCTACCGCTGGCCGGCGCGTCGAAGACCAGCTTGACCGGCACCGAGTTCTTGATCGCGGTCTGCATCTCGGCATTGGCGGCCGAATCGTAGATATTCAGCGCCGGCTTGACGGTCGGCAGGCCCGGAATGCTCAGCGAACCGGTAGCGCCCGGCAGCACTTCGGCATTCAGCGGCGCGGCGATGGCCAGGCGCTTGGAGTCGGTGAGCTCGGTCTGGATGTTGGCGGCGGCATTGCGGGTCGGGGTGATCTTGAAACTGTCGCCGGCACTCAGTGCCCCGCCATTGAGGCTCAGGGTGAAACCATCGATCACCGGTGGCGGCGTGGTGGTGGTGCTGAACGCGCCCATGCTGGTGCCGTCGGAACGCTTGACCGTGTAGTCGGTGGCGCTGGAGAAGGTCACCGTGTAGTCGTTGATCGTCAGCTTGCCGGTGTCCTTGATGGTCACGTCGAGGTTGCCCGAACCGGCGCTGTTGTTGCCGCTGGCGATGCTGCGCTGGCTGATCAGGGCCGCACTGTTGATGTTGTTGAACAGGGCTGCGCCGAACTCGCCGTTCTTGTCGATACCCTGGCCAAGCTGGCTGTTGACCTGGTCGGCGATCACCAGGGCCACGCGCCCCAGTTCGTTCATCGCCGGGTCCAGCACTTCGCTGCGATAGCGCAGCAGGCCGCCGATCTCGCCACCGGTGACCACCGAGGTCACATCCAGGGTGCTCGAGCCGCGATTGAGCTGCAGCGAAGAACGGGTCGGGTCGGTCTTGCCGGCGACCACTTCCAGGGTGCTGGAGGTGTTGCCCATGACCAGCGGCTGGCCGCTGCCCAGGTACAGGTCGATATTCGGACCGCGTTCGGAAACGTCCACTTTGACGAAGGTCGACAGCTGGCGCAGGGTCTCGTTGCGCGCGTCGAGCAGATCGTTGGGCATGCCGCCGCCGGTGGAAATCTCGGAAATCTTCTGGTTCAACTGGGCGATGGTGGCCGCCAGCTTGTTGACCTGGTCAGCCATGCTGCTCAGGTTGCCGTTGATGTTGGCGTTCTGCTCGTTCAACTGGCTGGAAACGGAATTGAAGCGATTGCTCAGGGCCTGCGCATCGCTGAGCAGCAGCTGCCGCGAAGCATCGTCGGCGGGCTTGGCGTTGACGTTCTGCATCGAGGCGAAAAACTTGGTCAGCGCGCCCGTGATGCCGGTGCCGCTGTCGGACAGCAACTTGTCCACCGGCGTGATCTGCCCCAGGTAGGCGGCGGCATCGCTGTTCAGCGAGGTGGTGGTCTGCAACTGGGCGTCCAGGTAGCTGTTGTACACCCGGCGCACGTCGGCCAGGGTGGTACCGCTGCCGATGAAGACATTGCCGTACTGGTTCGAAGCCTTGGTGCCCTGCACGGTCTGCTGGCGCGAATAACCGGCGGTGTCGGCATTGGCGATGTTGTTACCCGTGGTCATCAACGACGTTTGGCTGGCTGACAGCCCCGACATCCCGATATTGAGCAAACTCATGATTCAGACCTTATAAATTCGTGGAAACGCCCGCCGCAGCGTAGTTCTCGTAGCTCTTCATCTGCTTGGCAATCTGCGAAATCTTGCTGGCGTAGTTCGGGTCGGTGGCATAACCGGCCTTTTGCAACTCGCGTACAAACTGTTCGGGGTTATCGGCCGACTTCAGCACTTCTTGATAACGATTGTTGCTCTGCAACAAGGTCACCAGGTCATGGAAGCTGTCCTGATACGAGGCATAGGAACGGAACTCGGCCGTCTCCTTGACCATCTGCCCATTTCTGAATTCGCTGGTGATCGCCCGCGCCTGTTCGCCCTTCCAACTGCTGCCGGCCTTGATGCCGAACAGGTTGTGGCTGCTGCTGCCATCCTGCTGGCGCATCACCGATTTGCCCCAGCCGGTTTCCAGCGCGGCCTGGGCCACCAGATAGCGCGGGTCGACCCCGATGCGGTCGGCGGCCTGCTGCGCCATCGGCAGCATGGTGGCGACGAATTCGTCGGCCGAGCTGAAGGCTTTCTTCGCCGGCGCCAACGGCGGCTGCGCCACGGCCCGACCGTAGATCTGCATGCGCCCGTGCGGTACCGCGGCAAAGCTGCGCGAGCCGTTCCTGACCAGCGCATCGGTGGCCGCCGTGGTGCGTTCCGGCAAGGCGCCGCGATTGGTCGCGGCGGCGCTGTCGGCCGACGGCACGATGCCCGCCAGCAGGCGATCGGTGAGCTTGCTCGGCAGGGAAATGCGCCGCTGGTTGAGCAGCGCCATGTCGTTGTGGGTGCCGCCGTCGGCAGCGCGTTGCGGCTCCAGGGCCCGCGAGGCCCACAATGGCCGCTGGCCGTTGACCCGCGACAACGGGCCGCCCAGGGCGGTGGTCCCGGCCGCGATGGCGGTCGGGGTCGCCGGCTTGTCCGGCTGCGCGCCCGGCAAGGTCGCCGCCGCGCCCGGGTGGGCAGGCTTGTTCTTCGACATCTGGCGCATCAGCACATCGGCCAGGCCGATGCCTCCTCCCTCGCGGGACATGGAGACCGCCAGTTGCTGGTCGTACATTTCCTGGTATTGCTTGGCCGCCGGCGTATTGAGCGGATTGTCCTTGCCCAGCGCCTCGGTGGCCGAACGCATGGACTTGAGCATCTCGTTGAGAAACAGCGACTCGAACTCCTGCGCCACCTTGCGCATGTTGGCGTCGCTGTTCTTGTCGCCGACCTTGAGCTGGTTAAGCCGGTTGAGGTCCGAGTAGGAACCCGAATCCCCGCCGCTGACCAGACCGCTCTTGCGAATATCCATGGCCCCTACCTCAGATCACGATCAGGTCGGCTTGTAGCGCGCCGGCCTGCTTCAAGGCTTCGAGGATGGCCATCAGGTCGCCGGGCGCCGCGCCGACCTGGTTCACCGCCCGGACGATTTCGTCGAGGGTGGTGCCCGGGCCGAACTTGAACATCGGCTTGGCTTCCTGCTCGGCATTGACCCGCGAACGTGGCACGACCGCGGTCTGGCCGCTGGACAACGGGCCGGGCTGGCTGACGATCGGGTCCTCGGTGATGGTCACCGTGAGGCTGCCGTGGGTCACGGCGGCCGGCGAGACCTTGACGTTCTGGCCGATAACGATGGTGCCGGTACGCGAGTTGATGATGACCTTGGCCACCGCCTGCCCCGGATCGATTTCCAGGTTCTCGAGAATCGACAGGTAATCGACGCGCTGGCTCGGATCGAGCGGCGCGGTGACCCGGATCGAACCGCCATCGATGGCCTGGGCCACGCCCGGGCCGAGCATGTCGTTGATCTTGTCGACGATGCGCTTGGCCGTGGTGAAGTCGGAGCGATTGAGGTTCAGGGTCAGGCTGTTGCCCTGGTTGAAACCGCTCGGCACCGCCCGCTCCACCGAAGCACCGCCCGGAATGCGACCGGCCGACGGAACGTTGACGGTGATCTTCGAGCCGTCGCGCCCCTCGGCGTCGAACCCGCCCACCACCAGGTTGCCCTGGGCGATGGCGTAGACGTTGCCATCGATGCCCTTGAGCGGCGTCAGCAGCAAGGTGCCGCCGCGCAGGCTCTTGGAGTTGCCGATGGAGGACACGGTGACGTCGACCTGCTGCCCCGGCTTGGCGAACGCTGGCAAATCGGCGCTGATCGACACCGCCGCGACGTTCTTCAACTGCACGTTGCCGGAACCCGGCGGCACCTTGATGCCGAACTGCGACAGCATGTTGTTGAAGGTCTGCAGGGTGAACGGGGTCTGGGTCGTCTGGTCGCCGGTGCCGTTAAGCCCGACCACCAGGCCGTAGCCGATCAACTGGTTGGAACGCACGCCGGAAATGCTGGCGATGTCCTTCAGCCGTTCGGCTTGAACGTTGCAGGCCGCCGAGAACAACAGCGCGGCCAGCATGAGGCGTTTGAAATTCAACGTAGCCACCTAGAAAGGGAACAGCGGGCTGAGGAAGAAACGGTCGAACCAGCCCGGCTGGCTCGCATCGGCAAAGGCACCGGTACCCGAGTAGGTGATGCGCGCATCGGCGACGCGGGTCGAAGACACCGTGTTGTCGGTGGCGATATCGTCGGCGCGTACCAGTCCGGCGATCCGCACCAGCTCGTCGCCGGTGTTGAGGGTCAGCCACTTCTCGCCGCGCACGGCGATGATGCCGTTGGGCAGGACGTCGGCCACCGTCACAGTGATCGAACCGGTCAGGCTGTTGCTCTGGCCCGACTTGCTGTCGCCCTTGGTCGCGCGATCGCCGTTGTAGCCGACATCCAGGCTCAGGTCGCCACTGCCGAACGGGTTGTTGGTGTTCGGCGTGCTGCCGAACAGCGACGTCAGGCCGATGCCGGCCTTGCTGTTCTTGGCCACCTGGGAGTTGGCGTTCTTGCTCGCCTGGGTCCGCTCGTTGAGGGTGATGGTGATGATGTCACCGACCCGGAACGCCTTGCGGTCGCTGTACAGGTTCTGCTCGAAACCCGCCTGGTAGATCGAACCGTTGTTGGCGGCGGCCGGCAACGGGGTACGTGGCAACACCGGAGCGTAGTACGGGTCATTGGGCTTCGGCGTCGGGGCTACGCAGCCCGCGAGCACGACGACCCCACTCAGTGCGAGAACAGATACAAAGCGATTCATGACCCTACCTCATGGTGTTGCAGGGCGACCCTCAGGCCGCCCCCAGGACTTGATTACAGATTCTGCGTGACGAACGAGAGCATCTGGTCGGCGGTGGAGATCACCTTGGAGTTCATCTCGTAGGCGCGCTGGGTGGTGATCATGTTGACCATCTCCTCAACGGTGCTGACGTTCGAGGTTTCCAGGGTGTTCTGCAGGGTGGTGCCGAAGCCGTTGAGGCCTGGTGTACCTACCTGCGGGGCGCCGCTGGCAGCGGTCTCCAGGAACAGGTTGTTGCCCATTGCCTGCAGGCCGGCCGGGTTGATGAAGTCGGCGGTCTGCAGGTTGCCGATCACCTGCGAGGCCGGGTTGCCGGCGGTGGTGATCGAGACGGTGCCGTCCTGGCCCACGGTGAAGGTCTGGGCATCGTTCGGAACGACGATCGCCGGCTCCAGGGCGAAACCGTTGGCAGTCACGATCTGGCCGTTGGAATCCAGGTGGAAGGTGCCGTCGCGGGTGTAGGTGGTGGTGCCGTCCGGCTGCAGGATCTGGAAGAAGCCGCGGCCATTGATGGCCATGTCCAGCGGCTGCTCGGTGGTCTGCAGGCTGCCGGCGGTGAAGTTCTTCTGGGTGCCGACAATGCGCACACCGGTACCCAGTTGCAGGCCCGACGGCAGCTCGCTGTCCTGGGTCGACTGGGCGCCAGGCTGACGCTTGATCTGGTACAGCAGGTCCTGGAACTCGGCGCGATCACGCTTGAAACCCGTGGTCGACACGTTCGCCAGGTTGTTGGAAATGGTGGTCAGGTTGGTGTCCTGGGCGGACAGACCTGTTTTGGCAACCCACAGAGCCGGAAGCATTCGATTCTCCTCGTGCGCCTGTTTTACGGCGCGACGTACTGGTAATTAGATCTGCAAGACCCGAGCCATGGCCTGGTCGTCTTCTTTGGCGGTGTTCATCATCTTGATGTGCAGTTCGAACTGCTTGGAGAGCGCCAGCACCGAGGTCATTTCCTCGACGGCATTGACGTTGCTCGACTCGAGGAACCCCGAGACCAGTTGCACATTGGCATCGGCCGGGGCCGGCTTGCCGTCCTTGGTCTGGATCGCACCGTCCAGGCCCTTGGTCATGTTCTTCAGGTCGGGATTGACCAGCTTGATGCGGTCCACCTCGGCCATCACCCGCGGGCCTTCGCCCATGGCGCGGATGCTGATGGTGCCGTCCTGGCCGACTTCCACCTGCTGCTCCGGCGGCACGGCGATCGGACCGCCGTTGCCGATCACCGGCATGCCGTTGCCGGCGCGCAGCACGCCCAGGGCGTCGATGTTCAGGCTGCCGGTACGCACGTAGCTTTCACCGCCATCCGGGGTCTGCACGGCGATCCAGCCATTGCCGCTGACCGCCACATCGAGGTCGCGACCGGTTTCCACCAGCGAGCCGGGAGAGAAATCGGTGGCCGGACGCTCGGACATGGCAAAGGCCCGCGCCGGAAAGCTGTCGCCGAACACCGGCATCGAACGCGCCTGCTCCAGGTCGCGCTGAAAACCGTTGGTGGAGATGTTCGCCAGGTTGTTGGCATGCGCCTTCTGCGCCAGCGCATTCTGGCTGGCACCGGTCATGGCCACATAAAGGTACTTGTCCACGGTCTTTCCTCTGCATGTCGGACGTTTGCCGCCCACCGCTGTACTGCTCAGCCATAAGCAATAAGCGCACCAACTTGTTTCCAGGACGCTCAGAGGTAGTAAATCCGGGGACTTGAGGCAGGTCGAAGGGAAGCCGGCCCTTGTCGCGAAGACGAAAAACCGGCGCCGATATGCCGCTTACGGCAAGGCTCGACCTCCTGGGCCTTGCGCGTTCCCGTAGCGGCGCAGGCGCGCAAGACCGATAGCGCATGCCACGGCCCTGCAGCCGGCGGCGCGCCCTCAGCTTTCGCCAGCGCCCTTGCCCACTTCGTATTCGCGCAGCTTGTTGGCGATGGTGGTATGCGACACACCCAGGCGCTTGCCCAGTTGCCGGCTGCTGGGGTGTTCGGAATACAGGCGTTCGAGCACCGCCTTTTCAAAGCGCCCGACTATTTCATCGAGATCGCCTTCCAGGGAGAAGTCGCCAAGCGGTTGGCGCACGCCGTAGTCCGGCAGCCGGATATGTTCGGCCTTGACCGTGCCGCCATCGCACAGGGAGACCGCCTGGAACAGCACGTTCTCCAGTTGCCGCACGTTGCCCGGCCAGTGGTAATGGCTAAGGCGTTCCATGGCCGCCGGCGCCAGTTTCGGCAGCGCGCAGCCGATCTGCCGGCTGGCCTGGTCGAGGAAGTGCTCCACCAGGGGCGTCAGGCCGTCCAGGCATTCGCGCAGCGGCGGGATGTGCAAGGACAAGACGTTGAGCCGGTGGTACAGGTCCTGGCGGAATTCGCCGCGGGCGCACAGTTCGGACAGGTCGACCTGGGTCGCGCAGATCACCCGCACATCCAGGTACACCTCTTCGTCGCTGCCAACCCGGCGGAAGCAGCCGTCCTGCAAGAAGCGCAGGAGCTTGACCTGCAAGCGCGGGCTCATCTCCCCCACCCCGTCGAGAAACAGCGTGCCGCCGGCCGTCAGCTCCAGCAGCCCGAGCTTGCCTTCGGCCCGCGCGCCTTCGAACGCGCCCGGGCCATAACCGAACAGCTCGGTCTCGGCCATGGACTCCGGCAGGCCGGCGCAGTTGAGCGCCATCAGCGGCGACTGTCCGCGCGGGCTGGCCAGGTGACAGGCGCGCGCCAGCAGTTCCTTGCCGGTGCCGGTTTCGCCCTCGATCAGCAGCGGCGCATCCAGCGGCGCCATGCGCCGGGCTTCGCGCACCACCGCGGCCATGACTTTCGAGCTCTGGAAGATACTGTCGAAGCCGCGCAGTTCCTGCTTGCGCACGTTATAGATGCGCTCGCCGACCCGATCCGCGCGGTGCAGGGTCAGCACCGCGCCGGCCATCGCCTCGCTGTCGTCGTGCTCCGATTGCAGCGGCGCGATGTCCGCCAGGAACACGTCGCCCTTGACCTTGACCCGCAGGCCGTTGATCCGCGACTTGTTGGCCCGCACCAGCTCCGGCAGGTCGAAATCCTCGGCATAGCGCGACAGCGGAATCCCCGGCACCTCGTCCACCCGCACGCCCAGCAGCTGCGCCGCCGCGCGGTTGGCGGCGACGATGGAACCGCCCATGTCGATGGACAGCACCGGAAACTCCAGGGCTCCGAGCAGCGCGTTGAGCTCCATGTGCCGCCGCTCGCTGGGCATCAGCCCGACCCGCTTGACGCCGAACACGCCGGCGATCGATTCGAACTTCGGCCGCAACGCCTGGAACTGCAGGTTGATCAGGTTCGGACAATGCAGATAGATGGCATTGCCATGCTCGCCCCCCACCTCGCCCCGGGCGACGTTGATGCCGTACTCCACCAGCAGGTTGAGAATGTCGCGCAGGATGCCGATGCGGTTCTGGCAGTGGACTTTGATACGCATATAAAGGAGGTCCGAATCAGATGATGAATGGCATCAACGCCATAATGCGGCACTTTCGACACCCTGCATCAGGAACTTTTTGCGCCAGGGCGCAGATAATCGTCAAGATTATGTGACAGGCATAGGCCTTTTCAAATCGACTATTCTCAGTATCGACGGGCTATCGGCGCATTCGTAACGAATACTTTACGAATTTACCTGCAAAGCGCCCATTACGTTCACGTCAAGCTGCTGCACAGGCCGGCACCCTGGGTTATCTCTAGCGTCAACTGATAACAAGAACGCAGCCCCTGACAGGAGAGCAGCATGAAGCAGACGCAGTACGTGGCCCGCGAGCCCGACGCGCAAGGTTTTATCCACTACCCCGATGACGAACACGCGGTGTGGAACACCCTGATCACCCGTCAGCTGAAAGTGATCGAAGGTCGCGCGTGCCAGGAATACCTGGACGGTATCGAGAAACTCGGCCTGCCTCACGACCGCATCCCGCAACTGGGCGAAATCAACAAGGTGCTGGGCGAAACCACCGGCTGGCAGGTCGCCCGGGTGCCGGCGCTGATCCCCTTCCAGACCTTCTTCGAATTGCTCGCCAGCAAACAGTTTCCGGTCGCGACCTTCATTCGCACCCGCGAAGAGCTGGACTACCTGCAAGAGCCGGACATCTTCCACGAGATCTTTGGCCACTGCCCACTGCTGACCAATCCCTGGTTCGCCGAATTCACCCACACCTACGGCAAGCTCGGCCTGCAGGCCACCAAGGAAGAGCGGGTGTACCTGGCGCGCCTGTACTGGATGACCATCGAGTTCGGCCTGCTGGACACCCCGCAAGGCAAGCGCATCTACGGCGGCGGCATCCTTTCTTCACCCAAGGAAACCGTCTACAGCCTGTCCGACGTGCCCGAACACCAGGCTTTCGACCCGCTGGAAGCCATGCGCACCCCGTACCGCATCGACATCCTGCAACCGGTCTACTTTGTGCTGCCCAACCTCAAGCGCCTGTTCGACCTGGCCCATGAAGACATCATGGCCCTGGTGCACCAGGGCATGCAGCTGGGCCTGCACGCACCCAAGTTTCCGCCCAAGCCCAAGGCGGCCTGAGCGCACAGCCCTCGCGCAGCGTGCACAAAACCCTTAATTTCCAACAAGAATCCACTTCAGGAATCCACCATGACCGCTCTGAACCAAGCCCACTGCGAAGCCTGCCGCGCCGATGCCCCTCAAGTCAGCGACGAAGAACTGCCGGTACTGATCAAGCAGATCCCCGACTGGAACATCGAAGTCCGCGATGGCGTGATGCAGCTGGAAAAAGTCTTCCTGTTCAAAAACTTCAAATTCGCCCTGGCCTTTACCAACGCAATGGGTGAAATTTCCGAGGCGGAAGGTCATCATCCCGGCCTTCTCACCGAATGGGGCAAGGTCACCGTGACCTGGTGGAGCCACTCCATCAAGGGCCTGCACCGCAACGACTTCATCATGGCCGCTCGCACCGACGAGGTGGCCAAGACCGCAGAAGGACGCAAGTAATGCATTTCGACGCCATCGGCCGAGTACCCGGCGACCCGATTCTTGGCCTGATGGACGCCTATGCGTCGGACAGCAACCCACGCAAGTTCGACCTCGGCGTCGGGGTCTACAAGGATTCCCAGGGCCTGACGCCGATCCCGCAGTCGGTCAAGCTGGCCGAACAGCGGCTGGTCGAGCGCCAGGCCACCAAGACCTACATCGGTGGCCATGGCGAACCGGCGTTCGGCAAAGCGATCAACGAACTGGTACTGGGGGCCGACTCCGGGCTGATCGCCGAGCAACGCGCCGGCGCTACCCAGACCCCGGGCGGCACCGGCGCGCTGCGCCTGAGCGCCGACTTCATCGCCCACTGCCTGCCGGGCCGTGGCGTGTGGTTGAGCAACCCGACCTGGCCGATCCACGAGACCATCTTTGCCACCGCCGGCATCAAGGTCAGCCACTACCCTTACGTCGGCAGCGATAACCGCCTCGACGTCGAGGCCATGCTCGCGACCCTGAACCAGGTGCCCAAGGGCGACGTGGTGCTGCTGCATGCCTGCTGCCACAACCCCACCGGTTTCGACCTGAGCCATGACGACTGGCACCGGGTGCTGGACGTGGTGCGCAGCCGCAACCTGCTGCCGCTGATCGACTTCGCCTACCAGGGCTTCGGCGATGGCCTGGAACAGGATGCCTGGGCCGTCCGGCTGTTCGCCGCCGAACTGCCCGAACTGCTGGTCACCAGCTCCTGCTCGAAGAATTTCGGCCTGTACCGCGACCGCACCGGCGCGCTGATCGTCTGCGCCAAGGACGCCGACAAGCTCGTGGACGTGCGCAGCCAGCTGGCCCATATCGCCCGCAACCTGTGGTCCACACCGCCGGATCACGGCGCCGCGGTGGTTGCCACCATCCTCGGCGACCCGGAGCTGAAAAGCCTCTGGGCCAACGAAGTGGAAGCCATGCGCCTGCGTATCGCGCAGTTGCGCTCCGGGCTGGTGGAAGCCCTGCAACCCCATGGCCTGGCCGAACGCTTCGCGCATATCGGCGTGCAACGCGGGATGTTCTCCTACACCGGCCTGACGCCGGAACAGGTGGGCAAACTGCGCGAACAACACAGCGTGTACATGGTCAGCTCGGGCCGGGCCAACGTCGCCGGTATCGACGCCACCCGCCTGGATCTGCTGGCCGAAGCCATCGCGGCGGTCTGCAAGGACTGAAAAAAGCTATCGCGGGCAAGCCTCGCTCCTACGGATGTCACCTGATCCTGTAGGAGCGAGGCTTGCCCGCGATGCTCTTCGTCATTTCCCCCGATGAAATACCTTTCATCCCAAAAACCGGGATAAAAATCTTTCTGTCATTTGCAGTGCGGTATCCTGCCCAGGCTTTTTAAAAGCGCGGATCTACCCAGCGATTTAAAAAACAGACTTTGCAAGGAGCTACGCCTATGCACGAGATTCCTAATCTCCCCTTCCCGAGCCTGCACGAAACTGCGCAGAAAACCCCGCAACAAGCCGGCGCCCAACAGCCCGAGCCGAAAGAAGCCGCCCCAGGCCGCAAGGCCGACAGCGAAGACTGACCGCAATACCCAGACCGTGTGGAAAGCGCTCGTTGATGCGCTTTCCACACCGCCTGAAACCCGCCTTCGAGAACCCCCGCATGACCGATGCCTTCAGTGAAACCCAAGCCGACGTGCTGATCGGCACAGCCGAAAAGATGATCGAGATCTGGAACCGCCTGACGCCGGAAAAACAGGGCGCCCTGCTGGCGCGCTTCGGCACCCAGGAAAACGCCCTGGCCGCCCTGGTCACCACGCAATTGCTCGCACCCGCCCAGGCCTGAACCCAGCCCACAGCAAACCGGGCCACGCAAAAAACTTGCGCCGAGCCGTCGAATTCTCCACCTGAATCGTTTCAACCCCCGGTATCATAAGCAGCCTATCTATCTCTGCCGTGCCCCTGGACCTTTGCCATGCCAGATACCCAGCGCCCCTTGGCGGTCACGCTGCAAGTCGTCTCCATCGTCCTATTCACCTTCATCGGCTACCTGAACATCGGCATCCCCCTGGCCGTGCTGCCGGGCTACGTGCACAGCGAGCTGGGGTTCGGCGCGGTGATCGCCGGCCTGGTGATCAGCGTGCAATACCTGGCCACCCTGCTCAGCCGCCCCTACGCCGGGAAGATCATCGACAACCTGGGCTGCAAGCGCGCAGTGATGTACGGCCTGGCCGGTTGTGGCCTGAGCGGTGTGTTCATGCTGCTGTCGGCCTGGTTGCACAACCTGCCGCTGTTGAGCCTGGCCAGCCTGCTGGTCGGCCGCCTGGTGCTCGGCAGCGCCGAAAGCCTGGTGGGCTCGGGCTCCATCGGCTGGGGCATCGGCCGCGTCGGCGCGCAGAACACCGCCAAGGTGATTTCCTGGAACGGCATCGCCAGCTACGGCGCACTGGCCGTCGGCGCACCGCTGGGCGTGTGGCTGGTGGATCGCCTGGGACTGTGGAGCATGGGCGTGAGCATCATCCTGCTGGCCCTGCTCGGCCTGGCGCTGGCCTGGCCGAAACTGGCGGCGCCGATCGTCGCCGGCGAGCGCCTGCCGTTCATCCACGTGCTGGGCCGGGTGTTCCCCCACGGTTGCGGCCTGGCGCTGGGCTCGATCGGTTTCGGCACCATCGCCACCTTCATCACCCTGTATTACGCCACCCAGCACTGGGCCAACGCGGTGCTGTGCCTGAGCCTGTTCGGCGCCAGCTTCATCGGCGCGCGCCTGCTGTTCGGCAACCTGATCAACCGCCTCGGCGGCTTTCGCGTGGCGATCGCCTGCCTCTCGGTGGAAACCCTGGGCCTGCTGCTGTTGTGGCTGGCGCCGGATGCCCACTGGGCCCTGGCCGGCGCGGCGCTGAGCGGCTTCGGCTTTTCCCTGGTGTTCCCGGCGCTGGGCGTGGAAGCGGTCAACCTGGTCCCGGCTTCCAGCCGTGGCGCTGCAGTCGGTGCCTATTCGCTGTTCATCGACCTTTCGCTGGGCATCACCGGCCCCCTGGCCGGGGCGATCGCCGCCGGTTTCGGCTTCGCCTCGATCTTCCTGTTCGCCGCCCTCGCCGCGGCCGGCGGCTTGCTGCTGAGCCTGTACCTGTACCGCCAGGCCCCGAAGTATCGCGAGGAGCGCAGCGAGCGCAATGAGCGCTAGGCGCTAATAGTCGACCTTGCCGCGCCCGGCCTTGATCGTGCCGCGCTTGCTCTTGGACTCCAGGCGCCGGGTCTTCGAGCCCAGGGTCGGCTTGGTCGGGCGGCGTTTCTTGACCACCTGGGTAGCGCCACGGATCAGTTCCGCCAAACGCTCCAGGGCATCGGCGCGGTTCTGTTCCTGGGTCCGGTACTGCTGGGCCTTGATGACCACCACCCCTTCGCTGGTAATGCGGCTGTCGCGCAGCGCCAGCAGCCGCTCCTTGTAGAAGTCGGGCAAGGACGAGGCCGGAATATCGAACCGCAGGTGCACCGCACTGGAGACCTTGTTGACGTTCTGCCCACCCGCGCCCTGCGCGCGAATGGCGCTCAACTCGATCTCGGCATCCGGCAGATGCACGTTGTTGGAAATCACCAGCATGGAAAAGGAATCCGCGTTCGGGGCGCCTAGAATACCGCGAATTGCATGATCTCCCGTAGGAGCGAGCGGGCGGTGATCCGGCTTGCCTGCGATCTGCGAAGCGGCCATCCACCGCATTACCGGAGCCGACGCTATCGCGGGCAAGCCTCGCTCCTACGGATTTGCAGTGCCCACAAAAAACCCGGCCGGAGCCGGGTTCAGTGTTATCGCGTTGGCGTTACTTCACCGCAGGACTGGCGACCTGCAGCGCCGGCTGCGCGCTGCGCTTGTTCTTGAGGTAGTAGCAGACGCCCATGAAGGCGACCCACACCGGAATCGCATACACCGAGATCTGGATGCCCGGGATCATCAGCATGATGCCGAGGATGAACACCACGAACGCCAGGCAGATGTAGTTGCCGTAGGGGTACCACAGCGCCTTGAACAGCGGGGTCTGCCCGCTGCGGTTCATGTGCTGGCGGAACTTGAAGTGCGAGTAGCTGATCATCGCCCAGTTGATCACCAGGGTCGCCACCACCAGCGACATCAGCAGCTCCAGCGCGTGCTGCGGGATCAGGTAGTTGAGCACCACGGCGACGAAGGTCACCAGCGCCGAGGCCAGGATCGACATCACCGGCACACCGCGCTTGTCGATCTTCGCCAGGACTTTCGGCGCGTCGCCCTGCTCGGCCATGCCCAGCAGCATGCGGCTGTTGCAGTAGGTGCCGCTGTTGTACACCGACAGCGCCGCGGTCAGGACCACGAAGTTGAGGATGTGCGCCGCGGTGTTGCTGCCCAGCATCGAGAACACCTGGACGAACGGGCTGCCGCTATAGGCGTCGCCGGAGGCATTCAGGGTGTCCAGCAGGCTGTTCCAGGGAGTCAGGGACAGCAGCACGACCAGCGCACCGATGTAAAAAATCAGTATGCGGTAGATCACCTGGTTGATCGCCTTGGGGATCACGGTCTTCGGCTTGTCGGCCTCGGCTGCGGTGAAACCGAGCATTTCCAGGCCGCCGAAGGAGAACATGATGATCGCCATGGCCATCACCAACCCGCTGACCCCGTTGGGGAAGAACCCGCCGTGTTCCCACAGGTTGCTCACCGAGGCCTGCGGGCCGCCGTGACCGCTGACCAGCAAGTAGCTGCCCAGGGCGATCATGCCGACGATGGCCACCACCTTGATGATCGCGAACCAGAACTCGGCTTCACCGAAGACTTTGACGTTGGCCAGGTTGATCAGGTTGATCAGCACGAAGAAGCCCGCGGCCGAGGCCCAGGTCGGCACTTCCGGCCACCAGTAGTGCACGTACTTGCCGACCGCGGTCAGCTCCGACATGCCCACCAGGATGTAGAGGATCCAGCAGTTCCAGCCCGACAGAAAACCGGCGAAGCCGCCCCAGTACTTGTGGGCGAAATGGCTGAAGGAACCGGCCACCGGCTCTTCGACGATCATCTCGCCGAGCTGGCGCATGATCATGAAGGCGATGAAGCCGCAGATGGCATAGCCGAGGATCATCGACGGACCGGCCGACTTGAGGACGCCGGCCGAGCCCAGGAACAACCCGGTACCGATCGCGCCGCCGAGGGCGATCAGTTGGATATGGCGATTTTTCAGGCCGCGTTTCAGCTCGCCTGAATGCGAGTTTTGTCCACTCATGAAAGGGTCTCACGCAAGGTTTGATGATGTTCGATAGACGTTGCGGCCGACAGCAGGCTTAAGCAGCGCGGATCAAACCCCAGCGCAGGCACCAGGAGTCCAGCGTTTGTTTAACGGTCATGCGTCACCTGTTTGTTTTTATCTGTGACGAAATCGAACCCACCACGCTTGTGACGCGGCGGAGTGAACAAGGCGGGTAGCCTTGAGATTATTGGCCTTGGGAAATGTCTCGAACCTGCGGAGCCGGGGCTCGCCATGCATCGAAACCAGTCGTTGGGGCGCAAAATGCGCGGATACGCAGTTGGGTCACAGTTAAAACGCCGCGCATTGTACACCCCTGACTCCCTGCCGCCAGACGCGGCTTATCAGCGCGTCGGGAGCCGGAATCGCCTGGGGCCTGCTCGATGCTCGGCATCGGCGGCGGGATTCGGGACAGACCCGTCGGGGTCGTGGACGAAGGCGCGACAGTGATCGCCCTTCACGGAGAGTCGGTTGAGGTGAGCCTCGGCGTTCATTGCGCCTCCTTCTTGTTATGCACCTGCACACAGGCATGGGTTGCATGACACCTGCCTTGAGCCCGCGGCACAAGCGGCTCGGAGCCGTCTGGCGGCGGTTATCGCCAGGGGGCCGGCAGGATTTTCTTACAGCCTGGGGCGAGGCTCGATTCCATGACGTCAGGGCGCGCTTTTCGTCAGGTTTTCTTTACAAGCTGGAAGGTATTTTTGCCACTTGAGATCCGTCGCGCCGGCGCCTGCAAATTGACGGCGCGCGATATTTTTTCTGTCTGATGGCTCAGCTTTTTGTTTTTTCTTGAGAAAAATCCGAGGAAAAAACGGAAAAAAAAGTTCAACAAAATTAATTTAATTATTTTTTTGCATTCCGAAAAACCCTGGACTAGGTTTCCAGCCACTTGCCAGGCCACACGCGGGCAAGCCGAACGATTCGGGTTTTGCGGCACAGCGCACCACTCCCCCGCCCAATCCCCGAGCCGTCTCACAGACTGCTTTTATCCGAAATAGTCATCTAGGAGATTCATGATGCAAGCACTGGAAAAAGACTTGGACACTGAACTGCAACTGGACGATTGGTTTGAAGCGGCGACCCACGAGGCCGCGGTGGAAATGATGCAAGCCGACGCGGTCGTACCGTTCGGCACGGCGATGTGGCCTCTGTAAAAAGGGCCTCCAGGCAGGGGTGGCCCGGCGGCCGCCCCTGCCGCCATTCGCTGTCCGTCAGGGAGGATCCATGGACAACACCGCAGCTATCCGGCATTTCCTGTATTACCTCGAGCACCACCCAGCCCTGGCCGGCAATCCGTCCGCCAAGGTCCTGATCGGCCACACCGCCGAGTACGCGGCCACCAGCGCCGCCGTCATCACGCAAGCCCGTGCGCCATTTCGCTTCGACGCCCTGCGCCTCGACCTGGAGCCGACAGCGGTGCTGGCCCAGGCCATCGCCGATTGCGATCTGTATATCTTCTTCTACGACTCTTCCACCCTCTCGCCACCCCGCCCGCAAGGCCCGGCGTTCATCCAGGCGCTGCAAAGCGTGATGGCCGAGAACTGGAAGAAATCACTGCTGTTCAAGGATTACGGCGACTACTTCTACGACACCTTCAGCGTCGCACCGCAACGCATCGCCGAGCTCAACGCCACCCTGATCCGCCACATGGCCGACGCCACCACCCTGAGCTTTCGCGACGAGCACGGCTCGCACTTCGAGACCCCGCTGAACAGCATCAAGAAGTGGACCAACATCAACGGCGTAGGCAATTACGACCTCGCCCCCGGCGAGGTGGCCAGCCACAGCGAGGCGATCAATGGCCAGGTGAAATTCGTCGGCACCTTCCTCGGCACCATTCCCTTCGCCCGCAAGTACGGGGTGCTGCAATCGCCGCTGGAACTGTGGATCGAGAACTCCACCATCAGCGGCATCGCCACCGACGTCCCGGGGCTGGAGGACGACTTCAACAAGTACCTGGACGCCAACCCGTCCAACCGGCGCATCGAGGAACTGGGCATCGGCACCAACGAGGGGGTGAAGGCGCTGTATGCGCGCAACTCGGGTTTCGAGGAACGCCACTGCGGCCTGCACCTGGGGCTGGGCGGCGGCGCCAAGGGCAGCCATCACCTGGACCTGATCTTCGCCAGCGGCGTGCTGGCCCTGGACGACAAGCCGGTGTTCGATGGCAGGTTCGTGTTCTAGCACTGCTCGCGATACGCCGAAGCGCAAAAAAAAACGCCAACCCTGAGGTTGGCGTTTTTTCTTGTGGCTTACAGCTTGCAGCTCAAGGCTGCCTCACTCAGGCTTGCGGCGACCGAAGCCCGGGCGCTGGCCGGAACCGGCCGGGGCCCCGCGACGCTTGCCCGACGGCGCATCCTTGTCGACCAGGACGATCCCCGGACGCTTGGACTTCGGCGCCGGCTTGGCCGGGCGCTTGGTATCGCTCGGACGATCCGCCACCGGCGTGCCACGCCCCGACTCTTCACGCCCGGCCCCGCGACCGGCCGCCGGACGCGGCGCCCGTGGCGCGCGCTCACCATCCTGGCGCGACGCAGGCTTGCGGCCCGGACGCTCGCCTTCGAGCTGCGGCTCGCGCGCCGGGCGCGGAGCACCGGCGGCAGGCGCGCCCACGGCAGGACGCAGGGTGCGCACGCGCTCGCCCTTGGCCATCGGCCGCGAGGACTTGCGCTGCATACGTTCCAGCTTGTCCTTGCTCTTGGCGTTCAGTTGCGGCATCGCCACCGGGGTCAGACCGACTTCGGCACTGAGAATGTCGACTTCGTACTGGCTCATTTCGCGCCAGCGCCCCATCGGCAGGTCGGAGTTGAGGAACACCGGACCGAAACGCACACGCTTCAGGCGGCTCACCACCAGGCCCTGGGATTCCCACAGGCGACGTACTTCGCGGTTGCGACCTTCCATCACCACGCAGTGGTACCAGTGGTTGAACCCTTCGCCACCCGGCGCTTGCTGGATGTCGGTGAACTTGGCCGGACCGTCTTCGAGCATCACCCCGGCTTTCAGGCGTTCGATCATCTCGTCGTCGACTTCGCCACGCACACGCACCGCATACTCGCGGTCCATCTCGTAGGACGGGTGCATCAGGCGATTGGCCAGCTCACCGTCGGTGGTGAACATCAGCAGGCCGGTGGTGTTGATGTCGAGGCGGCCGATGTTGATCCAGCGGCCTTCTTTCGGACGCGGCAGCTTGTCGAACACGGTCGGGCGGCCTTCCGGGTCGTCGCGGGTGCAGATTTCACCGTCGGGCTTGTTGTACATGATCACGCGGCGGACCGATTCGGACGCCTCTTCGCGCTTGATCACCTTGCCATCGATGGAGATGGCGTCATGCAGGTCGACGCGCAGGCCGAGGGTGGCGGCAACGCCGTTGACCTTGATCCGGCCCTGGCTGATCCAGGACTCCACATCGCGGCGCGAGCCGACGCCGATACGGGCCAGGACTTTCTGCAGCTTTTCGCCGGCTGGACGGATTTCCTGGTCTTGCTGATCTTCACTCATCTGGGCACCTCCCGGTGTGTCGATCCAGGCTCGAGCGGCCTGGATGCTGGTCAATACTGATCTTGTGGCGAAGGGATCGCCAAAGGGTCGCGAATCATACGCCCATGACGCCGATTGCGCATCACAGACTAGTCGATAAGTGCCGGCCAGCCGATTTTTCCGCTGGCCGGTGGATACCCGGCCCGACCTGCAGGAGCGAAGCTTGCTCGCGATAAGCCTTGATGCGGTATGTCAGGAATAACGCGTCGTTGCAGATCGCGAGCAAGCTTCGCTCCTACGCAGGCCTTCAGTCTTCCTGTTCGCGTCTTTCGTTTTCGATGGCCTCGGCCAGCGCCAGGGCTTCGGCTTCTTCGTCGCTCAGCTCCGGAGCCGGCGGTTCCAGGGCCGCCACCGCCACCAGCAGCTTGGCCCGGGCTTCGGCGACGCGGAGCACATCGTCTTCGGGGTCCTGCTCCGAATCGTCGCCAGCAGCCGTTTCCGGCTCGGCTTCATGTTCACGTTCATGCTCGGCTTCGGCATCAGTTTCAGCCTTGAACTCGGCCTCCAGCCCTGTATCGGCCACAACCTCCTCCCCGAACGAATCAACCGCGCCGTCGCGGTGCAGGTCGTCGAAATCGGTCTTGAGGCCTTCTTCCATCGAATCCAGCTCCAGCAGCAAGGTGTGGAAACTGGTCTCTTCCTTGGGCTCTTCCGGCTCGGCGCTGGCATCGGCCAGGGCCTGCAGGCTGGCGGGCACCGGCGCGTCGTCGAAGTCGAGGGCCGGCTCGGTTTCGATCTCCCGCAGTTCGGCCAGCGTCGGCAGCTCGTCGAGGCTCTTCAGGTTGAAATGATCGAGAAAGGCCTTGGTGGTCGCAAACATCGCCGGCTTGCCGGGCACGTCGCGGTAACCGACCACCCGGATCCACTCGCGCTCCAGCAGCGTCTTGACGATCTGGCTGTTGACCGCCACCCCGCGCACATCTTCGATTTCGCCACGGGTGATCGGCTGGCGGTAGGCAATCAGCGCCAGGGTCTCCAGCATCGCCCGGGAATAACGCTGAGGCCGCTCTTCCCACAGACGGCCGACCCAAGGGGCGAATTTTTCCCGCACCTGCAGGCGATATCCGGAAGCCACTTCCTTGAGTTCGAAGGCGCGACCCTCGCAGGATTTGCCCAGGATCGCCAGCGCCTTCTTGAAGACCGCCGGGTCCGGCCGCTCGCCCTCCTCGAAGAGTTCGAACAGGCGTTCCATGGATTGCGGTTTTCCCGAGGCCAACAGAAAGGCTTCGAGCAGCGGCGCCAGCTCGCGGGGTTCAGTCAGATTCATTGTTTTTGCTCGTTATTCGGCTCGCGCCCGCACATGGATAGCCGCGAAAGGCTCGTTCTGTACCAGCTCGACCAGGGATTCCTTGACCAGTTCGAGGATCGCCATGAAGGTCACGACCACCCCCAGGCGTCCTTCCTCGGCGCTGAACAGCTCGACGAAAGGCACGAACCCGCCGCCCTTGAGGCGCTCCAGCACATCGCTCATGCGCTCGCGGGTCGATAGGGCCTCGCGGCTGACCTGGTGGCTCTCGAACATGTCGCCGCGGCGCAGCACCTCGGCCATCGACATCAGCACCTCTTCCAGCGCCACATCCGGCAGCAGCTTGCGCGCCCGGGCCTCGGGGGCATCGAGCTTGGGCACTATCACGTCGCGGCCGACCCGGCTCAAACCGTCGATCCCCTCGGCGGCGGCCTTGAAGCGCTCGTACTCCTGCAGGCGCCGGATCAGTTCAGCACGCGGGTCTTCTTCGTCCTCCTCGACCTCGGCCGAGCGCGGCAGCAGCATGCGCGACTTGATCTCGGCGAGCATGGCCGCCATCACCAGGTATTCGGCGGCCAGCTCCAGGCGCACCGACTGCATCAGCTCGACATACCCCATGTACTGGCGGGTGATTTCCGCCACCGGGATGTCGAGGATGTCGATGTTCTGCTTGCGGATCAGGTACAGCAGCAGGTCGAGCGGGCCTTCGAAGGCCTCGAGAAAGACTTCCAGGGCATCCGGCGGAATGTACAGGTCCAGCGGCATTTCCATGACCGCCTGGCCATACACCACCGCGAAGGGCAGCTCCTGCTGCGCTCCGGCCTGGTCGTCGACGGTTTCCACTGCGGACATCTAGGCCTCGGCCATGAAGGGGGTCGGGTCGCCGCAGCCGACACGGATCACTTCCGGCTCGCCATCGGCCAGGTTGATCACGGTGGAAGCCTTGATGCCGCCAAAACCGCCGTCGATGATCAGGTCGACCTGATGTTCGAGCAGCTGGCGCATTTCATAAGGATCGCTCATCGGCTCGGTTTCGCCGGGCATGATCAGGCTGACGCTCATCAGCGGCTCGCCGAGTTCGGACAGCAGCGCCAGGGCGATCGGATGGCTCGGCACCCGCAGGCCGATGGTGCGCTTCTTCGCATGCAGCAACAGCCGCGGTACTTCGCGGGTGGCGTTGAGGATAAAGGTGTAGGGCCCAGGCAAGTGGGCCTTGAGCAGGCGGAAGGTGCCGGTATCGATCTTGGCGAACAGGCCCAGCTGCGACAGGTCGCTGCAGATCAGCGCGAAGTTGTGCTTGTCGTCCAGTTGCCGCAGGCGCCGCACGCGTTCGACCGCACCCTTGTCGCCGATCTGGCAGCCAATGGCGTAGGACGAATCGGTCGGGTAGATCACCACGCCACCGGCGCGGATGATTTCGACAGCCTGCTTGATCAGGCGCGGTTGCGGGTTTTCCGGATGAATCTGGAAAAATTGACTCACATTCTCTACCTGTTCAGACGGCGGCAATAATTGGGTCATGTTTGAACCGACACCAGAGCGGCGGCAGGTCTTCCGGGACAGGGCGATACTCGCCAATCTCGGACCAGCCTCCAGGGCCATGAAAATCACTGCCGGCGCTCACCAGCAGACCGAACTCCCGGGCCAGGATCGCCAGGCTGCCTACCTGCTCGGCAGGCTGGTGGCCGTTGACCACCTCGATCGCCTGACCTCCCGCTTG
The DNA here is from genome assembly GCF_000931465.1 of Pseudomonas sp. MRSN 12121. NCBI lineage: Bacteria > Pseudomonadati > Pseudomonadota > Gammaproteobacteria > Pseudomonadales > Pseudomonadaceae > Pseudomonas > Pseudomonas sp. MRSN 12121. Next base: position 1,746,266 of record NZ_CP010892.1, on the reverse strand, counting down.
AATATAGTCGGCAATCAGCCGGCGACGTTTGCTGCGGGTGAAATCGTAATGCCAGGGATGGGCCAGGCTGACCCAGGCCCCCGCGGCGCGCAGCGTCCCGACGGTTTCCTCGAGGGTCGGCCAGTGCTGCTTGACGTCGCCCAGCTTGCCGGCCCCCAGCCACTTGCGAAACGCCTCGGCGCGGTCCTTCACGAAGCCCGCACGCACCAGGTAATCGGCGAAATGCGGACGGGCCGGGGCATTGCCGCTGTCGCCCAGTTCCCGCTGGATCGCCCGGGCGCCTTCCAGCGCCCCCGGCATGCCCTTGAGCGCAAGCTTGCGGCCTATTTCTTCGGACCGCAGCCAGCGGCCATCGTGCAGTTTTTCGATGGCCTCGACCAGGGCGGGTGCATTGACGTCGAAACCGTAGCCCAGCACATGAATGGTCGCCCCGCCCCAGGTGCAGGACAGCTCGACGCCATTGACCAGTTGCATGCCCAGCTCCTGCGCCGCGAAACGCGCCTCGTCGAGGCCTTCGAGGGTGTCATGGTCGGTCAGGGCCAGGACTCGCACGCCTTTCTCGTACGCACGCGCAACCAGAGCCGCGGGCGCCAGGGCGCCATCGGAGGCCGTGCTGTGGCAGTGCAAATCGACATTCACGGGACTGTTCAACCTCAAGTCAGCTGGCGCTTTCGCCGTCAGGGATGTTTGTTATTATGCCGACACATCCTGCTTCTGGCTGCCACTGTGAAACAATTCATCGACTTCATCCCGCTGTTCCTGTTCTTCATCGTCTACAAAATCGATCCCCGCGTCGTCGACATTGCCGGTCAGCAACTGACCGTCGGCGGCATCTACAGCGCCACCGCGGTGTTGATCATCAGTTCCCTGGTGGTATACGGCGCGCTGTTCATTTCCCAGCGCAAACTGGAAAAAAGCCAGTGGCTGACCCTGATCGCCTGCCTGGTGTTCGGCAGCCTGACCCTGGCTTTCCACAGCGAAACCTTCCTCAAATGGAAAGCCCCGGTGGTCAACTGGCTGTTCGCCCTGGCCTTCATCGGCAGCCACTTCGTCGGTGACCGCCTGCTGATCAAGCGCATCATGGGCCACGCGCTGACCCTGCCGGATCCGGTCTGGACCCGCCTGAACATCGCCTGGATCGCCTTCTTCCTGTTCTGCGGCGCCGCCAACCTGTTCGTCGCCTTCACCTTCCAGAGCATCTGGGTCGACTTCAAGGTCTTCGGCAGCCTGGGCATGACCGTACTGTTCCTGGTCGGACAGGGCATCTACCTGTCGCGCCACCTTCACGACACCGAATCCACCACGCCGAAAACCGAGGACTGACATGCTTTACGCAATCATTGCCACAGACGTCGCCAACTCCCTGGAAAAACGCCTGGCCGCGCGCCCGGCGCACCTGGAGCGGTTGCAGCAACTCAAGGATGAAGGCCGCGTGGTACTGGCCGGCCCGCACCCGGCCGTCGACAGCAATGATCCGGGCGCCGCAGGTTTCACCGGCAGCCTGATCGTCGCCGAATTCGCCTCGCTGGGCGCCGCCCAGGCCTGGGCCGACGCCGATCCGTTCGTGGCCGCCGGCGTCTATGCCAGCGTCGTGGTCAAGCCATTCAAGCAAGTCCTGCCGTAAATCCTCCCCCGCGCGGTGAACCTTATCGGTTCATCGCGCTCTCAATCGCTCATTATTCTGGTTCGACTGCCGACAACGTGCCCAACACTCGATTGGAATCAGGAGTTCCGATGCGCCAGGGTCCGATACACCAAGCTCCGTTGTATCTGTTGTGGGTCATGCTATTCATCGGGGCGCCCGCCTCGGCCGAGGAAACCGCGGACACGGGGTATTCGACGCCCTTGTCCCTGAGTGCCGGCAGCCAGATCAACGAATTGCAGCAGCGCCTGAAGGACAGCGAGCGTCAGCGCGAAGAGCTGAGCCGGCAATTGCAGAACGCCGACAGCGAGCGCGAAAGCGCCCAGCTGAGCCGCCTGCGCCAGGAGAACCAGCGCCTCAAGCTGCAACTGCGCGAAGCCCAGGCCAGTGGCACGCCGCGCCTGCTGACCGATCAGCAGCAATGGTTCGTCACCGGCGCCGGGGTAGCGCTATTGGCCCTGCTCTGCGGTATCTTCGCCAGTGGCGGGCATAGAAGGCGTCGACAATGGCTAAATTGAGTGATTCATGAGCGACCTGTTACTGATTGACGATGACCAGGAGCTGTGCGAGCTCCTGACCAGTTGGCTGGGCCAGGAAGGGTTTCAGGTGCGGGCCTGCCACGATGGGCTGAGCGCCCGCCGTGCCCTGGCGGATCATGCGCCGGCGGCCGTGGTGCTGGATGTGATGCTGCCCGACGGCAGCGGCCTGGAATTACTCAAGCAACTGCGCAGCGACCATCCGGACTTGCCGGTGCTGATGCTCTCGGCCCGCGGCGAGCCCCTGGACCGCATCCTCGGCCTGGAACTGGGCGCCGACGACTACCTGGCCAAGCCCTGCGACCCCCGCGAACTGACAGCCCGCCTGCGCGCCGTGCTGCGCCGCAGCCATCCCGCCGCGGTCTCCAGCCAGATGGAACTGGGCGACTTGTGCTTCAGCCCGGTGCGCGGAGTGGTCAGCATCGACGAACAGGACATCACCCTCACCGTCTCCGAAAGCCGCTTGCTCGAAGCCCTGCTCAAGCAACCCGGCGAACCGCTGGACAAGCAGGAACTGGCGCAGATCGCCCTGGGCCGCAAGCTGACTCTGTACGACCGCAGCCTGGACATGCACGTCAGCAACCTGCGCAAGAAAATCGGCCCGCACCCCGACGGCCGCCCACGCATCGTCGCCCTGCGCAGCCGCGGCTACTACTACAGCCTGTGACCCCGGGCGCCGAGCTGGAGGGGGCGCCGCCAGGGGTTATGTCAGTTTCGCCAAAAAACCTCTTTACCCAAGCTTTACCCTTCGCTGACCGCCGCTGACCTTGATCTCCGTAATCTGCACTCATCCGGAACTGACCGGGAACGAGACAAGGAGATACACCATGCGCAAGACCCTGATCGCTCTGATGTTCGCCGCCGCCCTGCCGACCGTGGCCATGGCCATGCCCGAAGGCCCGGGCCCGATGGGGCCGATGGATGGCCCACGGCACAGTGAACACATGCGTGACAAAGGCCCGTACAGCCAGCTGGACCTGAGCCGCGAACAGCGCCAGCAGATCCGCAAGCTGATGGGCGAGCAGATGCACGAACGCAAGCAACTGGTGCAGAAGTACCTGGAAAAACTGTCGCCAGCCGACCAGAAAGCCATGCAGGACGAGCTCGCCGCCAAGCGCCAGAAAACCCAGGCGGATATCCGCGCCCTGCTCAAGCCGGAACAACAGAAAGAGTTCGACGCGATTCAGAAAAAACAGGCCGAACGCCGTGCGGAGTGGGCCGAATTCAAGGCCTGGAAAGCGCAGCAGCCGCAAAAAGCGCAATAATGCTCTAGCAATCAGCCCAGCCCAGTGGTGCCCCCACTGGGCTTTTTCCCGTTCGAGGACTTCCCGTGCGTTCATTGTTCTGGCGCATCCTGGCCAGTTTCTGGCTGGCCATCGCCCTGGTTGCAGGGCTGTCGATTCTGCTTGGGCACATGCTGAACCAGGATGCCTGGATCCTCAGTCGCCACCCGGGGCTCAATACCCTCGCCGAGGAATGGACCCGGACCTACGATGAACAAGGCGAAGACGCGGCGCAGGAAATCCTCCAGCAGCGCAAGCGCCAGTACCATATCGACGTGCAGGTACTCAACGAAAGCGGCGACCCGGTGGTCCGCGGCACCTTCCCGCGGCGCGCGGCAGCCTTGGAAGCCCGACAGAACAACGACGACCGGCGCCTGCCCTGGCGCCGCCTGACCACCGAATACACCAGCCCCAAGACCGGCGACACCTACCTGATGATCTACCGGATCCCGCATCCGGAGCTGGGTGCCTGGCACCGTGACAGCCTGATGTGGCCGCTGAGTGCCCTGACCATCGCGCTGGTGGTGCTGACCCTGTTCAGCCTGCTGGTGACCCTGTCCATCACCCGCCCCCTGAGCCGACTGCGCGGCGCGGTGCACGATCTCGGGCAAACCACCTACCAGCAGAACAGCCTGGCCCGCCTGGCCGATCGCCGTGACGAATTCGGCGTGCTGGCCAAGGACTTCAACCGCATGGGCTCGCGCCTGCAAAGCCTGATCGGCAGCCAGCGCCAGCTGCTGCGGGATGTCTCCCACGAATTGCGCTCGCCGCTGGCGCGCTTGCGTATCGCCCTGGCGTTGGCCGAGCGCGCCAGTGCCGAGGAGCGGGAACGCCTCTGGCCGCGCCTGACCCGCGAGTGCGATCGCCTGGAAGCGCTGATCAGCGAAATCCTGGTGCTGGCCCGGGTCGACGCCGACAACGCCAGCGCCGAAGAGGTCGACCTCAATGCCCTGCTCGGCAACCTGCAGAAAGACGCCCAACTGGCGTGTCCGGAGCAGCCGGTGCTGATCCAGGCCGAATCGCAGCTCAGCCTCAAGGGCTGGCCGACCATGATCGAACGGGCGGTGGATAATCTGTTGCGCAATGCCCAGCGTTTCAACCCGGCCGGGCAACCGATCGAGGTGCTGGCATTGCGCCAGGGAGACCATATCGTGCTCAGCGTTCGCGACCACGGCCCCGGCGTCGACGCCGAACACCTGGGCCTGCTGGGCGAACCGTTTTACCGGGCCCCGGGACAGACCGCGCCCGGCCACGGACTGGGCCTGGCCATCGCCCGCCGCGCCGCGGAACGCCACGGCGGCAGCCTGGTCCTGGACAACCATCCCCAGGGAGGCTTTATCGCCAGCCTGGAATTGCCCCTGGTGCCCGGAATTCCTCCTCAGGCCTGAATAGCTTCGCGGGCAAGCCGGATCGCCGCCCGCTCGTTCCTACGGATTCAAGGTGTTCGCAACAGTGGCGAACGACATCAACCTGTAGGAGCGAGGCTTGCCCGCGATTGGTTACAACACGGTTTACGCTCAGGCCTTGCCCGACCAGGCACTGACGAACTCCGCCGTATCCACCTTGGGCGCGATCCGCGGTTCGTTCTGCGGTGTGCCCAGATACAGGAAGGCGATGATTTCCTCGTCCGCGCCCAGGCCCAGGCCCTTGGCCACATGAGGCGAATAGGACAGCTCGCCGGTCCGCCACACGGCGCCGATGCCCTGGGCGTAGGCCGCCAGCAGGATGCTATGCGCGGCGCAACCGGCCGCCAGCAGTTGTTCCGACTTCGGGACCTTGACGTGATCTTGCAGGCGCGCCACCACGACCACCACCAACGGTGCACGCAGCGGCATCGCCCGGGCCTTGTCCAGGGCCGCCTGGGTCACTTCGCCGCCCTGCAACTGCACCGCCTCGACCAACAGCTCGCCCAACTGCTCGCGAGTCTGGCCCTCGACGGTCAGAAACCGCCACGGCCGCAACTGGCCATGATCCGGGGCACGCAATGCCGCCGCAAACAGCACTTCGCGCTGCTCCGCCGTCGGCGCCGGGTCCAGCAAACGCGGTACGGAAACACGGTTGAGCAATGCGTCGAGAGCCTCCATCGGCCACCTCCTGAAAAAAATGTCCGGCCATTCTACCGATAAGTGCCTTCCGGATGCCGGTTTACATGCTTTGCCCCGCAGGTAGAATGGCGCCCTCCTTATCAGCCCCGAGCGGACCTCATGGCGTTGCCGACCCTACGGATCATTGGTTTCATCATCGGCATTTTCCTGATCACCCTGGCCATCGCCATGGTCATCCCGATGGCGACACTGGTGTGGTTCGAGCGCACCGGCGACCTGCCCTCGTTCCTCTGGGCCAGCATGATCACCTTCGTCGCCGGCCTGGCCCTGGTGATACCCGGCCGCCCGGAACACGTGCACCTGCGTCCGCGCGACATGTACCTGCTGACGGTCTCCAGCTGGCTGGTGGTGTGCATCTTCGCCGCCCTGCCCTTCCTGCTGACCCAGCACATCAGCTACACCGACTCGTTCTTCGAGAGCATGTCCGGCATCACCGCCACCGGCGCCACGGTGCTCAGCGGCCTGGACAGCATGTCGCCGGGCATCCTGATGTGGCGCTCGCTGCTGCACTGGCTCGGCGGCATCGGCTTCATCGGCATGGCGGTGGCGATCCTGCCGCTGCTGCGCATCGGCGGCATGCGCCTGTTCCAGACCGAGTCCTCGGACCGCTCGGAAAAGGTCATGCCGCGCTCGCACATGGTGGCGCGGCTGATCGTGGCGGCTTATGTCGGCATCACCATCCTCGGCAGCCTGGCTTTCTGGTGGGCCGGGATGAGCCCGTTCGACGCGATCAACCATGCGATGTCGGCGATTTCCACCGGCGGTTTCTCCACCTCCGACAGCTCGCTGGCGCACTGGCCGCAGCCGGCGGTGCACTGGGTCGCGGTGGTGGTGATGATCCTCGGCAGCATGCCGTTCACCCTGTACGTCGCCACCTTGCGCGGCAACCGTCGGGCGCTGATCAAGGACCAGCAGGTCCAGGGCCTGCTGGGGATGCTGCTGGTGACCTGGCTGGTACTCGGCACCTGGTACTGGTGGACCACCCAGCTGCATTGGCTGGATGCCCTGCGCCACGTGGCGCTGAACGTCACCTCGGTGGTCACCACCACCGGTTTCGCCCTCGGCGACTACAGCCTGTGGGGCAATTTCTCGCTGATGCTGTTTTTCTATCTGGGCTTCGTCGGCGGCTGCTCCGGCTCGACCGCCGGCGGGATCAAGATCTTCCGCTTCCAGGTCGCCTACATCCTGCTCAAGGCCAACCTGAACCAGCTGATTCACCCACGCGCGGTGATCAAGCAGAAGTACAACGGCCACCGTCTCGACGAAGAAATCGTCCGCTCGATCCTGACCTTCTCGTTCTTCTTCGCCATCACCATCTGCGTGATTGCCCTGGCCCTGTCGCTACTGGGCGTGGACTGGATGACCGCCCTGACCGGCGCGGCCAGTACGGTGTCGGGGGTGGGCCCGGGCCTGGGCGAAACCATCGGTCCGGCCGGCAACTTCGCCACCCTGCCGGACGCCGCCAAGTGGATCCTGTCCCTGGGCATGTTGCTCGGCCGACTGGAAATCATCACCGTGTTCGTGTTGTGTATTCCGGCGTTCTGGCGTCACTGATCGCCGCCTCGCTCTCCAGCAGCCGCGCCCGGTATTCGCCGGGCGTGGCGTCGAACCAGCGGCGGAAAGCGCGAAAGAAATTGCTCGGATCGGCAAACCCCAACAGGTAGGCAATCTCCAGCAGAGTCATGCTCGGCTGGGCCAGATACTGCTCGGCCAGTTCGCGGCGGGTGTCGTCGAGCAAGGTCTGGAAACTGGTGCCTTCCTCCTGCAATCGCCGCTGCAGGGTGCGCTGCGACAGGTGCAGGGTCTGGGCCACGATCTCTCGCTTCGGCTCGCCCTGGGGCAGCAACCGGCACAGTGCCTGGCGCGCCTTGTGGGTCACCCGGCTTTCGGAAAAACGCGCCAGGTACTCGCCGGCGAAGCGGTCATGCAAGCGCGCCATGGCTTCGTTGGCGGTGGGGAGCGCCGCCTCCATGTCGGCGCGCTCGAAAATCAGTGCGTCATAGGGCGCGTTGAACAGCAGCGGCGCATGAAAGGCCTGCCTGTAGGGCTCCAGGTCGAGCGGCGCGGCGCCCTGTATCAGCACCTGCCGCGGTTGCAGCGTACGGCCGGTCAGCCAGCCGCACAGCGCCAGCGCACAGGCCAGCGAAGCCTCGGCGCTTTGCCGGGTCGGCGGCAGGTGATCGCCATGCACCGTCAGAATCAGCGCATAACCTTCAGGTAACAGTTGGAAGCTCAGGTCCGCGCTTTCCGCGATGATCCGCTGATAACGCACCAGGCGCTGGAATCCTTCGGCCAGGGTACGGCTGGACATCAACGCATAACCGGCGACATTGAACGACGCAGGGCGCACCACCTTGCCCATGTTCAAGCCGATCGCCGGGTTGCCGGACTGCTCCACCGCACGCTGCCAGAGGCGGGTCATCGAGTCCTGGGGAAAGCGCGCGTCCGGGTCCTCCAGCGCCGCGTAGTCGAGCCCGACCTGCTTGAACAATGCCCGGCAATCCAGGCCGTCCATTTCCAGGGCCTTGACAATGCCCAGCGCCCAGCTTGCAGAAGTCGTTCGTTCGCTCATGGTGGGCTCTTTTACATGATGAGGCGCATGCTACGGCCGATTTTCCAAGGATACTAAAGTGGCGCCTATTGTCACTGGCTACAGCCATCGATGACTCTAGACTCAAACAGGCTCCCCGCCGAGTATCCCCGCCGACAGAACAATAACCACAGAGCGTGCAGTCGTGGACAACATCAAGCAATTCAACAGCTTCGCCGAGTTCTACCCCTATTACCTGAGCGAACACAGCAACAGCGCCTGCCGGCGCCTGCACTTCGTCGGTACCAGCCTGGTGATTTTCATCCTGGCCTTCGCCATCGGCAAAGGCGCGTGGATGTTGCTGCTGGCCCTGCCCCTGGCCGGCTACAGCTTCGCCTGGGTCGGGCATTTCTTCTTCGAGAAAAACCGCCCGGCCACCTTCCAGCATCCGCTCTACAGCCTCCTGGGCGACTTCGTCATGTACCGCGACATGTTGCTGGGCAAAGTGCCGTTCTAGGCCCGGTCGGACAGCAAGCCGTCCCGTGCAGCCAGTGCAGGATTGGATCCAAGGCATACACTCCAGGCGTCGCGCCAAAAACACCAAGAGGATTGCCGATGAACGCTCATGCCCGCTTCACCCACATGAAAGATGGCACCCAGGAAGACTGGGCGATCATCGCCGCGGATTTCAGCGCCTACGCCAAACAGTTGCCGGCGCGCATCGTGGCGCACCTGAAGTTGCTGGAGGGCGATTTCGGTGGCTTCCCGGTGGACCGCCTGACCCATTCGCTGCAGACCGCCAGCCGCGCCTGGCAGGACGGCCGCGATGAGGAGTACGTGGTCTGCGCCCTGCTCCACGACATCGGCGACACCCTGGGCTCCTATAACCACCCGGACATCGCCGCGGCGATCCTCAAGCCCTTCGTCAGCGCCGAGAACCTGTGGATGGTGGAAAAGCACGGGATTTTCCAGGGTTACTACTTCTTCCATCACCTGGGCATGGACAGGCACCTGCGCGAGCAATTCAAGGACCATCCGCTGTACCAGCAGACCGCCGAATTCTGCGCCAAGTATGATGCCGCGGCGTTCGACCCGGACTACGCCAGCCTGCCCCTGAGTTTTTTCGAGCCCATGCTCGAACGCCTGTTCGCCCAGCCGAAAAACTCGATCTACAAGGCGGCCATGCAGGAACAGGCGCCGGCCTGATCCTGAGGCCTGCTGCGCAGGCCATCGCGGGCAAGTCGGATCGCCGCCCGCTCGCTCCTACCGGGACATGGCGTCTGTAGGAGCGAGGCTTGCCCGCGATAACGTCAGATCAGGCGAGCAAATCCTCAAGCCAGCTCCGCCACCTTCGCCTGCTCGGCCTTGCGCTGGGCTTCCCGCGCCTGGGCGTCGGCCAGGCGATACAGCTCGATGCTGCCGTCCCAGTGTTCGATCAGGGCCGTGCACGACTCGACCCAGTCCCCGCAATTGAGGTAATCCACCTCGCCGACCTTGCGGATCTCGGCATGGTGGATGTGCCCGCACACCACGCCGTGCAGTTCGCGCCTCACGCATTCGTGGGCGATGGCCTCCTCGAAGTCGCTGATGAAGCTGACCGCGGTCTTGACCTTGTGCTTGAGGTAGGCCGACAGCGACCAGTAACCATAGCCGTAGCGCGCCCGCCAGTGATTCAGCCAGCGATTGAGGGTCAGGGTGAACTCGTAGGCCGAATCGCCGAGAAAGGCCAGCCAGCGGTGGTAACGCGTGATGACGTCGAACTGGTCGCCATGGATCACCAGCAAGTGCCGGCCATCGGCGGTCACGTGCACCGCCTCGTCCACCAGTTGGATATTGCCCAGGATCAGCTTCGAATAACGGCGCAGGAATTCGTCGTGGTTGCCAGTGACATAGATCACCTCGGTGCCGCGCTTGCTCATGGTCAGCAGGCGGCGGATGACATTGGTGTGTGCCTGGGGCCAGTACATGCCGCCGCGCAGTTTCCAGCCGTCGATGATGTCGCCGACCAGGTAGATCCGGTCGGCATGGTAGCCCTTGAGGAACTGCGACAGGTGCTCCGCCTGGCAGTCCCGGGTGCCCAGGTGCACGTCGGAAATCCACAGGGTGCGCACGCGTTGTTTACGGCTGGGTCTGGCGAGTTCGGCACTGGTCATGGGCACGCTCCTGCATTTTTTGCGAGCTTGCACCCCAGCGATTAACCGCCTGTGACACAAATACGGCAGTCCGATGACAAGGCGCAAGCCCGGGCGGCCGGTGTAGACTGCCGCTCTGCCAAGGAGACCGCGATGCGACCGATCCTCACGCTACGCCAATACAGCCACGACCTGATCGTCCACAGCCATGAACACGCGCAACTGGTGTTCGGCCTGTCGGGCCAGCTCGACTTCGAGGTCGGCGGCCGCGGCAGCCAGGTGGTGCAGCAGAGTTTCGTGGTGGTGCCTTCCGGCGCCCGGCATGCCTGCGGCAGTCCCCATGGCAGCCGCTGCCTGGTGCTCGACGTCCCCGACGAACATTGGCTGGTGCAATCCCTGGGCGATCACGCCGATGCCAGCCGACGCCTGCTCGACAATCCCGCACGCCTGCCGCTGGATACGGCGCAGAGCCAATTGGTCGACTGGCTGGCCGGCAGCCCGGTCGACGACCCGCTAATTGCCCAGCAAGGCGCCGTGCTGTTGCTGGCCAGCCTCAACCAGGCCCGCCCCGCCAGCACCGGCGGCCGGCGCCTGCCCTATGCCGCGCTGAATGAACATATCGACCGCCACGCCGCCCACCCGCTGCAGGTCGCGGATCTGGCACGGATCGCCGGGCTGTCCGGCGCCCGCCTGCATGCGCGGTTTGTCGCCGAATGCGGACAGACGCCGATGGACTACATCCGTAGCCGGCGCCTGCGGATGGCCGCCCGCCTGTTGCGCGAGTCCTCCCTGCCCATCGGCGAAATCGCCAGTCGTGTCGGCTACAGCTCCCAGAGCGCCTTCGCTGCGGCGGTATTGCGCGAGTTCGGGGTCTCCCCCGGCCAGCTGCGGCGCACGGCGCCCCAGCGCTAGGCTGTCGACAAAAGACGCGAGGATCGCGACAGACCGCAGCCAGCCCGGTCTTTTAGACTGGCAGCGCTGCGCTCAACTGCCCTTAAGGATTGAAATGACTCCGCGTACTGCCCTTGGCGCCCTGCATATCGGTGCACTGATGTTCGGTCTCACCGGTGTTTTCGGCAAACTCGCCGCTGCCTCGCCGGCCATCATCGTGTTCGGTCGGGCAGCGTTCGCGGTGCTGGCCCTGGCATTCTTCGCCCGTCTCTCCAGCAGCATCCGCTGGCAACGCCTGCAAGCTGCCGACTGGCGCCGCCTGCTGCTCAGCGGCCTGTTGCTGGCCGGGCACTGGGTGAGTTTCTTCATTGCGGTGAAAGTCGCCGGCGTGGCCATCGCCACCCTGGGGTTCGCCAGCTTCCCGGCCTTCACGGTGATCCTCGAAGGGCTGATTTTCCGCGAGCGGATCCGCTTCAACGAAATCGCCCTGGTGGCGCTGGTCAGCGTCGGCCTGGTACTGGTCACGCCGGCTTTCGACCTCGCTAGCGAGGCCACCAGCGGGCTGCTCTGGGCCGTGGGCTCGGGCCTGCTGTTCGCCTTGCTGTCGTTGAACAACCGCGCCACCCGCATTCCGGCTGTGCAGGCGGCGCTATGCCAGAACCTGGTCGTTGCCTTGTGCCTGCTGCCGGTGGCGGCGCCGGGGTTGAGCGAGGTGCGCGCCCTCGACTGGTTGTGGATCAGCCTGCTGGGGATCTTCTGCACCGGCCTGGCCCATAGCCTGTTCGTCGCCAGCCTCGCGGTGATCAAGGCCCGCACCGCGGCGGTGGTGTTCGCCCTGGAGCCGGTCTACGGGATTACCGTGGCCTGGCTGCTGTTCGGCGAGACGCCGACCCTGCGCATGCTGCTCGGCGGGGCCTTGATCATCTTCGCCATCGTGGTCTCCAGCAGCCTGTCCGGCTCCAGCAGGCAATCCGTGGCGACTGAAGCTGCGCCTCACTGAACGCGATCGTTGTGCCCCAGGTCGCGTTGCGGATCGATCTGGTCGCGCACCCGCTGCTTGAGCACCTTGGCCTCGGGGAAGCCGCCATCGGCCTTGCGCTCCCAGATCTGCACGCCGTCGCAACTGATGCGGAACGTACCGCCGGTGGCCGGCTCCAGTGACACCCTGCCCAGGTCGTCGCTGAAGGTGCTCAGCAGTTCCTGGGCCAGCCAGGCGGCGCGCAACAGCCACTGGCACTGGGTGCAATAGGTGATGACCACTTCGGGTTTACGTTCTGTCATGGTGCTGCCGACTCCTGGGCTCAAGGGCGCCGTTATAATAGCCGCCTTTATCGCTCGCCCCGAGATCCGTGATGCGCCGTCTGTTGTCCTGCCTGCTCCTGTGTCTGCTTCCCGTGTTCCTGCATGCCGCCGAGGCGCCGCGGCCGAAGATCGGCCTGGTGCTGTCTGGCGGTGCCGCCCGTGGGCTGGCGCATATCGGCGTGCTCAAGGCCCTGGAAGAACAAGGCGTGAAGATCGACGCAATCGCCGGAACCAGCATGGGGGCGGTGATCGGCGGCCTGTATGCCTCGGGCTACAAGATCGACGAGCTGGAGAAACTGGCCCTGGGCATCGACTGGCAGCAGGCGCTGTCCGATGCCCCGCCCCGGGAAGACGTGCCGTTTCGGCGCAAACAGGATGACCGCGACTTCCTGGTAAAACAGAAACTCAGCTTCCGCGACGACGGCAGCCTCGGCCTGCCGCTGGGGGTCATCCAGGGCCAGAACCTGGCCCTGCTCCTAGAGAGCATGCTCGCCCATGCCAGCGACACCCGGGATTTCGACAAGCTGCCGATCCCCTTCCGCGCCGTCGCCACGGACATCGCCAGCGGCGAGAAGGTGGTGTTCCGCAAGGGCCACCTGCCACGGGTGATTCGCGCCAGCATGTCGATCCCGGCGGTGTTCGCCCCGGTGGAGATGGATGGCCGGCTGCTGGTGGACGGCGGCATGACCGACAACATTCCGCTGGACGTGGCCCGCGACATGGGCGTGGATATCGCCATCGTGGTCGACATCGGCACCCCGCTGCGCTCGCGCAAGCAGCTGGCGACCGTGGTCGATGTGCTGAACCAGTCGATCACCCTCATGACCCGGCGCAATTCCGAGGAGCAACTAGCGTCCCTGCACAAGAACGACGTGCTGATCCAGCCGCCCCTGGCCAGTTTCGGGGTCACCGACTTCGGCCGCGCCCAGGAAATGATCGACGCCGGCTACCGCGCCACGCGCCTCCTCGACGCACGCCTGGCGCAGCTGCGCCCGGCCGAACCGCTGGACGCCGAGCTGAGCGCCGCACGGGCTCCGGGCCAGCGTACCCCGGTCATCACCGCGATCCGGGTGGAAAACGATTCGAAAGTCAGCGACGACGTGATCCGCTATTACATCCGCCAACACATCGGCGAACCTCTCGACCTCGGCCGCCTGCAGACCGACATGGGCACGCTCTACGGCCTGGACTACTTCGAACAGGTGCAATACCGCGTGGTCCACAAGGGCGAAGAGCACACCCTGGTGATCAACGCCCGGGGCAAGCGCAGCGGCACCGACTACCTGCGCCTGGGGCTCAACCTGTCCGACGACATGCGTGGCGACAGCGCCTTCAACCTGGGCGCCAGCTACCGGGTCAACGGCATCAACAGCCTCGGCGCCGAATGGCTGACCCGGGTGCAGATCGGCGATCAGCAGGAGCTCTACAGCGAGTTCTATCAACCGCTGGATGTGGGTTCGCGCTACTTCATCGCCCCCTATATCGGCCTCGAGTCGCAGAACATCGAAGCCGTGCTGGACAACGACCCGATCGCCGAATACCGCCTGGAACGCTACGGTTTCGGCCTCAACATCGGCCGCCAGATCGGCAATAGCGGCGAAATCCGCTTCGGCGTCGGCGAAGCCTGGGGCAAGGCCGATGTGCGCGTCGGCGACCAGAATCTGCCCCGGGAAAACTTCAACGAGGGCTACTACGAACTGCGCTACTCGTTCGACTCCCTGGACAACGTCTACTTCCCTCACGAGGGCGAGGACATCGGCCTGTCGCTGCGCCAGTTCGAACCCAGCCTGGGCTCGGACAAGCGTTACCGGCAGTGGGAGTTCAAGCTGGACAAGGCCCTGAGCAGCGGCCCGGACACCTTTATCCTCGGCGGTCGCTATGGCCGCACCCTGGACGACGCCGAAGTGGTGACCTCGAGCTTTGTGCTCGGTGGCGCCCGCCAGCTCTCGGGCTTTCGCCAGGACGCCCTCTCGGGCCAGAACATCAGCCTGATGCGGGCGGTCTACTACCGGCGCCTGACCCCGCGCTCCTACCTGCCCCTGGACTTCCCGCTGTACATCGGCGGTTCGCTGGAGCGAGGCCGTGCCTGGAACAACGATAACGAGTTCGACAGCGGCTACATCAACGCCGCGAGCATCTTCCTCGGTTTCGACACACCGCTGGGGCCGCTGAATTTCAGCTACGGCTTCAACGACGACAACCAGAAAGCCGTCTACCTCAACCTGGGCCAGACCTTCTGATCCCGCACGCCCGGCTCGCCCTCCACGCTGGAGCCCGGTTCGTCGGGCTCCTCCAGGCGCCAGACGATCGAGTCGGCGTTGAACGGCGGTGCCGGCGCAACGGTGGGCGCCCCTAGAGCCCCGGTAGGCTCGTCAGGCTCGGCGGGTACGATCAGGTCCCAATCGACATCGATCGACGGCTCGCGCTCCGTCCGCCGCTCGTCTACCACAGGCGCTGATCGAAGCGGCTCCTCGATAACACTCATGGCCACACTCTCGGCCAGTGGCTGCGCGGGCCGGGAGGCCGGTGGCGCGACGACCGTCGCCCCTGCCTGGACGCCCGCCTGGCGCCGGCGACGCATCACCAGCAGCACCAGCAAGGCCGTCAGCAGCAGCGCGGCGACCATCAGCCAGGGATTGGCACCTTCGGGCTCGGCGGCAGGCTCCGCAGCCTGGGGCGGCACTGCGGCCGGGGGCGCGGGCACTGGCGTGGGGCGGGCGGCCGGTGGGTGCTGGCTCTCGCTCAGCTGGCGCTGCAACGCCTCCAGCTGTTGCTGCTGGCGGGCCAACTGTTCGTCCCGCAATTGCAGCTTGCCCTGCAGTTCCTGGACCTGGCTCTGCAATTGTTGGCTGGCCTGTGTGGCTTGCACCAGGGCTGGCGGCACGACATCAGCTGCCCTGGCTGGCGCGGCAGGCTCCTGGCTGGCCGCCTGGGCAGCTGGCTCCGTGACGTCCCTGACCGGAGCCGGGGCCGGTACGATCTCGGGGCTGCCTGGGGGGTCGATCAGCAGCGTGTATTCACGCAACTGCCGGCCATTGGCCTGGTTGGCCTGCACCACGAAGTCCAGGAAAGGTTCGTTCACCGGCTTGCTCGACACCACCCGGATCACCCAGCGCTCCCCGCGCTGCAGCGGCGTAAAGCGCAAGTCGTCGAGAAACGGCAGGCGCTCGATACCGGCCTGCCTGAACTCGTCGACGCTCGCCAGGCTGACCGACAGGTCCCCATCGCGCGGACGTTGCCCCGGCTCCAGGGCAATTTCCGCCTCCAGCGGCTGGTTCAGGGCCGAATGCACCGTGATTTCGCCCAGGCCCGCCGCGGATGCAAAAGCCCCATACAGGGTCATCAGCAGCGTGAGCAACACGGACAAGGGACGAGTGGCACCGCAGGGCAACCGAACAAAGCCGCGCGCCGCGGCCAGCAGACTCTGGAACATGAGCATCCTTTTCGATAACCGAAAGCGACCACAGCGGCGATACGCTGACTGCGCATGCCGCTGTGGACCTGGTATTTCTTATAGTCTGCCGGTGTCGCCAGCTCAAAAATCCGCGGCGTCAGTTATGCCTCAAGACTTTTCCAGATTGGCCAGGATATGGGCGTGAACCCGCATGCACACGCGCATGTCCTCTTCGTCGACACCGACGAACAATTCACAGCGCAGGGCGGTCGCAATGGTTTCGATCTGTTCGATCAAGGGCAGCGCGGGGGCGCAGAGAACGATCTTCTTCGCCCGCCGATCCTCGACCACCGATTGCCGTTGCACCAGCCCCTGGGTTTCCAGGCTGTCGAGCAGCCGCGCCAGGGTCGGTCCTTCGACGCCGACACTCTGGGCAAGTTCACGTTGGGTCGGGGCTTCGTCAAAACGGGCGAGGTGCAGCAGCACCAGCCAGCGGGCCTGGGACAGGCCGAGTCCGGCGAGACGGCGATCCAGTTCAGCGCGCCAGCCTCGGGACATCTGCGCCAACTGCATGCCAAAACGGTGTTGATCGGTTAACGGCATAAACAACTCATGGTTAGTAGACTGAAAATTAAGGAAAACTAATTATTAGTCAGCTAAGCATGACAGTTGCCTCTAGGCAAGGTTTGCCATGAACTGAATCGTTACATCTTTAGCCCGTTCGCTCACATCTCGAATTCCGATTCCAGTGCGGCACGCACGCAATACAACACCCCTTCGGGCACTCGCCCGGCGAACAGTTCGGCCACTTCGCTCACCGACGGCAGCTCGCCCTCGCCGTCGAGGAAGGCGTCCTGGATCTCGCCCAGCAAGTCTTCCGGCAAGTCCAGTGCCTGTTCCAGGGACAACTGCTGCTTGCCCACGGCCTCGGCGAGCATCGTGTAGACGTTCTTTTCCGTGCACTGCAATTGCCCGGCGATCTGCAGGGGCGTCATTCCCGCGCGAGCCAGGGTAATCAGCTCGTGGCGAATGTCGGCCACCACTTTCGGCGTCTCTGCCTGGCCCCCCAGGACCTCGAGGAAGGCCTCGCCGTAACGCTCCAGCTTGCGCGCGCCGACACCGCTGACCCGGGCCATTTCCGCCAGGGAACCGGGCTGGCTGCGGAGCATTTCCAGCAGCGTGGAGTCGGGGAAAATGACATAAGGCGGCACGCCATGTTCTTCCGCCAGCTTGCGGCGCAACGCGCGCAGGGCTTCCCATTGTTCGCGTTCTTCGCCACGCACCAGCTGGCTGGCCTGGCTGGTGCTCTTGGCAGCGGCCTGCGGCTTTATGTCACGGCGCAGCTCCAGGGTCACCTCGCCCTTGAGCAGCGGCCGGCAGCTGTCGCTCAGGCGCAAGCCGCCATAACCTTCCAGGTCGATATCGGCCAGCCCGCGGGCCACCAGTTGACGGAACAGCGAGCGCCATTCGCCCTCGCTGCGCGCCTTGCCCACGCCGAACACGGACAGATGCTGATGGCCGAAGCTGCGGACCTTTTCCGTGTCCTTGCCCAGCAGCACATCCACCAGATGTCCGACGCCATAACGCTGGCCGGTGCGATAGATCGCCGACAACGCCTGGCGCGCCGGCTCGGTGGCATCCCAGGTCTGCACGCCATCGACGCAGTTGTCGCAATGACCGCATGGCTGCGGCATGTCTTCGTCGAAATAGGCCAGCAGGCTCTGGCGGCGGCAGCGGGTCTCCTCGCACAACGCCAGCATGGCGTCGAGCTTGTGCTGTTCCAGGCGCTTGTGGCGTTCGTCGCCTTCGGAGTTCTGCAGCATCTGCTTGAGCATCAGCACGTCCTGCAGGCCATAGGCCATCCAGGCATCGGCAGGCAGGCCGTCGCGCCCGGCCCGTCCGGTTTCCTGGTAGTAGGCCTCCAGGGACTTGGGCAGGTCCAGGTGCGCCACGAAGCGCACGTTGGGTTTGTCGATGCCCATGCCGAAGGCGATGGTCGCGACCATGATCAGCCCTTCCTCGTTAAGGAAGCGCTTCTGGTGATAGGCCCGCAGGTCGCTGGGCAGCCCGGCGTGATAGGGCAGCGCCGGGAAACCCTGCTCGCAGAGGAAGGCGGAAACCTCATCGACCTTCTTGCGCGACAGGCAATAGACGATGCCGGCGTCGCTGCGCCGCTCGTTGAGGAACGCCAGCAATTGCTTGCGCGGCTGCTCCTTGGGAACGATGCGGTAGAAAATGTTCGGCCGGTCGAAGCTGGAGAGAAAGCGCTCGGCGTTCTGCAAGTGCAGGCGATTGACGATTTCCTCGCGGGTGCGCTTGTCGGCGGTGGCGGTCAGGGCGATGCGCGGCACCTGGGGGAACATTTCCGCCAGTTGGCCCAGTTGCAGGTATTCCGGGCGGAAATCGTGGCCCCACTGGGACACGCAGTGCGCTTCGTCGATGGCGAACAGGGCGATGTCGAGGTTCTGCAGGAAGGCCAGCATGCGCGGCTGCACCAGGCGTTCCGGCGCCAGGTACAGCATCTTCACTTCGCCCCGGCGGATGCGCGCGGCCAGGTCGCGCTGCTGCTCGGCGCTCAGGGTGGAGTTCAGCGCCGCCGCGGCGACACCCAGTTCCTCCAGCGTGGCGACCTGGTCGTCCATCAGCGCGATCAGCGGCGAAACCACCACCGCCAGGCCCTCGCGAAGCAGGGCCGGAACCTGGAAGCACAGCGACTTGCCGCCGCCGGTAGGCATCAGCACCAGGGCGTCGCCGCCACTGGCCACGCGCTCAATGATCGCCCCCTGGCGGCCACGGAAACTGTCGTAGCCGAAGATGTCCTTGAGGACGCGCTGGGCCTGTTCGAGCATGAAAAACTCCAAAAATCGCTGAAATCCCTGGGTGCAGGCTGGCCGAAAAGACCGCGGTTTTCACTGACAAATCCGTTAGCGGACTTTTCCTGAACCGTCACGACGCCTGCGGGGGCATCAAAAACGCGCAAGTATACCCGAGCGCTTGCTGGCGAAGGGGGGCGCCAATGAACCGTTGGTAACCTCAAGAACCGCTCGAATCTGCGCTGCGGCTGGCCTGGGCGCTCAAGAAAGCCTAGAATTCAGCATCGTTTATTCCCCAAGGTAGTCCTCCAATGTCCTTCGCTGAGCAATTAACCCGCCTGCAAGCCTTCCTCGACGCCGATGAGCTGCATGACGAGGCGCTGGACTACGTGGCCGCCCACGGCTACCTGACGGCCCTGTCGATCTGCTCCGAAAGCGTCCCCGACCGTGAGTGGATCGACGCCCTGTTCGCCGAGGAGCCGCACTACCGCGACGCCGCCCAGCGCGAAGAGATCGAGTCGACCCTGATTGCCCTCAAGGCCCACATCGCCCGCCAGCTGGCCTCCGATGAAGAGTTCGAGCTGCCATGCGAGCTCGACCTCGGCGACGACCCGGACGATTCCGATCTGCGTGGCTGGTGCATCGGTTTCATGGAAGGCGTGTTCCTGCGCGAAGCGGCCTGGTTCGAAACCGCCGAGGAAGAAGTCAGCGAGATGCTGCTGCCGATCATGGTCGGCTCCGGCTTGTTCGACGAACAGCCCGAGTTCTCCGACATCGCCAGCGATGCCAACCTGATGGACGACATGATCGTGCAGATCCCCGAAGCCCTGACCGCGCTGTACCTGCTGTGCAACGCGCCGGACGAAAAACCGGCCATTCTCAAGCCTCGTCACCACTGAGTCGTTGCCTATGGCCAAGCCCATAGGCAACCGCCCCCTGATCCTGCGCTACGTTCTGCTGGCCATCGGCTGGCTGAGCGTAGTGCTGGGGGTGATCGGTATCTTCCTCCCGGTATTGCCCACCACCCCCTTCCTGCTGCTGGCCGCCGCCTGCTTCGCCCGCAGTTCGCCGCGGTTCTACCAGTGGCTGGTGGACCACCCGCGGCTCGGCCCGTGGATCCGCGACTACCTGGACGGCCACGGCATCCCGCTCAAGGGCAAGGTCTACGCCATCGGCCTGATGTGGCTGAGCATCGGCCTGTCCTGCTACCTGGTGCCCCTGCCATGGGCCCGGGGTTTCATGCTGACCAGCGCGGTGCTGGTGACGATCTACATCCTGCGCCAGAAAACCCTGCCCAAGCCTTGAATCCCTAAGCGCCCGGCCTCGACCGCGCCCTCCCCCGGCGAGCCGACCAGTTGCCCATGCGCGGAAAAAATACCGCCTAGACTTCAGGAACCGGCATTCGAGCAGCCCGCCATGTCCTCCAGTTCGCCCCCCTCCGACTGGACCCTGCTCCGGCTTCGGCTGGCCGGCTGGTCGTTATTGCTGGTCTGTTTATGGACCGACCCGGGCAACGTCCGGGCCAACTGGGAATTCGTCTCCGCCCTGAATGCCTTCGAGCAGCACCATCGGATCCCGGGAGCGGCCCGCGGGCGTCTCGATGCCTGGAACCAATTGCTGCGGGACGCCGCGGGACGACCGGAGTACGAGCAGTTGAATGCCATCAATGGTTTCTTCAACCGGCAACTGGTGTTCGAGGACGACCTGAGCACCTGGCAGCAAGCCGACTATTGGGCCACGCCGATCGAGGCCCTGCTCAAGGGCGCCGGAGATTGCGAGGACTACGCGCTGGCCAAGTATTTCAGCCTGCGCAGCCTGGGGATTTCCAGCGAGAAGCTGCGCCTTACCTACGTCAAGGCCAGGCGCGGCAACCAGCCGCACATGGTCCTGGCCTATTACCCCAGCCCCGCTGCCGCTCCGCTGATCCTGGACAATCTCAGCAACCAGATTCGCTCCGCCGCCCAACGCCAGGACCCGAACCCGGTCTACGCCTTCAATGCCGAAGGGCTCTATCTGCCGGGGGCGACCGGCAACCGGCACAGCATCGACCCGAAACAACTCTCGCGCTGGCAGGACGTGTTGAAAAAGATGCGGGCCGAAGGATTCACCGTGGGCAATGGCTGATCCGACCGGGAGTGTCGCATGTCGCTACTCAAGCAACTGTTTCTCGCCATCTGCCTGTTCCTGCTGGTGGCCTTCAGCGGCAGTTTTTTCGTTAGCCTGGAAAGCTCCCGCGAGCAGATGCTCGGCCAGCTCCGCTCCCATGCCCAGGATGCGGCCACGGCCCTGGGCCTGTCCCTGACCAGCCAGATCGACGACCCGGCCATGATGGAATTGCTGGTGGCCTCGATCTTCGACAGCGGCTACTACACCAACATCCGGATCGTGAACCTCGAAGACGAAAGCGTTCTGCTGGAGCGCTCGAGCGCCACCACTATCGAGGACGTCCCCTCATGGTTCGTCAGCCTGGTCAACCTGCATCCGCAAGGTGGCGACGCGCTGGTGATGCGCGGCTGGGAACAGGTGGCGCGGGTCGAAGTGGTGAGCAATCCGCAGTTCGCCGTGGCCCGGCTCTGGGCCAGCAGCCTGGGCGGCCTGGTCTGGCTGCTGGCCTGCGGGTTGCTCAGCGCGGTGCTGGGCGGTTGGCTATTGCGCCGCCAGCTGCGGCCGCTGGACGCGATGGTCAAGCAGGCCGCAGCGATCAGCCAGCGCACCTTTCTCAGCCAGACGAACGTGCCGCGTACCCCCGAACTCAAGCGGGTGGTCCTGGCCATGAACCAGATGGTGGAAAAGCTCAAGGCGCTGTTCGCCGAAGAAGCCGCGCGCAGCGAGAAGCTGCGGGCCGAGTCCTACCAGGACAGCCTGACCGGGCTGGCCAACCGGCGTTTGCTGGACGAACAGCTGGGCGATCAGTTGTTGCACAGCGAGCAGAGCAGCGATGGTTTCCTGCTGATGCTGCGGGTCAATGACCTCGGCGGCCTGAACCAGCGTCTCGGCGGCCAGCGCACCGACGCGCTGATCAGCAGTATCGGCGATCTGCTCAAGCGCATCAGCGCCCAGGCCGAACGCCGCCATTGGCTGGCGGCGCGCAACCGCGGCGGCGAATTCAGCCTGCTGACGCCAGGCCTCGACCCGCACGGCGCCGAGCGCCTGGCCATGGAGATCAGCGCCACCCTGGAGAACCTGCGCCTGACCGGCGCCAGCGACTGCACGCCTGTGGCGCACCTGGGCATAGTCGCCTACCGGCCAGGGGAGCGCCTGGCCGAGATCTGGTTGCGCCTGGATCAGGCGCTGGCCCAGGCCCAGCACCACCCCGAACGTCCCTGGGCGCTGCTGCAGGCGTTCGCCGCCGGCCCCAGCCAGCCGCAGCACGACTGGCGCGCCTGGATCGACGATGCCCTGAACCACGGCAAATTGAAGCTGTATTTCCAGCCGGTGGTGCACTGCGCCGATACCAGCGAAGTGCTGCACCACAAGGTCCTGGCGCGGTTGCTGGACCCACAGGGCGAAGCCATTGCCGCCGGGCATTTCCTGCCGTGGATCGAACGCCTCGGCTGGTCGGCGCGCTTCGACCTGGCCATGCTCGAACACACCCTGGACTATCTGCTCGAACACCCCTGGCCCCTGGCCCTGAGCCTGTCCGGCAGCACCCTGCGCGACCCGGACGCCGTGCGGCATATCCTCGCCCAGCTCAAGGCCCTGCCCCAGATGGCCGCGCTGTTGACCCTGGAAATCGACGAACGCCAACTGCCCTCGGCCAGCGAGTTGCAGTTGTTGACCCAACGCCTGCGGGACAGCGGCTACCGCATCGGCCTGCAACACTTCGGCGGCCATTTCAGCCAGGTCGGCAACCTGGCGCACCTGGGCCTGGCCTACCTGAAGGTCGATGGCAGCTATATCCGCGACATCGATCGGCAAAGCGACAAGCAGCTGTTCATCGAAGCGGTCTTTCGCACCACCCACAGCATCGATTTGCCGCTGATCGCCGAGCAGGTGGAGACCCGAGGCGAGCTGGACACGCTCAAGGCCCTGGGCCTGTTCGGGGTCATGGGGCGGTTGATCGGCCCGCCGCAACCGATGTAGCCAGCCACCGCAAGGCGCCGGCCTCGAGCGAGGCCGGCGCCGTACCGTGCTTCAGACGGTGTCGACCTTCAACGAATGGTCGTTGAGCATGCCGTTGATGATGGTCGCGGTATCTGCGCCCGCCGCGATCACCCCGCCGGCCCCCGGTGTCACCCCGTAGTGGCTCGCCAGGTTGACCCCGGCCAGGTCGATGCTCTGGTTCGGGATGGCGCCCGCCATGGCACTGACATCGATGGTCGTGACCAGCGAGGCGCCAGAACCGGTGACCTTGAAGTGCAGGTAGTCGTCCAGCGAGGCCGCCGTGCCGTTCTCGCCCTGCAACAGCTGGGACAGGTCGAGCTTGTCGGTGCCCGGGGTAAAGTCGGTGACCACGTCGTGCCCGCTGTTGCCACCGAGCCACTGGAAGGTGTCCGCGCCCGGGCCACCGGTCAGGGTGTTGTTACCCGGGCCGCCGATCAGCACATCGTCTCCGCCGCCGCCATTGAGCACGTCGTTGCCCAGCCCGCCGCTGAGCAGGTTGTTGTTGCCGTCGCCGGTCAGGGTGTCGTTGAAGTTCGAGCCCACCAGGTTCTCGATGCCGGTCAGGGTATCGGTGCCTGCGCCAACGGTGTTCTGCGCCACCAGCAGACTCAGGTTGACGGTCACGCCGGCCGTGGCATGGGCGTAGCTGGCGGTGTCGTTGCCCGCCCCGCCATCGAGCAGGTCGTTGCCGGGGCCACCGAACAGCAGGTCATTGCCATTGCCGCCATGTAGGGTGTTGTTGCCGCTGCCGGCGGTCAGCACGTCATTGCCATCGCCACCATTGAGGATGTTGTCGCCCGTGCCGGCCATCAGGATGTCGTCGCCGGCGGTACCGGTGAGGGTGTGGCCATCCTGGTAGCTGATGCTGACGTTGGCGGTACTGCTGCCGCCGTGATCGTCGTTGGCGGTGTAGGTGCCGTGGTAGTCCGGGGTGAAATTGCTCGCACCGGAATAATTGATGGTCATGGTCAACTGGTAGTTTTCCGCCGCCGTGCTGCCACCGGGGGTATCGGCGACGTTCACCAGGTGGATCTGATAGCTGCCATCGGCCGCCGCAGTGAAGGTTCCGCCATCGGCAATCGGGGTGAAGGCCCCGCCGTTGAACGAATACTCCATGGTGATGTGGCCCGCCGCCAGGTTGTGGTCCAGGTTGAGGGTCTCGCCCTGTTTCAGGTTGACGGTGATGCGGTCTTCGTCGTTGGCATTGCCATTGCTGACCGCCCCCAGGAAACCGCTGACCACCAGCATCGCCGTCATGGCCGCGGTATTGGCCGTGAACGACGACCGCGCGAGGGTGATGGCCTGGTTGGCGGCGTTGTTATTGGTCCCCGCGAAGGCGATGGTCTGCTGGCTCGCCGCCGTGAAGTCCGCGCCCTTGGCTACCCAGCCGGTATTGAAGGAGGTCGGCGTGGCGTTCAGGGCGTTACCGTTGGCATCGGTGTCGTTGGCCAGCAGCAGCTCGCCGGGCACCACCACGGTGCTCGACAGCACGTTGGTGATGACATGGTCATCCATCGCCACGGGCGGCGAGTTCGGATTGACCTTGATCACCAGGGTCGAGCTGGCCAGGTCGCCGTCGTTGTCGCTGACCGTGAAACCGATGTTTTCGGTGATCACCACGGCCGTGGTTTTCTGCGAGGTGTAGCTGAAGTCGCCGGTATCGAGGTTGATCACCAGGGTGCCGCTGTTGTTGGTGGCGATGCTGACGCTGTTGTCCACGGTGTTGAAGGTGCCGTGGTTGGCCCCACCGCTGAAGGTCAGCCCGCCCTGGTTGCCATTGGCTTTGGGGTCGTAGGTGTAGGTGGTGCCGTCCACCACGATGGACTTGATGAAGCCGCCATCGGCGCCGAACGAGCCGCCCTCGCCCAGCAGGTTGCCGGTGACCGGCGCGCCCTGGACAGTGCCCGAAAGCACCGAGTCGAGCTGGTTCAGATCGGTCACCACCACCGCATTGGTGTCGGTATGGCTGATGCCGTCATACGCCACCGGGTCGAGGTTGGCATTGCTGACCCCACCGCCCAGGCCAATCGCGTAGTTGCGGATGTTGTTGGCATCGAGGAAGGACTTCAGCGCCGCCTCGTCCGCCGGGCCGATTTCCAGGCCGGTGTTGGGTTTACCGTCGGAGAAGAAGTAACCGACGTTCTGCGCGCCCGTCAGCTTGCCCGAGGTGACGAAGGCGCTTTGCATGGTCGCCACGGCCGCGTCGTAGTTGGTGCCGCCACCGGCGCTGAGCCCGGCGATGATGGTCTTGGCGGTGGCGATATCGACCCAGACCGGCGTCCTGTCCGTGGCCGAGCTGCTGAAGGTGACGATCTGCACCTTGATGTCGCCCAGGGCATCGTACTTGTCCAGCAAGGCACTGATGGCCTGTTTGGCGAGGTCCAGCCGCGACAGGCTGCCGACCCCGGACGGGTCGGCCATGCTGCCCGACACATCGATGACCAGCAGCAGGTTGGAGTCCACCTCCACCGCAGTGACCGAACGTTCGCTGGCCACGGCCTTGGGCATGTCGTCGACGATATTGACCTGGATGGTGCTGGTGGTGGTATTGCCCAGCGCGTCGGTGGCCCTGTAGGTGAAACTTTCACTGAGTACATTAGGGCCGTCGTTGGCATTGGGCAGGGTTTTCGGCGCCGAAGTCAGGGTGTATCGGTAGGTGCCGTCGGGGTTGAGCAGGATCTGTCCGTAAGTACCGGTGGCACTGCCGACCAGGGTATAGGTGATCGCCCCGCTGCCGCCGGTGACCGAACCGACCAGGGTGCCCGCGGCGGTTTCGCCGGTGTTGCCCGGATCGCTGCCGATCACCGTGCCGGGCGCCAGGTCCTGACCGTCCTGGGTCAGGTCGAGGGCCTTCTCGTAGACCGTGACATCCTGGTCGAGTACGGCCTTGAGGCCGCTGTCGGTGACATTGATGGTCAGGGTGGTGGTGCTTTCGTCGCCATCGCCATCGCGGATGGTGTAGGTGAACACATCGGTGGCCCCCGGCGGGCTGATGCTGTTCGGGTTGCTGTGGTACACGGCGTTGCCGGCCGCATCCAGGGTCAGGGTGCCGTAGGTGCCGCTGATCACCGCGCCCAGCCCGCCGATCGCCGGGGTCGCCGTATTGCCGCCGGCCCGCACGCCGACGACCGCACCGCCGGCCGTCGCGCCATCGGCGCCGATCACGTCGTTGCCCAGCACGCTGACGTTGATCGTCGCGCCCTCGACTCCCGAGGCCACGTCCGGCGCGGCGGTCGGCAGGTCGTCGACGATATTCACATCCAGTACCGCGGTGGCGCTGCTGCCATCGGTATCGGTGGCCACCACATTGAAATGCTCGGCGATGCTGTTGGCGCCCAGGGCGGTCGGATGGTTTTCATTGTCGAGCAGGGTGTAGCTGTAGCTGACCACGCCGGTGCTGGCGTTGTAACCGGTGATGGTCAGGGTGTTGCCCAGACTGGTCGTCGCCGATTGCGGGAAGCCTGCGGCTACACCGCCTGTTACTACATTGATACCGCCCACTGTCAGGGTTTGCAGGCCATCGAGGGCGGTGACGGTGAAGGTGCCGCTTTGGGTCAGCGCTCCTGCATTGGGGCTGCTGCCATCCGACAGGTTTTTCTCGTAGACCGTCAGTTCGCCGCCATTGACGTCCAGGCCGGTGAGGATCACGGGGTCGTCGTTGTTATGGATATTCAGCACCAGGTTGGCCGTGCTGGGGTCACCATCGGCGTCGGTGATGGTGTAGGCGAAGGTTTCAGTGCCGTTACCGTTGCCGTGCAGGGCCTTGAAGTCGGCATCCGCGGTGTTGAGGGTGTAGGTGTAGGAACCATCCGCCGCGAGAACCAGGGTGCCGTAGGTGCCCGTAAAGGTGCCGGCGGTTACCGGCCCCGTGGGCACGCGGTCGGCGCCTTGCACGTCGTTGGTCAGCACATTGCCGGTCAGGGTCAGCTGGCTTTCCGAAGCGGTGCCGTTGCTGTCGTTGACGGCGGTTGGCAGGTCGTCCACCACGTTCACATCCAGCGAAGCGTTGGCCGTACTGCCGTCGGTATCGGTCGCCACGACGCTGAAGTGCTCGCTGAGGCTGTTAGCGCCATTGGCGGTTGGGTGGGCTTCGTTATCCAACAGGGTGTAGCTGTAGCTGACGACACCTGTCGAAGCGTTATAGCCGGTAATGGTCAGGGTATTGCCCAAGCCAGTGGTCGCTGACTGTGGGAAGCCGGCGGCCACACCGCCTGTTACCACATTGATGCCACCCACTGTCAGGGTTTGCAGGCCGTCCAGGGCAGTGACGGTGAAGGTGCCGCTTTGGGTCAGTGCTCCTGCATTGGGGCTGGAGCCATCGCTGAGGTTTTTTTCGTAGACCGTCAGTTCGCCGCCATTGACGTCCAGGCCAGTGAGGATGACGGGGTCGTCGTTATTGTGGATGCTCAGCACCAGGTTGGCGGTGCTGGGATCACCGTCGGCATCGGTGATGGTGTAGGCGAAGGTTTCCGTGCCGTTGCCGTTGCCGTGCAGGGCCTTGAAGTCGGCGTCCGCGGTGTTGAGGGTGTAGGTGTAGGAACCATCCGCCGCCAAGACCAGGGTGCCGTAGGTTCCGGTAAAGGTGCCGGCGGTTACCGGGCCAGTGGGAACGCGGTCCGCACCTTGTACGTCGTTGGTCAGCACATTGCCGGTCAGGGTCAGCTGGCTTTCCGAAGCGGTGCCGTTGCTGTCGTTGACCGCAGTTGGCAGATCATCGATCACGTTCACATCCAGCGAAGCGTTGGCCGTACTGCCATCGGTGTCGGTCGCCACGACGCTGAAGTGTTCGCTGAGGCTATTGGCGCCATTCGCGGTTGGGTGGGCCTCATTGTCGAGCAAGGTGTAGCTGTAGCTGACCACGCCGGTGCTGGCGTTGTAACCGGTGATGGTCAAGGTGTTGCCCAGACTGGTAGTCGCCGATTGCGGGAAGCCCGCGGCCACGCCGCCCGTCACCACACTGATGCCGCCCACCGTCAGGGTTTGCAGGCCGTCCAAGGCGGTGACGGTGAAGGTGCCGCTTTGGGTCAACGCTGAGGCATTAGGGCTGGAGCCATCGCTGAGGTTTTTTTCGTAGACGGTGAGCTCTGCTCCCTCGACGTTGAGGCCTTGAATCACCACCGGATCGTCATTGTTATGGATATTCAGCACCAGGTTGGCAGTGCTGGGGTCACCATCGGCATCGGTGATGGTGTAGGCGAAGGTTTCCGTGCCGTTGCCATTGCCGTGCAGGGCCTTGAAGTCGGCGTCCGCGGTGTTGAGGGTGTAGGTGTAGGAACCATCCGCCGCCAGGACCAGGGTGCCGTAGGTTCCGGTAAAGGTGCCGGCGGTTACCGGGCCAGTGGGAACGCGGTCCGCACCTTGTATGTCGTTGGTCAGCACATTGCCGGTCAGGGTCAGTTGGCTTTCCGAAGCGGTGCCATTACTGTCATTGACGGCGGTGGGCAGATCATCGATCACGTTCACATCCAGCGAAGCGTTGGCCGTACTGCCATCGGTGTCGGTTGCTACGACGGTGAAGTGCTCGCTGAGGCTGTTGGCGCCATTGGCGGTTGGGTGGGCTTCGTTATCCAACAGGGTGTAGCTATAGCTGACCACGCCTGTGCTGGCGTTGTAACCGGTGATGGTCAGGGTGTTGCCCAGACTGGTAGTCGCCGATTGCGGAAAGCCTGCGGCTACACCGCCCGTTACCACATTGATGCCGCCCACCGTCAGGGTTTGCAGGCCGTCCAGGGCGGTGACGGTGAAGGTGCCGCTTTGGGTCAAGGCCGAGGCGTCAGGGCTGGAGCCATCGCTGAGATTTTTTTCATAGACAGTGAGCTCTGCCCCCTCGACGTTGAGGCCCTGAATCACCACCGGATCGTCGTTGTTATGGATACTCAGCACCAGGTTGGCGGTGCTGGGGTCTCCGTCCGCATCGGTGATGGTGTAGGCGAAGGTTTCCGTACCGTTACCGTTGCCGTGCAGGGCCTTGAAGTCGGCGTCCGAGGTATTGAGGGTGTAGGTGTAGGAGCCATCTGCCGCCAGGACCAGAGTGCCGTAGGTGCCCGTAAAGGTGCCGGCGGTTACCGGCCCCGTGGGCACGCGGTCCGCGCCTTGCACGTCGTTGGTCAGCACATTGCCGGTCAGGGTCAGCTGGCTTTCCGAAGCCGTACCATTGCTGTCGTTGACGGCGGTTGGCAGGTCATCGACCACGTTCACATCCAGCGAAGCGTTGGCTGTACTGCCATCGGTGTCGGTCGCTACGACGGTGAAGTGCTCACTGAGGCTGTTGGCGCCATTGGCAGTTGGGTGGGCTTCGTTATCCAACAGGGTGTAGCTGTAGCTAACGACACCTGTCGAAGCGTTATAGCCGGTGATGGTCAGGGTGTTGCCCAGGCCGGTGGTCGCTGACTGGGGGAAGCCTGCGGCTACCCCGCCCGTTACCACATTGATGCCGCCCACCGTCAGGGTTTGCAGGCCGTCCAGGGCGGTGACGGTGAAGGTGCCGCTTTGGGTCAGTGCTCCTGCATTGGGGCTGCTGCCATCCGACAGATTCTTCTCGTAGACAGTGAGTTCGCCGCCATTGACGTCCAGACCGGTGAGGATCACGGGGTCATCGTTGTTATGGATGCTCAGCACCAGGTTGGCGGTGCTGGGGTCACCGTCGGCATCGGTGATGGTGTAGGCGAAGGTTTCCGTGCCATTACCGTTACCATGCAGGGCCTTGAAGTCGGCGTCCGCGGTGTTGAGGGTGTAGGTGTAGGAGCCGTCCGCCGCGAGAACCAGGGTGCCGTAGGTTCCGGTAAAGGTGCCGGCCGTTACCGGCCCCGTGGGCACGCGGTCCGCGCCTTGTACATCGTTGGTCAGTACATTGCCGGTCAGGGTCAGTTGGCTTTCCGAAGCAGTGCCGTTGCTGTCGTTGACGGCGGTTGGCAGGTCGTCCACTACATTCACATCCAGCGAAGCGTTGGCCGTGCTGCCATCGACATCGGTCACCACCACAGAGAAGTGCTCGCTGAGGCTGTTGGCGCCATTGGCGGTTGGATGGGCCTCATTGTCGAGCAAGGTGTAGCTGTAGCTGACCACGCCCGTGCTGGCGTTGTAAGCAGTGATCGTCAGCGTATTGCCCAGCGAGGTGGTCACTGACTGCGGGAAGCCCGCGGCTACCCCGCCCGTTACTACATTGATGCCACCCACGGTCAGGGTCTGGACACCATCCAACGCAGTCACGGTGAAGGTGCCGCTCTGAGTCAGCGCGCCCGCGTCCGGGCTGCTGCCGTCCGACAGGTTCATCTCATAGACAGTGAGTTCGGCCCCTTCGACATTCAGGCCTCGAATCACCACCGGATCGTCATTGTTATGTACCTGCAGCACCAGATTGGCGGTGGTGGTATCACCGTCCGCATCGTTCAGGGTGTAGGTGAAGGTCTCGGTGCCGTTGCCGCCGCCCTTGAGCGCCAGGAATGCCGGATCGCCCGGATGCACGGTGTAGGTATAAGTACCGTCGGCGGCCAGCACCAGGGTGCCGTAGGTGCCACTGAAGGTGCCGGCAGTCACCGGCCCGGAGGATATGCGGTCGGCGCCCTGCACATCGTTGCTCAGCACGTTGCCGCTCAGGGTCAGTTGGCTCTCGGAGGCCACCCCGGCATTGCTGTCGTTGGCCGCCGTCGGCACGTCATCGACCACGGTGAAGTCCAGCGAACCGCTGGTGCTGCTGCCATCGACATCCGTGGCGAGCACCGTGAAGCTTTCACCCAGGGTGTTGTTGCCGTTGCCGGCCGGATGGGATTCATTGTCGGACAGGGTGTAGCTGTAGCTGACCACCCCAGTACCGGCGTCGTAGCCGGTAATGGTCAGGGTATTGCCCAGGCCGGTGGTGATCGATTGCGGGAAACCGGCGGCTGCACCGCCCGTCATCACATTGATGCCGCCTACCGTGAGGCTTTGCAGGCCGTCCAAAGCCGTCACGGTGAAGCTGCCGCTCTGGGTCAGCGCGCTCGCATCCGGGCTGCTGCCATCCGCCAGGTTCTTCTCGTAGACCGTGGCTTCTCCGCCCTCCAGGTTCAGGCCCTGAATCACCACTGGGTCGTCATTGTTGTGCACCTGCAGCACCAGGTTGGCGGTGCTGGTATCACCGTCCGCATCGGTCAGGGTGTAGGTGAAGGTCTCGGTGCCGTTGCCGCCGCCCTTGAGCGCCAGGAATGCCGGATCGCCCGGGTGCACGGTGTAGGTGTAAGTGCCGTCGGTGGCCAGCACCAGGGTGCCGTAGGTTCCCGCAAAGGTGCCGGCAGTCACCGGCCCGGTGGACACGCGGTCGGCGCCCTGCACATCGTTGCTCAGCACATTGCCGTTCAGGGTCAGTTGGCTTTCGGAGGCCGTGCCGGCGTTGCCGTCATTGAATGCCCGGGGCACGTCGTCAGTGATAGTGACGTCCAGCGAGTTGCTCGCCGAATCGCCATTGCTGTCGCTGGCCACCACGCTGAAATGCTCGCTCAGGCTGTTGTTGCCATCGGCGGCGGCATGCAGCTCGTTGCCGACCAGGGTGTAGCTGTAGCTGACGACACCTGTCGAAGCGTTATAGCCGGTAATGGTCAGGGTATTGCCCAGGCCGGTGGTGATCGATTGCGGGAAGCCGGCGGCCACCCCGCCGCTGACCACGGCAATGCCGCCGACGTTCAGGCTGGACAGGCCATCGGGGGCCGAGACACTGAAAGTGCCGCTCTGCACCAGCGCCGCCGGATTGCTCGCCGAGCCCAGAGGCAGGTTGGCTTCGTTGAGGGTCAGCTCACCGCCCTCCACCGACAGGCCGCTCAGGACCACCGGATTGTTCGGTGGAGGGGGCACGACAGCGGGTTCTTCAGTGGGCGGCACGGCGGCGATCCGCTCCGGCACGAACTCGGGAATGCCATTGAAGCCCGCGGTAGGAAAGCCAATGACCGGCTCGACCCGCCCCCCCACTTCTTCGAGCAAGACAAAACTATGCCCGCCGCCCAGGGCGCCCGCGGTACCGCCTGTGGCCGCCGGGCCGGCCGCCGTGGCTTCGCCGGTCTGCGTCGGGTCGGCGCCGGCGACTATGGCTTTCTGCAGTTGCTCGACATCGGTCAGTTGCGCCTCGCTGGGAGTCACCACTTCCGGCGCCTGCACATGGGGCGCCTGGTGCGCCAGCAATTGCGGGGTCAAGGCCAGGCTGCTGTCGCGACCCAGGGTCAGTTCCTGGCCATTCTGCAGATGCACGGCCACGGCGCCCTCGGCGCCGGTGACCAACTGGTCCCCGACAAACAGCCGATCGCCTTCTACCAGGGCGCGTCGGCTGCCATCCGCCGCGACCGCCACCACCTGCCCCATCACTTTACTGACGACACCGATTAACCTGGCCATGAGCACTCCCTCCGCTGCCGACAGCGATCGGCATCTGGTTGCACGGAAAAAGCGCCATGGCGTTATCGGGTCACCGACGAAAAAGGCCCGCCCCGGGGTTCGCTGCTGTCTATCCAGTCGAATCCACGTGCCGGCCCGCTCCCTCGTTCACTTCCACGGGTCTGCCGGGTCTGCCAAAGCCCGTGCAAACAAGGCTTCGGACCGCGCTCCCGCAAAACCCGCAAAAGTCGTGACACAGGGTTCAAACTGCTGCGAGTGACAAAAAAATGTCGCATCAAACTCCGTGTCGCACCCTCCCCATCACTCCTTTCCCGTTCTCTGTTGCAAAATTTATTGAACCTTTTCGAACCCCTTAAAAGCTCCCTAAAGCCTATAAATACGGGGTTTGTGAACTGAACAATGTGCTGGATTTCACAGAGTGCATAAGTTTTTTTCGGCATAAGGCTTATGAGAAATTCTTCTTAGCTTCCGCTCAGGATGTTCTTAGCTCTGTTGTTACAAGCCTGAAACGGTTTGACCTCAGAATTTCGTCATTTTTTTGGCGATCGCAAAGCAACATAATGGATCAGGGAGATGTACCTCATGCGCGTTTTCACCCCCCTCAGTAGCGCGGTTCTACTCGCCATGGCCTGGATGTCCCAGGCCCAAGCCATGTCTCTGACGGAGGCTATTCAAAGCACGCTGGACAACCACCCGGAACTGCGCGCGAGCCAGAACAACCGTCTGTCGGCTGATGAGGACATCAAGGTCGCCAAGGGAGGCTTCTACCCAACGGTGGACCTGAATGCCGCCTATGGCCGTGGCTACAGCGACAACACCACCACCCGCGCCCTGGGCAACCATCACACCGAGACCCTGACCTATACCCAGTCGGAGTTGCGCCTGCGGCAGATGCTCTTCGATGGCTTCAATACCGCCAACGAAGTCGGGCGTACCCAGTCGGTCTCCAACTCGCGCGCCTACTACACCCGCGGCACTGCCGAGAGCCTGGCCCTGCGCACCATCGAGGTGTACCTGGAAGTGCTCAAGCGCCGCGAGCTGGTGACCCTGGCGAAGAACAACCTGCAGGCGCACCTGCGGGTCAACGACCAGATCGGCCTGCGCAGCGAGCGCGGCGTCGGCAGCACCGCCGACCTCGACCAGTCCAAGGCCCGTCGTGCCCTGGCGGAAAACAACTACGACACGGCGCAGGTCGACCTGGCCGACGCCGAGGCCAACTTCTTCAGCGCCGTGGGCCGCCTGCCCGACGAGCTGGAAAGCCTGCCGTCGGTCCGTGGCGAGATTCCCGCCAGCCTGCCGGACGCGCGGCAGAGCATGCTGGAGAACAACCCCTACCTGAAATCGGCCCAGGCCGACGTACAAGCGGCCGAGAGCCAGTACGAAGTCGCCAAGTCGCCGTTCTACCCACGCTTCGATGCCGAGGCCGCGGTGGGCGCCAACGACAACGTGCAGGGCGACAAGGGGCACGACAACGAATGGCGGGTCGGCGTGGTGATGAACTACAACCTGTTCCGCGGCGGCAGCGACAAGGCCCGCCTGCAGTCGGACGCGCACAAGATCAACCAGGCCATGGACATCCGCAACAACGCGCTGCGCATGCTCAACGAGAACATCACGCTGGCCTGGAACGCCATGGTCAACGCCAAGAAACAGACCCCCACCGCTCGCGAATACGCCGAGACCACCACCCGCGTGCGGGCCGCCTACCAGGACCAGTTCGGTCTCGGCCAGCGCACCCTGCTCGACCTGCTGGACAGCGAAAACGAGCTGTACAACGCCAACCGCCGTTACACCGAAGTGCGCTACACCGAGGAGTTCTCGATGTACCGCGTGCTGGCGAACATGGGCGAGCTGCTGAACAAGGAAAAAGTCGTGGTGCCCGCCGAGGCGATCGCCCAGACCGAAGTGAAAAGCGAAGCCCGCCTGCCGGATATGCGTTAAGTCCGCGGAGGACTCGATGTGACCAGCATGGAACCCGGGAGCTCAGGCGGCGATCCGCGCCTGAGCTTCGATGACCCGTTGTTGGACGGATTGCTGATCCTCTGCAAACTGCACGACTGCCCTGTCAGCCGTGCCAGCCTCAGTGCGGGGTTGCCCCTGGCCCAGCAGCGCCTGAGCCTGGACCTGCTGCCCCGCGCCGCGGCTCGCGCCAGCCTGCAGGCCCGCCTGCTGCGTCGCGAGCTGTCGGCCATCTCCGCGCTCAACCTGCCGGTGCTGCTGATTCTCAAGCAGGGCCGCTGCGCGGTCCTGCGGCGCTGGGGCGACGACGGCCAGGCGCTGATCCTGCCCAGCGAAGCCGAAGGCGGCGAGCAGTGGGTCGGCCAGGACGAGCTGGACGCCGACTACACTGGCCAGGCCCTGTTCGCCCGCCCCCGCCACGAACTCGAGGACCTGCGCCAGTCGCTGGTGCCGCGGGTCGAGGCCTGGTTCCGCGACACCCTGAAACTCTCGCGCTGGCTGTACAGCGACGCGATCCTCGCCAGCCTGCTGATCAACCTGCTCGGGTTGATGGTGCCGCTGTTCGTCATGCAGACCTACGACCGCGTGGTGCCCAACCAGGCCACCTCGACCCTCTGGGTGCTGGCCATAGGCCTATTGATCGGCACCGGCTTCGAACTGGTGCTGCGGGTGGTGCGTGCCCATCTGCTGGACAGCGCCGGGAAGCGCACCGACGTGATCCTCTCGGCCACGCTGTTCGAACGCATCACCGGCATGGCGATGAAAGCCAGGCCTGCGACCATCGGCGGCTTTGCCCAGAGCATCCACGACTTCCAGGGCCTGCGCGAGTTTCTCACCGCCGTGACCCTGACCAGCCTGATCGACCTGCCCTTCGCCGTGCTCATGCTGCTGGTGATCGGCCTGCTCGGCGGCTGGCTAGTGGTGATCCCGCTGCTGGCGTTTCCCCTGACCATCGTCTTCGCCATGCTGATCCAGGCGCGCCTGCGCGACACCGTGCAAAAGAGCCTGAGCCTGGGCGCCGAACGCCAGGCGCTGCTGATCGAGACCCTCGGCGGCCTGGAAACCCTCAAGGCCTGCAGCGCCGAGAGCGAACGCCAGCACAAGTGGGAGAGCACCCACGGCGCCCTCACCCGCCTCGACAGCCATGCGCGCAACCTGTCGGCCCTGGCCACCAACGGCACCTTGTTCATCCAGCAGTTCTGCGGCATGGCGACCATAGTCGCCGGGGTCTACAGCATCATCGCCGGCAACCTCAGCGTCGGCGCGCTGGTGGCCACCTACATGCTCGGCAGCCGGGTCCTGGCGCCGCTGGGGCAGATCGCCGGGCTGATCACCCGCTACCAGCAGGCGCAGCTGACCATGCGCAGCACCGATACCCTGATGGCCCTGCCCCAGGAACGCGATAGCCGCCAGCGCCCGCTGGAACGCCGGCAACTGCAAGGCGCTCTGACCGTCAACCAGGTGACCTTTAGCTACCCGGGGCAGAATGCCCCGGCCCTGAACCATATCGGCTTCAGCCTGAAGCCCGGCGAACGGGTCGGCATCATCGGCCGCAGCGGCTCCGGCAAGAGCACCCTGGCGCGCCTGGTCATGGGCTTCTACAGCCCCGACGAAGGCCAGTTGCTGCTGGACGGCCTCGACCTGCGGCAACTGGATGTGGCGGACCTGCGCCAGCAGATCGGCTACGTCGCCCACGACTTGCCGCTGCTGGCCGGCAGCCTGCGCGACAACCTGACCCTCGGCGCCCACTACATCAGCGATACGCGCATGCTCGAAGTCGCCGAGCTGACCGGCGTCCTCGACCTCGCCCGCCAGCATCCCCAGGGCTTCGACCGGCCGGTGGGCGAGCGTGGCCAGCTGCTGTCCGGCGGCCAGCGCCAGACCGTGCTGCTAGCCCGCGCGCTGTTGCTGGACCCGCCGATCCTGCTGCTGGACGAACCCACCAGCGCCATGGACAACAGCAGCGAAGACGCCCTGCGCCAGCGCCTGCAGGCCTGGGTCCAGGGCAAGACCCTGCTGCTGGTGACCCATCGCACCTCGATGCTCAGCCTGGTGGACCGGCTGGTGGTCCTGGACAACGGGCGGATCGTCGCCGACGGCCCGAAAGAAGCGGTCATCGATGCACTGCGCAAGGGCCGTGTCGGCTCTGCGGCAGTCTAGGAGTCGCCCATGCCAGCCTCATCGCCATCGTGTGGCTACTTCGCCAGCCTGCGCAAAAGCGCGGAAAGCGAGTTCATGCCCGAAACCGCCGGCGCCACGTTGCAGGACTCGCCCCGCGGCTCGCGCATTACCGTCTGGCTGACCGCCGCGCTGATCGTCAGCGCCCTGGTCTGGGCCAAGCTGGCGGTGTTGCAGGAAGTCACCGTCGGCGAAGGCAAGGCCATTCCCTCGAGCAAGGTGCAGGTGGTGCAGAACCTGGAAGGCGGCATCGTCACCGAGATTTTCGTGCGCGAGGGGCAGATGGTGAACAAGGGCGACACCCTGCTGCGCCTGGATGACACGCGCTTCCTGTCGAACAAGGGCGAAAGCGAGGCCGACCGCTACGCCTTGATGGCCCAGGTCGAACGCCTGTCCGCCGAAGCCGAGGGCCGGCCGTTCAAGCCCTCCGACGAGGTGGTGGCCAAGGCGCCCCAGGTGGCGGAAGACGAACGCTCGCTCTACGAGCAGCGCCAGCGTCGCCTGGCCAGCGAGCAGCGGACCCTGAGCGAACAGCTGCGGCAAAAGACCCAGGAACTGGCGGAGTTCCGCTCCAAGCAGGGCCAATACAGCTCCAGCCTGGCCCTGCTCAACCAGGAAATGAACATGTCGGCGCCGCTGGTGAACACCGGCGCGGTATCGCCGGTGGAGATCCTGCGCCTCAAGCGCAGCGCCGTGGAGATCCGTGGCTCGCTCAATGCCACGACCCTGGCCATCCCCCGGGCGGAATCGGCAATCAACGAGATCAGGAGCAAGATCGACGAGTCCGAACAGAGTTTTCGTTCCGACGCCGCCAAGGAACTCAACGAGAAACGCACCGACCTGTCGAAGATCACCGCCTCGAGCATCGCCATCGACGACCGGGTCACCCGCACCACCGTGACCTCGCCGGTGCATGGGGTGATCAAGCAGCTCAAGGTCAACACCATCGGCGGCGTGGTCCAGCCGGGCAGCGACATGGTGGAAATCGTGCCGCTGGAAGACAACCTGCTGATCGAGGCCAGGGTGCGGCCGCAGGACGTGGCCTTCCTCCATCCCGGCCAGAAAGCCATGGTCAAGTTCAGCGCCTACGACTACACCATCTACGGTGGCCTGAGCGCCAAGCTGGAACTGATCGGCGCCGACACCATCACCGACGACAAGGGCAACAGCTTCTACCTGATCCAGGTGCGAACCGACAAGAATCACCTGGGCGGCGACCTCAAGCCGCTGCTGATCATCCCAGGCATGGTCGCCACGGTGGACATCATCACCGGCGAGAAAAGCGTGCTCGACTACCTGCTCAAGCCGGTGCTCAAGGCGCGGACCGAGGCCATGCGCGAGCGTTAGGCCCGCCGTCTCCGCGACAGGCGAGAAGACCTTCCTCGGCAGGAGCGAAGCGTGCTCGCGACAAGGCCCTCAAGCCTTGCCCTCACCATGATTGCGCAGGAACACCTCCTCCCCCATCGCCGCGATCTGCCCGTCGATCAAGGCCTCGAAAGGCTTCAGCAAAGGCTCGAACGAGGTCGGCGCCTCCAGGGTCTGCAAGGCCTGGACAATCGCCTCGACAGTCGACAGCGCCCCTGGCCCCGGCGCCTTGCGCAACCGGTAGCGGGACACCGCACCTGCGCCCAGGGTCACCCGGGGCAACGCCGCCAGCAGCGGATTGAGGTGCAACAGCTTGCGCGCCTTGCGCCAGGTGCCGTCGGGCACCACCAGCAGCAAGGGCTGGCTGTCCGGCTCGCTGGCATAGGCGCGCAACGGCTGCGCATCCTCCGCCGGAAACAGCAGCCGCGCCTGGTACCCGGGCGGGTTCAGCAGCGCCGGCAGGTCGTCAAACACCTCGCCGACGATCAGCTCGGCATTGTTCAGCCCCAGCGCCGCCAGCCGCGCGGTGTTCAGCGCGTGGTTGACTTCACTGGGATGCTGCAACAGCAGCACCCGGGTGCGGCTGTCCAGCCGCGGGATCAGCGGGCACAGGCAATGGCTTTTCGGACGCCGGCAGCGCGGGCACTGAGCGCGGGATAGCGGGGCGGACATGCTGGCCTCCTCAGACCTGGTTGAGCTGCGCCTTGAGCAGGTCGCGGAACGTCTGGATCAGGGGTTCGCGGCTGCGACCACGGCGCACGATCATCGAGAACGGCGCCTGGTAGCCGAAGGTCGCCGGCAGCAGCACGCGCAAATCGCCCTTGTCGGCCCAGGCCTGGGCGTAATGCTCGGGCAGGTAGCCGATATAGGCGCCGGACAGCACCAGGATCAACTGCGCCTCCATGCTCTCCACCGTCGCCGCGCTGTGCTTGAACCCATGGCGCGCCAGCTCGGCCTGGCTCCAGTAGCCACGCCCGACCATGCGCTGCTGGGTGATGACCTGCTCCGGGATGCGCCGCTCGTTGAACAGCGGGTGCCGGCTGCTGCAATACAGCCAGTGCTGCTCGCGGTACAGCGGCATGTACACCAGCCCGCTCATGCGCGTGGAGAAGGCGCCGATGGCCAGGTCCAGGCGGTTGTCCTGCACGCCGAGCTGCAATTCGTAGGGGCTGAGCACCGACAGGTGCAAATGCACCGCCGGGTGTTCCTGGCTGTAGGCACCGATGGCTTCGGCGAACGGCAGGGCCTTGTCGCTCACCGTCGAGTCGATCACCCCCAGGTTGAGGGTGCCGCGCAGTTCGCCCTTGAGCGCCGCGGCATACTGCTCGAAGCCCTCCAGCTCGCCCAGCAGGCGCAGGGTCTCCTGATGGAACAGCTCGCCCTTGCTGGTCAGGCTGAAACCGCCACGGCCACGATGGCACAGCACCAGCCCCAGGGCCGCTTCGAGCTGGCTCATGTAGGTGCTGATGGCCGAGGTGGAAAGGTTCAGCTCGTGCTGGGCATTGGCGAACCCCTGATGCCGCACCACGCTGACGAAGATGCGCAATAGTTTCAGATCAGGTAAAGCGTTGGCCATGGGAACTCCATCCGGCAGATCGACAACGATGATCGGGTATCTGGGTCATCCGGACCGCATTGACGCTCCTTCATGGAGGGCCTGGCGGCCGGCATTACGGCCTATCGCGGGCAAGCCTCGCTCCTACAGAAGCATGCAGTCCTGTAGGAGCGAGGCTCGCCCGCGATGACGTCAGCACAGACACCGCTACTCTCGCAGGCCTGAAGTCTATCCTTTACCGCCGCCATTAGTTTAGAAAATTCTGAACTAAGTATTTGCCCGTAGCGATTCTTCCCGAGCACTACATTTCGCAGAATCGGCCCCACTCGGTTTCGCCAGCCGCCGTTTGCCGCGCCGCGAACCCCAAAAATAAAACAACGATGAGGCCAATCCCGTGGACAAGATTCTCCACCAACCACTGGGCGGCAACGAAATGCCGCGCTTCGGCGGCATCGCCACCATGATGCGTCTTCCCCATGTGCATACCCCGGCCGGCCTGGATGCCGCCTTCGTCGGCGTACCGCTGGACATCGGCACCTCGCTGCGCTCCGGCACCCGCTTCGGGCCCCGTGAGATCCGCGCCGAATCCGTGATGATCCGCCCCTACAACATGGCCACCGGCGCCGCGCCCTTCGACTCGCTGAACGTGGCCGACATCGGCGACGTGGCCATCAACACCTTCAACCTGCTGGACGCGGTGCGCATCATCGAGGAAGCCTACGACGACATCCTCGAGCACAACGTGATCCCGCTGACCCTGGGCGGCGACCACACCATCACCCTGCCGATCCTGCGCGCCATCCATAAAAAGCACGGCAAGGTAGGCCTGGTGCACATCGATGCCCACGCCGATGTCAACGATCACATGTTCGGCGAGAAGATCGCCCACGGCACCACCTTCCGTCGCGCCGTGGAGGAAGGCCTGCTCGATTGCGACCGCGTGGTGCAGATCGGCCTGCGCGCCCAGGGCTACACCGCCGAAGACTTCAACTGGAGCCGCAAACAGGGGTTCCGCGTGGTGCAGGCCGAAGAGTGCTGGCACAAGTCGCTGGAGCCGCTGATGGCCGAAGTCCGCGAGAAAGTCGGCAACGGCCCGGTGTACCTCTCCTTCGACATCGACGGCATCGACCCGGCCTGGGCGCCGGGCACCGGCACCCCGGAAATCGGCGGCCTGACCACCATCCAGGCGATCGAGATCGTCCGTGGTTGCCAGGGCCTCGACCTGGTGGGCTGCGACCTGGTAGAAGTCTCGCCGCCCTACGACACCACCGGCAATACCTCGTTGCTGGGCGCCAACCTGCTGTATGAAATGCTCTGCGCACTGCCTGGCGTGGCACGTCGCTGAGAGCCGGAAGTGCCGTCCTGCAGGACGGCGCCGCTGTCGTTATTCATGACGCCGCCAGCGAGCGGCGCATGCCAGGGGAGCAACACCTGAGCCAGGGAGCACGAGACCCGCGTTTTTACCGACGCGGGTCCGGCATACAACAAGGCCTATGGCTGGCCTGCCACGAAGATTTATCCGCCTTGTCGGAAGGGCTACCGCCCCCTTAGCCAGACAGGTGACGCTCGCGCACGACGAGCCCGCCTCGATGATCGGAGCAGATCATGAATAACAATAAAGAAAACCGCCTTATCCGCAGCAACGCCCATGGGATCGACCCGATCCCGGCTCCTGAACGCGACGCCCGCCCCAGCGACCTGTTTCGCCTGGCCCGCGGTAGCGCTCCTGTCTTTGCCAGCGACTATCCCTATGGCGCCTCCCGGTACTCACGCCACTGCGCCGTGAGCCCACAGACAGCCTGATCAATCCATCACGGTGAGACAACGCCCGCGGCGAGGCTCCCTCCTGCGCCACGGAGCAGGGACGCAGCACACCACAATAAAAGTCTTGCCGACACGTTCCACCTGGTTCTGCCATAAGAAAGATAATCGGAGACGCCATCATGGCTTTAGATCTATTCGTCGTACTCATCTATGCCGCCGGCATGCTGGTGCTCGGCTACTACGGCATGCGCAAGGCCAAGACCCACGAGGATTACCTGGTGGCCGGGCGCAACCTCGGCCCGAGCCTGTACATGGGCACCATGGCCGCCACCGTGCTGGGCGGTGCTTCCACCGTCGGCACCGTGCGCCTGGGCTACGTCCACGGCATCTCCGGCTTCTGGCTCTGCGCCGCGCTGGGCCTGGGCATCATCGCCCTCAACCTGCTGCTGGCCAAACCGCTGCTCAAGCTGCGGATCTTCACCGTTACCCAGGTCCTGGAAAAGCGCTACAACCCGATGGCCCGCCAGGCCAGCGCGGTGATCATGCTGGCCTACGCGCTGATGATCGGCGTGACCTCGATCCTCGCCATCGGCACCGTGCTGCAAGTGCTGTTCGGCCTGCCGTTCTGGATCTCGGTGCTGCTGGGCGGCGGCGTGGTGGTGATCTATTCGGCGATCGGCGGCATGTGGTCGCTGACCCTGACCGACATCGTCCAGTTCGTGATCAAGACCGTCGGCCTGATGTTCATCCTGCTGCCGATCTGCCTGTACCGCGTCGGCGGCTGGGATGAGCTGGTGGCCAAGCTGCCGGCGGCGAGCTTCAGCTTCACCACCATCGGCTGGGACACCATCGTCACCTACTTCATGATCTACTTCTTCGGCATCCTGATCGGCCAGGACATCTGGCAACGGGTGTTCACCGCCAAGACCGAAAAAGTCGCGCAATACGCAGGCACCGTCGCCGGCTTCTACTGCATTCTCTACGGCCTGGCCTGCGCCCTGATCGGCATGGCCGCGCACGTTCTGCTGCCGGACCTGGACAACGTCAACAACGCTTTCGCCGCCATCGTCAAAGCCTCGCTGCCGGACGGCATCCGTGGCCTGGTGATCGCCGCGGCCCTGGCCGCCATGATGTCCACCGCCAGCGCCGGCCTGCTGGCCGCCTCCACCACCCTGACCGAAGACCTGCTGCCCAAGCTGCGCGGTGGCAAACAGTCGAGCCTGGGGATCAACCGCCTGTTCACCCTGCTGACCGGCATCGTGGTACTGGGCATCGCCCTGGTGGTCAACGACGTCATCAGCGCCCTGACCCTGGCCTACAACCTGCTGGTGGGCGGCATGCTGATCCCGCTGATCGGGGCGATCTTCTGGAAACGCGCGACCACCGCCGGCGCCATCGCCAGCATGGGCCTGGGCTTCATCACCGCGCTGGCGTTCATGTTCAAGGACGGCCTGGACGCCAACACCCCGATCTACTACAGCCTGGCCGTCGGCCTGGTGAGCTTCGTAGCGGTGAGCCTGTTGTCTCGTCGCCCGGCAACCCTGGCCAGCGCGATCTAACCTCAGGTCAGACGCCGTACATTTTTCTTCGGCGGGTGCAGCGTCGGTGGCTGCACCCGTTTTTTTTCGCCTGGAGGAAAGCCCGATGAAGATTGTCAGCCGCGACCGCTGGTTCGAAGTCAAACACCTGGCTGACGGGATCCGCTTGATTCACGAGCCCTACATCCGGCCGTTCTATCGTTGCAACCTGTGGCACATCCAGGGCCGCGACCGGGACCTGTTGCTGGACAGCGGCTCCGGCCTGGTCAGCCTGCGCGAGCAGTTGCCCTGGCTCACCGAACGCCCCTTGCTCGCGGTGGCCAGCCATTGCCATTTCGACCATATCGCCGGGCACCACGAATTCCCCGAGCGCCTGGTGCACCCCGCCGAAGCGCAGATCCTCGCCGCGCCCGACGGCGCCAATACCCTGTCTGCCGCCTGCGTCGGCGACGAGATGTTCGAGGCCCACCCGGATTGTCCGCTGTGCTACGCCGAGTACCGGGTCAAGGCCGCTCCGGCGACCCGCCTGATCGAGGAAGGCGACGTGCTCGACCTGGGCAGCCGCCATCTCCAGGTGCTGCACACGCCCGGTCATTCCCCCGGCGGTATCAGCCTGTGGGAAAGCGCCAGCGGCACGCTGTTCAGCGGCGACATCATCTACGACGGCCCCCTGGTAGAGGATGCCTACCACGCCAACCTGGAGGACTACGCCGCCAGCCTCGAACGCCTGTACCGACTACCGGTGCGTACCGTGCATGGCGGTCATTTCGGCAGTTTTTCGGGAGCCTCGTTACGCAGCATGATCGAGGATTGGATCCGCCGGCACGCCTGAAGCTGTGCTGTACTGCACACAGCCCCCACCATCGGGCTCCCGCGAAAGAGCCGCCATGAAAAGAGCCGAAGTTCGACAAACCGTGCATGACTTCATCAGCCGCCTGCTGGAAAGCAATGAGCGATTTGCCGACGACGCGAGCCTGCGCACGCTGGGGTTGGACAAACAGGATATCGAGGACCTGATTTTCCACCTGGAAGATGAATTCGGCCTGACGGCCTTTACCCACGAAGAGGATCAGATGCTCAAGGCGGCGAACAGCGCCAACGACCTGAGCCGCTTTCTGCTGAGGATTGCACAGCATTGAACGCCAGTGGCGGTGTTGCGCAGTGAAGGGTTTGGATCAGAAGGCCGATCGCGAATGAACCTGCCCTCGCGCGGCTGAAAAACGACGGGAGCAGGCAAGACGCCTGCTCCACTCTCGAACCGATATCAACGACGGCGCTGTTGCCGACGCCGCTGTTCGTCGTCTGTGCGGATTGGCACCGGCTGCAATGGTGGCTCGATCAGTCCCAGTGCGACCCCGAGGTCGTGAAGCCAGTTCTGCAGTTTCTCTTTCATAGTGCCCCCTTAAGGGTCGTGCCCGGCGGCAGGGTTCTGGAGCCGCCTGGGTTGATAATAGCGCTAAGTTTCGGGCATTGCTCAACCTGGATAGCAATGATCTGTTACCGGATTAATCTGAATCGACCCGGCGCCTCAGGCCGTCGTCCGCAGTGCCTCGCGGCGATCCGTCTGGCTCGCCTGCTGCAGCTCGATCCAGGCATTGAGGTTG
Source organism: Pseudomonas sp. MRSN 12121 (assembly GCF_000931465.1). Classification (NCBI taxonomy): domain Bacteria; kingdom Pseudomonadati; phylum Pseudomonadota; class Gammaproteobacteria; order Pseudomonadales; family Pseudomonadaceae; genus Pseudomonas; species Pseudomonas sp. MRSN 12121. Next base: position 1,702,214 of record NZ_CP010892.1, on the reverse strand, counting down.
GCGCCCAGCATGCCCCTGCGCCACATCAGCCAGGTGGTAGCACTGGCAAAGGGCTCGGCCAGCGGGTGCACCGCCACGCTCTCGCGACCGGGCAGGCTGGCAAGCATCGACTCGGCCATCAGCGCCACCCCGGAACCGGCAATCACACAGGCCAGCATGCCCTGGTAGGACTCGATTTCCATTGCCCGCCCCATGGCGGCGTGAGAGTGGGCGAACCAGGCTTCCAGGCGCATGCGGTACGAACAGCCGCGGCGAAAGGTGAACACCGCACGCCCTTCGACATCCCGCGCACTACGGATCGGCGGATGGTCCATCTCACTGATCAGCACCAGGGTTTCCTCGCACAGCGGCACCCCCTCCAGGCTGGCCAGCTCCAGCGGGCCATCCACCAGCGCCGCATCCAGGCGCCCGGCCAGCAGGCCTTCGAGCAACTCGCCGCTGGGCGCCGATTGCACCTGCAGGTTCACCGCCGGATAAGCGCGGTGATAACGCGCCAGCAGCGCCGGCAACTGAATCGCCGCGGTGCTGTACATGGTGCCCAATACGAAATCACCGGCCGGCTGCCCGCCTTGCACGGCGCCCTGGGCCTCGTCGCGCAGGGCGAACAGGCGCGCGGCGTAATCGAGCAGCACCTTGCCCGCCGGCGACAGTTGCAGGCGCTGGCGTTCGCGCAGAAACAGTTCGACCCCCAGTTGTTCTTCCAGCTGCTTGAGCCGGGTCGACAGGTTGGACGGCACCCGGTGCAGGCGCTCCGCGGCGCGGGTGATGGAACCTTCCTCGGCAACCGCCTGGAAGATGCGCAGCTGGCTGAACTCCACAGCGACTCTCCAAAAAAGAACAAGTTTCTCAATATTATTCATTTTTAAAGAAAGTCAATCGACTCTAGCCTGACGGTCATCGCCTCTTCCCTGGAGCCCGGACCATGCCCTCCCCACTGATTCGCCTGCTCGCCAGCTTCATCGCCCTGATGATGGCCATGGGCATCGGCCGCTTCGCCCTCACCCCGCAATTGCCACACCTGCTCGGCGAAGGCCAGGTCGACCTGACCGGCGCCGGCCTGATTGCCGCCGCCAACTATCTGGGGTACTTCATCGGCGCGCTGGAGGCCATGTTCGCCCACCGTCCGGCCCAGGTTCAGCGGCGCCTGCTCGGCGGGCTGTGGCTGTGCGTGGGGCTGACCCTGGCCTCGTACTGGGCCGAGGGTTTCTGGTCGCACCTGCTATTGCGCTTCGGTACCGGTGTGGCCAGCGCCTGGGTGCTGGTGATGATCACCGCGCTGAGCCAGCCGCTGGCGCTGGCCGCCGGCCGGCCCCGACTGGGCGCCCTGGTGTTCGCCGGTCCCGGCCTGGGGATCTTCCTGACCGGCCTGCTGGCGCTGGGGGCGAACCTGTTGCGGCAAAACTCCGCCACCTTGTGGCTGGTGTATGCAACGGCCGGCCTGCTGATGCTGCTGGCGATGCTGCCGATCCTGCCACGCCCGGCCCCGGTCGCGCCGAACACAGCCCCGCCGCCCCCGGCCTCGAACCGCGGCGCGATTGCCCGGCTCGGCCTGATTTATGCGCTGTATGGCGTGGGATACATCCTGCCTGCGACGTTCCTGTCACAGATGGCCAGTGTCCGGTTCCAGGGGCAATGGCAGGCCGATCTGTTCTGGCCGTGCTTCGGTCTCGCGGCAGCGGTGGGCGTGCTGCTGGTCAGCCTGCGGCGGCACGCCCCGGATGCCACGCGTCACTGGCTGATGGCGACCTTGTGGCTGCAGGCCGCCGGGATCTTCGCTTGCCTGTTGGGGAGTGGTATCGGCCTGGCCCTGGGCGTGCTGCTGTGCGGCACGCCGTTCCTCGCTTGCATGCAATTGGTGATGCAACGCTCGCGGGAACTCGCGCCCCACGCCACCCAGCGCAACGCCGGCCTGCTGACGGCCTGCTTCGCCCTGGGCCAACTGAGCGGACCGCTGCTGGCGGCGCTGAGCAGCCATTTCAGCGGTGGCCTGCAACCGGCGCTGATTGTCGCCGGCAGCGGCCTGTTAGTGGCCGGTGCGCTGTCATGGACGCCGCGCCAGTCCGCTGCCGGGGCCTGCCGCGCGGCCGTCTGAGGCGCCGCTACAACCAGCTGCGGATACGCCGGCGCAGCCACTGCTCGGCGCTGACAAAGGTGATGCCGAGCAAGACCAGCACCGCCCCGAACACGAAGTTCAGGCTCAGCGGCTCGCCCAGCAACAGCACACCGAAGGTGACGCCGAACAGCGGCGTCATGAAGGAAAACACCGCCAGGTTGGCGGCCAGGTAACGGCGCAACAGCCAGAACCAGGTCAGGTAGCTGAAAAAGGACACCACCAGGCCCTGGAACAGCACGCTGGCCACCGCCACCGGCGTCAGGCTGACATGGGTGACCTGCCCGCTCAGCACCGCGATCAGCAGCAGGCCGACAAAACCGACCAGCAGTTGATAGAACAGGGTCAGGGTCGCCGGCGCCTCGGATAGGCGCGAAGCACGCACCACCACGGTGGTCGCGCCCCACGCCAGGCCGGCCAGCAAGCCCAGGGCGTCACCGAGCAGCATGCGCGTATCCAGGTTATCCAGCGAAATGCCGCCGGCGAAGGCCACCCCGATGCCGATGAACGCCAGCACTATCCCCAGCCATTGCAGGGGCCTGAGGCGTTCGCTGGGCAACAGCCAGTTCACCCCCAGCGCGGTGAAGATCGGCGCGGTATAGAGAAACACCGACATGTGCGCCGCGCTGGTGAGCTTGAGGCCTTCGGCGATGAACAGGAATTCCAGGCCGAACAGGCTGCCGGCCAGCAGGCCGCCGCGCCAGGTGCTGCCGATCTGCGACCAGCCGCCCTTCCAGCACATCAACAGGGCCACCAGCAGCGCCGAAATGCCCGAGCGGGCGGCGGCCTGCATCACCGGGGCGATATCCGCGGCGGCCCACTTGATCATCACCTGCTGTACGCCCCAGATCAGGCACAACCCCAGCATCACTTGCAGGGCGAAGCCATCGGCGCTGCGCCGTTCGATGCTCATCGCTGGCCCTCGGGCAGATTCGTGGACATGGCAGTCACTCGATAGAAACGACAAAGCCCCGAAACCGGTCCGGGGCGAAGAACAAGGTGCCGTCGATTATCAACCAAACGGACAGAAAAAACCGCTGCGGGCAGGCAGCGGTCATAGGTGAGCGGTACTCAGGTCAGTTCGATACGGTCAGCGTGAATGACGATCTGGCCATTCTTGTACAGCGCGCCGATGGCCTTCTTGAAGTTGCCCTTGCTGACCCCGAACAGGTTACTGATCAGCGCCGGGTCGCTCTTGTCGCTGACCGGCAGGGTGCCGTTGTTTTCCCGCAACTTGGCGAGAATCTTCGAGTTCAGGCTGCTGGCCAGTTCTTCACCCACCGGTTGCAGGCTCAGGCTGATCTTGCCGTCGGCGCGAACTTCCTTGATATAGCCTTTTTCCTGTTTGCCCGGGCGCAGGAACTTGAACACTTCGTTCTTGTGGATCAAGCCCCAATGCTTGTTGTTGATGATCGCCTTGAAACCCATGTCGGTGGCCTCGGCCACCAGCAGATCGACCTCCTGGCCGACCTTGTAGGTCACCGGCGCCTTGTCCAGGTAACGGTCCAGGCGCGCCGTGGCGGTAATGCGACGGGTGTGCTTGTCGAGGTAGACATGCACCACGCAATAGTCGCCAGCGTTCAACTGACGCTTCTCCTCGGAGTACGGCAGCAGCAGGTCCTTGGGCAAGCCCCAGTCGAGGAACACGCCGATACTGTTGACTTCCACGACTTTGAGACTGGCGAATTCACCAACTTGAACTTTCGGTTTTTCGGTAGTTGCAATTAACTTGTCGGCGCTATCCAGATAAACAAAGACATTCAGCCAGTCTTCATCTTCACTGGGAATATCCTTGGGAATATAACGATTGGGCAGGAGTATTTCGCCATCCGCGCCACCGTCCAGATACAAACCGAAGTTAGTATGTTTAACCACTTGCAAACTGTTGTAGCGCCCGACTAAAGCCATTTCCAATTACCCTCATTGCGTGGCCGGCATTCTACCCGTTTTTCCCTGCCGGGTTGACCGGCGCACGGCAAATTTTGCGGAAAACCTTGAGCTTCATGGCCTTGCGCCAGCCAGCACCGCCACCGGTCAGCCCAGCCGAGCGCCATCGCTCCTGAGGCGGCGCCTCGGCAAGCCCCTCGGCAGCGTATTGTCTTTATTTAAAACAGTGGCTTATGGGGATATTCCCGAGATCAACTTAGGATTATTCAAAGATTCTCAAGGGTTATTTCCACCGGGATATTCACCCAACAATTATCGGGCAATCCGTGTATAATACCTGGCCAAATTAATTTTCCTGAAGGTTAATGGCCGCCATGCGCGTAAAAGCATCCAACAGCAAAGTAAAACCAGCTCCAGCCGTTGAAACCAGCGAATCGATCAACGATCAGATCGCGGCTTTCCTGAAATCCGGCGGTGAGATCCAGCAAATTGCCAAGGGCGTCAGTGGCCAGACTTTCGGCCAGTCCAAGCAGATCAGCCTGGGCAAGAAATAATCCCCGCGACACCTCCTCGTCCCTATGCGCTTTGAGCCTCAAAGCGCTAGGACAGGCTTCTCCCTTCTTCCCGTGAAATCGACGAACGGCCCTCGCTCCAGAGGTTTCGCCGGTATCCTTGCACACGTCTAGAACAGGCGTTCCAGTAGGTTCCGCGGTTCCTGCTCCGCGCTTTTCCCGGAGTGACGCATGCGCAAACCCTCCTTTTTCCTGCTCGCCAGCCTGCTGGCCAGCCCGCTGGCCCACGGGCAGATCTTCCAGCGCGAACTGGGGGATTTCGATCTCAAGCTCAGCAGCACGCCCAGTCGCAGCATGGCCCAGGGCCTGGTCAAGCCATCGGCCAGCGGTTCGTTCCACGGCGGCCTGGACCTGAGCCACGACAGCGGCTGGTACGTCGGCCAGTGGTCGCCCAGCATGGGCCTTGGCGAATCGAACGACCTGGAAGTGGATTCCTACCTGGGGTTCAAGCACCCGTTCGACCAGACCCTGGGCTATGAAGTCGGCATGATCCAGTACAGCTATCCGCAGCTGGCGCCCCAGGACAGCCAGGAGTTCTACGGTGGCCTGACCCTGCTGGGCAGCCGCTTCGGCGCCGCCTTCAGCCAGGATCCGGACAAGCGCAACAGCACGCTGTTCGCCGACCTGGGCGGCAACCCGCCATTCGGCATCGGCGTGAGCATCAAGTACACCACTCATCAGTTGGGTAGCCCGGCGTCGGTGAGCAACGGCTACGTCAGCAGCTTCAACGACTGGTCGATCAAACTCTCCCGCCCCTGGATGGGCATCGACCTGAAGCTGATCTACAGCGACTCCAGCCTCAACGGCAGCGATTGCTCGGCCTATTCTGGACACAACGCGCAGTGCGACAGCCTGCTCACCTTCAAGGCCGAGCACTCGTTCTATTGAACGGCTGAACTGCCGGAGGCGTTCCGGGTTCAGATGACAAACCCCTGCCTGGAAACCCTTCGCAAGGACTCGCCATGTCGCGCCGGTTGCAACACCTCATCCTGTTCGTGCTGCTGAGCCTGGTACTGACCGCCTGCAACCGGGTCGGCCTGGCCTACCGCAACCTCGATGTGATCATCCCCTGGACGCTCAACGACTACCTGGAAATGAACCGCGAGCAAAAGAGCTGGTTCAACGAGCGCCTCAAGGAACACCTGAGCTGGCATTGCAGCACGCAATTGCCCGGCTACCTGGACTGGCTGGACCGCCTGCAACTGATGGTGCAGCGCAATCAGGTCAGCGATGCCGCCCTGCAGGAGCGCACCCGCGAGGCCAAGCAGGCCATCGCCCAGACCGCCCGCGCGATCACCCCCTCGGCCATCGAGCTGCTGCGCGGCCTGGACGATCGGCAGGTTACGGAGATGAAGGCGGCCCTCGCCAAGGACCTGCGCGAACGCCAGGAGCAATACGTCAAGCCACCGCTGGAACAGCAGATCCGCGAGCGCGGCGAACGCATGGACAAGCGCCTGACGGCCTGGCTCGGCCCTCTCAGCCCGGACCAGGTGCGGCGGGTGGCGGACTGGTCGGCCTCCCTCGGCGACCAGAACCGCCAGTGGATCGCCAACCGCGCCAACTGGCAGGCACACTTCAGCGCCGCCCTGGAACGCCGCCAGGACAGCGACTTCGGTGCTCGCATCGAGCGCCTGCTGGTGGACCGCGAAAGCCTGTGGACGCCGGCCTATCGCGAGGCCTACGCCAGCACCGAACAGGCGGCGCGCAGCCTGCTGGTGGACCTGATGGCACAAAGCTCGGCCAGCCAGCGCGAGCATCTGCGCGACAAGCTGCAGAACGTGCGCAGTGAATTCGCGGCCTTGAAATGCATGAAGGCCACGCGCCCCGAGTAGCCTCAGGGCTGCGTCGCCTCGAAGCGGGCTTGCGAGCGGGGCGTCAGGCGATCTGCGCCTTGCTCGCCAGTTCGTCGAAGACGATCGGCTCCAGCGCATCGGCCTGCTCTTCCAGCACCTGGCGCGGATGGTCGTTACCCGGAATGCTGCTGTCGATCATGCTCAGCAGGCTGGCGCCGCGGGGCGTCAGGCGGAAGTTTTCGCCGTTGCCGCCTTCCTCTTCCGGTCGCGGCTCGATGAAGCCACGCTCCAGCAACAGTTTTTCGTATTCGCTGGCAGTGCTTTTCAACGCGTCCAGATTGCCCGGCGCCTCACCCTCGGCCGCCTTGGCCGCGGCATGTTCCTCGGCATAAGGGCGCGGCGTGAAGCTGCGGCCCGCACCGTTCTGCACCTCATGCAACAAGCGTTCGATCAGATCCCAGTTGTAAGTCGTCATGTCGATTGAGCCTCCACCCTTGAAAACGAGATGCCCTTGCCTAGGTTGTGACCCCTCCCCGTCGCCAGCCGTTCAGCCGGGTCGGGCAGGCGACCGACCGTTGGGCGGAACCGTTCGGCGGCTGTCGATTGTCCCCGGGGCGAAACGACTAGCCTGTGTAGGCACTGTCGCCGCGCCACTTGTCGCAGGAGAAGACACCATGCAACTCGACGATCATCCGGTCGTATCCCGGGAACAATGGATACAGGCCCGCAAGCAGCATCTGCTTCACGAGAAGGCTTTCACCCGCCAGCGCGACCAGCTCAGCGCCGAGCGCCGCGCCCTGCCCTGGGTCAAGGTCGACCAGACATACCGTTTCCAGGGCCCGCATGGCGAACTGGGCCTGGCCGACCTGTTCGGCGGTCGCAGCCAGCTGGTGGTCTACCACTTCATGTTCGCCAAGGGCTGGGACGAAGGCTGCCCGGGCTGCTCCTTCCTCGCTGATCACATCGACGGCGCCAACCAGCACCTGGCCCACCACGACATCGCTCTGGTGGCGGTATCCCATGCGCCGTTCGCCGAATTCCAGGCCTTCAAGCGGCGCATGGGCTGGAAATTCGCCTGGGTCTCGTCCGCCGGCAATGACTTCAACTACGACTTCGGGGTCTGCGCCCGCCCCGAGGCAGTCGCCGCCGGCACCGCCACCTACAACTACGAACCGACCTCCGGCAGCGAAGAGGAGTTGCCCGGCCTCAGCGTGTTCTACCGCAACCCGGCAGGCGAAATCTTCCATACCTACTCCACCTACGCCCGCGGCCTGGACCTGCTGGTGGGGGCCTACAACTACCTGGACCTGACGCCCAAGGGGCGCAACGAGGAGCAGATCATGGAATGGGTGCGGCACCATGATCGTTACGACGACACCCCCGCCGCCAGTTGCTGTCATGGCGGCTCCTGAACCGCAGGCCTGAGTCGCCGGCACGCCCGCGCCACGGGGCGCAGTTGCCGGCGCATTCATTGGTTCGTGGCGTAAAAAAACCAGCCAGCCCGGGCCGGCCTGCGGCTAAGCTTTGGCTCATGAACCCTGCCTATCACAGCCTCCTCGAATACACCCAACGCATGAACCGGGTGCTGGAGCATATCGACCGACACCTGGACCAGCCGCTGGAACTGGCCGAGCTCGCTGAGCTCGCGCATTTCTCGCCCTGGCATTTCCACCGCCTGTTCACCGCCTGGGTCGGCGAAACCCTCGGCGACTATCTGCGCCGGCGGCGCCTGGCCTGTGCCGCCTACCGACTGGCCAGCCATCCCGAGACGAGCATCCTGGAGGTGGCCCTGGACGTCGGCTTCAACTCCGCGGAAGCCTTCTCGCGGGCGTTCAAGCAGCATTTCTCGGTGACCCCGAGCAACTGGCGCAACACCGAACCCAAACGCTGGCATCGCCGCCTCAGCGATATTCGCGAGCGGCGCCTGCGGGAATTGAGCAATCCTGATCAGACGCACATCCCGGCTTTCGACGATCCTGACGCCTTCATCCACCTCAAGGAGCTCACGATGAAGGTCACAATCAAGGAACTGCCACCGGTGCGCGTCGCCTACCTGCGTTATGTCGGCCCCTACGGGCCGGACATCGGCACCTTCTTGCGCCAGACCGTCTTCCCCTGGATGGTCGAGAACGGGCTGCTGGGCCGGGTGCGCTACGGCATTGGTCGTGACGACCCCTACGTCACTCCGCCCGAGAAATGCCGCTACGACGCCTGCATCGAAGTGCCCGCCGACTTCAAGGCCCAGGCACCCGCCACCGTCATCACCCTGCCCGGCGGCCTCTACGCCATCACCCACTACCGGGGCAAAGGCCCCGACATCGCCGACACCTGGACCGAACTGTGCCGCGACTGGCTGCCCCGCAGCGGCATGCAGCCCGATTCGCGACCCGCGTTCGAGCGCTATCCGGTGGACGCGAAATACGACCTGCAAACGGGGGAACTGGAATGCGAGGTGTGTATTCCGGTGAAGGCGCTGTAAATCGCCTCCACAGCGCCTGACTCTTGAACGGCCCGGTTCCCGGGCGCCCCCCACGCAAGAGCGCCGATGCCAGGAGGCGTCGGCGTAAAACTCTGAACTTTCCAGCGGCCCGCTCCCTCCACTTTCATGTCCCCCGAGCCGAATCCGAGGCCAGCCATGAATCGCCTATGCGTTGTCATTATCGCCAGCACCCTGTCCTGCGCCCTGCCTGCCTGGGCTTGCACCCTCGACGAAGCCACCGCCAAGCGGGAACAACTGGCCCGGGAGGTGGCCAAACTCACCGAGCAGAACCCGGCCAAGGCCAAGGAGATCAACGACGAGTTGCAGAAGATGGACCTGGGCACGGCCAGCAAGGACCTGCCGGACAAATGCCAGCTGATCGACCAGCGCCTGAAAGAGCTGGACACGGCCGAAAAAAAGGCCGACAGCTGACCGATCGCCCATGAAAAAGCCCGGGATGACCCGGGCTTTTTCATCCTGCCGCGACGCCTTACTCGGCGGCCGGGGCCTGTGGCTTGCGGCGCTTGAGCGGCGCCATGCCATCCTGGCTGACCAGCGCCGGACTGTCGCTTTTCGGCCGGTTGGCGGTCTTGCGCTTGGTCGGGGCCTTGGCCGTAGTCTTTTTCTTGTCGCCCTTGGCGTCGGTCTTTTTCTTCTTGGTGCCCGCGGCCTTGCCGGAAGCCTTGACCTTCTTCGGCCCGCTGTAAGTGCCTTTGACTTCCTTGATGGTGCGGCGCTCGAAGTTCTGCTTCAGGTAGCGCTCGATGCTCGACATCAGGTTCCAGTCGCCATGGCAGATCAGCGAGATGGCCAGGCCCTCGTTGCCGGCGCGCCCGGTACGACCGATGCGGTGCACGTACTCGTCGCCGCTGCGCGGCATGTCGAAGTTGATCACCAGGTCCAGGCCGTCGACGTCCAGGCCACGGGCGGCCACGTCGGTGGCGACGAGGATCTTCACCGCGCCCTGCTTCAGGCGGTCGATGGCCAGCTTGCGGTCCTTCTGGTCCTTCTCGCCGTGCAACACGAACGCCTTGTAGTCCTGGGCCACCAGGCGGCCGTAGATACGGTCGGCCATGACCCGGGTATTGGTGAAGATAATCGCCTTCTGGTAGGTCTCGTTGGCCAGCAGCCAATTGACGATCTGCTCTTTGTGCTGGTTGTGGTCGGCGGTGATGATCTGCTGGCGGGTGGTTTCGTTCAGCTGGCTGACGGCGTTGAGTTGCAGGTGCTCGGGGTTGTTCAGGACCTTGGCGATCATCTCGCGCAGGCCCGAGCCGCCGGTGGTGGCCGAGAACAGCATGGTCTGCTGGCGGTTCGGGCATTCGTCCACCAGGCGCTGCACGTCGTCGGCAAAGCCCATGTCGAGCATGCGGTCGGCTTCGTCGAGGACCAGCACTTCCACTTCCTTGAGGTCGAGGTTGCCGGCGTTCAGTTGCTCGATCAGGCGGCCCGGGGTGCCGATCAGGATGTCCGGCACCTTGCGCAGCATGGCGGCCTGGACCTTGAAGTCTTCGCCGCCGGTGATCAGGCCGGCCTTGATGAAGGTGAACTGCGAGAAGCGCTCGACTTCCTTGAGGGTCTGCTGGGCCAGCTCGCGGGTCGGCAGCAGGATCAGGGTCTTGATGCTGACGCGGATCTTCGCCGGGCCGATCAGGCGGTTGAGGATCGGCAGGACGAAAGCCGCGGTCTTGCCGCTGCCGGTCTGTGCCGTCACCCGCAGGTCACGCCCCTGGAGCGCGAGCGGAATGGCCGCTGCCTGCACAGGCGTAGGCTCGACAAATTTAAGCTCGGCCACGGCTTTGAGCAGGCGTTCGTGCAGGGCGAATTCGGAAAACACGGGTGCTACCTCGAAGAAATGCAAAAAAACAGCTGCATAGGGTAACGGTTTCGAGCGCGAAGGCCGAGTTTCTTTCATGCAAACTCGGGGAAACAGTTGGTTTTTGTCGGCGATTTGTCCTTAACGGTAACTTTCGCCTGTTTAAATGTTCTAATCGATCCGTTCTGTCTCATAGAGGAAGCTACTGACCCCATGGATTTCAAACAGCTCTGGCTCAACGTTCAAGACCTCTGGGGCGCGCTCGACGAGCACCCGCTCCTGCATTCCAGCCTGGCGCTGGTGGTGTTGCTGGTGGTGGCGCTGCTCATCGGACGCGTGGCGCGCTACGTCATCCTGCACACCGTCAAGCTGCTCGGGCGCCAGCCGGCCCTGTACTGGCTCAACGACCTGCGCGAGAACAAGGTGTTCCATCGCCTGGCGCAGATGACGCCGTCGCTGGTGGTGCAGTTCGGCCTGTACCTGGTGCCGGAGCTGAGCAAGACCAGCCAGGTGTTCCTCGGCAACCTGGCCCTGGCCTTCACCATCCTGTTCCTGGTGCTGGCCATCAGCGCCCTGCTCAACGCCCTGCTGGACATCTACGCCCGCACCGAACACGCCCGCACCCGCTCGATCAAGGGCTATGTGCAACTGGCGAAGATGGTGCTGTTCGTGTTCGGCGCGATCATCATCGTCGCGACCCTGATCGACCGCTCGCCGCTACTGCTGCTGTCCGGCCTGGGTGCCATGTCGGCGGTGATCCTGTTGGTCTACAAGGACACCCTGCTGTCGTTCGTCGCCAGCGTGCAGCTGACCAGCAACGACATGCTGCGGGTCGGCGACTGGATCGAGATGCCACAGGTCGGGGCCGACGGCGATGTGGTCGACATCACCCTGCACACAGTCAAGGTGCAGAACTTCGACAAGACCATCGTCTCGATCCCCACCTGGCGCCTGATGTCCGAGTCGTTCAGGAACTGGCGCGGCATGCAGCAGTCCGGCGGCCGGCGGATCAAGCGCAGCCTGTACATCGACGCCAGCGGCGTGCGCTTCATCAACGACGAGGAAGAGACGCGCCTGGGCAAGGTGCACCTGCTGACCGACTACATGACCCGCAAGCAGGCTGAGCTCAAGAGCTGGAACGAGGCCCAGGGCAATGTCGCGGCGATGTCGGCCAATCGTCGTCGCATGACCAACCTGGGTACCTTCCGCGCCTATGCCCTGGCGTACCTGAAGAGCCATCCGGACATCCAGCCGAACATGACCTGCATGGTCCGCCAGATGCAGACCACCGCCCAGGGCATTCCGCTGGAAATCTACTGCTTCACCCGCACCACGGCGTGGATCGACTACGAGCGCATCCAGGGCGATATCTTCGACTACCTGCTGGCAGTGATGCCCGAGTTCGGCCTGAGCCTGTACCAGCAGCCGAGCGGCAACGACCTGCGCGCCGGCCTGCTGCCGGCCGTGCTGGGCGCCAGCCATATCCCCGAAGCGGAAAAACGCGCGCTGTAATCCCCGCCGGATCGCCCCGGGGCGATCCGGCTATCTGTAGGAGCGAGGCTTGCCCGCGATCCGCGCAACGGCCTGACAACGCGGTGCCTGTCAGATCGCTATCGCGGGCAAGCCTCGCTCCTACGGGGAAACGGTTTTCATGCCGCGACGGCTGATCCACACCGCCAGCAGAATCACCGTCCCGCCCAGGAACAGGCGCCCCAGCTCTTCATGCTGGTTCCAGATCAGCAGGTTGAGCAGCAGCCCCACCGGCACATGCAGGTTGTTCATCACCGCCAGGGTCGCGCCATTGACCAGGCAGGCGCCCTTGTTCCACCAGTACAGCCCCAGCGCGGTGGCGACCAGCCCGAGAAACAGCAATACCGCCCATTGCAGCGGCGCCTCAGGCAGGAAGTTCGACTTGCCGAACAGCAGGAAGGCCGGCAACACCACCAGCAATGCTCCCAGGTAGAAGTAGCCGAAACGCCGGTAGTGCGGCAGGTCGCTCGGATGGCGCGCCACCAGGTGCTTGTACAGCACCTGCCCGGCGGCATAGGTGAAGTTGGCCAGTTGCAGCAGCAAGAAGCCCATGAAGAAATCCGGGCTAATGCGGTCGTAGCGGATCACCGCCGCGCCGGCCACGGCGACCAGCGCCGCCAGCAGGCCCCAGGGATTGAAACGGCGGTTGAGGGCGTCTTCGATCAGGGTCACGTGCAGCGGCGTGAGGATGGTGAACAACAGCACCTCCGGCACCGTCAGCACGCGGAAACTGAGGTACAGGCAGACGTAGGTGACCCCGAACTGCAAGGCGCCGATCAGCAGCATGCCGCGCAGGAACGCCGGTTCCACCGAGCGCCAGCGAGTCAGCGGGATGAACACCAGGCCGGCCAGCAGCACCCGCACCAGTACCGCGAAATAGCTGTCGACATGCCCGGCCAGGTATTCGCCGATCAGGTTGAAGGAAAACGCCTGGATCAGCGTGACAAACAGTAGATAGCCCATGGATCGCCTCGTCTCTAAGGGAGGCGACGATAGCGGTTTTGCCCCGCCCGAGGCAAAACCCCGCGCCTCCCCACACTCGCCGTAGCCGCTGCCGAGCCACGGCGAGGCTGCGATCGGCTGCATAGCAGCCGCAAACCCGGCAACCGCGGTGCATCAGCAATACCGCAGCGCCTGGGTTGGCGACGGCTGCGCCGTCGATCGCAGCCTCGCTGACGCTCGGCAGCGGCTACGGGGCAACGATTGCAGCCAATAGCCCATCACTCGTCCCTGCTTTTGTAGCCGCTGCCGAGCCACGGCGAGGCTGCGATCGGACGCAAAGCGGCCGTAAACCCGGCAACCGCGGGGTATCAGAAATATCGCGGCGCCTGGGTTGGCGACGGCTGCGCCGTCGATCGCAGCCTCGCTGACGCTCGACAGCGGCTACGGGGCAACGATGCAGCCGATGGCCCATCACTCCCCCCCTGCTTTGTAGCCGCTGCCGAGCCCTAGCGAGGCTGCGATCGGACGCAAAGCGGCCGTAAACCCGGCAACCGCGATGCGTCAGGCATTGCACGGCGCATGGCTTGGCGACGGGGTATCGCTGAATCGCGGGCAAAAAAAAGCCCGATCTCGCAAGGCGTTCAATCGGGCGGGAGCACTCAGGAGCAACAAGTGCAAAGGGAGGTTCGATGCGCAAACAGGTTTGAAGGGGAGCGCAGGGCCTACTAGACCACTGCGCGATTATCTGGCGATTAACGGATCAGGCGATCTGGGCCAGCTTGGCGTTGGCCTGGTTCAGGCCCTTCTCGTGGAAGTCGCCGCCCAGGTTCATGCCTTCGGCATGGATGAACTCGACTTCATGGATCCCGACGAAACCCATGACCTGGCGCAGGTAGGGTTCCTGGTGGTCCGTGGCGCTGCCGGCGTAGATGCCGCCACGGGCGGTCAGCACGTAGGCCCGCTTGCCGTTGAGCAGGCCCTGGGGACCGGTCTCGGTGTACTTGAACGTCACGCCGGCGCGCAGCACGTGGTCCAGCCAGGCTTTCAGGGTGCTCGGGATAGCGAAGTTGTACATCGGCGCGGCCATCACCAGCACATCGGCGGCCAGCAATTCATCGGTCAGTTCGTTGGAGCGTTGCAGCGAGGCCTCTTCGAGTTCGTTGCGCTGCTCGGCGGGTTTCATCCAGCCGCCCAGCAGGTTGCTGTCCAGGTGCGGCACCGGGCTGGTCGCCAGGTCACGTACGGTGATCTGGTCGCCGGGGTGGGCCGCTTGCCATTGCTGGATGAAGGTCTGGGTCAGTTGGCGGGAAATCGAATCCTGCTGACGGGCACTGCTTTCGATGATCAGAACGCGGGACATGGGGTGTAGCCTCCATCGGGGATGCTGTAAGTCGATGGAGCGCAGATTAAACAGAGTCATATCGATGAAAAAGCGCAAATAACTGCTATAACCAATCAATAAATTCGTTTATAAGCGGAGCAGGCCGCGCACCCTGCTCCGCTTTGCGCTTACTTGGCGGTGCAGGTCAGGTCGATGCGCAGCTTGATGATGCTGCGGTTGAACTTGGCCGTGGCGTTCTTGAACTTGCCGGCCGCCACTTCCACCTTGCGCGTGCGCGGGGCTTCGGGGCCGTTGCGAAAGACCACCGTGCAGGCGGCGTCGGTGGTGCCGTAGTTGTTCACCTGGATCGAACCGATGTCGGCATCGGTGTCGTAGGCGGTGTAGTCGATGCTCACGCCTTCGAGGTGTTTCTGCACATCGATGGGATAGGCGAACGCAGCGAGCGGCATCAGCGACAGCAACACACAACAGAATTTTCTCATTCGGCAGTCTCCAATAAGGAGCGCCAGCTTAGGGCAAGAGGAGCTCATCATGAAAGCGCCCCGCGTTACCCTCGATCAATGGCGAACGCTGCAGGCCGTGGTCGATCACGGCGGTTTCGCCCAGGCAGCCGAAGCGCTGCATCGTTCGCAATCCTCTGTCAGTTACACCGTGGCACGCATGCAGGAACAACTGGGCGTGCCGCTGTTGCGCATCGACGGGCGCAAGGCCGTGCTCACCGAAGCCGGCGGCGTATTGCTGCGCCGCTCGCGGCAACTGGTGAAGCAGGCCAGCCAGCTCGAAGACCTGGCCCACCACATGGAACAGGGCTGGGAAGCCGAAGTGCGCCTGGTGGTGGATGCCGCCTACCCCAACGCGCGCCTGGTCCGCGCCCTGACCGCCTTCATGCCGCAAAGCCGCGGCTGCCGGGTGCGCCTGCGCGAGGAAGTGTTGTCCGGCGTCGAGGAGGTGCTGCTCGAGGGCGTGGCCGACCTGGCCATCAGCGGCTTCAATATCCCCGGTTACCTGGGCACCGAAATGAGCGCGGTGGAGTTCGTCGCCGTGGCCCATCCGGAGCACGCCTTGCACCGGCTCAACCGCGAACTGAGCTTCCAGGACCTGGAAAGCCAGTTGCAGGTGGTGATCCGCGACTCCGGCCGCCAGCAACCGCGGGACGTCGGCTGGCTCGGCGCCGAACAGCGCTGGACCGTCGGCAGCCTGGCCACCGCCGCCACCTTCGTCGGCAGCGGCCTGGGCTTCGCCTGGCTGCCGCGGCACATGATCGAGCGCGAGCTGCGGGAGGGCCTGCTCAAGGTGTTGCCGTTGGACCAGGGTGGCAGCCGGCACCCGACGTTCTACCTGTATTCGAACAAGGACAAACCCCTGGGCCCGGCCACGCAGATCCTCGTCGAGCTGCTGCGCACCTTCGACACCGCGCCGCTGGATGCGCCGTTCGCCGCCCCGCAGCAAGCCTGACCCCACACTCGATCCTCCACGCGCCTGAACAGGAATTCAGCCATGGCCTATTTCGAACACGAAGGCAGCACCCTGCACTACGAGGAATACGGCCATGGCGAACCGCTGGTGCTGGTTCACGGGCTTGGCTCCAGCACCTGCGACTGGGAGAAGCAGATCCCCGAACTGTCCGCCCATTACCGGCTGATCCTGCCCGACGTGCGTGGCCATGGGCGCTCCGACAAGCCCCGCGAGCCCTACAGCATCGCCGGCTTCAGCGCCGACCTGATCGCCCTGCTGGACCACCTGAACCTTGCGCGCGTGCACCTGGCGGGCCTGTCCATGGGCGGCATGATCGCCTTCCAGGTCGCGGTGGACCAGCCGCAGCGGCTCAAGAGCCTGTGCATCGTCAACAGCGCGCCCGAGGTGAAAATCCGTGGCGCCGGCGATGCCTGGCAATGGTTCAAGCGCTGGAGCCTGATGCGCCTGCTCAGCCTGGAAACCATCGGTGTCGCCCTGGCCGGCAAGCTGTTTCCCAAACCGGAACAGGCCGAGCTGCGGCAAAAGATGGCCGAGCGCTGGGCAAAAAACGACAAACGTGCTTATCTCGCAAGCTTCGATGCCATCGTTGGCTGGGGCGTCCAGGAACGACTTTCGCAAGTTGCCTGTCCAACCCTGGTCATCAGCGCCGACCACGACTACACGCCGGTCGCCCTGAAAGAAACCTATGTGAAACTGCTGCCCGCCGGGCGCCTGGTGGTGATCGCCGATTCGCGTCACGCCACGCCGCTGGACCAGCCGCAACGCTTCAACCAGACCCTGCTCGAATTTCTAACCGCAGTCGACACCACCACCCAGGACCACTGACCCATGCTGAAAAAAATCGCCCTCGTCGCCGGCTCCGTTCTGTTCACGGCCAACCTGATGGCCGCCCAACCGGCCAAGGCGCCCCATGTGCTGCTGGACACCAGCTTCGGCAAGATCGAAGTCGAACTCGACCCGGTCAAGGCGCCCATCTCCAGCAAGAACTTCCTCGACTACGTGGATAGCGGCTTCTACACCAACACCATCTTCCACCGGGTGATCCCGGGGTTCATGGTCCAGGGCGGCGGTTTCACCGCGCAGATGGTGCAGAAGGAAACCCGCGACCCGATCAAGAACGAAGCCGGCAACGGCCTGCATAACGTACGCGGCACCCTGTCCATGGCCCGCACCTCGAACCCGAACTCGGCCACCAGCCAGTTCTTCATCAACGTCGCCGACAACGCCTTCCTCGATCCGGGCCGCGATGCCGGCTACGCGGTGTTCGCCAAGGTGGTGAGCGGCATGGACGTGGTCGACCAGATCGTCAATTCGCAGACCACCACCAAGCAAGGCATGCAGAACGTGCCCGTCGACCCGGTGCTGATCAAGTCGGCCAAGCGCCTCGACTGAGGCTCCCGGAGCCTACGGCCAAACGGGAGTCCCGGCGGAACACTACCCGGTGTTCCGCCCGCTTACTGATAAGGAGAGCCCGCCACGCGGGCGTCAGATCCCATGCTCTATCGTCGTTTTGAACAACTGATCGATATTTTCCGCGACGCTCCCACTGCCGCTCCCCCCAACCGCGTACTGCCCTTCTACCTCTACTACATCAAGCAAGTCTGGCCGAGCTTCGTCGCCCTGCTGGTGGTCGGCCTGTTCGTCGCGCTGATCGAGGTGTCGCTGTTCAGCTACCTGAGCACCATCATCGACCTGGCCCAGGGCACGCCCAACGTCGAGGTATTCAAGACCCACGGCCTGGAACTGGCCTGGATGGCGGTGGTGGCGCTGATCTTCCGCCCGCTGTTCGTCGCCCTGCATGACCTGCTGGTGCACCAGACCATCAGCCCGGGCATGACCAGCCTGATCCGCTGGCAGAACCACAGCTACGTGCTCAAGCAGAGCCTGGGCTTCTTCCAGAACGACTTCGCCGGGCGCATCGCCCAGCGCATCATGCAGACCGGCAATTCGCTGCGCGACTCGTCGGTGCAGGCGGTCGACGCCCTGTGGCACGTGCTGATCTATGCCGTCAGTTCCCTGGTGCTGTTCGCCGAGGCCGACTGGCGCCTGATGATCCCGCTGCTGGTCTGGATCGCCGGCTACATCGGCGCCCTGCGCTACTTCGTGCCACGGGTGAAGGAGCGCGCGGTGATTTCCTCCGACGCCAACTCCAAGCTGGTAGGCAGGATCGTCGACGGCTACACCAACATCACCACCTTGAAGCTGTTCGCCCACACCCACTTCGAGCAGAACTACGCCCGTGAGGCCATCGGCGAGCAGACCGAAAAAAGCCAGCTGGCCGGACGCGTCATCACCAGCATGGACGTGGCGATCACCGCCATGAACGGCCTGCTGATCGTCTCCACCACGGGCCTGGCCCTGTGGCTGTGGACCCAGTCGCTGATCACGGTGGGCGCCATCGCCCTGGCCACCGGCCTGGTGATCCGCATCGTCAACATGTCCGGCTGGATCATGTGGGTGGTCAACGGCATCTTCGAGAACATCGGCATGGTCCAGGACGGCTTGCAGACCATCGCCCAGCCCATCAGCGTCAGCGACCGCGAGCAGGCGCCGCGCCTGGCGGTGGCCAGCGGCGAAGTGCGGTTCGAGCATGTGGACTTCCACTACGGGAAGAAAGCCGGGGTCATCAGCGATCTCAACCTGACCATTCGCCCGGGGGAAAAGATCGGCCTGATCGGCCCCTCCGGCGCCGGCAAGTCGACCCTGGTCAACCTGCTGCTGCGGCTCTACGACCTGGAAGGCGGACGCATCCTGATCGACCACCAGAACATCGCCGACGTGACCCAGGAAAGCCTGCGCGAACGGATCGGCATGATCACCCAGGACACCTCGCTGCTGCACCGCTCGATCCGTGACAACCTGTTGTACGGCAAGCCCGACGCCACCGACGAGGAGCTCTGGGAAGCCGTGCGCAAGGCCCGGGCCGACGAGTTCATCCCGCTGCTGTCCGACGCCCAGGGCCGTACCGGCTTCGACGCCCACGTCGGCGAACGCGGGGTCAAGCTGTCCGGCGGCCAGCGCCAGCGCATCGCGATTGCCCGGGTGCTGCTCAAGGACGCGCCGATCCTGATCATGGACGAAGCCACCTCGGCCCTGGACTCGGAAGTCGAGGCGGCGATCCAGGAAAGTCTGGAGACCCTGATGCAGGGCAAGACCGTGATCGCCATCGCCCACCGGCTCTCGACCATCGCCCGCATGGACCGCCTGGTGGTCCTGGAAAAAGGCCGCATCGCCGAAAGCGGCAGCCATGCCGAGCTGCTGGCCCACGGCGGCCTTTACGCGCGCCTGTGGCAGCACCAGACCGGCGGTTTCGTCGGTATCGACTGAGCCACCACACTCCCCCCAAAAACGCCAGCGCCCTCCCGGGCCCTGGCGTTTTTTTCTGCCCCCACCACTCCCTGTAGCCGCTGCCGAGCCTGGGCGAGGCTGCGATCGACTGCGAAGCAGTCGTAAAACCGGACAACCCGTTCTTCCTGGAACACCGCGTGCTCAGGTCTTGCGAGGACTTCGTCCTCGATCGCAGCCTCGCCCAGGCTCGGCAGCGGCTACAGAAACACCAGGCAGGGAGAACCAGTCAGGCCGCGAACTGGATTTGTAAAAAAAGCCTGCTGTACTGACCCCTAGGTTCTGGCACAGGGCCCGTAGCCGGGCAGTCGGGCTGCATAACGGCGGTTATCGGATCGATAGGTCGACCTATCAAGGAATCACTTCATGTCGCTGTTCAAACGTTCAGTCACAGAGTTACTGGGTACCTTCTGGCTGGTAATGGGTGGTTGTGGCAGTGCGGTGCTGGCGGCCGCGTTCCCGCAGGTCGGGATCGGCCTGCTGGGGGTGTCGCTGGCGTTCGGCCTGACCGTCCTGACGATGGCGTTCGCCATCGGTCATATCTCCGGCTGTCATCTCAACCCTGCGGTGTCCGTCGGCCTGGTGGTGGGCGGGCGCTTTCCGCTCAAGGAACTGCCGGCCTACGTGATCGCGCAAGTGATAGGCGCGGTGATCGCCGCGGCGCTGCTGTACTTCATCGCCAGCGGCAAGCCCGGCTTCGAGCTGGCCGGCGGGCTCGCGTCCAACGGCTATGGCGAACATTCGCCGGGCGGCTACTCGCTGGCGGCGGGCTTTGCCAGCGAAGTGGTGATGACCGGGATGTTCGTGGTGATCATCCTCGGCGCCACCGATAAGCGCGCGCCGGCAGGGTTTGCCCCGATCGCCATCGGCCTGGCGCTGACCCTGATCCACCTGATCTCGATTCCAGTGACCAACACCTCGGTCAACCCGGCGCGCAGCACCGGGCCGGCGCTGATCGTCGGCGGCTGGGCGATCCAGCAACTGTGGCTGTTCTGGCTGGCGCCGATCCTCGGCGCGATAGTCGGCGGCGGGATCTATCGCTGGCTGGGCAGCGAAGACCACTGAAGCCCTGCCCGAGGGTCACGCCTGCCGGTACGGCAGCGCGGCCCTCGCCTCCTCGGCGTAGGCCAGCACCCCTACCCGTTCACGCTCGAGAAAGTCCGCCACCGCCGTCGCCAGCCCCGGATGGCGCAGGTAGTGCCAGGAGCGGGTAATCACCGGCTCGAACCCCCGGATCAGCTTGTGCTCGCCCTGGGCCCCGGCGTCGAAACGCTGCACGCCCTGGGCGATCGCGTAGTCCATGCCCTGGTAGAAACAGGTCTCGAAATGCAGGCGGTCGAACTCCGCCAGACAACCCCAGTAGCGCCCGTAGAAACTGTCGCCACCGATCAGGCTGAACGCCATGGCCACCGGCCTGGCGTGCTGCCTGGCCAGGACCACGCGGATGGCCTGCGGCATGCGCTCGGCCAGCAGGCTGAAAAAGGCCCGGGTTAGGTACGGCGTCTGGCGCCGCACCGCATAGGTATTGGCGTAGCAGGCATAGACGAAATCCCACTGCGCCTCGCTGAGCTGCCGGCCTTCGAGCCACTCGAACTCGATGCCCTGCCCCGCCACCTGCTCGCGCTCCTTGCGCATCTGCTTGCGCTTGCGCGAACTCAAGGCGTCGAGAAAATCCTGGAAATCCCGATAGCCGCGGTTCTGCCAATGGAACTGGCACCCCAGGCGTTGCAACCAGCCGGGCTGCCCGGCCAGGGCGGCATCGGCGAAGGCGTCGGTGAAATTGATATGGGCGCTGGAAAGCCCTTCGATCTCCAGGTAACCGGGCAGGCTCTGCAACAGCTCCAGGCCATCCTCGCCGGCCGCCGTCAGCAAGCGCGCGCCGCTGACCGGGCTGAACGGCACGGCGCTCAGCAGCTTGGGGTAATACTCGATACCCGCCCGCTCGCAGGCTTCGGCCCAGCCATGGTCGAACACGTACTCGCCGTAGGAATGCCATTTGCGGTAGCTGGGCAGCGCCGCGATCAAGCGTCCGTCCCGCACATGCAGCAGGTGCTCGGCTTGCCAGCCGGAACGCGGGCCGAGGCTGCCGCTGTCCTCCAGCGCGCTGAGAAAGGCGTGGCGCAGAAACGGCTGGCCGTCACCGAGCAGGCCGTCCCATTGCTGCGGATCGACGGCGGACAGGCTGGTCAAGGATTGCAACGGCATGGGGTTCCCCGCGAGTGTGGTCCACGAACGCGCCGAGTATCGCCGATCGCCGGGCGCCCCGGAACCAGCACCTGTGCCGGCCGCGCCAAATGCCCCGTCACTGCCCCAGATGCAGCAACAGGAAATCGATGAACGCTCGTGTCTTGCGTGGCACATGCGCGCTGTTGGGGAACACCACGCTCACCGCCTGCGAAGGCAGGGCATATTCGGGCAGCAGGCGCACCAGGCGGCCGCTGGCCAGATCGTCCTCGACCATCCAGCCGGGCAGTACCGACACCCCCAGGGACGACAGGGTCATGGCGCGAATGGCGGTGGAAGAGTTGGACTCGAAATGCGTCGGCCCACTGACGTCGACCCGCTCCTGCCGCGGGTGGCTGAGGGTCCACTGGGTAGGCCCCGACAGGTTGCTGTTGGCGATCCACGGCACGCCGTTCAAGTCCTGGGGTACGTTGACCGGATAGCGCGCCAGGAAGTCCGCGCTGGCCACCAGCACGATTTCATAATCGGCCAGCTTGCGGCTCTTGAACGCCGAGTCGGCGAGGTTGCCCAGGCGAATCACCAGATCGAGCTTTTCCGCCACCAGGTCGTTCAACGAAGAGTTGAAGTTGTAGCTGATGCGCACTTGCGGATAACGCTCGGTGAACTGCGCCAGGATCGGCAAGATGTATTTCTCGCCATATTCGCTCGTCGAGCTGATGCGCAACTTCCCCGCCACTCGGTTGACCCCATGCCGGACATGCTCAAAGGCATTGTCAATGTCCGCGACAATAATTTTGAACTCGTCATAAAACGCCTGGCCGGTGTCCGTCAGCGAGACATGGCGGGTATTGCGGATCAGCAGGGTCGCCGACAGGGCCTCCTCCAGCGCCTTCACATGCAGGCTGGCCATGGCCTTGCTGATACCCAGGTAATGGGCGGCGCGGGTATAGGAAGCGAAATCGACGACCGCGAGAAAGGTCTGGATCCGGTTCAGCTGCAGGTGCAGGTTGTCACTCACTGTTCAGCCTCATCAAACAATGCGTCCAGCATAGCTCCGTCGACAATCCTCATCCATCGCTCCTATGCTCCGCCCACAAAAGGGAGCGGACATGACCTATCGCTACAAAGTCGCTGTGGTTTTCCTCATCGGATTCTTTATCGACTGCATCAACATCTTCATGTCGGCGGTGGCGTTACCGAGCATCGCCCATGACCTGCACGTGAACACCTCGACCGTGGCCTGGGTGGCCAACGCCTATATCCTCGGCCTGACCTTGATCATTCCGCTGAGCACCTGGCTGGCCGGGCGGTTCGGCGGCCGCGCCACCCTCACCGCCTCGATGCTGCTGTTCAGCCTCGCCGTCTGGCAGTGCGGGCTGGCCGAGAGCTTCCATGAACTGGTGTTCTGGCGTTTCGTCCAGGGCCTCGGCGGTGGCTTGCTGATCCCGGTGGGCCAGGCGCTGACGTTCAACCTGTTCCAGGGCGAACAGCGGGCCCGGATCTCCACCCTGGTGATGGCCGTCGCCCTGATCGCCCCGGCCATTTCGCCCACCGTCGGCGGCGCGATCGTCGACAGCAGCTCCTGGCGCTGGGTCTTCCACTGCAACCTGCCGTTCTCGCTGATCGCCGCCGGCCTGTCCTGGCGGTGGATCGAGCGAACCCGGCCCGGTCCGCTGGCGCGCCCGGACATCCAGGGCCTGCTGCTGGTCGCCACGGCCCTGGGCAGCGTGCTGCTGGGCCTGTCGCTGTACGGCGGCGACTACCCGCCGCTGGCCGCCCCGGGTTGCCTGCTGATCGGCATCGCCTGCGCGCTGGGGTATGCCCGGCACTACCGTCGCTGCGACAACGCGATCGTCGAACTGAGCCTGCTCAAGAGCCGCAACCTCAGCACCTCGATCCTCATCTATTACGCCATCCCCGGGATGTTCACCGGGGTTAACCTGCTGAGCATCTTTTTCCTGCAGGACAGCCTGCACTTCAGCGCCCGGTCGACCGGCCTGTTCATGATCCTCTACGCCAGCGGCGCCTTCATCGCCATGCTGGCCTGCGGTCGCTTCTACAACCGCCTCGGCGCCCGGTGCCTGTTCGTCCTCGGCCTGCTGCTGCACAGCGCCGGCATCGCCACCCTGTACGCGGTGGACAGCGCCGCCGACCTGCCGCTCATCGTCATCGCCTACTGCCTGATGGGCGTCGGCGGCGGCATCGGCGCCAACACCGCGCAAACCACGTCGCTGATGGACTTCTCCGGCACCGACACCCACAAGGGCAGCGTGATCTGGAACATCAACCGGCAGATGTCCTTCAGCATCGGCGCCGCGCTGCTGCTGATGATCGACAACGTGCTGCGCGCCCACCTGGACTCCCCTCGGGCCGAGCACCTGAGCTTCGCCATCGCCGCCTTGATCGGCCTGTTACCCCTGCTGCGGCTAAGCCGCACCTTGCCACGCCCACCCTTGCCACGCCCCACCTTGCCAGAGAAACGTCATGCCCAATCCCCTCGTTGAACACGCCAGGCACAGCATCCATGCCATCCACGCGCTGATCCACACCGTCTTCACCGACCGCGGCGGCGATGGCGCCGCCGCCATCGAGCGCCTGCTGCCGGCGTTCGCCGAACACTTCAGCATGGTCACCACCGCCGGCACCGTCGTCGGCCGGGAACAGGTCGAACAGCTGTTCCGCAGTGCCGTCGGCGCCCGTCCCGGCCTGGAGATCCTGGTCAGCGACCTGCACACGCTGTGGCACGAAGGCCAGAGCGTGGCGATCCGCTACAAGGAAACCCATCGCCTGGGCCAACAGGAAAGCTCGCGCCTCTCGGTCGCGATCATTCAGGTGCGCGAGGGTTCGGCCCAATGGCTGTACCTGCACGAAACAGCCACGGGCTGACCCGCGACGGGCAAAAAAAAGCCCCGCCTAAGCGGGGCTGAAACGAAAAGGAGCTTTAACGGATGAGAAAGAGCTCTTTAGTGCGAGTGCCCAGGCATCAGAACACGTACTGCGCGCGAACGATGAAGCCGTCGCCGTCGTCGTCGCCGGTACGCGCAGCCGGGGTGCCGCCGCTGGCGGCCGTGGCGTTGGTGACCTTGTCGGTCTTGGCCTTGACGTAGGTGGCGGAGATTTTCACCGCTTCGTTGGCGTACCAGTTCACCCCCAGGTTGTGCACCTTGACTTCGGCATCGCCGACATCGCGGGTCAGGCTGGCGGTGGTGATGTTGTCGTCTTCGACGGTCATGCTGTCGTAGCGATAGAACACTTCCCAGGCACCGTAGGACTTGTTGGCAGGCTTGATCGCGTCGAACTTGCCGACCTTGTAGCCGCGCGCTTCGCCGGTCAGGGTGTAGGCGCCCTGCACGTAGAAACCGTGGCCCTTGATGTCTTCGTAGGCGTTCGAGTCAGCCTTGGTCTTGCGGGTGATGTATTCACCCTGGATCGAGGCCGGGCCCATGGCGAACGCGGCTTCCAGACCCAGTGCGGTGTCACGGTCGTAGGAGCCGGCTGGCGAAGTCGAGCTGCCGCCCAGGACCGGACGGTTGCCGTTGCTGCCGGCATCGTTGCCGCCCAGGGTCTCGACGCCACGCATGCCCATGCGGGTGCGGTAGCGGGAGTCGAAGGTGGTGTCGGAAACGTCACGCGACGCCACGTTCACACCGAAGTGCAGGACGTTGCCGGCATCGTGCATCGGGGCGAAGACGAAACGACCGTTGACCTGCTTGACGCTGTCGCCGTCGGTGTCGTCGGTGTCCTTGCTGAACACGCCGGCCGAGGCATAGAAGGAGTCGGCGAAGGTGCTGGAAGCCTGCAGGCCCATGCCGTTCTGGTGGGTGTTGGCCCAGTCGACCATGTCGTAGGCGATGTTGCGTTCCGGCGCGGTGACCCACTTGGAGCTGGTGGCTTTTTCCAGGCCGAAGTCGGGGTCGAAGCGACCGACCTTGATCGACACCGGCTTGAAGCCGTTGTAGGCCAGCGAGGCCTCGTCGAAGTAGCCGTTGTCGGAGTCGCCGGTGTTGTGCGAGAAGTCGTAGTTGATGGTGTAGGCCCAGTCGGTGTACAGCACGCCGGACAGTTCGAGGAAGGCACGACGGAAGTAAGCGGCGTCGGCGGAATCACCATTCTTGGTGTAGACACCGTCGAAACGGCTGTAGTCGGCTTGCAGACGGCCGCCGAGCTTGAAGCTGAATTCCTTGTCGGTGGTGGCGACCTCGAGGCCGCCCTTGGTCTTGACTACGATATCGGCGCCGTCGGTGGTGACGGTGCCAGCGAAAGCCTGGGCGGTAACTGCCAGGGCCATGGCGCTGGCGGCAAAACCGGCGAAGTG
Organism: Pseudomonas sp. MRSN 12121; assembly: GCF_000931465.1. Taxonomy (NCBI): domain Bacteria; kingdom Pseudomonadati; phylum Pseudomonadota; class Gammaproteobacteria; order Pseudomonadales; family Pseudomonadaceae; genus Pseudomonas; species Pseudomonas sp. MRSN 12121. The sequence continues at coordinate 1,676,423 of NZ_CP010892.1, read as the reverse complement.
CTTACGGATCATCGAAGATTTCCCCTAATTGGTGGTCTGTAGCGCTGGAAAAAACACGCGAGTCAGGCCCGCTTGTGTTGGGAGGGAATCTTGGCGGCGGGTTATTTCAGGGGAGTTGCTGCTATATAAAGATTTAATGACAGCGGAACTTTTTTACTTCGAAACGAAATAAGGCCAGAAAGCCCGTTCCAGAGCCTTGCGCGGGGGGATTTCGGAAAAAACGGGATCCAATGTAGCCGCTGGCGAAGCCTGCGATCGAGCGCCAAGCGGTCGCGCTCTTGAGGCCCCTGCGGCGCTGGCCGCAGGGGGAATTCCAGGGGGGATCAGCGGTTGCGGTTGCGCTCGGCGGCCAGGCGTGCGGCCAGTTCCTCGCCACCGGCGACCGGCGGTTCCGGCAGCTTGCGCAGGGTGGCTTGCAACAGCCGCATCTGCCGGATGAAACGCCGGCACTTGGGGCAGAACAGCAGGTGATGGCGCTGGATCAGGCGCTGGCGGAAATTCAGCTGGCCATCGAGATAGTCGCTGGCGCGGGCCACTTGTTCCTTGCAGGTCAGCATTGGCCGGTCTCCTCGAAATGCTCCACCGTGGCAAAGAGCTTGAGTCGTGCGCGGTGCAGCAGCACCCGGACATTGGAGAGGGAAATGTCCAGAAGATTACAGATTTCTTCCAGCTCCAGGCCCTGGCGCTCGCGCAGGCTCAGCACGCTGCCTTGCAGTTCCGACAGGCTGAGCAGGGTGTGTTCCAGGCAGTCGCGCAACTCGGCCTCGGTCAGCAGTGCCTCCGGGGTGTCGGCGTGCCAGGCGTACGGCGCCACCAGCCAGTGGCCGTCGTCGGGGGAAAAACGTTCGTCGCCGATGGTGCCGTGGGGGGACGGCAAATCGTCCAGCAGGACTTCCCGGCGGTTTTGCTTGTAGCGGCTTTTGGCCGAATTGGCGGTGATGGTCAGCAACCAGGTCTTGAGGCTGGAACGCCCCTGGAAACCCGCCAGGTTGCGCACCACCGCCAGCCAGGCGTCCTGCACCACTTCATCGGCGTGGCGCTGGCCGACTATGGCGTAGGCCACGGCGCGCATCGCGCTCTGGTAGGTACTGACCAGTTGTTGGTAGGCCTTTTGCTCGCCGGCCAGCAGGCGTTCAAGCAGTTGCGTGTCGTCAGCTGCGGACATTCATGCCTCGTAATCGGAATCAGGAACACCAGCGCCGGCAGTCACCGGCGGCGGTGTTCCCTAAGACTGTCAACGCTTGCGCAGAAGCACACTGCCGATCGAATAACCGGCGCCGAACGAGCTGAGCACCGCCAGCGAACCGCTCGGCAGGTCGTCCTGGTTCTTGTGGAAGGCAATCACCGAACCTGCCGAACTGGTGTTGGCGTAGGTGTCGAGAATCACCGGCGCCTCGGCTTCGGTGGCCTCGCGTCCCAGGAGTTTCCTGACGATCAGGTGGTTCATGCTGAGGTTGGCCTGGTGCAGCCAGAAGCGCTTCACATCGCCGACGTTCAGCTGGTTTTCCTGCAGGTGCTCGGCGATCAGCTCCGCGACCATCGGGCAGACATCGCGGAACACCTTGCGGCCTTCCTGGACGAAGAGCTTGTCCGGCGCGCCAATGCCCTCTTCCGCGGCGCGGTTGAGGAAGCCGAAGTTGTTGCGGATGTTGTTGGAGAACTTGGTCAGCAGCTTGGTGCTGACAATGTCGAACTGGTAAGGCGAGGTCGCCAGGTCGGCGCGCTCGATGACCACCGCGGTGGCGGCGTCGCCGAAGATGAAGTGGCTGTCGCGGTCGCGGAAATTCAGGTGGCCGGTGCAGACTTCCGGGTTGACCATCAGGATCGCCCGGGCCTGGCCCAGTTGCACGCTGTTGCAGGCAGCCTGGATACCGAAGGTAGCCGAGGAACAGGCCACGTTCATGTCGAAACCGAAACCTTCGATGCCCAGGGCTTCCTGGACTTCGATGGCGATGGCCGGATAGGCGCGTTGCAGGTTGGAGCAGGCGACGATGACGCCATCGATGTCCGCGGCGGTCTTGCCGGCGCGCTGCAGGGCCTGCTCGGCGGCGCCGATGGCCATCTGGCAAAGCACCGACCATTCGTCGTTGGAGCGCTCGGGCAGGCGCGGGGTCATGCGTTGCGGATCGAGAATGCCGTCCTTGTCCATGACGAAACGGCTCTTGATGCCGGAGGCTTTCTCGATGAAGGCGGCGCTGGACTCGGTCAGGGCCTGGACCTCGCCGCGCTCGATCGCTTCGGCGTTGTCGGCGTTGAACTGATGGACGTAGGTATTGAAAGACTGCACCAGCTCTTCGTTGGAAATGCTGTTGGCCGGGGTGTACAGGCCAGTGCCGCTGATGACGACGTTATGCACGATCGTTCCTCTATTCTGTTGAGGCAGAAGGTATTGGCACCGTCGTACCAAACCGTAAATGGTCTCTCCCGACGGGCGGAATCGGACCTGATATCGCTTTATTCCGCTTTGCCCGGGCGGCGAACGCTCAAAACCGCGGGGCCGGCATTTATAACGGCGAAGTTTGCCATAAACGCGGGCGTTTGGCCCCATTGGCGCGCTCGATCGCCCCTATCGTCACCGATCGCGCTAACGGCTGTAGGAGCGAAGCTTGCTCGCGATAGCGCCCGCCCAGGCGGACCGCGATGCCCGGATCGCGGGCAAGTCGGATCGCCGCCCGCTCGCTCCTACGGATTGTGGGCTCGGCAGCGGCTACAGAGGGAGCCTCAGGCCTCGACCTGGCTCCACTGCTTGTTCAAGCGCTTATCGGAAATCGGCGCCTTGGTGCCCAGTTGCTGGGCGAACAGCGACACCCGGTATTCCTCCAGCCACCAGCGGTACAGCTCCAGCTGCGGGTCGCGCTTGCCTTCCTGGGCGTGCTTGCTCGTCCGCGCCTGGTACTGGTTCCACAGCCCGGCCAGTTCGGTACTCCAGACCCGGTCCTTCTGCACCTGGCTGCCGAGTTTCTCGAAGCGCAGTTCCACGGCCTTGAGGTAACGCGGCAGTTCCTTGAGCCATTGCGCCGGGGTCTCGCGGACGAAGCCCGGGTACACCAGGTGGCCGAGCTGCGACTTGATGTCGTTCAGCGCCACCGCCTGGGCCAGGTCGATCTTGCCCTTGAAGCGCTTTTGCAGGCCGTGCCAGAGCTTGAGGATGTCCAGGGTCAGGCGCGCCAGGCGCTCGGCATGCTCGGTCCAGTTGCCCCGCTTGCGCTCGGCCAGCGACGCCAGGCCGGCGCCGTCCCGCGGCAGGCTGTCTTCGCCTTCCAGCACGCAGCTGTCGAGGCTGGCCAGCAGGATGTCTTCGACCAGCGCGTCGACCCGCCCCAGCTCGCGGTACAGCAGGCCCAGCTCGGTCAGCCCCGGCAGCTTGTTGCGCAGGAACTTGGCCGGCTCGGCCAGCTGTTGCAGCAGCAGGCGCTGCAAGGCCCGGCGATGCTGGAACTCGGCCTCGGCCGGGGTCGAGAAACGCCCTTCCTTGACCGTCCCGGCTTCTTCCACCAAGGCCGGATACACCGTCATCGACAGCCCGGCGATCTTCTGCTGGGTCTTCTGCGCCACCGGAGCAAACACCTTGGCTTCCACCGGCTGCTGGCTTTTCGCGGTTTGCGGCACCGCCAGGGCGGCCTGGCTGGCTTCGGCGAAGCGCGCGGTCAGCTCGGCCAGGTCGCGGCCTTCACCGAGGAACTTGCCCTGGGCGTCGACGATTTCCAGATTCATCCGCAGGTGGCCTTCCACCTGTTGCGCCGACTCGGCCCAGGCCTCGTCGCTGACCCGCGCGCCGGTCATACGCAACAGCTCGCGGCCCAGGGCCTGGGGCAGCGAGCCCTGGGCGAACTCGATACGCGCCAGGGCCGCCTTGACGAAGTCCGGCACCGGCACGAAGTTCTTGCGCAGGGCCTTGGGCAGGTTACGCACCAGGGCGATGCACTTGGCTTCCACCAGCCCCGGCACCAGCCACTCCAGGCGTTCGGCTGGCAAGGCCGGCAGCAGCGGCGCCGGCACCCGCAGGGTGACGCCGTCGCGCGGATGGTTGGGCTCGAAGTGATAACTCAGGGCCAGCTCCAGATCGCCGATGTGCAGGGTGTCCGGGTATTGCAGGGCGGTGACTTCGCTGGCTTCGCGGGCCAGCACGTCTTCCTCGCGCATGATCAGCAGTTGCGGGTCTTTCTGGCTGTTGATCCGGTACCAGCTGTCGAAGGTCGCGGTCTGGTGAATCTCCGCCGGCAGGCGCGCGTCGTAGAAGGCGAACAGGGTTTCCTCGTCGGCGAGGATGTCGCGGCGCCGGGCCTTGGCTTCCAGTTCGTCGAGCTGCTCCAGCAGCCGCGTGTTGGCGCTCAGGCACTTGGCCTTCGACTGGATTTCACCGCGCACCAGGCCTTCGCGGATAAACAGCTCGCGCGACACCACCGGGTCCACCTGGCCGTAATGCACCGGGCGGCGACCAACCACGATCAGGCCGAACAGGGTGATCTGCTCGTAGGCCACCACCTGTCCGCGCTTCTTCTCCCAGTGGGGTTCGAAGTGGTTCTTCTTGATCAGGTGCCCGGCCAGCGGCTCGATCCAGTCCGGCTCGATCTTGGCCACCATGCGCGCATAGAGCTTGGTGGTTTCCACCAGCTCGGCGGTCATCAGCCACTGCGGCCGCTTCTTGCCCAGCCCGGACGACGGATGCACCCAGAAACGCCGCTGGCGCGCGCCGAGGTAGTCGCCGTCCTCGGTCTTCTGGCCGATCTGGCTCAGCAGGCCGACCAGCACCGCCTTGTGCAGTTTCGGGTAATCGGCCGGCTCCTTGTTCAGGCTCAGCTGCAGGTCGCGGCAGATCAGGCTCAACTGGCGGTGGGCATCGCGCCACTCGCGCAGGCGCAGGTAATTCAGGAAATTCTTGCGGCACCAGTTGCGCAGCGGGCTGGCGGTCAGCGCCTGGCGCTGCTCTTCGAAACCGCGCCACAGGTTGACCAGCCCGGCGAAATCCGAGTCCGCGTCTTTCCATTGCGCGTGGGCCTGGTCGGCCGCTTGCTGGCGCTCCGGCGGACGTTCGCGCGGGTCCTGGATCGACATGGCGCTGGCGACGATCAGCACTTCCTGCAGGCTGCCGAGTTTCGCCGCTTCCAGCAGCATGCGGCCCATGCGCGGGTCCACCGGCAGGCGCGCCAGCTGGCGGCCCAGCGGCGTCAGCTGGCCGTTGCGATCCACCGCCGAAAGTTCTTGCAGCAGGTTGAAACCGTCGCTGATGGCCTTGCCGTCCGGCGGTTCGATAAAGGGAAACGCGGTGATTTCGCCAAGGCGCAGGTGCAGCATCTGCAGGATCACCGCCGCCAGGTTGGTGCGCAGGATCTCCGGGTCGGTGAATTCCGGCCGGCCGTTGAAATCCTCTTCGCTGTACAGGCGCACGCAGATGCCCGGCTCGACCCGGCCGCAGCGGCCCTTGCGCTGGTTGGCGCTGGCCTGGGAAATCGCCTCGATGGGCAGGCGCTGGACCTTGGCCCGGTAGCTGTAGCGGCTGATGCGCGCGGTGCCGCTGTCGATCACGTAGCGGATGCCCGGCACGGTCAGCGAGGTCTCGGCGACGTTGGTCGCCAGCACCACCCTGCGCCCCGGATGGGACTGGAAGATCCGCTGCTGCTCGGCCGGCGACAGGCGCGCATACAGCGGCAGGATTTCGGTGTGCTTGAGCTGGGCCTTGCGCAGCATCTCGGCGGCATCGCGGATCTCCCGCTCGCCCGGCAGGAACACCAGCACATCGCCCGGGCTGCGGCGTTCGCTGCGCTCGTGGGCGGCAATTTCGTCGAGGGTGGCGAGGATCGCCTGATCCACCGTCAGGTCGTCCTCGACCCGGTTGCCCTCCTCGTCCTGCTCCAGGGTCAGCGGGCGATACCAGGTTTCCACCGGGAAGGTGCGACCGGAGACTTCGACGATCGGTGCGTCGTCGAAATGCTTGGAGAAACGCTCCAGGTCGATGGTCGCCGAGGTGATGATGACTTTCAGGTCCGGGCGCCGCGGCAACAGGGTCTTCAGGTAGCCGAGGAGGAAATCGATGTTCAGGCTGCGTTCGTGGGCTTCGTCGACGATGATCGTGTCGTAGCGTTCCAGGAACCGGTCGTTCTGGGTTTCCGCCAGCAGGATGCCGTCGGTCATCAGCTTGATCAGGGTATTGGCGTCGCTCTGGTCCTCGAAACGCACCTGATACCCCACCAGCGCGCCCAGGGGCGTGCCCAGCTCTTCGGCGACCCGGCTGGCCACGCTGCGCGCGGCGATCCGCCGGGGCTGGGTATGGCCGATCAGGCCGTGCTGGCCGCGACCGATCTCCAGGCAGATCTTCGGCAGCTGGGTGGTTTTGCCCGAGCCGGTCTCGCCGGCGATGATCAGCACCTGGTGCTTGTGCAGCGCGGCCTTGATCTCGTCGCGCTTGGCGGCGATCGGCAGGCTGTCGTCGTAGCGGATCGACGGCACGCTGGCCCGCCGCGACACCACCTGGGCGCAGGACGCCTGCATGCGCTCGAGCCACTGCGCCAGCTTGGCCTCGTCGGGCTTCTTGCGCAGTTCCAGCAACTGCCGCCGCAACCGGTGGCGGTCGGCGAACATGGCTTGGTCGAGGTTTTTCAGCAGTTGGTCGATTGCAGGCGCTTCGTCAGTCATCGGGTACGCAAGGGTCGTCTATGTATGCAGGGGGCGGATTGTCGCAGATTTGCGCCGGTAAATGCTGCATGGGCATTCCCCTCCCTGCAGGAGCGAGCTGGCTCGCGATCGGGTGCGCAGCACGCGTGGTGCCGGCAGCGCTTCATGGGCGGCGGTGGCTGCGGGAGCGGCCTGCGGCCTATCGCGAGCAAGCTCGCTCCTACAGGCAAGCCAGAAACAGGGACTATTCGTTATCCCGTTCCTTGCGCCGGTACGGGAAGACGTCGATCACCTTGCCGGCGCGAATGGCGTCCTGCAGGCCTTTCCAGTAGTCGGCGTTATACAGCTCGCCGTGCAGCTGGTCGAACAGCTTGCGCTGCCCGGCGTCGGCGAACAGGAACGGTGGGAACTCCTCGGGGAACACGTCCAGCGGGCCGATGGAATACCAGGGTTCGGAGGCCATTTCATCTTCCGGGGTGCGGGGCGCCGGGATGTGGCGGAAGTTGGCCTCGGTGAGGAAACAGATCTCGTCGTAGTCGTAGAACACCACCCGGCCATGGCGGGTGACGCCGAAGTTCTTCAACAGCATGTCGCCGGGAAAGATATTGGCCGCGGCCAGTTGCTTGATCGCCAGGCCGTAGTCTTCCAGCGCCTCGCGCACCTGGGCTTCGTTGGCGTTGTCCAGGTAGAGGTTGAGCGGGGTCATGCGCCGCTCGGTCCAGCAGTGGCGGATCAGCACCGTGTCGCCTTCCACCGACACCGTGGACGGCGCGACCTCCAGCAGTTCCGCCAGGCACGCCGGGTCGAACTTGCCCAGGGGAAAACGGAAATCGGCGAACTCCTGGGTATCGGCCATGCGCCCGACCCGGTCGACGCTTTTCACCAGCCGGTACTTCTCGATCACCGTGGCGCGGTCGACGTTTTTCGACGGCGAGAAGCGGTCCTTGATGATCTTGAACACGGTGTTGAAGCCCGGCAGGGTGAACACGCTCATGACCATGCCGCGCACGCCCGGCGCCATGATGAACTGGTCGTCGGTATTGGCCAGGTGGTTGATCAGCGCCCGGTAGAACTCGGACTTGCCGTGCTTGTAGAAGCCGATGGAGGTATACAGCTCGGCGATGTGCTTGCCCGGCAGGATGCGCTTGAGGAAACCGATGAATTCCGCCGGCACCGGCACGTCGACCATGAAGTAGGAACGGGTGAAGGAAAAGATGATCGACACGTCGGCTTCGTCGGTGATCAGCGCATCGATCTGGATGCCCTGCCCTTCGCGGTGCAGCAAAGGGATCACCAGCGGCCACTGCTCGTCGTGGGTGTAGATGCGCCCCACCAGGTAGGCGCCCTTGTTGCGGTAGAGCACCGAGGAAAACAGCTCCACCGCCAGCTCCGGATCCTTGCACACCCAGTCCGGCAGGTTCTCGCGCAGTTGCGCTTCCAGGCGCCGCAGGTCGCCGGGCAGATCGGCATAGGCCTCGCTGAAGCGGTAGTCGACGAAGATCTGTTCGAGCATCGTCGACAAGTGGCCCTGCGGCCGGTAGGTGCGGGTCTGCGCGGCGCGGGCCCGGCGCAGGCTCGGCCGCGTGGTGTGGATGAACATGCAGCCGTCGCTGATCAGGTCATGGCTGAACAGGGCGCAGAACGCCGAGTTGTACCAGGTCTCGGACAGCTCGTCGTCGAAGCGCAGGTCGATCAGGCTGATATAGGCGCTTTTCACCAGGGGCCATTGAGTGACGTCGAGCAGAGTGTCCTGATCGAAGGCCTCGCGCAGCCGCGCCACGGTTTCGCCGACCTTTTCCTCGTACAGGTTGATCCGCGCCGCCGAGGCAGCCTGCGCCTCCTGCCACTGCGCCTGCTCGAAACGGGCCCGGGCACCGTCGGTGATCCGGCGAAAGTGTTCGCGGTAATCATCGAAGCCATCGAGGATCGTTCGGGCGATGTCGGCGGCGGGCCATTTTTGCGGCATGGTGAGACCTCTGCGGGAATTCGGAAAAGCCTGAGCTTAGCCAGAGAAGCGGATGCAGGAGAAGTGCAATTTTTCCGTGCTTGGCGATCGCCACGGCAATTGCAGCGCAAGATTGCGATTGCCCGCTCCCCGCCTCTGGGCAACACTTGCGCCCTGCCGTGGAAAGGCCCTTGAACAGGCCATTGAAGGAGTTGCACCGTGAGGCTTGTCGATACCCTGCGTTTGTTGTCCCTGGCCGCGATCTGGGGTGCAAGTTTTCTGTTCATGCGCATCATCGCCCCGGTCATCGGCAGCATTCCCACCGCGTTCTTTCGCGTATCCATCGCCGCTGGCGGCCTGCTGGCGATTCTCGCGCTGATGCGCGTCAGCTGGAATTTCCAGGGCAAGTTCAAGACCGTGCTGCTGCTCGGCGTGATCAACTCCGGCATCCCCGCCACCATGTATTCGGTGGCGGCGCTGGTACTGCCGGCCGGCTATTCGGCGATCTTCAATGCCACCACGCCCTTGATGGGGGTGCTGATCGGCGGGCTGTTCTTCCACGAGAAACTGACCCCGCCGAAAGTCGCCGGGGTCTGCCTGGGCCTGCTCGGCGTGGGCATCCTGACCCGCGCCGGGCCGATGGCGTTCGATCTGGAACTGTTGCTGGGTGCCCTGGCCTGCCTGCTCGCCACCACCTGCTACGGTTTCGCCGGCTTCCTCGCGCGGCGCTGGCTGGACCAGGCCGGCGGCCTCGACAGTCGCCTGTCGGCCCTGGGCAGCATGCTCGGCGCCAGCCTGTTCCTGTTGCCGGTCTTCGCCTACAGCGCCCTCACGCAACCGCCCGCCAGCTGGGGCGGCTGGAATGTCTGGCTGTCGCTGCTGGGCCTGGGGCTGGCCTGCACCGCCTTTGCCTACATCCTGTATTTCCGCCTGCTGAGTTCGATCGGCCCGGTCAAGTCCATGACGGTGACTTTCATGATCCCGCCGTTCGGCGTGTTGTGGGGGGCATTGCTGCTGGACGAACCGCTGTCCATGGCCCACCTGTATGGCGGCGTGCTGATCGCCGCGGCCTTGTGGCTGGTGCTCAAGCCCGGCCCGCGACCAGTGCCAGGCGCAGAACCGGCCAAACCTTGACCGGCGTTCGTTCATTCAACCCAGCGAGTTGCGCCGAAACACCGCGCACTCGCTGCCGGCCCTGACGCTTCATTAACTCGAACAATAGAAACAGCTATCAAAGGCTGTACTTTCACGCACGCCAAATACAGCCAAAATCAAATAACGATAAAAACCCGCTTAAATAAACCCACACTATCCCGCCAACTAACAACACTCACTTCCTGCCGGAAAGTTCCACTTTCCGCTCGCACCCGATTTCTCCCCTGCGCCCTTCCCCCTCGACCAGAACTCGAAAAACTTAAGAAAAATCCTTAAAAAAATCCCGCCCCAGACACTTCCTAGGCAAAGGCTGACCAACTAACTACAAGCAACAAAGATTAATACCCAGCAACAAACAGATAATTCTGAAAAGTTTCAAAAAAACTCCAGCCCTTCTTCCCTGCATATATTCCCGCCCACTTCTTCATTAAGTTACCCGACGTCTCAAACCGTCATGGACAACTTGAGCAGTGCATCTCCTATGAAGTCGCACTTTGCGTATCAACCCAGCACTTCATAGCGAACAACGCCTCTCGGCGCATCGCCATCGATAACGCGTTCGACGCCGTTTTTATCCCACGACCCACAGGCATCCTCCTGGAAAGAAAAACGATGACACGACATAACTTCAGCCCTACCGGTATCGCCATCGCCGTCGCCCTGGCATTGAGTTCCCTCAGCCCGGCCGCGTTGGCCGCCACGACGTGGACCGGCGACGCCCATTACTTTGTAAATGACAAGGATGGCAACCCCACCATTCGGGTCAACGACACCAACGCCTGGGAAAAAAGTGGCAACTGGAGCAATGGCGCGCCCTCCAGCACCGATGTAGTCAACATCGACCGCCCGTACTACGGCCGCCACGACGTCGCCCAGCTGGACAGTGCGCGCACGGTGGGTTCCTTGAACATCGGCACCCTGGCCAATGGCCTGGGACAACTGAATGTCGGCGGTGGCGGCAAGCTGACCGTAGGTGATGCCTTCACCCTGGGAACCGGGCAGAACACCACGGGCAAGGCCACCTTCAACGACGGCGCGACCCTGACTACCGGCGGCCCGTTGATCGTCGGCAACGGCGGCGACGGCACCCTGAACCTGAAGAACGGCTCCACTGGCCGCTCCCAGGGCGACACCCTGATCGGCGCCCAGCGCACCGGGACCGGCAAGCTCATCGTCGACAATTCGACACTGACCAGCGACAAGAACCTGGTGGTCGGCGGTGCCGGCAATGGCTCCCTGGAGATCAAGAATGGCGGCAAGGTCCAAAGCCAGGACAGCATCATCGCCAATGACCTGGGCAGTCATGGCAATACCACGGTCGATGGCGCCGGCAGCCTCTGGAAGACCCTCGGCGACATGATCGTGGGCCTCGGCGGGGATGGCGCGCTGAAACTCACCAATAGCGCCAAGGTCGAGACGGACGGCAACACCCTCCTCGGCTCGAAAAAAGGCTCGACAGGTTCCGTCAGCGTCGACAACAGCACCCTGACCACCGGCAAACTGCTGATCGTCGGCGGCGCCGGCGACGCAACCCTGGAGATCAAGAATCGCGGCCAGGTCACCAGCCATGACAGCATCATCGCCAACGACCTGGGCAGCAACGGCGACGTCAACATCGACGGTCCCGACAGCCTGTGGAAGACCCTCGGCGATATGTTCGTGGGCTATGGCGGCGACGGCTCGCTGAAACTGACCAATGGCGCCAAGGTCGAGACCGGTGGCCACACCGTGCTCGGCTCGAAAAAAGGCTCGACAGGTTCCGTCAGTGTCGACAACAGCACCCTGTCCACCGGCAAGTTGCTGGTCGTCGGCGATGCCGGCAACGGCACCCTGGAGATCAAGAATGGCGGCAAGGTCACCAGTCACGACAGCATCATCGCCAACGACCTGGGCAGCAACGGCGACGTCAGCATCGACGGTCCCGACAGCCTGTGGAAGACCCTCGGCGATATGTTCGTGGGCTATGGCGGCGACGGCTCGCTGAAGCTGACCAATGGCGCCAAGGTAGAGACCGGCGGCCACACCGTGCTCGGCAAGCACAAAGGCGCGAACGGTACCCTCAGCGTCGACGACAGCACCCTGACCACCGGCAAGCTGCTGGTCGTCGGCGATGCCGGCAACGGCACCCTGGAGATCAAGAATGGCGGCAAGGTCACCAGCCACGACAGCATCATCGCCAACGACCTGACCAGCCATGGCGACGTCAGCATCGACGGTCCCGACAGCCTGTGGAAGACCCTCGGCGATATGTTCGTGGGCTATGGCGGCGACGGCTCCCTGACGCTGACCAATGGCGCCGGGGTCGAGACCGGCGGCAGCACCGTGCTCGGCACCCTAAAGAACGCGAACGGCACCCTCAGCGTCGACGACAGCACCCTGTCCACCGGCAAGCTACTGATCGTCGGCGGTGCCGGTAACGGCTCCATGGAGATCAAGAATGGCGGCAAGGTCAGCAGCCATGACAGCATCGTCGCCAACGACCAGGACAGCCAGGGCGACGTCAGCGTCGATGGCACCGGCAGCCTGTGGAAGACCCTGGGCGACCTGTTCGTGGGCTACGGCGGCGACGGCTCGCTGAAACTGACCAATGGCGCCAAGGTCGAGACCGGCGGCAACACCGTGCTCGGCGCCCTCAAGAAATCGAAAGGCACCCTCAGCGTCGACAACAGCACCCTGTCCACCGACAAGCTGCTGGTCGTCGGCGCCGCCGGCGACGGGACCCTGGAAATCAAGAATGGCGGCAAGGTCACCAGCCACGACAGCATCATCGCCAACGACCAGGGCTCCAGCGGCAGCGCCAGCGTCAGCGGCGCGGGCAGCCTGTGGCAGGTTCTCGGCGGCATGACGCTGGGCCAGGGCGGCACCGCCAGCCTGCTCCTGACCGACCAGGGCACGCTCAACATCGGCGACGGCAAAGGTACGTTGCGCATCGCCGAGGACACCCAGTCCAGCGGCACGCTCTATGTGGGATCGGACAGCGACAACGCCGCCGATGCCAAGACCGCGGGGCACCTGCAAGCGCAGCGGATAATCTTCGGCAAGGGCCAGGGGCTGGTCCAGTTCAACCACAGCGACCGCGACTATCAGTTCGATGCCGGCTTCGAAGGCAAGGGCACGGTCAACCACATCGCCGGGCAGACCCAGTTCAACGGCGACTCCAGCCAGTTCACCGGCCGCCTGAACCTCAAGGGTGGCGATCTGTTGCTGAACAACAAACTGGCCGGCGAAATCCATGTCGAGCAGAACGCCAACCTGTATATCGGTGCCCACAACGGCACCGCGGGTGAAGTGCTCAGCGATATCGACAACAACGGTCGGGTAGCCTTCGATCGCAGCAACCAGTACCAGTACGACCATGTGATTTCCGGCACCGGCTCGGTGGAACAGCTCGGCACCGGCACCACCGTGCTCACCGGCGAGAACACCTACACCGGCGGCACGCGGATCAGCAACGGCACCCTGCAGTTGGGTGCCGGCGAGCATGGCGGCGACACCGGCTCGATCCTCGGCGACGTACAGATCGATGCCCCCGGCAGCCTGGTCTTCAACCGCGCCAACGGCTACCGCTTCGACGGCAGGCTGTCCGGCACCGGTTCTCTCTACAAGCGCGGCACCGGACGTACCGAACTGACCGCCGACAGCTCGACCTTTACCGGCAAGACCCAGGTCGAGAGCGGCATCCTGGCGGTCAACGGCAAACTCGGCGGCACCCTCGACGTGTATGACAGCGCGACCCTGGCGGGTAACGGCCAGGTCGGCGACGTCACCCTGCACCGCGGCGCCACCATCGCCCCCGGCAACTCGATCGGCACCCTCACCGTGGCCGGCGACCTGAACCAGCACAGCGGCTCGACCTTCCAGGCCGAACTGCTGAGCACCGGCGCCAACGACCGCTTGATCGTCAAGGGCCAGGCAAACCTCGAGGACGGCAGCATCATCGACGCCCACAAACTCGACAATGCCCGCTACCAGCTGGATCGGCGCTACTGGGTACTGTCGGCCGACCAGGGCCTGAACGGGCGCTACCAGTTGACCGGCGATACCGAGGTATCGACCTTCTACAACCTGGTGGACAACTACGACAGCCACAACGCCTATCTGGATGTGCAGCAGACGCGCCTGTTCCAGGAAGCGGCCTACACCCCGAACCAGTACGCCACGGCCACAGCCGCGCAAAGCCTGAAAGGCGCAGCGGTACCGGCCCTGACGCCGCCGGTCCACAACAAGCTGTTCGAGGCCATCGCCTACCTGCCCGACGACGAGCAGGCCCGCGACGCCTTCGACCAACTGTCCGGGGAGTTCCACGCCTCGGCGCGCACGGCGCTGATCCAGGACAGCCGCCTGGTGCGCGACGCCGCCAACAGCCGCCTGCGGGCAAGCGCTTCGAGCCAGGAAGCCAAGGCCGCGGACAACGGGCCAAGCACCTGGATCACCACCCTGGGCAACTGGAGCCAGATCAAGGGCGACACCAACGCCAGCAGACTGCGTAGCGACACCAAGGGCCTGCTGGCCGGGGTCGATACCGCCGTCGGCGACGACAGCCGTCTCGGGGTCATGGCCGGCTACAGCCGCAGCGAACTCAAGACCTCGTCCCGGGATTCGTCGAGCGACAACGACAACATCCACCTGGGGCTCTATGGCGGGACGGCGCTCGGCTCGATCGATGTGCGTGGCGGCATGGCGTACACCTGGAGCCGGATCGACGCCAAGCGTTCGGTGAACTTCGCCGGCTACGGCGACCACCTCAAGTCCAGCTACGACGCCAACACCCTGCAAGCCTTCGGCGAACTGGGACGACGCTTCCAGCTGAGCCCTGCGGTGCAGCTGGAACCCTTCGCCAACCTGGCCTATGTGCAGGTCAAGAGCGATGGCTTCAAGGAACGTGGCGGCCCCGCGGCCCTGCGGGCCAAGCGCGGTTCGGACGAGCAGACCAGCACCACCCTCGGCTTGCGCGCCAGCGCCGACAAGCAACTGGAGAACGGCAAGCAATTGACCGTCTTCGCCAGTGCCGGCTGGAAGCACGCCCTGGACAGCGACACGCCGTCCAACACCTATCGTTTCGACGGTAGCGACGCATTCCGCGTCGAGGGCGTGGCGTTGTCGCGCAACAGCGCGGTGATCGAGGCCGGCGTACAGGCCCGCATCACCCGCGAGCTGAGCCTGGGTGCCGGCTACAGCGGGCAGATCGGCGACGGCACCAAGCAACACGGTGTCTTGCTGAACGCCAGCTACCGCTTCTGACCCTCCTCCCGGCGACGGCGCGGCGCTCTGGCCGTGCCCGAACCGGGATCGACCGGCCGGCAACTACAGTTGTCGGCGGGTCTCTTTTTGCGGCATCCGCCGATCTTTCCCTACCAGCCCTGCTCGCCGAATTCACCGTCCACCAGCCGGCGAATGCCCAGTGGGTTGGCGTTCTGCAAGGCTTCGGGCAACAAGGCGTCCGGGTAGTTCTGGAAACACACCGGCCGCAGGAAACGCTCGATGGCCAGGGTGCCCACCGAGGTGCCCCGCGCATCGGAGGTCGCCGGATACGGCCCGCCGTGCACCATGGCGTCGCACACCTCGACCCCGGTCGGATACCCATTGAGCAGGATGCGGCCGACCTTCTCCTGCAACAGTTCGCCCAGCCAGCGGTACTCCAGCAGCTCCTGCGCCTCGCCAATCAGGGTCGCGGTCAGTTGCCCGCGCAAGGCTTGCACGGCCGCCCGGAGCTGGGCCTGGTCCTCGACTTCGATCACCAGGGTGGCCGGGCCGAACACTTCTTCCTGCAGCAACGGATCGCCGGCCAGCAGCAGGCCCACATTGGCCTGGAACACCTGCGGCTGCGCCTGGTCGCCCTGCTGGGGCTCGCCGGCCAGGTGGTGCACCTGCGGATGCGCGTGCAGCTCGGCCAGGCCCCGCTGGTAGCTGTGCAGCGTGCCGGTGTTGAGCATGGTCTGCGGCCCTTGCCGGCTCATCTGCGCGCGGAATTGCTGGAGGAAGGCGCTGAATTCGGGCGAGCGCTGGCCGATGATCAGGCCCGGATTGGTACAGAACTGACCGCAGCCCAGGGTCACCGAACCGCTGAGTTCGGCGGCAATCTGCTCGCCGCGCACCTTGAGCGCCTCGGGCAGCAGGATGACCGGATTGATGCTCGACATTTCGGCGAAGACCGGGATCGGCTGTGGCCGGCTCGCCGCCATCCGGCCCAGGGCATTGCCGCCCTTGAGCGAGCCGGTGAAACCCACGGCCTGGATCGCCGGGTGCCGGACCAGCCATTCGCCGACCCCGCCGCCATAGATCATGTTGAAGACCCCCGCCGGCATGCCGCTGCGCTCGACCGCGCGCAGGATCGCATCCGCCACCCATTCGGCGGTCGCCATGTGCCCGCTGTGGGCCTTGAACACCACCGGGCAACCGGCGGCCAGGGCCGACGCGGTATCGCCGCCCGCGGTGGAGAACGCCAGCGGGAAATTGCTCGCGCCGAACACCGCCACCGGCCCCAGGCCGATGCGGTACTGGCGCAGGTCCGGGCGTGGCAGTGGCTGGCGCTGCGGCAAGGCGCGGTCGATCCGCGCGCCATAAAAGTCGCCGCGGCGCAGTAGCTGGGCGAACAGCCGCAACTGGCCGCTGGTGCGGGCGCGCTCGCCCTGGATGCGCGCGGCCGGCAGCGCGGTTTCGCGGCACACGGTGACGATGAAATCCTCGCCCAGGGCATCCAGCTCGTCGGCGATCGCCTCGAGGAAGGACGCCCGCCGCCGGGCGCTGACATTGCGGTAGTGCGGATAGGCCGCGGCCGCGGCGTTGGCGGCCGCGGCCACTTCGGCTTCGGTGGCCTGGAAGAAAGTGCCGGGCAGCGCCTGCCCGCTGCTGGCGTCCAGGCTGTACAGCCGTTCGCTGCCCTCGGCGCTGCGCCGGTCACCGATGTAGTTGTGTCCCAATATCGTGGTCATGACGGATTCCTTGGCCGGCCGTTACGCCGGCGAGTGAAGACTCAAAGCGCGCGCACCTGGCCGATGTCCAGCGGCCGGGGGCTCTCGCCGATGCCGTTCTCCAGGGGCGCGCCGAAGGCGTCGAGGCTGATCTGGAAGCGATCGCCGGGATGGGCTTTCACCCCGTCGGCGAAGGACAGGGTGGCAGTGCCGAAGTAGTGCACATGCACGTCCCCCGGACGCAGGAACTGCGCGTACTTGAAGTGGTGGAACTCAAGGTTGGCCAGGCTGTGGCACATGTTGTCCTCGCCACTGAGGAACTCCTTCTCCCAGAGGATCTGGCCGTCGCGCAGGATGCGGCTGCGGCCCACCAGGTTGCGCGGCAGCTCGCCGACCCGCAGTTCTGGGCCGTAGGCGCAGAAGCGCAACTTGGAATGCGCCAGGTACAGGTAATTGCGCCGTTCCATCACATGGTCGGAGAACTCGTTGCCCAGGGCATAACCGAGGCGGTACGGCTGGCCGTCGTCACCGATCACATACAACCCGGTCAGCTCCGGCTCCTCGCCGGCGTCTTCGGCGAACGGTGGCACCGGGAAGTCGGCACCCGGACGCACGACGATGCTGCCGTCGCCCTTGTAGAACCATTCCGGCTGGGCGCCGACCTGCCCCGCCGCCGGCTTGCCGCCCTCCAGGCCCCACTTGAAGATGCGCATGGTGTCGGTCATGCCGGCTTCGGCCTCGGCCTGATTCGGCTGCTGGTGCATCTTGTCCCGGGTCGAGGCACTGCCCAGGTGGGTCAGGCCGGTGCCGCTGATCAGGCAATGCGCCGGGTCTTCGTGGTCCAGCGGCGGCAGCACCTGGCCGTTGCGCAGCAGCGCGGCATAGTCCGGGCCGGGCTCGCTGCCACGACGGCCGATTTCATCGCGCAGGCTGTGCTGGCAGCGGATCGCCGCCAGGGCCAGTTCGCGGGTGCTGCGGCTGTCGCGCACCACCTGGACCCGGTCGCCATCGACGATACCGACCTGGCGTTGCCCCTGGGCATTTTCAAATTGAATCAGGCGCATGAGTGGCCTCCTGGAATCGAAAGGGTCGGCGCGGCCCTGGTGGCGCCGCGCCGCGGATCGCGAGCGTCATTCGATGATGTTGAATTCGCTCAGGTACTCGCTGGAGAGTTCCAGGCCCAGGCCCGGCTGGTGATCGTCGAGCTGGATATAACCATTGACCGGTTGCGGCTCGCCCTTGAACACGTAATAGAACAGCTCGTTGCCGACCTCGACGTCGAACACCGGGAAGAACTCGGCCATCGGCGAAGCGGTGCTGGACATCGTCAGGTGGTAGTTGTGCATCTGCCCGGCGTGGGGGATCACCGGCACCGACCAGGCCTCGGCCATGGCGTTGATCTTGCGCGCCGCGGTGATACCGCCGACGCGGTTGGTGTCGTACTGGATCACGTCGACGGCGCGACGTTCCAGCAGGTCCTTGAAGCCATAGGAGGTGAACTCATGCTCGCCGCCGGAGATCGGCATGATCCCCATCTTCTTCAGCTCGACGTATCCCTCGATGTCGTCGGCGATCACCGGTTCTTCCAGCCAGCGCGGCTCGAACTCGGCCAGCCTGGGCAACATGCGCCGTGCATATTCCAGGGTCCAGCCCATGTAGCACTCGAGCATGATGTCGACATCCGGGCCGGCCAGTTCGCGCAGCGCGCGCACCTGCTCGATGTTGCGGCGCATGCCCGCCGGGCCGTCTTTCGGGCCGTAGCCGAAGCGCATCTTCAGCGCGTTGAACCCCTGGTTGAGGTAACCCTGGGCCTCCTCGAGAAACAGGTCGAGGTTGTCGTTGGCGTAGAGCTTGGAGGCATAGGTCCAGATCTTCTCCTTGGTGCGCCCGCCCAGCAGCTTGAACACCGGCTTGTTCACCGCCTTGCCCATGATGTCCCAGATGGCGATGTCGATCGCCGAGATCGCCGCCATGCCGATGCCCTTGCGGCCCCAGGCGTGGCTCTGGCGGTACATCTTCTGCCAGATGTATTCGTTGTCGAACGGGTCTTCGCCGATGGCGATCGGGGCCAGGTAGGTGTCGATGATCTCCTTGGCCACCCGTGGCGCCAAGGCGCAGTTGCCGAGACCCACCAGGCCGTTGTCGGTCTCGACCTCCACCACCAGCCAGCCGTGGAAACGGAACGAGCCCATGGCATCGCCACGCTCGAACAGGATGTCGCTGGCATTGGTGCAGAAGTGCGCCTGGGGTGGCACGACTTTGCCTTTCCACTCGAAGACGCGGGTACGGATCGCTTTGATTTTCATGAATAGAAGTTCCTTGCTAATGCGCTGCTGGGGTAATCAGCCGACCTGGAGTGGCGTCAGTTGAGAGGGAGAAGCCGGGGTCTGCGGGCTGCCGTGCAAACGGGACAGCAGGACCGCGCCGACGAGGCCGACCAGGGCCAGGGCGAACATGCCGGCCCGGGGATCGGCGAACTGGGTTTCCATCAGGGTCTTCAGGTTCGGCGCGACGAAGCCGCCGAGGTTGCCGATGGAGTTGATCAGGGCAATGCCACCGGCCGCCGCCGCGCCACTGAGGTAGTGAGTGGGAATGGTCCAGAACAGCGGCTGCACGGCGACGAAACCGGCCGCGGCGAAGCAGAACGCCAACACCACCACGAACATGCCGCTGCCCATGGCCGAGGCCGCGATGCCCAGGGCGGCCATGGTCAGCATGGCCACCGCCAGGCGCCGGTGCTGGCCGCTGCGGTCGGCGTAGCGGGTGACCAGGCGCGTCACCACCAGGGCACAGATCCAGGGGATCGCGGTAATCAGGCCGACGCTCAGGCCGACATGGCCGTCGAGCAGGCCGGCGATGCGGGTCGGCAGGTAGAACACCACGCCGTACACACTCATCTGGATGGTGAAGTAGGCCAGGCAGAACTGCAGGACCCGCGGGTTGCGCAAGGCACTGAGGAAACCATGGGGGCTGCTGCCCTGCTTGCGCGCGTCCTCTTCGGCGAGGACGGCTTGCAGCGCCTGCTTCTGCTCGGCGCTGAGCCAGCGGGCATGGGCCGGGCGGTCCACCAGGTAGAACCAGGCGGCGATGCCGACCACCGAGGCCATCAACCCCTCGACCACGAACAGCCATTGCCAGTTGCGCAGGCCGAACACGCCATGGAACTCCAGCAGCCAGCCCGACAGCGGGCTGCCCAGCACCAGCGCCAGGGGCAGGCCGAAATAGAACAGGCCCAGGGCCTGGCCACGGCTCTGCGCCGGGAACCAGTAAGTGAGGTAGAGAATGATCCCCGGGAAGAACCCGGCTTCGGCCACGCCGAGCAAGAAGCGCAGCAGGTAGAAGGTCTCGGCGTCGTGGGCGAACATCATCGCCGCCGACACCAGGCCCCAGGTGACCATGATCCGGCACAGCCAGGCCCGCGCGCCGAGGCGGTGCAGCATGTAGTTGCTCGGCACTTCGAAGAAGGCGTAGCCGATGAAGAAAATGCTCGCGCCGAAGGCAAACGCCGCGTCGCCCAGCCCGGTATCGGCCTGCAGCGCCGCCTTGGCGAAGCCGACGTTGGAACGGTCGATGAAGGCCAGGATGTACATCAGGATCAGGAAGGGCAGCAGGCGCAGCCGGCTTTTGGCAATCGCACTGGACAGCGCCAGGGCGGAATCCGAACGGGTCATAGGTGTGTTCCTTGATGCCGGTATGTGCCTTGCGGAAGAGACAAGGCGGGCTTTTTGTCGTTGTGTGTCGAAGGCCCGGTGCCACTCGGGTGGCGGTCATTCGATGGCGCGACTGTAGCCAGCGCAGAGGGGGCGCGGATAATCACTTATGCGTATCCGGCGATAACCTGGGGTGATTGCTAGAAGCGCTTTATGCGCAGGTCGGGTTATCAGCGCCGGAAAAAAAGCAGGAGCGGCCTGTTCGCGACAAGGGCCTGGCAGTCACCTGCGGGGTGTCTGCGCGGTCCTTGTCGCGAGCAAGCTCGCTCCTGCTGTTAAGGGATAGGTGGGTTCAGGGATAGCTGGGTTCAGCGAGACGCGGCTCAGTAGCGGTGGCTGCCCATGCGGCAGGCGATCTCGAACGCCTGGCGGATCGCCCCGACGTTGGCCTTGCCCTGCCCGGCGATGTCGAAGGCGGTGCCGTGGGCCGGGGTGGTGATGGGGATCGGCAGGCCGCCCTGGACCGTGACGCCGCGGGAGAACCCCATGAGCTTGATCGCGATCTGCCCCTGGTCGTGGTACATGGTCACCACCGCATCGAAGGCACTGGCATCGCCCTGCACCTTGAGGAAGATGGTGTCGCCCGGATACGGCCCCTCGGCCGCGATCCCCAGGGCCCGGGCGCTGGCCACCGCCGGGCCGATGATGTCCAGCTCCTCGCGGCCGAACGAACCGTTGTCGCCATTGTGCGGGTTGAGCCCGCACACGCCGATTCGCGGTTGCGCCAGGCCGCTGCGCTTGAGCGCGCTGTCGATCAGCTGGATAGCCTCCACCACGCGCGCCTGGCTGAGCAGGCCCGGCACATCCGCCAGGGCCACATGGGAGGTCACCCGCGAGGTCCAGAGGTTGTCGAGCACGTTGAACTCGCAGAACGGCCCGTGGAAATCCAGCAGCTCGGCGAACCAGTGCAGTTCATCGTTATGGGCCATGCCGGCCATGTGCAGCGAGGTCTTGTTCAAGGGGCCGAACAACAACGCGTCGGTGGCTCCGCTTTCGGTCAGGCGCAACGCCAGTTCCAGGGTGTCGAGGCTGTAGCGCCCACCGATCGCACTGGCCTCGCCGCGAGGGAAGGCGCCCACGGCCTGGCCGCGAAAGTCGTAGAACAACGGCGTGTCGTCGACGAACTCCAGTTGTTCCAGGGAGGCCACCTGGCGGTAGGGGAAAGCCTGCCCGGCGAGGTCCATGCCGCGGCGCATCTCGGCCTCGTCGGCGATCAGGATCACCCGGGCCTGCTGGCGCACCTTGGCATCGCTCAACAAGCGGGCGATCAATTCCGGGCCGATGCCCGCGGGGTCGCCCAGGACCATGGCGATTTTGCTTTTGTTCATGCTTCACTCCTCACAGGTTCGGGCTGGATCGGGTCGCTGGCGCAAGGCTCGCAGCGGTAGAGGCGCAGGGCGTTGCCGTAGAACAGGCGCTGCTGATCGGCGCGCGGCAGATCGGCGACCATGTGCTTGAAACCGCTGTAGATGGTGTCGAACGATCCACAGAGGCTGTCCACCGGAAAGTTGCTGGCGAACATGGCCCGCTCGCTGCCGAACAGGGCGATGGTCTGCCGGACGATCCAGGCGTTGTCCTCCGCGCGCCAGGGCTTGCCGGCCTGCCCCAGGCCGGAAATCTTCACCCGCACGTTGGGCCATCCGGCCAGCCGCGCCATGGCCGCATGCCAGGCCCGCAGGCCGTGTTCGCTGCGGTCGCTGGGCAAGCCGGTGTGGTTGAGGATCAGGGTGATCCCGGGAAAGTCGCGGGCCAGGCGTTCGGCCTCCGGCAGGTTCCACCAGGGCGTCTGCAAGTCGAAGTGCAACCCCAGGCCTTGCAGTTCGGCGTAGCCGCGGCGCCAGCGCTCGTCGCTCATCAAGGTGCGGACCTGCCCCACTTGCCCGGGCGACAGCGGACCGCCGGGCTTGTGCCGCACGCTGCGCACACAGGCGAACGATGCCTGCTCGGCAAGCACCGCGCACGCGTCCGGATGGTCGAGCCAGGCCTGCGCCACCACCGCGTTGGGCACGCCGTAGCGGGCGGCCAGTTGTTCGATGAAGCGGGTTTCGCCAATCGGATCGCTGGGCTCCCATTCGGTTTCCACATACACCGTGCGCACCACCCGGTGCGGGCCGGCGTCGGCGAAATAGTCCTCGGGAAAATAACGGCGCTTGAGCGCGCTGTAGTCGCCGTAGCGAAAGTCGATGCGGGCCTGCGGCCGCAGCCACGGATGGGGGTTGTTCTGCGGGTCCCAGAAGTGATGATGGGCGTCGACTATCGGTCCGTCCCATAGCGCCCGAACCTCACTCATGGGACACCTGCGCAGGGCCGTCGAGGCTGATCAGCAAGGTGGCCAGCACGAACAGCGCCGAGCACGCCGCGAAGAATCCCAGCACCGGGGCGAATCCGCCGGCCCATTGCAGGATCACCCCCACCAGGATCGGCACGGCAATGCCGCCGGTGCTGCCGGCCATATTCATCACCCCACCGATCAGGCCGACCCGCGCCGGGGCGGCAAGCAGGGCCGGGAAGCTCCAGTAGAGGCTGCCCCACATCAGGAAAAACGCGGTCAGGGCCAGCAGCGCCACCGCCGCGAAGGGATGGCTCAGGGTCGGCAGCAGCAGGAACGCCAACAGTGCGACCACCCCGGAAAACGCCAGCAGGCTCTTGACCGCCAGGCCACGGCCGACGCCCTTGCGGATCAAGCCGTCGCAGAGGAACCCACCGGTCAGCGACCCCAGGGCGCCGCAGATGAAAATCACGAAGGTGGCGGCGCCGATGCCCTTGATATCGAAGCCCCGCGCCTGGGCCAGGTAGCTCGGCCCCCAGGTCAGCAGCCCGAAATAGACCATGGCCCAGCTGCCGCGGCCGATCAGCAGGCCGCTCAGGGAGCGCGCGGCGATGCCCAGCCCCTTGACCGGCGCCCGTGCCGCCTCGGCGGCCGGCGTGGCGCGGCCGGCATCGATCTGCGCGAGTTCGGCGGCATTGACCTGCGGATGGCGGGCCGGATCGTCCCGCAGGTAGCGGTAGGCCACCCAGGCCAGCAGCAGGGTCGCCACGCCGGCAATCACGAACGCCAGCCGCCAGGAATCGAGCAGCGCGATCAGGTAGGCGATCAGCAACCCGCCGATGGCCACGCCCAGCGGGCTGCCGCTGTCCATCAGCACCGCGCCGCGACTGCGTTCGCCGGGCGCCAGCCACAGGGAAATCAGCTTGCCGCCGGACGGAAACAGTGGCGCCTCCGCCGCGCCCAGGGCCACCCGGGCGAACAGCAAGGACAGACCGCTCGTGGCGAAGGCCGCCAGCACCTGGAAAGTGCCCCACAGGCCGGTCGACCAGGCGATGACCCGGTGCGGGCCGAAACGGTCGATCAGCCAGCCACCGGGAATCTGCAACAGCGCGTAGGCCCAGAAGAAGCTGCTGAGAATCAGCCCCTGCAGGCTCGGCGACAGGGCGAACTCATGGGCGATGGTCGGCATGGCGATGGACAGCGAGACCCGGTCGATCAGGTTGACCATGGTCAGGGCGAAGACGATCGCGAAGATCCGCCAGCGTACCGAGCTGGCCCGGAGCGTGGCGCCCGGGGTTGCGGGCGCCGCGTCGAGCGTCCCTTGGGGCAGGTGCAGGGAAGCACTGGAACGAGCCATGGTGCGTACCTCTTTTTCTTATTGTTGTGGTGGCGCGCCGTCACAGGCGCCGCTGAGCTGCACTATCGAAGGCCCAGCGATAACCGTCTAATCAAAACTTGGCATACGGCGATAGCCTGGGGGTATGGCAGCCTGTAGGCCCTGGTCCCTGGCTGCATGGGTCGGGGCGTTTGCGATAACCCCAGGCTATCGGTGTATGTTTTGTTTTGAGTAGACGCCAGGCCCGCAGCTTCCCACACTCGACCCAGGCTAGCGGCCCCGCCGCTGAACAAGCCACTCATAACAATTACAAGAAAGAGGCTCCCCATGCGGACAAGATTCGTTCGTCGCACCTCACGCCTGCTCCTGGGCTGCACCCTGCTCGGCGCCAGCACCCTGCCTGCCCTCGCCCACGCCTGGCAGCCCGACAAGAACGTCGAGATCGTCATCGCCGGCGGCCCCGGTGGCGGCACCGACCAGCTCGGCCGGCTGATCCAGTCGATCATCACCACCCACAAGCTGCTGGACGTCAACACCATCGTCCTCAACAAGGGCGGCGGCAACGGCGCCGAGGCCTTCCTCGACCTGAAGATGGCCAAGGGCGATGCCGAGAAACTGGTGATCGGCACCAACAACATCTACCTGCTGCCGCTGGTATCCAGGCTCGGTTACCAATGGCAGGAACTGACCCCGGTCGCCGCCCTCGCCGAGGACGACTTCATTCTCTGGAGCTACAAGGGCGCGCCCTGGAAAGACGCCAGGGGCTTTTACGACGCGGTGAAGAGCGACCCCTCGAAACTGCGCATGGGCGGCAGCCAGTCCAAGGACGTCGACCAGACCCTGACCCTGCTGCTGAACCGCAGCACCGGCGCCAAGCTGACCTACATTCCCTTCAAGAGCGGCAGCGAAGCGGCGACCCAATTGGCCGGCAAGCACATCGCCGCCAACCTCAACAATCCCGCCGAAAGCATCAGCCAATGGCGCGGCGACCAGGTCGAGCCGCTGTGCGTGTTCAGCCAACAGCGCATGCAATACACCGCCAAGGTCGCCGGCGACAAAGCCTGGGCCGATATCCCCACCTGCCACGAGCAGGGCCTGGGCATCGACCAGTACCGTTTCCCGCGCACCGTGTTCATGCCCGGCGAGGTCAGCGCCGAGCAGCGGGCGTTCTACGTCGAGCTGATGCGCAAGGTCACCCAGACTCCGGAGTTCAAGGCCTACGTGGCGCAGAACGCCCTGGTGCCGACCTTCCTCGAAGGCGAGTCGCTGACCGCCTATATCGAGCAAGACACTGCCCGCGTCACCCCGGTGTTCAAGGACGCCGGCTGGCTGCGCGACTGATCCGCCCGTTGCCGCGCGCCCTGTGCCGCAGGGCGTCCGGCGGCCACCTTCTGGAGGTGTTCGCATGTCCCGTTCCACGGATTCTTCAACGCTGCTCGGCACCCGCTGGGTCGAGCTGGGCCTGGCCCTGTTCACCGCGTCGCTAGGCGCGGTGGTGATGTTCGGCAGCGCCGAACAAGGCATCGGCTGGGGCGACACCGGCCCCGAGCCCGGCTACTTCCCCTTCTACATCGGCCTGTTGCTGAGCGTCGCCAGCCTGGCCAACGGCCTGTCGACCCTGCTGCGCTGGCACGCCCTGGACGTGGCGTTCGTCAGCCGCGCGGCCTTTGCCCAGGTGCTGTCGGTGTTCATGCCGATCGCCCTGTTCGTCGCCGCCATGCCCTTTACCGGGATCTACCTGGCCTCGGCGCTGTTCATCGCCTGGTTCATGTGGCGCGACCGGGTGCGCGCCAGGCCCTACGGCAAATGGATGATCGGCGGCGTGTCCCTCGGTGCGGTCACCGCCAGCTACCTGATCTTCGCCCTGTGGTTCAAGGTGCCGCTGGATGCCGGCCCGCCAGGCGACTGGTTGAGCCTGCTGGGGAGCCGCCTGAAATGAGCGAATTCGATTCCCTGCTGCAAGGCATGAACCTGATCCTCACCCCCGGGCATATCGGCCTGATGGTGGTCGGCGTGCTGCTGGGCATCCTGGTCGGCGTGCTGCCCGGCCTCGGCGCGCCCAACGGCGTGGCGCTGTTGCTGCCCCTGACCTTCACCATGGCCCCGGTGTCGGCGATCATCCTGCTCTCGTGCATGTACTGGGGGGCGTTGTTCGGCGGGTCGATCACCTCGATCCTGTTCAACATCCCGGGCGAGCCGTCATCGGTGGCCACCACCTTCGACGGCTATCCCATGGCCCGCGAAGGCCGCGCCGCCGAAGCCCTGACCGCGGCCTTCAGCTCGGCGCTGATCGGCGCCCTGTGCGGGGTGTTGCTGCTGACCTTCCTGTCCACGCGCATCGCCGAGTTCGCCATGTCCTTCAGTTCGCCGGAGTTCTTCGCGGTGTACCTGCTGGCGTTCTGCACCTTTATCGGCATGAGCAAGAACCCGCCGCTGAAAACCGTGGTGGCGATGATGATCGGCTTCGCCATGGCCGCGGTCGGCATGGACACCGTGTCCGGCAACCTGCGCCTGACCTTCGACCAGCCGCTGCTGATGACCGGGATCAGCTTCGAGGTGGCGGTGATCGGCCTGTTCGGCATCGGCGAAATCCTCTGCACCGTCGAGGAAGGCCTGGTGTTCCGCGGCGAGCGCGGGCGCATCACGCCGATGGTGATCCTGCGCACCTGGGCGCGGCTGCCGCGCTACTGGCTGACCATCGTGCGCAGCACCCTGGTGGGCTGCTGGATGGGCATCACCCCGGGCGGACCGACGGCCGCGTCGTTCATGAGCTACAGCCTGGCGCGGCGGTTCTCGAAGAACCGCGGCAACTTCGGCAAGGGCGAAGTCGAAGGGGTGATCGCCCCGGAAACCGCCGACCATGCCGCCGGCACCAGCGCCCTGTTGCCGATGCTGACCCTGGGCATTCCCGGCTCGGCCACGGCGGCGGTGATGCTCGGCGGCCTGATGATCTGGGGCCTGCACCCGGGGCCGACGCTGTTCGTCGAACAGCACGACTTTGTCTGGGGCCTGATCGCCAGCATGTACCTGGGCAACGTGGTCAGCCTGATCGTGGTCCTGGCCACCGTGCCGCTGTTCGCCTCGATCCTGCGGATCCCGTTCTCGATCATCGCGCCGATCATCATCATGATCTGCGCCATCGGTGCCTACTCGGTGCACAACGCCTTCTTCGACGTGGTGCTGATGCTCGGCTTCGGCGCCCTGGGCTATCTGTTCAAGAAGCTCGGCTACCCGATCGCCCCGCTGGTCCTGGCAGCGGTGCTGGGGGACAAGGCCGAAGACGCCTTCCGCCAGTCGATGCTGTTCTCCGACGGGCAACTGGGGATCTTCTGGTCCAACCCGCTGGCGGGCAGCCTGACCACCGCCGCCCTGGCGATGCTGTTCTGGCCCCTGCTCTCGCGCGGCGTGCGCAGCCTGTGGGGCTGGCGCGGCCGGCGCCCGGCAAAAACCAAGGCGGTGTCCTGAATGCGCAGCACTGGCAACGCCTGGCATTTATTGTCAGGCTTGCCGCTCCCCCCGCCGCGAGCACGCCCCATGACTCGAATTCCCGATGCCAACGTGATCCACAGCCGCCTGCGCCTGCGGCAACTGCGGTTGATGCTGGCCTTGCAGGAGTTCGGTTCGTTGCGCCGGGCCGCCGACCACATAGGAATGACCCAGCCGGCGGCGACCAAGATGCTGCACGAGGCCGAGGACCTGCTGGGGGTCGAGCTGTTCGAGCGCCTGCCCCGGGGCATGCGCCCGACACCCTTCGGCGAGACGGTGATCTATTACGCGCGCATGGTCTTCGCCGAGCTCAGCGGCATGCGCGAAGAACTGGTGGCGCTGGAGTCCGGCAACCTCGGGCGAGTCACGGTCGGGGCCATTCCGGCGCTGGCCTCGGGGCTGCTGACCCGCACCATCGCCACCTTGAAAAAAAGCCACCCGCGGCTGTCCATGAGCATCCAGGTCGACACCAGCGATGTGCTGGTCCAGGCCCTGCTGCAGGATCAGCTGGATATCGTGCTGGGGCGGATTCCCGCAGGCGCGCGGGCGGAAGAATTGTTGTTCGACAGCCTCGGGGAAGAGGCGCTGTGCGTGATCGCCGGGGCGCAGAATCCGTTGGCGCAGGCCACGCAGTTGAGCTGGGGGCAATTGCAGGACGAGACCTGGGTGTTGCAACAACATCCCAGCCCCATGCGTTCGATCATCAACCAGGTGTTCCACGACGCACGGGTGGACATTCCCAGCAGCATCGTCGAGACCACCTCGATCATGACCCTGCTGTCGCTGGTGCAGCAGACCGATATGATCGGGGTCACGCCGGTGTCGGTGGTCGAAGACTATCCGGGGCGCGACTTGCTGGCGGTGCTGCCCATCCACTTCGAGGCGCGGCTGCCACCCTTCGGCCTGATTACCCGCCGGCACCGCATCCAGTCATCGGCGATGCAGGCCTTCATGAATTCGGTGCGATCCGAGCAGCAGTTGTCCCAGGCCTGAACCGCTCGTCGCTGCCCCGCATCGGGATGCCGGGCAGCGCACGGCAGGCTTATGGCGACGTCAGGGTAATCAGGTAGGCACCCGATTCGACCCGCTTGCCCGCCTTGTCGACCAGGACATATTGCTGGTCGTAGTAGCGCCCCGCCGACCCGCTGTCCGCCACCAGCTTGACCTCGACCGCCGAGTGATCGAGCGCCGTCACCGTGCGCGAGGGGCCGACCGGGTTCACGTGGATTTCATTGCCCCGCGAAAGCGTCGGGCACTGGGAAAGGTTGAAGGTGATGCCGCGACCGGAAACATCGGGAACCGTGCTCGGTGTGCAAGGCTCCTCTTCGATGCTGCCGTGGAAATAGATCACTCCCTGAGCGGTTTGAGGGGCCGCGGTGCAGACGCCACTCAATCCGAGAAACACACCGATACTTGCCATCCACAATCTGGTGCCCATTTCCGACATCTCCTTAAGATCTAGAGAGTATGTCGTCAGCCTAGGACACTTCTTTAACTTTTAAGGTTTTTCTTATTGCCAAGAGCCTATAAAACGTTGTAGCGGAATGGAAAAGTAATAGCCATTAGCCATCAACTGTATCGACCCGTCGACACCAAACTTAAGGGCCGCCGCGTCTTTTGCCCGGCCATAAAAAAGCGCGGCCCCCGCGCCCTGCGGGAACCGCGCCCAGCCCTCATGAATCAGGCGCTTTTACGAAAGACGAACACCAGCCCGACGATGATCAGCAGCATGCCGAACAGGCTCAGCAGCGCCAGCCGGTTGCCGAACACCAGGTAATCCATCACCGCGGTCACCGCCGGCACCAGGTAGAACAGGCTGGTGACGTTGACCAGATTGCCGCGGGCGATCAGGCGGTACAGCAGCAGGGTCGCCAGCACCGAGACCACCAGCCCCATCCACAGCACCGGGACGATGAAGCCGACGCTGTGCTCGAAGTGGAATGGCTGGAACGGCACGAACAGCGTGCACAGCAACAACCCGGCCAGGTACTGCACCGGCAGGGTGCCCAGCGGGTTGTCGGTGATGCGCTTCTGCATGATCGACCCCAGGGTCATGCTCGCCAGGGCCAGCAGCCCGAAGAGCATCCCGGCCAGCGACATGCCGGCCAGGCCGATCCCCTGGTACACCACCATGATCAAGCCGGCCAGGCCCAGTGCGAGGCCGAACATCCGGCCCCAGGAACGCTGGCGCTCCATGATCACCACCGTGAGGATCGGTTGCACCCCCATGATGGTGGCCATGACCCCGGGCGTGACCTTCAGGTCCAGGGCCAGCAGGTAGAAGATCTGGTACATCCCCAGCAGCACCAGGCCGGTGGCCACCGCGAACAGCATCGGCTTGCGCCCACGGGGCAGGCGCAGCCTGAGCAGCGGCACCAGCAGCACCAGCCCGCACAGGGCGATAGCGAAACGGATCAGCAGGAAGGCAAAGGGCGAGGCATGCGCCAGCCCCCACTTGGAGAAGATCGCGCCACTGCTCCAGAGCAGGACGAACAGGCTCGTGGAAGCCGCCGCGAGCGCGGACTTTTTTGAAATGACCAACATGAATACCACCTGTAGTCAGGCAAATAGCCAACTCAGCCGAAGCTGAAATTCAGTAGTTTTTTCTGGCGGGTACAGGGAACAGCAGAGGTTGCTGATCAGCCCCGTACGACAACGCCTGGCGGCGATACGACGGCGCACACCGGCGTGCTACTGACAGGTGGGGGGGTAATGACTGATCTGCACAGGCTGCGGGTTCCCGCACGGCACGACGCCAGCGTTGACCGCCGAATCGACTACCGCGTTGATGAGGGAATGAGGCATGTACTGATCTTTCTGAAGGATAACGGCGAATCTTCTGATGCACCGGACGCCGACTATAACCAGCGCCCGATATCCATTGCAATGGCTTAGCCGAACAACCAGTAGCCCAGGGCGGTCAGGACCACTACCGCCAGCACCGGCCGCATGACGCGATAGAGCTTGGGATGGCGGCGCTTCCACTGCTTGACCACGCCACTGATGCGATCGCTGAAACGCTTGCTCCAGGCATAGGCCTGGTTGATGCCGCCGACGCGCTCGTCGTCGAGGTTCTGCGGCGCGGTGGCCCGCCCCAGCCAGCCGCTGATCCAGCGGTTGACGCGGGTCATCAGGCGGTTGCTCAGCGGCCGCTCGATATCGCAGAACAGGATCACGCGGGTCTGCTCGGTCTCGTTCTTCACCCAGTGCACGTAGGTTTCGTCGAACATCACGTCTTCACCGTCGCGCCAGGCGTAGACCTGGCCGTCGACGAAAATCCGGCAATCGTCGGAGTTCGGCGTGGACAGGCCCAGGTGATAGCGCAGGGAACCGGCGAACGGATCGCGGTGCGGGTTGAGGTGGCTGCCACCGGGCAGCAGGGCGAACATCGCGCCCTTGACGTTGGGAATGCGGCTGACCAGTTCAACGGTCCTGGGGCACAGCAATTCGGCCGACGGCAGCGGTTTGTCGTACCACTTGAGGTAGAAACGCTTCCAGCCCTTCTTGAAGAACGAACCGAAGCCGGCGTCGTTGTTCTTCTCGGCGGCACGGATATACCCCTCGTCGAACAGGTGCATGGCCTCGTCGCGGATGACCTGCCAGTTGTCCTTGAGCACATCCAGTTCGGGGAACTTGCTGCGGTCCAGGTAAGGCTTGGAAGGCACACCGGAAAACAGGTACATCAAGGCGTTATAAGGTGCGAACAGCGCCGAATGGTTGACGAACTGGCGCAGCACCGGCAGTCGCGCCTTGCCGCGCAGGTGCACGTAGAGCGTGCTGCCGATGAACAGCAACAACACCGCGAACTTGGCGGCAAACGAAAGGCTCATGCAACATCTCCTTGAAAAAATCGCCGGCGGGACAGCATTCATCCGGCATGGCAGCCGGCCATGATAAACACTCCCGGCCCCTGGAAAAACCCGCACTCATCAACAATCAGTGTTAACGGTCGTGCAATAAAACGCTGAATTAACACAAGGCGCCTGAACGCCGGCTGATACAGATCAGTACTTCGGCAATGCAGCCTGATCGCCGGGCGCGGCGTTCACTGCTGGTTCTCCTGTTCGCTGAACAGGTCGGCGAACAACATGCTCGACAGGTAACGCTCGCCCGAGTCCGGCAGGATCACGACAATGGTCTTGCCCTGCATCTCGGGGGTTTCCGCCAGGCGTACCGCCACTGCCATCGCCGCCCCGCAGGAGATGCCACAGAGGATCCCCTCCTCCTGCATCAGGCGCAGGGCCATGGCCTTGGACTCCTCGTCGCTGACCAGCTCCACCCGGTCGACCATCGACAGGTCGAGGTTGCTCGGCACGAAACCGGCGCCGATCCCCTGGATCTTGTGCGGGCTGGGCTTGATTTCCTCGCCGGCCAGTTTCTGGGTGATCACCGGCGAGGTGCTCGGCTCCACCGCCACCGACAGGATCGGCTTGCCCCGGGTCTTCTTGATATAGCGCGACACCCCGGTGATGGTGCCGCCGGTGCCGACGCCGGCCACCAGCACATCCACCGCGCCGTCGGTATCGTTCCAGATTTCCGGGCCGGTGGTCTTTTCGTGGATCGCCGGGTTGGCCGGGTTATCGAACTGTTGCGGCATGAAGTATTTTTCAGGGTCGCTGGCGAAGATTTCCGCGGCCTTCTCGATCGCCCCTTTCATGCCCTTGGCCGGCTCGGTCAGCACCAGTTCGGCGCCCAGGGCCTTGAGTACCTTGCGCCGCTCGATGCTCATCGAGGCCGGCATGGTCAGCAGCAACTTGTAGCCACGGGCCGCGGCGACGAACGCCAGGCCGATGCCGGTATTGCCCGAGGTGGGCTCGACTATGGTCATGCCCGGCTTGAGCTTGCCGCTGCTTTCGGCGTCCCAGATCATGTTCGCGCCGATCCGGCACTTCACCGAATACCCCGGGTTGCGTCCTTCGGTCTTGGCCAGGATGGTGACGCCGCGCGGCGCGATACGGTTGATCTGCACCAGCGGCGTATTGCCGATGGAGTGGGCGTTGTCAGCGAAGATGCGGCTCATGGCAAGCTCCTTGGCCAGCGTGGAAGGAAGTTCTCAAGGGTATGCCTCGCACCCATGAGCGTCCAGTCGGGACGAACGACTGCGACAGCGGGGAGTCAATGCCTCTATACGGCTGGAGACTCACGCTCATGAAACGTCGCTACAGTTGGCCCTTGTGGACCCTCGCCGGGGTACTGGCGCTGCTGGTCGCCCTGCACATCGCCCTGCCCTACCTGGTGCGCGACTACCTCAACGACAAGCTGGCCGACATGGGCGACTACCGCGGCCGGATCAGCGATGTCGACCTGGCCCTGTGGCGCGGCGCCTACCGGATCAATGGCCTGGAGATCGTCAAGGTCGACGGCAAGGTGCCCGTCCCCTTCGTCGATGCGCCGCTGATCGATCTGTCGGTCAGCTGGCATTCCCTGTGGTACGACCACGCCGTGGTGGCCGAAGTGCAATTTGTCGGGCCGCAGGTCAACTTCGTCGACGGCGGCAACAAGCAGGCCTCGCAGACCGGCCAGGGCACCGACTGGCGCGCGCAATTGAGCAAGCTGTTGCCGATCACCCTCAACGAAGTACGGGTCAGCGACGGCCAGATCAGCTTTCGCAACTTCAACTCCAAGCCCCCGGTGAACATGACCGCCACCCAGGTCAACGCCAGTGCCTACAACCTGACCAACGTGGTCGACACCCAGGGCCGGCGCGATGCCCGCCTGGAAGGCAAGGCCCTGCTGCTGGGCCATGCGCCACTGGAAACCAGTGCCACCTTCGACCCGCTGAGCGACTTCCAGGATTTCGAGTTCCGCCTGCGGGCCCGGGATATCGAACTCAAGCGCCTGAACGATTTCGCCTCGGCCTACGGCAAGTTCGACTTCAACGCCGGCCACGGCGACCTGGTGATCGAGGCCGAGGCCAACAAGGGCCGGCTCACCGGCTATATCAAGCCGCTGCTGCGCGATGTCGACGTGTTCAATTGGCAGCAGGATGTCGAGAACAAGGACAAGGGGATATTCCGCTCGATCTGGGAAGCCCTGGTGGGCACCAGCGAAACCGTGCTGAAAAACCAGAACAAAAACCAGTTCGCCACCCGGGTCGAACTCGAAGGCAGCGTGCACCAGCGCGATATCAGCGCATTCCAGGCGTTTTTGCAGATTTTGCGCAACGGTTTCGTCCAGGCGTTTAATGCCCGCTATGAAAAGCCCAAGCCGTCCACTGACTGAGTCAGCATGTGACGCCCCATTCAGAGACTGAATGGGGCGTCTGCGTTCACAGTCAGCCGGGCGCCGCGTTATAGTCGGCCATCGTGTTTCTTATTCTTCCGACCTGCTTGCCGCATGTCGGCGCTACCGTTCGAGGAATTGCAGATGAAGTTCGAAGGCACCAGCGCATACGTCGCCACCGATGACCTGAAGCTGGCAGTCAACGCTGCCATCACCCTGGAGCGGCCGCTGCTGGTCAAGGGCGAACCCGGCACCGGCAAGACCATGCTCGCCGAGCAACTGGCCGAATCCTTCGGCGCCAAGCTGATCACCTGGCACATCAAGTCCACCACCAAGGCGCACCAGGGGCTGTACGAATACGACGCGGTGAGTCGCCTGCGCGATTCGCAGCTGGGCGTGGACAAGGTGCATGACATCCGCAACTACCTGAAGAAGGGCAAGCTGTGGGAGGCCTTCGAGTCCGAAGAGCGGGTGATCCTGCTGATCGACGAAATCGACAAGGCCGACATCGAGTTCCCCAACGACCTGCTGCAGGAACTCGACAAGATGGAGTTCTACGTCTACGAAATCGACGAGACCATCAAGGCCAAGCAGCGCCCGATCATCATCATTACCTCCAACAACGAAAAAGAACTGCCGGACGCCTTCCTGCGCCGCTGCTTCTTCCACTACATCGCCTTCCCCGACCGCAGCACCCTGCAGAAGATCGTCGATGTGCACTACCCGGACATCAAGAAGGACCTGGTCAGCGAGGCGCTGGATGTGTTCTTCGACGTGCGCAAGGTGCCGGGCCTGAAGAAGAAGCCCTCGACTTCCGAGCTGGTCGACTGGCTCAAGCTGCTGATGGCCGACAACATCGGCGAGGCGGTGCTGCGCGAGCGCGATCCGACCAAGGCCATCCCGCCGCTGGCCGGCGCCCTGGTGAAGAACGAGCAGGATGTGCAGTTGCTGGAACGCCTGGCGTTCATGAGCCGTCGCGGCACCCGTTAAGCGCTACCAAAAGATTATTGGAGAGCGATAACCATGCTGCTCAACCTGTTCAATGAAATGCGCGCGGCCAAGGTCCCGGTGTCGGTGCGCGAGCTGCTGGACCTGATCAACGCGCTCAAGCAGCGCGTGACCTTCGCCGACATGGACGAGTTCTATTACCTGTCCCGGGCGATCCTGGTGAAGGACGAGCGGCACTTCGACAAGTTCGACCGCGCGTTCGGCGCCTACTTCAACGGCCTGGAGAAACTCGACGACCACCTGCAGGCGCTGATCCCCGAGGACTGGCTGCGCAAGGAGTTCGAGCGCTCGCTGAGCGACGAGGAACGCGCGCAGATCCAGTCCCTGGGCGGGCTGGACAAGCTGATCGAAGAATTCAAGAAGCGCCTGGAAGAACAGAAGGAACGCCATGCCGGCGGCAACAAGTGGATCGGCACCGGCGGCACCAGCCCGTTCGGCTCCGGCGGCTTCAACCCGGAAGGCATCCGCGTCGGCGACGCCGGCAAGCGCCAGGGCAAGGCGGTCAAGGTCTGGGACCAGCGCGAGTACAAGAACCTCGACGACCAGGTGGAACTGGGCACGCGCAATATCAAGGTGGCCCTGCGCCGCCTGCGCAAGTTCGCCCGCCAGGGCGCGGCGGACGAGCTGGACATCGACGGCACCATCGACCACACCGCCCGCGACGCCGGTCTGCTGAACATCCAGATGCGCCCGGAACGGCGCAACAGCATCAAGCTGCTGTTGCTGTTCGATATCGGCGGTTCGATGGACGCCCACGTGAAGATCTGCGAGGAGCTGTTCTCCGCCTGCAAGACCGAGTTCAAGCACCTGGAGTACTTCTACTTCCACAACTTCATCTACGAATCGGTGTGGAAGAACAACCTGCGCCGCGGCTCGGAACGCACCTCGACCCAGGACCTGCTGCACAAGTACGGCGCCGACTACAAAGTGATCTTCGTCGGCGACGCCGCCATGGCGCCCTACGAAATCACCCAGGCCGGCGGCAGCGTCGAGCACTGGAACGAAGAAGCCGGTTATGTGTGGATGCAGCGCTTCATGGAAAAGTACAAGAAGCTCATCTGGATCAACCCCTACCCGAAAGACACCTGGGGCTACACCGCCTCGACCAACATCGTGCGCGAACTGGTCGAGGAACAGATGTACCCGCTGACCCTGCGCGGGCTGGAAGAAGGGATGCGGTTTCTCTCCAAATAATCGGCGCTGGCCGGTCCGACGCTATCGCGGGCAAGCCACGCTCCTACAGATTAGCGTCGTTTGAACGAACAACACCTGTAGGAGCGAGGCTTGCCCGCGATGCTTTTACGCCCTACACAAACCGCCGCAAAAACTCGATCTGCTGCCGATACGCCGTCTCCTGCACCACCGGCGCCAGGCGCACC
The DNA here is from genome assembly GCF_000931465.1 of Pseudomonas sp. MRSN 12121. Classification (NCBI taxonomy): domain Bacteria; kingdom Pseudomonadati; phylum Pseudomonadota; class Gammaproteobacteria; order Pseudomonadales; family Pseudomonadaceae; genus Pseudomonas; species Pseudomonas sp. MRSN 12121. The sequence continues at coordinate 1,640,390 of NZ_CP010892.1, read as the reverse complement.
TCGCTGCCGGGCAGGCATTGCGCCAGCCGGGCCAGGGCCAGCGGCGTCAGCGCCCCCAGGCGCGGATAGCCGCCGATGGTCTGCCGGTCGTTGAGCAGCACGATCGGCTGACCGTCCGGCGGCACCTGGATCGCCCCCAGGGGAATGCCCTCGGAGATCATCGGCGCCCCCTGATAACGCAATGGCGTCCCCAGCAAACGCATGCCCATGCGGTCGGCGCGGCTGTCCAGGGTCCAGGTGCTGTTGAAGGCATCGAACAGGCTCTGCCCGCTGAACTGGCCGATCTGCGCACCAAGAATCACCTCCAGCGGCGCCTGCGATCGCAGGTCCGGCAGTTGCTTGCCCGACAGCACCTTGAGGCCCACCCCGCCCCCCGAATACGTCAGGCGCCCGCCCTCGGCCAATGGCCGGCCGAATCCGTCGAGCCCGCCCAGTTCCTCGCGGACCACGCTGGCGCAACTGCCCAGCACCTTCGGCGCGTCGAAACCGCCGGGCGCCGCCAGATAGGCCCGGGCGCCCAGCAACGGCTGGGTAAAACGCAGCCGCTGGCCTTTCTGCAGGATAAAACTGCGCCCCGGGCTCAGCGGTCGCTCGTCGATACGGGCCCCCAGGTCGGCGCCCGCCAGCGCCAGCAGGCACAGCTCCTCGGCGACCAGGGTGAAACCGCCGAGGGTGATCTCGATCACCGGTGCGTCCAGGGCATTGTCCAGCAGCCAGTTGGCCCAGGACATCGACACCCAGTCCAGCGCGCCGCCCTGGGTCACGCCCAGATGGCGCACGCCAAAGCGGCCGGCGTCCTGCAGCAGGCACAGCGGGGTGCTGGCTTCGATGGTCAGGCGGCTCATGCCGGAACCTCCAATGGTGTGTCGTCGCCGCCCAGGCGGATGAACTCGGCGCGATCCACCGCGGCGAAACACACACTGTCGCCCGGCTGCATCAGGCTGTAGCCGTCGCGCTCGCGATCGAACAGGCGGCTCGGCGTGCGTCCGATCAGGTTCCAGCCCCCCGGCGACACCACCGGGTAAGCCGCGGTCTGCCGCTCGGCAATCCCCACGCTGCCCGCCGCCACACGCTTGCGCGGCGTATCCAGGCGCGGCGTGGCCAGCGCTTCGTCCACCAGCCCCATGAAGGCAAAACCCGGGGCGAAGCCCAGAGCGAACACCTGGTATTCGCGCTCGCTGTGACGGCGGATCACCTCGTTCACCGACAGGCCGCTGCGTTGCGCCAGCAGGCTCAACTCGGGGCCGACACTGAGGTCGTACCAGACCGGCAGCACATGGCGCTGGCCGCCGCTGCGCGAATCGGGGGTGAGGCCATGCAGGGCCGTATCGATCAGTTCCCGCGCCTGGGCCGGGCTCAGGACCTGCAAATCGTAATGCACCATCAGCGTGGTGTAGGACGGCACCAGATCGATCAATCGCGCGCCGAAGGCCGTCCGCAGGCGTTCGCTGGCGGCGAGCATCCACGGCATGTTGGCCTCGGCGATCGCGTCGAACAGCCGCACCATCAGGCAATCGATGGCCACCACCTCGACGCGCAGGTTCATGCTGGCAACTGCTGCAGGGCCGCGCGGATGCGCTGCACGGCGGCGACCGAGCTGGCGTTGTCGCCATGCACGCACAGGGTGTTGGCCTGCAGGTGCAAGGCGCTGCCGTCGCTGGCCGGCAGCGCATCGCCGCGAGCGATGGTCAGCGCCTGGGCGATGATCTGTTCCGGATCGTGATGCACCGCCCCCGGCAGTTGCCGCGACACCAGGTGCCCGGCGTTGTCGTAGGCACGGTCGGCGAAGGCCTCGAACCACAGGGTCACGCCATGTTCGTCGCCCAGGGCCTGGGCCGCACTGTTGTCGCGGGTCGCCATCAGCATCAGCGGCAGCGTCCGGTCATAGGCCGCCACGGCCTGGATCACCGCCCGCAGTTGCGCGGGGTTGGCCATCATGTCGTTGTACATGGCGCCATGGGGCTTGACGTAGCTGACCCGGCCGCCCTGGGCCCGGCAGATGCCGTCGAGGGCGCCGATCTGGTAGTGCAGCAGGTCCTGCAATTCCTGGGCGCCGTAAGCCATGGAGCGGCGGCCGAAACCGGCCAGGTCCTGGTAGGCCGGGTGCGCACCGATGCGCACGCCGTTGGCCAGGGCCAGGCTCACGGTCTTGCGCATGATGCTCGGGTCGCCGGCATGGAAACCGCAGGCGATGTTGGCGCAATCGATGAACGGCATCACCTCGGCATCCAGGCCCATGGTCCAGTTGCCAAAGCTTTCGCCGATGTCGCAATTCAATAACAGGCGGCTCACGGTCGGTGCTCCTGTAGGGGTGTAGTTCGGGCTGCGGGCATCGCGCAGGGAGGCCCACAGGTTATCAGTTAGCGCGCTTCGAGTTGCTTGCCGCGGGTTTCCGGCAGGCTCAGGGCGGCCAGGACCACGATCCCGTAGGACACCGCCGCGAAGGTGCCGATGGCCGCGCCCAGGGGAATGTGCTGGCTGAGCAGGCCGATCAGCAACGGGAAGAGCGCGGCCAGGGCGCGGCCGCTGTTGTAGCAGAAGCCCTGGCCCGAACCGCGGATCCGCGTGGGGAACAGCTCGGTGAGAAAGGCGCCCATGCCGCTGAAGATACCCGAGGCGAAGAACCCCAGGGGGAACCCCAGCCACAGCATCACCGCGTTGCTCACCGGCATCTGCGTGTACAGCAGGACGATGGTGAACGAGCCGGCGGCGAACAGGACGAAGTTCTTCTTGCGGCCCAGCAGATCGGTCAGGTAGGCGCTGACCACATAACCCACATAGGAGCCGAAGATCACCATGGCCAGGTAGCCGCCGGTGCTCAGCACGCTCAAGCCGCGTTCGGTCTTGAGAAAGGTCGGCAGCCAGAAGGTGATGGCGTAGTAGCCGCCCTGGGCACCGGCCGCCAGCAGCGAGGCGCGCAAGGTGGTGCTGAGGATGGCCGGGGCGAAAATCTCGTAGAAGCGCGGTGGATTCTCCGGCACTTCGCGGGCGCGGGTTTGCCGGTAGACCTCGGGGTCCTTGACCAGGCGCCGGACGAAAATCACGAAGATCGCCGGCAGGATGCCCAGCAGGAACAGCGCGCGCCAGGCATCTTCCGGAGGCAGCAGAGAATACATCAGCGCATAGAGCAGTGCCGTGATACCCCAGCCCAGGGCCCAGCCGGACTGCACCATGCCCACCGCCTTGCCGCGGTTTTCGGCGCGGATCACTTCGCCGATCAGCACCGCGCCGGCGGTCCATTCGCCACCGAAGCCGAAGCCCATCAGGGTCCGGGCGACCAGTAGTTGCTCGTAGTTCTGCGCCAGGCCACAGAGGAAGGTGAAGAAGGCGAACCAGAGCACGGTCAGTTGCAGGGTGCGCACCCGGCCGATGCGGTCGGAGAGGATGCCGGCGATCCAGCCGCCCAGGGCGGAGGCCAGCAAGGTGCTGGTGTGGATCAGCCCGGCCTCGGCGGAGCTGATGCCCCACAGGGCGATCAGGGTCGGGATGACGAAGCTGAGCATCTGCGTGTCCATGCCATCGAGGCCGTAGCCGGCCTTGCAGCTCCAGAATGTGCGGCGTTCCTGCTGGTTGATGTCGCGGTACCAGTCGAAGGGGCCGGCGCGGCCTTTGGCCTTGCCGGCGGCGAGCGAGTCGGGCGCACTCATGGCGAATCTCCACCGTTGTTATTGATATTGTTCCGGGCCCCGACGACGCTTATCGTGAGACGCAGCGATTCTTGGCGCCCTCCCCCTGCTGCGTCCAACGAATAAAAACCGCCTCCAGACATAAGAAAAGTTGATCGCATGAATCTCAAGTTCCTCGAAACCTTCGTCTGGGTCGCGCGCCTGAAAAGCTTTCGCCTGACCGCCGACAAGCTCTTCACCACCCAGGCCTCGATCTCCAGCCGCATCGCCGTGCTCGAGGGCGAGCTGGGGGTCAAGCTGTTCCTGCGCGATTCGCGCGGCGTGAGCCTGACCCCGGAAGGCCTCAAGGTGCTCGACTATGCCGAACAGATGCTGGACACCCTGCAAGCGCTCAAGCAGTCGATCGAGACCCGTTCGAGCAAGGTCGGGCGGATTCGCATCGGCGTCATGGACACGGTGATCCACACCTGGCTCAGCCCGCTGGTGGCGCGGATGATGGACTGCTATCCCCAGGTAGAAATCGAGCTGGTGGCCGATACCTCGCTGAACCTCTGCGAGCAATTGCAAAAGGGCTTTCTCGACCTGATCCTGCAGACCGACCTACTGCGCCAGGAATCCATCCGCAGCCTGGAAGTGGCCAGCCACCCGATGGGCTGGATAGTCGCCAGCCACTCGATCTACAACCGCGAGTACGCCAACCTGGCCGACCTGGCCCGGGAACGCATCATCACCTACTCGAAGAACTCCCTGCCGCACCAGGAAGTGTTGAGCCTGCTGCAAGCCAGCGGCGTCAGCGCGCCACGGCTCAACTGCGTGAACTCGGTGTCGGCCATCACCCGCCTGCTGCGCGACGGCTTCGGCATCGGCGCCCTGCCGCCGGTGCTGGTCAGCGAGGAACTGGCCCGCGGCGAACTGACCCTGCTGGCGATCGACCAGCGCCCGCCGAACCTGCAGGTGGTGGTGTCATGGCGAACGGGAGTGGACCTGGTGGAAGAAGTGGTGGTGCTGTGCCAGCAGGTGCTGGAGCAATACGCGCAGAAGGTCGGCGAGGACTACATCATCCTGGCCGGCTGATCTGTTCCTGTAGCCGCTGCCGAGCGCCAGCGAGGCTGCGATCGGGGCGCAGCCCCGCAAGGCTGGCGACGCGATGCAAAAGATATTCGGCGGCGTATGGTTTTGCGCCCGCTACGTCGGAGTGCCGCCCAGGTCGATCGCAGCCTCGCTGGCGCTCGACAGCGGCTACAAAGAGGTATCAAGCCGATGCAGTCACAACCCCTTCAAATCACGCTCTTCGATCGGCCGGCTCTGGCGCAGGCGCTTGCCGCCCAGCACCACCCAGTCGATCAGGCGGTACAGGCATTCCAGGCCGAACGACAGCAGCAAGGCACCGCTCATGGCCCAGATCATCGCTTGCGGGGTCAGCAGGATCTGGTAGCTGTAGCCGTTCCAGGTTTCCTGGCGGATCTCCGGGTCGGCGGCCAGTAGCACCTGCAGCAGGCGGATGTACCACGGCCCCTGCATCGCCTGGAACTGCTTGTCCAGGGCCAACTGGCGCCCCAGCAGGTTGCTCAGGCTGGCGGCGTCGCTGCGGAACACCGGATCGTCGCTGGCCCGGTAGTGCGCGACCAGCGCCTGCAGGTCGCCCTTGAAGAACTGGTTGGCCGTGCCCTGGAAGCCTTGCAGGCTGACCTGGGCCTCGATCAGATGGGCCTCGACCCGCTTGGTGTAGTCGCTGAGGAAACCCGGCACCTGGACCCCGACCAACAGGCCCGCCGCAAACAACACCAGCCGCAGATAACTGAGCAACATAGGGGATGTCCTTATTCGGTCTGGCCGTGCATGACGCATTCGCCGCGTCGCCACAGGCTCCATTGGCCCGGCTCGTAGCGAGTCCAGGTTTCGTTTTCGGTCAAAGGTTCGGTGGCGATCACGGTGACCACGTCGTTGGGCGTGGTTTCCGCCTGGAAGTCGACGATCACGTCGACGTCCTTCAAGCGAGCCGGGCCGAAAGGCGCGCGCCGGGTGATCTGCGCCAGCTTGGTCGAGCAATAGCAGAACAGCCAGTCGCCGTCACTGAGCAGGCAGTTGAACACACCCTTGCTGCGGTATTCGGCGCAGGCGGCGACCAGCGAGGGCAGCAGCGTCTCGACCTCCACCGGCTCCGGGAACGCCTCGCGCACCCGGTTGAGCAAGTCGCAGAACGCCGCTTCGCTGTCGGTATCGCCCACCGGACGATAGAAACTGGCGGCCGGCTGGAAGTCCGCCAATTGGCCGTTGTGGGCGAAACACCAGTTGCGCCCCCACAGCTCGCGCACGAACGGATGGGTATTGGACAGGCAGACCTTGCCGACATTGGCCTGGCGAATATGGCCGATGACCACCTCGCTCTTGATCGGATAACGCTGCACCAGGTTGGCCACTTCCGACTCGCTGCTCGCCGCCGGATCCTGGAACAGGCGCAGCCCCCGCCCCTCGTAGAAAGCGATGCCCCAGCCGTCGCGATGCGGGCCGGTGCGTCCGCCGCGCTGCATCAGCCCGGTAAAGCTGAACACGATATCGGTCGGTACATTGGCGCTCATGCCCAATAACTCACACATGCTCGGACTCTCGCTTCAATGCGGGTTACAGGCGCGGCTCGATCCGCGAACGCTGGGGGGTGGCGGGTACGGGCGGACGGCCATAGCGGTCGTCGCCGGCACCGCCGAAAGGCTCGTCGTCCGGCTCGGCGGCCCGGGCCGCGGCCTTGGCGGCTTCGCTGCGTTCCTTGCGGGCGCTGGCGGCGCGCTCGATCGGCCAGCGGATCAGCACCAGGACCAGGTACAGGCCAAAGGCGATCATGCCGTACATGAACAGGTCGGAAACCGCGCGCCAGGCGTTGTTGCCGACCTTGAACAGCATGTCCAGGGCGGTGATGGCCACGGCCGGGGCGTCCATGTTCTTCGCCGGGTCGACCACGGTCGGGCTGAACAGCAGCACAGCCACCAGCAGGCGCAGCGGCTCGCGCAGCCAGCGCCACATCCAGCGGGTCAGGCGCATCCACACCAGCAGGCAGCCCAAGGCGGCGAAGGCATACAGCCCCCAGGCGATCAGATAGTCGTTCTCGGTCATGGTGTCCATGGCAAGGCAGGCAAAGAGGCGCTTATGATAACGGCTTTTCGCATGTCAGGCTGCCCCGCCGTCTGCCACGTCCTTATTTGTCATCGTCCCGAGAGCCCTCCATGCCCGTAGCCGACCCCGTCATCGCCGCCCCCGTCGCCCGCAAGGCCGCAGGCCCGGATCCCTACGCCTGGCTCCAGGAGCGCGACACCGAGGCCGTGCTCGATTACCTGAAGGCCGAGAACCGCTACCAGGAAGCCGCCCTGGCCGACCAGGCGGCGCTGCGCGAAACCCTGTTCCAGGAAATCAAGGGGCGGATCCAGGAGACCGACCTGTCCCTGCCCTCGCCCTGGGGCCCCTACCTGTACTACACCCGCACCACCGCCGGCGACGAATATGCCCGCCACTACCGCTGCCCGCGCCCGGCCGACGACAGCCTCACCGTCGACGAAAGCCGCGAACAGCTGCTGCTGGACCCGAACGAGCTGGCCAATGGCGGGTTCTTCTCCCTCGGCGCCTTCAACATCAGCCCCGACCACCAGCGCCTGGCCTACAGCCTCGATACCACGGGCGAAGAGGTCTACACGCTGTTCGTCAAGGAACTGTCCAACGGCAAGGTCAGCGAGCTGGACTTCGCCGATTGCGACGGCAGCATGACCTGGGCCAACGACAGCCTGACCCTGTTCTTCGCCGAACTGGACGACACCCATCGCCCGCACAAGCTGTTCCGCTATCGCCTGGATGGCACCGCCGCCGAGGAAGTCTTCCATGAACCGGACGGGCGGTTTTTCCTGCATTGCTACCGCTCAAGCTCCGAGAAACAACTGCTGCTGTCCCTGAGCAGCAAGACCACCAGCGAGGTCTGGGTGCTCGACGCGGCGCAGCCGCAGCAAGCCTTCAGTTGCCTGGCGCCGCGGGTCGAGCACCATGAATACGACGTCGACCACGGCCTGCTCGATGGCCAGTGGACCTGGTTTATCCGCAGCAACCGCGACGGCATCAACTTCGCCCTCTACCAGGCGCCGGACCAGGGCCACGCGCCAGCCCAGGCCGACTGGCAGAACCTGATCCCCCACAGCGACAGCGTGATGCTCGAAGGCCTGAGCCTGAACAGCTCGGCCATGACCCTGAGCCTGCGCGAAGGCGGCCTGCCGATCGTCGAGGTGCACCCCGAAGGCCTGCCGGCCTATCGCGTGCAATTGCCGGATGCCGCCTACAGCCTGCATGTGCAGAACAGCCTGGAGTTCGTCAGCCCGCGCATCCGCCTGCGCTACGAGGCCCTGAACCGCCCGGCGCAGATCCGCCAGCTGGAACTGGCCGGCGGCGAACAGAAGGTCCTCAAGGAAACCCCGGTGCTGGGCGATTTCGATCCGGACGCCTACGTCAGCCAGCGCCTGTGGGCGACCGCGGCCGACGGCACCCGGGTGCCGATCAGCCTGGTGATCAAGCGCGAAGCCCTGGGCCGGCCGGCGCCGTTGTACCTGTATGGCTACGGCGCCTACGGCGAAAGCCTCGACCCATGGTTTTCCCATGCCCGGCTGAGCCTGCTGGAGCGCGGCGTGGCCTTCGCCATCGCCCACGTGCGCGGCGGCGGCGAGCTGGGCGAAGCCTGGTACCGCGCCGGCAAGCAGGAGCACAAGCAGAACACCTTCAGCGACTTCATCGCCTGCGCCGAACACCTGATCGCCGAGGGCCTGACCCGCGCCGAGCAACTGGCCATCAGCGGCGGCAGCGCCGGCGGCCTGCTGATCGGCGCGGTGCTCAACCAGCGCCCGGAACTGTTCAAGGCGGCGATCGCCGAAGTGCCGTTCGTCGACGTGCTCAACACCATGCTCGACCCCGACCTGCCGCTGACCGTCACCGAATACGACGAATGGGGCAACCCCGAAGAGCCGCAGGTGTATGAGCGGATCAAGGCCTATGCACCCTACGAGAATGTCGAGGCCAAGGCCTACCCCGCCACCCTGGTGATCGCCGGCTACAACGACAGCCGCGTGCAGTACTGGGAGGCGGCCAAATGGGTGGCCCGGTTGCGCGCCACCAAGACCGACGACAACCTGCTGCTGCTCAAGACCGAGCTGGGCGCCGGCCACGGCGGCATGAGCGGGCGTTACCAGGGATTGCGTGACGTAGCGCTCGAATACGCATTTGTTTTCAAGATCCTGGGCATCGCCTGAGGAACTCCCGCCGGCGCTCCTGTCTTAACACCAGAGCGCCGGTTCCCGGCCATACTGCACAGGCCCGGAACCGCAACAGACACAAGAAAAAGACCGTGACGACATGCCCGAACCTACCTTGTTGAACAACGAAATCCGCGACTGGCTGATGGACTGCGGACTGTTCGATCAACTCCTGCCGGCCGACTTCAATGCCGCCGCCGGCTATTTCAGTATCAGCAGCATTGCCCAGGGCCAGGAGATCTTCCGCGAGGGCGATGCCGGCAGTTTCATGTGCATCATCCATTCCGGCCAGGTGGCGGTGCAGAAGACCAACAGCGAAGGCGTGCGCGTGACCATCGCCACCCTGCGCAGCGGACGCGCCTTCGGCGAAATGGCGGTGCTCGACGGCGAGCGGCGCTCGGCCAGTTGCGTGGCCGCCAGCGATTGCCGGCTGCTCAACCTGGGCAAGGACTCGCTGGAAAAGATGCTCAACGACGCGCCGAAGATCGCCGCCAAGATCATTCGCGCCCTCGCCGTCTCGCTCTCCAAACGCCTGCGCATGGCCGACGGGCAACTGCTGTCGCAGCAGGTCTAGCCGCCCGGCGTCCGGGGTTTCGTCTCGTTCTGCTCCAGCGTCGGCAGCGGCTGATCCTTCGGCGGCTTGGGCATGTCGATCGGCGGCAGCAGCGGCGCGCCGCCATGGGCGCCGGCCTTGGGCGTGCTGGGCGGCGTGACCTGCGGATAGGGGGTTGGCGTTGCCGTGCCGGGCGAGCCGGTGACAGGGGCCGGCGTCACGGGCACGGCCTGCTGTTCCTCGGCGTGCACGGCCGTCATCGCCAACGTCGCACCCAGCAAGAGCGCGGCCCGGGCAATGACCGTTAGAATAGTGCGCTTCATCAATGGCTCCATCGCTATTGTCAGCCCTCAGGCTACTCCCAACCGCGCCGGTTTGCCTTCCTCATCGAGAACCTCATGAAACGTTTCGTGCTGCTGGACACCACCCCGATCCCCGAAAATGGCGGTGCCTTGTGCCTGTTCGAATATGGCGAGGATTTTGTCATCAAGATCCAGGGCGGCGACGGCGGCCAACTGATGAACACCCGCATGCACGGCTCCGAGGATGCGCTGGCCGAAATCCCCTGCCGCAAGGTTGCCGGCCGGGCCAACTCGCGGGTGCTGATCGGCGGCCTGGGCATGGGTTTCACCCTCGCCTCGGCCCTCAGGCATCTGGGCAAGGGTGCCGAAGTGGTGGTCGCCGAGCTGGTGCCGGGCGTCGTGGAGTGGAACCGTGGGCCGCTGGGGGAAAAAGCCGGCCGGCCGTTGCTCGACCCGCGCACGGTGATCCGCCTGGAGGACGTGGCCAAGGTGCTGCAAGCCGAACCCCAGGGCTTCGACGCGATCATGCTCGATGTCGACAACGGGCCCGAAGGCCTGACTCGCAAGACCAACAGCTGGCTCTACTCCGCCGCCGGGCTGGCCGCCTGCGCCCGGGCCCTGCGGCCCAAGGGCGTGCTGGCGGTGTGGTCGGCCAGCGCCGACAAACAGTATTCCGACAAGCTGCGCAAGGCCGGTTTCAAGGCCGAGGAAGTACAGGTCTTCGCCCATGGCAACAAGGGCACTCGCCACACCATCTGGATTGCCGAGAAGCTCAAGGCCTGAGCTAAACTGGACACATTCCCGTCATTAGTCTTTGCATAAAAGGTGAACCCATGAGTTCGACCAACACATCCAAACTGGACCGCATCCTCGCCGACGCCCAGCGCGACCGCGAGATGGGCTACCGCGACAAGGCCCTGAAGATGTACCCGCACGTCTGCGGGCGCTGCGCCCGCGAATTCTCCGGCAAGCGCCTGAGCGAACTGACCGTGCATCACCGCGACCACAACCACGACAACAACCCGCAGGACGGCTCCAACTGGGAGCTGCTGTGCCTGTATTGCCACGACAACGAACACTCGCGCTACACCGACCAGCAGTACTTCGGCGACGGCTCGCTGAGCACCCCGAAGGTCGCCAAGGCGACCCACAACCCCTTCGCCGCCCTGGCAGGATTGATGAAGAAAGACCAGGAGTAACCTTCCCTCTTTTCGGTCCGAAAGGACCGGCCTCTCGCGGGCAAGCCTCGCTCCTACAAGGAGCGAGGCTTTCAGCGGATCCAACCGCCAGCCGTCAATCCCCGTATAATCGCGATTTTTTTCGAAGGCACCCCGCTCGTGGCAAACAAACGCTATAGCTGCATCGGCTTGTACAACCCCAAGTCGCCGGAGAACGTCGGTTCGGTGATGCGCGCCGCCGGCTGCTATGGCGTCGCCTCGGTGTTCTACACCGGCAAGCGCTACGAGCGGGCCCGCGACTTCGTCACCGACACCAAGAAGGTCCACCAGGACATCCCCTTGATCGGCATCGACGACCTGAAAAAGATCCTGCCCCTGGGCTGCGTGCCCGTGGCGGTGGAGCTGGTGGAAGGCGCCCGCTCGCTGCCGGAGTACACCCACCCGGACCGCGCGCTGTACATCTTCGGCCCGGAAGACGGCTCCCTGGACAAGGACATCCGCGACTGGTGCGAAGACGTGGTGTACATCCCGACCACCGGCTGCATGAACCTCGCCGCCACCGTCAACGTGGTGCTCTACGACCGCCTGGCCAAGGGCAACAACACCCGCTCCGGCCCCAAGTTCTAAAAACCCGCCCGACATTCGATGGAACAAGCGCCGCGCCCGCGCAGTCAGCTTTATATCCATTCCTCCCGGAGACCGATCATGAGCGACAGCAAACAGGTAGAACTCATCGAAAGCACCCCGTTCCAGAGCCAGCCGTCGCAGAACGTGCAGGGTTGGGAACGCATCGGCTCGCTGGCCGGCGGCGTGGTCATGGTCGGCAAGGGGCTGCGCCGTGGCGGTGTGTTCGGCCTGATCCAGGTGGCCATCGGCGGCGTCGCCCTGGCCCGCGGCATCACCGGCCACAGCTCGGCGAAAAGCCTGCTGGAGAAAAGCCGCCAGGATATGAACAACGTGCGGGCGAAGATCGAACGCGCCGGGGCCGAGCTGAAGAACCTCAAGGCCAATGCCGAGGCAGCGACCCGCACCGCCACCGTGACCGGCGACGATTCGTTGAAATCGCCCAGGGCCGGGGTCTGATACGGCGCGAGCGTGCTCGCGCTGAGCGCATCCGCTAACGCAACAGATCGCTGTCGAGCACCTTCGACGAGCCGCCCAGCACGCCTTCGCTGAGTTTCACGAAGGCGTCGGTGTCGACGCTCGGCAGGCGCATCAGCTCCCGCGTCACATCGTCCAGCGAGCGCTTGTTGCGCGTCTTCAGGCGGATTTCGCGGTCCAGTTCCTGCAACAGCAGCACCGCCCTGGCCACCACCGGCGCCCCCACCTGGTCGCCGCGCAGGCTGCTGACGTCATGCCCGCTCTTGCTCAAGCGCGCCTGCAGCGCCTGATAACGTTCATCGCTGATGCCACCGGCGCGCCGCAGCAGCTCGATGGCGTAGTACTCCGCCAGGCCCTCGCCGATCCAGTCACTGCGCTGGCTGTCGTCGATCCTCGCGAACACCTGGATCACTTCGCGCAGCAACGGGCTGCTGCCGCTTTCGCTGATCAGCGGCAGGCGGCTGTGCAGGTACAGCGAGCCGTGCCCGGCCAGGCTGCCGCGCCACATCGGGTCGGCCGCGCCGACGATCAGCAGCTTGTTCGGATGGCGGGGAAAGGTGGCCTGGATCTGCGGCCAGACGAAGGTCAGCAGCGTCAGTACGTCCATGCGGCGCATGCCCTGCCCTTGCGGCGAGGCGACTGTGACTTCGGTCTCTCCCAGCCGGGTACGCCGGCTGCCCAGGGCACCGGCCAGCATCCAGCCGGTGGGCCGGTCGAACAGGCGCTCGGGGTTATCGATGCGGAAGCGGTTCTTGCCGATGCGCGGCCAGGCGGTCTCCACGCTTTTCCAGCCGGCGGGCAATTCGAACTCCAGGCGCGACACCAGCTCGACGCCGTCCTGCTGGTCGAGCCGCGCCGCCGGCACCAGCACGTCACCGCGCAGCAGGGCCCAATGTGCGGTCATGCGGCTGTCGAAGCTGTCTTTCTTCAGGCTGTGGCTGATCCGCACCCGGTAGCTCAGGCTGGCCTTGCCGCTGGCCGGGCGCCACACGCCGCGTTGCGCCGCAGCAGGCTTGGCGGTGCCGACCTGCCATTGGCCATCGGCCTTGAAATCGCTGTAGTCGCCCGGCTTGCCGAGGTTGAAATCCAGGCTGCGCACCGCCGCGCCATCGGCCAGGGTCAGGCGCACCTCCGCCTGGTCGCTCTGCGGCAACAGGCGCACGTGGTAATCCAGATCGACCTTGTTCGCCGCCCCTGCCGGCGCACCGAGCGCCAGCAACCAGCCGGCCAGCACCAGCCTTGCCCCCACAGCCATACACACTCCTTCGTGAATCACAGCGTGAACGCGCCCGGCTTCAGCCGGCGCGGAAAATCAGATGATCTTCCCAGTCCTCTTCGTCCACGCTGCCTTCGGCGAGCATGCGCCCGGACTGGGAAATACGCTCGTGGTGCACCGCATCGCGGTCACCGCACACCAGGTGGTGCCAGAGCGGCAGGTCCTTGCCCTCGCTGACCAGGCGATAACCGCAGGTCGGCGGCAGCCACTTGAATTCGTCGGCCTTGCCCGGGGTGAGCTGGATGCAATCCGGCACCGAGGCACGACGATTGGCATAGTCGCTGCACTGGCAGGTTTTCAGGTCCAGCAGTTTGCAGGCGATGCGGGTGTAGTAGACGCTGTTGTCTTCTTCATCCTCGAGCTTCTGCAGGCAGCACAGGCCACAACCATCGCACAGCGACTCCCACTCCTCCTGGTCGAGTTGGTCGAGGGTCTTGCGGATCCAGAAGGGTTCAACTTTGGCGGCCATGGTTCGGGTAATCGGTATCGGACAGGGAAAAGGCCGCCAGTCTAGTGCCCCGGGCCCCGCGGGCCAAGCGCCGGCGACTGTCGGTAACGCACTACTTGTCAGGCCGCGGGCCGCGCAGTAGCTTTGCCTGTCGGACAGACCCACGTCCGTGTGCCATTAACGCCCGACCGCGTCGCACCCGGTGAACCGCCAAGGGTCAGGAAAACCCCATCGCCCAGCTCAACTGCGCCCGCCGGTTTATCCACATTTCATTCTCAAACGTAGCCAGGAATCTCTTCATGAGCGCCAATCCCCGCGTTGCCGAGTACGCCATTCACCCACAGTTCACCGATCGCTGGTCGCCACGCGCCTTCACCGGCGAAACGATTCCCGAGGAAACCCTGCTGAGCTTCTTCGAAGCCGCGCGCTGGGCGCCGTCGGCCTACAACTCGCAGCCGTGGCGCTTCCTTTATGCCCGTCGCGACACGCCGAACTGGGAACGCTTCCTCGGCCTGCTCAACGAGTTCAACCGCGGCTGGGCGCAACATGCCTCGGCACTGGTGATCGTGATCTCGAAAACCACCTTCACCGCGCCGGGCGCCAGCGAGGAAACCCCGGCCCTGTGGCACACCTTCGACACCGGTTCGGCCTGGGGCCACCTGGCCCTGCAAGCCAGCATCAGCGGCTGGCACACCCACGGCATGGCCGGGTTCGACCAGGAACTGACCCGCAAGGAGCTGAAAATTCCAGAAGGTTATGCCCTGCATGCCGCCGTGGCGATCGGCAAGCTGGGAGACAAGGCCAGCCTGGCCGAGTACCTGCAGGCCCGCGAAGTGCCAAGCCCGCGCCGCCCGCTGAGCGAAACCGCGGCCGAAGGCGACTTCAGCCTGTAAGCCCGATGCAATCCCTGTAGGAGCGTCGACCGGCTGCTCCTACAGTTTCCTTGACTGACGGGCATCAGGCTGTCAGCCCCTTCTATATCCCGCCTCAGTACCCCCGCGCGAAATCCACTTCGCCGCGCAAGGCGCTGTTGGCCTGGTAGGCCCGCAGGTTGTCGATGAACAGCTGCGCCATCAGGGTCGGCGAGGTCGGCGCCGAGCTGTGGCCGGTCAGCAACAGGCCCCAGGCGGTCCAGAATGGATGGCGCTGCGGCAGCGGTTCCTGGCGGCAGACATCGATCACCGCGCCCGCCAGGTGCCCTTCTTTCAAGGCGTCCACCAGATCCGCATCGACCACGGCCACGCCGCGCCCGGCATTGATGAACAGGCCGGTCGGCTTGAAGCGCTTGAACAGCGCCGCGTCGTACAGGTCATGGGTATGCGGGGTGTTGGGCAGCAGGTTGACCACATAGTCCACCTCGCCGACCAGCCGGCCCAGGTCCGCCAGGCCCGCCACTTCGATAAACGGCGCCTGCTCCCGGGCCTCGCTGGCGATGCCGTACAACTCGACGCCGAACGGCAGCAGGAACTGCGCCACGCTCTGGCCGATATCGCCGGCGCCGACGATCAGCACCTTGCGCCCGGCCAGGCTCTGGCCGGTGCGGTTGTCCCACTTGCGCTCGACCTGGCTGACCAGGCGTGCCAGGACTTCGCGCTCATGGCCGAGCATGTAGGTGAGCACGTACTCGGCCATCACCTGGCCGAAGATGCCCACGGCACGGGTCAGGCGGTAATGGCGCGGCAGGCCGTCGGCGAGCAGCGGCGTGATACCGGCCCAGGTCGATTGCAGCCACTGCGGCTGGTGGCCCTGGCGCAACAGGGTGGCCAGCAGGTCCGGCTGGCCGAGCCAGACCGGACAATCCGCGGCCAGCTTCGCGAGTTCGGCGGAGTCGCCGCTGGTCAACACTTCCAGGTCAGGTGCCAGCTGACGCAACAAACGGGCGTAAATAGCGTGATCGTGTTCGGCAATCAGAACGCGCATGGTTCAACCTTACAAAACGGTACAGGCGGCCGCCGACGGAGTATCGCTCCATCGATCGCGGCAGCCGCCGGATATAGTCAGTTCCATTTCAACGATGCCCCGGACAGGGCCTCTACAGGGATCCGTCAGACCGGATCATTGCGGCGCAGCAGCTCTTCGGGCAAGTGCTCGATGTACTCGTCCTCGGCCGGCGGCATCTGCAGGTGGTAACCCTGCTTGTCGAGGTTCTCCAGCACCTTGTGAATGTCCTCGCGTGACAGCTTGCGCTCCGGGGTCAGCACCAGGTCGAAGGCGTGCTGCGGCTTGCCGAAGGCCAGCAGCAGGTTTTCCGGCACGCGCTCCAGGGCTTCGCTCTTGAGCACGTAGAGGTACATCTCGTTCTTGCGCGGGCTTTTATAGATGGAGCAGATACGTTTCATGGCTGTTCTCCGGCGGTGGCCAAGCTGTCGAGCAGCGCCTGGCCCATCAATTCGCGGCGCCAGCCACGCAGCGAATCGGGCAATTGGTAAGGTCCGTTGGGGAAACCGCTCTTGAGCAGGCTTTCCAGGGTTTTCTTGCGCAGCATCAGTTCCGGGGCGATGCCCAGGCGCTCGGCTTCAGCCTGGCCCACGGCGCGCAGGCGCTTGAGCAGGGGCGAGGCTTCCATCGGCAGCGGCTCGGGGACGGCCGGCGGCCACTGGTCGGGAGCGACGCTGGCGGCACGCTTGATCAGATCCAGCAGGAACTCGCCGTCCTGGCGCACGGTGCGCGGGTGCATGTCTTCGATTTTCGCCAGGGCGCCGAGGCTGTCCGGCTGGCTCTTGGCCAGGGGCCACAGCGAATGCTCGCGCACGATGCGGTTGCGCGGCAGGTCCCGCGCCCGCGCCTCGCGCTCGCGCCAGGCGCAGAGCTCGCGCAGCACCGCCAGTTGCGCGCGGGACAGTTTCCACGCCAGCTTGGCCTCGCGGTAGACCTCGTAGGGGTCGGTTTCGCGACGCAGGTTGGCCACCAGTTCGGCACCGTCTTCCAGCACCCAGGCGTACTTGTCCGCGGACAGTTTCGGGCGCAGGCGGGTGTAGACCTCGGCCAGGTGCACGGCGTCTTCGGCGGCGTAGCTGACCTGGGTTTCCGACAACGGACGCTGCAACCAGTCGGAACGGGTCTCGCCCTTGGGCAACTCGATGCCCAGCACTTCCTGGACCAGCCGCGAATAGCCCATGGAGAAACCCAGGTTCAGGTAGGCGGCCGCCAGTTGCGTGTCGAACAGCGGCGCCGGCAGGCTGCCGGTCAGGCGCAACAGGACTTCGAGGTCCTCGCTGCAGGCGTGCACCACCTTGACCACCGCGCTGTTCTCCAGCAGCGCCTTCAGCGGCTGCCAGTCGTCGATGGTCAAGGGGTCGATGAGGTAAGCACGCTGGCCATCGCCCACCTGCAACAGGCCGGCGATCGGATAGAAGGTGTCGACCCGCATGAATTCGGTGTCGAGGGCGACGAATGGCAACTGCTGCCACTCGGTGCAGAATTGACCGAGGCTATCGTTGTCGCGAATCCAGTGAATATCGATGGCCACACGGCTCTCCCTTGAAGAATGGCGCGCAGTATATATCGCCCTCGGCGATTTCCGCGCATCCACTCGACAAGAGCCTGCACAAATCGGCTGAGGGCCACAAGAATAGTCCGAAGCGTCGGCTAGCCCTGTTTGCTCAGCACGTAAACCCGCCAGGCGGCGCAGCCGGGAATGAAATCCTGATGGCCGAGCACGTCGAACCCGGCGTCCTTGAACTCCGCCTCGACCCGCGCCCTGCTGACCACCCCTGTCGGCACGCGCTGCAATTGCAGGCTGCTGGCCCCCTCCAGCCGGTCGTACAAGGCCTTGCCACGACTGTCGAGGCGTACCGCCAGGATCACCGAGTCGCGACTGACCCGGTGAAACTCGCGCAGCAGGGCCTGGCGTGCCTCGCTGCTGGTCACGTGGGGGAACAGTTGCAGGCAGACGATGCAGTCCACGGCGTTGGCCGACAGGCCGATGCTGAACGAGGAACTCTGGAAGGTCCTGACCCGCTTGAGCAGGCTGGCCGGGTGGTGAGTCTGGGCATGGTTGAGCATGTCCTGGGACGGGTCTGCCGCCAGGATCACCCGGTTGCCGTGCTCGCCCAGCACCGGCCAGAAACGCCCGGCGCCACAGGCCACATCCAGGATCAGGCCCGGCTCGCCCGCCACTTTCAGCGCACGACGCACCAGCGTCTCGTCGCGCCACAGCGCCAGGCGCCGCGCCAATCCCAGCGGGCGCTCGTCGCCGCAGACGCGAGCGTGCGCCTGGTCGTAGCGCCTGACGAACTCAAGCTCGATGGGGGACGGTGGATGCACGGACATGGACTCGCTGACTCTTGTGGTCGTGGGCTGGGAACAGGCTACCGCCCGCCGCGTGAAAAAAAGGTCGAACGCCGATCAAGGCTTCATTGCCGCGCCAGCACGCCGTCCACCACGCTGCCGCGGCAGCCGGCGAACAGGTCCAGGCCCCGGTCGTAGACCTGGCTGTCGACTTCCAGCAGCCCCAGCATCGAATGGAACAGGTTGTCCTGGCTCAACGGCTTTTCCCGGCTCTGCTGCAGGCAATGGGTGTCCACCGCGAACGCCTTCTGGTAGCTGTCCGAGAACCAGGCCAGCATCGCCACATGCTTTTGTTGCGACGGCGCGAGCATGTACGGCGTGCCGTGCAGGAACAGGTTGTATTCGCCCAGGGACTCGCCGTGGTCCGACAGATAGAGCATCGCGGTGTCGACCTTGTCCTGATTGCTGCGCAGCAGGTCGATCAAGGTCGCGAGCACGTGGTCGGTGTACACCAGGGTGTTGTCATAACCGTTGACGATGCTCTCGCGGCTGCAATTGTTCAGCGCATTGCTCTGGCACACCGGGGTGAAGCGCTCGTACTCCTTGGGGTAGCGCTTGAAGTATTCCGGCCCGTGGCTGCCCATCTGGTGCAGCACCAGCACGGTGTCCTTGTCCAGGGTATCGATGAAGTGCTGCAGGCCCTGGAGCAGAATCTCGTCGCGGCATTCGCTGTTGGCACACAGCGCCGGGTCCTTGAGGTTGCTGACGTCATCGAGAGTCACCCGGTCGCAGGTGCCCTTGCAGCCGGACTGGTTGTCCCGCCAGATCACCTCGAGCCCGGCGCGCTTGAGCACGTCCAGCAGCCCTTCTTCGTTCTTGGCCTTGCTGGCGTCGTAGTTCTTGCGCCCCATGTTGGAGAACATGCAGGGCACCGACACCGCGGTCTCGGTGCCGCAGGACGTCACGTCGGTGA
The DNA here is from genome assembly GCF_000931465.1 of Pseudomonas sp. MRSN 12121. Classification (NCBI taxonomy): domain Bacteria; kingdom Pseudomonadati; phylum Pseudomonadota; class Gammaproteobacteria; order Pseudomonadales; family Pseudomonadaceae; genus Pseudomonas; species Pseudomonas sp. MRSN 12121. Next base: position 1,621,427 of record NZ_CP010892.1, on the reverse strand, counting down.
AGGCGATCAGGCCGTTTTCCTGGCTCAGTTGCGGTGTGGTGTTGCGCTCATAGCCCAGGATGCCGAAGTTCTCGGCCCGGGCGCTCTCGCCCACCACCAGGACGGTCAGCGACTTGCGGGTATGCGCCTGCCAGGTCGGGTTGCGCTGGGCGTCTTCGCCGATCTTGACGAAGGGCTGGCGCGCCGAGACGACCTGCTCGCGCAGGTAACCGATGGACGCACCCACGTAGTTGCTGGGCACTATCATCAAGCGCAGTTCGTGGTGATTGCGAAACAGCGAAGCCAGGCCCTGGTAGTTGGCCAGGGCCACCCCGCCGATGGCGGCCGCGCACCCGACTGAAACCAGCAGCTTGCTGAGCAACTCGCGATGCCAGCGGCGGTAATTGATCGGGGTTTTCCACAGCAGCCAGGAAGGCAATACACCGAGCAGCAAAATATAACCCAGCAACTTGAGGGACAGCAGGTCGCGCACTTCCGTGGCATTGGTCTCGGCAAAGTTGCGAAACATGCCGGCGTCGATCAGCACCCCGTACTGATTCATGAAGTACGCCACCCCGGCGCTGATCAGGAACAACAGGATCAGCACCGGCTTGAGCACGCGACGGAACGCCAGCCAGGTCAGGATGAGGTTGAAGGCGCCGAAGATCATCACCCCGAACGCCACGCGCATGGCGATGCCGCGACTGTCCGAGGCGGTGATGCCGAACAGGTGCTGCCACAGCACGAAGTTGCAGCCGAGCAATAAAAAGGCGCAGGCAATCAGCGTCACCCATTCGGGACGCAGGGGCTTGATATTGAACATGACGATCAGCTTGTTCCTGGAAAGAAGTGCGTCGTCGGAAGCGGCTTGTTGAACCACTTCCCACGACAGCCCGAACCTTAGGTAGCCGGCCATCAACGTTTCGTGAAAAAGAAGCCAACAAATAGTTGGCATGGCCCTTTGCCAAAACTTTCCGATCGCCGCGCCGGGGCAGCGATCCGCCTTGCCCTGCCCGCAGGCGCCACCAATAATGAAGCGCCCTCGCCTCCCCCCTCGTCATCAAGGATCGACCGCATGAAAGCACGCCTTCTTCTCTGCTCGCTGCTGAGCCTCGGCGCCCCGGCGTTCGCCGCCCAGGATGTCTCGCGCCTGGACCAGGTCATCGAGCGCAAGCAACTGAACGTCTGCACCACCGGCGACTACAAGCCCTATACCTACCTGCGCGCGGACGGCGCCTACGAAGGCATCGATATCGCGATGGCGCAGTCCCTGGCGCAAAGCCTGGGGGCCGAGGTGAAGTGGGTGAAGACCACCTGGAAAACCCTGATGCCGGACTTCCTCGCCCACTGCGACATTGCCGTGGGCGGGGTCTCGGTGTCGCTGGAACGGCAGAAGAAAGCCTTCTTCAGCGACACCCTGGGCGTCGACGGGAAAATCCCCCTGGTGCGCTGCGCGGACAAGCAGCGCTACCAGACCGTGGAGCAGATCAACCAGCCTTCGGTGCGCCTGATCGAGCCGCCGGGAGGCACCAACGAAGTGTTCGCCCGGGCGCACCTGCCCAAGGCCAACCTGACCCTGTTCGCCGACAACGTGACCATCTTCGAGCAACTGCTGGAGAACAAGGCCGACGTAATGATCACCGACGCCTCCGAGGCCCGCTTCCAGCAGAAGCTCAAGCCCGGGCTCTGCGCGGTGAACCCCGAGCAGTACCTGCAATACAGTGAAAAAGCCTTCCTGCTGCCGCGCGGCGACGTGGCCTGGAAAAGCTACGTCGACCAGTGGCTGCACCTGAGCAAGGCCACCGGCTTCTACAACGGCGTGGTCGATCAATGGCTGGCGGCGCCCACGCCTTGAACCCGGCAGCGCAGCCTGTCCAGGGTGGTATTTAGTTTTTAAATACTGCCGCGCACTTTCTGATTTGCCGGCCCTGCGCCGGCATCGCCTAATCAGCGCCCGGATTCTTCAAGGCCTGCTCATGGACAACCTGCGCGCAACACCCCGCCCTGCTTTCTGGCTGATGCTCAGCGTGATCCTGGTGGCCCTGAACCTGCGGCCCTCGATGGCCGCCGTCGGCCCCTTGCTGGCCGGCATCCGCGGCGATATCGCCCTGAGCTTCAGCGGCGCCGCGCTGCTGACCATGCTGCCGGTCATGGCCATGGGGCTGGCGATGTTCCTCGGCATGCGCATCGGCCACTCCCTGGGCGAGCACCGCAGCGTGGTGGTCTCGCTGCTGGTCATTGGCCTGGCGACCCTGTCGCGCCTGTTCGTCGATTCGGCAGCCGGGCTGATCCTCAGCGCCATCTTCGCCGGCCTCGGCATCGCCCTGATCCAGGCCCTGATGCCTGCGCTGCTCAAGTCGCGCTTTGCCGGCAATGTCGCGCTGTTCATGGGCCTGTACGTCACCTCGATCATGGGGGGCGCGGCGGTCGCGGCGTCCTTCGCCCCGCTGGTCGCCGCCGACACCGGCAGCTGGCGGCTGGGCCTGGCGATCTGGGCCGCCCTGGCGGTACTGGCCCTGCTGTTCTGGTACGAACAACGGGCGGCCATGCCCCGGCTGCCAGGCAGCGTCGAGCGGCGTGAATCCTTCGCCGGCAACCGCCGCGCCTGGCTGCTGGCGATGTTCTTCGGCCTGGGTACGGCGTCCTATACCTGCGTCCTGGCGTGGCTGGCGCCCTACTACGTCGAGCTGGGCTGGAGTGAACAGGAAGCCGGCCTGCTGCTGGGTTTTCTCACGGCCATGGAGGTGGTCTCGGGGCTGGCGACACCGGCGATCGCCAACCGCAGCCAGGACCGCCGCCGGGTGCTGGTGGTCCTCCTGCTGCTGATCATCGCCGGCTTCTGCGGGCTGATCCTCTGCCCACGCCACCTGAGCCTGCTCTGGCCCTGCCTGCTGGGCCTGGGGATCGGCGGGTTGTTCCCGATGAGCCTGATCGTGTCCCTCGACCACCTGGACAACCCGCGCCGCGCCGGTGGCCTGACGGCCTTCGTGCAGGGCATCGGTTACCTGGTCGCCAGCCTGTCGCCCTTGCTCGCGGGCGTGATCCGCGACCGCCTGGGCAGCTTCGAGTGGGCCTGGTGGACACTCGCCGCGGTCATGGCGCTGATGATTCTGATGGCCTTGCGCTTCGATCCGCGGCACTATCCGCGCCATTTTCAATGACCCCGTGGGCGGGGTTGATCGCCCACCCCGCTCTTCGCCGCTCTTTGCCGCTCTTCGCCACCACGCGCAGCGGATCGCCCGCGCGATCTCCCGGCCCCTTGCGCTGCCAGCGCCTGATCCGCAACCGGGCGCGACAGGTCGTGTTCTCGGAAATAATTGTCCCCTGGCTGTCCGCGAAACCCCGGGGCAAGGATTCAATTAGCACGATCGTTCCGTTAGCATCAGGCGGGTTTGCGCACGACCGCGCGAGGTGACTCAACGAGACGGAACGGATGCTCAACAGCAACTTGCTCAGAAAGCTCGACATGCAGGACCTGATGGTGTTCGTCGCCGTGTACGAGCAAAGCAGCGTGACCGGGGTTTCCGAAACGCTGTGCGTCAGCCAGTCGACCGTCAGCTACTGCCTGAAGAAACTGCGTACCGGCTTCGAAGACGAGCTGTTCATCAACACTCGCACCGGCATGCGCCCGACCTACAAAGCCACCACCATGTACAGCCACGTGCTGAAGATTCTCGACAGCATCAACCTGTGCCATGCCGGCAGCCAGGCCTTCGACCCCAGCCGCCAGGCCGTGACCTTCAATGTCTGCGCCCCGGAATACTTCGAGCTGCTGATCCTGCCGCGCCTGCTCAAGGGGTTCGACTTCGCCGACCTGCCGGTGACGGTCAACGTGCACAAGCTGGAAACCGACATTCCCGCCGAGGAGCTGCGCGACGGCAGCCTGGACCTGGTGATCTGCTTCGGCCCGAAATTCCACAACCACCATGCCGGCCTCAAGTCGCAGATGCTGCTGGAGGACGATCTGGTGTGTGTCTTCGACAAACGCGCGACACCGCCGCCGGAGCGCCGTTTCAGCCTGCAGGCGTTCGTCGAGCGCCGGCACGTCTACCCCACGCCCTGGACCTCGACCACCAACATGATCGACGGCTGGCTGGCCCGCCAGGCCCAGCGGCGGCAGATCGTCGCGCGCGCCAACAGCTACAGCGCGGCGCTGAAACTGATCACCGGCACCGACTTCATCCTGACCCTGCCGCGACGTATCCAGGCGCTGCTGGCCAATGAAGCGGTGTTCAGCCATTGCGAGGCGCCCAACGGCCTGCCGGGGTTCACCCTGGACATGCAATGGAGCGAACACACCGACCAGGACAGCGCCAACACCTGGTTTCGCGAACAGGTGGTCAAGGTCTGCGCGCAACAGGGCCTGCTCTAGGCCCGTAACGAAAAGAGGCGGCGCTCAGGCCGCCCATGCCGGGATCGTACAGGATCAGTGGCCGAAGCTGAGCTTGGCGTAGGACTCGCGATCGATATCCACAATCTCCACCGCCAGTTGCAGCTCGACGGAGGCCGGCCATTCGCAGAGTTCCTGCAGCACCGCCAGCAGGCTTTGCGACAACTGCTTCTTGATCTCCGGCGAGCGGCCGCTGAGCAGCGCCAGCTTCACATGCACGAAACCGCGTTCGCCAAGGCCGGTGCCGACGCGAAAGGTCTCGACCTTCAGCGCCCGGCTCTTGATGTCGAATTCCGAGAACTGCCCGGAAGCCACCAGCGCGTGGTTGAACCGCAGCAAGGCCTTGTCGGCGTCCAGTTGCGGCAGGTTGGCGGTGTATTCCATGTGCAGATGAGGCATGGCGAAGCTCCCTGTTGGGTGGCGGAAAAGGCGCTCCATACTACACGCCTCGCGCCGGGCTGCATCGCCCCGAGAGGCAGCCGCTCAATGCGCCTTGAGCAGCGCCGGAGCGACGGGTTCGCGATCGCTCATGAAGGCTTCCAGGCGCGAACGCAACCAGCGCTCGGCCGGGTCGGTGTCGACATGGCTGAGCCAGACCATGGACAGGTCCAGGGTCGGGGTCTTGAACGGGAACGGTTCCTGGAACAACTGCCCCGACGCCGCCATGGCCGCCGCCGTGTAGTCCGGCAGGCTGGCGATCAGGTCGGTGCCCGCCAGCAGGGCCGGCAGCGCACTGTACTGCGGCACCGACAGCACCACCTGGCGCTGCCGGCCGATCTCCGCCAGCCACTCATCGGCAAAGCCGCTGACATTGGCGGTGTGCGACACCAGGACATGCGGGCGGGAACAGTATTCGTCGAGGGTCAGCGGCGTCTCGCTGGCGTCGGCGCGCAGCACGCTGGGCTGGATATGGCGCAGCAGCTTGCGCTTGGCGTTGGCCGGCAAGCCGCGGGTCTGGCTGATGCCCACGGTGATGTCGCCCGCGGCCAGCAGGTCCGGGATGCGCCAGTAGTCGGCGTGCTGGACCACGAACACCACCTGCGGCGCCTCTTGGCGCAGGGCGCGCAACAGCGGCGGCAACAGGCCGAACTCGACATCGTCCGACAGGCCGATGCGAAAGGTCATGGTGCTGCTGGCGGGGTCGAAATCGTGGGTCAGGCTCAAGGCCGAAGACAAGGCATCCAGCGCCGGCGACAGGTGCTGGATCAGTTCCTCGGCGCGGGCAGTGGGCTCCATCCGGTGGCCCACGCGAATGAACAGCGGATCGTTGAATATCGCCCGCAGCCGATTGAGCGCCGAGCTGATGGTCGGCTGGCCGAGAAACAGCTTCTCCGCCGCCCGGGTCACATTGCGCTCGAGCATCAGGGTTTCGAACACCACCATCAGGTTGATATCGGCCTTGCGCAGTTCGTTGCGATTCATCCGCGTGCTCTCCATCCCGGGGTCGGAGCACAGTGTAGAAAAGGCCTGGCGGCGCCGTCCATCGTCATCACCTCGCGGAAAAACCACACCTCGCTCAGGGAAAGGTAAAGGTGAACTCCGCCGCGCCGTCGGCATCACCGACCTTGATCTCGGCATCGCTACCAGTGCGGATGTAACCGGCCCGCAACGGAATGACCGCGCTGTCGCCGACCCGTTGCATGTCGTACGGGGTGCCGTCGTACTTGATCCGCTGGCCGTTCAACTCGTTGGTCATGACGATACCGAAGCCCTTGGCGGCATTGCCCGAGGGGCTCAGGTTCAACACCGAGGGATCGCTGTGGCCGGAGACTTTGTCGGTAAAGGTGATTTGTGGCTTGGCGTTCACGGCGCACTGGCTCAGCTCGATGCGAAACGGCACCGTGGGCGAGGTGGCGCCCACCTTGGGAAAGTTCGCCAGGGAGAATCGCCCAAGCTTCACCGGGATGGTCTTGTACGATTCCACCACGCAGGTGTTGGGAATGGTGATGGGGCCGCCGCCCATGTCGATGATCGCGGGCCCCATCAAGGGATAGGGGGTACGGCAGATGCCCAGGGGGATGTTGTCGTTCGGAATCGTCACCTCGCCGCCCAGGGCGGCGACACCACGGACCAGGTCGACCGCATAGAGCATCAGCACGGCACTGCCAGCGACCCGGTCGACGACCAGCTTGCCGCCAGGCAACTGGCCCGGGGGCACGGTCAGGACCAGCGACTGGACGTAGTTGGTGACCATCTGCGAGCGCTGGTTCTGGCCGGCGCTGGAGTCGTAGCGGACATAGTCCTTTTCCACGGCCACCGGCTTGGCGCTCTGCAGGATTTCCCGCAAGACACCGTCCGAGGAACTCGCCACGATCTTGAAGCCGATGCCACTGATATTGGTCGGCGCGATGCCCTCGGGGAGCGGCGTGCCGGCTGTCCAATGCCCCGCCGACACCAGTTCATGGGCGACGTTTCCCGAGGAACCGCCATAGCGGTAGTTGGTGTACAAGGCTACCGAACGCTGGTAAAGCACGGCGCCCACCGGCGTGGTGCTGGTCAAGGGAGTCACCTCCTGCCAGGGTCGGCCGGCACCGTTGCTGAAGGCGCACTGGACCGCCTGGCTCTGCACCAGGGCGGCCTGTGCCGGGCCGGCGACCAGGCCCGCCAGCAGCCAGGCGATGACCTGGACGTAACGGTAAAACCGGCGCCAGCTGAACGCTGTTGGAAAGGGCATGGGCGATTCTCCGTGTTCTGCGGTGCCCGATCGCTCGCCGCCGTACCGTGGCCAGCGCGCCGGGTCGTGATGCATTGATGATCCGCCGGGCGGCTCATCCTGAAAGAGGGGGTCGATCCTGAAAAAGCCGCTACGCCCTGCACAGGCATGGCGTAGCGGCGACCCGCGACAGCAGGCTATCGACGGGTGTCACTCCTGCTTACTTGATTTCCCCGTAGTTGAGGCCGGCCAGCGGCACCTGGGCCGCCTCGCCCAAGGCGGAGTTGTAGCTCATGGTCCCGTAGTTGACGCCCACCAGGCCGCCATAGGTCTGGCCCAGGCGCGAGTTGAAGTCGATCTTGCCAGAAGCCACCGACTGACGGACGTTGGCCATGTTCAAGCCGACCAGGCCGCCGAGTTTCGCGTAGTAACCGCCGCCCACCGTGCCCAGGGCCAGGGAGTTGAGGATCTGCCCGTGGTTCTGTCCGACCAGCCCACCGTTGACGCTGTTCCGGTCGCCCCAGACATTGCCTTTGGCGGTGGCCGTATCGATGCTGCTGCCCAGGTTGCGACCGTTGGTGCCGACCAGGCCACCGACGAAGCTGTTGTAACCGCCACGAACATCACCACTGGCCTCGACCGAGTTCAAATCGCCATCGTTGTAGCCGACCAGGCCGCCGAGATGGCTGTTGGTACTGCCCGTGACCCTGCCGCGGGCCACGGAATGGCTAATGCTCCCGCCGTAGTTGTTGCCCACCAGGCCGCCAATATTGCCGTTGGCGCCACCGGCAACGGTCCCCAGGGCTTCTGCGGTGTCGATCTTGCTGTAGCTGTTGTAACCGACCAGGCCGCCGACGTGAGTACCTGAGTTATCACTGACGTTGCCAGTGGCCTTGACGTCGTTCAGGGTGCTGTTCTGGTTGGAACCGACCAGGCCGCCCACGCCCATGCCCCCGGAGCCGTATACCGCACCGCTGGCGCTGGACTCCTTGATCGCACTGTTGACGTTGAGGCCGACCAGGCCACCTACGTTGCTGGTGCTGTAGCCGCGCACGATAGCGGAGGAGTTCGAACGCTCGACCATGCCTGTCAGGTTGTAACCGATCAGGCCGCCGACATTCAGGCCGCCAAAGGAGTAGTAGTTACCCACGTTGCCGGAGCTCGAGGAGTCGGCGATATGGCCGCCCTTGTTGCTGCCGACCAGGCCGCCGACGCCCCCTGTGGAGTTGCGTTGCATGGAGCCGGTAATGGAGGTGTTGGCACTGCTGTTGGTGATGTTGCCCATGCCGGCCAGGCCCGAGGCGTTCTCCCCGACCAGGCCACCGATGGAGGAGGTATAGGCGTTGCCGGACAGGGTCGACGCAGTCACCGCCCCGCGGTTGATCGAACCGCCCGCGTTGTACCCGACCAGGCCACCGACGGTGTTGCTGTTCGCCGAACTGCCGTTGACCCGCAGGCCCGTGGCGCTGACGTTGTCGATGATGCCGGTGTTCATCCCCACCAGGCCGCCGATATTGCTGAAACCCGCATTGGAGGTGGTGCCGTTGATGGTCATCGACGCCAGCTTCAGGTTGCCGATACGGCCCGAGTTGGCCGCGAACAGACCGACATTCGGCCCGGTATTGGTGACACTGAACCCGCTGAGGGTGTTGCCCAGGCCGTCGAACACACCGTTGAACTGGCTGTCGCCACCGATCGCCCGGAAGTTGCCGTAGCCCCTGATGTTGTTACCCAGGACATACAGCCCGTTGAGGTTGTTGTTGACCGCCTGCAACTGCGCGCTGTTCTGGACCACGCCATACTGCGAACCGTTGGAGTCGAATGCCGCGCCGGCACCGGACAAGGTGACCACGGCCTTGTCGCCCAGGGCGTAGCCGGACTGATGATTCAGGCCAAGGCTGCTGTTGGCACCGGTGAGGGTCACATTGTCATTGAGCCTGATCGCTTTCTTGGCGGTCATTTCCACTCGGGCGTTGGCCCCGGTGGCATTCAGGCCGCCATTGAGTTCGATGTCGCCCGCCGAAGAGAGCTTGAGCTGGTTGCCGCTTTTCCAGGCGACCGGCCCACCCACCACCACGTCGCCGGCGGTGCTGGCCAGCTCGATGTTGGTGGTCGCCAGGTTGCTCGACAGCGTGTCGGCATAGGCGGTATTACGCCCCGATGCCGCCGTCGGGCTGACCCGGACGTCGGACGAGCTGATTTTCCAGTCGCCGGTCCGGCCGTTGCTGGCCTGGGTGTTGACCCGCGCCGCCAGTTGCACTTCGGTCTTCGCGCCCTTGGTCTCGATCAGGCCACCGTTGCCCAGGGTCCCGATAGCGTTGGCGTTCATCGAACCCGCCACCTGCACGATGCCGGAGTCGCCACCATCGAGGGTGATTTTGCCGGAGGTGCCGCGCAGGGTGTTGGCTTCGATCGCACCCTGGTTGTTGACCACCGTCTGCAGCATGGTGCCGGCGCTCTTGGCGGTCATCAGCACCTGGCCGCCGTTGGCCTTGAGCAGGCCGCCGTTATGCACCAGGGCGTCCACGGCTGCACCGTCGACCTGCAGGTTGAGCAGGTTGTTGCCATCGAAGTTCACGGTGAAGGCATCGCCTGCCCCCAGGGCGACACGGCCCATCTGCGCCTGGATCACACCATCGTTGCGCACGCTGTTGCCCAGCAGCGCGATGCTGCCGCCTTCGGCGGCGGTCAGGGTGCCGCTGTTGATGATTTGCGCAGTCGAATTGCCGGCGAATTTGTAAGTGCCCTTGTTGAAGTCGTCGTTCGCGATATCCTTGGTCGACGCCACCAGGCCGCCGACGTCGACCCGCGCTGCCTGGCCGAAAACGACACCGTTGGGGTTGACCAGGAACACCTGGCCATTGGCTTTGACCTGGCCCTGGATGTTACTGGCGTTGACCCCGATGACCCGGTTCAGGGCGATCGAGCTGGTGCCGGGCTGGTTGAACGTCACCTTCTGGCCCGACGCGACGCTGAAGTCGTTCCAGTTGGTGATCAGTTTCTCGGAGTGCTGGTTGATCGCCATTTCCTGGCCATTGTTGAACGTCAGGATGTCGCCGGTACCGGACACCACCTTGCCGCCGTTGGGCAAGGCGAAGGCCGACGCCATCGCGCCCATGCCCAGCAGGCTGACAGCCGCGACCACCATGCCCTTGCGCGCCCCGGACTTGCGCCGCCGGCGGGCTCCTTCATGGGTCACGCTCCAGCACGCCAGGGCCTGATTCCAAACCAGTGCATAGATCTTGTTCACGTTTTATCTTCCTCTTCACTTGATAACGCCCTGCAAACCATTTGCAGGGCGACGCCACTCCTGCTACGAGCAGGTCCTAAAAATATTGCGTCGCGCTCGCCCAGATCCGCGGTCGGCGCGGCGGGCCTTCGTTTTCCCCGTTGTCATGAAGGGGCCAGGCGGCCGTCAGGTTGATTTGCTGGGACGGCCCCGCCCAACTGGCGCCGATCCCCGTGGAGGTGATGCGCCGGGTGTTGTCCCCCGAGGTCCAGGTTCGTCGGTTGGTCTTGGTCACGCCGTTGTCGGCGAAGGCGCTGAGCTGCCAGCGGGGCGCCAGGGCGTAGCGCAGCTCGGCGCTCGCCTGCCAGCCCTGGTCGCCGCTGCCGGCGCCCAACGGGTAGCCGCGCACGCCGTAAGGGCCGCCCAGGCCGAGCTTTTCCGAACTGTCGAGGTTGCCCGAGGCCCATTGCGCGCTCAGGCGGGTATAGAGCTGGAAGCGGTCGCTCAGGCGTTGCAGGCGCGCGGCATTGAGGTTGACCTTGGAAAAACCGCCGTTGGTGCCTGCGGTCCGGCCGTCGCGGCCCCGCTCCTCGGCGTCGCCGATGCGCAGCTGGCCACTGGCGTAGGAGAGATCGAACAGGTTGCGGCCGCCACCAAGGAGCAAGTCCTCGCTGTTGCCGCTCAGGCTAAGGGTCCAGAGGTCGATCTGCTTGCGGCTGCTGGTCTCGAACAGGTCGATATCGTCGCGCAGGCGCTTGTCTTCGTACTGCAATTGCGCGTTGAGATCGAAGGTGCGGCTGCGCACCAGGGGTTGCGCAACGAAGAGGCTGCGGAAGCTGGCGGTGCCGTGGTAGTCGAGCACTTCGAAGTTCCTGCCCAGGCGGTAGCTCATTTCCGAGTACGCCGCGCCGATGCGGGTCGACCAGGGGCCGACCGGCAACTGGTAGGCCGCGCGGTAGTAACGCTGCGACTCGTCGCTGCGCAGCGCACGCAGGCTGAGCTGGTCGCCGAGGCGCAACGGGTTGTTGAGGTTGAGGCTGCCGCCCAGGCGGTATTCGCCGGTGTAGTAGCCACCGAAGTTGTCCGCTTCCAGAGTGCCGTTGAGCAGCGGCGTGGCTTCGGTATCGATCACCAGGTCCGTGGTCCCGTATTCCAGGCCGGGACGCAAGGTGCCCCGCGCGCGGACCCCGGGCAGGTCGCTCAACAGCAGGAGGCTGCGTTCCAGGTCGGCGTCGTACACCGCCTTGCCGCCGCTCAACGACGACAGTGGCGCCTGCACCACCTGGTCCAGGGCACGCGAGCCGTTATGCAGTTCGATACTTCCGTAACGCCCTTCCATCACCTCGATCCGCACCACCCCGTTCTCGATGTCCTGGGCTGGCAGGAAGGCGCGGGCCAGTACATAGCCCTGCTTCTGATAGAAGCTGGTAATCCGCTGTGCCGCGCCACGCAGGCCGGTCAGGTCCAGTTCCTGGTCCTTGAGGTCGACGAGCAGCGCCTGCAAGCGCGTCTCATCGAACACCTGATTGCCGGTAATGACGAACGCGCTAATCCGCACACGTATGCCGGATGTGTCCGGGGCGGCCGGTGCCACCGGCGACTCGGCCTTGGGCAGGTCCAGCTCCGGTGCCGCGGGCGCTGGCTGGGCCGGCTGCACCGCCTCGATGTCCCGCATCGCCTGGCCGGCGCTGGGCGCCTGCACTGCCTGGGCGACACCCGTCAGCGGCAGCAGCGCCGCCAGGAGCAGACCGGGTCCGTGCCCCGGCAAGCGCCTGCCTGGCGGAGCCTTGCTCCGGTCAAAACTATGGTTGTATGCGCGCGCTTCCACTCCGCGTCTCCCCGCTGTCTATCGCTACCTGGTAATGAATGGCCGTCGCCTGGGCGGCGGCCTTTTTTGCAACCGGCAGGGCGATGCGTGTCGTGCCGAACGGCTCGATGGTGATTCCCTGCCAATTGATCGCTTGCTTCCCTTCCCCCAGCGCGAGCTGCGGCAGGGACACGTAATAAGGCGCGCGGCTGGTGGCCAGCAGCGTGGTCTGCCCGCCGGCCTGCGGCCCCTGCTCGAGGCGCCAGGTCACCTGACGGATCGCCTCGTCGGCTTCGCCGGCGAGACCCGCGGGGCGGTACAGCAGCTTCATGCGCAGGCGGTAGGCCACGCGCAGCACATTGGCCTCGGCGGTGGTCCGCGGCGGTACTTCGAGAAAATTGATCCAGAACACCGACTCGCGATCGCCGGGCAGGGATTCGCCGGTGTAACGCACCACCAGGGCGCTGCGCTGTTGCGGTTCGAGCCGGGCAATGGGCGGCGACAGCACGAACGGCACCGCCAGGCCACTCGGGTCGGTCCCCGTGTCGCCCTTGTCCAGCCAGGCCTGCAGCAGGATCGGCGCCTCGCCGTTGTTGCCGACCCTGACCGTCAGGGCCGAGGTGCCGGCCGGGTAAATGAAGCGCGTACCGGTAACCGCCAGCGCCGCCTGTGCCCCGCCTGGCGGCATCAGCAACAGGCCCGCGAGCAGGCCGCCGCACAGGCGCCTGGCCTGGCGCAGGCGCACAGCAACGACGTCGCGCATCAGCCGTTCCTCGCCTGATCGACAGTCGCGGCAGGCAATGCGCGACAGGGCAGCGCGAGTACCTCGTATCCCTTGGTCGACGCCGGATCGCGCTCGGGCAAGCGATAGTCGATCAGGCACTGCTGCGAGGGCTCGTTGCCCCATTCGACGCGGATCGTGCCCTGGTCCTTTTCGCTGCGCAGCACCAGGCGACTGCCCTGGCCGACCGCGCCCAGTTCCTCGCCACTCTCGGCGTCGCTGGCCAGCGCGGCGAACGGCAGGTGCGCACCATTGGGCTGCAGGCTGTCGACCAGGAAAGAGCGCGCCTTGCGGGTCGGGTAGGAGAGCATCACCACCGCTCCCGCCACCGGTGCGATATTGCGCGAATTGACCCGTAGCTCGACGTCGTCAGGTGCGCCCTGTGGGTCGACATCCACGGTATTGAGCTGGAACGGCGTCAGGCTGGGGACCACCGCGTAACCGCTGGCATTGACCTTCGCCCCGCTGTAGCCGACCGTCGCGCCGCGGGCATTCGGCGCATACACCAGGGCGCTGGTCTCGCTCAGGGTCTGGGCGAACGTCACGCCGCCCGAATGCAGGACCATGCCGCCGGAAGCACCGACGGAGGCCTGGCGATAATCGTTGCCTTCGGAGTAGCTGGAACTGAGGGCCACCTCGGGCAGGAAGTAGTTGAAGCTGGCGTTGCGCGTGGTCTGGCGTTGCTGCTCGTCACGGGCCAGGGACACCGAATAGGAGGCCTTGCCCGCCTCGTCCAGGGTTCCGGACACGCCGCTACTGAGGTGGCTGCCCGTGCGCTGGTCGTGGCTGACGAAGTTGTTCAGCACCGTCCCGCCGCGGGTTTCGCGCCCCAGCGGAACCGTCAGGGTGAAGCTGAAGACGGTATTGTTGGTGTCCGCCCGACGCCCGGAGAATCCGCTGCTGCCCTGCATCCGCTGAACCATGAAAGAGAAGCTGTTGCCCTGCCACTGGTCGCTGTAGCCCATGGAGAAGTTCAGCGCCTGGTTCTTCTGGTTCCAGTACTTGAGGGAAGAGCCGCCCACATAGAAATTCCCCCCCGTGGCATTCACTCGCTGGCTGACGTTCACGTCGAGCCTGTCGCGTACCCGGGCGAACGACTCCAGCGGCTCGCCGTTCTCGACGAAGTCCTGCAACGCGATCGCGTCGTGCAACCCCAGGTAGCCACTGGTCGAGTAGCGGTAAGCCAGCAACGAGAAGTTGGTGCCGCTGTTCGGCAGGTTCTTGCTGTAGGAAAGACGCAGGCTGGAACCCTGCAGGCTGCCATTGCGCGGGACATCGGTCCTGGCCTGGGTCAGGTCGACGGCGAAGCCGCCCACGGAGGTGTTGATCGCGCTGCCGATCAGCGCCGACATATAGCTGCCCGTAAGCGCACTGCCGGCGTAGGCGGTGAGGTCGTTATCCAGGCCGCGCTGCGCGGTGCCTTGCAGCACGTACTGCTTGTCGCCGCGCAGCCCGGGGTCGATGACCTCACCGGCGGTCAGGCTGTAGCGCGAGTTGCCCGGGCGCAGCAATTGCACCGTGGTGGCGAACGGCACGGTAAAGCTGGTGCTCTGGCCATTGGCTTCGGTCACAGTGACGTTCAGGTCGCCGCCGAAGCTGGCGGCCTGCAGGTCGCTGATCTCGAACGGCCCGGGCGCAACGGAAGTTTCGGAAATCAGGTAGCCGCGCTGATACACCGAGACTTTCGCGTTGGAACTGGCCGTGCCCCGCACCACCGGTGCATAGAAACGCTCGGTGTCGGGCAGCATGCGGTCATCGCTGAACAGCTGCACGCCGCGAAACGACACCGAGTCGAACAGGTCGGCGTCGGTGGCGCTCTCCCCTACCAGCAATTGCGAGCGCCATGCCGGCAGGTCGGTCTGGCCATAGATATGGCCGCGCTGATAACGACTGCCCGTCTCGGAAGACCAGGCCAGGGTGCCGGTATGCCGCAGGCGCAGCGCCCCGACATTGAGCCCCATGTTCAGCCCGGCATACCCATTGGTCTGGGTGCGGCCGCTGTTTTGCACGCTGAACAGGTTGGTGTTGTAGTTGAGCAGTCCCGCGGAAATGCCGTGATCCCAGTTCTCGGGATCGACATAGGTTTTCGATTGGGTCTTCTGCAGGAAATATTGCGGCACGGACAGATCGATGGTCAGTTCCCGCAGATTGATCTTGGTCGTGAGGCCGGGAATGTAGCGCGCCAGATCGGCGCAATAGAGGCCCTCTGGCATAGGCTCGACACCCGGTTGGGCAGCGGCCTTTTCCAGGTCGATACCGGCACGGGTCAGCAGCGAACGCTCATAGCAGGGTTGCCCCCCTTGCGGCCCGTGGGTATCGCGAAACTCGATGTCCTGGGTGGCGCCCCAGCGTCCGTTCACCAGCAGGTCGATACGGTAAGTACCCGGAATCAGAAAACCCTGGTGCTCGAAACGACTGGTATCGATCGGGCTGCCCTCGGTCTGGAACAACATCTGCGAATCGAACACCACATCCGATTCCGGCACGGCGGCAGCCTTGCCCGCTGCCACGGCACTCGAGGAAGTTTCAGCCCATGCTTGAGTCTTCATGACCATGATCGCCATAGAAACAAGAAATAAAAAAGATCGACTTAAGTTGGAAAAACACATAACTGGCGGGCAGGTAAAAACAACCAGGCAACGGCACTGGAAATTCAACATATTCGATACCGTCGCACTGCTACGCCATAAACATGGCTGGATTCAAGAACGAAGAATTATCGGGACAGTGCTTTATCCAGCACGCGCCGCCCACCAAAGTCATTAATGACTTCGTAACTCACGGAGGCTTTTCGATAGTTCTGAGACACATGTTCAGGCAAGAGGAAAGTTCCACTACTGAACGGTGCGATCATTTCATCCTTGACGGCAATTCGTCGTTCATCCAGAACCACTTCTACCTTGCCAAAGGAAACGTAATAAGCCGTCGGATTGGTGACCTGAATACCCATCCGGGTTTCGCCCTTTTCATTTCCTGGCAATTGCGCTTTAAACTTCCAATCCAGCTTGTCCGCCACTAGATCGACATCCGACTTCAAGTTCTTCGGACGAAAGAACACTTTTATCCGGGTCCTGAAGGCAAACTGCAAAACGTTTTCATCGGCCTCTTTGCGCGGAGGTGTTTCCAGGACATTGAGCCAGAACAATGACTCTCGATCCTCGGCAAGTTTCTCCCCTGTATAAGAGACACGCAGCGATGCAGAACTTTCCGGGTCCAGCCGAATAACCGCTGGAGACAGCAGGAATGGAACTTTTATTTCCTCAGGTTTTTTATGGGAGTCACCGTCGTCGATCCAGTTCTGTGCCAGTAAGGCCGTACCGCCCACATTATTGATCTTGATGGTTACTTCCCGGGCATCCGCGGGATAAACCAGCCGGGTGCCTTGAATGACGATCGACGCCTGCACGCTTCCAGACCATACGCCCAGAAACATGACGCCGAGAACGAGAGAAGACCAAACACGCGCTTTCGGCGTCATGACACACTCCTTCGGCCTTGCCGTTACTTGTACGACAGGGTGTAGCGAACGTAGGAGTTACCCGAACCCGCGCCGACAGTCGCCAAAGTCGAGACGTAGCTCGCCTTGAACTTCAGCGTGGCGGTGTTACCCGCAACCGTAGCGACCTGCGGCGAGGTTTCTGCCTGGCCCAGCGGGATCTTCGCGGCAGTAGCGTCGGCGTTGTAGACCTGGATCTGTACGCCCGTTGCTGGCGCGCTACCGATCAGCTTGAGGTTGCCAGTCGCCGGATCGACGTTACCTACCTGGTCGAAATCAACCACGACTTTGGTCTTGTCGGTACATTGCGCACCGGACAGCACCAGGTCGAAGTTCTTGAACGTCGAGGCAGTCCCAACCGCGGTAAAGGCCGAAGGGGCAATACGTCCCAACTCGACGTTGGTAACGTTGTCTTCACCCGGCGCCTTGCCGTTGATGTTGCAAGTCACATCACTGATGCTGCCGGAGAAGTTGATCACACCGTCGGTGGCGTGAGACATCGACGGAATCAGTGCGGCAAGCATCAAGCTTGAAGTTGCCAGGGATACAAAGGATGTTCTTTTCATGTGATTTCCTTGTTCACGTTGATTGGCAGAGAAAGTGCAGTCCAGCTTGATCACCTTCCTGGTTCATCCATGAGCGAAATAGTTCGCCCAGAACAACCAAAGCCTCTCTCATTCAAAGTCTGAGTCGACTAATCGACAACAATAGCGAGCCCTTTGGCAGCCTTGTCACAGGTCACCAAAGGAGGTCGTACCTTACCGACTAATCTTTGAATTTGAATTGAGAGATGGCCGATCCGCCCATCAGAAAAATCTTAATGAACTCGGCGCTGATTTCGTCTTTACATATGATGCAAGACTGTGTACTTCTTCAAGCCATGGTGTTCGACTGCATTGCGGCAACTGTGTTGCAGTAGTCTGTCCACCCTTGATAGCTGTCAATGACATCAAAGAAGAAAAGAGTCTCCATCATGGCCAACGAATACCCTACTCACACAGTCACTTATTCCAGTACGCGACATTAAATACAGGGAGAAGAATATTGAACAACATATAGGAAACTTACAGAGAGATAGCACACTATGGGAACCATAGTAATAGTCGACGACCATCCTTTGGTCAGAATTGCCTTGAGAGTCATACTTGAGCGTAATGGACATAATATTGCCGCTGAAGCCGACAATGGTGTCGATGCCGTCCAGGTTGTCCGCACTTACAAACCCGACCTGGTAATACTCGATCTGGATTTACCGCAACTGGATGGGCTGTCCGTCCTCACCCACTTCAAGTCGAACGATTTTCCAGTCAAGACATTGATACTGACTTCCAGCGACTCGAAAAATTTTGCCGTCCGTTGCCTGCACGGCGGTGCCGCAGGATTCATCTGCAAGGACGAAGCACTGGATGAAGTAGGAGATGCAGTAAAGGCGCTGTTGTCCGGGCATACCTATTTCCCGGAGAGTTCCCTGCTACTGCTGCAGGAAAGCATTCATACCAACCATATGCAGAGTGTCGCGGCTTCGCAGCTGACCAATCGGGAAATCACCACGTTAAGACTGCTGGCCAAGGGGCTCAACAATAGGGAAATTGCGGCGACACTGCTTATCAGCCACAAAACGGTCAGTACTTATAAAGTGAGGCTGCTGAAAAAATTCAACACCACCAATCTTCTTTCACTGATAGAGATAGCCAGGCAAAAAGGAATCATATAGCCCATTGCGACCTCCAGCAGCGCATGGACATCTGCCGTTTCAGAATCGATATCCGCGGCTTTGCGACAGGCCATCGAGACTAGCGCCCCCAGAGCAATAGAAGCTAGTGCTCACGAGGCAGCTCTCCAAGGTCGATGGGGCCATTGTCTCGAATGGCTATTGAACAGATGTCCATGAGGTTGAGCAGTGCCTGTTCGACGGCCTGGGCTCTTTTCGCCAGTATTGGCCAGGGGCCGTCGATACTGATGTCCTTCAGCTGCTGGCAACTGGCGATCAAGGTCTGGTATTTCAATACACAGGCAGCACCCGCCATCTTGTGGCACAACCTGGCAATGGCTTGTCGGTCCTGTTGTTGCTGATAGTCCCGTAACAGCTCCAGATCCTTCCGCTGATAGGCCATGACGCTGTCGATGAGCTGACGGGCCGCATGTTCGTCGCCTCCTGCAAGGTCCATGAACCGGCCAAGCACCTCCAGCAAAGGCAGCGTGGAGGCGCCATGGACGGCCTGAAGCATCCCATCATCTGCAGCCATGCCCGCCAAGGCCACCGCCTCCGGCGGCGCCTGCAAACCCCGCCTGTCCATACCCGCCTCCCTGTGCCGTTTGAAGATGCCGAGCCCATTCACTCGATAACGGACAGGCTAGGTAAAAGTCGGGGCGAGGAATATCAGACACTTCTCAAAGAAACAAAAAACCGCGGCCTCGCTCCAGCTTTCGGCGCTCAACGATGCGCACTCCCGGAACGGGCCAAGGAAAAATGGAAAGGAGCCGGAAACAAAAAAGCCCCGTAGCTTGTTCAGCTACGGGGCTTTCATTTGTATGGCGGAGAGATAGGGAACCTCCACACATTCGCAGCAACCCCAGAAACCCCGTATCCAGAAGTATTTCAAGCTGAAAAGTAGTACAAACGAGTAGTACAATTACGGTTTTGGCCTTGGTGGCGTTATGGCGGACTTCATCTTCAGAAAGAAAGGGGAATCGACTTGGTACGTGCGGTTGGCCGTACCTGCGGATGTGCAAAAATCCATTGGGAAAAAGGTGTTTGTCCAGTCACTGAAGACAGCATCACGCACTGAGGCTGTGCATGCCAGTCACGCACATTTGGCCCTATGGCGAAATCTAATCCAAGGTGCCCGTAAGGCGAAGGAAGCCCCAGAAGGGTGGCAGGAAAATATCGTTGCTGGCATGACCGAGATCGAGACGCTAATCCAAGGGCGCAAGCGCGCAATCATTGGTGAGTCTGTGCCCCCTCTTGCAGTCAGCGACGCGGAAGTCCAATCATTCAAACAAGCCAATCCTGATTTGATGGCCCTGCTTGAACAGTTGGAAGATGTGCGGCCGGAAAGTGATGTGGCGGGTGATTTGCACATACAAGATGCACTGCATGTGGGATTCAAAATCATACTCGAACGTGCATTCAGCGCGAAACACAGCCTGACCCCTGACCAACAGCAAGAACTGATATCCCTGATAGACGCACCAGCCAGCTACAAGAAAAAATCCCCGCTGACGAAAGCCAGATTGGATTCCTTTCGGGCTTACAGACTCGGTCAGAACATCGCTCAGAAAACAATTGATCAGCAAGAGTCGAAGCTTCGAAAATTGTCAGACTATCTGGCAAGTAATCAACTTCCACTGGACACAGACACGATAGCCGCTTGGTTAAATTCGCTTGAGTTGGCTAGCAAGACACTGACGCAGTATCTATTGGCGGGAAGCGTGTTTTGGAAATGGGCGAATCGCTATGATGAACGCTGGCGAACCGAATACAAAGATCGGGTTAACCCATTTGAAAACCATGATTTACCTAGAGTGCGAGGTAAGGCCAAGGCCGACGCTAAAAGGAAGGACTTTAGCCTTGAAAGCTTAGCGACGCTGCACGAAGCAGCCACGAAAGGTGGGCAGAACGTATTGGCTGACCTAATCCTTCTAGGTGTGTACACAGGCGCACGTATAGAAGAACTGTGCAAATTAAGGAAAGAAAACGTCATCAGTATTGAAGACGTTCAGTGTTTCGATATCGCCGATAGCAAAACGGTGGCTGGCATTCGATTCGTTCCCATCCACCCGGCACTCAAACCGGTTGTGAAGCGACTGTTGAAGGATTCGGTCGATGGCTTTCTGGTGCATTCGAAAAGTCGTAACAAATACGGAAATAGGTCTGATCCACTTTCAAAGGCATTTGGTCGACTCAAGTCAGCACACGGATTTGGTAAACAACATGTCTTCCACAGCATCCGAGGGACCGTGGTTACACAACTGCTGCGGGCTAATGTACCCGGCACGTTGATTGCGGAAATCGTGGGACACGAAACAGGCACGGTGACATTCGATGTGTACAGCCAAGGATCAAGCCCACTGCAAAAACTCAAAGCGATTTCCAAATTACCACGATTGAAACCACTGGTTAAAACAAGCACGACAACCCCATTAGCATGATCAATTGATTTTCAATCCGGCGTCACAAGCCTGGCCCTTCCAATAAGGGAATGGGTACATGTACCCACTAGCGGCTACCAGTGACTTATGGAACCGCATGAATTCCACCTCCCCCGGCCCTAGGGAGGGGGTGGGTTAGACCCCACGCTTGATTCGGTAGACCGTTGCAATACCCACCTCTGCAAGTTTGGCAATGTCTTCCGCAGACATTGTTGGATGCTTAGCCATAAGCGTTTGTACTTTTGTCCATTTTTCGACGTTCTTGCTTTTACCCTTTGGAGTCCAGTCTGGGTCCGCAAGACGTTTGTTTTCCAATCCCTGCTTGATTCGCTCAACACGTTTTTCTTGATCAAGGCGAGCCATCGTCGCCATGAGATCCAACAGCATGCTGTTGATGACTTCCATGATCTGACCGGTCATTCCCTTGTCTTCGATCAACATGTGAGTTGTAGGTAAATCTGCAATCACAAGGCGTAAACCCTTTGCTTTGATCTTGGCTTTCAGTGTCTCCCAATCCTGTTGGGACAGACGGCTTAGCCGGTCAACGCTTTCACACGCAATACATTCGCCGGGCTGGGCGGCATCCAGCAATCGCATTAGTTCTGGGCGATCTAATGTCGTCCCGCTGACGTGTTCCGAATAGACGCCGACAACGACAAGACCTTTGTCGTTTACAAATGCATCCAAGCTAGCCTTCGCTCTCAAGGCGTCTTGATCCTTGGTGCTGGCTCTAAGGTATAGATGTGCGTTCAATTTTTTATCCTTTATAGTTAAATTTGATAGACCTATGATAATTCGATCATATAACTATCTGCAATAGATATTTGATATGGCGAAAACGACGATTATCGAGCTACCAGAAAGGTAGACTCTTTTGATAGCGCCCAAGACTGATATGCAAACAATAGAGCCCCCAATAAGAAGCATATCGCCACCATTCGCCCGTAATCGGGAACCGGTTATCCTCCGCCCCCAGCAAATGACACGGAGTATCGGGAAAATTCAGACTGGTTTTTGGGATTTGTCCTAAAGCCAGTACCTGAGTGTCTCGGTATGGTCAGTCTGCACCAGCCTTACGCTGGAATCCTCCATGGACGAAAGGAAGTTGTATGTCTGGCTATGTACCCAATCCGCCAAAAGGCTACCGCAACAGTGGTGTAGAGCCTGCCGATATCCACGCCCAGCGCTGGGCGGAGTACAAAGACCTTGCGCCGGAGCCAGAAGACAAACCCAATACATTGGGCTGTGTATTCGCCAAGAGCTGCAACCTTCCAGACGGTGTAATAGATCACAAGAACCAATCCAGATTTGTGCCTGTTGAGAAACTGGCCGACTACGGGCTGTGGGCTGTGTTTGGTACCGGGGCAGCGATTACCGCCCAAGGCACCCCACTGCAACTGGTTGGCGGGTCTGCTACTGGCAGCGCAATTGCTCAACGTCTTGGCGGATCGTTGTCACTGGAGCTGCTGAAAGGATCAGGCGTTGTTGCTGCTGGCTTGGTAGTGGGCACGATTGGGATGCTGATACCGAACACCAGCATTGCACCCGACAGCGCTTTTTATAAGAGCGACCAATATGCAACGCTTGAAGCAGGCCGTACCCGTGTCCGAGTCAACGTAAAGACCCTACCGGATGGTTCTGTCAACGCTTACGGCTTCTACACGGGCGGTAAAACAGACTGGGAAAATGTTCCTGTCATCGAAGCCAAGAAGGACGGCGAGAACTACGTTGCCGACATTGGTAATGGTATAGGTCTTACTTGGACGCCCGCGGCAAGTGGTGACGGTGTTCTGGGTATTCCTGCACTGGAAGGTGCACCACAGTTACCACCTGTGTGGGTGTATCCGCCGACGGCACAATCTGACACTGTGCTAGCAAACCCTGCACATCCTCCCGAGTTCCAAGATGCAATCATCTGGTTCCCTGACTCGGGGATCGAGCCGATATACATTGTGCTCAGCACTCAGCTGGAGAACAACAAGAAGCAGGGAAAGGCCTTCGAAGACGCGTCTTACGATAAGTACAGCGAGACCAGACCCGAAGCCGTACGAGAGGTTACAGTTAAAACCGACAGCGGCGTTAAGACCCGGATTGATATGATGGGCCGGGACACTGACGGCGAGATTTCATGCGTTGAATGCAAGTCATCTGATACCGCACCACTGACCAAGAACCAGAAAGCCGCCTTCCCTGAAATTGAGAAAACTGGTGCAACCGTTGTAGGCAAAGGCAAACCCGGCTTTCCCGGTGGCACCAAGATACCGCCAACCAGAATCGAAATCCTTCGACCTGATTCACCCCTCTGAGGGAGCAGACATGTCCATTGTAGAAACGAAAGTCGTCGATATTATTGCTGTACCAGAGTGGGAACCCAAAAACGTAATTCTGATTATCAGCGACCACCTCAAATGGGGCGACAAAGCCCAGCAGGGTGAACACCTACTGCTGCTGCAAGAGAAAATCAATACCTATATTGCCTTCATCGAAAGCGGCGAAATATTGGAAAGCTACCCGCCATCCAAAGGCAAGCTGCCCATCATCCGCATTAATGGTCTGTATGAATTACCGGAACAAGCGGAGTACTTCGTTGACCGCGTTGCACAGACCCTAAAGGAGGTGGGTATCGGGTTTGAGTTCGTGCTTGATGCGAATGAAGAAATTCGCAACATGTGACCGTTGATGTTTTTCAGTACCTGGCCCCGTCGCAGGGCAGGCACGTACGTTCGCAGCGCCTGAGTTTCAAATCGGAAGTGTAGTCAAGTGGCCCGCTCACACCTTGGACTGTCATCCTGCACGGCGTTGAAACGTTAGATGTGAGCGAGCGACGGGCATTCTACCAGTCAGTAGTCAGTTTTTTCGGATATTAAGCAGGACGAACCTTTTATGATGGGTCAGCCTGCTTATCTAGCATCCTTTCCAAATCCGACACCAAATCAGAAGGCTGGCATCTCAAAGCGTTTGCAAGCTTGAATAAGACTGCAATCGTAGGGGTGTGGATGCCGCGCTCTATCAAGCTGACATAGTTGCGTTGTACATCAGCCTCAAGTGCAAGCTGTTCTTGGGTTAGTCCTGCTTCCTTGCGTTTTTGGCGTACTACCTTTCCAAAAGCCAAGCCGATATCCACGTGTACAGCCCCATCTCAAAGACGGGTCACTGTCTGTGATGGCTGCGGGCAAGTCCTCACAGTATACTGTGAATATCCATACCCAAAACCCTGCTTCTTGAGGTGCCTGATGAAGCTTTACGTCGCAATGTTCTTCGCAACGCTCAGCATGCCAATCGCCAGTCTGGCCGGAATATTTGCCATGGAGCTTGGATACGTCCTGAGCTTCCGCCAAGCAATTGGTGTCGGCGTCCTTGTCGGCACCGTGATCCTGATCCTTGCTGTCATCCTCTTCGTGCTCAGTATCCCTTCGACGATGCAGCGGCTTCGTGCTTCGACTTGCACCAGCAACAAGAACCAAGGATGAAAATGAACATATCGTCAAAGCTCCTGTTGCTGCTGGTGGCCGTCATAACAAGCGCATCTAACCCGGTGGTGGCCGCTCAACCAAACGATACGAATTCGGCGGCATCCAGCCTTTACAGTGAACGCCTACAAGAAATGCTTGATACCACTGGGTGGCATTTTGAATCCGCTGTGGATACCAAGCAGATCGTCAAAGAATTTAGGGCGAATCAAGCGAGGGCACAGATTGAATTCAGTAAACCGGGCATTTATCACGGACGGATCAGCAAGGTCGTCGCGGATAATTTGGGGACGTACTTTATCGTTGATCAAGGCCTCGACACCGTTGTGACGGTGCTGTTGGACAAATATCAAGCGTCGCAATGGAAAATTGTGAATGCCAAAGCTGAAGTCGGTGGTGTTCAGTCAGCTTTGGAATTCGCTGCGAATTTCAACAAAAATCAACAAATGTATTTCCAGTGTCGTAAGGTCAAATTTGGATTGGGAGTATATCTGACCAATTGCCTGGCCTTTCCGCCAATAGTCAAGCTAGCCAAGTTCACCCCAGAATTGAACAACAGCATTGATGCAGCCGAACACTTTGAAGACTTGATCAGGGCTAGGGCTTCTGAAGGCTGGGCACGCCCCGCTTCCATACCAAGCAACATTGCAGTAACACTGCAAATGAATTTGGGCGTAGACGGAGTTTTTACGTCGATCAACATTGCCAAATCAAGTGGCGATAAGAGTTACGACAACTCTGTAGTGGCCGCAATTCGAAACATTGGAGTGTTGTCCGAGATGCATGATATGAGTCCAGAGAAACTGGAGAAATATCGTTCATTCAGAATGACGTTTGCGCCTAATGACTTGGCTTTGTAGTTGTAGCCATGATAGATTGACCTGAAGTTAAAGCACTCTGCCAAATACCACCATCAGTTAAAGCCCCTGCAAGCCATTATAAGCGCGTCAAAGTCGCAGCCGCCCCATCCGTATTGGTTGCAGGTTTAAACTTGCCCAGCGCGCTTGTAGGCGGCTTTACAGGCACCAAAAACATTAGGCCGCCATTAGCTCTTCCAGAACTGTTGGTTCGTTATTTCCAGCTTTGGTTGGCAACTTCGAAAAACCGAATCGACGATGTGGCTCGCCTGTACCAAATTGCTTATCACGAACCTTTGCAAGATAGCTCAGGTGATAGAAACAGTTCGCGAAAGCGTTGTGGTCGCCTCTTTCCAAACGGTGCTGCTTGGTGAAGTGAACCGTGCCGCCTGTAAGCTCGCTCCAGCGATCTTCAAGCAGTTTCCATACACCGGAGTGCCCATCACCCGAAATCAGTCCCAAATTGCGCTGCAAGGTCTGGAAAGCAAAAAACAAATGGTAATGTGACTTACCAGACTCACCCACTTCCTTCACCCAACCATGAACGAATCGTTTGTGGTTGCCCCAAGCATTTGAACCAAGATCAGCCTTGCATCTTTTGATGTATCGACTGAGCATTGTATTTTCCAGCTTATTGTTGGTTGCGTGCCCTTCCGGGAAATGAAGATCCAACCGCACCACAGTAATCCGAGAATGGTATTCTTGCAGATTGGTAATTTGTTCAAGCATCTTATCCAAAATTACCGGATACATCCCGTAACCCTTGTCTTTGTTGGCGTTTACTTTCATGCCTTTAAATGTATCGTTAAAACTTACTTTCATTTTCATCTTTAGTTTTGATTCCTGTTAGTCTTGATTGTTATTATGATGACCATAATATATAAAATGTTATCTACAGCGCTGTGGTTGTCACTGATGGATATTACAACGGTACACGCAGCCGAATGCATTCCAAGCATTGCTGTTGGCGGGCTTCAGGTGGAATTGCAGTCTGACAAAAGAGGTTCTGCCGTTACATCTCAATCATAAGGCATGGCAGCGGCGATCTAAACATTGATCAAAAAAAATGCCAAAACCACATCAGCACATGATTCTGCATGTGCGCCGAAACGGGAAACGGGAAACGGGAAACGGGAAACGATAGACGGCAACGCTGAGATTCCGAACGAGGCGATTTCATCGCCACCCCAAAGATTGCATAACGACGCGAGGAGCCACAGCCTGTCGCGAAAAGAAGGGACTGAAGATTGCAGCAGAAACGATAACGCTTCAGAAAGTAAAAACCCCGTGATTCATGATTACGAGGTTCTCATTTGTATCGCAGAGAATTAGTTAGAATGCACCAGAAACAAAGACAACATAGAATCAACTGTACTTCCTAATTCGACACCACTACAAAATTCGCTTCCAACTTTGTACGATATCGAATTCAAAAATACCCACGCTCCAACACTGTATCAACTGTATCATCACCTGCTTCAGGAAAACACTCATCCAAATGAGCAAGGAATCTTTCAAAACTTGAAACATGTATTGGATTATCAAGTACAAACTTTGTGTAAGCAGACTTACTGCTTTGCCTGCCTTCATGCGTGCTAAAAGCCTTACGAACATTTGAAGCAAGACGCTTTGCCTTTCTCAAAACAACGACTTCATCAATAGAAGTAAGCTTGGTTGTAATCGGCGTCATATCCAAATATTCGCAAAGCAAAATATATTTCGAACCCGGAACAGCTCGCTTTAGTTCGTTTGCTGTCTGGGATGCCTCCTGAAACATTGTCTTATCCAAGTTTGTTTTTATTTCAGTGGCAAAATGTGAAACACAAAACTTCGCAGTGAAAGATTTTTCAGTCACAGGAAAATCGCTAATAGTAATACGATGCGTTTTGGCTACCGAAAAATCCTGATCTTTATTTTTCAGAAAGACACCACCCGCGTCCAAATCCAAAAATGGCGAGCCAAAGCTTAGACCCGCGAAAGAGGATTGCGGACCGCATATCACATTTGACAGCCTTTTGAATCCTGGCACCATCCTCTCATCAAACACATATGGAAGAAACTCCTCTAATATGCTATTGGAAAGTTTCAACTGGCCGTTCTGACGATAAAGAAAATCATTCTTGGAACCAAATATCAGATCAAGATCGATCGAGTTTTTGTAATCATTGAGTAGTGCAACGAGACGGCCCAGTAAATCCTTACCTTCACCAGACATTTCCGACAACGCGGAACGCCACTCCTCGTATTTTTCAATGGCATCAAGCACTCTCTGCCTATCGCCATTTGGCAGACTAGAATTTTGTGCCAACGCCTTCAGTTTACTTCCATGTGTTTCCGGGTGAGAAACCTTCACAGTCACATCCTATTAGTACGGTTTTTGTAGAGCCAGCATGGGCGAAGCCGCTACTTTACCAGCGGACTTTATTGCTAGTTGCAACAATTCCACACTGCTAAAAGGGGCTATATTTATCGCAGTCATGAGAGCCTCTACGCCAATTGCTCTGGCGGAATCCTGCATTATTTTACTCTTACCAACACATTTCAGAACAAGAATATCCTCGTATATTTCCTGCCCAAACCGATTGGTGAATACACGCTCAGCCTTTTGTACAAAACTGAACGCATGACTTTCATCAAAAAGTTTTGAAATGATTTCAGAGTTCAAAAAAGAAGTCCCAAGAATGTTAGACTCTCTACCCACGACCATAACAACGACAGCCCCAATCTTACAAACCCTTGCAAGTTCGTCAATGACCATCGCCATGTCAATGCAATATTGTACGACAGTCAGAAAGCGGTTTTGTCGATGTTTTCGGTTTGCGCCTATTTCGGATTTGGCTGCGCTCAGTGGATTCCACCCGAGCAGTTCCGTTGCAGGCCGATAATTCTGATGATAATTGAACACGTTTATATATGGCGGAGACGTAATCACACCGTCAACAGTGTCAGATTTAAGGGAAGTATATCGCGCATCTTCGAGAAGACACTCTCCTACCCCTCGATACAACCTGACTTCATTTAAGATTTTCTTTACAATCTTGGCGCCATACTGAATTATTTTTTCATTTAGTTCGGTACTATTTTTCATACCCAGTAGAATGCTAGCAGCAAGACATTTCTTCACCGCATCTGAACCGGAAGAACAAGACGATAGAGCCTCACGAACATAGCTATGCGAAAAATCAAAACTCGATAGCTCGAGTATTTGTTTATCTAGCTCGGAAGAAACATCATCAAGGCCACCAGGACTTAAACATGCCAGTGACGCTAACGTCGCAAGATGCCATGCGGATGGATTTACCTCGGTCCCTACAGCGGTACGACCTTTAAAGGCCGCTTCATAAATCACCGTACCACTACCACAGAATGGGTCAAAAATGGTCTGGGCATCTAGCAATGCCGTTTCAAGTAGATATTCGACGAACTCCGGCGAGAATTGCCCACGCCAAGGAAGGCGACTGGTTCGAGTTTTCTGCTCGATGTTGAGCCTAGGCTGAAGAAAAACACCATCAAGGGAGAAATTTGCAGCTGAAGTCATTGAGGTCTCAAGCTTAAGTTGGGTTCGTACTCAAAGGCCAGTTACAGAATGCTGCCCTAGACTGTTTGCATCGGAGTTCGTCAAGTAGCCCCATCTTACAATTCCGTTTGCCCGAAGGCCAGTAAGCACAGGGAAGCGCATGGTTGACCATACTGCCTCTGTCTATCCAAACCACTACATCAAGCCCAAACGGCATTGCCCGCCCCTTCAGCATGATTATGGGAGTTCAAACGACGTGTCCAGCACCTAGCGGTTGAGGCGTCGCTGCACCACCACACCGGGTAGGTGCCATAACGTGAGTTGTACAACCCAGTAGTACAAACCATAAACAAAAAAGCCCCGCAGACCTTGATCTGCGGGGCTTTTCAAATGATGGCGGAGAGATAGGGATTCGAACCCTAGGTACCCGCGAAGGTACAACGGATTTCGAATCCGTCCCATTCGGCCACTCTGGCATCTCTCCAACGGCGCGCATCATAACAGCACCTTTGCCCGAAGCGAAGCCCCTCGAGCAAATTTTTTCCGTGCTATCAGTCGGTTGCGTCGATTACAGCGGTACACCCAGACGGTTGGCGACTTCTTCGTAGGCTTCGATCACGTCACCGAGGCCCTGGCGGAAGCGGTCCTTGTCCATCTTCTTGCGGGTTTCCTTGTCCCACAGGCGGCAGCCGTCCGGGCTGAATTCGTCGCCCAGGACGATCTGGCCGTGGAATACGCCGAACTCCAGCTTGAAGTCCACCAGCAGCAGGCCGGCATCGTCGAACAGCTTGCTCAGGACTTCGTTGACCTTGAGCGACAGTTCCTTCATGCGCGCCAGTTGCTCGGCGGTGCCCCAACCGAACGCCACGACGTGGGATTCGTTGATGAACGGGTCACCCTTGGCGTCGTCCTTCAGGAACAGTTCGAACGTGTAAGGATTGAGCTTCAGGCCCTCCTCCACACCCAGGCGCTTGACCAGGCTGCCAGCGGCGTAGTTACGCACGACGCACTCGACCGGGATCATGTCCAGCTTCTTCACCAGGCACTCGTTGTCGCCCAGCAGCTTGTCGAATTGGGTCGGCACGCCGGCCTCTTCGAGTTTCTGCATGATGAAGGCGTTGAACTTGTTGTTCACCATGCCTTTGCGATCGAGCTGCTCGATACGCTTGCCGTCGAACGCCGAAGTGTCGTTGCGAAACAGCAGGACCAGGCGGTCGGCGTCGTCGGTCTTGTAAACCGATTTGGCCTTGCCGCGGTAGAGTTCTTCACGTTTTTCCATGATGGGCTCCGCTTGCTAAGTAGGTGGGCTAGGCGATGTGTCGCCAGTCGAGCCCTGAATCTTGATCGGCCAGTTGCAGCCAGTCCGGGTCGCACCCGAGGGTGTCGACAAAACATTGCCGGGCCAGCTGCGGCAGGTTGTTCTTGCTGCTGAGATGGGCCAGTACCAGGTGTTGCAAGTCCTGCCAGCCCAACTCGGCCACCAGGCTTGCGGCCTGGTGGTTGTTCAAATGTCCCATTTCCCCGCCGACCCGCTGCTTGAGGAAATACGGGTAGTAACCTCGCGCCAGCATGTCACGGCAGTGATTGGCCTCGATCATCAAGGCATCCAGCCCGCGATAGCCGTCGATCACCCTGTCGCAATAGGAGCCCAGGTCGGTCAACAGGCCAAAACGCCGCCGACCGTCACTGAACACGTACTGCACAGGCTCCAGCGCATCGTGAGCGACGCTGGTCACACCGATGCTCAGAGCGCCAACCTGGAGCGTTTCGCCCCCGGCAAGAAAACCCGCGGCGTCCACCGGCTTACGCATCCCGCGCAATGTCCCGCGACTGAGGTAGACCGGTAAATTGTAGCGCCGAGACAGCAAACCCACGCCATGCACGTGGTCGGCATGCTCGTGGGTTACCAGGATCGCGCTCAGTTGCGCGGGGTGTAGCCCCAGGCGCAGCAGGCGCCGCTCGGTTTCCCGCAGGGAGAAACCACAATCCACCAGGACACAGGTGTCATCACTGGCTATCAGCGTGCCGTTCCCTTGACTACCGCTACCGAGAACGGCGAAACGCATCGGATCAGCCCAGGTTGTCCTGAATCACGCTCAAGACCTTGCGTGCCACATCAGCCGGGGCGACGGTGTTGATGTCCTTCTCGACGGTAACCTGGACGTTCTCGCCCACCTTGCTCAGGCGAACCTGATAACGCTCGGCACGGGCTTCGACTTCTTCCTTGGCCGGGGCGCTGCCGAACAACTTGCCGAAGAAGCCTGGCTCGTCGTCTTTCTTCTGGGCTTTTTCCGCCAGGTTGATGTAGTACAGGCCCAGGCTGCGGTTGATGTCCTCAACCCGCCATTCGCCCTGCTCCAGCGCACGGCCGACGCTCGACCAGGCGCGATCGAGGTCTTCGCCGAGGTTGAGCACCACGTTGCCGCTACCGTCCTCGGTCAGGCTGACACGGCTGGGGGTATCGAAATCACGTGCGGCCAGCAGGGACACCGAACCGCCCTTCTCGGCGCTGCGGCTCATGCTGGCGAGCATTTCATCGACAAGTGCGGAGTCCAGGCCGGTGTTGACCGAACGGTTGGTGAAATCGACATTGGACGTGCTGCCGGCAGGACGCTCGGCGCTGACCACATAGACTTCACTGGTGTTGCGCTGCACGCCTGGCTCGATACGCACCCGCACACGGGTTTCGTTGTTGGCCGAACCCGCACTGCCCAGGCGCTTGGCCATGGACGCGGAGAGCTCGTCGGAGCGCTGCCAGGCGGTCGTGAATTCGCCGGTCTGCGGACGCTGCTCGTCAATCCGGAAACCGTTGTCCTGGAAGAACTGCATGGCCACCGGCCAGACTTCGGAAGGCGCGTGCTGGGCCATGACCCAACGCGAATCGCCGCTCTTCTGCAGGGTGTAGTCGCTGGCATCGGCCACCGAGCCCAGCGGCTGGGGACGCGGCACCACGTATTCGCCCTTGACGGTGTCGTCGGGCACGTTGCGCGGGATCGGCAACAGCGGGTCGAGCCGCTTGGAAGTGCTGACATCCGACGGCAGCTGCATCGGTGCGGTTTGTTGCGCTTGCAGGTAATCGCTGCCGCGGTCGCGGAAGTAGCCTTCCGGCCCCCAAATCCAACCGCAGCCACTGGTGCTGGAGATAATCAAGGCAAGTGCGGAAAGTCCGGCCAATCGCTTCATGCGTAGTACTTCCTCAATTAAACCAATACGCCGGACTGGCGCATGGCCTGCCGCAGCGGTTCGTGACAGGCAGCACTGAGCCAGGTGAGCGGCAGACGGATACCGTTTGCCATCAAGCCCATTTCGCACAGGGCCCATTTCACGGGAATAGGGTTGGATTCGATGAACAGTGTCTTGTTGAGCGGCATCAGCTTCTCGTGGATCGCCCGGGCAGTGGCGGCGTCGCCTTGCATCGCGGCGGCACACATCTCGCTCATGGTCCTGGGCGCCACGTTGGCGGTCACAGAAATGTTGCCCTTGCCACCCAGCAGGATCAGCTCGACGGCGGTTGCGTCGTCGCCGGAGTACACCAGGAAGTCGCTGCGCACGCCGGCCAGGATGTCCTTGGCGCGTTGCAGGTCGCCAGTGGCTTCCTTGATGCCGATGATGTTCGGCACGGTCGACAGGCGGATCACGGTTTCAGCCTGCATGTCGCAAGCGGTGCGGCCCGGGACGTTGTAGAGGATCTGCGGGATATCGACGGCTTCGGCAATGGCGCGGAAATGCTGATACAGGCCTTCTTGCGTCGGCTTGTTGTAGTACGGGGTCACCAGCAGGCACGCATCGGCGCCGGCGATCTTCGCATTGGTGGTCAGTTCGATCGCTTCGCGCGTCGAGTTGGCACCGGTACCGGCGATCACCGGGATGCGCCCCGCAACCTGAGCGACCACCCGGCGAATCACTTCGATGTGTTCGTTCACATCGAGGGTAGCCGACTCACCCGTGGTGCCGACCGCCACAATGGCGTTGGTGCCCTCTTGCAGGTGGAAGTCCACCAGTTTGCTCAGGCTGTCCCAGTCGAGACGACCCTGTGCATCCATGGGTGTGACCAGTGCCACCATACTGCCCGCAATCATGCAACCGCTCCTGCCGGAAAAAGAGAGCGGTAATGGTACTGGCGCCAAGATGCTTGCACAAGCGAAGTACCGTGCTGCGAGCATTCCCCTGAGCGACGGATTTCGCTACCCTTCAGACTTTGATCGGTACTGACCAGCTTGTACGCCGGGTTCCAGCCTCCCTTTTCGGCATCCGAAGCCCCAATCCTGCGTTGCCGCCCCTCGCTCTGGTCTCCATGGAGCTCGTCGCAACCTGGCGTTTCAGGGCTTCTGAAATCGCATCCGGAGGTTTACCCAGAACTCGAGCCGGCAAAAAGTATCGACCGCTCATCGCTTTAGGAATGCTGCATGTCCACCCCCACAGTCCGCGAACAATTCCTTGTCATCAGTGCCCTCGGCGCCAATCCCATGGAGCTGACCAACGTCCTGTGCCGCGCCAGCCATGAAAATCGCTGCGCGGTGGTGACCTCCCGCCTGACCCGCCACGGCGAATGCAGTGCGCTGGTCCTGGAGGTTTCCGGCAGTTGGGACGCCCTGGCGCGCCTGGAAGCTGGCCTGCCGTCGCTGGCGAAGAAGTATGCCTTCACCGTCAACGTGGTGCGCAGCGCGGCGCTGGACAACCGTCCACAGGCGCTGCCTTATGTGGCCTATGTCAGCGCTGCCTACCGCCCGGACATCGTCAACGAGCTGTGCCAGTTCTTCATCGACCACCATATCGAGCTGGAAAACCTGACCTGCGATACCTATCAGGCGCCACAGACCGGCGGCACCATGCTCAACGCCACCTTTACCGTGACCCTGCCGGCCGGCACCCAGATCAGCTGGCTGCGCGATCAGTTCCTGGACTTTGCCGACGCACTGAACCTCGACGCGCTGATCGAACCCTGGCGCCCACAGAACCCCATGTAAGGAAGCCCCAATGACCGTTGCCATCGACCAACCTGTTGCCAATTTCGAAGCGCCGGCCACCAGCGGTCAGACCGTCAGCCTCGCGGCGCTCAAGGGCAAGCAGGTGGTGATCTACTTCTATCCCAAGGACAGCACCCCGGGTTGCACGACCGAAGGCCAGGGCTTTCGCGATCAATACGCCGCGTTCAAGGCAGCCAATACCGAGGTGTTCGGCGTTTCCCGCGACGGCCTGAAGTCCCACGAGAACTTCAAGTGCAAGCAGGAGTTCCCCTTCGAGCTGATCAGCGACAAGGACGAAGCCGTCTGCCAGCTATTCGACGTGATCAAGCTGAAGAAGCTCTACGGCAAGGAATACATGGGTGTCGATCGCAGCACCTTCCTGATCGACAAGAACGGCGTGCTGCGCCAGGAATGGCGCGGCGTGAAAGTGCCAGGCCATGTGGATGCGGTACTGGCCGCCGCCCAGGCCCTGAACAAGGCCTGAGCCCGGCTACAGAATGAAAAGGGGCGGCTGAATCAGCCGCCCCTTTTCGTTTCCAGCGCAGAAAATTCCTAGAGCAAGGGCGCCACGACCGGTTCTTTACGCGGCCAGGCATCCAGCACCGCCTTGAACAGCGTGGCCAGGGGAATCGCGAAAAACACCCCCCAGAATCCCCACAAACCACCAAACAGCAGCACTGCGCAAATGATTGCCACTGGGTGCAGGTTCACCGCCTCGGAAAACAGCAGCGGCACCAGCACGTTGCCATCCAGTGTCTGAATGATGCCGTAGACCGCCATCAGGTAGATGAACTGATCGCTCCAGCCCCACTGGAACAGCGCGATCAGCGCCACCGGCACGGTCACCACCACCGCCCCGACATAGGGCACCACCACCGAGATCCCCACCAGCAATGCCAGCAGGGCCGCATAGTTCAGCCCCAGGGCCACGAAGGCGATGTAGGTCACGCCACCGCAAATCACGATCTCGATTACCTTGCCGCGAATATAGTTGGCGATCTGCCGGTTCATTTCCTGGGCCACGCGGGTAATCAGGGCGCGCTCGCGCGGCAGGTAACCGCGCACCCACTGACTGATCATTGCCCGGTCCTTGAGGAAGAAAAACACCAGGATCGGCACCAGCACCAGGTAGATCATGATATTGACCAGCAGCGGCAGGCTGGACAGCGAAAAGGTCAGCGCCCACTGGCCGAACTTGCCGATCTCGCCGCGCGCCACTTCGATTGCCTGCAACACCTGTTCGTCCGACACCAGGTGCGGATAACGCTCCGGCAACAGCAGAAGCAGCGATTGCCACTTGGCGAGCATCCCCGGCAACTCGTTGAACAAGGTGATCAACTGGTGCCACAACAGCGGCACGACGACCACGATGAACACCAGCAACATCCCCATGAACAAGGCGAAGACCAGGCCCACCGCCACGGCGCCGGGCAAGCGCCAGCGCTCGAGCGTCAGCACCAGCCCCTGCATCAGATACGCCAGCACCATCCCTGCCAGCACGGGGGCAAGCATGCCCCCCAGCGTCAGCACCGCGGTGAAGGCCAGGAACAACAGGACGGCCAGTACCACCGCCTCTTCATCGGAGAAATAGCGCTGAACCCAGTCGCGTAAAACCTTGAACATCAATGATCCTTAAAAAGAGGCACGAGGGTTTCGGGGCGGCTCAGGCTTTCTTCAGCCAGTAACGGTAGACCCCCGCTTCGTCTTCCTCGCGAAGCAGGGTATGACCGGCCAAACGGGCAAAGGTGCGAAAGTCACGCTGGGAACCGGCATCGGTGGCGATGACCTTGAGCACCGCGCCGCTGGCCAGCCGATTGAGTTCCATCTTGGCCTTGAGCAGCGGTAGCGGGCAGTTCAGTCCGCTGGCGTCGAGCTCGGCATCGTGGGCTACGGCATCAGTCATTGCGTCACTCCGGGTGGGTCGTCAAGGTGCCTAGAATATCTGGTCCAAGGCCTGGTGTCCGGCTACAGTAGACTCTTTGTCGACTAAGGCTTTGTGCATGACTTTTTTGCGCCCTACCCTGCTGACGCTCGCTTGCCTGCTCGCCTCACCAGGCTTCGCCGACGACCTGCCGTCACTCGGTGATGCCAGTTCTGCCATTGTCTCGCCACAACAGGAATACCAACTGGGCCGCGCCTGGCTGGCGCTGCTGCGCAGCCAGGTTTCGCAACTCAACGACCCGCAACTCAAGGACTACGTCGAAACCAGCGTCTACAAACTGGTCGAGACCAGCCAGGTCAACGACCGGCGCCTGGAGTTCATCCTGATCAACAGCCCGCAACTCAACGCCTTTGCCGCCCCCGGCGGTATTGTCGGAGTCAACGGCGGCCTGTTCCTCAATGCCCAGACCGAAGGCGAATATGCCTCGGTGCTGGCTCACGAACTGGCTCACTTGTCACAACGCCACTTCGCTCGCGGCGTCGAAGCCTCGCAACGCATGCAGGTACCGATGATGGCTGCCCTGCTGGCCGGTATCGTGCTCGCCGCGGCGGGTGGCGGTGATGCCGGCATCGCTGCCATCGCCGGCACCCAGGCCGCTGCCATCCAGGAACAACGGCGCTTTTCCCGGCAGAACGAACAGGAAGCCGACCGCATCGGCATTCTCAACCTGGAAAAAGCCGGCTATGACCCGCGCTCCATGCCGACCATGTTCGAGCGCCTGATGCGTCAGTACCGCTTCGACGCCAAGCCACCGGAATTCCTGCTGACTCACCCGGTTACCGAATCGCGGATCGCCGACACCCGCAACCGCGCCGAACAGGCCAAGGCCGGCGGCAAGGAAGACAGCCTGCGCTACCAGTTGATTCGTGCACGGGTGCAATTGATCTATGAAGAGTCTCCGGGCATGGGCGCCAAGCGCTTTCGCGCCCAGCTCGACGACAACCCGAAGAACGACATCGCGCGTTATGGCCTGGCCATCGCCCAGATCAAGGGCAGCCAGTTCAACGATGCCCGGGAGAACCTCAAGCAGCTGCTGGCCAAGCAGCCTAACGACATCACCTACAACCTGGCCCAGATCGACCTGGATACGGCCACCAGCCGCTTTGCGGATGCCCAGGCCCGGGTGGACAAGATGCTTGCGCAATACCCGGGCAACTACCCCCTGAACCAGGTCAGGGTCGATCTGCTGCTCAAGCAGAATCGTCCGGCTGATGCCGAGAAGGCCCTGGAGAACCTGCTCAAGAGCCGCCCCGACGATCCGGACGTGTGGTATTCGGTGGCCGAAACCCGCGGCCTGTCCGGCAATATCATCGGCCTGCACCAGGCGCGAGCCGAGTACTTCGCCCTGGTCGGCGACTATCGCCAGGCGATCCAGCAACTGGACTTCGCCAAGCGTCGCGCCGGCAGCAACTTCCCCCTGTCCTCGCGAATCGACGCCCGCCAGCGCGAACTGATGGATCAGGAGCAGATGGTCAAGGACATGATGCGCTGAGCCAGACTTGGACCCACAAAAAAGCCCGCCTCTTTCGAGGCGGGCTTTTTATTTGGCGATCGATCCGCTGCGCGGATTATTCGGCCAGCTTGAAGGTAATGAAGCTGGCTCGCCCTTGACGCAGGACGCGCATCGAGACCGAACGATTCTTCGGCAGAGCCTGGGCAATCTCCGTGAAGTTCTTGGTCGAAGTGATCGCCTGGTTATTCAGGTGGGTGATCACGTCGCCCGGCTGCAGGCCGATCAGCGCGGCTGGGCCGTCCTGCACTTCCTTGATCACTACACCGCCTTTGATATCGAAGGCTTTCTTCTGCTCGTCGGTCAGCTCGACCACAGCCACACCCAGGCGGTTGCTGCTGCGCTCGGCGCCGGACTTGCCAATGGTGTCCAGGGCCTGGTC
This sequence comes from Pseudomonas sp. MRSN 12121, assembly GCF_000931465.1. Taxonomy (NCBI): domain Bacteria; kingdom Pseudomonadati; phylum Pseudomonadota; class Gammaproteobacteria; order Pseudomonadales; family Pseudomonadaceae; genus Pseudomonas; species Pseudomonas sp. MRSN 12121. Next base: position 1,584,295 of record NZ_CP010892.1, on the reverse strand, counting down.
TTCATCCGGAATCGCACCTACGGTCAGCTCGACATTCTTGCGCTTGCCGTCGCGAATCACTTCCAGATTGGCTTTCGCCCCAGCCTTGAGCGCACCGACCAGATGCGGCAGGTCCGCCGACATGATGATCGGTTGACCGTTCATGCTCAGGATCACGTCACCGACCTGCAGGCCGCCCTTGGCCGCCGGACCGTCGTCCTGAATCTGCGCCACAAGCGCACCGGCCGGTTTCTCCAGGCCAAAGGATTCGGCCAGGTCCTTGTTCACTTCCTGGATGACCACGCCCAGCCAGCCGCGGCTGACCTTGCCACCGGCCTTCAACTGGTTGGAGACGTCCATGGCGACATCGATCGGGATAGCGAAAGACACACCCATGAAACCACCGGAACGGGTGTAGATCTGCGAGTTGATCCCCACGACTTCGCCCGCCAGGTTGAACAGCGGGCCACCCGAGTTGCCCGGGTTGATCGGCACGTCGGTCTGGATGAACGGCACATAGTTTTCGTTCGGCAGGCTACGACCGATGGCACTGACGATGCCCTGGGTCACGGTGTGGTCGAAACCGAACGGCGAACCGATGGCCACCACCCACTGGCCGGCCTTGAGGTCCTGGGATTTACCCAGCTTCAGCACCGGCAGGTCCTTGCCATCGATCTTCAGCAACGCCACGTCGGAACGTGGGTCGGTACCGACCAGCTTGGCTTTCAGTTCGCTGCGATCGGCCAGGCGCACGAGGATTTCATCCGCGTCGGCGATCACATGGTTGTTGGTCAGGATGTAACCGTCGGCCGAAATGATGAAACCCGATCCCAGGGACTGGGCTTCACGCTGGCGATCGCCCCGCGGCGAACGCGGCTGCTGTGGCATGCCCCGCTCGAAAAACTCGCGCAGCATGGGCGGCAACCCTTCCAGGTCGGGCATCTGCGCGGACACCTTGCGGTCCGGGAGCTTTTGCGTGGTGCTGATGTTGACCACGGCCGGTGATGCCTGCTCGACCAGTTGCGTGAAGTCAGGCAGGTCCGCCGCCTGTGCGGCAACAGCCTGGCCGAGCACTAGCACAGTAGCGAAAATGGAGAGATAGGATTTCAAACGTGGTATCGACATACGGCTCCCATTGCAACGAGCGTGGTTAAGCGATAGGGAACAAGAAATACCGACTGACTCAGGCAGTAGTTTTTGCTCCGGAAACGACAAGGCCAGAACCTAGTGGCTCTGACCTATAAGAAAAAACAGGGGGTTTTGCAAATGAAAATGTTCACCGAACATTTAGATATCTCGATTGCAGAGCCGGCATTGCAGACCTCTTACACAACCAACATTAACGCTCGATGAACACTTGAGAGACGCGCCTCATTGCGCCTTGGACGCAGCGGCGTCGGTACGCATCGACAAGGCAATCCGCTCGGCAGTGCCGATAGGTATCTCGCCTACTACCGTCACCATCATTTCTCCGTCGGGGGTAGTCAGGCGCCGAGACACAGCTACGGTCGGGCCCAACTGGGTGCGTGTGTCGGTCACCGTCGCGCCATTGAGCGGCTCGAGGAACACGGAGAAGCGCGCCAGGCCATCGTCATACATCAGACTGTTGACCATCGTCTTGGTATCGGGATCTTTACGCGCACTGCTGCTGGTCAGCTCGAAACCTGGCGGCAGCCAGTCCGAGTGCCAGGTCTGCGCGCTCTTCACCGCGGAAGCCTTGTCGCTATCAAGAGCAACGGCCTTGCATTGAGCGCTGGCCTGCAACTCGCTGTCGCGCGGCACATCCGCCGTGTCCAGGCGAGTGAACTGGAAACGTTCGAGCAACTGCCCTTTGTCGTTCAGCAGCAGCGACTTCAGTGGCAGGCCCGTCTCGCGGTCCAGATGCAATTCGAAACCATAACGGTGCTGGTCACGCGGAGTCAGGGCAACGATGACCGCCGCCCGCCCAGCCACCCGCGACTTGCCAATGACGGAAAGGTCGTACCAATTCTTGAGTTTTTCCGGATCGAGTGAGTGGGCCGAAGAATTGGGGGCATCCCCCAGTCCAGCCACCAGCGTACCGCTGACACACTGGGTACGCCCATCAACGCGCACAACCTCTTGAGCGGAGCCGTCGAGCTGGATCAACCGCTCGCGGACCTGACCATCCTGGACACGATGCCAGATGTTATGGGTAGAAAAACTACCATTACGCTCGTAGACGAAAGTACCCTGGAAGCTTTGCTGCTGTTCGGCTTGCCCAAGACGCTTCAACCAGTCCTGAGCTTCGTCGGCGTGGGCTGGAACAATGAACCAGCCACTGAGCAGAAGCGAGAGTAGAGGGATGGCGCGCATGATCCTCCTTAACGGTTTTCCAAGCTCGCCGCACGAGCATAAGGCAGAGCGCTTTCAGTGCCCTTCAGTGCAGCTTGTTGAGCATGCTGACGCAAGTAGCTTGGCAGACGCTGATCGTGCCAGCCTGGCTGACCTTGCAATACGCCATTGGCCATAGGCCCCGTGGCTTCCGAACTCTCATTGTAGCCGGCCAGTACAGCAGGGCCTTTTACTTGAGGAGCAGCCAGGGTCGGTTGGTTTGATTGCTGTGCCAGTTCGACGCCGGCGATCTCGTCCTGGTTGTACAGACGGACACCCGCCAGCACCGCGACGGTCACCGAGGCGGCAACAGCCAGGCGACCCAGGCTGCGCCATGGGCTGCGAGCAGCCTTGGCCGGTACAGCTTCGTCGGCCAATGCAGCAGAAACGGCCGCGGCGATATCCAGGCGCGGAAGCAGCAACTCTTTATGCATGGCCGCGCGGGCGATCTGGTAACGGGCCCAGGTCTCACGGGTTTCCACTTCGTCGACGGCATTCAATACCCGACGCAATTCCAGTTCGTCCGCTTCGTTATCCATCACCGCGGACAGCGATTCCTGCAGGGCTTCACGACTCATGGCGGTTCCTCTCTTGGCTGTCGCCGCTGTCTCAGGTTTCCTGCAACAACGGCTGCAGGGCTTTATCGATGGCTTCCCGAGCGCGGAAAATCCGGGAGCGCACGGTACCCACCGGACATTGCATGACGCTCGCAATGTCCTCGTAACTCAGACCATCGAATTCGCGCAAAGTTAAAGCCGTACGCAAATCTTCCGGCAGTTGCTGGATGGTTCGATGGACGGTGCCTTCGATCTCATCCCGCAGCAATGCACGCTCCGGCGACTCGAGATCCTTGAGGCCGTGATCGCCATCGTAGAACTCCGCATCCTCGGAACTGACATCGCTATCCGGCGGCCGGCGGCCGCGTGAAACCAGATAGTTTTTCGCCGTGTTGATGGCGATACGGTACAGCCACGTATAAAACGCACTGTCGCCGCGGAAATTACCAAGCGCACGGTAAGCCTTGATAAAGGCTTCTTGTGCAACATCCTGGGCTTCATGGGTGTCGTGCACGAAACGCACGATCAACCCGAGAATTTTGTGCTGGTATTTCAGCACTAGCAGATCGAACGCTCGCTTGTCGCCACGCTGAACGCGTTCGACCAGCTGCTGATCCTCTTCCTGGGTTAGCATGAACACTCCTCGATAAGCTCGAAGGAGGCTTGCATAACTAAACGATCAGGCTTGCAAACATAGACTCGGGCTTTTCGCAAAAGTTCTCCCCCTCCAAGCAAGTTTCCTGCGGGCTCTGACTTTGGCACGCACGAAAGACGCAGTACGGGCAAGGCCGGCTGCGCGAATAATCCTGTCGTCGAATCGGGCCGCATGACTGCAACTCAAGTCCTGCATAAAACCGACGCTGTCCCTTCTATCAGGCAACCTTCTATTGAGTTTGGGGCCGTAACAAAAGTTCCCAATCTTTATAGCCGTGCAGAACGAACATTGTGTAACCATGAAGAGAAAAAGGGCGCTACATCTTCGATACAGTCGCCAGTTCGCCGGCTTGGCGGATACCTCGTGCCATCCACCAGCGCTGCGCAAAACCGCTTTTCCCGTCTTCATAATTTCATAATGCCACGAAGGCCCGGCTATTGTGCCGATCCCCCCCTCTATATACTAGTGGGCTGCATGGCTGCCTTGATTCGCCGATCCAGGCGTCTCGCGCCAACCCCGACCCGGGTCGCTTTTGAGCGGAAACTCCAGATGAGCCAACAGTTTCAACACGATGTCCTGGTGATTGGCAGCGGCGCTGCCGGTCTGAGCCTTGCGCTGACCTTGCCGGGTCATCTGCGCATTGCGGTATTGAGCAAGGGCGACCTCGCCAATGGCTCGACCTATTGGGCCCAGGGAGGCGTCGCCGCCGTGCTGGACGACACCGATACCGTCGAATCCCATGTCGACGACACGCTCAATGCCGGTGGCGGCCTGTGCCATGAAGAGGCGGTGCGATTTACGGTCGAGCATAGCCGCGAGGCCATCCAATGGCTGATCGACCAGGGCGTTCCCTTCACCCGGGACGAGCAATCGGGCAATGAGGACGGCGGGTTCGAGTTTCACCTGACCCGCGAAGGCGGCCACAGCCATCGCCGCATCATCCATGCCGCCGACGCCACCGGCGCAGCCATCTTCAAGACCTTGCTGCACCAGGCCCGGCAACGCTCGAATATCGAACTGCTGGAACAGCGGGTCGCCGTCGACCTGATCACCGAGAAACGCCTGGGGCTGGAAGGCGATCGCTGCCTTGGCGCCTATGTCCTCAACCGCGCCACCGGTGAAGTCGATACCTATGGAGCACGGTTCGTCATCCTCGCGTCCGGTGGCGCTGCCAAGGTCTACCTCTACACCAGCAATCCCGATGGTGCCTGCGGTGACGGCATCGCCATGGCCTGGCGTTCCGGCTGCCGGGTCGCGAACCTGGAATTCAATCAGTTCCATCCGACCTGCCTTTACCATCCGCAGGCCAAGAGCTTCCTGATCACCGAAGCCCTGCGCGGCGAAGGTGCCCACCTGAAGCTGCCCAATGGCGAACGCTTCATGCCACGTTTCGATCCGCGCGCCGAGCTGGCCCCGCGGGATATCGTCGCCCGGGCCATCGACCACGAGATGAAGCGCCTGGGGATCGATTGCGTCTACCTGGACATCAGCCACAAGCCCGCAGCCTTCATCAAGAACCACTTCCCGACCGTGTATGAGCGCTGCCTGGAGTTTTCCATCGATATCACCAAGGAGCCGATCCCGGTGGTGCCGGCGGCGCACTACACCTGCGGCGGGGTGATGGTCGACCAGCAGGGCCGCACCGACGTGCCGGGACTGTATGCCATTGGCGAAACCAGCTTCACCGGCCTGCATGGGGCCAACCGCATGGCCAGCAACTCGCTGCTGGAATGCTTCGTCTACGCGCGCTCCGCGGCGGCCGACATTCTTCAACAACTACCGCAGATCGCCCTGCCGATCGCCCTGCCCGCCTGGGACGCCAGCCAGGTCACGGACTCCGACGAAGACGTGATCATCGCGCACAACTGGGACGAGCTGCGGCGCTTCATGTGGGACTACGTGGGCATCGTGCGCACCAACAAGCGCTTGCAACGCGCTCAGCACCGGGTACGCCTGCTGCTGGATGAAATCGACGAGTTCTACAGCAACTACAAGGTCAGCCGCGACCTGATCGAGCTGCGCAACCTGGCCCAGGTGGCCGAGCTGATGATTCGTTCGGCGATGGAGCGCAAGGAAAGCCGGGGCCTGCATTACACCCTCGACTACCCGGACCTGCTGCCCGAGGCCCTGGACACTATCCTGGTGCCGCCCACCTACGACGACTGAACTTGAGGCGCACGCGCAGGCGCCGGTGCACATCGGCCGCCTGCGCATCCCGCGGTACGCATATGGACCGCACCCAAGGCTCGCCCGGCAGGCGAAAACGCAGCACCACCAGCAGTGGCAACGCCAGGCTGTCGGGACGCAGTTGCACCGGCTGCCAACCCTGCCTGGCATTCCAGAGTTGCCAGCCTTCGGCATCGCGGCGCAAACCGCGAAAAGCCGCGGGGTGATTCAGCAGGATCCGCCGGGGCAACGCCCAGGCCGCGTGCCCCAGGCACGCCAGAACCCCGATCAGGCGAACCCACGAGGCGATATCGAGAACCAGCAAGGCGCCCAGCGCGAACAGCTGGGCCAGGAGATAGGCCGCCAGCAAGTGCCTGGAAGGCTGCCAGCGGCATTCGAAAGAGCTACTTGGGCTGAACACGGTCCAGGATCATGCGCACCATGCGCTGCAACTCGGGATCCGAGGATTCGGAGCGTTCCATGAACCAGCCGAACATGTCTTGATCTTCACATTCGAGCAACCTGACGTAGCAGGCACGATCGACGTCGTTCAGCTGCGGATAGACTTCCTTCACGAATGGCACCAGCAACACGTCCAGTTCCAGCATGCCGCGACGGCTGTGCCAGTAGAGGCGGTTCAGTTCAACATCTTCGACCATGGAGCACTCCTCAAATAGAGCGCAAGTATACAGCCAGGCGCCCCCCGGAACAGTCGGCTTTGGTCGGGCACCACCCATCCTTTGTGAACTACCCATTTCAAGGGCGTCACCTTATGATGTCCGCCAGACTTTTTACCCTGCGATGACCCATGGCTGATTCCGCTTTTTTCTGCTCCCTGTCCCACGAAGGCGTGCTCGCCGTCCGCGGCCCCGACGCCAGCAAATTCCTTCAGGGCCAGCTGACCTGCAACCTCAACTATCTCAGCGATGGCCAATCCAGCCTGGGCGCGCGCTGTAACCAGAAAGGCCGCATGCAGTCGAGCTTCCGCATCCTGCTCGAAGGCGATGGCTGCCTGCTGGCCATGGCCACCGGGCTACTGGAGCCGCAACTGGCGGACCTGAAGAAATACGCGGTGTTCTCCAAGGCCAGGCTCAGCGACGAAAGTGCCCAGTGGACGCGCTTCGGCCTGAACCACGCCGCCGCACTGCTGGCCGACCTGGGCCTGGAACTGCCGGCGGAAGACGGCGCCGTCGCGCGCCACGATGGCCTGATCGCCATTCGCGTTTCGGCGGACCGGGCCGAGCTCTGGGCCCCGGCGGACCAGACCGAGAGCCTGCGCCAGAAGCTGTCCGCGCAACTCCCCGAAGGCGATCTCAATCAGTGGCTGCTGGGCCAGATCCGCGCGGGCATCGGCCAGGTGATGCCGGCCACCCGCGAGCTGTTCATTCCGCAGATGCTCAATCTGCAGGCCGTTGGCGGCGTCAGCTTCAAGAAAGGTTGCTACACCGGCCAGGAAATCGTCGCGCGCATGCAGTACCTGGGCAAGCTCAAGCGCCGTCTCTACCGTGCGGCCCTGAACGCCGACGAGCTGCCCGAACCCGGCACCCTGCTGTTCTCCCCGACCCACGGCAGCTCCATCGGTGAAGTGGTGATCGCCGCCCGGGCCGAAGAAAACATTGAACTCCTGGCGGTACTGCAAGCCGAAGCAGCAGAAGATGGCAATCTCCATCTTGGCGCGCTCGAGGGTCCCGGGCTGACCCTGCTGGATCTGCCCTACCAGCTGGATCGCGATCGAGAAATCCAGCGCTGATCGCAGCAATTTCCTGCAACACCCTAGAGAACAGAAATGAGTGAGCTGGCGGATAAGGTCCAACAGGATTTGGTTGAGGCCATCGATAACGATGACCTGGTTCTGCCAACGTTACCGGAAGTGGCCTTGCAGATTCGCCGGGCCGCCGAAGATCCGGAAATCAGCGTCAGCACCCTGAGCAAGGTGATCGGCCGCGATACGGCGCTGTCGGCGCGCCTGATCAAGGTGGTCAACAGCCCGCTGCTGCGCGCCACCCAGGAAGTCACCGACCTGCATACCGCGATTACCCGGCTGGGCGTCAACTACAGCAGCAACCTGGCGATCGGCCTGGTCATGGAGCAGATTTTCCATGCCCGCTCGGACGTGGTGGCGCAGAAGATGCGTGACGTCTGGCGCAAGAGCCTGGAAGTCGCCGGCGTCAGCTATGCCCTGTGCCGCAGCTACACCCAGCTCAAACCCGACCAGGCCGCCCTCGGCGGGCTGGTGCACCAGATCGGCGTGCTGCCGATCCTGACTTACGCGGAAGATCACTACGAGCTGTTGTCCGACCCGGTCAGCCTCAACCATGTGATCGAACGCATCCACCCGTTGCTGGGCGACAAGCTCCTGCAGGTCTGGGAGTTTCCGGAACAACTGGCCAAGTTGCCGGGGCAATACCTGGACTTCCAACGCCAGTCCGCCAAGGTAGATTACGTCGACCTGGTACAGGTCGCCACCCTCTACTGCCACAAGGACAGCGACCACCCGCTGGCGCGGGTCGATGCCTTCAACGTCCCGGCGTTCAAGAAGCTCGGGATCGACCCCGAGAACAAGGCAATGTGCGGCGACCTGGCTGAATCGCGGTCCATGTTCCACTGAGACAGCGCAATCTCAACCGGCGTTGAAACTCACCCGCACCTTTAGCCCGGCTTGTGCGCCATCGTGCAGACTGATCTGCGCCAGGTGGGCCCGGCAGATTTCGCCCACGATCGCCAGGCCCAGGCCGGAGCCGGCGACATGGGGATTGCGCCGGTAGAAGCGCTCGAACACCCGGTCCCGATCCTCCAGGGGAATCCCCGGGCCGTCGTCCTCCACCTCCAGCACCGCCGGGGCGCTGACCCTCAGGATCACATTGCCACCCGGCTTGGTGTGAGCCAGGGCATTGTCCACCAGGTTACTCAGCAGCTCGTTCAACAGCGTCGGCTCACCGCGTAGCCACACCGGTTCGTCCGCTTCCAGGGCCAGGGCGATACCTCGGGCGTGCGCCAGGGGCGCCATGGCCATGCCCAGCTCGCGGGCCAGCTGGCTGAGATCGAGCAACTGCGCACCGCCCTCGGCAATCGCCCGGGCACCGTTTTCGATACGTGCCAGGGACAGCAACTGGTTGGCCAGGTGGGTCAGGCGGTCAGTGCCCTGGGCAGCGCCTTCCAGGGTAGTGCGCCAGGTTTCCGCTTCCGAGGCGCGCAGCCCCAGTTCCAGGCGCGCCTTGAGCGCCGCCAGCGGCGTGCGCAATTCGTGGGCGGCATCGGCGATGAACTGCGCCTGGCGCTCGAACTGCCCGCGCAAGCGCTCGGTGAAATGATTGAGCGCCCGCACCAACGGCCACAGCTCACGCTGCACCTCGACCAGCGGCAAGGGCCGCAAATCGTCGGGCTGGCGTTCTTCCACCGCGCTGCGCAGACGCTCCAGCGGGCGCAAGGCGGCGCTGACCGCGAACCACACCAGCAGCAAGGCACCGACAGCCAGCATGCCGAGACGCAACAGGGTGTCGGCCATCAGGCTGCGCGCCATGCTGACCCGCGCCTCGTCGGTCTCGGCCACGCGAATCTCCGCCATGCCGTTCATGTTCGGCTCGCTGACCGCCTTGAGCAGGCTCACCACCCGCACGTTCTGCCCTTGATAGGTGGCATCGTAGAAGCGCGCCAGCGCCGGATAATCGTCGGTGCGCGGCGTGCCCGGCGGCGGGCCGGGAAGGTTCTCGTAGCCGGAGATCAACTGCTGATGGATATCGTTGACCTGATAGTAGATCCGCCCGGCACTGTCATAGGCGAACGTATCGAGGGCCACATACGGCACGTTGGCGCTGAGGCTGCCGTCGCGCTGGGACAGGCCGGCGGCGATGGTCCGGGCCGAGGCCAGCAGGGTCCGGTCGTAGGCGGTGTCCGCCGCCTCGCGACCGTTCCAGTAGGCGCTGAAGCCGCTGGCCAGCATCAGCACCACCAGCAGCAGCGCCAGGTTCCACAGCAGGCGCCAGCGCAGGCTGCTGGGCCTATGCATCGCGGCTTTCCAACAGGTAGCCGAGGCCGCGGAAGGTGACGATAGCCACCGGGTGACCATCGAGTTTCTTGCGCAGGCGATGGACATAGATCTCGATGGCATCCGGGCTGGCTTCTTCATCCAGGCCGAAGACCTGGGACGCCAGTTGCTCCTTGCTCATGACCCGCCCCGGCCGGGCGATCAGCGCCTCGAGCACCGCCTGCTCGCGGGAAGTCAGGGTCAACAGCTCCTCCCCGAGAGTGAAGCGCCGGGTGTCCAGGTCGTAGGCCAGCACACCGCAGCGCTGCACCCGCTCACCGCCGAGCACGCTACGTCGCAGCAGGGCCTTGACCCGCGCTTCCAGCTCGGTCAGCTCGAACGGCTTGGCCAGATAGTCGTCCGCCCCGAGGTTGAGGCCATGGACCCGGTCCTTGACGTCGCTGCGCGCGGTGAGCATCAGCACCGGCAGGTTCTTGCCCCGGGCACGCAGGCGCGCCAGCACTTCGAAACCATCCAGGCGCGGCAGGCCTACATCGAGGATCGCCATGGCGTAATCCTCGCTGCCCAGGGCCAGGTCCGCGGCGACGCCATCATGCAGCACATCCACGGTCAGGCCGGTGCTCTTGAGCGCCTGGGCGACACTTTCAGCCAGCTGCAAGTGGTCTTCGACGAGAAGCACACGCATGGATTTCCTACCTCGTTCAGGGGCCGATGGCCTTTTTTATTGCCGCGGAGTTTACAGCCGGGACCGCTGCTGTGAAGCCCGAAAACCGTGAAAGTCTGCTGAAAGGTTAGCGAAAGGTTGGGCCTTTAGAGTCCTGTTACGGATTGTTTCGACTTCCGTGGCTGCCTCCCGGCAGCACCCCCGAAAAACGCCTCGAAGCGTTTTCGCCAATAAGAACAATAACGGAGTACAACACGATGCTGTCCATGCAGCCTCAGGCCTGCCAGCCTGTTCGTTTTTCCCGCCTCAGCCAGACCGCCCTCGCCAGCGCCGCCGCCCTTGCCGGTTTCTCGCCGATCAGCCAGGCCGCCTTCTTCGAAGACAGCAGCGCCACCCTCGAAACCCGCAACATGTACTTCAACCGCGACTTCCGCAGCGGCACCAGTGCCCAGCAATCCAAGCGCGACGAGTGGGCCCAGGGGTTCATGCTCAACCTGCAATCGGGCTACACCAACGGCACCGTGGGGTTCGGCGTCGATGCGCTGGGCATGCTCGGCATCAAGCTCGACTCCAGCCCCGACCGTACCGGCACCGGCCTGCTGCCGACCCACGATAACGGGCGCGCCGCCGACGAGTACTCCAAGGTCGGCCTGACCGGGAAGATGAAGATCTCCGCCACCGAGCTGAAGATCGGCAGCCTGATCCCCGAACTGCCGATTCTCAAGCCCAACGACGGGCGCATCCTGCCGCAGACGTTCGAGGGCGGCCTGCTGACCTCCAAAGAAATCAAGAACCTGACCTTTACCGGTGGGCGCCTGGAGAAAGCCAAGGACCGCGACAGCACCGACTTCGAGGACATCGCCCTCAACAACAAGAACAGCCGCTTCGCCGGCACCGTCGCCGGCAAGCACTTCGACTTCGGCGGCGTGGATTACAAGTTCACCGACAAGATCACCGGCAGCTACCACTTCGCCCAGCTCGCCGAAGTCTACAACCAGCACTTCTTCGGCCTGCTCGCCTCGCAGCCGATGGGCCCGGGCACCTTCGCCAGCGACCTGCGCTTCGCGGTCAGCGACGACCAGGGGCAGGCGCGCGGCGGCAAGATCGACAACCGCTCCCTCAACGGCCTGGTGAGCTATGCCCTGAACGGGCATAAGCTCAGCGCCGGCTACCAGCACATGTCCGGCGACAGCGCCTTCCCCTACGTCGACGGGGCCGACCCGTACCTGGTCAACTTCGTGCAGATCAACGACTTCGCCGGCGCCGAGGAACGTTCCTGGCAGGCGCGCTACGACTACGACTTCGGCAAGCTCGGGATCCCCGGCCTGACTTTCATGACCCGTTACCTGAGCGGCGACAACATCGCCCTGAAAAACGGCGACACCGGCAAGGAATGGGAACGCAACACCGAGCTCAAGTACGTGGTGCAAAGCGGCACCTTCAAGGACGTCGCGGTACGCCTGCGCAACGCCACCTACCGCTCCAACTATTCGGCCCGCGACGCGGATGAAGTACGCCTGCTGGTGAGCTACAGCCTGGCGCTCTGGTAAGCGGCCGGACGGCTTCTGCGCCGGCCTGGGCCGCGCAAGGCCCTGGCATGCAACACACAACAACAACTCCTGTGGAGACAAGCATGAACCCATCACTGCGTAAACTGGCCCTCGCCGCCGGCTGTATGCTGTTCGCCGGCCAACTGCTCGCCGCCAGCGCCGAACCCAAGCGCCCGGAATGCATCGCCCCGGCCTCCCCCGGCGGCGGTTTCGACCTGACCTGCAAGCTGGCGCAAAGCGCGCTGGTCAACGAAAAGCTGCTGACCAAACCGATGCGCGTGACCTACATGCCCGGCGGTGTCGGCGCGGTGGCCTACAACGCGGTGGTGGCCCAGCGCCCTGCCGACGCCGGCACGCTGGTGGCCTGGTCCAGCGGTTCGCTGCTGAACCTGGCCCAGGGCAAGTTCGGCCGCTTCGATGAAAGCGCGGTGCGCTGGCTGGCCGCCGTCGGCACCAGCTACGGCGCCATCGCGGTGAAGAGCGATTCGCCGTACAAAACCCTCGACGACCTGGTCAAGGCGCTGAAGAAAGACCCGAGCTCGGTGGTGATCGGCTCCGGCGGCACCGTCGGCAGCCAGGACTGGATGCAGACCGCGCTGATCGCCAAGGCCGCCGGGATCAACCCGCGCGACCTGCGCTACGTGGCCCTGGAAGGCGGCGGCGAAATCGCCACCGCGCTGCTGGGTGGGCATATCCAGGTCGGCAGTACCGACATCTCCGACTCCATGCCGCATATCCAGAGCGGCGACATGCGCCTGCTGGCGGTGTTCTCCGACAAGCGCCTCGACGAGCCGGAAATGAAGGACATCCCCACCGCCAAGGAACAGGGCTACGACATCGTCTGGCCGGTGGTGCGCGGTTTCTACCTCGGGCCGAAGGTCAGCGACGAGGACTACGCCTGGTGGAAGGACGCCTTCGACAAGCTGCTGGCGTCCGAGGAATTCGCCAAGCTGCGCGACCAGCGCGAACTCTTCCCGTTCGCCATGACCGGGCCGGAGCTGGACACCTACGTGAAGAAACAGGTGGCCGACTACAAGACCCTGGCCAAAGAGTTCGGCCTGATCCAGTGATCGTCCCTGTCTAGCGGCCCTGCCCTTCCCGGGGCGGGGTCCAGGAGTTTCCCATGCTCTTACAACGCATTTTCGCCTCGGTGCTGCTCCTGGTCTGCCTGGGCCTGGCGCTGATGGCCTGGCCCTACCAGGCGGCATTTTCCTACGAGCCGGTCGGCCCACGGGCCTTTCCCCTGCTGATGCTCGGGCTGATGAGCCTGGCGCTGCTGTACATGCTGTTTCGCCCGGCGCCGATCAAGCACAGCGAGGACGAGCCGCCCCTGGACCGTGAAACCCTGGTCAAGATCAGTATCTGCGTCGTCCTGCTGCTGGTCTTCGCCGGCCTGTTCGAACCCCTGGGCTTCATTCTCAGCAGCATCCTGATCGGCATTCCGATGGCCCGCCTGTACGGCGGCCGCTGGTTGCCCAGCGCCGTGGTCACCACGCTGATGGCGATCGGTCTGTACGTGCTCTTCGACCGCGTCATGGACGTGCCACTGCCCCTGGGCCTGCTCGACGTTCTGGAGAACTGATATGGATACGCTTGGCTATTTGGGCCAGGGTTTCGGCGTCGCGCTGAGCCCCTACAATCTGGTCACCGCCCTGACCGGCACCCTGATCGGCACCGTGGTCGGCCTGCTCCCGGGCCTGGGCCCGATCAACGGCGTGGCGCTGCTGATCCCGATCGCCTTCGCCCTCGGCCTGCCGCCGGAGTCGGCGCTGATCCTGCTGGCCGCGGTGTACCTGGGTTGCGAATACGGCGGCCGGATCAGCTCGATCCTGCTGAACATCCCGGGCGAAGCCTCCACCGTGATGACCACCCTCGACGGCTACCCGATGGCTCGCCAGGGCCTCGCCGGGGTGGCGCTGTCGCTCTCGGCCTGGAGTTCGTTCATCGGCGCGTTCATCGCCACCTGCGGCATGGTGCTGTTCGCCCCGCTCCTGGCGAAATGGGCGATTGCCTTCGGCCCCGCGGAATACTTCGTGCTGATGGTGTTCGCCATCGTCTGTCTCGGCGGCATGGCCGGCGACCGGCCGATCAAGACCTTTATCGCGGCCTTGATCGGCCTGTTCCTGTCCTCGGTCGGCATCGACGCCAACAGCGGCGTGTACCGCTTCACCGGCGATAACATTCACCTCACCGATGGCATTCAGTTCGTGGTGCTGGTGCTGGGCCTGTTCTCCATCAGCGAGATCCTGTTGCTGCTGGAAAAGACCCATCGCGGCCAGGAAGCGGTGAAAGCCACCGGACGCATGATGTTCAACTTCAAGGAAGCGGCGTCGGTGTTCATCGTCAACCTGCGCTGCGGTCTGCTGGGCTTCATCATGGGTGTATTGCCGGGCGCTGGCGCGACCCTGGCGAGCGCCGTGGCCTACATGACCGAAAAACGCATTGCCGGCCCCAACGGCAAATTCGGCCAGGGCGACAAGCGCGGCCTGGCGGCCCCGGAAACCGCGATCGGCGCCTCGGCCTGTGGTGCCCTGGTGCCGATGCTGACCCTCGGCGTCCCGGGTTCGGGCACCACCGCGGTGATGATCGGCGCCCTGTCGCTGTACAACATCACCCCGGGCCCGCTGCTGTTCCAGCAGCAGCCGGATATCGTCTGGGGCCTGATCGCCTCGCTGTTCATCGCCAACATCATGCTGGTGATCCTCAACATCCCGATGATCCGCGTCTTCACCCGCATCCTCGCGGTGCCGAACTGGGCCCTGGTGCCGGTGATCGCGATCATTACCGGGATCGGTGTGTATGCGGTGCACGCCACCACCTTCGACCTGTTCCTGATGGTCGGCATCGGGATCTTCGGCTACATCCTGCGCAAGCTGGACTTCCCGCTGTCGCCGGTGCTGCTGGGCTTCATTCTCGGCGGGCTGATGGAACAGAACCTGCGCCGCGCGCTGTCGATCTCCAACGGTGCGATGGAGATCCTCTGGTCCAGCCCGATCACCGTCGGTGTCTGGGTGCTGACCGTGCTCATGCTGCTGATGCCGCTGCTGCGCATCTGGCGCAAGCGCTCGGCCCCGCAACGCACCGTGGCCGATGTCTGAGGTCACCTTCAAACAGTGGTGGGGTACGCCCCTGGTCGGTCTGGTCGGCGGCTACCTCGCCAGCCAGATCGGCTGGCCATTGCCGTGGATGGTCGGCTCGTTGCTGGCGATCATCCTGGTGCGCTGCCTGACGCCCTGGCAACTGGCGGAAATTCCCGGCGGTCGCAAATGTGGGCAATGGGTGGTCGGCATCGGTATCGGCCTGCACTTCACCCCGCTGGTGATGGAGCAGGTCATGAGCCACTTCGGCCTGATCTTCTTCGGTGCGCTGGTCACCAGCCTGTCCAGCGTGGTCGGGGTCTGGCTGCTGCGGCGCACCGGCGAGGACCGGGCCACCGCGTTCTTCTCCAGCATGCCGGGCGGCTCCGGCGAGATGGTCAACCTTGGCGCGCGCAACGGCGCGGTGCTCAGCCGCGTCGCGGCCGGGCAGAGCCTGCGGGTGCTGGTGGTGGTCCTGTGCGTGCCGGCAGCCTTCAAATACCTGCTCGGTGAAGGCGTGCCGCAACTGCATCCCGCCAGTGTCGACTGGCGCTGGCTGGCCCTGCTATTTCCCGCGGGCGCGCTGGTCGCCTGGGCCTGGCAGCGCCTGCGCCAACCCAACCCCTGGCTGTTCGGGCCGCTGCTGGTCAGCGCCGCGGTCAGTATCGGCTGGGACTTGCATATCGGCCTGCCGGATGGCGCCAGCCAGATCGGCCAGTGGCTGATCGGCAGCGGTCTGGGCTGTCACTTCAATCGTCAGTTCTTCCGTCGCGCGCCGTCGTTCATGGGCCGGACCCTGGTCGGCACCGCGCTGACCATGCTCATCGCCGGCCTCGCGGCCATGGCCCTGAGCGCCCTGACCCACCTGGACCTGCGTTCGCTGACATTGGGCATGATGCCCGGCGGCATCGCGGAAATGAGCCTGACGGCTGAGACCCTGCAACTGTCGGTGCCGCTGGTGACGGCGATGCAGGTGATGCGCTTGCTGTTCGTGCTGTTCCTGGCCGAGCCGCTGTTCCGGCGGTGGAACCGGGAAGCGGATTCCGTCTGAACGGCCGAGGTGTCTTTATCGCGGGCAAGCCTCGCTCCTACAACGCGTGCTTCTGTAGGAGCGAGGCTTGCCCGCGATAGGACCTCAGACGGGCGGCAGTCGCCACTCGATCGGCGTCTCGCCGTTCTGCTCGAGGTATTTGTTGGTCCGGCTGAAATGCCCGCAACCGATAAACCCGCGATAAGCCGACAACGGCGACGGGTGGACCGAGGTCAGCACCAGGTGCTTGGTGGTGTCGATCAGTTTCTGCTTGCTCTGCGCGTGGGAGCCCCACAACAGGAACACCAGATGCGGCTGGTGCTCGCTGACCACTTCGATGATCCGGTCGGTGAAATACTGCCAGCCCTTGCCCGCGTGGGAGGCGGCGTTGGCCCGCTGCACGGTCATGGTGGTGTTGAGCATCAGCACGCCCTGGTCGGCCCAGCTTTGCAGGTAGCCGTGGTTGGGGATGTCGATGTTCAGGTCGCGCTTGAGTTCTTTATAGATATTCACCAGGGACGGCGGCGCCGGCACCCCGGGTTGCACCGAGAAGCACAGGCCGTGGGCCTGGCCCGGGCCGTGGTAAGGGTCCTGGCCGAGGATCACCACCTTGACCTTGTCCAGCGGCGTCGAGTTCAGCGCGTTGAAGATCAGCGGGCCCGGTGGGTAGATCTCCTTGCCGGCGGCATGTTCCTGGCGCAGGAACTCGCGCAACTCCGTCATGTAAGGCTGATCGAATTCGGCACGCAGGGCCTGCTTCCAGCTCGGTTCGAGTTTGATACGGTCGTCGGCGGTCATGGTTGCACCCGGAAAAATCAATGGGCGCACCCTAGGAAAGCCCACCACGCTTGTCAATTGATCTGACGCAGAACCCGCACTTTCGCCCATAGCGATCATACTGAACGCTCAAATTCCCGATCGAGGTCACGATGAATCTGCACTTCGAAGAACTCACCGGCACCGACGGCGCGCGCATCGGCATCGCCAGCCTGGACGCCGAATCCTCCCTCAATGCCCTGTCCCTGCCGATGATCCATCAGTTGAGCGACCGCCTGGAAGCCTGGGCCCGCGACCCGCAAGTGGTCTGCGTGCTGCTGCGCGGCAACGGCGCCAAGGCCTTTTGCGCCGGTGGTGAAGTGCGCAGCCTGGTCCAGGCCTGCCTGGCCCACCCTGGCGAGGTCCCGCCGCTGGCGGCGCAGTTCTTCGCCGCGGAATACCGCCTCGACTACCACCTGCACACCTACCCGAAACCGCTGGTCTGCTGGGGCCACGGGTATGTGCTCGGCGGCGGCATGGGCCTGTTGCAGGGCGCAGGCATCCGTATCGTCACCCCGAGCAGCCGCCTGGCGATGCCGGAGATCAGCATCGGCCTGTACCCGGATGTCGGCGCCAGCTGGTTCCTCTCGCGCCTGCCGGGCAAGCTCGGGCTGTTCCTCGGCCTGACCGGCGCGCACATGAACGGCCGCGACGCCCTTGACCTGGACCTGGCCGACCGCTTCCTGCGCGACGATCAGCAAGAAGCGCTGATCGACGGGCTGTTGCAGCTCAATTGGCAGGAGCAGACCGCAATGCAGCTCAACAGCCTGCTCAAGGCCCTGCAACAGGAAGCCCTGGTGCAGATGCCCGAAGCGCAATGGCTGCCGCGCCGCCGACAGATCGACGAATGGCTGGATGTCAGCGACATACGTTGCGCCTGGAAAGCCATCGGCCAGCTTCGCGACCAGGACGATGCCCTGTTCGCCCGCGCCGCCA
Source organism: Pseudomonas sp. MRSN 12121 (assembly GCF_000931465.1). Classification (NCBI taxonomy): domain Bacteria; kingdom Pseudomonadati; phylum Pseudomonadota; class Gammaproteobacteria; order Pseudomonadales; family Pseudomonadaceae; genus Pseudomonas; species Pseudomonas sp. MRSN 12121. The sequence continues at coordinate 1,566,528 of NZ_CP010892.1, read as the reverse complement.
AGACCATGCTCGAGGGCTGCCCGCTGACCGCACACCTGGTATGGGAGCAGATCGAGCGGGCGCGCCACCTGTCCCTGGCGCAGGTGTTTCAGATGGAATACACCCTGAGCCTGAACTGCTGCCGGCACCCGGAGTTCAGCGAAGGGGTGCGGGCGCGGCTCCTCGACAAGGACCACAAGCCCCACTGGCACTGGCCGGACATCAACCGCGTACCCGATGCGGTGGTGCAGGCGCACTTCCACAAGGCCTGGGAAGGTCGTCACCCCCTGGCAGACCTGTCGGACGTCTGAAAACCGCCCATGAAAAAGCGGCGCTCCAGGCGCCGCTTGCGGGTAAGGGGTGAATCAGCGGTTGTGACGGTCGCCGCGGCGATCGTCGCGACCGCGATCGCTCCAGTCTCGACCGCCCCGCCAGCCGTCACGGCCGCCGTGGCCCCGATAGTCATTGTTCCAGCCCTGGCGGTGGCCGTCCCAGCCACGGTTCGGGTAGCTGCGGTAAACGGCCCGTGGCGCCACTTGGTAATAACGCGGGGCCGGTTGGTAATACCGGGGCTGGTAGTAACGCGGTGCCGGCTGGTAATAACGCGGCGCGTAATAGCTGCGGCCGGAAGAATAATAGGAGCCGCCGTAATAGACCGGCGCCGGCGTCGTATAGACCTCAGAGCGGTAGTAAGTGGAACCGCCGTCGTAGTCGTAATAGGGAACGCAGGCAGAAAGAGCCAAACCCAGGAACGCAGTGAGCAGAATTCGACGATACATGGCGGCCTCCCGGACCGCTGAAGAGCCCTGCCAGCGACGCTGGCCGGCGACACCCAAGGATGTTCTGGCTGTCGAAATATCTGACCGCGAAAACGGGATCTGGTGCGATTTTCGTTACACCTTGATACAAGTCGCCCAACCCGGATCCTGGATCCCAAAAGCCGCGGTTTCCGCGGCCTGCAGCGTGCCGGCCGGGTATTGAAAATGCCCCGGCGATTCGTCGGCACTGCCACTAGAATGCTTGCATCGGGTCACTGCCAGGGAATCGCCATGTCGCTTCGTTCCCCCCTGTATTCGCAACGCTCGCTGATCATTACCCTCATCGCGCTGCTGGGTTGCGGCTTCCTGGCCACCTCCTTTCTCAGTTACTACGCCTCGCGCACCTCGATCCGCGACAACATCGTCAACACCGAGCTGCCGCTGACCTCCGACACCGTGTACTCGGAGATCCAGAAAGACCTGGTACGACCGGTGTTGATTTCCTCGATGATGTCCCGCGACACCTTCATGCGCGACTGGGTAATGGGTGGCGAGCGCGACCCCGGGCAGATGACCCGTTACCTCAACGAGGTCATGACCCACTACGGCGCCTACACCGCGTTCTTCGTCTCCAACGGCACCCTGACCTACTACCACGCCAAGGGCGTGCTGAAGAAAGTCAGCCCCGACACGCCTCGCGATGCCTGGTACTTCCGGGTACGCGACATGGCCGCGCCCTATGAAATCAATGTCGATCCGGACCAGGCCAACCAGAACAACCTGACGTTTTTCATCAACTACAAGGTCTACGACTACCAGGACAACTTCATCGGCATCGCCGGCGTCGGCCTGGCCGTGGACACGGTGGTCAAGCTGATCGACCGCTACCAGCAGCGTTATCAGCGCACGGTGTACTTCGTCGACACCCAGGGCCGGATCGTCCTCACCGGAGCCGAAGGCGGGCCGCAGGGCGCCCGGGCCGGCCAGTCCCTAAGCGCGCTGGAGAACCTGCACGACCTGCAGATCGGGTTGTCCGAGCCCCACGGCGGCAATTACGACTACAGCGCCCACGGCCAGCGGCACTTCCTCAATGTGCGTTTCATTCCCGAGCTGAACTGGTACCTGTTCGTCGACAAGCGCGAAGACAGCGCCCTGGGTGATATCCGCCGCTCGCTGTACCTCAACCTGCTGATCTGCCTGGGCGTCACCCTGAGCGTGCTGGCCCTGCTCCACCGCCTGATCGGGCGCTACCAGCGCAAACTCGAAACCCAGGCCACGCTCGACAGCCTCACCGGCCTGCCCAATCGCCGCGGTTTCGACCTGCTGGCCGCGCAGGCCATGCACGAGGCCCAGCGCGAAACCAAGCCCCTGACCGCCCTGTTGCTGGACCTGGACCACTTCAAGCGCCTCAACGACACCCATGGCCACCTCGCCGGCGACCAGGTGCTGAGCGGGTTCGCGCGGCACCTGGAAAGTTGCCTGCGCCAGGCCGACATCGTTTGCCGCTGGGGCGGCGAGGAATTCATCGTGCTGCTCAAGGACACCGACAGCGCCACGGCGCTGAAGATCGCCGAGAAGATCCGCCTGCTGATCGAACAACAGCGCTATGCCTATGAAGGCAAGAGCCTGCAACTGACCGTCAGTATCGGCCTGACGACGCTGCAGGCGAACGACACCCTGCATGACCTGTTGTCGCGCGCCGACCATGCGCTGTACCGTGCCAAGCAGACCGGCCGTAATCGCACCTGCGTGGAAATGCCTCACTCCAGCTATGAATGACCAGACCCTGAACAGCCCCAACCTCTGCCCGGCCTGTGGCGCCCGCAACGACTGCGCCCTGGCCGACCCGCGTACCGCCGACCAGGCCTGCTGGTGCTACAGCGTGAGCATCGATCCGGCGGTGCTCGAAGCCCTGCCGCCACAGCTGCGCGATCGCTCCTGCCTGTGCCCGCGCTGTGCCCGGGTCGACGCGCAACTGCAAGCAGCCGCCCGGCCGATCCCGTAAGATGCGCGGCCTTTTGTCCGACAGCCGATAGCCATGCGCGTTGACCGTTTCCTCAGCAACCTGCCCCGCTTCAATCGCCAGCAGGCGCGCCTGCTGCTCGTGGCACAGCGCGTGCGCATCGACGGCCAGGTGGTCAGCGATCCCCACGCCGAAGTACGGGAGTTCAGCCGGGTCGAGCTCGACGACGAGGTGCTGCAAGCGGGCAAGCCGCCGCGCTACTTCATGCTGCACAAACCCATGGGCTGCGTCAGCGCCACCCGCGACCCCGAACACCGCACCGTGCTCGACCTGCTGGACGAGCCCGACAAAGACGAGCTGCATATCGCCGGGCGCCTGGACTACAACACCACCGGCCTGCTGATCCTGACCAACGACGGCAGCTGGTCGCGACGCCTGACCCAGCCGCAGACCAAACTCCCGAAGCGCTATTACGTCGAGACCGAACAGCAGATCGGCCCGGAATACGCCGAGGCCTTTGCCCGGGGCCTGTATTTCGCCTTCGAGGACCTCACCACCCTGCCCGCCGAACTGCACATCCTCGGCCCGCGGAGCGCCCGGTTGAGCATCGTCGAGGGCCGCTATCACCAGGTCAAACGCATGTTCGGCCATTTCGACAACAAGGTCCTGCGCCTGCATCGCGAATGCATGGGCCCGCTGATCCTCGACCCGGACCTGGCGCCCGGCGAGTACCGGCCGTTGACCGCGGAAGAAATCCGCCAGATCTGAACCCGTCGCTGCCTGGGCGGCATGCATGACCGCTCGGCCGAAGTTGTCGAACAATTTACCAACGGCACTTGCGAGACTGCGTTCTCCCTGCTTGAATCAGTCCGTCGGCCGAAATATGACCGATGAGTCACCCCTATAACTTCCAAGAATCCTTTTGCCGTCCGAGCCTCCTGTGCTCATTCCTGCATTCCGGCAAATTGCCCGCCTATAACAACACCCGTCGACCATCTGTTGCGGATCGACATGGGCCAAAAGATTCCAGGCATATGCCTACCTGTCACAAATCTCGTGCACCCTCGGTTGCGCGCATACCCGCTTGCCAGGAGTCTTATGACATGAGGCCAGAAATCGCTGTGCTGGATATACAAGGGCAGTATCGGGTTTACACGGAGTTCTATCGCGCAGATGCCGCAGAAAAGACCATCATCCTGGTCAACGGCTCGATGGCTACCACTGCGTCATTTGCCCAGACCGTGAAGAACCTGCACCCGCAATTCAACGTGGTGCTCTACGACCAGCCCTACGCCGGTCGTTCGAAAGCCCACAACAGGCACGAGAACATGCTCACCAAGGAGGTCGAGGGGCAGATTCTGCTGGAGCTGATCGACCACTTCGCCGCCGAGCACGTGATGTCGTTCTCGTGGGGCAGCGCGCCGACGCTGATCGCCCTTTCGCATCGCCCGCGACGCATCGAAAAGGCGGTGATCAGTTCGTTCTCGCCGGTGATCAACGAACCGATGCGCGACTACCTCGAACGTGGCGTCAGCTACCTCGGGACCCTGGACCGCCACCGGGTCGGGCACCTGGTCAACGAGACCATCGGCAAGCACCTGCCGTCGCTGTTCAAGCGCTTCAACTATCGCCACGTCAGCAGCCTGGCCGAGCATGAATACGGGCAGATGCACTTTCACATCAGCCACGTGCTCAACAGCGACCGGCAGTGCTACCTGAAAGCGGCGAAAAACATCGACGTGCCGGTGCTGTTCGTGAACGGCGAATGGGACGAATACACCAGCGCCAACGACGCCATGCTGTTCGGCAACCATGTGCGCCACGCGAGCTTCAGCACGATCGAGGCCGCCGGGCATTTCCTCGACATGGAACACAAGGCCGCCTGCCGGGACTATCGCAATGCGCTGCTGGGTTTCCTCAAGCCGACCCCACAAGCCAGTCGCCCGCGCTACCACTACCTGCAGGACCACCATGCACTGGCTATCTGAAGTGACGTCATCGCGAGCGACTCGCCTCCCGGCGCAGGGACGAGTTTGCTCGCGATAGACCGCAAGAAGATCTTGGCCCCGTCCCCGGGATGACGGCGCACAGCGCTGCCCGAACGCTTTCCCCGCGCCTTGCAAATACAGGCCCGGCAAAGAAAAACTTCAAATCCGCGCGCACTTCTGGTACAAAGTCAGCCGCTCCAGGCGGGTGTCGTATAATGGCATTACTCCAGCTTCCCAAGCTGATAACGAGGGTTCGATTCCCTTCACCCGCTCCACTTCATTCAAGTCCAGCGTCAGGCCAGGCCGACGAGGGATGCAGGAACAGCCAAACCGGTCCTTCAGAGACCGGTTTTTTTATGGGTGCTTCATCGGGGCGGCGATAGAAAGCCAGTGTCACGACCAGCGAGCGCGGGAATGACAATAGCCCCCTGTCCTACCGTCCCTTGAGCTCGCCAGCTCAACTTCCACTTCTGCCGACATCAGGGTCCGGGAAGGATCCTGCAACACAGCCAGCGCTCCTGGGTGCCACCTCGCAACCCCTGTCTTTCTACACTTCAGCCTGAAGCGCCCTGCCGACGACCGTCGGGCCGGCGGGAGTTGATCACTTTTATTCGGTGGGTATAGTAACCACCAGACATCACAAGGAGGTGATGTGAACAGTCGGTATTTGATCAGCCAAATCGTCGCAGACGGTTGGTATCTGGTCAGGGTCAGAGGCAGTCACCATCATTTCCGCCACCCCAGCAAACCGGGGCTGGTGACTGTCCCGCATCCGCAAAAGGACCTGCTGAGAAAAACCGCCATCAGCATTCTGAAACAGGCGCTGCTCATGTGAAGGTGATTCACCGCGCCATGGAGGTTCCGCACATGCTTTACCCGATTGCCATTTCAATGGGCGATGACGAACACGCCTGGGGCGTGGAAGTCCCGGATATTCCTGGCTGTTTCTCGGCCGGCGACGATCTCGACGACGCCATGGCCATGGCTCGCGAAGCCATCGAAGGGCACTTCGAGCTTCTCGCCGAAGCAGGTGCCGCCATCCCGCACGCCAACAAGCTCACCTTGCACGCAGCCAACCCGCAGTACGCAAGCTGCACCTGGGCGCTGGTCGACATCGACATCACCCGATACCTGGGCAAGGCGCAGAAGCTCAACATCACCCTGCCCGGCTACCTGCTGAACCGTATCGACGAATACGTACTGCATCACCCGGAAGCGAAGAGCCGCTCGGGCTTTCTCGCTTCGGCTGCCTTGAAGGTATTGCAGCAAGAATGAACACGCCGCGCCGATCGAAGAACGTGATCGACCAATGACGCTGCTGCACTCGCGCAAAAGAAAATCGGCCCGGCGTGGCCGATTTTTTTCCCGGCAATGAACGGCAAACGAATATAAGCAAGGACCCATTCGGTATTTAAGGCGGCCGCGCCTGCCCCGTTATAGTTCAGCCCTTCCCAGGCTCGACAGAAAGGAGGCCGCGGTGGCCAAGTCTTCCCCGTTGTTCGATTCGCTGCAGGCCGATATCGATGCCCTGGCCAGGCAACTGGGGGTCAGCTCGATCCTGATCATGCGCTCGCTGCCCCAGCATATGCAGGTCGAAGCCTCCGGCGGACGGCATGAGGATACGTATCCGATCGGCGCCCAGGGCCAGAAAAGCAGCCTCGCGCACAATGGCCGGGCGCTGTATTGCGAGCGGGTGGTGGACAGCGGCCAGCCGTTGTACGTCAAGGACTCGCGCCTGGAAGCCGAATGGGCAGGTAACGAGGACGAGGTGGAGTTCGGCCTGAGCAACTACCTGGGTTACCCGGTACGCGATGCCGATGGCGAGGTGTTCGGCACCGTCTGCGCGCTGCATGAAAGCGCCAGGCAGTACAGCGCCGAGGAACAGGCCGCGCTGGAAGCGCTCCGGCACAAGGTCGAGGCCTTGCTCGCCCGTTCGCCGCAGTGAAACTTTAGTCGTAGCAGGTCGCCCACAGGCACGTGCGGACGAGTACGGCTACGCCCAGGTCGCATCCGGTGCATCGGCCGCGCTCGAAACTTCTACGATGAACCTTCGCCTTTCACCGTAGAGACCGCCCATGCGCCAGATCCTGCTCGCTCCCCTGCTCGCCCTTTCGCTGGCTGCCGGCAGTTGCCTGGCCGGCCCGGCGTTCGATCATCTCTACGCGTTCGGCGACAGCTATTCGGACAACGGCGCCAGCGACCGCCTGACCCGCGACATGCTCTCCCGCCAGTTCAAGGACGCGCAGCCATTGCCCGGCGAGCTGTATTGGCAGGGGCGCTGGAGCAATGGCCCGACCGCCGTGGAAGTGCTTGCCCAGAACCTGCGGCTGCCCCTGACCGACCACGCCGTGGGCGGCGCGAAAAGCGGGCGAAACAACTACTACGCCTGGATGACCGCCTACCGCGACACCGGGGTGAGCGGGCAAATCGACGACTACCTGGCCAATGCCAAGGGCCGGGCCGACCCACGGGCGTTGTATTTCATCTTCATCAGCGCCAACGACTTTTTCGAGCACGCCGACTTCGGCCACCAGGAACCGATCGATGACCTGGCCGCCAGCAGCATCGAGCATATCCAGGACGCCGTCAGTCGCCTGGCCGGCGCTGGCGCCAGGCATTTCCTGGTGGTCGGCAGCACGGACCTCAGCCATGCGCCGGCAGTGGTCGCCGGCGGCCAGCGCGAGCAAGCCTTGCGCTATCAGCAGCGACTGCAACGGCAATTGCCGACGCTGCTGGCGCCCCTGAGCCAGCAGCTCGCGGTACGCCTCACCTACTTCGACCACATTGCCTTCAGCGACCGGCTGCGTGGCCAGGCCGCCGAGCATGGCCTGACCCAGCTCGACCAGCCCTGCCAGCCGACCTATCCCGAGGTGAAGCCGGCGTGCGCTCAGCCGGACGGCTATTTCTATTGGGACGAATGGCACCCCACGCGCAAAGTCCATGCCCTGGCGGGCGCCGCCATGGCCAAGGCCCTCGACCAGGACCGCTGAGGCACAGCCGCGCCGCCATGGGGCCAGCGCTAGACGCAGGGCTGCAACGGAAACCGGTTGGCGCCGCTCCACGCCAGGAACTTGTCCTGCAACATTGGCCGGGCCAGGAAGTAGCCCTGGGCTTCGTCGCAGCCGAACGCATGCAACATCTGCAGGCACTGGAAACTCTCGATGCCTTCGGCCACGGTGCGGTAGCCCAGCTCGCGGGCCAGGCTGAGGATCGAGCGGGTGATCTTCTGGTGCTGGGTGTTGTGTTCCAGGTCGGTGATCATCGACTTGTCGAGTTTCACCACATTGGCCGGGATCTGGTGCAGGTAGGCGAAGTTGCTGTAGCCGGTGCCGAAATCGTCGATGGCCACGTCCGTGCCCAGCTCGCGGATGCGCGTCAGTTGCTCCAGCACATTGGGGTTGGAGCGCAACCATTCGCCTTCGGTGATTTCCACCTCGAGCCGCCGCGGATCGACGTCGTGCCGTTGGCAAGCGCGCCGGATGATCTCGGCGATGTCCTGATCCTGGAAATCCCTGGGCGACAGGTTGATCGACAACTTGCAGTGCTCGGGCAGGCACCAGGCGCGCAGCTTGCCGAGCACCGTGTCGACGACCCAGTGGGTCACCTGATGAATCAGGCCGTTGCGCTCCATCACCGGAATGAACTCGGCGGGAGAAATCGGCCCCAGCCACGGATGCTCCCAGCGCAGCAAGGCCTCGGCGCTGACCTGGGCGCCATCGGGAAGGGCGAAGCGCGGCTGGAACATCAAGTAAATCTGGCCGCTGCTCAAGGCCTCACCGAGGTCCGAAGTCAGGTTGAACGCACGTCGCTGGGCGTGATCGCGCCCGGCGTCGTAATGCGCCCAGAAACTGCGCCTGGCCATCGCCAGCTCCAGGGCGAACATGGCCTTGCGCAGCGCATCGTCCACCGACTGCGGATGGATCTCGAACTCCACCGCGCCCGCGCAGACCGTGGGGATCATCGGAAAGCCCAGGCCGGGTGGCTGGCGGCGCAGGCGACTGACCAGGGCCTGGAGCAGACGGTCCAACCCCGGCGCCGGCGCCGGCAACAGAAAGCCGAAGCGCTTGACCGACACGTGATAGACCCGCACATGCCGCCCCAGGTACTCCTTCAGGCGCAGCGCGAGAAAGCGGATGATCGTCTCGAAAGGCGCCAGCCCCAGGGCCAGGGTCAGTTCGTGGGCCACCTTCATGTCCAGGGCGTCGATCAGCACCAGCACGCGCTTTTCACCGAGGTGATGCTCGGCCAGGTCGCGCAGGTCGGTCTGGAACTGCTCGCGATTGCACAGGCCGCTGACCGGATCGCGACGACGCTGGCGCTGACGTTGCTCGACCTGCTCCATGACCATCGCCGCCATGTCGCGCAGTTGCTGGCGTTCGGCCAGGCTCAACTGCTGCTCGGCCTTGTCGATGATGCACAGGCTGCCGATCGCATACCCCGACGAGGTCAGCAAGGGCGCCCCGGCATAAAAACGGATGCCCTGCTCGCGTGTCACCAGCGGATTGTCCTGAAAGCGCGGATCGAGCACCGCGTTACGCACCTCCAGCACCTCGCGGCCCTGGATCGTGAACGCGCAGAACGACTGGCTGATCGGCGTCTGCGGTTCATCGAAACCCACGCGCGACTTGAACCACTGGCGATCGCGATCCACCAGGCTGATCAAGGCGGTAGGCACCTTGAAATACTCGGCCGCCATGCGGCAGATCCGGTCGAAGTTCTCGCAACTGGCGGTGTCCAGCAACTCCAGGGCATGCAGCGCCGCCAGGCGCCGCTCCTCGATGATTGCCTTATCGGGCATACACGGCCTCGGGCCGGGATAACGCGACTCTCACAATAAACAACCTATTGGCAGGGGAGACTCGGAGGGATGCGGCGGGCGTGACCACATAGTGGCATTAGGACATCCCGGCCAGCAGGATGACTGACCGGCCGACGATTGCCAAACCCATCCGTCGGACGAACGGTCTTGGTTACAAAAAACCTGAAGTTCCAGAACCTTTGATCTAGAGCGCTTTGCCGATTTGCGATACGCCGCTCAGGCCCCGAAACGCGCAATGGCCGCATCGACGAAGTGCCGCAGCTTGGCGGTCATCTGCCGGTCTGGCCGGTACAGCAAGTGCATGGCGCGGCTCGGCGCCTCGTACCCCGGGAGCAATTGCACCAGCTCCCCCGCGGCCCGGGCCGGCTCGAGGAAATCCGCCGGTCCCAGGACGACGCCAAAACCATCCACGGCCGCCGACAGCAGCGCCTTGCTCTCGTTGACCTGCAAGCGACTGCGCACCTTGACCTCATGCATCTGGCCGTCGCGGCGAAACTGCCAGGTGTGGTCCGCCGGCCGCGACCAGTAGGCGTACCCCAGGCACTCGTGCCGCTCGAGATCGGCCGGCAGTTGCGGCGTGCCCCGGGCGGCGAGATAGGCAGGGGCGGCGCAGGCGATCAGCCGATAGGGCGCCAGCGGCCTGGCGGTCAGGCTGGAGTCGGCCAGCGGGCCGATACGAAAGGCCGCCTCATAGCCCTCCTCCACCAGGTCGATATAGCGATCGGTCAAATGCAGGTCGATTTCGACCTCTGGGTGCTCACGCAAAAACGCCGTCACGAAAGGCATGAGGCTGTAGGAGCCGAAGGTGACCGGCGCACTGATGCGCAACTTGCCCCGGGGCGTGGCGTTCATGATCTGCGCCAGGGAATCGGCGGCCTGGGCTTCGCCGAGGATGTGCTTGCAGCGCTCGAGGTAGGCACCGCCCAATTCGGTCAGGCTTTGCCGGCGCGTGGTGCGGTTGAGCAAGCGCGCGCCCAGCCGCCGCTCCAGCGCCGCGACATGCTTGGCGACCATTTGCGGCGAGAGCCCCAGGCGGGTTGCCGCACGGGCGTAGGAACCGCTTTCGGCGGCCGCGACAAAGGCCTCCATGCTGGTCAGGCGATCCATCATTCGATACTCCCAGTAACAAGACCAAGAACCAGACGCTTATTTATCGCCATTTGGTGACGAATCATCATAGCCGCTCGATCCCTTCAACGGAGCATGGACATGCATATCGGCATTATCGGGGCAGGTTTCATCGGACGCGCCGTGGCGCAATTGGCTCTGGCGGCGGGGCATGAGGTGATGCTCAGCAATTCCCGCGGCCCACAGACCATGAGCAGCGTGGCCAGCGGTATTCGCGGCAGTCGCATCGGCAGCGTCGCAGATGCCGTGCAGTTCGGCGAATTGGTGCTGGTGGCGATCCCGCTGGCGCATTACCGCAGCCTTCCTGCGGCGCTGCTGGCCGGCAAGACGGTGCTGGACGCCAATAACTATTACCCGGACCGCGACGGGCATATCGAGGCCCTGGACCGCTTCGAAACCACCACCAGCCAACTGCTCGCCGAGCACCTCGAAGGCGCCAGGGTGGTGAAGGTATTCAACGCCATCCTCGCCCAGGACCTGCTGACCGACGCCCGCCCCGGCGGCGCCCCCGATCGCCGCGCCCTGCCCATCGCCGGCGACGATCCGCAGGCCAAGACGCAGGTGGTGCAACTGTTGGACGAGCTGGGGTTCGATGCGGTCGATGGCGGCAGCCTGGCGGACAGTTGGCGCTTCGAACGGGCCAAGCCGGCGTATTGCATCCCGCTGGATAAGGCCGGGTTGCGGGCCGCCCTGGCGGCGGCGCAGCGCCAGGTCGAAGTGCCCGAAGGCTCGTGGCGCTCCTGAAGCCAGCGGTAGTGCCGGGCAGGGAGCGAAGCTGGCTCGCGAGGATCATTGACGAGTACGCGCGTTGACGGCGGCCAACGCGGTGCTCTCACCTCCATCGCGGGCAAGCCTCGCGCCTACAAGGGAGGACCTCGCCTGGTTCTCGGTCAGCTGGCCCAGCCACCCGCGTGCAGGTGCCAGCCGTCGCCGCGAGGCTCCCAGTATGGGTGCACGTAGTGGTAGCCGGGACGCAAGGTTTCCCAGTGCCCATGGACAGCCACGTATTGCCGGCCATCCCAGTGCCAGTAAGCCCGGGACCAGACATAACCCGGGCGATGCATGGGCTCGACCTCGATGACTCGCACGGGCGGCGGCCGCGGCGCGACCACCTCGACGTACTCCACCGGCGCCGCGCGTTCGACCACCCGCCGCTCATGCACCACCCGTTCCTGCACACACCCGGAGGCCACTACGACCACCGCTGCCAGAGCTGTGTAACGTAACAACATGCTGCCTCCCCCGGCGTCGTCGCCGGCCGTTGTATTGCGTGTGACGCCCCCTCCAGCCACCCGGCTCCTGCCGGGCGTAGGTGCTGTTTTAGCAGTTGCAAACTGTCTGTTTGCTGAACCTGACGGCAGCCAGCGCAGGGCACCGACAAGACAGCGACCGGCGGTGTTTCACAAGCGCCTTGTCAGCGCTCCCACGCAGCGAAATCCGCCCGGGTCATCTCGAAGAACTTGCTCGGCAAACCTTCGAACTCGCCGTCGCGCACGAAGCGGAAGCCGAGCTTGCGCGCCACCCCCAGCGAGGCTTCGTTCAAGGCATGGGCATCGGCCACGATGCGCTCGACCCCGGCGCCGACAAACGCATGCTCGACGATGCGCGCTGCGGCCTCGGAGGCGATACCCCGGCCCCACGCCCGGCGCACCAGGCGCCAGCCCATTTCCAGCTCGGGGCCGACCGCCTCGTAGGGAATGAACGACACCCAGCCAAGAAACTCATCCGGCGCGGACTTGGCGAAAATCGCCCAATACCCGCAAAACTCCCCGAAGTCGCGCTCCATGCGCGAACGCAGGAAGTCGCGGTGTTCCTGGCCGCCATCCCAGGGGCCGGGGATGTAACGGGTGACCTGGGGATCGAGGTCCATGGCGATGCACGCATCGAAGTGTTCCAGGGTGCGTGGACACAGCAGCAGGTTGGGGGTTTCGAAGTGGAGGTTCATCAACTGGATATCCGTATTCGCCGATGGGAGGAATGCAGCAGTGAAAATAGCAGCTATCGCTGGATACCTGTCGGGCACCTGTAGGAGCGAAGCTTGCTCGCGATAAGGCCAGCACAGCCCCCCGGTTCCGCGCAGCGACTCCCTGCCGAAGGCCGTCCACGCTATCGCGGGCAAGTCGGATCGCCGCCCGCTCGCGCCTATGGGATCAACAGCGCCTGAATATCATCGAACAGCGCCCGAGGGATGTGCACCCCGTGTTGCAGGCTGCGTGCCCGGGCCTCGAAGCGGCGCTGCGACGGCAACCGGGCGCCTTGCGCGGTGATGGCGGCGAACAGCCGTTCGGCGCGTTCCAGGCCGTGCGGGTAGTCCTCGCCGAGAAACACCTTGGGGTCGAATGCCAGGATCAGTTCGCCGTGGCAAGGCGCGGCACCTACGCCGGCATCGAAGGCCATGGATTCGGCGCTGGTGAGGTCGCCGATCAAGGCACCGGCCAACAGTTCGATCATCGCTGCCAGGGCCGAGCCCTTGTGCCCGCCGAAGGTCTGCATGGCCCCTTGCAGGGCGGCCTGGGCATCGGTGGTGGGCCGCCCCTGGGCGTCGACGGCCCAGTGCTCGGGGATCGGCTTGCCCTGCCGCGCATGCAGTTCGATGTCGCCGCGGGCGATGGCGCTGGTGGCGAAATCGAACACGAACGGCTCACCCGCCGGCCGCGGCCAGGCGAAGGCCAGCGGGTTGGTGCCGAACACCGGGTTGCGGCCCCCGGCCGGTGCCACCCAGCTGTGACTGGGGTTCATGGCGAGGCCCACCAACCCTTCGGCGGCGATGGCCTCGACCTCCGGCCACAGCGCCGAAAAATGAAAACAGCGCTTGATCGCCATGGCCGCCAACCCCTGGCTGCGGGCCTTCTGCGCCAGCAGCGGGAGGCCGGTGCGGAACGCCAGCAGGGAATAACCGTAGTGCGCATCCACTTCCAGCACGCCGGCGGAAACAGAGCGCAGGCTCGGCTCGGCCAGCGGGTCGACCTGGCCTTCACGCACCGAACGCACGCAACCCAGCAGGCGATACAAGCCATGGGAATGGCATTCGTCGCGCTGGCCCTGGGTGATGACCTCGGCAATGGCCCTGGCGTGGGCGTCGGACAGGCCATGGCGGGTCAAGACCTTGAGCGACAGCTCATGGACTTGCGCGAGGGACAGGTTAACGAGATCGGACATGGGGGCTCCTGCTGCGGAAAAAACGATAAGGGCCGAGGGCAATCCGGCCCCCTGGATCGGGGAGGAAGTCGCCGAAGGCCCGCGACCCTGTCGCAGGCTTCGGTGGCTACCGGCAGCGCCTCAGGTCGGGCGCAGGCCGTCGAGGCGCTGCGGCACCTGCAACGGGTTGTCACTGCGCAAGGTTTCTGGCAGCAGGGTTTGCGGCAGGTCCTGATAGGACACCGGACGCAGGAAGCGCTGGATCGCCAGGCTGCCCACCGAGGTGGTGCGGGAATCGGAAGTGGCCGGGAACGGCCCGCCATGCACCATGGCATGGCCGACCTCGACCCCGGTGCCGAAGCCGTTGACCAGCAGGCGCCCGGCCTTGCGCTCCAGCAGCGGCAGCAGCGCGCGCACCTGCGGATGGTCGGCGTCGCTCAAATGCAGGGCGATGGTCAGTTGACCTTCCAGGCCCTCCAGCAGCGCCTGCAATTGCGCCGCATCGGTGCAACGCACAATCAACGATGCCGGGCCGAAGACTTCCCCGCGCAGCTCCGCCCGGGCCATGAAGGCGTCGGCCGAGGTGGCGAACAGCCCGGCCCGGGCCTGATAACGCTCGCCGCCCAGGCCCTGCCCCAGGGTCTCCACCTCAGTGTGTCGCAGCAGCTGCTCGACACCCTGGGCATAGCTGGCGTGGATGCCCGGTGTGAGCATGGTCTGCGCAGGTACTGCCTTCAGCGCCGCTGCCGCCGCGGCTTCGAATGCCCGCAACGCCGGGCTGTCGACAGCCAGGATCAACCCGGGGTTGGTGCAGAACTGGCCGGCGCCCAGGGTCAGGGAACCGACAAACGCCCTGGCGATGTCGGCGCCGCGCTCGGCCAGCGCCTGGGCCAGCAGCAGTACCGGGTTGATCGAACTCATCTCGGCATACAGCGGAATCGGCTCCTCGCGGGCCGCGGCGATCTTCATCAACGCCACACCGCCCGTGCGCGAACCGGTGAAGCCCACGGCCTTGATCCGCCGATCCGCCACCAGCCCCTGGCCAATGCTGCGGCCGGCATCGAACAGCAGCGAGAACACCCCTTCCGGCAAACCGTGGCGCTGCACCGCCTGCTGGATCGCCTGCCCCACCAGCTCCGAGGTGCCGGGGTGCGCCGAGTGCGCCTTGACCACCACCGGGCAACCGGCGGCCAGGGCCGAGGCGGTATCGCCACCGGCCACCGAGAACGCCAGGGGGAAGTTCGAGGCGCCGAACACCGCCACCGGCCCGAGGGCGATCTGGCGCAGGCGCAGATCCACCTTGGGCAAGGGCTGGCGCCCAGGCTGGGCCGGCTCGATGCGGGCCTCCAGGAAGCTGCCGTCGCGCACCACCGCCGCGAACAGCCGCAACTGGCCGACCGTGCGCCCACGCTCGCCTTCCAGGCGCGCCCGGGGCAGGCCGGTCTCGCTCATGCAGCGTTCGATCAGTTCGTCGCCCAGGGCGAGGATGTTGCTGGCGATACTCTCCAGGAACGCCGCCCGCTGTTCCAGGCCGGTCTCCCGATAGGGGTCGAACGCCGCCTCGGCCAGGGCGCAGGCGCGCTCCAGGTCGTCCGGGCCGGCGCCGCCGAAACTCGGGGCCAGGGCCTCGCCAGTGGCGGCGGCCAGCGCATGCACTTCGCCGTGGCCACCACGCACGCGGGATTGGCCGATCAGCAGTTGTCCTGTTACAGGCATGGGTTACCTCTCTGAATGAATGGCGTGCCGGTCACTCGTCTTCCCCTTCCAGCACCAGCTTGCTGCCCGGCACGCCGGTGTTGGCGCCCCAGTAGTAGATGCCCAGGGCCATGAGGGTGATGACCAGCGTGTCGTATGGATGAGTGAGCGTGCCGATGCCGCCGAAGCTGCCCAGCCAGGAAACAAGGATGGTCAGGGCATAGAAAGCGATCAGCCACAGCGACGAGCGCACCTGTTCGCCGAGGCTCAGGTGGTCGGTGGGCACCAGGCGCTTGCAGCACAGGTAGACGACGAACATCAGGATCTGCAGGCCCAGCAGCCAGGACACCGTGCCCCAGCCGGACCAATAGACGATCAGCGCGGCGATGACGAACGACACCGGCCCCAGCACGCCGAAGCCGCTGACCCGAAACGGCCGCGGCAGGTCCGGCGCGCTCTTGCGCAGGGCCGCCACGCTGATCGGGGCGATCGCATAACTGAGCACCAGGGCCGCGGACACCACATTGATCAGCGCCTCCCACGAGGGGAACGGCAAGGTCCAGAACACCGACAGGCCGAAGGTCAGCCACAGCGCCGGGCGCGGGATGCCGGACTGCTCGTCGATGCGGGTGAAGATCTTGAAGAAGGTCCCGGTCTTCGCCCAGCCGTACACCACCCGTGGCGTGGCATTCATGTAGATGTTGCCGCAGCCGCTGGGGGAAATGACCGCGTCCGCCACCACCAGGTAGGCCAGCCAGCCGACGCCCAGGGTCAGGGCGATGTCTCGGTACGGCAGGGAGAATTCCTTGCTGATGCTGCTCCAGCCGTTGGCCAGCATCTCGGTGGGAATGCTGCCCAGAAACGCCAGTTGCAGCAGGCCGTAGATCAGGGTGGAGAGCAGCACCGAAAGAATCAACGCGACGGGAATGGTGCGCTGCGGATTACGCACTTCGCTGGCCACCGAGATGATCGGGGTCAGGCCCAGGTAGGCAAAAATGATTCCGCCGGCGGAGACCGCCATTTCGATCCCGGACAGGCCGAAAGGGGCAAAACCCTGGACATGGAAATTGTCCGGCTTGAAGAAGCTGAAGAGCACGCCGATGACCAGCAGCGGCACGACGAACTTGAACAGGCTGATGAAGTTGTTGGACTTGGCGAAGGTCTTGACGCTGGAGTAATTGAGCCAGAAGAACAGGCACAACAGGGCGAATTGCACCAGCCAGCCAAGGATAGTCGGGTTGCTGCTGCCGGCATGGGTCAGCCCCGGGAACCAGGCCGCCGCGTATTGCCGTGCCGCCACCACCTCGATGGCCACCAGGCTGGAAAACGCGATCAGGGTGATGAAGCCCATCAGGTAGCCCAGCAACGGCCCGTGGGAGAACACCGGATAACGCACCACCCCGCCCGCTCGCGGCAGCGCCGCGCCCAGTTCGCAGTAGACGATGCCCAGCAGCAGGACGGCGAAACCGCCGAGCAGCCAGGAGAAGATCCCCGCCGGCCCGGCGATGGCCGAGACATGGCTGGCGGCGAACAACCAGCCGGAGCCGAAGATCGCCCCCAGGCCGATGAAAGTGAGGTCGACCAGAGAGAGCTGTTTCTTGAATTTGCCTTGGCCTGACATAGGCGCGCCTTCTTATTGAGTTATTGGAGTAGGCAGATCGAAGGTCACGTCGGCATCGCGCGAAAGCCTGCCGACGTGACGAAGCACGGCGCCGCGCGAGCGCCGGGTGGTGTTCTCATGGACCAGGGCGCGAGCGCCCTACTGCGGCGGTTACAGGCCGACGTCCGGCAGCTGCGGACGCTCGGCCAGGGCCTTGGCGACTATCGCCTTGACCTCGGCCAGGGTCTCGCCCTGCAGGGCCAGGCGCGGTGGGCGGGTGATCGCGGAGCCGCGACCGACCAGTTCCTCGCAGAGCTTGATGCACTGCACCAGGTCCGGACGCGCATCCAGGTGCAGCAGCGGCATGAACCAGCGGTACAGCGCCAGGGCTTCCTCGAAGCGTTTTTCCCGGGCCAGGCGGAACAGGGTCTCGCCTTCGCGGGGGAAGGCGTTGGACATCCCGGAGACCCAGCCTTCGGCGCCGACGGCAATGCTCTCCACCACCACGTCGTCCAGGCCGGCGAACAGCACGAAGCGGTCGCCCACGGCGTTGCGCAGGTCGATGAAACGCCGGGTGTCGCCGGAAGAGTCCTTGAAGCAGACGATGTTCTCGCAGTCCTGCAGGGCGATCAGCACGTCCGGGGTGACGTCGTTCTTGTAGATCGGCGGGTTGTTGTAGACCATCACCGGCAGGTCGGTGCCGGTGGCGATGGTGCGAAAGTGCGCGGCGGTTTCGTGGGGCTTGGCCGAATACACCAGGGCCGGCATCACCATCACCCCGTCGACCCCGACCTTGGCGGCCTCACGCACGGTGTTGCGGGCGAACTCGGTGGTGAACTCGGCAATCCCGGCGATCACCGGCACGCGACCACCGGCGGCATCCTTGGCGACCTCGATCACCGAGAGTTTTTCCGCGGTGCTCAGCGAAGTGTTCTCGCCCACGGTGCCGCACACCACCAGGCCCGACACGCCATCGGCCACCAGATTGCGCATGACGCCGTGGGTGGCGTCCAGGTCGAGGGAAAAGTCGGGCTTGAACTGGGTGCTGACGGCGGGGAACACACCGCTCCAGTGAATGGCTTTACGGCTCATGGTCTTGTCCTTGTGGTTGAGTCGGGCGGGGCCGACAGGCGTTGGAAACGCAAAACAGATTCCGCCTTTCGCCGCCGCGCAGCTTGAGACTTTTCGCCCCTGAGCAAGACGAAATCGGCACATTCGCCCCCAGACCTTTCCCGCGCCGTCGCCCTCCCTTGATCCGCCACACCCACAGCCACATCGCAGCACTTGTAGCCGCTGCCGAGCACCAGCGAGGCTGCGATCGGCAACGCAGTTGCCGCAAAGCCAGCGCTTGCGGTGTATCAGGTAGAACGCGATAGCCGGTTTTGCGGCCGCTTCGTCGGAATGCCGCCCAACCCGATCGCAGCCTCGTACCTCGGCAGCGGCTACCGGGTTAGCAGAAAGCCACGCTGTGCCGATTTCGTCATCCACAGCAGAGAAAACCCACAAGCGATGCGGCCCTTTCCCAGGTGAATCTGTAGGCCTTTTCCGTCAGGTGCCGCCATGAAAAAAATCACCATCATCGATTCACACACGGGGGGCGAGCCGACTCGCCTGGTTGTCGACGGCTTTCCCGACCTGGGTAACGGCTCGATGGCCGAACGCCTGGCCCTCCTGCAAGCGCACCACGACCACTGGCGCACGGCCTGCGTGCTGGAACCACGGGGCAGCGACGTGCTGGTGGGGGCCTTGTTGTGCGAGCCGCAGGCGGCGGACGCCTGCGCCGGGGTGATCTTCTTCAACAACAGCGGCTACCTGGGCATGTGCGGCCACGGCACCATCGGCCTGGTGCGCTCGCTCCATCACCTGGGCCGCATCGCCCCCGGCGTGCATCGCATCGAGACCCCGGTAGGCACCGTCAGCGCGACCCTGCACGAGGACCTCTCGGTCAGCGTGCGCAACGTGCCGGCCTACCGCTACCGCAGCAATGTCGAGCTGCAATTGCCCGACCATGGCACGGTGCGCGGCGATATCGCCTGGGGCGGCAACTGGTTCTTCCTGATCAGCGAACATGGCCAGCGCATCGCCCTGGACAACGTCGAGGCCCTGACCCACTACACTCGGGCCGTGCGCGCAGCCCTGGAGGCCGCCGGCATCAGCGGCGCCGACGGTGGGGTGATCGACCATATCGAGCTGTTCGCCGACGACCCGGCCGCCGACAGCCGCAACTTCGTGCTGTGCCCCGGCCAGGCCTACGACCGCTCCCCCTGCGGCACCGGCACCAGCGCCAAGCTGGCGTGCCTGGCCGCCGATGGCAAACTGGCGCCCGGCGCGATCTGGCGCCAGGCCAGCGTGATCGGCAGCCAGTTCAGCGCCAGCTACGAGCAAATCGGCGAACGGATCGTCCCGACCCTGCGCGGCAGCGCTCACCTGAGCGCCGAAGCCACCTTGCTGATCGAAGACAGCGACCCCTTCGCCTGGGGCATCGTCTCGTGAGCGAAGCCGCCGAAGCCGATGCCCTGGTGATTGGCGGCGGCATTGTCGGCGCCGCCTGCGCCCACGAACTGGCCCGGCGCGGCCTGCGCGTGCGGGTGCTCGACAATGCCAGCGGCGGCGCCACCGGCGCGGGCATGGGGCACCTGGTGGCGATGGACGACAACGCCGCCGAACTGGCGCTGAGTCACTACTCCATCGGCCTGTGGAACCACTTGCGCACCCGCCTGCCGCCATCTTGCGCCTACCGCAGCTGCGGCACCCTGTGGCTGGCCGCGGACGCCGCGGAAATGGACCTGGCCCGGGCCAAGCAGGCCGCCCTGGCGCAACAGGGCGTGGCCGGCGAACTGCTCGGCAGCGCCGCCCTGGCCGAACTCGAACCGATGTTGCGCGGCGGCCTCGGCGGCGCGCTGAAGATCCCCGGCGACGGGATTCTCTATGCCCCGGCCGCGGCCCATTGGCTGCTGCATGACAATCCCCTCATCCGCTGCGAGCGCGCCAGCGTCAGGGCCGTGGCCGCGCAGCGCGTGGCACTGGACGACGGCCGGGTGCTGCGCGCCGAATACGTGGTGCTGGCCAACGGCCTGGCGGCCCGGGAGCTGCTGCCGCAGCTGCCGTTGCGAGCGAAGAAGGGCCACCTGCTGATCACCGATCGTTACCCGCCGCAGGTGTCCCATCAGTTGGTGGAGCTGGGCTACGCCGCCAGCGCCCACGCCAGCGACGGCACCTCGGTGGCGTTCAATGTGCAGCCACGGCCGACCGGGCAATTGCTGATCGGCTCGTCCCGCCAGTTCGACACCCTCGACCCGGCCATCGAGCCCGCGGTGCTGCAACCCATGCTGCAACGGGCGGTGGCTTACCTGCCGCGGCTCGCGCAGTTGAACGGCATCCGCGCCTGGACCGGCTTTCGCGCCGCCAGCCCGGACGGCCTGCCGCTGCTGGGCCAGCATCCGCGGGAGAAGGGCCTATGGCTGGCGGTCGGCCACGAAGGCCTGGGTGTCACTACCGCCCCCGGCAGCGGGCGCCTGCTGACCGACCTGATGCTCGGCGAACGCCCGGACATCGACGCCCGCCCCTACCGGCCCGAACGTTTTTCCGGCCTCTGCGCCCCTTTGACTGGAACCGCCTCATGATCATCTACCTGGACTATCAGGCGCTGGCCGTGCGCGAGGGCCAGAGCGTGGCCGCCGCCCTCGCCGGCAGCGGCGACGAGCGCACCCGGACCTCCTGCACCGGCCAGCCCCGGGCGCCCTTCTGCGGCATGGGCATCTGCCAGGAATGCCGCATGACCATCGACGGTCGGCGCCAGCTGGCGTGCCAGACCCTGTGCCGCGAAGGCATGCACGTGGAGCGCACGCCATGAGCGGGCACTCGTTGCAGTGCGACATTCTCATCGTCGGCGGCGGCCCGGCCGGCCTCGCGGCGGCCAGGGCGGCAAGTCGCGGCGACCTGTCGATCGTCCTGCTCGACGACAACCCGCGCGCCGGCGGCCAGATCTGGCGCCATGGGCCGGGCGTGACGCTCGGCGCCAGCGCCCGCGAAGCCTTGCAGGTGCTGGAGCATCCGCGGCTGCGCTACCTGCCCGGCACCCGGGTGGTGGCCGGCGCCGGGGCCAATGCCCTGCTCCTGGAAAATGCCGAGCAGGCGCTGATCGTGCGCTACCAGCGCCTGATCCTGTGTTGCGGCGCCCGCGAACGGCTGCTGCCCTTCCCCGGCTGGACCCTGCCCGGCGTGACAGGCGCGGGGGCCTTGCAGGCGCTGCTGAAAAACGGCCTGGACGTGGCAGGCGAACGGCTGGTCATCGCCGGCAGCGGGCCCTTGCTGCTGGCCAGCGCCGCCACCGCCCGCCAGGCCGGTGCGCGGGTCGAGGCGGTTCTGGAGCAGGCGCCGCTGACCGCGCTGGCGGGCTTCAGCGCCGGGCTCTGGCGCTGGCCGGCCAAGCTCGGCCAGGCCGCGGGGCTAGCCACCCCGGCCTATCGCTGCAATGCCCATGTCGTCGAAGCCCTGGGCGACCGGCGCCTGGAGGTCGTGCGCATCCGCCAGGGCGGGCAGTATCGAGAGCTGCCTTGCGAGCGCCTGGCCTGCGGTTTCGGCCTGGTGCCCAACACCAGCCTGGCCAGCCACCTGGGCTGCCAGTTGCAGGACAACGCGATTGCCGTGGATCGCTACCAGGGCACCAGCCTGGCGCAGGTCTATGCCGCCGGGGAATGCACCGGGATCGGTGGCAGCGAACTGGCGCGGATCGAAGGCGAGATCGCCGGGCTGGCCGCCAGCGGAGCAACCCGCGAGGCCGACCAGTTGGCCCACCATCGCGCCCATTGGCAGGCCTTCGCCGACCGGTTGCAGGCCACCTTCGCCCTGCAACCGGCGCTTTTACAGCTGGCGCGACCTGATACGCTGCTGTGCCGCTGCGAGGATGTGCCTTACTCCGCCGTGGCCGGCCAGGCCGACTGGACCCAGGCCAAGCTGCACAGCCGGTGCGGCATGGGCGCCTGCCAGGGGCGGGTCTGCGCCACGGCGTCCCAGGCGCTGTTCGGCTGGGCCGCGCCGACACCCAGGGCGCCCCTGGTGCCGGCGCGGATCGAAACCCTGCTGCTGGAGCCGACGGCAGCCGGCGTGAAGTGAACCACCGGCCTGCGGCCGCCGTTGCCCGCCCTCCCCGCAAGGATGGCTCGGCAGCGCGGTCGCGGATCAAGGACGAGCGCATAAAACCAAGGTCGCAGGGCCCACCCTGCGCCATGACAAGAGCAGCCCTCGATGATCGATACCGCTCAACTGCACCGCCTGCCCGCCGCCATCGCCAGCCAGCCGCCCGAGGACATCCATGCCCTCCTGGACAGCATGGCCCTGGTGCTCCCGCTGCTCGACACCCTGTCCAACGCGGTGTTCTTCATCAAGGACCTGCAGGCCCGCTACCTCACCGCCAACCTGACCCTGGCCCAGCGCTGCGGCTACAAGAATGTCGCGCCGCTGCTGGGCAAGACCTCGGCCGAGGTATTCCCCGCCGTGCTCGGCCCGGTCTACACCGAGCAGGACCAGCGCGTGCTGCGCCAGGGCATCACCATCAAGGGCCAGCTGGAGCTGCACCTGTACGGCAGCCGCGAACCCGGCTGGTGCCTGACCCACAAGCTGCCGCTGCATGGACGCGACGGGCGCATCATCGGCATGGCCGGCATCTCCCTCGACCTGCAGGCCGCCCGCGATGCCCACCCGGCCTACGAACGCCTGGCCGCCGTGGACCGGCATATCCGCGAGCACTACAACGAAGCCATCCGCCTCGGCGACCTGACCCATATCGCCGACCTGTCCATCGCCCAGTTGGAACGCTACTGCAAACGCATCTTCCACCTCACCCCGCGGCAGATGATCCACAAGGTGCGCCTGGAACACGCCTCGCGCCTGCTGCTGGGCGAACTGCCGATCACCGACGTCGCCC
This sequence comes from Pseudomonas sp. MRSN 12121, assembly GCF_000931465.1. Lineage (NCBI taxonomy): Bacteria > Pseudomonadati > Pseudomonadota > Gammaproteobacteria > Pseudomonadales > Pseudomonadaceae > Pseudomonas > Pseudomonas sp. MRSN 12121. The sequence goes on along the minus strand of NZ_CP010892.1, from coordinate 1,543,534 downwards.
TGCAATGCGGCTACACCGACCACAGCGCCTTCAGCCGCCAGTTCAAGGCCCTGACCGGCGTCAGCCCACGACAGTTCCGGCAGAACGCGGCGCATTGACCGGCGTCCGTAGCCTTCTGCTCACTCGCGGTAAAAGGTCGTGTACCCGAACAAGGGGCTGAAGCCCGCCTTGCGATAGATCGACAGCCCCTGCGCCGAGGCCTCCAGCACGCACAGGCCTGCCCCCTGGTCCTGCGCATGAGCCAGAGCGTGCTGAATCAGGGCACTGGCGTAGCCTCGGCCCTGGCATTCGGGACGGGTGCCGATGTCATCCAGCCGCGCCACCTCCGCCGCCAGCGACAGGGTCAACGAACTGACCGGCCGCGACTGCGCATACAGGGTGAAATGCACCAGGGGCTGACCCCTGTCCTGTGCCGCCCGGTGCCGGGCCAGGTATTGCCCCGCCCCCGCCTCGCCCGCCTCGAAGGCGCTTTCCACGGGACCGGCCCAGTCCTCCAGGTGCTCGTCGGTACGGCGGATATCGACATCCGTCCACCTCGGCATCGGCCTGGCATGAGCGCTCAGGTCGAGCACCATCGCCGTGGTCCGCTCGCCTTGCGACCAGCGCCGCTCGACCAGCAGGTCGCGGACCGGTGCCAGCAGCTCGTCGTGCACCACCACGCAAAAGGGCGACCCCGCGCGTTCGAGAAAGTCGATGCCGGCCACCAGCCCCGCCGCCAGGTCCGGCCCTGCCTGCTTGACGAACAGCAGGTTCAGACTGCTGCTCGCCACCCCCGTGCAGTACGCCGCCAGGCTTTCGTCAAAATGCCAGCATCGCTGGGAAATGGCCGAGAAAAAAAGCGCCTGCGCCTGATGATAGAGAGCCACCCTGCGGGACTGGGCAATGCTGGACATCCTGTTCGCTCCTGAGTCGGTCCGCGGTCCCTGTGCCGCCCCCGTCGAACCACGGTAAATCCGGGCGCCAGAGCGCTCCAGAAAATTTCTGTGAGGGTGTGTGAAGCGATGTATCCGTCACCGGCGAACGCGCGTTCCGCGATCAGTTTCAATCCGCACTTGATGGGCTGTTTCTTATCGCCGATCGATCGCAAAAGGCGGCGATCCCGACCGTTCGTCTCGCTGATGACTGGTGTTTTTGACAGCCCTCGGCCCCCATCTATAGTCCAGACGCGGCCTGTTGGAAGGAACCCGGGCCGTCAGACAGTAGGCAGGGAGCCAGGCCAGCTCGTATCCGTGACAGACGGGTTCCATGAAGAAGTGCGCACGTACAACGGCCGCAAGGCATCCCAACGTTGTTGTCTCTGGCACGCGCCAGACACTTATTGAAAAGGAGCTTCATCATGTCTCGAGTCACGGATATTCTCGTTTCGATCGACACTGAAACCATCCTGAAAAACTACCCGAACGTCAGCAAGAACCCAGCCGCGCCGACGCTTATCGACGTCAATCACGTCTATATGGTGACCAACCAGAACAACGTCGTCAGCGGCCAGGCCGGTGGTGAACTCAACCTCAAGGCCCAGGTCGGCGACCTCATCCGCTGGCGCGAAACCAGCCTCTCGCAGAGTTTCGAAACCGCAGTGGTGTTCTACAAGTTCGTCGGTGGCCAGGGCAACGACCTGATCTCCACCCCCACTCCGCGCAAGGCCGTTGCCTGCGTGGCGGTGCCCAACACCAGCAACCCTTCGGTGCCCAGTTGCCAGAAAGTGGATAACTACTACTGGTCTTCGGAAACCCTGGCCTGCGGCAGCGTCACCTACCACTTCAACTTCCTGATCGTGGATCGCAGCTGCCAGATCGTCGCCTGTTGCTCGTGGGATCCGTTCATCACCATTAGCAACTGATGCAAGCGGCCCCTTGGCGACAAGGGGCCAACCTTTCATGCGACTGTTCCGGCGCAAACAGGACGTCTCGCTCACACCGGAGCGATCGCTGCTCGTCAACATCATGCAAGGAAAACGTGATGTCTACCGACACTTCAGCTCCTGACACCGCGGTGGCCCACCTGCTGCTCATCGTCGATGCCGAAAGCCTGCTCGCCCGCTACCCGCAACCGAGCCCGGCAGCGGACACCCCCACCGCCATCGAGCCGGGCTTCATTTTCACCCTCGGCGGCGTCCACCAGCCCCAGGCCGGTGACGAGGCCTGGAACCTCAGGGCCAGCATCGGTCAGGCCTTTCATTTGCGCGGCCGGACCATCGCCCTGCGCGCCGAACACAGCGTGCTGATCTACCGCATCGCTCTCACCGGCAACGACGTTCTGTCGCCACCGGAACTGCAGGTCAAGCCTGCGCAGAACATCCCGACCCTCGACCTGGAAAACCTCGACCAGCCCATCGCCGGCACGGCCGACGATCACTTCTGGCGCTTTACCCACCTCACCCCCGGCGTCGAAACCTTCGGGATCAGCTTCATGCTGGTCGACACCGAGTGCCAGGTACTGGGGTATTTCCAGCGGGAGATCGAGGTGACAGTGACGGAAGCGGGAGCGCCCTGACTCGACCGGCTTCTCCTCCGGGGCCAGGGCCCAAGCCCTGCCCCCTTGGCAAAGAAAGAGAATTTTCCCGCAACCGCCGCTGTCAGAATTTCAAGCGCAGCCGCACAAGGGAAACCTCCATGAAATTTTCCAAGTTCTCGCAGAAGCTATCGATCTGGGCGGGCAGCCCACGGACCTTTCTCACCGCCGTGGCGTTGATTGTGCTCTGGGGCATGACCGGGCCGATCTTTCACTTCAACGATACGTGGCAGCTGATCATCAACACCTCGACCACCATCATCACCTTCCTGATGGTGTTCCTGATCCAGAACACCCAGAACCGCGATAACGACATGCTGCACCTGAAGATCGACGAACTGCTGCGCGCCACCAAGGAGGCGCACAACGCCTTGCTGAGCCTCGACGAGCTGGATATCAAGCAGTTGGAAAAGCTGCGCCAGGAGTACAAGAAGATGGGCGAGGACGAGCCCCTGGGCCTCGATGCGCAAGTGGACGCAGACCGGCAGGCCTCGCATCCCGGTTGAACCCGGCGGGGCGAGTCACGGCGGCGCAGGTATCGGCACGACCGTGAACGCCCGACCAGCCGGCAGGTGCGTCAACCGTCCAACTGGTCCGGGACCCGGCCGGCCTTGAGGGCCTTGGCCATCTGCAGATGGTTCTGCAGTTTCGGCAGGGTCTCTTCGGCAAAGGCCTTGAGCTCGGGGACCTCGGTGACTTCCGCCTGCTGCTGGATCTGCTCGATGGCGGCCTCGGTGGCCTTGACCTGGCTCTCGGCGTAGGCGGCGTCGAAGGCCTCGCCTTCCGGCACCTCGGGGATCAACGCCTTGGACTTGCTGATCAATTGCTCCCGGGGCGCGACGGGCAGGTCGAGTTTCTTGGCGATTTTCGCCAGGTGCTGGTTGGCGGTGGTGCGGTCGTTGATGACCACGATGGTGTAGTCCTTGACCGCCTTGGAAGAGGTTTTCTGATGGGCCAGGCGGCTGGCCTCGATGTCGGCCATGCCCTGGGTCGAGGCATCCTCGATGAACTCCGCGGGGGACTGGGCGAAAGCGGCGCCGGCGCTCAAGCCGAGCAACAGCGCGAAACAGCTGCGGGACAAACGGGTGGCCATGAAGCTCATGGTATCGGCCTCCTTTGTTGAGGTGACGGCGCGAGCGCCTGCACAGGACTTGAGAGTTTTCAGGCCCTCGAAGGTTTGAAAAAGTTGCAGGGGCCGCGACGAACGGTTACCCGCGCCGCGTCCGGGCCCGGGTTCCGTCAGGCGCGGGACGGGCTGCGCTGGGCACGCTTGGCGACGTACATGGCCTCGTCGGCATGCTTGAACAACTGTTTTTCATCGTGGCCATGTTCGGGAAACAGGCCGATGCCGATGCTCGGCAGAATGCTCAGTTGATGGCCGTCCAGGCGCAGCGGCTGGTTGAGTTGCTGGTGAATCTTGTCGGCGACCAGGGAAGCGTCCGCGGCCTGCTGGATGCTGCCCAGCAGCACCACGAACTCGTCGCCGCCGATCCGCGCCACCGTGTCGCTCTCGCGCACGCAAGCCTTTAGCCGGTTGGCCACGGCCTGCAGCAACATGTCGCCCACGGCATGGCCGAAGGTGTCGTTGACCTGCTTGAAGCGGTCCAGGTCGACATAGAGCAGGGCCATGCGCCCGGACTCGCGACGGGCACGGGCCAGGGCGCCGCGCAGGCGCTCGCGCAGCAACTCGCGGTTGGGCAACTGGGTGAGCTGGTCGTACTGGGCCATGTATTGCAGGCGTGCGTGCAGTTGCTTGCGCTCGATGGCCGTGGCGAGCTGGGCGCAGACGTATTGCAGCAGCTCCTTGTCCTGTTCGGTGTAGCGCTCGTCCCCCGGCGCGCTCTTGACGATCAGCGCACCGATGGTGCCCTTCTGCGCATTCAGCGGGACACCCAGCCAGCAGGGCGAATGCCGCGCGGCCAGGTCATCCGGCAAAGGCCCGGGAGAGTCGGGGGTCAGCAGCAAGGGCTGGCCGCTGCGGATCACCTCGGCGCACAGATTGCCGACCATCGTTCCCGGTTGCTCCGGGCAACGCTCGTGGTCGTCGATGTGGTAGGGAAAACTCAGCGCCTGGCATTGCTCGTCGTACAGCGCCACCGAGAAATTCAGCGCCGGCAGCCATTCACCGATGATCTGGTGCACGCGGCGAAACAGCGCGAGCAGGTCCTCGGCGGCATGCGCCGCCTCCGAGATCGCGTAGAGCGCCGCCTGCCGCGACTCGGCCTGCTTGCGTTCAGTGATGTCGCGCGCCACGGCGATGCGCAGCTGGTCGACCTCGGACCAGCGCGCCGACCAGAGGATATGCGCCACCTGCCCGTCCTTGCGCAGGTAGCGGTTCTCGAAGTTGGGCATGGGCTCGCCGGCCATGATCCGGTCCGCGGCCTGCAAGGTGCGCGCACGATCCGCCGGGTGCACCAGCTCGATCATGCGCCGGCCGACCAGCTCATCGGGCGTGTAGCCGAAAATCCGCTCGCAGGCGGCGCTGACGAAGACGAAACGGCCGTCGACGTCCACCGCGCAGACGGCGTCCAGCAGAAGGTCGATGAAACTGGCCAGGGGAGCGGATTTCTTGGTTGCCATCAGGGAACGACACTGCCTGTGCAAATGAAGCGCCGAGTATCAATCCCTGGGTTCTGGCAGCGGCGTGGCGCCGCTGCTCCGTGACTGTCGCGACCGTGCGGCCAGTCGTTACGCCTTGTTCGCCAGCAACCCCGGCACCGCGTGCAACAGGGCGTTGATGGCAAAGCCGATGAACATCACGCCGCAGATCCGGGTGATCGTCAGTTCATGACGCTGATACAGGGTCCGCACCTGCCGCGCCCCGACGATGCCAATCAGAATAGCGTATGCGCCGACGCCGCCGAGGAAACTGAGGAAGATCAGCCCCGGCAGCATCGACCACTCGAGCAGTTCGGCGCGGCTGGACAGCAGCGCGGTGAAGGTCGCCACGGCCACCGGGTAGGCCTTGGGATTGGTCAGGCCGAACAGGATGCCGTGCCAGAACGGCTGGCGCGCCGCGCCCTGGGGGGCCTGCTCGCCACTGCCGCGACGGCTGCGGATCGCCCGCAGGCCGAGCCAGAACAGGTACAGGCCACTGAGCACGCCGAGCACGTCGAAGGCACTGCTGCCGATCTCCCGCGCGCCGACAATGGCGATCAGCGCGGTGCTGCACCACACCACATCGCCCAACAAGTGGCCGCAAAGAAAGCCGGCCCCGGCCCGCCGCCCACGGGCCGCGCCGATGCCGAACACCGCCAGCACGCCGGGACCGGGGGTGATGCCGTAGATAAAGCCCGAGGCGAGGACGGCCAGTAACAGCGAAGAAGTCATGCCACACTCCGAAGCGCCTGGGATGGCGCGGTTTCGATCGCAGGATTCTGCCGGCTTGCGCGCCTGCGCACCACCCCACGATGGTCGTCACAGCGACAGCCAGTCGTCTCGAAACGGCAGCGGCCGGTCATTCGTCGGTAAAGATCCGCATTCCGGCATACGGCTGCCGCCGGCAGGCGCGCAAACGCGACGCCAGGTCGCCGACATGGGCCTCCAGCTGATGCCCGTCCGGATCGAGAAAGTAGAACGAGGCGCCTTCGCTGCGGTTGTCGCGCCATTCCCGCACGCCCGCGGCGCGCAGGCGCTGGACGAATGCCACGAAATCCCCGGCCTCGATGCTGAAGGCGTAATGGGTATAGTCCGGCACTTCCGCCGGGCGGCGCGACGGGTCCAGCGACAGGCACAACCACAGGCCCGGCAGCGACAGATAGGCGCCGCCGTCCCAGCGGGCGTCCAGGCGCAGGCCCAGCAGGTCGTGATAGAACCCCAGGCTGCGGTCCAGGTCGGTGACGGCGAGGGTCAGGTGGTTGAGGCCGGTGAGCATGCAAAGTCCTTGTAAGAGGAAGGTCCTGAAGCGTCTTGAATCAAAGCAGCGCTCGCACTGGACGAATGGCTCTGGCGGCGAGCCCCGATTGGCGATGTAGTATGTTGTATTACAAACCACTACATCGAGATCACCATGTCCGTCATGTCCTTGCGCCTGCCCGATGATGTTGCCGATACCCTGGCTCACTTGGCCAAGGCGACAGGCCGCAGCAAGTCATTCCTCGCTGTGGATGCCCTGAGAGAATATCTGGCCCGTGAAGCCTGGCAAATCGACGAGATTCAGAAAGCCCTGACTGAAGCAGAAGCAGGCGACTTCGTCAGCGCCGAAGAGCTGGATGGCGTACTCAACAAATGGACTGGCAATGCACGTTGAGTGGCTGCGTACCGCCCTCAAGAACCTCGATGACGAAGCCGCCTACATTGCACAAGACAGTCCTCAGGCCGCCGCGGAATTCGTCACAGCCATCCTGAGCAGTATTCAACACCTGGCCCATTTTCCTGCCAGTGGGCGCGAAGGTCGCCTGCCCGGTACCCGAGAGTGGGTGGTCCCCAATCGTCCTTACCTGATCCCCTACCGCGTACGTCAGGGACGCCTGCAGATACTGCGGATTTTCCATACCCGGCGCTTGCCGCCTGCCGGATGGTAAGACGAACGCCAGCCCCGGTTGGAGTGAGTGGGATCGCGAGCGCCCCCCATCGACGCCGCCTGGCGATGTTCCAACAATGCCGAACATCGCGAGCAAGCTTCGCTCCTACAGGGAATCGCGCTGCGTTTTCAGAATGCGTTGCGGAAGATCTCTTCGATCTGGCGCTGGTCGGCGGCGCGCGGGTTGGTCAGGCCGCAGGCGTCTTTCAGGGCGTTGGCGGCCAATACCGGGATGTCCGTCAGTTTGGCCCCCAGGTCGCGCAAGCCGCTGGGGATCTCCACGTCCCGGGCCAGGCCGCGAATGGCGCTGATGGCCGCTTGCGCCCCTTCCTCCGGGCTGAAGCCGCGGATGTCCGCGCCCATGGCGTGGGCCACGTCGGTCAGGCGCGGGGCGCAGACCGTTGCATTGAAGCTCTGCACATGGGGCAGCAGCACCGCGTTGCACACGCCGTGGGGCAGGTCGTAAAAGCCGCCCAGCTGGTGCGCCATAGCGTGCACGAAACCCAGCGAGGCATTGTTGAAGGCCATGCCGGCGAGGAACTGCGCGTAGGCCATGTTTTCCCGGGCATGCAAGTCGTGGCCATCGCGCACCGCCTGGCGCAGGTTCTGGCTGATCATGGTCACGGCTTTCAGCGCGCAGGCATCGGTGATCGGGTTGGCCGCGGTGGACACGTAGGCCTCGATCGCATGGGTCAGCGCGTCCATGCCGGTGGCGGCGGTCAGGCCCTTGGGCATGGCGACCATCAGCGCCGGGTCGTTGACCGACAGCAACGGCGTGACGTTACGGTCGACGATGGCCATTTTCACGTGGCGCTTCTCGTCGGTGATGATGCAGAAGCGGGTCATCTCGCTGGCGGTGCCGGCGGTGGTGTTGATGGCGATCAGCGGCAGTTGCGGCTTGGCCGAGCGGTCGACGCCTTCGTAGTCGCTGATATGCCCGCCATTGGTGGCGCACAGGGCGATGCCCTTGGCGCAGTCATGGGGCGAACCGCCACCGAGGGAAATCACGAAGTCGCAGGCGCTGTGCTGCAATTGCGCCAGGCCTTTCTCGACGTTATCGATGCTCGGGTTGGGCTTGGCGCCGTCGAATGTCACCGAGTCGATGTCCTGCATCGCCAGCTTCTCGGCGATCATGCCAGCCACTCCGGCCTGGGCCAGGCCGGCATCGGTGACAATCAGCGCCTTGCGAAAACCGTAGTTGCGAATCGCGACCATGGCCTCGTCGAGGCAATCGATACCCATGATGTTCACGGCGGGAATGAAAAAAGTGCTGCTCATGGCGCGTCCTCCAGGCTGACGCCGAATCGGCCACGCCGATCCGGCAAATACGCACAGGATCGACCCATGGATCACGAATGTTGTTGATCTGGCTCAAGGGTCGGTCGTGATAAAGTCGGCGCCCTGTACACCTTCTGCCTTGAGACGACGAACCGCGATGATGGATTTCCAGGAATTTGATACCGACCTTGAAGACTGGAACGCCTTGCGCGCCGGCACGCCGATCGCCGGCCTGCTGATCGGCAATGGCGCCAGCCGCGCGGTATGGGAAGACTTCGCCTACGACTCGCTGTTCGAGAACGCCCGCAGCGTCGAGGAAAAGCCCCTGAGCCCCTCCGAACTGAGCGTGTTCGACGCCCTGCAAACCCAGAGTTTCGAGCAGGTGCTGGGCGCGCTGAAGACCACCAGCCGGGTCAACAAGGCCCTGGCCGTCAGCTCCGCGGCACCCCGCAACCGCTATTACGCGATCAAGGAAGCGCTGATCAATACCGTGCACGCGGTGCACATTCCGTGGCGCCTGGTGCAGCCGGCGGCTCTGTCGCAGATCAACCAGGAACTGCGCCGTTACCGCACGGTGTTCACCAGCAACTACGACCTGCTCAACTACTGGGCGATCCAGCACGACGCCGAGGGCCTGGACGACCTGTTCCGGGGCGACGACCCGAGCTTCGACATCAGCCGCAGCAGCAGCGAACGCACGCGGGTGCTGTACCTGCACGGCGGCCTGCACCTGGTGCGCAACCAGGACGGCACTGCGCGCAAGCTGAACGCCACCGAAGGCACCCTGCTGGGCAATTTCGCCATCAACAACACCCTGAAGACCCTCGACGACGTGCCGCTGTTCGTCAACGAAGGCCCGGTGGCGGACAAGCTCAAGACCATCCGCGGCAGCGATTACCTGTCGTTCTGCTACCAGCAGCTGCTGGGCCATGGCGATGCGCTGTGCATCTTCGGCCACAACCTGGGACCCCAGGACAGCCACCTGGTCGAGGCCATTCGCCTGGCGGCGCCCAAGGCGCTGGCGATCTCGATCTACCCACGCAGCAAAGCCTTCATCCAGCACCAGAAGCGCCATTACGCCAAGCTGTTCGAGGGAGTGGCGACCACGCTGCGCTTCTTCGACGCCAAGAGCCATGCCCTGGGCAAGCCGGAGCTGTCGGTGCCGGTCGAGCGCTGAGATCTGCGGGCGGACGCCATCGTGGGCGAGCAGATTGCGTAGCTGACACACCACCTGTAGCCGCTGCCGAGCGCAGCGAGGCTGCGATCGAGGACGTAGTCCTCGCCAAACCTGAGCATGCGGTGGGCCAGGAAAATCTTACGGCCGCTTCGCAGCCGATCGCAGCCTCGCTGCGCTCGGCAGCGGCTACAGGACAGCGGTTCGGCGCCAATGGCGTAAAAAACCGCAATCCGTGGGAGCGAGGCTTGCCCGCGATCCAGGCGCCGCGGTCTGTCCGGGCTGGCGCCATCGCGAGCGAGCTTCGCTCCTACCATTGCCGGCTCAGTCTTCGCCGCTGTGCACCACCACCAGCAACTGCGCCTGGACATCGCCTACCGAGCGCAGGCGGTGGGGCTTTTGCGCGTTGAAGTGCAGCGCGTCGCCGCGGTTGAGGATGACCCGCTCGTTCATGAAATCCACTTCCACCTGCCCTTCGTGGACAAACAGGAACTCCTCCCCGAGGTGTTCCTTGAAGCTCTTGTCGGTGAACTCGCGGGGCGGATAGATGATGAACGGCAACAGGTTGCGCTCGCTGACCTGATGCGCCAGCACCGCATAACCCGGCGCCTGGTCGTTGGCCGCCAGCGACTGGCGTTCATCGCTGCGCACCAGGCTGTAGCTGTCGAGGCTGACGTGGTCTTCGGCGAACAGCTCCTCGACCTTCACGTTCAGCGCCTTGGCCAGTTTCAGCGCCGCAGCGATCGACGGCGTGTTCAAGCCACGCTCGACTTTCGACAGATAACTCTTGGTCATGCCGGATTTCTCGGCCAGCGCCTCGAGCGTCACGCCAAGTTTTTTTCTCAATAATTTCAAACGGATAGACATTTAGAACAGTTAACCCATCAAGGAGGCGACGATTTGTCCTTGCCAATGACACAAAGTGTCATATAGCCTCTTTAGTGTCATTTGCTTTCACCCAACGACCTTGCGAGCAGCGGGGGCTGGCAAATCCGACGTCCGTCTGAAACGACCAAGGGACACCGATATGGCCAAGACACTAGCATTACCCAAAGACCAACTGATCAAGCAAGCCTTGACCCAGATGCAAAACACGCTGGCGGATAATACGTGGACCGACCGGCAAAAGCTGGCCCTCACCTGCCGCATCCTGTTCGAGAACGGCCATGACTCGGGCCTGGCCGGGCAGATCACCGCCCGCGGCCCGCAGCCGGGCACCTACTACACCCAGCAACTGGGCCTGGGTTTCGACGAAATCACCGCGGGCAACCTGCTGCTGGTCAACGAAGACCTGGAGGTCCTCGAAGGCCATGGCATGCCCAACCCGGCCAACCGTTTCCACAGCTGGGTCTACCGCGCCCGCCCCGACGTGAACTGCATCATCCACACGCACCCGACCCACGTCGCCGCGCTGTCGATGATCGAAGTACCGCTGGAAATCTCCCACATGGACCTCTGCCCGCTGTATGAAGACTGCGCCTTTCTCGAGGCCTGGCCGGGCGTGCCGGTGGGCAACGAAGAAGGCGAGATCATCGCCGGTGCCCTGGGCGACAAGCGCGCCATCCTGCTGTCGCACCACGGCCAGCTGTCCACCGGCGCCAGCATCGAGGAAGCCTGCGTGATCGCCCAGTTGATCGAGCGCGCCGCCAAGCTGCAATTGCTGGCCATGGCCGCCGGCACCATCAAGCCGATCCTGCCGGAACTCGGTCGCGACGCCCACGACTGGATCTCCAAGCCCAAGCGCCACGCCGCCGCCTTCAACTACTACGCTCGGCAGAACCTCAAGCAACACGCCGATTGCCTGAACTAACCTCATTCGTCAAAGGAGCGTCGCCATGTCGAACGCAAGCATTCACGGCATCATCGGCTACACCATCACCCCGTTCACCGCCAACGGCGAGCAACTGGACCTGGACACCCTGGGCCGTTCCATCGACCGCCTGATCGACAGCGGCGTGCATGCCATCGCGCCCCTGGGCAGCACCGGCGAAGGCGCCTACCTGAGCGACGCCGAGTGGGACCAGGTCAGCGAGTTCAGCATCCGCCACATCGCCAAGCGCGTGCCGACCATCGTCAGCGTGTCCGACCTGACCACCGCCAAGGCCGTGCGTCGCGCACGTTTCGCCGAAGCCAAGGGGGCCGACGTGGTGATGGTCCTGCCCACGTCCTACTGGAAGCTCAGCGAAGCCGAGATCCTCGCCCACTACCGCGCCATCGGCGACAGCGTCGGCGTGCCGATCATGCTCTACAACAACCCGGCCACCAGCGGCACCGACATGTCGGTGGAGCTGATCCTGCGGATCTTCAACGCCGTGGAAAACGTGACCATGGTCAAGGAGAGCACCGGCGACATCCAGCGCATGCACAAGCTGCAACTGCTGGGCGAAGGCCGGGTGCCGTTCTACAACGGTTGCAACCCGCTGGCCCTGGAGGCTTTCGCCGCCGGCGCCAAGGGCTGGTGCACCGCCGCCGCGAACCTGATCCCGCAGCTCAACCTGGACCTCTACCAGGCGGTGCAGGACAACGACCTGGAGCGCGCCCGCGAGCTGTTCTACCGCCAGTTGCCGATCCTCGACTTCATCCTCAAGGGCGGCCTGCCGACCACCATCAAGGCCGGGCTGAACCTGACCGGGCTGCCAGTCGGCGACCCGCGCCTGCCGGTGTTCCCGCTGGACGAAGCGCGGCGCAATCAGTTGCAGGCCATGCTGCACGCAGTGCGTTGATCGGGCTTTCGCTGTAGGGGCGATCTTGCGGGCCTCATCGCCGACAAGCCTGGCTCCTACAGAAGCCGGGACACCGCCGCCCCCCTGTAGGAGCGGCCGGTCGACGCTCGATTGCTCGCGATAGCGGTGCATCAGGCACAACGCGCCCACAAAAGCAGCGCCCAACAAAAAGCCCGACAGGTTGTCCTGTCGGGCTCTTTTGTTTCAGGAATGGAAAATCAGACGGTCTTGTCCTTGATGGTGGTGGTCGGACCGTTGGTCTGCACACTGACGATGCCTGCATCCCGCGCCGCCTCGGACGAATAGCGCTGGCTATTGCCGATGACCTGATGGTTCGCCGCCTTGAGGTTGAAATACGGCTTGCCGTCCTTCGCCACTTCCTTGGCGTAGCGGGCTTCGTTGGGGCTATTGGCCTGCACCGAAGCGATGCCGTTTTCGGCGGCGCTGCGGGAGGTGTACAGCTCACTCGTCAAAATGGTTTCAGCGTTACCAGCCTTGAGCACGAAACGGAACTGACCGTCACTGCTTTTGCTCAATTCATACCATCCAGCCATGGTGTTGCTCCTGAGTATCCAAACATGCGAATGCATTTCGGATTAAAGCCTGTCTTTGCCGGATTACCAGCGTTTGGGGTGTGTTGCTGAGGCACGCCGCATCAGACCGGGAAAACCGCATCCGGTTCAGGACACGAAACTCATGCAGACAAATAGTAATAATTCTCGATATCATTCGCGACCTTTCTGCCCGGCAGCCCTCGCGAAGGATTTTCATGTCTCGCTTCAAGCCCGATCCCACCTCGGCGGACCCCGTCCGCGGGTTCTATGCGGACATCCTGCATTACCTGCGTAAACGCACGGACAACGCCAGCGATGCGGCGGACATGACCCAGGACGTCTTCACCCAATGGCTCGATTACCGCGACCGGGCCAAGGTCGAACAACCCCGCGCCTTTCTGTTCCAGATGGCGCGCAACCTGCTGCGCGATCACTGGCGCCGGCAGAAGGTCAGGCACAAGGTGCACCACGAACCCCATGCCGCGGAGTCCGAACCGCTGGCCGACGAACACCACGAGCCACTGCCGGCGGCCCTGCGCCTGCAACGCCTGGAACAATTGAAGGCAGCGCTCGCCGAACTCTCGCCGCGACGCCGCGAAGCCCTTATGCTGCATCGCTTCGAAGGCCTGAGCCAGGCGCAGATCGCCGAACGCATGGGCATCTCCCTGAGCATGGTGGAAAAACACATCGCCTTTGCCCTGCTGCACTGCAAGCAGCGCCTGGAACGGGAACACGGCAAGGAGCAAGCGCAATGACCCGTCATAGCGACACCGATCGGCCCGGCGACAGCCTCGACGCCCAGGCCGCGCAGTGGTTCACCCGCAACCGCGACGACCGCAGCCAGGCCAACCGCGAGGCCTTCCAGGCCTGGTCGAGCGAACCGGCCCATGCCCGGGCCTACGCCGAGTTCGAACGCCTGTGGGCGGACCTGGCCGAGCTGCAAACGCTGGACCGGCCGACGCCGCTGCCGCAGCGCAAGCAATCGCGCTGGCGCCCGGCCCTGGCGGTTGCCGCCGCGCTGGTCTGTGCGCTGCTGGCCATCGAGCTGGGCGCCCCGCCAGCCCTGCACTGGCAAACCATCGCCGCACAGGAGCAGGGCATGCGCCGCTTCGACCTGCCCGACGGCAGCACCCTGTACGTGAATGCCAACACCGACCTGCGCATCGACTTCAGCGCCCACCAGCGCAACCTCTACCTGGACCGGGGCCAGCTGTACCTGGAAGTGGCCGCCGACAAGGAACGGCCGCTGTGGGTGCATGCCGGTGCCGCCAGCGTGCGGGTGGTCGGCACCGGCTTCGACGTGCGGCGCGGCCAGAAACAGCTGGTGGTCAGCGTCGCCCATGGCCGGGTGAGCTTCACCCCCGACGGGCAGAAAGCCGATTCGTTGCTGCTCGGCGCCCGCCAGCAAGGCATTTATGACTACGCCAGCGGCACCCTGCGCGAACAGGCGCTGAACGTCGCCGAGGTGGCCGACTGGCGCAGCGGCCACCTGGCCTTTCGCAATCGCGACCTGGCCAGCCTGGTCGACGAGTTGAACCTCTACCGCCGCCAGCCGGTGCTGCTGGCCGACGGCGCGCTGGGCAGTTTCAAGGTCTCGGGCAACCTCGACGTCCAGGACCCGGATGCCCTGATCAAGGCCCTGCCGGCGCTGATCCCGGTACAGACCGTGCCCCTGGCCGATGGCCGCGTGCGCATCGAGGCCCGCCGCTGACACTCATATGCGAATATTTTGCATTCGCATATGAGGTTTTATTTTACTGACGCGTCTTCCTCCGGCCTGCGTTGTTTACGCACACCTTTCTGGCCTTTCAGCCACCCCGGGGGATTTCATGTTTCGCGCGCCTTATCACTTGCAGTTCATCTGTTCGCGTCCGACCCTGCTCGCCGCCTGCCTGGCGGTCAGCCTGCAGGGCCAGGCCCAGGCCGAATCGATCGCCTTCGCCCTGCCCGCCCAGCCGCTGGCGGCCTCGCTGAGCCAGGTGGCGCAGCAGGCGAAGATCCAGTTGCTGTTCGACGAAGAGTTGCTGCGCGAGGTAAAGGCCCCGGCGCTCAAGGGCGACTTCAGCGCCGAGGCGGCGATCCAGCGGTTGCTGGCCGGCAGCGAATTCAGCCTGGTCAAGGTCGACCAGACTTACGTGGTGCGCCCCGTGGAAAACAGCAGCACCCGCAGCTCGGCACTGCAACTGGGGGCCATGAGCGTCATCGGCAGCGGCCTGGAAGTGGACTCCGCCACGGTCGGCCGCTCGACCCTGAACCAGGCCGAGATCGACCGCCACCAGGCCACCAACATTCCCAGCCTGATCGCCACCCTGCCCGGCGTCAGCCTCGGCGGCTCGCTCAAGCCCGGCGGCCAGACCATCAACATCTGGGGCCTGGGCGATGCCGAAGACGTGCCGATGAGCGTCGACGGCGCGACCAAGAGCGGCTTCGAACGCTACCAGCAGGGCTCGATCTTCATCGAGCCGGAACTGATCAAGCGCATCGAAGTGGAAAAGGGCCCGCATTCCCCCGAGACCGGCAACGGCGGTTTCGGCGGCACTGTGCACATGGAGACCAAGGACGCCCCGGACCTGCTGCAGGAAGGTCGCGACAGCGGCGCCATGCTCAAGTACGGCTACAGCAGCAACAGCCATGAGCAGGCCTATACCGGCGCGGTCTACGGCCGCACCGAGGACCGGCGTTTCGACGCGCTGGCCTACTGGACCAAGCGCGACGGCGACGACATGAAGCTGGCCAGCGCCCAGCCGGACCCGCGCAACGCCTACCCGATCAACCCCAAGCGCCTGCCCAACACCGCCCAGGACCTGGATGGCGAGCTGTTCAAGCTGAACATGCAACTGACCGACGAGCATCGCCTGGGCTTGAGCTACATGCGTTCCAACAGCGATATATGGGCGCCCTTCTCGGCCAAGAGCTACCCGACGCCGCCGACCCGGAACGACATCGACAAGTACGGCTACGAGGGCGCCACCCGGCGTTTCCTGGCCCAGCGCAATACCGTCGACACCACCTGGCAGGCCAAGTACCAGTACACGCCGCTGGACAACCCGTGGATCGACTTCGAGGCCAAGTACTCCGACTCCAAGACCGACCAGACCGACGAGCGCGGCCCGAACGCCTTCGCCCAGCCCGCCTCCGGTGGCCGCAAGATCACCGTGGGCTACGAGGACAAGATTCTCGCGCTGAAAAACACCAGCCGCTTCAGCACCGGCCCGCTGGAACATGCCCTGACCCAGGGCATCCAGATCCGCAAGCACAGCCGCGAAGTCGACATGTGGATGCCGGGCAAGACCTATGAGGTGGCCAAGTACAACTACGGGCATTACCAACCCGGCTTCATGCCCCACGGCAAGGTCGACAACAACGCCTTCTACATCCAGGACGCGATCACCCTGGGCAATTTCACCCTGACCCCGTCCCTGCGCTACGACCACGTGCGCAACCGCGGGCAGAAGAACGATGCGCCGCTGTACAACAGCCCGGACCCGGTGGTCGGCCACGATTACGGCGACAAGACCTACACCGGCTGGTCGCCGCGACTGTCGGCGTTCTGGACGGTCACCCCGCAATTCGCCCTGTTCGCCGACTACAGCAAGACCTGGCGCGCGCCGGTGATCGACGAGCAGTACGAAGTCCAGGCCCCCGGCACCACCCGCTCGGCCACCAGCCGCGACCTCGACCCGGAACGCATCACCGCATTGCGCGCCGGCAACATCACCAGCTTCTCCGACGTCCTGACCCAGGCCGACAGCGTGCAGATCCGTACCACGGTGTTCCGCAACGAGATCAAGGACGAAATCATGAAGAACCTGGGGATCGGCTGCCCCGAGCAACTGAGCGGCGGCAAGAGCATCGGCCAGGTCTGCAACCAGCCGACCATCGGGGTCTACCGCAACATCGGCGATCTGACCATCAAGGGCTTCGAAGTCGAGAGCTTCTACGATTCGACCTACCTGTTCGGCTCGCTGTCCTACTCCTGGATCACCGGCAAGCATGAGGGCGCCTACACCAACCCTTGGGGGCCGGACGTCTGGGCGCGGGATATCCCGCCGCGCAAATGGGTCGCCACCCTGGGGGTGAAGATTCCGCAGTGGGACGCGCAAGTGGGCTGGCAGGGCCAGTGGGTGCGCCAGACCGACCGCGTACCGAGCGACAAGTACCCGGGCGGCCCGGCCAGCGCCGCGGGCGACGCCTACTGGGACCAGTACGAGAACGACCGCTACAACGTGCAGGGCCTGTTCGCCAACTGGAAGCCGCAGCAGCCGTACCTCAAGGGCACCGAGGTCAACTTCACCCTGGACAACATGTTCAACCGCGATTACCGCCCGCCCCTGAGCGGCGAAAACGCCTCCAGCCTGGGGCGTAACGCCAAGATCAGCGTGACACGGTTCTTCTGAACCGGCGTTTCCTGCCCAAGCCTCTGTAGGAGCGGCTGGTCGACGCTCGATTGCCTGCGATAGCGGTCCGTCAGGCACACCGCATCGCCGGCAAGCCTGGCTCCTACACCATCCGCGATCAGCGCAGGCCTGTAGGAGCGAAGCTTGCTCGCGATCGCCCGCATCACCACCGCAGGGCTGGCGACTACCGTTTTTTGTCAGCGACAGCTTGTTGGAAAACCAGGAAATTTCGCTTTGTTTTGTAGGGCGTTTCCGAGAGAAGCTCCAGCGCCTTTGAGCATCTTGTGCCCCTCAAAGCGTTCAGGCAGTCTCCCTCGGCCGCTGCGAATCAGCGGCCCGGATGTGGAAGTCCGGACCTGAAGAACATGCAATCCGTCTCAATCCGAACACCAGCGACGCTCGATGCTGGTGACCCGTGTTATGGCGGCCGTGCGTGGGGTACCCCTTGGGTACGCCGGTTCTTCAGTCCGGTCTTCCACACCTGCGCACGGCCGCCACCCTCCGACACGTCCATGCCTTCACCTGTCGCTCCAGCGAGGCTGCGATCGACTGGGGCGGCATTCCGATGTAGCCCCGTAAAACCGCGATATGCCTGAAGTGTGGTGGCGCCTGCTATGCAGGCGATCGCAGCCTCGCCAGGGCTCGGCAGCGGCTACGGGGCGGTTCAGGTCTTGGTGGTGCGGCGCACCACGCTCAGCTCCGGCGTAGCGCTGCGGCGCTGGCTCAGGTAGCGGGTGCAGCTGACCCGCAGGAAGGAAGCGAAATTCACCACCTCGCCGCGGTAATCCATCACCTCCTCATAGAGCTTGGCGATCAGCTGGTTGGTGGTCATGCCGTCGACCTCGGCGATCTCGCTGAGAATGTCCCAGAACTGGTTTTCCAGGCGCAGGGTGGTGACCACCCCGCAGATACGCAGCGAGCGCGAACGGGACTCGTAGAGGATCGGATCGGCTTTGACGTAGAGCTCGCACATATCGGGCGCTCCGCAGTGGAAGGTGGCAGACGGCGCCACTGTCCCGCCAGGAACACGGCGCCGTCCCGGCACTCGTTTACAAGGTGATTCGGGTGCCCAGCAGGCCGAGGAAACCGGCCAGCCAGCTCGGATGCGCCGGCCAGGCCGGGGCCGTCGCCAGATTGCCTTGGACATGGCTGTCCGTCACGGGGATATCGATGTAGGTCCCGCCAGCCAGGCGCACCTCCGGCGCACAGGCCGGGTAGGCGCTGCACTCGCGGCCTTCGAGAATGCCCGCCGCGGCCAGCAGTTGCGCACCATGGCAGACCGCGGCGATCGGCTTGCCGGCCTGGTCGAAGGCCTGCACCAGTTGCAGCACTTTCTGGTTCAGCCGCAGATACTCCGGAGCGCGCCCGCCAGGGATCAGCAGCGCGTCGTAATCGGCGGCCTCGACCTTGGCGAAATCGAAGTTCAGGGCGAACTGATGGCCCGGTTTTTCGCTGTAGGTCTGGTCGCCCTCGAAGTCGTGGATCGCCGTGCGCACGGTCTGCCCGGCCTGTTTGTCGGGGCACACCGCATGCACGGTGTGGCCGACCATCAGCAGCGCCTGGAACGGCACCATCACTTCATAGTCTTCGACGTAGTCGCCGACCAGCATGAGGATCTTTTTCGCGGCCATGGAACAACTCCTCTTCAAGGGAAAACAGGAGTGTTCAAGGTAGTCCTTATCGGCGATGCCGGGTAATAACCCGGTACTACGCCCCCAATGCTTCTGTAGGAGCGAGGCTTGCCCGCGATGAACGATGACGCGGCGGGTCTGGCAATCCGCGTTGCCTGGATCGCGGGCAAGCCTCGCTCCTACAAAAAAGCGCGCCCGGCGAACTGTACGGACAACTCTGCGTACAGCTGTAACAGGGCGCTGCGCAGGGTTTATGGCTAGATGAATGCCCCTGTCCTTCCTATAAGAAAACGGTCGCCATCATGTCTTCCCGTGAAAATACCGGCATGGCCCTGGGCCTGCTCGGCGTGGTTATTTTCAGCCTGACCCTGCCCTTCACCCGCATCGTGGTGCAGGAACTGCATCCGCTGCTCAACGGCCTGGGACGGGCGCTGTTCGCGGCGATTCCGGCGGCGATCCTGCTGCTCTGGCGCCGGGAACGGTGGCCGACCTGGCAGCAGCTCAGGGGTCTCTCCCTGGTGATCGCCGGGGTGATCCTGGGCTTTCCGGTGCTGTCGGCCTGGGCCATGCAGACCCTGCCGGCGTCCCACGGCGCGCTGGTCAACGGCCTGCAACCCTTGTGCGTGGCGCTCTATGCCGCGTGGCTGTCCCATGAGCGGCCGTCCAGGGCCTTCTGGGGCTGCGCCGCGCTGGGCAGTGCGCTGGTGTTGGGTTATGCGCTGATCAGCGGCGCCGGCAGTATCCAGGCCGGCGACCTGCTGATGCTCGGGGCGATTGCGGTCGGCGGCCTGGGTTATGCCGAAGGCGGCCGGCTGGCCCGGGAAATGGGCGGCTGGCAGGTGATCTGCTGGGCACTGGTGCTGTCGACACCGCTGTTGATCGGCCCGGTGTGGTACCTGGCGGCACAGCATCAGGGCGCAGTCTCGGCGAAGACCTGGTGGGCCTTCGGCTATGTGGCGCTGTTTTCGCAGTTCATCGGTTTCTTCGCCTGGTACGCCGGGCTGGCCATGGGCGGCATCGCCCGGGTCAGCCAGATCCAGCTGTTGCAAATCTTCTTCACCATCGCCTTCTCGGCGCTGTTCTTCGGCGAGCAGGTGGAGCCGGTCACCTGGCTGTTCGCCGTGGGCGTGATCCTCACCGTGATGCTGGGGCGCAAGACGGCAGTGCGGCAAGCAGCGCCAGCGCGCGCCCTGTAGCCGCTGCCGCCAGGTTCAGGCCGCGTTCAGAGCGGTATCCCGGCCTCATCAGACTCACCGCGTCGCCTGGTTTGCGGCCCCTGCGGTGCCGATCGCAGCCTGCGGCAGCGGCTACAGGGGCCGTGGGGGTTCAGGCGAGGTAGCCGTCGGCCCGCAGCAGGGTTTCCAGGCAGTGCTCGCTGATGTGGTAGAAGGCCTTGAGCTCGCCGATCTTCGCCAGCAGCTGGCTCGGGTCCTGGGGCTCGGCGCGCTTGACCGCGAGGATCATCTTGTTCTTGTTGGTGTGTTCCAGGGAGATGAACTCGAAGACCTTGGTCTCGTAGCCACAGGCTTCGAGGAACAGCGCGCGCAGGCTGTCGGTGACCATCTCCGCCTGCTGTCCCAGGTGCAGGCCGTATTGCAGCATCGGCTTGAGCAGCGCCGGGCTCTGCATCTGCGGGCGGATCTGCTTGTGACAGCACGGCGAGCACATGATGATCGACGCGCCGGAACGAATCCCGGTGTGGATCGCGTAGTCGGTGGCGATATCGCAGGCATGCAGGGCGATCATCACGTCCAGCTCGCTCGGCGCCACGCTGCGCACATCGCCGCATTTGAATTCCAGGCCCCGATGCGCAAGGCGCGCCGCGGCGGCATTGCACAGGGTCACCATGTCTTCGCGCAGCTCCACGCCGGTCACCTGCCCTTGGGCCTGCAAGGTGTTGCACAGGTAGTCGTGGATGGCGAAGGTCAGGTAGCCCTTGCCGGAGCCGAAGTCCGCCACCCGCACCGGCTGCTGCAGATCGATCGGCGAAGTACTCAGCGCATGGCTGAACACCTCGATGAACTTGTTGATCTGCTTCCACTTGCGCGACATCGCCGGGATCAGCTCGTGCTGCTTGTTGGTGACGCCCAGGTCGGTGAGGAACGGCCGGCTCAGCTCCAGGTAGCGGTTCTTCTCGCGGTTGTGCTCGGCCGACGGCACCTCGCGCTGCTGCTGGGCCTTGCCCTTGAACAGCGAGCTTTTGCCTTTCTTGCTGTATTCGAGCTGCACCTCATCGGTGAGCGACAGCAGGTGGGCGTTCTTGAACGACGCCGGCAGCAGCCCGGCGATCAGCGCCACGCCCTCGGCGAGGGGGAGGTTCTTGGTAATGTCGCGGGTCTTGTAGCGGTAGACGAAGGACAGGCACGCCTGCTCCTTGACCGTCACTTGCTTGATGATGATCCGCTGCAGGTCCGCCTCGGTTCCCACGTGCTTGGCCAGCACCAGCTTGATAAAGGCATTCTGCGCCAGGCTGGTGTCCAGCAGTTCGAGAAACTGCGCGTGATGATCCGGCGCGAGGCTGGCAGGGGTTGCGGTTGCAGACATGTAAGAGGCGCCTCGGGCGGTGCGGGGGTGAATCGGGGAATGGCGGGTATTTTAGGGGGGATGGCCCGCCGGGGCACGGAGTAATTTACCCGGCGGTACAGAATTCCAGGGGAGACGCCTGCAGCAACGGGCTCAGCCCAGGACCACCAGGCGATTGGGCAGTTCGTTGCGCACCTGGGTCACCGGCACATGCACCTTGAGCAGCTCGCCACAGGCCTCGATGCAGCTGAGGAACCCTTGCAGGGTCTGCCCTTGCTTCACTTGCCGGGTGAAGGCCTGGACGATGGCGTCCCAGCTCTTGTCGTCGAGCCGCCGGGAGATGCCCTCGTCCACCAAGATCTCCACATAGCGCTCCGCTTCGCAGACGAAGATCAGCATTCCGGTGCCGCCGACGGTGTGGTGCAGGTTCTGTTCGAGAAACTGGCGGCGGGCCAGGTTCGAGGCGCGCCAGTGGCGTACCGAGCGCGGAATCAGGCGGGTGGTGATCCGCGGAAGGCGAAACACCAGGCAGAGCACGATAAAGGTCGCCCATTGCACCAACAACAACAGGTGCATGTTCAGCCAGCCGGTGGCGTAATGCACCACGCCCGGCACGATCAGCGCCAGCAGGCTGGCCCAGAGCAACGGGATATAGGCGTAGTCGTCGGCGCGGGCGGCCAGCACGGTGACCAGCTCGGCATCGGTCTGCTGCTCGACCCGGGCGATCGCCTCGGCGACCTGCCGTTGTTCGTACTCACTCAGTAGTGCCATGTCTTCCTCTGTTCATCATTATTCTTATCACCAGCCGCCTGACGATCCGCCGCCGCCAAAGCTACCACCGCCGCCGCTGAAGCCCCCACCGCCGGAGCCGCCAAAACCGCCGCCCCCGAAGCCGCCTCCGCCAAAGCCTCCGGAACCGCCACGCCCTCCACCGCTGGGCAGGATACCGAGCATCTGGCAGACGAAAATCGTCACGATGAACAGCAGCACCAGGAACACCAGGACGCCGGGATGGCGCTCGAAAAAATCAGCGCCGCGCTCGCCGCCGGCATAGGCCGCGCTCGGCTCATCCAGCGGATTGCCGCCCAGCACCAGCAGCATGGCCGACACACCGTCGCTGATGCCCTTGCTGAAATTGCCGGCCTTGAAGGCCGGGGTGATGACCTGATGGATGATCACCGCACTCTGCGCGTCGGTCAGGCGATCTTCCAGGCCATAGCCGACTTCGATGCGCAGCTTGCGATCGTCGCGGGCGACGATCAACAACGCGCCGTTGTTCTTGTCCTTCTGGCCGATGCCCCAGTAGCGCCCCAGCTGATAACCGAAATCCTCGATGCTGGTGCCCTGCAGGTCCGGCAGGGTCACGACCACCACCTGCTCGCCGGTGGCCTGTTCGTGGGAGGCCAGCTCCTGGGTCAGTTGCTGGCGCACCGCCGGCTCGATCATCTGGGCGTTGTCCACCACCCGCCCGCTCAGCGCCGGGAACTTCAGCTCGGCCTGGGCCGTTATCGCCAACACCCAGAGCAACAGCACCAGGCCAACTCTCAACACGCGCATTGGAACCTCATCCGTGGTAACGCCGGGCCGTGCCCCGTGGCCGCACGCGCGGCCCAGGGCTGGCGCTCGATCAGAACTTCACTTCCGGCGCCTTGTCGGCACCGGGGGTGGTGGCCTCGAAGGTCTCGCGCACCGGCAGGTTGCTGTACATCACGCTGTGCCACAGGCGGCCGGGGAAAGTTCGGATCTCGGTGTTGTACTTCTGCACCGCGAGGATGAAGTCGCGCCGGGCCACAGCAATGCGATTCTCGGTGCCTTCGAGCTGCGACTGCAAAGCCAGGAAGTTCTGGTTGGCCTTGAGGTCCGGATAGCGCTCGGAGACCACCATCAGCCGGCTCAGGGCACCGCTCAGCTGGTCCTGGGCCTGCTGGAACTGCTTGAGTTTTTCCGGGTTGTCCAGGGTATTGGCATCGACCTGGATCGAGGTCGCCTTGGCCCGCGCCTCGATCACCGCGGTCAGGGTCTCCTGCTCGTGCTTGGCGTAGCCCTTGACCGTCTCCACCAGGTTGGGGATCAGGTCGGCACGGCGCTGGTACTGGTTCTGTACCTGGCCCCAGGCCGCCTTGGCCTGTTCGTCGAGGGTCGGGATGTTGTTGATGCCGCAACCGCTCAGCAAGCTGCCGAGCAGCAGCAATGCCATGACCGGCCAGCTCGAGCGCAGGCTTTGTCGTACGTTCATCGTGGTGACGCTCCTTGCAACCAATGGAATTGAACCTGTGGCCCTTCAGCCGGATGCATCGGGCATAATCTGCCGTTGCGACTGGAATGCATCGAGCCAATCGGCTAAAAGATGCCCAGCACGAAAAAGAGTTCAGAAAAAAGAGTTCAGAAGTGTGCTGCATTTATCCGAACAACAATAGTCGTTCCGTTATGAGCCGCTCCCTAATTTTTGGCCCCCCGATGCGCCCATAGCGCGTCCGTTTCAGGCCCTAGAGAACAATATTCATGAAGAAGCTGTGTTTGCTGGGGCTGCTGGTCAGCCTGGCCAGTCACCCTGCCCTCGCCGCCACCGTCACGGCGCCGGCCCAGGAGAAACCCTTTTCCGCGGCGGTCCTGCAGAACAAGGACGCCTTTATCGACAACCTGCTCAAGCAGATGACCCTCGATGAAAAGATCGGCCAGTTGCGCCTGATCAGCATCGGGCCGGAAATGCCCCGCGAGATGATCCGCAAGGAAATCGCCGCCGGCCGCATCGGCGGCACGTTCAACTCCATCACCCGCCCGGAAAACCGGCCGATGCAGGACGCGGCCATGCGCAGCCGGCTGAAGATCCCGATGTTCTTCGCCTACGACGTGATCCACGGCCACCGCACGATTTTCCCGATTCCCCTGGCCCTGGCGTCGAGCTGGGACATGGACGCCATCGGTCGCTCCGGGCGCGTCGCCGCCCGGGAAGCTGCCGCCGACAGCCTGGACATCACCTTCGCGCCGATGGTCGACATCTCCCGCGACCCGCGCTGGGGCCGCACCTCCGAAGGCTTCGGCGAAGACACCTACCTGGTCTCGCGCATCGCCAAGGTGATGGTCAAGGCCTACCAGGGCGACAGCCCGAAGAACGCCGACAGCATCATGGCCAGCGTCAAGCACTTCGCCCTGTACGGCGCGGTGGAAGGCGGCCGCGACTACAACGTCGTCGACATGAGCCCGGTGAAGATGTACCAGGACTACCTGCCGCCCTACCGTGCGGCGATCGACGCCGGTGCCGGCGGGGTCATGGTGGCGCTGAACTCGATCAACGGCGTGCCGGCCACTTCCAACACCTGGCTGATGAACGACCTGCTGCGCAAGGAGTGGGGCTTCAAGGGCCTGGCGGTGAGCGACCACGGCGCCATCGTCGAGCTGATGCGCCATGGCGTCGCCAAGGACGGTCGCGAAGCGGCCAAGCTGGCGATCAAGGCCGGCATCGACATGAGCATGAACGACTCGCTGTACGCCAAGGAATTGCCGGGGCTGCTGAAGTCCGGCGACGTCAGCCAGCGCGACCTGGACAACGCCGTGCGGGAAGTGCTGGCCGCCAAGTACGACATGGGCCTGTTCGCCGACCCGTACCTGCGCATCGGCAAGGCCGAGCAGGACCCGGCCGACACCAACGCCGAAAGCCGCCTGCACCGCAGCGACGCCCGCGATGTGGCGCGCCGTAGCCTGGTGCTGCTGAAAAACGCCAACGACACCCTGCCGCTGAAGAAAACCGGCAAGATCGCCCTGGTCGGCCCGCTGGCCAAGGCGCCGATCGACATGATGGGCAGCTGGGCCGCCGCCGGCGTGCCGGCGCAATCGGTCACCCTGTACGACGGCATGAGCCGCGCCCTGGGCGACCAGGCACAGCTGATCTATGCCCGCGGCTCGAACATCACCGCCGACAAGGCGGTGGTCGACTACCTGAACTTCCTCAACTTCGATGCCCCGGAAGTGGTGGACGATCCGCGTCCGGCCCAGCAACTGATCGACGAGGCAGTGAAGGCCGCGCAACAGGCTGACGTGGTGGTGGCCGCGGTGGGTGAATCGCGTGGCATGTCCCACGAATCCTCCAGCCGTACCGACCTGCATATTCCGGCCAGCCAGCGCGAGCTGATCAAGGCCCTCAAGGCCACCGGCAAGCCGCTGGTGCTGGTGCTGATGAACGGCCGGCCGCTGTCGCTGCTCGAAGAGAACCAACAGGCCGACGCAATCCTGGAAACCTGGTTCAGCGGCACCGAAGGCGGCAACGCCATCGCCGACGTGCTGTTCGGCGACTACAACCCGTCCGGCAAGCTGCCGATCACCTTCCCGCGTTCGGTGGGGCAGATCCCGACCTACTACAACCACCTGACCGTTGGCCGGCCTTTCACCCCGGGCAAGCCGGGCAACTACACCTCGCAGTATTTCGACGACACCACCGGCCCGCTGTTTCCGTTCGGCTATGGCCTGAGCTACACCACGTTCAGCCTTTCGGACATGGCCTTGTCGTCGACCACGCTGAACAGGAGCGGCAAGCTCGATGCCAGCGTGACCCTGAAGAACACCGGCAAGCGCGACGGCGAAACCGTGGTGCAGCTGTACATCCAGGACGTCGCCGGCTCCATGATCCGCCCGATCAAGGAACTGAAGAACTTCCAGAAAGTGCAGCTCAAGGCCGGCGAACAGAAGGTGATCCGCTTCAGCATCAGCGAGGACGACCTGAAGTTCTACAACACCCAGCTCAAGTACGCCGCGGAACCGGGCGAATTCAAGGTCGAGATCGGCCTGGACTCCCAGGACGTCAAGCAACAGAGCTTCGAACTGCTGTAACCCTCCCCGCAGCCTCGCTCCCACCCTGTAGGAGCGAGGCTTGCCCGCGATAGCGATCCACCTGACCCACCGCGTAACCAGCATCGCCAGCAAGCTTGGCTCCTACAGAAGCCGGGCCTGGCGGGTAATGGGGAGCGGCCTGCGATGGCGATTTCCCTGACACCACCCCGCCCCCTGTAGGAGCGAGGCTTGCCCGCGATAGCGGTCCGCCTGAACCACCGCGTTGCCCGCATCGCCAGCAAGCTGGCTCCTACAGGTTCAGTCGCGGCGATCCAGCAGGTTCACCACCAGCCGGTCGACCCAGCCCCAGATCCGTTGCTTGATTCGCCGCCATAGTGGGCGGTTCTTCCAGGCTTCGAGGCTGACTTCCTGGCTCTGCTCGAAATCGGCGAGGAAGCTCGCGGCCACCGTGTCGGTCAGCGGCAGGTCGAGGGCCTCGAGGTTGGCCTCGAGGTTGAAGCGCAGGTTCCAGTGATCGAAGTTGCACGAGCCAATGCTCACCCAATCATCGATCAGCACCATCTTCAGGTGCAGGAAACGCGGCTGGTATTCGAAGATCCGCACCCCGGCCCGCAGCAGGCGCGGGTAATACCGGTGCCCGGCATAGCGCACCGACGGATGATCGGTACGCGGCCCGGTCAGCAGCAGCCGCACGTCCACCCCACGGCTTGCCGCGCGGCGCAGGGAGCGCCGGACCTTCCAGGTCGGCAGGAAATACGGGGTCGCCAGCCAGATCCGCCGTTGCCCGCTGTTCAGCGCGCGCACCAGCGATTGCAGGATGTCGCGGTGTTGCCGGGCGTCGGCGTAGGCCACCCGGCCCATGCCCTCCCCCTGGGCCGGCACCCGCGGCAAGCGTGGCAGGCCGAAGTGAGAGGCCGGTTTCCAGGCGGTGCGACGACGGTTGGCGATCCACTGCCGGTCGAACAGCAATTGCCAGTCGAGCACCAGCGGGCCGCTGATCTCCACCATCACCTCATGCCAGTCGCAACTGTCTTGCAGCGGGTTCCAGAATTCGTCGGTGACCCCGGTGCCGCCGACCACCGCCAGCTCCTGGTCCACCAGCAGCAGTTTGCGGTGGTCGCGATACAGGTTGCGCACGCCACGACGCCAGCTCAAGCGATTGTAGAAACGCAGTTCGACTCCGGCGCCTGTCAGGCGCTGGCGCAGGCCGAGGGTGAAAGCCAGGCTGCCGTAGTCGTCGAACAGGCACCGTACCCGCACCCCGCGCTCGGCGGCCTGGGTCAGGGCCTGGACCATCGCCTCGGCGCAGGCGCCGGCCTCCACCAGGTACAGCTCCAGTTCCACCTGCTCACGGGCACGGGCAATCGCCACCAGCATCCGAGGGAAGAAACTCGGACCGTCGATCAGCAACTCGAAACGATTGCCTTCACGCCAGGGAAAGACCGCGCCCGCCATGTCAGCGCGCCGTGAAGATCAGCACCGCACCCACCGGCACCGACAAACTGATCGCCGACAGACCGGCAGCCTTGCGCAGGGTTTCCAGCCCCGGCAGCAGGTCGAAATCGGCGGCATTGAGCACCAGCGGCTCCAGGGTCACCACCTGGAAACGCCGGTCGTCCAGGCGCGTGGCCAGGAGTTCGGCGCTGTACTCGTGCTGCTTGCCATGCAGGGTGACGTTGACCGGCAAGCGCAGTTCGATCTGCGCGCCGGGCGCCAGGTCGTTGATCGGACGCAGGTTGATCTGCGCATTGATCACGGCATCCGGATACCGCTCGATCTCGAACAGCTCCTTGCGCATGCGCTCGTCGCGCAGCGGGATGCCGCTGTTGATCGAGTCCAGCTCGACCTCCAGTTGCGCCATGCCCTTGGCGTCGACCTTGCCATGCAGGACCAGGAAGCGCTGGACTTCGGAAACGTTGGCGTTCTTGGTGCTGACGAACGACAGGCGCGAGGACTCGTTGTCCAGGTACCAGTTGGCCTGGGCCGGCAGGGTGGCGCCCGCCAGCAGCAAAGCGGCCAGGGCCTTGGGAAAAGACAGGTTGAACATTGAAGACTCATGGGGTCGAGAAATCTGAGCCGAACCTTAACCGGCCCGCGAGCGCTTGCAAACAGCGAGGGGGCCTGAACGGCGATTTCTGAGAGTGCGCAAAGTCGTAAAAGATCCCTGGCTCCCTGTAGGCATTGCCAAAGCCATGAGACGAGATAGGCGACATTGTGACGCGGTCTGCGCAGCGGGTGCCTGGGTTGCGGCCGCTGCGCGACCGGGCGCAGCCTCGCTGTCGCTCGACAGCGGCTACAGGGCGGCTACAGGGCAGGTACAGCTCAAGCCAGGCTGCGCTCGACCTCATGGACGGTGGCCTCGAGGCTCGCCAGGTGCAGGCTCAGGATTCGCTCCACCGGTGCCTGATCCCTCGGCCAGTGCAAGGCCATGCTGCCCACCAGCCGACCCTGGTCGCGAATCGGCAAGGCCACCGCGCGGATCAGGAACGGCAGGCGCACCGGATATTCCCAATAGCCCTCGGTACGCTGGCCGAACCCCTGGTGCTGGGACTGTTCGCAGGCACGGTACTGCTCTTCCTGGGAAATGCATTCGCGCACGGCCAGGCGCCGGACCTGCTCGTGATCCAGCTCGGCCAGGCAGGCCTTGCCCATCGCCGAATGGAACAGGCTCGAATAGTGGCCGATGATCTGGCAGTTGTGCGGATAACGCTTGCGTAGTACCGCGGGAATCGAGCTTTCCATGACCTCCAGGCGCTCGCCATCGAAACACGACAGGTCGACCACCAGCCCGGTGCCCTCGCTCAACGCCTGCAACCAGGGCGCCGCCCGCTCCACCAATTGCCGCTTGAAACGCTGCTGCTGGTCGCCGAACAACCGCCTGGCGCACAGCCGGTAACGCCGGTCACTCAGCCCGCGATAGATCCAGCCCTGCTCCTGCAACGTCAAGAGCATGCGCGACACGGTGGCCTTGGGCAGCGTCGTCAGGTAATGCAACTCTTCCAGGCCCAGGGCCTGATGCTGGCCCAGCAGTTCGACGATCGCCAACGCCCGCTCGACCGAGCGCACGCTGCCGCTTTCTACCTTGCAGGCCATAGGCCGACCTCCCTGATAAGCGGATGGATGAGCGATTCACCCAGCAAGATGCGGGCCTGCCAACCCCGCGTCACTCCAGGCGAAGGTTACAACGGATGACCGGGCGGACGGCGCGCGACCCATTGCGTCAATTGTTCGTGGGCATGGCCCAGTTGCAGTACCGCCCGGTCGGCCTGGGCCGGACCGATGATCTGCACGCCCATGGGCAACCCCGCCGGGTTGAAGCCAACCGGCACACTCAGGCTCGGCAGGCCCGCCAGGGTCGGGCCGATCACCACTTCCATCCAGCGATGGTAGGTGTCCATGTCCCGCCCGCCGACCCGGCTCGGCCAGGGGATTTCTGCATCGAAAGGGAACACCTGCGCACTGGGCAACAGCAGGAAATCGTAACGCTCGAACAGCCGCTCCAGGGCCCGGTACCAGTCGCTGCGAAGCTGCGAGGCGCGGTAGACATCCGCCGCGCTCAGGCGCAATCCGCCCTCGACTTCCCACTGCGCCTCGGGCTTGAGCAAGCGACGCTGTTGCGGGTCGACATACAGCGGTCCCAGGCTGCCCTGTATCAGCCAATGCCGGTGCACCAGCCAGCATTGCCA
Organism: Pseudomonas sp. MRSN 12121; assembly: GCF_000931465.1. NCBI lineage: Bacteria > Pseudomonadati > Pseudomonadota > Gammaproteobacteria > Pseudomonadales > Pseudomonadaceae > Pseudomonas > Pseudomonas sp. MRSN 12121. Next base: position 1,513,750 of record NZ_CP010892.1, on the reverse strand, counting down.
CAGCGCGTCCATGGCAAACGCCGGCTGGCAGGCCTCGACCTCGCAGCCCAGTTGGCGAAAGTCCTCCAGCGCCGCTTCGCACAGCGCCAGCACGCCGTCGTCCATGGCCAGGTAACCGCCATAGTCCCCCAGCCAGCCCAGGCGTGCGCCGCGAAAATCCCGTTGCAGGGGCTGGTTGAAAATCGCCGGATCTTCCCGCAGTGACAGCGGCACGCGGGGGTCATGCCCGGCCTGGATGGCCAGCAAGCAGGCGATGTCGGTGACACTGCGGCCCATCGGCCCCTCGGTCGCCAGTTGCTGGACGAACAGCTCCGGGGCCGGACCATGGGGCACCCGCCCCTGCGACGGGCGCAGGCCAAAGACATTGTTGAAGGCCGCCGGATTGCGCAGCGAGCCCATCATGTCGCTGCCATCGGCCACCGGCAGCATACGCAGCGCCAGGGCTACCGCCGCCCCGCCACTGCTGCCGCCGGCACTCAGGGCCGGGTCGTAGGCATTGCCGGTGGTGCCGAACACGCGGTTATACGTGTGCGAGCCCAGGCCGAACTCCGGCACGTTGCTCTTGCCGACGATCAGCGCCCCGCTCGCCCGAACCCGCGCCACGCTGATGGCATCGTGGGCCGGCAGTTGTTCGGTGAACAGCGGCGAGCCCAGGGTCGTGCGCAACCCGGCGGTGGCCGCCAGGTCCTTGATCGCCTGGGGCATGCCGTGCATCCAGCCCATGGACTGGCCGCGGTACAGCTGGCGGTCGCGCTCATCGGCCTCGGCCAGCAGCACCGAACGCTCGCGCAGGGACACCAGGGCATTGACCCTGGGGTTGCAGCGCTCGATCCGCTCCAGGTAGGCCGACATCACCTCGCGGCAGGAAACCTTCCGGGCATGGATCGCCCGGGAGAGCTCGACGGCCCCCAGGGCCACGATCGGATCGATTGTCTGTTCTGCGTTATCCATCAAGGCTTCACTCCGAAATTCAGTGTGTCCGGTTTATTCGCCCTGGGCGCCTCGTGCAGGCAATAAGTGCCCAACAGGGTCAGCAGGCAGGCGAACAGCACGTAGAAGGCCGGCGCCACCGGCGTACCCAGCACCTTGCTGAGCCAGGTCACGATCAGCGGGGCGAAGCCGCCGAACACCATGACCGCCACGTTATAGGCCACCGATACGCCGGTGGAGCGCACCTGCACCGGAAACTGTTCGGCCAGGGCCGTCGGCGCCGGGCCGAAAAAACCGCCGATGGCGCTGCACAGCAACACCTGCATCACCAGCAGGCGCTCGATCGAAGGCGCGGCGGCCACCCAGACGTACAGCGGATAGACCATGACAAAAAAGGCCAGGGTGAAGGCCAGCAGGACCGGGCGCCGTCCCAGCCGGTCCGACAAGGCACCGGACAACGGAATCACCAGGGTCATCAGCGCCACCGCGAGCATCTGCACCAGCAACACCTGGTCCAGTGGCAGGCCGAGGTTCTTGTGGGCGAAGGTCGGCATGTTCACCAGCACCACGTAGAACGAGACGGTCGCCCCGCAGGCCAGCCCCATGGACACCAGGATGCTGCGCCGATGCTCGCGTATCACCTGGATCAGCCCCGGGCCATTGCCGCGTACCTGCTTGCGGGCTTCGATGAAGGCTTCCGGCTCTTCCATGTACTTGCGAATCCACAGGCCCACCGGGCCGATCAGCAGCCCGAGCACGAACGGCAGGCGCCAGCCCCACAGGTCGAGGGTTTCCGGCGAGAACAGGTGGGTAACCAACGCCACCATCGCCGCCCCGGAGAACACCGCCAGGCATTGCCCCACCAATTGCCAGGAGCCATACAGGCCCTTGCGGTGGGCCGGTGCGCTTTCCACCAGGAACGCGGTGGCGCTGGCGTATTCGCCGCCGGTGGCGAAGCCTTGCAACATGCGCGCGACGACGATCATCAGCGGCGCCCCCATGCCGATGGCCGCGTAGCTGGGGGCGAAAGCGATCAGCGCGATGGAGACGGTCATCAGGCGGATGATCAGTTGCATGGCGGCCTTGCGGCCCTTGCGATCCGAATAGATGCCCAGCAGGACACCGCCCACCGGACGCATGAAGAAACCCACGCCGAAGGTGGCCAGGGCCATCAACAGCGACGCGTAGTCGTCGTCGGAAGGGAAAAACTGGCGGGCGATGATGCTGGCCAGAAAGCCATAGACGATGAAGTCGTACCACTCCAGGGCGTTGCCGATCACGGCGGCGACGACTTGCCGGGTACGCGAAACACTCGATCTCGGAGCGTGCATGAGCGCTGTCCTTCTGTTCTTGTCGGGCCTCTCGGATGGCGAGTCGAGCCCTTATGGGAAGTGCCGGGCGCCAGGGGCGCCCGATTCAGCGGCAGAAGAAAGGGAAAAACTCAGGCCGGCTCCAGCCAGCTCTCGGCCAGGGCTGCCCAATAGGCGGCGCCGGTCAGCAGGATGTCGTCGTTGAAGTCGTAACCGGGGTTGTGGACCATCGGCCGGGACAGGCCGTTGCCGATGAACAGGTAACTGCCGGGGCAGCGTTGCAGCATCCAGGCGAAATCTTCGCTGCCCATCAGCTTGCGCGTGTTGCCATCGACCGCCTGTTCGCCCACCAGCGCCACCCCGACCTGGCGGGCGAACTCGGTTTCCAGTGGGCTGTTGACCAGCACCGGATAGGCCGGACGGTGCTCGATGCTGGCGGAGCAGCCGAAGCTCTGGGCCTGGGCATGGATGACCGCCTTGACCCGGTCGAGCATCTGTTCGCGCACCGGTGCGTTCAACGCTCGCAGGCTCAGGCGCAGCAACGCTTGTTGCGGAATCACGTTGGCGGCCTCGCCGGCCTGCAAGGCGCCCACCGTCACGACGGCCGCCTCCTGGGCGTCGATGTTGCGCGCCACCACGGTTTGCAGGGCCATCACCACACTGGCCGCGGCCACCAGCGGGTCGACCGTCAGGTGCGGCATCGACCCGTGCCCGCCGACGCCTTCGAGGGTCACGGTGAGCAGGTCCTGGGAGGCCATCATCGGCCCTTCGCGAAACCCCAGGTGGCCGGCGGGCAACCCCGGCATGTTGTGCATGCCGAACAGCGCGTCACAGGGAAAGCGCTCCAGCAGGCCGTCGGCGAGCATCGCCTCGGCACCGCCCTGGCCTTCTTCGGCCGGCTGGAAAATCAGCGTCAGGGTGCCGTCGAACTGGCGGGTGGCGGCCAGGTAGCGCGCAGCACCCAGCAACATGGCGGTATGGCCATCGTGGCCGCAGGCATGCATGCAGCCGCGATGGCGGCTGCTGTAGGCCACGCCGCTGTCCTCGACGATCGGCAAGGCATCCATGTCGGCCCGCAAGCCGAGCCGGCGCGGGCCGCTGCCGTTGCGCAGCACGCCGACCACCCCGGTCCTGCCGACGCCGGTGTGCACTTCGTAGCCCCATTCCTCGAGGAAGCCGGCGACCAGCGCCGCGGTACGGTTCTCCTCGAAGCCGAGCTCGGGGTGCGCATGAATGTCCTGGCGAACGATGCGCAGATCGCTGGCGACGTCGTCGAGCCAGGCAAGGATATGCGGGAAGCGGGTCATGACGGATCTCCTCGGGCCGGGTGTAATCCCGTTCTTTTTTCGGAGCGTCTCACGGTGCAGCAAGGCGTGATCGCGGCGTGCCCTCAGATAACCGCGAGCCGTCGCCTGCGACAATCGAATGTGGTTCCGCAGGGTGGAACCTTGTGGCGCGCCCCGCAGGCGCAGGGCGCTGAGCGCCCGCGCAAAGCTTTACCGATCATTGCGCGATGCCGTTCAGGGCTCCAGCCGGCAGCCCTGGCGTTCGCCCAGCCATACGGCACTGTGGCTGCGCCCCAGGCCCCTGGCGCTGACCCGCTTGCGCTCGGCATCGTCCTGCAACGCCGTCAGCGGCAGGAGTTGCTGCACGTAGCCCTCGCAGTATTGCGCGTCGTTGTGCATCACATACCGGCAGGAGCAGTACTCCTTGGCGCTGTAGGCACCGAGGATGTCCGGGAACGCCTGGAAGGCGACCCGCTCCTGCCAGCCCCAGCCGAGCAGGACCAGCAGTGCCAGCGCCAGCAGGCTGGCAAAGGGATGGCGAACGATCCACGGACGCCGGCTCATGGCTGCACCCTGGGCGCAAAGGCCGCCATCGCGAGCTTGAGCATTTCGTTGTGGCGGTAGCCGCCATCGCGGTCGTCGGCGTAGCGCACGATCACCAGCCCCGCGCTGGGGATGACATACAGCGCCTGCCCCCAATGGCCCAGCGCGGCGAAGGTATCGGCCGGCGCATCCGGCCAGGGCAAGGCGGCACCCGCGACGCTGCGATTGAGCCACCAATGCCCGCCGGGCACCGCCTCGTCCTGGTTCGCCCGATAACCGGCGAACGGCGTGCGATTGAATTCGACCCAGTCCCGGGGCAGCAGTTGACGCTCGCCCCAGCGTCCGTCGCGCAGCATCAGCAAGCCGACCCGCGCCAGATCCCGCGCGGTGAGGTAGGCATAGGACGAGCCGACGAAGGTGCCGCTGGCGTCGCTTTCCCATACAGCATGGCCGATGCCCAGCGGCTCGAACAGCGCCTGCCATGGATAGTCGGCATAGCGCTGCGGCCCCAGCATGCCCTTCAGGGCGGCGGACAGCAGGTTGCTGTCGCCACTGGAATAACGGAACACCTGCCCCGGTGCGCTGAAGGCCGGGTGGCCGGCGGTGAACGCCGCCATATCGTTATGGCCACGGGTATAGAGCATGGCCACCACCGAGGACTTCAACGGTGCGTATTCGTAGTCCTCCTGCCAGTCCAGGCCGGAGGCCCAGTGCAGCAGGTCCGCCATGCGGATGTCCGGGTGCTGGCGCAAGGCGGGAAGATAGGTCGCGGCCTGGTCCTGCAAGCGAAACAGCCCCTCGCCATAGGCCACGCCCAGCACCGCGGCCAGCAGGCTCTTGCTGATGGACCAGGTCAGGTGCGGGGTATCGACGGTGGTCGGGCCGGCGTAACGCTCATAGATCAGTTGACCGTCGCGGATCACCAGCAAGGCGTCGGTGCGGATGCCCTGGCGGGTCGCGTCGTTGCGCGGCGCGAAAGCGTAGGCCTCCAGGGCCTCGAGGGCCGGGCCGGTGGTGTCGGGGCCTTTGCTCCACTGCGTACCGGGCCAGTTCTCGGCCCGGGCCGGAGCCAGCATGAACAACAGCACAAGCAGCAGGATCGGGCCTTTGGGCATGGTGACAACTCGGGCAAGGGGACTCGGGCCAGGCAACCCGCCGAGGGTAAATCAGGCAGATGACAGTTTTTCGCCCGGCGGCGGGCCTTGGCCGTATTGCGAGCAAGTTCCTACAAGAGCAGCAGTGCTTTTCTGTAGGAACTTGCTGGCGCGCGATGAACCGCGCCGAGGCTCCTCCTTTATATGGCCAGCGCCTTGGCCAGGCGTTTTTCCCGTGCGCCCGCCGCCAGCTCCAGTACCGCCCGATCGCGCAGCCACAAGTCGGCCCAGGGCGCCGGACCATTGGCAAAAGCCTGTTCGATGGCCGGCTTGAGCCCCTCGAACTGGGCGAACAGCCCGCCCAGCAATACATGCCCGCTGCCCAGCGAGGGGTTCTGCCGGCTGACTTCGGCACAACCGGCGAGCAGCGCCAGCAATTGCAGGAGCAGGGCGCGCGGCCAGTCATGGTCCTGGCCGACGCCATACAGCCAGGCGGTCATGGCACTGAGGACATAAATGTCTTCCAGGGTGCGGAAAGGTTTGACGTAGGCGTCCCAGCCATCGCCCGCCAGCAGTTCGCACAAGGCGTTGTCCAGGTGCAGGCAGCCGTGGCTGATGTCCGGCATCAGCGGGATCGCCGGCAGCTTGTCGACCCTGACCCCGGGCTCGCCGGCACGGACCACCGCCAGGCTCAGGCGCGGCGGCTCGCCATCCGCCTCGCAGCGGGCGGCGATCAGCAGCCAGTCGGCGGCGTCGCCGGCGGTGACGAAATCCTTGCGCCCGCTCAGGTGCAGCGCTTGCAGGCGGGTCTGCATGTCGGCCGGGCGCAGGCTGCGCCGCTCGGTGGCGCACAACGCGCCCAGGGTCGGCGGCGCACTGGGCCAGAGCATGCGCAACGCCGCCTGGTAGCCCACCAGGAAAGCCAGCCCCGGAGTGGCCATCAGGCGCCCGCCGCGCACCGCCAGCTCGAAGGGCGTCACTGGCCCCAGCTCCTGTAACAAGGCGGCATAACCTTCGGCCAGGTCCGGGTGGGCGGGCAGCCGGCGACGGCTGTGCAACAGGGCTTGCCAGGGCATAAGCGGATCCTCAGGGGCTGTCATACAAGCATCACCAAAGCTTCATGGCGATGACACCGGGGCTACATAGCCTGACTTTGCACAACAAAGTCGATCGGCTGCAACCCAAGGCGGGTCAGTGGCCCGCACGGAGATTCACAATGACTCAGATCGCCCGCATCAGCGACACCGGCAATGAACGCCGCCTGCAAGCCGAGCGCCTGGTGGGCGCCGCGGCCCTGCAAGAAGCCCAGGCCCTGCGCTTCAACGTCTTCAGCGGCGAGTTCAACGCCAAGCTGAAAGGCGCCGAGCTGGGTCTGGACATGGATGACTATGATGTTCACTGCAGCCACATCGGCGTCCGCGACTTGAACAGCGGCCGCCTGGTCGCCACCACCCGCCTGCTCGACCACCAGGCCGCCAGCAGCCTGGGGCGTTTCTACAGCGAAGAAGAATTCAGCCTGCACGGCCTGGTGCAGCTCAAGGGCCCGATCCTGGAAATCGGCCGCACCTGCGTCGACCCGGCCTACCGCAACGGCGGCACCATCGCCGTGCTCTGGGGCGAATTGGCCGAAGTGCTCAACCAGGGTGGCTACAGCTACCTGATGGGTTGCGCCAGCATCCCGATGCAGGATGGCGGCGTCCAGGCCCACGCGATCATGCAGCGCCTGCGCGAACGCTACCTGTGCACCGAGCACCTGCGCGCCGAACCGAAGAACCCGCTGCCCAGCCTCGACCTGCCGTCCAACGTCATCGCCGAAATGCCGCCGCTGCTCAAGGCCTACATGCGCCTGGGCGCGAAGATCTGCGGCGAACCGTGCTGGGACCAGGACTTCCAGGTCGCCGACGTGTTCATCCTGCTCAAGCGCGACGAACTCTGCCCCCGCTACGCCCGTCACTTCAAGGCGGCCGTGTAATGCGCCGGCTACGGGTCTACGGGCGGATCGCCCGGGTGCTGCTGGTGGTGGCGCTGGGCCTGAGCATGGCCAGCATCTTCGGCGTGTTCGAGCGCCTGGGCATTGCCCATTCCATGGTCCGGCGCCAGCGCTGGTCGCGTTTTTTCATGGCGCGCCTGAGCAACGCCCTGCCCTTCGCCGTGACGGTGCATGGCGAATTGCCGAAACAGCCGATGCTGTGGGTCAGCAATCACGTGTCCTGGACCGATATCCCCTTGCTGGGCGCCCTGACGCCGCTGTCGTTCCTGTCCAAGGCCGAAGTGCGCACCTGGCCGGTCGCCGGCTGGCTGGCCGCCAAGGCTGGCAGCCTGTTCATCCGGCGCGGTGCGGGCGACAGCCAGTTGATCCGCAAGCAGATGACCCGCCACCTGCAGCAGACCCACCCGCTGCTGATGTTCCCCGAGGGCACCACCACCGACGGTCGCAGCCTGCGCACCTTCCACGGTCGCCTGCTGGCCAGCGCCATCGAGGCCGAGGTGGCGTTGCAACCGGTGGCGATTCGTTACCTGCGCGATGGCGATATCGACCCGCTGGCGCCCTTCGTTGGCGACGACGACCTGCTGTCGCACCTGATGCGCCTGTTCGCCAACGATCAGGGCCGAGTGGAGATCCACCTGCTCAAGCCGATTGCCTGCCAGGGCCAGGAGCGCGCCGCGCTGGCGTTCCAGGCGCAGCAGGCGGTGCAGAAGGTGCTGTTCGGCGATATCGCCCAGCCGGCCGAACCGGCTCGTAGCGGCGATCTGATTGCCGCCTGAACCCTGCCCCCGCTGGAGCGAGGTTGCTCGCGAAAAACCTTGAGCCCTGAGCCGCCGTCAAGGGCCTCATCGCGAGCAAGCTCGCTCCTACACGGCAGGGACATGCTGCGCGGCGAATGCCTGCAACTGCGGGTAGAACACCCGGAAATCCTCACTCAGCGGCTGATACAGCCGCTTCAGCTCGCCCATCGCCGCCGCCAGTTCCTCCGGACGTGACAGGCGCCGGGCAATGCCTCGCAGCACCTGCTCCAGGACGTCGAACTCGCGGTAGGAACCCAGCCAGTCATGAGCCGCCATATGCGGCGCGATCTGCGCCAGGCGCCCGGGCAATTGCGGTTCGGCGGCCAGCACGCGGTACACGTCCGAGGTGAACAGCGCCAGCGGCCGGTCGGCATACAACGCCCAGTCCCGGGCCAGGCAGTGGTCGAAAAACACGTCCAGCACGATCCCGGCATAACGCCGACGGGTCAGGGAAAAACGCGACAGCGACTCCCCCACCAGCGGATGGCTATCGGTAAACAGGTCGATGCTGCGATGCAGCTGGATCGCCGCCTCGATTTCCGGGGTGAACTGGCCTTGCAGGCGCCCTTTGACGAAGTCGCCATACAGACTGCCGAGTAATTGACCGGGGCGCTGGCCGCCGAGGTGCAGATGTGCGAGATAATTCATCCGCGCAGCTTAGCACTGCGCCCCACATATCGTTATAACCCGATATACCGATTCATACTGATCTCAGATCAAAATCATATTGGTATATCGCGAAATAGCGATTTAAAGTTCGCCTCATCGCGATATAACGTTTTACGGAATACGAGCACCGACATGTCCATCGACCTCGACGAAATAATAAAAGCCCTGGCGCACCCAGTACGGCGAGACATCCTGATCTGGCTCAAGGACCCCAAGGTCCAGTTCCCCGAACAGACCCACAACCATGAATACGGCATCTGCGCCGGACAGATCGACCAACGCTGCGGCCTGTCGCAGTCGACCGTGTCCGCCCACCTGGCGACCCTGCAACGGGCCGGCCTGATCAGCAGCCAGAAAGCCGGCCAGTGGCATTTTTTCAAACGCAACGAAGACGTGATCCAAGCCGCCCTCGACGCCCTCATCAAAGAACTCGGCAACCAGCCCTGACAAGGACCCGACAATGCCCCTCTCGCTCCTCATCCTGGCCTTGAGCGCCTTCGCCATCGGCACCACCGAGTTCGTCATCATGGGCCTGTTGCCCGAGGTGGCGGCCGATCTCGGTGTGTCGATTCCCGGCGCCGGCTGGCTGGTGACCGGCTATGCCCTGGGCGTGGCCATCGGCGCGCCGTTCATGGCCCTGGCCACCGCCAGGCTGCCACGCAAGGCCGCGCTGGTAGCGTTGATGGGGATTTTCATTGTCGGCAACCTTTTATGCGCCCTGGCCAGTGACTACAACGTGCTGATGTTCGCCCGTGTGGTCACGGCACTGTGCCACGGCGCCTTCTTTGGTATCGGTTCGGTGGTAGCGGCCAATCTGGTGCCCGCCAACAAGCGCGCCTCCGCCGTGGCCCTGATGTTCACCGGCCTGACCCTGGCCAACGTCCTCGGCGTGCCGCTGGGCACCGCCCTGGGTCAGCAGGCCGGCTGGCGCTCGACCTTCTGGGCGGTGACCCTGATCGGCGTGGTCGCCCTGATCGGCCTGATCCGCTTCCTGCCGGCCAAGCGCGATGAAGAGAAGCTCGACATGCGCTCGGAACTGATCGCTCTCAAGGGCGCCGGGATCTGGCTGTCGCTGAGCATGACCGCGCTGTTCGCCGCCTCGGTGTTCACCCTGTTCACCTATGTCGCCCCGCTGCTCGGCGAAGTGACCGGCGTTTCGCCCCACGGCGTGACCTGGACCCTGGTGCTGATCGGCCTGGGCCTGACCCTGGGCAACATCATCGGCGGCAAGCTGGCGGACAAGAGCCTCTCGGGCACCCTGGTCGGCGTGCTGATCGCCATGGCCGTAACCAGCTCCGTGCTGAGCTGGACCAGCGTCGCGCTGGTCCCTGCCGAACTCACCCTGTTCCTCTGGGCCACCGCTTGTTTCGCCGCGGTTCCGGCCCTGCAGGTCAACGTGGTGACCTTCGGACAGGCCGCGCCGAACCTGGTGTCCACGCTGAACATCGGCGCCTTCAACATCGGCAACGCCCTGGGCGCCTGGGTCGGCGGCAGCGTCATCGCCCACGGCTACGGCCTGGCCAGCGTGCCGCTGGCGGCCGGCGCGCTGGCGATCCTGGCCCTGCTGGTGACGCTGATTACCTTTCGCCAGGGCGGCAATGCCGAACTGGCTCCTGCGACCCACTGATACGTTCCCTGAAGAAGGTGTATTCCATGACGACTATTTTCGACCCGATCAAGCTGGGCGACCTCGAGCTGGCCAACCGCATCATCATGGCGCCGCTGACGCGCTGCCGCGCCGACGAGGGCCGCGTGCCCAACTCGCTGATGGCCGAGTACTACGTGCAGCGCGCTTCCGCCGGCCTGATCCTCAGCGAGGCCACTTCGGTGACCCCGATGGGCGTCGGCTACCCGGACACCCCGGGCATCTGGTCCAACGACCAGGTTCGTGGCTGGAGCAACGTGACCAAGGCCATCCACGGCGCCGGCGGCAAGATCTTCTTGCAGCTGTGGCACGTCGGGCGGATTTCCCACCCGAGCTACCTGAACGGCGAAGCGCCGGTCGCGCCGAGCGCCATCCAGCCCAAGGGCCACGTCAGCCTGGTGCGCCCGCTGGCCGACTATCCGACCCCGCGCGCCCTGGAAACCGCTGAGATCGCCGACATCGTCGACGCTTACCGGGTCGGCGCGGAAAACGCCAAGGCCGCCGGCTTCGACGGCGTGGAGATCCACGGCGCCAACGGTTACCTGCTCGACCAGTTCCTGCAAAGCTCCACCAACCAGCGCACCGACCAGTACGGCGGCTCCCTGGAGAACCGCGCCCGCCTGCTGCTGGAAGTGACCGATGCGGCCATCGAAGTCTGGGGCGCCGGCCGTGTCGGCGTACACCTGTCGCCACGGGCCGACTCCCATGACATGGGCGACGCCAACCTGGCGGAAACCTTCACCTACGTCGCCCGCGAGCTGGGCAAGCGCGGTATCGCCTTTATCTGCGCCCGCGAGAAAGAAGGCGCCGACAGCCTCGGCCCGCAGCTCAAGGAAGCCTTCGGCGGCCCCTACATCGCCAACGAACGCTTCACCAAGGACAGCGCCAACGCCTGGCTGGCCAGCGGCAAGGCCGACGCCGTGGCCTTTGGTGTGCCGTTCATCGCCAACCCGGACCTGCCGGCTCGCCTGAAGGCCGATGCGCCGCTGAACGACGCACGCCCCGAGCTGTTCTACGCCAAGGGCCCGGTCGGCTACATCGACTACCCGACGCTGTAACCCGCTGCCCTGAAAAAGCCCCGGCTCTCGCGAGTCCGGGGCTTTTTACTGCCCGCTTTTCTGTAGGAGCGAAGCTTGCTCGCGATAGCGATCCCCGAGTTGATCGCCATCCTGTGCAATCAAACGAAACCCCGTCAGCGAACGATCGCACTGCCGGTAGCGGCCTGCAGCTCGTCGAAACCGACGCCGGCGGCCAGCTCGACCAGCTTGAACCCCTGCGCAGTCACATCCAGCACCGCCAGGTCGGTGATGATCCGATCCACCACGCCGACACCGGTCAACGGCAGGTCACACTGCTCCAGCAATTTATGCGCGCCGCCCTTGGCGGTGTGCTCCATCAAGACCACCACCCGCTTCACCCCGGCCACCAGGTCCATCGCCCCGCCCATGCCCTTGACCATCTTGCCGGGGATCATCCAGTTGGCCAGGTCGCCGCTCCTCGATACCTGCATCGCGCCGAGGATCGACAGGTTGATATGCCCGCCACGAATCATGGCGAAGGAGTCGGCGCTGTTGAAAAAGCTGCTGCCGGGCAAGGTGGTGATGGTCTGCTTGCCGGCGTTGATCAGGTCCGGGTTGACCTCGTTTTCCAGCGGAAACGGGCCAATGCCGAGCAGGCCGTTCTCGCTCTGCAACCAGACGTCCATGCCCGCGGGGATGTAGTTGGCCACCAGGGTCGGCAGGCCGATGCCGAGGTTGACGTAGAAGCCGTCCTGCAGTTCCCGGGCGGCGCGTTGCGCCATTTCTTCACGAGTCCAGGCCATGGTCAGGCACTCCGTACGGTGCGTTGTTCGATGCGTTTTTCCGGTGTGGCGTTCAGCACCAGGCGCTGCACATAGATGCCGGGCAGGTGGATCTGGTCGGCGTCCAGCGCACCGGTCTCGACGATCTCCTCCACTTCCACCACACAGACCCGGGCCGCCATCGCCGCCAGCGGATTGAAGTTGCGCGCGGTCTTGCTGAACAGCAGGTTGCCGGACCGGTCGGCCTTCCAGGCCTTGACCAGGGCGACATCGGCCCGCAGCGAACGCTCCATCACGTACCACTCGCCGTCGAACTCGCGGGTCTCCTTGCCCTCGGCCACCAGGGTGCCGTAGCCGGTGCGGGTGAAAAACGCCGGGATACCGGCACCGCCAGCCCGCAGCTTCTCGGCCAGGGTGCCCTGCGGGGTGAACTCCAGCTCCAGTTCGCCGGCCAGGTACTGGCGCTCGAACTCCTTGTTCTCGCCGACATAGGAAGAAATCATTTTGCGGATCTGCCGGGTGCTCAACAGCTGGCCCAGGCCAAAGCCATCGACACCGGCGTTGTTGCTGATCACGGTCAGCTCGCGCTTGCCGCTGTCACGCAGGGCAGCGATCAGCGCTTCCGGAATGCCGCACAGGCCGAAGCCACCGACGGCGAGGGTCATGCCATCCTCGACCAGGCCTTGCAGTGCGGATTCGGCACTCGGGTAAATTTTGTTCACGGGCTGTTCCTCGCATTCACCTCGACGCGCGCCCATGCCAGCGCGGCCGGACTGCCCGGGCGGGCGCCTGGCCCTGCCCCGGGATGGATGGCTTCGTCATCGGGCCGAAGCGTGAATCGAGTGTAGGAGATGGTGCGGCGTTCGGTGCAGGCGCCGGGCGCTCAACTGCGTTTGCGCTGGCCCCAGGCCACGGCCAGGCCGCTGAAGCAGATCACCGCGATGCCGACGATGCCGAAGCTGTCCGGGGTGTGATCGAAGATCAGGTAGCCATACAGGCCGGCGAACAGGATCTGTCCGTAGCTGAAAGGCGCCAGCATCGCCGGCGCGGCATGGCGGAACGCCTGGGTCAGCAGCAAGTGCCCGAGCATGCCGCAAGTACCGAGGCCGATCATGAACAGGCCGTGCCACAGGCTCGGCGTGCTCCAGAAGAACGGCAGCGCGGCGCTCATGATCAAGCTGTTGAGGATGCCGGTGAGGAAGTTGCTGGTGGTCGGGCTGTCGATCCCGCTGAGCTTGCGAGTGAGCAACTGGTAGAAGCCGAAACACAGCGCCGAGCACAACGGCAGCAGGATCGCCGGGGTGAACAGCGCACCGCCCGGGCGGATCACGATCAGCACGCCGATGAACCCGGCCAGCACCGCCAGCCACTGGCCACGGCTCACCCGCTCGCCCAGCAGCGGCACGGACAACGCGGTGACCAGCAGCGGAGCGAGGAAGTTGACCGCAGTGGCTTCGGCCAGGGGGATGTAGCGCAGGCCGGTGGTGAAAAACAGGCTGGTGCCGATCAGGCATAAGGCACGTAATAATTGCAGGCCCGGGCGCTTGGTGCGCACCACCGCGGAGAACCCGCTGCGGGGCACGAAGACCACCAGCATCAGCAACGTGTGCACCACATACCGGGCCCAGACCACCATGACGATGGGGTAGAACCCGGACAGGTATTTGGACAGGGTGTCGTGACTGGCGAACAGCAGGACCGCCAGGCAAATCAACGCGATACCTTTGACAGGTTGCTCAGCGCCCTTGTAAGCCGCGGTCCCTACACTCATTCACACACTCGCAACAATTTCCCTACAAAATCCGTAGCTCGCTATCTATCAAGATAAAGTCGCCACGTATATAAAGGCATCCCGGTGAATCGTCACGCATGAAACATCGAGCTATATAACGCGCAAACGTTGACATCCGCAGAAGTAATTCCGCATTTTGTCTCAATTACGCAGGCTGGGACTCAGGCGCAGCATGTCCAATCCGGTATCGATCCAGCGCTCCGCTTCCTTATGGAGTTCGAAACTGTCCGGCGCCAACAGCCACTGATAAAGAATGCCGTCAATATAGGCATGGATACTGATGGCCGCACGGGCCGTATCGAGATTCTCGGGAAGCTGTCCCCGTCTCACGGCGTTGCGCAATGCCAGCTCGATATGCACGTTGCAATCCAGGCTGGCCGCACGACGCTGGCGCCGCAAGTCGCACATTTCATCGGTGAATTCGCACTTGTGAAACAGAATCTCATTAATGCGTCGGGTTTTCGGGTCCAGGGCAATTTGATGAAACAAATGAACCAGCAGCTTGCGCATGCATCCCAGCGGATCGATCTCTTCTTCGTCCTCGCTGGCCCTGGCCATTTCGTCCAGTGGCTCGCGCAAGGTGTCGAGCATGGCCTGCACCAGGTCCGCCTTGTTGCTGAAATGCCAATAGATGGCCCCGCGCGTCACCCCCGCCAGGGCCGCGATATCCGCCAGGGTGGTACGCGCCACACCGCGCTCGTAGAAGGCTTTTTCGGCCGCCTCGAGTATCTGTTTGCGGGTTTCTTGAGCTTCCTCTTTGGTACGACGGACCATGGCAGTAAACCTCGATCAGGATGCTTCAACGATGCATGAAGCCCATCTGAATAAATGTGGAACGGCATCTCGGGTGCCGTTTAGCCAGCCTACAATTCAATCCTTGCAACGGCTTTTGTAACCGAATGGGTACACCGCCAAGGTATTTACAAACAACCATGAACGTAAGTATATTCCTTAGCAAGCTACTTATCCACTCAGCGCCCGTTTTTTACCTTTCCACTTTTCGAGTGCGCATTTTGCGCGCCTGACCCGAGGATCTTCATGCAACTCAAGCCAGCTGTTACCGCTCTGGTCACTGCCGTCGCCCTGGCATCGCTGCTCAGCGGATGTAAAAAGGAAGAGGCGGCACCCGCTCCGCCAGCCCCTCAGGTCGGCGTAGTCACCCTGCAACCCCAGGCCTTTACCCTGACGTCCGAGCTACCGGGGCGCACCACTGCGTTCCGGATCGCCGAAGTGCGTCCTCAGGTCAACGGCATCATTCTCAAGCGCCTGTTCAAGGAAGGCGGCGACGTGAAGGAAGGTCAGCAGCTCTATCAGATCGATCCGTCGGTCTATGAGTCGACCCTCAAGAGCGCCCAGGCCAACCTGCAGTCGACCAAGTCGATCTCCGATCGCTACAAGCAACTGGTCGACGAACAGGCCGTGAGCCGCCAGGAATACGACACTGCCGTCGCCAACCGCCTGCAATCGGAAGCGGCGCTGCAGAGTGCCCAGATCGACCTGCGCTACACCAAGGTGCTGGCGCCGATCTCCGGGCGCATCGGTCGTTCCTCGGTCACCGAGGGTGCGCTGGTCAGCAACGGCCAGACCAATGCCATGGCGACCATCCAGCAACTCGACCCGATCTACGTCGACGTCACCCAGTCGTCGGTGGAACTGCTCGAACTGCGTCGCGAGCTGGAAAGCGGCCGCCTGCAGAAGGCCGGCGACAACGCCGCCAAGGTCAAGCTGACCCTGGAAGACGGCAGCCAGTACAAACTCGACGGCAAGCTGGAATTCTCCGAAGTGTCGGTCGACGAAACCACTGGCTCGGTGACCCTGCGCGCCGTGTTCCCGAACCCGGACCACACCTTGCTGCCAGGCATGTTCGTGCATGCGCAACTGCAAGCCGGCGTGAATGCCGCGGCGATCCTTGCCCCGCAACAAGGCGTGACCCGTGACCTCAAAGGCACCCCGACCGCACTGGTGGTGGGCCCGGACAACAAGGTTGAACTGCGTCAGCTCAAGGCCAGCCGTACCGTCGGCAACCAGTGGCTGATCGAGGACGGCCTGAAGGCCGGTGATCGCGTGATCACCGAAGGGCTGCAATTCGTCAGACCTGGCGTCGAAGTAAAAGCCAGCGAGGCGACCAACGTTTCAGCGAAAAACCCGGCCCCTGCACAGGCGACTGACAAAGCCGCAGGCGGCAAAGGGGAGTAAACCATGTCGAAATTCTTTATCGACCGTCCGATCTTCGCCTGGGTAATCGCCCTGGTGATCATGCTGGTCGGGGCTCTATCGATCCTCAAGTTGCCGATCAACCAGTACCCGAGCATCGCGCCTCCGGCGATCGCCATCTCCGTGACCTACCCAGGCGCTTCCGCACAGACCGTGCAGGACACCGTGGTCCAGGTCATCGAGCAGCAGCTCAACGGTATCGACAACCTGCGTTATGTGTCTTCGGAAAGTAACTCCGACGGCAGCATGACCATCACCGCGACCTTCGAGCAAGGCACCAACTCGGACACCGCGCAGGTCCAGGTACAGAACAAGCTGAACCTGGCCACCCCGCTGCTGCCGCAAGAAGTGCAGCAACAGGGTATCCGCGTGACCAAGGCGGTGAAGAACTTCCTGCTGGTGATCGGCGTGGTTTCCGAGGACGGCAGCATGTCCAAGGACGACCTCTCGAACTACATCGTGTCCAACATGCAGGACCCGATCTCGCGGACCGCGGGCGTGGGTGACTTCCAGGTGTTCGGTGCCCAGTACGCCATGCGTATCTGGCTCGACCCGGCCAAGCTGAACAACTTCAACCTGACCCCGGTCGACGTGAAAAACGCCGTAGCGGCCCAGAACGTCCAGGTGTCGTCCGGCCAGATCGGTGGCCTGCCAGCCCTGCCGGGCCAGCAACTGAACGCCACCATCATCGGCAAGACCCGCCTGCAGACTGCCGAGCAGTTCAAGGCGATCCTGCTCAAGGTCAACGCCGACGGCTCGCAAGTGCGCCTGGGCGATGTCGCGGATGTGGCCCTAGGGGGTGAAAACTACTCGGTCAGCGCCCAGTTCAACGGTGCCCCGGCTTCCGGCCTGGCAGTGAAACTGGCCAACGGCGCCAACGCCCTGGATACCGCCAAGGCCCTGCGCAAAACCATCAGCGACCTGGAGCCGTTCTTCCCGCAAGGGATGAAAGTGGTGTTCCCGTACGACACCACCCCGGTGGTGACCGAATCGATCAAGGGTGTGGTTGAAACCCTGGTCGAAGCGATCGTGCTGGTGTTCCTGGTGATGTTCCTGTTCCTGCAGAACTTCCGCGCCACCGTCATCACCACCATGACCGTTCCGGTGGTGCTGCTGGGGACCTTCGGTATCCTCGCGGCCGCCGGCTTCAGCATCAACACCCTGACCATGTTCGGCATGGTGCTGGCCATCGGCTTGCTGGTGGACGATGCCATCGTCGTGGTGGAGAACGTCGAACGGGTCATGGCCGAGGAAGGCCTGTCGCCCAAGGAAGCGACCAAGAAGTCCATGGGCCAGATCCAGGGCGCCCTGGTCGGTATTGCCCTGGTGCTGTCGGCGGTACTGCTGCCGATGGCGTTCTTCAGCGGTTCCACCGGCGTGATCTACAAGCAGTTCTCGATCACGGTGGTCTCGGCCATGGCCCTGTCGGTACTGGTCGCGCTGATCTTCACCCCGGCCCTGTGCGCCACCATGCTCAAGGCCATTCCCCATGGCGAGCACGCCGCGCCGAAAAAAGGTTTCTTCGGCTGGTTCAACCGTAACTTCGACCGCAGCGTCAGAAGCTACGAACGTGGCGTGGGCAACATCCTGCGGCACAAGGCGCCTTACCTGCTGGCCTACGTCCTGATCGTGGTCGGCATGATCTGGCTGTTCACCCGCATTCCGTCCGCGTTCCTGCCGGAAGAAGACCAGGGCGTACTGTTCGCCCAGGTGCAGACTCCAGCCGGCTCCAGTGCCGAGCGGACCCAGGTGGTAGTCGACGAAATGCGCGCCTACCTGCTGGACAAGGAAAAGGACACCGTGGCCTCGGTCTTCACCGTGAACGGCTTCAACTTCGCCGGTCGCGGCCAGAGCTCGGGCATGGCCTTCATTATGCTCAAGCCATGGGGCGAACGCTCCGCCGAAAACAACGTGTTCAACCTGGCCGCCCGCGCCCAGCAGCACTTCTTCAGCTTCCGCGACGCGATGGTGTTCGCCTTCGCGCCACCGGCGGTACTGGAGCTGGGTAACGCCACCGGTTTCGACGTGTTCCTGCAGGACCGCGCCGGCATCGGCCACGAGAAGCTGATGGAAGCGCGCAACCAGTTCCTCGGCATGGCGGCACAGAGCAAGATCCTGTCCCAGGTCCGTCCGAACGGCCTGAACGATGAACCGCAGTACCAGCTGGAAATCGACGACGAGAAGGCCAGCGCCCTGGGCGTGACCATCTCCGACATCAACAACACCCTGTCGATTGCCCTGGGCAGTAGCTACGTCAACGACTTCATCGACCGCGGCCGGGTGAAGAAGGTGTACATCCAGGGTCAGCCCGGCGCTCGCATGAGTCCGGAAGACCTGAAGAAGTGGTACGTACGTAACAGCGCCGGGACCATGGTGCCGTTCTCCTCCTTCGCCAAGGGCACGTGGATCTACGGTTCGCCGAAACTGGCCCGTTACAACGGCGTGGAAGCGATGGAAATCCTCGGTGCCCCGGCGCCCGGCTACAGTACCGGCGAGGCCATGGCCGAAGTCGAGGCCATTGCCAAGAAACTGCCGGCCGGTGTCGGTATTTCCTGGACCGGGCTGTCGTACGAGGAACGTCTGTCGGGCTCCCAGGCACCTGCGTTGTACGCCTTGTCCCTGCTGATGGTGTTCCTGTGCCTGGCGGCGCTGTATGAAAGCTGGTCGATTCCGATCGCGGTCATGCTGGTGGTGCCATTGGGGATCATCGGTGCGCTGCTGGCCACCAGCCTGCGCGGCTTGTCCAACGACGTGTACTTCCAGGTGGGTCTGCTGGTGACCATCGGTCTGGCGGCGAAAAACGCCATTCTGATCGTCGAGTTCGCCAAGGAACTGCACGAACAGGGCCGCAGCCTGATCGATGCGGCGATCGAAGCCTGCCGCATGCGTCTGCGCCCGATCATCATGACCTCCCTGGCCTTCGTGCTCGGCGTGGTGCCCCTGGCGATCTCCACCGGCGCAGGCTCGGGCAGCCAGCATGCGATCGGTACCGGCGTGATTGGCGGTATGCTCACCGCAACCGTTCTGGCGATATTCTGGGTGCCTCTGTTCTTCGTGACCGTGTCCTCGATGGGCCGCCGTAACGTCGACGAACCAGAAACCACTGAAACTCCTAAAGAGGCTGGCCAATGAGCAAGTCGCTACTCTCCCTCGCAATCACCGCCGCCGTGCTGAGTGGTTGCTCGCTGATACCCGATTATCAGCAGCCGCAGACCCCGGTCGCGGCGCAGTACCCGCAAGGTCCGGCCTATTCGCCGGCCCAGGCGCCGGCCCAGGCCGCCGCCGAGCAGGGCTGGAAGCAGTTCTTCCGCGACCCTGCCCTGCAGCAGCTGATCCAGGTTTCCCTGGAAAACAACCGCGACCTGCGGGTCGCGGCCCTGAACATCGACGCTTACGCGGCTCAGTACCGCATCCAGCGCGCCGACCTGTTCCCGGCGGTCTCGGCCAATGCCAGCGGCAGCCGCCAGCGTACGCCGGCCCGGATGTCGCAGACCGGCGAAGCCGCCATTGCCAGCCAGTACTCGGCGACCGTCGGCATCAGCGCCTACGAACTCGACCTGTTCGGTCGGGTTCGCAGCCTGAGCGAACAAGCGCTGCAACAATACTTCGCCACCGAAGAAGCGCGTCGCAGCACCCAGATCAGCCTGGTGGCCAGCGTGGCCAATGCCTACCTGACCTGGCAAGCCGATAAAGAGCTGCTGAAACTGACTCAGGAAACCCTCGGTGCCTACGAGGAAAGCTACAAGCTGACCAGCCGCAGCAATGAAGTCGGGGTCGCCTCGGCGCTGGACCTGGCGCAATCGCGTACCTCGGTGGAAAACGCCCGGGCGCAATTGGCGCGCTACACCCGCCAAGTCGCCCAGGACGAAAACAGCCTGACCCTGCTGCTCGGCACCGGCATCCCGGCCAACCTGCAAGCGGCCAAGCCGCTGTCGGACGACCTGCTCGCCGACGTACCGGCCGGCCTGCCGTCCGACCTGCTGCAACGTCGTCCGGACATTCTCCAGGCCGAGTACAACCTGAAGGCGGCCAACGCCAACATCGGCGCGGCCCGCGCGGCGTTCTTCCCGAGCATCAGCCTGACCGCCAACGCGGGCAGCCTGAGCCCGGACCTGTCCGGCCTGTTCAAGGGCGGCTCGGGCACCTGGCTGTTCCAGCCGCAGATCAACCTGCCGATCTTCAACGCCGGCAGCCTGCGCGCCAGCCTCGACTACGCCAAGATCCAGAAGGACATCGGCGTGGCGAACTACGAGAAGTCCATCCAGACGGCCTTCCAGGAAGTCGCCGACGGCCTGGCCGCACGCCAGACCTACACCGAGCAGTTGCAGGCCCAACGCGACTTCGTCAACGCCAACCAGGACTACTACCGCCTGGCCGAGCGTCGCTACCGGATCGGGGTCGACAGCAACCTGACCTTCCTCGACGCGCAGCGCCAGCTGTTCAGCGCCCAACAAGCCCTGATCACCGATCGCCTCGCGCAGCTGACCAGCGCGGTCAACCTGTACAAGGCGCTGGGTGGCGGCTGGAACGAGCAGACGGCGCAATACGCACCGCTGAAAGAAGAAGCGCCCAAGCTGAAACTGTTCTGATCGCAGCGTGACAACAAAAAGCCCACCCTCTGGTGGGCTTTTTGTTGGCCTCGAATCACTACGGGATAACTACGGGATTTATCTCAAATACCTTGGGGCCATCCCTGCGCAGGCGGTGGTGATTAACGTTCGATAATCGCCCATAACCCTGCTCAGCCCGATTGAATCGGCGCGCCGATCCCCCGCACCATTGCCCGCACCGCCAAAACCAATAACAACAGGTTCGCCCCCATGGCCACACGCCCTACCCTCCCCAGCTGACCCCAGCCGTTCGCTTACCCGGATTTTTTTGTCTGCAACCCCAGGTTGCGGCTACGTATCGCTGCACCTCCAACAATTAGAGAGTCCCGAGTCCATGAAAGCGTCCACCGCGCCCTATGTATTTCCCAGTCTGATCGCCCTGGCCCTGGCCGGCGCGACCTTGCCCGTGGCGGCCGAAGAAAGCGGTTTTCTCGAAGACGCCAAGGCCAACCTGAACCTGCGCAACTTCTACATCAACCGCAATTTCACCAACCCGGCCAAGGCCCAGGGCAAGGCCGAGGAATGGACCCAGAACTTCATCCTCGACGCACGCTCCGGCTTCACCCAGGGCACCGTCGGCTTCGGCATGGACGTGCTGGGGCTGTATTCGCTGAAACTCGATGGCGGCAAGGGCACTGGCGGCACCCAGCTGCTGCCGCTGGACCACGATGGACGCCCGGCCGACAACTTCGGCCGCCTGGGCGTGGCGTTCAAGGCTCGCCTATCGCAGACCGAGGTGAAGGTCGGCGAATGGATGCCGGTGCTGCCGATCCTGCGCTCGGACGACGGCCGCTCCCTACCGCAGACCTTTCGCGGCGGCCAGGTCACTTCGAAGGAAATTGACGGCCTGACCCTCTACGGCGGCCAGTTCCGCGCCAACAGCCCGCGTGACGACAGCAGCATGAGCGACATGTCGATGACCGGCAAAGCCGCCTTCACCTCCGACCGCTTCAACTTCCAGGGCGGCGAATACAGCTTCAACGACAAACGCACCCAGGTCGGCCTGTGGAACGCCCAGCTCAAGGACATCTACCGCCAGCAGTACGTCAACCTGATCCACAGCCAGCCCCTGGGCGACTGGACCCTGGGCGCCAACCTCGGCTTCTTCTACGGCAAGGAAGACGGCAGCGCCCGCGCCGGCGACCTGGACAACAAGACCTGGTCGGGCCTGTTCTCGGCCAGGTACGGCGGCCACACTTTCTACGTCGGCCTGCAGAAACTCACCGGCGACAACGCCTGGATGCGCGTCAACGGCACCAGCGGCGGCACCCTGGCCAACGACAGCTACAACGCCAGCTACGACAACGCCCAGGAGCGCTCCTGGCAGGTGCGTCACGACTACAACTTCGTCGCGCTGGGCATTCCCGGCCTGACCCTGATGAACCGCTACATCAAGGGCGACAACGTGCACACCGGGACCATCACCGACGGCAAGGAATGGGGACGCGAGAGCGAGCTGGCCTACACCGTGCAAAGCGGCGCGCTCAAGAATCTCAACCTCAAGTGGCGCAACTCGACGATGCGCCGCGATTTCAGCACCAACGAGTTCGACGAGAACCGCCTGATCGTCAGCTACCCGCTCAGCCTGCTGTAGGCACACCGTTGCCGCTGTAGGAGCGAAGCTTGCTCGCGATGCTCGTCACGGATGACGAGCATCGACTGACTGAACGCAGCGCCCTCAGCCCCCATCGCGAGCAAGCTTCGCTCCTGCAGGTTTGGGCTGGCATTTGGCCGCTTGTCGGAGTCCGCCCCGCCCGGGAAATACCCACATAGAATCAAAGGTTCCTAATTTCAGCAAAGGCGTTACCCACTCACTCCAGGATTCGCTCTTCCGTTATCCGCAGGATGCCTTACGTGAAGTCGATACGCCCAAGGAGGGGCCCACGTGATGAGCAAGCACATAGTCGTTGTCGGAGGCGGGGTTGGCGGCACCATGGTTGCCAACCAGCTGGTCAGCAAACTGTATCCGGAGATCCAGCGCGGCGAAGTGAAAGTCAGCCTGCTATCCAACTCCCCGGATCACTTCTACAAGCCCGCCTTCATGTACGTGGCGTTCAACCTGTTCTTCGAGGAAGAACTCAAACGCCCGGAACGTTCGCTGCTACGCCCGGAAATCCGGTTTATCGTCGACGAAGTCACTCGCTTCGACTTTGCCCGCCAGGAACTGCACACCCGCGGCGGCAAACGCCAGGGCTACGACTTCCTGGTGATCGCCACCGGTTGCCTGCCGGCGCCGGAGCGCATCGAAGGGCTCAAGGAGGCCGGCGATCATTTCTACCAGTACGCGCCGGCACGACAACTGGCGCAGCGCTTGAGCCGCATCGAAAAGGGCCGGATCTTCATTACCGTCTCCTTCCCGCAAACCCCCAACGTGCCCCACCAGTGCGGCATCGCCCCGGTGGAAACCACCCTGATGCTGGACGACTTCCTGCGCCGTCGCGGGGTACGGGACAAGGTGGAAATCGTCTACACCTACCCCACCACCGCCCAGCTGCTGCGCAATTGCCTGTTCCTGCAACGCCCCACCGGCGAGATCCTGCCGAGCCTCTTCGAGCAGAAGAACATCCGCTTTCAGCGCGGCTTCACCCTGTGCAAAGTCGATCCGGACCAGCGCATCGCCTACTCGGAAGAAGGCGACGCACAGCCTTTCGACATCCTGATGGCCACGCCGCCGATCCGCGCCGTGGACGCGGTGCTGGAGTCCGGCGCCTCCCAGGCGCCGAACCGCGAAGGCTGGCTGCCGACCCACCATGAAACCCTGCAGGTCTATGGCCTCGAGGGGGTCTACGTGATCGGCGACACCGTCGACCTGCCCATCAGCAAGGCAGGCGGCGCCTGTCATAACCAGGCACCGGTGATCGTCAACAATATCGCCGCGGAAATTCGCCTGGGCGCGCCCAACGCGGTGTACGACGGCCGGGTACAGGCCGTGGCGCAGATGGGCCTGAATGCCGGGATGCCGCTGTGGTACGACTACGCCCACGATGTACTGCCCACCCCGCCGAGCAAACTCGGCGGCCTGTTGCGTAACGGTTTCAATCGCGGCCTGTACTGGGCCGTGGCCCGCGGAATGCTTTGACCCTGCACAGGGAGGAGTGAATCGCCATGGATGCTTCTGCTCAACGGCCAGACGGCCTGCCCCTTCATATCGCCCATAACCCGGGCCTCGACGCCTTGCTTAAAAAACTGCAACCGCTGCTGGACGGCGGCCGCCTGGACAACCTCGTCGACCTGTTGTCTCTGCTATCGGACCTGGTCGACCTGCTGGACCCGCCCATGGTGGAGAAACTCGCCCGGCTGTTCGAGGAAGCCACGGCCGTCACCTGGAGCCTGGGCAACGCGCTGCGCCTGGCCAAGGCCGAGACCGTCGCCCAGGAGGCCCCGCCGAACCTGCGGCAACTGCTGTCGCTGCTGCGCGACGCCGATACCCGACGCGGCGTGGCCCTGGTTCTCAGGACCCTGAGCGTCGTCGGTAGACAACTCTGAACGAAAGGAATCGTCATGAACACCAAACCTCAGCCGACCACGGCCAGGATTGCCTGCACGCAATGGGATCCCCAGGGATACCAGCAATTCGCCCGCCTGCGGGAGCGACCGGTGGTGGAACTGCTGGACCGCGTTGGCCTGGAACACCCCGAATGCATCTATGACCTGGGTTGCGGCACCGGCATCGCCACCCAGCTGTTGGCCAAGCGCTGGCCACAGGCCGAGCTGACCGGCGTCGACAGCTCCGCCGAGATGCTCGGCGAAGCCAGCTACCTGCCGATCAAGGCGCTATGGCAGCGCTGCGACCTGCAACGCTGGCACGCCGAACAGCCGGCCGACCTGCTGTTCGCCGCCGCGGTGCTGCATTTCATCCACGGCCACGAAGAACTGCTGCCGCATCTGTTGCGCCAGCTCAACCCCGGCGGTTGCCTGGCGGCCCACATGCCCAACTGGCGGGATGCACTGTGGTACCAGCTGATGCTCGACACCCTGGAACAGCCCGGGCCCGATGGCGCCCCACTGGGCACGCCGCAACTGCGCCAGCTCATGGCCGAACGCACGGTGCTGTCGCTGGACTGTTATTACCGGCTGCTGGCACCGCTGACGCGCGACCTGGATATCTGGGAAACCGAGCATTTGCAGGTGGTCGAGGGCCAGTCGCCGATTTTCGACTGGGTCAAGGTATCGGCACTGCGCCCGGTGCTGCTGGCGTTGAACGAGCGGGAGCGCCAGTGGTTCCTCAAGCATTACCTGGCGCGGGTGCACCAGCACTATCCGCCCGAGGTGGATGGCCGAACGCTGTTTCCGTTCAAGCGGATCTTTATCCTGGCCACGGTCTGAAACGTCGCGGCGCCGGGTTGCCCGGCGCCGGCGTTGGCCCTCAGGCGCGGGATTCGACGCCCAGCTCGTCCCATACCGACTCGGCGAGATGGAAGGTCGCGTTGGCCGCCGGAATGCCGCAGTAGATGGCGCTCTGCATGATCACTTCCTTGATCTCGCCACGGCTCACGCCGTTGTTCGCGGCGGCGCGCAGGTGCAGCTTGAGCTCTTCGTTGCGGTTCATGCCGATCAGCATGGCGATGGTGATCAGGCTGCGGGTGTGGCGCGGCAGGCCCGGACGGGTCCAGATATCGCCCCAGGCGTGCCGGGTGATCATTTCCTGGAACTCCGAGTTGAACTCGGTCAGGGTGGCCAGGCTGCGATCGACATGGGCATCGCCCAGCACCGCACGGCGTACTTGCATGCCTTCGGCGTAACGTTGTTTCTCGTCCACGGGAATTCCTCAGATGCGCTGGCCGGCCAGCAGAAAGGCCAGGACCCGCTCGCTGAACGCGGCGCCGGCCTGGACGTTGGACAGGTGTGCCGCCCGGAACTCGGCGTATTCGGCGCCGCGTACGCGCTCCTGGATGAAATGCCCGCCGGACGGCGGCGTGACCGCGTCCTCGGTGCCGGACACCACCAGGGTCGGCACGTCGATGGCCGCCAGTTGCTCACGGAAGTCCGCATCGCGCACGGCCGCACAATTGGCCGCATAGCCCTGGGGCGAGGTGGCCGCCAGCATGTCGGTGATCAGCTTGGCCTGGTCCGGGTGCGCGGCAGCGAAGTCCGGGGTGAACCAGCGCGCGATCGACGCGTCGCGCAGCGCCACCATGGCGGCCTGGCCATCGCGCAGCACGGTTTCGATGCGCGGGTTCCAGATCGACGGATCGCCGATCTTCGCCGCGGTGTTGCACACCACCAGCTTGTGCAGGCGCTCGCCGGCATTGATGCCCAGCCACTGGCCGATCAGCCCGCCCATGGACAGGCCGCAGAAATGCACGCGCTCGATCTTCAATGCATCGAGCAGGGCCAGCACGTCGCGCCCCAATTGTTCGATGCTGTACGGCCCTTCCGTGACCAGGGACCGGCCATGGCCGCGGGTGTCGAAACGCAACACCCGGAAATGCCGGGTAAAGGCCGGGATCTGGATGTCCCACATGTGCAGGTCGGTCCCCAGGGAATTGGACAGGACCAGCACCGGCGCATGGTCCGGCCCATCGAGTTGGTAATGCAGTTCGCCATCGGCGAGTTGTACGAATGCCACGGGCAGTCTCCTTCAAGCGTTCAAGGCAATGTGTTCGGTCACGGCACGCTCGACCCAGGCCTGCGCCTGGCCGAGGTAGTGCGCGGGGTCCAGCAGGCGATCCAGTTCCGCCGCCGACAGTTCGGCAGTGACCTGCGGTTCGTCCGCCAGCACCGCGCGCAGGTGCCGTTGTTCGGCCACCGCGCGCTTGCAGCATTGTTCCAAAAGGTGGTGCGCGGTTTCGCGCCCCAGGCGCTGGGCCAGGGCGATGCTCACGGCTTCGGCCAGCACCAGCCCGCGGGTCAGGTCGAGGTTCCGACCCATGCGGTCGGCGTCGACTTCCAGCCCTTCGGCCACCAGCAGCGCCTGTTGCAAGGCGCCGGACACCAGGCAGCAGATCTCCGGCAGGGTTTCCCACTCGGCATGCCACAGGCCCAGGCTGCGTTCGTGCTCCTGGGGCATGGCGCCGAACATCGTCGCCAGCAGCCCGGGAACCCGGGTCGCCGCGCTGATCAGCACCGCCGCGCCTACCGGGTTGCGCTTGTGCGGCATGGTCGAGGAACCGCCCTTGCCCGGCGCCGAAGGCTCGAAGACTTCCGCCGCCTCGGTCTGCATCAGCAGGCTGATGTCGCGCCCCAGCTTGCCCAGGCTGCCGGCGATCAGGCCCAGCACCGCGGCGAACTCCACCAGCCGGTCGCGCTGGGTGTGCCAGGGCTGTTCCGGCAGTTCCAGCCGCAGTTCCTCGGCCAGGGCCCGGGCAATGGGCAAAGCCTGTTCGCCCAGGGCCGCGAGGGTCCCGGAAGCGCCGCCGAACTGCAGCACCAGCAGGCGTGGCCTGAGCTCGGCCAGGCGCTGGCGGCTGCGGGTCACGGCCCCCAGCCAGCCGGCGATCTTCATGCCCAGGGTGACCGGCGTGGCGTGCTGCAACCAGGTGCGGCCGGCCATCGGCGTCGCGGCATAACGCCGGGCCTGCGCGGCCAGCAGGTCGCCCAGGCGCGCCAGGTCGTGCTCGACCAGGCCCAGCGCTTGCCGCAGTTGCAGGATCAGCCCGCTGTCCATCACGTCCTGGCTGGTCGCCCCCAGATGCACATAACGCTCGGCGCTGGCATCGCTGCGGGCAATCTGCTTGCCCAGGGCCTTGACCAGCGGAATCGCCGAGTTGCCCGCCGTGGCGATGGCCTGGCCCAGGGCGGAAAAATCATAGAGCCCGGCCCGGCAGGCCGCCTCGATCGGCGCCACGGCGCCCGCCGGAATCACCCCGACCCGGGCCTGCGCCCTGGCCAGCGCGGCCTCGAAATCCAGCATGGCCTGGACCCGGCCCTGGTCGCAGAACACCTCGCGCATATCGCGGGCAGTGAAGTAGGCATCGAACAGTTGATTGCTCGCCGGTGTGCTCATAAACAATCCTTTGGCGCGCGCGCCCCAAGGGCGCGCGCAGAGAGGTCATAGATCGTGGTGCAGGTAGGCCGCCTGCCGGGGCAGGCGCAGGCTGAACAGGAAGGCAATCGCCATCATCGCCGTCACGTACCAGTAGAAGGTATTTTCCATGCCCATGGATTTCAGGCCCAGGGCCACGTATTCCGCCGAGCCGCCGAACACCGCGTTGGCCACCGCATAGGCCAGCCCGACACCCAGCGCCCGCACTTGTGGCGGGAACATCTCGGCTTTTACCAGGCCGCTGATGGAGGTGTAGAAACTGACGATCGCCAGGGCCAGGGTAATCAGCACGAAGGCCAGGAACGGACTGGTGATGGTTTTCAGGGTCAAGAGGATCGGCACGGTGCACAGCGTGCCGAGCGCGCCGAACCAGAGCATCGAGTTACGCCGGCCGATGCGGTCGGCCAGCATGCCGAACAGCGGCTGCATGCACATATAAAGGAAGAGCGCGCCGGTCATGATGTAGCTGGCGGTCTTGGCGTGCATCCCGACGGTGTTCACCAGGTATTTCTGCATGTAGGTGGTGAAGGTGTAGAAAATCAGCGAGCCGCCGGCGGTATAACCCAGCACGGTGATGAAAGCCTTCGAGTGGTTCTTGAACAGCGCCGCGACGCTGCCCGCTTCCTTGTCTTCGCGGACTTCCTTGCTGGTGGTTTCTTTCAGCGAGCGCCGCAGCAGCAACGAGATCAGCGCGGCGATGGCACCGATCACGAAGGGAATCCGCCAGCCCCAGGCCTTGAGCTGCGCCTCGTCGAGGAACTGTTGCAGGATCACCACCACCAGCACCGCCAGCAACTGTCCGCCGATCAGCGTCACGTATTGGAACGAGGCGAAGAAACCGCGCTGGCCCTTGAGGGCGACTTCGCTCATGTAGGTCGCGGTGGTGCCGTATTCACCGCCCACCGACAGCCCCTGGAACAGCCGCGCCAGCAACAGCAGCGCCGGCGCCCAGGCGCCGATGCTGGCGTAGGTCGGCAGGAAAGCGATGACCAGGGAGCCGGCGCACATCATCAGCACCGAGATCATCATCGAATTCTTGCGCCCGTGCTTGTCGGCCACCCGGCCGAACAGCCAGCCGCCGATGGGGCGCATCAGGAACCCGGCGGCGAACACGCCGGCGGTGTTGAGCAACTGAACGGTGGGATCGTCAGAAGGGAAAAACGCCGGAGCGAAATAGATCGCACAGAAGGCGTAGACGTAGAAGTCGAACCACTCGACCAGGTTGCCGGAGGAAGCGCCGACGATCGCGAAGATCCTCTTGCCGCGTTCTTCCGCCGTGTAGTGGCTGGTTAACGTTGTCATGGCTTTTCACTCTTTGGGGACAGTTTGAGTCTAGACATAATTGGTAACAGTCCCGTTCCGCAAGACGACCTTTGGGGGGCAGGGCCGATACGGCCCTGTCGCGCGCCAGCCTGCCGGAGCAGCCTGGCTCGCCTCCCCCTTGCATCACACGCGCTCGATGGCCAGCGCCAGGCCCTGGCCGACACCCACGCACATGGTCGCCAGGCCTTTGCTGCCGCCGGTCTTTTCCAGGTGATGCAGCGCGGTCAATACCAGGCGCGCACCGCTCATGCCCAGCGGATGGCCGAGGGCGATGGCGCCGCCGTTGGGGTTGACCTGCGGTGCGTCGTCCGCCAGCCCCAACTCGCGCAACACCGCCAGGCCCTGGCTGGCGAAGGCTTCGTTGAGTTCGATCACGTCGAAATCGCTGACCGCCACGCCCAGGCGCTCGGTCAGTTTGCGCACCGCCGGCACCGGGCCGATGCCCATCACCCGCGGTGCGACGCCGGCACTGGCCATGCCCAGCACCCGGGCCCGCGGGGTCAGGCCGTGCTTCTTCACGGCCGCGGCCGAGGCCAGGATCAGCGCCGCCGCCCCGTCGTTGACGCCCGAGGCGTTGCCGGCGGTAACGGTCTTGTCCGGGCCATTGACCGGCTTGAGCTTGCCCAGGGTTTCCAGCGAGGTATCGGCCCGTGGGTGCTCGTCCTTCTCGACCAGGGTCTCGCCCTTCTTGTGGACGATGCGCACCGGGACGATTTCCTCGGCGAAGAACCCGGCCGCCTGGGCCGCCGCGGTGCGTTGCTGGCTGCGCAGGGCGAACGCGTCCTGGTCGGCGCGGGAGATCCGGTAGTCGTCGGCCACGTTGTCGGCGGTCTGCGGCATGGCGTCCACGCCGTACTGGGCTTTCATCAGCGGGTTGATGAAGCGCCAGCCGATGGTGGTGTCTTCCAGCTTCATGTTGCGCGAAAAGGCGGCGTCGGCCTTGCCCATGACAAAGGGCGCACGAGACATCGACTCGACGCCGCCGGCGATGGCCAGCTCCATCTCGCCGCTGGCGATGGCGCGGAAGGCGGTGCCGATGGCATCCATGCCCGAGGCGCACAGGCGGTTGAGGGTCACCCCCGGGACAGTCTCCGGCAGGCCGGCCAGCAGCAGCGCCATGCGCGCCACGTTGCGGTTGTCTTCGCCGGCCTGGTTGGCACAGCCGAGGAACACCTCGTCCAGCGCGCTCCAGTCCACCGAGGGGTTGCGCTCGATCAGCGCCTTGATCGGCGCGGCGGCCAGATCGTCGGCGCGGACGCTCGAAAGGCCGCCGCCAAAGCGGCCGATGGGGGTACGAATGGCGTCACAGATAAACACTTCGCGCATCAGGCTTCTCCCGGAGTCTGGCCATGGGCCGCGGCGGTGCGGGCTTCCAGGTCACGCAGGGCGGTCAGTTCGACCTCGGTCGGCGCGGCGGTCTCGGCCACCTGGTCGGCAAAGCGGATCGCCCAGCCGGTGGCGGCTACCACTTGCTCGCGGGTCACGCCGGGGTGCAGCGAGGTCACCACGAATTCATGGCTGCCGGCTTCCGGCTCCATGATGCACAGGTCAGTGATGATCCCCACCGGCCCGGCCCCTGGCAGGCCCAGGCGCTTGCGCGAATCGCCGCCCTCGCCATGGCCGACCGAGGTGATGAAGTCGAGCTTGTCGACGAAGGAGCGCGACGACTGCTTGAGGATGATCAACACGCTCTTGGCGGAACCGGCGATCTCCGGCGCGCCACCCGCGCCCGGCAGGCGGACTTTCGGCTGGTGGTAGTCGCCGACCACAGTGGTGTTGATGTTGCCGAAGCGGTCGACCTGGGCCGCGCCGAGGAAGCCGACATCGATGCGCCCGCCTTGCAGCCAGTAGCGGAAGATTTCGCCGGTCGGCACCACGGTGTCGGCGGTTTCGGCCAGTTCGCCGTCACCGATGGACAGCGGCAATACGCTGGGCTTGGCGCCGATCGGACCGGATTCGTAGATCAGCACCACGTCCGGCGACGAGGTCAGGCGTGCCAGGTTGGCCGCCTTGGACGGCAGGCCGATGCCGACAAAACACACCGAGCCGTTCTGCAGGCGGCGAGCGGCGGCCACGGTCATCATTTCATTGGTGGTGTAGGTCATTACTTGGCCCCCGTTGCTGCGGCCAGCTTGGCCTGGAATTCGCTGAAGTCGGCGCTGCCGCGGATGTATTCGTTGATCCAGGCGGTGAAGGTTTCACGGTCGCGGGCGATCGGGTCCCAGGCCTGGTAGAAAATGTTGTCGCGCTCGGTGTAGCCGTGGGCGTAGGACGGATGGGCGCCACCCGGCACGTGGCAGACCGCGCTCAGGGCCCAGGTCGGCAGCACGCAGGCGTTCATCGGGGCGTTCAGGTCGTCGACGATTTCTTCCACAGTGACGATGCAGCGCTTGGCGGCCAGGGCGGCTTCTTTCTGCACGCCGAGGATGCCCCACAGCAGCACGTTGCCCTTGCGGTCGGCCTTTTGCGCGTGGATCACGGTGACATCGGGACGCACCGACGGCACCGCCGCCAGCACTTCGCCGGTGAAGGGGCAGGTCACGCTCTTGATCAGCGGGTTGACCTTGGGCAGGTCCGAGCCGGCATAGGCGCGCAGCACCGCGAACGGCAGGCCCGAGGCGCCGGCCACATAGGCGTTGGCCAGGTCGGCGTGGCTGTGCTCTTCGATTTCCAGGGCGTGCGGCCATTGTTTCTCCACGGCATCGCGCAGGCGATGCAGGGAACCCACGCCCGGGTTGCCCCCCCAGGAAAAAATCAGCTTGCGAGCACAACCGGCACCGATCAACTGGTCGTAGATCAGGTCAGGGGTCATCCGTACCAGGGTCAGGTCTTTCTTGCCCTGGCGGATGATTTCATGACCCGCGGCCGTGGGGATCAGGTGGGTGAAGCCTTCGAGCGCGACGGTATCGCCGTCGTTGACGAACTGCTTCACCGCATCGTGCAGCGAAAGGATTTCAGCCATGGGGGATCTCCCGATTGTGATGGAGCGGCAGGAAGAAAAGGCGCAAGGGGTGCCGCCGGAATGACTGAAGATTAAGCCGGGGAAAAAACCCAAACAATCCGATAATCGACTGAGTGTTCGTTTATCGAACGGATTGTTGTCGGGCTATCTATTAACAGGAGCATCGCGGGCAAGCCGGATCGCCGCCCGCGATAGGGTTATCGATCAGGTCGCGTCAGCATGGCTGACCATGCCCTTGATCACCACCGCCGTGGTCGCCAGCGCCGCCGGGATCACCAGCGCCGTCAGCACCTGCTCGAAGTTCCAGCCCAGGCCCAGCAGCGTGGCGCCCATCCAGGCCCCGAGGATCGCCCCGAAGCGGCCGATGCCCAGCATCCACGACACACCGGTGGCGCGGCCCTGGGTCGGATAGAAGCGCGCCGCCAGGGACGGCATCGCCGATTGCGCGCCGTTGACGCACATGCCGGCGATCAGCACCAGGGTGGCGAGCAAGGTGATATTGCCCAGGCTCTGCCCGACCGCGTAGGCAAAGACGCCGGCCAGCAGGTAGAAGGTGCCGATGACCTTGTGCGGGTTGAAGCGGTCCATGGCCCAGCCCACCGCCACGGCGCTGAGCACCCCGCCGAACTGGAACAGCGCGCCGATAAAGGCCGCCTGCTCCATGCTCGCGCCGCTGTCCCGCATCAGGGTCGGCAGCCAGCTGGTCAGCAGGTAGACAATCACCAGCCCCATGAAATAGGTCAGCCACAACAGCAAGGTGCCGACGCTGTAGGTGCCGGAGAAAATCACCGCGAACACGTTGCGCGCTTTCACCGTCTTCTGTTCCGGCACGCTGAAACTCGAGGCCTGGCCGACGGTGGCCGGTTCGATGGGGGCCAGGGCCTTGCGCACTTTGTCCGTGCCGCGATTGCGCACCACCAGGTAGCGCGCCGACTCCGGCAGCCAGGCCAGCAACACCACGGCCAGGATCAGCGGCAGGATCCCGCCGATCAGCAGCAGGCTATGCCAGCCGAACGCCGGGATCAGCTTGGCGGAAATGAAACCGCCGCCCGCCATGCCCAGGTTGAAGCCGCAGAACATGCTGGTCACCAGCAGCGACTTGTGACGCTCGGGGGTGTACTCGGAGAGCAGCGTGGTGGCGTTCGGCATCCCGGCGCCCAGGCCCAGGCCGGTGAGGAAACGCAGCACCAGCAACTGATCGACATTGGTGCTGTAGGCAGACGCGAGGCTGAAGGCCCCGAACAGTAGCACCGCTCCCACCAGCACCACCTTGCGCCCGAAGCGGTCGGCCAGCGGACCGGACCCCAGGGCGCCGAAGACCATGCCGATCAGCGCCGCGCTCATCACCGGGCCAAGGCTGGCGCGGTCGATGCCCCAGTCCTGGGACAGGGCCGGCGCGATGAACCCCATGGCCGCGGTATCGAGGCCATCGAGGAACACAATCAGGAAACACAGGATCACCACCCGCCACTGGTAACGCGACAGCGGCTGGGCATTGATGAAGGACTGCACATCGAGGCAGTTCCCTACAGCGGATTGAGGCTGGTTCATTATTTTTATTCCACGCAGAAAACGCAGGCGAACAGGCGCCAGCCAGGGCTGGGCGGTTCAGGTCGAAAAGGGCTCGGGGATCAGGCCGTCGGCAGGCGAAGGCAGGACAAGGGCGCGCGGCTGGGCGCGGGGACGGTGCTCATGGGGGGTTGGCCTCTTCATTATTATCGGGGCGTTACCCGGCCGTTGAGCCGCTGGCTCCAGTGGCCGGATGACGCTGCCGCGACATTAATGAGGCAAGGGAAAGAGCGTCAATTCGCCCGGCGCGTATCTGTGCGTTTATCGAACAGCTTAAGTACGGGCCTCAAGCGAACAGCTGGGCGCTGAGATCGCGGCTGGCGTTGAGCAACCCCGGCAGGAAACGCTGCTCCAGCTCGGCGCGGCTGACGCGACCGGCATGGGTGCTGACGTTCAGCGCCGCCAGTACCTGGCCCGAGGCGTCGTACACCGGCACGGCGATGGAGCGCAGGCCTTGCTCCAGCTCCTGGTCGACGATGCACCAGCCTTGCTGCCGGACCTGTTGCAGGCATTCGAGCAATGCCTCTGGCGTATGCAGGGTACGGCTGGTCTTGGCTTGCAGGTCGGCATGCTCGAGGTACTCGCGCAGCGAGGCATCGTCCAGCGCCGCCAGCAGGATCCGGCCCATGGAGGTGCAATAGGCCGGCAGGCGCCCGCCCACCGAGAGATCGACCGAGATCAGGCGCTGGGTGGTGGCCGAACGGGCGATGTAGAGAATGTCGTCGCCTTCCAGGGTGGCCATGTTGCAGGCTTCGTGCAGCTGTTCACTCATCCGGTCCAGGTATGGCTGCGCCGATACCGCCAGGGGCGTGGACGACAGGTAGGCATGCCCCAGCGTCAGCACCTTGGGCAGCAGCGAGTAGGTCCGGCCATCGGTGGTGGCGTACCCCAGCTTGATCAAGGTGTGCAGGCAACGGCGCACCGCGGCGCGGGGGATCTCCGTGCGGTGGCTGATCTGGGCGATGGTCAGATGGCGCTTGCGTTCCTGAAAGGCCTGAACCACCGCCAGCCCGCGGGCCAGAGAGGTCATGAAATCCGGATCACCCGTCAGCGCCTGGATCCGCTTGGCCGGCGAAGCGACAATCGGCGGCGCCGCGGAAGCGAAGGAATTACGCAATTGATCGTTCATGGAGGTTCTCTGCGGCGGAAGTCTGGCTTATTACAAGCCGTACTGGCGAACAGGCACAAGCCTGGGCGGTCAACATTGGGCGATTATCGAACCAGCGCCCGATAATCGCAATCCACCCGGACTGGCTGCACCGGACTGTTGCAGCGGATCTGGGCATCCATAAAACACGTGCTTGCGTTTTAATCCTTACAACTTGTCTTGTTACACAACTATTGCCGAGGATTATCCGGCGACTCCAGTTAACACTTTCGTGTCATAAAACCTTGATATGAAGTTGACGACTTTTAACTTATTTGTAGATAGTGTCCGCCATGACCGCGGCTATAATGAGCCTACTGATCTCCGGTATTTCCCGAGTTCAGCCGTATTACCAGGCAACCCATGACGGTGTTCCCTGCTGCAAACGCTCAACGCTCATCCCTCTATGTCCGGTCCATGCGTTTGCAAAAAACAACTGTTGCTACGACAGCTGTTCTGATCCGGTGGCGTGGCCGCATGCGACAAGAACACGGTTTGGCGAATCCCAGCGCAACTCCAGCCTGATCGAGGCGAGTATGCGTCGGCTCGCCACAGCCGATTGACGCAGTGCGTATCACCGGAACTCTCTCAACTCAATTAGGTAACACTGTGACGAAAGAAGAACTGCGCGCTGAACTTGAGCGCCAGGAACAACGTTACAAGGAAGTTTACGGAGGCGAAGTCACCACTTACGCCGCCCAGCCCGAACCTGAACGCAAACCCTGGCGCAAGCGTGCCAGCATCCTCGATCAGGCTTTTACCCAGGAACTGCAAAAGATGGAAAAAGAGCTCAAGGCCGAACAACCGTGACAGTGTTCGACTGAGGGCGCGGACTACCCGACGACTGGTGGTTCGCTATCGATTGCAGGCCGGGCAACCGCCACCGGGTACAAGCTCGGGATGAAAGGCGAAAAGCGCTCCAAGGCTGAAATTTCATACAAGCGTTTGAGACGCCTGATGGAGCGCCGCATCCCCGGCCTTGAGCAGGTGCCCCAATAAAATCAATGGCTTGCCCATGCCCCAGAAAAAGGCATGGCCACTGGCCTGCCTCCGGTTTTTTCGTTGAAGAATGTTACCAACGAGCACCTGGTGCATTGATTAGCAGGGTTTTCTGGCATAATCGCGCCCCCTTATGACCGGGTCAGAAAACCTTCATGATCGATTTATTCAGCGGACTGGATGCTTGGGTGCTTGTGAGCCTCTTGCTCGCCCTGGCTTTTGTCCTCGCCTACGAGTTCATCAACGGCTTTCATGACACCGCAAATGCGGTTGCCACTGTTATCTACACCAAGGCCATGCCGCCGCACCTGGCCGTGTTCTTTTCCGGTGTATTCAATTTCCTCGGCGTGCTGCTGGGCGGCGTCGGCGTGGCCTATGCCATCGTCCACCTGCTGCCGGTCGAGCTGCTGATCAATGTCAACACCGGCCACGGCCTGGCCATGGTTTTCTCGTTGCTGGCCGCAGCCATCACCTGGAACCTGGGCACCTGGTACTTCGGCATCCCCGCCTCCAGCTCCCATACGCTGATCGGCTCGATCCTCGGCGTCGGCCTGGCCAATGCCCTGCTCAACGACATCCCCCTGGGCGATGGCGTGAACTGGCAGAAAGCGATCGATATCGGCGCCTCCCTGGTGTTCTCGCCCATGGCCGGCTTCGTGATTGCCGCCCTGGTGCTGATCGGCCTGAAGTGGTGGCGTCCGATCTCGAAGATGCACAAGACCCCGGAAGACCGCCGCAAGATCGACGACAAGAAACACCCGCCTTTCTGGAACCGCCTGGTCCTGGTGATCTCGGCCATGGCCGTGAGCTTCGTGCACGGCTCCAACGACGGCCAGAAAGGTATCGGCCTGATCATGCTGGTGCTGATCGGTATCGTGCCGGCGCAGTTCGTGCTTGACCTGAACAGCACCACCTACCAGATCGAGCGTACCCGCGACGCCACCCTGCACCTGAGCCAGTTCTACCAGCGCAACCAGGATTCCCTGGGCGAATTCCTGGCCCTGGGCAAGAGCGTGAAGGACGACCTGCCGGGCAAGTTCCGCTGCAACCCGCAACAGACCGAACCGACCATCAACGCGCTGCTGGGCTCGCTCAAGGGTGTCGCCGACTACCATTCGCTGCCGGCCGAAAGCCGCATCGAAGTCCGTCGCTACCTGCTCTGCCTGGACGACACGGCGAAGAAAGTCGGCAAGCTGCCAGGCCTCGCCGCCCGTGAAAAGGCCGACCTGGACAAGCTGCGCAAGGACCTGACCGCCACCACCGAATACGCCCCGTTCTGGGTAATCCTGGCCGTGGCCCTGGCCCTCGGCCTGGGCACCATGATCGGCTGGAAACGCGTGGTGCAGACCATCGGCGAGAAGATCGGCAAGCAAGGCATGACCTACGCCCAGGGCATGTCGGCGCAGATCACCGCCGCCGGCCTGATCGGCATGGCCAACATCTTCAGCCTGCCGGTATCGACCACTCACGTACTGTCTTCGGGCGTGGCCGGGACCATGGTCGCCAACAAAAGCGGCCTGCAAAGCGGCACCGTGCGCACCATCCTGCTGGCCTGGGTGCTGACCCTGCCGGCGACCGTGGCCCTGTCGGCCGGTTTGTTCTGGCTGGCGTCGAAAGCCCTCGGGACCTGATTTTCAGGCTCGCGACAAAAAAAGGTGCGCCCCTCGGGTCGCACCTTTTTTCATGCCTGCGGTAATGATCGATCGCCGTAGGAGCGAGGCTTGCCCGCGATGGGGTTCGTTTGGGCGATGCCTGTCTCCAGGCCAGGCGCGGAATCAGATGGTAGGGCTGCGTTGCAGCCCATCGCGGGCAAGCCTCGCTCCTACAAAAGCCATAGGCAAAAAAAAGGGCAACCGAAGTTGCCCAAAATGCCTTGCGTGCTCGTGACTGGAAAGATTTAAGGTTTTTTGCGCTTATTCGCGTCTTTCCAGATGAAGAATCCAAACCCTGCGAAAAACAGAACCATGAGGCCGACGGTCAGCACTCCGGCGAACACCACATTATCGAAAAACATGACTGGCCTCCTGCTCTGCCCTGTTGCGATGGGGCTAAGTTAACCAAAGAGGCGGCGGGGAAAATTGACCGGGGTCAATGTCGCCCACGACAGGGCGACAGGGAGGGGAAATAACTGACTTGTATCAACGGATCGCGCCCGGATCAGCGCTTTTTCGGCTTTTTCGGTTTCTTTTTCGGCTTGCCCAGCGGCATGGCCTGCTCGAATGCCTGGCGTACTTCATTCAGGCGCTTTTCCTTCAGGTCATGCACACGCTTGGTACGTTCGGCGTTCAGGTCGATCAGGTTGTCGTCTTGGCTCATGGCTCTTGCATCGTTCGGGTCAATGTCGACCGAAGCCGCTGGATAACGGGCTACGGCCCTTGCGGGTCGGCCCATAATGCGGCGTGACGCGGCGGCTGACCAGCGCCACACATGATTGAAGCTTGGAAAGACCGCCTAGACCTCGACGTCGACCCACAGCCCCTGGCGCGGCGCATCCTCGATCAGCGGCACCACAGGCACGGTATTGTCGGCGTTCAGTTCGTCGCCGGGCACTGCCAGATGCAGCTCGGGATCATCCTCCGCCTCGCGCTGGCGCTTGTGCTTTTGCTGCTGGCGTTGCTGTTCTTCGCGCAGCAGCAACGCCGACTGTTCGGCGTCGCGTTTTTGCAGGTCGATGGTGCTTTCGTTGGAACTCTGTTGCACCGGCACCACCGGCGGGATATCCGGACGCGGCCGGATCGGGTCCTGCTGGGAGGTCACTGGCACGGCACTCAAGGGCAGCATCGGAGGCAGCATATTATTTATTCTCCTGTCGGCAGGCTGTCGGCTGCTGAGGGGACGACTTGAGCCATCGGTCGCAAACTTGTGACCCAGTCGTCAGCCGATAGTGCCGCGAGGCCCGACAAACGCCGCCGATACGCTACCTTCCAAGCGTAGTAGTTTTTGTCACAGCCCTTTGGCCTGAGGGCGTCGATCCGTTAACATAGCCGGCTTTTTCAAGGCGGGAGTCAGGCAGCATGGCGCAGCAGTATCAACCGGGGCAACGCTGGATCAGTGACAGCGAAGCCGAGCTAGGTCTAGGCACCGTTCTGGCACAGGACGGCCGCTTGCTGACCGTGCTCTACCCGGCCACTGGCGACACTCGCCAGTATGCGCTACGGAATGCGCCCCTCACGCGTGTGAGGTTTTCCCCGGGTGACACCATCACCCACTTCGAAGGCTGGAAGATGACCGTGCGCGAAGTCGACGACGTCGACGGCCTGCTGGTCTATCACGGCCTCAACGGGCAGAACGAAACCGTCACCCTGCCGGAAACCCAGCTCTCGAACTTCATTCAGTTCCGCCTGGCCAGCGACCGTCTGTTCGCCGGGCAGATCGACCCGCTGGCCTGGTTCTCCCTGCGCTACCACACCCTGGAACACACCAGCCGCCAGCTGCAATCGCCGCTGTGGGGCCTGGGCGGCGCGCGCGCCCAGCCTATCGCCCACCAGTTGCACATCGCCCGTGAAGTCGCCGACCGGATCGCACCGCGGGTCCTGCTGGCGGACGAAGTGGGCCTGGGCAAGACCATCGAAGCCGGCCTGGTGATTCATCGCCAGCTGCTGTCGGGCCGTGCCAGCCGCGTGCTGATCCTGGTCCCGGAAAACCTGCAGCACCAGTGGCTGGTGGAAATGCGCCGGCGCTTCAACCTGCAGGTCGCGCTGTTCGACGAAGAACGTTTCATCGAAAGCGATGCCACCAACCC
Source organism: Pseudomonas sp. MRSN 12121 (assembly GCF_000931465.1). NCBI lineage: Bacteria > Pseudomonadati > Pseudomonadota > Gammaproteobacteria > Pseudomonadales > Pseudomonadaceae > Pseudomonas > Pseudomonas sp. MRSN 12121. The sequence goes on along the minus strand of NZ_CP010892.1, from coordinate 1,474,342 downwards.
CTTCGAGGACACCCAGCTCGCCCTGGTCGCCCTGGAATGGCTGGTGGACGACGAGAAGGCCCAGGACGCGCTGTTCGCCGCCGGCTGGGACCTGATGGTGGTCGACGAAGCTCACCACCTGGTGTGGCACGAAGACCAGGTCAGCCCGGAATACGCGCTGGTGGAACAGCTGGCCGAAGTCATTCCTGGCGTCCTGCTGCTCACCGCCACCCCGGAACAGCTGGGCCAGGACAGCCACTTCGCCCGTCTGCGCCTGCTCGATCCGAACCGTTTCCACGACCTCGCCGCCTTCCGCGCCGAGAGCGACAATTATCGCCCGGTGGCCGAAGCCGTGCAGGAACTGCTGGATAACGGCCGCCTGTCGCCAACCGCGCACCAGACCATCCAGGGTTTCCTCGGCAACGAGGGCGAAGCCCTGCTCGCCGCCGTCAACGATGGCGACAGCGAAGCCAGCGCGCGCCTGGTGCGCGAGCTGCTGGACCGCCACGGCACCGGCCGCGTGCTGTTCCGCAACACCCGCGCCGCGGTGCAAGGCTTCCCCGAGCGCAAGCTGCACCCCTACCCGCTGCCATGCCCGGACGAATACCTGGAGCTGCCGCTGGGCGAACACGCCGAGCTGTACCCGGAAGTCAGCTTCCAGGCCCAGCCGGACGCCGGCGAAGAAGAGCGCTGGTGGAAATTCGACCCGCGGGTCGAGTGGCTGATCGACCAGTTGAAGATGCTCAAGCGCACCAAGGTCCTGGTGATCTGCGCCCACGCGGAAACCGCCATGGACCTGGAAGACGCCCTGCGCGTGCGCTCCGGCATTCCGGCCACGGTGTTCCATGAAGGCATGAACATCCTCGAGCGCGACCGCGCCGCCGCCTACTTCGCCGATGAGGAATTTGGCGCCCAGGTGCTGATCTGCTCGGAAATCGGCAGCGAAGGCCGCAACTTCCAGTTCGCCCACCACCTGGTGCTGTTCGACCTGCCGTCGCACCCGGACCTGCTGGAACAGCGGATCGGCCGTCTCGACCGGATCGGTCAGAAACACGTGATCGAGCTGCATGTGCCGTACCTGGAAACCAGCCCGCAAGAACGCCTGTTCCAGTGGTACCACGAGGCGCTGAACGCCTTCCTCAATACCTGCCCGACCGGCAACGCCCTGCAGCATCAGTTCGGCCCGCGCCTGCTGCCGCTGCTGGAAGAAGCCGACGACGGCCAGTGGCAAGCGCTGATCGACGAAGCGCGCGCCGAGCGCGAACGCCTGGAAGCCGAGCTGCACACCGGACGCGACCGCTTGCTGGAGCTCAACTCCGGCGGTGCCGGCGAAGGCGAGGCGCTGGTGGAGGCGATCCTCGAACAGGACGACCAGTTCGCCCTGCCGATCTACATGGAAACCCTGTTCGACGCTTTCGGCATCGACAGCGAAGACCATTCGGACAACGCCCTGATCCTCAAGCCGAGCGAAAAAATGCTCGACGCCAGCTTCCCGCTGGGCGACGACGAAGGCGTGACCATCACCTACGACCGCAACCAGGCGCTGTCTCGCGAAGACATGCAGTTCATCACCTGGGAGCACCCGATGGTGCAAGGCGGCATGGACCTGGTGCTGTCCGGCTCCATGGGCAACACCGCCGTGGCGCTGATCAAGAACAAGGCGCTGAAACCCGGCACCGTATTGCTGGAACTGCTGTATGTCAGTGAGGTGGTGGCCCCCCGCTCGCTGCAACTGGGCCGCTACTTGCCGCCGGCCGCCCTGCGCTGCCTGCTGGACGCCAACGGCAACGACCTGGCCGCGCGCGTCGCTTTCGAGACCCTCAACGACCAGCTGGAAAGCGTTCCCAAGGCCAGCGCCAACAAGTTCATCCAGGCCCAGCGCGACCAGCTGGCGCCGAAGATCAACGCCGGCGAAACCAAGATCGCCCCGCGTCACGCCGAGCGCGTGGCCGAAGCGCAACGCCGCCTGGCCGCCGACACCGATGAAGAGCTGGCGCGCCTGACCGCGTTGCAGGCGGTCAACCCGAGCGTGCGCGACAGCGAGCTGGAAGCCCTGCGCAAGCAGCGCGAACAAGGCCTGGCCATGCTGGAGAAAGCGGCGCTGCGCCTGGAAGCGATCCGGGTGCTGGTAGCGGGCTGATCCCCTTCCTCCCGCAAATAAAAAGGCCCGCGCAATGCGGGCCTTTTTTTCACCTGTTTCTGTAGGAGCGAGCGGGTCGATCAGGCTGTAGCCGCCGCCCCTACCGCCTCGCCCGGCACCAGCCCATCCTTCATCCGCTGTGCATCGCGCACGAAGCAGCGCGAGGCCATGAACAGGAACAGCAGGGTCAGCAACAGCGCCACCGGAATCAGGTACATGGCGTCGTGCAGGCCGACGGCCTTGAAGGCTTCGGTCATCTGCTCGGCGCCCGCGGCGTACATCGCCGCATGGGCGAAGTGATCGGACAGCGCACCCACCACCACCGGCCCCAGGCCACCGCCCAGCAGATACAGGCCGGCGAAGAACAGCGCCATGGCCGTGGCCCGCAGGCGCGGCTCGACCACGTCCTGGATCGCCGTGTAGACGCAGGTATAGAAGTTGTAGGCAAACAGCCAGCCGACACTGAACACGGCGACGAACACGCCGATCTCGATACGCCCGGCATGCAGGGCCCAGGCGGTGCACAGGGTCGAGATCAGCATGCTGAAGGCGGCGAACAGCAACCGGCCATTGGCGACCCGCTGGTGGATCTTGTCGGCCACCCAGCCGCCCAGGGTCAGGCCGACCAGCCCGGTGACCCCGACAATGACCCCGGTGGCCACCGCGGCTTCCTGCAGGGGCATGAGGAAATAACGCTGCAGCATCGGCACCAGGAACGAGTTGCAGGCGTAGGTGGCGAAGTTGAAGGTCAGCCCGGCCAGCACCAGCCAGAGAAAGGTCGGGATCGCCAGCACCCGGCGGATCGGCCGGTCGACCCGTTCCTGGGACACCTTGACCGTCTCCGCCGCCCCGCGCTTGGGCTCCTTGATGAAGAACATGAACACCGCCAGCACCAGCCCCGGCACCGCGGCGATAAAGAACGGCGCGCGCCAGCTGTCGAACGCCTTGACCATCGCGCCGATGGTGAAGAACGCCAGCAGCAGGCCCAGGGGCAGGCCAAGCATGAAGATGCCCATGGCCCGGGCCCGGCGATGGGCGGGGAACAGGTCGCCGATCAGCGAGTTGGCCGCTGGGGCATAGCTGGCTTCGCCGATGCCGACGCCCATGCGCACGATCAGGAAACTCCAGAAGCTGCCCACCAGGCCATTGACCGCGGTCAGCCCGCTCCACACCGCCAGCCCCCAGCCCATGAGCCTGCTGCGCGAGCCGGTATCGGCCATGCGCCCCAGGGGCAGGCCGGCGATGGCGTAGACGATGGTGAAGGCGGTGCCGATGATGCCGAGCTGGAAGTCGCTCAGGTGCCATTCCATGCGGATCGGCTCGATGATGATGGCCGGAATGGTGCGATCGAAGAAGTTGAACAGGTTAGCCAGGAACAACAGGAACAGAATGCGCCAGGCATTCGCCGCTTGGGTCGAGTTCTGCATGGGTCGGTCTCTTTATTGTTATTCGGCCAGACGCAACCGAGCCTGGAAGTTGCAATCTAGTCAGCCGTGCCCTGCTTGTCTGTAATGATTCGTAAGGCTGATATCAGCCAATCGGCCACCTTCGCCGGGGCGCCAGACAAGGCCGCGGGGTTTGCCCCAAACCGCCGCCAGCCCCCGGATAACGGGGCTAAAGGCCGATTTTTCAAGGGCTTGCGCACCCCCTGAAAAATACCTCGCGCCCCCCCTTCCCAAGGCCGTTGCGAAGCCTAGAATAGCGGCCTGCCTGCCCCCCTCATCCACCTCCTCCCCGTTGAAATACGCCCATGTCCGAAGCCAGTCCGTGTCTGAATTGCGGTGCCTGCTGTTCACACTTTCGTGTGTCTTTTTTCTGGGGTGAATGCGCCTCGTCCGGCGGTACGGTCCCGGACGATCTGGTGGCGTCCATCAGCCCCAGCCGGGTCGCCATGCTCGGCACCGATTGCAAGCCGACCCGCTGCACCGCGCTGACCGGCGAAGTCGGCAAGCAGGTCAGTTGCTCGATCTATCACCAGCGCTCCAGCACGTGCCGCGAGTTCGAGGCGTCCTGGGAAAACGGCGAACAGAACGTCGATTGCGACGCCGCGCGCGCGGCTTTCGGTCTCGCGCCCCTGGAGCCCGAACTGTATTTCGACCGCAGCGCTTAGCTCGATTGGTTATTGGCGACATTCCAAATTCATTTAAGTCAGAGTGCCACTACTGCGCTCGGCTTCGCGCGTGCTTCCTATACTCAGTCCATCGTTCAGCCAGCGGGTGCTGAGACGGGATGACGAGCGGGGCATGCGATGGAATGGCTTGGTTTGCATTTTTTTACCGAGCACCCCGACGGCGGGCAGTTGCTGCTTAGCGGCACCCACAATCCCATACTGGTGATCCTCGCCTACCTGGTGGCCTGCGCCGGCAGCTTCGCCACCCTGGACATGGCCGAACGGGTGCGTCACGTCGACCAGGCCTCCGCCCGCCGGCGCTGGCGCTGGGTCGGGGCGTTCTGCCTGGCGGGCGGCATCTGGGCGATGCACTTCATCGGCATGCTGGCGCTGCAACTGCCCATCGAAACCCACTACGACTTGCCCATGACCCTGGTGTCGCTGCTGAGCGCGGTGATCGCTTCCTGGCTGGCGATGAACACCCTCAGCCATCCCCGGCTGCAATTGTGGCGCTACCTCGCGGCGTCGATCTGGATCGGCCTGGGCATCGGCGCCATGCACTACGTCGGCATGGCGGCCATGCGTTCCCAGGCCACCGCCTACTACCAGCCCGACCTCTTCGGCCTGTCCATCGCCATCGCCATCAGCGCGAGCCTCGTGGCCCTGCTGCTGTCGCGTTACCTGAGCGACGGCAGCGGCCTGCGCCACCAGTCGCTCAAGTACGCCTCGAGCCTGCTCCTGGGCGGCGGCATCGTGGCCATGCACTTCACCGGCATGGCCGCGTTGAAACTGGTGATGCCGGCGGCCGGCACGCCCTCGGTCCCGGTGGACGACAACCCGTTGCAACTGGGCCTGACCATCGCCGTCATCGTCCTGTTGATCATCGGCAGCAGCATCAGCGCGGCGCTGGCGGACAAGAAGCTGCAACACAAGGAACAGGACCTGCGCCGGGTCAACACCCTGCTGTGCCAGCTGGACCAGGCCCGGGTGGCGCTGCAACAAGTGGCGCACTACGACGCCCTGACCAACCTGGTCAACCGCCGCGGCTTCAATCAGCTGTTCGCCGAAAAACTCATCGAGAAGACCGTACAGGGCGGCATGCTGGCGGTGATGTTCCTCGACATCGACCACTTCAAGCGGATCAACGACAGCCTCGGCCACGATGCCGGCGACGAGCTGCTCAAGGTGCTCGCCCACCATATCAAGAGCTCCACCCGCAGCCATGAAGACGTGGTGGCGCGTTTTGGCGGCGACGAATTCTGCATTCTCATCAGCCTGCGCGAGCGCGACGAAGCACGGCACATGGCGCAGCGCATCATGAACAAGATGAAGGAGCCCATCGAGCTGGCCGGGCGGCGCATGGTCATGACCACCAGCATCGGCATCAGCGTGTTTCCCGACGACGGCCTCACCTGCGAGGAACTGCTAAAGCATGCCGACCTCGCGCTCTATCAATCCAAGGGCAGCGGGCGCAACAGCCTGCACTTCTTCAGCGCCAACCTGACCTGTCGGGCCAGCCTGGAACTGCAACTGGAGGAAGAGCTGCGCAACGCCCTGCACACCGAGGCCGGCCTGACCCTGTATTACCAACCCATCTACGACCTGGCCGGCCAGCGGGTCAGCAAGCTCGAAGCCCTGGTGCGCTGGCAGCATCCGCTGCACGGGCTGCTGGCGCCCGAGCGCTTCATCGGCATCGCCGAAGCCAACGGGTTGATCGCCGAGTTGGACAACTGGGTGCTACGCCGGGCCTGCGAGGACCTCGCCGCCCTGTCCCGCCATGGCTTCGCCGAGCTGAAAGTCGCGGTCAACTGCTCGGCCCTGAACCTGGCCCGGGAAACCCTGGCCGAGGAGATCGGCAGCGCCCTGCAAGCGGCCGGCGTCGCCGCGCAACGCCTGGAACTGGAAGTCACGGAAAACGCCCTGATGGGCAATATCGACCTGACGGTGAGCCTGCTGCGGCAGATCCGCAGCCTCGGCGTGTCGCTGTCGCTCGACGATTTCGGCACCGGCTATTCGTCCCTCGCCTACCTCAAGCGCCTGCCGCTCAACACCCTGAAGATCGACCGCTCGTTCATCCTCGATGTGCCCCAGTCGGTGCAAGACGGGGAAATCGTCCAGGCGATCATCGTCATGGCGCATACCCTGCACCTGCAGGTGGTCAGCGAAGGGGTCGAGAGTCCGCAGCAGTTCGAGTTCCTGGCCCGGCACGGCTGCGACTTCATGCAGGGCCACCTGCTCGGCCGAGCGGTGCCCCTGACGGATTTGCCGCCAGCGATCGACGAGATCGAGCAGCGCATGCGGCCCGCCGCGATCAGCCCGCAGCCGTCGGTTCGCGATACAACCGCACCAGGGTCGCGGGATCCTGTTCCAGATAACCCTGGCCGCCATGCAAGCGCATCAGTTGCGCGGCCAATCCGCTGATCGGGGTCGCCGAACCCTGTTCGCGAGCGAACTTCACCGCGCCGTCCAGATCCTTGAGCAAAGTGCGCACATGCCACTTGATCGGCTCGAAACGGCTCTCGGCCATCTGCGGGGCGAGGATCTGCAGCGGCCTGGAATCGGCAAAACCGCCGGCCAGCGCTTCGGCCAGTAACGACGCATCCACCCCGGAACGTTCGGCCAGCGCCACCACTTCGGCAATCACCAGCGCATTGCAGGCCACGATCATCTGGTTGCAGGCCTTGGTCACCTGACCGGCGCCGACGCCGCCCATGTGGGTCACCCGTTGCCCCAGGTTGAGCAGGACCGGACGCACCCGCTCGATATCAGCGGCCTCGCCACCGACCATGATCGCCAGGCTGCCGGCCTCGGCACCGGGCGTGCCGCCGGACACCGGGGCATCGACCCAGCCCATGCCGGTGGCATCCGCCAGTTGCGCCGCCATCTCCCGGGTCGCGGTCGGCTCCAGGCTGGACAGGTCCACCAGCAACTGCCCGGCCCTGGCGCCCCGGGCGATGCCCTCGGCGCCGAACACCACCTCGCGCACCACCTCGGTGTTGGCCAGGCACAGCAGCACCAGGTCTGTGTCGGCACACAGGCTGGCCGGCGTCTCGGCCAGCCGCGCGCCCGCCTCGACCAGCGGCGCGCATTTTTCCCGGTTGCGATTCCACACCACCAGGGGATAACCCGCCGCCAGCAGGCGGCGGCACATGGGCAGGCCCATCAGGCCAATCCCGGCAAACCCGAGGGTGGGTAACGTTGCCATCATCTTGCCTCCTTTTGATTAAAGAACACCGCACACTGGCCGATTCATCTGAACCTAGGAAAGGATTCCCCCTAGCGTCCATCAGATTAATCCCTATCGCTGGGGCCAATATCGCACTGTAAAGTCGCGAGATCTCAGTTGATGGCTCTTTGATATCCCATCCTCGAGCCAACCCGTCCAGGCATGCCGCGCACAATGACTTCCAAAAACAATTCTGCCAACGCAGTATCCGAACTGACGCTGAACCCGGGCAGCTACAGCCCTTCAGAGTCGAAGCCATTGTCCAGCTCGCGCCCGCAGGCGCCCCAGCAGTACCTCTACTTCACCGAAACCAATACCGACCGCATCCTCGACAACCTCGACGGCCTGCGCGACTCGGTGTTCCCGCGCGCGCTGCACCCGGAAGACGAACTCGAGGCCCGCCGCGAACAGGAGTTTCCCTCGGTCTGCCTGATCGGGCTGGGCCGCTGCGGGTCGAATATCGCCCTGGACGTCGCGGAGCTGGTGTACAACGCCCGCAAGTTCTATCTCAACGAGTTCAACAACGACGACAAGGCCTATGCCGACAAGGGCTACAGCCCCGCCCAGTGGATCCGCCACAACCTGCGCCTGGGCCAGAACAAGGCCAGCAAGCCGGTGTTCCTGGTCGAGCCGCTGGTGATGCTGGGCGACCTGGACAAGGACATTGCCGGGCGCATCCGCTTCTCGCGCAAGGGTGAAAAAAGCGGCTTCATCCGCGACTACAGCAAGATGAAGATCATGGACCTCTCGGAAGTCCATGCCGGTGGCGCCGGCAACGCACCGATCCTCGGCCAGTACCTGGCCAAGATCATCCTCAACAAGGACACCCAGCGCTTCTCCAGCCCCGACTGGAAAATGATCCACTCGTACCTGATCGACTCCTGCGGCATCAAGGCCAACCAGTCGCGGCTTTATTTCTCGATCTTCAGCGCCGGCGGCGGCACCGGCTCGGGCATGGCCTCGGAATTCGGCCTGGCCCAGCAGTACTCGTACATGAACAAGACGTTCGACACCAAGCCGATCGACGAGCACGACAGCAAGAGCGGCCATTCCTTCGTCTTCGAGCCGATCTTCACCAGCGGCATCTGCGTACTGCCGAACATCTCCGACCATCGCAGCGAAATGTCCGAGGCCCTGCACATCAACGCCGGGCGCCTGCTGTGCAAATACCTGTCGGAAGAATGGGACTTCTCCTACAACTTCGATAACGAAGACAGCAGCGAAGCCAGCGTGATGGGGCGTATCCGCCCATGGAACGCGATGATGCTGATCTCCAACGACATCATGCGTTACGCCGAAGAGAACGATGACGGCAACATCCAGAACATCGACGTCAACGCCATGGAGAAGCACGCCAACCAGTACATCTCCCAGCAGATCTTCAACATCCTGACCGCCCAGGCGGTGACCACCGACTACGACCAGAACTACTTCCGGCGCGCCGGCATCGACATCGGCGAAACCATCCGCCTGGATGCCAACGACCTGTTCATGAGCCTGGCCGGCCCGGTGGCGATCGCCTATGCCGAATCGGTGGTGCCGGAAACCCCGGTGCCGACCGGCGACAAGTTCAAGGTGTTCGACAAGGAGCCGCAGCGCCTGAACATCGACGACCTGTTCTTCCGCTCCATCGACCTGCCGCACTTCAACAAGGTGACCCAGGCCATCGAAGGCATCAGCCTGCTGCCGATCGAGTCCAAGCGTTACCGTGCGGCACTGGAGCAGTACAAGGCCTCCGGCTATGACGCGGCCGCGCTGCACGACCTGCACTTCTTCAAGAACTGCTCGTCGGTGGTGTCGATCGTCTCGCTGCCCAAGGACTACAAGCTGTCGTACATGGACCTGAACCGGCTCAAGACCCACCTCAACAGCCTGTTCCCCAACACCACCCTCAAGCGCTACGCGCTGGTGATCGGCGCCTCGGCCAACCTCTCGCTGACCACCCTGATCGCCAAGAGCCCGTGCCTGTCGGACGACTTCCTGACCCTGATCGTGGCCTTCATCAAGCGCTGCTTCGCTCGCAACCCATACCGTTTCGACGAGACCCTGGACAACTCGATCCTCGACTTCATCATCAGCGAGGCGTTCGACGAAAACCGTATCGACGACCTGCTCAACGAGTTCGAGAACCCGGCGAAGATCCTCGATACCAACTGGTACGCGATCAAGCCGATGTACGAGAAGAAGTACCGCGAGCTGATCAACGACAAGGACAAGTTCGTCTCGATCAACGACATCCGCCTGTCCCGCGATTGCGTGAAGAAGGCCATCAAGTACCTGCGCGAGATCTACCGCCACCGCATCGGCAAGACCAAGGTCATCTCGCTGAACAATCACACCGGCAAGACCGCCTACTGACCGCCCCCTCCCCTTGTAGGAGCGCAGCTTGCGCGCGATGGCGGTATCACTGTCAGGTGATGTCGACTGGCAGGACGCCATCGCGCGCAAGCTGCGCTCCTACAGGGGATTGGGGGCCAATCCCCCGGAAACAATCAGGCAGCCCGCAGGCTGCCTTGAAAACTGTTCCCATTCCGCTTACGTCACCGTCAGCCTGGATCGGGTGGGGCCTTTCTCCACGGCAACTTGCCATCATCGCGATCGCGGTTACTCGGCTACACACTTTTACTGCGGAAAATAACGCACCTCTTTGGTGCTCACGCTGCGGGCTGCGCCCTTTCCTGGACCAGGATCCATGGCGAAACCACCACCGCCCACAGCAACGGATCGCGTTCCACCAGATCCAGCGTCCGCGTCGCAGACACTTTGCTCACCTTCTCGGCGGCCAGCCAGGCAGAGACTTTTCCGGCCTGGTTCTCAGCCATTGCCTCGGCCGCCTCGATCAAATCCAGGTCGGCGTCGACCCACAATAGGGCACCCTTGGCGAAGAACGGCTCCAGCTCCTTCCAGGTAATGGATGCGGTTTCACCAAGCAGCTTGGCATAGAGGGTGCTAGGTTCTTGAGTCATGGGCCTGTCCCGAAAAGAAATCCGCGCAATGATAACGTCGGTGCTCTGGCAGACAAACCCGGTTGCAATTGAGTCAACGAGAGAGAAGCGCAGGAGAGCCAAGGATTGCTCGCTGAATACGATCGACACCCCGCCGCAATTCTGTCTTTTTCTTTCAATAAAGCGACACCCCCTGATTTTGCCCCCTGGCGCCAGCTTCCCAGGCTGACAATCGCCGCTCTACACTGTACCGGTACAGTTGCCGGGGGCATTTTCCGGGGGTATCCAAGAGATATCTGACCCGGTTCTGCTGCTACGGCGCCAGGACTATAAAAATTACAACAGTAAGAGTGGAGCACTATGAATAAGGCTACTAAGCAGATTTCCAAACTGTTTGCCGCTATGGTTCTGGCCGGAGTCGCCAGCCATTCGTTCGCAGCTGACACCATCAAGATCGGCATCGCCGGCCCCAAGACCGGTCCTGTAGCCCAGTACGGCGACATGCAGTTCAGTGGCGCCAAAATGGCCATCGAGCAAATCAACGCCAAGGGCGGCGTGGATGGCAAGCAGCTCCAGGCCGTCGAATACGATGACGCCTGCGATCCGAAACAAGCCGTGGCCGTAGCCAACAAAGTCGTCAACGACGGCGTCAAGTTCGTGGTCGGCCACCTGTGCTCCAGCTCCACTCAACCGGCTTCGGACATCTACGAAGACGAAGGCGTGGTCATGATCACCCCCGCCGCCACCAGCCCGGACATCACCAGCCGCGGCTACAAGATGGTGTTCCGCACCATCGGCCTGGACAGCGCCCAGGGCCCTGCCGCCGGCAACTACATCGCCGACCACGTGAAACCGAAAATCGTCGCCGTCCTGCACGACAAGCAGCAATACGGCGAAGGCATCGCCACGGCCGTGAAGCAGACCCTGGAGAAGAAAGGCACCAAGGTGGCCGTGTTCGAAGGCATCAACGCCGGCGACAAGGACTTCTCCTCGATGATCGCCAAGCTCAAGCAAGCCAACGTCGACTTCGTCTACTACGGCGGCTACCACCCGGAGCTGGGCCTGATCCTGCGCCAGGCCCAGGAAAAAGGCCTGAAGGCCAAGTTCATGGGTCCGGAAGGCGTGGGTAACGACTCCATTTCGCAGATCGCCAAGGACGCTTCCGAAGGCCTGCTGGTGACCCTGCCGAAATCCTTCGACCAGGATCCGGCCAACGTGGCCCTGGCCGATGCGTTCAAGGCCAAGAAAGAAGATCCGAGCGGCCCGTTCGTGTTCCCTTCCTACTCGGCGGTCGAAGTGATTGCCGGCGGTATCGCCGCCGCCAAGAGCGAAGACCCGGCCAAAGTGGCCGAAGCCATCCACGCAGGCTCCTTCAAGACCCCGACCGGCGACCTGAGCTTCGACGCCAAGGGCGACCTGAAAGACTTCAAGTTCGTGGTCTACGAGTGGCACTTCGGCAAGCCTAAAACCGAAGTCTCGCCTCAATAAGGCCCTGCCTTACTGACTGCCAATAAAGCCCACGGCGTGCCGTGGGCTTTGTTTTACGAACGTATTGGGCCTGTTTTCCGTGATCCGGAAGCCCGCCCACCTGAAAATCTCAAAACCGTCATCAGCGGTTCGCTGGCAAAACCTGGCTCGAAGTGGATAGAGATCCACAGGGGGCAGGCGGGAAAATGACTCCACCAGTGAAATGCGTATCAGGTTTTTAGGAGCGCTGTAATGCCTGACCTCTATCACTTTTTCCAACAGCTGGTTAATGGCCTGACCATTGGCAGCACGTATGCCCTGATCGCCATCGGCTATACGATGGTTTACGGCATCATTGGAATGATCAACTTCGCCCACGGCGAGGTGTACATGATCGGTTCCTACGTGGCGTTCATCGCCATCGCCGGGCTGGCCATGATGGGACTCGACAACGTCCCGCTGTTGATGACCGCGGCCTTCATCGCGAGCATCGTCGTCACCAGTTCCTACGGCTACAGCATCGAACGGATCGCCTATCGCCCCCTGCGCGGCAGCAACCGTCTGATTCCGCTGATTTCCGCCATCGGCATGTCGATCTTCCTGCAGAACACGGTGCTGCTGGCGCAAGACTCCAAGGACAAATCCATCCCCAACCTGATTCCCGGGAACTTCTCCATCGGGCCGGGCGGCGCACAGGAAGTGCTGGTCTCCTACATGCAGATCGTGGTGTTCGTGGTGACCCTGGTCGCCATGCTCGGCCTGACCCTGTTCATCTCTCGCTCCCGCCTGGGCCGCGCCTGCCGTGCCTGCGCCGAAGACATCAAGATGGCCAACCTGCTGGGGATCAACACCAACAACATCATCGCCCTGACCTTCGTGATCGGTGCCGCGCTGGCGGCGATCGCGGCCGTGCTGCTGAGCATGCAATACGGTGTGATCAACCCCAACGCCGGCTTCCTGGTCGGTCTCAAGGCCTTCACCGCCGCGGTACTGGGCGGTATCGGCAGTATTCCGGGCGCCATGCTGGGCGGCCTGGTACTCGGGGTGGCGGAAGCCTTCGGCGCCGATATCTTCGGCGACCAATACAAGGACGTGGTGGCTTTCGGCTTGTTGGTTCTGGTGCTGTTGTTCCGTCCGACCGGCATTCTGGGCCGTCCGGAGGTTGAGAAAGTATGACTAGGAATCTTAAACAGGCGCTGTTCAGCGCCCTGCTGGTATGGGCCGTGGCCTATCCGGTACTCGGTCTCAAATTGACCATCGTCGGTATCAACCTCGAGGTGCATGGCACCAGCCCGGCCATCCTGGCCACCATCGCCGTCTGCTCGGTGCTGATGTTCCTGCGGGTGCTGTTCGACCGACAGATCAGCAAGGCGTGGAAATCCTCGCCGGGCGGGCCGTTGATCCCGGCCAAGGCCAGCAACTTCCTGACCCTGCCGACCACCCAGCGCTACATCATCATCGCGCTGATCCTCGGTGCGCTGGTCTGGCCGTTCTTCGGCTCCCGTGGCGCGGTGGACATCGCGACGCTGATCCTGATCTACGTGATGCTCGGCCTCGGCCTGAACATCGTGGTCGGCCTGGCCGGCCTGCTCGACCTCGGGTATGTCGGCTTCTACGCCGTCGGTGCCTACAGCTACGCGCTGCTGTCGCACTACTACGGCCTGAGCTTCTGGATCTGCCTGCCGATCGCCGGCCTGATGGCGGCCACGTTCGGCTTCCTGCTGGGCTTCCCGGTCTTGCGCCTGCGCGGCGACTACCTGGCGATCGTGACCCTCGGCTTCGGGGAAATCATCCGCCTGTTCCTGCGTAACCTCACCGATATCACCGGTGGCCCGAACGGCATCAGCAATATCGAGAAACCGACGTTCTTCGGCCTGACCTTCGAACGCAAGGCCGCGGAAGGCATGCAGACCTTCCACGAGTTCTTCGGCCTGCCCTACAACTCGATCAACAAGGTGATCTTCCTCTACCTGGTGGCGCTGTTGCTGGCGTTGGCGGCGTTGTTCATCATCAACCGCCTGCTGCGCATGCCGATCGGTCGTGCGTGGGAAGCCTTGCGTGAAGACGAGATCGCCTGCCGCGCACTGGGCCTGAACCCGACAGTGATCAAGCTGTCGGCCTTCACCCTGGGCGCCAGCTTCGCCGGTTTCGCCGGCAGCTTCTTCGCCGCGCGCCAGGGCCTGGTGACCCCGGAATCCTTCACCTTCATCGAATCGGCGATCATTCTCGCCATCGTCGTGCTCGGTGGCATGGGTTCGCAGCTGGGCGTGATCCTGGCGGCCGTGGTGATGATCCTGCTGCCGGAAATGATGCGTGACTTCAGTGAGTACCGCATGTTGATGTTCGGCGCCCTGATGGTGCTGATGATGATCTGGCGACCTCAAGGTCTGCTGCCCATGCAACGTCCCCACATGGAGCTGCGCAAATGAGCCGCGAGATCCTCAAAGTCGAAAATCTGAGCATGCGCTTCGGCGGCTTGCTGGCGGTCAACGGCGTGGCCCTGACCGTCAAGGAAAAACAGGTGGTGGCGCTGATCGGGCCTAACGGCGCGGGCAAGACCACGGTGTTCAACTGCCTGACCGGTTTCTACCAGCCTACCGGCGGCAGCATCCTGCTGGACGGCGAGCCGATCCAGGGCCTGCCCGGACACAAGATCGCCCTCAAGGGCGTGGTGCGCACCTTCCAGAACGTGCGGCTGTTCAAGGACATGACGGCGGTCGAGAACCTGCTGATCGCCCAGCACCGTCACTTGAACACCAACTTCCTGTCCGGCCTGTTCAAGACCCCGGCGTTCCGCAAGAGCGAGCGCGAGGCCATGGAATACGCCGAGTACTGGCTGGAAAAGGTCAACCTCAAGGAATTCGCCAACCGCACCGCCGGCACCCTGGCCTACGGTCAGCAACGTCGCCTGGAAATCGCCCGCTGCATGATGACCCGCCCGCGGATCCTCATGCTCGACGAACCGGCCGCCGGCCTGAACCCGAAGGAAACCGAAGACCTCAAGGCCCTGATCAGCGTGCTGCGCGAAGAGCACAACGTGACCGTGCTGCTGATCGAACACGACATGAAACTGGTCATGAGCATTTCCGACCATATCGTCGTGATCAACCAGGGCACGCCCCTGGCCAACGGCACGCCGGAACAGATCCGCGACAATCCCGATGTGATCAAAGCCTACCTGGGGGAAGCGTAAATGCTGCAGTTCGAAAACGTTTCCACCTTCTACGGCAAGATCCAGGCGCTGCACAGCGTCAACGTCGAGATCCGCCAGGGCGAGATCGTCACCCTGATCGGGGCCAACGGCGCCGGCAAATCCACCCTGCTGATGACCCTCTGCGGCTCGCCGCAGGCCCACAGCGGCAGCATCCGTTACCTGGGTGAAGAGCTGGTGGGGCAGAGCTCGGCGCAGATCATGCGCAAGAGCATTGCCGTGGTGCCGGAAGGCCGCCGGGTGTTCGCCCGCCTGACCGTCGAGGAAAACCTGGCCATGGGCGGGTTCTTCACCGACAAGGGCGACTACCAGGAGCAGATGGACAAGGTCCTGCACCTGTTCCCGCGCCTCAAGGAACGCTTCACTCAGCGCGGCGGCACCATGTCCGGGGGCGAGCAGCAGATGCTCGCCATCGGCCGGGCGCTGATGAGCAAGCCCAAGCTGTTGCTGCTCGACGAACCGTCCCTGGGCCTGGCGCCGATCATCATCCAGCAGATCTTCGACATCATCGAACAGCTGCGCCGCGACGGCGTGACGGTGTTCCTGGTGGAGCAGAACGCCAACCAGGCGCTGAAGATCGCCGACCGCGCCTATGTGCTGGAAAACGGCCGGGTGGTGATGCAAGGCACCGGCGAAGCCCTGCTGACCGACCCCAAGGTGCGCGAAGCCTACCTGGGCGGCTGAGCACCTGCGACAACGAAAAACGGCCCTGCGGGGCCGTTTTTTTTCGCCTTGCCAAACGTGAGACAGAGCCTATCGCGGGCAAGCCTCGCTCCTACAGGCCGGTGTGGGCCCTGCCTTTGTAGGAGCCAGGCTTGCCGGCGATACAGGCGCCGCGGTCTCGCCCCATGAACATTTTTTCGGTACCCGTTGTAACGAATCCCCGCGACCGCCCTCTAGAGGGGTAAGCAGGCACACATGCCTGCCTATCCACTACCTTTTTGGAGAAATACCATGACCGCTACCACTCGCACCCTGTCCGCCGCTGCCCTGGCCCTGGCGCTCGGTTCTGCCTTGAGCATCGCCGCCCTGCCGACCACCGCCCAGGCCGCCGACGACATGGAAAAATGCTTTGGCGTCGCCATGAAAGGCAAGAACGATTGCGCCGCCGGCGCGGGCACCACCTGTGCCGGCACCGCCAAGGTCGACCACCAGGCCAACGCCTGGAAGCTGGTACCGAAGGGCACCTGCGAAAAAACCGCGAGCAGCACTTCGCCGACCGGCTTCGGCCAGCTCCAGGCCTACAAGGCCAAGTCGTAATCCACCGTCCGCCTGAGTGTCGATGATGAACATTGCCATGCCACCTGCACTGCGTCCCGCCACTCAGGCGACCGCCTCCAGCCTGCCGCATCGCGCCGGGCTGGGGCTCAAGACCGAGCACCTGCGCGAGGTCCTGAGCCAACGGCCCGACATCGGTTTCTTCGAAGTCCATGCGGAAAACTACATGGTCGATGGCGGGCCGTTTCACCACTACCTGGGGCTGATCCGCGAACAGTACCCGCTGTCGCTGCATGGCGTCGGCCTGTCGATCGGAGCCGAGGGGCCACTGGACCTTCGGCACCTGCAACGCCTGGCCGCGCTGATCGAGCGCTACCAGCCCCAGTCCTTTTCCGAACACCTGGCCTGGTCCAGCCATGGCCCGGTGTTTCTCAACGACCTGCTACCCCTGGCCTATGACCGGCCGACGCTGGACCGCGTCTGCGAACACATCGACCAGGTACAGAGCACCCTGCGCCGGCCCATGCTGCTGGAGAACCCGGCGACCTACCTGGAGTTTCGCCGCTCGAGCATGGACGAGGCCGAGTTCATCCGCGAAGTGCTACGCCGCACTGGCTGCGGCCTGTTGCTGGATGTGAACAACGTCTACGTGTCGTGCATCAACCATCGGCGCGATCCGCTGGCCTATATCGATGCCTTGCCGCTGCAGAGCGTGGGCGAGATTCATCTGGCCGGCTTCGCCGAGGACACCGACAGCCTGGGCGACCGCCTGCTGATCGACGATCACGGCGCGCCGATCGATAACGCGGTGTGGGCACTGTACCTGCGGCTGCTGGACCGGATCGGGCCGACCGCGACCCTGATCGAGCGCGACAACCAGGTGCCGGCGTTTTCCGTGCTGCACGCCGAGGCACGCCAGGCCGAGCAGTTGCTGCAAAGCGCAAGGAGGCCGGCATGAATACCCAAGCCGCCTTCGCCAGCGCCCTGCTCGACCCCGACCAGCCCTGCCCCGCGGACTTGTACAGCGCCAATGGCGCCGACCCGGCCAGCCGCTTCGCGGTGTACCGCAACAATGTCCAGAGTTCGCTGATCAACGCCCTGGCCGACACCTACCCGGTCGTGGCGCAACTGGTGGGCGATGAGTTCTTCCGCGCCATGGCCGCGCTCTACGTCAGGGCCTGCCCGCCGCGCAGCGCCGTGCTCAGCGACTACGGCCACGACTTCGCGGCCTTCGTCGAGGGCTTCCCTCCCGCGGCCGGGCTGCCGTACCTGGCAGACGTGGCGCGCCTGGAACGCTTGCGGGTGGTGGCCTACCACGCCGCCGACGCCAACCCGCTGCCCGCGCCACAGATCGTGGCGGCCATGGCCGAGCCAGAGACGCTGGGGCAACGCCGCGTGATCCTGCACCCCTCGCTCGGCCAGCTGGACTCGGCTCATCCGGTGGTCGCGCTATGGGCCGTGCACCAGGGCCAGGGCGACTGGCAAGCCATCGACCTGCAACAGGGGCAACACGCCCTGGTACTGCGCCATGAGCTGGATGTCGAGGTGTTCGCCCTCGAGGCCGGCGACGCCTGCTTCATCCATAACCTGCGCCGCTCGCAACCGCTGCAACTCGCCATCGATGACGCCTTCGCCGTCGATCCGGCCTTCGATCCGGGCCGCGCCCTGGGGTTGTTGATCAGCCGCGGCGCCATCACTCGTCTGTCCCCCCCTTCCGAGGCCTGAACATGCACCCCCCTTGCACCCACCACCCGCTGACCCGCGGGGTGAACCGGCTCATCCAGTTGCTGGAACGCATCCCCCACAGCCTGATCGCCTTTGTCGCGCGCTTTTCCATCGCCGCGGTGTTCTGGAAATCCGGCCAGACCAAAATCGAGGGGCTGGCCATCGACCTGTTCTCCGGGACCTTCGAGCTCGGCGTGCCGCGCCTGGCCGATTCGACGATCCCGCTGTTTCGCAGCGAGTACGCGCTGCCGCTGCTCTCCCCGGAACTGGCCGCGCACCTGGCCGCCTTCGCCGAGCACCTGTTCCCGGTGCTGCTGCTGATCGGCTTCGCCACACGCTTCTCGGCCCTGGCGCTGCTGGGCATGACCCTGACCATCCAGCTCTTCGTCTACCCCGACGCCTACCCGACCCACGGCACCTGGGCGGCCCTCCTGCTGTACCTGATGGCCCGCGGTCCCGGCGCGCTGTCCATCGACCACCTGATCGCCCGCCGCTACCGCTGACCTCCCACCTCTCCCGTAGGAGCGCAGCTTGCGCGCGATGAACGATAACGCGGTATTCCAGACAGCCCGCGGCGCGGTCATCGCGAGCAAGCTGCGCTCCTGCAGGTTCGGCGGTTACAGGCGGTCCAGCGCCTCGCCGCTGCGCTTGAACCAGTCGATCAGGTAATCGGCCAGGACCTGGGTGCGCCTGGGCAAGCCGCCCTGGTACGGGTGCACCAGGTACATCGGCATGCTGCGGGTCTGGTAGTCGCGCAGCAGGGCACGCAGGCGCCCGTCGCCCAGTTCCGCCTGCAGCAGGTAGGACGGCAGCCGAGCGACCCCGGCCCCCACCAGCGCGGCCTTCTTCAGCAGGTTGTAGTGATTGCTGGCAAAAGGCCCGGACACCCGCACCCGCAGCAATTCGTGCTGCTGGTGGTAAAGCCACTCCTCGCGGCCGCTGTAGTGGCTGTTGAGCAGGCAGCGATGCCCGGCCAGGTCCTGGGGTACGCGCGGCTCGCCATGCTGCTCCAGGTAGGCCGGGCTGGCGCAGGTCATCTCATGCCAGGCCAGCAGCGGCCGGGCCACCAGCCGCTGGTCGTTGGCCACCTCCAGGCGGATCGCCAGGTCGAAACCGTCCCGGGCCAGGTCGCGGTAACTGTTGTTCAATTCCAGCTCGATCTGCACCTCGGGGTAGGTCTGGGAAAACGCCAGCAGCGCGCCATCGAAAAAGCTCTCCCCCAGGGACACCGGCATCGTCAGCCGCACCGGCCCGGCCATGTCGTCCTTGAGCCGTGCCAGCGCCTGGCGCGCCCGCTGCACCTGCGCCAGCAGCGCCTGGGCCTGGGGCAGCAGCGCCGCGCCCGCCGCGGTCAGGCTCAGGCGGCGGGTGGTGCGTTGCAGCAAGACCACCGCGAATTGCGCCTCGAGCGCGCTGATGCGCTTGGACAATTGCCCCTTGCTGCAGCCCAGTTGCTGGGCGGCCAGGGTGAAGCTGCCGGCTTCGATCAGGACAGCGAAGGCTGCCAGGTCATCCATCTCGCTCATGGATTGTTTCCATCCGAAAACCAAAAGTTGCCCATTAGTGCGCTAATCAAGGGGAAAAACCAGCACTAGACTGCAACCTCGTTCACCCCACACGAGGAACCGCAGCATGAAAATCCTTCTGATCGGCGCCACCGGCACCATAGGCTCGGCGGTAGACAAGGAACTGGCGCAACGCCACGAGATCGTTCGCATTGGCCGCACCAGCGGCGACTACCAGGTGGATATCAGCGACAGCGCCTCGATCCGCGCCCTGTTCGAAAAAACCGGCCACTTCGATGCGCTGGTCTGCGCCGCGGGCAGCGTCACGTTCGCGCCGCTGGGCGAGATGAACGAACAGAGCTTCGCCCTGGGCCTGCAGGACAAGCTGATGGGCCAGGTCAACCTACTGCTGATCGGCCGAGAGTTCGCCAACGATGGCGCCTCCTTCACCCTGACCTCCGGCATCCTCAACCGCGATCCGATCCGCAGCGGCGCCTCGGCGGCCCTGGTCAACGGCGCCCTCGACGCGTTCGTCCGCGCCGCCGCCATCGAGTTGCCCCGCGGCCTGCGCGTGAACTCGGTGAGCCCGACCGTGCTGGAAGAAGCCATGGGCAGCTATGCCCCGTTCTTTCGCGGCTACAAGCCGGTCCCCGCTGCCGACGTGGCATTGGCCTATGCCAAGAGCGTGGAAGGCCTGCAGACTGGCCAGACCTTTATCGTCGGCTGACCCCATGCCTCTGTAGGAGCGAAGCTTGCTCGCGATAGCGCTACGCCAGGCACACCGCAGTGCCCGGATCGCCGGCAAGCGGGATTGGCTCCGGGGTTGTGATGCGCGGCCGGGCTCAGTAACGTGGCGGCACTTGATTGGAGACCCGATGATGCGTGCCGCCCGTTCCCTCGTTTGTATCGCCCTGCTCCCCCTGTTCGCCGGTTGCCAGATGCTGTCGGTATTCGACGGCTCGTCCGGGGCCTCGTCCCAGGCCGGCCAGACCCGCATGCAAGGCACGCTGAGCGCCGCCGAAGGCCGACTGCTGTTCAAGCCTTGCACGGGCGAACAGCGTTATGCGGTCAAGGACGACGGCGGCACCAGCATCCTCCAGGAAGCCGCTACCCTGGCGGAAAAGCAGGGCACGCTGTTCGCCGACCTGCGCGGGCACTTTTCCCCGAGCCAGTCCGGCGGCGCCGACAGCGAGGTAGCGCTGAGCCAGCTGTATCGGCTCGAACGCTCGAACGACGCCTGCGGCGACCCCGACTTCCCGCGCCTGATCCTGCGGGCCAGCGGCAAGGCCCCGGCCTGGAACGTCGACGTCAGCGCCAAGGGCATGCGCATCGAACGCGCCGACCAGCCCGCCCTGGCCCTGCCCTACCTGGAAGAGCAACTGGGCGATGGCCGTTTCAACCTCAGCAGCGAGGCCAACAACCGCCACGTCGAACTCTGGGTCGCCCCGCAACGCTGCGTGGACAGCCAGACCGGCAGCGTGCAGCACCTGAGCGCGGAGCTGCGGGTCGATGGCCAGGTGCAGCGCGGTTGCGCCTACTTCGGCGGCTCGCGCAACGACTGAGGCGACGGACAACCGTTTTAACCTCACGGGGTCCGGGCTTTGCGGCTTATAATCGCCGGTTTGTAAAACCGCCCTGACGCATTGGTGCGTCCCGCGAACCGGACCCTGTCATGTTACGAATCACCGAACTCAAGCTGCCGATCGACCATCCCGATGAAGACCTGCGCCCTGCCATCCTGCAGCGCCTGGGCATCGCCAGCGAGGAACTGCTCGACTTCACCCTGTTCAAGCGCAGCTACGACGCGCGCAAGAAGTCGTCCGAGCTGTACTTCATCTATACCCTCGACCTCGAAGTTCGCGACGAGGCCAGGCTGCTGCACAAGTTCGCCGACGACCGTAACGTCAACCCGGCTCCGGATGTCAGCTATAAGTTCGTCGGCCAGGCGCCCGCCGCCCTGGAGCAGCGCCCGATCGTCGTCGGTTTCGGCCCCTGCGGGATTTTCGCCGGCCTGGTGCTGGCGCAGATGGGCTTCAAGCCGATCATCCTCGAGCGTGGCAAGGAAGTGCGCCAGCGCACCAAGGACACCTGGGGCCTGTGGCGCAAGAGCGTGCTCAACCCGGAATCCAACGTGCAGTTCGGCGAAGGCGGCGCGGGGACCTTCTCCGACGGCAAGCTGTACAGCCAGATCAAGGACCCGAAACACCACGGCCGCAAGGTTCTGCACGAGTTCGTCAAGGCCGGCGCGCCGGAAGAGATCCTCTACGTCAGCAAGCCGCACATCGGCACCTTCCGCCTGACCGGCGTGGTCGAGAACATGCGCCAGCAGATCATCGCCCTGGGCGGTGAAGTGCGCTTCGAGCAACGGGTGACCGACGTGCTGATCGAAGACGGCCAGCTGGTGGGCGTCGAGCTCGCCAGCGGCGAACAGCTGCACTCCCGGCACGTGATCCTGGCCCTCGGCCACAGCGCCCGCGACACCTTCCGCATGCTCCACGGCCGTGGCGTGTACATGGAAGCCAAGCCTTTCTCCGTGGGCTTCCGGATCGAACACCCGCAATCGCTGATCGACAGCGCGCGCCTGGGCAAGTACGCCGGCCATCCGAAACTCGGCGCGGCCGACTACAAGCTGGTGCACCACGCGAAGAACGGCCGTTCGGTCTACAGCTTCTGCATGTGCCCGGGCGGCACCGTGGTGGCGGCGACCTCCGAACCGAACCGGGTGGTCACCAACGGCATGAGCCAGTACTCGCGCAACGAGCGCAACGCCAACTCCGGCATCGTGGTCGGCATCACCCCGGAAGTGGATTACCCGGGCGGCCCGCTGGCCGGTATCGAGCTGCAGGAGCGCCTGGAATCCCACGCCTTCGTTCTCGGTGGCAGCAACTACGAAGCCCCGGCGCAACTGGTCGGCGACTTCATCGCCGGCAAGCCGTCCACCGCCCTGGGCAGCGTCGAGCCGTCCTACAAGCCGGGCGTGGCCCTGGGCGACCTGGCCCTGGCCCTGCCGGACTTCGCCATCGAGGCGATCCGCGAAGCGCTGCCGGCCTTCGAGCGGCAGATCAAGGGTTACTCGCTGCATGACGCGGTACTGACCGGGATCGAGACCCGCACCTCGTCGCCGCTGCGCATTACCCGCGACGAGTCGATGCAGAGCCTCAACGTCAAAGGCCTGTTCCCGGCCGGCGAAGGCGCCGGTTACGCCGGCGGCATCCTCTCGGCCGGCGTGGACGGGATTCGCATCGCCGAAGCGGTGGCGCGCAGCATCCTCGGCATCGAGGCGTAACACAGCCCTCTTGTAGGAGCGAGCTTGCTCGCGATGAAGGCCAACGAAAACGCTGGGTGTCTGACATACCGCGTTGTGTTGACCTTTTTCGCGAGCAAGCTTCGCTCCTACAGACCAGCGCGCAATACGCTGGCCGGCAGCGCCTCACCGCGTTCCACGCTCGCCGCCACCGCTTCGATCAAGGGCGCCAACTGATAGCCCTGGGCGCTCAGCCAGTCCTGATCGTAATAGGTAGTCGCATAACGCTCGCCGCCGTCGCACAGGATGGCCACGATCGAACCGCTCTCTCCCGCCTGTTTCATCTGCTGCGCCGCCATCAGCGCACCGACCAGGTTGGTCCCGCTGGAGCCCCCCACCCGCCGCCCCAAATGCTGCGCCAGGTAATGCATGGCCGCCAGCGACAGGGCGTCCGGCACCTTGACCATGGCATCGATCACCTTGGGCAGAAACGAAGCCTCGACCCGCGGCCGGCCGATCCCTTCGATGCGCGAACCGCAATCCAGGCGCAGGCTGGCATCACCGCTCTGGTAGTAGTCGAAGAACACCGAACGCTCGGCGTCGGCGCACAACACCCGGGTGCAATGCTGGCGATAACGCACATAACGCCCCAGCGTCGCAGTGGTGCCGCCGGTGCCCGGGCTGGAGATCAGCCACTTGGGTTCCGGGTAACGCTCGAAACGCAGCTGCTGGAAGATCGACTCGGCGATGTTGTTGTTCGCCCGCCAGTCGGTGGCACGCTCGGCATAGGTGAACTGGTCCATGAAATGCCCGCCGCTTTCCCGGGCCAGGCGCTCCGACTCGGCATAGATCTGCGTCGGGTCCTGTACCAGGTGGCTCTGGCCGCCGTAGAAGGCGATCTGCGCGATCTTTTCCTGGGACGTGGTGGCCGGCATTACGGCAATGAACGGCAAGCCCAGCAGGCGCGCGAAATAGGCCTCGGAAATCGCCGTGGAACCGCTGGACGCCTCGATCACCGGCGCCCCGGGCTTGAGCCAGCCGTTACACAACGCATACAGGAACAACGAGCGCGCCAGGCGGTGCTTGAGGCTGCCGGTGGGATGGCTGGACTCATCCTTGAAGTACAGCTCGATGCCCGGCAGGCCCGGCAAGGGCAAGGGAATCAGGTGGGTGTCGGCGCTGCGCTGGAAGTCGGCTTCGATGATCCGGATGGCCTCGCGGGCCCACTGACGGTTGTCGCTCATGGTCTTTTCTCGTTGGCTCGAACGCCACACAGGACGCGGAAAGATAAATGCACCCGGCGCAAGGCAACCGGGCACCCGGGAATCAGCAGCTGCGAACGGGTGGAAGCCCCGCCGATCCGGGCCGGGGGCGGACATGTTAGGAAACATCCACCCCCCCTCACAGGTACAGTTTTGAATCAATTGGATACACAACTGCTAGGCTGGTTTTCCAGCAGGCCGCTGTCCTTCTACATATAACAAAAAAGAATATAACTTTTGTTTTAACAACCAAGAGTACGGGTTAGGGTGTGCCACCTTTTTAGTTTTCTGATGGAGAGCGACCTTGCCTCTGCGTAGCACTTTCACGCGTTTCTTTCAGTTGGAAGCTGCCAGCGGTCTGCTATTGATTGCCGCTGCCGTGCTTGCCCTGATCATCAACAACTCCCCGCTGTCGTGGCTCTACAGCGGCCTGCTGGACACCCCCGTGGTCGCCCAGGTCGGCGCCCTGAAAATCGCCAAGCCCCTGCTGCTGTGGATCAACGACGGCCTGATGGCGATGTTCTTCCTGCTGATCGGCCTGGAGGTCAAGCGCGAAGTCCTCGACGGCCACCTGTCCAAGCCTTCGCAGATCGTCCTGCCCGGTGCCGCCGCCATCGGCGGCATGGTGGTGCCCGCGCTGATCTACTGGTTCCTCAACAAGGACAACCCGCCAGCGCTCAGCGGCTGGGCCATTCCCATGGCCACCGACATCGCCTTCGCCCTCGGCGTACTGGCGTTGCTGGGCAAGCGGGTGCCCGTGTCGCTGAAGCTGTTCCTGATGACGCTGGCGATCATCGATGACCTGGGGGCCATCATCGTCATCGCGATCTTCTACTCCGGCGCCCTGTCGACCCTGTCGCTGCTGCTCGCCGCGGCCTGCCTGGTGGCGCTGGTGGCGATGAACCGGCTGGGGGTAGTGAAGCTCGGCCCGTACATGATCGTTGGCCTGATTCTCTGGGTGTGCGTGCTCAAGAGCGGGGTCCACGCGACCCTGGCCGGCGTCACCCTGGCGTTCTGCATTCCCCTGCGTACGAAAAACGCCGAACCTTCGCCCCTGCTGAACCTGGAGCATGCGCTGCACCCCTGGGTCGCCTACGGCATCCTGCCGTTGTTCGCCTTCGCCAACGCCGGCCTGTCGCTGCAAGGCATCACCGTGGAAAGCTTCACCCATTACGTGCCCATGGGGATCGCCATCGGCCTGCTGCTGGGCAAGACCGTCGGCGTGTTCGGCCTGACCTGGCTGGCGGTGAAAACGGGCCTGGCGGCGCTTCCTGGCGGCGCCAACTGGGGCCAGGTGCTGGGGGTGGCGATTCTCTGCGGCATCGGCTTCACCATGAGCCTGTTTGTAGGCTCTCTGGCCTTCGTCCCCGGTAGCAGCGAATACGCCGGCATGGACCGCATGGGCATCCTCACCGGCTCGCTGTTCGCCGCCCTGATCGGCTACGCCGTCACCGCCGCGGCCAGTCGCAAGAACCCGCAGCTGCCGGCCTGATCGCCGGCGCTACCCCCGCTGAAAACACAAAACCCCGACCAGTTGCCTGGCCGGGGTTTTGTTTTGTCGCGGTTAACGCTTAGTGAGCAACGCGGCTGGTGCCGTTGACGCTCATGATGCGCACACGCTCGCCAACACGGAACACTTCGTTTTCCTGAACCTGCTGCACATAGGCACGCATGCTGCCGTCGTCTTCGCGCACGGTGATTTCCACGCCCTGGGTACGGGTCAAGCCTTCCTCGGTGGCAGAGCCGATCAGGCCACCTGCCACGGCACCGATGACCGCTGCCACGATGCTGCCTTTGCCGCCGCCGATGGCGCTGCCGCCAACGCCGCCGACCGCTGCACCGGCGAGGCCGCCGATCGGGGTCTTGGTGCCTTCGATTTTCACCGGACGCAGGGATTCGATGGTGCCCATGCGAACGGTCTGTACGCGACGCGCCTCGTCACGGGAGTAAGAGTCACCGGACAGGTTGGATTGGCAACCGGTGAGCAACATGGCCATCGTGGAAAAGGAAGCAACCAGCAAAACAGACTTACGCATAGGATCAACTCCAAAGGACAGATAAGCATTAAACTCCGCAGCTTGACGCCTGTCACGGCATCGCCCGGATAAAATTGGTTCTATTCAGCCGCAGTACAGACTGCGCAGCGCTAAAAAACTCTTCACACGGTAGCGCTTGTTTACCGACTTGCGCCACCGCCCCAGGGATTTTCCATGGATTACTTGATCATTGTCGTGACCACCGCAGCCGGCCTGTACTTCCATGGGTGGCTGTATGTCCGGATCAGGCGCTGGATGGATCGGGACCTGGCATTGTCGCTGGCCGGCGCGGACGAGAAGAAAAGAGCCTTCATGCTGCAACAGCTGGCCAATGCCCACCGCCAGAAAGTAAAACGCCGGGACCTGCCACAGTGGCTGGAAGCCGCCGCGGCCGGCTATCCCGGCGAGTGACCTGAGATTCGCTCAGGGCGCCAGGCGCTCACGCACCCAGTCGGCCCCCTGCAAACGGTAGTTCAAGCGATCGTGCAGGCGGCTGGCGCGGCCCTGCCAGAACTCGATGCGCTCGGGCAGCAGGCGATAGCCGCCCCAGTGTTCAGGGCAATGGGGCTGGGTGTCGCTGAACCGCGCCTCGGTGTTCTTGAGCAAGGCCTCCAGTTCCGCGCGATCGGCGATCACCCGGCTCTGCGGCGAGGCCCAGGCCCCCAGGCGGCTGCCCAGCGGGCGAACCTGGAAGTAGGCGTCGGACTCCTGGGCACTGACCTTGACCACCTTGCCTTCGATCCGTACCTGACGCTCCAGGGCCGGCCAGAAGAAGGTCATGGCGGCAAAAGGCCGGGTGGCCAGTTGCTGCCCCTTGGCGCTGTCGTAGTTGGTGAAGAAGGTGAACCCCTGCGCATCCAGCCCCTTGAGCAGCAGGATCCGGCAATGGGGGCGCCCCTCTTCGTCAACGGTCGCCAGGGTCATGGCGTTGGCCTCCACCGGTGGCTGCTCGGTCTTCACCGCTTCGGCGAACCACTGGTGAAACAATGCGAAGGGCTCGACCGGCGCCTGGGCTTCGGTCAATCCATCACGGGTGTAGTCGCGGCGCATATCCGCCAGCCCCTGGGTCATTGCAGCTTCCTTTTGCCTGATGCCTGATGAATCAGTTCTTCGCCTGGTCGGCCGCTACCTTGGTCGAAGCCTTGGCAGTGGTGGTCTTCTTGGCGGGGGCTTTCTTGGCCACCGGCTTCTTGGCCGGGGCTTTTTTCGCCGGAGCGGCTTTCTTCGCCGCGGTAGCCTTCTTGGCGGAAGCGGCCGGAGCAGCCGGCTTCACGTCCTGCACGGCAACCAGTTCAACTTGGGACGGGGTCGGCTGGTTGTACTTGCTCAGCAGGGCCAGCATGGTGCTGCGCTGGGTCACGACGATTTCCACCCGACGGTTCAGCGCGCGACCTGCAGCGCTGTCGTTGGCCGCGCGAGGCATGACCGAACCCATGCCGCGCAGCATCAGGCGATCGCGCTTCAGGCCGGTGAGGCTGAAAATCGCGGCAACGGACTGCGCACGGTCGCGGCTCAGCTTCTGGTTGTCGGCGGCAGCGCCGGTGGTGTCGGCATGGCCCAATACCAGTACGGAGGTCTTGGGATCGGTGCCCACGGTCTTCGCCACGCGGGTGAACGGATTCAGGGTCACCGGTAGCAGCATGGCCGGACGATCCGGGTTGAACGAGCCGTCGACCGGCGCAATCACCACCAGGGTGTTCTCGCGGCGCTCCAGTTGCAGGCTGCTGTCCTTGATGGCTTCACGCAGGCGCGGCTCGTAGTCGTCCAGCCAGGCCTGGGTGATTTTCGGGTCCGGCATCGGAATGTCTTTCACGTCTTCCTTGGTCGGCGCCTTGGGCGTCTGGTTGAAAGGCCACCACCAGTTGCCAGTATCGGCCTTGGCCACTTTAGGCGCCGCGGTCGCGGCCTGGGCCTTGGCGTCGGCTACCGGCTCCTTGGCTGCGTCTTTGGCCGAGTCGGTGGAAGCGAACGGCCACCACCACTTACCGGCTTCCTCGGCCTTGGCGGCCGGTGCGGCAGCAGCGCTGGCGGCTGCCGCGTCGACCTTGGCCGCCGCAGGAGCGGTCGCGGCCTTGGCGGACGACGCTACGGCGGTCTTGGCAGCGGAAGCTTCGCTGGCAGCCGCTTTTTCTACCGGCTGCACGGCTTCCTTGGCGGTGGTCTTATCGGAACCGAAAGACCACCAGTGGCCACCATCTGCGTCATTTTGTGGGGTTTGTGCACAACCGGTAACGGTGAGGCAAAGTGCCAAGGCTAAGGACTTGTTCGACGACATGGGATATCCACAAAATGAGATAAATAATTACGGTCTCTAAGAACCGGACAAACAGACGCTTGGAAAGTATAAAAGCCACAGGGTTCCTGCCTGCAGCTTTTCAAACATGTTTAAGCAAAAAAGTTCTTAACAGCAACCTTTTTACAGACAATCCGACAAAACCCTCACCAGCTTCTGCGCTCGGGGATCCATCAGCACATAAGGACCGAGGGTATTGGTGACGAAACCGAACGCCACGTCGTACTCGGGATCGGCAAAGCCGATGGAGCCGCCTGCCCCCGGATGCCCGAAAGCCCGGGCGCCGAGACCGAAGGTCGCGTTGGCCACCTGCGGCTGGTCGAGCATGCAACCCAGGCCGAAACGGGTCTGGGTCAACAGGGTCTTGTCCATGCCGACGCTGTGTTCGCGGGTCAACTCTTGCAGCATGTCCGCTTCCAGCAGGCTGCCATCGAGCAGGCCACTGTAGAACCCGGCCAGGCTGCGGGCATTGCCATGGCCATTGGCCGCTGGCTGTTGCATGCGCCGCCACTCCGGCTTGTTGGTACTGGTCATGATCGACGGCGGGTTGGTGAAGGCGCGAGTGGTCATCGCGGTGGGTTCGCGCATGGTCACCTGCAGCAGGCGCTGGGCGGCGGCATCGCCGACATTGCCCTTGCCCCGGGCGATATGCGCCACGCGGTAGAACTCCTCGTCGGCCAGGCCGACATGGAAGTCCAGCCCCAACGGCCTGGCGACCCGCGCCACGATGGATTCTCCAGGCCCACGCCCGTCGGCCCGACGCAGCAACTCACCCACCAGCCAGCCATAGGTGATGGCGGCATAACCATGGCCCTCGCCCGGCGTCCACCAAGGGGCTTCCGCCGCCAGGGCATCGACCATGGTCTGCCAATCGTAGAGGGCTTCCGGCGCCAGCAGCTCGCGCAAGGCCGGCAGCCCGGCCTGATGGCAGAGCAACTGGCGCAATGTGATCCTTTCCTTGCCCGCCGCGGCGAATTCGGGCCAATACCTGGCCACCGGCGCGTCCAGTTGCAGCTTGCCCTCGGCCACCAGTTGCAAGGCCGTGACCGCAGTGAAGGTCTTGGTGCAGGAAAACAGGTTGGCGATGGTGTCGCTGTGCCAGGCTTCGCTGCCGTCCTTGTCGGCGGTCCCGGCCCACAGGTCGATCACGGTTTCCCCACCGACCTGAATGCACAGCGCCGCGCCGCGCTCCTGGGGATCCTCGAAGAGGGCCGCAAAGGCTTCGCGCACCGCCTCGAACTTAAGTTCGTAATGACCCTGAATCTGCACCCGTGAATCCCCCGGAACCTGCTCTACAAAGTGGTGCGCATTGTTCCAGCCCTCGAGGATTTTGGGAACAGACGCGAGCCCGACGGCGCCTCGCCGGGAGAATTGTTCAGAAATCGGCCGGCGCTGAACGCAAGACGGGCCGGCCAGCCCCTACGCGTGAGTGTAGAAGCGGACCGGCCCGCGGCACGATAAAGCCGGGTTCAGCGATTAATGGCCATTGCCCGCGTGCCCACCCGCATGGCCGCTGCCCTGCCCTGCGCCCTTTCCAGCGTGGCCCGGCTTGCCGCCGTCGGCGCCATGGGCGGCGGCCTGGTCGGCTTCGGCCTTGGCTTTGCCGGCCTCCTTGGCCAACTGGTCGAGGGCCTGCAGGTTGCTCTTGCGCACGCTGTCGACAAATCCCTGGAACGGCACATCGGTGATACCCACCAGGCCGAAATGGCCGTTCTCGCCATCCAGCAGCCGCCCGGTGACCGGCTGATCGAGGTACTGGAACCAGTGCACCCCGACGATCGACGGCTCGCTCAACGCCTGCTTGAGGAACTGGGCATAGGCCGGGCCACGCTCCTCCTCCCGCGCCAGCTCGGTCACGCCGCCCCAGAACGGGCCTCGATCCCGGGAGCCGAAGTTGAATTCAGTGATCAGCACCGGTTTATCCAACGCGCTCAGCCGGGCGAAGTCGTAACCGTCCTGCGGCTTGAGGGTGTACATGTTGAAGCTCAGCACATCGCAGTACTGGGCGCAGGACGCCACGGCCTCGGGGGTGCTGATGGCGAAGCGTCCGCCCAGCAGCAGGTGGTTCGGCGCGTGCCATTTCAGCGAGTCGGAAATGGTCTTGAAGTAGGTGTCGGCAAAGACCTTCTGGAAATATTGGAAGTCGGCCTCGATCTCCGGATGTTCCGGGTTGGGCAACGGCGGCTCGAACCCCGGGTCTTCCATCAGTTCCCAGGCGCTCAGGTGGATGCCCCAGGCCTTCGACAGGCCCTCCTGGTTGCGATACTTGTCGCGCAATTGCTTGAGGAACGCCCGTTTGGCCGGGACATCGGTGGTCATGCGCAAGGTGCCGTAGGCCAGGGCATAACGGGCCTTGGGGTCGTCGCCAGGGCCGGCCCAGGCCAGCTCGTTGTCGGCGAAGTAACCGATCAGCCAGGGATCGTCACGGTGGTCGCGGGCGGCGATGGCCACGGCGCGCTCGGTGGCCATGGCGAAACGCGGGTCGAACGGGTCGGGCATGCCACCCCACCAGTCGGTGCCGGTGCTGATGCTGGCGTAATCGCCGACGATCGACAGCGGCAAGGTGTAAGGCACACGGTCGTTCAGCCCCAGGGCCGGCGCGCTCCAGTTGCCGATGGTGTTGAACCCCCAGGCTTGCAGGCGATCCAGGGTATGGCTGGCCCAGCGCTGCTGCGCCTGGGCCGCGGCGGAACAAGGCGGCGTTGCCGATTCGCCGCCCGGCCCTGGCTTGGCCTCGGTGCCGCTGGCATCCGCGACGCTGGCCGGCGCGCAAGGCACGCCATAGGTACGCTGCAGGTTGGCGCCATAGAAGTCGTACCAGCGCCCCGAGTTGTAAGCCCGGCCCTGGTCGGCGCCGTTGCCGCCGCGGTTGTCGCCTTCGCCGTAATGGCTGGCCAGCGGCTCGTCGGCGTTGGGCAGCGCAGTGAACATCCATTCACGACCGGCGACATAGGTCTGGCTGTCATCCGCCGTCACCGCATTGACCCCCAGGGAGTAGAACGGATGCCCCTGCGGCGTCACCAGGTACCAACGACCGTCGCGCTTCTCGGTGCGGAAGAAGCCGCTGGCCTTGAAGACCGGCCCCTTGTCCAGGCCACCGAAGGTATCCAGGGACGTGCGCTCGCGTTCGGCCAGCCAGCTTTTCAGTTGCTGCTGTTCCTTGGCCGCCGCAGCCTTGAGCTGCTCGTCACTGGCGATCCTTTCCGGCCAGCGGGCCCGGGTCGACTGGCCGTAGACATCCACCAGCCCGCCATAGGCCGCCTTGAACACCGCCTCGCCGTCCTGCACGCCGAAGCGTTCGAGCAGGATGCTCTGGGCGACTTTCGGCCGGTCCATCGACAGGGTCACCGACACCACCTGGCTGCGGTCCAGCTCGCCTTCGCTGCTGGCCAGCAGCACCCGCTGGCCTTCGAACGTCATCGGCATCGGCGGACCGGCCTTCATGCCCTGGCTCAAGGGCGAACTGGCGACCAGTGGCACCAGCAAGGTCTGCGCCGGGCCGGCCGGCAAGTCGACCCGGCTGACCAGGGTCTTGCCGTCATTGCTCTGGATCTTCACGTAAAGGGTCAGGGCCCAGTCCATTGCGCTCTGCAGGCGCAGGCTCATGACCCCGGATTGCGACCAGTCCCAGGCCCCGGTCTGCGGGGTCAGGCGCAGGCTGGGCTGCGCCACGGGGTTGAAGGTGACCCGGCGCAGCACTTCGCCTTCGGCTGTCTGCTCCGCATTGGACTGCGGCAGGCTGGCATCCTGTGTCGCGACCTGCACCACATCGGCAGGCCGGACAAAGTTGAACAGCGTCTGTTGCCCGGGCGCGGCGAGCAGCGGCGTGGCGAACAACAGAGCAAGGACAGTGGGTAACGAACGGCGAATCATATGAACCTGGTGCTCCTTAACGGCCGAACGACGGCCTGTGTGCAATCAGTTGCATGGGATGACAACGCGGCCGGCCAGCGAGCCGGCCGTGCTCAGGAAATTTCCCGACGGAACGGCGGCAGGGCGTTGAGGATAGCCTTGCCATAGCGTTGGGTGACCAGGCGCCGGTCCAGCAAGGTGATGGTGCCGCGGTCCTGTTCGGTCCGCAGCAGGCGGCCGCAGGCCTGGACCAGCTTGAGCGAAGCGTCCGGCACCGAGATTTCCATGAACGGATTGCCGCCCCGGGCCTCGATCCACTCGGCCAGCGCCGCCTCCACCGGGTCGTCCGGCACCGAGAACGGAATCTTGGCGATCACCACGTGCTCGCAGTAGGCGCCGGGCAAGTCCACGCCCTCGGCGAAGCTGGCCAGGCCGAACAGCACGCTGGCATCGCCACCGTCGACCCGGGCCTTGTGCTTGTTCAGGGTTTCCTGCTTCGACAGGTTGCCCTGGATGAACACCTGCTTGCGCCAGTCGCGATCCAGGCCGTCGAAAACGTCCTGCATCTGCTTGCGCGACGAGAACAGCACCAGCGAACCGCGCGAACCTTCGACCAGCTCCGGCAGGTCGCGGATTATCGCCGCCGTGTGAGCCGCGGCATCCCGCGGGTCGGCCCGCAGGTCGGGGACCCGCAGCACCCCGGCATCGGCGTGATGGAAAGGGCTGGGCACCACCGCCGTCACGGCTTTCTTCGGCAGCCCGGCACGCATGCGGAAGCGGTCGAACGTGCCCAGCGCGGTCAGGGTGGCGGAGGTCACGAGCGCGCCATAGGCCACGTTCCACAGGTTGCGGCGCAGCATCTCCGCCGCCAGGATCGGGCTGGCGTTGACCTCGATGTCGAACAGCGAGCCGCTTTCCGCCAGGGTCAGCCAGCGCGCCATCGGCGGGTTGTCTTCCGGGTCTTCGGTGGTGAAGGCGGTCCACAGCTCCCAGTTGCCCGAGGCACGGGACAACAGGCTGCCGAACAGCGGGTACCACTCTTCGGCCTGGTTGCTGGCGATGCCGATATTGACCTCGCCGTCCATCCCTTCCTTGAGCAGGTCGGTCAGGCGGGTGAACAGGTCGGTCAGCCGCGAGAAGCCCTTCTTCAGCTCGATCCCGGTTTCCCGCACGTGGTCGGGAATCAGCCCGCCGACGAAACGATGGCGCGGCCGCTCGCGGCCTTCCATGTCTTCGCCGGTCTTGAAGTCGGCGATCTGCTCGCACATGGAGAACATGAACTGCTGCTGGGTCTTGATCTCCCGCGCCAGCTCCGGCACCTGCTCGATCAGCTTGCCCAGGTCGCCCGGCAACGGATGCTGGGCCAGCAGCTTGGTGAGGTTCTTGGCGGTCTGCTCCAGCCAGTCGGCGGTGGAACGCAGGCGGGTGTAATGGGCGAAGTGGCCGATGGCCTTGTCCGGCAGGTGGTGCCCTTCGTCGAACACATACAGGGTATCGCGCGGGTCCGGCAGCACGGCGCCGCCGCCGAGGGCCAGGTCGGCCAGGACCATGTCGTGGTTGGTGACGATCACGTCGACCTTGCCCATGCCTTCGCGGGCCTTGTAGAAGGCGCACTGGCCGAAGTTCGGGCAATGGCGATTGGTGCACTGGCTGTGGTCGGTGGTCAGGCGCGCCCAGTCGGCGTCTTCCAGGGCGGTGGGCCAGCTGTCGCGGTCGCCGTCCCATTTATTGCCGGCGAGCTTCTCGATCATGCTGGTGAACAGCTTCTGGCTGGCCTCGTCGACCTCGATCTTGAAGCCTTCCTCTTCGAACAGCTGGGCCGTGGCGGTCTGCGCGTGGCCTTCCTGGAGCAGCATGTCGAGCTTGGACAGGCACATATAGCGCCCGCGCCCCTTGGCCAGGGCAAAACTGAAGTTCAGCCCGCTGTTGCGCATCAGGTCGGGCAGGTCCTTGTAGACGATCTGCTCCTGCAGGGCGACGGTGGCGGTGGCGATCACCAGGCGCTTGCCGGCGGCCTTGGCGGTGGGAATCGCCGCCAGGCTGTAGGCCACGGTCTTGCCGGTACCGGTGCCGGCTTCCACGGCCACCACGGCCGGGTCGCCGGAGCGCCGGCCTTCGTCATCGGTGTCGACGTCGCCCAGGACCTTGGCCACTTCGGCGATCATCAGGCGCTGGCCATATCGCGGCTTCAGGCTCTTGGCTTCGAGAAAACGCGAGTAGGCGCCCTGGATCGTGGTTTTGAGTTCGTTGCTGATCATGGTTCTTCGGGGCGCGAGAAACGCTGGATAAATTTTCAGTGGTTCGGATCGGCCGCTATCATACCCCGCTAATTCATCCTGCGCAGAACGGAGTACCCGAATGACCGCCTTTGCCCTTGCTTACGCCCTGCATGTCCTGGCCGCCCTGGTCTGGGTCGGCGGCATGTTTTTCGCCTGGATGGTGCTGCGCCCGGCAGCGGTGGCGGCCCTCGAGGGGCCGGCGCGCTTGAAGCTGTGGGCCGCTGTGTTCCCGCGGTTTTTCGTCTGGGTCTGGGTCGCGGTGGTGCTGCTGCCGATCAGCGGTATCGGCCTGCTCCACTTGCGCTTCAGCGGGTTCGAGACCGCCCCGCGTTATGTGCAGGTGATGATGGGCCTGTATGTGGTGATGACCGCCCTGTTTATCCGTATCCAGTCGTTGCAACTGCCGACGCTGCGCCAGGCGGTGGCGGACGAGGACTGGCCGACCGGGGCGACGACCCTGGGCAATATTCGGAAGTTGGTGGGGATCAATCTGATCATCGGCCTGGTACTGGTAGCCGTGGCGGCAGCCAGGCCGATGTTCTGAGGCGGACGCCGGTAAAAAGCATCGCGGGCGGCGATTCGACTTGCCCGCGATGGCGCCGGAACCGGCGACCGATAGTGGGAATTTACAGGCGCTGTACCGTTACCGAACCCGCAGGGCCGACCGGCCCGGCCTGGCCTTCGGTGCCGGGACGGCCACTCTTGCCGCCGTCGGCCCGATAGACGAAGCAGCCCTTGGACTTGCCCCCGGCGCCGGGTTTGCCGCCCGCACCGGCCTGGCCGCCAGCCCCGCCATCGACCTGGACCTTGATCTGCTCGGCCGGATAATCCCGTGGCAACTCCAGGCGGACCTGGGCGCCCGCCGCACCCGGCTGGCCATCGCCACCGTTGTCGCCATTGGCGCCACGCCCGGCCTGGCCCCAGGTGCAACCCGGCTCCTTGCCGTTGGCGCCGTCGAGGCCGACGTAACCCGGCGCACCGGTGCCGCCGCGCGCATCCAGCGATAGCTCCCCCGCCTGCAGCGAGACGATACGCAGCGTCAGGTCGCGCCCGGGCTTGGCCGGTTTCTCGTACGTTCCGGGAGCCCCGCGGGAAGTGATCTGGCTACCGGCCTCCAGCTCGGCGCGGTCCACATTCATCTGCAGGCTCTGCCCACCAGGAACGATGGCAATCCGCGCCTCGCGCCCCAGGCGCAGTTCGCTGACCTTGAGTTCGGTGACATTCGACGGCACCAGCAAGGTGCCGTAGTCGGCCACCTCCAGGCGCTCCAGTTGCAGGCTGCTGGTGGTATTGGGCAAGCGCATCAGGGAATGGGTCTCGACCGTCACCACCTGGGCCTGGACCAGGGGGCTGCACAGCGCAGCGAGCAGGCACAGCTTACGCATGGCTGGCCTCCACGGGCGCGGGCGCCTTGAAGGTCTGCAGGTGGAAAATGCCGGTCAGCAGGATCTGCAGGCGATCCCGCCACGGATGGGCGCGACCCTTGAGGCTGCTATTGAAGAGCAGTACCTCCAGCAGGTGGAGCGCCAGCAACAGGCCACCCGTCAGGTTGACCAGCAACTGAATCGGATGGACCAGCGGATGCAGCAGATTGACCAGCACCACCAACCAGAACAACAGCGTCAAGACCTTGCCCAGCCCCCAAAACACCTTCATATGCCCCCCTTTGCGAATTTTTCTTTGCGCGCACAGTAACGATTTCAACGCGGGATAAGCCAGAGGGCGGCGAAAATTCTCCCGCCGCCCGCCCCGTTATCAACGCTGGAGGTGCAACTCCACCCGGCGATTCTGCGCCCGCCCTTCTTCGGTGGCATTGTCGGCGACCGGTTCGCTCTCGCCCTTGCCCTGGCTGGTCAGCTTGTTCGGCGCCAGTCCCTGGCTCAGCAGGAAGGCCGCGACGCTGCTGGCGCGGCGCTCGGACAGCTTCTGGTTATAGGCGTCCGTTCCCTGGCTGTCGGTATGGCCGACGACCTGGATACTCACCACATCGGCCCCCTGGAGCTTGGCCAGCAAGCCTTGCAACTGCTCACGGGCTTGCGGGGTCAGTTCCGCCGAGTCGAAGGCGAACAGCACGTCGCCCTGGTCGCTGAGGGTAATCACCTCGGACTGCGGCGCCGGCTCGACGGCCGGTGGTGGCGCGGCCGGGTATTGCGGCAACGGGCAGCCGCGGTTGTCGACCGGCGTATTGGCCGGGGTATCCGGGCAGCGGTCGCGGCGGTCGAACACGCCGTCGTCGTCCTGGTCGCCATCCTGGGCGTAGCAGATCAAGCCACCGGTCACCAAGCCAAGTGCCGCGCCGCCGCCGGCCCAGCCGCCACTTTCGATGGCGCCCAGGCCGCCGCCCACCAGGCCGCCGATCAGGCTGCAGATGGGCCACGTACGCTGGTTGAGGGGGGCGGTACCGTCACTGTGGGTCGCGCAACCTGTGAGCAGGCTGCCAAGCAGTAGAACCGGCAAGGCGGCTCGCGAGAGAAGACTCATCATGAATGCTCCTGTGTCACCGGCCCATACCGGTAACACAGGAGTAAAGACCGCCATGGGCGGCTGCACAAGCCGCTCATGGCGGGCATGTGCGCCGAGTGGTCAGCGGTTGATTTTGATTTCCGTACGGCGGTTCAGCGCACGACCATCGGCCGTCTTGTTGTCCGCCACCGGATGGCTTTCGCCGCCGCCCGCCACCGAGACGAAACTGCCCCGTGGCACACCCGCGCCGATCAGGTACTCGGTCACCGAATGCGCGCGTTTTTCCGAAAGGCGCTGGTTATAGGCATCGCTGCCGACGCTGTCGGTGTAGCCGGTCACCCGCAGTTGCGCACTTGGGGCCTCCTGTTTCAAGCGGGTGGCGATGGTGTCGAGCTTGGCCTTGTCGGCTGCGGTGAGCCTGGCCGAGTCGAACTCGAAGTGCACGTCACGGATGACAATGGTCTCTTCCTTGACCACCACCACTTCCTCGACCGCGGCCACAGGCGTCGGCGGGCAACCGTTGGCATCGACCTGCACGCCCTTGGGCGTGCCCGGGCATTTGTCGCGGCTGTCCGGCACGCCATCGCCGTCTTCGTCGCCGTCACCATGCACCCAGCAATAACCGGCCGCGACACCCGCGCCGAGCAAGGCGCCGTAGCCGGCCCACGACGAGCTTTCAATCGCGCCCAACGCGGCCCCGCCGACACCCCCGACGGCGGCGCAGGTCGGCCAATCGGTTTTTTGCAAACCTGCGCAACCAGTCAACACACTGGTTAGCAGAACCAAAGGTAATGCTGTCCGAACTATGCTCATCCAGTTTTCTCCTGAGGGAATCGGCTTGGCACCGATTTGGGGGAGTAAAGACCCGCCTTTAAATCTGCGCCAGCCAACGGCCACGGGGCCTTTGCGGCGTAGCGAGGGAAAAGCGCCGGTCATTTCAGGCAAGACGGCTCTAGGCCCGCAGGTCCGGGCAGGCTAGTCTTTGCCACTCAACGATTGAGGATTTTCGATGACCGCCGGTATTTCTTCGCGCACGCCCCAGCAAGCCATGGCCGCCCTGCTCGAGCGCTACGCCCCGCGCCAGCTGTTGCTGATCGGCGCCAGTGGCTTTCCGGCTTTGGAAGCGTTTTGTCAGGCGCACCCCGAAACCGTCCTCGCCCAGGCCGCTCCCGGCCCCTTGCCAGCAGAACTGGCGGCGCGCCGTTTCGACCTGGCGCTGGCGGTCGACTGCCTGGAGCATCTGCCCAAGCGCGATGGCCTGAACCTGCTCGGCGGGATCCGCAACCTCAACGCCAGCCGCATCGCGGTCCTGGCCGACCTGGATGCCTGCGGCTGGCAGGAAACCGACTTCTTTTCCCTGGCCCTGCAAGCCAGTGAACGTTTCCAGCGCGACGCACAGGTCCTGACCCTGTTCACCTACGATCTGCTTGAATACAAACAAGTGCCCGACTGGCTCAACTCCAGGTTCTGGGCGAATCCGGAAAACTTCGGGAAGTACTGGTGGTAATGCAATGAGTCGTTCTATTTGTCCCTGCGGCAGCGGCAACCTGCTGGATGCCTGCTGCGGCCACTATCACGCCGGCCACCCCGCGCCCTGCGCCGAGGCCCTGATGCGCTCGCGCTACAGCGCCTATGTGCTGGGCCTAGTGGATTACCTAGTGGCCACCACGCTGCCGGCGCAACAGACCGGCCTCGACCGCCAGTCCATCGGCGCCTGGAGCGCACAAAGCACCTGGCTGGGCCTGGAAGTGGAAAGTTCGGAGGTCTTCGGCGGCCAGCCGGAACATGCCTTTGTCACCTTCACCGCGCGCTGGCACGACAGCCAGGGCGAGCACAGCCACCGCGAGCGCTCGTCCTTCGTGCAGAACGGCGGGCGCTGGTATTTCATCGACCCCACCGTGCAGCTCAAGGCCGGCCGCAATGACGCCTGCCCCTGCGCCAGCGGGCAGAAGTTCAAGAAGTGCTGCGCCAGCTACTTCACCAGCTGACCGACATCCGAACGGCCCCTGGCCCCGACACACCGCCATTTCTCGCTCAGCGCCTAGACTGGAAGTTCAAACGGAGTAATGGCATGGTCGCTCAGCTACGCGCACTACGGACACTCGGGCTGCTCACAGCGCTGGCGCTGTCGGGATGCGCCTCATGGTTCGCCGATGACAGCCCCGATCCACAGGTCCATCTGGTCAAGGTCGAGGTGATCAAGGCGAATGTCCTGGAACAGCGCCTGCGCCTGCACTTTCGCGTCGACAACCCCAACGATGCCGATCTCACGGTCAGGGCCCTGGAATACCGGGTCTATCTGGGCGACATCCTGCTCACGGAGGGCGAGCACGAACACTGGTTCACCGTCGGCCCCAAACGCAGCGCCTATTTCCAGGTTCCGGTGCGCACCAACCTGTGGCCCCAGGTGCGTCAGGTGGCGAAATGGTTGAAGGAACCGCAGCGACCGATCCCCTATCGTCTGGAAGGCCTGCTGGAAACCGGATTATTCATCGGTCATGACGTGCACCTGAGGCGCAAAGGCGAGATAATTCCCGCCGATTTTATTCCGGAGCTACCTCGATGACCCAGCAACCCCATGTCCATGGCCCTGACTGCAACCACGATCATGATCACCACGATCACGACCACGGCCATGTTCACGGTCCGCATTGCAACCACGCTCACCAGGAGCCGGTGCGCAACGCCTTGAAAGATGTCGGCCGCAACGATCCTTGCCCTTGTGGCAGCAGCAAGAAATTCAAGAAGTGCCACGGCGCCTGATGCCGTAACCCCTGCTTTCATGTAGGAGCGAAGCTTGCTCGCGATGGGATCAACTCGGTCACCTTGATCAACCCAGTCGTCCCTATCGCGAGCAAGCTTCGCTCCTACGGGCCTACAGATCGTGTGGCAGGATCTGCTTCGAATCGATCACCGTCGCGTACTCGCCATGCAAGTTGCCCAGTGACATGGCATGCACCTCTTCGGCGCTGCGGGCCCGGCCAAAGAAGTCGGCCTTGTCGAAGGTGTAGCAGGCGTCTTCCACCACCCAGGTGTCGAACCCCAGGTTGCCGGCGGTGCGCGCCGTCGACTCCACCGAATTGTGGGTCGCCACGCCGACTATCACCAACTGGCCGATCCCGGCCCGGCGCAAATCGGCTTCCAGGGTCGTGGCGCAGAAGGCGTCCGGTACCTGCTTGCGAATCACCGCCTCGCTGCCCTGCGGCAAAAACCGCTGCTGGAACTCCACCCCCGACTGCCCCGGCCAGAACACCGACTGCTCGCTACGGGACAGGTGCTGCACGTGGATCGGCGGCCGCGCCGTCCGCCGCCAATACGCCAGCAACTCGGCGATGCGGTCTTCGGCCCCGGGGTTGTTACGCCGCCCGAGCCTGGGGTGCAGGATGCCCTGCTGTTGATCGATCAGGATCAGCGCCGCATTTGTCTGAAGCTCCATGCTGATTTTTCTCACATCGGGTCATTGAATTTCGCGCACTTCAACATCACCTCTCCTGACAGGCAAGCCGTCGTATGTAGACCGGATGACCGAATACCGCCGTCTGCTGTCCGTAACAGAATGTCCTTTCGTTTATCTGGAGAGCTCCATGATCGATCTGTATTACTGGACCACCCCCAACGGCCATAAAATCTCCCTGTTCCTCGAGGAAGCCGGCCTGCCCTACAGCGTGCACCCGGTCAATATCGGCCAGGGCGAGCAGTTCAAGCCCGAGTTCCTGAAGATCGCACCAAACAACCGGATCCCGGCCATCGTCGACCATCAGCCGGCCGACGGCGGCGCGCCGCTGTCGCTGTTCGAGTCTGGCGCCATCCTGTTGTACCTGGCGGAAAAGACCGGGCAATTCCTGCCCAAGGACCTGCGTGGTCGCCAGGAAGCCCTGCAATGGCTGTTCTGGCAGATGGGCGGGCTGGGTCCGATGGCCGGGCAGAACCATCATTTCAGCCAGTTCGCCCCGGAAAAGATCCCTTACGCGATCAAGCGCTACGTCGATGAAACCGACCGTTTGTACGGCGTGCTGGACCGACGCCTGGCGGACCGGGAGTTCGTCGCCGGCAGCGAATACAGCATCGCCGACATGGCGATCTACCCGTGGATCGTTTCCCACAAGTGGCAAAGCCAGGACCTGGAAAACTTCCCCCACCTGCACCGCTGGTTCAACCGTATCCTCGACCGCCCGGCCACCACTCGCGCCTACGCCATCGTGCAGCGGGTCAATCCACCCAAATCCTGAGCCCCGACAGCCCGTCGTCCGCTCGCCGACCGCGGTGGCCGCTCTGTTCCGGGCGGCCACCCAGCGGCGGCGCCGGCTATTTATCCGGCCACGCAGAAATACTCTCGCGCCCCGCTTGCGCGGCACTCGCCTGCTCACTAACGTAGCGCCTTTATTGACGCTACCCCCCGCAGGAGCTTTGCCATGGCCTCGCCAGCCTTCTCACACTTTCTTCCCCGGTTCGGCGTTGCCGCGGCAGTGGCCGGCGTTCTCAGCCTGGCCGGTTGCCAGTCATGGAACACTCAGGACAGCCTGCCGCCGACCTCCGGCGTGCAACCGCTCAAGGGCCTGGCCCAGAACGTATCGGTACGGCGCAATGCCCTGGGCATGCCGCTGATCGAAAGCAACAGCTTCCACGATGCGCTGTTCGCCCTGGGTTATGTGCATGCCAGCGACCGGATCAACCAGATGGTCACCCTGCGCCTGCTGGCCCAGGGCCGCCTGGCGGAAATGTCCGGCCCGGAGGCGCTGGATGTCGACCGCTACATGCGCGCGGTCAACCTGAAAAACAGCGCCGGCGAGCTCTACAAGGCTTCTTCCCCGCGGATCAAGCGCTTCTTCGAGGTCTATGCCCGCGGGGTCAACGCCTACCTGTTCCGCTACCGCGACAAGCTGCCGCCGGACCTGGCCGCCACCGGCTACAAGCCCGAGTACTGGAAGCCGGAAGATTCGGCGCTGATTTTCTGCCTGCTGAACTTCAGCCAGTCGGCCAACCTGCCGGAAGAGATCAATGCCCTGGTGCTGGCGCAGAAAGTCGGCGCCGACAAACTCGCCTGGCTGACCCCGAGCTACCCCGACGAACCGCTGCCGCTGGCCGAGAGCGACAAGCTCAAGGGCCTCAACCTGAACATCCCGGGCCTGGGCGAAATCAGCGCCGCCGCCGGCAAGCTGGACCAGCTCAACCCGTTGAGCGCCAGCGGCGCCAGCAATTGGGCCATCGCCCCCCAGCGCAGCCGCAGCGGCCGCAGCCTGCTGGCCGCCGACAGCCAGTCGCCGGCCTGGAACCTGGTACAGATCCGCGCGCCCAAGTACCAGGCCGCGGGCGCTACGATCCCGGGCCTGCCGATGATCGTCCAGGGCTTCAACGGCAAGATCGCCTGGAGCACGGCGTCGGTCGGCGGCGACAACCAGGACCTGTTCCTGGAAAAACTCAAGCGCCAGGGCAATGCGCTGTATTACGAAGCCAACGGCAAATGGCTGCCGGCCGTGGTACGCAATGAAACCTACTTCGTCAAAGGCCAGCGGCCGATTCGTGAAGCGGTCTATGAGACCCGCCATGGCGCCCTGCTCAACAGCGCCGGCAATCCCGGTGGTGGTTACGGCCTGGCCCTGCAACAGCCGAGCCTGGCGGACGACAAGAGCCTGGATGCCTTCTTCGACCTGTCCCGGGCGCAGAACGTGGAACGGGCTTCCGACGCCAGCCGCGAGATCCGTGCCATCGGCCTGAATCTGCTGTTCGCCGATGCCAGCCATATCGGCTGGCAAGTCACCGGCCGCTTCCCCAACCGCCGTGAGGGCGAAGGCCTGCTGCCGTCGCCGGGCTGGGAGGGTCGCTACGACTGGGACGGTTATGCCGACCCGATGCTCCACCCCTATGACCAGGATCCGGCCCAGGGCTGGCTGGGCACCGCCAACCAGCGGGTCATCCCCCATGGTTACGGCATGCAGTTGTCCAACTCCTGGTATTACCCGGAACGCGGCGAGCGCCTGGCCGAGCTGGCCGGCAGCGGCAAGCACGACGGCCGCAGCATGATCGCCATGCAGTACGACCAGAGCACCACCTTCGCCGCCAAGCTGAAGAAAATGTTCGAAGCCCCCGGCATGGCGCAGCCGCTGAAAAAGGCCATCGACGCCCTGCCCGAAGCGGACCGCGGCAAGGCTCGCGAGGCCTACAGCCGCCTGATGGCATTCGACGGCAAGCTCAGCCCGGTATCGGCCGACGCGGCGATCTACGAGCTGTTCCTGCAGGAAAGCGCCAGGCTGATCTTCCTCGACAAGCTGGGCCCGGAATCCAGCCCGGCGTGGCAGGCCTTCGTCGCCAACGGCGCGCTGTCCTATTCGGCCCAGGCCGACCACCTGCTCGGCCAGGAAGACAGCCCGTTCTGGGACGACAGCCGGACCCCGCAGAAAGAAGACAAACCGACGATCCTCGCCCGCAGCCTGGCCGCGGCCATCAGCGCCGGCGAACGCCAGCTGGGTGGCGATCGCCGCGCCTGGCAATGGGGCAAGCTGCACGGCTACAGCTGGAAAAACGCCAGCGGCCAGACGATTCGCGGCCCACTGGCCGCCGGTGGCGATCACAGCACCCTGAACAGCTCGCCGTATCGCTGGGGCCAGGACTTCGCTGTCACCCAGGCCCCGGCGCTGCGCCTGATCGTCGACTTCGGCCAGAGCGAACCGCTGAGCGTGATGAACAGCAGCGGCCAGTCCGGCAACCCGGCCAGCCCCAACTACCTGAACGGCATCGACGGCTGGCTCAAGGGCCAGTACCTGAGCTTCCCGCTGCAACCGCAGAACTTCGACCGTCTCTACGGCAAGACCCGCCTGACCCTCACTCCAGGCAAGTGACCTTGCGCCGCCCGCCCCCAGCAGGGGGTGGGCCGGCCCCCGCGCCGCTTTTCCTCCCCCACATTCGCCCCGGCCAACCGGCCCCCGCTCGCTATTGATGCATGAGCTGCGGCACGCGCCTTTTCAGTGCATGGCCGGCCCATCCCCCGCCCTTGCACCACCTTTTAAAACACCTGTTCGGGACTCTGGTTCGGAAATTGCTACTTTCATTAAGTCTGACGCTTTGCAGTAACAGTCCTAATGCGCCACAAGCGCTCATCTTGGTTTCCAGGGATTACATAATGAAAAAAGCACTGCTGACCCTTTCTGCACTGGCTCTCTGCATGGCCGCCGGCTCCGCGCTGGCCAAGGAATACAAGGAACTGCGCTTCGGCGTCGACCCGTCCTACGCACCTTTCGAATCCAAGGCCGCCGATGGCAGCCTGGTAGGCTTCGACATCGACCTGGGCAATGCCATCTGTGCCGAACTGAAGGTCAAGTGCAAATGGGTCGAAAGCGATTTCGACGGCATGATCCCGGGCCTCAAGGCCAATAAATTCGACGGTGTGATCTCGTCCATGACCGTCACTCCGGCCCGCGAGAAGGTCATCGACTTCTCCAGCGAGCTGTTCTCCGGCCCGACCTCCTTCGTCTTCAAGAAAGGTTCCGGCCTGAGCGAAGACACCGCCTCGCTCAAGGGCAAGGCCGTCGGCTACGAGCAGGGCACCATCCAGGAAGCCTATGCCAAGGCCGTGCTGGACAAG
Organism: Pseudomonas sp. MRSN 12121; assembly: GCF_000931465.1. NCBI lineage: Bacteria > Pseudomonadati > Pseudomonadota > Gammaproteobacteria > Pseudomonadales > Pseudomonadaceae > Pseudomonas > Pseudomonas sp. MRSN 12121. The sequence continues at coordinate 1,429,808 of NZ_CP010892.1, read as the reverse complement.
GCCGGGGTAAAGACCCAGGCCTACCAGAACCAGGACCAGGTGTACGCCGACCTGATTTCCGGACGTCTGGACGCGTCGATCCAGGACATGCTGCAAGCCGAGCTGGGGTTCCTGAAATCGCCGCAAGGCGCCGATTATGAAGTGAGCAAGCCAGTGGAAAGCCCGCTGCTGCCGGCCAAGACAGCTGTCGGTATCTCGAAAGGTAACAAAGAGCTCAAGGCTCTCCTGGATAAAGGTATCAAAGCGTTACACGATGATGGCACCTACGCCACCATCCAGAAAAAGCACTTTGGCGACCTGAATCTCTACAGCGGTAAATAAGCACCTGGCGCCCATCCTCGATGGGCGCCTTTTTTATCGCCACAGGTCCCTGATTTATGTTCGAAGAACTTTTGCAAACCCTTGGGCTTTCCGCCTTCAGCCTCAAGGGGTTCGGTCCGTTGCTGCTGGAAGGCACCTGGATGACGATCAAACTTTCGGTGTTGTCGCTGCTGCTCAGCGTCCTCCTCGGCCTGATCGGCGCCAGCGCCAAACTCTCCCGGCTGGGCCTGGTGCGGCTGCCGGCCCAGCTCTACACCACGCTGATCCGCGGCGTACCGGACCTGGTCCTGATGCTGCTGATCTTCTACAGCCTGCAAACCTGGCTGACGTCCTTCACCAACTTCATGGAATGGGAATACATCGAGATCGACCCGTTCAGCGCCGGGGTCATCACCCTGGGTTTCATTTACGGGGCGTACTTCACCGAAACGTTCCGCGGCGCCATCCTCGCCGTGCCCCGCGGCCAGATCGAAGCCGCCACCGCCTACGGCCTCAAGCGCGGCCAGCGTTTTCGCTTCGTGATCTTTCCGCAGATGATGCGTTTTGCCCTGCCGGGCATCGGCAACAACTGGATGGTGATGCTCAAGGCCACCGCACTGGTGTCGATCATCGGCCTGGCCGACCTGGTCAAGGCCGCCCAGGACGCCGGCAAGAGCACCTACCAGCTGTTCTACTTCCTGGTGCTGGCGGCGGTGATCTACCTGCTCATCACCAGCGCGTCCAACGTCGTCCTGCGCTGGCTCGAACGCCACTACGCGGCCGGCTCGCGGGAGGCGGTGCGATGATCGAACTCCTGCAGGAATACTGGCGCCCCTTCCTTTATAGCGACGGCTACAACATCACCGGCCTGGCCATGACGATGTGGCTGCTCAGCGCCTCGATCTTCATCGGCTTCCTGGTGTCGATCCCGCTGTCCATCGCCCGGGTCTCGCCGCACTTCTATATCCGCTGGCCGGTGCAGTTCTACACCTACCTGTTCCGCGGCACGCCGCTCTATATCCAGCTGCTGATCTGCTACACCGGGATCTACAGCATCGCGGCGATCCGCGCCCAGCCGGTGCTCGATGCGTTCTTTCGCGACGCGATGAACTGCACCATCCTCGCCTTTGCCCTGAACACCTGCGCCTACACCACGGAGATCTTCGCCGGGGCGATCCGCAGCATGGCCCACGGTGAAGTCGAGGCCGCCAAGGCCTACGGCCTCAGCGGCTGGAAGCTGTACGCCTACGTGATCATGCCGTCGGCCCTGCGCCGCTCGCTGCCCTACTACAGCAACGAAGTGATCCTGATGTTGCACTCCACCACCGTAGCCTTCACCGCGACCATACCGGACGTGCTGAAAGTCGCCCGCGATGCCAACTCGGCGACCTTCATGACGTTCGAGTCCTTCGGCATCGCCGCGTTGATCTACCTCACCGTGACCTTCGCGCTGGTCGGCCTGTTCCGTCTCGCCGAACGCCGCTGGCTGGCCTTCCTCGGTCCGGCCCACTAGAACAAGGCAAACCATTCCCCATGCGCCACCAGACCCATGATCTGCTCGCCCCGCTGCCGGGCACCGCGCGGCAGATCCACAGTTTCCACTTCGGCCCCGAACGGGCCGAAGGCAAGATCTACATCCAGTCGTCGCTACACGCCGACGAGTTGCCGGGCATGCTCGTGGCCTGGCACCTCAAGGCGCGCCTGGCGGAGCTGGAAGCCCAGGGCCGCCTGCGCAGCGAAATCGTCCTGGTCCCGGTGGCCAATCCGGTCGGCCTGGAGCAGGTATTGATGGATGTGCCGCTGGGCCGCTACGAACTGGAGAGCGGGCAGAACTTCAATCGCTGGTTCGTCGACGTCGCCGACCAGGTCGGCAACGCCATCGAAAGCCAGCTGAACGACGACCCGCGGCACAACCGCGAACTCATCCGCGCCGCCCTGCGCCATGCCCTGGCAGAGCAGACCGCCGGCACCCAGCTGCAGTCCCAGCGCCTGGCCTTGCAGCGCCTGGCCTGCGACGCGGACATGGTGCTGGACCTGCACTGTGATTTCGAAGCCGTGGCCCACCTGTACACCACGCCCGAGGCCTGGCCGCAGGTCGAACCGCTGGCCCGCTATATCGGTTCGCAGGCCTGCCTGCTGGCCACCGACTCCGGCGGCCAGTCGTTCGACGAATGCTTCACCCTGCTCTGGTGGCAATTGCAACAGCGCTTCGGCGAACGGTTCGCCATTCCCCAGGGCAGTTTTTCAGTCACTGTCGAGCTGCGCGGCCAGGGCGATGTCAACCACGACCTGGCGAGCCGGGATTGCCAGGCGGTGCTGGATTACCTGACCCATTTCGGCGCCATTGCCGGCGAGGCGCCAGCCCTGCCCGAACTGCCCTATCCGGCCACTCCGCTGGCCGGTGTCGAGCCGGTGGCCACGCCCGTCGGCGGCTTGCTGGTGTTCACCGCCCTGCCCGGGGAATACCTGGAGGCCGGTCAACAGGTCGCCGAGGTCATCGACCCGATCACCGACCGTGTCACACCCATTCACTGCAGCGGCGCCGGCCTGCTCTACGCCCGTTCGCTGCGCCGCATTGCCACGGCCGGCATGGTGATCGCCCATGTCGCCGGCCGCGAAGCCTATCGCAGCGGCTACCTACTTTCGCCTTGAGGATGCATGCCATGTACAAACTGACCATCGAAGGCCTGCATAAATGCTACGGCGACAATGAAGTGCTCAAAGGGGTCTCGCTCAAGGCCAGGACCGGCGACGTGATCAGCCTGATCGGCGCCAGCGGCTCGGGCAAAAGCACCTTCCTGCGTTGCATCAACTTCCTCGAGACCCCGGACGACGGTGCCATGAGCCTCGACGGCCAGGCGATCCGCATGGTCAAGGACCGCCACGGCATGCACGTGGCCGACGCCGAGGAGCTGCAACGGATCCGCACCCGCCTGGCCATGGTGTTCCAGCACTTCAACCTGTGGAGCCACATGACCGTGCTGGAAAACATCACCATGGCGCCGCGCCGGGTACTGGGCATCAGCAAGAGCGAGGCCGAGGAGCGCGCCCGGCGCTACCTGGACAAGGTCGGCCTGCCCGCCCGGGTAGCCGGCCAGTACCCGGCCTTTCTCTCCGGCGGCCAGCAGCAGCGGGTGGCGATTGCCCGGGCCCTGGCGATGGAACCGGAAGTGATGCTGTTCGACGAACCCACCTCGGCCCTCGACCCAGAGCTGGTGGGCGAAGTGCTCAAGGTGATCCAGGGGCTGGCCGAGGAAGGCCGGACCATGATCATGGTCACCCATGAAATGAGCTTCGCGCGCAAGGTGTCGAGCCAGGTGCTGTTCCTGCACAAGGGGCTGGTGGAAGAAGAAGGCGTGCCGGAAGAGGTGCTGGGCAATCCGAAGAGCGAGCGCCTGAAACAGTTTCTCAGCGGCAACCTGAAGTAGCTCCAGAGCGCCAACAGGCAAAAGGCCAGCCCGCCGCGACCTCGATGGATGCGGCGGGCCGGCCTTTTTTCAGGGGCGTCAATCAGGCGACAGGAGCGGGAGGCGGCTCGTCCGGCAGGGTTGGCTCGCCAGGTTCGGTCGGCTCGGCGGGTTGTGGGGAATCCGGGTCGGGTTGGCCGGGAATGCCGCCTGCCACGCTGGGGTGCGCCAGCAGTGACCAGGCCAGGACGCCGACCTGATTGGGCTCAAGTCTGGCAATTGCGGCGCTTACAAGCGGATCGATCTTCATGGGGTACTCCTGAGCTATGCACGGTCCGCTGTGCGCAAACCGGGGCAGTCCTCTGAATAGAGTATCTGCCCGCCCAGGAATTCCCGCTACTTGATCGGACGGCGAACTCAGGTACGCGGCAGGGTCACGCCACGCTGGCCCTGGTACTTGCCGCCACGGTCCTTATAGGACACTTCGCACTCTTCGTCGGACTCCAGGAACAGCATCTGCGCCACGCCTTCGTTGGCGTAGATCTTCGCCGGCAAGGTGGTGGTGTTGGAGAATTCCAGGGTCACGTGGCCTTCCCACTCAGGCTCGAGCGGAGTGACGTTGACGATGATGCCGCAACGGGCATAAGTGCTCTTGCCCAGGCAGATCGTCAGCACATTGCGCGGGATGCGGAAGTATTCGACGGTACGGGCCAGAGCGAAGGAGTTGGGCGGGATGATGCAGACGTCGCTCTTGATGTCGACGAAGCTGCCGGCATCGAAGTTTTTCGGATCGACGGTGGCCGAATTGATGTTGGTGAACACCTTGAACTCATCGGCGCAGCGCACATCGTAGCCGTAGCTCGAAACGCCGAAAGAAATCAGCCGGTCCGCGCCTTCGCCACGCATCTGGCGCTCCACGAAAGGCTCGATCATGCCGTGCTCTTGCGCCATGCGGCGAATCCACTTGTCCGATTTGATGCTCATGGCGGGTGTCCTGAAATAGCGAGGTGGAAAAATTCTGTCCGGCATCTTACCGGGGTGCGCCTGCGGGTTCAAAGTCTGCACCGCTTTTCTCGCTGCAGGCCGCAATACTGGCGGGCTGGAGCGCATCCGCCACACCGCCAGTCACTAAAAGCGCGAATCCTTCGCAAAGAACATTGGCAGGTTCTGGAAAAAGGGTTAAGGTGGCGCCACTGTGCTGCTTGTGTCACTGAGAATCTCTACACGATGTTGAATTTCGATCCAACCATCTCCAGAATTTTTCCTGCTCTTTGCACTCAGTCTCGGCCAGGGCTTTTCCTGAGCCGCAGTTAACTTTGTCCAAGGAGATACACCATGTCCAATCGCCAAACCGGTACCGTTAAGTGGTTCAACGATGAAAAAGGCTTCGGCTTCATCACTCCACAATCCGGTGACGACCTGTTCGTACACTTCAAAGCTATCCAATCCGACGGTTTCAAAACCCTGAAAGAAGGCCAGCAGGTTTCTTTCATCGCTACCCGCGGTCAGAAAGGCATGCAAGCTGAAGAAGTTCAAGTTATCTAACTTGTACTGAAACAGTAAAAAGCCCCGCCCTCAAAGCGGGGCTTTTTTGTGCCCGGGTGTTTTTACTCATCGCCCGTACGCTTATGATCCGCCACCCCCTGGACAATCACATGGAAACAGCAGGATGCCGTTCAAACACTGGAAGTCGTTGAGCACTGCCGTACTGACCTTCACCCTCCCGCTCACTCTCTCGGCCGCCCCTGTCCCCGACCACCCAACGGTCATCACCAGCATGAACACCCGCTCCAGCTACATCGGGGTGGACTCGGAACAACAGCCCCAGCTGCGGCTCGCGGTGCTGCTGGAGCTTTCCACTGCCCATCGCTGTGGAAGCAACGAGGTGTATCTCACGCCGGAATCGGCAGGCATTCCCGAAGAATCATTCAGCAGAGCCCTGGGAGAGATTCAGCAACTGATCGATCAACAGGTCCCTCTGTTGCTAACCCTTTCGGACTGCGACGGAAAACGCGCCTTCTTCAAGAAAGTCCGGCCCTGTACCCCCGAAGAGTGCGGTGACCTGACCGCTTCCCTGGTCGACGGCAAGCTCTATCTCGACGAGCAATACGCGCCGACAGGCCAGAGCCTGGCCTCGTACTACCTGAAGATGCCGATGAGCTACGACAAACGGCAAAAAGCCTGGCACGCGAAAGTCTTCTATGCCGAATCAGGCACCCTGCGCCGGGACTTTTTCGTCAGCACCGAGGACTTCGTTTCAGGCAAGCCCGTGCACACCTCGAAAACCTACTACCCGAGCGGCCAGATCGGTCAAAGCATCGGCTATGACGCCCAAGGCAGACGCCAGGGAGAGGTGCTGACCTACTCCGAGAACGGTGTCGTGGTCGAACGCACGAACTACCTGGACGACCTTCTCGAGGGTCGGCAAACCACCTACCACGACAATGGCAAGGTGGCCGAGGCCTACAACTGGCACCAGGACAAACGCGTCGACGGCGAATACCTGGAATACGACGAGAACGGCAAGCTCGCCGGTCGCATCACCTACCGCGACAACCTGCTGGACGGCCCAGCCATCAGCTATTACCCGGATGGGCGGGTCAAGAACAGTGGCACCTTCGTCGCCGGCAAGAAAGTCGGGCCCAGCCCGTCCTACTACCCCGATGGCACCCTGGAAGGCACTGTCGACTACGTCGACAACCAGCCCGTGGGCTGGCAGGTCGAGTACCACCCCAACGGCAAGGTAAAGCAGAAGCAATTCAACGACGAACACGGCACCCAGCGCAGTTATGCCCTTTGGAACGAACAGGGCGTGCAGACCCTCCAGTGGCAGTGGGATGAACAGCACCGCGAGCAGGGTGATTTCAAGGAGTGGTACGACAATGGCCGGCTCAAGGACCACAAGATCTACAAGGACGCACAGCTGCAAGGGCCTGCGCTTACCTGGTACGAAAACGGCCAGATGAAGTCATCCACGGACTACCTCGACGGCCAGGAGCACGGTTGGATGCGCTTCTGGAACGAAGACGGCAGCACACGAAGCGAATGCCAGTACCAGGCCGGCGCCCGTCAAGGGACCTGCAGCTGAGCCACGCATGACCAGGTGTTATTGAGACCGCGCCCTGGCGCCGTCGAACGAAAAGTCCCGCCGGTGCGAACCGCGGGACTTTTTCGTTGCAAGGGCTGCGACGCTTACCAGGCCACGCCAAACCCCGCGGTGTAGCGGGTCTTGTTGAGGTCGCTGTCCTTGGTGCCGCTGATGATGTCGCGCTCGGCCTTGAGGTTGAGCGACGCCCAGTCCGTGACCTTGTAGCGCAGGCCGATTTCGGCATCCAGGGCGTAATTGGCCACATCGGAGAGCGGCTTGCCCACCTCGCCATTGGTAAACAGCTCGACTCGCTTGCCGATCAGGTAGCGGTTGTAGTCCCACTTCATGGCCAGGGAATAGAAGTTGTCCTTGCCGCCATCCTTGTACTCATAGTCTGTACGGTTGAACAGCGACCCGAGGGAGAACGCACCCAGCTCGTCGTCCCAGAACTGATAGCCCGGGCCGGTACCCACCACGCGCTGGCGGGCCAGGTCCTCGACCTTGTCGCGCTTGTAATTCAAGCGGCCCTGCCAGAACCACTGGTCGGTCAGGAAGCGGTCCAGGGCGTATTCGGCGCGCCAGTTGTCGGTGGTGACCACATCGTTCTGGAACTCGCGGTTGTATTCGCCTTCCGCGGTGTGCCGCCATTTGCCATGGCGCGCCGAGGTCTTGAAGTCGATGTCGTAGTCGTCGGTGTCCTTGTCCGCCCGCTGATAATCCAGCGCCATATCGACATTGCCCTTCCACACCAGGTCCTCGACCACCGGCTTGGGCTTGAGGATCTGCTGGATGCTCGCCAGCTCCACGGTCTTCGGCGCCTCGCCGTTGGCCAGGGTCACCTTGCCATCTTCCGCCGCATGCAGGGACTTGGCCTTCTCACCGCTATAGGCGTCCTGCTTGACCAGCAGTTCCTGGTCGCTTTCCAGGGTCTTGACCTGTTTCCAGTCGATCGGGATGGCCCCGGCATACTCGGTCTGGATCAATAATTTGCCACCGTCGAAGACTTTGATCTTGCCACTCAGGCGGTCACCGTTCTTCAACCACACGGTATCGGCGAGCAAGGGGCTGGAGGCACTGAAAACGGCAAGGCACAGCAGGGTTCTGGACAACATAAACAGATACAGGACTCGAGTTTGCGAAAAAAACCGGCATTATCCACATCGATAACGCGTCAGGTACGACTGACTCGGCTATCTATAGTGAGTTCAACTTTTCAACCGTTAATACCTGCTTTGTCCTACAGACGGTTTACAAGCCTTCATCAGGAAATCCACACGTGACCGAACCGCTCGACACCGCCCAAAGTCCCGCCGAAATCCGACGCACGGCGCTCTACCTGACCCTCGCCCAAGTGCCGGAAGGCAAAGTGGTCAGCTATGGCCAACTGGGGGAAATGGCCGGCCTGGGACGTGCCGCGCGCTGGGTCGGGCGCACGCTCAGCCAGTTGCCCGCCGACACCACCCTGCCCTGGCACCGTGTGCTGGGCGCGGGCGGGCGTATCAGCCTGCCTGCGGGCAGCGCATCGGGCGACGAACAGCGCGCGCGATTGCGCATGGAAGGTGTCTCGATCCTGAACAATCGAGTGGATATTCGGCGCCATGGCTGGCGTCCGGTAGAGCACAGCGGTTAGAGTGCGCGCTTTGTTTCCGTAATTCTGAGGCAGACTCCAGCCCATGCCCCGTAAAACCTGGCGCGCCGCGCTCGCCGCCTATGCCAGCCCCTCGACGCTCGTGCTGTTGCTGCTTGGTTTCGCCGCCGGCCTGCCCTACATGCTGGTGTTTTCGACGCTTTCGGTCTGGTTGCGTGAAGCCGGCGTGGCTCGCGAGACCATTGGCTATGCCAGCCTGATCGGCCTGGCCTATGCCTTCAAATGGGTCTGGTCGCCCTTGCTCGACCAATGGCGCCTGCCGCTGCTGGGCAAACTCGGACGCCGCCGCTCCTGGCTGGTCCTGTCGCAAGCGCTGGTGCTCCTCGGGCTGATCGGCATGGGGTTCTGCGATCCGCAAAAACACCTGTCCTGGCTGATCGCCATTGCCGTTCTCGTCGCCTTCGCCTCGGCCACCCAGGACATCGCGGTGGACGCCTACCGCCTGGAAATCGCCGACGACAGCCGCCAGGCCGCCCTGGCTGCCAGCTACATGTCCGGCTACCGCGTCGCGGCGCTGCTGGCCACCGCCGGCGCCCTGTTCTTCGCCGAAGGCTTCGGCTCCACCGGTTTCAGCTACAAGCATTCGGCCTGGACCGGCACCTATGTGCTGTTCGGCGTCCTGATGATTCCCGCGCTGCTGACCACCCTGTTCATGCGCGAACCACCAGTGCCGCTGCGCACCCAGCTGTCCGCCGGACGCTACAGTTTCATGCACCAGCTGGTCTCGGTGTTCGTGCTGATCGTGCTGCTGGTGTCCGTGCCGGCGATGTTCACCCAGCTGTACAACACCGATTTCGCCAGCGTGCTGTTCGAAGGCGTCAGCCTGCTGGACCTGTTGCTGGAAGACCGGGCGTTCCTGCGGGCCATCCTCTACATCATCCTGACGTCCCTGTGCCTGTCGGCCATGGGCCGTCGCGGCCTGGCGCCGGTGCTGACCCCCGTCAACGACTTCATCCTGCGCTACCGCTGGCAAGCGCTGCTGTTGCTGGGCCTGATCGCCACCTACCGGATGTCGGACACGGTGATGGGCGTGATGGCCAACGTCTTCTACATCGACCAGGGCTTCACCAAGGACCAGATCGCCAGCGTCAGCAAGATTTTCGGCCTGATCATGACCCTGGTCGGGGCCGGCATGGGCGGCCTGCTGATCGTGCGCTTCGGCATCCTGCCGATCCTGTTCATCGGTGGCGCCGCTTCCGCCGCGACCAACCTGCTGTTCCTGATGCTCGCCGACATGGGCCCCAACCTGCAGATGCTGGTGCTGACCATTTCCCTGGACAACTTCAGCTCGGGCCTGGCCACCTCGGCCTTCGTCGCCTACCTGTCGAGCCTGACCAACCTGAAATTCTCGGCGACCCAGTACGCCCTGCTCAGCTCGATCATGCTGCTGTTGCCACGCCTGATCGGCGGTTATTCCGGCGTCATGGTGGAGAAGTTCGGTTATCACGACTTCTTCATGATCACCGCACTGCTCGGCGTGCCGACGTTGATCCTGATCGCCCTGCACTGGTTCCAGGAAAGCCGTCGCGCCGAGCCGCCGGCAGCCCCCGAAGCCACGCCGCCAGCGGCCGCCGTCAGCGAAGAACGCTAAGAAACTCCCGGGCGCACGGGCCTTCGGCCGGCGCCCCGACCTCCCCCGGCCGCACGCCTGTACGGCAACGGATCTCGCCCGTACAATGCTCCGTCATTTCCAGTCTCAGCAACCGACAACGGCCTACCATGCGCACCAGTCAATTTTTGCTCGCCACACAGAAAGAAACGCCTTCCGATGCGGTCGTGATCAGCCATCAGCTGATGCTGCGCGCCGGCATGATCCGCAAACTGGCCTCGGGCCTGTACACCTGGCTCCCGATGGGCCTGCGGGTGATGCGCAAGGTCGAAGCCATCGTTCGTGAGGAAATGAACGCCGCCGGCTCCCTGGAAGTGTTGATGCCGAGCACGCAACCGGCTGAACTGTGGCAGGAATCCGGTCGCTGGGAGGAGTACGGCCCTGAACTGCTGCGCTTCAAGGATCGTCATGGCCGCGATTTCTGCGCTGGCCCGACCCACGAAGAAGTGATCACCGATCTGGCCCGCAACGAGCTGAGCAGCTACAAGCAGCTGCCGATCAACCTGTACCAGATCCAGACCAAATTCCGCGATGAAATCCGCCCACGCTTCGGCCTGATGCGCGGTCGCGAGTTCATCATGAAGGACGCCTATTCCTTCCACGCCGACCAGGCATCGCTGCAGGTCACCTACGACCGCATGCACGAAGCCTACTGCAACGTGTTCACCCGCCTGGGCCTGAAATTCCGTCCGGTAGAAGCGGACAACGGTTCCATTGGCGGCGCCGGCTCCCATGAGTTCCACGTACTGGCCGAGTCCGGCGAAGACGATATCGTCTTCAGCAACGGCTCCGACTACGCGGCGAACATCGAGAAAGCCGAAGCCGTGCCTCGTGAAACCTCGCGCCCGGCGCCAAGCGAAGAACTGCGCCTGGTCGATACCCCCGACGCGAAAACCATCGCGCAGCTGGTGGAAGGCTACAACCTGCCCATCGAAAAGACCGTCAAGACCCTGGTGGTGCATGCCGAGGAAGCCGGCAAGCTGATCGCCCTGATCGTTCGCGGCGACCACGAGCTGAACGAAATCAAGGCGGCCAACCAGCCTGGCGTGGCCAGCCCGCTGGTCATGGCCTCGGAAACCGAGCTGCGCGACGCCATCGGCGCCGGCGCCGGCTCCCTGGGCCCGCTGAACCTGCCGCTGCCGATCATCATCGACCGCTCGGTCGCCCTGATGAGCGACTTCGGCATCGGCGCGAACATCGACGACAAGCACTACTTCGGCTTCAACTGGGAACGCGACATGGCGCTCCCGACCGTGGCCGACCTGCGTAACGTGGTCGCCGGCGACCCGAGCCCGGACGGCAAGGGCACCCTGGAGATCAAGCGCGGCATCGAAGTCGGGCACATCTTCCAGCTGGGCAACAAGTACAGCAAGGCGATGAAGTGCGAAGTGCTGGGCGAGAACGGCAAGCCGGTCACCCTGGAAATGGGCTGCTACGGCATCGGCGTGTCCCGCGTGGTGGCCGCGGCCATCGAGCAGAACAACGACGAGAACGGCATCATCTGGAGCGACACCCTGGCGCCGTTCCAGATCGCCCTGGTGCCGCTGCGCTATGAAACCGAGCAGGTTCGCGAAGCCACCGACAAGCTGTACGCGCAACTGACCGCGGCCGGCTTCGAAGTGCTGCTGGACGATCGCGACAAGAAGACCAGCCCGGGCATCAAGTTCGCGGACATGGAACTGATCGGCATCCCACACCGGATCGTGGTCAGCGACCGTGGCCTGGCCGAAGGCAACCTGGAATACAAGAGCCGTACCGAAGCCGAGGCGCAAGCGCTGCCGGTGGCCGACGTGCTGTCCTTCCTCCAAGCCCGTATCCGTCGCTGAAACCAGATAGAGAAGTCATGTTCAAGCGAAACACCTTAGGCCTCGGTGGCGCCGCCTTGTGCGGCGCCCTGCTGGTCAGCGGCTGCGCCAACCAGATGTCGCAACGCAGCGAACACGAGGAACGTGTCGAGCGTAAATTGCTCGACCACAGCCTGCAGATCGATGTCGGTGAGCCTAAGGTGCTTGAGCTGCCGCAACGCCGGGTACGCATCCACGAGCAGAAGACCTTCGAAGTCACCGAGTTCGAAGTCACCCGTCGCTACGATCGCTACACCCCCTATCAACCCTGGCGGGAACTCTATGAGATTCCGCTGGGCGCGGTAGCGGTGGTCGCCGGTATCGGCGCCAATGTGGTCAACGTGTTTGCCCTGGGCAACCTGCCGGACAGCGTCACCAAGGACTGGATCAGCTACGGCGTGGCCGGGCTCAACCCGTTCATGAACGTGCAGTCCCATGGCCGGGCGCAGCAGAACCTGGCGGGTATCGACGAAGTCCAGCGCGACAAGCGCGTGGAGTATTCGAGCCTGCCCTGGAGCGAGCGCCCGGTGCAGGTCAAGGCCGGCAGGGAAACCTTCGACCTGAGCACCGACCGCAATGGCGTGCTGCGCCTGAACCTGCTGGACAGCCCGTTTTCCGAGCAGGACCTCAAGCATATCGGCACGTTGCAGATCAGCGTCGCGGATGCCCAGGACGACGTGCATTCCGACTCGTCGCTGAGCATCAGCGGCACGCTGCGCGGCAAGCTGCTCGAAGCGCACAACCTGATCTACGACGACCTCGAGGACGACGAAGTGAGCCAGTGGGTGCACCGGGTCAAGCGTCTATCCGAGCTGGGCCTGGAAGAAGAAGCCAGCGAGCTGGAACAGAGCCTGATCGAGCTGACCCGCAACGATCCGGAGCTGCAAAGCGAATTCCTCAAGTCGCTGACCAAGAACGCCGGCCGCCTGGTCGCCGATCCTGGCGCCCGCTAAAACCTGCACAGCCCCTGTAGGAGCGAGGCTTGCCCGCGATAAACGATGACAGGGTGTACCTGAAGCCCCGTCACCTGGACCGCAGGCAAGCCGCCCTTCTATTGGGAGACACAATCAGCGGCTGAACAGCTCCAACTGCTCATGCCCGCCCCGCAGATCCTGCAGGCGCACGCCAATCCCCAACAGCCGCACCGGCCGGTCCCCGCGCTTGAACGCCTGGGTCAGCAGCTGCCGGTAACTGTCCAGATCCCGCCCGGCTCCCGCCTGCTCGAGGGTGGTCTGGGTGAAGTCATGGAACTTCACCTTGACGAAGGGTTTGCCCGGCCGATAACTGCTGTCGATTCGTTCGATCCGGCCGGCCAGGGTCTGCATCAGCTCCGGAAGCTTGTCCAGGCAGCTCTGCAAGTCCGGCAGATCGACGTCGTAGGTGTTTTCCACGCTGATGGATTGGCGCCGGCTGTCGTTCTGTACCGGCCGCTCGTCGATGCCCCGCGCCAGGTTCCACAGGCGCTCGCCAAAACTGCCGAATTCGCGCACCAGCGCCAGCTTGCTCCAGTCGCGCAACGCCTCGCAGTTGACGATCCCCAGGCGCCCCAGCTTGTCGGCCGTGACCTTGCCCACGCCATGCAGCTTGTTGACCGGCAAGGCCGACACGAAATTCTCGACCTGGCCCGGCGTGATCACGAACAGCCCGTTGGGCTTTTTCCAGTCGCTGGCGATCTTGGCCAGGAACTTGTTCGGCGCCACGCCGGCCGACACCGTGATGTGCAACTGGTTGGATACCCGGCGGCGAATGTCCTGGGCAATGCGCGTGGCACTGCCGGCGAAACTGGGGCTGTCGGAAACGTCCAGATAGGCCTCGTCCAGGGACAGCGGCTCGATCAGGTCGGTGTAGTCGCGAAAGATCGTATGAATCTCTTTCGATGCCTCGCGGTAGGCCTCCATGCGCGGCTTGACGATCAGCAGGTCGGGGCACAGCGTCAGCGCGTGCCGCGACGACATGGCCGAACGCACGCCGAAGGCCCGGGCCTCGTAGTTGCAGGTGGCGATGACCCCACGACGCTCCGCCGAACCGCCCACCGCCATGGGTCGGCCGGCCAGCTGCGGGTCGTCGCGCATTTCGATGGCGGCATAGAAGCAATCGCAGTCGATGTGGATGATTTTGCGCTGCGTCATATAGGGGCAGAGTTCACCAGAGGCGGAAGGTCGAACAGACAACAGGGTCGACAGTATCTCACCGGGAACTGTATATAGCACCAGTAGTTTGATTTCTCCTGCCCGACGCCTGAAAAATCGGAAAATAAATTTACTTTCTCAATCAAGCGAAGCCCTTCGATAGAGCTGAAAGCCTTGTGTGGCATGCCCCCGAGGCCGATTCGCCGCTCGCTCACGCAAGCTAAGCAATTGAACATGAAGAGTTTTTTAAGAACCATGGGTTGACAACCCGGCGATCCTCTGTAGAATGCCGCCACATCAGACGCGGGATGGAGCAGCCTGGTAGCTCGTCGGGCTCATAACCCGAAGGTCGTCGGTTCAAATCCGGCTCCCGCAACCAAACATCGAAAAAGGCCACTTGAAAGAGTGGCCTTTTTTGTGCGCGTTCGTTTTGTTCCCGCCTGCCGCGAATGAGGCGATGAATAACATAAAACCCCTTTTGCGACCGAGACTTACCCTCTTTTGCTGGCTCCAGGACATTTATTTGACCCTGCGCAGCATTAACGGTTGACACCCTGGCGCTCATCTGTAGAATGCCGCCCCACAGACGCGGGATGGAGCAGCCTGGTAGCTCGTCGGGCTCATAACCCGAAGGTCGTCGGTTCAAATCCGGCTCCCGCAACCAAACATCAAAAAAGGCTACTCGAAAGAGTGGCCTTTTTTGTATCTGTCGAAAAAATCTTTTCGCAACAATGACCTGGCAATCTGCCACGAACCGTTAGTCGCCTCCCTCAATTCCTTCCTGCCCGCTATGCTCTTCCCTGGCAGCAACATGAAACGCTGCCCGTCCGGGCTCGCAGGGCCATGGTGAGACGCGTTAATATTTGAAACTATTTTTTCTGCAGGGATTGGTAACTTGGCTGGATACCCCCATCCTGTCGCGCACAATCCACGAGGTGATTGATGCGCGCCAACTCGTCTGACTCACAAGACACCGATACCGTTACAGCCAATCAACCGGTCGCGGCCACGCGCCTGCGCTGGCTGGAGCTGTTGAGCAAATACCGCCAGCCCATCGGCATGGTCGTCACCCTCCTGCTGTTCGGCATCGCCCTGATTGCCTGCCGCCACCTGCTCAGCGAGCTGGATCTGTATGCCCTGCATGACTCGATCCTCGACGTGCCGAAACCGGCGCTGCTCGGCGCCCTGGCCGCGACCGTGGTCGGCTTCGTCATTCTGCTCGGCTACGAATGGTCCGCCAGCCGCTATGCCGGGGTGAACCTGCCGCCGCGGACCCTGGCCCTGGGTGGCTTCACCGCCTTTGCCATCGGCAATGCCATCGGCCTGTCGCTGCTCTCCGGCGGCTCGGTGCGCTACCGGCTCTATGCCCGACACGGCGTGGGCGCCGGCGACGTCGCGCACATGACCCTGTTCGCCAGCCTGTCCCTGGGCTGCGCCCTGCCCCCGCTCGCCGCCCTGGCGACCTTGAGCAACCTGCCCGCCGCCTCCGCCGCCCTGCGCCTGTCCGAAGGCTTGCTGGCCGGGATTGCTGGCGCCGTGCTGGTGCTCTGCGCGATCCTGGTCGCCGGCATCTACCGCCGGCGCCTGCCCGAACAACCCCTGGTGGACAACCTGCTGGTCAAGGCCGGACGCCGCACCCTGCGCCTGCCGGGACGCCGCCTGACCCTCCTGCAGCTGCTGATCACCGCCCTGGATGTCGCCGCGGCCGCCACCGTGCTGTACCTGCTGCTGCCCGAGGCGCCGCCCTTCGGCGCCTTCCTGCTGGTCTACCTGCTGGCTCTGGCGGCGGGTGTGCTCAGCCACGTGCCCGGCGGTGTCGGGGTATTCGAGGCGATTCTGCTGGCCGCCTTCGCCGACACGCTCGGCGCCGCGCCACTGGCCGCCGCCCTGCTGCTGTATCGCCTGATCTACGTGATCCTGCCGATGCTGGTGGCCTGCGTGCTGCTGTTGATCAACGAAGCCCAGCGCCTGTTCCAGACCCGCCAATCGCTGCGGGTGGCTTCGGGCCTGGCGGCACCGATCCTCGCGGTGCTGGTGTTCCTGTCTGGCGTGGTGCTGCTGTTTTCCGGCGCGACCCCGGAAATCGACACGCGCCTGCAACACATCGGCTTCCTGATTCCGCACCGCCTGGTGGACGCCTCGCACTTCGGCGCCAGCCTGATCGGCGTGCTGTGCCTGCTGCTGGCCCAGGGCCTGCGCCGGCGACTGTCGGCGGCCTGGATCCTGACCACCATCCTGCTGCTGGTCGGCGCCGTGCTCTCGCTGCTCAAGGGTTTCGACTGGGAAGAAGCCAGCCTGATGACCCTGACCGCCAGCCTCCTGGCGATTTTCCGGCGCTCCTTCTACCGGCCGAGCCGTCTCACCGAACTGCCGTTCTCGCCGCTGTACCTGGTGGCCAGCGTGTGCGTGCTGGGCGCCTCGATCTGGCTGCTGCTGTTCGCCTACCAGGACGTGCCCTACAGCCATCAGCTCTGGTGGCAGTTCACCCTTGACGCCGATGCCCCGCGCGGCCTGCGCTCGCTGCTGGGCGCCGCGGTGCTGCTGGTGGTGGTATCCCTGACCTGGCTGCTGCGCACCGCGCGCCCGGTGATCCACCTGCCCACCAGCGAGGAGCTGGAGCGCGCGGCGAAGATCCTCATGGCCTCTTCCCAGCCCGACGGCGGCCTGTCCCTGACCGGCGACAAGGCGCTGCTGTTCCACCCCAACGACGACGCCTTCCTCATGTACGCCCGGCGCGGCCGCAGCCTGGTGGCGCTGTACGACCCGATCGGGCCGACCCAGCAACGGGCCGAGATGATCTGGCAGTTCCGCGACCTGTGCGACGTGCACCATGCGCGCCCGGTGTTCTACCAGGTGCGTGCGGAAAACCTGCCGTACTACATGGACATCGGCCTGACCGCGATCAAGCTCGGCGAAGAGGCGCGGGTCGACCTGCAGCGTTTCGACCTCGACGCCAAGGGCAAGGAAATGAAGGACCTGCGCTACACCTGGAACCGCGGCACGCGCGACGGCCTGGCGCTGGAGATCCACGAGGCCGGGCATGCGCCGATGGACGAGCTGAAAGTCATTTCCGACGCCTGGCTGACCGGCAAGAACGTCCGCGAGAAAGGCTTCTCCCTCGGCCGTTTCAGCGAGGATTACCTCAAGCACTTCCGTATCGCGATCATCCGTTTTGAAGGACGTCCGGTGGCCTTCGCCAACCTGCTCGAGACCTACAGCCACGACCTGGCCAGCCTCGACCTGATGCGCGCGCACCCGGATGCGCCGAAGCTGACCATGGAGTTCATGATGGTCGGCCTGATCCAGCATTATAAAAATCATGGATATGCACGCTTCAGCCTGGGCATGGTGCCGCTGTCGGGTCTGCAACCCCGGCGTGGCGCGCCACTGACCCAGCGCCTTGGATCGATGGTTTTCCGTCGGGGTGAGCAGTTGTACAACTTCCAAGGGTTGCGCCGTTTCAAAGACAAATTCCAGCCTGACTGGGAACCTCGTTACATGGCCGTGCCCGCCGGACTGGATCCGCTGGTGGCACTGGCCGATACCGCCGCCCTGATTGCGGGTGGCCTGACTGGATTGGTGAAACGCTGATGATTCAACGCTCCTGGCGGTATGTATTAGCCACCCTGGCGGTGGTTGCCCTGATAGCGGGAGGCGGCTACTGGTACTGGAATCGCCCAGCCCCACAGCCGACCCTGGAACACCTGGCCCAGGCCGATGGCTCGACCCTGACCCGCGTCACCCCTGCGACCCAGGCCAAGGCCCGGGTCGCCGTGGCCGTGCTCGCCGACGAAGCCCTGACCGACACCCAACTGATGGCCCTGAGCCGCGGCGGCGCGGCGCAGATCGTCCAGGCGATCCTGCCCAAGGAAGACTGCAAGGCGCAGGAACAGGTCCTGCAGGCCGCTCTCGGCCAGCTCAAGGGCCCGGCGACCCTGGTCAGCGGTATCGGCCCTGGCGCGGCCCTGGCCTGGCGCTGGATCGCCACCCAGAACGACGACAAGGCCCAGGCGGTATCGGTGGGCTTCACCATCAACCCAGCCCCCGGCTGCACCGACCCGCTGCCCAAGACCCTGGCCCACGGCCACTGGCTGGTGGCCTGGAACGACAACCCCGACGACGAAAGCGCCGGCTTCGTGCGCGACACCCCGAATGCCAGCACCAGCATCAGCGACTACGACATTCACCTGCCGCAAGTGCTGAACAACGAACTGCGCAAGCTGCTGGTGGGCTCCGACAACGGCGGCCTGAACATCCCGGTGGTCGAAGTGCCGGCCGGCCAGGCCAAGGACACCGTGACCCTGTTCCTCTCCGGCGACGGTGGCTGGCGCGACCTGGACCGCGACGTGGCCGGCGAGATGGCGAAGATCGGCTACCCGGTGGTGGGCATCGACACCCTGCGCTACTACTGGCAGCACAAGACCCCGGAACAGAGCGCCACCGACCTGACCGAACTGATGCAGCACTACCGGCAGAAATGGGGCACCAAGCGTTTCGTGCTGACCGGCTACTCGTTCGGCGCGGACGTGCTGCCGGCCATCTACAACCGCCTGCCGGAAGCCGAGCAGCAGCGGGTCGACGCGATCATCCTGCTGGCCTTCGCCCGCACCGGCAGCTTCGAGATCGAAGTCGAAGGCTGGCTGGGCAACGCCGGCAAGGAAGCCGCCACCGGCCCGGAAATGGCCAAGCTGCCAGCGGCCAAGGTGGTGTGCATCTACGGCGAGGAAGAAGTCGACGAAAGCGGCTGCACCGACAAGACCGCCGTGGGCGAAGCCATGAAGCTGCCGGGCGGCCACCACTTCGACGAGAACTACCCGGCCCTGGCCCAGCGCCTGGTCAACGTCATCGAGAAACGCCAGGGCAAGGACAAGATCGCCGAAGAGTGACCTGAGTGCCTCCCAAGAGCCCCCGCTGCCCACCGGCACCGGGGGCTTTTTATTGGCCGCGTCTTTACCGGAAACAGCTTGCTCGGGATGAGTCGGGCTATCAGGTAGAGCGCTATCGCCGGCAAGCCTGGCTCCTACAAAAAAGCGAATCGCCGCGAACCTGTAGGAGCGAAGCTTGCTCGCGATAGCGGTGCGTCAGACACACCGCGTTGCCCGCATCGCCGGCAAGCCTGGCTCCTACAAAAAAGCGAATCGCCGCGAACCTGTAGGAGCGAAGCTTGCCCGCGATAGCGGTGCGTCAGACACACCGCGTTGCCCGTATCGCCGGCAAGCCTGGCTCCTACAAAAAAGCGAATCTCCGCGGACCTGTAGGAGCGAAGCTTGCTCGCGATAGCGGTGCGTCAGACACACCGCGTTGCCCGTATCGCGGACAAGCCCGGCTCCTACAGGAAGTACCGGCCCCCCTCCTCCAACAAAAAAGCCCCCGTCACCGCGAAGGTGACGGGGGCTTGTGTTATCGCTACCGCTAGATCTCGACCTGGGTGCCCAGCTCGATCACGCGGTTCACCGGCAGGTTGAAGAAGCGCAGGTTGCCGTTGGCGTTCTTCAGCATGAAAGCGAACAGCGCCTCGCGCCAGCGGGCCATGCCGACCATCTTCGAGGTGATGATCGTCTCGCGGCTGAGGAAGTAGGTGGTGCGCATCGGGCTGAAGTCCAGCTCGTCCAGATGGCACAACTTCAGGGCCTGCGGCACATCCGGCTCGTCGGTGAAACCGAAGTGCAGGATCACCCGGAAGAAGCCTTCGCCATGGGCCTCCACCTCGAAACGCCGGGACGCCGGCACCCGCGGGATGTCTTCGTAGACCACGGTCAGCAGCACCACTTGCTCATGCAGCACCTGGTTGTGCAGCAGGTTGTGCAACAGCGCATGGGGCACGGCGTCGGAACGCGCAGTCAGGAACACCGCGGTGCCCTGCACGCGATGCGGCGGTTGCACGCGAATGCTGCCGATGAAGATCGGTAGCGGCAAAGCGCCTTCGGCCAGCCGGTCCATCAGCAACTGCTTGCCGCGCTTCCAGGTGGTCATCAGCACGAACAGCGCGATACCGGCGATTACGGGGAAGGCACCGCCCTGGACGATCTTCGGCACGTTGGCGGCGAAATACAGGCCGTCCACCAGCAGGAAGCCCAGGAGTACCGGCACCGCGAGCACCGGTGGCCATTTCCACAGCAGCAGCATCACCGCCGACACCAGGATGGTGGTCATCAGCATGGTGCCCGTCACCGCCACGCCGTAGGCGGAGGCCAGGGCGCCGGACGACTCGAAGCCCACCACCAGCAGCACCACGCCGACCATCAGCGCCCAGTTCACCGTACCGATGTAGATCTGCCCCTGCTCGTCGCTGGAGGTGTGCTGGATGTACATGCGCGGGATGTAGCCGAGCTGGATCGCCTGGCGGGTCAGGGAGAATGCCCCGGAAATCACCGCTTGCGAGGCGATCACCGTGGCCAGGGTCGATAGGCCCACCAGCGGAATCAGCGCCCAGCTCGGCGCCAGCAGGTAGAAGGGGTTGCGTGCCGCTTCCGGCTCGCCCAGCAGCAAGGCGCCCTGGCCGAAGTAGTTGAGCACCAGCGCCGGCAGCACCAGGATGAACCAGGCGCGGGCGATCGGCTTGCGGCCGAAGTGGCCCATGTCGGCATACAGCGCTTCGGCACCGGTCAGTGCCAGCACCACGGCGCCGAGGATCGCCACGCCCATGCCCGGGTGGACGATGAAGAAGCGCACCGCCCACATCGGGTTCATCGCCTGCAACACTTCCGGATGCTGGCTGATGCCGTAGACCCCGAGTGCCCCGAGCACCAGGAACCAGGTGACCATGATCGGCCCGAACAGAATGCCGATCCGCGCGGTGCCATGGCGCTGGATCAGGAACAACCCCACCAGCACCACCAGCGACAGCGGCACCACCCAATGGTCGATACCGTCGAAGGCCAGGCCGAGGCCCTCGATCGCCGAGAGCACGGAAATCGCCGGGGTGATCATGCTGTC
The DNA here is from genome assembly GCF_000931465.1 of Pseudomonas sp. MRSN 12121. Classification (NCBI taxonomy): domain Bacteria; kingdom Pseudomonadati; phylum Pseudomonadota; class Gammaproteobacteria; order Pseudomonadales; family Pseudomonadaceae; genus Pseudomonas; species Pseudomonas sp. MRSN 12121. Next base: position 1,408,847 of record NZ_CP010892.1, on the reverse strand, counting down.
GCCATAGAACAATGCCGCGCCGATCAGCCCGCAGACCACCAGCAACCCGCGCAACCGCGCATGGCCCGACGCGGCGCGCCGCGCCAGCGCCGTGAGGGCCATGATCCCGCCCTCGCCCTGGTTGTCGGCGCGCAGGACGAACATCATGTACTTGATCGATACCACCCAGATCAGCGACCAGAAGATCAACGACAGGATCCCCAGCACCCCGTCGTGGTTGACCGCTACGCCATAACCGCCGGAGAACACTTCTTTGAGGGTGTACAACGGGCTCGTGCCGATGTCGCCATAAACCACCCCGACCGCGGCGACCAGCATACTCAGCGGTCGCGCCGCCGAATGCTCGGCGCCCGCTGCCTGACTACTTGCCTGACCCATCCAACACTCCTGATTCCAGACCCGGACTCTTTGCACGAAGCACTATGCCTAGTGTTGCAGCATGCGCTGTTTTACTTGTTGTAACAGACCTTTTGTTGACTCCAGGAATTCACCTGGGCGCAACGGCGCGAAGCATAGCGCAGCACTCGTCGCATTTCCCTGTATAAAGCTGGTCAAGTGCGCTGCTCATCGCTAGAATTGCGCACTTTTTGATCAGAGGCGCACCAAGCGCCCGTCCGTCGCTGCAGGTTTGTTCAAACCCGCCGAGCGGCCCGACATCTATACCGAGGTTAGACATGTCCACCCCTACCGCGCCAGCCAACCCCAAGGTCGGCTTCGTTTCCCTGGGTTGCCCGAAAGCGCTGGTCGACTCCGAGCGCATCCTCACGCAACTGCGTATGGAAGGTTATGACGTGGTGTCCACCTACCAGGACGCCGACGTCGTGGTGGTCAACACCTGCGGCTTCATCGACTCGGCCAAGGCCGAATCCCTGGAAGTGATCGGCGAAGCCATCAAGGAAAACGGCAAGGTCATCGTCACCGGCTGCATGGGCGTGGAAGAAGGCAATATCCGCGAAGTGCATCCGAGCGTGCTGGCCGTGACCGGCCCGCAGCAGTACGAACAGGTGGTCAGCGCGGTGCACGAGGTGGTGCCGCCGAAACAGGACCACAACCCGCTGATCGACCTGGTGCCGCCACAGGGCATCAAGCTGACCCCACGCCACTACGCCTACCTGAAGATTTCCGAAGGCTGCAACCACAGCTGCAGCTTCTGCATCATCCCGTCGATGCGCGGCAAGCTGGTCAGCCGTCCGGTGGGCGACGTGCTCGACGAGGCCCAGCGCCTGGTCAAGTCCGGGGTCAAGGAACTGCTGGTGATCTCCCAGGACACCAGCGCCTACGGCGTCGACGTCAAGTACCGCACCGGTTTCTGGAACGGCGCGCCGGTGAAAACCCGCATGACCGAGCTGTGCGAAGCCCTCAGCACCCTGGGTGTCTGGGTCCGCCTGCACTACGTCTACCCGTACCCGCACGTCGACGAGCTGATCCCGCTGATGGCCGCCGGCAAGATCCTGCCGTACCTGGACATCCCGTTCCAGCACGCCAGCCCGAAAGTGCTCAAGGCCATGAAGCGCCCGGCCTTCGAAGACAAGACCCTGGCCCGCATCAAGGCCTGGCGCGAGATCTGCCCCGAGCTGATCATCCGCTCGACCTTCATCGTCGGCTTCCCGGGCGAGACCGAAGAAGACTTCCAGTACCTGCTCGACTGGCTGACCGAAGCCCAGCTCGACCGCGTCGGCTGCTTCCAGTACTCGCCGGTGGAAGGCGCGCCAGCCAACGACCTGGACCTGGAAACTGTCCCGGACGAGGTCAAGCAGGACCGTTGGGAGCGTTTCATGGCGCACCAGCAGGAAATCAGTTCGGCGCGCCTGCAACAGCGCATCGGCAAGGAAATCGAAGTGCTGATCGACGAAGTCGATGAGAACGGTGCGGTCGGCCGCTGCTTCTTCGATGCCCCGGAAATCGACGGTAACGTGTTCATCGACGGTGCCGGCGACCTGAAGCCTGGCGACAAGGTCTGGTGCCGGGTGACCGACGCCGACGAGTACGACCTCTGGGCCGAAGTCCTCTAAGGCGTAAAAACCGCAAAGCCCCGCTCTCTTCGCGAGATGCGGGGCTTTTTTACGTCTATCGTTTGCTCAGGACACCACCAGGCGTCACAGCAAAGGAGCAGGCGGCATGCGCCAGCATTCGGTCATCCACACCCCGAAACTCAGCGACTACCCGGAACTGACCCGGGTCTGGGAAGACTCGGTGCGCGCCACCCACGACTTCCTCCCGGACAGCTACATCGAACTGCTGAAGAACCTGGTGCTCAACCGCTACCTGGATGCGGTGATGCTGATCTGCACCCGCGATCAACGCCAGCGCATCACCGGTTTCGCCGGGGTGGCCGCCGGCAAGATCGAAATGCTCTTCATCGACCCCGCGCATCGCGGCCAGGGCCTGGGCAAGCAATTGCTCAGGTACGCCATCGAACACCTGAACGCCGACGAGCTGGACGTCAACGAACAGAACCCGCAAGCCCTGGGTTTCTATTTCAAGCAGGGCTTCGAGGTCATCGGCCGCTCCGAACACGATGGCATGGGCCAACCCTACCCACTGCTGCACATGCGCTTGAAACAGACACAACAGCACGTCCTGCGCGGCTAATAGCCACACCGCGCGAACGGATTCGCGATTAACCGGCGCCAGGCAGGTACAATGCCTGCCCCCTTTTGTTACGGCCCCTGTCATGACTGACCCGATTCGTCTCTCCAAACGCCTCATCGAACTCGTCGGCTGTTCCCGCCGGGAGGCTGAGCTGTTCATCGAGGGCGGCTGGGTCACCGTGGACGGCGAGGTCATCGACGAGCCGCAGTTCAAGGTCGACACCCAGAAAGTCGAGCTCGACCCGCAGGCCAAGGCCACCGCGCCGGAGCCGGTGACCCTGTTGCTGAACGTGCCGGCCGGCCAGGATGTCGACAGCGCCATGCAGTCGCTGGGCGCCGCCAGCCTGTCCGAGGAACACCGTTTCGGCAAACGCCCGCTCAAGGGCCACTTCCTGCGCCTGAGCGCCAGCGCCGACCTGCAAGCCAACGCCAGCGGCCTGCTGGTGTTCACCCAGGACTGGAAGGTGCTGCGCAAGCTGACCGCCGACGCGGCCAGGATCGAGCAGGAATACGTGGTCGAGGTGGCAGGCGAGATGATCGAACACGGCCTCAACCGCCTGAGCCACGGCCTGACCTACAAGGGCCGCGAGCTGCCACCGGTCAAGGCCAGCTGGCAGAACGAAAACCGCCTGCGCTTCGCCCTGAAGAACCCGCAGCCGGGCGTCATCGCCCTGTTCTGCGAAGCGGTGGGCCTGAAGGTCGTCGCGATCAGGCGGATTCGTATCGGCGGGGTCTCCATCGGCAAGGTACCGGTCGGGCAATGGCGCTACCTGTCCGCCAAGGAGAAATTCTAAGGGCCCCTTTCCGACGCCGCGCTTGCCTGCGGCGCTCAACATGAACAGACCAGGACTTCAGACATGATTCACAACGATGTACTGCGCAGCGTGCGCTACATGCTCGACATCAGCGACAAGAAGGTCGTCGAGATCATCAAGCTCACCGGCTTCGATACCAGCCTGAACGAGGTGGTCGGCTACCTGAAGAAGGACGAGGAAGAAGGCTTCGTGCATTGCCCGGACGAGGTCATGGCGCACTTTCTCGACGGCCTGGTGATCCTCAAGCGCGGCAAGGACGAAAGCCGCCCACCGCTGCCGATCGAACTGCCGGTGACCAACAACATCATCCTGAAGAAGCTGCGGGTCGCCTTCGAGCTGAAGGAAGACGACATGCACGCGATCCTCAAGTCGGCCGACTTCCCGGTGTCCAAGCCGGAACTGAGCGCGCTGTTCCGCAAGTTCGGCCACACCAACTACCGCCCGTGCGGCGACCAGTTGCTGCGCAACTTCCTCAAGGGCCTGACCCTGCGCGTTCGCGGCTGAGCGGATTTATCGCGAGCAAGCCCCTCCTGTAGGAGCGAGCTTGCTCGCGAAGCGACATCAGCCCCGACAACCCGCTCGGGTTATCATGGCGCCCTTCCCCCGTTCCGACTCCTGACCATGACCTACAGCGTTTCCCCCATCGGCTTCGTGCGTTCCTGCTTCAAGGAAAAGTTCGCCATTCCGCGCCAGCCGCAACTGGCCCCGGCGGCCCGCGGCGTGCTGGAACTGGTGGCGCCTTTCGATCAGGGCGAGGCGGTGCAAGGCCTGGAGCAGGTCAGCCATGTCTGGCTGCTGTTCCTGTTCCACCAGGCGCTGGAAGGCAAGCCGCGGCTCAAGGTGCGCCCGCCGCGCCTGGGCGGCAATACCTCCATGGGCGTATTCGCCACCCGCGCCACCCACAGGCCCAACGGCATCGGCCAATCGGTGGTCAAGCTGGACAAGGTCGAGCCCGGTCGCCTGTGGATTTCCGGCATCGACCTGCTGGACGGCACGCCGATTCTCGACATCAAGCCCTATGTGCCCTATGCCGACATCGTCGACAACGCGAGCAACCGCATCGCCAGCGCGGCGCCGCAGCTGATTCCGGTGCAGTGGAGCGACCACGCCCTGCCACAGGCCCACGCCCACGCGCAACGCCTGCAAGAGCCGCTGGTGGAGCTGATCGAGCAATGCCTGGCCCAGGACCCGCGCCCGGCCTACCAGACGCCCACGCCGGAGCGCGAGTATGGCGCGCAGTTCTGGGACCTGGACGTACGCTGGCACTACCCGCAGCCCGGCCTGATCCGGGTCCTGGAAGTGGTGCCGGCGCACTGAGCGGCAGCCGGAAACGAAAAAGCCCGCGTTGCCTTTCCAGGCAACGCGGGCTTTTTCTGTACGACGAGGCGCTTACTTCTCGACGAAGGCGCGCTCGATCAGGTAGTCACCCGGTTCGCGCATGCGTGGCGAAACGGTCAGGCCGAAGCTGTTGAGCACTTCGCTGGTCTCGTCGAGCATGCTCGGGCTGCCGCACAGCATGGCGCGGTCGTCCTGCGGGTTGATCGGCGGCAGGCCGATATCGCTGAACAGCTTGCCGCTGCGCATCAGGTCGGTCAGGCGGCCTTCGTTCTCGAACGGCTCGCGAGTCACGGTCGGGTAGTAGATCAGTTTTTCACGCAGCGCTTCGCCGAAAAACTCGTTCTGCGGCAGATGCTCGGTGATGAACTCGCGGTAGGCGACTTCGTTGACGTAACGCACGCCATGGCAGAGGATCACTTTCTCGAAACGCTCGTAGGTTTCCGGATCCTGGATGACGCTCATGAACGGCGCCAGGCCGGTGCCGGTGCTGAGCAGGTACAGATGCTTGCCTGGCTTCAAGTCGTCCAGCACCAGGGTGCCGGTAGGCTTCTTGCTGATGATGATCTCGTCGCCTTCCTTCAGGTGCTGCAGCTGGGAAGTCAGCGGACCATCGGGCACCTTGATGCTGAAGAACTCCAGATGCTCTTCCCAGTTCGGGCTGGCGATCGAGTAGGCGCGCATAAGCGGGCGGCCATTGGGCTGTTGCAGGCCGATCATCACGAACTGACCGTTCTCGAAGCGCAGGCCCGGATCGCGGGTGCACTTGAAGCTGAACAGGGTGTCGTTCCAGTGATGAACACTGAGGACGCGCTCGTGGTTCATGTTGCTCATGTACGGGGGACTCCTGGAAAGTTGTCTGCGCGGGCTCTGCGACAAGTGAATGGTGCGCAATTGCACAGCATTCTAAAGGCGACGACAATATCTGTTAACTGGATTATTAAGATAAGGGTTATCGGTTATATCGATATGCGATTCACTCTCCGTCAACTGCAAGTATTCGTCGCCGTCGCCCAGCAAGAGAGCGTTTCTCGGGCTGCCGGCCTCCTGGCCCTTTCCCAGTCGGCGGCGAGCACCTCGATCACCGAACTCGAACGGCAATCCAGTTGCCAATTGTTCGACCGTGCCGGCAAACGCCTGAGCCTCAACGCCCTGGGCAAACAACTGCTGCCCCAGGCGGTGGCGCTGCTGGACCAGGCCAAGGAAATCGAAGACCTGCTCAACGGCAAGTCCGGTTTCGGCTCGTTGTCGGTGGGGGCGACCCTGACCATCGGCAACTACCTGGCGACCCTGTTGATCGGCAGCTTCATGCAGGTCCACCCGGAGAGCCAAGTCAAACTTCATGTACAGAACACCGCGCATATCGTGCAACAGGTTGCCCACTATGAAATTGACCTGGGTCTAATCGAAGGCGACTGCAGCCACCCGGATATCGAGGTGCAAACCTGGGTCGAGGACGAACTGGTGGTGTTCTGCGCGCCGCAGCACCCCCTGGCCAGGCGCGGCCAGGCCAGCCTGGAGGAGTTGACGCATGAGGCCTGGATTCTGCGGGAACAGGGATCGGGCACGCGCCTGACCTTCGACCAGGCCATGCGGCATCACCGCAGCGCGCTGAACGTGCGGCTCGAACTGGAACACACCGAAGCGATCAAGCGCGCCGTGGAGTCGGGGCTGGGGATCGGTTGCATTTCCAGGCTGGCGCTGCGCGATGCCTTCCGGCGCGGCAGCCTGGTCCCGGTAGAGACGCCGGACCTGGACCTGGCCCGGCAGTTCTATTTCATCTGGCACAAACAGAAGTACCAGACCTCGGCGATGCGCGAGTTCCTCGAACTCTGCCGCTCCTTTACCGCCGGGGTACAGCGCAGCGACGAAATCGTGCTGCCGAGCATTCCTTAGATAAGAATCACCGCCCAGACCACGGTGATCATGCTCAAGGCCACGAACTGAGCAGCGCTGCCCATATCCTTGGCGTTTTTCGACAGCGGGTGGCGCTCCAGGGAGATGCGGTCGATCGCCGCCTCGACCGCCGAATTGAGCAATTCGACGATAAGCGCCAGCAGGCAGACAGCGATCAGCAACGCTCGCTCCACCCGGCTGACATGCAGCAGGAAAGACACGGGAATCAGCACCACGTTGAGCAATACCAACTGACGAAACGCTGCTTCGCCCGTGAAAGCCGCGCGCAGGCCGTCGAGGGAATACCCTGCGGCATTGAGGATGCGTTTAAGACCGGTTTGACCTTTGAAAGGCGACATAAGTAAGCAACTAGAACGAAAAGGAATGGGAAAGCTAGTTCAACCAGAGTCAAAAAAGCGTGAAGAAATAGCCAGTTACTGGCTGGAAATTGACTCAAGTTGTTGCAGCAGCAATGCCGCCTGAGTACGGGTACGCACCCCCAGCTTGCGGAAGATCGCCGTGACGTGAGCCTTGATGGTGGCCTCCGAAACATTCAGTTCATAAGCGATCTGCTTGTTCAGCAACCCCTCGCAGACCATGGTCAGCACGCGGAACTGCTGTGGCGTCAGGCTGGCCAGGCCCTCGCTGGCGGCCTTGGCCTCGGGCGAGACATCGACCTGCTCGAACGCCTGGGGCGGCCACCACACATCGCCGTCGAGCACATTGCGCACGGCCTGCTGGATGACTTCGAGCGAACTGGACTTGGGAATGAAACCGCTGGCGCCAAATTCGCGGGAACGCACCATCACCGACGCTTCTTCCTGCGCCGAGACCATTACCACCGGAATCTGCGGATACTGGCCGCGCAACAGCACCAGGCCGGAGAAGCCATAGGCGCCCGGCATGTTCAGGTCCAGCAGCACCAGGTCCCAGTCGGCCTTTTCGGTCAGGCGTGCTTCGAGTTCGGCAATGCTTGCCACTTCCACCAGGCGGACATCCGGACCTAGGCCCAGGGTTACCGCTTGATGCAGTGCGCTACGAAAGAGGGGGTGGTCATCGGCAATCAGGATTTCGTATGTGGCCATTTTTCAAATGATCCTGTTTTTATGGCAGGACCGATGCATTCGATCCCCGCCAAGGCAACACAGGTGTCAGCCAGAATGCTGCACCCAAAAGAGCACGCTCAACGCCCAAAGCCCGGAAATGCGGCGTTTCAAAGATCGGTCGCGCCCTAATCGGCGCCAAGGATGCCCAGCGAAGCCGGGGTGGTCAAGCTCAGGGCTGTGCGACATCTTAGCTTGCTAACTAACAACAGTGCCATCATGCAAAGCCGAGTCTTGCGCGCCCTTCCATGATTCGGCCGCGGGCCGATAACAAGCGACATGCTGCTTGGCCGACGCGGGCCGAAACAGACACCGCCAGCGGCCTCAGGCCTTACAGAAAAGGCTTGAGTCGCGTGTGGGTCTCGTCATCAGGATCGATATCTTGCTGGAACTTGGCCGCCAGGTAATGGCTGCTGAACACGTCCAGATAAGCGTCCAGCACGTCACTGGCCTGCTGGTCGGCGGCCAGCTCCAGGCATAACGCCGCGACTTCCGCGGTGCAAAAATGATCGTCGCGCTTGGAGCGTCGCAACTTGTAGCGCGACAGCTGCTCGGGTGCCAGGCTCAGGACAGGCAAGTGTTCCAGATAAGGGCTTTTACGGAACATCTTGCGCGCTTCGCTCCAGGTCGCATCCAGCAGGATGAACAACGGCCGCTTGCCGTCCTCCACGCGAACCTCGCTCACCACCCGCTGCGGCGCCACGAATTCCCCGGGAAACACTACATACGGCTGCCACTGGGGATCGGCCAGCAAGGCCAGCAGCTGCGGATCGACTTCCGTCCGCGACCAGGGAAACGCCAGGGTGTCGTCTATGACATCGGCGATCAGCCAGCCGGTATTGCTTGGTTTCATCGGCTCGACGTCATGCATGATCAGGCACATGGCCGAACGAGCCGAGACCTTTGGCCGCCAGGCACACATGCAATGGCTGGGAATCACCCGGCAGCCCTGGCAACGCTCTGCCCGGGAGCCTCGCGCAGTAAAAGGCCTGACGGCGCGGGCCAGGCGCTGGGCCCGCAGACGGGAAACGGCATGGCTCATTAAAAGCCGCCCTGGCAAAAGGAAGGAATCGACACGACAGGAACCCGGCAAGCAAAAAAGTCGCGCAAGTTTATCAGAGCGCGATGCCCAAGCCTGTACCACCTACCCCTGCTCCCCTATAATTCGCCGCCACTGAACGCACAGTCGTGTGATTGGTCGAAGCATCAGTCACTGAACCAGGAGAGTTTCATGTTGCGCTTTATCGTTCCCACCGCCGCCCTTCTGCTGGCCTTGCCGTTCAGTGCCCAGGCTGCATCGCTGCAAGACTTCGAACTGAACAAGACCCTGCAGAAAACCGCCGAGGAAAGTAACGTCGGCACGCCCCGGGAAGTCAACGAGAACATCCTCGACCAGGGCTACACCGTCGAAGGCAAGGAATTGATCAACCACCTCAGCGTCCAGGCCGAACACGCCGAGAAAATGCGCGCCAATCCCAAGGCGGTCTACCTGCAACTGGGCGCCAGCGTTTGCCGCGACCCGAACTACCGCAAGCTGATGGCCAAGGGCGCGATCATGCGCTACGAGTTCACCGAGAACCGGACCAACCGCCCGGTCGCCTCGGCCCGCTTCCAGGAGTCGGATTGCCCGGCACCGGCCAAGAAGAAAAAGTAATTCAGTGCCCGGCTGCGCGCCGCTGTTGATCATCGGCCCGCAGCTCCGCCAACAGAGCCTGCAAATAGCTCGAGCGCCGCTCCCCTCCTTCCAGCCGGCGCCGACACTCCTCTTCAAGCGTCAGATGGTTGGCCTGCGCCGCTGACTGCAGCAACTGATACAAAGGCTCATCGACCTCCAGCACGATCCTGTTCATTCCCAGCCTCCGTGCCCCCGTTCGCCATTGCCTGCGCGATCCCCAGACCGCCCTTGCCCTGTCCTTGACGCCAAGCTGTCTTGTTGGCGCTGTAACTTAGTAAATCAGAGCCCTGGCCAGTCGGCATGCCTCCAGACCGGCGGCGAAAACGCCACCCGCCACCGGCAAGAAGTGATTGCCAGCCCCGACTTTCAGGGGCCATGATCGATTCGGCGCGAATCATCACGAAGGTCTAGATTTCTAGATGTTCATGTTGATTTCTCCCAGGTGGATCACCAGATATCCCAAGCGCGTCTTGCAGTGCAATGCTTTATAAATCAAGGAATAGCGGAACCTGTATGGATGGCCCGCAGGCCACGACAGGGTTTTCCTCCCTGTTGAATCGGCCGCTGGAGCCGGGCTGACAACGACACAAGCAGTGTCGAGATACCAACGAATGCTTCGTTCGTGTCAAAGGTTCCGTGCAGAAGGAGAAGTTGAATGCCTTACGAACCGAATGACCTTCTCAGTCGTCATTTTCAGAGCAACGGTATCGACCTCAGCAAGGTCGAAGAACAACTCAACCTGATCGCTCCCAACAGTCCTAACATTCCCCTTTATCGCGACATGATTCTCACCGTCCTGCGCATGGCACAGGACGACCTCAACCGCTGGAACGCAAAAATCACCCTGCAGGCCCTGCGCGAACTGGAACACGCCTTTCGCGTGCTGGAACAGTTCAAGGGCCGACGCAAGGTCACGGTATTCGGCTCCGCGCGTACGCCGATCGAACATCCGTTGTATGGCCTGGCGCGAGAACTCGGCGCGGCCCTGGCCCGCTCCGACCTGATGGTCATCACCGGGGCTGGCGGCGGCATCATGGCCGCGGCCCACGAAGGGGCCGGCCGCGATCACAGCCTGGGGTTCAACATCACCCTGCCCTTCGAGCAGCATGCGAACCCGACCGTGGACGGCACCGACAACCTGCTGTCCTTCCACTTCTTCTTTACCCGCAAGCTGTTCTTCGTCAAGGAAGCCGACGCCCTGGTGTTATGCCCGGGTGGCTTTGGCACGCTCGATGAGGCGCTGGAAGTGCTGACCCTGATCCAGACCGGCAAGAGCCCGCTGGTGCCGGTGGTGCTGCTGGATGTTCCGGGTGGGACCTTCTGGCAGCAAGCGCTGGACTTCCTCCACAACCAGCTCGAAAGCAACCGCTACATCCTGCCCACCGACATGAAGCTGATGCGCCTGGTACACGACACCGAGGAGGCGGTCGAGGAAATCAACCAGTTCTACAGCAACTTCCACTCCAGTCGCTGGCTGAAAAACCAGTTTGTCATTCGCATGAATCACCCACTCAACGAGCCGGCGCTCGAGCAGATGCAGACGACTTTTGCCGACCTGTGCCTGAGCGATCGCTTCCATCAACATGCCTACAATGGCGAGGAGCACAACGAGCCGGAGTTCAGCCATCTGGCACGCCTGTCGTTCGCCTTCAACGCCCGCGACAATGGTCGCCTGCGCGAACTGATCGACTTCATCAACCTGCCGGAAAACTGGGCCATGAATCAGGCCAGGACTGCACAACGTACCAGGGAAACGCTCAAGCTCACTTGAATCGCAAAACAGCGGCCCGCGCCTTCAGTTCGCGGGCCCCACAGGTCAATCGTCCATCCCTCGGCCGCTCAACAGGCGCCCGACCATGTCCATCGAATATCCCCGGTACCCCAGAAAGCGGCCCTGCTTGGCGCGCTCCTTGGCATCCACGGGAAAGTGCCCGGCAAATTTGCGGCGCCAGACCTCTTCCAGTTGCGCCAGCCAGTCGATACCACTCTCGCGCAAGGCGAGTTCGATATCGGCACGCTGCAAGCCGCGCTGGCTGAGCTCTTCGCGAATACGCATGGGACCGTAGCCGGAACGGGCACGATAGGAAACGAAACTTTCAAGGTAGCGGGATTCGGATAACAGGCCCTCTTCCGTCAAACGGTCAAGGGCTGTTTCGATCATCTCGGGAGGCGCGCCGCGCTGACGCAGCTTGCGCGTCAGCTCGACTCGACCATGCTCGCGTCGCGCGAGCAGGTCCATGGCGGCTCGTCGCACTGCGACGAGGGTATCGAGTACGACGGTCATCGGGTCGATCAGATATCAGCGTCGGCCATGTCGTCGATGCTCTCGTTGACCGGCAGCGCCTTGCCATCCGCGCTCGGTGCCAGCAGTTTGTCGCGGATCTGCTTCTCGAGGGCGCTCCCGATCTCCGGGTTGTCCTGCAGGAACTTGGCCGAGTTGGCCTTGCCCTGGCCGATCTTGTTGCCCTGGTAGCTGTACCAGGCACCGGATTTCTCGAGGAAACCGTGCAGCACGCCAAGGTCGATGATCTCGCCGTTCAGGTAGATACCCTTGCCGTACAGGATCTGGAATTCAGCCTGACGGAACGGTGGAGCCACCTTGTTCTTGACGATCTTGACCCGGGTTTCGCTGCCGACGACTTCGTCGCCTTCTTTCACCGCGCCAGTGCGACGGATATCCAGGCGGACCGAAGCGTAGAACTTCAGCGCGTTACCACCGGTGGTGGTTTCCGGGCTGCCGAACATCACGCCGATCTTCATGCGGATCTGGTTGATGAAGATCACCAGGCAGTTGGCGTTCTTGATGTTACCGGTGATCTTGCGCAGCGCCTGGGACATCAGGCGGGCCTGCAGGCCCACGTGCATGTCGCCCATTTCGCCTTCGATCTCGGCCTTGGGCACCAGTGCCGCCACGGAGTCGATCACGATCACGTCGATGGCGTTGGAACGCACCAGCATGTCGGTGATCTCCAGCGCCTGCTCGCCGGTGTCCGGCTGGGAAACCAGCAGGTCGTCGACGTTGACCCCCAGCTTGCCTGCGTATTCCGGGTCCAGGGCGTGCTCGGCGTCGACGAAGGCGCAAGTGGCGCCCATCTTCTGGGCCTGGGCAATCACGGACAGGGTTAGGGTGGTTTTACCGGACGATTCCGGACCGTAGATTTCAACGATACGGCCTTTTGGCAGGCCGCCGATGCCGAGAGCGATGTCCAGACCCAGAGAGCCAGTGGAAATGGCCGGGATCGCCTGACGGTCGTGATCGCCCATACGCATTACGGCACCCTTGCCGAATTGACGTTCGATCTGACCCAGGGCCGCAGCCAAGGCTTTCTTCTTGTTGTCGTCCATTAAAGTCCTCACGTAATCAATAAGGCCTGACGGCCAACACCTGTATAAGTAGCCAGTATTATTCCACAGCGTTCGTGGATCGCCTACCCCTGTTTTGAGATTTCTGCCGCGGCATGTTGCAGCAAGCCCTCTAGCGCGGCCTTCACCGTTTGTCGGCGGACGTCGTCGCGATTTCCGGCAAAGTGCCGGCACTCCGCCGTCAGGCTCTCGCCAACGCCCCAGGCCAGCCAGACGGTGCCCACCGGCTTTTGTGGCGAGCCGCCGTCGGGGCCGGCCACCCCGCTGACCGCCACGGCGAAACGCGCCAGGCTGTTGTGCTGCGCGCCACGCACCATCGCCTCGACCACTTCGCGGCTGACCGCGCCGACGGAAGCGAACAACGCGTCCGGCACGCCCAGTTGCCGGGTCTTCTGGCGGTTGGAGTAGGTCACGTAGCCCGCCTCGAACCAGGCCGAGCTCCCCGGGATGCGGGTGATGGCCTCGGCGATCCCGCCACCGGTACAGGACTCGGCAGTGGTGACGTGGGCATTGAGAACCTGCAAGCGTCTGCCAAGTTCAGCGGCAAGCTGGGTGATTTCGTTCACGGGCCTCTCCTGATCGGGCTGGCGGAGGCCTTACCGTACACGAGCAATAGGCGCTTGCAAGGCATGCAACGGATCAAAATGTTAGTGGCCCAGCGCCCTGACGTAATCCTGGCAGGCCTGCAGGGCGATCAGTCCCCGGTCGCCGTCGTCGGTGATGCCGACAATTCGTTGAGCATGCGCCGGGTCAAGTCGGGCGCGCGGGGCTCCATGAACCACGCCGCCGGTGGCGGCGGTCGCAGGCACTGCGCATCCGGCGACGCCGTCCTGGGCGTCGAGAAGGACTGACAGGCGCAGATCAGCAGTGGCAAGACGGTCGCGCAGGCGACCTTGATCACGTTGTGCATCGCTCAAAGCTCGGTAATGGGTCTGGTCGCTGGCCCGCAGCCGCTGCTCCAGGGCCAGGCGCTTATCCTGCTCGGCCTGCTGCCGGGCCGCGGTCGCCTGGTTCAGTTGATCTAGGGCCGCAGCGTGCCGCCTGGCCTGCTCCGCCAGTTGCCGGCCAAGGCGCCAGTCCTGGACCTGCCAGGCCAGGGTGCCCGCGCCAGCCGCCACCAGCACCAGCGACACTACCCACAGCACGGCCCGCGACGACAGGGGTATCAGGCCGAAGGCAGGCATAACACCTCCCGCGCCCGCGCCCAGAGCTGCAGGCGATCCTCCAGGCCGTTCAAGCCGCCGTTGATACGCCGGGTGATGCTGTTGAACTGGTCGCGGTCGGCCAGCTCGTTGAGTCCGTTCTGCTGCCAGAACCAGGCGGCCGACTCGGCGGCCCATTGCGGTTGCTCCAGCAACTCGGGCAAGGCCAGCAAACGTTCGTCGCCGAACAGCCCAAGGCTGCACTGCTTGTAGTTGCTGCGCCCGGTGACCTGGATCAGGCCACGGCCGCGGTACTTCTGGCCGTCGCCGTCGGCTTCCGGCGTATTGCCCAGGCGGGCGGCCAACGCCCCGGTGTCGTACTTGCTCAGGTATTGGTCGTTGCCCAGCTCGCGCACATAACGCAGCTGCCCCGACTCATGGCCGACCTGGGCGAGAAAGGCAGCCATGCGCTTGGGCGTGTCGATATGGCGGTGCGCCATGGCGGCGTTAAGCGCAGAAACAAAAACGCCCGCTTGGGAGCGGGCGTTGGGCATGATCTTGAGGAGTTGTCCCTCGGTTACAGACATCGATGTCTCCCTGACATGGATTCATTTGCTACGGAAGAAAGATCGCAGTGCCTTCAGCGGGCCGCGGGGGGCTTCCTGGGTCAGCACCGGCCATTGGATTTCCAGGGGATAACCAGGCTGCTGCTCGATACGATTCAAGGCGACGCAATAGCGTTTCCACTCCAGCAAGGCGGATTGTTCCTCGGGCGAGGCCTCTCCCAGTTCATGGGCGTATTGAAGTGGTGCCATACGTAATGCCGCTTCGCCCAATCGCTTGTCCCGTTCGCCTTGAGCGTCGAGCGTTGCGGCTGCCTGTCGTGCCTCCACATCAAGCTGCCAGGCGCCCTCGATCCAATTGAAGTACGGTCCCGGCGGCGCAGTTTTCGTCAGTCCTTCTGGTAAATCGCCCACCTCGGACCAGTCCACGGATTCCCCCGTATCGGTGTTGTAGGCCACACCGCGCAGATCGGGAACCTGCTGAGGTCTATCCGCGATAAACGCCCATACATGGCCGGGCTCAGGCTCATCAAGTTGCTGTTCCAGGCTTACAGCGTTGTTGGGTAACTGAATGCCCAATCCGGGAACAAGGGGAAACTCTACGGGACCTATCAAGGCTCCCGACGCATCAATCAGGTAATTCATCATTTCATCTCAGATCAGTTTCAACCGGCCGGGATAGGCAACGTTATGAGGACGCGCCTCGGCGCCTCCGTCGGTGGATAAACCGGTCCCCACTGGCGTAGTCCCAACCAGTTGATAGGGAAACGTGTACCTCATGGACCAGACCGAAGTCTGGAAAATCGCCCCATTCGCCTCCCCTTCTCCTACAGCGACTGCAGTAGGCGTATGAATATGCGCCCGGTTCTGATCTCGCTGGACAACGCCAGGATTCCGCCCCGGATCAATTCCGCGCCCTTCGTCCAGAACCCGCAGGAACTCACCCCGTCCTTCCGGCCCCCGAAACGTCAGAGCCCCATCACCACTGCTCCAGCCGCCCTCTGCGCCGACCCGAGTCGCCTCGGTCCACATCATTCCCGATACCTTGGCGTGATCCCACAGCCAGGGCCATTCGGCCCGACTTAAAACCGCCCCGTTCAAGGCGCCATAACCACCCGGGCTGAAGGCCGTCGTCGTTTCAAAGACAGGGCGCCCCAGAGGTGTGCCATCGAATCGACCTACCGGCCACCACGCGCCAGCACCGTCACTGCGCAGGTGCCACCAGTCCCCAGCCCCCATCAGGACGAAAAAGGGATAGCCATCTGCGGCCAGGTGCGTGTGGAACTTGATCTTGTCCGTTCCGGAAGCCTGCACAACCAGGCGGTTCCCGGCATTATCGATGCGTCGTAGCACGACATCCCGAACACCAAGATCCTTATTCGCGGGGGGCAGGCTGACCGTGATGGCGGACGAAACGGCATTGATCAGAACCAACCCCAGGTCATCGTTCGTCAAGAGTTTCGACGCCGAAACATTAGTCACCGATGAACTCATCGGACTGGCTTTGGTAACGATTTCTTGTAGTGCTTGAAGAAGTTGCCCGTTGTCGTCCTCTGAAGGCAACAATCCCGCACTGTTAATGACCGACAAGATTTCCTGAGTAACTGCATTCCCCCAAGTAGCGGGTATTAGTGAGCCAGGAGTTCCCGCGATAGGGTTTTCATCTACGAATTTTCCATTGAGCAGCCCTACACCCGGCACTCTTTTTGGGTAGTCCATCAATCATTTCCTTGTTGCAAACTCAAGAGCAACTTTATGAAAACCATGTAGTTAATATTAAAAAAGCAGGATCTGGCACCTTAGAGAAACTCCGAACAAGTTGCTCAACAGTCGGCGACCGACGGAGCGGCAGCGGGTGACCCAACTTCTGGCGCCAATGACTTCGATAACTAGAGTTCAACTCTGGTTATCACACCTTACAGGCGCACCTTACCTGCAACGTTCAACAAATGCCGACGCGCCACCCATAAAATGGCGGTATTAAGTGCAGAAACAAAAACGCTCATTTGGGAGCGAGCGTTGCGCATAATCTGGCGCAAGACGGCTTCGGCAATCAACATGGATGAAAGTCCGCTAGCACAAACTTCTGCAAAATAATCTTACTCACCAGGAGCCTCGGGCCATTGGACAACCGTTGGAAATCCCTCTTGCTCTTGCACTCGCGACAGCAACACCCGGTACTTTTTCCAGGCGCTCAGAGAAGTCTTCTTGGTCGCCAAGGCTGCAGTTTCCTTATCAGTGGCGATTTCAAGTTCCACCGAGTCCTGCAAGATATTCACGTCAGCCTGTAACTTCTCGATCACCGAGTTCGCCACCGCAGTCAGCTCGGCGCGTTGTAGCAGAACATTGGTCTTGATCATCTCTCCCCCCGGCTCGGCGATATTTCCAAATTCCAAAGCCACTGCACGCTCAAACAACTCACGGCCATGTAACTCCGGGTCATTGGGAGAAGCCGTAAATATGATTTCGCCAAGCGACTCCTTGGTCTCTTCGAATGTCACATACAGATTGAGCGTTGTATGAGCCAAGTCGTTCCAGCACGGCATACGAGCACTCGATACCTTCATCATCTTCAAGAAATCCTCAAGCAAAGAGTTGTAGAGTCGGGGCTCGCGCCATCGGTATTCCTGACCGCCCCCATGATCCGCCAGGTGCCAGCAGGAGCGCCGCCCCAGGCGGTGCCATCGGTAGCGGTAAACCGACAATTCACTCCGGCTACCAACTCGCCAGGTCCCGTCCCGCCACCGCCGCCAACAACCAGCAAGGCATAGGATCCGACCGCGCCGGCACCTGCCGTGGATTGGGCAACCACCGCCTTCCAGTTGCCGATATGATCGGTCCAGACGGTGCCAAGATCGGTAGCGTCGACTTGAACCCTGAGCCCTGAGCCGTCGGTAGCCCATCCCACCATGACCTGATTGCTGCCTTGGGCATTCCCGCCGCCCTGACGTACAGGGGTGAAACCCAGCTTGGGTTGCAAGTAATAAACGCCGTTGTCCGACGCTCGCCGGAAGTAAGGAGCGCTGGCATCGTTACTGGCGAACCCGGCATAGGTAATCGAATCCCTTAGAACACGATCTCCCAGGAACGAATTGACTTGAGCCGCTGTGTAGGCATCGGTGATGCCGTAACCACCCAGGGTGGTCGCAGCCCTGGCAAGCCCCACATATTCGTTGTTGTTTTTATTGCGCATGTAAGGCGCTGCCGAGTTGCCACTGGCAAAGCCGGCAATGGAGCAGGCATCCGAACTGATCTTGGCATCCAGCAACGCGTTGGCCGCCGTCTTGTTGTACACCTCGGAAATATCGGCCTTTTTCGCAGGGTCGAAGTTTCGCGAACACCAGAGGCTGCCAAAGTTGGTGGCATCGACCTGTATAAGGACGTTCTGTCCATCCCAGCCGATATAAACAGCATTGGACAATTGGGTGCCTACCCCACCTTGCTTGACGAACGTACTGTTCGCCGCCGTCTTGCTGTAGGCGTCGGTAATTGCATACCCATCCAGTGTCGTCGGGTTCGATCCCGAAGTGACCTGGCCGCGCGCATTGACCGCTACTTTCCGGTATTCCCCGGCCGCCACACCGGTGGTACCGGCCATAAGCTCGAAAGCCAGGGGCGTGGCACCGACGGTAATCGGTCCCGTGGTGGTCATTTGCCACATACGCGACTTGTTGACCTGCCCTTCATCCGTTCCGACGATAAAGTTGGAGGTCACCTGATAATCCAGCGCCGCATCCGGCGCTCGCGACCAGGAACCGGCGGATACGATATAAAGCCCGTTCTGCGCCGCATTGGCCTGGTCCTTGACCAGCACCCGATCGGCAACCGTAAGTTGCACGCCATCGATGGCTTGCAGACCGCTCAAGGCAACGGAGCCCGTGGTAGCAACGCGCACGGAGTCCTTGAAATCCCGGGCGGCGAAACTCTGGATCGCTTGCAATAACTGAGTGGTCGATTTTTCGTCGGGGACCAGACCGGCCGATTTGATGACGTTCAGGAGTTCCTGAGTGACTGCGTTGCCCCAGGTTGCAGGAATCAACGATCCCGGAGTACCAGCCATCGGGTTCTCGTCGGCAAACTCCCCGTTCTGCAGCCCGACACCGGGCACGCTCTTTGGATAATCCATTGCTCTATTCTCTAGTCATGACTGATGCTCACCAGCCCATGGGTTGATGCACTATGTGGAATTGGGTATTGCAGAGCGCTGCCAGAACTTGCCCCGCAGCAGCACCGAAACTCCGGCTCAGCGATCCAGCTCAATCACTGACAACCTCGCCGATTGCCTCGATCGCCGCCTCGCAGATCTCTTGCGCCGCATCCTGCTTACCTTTGCCAACCTGCACCCGGATGCGTTCCTTGGCCTGCAGGCGCAGGGTGCGGATGGCCAGCAACTGGCTGGCGGATCTGGCGGCCTTGTCGAGAATGTCGTCCGCCGCTTGCCGGGCCGTACGGCCTTTCACCACCCAGGCACTGATCGCCTGAGGCACGGCCTTTTTCGGGTACCCGGCCTCCTTGAATGCCTGGGCGTCGCTGGCGGCCTGGGCATACTCCGCGGCCTTGAGCGGATCGCCACTGATCATCTGCCGGGCTGTGTCAGCCTCGGCATCCACTCGGCGGCACAACTGCTGCGCCTCTTGCTCCGCGATAGCCGTCGCCTTCGCAGGGTCCAGCGACCACTGGCTACCATTCCAGTCGTGATAGGCGGAGGGTGGCGGCACATCGACCCGGGTCAATTCGCCATCCAGCACATAGTGCAGGGCGTCCTTGCGCTTCCATTGCTCGGCCGTCACCTGCAGGGCCCTGTTGCCCTCGGCTGGCGCCGCGTAGGCCAATAGTTCAGTGTCTTGCCACTCAATGACCACCCCGGACGCAAGGCAGTAAAGAACTTGCTTGCTCATATGTTCACCACTCAATGATCATCAGGCCAGGAGCGCCACGCCCCCCCGAAACGCCCAAGGCACCCGATACATACCAACCTCCTGCACCACTGCCTCCAGCCCCGAAACCATGGGCATCCCGTGCGGCGTAGCCACCTGACGTGCCATAACGACAGGCATTGCCACCGCCGCCGAACGGCCCGCTTGCCCCAGCCCCCGACAGCCCCGCCGTGACCCCGGCTTGAACATCGGTCGCATCGCCCCCGGCAGGAAAACCCTCTCCCCCTCTTGGCCCCGCTACACGGTCCACAGGAAGACTTGCCCCCGAGTTACCAGCGCCTCCGCCACTCAGCACCAGCAAAGCGCCCCCAACGCCCACAAGCGTGTTTCCTCCACTTGTCGGGTTGCTGACCCCACTGATGCCCCCCACACCCGCCGCACCAATCGTGATAGGGATCACTTGGCCGGGAGTGACGATGACGGGGACTTTGATGGCCGCCTGACCTGCACCGCCGCCGCTGCCACCGGATGCGGATCCGGTCGCTCCAGCCGGGCACGAACCACCCCCACCGCCCCCCGCACACCCGCTGAGCCAGATCTTCGTCACGCCCTCCGGCACGGTGAAGCTGCCATTGGCGGTAAAGCGCTGGATACCCAGCCCCGCCACCGAACGGCTGATGCTGCGAATCGCGCTGAGCAACTGGGTCAGGTTCGCCTCGCTCGGGGTCAGGCCGGCCGCGGTGATCACCGCCAGCAGTTCCTGGGTCACGCCATTGCCCCAGTCCGCCGGGATCAACGAGCCCGGGGTGCCGGTCAGCGGGTTCTCATCGACGAACCGGCCGTTGACCAACCCGGCGCTGGGCACACTTTTCGGATAATCCATCGGTCTATCCCCTAGTCATAATTGATATGCACCCGCGTATGCGCCGGTGCGCTGCGGTGGATCTGGCACTCCAGGGCCGAGCCCGGGTTCATGCCGAAACGTTCGCCCCAGTAGCTGGCGTTGAAACGCCGGCCCAGCAGCAGTCGTCCACCGGTGTTGAGGGTCCACATGAATTGCGCCTGCCAGGTGCCAAAGTGCGCCTGGCCAAACCGTGCGCGGCCCATGCGTGGGGCTTCGTGTTCGGTGATGGTGGCGTTCGGGTAGCCCTGGCCGCGGGCGATTTCGATGTAGTAGGAAAGCGCCTGGCTGCCGACCGCCAGCAGGCGCCGGCGCACGGCCAGGCGGCGGTCGTCGAACAGCGGGGTCGCGCCCAGGCAGGGGTCGGGCAGGTTCATCACCCGTTCCCAGTCCGGTACCAGCTCGCTGGCGCCTGTCGGGTCCATTTCGTTGAGCAGGTCGGCGGCACGGGCATCGAGGCGGGCCAGCTCCTGGGAGACGCCTTCGAGCACCTCCTCGAGCTCCGGCACGCGCTCCGGGTCCCAGGCCGGGCCGCTGGGCAGCAGGCTGCGCAGCTGGCTCTGGTATTGCGCGGCGGTTCTTATTCCAGCCATACGCAGCCTCCGAACGTCAGCAACTGATTACTGGCGGCGGGGACATCGGCGGCCGGCGCGCTGAGCTTGTGGTCGTTCTCGCCGGCGGCGCTGCTGATGGCTTCGCGGATATGGCTGATCAACAAGGTGTCACCCAGGCCGGCCTCGCGGTTGTGCAGGTCGCGCAACTGGGCCTCGACCGCCGCGCGTACCGCGCTGGTGTCCGGCGACAGGCGCAGGCGATAGGTCACCGGCACCTGCTCCGGCGCCAGCACATGCAGCTCGGCGGTTACCGGTCGCAGCGGCTCGATATAGGCCCGGACCTGGGCCAATTGCTCGGCATTGGGTATCGGTTGCGCATCGTCGTCGCGCATCACGAACAGCCCCACCGTGCCCGGCCCCAGGTAGCTGCCCCGGCACCAGGCCCGGGTAACGCCTGGCACCTCCAGCGCCCAGGTCTCATAGTCCTGCGCCGAGCCGCCGTGGGGGATGATGCGGTAGGAGCGGATCACTCGCGCGCGCAGCGATTCCAGGCTTTCCGCGGCGACGCCGCCGTTCAGGCCGGGGGCCAGCACGGTGAAGGTGTTGCCGATGCCCTGGATCGGCTGTACCGGGATCAGCTCCAGGCCGGCCTCGGCATTGCCCAGGGAGCCGGCGTCGAGAGCCTGCACCGTGGTGCTGTTGCTGCCGGCGCTGGTGGTGCGGGCGGCGGTGACTTTGTAGGTGCGCCCGTCGCTGGCCTGCAGCAGGGTATCGATGTCCAGCACGGCACCCGCCGCGGCGCTGAAACTCACCGCGCCGCTGGCGGCCTGGGCGGCCTTGCGCGGCTGGTTGAGGCGCAGCGCGGCGATGCGCTCCAGGGTCGATTCGTCGGCCGTGTCCGGCAGGATCTGGTCGGCGATCCAGTCCAGGTAGCCGTAGAGACCATAGGCGGCGCCACCTAAGGTGCGGGCCAGCACTTGCGCATCGGACTGGCGCAGCGCATCGCTGGCCAGGTCGCTTTGGGTGCGCTTGATCAGCACCGGCAGCGAAGGGGTTTCAAAGGGCATAGGTCACCTGCCAACTGTTATCGGGGTTGATGTCCAGGCGCTCGCCAGTGGCCAGGACCAGCGTCGTGCGCAGGTCCAGGCGCTGGTCGTCGAGGCGTTCGCTGCGGATCTCGATCGCGCTGCAATGGCCATCGTCGATCAGCCATTGCAGGGCTTCGCGGGCATAGAACTCGGCGTCGAGCTGAGTCTGGCGGGTGAGCTTGACCCGCCGCAGCAACCACAGCCGCGAACCGATGCGGTCGTCGGCCACCGTAGGGAAACTGTCGCCCCACCAGCCGAAGCGCTCCTCGTCGTCGAGCCGGTCGTCGTCCGCCGCGCGGCGCCAGGTGAACAGGCTGATCAGCACGGCGCGGGTCAGGGCGCGGTGCAGGTCTTGGCTGATGAACATCACTGGCCTCCCGCCGGCGCGCCGGTCTGGCCGCTGCCTGGCTGCACGCCGGCATGCAGGTGCTTGATCTGGCTGATGCCGCCGGCGACCTGGTCGCCCTGGGAGACGATGCTGCCGGTCTGGGTCAGGGTCGGGGTGTCGATGTGCACCGCGCTGCTGGCGCGGATATTCAGCGTGGCGGTCTCGAGGTCGATGATCCGCCCGCGCTTAAAATGAATCTTGTCGCCTTCGTCGGTGTAGATCGCCACTTCGCCGGGGGCCAGGGCCTTGAGGCGGAAACGGCGGTCGGCGACCACCAGCACGATGGCATGGGAGCGGTCGCCGCCGAGGAAGGTGGCGATGCCTTCGGCGCCGGCCAGCGGGTTGCTGGTGAAACCGTAGGGCTCGAAGTGCTCCATGTCGTCGTTCACTTCGCCGGCGGTCAGGCGCATTTGCAGCGATTGCAGTTTGTTGGCCGAGTTGGCGAGCACGACGGTGCCGCGCGCCAACAGGCGTGTCAGTAGGCTCATGGTTTTTTCCTTGACCTCTGTGTAGGAGCGAGCTTGCTCGCGATAGCGGCCTTGCAGGCACACCGCATCGTCCCCATCGCGAGCAAGCTCGCTCCTACAGTACCGGGGGGGTTTTAGGCTTTCGGCGGCACGGGGCTGGCGTCGAAGGTATGGGGCGGCGCCACTTGCAGCGTGGTGATCGAGCCCTGCTCGGAGAGCGAATAGGTGACCTTGGAAATCAGCAGGTCCTGGTCGAACCCCAGCACCGGGTCGATCACCCGCACCAGCGTGTTGTGGCGCCACAGCTCGCCGTTGCTCTGGCGCCAGCCCTGCACCTTGTAGGTCGTGGTCAGGGCCTTGCCGGTGCGAATCGCGCTTTCCCAGTCGGCCCGCTGCTGGGCCAGTTCCGGGGTCAGTTGCGACGGTTCGCTGATCACTGTGACCCGCTTGCGCCTGGCCGCGCCGTCGCGGGCCACGCCCGAGACTTCGCTGACCGCGGCGCCGCTTTTCTGGTCGTTGCCCTTGTGCTGGCCGATCACCCGGTACTCGGAAAACACCTGGCTGAAGTCCATCGGCGCGCTGGCCGCGAGGATGTTCTTGCCCAGCTCCAGCACGTCCACCGCACGCCCGCCGCTGCCCGGCCGCGCCAACAGCACCCGGCCTTCGGCGTCGTCGGTGGAGAACACCCGGAACAGCGTCAGCAAACGGTCGATGGACTGGAACACGGTTTCCCCGGGCACGATGCTGTGGCTGCCCAGGCGCGTGGTCTCGGCGATCTCGCTGACCACCCCGACGCCGTAGGACGAGGCCAGGGCCTGGACGATCTTCAGCAGGCTCTGCTCGCGCCACTGCCCGGGCTGGTTGATCGCCGCGCAATCCACCAGGTCCTGGGTCAGCGAGCTGCCCTCGATGCTCAGGCCGATCTGCCGCCCGTCATAGCTGACCGGCGCCTTGAACACATGGCCGCTGAGCAGCAGGTCGGCGCCGATGCGCACCTGGCACTTGGCGCCGGGGCGGATGCGCTGATCGAGGGTCTGCCCGGGCCATTGCCAGGTCACGTCGAGCTTGAAGGTGCGGAACTGACGCTCCAGGTCGGCGCTGATCTCGACGCTTTTCCAGCCGCCGTAATCCTGGCCGTCCACCGTCAGCAATACCCGGTTATCGAAGTTGCCCATGGCTCACTCCCCCGCCACTTTGACGTTGGTCGGCGGCAGGAAGCCGGGGTGGACCACGCCGTTGCGCTGCTGCACTTCGGCGGCCCGCGTGGCGTCGCCGAACAGCCGGTAGGCCAGCACCACCGTCGGCAGGCTCTGCATCGGGTTCTTGACCACCAGCCGCACGCCGGACGACGCCACCGCGGTGAGATGCCCGTAGACCAGCTGGCGCAGGCCGTTGAGCACCTCGTAGTGCACGGCGTCGGCTTTCTCCGCCGCTTGCCACATCGCCTCGTTGATGCTGTTGCGCAGTGCCAGCACCTCGTCGGCCACCGGCACTTGCGCGCGGGTCACCGGCTGGATCGCCTGCGTGGCCAGGGACGGCGTGCTGCCGAGCCGGGCCGCCGGGGTGGCCACCGGCAACGACGCCACCGCCTGGGCAATCCGCACCAGCACGGCGTCCTGCACCAGGTTCGCCATGGCTTGCGCCGCGGCGGTGGTGTCCTTGCCGGTGGTGAGCTTGGGCGTGTCGATCTTCTTCACCGCCTCCACCTGCTGCGAGACATTGGCCAGCACGCCGCGGTAACCGTTGCGGGCATAGTCCTTGAGGTCCTTGACGTCCCCCAGCAGGCCCTTGAACTCGGCGCTGACTTCCCTGGGCAATTCCTTGATCGCCCGCACCAGCAGGTTGAGGTCGCGGTAGGTGTCGATCAGCGGCTTGAGCTCGCGCTCGAGGGTGTCGTAGACCTCCTTGAGGCTGTTGCGCAGGTCGGCGATGCCGATCCGCGCGGCCTTGACCAGGGTCATGGCCTCCTCGAAGCGGCGCACCGCCGAGCCGATCAGGCTGTCCGCCGACACCAGCAGCAACTGCCGGGTGTTGACCGTGGCGCTGGGGAACTGCAACGGCTGGTCGGGGTAGAACTTCAGGGCGAAGGTCACCAGGCCGCCGTCCTCGCGGCTCTGGGTCATCTCGCACTCGCCGACCTTGACCTGCAGGCGCCCCAGCCACGGATGCACCAGTTCGCCGCTGCCCTCCTCCAGCGCCTTGAGCAGCTTGTCGCGCTGCTCCAGGCAGTCGGCGCCGACGATGAACGCCGTCAGGTCGTGGGTCCGCGCCTGTCGCCCCAGGTTCTCGTAGAACGGCAGGTCACGCTGCGGGTACTCGTGCAACTGCCCCTTGTGGCCGACCGGGGTTTTCGCCTGGTCGACCCAGAAGCCGACGCCACGAAACGACGCCGGCAACAAACGATCACGCCAGCTCATTGGAACCTCCTAGGGAAAGTGAGCGGTAGCCGACCCGCGACGACAGCGCCACGCCAGGCTGGTTAATTTGCGGGGCGCTGGTGCGCAGGCCCGCCGGGGCATTTTCGAAGCTCACCGTCAGCCCCCCTTGCAACTGCGTGCGGTTGTTGGCCGCGCTCTGTTGCAACAACGAGGTGGAGCTTTGCGGCAGGCTGCCGGGCCGCGTCGAAGCGCCGGGGGCCGGGCTGGCACCACCGAAAAACGCCGGCGCCAGGGCGCCTTTGCCTTCGGCATTGGTCTGCTTCTGCGCCTCGGCCAGGCCTTCGACCTTGCCCGTGACCCGGGCGACGAAGCCGGCAAAACCGCCGTCGAACAGTTCCCGGATCGGCGCGATCGCCGCCTGGAGCCGCTGCCACAAGCCGCCGAACCACTCGGTGATCGGCTCCCAGTTCTTGATGATCTGCCCCAGCGGCGACCACTCGAACAAGCCGAGCAGAAACTCGACGACCGTGGCCGCCGAGGCTTTCAGCACCTCCCAGAGCGCCGCGAACACCTCGCTGATCGGCTGCCAGTTGGCGATGACTTGCCCCAGGGGCGACCACTCGAACAGCGTGACGAAAAAGTCCTTGATGACTTGTGCCGCGCCTTTGAGAGTTGCCCAGAGCGAATCGAAGTAGGCGCTGATCGTGCCCCAGTTGTTGATCACCATTCCCAGCGGCGAGCTGTCGAACAGCAGGCCGAAAAAGTCCTTCAGCTGTTGCGCCGGACCTTGCAGACCGGCCCAGAGCGCGGCGAAGTAGCCACTGATCGCGCCCCAGTTGTTGATCACCATCCCCAGCGGCGTCCAGGCGAACAGCCCGACGAAGAAGTCCTTCAGCCGTTGCGCCGGACCTTGCAAGCCGGCCCAGAGCGCGCTGAAGAACGCGCCGATCGCGCCCCAGTTGTTAACGATCATCCCCATGGGCGTCCAGGCGAACAGGCCCTTGAGGAAGTCCAGCGCCGGCACCGACAGCGCCTTGAGCAATTCCCACAGCGCCGCAAACAGCCCGCTCAGGGGTGTCCAGTTGTCCATCACCAGCCCCAGCGGGGTCCAGGAAAACACCTGCCGCAAGAAGCCGAACAGCGACGCGGCCATGGTCCTGAGCTGCGCCCACAGGCCGGCGAAAAAGCCGGTGATCGATCCCCAGTTGGCAAGCACCAGCCCCAGCGGGGTCCAGCTGAAAATCGTCTGCAACCCCGCCAGCAATTGCGTGGCGGCGTCCTTGATGCGCGCCCAGAGGGTGACGAAGAACGCCGACAGCGGTTCCCAGTTGGCCACGATCAGGCCCGCGGCCACCGCGATGCCCAGGGCGACCAGGCCAATGGGCGAGGCCAGCAGGCCGCTGCTGAACAGGGTCACGGCGGACGAAGCCAGGGTCATGGCGCCGCGAATCGCGGTGAAAGCCAGGGCGCCAGCGGCCAGGCCCTGGACCAGTTGCGGGTTGCTCTCGATGACTTTCGCCACGAAGCCCAGCAGCGGTTGCACGGCGGTCACCACCGAGTTGACCGCCGGCAGCAGCGCACTGCCGAACTTTTGCGAGATATCGTCGACGCTGTCGCTGAAGGCCTTGAGGTTGGTGCCCGTCTCGCCCAGCACGTCCTTGGGCGGTTCGATGCCCTGCGCCACCAGCTTGGCCCGCGCGGCCTGGTTCTCGAACTCGATGGCCGAGTTGACGCCCGCCACGAAGGGCGCCGCCAGGCCACCGCCCTTGATCAGGCCGGAAAAGTCCAGCCCGCCCAGGCCGCTGTCTTCGATGCTTTTCTTGAAGGCGCTGACTTTCGAACGCGCCTCGCCCAGGTCGGCATCCAGCTTCTGCATGCCCTGCATGACCACCAGCATGTTCACGGTGGTCTGTACCCGGGTCACGTTCAGGCGCTGTTGGATGCTCGTCTGATTCACGCTTTGATTGATGTTCACCATCACTGCACCTGCTGCATCGCGTTGATCCGTTGCGCGTGCTCCAGGGATTCCCGGAGCACATCCAGCGGCCTGGCCATCATCTGTTCGGGGTCGACCTTCCAGAACCAGGCCAGGTCATAGGCAACCGCGATCAGGTCGGTGATGGCTGCGATGCCGCACTCATGAAAAAACTCGCCACCGCCCAGCTCAGGGCGTTGAGGTCGGCCAGGTCCAGCTGGTTGACCGAGGACGGCGGGATGCCGGCGCAGACCGCGATGTACTTGGCCGCGACGTCCATGTCGAGGCTGACCTCTTCGCTCTTGTCGATCTTGTACGGCAGCGCCTTGATCGCCCGCACTTCCTGCACCGTCGGACGGCGCAGGGTCAGTTCGGCCAGGGGTTCGCCGTGGGCCTCGATGGCCACACGCAGCTTTACGCTCTCGCTCATTGCCAGGTCCCCTTGATGCCTTCGAATTTCAGCTCGATGCTGGCGTCGTCACCCTTGGAAACGGGCTCTTCGACCAGGTAGGCGCCGGCCAGGACGTAGACCTTGCCGTTGCTGAATTCGCAGGTGACGGTCATGTCGGAACCGGCGACCAGTTGCTGCAACGGGAAGTCCGGGGTGTGCAGCGCCGTGACCTTGAAGGACGGGGCGATGTCGGTTTCCTTGTAGAAACCCGGTACGACGGTTTCCCGCTTCACGGACATCAGCGGCGCTTCGCAGCCGCCGTTGATGGTCAGTTGAGCGCCGTCCACTTTGACGTAGCAGGTGCCCGCAATCAGTTGACCCATGGTGTATCTCCCAAAAAATGAGCCCGCGCGGGGCGGGCTGGAAAAACGCAGTGAAAGAGGCCTGGCTTAGGCCGCCGCGTCGTACTGCAGGCGGAATTGGTTGAGCAGCGCGAACACGCGCAGGCCGTTGATGTAGTCCGGCGGGAACAGCACGTTGACCCGGCTCGGGTCCTGGGTGTCGCGCTCGACGATCAGGTGCTCGGCGAACAGCGCAGCGTTTTCCACATGGCCTTCCAGTTCGAGCTTGGCGTACTGGGCGATCAGCTCGCCGCGGAGGGTGCTCGGGGTGACGATCGGCTGGCCGGCGCCGAAGCGGGTGCCGTCGGCCGCCAGTTTGTGGCGCCCGTACTTGCTGGTGATCACGCTTTGCAGGCGGCGCACGATGAAGGCCGACTGGTGCATGGTCTCGCTGTCCAGGTAGGAGTTGTCGGCCTGGCCGTAGGCGTTCTTCTGGTAGGTGGTGATCGAACGCTGGATGCGTACGTAGCCGCCTTCGTAATAGGCGGTGGCGATGCCGTAGCTGAGCAGCGACTGGCGCTCGGTCAGGGTGAAACGCTCGCTGGCCGGCGCCGGGTCGACACCCGGCAGGCTGCCGCTCTGGGTCGGACGGCTGGCATCGGCGGAGATGAACACAGAAGTGCGCGCCGCCAGGGCCGCGGCCTGCACCCAGAACGGCTGCGGTACGCCCGGCTCCAGGGCCTGGATGGTGATGTGCTGGTCGTTACGCGCCTGGCCGGCCGCTACCAGGGTGCCGACGGTGCCACGCTTGGCGCTGTAGACATGACCAAACAGTTGCTTGGCCCAGGACCAGCGGCCGCTGCTGTCGTCCATGACGGCTTGCCAGGTGTTGAGGGTCGCGGTGTCGGTCCACGACATGCAGATGAACTCGAACGGCTCGTCGCCCAGGGCCGCCACGGCCGCCACCTGATCCGGCACGCCAGCGCCGCCAGCCATCTTGCCGACCGCCACGCTCAGGCCGGCCGGGGTTTCTTCGCCATTGCTCTTGCCCAGGCGGTTGAGCTGCAGGCTGATGTCGTTGGCGCTGTCGCCGGTCCATTTGGCGGTCAGGGTCAGGGTGCCTTCGACGGCCGCGGCAGTCACCGGCAGGTCGGCGGCGGCATTGATTTTCAGCGCCAGCGCGCTGGCCGCCTGGGCCGCGGTGGCGGCATTGACGATAGCCGCCTGCACACGCACGCCGCCGACATACAGGTTGAGCACGCCGCTGGCACTGGCAGTGCCGGTGAACTTCAGCTCGGCCTTGGCCACGCTGCCTTCCACGTTGTGCAGCGGCAGGCACCAGATCTCGCCGACCGGGTCGGTCTTGCGCCAGGTTTCGTACATCGAGGCGAGCATCGAGCCCTGGCCGCCGATGCTTTTGGCCAGGGCGACACTGGAGACCAGCACCAGCTTGCCGACTTCGCTGGGCGCCACGTTGTCGTTGACCTGAGCCACGATCAGCCGGCGCATGGCCGAAGAGGCGCTATTGGCCGCCGAGTTGTCCATCTCGGCGTAGAACAGCGGCACACGAATGTCCGCCGGAATATTGCTGAATCCGATCGCCATTATTTGGCTCCTTGGGGTTTCGCCGCCTTCGCGGCCTTGAGGGTGATATCGCCGTCGGCCAGGCGCCGGCGCCACCAGGCGCTGTCCGCGACTTCGCGGCCCTCGAGGGGCAGCAGGTCGCCGGCTTCGGGGTCCGGCACGGCACGGCCCGCGGCCGGCAGCACAGTGATGCGGTTGCTCATTGCGTTACGTCTCCAGAGAAGGTCAGTTCCAGGCGCCCGTCGGGCCCCGGGTGTTTCAGGTTGGGGTCCGACGGGTCGATGGCATCGACCCGTACCGTGACCCCGGCAAAGGACGGCAGGCCGTCCAGTTCACGTTCGCGCCAGGTCTCCGCCGGCTGGCTGGCCAGGTTGCGGCCCAGCTGGAACTCGGCGAAGAAGCGCAGTTGGTAGAACAGGCGCGTGGCGGTGAGCGAAACCAGCTCGCCGCCGTCGTATTCGATCGGGTTGTAGGCCGCGCCCGGCTTGAACCCCACCAGGGCGCGCCACAGCTCGGCCCGCAGGTCGTCGAGCTGATCCAGCGCGCGCGCGCCATCGGTGGCATCCAGCACCAGGGTGATCGCGATGCGATCGCGAACAGCCTGGCGAGTGGCGTTCTGCGCCGTGCCCGGGCTGGCCGGATCGGCGATCGGCGTCACATGGGCGCTGGGGGTGGGCAAGGCGCCGTTGCCTTGCAGCAGGGCGAGATCGGCACCGACCGCCACCTGATTGGCCAGGCCGGGGCAGTGATTGCGTAGCTGCGTGAGGAGTGCAGAGATCTTCATGGAACCACTCCAGAAAACTGAGGGAATGAAGGGGGGGCCCAGCAGCCTGGCCACACCGTGGCCAGGCGCTGGCTTCGCGTTTAGGCGTAAAGGCGAGTCGAAGGCGGGATAAGCGCCTTCCCGGAGGGGATGACGCGGTCTACTTCCTCAACATCTCCAGAAGGTCCTTCTCGAAGATGCTGGTCGAGGTGCACTGCGTGGGTTTCACCTTGTCGTTCCCGTCCGCCGTCGTCAGCCCTGCGACGCCGGTTACCTGCACCGAGACATTGCTGCCTTCACCGGCACTCCACACCTGCACGACTATCCGGTAGGAGGCCTGCAGATTCTGCTCCTGACCCGTTTCCGAGCAGTCCAGGTAAGTGCCGGCGATCTCGGCATCGTCACCGGCAGACACGAGAATGCCGGTCTCGGCATCCCGCACCTTGATCGGCAATGCCTTCTGCCCAAGGAAGTTCTCGACAGCGGTGAACAACTCGCCGGGCGCACGGTTGCCGATCCTGACCGTGCCGGACGAGCTCTCCATGCCCGGCGACTGGTCGCCGCCCTGCTGGCTTTGGCTACCGTCCTTGACCGGCCCATATACCGAGATGCAGCCCGCTAACAGCAGCACGCCCGAGAGGATGGCTAAGGTCCTCATGGCTCACCGGTAATAGAGGGTGGTGCAGCCGCTGAACAGGGCCACAGTGACGAGGATGAAAAAGAGTCTTGCTTTCATGATGAGTCCTTGCTTGAGGTGAGTGGAATTCGAAAGACCTCGACCTATGCCAAGGTCTGGAAATGTTTGCCGGGAAGCGGCTCGAAACCGCAACGGCACACAGCGTCGTGAAAGGATTTCTCAGTTCCGCTGAGGCTCCAGGCATTTGGCCGAGAGGGAGCAGCGATAGCCCTGGGTCCGGGAACCGCTGGAGGTCACCTTCTTGATCGACCAGCGCCCCCGCATGAAGCCGGGCCAAGTGTCGTCGAGCAGCACCAGCCCCTCGGCGGCCAACGCCGGGTTACCCGGGCATTCGATCTGGATGTTGCGCGCCTCGCGTTCCTGCCGGCGCATTTCGCTGATGGCCGCGGCCAGGGCGTCCTGCTCGTTGGCGCGGCGCTTGGCCAGCTTTTTGAAAGGCGCGGTGCCGACTTGCACCACTCGTTCCCTGGCGGCGCCGCTGTCCCACCAGGTGCTCTGGCAGCCCTGGAATTTCGAGCGGCTTTCCTCGTCGACCTTGGCCGAGATGAAGGCCGCGTCCCCCGGCCGGTTGTCCCGGGTCACCGACAGGCGCACATCTTCCAGCGCCTGGCCCGACAAGGACTTGACCTGGCCGCTGCGGGCCAGCACGTACAGGCCGTTCACCGGTTTGCTCACCGCCCCGTATTCCTTGGCCAGGCGGGTCAGGAAACCCATGTCGGTCTCGTTGCTCTGATCGACATGGGCGATGCGCACGCCGTCGAGTTCCGGGGCCACCCGCGGGGAAAACCCGTGGCGGGTCACCAACTGACGAAACAGCGCACCGAGGGTGATCGGTCCATAACTGGCGGACCGGCGCCGTTTGAAGCCGGTCTCGTCGCTCTCCTCGAAGGGCGCGGCGGTGGCCACCAGCACCAGGCGCATGGGGTACAGGAAGGGGGTGCGCCGGGCGATGATGAACTGGCCCTTGTCGATCATGCCCGACTCCCGGTAGCCGACCCGCAGGCCGATGCGCCCGCCCAGGCTGGGCAAGCCCTCGAGCCCTTCGGTGTCGAGGGTCAGGGTCAGTTGGTCGGACTCGATCCCGGCCGCATCGATGTGCTGCCATTGCACCAGACGCTCATTGAGCAGCGCCGCGTTGGCGCCGTAGATTTCCACCGACGGCGTGAATCCAAGTGCCATGTCGCCTCCTTAATCCCAGGCCGAAACCGGGGCCGCGAGCGCTGGCCGGGTCGGCAGCTCGGGCAGTTTCACCCAGAGCCCCGCCGGCAGCACCGGCCCCTGTTCCGCCAGCCCGGGGTTGAGCCGCCAGAGGGCTTCCTCCGCGGCATCGTCGCTGCGTCCCAGCTCGCGGTAGAGCAGCAGGTTCACCGAGTCGCCGGCGATGCTTCTGACCTTACGCATTGATGAACTCCGTCAGTTCTATGACCCAGTCGTTGACCATCGCCGTGCCGTCGTCGATCACATGGCTTTGGGTCTCGGACACACTGTCGATGCGCCACAGCCCCCAGTTGCGGCCGATGCCATCGACCAGCGGCAGCGGTATTCGCAGCGCCTGCAGGGCCCGCAGCTCATCGAGCCGGGCCATGCCGATCGCACGCATGGATTTGCCACTGATCGTCAGCCCTTGCAGGCCCTGCCCGGTCTGGCTGGATTTGGGCTTGCTGGTGAGAATGTCCAGGTTCACCCAGCCCCCGCCCGACTTGCGCGCCAGGGTGCTGTAGGCGAACCCCCGCGCCTGGCCGAAGATAAAACTGCCCAGCACCATTTGCTGTCGCATCAGACACCTCCATCGCTAAGGGCCGCACCGCGTCTTACTGCGAGCGGGTCGGTCATCATCAAGGGCACGAACTGCGCCCTGAGCTGTTGCAGCACAAGGTCGGCGATGTGCTGGGAACTGGCCTGGTCGGGGCCGCTGATCTGGATGACCGGGGCGAAGGTGACTTGCTGGCTGGAAGCCGAACTCGCCACCAGTCCCTTGCTGACTTCACCCGGTGGCTTCAAGCGGTCCCCCACTTCGCCCCCCAGCCGACCGAACGTTTCGCTGCCCAGCCAGCCGCCAATGGCGCCGCCGAGGAGTCCGCCGACAGCCGTGCCGAGAATCGGCACCACGCTGCCCAGGGCCGCTCCCATGGCGGCGCCGGAAGTGCTGCCGGCCCAGGCGCCACCCAGGGTACCCAGACCGGAACCGATGGCCCGGGAGTCGCCGCTGCGTACCCCCTTGAACACATTCAGGCCCGCCCTGAGCAGCTTGAGCGGCCGCCCGGCCACGCGTCCGGCCACAGAGCGCACACCGGCGAAGCTACCCTTCAAGCCGCGACCGATGCGGGACATCAGCCCCGCACGTGGCGCAGCAGGCGCAGTCGAAGACGGCTTTGCCGCCTTGGCCTGTGGTGCCTGTCGGTCGCCCTTGGGCTTATCCTTGGGCTTATCCTTAGGCTGGTTCTTTGGCTTCGGTTCGCGGGCCCTGGACGTGCCCTTGCCCTCAGGCGGTCCGCCGCAGCAGCCCCCGCCTTCGCCGAACAGCTTGCCGATACTCGACGGCAGTCTCGGCGCCGCCAGGCTCAACAGTTTTTTCGCGACCTGGGTAAAGACTTCGTCCAGCACCGACTTGAGCAACCTCCCCACCACCGGCGCAATGGCGGCCCCGGCCAGGGCCAGGCCGGCAGCGATCTTGGGAAACTCCGTCGCCAGGCTGGCCAAGCCATCGACCACCCCACCGATAGGCGCCATCGCCCCTTCCGCCACCGGCGCGACGGCGGAACCGAACGCACTGTTCATCCGGTTCAAGCGTGCCTCGAACGTGTTCGCCTGAACCTGCGCGGATTGGCGCACCGAGCCCTTGTCGCCCAGCTCCGAGGTGGCGTACTGCTTTTTGTCCGCGACCCGGGAAAGGGCGCGCTCAACTTCGGGCAGTTGCTGCGACAGGCGCAACGCAGCCTCGCCGCCGTCACCGAACAGCGTGCTGGCCAGGGCGGAACGCTCCGCGGTCGACACGCCGGGAGCTTGCAAGGCTTTGAGGGCCTCGGTCAGGGCACCCGGGGCATCCAGTTTCAACGGATCGACCTGTAGCCGTTCCCAGGCCGCTCGTTGCGCCTCGGACTTCGGTTCGCCCTTGCCCAGGGCGGCGGTAATGCCTTTGAGCGCCTCCCCGGCATCGGCCTTTTGCGTACCGGTATTGAGCAAGGCCGCGGTCAGCGCCGCCGCCTGTTCCGGAGCCAGCCCCGTCGACGTCGCGGCAGCACCATGCCGTTGCAGGATCGCGCCGATATCAGCGGCCTGCGCATCGCCCGGAAGCTTACCGAGGTGGTTGGTCGCGTCCGCCAGGTCGAGGGCCTGATTGCGATCCAGCTTCATCGAAGTGCGCAGGCCGGCCAGCATGTCGGCGGCGTCCTTGGCCGGCATCTTGAACGCGGTTGCTATGAGCCCGGCGTCGCCGGCGAAGGTCTGCAAGGTCAACGGGCGGGACTTGTCCTGATCGTTCTCGATCCCGGCCTTGGCGGCGACGTACTCGGCCTTCGCCAGGTCGACCGCGCTGGTTCCGCCGGCGGCGATTCCGGGAGAACCGGCCATCTGGTAATTGGCCTGCGCCAGATCCGCGCGCTCCTTGCCAGTGAGATAAACCACCTGCCCCAGATCGGTCAGGGCCGCCTCCATGGCGATCGCCGGCTTGAGCATGTCTGGCAGCGGCCCGCCAGCGGCTGCCTTGTCCGTGGTCTTCTGCCCCTTGGCCGCCTCGCTCCCGGCAGCGCCGGAGCTGGCCCGCAGCAACGAGCGTTGCGATGACAAGGCCAGCTTCAACGAGTCGATCGCGCTGGTCAGCTGGCGCAATTCGAAGCTGGCCGCATTCAACGCCAGAATAAAGCCGCTGCTCGACAGGCCGGCATTGCCCGGGCTCGCCAGGGCCGCCTGCGAGTTACCTGGCGGCCCGGCGCCGACCAGGGGCGACCCCGGCGGGCCCATGGCAGCGTTCTTGAGCGCAAACTGATTGTTCGCCATTCCGCTCTACTCCTCTTTCACGCCAAGGCGAGTGATCGCGATGTCGTAACGGCGCAAGGCCTTGCCAGCGTCCCACTCCAGGATTTCCGCTTCACTCACCGAGTAAATGAGCGGTACCACATCGAGGATCACTTCGATGTCGCGTTCCGAAAGAAGTCCGCCGGTTTGTTTAAAAAATCGTCGATGCGCCCTTGCAGTTGCGTCCAGTCCGGCACGCTCAGCAGCGCCAGGTCGGGCAGCATCAGGCCGGTGCAATGGGCGGTGATGAACTCGGCGCGTTCCTTGGACGTCTTGAGTTTCTTCATCACTTTGGTGGCCCGCAGCGCCGGCATTTCCAGGCTCAGGCTGGTCAGGTGCTGGCCAGCGATCTCGATCGGCAGGAGCAAGCGCACCTGGTCGAGATCCGCGGATTCGTCATGCGCGGTTTCGCCAGGGCGATCGTCGTCGCCCGGTTCGAGGAAATACGCACTCGGGCGCGTCGACATGTCGTGCACGTACTGGGCGATGCTCACGTAGTCCGGGCGCTTGAGCTGGTCGAGTTCCGTGGCCGACAGGCCGGTGGCCAGCTTCGCCAGCTCGAAGAACTGATCGTCCTCGTCGTCGCCGGCGCGGGCCAGCGCCTCTTTCTGCGCGGCATAGAACAGGGGTTTGAGCTGGATCTGCGCGATCTGCGACTCGTCGTCGGCGGTGATCGGGCACAGCAAGGCATGGATCGGAGGCGTCCAGGACATGAAGAATTCCTTGGTAAAGGGGTAGGAGCGAGCTTGCTCGCGATAGGAGATGCAAAGCCTTTACGATGTCGGCTGTCAGACCGTCATCGCGAGCAAGCTCGCTCCTACAAAGGGGGCTGGTTACGGCAGCAGGACGGCGCGGCGGGCATCGCCGAGAATATCGACGCCAGCGAGCACGAACTTCTGGGTGCGCACGTCGATGTCGATCACCGGCACGCCGTTCTCGATGCGGTTGTAGGTCCGGCAGGCGAGTTCGAAGGTGGTGGTGGGTTTTTCATTCATCTTCATGGCCGTCTCGGCCAGGGATTTCAGCTTGCCGCCGACGGTGTGGTAGGTGAACCAGGTCTTGCCATCCTGGTCCTGGCCGGCCTCGCGCACGTTGAGCAGGATGTCGTCGCCCAGCTTCACCCCCAGGGCCAGCATGATTTCCGGGCCCAGCCCCTGGAGCTTGAGGGTGGCGGTCAGCGCCTTGCCGCTCTTGGCCATTTCCTCGGCGATAAAGCGCCCACCGGCCATCGCTTCCATTTCGAACTCGATCTTCGGCGGGGTGAATTCTTCCACGGTCGCCGACAACGGCAGGCCTTGCAGGGTGGCCGCGATGGCCTGTCTTACGCGGTTGGTAAACATTAGAGAACGTCCTCCAGGAACTGCTCGATGATTTCATCGCGGGCGTTGAGTTGATAAACCATGTGTTCGTTCGGCGCGTAGCGGCCGTAGTCGATGACCACGTACCAGGTGCCGTTCTTGTACTTCTCGACGCTGTTCAGCTCGGGGTGCAGGTACACACTGCCGCCCGGGATGGTTTCGTCGGCGACCAGGGTCTGCAGCCAGTCGTTGATGCGCTTGACCTCCTGGTCCATGAACGACTTGGTCAGGTTCTTGGCCATGGCTTTCTGCCCGGCCTTGACCAGCTTGCGGCTGATGGCGTCTTCCAGGCCGACGTAGCTGATGAACTTGCCGGTGATCGAGCGGTTACCCAGCAGCGAGAAGCCGCCGAGGATGGTGCGGGCGTAGTAGCTGACACCGTAGCGGTTGAGCAGGTCGCCCTCGGTGGAGGTGTCGAGGATGTTGTATTCCACGGTCCGCGACACGTCCTCGGCGTAGGTCACCTGGTTGCCCGGGCTTTCCCATTGCTTGACCTTGGCCAGGGCGGCGATGGCCAGGCTCGACGGGGCGAGGAACACATTCTTCTTCGCCGCCTTGGAGTACACGGCCGGCATGTTGTGCACCACCAGGCAACGATCGAAGCCCAGGTCGGCGCCGCCCAGTTCCTTGCTGTAGGTCACCTGGTCGGCGACCGAGGCGTCCTTGCCGTCGAGCACCACACGGGCCTTGATGCGCTTGCCGAACGAAGCGAACTCGCCGGCCACCGCCTTGGTGCCGGTGAAGCCCGGCGCGCCGATGATGGTCAGGTCTTCCGCGACCCCGCTCAACGCGGCCAGGCCGAGCTTGCGGCCGGTGGTGGCGTCGATGCCGCCGATCACGTTGTTGAGGGTGTCGGCCGGGGTCGCGCCCTCTTCGACAATCACCACATAGACCGGCACCTTGACCACTTTGAGGATCTGGTACACCGCGTGATACAGGGTGCCTTCCTCGGCGCCGGTCGGATCGAGCAGGGCCTGGGTGGTGAAGCTGTTGATGCGGAACGGCGCATTGCGCGGAATCAGCGGATCGGCTTTCGGCGCGGTGCCGACCAGGCCGATGACGTTGTCGCCCAGGCCACCCATGGCCTCGGGGGATTCGGTGGCATTCACGGTAATGCCGTTGTGCTCGAAGTTCAGAACCTCAGCCATGGTTATTCAGCCTTCTTGGCAGTGGCCTTCACGGCCTTGGTGGTAGGGGTGGCCGCTTCGGCCGGTTGGCGCGCCGCAAGGACGCTGGTCAGTTCCAGGCGGCCGGCGGCACGCAAGGCACTGGCCTCGACATCGAGCAGTTCAAGCTTTTGGCCGACGCTCGACCAGTGGCCGCCCCCGGTAGGGAACGGCACGAGGACGGTGTATTGCTGGCGGATGGGCATTTGCGAATTTCTCCAGACGCAAAAGCGCCAAAGCCCCTCTGCGGGGCTTTGTGCGGGCGAAAAAAAACCGCTTTCGCGGTGGGTGTTAATTCACGAAGGCTGGCCGCTCCGGCCAAACCAGCTTGGAAGGTTCTTTTTCCCGCTCGGGGAGGTCCCGCAAAGCCTTACGGTAGGCCGCCACTTCAGCTCGCTGGGCATCAGTGATCGGGTAATCCACCAGTTGGGTGAAATCGCTGGCCTGCAGAAGCTGGTCCCGGCGGGTACGAATCGCAGCCCACTCGGTTTCAGGTGTTGGCTGCGCCAGCGGAAAGTCGGTGTTTACAGTGGTATCGGTCATTTCGGTTCCTTAACTAAAAACGACGGTTTCAGCCAATGACAGTTTCGTTTTCAGGTCACCCTGTTTAAACAGGCGGCCATTACCCACACGCATGGTGTCGATGCGCACAGTGGTGTAATAAATACTTGGAATGAGAATACGCATCACAATATTGCCATTTGTGTCGACGTAAACAGCAGGTGTCATGTTGCCGAATGTCGATACGTTCTGCAGTGTGCGAGTTGGCTGATAGCAATAACCTACCAGCGTCTCCTCGATGATCTTTGCGGTCCCGTAACTGTAGCCCTTGATATTGAACCAGAACATTTCCGAGTTCACATTGATATTCAAAGGAACTTTGAAATGCATATATACATTTGTGATGGTACCCAGGTCGGTCGATACGAAATCACCCTCCACCGAAGTACCCTGCAAGCCCCCCGTACCATAAACATGTCCTTGCAACATATTACGGCGAACGGTGCCGAGCGCCGCCGGGTCACCCTCAACGTCTTTCATGTTTCGCCACTCATTGAACTGAGCCAAAGCCGTGGCCATGGTGCTATTGATGCTGCCAATCTTGCCATTGACTGCAGAGGTCAAATTATTTGCCGCCGTTACCAACGATGCGACTGTAGTTTCTAAACTCACGTTTCAAATCCTTGTGCTATTGATTAGCTTGCGCACCGTTGAAGAACAGGTACACCCGTTTCAGTGATACTTACAGAATCAAACAATAAAACTTCACTCACTTACTTGCCGACATCCTTCATTTAGCCTCCAGCGACATGACGCGAAACATCAATTCGACATGGCGCGCCATATTGTCGATATTCGCCGTCGCCAGAGTGGTGATTTCTTCGCTCAACAAGATATTGAGGTTTTCAGCCCCTACCACCACCGTCACGCTATCCGCCGGCAGCGGCGAAATATCCAGCGTGAACTTCTGCAGCACCCGTGCCGCACCAGCCTTGTAAGTCAGCAGCTTGCCGGCCACCGAATACACCGCCAGCAAGGTGCCGCTGGCCAGGTAGAAACCGAACTCGCCGATCTCGTATTCGTCCGGACCGTCGAACAGCGCCGCCATCCGTAGCTGGCGCGAACCCAGGTCCTCGTAATCCACAATCGCCACCCGCTGCCGTTCGTTGCGCAAAGCGGTTTCCGAACCGTCCGGGTTGTAGCGGCCGGTGCCGGCCCCGATGTGGGTGATCTCACCTTTCAAGCCTTGGTTCTTTGCCGCCAACACTTCATCCAGACCGGCGGAAGTGAAGCGAACCAAGCGCGTAATGTCATCTGTCATAGCTGCGCCCTGAGGTCGTAGTCGTTAATGGTGTAGTGCTGGGGAACCCCGGCACTGTTAAGCCGAGCGCCGAGCTCGAATTCGGGCAGCACGCCCTCGAGGCAGAATTCGCCATCGCTCAGCGCGGTATCCGCACCGCCGTTGATGGTCAGCGATGCGCCCAGCTTGACCTCGGGCAAGGCCCCAGGCCGGCTGTCATCGCCAATGCTCAGGCCTGGATCGGCCGCCACCGCCAGTCGCAACCCACCCGAAGTCTGGTGGACGATGGTGATGGTGCCGTCGTCGCGCTCGCTCTTGGCGGCGTCGATACGGCGTATCAAGCGGTTATGGTCGCCACTGGACCAGTCGCGGACGATGATTGCCTGCACGTCGAAGGTATAGGGATGGCCCAGCGGTCGCTGCTCGTACCAGGCGGCGATGTTGGGTTGGAACCCCAGGGACTCGACCGCGTGGCTCAATGCCTTGCGGGTCCCGGCCTGCCGCTGGATCTGCCAGGACAGTGAGACGGTCAGGCGTTTTTCGGTTTCACTGGCGCCCGCATCCCACTCATTCACCCCGCGATCGGCGGCCAGGTAAGGCAGGAAAGCCGCAGGGGTCCGAGTGGCGTTCATCAACTCGGGAAAGGGCGGAGCCACACGCTCGAGCAGCCGGGAGAAACCCAGGTCGAGGGCCTTTTCCAGGGCTGAACTGTTGGCCGGCAGCAGGCTCGAGCGGGCAGAGTCATCACTCATAAGGTGCGTACCTCCACTTCAACTCCCGTGCAATACGGCGCCTGGAACGCCGTGGTCACGATCGGTTGCAAGGGCTCGAGGATCTCCAGTTGCACCGCACCCGCCGCATGCAGCGTGTAATCGATCCAGCTCGGGTCGACCCGCCCTTCCAGGCGATGACAGCTGTCCGCGTAAGCCTGGAGTTGCCGCTGCGTGGCGACCTGGGTCAGCCCCGAATCGGGCCCCGGGTTGATCTTGGCCACGACGCGGATCTTGTAGGGCTTGATGTCGGCCGCCTGCACCGTGACCCGGTCGGTTTCCGGTTTCACATCCGGTCGCGCGAAATGCTGGCGCACCCCCTCGAGCAGTGCTGCAGACGGCGTACCGTCGCCCTGCCGCGAAAGCACCGTGACCTGCACTTCGCCCGGCGCCGTGCGGCGGCCGTTGCCATCCTTGACCTGGGCGGCGAAACCGTCCGGATCGAAGGTGTAGGTGACGGTCACCACGCCCGCGTCGGAGGAATCCACCTTCACCGTCGGCCGCTCCCCCAGGGTGAACACCTCGCGGCGATACTGCATCCGCGAACCGGCGGCCGGCGCGTGGGGCGCCAGGTAGTAGCGCAGGCGCGCATCCTCGTCGCTTTCATAGACAGGCGGCACCGGCGGAAAGGCCGCGGGATCGCCCGGATCGAGCAACTGACGCTCCAGGCCCATGTCCGCCAGGCGCGCATCCAGGTTGCTGCCGGTCGCCCACCAGGCCAGCATCTGCTTGATGCGGGCGTTGTATTTGCGTTCGTGGGTCTGCAGGCGCACACAGAACGCTTCGAGGGCCATGCTCAGTAATTCGCTTTCGTTCTCCAGGCTGATCTTCAGCTTGGCCGCGCTTTCCGGCGAGCGGGCGCCGACGTATTCGACGACGAAATGCTTGAACTCGGCGAGCAAGTCCTCAAAGGCTTCGACGGTGACGATCGCCGGCTCGGCCAGCTGGTTTTGTCCCGGTATCAGCATGCTCATGTCACGACCTCGAACGTCTGTTGGCGGTTTTTCCAGGTGCCGGCAAAGCGCAACAGCAGCCCGGCGCCGCGCCGGCTGGCGACTATCACCTGCGGCTCGAAGTCGCCGATGCCGTTCTGTTCGTTGTAGAACGCCTGCGCGGCGTGGCTCTGGGCCAGGATCAGCAGGTCATCGCCGAGGTTCTGGCCCAGCAGGCCGGGAATCAGCGAGCCGTACAGCGGCCGCTTCTGCCGGGTGCCCAGCGGCGTGGTCAGGGCACGGGTCGCGCGCTGCACGAACTGCAGCCAGTCATCGACCGTGGCCCCGGTGTGTCTATCGATTCCAATCATGGGAAGGCTCTTATCCAGTGCTGATGACACGGCCCTGGTGTTCCACCAACGGACCGCTGAAATGGATGCCGGCGCTGTCGAGCAGGATGCCCACCGCGCCCAGGCGCAACTCGATCGCCTCGGGACGCATCGCCAGCCGTGCAGGACCGATGCTCAGCTCGACCGCTTCGCGAGAAGCGTTCAACTGGCTCGGCCCGTTGCTCCAGTTCAAGACATGGCCGGCATCGTCGTAGCTGCTCTGGGTGCCATCGGCGTACTGCCGGCGGGTCAGCGCAGCGAGGTTCGACGCCGGTGGAAAGCGCTCGCAGTTGATGCCGAACAGCGCCACCGACTGCGCGCCGTTGTCGCCCCCGCCGTAGTTGAACAGCAGGCACTGCTCGCCCACGGAAGGAATCCGCGATTCGCTCTGGGCACCGGCGCTGGGGTTGAAGAAACGGATCGCCGGCGTCAGCAGTTCGCCATGGCTGACCCGGCAGGTGTTGCTGGCCGCGTCGACCGCCTGGCACACGCCGATACGGCAATGGTTTTCCGCGCGCCGGTGCAAATCCTCGAGCTCGGCTTCCATTTCCGCCAGGCGCTCGATGATCGGCCCCAGTTGCATGCGCAACAGCTCGTCAAACATGGGTCAGCCCTCCAGAGCCTGGTATTGGTCGGGATCGTCGATGTTCGACACCTCCCAGGTGCGGGCGAATTTCGGGATGCCGGTCGGGTCGTCCAGCAAGGGCGGCCCGAGGTACAGCGTCTGGTTGAACGACAGCGTCCAGGCCGCGTATTGCTGTTCGCCGCGAACCAGCGTCGAGGGCACACCGTCGATGTTCATCGGCAGGTCGCACTGCGCAGCCGGCAGGCCCCAGCGGTTGTCCGTGACCAGCCCCTTGAGCGCAGCGACCAAGTCGCCGGCCTCAAGCCCGGAATGCCCTGCCCCCGCAGCCGCCACCCCCTGCAGCGAGACCGTCAGCACATGGGCGTTACGCCCCTCGGGGCTGCGTACGCCCGGCGCATTGCGTTCCAAGGCAATCAACACCCACGCCTGCTCGAGCACGCCATCGAAGTCCTGGTGGCTGCCCACCTTGAGCGCCAGCCCCGCCCCTCGCAGGGTCTCGGCAATGGCGAAAAACAGCTGCGAGGGTTTGTCGATGACAGCGGGCATAGGGGAGCTTCCTGTTCAGATGGCAGGGGGGAGATTGCGCGGGGGAGCGGTGAATGTCGGCTTGCTGCACGTCGACGGTGCTGGTCGCAATTGCGCGTTGATGTCGCTCAAAGGCGATGGAGGTGAGCTCGCGGCTCTGGGGGAGCGTTCGCTGGGCGACTTAACGCAGCGAGTCCGAAAGGGCGTAGCCCGACCAGGTCAGCTGATACAGCTGGACGCCATCGACGCCAAATCCGCTGTAGGTTACATAGCCGGCATCGAGCAGCAGCTTCAGGTGTGCGTACTCGCCTTCGTTACCGTTGCGGCCGAACTTGTTCTTGAAAACCGCCAGCGCATCGACACCGCCGATGGGCGCGACAGTGCGAAAGCCTTCCAGGATATTTTTTACCGTGCTGTTAAAACGATCCATGTGTTGCTCCTTGAGTTGTCCCAGTCGGCCCTATGCCGAAAGGAAACCCGCAGCCTGTGCCGCGGGTAGTTCGCTCAAAGGCGATCGCTCGAAGCTCGTGGCCTTCTCATGATTCAAGGTCCCGCAACGGGAACACTTGATCTGGAGCTCGGTGAACTCACCCACCCGGGCAAGCAGTCTGTTGCACTTTCCACATCTGCATTCTTTCAACATCTGCCAGTCCATTTGATTTTCCGCCGGGTCCATCCCGCTCGCCCAAGCAATGAGCGCCTTGGCTGGCTTGCAGGTACAAAAAAGCCTGATTCAGAGACCAGGCTTTTCGTGGGGTATCGCGCTGTAATCGCTCGACACCGAAGGATAAAAACTCAGGCGTACTTCTCGTTCAGCGCATAAAGAATCGCGCAGGTTTCCACATCCAGTTTCCCGGCGTAGTTCTTCGGCCGGAAATGCATCTGGAAGGCCCGCACCAGCGACTGGAAGAAGTCATCCGTCGCCTGCGCCGGCACGCCATAACCATAGGCGGCGAAGGCCTTGAGCACGGCGGCGCGCTCGGGCAGGCCCGCGGCGCGGAATTGCTGGACGTATTTCCTCTTGGTCGGCTCGTCGTACCAGGCGCCGATGCCGGCCTTGTAGAGCTCCTTCCAGGGCAACTTGGGACCCGGGTCGGATTTGCGCCCCACCGCGATATCGGAATGGCCCACCACGTTCTTCGGCGACAGATCCGGATAACGCTGGAGGATATTCAGGGCCAGCTGCTTGAGCGCCTCGACCTGGGAGCGTTCGTAATCCGGAAAGGTGAACACCCCGTTGACGTCGGTGGCTTCGTTGACGATTTCAATGCCGATGGACGTGTCGTTCAAGCCACTGCGACCGGCCCAGTCACTGACACCGGCATGCCAGGCACGATCTTCCTCGGCCACCAGGTTGAAAATCCGCTGCTCCTGGAAACCCGCGGCCTGGTAGGTCGGATCCTGCAACGCAGGAATCAGGTAATGGGCGCTCGCCGCGCCGGTGGTCAGGGCCTTGACCGATGCCTCGAAGTTCAGGGCCGTGTAATGCAGCACCAGGAAACGCACGCGCTTGTTGTAGGGCGCGAGGGTGCGGTAGCTGTTGTAATCGATCGGGATCATGGTTTTTTGCC
Organism: Pseudomonas sp. MRSN 12121; assembly: GCF_000931465.1. Classification (NCBI taxonomy): domain Bacteria; kingdom Pseudomonadati; phylum Pseudomonadota; class Gammaproteobacteria; order Pseudomonadales; family Pseudomonadaceae; genus Pseudomonas; species Pseudomonas sp. MRSN 12121. The sequence goes on along the minus strand of NZ_CP010892.1, from coordinate 1,364,848 downwards.
TCTCTTTGAAACGGATGGGTGCACGGCATGGCGCCGTGCCGAAAGCCTTCCTGTCTGGAAGGCCGATCGAGCTCGTTCAAGACGAGTACGCGTCCTGCGTCAGGCGGGTATCACGGCGTCGACTCATAAGGTCGACGTTTTGTTTGGAAGGTTATTCAGGCATCCGGGCGGGAGTCCTTGGGCGGCACTTCGCACACCCCCAGGCGCTTGGCCGCCCAGCGCTCGTAAAGGCCGATGGCCACATCGGCGCCTGCCATGGCGGTCAGGCAACCGAAGGCACCAGCGGTCCAGATCGAGACGCCGGCGGCATACAGCAGCATGATGGTCGAGACCCCGCAGATCACACAGGCTCCGGAACGCAGGGCCAGGCGCCGCACCAGCAGCCAGCCGCGGGCGCCCTCCTTGTCGGCGCGCCACATTTCGCCGGATACCCCGCCCATCAGGGCCAGGACGATGACCAGCCAGATCGGCATGTCCAGCAACGCTTGTTGCTCGTTTGTCATGTCACGCCTCCTGGGAGCGTTGATGAGTGCGGGGCTGAAGGAGCAGACGGCAGCGCTCCCGCGGCGCCGTCTTCGACACTGGAAAAGCCTGCCGAGCGAGCGTTACAGGCGTTCAACAATGACGTTGTCGATAAAGGCAAAGTTGGCATACGGATTCTGCTCGTTGGAGAACGCCAGAGTCGTTTGCGTGGTAGTGGCGGTGAAGTCGTAGGTCAGGGTGCTCCACTCGATCGCCACGCCCTTGGCGGTTGGCGTATTGAAAGTGGCGGTTTGGCCAGCCACCTTGACCTGTACGATGCCGTCGCCCGAACGACCGGCGAACTTCGAATTGCCGGCGCTGAACGTCAGTCGGTACTTGGCGCCGACGACAGTGGCGAAGTTCTGTTGAATGCCCCCGCCGTTGCCATAGACATAGTTCGCCAAGTCAACGATCACCAGGCCATCCGCGGCGACGGAACCGCCGAAGGAAGCCGGTACGTTGAAGTACTCGGCACCGGACAGGAAGGTGGTCCAGCCAGTGATGAAGTTGGTTTTTGCCGGGGTATCCAGGACACAGCCACCACTGCAACCGGGCTGCTCGAAACTGCCGTTGACCAGCAGGTTGGCCGCAACGGCGTTGGCCGCGGAGCCCAGCAGCACAGCGGCGGCGAGCATGGGAGCGAGGTATTTTTTCAAGAGGTTCATGTGTTCACCTATGGGTTCGATGGTTTGGGTTTTGCCGCCGAAGCAGCATTCATGTCGCTCACAGGCGATCGCTCGGGGCTCGCGGCCCTCACAGGGTGAGGCGTTGCGCAGCGGGAATGAGGCCCCGAATGCGGTGCGTCAGGTAGGCATTCCAAAAAGCCCGGCGCCGAGCCGGGCTTTTCAGTAATGCGGTCCTTCGCCTTCCTTTCATCCTGTTCACCGAAAGGAAGCTGACTTTTCGGCGCTACTGGCGCGGTACGAGTCCATTCAAATTGTTTTTCCGACCGCGGTCCCTGCCCGCCGGATAACTGCTCTTGGTGCTTTACGCTGCACACCCGGGTCAGTTGCCAACCCTCTGAACCGTCGAGGCCGGTTCATCGCTGCCTATGCTTTTGCCACTAAAGAGCGGTGTTGCTCGCCGCTGCTGAGCGGCTTGGAACGAATAATATGCATGGATGCATATCCAGTCAATGCGTAAATGCATTTATTTATGCGTTAAAAATGCTCGCATGCATGAAAGCCGCATAAATAAAGGTTTGGAGGGTTTGCGCCAGGCACAAAAAAGCCCGCTCGAGGGCGGGCTTTGGCTAATGGGCTGCGGTCAGCGGGCGTACATGCCCCACCAGAAGACATGACCCAGGATGACGATCTGCTCTTCCTGCATGTCCTGGAAGCTGTAGTCCTCATCCGGATGTTCGTCGCGGTTGAAGCTGCGCAGGCGAATGCCGGAAGGCAGGCGGTAAAGCTGCTTCACCCGCAACTGGCCGTTGTGGTTGATGGCATAAAGATCGCCGTCGACGATGTCGCCGATACCACACTTGCCGGCATTGACCCCTACCGTGGCGCCGTCGCGCAGCACCGGCAACATGCTGTTGCCCCGTACCGTCACGCATTTGGCCTGGTCGAACTGCACGCCGTTGTGCCGCAGGCTGCGCTTGCCGAAGCGCAGGCTGGAGCGCTCGCTTTCCTCGATGACGAATCTTCCTGATCCTGCAGCCAATTCAACCTCGCGAAGAAAGGGGACCGAGACCTCGTCGTCATCGACGGGGGTATCGTCGTCCCACAGACTTATGTCCTTGAGTTGCGAATGCGGATCATCGTGGGCAGCCATCGACCGCGCCGACGCGATAGCCGCGCGTCCGCGCAACTGGTCGGTGCTGACCTGGAAGTACTCGGCGATCCGCGAGATGTGCTTGTCCGAAGGATCGACAATCTTGCCGCTGAGGATCCGCGAAAGGGTGGATTGAGGCACGCCCGTGCGCCGATGGAGTTCCGTAGGGGAAATGCCATCGCGATCGAGGAGCTCTCTTAAGACGATAGAAACGTTGCGCTTTTGCATAACGCGCATATTGCTCGTTATTTTCGCCGATGACAAATGCTAAAATGCATATTTTTGCATCATGCCCCTTGAATCCGGGGTGGCTTCATCCCTGCGAAGGCCGGACGGCCCATGGTAACCTTGCGTCCATCGCGAAAACGCCGGGCCTCTGCCCCGTCTCCTGCTCACCCTTTTCAACGAATCAACCTGACGACCCGATGAATAAAGCGCTCACCGATCTGTCCTCCCACACGCCGATGATGCAGCAATACTGGCGCCTCAAGAACCAGCACCCCGATCAGCTGATGTTCTACCGCATGGGCGACTTCTACGAGATCTTCTATGAGGACGCGAAGAAGGCCGCCAAGTTGCTGGACATCACCCTGACCGCGCGTGGACAGTCGGCGGGCCAGGCCATCCCGATGTGCGGCATTCCCTACCACGCCGCCGAGGGTTACCTGGCCAAGCTGGTGAAACTGGGCGAGTCGGTGGTGATCTGCGAGCAGGTCGGCGACCCGGCCACCAGCAAAGGCCCGGTGGAACGCCAGGTGGTGCGCATCATTACCCCGGGCACCGTCAGCGACGAAGCCCTGCTCGACGAGCGCCGGGATAACCTGATCGCCGCGGTGCTGGGCGATGAGCGTCTGTTCGGCCTCGCCGTGCTGGACATCACCAGTGGCAACTTCACGGTCCTGGAGATCAAGGGCTGGGAAAACCTGCTGGCCGAGCTGGAACGCATCAATCCGGTGGAGCTGCTGATCCCGGACGACTGGCCACAAGGCCTGCCAGCGGAAAAACGCCGTGGCGTGCGCCGTCGCGCGCCCTGGGACTTCGAGCGCGACTCGGCCCACAAGAGCCTCTGCCAGCAGTTTTCCACCCAGGACCTCAAGGGCTTCGGCTGCGAAAACCTGACCCTGGCCATCGGCGCCGCGGGCTGCCTGCTCAGCTATGCCAAGGAAACCCAGCGCACCGCCCTGCCCCACCTGCGCAGCCTGCGCCATGAACGCCTGGACGACACCGTGGTGCTCGACGGCGCCAGCCGCCGCAACCTGGAACTGGATACCAACCTCGCCGGCGGCCGCGACAACACCCTGCAATCGGTGGTCGACCGTTGCCAGACCGCCATGGGCAGCCGCCTGCTGACCCGCTGGCTGAACCGTCCGCTGCGCGACTTGAAAGTCCTGCAGGCGCGGCAGACCTCGATCGGCTGCCTGCTGGACGGTTACCGCTTCGAAAGGCTGCAACCGCAGCTCAAGGAAATCGGCGACATCGAGCGGATCCTCGCGCGTATCGGCCTGCGCAACGCCCGTCCCCGCGACCTGGCACGCCTGCGCGACGCCCTGGCAGCGCTGCCGGAACTGCAACTGGCGATGACCGAACTCGAAGCCGAGCACCTGAGCCAGCTGGCGGTGACCACCAGCACCTACCCGGAACTGGCGGCGCTGCTGGAAAAAGCCATCATCGACAACCCGCCAGCGGTGATCCGCGACGGCGGCGTGTTGAAGACCGGTTACGACAGCGAACTGGACGAACTGCAATCGCTGAGTGAAAACGCCGGACAATTCCTCATCGACCTGGAAGCCCGGGAAAAGGCGCGTACCGGCCTGGCCAACCTGAAAGTCGGCTACAACCGGATTCACGGCTACTTCATCGAATTGCCCAGCAAACAGGCCGAGCAGGCCCCGGCGGATTACATCCGGCGCCAGACCCTCAAAGGCGCCGAACGCTTCATCACCCCGGAGCTCAAGGCCTTCGAGGACAAGGCGCTGTCCGCCAAGAGCCGTGCGCTGGCGCGCGAGAAGATGCTCTACGAAGCCTTGCTGGAAACCCTGATCGGCCACCTGCCGCCGCTACAGGACACCGCCTCGGCCCTGGCCGAACTGGATGTGCTGAGCAACCTGGCCGAACGCGCGTTGAACCTGGACCTCAATTGCCCGCGCTTCGTCAGCGAACCGTGCATGCGCATCACCCAGGGTCGCCACCCGGTGGTGGAACAGGTACTGACCACGCCATTCGTGGCCAATGACCTGAGCCTGGACGACCACACCCGGATGCTGGTGATCACTGGCCCGAACATGGGCGGTAAGTCCACTTATATGCGACAGACCGCGCTGATCGTGTTGCTGGCCCATATCGGCAGCTTCGTACCGGCGGCCAGCTGCGAGCTGTCCCTGGTGGACCGCATCTTTACCCGGATCGGCTCCAGCGACGACCTGGCCGGTGGCCGTTCCACCTTCATGGTGGAAATGAGCGAAACCGCCAATATTCTGCATAACGCCACCGAACGCAGCCTGGTGCTGATGGACGAAGTGGGGCGTGGCACCAGTACGTTCGATGGCTTGTCCCTGGCGTGGGCTGCGGCAGAACGTCTCGCCCAGTTGCGGGCGTACACCCTGTTCGCCACGCATTACTTCGAGCTCACGGTGCTGCCGGAAAGCGAACCGCTGGTCGCCAACGTGCACCTCAACGCCACCGAGCACAACGAGCGCATCGTCTTCCTGCACCACGTGCTGCCAGGTCCAGCGAGCCAGAGCTATGGCCTGGCCGTGGCCCAGCTGGCGGGGGTTCCGAGCGCGGTCATCGTCCGCGCCCGCGAACATTTGAGCCGCCTGGAGACCACCAGCCTGCCTCACGAGGCGCCGCAACCGGTAGCGGGCAAGCCTTCGGTTCCGCAACAAAGCGACATGTTCGCCAGCCTGCCGCACCCGGTGCTCGATGACCTGGCCAAGCTCGATCTGGACGACATGACCCCGCGCAAGGCATTGGAAATGCTCTATACATTGAAGACACGCATCTAACGCTGATGCTTTCAAGCTGTTAGAATCTCGCGCGGTTTGGGATGCTGCGGGCTATTAGCCTGGTCCGCAGATTATCGCTCCCGAACCTGGCGACCCCGTCATGAAGGGGCTCCGCTGCCGCCGCCTGAGGAGAGAATTAGAAATGACCTTCGTCGTCACCGACAACTGCATCAAGTGCAAGTACACCGACTGCGTAGAAGTCTGTCCGGTGGACTGCTTTTACGAAGGCCCGAACTTCCTGGTGATTCACCCGGATGAGTGCATCGACTGCGCGCTGTGCGAGCCTGAATGCCCCGCTGTAGCGATCTTCTCCGAGGATGAAGTTCCGGAAGAGATGCAGGAATTCATTCAGTTGAACGTTGAACTGGCCGAAATCTGGCCCAACATCACCGAGAAGAAAGAGTCCTTGCCCGATGCCGAAGAGTGGGATGGCGTCAAAGGCAAAATCAAGGATCTGGAGCGCTGATCACTCGCACTCCCTGAAAAGGCCCCTTGCGGGCCTTTTTGCTGTCCGGCGTTCAGCTCAGCTTTTTCGCAGGCAAAAAAAAGGGGCGGTATGACCCGCCCACCTTTTTTCCCTATTCCCTGTATTCCTTTTCATCGTCCTGATGAATCGCATCCTGCGATGTCCTGACCATCATCCTTGATGGTTGTGTCTATCCGTCGACACAGGGCTGATATTAGAGAGTTTCCATGACAGAGCAATGGCACTGACAGACAGGAAAACTGTCCAACAACCACCCGCCATCAAAATAAATCCTTATTAATCAATACGATAGAATTTACACCAGACAAAACAGCCAACTTTCATACTCGATAAAGACCGAACACTTACGAAAGAGTAAGCCTTTACTTACATGCTCTTGCAAGGAACAGGCTTCACCAGTGAACGCCTGCCCGTTCTTGTGAATAAGCCATAAAAAAACCCCGAACCAGTCGGGGCTTTTTCACTGCGAGTTCACCGGTGCCGTTACTGGAACAGCGACTCGCTGGACAAGCCATTCTTTTCGAGGATCTCGCGCAGACGCTTGAGACCTTCGACCTGGATCTGACGTACCCGCTCCCGGGTAAGCCCGATCTCCAGCCCCACATCTTCCAGGGTGCTGCTTTCATGGCCGCGCAAGCCGAAGCGACGAACCACCACTTCCCGTTGCTTGTCGGTCAGTTCGGAAAGCCATTGGTCGATGCTTTGCGACAGGTCGTCATCCTGCAGCAGTTCGCACGGATCGGTAGGACGATCGTCGGTGAGGGTGTCCAGCAGGGTTTTATCCGAATCCGGACCCAGCGAGACGTCGACTGAAGAAACCCGCTCGTTCAAGCCCAGCATGCGCTTGACCTCGCCCACCGGTTTTTCCAGCAGGTTGGCGATTTCTTCAGGAGAAGGTTCATGGTCGAGTTTCTGTGTCAGCTCCCGTGCTGCCCGCAGGTAGACGTTGAGCTCTTTGACCACATGAATCGGCGGCCGGATAGTCCGGGTCTGGTTCATGATTGCCCGTTCGATGGTTTGACGTATCCACCAGGTGGCATAGGTCGAGAAGCGGAAACCGCGCTCCGGGTCGAACTTTTCCACCGCCCGGATCAGGCCGAGGTTGCCCTCTTCGATCAGGTCCAGCAGCGAAAGCCCGCGATTGACATAACGTCGGGCGATTTTCACCACCAGGCGCAGGTTGCTTTCAATCATTCGCTTGCGCCCGGCAGGATCACCACTTTGCGACAGGCGCGCAAAATGAACTTCTTCTTCCGGGGAGAGCAACGGTGAAAAGCCGATTTCATTGAGATACAGCTGCGTTGCATCGAGCGCTCGCGTGTAATCAATGTATTTGTGTTGTTTCAGTGAAGCGGAGTGTTTGGATTTGGCACGAACTGAAGGTACAGCAGATCCCTCATTCGACATCGAATCAGTGGCGATGCCCGTCTCCATCAGGAGAACTTCATCGTCGATGTCAAACTCCGGCACTTCTTTACTGAGAGCCATTGTTATAGTCCTTTGGTGAGTTCGACCTCAGGCTCAAGCGACGCCTTTATCCTTGGCAACGCTGGAACCTGTTCCCCCCTACGACGGAACAGGTTTGGTAACGGATCAACGACGTGGCAGGAATTGCAGCGGATCTACAGGTTTACCTTGTCGGCGAATCTCAAAGTGCAGTTTCACCCGGTCTGTACCAGTTGATCCCATCTCGGCAATTGTCTGTCCGACTTTGACCTGCTGCCCCTCCCGAACCAATAGCCTGCGGTTGTGGCCGTAAGCACTGACGTAGGTATCGCTGTGTTTGATGATGACTAATTCGCCGTAGCCCCTTAAGCCACTCCCGGCGTAAACCACCGTCCCATCAGACGCAGCTAAAACAGGCTGTCCCAAATCCCCGGCGATATCAATGCCTTTATTCAAACTACCGTTTGAAGAGAATTTTCCAATCAAAATACCGTTCGCAGGCCAGCCCCAGCCCTTTGGCGCGGGGCCTGCAGGCGGTAATGGAGCCGGCGCGGGCTGGCTCGCAATCGTTGGCGCGGCCCCTGCCGGACGACGAATTACCGTGGTTTTACTTGAAGAAGATGCGCTGGAAGCCGACTTGGTGACCACCGCCGTCGGCGCCGAACCCGAGCGGCCGTCGAAGCGGATGGTCTGTCCCGGATGAATGGTGTACGGCTCGGCAATATTGTTACGCGCAGCCAGGGCCTTGTAGTCCCAGCCATAACGGAAGGCAATGGAGAAGAGCGTGTCGCCACGACGCACCGTGTACTGCCCAGTGGTCACTGTCGGACGCTGCGGCACCGCACTGGTGCGATCGACGACCTGGGCGCTGCTCGATTTAGTGCTCGAACATCCGACCAACAGAGAACTCAAGACAAGGCCAATCACCAGTCGCTGAAAGCTTGTTGTACCCATACGCTGCGCAATGACTGTGAGACTCACCCGCCGCTCCCTTTGTGGTGGTTGAAGATAAATAGTGCCTGGCTAAGGCATGAAATGTCGCAAGTATAACCGGCCCCCTGCGCTTTACCCCTGGCAAAGCGAAATCGACAGACGCCGGCGCTACGCGACTTGATCGATCGATCCAGCTGTAAGACCAAGCCGATCAAACAGAATTCACCTGCGGCAAACAAATGCTCAGGCCAGAGGCCCATTGAGCAACGGAACGAAGCGCACGGCGCCGAGGACATGCCGTGAGAACCCTTGCTCTTCACGAATGATCAGCATCAGTTGCTGCACCTCGCCAGCACCGACGGGGATCACCATCCGGCCACCGGGCGCGAGTTGGTCCAGCAGAGCCTGAGGAATGTCAGTGGCGACCGCCGTCACGATGATGCCGTTGTACGGCGCCAGCGCCGGCCAGCCTTCCCAGCCGTCGCCCCAGCGGAACACCACGTTGCGCAGGTTCAACTCGACCAGACGCTCCTTGGCACGATCCTGCAGCACTTTGATCCGCTCGACCGAGAACACCCGCTCCACCAGCTGCGACAACACCGCCGTCTGGTAGCCCGAACCGGTGCCGATCTCCAGCACCTTGTCCAGCGGGCCTGCCGCCAACAGCAGCTCGCTCATGCGCGCCACCATATAAGGCTGCGAGATCGTCTGGTTGTGCCCGATCGGCAAGGCCGTGTCTTCGTAGGCCCTATGCGCCAGCGCCTCGTCGACGAACAGATGCCGAGGAGTGCGCCGAATCACTTCAAGCACCTGGGTGTTGGACAGGCCTTCATCGTAAAGACGCTGAATCAGACGCTCACGGGTACGCTGGGAGGTCATCCCGATACCGCGCCGCAACAGATCGTCCTGCTCGCGAGCCATCAGCGCAGCCCCTCCAGCCAGCCATCAAGCGTTCTGAAGGCGTCATTGAAGGTACGGTCGAGCTGCAACGGCGTGATCGACACATAGCCCTGCATGATGGCGTGGAAATCCGTGCCTGGGCCGCCATCCTCGGCATCGCCCGCCGCGGCGATCCAGTAGCCGGCCTTGCCGCGCGGGTCGACGGTCTTCATCGGCGCCGCCGCGCGAGCGCGATGGCCCAGGCGAGTCAGCTGGATACCGCGAATATGATCAAGCGGAAGGTTGGGAATGTTCACGTTCAACACAGTGCGTGGCGGCAGATCCAGTTGCCCGTGGGCCTCGACCAGCTTGCGGGCGAAATAGGCGGCCGTGGGCAGGTTGTCCACCTGGCGCGAAACGAATGAGAAGGCGAATGCCGGAAGGTCGAGGAAACGTCCTTCCAGCGCCGCGGCGACAGTACCGGAGTACAGCACGTCATCCCCCAGGTTCGCCCCCAGATTGATGCCGGACACCACCATGTCCGGATCGCGCTCCAGCAGCCCGTTGAGCCCCAGGTGCACACAATCGGTCGGGGTGCCATTGATGCTGATGAAACCATTGCTCAAGGTGTGCGGGTGCAGCGGACGGTCGAGCGTCAGCGAACTGCTGGCACCGCTTTTGTCCTGGTCCGGGGCGATCACCACACACTCGGCGTAATCCGCCAGCGCAGCATGAAGCGCGGCGAGGCCGGGTGCTGTGACACCATCGTCGTTAGAAATCAGAATACGCATGGGCTGTCCGTCTGCCCCACCGGCACCAGATCGACGAGTTCACGCACCAATACGGTGGCGAAGCATCCGGCCGGCAGGACGAATTCCAGTTGCAGAATGTCAGGCTCGGGATAATGCCACGTCAACCCGCCAATGGGCAGCCGCAGGATGCGACGTTCGTGGCTCATTCCAGCTTTAATCAACCAGTCGCGCAGATCCGCTTCGTCGCCAGCCACCCGCTGCTCCAACTGGTGCGTAGCCCCGGCGGCGGGCGAGTCGCCCTCTCCCCACTGCGGCCCGGTGGGGTGCAGATCCAGGATCGCCAGGCGCGGATCGCTGCATTCAGCCTCACCGGCCGGGAAGAAACTGCGGCTGTCGGTGAAGGCCAGCAGGTCGCCGACCTGGGCGCGCTGCCAACTGCCGTCGGCCACCCGTGCCGCCAACACGCGGTTGAACAGGTAGCTGCGCGCGGTGGAGAGCAGGCGCGAACGCAGGTTGCGCTGTTCCGGCAAGGCTTTGCGGGCCGCCCAGTCGCGGGCATCGACCAGGTTGCCGCCGTCATGCCCAAAGCGCTGGGCGCCGAAATAATTGGGGATACCGTGCCGGGCGATCAATTGCAGGCGTTCTTCAATCCCTGCCTTGTCGGCCTTGAGCGCCGTGAGCCGCAGGGTGAAGCCGTTGGCCGCATGCGCGCCGCGTTGCAGCTTGCGCTTGTGGCGAGCCTGCTTGAGGATCTTCAGCGTATCGTTTTCAGCGGCCGACATATCGGGATCGGCCTTGCCAGGCAGTTGCACGCTGAACCACTGCCGGGTCAATGCCTGGCGATCTTTCAGGCCGGCATAGCTGACGGTACGCAGCGGCACACCCGCCGCCTTGGCAATTCGCCGCGCCGCCTCTTCGGTGTTCAGGCCGCGCTTTTCCACCCACAGCCACAGGTGTTCGCCTTCGCCGGTCAGTGGAATATCCAGGACTTCGTCGACCTGGAAGTCTTCGGCAGTGGCCTTCAGTACCGCGCTGCCCAGGGCTTCGCCATAGGCCCGCGGGCCCAGTAGTTGCAGTTCGTTCATGCGCGCAGCAACAGGGCAACGGAATGGACGGCAATGCCTTCTTCGCGCCCGACAAAACCGAGTTTTTCGGTGGTCGTGGCCTTGACGTTCACCTGATCGAGCTCGACCTGCAGATCCGCCGCAATCAGCCCGCGCATCGTTTCGATATGCGGAGCCATCTTCGGCGCCTGGGCCACGATGGTGTTGTCGACGTTGCCGACCTTCCAGCCCTTGGCATGGATCAGTGCGACGACATGACGCAACAGCGCACGGCTGTCGGCGCCCTTGAACTGCGGATCGGTGTCCGGAAAATGTTTGCCGATGTCGCCCAGCGCGGCCGCGCCCAGCAAGGCATCGCTCAACGCGTGCAACAGTACGTCGCCGTCGGAATGGGCGAGCAGCCCGAAGCCGTGTGCGATACGCACGCCGCCCAGAGTGATAAAATCGCCTTCAGCGAAACGGTGCACATCGTAGCCGTGGCCAATACGCATAAAAAAACGCCCTGATTGAGTCAGGGCGTGATTCTACCTGCTTTGACGGACATTAGGCGCCCAGAGCGCGCGCATGATGCTGCAGGTGGTCGCCAATGAAGCTGGCGATGAAGAAATAGCTGTGGTCGTAGCCGGGTTGCAGGCGCAACGTCAGCGGATGACCGGCAGCTTTCGCCGCCTGTTGCAGCACTTCCGGCTTGAGCTGATTGGCCAGGAAATCGTCGCGATCGCCCTGGTCCACCAGCAACGGCAGCTTTTCGCTGGCTTCCTGGATCAGCACGCTGGCATCCCATTCGCGCCAGCGGGAACGCTCTTCGCCCAGATAACGGGAAAAGGCTTTCTGCCCCCACGGGCAATCCATCGGATTGCTGATCGGTGCGAAAGCCGATACCGACTGGTAGCGCCCCGGGTTGCGCAACGCGCAGACCAGCGCGCCGTGCCCGCCCATGGAGTGGCCGCTGATACCGCGCTTGTCCGAAGCCGGGAAATGCGCCTCGACCAGCGCCGGCAACTCCTGCACCACATAGTCATGCATGCGGTAATGCTCGGCCCAGGGCTGCTGGGTGGCATTGAGGTAGAAGCCCGCCCCCAGCCCGAAGTCCCAGGCGCCGTCCGGGTCGCCCGGCACACCGGGGCCGCGCGGGCTGGTATCCGGCGCGACGATGATCAACCCCAGCTCGGCGGCCAGGCGCTGGGCGCCGGCCTTGTGCATGAAGTTCTCGTCGGTGCAGGTCAGGCCGGACAACCAGTACAGCACCGGCAGCTTGCCCCCCTGCTCCGCCTGCGGCGGCAGGTAGACGGCGAACACCATGTCGCAGCCCAGCACTTCGGAACGATGCTTGTAACGTTTGTGCCAGCCGCCGAAGCTTTTCTGGCAGGACAGGTTTTCCAGACTCATGGGCATCTCCCAGCTTCAAGCCGCAAGCGTCAAGCTGCAAGAGAGACGCCCCCACTTGCCGCTTACAGCTCGTAGCTTGCCGCTGCTTTTAAAAATGGATGACGGTACGGATGCTCTTGCCTTCATGCATCAGGTCGAAGGCCTTGTTGATGTCCTCCAGCCCCATGGTGTGGGTGATGAAGGTATCCAGCGGGATTTCGCCGCTCTGGGCCATGTCGACATAGCTGGGCAATTCGGAGCGGCCGCGCACGCCACCGAACGCCGAACCGCGCCAGACGCGACCGGTCACCAGCTGGAACGGACGGGTGGCGATTTCCTGGCCAGCGCCGGCAACGCCGATGATCACCGACTCGCCCCAGCCCTTGTGGCAGCATTCCAGCGCGGCGCGCATCAGTTGCACGTTGCCGATGCACTCGAAGGAGAAGTCCACGCCACCGTCGGTCATGTCGACGATGACGTCCTGGATCGGCCGGTCGAAATCCTTCGGGTTCACGCAGTCGGTGGCGCCCAGCTGCCGGGCGATTTCGAACTTGGCCGGGTTGATGTCGATGGCGATGATCCGTCCGGCCTTGGCTTTCACGGCGCCGATCACCGCCGACAGGCCGATGCCGCCCAGGCCGAAGATCGCCACGGTGTCGCCGGCCTTGACCTTGGCGGTGTTGATCACCGCGCCGATCCCGGTAGTGACGCCGCAGCCCAGCAGGCAGACTTTCTCCAGAGGTGCTTCCTTAGGGATTTTCGCGACCGAAATTTCCGGCAACACGGTGTACTCGGAAAAGGTCGAGGTGCCCATGTAGTGGAAAATCGGCTGGCCTTTATAGGAGAAGCGAGTGGTGCCGTCCGGCATCAGGCCCTTGCCCTGGGTAGCGCGGATCGCCTGGCACAGGTTGGTCTTGCCCGACAGGCAGAATTTGCACTTGCCGCATTCCGGCGTGTACAGCGGGATCACATGGTCGCCCACCGCCACCGAGGTCACGCCCTCGCCGATGGCCTCGACCACGGCACCGCCCTCATGCCCGAGGATCGACGGGAAGATGCCTTCCGGATCGGCCCCGGACAGGGTGTAGGCATCGGTATGGCAAACGCCGGAGGCGACGACGCGCAACAGCACCTCGCCGGCCTTGGGCATGGCGACATCGACTTCAACGATTTCGAGGGGTTTCTTGGCCTCGAAGGCAACGGCAGCGCGCGACTTGATCATCCTGGGTCTCCAGCGAATAAAAACGAGACAGGGAGTGTAAAACAGTGCCTTACGATGAATAATCCGAGCAAAAGCAAAACATTATTGCCGTACAGGGACAATCATCATGAACGAGAACCGCTGGGACGGCATCGACGAGTTTGTCGCCGTGGCCGAGTGCAGCCAGTTCACCGCCGCCGCGGAACGCCTTGGGGTGTCGTCGTCCCACGTCAGCCGGCAGATCGTCCGCCTGGAAGAACGATTGCAAACCCGCCTGCTGTATCGCAGCACCCGCCGGGTGACCCTGACCGAAGCCGGGCAGACCTTCCTGCAGCATTGCCAGCGCCTGCAGGACGGACGCGAAGAGGCGCTGCGCGCGGTGGGCGACCTTACCAGCGAACCCAAGGGCATGCTGCGCATGACGTGCGCGGTGGCCTATGGCGAACGCTTCATCGTGCCGCTGGTGACCAGTTTCATGGGGCTCTATCCACAACTGCGGGTGGACATCGAACTGAGCAACCGCCCCCTGGACCTGGTGCACGAGGGCCTGGACCTGGCGGTGCGCCTGGGCCGCCTGCAGGATTCGCGATTGGTGGCAACGCGCCTGGCGCCACGGCGCATGTACCTGTGCGCTTCGCCGTCCTATCTGGAACGCTACGGTCGCCCTCACAGCCTGTCGGAGCTGAGCCGCCACAACTGCCTGATCGGCAGCTCGGATATCTGGCAACTGGAGCAGGACGGCCGGGAGTTTTCACAGCGGGTGCAAGGCAATTGGCGCTGCAACAGCGGGCAAGCGGTACTGGACGCTGCCTTACAAGGGGTTGGCCTGTGCCAGCTACCGGATTACTACGTACTGGAACATCTGCATGCCGGTACGCTGATTTCCCTGCTGGAGGCGCATCAGCCACCGAATACGGCGGTGTGGGCGCTGTATCCACAACAACGGCATCTGTCGCCCAAGGTGCGCAAGCTGGTGGACTATCTCAAGGAAGGGCTGGCCCAGCGGCCGGAGTATTGTGATTGACCACCGGGATCTGAACACAAGCAAGCTCGCTGCAGGGCTTGAGGTGGTCCTCTGTAGGAGCGCAGCTTGCGCGCGATGAACGATAACGCGGTGGACCCAACATTCCGCGGCGCGACCATCGCGGGCAAGCCTCGCTCTTACAGGTAGTACGCACGTCATGGCCGCGATAGAGCTGATATAAGTTATCGACGATTGGCCCAGCGCAGGCGCAACCACTCAAGGTCTTCAGGCCGGGTCACCTTGAGGTTGTCGGCGCGCCCTTCGATCAGGCGCGGTGCCTGGCCGGCCCACTCCATCGCCGAGGCCTCATCGGTAATCGCCACATCCGCTACCAGGCTGTCGGCCAGGGCGCGGTGCAAGGCGCCAAGACGGAACATCTGCGGCGTATAGGCTTGCCAGATCAGGCTGCGGTCCACGGTTTCCAGGACGCGCCCATGCTTGTCGATCCGCTTCAGGGTGTCGCGAGCCGGCACCGCGAGCAGACCGCCTACCGGGTCATCCGCCAGTTCGCCCAGCAGCTTGTCCAGGTCATCGCGGGACAGGTTCGGCCGTGCGGCATCATGAACCAGCACCCAGTCTTCATCTGCGGCCCCTTGGGCATGCAGATGGAGCAAGGCATTGAGCACCGATCCGGAACGCTCCGCACCGCCTTCGACCCGCTGGATCCGCGGGTCGTGGGCACAGGCCAGGGTCGGCCAGTAAGGATCGTCCAGCGCGAGGCTGACCACCAGCCCTTTCAGGCCAGGGTGATCGAGGAAACAGCCGAGGCTGTGTTCGAGAATAGTGCGCCCGCCCAGTTGCAAGTATTGCTTGGGACGGTCCGCGGCCATACGGGCACCGACGCCCGCAGCAGGAATCACGGCCCAGAAGGCCGGTAACGACTGGATCATTGGGCCAACTGGTAGAGGGTTTCACCCTCCTTGACCATGCCCAGTTCATGACGAGCCCGCTCTTCCACGGTCTCCATGCCTTTCTTCAATTCCATGACTTCCGCGTCGAGTACGCGATTACGCTCCAGCAGGCGTTCGTTTTCAGCGCGCTGATCGGCAATCTGCTGAGTCAGGTCGGCTACCTGCGCCAGGCTGCCATTCCCCACCCACAGGCGGTACTGCAGGCCAGCCAGCAGCAAGAGCAAGACGAGGAACAACCAATTGGGACTGCGCATCGAATATCGGGTATCCAGTGAAAAAAGACAGCCATGCCAACAACTTCGAACCTACTGATAGCACGAAGCCTGGAAGAACCAGGCTTGTGCTCTTAAGGCATCAGATTAGAGGCAAAAACCTCGCGAATGCGACTTTTCTGCCCTAATCCGGTGTCTTTTTACCATCTACCGCTTAACCGCGAAACTCACCACGGCCGTTGTATTTGGCTTTGCCGTTCAATTGCTCTTCGATACGCAGCAATTGGTTGTACTTGGATACGCGGTCGGAACGGCACAGCGAGCCGGTCTTGATCTGGCCAGCCGAGGTGCCCACGGCCAGGTCGGCGATGGTCGAGTCTTCGGTTTCGCCGGAACGGTGCGAAATCACCGCGGTGTAGCCGGCGGCCTTGGCCATCTGGATGGCTTCCAGGGTTTCGGTCAGGGTGCCGATCTGGTTGAACTTGATCAGGATCGAGTTGGCGATCTTCTTGTCGATGCCTTCTTTCAGGATCTTGGTGTTGGTCACGAACAGGTCGTCGCCCACCAGCTGGGTCTTCTCGCCGATCTTGTCGGTGAGGATCTTCCAGCCAGCCCAGTCGGACTCGTCCAGGCCGTCTTCGATGGAGATGATCGGGTAACGCTCGGTCAGGCCCTTGAGGTAGTCGGCGAAACCTTCGGCGGTGAATACCTGGCCTTCGCCGGCCAGGTTGTACTTGCCGTCTTCGAAGAATTCGCTGGCCGCGCAGTCCAGGGCCAGGGTCACGTCGGTGCCCAGCTTGTAGCCAGCGTTGGCCACGGCTTCGGAGATCACTTTCAGCGCGTCTTCGTTGGATGCCAGGTTCGGCGCGAAGCCACCCTCGTCACCTACCGCGGTGCTCAGGCCACGGGCCTTCAGCACGGCCTTGAGGTGATGGAAGATCTCGGTGCCCATGCGCAGGCCTTCGGAGAAGGACTTGGCGCCGACTGGCTGCACCATGAATTCCTGGATGTCGACGTTGTTATCGGCGTGTTCGCCACCGTTGATGATGTTCATCATCGGTACCGGCATCGAGTAGACGCCCGGGGTGCCGTTCAGGTTGGCAATGTGCGCGTACAGCGGCAGGTCCTGGTCCTGAGCTGCTGCCTTGGCCGCGGCCAGAGAGACGGCGAGGATCGCATTGGCGCCCAGGGTGGCCTTGTTGTCGGTACCGTCCAGCTTGATCATCGCCTGGTCGAGCGCCTTCTGGTCGCTTGGGTCTTTGCCCAGCAGCAGGTCGCGGATCGGGCCATTGATGTTGGCGACGGCCTTCAGCACGCCCTTGCCCAGGTAACGGCTCTTGTCGCCATCACGCAGCTCCAGCGCCTCACGCGAGCCGGTGGAAGCACCGGACGGCGCGCATGCGCTGCCGATGATGCCGTTATCGAGAAGCACGTCCGCTTCGACGGTGGGGTTGCCACGGGAGTCGAGAACTTCACGACCTTTGATGTCGACGATTTTTGCCATTGTTGTAAACACTCCAAAGTTGACGAAAACGACGCAGCTGAAGGGAATCTCTTTACCGTCGGCAAGCAGGAAACAAGGGGCAGACTTGCAGACGACAAGGCTCAGGCCCGCGGGCCCGAGCAATTAATCGTGCGGTACTTTACCGGAGAAATGGGTGTTACGCGGTCTCTACCGTCGGAAAACTCTTAACCAGTTGGTCCAGGGCCTTGAGTTGGGCCAGGAAAGGTTCGAGCTTGTTCAGGCGCAGGGCACATGGACCGTCGCATTTGGCGTTGTCCGGGTCCGGGTGGGCTTCCAGGAACAGGCCGGCCAGGGACTGGCTCATGCCGGCCTTGGCCAGGTCGGTGACCTGGGCGCGGCGACCACCGGCCGAATCGGCACGACCGCCAGGCATCTGCAACGCGTGGGTCACGTCGAAGAACACCGGGTATTCGAACTGCTTCATGATGCCGAAGCCGAGCATGTCCACGACCAGGTTGTTGTAGCCGAAGCTCGAACCACGCTCGCACAGGATCAACTGATCGTTACCCGCTTCTTCGCACTTGCTCAGGATGTGTTTCATTTCCTGAGGGGCGAGGAACTGGGCTTTCTTGATGTTGATCACCGCACCGGTCTTGGCCATCGCCACCACCAGGTCGGTCTGGCGAGACAGGAAGGCGGGCAACTGGATGATGTCGCAGGTTTGCGCGACGATGGCCGCCTGGTGCGGCTCATGGACGTCGGTGATGATCGGCACGCCGAAGGCTTGCTTGATGTCCTGGAAGATGCGCATGCCTTCTTCCAGGCCAGGACCACGATAGGAAGTCACAGAAGACCGGTTGGCCTTGTCGAAACTGGCCTTGAACACATAAGGGATACCGAGTTTTTCGGTGACCTTCACATATTCTTCGCAGACCTGCATGGCCATGTCGCGGCTTTCCAGCACGTTCATGCCGCCGAACAGCACCATGGGCTTGTCATTGGCAATCTCGATGTCGCCGACGCGGATGATCTTCTGTGCCATCGGGATTACGCCTTCTTCTGGTGTTGAGCCAAAGCCGCCTTAACGAAACCACTGAACAGCGGATGGCCGTCACGTGGCGTCGAGGTGAACTCCGGGTGGAATTGGCAAGCGACGAACCATGGATGATCCGGAGCCTCGACCACTTCGACCAGCGCCGCATCAGCGGAGCGACCGGAAATCTTCAGGCCGGCTTCGATCATCTGCGGCAGCAGGTTGTTGTTCACTTCGTAGCGGTGACGGTGACGCTCGACGATCACGTCCTTGGCATAGCAATCGTGCACCTTGGAACCGGCTTCGAGCAGGCATTCCTGGGCACCGAGACGCATGGTGCCGCCCAGGTCGGACGCTTCGGTACGGGTTTCGACGGCGCCGGTGGCATCGGCCCACTCGGTGATCAGGCCGACGACCGGATGGCCGCTGGCGCGATCGAACTCGGTGGAGTTGGCGTCTTTCCAGCCCATGACGTTACGCGCGAATTCGATCACGGCCACTTGCATGCCCAGGCAGATACCCAGGTAAGGCACCTTGTTTTCGCGAGCGTACTGGACAGCGGTGATCTTGCCTTCCACGCCACGCAGGCCGAAGCCGCCTGGCACCAGGATCGCATCGACGCCTTCGAGCAGCGCGGTGCCCTGGTTCTCGATGTCTTCGGAATCGATGTAGCGCAGGTTGACCTTGGTACGGTTGGTGATGCCGGCGTGACTCATCGCTTCGATCAGCGACTTGTAGGCGTCCAGCAGCTCCATGTACTTGCCGACCATGGCGATGGTGACTTCATGCTCGGGATTGAGCTTGGCGTCGACCACTTTTTCCCACTCGGACAGGTCGGCGCCATTGCATTGCAGGCCGAAACGCTCGACGACGAAGTCGTCCAGGCCCTGGGCGTGCAGTACGGCCGGGATCTTGTAGATGGTGTCGACGTCTTCCAGGGAAATCACCGCACGCTCTTCTACGTTGGTGAACAACGCGATCTTGCGACGCGAGGAGACGTCCACCGGATGGTCGGAGCGGCAGATCAGCACGTCAGGCTGCAGGCCGATGGAGCGCAGCTCCTTCACCGAGTGCTGGGTAGGTTTGGTCTTGGTCTCGCCAGCGGTGGCGATGTACGGGACCAGGGTCAGGTGCATCAGCATCGCGCGCTTGGAACCGACTTCCACACGCAGTTGGCGGATGGCTTCGAGGAACGGTTGCGACTCGATGTCGCCCACGGTGCCGCCGATCTCGACCAGGGCCACGTCGGCATCGCCGGCGCCCTTGATGATGCGGCGCTTGATTTCGTCGGTGATGTGCGGAATCACCTGGATGGTAGCGCCCAGGTAGTCACCACGGCGCTCTTTGCGCAGCACGTGCTCGTAGACACGGCCGGTGGTGAAGTTGTTGTTCTGGGTCATGGTCGTGCGGATGAACCGCTCGTAGTGGCCCAGGTCCAGGTCGGTCTCGGCGCCGTCGTGGGTGACGAACACTTCACCGTGCTGGAACGGGCTCATGGTGCCCGGGTCGACGTTGATGTACGGGTCCAGCTTGAGCATGGTGACCTTAAGTCCCCGCGCCTCCAGGATGGCCGCCAATGAAGCCGAGGCAATGCCTTTCCCCAATGAAGAAACAACACCGCCCGTGACGAATATGTAGCGCGTCATGAAAAACCCTAGAAGTCTGCGTTAAAGCGGTCCGAGCCGCCGGGGAAAGCGAAGGAAGGCCGAAGCCCCCGATCACCTGCATTAATCACAGTGCACCTTTCAAAAAAACCGCCGCGTTGGGACAGACCGGAAGAGAAAACACCGGTACGTTGCTCGCTACACATTTTTTGGAATCGCCCAGCAAAGACTGCTTGGTAATCGGCAACTCCTGCAATTCAGGCGAATCCACAGAAGTTGTATCAAGAAGGGAGCGTAGTCTACCGGAAAGGGACTTTCAGCTCAAACCTTGATCGCTCGAAGGCGGCTGCCAATGTAATTGCCAGCCCTCCTGGGCATTTGCGTCAAGGCCAGGCAGGTTCGCCACGGCAAGCAGTTGCCCGCCCCGATACAGCAGCGGCAATCTGCCACGCACGAAGGCCGGCAACCCCGCCTCGTTGAGCAGGCGCTTGAGGTCGCGATGGCCGCGTCCCGGCAGTTGCATCACTTCGCCCCCCTGGCGATAACGCACCTGCAACGGCCCTTGTGGCGCACGACCACGGAACTGCGCCTGACCATTGCCCGGCAACTCCAGCGGCACAGCGCCGTCCGTCCAATCCGCCGGCGCCGCCGGAGGCTGGAGCCAGCCCGTCGGCAGCCACCAGATCCGTCCCGCAGCTCGCTGCAGCTCGCCCTGCCCCAGGCGCCACACCGGACAGCTGTCCGCCGCGGCATCGCGCAGCGCCTGCCAGCCCGCCCAGTGGTCGCTGTCTGGCAGCGGCGTAAACCGGCTCAGCCAATGGCTCAAGGCATTGCGCTGGCGCGCTGGCGACAAGCCAAGCAATGGCGCCATTAGCAACGAGGGCAACTCCAGCCAATCGAACTCGCCCTGCGCGGACGCTTCCTGCAGATCGATGAGCGCCAGGTCGTCCAGCAACTCCCGGGCCTCGCGCAAATGCGCCGCACTGCGCGTCATGCTGCTAACCGCCTGGGGCCAACGGGCGGTCAGCAGCGGAAATACTTGGTGGCGCAGGTAATTGCGCGAGAACTGTGAGTCCTGATTGGAAGGATCATTGATCCAGCACAACTGGTGTTCGCACGCGTAACGCTCAAGTTCGGCACGGGAGACATCCAGCAGAGGCCGCAATAGATGCCCCGCTCCCAGCACCCGGGACGCCGGCATGGCCGACAAGCCCCTGACCCCGGCCCCACGCAGCAGGCGAAACAACAGGGTTTCCGCCTGGTCGTCACGGTGCTGGGCGGTCAGCAACAGTTCATTACTGCCAATAACCTGTTCGAAAGCCGCATAACGCGCCTCCCGCGCGGCCCGTTCCAGGCTGGCGCCTGCCTGCACGCGCACCGATACGACTTGCAGGGCGATCCCCAACGCTTCGCACTGGGCCCGACAATGCTCCGGCCAGGCGTCAGCCACCGCCTGCAATCCATGATGGACATGCACCGCGCTCAAGGGGGGAAGGCTGTGGCGTTGCCGGAGTTCGGCCAGCAGGTGCAGCAAGACGGTGGAGTCGAGGCCACCGGAAAAGGCGATGCGCCAGGCGGGACTGGCCAGCCAGGGCGTGAGACGTTGCAGCAGCTTTGCGGCGAGAACTGTATCGAATGTGCTCATGGGGGAGCGGATCCCGAGTGGAAACCAAGCCTGTTCGCGCGGATTGAAAAAAGCCCCGGATCACCATCCGGGGCTTTCACGAGCAAGCCCGCTCCTGCCAGGAGCGGCAGTCGGTCAGAGACCGTAGCTCATCAGGCGATCGTAACGACGGGCCAGCAAGGTGTCGTGATCCATCTTCTTGAGCATGGCCAGTTGCGAGGTCAGCTCGGCACGAATCAGCGCAGAAGCGGCAGCCGGGTCACGATGCGCGCCACCCAGTGGCTCGCCGATGACCTTGTCGACAATGCCCAGGCCTTTCAGGCGCTCGGCGGTGATGCCCATGGCTTCGGCGGCATCCGGGGCCTTCTCGGCGGTTTTCCACAGGATCGAGGCACAGCCTTCCGGCGAGATCACCGCATAGGTGGAGTACTGCAGCATGTTCAACTGGTCGCAGACGCCAATGGCCAGCGCACCGCCGGAACCACCCTCACCGATCACGGTGGCGATGATCGGGGTCTTCAGACGTGCCATGACCCGCAGGTTCCAGGCGATGGCCTCGCTCTGGTTGCGCTCTTCGGCGTCGATCCCCGGATAAGCGCCCGGCGTATCGATAAAGGTCAGGATCGGCATTTTGAAGCGCTCGGCCATTTCCATCAGGCGGCAAGCCTTGCGATAGCCTTCAGGGCGCGGCATGCCGAAGTTGCGACGAACCTTCTCGCGCACTTCGCGGCCTTTCTGGTGGCCGATGATCATGACCGGCTGGTCGTCCAGACGAGCAACGCCGCCGACGATCGCGGCATCGTCGGAGAAGTGACGGTCGCCATGCAGCTCGTCGAACTCGGTGAAGATATGCTCGATGTAGTCCAGGGTGTACGGACGGCGCGGGTGACGCGCCAGGCGTGCGATCTGCCAGCTGGTGAGCTTGCCGAAGATATCCTCGGTCAAGGTCTTGCTCTTGTCCTGCAGGCGGGAGATCTCATCGCCGATATTCAGCGAATTGTCATTACCGACCAAGCGCAACTCTTCGATCTTGGCTTGCAGGTCGGCGATCGGCTGTTCGAAATCAAGAAAATTCGGGTTCATAGGCGTCCGTCTTGGGTCGACGTCCAAGAGAGCTTGGGCCGGCCGGTTGTCTATTCGCGCCCTACCTTAAGGGAGAGGCGCGTTCAGGTCGAGATTAAAAATTCGGGTCGAGATCGGCGCCCTTCTGGCGCCTGACCGTCAACGGTATTGGAGGAAGACGTTGTCTCGCCCGAACTGGTCACGCAAGGCTTGAATCAAGGCATCCGCCGGGTCGATCCGCCAGGCTTCGCCAAACTGCAGCAATGCCTTGGCGTCCTCCCGGGTGTATTCCATGGAGATCGGGCAGGCGCCGCGATGACGTTTGCACAATTCCCCCAGCCAGCGTAGCTGATCGCCCTTGAGGGCTTCGGTGTGCACCTTCAGCCGCAGGCTTTCCGCCAGGTTGGTGCGGGCATCCTCCATGCTCATCACGCGCTTGACCCGCAGGCGCAGGCCGCCGGAGAAGTCGTCGTTGCTGACCTCGCCCTCGACCACCACCATGGCGTCGGTCTGCAATAGCGCCTGCGCCGAATGGAAGGCATCGGCGAACAGCGAAGCCTCGATCCGGCCCGAACGGTCGTCAAGGGTGATGAACCCCATCTTGTCGCCCTTCTTGTTCTTCATGACCCGCAGGGCAATGATCATCCCCGCCACGGTCTGGGTATCGCGCGCCGGCTTCAGGTCGACGATGCGCTGCCGGGCGAAACGGCGGATTTCCCCTTCGTACTCGTCGATCGGGTGGCCGGTCAGGTACAGGCCCAAGGTATCCTTCTCGCCTTTCAGGCGCTCCTTGAGCGTCAGCTCCTTGGCCTTGCGGTGGCTCGCGTAGACATCGGCATCCTCTTCCACGAACAGGCCGCCGAACAGGTCCGCATGCCCACTGTCATGGGTGCGGGCCGTCTGTTCCGCCGCCTTGATCGCTTCTTCCATCGCCGCCAGCAGGACCGCGCGGTTCTGGTCGATGCTCGCCTGGTAGGCTTTCGGCTCGTCATGGAAGTATGGCCCCAGACGGTCCAGCGCACCGCTGCGAATCAAGCCGTCCAGGGTGCGCTTGTTGATGCGCTTGAGGTCGACCCGGGCACAGAAATCGAACAGGTCCTTGAACGGCCCCTCTGCACGCGCCTCGGTAATCGCCTCCACCGGGCCTTCGCCGACGCCCTTGATCGCCCCCAGGCCGTACACGATGCGGCCTTCGTCGTTCACCGTGAACTTGAACTCGGACGTGTTCACGTCCGGGGCGTCCAGGCGCAGCTTCATGGTCCGCACTTCCTCGATCAAGGTCACGACCTTGTCGGTGTTGTGCATATCCGCCGACAGTACCGCGGCCATGAAAGGCGCCGGGTAGTGAGCCTTGAGCCAGGCCGTCTGGTAGGAAACCAGGCCGTAGGCCGCGGAGTGGGATTTGTTGAAGCCGTAACCGGCGAATTTCTCCACCAGGTCGAAAATGTTACCCGCCAGGTCGGCATCGATACCGTTACCGGCGCAACCCTCGATGAAACCGCCGCGCTGCTTGGCCATCTCCTCGGGTTTTTTCTTACCCATGGCTCGACGCAGCATGTCCGCGCCGCCGAGGGTATACCCGGCCATGACCTGGGCAATCTGCATCACCTGTTCCTGATACAGGATGATGCCGTAGGTCGGAGCCAGTACCGGCTGCAACCCTTCGTACTGATAGTCCGGGTGCGGGTACGCCAGTTCGGCGCGCCCGTGCTTGCGGTTGATGAAGTCGTCCACCATGCCCGATTGCAGCGGCCCCGGACGGAACAGGGCCACCAGTGCGATCAGGTCTTCCAGGCAGTCGGGCTTGAGCTTCTTGATCAGCTCTTTCATGCCCCGGGATTCAAGCTGGAACACCGCGGTGGTTTCGGCTTTTTGCAGCAGGCTGTAGGTCGGCTTGTCGTCGAGCGGGATAAAGGCGATATCCAGCGGCGCCTCGCCGGTCTTGGCCCGGTCCCGGTTGATGGTAGCCAGCGCCCAGTCGATGATCGTCAGGGTGCGCAGGCCGAGGAAGTCGAACTTCACCAGGCCGGCAGCCTCGACATCGTCCTTGTCGAACTGGGTCACCAGGCCGCCACCCTCTTCGTCGCAGGAAATGGGCGAGAAGTCGGTGAGCTTGGTGGGCGCGATCACCACGCCCCCGGCGTGCTTGCCGGTACCACGGGTGATGCCCTCGAGCTTGAGGGCCATCTCCCAGATTTCCGCCGCCTCTTCATCGACCTTGATAAAGTCGCGCAGGATTTCTTCCTGCTCGTAGGCCTTTTCCAGGGTCATGCCGACTTCGAAAGGAATCATCTTCGACAAGCGGTCGGCGAGGCCATAGGACTTGCCTTGTACCCGCGCCACGTCGCGCACCACCGCCTTCGCGGCCATGGAGCCGAAGGTGATGATCTGGCTTACGGCGTTGCGGCCATATTTTTCCGCCACATAGTCGATGACCCGGTCGCGGCCGTCCATGCAGAAGTCGACGTCGAAGTCGGGCATGGAAACCCGTTCCGGGTTGAGGAAACGTTCGAACAGCAGGTCGTATTCCAGCGGGTCGAGGTCGGTGATCTTCTGCACATAGGCCACCAGCGATCCGGCACCCGACCCCCGGCCCGGCCCCACCGGTACGCCGTTGTTCTTGGCCCACTGGATAAAGTCCATAACGATCAGGAAGTAACCGGGGAACCCCATCTGGATGATGATATCCAGCTCGAAATTCAGGCGGTCGACATATACCTGGCGCTTGGCCTCGTAATCCTCGGTGGTGTCCTTGGGCAGCAGAACCGCGAGGCGTTCTTCCAACCCGTCGAAGGACACCTTGCGAAAGTACTCGTCGATGGTCATGCCATCGGGAATCGGGAAGTTGGGCAGGAAGTGCTTGCCCAGCTTCACGTCGATGTTGCAGCGCTTGGCGATCTCGACGGTGTTTTCCAGCGCCTCGGGCAGGTCGCTGAACAGCTCGGCCATTTCCTCGGCGCTTTTCAGGTACTGCTGGTCGCTATAGTTCTTCGAGCGGCGCGGGTCATCGAGGGCCCGGCCTTCGCCGATGCAAACCCGGGTTTCGTGGGCCTCGAAGTCTTCGCGCTTGATGAAGCGCACATCGTTGGTCGCCACCAGCGGCGCACCGATCTTGTCCGCCAGGGCCACGGCCGCGTGCAATTGTTCTTCGTCGTTGGGGCGGCTGGTGCGCTGAACTTCCAGATAGAAGCGGTCCGGGAACACCGCCATCCACTCGCGCGCCAGGTTTTCCGCTTCTTGCAGGTCGCCGGCGACCAGCGCCATGCCGATCTCGCCCTCTTTGGCGGCCGACAGCATGATCAGGCCTTCGGCCGCCTCGACCACCCACTCGCGCTCGATGATGATCTGGCCATTGCGCTGGCCTTCGATGAAGCCGCGGGAAATCAGCTCAGTCAGGTTGCGGTAACCGGCAGCGTTCATCACCAGCAGGCTGATACGGCTCAACGGACCGTCGGGGTCCTTGTTCGGCAACCACAGGTCGGCGCCACAGATCGGCTTGATCCCGGTGCCCATCGCGGCCTTGTAGAACTTGACCAGGGAACACATGTTGTTCTGGTCGGTGACCGCCACCGCGGGCATGCCCATGCCGGCCAACGTCTTGACCAGCGGCTTGATCCGCACCAGGCCGTCAACCAGGGAATATTCAGTGTGCAGGCGTAGATGAACGAATGAAGCCGGCATAGTGATCCTGTAAAAAGCGCGAAAACAACAAGGCCCGGATTGTACCGGGCCTTGGCTAAAACATCAGCCTCAGGACTGAATCTCGCCCGCGCTCTCGCGGGCCTCGTAGGCTTGCCGCACCGGCGCGAACGAACGCCGATGGATCGGGGTGGGCCCCAGGCGAGCCAAGGCTTCCAGATGAACGGGCGTCGGATAGCCCTTGTGGCCTCCGATGCCATACCCGGGATAGATCAGCTCGAACGCCGCCATCTCGCGGTCGCGGCTGACCTTGGCCAGAATCGACGCCGCGGCGATCGCCGGAACCTTGCTGTCGCCCTGCACCACGGCCTCGGCGGGCATCGCCAGTTTCGGGCAGCGATTACCGTCGATCATCGCCAGTTTTGGGGTCACGCTCAGCCCTTCGACCGCCCGCTGCATGGCCAGCATCGTGGCATGCAGGATATTCAGCTCGTCGATTTCCTCGACTTCGGCGCGGGCAATGCACCAGCTCAGGGCCTTTTCACAGATTTCGTCATACAGCTTTTCACGACGGGCCTCGGTGAGTTTCTTCGAGTCGTTCAGGCCGAGGATCGGCCGCTTCGGATCGAGAATCACCGCCGCCGTGACGACCGCGCCGCACAGCGGGCCACGCCCGACTTCGTCGACACCGGCAACCAGGTCTTCGGCATCGGCTACCAGCGAGAAATCCAGTCCCATCTGCATTTTTTCGTTACTCATGCCGGCTTGCCAATCAGGTTCAACACCGCGTCGGCCGCCTGGTTGGAGGCATCCCGGCGCAAGGTGCGATGAATCTCGTCGAATCCTCGGGTCTGCTCCTGCCCGTCTTCGATCAGGGGCGACAAGGTTTGGGCCAGCGCCTCGGCCGTAGCATCGTCCTGCAAGAGCTCGGGCACCAGCAAACGCTGGGCCAGCAGGTTCGGCAGGGAAATATAAGGACTCTTGACCATGCGCTTGAGAATCCAGAAAGTCAGCGGCGCCAGGCGATAGGCGACGACCATCGGACGCTTGTAGAGCAGCGCCTCGAGTGTCGCAGTGCCGGACGCGATCAATACCGCGTCGCAAGCTGCCAGCGCCTGATGCGACCGACCATCGAGCAGGGTCAACGGCAGGTCGCGACCGGCCAGCAATTCTTCCAGCTGGGCACGCCGCTCGGGGCTCGCACAGGGCATGACAAAACGCACCCCAGGACGCAGGGCACGCAAGCGTTGCGCGGCATCGAGGAACAGTGCGCCCAGGCGGCCGACCTCCCCGCCACGACTGCCTGGCATCAAGGCCACCAGCGGACCATCGGCCAAGCCCAGCTCGGCACGGGCAGCGGCCCGATCGGCCTGCAGCGGAATGGCATCGGCCAGGGAGTGCCCGACGAACCGTACCGGCACACCCTTCTCTTCATAGAATCTGGCTTCGAACGGAAACAGCGTGAGCATCAGGTCGCAACCTTCGCGAATCTTCAGCACACGCTTCTGCCGCCAGGCCCAGACCGAGGGGCTGACGTAGTGGACGGTCTTGATCCCGGCCTGGCGCAGCTTGAGCTCGATGTTCAGGTTGAAGTCGGGGGCGTCGATGCCGATGAACACATCCGGCTTCTCGGCAATCAGGGTCTGCACCAGTTTCTTACGACGGGCCAGCAGCTCGCGCAAGCGCCCCAGGACCTCCACCAGCCCCATGACCGCCAGGCGTTCCATCGGGAAGTAGGAGTTCAGCCCTTCGGCCTGCATCAGCGGACCGCCAACGCCCATGAATTCGACGGCCGGATGCTGGGCCTTGAGTGCACGCATCAAACCGGCGCCAAGGATGTCGCCGGAAGCTTCGCCAGCCACCAGCGCAATACGCAGTTTGCTCATGATTAACGGGTGATGCCGCGAGTCGAAGACTGGATCGAATCGCGAAATACCGCGACTTCGGGAAACTGAGTGGCCGCTTCCGCCAGCTCGGCGAGCGCCTGATCGACGGTCAGGCCCTGGCGATAAACCACTTTGTAGGCTCGACGCAGGGCGTGAATCGCATCCTCGCTGAAACCGCGACGGCGCATGCCCTCGAAGTTCATGCTGCGCGCTTCGGCCGGGTTGCCGAACACCGTGACAAAGGCCGGAACATCCTTGCCGATTGCCGTCCCCATGCCGGAAAAGCTGTGGGCACCAATGTGGCAATACTGATGAACCAGGGTGAAACCGGACAGGATGGCCCAGTCATCCACATGCACATGGCCGGCCAACGCCGTGTTGTTGACCAGGATGCAATGGTTGCCGATCACGCTGTCGTGACCGATATGGGCATACGCCATGATCAGGTTGTGATCGCCAAGGGTCGTCTCGGAACGATCCTGGATGGTGCCACGATGAATGGTTACCCCTTCGCGAATAACGTTGTGGTCGCCAATCACCAGGCGAGTCTCCTCGCCCTTGTACTTAAGATCGGGAGTGTCTTCGCCCACCGAGGAAAACTGGTAGATGCGATTGTGCTTACCGATCCGGGTCGGGCCCTTGAGAATCACATGCGGCCCGATCACCGTACCCTCGCCGATCTCCACGCCGGCGCCAACGATCGACCACGGGCCAACCTCAACGTCGTCGGCCAGGACGGCCGTCGGATCGATGATTGCGCGAGGGTCAATCAAACTCATAGTTTGCGTTCCGCACAGATGATTTCAGCGGAGCAGACCGGCTTGCCGTCGACCGAAGCCTGGCACTCGAACTTCCAGATCTGGCGCTTGCAGCTGATGAACTTGGCTTCCAGGATCAACTGGTCGCCTGGCAGCACCGGCTGGCGGAAACGCAGCTTGTCGGAACCAACGAAGTAGTAGAGGGTGCCATCGGCTGGCTTCACGTCCAGCATCTTGAAACCAAGGATGCCCGCAGCCTGAGCCATGGCTTCGATGATCAGCACGCCCGGCATGATTGGATGCGCAGGGAAGTGACCATTGAAGAAAGGCTCGTTGATGCTGACATTCTTGTAGGCACGAATGCACTTGCCCTCAACATCCAGGTCCACTACCCGGTCCACCAACAGGAACGGGTAACGGTGAGGCAGGTATTCGCGAATCTCGTTGATGTCCATCATTTCGGGGGGAAGCCTGTAGTAAAGATTGGGAGCGCACGACGGGCGTGCACTCCTCTAGCAAATCAAGGAGGCAGTCTAACGGCTGTGCACACTTGATATGGAAATGGTATCAGCCATCTGATGAAGCTTTGCCGTCGGGGGTCACGTCCCCTACGCGCTTTTCCAGCTGCCGCAGGCGTCGCGCGAGATCATCGAGCTGACGGATGCGTGCCGCACTTTTGCGCCACTCGGCGGCCGGCTGCATGGCTGTACCGGACGAGTAGGAACCCGGTTCGGTAATCGAGTGGGTCACCATGGTCATGCCGGTCAGGAAAACGTTGTCGCAAATATCGATGTGGCCAACCAGGCCAACACCACCGGCGAGCATGCAATGCTTGCCAATCTTGGTACTGCCGGAAATACCGACACAAGCGGCCATCGCGGTGTGGTCGCCGATCTGGACGTTGTGGGCGATCTGAATCTGGTTATCCAGCTTCACCCCGTTGCCGATAACGGTATCGGCCAGCGCACCACGATCGATAGCGGTGTTCACGCCGATCTCGACATCGTCGCCCAGGGTGACACCGCCGATCTGGGCGATTTTCTGCCAGACACCCTTCTCGTTGGCAAAACCGAAACCCTCACCGCCCAGCACCGCACCGGACTGAATGACCACACGCTTGCCAATTCGCACGTCGTGGTAAAGCGTCACTCGTGGCGCCAACCAGCCGCCTTCGCCAATCTGGCAGCGCGCGCCGATAAAGCAATGAGCACCGATCGAGACACCCGCGGCAATTTGCGCACCGCTCTCGATCACCGCGAACGCACCAATGCTGGCGGTCGCGTCGACCTGCGCATCCTCGGCGACCACGGCGGTCGGATGAATGCCGGCTGACGCCTTGGGCTTGGGATCGAACAGGTGGGAAATCCGCGCATACGACAGGTAGGGATCGGCCACTACCAGCGCATCCCCGGCGTAACCTTCGGCGTCCGCCGCCTTCAACAGCACGGCTCCCGCCTGACTATCAGCCAGGTATTTACGGTATTGGGGATTTGCCAAAAAGCTCAACTGAGCTGGGCCAGCCTCCTGCAAGGTGGCTAGCCCAGTGATTTCTTTCTCCGCCGAGCCACGCAGGGTGGCTCCGAGGAACTCGGCCAGCTGGCCGAGCTTTATGATCGCGGTCATGGATTACTTCAGCTGATTCATGCGCTCGATAACCTGGCGAGTGATGTCGTACTGAGGTTTGACATCAATCACTGCGCCACGCTCGAACACCAGGTCAAAACCGCCTTTCTTGATGACTTCTTCCACGGCGCTGTCGAGTTTCGGCTTCAGTTGCTTGAGCATTTCACGATCGGCAACAGCCTTGGCTTCGTTCAGTTCCTTGGACTGGAACTGGAAGTCACGGGCTTTCTGCTTGAATTCAAGCTCCAGGCGCTCACGCTCGCCCTGCTGCATCTTGTCGCCACCGGCAACCAGGCGATCCTGGATGCCCTTGGCGCTGCTTTCCAGGGTTTTCAGCTTGTTCAGTTGCGGACCGAACTTCTTCTCCGCATCCACTGCGTACTTCTTCGCCGCATCGGATTCCAGCAGAGCCATCTGATAGTTCAGCACGGCGATTTTCATGTCAGCGAAGGCCGGACCTGCTACCAGGACAGTCGCCAGGAGAACCAATTGAGTCAACTTACGCACGATGCACTCCTACAAAATCCGTTGTCGTTATCTTGGGTCAGGCTATTAGAAAGTCTGACCGAGGGAGAATTGGAACACCTGGGTATCAGCGTCGTCAGGTTTCTTGATCGGCATTGCCAGCGCGAAGCTCAGAGGACCCAGTGCGGTTACCCAAGTCACGCCGACGCCCACGGAGCTGGCCAGGTTGCTCAGGCTAATATCGTTACATTCCGTGTTGGCTGACGAGGAGGCAATGGTGTTTGTCGTCTTCGTGCACTTGGAGTCAAACACGTTACCCACATCCCAGAATACGGAAGTACGCAGGGAACGCTGATCCTTGACGAATGGCATCGGGAACAGGACTTCGACACCACCCTGAATCAATACGTTACCGCCAAATGGCAGTGGATCCTGATCCGGGTCACGTATCGTACCGGCGTTACCTGTCACATCAGCACCACGGCTCGGCGTACTACGCGGCCCCAGGGTGCTGTCTTTAAAACCGCGAACCGAGTTGAAACCACCAGCATAGTAGTTTTCATAGAACGGCAAGCCGTCGGTCGAACCATAACCATCGCCATAACCCAGCTCGGTGTGCAGGCGCATGGTGTAGGTGTCGGTCAGCGGCTGGAACAACTGGCCACGGTAGTCGAGCTTGAAGAACGACAGGTCACTGCCCGGAGTAGTGGTTTCCAGTACCAGGCTCTGGGAGTGGCCACGAGTCGCCAGCACGCCTTTGTTCAGGGTCGACTCGGACCAACCGGCCGAGGCCTTGAAGTTCAGGTAGTTGTCGCCTTCGCGGTTAACGAAGTCGAAAATTTCGTCGACGGTGTAACGACCGGTCTTGATCTTGTCCTGCTGCGCGGTCAGACCGAAGGTCAGACGCGACGTCTCGCTGATCGGGTAGCCCACGCTGACGCCGGCACCCAGGCTGTCTACCGCATAGCTCGCCACGTCGACATCGAGATCGTCGTAGTCGGTGGTGCGATAGAACGCGTTGTAGCCCAGGCTCACGCCATCGGCGGTCCAGTAGGGGTCGGTATAACCAAAGTTGTAGCGGCTCTGGTATTCGCTGCGGGTCAGACCGATGCTGACCCGATTACCGGTACCCAGGAAGTTGTTCTGAGTGATCGAACCACCCAGGATCAGGCCGGCGCTCTGGGCGAAACCGACGCTGGCGGTGATCGAACCGGAAGCCTGCTCTTCAACCGCGTAGTTGACGTCCACCTGGTCGTCGACACCTGGCACGGCCGGGGTTTCAACGTTGACTTCCTTGAAGAAGCCCAGCCGCTCAAGACGCGTCTTGGACTGGTCGATCAGATAGGTCGAAGCCCAACCGCCTTCCATCTGACGCATTTCGCGACGCAGCACCTCGTCCTCGGACTTGGTGTTGCCACGGAAGTTGATGCGGTTTACGTAAGCACGCTTGCCAGGATCGACCACGAAGGTGATATCGACAGTGTGATCGTCGTCGTGAGGCTGGGGCACGCCGTTGACGTTGGCGAAGGTATAGCCTTCGTTGCCCAGGCGACGGGTGATCAGATCGGAAGTGGTGGTCATCAGCTTGCGCGAGAACACCTGGCCCTTCTCGACCAGCAGCAGCGACTTGACCTGGTCTTCAGGCACTTTCAGGTCACCGCTGAGCTTCACGTCACGAACGCTGTACTTCTCGCCTTCGTTGACGTTCACAGTGATGTAGACGTGTTTCTTGTCCGGAGTGATGGAAACCTGGGTCGACGCGATATCCATGTTGATATAGCCACGATCCAGGTAGTAGGAACGCAGGCGCTCCAGGTCACCGGAGAGTTTTTCACGGGCGTACTTGTCGTCGTTCTTGAAGAACGACAGCCAGTTGGTGGTCTTGAGTTCGAACAGATCGATCAGGTCTTCGTCCGGGAATACGGTATTACCCACGACGTTGATGTGCTGGATGGCAGCTACGGTGCCTTCGTTGATCTTGACCTTCAGGCCCACGCGGTTACGCGGTTGCGGCACCACTTCGGTCTCGACAGTGGCGGAGTAACGGCCCTGAGCGACATATTGGCGCTGCAGCTCGTTACGCACGCCTTCGAGGGTGGCGCGCTGGAAGATTTCGCCTTCAGCCAGACCGGACTGCTTGAGGCCTTTCATCAGGTCTTCAGTGGAAATCGCCTTGTTGCCTTCGATTTCGATACTGGCGACGGATGGACGCTCGACTACCGTGATGACCAGGACATTGCCATCGCGACCCAGCTGGATATCTTGAAAGAACCCGGTTTTGAACAGCGCACGAGTGGATTCCACCAGGCGACGGTCGTCCGCCTGCTCACCGACGTTCAACGGCAAGGCACCAAAGACGCTACCCGCGGAGACCCGCTGGAGGCCATTGACGCGAATATCAGAGATAGTGAAGGACTCGGCGTGAACTTCGGCGATCATCAATACGGAGAGAACCGCAGTTAGCAGCAGACGTTTCATGAAGTCCTTTCTTATTCCAACTGGCAATAAACAAACTGCCGCAAAATGCGGCAGATTCGCAATTCAGCGAAGCGTTACAGACGACCCAGATCGTTGACCAGGGCAAGCAACATCACCCCGACCACCAAGCTGATCCCGATCTGTATCCCCCAACCTTGCACCCGATCCGACAAGGGGCGACCACGCACCCACTCGATCAGATAAAACAACAGATGCCCCCCATCCAATACAGGAATGGGCAGCAAATTCAGAACGCCCAGGCTAATACTCAGATAAGCAAGGAAATTCAAGAAATCAGCAACGCCCGACTGGGCAGAAGCGCCCGCCACTTTAGCAATGGTTATCGGTCCACTCAAGTTTTTTACCGAGAGCTCGCCGAACAACATTTTCTTCAATGAATCGAGGGTCAGCAGGCTCATCGTCCAAGTGCGCCGGGCACCCTCGCCGATGGCAGCCAGCGGGCCATAGCTGACTTCACGCAGCATTTGCGGTGGCCAGTCGACCGCCTTCACGCCGGCTCCAAGATAACCGCTGGCGACTTTCTCTTTACCGCGCGCCGCCAGAGTTACCGGGACGTCGATTTGAGCACCGTCGCGCTCGACGCGCAGCATAATTTTGGTATCAGGACGTACACGCACCCAGTCGACGACCTGCTGCCAGTCGGTCAGTTCCTGCCCGTCCAGCGCCAGCAGGCGGTCGCCGGTTTTCAGGCCAGCGGCCTGGGCCGGGCCTTTCGGATCGAGTTCGGCCAGCACCGGCGCAAGCGCCGGGCGCCAGGGGCGAATCCCCAGGGAACGGATCGGATCGGGCTCGTCGGTGCCCTTGAGCCAGTTGTCGAGCACCAGTTCGCGTGGCGAATCGGTGGTCGAACCCTGCTCGCGAACCAGTAATTGCAAGGTACCGCTCTCACCCAGGCGACGGACCAGTTGCAGGTTGACTGCCGACCAGCCCACCGTGGGCTCGCCATCGATTGCCACAATTTCCTGGCCAGCGTTCAGGCCAGCCTTGGCCGCCATGCTCCCCGCCTCGACGCCGCCGATGACCGGACGCACCTGCTCGGTGCCGAGCATCGCCAGCACCCAGAAAAACACCAGCGCCAGCAGGAAGTTGGCGACAGGCCCGGCAGCGACGATGGCAATACGCTGGCGCACAGACTTGCGATTGAATGACTGGTCGAGCTGGTCGACAGGCACCTCGCCCTCACGCTCGTCGAGCATCTTCACATAGCCGCCCAGAGGAATGGCGGCGACCACGAATTCGGTGCCGTGCCGGTCATGCCAGCGCAGCAGGGGCATGCCGAACCCCACGGAGAAGCGCAGCACCTTGACACCACAACGACGCGCCACCCAGAAGTGACCGAATTCATGGAAGGTGACCAGCACACCCAGGGCGATCAGGGTGCCGACAATCATATAGAGCGCGCTCATCTATTTTCTCCGCAATCCTAATCCAGTGCCGATTCGCCCAGGCTGTTGCAACCGTTACCGTGCGTTGCGTCCCAGCCACTGCTCAGCCAGGGCGCGGGCTTTGGCGTCCGCCGCGAACACGGCACTCAGTTCGTCGACCGGGACCACCGGCTCAAGGCTTAAAACTTCCTCGATGATACTCGCGATCTCGGGGTAGCGGATGCGCCGCTCGAGAAACGCTGCGACCGCCACCTCATTGGCAGCGTTCAACATCGCCGGAGCACTGTTACCGGCTTCGGCCGCCTGGCGCGCCAGGCGCAGACAAGGGAAACGCTCTTCATCGGGGGCCTGGAAGTCCAGGCGCGCCACGGCGAACAGATCCAGCGGCGGCACCCCGGAGTCGATCCGCTCGGGCCAGGCCAGAGCATTGGCGATCGGGGTGCGCATGTCCGGGTTGCCCAATTGCGCCAGCACCGAGCCATCCACATAGTCGACCAGCGAGTGAATCACGCTTTGCGGGTGAATCACCACCTCGACCTGGGCGGGCCGGGCATCGAATAGCCAGCAGGCCTCGATCAGCTCGAGCCCCTTGTTCATCATGCTCGCCGAATCCACGGAAATCTTGCGCCCCATGGACCAGTTGGGGTGGGCACACGCCTGTTCGGGCGTTACCTGCTCCAGCTCCGCCAGCGGGGTTTGCCGGAACGGGCCGCCGGAGGCGGTCAGCAGGATGCGCCGCACACCCACATTGCTCAGGCCGCGGGAAAAGTCCGCAGGCATGCACTGGAAGATGGCGTTGTGCTCGCTATCGATCGGCAGCAGTACCGAACCACTCTTGCCCACCGCTTGCATGAACAAGGCGCCGGACATGACCAGCGCTTCTTTATTGGCCAGCAGGATTTTCTTGCCCGCCTCGACAGCGGCCAGGGTCGGACGCAGCCCTGCCGCCCCGACAATAGCCGCCATGACCGCATCGACTTCAGGAGCCGATGCCACCTCGCACAGCCCCTCCTCGCCCACCAGCACTCGAGTGGGCGAACCGGCATTGCGCAAATCATCCTGCAGGCTACGCGCGGCAGCGACATGGGGGACCACGGCAAAACGCGGGGCATGGCGGATGCACAGCGCCAGCAATTCGGACAGACGACTGAAACCGCTCAGGGCGAAGACCTGATAACGCTCGGGATGACGCGCGATGACATCCAGGGTGCTCAAGCCAATGGAGCCTGTCGCCCCAAGCACCGTAATCTGTTGCGGGCGACTCACAGCGCAGCCATCCACAGCAGCACGGCAAATACCGGAATGGCCGCGGTCAGGCTGTCGATACGATCGAGCACACCGCCATGCCCTGGCAGCAGGTTGCTGCTGTCCTTGATCCCCGACTGGCGCTTGAACATGCTTTCGGTCAGGTCGCCCACCACCGAGATAAAGACCACCACAGCCGCCCCCAGCAAGCCGAGGATGAGCTGTCCGACAGACCAGCCCGCGACCAGGCCGACCACCAGGGTGATCACCAGGCTCAGCAGCAGGCCGCCGTACACCCCTTCCCAGCTCTTGCCCGGGCTGACCTGCGGCGCCAGCTTGCGCTTGCCGAAAGCCTTGCCGGAAAAATAGGCACCGACATCCGCCCCCCAGACCAGCACCATCACCGCCATGATCAACCAGTTGCCCGAGGGCTGCTGCTTGATGAAGACCAGGCCCTGCCAGGCCGGCAACAGGATCAGCAGGCCGATCACCAGCTTGGCCGCGGCGCCGGCCCAATGTCCGCTGCTACGCGGATAGGTGAGCACCAGGAACGTCGCCAGCCCCCACCAGAGCACTGCCGCCCCCAGCGCCCAGGGCGCAATGCCTGGCAGCAAGTGCATCAGGAACAGCAGCAAGGCGACCACTAGCGCATAGGCGACACGCGGTGCCTGGGCCTCGAAGCCCGCCAGGCGCGCCCACTCCCAGGCCCCAAGGGTCACCACCAGCCCGATAAACAGGGCAAAGGCAGAACCTTCGAGCAGGAAAAAACCGCACAAGGCGATCGGCAGCAGGATCAGCGCAGTGATGATTCGTTGTTTGAGCATTAAACCCGGGCTCCAGCCTCGACCTGCTCGCTCGTTTTACCGAAGCGACGCTGGCGGGAAGCGTAATCGGCCAGCGCGGCGCGCATGGCATCGTGTTTGAAGTCCGGCCAGAACAGGTCGGAGAAATACAGCTCGGCGTAGGCCAGCTGCCACAGCAGGAAGTTACTGATGCGGTGCTCGCCCCCGGTACGAATGCACAGGTCCGGCAACGGCAGGTCGCCGGTGGCCAGACAGGTTTGCAACAGCTCGGGAGTGATGTCGTCGGGGCGCAGATGCCCGGCCTGGACTTCCCGCGCCAGGCGCTGGGCGGCCTGGGCAATATCCCACTGACCGCCATAATTGGCGGCGATCTGCAGGATGAAGCGGTCACTGCCCGCGGTCATCGCTTCCGCTTCGCGCATCGCAGCCTGCAACTCGGGATGGAAACGCGAACGGTCGCCGATGATGCGCAGGCTGATGTTGTTTTCGTTGAGACGCTTGGCCTCTCGCCGCAACGCCTTGAAGAACAGATCCATCAAGGCGCTGACTTCATCGGCCGGACGCTGCCAGTTTTCACTGGAGAAGGCGAACAGGGTCAGCACCTCGACCTTGGCCTCGGCACACACCTCGATGACCGCCCGAACAGCGTCGACCCCCGCTTTATGCCCGGCGACACCCGGCATAAAGCGTTTTTTCGCCCAGCGATTGTTCCCGTCCATGATGATCGCGACGTGGCGTGGCACTGAAGACGGTACAGACTGCTTGGTCTTGTCCATGAAAACGTCCTGACCCCTTATACGGCCATCAGGTCCTTTTCTTTTTCTTCGGTCGCCTTGGCGATCTGCGCTTCGAATTCCTTGATCAGCTTGTCGATTTCGGCACCGCCACGGCGCTCTTCGTCTTCACTGATCGCCTTGTCCTTGGTCAGCTTCTTCAGCTCGCCCAGGGCATCGCGACGAATGTTGCGCACGGCAACCCGCGCGTCTTCGGCGGCGGCGCGCGCCTGCTTGGTGAAGCCCTTGCGGGTTTCCTCGGTCAGCGGCGCCATCTTGATCAGCAGCAGCTCGCCCAGGTTGGTCGGATTGAGGTTCAGGCCGGCACTGCCGATGGCCTTGTCGATCGCCGCCAGCATGTTGCGCTCGAACGGCACAACCTGCAGGGTCTGGGAGTCTTTTACCGTCACGTTGGCAACGCCGCTCAACGGCGTGTCGGTGCCGTAGTAAGGCACCATCACGCTGCCCAGGATGCTTGGGTGCGCCTTGCCAGTACGGATCTGGCCGAACGCATGGGCCAGGGATTCCAGGCTCTTCTTCATGCGTTCCTGAGCGTCTTTCTTGATTTCGTTGATCATTGTTCGCCTTCCTCGATCAGGGTTCCTTCAGCGCCGCCGTGAACGATGTTCAGCAGGGCACCGGGCTTGTTCATGTTAAATACGCGCAACGGCATCTTATGGTCGCGACACAGGCAGATCGCCGTCAGGTCCATGACACCCAGCTTGCGATCCAGCACTTCATCGTAAGTCAGATGATCGAACTTCTCGGCATGCGGGTCTTTGAATGGGTCTGCGGTGTACACGCCATCGACCTTGGTTGCCTTGAGCACGACGTCGGCATCGATCTCGATCGCTCGCAGGCAGGCCGCGGAGTCGGTCGTGAAGAACGGGTTGCCGGTGCCGGCCGCGAAGATCACCACTTCCTTGGAGTTCAGATGACGCATCGCCTTGCGACGGTCATAGTGATCGGTCACGCCCACCATGGAAATGGCCGACATGACGATGGCCGAGATATTCGCACGTTCCAGTGCGTCGCGCATGGCCAGGCCGTTCATCACAGTGGCCAGCATGCCCATGTGGTCGCCCGTTACCCGATCCATGCCGGCCGCGCTGAGCGCCGCACCACGGAACAGGTTGCCACCACCGATGACCAGACCAACCTGAACGCCGATTCCAACCAGTTGGCCGACTTCCAGTGCCATGCGGTCCAGCACCTTAGGGTCGATCCCGAACTCTTCCGAGCCCATCAGGGCCTCGCCGCTAAGCTTGAGTAGAATGCGTTTATAGCGAGCTTGATAA
The DNA here is from genome assembly GCF_000931465.1 of Pseudomonas sp. MRSN 12121. Lineage (NCBI taxonomy): Bacteria > Pseudomonadati > Pseudomonadota > Gammaproteobacteria > Pseudomonadales > Pseudomonadaceae > Pseudomonas > Pseudomonas sp. MRSN 12121. The sequence goes on along the minus strand of NZ_CP010892.1, from coordinate 1,326,106 downwards.
CCACTGCCCTGCTGAGCCATTGCGAATCTCTCCTGCGGCGTATTTTAAAAATTCTCTGCAAGCTGTTTGCAGCCTGCGTTCACTCTAGCTTGACGCTGTCACAGCGCCATCAGAACACGACTTTGTAAGCCGGTTCCGAAAGCAATCCATTAAATTGATTGCCCCATTTGAAAAGAGGCTGCGCGCGTGAGCGGGCAGCCTCTTTCGGCGACAGTTGAAAGACTGTCTTACTGCTTGGCGGCAGCCAGCTGGGCAGCAACTTCTTCAGCGAAGTTGTCGACCGGCTTCTCGATGCCTTCGCCTACCTTGAAGTAGGTGAAGGAAACGATTTCAGCGCCGCCTTTCTTGGCCAGCTCGCCGACCTTGATTTCAGGGTTCTTGACGAACGCCTGCTCAACCAGGCTCGCTTCAGCCAGGAACTTGGCGATACGGCCCTTGACCATGTTTTCAACGATGTTTTCAGGCTTGCCTTTGATCTTGTCTTCGTTCAGCTGCATGAACACGGCTTTCTCGCGCTCGATGGCTTCAGCGGAAACTTGCGAAGGCAGCAGGAACTCAGGGTTGCTTGCCGCTACGTGCATCGCGATGTCTTTGGCCAGCTCGACGTCGCCGCCTTTCAGGGCGACCACAACACCGATCTTGTTGCCGTGCAGGTACGAACCGACAACGTCGCCTTCGATGCGGGTCAGACGACGGATGTTGACGTTCTCGCCTACTTTGGCAACCAGCGCTTCACGAGCGGCTTCTTGCGAAGCGATCAGCGGAGCGGCGTCGGTCAGCTTGTCAGCAAAGGCTTTTTCAACGCTGGCAGCCACGAAGTTCTTGAAGTCGTCCTGCAGAGCCAGGAAGTCGGTCTGCGAGTTCACTTCCAGGATGACCGCGGACTTGTCGTCGGCCTTGATGGCGATAGCGCCTTCAGCGGCAACGTTGCCAGCCTTCTTGGCAGCCTTGATGGCGCCCGAAGCGCGCATATCGTCAATGGCTTTTTCGATATCGCCGCCAGCCTTGGTCAAGGCTTTCTTGCAGTCCATCATGCCTTCGCCGGTACGCTCGCGCAGTTCTTTAACCAACGCTGCAGTAATCTCTGCCATTTTCAAATTCCTCTTGGATAGGTTTTCAACCATTCCACCCGACTGAACGGGCGATCAATTCTTGAGCTCCGCTCTCGAAAACCCTTGATAGCCGCCACACATGACAAGAACTGCAGGGGCGCCATCGATAAATGATTTTCGAGGTGGCAAAAAGGGGGCCTAGCCCCCTTTTTGCGTACTGAGTAAACGCTAAGCGTCAGTTACTCAGGCTTCAGCTGCCGGCGCTTGAGCGTCTTCAGCGAATACTTCGGTGCCGCCGGCAACGTTGTTGCGGCCACGGATCACGGCGTCAGCCATCGAACCCATGTACAGCTGGATGGCGCGAATGGCGTCATCGTTGCCTGGGATGATGTAGTCAACGCCTTCCGGGCTGCTGTTGGTATCGACAACGCCGATGACCGGGATGCCCAGCTTGTTGGCTTCGGTGATTGCGATGCGCTCGTGGTCAACGTCGATCACGAACAGTGCGTCAGGCAGACCGCCCATGTCCTTGATACCACCCAGGCTGCGATCCAGCTTTTCCAGGTCGCGAGAACGCATCAGCGCTTCTTTCTTGGTCAGCTTGGCGAAGGTGCCGTCTTCCGACTGAACTTCCAGGTCGCGCAGACGCTTGATGGAAGCACGGATGGTCTTGTAGTTGGTCAGCATGCCGCCCAACCAGCGGTGATCGACGTACGGCGAACCGCAACGTGCTGCTTCTTCAGCAACGATCTTGCCAGCGGAACGCTTGGTGCCGACGAACAGAATCTTGTTTTTGCCCTGAGCCAGGCGCTCTACGAAGGTCAGAGCTTCGTTGAACATTGGCAGGGTTTTTTCAAGGTTGATGATGTGGATCTTGTTGCGCGCGCCGAAAATGTACTTGCCCATTTTCGGATTCCAGTAACGGGTTTGGTGACCGAAGTGCACACCGGCCTTCAGCATATCGCGCATGTTGACTTGGGACATGATAGTTCCTTAATAAGTCGGGTTAGGCCTCCACGTATCCCAATGACCAACCAACAGCATGTGCTGAGGGCACCCAGGTCATCGTGTCGACACGTGTGTGGGTTTAGGCTTTTCGGGGCATCCCCGGAAAGCGGCGCATTTTATATCACAAGAAGGGCAAAAACGGAACCCGGATTCTCATCTCCCCCACCGCGCCTTTTTGCTCCGCCCCTGGAATCGGGCCAGAATGCTCCACTGTTATAGAAAGAAGCGATGCATAGAGCCTCAGATTTGCCCCGGGGCTCTGTTAGAATCGCCTCTTTGCGGCTTTTGAAAGCGCGACGCCACCCACGCGGGTTCGCCCTGCATGCCGCTTTCAAGCCATTCCGTGTTTATCCGCGCCACCGAGCGTCAAGAGAGCCTGTATGACCGTCACCCTCAAAACTCCCGAGGACATCGCAAAAATGCGTGTCGCCGGCAAACTGGCCGCCGAAGTGCTGGAAATGATTGCCGAGCATGTCAAACCCGGCGTGACCACCGAAGAGCTGGATCGCATCTGCCACGACTACATCGTCAACGTGCAGCAGGCGATTCCCGCACCGCTGAACTACAAGGGTTTCCCCAAGTCCATCTGCACCTCGATCAACCACGTGGTCTGCCACGGCATCCCGAACGAGAAGCCGCTGAAGGACGGCGACACCCTGAACATCGACGTCACCGTGATCAAGGACGGTTACCACGGCGACACCAGCCGCATGTTCCACGTCGGCAACGTGCCGGTCTGGGCCGAGCGTCTGTCGCAGATCACCCAGGAATGCATGTACAAGGCCATCGAACTGGTCAAGCCGGGCTGCCGCCTGGGCGACATCGGCGAAGTGATCCAGAAGCACGCCGAGAAGAACGGCTTTTCGGTGGTTCGCGAATTCTGCGGCCATGGCATCGGCAAGGTGTTCCACGAAGAACCGCAGATCCTGCATTACGGCCGCGCCGGCACCGGCATGGAGCTGAAGGCCGGCATGACCTTCACCATCGAACCGATGATCAACCAGGGCAAGGCCGACACCAAGGTGCTGGGCGATGGCTGGACCGCGATCACCAAGGACCGCAAGCTGTCCGCGCAGTGGGAACACACCCTGCTGGTGACCGAGACCGGCTATGAGATCTTCACCCTGCGCAGCGATGACACCATCCCGCGCGTTTCGGCCTGATCCCTGCCTCTGCGCCGGTCCCTATAGATAGAAGGAAAGCCAATCGATGCCGCAGGTGGATCCCGAATTGTTCGACCGCGGCCAGTTCCAGGCGGAACTGGCCCTGAAGGCAAGCCCTATCGCGGCCTTCAAGAAAGCCATCCGTCAGGCACATGAAGTGCTCGACACGCGCTTTCGCAACGGACGGGATATCCGCCGGCTCATCGAGGACCGCGCCTGGTTCGTCGACAACATCCTGCAAAAGGCCTGGGACCAGTTCGACTGGAGCGACGACGCCGATATCGCCCTGGTGGCGGTCGGCGGCTACGGGCGCGGCGAGCTGCACCCCTATTCGGACATCGACCTGCTGATCCTGCTGGACAGCGCCGACCACGAAGTCTTCCGCGACTCCATCGAACGCTTCCTGACGCTGCTCTGGGATATCGGCCTGGAAGTCGGGCAAAGCGTGCGTTCGGTGGAGGAATGCGCCGAAGAGGCCCGCGCCGACCTGACGGTGGTCACCAACCTGATGGAAAGCCGCACCATCTGCGGCCCCGAACGCCTGCGCCAGCGCATGCTGGATGTCACCAGCACGGCCCACATGTGGCCCAGCAAGGACTTCTTCCTGGCCAAGCGCGCCGAGCAGAAGGCGCGGCACCACAAGTACAACGACACCGAATACAACCTGGAACCCAACGTCAAAGGCTCACCTGGCGGCCTGCGGGACATCCAGACCATTCTCTGGGTCGCCCGGCGCCAGTACGGCACCCTGAACCTGCGGGCGCTGGCCGGCGAAGGCTTCCTGGTGGAAAGCGAGAACACGCTGCTGGCCTCGTCCCAGGAGTTCCTGTGGAAAGTCCGCTACGCCCTGCACATGCTGGCCGGGCGTGCCGAGGATCGCCTGCTGTTCGACCACCAGCGCTCGATCGCCAAGTTGCTGGGCTTCGAGGGCAGCGACGCCAAGCAGGCCATCGAAAGCTTCATGCAGCAGTACTACCGAGTGGTGATGAGCATCGCCCAGTTGAGCGACCTGATCATCCAGCATTTCGAGGAAGTCATCCTCGCCCCGGAAGACGAAGCACCGCCGCAGCCGATCAACTCGCGGTTCCAGCTGCATGACGGCTACATCGAAGCGATCAACGCCAATGTGTTCCGACGCACGCCGTTCGCCATGCTGGAAATCTTCGTGCTCATGGCCCAGCACCCGGAGATCAAGGGCGTACGCGCCGACACCATTCGCCTGTTGCAGGAAAACCGTCACCTGATCGACGACGACTTCCGCCATGACATCCGCAATACCAGCCTGTTCATCGAGTTGTTCAAGTGCGAGATCGGCGTCCACCGCAACCTGCGGCGGATGAACCGCTACGGCATTCTCGGGCGCTACCTGCCGGAGTTCGGCCACATCGTCGGGCAGATGCAACACGACCTGTTCCACATCTATACGGTCGATTTCCACACCCTGAACCTGATCAAGCACCTGCGCAAACTGCAGTACACCCAGGTTTCGGAGAAATTCCCGCTGGCCAGCAAGCTCATGGCCAAGCTGCCCAAGCCCGAACTGATCTACCTGGCCGGGCTGTACCACGACATCGGCAAGGGCCGGCACGGCGACCATTCGGACATCGGCGCGGTGGACGCGGAAGCCTTCTGCATCCGCCACCAGTTGCCGCTGTGGGACACCCGCCTGATCGTCTGGCTGGTGCAGAACCACCTGGTGATGTCGACTACCGCCCAGCGCAAGGACCTGTCCGACCCGCAGGTCATCCACGACTTCGCGCAGATCGTGGTCGACCAGACCCGCCTGGACTACCTGTATGTGCTGACGGTGTCCGATATCAACGCCACCAACCCGACGCTGTGGAACTCCTGGCGCGCCAGCCTGCTGCGCCAGCTCTACACCGAGACCAAGCGCGCCCTGCGCCGCGGCCTGGAAAACCCAGTGGACCGCGAAGAGCAGATCCGCCAGACGCAAAGCGCGGCCCTGGACATCCTGGTGCGCGCCGGCACCGACCCGGACGACGTCGAGCAGCTCTGGGCGCAACTGGGCGACGACTACTTCCTGCGCCACACCGCTGGCGACGTGGCCTGGCACAGCGACGCGATCCTCCAGCAGCCGGCCGACGGCGGGCCGCTGGTGCTGATCAAGGAAACCACCCAGCGCGAATTCGAGGGCGGTACGCAGATCTTCATCTACGCCCCCGACCAGCACGACTTCTTCGCCGTGACCGTGGCCGCGATGGACCAGCTCAACCTGAACATCCACGACGCCCGGATCATCACCTCCAGCAGCCAGTTCACCCTCGACACCTATATCGTGCTCGACAACGATGGCGACTCGATCGGCAACAATCCGCAGCGCGTCAAACAGATCCGCGACGGCCTTACCGAGGCCCTGCGCAACCCTGACGACTACCCGACCATCATCCAGCGCCGGGTACCGCGTCAGCTCAAGCACTTCGCCTTCCCGCCGCAAGTGACCATCCACAACGACGCCCAGCGCCCGGTGACGGTGCTCGAACTCAGCGCCCCCGATCGCCCCGGCCTGCTGGCGCGCATCGGCAAGATCTTCCTGGAGTTCGACCTGTCGCTGCAGAACGCCAAGATCGCCACCCTGGGCGAGCGCGTGGAAGACGTGTTCTTCATCACCGACGCGCACAACCAGCAACTGTCCGACCCCCAGCTGTGCAGCCGCCTGCAGGACGCCATCGTCGAACAGCTGAGCGTCGGCCACGAACCGACTACCGCCTTGACGCGCCTGAACATCTGACCAGGCGCCACGACCCGCTTTGAGTGAGACCCCGTACCGATGAACAACGCTCTGAACCAGTTGCAGCCCTACCCGTTCGAGAAACTCCGCGCGCTGCTCGGCGGCGTCCAGCCGAATCCGGCCAAGCGCCCGATCGCCCTGTCCATCGGCGAACCCAAGCACCGCTCGCCCAGCTTTGTCGCCGAGGCCCTGGCCAGCAACCTGGACCAGATGGCGGTGTATCCGACGACCCTGGGCCTGCCCGCCCTGCGCGAAGCCATCGCCCACTGGTGCGAACGGCGCTTCGGCGTACCGAACGGCTGGATCGATCCGGCGCGCCATGTGCTGCCGGTCAACGGCACCCGCGAGGCGCTGTTCGCCTTCACCCAGACCGTGGTCAACCGTGGCGACGATGCCCTGGTGGTCAGCCCGAACCCCTTCTATCAGATCTACGAAGGCGCGGCCTTCCTCGCCGGAGCCAAGCCGCACTACCTGCCGTGCCTGGATGAAAACGGCTTCAACCCGGACTTCGACGCAGTCCCGGCCGAGATCTGGCAGCGTTGCCAGATCCTGTTCCTGTGCTCGCCGGGCAACCCGACCGGCGCGCTGATCCCGATCGACACCCTGAAGAAACTCATCGCCCTGGCCGACCAGTACGATTTCGTGATCGCCGCCGACGAGTGCTACAGCGAGCTGTACTTCGACGAACAGACCCCGCCACCGGGCCTGCTCAGTGCCTGCGCCGAGCTGGGCCGCCAGGACTTCAAGCGTTGCGTGGTATTCCACAGCCTGTCCAAGCGCTCCAATCTGCCGGGCCTGCGCTCCGGCTTCGTCGCCGGCGACGCGGAGATCCTCAAAGGCTTCCTGCTGTACCGCACCTACCATGGTTGCGCCATGCCAGTGCAAACCCAGCTGGCCAGCATCGCCGCCTGGAACGACGAGGTGCATGTACGCGCCAACCGCGCACTGTATCGCGAGAAGTTCGATGCGGTGCTGGAGATTCTCGCGCCGGTGCTCGACGTACAGCGTCCGGACGGCAGCTTCTACCTGTGGCCGAATGTGGCCGGCGACGATACCGCGTTCTGCCGTGACCTGTTCGAGCAGGAACATGTGACCGTGGTGCCGGGCTCCTACCTGTCGCGCGATGTCAACGGCAGCAACCCGGGCGCCGGGCGCGTGCGCATGGCCCTGGTGGCGCCATTGGCCGAATGCGTGGAAGCGGCCGAGCGGATCCGCGATTTCGTCCAGCGCCGCAAATAACCCCCCGGACCTGTAGGAGCGAGGCTTGCCCGCGATAAACGCTAACGCGGTGTATCAGATGCCCCGCGTCGTCTTTATCGCGGGCAAGCCTCGCTCCTACACAAGCGTTATTTCACCGAGCCCAGATTCGCCTCGCTCAGGTCCAGCTCGCCCAGGATCTCGCGCAGCACGTCATCGCCGATCTGGTGCTGGCGGCTCAATCGATACAACTCCAGCCGCTGCGCCCGCAACGCCTTCAAGCGCAGCTTGCGCTCCAGCAGATCCATCTGGAACGCCAGCGCCTGGGCCTCGGCGGAATCGTCGAATACCTCCAACTGATGCCGATACTCCGCCATCAGCCGCCCCTTGAGCTCGGTGGCCAGCGCCGCCTGCGCCGCGTCCGGCGTATTGTCGGCGTCAGCCACCTCCTCGGCCTCCAGGGCATGGATCGCCGCTTCGGCGGTCTTGCGCCAGGCGTCGCGAACCTCGGCATGGCGCTTCTCGTCAGGGCTCTTCTGGATGCCCCGCAACAACAGCGGCAAGGCGATGCAGGCGGCGACCAGCGACAGCAGAATCACCCCCGCGGCGATGAAGATCAGCAAGTCGCGCTCGGGAAAGGCCTCGCCCGCCCCCAACAGCAGCGGCACCGACATCACACCCGCCAGGGTCACCGCCCCGCGTACTCCGCCCACCGTCAGCAGCCAGCAGGAACGCGCGGTCGGCACCAGCGTCAGCTCGCCTTTGCCGCGCCAGCGCCGCAACAGCCCGGACAGGCGCCAGATGCTCTGCACCCAGATGAATCGCAATACCAGCAGCACCAGGAAAATCGCCAGCACATCCAGGCAGCGGTAGAACAGGGTCGGCCACAGCGTGGTTTCATGGCTGACCACGGCCTTGATGATGTCGGGCAGTTGCAGGCCCAGCAGCAGGAAGATCAGCCCGTTGAACGCGAACTCCAGCAACGACCAGACACTGCGATTGAGCAAGCGGGTGCTGGTCTGCCGCGGCAGCAGGTCGAGCCAGCTCTGCATCATCCCCGCCGCCACCGCCGACAGGATGCCCGAGGCGCCCAGGCGCTCGGCCAGTACGTAGGCGGCGAAGGGCAGCAGCAGCATGAACACCACATGGGTCGCCGGATCGTCCCAGCCGCGGGCGATCATCCAAGCCCGCAAGCGGCCCACCAGCCAGCTCAGGGCCACGCCGACCGCCAGGCCGCCCACCGCCACCAGCACGAAGGTCAGGCTGGCGTTGGCCAGGGAGAACGCCCCGGTGACTGCCGCCGCCAAGGCAAACTTGAAGGTCACCAGGCCGGAAGCGTCGTTCATCAGCGCTTCGCCCTGGAGCATGTGCATCAGGGGAGTCGGCAGGCGGTTCTGGGAAATCGCCGAAACGGCCACGGCGTCGGTCGGCGACAGCACTGCCGCCAGGGCGAAGGCCACTGGTAGGGGAATGCTCGGCAGCAGCCAATGAATGAAATAGCCGGCCCCCACCACGGTGAACAGCACCAGGCCCACGGCCAGGGTCAGGACCGGGCCGCGCAGGCGCCACAGTTCGCGCTTGGGCATGCGCCAGCCATCGGAGAACAGCAACGGCGGCAGGAACAGAAACAGAAACAACTCCGGGTCCAGGGCCACGTGCAACCCCAGGGTGGGCCAGGCCAGCAAGGCCCCGGCGGCGATCTGCACCAGCGGCAGAGGCAGCGGGATCACCCGTCCGACCAGGCGCGAGACACTCACCAGCATCAGCAGGATAAGGACGGTATAAGCGGTTTGCATAAAGCGGATTTCCCAATCGTTCAGCAGCAGACTTCAGGCAACAGGTTACCGTCGAAGTGCCATATTAGCCGCTTAAGCTGGCGGCTTACCGCTGCACAAAGGTCGCAAGCGACCCGGGCGCTGTTACACAAAGCGACAAAGCCGGGCCTTCGCCGACGCCGAACCGGCGCGGGCATGGCATAATCCGAACCTTTGACTCCAGCATCTCAAAAGGGGGCAATTCCTTGACCGCTTCAAGCAAAACGTTGCACCTTTTCGGCATCAAAGCCTGCGACACCATGAAAAAGGCGCGCACCTGGCTCGATGAACACGCTGTCAGCTACGACTTCCATGACTACAAGACGGCCGGAATCGACCGTGAACACCTGACCCAATGGTGCGACGAGCACGGCTGGCAGGTGGTGTTGAATCGTGCGGGCACGACCTTTCGCAAACTCGACGACGAACGCAAAGCCGATCTCGACCAGGCGAAAGCAATCGAACTGATGCTCGCGCAACCCTCGATGATCAAGCGCCCGGTGCTCGATCTCGGTGACCGAACCCTGATTGGCTTCAAGCCGGATATCTACGCGGCAGAGATCAAATAAGACCTGCCCGTTCAATTTTTGTATGAGGTAACAGCATGTCCACTACCCTGTTCAGCCTGGCCTTCGGTGTCGGCACTCAAAACCGTCAAGGCGCCTGGTTGGAAGTGTTCTACGCCGCCCCCCTGATCAAGCCGTCGGCAGACCTCGTCGCCGCCATCGCGCCGGTGCTGGGCTACAGCGAAGGCAACCAGGCCATCGCCTTCACCAACGCCCAGGCCGCGGAACTGGCCGATGCCCTGAAAAACGTCGACGCCGCCCAGGCCGCGCTGCTGACCCGCCTGGCCGAAAGCCACAAGCCGCTGGTCGCGACCCTGCTGGCCGAAGACGCCCAGCTGTCCTCGACGCCCGAGGCCTACCTCAAGCTGCACCTGCTGTCCCATCGCCTGGTCAAGCCGCACGGCCTGAACCTGGCCGGGATCTTCCCGCTGCTGCCGAACGTGGCCTGGACCAACCAGGGCGCGGTCGACCTCGGCGAACTGGCCGAGCGCCAGCTGGAAGCGCGCCTGCGCGGCGAGCTGCTGGAAGTGTTCTCGGTGGACAAGTTCCCGAAAATGACCGACTACGTGGTGCCGAGCGGCGTGCGTATCGCTGACAGCGCACGCATCCGCCTGGGCGCCTACATCGGCGAAGGCACCACCGTGATGCACGAAGGTTTCGTCAATTTCAACGCCGGCACCGAAGGCCCGGGCATGATCGAAGGCCGCGTTTCCGCCGGTGTGTTCGTCGGCAAGGGCTCGGACCTGGGCGGCGGCTGCTCGACCATGGGCACCCTGTCGGGCGGTGGCAACATCGTGATCAAGGTCGGCGAAGGCTGCCTGATCGGCGCCAACGCCGGCATCGGCATCCCGCTGGGCGACCGCAACACCGTGGAGTCGGGCCTGTACGTGACCGCCGGGACCAAGGTGGCGCTGCTGGACGAGAACAACCAGCTGGTCAAGGTGGTCAAGGCCCGCGAACTGGCCGGCCAGCCCGACCTGCTGTTCCGTCGCAACTCGGAAACCGGCGCCGTGGAGTGCAAGACCCACAAGTCGGCGATCGAGCTGAACGAAGCGCTGCACGCTCACAACTAAGCGGCGATTCGGTTCCACTGGAACCTGCCGGGCGCTTATCATCGGCGCCCGGCCTGTTCAAACGAGTTCTGCCACCATGCTTGTAGCCTCCCCCTGGCGCGCCGATTTCCCGGCCATCGCCGCCCTGCAACGGCAGGACCAGACCTACCTGGACAACGCCGCCACCACACAGAAACCCCAGGCCCTGCTGGACGCCCTGGCGCACTACTACGGCAATGGCGCGGCCAACGTGCATCGCGCGCAGCACCTGCCCGGCGCTCATGCCACCCAGGCCTTCGAGGATAGCCGGCACAAGGTGGCGCAGTGGCTGAACGTCGAAGAAAGCGGGCAGATCATCTTCACCCATGGCGCGACCTCCGCGCTGAACCTCCTGGCCTATGGCCTGGAACATCAATTCAACCCGGGCGACGAAATCGTCGTCAGCGCCCTGGAACACCATGCCAACCTGCTGCCCTGGCAGCAGCTGGCGCAGCGTCGCGGTCTCGAACTGGTGGTCCTGCCGCTGGACGACGACGGCCTGATCGACCTCGACGCCGCCGCCCGCCTGATAGGCCCGCGCACCCGGCTGCTGGCCGTCAGCCAACTGTCCAACGTGCTGGGCGCCTGGCAGCCGTTGTCCCGGCTGCTGGCGCTGGCCCGCGAACACGCGGCCCTGACCGTGGTCGACGGCGCCCAGGGCGTGGTCCACGGCCGCCACGATGTGCAGGCGCTGGGCTGCGATTTCTATGTGTTCTCCAGCCACAAGCTCTACGGCCCGGACGGCCTCGGCGTGCTGTACGGGCGCAACGAGGCGCTGCAAGGCCTGCGTCACTGGCAGTTCGGGGGCGAGATGGTGCAGCAGGCCGACTACCAGCACGCCAGCTTCCGCCCCGCCCCGCTGGGCTTCGAAGCCGGTACGCCACCGATCGCCAGCGTGATCGGCCTGGGCGCGACCCTCGATTACCTTGCCGGCCTGGACCAGGACGCCGTCAGCGCCCATGAAGCCGCGCTGCATGCCTACCTGTTGCATGGCCTGCAGGCGCGCAAAGGCCTGCGCCTGCTGGGCAAGCCGCAGCTGGCGCTGGTCAGTTTCGTGGTCGATGGCGTACACAACGCCGACCTGGCCCACCTGCTGACCGAACAAGGCATCGCCGTGCGCGCCGGGCACCACTGCGCCATGCCGCTGCTGAAAAGCCTCGGCCTGGCCGGCGCTATCCGGGTCTCCCTGGCGCTGTACAACGACTCCGAAGATCTGGAGCGCTTCTTCGAAGCCCTCGACCAGGCCCTGGAGCTGCTGCGATGAGCCTGCCCGCCGACGCCCTGGCCGCCCTCGACAGCTTCCAGGGCACCCCCGCCTGGGAACAGCGCGCCCGCCTGCTGATGCAATGGGGCGAACGCCTGGCGCCGCTGCCTGAAGCCGACAAGGTCGAGGCCAATCGGGTGCATGGCTGTGAAAGCCAGGTCTGGCTGGTGGGCCGCTTGCAGGACGGCCACTGGCAGTTCACCGCCAGCAGCGACGCGCGGCTGATCCGCGGCCTGGTGGCGCTGCTGCTGGCACGGGTCAACGGCCTGTCCGCCGAGGAGCTGCAACGGGTGGACCTACCAGGCTGGTTCGATCAGTTGGGCCTGTCGCGCCAGCTGTCGCCCTCGCGCAGCAATGGCTTGAATGCGGTGTTGCAGCGGATGCGCGAACTCTCAGCCTGACGCCCATCCCTGTAGGAGCGGCCGGTCGACGCTCGATTGCCCGCGATGGCGCCCGCCCTGACCCACCGCGGCGCCTGTATCGCGGGCAAGCCTCGCTCCTACAAGAATCAAATGGCTGCGGGTTTGACCCGGTCCGCCGGGCGCCGCACGCCCGCCACCAGCTTGTCCACCGCCTTGGTCGCCGCGACCATGCCGAAGGTCGCGGTCACCATCATCACCGCGCCAAAACCGCCGGCGCAGTCGAGTTTCACGCCATCGCCGACAAAGCTCTTCTGCAGGCAGATGCTGCCATCCGGTTTCGGATAGCGCAGTTGTTCGGTGGAGAACACGCAAGGCACGCTGTAGTGACGGGTCACGGTGCGGGAAAAGCCGTAGTCGCGGCGCAGGGTCGAGCGCACTTTCGAGGCCAGCGGATCGTTGAAAGTGCGGTTCAGGTCGCAGACCTGGATCAGCGTCGGGTCGATCTGCCCGCCCGCGCCGCCGGTGGTGATGATCTGGATCTTGCGCCGCTTGCACCAGGCGATCAGCGCCGCCTTGGCGTTGACGCTATCGATGCAGTCGATCACGCAATCGATATTCGGCGTGATGTACTCGGCCATGGTGTCGCGGGTGACGAAGTCGGCGACCGCATGCACCCTGCAATCCGGGTTGATGCCACGCAGGCGCTCGGCCATGACCTCGACCTTGGGCTTGCCGACCGTGCTGTCCAGGGCGTGCAGTTGCCGATTGCTGTTGCTGACGCAGACGTCGTCCAGGTCGAACAGCGAGATCTCGCCCACGCCACAACGGGCGATGGCTTCCGCCGCCCAGGAGCCGACGCCGCCGACGCCGACGATCGCCACATGGGCGGCGCGCAAACGCGCAAGCCCCTCGATGCCATACAACCGGGCGACGCCAGCAAACCGCGGATCTTCTGTACTCATGACCGTTACCCCAAAAAACCGGCGCGCATTATAGGGCCGATGTCCGTCAAGAGCATCTTTGCCCTATGAATGGCGATCGGGGCTGCTTTAATAAGTGGAACTATCTGAAAAAACCGCCACAGAGAACTTAAATCGAGTTGGATTGCCCAATCTGCGGCTTTCCCCCGGGCGCTGTACGCTCGGTTGAAGGCCAGTGTAGGATGCGCGCCGCTTGGCGCCTGCCGACCGATCCCCGTTCCACACCCTTTGGAACCCGAAATAGCTATGTCATCGCGTAAATTTGGACTCAACCTGGTGGTGGTTCTGGCAATCGCCGCCCTGTTCACCGGCTTCTGGGCATTAATCAACCGCCCGGTCTCCGCTCCCAACTGGCCTGCCCAGATCTCCGGCTTTTCCTACTCGCCTTTCCAGCTGGGCCAGTTCCCGCAGAAAGAGCAGTACCCGACCGACGATGAAATGCGTCGCGACCTGGAGATCATGAGCAAGCTGACCGACAACATTCGTACCTACTCGGTCGACGGCACCCTGGAGAACATTCCCAAGCTGGCCGAAGAGTTCGGCCTGCGCGTGACCCTGGGGATCTGGATCAGCCCGGACCTGGAACGCAACGAGCGGGAAATCACCCGCGCCATCGATATCGCCAACAGCTCGCGCAGCGTCGTGCGGGTGGTGGTCGGCAACGAAGCGATCTTCCGCAAGGAAATCACCGCCGACCAGTTGAGCGTGCTGCTCGATCGCGTGCGCGCCGCGGTCAAGGTGCCGGTCACCACGTCCGAGCAGTGGCACGTCTGGGAAGAACACCCGGAGCTGGCCAAGCACGTCGACCTGATCGCCGCGCACGTCCTGCCGTACTGGGAATTCATCCCGATGGACAAGGCCGGGCAGTTCGTCCTCGATCGTGCTCGCGACCTGAAGAACATGTTCCCGAAAAAACCGCTGCTGCTGTCCGAAGTGGGCTGGCCGAGCAACGGCCGCATGCGCGGCGGCGCCGACGCCAGCCCCGCGGACCAGGCGATCTACCTGCGCAACCTGGTCAACAAGCTCAACCGCCAGGGCTACAACTACTTCGTGATCGAAGCCTTCGACCAGCCGTGGAAGGCCAGCGACGAAGGTTCGGTCGGCGCCTACTGGGGCGTGTTCAACGCCGCGCGCCAGCAGAAATTCAACTGCGAAGGCCCGGTGGTGGCGATCCCGCAATGGCGCGTGCTGGCCATCGGCTCGGTGGTCCTGGCGCTGCTGTCGCTGACCCTGCTGATGATCGACGGCTCGGCCCTGCGCCAGCGCGGCCGGACCTTCCTGACTTTCATCGCCTTCCTCTGCGGTTCGGTGCTGGTGTGGATCGGCTACGACTACAGCCAGCAATACAGCACGTGGTTCAGCCTGACCGTGGGCTTCTTGCTCGCCCTGGGTGCGCTGGGGGTGTTCATCGTGCTGCTGACCGAAGCCCATGAACTGGCCGAGGCGGTGTGGGTGCACAAGCGCCGGCGCGAATTCCTGCCGGTCGAGGGCGATTCCGGCTACCGGCCGAAGGTCTCGGTCCACGTGCCGTGCTACAACGAGCCGCCGGAGATGGTCAAGCAGACCCTCGACGCCCTGGCCAACCTCGACTATCCGGACTACGAAGTCCTGATCATCGACAACAACACCAAGGACCCGGCGGTGTGGGAGCCGGTACGCGACTACTGCGAAACCCTCGGCCCGCGCTTCAAGTTCTTCCACGTCGCGCCCCTGGCCGGCTTCAAGGGCGGCGCGCTGAACTACCTGATCCCGCATACCGCCAAGGACGCCGAAGTGATCGCGGTGATCGACTCGGACTACTGCGTCGACCGCAACTGGCTCAAGCACATGGTGCCGCACTTCGCCGACCCGAAAATCGCCGTGGTGCAATCGCCCCAGGACTACCGCGACCAGAACGAAAGCACCTTCAAGAAGCTCTGCTACGCGGAATACAAGGGCTTCTTCCATATCGGCATGGTCACCCGCAACGACCGCGATGCGATCATCCAGCACGGCACCATGACCATGACCCGCCGTTCGGTCCTGGAAGAGCTGGGCTGGGCCGACTGGTGCATCTGCGAAGACGCCGAGCTGGGCCTGCGGGTGTTCGAGAAAGGCCTGTCGGCGGCGTATTACCACGACAGCTACGGCAAGGGCCTGATGCCGGATACCTTCATCGACTTCAAGAAACAGCGTTTCCGCTGGGCCTATGGGGCGATCCAGATCATCAAGCGCCATACCGCCAGCCTGCTGCGCGGCAAGGACACCGAGCTGACCCGCGGCCAGCGCTACCACTTCCTCGCGGGCTGGCTGCCGTGGGTGGCGGACGGCATGAACATCTTCTTCACCCTCGGCGCCCTGCTCTGGTCGGCGGCGATGATCATCGTGCCGCAACGCGTCGACCCGCCGTTGCTGATCTTCGCGATCCCGCCCCTGGCGCTGTTCGTGTTCAAGGTCGGCAAGATCATCTTCCTCTACCGCCGGGCGGTCGGGGTCAACCTCAAGGACGCGTTCTGCGCAGCCCTGGCTGGCCTCGCGTTGTCGCACACCATCGCCAAGGCCGTGCTGTACGGCTTCTTCACCAGCAGCATTCCGTTCTTCCGCACGCCGAAGAATGCCGACAACCACGGCTTCTGGGTGGCGATCTCGGAGGCCCGGGAGGAGCTGTTCATCATGCTGCTGTTGTGGGGCGCGGCCCTGGGCATCTACCTGGTGCAGGGCGGCCTGCCGAGCAACGACATGCGCTTCTGGGTGACCATGCTGCTGGTGCAGTCGCTGCCGTACGTCGCGGCGCTGGTCATGGCGTTCCTGTCGTCGCTGCCAAAACCGGTGGCCAAGGCCGAACCCGCAGGCGCCGCATAAATCGCGGCAAAGCACTAAACGGCGGCCTCTGGCCGCCGTTTTGCTTTAAGATATCCGCCATTTTGCGCGCCTTGCCCCCATTGTAGGAGCGAGGCTTGCCCGCGATGAAATCCCTGCGGTGCCTCAGGCAAACCGCGTCGCGGCCATCGCGGGCAAGTCGGATCGCCGCCCGCTCGCCCCTACACATAACGCCTTGCACCGGAGTTTCCCATGACGGCCCACGCCGACCTTTCGCCGACCCTGCAACTCGCCTGTGACCTGATCCGCCGTCCGTCGGTGACGCCAGTCGACGCCGACTGCCAGAAACTGATGATGCAGCGCCTGGGCCAGGCCGGCTTCAAGCTCGAGCCGATGCGCATCGAGGATGTGGATAACTTCTGGGCCACCCACGGCACGCATGAAGGCCCGGTGCTGTGCTTCGCCGGCCACACCGACGTGGTGCCGACCGGCCCGGTCCAGGCCTGGCAGAACGACCCGTTCGACGCCCTGATCGATGAACACGGCATGCTCTGCGGGCGCGGCGCGGCGGACATGAAAGGCAGCCTGGCCGCCATGCTGGTGGCCGCCGAGCGTTTCGTCGCCGACTACCCGGACCACAAGGGTTCGGTGGCCTTCCTGATCACCAGCGATGAAGAAGGCCCGGCCCACCACGGCACCAAGGCCGTGGTCGAGCGCCTGGCGGCGCGCAAGGAGCGCCTGGACTGGTGCATCGTCGGCGAGCCGTCGAGCACCAGCCTGGTCGGCGACGTGGTCAAGAACGGCCGTCGCGGCTCCCTCGGCGCCAAACTCACGGTGCGCGGCGTGCAGGGTCACGTCGCCTACCCGCACCTGGCCAAGAACCCGATCCACCTGGCCGCCGCCGCCCTGGCCGAACTGGCCGCGGAGCACTGGGACGACGGCAACGCCTTCTTCCCGCCGACCAGCTTCCAGATCTCCAACCTGAATTCCGGCACGGGCGCGACCAACGTGATCCCCGGCGAGCTGGTGGCGGTGTTCAACTTCCGCTTCTCCACCGAATCCACGGTCGAAGGCCTGCAACAGCGCGTCGCCGCCATTCTCGACAAGCATGGCCTGGACTGGCACGTGGACTGGGCGCTGTCGGGCCTGCCGTTCCTCACCGAGCCGGGCGCGCTGCTCGACGCGGTATCGGCCAGCATCAAGGACATCACCGGTCGCGAGACCCAGGCTTCCACCAGCGGCGGCACCTCCGACGGGCGCTTCATCGCCACCCTCGGCACCCAGGTGGTCGAGCTGGGCCCGGTCAACGCCACCATCCACCAGGTCAACGAGCGGGTGCTGGCCAGCGACCTCGACGTGCTGACCGAAATCTACTACCAGACCCTGATCAAGTTGCTCGCCTGATGCTTGCCTGCCCTATCTGCGCGGCGCCCCTCGGCGCCGTCGACAACGGTGTCGCATGCCCCGCCGGGCATCGCTTCGACCGCGCCCGCCAGGGCTACCTGAACCTGCTGCCGGTGCAGCACAAGAACAGCCGCGACCCGGGCGACAACCAGGCCATGGTCGAAGCCCGCCGCGACTTTCTCAACGCCGGCCATTACGCCCCCGTGGCCAAGCGCCTGGCCGAACTGGCCGCCGAACGCGCACCGCAGCGCTGGGTCGATATCGGTTGCGGCGAGGGCTACTACACCGCCCGGATCGCTGAGGCCCTGCCCCAGGCGGACGGTTATGCCCTGGATATTTCCCGGGAAGCGGTCAAGCGCGCCTGTCGCCGCGCCCCGCAATTGACCTGGTTGATCGCCAGCATGGCGCGCATTCCCCTGGCCGACGCCAGTTGCCAGTTCCTCGCCAGCGTCTTCAGCCCGCTGGACTGGCAGGAAGCCAAGCGCCTGCTCAGCCCCGGCGGCGGCCTGATGAAAGTCGGGCCGACCAGCGGCCACCTGATGGAGCTGCGCGAACGCCTGTACGACGAGGTCCGCGAATACACCGACGACAAGCACCTGGCGCTGGTGCCGCAAGGCATGGCCCTGGCGCACAGCGAAACCCTGGAGTTCAAGCTGAGCCTGGCCAACCCGCAGGACCGCGCCAACCTGCTGGCCATGACGCCCCACGGCTGGCGGGCCAGCGCCGAACGCCGGGCCAGCGTGATCGAACAGGCCGAAGCCTTCGAGGTCAGCGTGTCGATGCGCTACGATTATTTCGTTCTGCAATAACCCAACAATCCCGGGCCTCGGGCAGCAACCCGAGGCCGAAGAAATCCGCGAATGGATTTTTCAGACCCGCAACGAGGACATCCATGCGCCAGCCGGACATCGAGATTTACCTGAAAGACGCCGACGTCGACCACAAGGCCATCGCCGCCTGGCTCGGCGCCGCGCTGGGCCCGTGCAGCGACTGGGTACAGAAAGGCCAGACCTACAAATGCCAGGCCGGCGGCGTGCCGGTCACCTGGCTGCCCAAGGCCGTGGGCAAGTGGAACAGCCTGTACCTGGAAAGCGACCGGACGCTCTGGGACGACGATATCGCCTGTGCTCGCGCAGCGTTCGCCGCACTCAAGGTCGAGGTGCGCTGCGCACCGGGCAGCTGGGTGGAGGAAGAAGGGGAAGAGTCGGCCGATCGCTGGATTCGCATCAGCGCCGACGGGGAAGAAGAGATTACCTGGCGTACCGCCTGACTCCAATTACTGTAGGAGCGAGCGGGCGGCGATCCGACTTGCCCGCGATAGCGTTGTGTCAGTTAAAACGCTATCGCGAGCAAGCTTCGCTCCTACAAAGATGCAGCGCTTACAAGCCCACTACATCCTCTGCCTGCAGTCCCTTCTGCCCTTCTACCACGGCGTATTCGACCTGCTGCCCTTCGGTCAGCGAGCGGTGGCCTTCACCACGAATAGCACGGTAGTGGACAAATACATCGGCACCGCCTTCACGCTGGATGAAGCCGTAGCCCTTGGCGTCGTTGAACCACTTCACGCTGCCGGTTTCGCGAGTTGCCATCAATCCATCCTCCGTCTTTTTATTATCAGTCGGCTTGTTGAAACGAAGCCGTGAGAACTTTCGCCTGGGCCGCGTTCTCTATTGAGGGGTCGCCATGCCCAAGCGCCAGCCGGCCGAGTATATGACAGGCGCAAAAACTCTCAACTCAATCTTGTTTGCCGCTTTTTTGCCGATTTTCGGCGAATCCGGCACACTAGCCGCCCCGAGCAACTGCTCGGTTTTTCCCACTAAAGCAGAAGCCGTATGACCCGCTCCCCGTTCCGCCGTCTTGTGTTTGGCACCTTGCGCCGACTGTTGTATCTCTGGGTCCGCTCGGAAACGATCAACCAGTCGTCCTTCACCCTCAACCTCGACCGCAGTCGCCCGGTGTTCTACGTCCTGCAAAACCCTTCGCTGACCGACCTCGCCGTGGTCGATACCGAGTGCACCAAGGCCGGCCTGCCGCGCCCGGTACTGCCGGTGTCGGTGGGTAACCTGCTGGAGCCCGCCGCGTTCTTCTACCTGACCCCGGCCCCCGACTGGCTCGGCCGCCAGGACAAGCGCGGTGCACCGCCGACCCTGACCCGCCTGGTCAGCGCCCTGAGCCAGAATGCCGCCGAAGACGCGCAGATCATTCCGGTCAGCGTGTTCTGGGGCCAGTCGCCAGATAGCGAATCGAGCCCGTGGAAGCTGCTGTTCGCCGACAGCTGGGCGGTCACCGGGCGCCTGCGCCGGCTGCTGAGCATCATGATCCTGGGCCGCAAGACCCGGGTACAGTTCTCCGCGCCGATCCACCTGCGCGAACTGATCGAACACAACAAGGGCCATGAACGCACCGTGCGCATGGCCCAGCGGATCCTGCGGGTGCATTTCCGCAACCTGAAGGCCGCGGTGATCGGCCCGGACATTTCCCACCGCCGCAACCTGGTCAAGGGCCTGCTGAACCAGCCGCTGGTGCGCCAGGCGATCCTCGACGAAGCCGAGCGGGAAAAGATCGCCCCGGAAAAAGCCAAGGCCCAGGCGTTGCGCTACGGCAACGAGATCGCCTCGGACTACACCTACACCGCGATCCGCTTCCTCGAAGTGGTGCTGAGCTGGTTCTGGAACAAGATCTACGACGGGATCAAGGTCAACCACATCGAAAGCGTGCAGAAGATCGCCCCGGGCCACGAGGTGATCTACGTACCCTGCCACCGCAGCCACATCGACTACCTGCTGCTGTCCTACCTGCTGTTCCGCAACGGCCTGACCCCGCCGCACATCGCCGCCGGGATCAACCTCAACATGCCGGTGATCGGCGGCCTGCTGCGCCGGGGTGGCGCCTTCTTCATGCGCCGCACCTTCAAGGGCAACCCGCTCTACACCTCGGTGTTCAACGAATACCTGCACACCCTGTTCACCAAGGGCTTCCCGGTGGAGTACTTCGTCGAGGGCGGGCGCTCGCGCACCGGACGCATGCTGCAACCGAAAACCGGGATGCTGGCGATCACCCTGCGCAGCTTCCTGCGTTCCTCGCGCATGCCGATCGTCTTCGTGCCGGTGTACATCGGCTACGAGCGCGTGCTGGAAGGCCGCACCTACCTGGGCGAGCTGCGCGGCGCGAGCAAGAAGAAGGAGTCGATCTTCGACATCTTCAAGGTCATCGGCGCCCTCAAGCAGCGCTTTGGCCAGGTGGCGGTGAACTTCGGCGAGCCGATCAAGCTGGGCGAATTCCTCGACCAGGAGCAGCCGGGCTGGCGCAACCAGGAGCTGGGCCCGCAGTTCAAGCCGGCCTGGCTGAACGACACCACCAACCGCCTGGGCGAGAAAGTCGCCCGGCACCTGAACGAAGCCGCCGCGATCAACCCGGTCAACCTGGTGGCCCTGGCGCTGCTGTCTACCAGCCGCCTGGCCCTCGACGACCGCGCCATGGCCCGGGTGCTGGACCTGTACCTGGCGCTGCTGCGCAAGGTTCCCTATTCGCCCCACACCACCCTGCCAGAAGGCGATGGCCGCGCGCTGATCGCGCATGTGAAGGACATGGACCTGCTGTCCGAGCAGAGCGATGCCCTGGGCAAGATTCTCTACCTGGACGAGCAGAACGCCGTCCTGATGACCTACTACCGCAACAACGTACTGCACATTTTCGCCCTGCCGGCCTTGCTGGCGAGCTTCTTCCAGAGTTCGTCGCGCATGAGCCGCGAGCAGATCCTGCGTTATACCCGGGCGCTGTATCCCTACCTGCAGTCGGAGTTGTTCATCCGCTGGTCCCTGGACGAGCTGGACGGGGTGATCGACCAATGGCTGGAAGCCTTCGTCGAGCAGGGCCTGCTGCGTTTCGAGAAAGACCTGTACCTGCGCCCGGCCCCGAGTTCGCGGCATTTCGTGCTGCTGACGCTCTTGTCCAAGAGCATCGCCCAGACCCTGCAACGCTTCTACATGGCCATTTCGCTGCTGCTCAACAGCGGCCAGCGCAGCATCAGCGCCGAGGAGCTGGAAGACCTGTGCACGGTGATGGCCCAGCGCCTGTCGATCCTGCACGGCCTGAATGCCCCGGAATTCTTCGACAAGAGCCTGTTCCGCCACTTCATCCAGACCTTGCTGGAAGAAGACGTGCTGCGCCGCGACGAGGCCGGCAAGCTGAGCTACCACGAACTGCTCGGCGAGCTGGCCGAAGGTGCGGCCAAGCGCGTGCTGCCCGCGGAGATCCGCCTGTCGATCCGCCAGGTGGCCCTGCATCGCAGCGAAGACGCCGCCGAACAGATCGCCGCCCCCGTCCAAAGCGACTAGATTCTTATCGGCGCCAGGCGGTTTCTGGCGCCCCCGATACGGAGATCCATCATGAGAAAACTCACCCTGCTCGCCCTCACCACCCTGCTCGGGGCCTGCCACAGCATGCAACCTGCCAGCCATGCCAGCCTCGACGGCGAAGTCTTCTACCTGCAACGCATCGCCTTGCCACCGGCCGCTACCTTGAGCGTCAGCCTGCAAGACGTGTCGCTGGCCGATGCCCCCGCCGTGGTGCTGGCCGAACAGAAAGGCCCGGTCAAGGGCCAGGTGCCGCTGCCCTTCCACCTCAGCTACGACCCGGCCCAGGTCAAGCCCGGGCATCGCTACTCGGTCAGTGCGCGTATCGAAGTGGCCGGCAAGCTGCTGTTCATCACCACCGAACATAACGGCGTGAAGCTCGACGGCAGCGATCCGCAGCCGCTGAAAATCCGTGTCGACGCCGTTCGCTGATCCTCTTTATCGAAAGGAAGCTGCCATGCTCCGTTCCTCCCTTCGCTTCACCAGCCTCTGCGCGGGCCTGCTGATGTCCGCCAGCGCCCTGGCGCTGTCGCTCGGCGACCTGTCGCAACAAGACGCCACCGGCGGCCTCAAGGATGCCCTGACCCAGGGCGCCCAGGTGGCGGTCAAACAACTGGGCACGCCCGGCGGGTTCAGCAATGACCCGGACGTGCGCATCGAACTGCCGGGCAGCCTCGGCAAAGTGGCGAAGAAAATGAAACAGTTCGGCATGGGCGCCCAGGTCGAGGAGCTCGAGACCAGCATGAACAAGGCCGCCGAGGCCGCCGTGCCACAGGCCCAGGCGCTGCTGGTGGATGCCGTGAAGAAGATGAGCGTGGAAGACGCCAAGGGCATCCTCAAGGGCGGCAACGACTCCGCCACCCAGTACCTGAGCAAGACCAGCCGCGAGCAGATCCGCCTGAAGTTCCTGCCGATCGTCAAGCAGGCCACCGACAAGGTCGGCCTGGCCAAGCAATACAACTCGTTCACCGGCCAGGCCGCGACCCTCGGCGTGCTGGATGCGAAGAACGCGAATATCGAAGGCTACGTGACCGAACAAGCGCTCAACGGCCTGTTCGAGATGATCGGCAAGCAGGAAGCGACCATCCGCCAGAACCCGGCGGCGGCAGCCACCAGCCTGGCGAAGAAGGTCTTCGGCAGCCTGTAACCCCATCCCCCCGTAGGAGCGAGGCTTGCCCGCGATTGCGTTCTACCTGACTGAACGCTATCGCGGGCAATCGAGCGTCGACCGGCCGCTCCTACAAGGGACGCATCAGGTTTTCCTGACGCGGAACCACGCCGCATATAGCGCCGGCAGGAACAGCAACGTCAGCGCCGTCGCCACGATCAGCCCGCCCATGATCGCCACCGCCATCGGCCCGAAGAACACGCTGCGCGACAGCGGGATCATCGCCAGTACCGCCGCCAGCGCGGTCAGCACGATCGGCCGGAAACGCCTCACCGTCGCCTCGATGATCGCCTGCCACGGCTGCAACCCGGCGCGGATGTCCTGCTCGATCTGATCCACCAGGATCACCGAGTTGCGCATGATCATCCCCGACAGCGCGATGGTGCCGAGCATCGCCACGAACCCGAACGGCTGGCGGAACACCATCAGGAACAGGGTCACCCCGATCAGCCCCAGCGGCGCGGTGAGGAACACCATCGCCGTGCGCGAGAAGCTGCGCAGTTGCAGCATCAGCAGGGTCAACACCACCACGATGAACAGCGGCACGCCGGCCTTCACCGAGTTCTGCCCGCGGGCGGAGTCTTCCACGGTGCCCCCCACCTCCAGCAGATAACCGTCCGGCAGTTCGGCGCGCACCGGCTCCAGGGTCGGCAGGATCTGCTGTACCAGGGTCGCCGGTTGTTCCTTGCCGTAGATGTCGGCGCGGATGGTCACGTTCGGCAGGCGGTTGCGGTGCCAGATGATGCCTTCCTCGAAGCCGTACTCCAGGGTCGCGACCTGGGACAACGCCACGCTCTTGCCGTTGTCGGTGGGCACCGCCAGGCTCGGCAGCAACGACAGCTCGGTACGCTCATGCCGGGTGCCGCGCAGCAGGATCTCGATCAACTCGTTGTCTTCGCGGTACTGGCTGACGCTGGACCCGGTCAGCGAGCTTTGCAGGAACTTCGCCAGGTTGGCCGTGCTCACGCCCAGCGCGCGGGCCCGGTCCTGGTCGATATTGAGGTAGACCACCTTGCTCGGTTCTTCCCAATCCAGGTGCACGTTGGTCACATGCGGGTTCTCGCGCACCTTGGCCGCCACCTTGCGCGCCAGGGCGCGGACTTCCTCGATATGTTCGCCGGTGACGCGGAACTGCACCGGGTAGCCCACGGGCGGGCCGTTCTCCAGCCGGGTGACCCGCGAACGCAAGGCCGGGAACTGTTCGTCCAGGGTTTCGATCAGCCAGCTGCGCAGGCTTTCCCGTTCCTCGATGGTCTTGGCCAGCACCACGAACTGGGCAAAGCTCGCCGCCGGCAGTTGCTGGTCCAGGGGCAGGTAGAAGCGCGGCGAACCGGTGCCGACGTACGCCACGTAATTGTCGATGCCCGGGTGATCCTTGAGCAGCGCTTCCAGGCGCTTGACCTGCTCGGCGGTGTTGCTCAGGGACGCGCCTTCCGCCAATTTCAGGTCGACCATCAGTTCCAGGCGCCCGGAAGCCGGGAAGAACTGCTGCGGCACGAACCGGAACAGCATCACCGAAGCGATGAACAGCAGCACGGTCAGGGCGATCACGGTTTTGCGCCGGCGCACGCACCATTCCACCATCCGCCGCACCCGCTGATAGAACGGCGTGCCGTACGGGTCCGGCTGGCCGTCGGCGGTGCCGTGCTTGGCCGCATGCAGCTTGGCTAGGTCCGGCAGCAGCTTCTCGCCCAGATAAGGCACGAACACCACCGCGGCGACCCAGGACGCCAGCAGGGCGATGGTCACCACCTGGAAGATCGAACGGGTGTACTCGCCGGTGCCAGACTGCGCCGTGGCGATCGGCAGGAAACCCGCCGCGGTGATCAGGGTGCCGGTGAGCATCGGGAACGCGGTGCTGGTCCAGGCATAGCTGGCGGCCTTGAGCCGGTCGTAGCCCTGCTCCATCTTGATCGCCATCATCTCCACCGCGATGATCGCATCGTCCACCAGCAAACCCAGGGCCAGCACCAGCGCCCCCAGGGAAATCTTGTGCAGGCCGATCCCCAGGTAATACATGGTGGCGAAGGTCATCGCCAGCACCAACGGAATCGCCAGGGCCACCACCATGCCGGTGCGCACGCCCAGGGAAAAGAAGCTCACCAGCAACACGATTGCCAGGGCCTCCACCAGCACCCGGACGAACTCGCCGACGCCGGTTTTCACCGCGGCCGGCTGATCGGACACCTTGCGCAGCTCCATGCCCGCCGGCAGGGTGTTCTGCAGCCGGGCGAACTCCAGCTCCAGCGCCTTGCCCAGCACCAGGATGTCGCCGCCGTCCTTCATGGCCACCGCCAGGCCGATCGCGTCCTGGCCCATGAAGCGCATGCGCGGCGCCGGTGGATCGTTGAAACCGCGGCGCACATCGGCCACGTCACCGATGCGGAAGGTGCGGTCGGCCACGCGGATCGGGAAATTGCTGATCTGCTCGACGCTCTGGAAGTTGCCGGACACGCGCAATTGCAAGCGCTCGCTGCCGGTCTCGAAGAAACCGGCGGTGGACACCGCGTTCTGTTCCTCCAGCGCCTGCTGCACCGCCGCCAGCGGCAGGCCGAGAGTCGCCAGCTTGACGTTCGACAGCTCGATCCAGACCTTCTCGTCCTGCAGGCCCAGCAGCTCGACCTTGCCCACGTCCTTGACCCGTTGCAGCTGGATCTGGATCCGGTCGGCGTAGTCCTTGAGCACCGCGTAATCGAACCCCTCGCCGGTCAACGCGTAGATATTGCCGAAGGTGGTGCCGAACTCATCGTTGAAGAAGGGCCCCTGGATTCCCGGCGGCAGCGTTTGGCGGATGTCGCTGATCTTCTTGCGCACCTGGTACCAGAGCTCGGGGATCTGCGCCGAATGCATCGAGTCGCGGGCCATGAAGGTCACCTGGGACTCGCCCGGGCGGGAGAACGAGACGATCCGCTCGTACTCGCCGGTTTCCATCAGCTTCTTTTCGATGCGCTCGGTCACCTGCCGGGACACCTCCTGCGCCGTGGCGCCCGGCCAGTTGGTGCGGATCACCATGGCCTTGAAGGTGAAAGGCGGGTCCTCGCTCTGCCCCAGCTTGGTGTAGGACAACGCCCCGACCACCGCCAGCAACAGCATCAGGAACAACACGATCTGGCGGTTGCGCAATGCCCATGCGGAAAGATTGAAACCCATCGGGGATTACTCCTTGGCCGCCAGATTGACCACGCGGTTGGAGCGATCCACCGGACGCACCTGCTGCCCCTCATGGAGCACATGCACGCCGGCCGCCACTACCCAGTCGCTGACGCCAAGGCCCTCGAGCACCGGCACGCTCTTCTCGCCGAAGGCACCGAGGCGCACCGGGGTCTTTTTCAGGGTATTGCCGGCATCCACCCGCCAGACATAGGCGGCACCGTTTTCCGCGGTCACCGCCGACAGCGGAACCGAGAGCGGCACGCTGGCCGCGGCCTGGATAAAGACCCGGGCGCTTTGCCCCAGCTCGGCCGGCACCTTGCCGGCGGTGAAGGCGATACGGGCGGCGAAGGTCCGGGAACGCGGATCGGCGGCCGGCGACAACTCGCGGATCTGCCCGGCAAAGCGCTGGTCGGGCTGGCTCCACAGTTCCACCGACACCGGCTGGCCAATGCGGAAACGGCCGAAACCCTGCTCCGGCAGGCTGATCAGCACTTCACGCTCGCCATCGGTGGCCAGGGTGAAGACCGTCTGGCCGGCGGCGACCACCTGGCCGACCTCGACCGTGCGCCGAGCGATGACGCCATCCTTGGGCGCTCGCAGCACGGCATAGCCGGCCTGGTTGCTGGCCACGTCGAATTCGGCCTTGATCTGCTTGAGCCGGGCCTCGCCCGAGCGGTACAGGTTTTCCGCGTTGTCGTACTGGGAACGGCTGACCATCTGCCGGTCCATCAGGGTCTTGTAGCGGTCGCGCTCGGCCCGCACCAGGTTCAGGTTGGCCTCGGCCGCCGCCACCTGCGCCCGGGTGGCTTCCAGTTGCAGGCGCACGTCCTGCGGATCGAGTTCGGCCAAGGGCTGGTCGGCCTTCACCCGTTGCCCCTCCTCGACCAGCCGTCGGCTGACCTTGCCGCCGATCCGGAACGCCAGGTCCGGCTCGTAGCGCGCGCGGACTTCGCCGGGATAGCTGTCCATCGCCTGGGCCGCGGGCTCCGGCTGTACCACCATGGCCGGGCGGACGGTGGTTTGCGCGGCTTCTTCATGACCGCAGGCGGACAGCAGGATGGCCAGACTGACTGGCAGGGCGAGGGGCAAGGCATAGCGGAACATGGTGAGGGACCTTTCGCTAAGGGTGCTTCGAATATTTATACTGGCGGGTATGTTATTAATAGCAAACTCACCAGTCCAGTATTAAAGCGAAGAATGTCCGACAATATTTCTACCTCGAACGGCCCGGGTCGGCCCAAGGATCTGGCAAAACGCCAGGCCATCCTCGAAGCCGCGAAAAACCTGTTCCTCAGCAATGGCTACGCCAACACCAGCATGGACGCGGTGGCGGCCGAAGCCGGTGTTTCCAAGCTGACGGTGTACAGCCACTTCAACGACAAGGAGACGCTGTTCTCCGCCGCGGTCATGGCCAAGTGCGAGGAGCAGCTGCCGACGCTGATCTTCGAGCTGCCGGCCGGCCAGCCGATCGAAAGCGTGCTGCTGAACATCGCACGGGGCTTTCACCTGCTGATCAACAGCGAAGAATCCTTGAACCTGCACCGCCTGATCATGACCCAGGGCAGCCAGGACCCGAAGCTCTCGCAGATTTTCTTCGAAGCCGGGCCGCAACACATGCTGCAGGGCATGGAGCGGCTGCTGACCCGGATCGACCAGAGCGGCGCGCTGAGCATCGACAAGCCCCACCATGCCGCCGAGCACTTCTTCTGCCTGCTCAAGGGCGCGGCGAACTTTCGCCTGCTCTACGGCTACGGCGAGCCCTTGAGCGCCGAAGCCGCCGAGGCGCATGTGCGGGAAGTGGTGGGGTTGTTCATGCGGGCGTATCGGCCGGGGCTGGCCTGAGACTGGGTGCCGGCCGGTCTGGCGCTATCGCGAGCAAGCTCGAAGGCCAGGAGGGCCTTCCCCTCATCAGGCCTTGAGCGCCTTCTTCGGATAGATATCGTAGCGGCTGGACTTGCCGTCCAGCGCGTGGCTCGGCTTGGGCCCCTCGATGCAGGGCGCCTTGCGCGGGCGCTTGACCACCACCCGGTGGCTGGCCAGGGCCAGGGCCGCCTCCAGCAGTGCCGGGGCATCCGGGTCATCGCCGACCAGGGGCCGGAACAGGCGCATTTCCTTCTTCACCAGCGCGGTCTTTTCCCGATGCGGGAACATCGGGTCCAGGTAGATCACCTGGGGCGGTTCGCCTTCCCAGTTGCGCATGACCTCGATCGAGTTGCCCTTGAGCAGGTGCATGCGCGCCACGATCGGCGCCACCTCGAAATCCTCGCCGGCGCGCGCCAGGCCGTCCTCGAGCAAGGCGCCGATCAAGGGCTGGCGCTCGATCAGGCTCATCTCGCAACCCAGGCTGGCCAGGACGAACGCGTCCTTGCCCAGCCCCGCCGTGGCATCCAGCACCCGCGGACGCACGCCCTGGGCGATCCCCACGGCCTTGGCGATCATCTGCCCGTTACCGCCGCCATACAGGCGTCGGTGCGCCGCGCCGCCTTCGACGAAATCCACCCGCACCGGCCCCGGCGCGTCGGCCCCGAGCTGCTGCAACTGCAAGCCCTGCTCGCCGACCTGCAAGGCGAATTCAGCCTCCTCGACCTGCAACGGCAGCCCCAGTCGCTGTGCCCAGTGCGCCGCCTGCGCCTGGAATGCATCGGCCAAGGCCTCGACTTTGATGCGGCAGGCCGCTGGTTGCTCACTCATCTGAAAACACACTCGAAAAATTAATGATCGGCAAAAACTGCCGATAACCAAACTATCCGGCATTTTGCCAGAGCTGAGCGTCGACCCGAGAGAAATGTCAGACATTCGAAGCCTATCCATCGGCGTCATATCGCCCCACGGCGATTACGGCCTAAAAAATTCCCAGGCACTGAGCGGCGTCAGCCATCTGTGGCAGGATTTTTTTGCCCAGGCGCTGGCCGAGCAAATCGGCGATGGCACGAATGCCCCGGCGCCGATGCCTGCGGTGGATCTGCAAGGCCCGCTCGAACCCCAGGGAGGCAGCGACCTGCTGGCGCAAATCGTTACCCAGCGCCATTGCGACGTCCAGGACACCGAGATCCGCCCACCGGAACCGCTGTTCCTGCCAATCGCCGAGTTCGAGACCGAGCTGCTGGACAAACCTTTCCCGCCCTTCCCGCCGGAAGAAATCGTCGCCCAGCAGCGCCAGCAAGCCTTCGAAAGCGGCTGGGTCCGCCCGCTCGTCCTGAATGCCGGCCAGCCCATGCCCGAACCGGGCCCGGCGCCCCAACCAAGGCCGCTGCACCTGCCGATCGCCGAGTTCGAGACCGAGCTGCTGGACAAACCCTTCCCGCCTTTCCCGCCGGAAGAACTCATCGAGCAACAGAAACAGTTCGACTTCGATACCGGCTGGGCCCGTCCGCTGATCCTGCAGAACCTGCGCATCGCCGCCTGATCCTCAGGCACTCAACGGCAGATCCACCAGGGCCCCACATCCAGATGAAAATGGTTGCGATGGGCAGCGTTGTAGTCCGGCCCCAGCACCACGTTGAACGCATCGCACGCGCCCTCCCGGGCCAGACGCAGGAAACGCGCATTCGCCCCCTCCCCCGGCCAATCCTCGAGCACGCTGATACGGCGACCGTCGGCCAGGCGAAACCCCGAAATATCCAGGGCGTCGGCGGTTGCATGCTGGCTGCGCGCACCGGTCTCGCGACCGTACATATTACGACAGGCGAAACTGCCCAGGTGCTCGACGCGGCTTATCTCCTGCCCGTAAACCGCGCGGGCCGCAGGTTGCAGGCCGTGACGCTGATACAGGGCAAAGGCCACGGCCAGCGGGCAACTGGCGAGAAAACTGCTGCTCAAGGCCACCTCGCCACCCTGCACCCGCAACACATTGTGCAGCGGGCAGTCGGCATCCGGACGGCTGTCCTGCTGCCGGATCACCCGCAAGCCGGAGTCGCTCAGCACCTGGTCGCACAAGGCCCGGTCATCGCGCAGGCGCATCAGCTTGAAGCGGGTCAACAGATTGGGCTTGTCCCTTACTTGCAGCGGCGCCCAGGGGTTCCAGGCAGCGGGAAGCGGCAGCCAACCGCGCCAGACCGCCAACAGGCCAGCCGCGATCAACAGCAGAAGCAGCAAGCCGATCTTTCCCCTGCGCACAGTGACTCCCGCCTGCTCAACCCTTGAACATCTGATTGATCCGGGCGAACGGCAAAGCCTGGTCGGCGAAGTCGAAGCTGCCGTGGTCGCGAATCTCCTCGGCCGCCCGGCAGAAGGCGCCATACGCCGCCCGGGCCAGCGCCGAACCGACGCTGATCCGCTTCACGCCCAAGTCGCTCAGTTGCGCCAGCGTCAATTTCAGGCCGCCGGACATCAGCACGTTGACCGGCTTGGGCGCCACCGCCCGGACCACCGCGGCAATGTCCTCGGCCGAACGCAGCCCGGGCGCATAGAGCACATCGGCGCCGGCCTCGGCGTAGGCCTGCAGGCGGCGGATGGTGTCCGGCAGGTCCTGCCGACCGTGCAGCAGGTTCTCCGCCCGCGCCGTCAGCACAAAGGGGAAAGGCAACTGTCGCACCGCTGCGACCGCGGCTTCGATGCGTTCCACCGCCAGATTGAAGGCATAGATCGGATCGTCGGCCCGGCCCGTGGCGTCTTCGATCGAGCCGCCCACCGCACCGCTGGCGGCCGCCTGTCGCAAGGTATCGGCGCAACCGGCGGGACTGTCGGAAAAACCGTTTTCCAGGTCCACCGCCACCGGCAGGTTGCTGGCACCGACAATCGCGCGCACGTTGCCCAGCGTATCGTCCAGCGACAGGGCGCCCTCGGCGTCGGGGCGTCCCAGGGAAAACGCCAGCCCGGCGCTGGTGGTCGCCAGGGCCTCGAAGCCCAGGCCGGCCAGCATCTTGGCGGAACCGGCGTCCCACGGGTTGGGAATCACGAACGCCCGGTCGCGCTCGTGCAAGGCCTTGAAGGTTTGGGCACGAAGGGTTTGCGTATCCATGGTGCGCTCCTGGCAGGAAGGGAATTCCACCTCAGAGCAAGCCAAGCTGCTCCGCGGCGGGCTCTCTGTATAGCTCAGGCAGGGGCGGCAATCCAGGCAGGCGCTGCATCAGGCGCGCATGAAAACGTCGCGCCAGCTCAGCGGCCAGGCGGTTGTCGGCGGTGTGCAGGAAGACATAGGGGGTGCGCCCCTCCTCGATCCAGCCGGCCACCTTGTCGAGCCAGGGCACCAGGAACGGATCGTTGGCCTCAAGCTGCGGATGGCCGATGAAGCGCACCTGAGGGAACTGGGTGAACGCGGCCGGGCGTGGCGGCACTTTGGGCTTCTTCGATTGCGCATGCAGCACCGAAGGCTCGGTCGAGGTACAACTGAACAAGGCCCGGGGGTCGAGACAGATGCGCTCTACCCCGCGATCGAGCAACAGGCGATTGAGCATCCGCTCGGCTTCGCCCTTGGCGAAGAAGTCCCGATGCCGGACTTCCACCGCCAACGGCCGCTCCAGAGCATCGATAAAGCCCGCCAGCTCCGCCAGGCGCTGCGGGGTGAAAGTCGCGGGCAGTTGCAACCACAGCGGCGACACCCGCTCGCCCAGGGGGCTGAGCAACTGCAGGAAACTCTCGGCAGCGTCCAGTTGCTCGCGCAGGTCGCCGCCGTGGCTGATATCGCCGGGAAACTTGGCCGTGAAGCGAAAATGTTCGGGCATGGTTTGCGCCCAGCGCTCCACCGTGGCGGGCGCGGGGCGGGCGTAGAAGGTGGTGTTGCCTTCCACCGCATTGAAGACCTGGCAATACAGGCCGAGAAAATCCGTCGGGCGCGCGCTTTCCGGGTACAGGTACTCGCGCCAGGCGTTTTCGCTCCAGGAAGGGCAACCGAGGTAATAAGGCAACGACATCAGATGTGCAGGTCGAGACCCACCACTTCCATATCCCAATCGACGAAACCGGCGGTGGTCAGGTAGCTGGCCAGGGCATTGGCCACGCTGCGCTTCATGGCGCGCTGGAAGATCATGTCCTGTGGACGGGCGGGAAGATTGCCGGTGCGACCGGCAGAGGTACGGGCCTGCGCCGGGGCTTCGGCCTGGACTTCGACGGCTTCAATATCCTCGAGGGTATCGTCCAGCTGCACATTGCCTTTGCGAGGCTTGCGCTTGATGGGGTAGGACTGAGAGGAAATGCCGTCTATGCGCATAAATACATGCCCGGTATCAATGATGGCAATTTAGCGGCACACGACCGACTAAGCAAATGCCCGAGTGATAACTAGAACACAGAAAACACAAAAGGTTTAAAAACGGCGGGAAACTCCTTGGAAAACCTGACGATTGGCAGGCCAAACGCGGCTTTCATGCTGGCACCGCGCCCTGTTGCCGGTGCTCAGCGCGCCTTGGGGGTAGCGACCTTGTCCCGCAGATACACCGGTTGCGCCTCATCGGCTGGAATCGCTTCGCCGCGTTCCCAGGCAAACCGCGCCAGGGTCAGCAAGTCTTCGGCGTGAGGCAGCATGCCCGCATCCTGGGCGCCGGGCTTGACGCCGATGCGCTCGGCATAACCCCAACCGGTGCCCGCGCCGAACCAGTCGCCGCTGGCATCCGTTGGCAACGCGGCGGCTTGCGGTGGCAGCACCGCTTCGGCGCCTACCAGGCGCATCTCGCCGGCCACTTCGCGGTAGCAGCCCCAATACACCTCATCCATTCGCGCATCGATGGCGGCCGCCACCTGGGTCGCGCCGTGTTCGCGCAACGCCCGTTGCGCCAGCACCGCCAGGTTCGACACCGGCAGCACCGGCCGCTCCAGGGCGAAGGCCAGGCCCTGCACCACGCCGATGGCGATCCGCACGCCGGTAAAGGCCCCTGGCCCGCGGCCGAAGGCAATGGCGTCGACGGCCTGCAGGCTGGTGCCGGCGTCGGCCAGCAGCTGCTGGATCATCGGCAGCAACTTCTGCGCGTGCAGGCGTGGGATCACCTCGTAATGGCTCGTCACCTTGCCGTCGTGCAGCAAGGCGACGGAGCAGGCTTCAGTCGCGGTGTCCAGGGCCAGCAAGGTGCTCATCGATGTTTCCATAGGCAGAGAGGGTTGAAAAAGTGACGCATTATAAACAGCAACGGCCCGCAAGCGGGCCGTTGAAGATGAAGCCGATGCGACTTCTCAGCTCAGCGCCTCGAGCACCTTGCCGGTGATCGACTCGACCGAACCGACGCCCGCGATATGGCTGTACTGCGGCTTGCCCTGGCTGGCGGCCAGGTTCTGGTAGAACGCCACCAGCGGCTTGGTCTGGGAGTGGTAGACCGACAGGCGATGACGCACGGTTTCTTCGGTGTCGTCCTTGCGCTGGATCAGGTCCTCACCGGTGATGTCGTCCTTGCCGGCGATTTTCGGCGGGTTGTAGACGGTGTGGTAGACGCGGCCGGAGGCCTCGTGCACACGGCGACCGGCGATACGCTGGACGATCTCTTCGTCATCCACGGCGATCTCGACCACGTGGTCCAGCTCGACGCCGGCTTTGACCAGCGCTTCGGCCTGGGGAATGGTGCGTGGGAAACCGTCGAACAGGAAACCCTTGGCGCAATCGGGCTGGCTGATGCGCTCCTTGACCAGGTTGATGATCAGGTCGTCGGAGACCAGGCCACCGGCGTCCATCACGCTCTTGGCTTTCAGGCCCAGCTCGGTGCCGGCCTTGACCGCTGCGCGCAGCATGTCGCCGGTGGAGATTTGCGGAATGCCGAATTTTTCGGTGATGAACTTTGCCTGAGTACCTTTACCGGCCCCGGGAGCTCCCAGCAGAATTACGCGCATCGATGTGCTCCTCAATTTTTTATTTAGAAACGCTCGGATTCGCCTCGTGGGGCCAATCTCGGAAATGGGATAGCGGCCGCCCAAACGGCCAAAGGCTGATCAAGATACACAGCCGACACAGCGCACACAAGCAGCCGAAAGTCGGAGCAACCCGCCTTCTTTATGCCCTGGCGAGGGGGTATTGCCCGTCGCAACCCCATAACAAAGTGTCGCCTCGCCGCGACGGCCACCCCGCTCGGAGCGACCGCCGCGATACCCGGCCAAGCCACTGAAAACACCGGCAAATAGTTCAGCCGGTGTTACGCAGGCCGGCGGCGATGCCCGCCACAGACACCAGCAGCGCCTGTTCCACCGGGCTGTCCTGCGTGCCGTCCTGGCGTCGCGAACGGGCCAGCAGTTCGGCCTGCAATAGATGCAGCGGATCCAGGTAGGTGTTGCGCAGGCGGATGAACTCCAGGGTGTCTGGGCTATGTGCCAGCAACTGCGACTGCCCGGTCAGCCCCAGCACCACCGAACACGCCTGCGACAATAAGTCGCGTAAGTGCGCACCCAATGGCAGCAGCGCCGGTTCGACCAGGCGCTCGTCGTAGGAGCGGGCGATGTCCGCGTCGGCCTTGGCCAGCACCATCTCCAGCATGTCGATGCGGGTGCGGAAAAATGGCCACTGCTCGCGCATCTGCCCCAGCAACTCGCCCTCCCCGCGCTCCAGGGCCTTGCTCAAGGCGGTCTCCCAGCCCAGCCAGGCCGGCAACATCAGGCGCGTCTGGGTCCAGCCGAAAATCCACGGGATGGCCCGCAGGCTTTCGATGCCACCGGCACGGCGCTTGGCCGGCCGGCTGCCCAGCGGCAGGCGACCCAGTTCCTGCTCCGGCGTGGACTGGCGGAAATACTCGACGAACTGGGGGTTTTCCCGCACGACCGCGCGATAGGCCTGCACCCCGTCGGCGGCCAGCTCATCCATCAGGTCGCGCCAGGCCGGCTGCGGCAAGGGCGGCGGCAACAGGGTGGCTTCCAGTACCGCGGCCAGGTAGAGGTTGAGGTTCTGTTCGGCGATGTCCGGCAGGCCGAATTTGAAACGAATCATCTCCCCCTGTTCGGTGGTGCGGAAGCGCCCCGCCACCGAGCCCGGCGGCTGCGACAGAATCGCCGCGTGGGCCGGACCACCGCCGCGCCCCACGGTGCCGCCGCGACCGTGGAACAACAGCAGCTCGACCTGCTGCTCGCGGCAGATATCCACCAGCCGCTCCTGGGCCCGGTACTGCGCCCAGGCGGCTGCGGTGGTGCCGGCGTCCTTGGCCGAATCGGAGTAACCGATCATCACTTCCTGCGGGCCCTGCAAGCGCGCGCGATAACCCGGCAGGAGCAGCAGTTGCTCGATCACCGGGCCGGCGTTGTCGAGGTCGGCCAGGGTCTCGAACAACGGCACCACGCGCATCGGCCGCAGCACGCCAGACTCCTTGAGCAGCAACTGCACGGCGAGCACATCGGAAGCCGCGCCGGCCATGGAAATCACATAGGACCCCAGCGAAGCCGCCGGCGCCGCGGCGATCTCCCGGCAGGTCGCCAGCACCTCGGCGGTATCGGCCGAGGGTTTGAAGTACCCGGGCAGCAGCGGACGGCGGCTGCCCAGTTCGCGCATCAGGAAGGCGATGCGCTCCTCCTCGTTCCAGTCGCCGTAACGGCCCAGGCCCAGGTAGTCGGTGATTTCGGTCATCGCCGCGGTATGTCGCGAGGAGTCCTGGCGCACGTCCAGGCGCACCAGGAACAGGCCGAAGGTCACCGCCCGGCGCAGGCAATCGAGCAGCGGCCCGTCGGCGATCACGCCCATGCCGCATTCATGCAGGGACTGATAGCAGAGCTCCAGCGGGTCCAGCAGTTCGCGGTTGTTCTGCAGGACCTGCGCGGGCGCCGGCGCGGCGCCGCTCAACGAGGCCTGGGCCCAGTTGCGAGTGGCCCGCAGGCGCTCGCGCAGTTGCTTGAGCACCGCGCGATAGGGCTCGGCGCTGTCGCCGGCCAGGGCCCGCAGCGCTGCGTTGGCTTGCTGCATGGAAAGATCGGCCGCCAGCTGGTCGACGTCGCGCAGGTACAAATCGGCCGCCATCCAGCGCGCCAGCAACAGCACCTCGCGGGTCACGGCCGCGGTGACGTTGGGGTTGCCGTCGCGGTCGCCGCCCATCCACGAGGCGAAGCGGATCGGCGCCGCTTCCAGGGGCAGGCGCATGCCGGTGGCCGCCTGCAAGGCCTGGTCGGCCTTGCGCAGGTAGTTGGGGATGGCCTGCCACAGCGAGTGTTCGATCACCGCGAACCCCCACTTGGCTTCGTCCACCGGGGTCGGTCGGGTGCGGCGGATTTCCTCGGTGTGCCAGGCTTCGGCGATCAGCCGTTGCAAGCGCGCCTGGATCTGCCCACGCTCGGCCGAAGTCAGGTCGCGATGATCCTGGGCGGCCAGTTGCGCGGCGATGGCGTCGTATTTCTGGATCAGTGTGCGGCGGGCGACTTCCGTGGGGTGAGCGGTCAGCACCAACTCGATCTCCAGCCGCCCCAGTTGCCGGGCCAGGGCCTCTGCGCCATGGCCTTCGGCCCGCAGGCGCGCCAGCAGTTCCGGCAGCACTCGCGCCTCGAACGGGGCCGCCTGCGACTCTTCGCGGCGGTGGATCAGCTGGTATTGCTCGGCGATGTTGGCCAGGTTGAGGAACTGGTTGAACGCCCGCGCCACCGGCAGCAGTTCATCCTCGCTGAGCTGGTTGAGGCTGGCGCTGAGCTCGGCGTCCAGCGAACCGCGCCGGTCGGCCTTGGCGCCCTTGCGGATCTGTTCGATCTTGTCGAGGAAACCCTCGCCATACTGTTCACGGATGGTGTTGCCCAACAGTTCACCCAGCAGGTGAACATCTTCGCGCAAGCGCGCATCAATATCGGTCATCTACCTGTTCTCCAGCGGACTCGGGGCTCCTAGCGAACCCCAAGAGTGCCGCCAGCACGCAACGCTTAGCAAGCGCGCCGTGCCGACAGCCGAGGCCGGGAACCTGCCGATGCGCGACGAAGCGCCTTCACAGCCGCGGCGATGGGGCTAGGCTCAAGGGTAAGCCGCACAACGGCTTCGCGCCGGCCCAGGCCGGTCACTCACCCGCCCTGCCACAAGCAGGTGTTCATTGAGGTCGCCATGAAAATCCGTGAGCTTGCGCAACACTGGGAAGAGAACGCCAAGGGTCGCCTGACCAAGACCGGCTACACGATTCACCTGGATGTCGAAGCCGCCGCGCGCCTGGCGGCGATCGCCGAGATGTACCCCAAGCGCAGCACCGAGGAACTGCTCGGCGAATTGATCGGAGCCGCCCTGGAGGAGCTCGAAACCAGCTTTCCCTACGTCCAGGGGCAACAGGTGGTCGCCACCGACGAAGAAGGCGATCCGCTCTACGAAGACATCGGCCCCACCCCGCGTTTCCTCGCCCTTTCGCGGCGTTATCTGCACGATCTGGCGGCCCAGGCCGACGAGCAGAAACACTGATCCGCCGCCGCATTTTCCAGCGGTAAAACCACTGTGCCCGGCCCCGTTTCGGGGTCGGGAATACCGCTGCGCCAGGCAAAAGTTCCCGATTTAGAGCCCTGCCCGCCTAGTCAGAAAAAATCCGGGCGATGGGCCATCTTTCTCTGAACTATTCAAAAAAGCCTCGGGTCACACCCAGTAACCATCACTGGAACGGTCGTTTCAATTCACTGCCCTGCGCAGCGTCGCCACTCAGCATGACGGCGCCCGAACCAGGATGGATTTTGATGTTTTTCAGGAGTTATCCAATGGAGTTGAAGACCATGAAGATCAGCACTGCCAAATCCTCGTCCACCCCTCTGCGCGGGCTGAAACTGGCCGCGCTGGCTCTCGGTAGCAGCCTGGTGCTGGCCGGCTGCGCAGGCAATCCGCCAAGCGAGCAATACGCGGTGACGCAATCTGCGGTCAACAGCGCGGTCAGCGCCGGCGGTACCGAATTCGCGGCCGTGGAAATGAAGGCGGCCCAGGACAAGCTCAAGCAAGCCGAGCTTGCCATGCACGACAAGAACTACGACGAAGCCCGGCGCCTGGCCGAGCAAGCCGAATGGGACGCCCGCGTGGCCGAGCGCAAGGCCCAGGCCGCCAAGGCCGAGCAGGCATTGAAGGACTCTCAGAAAGGCGTTCAGGAACTACGTCGGGAAGGCATGCGTAGCGTGCAATAAGCCGCTGGCGCCGACTCCCACGTATTCGCAATCGATAAAAGGACGAAACCATTATGCGTAAACAAGTGATGATCCCTGCCCTGTTGGCCCTGAGCGTGGCGCTGGCGGCGTGCTCCACCCCGCCGAACGCCAACCTGGAAAATGCCCGGACCAACTTCTCCGCCCTGCAGGCCAATCCGCAAGCCACCAAGGTGGCGGCCCTGGAAACCAAGGACGCCAGCGAATGGCTGGACAAGGCCGACAAGGCCTATCTGAACAAGGACGACGAGAAAAAGGTCGACCAACTGGCCTACCTGACCAACCAGCGGATTGAAGTCGCCAAGCAGACCATTGCCCTGCGCACCGCCGAAAACCAGCTCAAGGACGCCGGCGACCAGCGCGCCAAGGCGCTGCTCGATGCTCGCGACGCGCAGATCAAGCAACTGCAATCGAGCCTCAACGCCAAGCAGACCGACCGCGGCACCCTGGTGACGTTCGGTGACGTGCTGTTCGCCACCAACAAGGCCGAGCTGAAATCCAGCGGCCTGGTGAACATCAACAAGCTGGCGCAGTTCCTGCGCGACAACCCTGACCGCAAGGTGATCGTCGAAGGCTACACCGACAGCACCGGCACCGCGGCGTACAACCAGTCGCTGTCCGAGCGCCGCGCCACCTCGGTACAGGTCGCCCTGATCAAGATGGGGATCGACCCGTCCCGGATCGTCGCCCAGGGTTATGGCAAGGAATACCCGGTTGCCGATAACGGCAGCGTTTCCGGGCGCGCCATGAACCGTCGCGTGGAAGTCACCATTTCCAACGACAACCAACCCGTCGCGCCTCGTTCGGCCGTCAGCGCCAACTAAGCCCGGCACCGCACCATGAAAAAGCCCCGCCTTCACAGGCGGGGCTTTTTTTATCCGGCCCCGGGAAGCGCGGCGGATCACTGCTCCAGTTGCGGGGTTTCCTGGCCCATGCAGCGCACGGCGCGCTTCTTGTTGTTGACCAGCACGCCCGTCAGCCCTTTCTGCTCGGTGTCGAACAGCACCAGCACGCCATCGATGCATTGCGCCACTTGCGCCGCCGGTTCCAGGGAGACCTTGTAGTCTTCGCCGGGCACGGTCTTGAGCATGGTGAAATCGCTGAGCAGCAACGCGTCTTCCGGCTTGGCGAAATGCAGGTAGCCGTAGTACCACAGGCACGCCACGGTGCCGATGATGCTGCAGATACCGGTGATGATCAGGGGGATGGCGTTACGTTCTTCACTCATTGCGGACTCTCTGGAGGTTCTACGTCTGGATTCGAAGGTGCGGGGTAATTGGGGATTTCGCCCAGGCGCCGCAAGCCGTTGAAGTGTGCAGGGTCGTCAAGGTATCGCAGCATGACCTGACGCCAGACCGGGTCGGCGAAGGTCTGCACATGCCCGCCACGGGTCAGTTGCAGGACCCTGGGCGGCGGCGCAGCTTGATACAGGCAGATGCCGTTGGAAAGCGGCACGAGGTTGTCGTCGATGCTGTGGTAGATCAGCTTCGGTACGCCATCGAGGCGCGCCATGGCCCTGATCGCGCTGTCGCCATCCGGCACCAGCCAGGACAGCGGCACCTGGAACGGCCAGGTCATCCATGAGGTGCTCAGGGCGAAACGCCCGACCTCGCGATAGCTGGCGGGCACCCCGTCGAAGACGATGGCCTTGAGCTGGCGCTGGCGCTCCGGATGCTGTTCCACCAGGTAATGGATGGCCAGGGCCCCGCCCAGGCTCTGGCCGAGGACGATCAGCGGCTTGCCCCGGACCTCGGGCGCCCGGTCCAGCCACTGGAAGGCCGCGTCGACATCCTGGTAGACCGCCGGCAGGCTCGGCTCGCCCTGCGACACACCGTAACCGCGGTAGTCGACCATCAGCACCTGATAACCCTGTTCCGGCAGCCACCAACTGCCGCCGAGATGGCCGGACAGGTTGCCGCCGTTGCCGTGCAGGTGCAGCACCGTGCCCTTGACCGGCACCCCGGCCTTGGCCGGCAGCCACCAGGCGTGCAGGCGGGTGCCATCGGCGGCGCTCAGGTTGACATCGCGGTAGTCGAGCCCGGCCTTGTCCGGGGTGAACGGCAGGCCCCGCTCGGGGTAGAACAGCAGCGAGCTGCAACCGCTCAGGGTCAGTAGCAGGCAGACAATGCTGAGGAATCGCATCCGTTTGAAGCCTCGCGATAGGGGAAAAAAGATACTTCTGTAGGAGCGAGGCTTGCCCGCGATAAAGGCGCTGCGGTTTTCCTGAATTACCGCGCCGACCATTATCGCGGGCAAGCCTCGCTCCTACAAAGTATGTGGGTTACAGGATGTTGGAGTAATCCGCTTCGATCCGGTCCAGGCTCAAGTGGTTGAGGAAGTTGGAGAAGCACATCCAGGCCGACAACGCGTTCATGTCGCGGAACTGGTCCGGCAGGTACTTGGGCGGCACCACCAGGCCTTCGTCCACCAATTGGCGCAAGGTGCGCATGTCCTCCAGGGTGGTCTTGCCGCAGAACAGCAACGGCACCTGTTCGAGCTTGCCCTTGCGCACGGCCAACTGAATGTAGTTGTAAACCATGATGAAGCCCTTGAGGTAGGACAAGTCCTTGGTGAATGGCAGGCCCGTGGGTATCGAACCGCGGAACACCCGGCTGGCGTTGCCATAGCTTTCGGCCATTTCGAAACCCTGCTCGCGGAAGAACTCGAACACCTGCAGGAAATCCGCCCCCTCCTCCACCATGTGGATGGCGCGGGTGCGGTTGGTCAGCTTGCGCAGGCGGCTCGGGTAGGAGGCGAAGGTGATGATCTCCATCAGGATCGCCAGGCCTTCCTGGGTCACGGTCGACGAGGGCGGGCCCTTGGCCAGGAACGTGCAGATCGGCTGGTTCAGGCCATTGAGGGTGGTGCCGACGTGCACCAGCCCTTCATGCACCTCCAGGGCCCGCACGTCGCGATCGTTGAACAGCGCGTCGGCGCGAATCTTGATGTAGTCGGCGCCCGCCGCGGCATCGGCGACGATACCGTCGGACTCGAAGACCCGGATGGTCTCCTCGGCCTCGCCGAACACCTTGTTCAGCCGGCCCTGCAGCAGGTTGACCGCCTCCTTGGCGCTCAGGGTCTTGGGTTCGTCCTTGAGGTCGCCACGACCGTCGATGTTGTTCAGGTAGTCCGAGAGCATCAGCCCCAGGTCGGAAAGGGTCGGGTCGCCCGCATGGAAAGCATCGGAGGCGGCGCCGTAGAGTTCCTGGGAAATCAGCCCGAAATCCTCGGTGCCCCGGGCCTCGAGCATCCGCACCACCATGCGGTACTCCTTGCACATGCGCCGCATGATCTGCCCGACCGGGTTGAACTGGCCCAGTTGCCGGGTGATGTCGCGCTCGATGTTCTGGAACTCCAGCTTCACCGCGCTGGAATCGAAGGACAGTGGCCGACCGGCGTAATAGTCGCGGTCCACCGCCGGCATTTCCTTGCCCTTGGCCTTGAGGAATCCTTTGCGGATGCTCTCGTCCCATTTCACCGCATCCAGTACCCGGATCGGCGTTTGCGCCAGCACAATGCGATCGGACAAGGTGCGTATCGTCTGCTGGTAATCGTCCACCCCAAACTCCTGTTAAAACGTCTGTACCGCGTTTACTTGCCCGAACGCTGGAAGCGTGCCGCCTCGACGAAGACGTCGGAGTTGGCGGGATCGTCCAGATAGGCAAAGACCTGTGGCAGCGGGCTGTCGATCAGCACGCCGTCGCCGTCCCCGGTTGCGAACGGCGTGCCCTGCAAGGCGTTCTGCCCGCGAGCCTGGTTGATCTGTTCGAGATCGAGCTGGTAGAGCACCAGTTCGTGTTTGTCGGTCAGCTCGAAACCGGCGATGGCGAAATGCCCGCCGAGCGCCTGCGGCAGCGCCGCCGAGAGGTACCAGCGGCTGCCATGGCGAGAAACGGTGAAGGGGTAAGTATCGTGCCGTTGCGGCTGGCCCTTGGCAGAGACAACGGCCTGGTAGCGGTTGGGGCCGACGCGGGTCAATTGCAGGGTGAGCGGTTCGCCCCAGGCATTCTTGCCGGTCCACTTGCCGAGCAATTGCGCGGGCGCGGCCTGGTCGGCCGGCAGGGGTTCCCTGAAGGACACCAGGCAGCCGCCGAGCAACAGGAACGACAAGGCGATCGCGATACGCCAGGCTTTCATTCGACACTCCTATCAGCAGTCGACCCGGGCCCGAGGCCGCCGGCACCAGGCGCGGGACGGCATCACACCGAGTCCAGCACCAGATGCATGTACCGGGTGAGGATACCCAGCATGTCTTCCTCGGCCTGAGGCTCTGGCCCGTTGAGCAGGCCCTGATATTCCATCCGTCCGATTATAGACGTCAACACTTTGGCATCCTGTTGCGGCTCACGGGAACCCAGCACCTGGAAAAACTGGCAGGTGCCCTGCAGCAGGATCTGCTGATGGGAACGCACCAGCAGCGCCAGCCGTGGGTTGAGCAGCGCTTCCTGGCGAAACGCCTGCTCGGCCATCAGGTGCTCGCGGCGATTCTGCAACTGGCGTTGCACGTAGTCGGCGGTCAGGCGGGCAATGTCGTCGGCCAGCTGCGAGCGGGAAGCCGGGCTGCCGTCGCCATAGGCGACCATCTCGCGCAGCAGCCCTTCGTTGTTGGCCCAGAGCTTGGCCATGAAGGCCGCGCTGCGTTCCACGTATTGGGCGAAGGTATCGGTGAGCAGGTCATCGATATCCTTGAAGTAGTAGGTGGTGGCCGACAGCGGCACGCCCGCCTCGGCGGCGACCGCGCGATGACGCACCGCACGCACGCCGTCGCGCACGACAATGCGCATGGCGGCGTCGAGGATATCCTGGCGGCGCTGCTCACTGCCCTGTCGGCTGGCCTTGCGACCCTGGTACTGAACGCTTTCAGCGACCGCAGTGGCAATGCCAACTACCCCTTCTTGAGCCATTGCACGCTTCACGACAGGTCTTCCTCTCACATAAAAAATGAAAAAAGCAGTACGTCAGTTCCACACGGACAATAAAAAGCCGCCTGTAAGCGGCGGCTTTTCATTCAATCCATTTACGCTTGCGGCCGCATGTGCGGGAACAGGATCACGTCGCGGATCGACGGGGAGTTGGTCAGCAGCATCACCAGGCGGTCGATGCCGATACCTTCGCCGGCGGTTGGCGGCATGCCGTACTCCAGGGCGCGAACGAAGTCGGCGTCGTAGTGCATGGCTTCGTCGTCACCGGCGTCCTTGTCGGCCACCTGGGCCATGAAACGCTCGGCCTGGTCTTCCGCGTCGTTCAGCTCGGAGTAGGCGTTGGCGATTTCGCGGCCGCCGATGAACAGCTCGAAACGGTCGGTCACGTTCGGGTTCTCGTCGTTGCGACGGGCCAGCGGCGACACCTCGAACGGGTACTGGGTGATGAAGTGCGGCTGCTCCAGCTTGTGCTCGACCAGCTCTTCGAAAATCATCACCTGCAGCTTGCCCAGGCCTTCGAAGCCGAGCACCTTGGCACCGGCCTTCTTGGCGATAGCGCGGGCCTTGTCGATGTCGTTCAGGTCGTCGGCGGTGATGTCCGGGTTGTACTTGAGGATCGAGTCGAACACCGACAGGCGGGCGAACGGCTCGCCGAAGTGGAACACCTTGTCACCGTACGGCACGTCGGTGGACCCCAGCACCAGCTGCGCCAGCTCGCGGAACAGCTCTTCGGTCAGGTCCATGTTGTCTTCGTAGTCGGCGTAGGCCTGGTAGAACTCCAACATGGTGAATTCAGGGTTGTGACGAGTCGAGACGCCTTCGTTACGGAAGTTGCGGTTGATCTCGAACACCTTTTCGAACCCGCCCACCACCAGGCGCTTGAGGTACAGCTCCGGAGCGATGCGCAGGAACATTTCCATGTCCAGGGCGTTGTGGTGAGTCTCGAACGGCTTGGCCGCCGCGCCGCCGGGAATGGTCTGCAGCATCGGCGTTTCCACTTCCAGGAAGTCACGCTTCATCAGGAAGCTGCGGATGTGGGCGATGACCTGGGAGCGCACGCGGAACGTCTGGCGCACCTCTTCGTTGACGATCAGGTCGACGTAGCGCTGGCGGTAGCGCTGCTCGGTGTCGGTCAGGCCGTGGTGCTTGTCCGGCAGCGGGCGCAGGGACTTGGTCAGCAGGCGCACGTCGGTCATCTCGACGTACAGGTCGCCCTTGCCGGAACGGGCCAGGGTGCCAACAGCTGCGATGATGTCGCCCATGTCCCAGGTTTTCACCGCGGCCAGGGTCTCTTCGGACAGGGTCTTGCGGTTGACGTAGACCTGGATGCGCCCGGTCATGTCCTGGATCACCATGAACGAGCCACGGTTGAGCATGATGCGACCGGCAACCTTGACCGGAATCGCCGCCTCGGCCAGCTCTTCCTTGGTCTTGTCCGCGTACTGTTTCTGCAGGTCGTTGCAGTAGTTGTCGCGGCGGAAGTCGTTGGGGAAGGCCTGACCCTTGGCGCGCTCGGCAGCAAGCTTTTCCTTGCGCAGGGCGATCAGGGTGTTTTCTTCCTGTTGCTGGGCCTGGTCGAGTTGTAGGTCGCTCATGTCTTTAAGATTTCCATCAAGGTTCATTGCCCCTCGCCTGGGGCGAGGGATCGCGGGCCGGTGTCGCGCCTGCACAAGCGCGCCGTGCCCGCGGCACGGGTGTCGCGGCTTACAGCCCGGACTTCAGGCTGGCCACCAGGTATTCGTCGATATCGCCGTCGAGCACCTTGTCGCAGTCGCTGCGTTCGATGTTGGTGCGCAGATCCTTGATCCGCGACGCATCGAGCACATAGGAACGGATCTGGTGACCCCAGCCGATGTCCGACTTGCTGTCTTCCAGGGCCTGGGAGGCAGCGTTGCGTTTCTGCATTTCCAGCTCGTACAACTTGGCCCGCAGCATTTTCATGGCGGTGTCCTTGTTGGCGTGCTGGGAACGTT
This sequence comes from Pseudomonas sp. MRSN 12121, assembly GCF_000931465.1. Lineage (NCBI taxonomy): Bacteria > Pseudomonadati > Pseudomonadota > Gammaproteobacteria > Pseudomonadales > Pseudomonadaceae > Pseudomonas > Pseudomonas sp. MRSN 12121. Next base: position 1,281,110 of record NZ_CP010892.1, on the reverse strand, counting down.
CGTTCTGGCAGCTGACCACGGTGTTGGTCGGTACGTGGGTGATACGCACGGCCGAGTCGGTGGTGTTTACGTGCTGGCCACCGGCACCGGAGGAACGATAGGTGTCGATCCGCAGGTCCGCCGGGTTGATCTCGATTTCCACCTTGTCGTCGATTTCCGGGGACACGAACACCGCGGAGAACGAGGTATGACGACGGTTGCCGGAGTCGAACGGGCTCTTGCGCACCAGGCGGTGCACGCCGATCTCGGTACGCAGCCAGCCAAAGGCGTATTCGCCCTTGATATGCACGGTCGCGCCCTTGATCCCGGCGACTTCGCCGGCGGACAGTTCCATGATGGTGGCGTCGAAACCGCGCTTGTCGGCCCAGCGCAGGTACATGCGCAACAGGATGTTGGCCCAGTCCTGGGCCTCGGTGCCGCCGGAGCCGGCCTGGATGTCCAGGTAGGCGTTGTTCATGTCCATCTCGCCGCTGAACATGCGGCGGAATTCCAGCTTGGCCAGGGATTCTTCGAGGCGGTCCAGCTCGGCGACCACGTCGCCTACCGCGCCTTCGTCGTTCTCTTCGACGGACATGTCCAGCAGGTCGCGGCAATCGGCCAGGCCACCGGACAGCTCGTCCAGGGTCTCGACGATCTGCGCCAGGGTCGAGCGCTCGCGCCCCAGTTCCTGGGCGTACTCGGGTTTGTTCCAGACGTTCGGATCTTCAAGCTCGCGATTGACTTCGATCAGGCGCTCATGCTTTTGATCGTAGTCAAAGATACCCCCGAATAGTTTCGGAGCGCTCGGACAGGTCCTTGATAGTGTTAAGGATCGGGTTGATTTCCATGGCAGGCAGCACTCGTTGGCGAACTTTTGAAAGCCGGCGAGTATAACGTAATCACGCTGTCGCGGCAGCCCGCCTGGCGGCTTTAGGCCCCCGTGGCGGCGGTTTTTTTCACTCTATCCCCACCTGATTGCGGCCGTTGTGCTTGGCCAGGTACAGGCCCTTGTCGGCAGCCGAGATCAATTGCCGGTAGCTGCTGCTGGGCTGCGGCGTCAGGGTGGACAGACCGATGCTGATGGTCAGGCTGGCCCCTTCGGTCGGCGCGATGTGCGGAATCTTCAGCGCGGCGACGGTCTGGCGCAGCTTCTCGGCCACCAGCCGCGCGCCACCGGGCGACGTATTGGGCAAGACCAGGGCGAATTCCTCCCCGCCATACCGCGCGGGCAGGTCCGACGGTCGGCTGCTGGCATCGCGAATCGCCAGCGCCACCTTGCGCAGGGCTTCGTCGCCCTCCAGGTGGCCGAAGGTGTCGTTGTAGGATTTGAAGTAGTCGACATCGATCATCAGCAGCGACAGCTGGGTCTGGTCGCGCATGGCCCGACGCCATTCCAGCTCCAGGTACTCGTCGAAATGCCGGCGGTTGGACAGCCCGGTCAGCCCATCGGAGTTCATCAGGCGTTGCAGCACCAGGTTGGTGTCGAGCAACTGCTGCTGGCTGACACGCAACGCACGATAGGCCGCATCACGCTGCAACAGGGTCATGTAGGAGCGCGAGTGGTAGCGAATGCGCGCCACCAGCTCGATGTTGTCCGGCAGCTTGACCAGGTAATCGTTGGCCCCGGCCGCGAAGGCCGCGCTCTTGATCAGCGGATCTTCCTTGGTCGAAAGCACGATGATCGGGATGTTCTGGGTCGCTGGGTGGTTGCGGTACTCGCGCACCAGCGTCAGCCCGTCCAGCCCCGGCATCACCAGGTCCTGCAGGATCACCGTGGGCTTGATGCGGATCGCCTGGGCAATGGCCTGGTGGGGGTCGGCACAAAAGTGGAAGTCGATGTTTTCTTCATTCGCCAACCCACGCCGGACAGCCTCACCGATCATTGCCTGGTCGTCGACCAGCAGCACCATCGCAGCATTTTCATCGGTCTTGAAATCGTCGAGCTGTAAATCATTCATGGGTTGTCACCTGAGTTGCTACCTGGCCAGGACAGCTGCGTTTGTCGGTCATTTGGCAAATATCTCCAGCAATCGTGGAGCGATCTTGTCCAGTGGGCGAATCTCTGTGGCGGCGCCGATGGCAGCGGCCGCCTTCGGCATGCCATACACCGCACTACTATTCTGGTCCTGGGCGATGGTCAGGTAACCCTGGTCGCGCATCAGCTTCAGGCCCTGGGCGCCGTCGCGCCCCATGCCGGTCAGCAGTACGCCGACCGCGTCGCCATTCCAGTAACTGGCGACACTTTCAAAAAACACATCGATCGATGGCCGATAGATCTCGTTCACCGGCTCGGCGGTATAGGCCAGGGTGCCGTTCTTCAGCAGCCGGATATGGTGATTGGTCCCGGCCAGCAGCACCGTCCCGCTCTGCGGTGGCTCGCCTTCACGGGCCAGGCGCACCTTGAGCCCGGAGGCGCTGCTGAGCCACTCGGCCATGCCGGCGGCAAAGACCTGGTCGACATGCTGTACCAGCACGATGGCCGCGGGAAAACCGGCCGGCAACCCCTTGAGCAACACTTCCAGCGCCGCCGGGCCACCGGCCGACGAACCGATCGCCACCAGCCCCTGGCGCTGCGCCATGGTCCGCATGGGCACCGGCGCCGAACGCACGCGGCTACCGCGCTGCTGGCCGATCAGCCAGCCGATATTGAGGATCTTGCGCAGCAGGGGCGCCGCCGCTTCCTGCGCGTTGCCGGCCCCCAGGGCCGGCGTATCGACCACATCCAGCGCGCCATGGCCCATCGCCTCGAAGACCCGATGCACGTTCTGCTGGCGATCCACCGTGACGATCACGATCGCGCAGGGCGTTTCGGCCATGATCCGCCGGGTGGCTTCCACGCCGTCCATCACCGGCATGATCAGGTCCATCAGGATCAGGTCGGGCGTCAGCTGGGCGCAGTACTCGACCGCTTCCGCACCATTGGTCGCGACCCACACCACCTCGTGCGCGGGCTCGAACGCCAGGGCGCGGCGCAGGGCCTCCACAGCCATGGGCATGTCGTTGACGATAGCGATCTTCATGCCCGCGCTCCTCCAATCAGCTCCACCACCGCATCCAGCAGGGCGTCGTCATGGAAACTGGCTTTGGCTAGATAATAGTCGGCTCCGGCATCCAGTCCACGGCGCCGGTCTTCCTCGCGGTCCTTGTAGGAAACCACCATGACCGGCAGCGACTGCAGGCGGTTGTCGCGACGCAGGAGTGTGACCAATTCAATCCCATCCATTCGGGGCATGTCGATATCGGTAATCAGCAGGTCGAAGTCTTCCGAACGCAGGGCGTTCCAGCCATCCATGCCGTCGACGGCGACCGCTACGTCATAACCGCGGTTGAGCAAAAGCTTGCGTTGCAACTCGCGCACGGTGAGCGAGTCGTCGACCACCAGGATGCGCTTGCGCGTCATCTCGGCCTGGTGGCGGTTGTGCCGGGCGATACGTTCCAGGCGGCCGGTGTTGAGCAGCTTGTCCACCGAACGCAGCATGTCCTCGACGTCGACGATCAGCACCACGGAACCGTCGTCGAGCAGGGCCCCGGCGGAGATGTCCTGGACCTTGCCCAGGCGGTCGTCCAGCGGCAGCACCACCAGGGTCCGCTCGCCGATGAAGCGCTCCACCGCCACGCCATAGACCGTATCGCGCTCGCGGATCACCACGACCTTGAGTGTGGAATCGTTGTTCTGCCCCGCCGGCCGTTGCAGCAGCTGGCTGGCCGCGACCAGGCCGACATGGCGCCCTTCGTGCCAGAAATGCTGGCGTCCTTCGAGCTGCACAATATCGTCGGGCTCCAGGTCGCACATGCGTTCGATGTGCGCCAGTGGAAAGGCGTAGGCCTCCTCGCCGACCTCCACCACCAGACTGCGTACCACCGACAGGGTCAACGGCACTTCGAGATGGAAACGACTGCCGCGCCCCGCCACCTGCTCCAACTGCACCGCGCCGCGCAGTTGACGCACCATGTGCTGCACCGCGTCCAGGCCGACCCCGCGCCCGGACACCTCGGTGACCTTGTCGCGCAGGCTGAAACCTGGCAGGAACAGGAAGGACAGCAGTTCTTCCTCGCTCAACTGGGCCGCGGTCTCGGCTGGCGACAACTGGCGTTCGACGATGCTCTGGCGCACCCGCTCCAGGTCGACGCCGTTGCCGTCGTCGCTGAGCTCCAGCACCAGCAGCCCGGCCTGGTGGGAGGCGCGCAAACGAATCAGGCCCTCGGCCGGCTTGCCCGCCAGCAGCCGCTGCTCGGGCATTTCGATACCGTGGTCGACCGCGTTGCGCAGCAGATGGGTCAGCGGCGCCTCGAGTTTTTCCAGCACATCGCGATCGACCTGGGTCTTCTCGCCCTCGACCTCCAGGCGCACCTGTTTGCCCAGGCTGCGCCCCAGGTCGCGGACCATCCGCACCTGGCCCACCAGCACATCGGCGAACGGCCGCATGCGACAGGCCAGTGCCGTGTCGTAGAGCACCTGGGCGCGCTGGCTGGCCTGCCAGCCGAACTCGTCCAGCTCGGCGGTTTTCTCGGCCAGCAATTGCTGGGATTCCGCCAGCAGGCGCCGTGCGTCCTCCAGGGCTTCCTGGGCCTCGAGGCCCAGCACCTGCTCCTTGAGGTGGCCATTGAGATTCTCCAGCGCGCGCAAGCCATTGCTCTGCATGCGCTTGAGACGCTGCAGGGTCGCCAGGTAGGGCTTCAGGCGCTGGGTTTCCACCAGCGACTTGCTCGACAGGTCGAGCAGGCTGTTCAGGCGTTCCGCCGTGACCCGCAATACCCGCTCGCCGCCTTCGGCGAGTTTCTTGCCCTTGGCCGCGGCCGCGGGCGCCTCCTGCGGCGTCTCTGGCGGCAACTCGAACGACGGCGGCGCCGGTTCGGGCTCGACAGCCGTCACCGCCATCGGCGGCTCGGCCATCGGCGGCAGGCTCGGCTCGACCCTGGGCAGGACGATGTCCGACGTCGCATCCGTGGAGGCGATCAACTGTTCCATCAGCGCCACATAGGCCGCAATGTCCTGCTCGCCGACCTGGCTGTTGCCCGGCGTGGCGATACGCATCAGGAAGTCGGTGCCTTGCAGCAGCGCGTCGATATGCTCGGGGCGCAGGTACAGCCGCCCCTCCTGGGCTCCGACCAGGCAATCTTCCATCACGTGGGCCACACTGACCCCGGCGTCGATCCCGACGATCCGCGCCGCGCCCTTGAGCGAATGGGCCGCGCGCATGCAGGCTTCCAGGTGGTCGGCCTGGGTCGGGTCGCGCTCCAGCGCCAGCAGACCGGCGCTGAGCACCTGGGTCTGGGCCTCGGCTTCCAGGCTGAAGAGTTCGAGCAGCGAGGCGTCGCGCATTTGATCGGGGGTCATGACAGGCTCCGGGTCACGGCAGACAGCAGCTGCTCTTCATCCAGCCAGCGCAGGCTGCGGCCCTTCCACTGCAGGACGCCCCGGGTGTACTTGGCGCTGGCCGGCTGGCCGGCCCGCAGCGCGGCATTCAGCGTGCGCTCGTCGATGGCATGGATGCCGTCCACCTCGTCCACCGGCACCACCACCGGGCCACCCTGGGCACCGATGATCAACATGCGCGGCATGACTCGCGCGCCCGAGGCTGCGGCGCTGGTCGTGTCCAGCCCCAGCAACTCCACGAGCGACAGGCAGGCCACCAGGGCGCCGCGCACATTCGCCACCCCGAGCAAGGCCCGCGAACGCTGGTGCGGCAGGGAATGGACAGGCTGCTGCGGCGCCACTTCCACCAGGCAGCGAGTGGCGATGCCCAGCCATTCCTCGCCCAGGCGGAACATCAAGATCGAACGGGTGACCACATCGACGTCGGCCTTGGCGGACGCCTGTTCATGCTGTTCCTGCTGCAACGCATAGCGGTCCAGCAGGCGGGTGGCCGCGGCGGAATACACCGAGCAGTTGCGGCAATGCACATGCTCGACCAGCAACGGGCAACTCTTGTCGCCGTGGATACCGATACGGTTCCAGCAATCGTCGATGGCCTGGGCATCTTCGTGGGTCACGTTCAACGAAACAGGGCCGCTCATGATTTACGCTCACTGTCTGCCGCACGGCCGCCGCGGGCCGCGCGTTCCTGCAATCGACGGGCGCCGGCGACGTCCCCCTGGGATGCCAGCAAGGCGGCCAGGTGCACCAGCGATTCGGCGTGCTGCGGGTCCAGGTACAGGGCCTTGCGATAGAAGCCCTGGGCCTCCAGGGCACTGCCCGCGACATCGCTGAGCAGCCCCAGCCAATAGAACACCTGGGCCACCGGCTCATGGCTGGCCAGGTAATGCTCGCAGGCCAGCCGGGCCTCGGCGCTCTTGCCCTCGTTGGCCAGCGCCGCGATGTTAGCCAGCAGGGTCGCGGCATCGCTGGCCGGCGCGGCAGGCGCCGGGGTCGGGCTGGCAGCGGGGCTCGTCGGAACGCTGGCAAACGGCCGAGCGCGCGCGGGCGGCGTAATGCTGCGTACCGGCTGGCGCACCGGCAAGGCGCTCGGCACGAAGGACGGGGTCGGCGGCGCCACGGGCTCCGGCTCGTTATGCCGGCTGAAGGCGAACGACTGGGCGACACCGATCGAACGCATGCCCAGGCGCCCCAGCAGGCTGCCTTCGGCCGGGCCGATGAACAGCACGCCGTCGACGTGAGTCAGACGCTTGAGGACCTCGAATACCTGGCGCTGGGTCGGCTGGTCGAAATAGATCAGCAGGTTGCGACAGAAAACGAAATCGTAGGGCGGTTCGTTGGCCAGCAGGGTCGGGTCCAGCAGGTTGCCCACCTGCAGCCGCACCTGTTCGCGCACGCGCTCGCCCAGGCTGTAGCGATCGTCCTCGGCAGTGAAATGCCGCTCGCGAAAATCGGTGTGCTGGCCACGGAAGGAGTTCTTGCCATACACCGCGCTCCTGGCCCGTTCGATCGAGAGGGGGCTGACATCGAACCCGTCGACCTTGAACTGATGGGGTGCCAGCCCCGCATCGAGCAGCGCCATGGCAATGGAGTAGGGTTCCTCGCCGGTGGAACACGGCAGGCTGAGAATGCGCAACGCGCGCATGCCCTTGAGCTCGGCAAGGCGGGCGAGCGCGAGCCTGGCCAGGGTGGCGAAGGATTCCGGGTAACGGAAAAACCAGGTTTCCGGAACGATCACCGCCTCGATCAGCGCCTGCTGCTCATCGCGCGAGCCCTGCAGGGTCTGCCAGTAATGGTCGGCGCTCGGCGCCTGCTGGGCGATGCTGCGCTGGCGCACCGCGCGCTCGATGATCGCCGCCCCTACCGAGGCCACGTCCAGGCCGATGCGTTCCTTGAGGAAATCGAAGAATCGTTGGTCGCTGCTCATGGCGATTCCCCAAGCAGCGCCAGATCCAGCGGCGGCGAGGGAAACAGCAGGGCACGCACCTGGGCGTCCAGCAGGTCGTCGACCCGCACCCACTGCAGCAGACCCTGGGCGTCTTCATAGACCGGGCCCAGGTAGGGCGCATTGCGGTTATCCAGGCCATAGGCCTTGAAGGCCTGTGGATCGCAACGCAGGGTGTCGGTGGCCTGTTCCAGGATCAGCCCCAGCAACCGCTCGGGCTGCCCGGCCTGCGCACGGTAATGCACCAGCACCAGCCGGGTGCTGGTGCGTTGCTGGGCCGGCTCGCCAAACGTCAGGGCGCAGAGATCGATCACAGGCACCACGGCGCCGCGATGGGCGAACACCCCCGCCACCCAGGCCGGGGCCCGGGGAATCGGCTTGAGTTGCAGCCGCGGCAATACTTCCGCTACCTCGACGGCTTGCAAGGCATAACGTTCGGAACCGATGCGGAACACCAGGAACAGCGCGTTCTTGCGCCCTGCCCCCGCGCCGCGTTTCGCTGCGAGCTCGTTCATCAGACTTTGAAACGCGAGACGCCGCTGCGCAGCCCCACCGCCACCTGGCTCAGCTCATCGATGGCGAAACTGGCCTGGCGCAACGACTCGACAGTCTGGCTGCTGGCATCGCCCAGCTGCACCAGGGCGTGGTTGATCTGTTCGGCACCGGTGGCCTGGGCCTGCATGCCTTCGTTGACCATCAGCACCCGCGGCGCCAGCGCCTGGACCTGATGGATGATCTGCGACAGCTGCTCGCCGACCTGCTGCACCTCGGCCATGCCGCGACGCACTTCTTCGGAGAACTTGTCCATGCCCATGACCCCGGCCGACACCGCGGACTGGATCTCGCGCACCATCTGCTCGATGTCGTAGGTGGCGACCGCGGTCTGGTCCGCCAGGCGCCGCACTTCGGTGGCCACCACAGCGAAGCCGCGGCCGTATTCACCGGCCTTCTCGGCTTCGATCGCGGCGTTGAGCGACAGCAGGTTGGTCTGGTCGGCGACCTTGACGATGGTCACCACCACCTGGTTGATGTTGCCGGCCTTCTCGTTGAGGATCGCCAGCTTGGCGTTGACCAGGTCGGCCGCGCCCATCACCGAGTGCATGGTGTCTTCCATCCGCGCCAGGCCCTGCTGGCCGGAACCGGCGAGCACCGAAGCCTGGTCGGCGGCGCTGGAAACTTCGGTCATGGTGCGCACCAGGTCGCGGGAGGTGGCCGCGATCTCCCGTGAGGTGGCGCCGATTTCGGTGGTGGTCGCCGCGGTCTCGGTGGCGGTCGCCTGCTGCTGCTTGGAGGTGGCGGCAATCTCGGTGACCGAAGTGGTGACCTGGACCGAGGAACGCTGCGCCTGGGACACCAGGGAATTGAGTTCGCTCATCATGTCGTTGAAGCCGGTTTCCACGGCGCCGAACTCGTCCTTGCGCTCCAGGTTCAGGCGGCGGGTCAGGTCGCCCGTGCGCATCACCTCGAGGATCTGCACGATACGGTTCATCGGCGACATGATCGCGCGCATCAGCAACAGGCCGCACAGGCCGGCCACCAGCACGGCCACCAGCAGGGAAACGCCCATGCTGATCTTGGCCGCGGCCACGGCGTCGTCGATCTGCGCCGCCGCCGAATCGGCCACCGCCTTGTTCTCGTCGATGATGTCGTTGAGCTTCATCCGGCCGGTGACCCAGGCGGGGGTCAACTGCTCGTTGAACAGCTTCACCGCGTCGTCTTCCTTGTTGCGCACATGCAGGTCGAGCACGGCGGCCTGGACCTGGAGGAAGTGCTCGTGCAACTTCTCGAACTCATCGAATTCGTTCTGGTCCTGCCGGGTGGTGATGGTGCTCTTGTAGCTGGCCAGGTATTGCCTCAGGCGCAGCTCGAAGCTCTTGAAGTTCGCCTCGTCCTCGGCGGTGATCCCCTGGCCTTCCTTCATGCCGATGAGTTCCTGGGTGTGCAGGTAACTGTCGACCCATGCGCCGCGGATCATGGAACTGAAATAGCTCCCGGGAATGGCATCGGAACGCATGCGCTCTTCACCCGCTTCGATCTTCAGCAGGCGGGAGTACGAGGTTATGACCATCAGCAACATGATGGTGATAATCACCGCAAAGCTCGCCAAAATGCGTTGGCGCAACGTCCAGTTCTTCACAGTCAGTCCTCGGGGCCATTCAAATGGTGGGGAGTATAGCCGAGGGCGTGCCATCCTTAATCAGCGTGTTGCGCACCACGTCTCACTCAGAGCGAAAGGCAGGGTTCACTCCGGACGGCTACTTTCCGTCAGATGAGTCTGACGCCGCCAGTGGCGTTTCGGCAAAATCGGGAGCCATTTCAGCCATCGCAGAGGGCGCACCCGGCATTCGTCCCGACGCGCCCGACAGCCATCAGGCACTGGCCTGGCGAACCTGCTTTTCCAGTTCGAGCTTCAACCCCGGTTCCAGCTTGAGCTGACGCGCCAGCTCATTCAGGTAAGCCTTCTCCATGAAGTTTTCCTCGTCCACCAGCATCACGCTGGCGACGTACATTTCCGCGGCCATTTCCGGCGTGCCGGCGGCCCGTGCCACATCCACCGGGTCCAGGGGCTTGTTGAGCTCGGCGTGCAACCAGCGCTGCAGCTCCTGATCATTGTCCAGGCGGGTGAATTCGCCCTCGATCAAGGCCCGCTCGCGCTCATCGATATGGCCATCGGCCTTGGCCGCCGCCACCAGCGCCTTGAGGATCGCCTGGCTGTGCTGCTCGACCTGTTGCGCAGGCAGGCGGTCGAGAGTCTGCGGCTCGGTCCGGGGTGCACCGGCCTGCTGCGCCTGCCAGTTGCCGTAGGCCTTGTAGGCGATCACCCCCAGTGCCGCCAGGCCGCCGTAGGTCAGGGCCTTGCCACCGAACTTGCGGGCTTTCTTGTTGCCCAGCAGCAAGCCCATGGCCCCGGCGGCCAGCGCGCCGCCACCGGCCCCGGACAACAGGCTGCCCAGCCCGCCGGAATTGCCGCCGAGCAAGCCGCCCAACGCGCCTTTGTCGGCGTCGGAGGCCTTGTTCGGCTGCGCGCCGGCCTTGTTCTGCAACAGCTCCTGGCCGGACTTGAGCAATTGGTCGAGTAATCCACGGGTATTCATACAAACCTCCAGACAGGTGAGTCGAGGGAACAGATAAGGCCACCAGCCTAGATCGAAGTGCCCGGCGCCTGGGTCCGAGTGTGCTTCCAGATGTTGCTTCGCCTCGGGCCATCGAGGTCGTGGACAGCCATTCGATTAAAGCGATATATACTCGAAAACATCGATAAAAGCGCCAGCCTGGTGATTACCCATGATGACCCTGCGCCAGATCCGTCATTTCATCGCCGTGGCCGAGACCGGCTCGATCTCGGCCGCCGCCCAGGCGGTGTTCATCTCCCAGTCGACCCTGACCCTGGCGATCCAGCAACTGGAGCAGGAAATCGGCGTCGGCCTGTTCAACCGCCACGCCAAGGGCATGACCCTGACCCACCAGGGCCACCAGTTCCTGCGCCAGGCGCACCTGATCCTGGCTACCGTCGACAACGCCAAGCGCAGCCTGCAACAGAGCACCGACCAGGTCGCCGGCCAGTTGACCGTCGGCGTGACCAGCCTGGTGGCCGGTTATTACCTGGCGGATCTGCTCACGCGTTTCCAGCGCGCCTATCCGAACGTGGAGATCCGCGTGATGGAGGACGAGCGCCCCTACATCGAACACCTGCTGGTGAGCGGCGAAATCGACGTCGGGGTGCTGATCCTCTCCAATCTCGAGGACCGCCATGCCCTGCAGACCGAAGTCCTGACCCACTCCCCGCACCGCCTGTGGCTGCCGGCCCAGCATCCGCTGCTGGAACACGACAGCATCAACCTGGCGGATGTCGCCCGCGAGCCGCTGATCCAGCTCAATGTCGATGAAATGGACCGCAACGCCCAGCGCCTGTGGTCCGGCGCCGGCCTGCAGCCGCGCGTCACCCTGCGCACCGCCTCCACCGAAGCGGTGCGCAGCCTGGTGGCCGCCGGGCTCGGGGTGTCGATCCAGCCGGACATGACCTACCGCCCCTGGTCGCTGGAGGGCGACATCATCGAGGCCCGGCCCATCGCCGACCTGAGCCAGACCCTCGACGTCGGCCTGGCCTGGCGCCGCGGCACGGCCCGGCCGGCGCTGGTCGACCCGTTCCTGACCGTGGCGCGCGAGCAGCCCCATGGCGGACGCAAGCCATCTATTTAATCGAACGCCGCTTTCAGTATTTGGTATTTGTCCAGTGCAAGCCCCGCGACTAGTCTCATGCCACTCCATGCAGAAGGCCGGGCTTGCGTCACAGGAGAGCCCATGGCCCGACAAGAAAAGAGAGCCCGGAACATGACTGGCGCGCAGCCCCCGATGCCCACCGCGTTGTTGATCGACGGCGAACTCGTTGCCGGCCAGGGACGGGTCGAGCCCATCCTCAACCCCGCCACCGGCGACGTGCTGGGGCACATTGCCGAAGCCAGCACCGAACAGGTGGAAAGCGCGATCCTCGCGGCCCATCGCGCCTTTGCCAGCTGGTCGCGGACCACGCCGCAGCAGCGCGCCACCCTGCTGCTGGGCATCGCCGACGCCGTGGAACGGCAAGCCGACCATCTGGCCCGCCTGGAATCACTGAACTGCGGCAAGCCGCTGCACCTGGCGCGCCAGGACGATCTCGGCGCCACCGTCGACGTCTTCCGTTTCTTTGCCGGCGCCGTGCGCTGCCAGACCGGCCAGCTCGCCGGCGAGTACCTGCCGGGCTACACCAGCATGGTGCGGCGCGACCCGATCGGCGTGGTGGCCTCGATTGCGCCGTGGAACTACCCGATCATGATGGCCGCCTGGAAGATCGCCCCGGCCCTCGCCGCCGGCAACACCCTGGTATTCAAGCCTTCCGAGCACACCCCGCTGTCGATCCTGGCCCTGGCGCCGACCCTGGCCGAGCTGCTGCCGCGCGGCGTGCTGAACATCGTCTGCGGCGGTGGCGAAGGCGTGGGCAGCCATCTGGTGAGCCACCCGAGGGTGCGCATGGTGTCGTTGACCGGGGATATCGTCACCGGGCAGAAGATCCTCCAGGCCGCCTCGAAAACCCTGAAGCGCACGCACCTGGAGCTAGGCGGCAAGGCGCCGGTGATCGTCTGCGACGATGCCGACCTGCAAGCCGTGGTCGAAGGCGTGCGCACCTACGGCTATTACAACGCCGGGCAGGATTGCACCGCCGCTTGCCGGATCTATGCCCAGGCCGGGATCCACGACCGGCTGGTCGCCGAACTCGGCAGCGCTGTCGCCAGCCTGCGCTTTGCCGGCAAGCGCGACGCCGACAACGAGATCGGCCCACTGATCAGTACCCGCCAGCGCGACCGCGTGGCCAGCTTCGTCGAACGCGCCCTGGGCCAGCCACATATCGAACGGGTGACCGGCGCCGCGGTGCATTCGGGCCCCGGCTTCTATTACCAGCCGACCCTGCTGGCCGGCTGCCGGCAACAGGATGAAATCGTCCAGCGCGAAGTGTTCGGACCGGTGGTCACCATCACCCGTTTCGACGACCTGCCCCAGGCGGTGGATTGGGCCAACGACTCGGAATACGGCCTGGCCTCGTCGGTCTGGACCCGCAACCTGGACAAGGCCATGCAGGTGGCGGCCCGCCTGCAATACGGCTGCACCTGGATTAACAGCCATTTCATGCTGGCCAGCGAAATGCCCCACGGCGGCCTGAAGCGTTCCGGCTACGGTAAGGACCTGTCCAGCGATTCGCTGCAGGACTACAGCGTGGTGCGGCACATCATGGCGCGCCACGGCAATGACCTCGAATAAATAACGGCACTAAGCTGATAACAAGCCCCCAAGGCGCGCTCCACCACGTTCGACTGCCCCGACCATAATTTGAAGAAGAGGGTTTCCCCATGTCCGTGCACAAGACCGCACTGCTCAGTGCAATCACCACCGCCCTGCTGGCCAACGCCAGTATCCAGGCCGCCGAACCGCTCAAGGCTGTCGGCGCCGGCGAGGGACAGCTGGATATCGTGGCCTGGCCCGGCTACATCGAACGTGGCGAAAGCGACAAGAACTACGACTGGGTGAGCGGTTTCGAGAAGGAGACCGGCTGCAAGGTCAACGTCAAGACCGCGGCCACCTCCGACGAGATGGTCAGCCTGATGGCCAAGGGCGGCTACGACCTGGTCACCGCGTCCGGCGACGCCTCCCTGCGGCTGATCGCCGGCAAGCGCGTGCAGCCTATCAATACCGCGCTGATCCCCAACTGGAGCGGCCTCGACCCGCGCCTCAAGGACGCGCCCTGGTACGTGGTCGACCGGCAGGTCTATGGCACCCCCTACCAGTGGGGCCCGAACGTGCTGATGTACAACACCAGCGTCTTCAAGCAGGCGCCGACCAGCTGGGGCGTGCTGTTCGACGCCCAGGACCTGCCGGACGGCAAGCCCAACAAGGGCCGCGTGCAGGCCTATGACGGGCCGATCTACATCGCCGACGCCGCGCTCTACCTCAAGAGCGCCAAGCCGGAGCTGGGGATCCAGAACCCCTACGAGCTGACCGAGGCCCAGTACAAGGCGGTGCTCGACCTGCTGCGCGCCCAGCAGCCGCTGATCCACCGCTACTGGCACGACACCACGGTGCAGATGAGCGACTTCAAGAACGAAGGCGTGGTGGCCGCCAGTTCCTGGCCGTATCAGGTCAATGGCCTGGTCAACGAGAAACAGCCGATCGCCTCGACCATCCCCAAGGAAGGCGCCACGGGCTGGGCCGACACCACCATGCTGCACAGCGAGGCCAAGCACCCCAACTGCGCCTACAAGTGGATGGACTGGTCGCTCAAGCCCAAGGTCCAGGGCGACGTCGCCGCCTGGTTCGGTTCGCTGCCGGCGGTGCCGGCGGCCTGCAAGGCAAGCGAGCTGCTGGGCGCCGAAGGCTGCAAGACCAACGGCTTCGACCAGTTCGACAAGATCGCCTTCTGGAAAACCCCGCAGGCCGAGGGGGGCAAGTTCGTGCCCTACAGCCGCTGGACCCAGGACTACATCGCGATCATGGGCGGTAGATAAAAGTCATTCCGGTAGCGGCTATGCGTCGATCAACCGCGCCCGGGCAGTGCTCGCATCCTCGCGTACCGACGTACGCTGCGGCTGCCGCGCGCTGGCCGGCCCCGGCTGATCGCCGCTCGCGACGCGCCCCGAACGACTTTCCCAGCCAGGGTTTTGCCAAAGGCCAAGCTGGTTTGCGCATGACTGATTATCTGAAGTTCAGGCTGGGCCGCTGCGACGGCCCTGGCTTTTCCGGAGCCCCGCACCATGACGCTTGCAGTCCAGTTCACCAACGTTTCCCGGCAGTTCGGCGAGGTGAAGGCCGTTGATCGGGTGTCCATCGATATCCAGGACGGCGAGTTCTTTTCCATGCTCGGCCCTTCCGGCTCGGGCAAGACCACCTGCCTGCGCCTGATCGCCGGCTTCGAGCAGCCCAGCGCCGGCTCGATCCGCATCCACGGCGCCGAGGCCGCCGGCCTGCCGCCCTACCAGCGCGACGTCAACACCGTGTTCCAGGACTACGCGCTGTTCCCGCACATGAACGTGCGCGACAACGTCGCCTACGGCTTGAAGGTCAAGGGCGTGGGCACGCGCGAACGCCACGGGCGCGCCGAGGAAGCCCTGGCCATGGTCGCCCTGCAAGGCTATGGCGAGCGCAAGCCGGCGCAGTTGTCCGGCGGCCAGCGCCAGCGCGTGGCCCTGGCCCGGGCCCTGGTCAATCGCCCGCGGGTGCTGTTGCTCGACGAACCGCTGGGCGCGCTGGACCTGAAGCTGCGCGAACAGATGCAGGGCGAGTTGAAGAAGCTGCAACGCCAGCTCGGCATCACCTTCATCTTCGTCACTCACGACCAGACCGAAGCGCTGTCGATGTCCGACCGGGTGGCGGTGTTCAACCAGGGCCGCATCGAGCAGGTCGACAGCCCGCGCAACCTGTATATGCGGCCGGCGACCGCTTTCGTCGCCGAGTTCGTCGGCACCTCCAACGTGATTCGCGGCGAGCTGGCCGCCCAGCTGAACGGCAGCCCCCAGCCCTTCTCGATCCGCCCGGAACACGTGCGCTTCGCCGAAGGCCCGCGGGCCGGCCACGAGATCGAAATCAGCGGCTTGCTGCACGACATCCAGTACCAGGGCAGCGCCACCCGCTACGAGCTGCGCCTGGACAACGGCCAGGCCCTGAACATCAGCCAGGCCAACGACCAGTGGCAGGACGTCGCCGTCCCCTACCAGACCGGCCAGCGCCTGACCGCGCGCTGGGCTCGCGAGGCGATGATCCCGCTGAGCGACACCGCCGCGAGCGGGGTGTGAGATGAACAGCCTGGCGATCGCTCCGACCAGCCACGGCGGCTCACCGCTGCGGCGCTTTGCCAACCTGCTGTACCGGCGGCCGAACCTCTACCTGTCGCTGCTGCTGGTGCCGCCGCTGATCTGGTTCGGCGCGATTTACCTGGGTTCCCTGCTGACCCTGCTCTGGCAAGGCTTCTACACCTTCGACGACTTCACCATGGCGGTCACCCCGGACCTGACCCTGGGCAACTTCGCCGCGCTGTTCCAGCCGTCGAACTTCGACATCATCCTGCGCACCCTGAGCATGGCCATCGCCGTGTCGATCGCCAGCGCCCTGGTCGCCTTCCCCATCGCCTACTACATGGCGCGCTACACCAGCGGCAAGACCAAGGCGTTTTTCTACATCGCGGTGATGCTGCCGATGTGGGCCAGCTATATCGTCAAGGCCTACGCCTGGACCCTGCTGCTGGCCAAGGGCGGCGTCGCCCAGTGGTTCGTCCAGCACCTAGGGCTGGAGCCGCTGCTGCAAATGGTGCTGGGCATTCCCGGGGTCGGCGGCAGCACCCTGTCGACCTCGCACCTGGGGCGGTTCATGGTGTTCGTCTACATCTGGCTGCCGTTCATGATCCTGCCGATCCAGGCCTCCCTGGAGCGCCTGCCGCCGTCCCTGCTGCAAGCCTCCGCGGACCTCGGCGCCAAGCCGCGCCAGACCTTCATGCAGGTGATCCTGCCGCTGTCGGTGCCGGGCATCGCCGCCGGCTCGATCTTCACCTTCTCCCTGACCCTGGGCGACTTCATCGTGCCGCAACTGGTGGGCCCGCCCGGCTACTTCGTCGGCGGCATGGTCTACGCCCAGCAGGGCGCGATCGGCAACATGCCGATGGCCGCCGCATTCACCCTGGTGCCGATCGTGCTGATCGCCCTTTACCTGTCCATCGTCAAACGCCTGGGGGCCTTCGATGCGCTCTGATACAGCAAGCCATGCAGAAAAAGCGTCGCTGGGCCTGCGCATCGCGGCGTGGGGCGGGCTGGTCTTCCTGCACTTCCCGATCCTGATCATCTTCCTCTACGCCTTCAACACCGAGGACGCGGCCTTCAGCTTTCCGCCCCAGGGCTTCACCCTGAAGTGGTTCAGCGTGGCCTTCGCCCGCCCCGACGTGCTGGACGCCATCCAGCTGTCGCTGCAGATAGCGGCCATCGCCACCCTGATCGCCCTGGTGCTCGGCACCCTGGCTTCGGCCGCGCTGTACCGCCGCGAGTTTTTCGGCAAGCAGGGCATTTCGCTGATGCTGATCCTGCCCATCGCCCTGCCGGGGATCATCACCGGCATCGCCCTGCTGGCGACCTTCAAGACCCTGGGCATCGAGCCCGGGATGTTCACCATAGTCGTCGGCCACGCCACCTTCTGCGTGGTGATCGTCTACAACAACGTGATCGCCCGCCTGCGCCGCACCTCCCACAGCCTGATCGAGGCCTCGATGGACCTCGGCGCCGACGGCTGGCAGACCTTCCGCTACATCGTCCTGCCGAACCTCGGCTCGGCCCTGCTGGCCGGCGGCATGCTGGCGTTCGCCCTGTCGTTCGACGAAATCATCGTCACCACCTTCACCGCCGGCCATGAACGCACCCTGCCCCTGTGGCTGCTCAACCAGTTGAGCCGGCCGCGGGACGTGCCGGTGACCAACGTCGTCGCCATGCTGGTAATGCTCGTGACCATGCTGCCGATTCTCGGCGCCTACTACCTGACCCGCGGCGGCGAAAGCGTCGCCGGCAGCGGTGGCAAATGAAACCCGCTTGGGCCCGCTCGCTCCTACAGCAGCTCGCTCCCATGGAAAAACCCTAGATTCGAAGAGGACCCGACCATGCAGACCAAACTCTTGATCAACGGCCAACTGGTCGCCGGCGAAGGCCCGGCCCAGGCGGTCTTCAACCCCGCCCTGGGCCGGGTGCTGGTGGAAATCAACGAGGCCAGCGAAGCCCAGGTCGACGCCGCGGTGCGCGCCGCCGACAGCGCGTTCGAAAGCTGGTCGCAGACCGTGCCCAAGGACCGCTCGCTGCTGCTGCTCAAGCTGGCCGACGCCATCGAGGCCCATGGCGAGGAATTGGCCAGACTGGAGTCGGACAACTGCGGCAAGCCCCTGAGCGCAGCGCTGAACGACGAGATCCCGGCGATCGCCGACGTGTTCCGCTTCTTCGCCGGCGCCAGCCGTTGCCTCAACGGTTCGGCCGGCGGCGAATACCTGCCGGGCCACACCTCGATGATCCGCCGCGATCCAGTCGGCGTGATCGCCTCCATCGCGCCGTGGAACTACCCGCTGATGATGGTAGCCTGGAAAATCGCCCCGGCCCTGGCCGCCGGCAATACCGTGGTGCTCAAGCCGTCGGAGCAGACCCCGCTGACCGCCCTGCGCCTGGCGGAACTGGCGGCGGCGATCTTTCCCGCCGGGGTGCTCAACCTGGTCTTCGGCCGTGGCGCCACGGTCGGCCAGCCGCTGGTGAGCCATCCGAAGGTGCGCATGGTGTCGCTCACCGGCTCCATCGCCACCGGCTCGCACATCATTTCCAGCACCGCCGACAGCGTCAAACGGATGCACATGGAACTGGGCGGCAAGGCCCCGGTGATCATTTTCGACGACGCCGACATCGACGCCGCCGTGGAGGGTATCCGCACCTTCGGCTTCTACAACGCCGGCCAGGACTGCACCGCCGCCTGCCGCATCTATGCCCAGGCCGGGATCTACGAGCGCTTCGTCGAGAAGCTCGGCGCGGCGGTCGCCAGCATCAAGTACGGCCTGCAAGGCGATCCGGACACCGAACTGGGGCCGCTGATCAGTGCCCAGCACCGCGACCGCGTGGCCGGGTTCGTCGAACGCGCCGTCGCCCAGCCCCATATCCGCCTGGTCACCGGCGGCAAGGCGGTGGAGGGCAATGGTTTCTTCTTCGAGCCGACGGTGCTGGCCGATGCCCAGCAGGACGACGAGATCGTCCGGCGCGAAGTGTTCGGCCCCGTGGTCTCGGTCACCCGCTTCAGCGACGAAGCCCAGGTCCTGGACTGGGCCAACGACTCGGACTACGGCCTGGCCTCCTCGGTCTGGACCGCCGACGTCGGCCGCGCCCACCGCCTTTCGGCACGCCTGCAATACGGCTGCACCTGGGTCAACACCCACTTCATGCTGGTCAGCGAAATGCCCCACGGCGGGCAGAAACTCTCCGGCTACGGCAAGGACATGTCCATGTACGGGCTGGAGGACTACACCGTCGTGCGTCATGTGATGTTCAAGCACTGAACCGCATCGCGGGCAAGCCTCGCGCCTACGGACTGCACAAATCCGTAGGAGCGAGGCTTGCCCACGATGATGCAGGCTCTCCGGGACCTCATTGTGGGCGCCCAAAACGGCCATTCACTGGCTTGATTGCCTTGAAAGGCGCTGATTGAACGGGGTCTGGCCAAGCCGATCAAGTTACGGCACCATCCGCCGCCAGAAAGCGCCCGGCTCCCCAACCGCGGCGCTGAAACTTCTTCGGCAGCAAGGACGCGCCAATGCCTCGCCAATCCCGCACCGTCAGCCTGATGCTGCACCTGGCCGTCTGGCTGGTGCTGCCCTTTGCCGTCGTGCAACTCGGCCTGGTATTGACCCACGCCGCCGTCGCGCCCTTTGTCTCGGCGGTGGCGATTCCCCCAGGGATCCTGTCCCTGCTGCTGATTCAGATCGCCCTGGTATATGCCGCCGCCAAAGGCTGGCACGCCTGCGGCATGCCGGCCCACTATCGATGGCTGGGCCTGTGGTTGGGCTGCGTGCTGGTGCTCTATGCCATACCGCGGTTCATGCCATGGGTGGGTAGCGGCGCATGAGTTCCACTAGGTTCACTCGGGATGACTCGATCCGCCTGCTCACAGCCCTCCTCGCCCACTCGCTGGCGGTACTGGCCTTTCTCCTGGTCAATCGCTACGGGATTGCGCTCTACCGAAGCCTGTATGGCCCCATCAGTCGCGGGATTTCCGTGGGCTTGCTGATAGAGATGCTGTTAATCCTGTTCGTGATCGTCAATCTGGTGATCGCAGTGGTGCCGAACCTCAAAGTGAAGCTGGGGCTGATCGTCGCCCTGAGCGTACTCACCGGCTATTTCCTGTTTCCTCACAATCCCATCCGGGGTTACTTCTACTGCGCACAAACCAGCCTTCTGCCGCTAGTCGCGATCTGCCTGGCCCGCTGGCTGCACCGGGCCTGCAGGCCGCAATCCGGCTGAAAATCAGGCCAGCCTGAGGTACAGATGGATGTCCTCGGGCTCCAGGCGATACAGCTCCGGATCGGGCGCCAACAGCAGCTCGCAGCCCAGCCGGCGATAGAAATCCACGGTATGGCGCGACGGCGTGGCCGAGACATACAGCCCCTCGCCACCCAGGCGCCGCGCCTGCTCGGCGGCCAGGCCGAACAGGCGCTGGCCCAGGCCACGGCCGCGATAGTCATGGCTGACATGCAGGAACTTCAGCTGGCGCAGATGCAGGCCGGCGTTGTGGATAACCAGGCAATCGACCACCGCCGCGGCCACCAGCCGCTCTTCGTCGAAGGCCCCGTACAGCCAACCGCCACGCCGGTGGCACGCCAGCAAGAGCCGCGCGTCCTGCTCGGCTTCGCCCGGCGGCCAGCCGGTCACCACTTCGTGCTGTGGATAACACAGCAAATGCCCGTCCTGCAGGCGATAGAGCTCATGGATCACCTCCCTGCGGTCGATCCGCTTGAGGTGCGGGATGTCGTACTCCTGTAAAAGACGCTCATGCAACATAGGGAATTTCCAGCGGTTTGCGTTGTTTACGTATCGATACAGCTAATCATTTTTGCCCGTTGAACGAAGGGTTTATTCTGTCGGGCATTTGTAAAGACTCCCCCGTTGCGTTTGGCCGAAGGCATGACCGAACCTCCATTTCCGATCCAGTGCGCAGCCAGGAAGGGCTCGGGATCTCCTGACAAGGTTCACTTATGCATCGCAGGCATCTTCTGAAAGCATCCATGGCGCTGGCAGCCTATACCGGCCTGTCCGCCACCGGCCTGCTGGCCACCCGGGCCTGGGCGGGCGCCGCCGATGGCGAAGCGCAGGCCTTCGATTTCGAGATTCTCAAGGCCCAGGCCAGGCAATTGGCCGGCAAGCCCTACGTGGACACCAAACAGGTACTGCCGCCGACCCTGGCGACCATGACCCCGCAGCACTTCAACGCGATCCGCTACGACGCCAACCACTCGCTGTGGAAAGAGCTGAACGGCCAGCTGGACGTGCAGTTCTTCCACGTCGGCATGGGCTTCAAGCAGCCTGTGCGCATGCACAGCGTCGACCCCAAGAGCCGCCAGGCGCGGGAAGTGCATTTCCGTCCGGAGCTGTTCAACTACCAGGACACCAGCGTCGACACCCGCCAGCTCAAGGGCGACCTGGGCTTCGCCGGTTTCAAGCTGTTCAAGGCCCCGGAACTGGACCGGCACGACGTGGTGTCCTTCCTCGGCGCCAGCTATTTCCGCGCGGTGGACAAGACCGGCCAGTACGGCCTCTCGGCCCGCGGCCTGGCTATCGACACCTACGCCAAGAAGCGCGAAGAGTTTCCCGACTTCACCCAGTTCTGGTTCGAGACCCCGGACAAGGACAGCACCCGCTTCGTGGTCTATGCCCTGCTCGACTCGCCGAGCGCCACCGGCGCCTACCGCTTCGACATCGACTGCCAGGCCGAGCGCGTGGTGATGGACGTCGATGCGCATATCAACGCCCGGACCGCCATCGAACAACTGGGCATCGCGCCGATGACCAGCATGTTCAGTTGCGGCACCCATGAACGGCGCATGTGCGACACCATCCACCCGCAGATCCACGACTCGGACCGCCTGGCCATGTGGCGCGGCAACGGCGAATGGGTCTGCCGGCCGCTGAACAACCCGGCGACCCTGCAATTCAACGCCTTCGCCGACAAGGACCCCAAGGGCTTCGGCCTGGTGCAGACCGACCACGAGTTCGCCAACTACCAGGACACCGTGGACTGGTACAGCAAGCGCCCGAGCCTGTGGGTCGAGCCGACCACCGCCTGGGGCGAAGGCTCGGTGGACCTGCTGGAGATCCCGACCACGGGCGAGACCCTGGACAACATCGTGGCCTTCTGGACGCCGAAAAAACCGCTGGCCGCCGGAGACTCGCTGAACTACGGCTACAAGCTGTACTGGAGCGCGCTGCCGCCGGTGGGCACGCCGCTGGCGCGGGTCAACGCCACCCGTTCGGGCATGGGCGGCTTCGTCGAGGGCTGGGCCCCGGGCGAGCATTACCCGCCGGTCTGGGCCCGGCGCTTCGCCGTGGACTTCAACGGTGGCGGCCTGGAGCGGCTGCCGGAGGGCACCGGCATCGAGCCGGTGGTCACCGCGTCGAATGGCCAGGTCAAGGATTTCCATGTGCTGAAGCTGGACGACATCCAGGGTTATCGCGTGCTGTTCGACTGGTACCCGACCAACGACAGCGTCGACCCGGTGGAACTGCGGCTGTTCATCCGCACCAACGACCGCACCCTGAGCGAGACCTGGCTGTACCAGTACTTCCCGCCGGCCCCGGACAAACGCAAGTACCCTTGACCGGGATAGTTGGCGTTTGATCGATTGCCATCGCGGGCAAGTCGGATCGCCGCCCGCTCGCTCCTACAATCCGTAGGAGCGAGGCTTGCCCGCGATGGCGTCGTCACAGCCAACACAGCTCCCGAATCCGAATACAAAAAACCGGCCCTCCCAGGCCGGTTTTTTTATTGCTCCACTCCCCTCACTCACGCAGGTCCGATTCGTGGATCGGCTGGTCGCGATGGGTCGCGCGCTGGTACTGCGCCGGCCAGATGGCCTTGTGTCCGTTCAGGTCGTCGTCGGCATGCAGCGGCCAGTACGGATCGCGCAGCAGCTCCCGGGCGAGGAAGATGATGTCCGCCTGGCAGGTGCGCAGAATGTGCTCGGCCTGGGCCGGCTCGGTGATCATGCCCACGGTGCCGGTGGCGATCCCCGATTCCTTGCGCACCCGCTCGGCGAAACGGGTCTGGTAGCCCGGGCCGGTGGGGATCTCGGCATTGGCCGCGGTACCGCCGGACGACACATCGATCAGGTCCACCCCCAGGGTTTTCAGGCGCCGGGCCAGCTCGACGGTTTCGTCCGGATTCCAGCCGTCCTCCACCCAGTCGGTGGCCGAGACCCGCACGAACAGCGGCAACTCCTGCGGCCACACCGCCCGCACCGCCTCGCTCACCTGCAACACCAGGCGGATGCGGTTCTCGAACGAGCCGCCGTACTGGTCGCGACGCTGGTTGCTCAGGGGCGAGAGGAACTGATGCAGCAGGTAGCCATGGGCCGCATGCACCTCGACCACCTTGAAGCCGGCGACCAGGGCCCGTTTGGCGGCGTCGACGAAGGCCTGGACGATCTCGGCGATCTGCCCCTCGTCGAGCTGGGTCGGCGCCGTATGTTGTGGGTCGAAGGCGATGGGCGAAGGGCCTACCGGCACCCAGCCGCCCTCCGCCGGCTTGACGCTGCCGTGCTTGCCCAGCCAGGGCCGGTGGGTGCTGGCCTTGCGCCCGGCGTGGGCCAGCTGGATACCGGCCACCGCGCCCTGGGCGGCGATGAAACGGGTGATGCGTTGCAAGGGCGCGATCTGTTCGTCGTTCCACAGGCCCAGGTCCTGGGCGGTGATGCGCCCATCGGCGGTGACCGCCGTGGCTTCGGTGAAAATCAGCCCGGCACCGCCCACGGCACGACTGCCCAGGTGCACCAGGTGCCAGTCGTTGGCCAGTCCATCGACGCTGGAGTACTGGCACATGGGCGATACCGCGATGCGGTTGAGTAAGGTCAGTTGACGAAGGGTATAGGGCTCAAGCAGAAGACTCATGGGGCACCTCTCGGTCAGTGGTCAGGCTCCAGGTTCTGTTTGACCAGTCGACGAGTGACTAGATAAGGACAGCGCCCGCCCCCGCGGGGAGAAAAGGACAAGACGTCACAAGGCCAATCAAGCAGTGCTTAGAGCCTAGTCGACAATGGGCGAGGAGGCAGGGTTCCCCGATGGCGTCGTTCCTGGTGCACCGCGGTGCCTGTATCGCCGGCAAGCCTGGCTCCTACAGAAGCGCCATGGCCGTCAGCGGGGCTCGATATGGGCAATCATCAATTGCACCGTTTCCTGGCCGCGGAACTCGTTGAGGTCGAGCTTGTAGGCCAGCTCCACCCAGCGGATGGTCGGGTTCGGCCAGATGTCGCGGTCGATGCCAAAGGCGATGCCGTCGAGCTTCACCGAGCCGCACTCGCTGCGCAGCACGACCTTGAGGTGGCGCTCGCCGACCACGCGCTGCTCCACCAACTGGAACACGCCGTGGAACAGTGGCTCGGGGAAGTGCTGGCCCCAGGGGCCGGCATGGCGCAGGGCCCGGGCCAGTTCGAGGTGGAATTCTTCCACCGCCAGGGTGCCGTCCGACAGCAGGCGTCCGGTCAGGTCTTCCTCGCGCAGCTGGCGACGGACCTCGACGTCGAAGGCTTCGGCGAAGGCCGGGAAATTCTGCTCCGGCAGCGACAGGCCGGCCGCCATGGCGTGGCCGCCGAACTTGCTGATCAGCTCCGGATGCCGGGCCGCGACCGCATCCAGCGCATCGCGGATATGAAAGCCCGGCACCGAACGCGCCGAGCCCTTGAGCATGCCCTCGCCGGCGTCGGCGAAGGCGATGGTCGGCCGGTGATAGCGCTCCTTCAGGCGCGAGGCAAGAATCCCGATCACGCCCTGGTGCCAGTCGGCGTCGAACAGGCACAGGCCGAACGGCATCGACTCCACCGGCAGATCCTTGAGCTGGGCCAGGGCCTCGCGCTGCATGCCCTGCTCGATGGATTTGCGGTCCTGGTTCAGCTCATCCAGCTGGCTGGCCATTTCCCGGGCCAGGGCCATGTCCTGGCTGAGCAGGCATTCGATGCCCAGGCTCATGTCGTCCAGGCGCCCGGCGGCGTTCAGTCGCGGGCCGAGGATGAACCCCAGGTCGGTGGAGGTGATGCGCGACGCCTCGCGCTTGGCCACTTCAAGGATCGCCCTGATACCCGGCCGCGCACGCCCGGCGCGAATCCGCTCCAGCCCCTGGTGCACCAGGATGCGGTTGTTGGCGTCCAGCGGCACCACGTCGGCGACACTGCCCAGCGCCACCAGGTCCAGCAGCTCGCCGATATTCGGCTGAGGCCGGCTTGCGTACCAGCCGAGGCTGCGCAGACGGGCGCGCAGCGCCATCAGCACATAGAAAATCACCCCGACCCCGGCCAGCGCCTTGCTCGGGAATTCGCACCCGGGCTGGTTCGGGTTAACGATGGCATCGGCCGCCGGCAGTTCCTGGCCCGGCAAGTGGTGGTCGGTGACCAGCACTTTCAGCCCCGCCGCCTTGGCCGCGGCCACGCCTTCGACGCTGGAGATGCCGTTGTCCACGGTAATCAGCAGCCGGGGCTGGCGCTGCAGGGCCACGGCGACGATTTCCGGGGTCAGGCCGTAGCCGTACTCGAAACGGTTCGGCACCAGGTAGTCGACATGGGCCGCGCCCAGCAGGCGCAGGCCGAGCACCCCCACGGTACTGGCGGTGGCGCCGTCGGCATCGAAATCGCCGACGATCAGGATGCGCTCGCCCTGCTCCAGCGCCGTCACCAGCAGGTCCACCGCGGCGTCGATGCCCTTGAGCTGCTGGAACGGGATCAGCCGCGCCAGGCTCTTGTCCAGCTCGGCCTCGGACTGCACGCCACGCGCGGCGTACAGGCGAGTCAGCAGGGGCGGCAGGTCACCGAGGAATGGCAGGGTGGCGGGCAACTCACGGGGTTCGATACGCATGGGGCGGCAGGAGCTTCTCTTCGATACGGGGAATACGGTGAAACGGCGCGGGGCGCGAGGCGATCAGCCGCGCTCGCCCAGCAGCCATTCCAGCTGGACTTCGTGCTGGCCGCGATCGTCGGTGACGAAGATCGTGCCTTCGCTGATCATCACGTCCCACTTGATGACGCGCGGCATGTCCTTGGCGAGGATCTCCAGGACATCCTGGGGCACGCCGGCGATATTGAGGTTCTTCAGGTTCTTCACCGCGTCCACCACCCGGGTCTGCCACACGCGCAGGCTGCCGTAGGCCAGGAGGCTGGTGCGCTCGGTGCGGCGCGAACACCAGGTCAGGCGCTCGGCATCCGGCTGGCCGACTTCGATCCAGTGCAGCACCCGGTCGTCCAGGCTTTTTTCCCACAGGGCCGGCTCATCCACTTCCGACAGGCCGCGGCCGAACGACAGCTGCTCGCTGTACCAGAGGGCGTAGGCCAGCAGACGCACCGTCATGCGCTCTTCGGTTTCCGACGGATGACGGGCGATGGTTTGCTTGACGCTCTCATAGACCCCGCGATCGAGGTCAGTCAGGTTCAATTCAAACTTGTAGGTGGTAGACGGCTGGGCCATGGACAGGGCTTCTTGATACGTGGAAAGGCGGCAAGTCTAACCGATGCGCGGGCCATTCCACGAATCCGCCGCCATCATCCTTTGGCGAGGGAGCGCCGGCCTATGTTAAAACGCTCTACCGCCCCGTCTTTGTCCTACAAGGATTCTCCATGCCGCTTACCGCCAAACCCCTTGCCGGCCTGAAAGTCGTCGAACTCGGCACCCTGATCGCCGGCCCGTTCGCCTCGCGCATCTGCGCCGAATTCGGTGCCGAGGTGATCAAGGTCGAATCGCCGGACGGCGGCGATCCGCTGCGCAAATGGCGCAAGCTGTATGAAGGCACGTCGCTGTGGTGGTTCGTCCAGGCCCGCAACAAGAAGTCCCTGACCCTGAACCTCAAGCACCCGGACGGCCTGGAGGTGCTGAAGAAGCTGCTGGGCGACGCCGACATCCTGATCGAGAACTTCCGCCCCGGGGTCCTGGAAAAACTCGGCCTGGGTTGGGACACCCTGCACGCCCTGAACCCCAAGCTGGTGATGGTGCGCCTGTCGGGCTTCGGCCAGACCGGGCCGATGAAGGACCAGCCCGGGTTCGGCGCGGTCGGCGAATCCATGGGCGGGCTGCGCTACATCACCGGGTTCGAGGACCGGCCGCCGGTGCGCACCGGCATTTCCATCGGCGATTCGATCGCCGCCCTGTGGGGCGTGATCGGCGCGCTGATGGCCCTGCGGCACCGCGAGGTCAACGGCGGCCAGGGCCAGGTGGTGGACGTGGCGTTGTACGAAGCGATCTTCGCCATGATGGAAAGCATGGTCCCGGAGTTCGACGTGTTCGGCTTCATCCGCGAACGCACCGGCAACATCATGCCCGGCATCACGCCCTCCTCCATCCACACCAGCGCCGATGGCAAGCACGTACAGATCGGCGCCAACGGCGATGCGATCTTCAAGCGCTTCATGCAGATCATCGGGCGCGACGACCTGGCCAACGACCCGGCCCTGGCCAGCAACGATGGCCGCGACAGCCGCCGCGACGAGCTGTACGGAGTCATCGACCGCTGGGTCAACTCGCTGCCGCTGGAGCGCGTGCTCGAACTGTTGAACCAGGCCGAGGTCCCGGCCAGCCGGATCTTCAGCGCCGAGGACATGTTCAGCGACCCGCAATTTCTCGCCCGGGAGATGTTCCTCCAGGCCCGGCTGCCGGATGGCAAGCCGTTCAAGATGCCGGGCATCGTACCGAAACTCTCGCAGACGCCAGGTTCGGCGGAGTGGGTCGGGCCCACGCTCGGCGAGCACAATGCCCAGGTACTGGACGCGTTGGGCTACAGCCCCCGGCAGATCGAGGCCTTGCGTGACAGCGGCGCCATCTGATCCCGGACGCGGCTCCCCGCGCACGCCCCTGCGAACAATCGATCATCCGCCGGCCTTGGCGAGGGCCGGCGGGTGATGCGTGGCGCGCGCCTGCTGGCGCTGCTGCTGGCCCTTGGCCTGTGGTCCTCGGCCAGCCCGGCCAGGGACAGGTTGATCTGGGTGTTGCGCGACCTGCCGCCCATGACGATTTCCGAAGGCCCGCAAAAAGGCCGCGGAGTGATCGACCAGGCCCTGCCCGTGCTGATGGCCAGCCTGCCGGAGTACGACCACCAGACGGTGTACGTCAACCGTGCCCGGGGCATGCAAATGTTGCGGGAACTGCCTTTCGTCTGCGATCCGACGCTGGTGTTCACCCCGCAACGGGCGCAGTGGCTGGCATTTTCCACCCCCAGCTTTCGCGTGCTCAGCAATGGCGTGGCCGTCAGGCGCCAGGACCGTCCCCTGTTGTCGCCCTTCATCCACGACGAGCAGATCGACTTGAGCGCGCTGCTGGGCAGTGCCCTGCACAACGTCGGGGTGGTGGCCGAGCGCAGTTACGGCGAGCAGATCGACAACCTGCTCAAGCAGGCGCCCGCCCAGGCGCTGGTGGCCCACTACGGCAACAGCGCCATCGGCAACCTGCTGCAGATGCAACGCCACGGGCGCCTCAGGGCCCTGCTCGGCTATCGCTCGGAAATTCGCTTTCAGGCGCAGCAGCAGGGGATCGACCCGGACGACCTGGCGTTCTATCCGATCCAGGGCACGCCCAGGTATCAGTCGATCCAGGTCGGCTGCTCGAATACCGTCCAGGGCCGGCAGGCTGTGGAGCGCATCAACCGGGCGCTGCTCGAACTGCGCCCGGACACGTTGCTGGAGCTGTATGCGCAATGGCTGGAGCCCTCGCTGCGCGAGCAGTACCGCAGCGACGCCCGGGCGTTCTTCCGCGACGCGCCAGCGCAATGACAAACTCCGCGCCAAAAAGAAACCCCGAGCAGTGGGGAGCTGGCTCGGGGTTAAACGGGGTCTGAGAGCAGACCCGTGCAACAAGCGACAAGCACCGGAGCACAATGCTTGATCCTGTTGCAAAGGGTCTGACTGGTGGCCAATCGCGAAGGTTCCCGAAAAATTTCGCTCAACGCGCGGTATCGAAGGCCTTCTCCCGGGCCACGTTGCGCAAGGCCGCGATAACGCAGGGTTCCAGGCGGCCTTCGGCAATCAGTACATCGCGGTGCAGACCGTCGACGACATCGGTCAACTGGCGCTTGTCAGTCAACTGGGCCTGGCTGAACTCGCGCTCGACCACTATGGAGCCCAAGGCATTCTTCAGGGTCACCAGGCAGTCGCCCTGCGCGCGCGGGGTCAGAGTTACCTGGTACGGGCTCAAAGCTTCACCCAACAATAGGCTGATACTTTCCATCTCGATCACCACTCAATAGCTCGAATTAAGGCTCGCATACACGAATGCCGGTAGCGTTCTGACATCCAAGTGACCATCGCCCAGAGAAGAAAGTTCGCAACCGCCAGGGGTTGCCGACCTGAGTCGAGCCAGCATGCCCGCAAAACATGACAGATAAAAAACACGCCGGATCAGACTAGAATCATCACCTCGAACCAGCAACGAACGTCAGGGTGCCGGTGAATCTATCCGTGCCTCGAACTTCTTGCAGCGCGGCCTTGCGCAGGTCAGATGGGGAGGTGGCCATGGAGCCTCTCCCCAAACGGTTGCAAAGCCCGGCGGCGCAACGATGACGGTTGCCCGGCTGCCGGGCCTGTCCGAAATGCTGCCTTCTCACCGGAGCGAACCTTGAACCAGACGTCCAATCAAAAGCTGCGAATCGTCCTGGCCGACGATCACCCGATCTTTCTCATCGGCCTGCGCGCCGTCCTGGAGCGCGACGCCAGCCTGGAGATCGTCGGCGAAGCCAGCTCGCCGACCGAACTCGGCGAGCTGCTGCAACGCTGCCCCTGCGACGTCCTGGTCACCGATTTCATGATGCCGGGGGAACAGCAGAACGACGGGCTGCGCCTGATCGAGCACGTACGCCGGCACCATCCACAGTTGCCGATAGTGGTGGTGACCATGCTCAACAATCCCGGGCTGTTCCGCTCGATCCTCGACCTGGGCGTCATGGGCCTGCTGAGCAAGGCCAGCCTGGCCGACGAGCTGCCCGCGGCGATCAGCCATGTGCGGCGCGACAAGGTATTCATCGCCCAGGCCATCCAGCAATTGCTCAGCCTGGCGGGCGAAGTCGGGCCGGATCGCCTGCTGTCGGGGGAGCAACTGTCGCCCCGCGAACTGGAAGTCATCCGCCTGCTGGCGGCCGGGATGACCGTGGGGGAAATTGCCGAGCGGCTCAGCCGCAGCAAAAAGACCGTCAGCACCCAGAAGGTCAGCGCCATGCGCAAGCTCGGCCTGTCCAGCGCCGCGGCGCTGTACATCTACGTGCAGGAGCACGGGCTGGCCTGAGCACGGTTCAGTCCAGCGCCGGGTCGCAGGCGTCGCGCAGGCGCAGGGCGATCCACTGCCGCACCTCGACGGCGCTCATCGGCTCGGCGATGAAACAGCCTTGCAGGCGCGCCTGACCCAGCTTCTGGGCCGCCCGGTAGTCGTCGGCGCTCTCGATACCTGCCAGCACCACCCCCAGCGACATGCGCCGGGCCATGCTCATGGCCCCCGCCACCACCGCCGACTTGCGCTCGTCGGCCGCCAGCCCGCAGACGAAGGCCGGCGGAATCTTCAACTCGGTGAATGGCAACTCCAGCAGGCGCTGCAGGCTGGTGCCGCCGGTACCGAAGTCGCCGATCGACAGCTTGCAACCGATCATGCGCAGGCGCAGCAGGGCCTCCACGTGGGCGGTGTCGGTCGGCAATTCGGTGGTCTCGACGATTTCCAGCGTCAACAGGCGGGCCGGCACCTCGAACCGGCGCAGCAGGGCTTCGAGCTGCCGCGGGAAGTTCGCCAGCTCCAGCAGGCCCACCGGGATGTTCACCGCGATGGCCAGCGAGCGGCCCATCACCAGGCGCACGCCGGCCGACAGTTGCATGGCCTGCTCCAGCATGAGCCAGGCGAAGGCCTCCTCCAGGCCGGCGGACTCGATCACCGGCAGGAAGTCGGCGGGCAGCATCAGGCCATGCTCCGGGTGCTGCCAGCGCGCCAGGGCCTCGACGCCCAGGACCTCGCCATCCTGGCCGAGCACCGGCTGGAAATACGCGACACCGTAACGCCGCACCGCCGCCAGGCCTTCCTCGGCGGTCGGCGGCTGCGGCTGGAACACATCCAGCGCCAGGGTTTCGCGCACCTGGGCCAGCGACAAGGCCTGCGGGCCCGGCTCGAAACACTGCTGGTACAGGCGCAGCAGCTCATTGACCAGGTTCACCGAGGCCGGCTTGGGCAAGCACCCCAGCACCTTCAGGCCCTGTTGCCGGGCCATGGCCGCGGCGCCTTCGCGGACATCCGCCTGCGCGTCGCTGAGAATGATCAGCGCCTTCGCCCGCTGCTGCTCGGCCAGGTAGCGGATCAGTTCCAGCCCGTCGGCCTGCTCCAGGTACAAATCGCAGATGGCGATATCCACCGGCCCCTTGCTGTCCAGGGATTGCCGGGCGGCGGCCACGCTTTCGGCGTTCAGCACGTTGAACACGCCGTTGGCGTTGAGCATCTGGTGCAAGGCCATCAGCTGGAACGAATTGTCTTCAAGAACG
This sequence comes from Pseudomonas sp. MRSN 12121, assembly GCF_000931465.1. Lineage (NCBI taxonomy): Bacteria > Pseudomonadati > Pseudomonadota > Gammaproteobacteria > Pseudomonadales > Pseudomonadaceae > Pseudomonas > Pseudomonas sp. MRSN 12121. Next base: position 1,250,039 of record NZ_CP010892.1, on the reverse strand, counting down.
AGCACTTTCAATCTGTGCATGAAACGACCTCCGATACGGCAAGCGCAGCGAGAATCCGCAGCGGGCCGGTACGTTAATCGCGCGGGGCGAAGCGCCCCATCAGACAAGTCCTAATCCCCCAGGTACGGCTCGATATCGCCGCGCAAGCACTCGATGGCGTCCTGGAGGCGCAGCCATTGCGGCGCCAGCGCCGCCGTCGCCTGGGACCGCACCACGGCCTCCAGGTCCAGGCAGACCTGGGCCAGCGGCAGCGCGTCGATCAGGCAGCACACCCCTTTGAGGCGGTGGGTGGAGGTGCCGATGCGGCCCCAGTCCTGTGCCTGCACCGCCGACGCCAGGGCCGTGCGTTCCTGGTCCAGGTTGTTCCACAACTCGCGCAGCATGCGTTGCAGGATCGGCGCGTCGGCCTGGGTCATGGCGCGCAGGGTCTGGATATCGAAGGACGGCGGCGGCAGGAAGCGCGCCAGTACCTGCGCCAGCCGGTCCAGGGTGACCGGCTTGACCAGCAGCTCATCCATGCCGGCCTCGGTGCAGCGTTGCCGTTCATCCTCGAAGGCGTTGGCCGTGCAACCGATCAGCGGGCAGGCCGCGCGTCCCTCCCGGGCTTCGATCCGGCGTATCGCCTCGCTGAGCTGGTAGCCGCTCATGCCCGGCATCTGGCAATCGGTCAGCACCAGGTCGAACGCCTCGCCCTGCCAGCGCGCCAACGCCGCCTCGGCGCTGTCGAGCGCCACCACCTTGTGCCCGAGGAACATCAGTTGCTGGCTGAGCACCATGCGGTTGGCGCGCAGGTCATCGACCACCAGCACCGACATGCGCCGGCTCTGCGGGCGCTCGGCCGGGTGCGGCGTCGGATTGAACGTCTCGCTCACCTGCTCGGGGTACAGCTCGAGGGTCACGGTGGTGCCCATGCCGGGTTCGCTGTGCAGCAGGATGCGGCCGCCCATCAGCTCCACCAGCTGCTTGCAGATGCTCAGCCCCAGGCCGGTCCCGCCCTGCTCCGTCGCCGTCTGTACCTGGGCCTGGATAAAGGGATCGAACAGGTGCGCCTGCTGTTCCAGGCTGATGCCCGGCCCGGTATCGGCCACGCTGATGCACAGGCGATCGACGCCCTGCTCATCGGCCTGGCGCTCGACGGACACCCGCACTTCGCCGGCCTGGGTGAACTTCAGGGCATTGCTCAAGAGGTTGTGCAGCACCTGGCGCAGGCGCAGCGGATCGAGCCAGTAGAACCCCTGCGCCGCCCTGTCGAAGGCCAGCGTCAGGTGCAGCCCCTTGCTGCGCGCGGTGACATCGAACAATTGCTGGATGTCGTCGAAGAACTCACGCAGCGCAACCGTCTGCGGCACCAGCTGCATATGCCCGGCCTCGATCTTGGCCAGGTCGAGGTTGTCGCCGACCAGGCCGACCAGTTCCTGCGCCGACTGATAGGCCACGCGCAGGGCATCGGAAAACGGCAGGCCGCGCAGGTGCGCCTGCTCCTTTTCCAGTTCCAGCAAACCGATGATGGCGTTCATTGGCGTGCGGATCTCGTGGCTCATGGTCGAGAGAAAGGCGCTTTTCGCGTAGTTCGCCTGGTCCGCCGCGCGCCGCGCCTCCAGCAACTCCCCCTCCAGGCGCTTGCGCTCGGTGATGTCGATCCAGCCCCCGAGCAGCCCCTGCAAGTCGCCCTCGGCGCTGTAGAACGGCACCGTCCATTGATAGACGTAGACCGGCCCTTTCCTGGACTCGATCTGGCGGTCGACGAACACCGACTCCTGCGACGCCAGTTGCTCCAGGAATTCGCGGTGCAGTTGCCGGGCCGTGGCCGCCGGCAAGACGTCCAGCTCGATCAGGCTGCGCCCCTTGACCTGCTCCAGGCGCATCCCCGTGTGCAGCTCGTAGCTCTTGTTGCAGGTGATCAGGCGTCCGGCCAGGTCGCGGACGAAAATCGGGTTGGGAATACCGTCGAGCAGGGCCCGCTTGAACGCCAGCTGGTCGTTGAGCCGACGCTCGGCTTGCAGGCGCTGGCGGATCTGCGCCTTGAGCCGGGTGCTCCAGGCCAGGGACAGCAGGCCGAACAGAATGGCGGTGAAGGTCGCCCAGTAGATCCACACCGGTATCCGCTGCCACATCGGCACCGGCACCGGCGTCACCCCCAGCCACTTCAGGCGGATGGCGCCCAGCTCGGCCACCGGAAAGGCTTCCAGGGCCTTGTTGAGGATGCTCAGCAGGTGGGGCTGGTCGCGGCGCACCGACAATTCGTCGGCCGCCCACTGGCCCTCGACGCTGCGGCCGATGCGCAGTCCGTCCCCCGTGTAGCCCTGCACATCGATTTCGTTCTGGATGGTCGCGTCGGCCTCGCCGCTGGCCACCAGGGCCCGCGCCTCGGCGTAGCTGGCCACCGACCGCAGGTGCACCTTGGGGTAATTGCGTTGAACGTAGCCCTCCAGCGCATGCTTGGCCGGCAGCGCCAGCACCTTGCCTGTCAGTTGCCGGAAACTGCCGATCTGGAAGTCCTCGGGGCGCACCACGAACACCCAGGCCGAACCGCCGAAGGCATGGGTGAAGTCGAGGAAACCACAGCGCTCGTCATTGGCCGATAGCGTGGTGCTCATCTGCGCCTGGCCCTTGAGCAAGAGGTCCAGGGTATGCGCCGTGGAAAACGTTTCCTCCTGGACGAACTGCAGGCCGGTCATGCTCGAAATCCGATTGAGCAGATCGATGTTCAACCCGACCCACTGGCCGTCCTTGTCCTTGAACATGTAGGGCGGGAACTGTTGCGACGCCACCGCCACATGCTGATGCTCGAGCAGCCAGGCGCGCTCTTCCTCGCTCAGCTCGATCCGTTCGGTACTGGTGCTGGCCCCCAGGCCGGTGGTCCAGCGCGCCAGGATCTCCCGATGGGTGGAGTCGTCGATGCTGCGCAACGCCCGTTCGAGCATGCGGCCCAGCAACGGGTCGGTCTGTCGCGTGGCGAAGGCGAAGCCCACGGGCGGCAGCCGGCTTTCCGTGCGCACCTGCAGGCCCAGGTAGGGCCGCAAGGCCTTGTAGGCCCGCACGATCAGCTCATTGCCGATAAAGGCATCGGCATCTCCCTGGCTCAAGGCTTCCAGGCCGCTGTAGAGATTGGGCGACAACATGATCTGGGCATGGGGATAGGCCTCGTGGGCGATCTTCGCGTCCGCGTAGCCCTCCAGCAGCACCACCTTCTTGCCGGCCAGGTCCTCGGCGACTTCGCCTGCGTCCCTGCGCACCACCACGACGGCCCGGTCGGGCATGTAGTCGCTGGAAAAATGCAGCCCCGGGACCCCGCGTTCATAGCCGTTGGCGCTGGTCAGGATATCGATCGCGCCACTGCGCAGGGCCTCCACCGCCTGCTCCCGCTCGGAGAACCCCAGGACCTCCAGCGACACGCCCAGGCGCTCGCCGACCAGGCTCAGGTAATCGGCGCTGATGCCCTGATAGCGGTTGCGATCGCGGGTGATATCGATCGGCTGATAGTCGTCGATCGAGATACCCACTCTCAACTGGCCACGGCCCTCCAGCCACTGGCGTTCGGCCGTCTCCAGGGCCAGCGGCGACAACTCGACGAACGCCGGCACCAGTTTGAAAGGCAGGTTCTGCGCCGCCTCCAGGCCTGGAACCAGGAACAGCAAGACCAGCGGCAGCAGTGAACGAAAAACCGGGCGCAACGACATAACCATCCTGTGAGTGATCTCCATGGCGGCAGCGCCCTGTCCTTGCTACGCGCCGCGAAAACAGCCTGTGCCTGAAAAGACAAGGCCCGTCGGAGACGGGCCTTGGGGTCGATCGGGGGTCAGTCGATCAGAGCGGCTTGCCGCGATTGCCATGCTGGCTGACGAAGGCCTGGACCGCCTTCAGGTCGTTGGCCAGGACGGTGCAACGCTCTTCGCGCTCGAACAGGTCGGCCAGGTGCGCCGGCAACGCCAGGGCCTTGCCGACTCCGGCCTGCTCCACCGCATCCGGGAACTTCACCGGGTGCGCGGTGCCCAGCACCACCATCGGGATGTCCAGGCTGCGACGGCACTCACGGGCGGCCTTGACGCCGATCGCGGTGTGCGGATCGAGCACTTCGCCGGTCTGGGCGAAGACTTCGGCGATGGTCTCGCAGGTCTGCGCGTCGTCCACGGCCAGGGAGTCGAACAGCTTGCGGGCCTCGGTCCAGCGCTCCTGCTCGACGCTGAAACCGCCACCTTGCTTGAAGGTGTCCATCAGCTCGGCCAGCGCGGCGCCATTGCGGCCGTGCAGGTCGAACAGCAGGCGCTCGAAGTTCGACGAGACCATGATGTCCATCGACGGCGACAGGGTCGCGTGCAGGGTTTCCTTGACGTACTGGTTGCCGCTCATGAAGCGGTGCAGGATGTCGTTGCGGTTGGTGGCGACGATCAGCTGGTTGATCGGCAGGCCCATGTTGCGCGCCAGGTAACCGGCGAAAATGTCGCCGAAGTTGCCGGTCGGCACCGAGAACGCCACCGAGCGCGCCGGGCCGCCCAGCTGCAGCGCCGCGTGGAAGTAGTAGACGATCTGGGCCATGATCCGCGCCCAGTTGATCGAGTTCACCGCCACCAGGCGCGTGCCCTTGAGGAAACCCTGGTCGGCGAAGCTGGCCTTGACCATTTCCTGGCAGTCGTCGAAGTTGCCTTCGATGGCGATGTTGTGGATGTTCTCGCCGAGGATGGTGGTCATCTGCCGGCGCTGCACTTCGGACACCCGGTTGTGCGGGTGCAGGATGAAGATGTCGACGTTGTCGCAACGCTTGCAGCCTTCGATGGCCGCCGAGCCGGTATCGCCGGAGGTGGCACCGACGATCACCACGCGCTCGCCGCGCTTTTCCAGCACATAGTCGAGCAGGCGGCCGAGCAGTTGCAGGGCGAAGTCCTTGAACGCCAGGGTCGGGCCGTGGAACAGCTCCATCACCCATTCATTGCCGTTCAACTGGCGCAGCGGCGCCACGGCGTTGTGCGAGAACACGCCGTAGGTTTCTTCGAGGATCTTTTTGAAATCGGCGTCCGGAATGCTGCCGGCGACGAACGGGCGCATGACCCGGAAGGCCAGCTCGTGGTACGGCAGGCCGGCCCAGGAAGCGATTTCTTCCTGGGTGAAACGCGGCAGGTTTTCCGGCACATACAGGCCGCCGTCGCTGGCCAGGCCGGCCAGCAGGACGTCTTCGAAATTCAGGGCCGGTGCCTGGCCGCGGGTGCTGATGTAACGCATGACTGGCTCCTTAAAAGGGTTCTCAGGCAGGAGCCGCCGGGGCTCCCGCGACGAAGGATTAGTTCAGGTGCTCGACGCGGATCCGCATGACGGGGCCGACCACGCCCTGCAGGGCTTCCAGCGCGGTGATCGCATCGTTGATGCGCTGCTCCACCACCCGGTGGGTCAGCAGGATCATCGGCACCAGGCCGTCGTGTTCCTCGACCTCTTTCTGCATGATCGACTCGATGTTGATGCCGCGCTCCGACAGGATGCTCGCCACCTGGGCCAGCACACCCGGATGATCCTTGGCCTGGATCCGCAGGTAGTAGGCGCTTTCGCAGGCATCGATCGGCAGGATCGGATGGGCCGACAGCGAGTCCGGCTGGAAGGCCAGGTGCGGCACGCGGTTTTCCGGGTCGCTGGTCATGGCGCGCACCACATCCACCAGGTCGGCGATCACCGACGAAGCGGTCGGCTCCATGCCGGCGCCGGCGCCGTAGTACAGGGTGGAGCCGACGGCGTCGCCGTTGACCATCACCGCGTTGAACACGCCGTTGACGTTGGCGATCAGGCGATCGGCCGGGATCAGCGTCGGGTGCACGCGCAGCTCGATGCCGGCCTCGGTGCGGCGGGCCACGCCTAGGTGCTTGATCCGATAGCCCAGGGCCTCGGCATAGTTCACGTCGGCGGTGGTCAGCTTGGTGATGCCTTCGGTGTAGGCCTTGTCGAACTGCAGCGGGATGCCAAAGGCGATGGACGCCAGGATGGTCAGCTTGTGCGCGGCGTCGATGCCTTCGACGTCGAAGGTCGGGTCGGCCTCGGCGTAACCCAGGGCCTGGGCCTCGACCAGCACGTCCTCGAAGGTGCGACCCTTCTCGCGCATTTCGGTGAGGATGAAGTTGCCCGTACCGTTGATGATCCCGGCCACCCAGTTGATGCGGTTGGCCGACAGGCCTTCGCGGATCGCCTTGATGACAGGAATGCCGCCGGCCACGGCGGCTTCGAACGCGACGATCACGCCCTTCTCACGAGCCTTGGCGAAAATTTCGTTACCGTGTACCGCGATGAGCGCCTTGTTGGCGGTGACCACATGCTTGCCATGTTCGATGGCCTTGAGTACCAGCTCGCGGGCAACGGTATAGCCGCCCATCAGCTCTATGACGATGTCGATCTCAGGGTTCGTGGCCACTTCGAACACATCGTTGGTAATCGCAATACCGGTCGTTTGGAACTGAGGCTTTGGCGTGCGCATGGCAATTTGTGCCACTTCGATTCCACGCCCGGCACGACGAGCAATTTCCTCGGCGTTACGCTGAAGTACATTGAAGGTACCGCCACCGACGGTACCCAGCCCACAGATGCCCACTTTGACCGGATTCACTCTGAACTCCCCATGAAACGGCCGACACTAGGTCGGCCGTGGAAAACAGCCGCCAACCACGCGGCTCTCTATTAATGACGCGCCGGCCACAACCGCCGCGCCATGGTCGTCAAAGTCTCGACGACGCAGGATTATTTCGCGCCCAGCGCCAGTTTGGCGACTTGTGGCGCAGGCTGGTAGCCCGGAATAACTTGGCCGTCGGCCAAAACGATGGCCGGCGTACCGTTCACCCCGATCGACTGGCCCAGGGCGAATTGCTTGGAAACCGGGTTGGCGCACTTGGCCGCCTTGATTTCCTTGCCGTCGACCATCTTGTCCATGGCCGCTTTCTTGTCGGTCGAACACCAGACCGCCTGCAACTGCTCATCGCCCGGCGAACCCAGGCCCTGGCGCGGGAAGGCGACATACCGCACTTCCACGCCCATCTTGTTCAGCTCGGGCACTTCGGCGTGCAGCTTGTGGCAGTACGGGCACGTGGTGTCGGTGAAGACGGTGATGTGGGTCTTGGTTTCGCCAACGGCCGGGTAAACCACGGTCTCAGCGACCGGAATGCCGTTGATCAGCTTGGCGATGCCCAGGCGCTCGGTCTTCTCGGTCAGGTTGACCGGCTTGCCGTCCTTGAGCTGGAACAGGTAGCCCTGCATCACGAACTGGCCGTCGGCGCTGGCGTAGAGCACGCGGCTGCCCTTGAGCTTGACTTCATACAGGCCGGGCAACGGGCTGGCGCTGATGCTTTCCACCGGCACTTCGAGTTGCAGGCCCTGGAGGCTTTTACGAATCGCTTTTTCGGCGGCGTCATCGGCCACGGCAAAGGTACTGACCAACGCAATGGCTGCGGCGGCGAAAATCTGGGTCACGCGCATGGGAACTCCTGAAGGCGGACAAATGGACGGTCAGAACGCCCGTATGGAACACCGGGTCATAACGGCCCACTTTGTGAACCGGCAAAGCCTATCACATAAGGCCCGCCTGGCGGGCTCCCGCTGAGCCGGGGGCCGGCGAGGCGGCGACCGGCTTGGGTGGAATTTCGCGGAAGCAGGCGTTGGATCGGCCAGCGTTTTTTTTCCTGAGGGATCGGGGATTAAGGCTTTGCGGCCACTGCGTGGCCGATCGCAGCCTCGCTGGGGCTCGGCAGCGGCTACGGGGGCGTCGTGTCCTGTAATTGCGGGGGCCGACGAGGTTTCAGCCGCGCGGATGGTGCTTGGCGTGCAGGTCCTGCAGGCGGGCGCGGGCGACATGGGTATAGATCTGCGTGGTCGACAGGTCGCTATGGCCGAGCAGCATCTGCACCACCCGCAGGTCGGCGCCATGGTTCAGCAGGTGGGTGGCGAAGGCGTGTCGCAGGGTATGTGGCGACAACGACTTGCCGATCCCGGCGACCTTCGCCTGGTGCTTGATCCGATGCCAGAAGGTCTGGCGGGTCATCTGCTCGCCGCGCTGGCTGGGGAACAGCACATCGCTGGGGCGCCCGCCGAGCAGCTCGCCACGGCCATCGCGCAGGTAGCGCTCGACCCAGACGATCGCCTCCTCCCCCATCGGCACCAGGCGCTCCTTGCTGCCCTTGCCCATCACCCGCAATACGCCCTGGCGCAGATTGACCTGCTCCAGAGTCAGGCTGATCAGCTCGGTGACGCGCAAACCGCAGGCATACAGGACTTCGAGCATCGCCCGATCGCGCTGGCCGATGGCCTCGCTCAGGTCCGGGGCGGCCAGCAGGGCCTCGACATCCGCTTCCGACAGGGACTTGGGCAACGGCCGCCCCAGTTGCGGCATGTCGACTTGCAGAGTGGGGTCCACGGCGATCAGCTTTTCCCGCAGCAGGTAGCGATAGAAGCCACGCACGCCAGACAGAAAACGCGCCGTCGAACGCGGTTTGTAGGCCTGCTCCACCCGCCAGGCGAGGTGGTCGAGAATCGGCTCGCGCCCCACCCCCGACAGTTCCAGCCCGCGCTCCTGCAACCAGCCGTTGAACAGCGCCAGGTCGCTGCGATAGGCCTCCCGGGTGTTGTCCGAAAGGCCCTTTTCCAGCCACAGCGCATCAAGGAAACGGTCAATCAGGGGATGGTCGATGGCAGGCATAAAAACTCGAAAGGCACGGCCCTGGAGCGGGCCAAAAAAATAGTGAACTGTGGGCGGGGTCGCTAGTCTTTCATAGCCAGCCATTTCAAGGAACAGGGAGCTTCAATGAACGAACAACAGATTCTGTTGGCCTTTGGCGGCATCGGCGTGGCGGCGGTGGGCTGCCAGTGGCTGGCCTGGCGCCTGAAACTGCCGGCCATTCTGTTCCTGCTGTTGAGCGGCATTCTCGCCGGCCCGGTCCTGGGCTGGCTCGACCCGCAGGAGCTGTTCGGCCCGCTGCTGATGCCCCTGGTATCCCTGGCGGTGGCGCTGATCCTGTTCGAGGGCAGCCTGACCCTGCACCTCTCGGAATGGCGCGAGATCGGCAAGGTGGTGCATCGCCTGGTGACCGTCGGCGCACTCTCGACCTGGGCGGTGATCACCCTGGCCACGCACTGGCTGCTGGGGTTCGACTGGCTGCTGGCGCTGCTGTTCGGCACCCTGACCCTGGTCACCGGCCCCACCGTGATCGTGCCGATGCTGCGGGTGGTCCGGCCCAAGGCCTCGATCGCCAACATCCTGCGCTGGGAAGGCATCGTCATCGACCCGATCGGCGCCCTGCTGGCGGTGGTGGTCTACAGCTTCATCATCGCCAGCGCCGAAGGCCAGGGCTTGCAGCACAGCCTGCTGACCTTCGGCGGCGTGATCCTCTGCGGCAGCCTGTTCGGCGTCGTCGGCGGCTGGGTGCTGGGCAACGTCATGCGCCGCCAGTGGCTGCCAGAGTACCTGCACAACCTGGCCACGCTGGCCTCGGTACTGGGCATTTTCATCGGCGCCAACCAGGTGATGCATGAGTCCGGGCTGCTGGCCGTGACCTTGATGGGCATGTGGATGGCCAACATGAAGGATGTCGATGTGCGGCACATCCTGCATTTCAAGGAAAACCTCAGCGTGCTGCTGATTTCCGGCCTGTTCATCCTGCTGGCGGCGCGCCTGGACCTCAACGCCCTGATCGCCCTGGGGCCGCTGGTGCTGATCCTGCTGCTGGTGATCCAGTTCATCGCCCGGCCATTGAATGTGCTGCTGTCCACCGCCGGCTCGAACCTGAGTTGGCGCGAACGGGCCCTGCTGGCCTGGATCGCGCCACGGGGCATTGTCGCGGCGGCGGTCTCGGCGATCTTCGCCATCCGCCTGGACCAGGCCGGCCATGAAGGCGCGCTGCTGCTGGTGCCGCTGACCTTTGCCGTGATCATCGGCACCGTGGTCCTGCAAAGCGCCACCGCACGACCGCTGGCGCGCCTGCTGAAGGTCGCGGAGCCGGCGCCGAGCGGCTTCCTGATCGTCGGCGCCAATGCCCCGGCGCGGGCCATCGGCAAGGCACTGCAACAATTGGGCAGCCGCGTGCTGCTGACCGATTCGAGCTGGGAAAACATCCGCGCCGCGCGCATGGACGGCCTGCCGACCTATTTCGGCAACCCCGCCTCACAACATGCCGACGCTCATCTGGACCTGGTAGGGCTTGGCCATCTGCTGGCGCTGTCGCCCTCGGGCGAGCTGAACACCTTGGCGGCCATGCGCTTTCGTCACGACTTCAGCCATCAGCGCCTGTTCGCCCTGGCCAACAGCCAGGAAAGCCGCCGCACCGACAAGCATCGCGCCAGCCATGAACACCGCGGGCAACTGCTGGGCAGCGACGCCCTGTCCTACAGCAAGCTGGCCAGCCTGCTGGGCCAGGGCGCGGAGCTGTACAGCACCAACCTGACCGAGGGTTTTGGCTGGGAGGATTACCAGGCCCTGCATGGCGAGCGGGCGACCCTGCTGTTCGCCCGCGACAACAGCGGCTGGGTGCATGTCGTGACGCCGGACGGCACCCTCAAGCCCACGGCGGGCTGGACCCTGGTGGCGTTGATCCAGAAGGAGACGGCGGCGGGTTGAAGGGTATCGCGAGCAGGCTCGCCCCTACGAGCGGGCTGCTCGCTATCAGTCGGCGAAGCCCGGCAATACCGGCACCGGACGCTTGTCGTCATCGATGGCGACAAAGCTGAACAGGCCGTGAATGGCCTTTTCCCGCCCGTCGCAGCTCATGCTCTCGACAAACACCTCGACCTCGACCTTGAGGCTGGTGTTGCCGACCTTCACCACCCGTCCGACCAGCTCGACGATGGAGCCCGCGGCAATCGGGTGATTGAAATCGATCCGGTCGGTGGACACGGTGACCAGCGGCAGCCGGCAGAAGCGGGTCGCGGCGATGAACGACACTTCGTCCATCCAAGCCAGCGCCGTGCCGCCGAACAGGGTGTTGTGGTGATTGGTGGTCGACGGGAACACCGCCTTGGTCACGCGGGTGACCGACAGCTCGGTCCGGCGTTGGATTTCTTGCTCGCGGGGGCTCATGGTTCTACTGCCTGAAACACAATTCGGGGATAAATGACCGGCAACAAAAAAGCAGCCCGTAGGCTGCTTTTTTCTGCATCGGAAGCTGGACTCAGGCCAGTTTTTCCTTGATGCGAGCTGCTTTACCCGACAGGTCGCGCAGGTAGTACAGCTTGGCTTTGCGTACGTCGCCGCGACGCTTGACAGCCATGCTGTCGATCTGCGGGCTGTAGGTCTGGAAAGTACGCTCTACGCCAACACCGTTGGAGATTTTACGAACGGTGAATGCACTGTTCACGCCGCGGTTACGCTTGGCGATGACAACGCCTTCGAACGCTTGCAGACGGGAACGATCGCCTTCCTTCACTTTCACCTGAACGACAATGGTGTCGCCCGGGGCAAAGGCTGGGATCTCTTTGGTCATCTGCTCTGCTTCGAGTGCAAGGATGATTTTGTTGGTCATGCTGTGCTCCTAAGGTAAATCGTCGGATCTACCATCGATACGTTGTTAACTATCGTCCCGCTCGCGGATGTATTCCTCGAGCAGCTTCTTCTCTTCTCCAGAAAGCGAGCGGCTTTCCAGAAGATCGGCGCGTCGTTCGTAGGTCCGACCAAGGGACTGCTGCAAACGCCAACGCCGGATGTGTGCGTGATTGCCACTCAGCAACACGTCGGGAACACGCTGATCCGCATACACCTCCGGTCGGGTGTAATGCGGGCAATCCAGCAGACCATCCGTGAAGGAATCTTCCTCCGCGGAATCCACATGCCCTAAAGCTCCAGGCAGCAGTCGCGTAACCGCATCGATCAGGACCATCGCCGGCAGCTCGCCACCGGAGAGTACATAGTCGCCAATCGACCACTCTTCATCGACATGAGCCTCGATAAAACGCTCGTCGATGCCTTCATAACGACCAGCAATCAGGATCAATGCATCCTCATTCGCCAATTCGCGTACCGCCGACTGAGTCAGTCTGCGGCCTTGGGGCGACAGGTAGATCACCTTCGCACCCTCCCCGGCGGCCTGCCTGGCCTGAACCAGCGCATCTTCCAGGGGCTTGATCTTCATCACCATGCCCGGGCCACCGCCAAATGGGCGATCGTCCACAGTGTGATGTCGATCCGTGGTGTAGTCTCGCGGATTCCAACAGGTCAGTTGCAAGAGCCCCTGTTTCACCGCGCGGCTGGTTATGCCGTAGTCGCTGATGGCGGAAAACATCTCGGGAAACAGACTGATCACTTCTACGCGCAGGCTAGCCACGTTCAGAAATCCGCGTCCCAATCCACCTTCATCTCGCCCGCTGCCAGGTCGACGGCCAACACGCAGTGCTCGGTATAGGGCAACAGGCGTTCGCGATCATCCAGGCTGCCAGCGCAAGGCTTGACCACCATTACATCGTTCGAGCCGGTCTCCAGCAGGTGATCGATCTTCCCGAGCAGTTGCCCTTGAGTGTCGATGACCTTGAGACCTTGCAGCTGGTACCAGTAGTACTCGCCGTCGGTCAGTTCAGGGAACAGGTTGCGCGGCACGCAGATCTCATAACCGGCCAGAAGACGCGCTTCTTCACGATCATCGAGACCCTTGAGCTTTGCGACCAGGAACTTTTCGTTCCCGCGTCCGCTGACCAGCTCAACCTGTTTCACGCTACCTTCGCGCTTGAGCGTCCAGGTTTTGTAGTCCAACAGGTTTTTAATCGGATCAGTAAAGGAATAAACCTTCACTTCGCCGCGAACGCCATGAACAGAGTAGATTTTGCCAATGACGATCAAATCATCAGCAGGAGCAGGCGTCGCGTTCATAGGGTTCAGGCTGCAGCCTTAGCCGATTCCTTCAACAGCTGAGCAACACGCTCAGATGGTTGTGCACCAACGCTCAGCCAGTAGGCTACGCGCTCTTGGTTCACGGACAGACGGACTTCTTGACCACGAGCGATCGGGTTGAAGAAGCCAACTTGTTCCTTGTGCGAACCGTCGCGTGGGTTGCGGCTGTCGGTCACGGTCAAGTGGTAAAACGGGCGCTTTTTGGAGCCGCCAAGGGCAAGACGGATTGTTAGCATGTGAACATCGTTCCTGTAGTCGGTGCTGCAAATCTAAATGCACAGCGGGCATGGGTGCCCGAAAGGCCGCATATTCTAAGGAATATCCGGACTTTTGCAAATGACTTTTTCCGGCGCCCATCGGCCGCCACTCAGATTTGCCATGGAGCCGTCGCAAGCGACAGCCAGTGGGCGCGCCCCAATCGAGGGTCTGCCCGGGATTCCACGTCCCCGTGGAAAAAACGCCGGCATGGCTGCCGGCGCGGATTCTTCAGATCTTCGGCATGCCGCCGCCGGGCATCATGCCGCCCAGGCCGCGCATCATTTTCGCCATTCCGCCCTTGGCGGAGAATTTCTTCATCATCTTCTGCATCTGCTTGTGCTGCTTGATCAAACGACCGATGTCCTGCACCTGGGTGCCGGACCCCATGGCGATCCGGCGCTTGCGCGAACCGCTGATCAGCTCGGGATCGCGACGCTCGGCCGGGGTCATGGAGTTGATGATGGCTTCCATCTGCTTGAACTGCTTCTCGGCCGCGCCCTGGGCATTGCCCATTTGCGCCAGGTTCACCCCGCCGATGTTCGGCAGCTTGTCCATCAGGCCGCCGAGGCCGCCCATGTTCTTCATCTGTTGCAGCTGATCGCGGAAGTCTTCGAGGTCGAAGCCCTTGCCCTTCTTCAGCTTCTTGGCCAGCTTGTCGGCCTTTTCCTTGTCGAGGGTCTGTTCGGCCTGCTCGATCAGGCTGAGCACGTCGCCCATGCCCAGGATTCGCGAAGCGATACGCTCGGGGTGGAACGGCTCGAGGGCTTCGGTCTTCTCGCCCATGCCGATGAACTTGATCGGCTTGCCGGTAATCGCCCGAACCGACAGCGCCGCACCGCCACGGGCGTCGCCGTCGACCTTGGTCAGCACCACGCCGGTCAGCGGCAGCGCGTCGCCAAAGGCCTTGGCCGTGTTGGCCGCGTCCTGGCCGGTCATGGCGTCGACCACGAACAGGGTTTCCACCGGCTTGACCGCCGCGTGCAGCGCCTGAATCTCTTGCATCATGTCGGCATCGACGTGCAGGCGACCGGCGGTGTCGACGATGACCACGTCGATGTACTTGAGACGGGCTTCTCTAATAGCCGCTTCGGCGATCGCGACCGGCTTCTGGCTCAGGTCGGACGAGAAGAAGGTGACGCCAATATCGTTGGCCAGGGTTTCGAGCTGCTTGATCGCCGCCGGACGATAAACGTCGGCGGACACCACCATCACGCTCTTCTTCTTGCGCTCTTTGAGGAAGCGCGCGAGCTTGCCGGCGGTGGTGGTCTTACCGGCACCCTGCAAACCGGCCATCAGCACAACGGCAGGCGGCACGGCGCTCAGGTTGAGGTCTTCGTTGGCCGCGCCCATCAGGCTTTCAAGCTCTGCCTGGACGATCTTCACGAATGCCTGGCCTGGGGTCAGGCTGCGCGACACTTCGGTGCCGACCGCGCGTTCCTTCACCGAGTTGACGAAATCCTTGACCACCGGCAGGGCGACGTCGGCTTCGAGCAACGCCATGCGCACTTCGCGCAGGGTGTCTTTGATGTTGTCCTCGGTCAGCTTGGCCTTGCCGGTGACATGGCGCAGCGTCTGCGAGAGACGGTCGGTTAGGTTTTCAAACATGCGCGATCCTTTCAGGCCCTAAGTAGACCGAGGTAATGGCGGCCCAGACCCTATATATGAAGAGGTGCTCGGTGAGTCGGGGCATAGGCAGGTCGCGGATTATAGCGAAGACTGCGCGCGGCGCACAGCCGCCGTCTGCTGGCGCGGTCTTTCGTGCGATGGCGGTTCTATGCCAAACTCAACGACTTTCGGGCTTGCCTAACAGGATTTATGCTCCCCTTGTCACCCAGCTTGCTAACCACCCTCGCCGCCGCCTTTCTCTATGCCGCTGCGACTCTCTATCAAGGCACTCGTCTGGCCCAGGCCGCCAAGACGGACAAGCGCCTGCTGGTCTCGCTCGGCATCCTTGCCCTGCTCGCCCATGGCGCCAGCCTCCTGACCCACCTGTTGACGCCCGTGGGCCTTGGCCTGGACTTCTTCAGCGCCGCCAGCCTGATCGCCGCCGCGGTGATCGCCCTGACCCTGCTGGCCTGCGCGCGCATTCCGGTGGAAAACCTGCTGGTGCTGCTGTTCCCGCTGGGAGCGCTGACCGTGCTGCTGGCGCAGTTCGTACCCACCGGCACGGTGCCGGTGATCGACGAAGAACCCGGCATCCTGGCGCATATCCTGCTGTCGATCCTCGCCTACGGCATGTTCACCATCGCCGTGTTCCAGGCCTTGTTGCTGCTGGTGCAGGACCACCAGCTCAAGCACAAGCACCCCTCCGGGCTGATCAAGAATTTCCCGCCGCTGCAAACCATGGAAAGCCTGCTGTTCGGCTTCCTCTGGGCCGGCTGGACGCTGCTGTCGCTGTCGCTGGTCTCCGGCTGGCTGTTCGTCGAGAACCTGTTCGCCCAGCACCTGGTGCACAAAACCCTGCTGGCCTGCCTGGCCTGGGTGGTGTTCAGCGTGCTGCTGTGGGGCCGCAACCGCCTCGGCTGGCGCGGGCACAAGGCGATTCGCTGGACCCTGGCCGGCTTCTGCCTGCTGATGCTGGCGTATTTCGGCAGCAAGCTGGTCCGTGAATACATCCTGCATATCTGACGAGCGGCGATAATGGACAACCTGCCCACCGAGCCGATGCTCGTGGTCCTGGCCCTGCTGGTGCTGTGGTCGGGACTGTTCACCGCCATCGAGTCCGCCCAACAGCACCTGCTGACCCTGCGCACCGCCACACGCTCCGGCGACAAGCCGCTGGCGCGCCTGAGCTTCCCGCGTGAAAGCCTGATCCTGTGCAACACCCTGTGTAGGGTGCTGGCGGTCATCATCACCACCTTGCTGGCGCTGGCGCAGTGGGCGCAGAACGGTCCCTGGCTGGCGTGCCTGCTCGCGACCAGCGCCTTGCTGGTCCTGGCCGACTATCTGCCCCGAACCCTGGCCACGCGTTATCCGGAAGCCCTTCTCAGCCTGGGCAACACCCTGCTGGGCGTGCCGCTGAAGATCATCTATCCCGCGGCCTGGCTGCTCGACGGCATCAGCCAGTTGCTGCTGCGCCCCTTCGGCCGCAAGGCCGGCGTGGTCAAACAGAGCGAGGATGAACAGGCTGCCGACCCGGACGACATCGAGGAGCATGCCAACGGTCGCCCGCACCCGGTGTCGGGCATCCACGCCCTGGACAACATCACCGTCAACGACATCCTGGTGCCGCGCAGCGAAGTCGACGGGATCAACCTGGACGACCCGATCGGCGACATCATCGAGCAACTGCGCCTGTCCAAGCGCACCCGCTTGCCGGTGTTCCACAGCGACATCAACCAGGTCGAGGCGGTGCTCAACACCCGCCAGGTCCGCCACCTGCTGCCGGATGCCAGCCTGACCCAGGAAGCCCTGCTGGCGGCCTGCCATGAACCCTACTTCGTCCCGGAAAGCACCCCGCTGCAATTGCAGCTGCTGAACTTCCACAAGCAGCAGCGCCGCCTGGGCATGGTGGTGGACGAGTACGGCGAAGTGCTGGGCATCGTCACCCTGGAAGACATCCTCGAAGAAATCGTCGGTGAATTCGAAAGCGAACACAGCCTCGACAACCCGCATATCCATCCCCAGGCCGATGGACGCTACGTGATCGAAGGCGCCGCCTCGATCCGCGAACTGAACAAGAGCCTGGGCTGGCACCTGCCCAGCGACGGCCCGAAAACCCTCAACGGGCTGGTCACCGAAGCGCTGGAAACCATTCCCGACAGCGCCGTCTGCCTGAAGATCGGCCGCTACCGCCTGGAAATCCTCGAAACCGAGGAAAACCGCGTCAGCCGCGTGCTGATCTGGCATACCAAGCCGGGTGCCCCACTGACCCTGTAACCGTTGCCGCAGACTGTGATTGAGCTAGGCGGCATACCGGCGAAGCGGGCGCGGGTAGGGACAAGGTATTGCGACTGAAATACCGCGCCGCTTGGATTGCGACGGCTGCGCCGTCGATCGCAGCCTCGCCGGGGCTCGGCAGCGGCTACGGGGCTACAGGTTGCAAGTGTCGCTTGTTGGATCGTTAGGGGCCTTCCTATAATCGCTTCGCTTACCCAAGCCCCGCAGGATCCGCGTGCTACCCGCACCCGGCGGCTTCTGTCCCGTTGCATTCGCTTTTGTCCGGCGTTCGCTTGCACCCCGAGCCACGCCCGCGCCAAACCCACATCCCTGGGTGCTCGACCATAATAATTCGCTCCCATGGAGCCTATGACTGTCAGGGATAACCGCATGACGACCAGCACGACCTACAGCGCTTCCGCGCCTGCCCAGCCGACCAATTCCGCCCGCCGCGTGGCCACCGCCAGCTTTATCGGCACCGCCATCGAGTTCTACGACTTCTACGTGTACGCCACCGCCGCCGCGCTGGTGATCGGCCCGGTGTTCTTCCCGCAGACGTCCGGCACCGCCCAGATGCTCTCGGCCTTCCTGACCTTCGGTATTGCCTTCCTCGCCCGCCCGCTGGGCTCGGCGCTGTTCGGCCACTTCGGCGACCGCATCGGCCGCAAGTCGACCCTGGTGGCCTCGCTGCTGCTGATGGGCGTGTGCACCACCTTAATCGGCGTACTCCCCGGCTACGACAGCATTGGCGCCTGGGCGCCGATCCTGCTGTGCCTGCTGCGCTTCGGCCAGGGCCTGGGGCTGGGTGGCGAATGGGGCGGCGCCGCGCTGCTCGCCACCGAAAACGCGCCGGCGGGCAAACGCGCCTGGTTCGGCATGTTCCCGCAGTTGGGCCCCTCGATCGGCTTTCTCGCCGCCAACGGCCTGTTCCTGACCCTGGCCATGAGCCTGAGCGACGAACAGTTCCGTGCCTGGGGCTGGCGGATTCCGTTCCTGCTCAGCGCCGCGCTGGTGCTGGTGGGCCTCTATGTACGCCTGAAACTGCATGAAACCCCGGTGTTCGCCAACGCCATCGCCCGCCAGGAGCGGGTCAGGATGCCGCTGGTCGAGCTGTTCAGCCAGTACTGGCAACCGGTGCTGCTGGGCGCCGCGGCGATGGTGGTGTGCTATGCGCTGTTTTACATCTCGACGGTGTTTTCGCTGAGTTATGGCGTCGCCACCCTCGGCTACAGCCGCGAAACCTTCCTCGGCCTGCTGTGCTTCGCGGTGCTGTTCATGGCCGCGGCCACGCCGCTGTCGGCCTGGGCCAGCGATCGTTATGGGCGCAAGCCGGTGCTGATCGTCGGCGGCCTGTTGGCGATTGTTTCCGGCTTCACCATGGAACCCCTGCTGACCCAGGGCTCGACCGCAGGCGTGGCGCTGTTCCTGTGCATCGAGCTGTTCCTGATGGGTGTGACATTCGCGCCAATGGGGGCGCTGTTGCCCGAGCTGTTTCCGACCCACGTGCGCTATACCGGCGCGTCGGCGGCCTACAACCTGGGTGGCATCGTCGGCGCCTCGGCGGCGCCCTTCTTCGCCCAGAAGCTGGTGGCGATGGGAGGATTGAGCTGGGTCGGCGGCTATGTGTCGGCGGCAGCGTTGCTCAGCCTGATCGCTGTGCTGTGCCTGAAGGAAACGCGTAACAACGACCTGAATCGGGTCGGCTGACGGGACGTCAATCGCGGGCAAGCCTCGCTCCTAGAGAAGAAGATCGCGCTCTTCTGTAGGAGCGAGGCTTGCCCGCGATGCTTTTACAGTTCTACAACCACCGCCTGGGAAGCGCGGGTCGCCTTGGCCCGGGCGGCCTCGATCGACTCGTCGCGCGCCAGGGCCACGCCCATGCGGCGCTGGCCGTTGACTTCAGGCTTGCCGAACAGGCGCAGGGCGGTGTCCGGCTCGCTCAGGGCCGCGCCCAGGTTGGCGAACGCGGTCTGGGTGGACTGGCCTTCCACCAGGATCACCGCCGAGGCCGATGGGCCGAACTGACGGATCAGCGGCACCGGCAGGCCGAGAATCGCCCGCGCATGCAGCGCGAACTGCGACAGGTCCTGGGAAATCAGGGTCACCAGGCCAGTGTCGTGAGGGCGCGGCGACACTTCGCTGAACCACACCTGATCGCCCTTGATGAACAGTTCGACGCCGAACAGGCCACGCCCGCCCAGGGCTTCGGTCACGGCCTTGGCCACGCGCTCGGACTCGGCCAGGGCTTTGGGGCTCATGGCCTGCGGCTGCCAGGACTCCTGGTAGTCGCCCTTCTCCTGGCGGTGGCCGACCGGCGCGCAGAAGGTGGTGCCGCCGACGTGACGCACGGTCAGCAGGGTGATTTCGTAGTCGAAATCGATGAAGCCTTCGATGATCACCCGGCCCTTGCCCGCGCGTCCGCCTTCCTGGGCGTAGTCCCAGGCCTTCTGCACGTCGTCGGCGCTGCGCAGCAGGCTCTGGCCCTTGCCCGAGGAACTCATCACCGGCTTGACCACGCACGGGAAGCCCAGGTCTTCCACCGCCTTGCGGTAGTCCTCGAAGGTATCGGCGAAGTGGTAAGGCGAAGTCGGCAGGTCCAGCTCCTCGGCGGCCAGGCGACGGATGCCTTCGCGGTTCATGGTCAGTTGCGCTGCCCGGGCGGTCGGGATCACGGTGAAACCTTCGGATTCCAGTTCCACCAGGGTGGCGGTGGCGATGGCTTCGATTTCCGGCACGATGAAATGCGGCTTCTCCGCCTCGATCACCGCCCGCAGCGCAGCGCCGTCGAGCATGTTGATCACATGGCTGCGATGGGCGACCTGCATGGCCGGCGCGTTGGCGTAGCGATCCACGGCAATCACTTCAACGCCCAGGCGTTGCAGCTCGATCACCACCTCCTTGCCCAATTCACCACAGCCACACAGCAAAACGCGGGTCGCGGTTGGCGACAATGGAGTTCCGATACGGGTCATCTGAAGGTCCTCAAAAAGGAGCGGATCATCGAGGGCCGTGCGTCAGGCGGGCGGCCCATGGGGAAGAAAGCGCGGCATTTTACATGAACCGCGCCCGTTGGCCTCAGCTCGCGCACGCCGCCTTGCGCAAACGCCAGGCCATGGCGAGCCAGACCACGGTCACGCCGGCGAACTTCGAGCCCAGCGCCGTGAGGATCACGCCCGGGGTCAGGGCGTCGATCAGGCCGAAGAAGATAAAGGTGTCCAAGGGAATGCTCAGCGCCGAACTTATCCACAGGCGGTCGTGCAACGGGCGCTTGGTGATGCTGAACACCAGCCAGTCGATGCACTCGGAAACGGCGAACGCCGTGGCGCTGGCCAAGGCGATGGCCGGCTCGGAAGTCACATAGGACAGCACCAGCGCCACCAGCATGGCGACGATCGCGCCATGACCGAAACGGGTCTGCACCATGTCGCGCAGGACGAACACCAGCCCGCCCCAGGCGGACCAGATGATGTCCAGGTGCGGCGCTGTGGAGAAGGCATAGTTGATCAGCACGACGCTGCCGATATAGGCAATCAGGAAGAACATGGGCCGGGGTGTACCTCTGGATGAGGCAGACAGGGTACTTGAGCGGCAGAGAGCACGCAAAACCCTGTAGTCGCGGCGCGGGCATGGCGATCGCAGCCTCGGGGGCTCGGCAGCGGCTACAGGTGGATACAGACCGTCAAGTGGTGGATTTGCCGCCCAGCATCCACAGCAGCCCGCTGGATTTGGCGCGCTCGTGACACAGCGCCAGCACCTCGCGGCGCTCGGCATTGTCCATGCGGCTCCAGCGAGTGATCTCCTCGACCGTGCGCTGGCAGCCGGTGCAGATATCGTCATCGTCCAGCGCGCAGATGCTCACGCAGGGCGATGGAACGGGCTTTTCGGGAGCGTCCATCATTCCTGCTCGGCCAGGTCGCGGGCATAGCGCTGGGCGTTGTGCACATAGTGCGCGGCGCTGGCCTCGAGCATCTTCTTCTGCTGCTCGGTCAGTTCGCGCACCACCTTGCCCGGCGAGCCCATTACCAGCGAACCGTCGGGGATTTCCTTGCCCTCGCCGATCAGCGAGTTGGCGCCGATGATGCAGTTCTTGCCGATCTTCGCGCCATTGAGAATCACTGCGTTGATGCCGATCAGGCTGTAGTCGCCGACGGTGCAGCCATGCAGCATGGCGTTGTGGCCGATGGTCACGCCGGTGCCGATGGTCAACGGAAAGCCCATGTCGGTGTGCATCACGGTGCCGTCCTGCACGTTGCTGTTCCGCCCGATCAGGATCAGCTCGTTGTCGCCGCGCAGCACCGCGTTGAACCAGACGCTGGCCCCCTCCTCCAGCTTGACCTTGCCCACCAGCGTGGCATTGGGTGCAACCCAGCTTTGCGGGTGGGTTTCGACGCGGGCATCGCCCAGGCGGTATTTCATAGTGTCATCCTCAGGGCCAGGCAGGCTCAGGTATACGGCAGGGTCCGGGCCATACGAGCGATGGCTTCAAATATTGATAAAGCTTTTCGGTGGTTGGTGCAGGCTGATCCTGGCGTCGTACAGCAGGTTGATCAGCTCGACGATCATGATCGCCGTCAGGCCCCAGATCTTGTACTCGCCGAAGCGATAGCTCGGCACGTACCAGCTGCGGCCCTGGTAATCGATGCGGTGGGTA
Source organism: Pseudomonas sp. MRSN 12121 (assembly GCF_000931465.1). Classification (NCBI taxonomy): domain Bacteria; kingdom Pseudomonadati; phylum Pseudomonadota; class Gammaproteobacteria; order Pseudomonadales; family Pseudomonadaceae; genus Pseudomonas; species Pseudomonas sp. MRSN 12121. The sequence continues at coordinate 1,228,419 of NZ_CP010892.1, read as the reverse complement.
TGTTCGCGCGGGTCCTGGCGGAAAAACTCCAGCGGCACGCTGAACACCGCGGCGATCTCGGCGTCGTTGGGCCGGTATTCGACGTAATCGGGAATCACCCCGACGTAAGGCGTGACCTTGATCCCGTGCAGGGAAATCAGCGGGCTCAGGGGGCCGATCACTTCCACCAGGCCCGGGGGCAGGCCGATTTCCTCTTCGGCCTCGCGCAGGGCGGTAAACACCAGGTCGGGGTCCTCGGGGTCGCGGCGGCCGCCGGGAAAGGCCACTTCGCCGCCATGGGTGGACAACCCGCTGGCCCGCAGGGTCAGCACCAGCTCGGGCTCGTCACTGCGGGTAATCGGCACCAGCACGGCGGCTTCCGGGAAACGACGATCCGTCTCCAGCGTTCGCGGCGTATGGTTGCTTACCCGGTGCAGTAGCTCGTCCAGCATGAGTCTTCTCGGTCTGTGCGCTAGTAAGGCCGGCCGGCCTTTGCTGACGATCGCCACAAAGGTCGACAGACCCTACGCATCATGCACCAAACAAACCGACCGCCCAAGCCCCGATCCACGCCATGTCGCGTAACGACAACTTGCCGACAAAGCCCCGTGCACGCCAAGATAGGCCCAGCCTTTTCGGATACCCAGCATGAAATTCTGCAGCCAGTGCGGTCACCCGGTCACCCAGCGCATTCCCGAAGGCGATTCGCGCCTGCGTTTCGTCTGCGACCACTGCCAGACCATCCACTACCAGAACCCGAATATCGTCGCCGGCTGCCTGCCCACCTGGGGCACCCAGGTGCTGCTGTGTCGACGCGCCATCGAGCCGCGCCGGGGTTACTGGACGCTGCCGGCGGGCTTCATGGAGAACGGCGAAACCGTCGAGCAGGCGGCCATTCGCGAGACCTTCGAGGAAGCCTGCGCGCGGGTGCGCAACCTGAGCATCTATACCCTGATCGATGTCCCGCACATCAGCCAGGTGCATGTGTTCTTTCGCGCCGAGCTGGCGGACGCGGACTTCGCCGCCGGCGCCGAGAGCCTGGAAGTGCGGCTTTTCGAAGAAGCCGATATCCCTTGGTCCGAGCTGGCTTTTCGCACGGTCGGGCGTACCTTAGAATGCTTCTTCGCTGACCGGCGGGACCAGCGGTTCCCCGTGCGTTCCGAGTCCATTCCGCCCCTGGCTCAGCCTGCCATCACTTAAACAACACAACGTACGCGGCACCTGTGTACTCGTTAGGGATATCGTTTCAATGCGCTGGTTGCTCGCCCTTTTCTGCTGGTCGTTGGTCGCCGTTTCCCATGCCTCGGCCATGGACACCCTGAACGGCAAAGTCATCGAAAAAGTCCTGGTCCTCAAGTCGGCCCATCAGTTGCAACTGATCAACGATGGCAAGCCCATCAAGACCTACCGCATTTCCCTGGGCAAGCAGCCCAAGGGCGCGAAGCTCATGGAAGGCGACAAGCGCACGCCGGAAGGCTTCTACTGGCTCGACTGGCGCAAGACCAGCGAGCGCTTCAACCTGGCCATGCACATCTCCTACCCGAACATCAGCGATTCCGCGCGCTCGCGCCGCGAGGGCGTGGAGCCCGGCGGCATGATCATGATCCACGGCACCCCGGACAGCGAAGACTACCCCGAGCAGTACTTCCACACCCTGGACTGGACCGACGGCTGCATCGCCATGCGCAACGTCGACATGCGCGAAGTCTGGGGCCTGGTCCCGGACGGCACGATGATCGAAATCCGTCCCTGAGCCCTCGCGGCACCCGCCAAACCTCCCCGTTACAAAAAAAATCGCCGGCCGCGCCGGCTTCGGCAGGTGAATACCAATTCGCCGCCGAAGAACCGCCGCGCCTGGGGTTTTCGCGCCTGCATTCAGACCGCTCTAATACCACTTACTCAAAAACGCCTTCCACCACCCCAAATAGCCCCCTATTTGCTGGCTAAAGCAGCCATTGCCAGCGTTGACATGGTATTTAAGTGGTATTAGTTTTTCGCCTCATTACCGGGCGACAACACTCCAATAACGCATCGGAACCCCACAGATGAACCACATCCTGGCCCTGCGCCCCGACGACACCCAGCCGACCCCGCTGTACCTGCAACTGGCGCGCAACCTCGAAGCCGCGATCCATGCCGGCCAGTGGAAAGCCGAACAGGCGCTGCCCTCGGAGCGCAACCTGAGCGAGCTGCTGAACATCTCCCGGGTGACCGCCCGCAAGGCGCTGGAAGTGCTGTTCGAACAAGGCCTGATCCGCCGCAGCCAAGGCTCCGGCACCTTCATCACACCGCGCCTGGAACAGCCGCTGTCGCGCTTGTCCGGCTTCAGCGAAATGCTCCGGCTCAAGGGCTTCGTGCCCGGCTCGCAGTGGCTGGAGCGCGAGATCACCACGCCAACCCATGAAGAACTGATCCGCCTGGGGCTGTCGCCGAACGACAAGGTCGCGCGCTTGAAGCGCCTGCGCAAAGCCGACGACACGGTGATGGCGATCGAAATGAGCACCCTGCCCGCCTCGATCATTGCCCGGCCGGACGCCGTGGGCGACTCGCTCTATGCCTACCTCGACGGTATCGGCCGCCCGGTGGTCCGGGCCCTGCAGCATATCCAGGCGATCAACGCCTCCGACGAATTCGCCGCCCTGGTGGGCATCGCCCCCGGCACCGCGATGCTGCTGATGACCCGCGTCGGCTACCTCGAGGACAACACCCCCATCGAAGTCACCGACACCTATTGCCGCAACGACTACTACGACTTCGTCGCCGAGCTGCGCCGCTGAGCCAGGCCGCCGAGTCAGAACGAGCCCCAGAGAGCTGCCCATGTCCGAACACAACATCCTCACCCCGCACGGCTGGATTCGCGGTCGCCTGAGCCACCGGGACGGCAAGGTCACCGGTATCGACGGCAGCCCCTGCGACCCGGCGGACAACGACCTGCCCTACCTGCTGCCGGGTTTCATCGACCTGCACGTGCACGGCGGCGGTGGCAAGGACATCATGGAAGGCACCCCGGCGTTCGAGACCATCGCCCGCACCCACGTGCGCTTCGGCACCACCTCGCTGCTGGCCACCACCATGACCGCGCCGACCGAGGACATCACCCGGGTCCTGAGCGAGCTCGGCCACTACTGCGAACAGCGCCCGGACGGCAGCGCGCGGGTCCTGGGCGTGCACCTGGAAGGCCCGTACATCAACCCCGGCAAGCTCGGCGCCCAGCCCAACTTCGCCCATACCGCACTGCTGGCCGAAGTCGAGGCCTACCTGCGCCTGGCGCCGATCCGGGTGATCACCATCGCCCCGGAAATCGCCGGCCATGACGGGCTGATCCGCGCCCTCAGTGCCCGCGGCATCCGCATGCAGATCGGCCACACCCTGGGCAGCTACGAGGAAGGCGTGGCCGCGCTCGACGCCGGCGCCACCAGCTTCACCCACCTGTACAACGCCATGAGCCCGCTGCATCACCGCGAGCCGGGTATCGTCGGCGCGGCCCTGGCCCACGCCCGCTACGCGGAACTGATCCCCGACCTGCTGCACGTCCACCCCGGCGCGATGCGCGTGGCCCTGCGCTCGATTCCCTGCCTGTATTGCGTGACCGACTCCACCGCGGCCGCCGGCATGCCCGACGGCGAATACAAGCTCGGCAGCCACACCGTGACCAAATGCCTGGGCGGCGTGCGCCTGCCGGACGGCACCCTGGCCGGCAGCACCCTGACCATGGACCAGGCCCTGCGCAACCTGGTGAAGATCGGCCTGCCCCTGGCCGAAGCCTCGCAACGCCTGTCGCAATTTCCCGCCGATTACCTCGGCCTGGCCGAACGCGGGCGCCTGCAAGTCGGCAGCTGGGCCGACTGCGTGTGCCTGGACCGCTCACTCACACTGACCGCCGTCATGGTCGAAGGAGAAGACATTGACTTCAAAAATGCTTGAAGAGGCGCTGTCCTCTGCCACGGCCGTCGAAGGTCAGTTGCAACAGCTCGATCCACAGCTGATCGAAGTGGCCGGGCGCCTGAACCGCCAGCCGCCGCAAGTGGTGATGACTGTCGCCCGCGGCAGTTCCGACCATGCCGCCAGTTACTTCGCCTACCTGACCATGCAACAACTGGGCATCCCGGTGGCCTCGCTGCCGATGTCGGTGGTGACCATGCAGCAGGCGCCGCTGCGGGTCAGCGGCCAGGCGGTGTTCGCCTTTTCCCAGTCCGGACAGAGCCCCGACCTGGTCAACAGCGTGCGCCTGCTGCGCAAGCGCGGCGCCCTCAGCGTGGCCATGGTCAACGCCCTGGAGACCCCGCTGGAAGCCGCCAGCGAGTTCTGCCTGCCCCTGCACGCCGGCGCCGAACGCAGCGTGGCGGCAACCAAGAGTTTCATCGCCACCCTCAGCGCCAGCGCGCGCCTGATCGCCCATTGGAAGCAGGATGCGCAGTTGCTCGACGCCGGCCTCGCCCTGCCCCAGGGACTGCGCGAGGCGGCCACCCAGGACTGGCGCCTGGCCGTCGAAGCCCTGCGCGACAGCCAGCGGCTGATGGTGATCGGCCGCGGCGCCGGGTTCGCCATCGCCCAGGAGGCGGCGCTGAAGCTCAAGGAAACCTCGTCCATCCAGGCCGAGGCCTTCAGCAGCGCGGAGGTGCGCCACGGCCCGATGGCGCTGATCGGCGACAACTACCCGCTGCTGGTGTTCGCCCCGCGGGGCGCCGAACAGGGCGGCCTGCTCAGCCTTGCCGCGGACATGCGCCAGCGCGGCGCCCGGGTACTGCTGGCAGCGCCGGACGATATCGACGAACGCGACCTGACGCTGACCCGGGCCGAACACCCGGCGCTCGATCCGATCCTCGCGATCCAGAGCTTCTACCGCATGGCCGCCGACCTCGCCGAGGCCCGCGGCATGGACCCGGACCAGCCACGCCACCTCAGCAAAGTGACCCGCACTCACTGAGCCCTTCCTTCCACGGACGAGTACTGCGCCATGCACAACAACAATAAAGACCTGACGCTCGGCGCTCCCTTGAGCGGCCCGGTGCTCACCCTGGCCAGAGTGCCCGACCTGGTGTTTTCCAGCGGCGCGATGGGCGACGGGATTGCCATAGACCCACTGAACAACATCCTGCACGCGCCCTGCGCCGGGGTGGTGGTGCATGCCGCGCGCACCGGCCACGCGGTGACCCTGCGCGCCGACAACGGCGCCGAACTGCTGCTGCACCTGGGCCTGGACACCGTCCAGCTGCAGGGCGAGGGGTTTTCCATGCTGGTGCAGGAAGGCGCCCGGGTCAGCAGCGGGCAGGCCCTGCTGCGCTTCGATCTCGACCAGGTCGCGCAACGCAGCAAGAGCCTGATCAGCCTGATGATCCTGACCAACGGCGACCAGTTCCAGACGCTGCCCATCACCCTGAAATCGGTGAAGGTCGGCGAGCCGCTGCTGCATATCGTCCCCCGCGCGAGCAACGGCGCCCAGGCGCAGGCAGAGGACAGCTCGACCGAGGAAGCCGAAGGCCAGACCCGGGTCCATCACCACGGAGGCCTGCATGCCCGGCCGGCGGCGCTGATACGCCAGACCGCGCAGGGGTTCAGCAGCAAGGCGCAACTGCATTTCAACGGCAAGTCGGCCTCCTGCGACAGCCTGGTCAGCCTGATGGGGCTGGGCGTCGGCGAGCAGGACGAAGTACGGGTCAGTTGCCAGGGCAAGGACTGCAAGGCCGCCCTGCTGGCGCTGCTGGACGCGCTCACCACGCCCCTGGCCGAAGATGCCCACGCCGCGGCGCCTGTCAGCAAGGCCACCGCCGCGCAGCGTTCGGCCGAAGCGGGGGTGATCCAGGGGGTCTGCGCCGCGCCGGGGCTGGTCTGCGGGCCGCTGTTTCACCTGACCGCCATGACCCTGCCCGACGACAGTGGTGATAACCACCCTCAGGAAGAACAGCATGCGCTGGAGCTGGCCCTGGAAAAGGTGCGCGACGACATTCGCACCACCCTGAATCACGCCCGGCAGCGCAAGGATGCCCAGGAAGAAGCAATCTTCGCCGCGCACCTGGCATTGCTGGAAGACCCCACGCTGCTGGATGCCGCCCGGCAGAGCATCGAGCAGGGACGCGCCGCTACCCACGCCTGGCGCGACGCTATCGCCGAACAGTGCGAAATACTGCTGCAACTGGGCAGCGCCCTGCTCGCCGAACGCGCCAACGACCTGCGTGACCTGCAACAGCGGGTCCTGCGCGCCCTGCTCGGCGAAGCCTGGCAGTACCAACTGCCGGCCGGCGCCATAGTCGCGGCCCACGAGCTGACCCCGTCCGACCTGCTGCAACTGAGCGAACAGGGCGTGGCCGGCCTGTGCATGGCCGCCGGCGGCGCTACCTCGCACGTGGCGATCCTCGCGCGCGGCAAGGGCCTGCCTTGCCTGGTGGCCCTGGGCCCGGAAATCCTCGACCTGCCTCAGGAACGGCAGGTGGTGCTGGATGCCGATCACGGCCGCCTGGAACTGACCCCGGACGATGCGCGCATCGAGCAGGTGCGCCTGGCCCATCTGGCCCGTCAGCAGCGCCGTGCACAACAACAGCAACAGGCCCGGTTGCCGGCCCGGACCCTCGACGGCCTGGCAATCGAGGTCGCCGCCAATGTCGCGTCCAGCCAGGAAGCCCAGCGTGCCCACGCCGATGGCGCCGATGGCGTCGGCCTGTTGCGCACCGAGTTTCTCTTCGTCGACCGCCAGACCGCTCCCGATGAGCAGGAACAGCGCCAGGCCTATCAGGGCGTGCTGGACGCCATGGGCGACAAGTCGGTGATCATCCGCACCATCGATGTCGGTGGCGACAAGCAATTGGACTACCTGCCGCTGCCGGTGGAAGCCAACCCGGTGCTGGGCCTGCGCGGCATTCGCCTGGCCCAGGCCCGCCCGGAACTGCTGGACCAGCAACTGCGCGCGCTGCTACAGGTCAGCCCTCTGCAACGCTGCCGCATCCTGCTGCCGATGGTCAGCGAACTCGACGAGTTGCTGCATATCCGCGAGCGCATCGATTGCCTGTGCGCCGGGCTGGGCATCGACCAGCGCCCGCAGCTGGGGGTGATGATCGAAGTCCCGGCGGCCGCCCTGCTCGCCGAGCAACTGGCCGAATACGCGGATTTCCTCTCCATCGGCACCAACGACCTGTCGCAGTACACCCTGGCCATGGACCGTGACCACGCAGGCCTGGCCGCCCGCGTCGATGCCCTGCACCCGGCGCTGTTGCGCCTGATCGCCCAGACCTGCGCCGGCGCGGCCAGGCATGGTCGCTGGGTCGGCGTGTGCGGCGCCCTGGCCTCCGATCCGCTGGCGACGCCGGTACTGGTCGGCCTGGGGGTCAGCGAACTGTCGGTGAGCCCGCCGCAAGTGGGCGAGATCAAGGAGCGGGTCCGCCAGCTGGACGCCGCCGAATGCCGACGCCTCAGCCATGACCTGCTGAACCTGAGCAGCGCCTCGGCGGTGCGTCATGCCTGCCACCAGCACTGGCCCCTGAGCTGAAGAACGACAAGAACACCGGGAGACACGCCATGTACCAATTATTCATCGAAGGCCTGCAGCGCCTGGGTCGGGCCCTGATGCTGCCGATCGCGATCCTGCCGATCGCCGGCCTGCTGCTGCGCCTGGGCGACACCGACCTGCTGAACATCGCGATCATCCACGATGCCGGCCAGACCATTTTCGCCAACCTGGCGCTGATCTTCGCCATCGGCATCGCCGTGGGCTTCGCCAAGGACAACAACGGCACCGCCGGCCTGGCCGGGGCCATCGGCTACCTGGTGATGGTGGCGACCCTCAAGGTGCTCGATGCCAGCATCAACATGGGCATGCTCGCCGGGATCATCAGCGGCCTGCTGGCCGGCGCGCTGTACAACCGCTTCAAGGACATCAAGCTGCCGGAATACCTGGCGTTCTTCGGCGGCCGGCGCTTCGTGCCGATCGTCACCGGGTTCAGCGCCGTCGGCCTGGGGGTGGTGTTCGGCCTGATCTGGCCTCCGATCCAGCACGGCATCAACGGCTTCGGCCAGTTGCTGATGGAAAGCGGCAGCTTCGGCGCCTTCGTGTTCGGGGTGTTCAACCGCCTGCTGATCATCACCGGCCTGCATCACATCCTGAACAACATGGCCTGGTTCATTTTCGGCAGTTTCACCGATCCGGCGACCGGCGCCGTGGTCACCGGCGACCTGACCCGCTACTTCGCCGGCGACCCCAAGGGCGGCCAGTTCATGACCGGCATGTTCCCGATGATGCTGTTCGGCCTGCCGGCGGCGTGCCTGGCCATGTACCGCAATGCCTTGCCGGAACGGCGCAAGGTGATGGGCGGGATTTTCCTGTCGATGGCCCTGACCTCGTTTCTCACCGGGGTCACCGAGCCGATCGAATTTGCCTTCATGTTCCTCGCCCCGCTGTTGTACCTGGCGCACGCCCTGCTGACCGGCCTGTCCATGGCCCTCACCAACCTGCTGAACATTCACCTGGGCTTCACCTTTTCCGGCGGCGCCATCGACATGGCCCTCGGCTGGGGCCGCTCGACCAATGGCTGGCTGGTATTCCCGGTCGGCCTGCTGTACGCGGTGATCTACTACCTGGTGTTCGACTTCTGCATCAAGCGCTTCAACCTGAAAACCCCGGGCCGCGAAGACACCCCGAGTAGCGAAAAGGCCAGCATGACCGACAACCAGCGGGCCGGCGCCTATATCCAGGCCCTGGGCGGCGCGGACAACCTGATAACGGTCGGCGCCTGTACCACCCGCCTGCGCCTGGAACTGGCCGATCGCAACAAGGCCTTGGACAGCGAACTCAAGGCCCTGGGCGCGATGGCCGTGGTGCGCCCCGGCAAGGGCGGCAGCCTGCAGGTGGTGGTCGGCCCGCTGGCCGACAGCATCGCCGACGAAATCCGCCTGGCCATGCCCACCGCCGGCAAGCTGCTGGAGGCCACCAGCCCAGCCGCGGTGGCGGCCGACGAAGCGCCGGTCGCGGTGCCCATCGCGCCCCAGGAAGCGCAGAAATGGCTGGCCGCCTTCGGTGGCAGCGACAACGTGCTGCAACTGGACTGCGTCGCCCTGACTCGCCTGCGGGTGCAGCTCGGCGACAACAAGGCGCTGTCGGAATGCCAGTTGAAAAACCTCGGCTGCCAGGGTTCAAGCCAGCTCGACGATGGCGTCTGGCACCTGCTGATCGGGGAAAAGGCCGCCGGCCTGGGTAAGGCGCTGGATACCCTGATCAACCGCAGCGAGGTCAGCGCCAAGGTCTGATAACGACTGTCCTGCAGGCTGTAGGAGCGAGGCTTGCCCGCGATAAGGACGACGCTGTATGCCTGGCACACCGCGTTATCGTTCATCGCGAGCAAGCTTCGCTCCTACGGGGTGGGTAGCGAACCGGCACAAAAAAGCCCGCTGACCGTTAACGGTTCAGCGGGCTTTTTCATGGGTGGGGCCTTAGAAGTCTTCCAGGCGCCAGACTTCGTAAGCCGGCGTTTCGTAGGGATGGCTCTGCTTGAGAGCCGCCACCACGTCGCGAATCAACTCGTCGGCCACCACCAGCTCGACCCTCCATTCCTGCACCTGCTCGACCTCGCCGGCCTGCCCGAGAAACGGCTGGCTGCCGTCCAGCGGGCGAAACTGACCGAGGCCCAGCACTTGCCAGGCGCACTGGTCGTAGGCGCCGATCCGTCCGCCACCGGCGGCGAATACAGCGCTCTTGACCTCATCCACATGGCTGGGCGGGACGAAAAAGCCGAGCTTGTACACGGTCTCAGTTCACCCAGACGCGAGCGTTACGGAACATGCGCATCCACGCCGCATCTTCGTTCCACTCTTCCGGACGCCAGGAGTTCTGCACGGCACGGAATACCCGCTCAGGGTGCGGCATCATGATGGTGACGCGACCGTCGCGGCTGGTCAGGCCGGTGATCCCGCGCGGCGAGCCGTTCGGGTTGGCCGGGTAACGCTCGGTGACCTTGCCGTGGTTATCGACGAAGCGCAGGGCCACGCAACCGGACAGGTCGGCTTCGAGCAGCGCCTCGGCGCTTTCGAACTCGGCATGGCCTTCGCCGTGGGCGATGGCGATCGGCATGCGCGAACCGGCCATGCCTTGCAGGAAGATCGAGTTCGACTCCTGAACCTGGACCATCGCCACGCGGGCTTCGAACTGCTCGGAGCGGTTGCGCACGAAGTGCGGCCAGAACTCGCTGCCAGGAATCAGCTCGTGCAGGTTGGACATCATCTGGCAACCGTTGCACACGCCGAGGGTGAAGGTGTCGCTGCGCTCGAAGAAACCCTGGAAGGCATCGCGGGCACGGCTGTTGAACAGCGCCGACTTGGCCCAGCCCTCACCGGCGCCGAGCACGTCGCCGTAGGAGAAGCCGCCGCAGGCGACCATGCCCTTGAAGTCGTTCAGGTCGACACGACCGGCCAGGATGTCGCTCATGTGCACGTCGATCGCGTTGAAGCCGGCACGGTCGAAGGCCGCGGCCATTTCCACCTGGCCGTTGACGCCCTGCTCACGCAGGACCGCCACCTGGGGACGCACGCCTTTCTTGATGTAAGGCGCGGCGATGTCCTGGTTGACGTCGAAGCTCAGCTTGACGCTCAGGCCCGGGTTGTCTTCTTCCAGCAGGACGTCGAATTCCTGCTCGGCGCAGTCGGCGTTGTCCCGCAGGCGCTGGATCTGGTAGCTGGTCTCGGCCCACTGGCGCTGCAGCAGGCGGCGCTCGCCCTTGAACAGGGTTTCGCCCGCCAGCTTGATCAGCACTTCGCCATTGTTGATCGGCTTGCCGATCACCGCGACGCAGTCTTCGCCCAGGCCGGCGGCGCTGAACTGGGCCAGTACGTCCGGCGTGGCGTCCTGGCGCACCTGGAGCACCGCGCCCAGCTCTTCGTTGAAGAGGATGGCCGCCGCTTTCTCACGCTTGCTGGTCAGGGTGTCCAGCTCCAGGTCCAGGCCGCAGTGGCCGGCAAAGGCCATTTCCAGCACGGTGGTCATCAAGCCACCGTCGGAACGGTCGTGGTAGGCCAGCAGGTGGCCGTCGGCGTTCAGGCCCTGGATCACCGCGAAGAAGGCCTTGAGGTCCTCGGCGTCGTCGACGTCCGGGGCCACGGCGGCCAGCTTGCCGTGGGTCTGGGCCAGGATCGAGGCGCCCATGCGGTTCTTGCCGCGGCCCAGGTCGATCAGGATCAGGTCGGTCTCGCCCTTGTCCATGCGCAGTTGCGGGGTCAGGGTCTTGCGTACGTCGAGCACCGGGGCGAAGCCGCTGACGATCAGCGACATCGGCGAGGTCACGCTCTTCTCCGCGCCCTCTTCGCTCCACTTGGTCTTCATCGACATGGAGTCCTTGCCCACCGGGATGGTCAGGCCCAGTTCCGGGCACAACTCCATGCCGACGGCCTTGACGGTGTCGTACAGGCGGGCGTCTTCACCCGGGTGGCCGGCAGCGGACATCCAGTTGGCCGACAGCTTGATGTCGGACAGCTTGCCGATATGCGCGGCCGCCAGGTTGGTCAGGGTCTCGCCAATCGCCATGCGCCCGGACGCCGGGGCGTCGAGCAGGGCCAGCGGGGTACGCTCGCCCATGGCCATGGCTTCACCGGTATAGACATCGAAGCTGGTGGCGGTGACGGCGCAGTCGGCCACCGGGACCTGCCACGGACCGACCATCTGGTCGCGGGCAACCAGGCCGGTGATGGTGCGGTCGCCGATGGTGATCAGGAAGCTCTTGCTGGCCACGGCCGGGTGACGCAGGACGCGCTCGACCGAGTCGCCCAGCTCCAGGCTGCTTGGATCGAAATCGTCGCCCAGCTCCGCTTCGCGGGTCACCGAACGGTGCATGCGTGGCGGCTTGCCCAGCAGCACGTCGAGCGGCATGTCCACCGGGGTGTTGCCGAAGTGGCTGTCGGTCACGGTCAGGTGCGGCTCGGCGGTCGCCTCGCCGACCACCGCGAACGGGCAACGCTCGCGCTCGCAGATGGCCTGGAAGCGCTCGAAGTCGCCAGCGCTCACCGCCAGCACGTAACGCTCCTGGGATTCGTTGCTCCAGATCTCGTGCGGGGCCATGCCCGGCTCGTCGTTGGGCACGTTGCGCAGCTCGAAGCGGCCACCGCGGCCACCGTCGTTGACCAGCTCGGGGAAGGCGTTGGAAATGCCGCCCGCGCCGACGTCATGGATGAAGGCGATCGGGTTCTTGTCGCCCAACTGCCAGCAGCGGTCGATGACCTCCTGGCAGCGGCGCTCCATTTCCGGGTTCTCGCGCTGCACCGAGGCGAAATCCAGGTCGGCGGAGCTGGCGCCGGTATCGACCGACGAGGCCGCGCCGCCGCCCAGGCCGATCAGCATGGCCGGGCCGCCGAGCACGATCAGCTTGGCGCCGACGGTGATCTCGCCTTTCTGCACATGGTCTTCACGGATGTTGCCCAGGCCACCGGCGAGCATGATCGGCTTGTGATAGCCGCGCACTTCTTCGCCGTGCGGGGTATTGATCGACTGCTCGAAGGTACGGAAGTAGCCGGTCAGCGCCGGACGGCCGAATTCGTTGTTGAACGCGGCACCGCCCAGCGGGCCGTCGACCATGATGTCGAGGGCGTTGACGATCCGGTCCGGCTTGCCATAGGCCTTTTCCCATGGCTGTTCGAAGCCCGGGATGTTCAGGTTGGAGACGGTGAAGCCGGTCAGGCCAGCCTTGGGCTTGGCGCCGCGGCCGGTCGCGCCTTCGTCGCGGATTTCGCCACCGGAACCGGTGGAGGCGCCGGAGAACGGCGAGATGGCGGTCGGGTGGTTGTGGGTCTCGACCTTCATCAGGATGTGCACCGGCTCCTGCACCGCGCCGTACTGGCGGGTATCAGGATTCGGGAAGAAGCGCCCGGCCACGGAACCGACGATCACCGAAGCGTTGTCCTTGTAGGCGGACAGCACGCCTTCGCTGTGCATCTGGTAGGTGTTCTTGATCATGCCGAACAGGCTTTTTTCCTGGCTCTGGCCGTCGATATCCCAACTGGCGTTGAAGATCTTGTGGCGACAGTGCTCGGAGTTGGCCTGGGCGAACATCATCAGTTCGATGTCGTGGGGGTTGCGCTTGAGCCCCTGGAAGGCGTTGACCAGGTAGTCGATCTCGTCTTCGGCCAGGGCCAGGCCCAGGTCGCTGTTGGCCTTCTCCAGCGCGGCACGGCCGCCACCGAGGATGTCGACGGCGGTCAGCGGCTTCGGCGTGGCATGGCTGAACAGGCCGGCCGCCTGTTCGAGGTTGCCCAGCACGATCTGGGTCATGCGGTCGTGCAGGGTGTCGGCGACCAGCTGGGCCTCGGCGTCGCTGAGTTCACCGGACACGTAGAAGGCGATACCGCGTTCCAGGCGCTGGATCTTGCTCAGGCCGCAATTGCGCGCGATGTCGCTGGCCTTGCTCGACCAGGGCGAGATGGTGCCGAAACGCGGCAGCACCAGGAACAGACGACCGGCAGGTTCTTGCACCGGTACGCTGGGGCCGTACTTCAGAAGGCGCGCAAGCACCTGCTGTTCGTCGCCGGTCAGGACGCCGGTAACTTCGGCGAAGTGAGCGAATTCAGCATACAGGCCACTGACAGCTGGAACCTTCTGGCTCAGTTGCTCAAGGAGTTTGCTGTGGCGAAAGGCAGAAAGGGCAGGAGCGCCGCGCAGGATCAACATCTTCGGGACAGCCTCGGGAAGGGGGTGTGCTTTGAGGCCGTGCATTCTAGCCTAAACCGCCCGCGACGGCACCCGAAACGCTACGCCCGAACGCGGCCGAATGTCGGCCCGGCCGGCGCCCCTTGCGGCAACGGCTCGCCAGCCTCCCCCGCCAGGGCGGTTGCAAGCCGCCGCACCGGGCCCCGAGGCCCATTCCCAAGGGCCCTGCCGGGGGGCCCGGACCTCTAGCAGACAAGCCCTTCGCTGTCGAGATATGGCGGCCGTTGTCCTTTGCGTATACTGCGCAGATGTTTTCCCCAATGGCTTTACGTCCGCGCTGTGCCCGATGGCTCATCGCAACCGGACTCTTCCTGATGCTCAGTGCCTGCGTTGAGAAACCCAGCACACTGGAGCGCGTAAAGGAGGATGGCGTGCTGCGGGTGGTCACCCGTAACAGCCCGGCCACCTACTTCCAGGACCGCAACGGTGAAACCGGCTTCGAGTACGAGCTGGTGAAGCGTTTCGCCGACGATCTGGGGGTCACCCTGAAGATCGAGACCGCGGACAACCTCGACGATCTCTTCGACCAGTTGGGCAAGCCCAACGGCCCCGTGCTGGCTGCTGCCGGTCTGGTCAGCAGCGAGAAACGCAAGCAGCAAGTCAGATTTTCCCACACATATCTGGAAGTCACCCCGCAGATCATCTACCGCAACGGCCAATCCCGCCCCACCGATGCCGGCGATCTGGTCGGCAAGAAAATCATGGTGCTCAAGGGCAGCACCCACGCCGAACAACTGGCCGAACTCAAGCTGAAATACCCCGGCATCCAATATGAAGAGTCCGACGAAGTCGAAGTGGTCGACCTGCTGCGCATGGTCGACGAAGGCCAGATCGACCTGACCCTGGTGGACTCCAATGAAGTGGCGATGAACCAGGTGTATTTCGCCAACATCCGCGTCGCCTTCGACCTGGGCGAGGGGAGCAACCAGAGCTGGGCCGTGGCCGCCGGCGAAGACAACAGCCTGCTCAACGAAATCAACGCCTTCCTCGACAAGGTGCAGAAGAACGGCACCCTGCAGCGCCTCAAGGACCGCTACTACGGGCATGTGGACGTCCTCGGCTATGTCGGCGCCTACACCTTTGCCCAGCACCTGCAGCAGCGCCTGCCCAAATACGAGAAGCACTTCAAGGCCTCGGCCAAGGAAGAGAAGATCGACTGGCGGCTGCTGGCGGCCATCGGCTACCAGGAATCGCTGTGGCAGCCGAGCGTCACCTCCAAGACCGGCGTGCGCGGCCTGATGATGCTGACCCAGAACACCGCCCAGGCCATGGGCGTGTCCAACCGCCTGGACGCCAGGCAGAGCATCCAGGGTGGCGCCAAGTACCTGGCGTACATGAAGGATCAGCTGGACGACAAGATCGAAGAGCCGGACCGCACCTGGTTCGCCCTCGCCGCCTACAACGTCGGCAGCGGCCACCTGGACGACGCCCGCAAGCTGGCGCAGCGCGAAGGCCTGAATCCGAACAAATGGCTGGACGTGAAGAAAATGCTGCCGCGCCTGTCGCAGAAGCAGTGGTACAGCAAGACCCGCTATGGCTACGCCCGGGGCGGCGAGCCGGTGCATTTCGTCGCCAACATCCGTCGTTACTACGACATCCTGACCTGGGTCACGCAGCCCCAGCTCGAAGGCGACCAGGTGGCCGAAGGCAACCTGCATGTGCCGGGCGTGGACAAGACCAAGCCGGCCCAGGAAACCCCGCCACTTTGAGCAATCGGTAGCCGCCGCCGAAAACCGCGGCTACCGCGCTGCGGTCAGGCCTTGGCCGCAGCAGCCAGGATCAGCGCCTTCATCTCCGCCACCGCCCCCTTGAAGCCGACGAACAGCGCATGGGCCACCAGCGCATGGCCGATATTCAATTCGTTGATGCCCTTGATTGCCGCGACCGCCTCGACGTTGTGGTAATGCAGGCCATGACCGGCATTGACGATCAGGCCCTGGCCGAGGCCGAACGCCACGCCGTCGGCCACGCGCCGCAGCTCCTCGGCCACCTCGCCCGGGGTTTCGGCATCGGCATAACGCCCGGTGTGCAGTTCGATGGCTGGCGCCCCCACGCGCCGCGAGGCGGCGATCTGCCGCTCGTCGGCATCGATGAACAGCGACACTTCGGCGCCGATCTTCGACAGCCGCTCCACCGCCGCCTTGATCCGCGCTTCCTGCCCGGCAACATCGAGGCCGCCTTCGGTGGTCAGTTCCTGGCGGGTTTCCGGCACCAGGCAGATATGCGCCGGGCGGATCCGCTCGGCGAACGCCATCATTTCCTCGGTGACGCCCATCTCGAAGTTCATGCGGGTCTGCAGCACATCCTTGAGCAGCAGCACATCGCGCTCCTGGATATGCCGGCGATCCTCGCGCAGGTGCACGGTAATGCCGTCGGCGCCCGCCTCTTCCGCATCCAGCGCCGCCTTGACCGGGTCGGGGTAACGGGTGCCCCGGGCCTGACGCAGGGTGGCTACGTGGTCGATGTTCACGCCAAGAAGAATGCGGTTGCTGGTGGTCACGGAAGCGCTCCTGAGGAGTTAGAGATTCGGTGCACAGCATATAGTGTCCGCCCGCGAAAATAACTGCCGGCTTTGACCGCGCCCAGGGCAGGCCCCGGATGGGCCCGTCCGTGCCCGGGCAAATCGGCCGTTCAGGGCTTGCGGAACAGCTCGCGGCTGACCAGTGGCCGACCGCCCAGGTGCACCGCCAGCGCCTGGCGCATCAGGCGCTTGGCCGCCGCCAGCGCGCCGGGGGCGCTCCAGTCGGCCTGGGCCATGGCCAGCAACTCGGTGCCGTTGAACAGGCCGGGTTGCAACAGGTGAACCTGCTCCAGGCCCGCGTCCACTTGCAGGCGATACAGGCCCTCGGCCAGGACTGGCGCGCCATGGATATCGCTGTCCAGGGCGAAGCCGTAACCCAGGTCGTCCAGCAACCGCCACTCGAAAGCCCGTAGCAACGGCTCGAGGGCACGGCCTTCGGCCAGGGCCAGCAGGGTTGCCGCATAGTGCTCGAAGATCGCCGGGTGCGGGTCTTCGGCGGGCAGCAGGCGGATCAGCAATTCATTGAGGTAGAGACCGCTGAACAGCGCCTCGCCGTTGAGCCAGGTGGCCGTGCCGGCACTCTCCATGCGGCCGACGTTTTTCAGCTCGCCACGCCCGCGGAACTCGACCTCCAGCGGCACGAAGGGTCGCGCCAGGGTCCCGGCCTTGCCCCGCGCGCCGCGCAATACCGCGCGCAGCCGTCCTTGCGGGGTGAGGAAATCCACCAACGCGCTGCTCTCGCGGTAGGCGCGGCTGTGCAGGACATAAGCGGGCTGGCCGATGGGCGCTTGACTGGACATGGGTGTCGGCAGGATCTCAGGGCTTGAGAAGATGACACGGCAAGGCTCTTTGAGCCTTTATCGCGAGCAAGCTTCGCTCCTACAGTTCATGCAGGAGCGAGCGTGGGCGCAGGGGATTACAGGTCGCCGTACCCCAGCGAACGCAGGGCCCGCTCGTCGTCGGACCAACCGCCCTTGACCTTGACCCACAGGTTGAGCATGACCTTGGAGTCGAACAGCAGCTCCATGTCCTTGCGCGCTTCCATGCCGATGCGCTTGATGCGCTCACCCTTGTCGCCAATGATGATTTTCTTCTGACCGTCGCGCTCAACGAGGATCAAGGCATGAATGTGCAGGGTCTTGCCCTGCTGCTTGAACTCTTCAATTTCCACGGTGATCTGGTAGGGCAGCTCGGCGCCCAGCTGGCGCATGATCTTCTCGCGTACCAGTTCGGCGGCGAGGAAGCGGCTGCTGCGGTCGGTGATCTGGTCTTCCGGGAAGAAGTGATCGTTTTCCGGCAGGTGCTTGGCGATCAGGCCTTCCAGGGCATCCAGGTTGTGGCCCTGCTGGGCCGACACCGGCACGATCTCGGCGTTCGGCAACTGCTCCTGCAACCAGGTCAGGTGCGGCATCAGCTCGGCCTTGTCCTCGATGCGGTCGGTCTTGTTGATCGCCAGGATCACCGGGCCCTGCACGTACTGGACGCGCTCGAGCACCAGCTGGTCCTCGTCGGTCCATTTGGTGCGATCGACCACGAAGATCACCACGTCGACGTCTTTCAGCGCCGCCGACGCGGTCTTGTTCATGTAGCGGTTGAGCGCCTTCTCGTTGCTCTTGTGCATGCCGGGGGTATCGACGTAGATCGCCTGCACGTCGCCCTCGGTCTTGATGCCCAGCATGTTGTGCCGGGTGGTCTGCGGCTTGCGCGAGGTGATGGCCAGCTTCTGCCCCAGGATATGGTTCAGCAGCGTGGACTTGCCCACGTTCGGACGGCCGACGATGGCGACATAGCCACAGCGTGTTGCAGTTGTATCAGTCATGGCCATTCTCCACGCCCAGGGCAATCAGTGCCGCGGCGGCCGCCACCTGTTCGGCGATGCGACGGCTCACGCCCTGGCCCCGGCTTTTTTCGTTCAATAGGGTGATTTCGCATTCGACGAAGAACGTCCGGCAATGGGGCTCACCCTGGATATCCACCACTTCGTAGCGGGGCAGTTCACAGGCGCGCGACTGCAGGAATTCCTGCAGGCGGGTCTTGGGATCCTTGTTGGTGTCGACCAGCGTCAGGCTGTCGAACTCGGAGGTCAGCCAGGACAGCACGCGCTCGCGTGCGGTTTCCATGCCGGCGTCCAGGTAGATCGCACCGATCAGGGCTTCCAGGGCATCGGCCAGGATCGATTCGCGGCGAAAGCCACCGCTCTTCAATTCGCCGGAGCCCAGGCGCAGGTATTCGCCCAGGTCGAAACCGCGAGCCAGCACGGCCAGGGTCTCGCCTTTCACCAGGCGCGCCCGCAGGCGCGACAACTGGCCTTCGCGGGCCTGGGGAAAACGCTCGAACAGCGCCTCGCCGGCGACGAAGTTGAGGATGGCGTCACCGAGGAATTCCAGGCGTTCGTTGTTGCGCCCGGCAAAACTGCGGTGAGTGAGGGCCAGGACCATCAGTTCCTGGTCCTTGAAGGTGTAACCGAGCTGGCGCTCGAGACGGCTCAAAGAAACGCTCACGGTTTACCCACGCTGAGTTCGTGGTTGAGTTTCACCACCTTGGAAACGAGGCACCCGGTGCCGGTGGCCATTAACGCTGTGTTCAAATCCACATCCTGAATATCGGTGACTGCTGCTTCTGGTGGCGCCGGTGGGGCCGGAACCCGGGCCAGGCATTCGCCCGGCCTGTTGTGCAAGATCCAGAAAAGCATTCGGCGCTGTGTTCAACAGCGCCGTGTGTGATTACTTGATCAGGCCAACCCGCGAGAAGTTCGGCAGGTGGCTGAGTTTCGGTTCGGGCCAGCTCATCCAGACAGCGAAGGCCTTGCCGACGATATTCTTGTCGGGAACCATGCCCAGCAGGTCCTTGGGAATGCTCGGGTCATCCCAGTAGCGACTGTCGTTCGAGTTGTCGCGGTTGTCGCCCATCATGAAGTAGTGCCCGGCAGGCACGGTCCACTGGCGGTCCGGGGTCGCCCGGTAGCGGCTCATTTCCTTGCGGATCAGGTGCTCGGCGGCGCCGAGTTTTTCCTTGTAGAGCTCAGCGCTGCCCAGGGTGCCTGGCTCGGTGCCGACCAGTTGCTCGGCGACCGACTGGCCGTTGACCAGCAGGCGCTTGTCGCTGGTATAGCGCACTTCGTCGCCCGGCAGGCCGACCACCCGCTTGATGTAGTTGACGTTCGGATCGCTCGGGTAGCGGAACACCATCACATCGCCGCGCTGCGGGTCACCGACCTCGATGATCTTCTTGTCGATCACCGGCAGGCGGATCCCATAGGAGAACTTGTTCACCAGGATGAAGTCGCCCACATCCAGGGTCGGTTTCATCGACCCGGAAGGAATCTGGAACGGCTCCACCAGAAACGAGCGCAGCACCAGCACGATGAACAGCACCGGAAAGAACGACTTGCCGTACTCGACCAGCATCGGCTCCTTGTTCAGTTTCTCGATGACCAGCCCATCCGGCTGGCTGACGCTGCCCTGATAGTTGGTAATGGCGGCACGCCGGCGCGGCGCCAGAAAGACCAGATCGAGCAACGCCAACAGGCCGCAGACGGCGACGGCGATGACCAGCAACAGCGGGAAATTTAGCGACATAGGACCTAACTATCCAACCTGAGCACAGCAAGGAAGGCTTCTTGTGGAATTTCCACGTTACCCACTTGCTTCATGCGTTTCTTACCGGCTTTCTGCTTTTCCAACAGCTTGCGCTTACGGCTGACGTCACCGCCGTAGCATTTGGCCAGTACGTTCTTTCTGAGCGCCTTGACGGTTGTCCGCGCCACAATCTGCCCGCCAATGGCGGCCTGGATTGCCACGTCGAACATCTGCCGAGGAATCAGTTCTTTCATCTTCTCGGTCAACGCACGCCCTTTGAAGTGCGCGTTGTCACGGTGCACGATCAATGCCAGGGCGTCGACTTTCTCACCGTTGATCAGCACATCCAGCTTGACCAGATTAGCCGATTGGTAACGATCGAAATGATAATCCAGCGAAGCATAGCCACGACTGGTGGATTTCAGGCGATCGAAGAAGTCCAGCACCACTTCGTTCATCGGCAGGTCGTAGGTCACCTGGACCTGGCTACCGAGGAACAGCATGTCGCGCTGCACGCCGCGCTTTTCGATGCACAGGGTAATGACGTTCCCCAGGTGCTCCTGCGGCACAAGAATATTCGCCCGCACGATCGGCTCGCGCATATCTTCGATCGACGACAGATCAGGCAGTTTCGACGGGTTATCGACGTAGATCGTCTCACCGTTCTTGAGCAGCAGCTCGAAGATCACCGTCGGTGCCGTGGTGATCAGGTCCAGGTCGTATTCGCGCTCCAGGCGCTCCTGGATGATTTCCATGTGCAGCATGCCGAGGAAGCCGCAACGGAAGCCGAAGCCCAGGGCATCGGAGCTTTCCGGGGTGTATTGCAGCGACGAGTCGTTCAGCGTGAGCTTCTGCAGGGCTTCGCGGAAGTCTTCGAAGTCGTCGGAGCTGACCGGGAACAGGCCCGCGTAGACCTGCGGCTGGATGCGTTTGAAACCTGGCAGCACTTCGACGTCGGGGGTCGAGCTCAGGGTCAGGGTGTCACCGACTGGCGCACCATGGATGTCCTTGATGCCGGCGATGATGAAACCCACTTCGCCAGCCTTCAGGTCGGCGGTAGCGGTGTGTTTCGGGTTGAAGACGCCGACACTGTCCACCAGGTGGACCTTGCCGGTGGATTTCACCAGGATCTTGTCGCCCTTCTTCACGCGGCCATGGCGCACACGGACCAGGGACACGACGCCCAGGTAGTTGTCGAACCAGGAGTCGATGATCAGCGCCTGCAGCGGATCCTCGATGTTGCCGGTCGGCGCCGGGATGGTCGCGACCAGGCGCTCCAGCACCTCGTCGACGCCCAGGCCGGTCTTGGCGCTGCAGGTCACGGCGTCGGTGGCATCGATGCCGATGACCTTCTCGATCTCTTCCTTGACCCGCTCCGGCTCGGCCTGCGGCAGGTCGATCTTGTTCAGCACCGGCATGACCTCCAGGCCCTGCTCGATGGCGGTGTAGCAGTTGGCGACCGACTGCGCCTCCACGCCCTGGCCGGCGTCGACCACCAGCAAGGCGCCTTCGCAGGCCGCCAGCGACCGGCTGACTTCATAGGTGAAGTCCACGTGGCCGGGGGTATCGATGAAGTTCAGCTGGTAGGTGACGCCGTCGCGGGCCTTGTAATAGAGGGTAACGCTGTGGGCCTTGATGGTGATCCCGCGTTCACGCTCGAGGTCCATCGAGTCCAGGACCTGGGCTTCCATTTCGCGCTCGGCCAGGCCGCCACATATCTGAATGAAGCGATCGGCCAGAGTCGACTTGCCATGGTCAATGTGGGCGATGATGGAGAAATTGCGGATATGACTCAAATCACTCACGGGTCAACACTCAAAAAGGCTGCAGGCATAGCCCGCCGAAAAATAGCCGGGAATTGTACCTGATAGACGACGCAAGCGTCACGTTCGCCTGTCAGTGCCGCACAAATGAAAACGCCCCGGTCTTGCGACCGGGGCGTTGCTGCCAAGACACAGGCCATTGGCGCCTGGTCAGCCGGCCCGACGCAGCAGCCAGACGCCCGCCAGGGCACAGAACCCGGCGGGTACCAGCACCGCGAACAGCGGCGAGAAGCCGAACACCAGGCTCGACGGCCCCAGCAGGTCCTGGGCGATGCGGAAGGTGAAGCCCACCAGCACGCCGGTGAAGACCCGCTGGCCGAGGGTCACGGAGCGCAACGGGCCGAAAATGAACGAGATCGCCATCAGCACCAGCGCCGCAGTGACCAACGGCTGCAAGACCTTGACCCAGAACGCCAGCCAGTAACGCCCGTTGTTCAGGCCTTGGTCGGCCAGGTAGTGGATGTAACCCCACAGGCCGCTGATCGACAGCGATTCCGGCGCCATAACCACGGTATTCAGCAATTGCGGGCTCAAGGCCACGTCCCAGCGCTCCTGGGGAACGTTGATGACTTCGGTGCGGCCTTCGCGGAAGTAGGTGGTGGTCACGTCGGTCAGTTGCCAGTAGTTCTCCTCGAAGCGCGCCTGGCGGGCAAAGCTCGAGGACAGCATGTGCCGCTGGTCGTCGAAGTGGTAGCGGGTCACGCCATACAACAGCCCGTTGGGCTGCACGGCGTTGATGTGGATGAACTCCTCGCCCTGGCGGTGCCACAGGCCGTGCTTGGAGCTTTGCGCATCGCCCGAGCCCTGGGCCAGTGCCCGGCTGGCCTGCGCCTGGCTTTCCGTGACGGGGGCGACGTATTCGCCGATCAGCACACCGGCCACCATCAGGAACAGCATGGGTTTCATCACCGCCCAGACGATCCGCCCGATGGACACCCCGGCGGCGCGCATGATGGTCAGCTCACTGTTGCTGGCCAGGCTGCCCAGGCCGATCAGGCAGCCGATCAGCGCGGCCATCGGCAGCATTTCATAGAGCCGGCGCGGCGCGGTCAGGGCGACGAAGCTCAGCACGTCCATCACGGTGTAGCTGTCGCTGACGCTGCCCATCTCATCGATGAAGGCGAACAGCGAGGCCAGGCCGAGAATGATGCCCAGCACCGCCAGGATGGCCAGCAGCACACTGCTGCCGATGTAGCGATCGAGCTTAACCACGAGCCACCTCCTTCACAGCGCGGCGACTCGCCAGCTTCAGGCGCAACGGCTCCCAGTACAGCAATCCGAGGCCAATGAGCAGAAACAGCCCATGCACCCACCACAGGCCCAGCGCCTGCGGCAGCTTGCCTTTTTCCAGCGAGCCACGGGCCGCGATCAGGATGGTCAGGTAGGCCATATAAAGGAGAATCGCCGGCAGCAGCTTGAGGAAGCGGCCCTGGCGCGGGTTCACCCGGGACAGCGGCACCGCCATCAGGGTCACGACGAACACCAGCAACGGCAGGGAAATACGCCATTGCAACTCGGCATGCGCGCGCAGGTCCGGGTTGCCGATCAGGTCGCGGGTCGGCATGGCGTCGCGATCGGTGACTTCGTCGCTGACATCCGGCTTGGCCAGCAGCACGCCATAGGTGTCGTACTTGATGACGCGGTAGTCGGCCTGGCCCGGGTTGCCGTCGTAGCGATAACCGTTTTCCAGGATCAGGTAGCGGTTGCCGTCCGGACGGATGTCCTGGTGCCCCTTCTCCGCCACCAGCACCGAAATACCCTGGTCCTTCTTCTCCTGGTTGAGGCGTTTTTCCGAGATGAACACGCCGCCGAGATTGGTCCGGTCATCGGAGAGCTGCTCGGTGTAGGTCACCCGCGAACCGTCGTTGAGCGCCTGGAAGCGCCCCGGCACCAGGGTGTCGAACTCGGTCAGCGCGTCCTGCTTGTTGAGAATCAGCTGGAACTGGTTGGCCCCCTGGGGCGCCAGGCTCAGGCTCAGCCAGGCGACGATCAGCGCGACCAGGGTCGCCGGAATCATGGTCATGCCCAGCAGGCGCTGCTGGCTCATGCCGGTCGCCGACAGCACGGTCATCTCGCTTTCGAGATAGAGACGGCCGTAGGCCAGCAGAATGCCGAGAAACAGGCCCAGGGGCAGGATCAATTGCAGGAAGCCCGGCATGCGGACGCCCATGATCAGGAACAGCGAACCCGGGTCCAGTGCCCCCGAGGCCGCTTGCGCAAGGTATTTGACGAAACGTCCGCTCATGATGATGACCAGCAGCACAGCGCTCACGGCGCTCAGGGTCATCAACACTTCGCGGGATAGGTAACGGAAGACGATCAAACCAGACACTCCAGGGTTGTCAGGCTAAGGCGGCCAAACAAGCGAATCCGGCCCATGAAGCCGAGCCGCGGAAAAAAGATGGCGCATTATCCTGTGAATGCATGCGCCTGTCACTGCGCACGCTCACGCAGGCCTCTAAAGCGGCGAAGTTCGCACAGGCGAGGGTTGTCAGCCTCCGCTGCCGGGGTTCAAACTGGCGGCCCTGTCGCCGGCCCGCTGCCGGCGCCTCCTTCAATAAAGCAACAGACACGACAAGCCCGGCGCATGGCACAGGCCCTGCGCTCATTGACCATTAATTCAGGGACCCGGACATGGAACTGGTTGTAAAAAGCGTTAGCCCGGAAACGTTGAAGACCGCCACCCTGGTGGTCGCCGTCGGCGAAGGCCGCAAGCTCGGCACCGTTGCCAAACAACTCGACGAGCTCAGCGGCGGCGCCATCAGCGCAGTGCTCAAGCGCGGCGACCTGGCCGGCAAGGTCGGCCAGAGCCTGCTGCTGCACACGCTGCCGAACCTGAAGGCCGAGCGCGTGCTGCTGGTCGGCACCGGCAAGGATGCCGAACTGGGCGACCGCCCGTTCCGCAAGATTGTCAGTGGCGTCCTCAACACCCTCAAGGGCCTGGGCGGCAGCGACGCCGTGCTGGCACTGGACGAAGTCGTGGTCAAGGGCCGCGACAGCTACGGCAAGACCCGCCTGCTGGCCGAGACCCTGCTGGACGGCGAATACAGCTTCGAGCAGTTCAAGAGCCAGAAAGCCGAACCCCGCGCCCTGAAGAAAGTCACCCTGCTGACCATCAAGGCCGCGCAGGCCGAGGTCGAGCGCGCCGTGGCCCATGCCAGGGCGATCGCCAACGGCATGGCCTTCACCCGCAACCTGGGCAACCTGCCACCGAACATCTGCCATCCGAGCTTCCTCGGCGAGCAGGCCAAGACCCTGGGCAAGGAGTTCAAGGGCCTGAAAGTCGAAGTGTTCGACGAGAAGAAGATCAAGGAACTGGGCATGGGCTCGTTCTATGCCGTCGGCCAGGGCAGCGCCCAGCCGCCGCGCCTGATCGTCATGCAGTACAACGGCGGCAAGAAATCCGAGAAGCCTTACACCCTGGTCGGCAAGGGCATCACCTTCGACACCGGCGGCATCAGCCTCAAGCCGGGCGCCGGCATGGATGAAATGAAGTACGACATGGGTGGCGCGGCCAGCGTGTTCGGCACTCTGCGCGCGGTGCTGGAACTCAAGCTGCCGATCAACCTGGTGTGCATCCTGGCCTGTGCCGAGAACATGCCGAGCGGCACCGCCTCGCGTCCGGGCGACATCGTCACCACCATGAGCGGCCAGACCGTGGAAATCCTCAACACCGACGCCGAAGGCCGCCTGGTGCTGTGCGATGCGCTGACCTACGCCGAGCGCTTCAAGCCGCAGGCGGTGATCGACATCGCCACCCTGACCGGTGCCTGCGTGGTCGCCCTGGGCGCCCATACCTCGGGCCTGCTGGGCAACAACGATGAGCTGATCGGCCAATTGCTCAGTGCCGGTGTCCAGGCGGACGACCGCGCCTGGCAACTGCCGCTGTTCGACGAGTACCAGGAACAGCTGGACAGCCCGTTCGCCGACATCGCCAACATCGGCGGCCCGAAAGCCGGCACCATCACCGCCGCCTGCTTCTTGTCGCGCTTCGCCAAGCAGTACAACTGGGCGCACCTGGATATCGCCGGCACCGCCTGGACCAGCGGTGGCAAGGACAAGGGCGCCACCGGTCGTCCGGTGCCCCTGCTGACCCAGTACCTGCTGGATCGCGCCAAGGCCTGAAACCCATGACCTGAGGCGCGCCGCTCCTGCGCGGCGCGCTCCCGGTCCAGGAATCGCAATGACCAAAGTCGACTTCTATATCCTTCCCAGCGCGGACCCTTCGGCACGCCTGGACTTTGCCTGCAAGCTCAGCGAAAAAGCCTGGCGCATGGGGCACCGCATCTACCTGCATTGCAGCGACGCCGCCCAGCGCGACGAGCTCGATGCCCGCCTGTGGCGCTTCAAGGGCGAAACCTTCGTGCCCCACGGCCCCGCCGAAAGCGAGCCGGACGGCCTGATCGTGCTCGGCCTGGGCGACGACCCGGGCGAACACCATGACCTGCTGGTCAACCTGGACCTGAAAGTCCCGGCATTTGCCCCGCGTTTCGCCCGTATCGCCGAAGTGGTAGTGGAAGACCCGACGATTCGTCAGGCGGCTCGTGAGAGTTTCCGTTTCTACCGCGAACAGGGCTATCCTCTGCAAGATCACCGTTTACAGCGACTCTGAGCCATCGATGGACACTCCCAAACCGCAGCAAAAGCCCGCGCACCTGCTGGACGACCTCGAATCCATCCGCCAACTGCTCGGCGATGACAACCTGCAACCGCCGCTGCTGACCGAGACCGTCGACAGCGAGGTACAGATTCCCCTGCTGTTCGACATGGTCGGTGGCACCACCGCCAGCGAAACCCTCGAAGAGCCCGCGCCGCAGCCGCAGCCGCAGCCGCAGCCGGCAATCGAAGCAGAACCGGCGCCCGTGGCGGCCGCTCCTGCCGCCGCGCCCGCCCCGCCCCCGAAAAGCCAGGACGCCCTGCTGCACTTGGACAGCGAACTGCGCGCCGCCGCGCAATTGATCATGCAGGACGTGATCGACGACTTCGCCCCGCATATCGAAACCGAAATCCGCCGCCGCCTCGATGCCCGCATGGATCGACTGCTGAGCCAGTACGACGCCTGACCCTCCTCTTTTTTCGCGGGCGAGCCTCGCGCCTAGGGGGCATCAGCCGCCTGTAGGTACCTGGCTTGTCCACGACGACGCCCTTGCGGCAAGCAAAACTTGCACTCCTCGGGCAATTTTCGCCCTCTCGCCGTCAGCCCGCTCTACGCGCATCGGTTCATCCCCGCTATACTTCCCGGCTTTTCCTGAATAAATGCCAATAGGGTCCCGCCGCGCATGGATAAGACCTACCAGCCGCACGCCATTGAAACTTCCTGGTACCAGACCTGGGAGTCCGAGAATTACTTCGCCCCGCAAGGCGCGGGCGACTCGTACACCATCATGATCCCGCCACCGAACGTCACTGGCAGCCTGCACATGGGCCATGGCTTCAACAACGCGATCATGGATGCCCTGATCCGCTTCCGCCGCATGCAGGGCCGCAACACCCTGTGGCAGCCGGGTACCGACCACGCCGGTATCGCCACCCAGATGCTGGTGGAGCGCCAGATCGAAGCCCAGGGCCAGAATCGCCACGATCTGGGCCGGGAAAAATTCCTCGAGAAGGTCTGGGAATGGAAGGATCAGTCCGGCGGCAACATCAGCCGCCAGATCCGCCGCCTGGGCTCGTCCGTGGACTGGAGCCGCGAGCGCTTCACCATGGACGACGGCCTGTCGGAAGCGGTGAAGGAAGCCTTCGTGCGCCTGCACGAAGACGGCCTGATCTACCGCGGCAAGCGCCTGGTCAACTGGGACACCAAGCTGCACACCGCGATCTCCGACCTCGAAGTGGAAAACCACGATGAGAAAGGTTCGCTGTGGAACCTGCGCTACCCGCTGGCCGACGGCGCCAAGACCGCCGAAGGCCTGGACTACCTGATCGTCGCCACCACTCGCCCGGAAACCATGCTCGGCGACTCGGCCGTGGCCGTTAACCCGAACGACGAGCGCTACCAGGCACTGATCGGCAAGTTCGTCGAGCTGCCGCTGGTGGGCCGCCGCATCCCGATCATCGCCGACGACTACTGCGACCCCGAGTTCGGTACCGGCTGCGTGAAGATCACTCCGGCCCACGACTTCAACGACTATGAAGTAGGCAAGCGCCACAACCTGCCGCTGCTGAACATTTTCGACAAGAACGCCAGCGTGCTGCCGGCGGCCCAGGTGTTCAACCTGGACGGCACCCTGAATGACAGCATCGACGGCAAGATCCCGGCCGAGTACGCCGGCCTCGACCGTTTCGAAGCGCGCAAGCAGATCGTCGCCGCGTTCGACGCCGCCGGCCTGCTGGTCAGCGTCGACGACCATGCGCTGAAAGTGCCGAAAGGCGACCGCTCCGGCACCATCATCGAGCCGTGGCTGACCGACCAGTGGTACGTCTCCACCAAGCCGCTGGCCGAACCGGCCATCGCCGCCGTGGAAGACGGCCGCATCGCCTTCGTGCCGAAACAGTACGAAAACATGTACTTCTCCTGGATGCGCGATATCCAGGACTGGTGCATCAGCCGCCAGCTGTGGTGGGGCCACCGCATCCCGGCCTGGTATGACGAGTCGGGCAAGGTCTACGTAGGCCGCGACGAAGCCGAAGTGCGCGCCAAGCACAACCTCGGTCCCGATGTCGCCCTGCAACAGGACAACGATGTACTCGACACCTGGTTCAGCTCGGGCCTGTGGACTTTCTCCACCCTGGGCTGGCCGGAGCAGACCGAGTTCCTCAAGACCTTCCACCCGACCGACGTGCTGGTGACCGGCTTCGACATCATTTTCTTCTGGGTCGCCCGGATGATCATGCTCACCATGCACCTGGTGAAGAACGAAGACGGCACGCCGCAGGTTCCGTTCAAGACCGTGTACGTCCACGGCCTGGTACGCGACGGCCAGGGCCAGAAGATGTCCAAGTCCAAGGGCAACGTCCTGGACCCGCTGGACATCATCGACGGCATCGAGCTCGAAGCCCTGGTGCAGAAGCGCACCACCGGCATGATGCAGCCGCAACTGGCGAAGAAGATCGAGAAGCAGACCCGCCAGGAGTTCGCCGACGGCATCGCCAGCTACGGCACCGACGCCCTGCGCTTCACCTTCTGCTCGCTGGCGTCCACCGGTCGCGACATCAAGTTCGACATGGGCCGCGTCGAAGGCTATCGCAACTTCTGCAACAAGATCTGGAACGCCGCGCGCTACGTGCTGGACAAGGGCGAAGACTGTGGTCAGAACGGCGAAGCCTACGAGCTGTCGCTGGCCGATCGCTGGATCATCTCCCAGCTGCAGCGCACCGAAGCCGAAGTGACCCGCCAGCTGGACCAGTTCCGCTTCGACCTGGCCGCCCAGGCGCTGTACGAGTTCATCTGGAACCAGTACTGCGACTGGTACCTGGAACTGTCCAAGCCGGTGCTATGGGACGAGAACGCGCCGGTCGAGCGCCAGCGCGGCACCCGTCGCACTCTGGTGCGGGTCCTGGAAGTGGCGCTGCGCCTGGCCCATCCGTTCATGCCGTTCATCACCGAAGAAATCTGGCAGCGCCTGGCGCCGCTGGCCGGTATCCAGGGCAAGACCATCATGCTGCAACCCTGGCCGGTGGCCAATGAAGCGCGCATCGATGAGGCCGCCGAAAGCGATATCGAATGGCTCAAGACCCTGATGCTCGGCACGCGCAACATTCGCGCCGAGATGAACATCGGCCCAGGCAAGCCATTGGCGGTGTTCGTGAAGAACGCCAGTGCCGAAGACCAGCGTCGCCTCGGCGAAAACGATGCGCTGCTCAAGAAGCTGGCGAAGCTGGAGTCGATCACCGTATTGGCTGCCGGCGCAGAAGCGCCGCTGTCCGCCACCGCCCTGGTCGGCGAAATGGAAGTGCTGGTGCCGATGGCCGGCCTGATCGACAAGGGCGCCGAACTGGCGCGCCTGGACAAGGAAATCCAGCGCCTACAGGGCGAAGTACAGCGGGTCGGCGGCAAGCTGTCCAACGCGTCCTTCGTCGACAAGGCCCCGGCCGAAGTGATCGACAAGGAACGCGCCAAGCTGGCCGAGGCCGAACAGGCCCTGGGCAAGCTGGCCGAGCAGCACGCCCGGATCTCCAGCCTGTAACGGCGATTCGAGCAGCACAGAAAGGGAGCCCCGCAACGGGCTCCCTTTTTTATTGCCGAACACCCTACCGCCTCCGTAGGAGCGAGGCTTGCCCGCGAGACGCCCCCCCTGACACACCGCGTTATCGCCCCAACTGCTCCGACAGAGCCGCGCCACCCAGGCAGATATGGGACAATGCCCGCCACTTTGAGCCATACCCGAACCGACTTCCCCATGACCGCCCCCCGCCCTCCCAAAGCCCCGCGCAAAAAGCCCCAACCCGCCGCTCCGGCCAACACCGCCGCACCACGGGAAAAGGCCAGCCTGCACCCACGCAATCGCCACCAGGGCCGCTACGACTTTCCCCAGCTGATCAAGGGCACCCCGGAGCTGGGCGCTTTCGTGATCATCAATCCCTACGGCAAGGAGAGCATCGACTTCGCCAACCCGGCCGCGGTGCGAGTGTTCAACCGGGCCTTGCTCAAGGCGTTCTACGGCATCGCCCATTGGGACATCCCAGCCGACTTCCTCTGCCCACCGGTCCCGGGCCGCGCCGACTATGTGCATTTCCTGGCCGACTTGCTGGCCGCGCATAACGACGGCGACATCCCCCGCGGCGCGGCGGTGCGGGTGCTGGACATTGGCGTCGGCGCCAACTGCATCTACCCGCTGATCGGCCACAGCGACTATCGCTGGCAGTTCCTCGGTTCCGATATCGACACCACCGCCCTCGCCGCCGCCAAGGCGATCGTCCAGGCCAACGGCCTGAACAAGGCCATCGACCTGCGCCAGCAAGCCAATCGCAAGCAGATCCTGCTGGGCCTGCTGAAAGCCGATGAACGCTTCGACCTGACCCTGTGCAACCCGCCGTTCCATGCCTCCCTGGAAGAAGCCACCCGCGGCAGCCAGCGCAAGTGGCGGGCGCTGGGCAAGGCCGATCCCAAGCGCAAGCTGCCGGTGCTGAACTTCGGCGGCCAGGCGGCGGAGTTGTGGTGCGAGGGCGGCGAAGCGCGCTTCGTGACCCAGTTGATCGGCGAAAGCGCCCAAGTGGCCCAACAGGTGCTGTGGTTCAGCACCCTGGTGTCGAAAGCCTCGAACCTGCCCGCCATTCAAACTGCGCTGAAAAAGGCCGGCGCGCTGGAAAGCCAGGTAGTGGAAATGTCCCAGGGGCAAAAACAGAGCCGTTTCGTCGCCTGGACCTTCAAGGACAAGGCACAGCAACAGGCCTGGCGCCAGGAGCGCTGGGTTCGCAAGGGATAGCTGGAAGGGGGAACCTGGAGGGAAAAGCGGCGATTTACCTTGCGTAAATCGTTGCGGCCGAAGCCGGCAAACCGTGCCCGGAAGGTTTCCGAGGCACGGTTCTACTGCATCTTACTTGTTGATCGAGTCGGTCAGGCCTTTAGCCACAACCAGCTTGATCACTTTCTTGGCAGCGATTTCGATGGCGGCGCCAGTCGATGGGTTACGGCCAGTACGGGCAGGACGCTCAGTCACTTTCAGTTTGCCGATACCTGGCAGAGTGATTTCGCCGCCATTTTCCAATTGATCAGCAACGATTTGGGCCAGTTGGTCCAGAGCGTTACGCGCGGTGGTTTTCGGCGCGTCGATAGCTTCAGCGATATCAGCGATCAGTTGGTCTTTAGTAATAGCCATTATGGTGTTCCTTCCCTATCAAATTCATTTGGATTGCATGAGTGCAGTGTCAGCCATCGAGCCAGATCTTGTGGACCTGGCACCCCGGTCACAACCACGAAAGATCGGGGTTATAGATACCGAAATCAGGGTTTGGTTCGACCCGACAAATGCTGAATGCACGCTTAACGCCGAGACATCGCGTAAGACGGGGCAAAACTAGCACAGAGACGGGGAAATATCCGCCTCTACCTAGCCATTTGGTCAGCTTTATTGCTCTAAACCCGTAAAAAAATGCATAAGCTTGACCCACGCCGCCTTCTGCCCCCTTCAAAGAGCGCCAAAACCAGCGGGTGCGGTACACTGGGCACTTTTTCGGGGAGCCCCGCCCTCCCCCGCCAATCAGCCGAGAAGCCCATGCCGATCCGTCATTGCATCGTCCACCTGATCGACAAAAAACCCGACGGCAGTCCAGCAGTCCTGCACGCCCGCGACTCAGAGCTGGCCGAGTCCGCGGCCATCGAGAACATGCTCGCCGACCTCAATGAAAGCTATAACGCCAAACAGGGCAAAGCCTGGGGCCTGTTCCACCCCGAATCCGGCGCGTTTCCCTTCAGCGGCTGGTTGAAGGAATACCTCGACGGCGGCCAGGACTTCACCGCTTTCAGCCGTGTCGCGGTCGAGCATCTGCAAAAGCTGATGGAAGAATCCAACCTGTCGGTCGGCGGCCATGTGCTGTTCGCCCACTATCAACAAGGCATGACCGACTACCTGGCCATCGCCCTGCTGCACCACAGCGAAGGCGTGGCGGTAACCGACGAGCTGGACGTGACCCCGTCCCGCCACCTGGACCTGGGCCAGTTGCACCTGGCCGCGCGGATCAACGTCTCGGAGTGGCAGAACAACAAGCAGTCCAAGCAGTACATCTCGTTCATCAAGGGCAAGAACGGCAAGAAGGTCTCGGAGTACTTCCGCGACTTCATCGGCTGCCAGGAAGGCGTCGACGGCCCGGGCGAAACCCGCACCCTGCTCAAGGCATTCAGTGATTTCGTCGAAAGCGAAGACCTGCCGGAAGACTCCGCGCGGGAAAAGACCAAGGCCCTGGTGGACTACGCCAGCAGCCAGGCCAAGCTCGGCGAGCCGGTGGGCCTTGAAGAGCTCTCGGAACTGATCGACGAAGACCGTCCCAAGGCCTTCTACGACCACATCCGCAACAAGGACTACGGCCTGTCGCCGGAAATCCCGGCGGACAAACGCACCCTCAACCAGTTCCGCCGCTTCACCGGCCGGGCCGAAGGGCTGTCCATCAGCTTCGAGGCGCACTTGCTGGGCTCGAAGATCGAATATGACGAAGAGGCCGGCACCCTGATCATCAAGGGCCTGCCGACCCAGCTGACCGACCAGCTCAAGCGCCGCAACTGATGCTGCAAGGCGTGCTGAAGAAGTTCCTGCTGATCCTGCTGGTGGTCGTGGTGTACCAGCACTGGGGCAAGATCGAGCGCCTGTTCAATCCGTCCGACATGGCTGCGCAGCCTCTTCGGGCCAATGCCCGGGTGGTGCTCTACGCCACCGACTGGTGCGGCTACTGCAAGGCGACCCGGCGCTTTCTCGACCAGAAAGGCATCGCCTTTCGCGAGTTCGATATCGAGAAAGACGCCGAGGCGCGCAAGGCTTATGAAGCCCTGGGTGGACGAGGGATTCCGATCCTCGATGTGAATGGCACGCTGATCCGCAACTACGATCCCGACGGCATTCTCGCCGCCCTGGAATCCCCCCATCGACTGTAGAAGCAGGCGGTCGATGCTCGATTGCTCGCGATGAACGATCACGCGGTGTTTCTGGCACCCCGCGTTGCTGCTATCGCGAGCAAGCTTCGCTCCTACGGGGGTTATTGCGCTTCGATGCGAAAGCCCAGGCGCGGGAAGTGCACATGCACCAAGCCGGCACGCGGATCCTCGCGGCGCAGGATCAGTTCCTCGGCGCCGGCGAACAGCAACTCACCCTCCACCGGATCGACGCCATAATCGGTCGCGGCGATCCGCACCCGCTGGCCGGCGCGGAAGCCGCTCGGATCGCTGAAGGCTTCCTCCGGCAAAGCCGCCGGCGTGGCCTGGCGAGCCACTTCGAGCGCCTCCTCGGAGGTCATCGCACTCGATGCGCCATGGCCGACCCCCAGCACCCGCGCCAGCCATGCCGACACCGCCGGATACGCGTCCACCAACGGCGCAGTCACCGGCGTGGCCTTGAGGAACCACAAGGGGTGAGCCAGGGCGAAGTCGGCAATCGACGGCTCGCCAAACAGGAAGTCGCCTTCCTCGCGCTGCAACTGCTGCTCCAGACGCGCCATCAGCGTCGGCCATTGGTGCCTGGCCAGTTCCAGCGGCACCCGCGTGGTGCTGCCACCGCTGAACAGGCCGGCACGGTCAGCCATGAAAGCCTTCACCGCCTCCGGCGGCAGATGGCCAAAACGCACCGCCGCCGACTCGGGCTGGAACACCAGGCTCACCGAATGCTGGAACACCACCGAATCGGCCCAGATCGCGAAGGTCGCGGCGACCATTTCCCGGCCTTCGGGGAACAGCGCGGGCGAGCTCTTTTCCTGCTCCAGGCGCCGGGCGATCAAGGCGGTGTCGCAATAGATATCGGCCCCGACCTGCAGCACCGGCGTCTTGCGATACCCTCCGGTCAGCGCAGTGAGATCGGGCTTGGGCATCACCGGCGAAATCTTCACCGAACGCCAGGACAGGCCCTTGAAACCCAGCAACAGCCGGGCTTTTTCCGCGAAAGGAGAAGTCGGGTAATGGTGCAGAATCAATTCTGACATGCTGGCGTCCGCTGAATGAGGAGGAGCAACCAGCTTAGCGTGCAAAGACCGGGCAGCCTATATAACCTGTCCGATCACCCGCCATCACCAACATCGATCGGGCACCGCGCTTCACCCGCCCTGCCGCCTGAGCATGATAGGAAATCCAGACTTTGGCCTTTAAGAACATGAACCTTGTATTGGTGTATTACACCCGCTTCCTGTTTTTTTGCACTTGCAAGTTTCCGAAACTTTTTACCTACAGGTTCAGGAACCATTTCTTCTATTACTCAATGGAACTGCGCGCTCGAAAGAAAAGTACGGCGGTCTATCAACGGGCAGGCCTTCTGGAAGGGTCGGGGGAATGGAGATCGGTCGATATCATCGTGCCCATCACGCCTGACGAATTGATGTCCCTCCGAAAGTGGTTCCATAACAAGGAATATGGATATCGTGGAGAGGGCCCGGAAAGCGCCACCCCACACACCGAGACGGCCATTCATCCAGTCAAGGAACATAGCTATATCCCGTTCAATGACACCCATCCCGATGACCCAAGCCGAGTATCTTTAAAGACCGACGCTTTCAGAACCTGCACCATCACTACGGTTGAGTTGCCCAACAGTGTTACTTACCTCGCGCTCGAATTTTCCCTTAACGCCAGCCATCAGAAAAAACTGTTCAACATCGATACTTCGCACATCTACGACTATCAGGCCTTCCAGACAATAAATCCCTTCTCGAAAAACTTCCGCATCATTCACTCCACTCACTATGTAGATAAGCAACTGGCTCAAGGGGTCAACAGGATTGTCGGAGACGCGCATCTGGCCTCGAAAAAACTTTTCAGAATATGGGGGATCAGCACCGAGCCCCGCACGCGCATTACCACTGCTCGGCTCAAAAGCGCACAGAGTGGGCAATACATTGATGCAGGTATCAGTGATTACGACCATTACTCCCTGATCAGTCGCTACCCTGGCGCCCAGTACAATCATTACAGCGCCGAAGCGAGTAATGCCGATTACGTCTATGACTTTTCGAGCGTCTTGAACCTGGATGCGTTCTTCATTGATACCTTTGTTGACCCGGACGGGATAAAAAACTACCTGGCCGACTACCTTAATCTATCGCTGATAAAAGAGGCTTGGTGCTGCTACAACCAATGCAGGGACAGCGTGAACCCTATTCTTTCGCGCATAAACCAGAACACTTCCGAGACCCTGCAAACACTTTTGGAAGCACACATACAGATTGAACGCATCGAGGAAAAAATAGAGGCCTTGATAGCGTTCACCAAGCAGCACTACTGCCAAGTGTTTTGCGCTGAAGCGGAAGCCGGACTGCAAACCCTGATCGAAAAAGTCGAACTGCTGAAAAAACGCGTCGCCCAACGCAAATCCCTTAGCAACGATCAAGTGCAATTCGAGAACCTGAAGTTCAACCGTTTCTACTCCTGGATCGTCGGCGGCCTGGCCCTGCTTCAGGTTGTTCTGGCGGCCATAGTCATCGACTGGAGCCAGGCGCTGCAAAGCAACAATCCGGTCCTGAACAATCTGAAAGCCCTGCTGCGCTGGCTTCAAGGCTGAGAAGTGACTCCGACGAACTCAGCTGCCAGGCCCGACGCCACCAGGCATTCCTTGGCGCTTTTCCTGAGTTTCTTGATCAGCCGTTCCTGGCGCAGGGCTTCGCTCTTGTCGCGGCAGGCTTCGGTGTAGACCAGCGCGACGGCCGGGCTGGAGAGGAAGAAGCGTGCGCCCTTGCCGCTCTGGTGCTTGGCGAAACGCTTGACCGGGTCGTCGCTGATGCCGCAGTACAAAGAGCCGTTGGCGGCGCGCACCAGGTAGACGAACCAGGGTTTGCTCGCTGCGGGAACAGGCTCGGCGTCGTCGATGGAGGATGGGCTGGAGCGGGTCACGGTGATCGCGGCCTGTGGAAAACAAGCCGCGATCTTATCAGAGGCGAGGCTTCAGCGGCCGGCCTGGAAAGCTTTCAGGCCCTTGCGGGCCTGGGCGCGCACGGCGTTCTTCACCAGCGGGGTCCAGCCCAGGAGCAGGCCCTTGGCGCCCAGCGCCTGACGGGCCCAGCGCCACAGGTCGAAGTGGTCGTGATGCTCGCAGATCTTGCCGTCGCGGAACACGAAACGCGCCTGGATATCATTGACCACGGTGTTGCCGGTCTGGCTGAACAGGTAGGTGGCGATCCAGTGGGCCTCGCCGTTGCGCTCATCGGCGCGCACGCTGTCGAACGTCAGGGAAAAGTCCTTGGCCCGGGTGGTGAGCATGCGCCACATGTCACCCGCATCGCGACCGCGCAATTCGCCGAACGCCGGGTCACTGAACAGCACATCCTCGGTGTAGCAGGCGGCCATGGCCTCGGCGTCCAGGCGCTGGAAGGCGCTATAGAACTCAGTGATCAAGGCGCGGTGGGCATCACTCATGAACAGGCTCCGACTCGGGGGAAAGAATGCCTGCACGATAGTCTGCAAAAGCGCGAAACACTATCGGCATTCGCCAGGCAAATACCGATAGTGACGCGGATCAGATCCGTTCGCTTTCCACCTGCACGTAGCGCGAACGCCCGGCGCCCAGGCCGGCGATCATGGCGCCCAGGCCGATCACCGCGAAAATCCAGCCCAGGGCGTTCCAGCCGCCGGTCCAGTCGTGCACCAGGCCGACCGCGAACGGCCCCATGGACGCCAGGGTATACCCGATGCCCTGGGCCATGCTCGACAGGTTGGCCGCCACATGCGCGTCCTTCGAGCGCAGGACGATCAGAGTCAGCGCCAGGCTGAACGTACCGCCCTGCCCCAGGCCCAGCAGGATCGCCCAGCCCCACAGGCCGTCGAGCGGCGCGTACAGGCAGCCGAACAGGCCGCCCAGGGTGAGCAGCATGACCACGACTATCGCCAGCCGCTGGTCCTTGCCCCGCGTCGCCAGCCAGGGCGCGGCCAGGGAACTGGCGAGCTGGACGATCACCGAGCCGGACAGCACCAGCCCGGCCTGGGTCGGGGTCAGGCCACGGCCGATGAGGATCGACGGCAACCAGCCGAACACGATGTAGGCCAGCGAGGATTGCAGGCCCATGTACAGCGTCACTTGCCAGGCCAGCCGGTCGCGCAGCAAGCCACGTACACGATAGGCCGCATGATGCGCGCCCTGGCGCGGGCCCACCTGGGGCAGCCAGAACAGGGCCGCCACCAGCGCCGGCACCACCCAGAAGCCGAGGCCCAGCGCCCAGCGGTGATCGAAGTGCTGGCTCAGGGGCACGGTCGCCCCGGCGGCCATCGCCGCGCCCAGGCACAGGGCCATGGTGTAGACGCCGGTCATGGTGCCCGCATGCCGGGCGAAGTCACGCTTGACGATGCCGGGCAGCAGGACTCCGATCACGCCAATGCTGGCGCCGGCCAGGATGCTGCCGGCGAACAGCCCGGCTTCCCCCAGCGAGCTGCGCAGGATGATCCCGCCCGCCAGGGTCAGCAGGATGCCGAGCACCACCCGCTCGGCGCCGAAACGCCGCGCCAGCACCGGGGCCAGCGGCGCGAACAACCCCAGGCACAGCACCGGCAAGGTCGTCAGCAACCCGGCCTGGGATGCCGACAGCCCGAGGCTTGCGGACACCTCGCTGAGCAGCGGCGCCATGCTCGACAGCGCCGGACGCAGGTTCAGCGCCACCAGGATCAGCCCCAGCAGCAACAGCCAGGGGCGACGCGGCGCCGGGTGGCTCTGCTGGACCTCGGCATCGTCGGCTTCGGCGTCGATCAGCAGCTCTTCGAGCTCGGCCTCGCGACGAGGGGCGGCAGCGGGTGAAGGGTTATCGGCCGGATGGCTGGACATGATGCTCTCGGTCTCAGGGTTCATTGATCAGTTGCCGCGAAAGGGCCTTGGCCCGTTCCGGGTCGCGCTGCTCGACGGCATCGAGCAGGTCGATGTGCAGATCGAACACCGCCTGGCGCCGGGGATGGATATTCAGGCTCTGGCGCAGTTGCGCGCCGATCACACTGGAGAAATAGCGATACAGCTCGCTGAGGGTCGGGTTGTGCGCGGCATCCACCAGGCGACCGTGAAACGCCAGGTCGCAGGCGATGTAGCTCTCCAGGTCGCCGTGATAATGGCTGCCGCTGAGCGCCAGGGCCTGGCGCAACGCCAGCAGGTCCTCATCGGTACGCCGCAGGGCGGCCAGGCCGATGGCCTCGGTTTCGATGATCTGCCGGGTCTCCCGTGCCTGGTCCTGGGAACACCGGGACAGGGCCTTGAGGGTATCCAGCGGATCGACCACGGCGCGCAGGTAGCTGCCGTCGCCCTGGCGAATCTCGATCAGCCCGGAAAACGCCAGGACCCGCATCGCCTCGCGCATGGTATTGCGGCTGATGCCCAGTTCCGCCGCCAGCTCCGGTTCGGTGGGCAGGCGCTGGCCGACGCGCCAGGTCCCGTCGTTGATGCGCTGGCGCAGTTGGTCCAGGGCCTGGTCGACCAGGGAGCGTTTGATCAGGGGGAAAATTTCTGTCATATGCAGTCGCCTTTTCATCCAATCATCGGATGAATTTTTTCGGCATATTAGTCAGCTTCGCGCGGGTGAACAACAAACCCGATGCACGAAGGCCAGCCAGCGGAAAGGAAAATCCGCTTGCTCAAAAAACCCTTTAAGGGTAATTTTTCTCGAACTCCAAGGTGTCTTATGGAAAAGAAAACACCTCATTACGACCTGTCGGTGATCCAGGCGGATGTCGCGCGACTGGGAGCAGCGGCCTTCACCCGGACCGCCCTGGTCAGCGGCCGGCACCTGGGGCTGAGCCTCAGGGAGATGCAGCAGGTGATTGCCGGGCTGCAGTGCAAAATGCTCTACAAGTCGATGACCACCTACCTCGATCACCGCATCTGGCAGGACGTGTATTGCACCCACATCGATGCCGCGGAGCTGTACATCAAAGTCACTTACCGCCCTGGTGGCGGTCCCCCAGTGATCTCCTTCAAGGAGAAACACCCATGAAACACAAGCAATGCGTCAGCTGCGGTGCCCCGACCGGCATGCAGCCGTTCAACGATCGCAGCGAGTCGATCGACTACAAGCACCTGCGGCGCCCGGTCCATGGTCTGGCCGGCTGGGAGTGCCAGGCCTGCGGGGAAATCGAGTTCGACGCGGCCAGCGCCGCACGCTACGCCAGCGCCGGCGACCAGTTGCTGGAAGACTGCCGGCAGTTCATGGCCGCCGAAGTGAAACGCATCCGCCGCAAGCTGCACCTGTCGCAAAAGGATGCGGTGAAACTCCTGTCCGGCGGCGGGCACAACGCCTTCTCCCGCTACGAGCGCGGCGAGGTCGCCCCGCCCCAGCCGCTGTTCGTGCTGCTGCGCCTGCTGGATCGGCACCCGCATCTGCTGGCCGAGGTCCAGGCGCTCAGCGAGCAGCAGGTGCCCGCGACCGAGAGCGAACCCCATGAGGCCCGTGTCGCGGCATCCTGAACGCCGGGCAAAAATAAACCCGGCGCCAGGCCGGGTTCATTTTCAGGGCTGTACCCGGATCAGTGCAGGATCTGGCTCAGGAACAGCTTGGTGCGGTCGTTCTGCGGGTTGTCGAAGAAATCGTTCGGCGCCGCCTGTTCGACGATCTCGCCCTTGTCCATGAAGATCACCCGGTTGGCCACGGTGCGGGCGAAGCCCATTTCGTGGGTCACGCAGAGCATGGTCATGCCGTCTTCGGCCAGGCCGATCATGGTGTCCAGCACCTCCTTGACCATTTCCGGATCGAGGGCCGAGGTCGGCTCGTCGAACAGCATGATCTTGGGCTTCATGCACAGCGCCCGGGCGATCGCCACGCGCTGCTGCTGGCCGCCGGAGAGCTGGCCGGGGTACTTGTTCGCCTGCTCCGGAATGCGCACGCGCTCCAGGTAATGCATGGCGATTTCCTCGGCCTTGCGCTTGGGCATCTTGCGTACCCACATCGGCGCCAGGGTGCAGTTCTGCAGGATGGTCAGGTGCGGGAACAGGTTGAAGTGCTGGAACACCATGCCGACTTCGCGGCGGATCGCTTCGATCTGCTTGAGGTCGTTGGTCAGCTCCACGCCATCGACCACGATGCGCCCCTGCTGGTGTTCTTCCAGGCGGTTCAGGCAGCGGATGGTGGTCGACTTGCCCGAGCCCGAAGGCCCGCACAGCACGATGCGCTCGCCCTGCCGGACGTTGAGGTTGATGTCCTTCAACACATGGAACTGGCCGTACCACTTGTTCACGCCCTGCATCTGAATAATGCCTTCAGGGCCCACAGGCTTCTTGATTGCTTCGCTCATCGGAAAACTTCCTAAATTAGGTAGCGACTTAGCGCTTGTGGCCGGTGTCGAGCTTGCGTTCCAGATGCATGGAATAGCGCGACATGCCAAAACAGAAAATCCAGAACACCAGGGCCGCGAAGACATAGCCTTCGGTGGCCATGCCCAGCCACTTCGGGTCGGCGGCGGCTTGCTTGACGCTGTTGAGCAGGTCGAACAGGCCGATGATGATCACCAGGCTGGTGTCCTTGAACAGGGCGATGAAGGTGTTGACGATGCCGGGAATCACCAGCTTCAGGGCTTGCGGCAGGATCACCAGGCCCATGGCGCGCCAGTAGCCCAGGCCCATCGCGGCCGCGGCTTCGTACTGGCCTTTGGGGATCGCCTGCAGACCGCCGCGCACCACTTCGGCGACATAGGCCGACTGGAACAGGATCACGCCGATCAGCGCCCGCAGCAGCTTGTCGAAGTTCATGCCTTCGGGCAGGAACAGCGGCAACATCACCGAAGACATGAACAGCACGGTGATCAGCGGCACGCCGCGCCAGAACTCGATGAAGGTCACGCAGACCACCCGGATCGCCGGCAGGTTCGAGCGCCGTCCCAGGGCCAGCACGATGCCCAGGGGCAAGGCGCCGGCGATGCCGACGGTGGCGATCACCAGGGTCAGCATCAGGCCGCCCCACTGGCTGGTGGCAACGTTGGCCATGCCAAACAGGCCGCCGTGCAGCAGGAAGTAGGCAACGATCGGGTACAGCACCAGGAAACCCAGGCCGTAGATCGCCTTGCGCGGGAAGCGCGAGATGAACAGCGGCGCCACGCCGATCACCGCCAGCCACACGGTCAGGTCCACGCGCCAACGCAGTTCGGTCGGGTAATAGCCGTACATGAACTGGCCGAAGCGCTGCTGGATGAACACCCAGCAGGCGCCCTCCTTCGTGCAGTCGGCGCGGCTTGTGCCGACCCAGTTGGCGTCGAGGATCGCCCACTGCAACAGCGGCGGCACGACCAGCCAGATCAGGTAGAAGGCGAACAGCGTCAACAGGGTGTTGAGCCAGTTGGAGAACATGTTGGCCCGCATCCAGGCCACGACGCCGATGCTGCTGCTCGGTGGGGGCATGTCGGGTTTGAAGATATGAGTGCTCATGCGCGTTTCCTCACCGCTCGATCAGCGCAATGCGCTTGTTGTACCAGTTCATCAGCAGGGAAATGCTGATACTGATCGCCAGGTACACGCTCATGGTGATGGCAATGACCTCGATGGCCTGTCCGGTCTGGTTGAGCACCGTGCCGGCGAACAGCGAAACCATTTCCGGGTAGCCGATACCGGCCGCCAGGGACGAGTTCTTCGCCAGGTTCAGGTATTGGCTGGTCAGCGGTGGAATGATCACGCGCAAGGCTTGCGGGATGATCACCTTGCGCAGGGTCGGACCGTTGCGCAGGCCCAGGGAGCGGGCCGCCTCGGTCTGTCCGTGGCTCACCGACTTGATCCCCGAACGCACGATCTCGGCGATGAAGGCCGCGGTATAGACGGTCAGGGCCAGGGTCAGGGCCAGCAGTTCCGGAATCAGCACCCAGCCGCCGACGAAGTTGAAGCCCTTGAGCTGCGGCATCTCCCAGTGCAGCGGCGAGCCGAAGACCAGTGCGCACACGGCCGGGATCACCAGGAACAGGGCCAGGCCGACCCAGAACTTGTGGAACGGCTCGCCGGTTTCCTCGAAGCGCTTGGTAGCCCAGCGGCTCATGAACACGATGGCGACGATGGCCACCACGATGCTGACCGCGAACGGCCAGAAGCCATCGGCGATCTGCGCCGCCGGCATGTTCAGGCCGCGACTGCTGATGAAGAAGGTGTCGCCGAAGTTATGGCTGTTGCGCGGCCCCGGCATGGTCAGGAACACCGCGAAGTACCAGAACAGGATCTGCAGCAGCGGCGGGATGTTGCGGAAGGTTTCCACATACACGGTCGCCAGTTTGCTGATGATCCAGTTCGGCGACAGCCGCGCCACACCGATGATGAAGCCCAGCAGGGTCGCCAGGATCACGCCGATGAAGGTCACCAGCAGGGTGTTGAGCAGGCCGATCACGAACACCCGGGCGTAACTGTCCGCTTCGGTATAGGCGATCAGGTGCTGAGCGATGCCGAAGCCGGCGCTGCGCTCGAGAAAGTCGAAACCGGACGTGATGCCCCGGTGTTGAAGGTTGGTCTGGGTGTTGTCGAACAGGTACCAGCCCATCGAGACCACCGCCACGACAGTGATGATCTGAAACAGCCACGCACGCACTCGCGGATCGCTGAGGCTGAGCCTCTGCTTTGGTGCGCCGATTGAATTTTGCATGAAGTGCCCCGGAAAAAACTGGAACAGAACGTCACCCGGCGGTTGGCCCGCCGGGTGACAGAACCATTAGCGCACCGGTGGTGCGTACTGAATGCCGCCGGCGTTCCACAGCGCATTCAGGCCACGGTCGATTTCCAGCGGAGTGCTCTTGCCGAGGTTTTTCTCGAAGATCTCACCGTAGTTGCCGACCTGGGAAACGATCTTGACGACCCAATCCTTAGGCAGCTTCAGGTCCTTGCCGTACTCGCCGTCGGCACCCAGCAGGCGGGCGACGTCCGGGTTCTTGGTGGACTTGGCTTCTTCCAGCACGTTTTTCGAAGTGATGCCGGCCTCTTCGGTGTTGAGCAGCGCGTAGCCGACCCAACGCACGATCGCCAGCCACTCGTCGTCGCCGTTGCGCACGACCGGGCCCAGAGGCTCCTTGGAGATGGTTTCCGGCAGCACCACGTAGTCCTTCGGCGAAGCCAACTTGCTGCGCTGAGCGAACAGCTGGGACTTGTCGGAGGTCAGCACGTCGCAACGGCCGGACTCCAGCGACTTGGCGCTTTCGTCGGAGGTGTCGAAGGTGATCGGGGTGTACTTCAGGCCGTTGGCGCGGAAGTAGTCGGACACGTTCAGTTCAGTGGTGGTGCCCGCCTGGATGCAGATGGTGGCGCCGTCCAGTTCCTTGGCGCTC
Organism: Pseudomonas sp. MRSN 12121; assembly: GCF_000931465.1. Lineage (NCBI taxonomy): Bacteria > Pseudomonadati > Pseudomonadota > Gammaproteobacteria > Pseudomonadales > Pseudomonadaceae > Pseudomonas > Pseudomonas sp. MRSN 12121. The sequence goes on along the minus strand of NZ_CP010892.1, from coordinate 1,185,029 downwards.
TTGACGCCCAGCTTGTTGTTGGCCAGGAAGCCCACGCCGTCGTAGTAGGTGATGAAGCCCGGGAATTTCAGGCCCATACCCGCGTCACGGGAACTGGTCATGGTGGTGTTGCGCGACAGGATGTCGATTTCGCCCGACTGCAGGGCGGTGAAGCGTTCCTTGGCGTTCAACTGGCTGAATTTCACTTTGGTCGCGTCGCCGAAGACCGCGGCGGCCACAGCGCGGCAGACGTCGGCGTCGATACCGAGGATCTTGCCGGTGGCGTCCGGCACCGAGAAGCCCGGCAGGCCGTCACTCACGCCGCACTGCACGAAGCCTTTCTTCTGCACCGCATCCAGGGTCGCACCCGCCTGTGCGAAGCCGCTCATGCCCAATACCGCAGCGGCCGTGACGACAGCCAGGGTGGATTTCAACATCTTCATTTCAACCTCCAGTCTTGCTCTTGTTGTGTCGGAGCTTGAGTCCTGCCGCACCCTTATGAGGCGCTGTTGACCCGTGTTGGCTTTTTTTGGGGTCAAGCGGCGTAAGACTTTAGCTATGAGTCTAGTAGGAGAAAATCCATTTACGAGAAAACCCATATCCCGCCAAGCGACCGAACGGGCGGTAGCCCTTGCGTGTTCGCTAAGCCCGTAGCGGCCATTGGCGAACGTCCATCATCGGATCCTTGCTATCCCACACCCATCGGTAGCCTGATAGTGTTACCGCCAGGGTGAGCGCAATTACTTCACCGGACGGCTATAGCAAAGCCCGTACCAGAGTGCCGGCCGAGGCCCTCTGGAACGCGGTCAAGAGCAAAACTTGCAGCCTTGCGACATCTTCTTCACTGATCAACCGAGCGCGCACCTCGACCACGCACCGTTTGGGCGCGCCCGCACATATTTGGAGCAACCATGACCGAGCCCCTGATTCTTCAGCCCAGCAAGCCCGCCGACGCCTGTGTGATCTGGCTTCACGGCCTGGGCGCCGACCGCTACGACTTCCTGCCGGTCGCCGAAGCCCTGCAGGAAAGCCTGCTGACCACCCGCTTCGTCCTGCCCCAGGCACCGACGCGCGCCGTGACCATCAATGGCGGTTATGCCATGCCCAGCTGGTACGACATCCTGGCGATGAGCCCGGCGCGCGCGATCAACCGCGAACAGCTGGACGAATCGGCCAAGCGCCTGAGCGACCTGATCGAAGAACAGCGCGCCAGCGGAATAGACCCTTCGCGGATTTTCCTCGCCGGTTTTTCCCAGGGCGGCGCGGTGGTGCTGCACACCGCCTTCGTCAAATGGCAAGGGGCGCTGGGCGGCGTGCTGGCCCTCTCCACCTATGCCCCGACCTTCAGCGAGGAACTCGAACTGTCGGCCAGCCAGCAGCGGATTCCGACCCTGTGCCTGCATGGGCAGTACGACGAAGTGGTACAGAACGCCATGGGCCGCACCGCCTACGAGTACCTGAAACACCATGGTGTCACCGTGACATGGCAGGAATACCCAATGGGGCATGAAGTGTTACCCGAGGAAATTCGCGATATCGGCGCCTGGCTCGGCGAGCGTTTGCGCTGAAATCGACAACTTGCGTAGCCCGTTGAGCAAGCCACTACGCCGCGCCCGTTTCTTGCATTACACTGCCCGGCGTACATTCCTTAACCAATTGATGAGATGACCGTGCTCAAAGCACTCAAGAAAATCTTCGGTAAAAGCGAGGCTGAGCAGCTCGCGCCAGGCCCCAGCCCTTCTTCCTCCAGTCCCAGCAGCCGCACCGACGGCCATCAGCCGGAACGGACCGCGCCTGCCACCGCCCCCCGGAAAGAACCGACGCCCCCTGCCGCCCCGGCCACGCAGAGCGCCCCGCGCGGCGACAAGCCCAAGGCCGAGCAGCCGCGCCGCCCGCGCGCGCCGAAGCCGCCGGTGAGCACCTGGAAACTGGAAGATTTCGTCGTCGACCCCCAGGAAGGCAAGACCCGCTTCCATGACTTCAAGCTCGCCCCGGAGCTGATGCACGCGATCCACGACCTGGGTTTCCCCTACTGCACGCCGATCCAGGCGCAGGTCCTGGGCTTCACCCTGGCCGGCAAAGACGCCATCGGCCGCGCCCAGACCGGTACCGGCAAGACCGCCGCGTTTCTGATCTCGATCATCACCCAGCTGCTGCAGACCCCGCCGCCGAAAGAGCGCTACATGGGCGAGCCGCGGGCGCTGATCATTGCCCCGACCCGCGAGCTGGTGGTGCAGATCGCCAAGGACGCCGCGGCGCTGACCAAATACACCGGCCTCAACGTGATGACCTTTGTCGGCGGCATGGACTTCGACAAGCAGCTCAAGCAGCTCGAAGCCCGCCATTGCGACATCCTGGTCGCCACGCCAGGCCGCCTGCTGGACTTCAACCAGCGCGGCGACGTGCACCTGGACATGGTCGAAGTGATGGTGCTGGACGAAGCCGACCGCATGCTCGACATGGGTTTCATCCCACAAGTACGCCAGATCATTCGCCAGACCCCGCCGAAAAGCGAACGCCAGACCCTTCTGTTCTCCGCCACCTTCACCGACGACGTGATGAACCTGGCCAAGCAGTGGACCACCGACCCGGCCATCGTCGAGATCGAAGCCGAGAACGTGGCCAACGCCAACGTCGAACAGCACATCTATGCGGTGGCCAGCGCCGACAAGTACAAGCTGCTGTACAACCTGGTCAACGACAACGGCTGGGAACGGGTGATGGTCTTCGCCAACCGCAAGGATGAGGTGCGGCGCATCGAGGAACGCCTGGTGCGCGATGGCGTGAACGCCGCCCAGCTGTCCGGCGACGTGCCTCAGCACAAGCGCATCAAGACCCTGGAAGGTTTCCGCGAAGGCAAGATTCGCGTGCTGGTGGCCACCGATGTCGCCGGTCGCGGCATCCACATCGACGGCATCAGCCACGTGATCAACTTCACCCTGCCGGAAGTGCCGGACGACTACGTGCACCGGATCGGTCGTACCGGCCGGGCGGGCGCCGATGGCGTGTCCATCAGCTTCGCCGGCGAGGATGACTCCTATCAGCTGCCGTCGATCGAAGCGCTGCTGGGGCGCAAGATCAGTTGCGAGATGCCGCCGACCGAGCTGTTGCGCCCCGTGGAGCGCAAGCGCCCGAAGGCCTGAACGGCGGCGTTGTAGGAGCGAAGCTTGCTCGCGATGAACGATAACGCACAGTGTCAGGCATGACGCCTCGCGGGCAAGCCTCACTCCTACGGATACAAGCCCGTCCATAAAAACGCAGCCCGACCACAGGCTGCGTTTTTTTTCGCCTGGATATTGCCCACCAAAACTAAAAGTCCATAATGGACAAATTAGTTTATTTCCTGAGGGTTCCCGCATGTCCAGCACGCCTTCCGTGATGACCCAGGCTCAAGCCCGCGAATTGCTGGCCCAGGTCGATGTGCCGCAAGTCCTGCGCAAGCTGTTCCACGACCTGGCCGCCGGGCTCGCCGTGCAACCGGCGCAGCAGCTGGTGGAGTTTCCCCAGGGTGCCGGGGATTTCATCAACTACCTGGGCGTGCTGGCCGAAGAACGGGTCTACGGGGTCAAGACCTCGCCCTACATCGTCCGCGCGCAAGGCCCGCTGGTGACTGCCTGGACCCTGCTGATGTCCATGGACAGCGGCCAGCCCCTGCTGCTGTGCGATGCCGGCGAACTGACCACCGCCCGCACCGCGGCCACCACCGCCGTGGCCGTCGATGCGCTGGCCGCGCCCGAGGCCCGGCACCTGGCGATCGTCGGCAGCGGCCCGGTGGCCCAGGCTCACCTGCATTACGTCAAGGGCCTGCGCGAGTGGCAGTCGATCCGTCTGTATTCCCCCAGCCTGGCCGGCAAGCCCGCCGCGGACATCGCCCGGCTGAAGGCCCTGGACCCGCGCCTGCAGATCGCCGCGCAGCTCGACGAGGCCCTGGAGCAGGCCGATGTGATCATGCTCTGCACCTCGTCCGCCGGCCCGGTGATCGACCCGCGCACCCTGGGCAAACCGGCGCTGATCACCTCCATCAGCACCAACGCCCCGCGCGCCCATGAAGTGCCGCCCGCGGCGCTGAACGACATGCAGGTGTACTGCGACTATCGCCAGACCACCCCAGGCTCGGCCGGCGAGATGCTGATCGCCAGCCAGCAGCACGGCTGGGACAAAAGCGCGATCCTCGGCGATTTGCCCGAGCTGCTCAGCGGCCACGCCGAACGGCCGAACGGAGAACGCCATGTGTTCTTCCGCTCCATCGGCCTGGGCCTGGAAGACATCGCCCTGGCCAATGCCCTGTACCACTTGCAGTGCACCCACTGAAAACCGATGGAACACCTGTAGGAGCGAAGCTTGCTCGCAATGGGCGGTCCCGAGCGAACCACGGTGACAGGCTCAAGATCGATCGCGGGCAAGCCTCGCTCCTACAGAGGCGCGTTATCCCCTTTTTACGGAGGCTCGAATGACCCAGGCAGACTTCATCATCATTGGCGGCGGGATCGCCGGGGCATCCACCGGCTACTGGCTGTCGCGCCACGGCCGGGTACTGGTGCTGGAACGCGAATCCCACCCGGCCTACCACTCCACCGGCCGCTCCGCCGCGCTCTATACCGCGGCCTATGGCACGGCGCAGGTACGCGCGCTGACCCTGGCCAGCCGCGACTTCTTCGACGCCCCGCCTGAAGGCTTCTGCGAACACCCGCTGCTGACCCCGCGCGGCGAAATGACCGTGGACTTCACCGGCGACCCCACCGAGCTGAACAACCAGTACCTGAGCGCCAAGGCCACGGTGCCGGAGATGCAGTTGCTGAGCGCCGACGAAGCCTGCGCGCGCCTGCCGATCCTGCGCCGCGAGAAAGTCCATGGCGCGCTCTACGACCCGAGCGCCAGCGACATCGACACCGATGCCCTGCACCAGGGCTACCTGCGTGGCATCCGGCGCAACCAGGGCGAAGTGCGCACCGACTGCGAAGTGCTGGGGCTCGAACGCGACGAACAGGGCCAATGGCTGGTGCGCACCGCCGGCCAGACCTTCAGCGCGCCGATCCTGATCAACGCCGCCGGCGCCTGGGCCGACCAGGTCGGCGTCATGGCCGGCGCCCAGCCCCTGGGCCTGCAGCCGAAACGCCGCGCGGCCTTTATCTTCGCCGGCCCCGAAGGCGTGGATATCCATCACTGGCCGATGCTGGTGAGCCTGGACGAATCCTTCTACATGAAGCCCGACGCCGGCATGTTCCTCGGCTCGCCGGCCAACGCCGACCCGGTGGAACCCCACGACGTGCAACCGGAAGAGCTGGACATCGCCATGGGCATCTACCAGATCGAAGAAGCCACCACCCTGACCATCCGCCGCCCGACCCGCACCTGGGCCGGCCTGCGCAGTTTCGTCAAGGACGGCGACCTGCTGGCCGGCTTCGACACCCGGGTGCCGGGCCTGTTCTGGGTCGCCGCGCAAGGCGGCTACGGCATCCAGACCTCGCCAGCCATGGGCCAGGCCAGCGCCGCCCTGATCCGCGGCGAAGCCCTGCCGCAAGCCTTGACCCGCTTTGGCCTGGACGCCGCCATGCTCTCCCCCGCCCGCCTCGGCTGACCGCGCTCAGGTGACGCGCCCGGACTATTGCGGCACACTCGCAGCGCCCTGCCCCGCAGGGCGCTGACACCGCCTGGAGATCCCCCATGACCGCACCCGCGCAGGACCCTGCCCTGGACAACTTCCGGGCGATTGCCGATGCCATCGCCACGCTGTTCTTCCCCCATGCCGAGGTGGTGCTCCACGATCTGCGCACACAGAAAATCGACTACATCGCCAACAACATCTCCAAGCGCGAGGTGGGCGACGACGCGGCCCTGGACGACATGCTCGGCGAGGATGCCAACGAACGGAACATCGGGCCTTATGAAAAGCTCAACTGGGACGGCCAGAAGATCCGCAGCCTCAGCACCGTGTTGCGCGATGGCAAAGGCCAGCCGTTGGCGGTGCTGTGCATCAACCTGAACATTTCACTATTCGAGAACGCCAAGGCGGCGCTGGACCTGTTCCTCTCGCCGAGCAAGCTGATCCCGCAACCGGACTCGCTGTTTCGCGACGACTGGCAGGAGCGCATCAACACCTTCCTGCACAACTGGCTGCGCGAACGCCAGCTGGGCCTGAACCTGCTGACCCGCGAACACAAGCGCGAACTGGTGCTGGCGCTGCACGCCGAAGGCGCATTCAAGGGCAAAAGCGCCGCCAACTACGTGGCCAACGTGCTGAACATGGGACGGGCGACGGTGTACAAGCACCTGAAGGAATTGAAGGGCTGAAGGCCCCTGAAAAGCATCGCGGGCAAGCCTCGCTCCTACGGTCAACACCGTCTGTAGGAGCGAGCGGGCGGCGATCCGACTTGCCCGCGATGGCGTCCTCACGAACGCCGCACGATATCAATCGCCGTAGATATCGGACTTGAAGTACTTCTCGGAAATCTTCTGATACTCGCCGCTGGCGCGAATGCCATCGATGGCGGCATTCAGCTGGCCGACCAGCTCGGTATTGCCCTTGCGCACCGCGATCCCGGCACCCTCGCCCACGTATTTCGGGTCCTTCAGCTCCGGCCCGACAAACGCATAGCCCTTGCCTCGCGGCATCGACAGGAAGTCGTTCAGCGGAATGGTGTCGGCGAAGATCGCATCGAGGCGCCCGGCCGCCAGGTCCATGTAGATCTCTTCGTTGTTGCTGTAGCGCTTGACGTTGATGCCCTTGGGCTCGAACACCTCGGTGGCGTAGCGGTCGGTGGTGGTCGCCCGCTGCACCCCGACATTCTTGCCCTTGAGGCTGGCGTACTGGTCATCGACCGTCGCGCCTTCCTTCATCACCAGCCGCGAGGAGGTGAAGTAATACTTGTGGGTGAAGTCGACCGACTTCTTGCGGTCTTCGTTGATGGTCATCGACGACAGCGCCAGGTCGATCTTCTTCACCTTCAACGAAGGAATCAGGCCGTCGAATTCACCCTCGACCCATACGCACTTGACCTGCATCTGTGCGCACAAGGCATTGCCGATGTCGTAGTCGAAACCGACGATCTCGCCCTTGTCGGTTTTCGAGGCGAACGGCGGATAAGCCGCCTCGATGCCGATGCGCAGGGTTTTCTCGGCGGCGAACAGGCTGCTGCACGCCAGCAGGCTCAAGGCCAGGGCACTGATGAGGGGGAGTTTCTTCATGTTCGTTCTCTCGCGGGTTGTTGTTGGTTTGGCAAGACAGAAGAAAGGAGCGAAACGGGTGGCGCTGTGTTTGTACTTGTAAATCCATACTGGACTTTTATGTACATAGCGTCAATGGAGCGGACGCGCTTCGAACCGCCTTTGGTCGAGATAGCAAATCGAGAGAGAAACAGGGAAATCGAGGGTGTAGCTGAGGGCCCATCGCGGGCAAGCCTCGCTCCTACAAACGGTGCCGACTGTAGGAGCGAGCGGGCGGCGATCCGACTTGCCCGCGATGACGGACTTGCGGTCCATACAGATGGATCAGGAGTTCAAACTTTCCACCGATCCGCCGCCGCATGGTCGCTGTCGCGGCCTTCCACCCAGCGCGGGCCGTCGGCGGTGCTTTCCTTCTTCCAGAACGGCGCGCGGGTCTTCAGATAATCCATCACAAAGGCACAGGCGTCGAACGCTGCCTGGCGGTGGGCGCTGGCGGCGCCGACAAACACGATCGGCTCGCCCGGTTCCAGCGCGCCGATGCGATGCAAGACTTCCAGCTTGAGCAGTGGCCAGCGCTGCTCGGCCTCCGCGGCGATCTTGCCCAGGGCCTTTTCGGTCATGCCCGGGTAGTGCTCGAGAAACATCCCGGCGACGTCCAGGCCGTCGTTGAAATCCCGCACGTAGCCGACAAAACTCACCACCGCGCCGACGCCGACATTCGCCGCATGCATCGCGTTGACTTCCGCCCCCGGATCGAAGGCACTGGCTTGCACCCGAATCGCCATCTCAGCCTCCGGTCACGGTGGGGAAAAACGCCACCTCGTCGCCATCGCTCACCGGCTCGTCGAGCTGGCACAGCTCTTCGTTGCGGGCGCACATCAGGTTCTGTTCGCTGAGCACCTCGGCGCCCTCGCGCCGGGCCAGCAAGGCGCGCACGTCGTCGACCGTGGCGAACTCGCCTTCGACCCGCAGCGAATCCACACCCAGCGCCTCGCGGTAGCGGGCGAAGAACCTCACGGTCAGGTTCATGCTTCACCCGCCTGGTAATGGCCGCTCTTGCCGCCCAGCTTCTCCAGCAGGCGCACGCCTTCGATGGTCATGCCGCGGTCCACGGCCTTGCACATGTCATAGATAGTCAGGGCGGCGACGCTGGCGGCGGTCAGCGCTTCCATTTCCACTCCGGTCTGCCCGGCCAGCTTGCAACGGGCGACGATGCGCACCGCGTCCTCGCCTTCGGCGCTGAGCTCGACCTTGACGCTGGTGAGCATCAGCGGATGGCACAGGGGAATCAGGTCGCTGGTCTTTTTCGCCGCCTGGATACCGGCGATGCGCGCCACGGCGAACACGTCGCCCTTGGGATGACCGCCGCTGACGATCATTTGCAGGGTCTGCGGGAGCATGCGCACCCGCGCTTCGGCCGTGGCCTCACGGGACGTCACGGCTTTGTCGGTGACGTCGACCATATTGGCGCGACCTTGGGAATCGAGATGAGTCAGCACAGCCTTACTCCTGATCAGGACAGCCGATTGTAAACCCGGGGGTCAATTTCCCGCACGCTTGATTATCCGCATCCCCCGATCCCGTAGGAGCGAGGCTTGCCCGCGATGGCATCACCGCGCTTACCCTGCGGCACCGCGTTGCCTGGATCGCGGGCAAGCCTCGCTCCTACAGGAGACAGATTGGGGCGGGCACAAAAAAACGGGCGGCCTTGCGGCCGCCCGTTCTCGTGAGGGTTACAGGTGGGATTCGGCGTATTCGGCCAGGATCGAGCGCGGCACGCCCTGCAGGGTGATGTGCACCCCGTTGGGGAAGTCCTTGAAGCGTTCGGTGAGGTAGGTCAGCCCGGAGCTGGTCGCGGACAGGTAAGGAGTATCGATCTGTGCCAGGTTGCCCAGGCACACCACTTTGGAACCGGCGCCGGCACGGGTGATGATGGTTTTCATCTGGTGCGGGGTGAGGTTCTGGCACTCGTCGATCAGGATCAGGCTCTGCTGGAAGCTGCGGCCACGAATGTAGTTCAGGGATTTGAACTGCAGCGGCACCTTGCTGAGGATGTAGTCGACGCTGCCATGGGTACTTTCGTCATCCATGTGCAAGGCTTCGAGGTTGTCGGTGATAGCGCCGAGCCACGGCTCCATCTTTTCCGCCTCGGTGCCCGGCAGGAAGCCGATCTCCTGGTCCAGCCCCTGCACGCTGCGGGTGGCGATGATGCGCCGGTAGCGCTTGCTGACCATGGTCTGCTCGATGGCCGCGGCCAGGGCCAGGATGGTCTTGCCCGAACCGGCCGCGCCGGACAGGTTGACCAGATGGATATCCGGGTCGAGCAAGGCGAACAGCGCCAGGCCCTGATAGATATCGCGCGGTTTCAGGCCCCAGGCTTCCTGGTGCAACAGGGGCTCCTGATGCAGGTCGAGGATCAGCAGCACATCGGCGTTGATCTCCTTGATCCAGCCGACGAAACCCTGCTCGTCGATGATGAACTCGTTGATGTGCACCGCCGGCAGGTTGTCGGTGAGCTGCACCTGGTGCCAGGTGCGGCCGTGGTCCTGGCGGGTCTCCACCTTGCTCACGCGGTCCCAGAAGGAGCCGGTCATGTTGTGGAAGCCGTTGGGCAGCAGGGCCACGTCGTCGACCAGTTGGTCGGTGCTGTAGTCCTCGGCGGCGATCCCGCAGGCGCGCGCCTTGAGGCGCATGTTGATGTCTTTGGTCACCAGCACCACGCGCAGCGTCTTGTCGCGCGCATGCAGGTCGATCAACTGATTGATGATGATGTTGTCGTTGAGGTTTTCCGGCAGCAGGCTGTTGGGTTCCGAGCGCTTGCTCATCAGGATCGACAGCAGGCCCTTGGGACCGCTCTTGCCCCGCTGGATGGGCACACCCAGCTCGACATCTTCCGGCGAGGCTTCGCCCAGGGTCTTGTCGATCAGGCGAATGGCCTGCCGGCATTCCGCCGCGACGCTGTGGTGACCGCTCTTGAGCTTGTCGAGTTCCTCCAGGACGATCATCGGGATCGCGACATGATGTTCTTCGAAATTCAGCAGGGCATTCGGATCGTGAATCAATACATTGGTATCGAGTACATAAAGGATTGGCTGGTTGGAGGAAGGGCTACGTCCGTGGTCATCCATACTCGGTCACCTTATGTGGGAGCCAGTCGACGCAATACCATGGCGGTGCTGCGCCTCGAATTGACCGCCGGATTCACCCGCAGGGGTTCGAGTGAAGTGCACACAAAAGGAGTCTTGGGAGACGCCACCTGTGTTGCAGGTTTCGGCGGTCTGACTTCGTAATACTCCAAAACCTGTGACAGGAAAAAGCACTTTGACGCTTTTTTTAAGTTTATTTTGCAGAGTGACGAATAGCCCTTGGCGCGCCGTTGCGGCACCGTTAAAGTCGGAAGTCCGCTTGCATCGAATTCCTGGCCAAAATCGGCAAAAAACCCGCCCGCTCCGCCAATACGGACCTTTCGTCGCGCCTAACGAAACGCGTCCTGACAGTCTTCCCAACCGATTCCACTCTGTGCCGTTTGCGCCAGCAACCAGGGCAAGGCCGTCTTCACCGCGTCCTGCCGAGCGTTGAAATTGATCACGCCGTGGCGCCACAACAGCATCAGGGTCAGCACCCGCTGGCCGCTCTGCTCGCCCTTGAGCTTGCCGGCGCCGTCCTGCGGATCGATGTCCCAGAGTGCCACCTGCAACCCCTGCGTATTGAAGAAGGGCCGGGCGTCGGCGCGGCGCTGGCCGTAGGGCGGACGAAACAGCGGCACGTAGTTTTCCGGCAGCTTGCCCTTGGCCAGCTCGACGCTGCGCTCGATCGAGTCCTGCCACGCCTGCCAATGGCTGTGGGAGCGGTATTCCCAGCCCTGGACGCCCACGCACTGCCGCGAATACAACGCCTGCAGGCTGGCCACCGAAGCCTGTTCCAGACGGCTCTGCAGTTCGCTGCCGAGGACGAAGAAGGTGCCGTTCATGTTCGACTTGCGCAGGTACTCCGTCAGCCAGGGCGTGTTGTCCGGAAGCAGATTGGCGGCACTGTCGAAGGTCAGCAGGAACAACCGGTCGTTGAGCTCGTCGCCGTTGCGCTCGTAGTCGCCAAACCGTTCGATCTCGCTGGCGGTCTGGGGAAACAGCGCGGCCTTGCGCAGCAGCTCGTCCAGGTACTGCTCATGGAAGGCACGGCTCGGTTCGGCCCAGCGCGCGTAATAGGAGTCGTCGCCAAGCTGGAACTTGCCGGCCTGCTCGCGCAGGGTGTCCATGTCCTCCACCAGGAAACAGAAGGACGCATCCTGGTCGCAGCTCTGCTGGGCGAAGTTGTAGTTGGCCAGCAACTGCCGCCACAGGCGCTGGCGCACGGCATCGATCGACGCCATGTTGATGTTGCGCAGGCCCAGGCGCTGTTTCAGCGAGCCTTCGTCCCAGGCCTCGCTGACCAGCAGGGCACGGGCGAAGGTGAGGATCTCCGCCCGCGATGCCACGTCGAACAGGGTCGGGCTGCCGAGCTGTTCCGGCCAGGTGCTGCGATCCAGGGTCGCCACCTCGGCCGGCGCCGCCAGGGCGCCGAAACTCAACAGCCAGATAGAAAGAAAAAAAGCGCTGCGCAAAGGGATGTCTCCATAACCAGACCCGCGCGGCACTATAGCCGATGCCACGATCCCGCCCCTATTCCAATCCCTCCCCTCTGTAGGAGCGAAGCTTGCTCGCGATGAACCTGAGGGCAGCGCGGAGTGTCAGGTGACCCGCTTCATCGTTGACGGCCATCGCGAGCAAGCTTCGCTCCTACAAAAGCGGGTTCGTCGCAGCGCCATCGAGCATCGACCGGCGGCGGCGCCTATTGCCTTCATAGGTGGAGTCAAACCGCCCAAGCCCCTAGAATCCCCCGACGCTTACAGGAGACGACTTCATGCTGATGGTGATTTCACCCGCCAAGACCCTCGATTTCGAGACCCCGCCAGTCACGCAACGCTTTACCCAGCCGCAGTACCTGGATCACTCCCAGGAGCTGATCCTGCAATTGCGCGAGCTGAGCCCGGCGCAGATCAGCGAACTGATGCACGTCTCCGACAAGATCGGCGGCCTCAACGCCGCGCGTTTCGGCAGCTGGACCCCGGCCTTCACCCCGGCCAACGCCAAGCAGGCGCTGCTGGCCTTCAAGGGCGACGTGTACACCGGCCTGAATGCCGAGACCCTCAAGGAAACCGATTTCGACTATGCCCAGCAACACCTGCGCATGCTCTCCGGCCTGTACGGCCTGCTGCGCCCGCTGGACCTGATGCAACCGTACCGCCTGGAAATGGGCACCAAGCTGGCCAACGCCCGGGGCAAGGACCTGTATGCGTTCTGGGGCACGCGCATCAGCGAATGGCTCAACGAGGCCCTGGCCGAACAGGGCGACAACCTGCTGCTCAACCTGGCCTCCAACGAGTACTTCTCGGCGGTCAAGCGCACCGCCCTGGACGCGCGGATCATCAACACCGAGTTCAAGGACCTGAAGAACGGCCAGTACAAGATCATCAGCTTCTACGCCAAGAAAGCCCGGGGCATGATGAGCCGCTTCGTCATCGAGCAACGCATCAACGACCCGGAGGCGCTCAAGCAATTCGACGCCCAGGGTTATCGCTACAGCGCCGAACAGTCGAAATCCGACAATCTGGTGTTCCTGCGCGATCACGCCCCAGAATGATCCATGCGGTCGATGCACGGCTTTGATAGGCCGTGCATCGACGAGCGGTCGCTTTCTCGTTTATCCCCCGCCAAACCGCCAAACATTTGGCGTCAAAAATATTTCCTTCTGAATTTATAACTTTTCTTTCACTCGACAGAGGCCACTTTTTTCAGTAGTGGCACGCAAATTTTTTGTCGGTAGTGGCATAAAAATATCCCCGCGCTTTAACTCCCCATAACTAAAGGCCGAAATGGTAAGTGCTATCAATATGAAAGCAGTGCCATCTTTTGCAATATTTCAAGAGATTTCAGAAAACAGGATGAGCGGCCTGGAACTATGTCCTGAACCACCGCTCATACCACCGGTAACGATTCTCGCCGAGCGTGTACGAGATGACTTACAACGGATCCAAAGATGCATAGCGAAGTTGTCATATTGTCCTGACCTACTGGTCATGGACTTGAACTTAGATTCAACGCACAGGAGATATGCGCCATTACTATCCCCTACAAGGCCATGGCTTAGCCCGCCTTAAACGTGCTTCCGGGAGCGTATAACTCTCTGATTATCATGGGCTTGCCCTTGTTTATCAGGTTTATCGCCAACCTCGGGCCAGCCTTCCAGCAGGAAGGTCGGCAACATTCAAGGGTAAGCCCTTATAACAAGGCCACATTGCGCACAACTTGAGTGCATTTATTTAGACACTCGGAACTTAGTCTGCCTGCACACGGCACTACAACGCCTGCGCGTTGAACTTCCGAGTGCGTAATTACAGCTGGCAAACATTAACTCCGGCCATCTAATGGCGTGAATAACACAGAGGTAAATGCGATGCGCATCAGCATATTCGGTTTGGGTTACGTGGGCGCGGTATGTGCCGGTTGCCTGTCTGCACGGGGCCATGAGGTCGTCGGCGTGGATGTAGCCAAGGACAAGATCGACATGATCAACGCGGGCAAATCGCCGATTGTCGAACCGGGCCTGGGTGAACTTCTGGCGCAAGGAATTCAAACCGGTCGCCTGCGTGGCACGACCAACTTCGCCGAAGCAATCCGTGACACCGACCTGTCGATGATCTGTGTCGGCACGCCCAGCAAGAAGAACGGCGACCTGGAACTCAACTACATCGAAGCGGTATGCCGCGAGATCGGTTTTGTCCTGCGCGACAAGACCTCCCGCCACACCATCGTGGTGCGCAGTACCGTGTTGCCGGGCACCGTGGCCAACGTGGTGATCCCGATCCTCGAAGACTGCTCCGGCAAAAAGGCTGGCGTCGACTTCGGCGTCGCGGTCAACCCCGAGTTCCTGCGTGAAAGCACCGCGATCAAGGACTACGACTTCCCGCCAATGACCGTGATCGGCGAGTTCGACAAGGCTTCGGGCGACGTCCTGCAATCGCTGTACGAGGAGCTCGACGCGCCGATCATCCGCAAGGACATCGCCGTCGCCGAGATGATCAAGTACACCTGCAACGTGTGGCATGCCACCAAGGTCACCTTCGCCAACGAGATCGGCAATATCGCCAAGGCGGTCGGCGTCGATGGCCGCGAAGTGATGGACGTGGTCTGCCAGGACAAGACCCTCAACCTGTCCCAGTACTACCTGCGCCCGGGCTTCGCCTTCGGCGGCTCGTGCCTGCCCAAGGACGTGCGCGCCCTGACCTTCCGCGCCGGCTCGCTGGACGTCGAGGCTCCGCTGCTCAACTCGCTGATGCGCAGCAACGAATCCCAGGTGCAGAACGCCTTCGACATCGTCTCCAGCCACGAAAAGCGCAAGGTCGCCCTGCTCGGCCTGAGCTTCAAGGCCGGCACCGACGACCTGCGCGAAAGCCCGCTGGTGGAACTGGCGGAAATGCTGATCGGCAAGGGTTTCGACCTGCGCATCTACGACAGCAACGTCGAGTACGCCCGCGTGCATGGCGCCAACAAGGACTACATCGAGTCCAAGATCCCCCACGTCTCGTCCCTGCTCAACTCGGACTTCGACTCGGTGATCGACAACTCCGACGTGATCATCCTCGGCAACCGCGACGAGAAGTTCCGCGCCCTGGTCGAGGAAGTGCCGCATGGCAAGCAGGTCATCGACCTGGTCGGGTTCATGTCCAAGGCCACCAGCGCGAGTGGCCGGACCGAAGGCATCTGCTGGTAAGCCGGCAGATTCGGGAAGCACGACAACCGCTGCGCGGTTGATCGCGAGCAGGCTCGCTCCTACCAGGATCGCATCGCACCGGTAGGAGCCAGCTTGCTGGCGATGGCGTCCGCCAGGGCGCCAACGCCATCCCGGCTTTTTCCGCCTGCCTTAACCCCATCGGGCCACCCCACAGGCTCGCCCGAGATCGAGACGGATGCAGATTATGCACAGGCTAAAGCACGGCCTACTCCAGGCCGCAGGTTGGCTGTTTTTCTTGAGTTTACTGATGGGTCTCGCCCTGGCGTTGCCCGCGTCCACCTTCGACTCCGAATCGAAGGACTTCATTTTCCTGATTGGCGCCGTGGGCATCTGGCGCTACTCGATGGGTGCCACGCATTTCGTGCGCGGCATGCTGTTTCTCTACGTGGTCTACCCGCACCTGCGCCGCAAGGTGCGCAAGCTGGGCAAGGCCGCCGATCCGTCGCACGTGTACCTGATGGTCACCAGCTTCCGGATCGACGCCCTGACCACTGCCCAGGTCTACAGCTCGGTGATCCGCGAAGCCATCGACTGCGGCTTCCCGACCACCGTGGTCTGCTCGATCGTGGAGATGTCCGACGAGCTGCTGGTGAAAAGCCTCTGGGCCCGCATGAACCCGCCGGCCCACGTCAAGCTCGACTTCGTGCGCATTCCCGGCACCGGCAAGCGCGACGGCCTGGCCTTCGGCTTCCGCGCCATCTCGCGCCACCTGCCCGACGACCGCGCGGTGGTGGCAGTGATCGACGGCGACACCGTGCTCGGCGAAGGCGTGGTGCGCAAGACCGTGCCCTGGTTCCAGCTGTTCGGCAATGTCGGCGGCCTGACCACCAATGAATTCTGCGAAGTGCGCGGCGGCTACATCATGAGCGAATGGCACAAGCTGCGCTTCGCCCAGCGGCACATCAACATGTGCTCCATGGCCCTGTCCAAGCGCGTGCTGACCATGACCGGGCGCATGTCGGTGTTCCGCGCCACCGTGGTCACCAACCCGGACTTCATCGCCGACGTGGAAAGCGACTCGCTGCAACACTGGCGCCTGGGCCGCTTCAAATTCCTCACCGGCGACGACAAGTCCAGCTGGTTCAGCCTGATGCGCCTGGGCTACGACACCTTCTACGTGCCGGACGCGGCGATCAACACCGTGGAGCACCCGCCGGAGAAGAGCTTCATCAAGGCCAGCCGCAAGCTGATGTTCCGCTGGTACGGCAACAACCTGCGGCAGAACTCCCGGGCCCTGGGCCTGGGCCTCAAGCGCCTGGGGCTGTTCACCAGCGTGGTGCTGTTCGACCAGCGCGTGTCGATGTGGACGTCCCTGCTGGGCCTGACCGTGGCCCTGCTCGCCAGCTTCAAGTACGGCACCGCCTTCATCCTGGTGTACCTGCTGTGGATCGGCATCACCCGCCTGCTGCTGACCCTGCTGCTGTCCTGCTCGGGGCACCGGATCGGCCCGGCCTACCCGCTGATTCTCTATTACAACCAGATCGTCGGCGCGCTGGTGAAGATCTACGTGTTCTTCCGCCTCGACCAACAGTCCTGGACGCGCCAACCGACGGCCCTGTCCCGTGACCTTGCCAGCTTTCAGCGTTGGTTCAACACCTGGTCGTCTCGGACCATGACCTTCTCCGCCGGCAGCATTTTCGTCGCCGCGCTGCTGCTGATGGTCTGACCCGCCTTGCCTGAATTAACTAGGAAATCGCCCTTATGAACACCGCAGTGAACGTCAACGTAGTGCATGAATCCGAAGCCCAGCGCCAGCACGCCCGGGTGAAAATCCCCGCCAAGCTGCGTTTTTTCGGCCCGGACCGGACGCCGGTCGAAGCGCGGGTCCTCGACCTTTCCGCCGGCGGCCTGAGCTTCAACGCCGGCCAGTTGCCGATCAAGGTCGGCGACGTGCACAAGGGCCGCCTGCAGTTCGTCATCGACAACCTCGGGCTGGCCATGGACGTGGAACTGCAAGTGCGCTCCGCGGATCGCCAGAGCGGCCGGGTCGGCTGCCAGTTCCAGAACCTCGAGCCGCAGGACATCTCGACCCTGCGCCAGCTGATCACCTCGCACCTGGCCGGCGACATCGTGACCATGGGCGACGTGCTGGCCACCCTGCAGCGCGACAACTTCACCAAGGCCCGCAAGACCAAGGATGCCGGCCATGGCATGAGCGCCCTGGGCCGCCTGCGCGCGGTGACCTTCAGCGCCGGGATCTTCGTCATTGGCCTGGCGGCCTTCGGCTTCATCCTCAAGTCGGTGTACGGCATGTACTTCGTCAGCCATGCCCAGGCCGGCCTGGTGGCGGCGACGGGGATGAACGTCACCATGCCCCGCGACGGCACCGTGCAGAGCCTGGTACAGACCGACGGCGTGGCGGCCAAGGGCGCGCCGCTGGCGACCTTCAGCACCAGCATGCTCGATGTGCTCAAGGGCCACCTGAACGAAGACCAGCTGCAACCGGCCAAGGTCGAGGAGCTGTTCGGCAAGCAGATGACCGGCACCCTGACCTCGCCGTGCGATTGCACCGTGGCCCAGCAGATGGTTGCCGACGGCCAGTACGCCAGCAAAGGGGACGTGATCTTCCAGCTGGTGCCACGTAACAGCCAGGCCAACATCGAGGCGCGCTTCTCCTACCGCCAGTTCGCCGATGTGCGCCCGGGCACCAAGGTCAGCTTCCAGATCGCCGGCGAAGACGAGGTGCGCAGCGGCACCATCGTCAGCAGCACCAGCCTCAACAGCAACGACCTGTCCTCGGACATCCGCGTGCAGATCAAGCCCGACACCCCGCTGAGCAGCACCTTCGCCGGGCGCCCGGTGGAAGTCGCCAGCGACCGCGGCCCGTCCGTGAACTGGCTGATCGACAAAGCCATGGCTGCCGGTCTCTAAGCGGAGGACATGCCTGTGACTAGCCTTTCTCTCGACGCCTGCCGCGCCCCTTCCCAGGGCCGCCGCGCGCTGGCCCTGTGCTCGCTGGCCCTGGCCGTGAGCCTGGCCGGTTGCGCCGACCTGCCCGACCAGCGCCTGGCCAACGAAGCGCTGAAGCGCGGCGACACCGTGCTCGCCGAGCAGAACTACCGGCAACTGGCGGACCTGGGCTACAGCGAGGCCCAGGTCGGCCTGGCCGACATCCAGATGGAAACCCGCGACCCGGCGAAAATCCGCGAAGCCGAGGCCACCTACCGCGCCGCGGCCGACACCTCGCCACGCGCCCAGGCCCGCCTGGGCCGCCTGCTGGTGGCCAAGCCCGGCTCCACCGAGGCCGAACACCATGAAGCCGAAGGCCTGCTGAAAAAAGCCTTCGCCAACGGTGAAGGCAACACCCTGATCCCGCTGGCGATGCTCTACCTGCAATACCCGCAGAGTTTCCCGAACATCGACGCACAGAAGCAGATCAGCCAGTGGCGCGCCGCCGGCTACCCGGAGGCCGGCCTGGCCCAGGTGCTGCTGTACCGCACCCAGGGCACCTACGACCAGCACCTGGCCGAGGTGGAAAGCATCTGCAAGGCGGCGCTCAACGTCACCGACATCTGCTACGTCGAACTGGCCACGGTCTATCAGAAACGCGCCCAGCCGGAGCAACAGGCAGCCCTGATCAAGCAACTGCAGAACGGCTACAGCCGCGGCGCGATCAGCGCGCAACGGGTCGATAGCGTGGCCCGGGTGCTGGGCGACGCGAGCCTGGGCCAGACCGACGAGAAAACCGCCCAGGCCCTGCTGGAGCCGATCGCCCCGGCGTATCCGGCGTCGTGGGTGACCCTGGCGCAGTTGCTCTACGACTTCCCCGAGCTGGGCGACCTCGACAAGATGATGGAGTACCTGGACAACGGCCGGGCCGCCGACCAGCCGCGCGCTGAGCTGCTGCTGGGCAAGCTGTATTACGAAGGCAAGATGGTCCCGGCCGACGCCAAGGTCGCCGAGGAACACTTCAAGAAGGCCCAGGGCAAGGAAGTGGCCGCCGATTACTACCTCGGCCAGATCTACCGCCGCGGCTACCTGGGCCAGGTCTATCCGCAAAAGGCCCTGGACCACCTGCTGACCGCCGCGCGCAACGGCCAGAACAGCGCCGACTTCGCCATTGCCCAGCTGTTCTCCCAGGGCAAGGGCACCAAGCCCGATCCGCTCAACGCCTATGTCTTCAGCCAACTGGCCAAGACCCAGGACACCCCGCAAGCCAACGAGCTCGCGCAACAACTCGAAGCCCAGCTACCACCCGGCCAGCGCGCCGAGGCCCAGCGCCTGCTGCAACAGGAACAGGCCGTGCGTGGCGCGCTGAGCCAGAACACGCTGGAACTGCACGCGCTGCAGGAAGAAGACGGTGAGGAATCCCTATGAAACTCAAACCTATTCCCCAGGCCGATATCGTTCGTGACGACGCCGCCCCTGTAGCCGCTGCCGAGCCTTGGCGAGGCTGCGATCGAGCGCGCAGCGCTCGCAATCCAGGCGACCGAGATCTGTCAGCCACACCGCGCGCGCAGGTTTTGCGCCTGCTGCGCAGCCGATCGCAGCCTGCGGCAGCGGCTACAGGGATCAGCTTCAATCTGTCGAAGCTGGGGATGGCCCTGGGCTTTGCACTGGTCTGGTCCCAGCCGACGCTGGCCGCCGTCACCGACACCAAGAACTTCGGCCTGGAAGTGAAGATCACCGGCCAGTCCGAAGACGATCGTGACCTGGGCACCCTGGGCGGTGGCGACGTCAACGGCGTCGGCCTCGACCTGCGTCCGTGGGTCTACGGCGAAAGCGGCAACTGGAGCGCCTACGCCATGGGCCAGGCGGTGACCTCCACCGACATCATCGAGACCGACACCCTGCAGCAGTCCGATGGCGCCAGCACCGAAAGCAGCAACAACAGCGACCGCAAGAGCAAGAAGAATTACCTGGCGATGCGCGAGTTCTGGATCGGCTACAGCGGCCTCACCCCGTACCCGGGCGAGCAGTTGAAGTTCGGCCGCCAGCGCCTGCGCAACGACGACGGCCAGTGGCGCGACACCAACATCGAGGCCCTGAACTGGACCTTCGACACCACCCTGCTGCGCGCCAACGTCGGCGTCGCCGAGCGTTTCAGCGAATACCGCACCGACCTCAAGGAGCTGTCTCCGGAAGACAAGGACCGCCTGCACGTCTACGGCGACGTGGCCTACCAGTGGACCCCGGGCCAGTGGGCCGGCATCCGCGCCCACCATACCCACGACGACGGCAAGCTCGACTATCCGGTGCCCGGCGAAGCCACCGATTCCCTGGACAAGCGCCAGAACGGCGACCTGACCTGGCTCGGCCTGGAAGCCAACAGCGACGCCTACAACTGGCGCAATACCAACACCGTCAACTACTGGGCGAGCATCACCGGCATGCGCGGCGACCGCGACCGGGTCAACGCGCTGAACGCCGACGGCAGCCGCCCGGCCCAGGCCAAGAACGGCGAGAACCTCGACGGCTGGGCCACCGACCTCGGCGTGCGCCTGCGCCTGGACCCGAAATGGCAGGTCGGCGCGGCCTATGCCCGCGCCAGCGGCGACTACGAACAGAACGGCCTGCAAAGCAACCGCTCGAACTACACCGGGACCCGTTCGCGGGTGCACCGTTTCGGCGAGGCCTTCCGCGGCGAGATGAACAACATGCAGACCGCCACCCTGTTCGGCTCCTGGATGCTCAACGACGAATACGACGCCAGCCTGATCTACCACAAGTTCTGGCGCGTGGACGGCAACAAGCCGGTGGGCAGCAACGGCATCAACGCCGTCGAGAACAACTACGACGACGCCACCGGCGCCCTGCTCTCCAGCTCGTCGCTGCCCCTGCGCGACGGCGAGAAAGACCTCGGCCAGGAAATGGACCTGGTGGTCACCAAGTACTTCAAGCAAGGCCTGCTGCCGGCCGCGCTCAGCCAGTCGATCGACGAGCCTTCGGCGCTGGTGCGTTTCCGTGGCGGCGTGTTCAAGCCAGGCGACGCCTACGGCAAGAACGTCGACTCGTACATGCATCGCGCCTTCGTCGACGTGATCTGGCGCTTCTGATGCGAGCCGCCAAGGGAGTGCCCGAGATGAACAGCCCGATGAACAGCCCGGCGCGAAGCGCCTCGCTCAGCCTGTTGGCCAGCGCCCTGCTGCTGGCCAGCGGCGCCGCCTTCGCCAGCCTCGAACCGGCCCCGGCCGCCACGCCCGGCAAACAACCGATCGTGGCCAAGGAGCTGCAACAGGCCAAGACCTATACCGTCAGCAGTGCGCCGACCGAGCAGTTGAAGCTGGCCAAGCCCAAGCTGCCCGACCTCTCCGGCGTCACCGCCGAAGCGGCGGCGGCGAAGATCGTGCGCAGCAAGCCGGGCAAGATCAGCGTGCGCCGCATGATGCAGGAAGACGCCCTGAAGGACTTCATCGGCGGCGACAACAAGATGGCCGAATGGGTGGTGCGCCAGCATGGCATCCCCCAGGCGATCTTCATCGACGACGGCTACATCAACCTCAAGGAACTGGTGAAGAAGCTGCCCCGGCAGTACATCAGCGAAACCTCGCCCGGGGTGTACCTGGCACGCTTGCCGATCGTGGTCGGACGCAAGGGTATCCTCGACATCGACGGCCAGACCCGGGAACTGCGCCTGTCCCAGGAAGGCGGCTCGTTCCTGATCAACGACGGCCAGCTGTTCGTGCGCGATACCCAGGTCACCGGCTGGCGCGAAAAGGACAACGGCCCGGCGACCTTCAAGTCGCCCAAGGAATTCCGTCCGTTCCTGCTGGCCTGGGGGGGCACCGAGACCTATATCGTCAACAGCAAGATGGCCAGCTTCGGCTACGCCAACAGTAAGTCCTACGGCGTGAGTATTTCCCAGTACACGCCGAACATGGCCAAGGTGCTCAAGCGCCCCGAACCGACCGGCTGGATCATCGGCTCGGAATTCTCGGACATGTGGTACGGCTTCTACTGCTACGAGACCCGCGACTTCGTGGTCAAGGGCAACACCTACCGGGACAACATCGTCTACGGCATCGACCCCCACGACCGCTCGCACCGGCTGATCATCGCCGACAACACCGTCTACGGGACCAAGAAGAAGCACGGGATCATCATTTCCCGGGAAGTGAACGACAGCTTCATCTTCAACAACCGCAGCTACGACAACAAACTCTCGGGCCTGGTGATCGACCGTAACAGCGTGAACAACGTGATCGCCGACAACGAGATCTACCGCAACCACACCGACGGCATCACCCTCTACGAGAGTGCCGACAACCTGCTGTGGGGCAACAAGGTGATCAGCAACCGGCGCCACGGCATCCGCATCCGTAACAGCGTGAACATCCGCCTGTACGAGAACGTCGCCATGGCCAACGGCCTGACCGGGGTCTACGGCCACATCAAGGACCTCACCGACACCGACCGCGACATCAAGCTCGACCCGTTCGACGCCCAGGTGTCGCTGATCGTGGTCGGCGGCGAGCTGGCGGCCAACGGCAGCGGCCCGATGTCCATCGACTCGCCGTTGAGCGTCGAGCTGTATCGCGTGTCCATGCTCGCCCCGACCAAGAGCAGCGGTATCAGCTTCTCGGGGGTCCTGGGCGAGCGCCAGGACGAAATTCTTGACCTGCTGGTACGCCAGCGCAAAGCCGTGCTGATCGACCCTGTCGAACGCCAGACCGAAATGCGTGATTGAGGATGATTGTCATGCGCCCACACCTGATCAAGTTCCTGAGCCTCTCGGCCCTCACCGCGGGCATGCTCGCCGCCGGCGCCAGCGCCCGCGCCGATGAGGCCGGCACCGGCGCCAGCGCGCCGAAGTTCACCGCCGAGCCTTGCTGCAACCTGTGCCCGGCGGCCCACGACGCGAAGAACTACACCACCCGCTACCAGCAGAACTTCACCACCCTGGTGCAAGCCCAGGGCGACTGGCTGTTCCGTACCCAGGAAGACCTGCGCACCGAATTCGACACCACGCCGCAAGGCTATCGCCGCCTGCAACAGCTGCACGAAGCCTTCAAGAGCAAGGGCGTGGAGCTGGTGATCGTCTACCAGCCGACCCGCGGCCTGGTGAACCGCAACAAGCTCAACCCGCAGGAAAAGGCCAGCTTCGACTACGACAAGGCGCTGAAGAACTACCAGGCCATGCTCGGCCGCTTCGCCCGCATGGGCTACGTGGTGCCGGACCTGTCGCCGCTGACCAACGAGCAGGTGCCGGAAACCCTGCCTGCCCACGACTTCTACTTCCGCGGCGACCAGCACTGGACCCCGTACGGCGCCCAGCGCACGGCGAAGATCGTGGCGCAGAAGGTCAAGCAGCTGCCGGCCTTCGCCGACATTCCCAAGCGTGAGTTCGAGACCCACAAGTCCGGGCGCATGGGCAAGACCGGCACCCTGCACAACATGGCCGGCCAGTTGTGCGGCACCAGCTACGCGATCCAGTACATGGACCAGTTCACCACCGAGCCCAAGGGCGAAGCCGGCGACGGCGACCTGTTCGGCGATTCCGGCAACCCGCAAATCACCCTGGTGGGCACCAGCCACAGCGGCAAGAACTACAACTTCGCCGGCTTCCTGCAGCAAGAGATCGGCGCCGACATTCTCAACGTCGCCTTTCCCGGCGGCGGCTTCGAGGGCTCCATGCTGCAGTACCTGGGCAGCGAGGAATTCCAGACCAAGCCACCGAAGATCCTGATCTGGGAGTTCTCGCCGCTGTACCGCCTGGATCAGGAAACCATCTACCGGCAGATGATGGCCCTGCTCGACAACGGCTGCGAAGGCAAGCCGGCGCAGATGAGCGCCAGCACCACCCTCAAGCCGGGCAAGAACGAGCTGATGGTCAACAGCAAGAACATGGACCTGCGCAACAGCAGCCACCAGGTCGATATCCGCTTCGCCGATCCTTCGGTGAAAACCCTGCAAGCCACCCTCTGGTACATGAACGGGCGCCACGAGGACATCAAGATCGACAAGCCGACGACCTCCGACACCGACGGACGTTTCGCCTTTGAACTGCGCACCGACGAAGACTGGGCCTCGCAGAACCTGCTGGCGGTCGAAGTCCAGGGCCCGACGGAAGCAGGCGCCGCGGCGCAAAAAGTCGAAGCGAAAATTTGCACACGCAACGTATTCCCGAGCGCCGGCCAACGCACCGCGCAAATCGGGCAATGAGGTTCCCATGCAAAGCACAACGCTGAAACAGTTACTGGCACCGAGCCTGCTGAGCCTGGCACTGATCGCCGGCGCCACCCAGGCCGCGGCGCCCCTGCGTCCGCCGCAGGGCTATTACGCGGCGGTGGATAAATTCAAGAGCGGCGACAGCAGCGAAGGCTGCGACGCCATGCCCGCGCCATATACCGGCTCGCTGCAGTTTCGCAGCAAGTACGAAGGTTCGGACAAGGCCCGCGCCACCCTCAACGTGCAGTCGGAAAAGGCCTTTCGCGACAGCACCGCCGACATCACCAAGATCGAGCGCGGCACCAGCAAGCGGGTGATGCAGTTCATGCGCGACGGCCGCCCGGAGCAGCTGGACTGCACCCTGGGCTGGCTGACGGCCTGGGCCCAGGCGGACGCCTTGATGTCCCGGGACTTCAACCACACCGGCAAGTCGATGCGCAAATGGGCCTTGGGCAGCATGGCCTCGGCCTACCTGCGCCTGAAGTTCTCCGACTCGCACCCGCTGGACACCCACCAGAAGGAAGCGCAACAGATCGAGACCTGGTTCAGCAAGATGGCCGACCAGGTGGTCAGCGACTGGGACAACCTGCCGCTGGACAAGACCAACAACCATTCCTACTGGGCCGCCTGGTCGGTGATGGCCACCGCCGTGGCGACCAACCGCCGCGACCTGTTCGACTGGGCCGTGAAGGAATACAAGGTCGGCGCCAACCAGGTCGATGCCGACGGTTTCCTGCCCAACGAGCTCAAGCGCCAGCAACGCGCCCTGGCCTATCACAACTACGCCCTGCCGCCGCTGGCGATGATCGCCAGCTTCGCCCAGGTCAACGGCGTCGACCTGCGCCAGGAAAACAACGGCGCGCTGAAACGCCTCGGCGAGCGGGTCCTGGCCGGGGTGAAGGACCCCGAGCAGTTCGAAGAAAAGAACGGCAAGGAACAGGACATGACCGACCTCAAGGTCGACTCGAAATTCGCCTGGCTCGAACCTTTCTGCAGCCTCTACACCTGCGCCCCGGACGTACTGGAGCGCAAGCACAAGATGCAGCCGTTCAAGACCTTCCGCCTGGGCGGCGACCTGACCAAGGTCTACGACCCGGCCTTCGACAAGGGCAAGAAAGGCTCTTAGGCCATACACAAAACCTGTAGGAGCGAGGCTTGCCCGCGATGAACGATGACGCGGACAGGCAGTTGGACCGAGGCGCCTCTATCGCGGGCAATCGAGCGTCGACCGGCCGCTCCTACAGAAGACGCAATACCTGTAGCCGCTGCCGAGCTTTAGCGAGGCTGCGCCAAGGCTCGAAGAGCCTTCCGAGGCCCTAGAGAGCGCCGCCCCCTTCGGGGTCGATCGCAGCCTCGCTAGCGCTCGGCAGCGGCTACAGGGAGATGAATGCAATACGCCGCCCCGGTTTTTCACGGGGGGGTTTGGGGGGGCTGCGGCCCTTAACTGTTGGTCAAACATGGAGAGATCGGGATGGTTTTCTCATCCAATGTGTTCCTGTTCCTGTTCTTGCCGATCTTTCTCGGCTTGTACTACCTGAGCGGGCAACGCTACCGCAACCTGCTGCTGCTGATCGCCAGCTACGTGTTCTACGCCTGGTGGCGGGTGGACTTCCTGGCGCTGTTCGCCGGCGTCACCCTGTGGAACTACTGGATCGGCCTGAAAGTCGGCGCCGCCGGCGTGCGCACCAAGCCGGCCCAGCGCTGGCTGCTGCTCGGCGTGGCAGTGGACCTGTGCATCCTCGGCTACTTCAAGTACGCCAATTTCGGCGTGGACAGCATCAACGCGATCATGACCTCCATGGGCCTGGAACCCTTCATCCTGACCCACGTGCTGCTGCCGATCGGGATCTCGTTCTACATCTTCGAGTCCATCAGCTACATCATCGACGTCTACCGCGGCGACACCCCGGCGACCCGCAACCTGATCGACTTCGCGGCGTTCGTGGCGATCTTCCCGCACCTGATCGCCGGCCCCGTGCTGCGCTTTCGCGACCTGGCCGACCAGTTCAACAACCGCACCCACACCCTGGACAAGTTCTCCGAAGGCTGCACGCGCTTCATGCAGGGCTTCATCAAGAAAGTGTTCATCGCCGACACCCTGGCGGTGGTCGCCGACCATTGCTTCGCCCTGCAGAACCCGACCACGGGCGACGCCTGGCTCGGCGCCCTGGCCTACACCGCGCAGCTGTACTTCGACTTCTCCGGCTACAGCGACATGGCCATCGGCCTGGGGTTGATGATGGGCTTCCGCTTCATGGAGAACTTCAAGCAGCCCTACATCAGCCAGTCGATCACCGAGTTCTGGCGGCGCTGGCACATCAGCCTTTCCACCTGGCTGCGCGACTACCTGTACATCACCCTGGGCGGCAACCGCAAAGGCACCCTGATCACCTACCGCAACCTGTTCCTGACCATGCTGCTGGGCGGCCTGTGGCACGGCGCGAACTTCACCTACATCGTCTGGGGCGCGTGGCACGGCATGTGGCTGGCGATCGAGAAAGCCCTGGGCATCAACACCACTCCGCGCAGCCTGAACCCGATCCGCTGGGCGCTGACCTTCCTGCTGGTGGTGATGGGCTGGGTGATCTTCCGCGCCGAGAACCTGCACGTGGCCGGGCGCATGTACGGCGCCATGTTCAGCTTCGGCGACTGGTCGCTGTCGGAACTCAACCGCGCCAGCCTCACCGGCCTGCAAGTGGCGACCCTGGTCGTGGCCTACGCCACCCTGGCGTTCTTCGGCCTGCGCGACCTGTACCGCAACCCGGCGCCGGTCAAGCGCAAGCCTGAGGCCGCGACCTCGGCCGACGGCCCGGCGACCGCCCAACCCGGCCTGATCAAGGCGGTGCCGGGCGATGCCCCGGGCAGCATCCACCAGCCGGGCTACACCGTGGGCGTCGAAGCCCAGGTCCAGCCGGCCTACTGGGTCGCCGACTGGCCGCGCTACGCCATGCGCGCCCTGGTACTGCTGCTGTTCATCGCCTCGATTCTCAAACTCTCGGCGCAAAGCTTCTCGCCGTTCCTTTACTTCCAGTTCTGAGGGATCTGACCATGACCCGCTCATTACGCATCCTCTACATCGCCCTGTTCCTGGTGCTGCTGTTGGCCCTGGGCCTGTGGTCGGTGCGCAGCTTCTTCGGCTTCAGCACCAGCAACGACGCCACCGTGCTCAACGGCCGCTGGGCCAAGGCCGTGGAAACCCACTACGACGACGAGTTCCCGATCAAGCGCCTGGGCACCAACCTGTGGGCCGCCCTGGACTTCAAACTGTTCAACGAAGGCCGTCCGGGCGTGGTGCTCGGCCGCGACCAGTGGCTGTACAGCGACGAAGAGTTCCATCCGGTGGTCAACGAAGAACTCAACCTGCAAGGCAACTACGCGCTGGTCGAAGGCGTGCGCCAGACCCTCAAGGAGCGAGGCGTGAAACTGGTGATGGCGATCGTGCCGGCCAAGGTGCGGCTGTACCCGGAACATCTGGGCGACGTCCAGCCGGCCCGTATCCACGCCAACCTCTACCAGGATTTCCATGCCCGCGTGGCGGCCGACAAGATCCTCGCCCCCGACCTGCTCGGGCCCCTGCAACAGGCCAAGCAGAACGGCCAGCAAGTATTCCTGCGCACCGACACCCACTGGACCCCGGCCGGCGCCGAAATCGCCGCCAATCAGCTGGCCCGGGCGATTGCCGACAAGGCGCCGCTGATGGGCCAGCCGCAACGCTTCGTCACCGAAGCCGAGCAGACCGTGGTGCACAAGGGCGACCTGCGCCTGTTCCTGCCCCTGGACCCGCTATTCGAGAACCTGATGCCGGCCAAGGAAGCCCTGCAGAAACGCGTGACCCGCGCCGCCGACGACCAGCCGGCCGCCGACGACGCGCTGTTCGCCGACAACGAAGTGCCGGTGGCCCTGGTGGGCACCAGCTACAGCGCCAACCCCAGCTGGAACTTCGTCGGCGCGCTCAAGCAGGCGCTGCACAGCGATGTCGTCAGCTATGCCGAGGACGGCCACGGCCCGATCCTGCCGATGCTCAGCTACCTGAAAAGCGACGCCTTCAAGAACAGCCCGCCCCAGGTGCTGATCTGGGAATTTCCCGAACGATATCTGCCGGTCAACAACGAAATCGGCGACGCCGACCCGCAGTGGGTCGCAGAGCTCAAACAAGCCGGCGCGCGCCAACAGAACCTAGCCATCAACAACAAATCCGAGACGCCCGATCGGGCGCAAAACTGAAAGAGAGGTACACCATGACTTTCACTATCACTCCGCGTCGTCTCGCCAAGGCAATCACACTGGCTGCCGGCATGAGCGTCCTGTCCCTGCCCGCCTTCGCCGGCGGCGACGCCGCCCTCTACGGCCCCACCGCGCCGAAAGGCTCGTCCTTCGTGCGCATCTACAACGCCAGCAACCAGGAAGTCAGCGCCACCGTCGGCAGCACCAACCTCAACGACGTCGCGCCGCTGGCCAGCAGCGACTTCAGCTTCATGCCCGGCGGCGACTACACCGCCAAGGTCGGCAGCCAGAGCGTGCCGGTGAAGCTCGCCGCCGACCACTATTACACCCTGGTCAACAACGCCAGCGGCCAGCCGCAACTGATCGAGGAACCGCCGTTCAAGAACAAGCAGAAGTCCCTGGTCCGCGTGCAGAACCTGAGCGACAAGGCCCTGACCCTGAAGACCGCCGACGGCAAGACCGATGTGGTCCAGTCGGTGGCCGCCAAGGGCCGTGGCGAACGGGAAATCAACCCGGTGAAAGTCAGCTTCGCGCTGTACGAGGGCGAGAAGAAAGTCAGCGACCTCAAGCCCGTCGCCCTGGAGCGCGGCGAGGCCGCGGTGCTCTACGTCACCGGCAATGGCAGCAGCCTGTCGCCCGTCTGGGTCAAGCGCCCGGTGTCGACCCGCTGACATGAACTCTCCGGCTTGACGCTCCCCTGTAGGAGCCAGGCTTGCCGGCGATGAGGCCCTTGAGAACGCCCTCGCCGACAAGCCTGGCCCCCACGGAGAAACGGTTGGTCAAGCCGGATACGCAACAAAAACAAGAGAGTGAAACGACAGAACGCAGTAGCTCTGACCCATACGATATTTGAAGGAGTAACAACATGATTCCGGTGATCTTGTCAGGTGGTAGCGGCTCACGTCTTTGGCCGCTTTCGCGCAAGCAGTTCCCTAAACAATTCCTCGCCCTGACCGGCGAACACACGCTGTTCCAGCAAACCCTCGAGCGCCTGGTGTTCGAAGGCATGGACACGCCGATCGTGGTCTGCAACAAGGATCACCGCTTCATCGTCAACGAGCAGCTGGCGGCGCGCAAACTCGAAGCCCAGCGCATCCTGATGGAGCCTTTCGGACGCAACACCGCGCCGGCCGTGGCCCTGACCGCGATGATGCTGGTCAACGAAGGTCGCGACGAGCTGATGCTGGTGCTGCCGGCCGACCACGTGCTGGAAGACCAGAAAGCCCTGCAACGCGCCCTGGCCCTGGCCACCGTGGCCGCCGAACGTGGCGAGATGGTGCTGTTCGGCGTGCCGGCGACCAAGCCGGAAACCGGTTATGGCTACATCAAGTCGACCAACGATGCGCTGCTGCCGGAAGGCGTGAGCCGCGTCTCGCACTTCGTCGAGAAACCCGACGTCAAGCGTGCCAGCGAGTTCGTCGAGGCCGGCGGTTACTTCTGGAACAGCGGCATGTTCCTGTTCCGCGCCAGCCGCTTCCTCGAAGAACTGAAGAAGCACGATCCGGACATCTACGACACCTGCCTGCTGACCCTGGAGCGCAGCGCCCAGGACGCCGACACCGTGACCTTCGACGACGCCACCTTCGCCTGCTGCCCGGACAACTCCATCGACTACGCGGTGATGGAAAAGACCCAGCGCGCCTGCGTGGTGCCGCTGAGCGCCGGCTGGAGCGACGTGGGCTGCTGGTCGTCGCTGTGGGACGTGCATGAGAAAGACGCCGACGGCAACGTCAGCAAGGGCGACGTGGTGATCCAGGACAGCCGCAACTGCATGATCCATGGCAACGGCAAGCTGGTGTCGGTGATCGGCCTGGAAAACATCGTCGTGGTGGAAACCAAGGACGCCATGATGATCGCCCACAAGGACAAGGTCCAAGGCGTCAAACAGCTGGTCAACACCCTCAACGAGCAAGGGCGCAGCGAAACCCAGAACCACTGCGAGGTCTACCGCCCGTGGGGCTCCTACGACTCGGTGGACATGGGCGGGCGCTTCCAGGTCAAGCACATCTCGGTCAAGCCGGGCGCGTGCCTGTCCCTGCAGATGCACCACCACCGCGCCGAACACTGGATCGTGGTCAGCGGCACCGCCGAAGTCACCTGTGACGAGAACGTGTTCCTGCTCACCGAGAACCAGTCCACCTACATCCCGATCGCTTCGGTGCACCGCCTGCGCAACCCGGGCAAGATCCCGCTGGAGATCATCGAAGTGCAATCGGGCAGCTATCTGGGCGAAGACGACATCGAACGCTTCGAAGACATCTACGGCCGCTCCACTCCTGTGGAACGCGGCGTCTCGGTGAAAACCATCGCCCAGTAACCCGCGGAACGAGAAGCCCCCGTCCAGCCGACTGCGTCCCCTATCCGCAGCCGGTTGGGCGGGGGCTTCTTTTATGCGCACCTCCTCTCCCCACTCCAAACGCCCTGTAGCCGCTGCCGAGCGTTAGCGAGGCTGCGATAGGACCGAAGGTCCTCCTGCGGTTTCGAGATCCCTGCGCCCCCTGCGGGGTCGATCGCAGCCTCGCTAACGCTCGACAGCGGCTACAGAAGCTGCGTTCAGCCATTCCTACACGACATTTCGAAAGCGCCAGCGGGCGTTTCAGATAGCTCCCAACGACTTCACCCATGCCGCTCTTTAGTGTTTCGCCAGGCCCAGACACACAGCGAACACAGCGATGCCCGCGCCCCCGCCCGGTAACAAATACACCACCGACTCCCGTGGCGAACCGACGCCGATGCCTCGCGTGCTGCACCCGGCCAACCCCAACCCGCCCCTGCCGGGAGCACGGCCGAAGCACAGGGCGATCCTGACCACAGCTCAAGGCCACGACGCGCCGGAGAAACCAAGCCCGACCCAACCCGCGACGCCGATCGCCCCCGGTTTCCATATCGTGCCGCAGAGCCTGCCGCTGGCCGAACTGCAACGCCGCCTCTTCGACAGCCCCTCGCCGGGCGTCCTGGCCAAATACCTGTCGCTCAATCCGGGCCTTGGCGAGACGGTCAAGGCCGGCAGCCTGATCGTGCTCAGCGATCCGGCCAACCCCGCCTGCACCTACGAGGAAGCGCAGCTCATGCTCGCCGCCGAGCAAGTCAGGGCCGCCCTCGAACCCCTGACGCCCGAAGCCGCCGACTTCATGGTTCGCCACCAGGCCGAGATCGTCGGCTTCAGCAGCCAGGCCTCGACCTGGCTGGGCATCGGCACCTCGGTGCTGGGCAAACACCTGGACAAACTGCGGGAGACCCTGCAAGACATGGAACGCCTGCACCAGGACAGCTACCGCCAGCACGGCCACCTCAAGTCCCCCGATTTCCTCATGCGCCGCCGGCGCCTGCTGGCGCAACTGGACGCGCAACTGCTGAACTCCACCCGCCTGCGCGGCTACACCACCCTGGGCGACCACCCCAAGCTGAAGACCGCCCTGGGCATTTCCAGCCGCAGCCTGGTGCACCACTGGAACAGAGCCGGCGCCCCCGGACAGATCCCGGGCTACGCCACCCACGTGAACGCCGTCAGCCGTGCGGCGAAGTACATGCAGGCGGGCGGGTATATTGGCATTGCGCTTGGTGGGGTTTCGTCGGCGCTGAAAGTTCAGGAAGTGTGCCGGGCGGGTTCGGGGGATGAGCGTTGCAGGAGGGTTATGTTTAGCGAGACGGGAAAGTTTGCGGGGTCAACCGTTGGAGGAATACTTGGTACTGAAACCGGATTGGCAGGAAGCAGGTTTATTTGTGCAGCGCTAGGAGCCTCTACCGCAATTGGTGGAGTGTTATGTGTTGCCGCCTTGGTAGGTGTCGGCACGTCACTAGGAACAGACTCCGGTGATGTGCTTGGAGAGAGGGTTGGTGAAATTATTTATGAGAGAGCGCAACCATGGTAGATGAGAAGTTCTGGTATTCCTGGATCGCTCTTGCTCTGCTCCTTTGCCCAATTCTGCTAGCTCTTGTAAGCCTTGCATTCAGTTATTACTTAAGTCGTCGCTACTTGCGGGAAATGCTGGAGGCCTTACAGGAGAGTTCTTACTTTCATCGATGGACTGAGAGGTTGCAATACCAAGGATGGTTCGAACATCTCCTGATGTTTGTCAGCGTTCGAGGAATGATGCTCTTCCCTAATGCAGGAATTCGCAGAGGTTTCCTTTGTGCCAAGGATGTACACAACTTTCCTCCACGACTGAAACGCTTCCTGACTGTCAAAAACACCCTAGATGGCGTTGTGATCGTATGGACGGCGATTATCTACACGTTTTTGAAACTGGATAACTGATTGCCCATGGATCTTTGTCTATCTCATTAGTAGGCAAGCATCAAAACAGCTATTCGGGTGAAGAGCTGAGAGAGAACAGAAAACGTTACGAAACAACCCGGTCATGATGGGAAAAAGTTTTTGGTACTCATGGTTAGGTCTCATGCTGGTCGCCAGCCCACTTCTACTGGGCGTAATAAACCTCTCGTTCAGCTACTACCTGAGTCGACGTTACTTAAGAGAGATGCTGGAGGCCCTACAGCGGAGCCAGCACTTTTATCGCTGGACCGACAGCCTTCCCCACGAAGGATGGTTCACGCATCGTGTAATGCTCGCCGCCGTTCGAGGATCGATGCTTTGGCCTGGCCCAGCGGTTCGCAGAGGCTTTCTTTCCGCGGAAGACATCGACAACTTCCCTCCCCACCTGCAACGCCTGCTGAGCATCAGGAACTGGATGGATGTCGTGCTTCTGGTCTGGGGCTCGATCATCTATGCGCTATTGAAACTGACCAGGCACTGACGTGGCAGGTAGGAATGTACTGAGCGGAGTCCCGTCCAGCCGGCTATGGTTCCTAGTCGCAGCCGGCTGAACGACGGAATTTTTCGTGCCCGGGCGAGGTCCCTGGGCTAGTTCACGAACAGTGGCAAGTACCCCAGTTCCACCAGCTTGATATCGATCTCGGCCACTCGCTGGACATCGGTCCGCTTGCCCTCATCCATCGCCTGTGGACAACTCACGACCAGCGTGCCGCGTTTTGGAATGTCGATAAGCTGGTCGGCCCCCGGAAAGTCGCCGGCCCGCAACACATGTGGGCAAAAGCCGATCCAGCCGATGGTCTGCCGGTCCTTGAACACCTTGGTACGCAGATACTGGTCTTTGGGCGCCAGCACGCACCAGTCGAGCTCGGGCCACAGATCGACGGCCAGTTGAATAACCTTGATCGCTACCGATTTCACATCAGGAATAGCCGCCACCAGCGCCCCGCCATCCTCGAAGCGCATGCTGGCGACGGAATCCAGGTCGTGGGCGTTGTAATGAAACGCCAAGCCACCCTTGAGTGGATCGTCCAGGCCATTCCACACGGAAAACTGCAATTTCGTGGGGAAGTCCGCGTCGTAGTTGCTCCGCGCTTCTTCACGCAAGTAATCGAAGTCGTCGTTGATCCGCTTGCGCATCGACTCTTCCCTGGAGCCCGCCTGCAGGTACCAGTCCCGCAACAGAGGGTGGATTTCGCCCAGGCCCTGGAAAAAACGCTCGGCTCTTTCCAACTGCGCCTCATGCGCGACAGTGGCAATCTTCTGTTTGTCGAAACGCAGTACGAATGAAAATTTTCTGAACAAGCGCTCGTCCTCAGTCAGGCTTCAAAAACACGGTCGGGGTTTTCACGGCGGTACTCTTCCCACTCTTTCTGTTCTTTTGCACGTTGCTCGATGTACTGGTCATGGTCCTTGGTGCCCGGCATCGGGTTCCAGTAGGCCGTCAGGTTGGTGAGTCCCCTCTCCGCATACTGTTCGGCACAGTATTCATAAACCACCCGTTGCAGAAAATGCCATTCCACGGCAACCGGCGGGCTCGGCCGGGCTTTCAGGGAGTGCCTCTCGGCCGGGGTGATCAGGGTCTTCTCCACATTGGCCCAGGGGCGCGGCAGGCCGATAAGCGGAATGAACATGAAGGCGTAATTGGCCTTGGCTTCCAGCAAGGTGCAGCGCGGTTTGTCGAAACCGTCCCACCAGGTGTTGTTCCACCACCACTCGTAGGGAGT
The DNA here is from genome assembly GCF_000931465.1 of Pseudomonas sp. MRSN 12121. NCBI lineage: Bacteria > Pseudomonadati > Pseudomonadota > Gammaproteobacteria > Pseudomonadales > Pseudomonadaceae > Pseudomonas > Pseudomonas sp. MRSN 12121. Next base: position 1,150,724 of record NZ_CP010892.1, on the reverse strand, counting down.
CGGGAACGCGGTGACCCAGGCCTGATAGAGGGCGGCGCGGGCAGACATGCTGTGGCCCTTGCCGTTGTTGGGGATCGTCATGCTGCCCTGCTCGGGGGGGCACTTCACACAGTCCTTGTCCCGCTTGGCCTGGCAGTCGCGCTCGGCTTCGCGCGTCCGGTCGGCAGTGGTCGGAGGCGCATCCACCCTGGGTTTTGCCTGGGGCTGCGTCTGGGGCAAAGGAAGGGGCTGGGGAACGGGCCTGGGCGCCGGCAGGGGCTGGGTCGGCCTGGGCGCCGGCATCGGCATGGGCCGCGGCGCCGGCATCGGCAACCGGGGCGGCGGTGCTGGCAGCTCGAACGGTAAACGTGGCCCCAACCGGGGGCCCATGCGAAAAGACATGGGCCCCGTACTTGGAAGAATGCCCAGCCCACTCATGGTCGAGCCTCCCCGGCGGCTTGCCCTTCACGCCACTGCTGCATGTTCATCCTGAACGCCACGATATCCTCGTAATCCTCGAATCGCCGCTCGGCGCTGTCCGCCACGGGCCTGTTCATGAAGGCGACAAAGGCCGGCTGCCGGTCGAAGTCGGTAAAGGTCAGTCCATGCCGGATGAAGCGCTCGACGACCGCCTCCTCCCTGATGCCGAAACCCCATGCCCGCTCACGCAGGTCCTTGAGCATCTGCAGCGCCGGCATCAGCCCCTTGCGGGCCAGCCATTGCGGGTTCTCCTGCTGCACGTCCAGCAACAACCGCTCGAATACCTCGTTCTGGCGAATGTCATCCAGTTGCGCAACCTGCTCGTGGCTCAGCTCAAACATGGTGCTCCTCCGCCTCGGCAAAACCGTAGCTGAGATAGCAATTCTGCAGGGGCTGCCATACCAGCCAGTCATCGACATGACACATGAGCTGCTGGACCTGGGCGGGTGAGACCACCTTGTCCAGCGCACGCCTGACCTCGGGACTGTAGTAACGGAACAAGGCCTGGCGCCCGTCCGGCATCCGGCTGAACAACAGGCCCTGGTGATAATCGCGCAAGGTTTCGAAAGGCTGGTCGCTCCACAACCAGGACACCATCGGCGCCTGCTGGTCCCGGCTGATCAGCCAGTTGCCGAACGCTGTGTTCAAGCCCTGGCCGGAGCCGGGAAACTCGACCAGCACCGGCCCGGCATGACGGATTTCATCCAGCGCCCCGGCGCTCAGGAGCCAGTGGAAACGGATGCTGTCACCCGCCTCTTCCAGGCGTTTGTTCAAGGTCAGGTAGCGGGCGCCATCGATCAGCGCCAACAGCCGGGATGAGGTTTCGCCGAGCCCGGAGAGCCGCCAGAACAGCGAGCCGACACGCTTCATGCGCGGCTCCCCAGTGTTTCCAGCGGCACGAAGGTCTGGTTGCGCTGGGCGGCCAGCAACAGGCATTTCAGGCACAGCCCGGGCACGGCGGGCAGCGGGCTGGCCACAGCGGCGCCACCGCCGCTGTGGCCAATGATGATTGTCCCCGAACCGCCCACCACGACATTGCCGTGGCTGCCCAGCGAGCCCAGTACCGCGACGGGCTTGCCATTGATCAGCACATTGGGGATGACGTTGGCGCTCAAGGTCGAACCGCAAGCGGTCGGGTCACCCTCCCGGGCAGCGGGCAGGTAATCGAACAGGACATCGGACGAACCACTGGTAATCGGATTGCTACCGTGGCCAGGCAAAGGACAGGCGGTGGGATCTCCAACTCGCGCGGCAGGCTTTCCAGACATTTCAACTTCCCTATCGAACTGGCTAGACGGCCGACTCTGCCGAATGTACAAAAAACAGACAATCCTCAATCCTTTGCAAAATCTTTCCGGGACCGTCTCGGCGTGGTCCCCAGGGATCCGGGTTAGCCAAGCGCGCCTACGCTTAGGTAGGATGAATGCTCTCTTTCCCGAGGTTTCCCCATGTTCATCGGCGTTCTGCTGGTCATCACCTGGCTGATCCTGCTGGTCCGCTACCCCGCCAAGGCCTTGCCGGTTTCACTGGCGGCGGCGTTCGGGCTGGGGCTGGTGGCGGTGTGGGTGGTCTGGCTGGACAATCGCGAGGCCCAGCAGCTGGCGCGCCTGGAACTGCGCATCAGCTACGCCCTCGAACATTGCCCGGCGGATCGTCCGCTGCTGCTGAAGATGAACAACGGCAACGATGTGCCACTGACCGAACTGCGCTGGCGCGTGGCCGCCTACGCGCCGGGCGACACCGTGAACCTGGCCGACAACCAATACACCGCCCCGCGCTACCGTGGCCCCGGCGAGTTGCAGGCCGGCGCCAATTGGGAAGACTGCCTGCCGCTGCCGCCGCTGCGCCCTGGCTATCGCCCGCAAACCCTGGAGTTTCGTGCCGAGCGCTTGCAGGGCAGTTTCTCCGACTGACTCCCCACCCTCTTTTTTGCACAAGGACCGCGCCATGCCCGTTGCGCTGATCACCGGTTGTTCCAGCGGCATCGGCCGCGCCCTGGCGGAGGCCTTCAAGGCCGCCGGCTTCACCGTCCTGCCCACCGCCCGCAAGGCCGAGGACGTGGCAGCGCTGCAAGCCGCCGGCTTCGACGCGGTGCAACTGGACGTCAACGACGGCCCGGCCCTCGCGGCTCTGGGCGAGCAGATCAACCAGCAACATGGCGGCCTCGATCTGTTGATCAACAACGCCGGCTACGGCGCCATGGGCCCATTGCTGGACGGTGGTGTGGAGGCCATGCAGCGCCAGTTCGAAACCAATGTGTTCGCCATCGTCGGGGTGACCCGGGCGCTGTTCCCGGTACTGCGTCGCAGCCGCGGCCTGGTGGTGAATATCGGCAGCGTGTCCGGGGTATTGGTGACGCCTTTTGCCGGCGCCTACTGCGCCTCGAAAGCCGCGGTGCATGCCTTGAGCGATGCGCTGCGCATGGAGCTGGCGCCGTTCGGCGTCCGTGTGATGGAGGTCCAGCCCGGCGCCATCGCCTCGAGCTTCGCCAAGAACGCCGGGCATGAAGCCGAACAGCTGCTCACCGAACAATCGCCCTGGTGGCCGCTGCGCGAAGGCATCCGAGCCCGGGCCAGGGCCTCCCAGGACAAACCGACCCCGGCCAGCGAATTCGCCGCCCACCTGCTCAAGGCCGTGCGGCAGGACTCGCCACCGCGCCTGGTGCGCCTCGGCAATGGCAGCCGCGCCCTGCCACTGCTGGCCACCCTGTTGCCCAAGGGGCTGCTGGAAAAGGTGCTGATGAAGCGTTTCGGCTTAAGCGCCAGGCTCTGAGCCTGCAACGCCGGCCATCGCGCGCACGACACCGTTGTCTGCCGCGCCGATGCCCGTAGAATGCCCCCACTCGAACCGCACGGAAGCGGCACCTCAAGCACGGAACGGCTGCACCCCGCCCCTGCTCATGCCCTCTTGGCGTCCTGCCTTTTACGATTGCACCTCAGGGACTCTCCATTGAAATGTCGTAGCCTGCTGCCCTTGGCCATCTTCACGCTGCTGCTGGGCTGCAATGCCTCGTCACCGGACGAAAAACTCAATGATTCCCTGCCGGACCTGAGCCTCGAGCAAATCCTGCCCAAGGTCGAGGCCAACCCGTACTGCACGCCGGACATGGACAGCGAATTGCTGATCGGCCTCGGCATCCGCCTGATGAATGAGGATGAGGTGCTGTATGGCGCAGGCCGTACCTTGCTGGCGAGCAAGGAAATAAAAATGGCCCGCAGTTGCCTGATCATGGCTGCCCCCCACGACACCGGGAGCCTGTGCATCCTGGGCGGTATTGTCGGCACCAGGCAAAACGACTATGCCAAAAGCGAAGCCTTCAACTACATCGCCTACGCCGCCAGGAAGAATGAATCCTGCGCGGAGGCAGCCCTGTACAGCATCTACAACGCTGGCAAGCTGGACCATCCACCGAACAAGAAACTGGCCATGGGCTGGCTCGAGCGCGCCGCTCGGCACGGCGACCAGGACTCACAACAGGACATGGTGCGTCGGGCCAGCGAACAGGACAATTTCCCGCTGGCCTATGCCTGGGCCAGGATCCTGGACGATGCCCAAACAATCGAGGCGGTGCAGCGCAAAATGAGCCCGCAACAATTAGCCGAAGGCGAGCGATACCACACTCGGCTGCTCAGCCAACTCACCCCCCAAAAGGACATCGAGCAGGCGCTGCGCAAGGACCTCATCGCCCTGGGCACAGGGGACCTGTACTACAGCTACCCGGAGGTGTTCGCAGGCATGTCCCCTGCGCAACGGCATGCGTTCGTGGCCCAGCTGGTGGACATGCAGGACGTCTACCCGAAGTTCCACACGCGTGGCCAATTGATGATCTACGCCTTGATTTCCCGCCTTGTACAAAGCACCGGACCCGCCGTGGACCTGTGGCAGGACCCGGCGCTGCATGCCTTGCTGGTCGACGATGACCTGGAGGTGGAAGACGCCGTGGCCAAGGCGAAAATCATCCTGGCCAAGCGCAAGCGATAACCGGAGCGGCAGCCGCTCCTGGGTTTTCAGCCGCGGCCAACAGGTGCTGCGGTTTCGGTTGTACGCCCTCTCAATCCCAGTAGAATGCGCGACCTTGAGCCCTTGTGCTCATGCAGCATGGAATCGCTGGCGTCGACACCCAAGCACGGAATGGCTAACGCTCCACCCTCTCCCGTCCTGTCCCTGCCCGGTTCCACGCGCGCCTTCACTTCAATCGCCGATCAGGGAATATCCATTGAAATCGTTCAACGCACTGCCACTGGCATTGGCTGTCTTGCTGGCGGCTTGCGCCTCCACGGCCCCCGAAAAGAACGGGCCGAAAGTCCCCGAACTGAATGACACCCTGCCCAAGCTGACGCTGGACAGTGTCTTGCCCAAGGTTACGCCCAACGAATACTGCAACCCGGCCATGGACGCCGATGTGCTGTACGGCGCCGGTTACAAACTGTACGAAGCCGAGGAATTCAAGGACGCCAAGAGCTGCTTCGCCATGGCCGCGCCGCACTACACCCGGGCCTTCTGCTACCTGTCCACCAGCACCGATCAGGAACAGGACAGGCCCAAGGCCGAGCGCGACCGCGAGTCCTTCAACTACATCGCCTACTCGGCGTCGCAGAACGACTGGTGCGCCGAGTACGGCATGTACGCCACCTACTGGTTCGGCGACAAGGGCATCGCCCAGGACAAGCACCTGGCCGTGCGCTGGCTGGAGCGCTCGGCCCTGCACGGCAACCCGGAACCGCAGCAGAGCCTGGCCGATGCCGCCGAAGAGTCTGGCGACCTGGTGAAGGCCTACGCCTGGCTGAAGATCATCGACAACACCGAAGACACCAGCCAGCTGGATGCCTTGAAAGGCAAGATGAGCCCCGAGCAACTGGCCGCGGGCGAGCAACGCTTCAACGAGCTGAAGGCGCGGGTGACCAGCAAGCAGGTGATGTACGACGAGGCACGGGATGAGGAAGTGGCCATTTTCTCGGCCGAGATCCATTTCGATCTCCCCGACCTGTTCAAGGGCATGACGACGGCCGAGCGCCAGGCCTTTGTCAAGGCGGCCATCGCCAAGGCCCGGGACAGCGGCAAGTTCGATCTGCATTACGCGGTGACCCAATACATCATCGTCTCGCGCCTGGCCCAGCAGCGTTACCCCGGTGTCGACGTCCTGCAGAACCCGAAGCTGGTGGCCGCCATCAATAACGTCAACGACGGCCTGGAAGCCACCGCGAAGAAGTCCCTGGCGATCATGCAGAAAAGCTACAAATAACCGCCCCCCGTAGAAGCCGGCTTGCCGGCGAAGAGGCCCGCCAGCCTTGCATCGCCCATGCCGGCGCCTTCGCTGGCAAGCCAGCTCCTACACAAGCCAGCTTCTATCGGGGTTCGGGGTTGACCACTACGGTGCAGGTGATGCCGGCCGCCAGCAGCACCCCCTCCGGCACTTCGTCGATATGGATGCGCACCGGCACCCGCTGGGCAAGGCGTACCCAGTTGAAGGTCGGGTTGACGTCGGCGACCAGCTCGCGGCTTTCCGGGTTGTCGCGGTCGTAGATGCCGCGGGAAATGCTCTCCACATGGCCCTTGAGCACTTCGCCGCTCATCAGTTGCATCTCGGCCTGATCGCCGACGCGCACATGGGGCAGCTTGGTTTCCTCGAAGAAGCCGTAGACCCAGAACGAATGCATGTCGACCACCGCCATCTTCGGTTCGCCGATGCGCGCATAGTCGCCGCGGTGCACGTTGAGGTTGGTCACGTAGCCGTCCACCGCCGCCCGCACCTGGGTCCGCGCCAGGTTCAGCTGGGCCGCGTCCAGTTGCGCCTGGGCATGCTGGTAGTCGGCCAGGGCCGCGTCGGCGATGTTGCTGGCGTCGTCGCGGTTTTCCTTGGAGATCACCAGGTTGTCCAGGTCGGCGCGACGATGGGCGTTGACCTTGCGCATCTCCCAGGTGGCTTTTTTCGAGGCCACCAGCGACTGCGCCTGCTTGACCGCGATCTGATAATGCTCGGGGTCGATCTGCATCAGCAGGTCGCCCTTTTTCACCAGCTGGTTGTCCTTCACCGGCACGTCCACCACTTCCCCGGTGACATCGGCGGCGACGTTGACGATGTCGGCCCGCACCCGGCCGTCGCGGGTCCACGGCGTGTTCATATAGTGCTCCCACAGGGTGCGGCCGATCCACAGGGCCAGGGCCAGCACCAGCAAGGTCGCGAGCAGGCTGAAAAACTTTTTCATCAAAGGACTCTCAACGGTAGACAGTGAGCGCCATGGCGCCGAACAGACAGCAGAACAGGCTCAGGCGCAGCAGCGCCGGGTGCCAGAAGAAGCGATACAGGTCATAACCCGAGATGAACCGGTCCAGGGCCCAGGCCAGGGCCGCGGCGATGAAGAACATCAGGGTCATGGTCGGCATGTACACGCCGTGGAAGGCGATTTCACGAGGCATGTTCAAGTCCTTGGAGTACAGGTGCTACCGGCCTGGCCTGGGCATAGGCCGCCAGCGGCGATTGCGGATCGAGCAATGAAGTGCGGATGAAATGCAGGTAGCTCTTCACCCGCCGCAGCACCGAGGTGTCGAAGTGCGGAGCGAAGGGTTCGTCGCTGGCCTGGACCCGGCCGATCGCATGGTCGACCGCGACCAGGGCGCGTTCCAGGTTGCTCTGGCTCGGTTGCAGGAACAGCCGCACCAGCGAACGGCCCATCACCCGGATCGCCTGGCGCCACGGCTGGGACTCGGCGTAGGCCGGATGCACCGGGAGGATCGCCTGCTCCTTGCGCAGCTCGATGATCGCGTGCCCCACCTCCAGCACCACGAACATCCAGCGCAGCAGCTCGCGCTGCACCTGCGGTTGCCCCGCCGCCAGGCCGTAGGCCTGGTGCAGCAGGTCGCGGGTGCGGCTCTCGAAGCTCGACGCCAGGCCCTTGAGCCTGCCGCTGATGGCGTACACCACCTGGCCGCGCAGGTCCTGCTCCAGGCGACGCCACAGCCAGCGGCTGTTGGGCGGCAGGATGATCGCCCCGGCGGCGGCACACACCAGCATGCCCATGACCATGGCGATGTAGTCGTTGATAAAGGCGTAGGGGTTGTAGACGGTCAGGTTGTCCGGCACCGAGCCGGTGCTGAAAAAGATCAGCAGCCCCAGGCCGACCCCGGCGTACCTGGGCCGTGAGGCGAGGAACGAGCCCAGCACGATCACCGGCGCCAGCATCACGCACAGCAGCGGGAAACCGTCGATCCTGGGGAACACGAAGAACATCTCGACGAAGCCCACCAGGGCGCCGATGAAGGTGCCGCAGGCCATCTGGAACGCCATGCGTTTCGGGTTCGGCGTGGCCGCCGAGAGGCCGACGGTGGCCGCGGCGATCAGGGTCATGGTGGCGCCGCTGGGCCAGGCGGTGGCCACCCAGTAGCTGCCGAGCACGATCAGGATGAACGAGGCGCGGATCCCCGAGGCGGCCGAGGCCAGCCAGTTGGTCTGCGGGGTGAAGGGCTCGTCCCAGCGCTCGCGTTCGTGGCTGTGCTCGGCCAGGGAAGCGTGGGTCTGGGCATAGCTGTGCAGCTCGTCGACGAAGCGATAGAGCAGCTCGTAGGCCGTGTGGAAGTCCAACTGCTCGGCGTCGCTCGGTTCGTGCTCCTGGAACAGCGCGCGCATGCTGCGCACCCGTGCTGGCAGCTCGGCCTTGTAGCTCGCCAGCTGGGTGGCCAGGCGCGCCGCGTCGGGGCTGGTCAGGGCCCGGCCGGAGAAACCGTCGAGCAGCTCGGCGAGGTCGTTCAGCCCCGGTCGGGTAGCCGTCAGCACATGCTCGGCCTGGCTTTCGCGCAGGCGTTCGAGCAACTGGTGCAGGGCGTTGAAGCGCGTGGTGATGCCCATGAACTCGCTGTTCAGACGGCTCAGGCGACCGTTGCGCCGGCGCATGTGTGGGTCTTCGAACACCGTGACGCTGCGCAGGCCTTCCAGGCCCACCGCCTCGGCGATGAAGCGCACGTTGCCGCTCTCGAAGGCCTCGCGCTGGCTGCGCCCGCGCAAGCCGTCGGTGACGAACAGGGCGAACACCCCGAAGCGCTGGTAGAGGGCGTTGCGCATCGCCGCGCTGGCGGTCTGCGGCAGGATCGCGGCGCTGACCAGGGTCGAGCAGAGAATCCCCAGGGAGATTTCCAGCACCCGCCACACCGCCGCCATGAACGCCCCCTCCGGATGGGCCAGGGCCGGCAGGCCGACCATCGCCGCGGTGTAGCCGGCGAGCACGAAACCGTAGGCGCGGAAGTTGCGATAACGGGCGGCGCCGGCCGAGCAGATGCCGACCCAGATCGCCAGCGAACCGAGGAACAGTTCGGTGTTCTGGGCGAACAGGGCGATCAGCGCCACCATCACCGCCGACCCGGCCAGGGTGCCGAGAAAGCGATAGAAGCTCTTGGCGAACACCTGGCCGCTCTGCGGCTGCATGACGATGAACACGGTGATCATCGCCGTGCGCGGCTGCGGCAATTCCAGGCGCATGGCCAGCCACAGGGTGAGGAACGCGGCGGCCAGGACCTTGAAGATGTAGACCCAGGTCACGCCGTCGCTGCGTGCCCAGTCGAAGAATCCCCGGCGCCATTCAAGGGAGTACAGCCAGCGCAAAGGAGCAGGCAAGGGCGTCATGACAACCTTCTTGATGAGCGTTTTTTAATCAGTGATCGAAGACCGCGAGTACGGCCGGGGTCTTGGCCGGCACGGTCCGGCTGTCCTCGGGCGCATCGCTTCCCGCCTCCAGGCCACCGCCCAGGGCCGTCACCAGTTCGGCATGGGCGCTCAGGCGCGCGGCCTGGACCTGCTGCTGGATCTGCTGCTGGCGGAACAGCATGCCCTGGGCGTTGAGCACATTGAGGTAGTCGGTCAGGCCGCGCTGGAAGGCGACCATGGCGATGTCGTAGGTCTGCTGCGCCGAGGCCACCGACTCGGCGGCGAACTCGGCCTGCTTGTCCATGGACTCGCGGCGGATCAACTGGTCGGAGATGTTCTTCAGGGCATTGACCAGGGTCTGGTTGTAGTGCGCCACGGCGATGTCATAGCCCGCCGCGGCCTCGCCCAGCTCGGCGCGCAGGCGGCCGCCGTCGAAGATCGGCAAGGAGATGGCCGGGCCGACGTTGTAGTTGAGCTTCTTGCCGGTGAGGAACTCCAGCGCCCCGCCGCCGGTGGCCATGTAACCGAGGCTGCCCACCAGGTCGACGTTGGGGTAGAAGCCGGCGTGGGCGACGTCGATGCCGCGCGCCTGCGCCGCCACCTGCCAGCGGCTGGCGACCACGTCCGGGCGCTGGCCGAGCAGCTCGGCGGGCAGCGCCGACGGCAGTTTCAGCGGCGCGGCCAGAGACAGGCTCGGGCGCTGCAATTGCGCGCCCGCCCCCGGGCCTTTACCGGCCAGGGCGGCGAGCTGGTTGCGGCCCAGGGCGATCTCTTCGTCCAGGGCGTCCAGCTGGCGATGGGTTTCCGGCAGCGGGGTCTGCGCCTGGCTGACCTCGAAATGGGTGCCGATGCCGCCGGCCAGGCGCTTTTGCGCCAGTTCGAGGATCTGTTCCTGTTGCTTCAGGGTCGCGAGGACTATGTCGCGCTGGGCGTATTGCAACGACAACTGGATATAGGCACGCACCACGTTGTTCTGCAGTTCCAGCTGGGCCTGGCGCGCCTCGGCGGCGCTCATGTGCGCCAGGTCCACGGCGCGCTCAGTGGCGTTGCTTTCCCGGCCCCAGAGGTCGAGGGCGTAGCTGAAGCCGAGCGCGGCGTTGTTGTCCCAGGTGGTGCTGTTGGCCAGCTCGCCCGGGCCATAGAACTGATCGGTGGGCCAGTTGTGCCGCTTGAGGGTGGCATCGCCCTTGATCTGCAACGACTCCGCCGACTCGGCGATCCCGGCCATGGCCCGCGCCTGGCGCACCCGGGCGGCGGCCATGGCCATGCTCGGGCTGCCCTGCACGGCCGACTCGACCCACCGGTCCAGCTGGGCATCGCCATAGGCCCGCCACCATTGGGCGGCAGGCCAGCGGGCCTCGCGCGCGGCGCTCTGGATAGCCTCGTCGGTGGCCAGGGTGTTGGCCGGTAATGCCTTGCCTTGCGGGGCAATGCCCCCGGTTCCGATGCAGCCGCTGATAGCTAACGATAAAGCCCAAACACTGAGAGTCTTCAGCTCTCTGCTGATGCGACGCGGCACTGCTGCGAATTCCTGAAAAAGGGAGAAGGCGGGTCCCTGCAGGAGCGAGCTCGCTCGCGAAGCGGCGTCACTGGCACACCGCATTGCGCGGATCGCCAGAAAGCAGGTTCCTGCAGGATCGGCGCAATTCTAGGCGGCGGCCTTGACGGCGATAAGCTGGGATTCCTGTGAATCTTTATTACCGTTAGCGCGATAATCCCTTGGTGGAATAGCCAACAATCTGTTACTTCATGTCACAATTTGCCACCTCCCCAGAGAGCACCTCATGGACACTCTGCAAAACATGCGTGCCTTCAGCTGTGTCGCCGAAGCCGGCAGCTTCACCGCCGCCGCTGTCCAGCTCGACACCACCACGGCCAACGTTTCGCGCGCGGTCTCCAACCTGGAGGCCCATCTGCAAACCCGCTTGCTCAACCGCACCACCCGCCGCATCGCGCTGACCGAAGCCGGCAAGCGCTACCTGCTGCGTTGCGAGCAGATCCTGGCCTACGTCGAGGAAGCCGAGGCCGAGGCCAGCGACGCCCACGCCCGCCCCGCCGGGCAGCTGAAAGTGCACACCATGACCGGGATCGGCCAGCACTACGTGATCGATGCCATCGCCCGCTACCGCAAGTCGCACCCGGACGTGACCTTCGACCTGACCCTGGCCAACCGCGTGCCGGACCTGCTGGACGAGGGCTACGACGTGTCCATCGTGCTGGCCAGCGAGCTGCCGGACTCGGGGTTCGTGTCCCAGCGCCTGGGCATCACCTACAGCATCGTCTGCGCTTCGCCGGCCTATGTGAAAGCCAACGGCTGCCCGAGCAAGCCCGCCGACCTGCCGAACCATGCCTGCCTGCGCCTGGTGAGCCCGGTCATCGCCCTGGACAAGTGGCTGTTCGACGGTCCGGAAGGCCAGGAGGGCGTCACGATCCACGGCGCGCCGCTGCTGGTGAACTCCGCCGACGCGCTGAAAACCGCGATCACCAGCGGCATGGGCCTGGGCGTGCTGCCGGTGTACGCGGCCATTGAAGGCCTGCGCAACGGCACCCTGGTGCGGGTGATGCCCAAGTACCGCTCCCAGGAGCTGAACCTGTACGCCATCTACCCGTCGCGCCAGTACCTGGATGCCAAGATCAAGACCTGGGTCGAGTACCTGCGCAGCACCCTGCCGGAAATTCTCGCCGCCCATCAGGCGGAACTGACCGCCTACGAGTTGAGCGGCGGCTTCAATGGCCTGCGCCTGACCAACTGAGCTCCTGCCCACAACACCCCTGCCGCCGTCCGCGAAGGTCCCAAGGGCCTTCTGCTGCGGCGATATCGGCCGATCGCAGCCTGTGGCGGCGGCTACAAAAAGCCCGGCGGGAATGTTAGCTTGCTTGGCATTCTTTCCGCCCGACGAGCCTTCCCGCGATGAAAAAGACCGTACTTGCCTTCAGCCGCATCACCCCGCCGATGATCGAGCGCCTGCGCCAGGACTTCGAGGTGATAGTGCCCAATCCCAAGCAGGGCGACATTGCCGCGCAGTTCAACGAAGCCCTGCCCCAGGCCCACGGCCTGATCGGCGTCGGCCGCAAGCTGGGACGTGCGCAACTGGAGAACGCCAGCCGGCTGGAGGTGGTGTCCAGCGTCTCGGTGGGCTACGACAACTACGACCTGGGCTATTTCAACGAACGCGGGATCATGCTCACCAACACCCCGGACGTGCTCACCGAAAGCACCGCCGACCTGGCGTTCGCCCTGCTGATGAGCAGCGCCCGGCGCGTCGCCGAACTGGACGCCTGGACCAAGGCCGGGCAATGGCAGGCCAGCGTCGGCCCGGCGCTGTTCGGTTGCGACGTGCATGGCAAGACCCTGGGGATAGTCGGCATGGGCAACATCGGCGCGGCCATTGCCCGCCGGGGCCGCCTGGGGTTCAACATGCCGGTGATCTACAGCGGCAACAGCCGCAAGCCGGCGCTGGAACAGGAGCTGGGCGCGCAATACCGCAGCCTCGACCAGTTGCTGGCCGAAGCGGATTTCGTCTGCCTGGTGGTGCCGCTCAGCGACAAGACCCGCCACCTGATCAGCCAGCGCGAGCTGCAGCTGATGAAACCGGGCGCGATCCTGGTGAATATTTCCCGTGGCCCGGTGGTGGACGAACCGGCGCTGATCGAGGCCCTGCAAAACGGCACGATTCTCGGCGCCGGGCTGGATGTCTACGAGAAGGAACCCCTAGCCGAGTCGCCGCTGTTCCAGCTGAAAAACGCCGTGACCCTGCCGCATATCGGCTCGGCCACCCATGAAACCCGCGACGCCATGGCCAACCGCGCCCTGGACAACCTGCGCAGCGCCCTGCTCGGCCAACGCCCGCAGGACCTGGTCAACCCGCAGGTGTGGAAAGGCTAAACCCACTGACGGTAGGAGCGAGCGGGCGGCGATCCGACTTGCCCGCAGTGAATCAGGCCGGACGCCATCGCGGGCAAGCCTCGCTCCTACAGAAGCGCGCCACCTGTAGCCGCTGCCGAGCGCCAGCGAGGCTGCGATCGGCGGCGCAGCCGTCGTAACCCCGGCGACGCCGCCCCCTCAGGCCAGCCGGGGATCGCGCACCGCCACCGGCTTGGGTTTACGGAACACCAGCACATTGCCCAGCATCACCAGCACCAGCCCGGCCAAAGCCGGCGCGGTCCATTGGTAGCCTTCGGCGAACGCCGAGACGTTCAGCGCCACCACCGGGAACAGCACCGTGCAATACGCCGCGCGCTCCGGCCCCATGCGCCCGACCAGGGTCAGGTAGGCGGTGAAGCCGATCACCGACCCCGGAATCACCAGGTACAGCAACGAGCCGATGTACCGCGCGTTCCACTCCATATCGAACGGGATGCCCTTGACCAGGCAGTACCCGGCAAGCATCGCCGCGCCATAGGCCATGCCCCAGGCGTTGGTGGTCAGCGGCTTGAGGCCGGCTTTCTGCTGCAGGCTGGAGAGCATGTTGCCCGCCGAGAAACACAGCGTGCCCAGCAGCGCCAGCCCCAGGCCGAGCAGGGTTTGCGGGCTGGCGCCATGCCCCACCAGCTCCGGCCAGAACAGCAGGCCCAGCCCCACCAGGCCCAAGGCGCCGCCCAGCACCACGTTGCGGGCGATTTTCTGGGCGAAGAACAGCCGCGCATTCAGCGCGTTCCACAGCGTCGCCGTAGAGAACACCACCGCCACCAGGCCGCTGGCCACCCACTGGCTGGCGTGCAGGAAACACAGGAAGTTGACACAGAACAGGCACAACCCCTGGGCCAGGCAGATCAGGTGGCCGCGCCGGTTCATCGCTTGCAGCCGGCGGCTGAGCAGCAGGATGACGAACAGCACCAGGGCCGCCAGGGCGAAGCGATAGACGATGGACACCGGAATCGCCACCACCCCCAGTTGCCACTTGAGGGCGATCCAGGTGGTGCCCCAGATCAGGACGGTGAGCAGATAAAGCGAGAGGTTCATGGCGCGGGACTCCTGTGCAGGGCAACCCAGTCTCAGGCCATGACGCCCTTGGGCGCTTGCATAAACTTGCGCTTTTGTCGGCTGCCGGGCTGGCAGCCGAAGCGCTACGGAGTAGGATGCGCAACATGGGCGCCGTCGCCCGCTCCGTGCCGCCCCGATCGAAGCAAGCCCATGCCCGCACTGGAAACCCTGCAAGTCTTTCAAGCCCTGAACCGCTCGCCCAATGCTCGCCTGGAGCACAGTGCCGAGCTCGGTGACGGCCTGGCCGCGGCCTTGTGGAGCAATCATCACGACGCCCAGGACTACGAAGCGCCGAGCCATCACACCCTGTCGTGCTACATCGCCGGCGGCACCGGTACCTTTCGCCGTGGCCAGCCGGGGACCAAGGGCGGCCCGGACAAGCTGTGCGTGCTACCCGCCGAGCACCGCTCGGCCTGGGTGATCAATGGCGAGATCCGCCTGGCCCACCTGTATTTCAGCCCACAACAGTTCGCCCTGGGCTGCGTGACCCTGCTGGACCGCGAACCCCGCACGCTGCAATTGCAGGAAACCACCTTCCTCGACGACCCGCAGCAGGCCCGGCGCTTTCGCCAGCTGATCCAGCTGAACTGGGACGAGCCCGGCGAGCGCCTGCTGACCAGCAGCCTGGCCCACGAAATGCTCGGCCATGCCCTGCTGACCCAGGTCGGCCAGCGCCAGGGCCTGCGCCTCAAGGGCGGATTGGCGGCGCATCAGCGCCGGCAACTGGTGGAGTACATCGACAGCCGGCTGGCCGAGCCGATCACCCTCGGGCAACTGGCCGCGCGCTGCGCCCTGTCGGAATACCACTTCGCGCGGATGTTCCGCGAAAGTTTCGGCCTGCCGCCCCACCAATACCTGCTGGCCCGCCGCCTGGGCCATGCCCGCGACCTGCTGCGCAACAGCCGCCTGCCCCTGGGCGACATCGCCCTGGCCTGCGGTTTCTCCAGCGCCAGCCATTTCACCAACCGCTTCCGCCAGGCCGTGGGCGGCACGCCCGGGGACTATCGCCAGGCATTTCTCGGCTGATACACCGCGTCGCGCCACCTGTAGGAGCGAAGCTTGCTCGCGATAGCGGTCTATCAGGCAACCCCGATCCCCAGCCCTACTGCATCAAGGCCTGCGCCACCCGATCCTCCAGGGCCTTGATCCGCGCGCCCTCGACCCGGTAGTTGTTCGACAGCATCACCAGCACCAGCCGCCGGCCGTCGGCCGCGTTCAGGTAGCCCGACAGCGACGACACGCCCTGCATCGACCCGGTCTTGGCATGCAGGTTGTCCACCGCCGCGGTGCCCAGCAGGCGATAACGCAGGGTGCCGCCGGTCATGCGCGCGGCATCGCCGGCCACCGGCAGCGCCGCGTACCAGGTGGCGAACCAGGGCTGCTTGCGCGCCACCAGCAACAGGTCGCTGAGGCTCTGGCTGGAAATCTGGTTGCGCCGCGACAACCCCGAGCCGTCCACCTGCACCCAGCCTTGCGGGTCCAGGCCCTGACGCCGCAGGAAGCCGTCGATGGCCGCCACCCCGGCCGCCGCGGTGCCGGCCTTGGCGGTCTGGCGCCCCATGGCCTTGAGCAGCACTTCGGACATGTTGTTGTTCGACAGCTTGAGCAGCGGCGTGATCAAGCCCGCCAACGGCATCGATGCATGGCTGGCCAGGACCCGCGCCGCCGGCGCCGTGGGCTGGCCGATCCGCACCTGGCCCTGCAGCGTCACGCCCTGCTCGGCCAGCGCTTGCTGGAACACGTCCGCCACCAGGCGCGTCGGCTCCCACACGCTGACCCAGTTGCGCCGCGACTGCCCGGGCGGCAAGGCACCGCTGACCAGCAGCAGGTTGCTGCCGTGCTCGCGACCGACCTGCAGGCTGTCCTGCGTCCCGACGCGGCCCAGATTGCGCAGGCTCATCAGCCGGTTCGCCGGGCTGACGCTGACCGCCAGCGGCGCTCCCGGCAGCGCCGGCGCGCTGACCGACACCAGCACGCTGCCGGCATCGAAGTCAGCGTTGGGGGCGATATTGAGGGCGGAGATCTGCGCGGCGTAATACAGGCTTTCATCGTCGCTGGCCCAGTCGACGCCCAGCCGCTGGTCGTCGAAGGCGGTGTCGTCGAGCACCAGGTCGCCGCTGACCTGGCGGATGCCACTGCGCGCCAGCGCCGCCGCCAGTTCGCGGTAATCCGCGGCCTGCATGCTCGGATCGCCGGAGCCACGCAGATAAAGGTTGCCGTGCAGGCGTTCGCCCTCTTGCACGCCATCGCCCAGCACCTCGGTGGCGAACCGATAGTCGGGGCCGAGGACGTCCAGCGCGGCGGCGGTGGTCAACAGTTTCAGGCTGGACGCCGGGATCAGCCGGCTGTCGGGGTTATGCTGATACAAGGCCGCGCCGCTCTCGACATCGCGCACCGTCAGCGACACCGTGGCGCCCTGGAGCGCCGGGTCGGCCAGGACCTGCTCCAGCTCGGCGGCGTAGCGGGCACCGGGATGACTGGCGCAAGCCGCCAGCGACAGGGCCAGGAACAATCCCAGCCCGCGGGTGTAGAAACGATGTGCTGAACCCATGAAAAACACTTTTCCTTGATGACCTCGAACCCGCCGGCCAGCCTCTTGCTGCCGCGGCGGGGCGCCTAGATAACGATTGGCCGGGGGGCCGTGTCAACGAACAATCGACGCCGGCGCTTCGGGCCAGACGTCGGGTCGCAATCTTGCGTCGATTCGAGCCGATTGCCGAATCCCTCGTCTCGCCACTACAATGCGAACAATTCTTGTTCTCTTAAACCGCTGCACGTTGCCGGAGCGTTCGGCTTGGCCCACTCCTCTACCGTCGAAGTCCTCTACCACGACCATCACGGTTGGCTGAACGCCTGGCTGCGGCGTCGGCTCGGCTGCCCCGACAGCGCCGCCGACCTGGCCCAGGACACCTTCATCCGCGTGCTCGGCGCACGGCAAACGTCGCCGATCGTCGAGCCCCGAGCGTTCCTCACCACCATCGCCAAGCGGCTGCTGTGCAACCACTACCGGCGCCAGGACCTGGAGCGGGCCTACCTCGAAACGCTGGCGCAGATGCCGGAAATGCTGGCGCCGTCCGAAGAGGAAAAGGCAATCATCCTGCAGACCCTGCTGGAGCTCGACCAACTGCTCGACGGTCTGCCGCCCCAGGTGAAGCGCGCGTTCCTGCTGGCCCAGGTCGACGGTTTGAAGCAGGCCGAGATCGCCCGCGAACTGGGCATCTCCCTGGCCACGGTCAAGCGCCACCTGCACAAGGCAGCCCTGCGCTGCTATTTCGCCCGGTGAGCCCCGCTATGCAGCCCAACCTCCCCGGTCCGCCGGAAATCGGCGCCCAGGTGGCCGACCAGGCGGTGCACTGGCTGCTCGAAATGCAGGCCGGCCCGCTCAGCCCGCGCCAGCAACGGGCCTGGCAACAATGGCACGACGCCCACAGCGAACATCAACGGGCCTGGGAGCATATCCAGCGGGTCAACCAGCGCCTGCGCGGCCTGTCTTCGCCGCTGGCCCACGCCGCGCTCAATGCGCCGAAGTCCTCCGGCCGGCGCCAGGCGCTGAAGCTGCTGCTGATCCTCGGCGCCGGTTCCGCCGCGGCCTGGGGCCTGCGCGAACACAATCCCCTGCCGCCGCTGATGGCCGACTACCGCAGCCCGGTGGGCCAGCGGCGCACCCTGCAACTGGAGGACGGCAGCCAGTTGCAGCTCAATACCGACAGCGCGGTGGATGTGCGTTTCGACGGCCAGCAGCGGCTGATCCGCCTGCTGGCCGGGGAGATCCTGCTGACCGGCGCCAATCGCCAGCAGGCGCTGTGGGTCCACACCGCCGAAGGCGTGCTGCGGGCCCAGGGCGCACGGCTGAACCTGCGCCAGTTCAAGCAGCGCAGCCAACTGGCTGTGTTCGAGGGCAGTGTCAGCCTGACCCCCTGGGACTATGTCGGGCTGCCACTGCAGGTGGAAAAGGTGCGGCAAGTGGATTTCACCAGTAACGCCTGGGCCCCCCCACGCCCGCTGGATGCCGGCAGCGGCGCCTGGAGCGAAGGCATGCTGGTGGCTGCCCATATGCGCCTGGCGGATTTCCTCGACGAACTGGGCCGCTATCGTCGCGGCCAGCTCAACTGTGACCCGCGGGTAGCCGACCTGCTGATTTCCGGCAGTTATCCACTGGACGACAGCGAGCGGATCCTCGACCTGCTGGAAATCAGCCTGCCGGTGAAAGTGCGGCGCTTCACCCGTTATTGGGTCACCGTCCAGGCCCGCGCCTGAACCCGCGACCTGCAGGAGCGAAGCTTGCTCGCGATAGCGATCTAGCAGTCGCCATCTTTCTCGACTGACCGGGCCTCATCGCGAGCAAGCTTCGCTCCTACGGTTTTATTTTTCGTTTTGTGTGAGCTGTTTTGCCGCCCTCGCGTGACAGAGAAGGAAAGCCCCCCTTGACCGCCCCCTTCTCAGGATCGACGCCCATGCCCCAGCACCCCACCCGCCTCACGCCCCTTGCCCGCGCCCTGCGCCCATTGTTCCTGGGTGCCAGCCTGGGCCTGGCCGCCCTGCCGCCGGCCATGGCCGCCGACGCCCCGGCGCGCAGCTACCACATCGCGCCCTCTGCCCTGGAAAACGCGCTGAACCAGTTCGGTCGTGAAGCCGGGGTGCTGATTTCCTTCGGCTCCCAGGTCACCCATGGCATGCAGAGCCAGGGGCTGGAAGGCAACTACAGCGCCGAAGAAGGCTTGAATGCCTTGCTCAAGGGCACCGGCCTGCAAGCCCGCGCCGAAGGCGGCAATGCCTTCAGCCTGCAACCGGCCGCCCCCGAGAACGCCCCCGCCACCCTGGAGCTCGGCACCTCCAGTGTGGTCGGCGACTGGCTGGGCGACGCTGCGCAGGCCAACGTCTTCGAGCACCCGGGCGCACGCGATGTGATCCGCCGCGAAGAATTCGAGCGCCAGGGCGCGACCCAGGCCCGCGACGTGCTCAACCGCATCCCCGGGGTCAACGCCCCGGAAAACAACGGCACCGGCAGCCACGACATGGCGCTGAACTTCGGCATTCGCGGGCTCAACCCACGCCTGGCCTCACGCTCCACGGTGCTGATGGACGGCATCCCGGTGCCCTTCGCTCCCTATGGCCAGCCGCAGCTGTCTTTCGCTCCGGTCAGCATGGGCAACATGGACGCCGTGGATGTGGTGCGCGGCGGCGGAGCCGTGCGCTACGGCCCGCAGAACGTCGGCGGCATCGTCAACTTCGTGACCCGCGCCATCCCCGACGCCCCGACGCTCAAGGGTGGCTTCCAGACCGAAACCAGCCCGTCCTCCAGCCACGACGGCTTCAAGACCACCGGCAACCTGCTGGCCGGCGGCACCGCCGACAACGGCCTGGGCGGCGCCCTGCTGTACTCCGGCACCCGCGGCGGCGACTGGCGCGAACACAGCGACACGCAAATCGACGACCTGATCCTCAAGGGCCACTACCAGCTCGACGACGCCAACAGCTTCAACGCCATGGCCCAGTACTACGAGGGCGAGGCCGACATGCCCGGCGGCCTGAACGTCGCCGACTACAAGGCCGACCCGTACCAGTCGACCCGTCCGTACGACAAGTTCTGGGGCCGCCGGACCCTGTTCAACGTCGGCTATCGCTATCAGCAGGACCGCCGCGAATTCACCGTCAACAGCTTCTTCACCAAGACCCTGCGCAGCGGCTACCTGGACCAGGGCAGCTTCCTTTCGCTGTCGCCGCGCGAGTACTGGGTGCGTGGCATCGAGACCCGCCTGGCCCAGGGTTTCGACCTCGGGCCGAGCAGCCACGAGGTGGGCATCGGCTACCGCTACATCAACGAGGCCGGCCACGAGCTGCGCTACCGCACGCCGATCACCGCCAACCAGCAACTGCCGAATACCGGCAGCCGCAATGACCGCGATACCCGCGGCGGCACCGAGGCCAATGCGTTCTTCGTCGACGACCGCATCGATATCGGCAAATGGACCATCACCCCGGGCATCCGCTACGAGATGATCGAGTCCCAGCAGAGCAACAACCTGACCAACGTCAAGTACAAGGGCGACTACAACACCGCCCTGCCGGCGCTGAACCTGATGTACCACCTGACCGACAGCTGGAACCTCTACGCCAACACCGAAGGTTCCTTCGGCAGCGTGCAGTACAGCCAGATGCCCAACCGCGTGAGCAGCGGCGAAGTGAAACCGGAGAAAGCCCGCACCTGGGAAGTGGGCACCCGCTATGACGACGGCGCCCTGCGCGCAGAGATCGGTGCGTTCCTGATCAACTTCGACAATCAGTACGACAGCAACCAGACCAACGACTCGGTGATCGCCCGCGGCGAGACCCGCCACCAGGGCATCGAGACCAGCGTCAACTATGCCCTGGACGGCCTGAGCCCGGCGCTGGCCGGTTTCGATGTCTACGCCACCTATGCCTACGTCGACGCAACCATTCGCGAAGACGGGCCGAACAAGGGCAACCGCGTGCCGTTCTCGTCCAAACACAAAGGCACCCTCGGCATCGGCTATACCGAAGGCCCGTGGAAGCTGAATTTCGACAGCAGCTACCAGAGCAGCCAGTTCGCCGACAACGCCAACACCTCCGCCGAAAGCGCCGACGGCAGCACCGGGCGGATCCCCGGCTACATGCTGTTCAGCAGCCGCGCCGCCTACGACTTCGGTCCGCAACTGGCGGACCTGAACGTCGCGGTCGGGGTGAAGAACCTCTTCAACCACCAGTACTTCACCCGCTCGTTCGACGACAACAACAAGGGCAAGTACGTGGGCGAACCCCGGACCCTGTACGTGCAGACGTCCGTGGCGTTCTGAGGCAAGACCCTCAACACGCTGGCTCCCGCGGGAGCCAGCGGCCCGCCCTGACATCCAGGCCGATAGAACCGCGCCACCCTCTCACTGCGTTTCGCCCGAAATATCAGTAAGCGTCTCCCCTGCCCAACGCCTGCCTGTCACCCGCCGCCAACCTTTAACCCATCGCCCCTATAAAAATCCGTCGCGGGTTGCACATAGCAATGTCGATGAATCGTAGGCAGTCATCCGTCCCGTGATGCCCATCCTTTCCAGGTACGTCGATCTCACGGACACACCTCAACTTGGGTTTTCCGAGTGGCGCTGCTCTTTATCGTCGTCGGTGCTATTACGGTCGCTCTTGCAGGAGCAGCACATGTTCACCTCCAATAGGTATTTCATCTCCGGCATCGTGCTGATCATCGCGCAACAACTAGCCTTGGCCATCTCCACCTATTACATCGCCATGGCGGGCGCAGCGCTTTCATTGCAAGACTATCCGCTGTTGAAGACGCGCATCATCCTGTTCTTCTCGTTTGCCCTGCTGGGGTATGTGATCAGTTCCGCCGTAGAGTTCATTTCAGCCAGGCTTAAAGTTGACCTGTGGGAAAAATACATATTTTCCGTGTACGAACACCTTCGCCATAACCAGGCTCTTTCATCCGAAGCGAACCGCAAGAATGTCCAGGGCTGGCTGGGCAGCGAAGTGCCGACGACCTTGGATGGCACCGTCAACCTGTATTTCGGCATGACCTCCGTGTACAGCAATATCATCGCCACGATCTATGTATTTTACTGGGTGCTCGGGATTGATATTGCTGTCGTCATGGCCACGTCGATCCTGCTTTCATATTTCCTGATGAAGGCGATGAAAAGCAGAATCAACCTTTGCGCCACGCAGATCCAACAGAAGAGACTTGAGGTCGTCAAACGCGCCAGTTCGCTCTGGGATTACTACCTGAATGCCAACTCATCGATGATCGAGCAGCGCGAAACGTCGTCCAGGTCCCTGATCGCAGACTTCCTTGCAACCTCCCTGTATTACGTCAGGCTCGAGCAACTGGCCGCGTGCCTGCCCATCTGCATGGCCGTCGCGCTGATCCTGGTCTATCTGCAAGGGCTGCCTCTGAACCAGGCTGTCCCGTGGGGAATGATCGTCGCGACTTTACCGCGCTCCCTGCAGGTATTCGGCAACGTGCACTCGATGAGTCTGTACAACAGCAAGTACCTGTACTTTCGCCAACGCATTAGCAATCTGTTGGACTTCACCAGTACCCTGGAATCGTTGAACCTCGATCAACAAGTGGCACGCGCGCAGTTGTCGATTCGCAATACCCAGGACGGTCAGGTCATCGCCATCGATCAGTTGTTCGACGATATTCGTAGTGCTAGCCGCCTGACAGGAAGACTTCTGATATCAGGCAAGAACGGTGCTGGAAAGTCATCCTTGCTGAAGTTGCTCAAGTCGGAGTTCACCGAGTCGATCCTACTGCCCAATCACACGGGTTTTCATGAAGCAGAAGGTCCGCTTTCCACGGGAGAAAGCCAGGTCAAACAGCTGCTGCATGTATTGGAACAAAAGGCCCCGCTCATCCTGCTGGACGAATGGGATGCCAATCTGGACATCCAGAACAAGATACTGGTCGGCCATATCCTGAATCAGAAAGCCGCAGAAACATTGATCATCGAAGTACGGCATTTACAGGAGGCGATCTGACTCCACCGCCGGGGAACCCATAAAAAAGGCCATCGCGTGGCGATGGCCTTTTGATCGCTCCTCCACAATAGGGAGGTCTGCCTTTGGCGGCCTGTCCTCGGTTATACAGGCGCGGATTGTTGAAGGAGTGCTTCGCCGTCAGCTATTGAGCGCGGCCTGTTGGTTCTCCAGGAATTCTTCTTCGAGCAAGGCGTCGGCCTTGGCTCCATCGCGGATCGGCACCACGGTTGCGCGTTTGCCACGCAATTTGCCGAACATGTGCTCCAGGGCGCTTTCCAGTTTGACCGCGGCGCCGTCGATGGCCTGCTCCAGGGTATCGGCCTTGTGGGTCACGGAGACTGGTTGATGGCCTTTTGGCCGCGCCTCCAGCTGGCAGCGCAGGTCGTGGGGACCGGGCTTGTCGCCGTTCTCGTCCCGCAGGTGGACCACCACGCGGGTCAGGTCCTCCTCGTAGCGTTCGAGCGTGCTTTCAATGGTGCTGCGCACCCACTCCTCCATCCGAAGGCTGCTTTGAATATGGTTATCGCTATGGACTTGGATTTGCATAGTTCTTCCCTTATTTCAGCTTGCTCGTAAGAGGTCAGACCCATGCGCTGGAACCTGCATTTCGTGACCTCTTGATTACACAATTAGGCACCGCGAAGAACAATTCAAGCCCTGAAAAAGATAAATATTTATTCGCAAATAAAGCCGGACAAAGCGCAAAAGCACTGTTAAGGTCGGGAATTGGGTCGCCCCTCGACCCCGTCTTTTCCACTCACGCCTGGCCCTCCCCCAGCGGGTGCAGACCGCGAAAGATCCCCGCTTCTTCCACCAGCCAGTCATGCACCGCACGCACGCCCGGATGGCTCAGCGCGCCCGGCGCGTACAACAGGACATAACGTTTGTGATTGGGCACCGCTAGGCCGAACGGCACGATCAGGGTGCCGCGCTCCAGTTCGTCGTTGAGCAGGGTCCGCCGGGCAATCGCCACGCCCATGCCGGCGATCGCCGCCTCGATGGTCAGGTGGTTGCGGTTGAAGGTGTGCCCGCGCCGCACGTCCGCGCCCTGGAAACCTATGGCATTGAGGTAGAACTCCCACTCGGCATATTCATAACTGCCGCGCCAGGCCGTGATGTCGTGCAGCAAGGGAAAGTGCACCAGATCCGCCGGCCCGTGCAGCGGCGGCCGTCCGCGCAACAGGCTGGGGGCGCAGACCGGAAAGATCTGCTCGTCCAGCAGGGCAGTGGACAACAAGCCCGGATAGCTGCCGTCGTTGAGGTCGATGGCCAGGTCGAAATCGCCTTCATGCAGGGCCACGCTGCTGTCCTCGGCCACCAGCCGCAGTTGAATGTCCGGAAAGCGCTGTTGTAGCCGGGGCAGGCGCGGGGTCAGCCACTTGCCGAGAAACGACGGGATCGAACGCAGGCGCAAGGTGCCGCTGATCATCCCCGCATCGAGCCGCCGCAATTCGGCGTCGATGCTGCCATAGGCCTCGTTCACCGTGATTGCCAGCCGCTGCCCCTCGGCGCTCAGTTCCACACCCCGGGCGCGGCGGTGAAACAGGCGAAAGCCGAGCCGTTCTTCCAGCAGGCGGATCTGCTGGCTGACCGCCCCCGGGGTGATGTGCAGCTCTTCCGCGCAACGGGTGAACGACAAGTGCCGCGCGGCACAGGAAAACACATGCAGCCAGACGTAGGTCTGGGCATGAAACTGACGGCTCATCGTTTAGTCCTGCTAAAGGCTTTCTTAGGAAAATTCGTTGGTCAGTGTTGACCGAGCTAGGCAGTATCGCCGACCTAACGCTCGGCCTACAAAAAATGGCAGCGATTTTTCTTCCATTGCTTGTAAGGCTTTAGCATGGCTATCAGTGTTTTCGATCTCTTCAAAGTCGGTATCGGCCCCTCCAGCTCCCACACCGTCGGCCCGATGCGTGCCGCCGCGACCTTCGTCCAGGGGCTGTTCGAGCAGGGTGTGCAGGCGCAGGTGCAGCGGGTGGAAATCCGCCTGTATGGCTCGCTGTCCGCCACCGGCGTCGGCCATGCCACCGACCGCGCCTGCGTCATGGGCCTGATGGGCGAATGGCCCGACAGCATCGACCCGACCAGCATCGGCCCGCGCATCCAGCAACTGCGCGAGAGCGGCGAGCTGAACCTCGGCGGGCGCTCGACCATCGCCTTCGACTGGCGGCGCGACCTGCTGCTGCTCGACGAAAGCCTGCCCTACCACCCCAACGCCATGACGCTGTCGGCCTTCGGCGCGGACGGCGTGCTGTGGCAGCAGACCTATTACTCGGTGGGCGGCGGTTTTATCGTCGAGGCCGCCGAAGTCAGCGAAGGCGCCCCGGCGGCGGCCGGCGTCGAATTGCCCTATGACTTCAACAGCGCCGCGGAACTCCTGGCCCTGTGCCAACGGCACCAGTTGCGCGTTTCCGAACTGATGATGGCCAACGAACGGGCCTGGCGCAGCGACGCCGAGATCCGCAGCGGCCTGCTGCATATCTGGGCGGTGATGCGCGAATGCGTCGAGCACGGCCTGCGCCACGAAGGCACCTTGCCCGGCGGCCTGGATGTACCGCGCCGCGCGGCGAAACTGCACCGCAACCTGCTGGAGATCGGCAAGCCGAACGTCATCAGCTCGACCCTGTCGGCCATGGAGTGGGTCAACCTCTACGCCCTGGCGGTGAACGAGGAAAACGCCGCCGGCGGGCGCATGGTCACCGCCCCGACCAACGGCGCGGCGGGGATCATTCCGGCGGTGCTGCATTACTACATGAAGTTCAATCCCGAGGCGTCGGACGACGACGTCATCGACTTTTTCCTCGGTGCCGCCGCGGTAGGCATCCTGTGCAAGAAAAACGCCTCGATCTCCGGCGCCGAAGTCGGCTGCCAGGGCGAGGTCGGCTCGGCCTGCGCAATGGCCGCCGCGGGCCTGGCCGAGGTGCTGGGGGCGACCCCGGAACAGCTGGAAAACGCCGCCGAAATCGGCCTGGAACATAACCTCGGCCTGACCTGCGACCCGGTCGGCGGCCTGGTGCAGGTGCCCTGCATCGAGCGCAACGCGATCGCCGCGGTGAAAGCGATCAACGCCACCCAGATGGCCCTGCGCGGCGACGGCAAACACTTCATTTCCCTGGACCGGGTGATCCGCACCATGCGCGATACCGGCGCCGACATGCACGACAAATACAAAGAAACTTCACGGGGCGGCCTGGCCGTGAGCTGGGTGGAGTGCTGAGGAGCACCTACTGACTGACCGCCCGCCCCACGTGAGCCCGAGCAAAAATAATAACGAGGCAATACCGATGACCGATGCACGAACACCCGCTGCCGAAACCCCTGCTGTAGAGACTGCCCGCGACACCGCAACCGCTGGCAAAGGCTGGAGCAAACACGACACCACCTGGATGCTCGGCCTGTATGGCACCGCCATCGGCGCCGGCACCCTGTTCCTGCCGATCAATGCCGGGGTCGGCGGCTTCTGGCCGCTGATCGTGCTGGCGCTGCTGGCCTTCCCGATGACCTTCTTCGCCCACCGCGGGCTGACCCGCTTCGTGCTGTCCGGACGTTCCGGCGACATCACCGAGGTGGTGGAAGAGCACTTCGGCGTCGGCGCCGGCAAGCTGATCACCCTGCTCTACTTCTTCGCCATCTTCCCGATCCTGCTGGTGTACAGCGTGGCGCTGACCAACACCCTGGGCAGCTTCATGGAGCACCAGCTGCACATGACCCCGCCACCGCGCGCGGTGCTGTCGCTGGTGCTGATCCTCGGCCTGATGGCCATCGTGCGCTGCGGCCAGGGCACCATCGTCCGGGCCATGAGCATGCTGGTCTATCCCTTCGTCGCCGCCCTGTTGCTGCTGGCCGTGAGCCTGATCCCGAACTGGAACGGCGCCTTCTTCGCCTCGGCCAATGACGGCATGTCCATGCCGCTGTTCCTCAAGACCCTGTGGCTGGCGATCCCGGTGATGGTGTTCTC
This sequence comes from Pseudomonas sp. MRSN 12121, assembly GCF_000931465.1. Taxonomy (NCBI): domain Bacteria; kingdom Pseudomonadati; phylum Pseudomonadota; class Gammaproteobacteria; order Pseudomonadales; family Pseudomonadaceae; genus Pseudomonas; species Pseudomonas sp. MRSN 12121. The sequence goes on along the minus strand of NZ_CP010892.1, from coordinate 1,124,180 downwards.
GTTCAACCATTCGCCGATCATCTCGGCGTTCGCCGTCGACCAGAAACGCCAGTACGGCGCCCAGGCCGAACGCAAGAGCAGCGGCATCCTCGCCGTGGCCCACAGCATGATGGTGCTGACGGTGATGTTCTTCTGCTTCAGCTGCGTGCTGGCCCTGTCGCCCGCCGACCTGGCCGCGGCCAAGGCGCAGAACATCTCGATCCTGTCGTACCTGGCCAACCACTTCCAGACGCCGGTGATCGCCTACGCGGCGCCGCTGATCGCCCTGGTGGCCATCACCAAGTCTTTCCTCGGTCACTACATCGGCGCCAGCGAGGGCTTCCAGGGGCTGATCGTGAAAAGCCTGCGCGGCCGCGGCCGGGCCATGTCGGCGCGCTGGCTGGAACGTTGCACCGCGCTGTTCATGGTCCTCGCCTGCTGGGCCGTGGCCACCTTCAACCCGAGCATCCTCGGCATGATCGAGACCCTGGGCGGGCCGGTCATCGCGTGCCTGCTGTTCCTGATGCCGATGTACGCGATCCGGCGCGTGCCATCTCTGCGCCAGTATTCGGGCCAGCTGTCGAACGTGTTCGTGGTGTTGGTGGGCCTGATTGCACTGTCGGCGATCATTTATTCGGTCATGCCCTGAAACGGGCAGCCAAAGAAAAACGGACCGTCTGGTCCGTTTTTTTTCGCCCCCGGTTTTGCTGGCCGGCGCATTTCCCGGCATGCCCCTTGCTTCGCAGGGACCGAGGAATACGGACGTTATCAAACCTCGACGAGCGACCTGCCAGTGGTCAGGAAATGCGAACCAATCCCGATCCACGCCGGTCAATGTCAGCACGATCCAATCAAGCGGTGACGCACATGGACAATCCCTTTCAGCTGATTACCGATGCCTTCACCCCGGAATACCGGGTCAACCTGAGCATCCAGGGCCTGGACGGCAGCATCATGCTGACCCTGTCCAAGGCCGGCAGGGTGGTCGCCAAACGCATGATCAGCGCCGAACAGCGCAACGATCCGCAGCGGCTCAAACGCCTGGTGCAGAGCATTCAGTTCGGCATCGCCATCGAACAGGGCCACAGCGCCATGGCCATCCTCGAAGCCATGACCAACAGCGACAGCTTCAAGCTGCCGCTGTCGTCCGTCGAGGGCCGGCGCGGCAATCGGCCACCGCCGCTGAGCGTGGCGATCTAGAGCTCGCCCTTCTCGACTTCCGGGTGCTCGCCGGAGCCGGCACCCACCTTGCGTTGCGGGTACTCGATCTTCACCGACGGAAACTGCGACGAGGCGTAGCGCACCACCAGGATGGAGAAGGCCAGCAGCAGGATGCCGCCACACAGGTAGATGATGCCCATGTCCGGCGGGTTGTGGTGCGACACGTTGGAGATCAGCAGGCGGGTCAGCGCGGTGATCGCCACGTAGATCAGGAAGCGCACCGGCATGTGGTTGGTCTTGAAGTAGATGCCGACCATGGCGCCCAGCTCGAGGTAGATGAACAGCAGGAGAATGTCATCGATCTTGATATGACCGACTTCGAGCATCCCGAGGAACTCCATCACCGCCGCCCAGGCCGTCACCGCGCCAATGGCGAACAGCGCCAGGTAGTGGAACGACTCGACGAACAGGTTGCCCAGGGACTCGGCCAGCTGATGGACGTTCTGCCGCAGTTTTTCGGCCCAATTGATTTTCACGATGGTTTTTCCTTAGGTCGGTTCGACCGGATGATGCGGGTAGGACGTGACGGTTGTTCTGCATGCAGAAAAAAGGCCAGCGTCGGGGAGTGAGATGGCAATCGGGGGCGGCTGGACACTTCCGGGGGGCTCTCAAGGGCCTCATCGCGGGCAAGCCTCGCTCCTACAGATCGCATTCTCTGTAGGAGCGAGCGGGCGGCGATCCGATTTGCCCGCGATCGGGATCGCCGCCGAAGCGGCGACAAAGATCGAAACCCAGCTACATTGAAAAGCCACTATTCAAGGCGAAGGGATTCGCTTATCCTTCGCGCTGTATATAAATACAGTAGTAGCAAAAACCCATTATCGTGAAGGCATGTGAGGTGGTGAATGGCCGTCGAAGTGGTATACCGCAGCAGCCGAGATCTGGAGCGTTTGTTCATGGATAAAGCCGAAGCTGACCGTCATGACAAGATGCTCGAACTGGCTGAAGTGCTGGCGCAAGTGTTGCAAAACGCCGTGCCGTCCCTGACCGAGCAGCAGGTGGAAGAAGCCGGGATCTACATGGCGAAGAACCGCGACGTGTTCGCCAAGGCCTTCAAGAGCCAGCCGGACGCCCTGTCCGAACTGCTCAGCGCCCCGGTCGAGGCGCCAGCGGCTCCGGCGGCACAGCCCGAGCCCGCGGCCGCCGAGGCTGCGGCCAAGCCTGCCAAGGCGAGCAAGGCCGCCAAGCAGTAAGCCGGTCAAAAATGAAAAGGCCCCGGGTTGTGCGCCCGGGGCCTTTTTCATGCCTGTGGAAAACTAGGCCTCCGGTCGCTCCAGCGCCTCCACCAATGCCTTGAAGAATCGCGCCGCCTCGCCGCCGGTCACCACCCGGTGGTCGAACGTCAGCGATAGCGGCAGCAGCGGATGCACGGCCACTGCGCCGTTCACCGCCACCGGCTCGTCGCGGATCGCCCCGGCGGCGAGGATCGCCACTTGCGGCGGCACCACCACCGGGTTGGCATAACGCCCGAACAGGGTGCCGAAATTGGACAGGGTGAGGGTGGCGCCCATCATTTCCCCGGGTGGAATGGAGCGCGCCTGGACGTCCGCACGCAGCCGCGTCACCCCGGCCTTGAGGTCCTCGGTGTCACGCTGGCCGACATTGCGCAGCACCGGCACGAACAGGCCATCGGGGGTGTCCACGGCGATGCCGAGGTCGAGCTGCCGGTGCTGCTTGAGCGACAGGGTCTTGCCGTCGAACGCGCTGTTGAGCACCGGCTCCACCGCGCAGGCCGCCGCCAGCGCCTTGGCCAGGCGGATCAGCGGGTCGCGGGCCCGGCCCCAGCGGTGCAGGTCGGCATCGCCGAAAATCGTTACCGGCACCACTTCGGCATGGGAGCGCGCCATGTTCAGCGCCATGCTGCGGCGCACCCCGCGCAGGCGGTCGCCGCCAAAGCGCTCGCGCTCCTGCTGCGCGGCGCGTTCCACATCGCCACGGGTGATCAACCCGTCCTGGGTCGAACCGCTCAAGGCATTCACATCCACCCCCAGTTGCCGGGCCAGTTGCCGCACCGCGGGCGTGGCGCGGACCGCCAGGTGCTCGCGGGTCGAAGGCGCGGCACCGATAAAGAAGCGGTCCTCCTGGCTGGCCCCGCCACCTTCGAGGCGCCCGACCACGGTGCCGGCATCCGCCTCGCCTTCGTAGCCGAGCAAAGACTCGCCGACATGCAGGATGTCGCCCGCAGCACCGAAGGTTTTCGCCACCACACCGGCATAAGGCGCCGGAATATCCACCAGGGCCTTGGCGGTTTCCACCGACACCAGCAACTGGTCGGCCTTGACCTCGTCGCCAGCCCTGACGTGCCATTCGACGATTTCCGCTTCCTGCAGGCCCTCGCCCAGGTCGGGCAGTTTGAAATATTTCATCGCGGCCTCCTCAGGCGAAGTTCAGGGCGCTGTCGCAGGCGTGAAGAATGTCCTCGACGCCGGGGATGTACAGCGACTCCAGGCGATACAGCGGCGGCGGGATGTCGGGCGCGGTGACCCGCAGGATCGGCGCCTGCAACTCCAGCAGGACCCGCTCATACAGGCTGGCGGCGATTTCCGCGCCGACGCCGCAGGTGCGCGGTGCCTCGTGCACGATCACACAACGCCCGGTCTTGCGCACCGAGGCCTCCAGGGTGTCGAGGTCCAGCGGCTTGATGCAGGCGACGTCGATCACTTCCGCCGACACCCCCTGCTCGGCCAGCACGGCGGCGGCCTGCAAGGTCTCGACGATGCTCGCGCCCCAGCTGACCAGGGTGATGTCGCTGCCTTCGCGCAGGGTGAAGCAGCTGTCCAGCGGCAAGCGCCTGCCGTCGTCCACCAGCGGTTGCGGGTTCATGCGGTAGAGCCGGGTCGGCTCGAGGAACAGCACCGGGTCGGGATCGTCGATGGCCGCCAGCAGCAGGCCGTAGGCCCGCGCCGGCGAAGACGGCACCAGCACCCGCAAGCCCGGGATATGAGCGAACAGCGCCTCGGTGCTCTCGCTGTGATGCTCCGGCGCGCGAATGCCCGCGCCCATGGGCGTGCGCAGCACCATCGGGCAGGTGATGCGCCCCCGAGTGCGATTGCGCATGCGGCTGGCATGGGACACCAGGTGCTCCATGCTGGCGTAGATGAAGCCCATGAACTGGATTTCCAGCACCGGTTTCAGGCCCTGGGCGGCCATGCCCACCACCAGCCCGCCGAGCATGGTTTCCGCCAGCGGCGAGTCGATCACCCGCTTGAAACCGAAACTGTCACGCAGCCCCTGGGTCGCGCGGAACACCCCGCCGTTCACCCCGACGTCCTCACCGAGGACGATCACGTTCTCGTCCTCGGCCATGGCCCGGTGCAAGGCCAGGTTCACCGCTTCCAGCAGACTGCAGGTGCCGTTACTCATGGCCTGCCCCTCCCTCGCGCCGCGCCAGCCGTTCGAGGAGCCACTCGCGCTGCTCGGCCAGGGCCGCCGGCCATTGGGCGTAGACATGCTCCAGCACCGATTCCGGCGCCTGGGTGCCCGCGGCCTCGAAGTTATCCACAGCGCGCTGCACCAACGCCTGGCATTCGGCGATCAGCGCCTGCTCGCGGTTCTCGTCCCACACGCCCTGCCCGGCCATGAAGCGTTGCAAGCGCTTGACCGGCTCTTCCAGCCAGGCCTGCCTGACCTCGTCGGCGGCGCGGTAGCGGGTGGCATCGTCGGCCGTGGTGTGGTCGCCCAGGCGATAGCTCAGGCATTCCAGCAACACCGGGCCCTTGCCCTGCCGGGCCCGCTCCAGGGCGGCCCGCATCCGGTCGTATACCGCGAGCATGTCGTTGCCATCCACCTGCTCGCCATGGAAACCGGCGCCGACGGCTTTCTGCGCCAGGGTCGGCGCGCCGCACTGGATGCGCCGTGGCACCGAGATCGCCCACTGGTTGTTGTTGACCACGAAAACCACCGGCAACTGCCAGGCGCCCGCCACGTTGAGGGCTTCGAGAAAATCCCCCTTGCTGGTGGCGCCGTCGCCACAAGTGGTCACCGCCACCCGGTGTTCGCCACGAATCTTGAACGCACTGGCGACGCCGCAGGCATGCAGGGCCTGGGTAGCGATCGGCACGCAGATCGGAAAGTCCTCGGCCACCGCCGGGTCGGCGAAATCGCTGCCGCGCTCGTCGCCGCCCCAGTACAGCAGGATTTCCTCCATGCGCACCCCGCGCATCAGTTGCACGGCGGTGTCGCGGTAATACGGCACCAGCACGTCTTCGGGTCGCATCAGGCTGCCGATGGCCACGCCAATGGCTTCCTGGCCGAGGGTCGGCGCGTAGGTGCCGATGCGTCCGGTGCGTTGCAGGGCCACGGCTTTCTGATCGAACAGGCGGGTCAGCACCATCTGTCGGTAGAGGCGGGTCAACAGGTTGAAGTCGTCGGCCCAGGCCGGCAGGTCGCCGAGCAACTGGCCGTCCGCAGATAAATGACGGGTATAGGGAAGCGCAACCTTGTGCGGCATCACAGGGCTCCTGGCACGCCGGGTCAGCGTGCGGTCGTTGCGCCCCGCGCTTGTGACGCGGGGCTACAGGGCGAGACGGCCGGGTAAGGCCTTCGCCTAGCGGTACAGCACGCGCTCCGCCAAGTCGTCGGCCACCCGCGCCGGCGAACGTTTTTCCGCCTGGGCGTGCGCGAAGACTTCGGTGAGGCGCTGGCTGATTTTCGACAGATGGGCGGTGATGGTCGGCAGTTCCGCGCCACGGTGCCTGAGCGAGACGTAGATCAGCCCGCCGGCGTTGATCACATAGTCCGGCGCGTAGAGGATGCCGCGGTTCTCCAGCTGGTCGGCGACCTGCAGGTTGGTCAGCTGGTTGTTGGCCGAACCGGCCACCGCCGCACAGCGCAGTTGCGCCACGCTGTGGCTGTTGAGCACGCCGCCCAGCCCGCAGGGCGCGAGGATGTCGCACGGGGTGCTGAGCAAGGCTTCGTTGGCGACCGGGTGGGCGCCCAGTTGCTCCATGGCCAGTTGCACCTTGCCGGGGTCGATATCGCTGACCAGCAGCTCGGCGCCCGCCGCATGCAGTTGCTCGGCAAGGGCGTAGCCGACATTGCCCAGGCCCTGGACCGCCACCCGCAGCCCCTCGAGGTTGTCGCTGCCCAAGCGCGCCATGGCGGTGGCGCGGATACCGGTGAACACCCCCATGGCGGCATGCGGCGAAGGATCGCCGGCCGCACTGGTGCTGGTGACGTGCCGGGTCTGTTGGGCGATGCAATCCATGTCGGCGACCGAGGTGCCACTGTCGATCGCAGTGATGAAGCGCCCATCGAGTTGCTCGATACAGCGCCCGAAGGCCTCGAACAGCGCAGCGCGGCTTTCGACATGCGGCGCGCGGATGATCACGGCCTTGCCGCCGCCCTGGGGCAAGCCGGCCAGGGCGGCCTTGTAGCTCATGCCTTGGGCCAGGTGCACGGCGTCGACCACGGCACTTTCGTCGTCGGGGTAGGCAAGGTAGCGACAGCCCCCGAGGGCGGGCCCCAGGCGGCTGTTATGAATGGCAATCACCGCCTTCAACCCGGTGACCGGATCAACGCTCAGGTGCAGCGATTCAAGGCGAGTGCTTTGCATGAGAGCGAACATGAACCGGGCTCCCGAATCACTTCTTGTAGACGCCAGTATAGGCTTGCGCCCGAAAATTGCTGGAGCGCGCGGGAATAAGCCCCCGGGCTATTCTGGCTTTGGGAAATAACCTGCTACCGCCTGTGTACGGCACTGGACGAACGCTTGCGACGGCGCTAAAACGAGGCATCCGCCGGAGATTCAGATGAACCCGCGTCAAGCTTTCTTCGCCTGCCTGCAACAGTCCCCGCCCGCGCTTTTCGAGGCGGCGCTGTGGATTGCGGCCGAACACAATGCCCAGGTCTCGCCGGAGCAGTTGCTGCAGGACTTCAAGGAGCTGCAACGGCAGATCAACGCCGGCCTGCCGCCGCTGCCGGCCAGCGAACTGGGCCAGCCGCTGCTGCGGCGCATGAACGACCTGGGCTTCCAGCAGGACGACTTCCTGCCCTTGCGCCCCCAGGCCGCGCTGCTGGACAAGGTGCTGGACAGCCGGCGCGGGCAGCCGCTGGCGCTGGGGCTGGTCGCCCTGGAACTGGCGCGGCGCCTGGAGATCCCCATGGTCGGGGTCAATTTCCCCGGGCACTTTCTATTGCGCGTCCCCGGCGCCGACCATCTGCTCGACCCCTGCGGCGGCCGGCGCCTGTACCCCCACGATTGCCGCGAACTGCTGGAGCGCCAGTACGGGCCGAACCTCAAGCTCAGCGCCGAACACCTGGCCATCGCCACCCCACGGCAGATGCTCCAGCGCCTGTCGCGCAACCTGCGCCAGCTGCACCTGAGCCACGACGACCACCTCAATGCGCTGATCGACGCCGAACGCGTACTGGAACTGGGCGACGGCAGCGCCGCCGACTACCTGGCCCGCGCCAGCCTCTACCAGCGCCTGGACTGCCCCAACGCCGAACGCTTCGACCTGGAGCACGCCCTGTTGCTCAGCGAAGACCCGATCCAGCGCCTGCGCCTGACCGAACGCCTGGGCCACCTGCCGCCCAACAGCATCGTCCACTGAACCGCTTCCACGCCCGTAGGAGCCAGGCTTGCCGGCGATGAAGACGACACGGTGGGCCAGCCCCGACGCCATCGCGAGCAAGCTTCGCTCCTACAGAACCTCAGCGCTGCTCGCGAGCGAACTTCGCCGCCAGCGCATCCTGCTGTTCAGGTGTCGCGATCGAACCCGCTTCGGGCGAGCGCACCTGGATGATCAGCAATGCCGCCACCACCGCCGGAATCGCACAGAAGAAAAAGATCTGCTGCACCGGGATGTGCATCGCCAGCAGCAGGCTGCCGAACAGCGGCCCGAGGATCGAGCCGAAACGACCGACGCCCAGGGCCCAGCCGGTGCCGGTGGCGCGCACCTGGGCCGGGTAGAAGTTGCTGGCGAACGCATTCAGGGTCAATTGGCCGCCGATGATGCAGAAGCCGGCGGCGAACACGAAGGCCACCAGATAGCGCGGATTGTCGTGGTTCAGGCCCAGCAGCACGGTGCATAGCGCCGCCCCGGCCAGCACCGCCGAGAGCAACCGGACCTTGCGTTTCAGGCGGTCGGCGAACCAGGCCATGCAGATCGCGCCGAGGGTGCCGGCGAACAGGAACATCGAGGTCACCAGGTTCGCCTCGTTCAACCCCAGGCCGCTCTCCAGCAGCAATGAAGGCAACCAGCTGATCATGAAATACAGCAGGATCAGGCTGACGAAAAAGGTCGACCAGATCAGCAGCGTCGGCCGCGCATAACCGTGGCGGAACAGCTCGATCACCGTGAGCGTGCTGCCCTGCTCGGCTTGGTTCTGCGCGGCCGAGGCGGCCGGTGGCTGCCAGTCCGGCAACATGCGCGCGGTGACTTTGCGCAGGCGTGCATAAGGCGGCTGGTCGCGCAGCAGGCGCGGCAGCGATTCGGGAAGGAACCAGGCCAGGAACGGGAACAGCAGCAACGGCGTGACGCCGCCGGCGAGGAACACCGCCTGCCAGCCGAAGCGGTCGATGAAGCCCGCGGCGACGAACCCACCGGCCGCACCACCAAAGGAAAAACCGCAGGCGGCCAGGGTCACCATCAGGGTGCGCAGGCGTGGCGGCGAGTATTCCGACATCAGCGCCATGGCGCTGGGCATCGCCCCGCCCATGCCGATGCCGCAGATAAAACGCGCGGCCATCAGGCTGTTCAACGAATTGGCGAACACCATCAGCACCGTGAGGCTGGCATAGATCAGCACACAAGCCAGGAGAATGCGCCGCACGCCGAAACGGTCCGCCAACGGGGTCACGGCCAGCGAGCCCAGGGTCAGGCCCAGGAGGTTGGCGCTGAACACCGGACCGAACGCGGCTTTCTCCAGCCCCCAGTCCTGGGCCAGGGCCGGCACCACATACCCCAGCACCTGGGCGTCGTAGCCGTCGGTGACCAGCAACAGGGCCAGGAGCAGGAGCAGCAACCACTGATAACGCGACACCGGACGGGCGTCGAGCGCCGCCCGGAAACTGGCAATCTGATTATGCATCGCAAGGTACCTGTTGGTTTTTTATCGTTATGGGGTGCCGGCAGACCGTCATTGCTCTGGGCGGCAATGATCGGTGTTGTAGGAGCGAGCGGGCGGCGATCCGTATTGCCCGCGATGAACGATGACGCGGTGTCACAGGTACACCGCGGTGCCCTTATCGCGGGCAAGTCGGATCGCCGCCCGTTCGCTCCTACGCAGGTGTATCGGGCTGGTTGGCCGGATGGGCTTTCTGGAACGCCGGGTGTTCCGCCGCCAGGGCCGCGACCCGGCGAATCCGTGGGTAGGCGTCCAGCGGCACCTTGAAGCGCTCGGCGGCGTACAGCTGGGGAATCAGGCAGGTGTCGGCCAGCCCCGGCTGTTCACCGAAGCAATAGCCCTGCTCGCCGATCAGCTGTTCGATCGCCGCCAGGCCGTTGCCGATCCAGTGGCCGATCCACTCCAGCAACCGGGCCTCGTCGTAGCCCCACTGGCGCAGCAGATTCTGCGTGCTGGAGTTGTGCAGCGGATGGATATCGCAGCACACCAGCATCGCCACCGCGCGCTCGTGGGCGCGGGCCGCCAGTTCCCTGGAGAGCAGCGGCACCTGTGGATAACGCTCCTCGAGGTACTCGATGATCGCGAGCGACTGGATCAGCAGCTCGCCGTCGTCGGTACGCAGGGCCGGCACCCGGCCCTGCGGGTTGATCTCCAGGTATTGCGGCTGGCGGTTGGCGCCGCCGGCGGGGACCAGCAGGTTGACCGGCAGCGCCTGGTAATCCAGCCCCTTGAGCGCCAGCGCGATACGCACCCGGTAGGAGGCGGTCGAGCGGTAGTAGGTATAGAGCTCCATGACAGGCACCTCTTAGCGGGCAGGCAGGACGGTGCCGCGGCATTCGCCGAAACCGATGGAGGCGAAACCCTCGCGGCGGCAGCGGCCGCGCAGGATGATCTCGTCACCGTCCTCGAGGAACTTGCGCACTTCGCCGGATGCCAGTTCGATCGGTTTCTTACCGCCTTCGGTGATTTCCAGCAGGCTGCCGAACTGATGGCTCTGCGGCCCCGACAAGGTGCCCGAGCCGAACAGGTCGCCGGCCTGCAACTGGCAGCCGTTGACGCTGTGGTGGGCGACCATCTGCGCCACGGTCCAGTACATGTACTGGGTGTTGCTCAGGGTCAGGCGCTGGGCCGGCAGGCCTTGCTCGCGCATCGCCGCGGTGAGCAGCAGCACTTCCAGCTCGATGTCCAGGCCGCCAGCGGCCTGGTCGCGGTTGTCCAGCAGGTAAGGCAGCGGTTGCGGGTCGCCCTCGGGACGCGGTGCCTGGGCGCGGCGGAACGGCTCCAGGGCCTCGGCGGTCACCACCCAGGGCGAGACGCTGGTGATGAAGCTCTTCGACAGGAACGGCCCCAGCGGCTGGTATTCCCAGGCCTGGATATCGCGGGCCGACCAGTCGTTGAGCAGGCAGAAACCGGCGATGTGCTCGGCGGCATCGCCAATGGCGATCGGCTCGCCCAGCTCGTTGCCCTGGCCGATCCAGATCCCCAGTTCCAGCTCGTAGTCCAGCCGGGCACAGGGGCCGAAGGTCGGCTCGCTCTGCCCGGCGGGCAGGGTCTGGCCCTTGGGCCGGCGCACGTCGGCACCGGATGGGCGGATAGTCGAGGCGCGGCCGTGGTAGCCGATCGGCACGTACTTGTAGTTCGGCAGCAGCGGGTTGTCCGGACGGAACAGCTTGCCGACGTTCTGCGCGTGCTCGATGCCGACATAGAAGTCGGTGTAGTCGGTGATTTTCGCCGGCAGGTGCATCTGGCAATCGGCGGCCAGGGGCAACAGTTTCGCCCCCAGGGCTTCGATCTGGCCACGTTGGCTGCTGCCTTCGCCGAGCAGTTCCAGCAGGCGCTCGCGCAGGGCGACCCGGGCCGCACGTCCCAGGCTGAAGAAGGCATTCAACTGGCCGCCGCGGGTGGCTTGCACCGCCGCCTTGGCCGGGCCCTCGAACAGCCCGGCGTCGAGCGCCGCTTCCAGGTCGAGGATGTGCTCGCCGATGGCCACGCCACTGCGCGGCGCCCCACCTGCGACGCTGAACACACCCAGCGGCAGGTTCTGCAGCGGGAAGTCGGGGTGTTCGTTGGCGGAGGCCACCCAGCTGCGGGTAATGGTTGGCTGATTCATGGGTTATTTCCGATTCGGGTTGAAGGTGGCGGGCAGCGAGGCCCAGCAAGCGTCATAGTCGTTCTGCAATTGCGGGCATTCCAGGGCGAACTGGCTCGGGCGCAGCACCTGGCTGGTCTCGAACATGAAGGCCATGGTGTTGTCGATCTTCGACGGCTGCAGCTCGGCGTTGATCGCCTTGGTGCAGCTCTCGCCATCCGGGCCGTGGGCGCTCATGCAGCTGTGCAGCGACGCGCCGCCGGGCACGAAGCCTTCGGCCTTGGCGTCGTAGGCGCCCTGGATCAGGCCCATGTATTCGTTCATCAGGTTGCGGTGGAACCACGGCGGACGGAAGGTGTTCTCGGCCACCATCCAGCGCGGCGGGAAGATCACGAAGTCGAGGTTGGCCAGCCCGTGCACGCTGGTGGGCGAAGTCAGCACGGTGAAGATCGACGGGTCCGGGTGATCGAAGCTGACGGTGCCGATGGTGTTGAAGCGGCGCAGGTCGTATTTGTACGGCACGTTGTTGCCATGCCAGGCCACGACGTTCAGCGGCGAATGATCCAGCTCGCAGCCCCACAGTTCGCCGAGGAATTTCTGTACCAGGGTAGTCGGCTGCTTGAGGTCTTCGTAATGGGCCACCGGGGTCAGGAAGTCCCGCGGGTTGGCCAGGCCGTTGCTGCCGATCGGCCCCAGGTCGGGCAGGCGCAGCGGCGCGCCATGGTTCTCGGCGATGTAGCCGCGGGCCTGGGCGTCCAGCAGTTCCACGCGGAATTTCAGGCCACGGGGCAGCACGGCGATTTCCAGCGGCTCGACCTCCATGACCCCAAGCTCGGTGGCGATGCGCAGGCGGCCCTGCTCGGGCACCAGCAGCAGCTCGCCGTCGGCATTGAAGAACACCCGCTCCATGGAACGGTTGGCGCGGTAGGTATAGATGCTGATCCCGGCGGGTTTCTGCGCCGCCGAGTTGGCGACCATGTTCACCAGGCCGTCGATGAAGTCGGTCGGCTCGGCGGGGATTTCCAGCGGGTTCCAGCGCAGCCGGTTGGGGGTGATCTCGCCCAGCGGCCCGCCGGCCAGTTGCCGCCCCAGCTTGACGAAGGCCGGATGGTTGGCCGAGGGCTGGATGCGGTACATCCAGGTGCGCCGCGCTTCGCTGCGGACCATGGTGAAGGCCGTGCCGGAGAAGAGTTCGGTGTACAGGCCGTAGGGGGCTTTTTGCGGAGAGTTCTGGCCGATGGGCAAGGCGCCGGGCAGGGCCTCGGAGGAAAACTGGTTGCCGAAACCCGACTGGTAGGCCAGTCCGGACGCCGTGGAATCGAGGTTCATGGAGCCTCCCGGGGATGGAGTTGGCAACGGCCTGCGACTCCATGGGAAGAGCTCTGGGCACGCTTGCGTTATTTTTATCGTAATTGAATTACGGATAACGTAATTTGATTGGTATTGACCGTCAAGCTATAAAGACGCCCATTCGTCCCGGGATCACACCGCCTCCATGGAAAAACCGCGCAGCACCAGCGACAGCAACGGCAAACAGAAAGTCCGCTCGGCCGAGGTCGGCACCGACATCCTCAAGGCCCTGGCCGAGCTGTCTCCGGCCACCTCGCTGTCGCGCCTGGCCGAACATGTGCAGATGCCCGCGAGCAAGGTGCATCGCTACCTGCAAGCGCTGATCGCCAGCGGTTTCGCCGAACAGAACACCGCCACCAACCACTACGGCCTGGGCCGCGAGGCCTTGCGGGTCGGCATGGCCGCGCTGGGCAGCCTGGACGTGTTGAAGATCGCCGCCCTGCCCCTGGCCGAGCTGCGGGATGAATTGAACGAGACCTGCTTTCTCGCGGTATGGGGCAACCAGGGCGCGACCGTGGTGCACATCGAACCCGCGGTGCGTGCGGTGACGGTGGTGACGCAACTGGGTTCGGTGCTGCCGCTGCTCAGCTCATCCACCGGACTGGTGTTCGGCGCCTACCTGCCGCACCGCGAGACCGTCGACCTGCGCGAGCAGGAACTCAAGGCCCATGCGCCCCACGCCCTGGCGGACGAACCGGCCTATGCCGCGCTGTGCCAACAGATCCGCGAGCAGGGCCTGCACCATGTGCACGGCCTGCTGATGCCAGGCGTGGATGCCTTGTCGGCACCGGTGTTCGACGCCACCGGCAAGATCGCCGCGGTACTGACGGTGGTCGGCCCGACCTCGCTGTTCCACGCCGATGAACACGGCCCGGCGGCGCAGCGCCTGCTGGCCGCGGCCCACGCCGTCAGCTGGCGCATGGGCTACCAGCCCTAGGCGCTGGCTGTCCGCCTTTTCGTGCGGACCCTGGCGACGCTCACATCAACCCCAGCGCCTTGGCCCTGGCCACCGCCTGGGTCCGGCGCTCCACCCCGAGCTTGCTGTGAATGCGGCGGGCGTGGGTCTTGACCGTATGCAGGGAAATGAACAGCTGCTCGGCGATCTGCTGGTTGGAGCTGCCCAGGGCGATCAGTTGCAGCACCTCCAGCTCGCGCTGGCTCAGCGGGCTGTCCTCGAACGCCGGCGCCGCCTCGGCCGGCGTCGTCTCCAGCTCAAAGATGCCCGGCTGGCGCAGGCGCAGGGCCTGCTGCGCCTGATGCAACTGGCAGCGCGCCGCGAGCGCCAGCCCGTCCTTCAGCGCCTGCCCGGCCAGCGCCGAGTCTCCCAGCAGGTAGGCAACCTCGGCCATGGCCAGTTGCAACTCGGCCTCCAGGCCCAGCATGCCCCGCTGCCGGGCCTGCGCCAGCAATGCCTGCAAGGCCGCGACGGGAGCCTGGGCGCACCGCAGGTAAACCTCGGCCAGCACCAGCAGGCATTCAAGGCGCGGGATCAGTTCGAGGGTGGTCGGCGGTGCCTGCCGCGCCTCGGGGCCGCGGTAGTAACGCAAGACGCGCCGCAGGGCTTCATGGGCCAGCTCCGCCCGCCCCTGCTGCAACCAGACCAGGCTGCTGACGTGCAGCAGCACCGCGCGGTACAGCCCATCGGGGATCTGCCGCTGCTGCATCAGCCGCTCGGCATCGCGCAGGGTCACGAAGGCCTGGGCATAGTCGCTGCGGTAGGCGGCCAGCAGCGCCTGCCCGAGAAAGCCGTCCAGCACGTATTTGTCCTGGTTCGGCAGACACAGTTCGAGGCCATGTTGAAAATGCTCGCCCGCCTGTTCCACATAGCCCTGGCGCAACGCCAGGCGTCCACGGCGCAGGGCGATGCGTCCGAGCAAGGGCTCGGCCCGACGGGCCTGGTCACTCAATAAGTGCTGCATGGCGTCGAGCAGGCTTTCCGCCCGATGCGGCGCCCCGCGCTGCTCCAGCAACTGCGCATGGTCCAGTTCCAGCAAGGCCTCGAACACCACCGAACCCTCGGCCCGGGCCAGGCACAGCGCTTCGCGGTTGAGGGCCTGCGCCAGCTCCAGTTCGCCCCGTAGCAAGGCCTGCTGCGTCAGGCCCGACAGGCACAGCAGGCGCGTCGGCCAGGCCGTGGCGGCCAACTCGGTGAGCGCTTCGAGAAAGTGCAGCCGCGCTGGCTCCATCAACCCTTGCAGGTGCAACAGCCAGCCCTGCTGCGCCTGCCAGCGCGCCACCAGTTGCCGCTGCCCGGAGGCCGTTGGCTGCGGCGCGAAGCGGGCCATCTGCGCCACGCAGTCCCGGGCCTGGTCGAAACGTCCGGCGAACAGCAGGGCCGCCGTCAGCAGGCCAACCAGCTGCGGGCTGCCGAGCAGCAGTTCGTCGCCCTGCCGTTCATGCAGGCGCAGCAGCAACACCACGTTCTGCCGCTCGAACAGGTGCTCGAAACTGAAGTGTTGCAACAGGCTGACCGCGACTTCGTATTCCTGTGCCAGCAGCGCTTGCTCGAACGCCGCCTGCCAGTCTTCCTGCGCGGCGAACCACTGGCAGGCCCGACGGTGCCAGGAGCGCCCCGCCGGCCAGGGTTCGTCGCGCATCAGCCGGGCCAGGGGAGCGAACACTTGCAGCCACTCGGGCGCCTCCTCCAAGGGTTCGATGAAGCATCCCAGTTCCTGCAACGCCCGCAGGTGCTGGGCGCCCTCCCCGGAGCCGAACAGATGCTCGCACAACGATGCGTTGAAACGCGGCAAGTGCGCCAGCACGTGCCAGGCTTCGGCCAGCTCCGCCGGCAACACGCTGAACAGTTCGTGCTCCAGGTATTCGCGCAGGGTATTGGGACGCCCCGGCTTGCACGGCGCGGCGGCCAGGTCGCTGCCTTCGAGCAGGGCGATGCGCACGCCGGCGCACCAGCCGCCGCTGCGCTCCAGGATCCGGCCCGCGGTGTGCGTCGACAGCGGCTGCGGCAATTGCGCCAGCAACTGCTCGATATCCGCCTGGGTAAAGCCCAGCTCGGGGCCCGTGCATTCGTAGAGTTCGTCGTCGAGCAGCAACCGCGGCCAGTTGCATTGCGGTCGACGCCGGGCCCCCAGCCACCAGGTCAGCGCCGGGTTGCTGATTGCCAGCAGGCGGTCGAGCAGCCCGTCCAGCGGCGGCGCCGCGGCCCGGCAATAGTCGTCGAGAAACAGCCAGGTAGGGGTCTGCACCTGCGCCAGGTGGCCCAACACGCTGGCCTCGTCCGCAGTCGCCAGGCCCAGCCCCCGGGCCAGTTCGGCGCACAGCTGCTGCGGGGTGCGCGCCGCCCCCGCCTGGGGCAGCCAGCACACCCGGTGCCCGGCCGGTGCCCGCAGCAGGCATTCGACCAACAGCGCGGTCTTGCCGCTGCCGGCGGGCGCGCAGAGCAGTTTCACCCGGGCGGACGATGCCAGGAGCGGGGTACTCAGGCGGCTGCGGGACAAATGATGGGACGAAAGGCGAGGCAGGAATCCGGGACAGGAGAGCATGGCGGTCATTGCGGCGTGCCTTTTTTATAGTTTTAGCCTGCGTGCCCTCACCCTAGCCCTGTCGCCGGTGCTTGTTGAGAAGTATTCAGCACGCTGATCCGCGCCCATAAAAAAGGCGACCGGTCGGTCGCCTTTTGCCAGCGTATGCCTCCAGGGCCTTAACGCACACCGCTTGCACGCAGGGCGGCCGGGGTGTAGTCGGCGGCCTTGGCGGCGAAGCCGAACTCGTAGCCGTGCTTCTCCTCGTTCTTCATCCCCAGGGCGATGTAGCGCCCGGCGATGAGGTCGTACAGCGCTTCGAGGGTATAGGCCGGCACCTGGGCGTTGTAATAGAACTGCGTATGCCCTTCGGCCACCCGCCACAACTGGCCGCGACCGTCGTAGTGGTCCACCAGCGCCACCTGCCAGCTGTCCTCGTCGATATACATATGGCGCTTGGCGTAGATATGCCGCTCGCCGGGCTTGACCGTGCCGATCACTTCCCAGACCCGGTGCAGCTCGTAGCGGGTCAGGTCCTGGTTGATGTGCCCGGCCTTGATGATGTCGTCGTACTTGAGGCTCGTCGAATCGAGCTTGTAGGCGTTGTAGGGAATGTACATCTCCTTCTTGCCCACCAGCTTCCAGTCATAACGGTCCGGCGCGCCGGAGAACATGTCGAAGTTGTCCGAGGTGCGCAGGCCGTCGGCGGCGGTGCCCGGCCCGTCGTAGGCCACTTGCGGGGCGCGGCGCACTCGGCGCTGGCCGGCGTTGTAGATCCACGCCAGGCGCGGCTCCTTCACCTGGTCGAGGGTCTCGTGCACCAGCAGCACGTTGCCGGCCAGGCGGGCCGGGGCGGTCACCGCCTGCTTGAAGTAGCTCAGCACGTTGGCGCTCTTTTGCGGGTCCATGTCCGGAATCTGCTGCGGCACCGCCACTTCCTCTTCGAAGCGGATCGGCGTGAAGCTGCCGTTGGTCTGCGGGGTGGCCTGGGTGATGATGCGCCGCAGATTGCCGCCGTGATAACGGGTGATGTGGTTCCACAGCACTTCCACGCCGCTCTTCGGAATCGGGAAGGCGTAGTAGCGGTTGCCGGTGAAATTGGCCAGGCCGTTGCCCTCGTTGATCGAGGTAACGTTCAAGGCGCTGCGCTTCGCCGACTCGTAGATGTCGGGCGGCAGGCCCACCGTGCGATGGGTCGGGTAGACCGGGATCTTGTAGGTTTCCGGGTAGCGCTTGAACATCGCCACCTGGCCGTCGGACAGCTTGTCCTTGTATTTGTCGACCGTGGCCGCGGTGATGGTGAACAGCGGCTTCTCGTTGGCGAACGGGTCGGCGAGGAAGCCCTTGGCATCCACCGCGCCGGCGTTCTTGCCGATGCC
The DNA here is from genome assembly GCF_000931465.1 of Pseudomonas sp. MRSN 12121. Lineage (NCBI taxonomy): Bacteria > Pseudomonadati > Pseudomonadota > Gammaproteobacteria > Pseudomonadales > Pseudomonadaceae > Pseudomonas > Pseudomonas sp. MRSN 12121. The sequence continues at coordinate 1,106,613 of NZ_CP010892.1, read as the reverse complement.
GCCGGTCCAGGCCGGGATCGAGCCGTCGGCATTGCCGCCCTTCTCGGCGCCGACCGGGGTCAGGCTGGTGCCGAGCCGGTCCGCTTCCTGCGGGCTGACCGCCGCCATCACGTTGGCCGCCAACAGGGTCAGGGCCAGGGCACCGCATTGCAAAATCGTCTTGCGCATAAAATTGTCCTTCCTGGGTCGGGTCAGAAGTTCACGCCGAAGCTCAATGCGAGGAAATCGCGGTCTTTGAGGGTGTTGTAGTCGCCACCGAAAAAGTCGGTGTAGCTGAGGCTGGCGGTGTAGGTGTTGCGGTAGTCGGCATCGACCCCGAGGCTCACCGCCTTGGCGCCTTCGTTGAACAGGCCGTTGGGCCCGTAGCCGTTGACGTCGTGGGACCAGGACAGGTTGGGCTTGATGTTCACCCCGCCGATCAGGTTGTTGTAGTCGAGGATCGCCCGGGCGCGGTAACCCCAGGAGGTGGCCGTGACGAACCCATCGGTATCGCCGCCGAAGCCGTACTGGCCGTAGACCGAGTCGCGGCCGTAGCGCAGCTGGCTTTTCGACTCCAGGCCGCCGACATGCACGATCGCCGCCTCGCCCACCAGGGTCAGGCGGTCGGCGCCCAGCACCTGGTCGAAGAACTGGGTCAGGGTGCTCTGCAACTGGGTGATTTCCTTGCGCCGGTAACCGGTGTTGTCGGCGCCCGGAGACGTCCGTACCGGCGACGCCAGGCCACCGGCGATCGGGTTGACCAGCGCCAGGGTCAGGTCGTTGGTGTTGATCTGCACCGGGGCGTTGGGCCGATAGCTGATCTCGCCGGTCCAGGCGGTGCCGGTGGGCAGCGTGGTGGAGAAGCTGGCGCCGTACAGGCGGATGTCTTCCGGGTATTCGAGGTAGTACTGGCCGCGCCCGAGCATCACGCTCTGGGCCAGGGCCGCACCGGTGCCCGGGGCGATCCTGTTGGCGGTGCTGACGATCCCCGGAATGCTCGCCAGGGTGCTGCTCCCGGCGGTGATGGTGCCGACCGTCGGGGTGCGGGCGTGGTAGTTCATGAAGTACAGGCCGTACTCGGTGTCGTCGCCCATCCAGCGCAAGGCCGTGCCCCACTGCCCGGAGTCGCGGGCGTCGCGATCGCCGGCGCGGCCGATGACCACGCCTTCGGGCGCCACGGTGAAACCCTGGCCGAACGCCGCGGCAATCGGTTGCAGCGGCCGGATCGCCGGGCTGCCGACGGTGTAGCCGCTGGTGCAGCCGTCCGCCACCACGTCGTTGCCGAAGAAGGTGCCGCAGTTGTCGACCACGGTCTGGTCCCATTCCAGCTGGTAGAACCCTTCCACGGTCAGGCGGTCGGTCAGGCCCTGGGAGGCGAACAGCATGTTCACCGGGATCAGGCCTTCCTTGATCTCGGCGCCAGGGCGGCGAAACGCCGAGACGTCGATCGGGTTGATGCTGTTGATCGAGTTGCCGATGAAGGTGCTCTCGCCCCAGCTGACCACCTGCTTGCCGGCGCGTACGGTGCCCGGCAGGTCGGCGATGGAATAGTTGTGATAGATGAAAGCGTCGAGGATCTGCCCGCCGGAAGACTTGGCGCCCTCCTTGCGATTGTGGTCGCTGATGGGCTTGAACTCGCGGTCTTCATCCTTGAGTTCGAAGTCGTACCAGTACTTGCCCCGGACGAAGACGCCGGTGTCGCCGTATTTCAACTCCAGGTCGTGGAGGCCCTTGAAGATCTTCGAGAAGGTCTCGCCTTTCTTGAAGTTCAGGCGCCCATCGTCACCGGTGGACGACTGGCCGCGGCCGCCGTTGACCACCCCCACCAGGTCCTTGTCGGCGTCGCGCATGCCCCAGCTGGCGCCGATGGACAGCGAAGAATCGAACTGCCCCTCGATTTCCCCGATGTTGAATGACACGGCCTGCGCCTGGGCGCAGCAGCCCAAGGCCACCGCGACGGCCAGGGCCTGCGGTTTGAAGATGGCGCGCATTGTTGTTTTTGTCATGCGTCTTCCCCGGTGAATGACAGGAGGCTTCACCCTACTGCCCGCGCACGGGAGCGATAAGCGCACCAAGGAGGTATTCGTGTTGTCGCCCGAAAGGATGAATGTCCTTGCCGGACGGGCCTTTGCGCGAGGCATCGACGGCCTGGATGAACGGGTATCAGGTGGATCAATGGCACCGTTGCGGAGCGCCCGCGGGGGCTGTGCACCACTGTTGCCCAGGCTGTAACAGTCCTTGTCCCGAATCGCTATTTTTCATTGCCCGGCCAGCCCTTATTCTGACCTCGCTCTCACGGCAAGCCGCCATGCAGGGTCGTCCAGAGGTGTGACCGCGCCACCTCGGGGCCAAAGGATTCAGAAGGTTTGAAGCAACGATATTCAGATCTTCACCGGGTGTTCACTGACGTTGATTTGTTGCTCCTTGATCTAACGTCTTACTTCGGCCGCTGCCTTGCAGCGGCCTTTTTTATGCCCGGCTTTCCGGTAGGAGGTGAGGGGACTTCAGGCGTTGGGGTCGTCGGGTTCGCAGTGGAAGCGATGCAACAGGCGATGGGCGACCGGCGCGAGGATCAGGCCGAAGGCCGCGACGAACACCAGGTTGGTGTACAGGCCGTAGCTGGCGAAGAACAACTTGCCCCCCGCCGTCGCCGGCATCGCCGCGGGGCCGATGCCGCCGAGCATCATCGCGGCGTTGAACAGCGCGTCGTAGCCATTGACGCCCGGCTCGAAATACAGATGCCCGGCGATCCCCAGCAGCAGCGAGAACCCGATCAGCGCCAGGGTCGCCAGCACATGCAGGAACAGGCGCCGCAGGAATTGCAGGCGCGACAACAGCGGCTGGGTCTTGGATTCGTACATGGGCTGCGCTTCCTTATGCGGTCGGCGTTCGGCAAGAACGGTGTGCACCGAGGATAGTGACCAACGCATAAGGAGTACAACCGCGAGGACCGCGGTTGCACGGGTGGCGCGAGCCGCTGGCGGGCGGCTTCAGATCGCGTATTTCTGTAGGTTCTGCATCATTTCCTTGAGGGCCTCGATGTTGTCCTTGGGATGCGCCGCGCCCTCGAAGTCGCAGATCTGCTGCCAGTGCGCGGCGACGTCTTCCGGCGAGAACCCCTGGCGCGGGTCGAAGCCCAGCCCCAGGCTGCGCTCCCAGCGCACCTTGCCCATCCAGCCGCCGCCGACCTCGAACAGGCCGGAGGTTTCCTGGCAGTTTTCGCTGCCCAGGTACACCACCAGCGGGCTGACCAGTTCGGGCTTGAGCTGCTCGAATACCTGCGGCGGGATCAGCCCCTCGGTCATCCGCGTGCCGCCGGTGGGCGCGATGGCGTTGACCAGGATGTTGTTCTTACGGCCTTCCAGGGCCAGGGTCCGGGTCAGGCCGTAGAGGCCGAGCTTGGCCATGCCGTAGTTGGACTGGCCGAAGTTACCGTAGATGCCGGAAGTGGACGCCGTGAAGATCACCCGGCCATACCCCTGCTCGCGCATATGCGGCCAGGCGGCGCGGGTGACCTTGTAGGCGCCTTCGACATGGACGCGGTACACCAGGTCCCAATCGGCGTCTTCCATCTTGTGGAAGGTCTTGTCGCGCAGGATGCCGGCGTTGTTCACCACCACATCCACCCGGCCGAAGGCGTCCAGGGCGTTCTGCACGATCTTGTCGCCATCGGTCACCGAATCGTGGTTGGCCTCGGCAATGCCACCGGCCTCGCGGATCTGCGCCACCACCCGGTCGGCCGCCGAGGCGCTGGCGCCCTCGCCCTGGGTCGAACCGCCCAGGTCGTTGACCAGCACCTTCGCCCCGTGCCTGGCGAACAGCAACGCGTGAGCCTGCCCCAGACCACCGCCGGCACCGGTGACGATCACGACTTTATTCTCGAAGCGTACAGACTCACTCATACCGAACTCCCACAGGCAGATGGACAATAGGCTGGAGTGTCGGGCACGCGGCCGGGGCTCACAATCAATACGGCTGGGGCTGAATGGTGCCCGATAAGGCAGGGTGATGATCGAGGGCGCGCGGCCGGCCTGGCCAACTTCCGCGAGGGCCGGAGGATGTCAGGCGCGGCTCAGGACCAGGCCAGCTTGCGCGGCGGCAACGCCAGGTTTTCCCGGAAGGCCAGGTAATGCTGGAGCACCTGGACCGGCGCTTCGGTCTGCGGGTAATGGCCGATGCCGGCCAGCAGCACCGTGTCCGGGTCGGGGATCAGTTCGCGGTAACGCTGGACCATGTGCTCCCCGGAAATCGGATCCACCGCGCCGACGATCGCCCGCAACGGCACTTCGCCCCGCTGCATGGCCGTCACCCAGCGATCGCGCTGGACCCGGCGCTCGGGGATATAGGCGATCAGCTTGTGCAGGATCCGCGTACCGCCATTGGCCTCCACCAGGCTCCAGAAATCATCCAGCACGCTTTCGCTGGGCCGGGTCTGCGCGCCGAAGATCTGGCTGAAGCTCTTGGCCAGGCCTTCGCGGCTGAACGCCCGGCCGAGCATCCAGCCCAGCGGGCTGAGCAGCAGCTTCTGGGTCAGTACCGGGCGATGGGTTTCCGGGAACAGGCCGCCATTGAGAAAGACACAGCTGGCGATCTCGCGGTGCGCCTCGCAGTGCCGGGCAAGCAGTTCCTGGGCGACGCTGTCGCCGTAGTCATGGGCCAGCAGATGCACGGGCGCCTCGACCTTGAGGTGCTCGAGCAGGGCCTGCTGCAAGTCCGCCTGCTCCAGCAGGCTGTACTCATGGTCCCGCGGCTTGGCCGAGTCGCCGAAGCCCAGCATGTCGCAGGCAATCACGCGGTAGCGCTGGGCCAGGGGCTGCCACAGGTAGTGCCAGTCCCAGGCCGCGGTGGGAAAACCATGGATCAGCAGCAGCGGCTCGCCCTGCCCCGCCGTCCAGTAGCGAATGGCCTGGCCGCGAAACTCGAAACGGTGTCCGCGCTTGCGCCATACGCACAGAGGAATCTCGGTGATAGGCATCAGAGTCTGTAACCCGCGTCTTGTTTATCGAGTTTGCGCAGCAGCGCCGGCCAGGCCAGCGCGCCGCCCATGCCCTGGGCGCTCTTGGTGACGCCGGCGATCATCGCCTTGGCCCCGGCGAGGATCTGCGGCTCGATGCTGATCAGCGGCGCCGCGCCGTTCTGCGCCAGCACCTGGATTTCGCAGGCGCGCTGGAAGGTGAACATCATCAGGAAGGTATCGGCAATGGTGCCGCCACAGGTCAGCAGGCCGTGGTTGTGCAGCATCAGGAAATTACCCTCGCCCAGGTCGGCCTGCAGCCGGGCCTTCTCCTCATGGTTCAGGGCCACGCCTTCATAGGCGTGATACCCCAGGCTCGACAACACGAACAGCGACTGCTGGCTGATGGGCAACACCCCCTGCTGCTGCGCGGACACCGCGACCCCGGCCGCGGTATGGGTGTGCAGCACGCAGGCCACATCGTGCCGTACCTCATGTACGGCGCTGTGAATGGTGTAGCCGGCCGGGTTGATGTCGTAGGGGCTGTCCATCAGCTTGTTGCCGGCCAGGTCGACCTTCACCAGGCTCGAGGCGGTGATCTCGTGGAACATCAGGCCGAACGGGTTGATCAGGAAATCTTCGGTGCCCGGGACCTTGGCGGAGATGTGGGTGAAAATCAGGTCGTCCCAGCCATGCATCGCCACCAGGCGGTAGCAGGCGGCCAGGTCGACGCGGGTCTGCCATTCGGCGGCGCTGACCTGATCTTTCACACTCGATGTCGACTGAACGGAGGATAGACTCACGGCAATGACCTCAGTGACGGCAGATTTTTATTATTTTTTTAGGCGTGGGAACCCAGTCTAGTCAGCCGTCCGGGTTCAGGTAGTTGCCTTGGCAGCCAGCTTACTGACCGAGCGGGTCAGTGCTCATTTTAGTTCCGATCGGCACAGGTCAACCGTCAAAGCACCGACGCCAACAAAGGCGCGGCAAACAGGTTCAGCAAGCCGGTAAGGACCATCACCAGCCCCGCCACCGAGCCTTCTTCGCCACCGACTTCATGGGCACGGCTGACGCCCGCGCCATGGGCCCCGACCCCGAACAGCGCGCCCCGGGCCAGGGCACTGCGCAGCGGCAGCCACTTGAGCAGGATGCCGCCGAGCATGGCGCCGAACACCCCGGTGAACATCACGAACACCGCCGTCAGTTCGGGCACGCCGCCCAGGTCGTGGGCCAGCGGCATGGCGAACGGCGTGGTGATCGAGCGCGGCACCAGGGACATCGTCACCGCGCTGTCCAGGGCCAGTACCCGGGCCAGCCCGAAGGAGCTGGCGATCGACGCCGCGCTGCCCGCCAGCATCCCCAGCAGCAAGGCCGACCAATGCCGCGCCAACAGCTGCCGCTGCTGCCAGATCGGCACCGCGAACGCCACGGTGACCGGCCCCAGCACCAGCATCAGCCAATGGGTATTGGCGGAGTACTCGGCATAGGCGGTATGCAGCGGCACGGCGACCGCCAGCAACAGGGCCGGCACCAGGATCAGCGGCGACAGCAGGTAGCGGCCGGTGCGCCGGTAGATCCAGCGGCTGAACAGGTAGGCGACGAGGGTCAGCAGCAGCCAGAACATCGGCATGGGTTCAAGCGTCATGGCGGGTTCTCCAGCGACACACCCACTCCACGGTGAACGCGGTGACCAGCATCACCATCAGTGTGCTGACGCCAATCACCAGCAGGATCCGCCAGCCGTCCTGGCGCAGCAGGCCGCCATAGTCCAGCAGGCTCATCAGCGCCGGAATGAAGAACAGCAGCATCTCGGCCATGAGCAGGCCCGCACCCGTCTGCAGCGTCGCGGGCTTGACCCAGCCCAGGGCGAACGCCAGCAACAGCAGGGCCAGGCCCAGCACGCCACCGGGAATCGGCCAGGCCAGCCACACCGCCAACTGGCAGCCGAACAGATAAATAGCCAGCAACACCGCCAGTTCGGATAACAGGCGGCCCAGGCGTTTGAAAATGGAAGCATTCATGGCATTCGGTCCTCGCAGGGCTGCATTTTAAGCAAGCGCCTGCCATCACCGAAGCGAATTGTTAGACTGGAAGCCATTCCAGAATGGAATTGAAAGCAGAGGGCGACAACATGGACTTCAAACAGCTGCGCAGCTTCGTCGAAGTGATTCACCAGGGCGGCTTCACCCAGGCCGCCAAGACCCTGCACATCAGCCAGTCGGCGGTGAGCAAGCAGGTCGCCCAGCTGGAACAGAGCCTCGGTACGCCGCTGCTGGATCGCCAGGGCTCGCATATCCACCTCACCGCCGCCGGCGGCGTGGTGCTGCAACGCGCCGAAGGCATGCTGCGCCTGCGCAACGAATTGCTCAGCGAACTGGACGACTTGAGCCAACTGGCCCGCGGCGAATTGCGCTTGGGCTTGCCGCTGCTGGGCAGCGATACGCTGTTCGCCAGCCTGTTCGCCGAATACCGCCGCCGCTACCCGAACATCAGCGTGCAGCTGCTCGAAGGCGGCAGCCTGAATATCGAACAGGCGGTACTCAACGGCGAACTGGAGATCGGCGGCAGCCTGACGCCCAAGGACCCGGCCTTCGCCTACCAGCCCTTCTGCGACGAACCACTGGACGCCTTGCTACCGGCCGGCCACCCGCTGGCCAGCAAGACCCGGGTGCGCCTGGAAGAACTGGCGGACACGCCGTTCCTGCTCTATCAACGCAGTTTTGTGCTCAACGACCGCTTGTTGCAGGCCTGTCAGCAGGCCGGGTTCACCCCCAAGGAAGGCGGGCGCAGCGGCCAGGCGGACTTTCTCGCGGCCCTGGTGGCCGCCGGGCAAGGCGTGGTGCTGTTGCCCAGCGTGGTCGCGCGCGGCCTGGTGCGGCCCGGCGTGGTGCGCCTGGCGCTGCAGGCCCCCGACTACCTGCGCTGGGACATCGCGTTCATCTGGCGCCAGGGCGCCTATCTGTCCAAGGCCGCGCAAGCCTGGCTCGCGCTGTTGCGCGAACGCCCGGTCAGCCGCGCAGGGCGCTGATCAACTCGGCCAGCCAGGGCTCGGCGTCGGTTTCCGGGGTCACGCTTTCGCTGGCATCCAGGCGCAGCATTTCTTGCACTTCGCGCACCCCGAGCTCGGCGAACAGCTCGCGCATCTGCTCGCCACCGCCGCAGAACGTATCGCCATAACTCGAATCGCCCAGGCCGATCACCGCACCGGGAAGGCCGCGCCAGGCGGCCGGCAGTTGATCGCGGATGGCCGAGAACAGCGGCTGCAGGTTGTCCGGCAGCTCGCCCATGCCGGTGGTCGAGGTCACGGCCAGGAAGGCCTCGGGGCCGAACGCCTGGATATCCGCCAGGGTGGCGCGGGGGTTATGCCAGGCCTCGAAACCTGCGGCATTGAGGAGCTTGGCGGCGTGCCGGGCGACTTCTTCGGCCGTGCCGTACACCGAGCCGGAAAGGATGGCGACTTTCATCAATCTGGTCCTGAAGCTGAGTAAAAGAGTGGGATATTAGCAGCTACGCGAAAAAATCCAGCCTTGTCCCATGATTTCCCGATAATGGCCAGTGGACAGCCCCGCGCCATGTCTTAGAATTGCCGCCACCTGCCGAGCGATTGCGGAATACCTTCCTGATGATCAACGCCCACCTGCTGCAACTGGTGATCAACGCCTCCAACGACGGGATCGTCGTCGCCGAACAGGAAGGCGAAGACAACATCATCATTTACGTCAACCCGGCGTTCGAGCGGCTCACCGGCTACAGCGCCGACGAGGTGCTGTATCAGGACTGCCGCTTTCTCCAGTCGGGCGACCGCGACCAGCCGGGTATCCCGCTGATTCGCCAGGCCCTGGACAGCGGCCAGCCGTGCCGCCAGGTGCTGCGCAACTACCGCAAGGACGGCAGCCATTTCTGGAACGAGCTGTCGATCACCCCGGTGTTCAACGAAAGCGACCAGTTGACCTATTTCGTCGGCGTGCAGAAGGATGTGACGGTCCAGGTCAAGGCCCAGCAGCGGCTGGCCCAAGTGGAAAAGGAGCTGGCGGAAACCCGCGCCCAGCTGGCTGTTTTCCAGGCGACGAGCGGCTCTAACAAGATTCGGAATTAATTGTCAGTACGCTTAATCACCAATGATTTTGTAACCCTTTCTTTCGAGCAACATCATGCGCCGTGACGCTCTCCTCACCCAGGACGAACTGGACTTCATCCAGACCATGCAGCACAACCCGCAACTCAACATGCGGGATGCGACCTCGAGCCTGCTGGTCAATGGAGGCTCGCAGATCCGCGATCTGCTCACCCGCCTGGCAGCCAACGAGCAGGTGACCATCCAGGCGCACTTTGAAAACCAGCAGATCACCTTCCCCCTGCACCTGGTCGAAGACGAGTTCCACGCCCTGCATCTGCGCCTGGGCGTGCCGAGCATTTTCGAGGATGGACCGCGGATCCGCCCCTGGCGCCTGACCCTGGACGAGCCCGTGGCCCTGGAAAACACCAAGGGGCAACCGACCCAGTTGTGGGTCCATGAAGTGTCGTTCAACGGTGTGTTGCTGGAGATTCGCAACCGGACCAAGCCACCCAAGCAGTTCGCCCAGTGGTTCAGCCCCTCGGGCTACGAGCGCATCGCCCTGCGTGGCCGTCTCGAACGCCAGACCGATGCCGGCTTCTATGCCTATCGGCTGAACCAGAGCGACAAGGATGAAACCGAGCGCCTGCGCCAGTTCATCCTGCAGCAGCATCGCCTGGCACACCCCAGCCTGCACGTCTGAGGCTTGGCTTTCAGGTATCGAGCGTACCGCTGAGAAACTGCCGCAGGCGCTGCATCATCAAACGCCCGTCGCTGCCCAGGCAGCCCACCGGCGATTCATTCAGGCTGTCCTGGGCCAGGTCCGCCACGTCCCCCGCCAGCAACAACGGACAAGCCAGGGTCAGCGCCAGGCGGTTCAACCGTCGTGGCAGTTCTGCGGCCGGCGCGTGATTGGAAAACAGCACCAGCGCCCGGGGCCTGATCTTTTCGCAGACCAGGGTCAGCTCGTCGAAGGGCTGCCCCAGCGCCAGCACCCGGACCTCCACTTCCGCGCCGCCCAGCATCAGTGCCGCCACCAGCAATTCCAGCTCGCGGCACTGCTCGGCCAGCGCCGCCACCAGCACCGGGCGCGCTCCATGGCCGCGCTGCAACAGCAGGCGCTGCGAGGCCCGCGAACACAGGAAGCGATCGAGGAACAGCCATTCGCTGGTATGGCCGTAAGGCTCTTGATGCTGCGCCAGTTGCCGCCAGAACGGCAGGAGAATGTCCTGGAACACCACCGGCAGCGAATAGCTGGAGAAAATCTGCCCGTACAGCCGCTCCAACTGCGGCTCGTCGAACTCGCCAACCGCCCGCTTGAGGCGCCCCAGCCATTGCAGGTAATCGCCCGGCTCGCTGCTGCCGGACGGCGCCAGGGGCAGCTCGCGGGCGGCCCGGGTCTTGGTCAGAATCTTGCCGACCTTGCTGACGGCGACGCCGCGGTCGATCCAGCCGAGGATCTCGCGGACTGTCTCAACATCGTGCATCGAATACAGGCGATGCCCACTTTCGGTGCGTGTCGGCTGGATCAACCCGTAGCGACGCTCCCAGGCCCGCAGCGTCACCGGGTTGATTCCCGTAAGCCGTGAAACTTCCCGAATGGGAAACAGATCGTCCTGAGAAGGCTGGTCGAGGGGCTGAGCCGGGCGGGCAAGTTCAGTAATGACGGGCATCTGGGCGGCAAACACCGATGGGCAAAGTGACGGCCATTCTACTCCCCATCGGTGACACTTCTTCAACACAGGGCCAATCGACGGCTGTCGCTGGTGTATTTGTCACAATCGGGAATAATCCTTGCTTGCTTCCAAGGCGCTGCCCGACACCCCGGTGCCGCGTCCGGCGTTCGGCCTTACCCAGGCCACGCATTGGCTTTACGGAGATACATAATGTCTACCTCACCCGTCACCCTGATGGTGGCCCGGCGCGTCGCCGCTGGCCGTTACCAGGACCTGATCGCCTGGCTGCGCGAAGGCGAACAACTGGCTACCGACTTTCCCGGTTATCTGGGCTCCGGCGTGCTCGCCCCGCCGCCCGATGACGACGAATTCCAGATCATCTTCCGCTTCGCCGACGAGCAGACCCTGCACGCCTGGGAGCACTCCGCCTCGCGCACGGCCTGGCTGGCCCGCGGCAGCGACCTGTTCGCCCATCCCCACGAACACCGGGTCCGCGGTATCGACGGCTGGTTCGGCGCCGTGGGGCAACGCCCGCCGCGCTGGAAGCAGGCGGTGGCCATCTGGCTGGCGTTTTTCCCGGTGTCGCTGATCTTCAACTTCGTCCTCAACCCGCTGCTGGGCGAACTGAGCCTGGCGCCGCGGGTGCTCGTCAGCACCCTGGCCCTGACGCCGCTGATGGTCTACTGGTTCATTCCGCTCTCCACCCATCTGCTGTCCGGGTGGCTCAACGGCACCCCGTCCCGCCCGCTGCCGGCGGCGCAAAACCACGTGTAGGCGCCAGGCTTGCCGGCGATGAACGGTTACCCGGTCTGACAGCCAGACCGCGGTGCCGTCCCTCGGCGCAATCGAGCATCGACCGGCCGCGCCTATAGCCCCTTGGGCGAAGCCGGCAGCGCGCTGTTATAGTTTGGCTCTACCCGCGACGCGAGCCATTCATGACTACTTCCACCGCCCCGATCCTGATCACCGGCGCCGGCCAGCGCGTCGGCCTGCATTGCGCGTTGCGGCTGCTGGAAGACGGCCATCGGGTGATTGTCAGCTACCGCAGCGAACGCCCCGGCGTCGCCACCCTGCGCGAGCGTGGCGCGCTGGCGCTGTTCGCCGACTTCTCCAGCGAGGCCGGGATCCTGGCCTTCATCGACGAGCTGCACAGCCACACCGACAGCCTGCGGGCGATCGTGCACAACGCCTCGCAATGGCTGGAAGAAACGCCCGGCCAGGAAAGCGCGGCCTTCGCCGACATGTTCAGCGTGCACATGCTCGCGCCCTACCTGATCAACCTGCATTGCGCCGACCTGCTGCACCGCTCCAGCCCCGCCGACATCGTGCACATCGGCGACGATGTCACGCGCCGCGGCAGCAGCAAGCACATCGCCTATTGCGCCACCAAGGCCGGCCTCGACAGCCTGACCCTGTCCTTCGCGGCCAAGTACGCGCCGCGGATCAAGGTCAACGGCATCGCCCCGGCCCTGCTGATGTTCAACCCCGACGACGACGCGGCCTACCGCGCCAAGGCCCTGGCCAAGTCCGCCCTGGGCATCGAGCCCGGCAGCGAAGTGATCTACCAGAGCCTGCGTTACCTGCTCGACAATCCCTATGTCACCGGCACCACCCTGACCGTCAACGGCGGGCGGCACGTCAAGTAAGCCCTGCGCGAGGACGCTGCATGAACCTTTCCCTGCCCCAGCATTACCGCGAGATCCTCAAGGGTCTCGGTGAAGACCCCGAGCGCGAAGGACTGCTCGATACCCCGCAACGCGCGGCCAAGGCCATGCAGTACCTGTGTCATGGCTACGGCCAGACCGTGGAGGACGTGGTCAACGGCGCGCTGTTCGCCTCGGACAACGACGAAATGGTCATAGTCGCCGACATCGAGCTGTATTCGCTGTGCGAACATCACCTGCTGCCCTTCATCGGCAAGGCCCATGTGGCTTATATTCCCACCGGCAAGGTGCTGGGCCTGTCGAAGATCGCGCGGATCGTCGACATGTTCGCCCGCCGCCTGCAGATCCAGGAGAACCTCACGCGGGAAATCGCCGACGCGGTGCAACAGGTGACCCGGGCCGCGGGGGTCGCGGTGGTCATCGAAGCCCGGCACATGTGCATGATGATGCGCGGTGTCGAGAAGCAGAACTCGACCATGCACACCTCGGTGATGCTCGGCGCCTTTCGCGACTCGAGCACCACCCGCCAGGAATTCCTGCAATTGATCGGACGGAGCAAGTAGCAATGCCACAACTTCAGCCAGGAATGGCTCGCATCCGGGTCAAGGACCTGTGCCTGCGGACCTTCATCGGAATCAACGAGGAGGAGATCCTCAACAAGCAGGATGTGCTGATCAACCTGACCATCCTGTATGCCGCGCAGGAAGCCGTGCGCGACAACGACATCGACCATGCGCTGAACTACCGCACCATCACCAAGGCGATCATCGCCCACGTGGAGGGCAACCGCTTTGCCCTGCTCGAGCGCCTGACCCAGGAAATCCTCGACCTGGTCATGGCCAACGCCTCGGTGCTGTACGCCGAGGTCGAAGTCGACAAACCCCACGCCCTGCGTTTCGCCGAGTCGGTGTCGATCACCCTCGCGGCCAGCCGCTGATATCATCCGCGCCACATTTGATCGCACAGAGCCGAACATGACCGAGCAACAACGCCTGGAACTCGAAGCCGCCGCCTTTCGCCGCCTGGTCGCGCACCTGGACAGCCGCAAGGACGTGCAGAACATCGACCTGATGAACCTCGCCGGCTTCTGCCGCAACTGCCTGTCCAAGTGGTACAAGGCCGAGGCCGACGAACGCAGCATCGACGTCAGCCTCGATGAGGCCCGTGAAGTGGTGTACGGCATGCCCTACGCCGAGTGGAAGAATCTCTACCAGAAAGAAGCCAGCGCCGAGCAGCAAGCCGCGTTCGCCAAAGGAAAAACCAATAATTAGGCAACTTACACCCGCACCCGCCTATGATTAGGACGCTCCTTGGTTGCAATTGGACGCAGCCCAAACACCGTCTTGCTAATGGGAAAACGAGGCTTGTAGAGCCTTACCGTGCCGCTCTTTGCCGATGATGACAGGTAACTATCGACCCAAAGCGGCACTTCACAATCACTTCCAACGCTAGATCGAATGGTTTGCAACCTTCGTTGACCAGACCAGAACCGTCATAGACTCTTTCTACCGTGGTTGGAAGCACGCTATAAATAGTGGAAGAGTTTTTACTTTTTGCCTGAACAGAGTCTAAACTTTACTCAAAAGGGTAATAGCAAAAACAACGGCTACATCAGTCAAGGAGGAGCATTTTTGACAATAAATACAATAGATACAAAAATACTGTGGGGACGAGCTGGTGGCCGGTGCTCTAAACCAGGTTGCGGGGAGGATCTCACAGTACTTGTGGGAACAGGGCGTTATATTGTTGGCGAAATGGCCCATGTTATCGGTAGCAAACCTACTGCTGCGCGAGGGACACCAGAAGGCGGAGAAGATACTTACGACAACCTAATACTACTTTGCCCCACCCACCACACTCATATTGATAAGGCTCCCGAAGGAACATACTCAGTCGAATTACTTCACGAGTGGAAGAAGACGCATGAGGATCTTATTAGCAACGCAGGCAAAACGTCCAAATACGATAACTATGATAAGCTTCGCATTGAAATAGCACGCCTCCTAATTGCAAATAAATCCATTTTTGATACTTATGGCCCTCATAGCGCCACGGCACAATCCGACCCCACCTCCAACGCCTATTTATTGTGGGAGCTGAGGCGCATTGACCGAATCATTCCTAACAATCAGAAAATTCTAAAAATTATCGACACAAACATCGATCTTATTAATGACATATCAGCAATTCAAGCTATAGAAAAATTCCGCCTACACGCAGAGTCCTATGAGAAGCATGTGTACCATCGAATGGACTCTTACCAACTATTCCCAAATGAATTTTCGGAGATATTTTCATTATGACCAATCGTACCAACTCATGGGGTGTTTCTTATAGCCGAATTGCTTGGCTAGAAAACGCCATTAAATCTCACGATAACGTCGCTAGCATCTCGCGCCATGACGACATCATTATTAAAGTAACGCGAAAGAGAGGGTGCCCTCTGGTGATAATATGCCTTGATGAATATACCCTTGGAGAAGCCGCTGCACGACGAGTGATGCAAGAGTTCCCGTCTGTGAACTTCATTTCAGTTGGCGGTAATTGGAATGGATATGTCCCCGAAGCGAAAAACCTATGCTTATCCCATAAAATTGGACTATTTAATTCTAGCGAGCTATCTGGAGCCCTTTTCAAAGATGAATTCTGGACCTACCATAAAAAAGATAAAGAAGGAAATCCTATATATCCATTCAAGACACCATGATCTATTAGAAGTATACGGATTCGGCTCTTTTTTTCGAAAAAAAGACGCTAATGATTGTGATCTTTTACTCGTCATCAGTAACGACTGCATAGACCTTGGACGACTACATGCCGAATTAAGTAAAAGCTTCCTATTACTAAGCGATAAACTTTCTATTCCATTTGACCTCACAATCCTAACCGAGCGCGAGCATCAGAGAAAACCTCTGAGAGAGCACGATATTTTGATACCCATATCAAAGACATGAACTCAAAAAAGTCTAATAGCAAAACGACGAAACCTCCGACATACGGCGACTTCGCCCTAAAGTCTTATATAGAAATCTAAAACACCCTCTAGAACGGTTGCGATATAAAACATAAGTCATAGCGAGACCTTATTTAAAAATATAATCTCAGCGAGCCTCAAAACAATCGCACAGCAACAACTTAAAACACCAACTCATGTAGGAGAGTGGTAAATGCTTTTTCCTCCCACCCGGTCAGTACATCGTGAAACGCCTCGCTTAATTGAGATCGAGGGCTACTAGAAGATCTATTAAAATCCTTACCATATCCTTCTTCTAAAGCTCTTGTCGCCTTTTGATCTACCAGGCGGATAAGACGCGTCGTCACTGCGCGATCGGAAGCTTTATACTTGGTGCGATAATCGTTTGCAGACATCGCAGCTAAGTACGAAAAATACCAGCAGCGGCTAACTGAACATCTCTCAAGAAGCAAACGGTAAACTGAGCGCATATCTTCAACAGGAGGCGGTTCAATCTGTCGCTCCTCGGCTTGAAACTCCAAAAACTGCACACATTCTTCAACCGCGAAATCTCTAGCCAAAATAGAAAGCTGAGCCTTCCAAGTCTCTGGCCACTCATTCCGAGAAAGATTACGTATGTTTTTATAGAGATCCAATGTCACCGAGTTGAACGTCCAAATAATGCGGTGCAAATAGTAACGCGTATGCTCAGTACTCACATCGAAAGCGCTATCCGGTGTGATATCAGCGATGCCCAGAATTCCTTTCTTTAATAATCCGATAATCGCGTAGCGTAAACCCGCAGTAGGATCCATTGGCTTAGCAGTATTCCCAAATGGAGCAAGCTGCCAATTAACATGGTCCATCTCACAGCCACGCACTAATGCTACGAGGTAAACCGCTTCTATTAAAGAAAGATCTTCAGGTTCCAGACTGTCAGAAACCAAAGTTGAAAATGAGCCTTTGGCAGATACCAACCGCTGCCGTTCCTGATGCTTCGTACGTTGCGCGATCAAACCTGAGAGCTGTCGATTAGCGATATCCAGCACGCGACGCCATGAATCTGAACCACCTTTTGCTTTTGCAGCAATACAGCTAACCAAGCTCTCAAGCTCCTGCAAAAGTTCTAGATCGCGATATACAATGGCGAGATTTCCAAGCGCTGAAGTATGGTCAGGATTGACTTTTATAGCGGATTCGTAGCGCTCACGCGCGCCCTCCAAAAGCCCCTCAACTTGGTGTACATAACCAGCATAGAAGAATGCAACCTCTGACTCTGATTGCTCAAGAATTAGCTCGCATACCTCTAGAAGATTGGCGTGACACTTATGCTTAAGGAGGTCGGCCCCAAAAAGCCCCACCAACCACTCAGCGACATTTGATCTATCTGCCTTCAAAAGCTCAAGGACACTATCCAGCAGCAAACTTAGGGTTTTAAATGAAACATCAGAAAGCTCAAAGCCATAATAAATCTCTGATGAATCCCCCTTCTTCACCCAGTTGACATAATTAATCAACGCATTGGAAAACTGCATTAAATGCAACGAATTACCTGACTCTAGACTACCTAGCCATACATCCGAGATGTAAGTGAATAATCCAGGAGCATCAAATACATGAGCAAATGCCACTAAAGTTTCTGTATTACTCGCCTGCTCATCGCCAAACACAACAGACTCAGCAGCTCTAATAAATGACCATTTATTAAATGCATCAACTCCAATGCAAGACTCGATAAATTTTGTATAACGCTCAAGATCAAAATCGAGTGATTCCATTGACAGTGGATTGTCGAGAAGAAACTCGGAAAATAAATCTGGGCATCCGGATCCTGTTTCAGGTTTCATACGAACAGAAATGAGTAGATTGACTATTGTAATGACTAGCGAGGCATCACCGCTTTCGCAGGCTAAAGCTAGCCGGAGTACGAGTACCGTCACATCTGTAAATCGTTGCTCTACGGTCCCGTCATTTTCGACGGTAATAACACACCGATCACGGATGGCGACTTCGACCAGGTCATTCAATCTCGTGCAGGCACGTGACAAGGTAGTATTATCACCTTGTTGAATACGCTTCAGATCCAGATAGCTGTGTAGCAGGTCTAATTTATTCAATCCGACACTGACCTGCGCCCCCATCCACTCGGACGTGACCCATCGAGTTGCAGATTCCAAAATTTGGTCTATTGAGGAATAGTCTTGCAGATAGTACGCCGTCCGGTAAACCTCTTCGGCATACTCTCCATTCCACTTAGATGGAGTGTTTTCTCGCAAACCAGATAACACGGTTAAATCAGAAACTTTAGCCAATCGACTTACGCGAGCATGCCAGAGGCGTATTACATAATAATTTGGATACAATGACAAACCACGTTCAGAGACGGAGAGATGAAGTGCGGCGCTCTGATAGTAGGGGAACACGTCCTTATAAACACAAAAAACGAAAAAATCTGGTTCAGACTCCTGCAAGCAAAGTTGCAATAACGATGTCACTTTGGATAGAAGCTTGGATTTTTGAGCGGCCGATAGAGCTTCTTGCTCCGTCCCGTGCAGCAAAGGTGCACCGAATCCTCCAACCTCAATCAACGCTAGGATAGCGAGCTCTCCGGAAGAGTCCCCGCAATTCCGACTAGTTAGCAACCCTTTCGCAATTGCGAAATTCCCAGTAATAGCAGCAACCCAGCCAAATTTTGCTTTACAAACAGAGTTGGGACGCCGCACCTGGCCGTAGCTAGTAGCCGCCTGTGTAAACTCACCAGCCACAAAATGACGATCCCCAACGCCTTCTGGTGTATTTTCATCATCAATAACGAGTATTTCTCGCCCCTCTCGCCAAGCAGCGATACATTGGGCCAACGTTTTCTGAGGTTCGTGTGTGCTTTTATCCATGATTTCCCTATTCCCCCCAGAGAGCAAATCGGCCATCTTACGACAACCTTTATTTGAAACTCCATGAAACGGTTATTCCAACAAGCCCCAACTCCGAAGCTGAAATACCGACAGAGAGCCATTCACAGCTTCGACGGAAGCGGCCAATTTCAATCATCTATTGATGACGCCAACCATGGTGCAAAACCACCAAAATCTGACGTATTAATATATGTGGGTATCAAGTGCGCTAACTCCCCCAAGGTTTGCATTCTTCCATTTTACATGTGAGTCTCGAAAGACGTATTGCCATAGGTTAGCGACATCATCTCTAGGCTGCTATAGGGGATCCCTCGCTTCAGAGAAAGCATGCTCACCCGACGGTAATCATCGGCCTGGCCTGACCGGTTCAAGTCAGCCCGGTTTCGACTGGTTTTGGTTACGATGCATCTCGCTTAAGTGCAGCGCAACTGCCTGGCCGGCTCGAATGCAAATGGATGGTCAAGTCCGTGCAAATATCCGGCTTGCATGAGGTTCGAAATGACCTCAAAAAAGTTACTATCTATAAGTACTTGAATACGCTCGTGAATATCACAAGTAACAGTTAAGAAGGAACCATATTAGATGACTGACCTGAACACCCTGCGCGCCAGCCTCAAGAGCGGCGAACATGCCTTCGCCGATACCCTGGCCTTCGTCGCCGCCGGCTACGACTACCAGCCGCAGGCCTTCGACAACGGTGGCGTGGCGAACGCCGCCGGGCAGAACGAAGGTTCGTGCAAGACCCTGGGCCTTGCCCTGCTGGAAGGCTTGAGCGACGAAGAGGCGCTGCTGGCGTTCGGCGAACATTACCGTTCGGTGCTGGCCACCCCGCAAGGCAGCGACCACGGCAATATCCGCGCGCTGATCGCCCATGGCCTGGCGGGCGTGAAGTTCGCACAGCAGCCGCTCAAGCGCCGCTGATCCTGCAGGAAACAGCAGACATAAAAAAACCGGCCGAAGCCGGTTTTTTTATTTCAGGACACTCAGAACGCAGCGTTCTGCAGGCCGTCCAGGTAACGCTCGGTGTCCAGGGCCGCCATGCAGCCGGCGCCGGCCGAGGTGATGGCCTGGCGGTACACGTGGTCGGCCACGTCGCCGGCGGCGAAGATGCCTTCGACGCTGGTCGCGGTGGCGTTGCCTTCACGGCCGCCCTGCACGACGAGGTAGCCGTCTTTCAGGGTCAGTTGGCCTTCGAACAGCGAGGTGTTCGGAGTGTGGCCGATGGCGATGAACACGCCGTCGACCTTGATCTCGTCGAAGCTGCCGTCGTTGTTCTTCAAGCGGGCACCGGTCACGCCCATGTTGTCGCCCAGGACTTCGTCCAGGTTGGCGTTCAGCTTGAGTTCGATCTTGCCTTCGGCAACCCGGGCGTTGAGCTTGTCGATCAGGATCTTCTCGGCACGGAAGGTATCGCGACGGTGGATCAGGGTGACCTTGCTGGCGATGTTGGCCAGGTACAGGGCTTCCTCGACAGCGGTGTTGCCGCCACCGACCACGGCCACTGGCTTGTTGCGATAGAAGAAACCGTCGCAGGTCGCGCAGGCCGACACGCCCTTGCCCATGAACGCTTCTTCCGAAGGCAGGCCCAGGTAACGGGCGCTGGCGCCGGTGGCGATGATCAGCGCATCGCAGGTGTAGGTCGCGCTGTCGCCGGTCAGGGTGTAGGGCTTGGCGGCGAAATCCACGGCATTGATGTGATCGAAGACGATTTCGGTTTCGAAACGCTCGGCGTGCTCACGCATACGCTCCATCAGCGCCGGGCCGGTCAGGCCATGGACGTCGCCCGGCCAGTTGTCGACTTCGGTGGTGGTGGTCAGCTGACCGCCGGCCTGCATGCCGGTGATCAGCAGCGGCTTCAGGTTGGCACGAGCGGCATAGACCGCGGCGCTGTAACCGGCAGGGCCGGAACCGAGAATAATCACACGCGAATGACGTACATCAGACATGACTCACTCCTATCGACCGGCCCGGACACCTGGCGCGGAACGCCGGATTGCCGGCTGGAATAAAAAAGGACCGCGAAAGCACTTGGGGAAGGCTTGGGGTTCGCAGCCCAGAAAATAATGGATGCAGCGTATAGAGGGGGCGAAGATTAAGGAAATACGGTTTAACAATCCAGCTCATAGGTGGTCTCTATCCGGTACCGGCGACTTTACCGGCGCCTTTGTTACAGCTGATGTCGATCCTGCAACCACGCTTTCGCCCCCGGGGCAAAGCCGGTAAGGTCGGCGCGTTTCCCCTCGTACGGAGCTCCTTATGCCCGCCCCTGCCCTGTCCGGCCCGCAATACCTGCGCGAAGGCCTCAAGCTGGTACTCAGCCCCGGCCTGCGCCTGTTCGTCCTGCTTCCCCTGGCGATCAACCTGGTGCTGTTCGTCGGATTGATCTATTTCGCCGGCCATCAGTTCAGCCTCTGGGTCGACAACCTGATGCCTTCGCTGCCGGACTGGCTGAGCTTCCTGAGCTACATCCTCTGGCCCTTGTTCGTGGTGCTGGTGCTATTGATGGTGTTCTTTACCTTCACCATGCTCGCCAACGTGATCGCCGCGCCGTTCAACGGTTTTCTCGCCGAGAAGGTCGAGGTGGTGGTCCGCGGCACCGACGACTTCCCGCCCTTCAGCTGGGGCGAACTGCTGGCCATGATCCCGCGTACCCTGGCCCGGGAAATGCGCAAGCTGGGCTATTTCCTGCCGCGGGCCATCGGCCTGTTCATCCTGTCCTTCATTCCCGTGGTCAACCTGATCGCTGCCCCGCTGTGGCTGCTGTTCGGCGTGTGGATGATGGCGATCCAGTACATCGACTACCCGGCGGACAACCACAAGATGAGCTGGCAGGACATGCTCGCATGGCTGCGTGAAAAGCGCTGGCAGAGCATGAGCTTCGGCGGCATCGTCTACCTGGCGCTGCTGATTCCGCTGGTCAATATCCTGATGATGCCGGCCGCCGTGGCGGGTGCGACGCTGTTCTGGGTGCGGGAACGGGGCCTGGAAAATCGCGTGACCAACCAAGGCTGACGGGTCACAAATCCATCATCGCAACGTCACAATGACGACATGGCCTCGACTGACACTGAGGCCATGACGACAGCCCTGCATATCACCCTGATCACCGAAACCTTCCCACCGGAAATCAACGGCGTGGCCAATACCCTTGGCCGCCTGTGCGACGGGTTGCGGGCCCGTGGCCATCAGGTGGAGCTGATCCGTCCGCGCCAGGGCAGCGACCAGAGCCGGACCAGCGACGACGGCCTGATGCTGTGTCGGGGCTGGCCGCTGCCGGGCTATCCGGGGTTGCAGTGGGGACAGTCGTCGATGCACAAGCTGCTACGGCGCTGGAAGCGTCATCGTCCGGACGTGCTGTATATCGCCACCGAGGGCCCGCTGGGCCTGTCCGCGCTGCGGGCGGCGCGGCGCCTGGGGATCTCCGTGGTCAGCGGGTTCCACACCAACTTCCAGCAGTACTCCAGCCAGTACGGCCTGGGGCTGCTGACCCGCCTGCTGACGCACTACCTGCGCTGGTTCCACAACCGCTCCAAGCTGACCCTGGTGCCCAGCGCCAGCCAGCGCCTGGAGCTGGAGCGGCGCAATTTCGAACGCCTGGCGCTGCTCGCGCGCGGGGTCGACAGCCAGCTGTTCCATCCGGCCAAGCGCCTCACCGAGCTGCGCCAGGGCTGGGGCCTGGGCGCCGACGATATCGCGGTGATCCATGTCGGCCGCCTGGCGCCGGAGAAGAACCTGGGCCTGCTCAAGCGCTGCTTTGCACAGTTGCAACAGACTTACCCACAGCAGCCCATGAAACTGATCGTGGTCGGCGACGGCCCGCAGCGCGCGGTGCTGGAAAAGGAGCTGCCGGATGCAGTGTTCTGCGGCTCGCAGCGTGGCGAGGCGCTGGCCAGCCACTATGCGTCGGGGGATCTGTTCCTGTTCCCCAGCCTGACCGAAACCTTCGGCAACGTGGTCCTCGAAGCCCTGGCTTCGGGCCTCGCCGTGGTGGCATACGACCAGGCCGCGGCGGCCCAGCATATTCGCCATGGCTACAACGGCGTGCTGGCGATGCCGGGGGACGAGTGCGCCTTCTGCGATGCCGCCAGCTGGCTGCTGGAGGAGCCCGAGACCTTGCGCCGGGTGCGTCTCAATGCCCGGCAACACGCCAGCCGCCAGGGTTGGGCGGCGATTATCGAGCAGTTCGAAAGCCAGTTGCGCGGGGCCTGCCAGGAAGCCGGGCTGGTGGCTGAGGGGCGGCTTTTGCCCTAGAAGCAAAAGCATCGCGGGCAAGCCTCGCTCCTACACAGACGGTGATCCTGTAGGAGCGAGCGGGCGGCGATCCGACTTGCCCGCGATGGCCTTCCCGGATTGGCGCTTATACCAGCGTCATCAACGCCTCACGGCTGAACGGCAGGATGTCCTGCTCGCGACCGTCACGTACCTTTTGCGCCCAGTCCGGATCCACCAGCAAGGCACGGCCTACCGCCACCAGGTCGAACTCATCGTTGTTCAGGCGCTCCAGGAGTTTTTCCAGGCTCGCCGGCTGCGCCACCTTGTCGGTATTGACCATGAACTGCAGGAACTCGCCATCCAGGCCGACGCTGCCCACCGTGATGGTCGGCTTGCCGGTGAGCTGGCGGGTCCAGCCAGCCAGGTTCAGCTCGGAGCCCTCGAACTCCGGCTCCCAGAAGCGCCGGGTCGAGCAGTGGAAGATATCCACGCCGGCGTCCGCCAGCGGCTTGAGGAACTCGCCCAGGGCCTCGGGGGTTTGCACCAGGCGCGCACTGTAGTCCTGCTGCTTCCACTGCGAGAAACGGAAGATGATCGGGAACTCCGGCCCCACCGCGGCGCGCACGGCCTGGATCAGCTCGATGGCGAAGCGCGAGCGCTGGGCCAGGTTGCCGCCGTACTCGTCGGTACGCTGGTTGCTGCCTTCCCAGAAGAACTGGTCGACCAGGTAGCCGTGGGCCCCGTGGATCTCCACGCCGTCCATGCCGATGCTCTGGGCATCCCGGGCGGCCTGGGCGAAGGCGGCGATTACTTCGCGGATGTCGTCGTGGGTCATGCCGTGGACCACGACCTGGCCATCCTTGATTTTTTCCGACGGGCCATAACCCGGCACGCTGGCATCCGGCTCGGTGCCCAGGCGGCGCACATTGCCCACATGCCACAACTGCGGAACGATCTTGCCACCTTCGGCGTGCACCGCATCGACCACTTTCTTCCAGCCGGCCAGGGCCGCTTCGCCATAAAAGCGCGGGACATTCGGATAGCCGTTGGAGGCCTTGTGCCCGACCGTGGTGCCTTCGGTGATGATCAGGCCGACACCGGCCGCGGCCCGACGGCGGTAGTACTCGATGACTTTCGAGTTGGGTACGCCACCCGGGGAGAACGAACGGGTCATCGGTGCCATCACCACACGGGTCGACAACTCCAGGGCACCCAGTTGAAAGGGCTTGAACAAGGCTTGAACGGGCATGGCGTACTCCAGGGCTGACAGTCTTGATCGCGAGGGATCACAGGGAAGCGGCGCATCGGGCGAGGGCCTCGGCGCTTATGATGATGATAATATTCTTCGCCCAAGGCAACGCCCAGCACTATCAATCAGGGTGATCAAGGTGCCAAAGCGAGGGACAGCGCAGGAGGCGCGAACGCGCGGTAAAACCGGCCGGGCGGCGACGCCCGGCGTGCAGATTCAGCTCAAGGCTTTTTCGATGGCCTGGACCACGGTCGGATCATCAGGCGCGGTACGCGGAGAGAAACGCGCCAGGACACGGCCGTCCTTGCCCAGCAGGAATTTCTCGAAGTTCCAGGTGATATCGCCCGGAAATTCCGCCCCTTCGCCCGCCAGCAGGCGGTACAGCTGATGCCGCTCCGGACCGTTCACGTCCAGTTTGGCGCTCAGAGGAAAGGTCACCCCATAGTTGAGGCTGCAGAACTCGCGGATCTCTTGTTCGGAGCCCGGCTCCTGCCCGGCGAACTGATTGCATGGCAGGCCCAGCACGCTGAAACCCTGGCCCTTGTACTGCTGGTAGAGGTTTTCCAGCGCCGCGTATTGTGGTGTCAGACCACACTTGGAGGCGACGTTGACCACCAGCACGACATGCCCCTTGAAAGGCGCGAGCGGTAGCTCCTGACCATCCAGGGCTTTCAATTTAAGGTCGTGAAAAGCACTCATGACGAACTCCAAATTCCCGTGTTCTTCCAGAAGACAGCCACTCGACAGTACCGCCTGTTACCCGGCAAGAAAAGCCGCAGACTAAAAAGGCGCCCCAGGGGCGCCTCTCCAGTCAGATCTGAGCTTAGCGCAGAAATCAGTGGTGATGGCCACCTTCGCCATGGACGTGACCATGGGCGATTTCTTCCTGGCTGGCGTCACGGATATCGACAACCTTGACCTTGAAGTTCAGGCGCTGGCCGGCCAGCGGGTGGTTGCCGTCGACGGTCACGTCGTCACCGTCCAGGTCGCGGATGGTGACGATTTGCATCTGGCCGTCCGGAGCGGAAGCGTGGAACTGCATGCCCACTTCCAGCTCGTCGACGCCTTCGAACATGCTGCGGCTCAGGGTGCTGACCAGTTCGGCGGCGTATTCGCCGTAGGCATCTTCCGGCTCGACGGCAACGCTCAGCTCGTCGCCGACGTTCTTGCCTTCCAGGGCTTTTTCCAGGCCCGGGATGATGTTCCCAGCGCCGTGCAGGTAGACCAGCGGGGCGCCGCCGGCGGAGCTGTCGATGACCTCACCAGCGTCGTTGGTGAGGGTATAGTCGATGGAGACAGCCTTATTGGCGGCGATCAGCATGGGGCGAGACCTTTTGCATAAGAATGAAGAACGTCCAAGTTTAGCGAAGCAATCGCCCGAAAGCGAACGGAACCCTGACAAACGGAACCCCGCGCCCGGCTCGACGATCACCGGCTTCCATCAGGATGAAGACGGTCACTGGGTCGCCGAGCTGTCATGTGGCCATACCCAGCACCTGCGTCACCAGCCGCCCTGGCAATCCCGCGCCTGGGTCCTGGACCCACGCCAGCGCGAGGAAAAAATAGGTCGTCCCTTCGCCTGCGGTTGGTGCGCTCAAGGCTCGGTTAGCGATAACCTTGACGCCTGAATTTCCGGTAGAGCGCCAGACATAGGCGTCACCGTTGCCATGCACCCTTCGAGAATCCGCATGCAGACTTTTTTTATCGCGCCCACCGATTTTGGTGTGGGTCTGACCTCCATCAGCCTCGGGCTGGTGCGAACCCTGGAGCGCGCCGGCCTCAAGGTCGGCTTCTTCAAGCCCATTGCTCAACCCCACCCCGGCGATACCGGTCCGGAACGCTCGACCGAGCTGGTGGCCCGTACCCACGGTCTGAAACCGCCGCAACCACTGGGCCTGGCTCATGTCGAGCGAATGCTCGGCGATGGCCAGCTGGACGAATTGCTGGAAGAAATCATCACCCTCTACCAGCAGGCGGCCGTCGGCAAGGACGTGCTGGTGGTCGAAGGCATGGTGCCGACCCGCAGCGCCAGCTATGCCGCGCGAGTCAACCTGCACCTGGCGAAAAGCCTCGATGCCGAGGTGATCCTGGTGTCCGCCCCGGAAAATGAGGTGCTCACCGAACTGTCCGGCCGCGTGGAGTTGCAGGCGCAGCTGTTCGGCGGCCCGCGCGACCCGAAAGTGTTGGGGGTGATCCTCAACAAGGTGCGCACCGACGAAAGCATGGAGGCCTTTTCCGCTCGTCTGAAAGAGCATTCGCCCCTGCTGCGCAGCGGCGATTTCCGCCTGCTCGGCTGTATCCCGTTCCAGCCGGAGCTGAACGCGCCGCGCACTCGCGACGTGGCCGACCTGATGGGCGCCGAGGTGCTCAACGCCGGCGACTACGAAAGCCGGCGCATGACCAAGATCATCATCTGCGCGCGCACCATGCGTAACACCGTGGAGCTGCTCAAGCCCGGCGTGCTGGTGGTGACCCCGGGCGATCGCGACGACATCATCCTCGCCGTGAGCCTGGCGGCGATCAACGGCGTGCCCCTGGCCGGCCTGCTGCTGACCAGCGGCACCCTGCCCGACCCACGGATCATGGAACTGTGCCGTGGCGCCCTGAATGCCGGCCTGCCGATCCTCTCGGTGAGCACGGGTTCCTACGACACCGCCAACCAGTTGAACGGCCTCAACAAGGAAATCCCCATCGACGACCGCGAGCGCGCGGAGATCATCACCGACTTCGTCGCCAGCCACCTGGACGCCAAGTGGCTGCACCAGCGCTGCGGCACGCCGCGGGAAATGCGCCTGTCGCCGGCAGTGTTCCGCTACCAGTTGATCCAGCGCGCCCAGGAAGCCAACAAGCGCATCGTCCTGCCCGAAGGCAGCGAGCCGTTGACCGTGCAGGCCGCGGCGATCTGCCAGGCCCGCGGCATTGCCCGCTGCGTGCTGCTGGCCAAGCCGGCGGACGTCGAGGCGGTCGCCCGGGCCCAGGGCATCGAGTTGCCGCCCGGCCTGGAAGTCATCGACCCGGACCAGATCCGCGAACGCTACGTCGAGCCGATGGTGGCGCTGCGCAAGAGCAAGAGCCTCAACGCGCCGATGGCCGAACAGCAGCTGGAAGACCCGGTGGTGATCGGCACCATGATGCTGGCCCTGGACGAAGTCGATGGCCTGGTGTCCGGCCTGATCCACTCCACCGCCAATACCATTCGTCCGGCCCTGCAACTGATCAAGACCGCACCGGGCTGCACCCTGGTGTCGTCGGTGTTCTTCATGCTGTTCCCCGAGCAGGTGCTGGTCTACGGCGACTGCGTGATGAACCCGCACCCCAGCGCCAGCGAACTGGCCGAGATCGCCCTGCAGAGCGCCGACTCGGCCGCGGCGTTCGGCATCACGCCGCGGGTGGCGATGATCAGCTATTCCAGCGGCGAATCGGCCAGTGGCGAAGAAGTGGAGAAAGTCCGCGAAGCCACGCTCCTGGCCCATGAGGCGCAGCGCTCGCTGCTGATCGACGGGCCACTGCAATACGACGCCGCGGCCAACGAAACGGTGGCCCGGCAACTGGCGCCCCACAGCCAGGTCGCGGGCAAGGCCACGGTCTTCGTGTTCCCCGACCTGAACACCGGCAATACCACGCACAAAGCCGTACAGCGCAGCGCCGATTGCGTCAGCCTCGGGCCAATGCTGCAAGGTCTGCGCAAACCGGTGAACGATTTGCCGCGCGGCGCGCAAGTCGACGACATCGTCTACACCATCGCCCTGACCGCCATTCAGGCCGCCAACCGACCCATGGATCTGTAAATGCTGGACTTTCTACCCGCACCACTGCGAGGCGTGATCGCCTCGCTGCTGTTGGCGCTGAACACGATACTGCTGTGCTCGTTCCTGTTCTGTGTCGCGCTCGTCAAGGCCTTGCCGTTCGCCCTCACCCAGCGCATTGCCGGCTGGCTGATGAGCCATACCCACGAAGCCTGGATCAGCAACAACAAGGGCTGGATGAACCTGGTGCGCCGCACTCGCTGGCACATCAGCGGCCTGCAAGGCCTGGACTATCAACATTCGTACCTGATCACCAGCAACCACCAGAGCTGGGTCGACATCCTGGTGCTGCAATACGTCCTCAACCGACGCATCCAGCCTTTGAAGTTCTTCCTCAAGCAAGAGCTGATCTGGGTGCCAGTGATCGGCCTGGCCTGGTGGGCGCTGGGCTTTCCGTTCATGAAGCGCTACTCCAAGGCGTACCTGGAAAAGCACCCGGAAAAGAAAGGCAAGGACCTGGAAACCACCCGCAAGACCTGCGCGAAATTCCGCGACAACCCGGTGGGCATTTTCAACTTCGTCGAAGGTACGCGCTTCACCGAAGGCAAGCATGCCCAGCAGCAATCGCCATTCAAGTACCTGCTCAAGCCCAAGGCCGGCGGCATCGCGTTCGTGCTGGATGCAATGGGCGAGCAACTGGAATCGATCGTCAACGTGACCATCCACTACCCGGCCGGGCGTCCGGGCTTCTGGGACTTGCTGTGTGGCAAGGTGCGCGACGTGGTGGTGCACTTCGAGGAGCTGAAGATTCCACCGGCGTTCATCGGCAAGAACTACGATCAGGACGGTGAATACCGCCTGGCGTTCCAGGGCTGGATCAACCAGTTGTGGCAGAACAAGGATGCGCTGCTGGAGCAGATGCATCGGGAGTATCCCGGCCAATAGCGGAGCGCTCATCGCGGGCAAGCCTCGCTCCTACAGAGGCAAACGTATTTTCTGTAGGAGCGAGGCTTGCCCGCGATGACAATCTGGAGGCCACGAAAAAGCCCGCCGTCGATCGCTCGACGGCGGGCTTTTCCATGGACCGCTAAGGCTTAGATCGCGCCGCGCTTGCGCAGCAGTTCCAGCACTTGCTTGACGCCCTCCTCCAGCGACACGGACTGGGTATCGATCACCAGATCGGCATCCAGCGGCACGTCGTACGGGAAGGACTCGCCCGGGATGTTATCCCCGCCGGCAGCGTACAGGCCTTGCGGATCGCGCTCGGCGCAGGCGGCCGGCGACGCCTGGACATAGACCGTCAACAGACGCTCCTTGCCGATCAGGTCCCGGGCCTGTTCGCGCCCTTCGGCGCTCGGGGCGACGAAGGCCGCCAGGGTCAGCAGGCCGGCTTCGTTGAACTGACGCGCCACGTGCGCGGCACGACGCCAGTTCTCGGTACGCCCGGCGCGATCCTGCGGCAGCCCCTTGTTCAGGTCGTGACGCAGGTTCTGGCCGTCCAGGACGAACACCGCGCGGCCCATGTCGAACAGCTTGCGTTCGACCGCATAGGCCAGGGTGCTCTTGCCGGCGCCGGACAGGCCGCTGAACAGCACGGTGGCCGGTTGCTGGCCGAAGCGCTGGGTACGCTCCTCGGTGGCGACATGGGCCAGCTTGCCATGGTGAGTGGCGCTGCCATGGGCCACAGGCTGCGCGACGATCATGCCGGCGCCGACGGTGCCGTTGGTCAACCGGTCGATGACGATGAAGGCACCGGTGGTGCGGTTGCTGTCGTAACCGTCGAGGGCGATCGGCGCGTCGAGAGCGATCTTGACCTTGCCGATCTCGTTCAATTGCAAGGCACTGGCCGCCCCTTCTTCGAGGGTGTTCACATCGACCTTGTGCACGATGCTGGCGATGGAGCCCGGCACGTAGCTGGTGGCGCGCTTGATGTCGTATTTCTTGCCCGGCAGCATCGGCTCTTCGGCCATCCATACCAGCATGGCTTCGAAGCTGTCGGTCACCGGCGGCACATTGTCGGCATGCACCAGCAGGTCGCCGCGGGAGATGTCGATCTCGTCTTCCATGGTCAGGGTCACGGCCTGGCCTGGGCCTGCGTGTTCCAGCTCGCCTTCGAAGGTGACGATGGACTTCACCCGGCTGCTCTTGCCCGACGGCAGCACCACGACTTCGTCGCCCTTGTGCACGATGCCGCTGGCCAGGGTGCCGGCAAAACCACGGAAGTTGAGGTTCGGACGGTTCACGTACTGCACCGGGAAGCGCAAGTCGGTGAAGTTGCGGTCGCCCGCCACTTCCACGGTCTCGAGGATTTCCATCAGCGACTGGCCGGTGTACCACGGCGAACGCTCGGACTTGTTCACCACGTTGTCGCCCTTGAGGGCCGACATCGGCACGAAGTGCAGGCTCGAAGGCTTCATCTTCAAACCCTCGGCGAACTTCAGGTAGTCGGCCTTGATCGACTCGAACACGCCCTGGTCGAAGTCCTTGAGGTCCATCTTGTTGATGGCCACGACGATGTGCTTGATGCCCAGCAGAGAGGCGATGAAGCTGTGGCGACGGGTCTGGGTCTGCACGCCGTAGCGGGCATCCACCAGGATGATCGCCAGGTCGCAGGTGGAGGCGCCGGTGGCCATGTTGCGGGTGTACTGCTCATGGCCGGGGGTGTCGGCAATGATGAATTTGCGCTTGGCGGTGGAGAAGTAGCGATAGGCGACATCGATGGTGATGCCCTGCTCGCGCTCGGCCTGCAGGCCGTCGACCAGCAATGCCAGGTCGATATCGTCGCCGGTGGTACCGACTTTTTTCGAGTCGCGGGTAATGGCTTCCAGATGGTCTTCGTAGATCATCTTCGAGTCGTGCAGCAGGCGCCCGATCAGGGTGCTCTTGCCGTCGTCGACGTTACCGCAGGTCAGGAAGCGCAACAGTTCCTTGCGTTCGTGCTGGGCCAGGTAGGCGAGGATGTCCTCGCTGATCAATTCGGATTGATGCGACATGTTAGACCCTACTTAGAAATAGCCCTGGCGTTTCTTGTCTTCCATGGAACCGGCGCCATCGTGGTCGATGACCCGGCCCTGGCGCTCGGAAGTTCGCGTCAGGAGCATTTCCTGAATGATGTCCGTCAGGCTCTCGGCCTCGGACTCCACCGCGCCCGTCAACGGGTAGCAGCCAAGGGTACGGAAACGCACTTTCTTCTTGACGATGCGTGCCTTCTCCTCGTCGGAGAGGTGCTCGAGGATGCGCTCGTCGTCGATCATGATCAGGGTGCCGTTCTTCTCGATCACTTCACGCTCGGCGGCGAAGTACAGCGGCACGATCGGGATGCCTTCGAGGTAGATGTATTGCCAGATGTCCAGCTCGGTCCAGTTCGACAGCGGGAAGACGCGAATCGACTCGCCCTTGTTGACCTTGCCGTTGTAGACGTTCCACAGCTCGGGGCGCTGGTTCTTCGGATCCCAGCGATGCTTGCTGTCGCGGAAGGAATACACGCGCTCCTTGGCGCGGGACTTTTCTTCGTCACGCCGGGCACCGCCGAACGCCGCGTCGAAACCATGCTTGTCCAGCGCCTGCTTGAGGCCCTCGGTCTTCATGATGTCGGTGTGCTTGGCACTGCCGTGGGTGAAGGGGTTGATGCCCTGCGCGACGCCGTCCGGATTGACGTGGGTGATCAGTTCCAGGCCCAGGTCCTCGACCATGCGATCACGGAACTTGTACATCTCCTGGAATTTCCACTGGGTGTCGACGTGCATCACCGGAAACGGCAGCTTGCCGGGGAAGAACGCCTTGCGCGCCAGGTGCAGCATCACGGCGGAGTCTTTACCGATGGAGTACAGCATCACCGGGTTGTCGAACTCGGCGGCCACCTCGCGGATGATGTGGATGCTTTCCGCCTCCAGCTGTTTCAGATGCGTCAGTTTGTCGACCATGGCTACTCACGAAAGCTTTCTTATGGACGGCCTGCGGGCCGTGTTCGAGCGGGGCATGCTAGCACAGCGACCCCTTCTAATCAGGAAGCCGGCTAGATCGAAACGGTATATGAATATACCCGCCCGTTCGTTGCCTCAGGCGGCCTTTGCAGCCGCCGCCACAGGTTGCGAACGACCGCGCGGCAAGCAGGCACCTGCAGGCCCGGCGAGCCCTGCCGCCCCCTGCGGCGGCGGGTTTGGACAAGGCTTTATATAGGGTTCGGGCAGTCGATGAACAAATGCTCGAGGGCGAAGCGGCGGGCCAGGTAATCCCCCAAAGCCTGCACCCCGTAACGCTCGGTGGCGTGGTGCCCCGCGGCGATGAAGCTGATGTCGTTTTCCCGGGCGCTGTGGAAGGTCTGCTCCGAGGCCTCGCCGCTCAGGTACAGGTCGACACCGGCCTGTACCGCCTGGTCGATGTAGCCCTGGCCGCCGCCGGTGCACCAGCCAACCCGCCGGATCATCTTGCTGCCTTCGACGACCAGGGGCTCGCGACCCATCGTCTCCTGGACCTTGCGGGCAAAGTCGCGGGCGGTCATGGGCTCGGCCAGGGAACCGACCAGCCCGACGATTTTCAGGTTGTCCGGGTCCAGCGGGCCTTCCACGGTGATGTCCAGTTGCCGGGCCAGTTGCACGTTGTTGCCGACATCCGCATGCAAGTCCAGCGGCAGGTGGTAGGCCAGCAGGCTGATGTCGTGCTTGAGCAGGGTTTTCAGCCGGCGCTGCTTCATGCCAGTGATGCAGGGATTCTCGCCTTTCCAGAAATAGCCGTGGTGCACCAGCACCAGGTCGGCATTGGCTTCCACCGCGGCATCGAGCAGCGCCTGGCTGGCGGTGACGCCGCTGACGATACGCATCACCTGTGGCCGGCCTTCGACCTGCAGGCCATTGGGGCAGTAATCGGCGATTCGCGAACTGCCCAGGTAGCGGTCCGCTTCCTCTACCAGAGTGCTCAGGGCAACAGCCATAAAAGACTCCTAAATATCCCGTTCAGAGGCGCGCGCGGCCTCGTATAATGCGCGACATTATGGGCTGTCCCGAACGGCCTGCAACCTCTCAGGATCTGCTCAATGCTCAAGGCTCTGCGTTTTTTTGGCTGGCCGCTGTTGGCCGGTGTGCTTGTCGCGTTGCTGATAATTCAGCGCTACCCGCAATGGGTCGGCCTGCCCAGCCTGGACGTCAACCTGCAGCAAGCCCCACAGACCACGGCACTGCGCCAGGGGCCGGTGTCCTATGCCGATGCCGTGGCGATCGCCGCACCGGCGGTGGTCAACCTGTACACCACCAAGGTCATCAACAAGCCGGCGCACCCGTTGTTCGAAGACCCGCAGTTCCGCCGCTTCTTCGGCGACAACCTGCCCAAGCAGCAGCGCATGGAGTCGAGCCTCGGCTCCGGGGTGATCATGAGCCCCGAAGGTTACCTGCTGACCAACAACCACGTGACCTCCGGCGCCGAACAGATAGTGGTGGCCCTCAAGGATGGCCGCGAGACCCTGGCCCACGTGATCGGCAGCGACCCGGAAACCGATCTGGCGGTGCTGAAGATCGACCTGAAGAACCTGCCCTCGATCACCGTCGGGCGCTCCGACAATATCCGCATCGGCGACGTCACCCTGGCCATCGGCAACCCGTTCGGCGTCGGCCAGACCGTGACCATGGGCATCATCAGCGCCACCGGGCGTAACCAGCTGGGCCTGAACAACTACGAAGACTTCATCCAGACCGACGCGGCGATCAACCCGGGCAACTCCGGCGGCGCGCTGGTGGATGCCAACGGCAACCTGACCGGGATCAACACGGCGATCTTCTCCAAGTCCGGCGGCTCCCAGGGCATCGGTTTCGCCATCCCGATCAAACTGGCCATGGAGGTGATGAAGTCGATCATCGAGCACGGCCAGGTGATTCGTGGCTGGCTGGGCATCGAAGTGCAGCCGCTGACCCAGGAACTGGCCGAGTCGTTCGGCTTGTCCGGGCGCCCGGGCATCGTGGTCGCGGGGATTTTCCGCGACGGTCCGGCACAGAAGGCCGGCATGCAGTTGGGTGATGTGATTCTCAGCATCGACGGCGAACCGGCCGGCGATGGTCGCCGCTCGATGAACCAGGTGGCGCGGATCAAACCCAGCGACAAGGTCAGCATCCAGGTGATGCGCAACGGCAAGGAGCTCAAGCTCACCGCCGAAATCGGCCTGCGCCCGCCACCGGCGCCGGTCAAGGAAGAAGAGTAACGGCAGCGCGGGCCAACCTGTTCCCGTAGGAGCAGGCTGGCCCGCACTGGAGCTTACAGCTCGCCCAGGCCGTCGATCAGGGCCTGGTTCTGCTCCGGCGTGCCGATGCTGATCCGCAGGAACTGGGCAATCCGCTCCTGCTTGAAGTGCCGGACAATCACCCCTTGCTCCCGCAGCTTGGCCGCCAGGCCCGCCGCGTCATGTTGCGGGTGGCGGGCAAAGATGAAGTTGGCGGCCGATGGCAAAACCTCGAAGCCCTTGGCCGTCAATTGCGCGATCACCTTCTCACGGCTGTCGATCACCAGCCGGCACGTCTTCTCGAAGTACTCGCGGTCTTCAAAGGCAGCCGCCGCACCGACGATCGCCAGGCGATCCAGCGGATAGGAGTTGAAGCTGTTCTTGATCCGCTCCAACGCCTCGATCAGGTCCGGGTGCCCCACCGCCAGGCCGACCCGCAGGCCGGCCAGCGAACGGGACTTGGACAGGGTCTGGGTCACCAGCAGGTTCGGGTAGCGATCCACCAGGCTGATGGCGGTCTGGCCGCCGAAGTCGATGTACGCCTCGTCGACCACCACCACCGAATCCGGGCTGGCCTCGAGGATCTGCTCGACGGCCTCCAGGGCCAGCAGGCAACCGGTCGGCGCATTCGGGTTGGGAAAGATGATCCCGCCATTCGGCCGGGCATAGTCGGCCGGACGGATCTGGAACTGCGCGTCCAGCGGCACCGCTTCGAAGTCAATGCCATACAGGCCGCAATAGACCGGGTAGAAGCTGTAGCTGATGTCCGGGAACAGCAGCGGCTGGTCGTGCTGCAGCAAGCCATGGAAGATATGCGCCAGCACTTCGTCGGAACCGTTGCCGAGGAACACCTGGTTGCTCTGCACCCCGTAATACGAGGCCACCGCCTGCTTGAGCAGGTCGCTGTTGGGGTCCGGATACAGGCGCAGGTTGTCGTTCAGCTCGGCCTGCATCGCGGCCAGGGCCTTGGGCGACGGACCGTAGGGGTTCTCGTTGGTGTTGAGCTTGACCAGCCTGGTCAGCTTCGGCTGTTCGCCCGGCACGTAGGGCACCAGGTCCTTGACGAATGGACTCCAGAATTTACTCATGCTTATTGCCCCTGTTCCTGGTCAGCGATGATCCGGTATTCAGCACTGCGGGCGTGGGCGCTCAGCGACTCGCCCCGGGCCAGCACCGAAGCGGTCTTGCCCAGGTCGGAAGCGCCCTGCTCCGAGCAGAAAATGATCGACGAACGTTTCTGGAAGTCATACACCCCCAGCGGCGAGGAGAAACGCGCCGTGCCGGAAGTCGGCAATACGTGGTTCGGCCCCGCGCAGTAGTCGCCCAGGGCCTCGGAGGTGTGGCGGCCCATGAAGATCGCGCCGGCATGGCGGATCTGCGGCAGCCAGGCCTGCGGATCGGCGACCGACAGCTCGAGGTGTTCCGGGGCGATGCGGTTGGCCACTTCGATGGCTTGCTGCATGTCGCGTACCTGGATCAGGGCGCCGCGGCCATTGATCGAGGTGTTGATGATTTCCGCACGCTCCATGGTCGGCAGCAGCTTGGCGATGCTGGCCGCGACCTGGTCGAGGAACGCGGCGTCCGGGCTGACCAGGATCGCCTGGGCGTCTTCGTCATGCTCGGCCTGGGAAAACAGGTCCATGGCGATCCAGTCCGGGTCGGTCTGGCCGTCGCACACCACCAGGATCTCCGAAGGACCGGCGATCATGTCGATGCCCACTTGGCCGAACACGTGACGCTTGGCGGTCGCCACATAGATGTTGCCCGGGCCGACCACCTTGTCCACTTGCGGCACGCTCTCGGTGCCATAAGCCAGGGCGGCCACGGCCTGGGCACCACCGATGGTGAACACCCGGTCGACGCCGGCGATGCAGGCAGCGGCCAGCACCAGCTCATTCACTTCGCCACGCGGGGTCGGCACGACCATCACCACCTCGGCAACACCCGCCACTTTCGCGGGGATGGCGTTCATCAATACCGAAGATGGATAGGACGCCTTGCCACCGGGCACATACAGGCCGGCGCGATCCAGCGGCGTGACTTTCTGGCCCAGCACCGTGCCGTCGGCCTCGGTGTAGCTCCAGGAGTCCTGTTTCTGTTTTTCGTGATAGCTGCGCACCCGCGCCGCGGCCTTTTCCAGGGCTTCGCGCTGGGCCACGGTAATCCGGGTCAGGGCCAGCTCCAGGCGCTCGCGCGGCAGGATCAGGTCCGCCATCGACGCCACTTGCAGGCCGTCGAAACGCTGGGTGAACTCCACCAGCGCCGCGTCGCCGCGCTCGCGCACGGCCTTGATGATGTCCAGCACCCGCTGGTTGACCGAGTCGTCAGACACACTTTCCCAGCTCAGCAGATGATCCAGATGATGCGCGAAATCCGGGTCAGCAGCGTTGAGTCGGCGAATTGCAGTGGGAGCGGTCATAGCGAGGGCCTCATTGAATGGCTAATGCTCAGGCGCCCTAAGCTACCAGTCCATTCGCGCGGGCACCTGAGAAAATTGGCTATGACACGGATAGACGGGCGCGGCTGATGCCGCGCAAGTGGGTCAACCGCGGTGTCGCGACTCCACTGCCTTGCGCAGGGTGTCGATCAGGGCCTGGATGCGGGCGTGCTGCATTTTCATGGAGGCCTTGTTGACCACCAGGCGGGAGCTGATCATGGAAATCAGCTCCTGGGGCTCCAGGCCGTTGGCCCGCAGGGTATTGCCGGTATCGACCACGTCGATGATCTTGTCCGCCAGGCCGATCAGCGGTGCCAGCTCCATGGAGCCGTACAGCTTGATGATGTCGACCTGGCGCCCCTGCTCGGCGTAGTAACGCTTGGCCACATTGACGAACTTGGTGGCCACACGCAGCCGCCCCTTGGGCTCCGCCGCACCGATGGCGCCAGCGGTCATCAGCTTGCACTGGGCGATCTGCAGGTCCAGCGGCTCGTACAGCCCCTGGCCGCCGTATTCCATCAGCACATCTTTACCCGCCACGCCGAGGTCGGCGGCCCCATGTTCGACATAGGTCGGCACGTCGGTGGCGCGCACGATCAGCAAGCGCACGTCGGCCTGGGTCGTGGGGATGATCAGCTTGCGGCTCTTGTCCGGATTCTCGGTAGGCACGATGCCGGCTTCAGCCAGAAGCGGCAGGGTGTCATCAAGGATGCGGCCCTTGGACAGTGCGATGGTCAACATGGGAAACGTAAGTCCTTAATCAGGATACTCATGCCCGGACACAAACGGCGCCGGGCACGCATCGAGCCTGAACCAGGCTCGACTTGGAACGAAACCTTGGGGCACCTCCTTGTGCCCATCCCGCAAACTAGCCCGGTACGCGGCGGATCTTGGCGCCGAGCATCTGCAGTTTTTCCTCGATGCACTCGTAACCACGGTCGATGTGGTAGATGCGGTCGATCAGGGTGTCGCCGTCGGCAACCAGCGCCGAAATCACCAGGCTGGCCGAAGCCCGCAGGTCGGTCGCCATGACCGGCGCGCTGTTGAGCTTCTCGGTGCCGGTGACGATGGCCGTGTTGCCTTCGACCTGGATCTTGGCGCCCATGCGGTGCAGTTCGTACACGTGCATGAAGCGGTTTTCGAAGATGGTCTCGATCACCGCGCCAGTGCCTTCGGCAATAGCGTTGAGGGAGATGAACTGGGCCTGCATGTCGGTCGGGAACGCCGGGTACGGCGCGGTGCGCACGTTGACCGCCTTCGGACGCTTGCCATGCATGTTCAGCTCGATCCAGTCCTCGCCGGTGATGACTTCGGCGCCGGATTCCTTGAGTTTCTCCAGGACGGCTTCAAGGATGGTCGGATCGGTGTCCTTGACCTTCACGCGACCGCCGGTGACAGCAGCGGCGACCAGGTAGGTACCGGTTTCGATACGGTCCGGCATGACCTTGTAGGTCGCCGAATGCAGGCGCTCGACACCGTCGATGGTGATGGTGTCGGTGCCGGCGCCGGAAACCTTGGCGCCCATGGCGTTGAGGAAGTTCGCCAGGTCGACCACTTCAGGTTCGCGGGCGGCGTTCTGCAGCACGCTGCGGCCCTTGGCCAGGGCAGCGGCCATCATGATGTTCTCGGTACCGGTCACACTCACGGTATCGAAGAAGAAGTGCGCACCGCGCAAGCCGCCCTCGGGCGCCTTGGCCTTGATATAGCCGCCTTCCACATCGATCACCGCGCCCATGGCTTCCAGGCCACGGATGTGCAGGTCGACCGGACGCGAGCCAATGGCACAGCCGCCGGGCAAGGCCACTTCGGCTTCGCCGAAACGGGCGACCATCGGGCCCAGGACCAGGATCGAGGCGCGCATGGTCTTGACCAGCTCATAAGGCGCGACCAGGGTCTTGATGGTGCGAGGGTCGATTTCGACGCTGAGCTTCTCGTCGATCACCGGCTCGATGCCCATGCGGCCGAACAGCTCGATCATGGTGGTGATGTCGTGCAGGTGCGGCAGGTTGGCAACGGTGACCGGGCCATCGCACAGCAGGGTGGCAGCCAGAATCGGCAGGGCAGAGTTCTTCGCCCCGGAAATGCGGATTTCGCCATCAAGACGAACGCCGCCGGTAATAATCAATTTATCCATAAGAATCTCGACGCCCTTGGGCTCAGGTGCGCTCGGCCCAGGCCGCGCTGCTGAAAAATTTCATAGTGACCGCATGGATGCTGCCATCGGCGATCCATGGGTTCAAATGGGCATAGATGCTCTGCTGACGCTTGACCGGACTCAAGGCCACCAGTTCGTCACTGATCACATTCAGCTGGAAATTGCAGCCTTCGCCCTCAACTTCTACCTGAACTGATGAAAGAGTCTCGGACAGCTTTCCCTCAAGGAAGCTCTTCACTTCGTTGGCCTGCATGCTCAACCTCAATCGGCGCCCTGTGCGCGCGGGTCGGACATCATACAAAAAAGCCCCGCGCCTGCGAACCCCGCAATAGCAGGACTCTGACGGGGGGCTTGCTTGTCAATGAACGGTCAAGGATGCGCCAGCAGCTCGGTCAGGCCGGAAACCTCGGCGATTTCGCGCATGTCTTCGGGCAATGCGCGGATGCTGACCGCCTTGCCGGCTGCCGCGGCATCGCGCATGAAGGCCAGCAGCAACGACAAACCGACGCTGCTGGACTTCTCTACCGCCGAACAGTCAAGCACCAGCGCGGCGGCCTTGCTGGACGCGATCAGGGCCTGGCCCTGCTTGCGCAGGCCCGGGCCAGTGCGGTAATCCAGCACACCGCTGATCAACAATTCGCCGGTTTGCCCCAGACGGACAGCCGACTCGCTCATTGCCCGGCCTTCTCTGAAGCGTTTTCGGTCGCGGCCTTCGCCTTGGCCACTTCACCGGCCCAGTTGTTGATGGTCTTGTCCAGGTCGTTGCCGTTGCGCTGCATGGCGTCGGCGAACTGGTCACGGAACAGTTTGCCGATGTTGATGCCATTGATGATCACGTTGCGCAGTTTCCACTCGCCATTGATCTTCTCCAGCGTGTAGGACACTGGATAGACCGCGCCATTATTACCCTTGACGGTCATGCCGACACTGGTGCGATCGCCCGATTCGTCTCGGGCAGGATCGACGACGATACCCTGGTTGTTGTACTCCAGCAGGGCGTTGCCATAGAACTGGAACAGGCCTCTCTTGAAGTTCTCTTCAAAGGTGCGCATTTGCTGCGGGGTGGCCTTGCGCGAGTACTTGACCGTCATGATGCTCTTGGAAATGCCCTCGGCATCCACGACCGGGCCAACGATGCTGTTCAGCGCCGCATAGAAATCCTGCGGATCCTGCTTGTATTTCTCTTTGTTGGCAGACAAGTCGGCCAGCAAGCGGCTGGTGGTGTCCTGTACCAGATCATGAGCGGACGGCGCCGCCACGGCGTTAGCCATCAGCGGCAACGCCGCCAGGAGTACCAGCAGGCTACGTCGCAAGGTAGAGATCATGAAAAAGCCCTCATTTGGCGTCTTTGCTAACGGTATTGAGCAGGAACTTACCGATCAGGTCCTCAAGCACCAGTGAAGACTGGGTGTCGTGGATGGTTCCACCATCCTTGAGCAACGAGTCTTCCCCGCCGACGCTGATACCAATGTATTTCTCGCCGAGCAGGCCAGCAGTCAGGATAGATGCAGTGGAGTCAGTCGGCAGATTATCTACGCGCTTTTCCAGCTGCAGCGTGACCCGACCGGTGAAACTGTCGCGGTCCAGATCGATAGCCGTGACCTTGCCGATGGTCACACCGGCCATGGTCACCTTAGCTCTGACAGTCAAACCGGCGATATTGTCGAAGTAGGCATAAAGTTTATAAGTGTCGGTGTTCGAGGTCGGGGACAAGCCACTGACCCGCAAGGCGAGCAACAACAAAGCCAGGATGCCAGCCAGCAAGAAAAGGCCGACACCGATTTCCAGGGTGCGGTTTTGCATCAGAAATCTCCAAACATCAAGGCGGTCAGAATAAAGTCCAGGCCGAGTACGGCCAACGAGGCGTACACAACGGTCTTGGTAGTGGCACGACTGATCCCCTCTGAAGTGGGCTCGCAGTCATAGCCTTGGAATACGGCGATCCAGGTCACGACAAAAGCGAAGACGATGCTCTTGATGATGCCATTGAGCACATCGTCGCTGAACGTCACGCTGTTTTGCATGTTCGACCAGTAGGAGCCGTCATAGACTCCCAGCCAGTCGACGGCCACCCACGAGCCGCCCCAGATACCCACCACGCTGAAAATCATCGCCAGCAACGGCAGGGAAATGAAGCCGGCCCACAGGCGTGGCGCGACAATGTACTTGAGCGGGTCGACACCGATCATCTCCAGGCTGGAGAGCTGCTCGGTAGCCTTCATGTTGCCGATTTCCGCGGTCAGCGCCGAGCCGGCCCGACCAGCGAAGAGCAGCGCCGTGACCACCGGCCCCAGTTCACGCAGCAAGGTCAGGGCGACCATCTGCCCCACCGCCTGCTCCGAACCGTAGCTGGACAGGATGTTGAAGCCCTGCAGCGCCAGCACCATGCCGATGAACACCCCGGAGACCACGATGATCACCAGGGACATCACGCCCACCGAATGCAACTGCTTGACCAGCAGGCCAAAGCCGCCGCCGGCCTGGCTGCGGCCGAACAGCACATGAAACAGCATCAGGCTCGAACGTCCGAGCACCGCGAGCACATCGATGCCCGAGTGACCGAACAGGCGAATCCGCTCCAATAAAGATACTTTGCGCATCAGCGCTTCCCCAGAAGATCTGCGCGGTAGTCCGGCGCTGGAAAGTGAAAGGGTACCGGACCGTCTGGGTCGCCTTTCATGAACTGGCGGATCCGCGGGTTATCGGAGTCCATCAGTTCGTCGGGCGTACCCTGCCCCAGCACCTGGCCATCACCCACGACATAGATGTAGTCGGCGATGCTCGCGGTTTCCGCCAGGTCGTGGGAAACCACGATGCTGGTGATTCCCAGCGCGTCGTTGAGCAGGCGGATCAGGCGCACCAGCACGCCCATGGCAATGGGGTCCTGGCCTACGAACGGTTCGTCGTACATAAGGATCTGCGGGTCCAGGGCGATGGCCCGGGCCAGTGCCACACGACGTTTCATGCCGCCGGACAGCTCGTCGGGCATCAGATCGATCGCGCCGCGCAAGCCGACCGCCTGCAGTTTGAGCAGGACGATATCGCGGATCATTTCATCCGGCAGCTGGGTATGGACGCGCAATGGAAAGGCGACGTTCTCGAAGACATCGAGATCGGTGAACAGCGCGCCGCTCTGGAACAGCACCCCCATCTGCTTGCGAGCATCGAACAGATCGCCGCGCGACAGCGCCGGCAGATTCTGCCCGTTGACCCAGACCTCACCGCTGCTGGGGCGCAATTGCGCGCCCATCAGCCGCAAGAGCGTGGTCTTGCCGCAACCGGAAGGTCCCATGATGCCGGTGACCTTGCCGCGTGGAATACGGATATCGACATTATTGAAGATGCTGCGCGCACCGCGCTTGAAGGACAGTCCCTTCAGCTCGACCGCGTAGGCGTTATCGGCACTCATCTAAACTCCTTGCGATGCAGCCTCTCACTCGGACGCTTGGCTCCCTGCCGGGAGTACCGGCACCCAGGGGCAGGCCGAACTGGCGGCGAACTATATCACTGCTGATACGGAGCCCCCAAGACCGAAGCCATCCGCGTTCAGGATCACGACAGGCTAAAACGGACATTCCCGGCAATTCCGACTCCCGGAAAGACAAAGGCTGACGAACTTGCGTGAGGGAATCGATCATTACCGCTATAATCGCCGCCTTTTCATCAGGCTATACGATTTCTGACATGAGCCAATCCACCGACCTGATTCAATCGGCACAACGCACCATCCGCCTCGAGATAGAAGCAGTAGAAGGCTTGCTGCCCCATATCGACGCAGATTTCGTACGCGCTTGCGAGATGATTCTGGCCAGCAAAGGCCGCGTAGTGGTGGTCGGCATGGGCAAGTCCGGGCATATCGGCAACAAGATCGCCGCGACCCTGGCCAGCACCGGCACCACGGCATTTTTTGTCCATCCGGCCGAAGCCAGCCACGGCGACATGGGCATGATTACCCGGGACGACGTGATCCTGGCCCTGTCCAATTCCGGCTCGACCAATGAAATCGTGACCCTGCTGCCGTTGATCAAGCGCCTGGGCATCCAGCTGATCAGCATCACCGGCAACCCCGATTCGCCGCTGGCCAAGGCCGCCGAGGTCAACCTCAACGTCCAGATCAAGCAGGAAGCATGCCCGCTGAACCTGGCCCCGACCTCCTCGACCACCGCCGCCCTGGTCATGGGCGATGCCCTGGCCGTGGCGCTGCTGGAAGCCCGCGGCTTCACCGCCGAAGACTTCGCCTTCTCCCATCCGGGAGGCGCCCTGGGCCGTCGCTTGCTGCTCAAGGTCGAGAACGTGATGCACGCCGGCGATCAGTTGCCGCAGGTCCAGCGCGGCACGCTGCTCAAGGACGCCCTGATGGAAATGACCCGCAAGGGCCTGGGCATGACCGTCATCGTCGAGGCCGACGGCCGCCTGGCCGGGGTTTTCACGGACGGCGACCTGCGCCGCACCCTGGATCGCACCATCGATATCCATCACACCACCATCGATGAAGTCATGACCCTTCACGGCAAGACGGCCCGCGCCGAAATGCTGGCGGCCGAGGCCCTGAAGATCATGGAAGACAATCGAATCAACGCGCTGGTCGTAGTGGACAAGGAAGATCGCCCGATCGGCGCCTTCAACCTGTCCGACCTGCTGCGCGCGGGAGTCATGTAATGAGCACGGATCTGCTGCAACGCGGCAAGCACATCAAGCTGGCGGTATTCGACGTCGACGGCGTACTGACCGACGGTCGCCTGTATTTCCTCGAAGAC
Source organism: Pseudomonas sp. MRSN 12121 (assembly GCF_000931465.1). Classification (NCBI taxonomy): domain Bacteria; kingdom Pseudomonadati; phylum Pseudomonadota; class Gammaproteobacteria; order Pseudomonadales; family Pseudomonadaceae; genus Pseudomonas; species Pseudomonas sp. MRSN 12121. The sequence continues at coordinate 1,063,660 of NZ_CP010892.1, read as the reverse complement.
GGCAGCGAGTTCAAGACCTTCAATACCCTCGATGGCCAGGGCATCAAGATGCTGATGGCCGCGGGCGTACAGACGGCGATCATCAGCGGACGCAAGACGCCGGTGGTCGAGCGCCGGGCGAAGAACCTGGGGATCCCCCACCTGTTCCAGGGCCGCGAGGATAAACTCGTGGTTCTGGACGGGCTTCTCGCCCAACTGGGCCTAAGCTATGAGCAGGTCGCCTATCTGGGCGACGACCTGCCGGACCTGCCGGTGATCCGCCGGGTGGGGCTGGGCATGGCCGTGGCCAATGCCGCCAGCTTCGTCCGCGAACATGCCCACGGCATCACCCAGGCCCGCGGCGGCGAAGGTGCCGCCCGTGAGTTCTGCGAACTGATCCTGCGCGCCCAAGGCAGCCTTGAAGCGGCCCACGCCGCCTACCTATAGAGCCTCCCATGCTGAGCAAAAAGATTCGCAACATACTGATCTTCGGCATCATCACCGCGCTGTTCCTGGCGGTGGGATACTGGAACATCAGCCCGGAACGCTTCCTCGACAAGCCGGTCGTGCAGGTCGACGAAAGCGCCATCGACTACTACGCCATCAACGCTCACAGCGTGCAGTACCTGCCCGACGGCAAGCTGCAGTACGAAATGACTTCCGACAAGGTCGAGCACCTCAAGGCCACCGAGGTAACGCTGCTGACCAACCCGGACCTGCACATGTATCGGGGCACCGCCTTTCCCTGGCACGTCCAGAGCGAGCGCGGCGAAGTCAACCCGGACGGCACCGAGGTGGAGCTGATCGATTCGGTACGAGTTGCCCGCACCGACGAGAAGAATCGCAACCTGTTGATCACCACGACCCGCATGACAGTATTCCCGCAGAAGCAATATGCGCAGACCGATCAAGACGTTAGAATCGACGGAGCCGGCGGCGTGACGACTGGCAAGGGAATGAAAGCGTATTTGAAAGACGGCAGGATGAACCTGCTATCGAACGTAAGAGGACAGTATGAGGCTCGTTAAAACCCTCCCTATTTTGCTCAGTCTGGGCGCAGCACTGGGAAGCGTGAGCGCCTGGGCTCTGCCGAACGATAGCCAGCAACCCATCCGCATCCAGGCCGACGACGCTCAACTGGACGACAAGAATGGCGTAGCCACCTACCGGGGCGACGTGATCATCACCCAAGGCTCGATGAAGGTCACCGGCAACACCGTGACCATCACCCGTACCCAGACCGGCGATATCGACGTGGTGACTTCGGTGGGCAACCTGGCCTACTTCGAACAGCTGCAAACCCAGGGCGACACCAAGCCTGTCCAGGGCTATGGCGTTACCATCCAGTACCACGCCGCGCAAAACCGTGTCGTACTGATCGACCGCGCCAAGGTCATCGACAAGGACGGCAACATCACCCAGGGCGAGAAAATCGTCTACGACACGAACAAGAAGCTGGCCAGCGCCGGTCGCGCCAACGGCAGCAAGGTCACCGAGTCGCGTCCACGGATCGACATGGTCATCCAGCCGAAAAAGAAAACCGACGAGAAGGCCCAGTAATGGCAACTCTGAAAGCCCAGCACCTGGCCAAGAGCTACAAGAGCCGCCAGGTCGTGCGAGATGTCAGCCTGTCCATCGACAGCGGCCAGATCGTCGGCCTGCTCGGCCCCAACGGCGCCGGCAAGACCACCTGTTTCTACATGATCGTCGGCCTGGTCCAGGCCGATCAGGGACGCATCCTGATCGACGACCTGGACGTCAGCCACCAGCCGATGCACGGCCGCGCGCGTGCCGGGATCGGCTACCTGCCCCAGGAAGCCTCGATCTTCCGCAAGCTCTCGGTAGCCGACAACATCATGGGCATCCTCGAGACCCGCAAGGAACTCGACAAGGCCGGACGCCGCCTGGAACTGGAAAGCCTGCTGCAGGAATTCCACATCAACCATATTCGCGACAACCTCGGCATGAGCCTTTCCGGTGGTGAGCGTCGCCGCGTGGAAATCGCCCGCGCACTGGCCACCGCTCCCAAGTTCATCCTGCTCGACGAACCTTTCGCCGGCGTGGACCCTATCTCGGTGGGCGACATCAAGCAGATCATCCACCACCTGAAGGCCAAGGGCATCGGCGTACTGATCACCGACCACAACGTCCGCGAAACCCTGGACATCTGCGAAACCGCCTACATCGTCAACGACGGTCAATTGATCGCCGAAGGCGACGCCGAAACCATCCTGGCCAACCAACTGGTCAAGGAAGTGTATCTGGGCCATGAGTTCCGCCTGTAAGCCCTGAGGTGTTTGGCTGGTCGCCAGAGCGCCCGCCCCAATAAAACCCTGCTGTTTTTATTGTTACAGCGCTCTAGGCAAACACTTCAGTTTCAGGCATATAATTTGCTTATGTTTGGCGCTCACGCGCCCTGTAGTGGATGGCGCATGTGCGCCGGCTAATAAGGTGTTAAGCCCCTGCCATGAAACCATCGCTAGTCCTCAGAATGGGCCAGCAGCTGACGATGACCCCGCAGCTGCAACAGGCCATCCGCCTGCTCCAATTGTCGACCCTGGACCTGCAACAGGAAATCCAGGAGGCCCTGGAGTCCAACCCGATGCTCGAGCGCCAGGAAGAAGGCGACGACTTCGACAACACCGATCCGCTGGCCGACAGCACCGAACAGAAACCCAATACCGATATCCAGGAAACCTCCTACCAGGAAACCGCTCCGACGGTGGACAACCTCGAGGACGGTGAATGGAACGAGCGCATTCCCAACGACCTGCCGGTCGACACCGCCTGGGAAGATGTCTACCAGACCAGCGCCAGCAGCCTGCCCAGCAACGATGACGACGAGTGGGACTTCACCACCCGCACCTCGGCCGGCGAAAGCCTGCAGAGCCACCTGCTCTGGCAGTTGAACCTGGCCCCCATGTCGGACACCGATCGCCTGATCGCCGTCACCCTGATCGACTGCATCAACAACCAGGGTTACCTGGATGAAACCCTCGAAGAGATCCTCGAGGCCTTCGACCCGGAGCTGGATATCGAACTCGACGAGATCGAGGCCGTCCTGCACCGCATCCAGCAATTCGAGCCGGCCGGCATCGGCGCCCGCAACCTCGGCGAATGCCTGCTGCTGCAACTGCGCCAGCTGCCTGCCAAGACTCCCTGGCTGACCGAAGCCAAGCGCCTGGTCACCGACTTCATCGACCTGCTCGGCAGCCGCGACTACAGCCAGCTGATGCGCCGCATGAAGCTCAAGGAAGACGAGCTGCGCCAGGTCATCGAGCTGGTACAGAGCCTCAATCCCCGTCCGGGCTCGCAAATCGAATCCACCGAAGCCGAATACGTAGTCCCCGACGTGATAGTGCGCAAGGACAACGAACGCTGGCTGGTGGAACTGAACCAGGAATCCGTGCCGCGCCTGCGCGTCAATCCGCAGTACGCCGGCTTCGTGCGGCGCGCCGACACCAGCGCCGACAACACCTTCATGCGCAACCAGCTGCAGGAAGCCCGCTGGTTCATCAAGAGCCTGCAAAGCCGCAACGAGACCCTGATGAAAGTCGCCACCCAGATCGTCGAGCATCAGCGCGGCTTTCTCGAGTACGGCGACGAGGCGATGAAACCGCTGGTCCTGCATGACATCGCCGAAGCCGTCGGCATGCACGAGTCGACGATTTCACGAGTGACCACGCAAAAATTCATGCATACCCCACGGGGCATTTATGAACTGAAATACTTTTTCTCCAGCCACGTAAGTACCTCCGAAGGCGGCGAATGCTCGTCCACGGCGATCCGCGCGATCATCAAGAAACTGGTCGCCGCGGAAAATCAGAAAAAGCCGTTGAGTGACAGCAAGATCGCTGGTTTACTGGAGGCACAAGGCATTCAGGTAGCCCGTCGTACCGTCGCCAAGTACCGCGAATCCCTTGGGATTGCGCCTTCCAGCGAACGGAAGCGGTTGATGTAACCGGCGGGCTCGCCATAGCGTTCCAGTGGCAGGTCAATCGACCTGCCGCTTTATGCACTGGCAACGAAGGAGAAGCTGTATGCAAGTCAACATCAGTGGACACCAACTGGAAGTGACCGAACCTCTGCGCGCTTACATCGGCGAAAAACTCGACCGACTGGAGCGGCACTTTGACAAGATTACGAATGTGCAGGTAACGCTGGCCGTCGAGAAGCTGAAGCAGAAAATCGAGGCCACGCTGCACATCCACGGTGGGGAAGTCGTCGCCAATGCAGAACATGACGACATGTATGCCGCAATCGACTTGCTCACGGACAAGCTTGACCGCCAACTGAAAAAGCATAAGGAAAAGCAACTCCACCTTCTCCAAGGCACGGGTCGCTAACACTCCCCTCCCATGATCCGACTTGAAAGCATCCTGACCCCCGGCCGTTCCCTGGTGAACGTGCCGGGCGGCAGTAAAAAACGCGCCCTCGAACAAATTGCCAACCTGATCAGCCGCGAAGTGCCGGATCTGGAGATGCAAGATGTCTTCGAAAGCCTGATTGCCCGTGAAAAACTGGGTTCTACCGGTTTTGGCAACGGCATCGCCATTCCACACTGCCGCCTCAAAGGCTGTGAGTCGCCCATCAGTGCCCTGATGCACCTGGACGCTCCCATCGATTTCGACGCCATCGACGGCGCACCGGTCGACCTGCTGTTCGTGCTGCTGGTCCCGGAAGCCGCCACCGATGCCCATCTGGAACTGCTTCGGCAGATTGCCAGCATGCTTGACCGCAAAGAGGTGCGCGACAAACTGCGCAGCGCCACCAGCAACGAAGCCTTGTACAAGGTTGTCCTGGACGAACAGAACGGTCAGTAGCCATGCGTTTGATCATCGTCAGCGGCCGTTCCGGCTCGGGTAAAAGCACCGCCCTCAACGTACTCGAGGACAACGGCTATTACTGCATCGACAACCTGCCGGCCGGCCTGTTGCCCGAGCTGGCCGAGCGAGCGCTGATCCATACCGAACTGACGCAACCGCTGGTCGCCGTTTCGATCGACGCACGCAATCTGCCAAGCCACCTGTCACGCTTCCCTGAACTGCTGGAGGAAGTACGCAGCCGGCATATCCAGTGCGACGTGCTCTATCTGGACGCCGACGAGGAAACCCTGCTCAAGCGTTTTTCGGAAACCCGTCGCCGCCACCCCCTGAGCAACAACAACCGCTCGCTGGCCGAGGCGATCGAAGACGAAAGCCATCTGCTGGGCCCGATCGCCGACCTCGCCGACCTCAAGGTCAACACCACCAACCTGAACCTGTATCAACTGCGCGACACCATCAAGTTGCGCCTGTTGAACCAGCCGGAACCGGGTACGGCGTTCCTGGTGGAGTCCTTCGGATTCAAGCGCGGCATGCCCGTCGACGCCGACCTGGTGTTCGATGTGCGCTGCCTGCCCAACCCGTACTGGAAACCCGAGCTGCGCGCCCAATCCGGGCTCGACCAGCCGGTTGCCGAATACCTGGCCGCACAGCCGGATGTCGAGGAAATGTTCCAGGACATCTCCACTTATCTGCTGAAATGGCTGCCGCGCTTTGCCGCCAGCAACCGCGCCTATGTCACTATTGCCATCGGCTGCACGGGCGGTCACCACCGTTCGGTCTACCTGACCGAACGCCTGGGCCAGGTCCTGCAGAAGTCCCTGAAGAACGTCCAGGTTCGCCACCGCGACCTCAGCTGAAAGGATCCAACCCCGCGATGCCTGCTCTGGAAATTGAAATCATCAACAAACTGGGCCTGCATGCCCGTGCCTCGGCCAAATTCGTCGGTGTGGCCGGCCAGTTTCCCTGCCAGATCCGCGCCGGCAGGACGCCAGAGTCGATGGTCGACGGCAAGAGCATCATGGCGATGATGATGCTGGCCGCCGGCAAAGGCACCAAGATTCACCTGAAGACCGAGGGCGAGCAGGAGCAGGAAGCGCTGGATGCGCTGGCGGCACTGATCAATAACTACTTCGACGAAGGCGAATGAGCCCGGCGGGGCAAGCCCGCCGGACAGGCACTCAGGCGAGTGCCGTATCCATCACCATCATCAGGCAGAAGCCGATACACAAACCCAGGCTGGCCAGCTTTTCATGACCGTTGCGGCGTGACTCGGGAATCACTTCGTGGGTGACCACCAGCAGCATGGCCCCCGCCGCCAAAGCCAGCCCAAGGGGCAATAGCATTTCCGCCAGGCTCACCAGCCATGCGCAGAGCAGCGCGAATACCGGCTCCACCAGGCCTGACGCAGCACCGATCAGGAATGCCCTGACCCTGGACATGCCGGCGCCCGCCAGCACCAGGGCGATCACCAGGCCTTCCGGCACATCCTGCAAGGCAATACCCATCGCCAGGCTGTCGGCCTCCGGCATGCCACCCCCTGCGGAAACCCCCACGGCCATGCCTTCGGGGATGTTATGGGCAATGATGGCGAACACGAACAGCCAGATGCGCGGCGGGATGACCGGGTGTTCGAGGGTGCCGACGAATGTCTCCGGGCTGCCGCCCGACACCTTGCGGTCCGCCAGGAACAGGAACAGCGCACCGAGCATGATGCCGAAGCTGATCAGGCCACTCGACGCCCAGGGCGACAGGCCAAGGTTCTCGGCCGCGGCGATCCCCGGCACGATCAGCGAAAAGGCCGTGGCCGCCAGCATCACCCCGGCACCGAAGCCCAGCAGGGTGTCGCTCAACGCCACCGGCATCTTGCGAATCACCAACACCGGCACCGCCCCCAGCGCGGTTCCCAAGGCGCACACCGCCCCACCCTGCAAGGCCCGCAACAAGCGCGGTTCCAGGTTCAGCCAGGACAGGCCCTGTGCCACCAGCAATGCGGTACCCGCCAACAGCAACAGCGAACCGAATGCGTAGCGGAACATCCGTCCGCTGCTGATCGTCAGTGTTTCAGTGCCCATAGTCAGCCTTAGATCTTTTTATAGAAGGGGGCTCAAGCCAGCGCGGCCTGGTAGCGCTGGGCAACCTCGGGCCAATTGATCACGTTGTAGAACGCATTGATGTATTCCGGCCGCCGGTTCTGATATCGCAGGTAATAGGCGTGCTCCCAGACGTCCAAGCCAAGGATCGGCGTATTGCCCTTCATCAGCGGGCTGTCCTGGTTGCCACTGCTTTCGACCACCAGGGTCTTTTGCGGGGTCACGCTGAGCCAGGCCCAGCCACTGCCGAAGCGAGTGAGCGCGGCCTTGGTGAAGGCGTCCTTGAAACTGTCGAAGCCCCCCAGTTGCCCCTCGATTGCTTCAGCCAGCGCCCCCTCTGGCTTGCCTCCGCCTGTCGGCGCCATTACCGCCCAGAACAACGAGTGGTTGGCATGCCCGCCGCCCTGGTTGATCACCGCCGCCCGCAGCGTCTCCGGCAGTTGCTGCACGCCGGCCACCAGCCGCTCTACCGGCCACTCGGCCCATTCGGTGCCTTCCACGGCGGCATTGAGGTTGTTGATGTAGGTCTGGTGGTGCTTGGTGTAGTGAATCTCCATGGTCTGCGCATCGATATGCGGTTCCAGGGCATCGTAGGCGTAGGGCAATGCAGGCAAGGTATAGGACATATCAGTGGGCTCCGTAGTGAGGGACATCGCGAGGGGCGACGCCGGAGGTCGATGGCGCGACAGTGCCCTCCAGCAGGCGATGGGTGCGGGGGTACTCGCCGTGCTCGCTGATGAAATTGAGCAACTCGACATAGGTCTTGCTGCTCTGGCGCAACGCGGCTTCGCGCAGCGCCGGCGCCAGGCGGCCGTCCTGCATGGCCTGCAACAGCCGCTGATGGATGGCGCAGAGATATTCCGCGCTCTCCTCCGGCTGGTTCAGGCGCAGGTGCAGATCCGCCAGGTTGTGATGGGAGATGACACAAGCCGCCACCGCTTCGTCGGCATCGCTCCAGCGCTCGAACAGCACTTGCGCCAGGGCCAGGGCCTGCAAGTAGTACTCACGGGCGTCCACCAGGTCGCCCTGCATGAAGAAACGGTTAGCCCTTTCGATCGTGCGTTTCCAGTGCTCCATGGTGAACCTCCAAAGCAATATCGGGATTTACACGCCGCCCGCGGTGAGTTTTTCCGGGTCGAGCAGGACTTCCAGCTGGCTGCGTGACAGGTCGGTGTGCTCCAGGGCCACGTCTATCACCGGGCGCCCTTGCTTGTAGGCGGTCTTGGCGATTTCCGCGGCCTTCTGGTACCCGATGATCGGGTTGAGCGCCGTGACCAGGATCGGGTTGCGCGACAACGCTTCCTTGAGCTTGGGCTCGTTGACCCGGAAGCTGGCAATCGCCTTGTCCGCCAGCAGGCGGCTGGAGTTGGCCAGCAGCTCGATGCTGCTCAACAGGTTCTGGGCAATGATCGGCAGCATGACGTTGAGCTCGAAGTTGCCCGACTGCCCCGCCACCGTGATGGTCGTGTCGTTGCCGATCACCTGGGCCGCCACCATGGCCGTGGCCTCCGGAATCACCGGATTGACCTTGCCCGGCATGATCGAGGAGCCCGGCTGCAAGCCTTCCAGCTCGATCTCGCCGAGGCCGGCCAAGGGCCCGGAGTTCATCCAGCGCAGGTCGTTGGCGATCTTCATCAGGGTGACGGCGATGGCCTTGAGCTGGCCGGAGACCGCCACCGCGGTGTCCTGGGAACCGATCAGCGCGAACAGGTTCTTGCCTGGCGTGAACTGCACCTGGGTCAGGCTGCTCAGTTGCCGGCTGAAACCGGCGGCGAACTGCGGGTGGGCGTTGATCCCGGTACCCACCGCGGTACCGCCCTGGGCCAGCGACTGCAGGCTCGGCAGCAGGTCCTGCAGGTGGCCGATATTGGCCTTGAGCTGTTGCGCCCAGCCGTCCAGCACCTGGCTCATGCGCACCGGCATCGCGTCCATCAGGTGAGTACGCCCGGTCTTGATAAACGGATGGACCTCCACCGCCTTGCGCTCGATCACCTGCACCAGGTGCACCAGCGCCGGCAGCAGTTGTTCGTGCAGGCCCAGCGCGGCGCTGACGTGGATGGTGGTGGGGATGATGTCGTTGCTGCTCTGCCCGCAGTTCACATGGTCGTTGGGGTTGACCGGCTCGCCGAGCAAACGGCTGGCCAGGGTGGCGATGACTTCGTTGGCGTTCATGTTGGAACTGGTGCCGGAACCGGTCTGGAAGATATCCACCGGAAAATGCTGCATGAAATCGCCTTCCAGCAGGCCCTGGGCAGCATCGACGATGGCCTTGCCCTGGGCTTCGCTCAGTTGCTTGAGTTCGACGTTGGCCTTGGCCGCGGCCGCCTTGGCCAGGATCAGCGCACGAATGAACTGCGCCGGCATGCGCTGGTGGCTGATGGGAAAGTTATCCACCGCGCGCTGGGTCTGCGCGCCATACAGCGCCTGTTCCGGGACACGCAGTTCGCCCATGCTGTCGCGTTCGATACGGGTATTACTCATCGGGAAATCCTTGCACCAGTTCGATCAGGGGAATGGAAGGCAGCAACGAGCAGGTCGCCAGCTGCCAGGCATGGCTTTGCCAGCGCTTGAGCCGGCATTTGCAGAAAGAGAGGCGTTCCAGGTCGCGCAGCGGGCGCCAGGCCTGGTCCAGGCACTGGCTACGCCAATGCCACGGCAGCGCGGTGTCGGTGGCGGTGTCGAGCAGCAGACGGAATGAGGTTTCGGCGATCAGCCAGGGCGAGGTAGCGGTGCAACACGCCAGGTAGCGCCCTTCGGCCAGGTAATGCTCGATCAGGCGCGGTTCGTCCGGATCGAGGGCACAACGGATCTGGCGACTCATCCAGCGCCAGCTTTCGAGATAAGGCTGCTCGTGCAAGGCAGAACTCATGACCTGGGCTCATTCGATAATGAGATTTATTATTATATGATATTGAGAATCAAAACAAGGATAGGATCACGCCCCCGTGAGTGAGCATCCAGGCAATAAAAAAGCGCGCGTCCCGAGCGGGACGCGCGCTTCTGTGGAAACAATCGCCGCTTAGCTGCCGGCGACTGTCATCCGCTCGATCAGCACCGAGCCGGTGCGGATGTTGCTGCGCAGCTCCAGGTCGTCACCCACGGCAACGATCTGCTTGAACATGTCGCGCATGTTGCCGGCAATCGTCACTTCCTGGACGGCGAACTGGATCTCGCCGTTTTCGACCCAGAAACCGGCCGCGCCCCGGGAGTAATCCCCCGTGACCATGTTCAGGCCATGGCCCATCAGCTCGGTGACCAACAGGCCCCGGCCCATGCGCCGCAACAGAGCCGCCTGGTCCTCCTCGCCATGGGTCACGAACAGGTTGTGCACGCCTCCGGCGTTGGCCGTGCTGGGCAGGCCGAGCTTGCGTCCGGAATAGGTACTGAGCACATAGGACACCAGCTCGCCGTTTTCGACGAACGGCTTGGCGTAGGTGGCCAGGCCATCGCCGTCGAAAGCCGAACTGCCGAGGGCGCGCATCAGGTGCGGACGCTCGTCGATGGTCAGCCACTCGGGGAACAGCCGCTGGCCCAGCGCACCTTCGAGGAACGACGACTTGCGATACAGGTTGCCGCCCGAGATCGCCCCCAGGAAGCTGCCGAACAGGCCGCCGGCCAGCTCGGCGGAAAACAGCACCGGGACTTCGCAGGTCGGCACCGGTCGCGCGCCCAGGCGGCTCGCGGCCCGTTGCGCGGCACGTTGGCCGATGGTCACCGGATCGTCCAGCAACTGGCCCTGGCGATTGACGTCATACCAGTAGTCGCGCTGCATCTGGCCGTCGGCCTCGGCGATCATCACGCAGCTCAGGCTGTGGCGGGTCGAGGCATAACCCCCGATGAAACCATGGCTGTTGCCGTACACGCGGCAACCCTGATGGGTGCTCAGGGTAGTGCCGTCGGCGTTCTTGATCCGGCTGTCGGCAGCGAAGGCCGCGGCTTCGCAGGCCAGCGCCCGTTCGATGGCCTGCTCCGGGGTGATGTCCCAGGCATGGAACAGATCGAAGTCCGGCACGTCCCGAGCCATCAGCGCGGCATCGGCCAGGCCGGAGCTTTCGTCTTCCGAGGTGTGCTTGGCGATAGCCAGGGCCGCGGCGACAGTTTCACGAATCGCCTCGGGGCCACTGGCCGAAGTGCTGGCCGAACCCTTGCGCTGGCCAACATACAGCGTGATGCCAAATCCCTGGTCGCGATTGAATTCGACGGTTTCCACTTCTCGCTGGCGAACCGAGGTCGACAGGCCCTGCTCCAGAGAAACCGCTACCTCGCAGGCGCTGGCCCCCTGGCGCTTGGCCTCAGCGATGATCTGCTCGACTTGTTCCTGCAGTGCCGGCAAAGCCTGCGGGCCGACGCTTTCTACTGCACTCATGGTGTTCTCCACTCAAATTCTGCTTTCGCTCAAGGCCTTCGAGCGACCGGGCCGGACAAGCGGGCCCCGACTGGTTATCATGGCGGCGTTTCTTTGCGGACTGCCACCATGGTTGATTCTTACGACGACTCCCTCGATGGGGAGAAAAGCAAATCCCAGGTCAAACGCGAGCTGCATGCTCTGGTTGATCTCGGCGAGCGCCTTACAACACTCAAGCCCGACTTGCTGAACAAACTGCCGTTGACCGACGCCTTGCGCCGGGCCCTGGCGGATGCGCCCAAGCATGTCGCCCACATCGCGCGCAAACGCCACCTGCAATTCATCGGCAAGCTGATGCGCGATCAGGACACCAGCGCGATCCTGGTACTGCTGGACCAGCTCGACGCCTCCACCCGCCAGTACAACGAACGCTTCCACAACCTGGAACGCTGGCGCGACCGCCTGATCGCCGGCGACGACGCGGTCCTGGAGAAGTTCGTCGCCGACTATCCGGAAGCGGATCGCCAGCAACTGCGTTCCCTGGTCCGTCAGGCCCAGCATGAGGTGGCGCACAACAAGCCGCCCGCCTCCAGCCGTAAAATCTTCAAATACATCCGCGAGCTGGACGAGACCCAACGCGGCCTGCGTTGAACCTCGGCCCGGGTGGGTTGCCACGCAGCCCACCCGTCGCGTCATGCCTCACGCGCCCGTGCCACCCACGGTGATCGCATCGATCTTCAGGGTCGGCTGGCCGACACCCACCGGCACCGACTGCCCGTCCTTGCCGCAAGTCCCCACCCCGCTGTCCAGCGCCAGGTCGTTACCGACCATCGACACCCGGCTCATGGCTTCCGGCCCGTTGCCGATCAGGGTCGCGCCCTTGACCGGCGCAGTGATCTTGCCGTCCTCGATCAGATAAGCCTCGCTGGTGGAGAACACGAACTTGCCACTGGTGATATCCACCTGGCCGCCACCCAGATTGGCGCAGTAGATGCCTTTCTTCACCGAGGCGATGATTTCCGCCGGATCGCTTTCGCCGCCCAGCATGTAAGTGTTGGTCATGCGCGGCATCGGCAGGTGCGCATAGGATTCGCGCCGACCGTTGCCGGTGCGGGCCACGCCCATCAGGCGGGCATTGAGCTTGTCCTGCATGTAGCCCTTGAGCACGCCGTTCTCGATCAGGGTGGTGCATTCGGTCGGGGTGCCTTCGTCGTCGACGCTCAGCGAACCGCGACGCCCGGCCAGGGTGCCGTCGTCGACGATGGTGCACAGCTTCGAGGCGACCATTTCGCCCATGCGGCCGCTGTAGGCCGAGCTGCCCTTGCGGTTGAAGTCGCCTTCCAGGCCGTGGCCCACCGCCTCGTGCAACAGCACGCCGGACCAGCCCGACCCCAGGACCACCGGCAAGGTGCCGGCCGGCGCAGGGATGGCTTCCAGGTTGACCAGGGCCTGGCGCAAGGCCTCGCGGGCATAGCCCATGGCCCGGTCTTCACTGAGGAAATAACGGTAGTCGGTACGCCCGCCGCCGCCATGGCCGCCCCGCTCGCGACGGCCGTTCTGCTCGACGATCACGCTGACGTTGAAGCGCACCAGCGGACGCACGTCCGCGGCCAGGCCGCCGTCGGTGGACGCCACGAGGATGCGCTCCCAGACCCCGGCCATGCTCACGCTGACCTGCTGGATGCGCGGGTCGAGGGCACGGGTCGCGGCGTCGACACGCTTGAGCAGCTCGACCTTCTCCGCCCGGCTGATGACTTCCAGCGGGTTGTCCGGCGCATACAGCTGAGCCACGTCCTGGGCGCTGAACGCCTGTACGGTGCCGTTCTGCCCGGCCCGGGAAATCGAGCGCGCAGCGCGGGCCGCCTGGCCCAGGGCCTCATGGGTGATGGCGTTGCTGTAGGCGAAACCGGTCTTTTCCCCCGACTGCGCCCGCACGCCAACGCCCTGGTCCAGATTGAAGCTGCCTTCCTTGACGATGCCGTCTTCCAGCGACCAGGACTCGGAAATCTGCCCCTGGAAATACAGGTCGGCGGCATCGATGCCCGGGCCGGCCAGATCGCCGAGCACGCCCTGCAGGCTTTCGAGGGTCACGCCACCGGGCGCCAGAAGGTGTTCACTGACTGAAGATAACAACCCGCTCATATGCTTTACGCCTTCAATTCGTCGTTCTTAGGCAAGTCGCTGCGCGCCTTGCGAGAAAAAGCGCCGGTGGCTGGCCACCGGCATGCGCGCCCGGATGGACGCCTGTTCGCTGCTGTCGCGTTCGGCCAGCAGCACGGCCTCGCCCTGATCCTGCTGCGCCAGCACCCGCCCCCAAGGGTCGACGATGGCCGCGTGGCCGAACGTTTCCCGGGGTCCCGGATGCAAGCCGCCCTGGGCCGCCGCCAGCAGGTAACACTGGGTTTCGATGGCGCGGGCGCGAATCAGCACGTCCCAATGGGCCGCGCCGGTCACGGCGGTGAAGGCCGAAGGAGCGCTGATCAGTTCCGCTCCGGCGGCCCGCAATTCACTGTACAACTCCGGAAAACGCAGGTCGTAGCACACCGTCAGGCCAATCCGGCCCACTGGCGTATCCGCCACGACCACCTGCTCTCCATGAGCATAGTCATCCGACTCGCGATACCGGCCGCGATTGTCGGCCACGTCCACATCGAACAGATGCAGCTTGTCGTATCGCGCCACTGTCTCGCCCTGCTCATCGATCAACAGCGAGCAGGCGCGGGCCTTGGCCTGCGGCTGGTCCACCGGAGGCAGCGGCAGGGTGCCGGCCACTATCCATAACTTGAGGTCGCGGGCGGTCTGTTTCAACCAGGGCAGGATCGGACCCTCGCCCCGAGCCTCGGCCAGGCCGATGGCCGCCGCGTCGCGGCGCCCCATGGCGGCGAAGTTCTCCGGCAGCACGGCCAGCCGCGCGCCGCCGGCGGCGGCCCGCTCCAGCAGGTGCCGGGCCTGCTGTAGATTGGCCAGCACGTCGCTCTGGCTGACCATTTGAATCACCGCAAGAGACATGGCGCACTCCGAAGTGGGATAGAGGGCCATGCTACTCCATGGGCCTGGATCGGGTTGCTTCAAAAAGGCTTGTCGAAGGTCATTTTCGGGTCCTTCCACGGCCCCTTGATGTTGTAGTTGACGCTGGCGAAACGCGAGACCCGGTCACCGATCAGCTTGTCGATCAAGAACAGCGCCCCACCGACAGCCGGAGCGCCGACGATCAAGGCGGCGATCGGCAGGTTGTTGGTCACCGGCAGGGTCACTTGCAGCTTCGCATCGACCTGGTCGGCCACCAGGTCCAGGGTGCCGTTGAGCTCCAGATTGCTCGAAGGCCCGGTCAGGGCGATGGGCTCGCGGGTCACGTAGACCCCGTTGCTGGCCACCAGCAGCCCCTTGACCCGGTCATAGCTCAGGCCTTTGCCGAACAGGTCGGAAAAGTCCAGGCGCAGGCGCCGGCCAATGGAGTTGAAGTTCAGCAGGCCGAAGACCCGCAGGGCCTGGGCCCCACCCTCGACCTCCACGAACTGGCCTTTGCGCAGGGTCGCGTCCAGGCTGCCCGAGAAGCGCTTGGGCCCGACCCAGGCCGGCGAACCGGGCCAGCGCCCGTCCACGTCCATATGGAATTCTTCGCTGGTCACGGTCGGCGCAAACCCCCAGCCCTTGAGCACGTCGGCCAGGTTCTTGCCCCCCAGGCGCCCCTTGTACCAACTGCTGCTGGCGCCCGGTTCGCCTTCCCAGCCGCCGGCACCTTGCAGGAGCATGCCCTTGAGCCCCAGGTCGAGACTGTTGAAAGCCATGCCCTTGGCGGTCGGCCGGACTTTCAGCGACCAGGCGCCGATCAGATCGTCGCCCTGGAACAGCTGCTTGATCGAAAGATCCAGCGCCGGGACTTTCTTCGGGTCCACCGAGGCCAGCGGATCCGGCGCATTCTCGTCGGCCTGGACCGTCGGGTCCGCGGCCGGCAGGCGCACGTACTGCAGATCGATCGCCATCGGCGCCGCCTTGGCATCGGGGATCGCCACATCGCCCCTGGCCTGCTGGCTGTCGAGTTGCAGGGCCCAGGCAGACGGCTTGCGCGTCAATTGCACACGGGCTTGGTCCAGGGTCGTGCCGAAACCGCTGAGCTTGCCGACCCTGAAGTCGGCACCGCTGAGCAACTGCTTGGCGCTGCCACCGGCATCCTGCCCGGCATAACGATCGACCAACGCCTTCCACGGTTCCACATCCAGCTCCGACAGCACGCCACGCACACGCAGGCCCTTGGCCCCCGGCAGCAGCGCATCGCCCTCGCCGAGGAACAACTCACCACGGCCATCGGCAAAGTTGCCGCTCGGCGCAGCGAAGGTGAAGTTGGCCAGGTCGCCATAGTCGAACCAGTAACGGCGCTCGGCGCCCTGCAAGGTCATGCGAAATACGCTGTCACGCCCCTGGCTGGCGGTCAGGCCGAAAGGCGCGGGCAAGTCGACGGCGACCCCCTTGAGACTGGAGCTGACCATCAACTGGCTGTCCGCGCCATCGAGGTTGAGCTGCAACTGGTAGGGAATGTCCCCGGAAACCGGCAGCGGCTGGTTGTATTTCAGCCATTGCGTGAGGTTGTTGACCGACACCTGGCCCTTGGCGACTACCCGCGTATCGAGCTTGCCGGGACGGCCGTCGGCGAAGATCTGCGCGGTCACCGGACGCTCGAAGGCCTGGGCGCTGATGCCCTGGCCGCTCAGCCCCTTGCTGCTGTCGAAGCGGAAATCGCCCTTGAGCTGGCTCAGTTCCAGTTCCGGCTCGCTCAACTTGAGCCGCGCCTTGCTGGTCTTGAAATCCACCAGGACCTTCGGCTCCTCGCCCTTGACCAGCGGGATATCCAGTTTCAGGCTGCCCTGCAGGTCGCCCTCGCCCTGCCAGCCGGCAAAGGTCGAGCCGGTGCCGATCGGTGCCTCTTGCAGGATCTTCAGGCCATCGCCCAGGCCACCGGCGAACGCGCCGTCGATGAACATGTGCGTGCTTTGCCCGGCGGGCACGTGGGGAATATTGACGTAGACATCCTTCACCCGGGTGTCGAGCAACTGGCCCTGGCTGGCCAGGATGCGCACCCCGCTGTCCTCGATGAACACATCGCCGTCGACCTTGCCGATGTGCGGCCAGCCCGGCTGGAAAGCCAGCTCGGCGTCGTGGACCTTGAAGAACAGGCTGATGCTGCGCGCCTCGTCGGCCGCGCCGTGGCTCAGCGAGCCCTGATACTGGAAGAAGCCTTCGTCCACCGCCCCCTTGAGGATCGCCGTGCGCAGCCACTCGTCCAGCGCCGGGCTGAGCACTTCGGGCAGGTACTTGGCGGTATAGCGTCCGTCGCCGTCGACCAGGCCGACGCGCAGGTCCATGTAGTCTTCCTGGTTATGGTCGAAATGCAGGCGGATCAGGAAATCGCCGGCGATCTTGCCCTCCTCGCCCAGCACCTTGAGGTACGGCGCGATCAGGGTGAAGCCCTGCTCGTCGAGCTTCCAGGTCAACCGGGCATTGGCCTGCAGGTACTGCCAGGGCTTGGCGAAGATCGGGTCCAGGTGCAAGGAAAAGTCCTTGCTGTCCATGCGCAATTCGCCCTGCCCGAGGTCACCGCTGATGCTGCCGCTGACGTTACGCGCGGCAGGGGCGCCGTGATAGGCGTCGAACCCGACCCGCTCCAGGTTGGCGGCGAAGCTCAGGCGCTGATCGCCGCTGGCCTGCGGTCGAAAGTCGAACAGGACATTGCGCAAGGCGCCGGTGACCTTGAGGTGGTCGACGACGGTCGCGACGTTTTCCGGCAGCGGCGCCCAGGCCTCCAGGAGCGGGGTGAGCGGCGTCAGGTCGAGACGGTCGGCCTGCAGGTGCCAGAGCTCCTCGGCGCTGTTGACGGCACCGCTCTGTTGCAGTTGCAGATGCGATTCCCAGCGCGTCTCGCCGAGGTTCATCGCCAGCGAATCGAAGAGCACGCTGAAACCCTCTTCGCTGCGCTGGAAGTAGGCATTGAGCGCCAGGTTCTTCACGGTGATCGGCTTGCGTCCGTCATAGGCGCCCTTGAGCTGCGGCGCATTCAGGCGCGCCACCAGGTTCTGCAACTCGCCGTCGCCCCAGCTCAGCCAGAATTCGCCGCCGGCCTTGAGCTCGGAGAAAGTCCATTGCTGGGTCAGGCGCGCCGGCAACCATTTCGCCCAGTCGCTTTGCGGCAGGCTCAGGTAAGCGTCGGCCCGCCCTTCGCGCCAGGCGCTGGCGCGGATCCGGGCCCGCAGGCTGAACGCCAGCGGCTGCCCGTCCGGCAGCGTCAGGCGTGCGTCGAGGCGCTGCTGGCCGGGGCCGGTGCGCAGGTTCAGGCCGACGTAGGTCAAGGCAATCGCGGCATGATCAAGCGGCTGCAGCGTCACCTGGCTATCGAGCAGCGAGAGTTCGCTGACCATCTGCAGGCGGTTGAGCAACTGTTCGGGGTCCAGCGGCTGGTCGTCCTGCACCGGCAGGCCTTCAAGCGCCCAGCGCCCGTCCGCGCCTTCCTTGAGGCTCAGGTTGAGGCCGCTGAACTCCAGGTGGCCGATCCGCAGCTGGCGCGCCAGCGCACTGCCCGGCAGGTCCGGCGCCACGCGCACCTGATCCAGGCGCAGGGCATTGGCGCCCTCGCCGACGGTCACATCGTGGGCCAGCAGAATGGGCGAGAAGCCGCTCCAGCTGCCTTCCAGGCGGCCGATCTGCACCGGCATGCTCAAGGCTTCCCGGGCCTTGTCCTGGACCTCGGCCCGGTATTCCGCCACCAGCGGGGTCAACTCCCGTCCCAGGCTGACGTACAGCGCCGTCAGCACCAGCAACAACGCACAAAGCCCCAGCCCCCAACGGGTCAGGGCAGCGAGAAAACGCATCAGACGCTCCATGTCAGCTGGCTCCCGTGGCAACAGTCATGCACAGGCCCGGGCCAGCTGCATCCGGTAAATGTAGGGTACGCGGACTCAGAGCAGCACCACGTCGTATTGTTCCTGGGAATACATGGTTTCGACCTGGAAACGTATGGTCCGGCCGATAAAGGCCTCCAGTTCCGCGACGTTGCCCGACTCCTCGTCGAGCAGCCGGTCGACGACCTTCTGGTTCGCCAGGACGCGATAGCCCTCGGCCTGGTAGGCCCGCGCCTCGCGCAGGATTTCGCGAAAGATTTCGTAGCAAATGGTTTCCGGGGTTTTCAGCTTGCCCCGTCCCTGGCAGCTGCTGCAGGGTTCGCACAACACCTGTTCCAGGCTTTCCCGGGTGCGCTTGCGGGTCATCTGCACCAGGCCCAGCTCGGTGATGCCGATGATGTTGGTCTTGGCGTGATCGCGTTCCAGCTGTTTTTCCAGGGTCCGCAGTACCTGGCGCTGGTGCTCCTCGTCTTCCATGTCGATGAAGTCGATGATGATGATCCCGCCCAGGTTGCGCAGGCGCAGCTGGCGAGCGATGGCGGTCGCCGCCTCGAGATTGGTCTTGAAAATGGTTTCTTCGAGGTTGCGGTGTCCGACGAACGCCCCGGTGTTGACGTCGATGGTGCTCATGGCTTCCGCCGGGTCGACCACCAGGTAGCCCCCGGACTTGAGCGGCACCTTGCGCTCCAGGGCTTTCTGGATTTCATCCTCGACGCCATACAGGTCGAAAATCGGCCGCTCGCCCGGGTAATGCTCCAGGCGATCGGCGATTTCCGGCATCAGCTCGGCGACGAACTGCGTGGTTTTCTGGAAGGTTTCCCGGGAGTCGATGCGGATCTTCTCGATCTTCGGGCTGACCAGGTCACGCAGGGTGCGCAGGGCCAGGCCGAGGTCTTCGTAAATCACGCTGGGCGCGCCGATGGTCTTGATCTGCGCGCCGATCTGGTCCCACAGGCGTCGCAGGTAACGGATGTCCATCATGATTTCGTCGGCGCCCGCGCCCTCGGCGGCGGTGCGCAGGATGAATCCGCCGGCTTCCTTGATCCCTTCCTGGGCCACGCAATCGCTGACCACCTGCTTGAGGCGCTCGCGCTCGGCTTCGTCCTCGATCTTCAGGGAAATGCCGACATGGGCGGTACGCGGCATGTACACCAGGTAACGCGAAGGAATCGACAGCTGGGTGGTCAGGCGCGCGCCCTTGGAGCCGATCGGGTCCTTGGTCACCTGCACCACCAGGCTCTGCCCCTCATGGACCAGGGCACCGATGCTCTCCACCGCCGGCCCTTCGCGCAGGGAGATTTCCGAAGCATGAATGAACGCAGCACGATCCAGGCCGATATCGACGAATGCCGCCTGCATGCCCGGCAAGACCCGCACCACCTTGCCTTTATAGATATTGCCGACGATGCCGCGACGCTGGGTCCGCTCGACATGGACTTCTTGCAGCACACCGTTTTCGACCACCGCCACGCGCGACTCCATCGGCGTGATGTTGATCAGAATCTCTTCACTCATGGCTGGGTCTCGTTCAGGCATATTCACTAGGGATGGCCGCATCGGTCAGGGACGGCGCTCAGCGCACTGCAAGGTTTTGCCAACAGGGTATGCCGAAATGGCCGAGCAGTTCTGCGGTTTCGCAGACCGGCAAGCCGACGACGGCGGAGTAACTGCCATTGAGCCCTGCCACGAATACCGCCGCAAGTCCCTGGATGCCATAACCGCCGGCCTTGTCCCGCGGCTCGCCGCTGGCCCAGTAGCGCGCGGCCTCGTCCTCGCCGATCGCCCGGAAGCGCACGAGGCTGCGCACCACCCGCGACTCGCAGCGCTGGCCGTCGAGCACGGCGATGGCCGTCAGCACTTCATGCTCGCGGCCCGCGAGGGCCATCAGCATCGACCGCGCATCGGCCTGGTCCGTGGGTTTGCCCAGGACCCGCCCATCCAGGACCACGGCGGTGTCGGCCCCCAGCACGCAGGCCGCGGCCTGCGCCTGGTCGCTGCCGAGCAGCGCACGCCCGGCCGCCGCCTTGCCGCGCGCCAGGCGTTCGACATAGGCGGCGGGGCTTTCATCGGCAAGCGGGGTTTCATCGATATCCGCGCTGATGGCGGTAAAAGGCACGCCGATCTGCGTGAGCAGTTCACGACGACGCGGCGAGCCTGAGGCGAGGTAAAGCGGTTTCATCAAGACATCTCCCTGTCGAGGTACGGGCAAATGCCTGACCGAATCAGTTGATTTTGAAACGTCGGCGCAACCCGCGCAAAGCGAAGCTGACCCAAGGCCAGAGCAAGGCACTGACCAGGGCCGGCAGGACCAGGGCAAGCGTCGGTTGCCGGTTGCCGGTCAAGGCGCTGAGCCACAGTTGCACCAGTTGCGCCAGGCCGAATATCACCAGGATCACCAGGCTCTGCTGCCACATCGGGAACATGCGCAAGCGCTGCTGCAGCGACAGCACCAGGAAGGTGATCAGGGTCAGGATCAGCGCGTTCTGACCGAGCAGCGTGCCGTACAGCACGTCCTCGGCCAGCCCCAGGCACCAGGCCGTGACCATGCCGACCTTGTGCGGCAGGGCCAGGGCCCAGAACGCCAGCAACAGGGCCAGCCAGAGCGGGCGCAGGATTTCCATGAATTGCGGCAACGGCGACACGCTGAGCAGCATGCCGATGATGAAGGTCAACCAGACCATCCAGCCGTTTCGGGACATTATTCTCTTCCTCCCGTGGAGGCCGGGGCCGCGGCGGGCGGCTTGGGCGCAGCGGGTCTGGTGGCCGCCGGCTTGACCGGGGCCGGATGGGCCACGGGCTTGGCCGGAGTGGCGGCGGCCGGCGCAGCGGGAACCGCTGGAGCCGCGGCGGGAGCAGAAGTCACGGGAGCGGCCGCGGCGGGCACGGCAGGCTTGGGCACGGTCGCCGGCACCACCGGAGCGGCGGCACCGCCCTGTCGATCCTGGGCCTCTTGCGCCTGGGCGGCGTCGTTGGCGCGTTCTTCGGCGGTACGGTTATCGCTGAACACCAGCAACAGATAACGGCTACGGTTCAGGGCCGCCGTCGGCACCGCGCGCACCACGGCGAATGGCTGGCCGGAGTCATGGATCACTTCTTTCACCGTCGCCACCGGGTAACCCGCCGGGAAACGCTGGCCCAGGCCGGAGCTGACCAGCAGGTCGCCTTCCTTGATATCCGCGGTATCGGCCACATGCCGCAGCTCCAGGCGCTCCGGATTGCCGGTGCCGCTGGCGATCGCCCGCAGGCCGTTGCGATTGACCTGCACAGGAATGCTGTGGGTGGTGTCGGTGAGCAGCAGCACACGCGAGGTGTAGGGCATCAGTTCGACCACCTGCCCCATCAGGCCGCGGGCATCGAGCACCGGTTGCCCGAGCACCACGCCGTCGCGCTCGCCCTTGTTGATGATGATGCGATGGGTGAAGGGGTTGGGGTCCATGCCGATCAGCTCGGCGACTTCGACCTTCTCGTTGACCAGCGCGGAAGAGTTGAGCAACTCGCGCAGGCGCACGTTCTGCTCGGTCAGGGCGGCCAGCTTCTGCAGGCGTCCCTGGAGCAACAGGTTTTCGGTCTGGAGTTTTTCGTTCTCGGCGGCCAGCTCGGTCAGGCTGCCGAACTGGCTGACCACACCCTGCCATAGCCGCTGCGGCAGGTCGGTGATCCAGTAGGACTGCATCAGCACCAGCGACATCTGGCTACGCACTGGCTTGAGCAGTGTGAAGCGGGCATCGACGACCATCAGCGCGACCGAAAGCACGACCAGCACCAACAGGCGCACGCCCAATGAGGGGCCTTTGGCGAAAAGCGGTTTAATAAGCCGCTCCTCCCAGGCAAATGTTCTCTTTATTCATACGGCTTCAAACCGGCCTGGAGCAGAATGACAGAAGATAAACGCCAACAGGCAGCACTGCAAAGTGCTGCCTGCGAGCGGAACACATGGATGCATCCGGCGCGATTATTCGCTGGAGAGCAGATCCATGGTGTGTTTGTCCATCATTTCCAATGCACGGCCACCGCCACGCGCTACGCAGGTCAGCGGGTCCTCGGCGACGATCACCGGCAGACCGGTTTCCTGGGCCAGCAGCTTGTCCAGGTCACGCAGCAGGGCGCCACCGCCGGTCAGCACCAGACCGCGCTCGGCGATGTCCGAGGCCAGTTCCGGAGGCGATTGCTCCAGCGCGCTTTTCACCGCCTGAACGATGGTCGCCAGCGACTCTTGCAGAGCTTCCAGCACTTCATTGGAGTTCAGGGTGAATGCGCGCGGCACGCCTTCGGCCAGGTTGCGGCCACGAACGTCGACTTCACGGACTTCGCCGCCCGGGTAGGCCGTACCGATTTCCTGCTTGATGCGCTCGGCGGTGGATTCGCCGATCAGGCTGCCGTAGTTGCGACGCACGTAGGTAATGATGGCTTCGTCGAAACGGTCGCCGCCAACCCGCACGGACTCGGCATACACCACGCCATTCAGGGAAATCAGGGCGATCTCGGTGGTACCGCCACCGATATCCACGACCATCGAGCCGCGGGCTTCCTCGACCGGCAGGCCGGCACCGATTGCAGCCGCCATCGGCTCTTCGATCAGGAACACTTCACGGGCACCGGCACCGAGGGCCGATTCACGGATGGCACGACGCTCGACCTGGGTGGACTTGCATGGAACGCAGATCAGCACACGAGGGCTGGGCTGCAGGAAACTGTTTTCGTGAACCTTGTTGATGAAGTACTGCAGCATCTTTTCACAGACGCTGAAATCGGCGATCACGCCGTCTTTCATCGGACGAATGGCAGCAATATTGCCCGGAGTACGACCGAGCATGCGCTTGGCTTCGGTACCGACAGCCACGACACTTTTCTGATTACCGTGGGTCCGGATGGCCACGACCGATGGCTCATTCAGGACAATACCGCGCTCGCGCACGTAAATAAGGGTGTTGGCAGTGCCCAGGTCAATGGAAAGATCGCTGGAAAACATGCCACGCAGTTTCTTGAACATGGGAAAGGGACCCTAGGCAACGCGTGGGTAAAAAAGTGCGGCAAACTCTAACAACGACAGGGATTTTGGGCAAGGCGCCAATATGTTAAATTGGCCGCTTTTCTGTGCACCAATCCCCACGATCGCGGCCTATGTGACCGTAGAAAGGCGGTAGTGTTCCGACAATCCAACACACGGACAAGGTCCGTTCTGTTTTCCACTGGAGAATCCCATGGCGCTTGAACGCTCCGACGTGGAAAAAATCGCTCATCTGGCCAGCCTTGGCCTCAATGATGCCGATCTTCCACACATCACCTCCGCCCTGAACAGCATTCTCGGGCTGGTGGATGAAATGCAGGCAGTCGATACCGACGGTATCGAGCCCCTGGCCCACCCCCTGGAAGCCAGCCAGCGCCTGCGCGCAGACGTTGTGACCGAGTCCAATCATCGCGAGGCCTACCAGTCCATCGCACCGGCGGTCGAGAACGGCCTGTACCTGGTTCCGAAAGTCATCGACTAATAGGGAAAGAGCCTGCAATGCATCATATGACTCTGGCCGAGATCGCCCGCGGACTCGCCGACAAGAAGTTTTCCTCCGAAGAACTGACCAAGACCCTGCTGGCGCGCATCACCCAGCTCGACCCGCAGCTCAACAGCTTCATCAGCCTCACCGAAGATCTCGCGCTGCAGCAGGCCAAGGCCGCTGACGAGCGGCGCGCGAACGGTGAGAACGGTGCCCTGCTCGGCGC
Source organism: Pseudomonas sp. MRSN 12121 (assembly GCF_000931465.1). Lineage (NCBI taxonomy): Bacteria > Pseudomonadati > Pseudomonadota > Gammaproteobacteria > Pseudomonadales > Pseudomonadaceae > Pseudomonas > Pseudomonas sp. MRSN 12121. Next base: position 1,039,812 of record NZ_CP010892.1, on the reverse strand, counting down.
GCCGATCGCCCACAAGGACCTGTTCTGCACCCAGGGCATCCGCACCAGCTGCGGCTCGAAGATGCTCGACAACTTCAAGGCGCCCTACGACGCCACCGTGGTCGCCAAGCTGGCCGCAGCCGGCACCGTGACCCTGGGCAAGACCAACATGGACGAATTCGCCATGGGCTCGGGCAACGAGACCAGTTACTACGGCGCGGCGAAGAACCCCTGGAACCTGGAACGCGTTCCGGGCGGCTCGTCCGGCGGTTCCGCGGCCGCGGTCGCCGCGCGCCTGCTGCCTGCCGCCACCGGCACCGACACCGGCGGCTCGATCCGCCAGCCGGCGGCGCTGACCAACCTCACCGGCCTGAAACCGACCTACGGTCGCGTTTCGCGCTGGGGCATGATCGCCTACGCCTCCAGCCTCGACCAGGGCGGCCCGCTGGCCCGCACCGCCGAAGACTGCGCGCTGCTGCTGCAAGGCATGGCCGGTTTCGACCCGAACGACTCCACCAGCATCGACGAGCCCGTGCCGGACTATAGCGCCAGCCTCAACGGCTCGCTGCAGGGCCTGCGCATCGGCGTGCCCAAGGAATACTTCGGCGCCGGCCTCGACCCGCGTATCGCCGAGCTGATCCACAACAGCGTCAAGGAGCTGGAAAAGCTCGGCGCCGTGATCAAGGAAATCAGCCTGCCGAACATGCAGCACGCCATCCCGGCGTACTACGTGATCGCACCGGCGGAGGCTTCCTCCAACCTGTCGCGTTTCGATGGCGTGCGTTTTGGCTATCGCTGCGAAGAGCCGAAGAACCTCACCGACCTGTACAAGCGTTCCCGTGGCGAGGGCTTCGGCACTGAAGTGCAGCGCCGGATCATGGTCGGCGCCTATGCGCTGTCGGCCGGCTACTACGACGCCTACTACCTGAAGGCGCAGAAGATCCGTCGCCTGATCAAGAACGACTTCATGGCTGCCTTTAATGAAGTCGACATCATCCTTGGCCCGACCACGCCGAACCCGGCCTGGAAAATCGGCGACAAGAGCAGCGACCCGGTCGCTGCGTATCTGGAAGACGTCTACACCATCACCGCCAACCTCGCGGGCCTGCCGGGCTTGTCCATGCCCGCGGGCTTCGTCGATGGCTTGCCGGTCGGCGTGCAACTGCTCGCCCCGTATTTCCAGGAAGGCCGTCTGTTGAACGTTGCCCACCAGTATCAGTTGAACACTGACTGGCACACCCGCACACCAACCGGCTTCTGAGGAGAAACACATGCAATGGGAAGTCGTGATCGGGCTGGAGATTCACACCCAGCTCACCACCAAATCGAAGATTTTCTCCGGTAGCGCCAACGCGTTCGGCGCCGAGCCCAACACCCAGGCCAGCCTGGTGGACCTGGGCATGCCCGGCGTACTGCCGGTGCTGAACCAGGAAGCGGTGCGCATGGCGGTCATGTTCGGCCTGGCCATCGACGCCGAGATCGGCCAGCACAACGTGTTCGCCCGCAAGAACTACTTCTACCCGGACCTGCCCAAGGGCTACCAGATCAGCCAGATGGAACTGCCGATCGTCGGCAAGGGCCACCTGGACATCCCGCTGGAAGACGGCACGGTCAAGCGGGTCGGCATCACCCGCGCGCACCTTGAAGAGGACGCCGGCAAGAGCCTGCACGAAGAATTCAGCGGCGCCAGCGGCATCGACCTGAACCGCGCCGGCACCCCGCTGCTGGAAATCGTCTCCGAGCCGGACATGCGCAGCGCCAAGGAAGCCGTGGCCTACGTCAAGTCGATCCACGCCCTGGTGCGCTACCTGGGGATCTGCGACGGCAACATGGCCGAAGGCTCCCTGCGTTGCGACTGCAACGTGTCGGTCCGCCCGAAAGGCCAGGCCGAGTTCGGCACGCGCTGCGAGATCAAGAACGTCAACTCGTTCCGCTTCATCGAAAAAGCCATCAACTCGGAAATCCAGCGCCAGATCGACCTGATCGAAGACGGCGGCAAGGTGATCCAGCAGACCCGCCTGTACGATCCGAACAAGGACGAGACCCGTCCGATGCGCAGCAAGGAAGAAGCCAACGACTATCGTTACTTCCCCGACCCGGACCTGCTGCCGGTGGTCATCGAGGACTCGTTCCTCGACCAGGTGCGCGCCACCCTGCCGGAACTGCCGCCACAGAAACGCGAGCGCTTCCAGGAGCAGTTCGGCCTGTCGGTCTACGACGCCAGCGTGCTGGCCTCGAGCCGCGAACAGGCGGACTACTTCGAGCAGGTCGCGCGCATCGCCGGCGACGCCAAGCTGGCGGCCAACTGGGTGATGGTCGAACTGGGCAGCCTGCTGAACAAGCAGGGCCTGGACATCGACGAGGCGCCGGTCTCGGCCGAGCAACTGGGCGGCATGCTGCTGCGCATCAAGGACAACACCATCTCCGGCAAGATCGCCAAGACGGTGTTCGAGGCCATGGCCAACGGCGAAGGCAGCGCCGACGAGATCATCGACAAGCGCGGCCTCAAGCAGGTCACCGATACCGGCGCCATCTCCGCCGTACTGGACGAAATGCTCGCGGCCAACGCCGAGCAGGTCGAGCAGTACCGCGCGGCCGATGAAGCCAAGCGCGGCAAGATGTTCGGCTTCTTCGTCGGCCAGGCGATGAAGGCCTCCAAAGGCAAGGCCAACCCGCAGCAAGTGAACGAACTGCTGAAAAGCAAGCTCGAAGGCTGACTGCAGTGTTGATGGCGGAGTTTGCAAATTCCGCCCCTGTAGGAGCGAGCTTGTTCGCGATCGCGTTGTCTCAGACAAAACGCCATCGCGAGCAAGCTCGCTCCTACATTTGTTTTCGGGGTCCCGATCGATGAAACGCTTACTGGGCTGTCTGGTCCTCTTTTCATTCCTGGCCGGCTGCGCCAGCCATGTCATCGACCCGCGCGGCTACGACCAGACCGGCACCGCGTCCTTTTACGGCGCCAAGCACCACGGCAAACGTACCGCCAGTGGCGAACCCTTCAACCAGCACGGCATGACCGCCGCCCATCGCGAACTGCCCTTCGGCACCCGCGTCAAGGTCACCAACCTCAATAACGACAAGAGCGTCGTGGTCCGGATCAACGACCGCGGCCCGCATACCCGCGGCCGGCTGATCGATTTGTCGCGTGCCGCCGCGCAGCAGTTGGGTATGATCCGCAGCGGCACCGCGAAGGTGCGCGTGCAAGCCCTCAGCGACTGACCCACGGAGCCCTGACCATTTTCGGACTAGCCGATTTACCGCTGTTCAGCGTCCTGCAGTTGTTCAGTGGCCTGCTCCTGCTGGTGGCCGGCGCCGAACTGCTGGTGCGCGGTGCGGTGCGCCTCGCCGCACGCCTGCATGTGCGTGCGCTGATCATTGGCCTGAGCATCGTCGCCTTCGGCAGCAGCGCGCCGCAGATGGCGGTCAGCCTGCAGGCGACCCTGGCCGAAAACACCGACATCGCCGTCGGCAGCGTGATCGGCAGCAGCATCTTCAACATCCTGGTGACCCTCGGGCTGTCCGCCCTGATCATTCCCCTGCGGGTCTCGCGCCAGCTGGTGCGCCTGGACATCCCGTTGATGATCCTCGCCAGCCTGCTGGTGTTCGTCCTGGCCTATAACGAAGAGCTGACTCCCGTCGACGGCCTGGTGCTGCTGGGCGCCCTGGTCCTGTACCTGGGCCTGCTGCTGCGCCAGTCGCGGCACTCGGTGCGCCCGCATGCCCACGCGCCAACCGATACGCCCCGCCGCCACTGGCTGAGCAGCCTGCTGTGGATGATCGCCGGCCTGCTCCTGCTGGTGCTCGCCGGGCATCTGCTGGTCGAGGCGGCGGTGGAGGTCGCCACCGACCTGGGGCTGTCCGAGCGCATCATCGGCCTGACCATAGTCGCCGTCGGCACTTCCCTGCCGGCCCTGGCCACCTCGCTGATCGCCGCGCTGCGCGGCCAGCGCGACATCGCCGTGGGCAACATCATCGGCAGCAACCTGTTCAACCTGCTCGGGGTCCTGGGCTTTACCGCCCTGGTGGCGCCGACGCCCCTGTCGGTATCGCCCAACGCCGTGGACTTCGACCTGCCGGTGATGCTCGGTGTCGCCGTGCTGTGCCTGCCGGTGTTTTATTCGGGCTATCGGGTCACCCGGGCCGAAGGCCTGCTGTTTCTCGGCCTGTACCTGGCCTACGGGCTGCATGTGGTGTCTTTCACCACCGGCATGCCGCTGGCCGGCAAGCTGGAAGACTTGATGCTGTTTTTCGTCCTGCCAGTGCTGGTGGCGTTCCTGCTGTTCAGTTCGCTGCGAGCCTGGCGCCGCCAACACAAGAAAGGGGAAGCGCAATGACCGAGAACAAAAAGCCGGGCGTGGAAGTACGCCGCCAAGTGATGGGCGACGCCTTCGTCGATCGCGCCCTGGGCAACGCCACCGCGTTCAGCCAGCCGCTGCAGGACTTCGTCAACGAGCATGCCTGGGGCAGTGTCTGGAATCGCGAAGGCCTGCCGCTGAAGACCCGCAGCCTGATCACCCTCGCCGCCCTGACCGCGCTCAAGTGCCCGCAGGAACTCAAGGGCCACGTTCGCGGCGCGCTGAACAACGGCTGCACGGTGGAAGAGATCCGCGAGGCGCTGTTGCATTGCGCGGTGTACGCCGGCGTACCGGCGGCGATCGACGCGTTCCGTGCTGCCCAGGAAGTGATCGACAGCTACCAGAAGGCAGAATGATTTCCCTGTAGGAGCGAGGCTTGCCCGCGATAGCGGTGTGTCAGACAAAACGCTATCGCGGGCAAGCCTCGCTCCTACATGTACCGGGTCAGATCCACCCGCCCCACTGCAGCAGGAAGATCCCGATATTGGTGGTCACCGCCGCCATCAGTGTGGTGATGACGATGATCGCCGCCGCCAGTTCATGATTGCCATTGGCCGCCCGGGCCATGACAAAGCTCGCCGCGGCGGTGGGGCTGCCGAAATACAGGAACAGGATCCCCAGCTCCGCCCCGCGGAACCCGCAGAGCCAGGCGCCGAAGGTGGCCATGAGCGGCAGGCCGACCATCTTCATCAGGCTCGAACTCAACGCCAGGTCGCCGCTCTGGCGCAGCGCCGCCAGGGACAAGGTGCCGCCGATGCAGATCAACGCCAGCGGCAGGGTCATCTGCGCCAGGTACTGGCCCGAGGTCTCCAGCCAGGCCGGCAGGCCGATCTGGAACATGGCAAAGGGCGTGGCCGCCAGGACGCTGATGATCAGCGGGTTGCTGATCACGCTTTTGCAGATGCTCCATGGATCTGACTTGATCACCGGGCTGTACACCGCCAGGACGATGGTCGACAGGGTGTTGTAGAACAGGATCACCAGCGCCGCGAGGACCGCCCCGAGGGAGATCCCGTAGTCGCCATACATGCTGGCCGCCAGCGCCAGGCCGATGATTCCGTTGTTGCCGCGAAACGCGCCCTGGGTATAGATGCCCCGGTCTTCCCGCGGGCAGCGCCAGATCGCCCAGCCCCAGGCGAAGGCAAAACTGGCCAGGGTGGCCACGGTGAAGTAGATCAGCAGCCCTGGCTTGAGCGCCGAATGCAAGTCGGCGTGGAGGATGCCGAGAAACAACAGCGCCGGCATGGTGACGTTGAACACCAGGGCCGACGCGGTGTGGATAAAACCGTCGTTGATCCAGGCGATGCGCTTGAGCAGCAGCCCGAGGAACAGCATGGCGAAGACCGGCGCGGTGATATTCAGCGTTTCGAGAAAAATGGCCAGCATGCCGGGTCAACCTTGAGCCTGTCGTCAGGCGCCCAATGATAAGCGCGCCGCGCTCAAAAGCCACGCCCGCGCTGCGCGCCGATCGCAGCCACACGCGGCTCGGCTGCGGCTACAGGGTGTACGCCACACGCTCGGCAGACACACTCGATGTAGCCGCTGCCGAGCCCTGGCGAGGCTGCGATAGGTCCGCAGGACCTCGGCCCTCTCAAGCACGGCGCCCACTTCGCAGTCGGATCGTAGCCCGCGGCAGCGCCCCGGGTCAGGTGATGGGCGCCGGATTGAACAGGGTGATGTCGTTGTGCAGCTTGTGCCGCTCGGCCCAGGTCTGCCGCTTGCCGCTGGCCACGTCCAGATAGAAGTGGAACAGCTCCCAGCCCAGTTCCTCGATGCTCGCCCGCCCCGTGGCGATACGCCCGGCATCGATGTCGATCAGGTCCGGCCAGCGCCGGGCCAGCTCGGAACGGGTCGAGACCTTGACCACCGGCGCCATCGCCAGGCCGTAAGGGGTGCCGCGCCCAGTGGTGAACACATGCAGGTTCATCCCGGCCGCCAGTTGCAGGGTGCCGCAGACGAAATCGCTGGCCGGGGTCGCGCAGAAGATCAGGCCCTTGCGGCTGAAACGTTCGCCCGGCCCCAGCACACCATTGATCGCGCTGCTGCCGGACTTGACGATCGACCCCAGGGACTTCTCGACGATGTTCGACAACCCGCCCTTCTTGTTGCCCGGAGTGGTGTTGGCGCTGCGATCGGCCTCGCCCTTGGCCAGGTAGCGGTCGTACCAGTCCATTTCGCGCACCAGCTCCCGGGCCACCTCCGGGGTTTCGGCGCGCGAGGTCAACAGATAGATGGCATCGCGCACTTCGGTGACCTCGGAAAACATCACCGTCGCGCCAGCCCGCAACAACAGGTCCGAGGCATAGCCCAAGGCCGGGTTGGCGGTGATCCCGGAAAAGGCATCGCTGCCGCCGCACTGCATGCCGAGCACCAGTTCCGAGGCCGGCACGGTTTCCCGGCGACGCTGGTCGAGTTTCTTCAGCCGCACCTCGGCCAGCTCCATGATCTGCTCGATCATCTCGCCAAAGCCGTGGCTGGCGTCCTGCAAGCGATACAGCCAGGGTTCGCCGAGGTCCACCGAAGGGTCGTCCTCGTGCATCACCTGCCCGGCCTGCAATTTCTCGCAGCCCAGGCTGATCACCAGCGCCTCGCCTCCCAGGTTCGGGTTGCGCGCCAGGTTGCGCACGGTGCGGATCGGGATATAGGCATCGGTGGCAGTGATCGCCACCCCGCAGCCATAGCTGTGGGTCAGCGCCACCACGTCGTCGACATGGGGATAGCGCGGCAAGAGTTCATCCTTGATCCGCTTGACCGCGTGATCGAGCACCCCGGCCACGCACTGCACCGTGGTGGTGATCCCCAGGATATTGCGCGTACCCACCGTGCCGTCGGCATTGCGATAGCCCTCGAAGGTGAAACCTTGCAGGGGCGCCTGCACGGCCGGCACCTCGGTGGACAGCGGCAGGCTGTCCAGCGCCGGCGCACTCGGCATGCGCAGCAGGTCTTCCTTGACCCAACTGCCGCGCCGGATCGGCTGCAAGGCATAGCCGATGACCTGGCCATAGCGGATCACCGGCTCGCCGGCGGCCAGATCCTCCAGCAACACCTTGTGGCTCTGCGGCACGAACTCCACGGTCACCAGCCCGTCGGCGAACGCCGTACCCGCCGGCACACCCTGGTCATTCACCACGACCACCACGTTATCCCGCTCGTGCAAGCGGATGTAGCGCGGTGAATCGGCATGTTCAATCAACTGCATGTCGCCGCCCCTTCAGGAATGCGCTTGGGAAAGTTGGCTCAGCTCGGGACCGTTGCTCGGTGGCTCCTTGAGCACCACGCGCTTGATCGGGCCGACAATCACCAGGTAGCTGAACACCGCCAGCAGGGCGTTGCAGCCGACGAACACCAGCGCCCACTTGAACGAACCGGTGGAACTGATGATGTAGCCGATGACGATCGGCGTGGTGATCGAGGCCAGGTTGCCGAAGGTGTTGAACAGGCCACCGCTGAGGCCGGCGATCTGCTTGGGCGAGGTATCGGAAACCACCGCCCAGCCGAGCGCCCCAACGCCTTTGCCGAAAAACGCCAGCGCCATGAAGCCCACCACCATCCACTCGATCTGCACATAGTTGCAGGCCACGATGCTGCTGGAGACCAACAGTCCGGCGATGATCGGCGCCTTGCGCGCGAAGGTCAGGGAATGGCCCTTGCGCAACAGATAGTCGGAAATCACCCCACCGAGCACCCCACCGATAAAACCGCAGATGGCCGGTAACGAGGCGATGAACCCCGCCTTGAGAATCGTCATGCCGCGCTCCTGCACCAGGTACACCGGGAACCAGGTCAGGAAGAAGTAGGTGATGCCGTTGATGCAGTACTGGCCCAGGTAGACGCCGAGCATCATGCGGTTGGTCAGCAGCTGGCGCAGGTAGTCCCATTTCGGGCCGTCGCTGCGTTTGCCCTGGACCTCCTGGTCCATGTCGACCATGCCGCCGTTGTCGGCGATGTGCTTGAACTCGGCCTCGTTGATCAACGGGTGCTGGCGCGGGCTGTGGATAACCTTCAGCCAGATCAGCGAAAAGACGATACCGATGACACCCATCACGATGAACACGTGCTGCCAGCCGAAGCGATAGACGATCCAGCCCATCAGCGGCGCGAACAGCACCGTGGCGAAGTACTGCGCCGAATTGAAGATCGCCGAGGCCGTGCCGCGCTCGGTGGTCGGGAACCAGGCCGCGACGATGCGCGCGTTGCCGGGAAAGGACGGCGCTTCGGCCAGGCCCACCAGGAAGCGCAGCATGAACAGCGCCACCACCGCGGTGGAGACGCCGAACTCACCGACATAACCTTGCAGCACGGTGAACAGCGACCAGGTGAAAATGCTCAGGGCGTAGATTTTCTTCGAGCCGAAACGGTCGAGCAGCCATCCGCCGGGGATTTGCCCCGCCACATAGGCCCAACCGAACGCGGAAAAGATGTAACCGAGGGTGACGGCGTCGATGCCGAGGTCTTTTTGCAGGCTGGAGCCCGCGATGGCGATGGTCGCCCGGTCGGCGTAGTTGATCGTGGTCACCAGGAACAGCATGAGCAGGATCAGGTAGCGGACGCGAGTCGGCTGGGTCGCTTGCATTTGGATGTACTCCCACTAGTTATTTTTATGCGGGTAAAACATGGGTTTTCACCGACCCCGCCGGGCCTCGGGCAAAGGCCGGCGGGGGTACAGCGGGCTTACGATCCGATGTAGGAGGTCTTCACCACGGTGTAGAACTCCTGCGCGTAGCGACCCTGCTCGCGGGATCCATAGGATGAACCTTTGCGCCCGCCAAAAGGTACGTGGTAATCGACGCCGGCCGTCGGCAGGTTGACCATGACCATCCCCGCCTGGGAATGGCGCTTGAAGTGGTTGGCGTACTTCAGCGAGGTGGTGGCGATCCCTGCCGACAGGCCGAACTCGGTGTCATTGGCCATGGCCAGCGCCGCCTCGTAGTCCGCCACCCGCACCACGTTGGCCACCGGGCCGAAAATCTCCTCGCGGCTGATGCGCATCGAGGCCTCGCTGTCCGCGAACAGCGTGGGCGCCAGGAAATAGCCTTCGGTGTCACAGGTCACCAGGCCACCACCGCTGACCAGCCGCGCGCCTTCGGCCTGGCCGATATCGATGTATTTCAAGTCCTGTTCCAATTGCGCCTGGGACACCACCGGACCGATATCGATACCGCTCCTCAGCGCATGGCCCACCTTGATCGAGCGCATGCGCTCGGCCAGCGCCTCGACGAAGCGGTCGTGGATGCCCGCGGTGACGATCAAGCGGCTGGAGGCGGTGCAGCGCTGCCCGGTGGAATAGAAGGCGCTCTGCGCCGCCAGCTCCACCGCCTGTTTGAGGTCGGCATCGTCGAGGATCACCTGCGGGTTCTTGCCACCCATCTCCAGCTGCACCTTGGCCTGGCGCGACACGCAACTGACGGCGATCTGCCGGCCCACGCCCACTGAACCTGTGAAGCTGATGCCGTCGACTTTCGGGCTGTTGACCAGGGCATCGCCGACCAGCCGGCCGCTGCCCATCACCAGGTTGAACACCCCGGCCGGGAAGCCGGCGCGGGAGATGATTTCCGCCAGGGCCCAGGCGCAGCCCGGCACCAGCTCGGCGGGCTTGAGCACCACGCAGTTGCCGTAGGCCAGGGCCGGGGCGATCTTCCACGCCGGGATCGCGATCGGGAAGTTCCACGGGGTGATCAGGCCGACCACGCCCAGGGCTTCGCGAGTCACCTCGACATTGACCCCCGGCCGCACCGACGGCAGGTAATCCCCCGACAGGCGCAGGCATTCGCCGGCGAAGAACTTGAAGATATTGCCGGCGCGGGTCACCTCGCCAATGGCTTCGGGCAGGGTCTTGCCCTCTTCCCGGGCCAGCAGGGTGCCGAGCTCTTCGCGGCGGGCGAGGATCTCGCTGCCCACCTTGTCCAGCGCATCGCTGCGCGCCTGGATACCGGAGGTCGACCAGGCCGCGAACGCCGCGCGGGCGGCGTCGATGGCGGCATGTACCTGGGCCAGGTCGGCCTTGGCGTATTCGCCGATGACATCGGACAACTCGGATGGGTTGATATTGGTCGAATAGTCGGCACCGGCGACCCATTGGCCGCCGATATAGTTATCGAAACGTTTCTGCTGTGCCACGCGCCCTCTCCTTACAGAAAAACCTTGGCAAAAGGCCGCTGATCGCTCAGCGGCCTCGGGAATCGATCACTGCGCGCCCTGGGCGTCGATCAACGCCGCCAGCGCTTCATATTCCTCCGGCAGCAGATCGGTCAGCGGCGCCCGCACCGGGCCGGCGTCATGGCCGACGATGCGCGCCCCGGCCTTGACGATGCTCACGGCGTAACCGGCCTTGCGGTTGCGGATGTCCAGGTACGGCAGGAAGAAGTCGTCGATGATCTTGCCGACCGTGGCGTGGTCTTCCCGGGCAATGGCGCGGTAGAAGTCCATCGCGGTTTTCGGGATGAAGTTGAATACCGCCGACGAATACACCGGCACCCCGAGGGCCTTGTAGGCCGCGGCATAGACTTCGGCGGTCGGCAGGCCGCCGAGGTAGCTGAAGCGGTCGCCCAGGCGCCGGCGGATCGACACCATCAACTCGATATCGCCCAGGCCGTCCTTGTAGCCGATCAGGTTCGGGCAACGCTCGGCCAGGCGCTCCAGCAACGGCGCGGTCAGGCGGCAGACGTTGCGGTTGTAGACCACCACGCCGATCTTCACCGACTTGCACACCGCCTCCACGTGGGCGGCAACGCCATCCTGGCTGGCCTCGGTCAGGTAGTGCGGCAGCAGCAACAACCCCTTGGCGCCCAGGCGCTCGGCTTCCTGGGCGTACTCGATGGCCTGGCGGGTGGCGCCGCCGACGCCGGCCAGGATCGGCACGCTGGTGGCGCAAGTGTCGACCGCGGTCTTGATGATTTCCGAATATTCGCTGGCCGCCAGGGAGAAAAACTCACCGGTGCCGCCTGCCGCGAACAGCGCCGAGGCACCGTACGGGGCCAGCCATTCCAGGCGCTTGATGTAGCCCGCGCGATGAAAATCGCCCCGGGCATCGAAATCGGTCACCGGGAAAGACAGCAGGCCGGAGGAAAGGATGGACTTCAGTTCTTGTGGATTCATTCTTCGAACACCCTGGACACACGTTTGTGATGGAAAGACACCTCAGCCCTGGCCGAAGTTGTAGGTCATCGTACAACTAAAATGACAATCGTCAATCGCAATTCGTCCCCCGCCGGGAAAATGCCCTGCAAAAAACCCCTGCTTGACGAGTCGGGATTTTGCTTTATTCTCGAATTTAGCTGTACATCCATACAGTTAAATTCTCGAAACACCCATGACATATCAAGGAGCTAGAAATGTCAGGTCTACCCACTCCGCAGCGGGAACAGCTGCACACCAAAGGCCAGATCGTCGCCGACCTGGACAGCCTTTTCACTGAGCGTGGCATCGCCATTTCAGGAGACGGCGACCATCTGCTGCTGATCGCCGACGGCCATCACACCCTCAAGTACCACAAGCCCGGGATTCTCCCGACGGCCCCGGGCAAAAACCCTAAAGCCTTGCCCCAGCTGCGTTTCGAAGGTGGCGAGCACACCGCTATCGGCGATGCCACCCTGCTGCGCTTCGTCAAGGATGCCCCGGCCATTCCCGCCTGGCAGGTCGAATTGCACCTGCCCAACGGCCTGGCCCTGACCTACGGTCAGGTGGTGGCCCTGGGCGGCGATTTCTACGGCATTCCCGACCAGCCGATCTGCGAAGGTGCCACGCCAGCGGATCGCCTGCAGCGTTTTACCGCCGCGTTCAACTCGCTCGCCGTATTGCCAGCGGCCCGGGACGAGGCGAAGCAGATCCTCGCGGTCATGCAGAAGGAAATCGTCGCGGCCAACCAGGCGATCAAGGAAGGCCGGCAACCCCACGAAGCCTATGACGCGCTCGGAGATACGTTGTCCGAGGAGTGGAACAAGATCACCGGCGGCGGCAGCTTCGTCTCGGCCCTGTTCCCCCTGGGCCGCTACCTGAAACTGGCCGCCAACAACGCCGACCATTTCGGCGAGTGGGCGCTGCTGGCCTACATCGCCGGGCACACCGCTGCCCTGCAGCAAGCAGTACAGGCCCACAAGAGCGCGGACGAAAAGCAGCTGGAACTGGCCTACGCCATGAACGCCTTCGCCGACCACTTCCTCACCGACCTGTTCTCCGCCGGCCATGTGCGGGTGCCGCGCAAGCAGCTGGCGGCGGTAGTCACACCGAGCGACCTGGGTTCGTTGATTACCCGCTTCATGCACGACGAAGACAGCAAGTTCGGCCTCAATGTCAGCAATGCCCAGGGCGATCGCTGGCATGCCTATGGCGACAAACGCTATTTCGACACCGTCGACAGCCACAACCGCAAGCAGGTCAAGCTGGCGGTACAGCGCTCGGCCGACGAGATCTTCGAGAGCTACCTCAGCGGCACGGCGCCGGCGCCTGGCAACTTCACCGCGCTGAAGCTGCTGCCGGACCTGGAAGCGGCCAAGAGCGGCAACTTTTCCCCGCTGTTCGTCATGCAAGGCGACAAGGTGCTGCGGCGCAGTGACGTGAACAACCTGAACGACAGCAAGACCATCGACAACTGGTGGGGCTGGAGCACCTACCTGCTGCTCAAGGATTACAAACCCAATAAACCGGCGGGTTACCTGGAGGCACCCACGCTTGCCCCGACCCTCCAGGCCGATGGCTGGCAGAGCCAGACGCCCAGCGCGCCCAACTGGCTGCCGGGCCATGCCGTGCGCTACGCCTTCAGCTACACCAATGGCTTGAACGAGTCGTACATCGGCCCGTGGTCCGCCTATGCCGAACTGAGCGAGCGTTTCCAGCCGACGCTGAACGTACCGACAGACACCGGCAGCGGTTCCAGCGGACGCAACATTTTCCGCCAGTTCCGCGGCGGCTCGCCGGAATTGATCGCCTCGATCGACAAGACCGCCACCACCTACATCGACCGCAATGCCTGACAAGGACACCGACATGGCTATCAATCTGACTGTGCAACTGGCCTCGGGCCAATCCCTGCAAGGGGCACCACTGGAACTGCTGCGCAACGGCACGCCTATCGCCCGGGCGACTGTCGACCAGCAAGGCCGTGTGGCTTTCGATGCGAAACCCGGCGCCGGGCAACTGGCCGTGAGAGTGGACCGTTCCATTCTCGACGGCCGCTAAAGCATCGCGAGCAAGCTTCGCTTCTACAGAAGACCGCAGTGTTTTTTGTAGGAGCGAGCGGACGGCGATTCCGACTTGCCCGCGACAGCCCGACCACAGGCGCCAAGCCTCCCCGGCATGGCGCCTGTTGCCTTTACCCGCGCTGTGCCTCTGCCTCTTCATGGGCATGGCGCAGCCGTTCGCGACTGTTGGTCAGGTGCAGACGCATCGCTGCCCGGGCCGCGTCCGAGTCCTGGCGGGCAATGGCTTCATAGATTTCTTCATGCTCGCGGCTCAGGCGGCCCATGTAATGCTGCTGGTCGTCGTGGGCCAGGCGCGCCGAGTTCAGGCGGGTGCGCGGAATGATGCTGGTCCCCAGGTGGGTCATGATGTCCGTGAAATAGCGGTTGCCCGTGGCCAGGGCAATGTGCAGGTGGAACTGGAAATCCGAGGCCACCGCATCGCTGTCATGGGCCGCGCTTTCGTTGAGGGCGTCCAGCGCCGCCCGCATCGCCGCCAATTGCTCGGTGCTGCGCCGCTGCGCGGCCAGCCCGGCCGACTCCACTTCCAGGCTGATGCGCAACTCGAGAATCGCCAGCACATCGCGCAAGGTCACCACCGTCGCCGGATCGATCCTGAAACCGCTGGGGCTTGGCGTGTCGAGCACGAAAGTGCCGATGCCATGGCGGGTTTCCACCTGGCCGGCGGCCTGCAACCGGGAAATGGCTTCGCGCACCACGGTGCGGCTGACACCATGGGCTTCCATGATCGCCGCCTCGGTGGGCAACTTGTCGCCGCGCTTGAGCAGGCCATCGCGGATCTGCTCCGACAGCACGGTCACCAGCTCCTGGGCGAGGCTACGGCGCTTGCGGGGAAGGCGTGGCGCCGTGTTCTGGTTGTCCATGATGAAGGTCTTTCTCCGAAAACTGATCGCGCATCATAGCTCAGCCAAGTTGTACGATCACCGTTGACTATGCCGTCACCGCCTGGTCGACCAGGTGCCCGCGCTCGATACGGATATGCCGCGGGTGGAAACGCTTGAGGCTGCTGCGGTGGCCGACACTGACGATGCTCAGCCCCGGCAACTGGTCGATCAGGGCCTGGTAGAGCGTCGCCTCGTCTTCTTCGTCCATGGCCGAAGTGGCCTCGTCCATGTACAGCCATTGCGGCGCGTAGAGCAGGGCCCGGGCAAAGGCCAGGCGCTGCTGCTCGCCCGGCGACAGCATGCGCTGCCAGTGGTTGCTCTCGTCCAGGCGCGCCACCAGATGCGGCAGGCGACAGGTTTCCAGCACCTGTGCATAACGCTCTTGCGGGTAGGTGTCTCCCGACTGTGGATAACTCAAGGCTTCGCGCAGGCTGCCAATGGGCAGGTAAGGCTTCTGCGGCAGGAACAGGTATCGCTGGTTGGGCATGCGGATGCTGCCGTGGCCAGCCGGCCATAGCCGCCCCATCGCCCGCAGCAAGGTGCTCTTGCCGCTGCCGGAACGACCGCTGAGCATCAGGCGCTCGCCCGGGTTCACGGTCATCCGGGCACCGGCCAGCAGATGCCGGCCATCCGGCAGGTCCAGGCCAAGATCCTCCACCTGCAGGGTTTCGCCCTGGTTTTGCACGTCGATGGCCGGCGGCCGCTCTTCGTTTTCATTCATCGCCTGGCGAAAGCTCAACAGACGATCGCAAGTGGCACGCCAGGCCGCGAGGTCGGAGTAAGCCGTGATGAACCAGCTGAAGTTCTCCTGCACGTTGCCGAAGGCCGAGTTGATCTGCATCAGCTCGCCCAGTTCGATCTTGCCCGTGAGGTAACGCGGGGCGGCGACGATGAAGGGGAAAATGATCGCGATCTGGCCATAGCCCGAAGTGAAGAAGGTCAGGCGCTTGGACACCTTCATGATGTCCCAGAAGTTGTGCCAGACCATGCCGAAACGGCTGCTCAGTCGCTTGTTCTCGTTCGGTTCGCCGTTGTAGAGGGCAATGCTCTCGGCGTTCTCACGCACCCGCACCATGGAAAAACGCAGGTCCGCCTCGAAGCGTTGCTGGTTGTTGTTCAAGCCGATCAGGCGCCGCCCGATCAAGTGCGTGAGCCAGCTGCCGACGGCGGCATACACCAGTGCGCACCAGAACATGTAGCCGGGAATGGTGTAGCCGAAGACTTCGATGCTGCCCGATACCCCCCAGAGGATGATCGAGAACGACACCAGGCTGACGATGGTACGCAGCAGGCCCAGGGCGAGCCCCAGGGTGTTGGTGGTGAAACTGTTGAGGTCTTCGGAAATCCGCTGGTCGGGGTTATCGGTGTAGCCGCCCTGCTCCAGCTGGTAGTAATTCTTGTGCCCCAGCCAGCGGGCGAAGTGTTTTTCCGTGAGCCAGGCGCGCCAGCGGATGGTCAGCATCTGGGTCAGGTAAAGCCGGTAGACCGCCGCCAGGATAGCCACCGCGGCAATCCCGCAGAAATACAGGATCAATTGCCAGAACGCCGCTTCGTCCTTCTTTTGCAGGGCGTTGTAGAAGTCCTTGTACCAGCTGTTGATCCACACCGAGATCGCCACGCTGAACAGGGTCAGGGCCACCACTGCGAACAGCAGCAACCAGGCCTTGCCCTTCTCTTCGCTGCGCCAATAGGGCGTGGTCATTTCCCAGACCCGACGGAAAAACTGCCCGCGCACAGTATCGTTGACCGCGGAATATTCAGCGTTCTGATTCATCATCAAGGCTCGATTGGGATGGGGACAAGCATCGAGCCGATCATAGAGGATCGGCTCGTTTTTTCACGGGTCCCGAGGACATTCGTTCAGTCGCGGTTCAGCGACGGACCGGGCGTTTCTGCAACTTGCGCTGCAGCGTTCGACGGTGCATGCCCAGGGCCCGGGCAGTGGCGGAGATATTGCCTTCGTGTTCGGTCAGTACCCGCTGGATGTGTTCCCACTGCAGGCGGTCCACCGACATCGGATTTTCCGGCACCAGGCTGTCGAGGTCGGCATGCTCGGACAGCAGCGCGGCCAGTACGTCGTCGGCATCGGCCGGCTTGCACAGGTAGTTGCAGGCACCGCGCTTGATCGCTTCGACCGCGGTGGCGATGCTCGAATAGCCGGTGAGGATCACCACGCGCATTTCCGGATCGAGTTCGAGCAGCTTGGGCAGCAGCACCAGGCCGGAGTCGCCGTCCATTTTCAGGTCCAGCGCGGCGAAGTCCGGCAGGTCCTGCTGGGCCAGCGCCAGGCCTTCCTCGGCGGAACCCGCGGTGCTGACACGAAAACCGCGGCGGCTCATGGCCCGCGCCATGACCCGGGTGAAGGTGGCGTCGTCATCTACCAGCAACAAATGCGGCAGTTCTTCGCCTTCGACTTGGATTTCGTCACTCATGTTGGTCTCCTCGGGCGCCGTGGGGCAGGCGCAGCTCGGTGAGCGTGCCGCCTTCCTCATGACTGTAGAGTTTCACTGAGCCGCCGGCGCGTGTCACGCTGGCTTTGCTCAAAAACAGGCCCAGGCCGAAACCTTTGCCCTTGGTGGTAAAAAACGGCTTGCCGATCTGCTCGGCGATGGCCAGCGGCACACCCGCGCCGTGGTCGCGAATGCTGATGGTCAGGGTCTCGGCGTCCCAGTCCAGCTGGACTTCCAGGCCTTCCGGACAGGCGTCGGCGGCATTGTTCAGCAGGTTGAGCAAGGCCTGGGTCAGGTCCGGCGGCGGCGCCAGCCGTGGCATCGGGCCCTGGCCCAGCAACTGGAAACGGTAGCTGGCTTCGGGACGCATCAGGTGCCAGCGGTTCAGCGCTTCGTCCAGCCAGACGGTGACGTCCTGCATCTCCACCGCCATCCGCCGATTGGCTTCGGCGGCCCGCACCAACTGCTGCAAGGTTTCCTTGCACAGTTTCACCTGATCCTGGAGCACCCCGAGATCGTCCTGCAACATCGGGTCGAGGTGATCCTGGCGCATTTCCTTGAGCAGCACGCTCATGGTCGCCAGCGGCGTCCCCAGTTCATGGGCGGCGCCTGCGGCCTGGGTCGCGACGGCCAGCAATTGCTGATCGCGCAAGCCCTCCTCACGGCGGATCGCCCGCAGTTCTTCCTGGCGCCGCAGCTCCTCGGCCATCCTCGCGGCGAAGAAGGTGATCACCGCCGCAGCGAGGGCGAAACTCAGCCACATCCCGTAGATCTGCAGGTTTTCCCGGGCGATGGGGAAGGTCTGCAGCGGGTAGAACTGGGCCAGCAGCAGGGTGTACATGGTCAGCGCGATGCCGGAGAGGATCACCGAGTAGCGCCATGGCAGGGTCACCGCGGCGATCGTCAGCGGCACTAGGTAATAGGACACGAAGGGGTTGGTCGAGCCGCCGGAGAAATACAGCAGCGCACTGTGGATAAACAGGTCGCAGGCCAACTGCACGGCATATTCCAGCTCGGTGACCGGCCACGAAGTGCGCAGGCGGATGGCGGTGAAGGTGCACAGAATCAGCGACAGGCCGAGGGTCACCCACAGTTGCAGCCAGGGCAGCGGCAACAGCTCGAGCCAGTAGGCGAGCCCCACCGAACCGGCCTGCGCGGCCAGAACCAGGATGCGGATGAAAGTCAGGCGCCAGAGGTTCTGACGCGTAGCGGAAAGCAGTTGTACGGGGGCGAGCATGAGCTCTCCTGATGAGCGCTCCAGGCGGATCGCGACGAGTATAACCAAGCAGTGGCCCGCACAGGCAAAACTGCGGCAAACCGCCACAGTTTTCTGCGACGGCCAATCGCGGGCAAGCCTCGCTCCTACAGATCCGCATACCTGTAGGAGCGAGGCTTGCCCGCGATGAGCCTCAGGCCGATAGATGTATAGAAGTTGTAATGAGCCGAACCAGACAATAAAAGCTAGAGTCTGATGGTTTCACGCAGGCTGGGACCCAATACCTGCGGATCGTACTCAAGGAGTTTTCATGCATACATTCAGTCGCAGCGCCGCCCTTCTCGCCCTCGGCACCCTCGCCAGCCTGCCGGCCCTGGCCGCCGATGAACTGCATTACAACCAGGTTTCCCTGCGCGCCGAAGTCAGCCAGGAAGTGGCTCGCGACCTGATGATCGTCACCCTCTACAGCGAATCGCAGAACACCGACCCGGCCAAGCTCGCCGCGGAAATCACCAGCACCATGAACAAGGCCCTGGGCCAGGCGCGCCAGGTCAAGGACATCACCCTGCGCCAGGGCAGCCGCAACAGCTACCCGATCTACGACACCAAGGGCCAGAAAATCACCGGCTGGCGTGAACGCGCGGAACTGCGCCTGGAAAGCTCGGACTTCGCCGCGCTGTCCAAACTCACCGGCGAACTGCTGACCGACCTGAAAATGGGCGGCATGGACTTCGCCATCGCCGACCCGACCCGCAAGGCCAGCGAAGACAAACTGCTCAAGGAAGCGGTCGAGGCCTTCAAGGCGCGTGCGCAGCTGACCACCGAGGCGCTGGGCGGCAAGGGCTACAAGATCGTCAACCTGAACCTCAACAGTAACGGTTATCCACAGCCGTACCTGCGCGGACCGATGATGAAAGCCGCCGCCATGGATGCCGCCCCGGTGACCCCGGAAGTCGAAGCCGGCACCAGCCAGGTGAGCATGACCGCCGACGGCTCGATCGAAGTACTGATGCAGTAACCTTTTCCCTCTCCCCCAAAGGGCGGTAACCTCCAGCACACCACCGGGTTACCGCGCTTTTGCTAGCCACCCTTTCCCCGAGCGCCCGCCCGGGGAGGCGAGTTCGACCATGCCGGTGACGGCTAAAGTCGCGGACCTCGGTACTGCTCCCGGCGAACGTCATTGATGTCCGCCGGGTATACTGCGCCTTTCCTATAAGAGTCTCTCCAATGACCGCAGATCGCATCGGCGAACGCCTGCGTCGCTATCGCCGCGCCGCCAAGAAAACCCTGCGCCAGATTGCCAGCGAATCCGGCCTGACCGCGAGCTTCCTGTCCCAGGCGGAACGCAACCTCACCGGAGTCTCGATCTCCTCCCTTGTCAGCATCGCCAAGTCCCTGAACGTTCCGCTGAACGCCCTGTTCGACCAGCCGACCCAGGCACAACCCGACTCCCACGAGGGCAAGCGGGTGCGCTACACCATCGAAGGCCAGCCCCTGGCCTACGAGCGGCTGTCCAGTTCCTTTCCCGGCAACCTGATCAACGCGGTGAAGATGAACATCCCGGTGGGCTACCAGTCGGAGCTGATTTCCCATGATGGCGCCGAGTTTGCCTACGTACTGGCGGGGCAGATCGTCTACACCATCGAGGGACGCCAGTATCCCCTCGGCCCCGGCGACTCGGTGCACTTCGACTCGACCAAACCCCACTACCTGGCCAACGCCGGCGCCGGCCCGGCAGAAGTCCTGACCGTCACGACCATGGGGCTGTTCGACGACCATTCGGCGGCCTGAATCCGGCCCGTAGCCGCCTGAACAGCCCCACAGACACTTCGGGCAGAAGAGAAATGTTAGCCACGCTTAATTTTCGTTGACCACGATTTCAGCATGACTTAATTTCGGCATCGGCGAATCGTCACTCAACCCGAGGACAAGCGATCGCCGTCGCCGCACAGGGCGCCCCAGAAGGGAGTTGCCCCGGCCCACAAGGCCAATCCTCAGAGACGCTGCAGAAAAATAAAAAATGAGGTTTGCATGCGTAAGACCTTTGCGCTCCAGGTTTGGCAAACAGCGGAGCTGATGCGCGGCATCCCACTGCCATGCGCCACCCGCAACCTCCACAGTGACAACCTCACTGCGAGCCACGATTTCCGATGCGCTGTGCACTCGCCATCGCCAAGATCCCGGGCAACCGTTCTCCACGGCCTCCCTCCGCAAACCACCCTGTTTTATCCGGTCAATCCAATGCGCGAAACATTTGCGCCTGGCGGGCAACGCCGGGCAGTTCGACAGAAGCCGGTCGCCAGCCGCTCCAGCGACGCACCAACCGGAGGCAAGACCCCCATTGGATGCTCCGCAATAAGGCAGCCCATGCACCAGAAAAAACCGGCGCATACGGTCCAATGCGTCAGAATTTATACAAATGCGTCATCCATGTACGTTCGTTCCACTCCTTGATACTTGTGACGGCCCCGCACCTTGCATTGGGTATGGGGCCTGCATAAGTATCGGCGGGTCGACTCATAAGGTCGCCCTCTACACCAAAAATGACAACAAATCATGAGGCAACCATGTTCAAACAAGCAGTCATTCCGCTTTTAGTCAGCGCCGGTTTACTCGCCAGCGCACCGTTCGCCCAAGCGGCGACTAACCTGGTGTTCTGCTCCGAAGGGAGCCCGGCCGGTTTCGACCCAGGCCAGTACACCACCGGAACCGACTTCGACGCCTCAGCAGAAACCCTGTTCAACCGTCTCAGCCAGTTCGAACGTGGCGGCACCGCCGTCGTTCCTGGCCTGGCGACCAGTTGGGACATCTCCGACGACGGCCTGACCTACACCTTCCACCTGCGCGATGGCGTGAAATTCCACACCACCCCGTACTTCAAGCCGACCCGCAACTTCAACGCCGACGACGTGCTCTTCACGTTCAACCGCATGCTCGACAAGGACATGCCGTTCCGCAAGGCGTACCCAACCGAATTCCCTTACTTCACCGACATGGGGATGGATACCAACATCACCAAGGTCGAGAAAGTCGACGACAAGACCGTCAAGTTCACCCTGAAAACCGTGGACGCCGCGTTCATCCAGAACCTGGCCATGAGCTTCGCCTCCATCCAGTCCGCCGAGTATGCCGACCAGTTGCTCAAGGAAGGCAAGGCCGGCGACATCAACCAGAAGCCGGTCGGCACCGGCCCGTTCGTGTTCAAGAGCTACCAGAAAGACTCCAACATCCGTTACACCGGCAACAAGGACTACTGGAAGCCTGAAGACGTGAAGATCGACAACCTGATCTTCGCCATCACCACCGACCCGTCGGTACGTATCCAGAAGCTGAAAAAGAACGAATGCCAGGTCACCCTGTTCCCGCGCCCGGCCGACCTCAAGGCCCTGGGTGAAGACAAGGACCTCAAGCTGCCGCAGCAGGCCGGCTTCAACCTCGGCTACATCGCCTACAACGTGATGCCCGTGCTCAAGGGCCGCACCGACGCCAACCCGCTGGCCGACCTCAAGGTCCGCCAGGCGCTGGACATGGCGGTGAACAAGCAGCAGATCATCGACTCCGTGTACCAGGGCGCAGGCCAACTGGCGGTCAACGCCATGCCGCCGACCCAGTGGTCCTACGACGACACCATCAAGGATGCCAAGTACGACCCCGAGAAAGCCAAGGCCCTGCTCAAGGAAGCCGGCATCAAGGAAGGCACCCAGATCACCCTGTGGGCCATGCCCGTACAGCGCCCTTACAACCCGAACGCCAAGCTGATGGCGGAAATGCTGCAATCCGACTGGGCCAAGATCGGCCTGAAGGTCAACATCGTCAGCTACGAATGGGGCGAGTACATCAAGCGTTCCAAGGGCGGCGAGAACCAGGCGATGATCATCGGCTGGAGCGGCGACAATGGTGACCCGGACAACTGGCTCGGCACCCTGTTCGGCTGCGACGCCATGAACGGCAACAACTTCTCCAAATGGTGCGACAAGCCGTACGACGCACTGATCAAGCAAGCCAAGGCCACTCCGGACGTGGCCAAGCGCACCGAGCTGTACAAGCAGGCGCAGCACCTCCTCAAAGACCAGGTCCCAATGACACCGATCGCGCACTCGACGGTGTTCCAACCCATGCGCGCCAACGTACAGGACTTCAAGATCAGCCCCTTCGGCCTGAACTCCTTCTACGGCGTCAGCATCAGCAAATAAGGTGTCGCGACGGCGGCGCCGCACGCGTCGCCGTCGCCTTGCCCGCCAGGACTGCCGGATCCCGAACGCCTGCCCCTTGCTGCACCCCATCGCGGTGAGTACGGGCGTTTCGGAAGATCCTTACATGTCTTTCAGGCTCTTTGGCATTTACTACCCATGCGGCGACCCTTACCGTCAAAGCATGGAGTGGTGCATCCATTGCCCGATATTTGCTGCAAGCCAGGACTCGGGATCAATGACGCAACCACCTCAGGATGAGGTGATGGCTCATCGATCAAAACAATAAAAAAGGGAGAGGGATCGTCATGCGTCATTCTCTGGTTTTATCCGCCCTGCTGGGCACCGGCCTGCTGGCCGCGACCTTCGCCAGCCTGGCGGCCGGCGGCAGCCTGGTGTTCTGCTCCGAAGGCAGCCCGGCGGGTTTCGACACCGCGCAGTACACCACCGCCACCGACAACGACGCGGCGGAACCCCTGTACAACCGCCTGGCGGAGTTCGAAAAGGGCGCGACCAACGTGGTGCCCGGCCTGGCCACCCGCTGGGACATTTCCGCGGACGGCCTGCAATACACCTTCCACCTGCGCGAAGGGGTGAAGTTCCACAGCACCCCGTACTTCAAGCCCAGTCGCGACTTCAACGCCGACGACGTGGTCTTCACCTTCACCCGCATGCTCGATGCCGAGCACCCGTTCCGCAAGGCCTACCCGACCGAGTTTCCCTACTTCAACGGGATGAGCCTGAACAAGAACATCGCCAAGGTCGATAAGACCGGGCCGCTGACCGTGGTGATGACCCTGAACACGGTGGACGCCGCGTTCATCCAGAACATCGCCATGAGCTTCGCCTCGATTCTCTCGGCCGAATACGCCGACCAGTTGCTCAAGGCCGGCCGGCCCAGCGACATCAACCAGAAGCCGATCGGCACCGGGCCGTTCGTGTTCAAGAGCTACCAGAAAGACTCGAACATCCGCTACACCGCCAACAAGCAGTACTGGGACCCGAGCCGGGTCAAGCTCGACCAGCTGATCTTCGCCATCAACACCGATGCCTCGGTGCGCGTGCAGAAGCTCAAGGCCGGCGAATGCCAGGTCACCCTGCACCCCCGCCCGGCCGATGTCGAAGCGCTGAAAAACGATCCCAAGCTGCAATTGATCGAAAAGCCCGGGTTCAACCTCGGCTACATCGCCTACAACGTTCGCCACAAACCGTTCGACCAGCTGGAAGTGCGCCAGGCGCTGGACATGGCGGTGAACAAGCCGGCCATCCTCAACGCCGTGTACCAGAGCGCCGGCCAGCTGGCGGTCAACGCCATGCCGCCGACCCAGTGGTCGTACGACACCAGCATCAAGGACGCCGCCTACAACCCGGAAAAGGCCCGCGAGCTGCTCAAGGCCGCCGGGGTCAAGGAAGGCACGGAGATCACCCTCTGGGCCATGCCCGTGCAACGTCCCTACAACCCCAACGCCAAGCTGATGGCCGAGATGCTCCAGGCCGACTGGGGCAAGATCGGCCTGAAAGTGAAGATCGTCAGCTACGAATGGGGCGAGTACATCAAGCGCACCAAGAATGGCGAACACGACATCAGCCTGATCGGCTGGACCGGCGACAACGGCGACCCGGACAACTGGCTCGGCACCCTGTACAGCTGCGACGCCATCGGCGGCAACAACTACTCCATGTGGTGCGACCCGCAGTACGACAAGCTGATCAAGCAGGCCAAGATCGTCACCTATCGCGAGCAGCGCACGGCGCTGTACCAGCAGGCCCAGCAATTGCTCAAGCAACAGGTGCCGATCACCCCTGTCGCCCACTCGACGGTCAACCAGCCGTTGAGCGCCAAAGTCGAAGGATTCAAGGTCAGCCCCTTCGGCCGTAACGTGTTCTCGGGCGTCAGTATCGACCAATAAATGATGAGCCAGGCCACTGGGGGCGATATCCGCCCCCACGCAACACTGCTGCCTGAATTCGGCGATCCGACCTCATGCAAACGTTTGCGATGCCTTGAATGAGTTGTAAACCCGATAGCCGTTCAATCAAAAAGACCGGCATGAAAATAAAGAAAACAAAGGAGCTTCACCCATGAAACCGAGCAGTACCGCGATACTGGCCATGGCCATCAGCAGCATCACCGCGATGGCCCACGCGGAAAGCGTGAGCCAGGAGTTCATTCCGACGACCACGACCGGCACCAGCGCGCAAAGTGAGGCCAAGGGCTTCATTGACGGGCAGAGCCTGGGGGGCACCACCCGTAACTGGTACGCCAATGAACTGAAGCGTCGTGACGACACGTTCAGCTACAAGAAAAACAGCGTCAAGAACGACCCCACTGCACCCAAGACACCGACCGCCCGTCGTATCAACTGGGTCCAGGGCACCATCCTCAATTACACCTCGGGTTTCACCCAGGGCACCGTGGGCGTCAGCACCGAAGTGGCGGCCTACAACGCCATCGCGCTGGACCGTGATCGCAAGGACATCGCCGGCGGCTCCAACCGCACCCTGGCGGACTCCAACGGCGACGCGGTAGACCAGTGGAGCAAGCTGGGCCTGGCCAACGTCAAGTTCCGCGTATCGAACACCACCCTGACCGCGGGTCGCCAGAACTTCAGCACGCCGATCATCGACGTGATCGGCAACCGGGCCCTGCCTTCGAGCTTCGAAGGTATCAGCCTGCACAGTGAGGAATTCAACAACCTGTCGTTCGACCTGGCCGGCTTCGACCGCGTCTCGCCACGAAGCGAACAGAGCCTGTCCAAGTTCCGTACCGAGTACTCCGCCACCGGCGTGGAAACCGACAAGGTCTACACGGCCGGCGTGAACTACCAGCCGTTCAAGAGCCTGAAGACCAGCCTGTACGGCGCCAAGGTCGAGGACTTCTGGAACCAGTACTACTTCGGCGCCACCCATGAACTGGGCGACAGCCAGGTACTGAGCCTGACCACCGGCCTGAACTACTACAAGACCGTGGACGAAGGCAAAAAGAAGATGGGCGAGATCGACAACGATACCTACTCGCTGTCGCTGGGCCTGACTCACCAGGCCCATAGCCTGACCTTCTCCTACCAGGAAGTGAACGGCGACGAGTACTTCGACTACCTGCATGAAACCAACGGCATCTACCTGGCCAACTCCCTGCTCTCGGACTTCAACAGCCCGAACGAGAAGTCCTTCCAGATCGCCTACGGCCTGAACATGGCCGAATACGGCGTGCCTGGCCTGAAGTTCAACATCTACCAGGCTCGTGGCTGGGGTATCGACGGTACTCACTACCGCGGCACCGCCTACACCGATCCAGGCGCCAAGCGCGGCGACCTGAGCCTGATGGATGGCGAAACCCACTACGAATACGGCATTGGCGCGTCCTATGCCGTGCAAAGCGGCCCGCTCAAGGCCACCGCCATCCGGGCGACCTACACTACGCACCGGGCCAGCGAACACCAGGCAGACGGCAACATCAACGAGTTCCGCCTGGTCACCACCATTCCGTTCAACATTCTCTAACGCACCGGCCAGACGGCGAATTCATGATGAATTCGCCGTTTTGGCTACTCTGGTTCAACCGATTGCAGAGGGTTCTAGATGAAAAAGATTTCCCTGAGAGCGGCCATCGCGGCCGCACTGCTGAGCGTCGCCGCAGGCGTCTCGGCCAAACCCTTGGTGGTCTGTACCGAAGCCAGCCCGGAAGGCTTCGATATGGTCCAGTACACGACTGCAGTCACTGCCGACGCGGTGGCGGAAACCATCTTCAACCGTCTGGTGGACTTCAAGCCCGGCACCACCGAGATCGAGCCGGCCCTGGCCGAATCCTGGGAGGTCAGCCCGGATGGCCTGAGCTACACCTTCCACCTGCGCAAAGGCGTCAAGTTCCACAGCACCGATTACTTCAAGCCGACCCGCGAGATGAACGCCGACGACGTGCTCTGGAGCTTCCAGCGCCAGCTGGACCCGAAACACCCGTGGCATGACAAGTCCAGCGTGGGCTTCCCCTATTTCGAGAGCATGGGCTTCAAGGAGCTGCTCAAGAGCGTGGAGAAAACCGACGACCACACCGTGGTCTTCACCCTGACCCGTCGCGAGGCGCCGTTCCTGGCCGACGTGGCCATGGCCTTCTCCTCGATCTTCCCGGCCGAATATGCCGACCAGTTGCTCAAGGCCGGCAAGACCGGCGACCTCAACAGCAAGCCGATCGGCACCGGCCCGTTCATCTTCCAGCGCTATGCCAAGGACGCCCAGGTGCGTTTCAAGGCCAACCCGGACTACTTCCGCGGCAAGCCGCCGGCCGACGCGCTGATCCTGGCGATCACCACCGATAACAACGTGCGCCTGCAGAAACTCAAGGCCAACGAGTGCCAGGTCGCCCTGTATCCGAAACCGGACGACATCCCGAGCATCAAGGCCGACGCCAACCTGAAGGTCGACGACCTGGCCGCCATGACCGTGGGCTACGTGGCCCTCAACACCAGCAAGAAATACATGAGCGACCCACGGGTACGGCACGCCATCAACATCGCCTTCGACAAGGAAGCCTACGTCAACAGCCTGTATGGCAATGGCAATGCGGTGGTCGGCACCGGCCCCTACCCGCCGACCCTGCTCGGTTTCAACAGCAGCCTGGGCAACCCCAAGCGCGACCTCGACAAGGCCCGTGCCCTGCTCAAGGAAGCGGGCGTGCCGGACGGCACCGTCTTCACCCTGTTCACCCGCAACGGCGGCGGCCCGACCAACCCCAACCCGCTGCTCGGCGCACAGATGATGCAGGCCGACCTGGCCAAGATCGGCCTCAAGGTCGACATCCGCGTCATGGAATGGGGCGAGATGCTCAAGCGCGCGAAAAACGGCGAACACGACATGGTATCGGCCGGCTGGGCGGGGGATAACGGCGACCCGGACAACTTCCTGACGCCCAACCTCAGTTGCGAGGCCGCCAAAAACGGCGAAAACTACGCCCGTTGGTGCAACAAGGAATTCCAGGACCTGATCGACCAGGCCCGCGCCGAATCCGAACCGGCCAAGCGCTCCGCGCTCTATGAACAGGCCCAGGCCATTTTCGACAAGGAACAACCCTGGATCCCCATGGCCTACCCGAAAATGTTCACGGCAATGCGCAAGAACGTCGAGGGCTACCACCAGAGCCCGCTGACCACCAACAACTTCGCTACCACCCAGGTGAAGTAGATAAGAAACGCCCGGCATCCCTGACCCCAGGGATGCCGGACACGCCTAACCGGCTGATGAGGTACACCAGAAGATGTTTAGTTTTATTGCCCGCCGTGTGGGGTTGCTGATTCCCACATTCTTCGGCATCACCTTGTTGACGTTCGCATTGATTCGCATGATTCCCGGCGATCCCGTGGAAGTCATGATGGGCGAACGCCGGGTCGACCCTGAGATGCATGCCCAGGCAATGGAACGCCTTGGTCTGAACAAACCGCTGTACGCCCAGTACCTGGACTACATCGGCAAACTCGCCCACGGCGACCTGGGCGAATCCCTGCGGACTCGCGAGAGCGTGTGGACCGAGTTCACTTCCCTGTTTCCGGCGACCCTGGAACTGTCCATGGCCGCCCTGCTGTTCGCCGGCGTGGTCGGCCTGCTGGCCGGGGTGATCGCCGCGCTGAAGCGCGGCTCGCTGTTCGACCACGGTGTGATGGGCGTGTCCCTGGCCGGCTATTCGATGCCGATCTTCTGGTGGGGCCTGATCCTCATCATGTTCTTCTCCGTGAGCCTGGGCTGGACCCCGGTTTCCGGACGGCTCGACCTGCTCTACGACATCGAGCCGAAAACCGGCTTCATGCTCATCGACACCCTGCTGGCCGATGACACCGGCGCCTTCCTCGACGCCCTGCACCACCTGATCCTGCCGGCCATCGTGCTGGGCACCATTCCGCTGGCGGTGATCGCGCGCATGACCCGCTCCTCGATGCTCGAAGTGCTGCGCGAAGACTACATCCGCACCGCCAAGGCCAAGGGCCTGTCGCCGGCGCGCGTGGTATTCGTCCACGGCCTGCGCAACGCATTGATCCCGGTACTGACCGTGGTCGGCCTGCAAGTCGGCACCCTGCTGGCCGGCGCTGTCCTGACCGAGACCATCTTCTCCTGGCCGGGCATCGGCAAATGGCTGATCGAAGCCATCGGCGCGCGGGATTATCCCGTGGTGCAGAACGGCATCCTGTTGATCGCCTGCCTGGTGATCCTGGTCAACTTCGTGGTGGACATCCTCTACGGCTTTGCCAACCCACGCATCCGTCACCAGCGCTGAGGACAATACTCATGAGCACCCCAACCTCCTCAGTAGCCGTATCCACCGTGGCCGTGGATCAAAGCCTGCTGTACCCCTCGCCGTACAAGGAATTCTGGCAGGCGTTCTCGCGCAACAAGGGCGCGGTCGCCGGCCTGCTGTTCATGCTGCTGGTGATCTTCTGCGCGATCTTCGCGCCCTGGGTCGCCCCGCATAACCCGAGCGAGCAATACCGCGAGTTCCTGCTGACCCCGCCGGTCTGGCTCGAAGGCGGTAGCTGGCAATTCATCCTCGGCACCGACGAACTGGGCCGCGACCTGCTGTCGCGACTGATCCACGGTTCGCGCCTGTCGCTGCTGATCGGCCTGTCGTCGGTGGTCATGTCGCTGATCCCGGGCATCCTCCTGGGCCTGTTCGCCGGGTTCTTCCCGCGTCTTCTGGGCCCGACCATCATGCGTCTCATGGACATCATGCTGGCCCTGCCCTCGCTGCTGCTGGCCGTGGCGATCGTCGCCATCCTCGGCCCAGGCCTGATCAACACCGTGATCGCCATCGCCGTGGTGTCCCTGCCGTCCTACGTGCGCCTGACCCGCGCCGCGGTGATGGGCGAGCTGAACCGCGACTACGTGACCGCCGCACGCCTGGCCGGTGCCGGCCTGCCGCGCCTGATGTTCATCACCGTGCTGCCCAACTGCATGGCGCCGCTGATCGTCCAGGCGACCCTGAGCTTCTCCTCGGCGATCCTCGACGCCGCGGCCCTGGGCTTCCTCGGCCTGGGCGTACAGCCGCCAACCCCCGAGTGGGGCACCATGCTGGCCTCGGCCCGCGACTACATCGAACGCGCCTGGTGGGTCGTGAGCCTGCCCGGTCTGACCATTTTGCTCAGCGTGCTGGCAATCAACCTGATGGGCGACGGCCTGCGCGACGCGCTGGACCCGAAACTCAAGAACGCCGCCTGAGGAGATTCCCATGTCACTGCTAGAAATCAAGAATCTCAACGTTCGCTTCGGCGACGCCAAGGCCGTTCCCGTGGTGGATGGCCTGGACCTGAAAGTGGACAAGGGCGAAGTCCTGGCCATCGTCGGCGAGTCCGGCTCCGGCAAGTCCGTGACCATGATGGCGCTGATGGGGCTAATCGAGCATCCCGGCATCGTCACCGCCGACGCCCTCAGCTTCGACGGCAAGGACATGCTCAAGCTCAGCGCCCGGCAACGCCGGCAGATCGTCGGCAAGGACCTGGCCATGGTGTTCCAGGACCCGATGACCGCGCTGAACCCGAGCTACACCGTGGGCTACCAGATCGAGGAAGTGCTGCGCCTGCACCTGAAGCTGTCCGGCAAGGCCGCGCGCAAACGCGCCATCGAACTGCTGGAGAAAGTCGAGATCCCGGGCGCCGCCAGCCGCATGGACGCCTACCCGCACCAGCTGTCCGGCGGCATGAGCCAGCGCGTGGCGATCGCCATGGCGATTGCCGGCGAGCCGAAGCTGCTGATCGCCGACGAACCGACCACCGCCCTGGACGTGACCATCCAGGCACAGATCATGGAACTGCTGCTCAACCTGCAGCGCGAGCAGAACATGGGCCTGGTGCTGATCACCCACGACCTGGCCGTGGTGGCCGAAACCGCCCAGCGCGTGTGCGTGATGTACGCCGGGCAAGCGGTGGAAGTGGGCAAGGTGCCGGAGCTGTTCGACATTCCCGCCCACCCCTACAGCGAAGCACTGCTCGCGGCCATTCCCGAGCACAGCATGGGCGCCGAGCGCCTGTCGACCCTGCCGGGCATCGTTCCCGGTCGCTACGACCGTCCGCAAGGCTGCCTGCTCTCGCCGCGCTGCCCGTACGTGCAGGAAAACTGCCGCCAGCAGCGCCCCAGCCTCGACCCGAAAGCCGCCAGCCTCGCGCGCTGCTTCTACCCGCTGAACCAGGAGGTGGCGTAATGGCCGTCGTTCTTACCGCCCGCAACCTGACCCGCCACTACGAAGTGTCCCGCGGCCTGTTCAAGGGCCATGCGACCGTGCGCGCGCTCAACGGCGTGTCGTTCGAGCTCGAAGCCGGCAAGACCCTCGCGGTGGTCGGCGAATCCGGCTGTGGCAAGTCCACCCTGGCCCGGGCCCTGACCCTGATCGAGGAACCGTCCTCCGGCTCGCTGAAAATCGCCGGCCAGGAAGTCGCCGGCGCCGACAAGGCACAGCGCAAGCAACTGCGCAAAGACGTGCAGATGGTGTTCCAGAGCCCTTACGCCTCGCTCAACCCGCGGCAGAAGATCGGCGACCAGTTGGCCGAGCCGCTGCTGATCAACACCAGGCTGTCGGCCAGCGAACGCCGGGAAAAGGTCCAGGCGATGATGAAGCAGGTGGGCCTGCGCCCCGAGCATTATCAGCGCTACCCGCACATGTTCTCCGGCGGCCAGCGCCAGCGCATCGCCCTGGCCCGCGCCATGATGCTGCAACCGAAAGTGCTGGTGGCGGACGAACCGACCTCGGCGCTGGACGTGTCGATCCAGGCCCAGGTGCTGAACCTGTTCATGGACCTGCAGCAGGAGTTCAACACCGCCTACGTGTTCATCTCCCACAACCTGGCGGTGGTGCGTCACGTCGCCGACCACGTGATGGTGATGTACCTCGGCCGGCCGGTGGAAATGGGCCCGAAGGAGGACATCTACACCCGACCCCTGCACCCCTACACCCAGGCGCTGCTGTCGGCCACGCCGACCATTCACCCGGACCCGGACAAGCCGAAGATCAAGATCGTCGGCGAGCTGCCCAACCCGCTGAACCCGCCGCCCGGCTGCGCCTTCCACAAGCGCTGCCCCTACGCCACCGAGCGCTGCAGCAGCGAAGAGCCGGCCCTGCGCCAGCTCGACAGCCGCCAGGTAGCCTGCCACTACGCCGAGCAGTTCCTCGGCTGATCCCGCAAAAAAAGGCGCCGTGGTAACCCGCGGCGCCTCACTCGTGTTGTCCAAACCCCTCCTGCCGGATTGCGCATCAGTCCGACAGGAGGGGTTTTCCTTATCTCACCCCTGCTCGCTGTCGTCGGTGCTGTCGGTATCCGGCTCGTCGGTGGTCGAGTCGTCATCGTCCGCGCTGCCCCCCTGGCCCTGGTCCCCGGGTTCGGATTCCGACTTGGCGATCATCTGCACGCCATTCTGCGCATGCCCCGGCACCCAGAAACCCGGTGCCCGCGCGGCCTGATCGCCGGCCCAGGCCGCGGACATGCCAAGCGCCAGCCACACCAGCACCTTGAGCAACAGCACACTCCGTTGGAAAACATTCATGTTGATTCCGTCCCTTTGCGTAGGTGAATCAATGATGGCCACAAGCCCTGGTTTCCAAGGCCGGGCTTCGTATGAAACCTAGTCTCGAAGCCTGTGCTTTTCCAGATAGCAAGCTATCGATGAGCACCGAAGGCTAGACGGCTTTCGACTAACCCTTAAAACCTCCAGTTATGCCCCGCAGGAACACCGCCATCACCCGTAGGAGCGAAGCTTGCTCGCGATGAGCTGCGCAGCGGCCCCAAAACCTAAAGCATGCAGGGTTCGATTACAGCCCCGCCGGCCACCCATTCCAGGCATAAAAAAGCCCCGCTGTTTGGGCAGCGGGGCTTTGGGGGTATCGCTCGGACCTTAGTGATGCTCGCGGGTCGCGCGGAATTTCACGTCGGGCCAGCGCTCTTCCATCAGCGCCAGGTTGACCCGGGTCGGGGCCAGGTAGGTCAGGTGACCGCCGCCGTCCAGCGCCAGGTTTTCCACGGCCTTGTTGGAGAATTCCTCGAGCTTCTTCTTGTCGCTGCACTCGATCCAGCGCGCGGACCACACGGTAATCGGCTCGTAGGAGCACTCGACCTTGTATTCCTCTTTCAGGCGGCTGGCGACCACATCGAACTGCAGCACACCGACGGCACCGAGGATGATGTCGTTGCTGCGCTCGGGGAAGAACACCTGGGTCGCGCCCTCTTCGGCCAACTGCTGCAGGCCCTGGCGCAGTTGCTTGGATTTCAGCGGGTCCCTCAGGCGCACGCGGCGGAACAGTTCCGGGGCGAAGTGCGGGATGCCCGTGAAGCCCAGCGCCTCGCCTTCGGTGAAGGTGTCGCCGATCTGGATGGTGCCGTGGTTGTGCAGGCCGATGATGTCGCCGGCGTAGGCCTCTTCGAGCTGTTCACGCTCCGAGGAGAAGAAGGTCAGCGCATCGCCGATCCGTACGTCCTTGCCGGTGCGCACATGGCGCATCTTCATGCCTTTCTCGTACTTGCCCGAGCAGATGCGCATGAAGGCGATACGGTCGCGGTGCTTGGGGTCCATGTTCGCCTGGATCTTGAACACGAAACCGCTGAATTTCTCTTCCTGCGGCTGCACGGTACGCTCGTTGGCGACCCGCGCCAGCGGCAGCGGAGCCCAGTCGACCACGGCGTCGAGCACATGGTCGACCCCGAAGTTGCCCAGGGCGGTGCCGAAGAACACCGGGGTCAGTTGACCGTCCAGGAACTGCTGCCGGTCGAACTCGTGGCAGGCGCCCTGCACCAGCTCCAGCTGTTCGAGGAAACGCTCGTACTCGTCGCCTAGGTGAGCGCGGGCCTCAGGGGAGTCGAGCTTCTGGATGATCTTGGTTTCGATGCGCTCGTGGCCGTGGCCCGGGGTGTAGACAATGATGTAGTCGCCCGCGAGGTGGTACACGCCCTTGAAGTCGCGGTAGCAACCGATCGGCCAGGTGATGGGTGCGGCCTTGATCTTCAGCACCGCCTCGATTTCGTCGAGCAGTTCGATAGGGTCGCGGATGTCGCGGTCGAGTTTGTTGATGAAGCTGACGATCGGCGTGTCGCGCAGGCGGCAGACGTCCATCAGGGCGATGGTCCGCGGCTCTACGCCCTTACCGCCGTCGAGCACCATCAACGCCGAGTCCACCGCTGTCAGGGTGCGGTAGGTGTCTTCCGAGAAGTCTTCGTGGCCCGGGGTGTCGAGCAGGTTGATCATGTGTTCGCGATAAGGGAACTGCATGACCGACGTGGTAATGGAAATACCCCGCTGCTTCTCCATCTCCATCCAGTCGGAGGTGGCATGGCGGTCGGACTTGCGGGACTTCACCGTACCGGCAACGGCAATCGCCTTGCCCATCAGCAGGAGCTTCTCGGTGATGGTGGTCTTACCCGCATCCGGGTGGGAAATAATGGCGAAGGTGCGCCTGGCGTTGACTTCGTTGACGATTTGACTATCGGACATCGCTTGAGATCTCGATTGCGTACAGGCTCATGCACGCAGTTAAAAAATGCCTTTGGCCGATTGCAAAGGCCAACACAGAGAACCGCGCATGGTAACAAAGCGCGCTCGAAAATACCCGGCCGGATGACGTCCGGCGCCATTGCCGCCAAGGCGTACCGCTGCCCGGCGCGCACCACGCGCCCCCGGAAAAAGCCTTCCGGCGACCATGAACGACAGCATCAGATCAACGGCCCGCCCATTTAAAGAAAAAGCCCCATAGCGCTTCAGACTGTTCTGAATTCCCGCCAAACAGGCGGCTGATAGATTCAACCCGCCCACTAAACGACCTCCCGTCATTCGCCCCGCCTCTGGAAAAACCGCGAATAGCTTCGCCGGCAGCGCTGCACCAGCGCTCGACGGGGCGCGGGGAACGGCCGCCCGGAACACAGATGCCACAGCGTTCCGGGCCTTTCTGAGCACGACCCATTCTGCTGGGGGGATCAGCAGAGTTTCCACACACGAGGACGCATCATGAACAAAAGCTATGCATTGGTCTGGAACCAGGCCATGGGCTGCTGGAACGTCACCAGCGAATGGACCCGTCGACGCGGCAAGGCCGGACGCAGCAAGGCCGTGCTCGCCGCTGGCGCAGCGCTGCTCGGGCTGCTCGTCCAGGGACCGGCATTCGCCCTGCCGAGCGGAGCGGACATCATCGCCGGCGAAGGCGGCATGCATACCTCGGCCGATGGCAAGCAACTGACCGTCGACCAGCAGAGCAACAAGCTGATCACCCAATGGAACGAGTTCAATGTCAGCGCCGATGAGCGCGTCAACTTTCAACAGCCCGGCCATGACGCCGTCGCCCTCAACCGCGTCATCGGCAACAACGGCAGCGACATCCAGGGCCGGATCGACGCCAATGGCCAAGTGTTCCTGATCAACCCCAACGGCGTGGTCTTCGGCAAGTCCGCGCAGGTCGATGTCGGCGGCCTGGTGGTGTCGACCCAGAACCTGTCCGACAAGGACTTCCTCGATGGCAACTACCGTTTCGCCGGTAACTCCGCCGCCGGCATCAGCAACGCCGGCACCCTCAGCGCCCGCGACGGCGGCAGCGTCGCCCTGCTCGGGGCCCAGGTCAGCAACAGCGGGGTAATCCAGGCCCGCCTCGGCAACGTGGCCCTGGCCGCCGGCAAGGACATCACCCTCAACTTCGACGGCAACGGCCTGCTCAACCTGCAAATCGACGGCGGCGCGGTGGATGCCCTGGTGCAGAACGGCGGCCTGATCAAGGCCGACGGCGGCCAGGTGCTGATGAGCGCCCGGAGCGCCGACAGCCTGCTCAAGACCGTGGTCAGCAACCAGGGCGTGATCGAAGCCCGGACCCTGCAGGCCAAGGCGGGGCGGATTGTGCTCGACGGCGGCGACAGCGGCGTCGTCCAGGTCGCCGGTCGCCAGGACGCCAGCGCCCTCGACGGCCAAGGCAACGGCGGCACCGTGGAAAACCGCGGCGCCCAGGTCGAGGTGCAACTGGCCGCCCAGGTGGATACCCGGGCCGACAAGGGCCAGACCGGCACCTGGAAAATCCGCACCCACACCCTTACGGTCGCCAGCCCCGAGAGCGAGGCCACCCAGCGCGGCCAGGGCACCCCAACCCTGCGCTCCGAGACCCTGGCGAGCAACCTGGGCACCACCCATGTCGAGCTGACCAGCAGCAACAACCTGTCGCTCAAGGCGCCGGTGACCTGGAGCAGCGGCAACCACCTGGGCCTGACCGCCGAACAGGGCGACATCCGCGTCGACGGGCCATTGGCCGCCAGCGGCGCCAAGGCCGACCTGACGCTGAATGCGCGCAACGGCAGCCTGCACCTGAACGACAACATCGCCCTGACCGGCGCCGGCGCAAGCCTGGCGCTGAACAGCGGCAACGGCCATTCGCTCAAGGACGGCAAGGCGGTCACCCTGTCCGGCGCGGGGGCCAGCTTCCAGGCCAACGGCCAGCACTACGCGGTCATCCAGGACCTGGCGCAACTGCGCGGCGTCGACAACAACCTGAACGGGCGTTATGTCCTGGGCAACAGCATCGCCGGCAACGGCGCCAGCTTCCTGTCCCTGGCCGACCAGCGCAGCTTCGGCGGGGTCTTCGATGGCCTGGGCAACAGCATCGACAACCTCTCGGTCTATGGCACCGGCAGCGCTATCGGCCTGTTCGGGGCGAACTCGGGCGACATCCGCAACCTGAACCTGGAGCGTATCTCGGTCAGCGGCGCGCGCTCGGATCGCCTCAACCTCCAGGTCGGCAGCCTGGCGGGGCGCAACACCGGCCGGATCGACAACGTCAAGGCCAGCCAGGTGACGGTCACCGGCGCCTCCCGGTTCGAAACCCTGGGCGGCCTGGTGGGGACGAACCTGGAACAGGGCAGCATCACCAACGCCGCGGCCAGCGGCAACGTGACCGGCGACAGCAGCACCTACGCCATGGGCGGCCTGGTGGGTGAAAACCTCGGCAGCGGCAGGGGCGTCGCCAGCATCAGCAACAGCCAGTCCGACGTTACCCTGCGCGGGCGTTCGTCCCACGTCATCGCCGGCGGCCTGGTCGGGGTGAACCGCAACGCGCGGATCAGCAACAGCCGCAGCGCCGGGTCGATCGAGATGAACGGCGACGCGATGATGCTCGGTGGCCTGGTCGGGCTCAGCGAAGGCACCTCGGTCACCCGGCTGAGCAACGTCAGCTCTTCCGTCAGCATCAAGGGCAGCGGCCGCAACGGTTACTACGGCGGCCTGGTCGGCTTCAACAATGGCGGGGCCGTGAGCAATGCCTCGGCCAGCGGTGATGTGACCAGCGACAACGCCCAGGCCATCGGCGGCCTGATCGGCCATAACAGCAGCGGCGCACTGAGCAACGCCTCGGCCAGCGGCAACGTGACCGGCGGCCGTACCCAGTGGATCGGCGGGCTGGTCGGTTTCAACCAGCGCAGCGCCGCGAGCAACGTCTCGGCCAGCGGCAAGGTGACCGGCAACGGCGCCCAGGCCATCGGCGGCCTGATCGGCAAGAACAGCGCCAGCCGCCTCAGCAATGCCACGGCCAGCGGCGATGTGCTGGACACCTTCAGCCTGCAGGTGGGCGGCCTGGTGGGCCTGAACGAGTCGAGCAACCACACCGTGGTCAAGGCCTCGGGCAACGTGACCGGCGGCAAGGGTGCGAATGTCGGCGGCTTGATCGGCACCAGCTCCGGCAGCTCGCTGACCGAGGCCTCCGCCACCGGCAAGGTGACCGGCAACGGCACGCGCTCGATCGGCGGCCTGATCGGTTCGCAGATCCAGGGTTCGCTCATCAATGCGTCCGCCAGCGGCGACGTCACGGACGCACACGGCAGCGAGCTGGGCGGATTGATCGGCTATAGCCAGGGCGGCAATCACACCAACCTGAAGGCCTCGGGGAACGTCACCGGCGGCGCCAAGGCCACTGTCGGCGGGCTGATCGGGCTGCGGATGGACGGCTCGCTGAGCAATGCCTCGGCGCTCGGCAACGTCCGCGCCGGCGACTCGGCCGTTATCGGCGGGCTGCTCGGCCAGGGCCGCAACAGCATCCTGCGCAACGCCGTGGCCGCGGGCACGGTCACCGCCGGGGCGAATGCCCAGGCGGGCGGCCTGGTCGGCAACCTGGCCGGGGGCAGCCTCGCCAATGCCCAGGCCAAAGGCGATGTCGAGGCCGGCAGCGACAGCCGCGCAGGCGGCCTGGTCGGCTGGAACAGCGGCCAGATCAGCAACGCCTCGGCGTCGGGCAAGGTCACCGCCGGCCAGGGCTCGGTACTGGGTGGCCTGGTCGGCGGCAACATCGGCTCGGTGCGTTTCTCGTCGGCCAGCGGCCAGATCGTGCCGGTGGACCCCAGCGACATCCATGGCGGCCTGATCGGCGCCAACCTCGGCCAGCAGTCGTTCAACAGTGTCGAAGGCGAAGCCGCCAAGGTGCCGATGATCGGCCGCAGCTATACCTTCTGATCCCTCCCCTGGATCAACCGGGAGCCGGCCAGGCCTGTACGCACAGCCCTGGCCGGCGCTTCTTACCCCTCGCCTCCATTGGCCCGAACCTGTAGCCGCTGCCGAGCACCAGCGAGGCTGCGATCGACTGCGTAGCAGTCGCAAAACCAGGCAATGCGCTACATCAGTCAAATCCTGAGCTTCGCGTTTGCGAGCGCTGCGTCGGAATGCCGCCCAGCTCGATCGCAGCCTCGCTGGCGCTCGGCAGCGGCTACAAGCAGCCATCCGGTGAAGAGGCATCAGAAGTATCGGACTTACCGGATCAAAGGTGGCCAAAGGCTGCCAATTATGGAACCTTTTAAAAGGTGGAGGCGTCCACTCCCCTGTTACGAGCTTTTCGTCAGGGGCAGAAAAATCAGCAAGTTAGCCTGACGAGGCTATGCGTATGGCTCGATCCGGCGCTGTTTCCAGCGTACCGACGAGCTGCTTCTCGCGAGCGTTTGCTTGGCAGCCAGGCATGGCATTGCCACCCGAAAGAGCGCTCGCCGACATGAAAAAGGAGTCCGCCTGTGGCTATTCGCTATGGCAAAGGGCTGATAGGAGGCGCGGCGGTCATCGCTCTCCTGGCCCTGCTGGTCCACTGGATCGGCATCAGTACGATCGAACACTACCGCGACGATCTGTTGTTTTACCTGCAAGCCCATCTGTACCTGGTACTCGCTTCAATGTTCGCCGCCCTCGTGGTGGGGATCCCCGCCGGCATCGTCCTCAGCCGACCGCAAATGGTCGGGCGTGCCGAACGCTTCATGCAGGTGTTCAACATCGGTAACACCGTCCCTCCCCTGGCCGTCCTGGCCATCGCCCTGGGGATCCTCGGCATCGGCAGCGGGCCGGCCATCTTCGCGCTGTTCCTCGCTTCCTTGCTGCCCATCGTGCGCAACACCTACGAAGGCCTGAAAAACGTCCAGGGCTCGCTCAAGGAAGCCGCCGTCGGCATCGGCATGACGCCGCGCCAGGTGCTGTGGAAAGTCGAGCTGCCCAACGCCGTGCCGATCATCGTCGGTGGCGTGCGCGTGGCCCTGGCGATCAACGTCGGCACCGCGCCTCTGGCCTTCCTGATCGGCGCCAACAGCCTCGGCAGCCTGATCTTCCCGGGCATTGCCCTGAACAATCAGCCGCAACTGCTGCTCGGCGCGGCCTGCACCGCCTTGCTGGCCCTGCTGCTCGACGGCCTGGTGACACTGGCCAGCCGCCTCTGGCTGGAACGCGGCCTGCGCCCGTCTTAAGCCTGCGAAGGAATTCACATGAAAAAAATAGCTTTGATCATAGGCTGCGTCCTGCTGTGCGCAGGCATTGCCCAAGCCGCGCAGAAGCCGGTGATCCGCATCGGCGCCCGGGTCTTCACCGAGCAGACGCTGCTGGCGGAAATCACCTCGCAGTACCTGCGCAGCAAGGGGTACGACACCCGGGTCACCGGCGGCCTGGGCAGCAACCTGGCGCGCAGCGCCCACGAAAGCGGGCAGCTGGACATGCTCTGGGAATACACCGGGGTGTCCCTGGTGGCCTATAACCACGTCACCGAGAAGCTCGACAGCCAACAGTCCTATGAGCGGGTCAAGGAGCTCGACGGGAAAAAAGGCCTGGTCTGGCTCGCCCCGTCGAAATTCAGCAATACCTACGCCCTGGCGCTGCCGCACAAGGTCGCCGAGCAATACCCGCAGATCAACAGCATCAGCGACCTGAAGAAAGTCCTCGACGCCGAGCGCAAGGACAACCACCTGATCGCCCTGGACACCGAGTTCGCCAACCGCTCCGACGGCCTGGCCGGCATGGTCGAGCTGTACGGCATGGACCTGACGCGCAAGAACATCCGCCAGATGGACGCGGGCCTGGTCTACACCGCGCTGCGCAACGCCCAGGTATTCGCCGGGCTGGTGTACACCACCGACGGCCGGCTCAACGCCTTCAACCTGAAGCTGCTGGACGACGACCTGCACTACTTCCCGGACTACACCGCGGCGCCCGTGGTGCGCCAGGCCTACCTCGACGCCCACCCGCAACTGGCCGCCGACCTCAAGCCGCTGGCGGCCCTGTTCGACGACGAGACCATGCGCCAGCTCAACGCCCGGGTCGACGTCGACCACGAAAGCCCGTCCGCCGTGGCCGCAGACTTCCTGCGCCAGCATCCATTGAACCCCGCTCGATAAGGAGGGAGAAGCCATGGAACTGTTGAACGCCTTTTCCCACCTCGACTGGCAGCAGGTCATCCAGCTGACCGGGCAGCACATCACCCTGGTGGGCATCGCCGTGACCCTGGCGATCCTCTTCGGCGTGCCGCTGGGGATCCTGATGACCCGCTTCCCGACCTTGGCCGGTCCGCTACAGGCCAGCGCCACCGTGCTGCTGACCATCCCGTCCATCGCGCTGTTCGGCCTGCTGCTGCCGTTCTACTCGAAATTCGGCCAGGGCCTGGGGCCGCTGCCGGCGATTACCGCGGTGTTTCTCTATTCCCTGCTGCCGATCATGCGTAACACCTACCTGGCGCTGACCGGCGTCGAGCCGGGCATCCGCGAAGCCGCCCGCGGCATCGGCATGACCTTCGGCCAGCGCCTGCGCATGGTCGAGTTGCCGATCGCCGTGCCGGTGATCCTCGCCGGGGTCCGCACCGCCGTGGTGATGAACATCGGTGTCATGACCATCGCCGCCACCATCGGCGCCGGCGGCCTGGGCGTGCTCATTCTTGCCTCCATCAGCCGCAGCGACATGTCGATGCTGATCGTCGGCGCGGTGCTGGTCAGTCTCCTGGCCATCTTCGCCGACCTGCTTCTGCAATGGCTGCAACGTTCGCTGACTCCAAAAGGACTGCTCAAATGATCGAACTTCAAGACCTGACCAAGACGTTCCAAAGCAACGGCAAGACCATCACCGCCGTCGACTCCGTGAGCCTGACCGTCAACGAAGGCGAGATCTGCGTGTTCCTCGGGCCCTCGGGTTGCGGCAAGAGCACCACGCTGAAAATGATCAACCGCCTGATCATGCCGACCTCGGGCAAGGTGCTGATCAACGGCGAAGACACCACCGGCCTCGACGAAGTGACCCTGCGCCGCAACATCGGCTACGTGATCCAGCAGATCGGCCTGTTCCCCAACATGACCATCGAGGAAAACATCACCGTAGTGCCGCGCCTGCTGGGCTGGGACAAGCAGAAATGCCACGACCGCGCCCGCGAGCTGATGAGCATGATCAAGCTCGAGCCCAAGCAGTACCTGCACCGCTATCCGCGCGAACTGTCCGGCGGCCAGCAACAGCGCATCGGGGTGATCCGCGCGCTGGCGGCCGAGGCGCCGCTGCTGCTGATGGACGAACCCTTCGGCGCGGTCGACCCGATCAACCGCGAGATGATCCAGAACGAGTTCTTCGAGATGCAGCGGGCGCTGAACAAGACCGTGATCATGGTCAGCCATGACATCGACGAAGCCATCAAGCTGGGCGACAAGATCGCCATCTTCCGCGCCGGCAAACTGTTGCAGATCGACCATCCGGACACCCTGCTGGCGCATCCGGCGGACGAGTTCGTCAGCAACTTCGTCGGCCAGGACAGCACCCTCAAGCGCCTGCTGCTGGTGAAGGCCGAGGACGCCGCCGACAACGCGCCGTCGGTCAGCCCCGAGACGCCCGTGGCCGAGGCCCTGGAACTGATGGACGAGCACGACCGCCGCTACGTGGTGGTGACCTGCGCCGACAACAAGGCCCTGGGCTATGTGCGCCGCCGCGATCTGCACCGCCAGGCCGGCACCTGCGCCCAGTACCTGCGCGAGTTCAACGCCACCGCGGCCTACGACGAACACCTGCGCATCCTGTTGTCGAGGATGTATGAGTTCAACCGTTCGTGGCTGCCGGTGCTGGATGCCGAGCGGGTGTTCCTCGGCGAAGTGACCCAGGAGTCGATTGCCGCCTACCTCAGCTCCGGCCGCTCGCGCGGCATGAAGACCAACATCGTCTCGCCAGCCGAGACCGCCCTGGCCTGAGGCCCTGGCCCTGTAGCCGCTGCCGAGCACCAGCGAGGCTGCGATCGGGGCATAGCCCCGTAAACCGGCCGACCTGGTTTTCCAGGTGGATCGCGCAGGCAGGTTTGGCGGCAACTGCGTTGCCGATCGCAGCCTCGCTGGCGCTCGGCAGCGGCTACAGTGTCTGGGCCGCGACACGGATGGGTAGGAGCGAGGCTTGCCCGCGATGGCGTCCTACCGTCCGGAAACCGGGCCCCGCCCGTCACAAATACCCCACCCGGAGCAACATCAGCCTGTCATCTGGGTGGGTTACATAAATGACGGGCTCGGGCACGCGACGAACGCGTGCAAAAACGCGACATTTTTTGTTGATCTCAGGCCCCTCACGCCCTAAAGTTCGCGCCGAACGTCCATGCTGGAAACGATCCATCCGGCTCAAGTACTGACGACGAGACAGCAAGGCCAAGGGAGCGGTAAGTCCCATGGCCTTTTTGCTTTCGGCGACATGCCTTGGGAAGTAGGCGAACCAAAGTGGGGATACGGAGGACGTTCATTGCACCCATTGTTTTTACCCGTTTGCCATTAGGAGCTCCCAGGTATGTCGATTCAGGTCGAAGACTATTTCGCGCGCGAAACCTTCCAGAAAATGAAGGCGTTCGCCGACAAGCAAGAAACCCCGTTCGTGGTCATCGATACCCAGATGATCGCCCAGGCCTACGATGACCTGCGTGCCGGTTTCGAATTCGCCAAGGTCTATTACGCGGTAAAAGCCAACCCGGCCGTCGAGATCATCGACCTGCTGCGTGAGAAAGGTTCGAGCTTCGACATCGCCTCGATCTACGAGCTGGACAAGGTGCTGGGCCGCGGCGTCAGCCCGGACCAGATCAGCTACGGCAACACCATCAAGAAATCCAAGGACATCCGCTACTTCTACGAGAAGGGCGTGCGCCTGTACGCCACCGACTCCGAAGCCGACCTGCGCAACATCGCCAAGGCCGCGCCGGGCTCGAAAGTCTATGTGCGCATCCTCACCGAAGGCTCGACCACCGCGGACTGGCCGCTGTCGCGCAAGTTCGGCTGCCAGACCGACATGGCCATGGACCTGCTGATCCTCGCTCGCGACCTGGGCCTGGTGCCGTATGGCGTGTCGTTCCACGTGGGTTCGCAACAGCGTGACATCAGCGTCTGGGATGCGGCGATCGCCAAGGTCAAGGTGATCTTCGAGCGTCTGAAGGAAGAAGACGGCATCCATCTCAAGCTGATCAACATGGGCGGCGGCTTCCCGGCCAACTACATCACCCGCACCAACAGCCTGGAAACCTACGCCGAGGAAATCATCCGCTTCCTCAAGGAAGACTTCGGTGACGAGCTGCCGGAAATCATCCTTGAGCCAGGCCGTTCGCTGATCGCCAACGCCGGCATCCTGGTCAGCGAAGTGGTGCTGGTGGCGCGTAAATCCCGCACCGCGGTGGAGCGCTGGATCTACACCGACGTGGGCAAGTTCTCCGGCCTGATCGAAACCATGGACGAGTCCATCAAGTTCCCGATCTGGACCGAGAAGAAAGGCGAGACCGAAGAAGTGGTGATCGCCGGCCCGACCTGCGACAGCGCCGACATCATGTACGAGAACTACAAATACGGCCTGCCGCTGAACCTGGCCATCGGCGACCGCCTGTACTGGCTGTCCACCGGCGCCTACACCACCAGCTACAGCGCGGTGGAATTCAACGGCTTCCCGCCGCTGAAATCCTTCTACGTGTAAGCCACACCCGGTAACGAAAAAAGCCCATGACCTGTCATGGGCTTTTTCATTCTGGGCAGTGGACGATTCGATCCCTATCGGTCTTCCCGCACGTGCCACACCCGCAGGATATAGAGCGTCATCCCCTGAATCTCATAACGCATCTCGTAGGGCCCTACCAACAAACGCCGGACATCGCGAGGTTGAAACTCCTCCAACTGCTCGCCGATACGCGGATTGGCCAGCAGGGTCTCCGGGGCTCGTGTCAGGGATTGCACCGTTCGGGCAGCGGCCGAGCGATTCACGGGAGCCAGAAACTCAAACAGCCGAGCCAGGTCCGATAGCGCCTTGCTCGTCCACTTCAACGCCCTCACTTGGGCACCGGTAAAGGATCATCATTCATCAGGCTCTCGGCCCATGCCTGAACGGCCTGATGGTCGATGACCTGCCCCGCGTCCACATCGGCCAGGGCCTCGTGCGTCAGGCGGCTGCGCTCCTCTTCCTGGTCGACCCAGGCCACCAGCGCCTGCTTGACGATCCAGCCGCGCGAACGCTCCAGCCGGGAGGCCATCTGGTCGACCTTGTCGGCCAACTCCAAGGGCACATGGGCCGTCAGCACTTTAGTGGCAGTCATGATGACCTCCGCGGAATCAGAATGATGGAGAGTGATTAACTTTCAATCATAGTGATTTACGTCAGAGCGGCAAGCAGCGCCAGGTCCCGCTCGTCACCCAGCTCCGCCGCCCGCTGGTGATAGTCCCTCGCCAGGGCTCGAACCTCGGGATGGCTCGCCTGCAACAAGGCACCGCGCGCCACCCGCAGGAAATTCAGGTTGCCGCCTTGCAGCGCCTTGCCCAGCCATTCCAGCGCTTCGTCGATCCGCCCGGCATCGGCCAGCACCGCGGCGTGGCTGAATTGGCCGCGGAAATCCCCGCCTTCGGCCGAGCGGCGATACCAGTCCCAGGCGCTGGCCACATCGCGGGGGCAATGCCGCCCTTCTTCCAGGTAACGCCCCAGCAGGTTCATCGATTTGGCATGGCCCAGCGCCGCGGCGCACCGGTAGCACTCCAGGGC
This sequence comes from Pseudomonas sp. MRSN 12121, assembly GCF_000931465.1. NCBI lineage: Bacteria > Pseudomonadati > Pseudomonadota > Gammaproteobacteria > Pseudomonadales > Pseudomonadaceae > Pseudomonas > Pseudomonas sp. MRSN 12121. The sequence continues at coordinate 995,311 of NZ_CP010892.1, read as the reverse complement.
CCGGGCGTGGTCTTGTGCGATCCCGCGCCCGGTGGCCAGCAGGTTGGCGTAGTTGTACAGCCCCCAGTCCAGCCCGGCTTCGGCGGCCTGGCGATAATGCCCGGCCGCCGCCCGGGCGTCGGCTTCACGGCCCCAGCCGTGTTCGGCGCAACGCCCCAGCATGTTGCGCGCCATCAGGTGGCCGCGCCGCGCGGCGATCTCGAACCAGCGCAGGGCCAGCGGCGGGTCGCGCTCGATGCCCAGGCCGTCGAGCAGGATCTGCCCGAGCAGCGCCTGGGCCTCCAGCACGCCCTCGCCCGCCGCCAGCAGGACTGCCTGGGCGGCCCGGGCCGGGCTCTGTTCGAGCATGGCGCGCAATTGCTCGCCGTCGAGGCTTTCCTCGCGGCGTAATCGATAGCTCACGGTCTACACCTCGACCCAGCGACGCAGCAGGTTGTGGTAGGTGCCGGTCAGGCGGATCAGCGACGGGTGATCGGGCATGTCCCGGGTCAATTGCTGGATCGCCTCGTCCATCTCGAACAACAACGCGCGCTGGCTGTCTTCGCGCACCAGGCTCTGGGTCCAGAAGAACGACGCATAACGGGTGCCGCGGGTGACGGCGTTGACCTTGTGCAGGCTGGTGCCCGGGTACAGCACCATGTCGCCGGCGGGCAGCTTGACCCGCTGGGTGCCGAAGGTGTCCTGGATCTCCAGCTCGCCGCCGTCGTAGTCCTCCGGGTCGCTGAAAAACAGGGTCGACGACAGGTCGGTGCGCACCCGCTCGGCGCTGCCCTTGGGCTGGCGCACGGCGTTGTCGATATGGAAGTCGAAACTGCCGCCGGCGGTGTAGCAGTTGAGCAGCGGCGGGAAGACCTTGTGCGGCAGCGCCGCCGACATGAAGCGCGGGTGTTGCCACAAGCGTTCGAGCATCGCCGCGCCGATTTCCTGGGCCAGCGGGTGGCCCTCGGGCAGTTGCAGGTTGTGCTTGGCCTTGGCCGACTGGTAGCCCGCGGTGATCTTGCCGTCGGCCCAGTCCGCCTGCTCCAGGGCCTCACGGATACGCAGCACTTCTTCACGGGAGAACAGGCCGGGAATATGCAGGAGCATGAGGCAGTACCTGAAAGCAAAGGGGTGCAAATGATATTTATTCTTATTGGAAATGTAAAATACCCGGACGAACGAAAACGTAAAAACCGTAAAGCGAAATTGTAAAGAATGTAAATTTCTTGCGAATAGCAATATTTCGCAATTGATACAAATACTTGTTCACCTTATATTCCGCCGCCTCAAATCCTTGGGGAGGGGAATTCCAATGTCGCGCCAACAATCACAATTACCGGTCAATTCACCACGCCTGCTGGCGTCCGCGATTGGCGTGGCACTCACCGCCGGCTCCGCGGCCCATATGGCCCATGCCGCCGAAGGCACCGAGAAGAAAGCCACCGGCAATGCCATTTCCCTGGATGCCACCAGCATCACCGGCGAAGCCCAGGACCAGACGTCCTACCAGGTCGAGAAAGCCTCGTCGCAGAAATACACCGCGCCGCTGGTCAACACCCCGCGCTCGGTGACCGTGGTGCCCCAGCAAGTGCTCAAGGACACCGCCGCCACCTCGCTGCAGGACGCGCTGCGCACCGTGCCGGGCATCACCTTCGGCGCCGGCGAAGGCGGCAACCCGCAAGGCGACCGTCCGTTCATCCGGGGCTTCGACGCCCAGGGCGACACCTATCTGGACGGCGTGCGCGACACCGGCGGCCAGAGCCGCGAGATCTTCGACATCGAATCCATCGAAGTCAGCAAGGGCCCCAACTCCTCCTTCGGCGGCCGCGGCTCGGCCGGTGGCAGCCTCAACCTGGTGAGCAAGACGCCCAAGCAGCAGGACTTCCTCAACGGTGGCTTCACCTACGGCTCCGACCAGACCCGCCGCTACGTGCTGGACGTCAACCGGCAGTTCCTCGACAGCGCCGCCTTCCGCCTGAACCTGATGAGCCACGAGCAGAACGTGGCCGGTCGCGACGCCGTGAACTACGACCGCTGGGGCGTGGCACCGTCCCTGACCTTCGGCCTGGGCACCCCGACCCGGGTCAACCTCAGCTACTACCACATGGAAAGCGACGACCTGCCGGACTCGGGCATTCCCTATGGCTACAGCTCGGCCACCGCGACCGCCCACGGTCATGACAAACCCACCGACGGCGGCGACAGCAACAACTTCTACGGCTTGAAGGACCGTGACTTCCGCAAGACCCGCGCGGACATCAGCACCATCTCCTTCGAGCACGACCTGAACGACAACATGACGCTGAAAAACACCCTGCGTCATGGCAATACCGGCCAGGACTACATCCTCACCCAGCCGGACGACAGCAAGCTCAACGTCAACAAGTTCGGCACCGTGTGGCGTCGCGCCAACTCGCGGGTCTCCACCACCGAGACCACCACCAACCAGACCGACCTGTTTGGCGAGTTCCAGGCCCTGGGCTTCAAGCACACCTACTCCACCGGCCTTGAGTTCACCGGCGAAGAGACCCGCGTCAGCAGCTACACCGTCAGCCCGAACAGCAACCCGACGTGCACCCCAGGCAAGTCCGCGGGCGGCAGCTGCACCTCGCTGAGCAACCCGAACCCGGACGACACCTGGATCGGCACCACCAACCGCAACTACTACGGCACCAACACCAAGGCCACCAGCCGCGCGGCCTACGTGTTCGACACCATCGAACTCGACCCGCAATGGCTGCTCAACGTCGGCCTGCGCTACGACACCTTCGACACCGTGGCCAATACCGACACCGCCACCGGGCGCACCAAGATCAAGGACGACAGCCAGTTCTGGAACTGGCAGGCCGGCCTGGTGTGGAAACCGGCGGACAACGGCAGCATCTACGCTTCCTACGCCACCTCGGCATCGCCTGCCGGCGGCCTGGTCGGCGAAGGCGCGGACGGCAACCCGCTGTCGGCCGGCGCCAGCGTCAGCGACCTGCAACCGGAAGAAACCGTCAACTACGAACTGGGCACCAAGTGGGACGTGTTCAACGACCGCCTGTCCCTGACCGCCGCAGTGTTCCGTACCGAGAAGAAGAACACGCGCATCCTGGTCGACGCCCTGACCTACCAGAACGCCGGTGAGTCCCGGGTCGACGGCCTGGAGCTGTCGGCCAGCGGCAAGATCACCGACAAATGGCAAGTCTTCGCCGGCTACAGCTACCTGAAAAGCGAGCTGGTGGATGCAGGCTTGAACGGTCGCAACGGGGTCGTCAGCGCCGGCTCGAACAAAGGCAACGAAATGCCGAACACGCCGAAAAACAGCTTCAGCCTGTGGACCACCTATGAAGTGCTGCCAAAGCTGACCGTGGGCGGCGGCGCCTTCTATGTCGACGAGGTGTACGGCGATGCCGGCAACACCGTGTACGTGCCGTCCTACACCCGCTACGACGCCATGGCCAGCTACAAGCTGAGCAAGAACGTCGACCTGCAGTTGAACGTGCAGAACCTGACCGACAAGACCTACTACGACAAGGCCTACTCGGCGCACTTCGCCAACCAGGCGGCCGGTCGCACGGCGCTGTTCACCACCAACTTCCACTTCTGACCCAGCGGAGCGCGACGCCCGGCCTCTCCAGGCGTCGCGCAGCCCCGCCCGAGCCCCACCCATTTCGATGAGTGGGGCTTTTTACGTAAAAAAGAATCTTTCTCGACAACTCACGGCATAATGCGCGCCGTAGCACAGACTTGAGAACCAACGAGGCGGTCGACGTGTTGAAGAAAACCCTGTTCCAGTTGCACTGGTTTTTCGGCATCAGCGCCGGGCTGATCCTGGCCCTGATGGGCCTCACCGGGGCGACCGTGTCGTTCCAGGATGAAATCCTGCGTGCCCTCAACCCCTCGACCCTGCAGGTGGAAAAACAGCCGGCCGGAGTCCTGCCGCCCGCCGAGCTGGTGGACAAGATCCAGGCCGCCTCGGGCAAAACCGTCTCGATGCTCACGGTGGAAACCGACAGCGGCAATGCCGCCCGCGTGTGGTTCACCCCGCCGCCGGGCCAGCGCCGCGGCGAGATGCGCTACTTCGATCCTTACACCGGCGATTTCGTCGGCGCCGCCACGGGCCAGGACTTCTTCGGCTTCATGCTGCAACTGCACCGCTTCCTCGCCATGGGCGACAGCGGCCGGCAGATCACCGGCGCCTGCACCCTGATCCTGGTCTTCTTCTGCCTTTCCGGCCTGTACCTGCGCTGGCCGCGCCAGGTGGCGAGCTGGCGCGCCTGGCTGACCCTGGACTGGGCGAAAAAGGGCCGCGGCTTCAACTGGGACCTGCACGCCGTGGCCGGCACCTGGTGCCTGCTGTTCTATCTGCTGGCGGCGCTGACCGGGCTGTCCTGGTCCTACGAGTGGTACAACAAGGGCTTGAACAAACTGCTGGCCGATTCGCCGCAGAGCCAGCGCCTCAAAGGCGGGCGTGGCGCGCCGCCCCAGCGCCCGGCACCGACCGCCGACTACCAGGCCATGTGGCTGGGCATCTACAGCTCCGCCGGCAAGGACCTGAGTTCCTACAACATCCGCATGCCGGCCGTGGCCGGCCAGCCGGCGACCGTGTTCTACCTGCTCAAGGATTCGCCCCACGACCGGGCGCTGAACCAGATCAGCATCGACCCCAACAGCGGCGTGGTCAGCCGCCACGACCGCTACGCCGACAAGAGCTTCAAGGCCCAACTGCTGACCAGCATCTATGCCCTGCACGTGGGCAGCTACTTCGGCCTCGTCGGGCGGATCCTGATCACTATCGCCTCGCTGGCGATGCCGCTGTTCTTTATCACCGGCTGGCTGTTGTATCTGGACCGCCGGCGCAAGAAGCGCCAGGTCAGGGAGGCGCGCCAGGGCCTGGACGCCGGCAGCGACGATGCCGCGGCCTGGCTGATCGGCTTCGCCAGCCAGAGCGGCTTCGCCGAACAACTGGCCTGGCAGACCGCCGGGCAATTGCAGGCCGCCGGCGTGCCGGCCCGGGTGCGGCCGCTGGCCAGTGTCAGCGAGCGGGAACTGCTCGATACCCATAACGCGCTGTTCGTGGTCAGCACCTTCGGCGATGGCGAGGCGCCGGACAGCGCCCGCGGCTTCGAGCGCAAGGTGCTCGGCCGCGCGTTGTCCCTGGACAACCTCAAGTACGCGGTACTGGGCCTGGGCGACCGCCAGTACCCGCACTTCTGCGGTTTCGCCAAGCGCCTGCACGGCTGGCTGGCCGAACATGGCGGCAGCACTCTGTTCGCCCCGGTGGAAGTCGACAGCGGCGACAGCTACGCGCTGCGCCACTGGCAGCAGCAACTGGGCCAATTGATCGGCCAGGCGCCGGTGGACCTGTGGCAGGCCCCCGCCTACGACAACTGGACACTGCAGCAACGGGTGCTGCTCAACCCCGACAGCAGCGGCTCGGGCGTCTACCTGCTGGGGCTGACCCCGCCACAACCGAGCAGCTGGCTGGCCGGCGACCTGGTGGAAGTGCTGCCGCGCAATAGCGCCTGGGACATCGAGCACTTCCTCGACGGCCTGGGCATCGCCGGCAGCACCCCGGTCACCCTCGATGGCTTGCCGGAAACCCTCGAACAGGCCCTGGCCAGCCGCCAGTTGCCGGAGAACCGCGCGCATCTGGTGGGCCTGCACGCCCAGGCGCTGGTGGAGGCGCTGGTGCCGCTGGCCATGCGCGAATACTCCATCGCCTCGATTGCCAGCGACGGCCAGCTGGAACTGCTGGTGCGCCAGGAACGCCACGCCGACGGCAGCCTGGGCATCGGTTCCGGCTGGCTCACCGAGCATGTGGCGCTGGGTTCGACCATCAGCCTGCGGGTACGACGCAACAGCGGCTTCCACCTGCCGGCCGCGCCCTGCCCGCTGATCCTGCTGGGCAACGGCACGGGCCTGGCCGGCTTGCGCAGCCTGCTCAAGGCGCGCATCGCCCAGGGCCAGCAAGACAACTGGCTGATCTTCGGCGAGCGCAACGCCGAGCATGATTTCTACTGCAAGGACGAACTGCAGGAATGGCTGGCCGCCGGCGACCTGAAGCGCCTGGACCTGGCCTTCTCCCGCGACCAGGCCGAGAAGGTCTACGTGCAGGATCGCCTGCGGCAACAGGCCGAGCGCCTCAAGCAATGGCTGGCCGACGGCGCCGCGATCTACATCTGCGGCAGCCTGCAAGGCATGGCCTCGGGGGTGGATCAGGTGCTCAACGACGTGCTGGGCGCCGAGGTCGTCGAGCAACTGATCGAACAAGGACGCTATCGCCGCGACGTGTATTGATCTGTTGTAGGAGCGGCCGGTCGACGCTCGATTGCCCGCGATGGCGGTATCAAGGCCACTACCGGCCTTCGGCCTATCGCGGGCAAGCCTCGCTCCTACGGATGCGGTTGCCTGATCAAACCGGCTGCAACTTGCGCTCGAACACCGCCACGCCGTCCAGGTCGCGCAGGATCACGGTCAACTCCCCGCTCTGCCCTTCGATCTGCACCTCACCGAAAAACTGGAAACCCGCAAACGGTGAGCTGTTCTGCGTCGGCGGCGCCTTCTGGAACACCACCTCCGGGCCGAAGGTCTTGTCCAGCGCGTTGGGCCCGAAGCTGCCGGCGTTCAAGGGACCTGCGACGAATTCCCAGAACGGCTCGAAATCCTGGAACGCGGCGCGGTCCGGGTGGTAATGGTGCGCCGCGCAGTAATGCACGTCCGCCGTCAGCCACACATGGTTGCGCACCTTGTGCTTGCGCAGGAACGCCAGCAACTCGGCGATCTCCAGCTCGCGGCCCTGGGCCGGGCCCGGGTCGCCATTGGCAATCGCCTCCCAGCGCGGCACGCCGGGGCTGACCTCGCCGTCCGGCACGCCTAGGCCGATGGGCATGTCGGCCGCCACCACCTTCCATTGCGCCTTGGAATGCTTGAGCCCCTGCTTGAGCCAGTCCAGTTGTTCGCGGCCGAGGAACGGCTTGGCCGCGCCGAGGTTGTCGTCGTTGCCGCCGCGATAGCTGCGCATGTCCAGCACGAACACATCCAGCAGCGGCCCGTAGCTCAGCTTGCGGTAGATCCGCCCGCCCTGGTCGGCGCTCTGCAAGCGCATCGGCGCGTATTCCAGCCAGGCCTGCCGCGCGCGCGCCACCAGGGTGTGGATATTTTTTTCGGTATAACGCTCGTCCAACACCTTGCTCGGCGACCAGTTGTTGACCACCTCATGGTCGTCCCACTGCCAGATCTGCGGCACCTCGGCATTGAAGCGCCGCACGTTCTCGTCCAGCAGGTTGTAGCGGTAATTGCCGCGGTACTCGTCGAGGGTCTCGGCGACCTTGCTCTTGGCCTCGGTGGTGATATTGCGCCAGATCCGCCCACCCTCGGTGGTCAACTGCGCCGGCACCGGGCCGTCGGCGTAGATGGTGTCGCCGCTGTGGATAAAAAAGTCCGGCAGGCGCCGACGCATGGCCTCGTAGATGCGCATGCCGCCAATGTCCGGATTGATACCGAAGCCCTGGCCGACGGTGTCGCCGCTCCACACAAAACGGATATCGCGACGGGCCTGCGGCACACTGCGCAAATGGCCGAACCAGGGCTTGCTGCGCACGCCGGTCCGCGCGTCCTCGAAATACACCCGATAAAAAATCGCCTGGTCGGTGGGCAACCCACCCAGCTCGACCCGCGCGGTGAAATCGGTGCGGGCATCGGCCAACTGCGAGACGAACCGACGGGGATTGCCGAACCGGCTGCGGGTATCCCACTCCACCACCATCCGCGCCGGCCGATCGGTGCGGCTCCAGACCATCGCCCGATCGCCGAGCAAGTCCCCGGACTGCACACCGTCGACCATCTTCGGCCGATCCTTGGGCGAGGCGATCACCGCCGGCGCCAACCCCGGCAACAACAACCCCGCCCCCGCCACCTGAATCACCCGCCGCCGCCCGAGGTTGAACTCGCTCATGAATCGCCTCCCTGACAAAAAAGCCAAAAGGTGACCTTAGCCTGTGGGGATGAAAGGGATGTGACATGGGTGGGGGCTAGCAGTCTCTTGGGGCTTTCTTCCCGATAGGGGCATCCCATGCACTTGAGCTGCCTGTGCGGTAGTGAACGCCTGTTCCACGAGTGCAGACATTCGTTCAGGCTCGATCAACTGCGGCGAGCCAACTGCCCGTAAATCAAATGACCTGCCCGCCGCAGCTATCAGTGCGTGCTCATTCAGGGTGATTCAAGGATGGGAAGGATTAGGCTCGTCATTTACTGTGGAGCAGGACAGCTCTTGGCGGCGGCCTGGAGCGCCTTTGCGTAGTCCACGTAGGTTTTGGGATCGTAGGGTTCAATAGTCACGGTAAAGTGAGACATGCCGTCGTAGCCGATTGACTGGTCTACCTCCACAGCCCATGACCGGCCAGCGTGCTGGGCGACCAGATAGAACGCATGGGAATTCAAGTCGCTACTCTCATCCAGTGCAGAGTAGAGATAGCGCAGATTCTTATACCAGTCGCGATTGCCCGTAACAGCCTTCAATGCCTCCTTGGCAGGCTGCTCGTCTACCTCTTTCAGGAGGGCATTGCCAATGGTGAGTCTCCCTACGTTTTCCAGTTCGGAGAGTGGAACTGGCAGCGGCTCACGACTGATCAACCGTGAATACTCGCAGTCGAACACCCAGCGTCCGGTCTTCACGTAATCGTCGGCATAGATCACTACGCCGTTGCCCAAGTCCGTCTTGTATACACTCGTCATTACCTTGAGTCCGTAGTTGGCCGCGGTCAGCAGCAAGGAAGAAATAATTGTGACGACTATCCAGAAGCCTTTACTTCGGTAGAAACTCAAAATGGCCTCCTGGTACGTGCACCTTGATCTGAAGATGATTGGCCAGCAACTGCGCCAGGCTCTCATTCGTCTGCGGAAAGAACTGAATGCCGTCTTCGACGGGGAAGTCCGAGCGATTACCCATGCCGGTCCTACAGGCGTAACTGTCGATCTGCGCCGAACTGGTAAACGCCGAAGGTATCGAGGCTGCCCGAGATGATCGTTCCGCCGTGACTGGTAGGGCTACCCAGGTGAGCCATTGGGCGCCCGTTCAAGATGATCGAGGGAAACCCCGTGGTAATAACCGCACCACAACCGCAGATGTCACCGACTCGGGCGGCACCCATGAAGTTGATGTTTATGTCACCGGAAGCGGAGGTAATCGGGGTGGTGCCATGACCGGGAAGTGGGCAGATGTGTTTGTCGCCCAGGCGAGCAGAGGGGAGCATTTATCATCCTTGCGTTAACTGATCCGTGAGGGAGGCTCTGATTCTTTGCAACTCCCCGAACCTAGCAAGTGGCGAAAGGCAAGGCTGTAAGACGATTCTGAACTCTGATGACGTGGCTGTTTTGGTAGCTCGCCTCTTACGGGTCTACAGACAAAAAAACGCCCCGACCGGGATCGAGGCGAGTTCCCACTCTACCGACCATTAACGCCAGTCGTTAAAGCGAGTTGGGCCATACCTTCAATGCGTTTATCGCAGCTGCCTATACGGCAGTGAACCTCGTCGACGAACTCGCACATCAACAAGTTCTTTTCTGAGCTGCCTATACGGCAGTGAACCCCGCTCCAGCCCGGAAAATCCAAAACTTCAATTTCTGAGCTGCCTATACGGCAGTGAACCAGAACTGTTCGAACTTCTCCGGCTTCATGCGTTTCTGAGCTGCCTATACGGCAGTGAACCTGTAGGCGTTCATCAAATGCGATGCTTTCCTTTTCTGAGCTGCCTATACGGCAGTGAACTCGTATTGCGGGCGCCGCCGGATGCCAAGCCTTTTCTGAGCTGCCTATACGGCAGTGAACTTGCCGCGCCAGGGGATCTGCGTGTAGTTGTCTTTCTGAGCTGCCTATACGGCAGTGAACCCAAAAACCTCCTTCTCCAGCGGCTTGGGATTTTTCTGAGCTGCCTATACGGCAGTGAACTCGACGCTGACCGTTCCAAGTAAAACGGATCCTTTCTGAGCTGCCTATACGGCAGTGAACGTCAACAGTGGTCCAAGGCCCTTTCCTGCCCATTTCTGAGCTGCCTATACGGCAGTGAACCGGCGCAGGCCTCGCTCGAAAGTGGTCTGGCATTTCTGAGCTGCCTATACGGCAGTGAACGACAACGATCTGTTCGACGTGGACCTGGTCCTTTTCTGAGCTGCCTATACGGCAGTGAACTCATTCGTTTTCATCACCACCCGTACCGATAATTTCTGAGCTGCCTATACGGCAGTGAACCGCGAGATTGCCGATTACATCGGACGGGAGTTTTTCTGAGCTGCCTATACGGCAGTGAACCGTTCATTCACCGCTGACCTGGTTGACTGTGCTTTCTGAGCTGCCTATACGGCAGTGAACACCAGACTCCGTTCACCTTGACGCGCTTTGCCATTTCTGAGCTGCCTATACGGCAGTGAACGCCTTGCGTGCGGCTTCAGCGTCGGCCTGATTTTTCTGAGCTGCCTATACGGCAGTGAACTCGCTGAAGTCGAAGCTGGCACCGCTCATTGCTTTCTGAGCTGCCTATACGGCAGTGAACGGGTTGCTGGCGGCATCCGGGTGATAGAACGATTTCTGAGCTGCCTATACGGCAGTGAACTCCAGCCCTGATAGCTGCCTGCTTGCCATTCATTTCTGAGCTGCCTATACGGCAGTGAACCGGGCGAGGCGGCATCTTGATCAGGTCCAGCATTTCTGAGCTGCCTATACGGCAGTGAACTAGCCAGAGATCTTTACATCCTCATGATTTCAAAAAGAAATCCTGCCGATTAGCGTATTTCACCCTCTTTTGTGGCGACCGCTGTAAATGCTTGATTTTACATGGCGTTGCAGCCTGCTCGAAAAAAAGGGTCAGCGTTAAGGAGCGGCTCGCCGGCGCTCAGACTATAGCGGTTAGGCTGTTTTGTCTGGCCCGGCGAGCAACGAGGCGCGAGGGTTTCGGCGGCGCTTGTCGATCAGGGGCGATTGCCGTCGAGCAAGGCGTCCACCACACCCCGCGCCATCTCCACCGAATGAATCATCGACCAGATCAGCCCTCGCTCCACGCCGCTGGCGCGCTCGGTGATTTCGTCGGAGACCTCTTCGGCGGCCTTGAGCAGGATGGAAACGTGTAGCAACGCTTCTTCGGCGCTGATGCCTTCACGCACCGAAAACAACGAATTATTGCCCATCGTACTGGCCGCAGTGGCCCCCAATGACTGCAATAAGACCACCTCTCCTGAACCATTGGCCAAGGAATGCAGGACCGCTTTATTAGTCAGCTCATGCTCTGGATTGCGACGTACGCCAGAGAGAGAAACGGGTGGATCAGGGACGAGCTTTTTCATGATGTGGCTCCTCGACATGAAACCACCACCTACCGCTGCTAGACGATATAGAAAGGTGGCGGCTGTACGCGGGCTAGCAGACCGGGTCAAGGAAACCGGCGCGCCCGAAGGCGCTCCCACGCACAACCGCCATGACAGAACACTGTAAATGGAAAATGCAGTGCTGATGGTGTGGCTTGCGTCTTGACCCGAGCTGCTAGACCCGATCACCGAAAAACCGGTGACGAACCCGAGGCTAGACAGCGCCTTTCCCAGATACAAGCGGCCCGGAGTTTCTCGGAAAGGCCCTACGAAAGAAAGCGAAGTACCTCACTTTCAGACTGCGTCCTACAAGACAAAACCTGTCATCCGTAGGACCTGCCCCCACACGATCCCTGTAGCCGCTGCCGAGCCATGGCGAGGCTGCGATAGGACCGAAGGTCCTCCGGCGGTTTCGAGATTCTTGCGCCTGCTGCGCAGTCGATCGCAGCCTCGCTAGCGCTCGGCAGCGGCTACAGAGCTTTCAAACTGTGCCCTACAAGGTGCGAGCGGTGCATCCGTAGGGCCTGATGTGCACGATTTCTGTAGCCGCTGCCGAGCCACGGCGAGGCTGCGATAGGACCGAAGGTCCTCCGGCGGTTTCGAGATCCTTGCGCCTGCTGCGCAGTCGATCGCAGCCTCGCTAGCGCTCGGCAGCGGCTACAGATGCTTGCGCCCTACAAGGTGGAAGTGATGTGCACGATTTCTGTAACCGCTGCCAGGCCGGCCGGTAGGCCGCCTCGCGTTGTTCTTGATCTGGGCGCCCCGTTAACCACGATGGCCGAACGCAGGCATTGAGCCGTGGGTAACCCGGCAGGACGCCGGGTTAGCCGCACGGGGCCAGGGATGGCCCCTTGCGGCGGCCCACGGATCAATGCCGGAGAGAGGGCACACCGAGCCTAGGCGAGGTGCCGAGTGGAGGGGCAAAGCGTTTTTGCTTACTTTTTTGGCGTTTGAAAAAAGTGAGTCGCCGTAAGGGCGAAACCATAGGTGGCCGTTACCGCAGGAACGGATATGTACACCGTCGAAAAATGCAGCGCCAGTGCGGACGCCATCGCGGGCAAGTCGGATCGCCGCCCGCTCGCTCCTACAAGGTCCGCGACCAGCAGAAACAACGATGGCGCCACTGAGGGCGCCATCCCAGCAAAACACAGGGCTCAGGCCCCCGCCGGCTCCAGCGCCAACTCACTGGCCTCCGGCCGCTTCACCACCGCATACACCACCGCCGTCAGCACACTCCCCGCCACAATCGCCAGCAAATACAACAACGCATGATTGATCGCATTCGGAATCAACATCACAAACAGCCCCCCGTGAGGCGCCATCAGCTTGCAACCGAAATACATCGACAAGGCCCCGGTCAACGCACCGCCGGCGATGCTCGCCGGGATCACTCGCAGCGGGTCCTTGGCGGCGAACGGAATCGCTCCTTCGGAGATAAAGCACAGCCCCAGCACCAGCGCCGCCTTGCCCGCCTCGCGCTCGCTCTGGGCAAACTTGCGCCGGGCGATAAAGGTGGCGATGCCCAGGCCGATCGGCGGCACCATGCCGGCGGCCATGGTCGCCGCCATCGGTGCGTAACTCTGCGACGCCAGCAGCCCCACCGAGAAGGCATAGGCCGCCTTATTGATCGGCCCGCCGAGGTCGACGCACATCATCCCGCCGAGCAATACCCCCAAGAGGATCGCGTTGGTGGTGCCCATGCTGTCGAGGAACTGAGTCAGGCCGGCGAGCATCCCCGCCACCGGTTTGCCCACCACATAGATCATCACCAGGCCGGTGAACAGGCTGGCCAGCAACGGAATGATCAGAATCGGCTTCAACGCCTCCAGGCTCTGCGGCAAGCGCGCGTATTGGCTGATGGCCTTGGCCGCATAACCGGCAATGAAGCCGGCGATGATCCCGCCGATAAAACCCGCGCCCAGGGTGCTGGCGAGCATGCCGCCGATCATCCCCGGCGCCAGGCCCGGACGGTCGGCGATGGAATAGGCGATATAACCGGCCAGCAGCGGCACCATCAGCTTGAACGCGGTGTCGCCGCCGATCTGCATCAGCGCCGCGGCCAGGGTGCCCTCTTCCTTGAACGCGGTGATGCCGAACACGAACGACAGGGCGATCATCAAGCCCCCCGCCACCACCATCGGCAGCATGAACGACACGCCGGTCAACAAGTGCTTGTAGACCCCGGTCTTCTCCTGCTTGGCCGGCGCGGCGCCAGCGCCGGTCGCCGCCGACTCCACCTGCCCCTCGGCCAGGGCCTTGTTCAGGGTGGCCTCGGACTGCTTGAGCGCCACCCCGGTGCCGCAGCGGTAGATCTTCTTGCCAGCGAAGCGCTCGGTGGGCACTTCGATATCCGCCGCCAGCAGCACCACGTCCGCCGCGGCGATGGCTTCGGCGCTCAGCGGGTTGCGCGCGCCGACCGAGCCCTGGGTTTCCACTTGCAACTCATAACCCAGGCGCTTGGCGGTCTGCTGCAAGGCCTCGGCCGCCATGAAGGTGTGGGCCACGCCGGTCGGGCAAGCGGTGACCGCCACCAACCGTGGCGCGCCTTTGGCCGCCGCCGCAGGTTCGGCCGGCGCCTCGGCAGCGGCATACACCTGGGCTTCGGCCGCGCCGCGCCGCAGCACGCCGTCGACATCTTGCAGGGCCACCGCGGGCGAGCTCTGGAACAGGCGCTTGCCGACGAAGCGCGACATATCCACAGGCCCGGTGCTGACCAGCAGCACCCATTCGGCGGCTTCGAGGGTCGCGGCCGACAATTGCCGTTCGGGGTGCGCCGCGTCATGCACTTCGACGCTGGTGCTCCAGCCCTGGCGCTGGGCCGCGGCGTCCAGCAGCCGGGCGCACAGCACACTGGTGACCATGCCGTTCGGGCAGGCGGTAACAATGGCTAACTTCATGACCAACCCTCTTATTGTTCTATGAGGGGATGAACGCGCACCCCCTGTTCAAGCTGTGCCAACTGCGCGGCATCGCTGATGCCAAAGCCGATCTGGGTCACGGCCATGGCGGCGATGGCCGTGGCGGTGCGCAGGGTCCGGTCGAAGGCATGGGCGCTGAGCAGGCCATGCAGCATGCCGGCCAGCAACGAGTCGCCGGCCCCCACGGTACTGGCCACGCTGACCTTGGGCGGCAGCGCCTGCAAGGCCGGCGCGGCACTGAACCAGTTCACGCCTTCGGCGCCATGGGAAATCACCACATGCTCGACGCCCTGGGCGTGCAGACGCCTGGCGGCTTCGGCCTGGGTCGCCAGCGACAGCAGCGGTTCGCCCAGGGCTTCGGCCAGCTCCTCGGTATTGGGCTTGACCAGCCAGGGCCCAGCGGCCAGGCCAGCGCGCAGGGCTTCGCCGCTGGTGTCCAGCGCCACTTTCAGGCCCAGGGCCTTGAGGCGCACCAGCAAGGCATGCAGCCATTGCGGGCTGACGCCACGCGGCAGGCTGCCCGCCACCACCACCGCGTCATGCCCGGGGGCGATGCGCTCCAGGCGTTCGAACAGCGCCTGTTGCGCCGCCTCGTCGACCACCGGCCCGGGGCCATTGAGGTCGGTGATGCGCCCATCCTGTTCGGCCAGCTTGATGTTGCTGCGGGTTTCCCCCGGCACGCGGATAAAGGCGTCGACGAACCCGCGCCGGGCGAACAGCGCCTCGAACGCTTGCGGGTTGTCGGCGCCGAGAAAGCCGCTGACGGTCAGTTGGTGGCCAAGGTCGGCCAGCACCTGCGCCACGTTCACGCCCTTGCCGGCGGCATGGCTGTGCATGGCTTCGCTGCGGTTGACCTGCCCCGGCTCCAGGCGTGCCAGCTGGACGGTGAGGTCCAGCGCCGGGTTCAGGGTCAGGGTAAGAATCTTTGCCATTACAAGGCCTCCACTAAGGCACGCACCTCATGTGCGCTGCCGACGGCCAGGGCCTGCCCCGCCAAGGTTTGTGCCTGGGCCAGGCTGAGTTCGCGAATGCGCGCCTTGACCTCGGCGATGCTGCGTCCGGAGACGCTCAGTTCGTCCACGCCCAGGCCCACCAGCACCGGCACCGCCAGCGGGTCGGCCGCCAGTTCGCCGCACACGCCGACCCACTTGCCGTGGGCATGGGCCGCGCGCACGGTGATGTCGATCAGTTGCAGCACCGCCGGGTGCAGGCCATCGGCCTGGGCCGACAGGGTCGGGTGGCCACGGTCGATGGCCAGGGTGTATTGGGTCAGGTCGTTGGTGCCGACGCTGAAGAAGTCCACCTCTTTGGCCAGCACCGGCGCCAGCAAGGCGGCGGACGGCACTTCGATCATGATCCCCAGTTGCAGGTCGGCCACCGGGATTTCCTCGCGCAGGCGCTCGGTCATCGCCCGGGCCGCGCGCCATTCTTCGACGCTGCCGACCATGGGGAACATGATCCGCAGCGGACGGTTGTCCGCCGAGCGCAGCAAGGCGCGCAGCTGGGCTTCCATCAGGTGCGGGCGTTGCAGGGTCAGGCGGATGCCGCGCACGCCGAGGAAGGGGTTTTCTTCCTTGGCGATCGGCCAGTACGGCAGCGGTTTGTCGCCGCCGACGTCCAGGGTGCGCACCACCAGCGGCCGCCCGCCCAGGCCGTCGAGCACGCGGCGGTATTCGGCTTCCTGGGTGGCTTCGTCCGGCGCTTGCGGGTGGGCCATGAAAATCAGTTCGGTGCGCAGCAGGCCGATGCCTTCGGCGCCGTTGTCCACGGCGCTGGCCACCCCAGCGCTTTCGCCGATATTGGCGAACACCTCGACCTGATGGCCGTCGGTGGTGCAGGCCGCCTGATGGCGCTGCTCGGCGGCGGCCTTGAGCCGTTGCTCGCGGCTGTCGCGCTCCTGCACCGCGCGTTGCAGGGTGCCGGCGTCGGCGTCCACATGCAGGCGGCCGCGCTGGCCGTCGAGCAGCAGCGGCGTGCCCGACGCGAGCAGCAGCACGCTGGCGCCGGCGCCGACCAGCGCCGGAATGCCCAGGGCCCGGGCGACGATGGCGCTGTGCGCGGTGGCGCCGCCCCGGGCGGTGAGGATTCCCGCGACCCGCGCCGGGTCGAGGCGCGCCACGTCCGACGGGCCGACCTCGTCCATCACCAGGATGTAGGGCTCGTCCGGCTCGGCCGGGGTTTCGATGCCACACAACTGCGCCAGCACCCGCCGGCCGATGTCCCGCAGGTCGGCGGCGCGCTCGGCCAGCAACGCATCGTGCAAGGCTTCCTGCTGCTTGGCGGCGGTCTCGATCACGGTCATCCAGGCCGCCTCGGCGCTTTCGCCCTGCTTGAGGCGGGTGTCGACTTCGTCGGTGAGTTCCGGGTCGTCGAGCATTTCCTGGTGGGTGACGAAGATCTCGCGAATGGCCTTGGCCTGGCTGCGCTGGATCAGGCCGTCGATGTCGCGGCGCACCTCGGCCAGGGCTTGTTGCAGGCGCTCGCGCTCGATCGCGGTGGACTCGCCGCGCAGCGGGTAGTCGAACGGCTGGACCACCTGGACATGCGCCGGGCCGATGGCGATACCGGGCGCCGCCGGGATCGCCTGGAGCAGGCTGCCGGACGCCGGCGCGCTGAGCGGCGCCTCGACTGCTTCGGCTACGGTGTGTGGCGCCACGGCCTCCGGCACCGGCTCGACCTCCTCGCCCAGGCCTTCGGCGATGGCCGCCAGCAAGGCTGGCAACGCGTCGGCGGCGATGCTCGGCTCGGCGATCAGTTCCAGGGTCTGGCCTCGGCGGGCGCCCAGGCTCAGCAGCTTGCTCAGGCTTTTCACCGAGACCGCCGAACCCTCGCCATCGACGATGCGCACGCGGATCTCGCCGTCGAAGCTCTTGGCCAACTGCGCCAGGATCTTCGCCGGGCGCGCATGCAAGCCGTGGGCGTTGGCCAGTACGATGCGCGCGCTCGGCCAGTCGGTCGGCAGCTCGCCGCCCAGCACTTCGAGCACCGCGCGGCTGCTGGTGGCGCGGCCCAGTTCATGGCCACGGCCCTCGATCAGCAGCGCGCACAGGCGCTCCAGCAAGGCCTGGTGGGCTTCGCCGAGGCTGGCCAGGCAGAACAGCCCGGCCAGGGGTTGGCCGAGGTAGCGGATCGGTTTGTCCGGGGTGACGAAGGCCAGGCCCGGACGCTTGACGGTCTGTTCGCTGTGCAGCCACCACAGGCCGTCGCCCAGGGGCAGCGCCTCGACCTGTTGCAGCACCGCGGCAAAGCCGTTGCTAACGCAATCGGCCTGGCGCAACAGGCGCGCGCCGCGCCATACCAGTTCTTCGAAGTCTTCGGCGGCCACGCCCAGGCCGATCATCTGCGCATCCAGCGCCAGCTCCTGCGGCGCCCCTTGCAGCAGTTTCAGCAGCGCTTCCGGCGAGCTGGCGCGGCGCAGGGCCTGGCCCAGGTCGGTTTCGCCGAGGGCGCGGGTCAAGAGTTGCAGCAGGCGCAGGTGTTCGTCGGACTTGGCGGCGATGCCGATCGCCAGGTAGACGATCTGCCCGTCGCCCCAGTCCACGCCTTCGGGAAATTGCAGCAGGCGCACGCCGGTGGCGAACACCTGGTCGCGGGTTTCCGGGGTGCCGTGGGGAATGGCAATACCTTGGCCGAGAAAGGTCGAGCCCTGGGCTTCGCGGGCCTGCAGGCCGGCCAGGTAACCTTCGGCGACCAGGCCGTCGGCCACCAGTCTGTCGGCAAGCAGGTGCAGCGCAGCGGACTTATCCACAGCCGACTGGCCCATGGATATCTGCTCAATGGTGAGCTCGAGCATGCTTTCTCCTATTTAGCGCGGGGAGCGCTAGGTATTGTTTTGAGTGAATCAGCCAGGCGGCTTTACTGCCACATCCGGGACCGCCGGCTTGGCAAGGCCCGGTTCCCGAATGACGATTTCCCTAGAAAATACGCTTGCTGAAACGTTTAATCTATAATTTCGGGCACGTTACTCGATAATCATCCATCCTTGAAGCCCTACCTGTCGGCCGCACGTTCCGACATTGGTCGCCTGCCTATATCGGTTAGGATTGGCGAAAATGTCGGGGCAAGCTCTACAAAACAAGGAAAACCCGGGTTGAAACTCAGTGATATCGCCAGACTGGCCGGTGTGTCCGTCACCACCGCCAGTTACGTCATCAACGGCAAGGCCGAACAGCAACGCATCAGCAACGCGACCGTGGAACGGGTCCGGGCGGTGGTCGAGGAACACGGTTTCACGCCCAACCCACAGGCCGCCGGGCTGCGCAGCCGGCGTACCCGGACCCTGGGTTTCATCCTGCCCGACCTGGAAAACCCCAGCTACGCACGCATCGCCAAGCTGCTCGAGCAAGGCGCCCGCGCTCGCGGCTATCAGCTCTTGATCGCCAGCTCCGACGACGCCCCGGACAGCGAGCGGCAACTGCTGCAACTGTTCCGCGCCCGCCGCTGCGACGCGCTGTTCGTCGCCAGTTGCCTGCCGCCCGAAGACGATACCTATCGCCTGTTGCAGGCCCAGGGCTTGCCGATCATCGCCCTCGACCGGGTGATGGAACCCACGGTGTTCTGCTCGGTGACCAGCGACGATCAACAAGCCAGCCTGCAACTGACCCGCAGCCTGTTGCAGCCCCGGCCCCGGCAGATCGCCCTGATCGGCGCCCGCCCCGAGCTGGGCATCAGCCAGGAACGTACCGCCGGCTTCAAGCAGGCCCTGGAAGGTTTCGACGGCCAGGTGCTGATCGAACAGGGCGAGTCTTTCAGCCGCGACTGCGGCCGCCAGTTGATGGAAACCTTGCTGGAGCGCCTGGGCCATTTGCCGGATGCGCTGGTGACCACCTCCTATGTGCTGCTGCAAGGGGTGTTCGACGCCCTGCACGACTTCCCGCTCAAGTCCCGGCCGCTGCGCCTGGGCACCTTCGGTGATACCCAGCTGCTGGACTTTTTACCGCTGCCGGTCAACGCCATGGCCCAACAGCATCAGTTGATTGCCGACAAGGCCCTGCAACTGGCCCTGGCCGCCATCGAGGAAGGCCATTACCAACCCGGCGTGAATGCCGTCGCCCGGACCTTCAAGCAGCGCATCCACGAGGCCTGAACGTGGAGCTGATCGACAGCCACACCCACCTGGATTTTCCCGATTTCGACGCCGATCGCCCGGCGCTGCTGGCCACCAGCCGCGCCCTCGGCGTGCGGCGGATGGTGGTGCTGGGGGTGTATCAGCGCAATTGGCACCGGCTGTGGGAACTGGTGCAGAGCGATGCCAACCTGCATGCCGCCTTTGGCCTGCACCCGGTCTACCTCGACGAACACCGGCCGGCCGACCTGATCGAACTGGGCGACTGGCTGAGCCGCCTGGCGGGGCATCCGCAGCTGTGCGCAGTGGGCGAGATCGGCCTGGATTATTTTCTCGAGCATCTGGACCGCCAGCGCCAACAGCAACTGTTCGAAGCGCAGCTGCAACTGGCCGCGGACTTCCAACTGCCGGCCCTGCTCCACGTGCGCCGCAGCCACGCCGCGGTGATCGCTACCCTCAAGCGCTTCAAGCTCCAGCGCGCCGGCATCGTCCACGCCTTCGCCGGCAGCCGCGAGGAAGCCCGCGAGTACCTCAAGCTGGGTTTCAAGCTGGGCCTGGGCGGCGCGGCGACCTGGCCCCAGGCCCTGCGCCTGCGCAAGGTCATCGCCGACTTGCCGCTGGACGCGGTAGTGCTGGAAACCGATGCGCCGGACATGGCGCCCGCCATGTACCCCGGCCAGCGCAACAGCCCGCAACACCTGCCGGCCATCTGCGCCGCCCTGGCCGAGCTCATGGGCGTCAGCCCGGAGCAATTGGCAGAGGCCAGCACCGCCAACGCCTGCGCGCTGTTCGGTTGGCCGCGCAACGCCTGAATCAGACCCGGAACGCGCTGATCAACTGCTTCAACTGCACCACCTGGGCGGACAGCTGGCGGCTGGCGTTTTCGGTCTGGTACGCGCCTTCGGCGGTGCGTTCGCCGGCGCGGTTGATCTCGACGATGTTCTGATCGATGTCGTGGGCCACCGCGGTCTGCTGCTCCACCGCCGCGGCGATCTGCTGGTTCTGGTCGACGATCATGCCCACCGCACCGAGGATGTTCTCCAGCGCCTGCTGGACCTTTTCCGACTGCCCCACCGTGCCGTTGGCCACCTGATGGCTGACGCCCATGGCCTTGACCGCCGCCCCCACGCCACCCTGGAGCTTGAGGATCATCTGCTCGATTTCCTCGGTCGATTGCTGGGTGCGCTTGGCCAGGGTCCGCACCTCGTCGGCCACCACCGCGAACCCGCGCCCCTGCTCGCCCGCCCGGGCCGCCTCGATGGCCGCGTTGAGCGCCAGCAGGTTGGTCTGCTCGGCGATGCTCTTGATGACTTCCAGCACCTGGCTGATGGCCTGGCTGTCGCTGGCCAGCTGGTTGATCACCAGGACCGACTGATCGATCTCACTGGCCAGCTGGGCAATGCTGCCCTGCTGCGACTCCACCAGCCCGCGCCCGCTGAGGGTCTCGTCGTTGACGCTGTGCGCGCTGCTGACTGCCGCCGCGGCGCTGCGCGCGACTTCCTGGGAGGTGGCGGACATCTGGTTCATCGCCGTCGCCACCTGCTCGATCTGGCTGCGCTGCCCGGCCACCGCCTGGTTGCTCTGGGCCGACACCGCTTCCACCTGGCCGGCCTGGCGCTCGACCTCGCCGACGGTCTTGCCCACCAGTTCGATCAGGTCGTGGATCTTCGCCACGGTGCCGTTGAATACCGTGCCCAGCTCGCCCAGCTCGTCGCGGCTGTGGGCATCGAAGGTGACGGTCATGTCGCCGGCCGCCACCTTGTCCATCACCGCGCCCAGGCGCTTGAGGGTGGTGCGGGTGGAGACGTAGAAACCGCCATAGAGATAGAAGATCAGCAGGAACACCGCCGCCAGCGCCACCACCAGCAGCACCATGTGCGCGCGGTTCTGTGCCAGCCGCTGTTGCAGCTCTTCGCCGAGCAGCGTCAGGGTCGCCTCGTTGAGCTGGTAGGTCTGCGCCATCAACCCGCTGACCTGGTCATAGAACCCCTGCCAGGGCGCATCCAGGGTGTCGGCCATCACCACCTGCTCCTCGAACAGTTCGCTGGCCTGCTTGAGGCTGCCTTTACTGGCGCCGGCCAGGGTGCCCAGCGCGCCCTGGGCAGCCTGGCTCGACCCCAGCGCATCCTGCAGTTTCAGGCCATATTCGGCCTGGAGTTTTTCGATCTGCACCAGCAGTTCGTCGAAACGGGTGCTGGCGGAGGAATTGAGAAAGCCCTGCCCCAGGGAATAAGCGCCCATCGCCCGCCCCTCGCCCAGGAGCTGGGTGACCTGCGGGGTGACGCTGGTCACCAGTTCGCTCAACTGGCGGATATCGCCCTGGCTGTCGCGGCTCAGGCCGGCCTGGCTGGCGATGATCTGGCTGAAAATCTGCGCGCTGCCCAGCAGCTTGCCGATCAGCGCGCTTTTGCTCTGCAACGAGCTTTCCGCCTGTTGGGCCTTGAAGGCGGCGATCATTTCGTCGCGCTTGCCGTCGAACACAGCGACCTGCTCAGGGTCCACGGTGACGGCGACCAGGCCCTGCAAACGCTCGAGCACGGACTTTTCCAGGGTGGCGATCTTGCTCTCGATATCCCCCGCCTTGCCGGACTGCCCCAGGGTGGCGTTGATCTGCACCAGGTTGTTCAGGGTTTCCAGGTCCCGGCGTAACATCAGGCTGCTGCCCAGCAGGTCCAGGCTTTGCAGCTCGACCTGGGTGCCCTGGAACTCCCGATAGGAATCGCGCACCAGGTAGAAGTTGGTGACCAGCATCGGCAGGAGAAACAGCACGCTGATCAGGCTGAACTTCATGCCGAAGCTCAGGCGGTTCATCAGGGCAATGGCGGGATAGAGCAAGCTCTTCACAAGAAGTCTCCCTTTTGCTTTTTATTTTTATGGGCAGGTAGGCGAAGACGGCAGATAGCCACTATTTGGCGCCGCTCTTGTATAGCTCAAATCGGCAAAAGGTTTTGTAACTTAAGGTTAACCGCGCGAACGGCGGTCGAGAGGAAGGCGCACTGCCTGCGCTGGCGAGACCGGGCAGCCTCGCCAGCGTTCATGCGATGGCCGTCAGGGCAACACTGTCCACAGGGCGAAACCGGCGTACCAGAGCACCGCGGCCCGCAGCAACAGCTCCCAGATCCGGTCGAGGCTGAGAATGCCGTCCGGCCCGGTGATCGGCGCCGGGATTTCCGCGGCGACCAGGCCGACCTTTTCCACCAGTTGCGCGGCGCTGATGTTCCAGTTCAGCAACTCGTGCAGCATCACCCGGCTGACCGCGGCGAAATTCCCCACCAGGGCGAAGCTGGCGGCCAGCAGGCGTACCGGCAACCAGTCGAAGGCATGGCGCAGTTGCCCGGCCCGCTCGGCGACCGCCGGGTTCTTGCTGTGTTCGGCGGCCAGCGCCAGCAGGCGATAGCTCAAGGCGGCCACCGGGCCGAGCAGGAAGTACCAGAAGATCACCGCGAAGAAGCTCTGGTAGGCCTGCCACAACAGGTGCCCCTGGACCTGCTCGAGCAATTGCTCGCCGCTGTCGGCGCAGATGTCCAGGTCACGCTTGGCCACATGGGCCGCGGCTTGCAGGTCTTCACGACGCCAGGCGTCGCGAAACGGCCCGAGGTCGCCCAGCAGGTCGCCGCGCCCCAGGCTGTAGATCACCACCAACAGATGCACCGGCAATGCCAGCAGGCCGTAGGCCAGCGGCTCCAGGCTCAGCAACAGCAGCCCCAGCACCGCGACCGGCAGCAACACCAGCAGGGCCAGTACCCACCAGGGCCGTTTGGCCAGACCGGGGCTGGCCTCGCGCCGATGCAGTTGCCGCAGCCAGGGCTCGTCACGCTGAACGCGCTGGCGCAGGGCCGAGAATTTCTCGATCCACACCGCCAGCAGCAACACCAGAAAACTCATTGTCCTTCCCCTTTGTTCAGGGCCGCGCGATAGCGCTCCCAGTCGAATCCCGGCCCCGGGTCGGTCTTGCGTCCCGGAGCGATATCGCTATGCCCACAGATCCTCTGTGGCGTGATGGCCTTGTAGGCCTGCAGCAGTTGCCGGCTCAGGCAGACCAGAGCGTCGTACTGGGCATCGGTGAACGGCAACTCATCGGTGCCTTCCAGCTCGATGCCCAGGGAAAAGTCATTGCAGCTGTCCCGCCCGTCGAACCACGACACACCGGCGTGCCAGGCGCGGTCCAGACAGGAGACAAACTGAGTGACGCTGCCGTCACGCTCGATCAGAAAATGCGCGGACACGCGCAGATCGGCGATCCCGGCAAAGTAGGGATGTTCCGTGACATCGAGACGGTTCTGGAAGAATTCCTGCACCTTGCCCGTCGCGAACTGGGCAGGCGGCAGGCTGATGTTATGGATCACCAGCAGGGAGATTTCATTCGCGGGGCGCGCATTGAAATTGGGCGACGGGCAATGGCGAACGCCGTGACACCACCCGCTTGCGGGGTCCAACTGCATACCGATTCCTTCAACCTGGCCTGTGACGGCTCAGTATGCCGCGTTCCGCGTCCCGGTTGCGATCACTTGCCGCGATTGAGCCGCTGCAGGTCGCCGATCACCGATTCCAGCGCCCGATCGAACAGCAGGGTGTCGTCCAGCTCGCGCACGCTGGCGCGCTGGAACTCCAGGGCCAGGCCGATACGGGTGCGCTCCAGCACCTTCATGCCGGTGCGGTTGACGAAGATGTACTTGTCGCCAGGCTGGACGATCGCCGCCAGCTTGCAGCGCACGCGATTGTCGTCGTCCTCGAGGAATTCGACCCAGGCCCCCAGCCGCAGCTGTGCGACCCGCAGCACGTTCGGATCGTTGGCGGCCAGCGCCAGCGGCGCGGCCTCCAGCGGCCCTTCTTCGGCGCTGGGCAGGACGATCTGGGTCTCGACCGCGACCCGCGCCAGCGGCTCGGGAGCCTCGCCCTGGCCGGGGCCGGCAGGCTGCTCCAAGTGCTCGAACGCCTGCAGGTGCAGGGCCTCCAGCTGGCTGAAAAACTCGCTGGTGGCGAACGGATCGAACGCGGCGCCGTTGAGCCCCTCGCGCAACGCCTTGAGCAGGTCCGGCACCAGCGCCAGCAGTTGCATGGCGGACGCCGGCTCGGTGTGGCTCTGCACGCTCCAGATCAGCTGTTCCATGGTCCGCAGGCCTTCGCGCCACTGCACGGACTGCGGGCCATGCTTGAGCCAGGCCAACAGCAAGACCTGGCTCCAGGCCTGCTGCACGAACTCGACGACCGCCAGGGGCAGTACCTTGCCCAGCAACACATCGTTCAGCGCCTGCTCGACACAGCGCCGCGCCAGCTCGGCCTTAGCCCGCCCTTCCTCGGCGTCGCGGGTACGCTGTTCCAGCAATTCGCTGCGGCGCCGCTCGTCGCTGGTGAAGGCGAGAAACTCGGCCAGCAAGTCAGTGAAGATCGCCGGGTCGTCGACGAAATCGTTCAGCAGCCGCTGCACCACCTGCTCGATCCGCAGGTACAGGCTGTCGCGCTGATAATCGTCGCAACTGCCCCAGCCCATGGCCGCCGCGGCGATCTCGTTGAGCAGGCGCCGCGCAGGATGGCTGCTGCGACTGAAGAAACTCTTATCCAGCACCGCGACCTTGAGCATGGGAATCTGCAGGCGGCCGATCAGGGTCTTCAGCGACTCCGGCAGGTTGCGGTCGGCGAGGATGAACTCGAAGAGCATGGCCACCAGGTTGATCACGTCCTCGTCGGCCACCCCGACCACCCGTGACTTGCCGCTTTTCACGCTGACCCGGGTCAGCAGTTGTTCCAGCTGGTTGCGCAGGTCGAACTCTTCCTGGGCACTGGCCGGCACGTAATGCTGCAAGTGCGACAGCAAGCGCAGCAGGTCGCGGGTCGAGATCGGCTGGGTCTCGGCGCTGGCCTCGAGGGTCGGCACCACGCTGCCGCGCACGTGCAGCAGCAACTCCTGCAAGGCGGCGAAGACTTCCTGGACGCTCTCGTCCATCTGCGCCAGGCCGGGCTCGGGCGTCGCCTGGATGGTCGCGGCCGCCTGGTCGACAGCCCGACGCACCGGCGCCGGCTTGAGTTCCGGCAGCACCCCGGTGGCCGCCAGTAACTGGTTGGCCTCGGCGTACAACTGGTCGGCGCCGCTGAGTACGTAACGCTCGAACAGTTTGAGGATGATCAGCTTGACCTTGATCTCCACCCCCAGGCTGCGCCCGGCGTCGAGAAAGTACTCACACAGCATCGCCGCGCCCAAGGGGTTGCTGCGCTCGTCCAGGCGCTTGCCCAGCAGCGCGTTCAAGCGCGCGGTCAGTTGCCCCAGGGCGAAGCCGTCGCGATTGCCCGCCTTGGCGACCATGGCCTCCAGAGCCACGGCGCGCTCCAGTTCGTCATGGCAGGCCTCGGCAGGAGGGATGCCGGCAACGGCCTGGGCGAGCGCCGGCGCGGGGTCGTACTGGACCAGGTCGACAAAGGCCTGGGAGAGCTTTTCCAGGAACGTGCGCTCGATGCTTTTGCGTTTCAGGCGCAGGTCGCGCATGGCTTGGAACAAGGTGTTCTGCTGGACATTGTCCTGGGCCCGGTCGGCCATCTCGAACAGGGTGTCGTCGGCGTTATCGAACAGTTCCTGCAGGCCCTGGCGCAGTTGCTGCGTGGCCTTGTCGCGGACCTGGAGCAGGATCACGGGCAAGCGGGCGAGCGCCGAAGCGTTCGCCTGATCCGTAGCCGCCTTGTGCAAAGGCACTACATTCCCGTCGTTGTGCATCCAAGCCTCCTGAAAGGTATTTTTTGCCGCGCGATATAAAGTCGGTCGACGCTCACAGCCGAGTCCCGGCGGGTATCGCTACACACCGCTGCAAACCGGATCTCGGGGGGAGCCAAAAAGGACGTCAAAGCTATGGCGTCAATTACAAGTCGGATTATCTGGCAAAAACCACCCCTTGTGCCAGCAGACTGTGCAGCGGTTTTGCGTCTGCACCCCTATAGCGACCTCCGGCCCCGGCCAATGGCTCACGGCAGGCGACCAAATGCAGGGGGCGGAAGGGGGCTGCCTTGGGTTCGCCCCTGCCATGGCCCTATAATCGGGCCACTTTGTTTGTGGAGCCCGTTATGCCGAATCTACGCCTCGCCGACCTGACCGCCGAAATCGAAGCCAACGTGCGCCGTGCGTTGCTGGAAGACATCGGCAGCGGCGACATCACCGCGCAACTGATCCCGGCCGAACGCCTGGCCAAAGCCACCATCATCACCCGCGAAGCCGCGACCATCAGCGGCACCGCCTGGGTCGACGCGGTGTTTCGCCAACTCGATCCGCGGGTCGCCGTGCACTGGCAGGTAGGCGATGGCGAGCGCGCGATCCCCAACCAGGTGCTGTTCCACCTCGAAGGCCCGGCCCGCTCGCTGCTCAGCGGCGAACGCTGCGCCCTGAACTTCCTGCAGCTGCTGTCTGGCGTGGCTACCCGTGCGCAGTACTACGCCGACTTCGTCGCCGATACCCAGGTCAAACTGCTGGACACCCGCAAGACCTTGCCGGGGCTGCGTCTGGCGCAGAAATACGCGGTGACCTGCGGCGGCTGCCATAACCATCGCATCGGCCTGTACGACGCCTTCCTGATCAAGGAAAACCATATCGCCGCGTGCGGCGGCATCGCCCAGGCGATCAACGCCGCGCACAAGATCGCGCCGGGCAAGCCGGTGGAGATCGAAGTGGAAAGCCTGACGGAACTCAAGGAAGCCCTGGCGGCGGGCTCGGACATCATCATGCTCGACGAATTGAGCCTGGACGACATGCGCGAAGCGGTGCGCCTGAATGCCGGCAAGGCCAGGCTGGAAGCCAGCGGCGGGATCAATGAAAGCACCCTGCGCCCGATCGCCGAGACCGGCGTCGATTACATTTCGATCGGTGCGATGACCAAGGATGTGAAAGCGATCGACCTGTCGATGCGCCTGAGCCTCTGAGGCTCTGGAGGCTTGCCAGCCTAAGGAAAACGCCAGCCTCGAGAGGCTGGCGTTTTTGCATCAATCGTCGATTTCGTTGAGTTGCAGGTAGTCCTGCAAGTCCATGCCCAGGGCCTCGGCCACTTCCTGATGGACCTCCAGGCGCATGGCCTTGAGCTCCTCGGGCGACTCGGCCACCAGTTCCAGCACCAACTCCCACGGCTCGATGCCGCGCGACTCCGCTTCATCCTCGAACGCCCACTGGGCCTGCTGCTTCTGCTCCTGCGGGCTCAGGGCGCTGATTTCTTCCTGCAAGGAAGGCGTGGCAGCCAGGTACTTCTCAAGGGCTACATCAATTCTGGCTTCTTTAGGAATCATCTCGTTCTCTCTGATCATGGGAATGGAAGATGGATCGGGATCGTTGTGATCGCTGTGCCGTCAAAGCGCTGTAGCAGCCGCGTTTGTCGGGCCGTGAGCCATTCGGGATCATCTGAAAACCATTCAGACAAGGCTGCGAATATAGGGCCTTTGCCAGTGGATTCATACGAATCCGTACACCGTGCCGACAAAAAACCTGTCCGTTCGCTCAACGCCTCGCCGCGAAAAATACGCTGTTACATTCCTCCCCCGGCGTGCCGGATCCCTCCCCGGAACAAGCAGACCGGCATGCAGTCATAGCGATGTGCCATATCGGCACTTCTCAAGGAATCGAAGTGATGTTCAATCGCTCCACGCGTTCGTCCGTCTACCTCACCACCAGCCTGATACTCGGCAGCCTGGCACTCCCCGCCCAGGCCGTGGAATTCAACTCCAGCAGCGCCTCGTACTCGGACAGGATCCCGGCCCTGCACCAGGAAGTGGACCTCAAGTTCACCGTCCGCCCCAGCGGCTTCACCGTGGACGACCTGCAAAAGCTGCAGGACGGCCTCAAGAACAGCACCGCCGAGCTGGAAAAGCTCAAGGACCAGGTCAACAACCAGGCGCGCCTGATCGAAGAACTCAAACGCAACACCGGCAGCAGCTCCAGCACCAATGCCAGTGAGATGAGCAACCTCAAGAAAACCACCGGCGAGCAAGCCAGCCAGCTGAAAAAACTGGAAACCCAGCTTGAAGAGCTCAAGCGTAACAACGGCTCGAATTCCAGCTCGAACGCCAATGAAGTGAACAACCTCAAGCGGGTCACCAGCGAGCAGGCCAGCCAGCTGGACAAGCTCGGCCAGCAGATCGAGGAGCTCAAACGCGGCAACAGCTCAAGCTCCAGTTCGAGCTCCAGCGAGCTGTCCAGCCTCAAGAGCACCGTCAGCAGCCAAGCCAGCGAACTGGACAACCTGGGCAAGCAGATCGAAGAACTCAAGCGCGGTAGCAACTCAAGCTCCAGTTCGAGTTCCAGCGAGCTGTCCAGCCTGAAGAGCACCGTCAGCAGTCAGGCCAGCACCCTGGACAAGCTGGAAAGGCAGGTCGATGACCTCAAGCGCGGCAGCAACTCGGGGTCGAGCGCGAGCGCCAGCGAACTGTCCAGCCTGAAGAGCGAGGTCAGCAACCAGGACCGGGATCTGGAACAACTCAAGCGCAGCCTCGAGGACCTGAGCCGCCGGGTGAAGTGACACCCGACCAGTAGACAAGACAAAGCCCGCCGATGCGGGCTTTGTTGTTTATGGGCTCTTCCCTCAGGTGCGCGGCAAATGCTTGCTCACACAATGAATGCCGCCACCGCCGGCAGCGATCGGGTCGATATTGACCTGCTCCACCACCCGCCCCGGATAGAGCCGGGTCAGCAGGTTCTTGCAGTATTGGTCCGCCGCCGGATCGCCGAACTGCGGGGCAATCACCGCGCCGTTGATCGGCAGGAAATTGATGTAGCCCGGGGCGAAATCCGGGTTGTCCCGGGTATAGCGGTTGCTGCGCATCCGGGTCGGCGGCGGCAGGGTATGGACCTGCAGCCTGCGGCCGTCGGCGTCGGTGGCGGCGTTGAGGATGTCCAGGTGCCGGCGCGTCACTGCGTAGTCGTAGGATTCGGGGTCGTTATCCAGGTTGGCGATCACTACCCCGGGCTTGACGAAACGCGCATAGAAATCGACGTGGGCGTCGGTGATGTCCTTGTCCTTGACCCCCGGCAGCCAGATGATCTTGCGCAGGCCGAGGTTGGCCTTCAACTCGGCCTCGACCTGTGCCTTGCTCATGCCGGGGTTGCGGTTGTCGTTGATCCAGCAGCTCTCGGTGATGATCGCGGTACCATGCCCATCCACCTCGATGCCACCGCCCTCGCCCACCAGCGCGCTGCGAATGTAGTCAGCTTCCATCTCCTCGCTCAGGGGCCCGGCCACCCGGGTGTCGTTGGCCGAGGTCTGCTTGTCGCCCCAGCCGTTGAAGTTGAAATCCACCAGGCCCAGGCCGCCCGCGCCGTCGACCACGAAGCAGCCGCCATAATCGCGTACCCAGACGTCATCCAGTGCCAGGGTCAGGAAGTCGATATTGTCGGTGCCACATTTGCTCTGCGCCTGCGCCAGCTGGCTGGCGCGACAGAGCACGGTCACCGGCTGATAGCGGGCGATGGTCCTGGCCAGCAGGGCAATGGTGTCGTTCACCGCCCCCGCCCAGTCTTCCCAGACTCGGGAAGACGCGCCGAAGGCCAGGATCACCCGCGCCTGCGGGCCGTGTTCGTCGGGCATGTACCAACGGCCGGCCGAAGCGGCGAAAACGCCCGGGGCGCCGAAGCCGAGGCCCAGCGAAGCGGCGGCGCCGACCCCGCTGGCCGCCATCAGCTGCTTGATGAAGTCGCGACGTGTAGACATGAAAATTCCTCTGGTGGATAAGCCTGGCAGGCACGGTCGGCCGTGCCGTCCGGGCGGTCAGTCGTGAAGGCTGGTCTTGAAGGTCGTCCAGGCGCGCATCCGGGCCCGCATGTCAGGCTGCGGGATGTCCTTGCCGGGGATCAGCCGTGCATAGGTGGCGTCGTCCACATAGATATCCGGATTGTCGCGCATGCCGGCCTCGACCAGCGGCCGGGCCTTGGCACTGGAAGTCGGATAACCGGTGGCATTGCTGATCGCCGCCATGTTCGCCGGGCGCATGACGAAGTTGATCAGCGCGTAGGCGTATTCCGGGTGCCGGGCATCGGCCGGGATGGCCATGGTGTCCATCCACACCGTGGTGCCCTCCCGTGGAATGCGGTACTGGAAGCGCGCGCCCTTGCCGGTCTCGTCGGCACTGCGCTGGGCCTGGAGCATGTCGCCGCTGTAGCCGAGGGACAGGCAGATATCGCCATTGACCAGCTGGGTCACCGGCTGCGACTGGAACTTGCGGATATACGGCTTGATGCCCTTGAGCAGCGCCACCGCCGCGGCCAGGTCGTCAGGCTTGCCGCTGCGCGGCTCGCGCCCCAGGTAGTTGAGCACCACGGCCAGCACTTCATCGGGCGAGTCGATCATCGAGATGCCGCAATCGGCGAACTTCGCCGCGTTCTCCGGCTTGAAGATCAGGTCCAGGCTGTCGACCGGCGCATCCTTCAGGCGCTTGTCGATCAGCGCCTGGTTCCAGGTCAGGCCGATGGTGCCCCAGGTGTAGGGCACGGTGGCCTGCCGCGAATACGGGTAACGGTTCTGCAAGGCGCGCAGCCCGGGCTCGATGTCATCCAGGTGTCCGAGCTTGCCCGGGTCCAGTTTCTGCAGGGCGCCGGCGCGCATCAGGCGCTCGGCCACGGTGTCGCCGGGGAAAACCAGGTCGTAGCCGCTGTGGCCGGACATGAGCTTGGCTTCCAGGGTCTCGCTGCCGTCCATGACGTCGTAGATGACCTGGATCCCGGTCTCGCGGGTGAAGGCCGCCAGGGTGTCCGGCGCGAAGTAGTCGGCCCAGTTGTACAAACGCAGGACCTTGTCCTCGGCCTGGGCGGCGAACGAGGCGCAGCCCAGGCCAAGCCCCAGCACGAGCGCCGACAGTTTGCTGATGAGTGTCATCTTCAGGCTCCCTGGCGCTGCCAGTGTGCGTGGCTTAGACGGCCGTCCAGCCCCAGCAGCGGGCCGTACATTTCCGGGCGGCGATCGCGGTAGACGCCCCAGCTCAGGCGTTCCTCGGCCATGGCCCCGAGGTCCAGGCGCTGCACCAGTAAGCCCGGCGTATCGCGGTCGGCCGCGGCCAGCAGCTGGCCCTTGTGATCGGTGATGAAGGACGAACCGTAGAAGCGCATGCGCAGCCCGGAGTCGGTGGTGGCCACCTCTTCGCCCACCCGGTTGGCGGCGATCACCGGCAGGATATTGGCCGCCGCATGGCCCCGCTGGGCCGTCTGCCAGTGGTCGCGGGAGTCCAGCCCGGCGGCGCCCGGCTCGGAACCGATGGCGGTCGGATAGAGCAGCACTTCGGCACCCATCAAGGCCAGGCAACGAGCCGTCTCGGGGAACCACTGGTCCCAGCAGATGCCCACGCCGATCCGGCCGAAAGCGGTATCCCAGACGCGAAAACCGGTATCGCCCGGGCTGAAGTACTCCTTCTCCTGATAGCCGATGGCGTTGGGGATGTGGGTCTTGCGGTACACACCCAGCAGGCGGCCATCGGCATCGGCCACCGCCAGCGAGTTGAAACAGGCATTGCCGGCGCGCTCGAACCAGCTCAACGGCAGTACCACGCCCAGTTCCCGGGCCAGGTCGGCAAAGCGCCTGAGCACGGCACTCTTGCGGTATTCCTCGGCCAGGGCCAGGTGCTTGTGGTCCTGCTCGATGCAGAAGTACGGGGTGGCGAACAACTCTTGCAGCAGGATCAGTTGCGCGCCCTGGGCCGCGGCCTCGCGCACCAGGCGCTCGGCCTGGTCGAGGTTGCTCGGCAGGTCCCAGCTGCAAGCGAACTGAGTGGTAGCGACGGTCAGCAGGCTCATGCTCGCACCCCGCTCAGCGGCCAGGCCGGCTGCTGCTGGGTGATGCAATGCACGCCCCCGCCGCCGTGGGCCAGGTGGTTGATCCGCACCGGCACCACTTCGCGCCCGGGGAAGGCCAGGCGCAGGGTGGCCGCTGCCTCGTCGTCGGCGGCGATGCCGTAGGCCGGCATGATGATCGCGCCATTGGCGATGTAGAAGTTGGTGTAGGAGGCACAGAACACCTCGGCGTCCTGGTCCACCGCATCGCTGGCCTCGAACAGTTCGAGCATCTCGAAGCGGCGTCCCTGGGCGTCGGTGGCGAGTTCCAGGGCACGACGGTTTTCGCGCACCACTTCGGCATATACCGAGGATGCGTCCCGGGTAGCGTCCACCAGCAAGGCGCCGGGCCGGGCGAAGGCACACACGCCATCGACATGGCCGTCGGTCATGTCGCCTGTGACGTAGTCCGGATCGCCCGGCAGCCAGATGGTCTTCTTCACGCCAAGCAGGCGCGAGAAGATCGCCTCCATCTCGGCCTTGCTCATGCCGGGGTTGCGGTTGGCGTTGAGCAATACCGATTCGGTGGTGATCAGCGTGCCCTGGCCATCCACATGGATAGCGCCGCCTTCGTTGGTCAACGGCGTGTCGAAGCATTCCAGGCCAAGGCCGTTGAGCAGCCGCCGCGCCAGGCTTTCGTCCAGGTCGAAGGCGGACTTGCCGCCCCAGGCGTTGAAGCGCCAGTCGACCCCGGCGGTGCCCAGGCGCGGATGGCAGACGAAGCTTGGGCCGGAGTCGCGGCACCAGCTGTCGTTGATCGCCAGTTCGAACAGTTCGACATTCGGCCCGCAGAGTTCCTGGGCCCGGGCCACCGCCGAGGGGTCGACCACCATCTTCACCGGCTCGAAGCGAGCGATGGCATTGGCCACCCGGGCGAAGTCGAGTTGCACATCGGCCAGGGTCACGCCCCAGGCGTGCTCCCATAGGGCCTGGTTATGGGGAAAAGCCATCCAGGTGGCGGCATGAGGAGCCCACTCGGCGGGCATGAACCAGCTGTTCTGCGCATCGTTGGTTTGCATGAAAGTGCCTTCAGTTAAGATTTTGTTATCACTGAAAACCGGGGCCTCGGTAATGACGTGCATGCTAGGCCTGTCAATACGCGGCAACAAACGATAGATTTTGTGGACTTCTGATTAGCAAGGCTTATCGATCATGCTCAAACACTGGCCCCCGCTGAATGCCTTGCGCGGCTTCGAAGCCGCCGCTCGCCTGGGCAGCTTCCACAAGGCCGCCGAAGAGCTGCACCTCACCCAGTCGGCCATCAGCCAGCAGATCCGCAGCCTGGAAAGCTTCCTCGAACAGCCGCTGTTCTTCCGCAACGGCCGCAGCGTGGCGCTGACCGACGCCGGCTTCGACCTGCTCAGCACCACCCAGTCGCTGCTGCAACAACTGGCCGTGGGCATCCGCCGCCTGGACCAGTACCGCAAGCCCAACCAGCTGGTGGTCAACACCACCCCGGCCTTTGCGCGCCACTGGCTGGTGCCGCGCCTGGCGGACTTCCACCGGCGCCACCCGCAGGTCGATCTCTGGCTGCTGACCACCGACGAAACACCGGACATGGCCACCCAGACCATCGACATCGCCGTGCGCGACGACCTCAGCGCCCAGGCCGAATGCAGCTTTCGCGTGTTACTGGAAGACCGCCTCTATCCCGCTTGCCACCCGAGCGTGCTGGCACAACCGGCCAGCGCGCGCACCACGCTGCACGGCGAACGCGAGATGGACTGGAGCCACTGGCAGGTACAGGGCGGCGCCGACGTCGGCCAGCACAGCCAGGGGCTGAACTTTTCCGACCCCGGCCTGCTGCTGGACGCCGCTAGCCAGGGCCTGGGCATTGCCCTGGTCAGCCAGTTGCTGGCCGACCGCGCCCGTAGCCAGGGGCTTTTGGTGGCGCTGGCGGAACAACGGGTACGCGGCCCGAACTGGAGCTGGCTGGTGCACCGCGACAGCGAAGGCGACGCCCTCACCCACAGTTTCTGCGAGTGGCTGGTCGAAGCGCTTGAAGAGGGCTGAGCCGGACGCGCATCACAGAAACACAAAAACCCGCGCCAGGCGGGTTTTGCAGGAGCGGGTGAAGCATTCGGGATGACGTGCCGCTGTTGACTGGTGCCCGAGACAGGAATCGAACCTGCGACCTTCGCGTTACGAGTGCGCTGCTCTACCGGCTGAGCTACACGGGCGGTGGGCTAAACCTAGCATCGGGGCCAAGGTTTTGCCATATCGGTTTCGCGGCAGGCAGATAGCAAAACGCCCCGAACCAGTCGGGGCGTTTGCTTGTTCAAGCTAAGGTGCCGGGGTGTTAAACGCCCGAAGCCTTGGCGGCTGCCACGTCCTTGATGGACAGCTTGATACGACCGCGGTTGTCCACGTCCAGTACCAGCACTTCCACTTCCTGGCCTTCTTTCAGGATGTCGGTGACTTTCTCGACGCGAGCATCGCTCAGCATGGAGATGTGCACCAGGCCGTCCTTGCCAGGCAGGATGTTGACGAACGCACCGAAGTCGACGATGCGCTCGACCTTGCCGACGTAGATCTTGCCGATCTCGGCTTCCGCGGTGATGCCCAGAACGCGCTGACGCGCGGCTTCCGCAGCTTCCTTGGTTTCGCCGAAGATCTTGATCGAGCCGTCGTCTTCGATATCGATCGAAGCCTTGGTCTCTTCGCAGATCGCACGGATGGTCGCGCCGCCTTTACCGATGACATCACGGATTTTGTCGGTGTCGATCTTCATCGCGATCATGGTCGGAGCGTTGGCCGACAGTTCGGTACGCGACTGGCCGATGATCTGGTTCATCTGGCCGAGGATGTTCAGGCGAGCTTCCAGGGCCTGGCCCAGGGCGATCTCCATGATTTCTTCGGTGATGCCCTTGATCTTGATGTCCATCTGCAGCGCGGTCACGCCCTTGGCGGTACCGGCTACCTTGAAGTCCATGTCGCCCAGGTGGTCTTCGTCACCCAGGATGTCGGTCAGGACGGCGAACTTCTCGCCTTCTTTCACCAGGCCCATGGCGATACCGGCAACCGGCGCCTTCATCGGCACGCCAGCGTCCATCAGCGCCAGGGAAGCGCCACACACGGAAGCCATGGAGCTGGAACCGTTGGACTCGGTGATTTCCGATACCACGCGGATGGTGTACGGGAACACGTCGGCGGCTGGCAGCATGGCCTGGACCGAACGACGAGCCAGGCGACCATGACCGATTTCACGACGACCGGCGCCACCCATGCGACCACACTCGCCCACCGAGAACGGAGGGAAGTTGTAGTGCAGCATGAACGGGTCTTTTTTCTCGCCTTCCAGGGTGTCCAGCAGCTGTGCGTCACGGGCGGTACCCAGGGTCGCGACAACCAGGGCCTGGGTTTCGCCACGGGTGAACAGGGCCGAACCGTGGGTCTTCGGCAGAACACCGACTTCGATGTTCAGCGGACGCACGGTGCGGGTGTCACGGCCGTCGATACGCGGCTTGCCGTTGACGATGTTTTCGCGAACGGTGCGGTATTCGATTTCGCCGAAAGCGGCTTTGACGTCGCTGGCAGAAGGCTGGCCTTCTTCACCGGACAGCTTGGCAACGACCTGGTCTTTCAGCTCGCCCAGGCGCGCATAACGGTCGGCCTTGACGGTGATGGTGTAAGCCTGGGAGATCGCTTCGCCGAACTCGGCGCGGATCGCGCCCAGCAGAGCGGTGGCTTCTGGAGCAGGAGCCCAGTCCCAGGTCGGCTTGGCCGCTTCGGCAGCCAGCTCTTTGACCGCCTTGATAACGGCCTGGAATTCGTCGTGGGCAAACAGCACGGCGCCCAGCATCTGGTCTTCGGTCAGCTCTTTGGCTTCCGACTCAACCATCAGTACCGCTTCTTCGGTACCGGCCACGACCATGTCCAGGCTCGAAGCAGCCAGTTGCTCGTAGGTCGGGTTCAGCAGGTAGCCGGTGCTTTCGTGGAAAGCAACGCGGGCAGCGCCGATCGGACCGTCGAAAGGAATGCCGGAGATGGCCAGCGCAGCCGAGGTACCGATCATCGCAGCGATGTCCGGATCGGTCTTCTTGCTGGTGGAAACCACGGTGCAGACAACCTGCACTTCGTTCATGAAGCCTTCTGGGAACAGAGGGCGGATCGGACGGTCGATCAGACGCGAGGTCAGGGTTTCTTTCTCGGAAGGACGGCCTTCGCGCTTGAAGAAACCGCCAGGGATCTTACCGGCAGCGTAAGTCTTTTCCTGGTAGTGAACAGACAGAGGGAAGAAACCCTTGCCTGGATCGGCTTGCTTGGCGCCAACCACGGTCACCAATACGCTGACGTCGTCGTCAACGGTGACCAATACTGCGCCGGAGGCCTGACGGGCGATACGGCCAGTCTCGAGGGTAACGGTCGACTGACCGAACTGGAATTTCTTGATTACCGGGTTCACGGTGTCCTACCTTCTTTGTGGCTCTTGGGGGGAACTGGTTTCTTGCGAAATTCTTGGGCAACACCGGGAATCGGCCCGGCCTGATTGTCCAGGTAAAACTACTGTCCAGATAAAACTTGAGGCTGGGAGCCTGCCATGCGCCGGCGGGAAACCCACTGACACACGGCAGACAACCAACCTCTAGCGCAATCGCTGATTAGCGACGCAGACCCAGGCGACCGATCAGAGCGCTGTAACGGCTCAGGTCTTTGCCTTTCAGGTAGTCCAGCAGCTTACGACGCTGGTTAACCATGCGGATCAGACCACGACGGGAGTGGTGGTCTTTGCCGTTGGCCTTGAAGTGACCTTGCAGTTTGTTGATGTTGGCGGTCAGCAGTGCAACTTGCACTTCTGGCGAACCAGTGTCACCAACAGCTTGCTGGTAGTCGGTTACGATTTGAGCTTTTTCTTCAACGCTGAGTGCCATTTGGCTTTCCTCTCATTGGGCAGCGTTTCGAGAAACGCCACCAACAGGCCAGGGACAAATCCCTGTATCTATAAATGAGCTGTGACCGTGCCTGTTAACAGCCACCCTCTCCAGCCTGCTGTTACCCAGGCTGGTTCCGGTCATTCCGACCGAATCAGTCGACGCGGCGCGATGCGCCCGTCTTCGCTCACTTCACCGATACCGATAAAGCGACCGTTATGATCCTGTACCCGCACCATGCCGAACTTCGGTGCATCGGGAGCCCGTACCGGCTGGCCGTTGAGCCAGTAGAACGCGCTGTGCTCCGAGAACTGCAACAGGGGCCAATCCAGCAGGCCGCTGTCCGATGGCATCAGGAAGCGATCCACCGCTTCGTTGCCGCCTTCGGCATGTACCGCTTCCAACTCTTCTAGCGTGACGGTCTGGGCCAGGCTGAAAGGACCGGCCTGGGTGCGACGCAGTTCTGCGACGTAAGCACCACAACCCAGCTTCTCACCGATATCTTCCACCAGGGTACGGATATAGGTGCCTTTGCTGCAGTCCACCGCCAGCCGCGCAGTATCGCCTTCGAAGGCGAGTAATTCCAAGCGCGCAATAGTAACAGAACGCGCCTCGCGCTCCACCACTTCGCCTGCACGAGCCAGCTTGTAAAGTGGCTGGCCGTCACGCTTCAGCGCGGAGTACATCGGCGGTATCTGACTGATTTGCCCACGAAATTGTGGCAGCACCGCTTCCATATCGGCGCGACCAACGGTCACGTCGCGGGTCTGCAGGACTTCGCCCTCGGCATCGGCCGTGCTGGTGGTCTTGCCCAACTGCATCAGGGTTTCGTAACCCTTGTCGGAGTCGAGCAGGTATTGCGAGAACTTGGTCGCCTCGCCGAAGCACAGCGGCAATACACCGGTGGCCAGGGGATCGAGGCTACCGGTGTGCCCGGCCTTTTCGGCGTTGAGCAGCCAGCGGACCTTCTGCAGCGCCGCGTTGGAGGTGAACCCCAGCGGCTTGTCGAGCAGGATGATGCCGCTGACGTTACGACGGATACGCTTGACCTGAGCCACCGCTTACTCCTTGGTGTCTTCGGGTGTATCAGCGTGCTGGCTGTCCTCGGCCACGGCGCGCTCGATCAGGGCCGACAGATGCGCGCCCCGCACGACGCTTTCGTCGTAGTGGAAGTGCAGCTGTGGAACGCTGCGCAGCTTCATTTCGCGAGCCAGTTGCATGCGCAGGAAGCCGGCGGCCGAGTTGAGCACCTTGATGCTCTGGGCGATGTCGTCCGGATTGTCCTGGCCCATCACGGTGATGAAGATCTTGGCGTGACCGACGTCACGGCTGACTTCAACGGCGGTGATGGTGACCAGGCCGACGCGCGGGTCCTTGACTTCACGACGGATCAGTTGAGCCAGCTCGCGCTGCATCTGATCGCCGATACGTTGGGTACGGCTGTATTCTTTTGCCATGTCTTGTTACCTGTTGCTGCCTGGCGGTGAAACCCGCAAGGTCTGAAAGCGGCAAACGCCCGGCCTGACAAAAGCCAGACCGGGCGTTGCGTTTAGAGGCCGGATGAGGCGCCGTGCAGATGCATGCGGCTGACCATCATGGCTCTTGAAGTGCGCGAGTTAGAGGCTGCGAGCAACCTGAACCTTCTCGAAGACTTCGATTTTGTCGCCGACTTTGACGTCGTTGTAGCTCTTCACGCCGATACCGCATTCCATGCCGGCACGTACTTCGGAAGCGTCATCCTTGAAGCGGCGCAGGGATTCCAGCTCGCCTTCGAAGATCACGATGTCTTCACGCAGTACACGGATCGGACGGTTACGGTGAACGACACCCTCGATCACCATGCAACCGGCGATCGCGCCGAACTTCGGCGAACGGAATACGTCACGAACCTCGGCAACACCCAGGATGTTCTCCCGGACGTCGCTGCCCAACATACCGGTCAGGGCTTTCTTGACGTCTTCGATGATGTCGTAGATCACGTTGTAGTAACGCATATCCAGACCTTCCTGCTCGACGATCTTGCGCGCGCCGGCATCGGCACGCACGTTGAAGCCGAACAGTACAGCGTTGGAAGCCAGGGCCAGGTTGGCGTCGCTTTCGGTGATACCACCGACGCCGCCGCCGACTACGCGCACTTGCACTTCGTCGTTGCCCAGGCCGTTCAGAGCACCTTGCAGCGCTTCCAGCGAACCACGGACGTCGGATTTGAGGACGATGTTGAGCGTCTTCTTCTCTTCCTGGCCCATGCTTTCGAAGATGTTTTCCAGCTTGCCGGCGTGGGCGCGAGCCAGTTTGACTTCGCGGAACTTGCCTTGACGGAACAGAGCCACTTCACGGGCTTTCTTCTCGTCGGCCACCACGCTCATCTCGTCGCCAGCGTCCGGAGTACCGTCCAGGCCGAGGATCTCGACCGGAATGGCCGGACCCGCTTCCTTGATCGGCTTGCCGTTCTCGTCGAGCATGGCGCGCACGCGGCCATAGTTCGAGCCGACCAGCACCATGTCGCCTTGACGCAGGGTACCGTCCTGAACCAGCACGGTCGCCACCGGGCCGCGGCCCTTGTCGAGACGCGATTCAACCACGACACCACGACCAGGAGCCGACGGCGTGGCGGTCAGTTCGAGCACTTCGGCCTGCAGCAGCACGGCTTCGAGCAGCTCGTCGACACCGGTACCCATCTTCGCGGAAACCGGAACGAATGGCGTGTCGCCACCCCAGTCCTCGGAAGTCACGCCATGAACCGACAGTTCGCTGCGGATGCGATCGAGGTCGGCACCCGGCTTGTCGATCTTGTTCACCGCGACCACCAGAGGCACGCCAGCTGCCTGGGCGTGCTGGACGGCTTCAACGGTCTGAGGCATCACGCCGTCGTCCGCCGCAACCACCAGGATCACGATGTCGGTCGCCTTGGCACCACGGGCACGCATGGCGGTAAACGCGGCGTGACCCGGGGTGTCGAGGAAGGTGACCATGCCGCGTTCGGTTTCAACGTGGTAAGCACCGATGTGCTGGGTGATGCCGCCGGCTTCGCCAGCTGCAACCTTGGCGCGACGGATGTAGTCGAGCAGCGAGGTCTTACCGTGGTCAACGTGACCCATTACGGTCACCACTGGCGCACGAGGAACCGCTTCGCCTTCGAACTTCAGGGACTCGGCCAGGGAATCTTCCAGGGCGGTATCACTGATCAGGGTCACTTTGTGGCCCAGTTCTTCAGCGACCAGTTGGGCAGTTTCCTGATCCAGTACCTGGTTGATGGTGGCCGGGGTGCCCAGCTTGAACATGAACTTGATGATTTCGGCAGCCTTGACCGACATCTGCTGGGCGAGGTCGCCCACAGTGATGGTCTCGCCGATCTTCACTTCACGCACCACAGGGCCGGTCGGGCTCTGGAAGCCGTGAGCGTTACGCTTCTTCAGCTTGGCCTTGCCGCGACCCCCACGACGGAAGCCATCGCTTTCTTCGTCGGTGGTACGTGGCGCAACGCGTGGAGCCGGAGCCTTTTCCTTGACGGAAGCACGATGCGGAGCGTTTTTGCGCTCGCCATCGCCACCACGACGGTTGTCGTCGTTGCGGCTCTTGTCCGGACGACGCTGCTCGTCCTTCTTGCGCACGTCAGCGACTGGCGCTGGAGCGACAACAGGTTCGTCATCGATGATCGGCGCGGCAACCACGGCAGGGGCCGGGGCAGCAACCGCTTCAACGACTGCAGGTTGCGCAGCAGCAGGCTGGCGACGCGCTTCTTCTTCGGCGCGACGCTTGGCTTCTTCTTCAGCCTTCTGGCGTGCAGCATTTTCTACTGCGCGACGTTCTTCCAGTTCACGTTGACGCTCGGCTTCGATTTCTTCCGGGCTGCGCTGTACGAAGACTTTCTTCTTGCGCACTTCAACGCTGATGCTTTTGCTGCCGGCAACACGCAGGGTGCTGGTGGTTTTACGCTGCAAAGTGATTTTGCGCGGTTCTTCCACTTTCGCCTTGTGGCTGCTTTTCAAGTGAGTCAGCAAGGATTGCTTCTCACTGTCGCTCACATGTTCCTCGGCGGCGGTGTGCGGCAGACCTGCCTCACGCATCTGCTGCAACAGGCGCTCTACCGGTGTTTTGACCTCATCGGCCAGTTGTTTCACCGTGACTTGCGTCATGCACTTCTCTCCTCAGGCCGCGCCTATTACTCGAACCAATGGGCTCGGGCGGCCATGATCAACTTGCCGGCACGATCATCGTCAATGCCGTCGATGTCGAGCAGGTCGTCAATAGACTGCTCGGCCAGGTCTTCGCGGGTAATTACGCCGCGCACCGCCAGTTCCATCGCCAAATCCTTGTCCATACCCTCAAGCGAGAGCAGGTCTTCGGCCGGATGGGCGTCTGCCAGCTTTTCCTCAGTAGCGATGGCTTTAGTCAACAAGCGATCCTTGGCACGAGCGCGAAGCTCGTTGACGATGTCTTCGTCAAAGCCGTCGATGTTGAGCATTTCTTCCAACGGTACGTAGGCAATCTCTTCCAGGCTGGTGAAGCCTTCATCAACCAGCACCTGCGCCAGTTCTTCATCGACTTCCAACTCTTCGATGAAATTGCGCAGGATGTCGCCGGTTTCAGCTTGCTGCTTGGCCTGGATGTCCGATTCGGTCATCACGTTCAGGGTCCAGCCAGTCAACTGGCTGGCCAGACGCACGTTCTGGCCGCCGCGACCGATGGCCTGAGCCAGGTTGTCTGCGCCAACGGCGATATCCATGGCATGGGCATCTTCGTCGACGATGATGGCCGCAACTTCGGCCGGCGACATGGCATTGATCACGAACTGGGCCGGGTTGTCGTCCCACAGGACGATGTCCACACGCTCACCGCCCAACTCACCGGAAACGGCCTGGACGCGCGAACCGCGCATACCGATGCACGCGCCCTGAGGGTCAATGCGCTTGTCTTTGGAGCGGACCGCGATCTTGGCGCGCGATCCCGGATCACGGGAAGCCGCCATGACTTCGATCAGGCCTTCGGCGATTTCCGGCACTTCGATACGGAACAGCTCGATCAGCATTTCCGGCGCGGTACGCGACAGGATCAACTGCGGGCCGCGGTTCTCGGTGCGGATTTCCTTGAGCAGCGCACGAAGACGCACGCCAACACGGAAGGTCTCACGGGAAATGATGTCTTCACGAGCCAGCAACGCCTCGGCGTTGTTACCCAGGTCGACGATCACGTTGTCACGTGTCACTTTCTTCACGGTGCCGGAGATGATCTCACCCAGGCGCTCGCGGTAGGCATCGACGACTTGAGCGCGCTCTGCTTCGCGAACCTTCTGCACGATGACCTGTTTGGCAGTCTGGGCAGCGATACGGCCGAACTCGATCGACTCGATCTTTTCCTCGACGACATCACCGACTTTTGCACCCGGATGGGTTTCCTGGACCTTGCTCGGCCAGGTTTCCACAGCCGGATCGTCCAGATCCGCCTCTTCGACTACCGTCCAGCGACGGAAAGTCTCGTAAGCACCGGTGTGGCGATTGATTTCCACACGCAGATCAACTTCGTCCTCAAAACGCTTTTTGGTAGCAGTGGCCAGGGCCAGCTCCAGCGCTTCAAAAATCACGCTTGCCGGTACACCCTTTTCATTGGATACCGACTCAACAACCAGCAGTACTTCTTTGCTCATCGTACGCCTCGCCTTTCGCAAGCCATTGGATCCGCGGGATCCGCGTCTCAGTCAAAACTGGGAATTATGTGGGCCTTGTCGATCATGTCGATCGGCAACAGGAACTCATGGTCATCCACCTGCACCACGACATCCTGTTCCTCCACACCGCGGAGAAGGCCCTGAAAATTACGCCGACCTTCAAAAGGCGAGCGCAGCTTGATCTTCACTTGTTCACCGACATACTTGGCAAACTGTTCAAGAGTGAACAGCGGGCGTTCCATGCCAGGAGAGGAAACTTCAAGGGTGTATTCAACGGAGATCGGATCTTCGACATCCAGAACACCGCTGAGCTGACGGCTGACGATGGCGCAATCGTCCACCAGCACGCCGCCTTCTTTATCGATATAAACGCGCAACAGTGAGTGGCGACCTTGAGCCGAAAACTCGATACCCCAGCATTCATAGCCAAGGGCCACGACCACCGGGGCCAACAAGGCCTGCAACTGTTCTAGCTTGCTCGACACCTGAACCCCCTCGTGCATGCTTGTGCAAATAAAAAATGGGCGAAGCGCCCATCCCGGAAACGCCGTTGAACAGCGGCGTTATAAAGTGTCCAGCTAACAAAAAGCCCCTGAAAAGGGGCTCCGCTAAAACTGGTTGCGGGGGCCGGATTTGAACCGACGACCTTCGGGTTATGAGCCCGACGAGCTACCAGACTGCTCCACCCCGCGACAAAGCTGGGGCGGAAGTATACGATCGATCCCTTTTTGGGTCAATGTAACCTTCCACCTACAAGAAAGCCCGCAACAGCGGGCTCTCCTGATAATTGGTACCGAGAAGGGGACTCGAACCCCTACACCCTATGGGCACAACCACCTCAAGGTTGCGTGTCTACCAATTCCACCACCTCGGCATAGACTACGTTACTGCATGAAACTCTTCTTACTTCTGCTCTGGAGCTTGAGGTACGTCAGTCGCATTGGTTGCCGACTTTTGCTCTTGGAGCACCGGGACATCATCAGAAGCCGGTTTTTGCTTTGGCGCTTCAAGCACCGCTGGATCTGGCAAACCTACTTGAGTCAGCTCATGAGCTTTCTCTTTAGCAAAGTAACCTAACCCTAAGCTGGTTATGAAAAAACCTGCGGCAAGTATAGCAGTAAACTTACTAAGAAAGGTAGAGGAACCTTGGCTTCCGAACACAGTATTTGAAGCACCTGCTCCGAAAGACGCACCAGCGTCCGCACCTTTACCCTGCTGCAGCAATACCAGAGCCACTACGCCCAGCGCACCCAGCAGATGAAAAACGACTACGACTGTTTCCAGCATTTTTTCAGTTTCCCGCGGCGCGACAGATCGCACCGAACTCATCTGCATTCAGGGAAGCTCCACCAATGAGCCCCCCATCGATATCCGGCATGCCGAACAGTTCGACCGCATTGGCCGCCTTCACGCTGCCGCCGTATAGAAGCCGCACACCTCGTGCCACCTCAGAGTTTTCTGCCGCCAACTGCTCACGAATGGCTTTGTGCACATCCTGAGCCTGTTGCGGCGAAGCAGTCAGCCCGGTGCCAATCGCCCAGACCGGCTCGTAAGCGATAACGGCATTGGCAAACGCACCAACACCCAACTCTTCGATGATGCTGCCCAGCTGACGCCCGACAACCTCAAGAGTCTTCCCGGCCTCGCGCTGCTCGAGGGTTTCCCCTACACACAAGACCGGCTTCAAGCCACAAGCCTGTGCTGCTGCGAACTTACGATTCAGCGTACCGTCACGCTCACCCATCATCAGGCGACGTTCGGAGTGCCCAACCAGCACCAGGGAACAACCTGCATCCACCAGCTGACTCGGAGCAACTTCCCCTGTCAGCGCACCTTGCATGGGTTCCACCGCAGAGTTCTGCGCGCCGACCGAGATCGACTTGCCTTTCAAGCCATCAATCACTTGATTGATATACAAGCAAGGCGGGAACACCGCGACATCAACACCGCTAGGCAAGGCCAGATGACGCAGGCCATTGAGCAGCTCAGCGACGCTGGCGCGGGTACCGTGCATTTTCCAGTTACCAGCTACCATAGGGCGACGCATGCTGTACCTCGTCGGTCAAAGTGGGCGCAGATGTTACCCAACCGTATCAACACTGGCAAGCCGAAATCAGGCAGAAACTTCCGCAACCAGTTTTGCCAGTTCATCAGCATAGCCACGAACCTGAGCCTCATCGTCACCCTCGACCATGACGCGAACCAAAGGCTCTGTACCCGACTTGCGCAGCAGTACGCGCCCACGCCCCGCCATCGCGCTGGTAACGCGCGCGCAGGCTTCTTTGACCGCGGGATGCTCAACAGGGTTGG
Source organism: Pseudomonas sp. MRSN 12121 (assembly GCF_000931465.1). Lineage (NCBI taxonomy): Bacteria > Pseudomonadati > Pseudomonadota > Gammaproteobacteria > Pseudomonadales > Pseudomonadaceae > Pseudomonas > Pseudomonas sp. MRSN 12121. The sequence continues at coordinate 950,382 of NZ_CP010892.1, read as the reverse complement.
CGCCGCCGCCAAAGCGAACATTGACCAGAATCTGCGGGCACTTGCGCAGCGCTTGGCGCGATTGTGCCAGCCCCTCGTTACGGCGCTTCAACGCCATCAATACCTGCAGGGCCGCAATGATCGCATCCCCGGTAGTAGTGTGCTGGAAGCAAACGATATGACCGGAGTTTTCACCCCCTACCAGCCACTGGCGCTCAAGCAACTCGGCGATGACATAACGATCGCCGACATTAGCGCGAATGAATGGAATCCCCAGATCAGCCAGGGCCAACTCGAGGCCCAGGTTGCTCATCAAGGTACCGACTACACCGCCCTGCAGCTTGTTACGCTCGTGCATATCCCGGGCGATGATAAACAGCAGCTCGTCACCATCAACGATTGCGCCTGTATGGTCGACCATCAACACGCGGTCGCCATCGCCATCAAAAGCGATACCCAGATCGGCATGCTCAGCCAACACCGCCGCTTGCAACTGCGCCATATGGGTCGAGCCGCAATTGTCGTTGATGTTCAAGCCATTAGGCTGGGCAGAGAGCACTACGACCTCAGCCCCCAATTCGCGGAATACGCTTGGCGCCACCTTGTAAGTCGCACCGTGGGCGCAATCGACAACGATCTTCAGCCCAGCAAAGCTGGTACTGGAAGGAACACTGCTCTTGCAGAATTCGATATAGCGGCCCGAGGCATCATTGATACGCGAGACCTTGCCCAACTTGCTCGACTCCACCACGGTCATCGGCGCATCCAGCAACTCCTCGATCATCAGCTCAACCTCATCCGGGAGCTTGGTACCCTCACCCGAGAAGAACTTGATGCCGTTGTCATCATGAGGATTATGCGACGCGCTGATCACAATCCCTGCCTCGGCATGGAAAGTGCGGGTCAGGTAGGCAATCGCGGGAGTAGGCATCGGGCCCAGCAGCATCACATCCGCACCTGCGGCAGACAGACCCGCCTCTAGTGCGGATTCAAACATGTATCCGGAAATACGCGTGTCCTTCCCTACCAATACACGGCAGGCGCCCATGCTGCGAAAGGCCATACCCGCGGCCCAACCCAGCTTGAGCATGAAATCCGGGGTAATAGGGTACACACCCACACGACCGCGAATGCCGTCGGTGCCAAAGTACTTCTTGCTCATAAGTGCTCCATCATTCTTATTCGGCTGATTCCACAGCTGTAATCATCCGCACGACATCAACCGTCTCGGCCACATCATGGACCCGCAGGATCCTCGCCCCCTTGGTCATCGCCAAGGCGGCAAGTGCCAACCCGCCATACAAGCGCCCATCAACAGGATGATTCAACGCCTGCCCTATCATGCTCTTTCGCGAAACCCCAACCAGCAACGGCCGACCAAGGGCATTCAGGGACTCCATATGCTTGAACAGACTCAAGTTGTGCTGCAGGGTTTTCGCGAAACCAAAACCTGGATCCAGGATCACTCGCTCCGCGCCAATACCAACCGCCGCACACTGCGCCATGCGCTCAACAAGAAATTCGCCCACCTCCCTGGTTACATCCTGATAGCGAGGATTATCCTGCATATCGCCAGGCTCACCGAGCATGTGCATCAGACAGACAGGCAAGCCCGTGGCCGCTGCCGCATCCAGCGCACCGTCGCGCCGCAACGAACGAACGTCATTGATCAAGCCTGCACCCAAACGCGCCGTTTCACGCATGACCGCTGGAGTGGAGGTATCGACTGAAATAATGACATCCAGTTCACAATGGATACGCTCGACGATAGGCGCCACACGCTCAAGCTCTTCAAGCGGCGACACCGCTCGCGCGCCAGGACGAGTGGATTCGCCCCCCACATCAATCAGCGTAGCGCCAGCCTGCACCATCGCCTCTGCATGACGCAAAGCGGCATCAAGGTGATTGAAGCGACCACCATCGGAAAATGAATCGGGGGTGACATTAAGAATGCCCATGACATGCGTATGGGCCAAATCAAGAACCCGGTTGCCGCAAGGCAACCGGGTCGAGGACGACGAAGAAGTCATTTCAAACCTTAGTGGTCAGCAGCCGGGCCACCAATCGGTGTTTCTGGACGCTCATTCTGTACCACCGGAGGCGTGGTACCCGAGCCGCCCTCCCAATCGCGAGGCTCGCGAGGGGTGCGTCCCGCCATGATGTCGTCGATCTGCTCCGCATCGATCGTTTCATACTTCATCAAGGCATCGGCCATCGCATCCAGCTTGTCGCGATTATCCGTGAGGATCTGCTTGGCGGTGCCATAGCACTGGTCGATGATGCTGCGGACCTCGGAGTCGATCAGCTTGGCCGTTTCTGCAGACAGGCTGGCATGCTGGCTACCGGCGCTACGCCCCAGAAAGACTTCACCTTCCTCCTCGGCATACATCAAGGGGCCCAGTTTCTCGGAGAGACCCCACTTGGTCACCATATTCCGAGCAATCTGGCTGGCGCGCATGATGTCGTTGGAGGCGCCGGTGGTTACGCCATCAAAGCCCAGCGTCATTTCTTCGGCGATACGACCGCCATAGAGCGAACAGATCTGACTGATCAACGCACGCTTGGACAGGCTGTAGCGATCTTCTTCCGGCAGGAACATGGTCACGCCCAGCGCTCGACCACGAGGGATGATCGAAACCTTGTAGACCGGATCGTGCTCAGGCACCACGCGCCCCACGATCGCATGACCAGCTTCGTGATAAGCGGTGTTCTGCTTTTCTTTCTCGGACATGACCATGGATTTGCGCTCCGCGCCCATCATGATCTTGTCTTTTGCCAGTTCGAACTCTTTCATCTCGACAATGCGCTTGCCGCTGCGGGCCGCGAATAGCGATGCCTCGTTCACCAGGTTGGCCAGGTCGGCACCCGAGAAACCAGGAGTACCACGAGCGATGACCGCAGGAGCGACATCCTCACCCATCGGCACCTTACGCATGTGAACCTTCAAAATCTGTTCACGACCACGGATATCCGGCAGCCCCACCACGACCTGACGGTCAAAACGGCCGGGACGCAGCAGTGCCGGGTCCAGTACATCGGGACGGTTGGTCGCTGCAATAACGATGATGCCATCGTTCATTTCAAAGCCATCCATCTCGACCAGCAACTGGTTGAGGGTCTGCTCACGCTCATCATGACCACCGCCCATGCCAGCGCCACGATGACGACCGACGGCATCGATCTCGTCGATGAAGATGATGCATGGAGCGTGCTTCTTGGCCTGCTCGAACATGTCGCGAACGCGGCTGGCGCCCACACCGACGAACATTTCAACGAAGTCGGAACCAGAAATGGTGAAGAACGGTACCTTGGCTTCGCCGGCAATGGCCTTGGCCAGCAGGGTCTTACCTGTACCAGGAGGACCTACCATCAACACACCGCGCGGAATACGGCCACCCAAGCGCTGGAACTTGCCTGGATCGCGCAGGAACTCCACCAACTCACCCACTTCTTCCTTGGCTTCATCACAACCGGCAACATCCGCCAGGGTGGTTTTCACTTGATCTTCGGACAGCAGGCGCGCCTTGCTCTTGCCAAAGCTCATCGGCCCGCCCTTGCCTCCGGCACCGCCCTGCATCTGCCGCATGAAGAACATGAAGACCGCGATAATCACCAGGATTGGGAAGCTGGCGACCAACAATTGGGTCCAGATGCTTTGCTGCTCAGGCTGCTTGCCTTCGACGACTACGTGGTTATCTACCAGATCACCGATCAGACCGTTGTCCTGAATCGCAGGGCGAATGGTCTTGAAACTGTCACCATCGTTGCGCTTACCAGTAATCACATAGCCATCAACGGCTACGCGCTCGACCTTGCCATCCTTAACTTGCTGGATGAAGTCGGAATAGTTGAGGGTCTGCGGCTCGTTAGGGCTGGAGAAGTTGTTCATCACAGTCACCAGGACGGCCGCGATGATCAACCACAGGATCAGATTCTTTGCCATATCGTTCAATTAACTACCCTCTGAAGCAAGCTCCGCTGCTGGCGCGCGCTTCGCATGATATTCACCGACCTAACTTACTACATTACCTACAGCTCTGGCAGGCACCGTCTGTAACCCTTTGTGAAACCCAGATGACACAATATTCGTTTAAGCGCCCAGGACGAAATACGAAAAAACTATCAACCCAGTCAAAACGTCGCTATTCAATACGCCCGCGAAAACCGCGCCCCAGCAGATACTGCTCGCGCGAACGATCGCGGGAAGAACTCGGTTTGCGCATCACAACCTTGTCGAACATCTTGCGAACGTTCTTGTGGTATTCGTCGAAACCTTCTCCCTGGAAAATCTTGATCAGGAAGTCGCCACCAGGACGAAGAACCCGCCCCGCCAAATCCAAGGCCAATTCACATAGGAACATCGCCCTCGGCATATCTACCGCTGGCGTACCACTCATATTGGGGGCCATATCGGAAATCACAAGGTCGACTTCGGAATTTCCGACAGCCTCGAGAATCTGGGCCAGTACCGCATCCTCGGTAAAGTCGCCCTGAATGAAGGTCACGTCAGGAATACCATCCATTTCCAGGATGTCGGAGGCAATCAACCGGCCCTGCCCGCCAATCAGACGACTGGTAACCTGCGACCAGCCGCCAGGGGCCGCACCGAGATCGATCACGCTCATTCCCGGGCGGATCAGGCGATCCTTTTCCTGGATTTCCAACAATTTGTAGCTGGCACGCGAACGATACCCATCTTTCTGCGCCATTTTGACGAACGGGTCGTTGAAGTGCTCTTTCAGCCAGTTATGGCTTGTCTTGGAACGGGCCACGGGCCACCTCAAAAAATAAAACGGGTCGTGATTAACTGGGCGGTCCCGGACGCGCTCGGGTAAACTGGCCGCCGCTTTTTACAAGATCAGACGCAGGGGTCAGATTATGCCGCTCACTCAAGAGCAGAAGAAACAGTACAAATCCATTGGCCACCATCTGAAACCAGTATTGATTGTGGCTGACAACGGTTTGACCGAAGGTGTATTGGCCGAACTTGAACGCGCCTTGAGCGATCACGAGCTGATCAAGATCAAGCTCAACATCCTCGAACGCGAATCCCGCCTGGAGGCCATTGCAGAACTGTGCAAGGCCGGCAAGGCAGACCTGGTACAGGTCATCGGCAAAATGGCATTGATTTATCGCAAGAACGCCAAGGTAAACAAGCAACTGTCCAACGTCCATCGCTTCCATTGACGTCGGCGAGGGTCAAGGGTGCGCTTCGCGCGCCCTGCCACTCCATCCCGGTACCGGTTGCAACACCAGCACCAGACCGGAGAAGCCCAAGACAAGATAGCTGAACAACGACCAGCGCTCGGCATCCGGCAGCCCGATACGCACCGCGAAGTACATCGCACTGGCATAGAGCCCCATCAACAGCAACTGCCCACGCATATCCCGCCACAAGCTCGCCAGCCCTTCAGCACGCACTAACACCAGCACCTGAAGAGCAATGCAGACCGCCGAAAAACCAACCAGCAGCCCGCTCAGCATATTGCCAATTTCTTCGATCAGCAGCGGCGCCAGGCCAATCTGACCGAGCGCCGGCAATAAACCGATATGCAACAACCACACCCCACCGACCCATAACATCTGGGCCAGCTGCCAAAGCATGGCGCCCGCCTTCAGCAGGCGCCCTCGCTCAGATGTGACGGACTTCGACAATCTCGTACTCGATCACGCCGCTTGGCGTTTTAACGGCCACCACATCACCCTCTTCCTTGGCGATCAAGGCACGGGCAATTGGCGAACCTACAGAGATTTTTCCGAGTTTGATATCAGCCTCATCCTCACCAACGATCTGGTAAGTAACGCTTTCATCGGTCTCAACGTTGGCGATCTCGACGGTGGTGCCGAAAATCACCTTGCCTGTATGCGCAATGGTCGTCACATCGATGACCACTGCGTTTTGCAGGCGGCCCTCGATGTCGCGGATGCGCGCCTCGACCATCCCCTGCTCTTCGCGAGCGGCATGGTATTCGGCATTTTCCTTGAGGTCGCCGAGCTCCCGAGCCTCACCGATGGCCTGGCTCAAACGCGGCCGCTCGACCTTGCTGAGAAACGTCAGCTCTTCCTCCAGGGCCTTGGCGCCCTGGACGGTCATTGGGTATTTATTCATGCCTTCAATCCTGCGTGTAGATCCTGCAAGCGGCGCACAGTCTTCTCGGGACCGAACTTCAGCGCTTCACAGATAGCTTCGCCAGCAGCAATGGTCGTGGTGCAGTAGATCTTGTGCTGCAAGGCGTTACGACGAATGGAATAGGAGTCAGCGATCGACTGACGACCTTCGGTGGTGTTGATGATCAGCGTGACTTCGTCATTCTTGATCATGTCGACCACGTGCGGACGGCCTTCGGTCACCTTGTTCACACGACGCACCTTCAAGCCCGCCGCCTCGATCAACTTGGCGGTACCGGCAGTAGCCACTACTTCGAAGCCCAGGTTGATCAGGTCGCGAGCCACGCCCGCCACCAACGGCTTGTCATCGTTACGAACGCTGATGAACGCAGTACCGCCGGTCGGCAGCACTTCACTGGCACCCATCTGCGCCTTGGCAAAGGCCTCGCCGAAGGTATCGCCAACGCCCATCACCTCACCGGTCGACTTCATCTCTGGGCCGAGGATCGGGTCGACGCCCGGGAATTTGGCGAACGGGAATACCGCTTCCTTGACGCTATAGAAGTTCGGAATGATTTCCTTGGTGAAACCCAGCTCTTGCAGGGTCTTACCCGCCATGACCCGCGCAGCGATCATCGCCAGGGAAACACCGATGCACTTGGAAACGAACGGTACGGTACGGGAAGCGCGCGGGTTCACCTCGATGACGTAGATCTGCTCACCCTGCAGGGCCAGCTGTACGTTCATCAGGCCAACCACGCCCAGTTCCAGGGCCATCTTCTTGACCTGCTCGCGCATCTCGTCCTGGATGTGCGCAGGCAGCGAGTACGGAGGCAGCGAGCAAGCGGAGTCACCGGAGTGCACGCCAGCCTGTTCGATGTGCTGCATGATCGCGCCGATCACCACGTCCTTGCCGTCGCAAACCGCATCCACGTCCATCTCGATGGCGCAGTTGAGGAAGTGATCCAGCAGGACCGGGCTGTCGTTGGACACTTGCACCGCTTCACGCAGGTAGCGCTTGAGCTCTTCTTCTTCGTAAACGATTTCCATCGCCCGGCCGCCCAATACATAGGACGGGCGCACCACCAGTGGATAACCGATCTTGGCTGCGGCACGAATCGCTTCGTCTTCGCTGCGCACGGTGGCGTTTGGTGGCTGACGCAGGTTCAGGCGCTCGACCATCTGCTGGAAGCGCTCACGGTCTTCGGCGCGGTCGATGGCGTCCGGGCTGGTACCGATGATTGGCACGCCAGCGGCTTCCAGGGCACGCGCCAGTTTCAGCGGTGTCTGACCACCGTACTGGACGATCACGCCCTTCGGCTTCTCGACACGGACGATTTCCAGCACGTCTTCCAGCGTAACGGGCTCGAAGTACAGGCGGTCGGAGGTGTCGTAGTCGGTGGAAACGGTTTCCGGGTTGCAGTTGACCATGATGGTCTCGTAACCGTCGTCGCGCAGGGCCAGTGCCGCGTGCACGCAGCAATAGTCAAACTCGATGCCCTGACCGATACGGTTCGGACCACCGCCCAGGATCATGATCTTGTCGCGACCCGAAGGAGCAGCCTCGCACTCTTCCTCATAGGTCGAGTACAGGTAGGCGGTATCGGTGGCGAACTCGGCCGCGCAGGTGTCGACGCGCTTGTAGACCGGGAATACTTCCAGCTTCTGGCGATGGGTGCGCAGGTTCTTCTCGGTTACGCCCAGCAGCTTGGCCAGACGCTGATCGGAGAAACCTTTGCGCTTGAGACGGAACATCAGGTCGCGGTCGATGGCCGACAACCCGAGAGTCTTGACCTTCTCTTCTTCCTTGATCAGATCTTCGATCTGCACCAGGAACCAAGGGTCGATCATGTTCATGCCGAAGATCTGCTCGACGGTCATGCCGGCACGGAAGGCATCGGCCACGTACCAGATGCGCTCGGCGCCCGGCACGGTCAGCTCGCGCTTGAGCACGTTCAGGCTTTCCGGGTTGCTCAGGTCGAGCTTCGGGTCCAGGCCGCAAACGCCAACTTCCAGGCCACGCAGGGCTTTCTGCAGGGACTCCTGGAAGGTCCGGCCAATGGCCATGACTTCACCTACCGACTTCATTTGCGTGGTGAGGCGTGCGTCGGCCTTGGAGAATTTCTCGAAGGCAAAACGTGGCAGCTTGGTCACGACGTAGTCGATGGACGGCTCGAAGGACGCCGGGGTCTTGCCGCCGGTAATGTCGTTGGACAGTTCGTCCAGGGTGTAGCCCACGGCCAGCTTGGCCGCGACCTTGGCGATCGGGAAGCCGGTCGCTTTCGAGGCCAGAGCCGAGGAGCGGGATACCCGCGGGTTCATCTCGATAACCACCATGCGCCCAGTGTTCGGGCAGATGCCGAACTGAACGTTGGAGCCACCGGTTTCCACGCCGATCTCGCGCAGTACCGCCAGGGAGGCGTTACGCAGGATCTGGTATTCCTTGTCGGTCAGGGTCTGGGCTGGAGCCACGGTGATCGAGTCGCCGGTGTGCACGCCCATCGGGTCGAAGTTCTCGATCGAGCAGACGATGATGCAGTTGTCCTTCTTATCGCGGACCACCTCCATCTCGTACTCTTTCCAGCCGATCAGCGATTCGTCGATCAGCAGTTCCTTGGTCGGCGACAGGTCCAGGCCACGGGCGCAGATTTCTTCGAACTCTTCACGGTTGTAGGCGATGCCGCCACCGGTGCCGCCCATGGTGAAGGACGGACGGATGATGCACGGGAAGCCCAGCTTCTCGAGAACCGCGTTGGCCTCGTCCATGCTGTGGGCGATACCGGAGCGCGGGCACTCCAGGCCGATTGCCTTCATCGCGGCGTCGAAGCGCGAACGGTCTTCAGCCTTGTCGATGGTATCGGCGTTGGCGCCGATCATTTCCACACCGAACTTCTCCAGAACGCCTTCGCGCTCCAGGTCCAGGGCGCAGTTCAACGCAGTCTGGCCACCCATGGTCGGCAGCAAGGCGTCCGGACGCTCTTTTTCGATGATCTTGGCAACGGTCTGCCACTTGATCGGCTCGATGTAGGTAGCGTCTGCCATGGCCGGGTCGGTCATGATGGTCGCCGGGTTGGAGTTCACCAGGATGACCCGGTAGCCCTCTTCGCGCAGGGCCTTGCAGGCCTGGGCGCCGGAGTAGTCGAATTCGCAGGCCTGGCCGATCACGATCGGGCCAGCGCCGAGAATCAGGATGCTTTTAATGTCTGTACGTTTTGGCATGGGTTGTCACTCGAATCCGCAGGTCAGTCGGCAAGCCGTCTTGATCAAATCTCTGAAGCGCTGAAGGGGCCACCGAAGCCGGGACCACCTTCAGGGGCGAGCACTCAGCGTCGCTTGGCCATCTCGTTGATGAAGCGATCGAACAGCGGCGCCACATCGTTCGGGCCCGGGCTCGCTTCAGGGTGGCCCTGGAAGCTGAATGCGCTCTTGTCGGTACGCTCGATACCTTGCAGAGTGCCGTCGAACAGCGATTTGTGGATCGCCCTCACGTTGCCCGGCAGCGTGGCTTCGTCCACCGCAAAGCCGTGGTTCTGGCTAGTGATCATCACCACACCGCTGTCCAGATCCTGGACCGGGTGGTTGGCGCCGTGGTGACCATGGCCCATCTTCACGGTCTTCGCACCGGAGGCCAGGGCCAGCAGCTGATGGCCCAGGCAGATACCGAATACCGGGATCTCGGTTTCCAGCACGTCCTTGATCGCCTGGATGGCGTAGTCGCAAGGCTCGGGATCGCCAGGGCCGTTAGACAGGAACACGCCGTCAGGCTTGAGCGCCAGGACTTCGCTGGCCGGGGTTTGCGCCGGCACCACGGTCACGCGGCAGCCACGCTCGACCAGCATGCGCAGAATGTTCAGCTTGACGCCGTAGTCGTAGGCGACCACGTGGTAAGGCAGCTCGGAAGCCTCGAGAGTCGGGTGGCTGTCAGTCTTCAGGTTCCAGACACTGGAGCGCCACTCGTAGCTTTCCTTGGTACTGACGACTTTCGCCAGATCCATGCCTTTCAGGCCCGGGAAGCTGCGCGCCGCGGCGATGGCCGCTTCCTCGGAGATATTGTCGCCGGCCATGATGCAGCCGTTCTGCGCGCCTTTTTCGCGCAGGATGCGCGTCAGGCGACGGGTGTCGATACCGGCGATCGCCACCACATTGTTGGCTTTCAGGTAGTCGGACAGGGACAAGGTGTTACGCCAGTTGCTCGCGACCAGCGGCAGATCGCGAATCACCAGACCGGCCGACCAGACACGATCGGATTCGGCATCTTCCGGCGTGGTGCCGGTATTGCCGATATGTGGATAAGTCAGGGTAACGATCTGTTGGGCGTAGGAAGGATCGGTAAGAATTTCCTGATAGCCGGTCATTGCGGTGTTAAACACCACCTCACCAACGGTCTGACCGTCGGCTCCAATGGCTTCGCCGCGAAAAATGCTGCCATCAGCAAGGGCGAGTATGGCTGGCTTAGTCAAGAAGACCTCCCGTAAATAGAACCTGAAAGGGCGATCGCAGGTTGTAAAAAAGCGGAGTGACGTATGGACACGTCACCCCGCTTCTTCACTGAATTATTCTGCGCGCTTTTAGTGGACACACTAAAGCTGTAGCTTACAGAAAAAGGCTTTTTCGGTCCACCGCTAAAGAGCCTTAAAGGCAGAGGAATGCGACAGAACATCGCTTAGCGGGATAAAACCGGGCTCAAGTGTGAAGCCAAGCCCTGTTTTGGATGCTTCTCAACGCAGATCCAGCACATCCTGCATGTCGTAAAGACCCGCCGGACGACCGTCCAGCCACAAAGCAGCACGCACCGCGCCCTTGGCAAAGGTCATGCGACTGGAAGCCTTGTGGGTAATCTCCAGGCGCTCGCCCTCAGCAGCGAACAGCACCGTATGATCACCCACCACATCGCCGCCGCGCACGGTGGCAAAACCAATGGTTTCCCGCTCACGCGCGCCGGTATGACCTTCACGCCCGTACACCGCGACCTTCTGCAGGTCACGCCCCAACGCATCGGCAATCACCTCGCCCATGCGCAAGGCAGTCCCTGAAGGCGCATCGATCTTGTGCCGGTGATGCGCTTCGATGATTTCGATATCCGCGTCATCGCCCAACACACGGGCTGCCATATCGAGCAGTTTCAGCGACAGGTTGACGCCAACGCTGAAGTTGGCCGCGAACACGATCGGAATATCCTTGCCCGCCTCGGCCAGCAGTTGCTTCTCCTTGGCACCCAGGCCAGTGGTGCCAATCACCATGGCCTTGCCTGCCTTCCGGCAGAACGCCAGGTTTTTCAGCATCACTTCCGGCAGCGTGAAATCGATCAACACATCGAATTCATCGGCAACCTTTTCCAGACTGTCGGACATCGGCACACCGATACGCCCCAACGAAGCCAACTCACCAGCATCCGCACCGACCAGCGAGCTGCCAGGCCGCACGATCGCGGCAGTCAGCCCGGAGAGCGGCGAGCGCTGCTGCACCGCCTCGACCAGGTTCTTGCCCATGCGCCCTGCAGCGCCCATCACAGCTATACGTCGCATGTCCCGCTCCTTACAGGTCGCCGAAGAAGCGCTTCACGCCTTCGAACCAGCCAGCGGTTTTCGGCGAGTGGCTATTGTCGTCCGCCAGGGATCCGCGCAGCTCTTCGAGCAACTCACGCTGACGGCGGCTCAAGTTCACCGGAGTTTCCACCGCAACACGGCACATCAGGTCGCCAGCGCCACCGCCTCGCACCGGAGCCACGCCCTTGCCACGCACGCGGAACTGCTTGCCGGTCTGGGTGCCCTCAGGGATCTTCAGCTTGACCCGGCCGTCCAGCGTCGGGATCTCCAGCTCGCCACCTAGCGCCGCATCGACGAAGCTGATCGGCACCTCACAGAACAGATGCTTGCCGTCGCGCTGGAAAATCGCGTGCTCACGCACATTGATCACCACATACAGGTCGCCCGTCGGGCCACCCTGGGTACCCGCCTCACCTTCGCCGGACAGACGAATGCGATCACCGGTATCCACACCCGCCGGCACTTTCACCGACAGCGTCTTGTACTCTTCGACACGACCTTCGCCGTGACAGGACTCACACGGGTCGGAAATGATCTTGCCCTGGCCATGGCACCGCGGGCAGGTCTGCTGCACCGAGAAGAACCCCTGCTGCATGCGCACCTGACCGATACCGCCACAGGTCGGACAGGTGACAGGCGAAGACCCCTTCTTGGCGCCCGAACCGTCGCAAGGCTTGCAATTGACCAGCGTCGGCACACGAATATTCACGGTGGTGCCGCGAACCGCTTCTTCCAGGTTCAATTCCAGGGTGTAGCGCAGGTCGCTGCCACGCTGGGCGCCGCCACGAGAGCCGCCGCGACCGCCACCAAAGAAATCACTGAAGACATCGCCAAAGATGTCGGAGAAATTCTGACCACCGAAGCCAGCACCGCCGCCACCCATGCTCGGGTCGACACCGGCATGACCGTACTGGTCATAGGCCGCGCGCTTGCTCGAATCAGACAGAACTTCGTAGGCCTCGTTGGCCTCCTTGAACAGATCTTCCGACGCCTTGTCGCCGGGATTACGGTCAGGGTGGTGCTTCATCGCCAGGCGGCGGTAAGCCTTTTTCAGGTCAGCTTCGCTCGAGCCTCGCTCCACACCCAATACTTCGTAATAGTCACGCTTTGCCATAAGTCTTCGCACTCTTAAGGACGTCCGGCAACGCTCTCCTGAGCCCCGCCAAACTCGTTGAGCCCCACTACAGGCCCGGACCCAACTCACGTCAATTCAACGATCCTGGTCTTGGATGGACGACCAACAGACTGGCCGACAATTGCGGTAGTCCCGAACGGAAAGCAGGAGCATTTCCACTCGTACCGCCAGCGCGCGAAAGGGTCGCACGCCGTAAAAAATTTTCGCTTGCTCCAGACACGCCAACGCGGGAGCAAGCTCCCGCGCGGCGACATCCTACCAGTCACCGCACGAAGGCAGTCAACCGGCCGACCAACAAGCAGTCTTACTTGTGGTCTTTTACTTCTTCGAACTCGGCGTCGACGACATCATCGGCTTTCTCGGCCGATTCGCCCTGCGCTGCCGCGCCTTCTGCTGGCTGAGCCTGCTCGGCGTACATCTTCTGAGCAACCGGAGCCGATACTTTCGACAACTCTTCGACCTTGGCGTCGATGGCAGCCTTGTCGTCGCCTTTAACAGCGGCTTCAAGAGCAACCACGGCAGCTTCGATCGCAGCCTTCTCTTCAGCGGTCACTTTGTCGCCCGCATCAGCGATCATCTTGCGAGTCGAGTGAACCAGGGCATCGCCTTGGTTACGCGCACTGGCCAGCTCTTCGAACTTGCGGTCTTCTTCGGCGTTGACTTCAGCATCGCGAACCATCTGCTGAATTTCTTCCTCGGACAGACCGGAGTTGGCCTTGATCACGATCGACTGAGTCTTGCCGGTCGCCTTGTCTTTCGCACCTACGTGCAGGATGCCGTTGGCGTCGATGTCGAAGGTCACTTCGATCTGTGGCACGCCGCGTGGAGCCGGCGGAATCTCGGCCAGGTCGAACTTGCCCAGGGACTTGTTCTGCGCGGCTTGCTTACGCTCGCCTTGCAGCACGTGAATGGTCACAGCGCCCTGGTTGTCGTCGGCAGTCGAGAACACTTGCGATTTCTTGGTAGGAATCGTGGTGTTTTTCTCGATCAGCGCGGTCATCACGCCACCCATGGTTTCGATACCCAGGGTCAGCGGGCTGACGTCCAGCAGCAGTACGTCTTTTACGTCACCAGCCAATACCGCGCCCTGGATGGCAGCACCCATGGCAACTGCTTCGTCCGGGTTCACGTCCTTGCGTGCTTCCTTGCCGAAGAAGTCGGTAACGGTCTTCTGAACCAGCGGCATACGGGTCTGACCACCGACCAGGATCACGTCGTTGATCTTGCTGACGTCGATACCGGCGTCTTTCATGGCGATGCGGCAAGGCTCGATGGTGCGCTGAACCAGGTCTTCGACCAGCGATTCCAGCTTGGCGCGGGAGATCTTCACGTTCAGGTGCTTAGGACCGGTGGCATCTGCAGTGATGTACGGCAGGTTGACGTCGGTCTGCTGGCTCGAGGACAGCTCGATCTTGGCTTTTTCCGCAGCTTCTTTCAGGCGCTGCATGGCCAGCGGGTCACCCTTGAGGTTCATGCCGCTTTCTTTCTTGAACTCGTCCACGAGGTAGTCGATCAGACGGATGTCGAAGTCTTCACCACCGAGGAAGGTGTCACCGTTGGTCGCCAGTACTTCGAACTGGTGCTCGCCATCGACTTCAGCGATTTCGATCACGGAAACGTCGAAGGTACCGCCACCCAGGTCATAAACGATTACGGTGTGATCGCCCTTGGCCTTGTCCATGCCGTAGGCCAGAGCGGCCGCGGTGGGTTCGTTGATGATACGTTTTACGTCCAGGCCCGCGATGCGGCCGGCGTCTTTGGTCGCCTGGCGCTGGCTGTCGTTGAAGTAGGCCGGAACGGTGATCACCGCTTCAGTCACAGCCTCGCCGAGGTAGTCTTCGGCGGTTTTCTTCATTTTCTTGAGGATTTCAGCCGAGATCTGTGGAGGTGCCATTTTCTGGCCGTTCACTTCCACCCAGGCGTCGCTGTTGTCAGCCTTGACGATCTTGTAAGGGACCATCTGGATGTCTTTCTGTACGACTTCTTCGTCGAAACGACGACCGATCAGACGCTTCACCGCGTACAGGGTGTTGTGCGGGTTGGTCACTGCCTGACGCTTGGCCGACTGGCCAACCAGGATCTCGCCATCGTTGGCGTAAGCGATGATGGACGGCGTAGTACGCGCGCCTTCAGCGTTTTCAATAACCTTTACGTTGCCGTTTTCAAGAATGGAGACGCAGGAGTTGGTAGTCCCCAGGTCGATACCGATAATTTTGCCCATGTTAACTCTCCCGAAACTTTAGATTTTGTTGCCGCAGCAGTGGTGGCTGACTGCGGTAGCACTTAAACGCTTGGCCTTTAGATGGGGGCGCTACGTACGATTTCAAGCCTTCTCATCAATCGAAGGCGAAACCGGTGCGGGCGCCTTGCTGACCACGACCATGGCCGGACGCAGCAGGCGGCCGTTGAGCTGATAGCCCTTCTGGAACACCTTGAGCACGCTGTTCGGCTCGACGTCGGCGCTTTCCTGCATGGCCATCGCCTGGTGCTGTTCAGCGTTGAACGGTTCGCCATGCGGATCGATCGCTTCCAACTGATAACGCTTCAGGGTGTCCTGGAACATCTTCAGGGTCAGCTCGATACCTTCGCGCATCGGTCGGATGCTTTCGTCGTCCGGACTGGACAACTCCAGACCGCGCTCGAGGCTGTCAATCACCGGCAGCAGGTCGCCAGCAAAGCGCTCGAGAGCGAATTTGTGAGCCTTTTCCACATCCTGCTCGGCACGGCGGCGGACGTTCTGCAGATCGGCCGCAACACGCAATGCCTGATCCTGAGCGCCAGCCAACTGCTCTTCGAGCACTTGCACACGAGCCGCCAGATCTTCGCCCGAAGCCTCGGGGGCCTGATTGGCGTCGAGATTTTGCGTATCCAGCGTCTGTTCGTCAGCCATACAATTCTCCTTTCAATATCCTCAGTGAGCTCAACTCACGCTTCTGCCCCGGTATATGGGGCCGTATTTTTCAGGTTCAAGGGCTGACGCCCCGGCAAAACGCATTGCAACGAGCGAACCGCCCTCCGCCTGCCATTCCCCCGCGCAATAAAAAAACCTGCCAACCAAGCCAATCGAGCTAAGGCCGGGCATTGTCAGCCGAAAACAAAACACTGTATAAATAACCAGACCTATAGTTTGGGAGCGGCCCTCATGCTGGTGCACCTGTCCGTACACAACTACGCCATCGTTGAACATCTGGATCTGGAACTGGATCGCGGGATGAGCGTCATCACGGGTGAAACCGGCGCCGGCAAATCGATCATGCTCGATGCCCTGGGGCTGACCCTTGGCGATCGCGCCGACAGCGGCGTGGTGCGCCCAGGCGCCGACAAGGCGGATATTCTCGCCACCTTCGACCTCGAGGACATTCCCGAGGCCCGCACCTGGCTCGCCGAACGCGACCTGGACAATGACAGCCCGTGCATCCTGCGCCGGGTCATCACCGCCGAAGGCCGCTCCCGAGGCTACATCAATGGCTCTCCCTGCCCGCTAAGCGATCTCAAAGCCCTCGGCGAACTGCTGATCGATATCCACAGTCAGCACGAGCACCAGTCGCTGCTGAAAACCGACACCCATCGCCGCCTGCTCGACGAATATGCCGGCGCGACCGACCTCGCCCGCCAGGTATCGCTGGCCGCTCAGCGTTGGCGCCAAACTCGTCAGGAACTGGAGCGCCTGTCCAATTCCGGGGATGAGCAGCGGGCTCGCCACCAGCTCCTCAGCTACCAGCTGGAGGAACTGGAGAACCTTGCCCTGGGCGAAAACGAGCTCGAACAGCTGGAGCTCGAGCACAAGAACCTGACCAATGCCGAGAGCTTGCTGGGGATCTGCCGGCAAGTCGTCGAGCACTGCAGCGAAAGCGATTCCGGCAACGTCCTGAGCGCCCTGACGGTGAGCCTCAATCGCCTGTCGAGCATTGGCAATGCGTCCGGCGCCCTGGCGGAGGCCACCAACCTGCTGGCTAGCGCACAGATCCAGGTCGAAGAAGCGGTCGGCGAACTGAACCGCTTCGTCGATCATTTCGATGCGGACCCGGCGCGCCTGCAACAGCTGGAGGAGCGGCTGGATGCTATCTATACCCTGGCGCGCAAACACCGGATCCAGCCCACCGAAGTGGTGGCCATGCAGCAGAAACTGCTGGAGGAAATCGAAACCCTGGATGCCAACGATGAGTCTATCGAGCGCCTGGGAGAGGAACTGCACGCCTACGCCCGTCACTATCACGAAAAAGCCCGGGAACTGAGCGAGTTGCGCCAACAAGCCGCAACCAGCCTGGCCAGCGCCGTAGAACAGGAAATCCAGCGCCTGGGCATGCCCGGCGGGCGCTTCACCATCGAACTGCACGCCAACAGCGGCGATGAGCTGCTGCCCAATGGGCTCGAACACGTCGAACTCCTGGTCAGCGCCAACCCCGGACAACCGCTCAAGGCCCTGGCCAAAGTGGCGTCCGGCGGTGAGCTGTCACGGATCAGCCTGGCAATCCAGGTGATTACCGCCCAGACCTCTCGGGTCCCTACCCTGGTATTCGACGAGGTGGACGTTGGCATCGGCGGCCCGACCGCGGAAATCGTCGGCCAATTGCTACGCCGCCTTGGCGAACGCGGCCAGGTATTGACGGTCACCCATTTACCGCAAGTGGCTGCCCAGGGCCATCAACACCTGTTCGTGCACAAGGTGCGCGGCAGCGATGCGACCCACACCGCCGTTTCCAAATTGGGCAAGACCGAGCGGATCGAAGAGGTGGCGCGCATGCTGGGCGGCATCGACCTGACCAAGGAGTCGCTGGCTCACGCGAAAAAAATGGTGGTCACCGCCAAGGCCTGAAAAATCCGCTTCTTTATATATGGAGCAGAAAGCACGAAGGCGACCCAAGGGTCGCCTTCGCTCGTTCACGGACAACGTCCGCGCGACATGCTTACTTCTTCGTGCGTACGTACAGCACCAAGTTGTGATCCACCAACTCGAAGCCATGCTTCTCGACAATCGCCTTCTGGAGCTTCTCGATTTCCTCGTCGAAGAATTCGATCACCTCACCGGAATCCACGTTGACCATATGGTCGTGGTGACCGCCGTCAGCCAACTCGAATACAGCATGACCACCATCAAAATTGTGGCGGACCACAAGGCCTGCTGCTTCAAACTGAGTCAGAACACGGTAAACCGTGGCCAGACCGACATCCTCGCCAGCTTCCATCAGCGCCTTGTAAACATCCTCGGCACTCATGTGGCGCTGCTCGGCGGAATCGAGCATTTGTAGAATTTTGACCCGTGGCAGAGTCACTTTAAGGCCGGCTTTACGTAGTTCGCTATTTTCAACCATGGTCAGCTTTCTCGCGGATGCTGCTTCGCAGCTCCTCTTAATGCGGGTATGATCGGGGTTTACGTTGTCCCAGCCAAGATAGTGGAAGTCGCCCACCGATGCAAAACACCAAGCTCTTGCTAACCAGTTTCACCTTCGTGGGACTGCTCGCACTCGCCGGTTGTTCATTCCCCGGGGTTTACAAAATCGACATCCAGCAGGGCAATGTCGTCACGCAGGACATGATAGACCAGTTACGCCCGGGAATGACCCGCCGGCAAGTACGGTTTATCATGGGCAACCCTCTGTTGACCGACACGTTCCATGCCGATCGCTGGGATTATCTGTACAGCCTGCAACCAGGTGGCGGTGAACGCCAGCAGGAACGCGTCAGCGTCATCTTCAATGGCAATGACCAACTGGTTAGTCTTTCCGGCGACTTCATGCCTGGCGTAAGCCGTGACGAAGCCATTCTGGGCAAGGACAGCGGCACTACCGTGACCACTCCGGCCGAAAATGCGGAACAGCCAAAACCGGAAAAGCCGGCCAAGCCTGGTTCTTTGCTCGATCAGATTCAGAAAGATGTCGACAATGTCGAGACAGTTCCGGTGCCGACACCAGAACCTCTGGATACCTCGCCGCAATAAGTGGCGAAATGAAAAGCCCGGCGAACCCGGGCTTTTTTATTGCCTGTCGACTGGCCTCAGGACTCTGAGGTACGCGCCCGAGCCTGCGCCGCCTTGGCCGCGCGCAGGCGTCGAACCTCTTTAGGATCGGCCAGCAATGGACGATAGATTTCGATCCGGTCACCCGCCTGCGCCAACTGCACCTCAGGCTTGGCAACCGCCTTGCCGAAAATCCCCAGCGGACAATCGTCCAGATCCAGCTCTGGAAATTGCGCTGCGATCCCGCAGGTCTTAACGGCTTCGCGAATGCTTGTTCCCGGGGGCACTGCAACGCCCAGCAATACCTGCCGCTCGACCGCGGCATATACCACTTCGATTTCGATCATCGACTCAGGCATGCAGTTGCTTGGCTCGCTGACAGAAGGCATCCACCAGGGTATTGGCCGCCTGATTGAACAGCGGTCCCAAGGTGGCACGGACCAACGGGCCGGCATAGTCAAACGACAAGTCCAGGCTGATCTTGCAGGCCTTTTCACCCAGCGGTTTGAAGATCCACACGCCGTGCAACTGGTTGAACGGCCCTTCTTCCAGATTCATTTCGATCGACTGGCCCGGCACCAGGGTATTGCGCGTGACGAAATGCTGGCTCAGCCCCCCCTTGGCAACCGCCAGGCTCGCGCGCATCTGCACCTCGCTGCTCTCCAGCACCTCGGCCGACGAACACCAGGGCAAGAACTCCGGATAACGGGCCACGTCATTGACCAGGTCGTACAAAAACTGCGCCGGATACGGCAGCAGGGCCGAGCGTTGAATATGTGTCGTCATGTCAGCGTCATTTCCACAACTGGGCGGCAAACACAATAAGAATGCCAATGGGCGCCACATAGCGCATCAAAAACAGGGTCAGGACAAACAGCAGCGGGCTGCGAATCGACAGCTCGTCACGCACCGCCTCGCGCCCCATGACCCAACCCGCGAATACCACAAAACAGAGACCGCCCAAGGGCAACATGATCCTCGAGGTGAAAAAGTCGATCACCCCGAAGAAGTCCAGGCCGCCCGCCGCCCCCCATTGGTAGAGGTGGAAAGCTCCGCCTTCGTTCACGAAGAACTTGGCCTGTTGCCAGATATTAAAGGAGAACACTGTCCCCAGCCCGACGAACCAGCAGGTGAACGCCAGCCAGAACGTCACCCAGCCGCGGCGAACCCGAGTCCGCTCGACCAGGTACGCCACCATCGGCTCCAGCAGCGAAATCGCCGAACTCCAGGCGGCGATGGCCACCAGGACAAAAAACACTACGCCCATCAACTGGCCGAATGCCACATTACCAAAGGCAAACGGCAAGCTGACAAACATCAACCCCGGCCCCTCGCTCGGGTTCAATCCGGCGGCGAACACGATCGGGAACAGCGCCAGGCCCGCCAACAGAGAAACAAAGGTGTCCAGCAGGGCCACGCCGACAATGGTGCCGGAAATGGAGGAATGCTTCGGCATGTAAGCGCCGTAAATCATGATGGAACCGACACCGACGCTCAGGGAGAAAAACGCGTGCCCCATGGCCGGAAGCAGGCCGTCGAGCAGCTTGTCGGCCTTGAAGTCGAACATGAAATGCACGCCATCCATGAAATGCCCGGTGGTCATGCTGTAGCCCAGGAGAATCACCAGCATCACGAACAGCAACGGCATCATGATGCGCAGGCTGCGTTCGAGACCGGCCACCACACCTTTGGCGATGACGACCGCCGACAACAGCATGAAGAGGGTATGCCACAGCGTCAGCCGCCAAGGGTCAGCAATCACCTGACCGAAATAGGCGCCGACCTGATCCGCCGCCACACCCTGGAAATCGCCGCGCCCCATATCGATGATGTAGTCCAGCGACCAGCCACCGACCACGCTGTAAAAGGACAGGATCAGCAAAGCCGTGATCATGCCGGCGAACGCCCCCCAGGACCATCGGGCCGAGTGCCCGGTCTCGAGAGCGAGCGCCTTCAAGGCATTGGCAGGACTTTGCCGGGCGCGGCGACCGATCAAGGTTTCGGCGAGCATCACCGGCACGCCGATCAGCGCGATGCAGGCCAGGAACACCAGGACGAAGGTGCCACCACCGTAGACGCCGACCATATAAGGGAATTTCCAGATACTGCCCAGACCCACGGCGGCACCGGTCGCCGCGAGGATGAACACCCAGCGACTGGCCCAGCCGCCGTGGACAGAAACCTTGTCCGTCGACATCAAAAACGCGCCCAACCGAAAAAAAGAGCGCGCATTGTCCGGGATTCACTCAACCTGCTCAAGCACGCTGCGACACCGTAGCCGACACGCGTGCAACTGCCTATAATGCCGCCCCTATGGCTAAACAGAAGAAACACCCAACAGGGACCATCGCGCAAAACAAAAAGGCGCGTCACGATTACTTCATCGAACAACGGTTCGAGGCTGGCATGGTCCTGGCCGGCTGGGAAGTAAAGAGTCTGCGAGCAGGCAAGGCTCAACTGGTCGACAGTTACGTGCTGCTCAAGGATGGCGAAGCCTGGCTGCTGGGCAGCCACTTCACCCCGCTGACCACTGCCAGCACCCACGTGATCGCCGACCCGGTGCGCTCGCGCAAACTGCTGCTCAACAAGCGTGAGCTGGAGAAGATTTTCGCCTCCGTGCAGCAGAAGGGTTATGCCTGCGTGTGCCTGTCGCTCTACTGGAGCAAGCACATGGTCAAGTGCGAAATCGCCCTCGGCAAGGGCAAGAAGGAGTACGACAAGCGCCACACCGAGCGCGAGCGCGACTCCGATCGCGAGCTGCACCGCGCGGTGCGCAACAAGGGCAAGGAAGAGTAACGCTCTGCTGCCTTGACGCCATGATCGCGAGCAAGCTCGCTCCTACAGGGAGCGAGCTTGAACTTACCCTTCAGATCCCCTTGCGCCGCTCCGCCCGGGCCACGCGCTGCACTTCCTGACGGACCTCTTCCAGCACTTCCTGCACATACAGAATGTGCCGACTGGAAATCTCACGCGCCTGCTCGGCACGCCCCTCGATAATCGCCTGGTACAGATCGCGGTGTTGACTGATCAGCATGTCGCGGGTTTCCGTGCGCTGCTTGTACATGCCGCCGATGTTGGTCACCACGTTGCGCTTGAGCAGATCGAACAGCCCGCGGATGGTGTGCAGGAGCACAGCGTTATGGCTGGCCTCGGCGATCGCCAGGTGAAACTGCGCATCCGCCGCCCCCTCCTCGGCCCGGCTCACCTCGCTCGCCCGGGCATAGCAGTCCTGCAATGTTTCGAAGGCCGCCGTCAGGCGCTCGCGATCCACGTCGGTGGCCCGCAACGCCGCGTAATAGGCGCATGAGGCTTCCAGGGTGTGGCGAAACTCCAGCAGATCGCGCTGGGCTTCGGGGTTGTTCTCCAGCAGATGCAGCAGCGGATCGCTGAAGGTCGAGCCCAGCGACTCCACCACATAATTGCCCCCGCCCTGGCGGCTGACCAGCAAGCCCTTGGCCGTGAGCTTCTGGATGGCCTCGCGCAACGATGGCCGCGAGACACCGAACTGTTCCGCCAGCGCCCGCTCTGCCGGCAGACGCTCACCGGACTTCAGCGTGCCCTCGAGAATCATCCCCTCGAGCCGCTCGACAATGTCATCGGACAAACGGCGCTGACGAATCTGATCAAACCCCATCACTCACTCTCCACGATCCCGGCCGCGCGCCGGGCCTCTCTATTCTGGCCTATCGGGGCCGCGCCAGCACCTATCAGAACGCCTGCCTGCGAGCGGATCAGATGCCATCTGCACCGCAACTTCGACAAAAGTTTTAGGGCGGCAAATTGACACACCGCTCACAAGGCTTTTACCCTAGCCGACAGCGATTGTAAATTGGTCTTACCAATTATCCAAATACGCTGACCAGTGCCTGACCAACAACAATTAGGGGCCACCCCATATGCAAACCTGGCAACAGCTCTACAGCCCGCTTGGCAGCCTCGGCCTGTCCGCCCTCGCCGCCGTCATACCGATCGTGTTCTTCTTCCTCGCCCTGGCCGTGTTCCGTCTCAAAGGACACGTCGCCGGCAGCATCACCCTGGCGCTGTCTATCCTGGTGGCGATCTTTGCCTTCCAGATGCCCGCCGACATGGCGCTCGCCGCCGCCGGCTACGGATTTGCCTATGGCCTGTGGCCTATCGCCTGGATCATCGTCGCCGCGGTATTCCTCTACAAACTGACGGTCAAGAGCGGCCAGTTCGAGGTCATCCGCAGTTCCGTGCTGTCGATCACCGACGACCAGCGCCTGCAGGTGCTGCTGATCGGTTTCTGCTTCGGCGCGTTCCTCGAAGGCGCCGCCGGTTTCGGCGCGCCGGTCGCCATCACCGCCGCCCTGCTGGTCGGCCTGGGCTTCAACCCGTTGTACGCCGCCGGCCTGTGCCTGATCGCCAACACCGCACCGGTGGCCTTTGGCGCCCTGGGCATTCCGATCATCGTGGCAGGCCAGGTGACCGGCATCGACGCGTTCAAGATCGGCGCCATGACCGGCCGCCAGCTGCCATTGCTGTCGCTGTTCGTGCCGTTCTGGCTGGTGTTCATGATGGACGGCCTGCGCGGCGTCAAAGAGACCTGGCCAGCCGCCCTGGTAGCCGGCCTGAGCTTTGCCGTGACCCAGTACTTCACCTCGAACTTCATCGGGCCCGAACTGCCGGACATCACTTCGGCCCTGGCCAGCCTGATTGCCCTGACCCTGTTCCTCAAGGTCTGGCAACCCAAGCGCTCGTTCGCCGCGGCCACCGCCAGCGTCGGTGCCGCAGCCGTGCAAAGCGGCGGCTTCGGCCAACCACGTACCACCCAGCCTTCGCCTTACAGCTTCGGTGAAATCTTCAAGGCCTGGTCGCCGTTCCTGATCCTCACCGTGCTGGTCACTATCTGGACCCTCAAGCCGTTCAAGGCGATGTTCGCCGCCGGTGGTTCGATGTACAGCTGGGTCTTCAACTTCGCGATCCCGCACCTGGATCAACTGGTGATCAAGAGCGCACCGATCGTCGCCACCCCGACCGCGATTCCGGCGGTGTTCAAGCTCGACCCGATTTCCGCGACCGGTACGGCGATTTTCTTCTCCGCCCTGGTCTCGATGCTGGTGTTGAAGATCGATTTCAAAACTGGTCTGACCACTTTGAGAGAGACCTTCTACGAACTGCGCTGGCCGATCCTGTCCATCGGCATGGTGCTGGCCTTCGCCTTCGTCACCAACTACTCCGGCATGTCTTCGACCATGGCGTTGGTGCTGGCCGCCACCGGCGCGGCGTTCCCGTTCTTCTCGCCGTTCCTGGGCTGGCTGGGGGTATTCCTGACCGGCTCGGACACCTCGTCCAACGCCCTGTTCAGCTCGCTGCAAGCCACCACCGCGCACCAGCTCGGCGTCAACGACACCCTGCTGGTGGCCGCCAATACCAGCGGCGGCGTGACTGGCAAGATGATCTCGCCGCAATCGATCGCCGTGGCCTGCGCCGCCACCGGCCTGGTCGGCAAGGAGTCGGACCTGTTCCGTTTCACCCTCAAGCACAGCCTATTCTTTGCCACTATCGTCGGCCTGATCACCCTGGCCCAGGCCTACTGGTTCACCGGCATGCTGGTGCATTAATACCGCGACACCGAAAGAACCGGCGCCGGAGCACGACTTCGGCGCCTGCAACTCACAACCCGGTCTGCAAGGCTGCTGAAAGCTTGTCTCTCTATATTCAGCAGCCGCAGCAGACGGATAACCGGGACCACCCGGAGACACGCCTGATGAGCGAGCTTTTTTACAACGCCGTGCCTAACGCGACCCGCGTCGCACCGCCCTTGGCCGAACCGCGCCAGTACCCCAGCGAGAAACCGTCGCGGGTCTACCTGTTCGGCACCTGTGTGGTCGACCTGTTCTACCCCGACGCCGGGATGGATGCGATTCACCTGCTCGAGCGCGAAGGCATTCGCGTGGAGTACCCGCAAGGGCAAAGCTGCTGCGGACAGCCGGCCTACACCTCGGGTTACACCGAGCAGGCGCGCACCGTGGCCCGCTCGCAGCTGGCGCTGTTCGCCGGCGACTATCCGGTGGTGGTGCCTTCGGGTTCCTGCGCGGGCATGATCCGCGAGCATTACAGCGACTTGTTCAAGGACGAGCCGCAGACGTTGCAACAGGTGCAGGCCCTGGCGGCCCGCACCTACGAGCTGGCCGAGTTCCTGCTGCATGTGTGCAAGGTGCAGCTCAAGGACCAGGGCGAGCCGGTCAAGGTGGCGCTGCATACCTCCTGCTCGGCACGGCGCGAAATGAACACCCACCTGCACGGTCGTGAGCTGCTGGCACAACTGGGCAACGTGGAGCGGGTAGACCACGACCACGAAAGTGAATGCTGTGGCTTTGGCGGGACTTTCAGCGTCCGAATGCCGGACATCTCCGGCGCGATGGTCGCGGACAAGACCCGCGCACTGAAGGAATCCGGCGCCCACCAGGTGCTGAGCGCCGACTGCGGCTGTTTGATGAACATCAACGGCGCGCTGGAGAAACAACGGGAAGCGCTGCGCGGCCAACACCTGGCCAGCTTCCTCTGGCAACGCACCGGAGGTGCCGCATGAGCGCCCCCGAGCTGATTGCGACCACCGACATGTCGGACGATTTTCGCACCCGGGCCCACCAGGCCCTGGGTGACCAACAACTGCGAAACAACTTTCGCAGTGCCATGGATTCCCTCATGGCCAAGCGTGCGGCGTCGTTCAGCGATGCCTTTGAGCGCGAACACCTGCGGGCCCTGGGCAATGCGATCAAGGCCCGTGCGTTATCCAAGCTGCCCGACCTGCTCGAGCGGCTTGAACAGAACCTGACCCGCAACGGTGTGACTGTGCATTGGGCGGAGACGGTGGACGAGGCCAATGGCATCGTCCTCTCGATCATCCGCGCTCACGAGGCGCGGCAAGTGATCAAGGGCAAATCGATGGTCAGCGAAGAGATGGAAATGAACCATGTCCTCGCTGAACAAGGCATTGAATGCCTTGAGTCGGACATGGGCGAGTTCATCGTCCAGCTCGACCACGAGAAGCCTTCTCACATAATCATGCCGGCGATCCACAAGAACGCCGGTCAGGTCGCGTCCTTGTTCCACGACAAACTTGGCGTGGAGTACACCAGGGACGTCGACCAACTCATTCAGATCGGTCGCAGGGTCCTGCGGCAGAAATTCTTCGAAGCGGACATCGGCGTCTCCGGTGTCAACTTCGCCGTGGCCGAAACCGGCACCCTGCTGCTGGTGGAAAACGAAGGCAACGGCCGCATGTCCACTACGGTGCCGCCGGTGCACATCGCCGTCACCGGCATCGAGAAAGTCGTCGAGAACCTGCGCGACGTGGTACCGCTGCTGTCGCTGCTGACCCGCTCGGCGCTGGGCCAGCCGATCACCACCTACGTCAACATGATCTCCGGCCCGCGTAAGGAGCACGAGCTCGATGGCCCACAAGAAGTGCACCTGGTGCTGCTCGACAACGGTCGCAGCCAGGCCTTCGCCGACAGCGAGCTGCGCCAGACCCTGAACTGTATCCGCTGCGGCGCCTGCATGAACCATTGCCCGGTCTACACCCGCATCGGCGGCCACGCCTACGGCGAGGTTTACCCCGGCCCCATCGGCAAGATCATCACCCCGCACATGGTTGGCCTGGCCAAGGTGCCGGACCATCCGAGCGCGTCGTCGCTGTGCGGCGCCTGCGGTGAAGTGTGCCCGGTGAAGATCCCGATCCCGAGCCTGCTGCGCCGCTTGCGCGAAGAGAACGTCAAGGCTCCGGACAGCCCGCACCAGGTGATGCGCGGCCAGGGCAGCAAGTATTCGCGCAAAGAACGTTTCATCTGGAACGCCTGGGCCCGGCTCAACAGCTCGCCGACCCTGTACCGCCTGTTCAGCCTGGCGGCGACTCGCCTGCGCGCGCTGACCCCGAGCAACGTCGGCCCCTGGACGCAAAACCACAGCGCACCGAAACCCGCCGCCCGGTCCCTGCACGACCTGGCCCGCGAGCATCTGGCCAAACAGGGAGAGCGTCGATGAGCGCCAAACAGAACATCCTCGGCAAACTGCGCAACAGCCTCGCCGGCACCACGCCGCTTGTGGATAACTTCGACGAGGCGCTGGTCACCGCGCCTTATACCTACACCGCGGAACAACGCATCCCACAGCTGCGCAAGCAGATGGAAGCGGTGCACACCGAAATCCATCAGACCACCGGCGCCGGCTGGCCCGAGTTGCTGGCGACATTGCTGCGCGACCGGCAACTGCCCAGCCTGCTGATCGCCCCGACCACGCCCCACGGCCAGCGCATCAGCCAGTACTGGGCCGAGCATCCCGGCCTGCCGCCGCTCAAGGCCTACGATCGGCCCGTGGAGGAATGGAAAGCCGAGCTGTTCAACGACACCCCGGCCAGCCTCACCACCACCCTCGGCGCCATCGCCGCCACCGGCAGCCTGATCCTCTGGCCGACCCGCGAAGAGCCGCGGCTGATGAGCCTGGTGCCGCCGGTGCATTTCGCCCTGCTCAAGGCCAGCGAGATCCGCGACAACTTCTATCAGGTCCAGCAGGAATACGCCTGGGCCCAAGGCATGCCGACCAACGCGCTGCTGGTGTCCGGCCCGTCGAAAACCGCCGACATCGAGCAAGTGCTGGCCTACGGCGCCCACGGCCCGAAAGACCTGGTGGTGCTGATCCTGGAGGACCAATGAGTCTACCGGCGGCTTTTCTGCGTGATGCGCAACAACTGATTCCCCAGGAGCGGCGTTTCGACGATCCGCTCTCGACCCTGGCCTTCGGCACCGACGCGAGTTTTTATCGGCTGATTCCGCAACTGGTGATCCGCGTCGAGTCCGAAGACGAAGTGGTGGCCCTGCTCCAGCTGGCCCAGCGCGACCGCGTGCCGGTGACCTTCCGCGCCGCCGGCACCAGCCTGTCCGGGCAGGCCATCAGCGACTCGGTGCTGATCGTGCTGGGGGATAACTGGAACGGCCGCGAGATCCGCGACCAGGGCCAGCAGATCCGCCTGCAACCGGGGGTGATCGGTGCCCAGGCCAATGCCTGGCTGGCGCCGTTCGGGCGCAAGATCGGCCCGGACCCGGCCTCGATCAATGCCTGCAAGATCGGCGGCATCGTCGCCAACAACGCCAGCGGCATGTGCTGCGGCACCGCGCAAAACACCTATCACACCCTGGCCGGCTTGCGCCTGGTGCTGGCCGACGGCACTCGCCTGGACACCGAAGACGCCGCCAGTGTCGCAGCCTTTCGCGCCAGCCACGGCGAACTGCTGGAACGCCTGGCGACCCTGGGCCACGAGACCCGTGCCAATAGCGAACTGGCGGCAAAGATCCGCCACAAATACCGCCTGAAAAACACCACCGGCCTGTCGCTCAATGCCCTGGTGGATTTCGACGAGCCGCTGGAAATCCTCAGCCATCTGCTGGTGGGCTCCGAAGGCACCCTGGGTTTTATCAGCGCGGTGACTTACGACACGGTGGTCGATCATCCACACAAGGCTTCGGCGCTGATTGTCTTCCCGGATGTGGAAACCTGCTGCAACGCGGTGACCGTGCTGAAAAGCCAGCCGGTGTCCGCCGTGGAACTGCTGGACCGCCGCAGCCTGCGTTCGGTGCAGGACAAACCGGGAATGCCGGCCTTCGTCCAGCAACTGTCGGCCAATGCCTGCGCACTGCTGATCGAATCCCGCGCCGCGTCCTCGACCCTGTTGCAGGAGCAACGGGTGCAGATCATGGCGTCCCTGGCCGCGTTCCCGGTGGAACAGCAGGTCGACTTCACCGAGGACCCGAAGGAAAACGCCCGGCTCTGGGCGATCCGCAAGGACACCTTCCCCGCCGTCGGCGCGGTGCGCAAGACCGGCACCACGGTGATCATCGAAGACGTGACCTTCCCGGTGGAACAGCTGGCCATCGGCGTCAATCGCCTGATCGCGCTGTTCGACAAGCACCGCTACGACGAAGCGATCCTGTTCGGCCATGCGCTGGAGGGCAACCTGCACTTCGTCTTCACCCAGGGCTTCAACAGCGCCGAGGAAGTGGCGCGCTACCAGGCCTTCATGGACGACGTGGCGCAGCTGGTGGCGGTGGAGTTCGGCGGCTCGCTCAAGGCCGAGCACGGCACCGGGCGCAACATGGCGCCCTTCGTCGAGCTGGAATGGGGCAGCGACGCCTACCAGCTGATGTGGCAACTCAAGCGCCTGCTCGACCCCAACGGCATCCTCAACCCGGACGTGGTGCTCAGCGCAGACCCGCAGATCCACCTCAAGCACCTCAAGCCGCTGCCGGCGGCCGACGAGATTGTGGATAAGTGCATCGAGTGCGGCTTCTGCGAACCGGTGTGCCCGTCCAAGGGGCTGACCCTGAGCCCGCGCCAGCGCATCGTGATCTGGCGCGATATCCAGGCGCGCAAACGCGCCGGCATCGACACCACAGAGCTGGAGGCGGCCTATCAATACCAGGGCCTCGACACTTGCGCCGCCACCGGTTTGTGCGCCCAGCGCTGCCCGGTCGGCATCAACACCGGCGAACTGGTGAAAAAACTGCGCGGCCAGCAGGCCACGCACGCCAAGGCGGCTGACTGGCTCGGTTCGCACTTTGCTACCACCTTGCAGGGCGCGCGCTTCACTCTGCATGTGGCCAACGGCGCGCGGATGCTGCTGGGGGCGCCACGCCTGGCCAGGGTTTCGGCGGCCTTGACCAAGCTGTCCAAGGGCCAGGTGCCGCAGTGGACCAACGCCATGCCGCAGCCGGAACGGGCCATTCGTTTCAGCCCGCCGATCAATGATCGGCGGCCGCGGGTGGTCTATCTGGCGGCGTGCGTGTCGCGGGTCATGGGCCCGGCGGCTGGGGACAAAGAGCAAAGTTCGCTCTACGACAAGACCCGCAACCTGCTGGAGAAAGCCGGTTATCAGGTGGTGATCCCGGAGCACATCGAGAACCTTTGCTGCGGCCAGCCGTTCGCCTCCAAGGGTTACGCGGAACAGGCCGAGCACAAGCGCCAGGAACTGCTCGGCGCCCTGCTCCACGCCAGCCGTGGCGGTCTCGACCCGATCTACTGCGACACCAGCCCCTGCACCCTGCGCCTGACGCAAGACCTGGGCGATACGCGCCTGGACCTGTACGACCCGGTGCGTTTCATCCGCACCCACCTGCTGGACAAGCTCGAGTTCACTCCACAGGAGGCGCCGGTGGCCGTGCATGTCACCTGCAGCACCCAGCACCTGGGCGAAAGCCAGGCGCTGATCGACCTGGCGCGGCGTTGCAGCACTAACGTGGTGATCCCGGAAGGCATCCATTGCTGTGGTTTCGCCGGCGACAAGGGCTTCACCACGCCAGAGCTCAACGCCCATTCCCTGCGCAGCCTCAAGGATGCGGTGCAGCACTGCAGCGAAGGCCTCTCCACCAGCCGCACCTGCGAAATCGGCCTGAGCCAGTACGGCGGGATCGACTACCACGGGCTGGTCTACCTGGTGGACCGGGTGACCCGGCCCAGAACAGCCTGATCGGCATATGCCCACTGTAGGAGCGAAGCTTGCTCGCGATGAACGTTAACGGTAACGCGTATTGACTGGATAAATGCAGCGTTCTCATGACCATCGCGAGCAAGCTTCGCTCCTACACAAACATCGCCCTTTTTCGCACCCAGCTGCCCAGCGGTCGCAACGCCGGGCAAAAAAATAGAACCCTGCCGAACCCTCGCAGTCCACCGAGCAAGTCCCCGGAAACGGGAGCTTCCCCAAACGCGGCAATTCGTGCTGACGGCCAGCGGCGCCTGGCCCTCCAGTCCAAGGAGACGCCCATGAAACGCTCTGTACTGTTAGGCCTGTTCGTCACCGCTTCGATCCTAGCTTCCCCCAGCTTCGCCGGGAACCAGGAGGACCTGTGCCAGGTGAACCTGCAAACCATCCGCGATGCCCGGACCAGCATCCAGTCCCAGGATTTGCAGGCCAATATGGAAGCCACCGTGCAACAAGCCCAGGCGGCCCAGGCGAAAAACACCGAGGAAGGCACCAAGGAATGCATCGCCCTGACCACCCGTGCCATCCAGACCATCCAGAACAGCACCAAGGGTGAAGGCGGCGGCTAACTGGGCAAGCCTTCGGGATGGCCTTGCGAGCCATTTTGGCGTAGACTGCGCAAACCTGCTGGTAATGCACAGCAGGTTCGGGGCCGTTTAGGATTCGACGCCGGTTGCGAAACTTTAGGTGCATGCCGAGTTGGTAACAGAACTCGTAAATCCACTGTTGCAACTTCCTATAGTTGCCAATGACGAAACCTACGGGGAATACGCTCTCGCTGCGTAAGCGGCGCTAGCCTTCCTCCTGGTACCTTCGGGTCCAGCAATCATCAGGGGATGTCTGTAAACCCGAAATGATTGTCATACAGAACAGAATCGCCGTGCAGTACGTTGTGGACGAAGCGGCTAAAACTTACACAACTCGCCCAAAGCACCCTGCCCGTCGGGTCGCTGAGGGTTAACTCAATAGACACGGCTAAGCATGTAGTACCGACAGCGGAGTACTGGCGGACGGGGGTTCAAATCCCCCCGGCTCCACCAAAAAAGCTAGACAAATCAGGCACTTAGCGGTTTTCGCAAGTGCCTTTTTTGTGCCTGATAGGGCTGTTTTGGCTCGGTTATGCCAGCTTAATGACAGCATATGTAGTGGTCATGTAGTGCTCAACGACAGGCGCCAACTGCCGCAACCAGCTCCCGCTCGTACCCGATCCTTTGCCGGCGCTCAGCCAGCAATGCCCTCACCTTCTGCTCCAAGCTGTCGGCCTTCTTGAGGCTGCCCGCGGCCCAGGCCGGCACCACCACATCTGGCGCGCGGCACGGCACCTGAACGGGCACCTCCACTCGCACAGTGCGTACCTCCGCCTTCTGGCCCGCGCACCCCGCCAGCAGCACCACAACCCCCAACAGCAGCAACTTCATAATCCAAGCTCCTGATCAATAACGGACGTGGCGGCCGCAGCCTGGTCCCCGCCGGTCCGCTCCTGCAACAGCCGGTTCGCGGCGGCATTGTCGACCCGGGAAAGCTCCCGGGCGTCGGCCTGGGCATGGGCGGCGCGCCGCTCCCGCTCCTGACCTGCCAGAACCAGGTCGCCGAGCTTCCTGCCCTGCTCCACCACCAGCGTTTCCAGGTTGGCCCGCCCGGCCTTGGTGGTAGCCAGGTCATCCTGGGCGGCGTCGAGCAAAGGCCGGTAGTGACCAGCAGCGAGCCAGGCCCCCAGCCCGGCACCAGCAGTGATCAACAGTCCGGCCAGCACCAGCAGGCCGATCAGCTTCGGCGCCGGGCTCATAACAGCGCCCGCCGCACGCCTTCAGCCAGTACAGCGGCCGGGTATTCGTACCCTGCGTTTTCGTGATGGATGATCGCCTTGACGAATCCGGCCATGACCGCGGCCTGGGCCAGATCGATCTCCGCTCCAGGCCGGGTGCCGGTGTTCGCTTCGACAGCACGCACGTATGCAGCCGTGTCGTTCTCCACGGCAGGCGCCCAGCGGCTGATGATCGCCTTCACCGTTCGGAGCCCATGTTTGCGCTGGTAGGTCAGCAGCACCTTGCCCAGGGCGCGAATGCCGTTCTCCGGTGTATCGAACCGTGCGAATCGCTTCTCAAGCGCTGGATTGTGCGGTAGCTGGCCCTGCCACTTGTTGGCCGGGTTGTAGTCGATGTTTCCGGGGTTTCGGTTACGCACCCCGCGGGTTTCAGTGGTACTCATGCTTTTCTCCAGGCAAGAAAAAGCCCGCTCAGTGGCGGGCTGTTATTCGGTTTCGGTGGCTGCCGGCGGTGGCGATGGTTCCGGCTTCGGCATTTCAAGCCGGACATCGATCCAGCTGTTGAGCGGAACGTCCAGCGGAGCCCCGCGGCCGGGGATCATTTCGCCGTCTTCAGAGAGCGTCCAGCGCTGCTTGAACAGACGGATAATCACAGTGCCGTCTTCCGCCTGTTCACTCTCGGTGATGCCGAGCGTGCCGCCGCCGTCCGGCGAACAAGGATCCTGCGTGCGCCAGCCTTCAAGGGCCAGGCCCAGGCTGCCGGTAACCCGATACTCGCCGACACCCAGGCGCTCAACGCTCACGCCGCGGGCTTCGCTGTTCGCCACGCCCCACTCGCCGGCCGGCTCGAAGGTCTGCTCGTCGAGATCGCGGCGCACGCTATCTGCGACGTTCGCGATGCGCACGATCGGCGATGCAGCGGACAGCGCGCCGCCTGATCCGCGGGTGGTGTTGCCCGTGTGGTAGACCTCCATCGCCAGCCCGAAATTGCCGCCGGCGGCCCCCGTCGAAACCCGGAAATACATCTTGTTGACTGCGAGACCCATCGGGAAGAAAAGCTGAGCCTCGTAGTTGTTGTTGTAGGGAACTCGAACCATGGCGGCGTAGGAAATGCCGGATGACGAAGGACCGGCGGCGACTTTGTACATTCCGCCCCCCTGCGGGCTTCCCACTTGCGCGTTCCCAGGCGAGTCATAGCCTGTCGCGTCGGGTGCGGCGACCATGCCAATGCCCGACGCTGACTTCGTTGGCCAGGGCGCTCCTGCCGCGGTATCCGCTCCCGTGCCGCCCCGCGCGATCGGCAGCACCGTCGGCAGCGCTGACGGAGATCCTGTTGCGCCGAGGGCCGCATAAAGCTCGTCGAAGTTGCCGTTGATCTTGATGTTGGCGCTGCGCGGTGTGTCCCCGCCGACGCCCGTCGGGGCAGTCCCCAGGGTTACCGTTTGCTTTGACATTTGAATGCTCCAATTACTGGTAGGGGAATGGAAGGCCGGCAGTTCTGATCACAAGTGCCGTTGGATACCTATCCGTCGGGATGTTCCGGAAGCTGTTTCCCGACGGCGTTCCGGGGCCTGACGGGGTATTTCCTTTCGTTGTGGCTCCGGCTGCGCCGAACATAAAACTGATGCCGCCAACCCTTCCGTATGCACCCTCAGAAACGGTTACGGTCAGCCCTGTATCGGCGCTGCCATTCAAGCAAACCGCAGAGCGGGCCCACGGGAGATAGGCGGCGTACTCCTCGCCCGCCAGCCCGATGTCTACTCGACTATCAAGCGCTGGGGAGTAATTTGGCGCTACAAGACCTCGCCGCTGAACGTTGTATCCGCCGCTGTAGGTTGTCCCCCACCAGTCAGGCCATGCTGGCGGGTGTGCAGGTGGCGGCGGCGCCTGGACTGCTGCCAGCACGTTCAAGGGTGGCTGTAGCGAGTTGAACGAGATCCTGCCGTCCTCGAGACGCGTCTTCAGGTAGGGGCTGCCCGGGATGTTGTCGGCCATGAGATCAAAGCAGTAGAACCGCGTATTGGCATCGGCGTTGATGTAGATGAACGTCATGCTGCTGCCCGACCGGGAAACCCCGTTCAGGCAGCCAGGGCCAGTGATAAACACGATTGGCGATAGCGCATTCGTCACCGTGAAACCGTAGGCGGGATCTCCGCGCTGCGGGTCAGACTCAGGCGCCCAACTCGCGCCGTCGCTCGGGTCAAGCTGCGCGGACCTCAGGTAGTACCTGGCCCAGTTCTCGATAAAGGCAAGGTTTCCGCTTTTCACAAGCCCGTAGCAGATCTTGCTGGTATCGAACAGAAGCTCCTCGGTGTCTTTGGTAACAACCAGTCTCGCGACCATCAGTAGTACCCATAGTAAATCTGGCAGTTGGCCGAGAAGTAGCCCCAGCCGTTTGTGTTGTATGAGTAGCTCCAGGAAAGGGTCGTGCCGGACAGTGTCACCCCCGGCCGCTTCCCCTTCTCCCGCTGCAGGTCCACCAGCGGCACGACGATGAAGAACATGGTCTTGCCCGCCGGCGGCAGCGGGATCGAGGCAGAGCCATTGGCCCCGCCGGTCACCACGCTGCCAACCATCTGGCTGATCTTCATCGTCATATCCACCAACACGACATCGCCGGCGGTTTTCAGGGTCATGCCGGTCATAGGCTCATCTCGATGCCTACCACGCCGTTCGGGTGATAGAACTTGATGGATGTGTTGTTGATCTGCAGACGCCCGGCACCGTTGCTGCCGTTCATTTCCCAGGCGCCGGTTCGTGGCAGCATCCAGCCTGTCGTGTTCGGCACGTAGTCGAGGGAGTACAGCGCCCCGCCGATCTTCCCGTTGGTGATCGATGCATCGAGGACGAACAGCGAGTTGATGAACGTCTGGCCGTTCTGCACCACAAACGGCGCGGAGGGCGAGCCGCCCAAGCCGTTCACTACTGCGAAGCGGTCAGCACTCACAAGGAACTGGCTCTGGAACACACCACCCTGGTTTTCAATGCCCAGACCGATGCCCGCGGCGATGTAGCGACCGTTTGAATCAACCTGCATCTTCACCGACCACATCGTCGAGGCCTTGCCGTCGAGCGCCACCTGGGCCTGGCTGACCGTCTGAATCGCGGCGCTGTTCTGCCCCATCTGCACATTGACTTCGTCAACGCGCTTACCGGTGGCCACGTCGCCCTCGATCAAAGCGGACTGCACCGACCAAACGCCGACATACCCTTGCTCTGAGCCGGCGTAGCTGGTTTCCTCGCCGGCCATTGCCGGGTTGACCTGGACATAGATTCCGTCCACTCGCTCCGCGGTGGTGGTGACCTTGCCGTCCAGCGCTGTGACCGTCGACTTGAGAGTGCTCAGGCCAGTCGCCGTAGCATTCACGCCAGTGACAGGATCGTTCACCGTGGCTTTCACTGCATTTAGCTGGGACGCCTGCGCAGTGATCTCGTTGCCGTGCTGCGCGATGGTTGTGCTGTTCTGCTGAACCTGAGTTGCGAGCGCGTTCACCGTCTGAGCGACAGTACCGATATCGATCCAGTAGGCAGCGTTGGGCGGTGCCGCGCCTGCTGGCACAGCCGTAATGGCTTGATACAGGTGCTGCCCTTGGCGGACGATCTCGTTTACCGCGTAAGTCTTTGACGGGTCGTACTCGAGTGCATCCACGATCTGTTCAATGAGCCCTTCAAGCTCTTCCTTGGTTGCCTTGATGCGTGAGTTGACAGAACCAGGGCCATCTCCGTCGACCAGATCAATACGGTTGCTCAGGTGCTGCCCAAGGGCCGACTCCGTGATCTGGCCAAGGAAGTGCTTCTCGTATTCGGTCGGGTCTGAACTGGCCTGGCCGTTGACGCCAATCCCCGTCGGATACCAGGGGCCGACGTTGCCGGTGCGGTCGACAAGGCGCGCCCAGAAGAAGAACGACGCCCCGGCCAGGATGTTTTGCATTTCGTGCCGAGCCTGCGGGTAGGCGAAGTCACCCAGCTTGATCGCGTCAGCCTGCGACGTGGTCTTGCTGTACCAGATCTCCGTCCGTTGCGTGTCCTCGGCGCCCGCGGGGAAGCCCCAGTCAAGGCGAATGCCGTAGACCAGGCTCGTCGGGGTCAGGAATGACACCGCCGGCGGCAACCCCTCCTTGCCCTTCAGTTGGGTCAGGTTCGAGTTCTTCCAGATCGACGTGATATCGAAGGCGCTCACCGCCCGCACCCGGGCAACATAGGCGCCGGCGTAGATGCCGACCACGTCAACCGAGGTAGCCCCGGTGCGCTGCAGCTTGATCCAGTTCCCGCTGTCCTTGCGCCATTCCACGTCATAGCCGACTGCTCCGTTCACGGCTGGCCAGGTGATATTCATGGTGGCCACGGCCAGGCCCTGCGACACGACCGAGGTCGAGGCGACGGTGACGCTTGCCGGCGGCGGAACGACGGTGATCGGGATCACGCTGATCGGCCTTTCCTCGAGGCGCGCGCCAGTATCGATGAAAGCAAACTTGCCGGGCTCGTACTGCAGGGCGCTGATCTCGAAATCCCCTTCAGCAGTACGCTTGGTGCGCAACACCCGGTACAGCGGGATCGCCAGATCATCAGCATCCAGGGCCCACTGCAATTGCGCGATCGGCGGCTCGCTGTAGGCGACCGTGACCGTCACCGCGCGGCCGCTGACGCTTTGCACGGTGCGCCCCTCGGCGCGGCCGCCCGGCAGGTTGATGATCAACCGGTCCCCGGCCTTGGCCTGGGTGTTGCGGTCAAGCGTCACCACGCGGCCGGCCGCGGCCGAGATCCGCCCGCCCACCTCACGGCCGGCTAACAGCGAATCCGCGACCGGGATGATATGCCCAGGCAGCGGAATCACGCCCTCCATGCCGGTCTTGAACGACACGGTGCGGTCCTGGTTGTTGCTGAGGATCGCCCACTTACCGCGGCGCTGGGCTTCAGAGGCACGAGTGCAGCCAATAGCGGTCAGTTCGGTCGGCCGGTCGCCGTAGCGGCGCTGCAGGCCAAGGTCCGCGAACGGAATGACGTCGGTGTCGTAGTTGTTCGAAGGGTTGTCGTAGCTGACCAGGGCCCGGGTGTACCGGGTCTTGGCCGACGCGCTGCCGTAGGAGAACTTCCCATCGATGACGTTGGCCCGGGTGAAGACGTAGTCGAAGTCCTGCGCCCGCGGCATGTCCGCTTGCATCACCAGCTGGCCCTGAGCCCAATAGGTCATGCCCCGGTAGATGCCGGCGATATCGCGCAGCAGCGACCAGGCATCGGCCTTGCCCTGTAGGTTCATGTCGCACAGAAAGCGCGGTTCCTGGCCGCCCAGGCCATCCGGCACAAGTTGGTCGCAGTACTGCGAAATCCGGTACAGCTCCCACTTGTCGACCATCCACGACTTGATGCGCTTGCCCAGGCCAAAGCGGTCCTCGGTGCAGACCCCGTAGGTGATCCACGCCGGGTTATTGGTCCAGGCCGACTTCATAGTGCCGTCCCAGGTGCCGGTGTAAGTGCGGGCCACAGGGTCATAGTTGCTCGGCACCATCCAGCGCCGAGCCTTGCACTTCACAGTTACGGCCGGGATGTTGGTGAACTGCTCGGCGTCGAATTCGATGTAGAGCAGCGCTGTGTTCGGATATCGCAGCTTGGCATCGATCACCTCGGTGATACCGGCGATCAGCATGGTGTCGGCGATCCTGTTGCTGTTCTGGTTCGGCGTCAGGCGGCGCACGCGGATCTGCCAGCCGGTAGTGGCGGCCGGGAGATCGATTCGGCGCGAGCGCTCATAGCGGGTGGTTGTCTTGCCGTCCACGGCGTCGGGGTACACCTGCTGATAAGCACCACCGTCAGTAGCCAGATCAATGGCGTACTCGATGCGGTAGCCGACGACATTTCCCTCGTCGTCCTGCCGCTGCAGGGCAGGCCAAGCGAAACGCAGGCGCACTGCCGATAGCTGGGTGTTGGTGATCGAGCGCACCCACGGGGTATCGCTGCGCAGCTCGATGTTCAGCGAGGTCTCGTTCTCGACCGACGGAATGCCCGGGATGTAGGTCTGATCCACGGAGCCCGGCCGCCAGTCCCACTTCACGTTCGGGAAGTTGTAGTTGCCGCTGGCATCGCGGATCGGCGTGTTGTCCAGGTAGATGTCGTAGTCGGTCGGAGTTTCGTCGAACTCTCCTTCGCCCACCGCCACCAGCAGCTTCGCCACGTTGGTCGAGCGCAGGCTATCGCTGGCTTCGGTCGGCGTCTTCGGCTTGCTGCTGCCGCCCTTCTCGCCGTGGATCTCGATCTTTTCTGCGGCGCCCATGCTTTCCTCCAGGCATAAAAAAACCGCCTCTTGGGCGGCCTGTGTAGCTGTACAGGGTGGATGAAATTCCAGTAACGCAAGAGCGCGCCAGGGTAGTAGCGTTCAGCCTTCACGCAACCAAGGAGCGGTCATGTCAATTAAAAGTCTTGCTAAAAATCTCCCTGCCGACCCAGACAACGAGGGGTGGGTTCTGGGCTGGGGAGTCGTGCAAACCTCACCCTGGCATTTCGTCGATATCTACGCGTCTAAGGATGCGGCCGAGACTGAAGCGGCATCTCGCGGTCCAGAATATCGAGTCGATTACGGCTCTCACCGGCTGGGATCTGACGATTTTGTGGGTGGCTTGGAAGAGCCTTTGCCGGGCCAGTTAGGCTGAAGCCCATGCGGCAGCTGCCAAAGACCGGTGCGGCGGTAAGACCTGCCTTGTCGCGGTATTTTCGCGTGTAGCCGCTTGGCGATGTGCATTTGCCAATGAAGCGCTCGTGATGGATCTCACGCCCATTGTCCAGAACGGCCACCACCGCTTCGTCGCCGCAAATCAATCCGTCCTCAAGCCGTTGCAGGTCATGGATAGTGATGCTGTAGGTGACTTTGGTCATGCCTTGTCCTCCGCGTAGATCGAGGCCGAGATGATCATCCCGCCCCACCGGCGCTCGCCGATGCAGATCGGCACCGGGTTGCCGCTGGCCGTGGTGTTCTTGGCGCTGCCGAAGGCGTAGGACGGGGCGTTGTCCGGGGATGCGCTTTGCTTCAGGCCTGAGACCTGGGGGCTGAGCATCTGGATGACGCCGCCGGCAATGAGACCAATCCCGGCCGGGGTCAGATATGGCGCGGTAAATGGAAGCGCGTAGGAAATTGCCAACAACACAACACCGACGACAGTCTGCAGAACTCCAGCGCGTTTGCTCCCTTCGACAACGGGCACAATTCGAATCTCTCGAGTCCCACCAAGATCCAATTCAGCTTCACCAATATTCACCCGATTTCGAAAAACTGCGAACCGCATTCCTAGAGCGGCAAGCCTTTTGATTTCTGCCTCGAAACCTTCGAGAGTGCAGCTCATGGCTTTAAAGACTTCGCGTGATGTGCCTGAATCGATTTTTTTAGCGTGAGATCTACCAAACTTCCGAGCAAGAGAGCCCGACAGCTTGATGGTAGTCATTTCAGCAATAGCGGCCAAAACGTTTCTCCTTTCATAAAAAAACCGCCTATCGGCGGTCTTGTATTCATTTGCACTTCTGAATTGAGTCTCGCAAGGACCCACGTCCGATTTGCGACCATGCGACCCGCTGATAGAGTTTCGCCACGCTCCCTGCTTTTGCATAGCTGATGTCCAGAACATCGTCTGTTTGTTGGGCAAAGCCGCTGACCAGACGGTAACCGGTAGTCGTTTCACTCATACTGGCATTAGAGTTGTGCTCTTGCCACGCAGGGAAAATACAGAGCGCTAAGGCTTTCGGTGTTTTTGCAGAAGAAACAGTAATTGCCGGTGCTTCAGACATGAGGTCTGACGGTGATGCACACCCCGCCAACAACGCCACAGCCAACGCTCCTACGATCAATCTCATGCGGGTCACTCCTGTGGAAAGGAGTCAACGATATCACCGGTCGACCCCTGTACGAATCCCCAGTTACGCCCCGGCGCCCTCCGTAGTAGCCTCCCGCCCTCACGCAACGGATTCCCCAGTCCCTTGCCTGCAAGCCCAAGGACTGGGATTGCGCCAATTTCGGCGCGTTTATGACCTAGGAGGTCGATGTGAGCAATGACACCAACATCCAAGAGATTCTGAACTACACCGGCTCATCTCTTCTTACACTGAACTGCATACTTTCAGGCCTGGCGAATCAGCTTAAAGAGACGCAAGGCGCGGGGGCTGTTGAGGCCGCTCAAGCTTATGCAGTAGAACTCGCCAAGACTCATCCATCAGGCGCTGTTGCGCCCGATGTGACAGCTATCAACAGCTTCTTCAGCCATCACAAATAGGATCAAGGCCGAGCGCCTTTTCCAATCTCGAAAGCCGACGCTCAAGTAGGTCGGCTTTCTCCTGCGCTTCCTTGCCAAATTCTTCGGGCAACCCAAGCCCAATCCCTGCGAACCGACCACCATCGACGATGATCGACCAGTTGTTGATGAAATGATCGCCTGCTGCTTCGAATGGCTGATTCATAACTCTCTCCTGCGGCCCTGCCGCATCATGTGGTTGATTGTGCATCTTTGTGCCTGAGGATCAGGCGCGTCCTGTCGAGCCACGGGCCGCCGAATATGATGATCTCGCTGGGCCGCCCGTACAGGTGGTGCAGCAGGAATGGCCCCGGGCCGAACACTTCGGCGGCCTCATCGGTCAGCGCCGGATCAGCGCCGAGGTAGATCCCGGCATGGTTCGGGTGTGCCGTTCGCCCCACCGCCATGACGATCATGTCGCCGCGTTCGGGTCGATCAACCTGGTAGAACCCAGCGGCCTCATAGGCCTGCTCATACAGGCTTGGCCCGGCCGGGTCTTCCCACCAGCCATCAGCACGCTTGAAGGCTTCGAACTCAAGCCCCCACTCGCGCTTGTACCAGTCTGCGCAGACCTGCCAGCAATCCCAGGCACCATGCACAAACGGGCGCTTGAGCAGCGGCGTGCTGCCTGCCGGCGTGATGGTGCGCAGGTCACCCTCCGGCCAGCTCAGGATGTGCCAGGGCAGCGCTGTAGCCTCGCACATGGCCAGGTCGCGCGGTGACGGCCGGCTGGTGGCGTCAGGGTGCGAGTGAACTACCCCGATCACCTCGCCCACGTCCTCGGCCGCGGCGTACTCCTCCGGATCGATCCGGAACTCCTCGTTCGGCTCAGTGGAGACGTTGCGGCACGGGTAGTACTGCTGCTTGCGCCCCACGGCCAGCAGCAGGCCGCAGCACTCCTTTGGGTACTCAGCCGCCGCGTGCGCCTGGATAGCGCTCAAGATGTGTTTGCGCATGCTCAGCTCCGTGCGATCAGGGAAACGGCCGGGAAACCACCAAACGGCAGCGGGTTTCCTTCGCCGAAGCGAGGGATGCACCCGCGGCCCGGCGTCGCGTCACAGGCATCAAGTTCAGGGTTATCCGTGAGGTTCCCGTCCTTGTCACGGTATGGGCCGGTGTAGCCGCAGTTGGGGCCGCGGTAGCCGCCGGTGAGGCACCAGTGGCATAAAGTTGTGGCCTGGCGGCCGATCGTCTCGCCGCCAACGTCTCCCGGGCTGGCCAGATCCCAACTGACCGTTTCCCCGTCCTCGTTGGTCTTCTGGTCGATGTACCAGACCTCGATCGTCTCCTGGGTTGGGTCTGCCGTCGGGTTGCCGCCCGGGAAGTTCTGCGCATCCAGGTAGCTCCCCAGCGTGTGACGCATGGTCAGCTTGAACTCGAGCAGATCGTCGAACGCCAAGCAGAGCGCAGTAATCCGCCCGCTCACGTTACCGACCGACAGCGTAGGGCGTACCGCTGTACCGTCGCCGTTGGCTTCAATACCGTCGATCTGCATGGGCCAGGCGCTGTACTCATTGCCCTGCCAGTAGATCGCCTTCGCCGGCAGTTGGTCAGCATCGGCGCCGGCGGCGATGATCTCCTCCGGCGAGTGCGGGATCGCATGCCCGTGGAAGCGCAGCACATCCGCGCCGTACTCGGAACCATCCAGTTCGAATAGCAGCACCTCGCTTCCCGGCTCCAGGACCTGGATGTCACTGATCAGTGGCATGGTTGCCCCTTATGGATGAAAGGATTGGGTGAATGTGGTGGTTAGGGTGTACATCCCTGCCCCGTTCGGGCTGACGGTCGGTGCCGTTCCTCGATAAAAGCCGACCTGGCCAAGCGGCGGCGTCCAGAGGAAGGACTTGAAGCCGCCATGCCTGTTCAGAAAGGCCTGAATCTGCAACGCCACTGCCTCCTTGACGACAAACGTCAGGGGCCAAGAGTCAACGCGGTTGTTGACCCCCTCCCCAACGACCTGCTCATACCCATCGCCAAACTTGGAGGACCTGACGCGATACTCTGGAGCGCTGACCGCCTCAATCTTCGGGCACCAGTCGAATTTCTCAACGGCCATTTACGAGCCTCCAAATTGAACCGCCCGGGCGAATCTCCTGGGCAATGGCCTGTTCGGCGCCGCGCTTGGATACGGCGGCATACTCTTGGCCGAGCGCCTGCATGTCTTGGCCAGATCCGCCGCCACCCGACTCGGGCACCATGATGGTTTGATGGATGGAAACGCCGCCCGGCGTCGAAGCTGGCGGCGAAGAGCCACCGGTCAGCCCAACATACCCGCCGTCGGCATAGCCGCGCTTGTTCAGGCGCTCCAGATAGCCGCGCATGCCCGGTTGCTGGACCACTTCCTTGCGAATGACCACCTCGCCACCGTGCACAACGCCTTTCGGCTCAAACTTGCCGCCATCGCCGGTGTAGCCGCCATCGGATAGCCCCGGCCACTTCGACAAAACGTCAGCGGAGTAACCGGCGGCGGTGCTGCCCGCAGACGCTGCCGTCGTCCCGCCGAAGTAGCTGCCCAGCGCGCTGCCGGCGATGCTTGAGAACACGTTCGAAGCCGCCG
Organism: Pseudomonas sp. MRSN 12121; assembly: GCF_000931465.1. Taxonomy (NCBI): domain Bacteria; kingdom Pseudomonadati; phylum Pseudomonadota; class Gammaproteobacteria; order Pseudomonadales; family Pseudomonadaceae; genus Pseudomonas; species Pseudomonas sp. MRSN 12121. The sequence continues at coordinate 907,569 of NZ_CP010892.1, read as the reverse complement.
ACTGCAAGGCCATCTTGGCGATCATGCGGGCAAAGCTCTTGGCAACATCACCAAAGCTCTTATCCGCACCGAATGCCCAATCCACGGCGGCATCGGTCAGCCCGTCATACAGCGACGTGAACGCCGATTTCGCCTGGCCGGCTACATCCTTGGCTTGGTCGACGTAGTTCTGGAACGCAGACGATGCGCCGGCCTGCCAATCGCTGCGAGCGGCGTCTTCGTCCTCGTAGTACTTGGTCTGCATGGCCAGGCGCTTGTCGAGGGCCGACCTCAGCGCAGCGGTTTCCTTGTCGTACAGTTCGGTGCTGAACTGGTCCTTGTTGCTCTTGTTGTAGTCCGAGGTCAGCTTGTCCATCTGCGACTGGTAGGACTGCTGAATAGCGCGCTGTTCCTGCAAGCGCTTGCGTTGCTGGTCGCCCAGGCCAATGCCGGCCAGGTTGTTGTCCAGCCCCTGCTGAGCACTGGACAGCTGGCTTTTCAGGTTCTCGTCGAAGGCGGCGAGCTTGCGGCGGGTTTCCAGCCCTTTCTCGCGCAACGTGTTTTCTGTTTCCAGCGCGGCGTTGCGCTTGAGCTGGGCAGTGATCAGTTCCTGGTTGGCCAGCAGGGACTGCTGATCGGCCGTCAGGGTTTTCTTGCCTTTGATGTCGGCGAGCTGCTGCTCCCACTCGACCAGCTTCTTCGCGTTCGTACCAAGGGCCTGGCTCGCGGCGGTCTGATCGCCGATCAGGGCGCTTTGCTGCTGCAGCACAGCGTACTGCTGTTTCGCCTGATCGAGTGCCTTGATGCCAGCATCCTCGCGGTACTGCGGCGTTTTGGCGGTTTTGGGATCCTTGTATTTCTCATTGATCGCGGCGATGTCTTTCGCCTGCTGATCCGCAGAGATCAGCAGCGAGCTGTCACCTCTGGCTTTGGCCTGGGTAACCCGACGCTCCACCAGCAACCGATAATCAGCCAGTTCACGCTCGCGCTTTACCGAATTGCTCTCGGTTTCCTTGCGTAGCTTGTCCAGCTTGAGCTGGTCATCCAGTGCCGCCTGCTGTTGCTGCTGGGCGTATCCTTTGGCGGCCGCCCGACGATCTTGTTCGGCCTTGAGCAACAGCTTTTCGGTTTTCTCACGCTCGAGCGCTTCCGTGCGGAAGCTGTCGTCGGGCGTCAGGTTGCTGAACGGGTCCGCCGGCTTGCCCCGAGCATTACGCTTGTTGCGCAGTGCAGCGTTCTGGGCAATGGCGTTCAGTTGCTCGTCGAGTTTGGCGATCTGCTGGTCGAGGGTTTCCTCGCGGCCAACGTTCAACGCCGCATCCCACGCCCCCTTGGCGGCGCTCTTGACCGCACCCCAGCTCGCCTCGAGGTAGCCGAGGTTCTGTTTGATGGAGGTGGACGTCCGATTCAGGCCGTCCTCATAGGTGGCGGTCGCCAACGCGGCCGCTTCCTGAGTTCTACCCTGCTCCTGTAACGACTTGATGTTTTCGTACGTGGTCGCGGTCAGGAAGTTCATCGACTCGTTGAGCTTCAGAATCTCCGCGACCGGGTCCTTGGCGATTTTCTCGAAGTTTTCGACAGTTTTGCTGGCCGCAATCCCGGTCGCCGATTCGTACTTGATGGCGGCCTCAGCGATGGACTCGAAAGCCGCTACCGGGATCCGGGTAGTCGCCGCCAACTGCGCCAGCACCTCGGACGCCTTGCCGACGGTGCCACTCACACCCGAAACCTGCCGCGCCATCGACGCCAAACCGTTCGCGGTGGTGCCGGCCGTGTTGCCCGTCATCGCCAGCGAGGTATTGAACGCGGTGGCTTCGTCGGAACCCTGCTTGTAAGCCAGGGCCAGCACCGCCGCCGCTGCCGCCGCGACCGTGAACGGGTTCACCAGCCCCAGCACGTAACCGCCCAGGGCTTTGGCCGCCGGCACCACGCCGCCGAACATATCCTTGAGTTGGCCGCCCTGCTGGAGAAACACCGTCAACGGGTTCTGACCGGCCTGCAACGAAACGGCGATATCGGTGAACTGAGCCGGCACACCGCGCAGATTCGCCGCGTACTGCTTGGCGGTCTGGCCGTTCTTGGCCATGACCCGGTCGACCTTCTCGACCGCGTCGCGCTGTTCCTTTAGCTTGTTTAGGTACAGGGTGAAATCGGCATTATCCAGCCGGCCAGCCGCACGGTGCTTGCGCAGCTGTTCTTCCATTTTGTCGAGGCGGCCGTAGGCCCCGATCACCGGGTCAATCTGGCCGACCAGCTTGTCGAGCTGGCCAGCCTGATAGGCCGCTTCCTTGGTCGCCGACTTCAGCGCCCGCTGCGCCCGGTCCATGCCCTTTTCGAAGCCGCCGGTGTTGGCCACCAGGTCGACCGTCAGCTGGCCAAGTGAATCAACAGCCATAAATCACCTCTTGACCGACTGCAGCAGCCTGAACAGATCCTGCGCAGAAGCTTCCACCTCTTCCGCCACCTCACCGCGTTTCGGCAGGAAGTCGTCGAACGTGGCTTTGCCGCCGTGCAGGTTGTTGAGAATGGTGGCGAGCAGGGCAAAACCCCGCTCGATCTTCAGGCCCAGGTTCAGCGTTTCGTTTTGCTCGACGTACGCCATCCACGAAAGCGCCTCGTTGTAGCTGAGGTTGGCTTGCGCTTCGGCGACCGTGCGCCCGCCGATGCCGTTGAGCACCAGTTCGTGCCAGAACTCTTCGGCGGGTCCTATTTTTTTGGCGGTTCAGCCCGGTTTGCGCCGTTCGCTTCGGAAATGGCGTTGAGCAGCACGATGGTCAGTTCGGCGCACAGCGGGCCATGACCAGATGCTTCGGAACCGAGTACGTCCTCGATGGTGAATACCGGCGTCCCGTCCTTTTTCAGAACGTTGGTCGCGATCCGGGCAGCCAGCATGTCGGCGCCCTGATCTTCGTTTTTCCAGCGGTCGGTGAGCTCGACGAACGACTCCTGTCGCACGTAGATCGTGGCCTTTTGAACCTTGCCGCCAGCGTGCCAGGTGATGTCCTTCTTCACCGGCGGCGCGACGAATGCGCCGGCCGCGGTCAGTGCTTTAATGCTGAGATCCATGGGGCTTCCTTATGGGGTGATGACTTTCGGGACGAATACCGGATCGCCGGATACCTGGATGCCGACGGTGGACTTCACAACGTCGTTCAACGCGAAGCTGAACGGGAAGCTGTTCATGTAGCCCTCGAAGGTGATCCAGGTGCGAGTGGTTGGCAGGTTGAAGTCGACACCAGCGTCGATTACGGCCGTTGCCGCGGCGCCGGTTCCGGCTCCGCCAGTGAATGCCACTGTCGGAGCCGAGGTGTAACCGCTGCCAGGGTTGGTGATGGTGAGCCCAGTCACTTCGCCGCCGGAGACGGTCGCGGTTGCGGTTGCGCCGGTACCGCCACCACCGGTCAGCGCGACGGTAGGAGCCGTGGTATAGCCGCTGCCCGGATTGGTGACCGCCAGCGCCGTCACAGTGCCTGGCTGACTGATGGTCGGCGGAATGCCAACCAGTTCGCCGCTGCTGTTCACCACGCGGCCGTCAGACCAGCCGATCGCCCACAGCAGCTTGGTGCCGGCGGTCTTCAGCTGGTGAAGGCGGACGTGTGCCGGCGATTGCGGGTCGATGTTTAGGCCGAAAGAGGCCGATCCAGGCTCTGCGAGGCCGGCCTCATATTCCCTGGCGCTGGAGTTCATGCAGGTCGTTTCGATCTGCGCGATGCTGGTATCGATCCCATCCAGGGAAGTGAAGCAGCCAACCACCAACAACGAGTTGTTGGCAGGGTCGATGGCATAGAGATCCGTGCCTTGGGTCTTGATGGTCAATTTGGTACTCCCCGATTTCCTGCGAAATCACTTTTGAGCGGGCATAAAAAAACCCGCCGAAGCGGGTCGTTCTTTTCTGGTTTCCGGCTACAGACTCACCAGCCAGGCAACGTCGAAACCTTTGCGATAGTTGTGTGTGTCCTTGTCCCGGGCGTCGATGCCGAAACCGGTGATATAGGCCTGTTGCGCGATCGCTTTGCGCAGCGCCATCCAAACGGCCTCGGCGGACGAGGCCGTATCGGCGTACACGTCGACCTGCAGGCCGTAACGGTCCGTGTCGGGCACGCAATTGAGATAGTTGATCGGCGAGCCGCTGACGACCTGCCAGACCACGTAGGGCTTGGCCGTGCCTTCTGGTGCCTCGCCATGCGGGTAAAGGCGCGTTGGGCCAGTGCCGAGCAGCGTGGTGACTGCCGGACTGGCTGCGCACACGGTGAAAATCGGTGCGGTCATCCATTCACCCCCAGCTTGATCAGTTGGTACTTGGCGGAACTCAGGAACTCTTTGAACAGCGCCTCTCGGTTGTTGGCCAGGGCCGGCCGAAGAAACGGTTTTGCCCGGTTCTTCTCAGTGCCCAGCTCAACCCACCACCAATAGAACGTGTTGCCGCCCTTCTGGCCGCGCTTGCGCATCCGCACGCCGACGGAGATCACCACCGCGCCGAGTTCTTGGCCGAGCGCCTTACGCTCGATCATGGCCAGGTTGGCCGGGATGAAGTTCGCGGTCTCCGGGTCATCGACTCGTGCGGCGCGATCCTTCGCGTCCAGCAGCACGATCTCCATGGCATCCCGGGCCGCAGGCGTCACCACCTTGCGGCGCATTTCCTCGCTCAGGCCCTTGAAGCGAGCTGACAGCTCGTCGGCTCCCTTGAGGTTGTACGTGACCCAATCAGCCATCATTCACCCCCGAGGTGACCAGAAGCGTCAGATATTCCTTGCGGGAGCTCGCGTCAGCCAGTGGAGGTCCGACAATTCCGCAAACAGCCCCGTCATCCAGCACAACACGCATTGCAGCAGTGATACCTTTGCGGTAGCGAATGACTACCCTGCTTTTCGCCTCGGACTGACCAGCTTGAGCGGCGATAAAGTCACGCGCGCTTAAATCCTCGATCGAGGCCCAGACCTTGGCGAACTCGACCCATTGATCAGTCAATTGTTCACCAGTTTGCGGGTCCTGGCTCGTAACCTTGTGCTGGATTTGAACCCGATGCTTGAGTTTGCCGGCTTGCATTAGAAACGCTTCCTGTACCAGAGCAGCCTTTCGACTGCGAGCGGAACGGCCGACGGCGCGGCGCCGATCACCACAGCTTCGCGGTTGGCGTACCAGTGCCCGACCAGCAGCAAGATGGCCTGCTCGACATCAGGGGTAAGCCCCATCTGTTCGGGCTCCATCGGGTCGACTTCGACCAGCACCCGGTCGCAGTGCATGGCCACGTGAGACTTGGCCGACTCGAGGTAGCCCCCGATGAGCTGGTCCTCCTCATCGTCATCCACCTTCAGGTGGATCTTCACGCGGGCCAGATCGAGCATTTACTTGTCCTCGCCAGCAGCTTTGTCAGCATCCGCTTTCTCGGCGGCAGCCTTATCGGCGGATTCCTTTTCCGCAGCAGCCTTGTTTTCCTTGGACTTGGCTGCCCGTGACTTGCCATTGGCGTCGACCTCGACGGCCAGGCCCTTGCCGATCAGGGCGTGGGCATACTCATCCTCGGCCTCGTCGAATACCACATTGGCCTTGATCTTGTTCGAGTCGGCGCCCAACAGCGCGCCATTGCCGACGAACCCCCACAGAGTCTTGATTTTCATGCTGCCTCCAGAAACGAAAAGGCCGGTGCTGTGCCGGCCCTCAGTGGGTTTGAATTATGGAGCGACCGGGAAGGTGCCCTTGACCAGCGCTTCCTTGCGGCGTACGCCCAGGCCCAGACGCTCCTCGACCAGCAAGGCGCGTTCGTTCTTGATGAACTGGTCGTTGATCAGGCCCATCTTGAACACGAACGACATGCGGTCGAAAAGCGTGGTGGACCGCGCAAAGTTCGCCACCAGCAGCTCGCCGCCAGTATCGGCATCGCCCTCGTCCATGCTGTCGGAGGTGATCACCGGACGGCCCCACAGGATCGGGGTTACCAGTCCCTGCAGGTTGGCGAACAGGTAGCGGTTCTCGCCGTCTTTCTGCAGCTCGATGTTCATCCAGTCGAGTTCGGTCATCACCACCCCATCGGCCGACATCTGCGATTGCTTGCGCACCTGGTAGACGGCGCGGCGCACCATGTCGATGGCGGTGTCACCGGCTTTGCTCAGCGCAGTGTTGTAGGCGGTTGCCTGGGTCATCAGGCCATTCAGGTTCTCGCCGGTGCCGTCGCCCTTGAGAATCTGCGCCTCTTCCTCCAGCTTGAGGTCGTAGCGCAGCAGCTGCTGCAGGTAGGCGAACATCTGAGGAACGTCATCCAGTGCCTCGTCGGTCACCGGCATCCAGACCGCAAGCTTTTTCACCCGATCGGTAACAGTTTCGAACGTGACGTTGCTGGTTGGCTTGAGACCGCCTTCGGCAACCGGAGCGGCGCCGCGAGTGTGCAGTTTCTCGCGGAAGTAGGTGTACTGCTGGCCGGTGACCGGGATCGCGGTCAGCAGGTCGCGGATGCGCAGTTCCTGACGAATGCCCGGCTGGATCACCGGATCGTAGTTTGGCGCGACGATGCCGGCGCTGGTGACCTTCATTTCCTTCATGCTGGCCATGTCGGACTTGGTCACATCGAGCTCAGCGACACCGCCGCCCTTCTTCAACGCCTTGTAACTCTCATCACCCTTGATGAGATCGATAAAGCTCTTGCCCTCGCCCGGCTGGGTGCGGAGCTTAACGCCCTTCTGCTCCAGATCCTGGACCTGGTCGATGACTCGCTGCAGCTCGCCCTTCTGGTTCTCGATTTGGGACTTCAGGTCAGTGGTGACCTGGTTGCCCTTCTCGACTTCGGCGATGGCCGCGTCGTATTTCTTCTGCAGGCCGTCGAAGCCGCTTTTCAGTTGCAGCTCCAGAGAGTCTTTCAGTTCTTTAACTTCGCTCATGGCGATACTCCAAAATGGTGGGTGAACAGGGTGGAAATTTCTTTCAGCTCTTCCACGATCACCGTGGCCTCGCTGCCGCCATCACGGCGGAGCGCGGAGTAGCCGAGCGAAGCGACTGCCGCCGCCTCCTTCTGCGAGAGGCCCATGCGCTCGCGCAGGGCATTCTCGAAAAGCCTGATGTCCGACTTGACGCTGAGGACCTGGGCCTCGGGGTTCATGCCGAACGGTACGATGGAGGCCTCCCACAGCTCGGCCTCCTTGATGAGGCGCACGCGCCGACCGGCACGCTCCTCGAAAGCTTCATTGATGGTGTTGAAGCCGATCGACATGCTGTCGAGCACGTCATCCTTCATCAGCTCATAGGCATCTCGGGCGTAGCTGACATTGAGGTTGACCTTTCCCTTGAGATGCAGGCCGTGATCGTCCTGGGTGTAATCTGCCTTCCCGATCAGGCGGGAGAGGTCGTGATAGATCGCCAGCTTGAGCTTCCCATTGCGTGTAGCCTTCACCCGGGTGAAGGCGCCAGGCAGGATCACGTCGTCGCCCAGGTCAACGTTATTGAAAACCGCGGCGTAGCCCTCGAAATTGCCGGCTTCGTCCACGGCCTTAAGCTCGAACGGAACTTCAAGACTCGCCATTTTTTTCCATCTCCCACCGGGTGACCCGGTTGTATTCGTCGCCTTCCAGGGGAGGCAGGTTTTCTTTCTGGCGGACTTCATTGATGAACATCCAGCCGGAGCCACTAGAGCCGCCAAGAGCCGCTTGGTAATACGTGGCGCGGCCGGCGCTATCAGCGCGCAACAACCCCTCTACCGCGAACTCCACAAAGCGGGCGCCGGAGCCGAACAGCTTGTCGTTGAGCTCGTCCTCGACTGTGTCGATGTAGGGCTTCAGGCCAAACGTGATAAAGCCGGTCAGTTGCTGCTCCAGGTTGGAGCCCATGATTGAGGTCTTGCCGGCGCGGTTGGCCAGCCACAGCGGGACGCCGTAGATGCCCGCGAGAGCCTCCTCCTGGAACTGCTGGGATTCGATGAACTGGGCATCTTTCTGGCTGATGCCGGCCGGAACGATCTTGGGGTTTCCCTGCAGAATCGCCATCTTGCCGATGTCGTCGGCATCGGCCTTGCGCACATCCGGGAACTTCTCCATGACCTGGGCTTGTTGGGCCTTGGTCAGGAACTGCTCATAGATGACGTAGCCGCCAGTGAATCCTCCCTTGCGCATGAAGCGCGCCGACCACTGTTGGCCGGCCTTGGCCAGGCCCATGGTTTCGGCCTGGTGCTCAATCGGGGACAGCCCGACGACTCCGTCCAGACTGAACAGCTTGAAATGCAACATGTTCTCCGGGGAAACCGGGAAAGGGTCGCCCTCGCTTGGGGTGACCAGATAGAGCAGGTCGCCATCGGTATCGATCTTCACAGCCCTGCCATCCAGCGGCACCAGACCTATCGGTTCGCCGTGGATGTTGCGCTCAATCAGGGCAAACGCATTGCCGCGCAGCGCCATGTTCACGACTACGAACTTTAGGAAGTTCAGCATGGTCATGTAGGGGTTTGGCTTGCGCAGCAGCTTAAGCATCCGGTCAGCACCGGCCACCAACTTCCGCCCGCCCTCCTTGTCCTCGTACAGCTTGAGCGGCAGACCGCTCAGGGACTCGGAGAGGATCTTGACGCAGGACCAGACCATGCTGATGGACAGCGCCGTCTTGACGGTGACACGCACGCCGGCCTTGGTGCGCTTGCCACCGACCTCAAGATCAACCTCGACATAGTCGCCCGTGGTCGGGTCGGTGTAGCCGAAGAAGCCCCAGGTCATGGGGTTGTACCATTTGAATGCCATGGTCAGCCTACTAGTCCGAAGAATCCGTTATTGAGGTAATCGTCCAGGCCTCCGCGGGCCTCTGGATTGAGGGCCATCAGTGACACGGCATTGAACGTGGCCATCAGCGGGTCGATCTTTGCCGTGCCCGAGGCCTGCTTGGTGATAAGAAAGGCGTTGGCCGATGGCACGCCCTTGGCGTTGCCGCAGGCCCAAGCCATCAGCGGCTGACCGCAATGAAACAGCGAGCCATCGGCCAGGCGCCGCTCAGTGGTCTTGATTGCACCGGTGAGCTTCCAGCCTTGCGAGATGCCGACGATCTGCTCCTCGTCGATACCGACATCTGCCAATGCATCGAGCACGGCGCCGATGCCAGCCGGATCAAGGCCGACCTTGTCCAGCAATCCCGCCTCGTTGATCCTCGCGACGATAGCGGCCAACTGGTCCACGTCGTCACCGATCTTGTCCACGATGGTTAGGTCGCCAGTAGCCTGCAGGTCCAGCAGGCGAGGAGCTTCTGACTTGCGGCGCTCCAGCACCGACGGATGCGCCCAGGCATGCGCCCAGTGCAACCAGACCCGTGACTCGCGGACCCGGCCAAGCGCGGCCAACCCGAGAAGGTCATCAAGTCCGCCGCCATCGCCTCCAACCACGATGACCTCGCATTGCTCGAGCAGGTCATCCAGCGTCATGCCCTCCCTGGCCTGCGGCTCCCAGAAGGCAGCGCCGACCCAGCTGTCAGACATGAGCGCCAGGCCGATCTCGATGTTGAGGTGCTTGGCCAGGAAGCCGCGCATCTCCGCCTCGCCGTCGATCTCGGCCTGCATGTGCAGGCGCTCCAGCGTGGCTCGGTCTACCGAGTAGTTGATATTCGGGTTGACCAGGTGGAAGTTTTCAGGCTTGCGGGCATCGCCGCTCTTGATCATCTCCTGGGAGAACTCGTAGATGATTGGCAGGAAGCGGTTGTCGTCGATGCGACCATCTCGCACGCCGCGGGCATAGTTCAACTTCGACCTGAACACCCCGGCCGGCGGCTCGTTCGACTGAGTTGTCAGCCAGATGATGAAGCCTTCCGGCCTGGACAGCAGACCGCCGGTGGCCTCGCGGATCATGTCCGCCGCCTTGGGGTTCTTGCCGAACAGCCAGGCCTCATCGATCAACACGCCGACTGCCTTCTTGCCGCCGACCACGTCGCTGTCTGCCGCCACCACCTTCAAGGTGGCCCCCGTCTCGCGATGGGTGATCAGTCGAAGATGCGGTTGAACATGCAGCAGCGCCTTCAGCTCATCATCGTTGTTGACCATGTCCTTGGCCGGGATAAACGAGTTGTCGGCAATCTCCTTGGTCGGGGCCAAGATGATGAACTCCGCCGAGAGCCGCCAGTTGCGAATCAGCGCGGTCAGCATGATGCCGGCGGCGATGGTCGATTTACTGTTCTTCTTCGGGATGCAGAGCATCACTTCCCGAATCAGGCGCTCGCCGGTTTCGCTGTTGTAGCTGCCGAACACTGCGCCGGCGAAGGCCAGCACCCACGGTGCGCAAGATGCCTCAATTGTCGGGCTACCAGGGGCATCGACAATCTTCAGCCCCTTGAATACCTCGAGGCTGGCCTCTGCTTCATCCGGGAACAGGGGTGCCGGGATAATCGATTCGCCGGCAGCCAGAAGCCGCCACCATTCCGGGCAGGCAGTAGTCCATTGCATAACCTACCCCTTGACCATGCTGAGTGATGGCTTTCCGGCTGGCGGTTTGCCCTGGGAGTACTTGCCCTTCCCCGCCTCCTTGGCGGCGTCAGCCTTCTGTTCTTTCTTGCCCTGGTCGGCGACCTTTCCGTGCACATAGGGCATCAGTGTCTTGGCTGCGTCCAGTCGCATGCGGAGGTCTGCCGAACCTGCATTCATCAGCTCAGTTAGGAAGACCCGGGGGTCATCGGTATGGGTGAGCGCAACCTCATCCGGCTCTTCCTCAGAGGCATCCTCGCCTTTAACTTTTCGAGCAGGTTTAACCTCAGAGCTGGTAGCCTGCTTCTGCTTGAGGCGCCGCCCGACTTCGGTCAGCACATCATCATCCTTGGCCAGCTTGGAGCCCGCTTGTGATGCGGTTCTCTCGGAATATCCGGCGGCGATTGCCGCCTCGCGATTTGTGGCTCCCGACAGCAAAGCGTCAACAAACCGCCGCTTCTTGTCGGTTAAAGCCATGGTTAACTTTTCCTGAAACGGGAAAAAATGTGTGCGTGAGGTCGGGCGCGGTCTGGAAGCGGAAGAGGCCCTATATTTTAGTGCCCCCCCCCACCTCAGCCCCAATCTGCCGCTTCCTCAGCCTGTTTGACCGAGTCATGACAGTGCTTGCAGAGGGTCTGCCAGTTGGATCTATCCCAGAACAGATCCATGTCTCCCCGATGCGCAACCTTGTGGTCTACAACGACGCCAGCTGCCACGCGCCCAGCTCGCTCGCAGTAGACGCATAGCGGATTATCGCGTAGCCATACCTCTCGGGCCTTCTGCCACTTGTAACCGTAGCCGCGCTGCGCAGAAGTCTCCTTCGTAGCACGCCATGAGTTTGTGTTGACGGCCGGCAATCGGTCAGCCTGGGTTTGGACTCGACTTCTCAACGTCTTCAGCCTTGCCATCGTGGCGATCTCCTTTTAATGATGCGGGCAGAACGATCGACCTCGCTCGCTCTGCTGCAATCATCAGCCACTTCGCCGCTCGCGCTCGGCGGGCAGAGCATCCACTGCAAGCCATCACTCAGCACGCCTCGGGATCTTAAAGTCAGCGAACCGATCAGCCAGCTCAGCGATCTTCTTCACGCCGAGGAAGCCGATGAACACGCCAGCCGGAGTGGCGAAGCTCTGCGGCAACCCGAAATACTCGAGCAGCGGTATCAGCCCGATGGTGATCAAGGTGCAGAGACAGGCCTCGAGCAGTGCCTGGCGCCGAGTCCCGCCGCCGTAGATGATGCGTAGCGCACCCACTACGAACGACAGCGCGCCGGCATAGATCGTCGGCGCGTGCTGGCTCAGCCACGCAAGGACGAGCAGCCAGGTATCTGGTTTATCAGGCATGTTCGACATCTCGATTCCTCCCTTTCGGGGAGTGCATTAATGGTTTGTGGCGATCAGCCGCGGTACAGCATGCCGCCTGGCTTGAGTTCGGCGCGTAGGGTGTCGCGGATCTGGCCGGCGAGATCCTTGCCGAGCGATGTTTCAGAAATCGTGCTGGCCATGGCGTCGAGCATCGAGGTCACGCCACCAGTCTTCAGTGCATCACCGGGCTGTGGGGAATCCTCGGGGCGGCAGCGGATGGCATAGCGATCTGCGTTTACCTGGAACTGGGAGTCGAGACCTGCGCCAATGCCAGCAACGACGGGTTTGCCATTGAGCAGCTCCATGTTCACTGCCCAGGCATCACTGAGTTTCGGGCTGGCGATCGACGCGTTGTCGACCTCCTTTTTGCGAAGGCAGGTCACACCATCAGTCACGATGAACGGCTCTAGCTGATCAGTGGCTGAACGACTCTCCGGCGCATCGAAGTTACCGATGATGATCGGCCAGGGCCCGCCGAACAGCTCCAGCTTGTCCTTGCTCAACCGCCAACCAGATACACCCTCTACGAAGTCATGACTCTGCATTGCAGTGCTCCAGAAACAAGAAAGCCCCGGCAGATGCCGAGGCTTGGAATGGGTGCAGAGGGCCGGCACATCTCCGGCTTGGTGGTCTGGCTCGCTGGGTCACGTACCCCAGACTCTCATCGCGTAGCCGATCAGGGAGCGCACGGCTTTGATCGACGCCACTACCGACTTAGCGCAGCTGCCTGCGCGCGTCATCTGCATGAACGAAAAAGCCCGACTCAATGGCCGGGCTTTCTCTTTGGTGTCGTGCTTGAAAAGCTGAACACCGTGCCATGAAAACAGGTGTTTATCCGCGTGGAAAGACTTTTTTACGCAGCCTCGCGAAAAATCTCGACCGCGCAATCCACCCAGGCCACACCGGCCTTGATGATCTCCCTTGCCTTGGCCTCCCCGATACTGTTCTCCCTGGCAATTCGGAGCGCCGGCCATTTCATGCCGAAGTACAACCAGACGAAATTGCCCATCTGTTCATCGCGGCCGGCAAGCCTCGCAACAGCACGATCCACCACCAGGGCAACATCATCGGTAACGCAGTAGTTCTTGCCGCCTCCCTCCGTCACATTGTTGTCCCGGATCAGGGCGTACAGCGGGGACACATAACTCGGAACCCCCATCCCATCCATCCGCCACCACCCCCACTGCTCCAGCAGATACTCGGTATCACCCAGCGGCTTGCCTGCATAGGTTCGCTTCTTCATGCCGCTTTCCTCGGTTTCGGTCCATTCATGCCGAACAGCTCACGGAGCAACTTGTCGGCGATCTTGTTCTTGGCATTGCCCTCTGTGATCCATGCCTTGGCGAATTGCTCGAAACCGATGTTCGCCCGGGTGCCGTGCCAGTCGGACACGATGTCCATCAGCGCCGCTGATGCAATTCGGCCATTGGTTTGTTCCAGCAGCATGCGGTTTCCGACCTTGAGGAATTTGCGCTCCACCGCGGTCAGGTTCTTGCGCGGCAGTGCCGCGGTTACGTTGTTCATCGTGCGGCACTCCATACGTGCAAAATTTCTCCAGGCGCGCTGTCAGTGCGTGCCTGGATTGATACAGCCCTTGCCCATGACCGGTATGCCAACTCTGGCGAACACCCCACACCAACCCACGGATGCTCTGGGGCACGACACCAAAAAGTGTCGCCGCTGAAGTTGATCCTGGGCTTCGGCAGGCGGCCGGTGAAACCTAACCGGTGCAGTGACAGCCATGTCTCGACCGCCGGCCAGATGATTGCCTTCTCAGGGTCGGAGAAAGCAGCCTTGTGGCCGCTGCTTACCTCGGCAAGTCCATAGTCTTTGTTCGCCACCCATAGCGTGAAACCGGTGGGGGTGTGCCGCAGCTCATAGCCTTTGTGCGACCACGCCCAGTCTCCCGGGAAGTCGCGCAACGAGGCGGCAATGCGCTCGGCCTCTGGACAGCTTGGCCCAGGCGGCAAGACAGCGACTTCTTCGGAAAGGCGATCAGCCAGATCTTCGAGGCGGGTCTTCTTGGTCGGCTCGGCCACTGGCACCGGGCTCCGCTCCCTCCGCAACCAACCGATTCGGTTAAACCAACTCATGATCATGCCCTCCACGGCGGTTTTGCATCCTCCCTTGGGATGGATGCGTGGAAGCGCTGAAAGCCTCGCCCTGTGCGGCCTGCGCGCCATTGGGTTGTTTTTCGTGTCCCGGGTATGTCTCGGCGGCAATCACCTCGAAAGCCTGCTGATCCAGATGCTCATGCCAGGACTCCAGCGCCCGGCGCTTCAGCTCCTCGGCGGTGGTGTGGATGTAGGTCGCATCCAGGTCTTTCATCGCGTGGTTGAGCAGCAGCTCGCCGACCATGTAGTCGGTGCCCAGGTCCGTCCAGGCGGTACGCGCCACCTTGCGCAGGTCGTGGCTCGACCATTCGCCGCGGGCGATGTTGGTGAACAGGTTGCTGGCCTTGGTGGCGCTCAGGGCCTGGCCGGCGTTGCCCGGGAACAGGAACGGGCCGCTGTACCCCTTTTCCAGCTGGATCGCCCGATAGCGCAGGAGCAACTGCCGGGCCTGATCGGTCAGCGGCAGGGTGTGCTCGGCCTTGGTCTTGGTGTCCGCCGCCGGCAGGAACCACTTGCCCGAAATCAGGTTGGTGTTCTTCCAGCGCGCCAGACGGGTCTCGCCCAGGCGGGTGCCGTGGTACAGCATCATCAGGGCGAGCATCGACTCCACCGGCCGCTCCTCGAACTGCTCGTTGAGCACCCGCAGCAGGTCAGGCAGGTCGTCGGCACGTAATTGGGCCGGCTTCGGTCGGATCCGGGTCGTCACGAAGTCGGTGAACTTCAGCTCCGCCATCGGGTTGCGCTCGATCAGGCGCAGGCGCGCCGCTTGCCGGAACGCCACCGCCAGCACCGCATACACCGAGCGCACGAACGACAGGGCGTAGCGCTCCTGCATCGGCCACATCAGCAGTCGGTCGAGGGTCGCGCGGTCCAGGTCGCCCAGCCGGACCTCGCCCAGGCACGGCCACAGGTGGCACTTGAGCGCCGACTTGATGCTGGACTTGCGTTTGCTGGAAAGGCCCTGGTTGCGCGCCGTGCGATCGGCGTACCAGGTCAGCAGGTCGCCCACCGCAAGCCACTGGCTGACGGTGGAGCTGGACGCGGGGTCGGCAGACCGGCGCGCCAGAATGCTCGGCAACGTCGCCAGCATCGCCTTAGCGCTGATTCCGGGGTAATCGCCGGCCTTGCCCCACTTGCCAGCGACAACGACGTGCCACGCGCCTCTGGTGCGGTCTACGGTCGAGTAGCGAAAGCGCAATTCGCGATACCGCGGGTCACGCAACTGGCGAACGTCGCTGCTCTGGTGCCGCCGGATCTCGGCATCGCTCAGGGAGACCGCCAGGGTTTTCGGGGTGATGGTCATGCCGACTTCCTCCTGTACTGGCTGGCTAAGCTGCGCCCCATCTCGACCTCTTCGTCAGAAGGGAATGGATTGCCCGAGAAGTCGACGAAGCGACCGTACTCGCCCTGCTGCTGGACAACGCAGCTGCCCACCTTGGCGTGGCGGCACTTCGGCATGAGCAGTTCAGTGACGCCATTCTGGCCGGCCTCGCTGTCCATGTCGCGGTGAACCAGGATGATGCAACTGGCGTCGGCTTCGATCTCGCCGGAGTCGCGCAGGTCGCTGGCCTGGGGTTTCTTTCCGGGGCGCTTGGTGGAATCGCGATTGAGCTGGGCCAGCTCGATCACCGGCACATCGAGCTCCTTGGCCAACCGCAGAAGCGCCTTACTGATCGCGCCGACCTCCTCGGTCCGGCTGCGCCCTCTCTTCTCCAGCTGGATCAGACCCAGGTAGTCGACCACGATCCCGGCCAGGCCGTGCTCACGCTGGCACTGGCGGGAGGTGGCGCGAATACTGGCCGGTGTCTGCACCGGGTCGTCGCAGATGAACAGCGGCGCGTTCGCGGCCTGAGCCACGGCCCCCACCATCTTCGACCAGTCGTCGTCCTGCATTTTCGCGGGGTTGTCCAGTCGACGCAGGTCCACCCCGCCCAGCGAGGCAATGGCCCGCACACCCAGCTCCTCGCCGGGCATTTCGATGGAGAACACCAGCCAGGGCTTACGCTTGGCAATGGCGTTGTGCTGGGCGATCTGCAGGGCCAGCGTTGTCTTGCCGCTACCCGGCAAGCCCGCGATGACCGTGACCTTCTTCGGACGGATGCCCTGCGCCAGCTCATCCAAATCCTTCAGGCCGGTCGAAGGCCAAGACGGCATGCGGCCATTGAACTTGTCGTCGATGATGTCCGCCGCGCGGCCCATCATTTGGTCCAGGCGCTGATACTTCGGCGCGCCATCGTCCAGATCGCGCAGGTCGGCCGTCGCCTGCTGGGCCAGGGCCACGATCTCGGCAACCGGACGGTCGGCGCTGGCCTGCTCGCGAATCACGTCCGCCGCCTGGATCACCTGCCGCAGCACCGAGCGCTCGCGCATGATGCGGGCATAGGCCGTCCAGTTCGCCGTGCTGGGTACGTTCCGGGCAATGTCTCCGGCGTAGGCCATCGTTGGCTCGCCGCTGGGCAGGAACCGGCACTGGTCGGCGACCGTAACGACATCGATTGGCTGGCCGGCAGCGTGGCAATCGACCATTGCCTGGAACAGCGCGGCGTTCTCCAGGTCGTGGAAGTCGGAGACCTTCACTTTTTCGGTGATCAGGTCGAACAGGTCGCCTTCGAGCAGAAGCGCCCCCAGCACCCCGTGCTCGGCTTCAGTGCTGAACAGTTCGCGGCTCATGCTGCACCTCGCGCCGAGGCCCAGGTGAAACCGGCCAGCAGGCCGCCGTTCTCGCGCAGGCGATCCAGCGCGCGGTCGCCGATGTACTGGCCGAGGCCCTTGGCGTCCATGTTGGAGATCACCACCGTGGGCTTGATCAGTTGATACCGTCGGTCAATCACCTCATGCAGCACCGATAGCTCGTATGCAGTGCCAGCCTGCGCACCAACCTCGTCAATGCACAGCAGGTCAATCTCGGCCAAGTCGGCCAGAACGTCACGATCCGTGTACCCGGCGTTGCGATCCATGGCGCCCTTGAACACCCGAATGATCTCCGCTGCGGAAGTGATTACCGCGGTTGCGCCGTGCTGGCGGATCACCTGTTGCGCGATGCTGGTGGCGAGGTGGGTTTTCCCGGTGCCGACATTGCCCAGCAGCAACAGATTGCGACCGGCCTGGTAGTGATCGACAAAGTGATCGGCGTAGCCCTGGCAGACCGCCAACGCACGGGCCTTGGCCATGTCTCCGTCGACCCGGTAGTTGGCGAACATGCGATCGGCAAAGCGCGGCGTGATGCCGGAGGCGATCAGGTCGGCATTGAGCCGTTCGGCGCGCAGTCGCTCCTGGGCCTGGGTATAGGCGTCACTCCCCCGGGCGGCGATGTTCAAGGCCTCCCATTGGCACTTCTTGCAGAAGCGGATCTGCATCGAGCCATCGAACTGCTCAACTTCTGACCGATCAACCTCGCCATGAACCTCGCAAGTGCCGGTGAAGGTGCGGGTCATTGGCAGGCGACGAAAATTAGAAAGCGGGGCCATTGGGCGCCTCCTGGTACATATCGGGTGTATGGGTGGGCAGGCCGGTATAGGCCGATGGCTTGGCGCCGCTGGCCGGCAACAGCTCATCGGTCCAGCGTTCGCCGTTCAACCAGGTAGCGGCGTTGGGAACGTAGCGGCCGCGGTCCTTGGTCCAGTCCTCGGAAACGCTGTGCTGGCCCAGGGCGGTGATCAAGGTCTGTCGCAGCTCTTCGTTCGGCTTCAGCTTCGCCCAGGCCTTGGCAGCGTCCTTGCGTCCCTTCTTCTTCGGGTACAGCTTCCAGAACTGGTCGAAGCCATCCACTGGGTCAGTTGGAATGACCGTAGGTTTAGGTTCCTTGACTGGTTCATAAGAGTGACTGGTTCTGGGGGCAGCTCCTGCCCCACCCCCTGGGTTATCTGGTGCCCCAGGTGGGTTATCTGGTGCCCCACCCCCTAGGTCATGATCTGCCCCACCGTCGAGAGTCAAGTGGAAGACGTTCGATTGATTCAGCTCTCCTTTGCGACGGAACTCACGTCGCAACAACCCGGCCTTTTCTAGCTCGCGAATATGCAGCTTCACAGTTGAGCGACCGATCTCGCACTGGTCCGCGATGTGCTGGTAGGACGGCCAGCATTCGCCCATATCGCTGGCATTGTCGGCCAGCTTAATCAGCACCAGCTTGCGCAATGGATTGCCGACCTTGGTTTCCATGGCCTTGACCATCAAATTCATGCTCATAGCTCAAGCTCCCCAGTCACTCGACGGACGAAGTCGTCATACCCCTCAGCCATCACCAAGCCCTGATCTTCCAGCGCCTGGCGGTAAGCCTTGGCGCTGCCATACAGAACCCACCGATCACGCTCTGGCAGGCTTCTGAATGCCGTATACGACGGCCACGGGCCTGCGATCACGGATACAGGTCCTTTCTCGGCGGTTGTGGATTGCGGTCGAATGATGCTCATAGGCGGGCCTCCGGAGCTTTTCCGGTGGCCGCGCAACGCTTGCACGGCTCAAATCGGTTGCCCGCAGCTGAACACCAGCCGGCCAGCCACTGACCAGTGCCCGCGCAGTCGCGGCACTTACCGGTTTCGGCCTCGTAGTCGACCTTGGCCTGGTCATACTCGGCCTTGGTGACGACGCACTTGGTCAACTCGCAATCGCGCCAAGTCGGTTGGCCCTTGCGCTTGCCGCTCTGCAGCAGCCGAGGAATACCACCCTCGACCACGCAGTCGTCGGTGTCGCCGATCATCTCGAATTTGCACCAGCGCCATTCCTGGGGCTGGCCAAGCTTCTTGCGGGCCACAACGTTCAGCCAGTTCGGCGGCAGTTCTGGCTCCGGTTTCGCGTCGAGTAGTTCGGATGGTTGAGCGATCATTGCAGCGTCACTCCTGCGAGATTGGTACGCCTAACAATTGGCTCGCGGGGCGCCTTCACCTGCTCGCCGGTGAACGACATCAGCGCGCGCACGGCGGTTGTGAGCTTGCGCTTGGCGCTGTTCTTCTTGCTCCGGCTGGCCTGTAGGTTGTCGTAGGCCTGATTGGTGAAATTGATCACGCCCTCATAGCGCGGGTCATCGACGCGGATGCCTCGGCGGTTTGGCTCGATTTCCCCATGAACGCTGAAATACTCCTCGTACTCACGATTCAGGCGCCCCCGCATGATCTTCATGATGGACTCGGCGCGATGAAGCTCCATGGCCAGTTCAGCAACGCGCTCGACCAATTGTTGCTTGGTGGGTTTCTTGCTCATGCAGAATTCCTCAGGCACAGCTTGAAGCGGCCCTGTTCAATGTCTGGGTGGGTGGCGCGCTCCGCGGTAACGAAAGTGCACTCGGCGGCGAACCGATCAAAGCGGCGGGTGATATCGGCCTTGGGCCAGATTGCGTAGGGCTGAGCGCCGTCGTCGGCGTGCTTGCTGCGCACCATGGCGAATGGCAGCGGGCATCCTGGAACGTCGCGCATCACGGCATTTACCACCCACTGGGGCAGCCCGTAGCGCTGATTGATGCGCTCCCGGATCGAGGTCATCGACTCGAAACCGGCCGGCCTGGAATCCAGGTACCTGACCTGCTCAACCTGGGCGACACGGTTTTCGATCCCGGCCACCACGCGCTCGGTCTGGTCCTGGCGGCGCTCCATATCCACCAGCAACTGAGCATTGGCTAGCAGCTGCTCCGCGGGAGTCCTGGCTCGGTTGCGGCTCTGGACCATTTCCCAGAACTCACGGACAAGCGTCTTCTTGAAAGCCCGGATGACGTCCGTGTTGCGCATGAAGGTCAGCAGCAGGGTGGACTGGGGCTCGTTGAGGATTGCGAACTCTGCATCGCCACCGCCATGCTGACCCGGCAATCTTGGTTGGATTTCAAATCTGACCAAGCCGAAGTCTTCCAGATCAGTCTGGTAGGTGCGAACCAACTTGATGACGCTCGCGTGGTCGTTGAGGGTTCCCTCGGCAATCGCCAGGGTCGTGGTGACGGCATCGCCGTCTTTGATGATGACGATGGTCATGATCAGTGCACCTTGTTGACTTTGGTGGTGCCGGGCTTGATGCCCAGCTCTTCGGCAGCGCGCTGAGCCTCCTCGGGGCTCAGCCCCAGGCGGTTAGCCAACCCTTCCAACGAGTAAACGGGCTCTCCGTCATCGGTGTATCCATCAGGAACAGACGGCATCAGCCCCATCTGCACGGCCATGTCGTGCATCTCCTGGCGGAACGACTCGGGGGCAGCGTCGTACATGTGCTGGAGCGCTTCTGCGGCCTCTGGGGATTTCTCCAGGCCGGCGTCATGTAGCTGGGAATAGAGGCGCCCGGCAGCCAGGAACTCAGGGGTTATCTGCTCGGTCGCGTTGCGCTTGTTCTTCGGGTCGGTCATTGCCGGGCCTCCACTGAATTCATGATTTCGCAAAAATCGTCGTGTGCCTGGGCACTGATCAGCAGCACCGCCCGCATTACCGCGTCGACGTCCAAGCGATCGAGTTGGGGCGACACGTCCGAGTCGTGCAGCGCTTCGTTATTGATCAGGATCTTGCTGAGCTGATTGATCGTGGTCAGTGCGTCTTCCAGGCGATCGGGAAGAAGGGATTGCCGGGTCACTGGACACCCCCGTCTTCAGCAGGAAAGGCCTTGTCAGTGCGGGCTTCCAACTCCTGGCGCTCAACGTCGAGCTGGTTGTGCCAGTCGTCCGCGTTGTAGATCGCCAGATCTGCCACGGTGCTGTAGTGTTCGCCGCCCGTCTCCAGCTTCAAGTGATCGCGCAGGACGTGCAGTACCCCGCGCAACCAGTTGATATGGTCCATGGCACAGCCGATCTGGAAGGTGGCGTCTTCAGCAATGCGCTGCTGCTCGTTCATGCTGCACCTCCTTGGAAGGGATCAACCCCGGCGTGGGCGGCGTAGGTCAATGCCAGCGCATTCTCGGCAGCAAAGAAAAGAAGGGTCGCCTCGTTGGAAACGGCAGGCTCAGACATGAGGTCACGCAGGCCGTGCACCACCGCCTCGAGATAACAGGTGGCCGCATCAAGGGCGTCATGGATCGGGACGCCATCGGCGGCGATCAGCAGGTCATGAGCGCCATGTTTGTGAAACTCATGGCCAAGGGTCAGGAGTTCGGTTTTCATGGCCGCCCCTCCCCGCTTGCGTCACAGGCAGCTTGAAAACCGCGCTCAACTGACCAAACCAGCGCGCTTACCGTCTCGGCCAGGAACGCCATCGCCGCGACACCGTCGCAATACGCAAGCTCGCCCATATTCAGGCTGTCATGCATATGCCGGCAGATCTGGCCCAGGCCAGAGGAGAGAACCTTTGCGGTTTGAAGCGCGTCCTCTGCGCCAATGCCGGCCGCCACGTTGAGCATCTGTGCGCCCGTGTTGCTGATGGGCGTATTGCAAAACTCGACCTTCACGGTCAGCAGGTCTTGCACTGGTGGTAGCGTGGTGCTATTTTTCGGGTGCATGAAATCGTTCTCCAGAACGAGAAGTACAGAATCACTCGCTGCTAACGAGTGGTTTAAGAAGCCCGCCTGCTAAGCGGGCTTTTTGTTGCCTGCGAATTAGCCGGACAACAAAAACTGGGAGGGGCAGACCTTCACGACGAGGACCGCAAGTGGTTGTGGTTTTCGGGGGAGTTCAGCCCCAGGGTCATTTGCAGAAGCTGGCGGCCGCGCTCAACCTCACCAATCAGCAAAGGTTTCTGGCGCTTCCAGGCGTTCAATCCACGACCGTGCGCACTAGCGAGAGCTTCGCCATCGTCATATTTCTTGCAGGCGCGATTGAAAGTATCCAGGGCGGATTGGGTGCCACGAAGCAACGCATCAATCTGTTCGTCGACCCAGAGTTCAAAATCGACGGAGAGCCAGCGAGCGAACTTCACGGCAAGTCGGGGGTGAATCCACGTACCACTGTCTGCGGAATTGCCCCGACGCGAGGTCACAAAAGTAATGCGGGATTTCCCCGTATTACTCGCTGGCACCCTGGCAGCCAGCTTCTCAAGGTACTCCCGAGTGGAAGCCAGTCGCAGCCAGTCGTTCGGAACCTTGCCAAACTGCGCGGCCGCCCGAGTGGCATTAATCCAGCCGTCCAAATTGAACTGGACTGGGGTGCCCTCGAACGAAAGCGAAATGACGTTGTTCACTACGCACCCCCGGCACTGGATGGATTCACAGCAGGGGCGCCGGACTGACCGAACTTAGTCATTTGGCTCACAATTTCTTCAAGGTCGAGGCGAGCCTTGTCACGGCTACCGCCACCTGGAAAGACCTTGATTTCGAAAGACGAAACAGCTCCGCTCGGATCAGTTGAAACCAAAATCAACCTGTCAGCCTTCAGCGCTTTGCTGATAGCGACCTGACTTGAACCGAGTTTTTTTGCGGCCTCTGCCTGGCCAAGCGGCCCGACGAAATCGCCTAAGAGAATTGGTGTCATGGAGTCACCTAGAAGTGGCTTATGACACAAACAATAACCTGCGGTGTTTTTAATGTAAACACCGCAGGTCTTTTGAGTTTAAACACCGAAGGTTATAGGCTTGACCTATGAAAAAGAGACAGCTAACCGCCACCGAACTTGCCGAATGCAATGCGCTAAAGCGCATTTACATGGCAAAAAAGAAAGAGCTGGGCCTCAGCCAGGAGAAGGTCGCAGAAGCTTTTGGAATGACGCAAACCGCGATCAGCATGTACCTGAACGGCTTGAACGCGCTAAACGTTATGACGGCCGCCAGGTTTTCAAGCGTGCTCAAAGAGCCCGTGTCTTCCTTCAGTCCCAGAATCGCCGGGGTCATTGAGCGACTAGCGTCCATCAGCGTTTCCACAGACGCCACTCCAGAGAACCGATCTAACGAGGTGGTCTTGAGTCCTGTCCTTGCGTGGGATGATAGTACCCCGCTTAGCGAAGATGAGGTTTACGTCCCGTTCCTTCGGGAGATTGAGCTGGATGCCGGTTCTGGTCGATATGCTATCGAAGAAAACGACGGATCTCGACTCCGCTTCGCTAAGAGGGATCTGCGAGAAAATGGCGTTCAGTTTTCCAATGCCAGATGCGTCACGGTCAGAGGAAACAGCATGTTTCCCGTTTTACGGGATGGCGCGACAGTAGGCGTAAACCTGGGGCGGACATCTTTCGGTGAGGTGTCTGACGGGGATCTGTATGCCATTAATCACAATGGTCAATTGCGTGTAAAACAGGTTTACAGAACGCCTACTGGGATTCGCCTTCGCAGCTTCAATCGTGACGAGCACCCGGATGAGGATTACACCTACCAGGATATTCATGACCAGCAAATTTCCCTGATTGGACACGTTTTTTGGTGGGGTATGTTTTCCAGATAAGTCGCAAATACACTGCATTTGCAAGCCGTCCACTGGGCGGCTTTTTTATGCTCTGTCAAAAAAATCCAAGACCGTCAGGAGCAATTTCTACATAAAAATAAAACCGCAGGTGTTGACTAAAAATAAAACCGCACGCAATATCAGCCCCATCGCAACCCGCATGGAGCTTCCCACATGACCACCGCCACCATCACCGCCCACGGCTTCACAGGCTTTCTTGGCCGTGGCGCCGCACCTCGCGAGCTGGAGTGCCTGCTGGCGGTTGCAGCTGGTCACACCTCGAAAGAAGTGGCGCGTGATCTTGGCGTTGCTCCGGACACCATCGACAAGCGCCTTTTGGCGTTGACCACCAAGCTGGGGGTGAAGCGTCGTGCGGCCCTGGTCGCCGAAGCCTTCAAACGCGGCTTGATCTCTCCAGCAGCTGTGATGGCCATGATCCTTGCCGTTCATGCGTCGATGGCAGAAGACCCAACCCTTCGTGTCCGTCGCGGCGGTGGAGAACGCCGCATTGAAACCCGCGTGGCTGTCCGCCGCATCGAGGTTGCCCTCACCGCCTAACCCAACCTGATTTTTGCGAAAGCCAACAACGCGGCCGGGATTCGCTCGGCCTGGAAAAAGCCTCACCCCAACCCACGAAAGAGGAAACACCCATGCTCGGTAAATTGTTCGGTAAGAAATCTGGCCAAGCTCGCGCAGCTGTAGCGAAGCTGGCAAACCGTGACCTGATGGAAGCGGTCGTGTACGGCTCGATCTACGTCGCCGCAGCGGATGGCGATCTGGAGGAAAGCGAGCTGTCCAAGATCGAAACCATTCTCAGCAACAACCCAGCGCTCCAGGGCTTCGGCGCAGAGCTGTCCAATACCATCGACCGCGCCAAGACCGACTTCAAGTCGGGCACGCGCATCCTGCGGCAGAACGCCGAAAAGGAACTGGGTGACTTGGCCCATTCCCCTTCCGAAGCGCTGACCGTACTCAACGTGATGCTGACCGTGGCTGAGGCTGACGGCGAGATTGAGCCTGAGGAACTGACTGCCCTTGAGCGCAGCGCCAAGCTGCTGGGCCTCAACCTCAAAGACCACCTGTAACCATGCTGGCCAAGCTCGGCAATAAGACTCGTTCGCTGGCAGCCTACGGGCTTGCTGGCGGCGTTGTCTTCGTCGACTCGGCCAGTCGCATCCTTTCGATGGTGGGCGACTTGGTACTGGTCGTTCTGCTGTTGGTGGTGCTGATGGCCGGAAAGCCCAAACACTGATGAAGACGATGGGGTAGCGAAACGTTACCTCATCAGCCTGGAGATCAACATGCAAGCCCCCTTGAAGATGTTCAATTTCCTGCTTCTGATCGCCGTGTACCTGTTCGCAACCCTGATCTTTTTCTACAAGGTCACGCCGAAAATTTTCGACAACCCAAGCGACCTTGAGCTGATCGTCGGTGTCTTCCTCGTCGCCGTCTGGGTGATCCTTACCGCCTGCATTGGCGCCTGGTTCGCCATGGGCAACCAAATTGCCAGTGGATGCGAAAAAGCCAACCGAACCACCGAGAAATCATCGGTAGTTGCCAACTGGACCGACAAGCAGGTGCTCGACTTCTGCTCTGTCGCTCTGCGCCATGTGGTTGTGGAAGGCGACTTAAAGTTCAGCGATATCAATGATGGCCTTCGTTACATGGCGGACAAGGGCGAGCCGGCGTTCCTGCATGCATTCTCGATCGATGATCACGTCAAGTTGGTGGCCAACGCCAGGCGCTACGAGTGGTTGCGAGACGGCGCACTCGGAACCGGCTCTGCGAACGTGCCCATGGTCAGGATCGGGTCTGGTGATCCTGTTGGCGGCAAGGACCTCGACGCCGCCGTGGACGCCGCAAAATTGGACTGGCCAATCGACGAAGACTGGCCACGGGAGCAGCAGCCATGAAGCGCCGCGAGATTTCCCCGGCCACCCTGCCCCAGATCGGCCAGCCACTCGCCGGCGGCTTCTACGCCGGGCGCCTGTTCTTCGATGGCGCCGAGCACGCGCTGATAGATTCCGGCCGTGAGTTCGAGAAGGACGCCCAGTGGTGGGACCGGCCTGGCCCGCGGCTCAACATCCGCGGTTCCAAGTCCTACTACGACGGGATGGCGAACACCAAGGCCATGGCTGAAGCTGGTAGCGCGATCGCCCAGCAGGTGCTGAACATGAACATCCGCGGGCATCGTGGCTGGCACATTCCAGCCATTGAAGAACTCCAGGTGATGCGCGCCAACCTGCTGCAGCTGGAAGCGTGGGGCACGCATTGGCCAATCCAAGGCGCTGGCGGACCTGCCCAGGCATTTGCATTGCGCGAATACTGGTCGAGCACTCAGAAGCCGACGGCGGGCAGTTCGTGGTGCCTGCACATGCTGCCCTGGTGCGTACCTGATACGAACTGGAGCAGCAAAGAGAAGGGAGTCCGACCGGTGAAGGTCTTGCCGATCAAGGCCAATGCCTTCGTGCATGAACCTGCCGGAGACTTCGCTCCTACAGCACCAGCCCTGCGCGGCCTGGCCGAAAGCGCCGAGGTAGCCCAGGTGCTGGAGCAGTTCATCAACGAGGACACCGGCCGCTTCTACGGTCGCACCGAGGATCTGGTGGCTAGGCTGGCACTGATCGCCGGGGAGGCTCGCGCATGAACAGGATTCAGCGATTCGAGATCAACACCGCCGGTCGCGACTTCGCCGTTGGCGACATTCACGGCCACTTCACCAAGCTGCAGGCGGCGCTGGATGCGGTCCAGTTCGCTCCTACGGCGGATCGGCTGTTCAGCGTCGGCGACCTGGTCGACCGCGGGCCGGAAAGCGAGCAGGTCCTGGAGTGGCTGGCCAAGCCATGGTTTCACGCTGTGCAAGGCAACCACGAAGACATGGCGGTCGGCTACGTACAGCAGGCGCTGCGCGATGACCTGTACATGCACAACGGCGGGGCCTGGTTGATGGCCAAGAACCGAGACGAAAAGACCGAGTATGCGGTGGTGCTGCGCGAGCTGCCGGTGGCGATCGAGGTGGAAACGGACGCCGGCCTGGTAGGTATCGTGCACGCCGACTGCCCTTTCTTGTCCTGGTCAACGCTTCGCGATGCGCTTTCGGGCCGGGTGTCAGGCGTGCAAAACATTGAGGCCTGCTGCCAGTGGTCCCGCTCCCGCATCGCCAGCGAGAACCAAAAAGGCGTCAGCGGCGTCCGGGCTGTGATCGTTGGCCACACGCCAACCCGCCAGCCGGCGGTGCTGGGCAACGTCTACCACATCGACACCGGAGCATGGATGGGCGGGCACTTCACGCTGATCAACCTGGCCACGCTCCAGTGTCACCCGCCAATCAATCCGAAACTTCAATGGGACTGGGAGCCGAAGCCATGAGGCCAATAATCCTTTCGATTCTGCTGCTGGTAGCCGGCCAAGCCGCATCCGACGAGCAAATCATCAGCGTGCAGCACGACAGCCAGCGCGGCGTTACCTGCTGGATCTTGAACAACACCGGGATCAGTTGCTTGCCCGACTCAACCCTACAGCAGGCCACCCCCTCAAGCGATGCGGACCGGGCGTTTCCGGCCAATTCGATGCGTGAAAGCGGGCCTTTGGTGGCCGCCCCGCTCCTACGGGTTCAAGCCGCCCTGCCCCTCGAGCAGCTACAGAACCATTCAACCCTGGCCCCCGAGCAGGACCAGGACGGGCCAACCCCGGCCGCGGTGCAGCTCCAGCGCCAGCACAAAGAGGTATTCCAGCTATGACCATGACCTTCAAATTGGAAGACAAGCCCGGCGCCGGATCTGAGTTCGCCAGCCTCGGCGCCCGTCTGGTGCGCTTCGGCCAGGCCCTGCAAGAGCCCAGCACCCGGGTAAGCGAGCTAGTTGCCCTGGCCCAGGCCTGCGGGATCAACTTCAAGCTTCGTGTGGTCGCTGACAACGAGGATGGTCGTGATGAGTAAGCCTAATGCTGCACAGAGGCTCGCCGCCAAACTCAAGGTGCTGGCCAAGGCCGCAACTCCTGGGCCATGGGTAACCGACGGCGACTACGTCAACGAGCACGGCTACGTGCTGTACAGCTACATCGCCAGCGGCCGGAAACGTGGCGGGCGGATCGCCAACACGTTCGCCAACTGCCTGGTAAAGACCGATGAGCAGTGCCGGGCCAACGCCGAGTTTATCGCCGAGGCGAACCCGAAGGCGGTGCTGGTGCTGGTCGCTGAGATCGAGCGGCTGAAGGATGACCTGCAGATCACCAATCACGCCTGCTTCCTGAGCATCGCCGAGAACAAGAAGCTAAAGCACGAACTCGACACAGTGACCACCAGGGGGCAGGTCGATCTGGAGACCCTGATCAAGAACAACGAGCGGTATCAGTGGATTCAACAGCATTGCGATATCGACTATCGCGGGCATCGTCCAGACGGTGACTACGGATCGACTGACGAATCCGTCGACGCAGCCATGAGCAAGGCAGCGACACAAAACGCCGAAACCGAAAACGTGTCGCGACACGAAGAGCGGTGAAGCTATGCGCTATGTGACCGTCAGGAAATTTGCCAGCGAATCTGGCTACACAGAAGACGCGATCCGCTCAAAGATCCGTGACGGGATCTGGCGGCTCGGTGAGATATGGATCAAGGCGCCGGATGGCCGGACGCTTCTCGATATAGAGGGATATGAGTCATGGGTAGAGGCGGGAGGGGAGTCCGGACAGTCTCCGATTCGAGTATCGAAATCACGTTCATGTATCGGGGCGTCCGGTGCCGCGAGCGGATCACGCTCAAGCCCACCGCCACTAACCTGAAGAAGGCCGAGCAGCACAAGGCGGCCATTGAACATGCAATTTCTATCGGAACCTTCGACTACTCGGTGACCTTTCCAGGGTCGCCTCGGGCGGCGAAGTTTGCGCCAGAGACTTCACGCGAAACCGTGAACGGATTCTTGACCAGGTGGCTGGAAGGGAAGCGAAAGCACATTTCAAGCAGCACCTTCGACGGATACCGCAAGCTTGTTGAGCTCCGATTGATTCCTGCACTTGGCGACAAGATGATGATCGACCTAAAAAGGAAAGATGTGCGCGACTGGCTGGCTACCTTGGAAGTTGGCAACAAAACCTTGAGCAATATCCAGAGCTGCCTGCGCTCTGCTCTTGGCGACGCAACGGATGAGGAGTTGATCGAGGTAAACCCTTTGGCGGGCTGGACCTACTCGCTCAAGGAGGCCCCGCCAAGGGAAGATGATGTGGATCCGTTCAGTTCCGAAGAACAGCAGGCGGTGCTGGGCGCCCTCTCCGGACAGGCGCGCAACATGATGCAGTTCGCTTTGTGGACCGGCCTACGCACCAGCGAGCTCGTAGCGCTGGACTGGGGCGATATCGACTGGCTACGCGAGGAGGTGGTGGTAAGCCGAGCGATGACCCAGGCCAGCAAGGGGGAGGCCGAGACAACGAAGACAGCAGCTGGACGACGAAGCGTGAAGCTGCTCAGGCCCGCTATGGAGGCACTGAAAGCTCAGAAGGCTCACACGTTCTTGGCAGACGCAGAAGTCTTCCAGAACCCACGTACGCTCGAGCGCTGGGCGGGTGATGGGCCGATCAGGAAAACGATGTGGGTGCCAGCGATGAAGAAGGCCGGCGTTCGGTACCGGCGCCCGTACCAGACCAGGCACACTTATGCCTCGATGATGCTTTCGGCTGGCGAGCACCCGATGTGGGTTGCAAAGCAAATGGGGCATAGCGACTGGACAATGATTGCCAGGGTCTATGGAAGATGGATGCCGAGCGCCGACGATACGGCTGGCAGCAAAGCAGAGCTGGCCTTTGCTGGGAATGACAGCAATATGACAGCTTCAACGCTGAACACCGCGAAAACAAAGGCATAGACGCGGGTTCAAATCCCCCCGGCTCCACCAAATAGCAATCTAGTCCTGTCTCAGACAGTCTATGAAACACCCCAAGAAGCCCGCCTAGTGCGGGCTTTCTTGTTTCTGGCTGTACTCCTCATCCATCGCCACCGGAGGCGTCGGCGGATTCGCAGCTGGTGGCGTATGGGGTACCGTGGGAGCGTCTGAGGCTGTATCGGTAGGGGAACTGAAGAAGCTGGGCTAAAGATCCAAGACAATGATCAAGGCATCAATGCTGGGCTTCCTCGAAACATGGAGAGCACTATGACGGGCACCTAACTTGAGCGTTAGCCTTTTTGATCGATTGAACCATAACCAGATCGCGCTCGACGTAGCGATTGAAGAGTTTTCCAATTAGGTCGAGCAGCGTGGTCGGCCGATATCGTGAATAAAGTGCGCCGAGCACTCGAAACGTTGGATGAAAATCTGGAATTCATTCATCAAGACATCTCAGACCTAACAGTTCCGGCTGGCTAGGAAAGTCGTAATTCTCCTACGGACTCTGAACAAAATTTTGACGGACTGTGAGTTCCTGCATTAAGCGTGGGCAGTTAAGCCGAAACTTGCGCCAACCAGACCGCCTGAGAACCTGACAAACACCAAGAAAATCAAATATCTCAAGCGGGAAATTGGCCATTTCAATACAAAAAGACAGTAAGACTAAAAATGCCAGTCAAATCCTTCGTCTACAAAATTACAATTAGGAGAAGAGTTCTACACCAGCCATCTCAAGAGCTAAGTTCCTTAACCGTAGCAACAAGCATGCGCTTACAATTTTCTACATGCCGGTGACTACGCGTCTCAGGAGGTAGTTTAGCAATTCGCTCCAATACCACCTCGCAAAACTGTACAAGATCAGTTTTCTGACTTAAAGAAAACTGACTTCCATATTTCTGCACTACATCAGCTACCTTTGCAGCGACGCGGAATGGATAGTGTTTTTGCTCATTCAATGTTTGCCTTAGCAAAATAGCCTTTGCGTCCAAATACAATTCAAAGGCTCCATCTGCACTCTCTGATAGAAGCGATTTCTGAAGTGTAAACCTAGCAAAGTGATTATCGATTTGATAAGTATTATAATTTGGCTTTAACTTCGCAAACGCATACGCTGACTTAAAATATGCCTCAACGTGCTCCAAACCATTGTCTTCTAGAGCCATCCGGGCAATAGCATATTGAAGCCAGTAGTGAGGATTTTTTTTTGCAAATTTTGTATTTTGGATTTCTTCATAGAACGAAACCACCGCTGTTTCCAAACCACTCCTAGGCAACATCTTCTGTAGTGCCGAATAAGTCATAACGCTACGCATAAAAAACTCGTAATTCCGCCCCTCCAACGTTTCCGCTCTCAAGAACATTCCAGTCAGGACCGATAGAACTTCGTACGCATCACTTAGCGAGGTCAAGTAATACTCAGCCAAAACTGACGACTTTAGCTGAATATATCCACTATTGTCGCTCCACAAGAATCGCACTGACTCTTTATCATTGTTCGACAATCTAGCGAGAGGTGATCCTTCAAGCAAATCATTAACCAGAGACTTACTCATCTCCAGCCCGCTTGCCTTAACCAAAAAAATCGCAATGACGATCCTCTTCACATCAGGTCTGATCTCTCCAAACAAACTTTTTATTCTACTGGCGATCTGAGGAGCTTCGTATAACTTCAGCAATACCTGATGAAACTGCCCACGACATTCGCTATCAATTAAGCGTACGCGCTGAATATCCGGGAGAGAGGAGAATTCTGACCATAACCCATACGTATCGATCATTGATACAAGTGAAAGGGAATCTGATTTTGATAGCTGATTTATATCAAACTCTGGAACTAACGCCACGTGCAGTGCGTTCTCTAGCCGATCCAAATAAGCCTCATGCACATGCGTCCTCGAAGTAAGCAAGAAACAAACTTTTTTGCCAACACGCCTAATCGAAACGAAGTCGATAAATTCGAGAAATGGAATATAACCATCTATCAACAACGCTACAGGCGCATCCAACGATAAGAGTTGCACGATCTCTTTACGAGCAACCTGTGAGTCTTCAGTTACTTTAAATACTTCCCACCCCAGCTCTGAGAGTTCACGACCAGCTTGCTCAAGAGCAATACTTTTTCCGTTACCAAGATCTGATGTAAATAGGATGTCCTGCCCAGCCTTAACTGACTTCTTAACTTCAGCCATAATCGACCGCTCGATCAGATAAAATCTGGGATCACTATTAGCTGATGTACACCCTAAGAATTTTGAGTTCAAATCACCATATAGAAATAATTTTTCAACATCTGAGTTCATTGGCTGCGCAACAGCAGCAGATTGCTTGAGCTTTTCGAGTGAAAAATAATTTTGATATGTTTTTTTGGGGAGATAGTCTTTCCTAACATCTGTTACTATCTGAGAAAAACTACCAACACCGATAGGAAAAAGCTCACCAAACATTGGAAGTCTCAGCGCATCAGGTGAATTACTTGATAGGTCAGGCGCTGCGATAAAAATGGTTTTATCCTTTATATCTTCGACATGTACAATTTGAGCTAAATTCAAATCATACATCGAGTATCCGATAAATATGATCGATCGTGCCAATCGAAGGTCCTGGCACAAGACCGCCTTCCACGATGAGTGCTCCAGTGCATCTGTCATATACGACTCAAAGGTCAACTTAAATGTCGCTGAAAGATCACCAACGCCTAAGCGGGTTATCAAGCCGTTTATATGAAGACAAACCTTACCATTAGAAAGAAATCTTTCGGGTGAGTCACTTGGTGTTAATGCAGTAATAGACCTACCCGACTCAGCCCCACTTTTCTCCACAAGATCATCGTAGTTTGTCGTATAAATTCGCTGCCAAGGGACGTTAACAATATTGTTGTGATGCACTGCCGGATGGCGAATCGTAAACATATCACGACATATTTGTGTTAACTTTGCCTCTCCGAACTTTTGAGAATAAAACTGAGACGCCATTGCCAGATCAGTATCTTCCGCATCCACGCCCGCTTCTTTGTATAGATACCTTGCAAAATCCCGACCCGACATTGGTGAACCGCCAGAAAGACTCGTCGCACCGAACGAAAATCCAGAACCTACAAAAAGAACTGCATTCCCATCAAGAGCATGTTGAACAGCTTCGGAAAGTTGCATAGTTATTTCATCCCTTTATTTGTATTCCTATGAATCTCTGGTAGTCGTATGAGAATCCATCGAATGGCGTCCGATACTATCAGGACAATATCCTGAACTGATCTGTGCCCCCAAGCAACGCCGATTGATGCCAACTGCCACAAGACCTACGACGCTACGACCCCCTCTGCACAGCAAAGCTCTGTGGAGGGGGGCTCCGCTAGCACCGGTTATCCTAGAAAAACTTCTGGATCATCAGGCGAAGTAGGTTTATCAATCGGACTCCCTTGGACTAGGGATAATGCTATTGCGATCGAAAGGGGCCAAAAATGGCCCAGCAGGCCGCACCACGTATCCCAAGATGTCCCCCAACAAAACAAAAAACTAATAAACCCTTTTAATACATATAGTTGAGACTCATGCTAAAACGACCCCAGCCCACCAAACAAAGTAAAACAAGGCCTGCCTTGTGCGGTTTTTGTCGTTTCTGACCTCTCAGAAACCACCCTTTCCCCGGCAGTTCTTGAGCCCGGCGCCTTTACCAAACACTCAAAAAAGCCCCTCCAACCCCACCCCCTCCGCCATCACCCTATTCCCCTCATCCCCCGGATGCAGGTGATCCCCCGAATCGACCTTTGGCAACAACCGGGTCGGATGCCGCGGATCACGAGTTATCCGATCGAAATCAATCACCGCATCGAACGCCTGACTACCGCGTATCCACTGGTTAAGCGCCTGGCGCAGTTGTTCCTTCTGCAGGCTGTGGTAGTGCTCGATGATGCTGCCTTCCAGGGCGCCTTCGAAGGGCAGCAGGGTGGTGCCGATGAGGCGGATGTTGTGGCGATGGGCCTGGTCGATCAGTTGTCGATAGCCGGCGATCAACTCGTCCAGCGAGGGTAATGGTGCGTTCGGTGCGAAGGCGGTGCCGGGCCAGCTGATGTCGTTGATGCCCAGCATCAGCACCACGCTTTTTACTCCGGGTTTGCCCAGCACGTCGCGTTCGAAGCGCTTCAGCGCGCTGGCGCCCATGCCGTCTTGGAGCAGACGTGCGCCGGAGATGCCGCCGTTGAGCACGGCGACTTTATCGCTGGCCAGGCGTTGGGCGAGGAAGTCTGGCCAGCGTCGGTTGCGGTCGAGGGTGGAGCCGTTGCCGTCGGTGATGGAGTCGCCGAGTACCACCAGGGCTTGGCTGTCGGGCGGGGCGTCCACCAGGATATCGCTGAGGAACAGGCGTGCTTCCAGTTGTTCCTGGCCTTCCGGCCGTGGTGCGTCGACCTGGTTGCCCGGGGCGATAAAGGCGGTTTGTTTGCCATCCCAATGGAAGGTACTCAGTGGCGTGCGCTGCGGCAGGTACAACGAGACCCGTAGATCGCCGAGATCCGGCACGGTCAGCGCTAGGGGATCACTGGTTCGGGTCTCGCCGGGCGCAATGCTGACCTGCTGCCGACCACCAAATGTCAGGATTTGCCCGGAGCCGGTCATGGCCGCGACCCGCGCGGCGCCGATCAACAGTGGCTGCTTGCCGTACTCGTTGGACAGCACCACGCGTATCTGACTACCGCCCACGCTGACCCGCAGCCGCTGGTGAATGGTGCTGTCGGTCAGTGCCTCGGGAATCCGAGTGGGCAGCGGCAGCTCAGTGCCCCAGGTCGGCTGCGGACTGGCCATCCAGGTGGTGATCCAGTTTTCCTGTGCCAGGGCCGGGCCGGCGGCCAGCAGCGCCGTCAACGCCAGGGGCAGGCAAAAGTGCAGGTTTTTCATTTCAGGTCGCTCCTTGAAGCCGTAAGGCTGAGGCGGCCAGATTGCTCCATGCAAAATAACCGTGATAGAAGGCATAACTTCATACAGCCCATTCCGATATCGAATACTCATGGACAGCCTCAAAGCGATGCACTGTTTCGTCCGCGCCGTCGAGCTGGGCAGCCTGTCATCGGCTGCTCGTGAGCTAGGCAGCACTCAACCCACGGTCAGCAAGCTGGTGGCGGCGCTGGAGAAACAGCTGGGCACGCGCCTGCTGACCCGGGGCACCACTGGCTTGACCCCTACCGAGCAGGGCAAGCGTTTCTATGAGCGGGCCAAGGCCGTGCTGGAGGAATATGGCGAGGCGGTGGCCGAGGTGCGCGGCCTGACCGAGCGCCCCGAGGGTGTGCTGCGGGTCAATGTGCCGGTGAGCCTGGGGGTGTTGCACCTGAATGGGCTGATGCTGGCGTTCATGGCGCAGTACCCGGACATCGAGGTGGAGCTGATCCTCAACGATCGCTTCGTCGACCTCACCGAGGAAAACGTCGACCTGGCCCTGCGCCTGGGCGGCGACTTGCCGCCCAACGCCATCGCCCGGCGCATCGCCACGGCGCCGCGCTACCTGGTGGCGGCGCCGGAATACCTGCAACGACACACGCCCTTGCACAGCCCCGCCGACCTGGGCGAACACGAGTTCCTGCGCTTCGCCTGGTTGAGCTCGGGCGACACGCTGGACCTGAGCGGCCCGGCTGGCGAGAAGGTCTGCATCACCGCTCAAGGGCGCTATCGGACCAACAGTTCGCTGGCCATCCGCGACGGCGTGCTGCAAGGCGCCGGGTTGTGCATCACCCCGGCCTGGCTGGTCAGCGACCTGCTGGACAGCGGCCGCTTGGTGCGCGTCCTGCCCGACTGGAGCGGCCCGCCCCACGAGGCGTTCCTGATCTACCCCGAGCGCCGCTACCGCCCGCTGCGCGTGCGCCTGCTGATGGAATATCTGGCCGAACGGCTGCCGCGCTTGCCGGGCTTCACCGCCTGACCCGACAGCCCGCCGTGGCCACGATCAATGGCCATTACGATCCCCTTTTGGCCAACCCCGTGCTGTGCAGCGCCGGGCCCCTCGGCAAGAATCAAGCCCGGCACGCTGACTCAGCGGCCTACAGATTCAACAGAACCACCCTTCTCCCTTGCCCTTTCAAGGGACCGCCTGCCGTGTACAGAACATAAAAACCATCGCCACGCTGGGGAACCATTCATGGTCACGAGAAAACGCATACTGGGTGCCGCCTTCTGTGGGCTGTCGCTGCTGGCCGCCGCGGCGCAGGCCGAGCCGCGCGAGCTGCGGGTGTACAACTGGGCCGACTACATCCTGCCGTCGGTGCCCAAGGATTTCGCCAAGAACAGCGGCATCAAGGTCACCTGGGACACCTTCGACACCAACGAATCCCTGGAAGCCAAATTGCTCACCGGCAACTCGGGCTACGACCTGGTGGTGCCGTCGAACCAGTTCCTCGACACCCAGATCAAGGCCGGGGTATTCCAGAAGCTCGACAAGTCCAAGCTGCCCAACTGGCAGCACCAGGACCCGGCGCTGCTCAAGCTGCTGGACAGCAACGACCCGGGCAACCAGTACGGCGTGCCCTACATGTACGGCACGGTGCTGATCGGCTTCAACCCGGCCAAGGTCAAGGCGGCCCTGGGCGACAACGCGCCGGTGGACAGCTGGGACCTGGTGTTCAAACCCGAGAACATGGAGAAGCTCAAGTCCTGCGGCGTGGCCATGCTCGATTCGCCGTCGGAGATCCTACCGCTGGCCCTGCATTACCTGGGGCTGGACCCCAACAGCCAGAACCCGCAGGACTACGAAAAAGCCAAGGAACTGATGCTGAAAGTCCGCCCCTACGTCACCTACTTCAACTCGGCCAAGTACATGACCGATATCGCCAACGGCGACATCTGCGTGGCCATCGGTTACTCCGGCAGTTTCTACCAGTTCGGCAACCGCGCCAAAGAGGCCGGCAACGGCGTGGTGGTGGACTGGCGCCTGCCCAAGGAAGGCGCGCCGATCTGGTTCGACACCTTCGCCATTCCCAAGAGCGCGAAGAACGTCGCCGAGGCCCATGAATTCCTCAACACCCTGCTGGACCCGAAAGTCATCGCGCCGATCAGCGATTTCCTCGGCTATCCCAATGCCAACAAGGATTCGCTGGCGCTGATCAACAAGGAAATCACCGGTAACCCGAACCTGACGCCAACCCCCGAGGCCCTGAAGAAGCTCTATGTGGTGCAGCCGCTGCCGCAGAAGCTGGAGCGGGTGCGGACCCGGGTCTGGACCAGCATCAAGTCGGACAAATGATCGGCCCCTCAGGCCACCCCCGGGTGGCCTGAGGTCACTTCAGCTCGAACACCAGGCACGGATTGTCATTGAGCCGCCCTTCGTAGACCGGGCTCGCCTGCTCCAGCGCGGTACCGGCCAGCAGCGCCTGGTCCTTGCGCGCGACTATCACCCAGGCCGGACGCGGCACGGCGGCCAGCCGCGCCAGCTCGCCCTTGCCGATAAACAGCGGCTGTTCGTCGTGGTCCAGGTTCATCATGTAGCGCACCGCCCAGGTGTCCTTGCCCAGGTTGAGAAACGCCAGGGTTCCACGGTCTGCGGCGCGCCGTTGCTCGACCTGCTCGACAAAACCTCGGGTGGCGAACTGCAAGTCCTTGGCCGGCTCGATCAGCTTCACCAGCAGCCACCACTGCGCCGCCAGGGCCAGCAGGCTGAGCAGCACCAGGCGCCGCCGCGGTGCGTCGCGGGTGATGTGCCAGGCATGCAGCGCCAGCACCTGCAAACCGAAAAACACCGCGATCATCAGCGGCAACGACAGCGCCGGCCAATAACCGTGCTTCTGCCAGCCGTGCCGACAGACCAGCAACACCACCACGCACAACCCCGGCAACGCCGCCACCAGGCCGAGGTACACCCCGCGCACCCGGAGCAACCAGCGTTCTGGCTTGAGCAGGCCATAGGCGGCAACGGCGGCGAACATCGGCACCATGGGCAGGATGTAGTAGGCCCGCTTGAAGTGCGGCACCGACAGGCCCAGCAGGATCATCAGCCCGCAGCCTCCCAGGCGAACCAGCAACAGCACGTCGGCGTCGGTATGCCGCGCGGCCCATCGCTGCCGCAGCACGAACATAGTCGCCAGCGCCAGCGGCACCACCGGGAAGTAGCGATAGAGGCTCAACTGGAGGTAGAAGTAGAACGGCTCGCCACTTTCATCCAGGCGCCCGCCCACCTGCATCTGGTAGACCTGCCGGGCGAAGGCCTCACCGCCGCTGAACTGCGCCAGCTGCATCAGCCCCCACCAGCAGGCCGCCAGCAGGAGCAAGCCGCCGACGCCATAGGCCAGTACCTTCTTCACCCGGCGTCCACCGTCGCCCGGCCCCCGCACCGGCCCTAGCGCCCAGAAGACACAGGCCACGCCGCAGACCTCGATCAGCCCCAGCGGGCCGCGAATGGCGAAAGCGATGACGAACAGCGGGAAGACCGCGTACTGGCGCCATTGCGATCCCAATTGCTCGCCGCGGTGCAGCAGGTAGAAGCAGCCCAGGCACAGCAGCGAGACCATCTGGTCCAGGCACACCGAGCGCGACTTCTCCAGCAACTGGGTCGTCAGCGCCGTCAGCAACACCGCCAGCAGCGCCCAACTGCGATCGAAGGGGGCCAGCAAGCGGAACAGCAGCGCCAGCACTCCGGCCGAGGCCAACGCCGTGGGCAGGATATTGGCCAGCTGGTTGGGCGCGCCGAACAACTGGGCAAAGCCATAGCTGAACAGGGTGGCGGTGCCCGGATAGTCCGGGTACGGCTCGCCATAGGTGGTGGGAAACAGGCTCGCACCGTGGCGGAACATCTCCTGCAGGAACAACCACCAGCGCCCGTCGAAACCTTGTGCCGGCTGGTCCCAGATGCCGAGACTGAACAACAGCAGGGCCACCAGGAAAATCGCCGAGGACTGCACCCCCAACTGTCGTTGACTCATGCTTCACCCACCAGGTTGATCGCCCTTCAGTGGGCGTGCCGGCAGGCATGTTGCGGGAACAGATGCTGAACGATCGCTGAACGTTTTGCAGGATTCATCTGCGGCCGACGGCAGGCAAAAAAAACGGCCCGGCGGGATTACCGCCAGGCCGCATGCGAGTCATTGCGCAGATTACAGAAACACCGCCGAAAGCATGCCCAGGGCCCCCAGGCAGCAGCCGATCAGGGTGCCGCGGCCGGGCAACTCACGGAATATCGCCCAGATCACCAGTGGCTCGAGCAGCAACAGCGAGGTCACCGACACCACCGTGATCATCCAGATATCGCCCACCGCCAGGTACCCCAGCCAGTAGGCGCCGATCAGGCAGATGCCGGCGAAACACATGATCAACACCGGCAAGGCCAGGTCCGGCCAGGTGGTGTTACCCGTATGCGCCAGGCGGGCGGCGACCACTTCGCTGTAGATCGCGCAGAACTCGCCCAGCACCATCAACCCTACAGCAGAAACTCCGAGTAATTCTTTGGACATATGACAAACCCCTTGGTATTGAGAGCCAGATTTCTCAGCTCCCAGGCAACAATGGCTCCGCTGACGGAGCCGCCATGACGATGCCGAGGGGTGTGCTCCAGCTCAGTGACCGTGAGGAACCTGAACATGTCCATCTCCTGTGTAGTGGGTTGCGGGCGCCGGTATCGCCGGCCGCTCTCTGTATAGGGCATTGGCGAAACCGTCGATAGCGATTTTTTGTAGGGCATTTGTGTTGCAAAAAAGGCGGCTAGTGCCGAGCTGCAGGAGCGAGGCTTGCCCGCGATGGACTTGAGAGCGCCGCGTCTATCCAGTCAATACGCGGGTATCGTTGACGACCATCGCGAGCAATCGAGCATCGACCGGTAGGGGAAGGCTAGTCGGCGCGGAAATTCCAGACGATTTCCACCACCCGCACCGCGAGGATCAGGTACACCAGGAACAGCCCGATCTGCAGGGCCGTGTGATAACGCAGCTTGGCCAGCCGGCGCAGGCCGTCGCTGATATTGAGCAGCATCAGCAACGCCGACACCGCGATCAGCCCCCAGCCGGTCAGGCTCGACCCAAGCAGGCCCATGAACAGGTGATGGTCACCGTGCAGCGCGTTGGTCCCGGCGGCGAACAGCAGCGCGCAGACCAGCAGGTTCTTGAAGTTGTCGAAGACTCGCGTATTCAGGTCGTCGTCCAGCAATTGCAAATACTTTCGCCATAGTTCACGCATGT
This sequence comes from Pseudomonas sp. MRSN 12121, assembly GCF_000931465.1. NCBI lineage: Bacteria > Pseudomonadati > Pseudomonadota > Gammaproteobacteria > Pseudomonadales > Pseudomonadaceae > Pseudomonas > Pseudomonas sp. MRSN 12121. The sequence continues at coordinate 868,420 of NZ_CP010892.1, read as the reverse complement.
TCGGGGCACCTGTTCAGCCATGGGAAAGACCGGCGCCCGCGGTTTCGGCAAGGCCGCCGGGCCCACCTCCCAGCGTAGTGACGATTGCGCCACAGTGCCTGCAAGCCTGCGGGACAAGTTTCAAACCCGCAGCCGCACGGTCTCGAACAGCGCACGGTCCTCTTTGCGCGCCGAGCGCGCATGCCGGCGGATCACCTGCAACAGGCAATCGGCAAAACACTGCGCCGGGGGACTGAGAGCAACATTGCAGCGGGTGACGATGCTCAGGTGCCGGGGTTCGAACCGCTCCTGCAGTTGCAACGACACCAGGCGTCCGAGAAACGGCGAGGTGGTACTCATGATGGTGGGTCCCCAGGTGCACATATCCGCACGCTCGACCAGCATTTGCAGGATCGCCAGCGAATGTGCCTGGACGATACGGCGCTCGTCGATCTGCGCACCGTGGCGCCAGAACAGATCCTGCATCAGCGCATCGTGGCCGTCCGGGGCATAGTTCAGCGTCCAGCCCTGATCGAGCAACTCATGGATCGAACGAGCGTCCTGCCGTGGGTGTCCCTGGCGCACCAGCACCGAGGTCTGATAGTCCAGCAGGGTCTCGCAGGAAAAATCCTGGGGCGCCTGGGACGGGTGCAACTGACCGATGGCGAAATCCATGCTGCCGTCGCGCAGCAGCGGCTGGGCCACTGCCATCAGGCTTTCGAACAACTCCAGGCGCACCTGCGGCATGCGCTGGCGAAACTCCAGCACCACTTCGGGCAGCAGGGTCAGGGCCACCCACGGCGTGACCCCGACGCATAAGCGGCCGCTGTTCTTGCCGCGCAGTTGGTCGAGCTCGGCCTGGGCATGCTCCAGTTGCTTGAGTACCAGTCGGGCGTGGGTCAGGAGCACCTTGCCGTACTCGGTGAAGTTCAGGCCGCTGGGCGTGCGGACGAACAACGGCAGCTGCTGGGCGGTTTCCAGTTCGCGCAGCGCCTTGGTCACGGCCGCCTGGGACAGGCTCAGCGAGCGCGCGGCGCCACGGATGCTGCCGGTCTCGGCGCTGGCGATCAAGGCTTGGAGTTGATGCAATTTCATCTGCGTGCCCAGGTGACAACTTCGGGTTGTCATCATAACCAAAGTGAGCCTCCCCGGCAGCGCGCGCGGTGCCTAAGATCAGCCCGACAGCGCCTCAACGATTCGCCCGACGGGTCCGAGCAGGCAAGGACCTGACCGAGGAGTTCCCGCATGAATCCCCGTTACGTGCTACCCGAGATTGCCGAGCAACAGAGCGCGATGATCGCCCTGCGCCGCCAGATCCACGCCCATCCAGAGCTGGGCTTCGAAGAATTCGTTACCAGCGCACGGGTGGCCGGGCAACTGCGCGAATGGGGTTATGAGGTCAGCACCGGCGTCGGTCGCACCGGCGTGGTGGCCACCTTGAAAAACGGCGAAGGCCGTTCGCTCGGCCTGCGGGCCGACATGGATGCCCTGCCGATCCAGGAAACCAGCGGCGTGGCCCATGCCAGCCGGATCGACGGGGTGATGCATGCCTGCGGTCACGACGGCCACACCGCCACCCTCCTGGCGGCCGCGCAATACCTGGCCCGTTCGCGCAACTTCAAGGGCACCCTGCAACTGATTTTCCAGCCCGCCGAAGAAGGCCTGGGCGGCGCCCGGGCGATGCTCGACGACGGCCTGTTCGAGCGTTTTCCCTGCGACGCGGTATTCGCCATGCACAATGTGCCGGGCCATCCGACCGGGCACCTGGGCTTCTACAGCGGCCCGTTCATGGCCTCGGCCGACACCGTGAGCGTCAAGATCATCGGCCACGGCGGCCACGGTGCGGTGCCCCACAAGGCGGTCGATCCGGTGCTGGTGTGCGCATCGATCGTGGTCGCCCTGCAAAGCATCGTCGCGCGCAATATCAACCCGCAGGACACGGCCATTATCAGCGTCGGCGCGATCCACTCCGGGACCGTCTCCAATGTGATTCCGGCTTCGGCCGACATGAGCATCAGCGTGCGTGCCCTGACGCCCGAGGTGCGGCAGCTGCTCGAGCGGCGCATCACCGAGCTGGTCCATGGCCAGGCCGCGAGTTTCGGCGCCCAGGCGCAAGTCGACTACCAGCACTGCCATCCGGTGCTGATCAACCACCCCGACGAAACCGCCCTGGCACGGGGCGTGGCCCGCGACTGGCTGGGCGAGGAACACCTGATCCACGACCTCAAGCCGTTCACCGCCAGCGAAGACTTCGCCTTCATGCTCGAGCGCTGCCCCGGCAGCTATCTGGTGATCGGCAATGGCCAGGGCGAAGGCAGCTGTCTGCTGCACCACCCGGGCTACGACTTCAACGACCACTGCCTGCCCATTGGCGCGACCTACTGGGTCAAGCTGGCCGAGCGTTTTCTCGGCACAGAGGGCAGGTAGCGACAAAAAGGCCGTGGCAGTGCCATCACTGCCGTAGCCGGCGATTAACCGAGGAGAAAACAATGAAAAAAATGATCGCTGCGGTTTCATGGGTGCTGTTGTCGATATCGGCGACCGCCGGCGCGGCCGACTGGTCGGGCAAGGTGCTCAAGCTGGGCGTCGACCCGACCTACCCGCCCCTGGAATACAAAGACCCCGACGGCAAGCTGAGCGGGTTTGGCATCGACATCGCCGAAGCCCTCTGCGCCGAACTCAAGGCCCGCTGCGAGTGGGTTGAAAGCAGCTGGGACGGGATGATCCCCGCCCTGCTGGCGCGCAAGTTCGACGCCATCGCCTCATCGATGACCGTCACCCCCAAGCGCATGACCCGCATCGCCTTCACCGACAAGATCTCCAACGCCCCCGCTCGGCTGATCGCCAAGCGCGGCTCGGGCCTGGTGCCAACCCTCGACTCACTCAAGGGCAAGCGGGTCGGCGTCGAACAAGGCTCGGCCCAGGAGGCCTATGCCAAAGCCAAATGGGGCGCCCAAGGGGTACAGATCCTGTCCTATCAGAGCCAGGACCAGGTGTATGCCGACTTGATCGTCGGGCGTCTCGACGCCTCGTTGCAGTCGTCGATCCAGGCCAGCTACGGCTTCCTGTCCAAACCCATCGGCAAGGATTTCGAGTTCGCCGGAGACACCCTCGCCGACACGGAATTTTTCGGTGTGGGCGACGGCATTGGCCTGCGCAAGGACGATGTGGAATTGCGTGAAGATCTGAACAAGGCGCTGGCGACCATCCTGGCCAACGGCACCTACGCACGGATCAACCAGAAGTACTTCGACTTCGATATCTACGGCGCGCCCTGACGGCAGCGCCCAGCTCCCGGCGCGACGCCCGCCACGGCCGCGGCGCCGCCTCTTTCAGCTCACTCTAATAACAACAAGGGGCATGAAATGCTTCTGGAAGGTTTTGGCCCGCAGATCCTGCAGGGCACCCTGACCACCCTCAAACTGGCCCTGTCGTCACTGCTGCTGGCGGTGCTGCTGGGGCTGCTCGGCGCCAGCGCCAAGGCGAGCGGCAACCGCGGCCTGCAAGCGCTCGCCGGCGGCTACACCACGCTGATCCGCAGCATGCCCGACCTGGTGATCATGCTGCTGCTGTTCTTCAGCCTGCAGATGCTGCTCAACCAGTTCACCGACCGGCTGCACCTGGCGCAGATCGACATCGACCCGTTTGTGGCTGGGGTCCTGACCCTGGCCTTCATCTACGGCGCCTACTTCACCGAGACCTTTCGCGGCGCGTTCCAGGCGGTGCCCCGGGGCCAGGTGGAAGCGGCCAGGGCCTATGGCATGAGTCGCGCCCAAACCTTTCGCAAAGTGCTGTTCCCACAGATGTTGCGCCATGCCTTGCCGGGCATCGGCAACAACTGGCTGGTGCTGATCAAGTCCACGGCGCTGGTGTCGATCATCGGCCTGAGCGACGTGGTCAAGGCCACCCAGGACGCCGGCAAAGGCTCAATGCAGTTCTTTTACTTCACCCTGGTCGGCGGCCTGATCTACCTGGCCATTACCAGCGTTTCACACCTGATGCTGATCTGGCTGAGCCAGCGCTACTCGGTGGGCGTGAGGAGGGCCTCGTTATGACCGACATTCTCCAGGAGTACTGGCAGGCCTACCTGTGGAGCGACGCCGCGCAACTGTCCGGGTTGGCCATGACCCTGTGGCTGCTGGTGCTGTCGGTGCTGATCGGTTTCACCCTGGCGGTGCCCTTGTCCCTGGCACGGGTCAGCCACAACCCGCTGCTGCGTACCCCGGTGTGGCTCTACACCTACGTGTTCCGCGGCACGCCGTTGTATATCCAGCTGCTGTTCTTCTACGCCGGGGTCTACAGCCTGAGCGTGGTGCGCACCCAGGACTTTCTCGACGCGTTTTTTCGCGACGGCTTCAACTGCACGGTGCTGGCGTTCGGGCTCAACACCTGCGCCTACATGACGGAGATTTTCGCCGGCTCCATCCGCGCCATCGCCCACGGCGAGGTCGAAGCGGCCAAGGCCTATGGCATGAGCCGATTCACCTTCTACCGGCGCATCCTCTTGCCATCGGCACTGCGCCGGGCGCTGCCGTCCTTCAGCAACGAAGTGATCCTGATGCTGCACTCCACCTCGGTGGCCTTTACCGCCACGGTACCGGACCTGCTGAAGGTGGCCCGCGACGTCAACTCGGCCACCTACGCCTCCTTCAGCGCCTTCGGCATTGCCGGCGTGCTCTACGCCTGCAGTGCGTTTTTCCTGATCTGGCTGTTTCGCCGCGCCGAACTGCGCTGGCTGGCCTACCTCAAGCCACAGACACATTGATCTCCAACGGGGAGGCTCGCATGTACAAATTGATCGTCGAAGACCTGTACAAGAACTACGGTAGCCATGAGGTGCTCAAGGGCGTGTCGCTCAAGGCCAGGGCCGGCGATGTGATTAGCATCATCGGCTCCTCGGGTTCCGGCAAAAGCACCTTTCTGCGTTGCATCAACTACCTCGAACAACCGTCCGGCGGGCGTATCCTGGTCAACGCCGAGGAACTGCGCACCCGCAAGAATCGCCTGGGCGAGCTGTGCGCGGCCGACCCCAAGCAGCTGCAGGCAATGCGCAGCAAACTGGCGATGGTGTTCCAGCACTTCAACCTGTGGAGCCACATGACGGTGCTGGAAAACATCATCGAGTGCCCGATCAACGTGCTGGGCATCCCGCGCGACGAAGCCGTCGAGCGGGCGCGCAGGTACCTGGACAAAGTCGACCTGCCGGCCAAGGTCGAGAACCAGTACCCCTCCTATCTCTCCGGTGGCCAGCAACAGCGCGTGGCCATCGCCCGGGCGCTGGCCATGGAGCCACAGGTGATGCTGTTCGACGAGCCGACATCGGCGCTGGACCCGCAATTGGTATCGGAGGTACTACGGGTCATGCAACAACTGGCCGAGGAAGGCCGGACCATGGTGGTGGTCACCCACGAAATGGCCTTCGCCCGCGAAGTGTCCAACCACGTCATGTTCCTGCATCAGGGCCGGGTGGAAGAGCAAGGTCCGCCCGCCCAGGTCCTGGAACAACCCAGCAGCGAGCGCCTGAAGCAGTTTCTTTCCGGCTGCCTCAAATAGAGTCCTGAGCGTCACCGTCGGGTGTTGCCCCTTACGCCCGGCGGCAGGGCCGCGTTCGGGCGCCAGCTCCAGGGAGCGGACTGGCGCCCGGGAGCGCGCGCTGGCAAGCGCCCCCGCCGGACAGCTCGATTCGCTGCGCACCCGTTCACGATTCGTTAAGAATTGCCTCGGTATACTCGGGTCGCCTGATTCTTCCCGGCGCCACTTCTTCGGCACTCCCCCCATGTCGCGACCCGCCCCGCTGCTCTTCCTGCTCGCCGCTCTGCTGTTCTTCTTCGCCCTGGGCAACCACCAGTTGCAGGGTTCCACCGAGGCCCGGGTGGCCGGGATCGCCATGCAGATGCACCTGGACGACGACTGGGTGACGCCTCGCCTGTTCGGCCAGCCCTTCCTGGAAAAACCGCCGCTGAGCCTGTGGCTCGACGCCAGCGCCATCCGGGTGTTCGGCGGTACGCCCTGGGCGGTGCGCCTGGCCTCGGCCTTCGCCGGGCTGTTCAGCGTCATGCTGCTGTATGCGATGCTGCGCCGCTTCGGCCGGCCCACGGCGCTGGCCTGGATGGCGGGGGCCATGCTGGCGACCATGGCCAGTTACTGGAGCAACGTACGTGGCGTCGGTGAAGACGCCCTGCTCAGCCTTGGCGTGACCCTGGCGCTGCTGGCGTTCTACCAGGCGCACCGGCGCCAGGCCGAACACCAGCCGGCCCGCCTGAGCTGGCTGCTGTTCGCCCTCGGCATCGCCATCGCCACCCTGAGCAAGGGCGTGCTGGGCCTGGCGATGCCGGGCGTGGTGATCTTCGCCTACCTGGTGGCCGACAGCCTGATCGAGAAACGCTTCGCCCCGGGCCACTGGCTGAAGCCCGCCCTGCTGACCCTGCTCGGCCTGATACCGCTGCTGATCTGGCTCTGCCTGCTGTACCAGCGCGGCGGCCTGCAAGCGCTGGGCGAAGTGCTGTGGACCAACAGCGTCGGGCGCTTCGACGGCTCCTTCGAGGAGGCCGGGCACTACGAACCCTTCTATTACTACCTGGCGAAGCTGCCGCAGGCCTTCCTGCCCTGGAACATCCTGGTCTACCTGGGCCTGTGGCATTTCCGCAAACGCCTGGTGCAGAACCGCTACCTGCTGTTTTTCAGCCTGTGGCTGCTGGCCCAGTTCACCCTGCTGTGCCTGGCGTCGAGCAAGCGCACCGTGTACCTGATGTCGCTGACCCCGGCCGCGGCGGTGCTGGCGGCCGAGTACGCCGCAGTGCTCTACGAACGCTTGCGCCAGCGCGCCGCGGGAGCGGGATTCTGGGGCGCCGTGGGGCGCCAGCGCCGCGGCCTGGCCCTGGGCGTACTGACCCTGGTGGTGTGCAGCTACCTCGCCGCCGCGCAATGGGCCTTGCCGCGCGCCGATCGCAAGCTGTCCTTCGTGCCGCTGATCACCGAGATCCAGGCGCTGCAGGCCGCCGGCCAGCAAGTGGCGCTATACCAGGCCAACGAGCGCACCGGCGGCGCCAGCGTGTTCTACACCCAGAGCCTGCTCAAGGACGTGCAGACCGAAGCCCAACTGAATGAGTTTCTCAGCGCCTCGCCACACAACGTGGCGCTCATGGCCCTGCAGGAAGCCCCCAAGCCACCGTTCAAGGTCCTGAAGAAGGTCACGGTCAGCCGCCAGGACTACTACTTTGTCGGCCAATGACCGGCACAGCGGGCGCGCATAAAAAAGGCACCCGCATGGGTGCCTTTTTCAATCTCGTCGCCGGGCTTTCGCGCCGGCGCCGTCATGGCTCACTGAACGCTTTTCAGCTTGACTACATCACCGGAGACCTTGGTGGTGTAACCGTTCAGTACCCAGGCCCAGAACCAGCTTTCCTGGACTTGGGTGTTGATCATGGCGTCACCGCCCTTGGCCTGGATGGCCGCGGTCTGGGCGCGGACGAAGCGGCTGTTCTGCCGGATGGGAATGAACCCCAACAGCATGAGGCCGGTAGCCGATGCTTCGCTGTGACCGATCACGGTGTATTGGCTGCTATCCAGTTGCTGAGTTTTCATCGCAGTGCCGGTACAGCCAGCCAGGGCCAGGACAACCAGCGCAGAGGCGGCGACTTTGCTCAAATGTTTCATGCATGACTCCATAAACCAGAAACCCGGGAACTCTTTTCTCCGGGGGCGCGCACCCTAACAGTTCTGGTCAGCAAAAAAACCTCGGCCCGCGTCAAAAATTGTCCCTTGGCCCCTCCCCCCTCGCGCCGACGACTTCGTCAGCGACCGAGGCAAGGTTATTGGTCCGTCGCCGCGATCAGCGTCGCGGACTGCTCGGCCCCCGGTTCCGTGCGCGCCAGCACCGGCTGTTGCAGGCGCGCGCGGCCATAGAACAGCAGCGCCGTGAGCAGGCAGGTCAGCCACACCACGATGCCCGCCCAGAAGGTATGGGACATGTAGTGCCAGCCCTGCAACACCCGGGTGGTGCCATACACGAAGCCCAGCAACAGCGAGCCATGCAGCAGCGCCTTGGAATAGCACCAGCGATAACGCCGGGCCACGAAATACAGCGCAAGCATGGTGAAACCGCCCGAGGCATGGCCACCCGGCCAGCAGCGGCCTTCACCGGCGGTCTGCAGTAACTCGAAGTTCTGGTACCACTCCTTGTGCTCGATCTTGCCGGCGTACTGGGTGGTTTCCACCGGGCAGTACACGCTGGTGTGGCTCTTGAGGTAATGGATCGCCCCGGTGCAGAGGGCGAAGGCCACCACCACGAACAGCAGGTCCCGGCGATGGCGCGCGGTGAAGCGCAGCAGCGGCGCCAGGCGCAGCTTCTCCAGCAGGGCCTTGCCGCGGCCCTTGCACAGTGGCCAGACCAGCGACAGCAGCAACCCCACCACCGCCAGCTCGCCGGTCCAGTCGGGGATGATCCGCGCCCACTTGTGGGTGATCTTCTCGAACAGCCGCGAATGGTCCAGCGGGAAGGTCTGGCTCACCGGGTCGAAGAACAGGTCGCTGAAGGCGATGTCGATCTTGGTCATGTCGAACATCAGGAACACCAGCGCCGCCAGCAGCAGCGGCAGGCCAAGGTTCCACAGGTAAAAGCGCGAACGGGAAAGCGCCGGCATGGTCAGGGTCTCGGGCAAGGGAAGGTCAGGGACGATTGAGGGCAACGGAACGCCAGTCGCTGGCTTCGATGAAGCCGAGCAGGTGCGGATTCCCGCCTTGGGCGTCAGTGGACACGAACAGGGACGCACCGTAGCCCAGGGTCGAAGACGGCAGTTTCATCTCCTTCTCCAGCTCGGCCATGCATTCGCTGTGGGTGACCAGCACCAGGTTGCGCCCGGCCACTTTGTGCGCCAGGGCATCGCGCAACAGGGTGCGTTTGCAGTTGATCAGCCAGTCTTCGCCGCTGCCGGCCTTGCTGAACATGTAGCCGGAGGTCTGCACCGCGCGGGTCAGCGGACTGTGGTAGATGTCGGCCTTGTCCAGGCCCAGGTGTTCGAATTGCGCGCCCACCCCCACCGCCACGTCGCGGGCCCGATCGGTGATGCCGTCGGGCGCGTTCAGGCAGGCGGCCCGGGAACGGTCGCAGCGCTCCACATGGCGGATCAGCACGATCATCTGGCCCTTGGCCCAGCCCTCGCCCAGCGCCCTGGCGCCGGCCAGGTTGCCGTGGGCCAGGTCCGGCACCGCCGCGGGCCGCAGCAGAAAGAACGTCAGCGGCAGCACCAGCAGAGCCACCAGCGCGATCACCAGGGTATTGCGATAACGGGCAAGGCGACTCGCGACGAGCGCGGGCTTTGCCACCGGAAGACTGAGTCCTGAGGTCACGCGAGCCGCCCCTATATGACTACCAGCGAATGAGTTGAGCAGCGCAGCAGAAGCTAGCTGTCATTCATGACAAATCGAGCGCGTGGCGCCCGAGCGATGGGGCGGACTTTAGGGCCACGGGCGTGGCCCGGGAGTGAAACGGATGTGAAAAAAAGCTCAATTGGCCAGGCGGTTTCCAGGGGGAAATCCCGGGCAAAAAAGCACCACGATGGTGCAAGAAAACTAATCTGACGAAATCGTTTCAGCTATTGCGCTTGCCGCCGATACACACCTGCGAACAAACCCTTGCTGGCCAACCAATAACAACAATCTTCCAGCGATAACGATCAAGAAGCACAACGTTCCTGGAGGAATTGCATGAACAGCTGGTTCGGCAACATCAGCGTCAATCTCAAGTTAGGCCTGGGCTTCGGCCTGGTCCTGGCCCTGACTACCATTCTCGCCATCACGGGCTGGACCAGCCTCGGCGGTCTGATCGACCGCAGCAACTGGATGAGCGATATCACCCAACTGAACGCCGGGCTGACCAAGCTGCGCGTGACCCGCCTGCAATACATGCTGACCAACGGCGACGAAACCGCCGCGCAGAATGTGCAGACCACCCTGGACGCCTTCTCGGCCCAGCAGCAGAAGCTGCAGAACAGCTTCAAGAACCCGGCCAACGTCAAGCTGCTCAAGGAACAGGGCGCCACCATCAGCGCCTACCAGGCGTCCCTGAACAAGATGCGCAACGCCTACCGCAACGCCAATGCCGCCCGCGGGGTGATGAATGGCAACTCGGAAAGCGCGCGCAACCTGATCAACACCATTACCGCGCACGTCCAGCAGATGCCCCTGAGCGACCAGCGTTTCGAGCAGTTCCAGGCCATCACCAAGGCCCGTGAAGAATTCCTGCTGGCGCGCTTCGAAGCCCGCGAATACATCTACAACAGCACCGCCGAGGCCGAACGCAACGCCATCGCCCAGATGGACGCCGCGATCGCCGCCCTGGCCCCCCTGGACAGCCATTTCGCCAGCACCCAGGGCGAGTCCCTGCGCCAGCTGAAAGCCGCGCTGGGCGACTACCGCACCTCCTTGCTGACCTTCAAGACAGCCGTCAGCGAAGCCGCCCAGGCCCGCCAGGAAATGACCGACCAGGGCGCACAGATCGTCAACCAGAGTGAAGAGCTGTACCAGTTCCAGCTCGACCGCCGCGACGAAGAAAGCGTCCAGGCCCGCAGCCTGCAAATGATCAGTACCCTGCTGGCGCTGCTGGTGGGCATCCTGGCCGCGGTGATCATCACCCGCCAGATCACCCGTCCGCTGCGTGAAACCATGACCGTGGTCGAGCGCATCGCCTCCGGCGACCTGACCCAGGACGTACACGTGACCCGCCGCGACGAACTCGGCGTGCTGCAACAAGGCATCGGCCGCATGGGCGTGACCCTGCGCGAGCTGATCGGCGGCATCCGCGACGGCGTGACCCAGATCGCCAGCGCCGCCGAGGAACTGTCGGCCGTGACCGAGGAAACCAGCGCCGGGGTCAACAGCCAGAAGGTCGAGACCGACCAGGTGGCCACCGCCATGCACGAGATGACCGCCACCGTGCAGGAAGTCGCGCGCAACGCCGAGGAAGCCTCGCAAGCCGCAGCCGCAGCCGACAGCGAAGCCCGCGACGGCGACAAGGTGGTGGCCGAAGCCATCGCCCAGATCGAGCGCCTGGCCAGCGAAGTGGTGCGTTCCACCGACGCCATGAGCGTGCTGCAACAGGAAAGCCAGAAGATCGGCAGCGTCATGGACGTGATCAAGGCCGTGGCCGAACAGACCAACCTGCTGGCGCTGAACGCCGCCATCGAAGCCGCCCGCGCCGGTGAGGCCGGTCGCGGTTTCGCCGTGGTCGCCGACGAAGTCCGCGCCCTGGCGCAACGCACGCAGAAGTCCACCGAGGAAATCGAAGGCCTGGTGGCCGGCCTGCAGAGCGGCACCCAGCAAGTGGCCCACGTGATGAACAACAGCCGCAACCTGACCGACAGCAGCGTCGACCTGACCCGCAAGGCCGGTGCCTCCCTGGAGAACATCACCCGCACGGTGTCGAATATCCAGTCGATGAACCAGCAGATCGCCGCCGCTGCCGAAGAGCAGAGCGCCGTGGCCGAGGAAATCAGCCGCAGCATCATCAACGTGCGCGACGTGTCGGAACAGACCGCCGCCGCCAGCGATGAAACCGCCGCCTCCAGCGTCGAACTGGCCCGCCTGGGCAACCAGCTGCAAATGATGGTCAGCCACTTCCGCGTCTGACCCTCGCCTTCCCGCCACGGGAAAACGAGGCGCCCACAAGGAAGTGGGCCGCCCTCCCCCGCGCAAACCTCACCCCTCTCATGACCCGCACAATCCCTGTAGCCGCTGCCGAGCCATGGCGAGGCTGCGATAGGACCGAAGGTCCTCCTGCGGTCTCAAGGTCCTGCGCCCCCTTCGGGGTCGTTCGCAGCCTCGCTAACGCTCGGCAGCGGCTACAGGTTTAGCGTCGACGGCAGGCCGCGGCTAATCACTCGATCCGCCAGATCCTCACCGTGGCACGCGGCAATTCGAGCGACCACTCTTCGTGCGACAAGCGAAGTCGCCGCAGCGTCGCGCCCATTTCCGTCTCGGCCACGAAGTCCTTGGCTATCACCAGGATGAGCAATTTGTTCTTCACGCCCGTCATCCGTTGCAGCCGGTGCAGATCGGCAAACACCGACCAGAGCACCACCTCGCCCGGATCGATCTGCGGAAACCACAACCGGCCATCGCCGTCCTCTCGAAGAGCGCAGAGGGTCTCGCCCATCCCCTTGCCCATCAGGCACTTGGCAAATGACACATCCCCCAGGCATTTCACCTCGGCCGCCATGTCGAGATCTTCCGTGTACAGGTCGACCTTGGTGCGCCCGCCGGCATTGCCGCCCGTCCAGATGTCGGGATAGCCGTGCTGCCAGGCATACAGGCTGAGCTCCGCCTGGATCCAGTGCTCCCGGCAGTCGGCCAGTTCCAGTACCTGTGCCATGCGCTCGCTGATCGCTTCGAAAGCCGCGAGAAAAACCTCCGGCCATACAGGTGTCGTATTCATCTTCGGACTCCGTTCCTGGGGTTGTCGGGGCGCACTTTTCAGGCCCCCGTAAATTTCCCTGCCTCTCGCAGATCGGCCGGCCCCGCACAGTCTTGAGTGACCGTGCATGCCGCCCAGCATTCCCTGGGAGGCTACTGGCCTCATCGCGGGCAAGCCTCGCTCCTACAGGTCAGGCGTTGCGCCAACGATAGCGGCCCATTACCTTTACCCTCAAAAAGCGTCACGCCCTCAGGACCCCTACCATGCAGCCCCTTGGTTACACCTCGGTCCCACCGCTGCTCAAATACCTGCGCCACGCCGAACACCTCGGCTTGTCCACGGCCCCCGCGCTACAGGCGGCCGGCCTTGTGGCCGAACAGTTGAACGACAACAGCCTGCGCCTGCCCGTCGAGGTCCACGAGCGCCTGCTGGGGTACTTCTGCCAACATTCCGGCGACCCGCTGTTCGGCCTGCATGCCGCTCGCTACGTGCTGCCCAACTCCTGGAGCGTGCTCGGCTACATCACCATGAATTGCGCGACCCTGGGCGACGCCATGAGCCGGATCATGCCGTTCGAGAAGCTGGTGGGGGACATGGGGGTCAGCCGCATCGAAATGGCCGAGGACCAGGTGCGGCTGATCTGGAACTGCCGCCTGCCCGTCTCCGACACCCGCCGCCAGCTGGTGGAGAACGTGCTCGCGTCCTGGCTGCTCTATGCCCGCTGGATCGCCGATACCCAGCTCTCGCCGAGTGCCGTGTGGTTCGAACACCCGCTGCCGGCCGGCACCCGCCTGGCGCAATACGAGGCGTTTTTCGGCTGCGCGGTGTTGTTCGAGCAACCTTGCTCGGCCTTGCTGGCACCGCTGGATTATCTGCGACTGCCGTTGCGCCAGGCCGACGCCCAGTTGCTGCGAACCCTGGAGGAACACGCCGTGAGCCTGATGGCCTCGCTGGCAGAAGCACCGCTGGCGCTGCAGGTGAAAAACGCCCTGCGCCAGTTGCTCAAGGAAGGTTTGCCGCGCAAGGAACAGGTGGCCGATCTGCTGGCGATGTCGCCACGGACGCTGCAACGCCAGTTGCAACAGGCCGGCACCTCTTACCAGCAGATCCTCGACGACCTGCGCCAGGAGCTGGCCGAGCATTACCTGCTGCACAGCGACCTGCCGATCCATGAGATCGCCTACTACCTGGGGTTTTCCGACCAGCGCTCGTTTCACCGGACGTTCAAGAACTGCCGCGGAATGCCGCCCGGCGAGTATCGCCAGAGTCACCGGCCCCCTGTCTCGCTGACGCCCCCAAAACCCTGAACCCTAAAACTCTGTAGCCGCTGTCGAGCCCTAGCGAGGCTGCGATAGGACCGAAGGTCCTCCAGCGGCCTCAAGGCCCGGCGCCCCCTTCGGGGTCGATCGCAGCCTCGCTGGTGCTCGGCAGCGGCTACAGGTTCGGGGCCAAATTCAAACTCGGGTTGGGATTCGGGGTCAGGCGCTGATGGCGTTGGTGAACACCAGCCGATTGCCGAACGGATCGAGTACGGTCATGTCCTGGCTGCCCCAGGGCATGGCCTGGATCTGCGGGTGGGCGAAGCGGTAATCCTTGGCCAGCAATTGCTGCTGGAAGGCCTCCAGTTCGTCGGTCTCGATGCGCAACGCAGCGCCCGGCGTGCTGTCGCCATGATGTTCCGACAGGTGCAGCACGCACGCCCCCCGCGAGACCTGCATGTACAACGGGAAGTTGTCTTCGAAACGGTGCTGCCAATCGAGGGTGAAGCCCAGGAAACCGACATAGAACTCCAGCGCCTTGGCCTCGTCGAAAATCCGCAGGATGGGGGTGGTTTTGCCAAAGCTCATTGCGCGACTCCCTGATCAAAGATGCACCACCGTACAACAGGTGGATGTCAGCACTTCGGCTTGGCGCTCGCTTTCTTTAATATCATCAGGCCATCATTGTGACGGCTTTCACCTATTCGGCACCGCGCGCCTTCAGCCGTTGAACCCTTCGCGCAAGTCCCCTTCCCGCGCCAGGAAGCGCCCTTGCCGGCGGCCATTGGCCTGGCCTTCGGCATAGCTGCGCACGCCGTTGACCCATACCCCCTCGATACCCTCGGCGGCCTGTTGCGGACTCTTGAAGTCGGCCACATCCCGGACCCGCGCCGGGTCGAACAGCACCAGGTCTGCCCAGTACCCTTCGCGGATTTCGCCGCGCTGCCTGAGACCGAAACGCGCCGCCGACAGGCCGGTCATCTTGTGCACCGCGGTGTGCAGCGGGAACAGGCCGAGGTCGCGGCTGAAGTGGCCGAGCACCCGTGGGAAAGCGCCCCACAGCCGTGGATGGGGGAATGGATCTTCCGGCAATCCGTCGGAGCCGATCATCGATAGCGGGTGGGCGAGGATGCGCCGCACATCGGCCTCGTCCATGCCGTAGTACACCGCCCCGGCCGGTTGCAGGCGGCGCGCTGCGTCGACCAGGGTGGTGCCCCACTCGATAGCGATGTCCTGCAGGTCGCGGCCGCCCAGCTCCGGGTGCGGTGTGGACCAGGTGATGGTGATGCGAAAGGCGTCGGTGACCTGCTTGAGGTCGAGGGTCGAGGAACTGGCCGCGTAGGGGTAGCAATCGCAGCCCACCGGATGGTCCTGCGCCGCCTGCTCCAGGGACGCCAGCAACTGCGGGCTGCGCCCCCAGTTCCCCGCGCCCGCGCATTTGAGATGGGAGACGATCACCGGCGCCTTGGCGTGGCGGCCGATCTGGAAGGCTTCGTCCATGGCCTCCAGCACCGGTTCGAACTCGCTGCGCAAATGGGTGGTGTACACCGCGCCGAAGGCCGTCAGTTCCTCGGCCAGTTGCAGCACCTCGTCGGTCTCCGCCGAGAAGGCGCTGGCGTAGGCCAGCCCGGTGGATAAGCCCAAGGCGCCGTGTTCCAGGCTGTCACGCAGTTGCTCGCGCATGGCGGCGATTTCCTCTGCCGTGGCGGTGCGATACAGATCGTCCAGATGGTTGCTGCGCAGCGCCGTATGACCCACCAGCGCGGCGACGTTGACCGCCGGTTGCGCGGCGTCCACCGCGTCGCGGTAGTCGCGAAAACGCGGGTAGGCGAAGGCCGCCCGGCTGCCCAGCAGGTTCATCGGGTCCGGCGGGTCGGCGCGCAAACTCACCGGCGCGGCGCTGATGCCGCAGTTGCCGACGATCACCGTGGTCACGCCCTGGCTGAGCTTGGGCAGCATCTGCGGCTGGCGGATCACCACAGTGTCGTCATGGGTGTGCACGTCGATGAAACCCGGCGCCAGCACCCGCCCGGCGGCATCGATTGCCTCCTTGGCGCGGGCGTCTTGCAGGTCGCCGATACGGGCGATCCGACCGTCGAGCAACGCCACGTCGGCGGGGTAGCCCGGACGGTCGCTGCCGTCGATGACCAGGGCGTTGCGGATCAGGGTGTCGTAGAGCATGTCAGTCTCCCAGCGGCAGGCAATCGTCGCCGCCACGGTAATCGTCCAGGGCCAGTTTGATCCGGCGCAGGCGTTCCTGGTTGTCTTCGGGCAAGGCCAGCGCCAGCTCGGTGGCCAGCACGTCGATGGCCAGCAGCATGCCGTAGCGCGCGGCCGTGGGTTTGTAGATGAAGGACGTCTCGGCGCTTTGCAGCGGCAGCAGCACATCCGCCAGTTCCGCCAGCGGCGAGTCGGCCAGGGTGATGGCGAGCACGCTGGCGCCGTAGCTGCGGGCCAGCTCGACCGTCTCCAGCAGCTCTGGGGTGATGCCGGTCAGGGAACAGGCGATCAGCGCCTGCTGGGGCCCCAGGGCGGCGGCGGTCACGCGCATCATCACCGGGTCGTGGCAGGCGGCGATGGGGTAGCCCAGGCGCACCAGGCGCACCTGCAATTCGTCGCTGCACAGGGTGGAACAACCGCCCATGCCGAAGGCGTGGATCATCTGCGCCTTGCCCAGCAAACGCACCGCGTCGCGAAAGCGCGACTCGTCGAATCCGGCCAGGTGCTGGTGCAGGGTCGACTCGATGTCGCCGACGATCTGCCGGTAGAACCCGGACTGTTCCGGCGCCCCCGCGGGATCGAGAAAGCGGCTGCCGACGCCACTGGCCTGGGCCAGTTGCAGACGCAGGTCGCGCAGGTCGCGGCAGCCCACGCTGCGGGCGAAACGCGACAGGGTGGCGGCACTGACTTGCGCCTGCTGCGCCAGGTCTTCCAGGCTGGCCGAGGCCGCGAAGCCGACGTCATCGAGCATCAGCCGGGCGATACGGCCTTCGCCGGCGCTGAAGGAATCCTGGCGGGAACGGATCTGGTAGAGGATGTCCATGGGCGGCACCTGGGCTCAAAGCAGTTGGGCAAGACCCAGGGTCAGGGCGAAGGCGACCACCGAGATCAGGGTCTCCAGCACTGTCCAGGTCTTGAAGGTCTGGGCAACGGTCATATTGAAGTATTCCTTGATCAGCCAGAAGCCGCCGTCGTTGACGTGGGAAAAGATCACCGAACCGGCGCCGGTGGCCAGCACCAGCAGTTCCGGGTGCGGGTAGCCCAGGCCGATGGCCACGGGCGCGACCACGCCCGAAGCGGTGGTCATGGCCACGGTGGCCGAGCCGGTGGCGATGCGCATCAGCGCGGCGAACAGCCAGCCCATCAGCAACGGCGACAGCTGGAACTCATGGGCCAGGCCGACGATCTGGTCGGTGACCCCGGCGTCCACCAGGATCCGGTTCAGGCCGCCACCGGCGCCTACCAGCAGGGTGATGCTGGCGGTCGGTGCCAGGCATTCGTTGGTGAACTTGAGGATCGACTCGCGGTTGAAGCCCTGGGCCAGGCCGAGGGTCCAGAAGCTCAGCAGGGTCGCCAGCAACAGGGCGATCACCGAGTTGCCGATGAACAGCAGGAACTGGTTGAGACCGCTGCCCGGGGTGGCGATCAGGTTGGCCCAGCCACCGATCAGCATCAGCACCACCGGCAACAGGATGGTGGCCATGGTGATCGCGAAACCGGGCAGGCGGGTGCGCGGCTCACGCTCGAGGAACTGACGCGCCAGCGGGTTTTCCGCCGGCAGCTGGATGCGCGGCACGATGAACTTGGCGTACACGGGGCCGGCGACGATCGCCGTGGGAATACCGATCAGGATCGCGTACAGCAGGGTCTGCCCCACCGATGCCTGGTAGGCCTGCACCGCCAGCATCGCGGCCGGGTGCGGCGGCACCAGGGCATGCACCACCGACAGGCCGGCGACCATCGGCAGGCCGACCATCAGGATCGACACGCCGACACGCTTCGCCACGGTGAAAGCGATCGGCACCAGCAACACGAAGCCGACCTCGAAGAACAGCGGCAGCCCCACCAGGAAGGCGATGCAGACCATCGCCCAGTGCGCGTTGCGCTCACCGAAACGCTCGATCAGGGTCCGCGCCACCTGCTCCGCCCCGCCGGACTCGGCCATCATCTTACCGAGCATGGTGCCCAGGGCCACCACCAGGGCGATGTGCCCGAGCGTCTTGCCGACCCCCGCCTCATAGGCCCCGACCACGCCGGACGGCGGCATCCCGGCGAGCAGCGCCAGGCCCACCGAGACCAGGGTGATGACAATGAACGGATTGATCCGGTAACGCGCGATCAGGACGATCAGCGCAATGATGGCGATGGCGGCATAGCCCAGCAGCCAGTAGCCCGATGCAGGTGTCATGCGGTACTCCTCGAAAAAGGGTCACGTCGAATGGTTGTGAAACCCATAAATCATTTCGGGAGCGCGCTTTCAAACCGCATGAAAGTAATTTTCGTGTAGAGGCATGCTTTGTCGCGGATAGATATGCCATGTCGCGAATAATGAAAATCGCAGGGCGGTATTTTCATCCGCCCTAGCGGAAACCCGTGTCTGTAGGAGCGGCCGGTCGACGCTCGATTGCCCGCGATAGCGTCGGGCCTGCCCCACCGCGGCGCCTCGATCGCGAGCAAGCTTCGCTCCTACAAGAAGCTTGCTCGCACGGCAGGACCATCGTAGGAGCGAGGCTTGCCCGCGATAGCGTCGGGCCTGACCCACCGCGGCGCTTCGATCGCGAGCAAGCTTCGCTCCTACAAGAAGCTAGCTCGCCCGGCAGGACCATCGTAGGAGCGAGGCTTGCCCGCGATGGCGTCGGGCCTGCCCCACCGCGGCGCCTCGATCGCGAGCAAGCTTCGCTCCTACAGGGGTGGGTTATTTGACGACTTGGCCTACGCCGCGTCCGCGCGGATCGGAAGCGGTTTCCAGCCGGCTGCCGGTGACGCGGATGGCCTGGATATCGCCCATTTCCCAGCCCTGGTCTTCCAGGGTATAGCCCATGGCTTTCAGCTCGTCGGCGACCTTGCCGGTGAGCGGTGCGTAGGCGTCGTAGTAGATGGTGTCCTTGGGCAGCAACTGGTGATGCACGCGCTGCGCGGCCACGGCTTTTTCCAGCGGCAGCTCGAAGTCATAGAGGTTGTTCAGCACCTGGAAGATCGAGGTGAAGATCCGCGACCCGCCCGGCGTGCCCAGCACCAGGGTGACCTTGCCGTCGCGGGTTACCAGGCTCGGGCTCATGGACGACAGCATGCGCTTGCCCGGGGCGATGGCATTGGCGTCGCCGCCGACCACGCCGAAGGCGTTGGCCACCCCGGGCTTGGCGCTGAAGTCGTCCATTTCGTCGTTGAGCAAAAAGCCCGCGCCCTTGACCACCACGCCGCTGCCGTAGTCCCAGTTGAGGGTGTAGGTATTGCTCACCGCGTTGCCGTCGGCGTCGACGATGGAGAAGTGGGTGGTCTGGTGCCGCTCCAGGCCCGGCCGTACTTTTTCGGTGGGCGAAATGGCCGTCGGGTTGATCTCGGCGGCGCGTTTTTCCAGGTAGGCCGGGTCGGTCAGTTGCTTGACCGGCACCTCGGAAAACGCCGGGTCGCCGAGGTAGTCGGCGCGGTCGGCGAACACGCGCTTCTCGATTTCCGCGAGCAGGTGGATGTACTTGGCCGAGTTCAGCTCGACGCCCTTGAAGTCCGCGGCGCGCGCTTCCTTGATGGTCATCAGCTGCGCCAGGGCGACGCCGCCGGAGCTGGGCGGCGGCGCGGTGTACAGGGTGTTGCCGCGCCAGTTGACCTGCAGCGGCTCGCGCCAGGCAACCTTGTAGTCCTGCAGGTCCTGCTTGGTGATCAGCCCCTTGTCGGCCTGCATCTGCGCCACCAGCAGGTCGGCGGTCTTGCCCTCGTAGAACTCCTTGACGCCTTTGTCGGCGATGCGCTCCAGGGTCGCGGCCAGTTCCGGCTGGCGGAAGGTCGCGCCGACTTTCATGCTGCCGAAATAATCGCCGAAGTTGGTGCTGTCCTTGAACAGCTTCAACGCGTCCTCGCGGTACTGGTACTGCTTGTCGGCGACCTTGAAACCGTTTTTCGCGTAGCCCACCGCCGGGGTGATCAGCTCGCTCCAGGGCAGCTTGCCGAATTTCTTGTGCGCCTCCCACAGGCCCATCACCGTGCCCGGCACCCCCGCGGCGCGCGCGCCGACCAGGCTGAGGTTCTCGATGACCTCGCCTTTTTCGTTCAGGTACATGTCGCGGGTCGCGGCCTTGGGCGCGGTTTCGCGGTAGTCGAGGAAGTAGGGCTTGCCGTCGATGAACAGGGTCATGAACCCGCCGCCGCCAATGTTGCCGGCCTCGGGATAGGTCACCGCCAGGGTGAAGGCGGTGGCGACCGCGGCGTCCACCGCGTTGCCGCCCTTCTTCAGAATCTGCGCCGCGACATCGGCGCCGTACTGGTTCGGCGCGGCCACCGCACCGCCTTCGAGCAGCGCGGCAAACGCCGGCGAGCTGGCGGCGATGGCCGCCGTCAGGGCCAGGGTCTTAAACAGAACAATGCGCATCAGGTCCGTCCTTTTATTGTTTTTTGGCAGCTCGAACGATAGGGGCAAGATCGGGGGTGGAGCAATCGACAAATAAAAACGGCCGCTTGAAGCGACCGTCCTGCCACCCACCGCCTGTAGCCTCGCTGATGCTCGACAGCGGCGACGGGACGCGGTGTTTGTGTAGCCGCTGCCGAGCTTGCGAGGCTGCGAGGCTGCGAGGCTGCGAGGCTGTGATCGGCAACGTAGTTGCCGTGAAGCCTGAGTCCACGATCGGTCTGGAAAAATGCGGCGCCTGGGTTACGGGGCTGCGCCCCGATCGCAGCCTCGCTGACGCTCGGCAGCGGCTACGGGACGCGGTGTCTGTGTAGCCGCTGCCGAGCCTGCGAGGCTGCGATCGGCAACGTAGTTGTCGCAAAGCCTGAGTCCGCGATCGGTCTGGAAAAATGCGGCGCCTGGGTTACGGGGCTGCGGGGTGGCGGGTCAGCCCTCGAACTGGGGGTTGGCGTAGTCGGCCAGCTTGCCCTGGATAAAGTCGAGGAAGCACTGGATGCGCAGGGCCAGTTGCGAGTTGCGGTAGTACACGGCATTGACCGGCTGGCGATAGCCGCTGTTGAACTCGGAGAGGATCGGCGTCAGGCGCCCGGCGCGGATGTCGTCGATGGTCATGAAATGCGACAGGCAGGCGATGCCCTGCCCTTCCAGCGCCAGGTGGCGCACCGTTTCACCGCTGGAGGCGCTGATGCCCGGCTGGATCGGCCAGCGGTCGCCGTGCACATGGCGCAGCGGCCAGTGGTTGAGGGTTTCGGTCTGGGTGAAGCCCAGCAGGGTGTGTTCGCTCAACTCGGCCACGCTGACGGGCGTACCGTGCCGCTTCAGGTAGTCGGGGCTGGCGAGGATGTGCAGCGGGCTGCACCCCAGCGAACGCGCATGCAGGGTCGAGTCCGCCAGGGTACCGATGCGAATCGCGATATCGGTGCTCTGCTCCAGCAGGTCGATGATCAGGTCGTTGCTGTTGAGTTCCAGCTGGATGTCCGGGTACAGGCGCCGGAACTCGGCGACGTAAGGCACGATGGCATGCAGCATGAAGGGCGAGGCGGCATTGATCCGCAGGCGTCCGGACGGCGTCTGCTGGCGGGACGACAGGCGCTCTTCGAGCTCTTCCATCTGGTCGAGGATCAGCTTGGCCTGCTCGAAGAAGTACTTGCCCTCCTCGGTCAGGTCCATGCGCCGCGTGGTGCGGTTGATCAGCGTGGTATCGAGCTTGGCTTCCAGGCGCGACAGAGTGCGGCTGACCGCCGAGGGTGTCTGCCCGACCTGCTCGGCCGCCGCGGAGATCGAGCCGCATTCGATGACGCAGACGAAGATCTGGAGTTCGTCGGATCTGGCTTTCACGTAAGTCCTCTATGTCGGTTGGCCTGCCACCGCTGGCCGCTGCGGCAGGAAAACCGATAGTAGCCGGATTTACGCCGGCAGGTTGAACACCGCCTTGAGGTGCTCCTCGTAACGCTGCACATCGGCGTCGATGTTCGGGCGCTTCATCACGTCCACGCAGAGAAAGGTCGGCAGGCCGCGCATGCCGAGGAACTGGTTGGCCTTGTGGAACGGGAAATACACCGCGTCCACACCCTTGCCCTCGAAAAAGTCGGTCGGGTCGTCGAACGCCTGCTGCGGCGCGTTCCAGGTCAGCGACAGCATGTACTGCTTGTCATGGATCAGGCCGCCGCTGCCGTACTTCTGCGAGGCGTCGGAGCGGGTGCGGCCGTCGCTGGCGTAGAGGCTGCCATGGCCTTCGGTGAAGACTTCGTCGATGTACTTCTTGACGATCCACGGCGCGCCCATCCACCAGCCCGGCATCTGGTAGACGATCACGTCGGCCCAGAGGAACTTGGCCACTTCTTCCTGGATGTCGTAGCCCTCGTCGATATGGGTGACTTTCACATCGATACCACCACGGTCCAGCACCGCCACCGCGGCTTCATGCAGGGTCGCGTTGTAGCGGCCGTCGGAGTGGGCGAATTTTTTGCCACCGTTGAGCAACAGTACTTTCTTCATGGGTCGGGCCTCATCAGGTATGACCCTGTGGCGTGGCAAGGCAGGCCCGGGTCGAGAAGATTGAAAAACAATGGGGCGCAGAATATCGGCGAAAAACGATATGAATAAGCCGAGTCCGGGCAAAAAACATTTGACCTATACGCAAGAATTCAAGGCGGATTCGTGTCGTAGAATTTTTAAAACCCACCCGCCCGGAAACCACCATGTCCCGACCACACGGCTTTATCCTCCACGCCAAGACCCGCCCGGAAATGTCCGAGGCCTTCGAAACGCTGTTTCGCGCCTATGTCGAGCCCAGCCGCGCCGAACCCGGCTGCATCGAATACCACATGCTGCGCGACCAGCAGGACCCGAGCCTGTTCATCTTCTACGAGATCTGGGAATCCCAGGCGCACCTGGACGTGCACTCCAACCTGCCGCACATGAAAGCCTTCTTCGACAGGCGCATGGATTACCTGGAGCGCGATTTCGAGATCCGCCG
Organism: Pseudomonas sp. MRSN 12121; assembly: GCF_000931465.1. Classification (NCBI taxonomy): domain Bacteria; kingdom Pseudomonadati; phylum Pseudomonadota; class Gammaproteobacteria; order Pseudomonadales; family Pseudomonadaceae; genus Pseudomonas; species Pseudomonas sp. MRSN 12121. The sequence goes on along the minus strand of NZ_CP010892.1, from coordinate 845,675 downwards.
CGTCGACATGCTCAGCCCGTCGTCCGCTAGCCGTTGATCGACAGGTGGCCGCCCAGCAACCCGAGGCCACAAAAGAACACCCGCTTGAACAGCAGCGCACTGATGCGCTGGCGCAACGCCTGGCCCAGCCACATGCCGAGCAGCGCGGGCACCAGCGCCAGCAGCGAAGCGCCGAGTTCGCCGCTCCCCAGGGCGCCGCGCCCGTACAGGCCGGCCGCCAGGGCCAGGGTCGAGACGGTGAACGACAGCCCCAGGGCCTGCACCAGTTCATCCTTGCGCAACCCCAACGCCTGCAGATAAGGCACCGCCGGAATCACGAACACCCCGGTGGCCGCGGTGACGACACCCGTCGCCAGGCCACAGGCCGGGCCCAGCCAGGTTTCCAGGCGTGGCGGCAGGCGCAGGGTCGGTAGCAGCAATCCGCTCAGGGCATAGAGCAACAGCGCCGCTCCCAGTGCCCGCCCCACCCAGGGTCCACCATCGATCCCCAGCCACCGGCTGCCCAGGCCGGTGCCAGTGGCGGTCGCCAGCAGCATCGGCCACAAGCGGGCGAGCAACCCGCGCAGGTGCCCGCCAAAGGCCAGTTGCCAGAGATTGGTCAGGGTCGCCGGAATGATCAGCAGCGCCGCAGCCTGCGCCGGCGCCATAGCCAGGCCGAGCAAGCCCATGGCGACAGTCGGCAGGCCGAGGCCGATCACGCCCTTGACCATGCCGGCCAGGACGAAGGTGCCCATCACCAGCAAAGACAGGAGCAAACCGAGGTTCTGGTAAAACGCGAGGGAGGTATTCATGGCGCCATCCTGCGCCTGTGCCGGCCGGCTGAAAATCTGCCATATACTGAGGTAGCCTCTTGTTTGGCGAGAGGCTCTGGATTTTCAGCGGCTGTGATGGCCTTATCGCGGGCAAGCCTCGCTCCTACAGGTATTGCAATGTCCTTGTAGGAGCGAGGCTTGCCCGCGATAGCCGCGCAGCGGCGTTTCCAAGGACACCCCCTGCCATGCACTTCGACCTCACCGACCTGCGCCTGTACCTGAACATCCTCGACACCGGCAATATCACTGCCGGCGCCAGCCGCAGCCACCTGTCCCTGGCCGCCGCCAGCGCGCGGATCCGGGCGATGGAGGCCTCCCTGGGCACTGAGTTCCTGCTGCGCGGACGGCGTGGCGTCAGCCCCACGCCCGCCGGCAAGGCCCTGGCCCAGCATGCGCGCAACCTGCTGCGACAGGCCGAACACCTGCGCCAGGACCTGGGCGAATACGCCCGCGGCGTCAAAGGCCAGGTGCGCCTGCTGTGCAACACCACGGCGCTCAGTGAATACCTGCCGGAGCCGCTGGCAGACTTTCTCTGCGCCCACCCCAACCTCGATATCGACCTGCAGGAACTGCCCAGCCTGCGCATCACCCACGCGTTGCGCCAGGGCGCGGCGGACCTGGGGATCGTCTCCGACGCGGTGGACAGCCAGGGCCTGGAGACCCGGCCGTTTCGCCACGACCCGCTGGTGCTGGTCCTGCCCGCCGGGCATCCGCTGGCGGCCGCGCGCGGGCTGAGTTTCAGCGACAGCCTGCAGCACGACTATGTCGGCCTCGCCGCCCACAGCGCCCTGGCCGTGTACCTGGAAGAGCAGGCGCTGCACCTGGGGCTGCGGATGTCGATCCGCATCCGCGCCGACGGTTTCGACGGCGTGCTGCGCATGGTCGCCCGGGGTGCCGGGCTGGCCGTGGTGCCCCGGGCCGCCGTCGAACGCCAAAGGCCCGATGCATCGCTCGCAGTGCGGCCGCTGGAGGAAGCCTGGGCGCAACGCCAGTTGCTGCTCTGCGCCCGCGACTTCAATGCCCTGCCGCCCTATGCCAAGGCCCTGTTCGAGGCCCTGCGCGGCGCTTGACCCTCCCCTCGGGGGCAGGCTTTAGCCTGGGCTTTTGTCGTAAGGAGCGCCTCGATGGGCAAACGCATTCTGGTCATTCTCGGCCACCCCTCCAGCGCCAGTTTCTGCGGCGCCCTCAGCGAACGCTACGTCGCCGCCGCGCAACAGGCCGGCCATGAGGTGCGGCAGCTGCGGCTTGGCAACCTTTCCTTCGACCCGGTGCTGCACGAGGGTTACCGCCAGGTACAGCCGCTGGAAACCGACCTGCGCCAGGCCCAGGCCGACATCAACTGGGCCGAGCACCTGACCCTGGTCTATCCGATCTGGTGGGGCGGGGTCCCGGCGCTGCTCAAGGGCTTTTTCGACCGGGTGCTGCTGCCCGGTTTCGCCTTCAGATATCACCCTGGCAAGGCCTTTCCCGAACCGCTGCTCAAAGGCCGCACCGCCCACCTGCTGGTGACCATGGACACGCCGCCCTGGTATTACCGCTGGGTGTACCGCATGCCCGGGCTGCATCAGGTGCGCAAGACCACCCTGGCGTTCTGCGGCATCCGCCCGCTGAAGACCCTGACCTTCGGCCCGATCCTCGACGCGCCCGCCCAGCGCCAGCAAGCCTGGCTGGAGCAGGCCGCCGCGCTCGGCGCCGATTGACGCGGCGGCCCTTTGCGCCGAGGCTTGCGTGCTTTATCCCGCCTTGAGCAAAGGACATGTTCATGTACATCGGCAAAGCCGCGCAGTTGTCCGGAACCACGGTCAAAAGCATCCGCCATTACGAAGCCATCGGCCTGCTGCCCCCGGCCCGACGCCAGGGCAGCTACCGCCTCTACGACCAGGACAGCGTCGAGCGCCTGATGTTTATCAAGTGCGCCCAGCAACTGGGTTTCAAGCTCAAGGAATTGCAGGCCCTGTTCGCCCGGCATCGGGGCGAGGCCTTTCCCTGGGAACTGGCGCGCCAGGCCCTGGCCGAGAAGAAGCAGGAGCTGACGCGGCAGATCCAAGCCATGCAGCACTTGCACGCCCGCCTCGAAGATTTCGAAACCCGCCTGGAACAGGCTCGCCACGACTGCCGCCTCGGCAACCTGTAGCGGCTGCCGAGCCGTGCTTCACCCGGATCGGGTCAGACCTTGGACGGGTTCAGCTCGGCGGCGGCCCGGGGCTTCCTGAAGCAGGCGAAGTACACCGCCGTCAGGATCAGCAGGAACGGCGCGCCGAACACCAGGGTCATCTTGAACGCCTCGGTGAAGTAGGTGGTGATCATCACCGCGCCCATCAGCACCAGCCCCAGCAGGGTGCTCCAGGGGAACAGGCGCATGCGGAACGACAGCTGCTGCTCGCCATGGCGCTGGTGGTAGCGGCGGAAGCAATAGTGGGTGAGGAAGATCATGAACCAGGTGAAGATCGCGCCGAACATCGAGATCGCCATCATCAGGGTGAACGAGCTTTCCGGGTACAGCACGTTGACCAGGGTCGCCAGGGCGATGCCCGAGCTGGACAGCAGCAAGGCATTGAGCGGGATGCCGCTCTTGCTCAACGCGCCCATGGACCGGGGCGCGTAACCGCCGCGCGACAGGCTGAACATCATGCGCGTGGTGATGTACAGCTGGCTGTTCATCGCCGACAGCGCGGCGATCAGGATCACGAAGTTCATCACCCCGGTGGCACCGGGAATGCCCAGGGTCTGCATCACCGTGACGAACGGGCTCTGCGCCTTGCCGGCCTGGACCCAGGGCACGATGGCCAGCATCAGCGCCAGGGTCAGCAGGTAGAACACCACCAGCCGCACGATGGTCGCGCGAAAGGCCTTTTTCACCGCCTGCTGCGGGTCCTCGGCCTCGCCGGCGGCCACCGCGATCATCTCCACGCTCAGGTAGCTGAAGATCGAGACGATCACCGCGATCCACATGCCCTGCACACCATTGGGAAAAAAGCCGCCATGGGCGCTGTAGTTGTGCAGGCCGTAGTCGGCGTTGCCGGAGCCGAATACCACGTACACCGCCAGGATGATGAAGCCGACGATGGCGGCGATCTTGATGGTCGAGAACCAGTACTCGAAGTTGCCGAAGGTCTTCACGCTGATGGCGTTGAGCAGGATCAGCACGCTGGAGAACGAGACGATCCACACCCATTCCGGCACATGGGCGAACCAGTACTTCATGTACATCGCGATCGCCGTGACCTCGGCGCCGACCGCCAGCACGATGGCCGCCCAATAGGCGTAGCGCACCAGGAACCCGGCCAGCGGGCTGATGTAGAACTCGGCGTAGGCGCCGAAGGAACCGGAAGTGGAATGGGCCACGGTCATTTCCGCCAGGCAGCCCATCAGCAGCAAGGTGATGAGCGCGCCGATGGCGTAGCTGAGCAGCACGCTGGGGCCGGCGTAGCCGATGGCGTAGGCGCTGCCCATGAACAGGCCGGTGCCGATCGCCCCGCCGATGGCGATCATGCTCATTTGCCCGGCACTGAGTTGGCGGCGCAAGCCCTGTTCGCGATTGGATATCGCGGCGAAACCCTGGTTGGTGGTGGTCACGTTGCGAGCCTCTTTTATTGTTATTTGCACACGTAATGGCTTGGATTCCGTAGCCGCTGCCGAGCACCAGCGAGGCTGCGATCGACCCCGAAGGGGGCGCAGGATTTTGAGACCGCTGGAGGACCTTCGGTCCTGTCGCAGCCTCGCTATGGCTCGGCAGCGGCTACAGGGATCGGTTTTTTCAGGTCACGCTGTGGCGAATCTGGAATTGCGGCTCGGCCCAGGTCCGGTTATCGAGGATCTCGCCAAGGATCTGCACCGCGTCCCAGACCTCGCTGAAACGCGTGTACAGCGGCGTGAAACCGAAACGCATGATCCGTGGCTCGCGGTAGTCGCCGATCACGCCCCGGGCGATCAGCGCCTGGATCACCGCATAGCCTTCAGGGTGCTCGAAGCTGACATGGCTGCCGCGCTTGCCATGCTCGCGCGGGGTCACCAGCGTCAGGCCATGGGCGGCGCAGCGCTGCTCCACCAGCTCGATGAACAGGTCGGTCAGGGCCAGGGACTTGCGCCGCAGGCTGGCCATGTCGGTCTGCTCGAAAATCTCCAGGCCGCACTCGACCATGGCCAGCGAGGTGATCGGCTGGGTGCCGCACAGATAGCGGGCGATGCCGCTGCTGGGCCGGTATTGTGCTTCCATGTCGAACTGCCGCGCATGGCCGAACCAGCCCGCCAGGGGCTGGGTGACCAGGTCGCAGAGGTGCGGCGACACCCAGGCGAAGGCCTGGGAGCCGGGCCCGCCATTGAGGTACTTGTAGGTGCAGCCGATGGCGTAGTCGGCGCCGGCCTGCTTGAGGTCCACCGGCACCGCGCCGGCGGAGTGGGCCAGGTCCCAGAGGCTCAGCGCGCCGCATTCGTGGGTCAGCGCGGTCACCGCCTGCATGTCGTGCATGTAGCCGGTCTTGTAGTTGACGTGGGTGAGCATCACTACCGCGACGTCGGCGTCGATGGCCCGTGGCAACTCCTCGGGGCTGTCCACCAGCCGCAGGGAATAGCCCTGCTGGAGCATCTCGGCCAGGCCTTCGGCAATGTACAGGTCGGTAGGAAAATTACTGCTCTCGCTGACGATCACCCGCCGCTGCGGCGCCTTGAGCGCCTGCACGCGCAGCGCCGCGGCGAGCACCTTGAACAGGTTGATCGAGGTGGTGTCGGTGATCACCACTTCGTTGGCGTCGGCGCCGATCAACCGGGCCAGGCGGTCGCCCAGGCGCTGCGACAGGTCGCGCCAGCCGGCGGTGTTCCAGCTGCGAATCAGGCCGTTGCCCCATTCTTCGGCAATCACCTGCTGCGCGCGTTGCAACGCCGCCACCGGGCGCGCGCCCAGGGAGTTGCCATCGAGGTAGATCACCCCGTCGGGCAGGGCGAAGCGCTCGCGCAGCGGCGCCAGCGGGTCCTGGGCGTCGAGGGTCAGGCAGTCGTTTCTTGTTGTCATGGGCAATCCTGTCTTCACAATGGCGTGCGGCAGCGCCGGGGAACCCCGACGGCGCGGTGAGGAAAATAATGAACGAAGCCCCGGAGAATTTTCGTGCAAAATGCGCGATGAGAGCGGCCCAGCCTCGAAGATTATTCGACGACAACCACAAAAAACGCGGATAAATGCCAACCATGATTCTCGACTCCACCGACCTGCGCCTCCTGCACTTCCTGCAACAGGACGGCCGCATCAGCAACCAGGAACTGGCGGAAAAAGTAGCGCTATCGCCTTCGGCCTGCCTGCGCCGCCTGCGCCTGCTGGAAAGCGAAGGCATCGTCAGCGGCTATCGCGCGGTACTCGACGCCGAGCGCCTGGGCATCGAGCTGGAGGCCATCGTCCATGTGTCGCTGCGCCAGGACGTGGCGGACTGGCACGAGACCTTTATCAAGAAAGTCCAGCAGTGGCCGGAAGTGGCCACCGCCTATGTGGTGACCGGCGCCAGCAACTACGTGCTGCGGATCCAGGCCCGCAACCTCAAGCACTTCTCGGATTTCATCGTCAACCACCTGAACCGCACGTCCGGGGTCACCGACATCCGTTCGGAAATCGTCCTGCAGAAAATCAAGGAACAGGACAGCCTGCTCGACCTGGTGCCGCGCAAATAGTCACGACCCGCCCAGGCGCCGCGCATCGTGACGTTGCAGGGTGACGCTGGGCGTCTCGCCGAACAGCTTGCGGTACTCGGCGGAGAAGCGCCCCAGGTGGCTGAAGCCCCAGCCCAGGGCGATCTCGGAAATGGTCCGCGCCGAACCGTGCTCGAGGATCTCCTGGCGCACCGCGGTGAGCCGGTATTTCTTCAGGTAGGCCATCGGCGACAGGCTGAAGTACTTGCGGAAGGCCTCGAACAGCTTGAAGCGCGAGACCCCGGCTGCGGCCTCCAGGTCTTCCAGGCACAAGGGTTCGCGGGCGTTGTCGTGGATGTACTGGCGGGCGCGGAGCAGGTAATGCGGCAGCTTGACCTCCAGCACCTCGCGCAGCTGGTCCGAGTAGTTGTTCGGCTGGGCGAGGATCAGGCCCTTGATCAATGAACTTTCCAGGTCCCGGGTGAAGGCCAACTGCTCATACAACTCGCTGCTGCGCTCCAGCTCGGCAATGAAGTACTGCGCCATGCGCCACCAGGACGCCGACGCGCCCTGCACCGCATCCATCACCGCGTCGAAGCGCAGCGGCGCCTGCGGTACCCGTTGCAGCAGGGTCTCCAGCGCCTCGTGCATGGCCGCCCGGGTAATCACCACCTGGATTTTGCGGCAGTCGCCGGAGATCGCCAGCACCTGGCTTTCGTTGGGCGCGATGATCACCCCGTGGTCGCGGTTGGAGCGCAGCAAGCGGCCGTCCTTGCTCAATTCCTGATCGCCGCTCAGCGGCAGGCTCAGGCTGTAGCTGCTGAAGCGCTCGGCGTCCTCGATGTCGATGGTGACGTCGGTGCCGTACTCGATGATGCCCAGGGTCGTGGCCCGGGACTTGAACACGTTGGCACTGTGGTGAAAGCGCAGGCGCTCGGGGGTCGCGGTCTCGAGCCGGTGCGGCCCGCAGATGCCCGACATCCAGCTGCGCGCCCCTTCGAGGTCGTAGCGATCGATACGAATATCGCGAAACGGCGAATCGGCCTTGCTATTCATCACGGCGCACCCACGGCAATATTTTCTGGCGCGCTCTGACGGCGCGTCTGGTTTGAAGTACAGGCCTGCAAGAGCAAGTTTTGCGCCACCGCCCGGCACTGCCAACCGACTGGATAGCAATCGCCGAATAAGTGGATAGAGCCCCTCCCCCCGCGCTGGAAAACCCGCGCAAGGCTGCGCCAAACAGTAGCTCATCGCTGCGCGCCGGTGCAGCCGCCGATCGCCTGGTGGGTATTGCCTACCCGCAGGAGCACGGCTTGCCTGCGCTGGCGTTTCTCCTGGCACACCGCGTCGCTTCAACCGCGAGCACGCTTCGCTCCTACGACACGCGTCGTCGTTCAACTTTGTGGATGGCCTTGGCCGACTAAGCGGATAGCCGCTCGGGGGCTGCGCTCCTTTTAATGCAGGCACCGATTGGCCTGAACAAAAAAGGTACCCGCTCATGAGTGGTGCAAGAAACGCAGAACAATGGAAAAGCTTCATCGACGGCTGCCTGGACTTTCGCCCCGCCGACGGCGTGTTCCGCATCGCCCGGGACATGTTCACCGAGCCCGAGCTGTTCGACCTGGAGATGGAACTGATCTTCGAGAAGAACTGGATCTACGCCTGTCACGAAAGCGAGATCGCCAACAACCACGACTTCGTGACGATGCGCGCCGGGCGCCAGCCGATGATCATCACCCGCGACGGCGAAGGCCGGCTCAACGCGCTGATCAACGCCTGCCAGCACCGCGGCACCACCCTGACCCGGGTCGGCAAGGGCAACCAGTCGACCTTCACCTGCCCCTTCCACGCCTGGTGCTACAAGAGCGACGGGCGCCTGGTGAAGGTCAAGGCGCCGGGGGAATACCCCGAAGGCTTCGACAAGGCCACCCGCGGCCTGAAGAAAGCGCGCATCGACAGCTACAAGGGCTTCGTCTTCATCAGCCTCGACACCCAGGCCGACAATTCTCTGGAAGACTTCCTCGGCGACGCCAGGGTGTTCTTCGACATGATGGTCGCCCAGTCGCCCACCGGGGAGCTGGAGGTGCTGCCCGGCAAGTCCGCCTACACCTACGACGGCAACTGGAAGCTGCAGAACGAGAACGGCCTGGACGGTTATCACGTGAGCACCGTGCACTACAACTACGTGGCCACTGTGCAGCACCGCCAGCAGGTCAACAGCGAAACCGGCGGCGCCAGCGCCACCCTCGACTACAGCAAGCTCGGCGCCGGCGATGCCAACACCGACGACGGCTGGTTCGCCTTCGAGAACGGCCACAGCGTGCTGTTCAGCGACATGCCCAACCCCGCGGTGCGCTCCGGCTACGCCAGCATCATGCCGCGGCTGGTGGAGGAATACGGCCAGGCCAAGGCCGAATGGATGATGCATCGCCTGCGCAACCTGAACATCTACCCGAGCCTGTTCTTCCTCGACCAGATCAGCTCGCAGCTGCGGATCATCCGCCCGCTGGCCTGGAACAAGACCGAGATCATCAGCCAGTGCATCGGGGTCAAGGGCGAGTCCGACGCCGACCGCGAGAATCGCATCCGCCAGTTCGAGGATTTCTTCAACGTCTCGGGCATGGGCACGCCGGACGACCTGGTGGAATTCCGCGAAGCCCAGCGCGGCTTCCAGGGCCGCCTGGAGCGCTGGAGCGACATCTCCCGCGGCAGCCACCGCTGGGTCACCGGGCCGACCCGCAACAGCGAAGCCATCGGCATCCAGCCGGCCATGACCGGCACCGAATTCACCCACGAGGGGCTGTACGTCAACCAGCACGGCAACTGGCAGCGCTTCCTGCTCGAAGGCCTGGCCCGCAAGGCCGCCGCAGAACACTCCCTCAAGCTCAAGGAGGTGTGACGATGAACGCCGACCTGCAATACCGCGTCGAACAGTTCTTCTACCGTAAGTCCGAGCTGTGCGACGCCCAGGACTGGGACGCCTACCTCGAACTCTTCGCCCCGCACAGCGAGTTCCACCTGCCGCAGTGGGATTCCGAGCACGTCTACACCACCGATCCGAAGCGCGGCATGTCGCTGATCTACTACGCCAACCGCTCGGGCCTGGAAGACCGGGTGTTCCGCATCCGCACCGGCAAGGCCGCCTCGACCATCCCCATGCCGCGCACCCTGCACGACATCGGCAACGTGCGCATCGCCGAACAGGCCGACGGCAGCCTGCAAGTGCGCCTGAACTGGCACACGCTGTTCTATCGCCTGGGCACCGCCGAGCAGTTCTTCGGCCACGCCACCTACAACCTGATGGCCCATGGCGACAGCTGGCTGATCACCCGCAAGCATGTGCTGCTGCTCAACGACACCATCAATTCGGTGCTCGACTTCTACCACCTCTGACGGAGACCGGGCATGAACCACAAGGTCGCGTTCAGCTTTGCCGATGGCAAGACGCTGTTCTTTCCGGTGAACGCCAACGAAATACTGCTCGATGCCGCCCTGCGCAATGGCATCAAGATCCCCCTGGACTGCCGCGAAGGCGTCTGCGGCACCTGCCAGGGCCGCTGCGAATCCGGCCGCTACAGCCAGGACTACGTGGACGAGGAGGCCCTCACCCCCGCGGACCTGGCCCAGGGCAAGATGCTCAGTTGCCAGACCCGGGTGCAGTCCGATGCCACCTTCTACTTCGACTTCGACTCCAGTCTGTGCAGCAGCGCGGGGCCGGCGCCGCTGAGCGGCACGGTCAGCGAGGTGCGCCAGGTCAGCGACAACACGGCGATCCTGCAATTGCAGCTCGACCAGGCGCCGCTGGATTTCCTGCCGGGGCAATACGCCCGGCTGTCGGTGCCCGGCACGGCGAGCAAGCGTTCCTACTCGTTCGCCAATCGCGCGGGCAGCCAGCAGTTGCAATTCCTCCTGCGCCTGCTGCCCGACGGGGCGATGAGCAATTACCTGCGCGAACGCTGCCAGGTCGGCGACCGCATCGAGCTGGAGGCGCCCCTGGGGGCGTTCTACCTGCGGCATATCGTCCGCCCGCTGGTACTGGTCGCCGGCGGCACCGGCCTGTCGGCGCTGCTGGCCATGCTCGAACAACTGGTGGCCGACGGCTGCACCCAGCCGGTGCACCTGTACTACGGCGTGCGCCACGCCGCCGACCTGTGCGAGACCGCGCGCATCGAGGCCTTTGCCGGCCAACTGCCGGGCTTTCGCTACACGGCGGTGGTCAGCGAGCCGACGGTGGACTGGCCGGGCAAGCGCGGCTACATCGCCGAGCATTTCGACCTCAGCGAACTGCGCGACACGGCGGTGGACATGTATGTCTGCGGGCCGCCGCCGATGGTCGAATCGATCCGCAACTGGCTGCAAGATCAGCAACTTGAGAGCGTTCAGCTGTATTACGAGAAGTTCACCGAGAGTACTATCTGATCCGTCAGCATTCAGCCCGGACCCGGCCGCGTATACCGGCGGGTCTGATAACAACGATAAAGAGAGCGTGTGTAGTGGATGAGATCTTGAAACCCGGCGAACTCAAGCGTGGCTTGAAGAATCGCCATATCCAGCTGATTGCCCTGGGCGGGGCGATCGGCACCGGACTGTTCCTGGGCTCCGCCGGCGTGCTCAAGTCCGCCGGCCCCTCGATGATTCTCGGCTATGCGATTGCCGGGTTCATTGCCTTCCTGATCATGCGCCAGCTCGGCGAGATGATCGTCGAAGAGCCGGTGGCCGGCTCCTTCAGCCACTTCGCGCACAAATACTGGAGCGGCTACACCGGCTTTCTCGCCGGCTGGAACTACTGGGTGCTGTACGTGCTGGTGGGCATGGCCGAACTGACCGCGGTGGGCAAGTACATCCAGTTCTGGTGGCCCGAGATCCCGTCCTGGGTCAGCGCGGCGGTGTTCTTCGTGCTGATCAACCTGATCAACATGATGAACGTGAAGAACTTCGGCGAGATGGAGTTCTGGTTCGCGATCATCAAGGTGGTGGCGATCATCGGCATGATCGTCCTCGGCTGCTACATGCTGTTCAGCGGCAGCGGCGGCCCCCAGGCCGCGGTGAGCAACCTGTGGAGCCACGACGGCTTCTTCCCCAACGGCGGCACCGGCCTGCTGATGGCCATGGCCTTCATCATGTTCTCCTTCGGCGGCCTGGAACTGGTGGGCATCACCGCCGCCGAGGCCAGCGAGCCGCGCAAGGTGATTCCCAAGGCGATCAACCAGGTGGTGTACCGGGTGCTGATCTTCTACGTCGGCGCCCTGACCGTGCTGCTCTGCCTGTACCCCTGGAACGAGTTGCTGGTCAGCCTCAACGCCTCCGGCGACTCCTACAGCGGCAGCCCGTTCGTGCGGATCTTCGCCCTGATCGGCAGCGACACCGCCGCGCAGGTGCTGAATTTCGTGGTCCTGACCGCCGCGCTGTCGGTGTACAACAGCTGCGTGTACAGCAACAGCCGCATGCTCTACGGCCTGGCCGAACAGGGCGATGCGCCCAAGGCGATGATGAAGCTCAACAAGCAGGGCGTACCGCTGTCGGCCCTGGGCGTCTCGGCGCTGATCACCCTGCTCTGCGTGCTGGTCAACTACCTGGCGCCGCACGAAGCCCTGGAGCTGCTGATGGCGCTGGTGGTCGCCTCGCTGATGATCAACTGGGCGCTGATCAGCCTGACCCACCTGAAGTTCCGCAAGTCCATGGACCAGCAGGGCACGGTGCCGGCGTTCAAGACGTTCTGGTTCCCGTTCAGCAACTACCTGTGCCTGGCCTTCATGCTGGTGATCATCAGCGTGATGCTGATGATTCCGGGGATCCGGGTATCGGTCTACGCCATTCCGGTATGGGCCCTGGTGATCTGGGGCTTCTACCGCCTGCGGCTGGCCAGGGCGGGCGCGCGGGCGGTGGCCTGACGGAGCGGCGGCGCGCCCATCGCGGGCAAGTCGGATCGCCGCCCGCTTGCTCCTACAGAAGCACAGCTCGCTCGCGATGAATAGGGTTCCTGTAGGAGCGAGGCTTGCCCGCGATGAACGATGACACGGTGCCCCGATGACTAGGCCCCGTGTTCAACATGAAAAAGGCCCGGCATTCATCGAATGCCGGGCCTTTTTCCTGCCTGCCGTTTACAGCGTCGAACGCACCCGCCACAGCTCGGGGAACAGCACGGTGTCGAGCATCTTGCGCAGGTAGCCGACGCCTTCGGTGCCGCCAGTGCCGGGCTGGAAGCCGATGATGCGCTCCACCGTGGTCACATGGCGGAAGCGCCATTGACGGAAGGAGTCCTCCAGGTCGATGAACTTCTCCGCCAGCTGATACAGGTCCCAGTAACGCGACGGGTCGGCGTAGACCTCGCGCCACGCCGCTTCCACCGATGGCTCGTGCTGGGTCGGCGCGCGGCTGTCGAGGGCCAGGCGCTGGGGATCGATGGCCAGGCCGGCCTTGGCCATCAGGCCGATGGCCTCGTCGTACAGCGACGGCGTGGCGATTGCCAGCTCCAGCTCCTTGAGCAGCTCCGGACGGTGGGCATGGGGGCGCAACAAGGTCGCGCTCTTGTTGCCGAGGATGAACTCGATCTCGCGATACTGGAACGACTGGAAGCCCGACGACTGCCCTAGGTATGGCCGAATCGACTTGTACTCGGACGGAGTCATGGTCGCCAGCACCGCCCAGGCGTGCACCAGCTGGTCGAAGATCCGCGACACCCGCGCCAGCATCTTGAACGCCGGTGGCAACTGGCCCTGATGCACATGGTCGCGAGCCGCCTTGAGCTCATGCAGCATCAGCTTCATCCACAGCTCCGACGTCTGGTGCTGGATGATGAAGAGCATTTCGTTGTGGTCCGGCGACAGCGGGTGCTGGGCATTGAGGATGCGCCCCAGGTCCAGGTAGTCGCCGTAGCTCATGGTGTTGGAGAAATTCAGCTCGGCATCATGCCACCCCTCCGGTGGCGGGTTGTTCGAGTAAGGACATTGACTCATCGCGTGGGCTCCTCATGTCAGGTCGCGGCTGCCCGATTCCCCCGGCGCGACCGGCTCGCGGCCGCCGGGGATCGAAGCTTCGTTGTTGTAGAAAGGCTGGCGCAATTATCGCGGCAAGGGCCGCAGGATCGCACGCACCGGGCTCGCATCCAGATGGGCGAAACGCAGGGGCAGCGCGATCAGTTCGTAGTCGCCCTCGGGCACCCCGTCGAGCACGATGCCCTCGAGAATCGCCAGGCCATGGCGAGCCACGGCGTTGTGCGCGTCCATGGTCTTCGATTGCTGCGGGTCGAGGGACGGGGTGTCGATGCCGATCAGGCGCACGCCGTGGCTGGCCAGCAGCTCGACGGTTTCCTTGGCCACGGCGCTGAAGTCCGGGTCCCAGGTGCTCAGCGGTGCCTGTCGATAGGTCCGCAGCAGCACCCGTTCGGGCAGATTGTCCAGATGGCCCTCCAGATGCCGGGGCAATACCAGCGGGCCGCAACCCAGGCAATGCACGATCCGGCACGGGCCGAGGTAGACATCCAGCGGCACCTCGCCGATGGGCGCGCCATCGGGGCGGTAATGCAGCGGCGCATCGACATGCGCGCCAGTATGCGGCGACAGGGTGATGCGCCCGACATTCACCGGGCACTCGGGCCCGTACTGCCAGACCCGCTCTTCCTGGAACGGCGTGTCGCCAGGCCAGGTCGGGGTCGCGATACTCAGGGGCGGGCTGATATCCCACCAGCTTGGGGTTGTGTTCATCGTGCTGCTCTCGGCCACTTCGAGCTGAATCATACGAGCGATGCCCGTGAAGATTCTTGCGAAATACTCCGATGAGCGTGGATTCTTTCGCATGAAATGCCAGGAAACATCTGATTAGCGGTTGGAAATTTCAATGTTATTCCAGCAACACGCGCTGCGTTTCTGGACACCCCGATGTCGAGTACAGACAACCGGGCGAACGGCGGGCGCTATAGGGTGCGACTTCAGCTAGCCCTACTGCCTGGAGCCATCATGACCCGTCCTATTACCGTCCTTCGCGATACCCACCCGCTACCAGTGCTCGACGCCTGCAAATGGGAAAAACTCGAAGGCGACCCACACACCGTCAACCTCAACGCCTACACCAGCGAAGACGGCAGCAAGATCATGGGCACCTGGATCTGCACGCCCGGCAAATGGCGCGTGGACTACGTGAAGTGGGAGTACTGCCATTTCCAGGAAGGCTACTGCGTGATCACCCCGGACGGCATGGAACCGATCCACCTGCGCGCCGGCGATATCTTCGTGGTCGAGCCTGGCATGAAAGGCACCTGGGAAGTGGTCGAGACCGTGCGTAAGTACTTCGTTTTCGCCTGAAACCCCGCAAACCTGTAGGAGCGAAGCTTGCTCGCGATGGCGGCGTGCCTGATACACCGCATTGCCTGGATCGCGGGCAAGCCTCGCTCCTACAGGCCCTGAAATAAAAAACCGGGAGCCCACCCGACGTGGGTCCCGGAAACGTGCAGCGTCCACCGATAGGGGGCCGGCCGGCGACCGCTGCAGGTCGCAGGCCGGGGTCGTGCCTAACCGGGCTTGCGGTAGCTGTTGACGATGGCCGAGAAGTCCAGCCCCCCTTCCCCGCGCAGGCTCATGGCCTGGTACAACTGCTGCGCCACGGCGCCCAGCACCACCGGCTGATGCGCCTGACGGGCGGCCTCGGTGGCCAGCCCCAGGTCCTTGAGCATCAGTTCGGCGCCGAAGCCGCCGGTGTAGCCACGCGCGGCCGGCGCGGTCTCGATCACGCCCGGCCAGGGGTTGTAGGTGTCGGAACTCCAGCAGCGCCCGGTGGAGCTGTTGATGATGCCCGCCAGCACCTGGGTGTCGATCCCCAGGGCATTGCCCAGGGCCATGGCCTCGCTGACCCCGATCATCGAAATGCCCAGCAGCAGATTGTTGCAGATCTTGGCGATCTGCCCGGTGCCGACCTCACCGCAGTGCACGATATTGCGCCCCATCTGCGCCAGCACCGGCTGCAGGGTGGCGAACAATTCGGCGCCGGCCCCGACCATGAACGTCAGGGTGCCCGCCGCCGCCCCGCCCGTGCCGCCAGAGACCGGGGCATCGGCCATGGCCACGCCTTGCTTGGCCGCCGCTGCCGCGACATCGCGGGCGGTCTGCGGATCGATGGTGCTGCAGTCCACCGCCGGCGTGCCCCGGGCGATCCCCGCCAGCACACCGTCTTCGCCCAGCCAGACGCTGCGCACATGGGCGGCGGCCGGCAGCATGGTGATCACCAGTTCGCTGCCTTCGGCGGCGGCGCGGGGCGAGGCGCTGATGCTGCCGCCCAGCCCGGCCAGTTCCTTGAGCACGGTCTGGTTGAGGTCGAACAGGTTCAGCTGATGCCCGGCCTTGAGCAGGTTGCGCGCCATGGGCGCCCCCATGTTGCCGAGGCCGATGAATGCGATTTTCATGAGCGACTCCTCAACGCAGATGGATGGTGGTGTTCACGCCATCGTTGACGCTGTCGTCGTCGAACCAGCGGCTGGTGACGGTCTTGGTCTGAGTGTAGAACTGCACCACTTGCTTGCCGTAGGGCCCCAGGTCGCCCAGCTTGGAACCGCGGGATCCGGTGAAGCTGAAAAACGGCACTGGCACCGGGATCGGGATGTTGATCCCGACCTGGCCGACGTCGATCTCGGCCTGGAACTTGCGCGCCGCCGCACCGCTCTGGGTGAACAGGCCGGTGCCGTTGCCGAAGGGGTTGGCGTTGACCAGGGCGATGGCCTGGTCGAGGGTGTCCACCTCCAGCACCACCAGCACCGGGCCGAAGATTTCCTGGGTGTAGATCTGCATGTCGGTGGTCACCCCGGAGAACAGGGTCGGGCCGACGAAGTTGCCCTGCTCGAACCCCGGCACCTTGATGTCGCGGCCGTCCAGCTCCAGCTTGGCGCCTTCCTTGATGCCACTTTCGATCAGGCCCAGCACGCGCTCCTTGGCCCGCTTGGAAATCAGTGGCCCGACGTCGGTGCCCGGCTCGCTGCCGGCATTGACCTTGAGTTTCTGCGCCAGGGCCTTGAGGTCGGGTAGCCATTGCTTCGCCGCGCCCACCAGGACCACCACTGAAGTGGCCATGCAGCGCTGGCCGGCTGCGCCGAAACCGGCGCCGACCAGGGCATTGAGCGCCTGCTCGCGGTTGGCGTCGGGCAGTACCACGGCGTGGTTCTTCGCGCCCATCATCGACTGCACGCGCTTGCCGTGTTTGCCGGCCAGGTCGTAGACGTGGGTGCCGACCGCGGTGGAGCCGACGAACGACACCGCCTTGATATGCGTGTGGGTGCACAGCTTGTCCACCACTTCCTTGCCACCGTGCACCACGTTGAGCACACCGGGCGGAACCCCGGCCTCCAGCGCCAGCTCCACCAGCAGCATGGTCGACAGCGGGTCCTGCTCCGAAGGCTTGAGCACGAAGGTGTTGCCGCAGGCAATGGCCATCGGGAACATCCACAGCGGAATCATCGCCGGGAAGTTGAACGGGGTGATCCCGGCGCAGACGCCGATCGGCTGGCGCAAGGTATAGGTATCCACGCCACCGGCGACGTTCTCGGCGAACTCGCCCATCTGCAGGGTGCCGATCGAGCAGGCATGCTCGACCACTTCCAGGCCGCGGAAGATATCGCCTTCGGCATCGGCGATGGTCTTGCCCTGTTCGGCGCTGAGCACCTGGGCGATGCGCTTGGAGTGTTCGCGAATCAGTGCCTGGAGCTTGAGCATGATGCGCATCCGCGCGCCGATCGGGGTCAGTTTCCAGGTCTGGAAGGCGCGCTGCGCGGCTTCGATGGCGGCGTCGACTTCATCCGCGGTGGCGAATGGCACCTTGGCCAGCACCTGCTGGGTGGCCGGGTTGGTGATGTCGTGCCACTCGGTAGTGCGGGACTCGACCCACTGGCCGTCGATCAGCAGCTTGACCGTTTGCAGGGTGGTGCCGTCGGGCTTGAGGGATGCGTTCATGCGGGTCTCCTGACTTCTTGAGGTTCTTGTGCAGGGAGCCAAGGCGGGGGGTCGCCTTGAAATGAGGCGTGTGTCGCGAGCTTGGTCGTCGGACGGTTTTTGGAGTATAGATGTGCAAACTTCTAATAAGAACGCACATAAAATCCGGTCCATCATGCAAAAAAACATCACCTCCCTCGGCTCGTTGAACTGGGACGACCTGAAGTTTTTCCTCGAAGTGGCGCGCACCCGCAAGGCCAGCAGCGCCGCCAAGCGCCTGGCGGTGGACTACACCACGGTGTCGCGGCGCATCGGTTCTCTGGAGGTCGCGCTGGGCACCCTGCTGTTCGAAAAATCCCGGACCAACGGCTTCGTGCTGACCGCCGAGGGCCAGCGATTGCTGGGTTACGCCGAGTCGATCGAAAGCACCCTGCACATGGCCTGCGAACAGGTCTCGGGCTCCGGCGTGGCGCTCTCGGGCCACGTGCGCATGGGCTGCACCGAAGGCTTCGGCAGCTTTTTCATCACCCCGCAACTGAGCCACTTCGTCGACGCCTACCCGGCGATCTCGGTGGACATCCTGCCGCTGCCGCACTTCATCAGCCTGTCCAAGCGCGAAGCCGATATCGTCATCGCCCTGGAGCGCCCGGAACACGGCCCCTACGTCTGCTGCAAGCTGTGCGATTACCGCCTGCAGCTCTACGCGACCCAGGAATACCTCGACCAGCACCCACCGATCCGCCGCCCAGCGGACCTCGGCGAGCATCAGTTCATCAGCTACGTGGACGACCTGGCATTCAGCTCGGAGCTGCTGTACCTGGCCAATGTGCTGCCCGGCGCCAGCGCCCACCTGCGCAGCACCAGCGTGATCGCCCAGTACGTGGCGGCGCAGCAGGGTCGCTCGCTGGCGATCCTGCCGTGCTTCCTGGCGGCCCAGGACCCGAACCTGCTGCCCGTGCTGCCGGAAGACATCAACATCACCCGGCAATTCTGGATGTACTGCCGCGAGGACCTGAGGAAGCTCAAGCGCATTACGCTGTTGTGGGACTACATACGCAGCGTGACGGAGCAGAATCAGGAACTGCTGATGGGGCAGAGCCGAGCGATGGTGTTTGCCGACTCATAGTCCGGAAAGGACGCCGCCCAAGTTCAGAATCGTCCTAAAGCCTTGCCCATCGCCACTTGCTAGGTTCGCAAAGCTCTCCAAAGAGCCTCGCGGATCGGTCAACGCAAGGACGATAAAATGCTCTCTTCTGCTCGCCTGGGCGACAAACACCTCTGTCCTCTTCCCGGTCACGGCACCACACCGATTGCTTCTGCATCCGGGGACATCAATATCAATGGCGTGGGCGCGGCCCGAGTCGGTGATACCTGCGGCTGTGGTGCGGTCATCACCACGGGGTTTCCCTCGATCATTCTGAATGGTCGCCCCATGGCTCACTTGGGCAGCCCGACCAGTCATGGCGGGACAATCATCAGCGGCTCGTCCGATACCTTCGGTGGCTTTGTCTTTGGGCCTGCTCCGGATGCCGCAATCATTAACTTCGCCATGCTCGGGGCGTTTCGACCTGATGGTTCTGTCGATGATGAAAAGATCGCGACCTTGTTGGCCGACCCGAGACTGATCGAGAAGGCTACCGTTGCGAATGCTTTGGTCGATCCACGCGCAGCCTCCAAGGCGCCTGAAGAGAAGCCCGAGGAGAACGTCTGCAATGACCCCGACATGATGGAGGAGCTGGCGGCCTATATTGCGGGCGAGATGAATACCAACATCAACAGTCCGTCTGTGCGACAGATGAAGGATTTGAATAGCTTTGATCCAGCAGCGGAAACACGGAAGTACGCTGAGCTTCCGTTCTACTTGCGACTCGGTCTCGGTCCGGACTTCTATAGCTTGGCGCTGGGGAAGAAAGCGAAGGCTTTGGCTATCTGGACTGAGCGAGTCGGACAGGGACGAGCGTGGGACCACAAGCCGATACTGCAAAAACTCTTTGGTGAATATCCTTGGCACAAACAAGGTGCCTATGAGTATTTCTACGATATCTGGTCGAACATCCATTACGGATATGTGGGTGTCGCAGGTGGTTTTTCTGAGAGTGTCTTACTCGATGGTGCTGGTGTAGAGCAAATCGGATCGGACACTTGGCGCTTCATCAAAAACCCCAGGAGATTTGATGGTCCGCAAAGGACCAAGGGTGTTGAGGGTATGCGCGCATGGGATGATGTACCCGATAGAGTCTCGATCATTATAGGGATGAGCCTATACAAGGAATATCCAATGGGTGGCCTCACAGGGAAGATCATTATGGACAAAGTGTTGGCAGTCCCCATGAGCGACTGGGCGAAAGGGGTTCAACTGCATGTCTGCAAGTAAGAAAAAGCGCTACTTAGGAGGAGGGCTTACAGGACTCGTTTGCCTCCTTATTGCATGCTGGTATTTGGCTTTGCCAAGGGTTGTCATGCACTACTCAGATGACGGCTCAAAAGAGTTCAAATACGTCTTCAATACGCAGCATTCAATATTTCGACGGGACCTGAGGCCGGGTGAGACAACCGGTGATGCGGGACATATCTTTCCCGATAAAGATTTCTTCATGATGTTCGATTGGTGGGCCGATACGGCCCCACCCCGGTGCATCTACATCACGCCAGAACGCTGGAGAACAATGGATGTTTACCTTGATCAGGGCGGTAAGATCGACCTCACTAAAACCGCTCCTGACGTTATTGCCCGCCTGAAACGGTGTCCTGGCCAACCCGACCCTTTCCGCCCCTAAAACGCCCTACCAAAACCACCACGTGGGACTCCCTACACAGCGTGACCAAACAGAATCAGGCCCTGCTGAAAGGGCAGCCCCGGGCAATGCCGTTCGCCCATCAGTCGGCGATCACCACAATCGAGACGCGGCGGTTTTCGGTACGCCCGGCCACGGTGTTGTTGGGCGCTACCGGCTCGCTGCTGCCGAGGCCGCGCAGCTGGATGTTTTCTTCGCGCATGCCGGTGCCTACCAACACCTTGCTCACGCTTTTTGCCCGGCGCAGGGACAGTTGCTGGTTATAGGTTTCCTTGCCGGAGGCGTCGGTGTGGCCGTCGACCCGGACCTTGTCGATGTGCACGCTGACCAGCGCCTTGCCGATACGCTGGACGATGTCGGTACTGGCGGCATTCAGCGTCTCGATATCGCTGCCGAACAGCACCTTGCCGGACAGGCCGAAGGCCCAGCCCTCATCCGTCAGCTCGAAGCCTTCCTGCTTGAGCACCGCCACCTGCTGTGGAGTCAGCCCTTTGGGCGGCACGCTCTGGCAGCCGGTCAACGCAAGCAGCGCCAGCAACAGCACCGCAGGGAAAAAACGCAGGCAAGATCGAATCGAAGAAAACAAGGGATTAGCTCCTGGATTGAATGTGAACGACGGGGGAATCCTCCCCCGCCGTGTGTTGCCCGCCGCGGGCAACACGCTTGGCCTGATACATCGCTGCGTCGGCGGCATTGAGCAGCGCACCCGGGGTGGTGCCATGATCAGGGTAGACGGCAATGCCGATACTGAGCGATGTCAGTACCGAGGTGCTGCCCGGCAGGACAATCGGCGCCTCCATGCTGGCGATGATCTTGTCGGCGATACGCTGGGCATCTTCGATCCGGTGCAGCGGGGTCAACAGAATGGCGAACTCGTCGCCCCCCAGGCGTGCCACCAGGTCCTCCTCGCGCAGTTGCGCGCGCACCCGTGAGGCCACCGCCATCAACACCGCGTCGCCGGCCGCGTGGCCGAAATTGTCGTTGATCACCTTGAAGCGGTCGCTGTCGAGAAACAGCACCGCTACCCGCTCGTCGAGCTTGCTCGCGCTGCGCAGCGCGCGGATCAGTCGCCCTTCGAAAAATGCCCGGTTCGGCAAGCCGGTCAGGCTGTCATGGCTGGCCTGGTGGGCCAGGGTTTCGTTTTCGCTCTGCAGATGGCTTTGCCAGGCTTCCAGCTCATCGAGCAAGGCATTGAAGTCGTTGCCCAGGTTGTCCAGTTCGGCAATCTGCGCAGGCGGTACCCGCACGTCGAACGCCCGCTCGCGGCGTGCGGCGTGAGCCACATCGGCCAGGCTGCGCAACGGCCCGGTAATCCCGCGCAACTGGCGGCGCGCCAGATACAATGCGACCCAGGCGCTCACCGCAATGCACAGGACAATCCCCACCAGCCCACTGAGCAGGAAACGCAGCAGGCTGCCGCCGTGCCCAGTCAGGGCGATGCTGCCGATTTCCCGTCCCTGATGCAGGATCGACACGGTGATGGGCTTCTCCAGAAACGCACGGGCGATCTGCATTTCCAGCTCGGTCAGCAGGCCGGTTTCCGGGCGTTCCCAATGAGCCAGCACGCGGCCCTGGGCGTCGAGCACCCGGGCATCGGCCACCTCCTCGGTGGAGGCGATCAGGGCCAGGGCTTCGGTCGCCGCCGCGCTGTCGTTGAACACCACCGCGGCTTCCACGGTGTAGTTGATCGAGCGGGCAATCAGATGCAGGTTGTGGTCGGCATAGACCCGCAACGCCAGCACCCCGAGAAAGGTCAGGGACAGGCTGGCCATGGAAATGGCCAGCAGCGCGACGATCAGGTTTCCGCGACCAATGACCGAACGCAACGTAGGACGCGCAGGAGATCTGAAGAGGCTCATGATGCCGCCGGTCGACGACGGGAAAGTTGCAGCACGCTCGGGTGAATCCGCACGCCACTGCGCGCCACCGAGTCCAGGTTGACCTCGAATGACACCTGGTTATCGCTGACCCGCAGGCAGAACAAGCTACCCACCGTGCACTGGTCACCGCCCTCGCTGATGCTCAGCACCGGATGCCCGACCAGGGAATTGAACAGGCGGGTGCGCTGTTCGTCGGTCAACTTGCCGATGTACACCGCATCGCACTCGCTGACGATGGCCGGATGATCGGCCAACAGCCGACGCACCAATACCGGTCGCCCGGTGGCCTGGGTCGTGCCCTTGACCAGGTCGTCGGTGTATTCGGTCGGCCCGATCACGCACAGACGCAGTTGGGCCGGCTCCACCGGCCAGCGCGCATAACTGAGAATGCCCAGCACCACCTGGGTTACCGCCTTGGCGCGTTGCTCCGCCGGGCTGGCGGCAGGCTCGGGTTGCGCGACGGCGAAAGTGCTCAGCAGACAGACAAGGGCGCACAGCAGTATCTGCCTCCAGCCCGAAAAGCGCTCCGTCGCCGAGACAGCCACGTTCATGCAGGGATTCTCTTTGATCTTCATACAATGATGCCGCAACGATAGCACAGCCAGAGAAACCGCCGCGAGGCTCCCAGGCATGGGTAGCAGGCTATTGGTTTAGAAAAAAATGAAGTAACGATTTGAGCCTTCCTATTCTTCATGCCTGCATCGCCTGCTTAAGATCGGCGCCAGAGAGTGAGCCGTCCAGCACCCTCGGTGAGATCGGATCCGCAGAGATCCGGCTCAAGGAATGTCTTTTGCTACTGCCCAGTATCGCCGCCTCGGCCACCTGCCGCTGCGGTGCCATGAGTAGCCCAAGACATCTTTGAGGTTAGCCGATGCAACTGGAAATATTCCGCACACTCTGGGGCTATACCGGCAGCAAGGCCGAGGCACTCGACGAGCTGCTGGCCGCCGGCTTCGACGGTATGGAAGCCCGCCTGCCTTTGCAAGCTCGCGAACGCGGCGAATTCGGCACTTTCCTGCGGGACAATCGCCTCGGCTATATCTGCACCGTTTTCACCGCCTACGACGTCCTGCCCGAACAGTCGGCCGCGTTCCAGGAACACCTGCTGGACCTGGACCGCAAACTCGCCTGGGCCGCCGAGCTGGCACCGCGCTTCGTCAACGTCCTGGCCGGCAACGACCGCTGGCCCCTGGCGCAACAAGTCGAATTCTTCGGCCAGGCCATGGAGCTGGCGCACAAGCATGGCCAGTTCTGCAGCTTCGAGACTCACCGCGCCCGCTCGCTGTTCAACCCCTGGGTCACCCTGGAGCTGATCCGGCAATTGCCCGGCCTGCGCTTCACCAGCGATATCAGCCATTGGGTCGTCACCTGCGAACGCTTGCTGGACGATCCTTTCGATGACCTGGCCCCGTTCGTCGAGCGCGTTCACCACATCCAGGCCCGGGTCGGTTACGACCAGGGGCCGCAAGTCCCGCACCCCGCCGCCCCGGAATATGCCCGTGAACTGGCGTTCCACCAGCAACACTGGGAGGCCGTCTGGCATTCGCAAAAGGCCCGTGGCTACCAGGTCAGCACCCTGACCCCGGAGTTCGGCGCCGACGGCTACCTGCATCACCTGCCCTTCACCAACGTGCCGGTGGCCGATCTCTGGTCGCTGAACCAGTGGATGGCCAGGACCGAGCGTGAACACTTCGACCGCTTCACCCACTCAACCCGTCCGTGAGGTTCTTGCGTCATGTCCGAGAAGATCGACAACACCCCGGCCAAGGCCAACTTCAAGCAGATCCCGGTGGTGGACATCGCCGGCCTGTTCAGCATCGAGCTGGAACACCGGCTGGCTGTCGCCGAGCAGCTGGGAGCAGCCGCCAGCGAAGTGGGCTTCCTCTATATCACCAGCCATGGCATCGACCCGCAGTTGATCGCCGATTTGCGCCAGGCCGCCAGGGACTATTTCGCCCAGCCCCTGGACACCAAGATGCAGCACTACATCGGCACCTCGAAAAGCCACAAGGGTTTCGTCCCCGAAGGCGAGGAGGTGTATGCCAAGGGCAAGCCGGATCACAAGGAAGCCTTCGACATCGGCTTCGAAGTGCCAGCCGACGATCCGCTGGTACTGGCCAACACGCCACTGCTGGGGCCGAACGAATGGCCAGCACTGCCCGGTTTCAAGGAGGCGGTACAAGCCTATTACACGGCCGTCTTCGCCCTCGGCAGGCGCCTGTTCAGCGGCTTTGCCCTGGCCCTGGGCCTGGAGGAAAACTATTTCGACGCCCTGGTCACCCGCCCGCCTTCCAAGCTGCGCCTGATCCACTACCCGTTCGACGATGCGGCCCAGGATGCCCCGGGCATCGGCGCCCACACCGACTACGAATGCTTCACCATCCTGCTGGCCGACAAGCCAGGCCTGGAGGTAATGAACAACCTGGGCCAGTGGATCGACGCCCCGCCCATTGCCGACGCCTTCGTGGTGAACATCGGCGACATGCTGGAGGTGATGACCGCCGGCGCCTTCGTCGCCACCGCCCACCGGGTGCGCACGGTCAGCGAGGAGCGCTACTCGTTCCCGCTGTTCTACGCCTGCGACTTCCATACCCAGATCAAGCCTTTGCCGCAGTTCGCCAAGGCCTCGGACGACTACGAGCAGATCGCCATCGGCGAACACATGTACGGCCAGGCCCTGCAGACCTATCAGTACCTGCGCAGACGCGTGGAGAACGGCGAGATCCGCTTGCCGGAAAAAGCCCGCAAGCCCTCGAGCTTCGGCCACCTGAAACATCAGTCGCAAGCGTCCTGACCGCCCTTTGCATCCATCCCCCGGAGAGACCCACCATGCTTAACAAAAACAATGTTGCTCGCCTGACCCTGCTCACCGCCGGCCTGTTGTGCGCCACCGCCGGCCTGGCCTCGACCGCGACACCGGGCCAGCTGAAGATCGGCATGGAAATCACCTACCCGCCGTTCGAATCCTATGACAGCGAGAAGAACGTGGTCGGCTCCGACCCGGAACTGGCCCACGCCCTGGCCAGGCACCTGAACGCCAAGGCCGAGTTCGTCGACACCAAGTTCCCCAGCCTGATCCTCGGCCTCAACGCCGGTCGCTACGACGCGATCATTTCCGGCATGTACATCACCCCGGAGCGGCAGACCCAGGCCATGACCATCGCCTACGCGAAAACCGGTGCGGCCATCATGGCGTCCAAGGACAGCGGCCTGAACCCACAAACCCCTGAAGACCTGTGCGGCCTGAAAGTCGGCCTGGAACAGGGCACCACCTGGGTCAGCCAGTTGCAGAAGCTCTCCAGCGACTACTGCGTGCCGAACAACAAGGGCGCGATCAGCGTCAACGAATACCCCTCGGCACCCGAAGTGACCCAGGCCCTGCTGTCGAAGAACATCCAGGCCCAGGTGGAAATCGCCGGCGCGGCGAAGATGATCGCCGAACGTACCAACGGCCGGGTGGTGGTCACCAGCCAGCACCTGATCTATCAACAGACCCTCGGGATCTTCGTCAAGAAAGGCAACGACGCCACCTACAAGGCGCTGCAGGAAGCCTTCGCCGAGAGCCGCAGGAACGGCGAGTACGCCGCGATCCTCGGCAAATACAACCTCGAGCCTGTGACCGACTGACCAGCCACTGCGGCGCACGGATGCGCCCTGACCGGCCCCTGATCGAGCGCATGGCGCCCGTCATGCTGCCGGCGATCCGAAGCCGCCCGAGGTGTTTATGCAATTCGACTGGTCCTACTTCTTCTCCCTGTTTTCCCTGCCCAGCTTCTGGCACGCCTGTGTCACCGTGATCCAGCTCAGCGCCCTGGCCTGGTTCATCGGCATGCTGCTGGGCTTTCTCCTGGCGTCGGCCAAACTCTCCAGCGCCGCCTGGCTCAGAACCCCGGCGGCGCTGTACATCTGGTTCTTTCGCAGCATCCCGCTGCTGGTGCTGGTGGTCTTCGTCTACAACCTGCCCCAGCTGTTTCCGGCCGCAGGTTCAGTGCTGTCCAACCCCTTCTACTCGGGGCTGCTCGCCCTGGTGGTGACCGAAGCGGCGTACATGGCGGAAATTCACCGCGGCGGGCTGATCTCGGTGGCCAAGGGGCAGAAGGAAGCCGGTCGTGCGCTGGGGATCGGCCTGGTCGGCCTGCAACGGCTGATCGTCATTCCCCAGGCCTTCCGCATTTCCTTGCCCACCCTGATCAACGAGTACATCACCGTGGTCAAGCTGACCTCGCTGATCTCGGTGATCTCCCTGACCGAACTGCTCACTGTCGGCCAGCGCCTGTATGCGCAGAACTTCCTGGTGATGGAAACCCTGGCCGCGGTGGCGGTGTACTACGTGCTGATCGTCACCCTGTTCGCCTGGCTGTTGCAGCGCCTGGAACGCCACCTGGACCTGAACCTGCGCACGCCGCAAACCCTGGACGACGCCGGCACCACACGGCTCCGGCAGCAGGCGCAACCGCTGCCGGCCCGTCCGCGCCCGCCAGCGGTGGCCGGCAGCGCCCCGGCCCTGCAACTGCAAAATATCCACAAGCGCTACGGCGATCATCAGGTCCTCAAAGGTGTCGACCTGAACATTGCCAGCGGCCAGGTGATCTCCATCATCGGTCCGTCCGGCTCGGGCAAGACCTCGCTGATCCGTACCATCAACGGCCTGGAACGCATCGACCAGGGCGAGATCGTGCTGTTCGGCAACAGCTTCATCAGCGCCGGCGACAATCTCCACAGCCCGCAGGTACGCGAGGGCGTGCGGCACATCGGCATGGTCTTCCAGAATTTCAACCTGTTCCCCCATCGCTGCATCCTCGACAACATCTGCCTGGCACCGCGTTACCACGGCAGCAGCAAGGCCTTGAGCGAACAGCAGGCCTACACCTTGCTGGACAAGGTCGGCCTGCTGGCCCACGCCCACAAGTACCCGCACCAGCTATCCGGCGGTCAGCAGCAGCGTGTGGCGATAGCCCGGGCCCTGGCGATGGAGCCGCAGATAATGCTCTTCGACGAGCCGACCTCGGCCCTCGACCCGGAGCTGGTGGGCGATGTGTTGAATGTGATTCGCGACCTGGCCAGGGAAGGCATGACCATGTTGATCGTCACCCACGAGATGGACTTCGCCCTGTCGATTTCCGATCGAGTGATCTTCATGGAAGGCGGCAATATCCAGCTGGACGCCAGCCCGCGGGCGATCCGCGAAGAAGAGGCCGGAGCACGGGTGAGGCGCTTCATGGGGCTCGAGCAGCCCAGTGCAACGGCGCTGGCCGCGGCGCTCTGATCGCGTGCCGAGCGCCAGCGGCTCGGCACTCACCCCAGGTCGAGCATCAACCCGCTCAGGCGCTTGACCTTGCGCCGCACGGCCTCCTCGAACACCCCGGCCCGCGGTTCGATCAGGCTGAACCAGTCCTTGGCCCGGGTGATGCCGGTATAGATCAGCTCCTTGGTCAGCACCGGGTTCAGCACCTCGGGCAGGATCAACGCGGTGTGGGCAAACTCCGAGCCCTGGGATTTGTGCACGGTCATGGCGTACACGGTTTCCACGTCGTTGAGCCGGCTTGGCAGCACGAAACGCACCCCGCCCTGGCCATCGTTGCGCGGGAAGGCCACGCGCAGGACCAGGCGCCCGTCCTGCCCCCCTTCGTGTTCCGGCAGCTTGAGCGCGATGCCGATGTCGCCGTTCATCAACCCCAGGCCGTAATCGTTGCGCGTCATCAGCACCGGGCGACCTTCGTACCACTGCTGGTCGCTTTCGATCAGGCGCGCCTTGAACAAGGCGGCGGTGATCCGCTGGTTCAGCCCCTCGACACCCCAGGGCCCCTTGCGCACCGCACAGAGCAACTGGAACTGGTCAAACGCCGACAGCACATCGCGGGCCCATTCCGTCCAGCGGGGATCTTCCAGCGCCGTGCCGGCAGGCGGGCGCTGGCTGCGCAAAAGGCTCAGGTAATGCCGGTAGCCCTGCGGCCCGTCGCCATGGCCTTCCAGCAGCAAGCGTTCCAGGGTTCGATCCTGCTCGCCCTTGAGGCTCAAGCCATACAGGTCGGCATGGCTGCGGGCGGCCAGCAGGCGGCGGGCCTCCTCGGCTTGTTGCTGATTGACCCAGCGCGCCAGCTGGCCGATGCCGCTGCCCTCGCCGAAACGCCGGGAGTGGCGCAGCATCACCACCTGCTGGGCCAATGGGTGGCTGCCTGTCACGTCCTCCTGCAAGCCGCTGTCCGCCAGCCGCTCGCCACTGACCGCCTCGAGCCATTGACGGGTCTGCGGGGTGTACCACCCCGCCTCCGCATCCCGGCACAGGTCGCCAAGCACCGCGCCGGCCTCCACCGAGGCCAGTTGGTCCTTGTCCCCCAGCAAGACCAGGCGCGCATGCATCGGCAGGGCATCGAGCAGGTTGGCCATCATCTCCAGGTCGATCATCGAGGCTTCGTCCACCACCAGCACATCCAGCGGCAGGCGGTTGCCGGCATGATGGCGGAAGTGCCGGGTGCCGGGACGATTGCCCAACAGCCGGTGCACCGTGGTCACGTCACTGGGGATCTTCTCGCGCACGCCGTCGGCGACCGACAGCGAACGCACTTGCAGGCTGATGGACTCGGTCAGCCGCGCCGCCGCCTTGCCGGTAGGCGCCGCGAGGCGGATACGCAATGGCTTGCCGGCCTCGACCGCCGGGGCCTGAAGCAGGGCCAGCAGACGCACCACCGTGGTGGTCTTGCCGGTGCCCGGACCGCCGGTGATGATGCTGAACGCACCGCGGGTAGCCAGGGCGCAGGCCAGCTTCTGCCAATCGACCGGTCCCGCCCCCTTGGCTGTTCCGAACAGGCCAGCCAGGCGCTCGGCCAGGTCCGTGGGAGTGTCCTCGCGCACCGCCAGGCGCTGGCGCAAGGCATGGTCGATGCGCCGTTCGTAGCTCCAGTAACGGCGCAGGTAAAGGCGTTTGCCCGACAGCACCAAAGGCCGCTGGCGAGCCTGCTCGCCCGGATCGGCCGCCAGCGCAACCAGGTCGCTGGCCGCCAGGGTCTTGCACCAGTGCGCACCGTCCAGCGTCGCCAGCACTTGTGACGGCAACACCGTGGCGGTGCCTGGCTGATCCCCTTCCGGCGGCAGGGACAGGGCGAAATCCGGCTCCTTGAGCGTCTCGAACAGGTCCAGGCAGACATGCCCGTGGCCCAGTTGATGGCTGGTCAGCGCCGCGGCCATCAACACCAGCGGATCGCCTTGCGGCTCCAGTTCATGGAGAAAAGACACAAAAGCCTTGTCCAGCGCACGCAGCCAGCCACGCTCGACCCAACGGTCGAGCAACACCAGCAGGTCGTCGGCTCGCACCAGGGGGGCCAGGTCGTGCTGGGGGTCCAGCGGAGTCAGCAGATCCTCGTTCACAGCAATACTCCCTGTTCCCAGGCCGGCTCGGCGCGAGGCTGCTCGGGCTTGCCCTGGAACAAGCGGTCCAGGCGCTCGATCAGCTCACGGGGCGGCCGGGTGAAAAACACCCCGCGACTGGCCGATCCCGTGCCCCGCAGGAACAGATACAGGGCGCCCCCCACGTGGCGGTCGTAATCGTAATCCGCCAGGCGCGCCCGCAGCTGACGGTGCAAGGCCAGCAGGTACAGCACGTATTGCAGGTCGTAGCGGTTATCGAGAATCGATTGTTCCATGGCCTGCTCGGTATAGGCGGCGTCGTCCACGCCCAGCCAGTTGGATTTGTAATCGGCCACGTAATAGCGCCCGGCGTGCTCGAAGGTCAGGTCGATGAACCCCTTGAACATACCGTTGAGCAGCACCGGCTCGGCCGTCACCCGGGGCGTGCCCTGGTGCGTGTACTGGCGCACCAGCTCGTCGAGCTTGAGCACATCGACCTTGTGGCTGGCGAACCAGAACTCCATCTCCACCCGGTAGCGGGCCAACTCGGCAAGCACCACGGGCGGCTGCCCCGCTCCGGCAGGCAGGGGCAGTCGCAACAGGTGCCCTAACCAGTCGCTCAGGGTACGAATCCAGCCTTGCCAGCCTCGGCGGTTGCAGCGGCGAGCGATGGCGTCCTCGATGGCCGCGGGGTCGGCGCCGAAGCCTTCGTCACCGGCCCATTCCAGCAGGCCGTGGAGGAAGGTGCCCGGATTCGGCCCGCGGGGAAAACGATGGATATCCGCACCGCTGGCCATCACCTCGCGGGGCGCATCGGGATCGAGACGCTCGTCGTCAAAGAGCTTTTGCGCCTGGGGGCTCTCCGGCGCCTCGGTGTTGCCGGCACCCAGGGTGTCGCTGATGCGCAAGGCACTGTAGGAGGCGATCCACCAGTTTTCCGCGGCCCGCCGCTTGGGCTCCAGCGGAGCCAGCAGGGTGGCGTCGTTGCGTGGCGGATGGAAGCGCATGCCGGAAGGGTTCGGCAACTCGCTGACACTCACGGCCGCGCAGTCTTGTTGCAGGTCTTGCAGCCAGCGGAGCAAGCCCGCGGACTCGCTCAACCGCGCGCCGCCGCCGAGCAGGTAACCCAGGGCCGACAGGTGCAGCACCGAGCTGCTGTGGTTGCCGCGCTTGAGATCCGCGACACCCAGCCAGCACGCATGCTGGGCACGGGTCAGGGCCACATAGAGCAGACGCAGGTCTTCGGCCAGGCGCTCGTCGTCGGCCTGGGCGATCAGCTCCGGGGTTGGCCGCAGCGTCATCTGCGCCTTGCCCGACTCATCGTGGTAATGCAGCGGCAGGCGGCTGCCGTCCACCGGTTTGGCCGAACAGATGAAGGGCAGGAATACCAGCGGGTACTCCAGGCCCTTGGACTTGTGGATGGTCACCACCTTGACCAGTTGTTCGTCGCTTTCCAGACGCAGGATCTGTTCTTCGCTCGCCTGGGCGGAAGAGGCCAGATGCTCGGCCAGATGACGGATCAGCGCCTGCTCGCCGTCCAGTTCGCCGGCCGCTTGCTGCAGCAGTTCGCACAGGTGCAGCAAGTTGGTCAGGACCCGTTCGCCATCGCTGCGGGCGATCAACGCCTGGGGCAGCTGGAAGTCATGCAACAAGCGTCGCAGCATCGGCAGCACGCCCTGGGTCCGCCAGATCAGGCGATACCCGCGAAACTGCATGACCCGTCCCTCCCAGGCCAGTTCGTCCTGGTTCAGGCGCTCCAGCTCGACCAGCGGCAGGCCCAAGGTAATGGAGGCCAGGGCCGCGCGCAGCGGGCGTTCGACGTCCGGCTCGGCGCAGGCCTTGAGCCAGGCCAGCAGGTCATGGGCTTCCTGGGCGGCGAATACCGAGTCCTTGTCCGACAGGTACACGCTGCGAACTCCACGCGCGGCCAGTTCGCCACGCACCGCCTGGGCCTCCTTGCCGTCGCGCACCAGAATCGCGATATCCGCCGGCAACACCCCTTTGAAAGGCTGGCCGTCGCGCATGAATCCGACACGCCCCTGCTGCCCGCCATTGAGCAAGGCGACGATCTCGCTGGCGCAGGTCGCGGCCAATTGCTGGCGGTACAGCGCTCCGGAAATGGGTTGTTCGGCGGGCAAGTGCCAGATGTTCAATGCCGGCACGCCCTGCCCGTCGGCCTGCAACTGCTCCTTGCGCCCCTGCGAGGCCACCGACAGGAACGGCACGGGGTTCTCTCCGCCGGGCTCCCGGAACAG
The DNA here is from genome assembly GCF_000931465.1 of Pseudomonas sp. MRSN 12121. Classification (NCBI taxonomy): domain Bacteria; kingdom Pseudomonadati; phylum Pseudomonadota; class Gammaproteobacteria; order Pseudomonadales; family Pseudomonadaceae; genus Pseudomonas; species Pseudomonas sp. MRSN 12121. The sequence continues at coordinate 814,066 of NZ_CP010892.1, read as the reverse complement.
GAACGCGCCACGACCTTGCTCGCGGCACTCGGCCCGTTCGAACACATGGTTCACCGCCTTGACCATGGCATGGCTGGAGCGGAAGTTGGTGCCCAGGGTATGCAGCCGGCCACTGGTGGCCTGGCGCGCGCGCAGGTAGGTATAGATATCGGCGCCACGGAAGGCATAGATCGCCTGCTTGGGGTCGCCGATCAGGAACAGGCCGGTTTCGGGGCTGTTGTCCTCGATGCGGTAGATGCTCTCGAAGATCCGGTACTGCACCGGGTCGGTATCCTGGAATTCATCGATCAGAGCCACCGGGAACTGCTCGCGAATCAGCGTCGCCAGGCGCTCGCCGCCTTCGGCCTGCAAGGCGGCATCGAGGCGCAGCAGCATGTCGTCGAAGCCCATCTCGGCGCGTCGGCGCTTCTCCTCCTCGAAGCGCGCACCGACCCAGCGCGCAGCATGTTGCAACACTGCGGCATCCGGACTGGGCAAGGCATCGAGTGCGGCTTTCAGGCTCGACATCGCCTCCAGCGCAGGATGACTCGGTGCCTCGCCCTTCCAGGCCTCGGCCATGCCATCGGGCGTCAGGCGGCTGAAGCCGGTGCCGATATCCAGCTGCTCGATGCTGTCGTCCGCGGCCCAGGCCTCGATCTTCTCGAACCAGGGTTCAAAGTAGCGGGCCTGCATCTTGCGGCCATCGACCGCCTTGCTCGCGACGCCCTGCAGGCAGATCTCCCGCAGCTCTGCCGCCCATTGCCGCCAGGGTGCCTTGAGTTGCACCAGCGCCGAGCGGCGCTCCTGCAGGCAGGCCTCGATCAGTTGTGCCGGCGTGCGCTCCTCGCGCGCCTCAGGTTCACTGCCGAACAGCGCGCGCACCCTGGGCAACAAGGCTGCGGGGCCGCCCCAGTTGGCCCGTACCCAGTTCAAGGCATCGCCCTGCATCGGGTAGCAAAACAGCCGCCAGTAGTCACGCAGCACTTCGCCCAGCAAGTCGCTGTGATCGGTTTCCAGGGTCTGGGTAAACAGGCTGCCGCTGTCGAAGGCGTGCTCGCGCAGCATGCGCTGGCACCAACTGTGGATAGTCGAGACCGCAGCCTCGTCCATCCATTGCGCGGCGATATCCAGGCGGCTGGCGCAACCCGGCCATTGCTCGACCGCGAATTGCTCGCGCAGCTCGGCAATCAAGGTATCGGGGGCGGCGGTTTCGTCCCGGAAGAAGCGTGCGGCTTCAGCCAGGCGGGTACGGATCCGTTCGCGCAGCTCCTTGGTGGCCGCATCGGTGAAAGTCACCACCAGGATCTGTGGCGGCAGCAACTCACGCCCGAACCCGGCCTCCTCGCCGCCATGCCCCAACACCAGCCGCAGGTACAGCGCCGAGATGGTGAAGGTCTTGCCCGTACCGGCGCTGGCTTCGATCAACTGGCTGCCGCGCAGCGGAAATGCCAGGGCCAGAGGTGCCTGTCGGCTCATGCGTGCGCCTCCCCATTCGCTGTGGAGCGCCAAGGCGCCTGCAACAGAGGGCGATACAACGCCTCGGCCCAGCCGCTGAAGGTTTCATCGGCGACCAGGGCGTTGTAGTCCGGGTACTGACGCGCCAGGGCCGGGCTTTCCCGACGCTCGCCATCGGTGGTCTGGCCATCCCCTTCATAACCCTTGCGGGCCGCCGCTTCAGCCTTGCCCGGGTCGGCCTGACCGAGCCAGGCAAAGGCGGTCTTTACCGCAACCGGCAACGGCTGGCACATGCCTGCCTGCCAGGCGAGCAACAGATCGCTCAGGGTCTGCTGCGCAGCGTCTCGCTCCAGGGGGGGCAGCAACAGAGTGTCATCGCTGGCCACCAGCGCGGTGGTCAGGCTATAGCCGCTGGCACAGGCCAGCAGATGATTGACCCAGGGCCGGACCAGGCGGTGCCACTTGCGGGTCTTGGGCGAGCCGATGCTGTTGGGGATAGTCGTCACCGACAACAACCCGCCATCGCCCCGCTGGTGAAGACCACTCAGCCAGCCCTCGACCCTCACGCCCTGGAGCTCAAGGACAATCGGCGAGGCGCTGACCACCGGGGTCGGCCAGAGCTCCAGCAACTGCCGATAGCGCAGCAGCAGATCCGGCAGGGGCTCGATCAATTCTCTTTGCAGGCTCTCGCCAAAGCCGGCCATGGGCAGCAGGCCACTGGCTTGTAACCGTTGCGCCTGGGCCTGCAAAGCCGGCTGCGGATCATCGCCGCTGGCCAACGCGGCCTCCAGCAGGCTGTCGCTCAAGCTGTAGCGTTGCAGTGCGTCGAGCACGAAAGGCTCCTCGTCGGCCAAAGGCGCGTCGACCGACTCGAAGAACACCTTCAGGCGCTGGCTGAAGAAATGCCGTACCGGGTTGCGCAGGAAATCCTGCAATTGCCCCAGGCTCAAAGGTTCCTCCTGGACATAAGGCGCGAGCGGCTCGAGCGCTTGAGGAGCAGGCCGGGCCTGGTGCAACAGTTGCCATTCGCGGGCATAGCTGAACAGCCCGGCGCCTTCATGGAAGTAACGCGAACTGAAAGGCTGTAAAGGGTGCTCCTGGGTCAGGGCATGAAGCAGGTCTTGCTGAGCGTTTGCCAGCTTCCAGCCGCTGGCCAGGTGATCGCGCAACTGGCCGATCAGCACGGAGGCCGGGCGCTCGCTGTTGTCACGGATGCTGCGGCCGACCCAACTGACGTACAGCTGGTCGCGAGCCGAGAGCAGCGCCTCCAGCAACAGGTAACGATCGTCTTCGCGCCGCGAACGGTCACCGGGCCGGTAGTCGCTGCCCATCAGGTCGAAATCCAGTGGCGGTTGCGCCCGCGGATAATCGCCATCGTTCATCCCCAGCAGGCATACCAGCCTGAAAGGAATTGCGCGCATCGGCATCAACGTACAGAAGTTCACCGCTCCGGCCAGGAAACGTTGGGATAAGCGCCCCTGGTCCAACCCGGCCAGCCAGGCCTCGCGGACCACGGTCAGCGGCAACTCGTCATGCAAGCCGACCGACTCGCAGGTTTCCAGCCAGGTCTCGCGCAAGTCTTCGAGCTGGCTCAGCAGATAGTCGTCATGTTCGGTGCTGGCCAGGAAAAACTGCTGGATCAGCGCCTGCAGGCGCTCGCCCCACTGCGGTGGCGAAGCCGGCAAGGCAAGGCTCTGATAAGCCGTTTCCAACGCATCGAGCAGCGCGACCAGCGGCCCGATCAACGCCGCATCCAGGCCACCTATTTCGTCGTAAGGCTCGATTCCCTCACAAGCCTCGGAGCGGCCCACGGCATAGCCCAGCAACATGCGGCGCAGGCCAAAACGCCAGCTGTTTTGCTCCAGCGCCTGCGGCAAGCCGAGATTGGCCCTTTGCTCCGCGTTCATGCCCCAACGAATGCCGGCACCCTCGATCCAACGGTGCAGGGTGGGCAGATCGGCTTCATCCACGCCAAAGCGGGCACGCAGTGCCGGTACATCCAGCAGGTCAAGGATCTCGCTGACGGGGAAGCGGCTGTCCGGCAATTTGAGCAGGTGTTCCACGGCAATCAGCAGGGGGTCGCGACCACGCTGGCCCTGGTCCGTCAGGGTGAATGGAATGAAACGCCGATCGTCCCGCTCCAACTGGCCGAATACTGCGCGAATATGCGGCGCGTAGCTGTCGATGTCGGGCACCATGACGATCACATCCCGGGGACGTAATGTGGCGTCCTCACTGAAGCGCGCGAGTAACTGATCGTGAAGAATCTCCACTTCGCGCTGGGCGCTGTGGGCGATATGAAAACGAATCGATTTATCTTGCTGCAGATCGACTGCCGGCCATAGCTGGCGGGTCTCCTCCAGCGGGCGCAGTTCGAGAATGTCGTCTTGCAGTTGGTTCAGCAAAGTCTGTGGCTGGTTCTCGCTGAACAGGTCGATACGCCCATCGCGAAAAGCCGAGCGGTAGCTGTTGGGATCGTCGTAGCTGTCGAGCAGGTTGATGTAGTCACGGCCCTGTTTACCCCAGGCGGCGAGCAGCGGATGGGCATGCTGATGCAGGCTCTGCGGATCGAGCACCACAGGCATCTCGGCCTTGCGTGCCTGGCGTTTGTATTGGTGACGCAGCAGGTCCTTGTCGGCGACGATATCCGCCCAGTGGTGACGACAAGGGTTATGCACACACAGCAGGACCTGGCTGAAACGAGCCAAGCCGGCCAAGGCTTCGAGGGCCTGTGCCGGCAAAGAGGAAATGCCGAAAACGATGACCCGCGAAGGCAGCCCCTGGGGCGCCGTTTCCAGGCTGAGAATGCGTTCGATGAAACGTTGATGAACACCGGCGCGACTTTGCGCCATGCCCTCCTCACCCACATCCAGCAATAGGGCCCGCCATAGCTCGGCCTGCCAGCAATTGGCGGGAGCCAGGGCCTTGGCCTCACCCCGGGCACTGCGCAATTGATGCCGCCCTGCCGCCCAGTCCTCCAGCCAGTCGGCACGATAGACTTGATACTGGTCGAACAGATCCGCCAGGCGCTCGGCCAGTTGATAGCGTTTGCGCAGATCCGTGTCCCGGGTGAGGAAGCGTTGCAACGGCTCGAAGTGCGGCTGGTCGATCAACTCAGGCAAAAGCCGCATCAGACGCCAGGTCAACGGAGCTTTATCCAGCAGGGACTTGGGCGGAATCTCATCGCGCCCCAGCACCATGCGATAGAGCTGCCACATGAAACTGCCGGGAAGCTGTACATCGATAGCGGCAGCGATACCACAACCGCCCATGTCGTCCTCTTCAGGATCTTCAGCCAAAGCCAGCTTCAGCCACTGGGCGATGCCATTGCTCTGTACCAGGGCGATCTCATTCTCCAGGGGCGCCAGGGGATAACGCCGCATCCAACTGACCACCAGGCTGCGCAACTCATCCAGGCGGTTGCCATGAACCACCATAAAACCAGCGCTGAGGGACGTGGCGTCCGACATAAAGGCTTCCTTGGAAAATGCAAAAGCTAGGGCCGAACCTTAGCACTGTCGCGCACGGCTGGCAGCTGAGAGGACCAATGCGAGTGTTGCGAGGAATGAGGCATTTTTTGTCGCACAAAAAACAAAACCCCAACTGCTTTCGCAATTGGGGTTTCGGAATTTAATCTTGACGATGACCTACTCTCACATGGGGAAACCCCACACTACCATCGGCGATGCATCGTTTCACTTCTGAGTTCGGGATGGGATCAGGTGGTTCCAATGCTCTATGGTCGTCAAGAAATTCGGTAGCCGATTCGTTACAGGAGTAACGCCTCAGCGAATGGGTATGTAATAGCGGGTGCTTTGTGAGCAATACGAACTTTCGGTTCTTGCGTCTTCACACACCGCAATCTGGTCTCTTTCGAGTTCGCAGATTGCTTGGGTGTTATATGGTCAAGCCTCACGGGCAATTAGTATCGGTTAGCTCAACGCCTCACAGCGCTTACACACCCGACCTATCAACGTCGTAGTCTTCGACGGCCCTTTAGGGAACTCAAGGTTCCAGTGAGATCTCATCTTGAGGCAAGTTTCCCGCTTAGATGCTTTCAGCGGTTATCTTTTCCGAACATAGCTACCCGGCAATGCCACTGGCGTGACAACCGGAACACCAGAGGTTCGTCCACTCCGGTCCTCTCGTACTAGGAGCAGCCCCTCTCAAATCTCAAACGTCCACGGCAGATAGGGACCGAACTGTCTCACGACGTTCTAAACCCAGCTCGCGTACCACTTTAAATGGCGAACAGCCATACCCTTGGGACCGGCTTCAGCCCCAGGATGTGATGAGCCGACATCGAGGTGCCAAACACCGCCGTCGATATGAACTCTTGGGCGGTATCAGCCTGTTATCCCCGGAGTACCTTTTATCCGTTGAGCGATGGCCCTTCCATACAGAACCACCGGATCACTAAGACCTACTTTCGTACCTGCTCGACGTGTCTGTCTCGCAGTCAAGCGCGCTTTTGCCTTTATACTCTACGACCGATTTCCGACCGGTCTGAGCGCACCTTCGTACTCCTCCGTTACTCTTTAGGAGGAGACCGCCCCAGTCAAACTACCCACCATACACTGTCCTCGATCCGGATAACGGACCTGAGTTAGAACCTCAAAGTTGCCAGGGTGGTATTTCAAGGATGGCTCCATGAGAACTGGCGTCCCCACTTCAAAGCCTCCCACCTATCCTACACAAGCAAATTCAAAGTCCAGTGCAAAGCTATAGTAAAGGTTCACGGGGTCTTTCCGTCTAGCCGCGGATACACTGCATCTTCACAGCGATTTCAATTTCACTGAGTCTCGGGTGGAGACAGCGCCGCCATCGTTACGCCATTCGTGCAGGTCGGAACTTACCCGACAAGGAATTTCGCTACCTTAGGACCGTTATAGTTACGGCCGCCGTTTACCGGGGCTTCGATCAAGAGCTTCGCGTTAGCTAACCCCATCAATTAACCTTCCGGCACCGGGCAGGCGTCACACCCTATACGTCCACTTTCGTGTTTGCAGAGTGCTGTGTTTTTAATAAACAGTCGCAGCGGCCTGGTATCTTCGACCGGCATGGGCTTACGGAGCAAGTCCTTCACCCTCACCGGCGCACCTTCTCCCGAAGTTACGGTGCCATTTTGCCTAGTTCCTTCACCCGAGTTCTCTCAAGCGCCTTGGTATTCTCTACCCAACCACCTGTGTCGGTTTGGGGTACGGTTCCTGGTTATCTGAAGCTTAGAAGCTTTTCTTGGAAGCATGGCATCAACCACTTCGTCACCTAAAAGGTAACTCGTCATCAGCTCTCGGCCTTGAAACCCCGGATTTACCTAAGATTTCAGCCTACCACCTTAAACTTGGACAACCAACGCCAAGCTGGCCTAGCCTTCTCCGTCCCTCCATCGCAATAACCAGAAGTACAGGAATATTAACCTGTTTTCCATCGACTACGCTTTTCAGCCTCGCCTTAGGGACCGACTAACCCTGCGTCGATTAACGTTGCGCAGGAAACCTTGGTCTTTCGGCGTGGGTGTTTTTCACACCCATTGTCGTTACTCATGTCAGCATTCGCACTTCTGATACCTCCAGCAAGCTTCTCAACTCACCTTCACAGGCTTACAGAACGCTCCTCTACCGCATCACTTACGTGATACCCGTAGCTTCGGTGTATGGTTTGAGCCCCGTTACATCTTCCGCGCAGGCCGACTCGACTAGTGAGCTATTACGCTTTCTTTAAAGGGTGGCTGCTTCTAAGCCAACCTCCTAGCTGTCTAAGCCTTCCCACATCGTTTCCCACTTAACCATAACTTTGGGACCTTAGCTGACGGTCTGGGTTGTTTCCCTTTTCACGACGGACGTTAGCACCCGCCGTGTGTCTCCCATGCTCGGCACTTGTAGGTATTCGGAGTTTGCATCGGTTTGGTAAGTCGGGATGACCCCCTAGCCGAAACAGTGCTCTACCCCCTACAGTGATACATGAGGCGCTACCTAAATAGCTTTCGAGGAGAACCAGCTATCTCCGAGCTTGATTAGCCTTTCACTCCGATCCACAGGTCATCCGCTAACTTTTCAACGGTAGTCGGTTCGGTCCTCCAGTCAGTGTTACCTAACCTTCAACCTGCCCATGGATAGATCGCCCGGTTTCGGGTCTATACCCAGCGACTAAACGCCCTATTAAGACTCGCTTTCGCTACGCCTCCCCTATTCGGTTAAGCTCGCCACTGAATATAAGTCGCTGACCCATTATACAAAAGGTACGCAGTCACAGAACAAAGTCTGCTCCCACTGCTTGTACGCATACGGTTTCAGGATCTATTTCACTCCCCTCTCCGGGGTTCTTTTCGCCTTTCCCTCACGGTACTAGTTCACTATCGGTCAGTCAGTAGTATTTAGCCTTGGAGGATGGTCCCCCCATATTCAGACAAAGTTTCTCGTGCTCCGTCCTACTCGATTTCATGACTAAGAGACTTTCGCGTACAGGGCTATCACCCACTATGGCCGCACTTTCCAGAGCGTTCCGCTAATCTCAAAGCCACTTAAGGGCTAGTCCCCGTTCGCTCGCCACTACTAAGGGAATCTCGGTTGATTTCTTTTCCTCAGGGTACTTAGATGTTTCAGTTCCCCTGGTTCGCCTCTTGCACCTATGTATTCAGTACAAGATAACCAGCTTATGCTGGCTGGGTTCCCCCATTCAGAGATCTCCGGATCAAAGTCTGTTTGCCGACTCCCCGAAGCTTATCGCAGGCTACCACGTCTTTCATCGCCTCTGACTGCCAAGGCATCCACCGTATGCGCTTCTTCACTTGACCATATAACCCCAAGCAATCTGGTTATACTGTGAAGACGACATTCGCCGAAAATTCGCAATGCTCTTAAGAGCCACTCACAAATTTTACCTTAGCCTGATCCACTACCAGTGAAAGTAGTGTTCAGTCTATCTTTCTATCACATACCCAAATTTTTAAAGAACGATTCTGATAAAGATCAGAAATCAACATTCATCGCCACTTGGGCGGAATGCTCATTTCTAAGCTTTAAACGATGGACACCAATCTGTAATGGTGGAGCCAAGCGGGATCGAACCGCTGACCTCCTGCGTGCAAGGCAGGCGCTCTCCCAGCTGAGCTATGGCCCCGTATCGCTACAGGGTGCACCAGTAATTGGTGGGTCTGGGCAGATTCGAACTGCCGACCTCACCCTTATCAGGGGTGCGCTCTAACCAACTGAGCTACAGACCCAATCGTCTTCTTCAATGAATCAAGCAATTCGTGTGGGAGCTTATGAAGCAGCTGATGTCGTCGATTAAGGAGGTGATCCAGCCGCAGGTTCCCCTACGGCTACCTTGTTACGACTTCACCCCAGTCATGAATCACACCGTGGTAACCGTCCCCCCGAAGGTTAGACTAGCTACTTCTGGTGCAACCCACTCCCATGGTGTGACGGGCGGTGTGTACAAGGCCCGGGAACGTATTCACCGCGACATTCTGATTCGCGATTACTAGCGATTCCGACTTCACGCAGTCGAGTTGCAGACTGCGATCCGGACTACGATCGGTTTTGTGGGATTAGCTCCACCTCGCGGCTTGGCAACCCTCTGTACCGACCATTGTAGCACGTGTGTAGCCCAGGCCGTAAGGGCCATGATGACTTGACGTCATCCCCACCTTCCTCCGGTTTGTCACCGGCAGTCTCCTTAGAGTGCCCACCATAACGTGCTGGTAACTAAGGACAAGGGTTGCGCTCGTTACGGGACTTAACCCAACATCTCACGACACGAGCTGACGACAGCCATGCAGCACCTGTCTCAATGTTCCCGAAGGCACCAATCCATCTCTGGAAAGTTCATTGGATGTCAAGGCCTGGTAAGGTTCTTCGCGTTGCTTCGAATTAAACCACATGCTCCACCGCTTGTGCGGGCCCCCGTCAATTCATTTGAGTTTTAACCTTGCGGCCGTACTCCCCAGGCGGTCAACTTAATGCGTTAGCTGCGCCACTAAGAGCTCAAGGCTCCCAACGGCTAGTTGACATCGTTTACGGCGTGGACTACCAGGGTATCTAATCCTGTTTGCTCCCCACGCTTTCGCACCTCAGTGTCAGTATCAGTCCAGGTGGTCGCCTTCGCCACTGGTGTTCCTTCCTATATCTACGCATTTCACCGCTACACAGGAAATTCCACCACCCTCTACCATACTCTAGCTCGCCAGTTTTGGATGCAGTTCCCAGGTTGAGCCCGGGGATTTCACATCCAACTTAACGAACCACCTACGCGCGCTTTACGCCCAGTAATTCCGATTAACGCTTGCACCCTCTGTATTACCGCGGCTGCTGGCACAGAGTTAGCCGGTGCTTATTCTGTCGGTAACGTCAAAATACTCACGTATTAGGTAAGTACCCTTCCTCCCAACTTAAAGTGCTTTACAATCCGAAGACCTTCTTCACACACGCGGCATGGCTGGATCAGGCTTTCGCCCATTGTCCAATATTCCCCACTGCTGCCTCCCGTAGGAGTCTGGACCGTGTCTCAGTTCCAGTGTGACTGATCATCCTCTCAGACCAGTTACGGATCGTCGCCTTGGTGAGCCTTTACCTCACCAACTAGCTAATCCGACCTAGGCTCATCTGATAGCGCAAGGCCCGAAGGTCCCCTGCTTTCTCCCGTAGGACGTATGCGGTATTAGCGTCCGTTTCCGGACGTTATCCCCCACTACCAGGCAGATTCCTAGGCATTACTCACCCGTCCGCCGCTCTCAAGAGGTGCAAGCACCTCTCTACCGCTCGACTTGCATGTGTTAGGCCTGCCGCCAGCGTTCAATCTGAGCCATGATCAAACTCTTCAGTTCAAACATCTTTGGGTTTTGAGAAAACCCTAAACTTGGCTCAGCAATCGTTGGTTACATCTTTGATTTCTCGCGGAGTAACTTGTGATGCTGATAATCTTTTTGACTATCAGTCTGACTCCACAAGCACCCACACGAATTGCTTGATTCAGTTGTTAAAGAGCGGTTGGTTAAGTCTTTCGTCTCAACCGAGGCGCGCATTCTACAGCAGCCTCTGTATCTGTCAAGCGGTTATTTTAAGAAGTTTTCAAAGTTTCCTTTGCAACTTCAACCACTTGCGCTTCCGATCTCTCGTCAGCGGGAGGCGAATTCTACAGCGTTACACACTGCTGTCAACACCTCTTTTTCTCCGCTTTCGACCGAGACGATCGAATCGTCAACAAGGCGAAAACTTACTGCCTTATCAACTCCTTCGGGCTTCGATGAACTGAAGCTTAACCGCTGCCGAAAATCGCTTAACTCGTTGAATCTCAAGGAGTTTTCCATTTCGACTGCGCCGGAATTGGGGCGAATTATAGAGAGATAAAATCCGCCGTCAACACTTATTTTCATAAACCTGTCACATCGATCAAAAACACCTTAAAAGCAAAGGCCGCCCCAAGGGGCGGCCTTTGCTCTCTTCCACTTGCTTACAAGCTAGGGAAGGCAAACTGCGAGGCTTCGTGGCTGGCACGCTGCGGCCAACGCTGGGTAATCGCCTTGCGGCGGGTATAGAACCGCACGCCATCCGGACCATAGGCATGCAGGTCACCAAACAGCGAACGCTTCCAGCCACCGAAGCTGTGGTAGGCCACTGGAACCGGCAGCGGTACGTTGACCCCGACCATGCCCACTTCGATCTCGTCACAGAACAGACGCGCCGCCTCACCGTCGCGGGTGAAGATGCAGGTGCCGTTGCCGTACTCATGATCGTTGATCAGTTGCATCGCCTCTTCCAGGCTGTTCACCCGTACGACACACAGCACTGGCCCGAAGATCTCTTCTTTATAGATGCGCATTTGCGGGGTGACGTTGTCGAACAGGCAGCCACCCAGGAAGAAGCCATCTTCATGACCCGGCACACTCAGGCCGCGGCCATCGACCACCAGGGTCGCGCCTGCCGCCACACCGTCTTCGACATAACCGCTGACCTTGTCCCGAGCCTGCCCTGTGACCAGCGGCCCCATGTCCAGGCCACAGGAGGTACCGGCGCCGATTTTCAGTGCCTTGATTTGCGGTACCAACTTGGCGACCAGCGCATCGGCCACTTGATCGCCCACGCATACCGCCACCGAGATCGCCATGCAGCGTTCGCCGCAGGAACCGTAGGCTGCGCCCATTAGTGCGCTGACCGCGTTATCCAGGTCGGCATCCGGCATCAGCACGGCATGGTTCTTCGCGCCGCCCAGCGCCTGCACGCGCTTGCCGCGCTTGGTGCCTTCGGCATAGATGTATTCGGCAATCGGCGTCGAGCCGACGAAGCTCAGCGCTTTGACTTCCGGCGCTTCGATCAGCGCATCCACCGCCGCCTTGTCGCCATGCACCACACTCAGCACACCTTTCGGCAGGCCGGCTTCCAGCAACAGCTGGGCGATCAGCAGGGTCGAGCTCGGGTCACGCTCGGACGGCTTGAGGATGAAGCAGTTACCACAGACGATCGCCAGCGGGTACATCCACAGCGGCACCATCGCCGGGAAGTTGAACGGGGTGATACCGGCCACGACGCCCAATGGCTGGAAATCGGACCAGGCATCGATGTTCGGACCGACGTTGCGGCTGTATTCGCCCTTGAGGATTTCCGGCGCGGCACAGGCGAACTCGACGTTCTCGATACCACGCTTGAGCTCGCCGGCGGCGTCTTCCAGGGTCTTGCCGTGTTCTTCGCTGATCAACTGGGCGATGCGCGATTCGTTCTGCTCCAGCAACTGCTTGAAGCGGAACATCACCTGGGCACGCTTGGCTGGCGGCGTGTTGCGCCAGGCCGGGAAAGCCGCCTTGGCGACATCGATGGCGCTCTGGATGGTTTCACGGCTGGCCAGCGGCAGCTTGTGGATTGCCTGGCCGGTAGACGGGTTGAACACATCGACCGCGCGACCGTTCTCGGTCACCAGTTCGCCATTGATCAAATGCGGGATAACACTCATCGGGGGACTCCTGAAGTGGTCCACAGGCGCTCGCGAACGAGCGCCTGCTATATAGAGATGTCACAGGGGAGGAGCCAAGCCGCGACCGCCTTTGCGGACGCCATCGCGAGCAAGCTCGGCTCCTGCAGGTTTGGTTGAACTCAGTCGAGCTTGTTCAGCACTTCGCCAACGGCATCGAACAGGCGATCCAGATCCTGCGGCTTGCTGTTGAAGGTCGGGCCGAACTGCAGGGTGTCGCCGCCGAAGCGCACGTAGAAACCGGCTTTCCACAGGGCCATGCCTGCCTCGAACGGACGCACGATGGCATCGCCGTCACGCGCGGCAATCTGGATGGCACCGGCCAGGCCGTAGTTACGGATGTCGATGACGTTCTTCGTCCCCTTGATGCCGTGCAACGCCTTCTCGAAATGCGGCGCCACGTCAGCGACGCTCTGTACCAGGTTCTCCTTCTGCAACAGATCCAGCGCCGCCAGGCCGGCTGCGCAGGCTACCGGGTGCGCCGAGTAGGTGTAGCCGTGAGGGAATTCCACCGCGTACTCGGGCGTCGGCTGGTTCATGAAGGTCTGGTAGATCTCGGAGCTGGCAATCACCGCCCCCATCGGAATCGCACCGTTGGTGACTTGCTTGGCGATGCACATCAGGTCCGGGGTCACGCCGAAGCTGTCGGCCCCGAACATTTTGCCGGTACGGCCGAAACCGGTGATCACTTCGTCGAACACCAGCAGGATGTTGTGCTGGTCGCAGATTTCCCGCAGGCGGTTGAGGTAACCCTGCGGCGGCACCAGCACGCCAGCGGAGCCGGCCAGAGGCTCGACGAAAACCGCCGCGATATTGGATGCATCGTGCAGTTCGATCAGCTTGAGCAGCTCGTCGGCCAGGGCGATGCCGCCCTGCTCCGGAATACCGCGGGAGAACGCGTTGCTGGCCAGCAGGGTATGCGGCAGGTGGTCGACATCCGACATCGCCTGGCCGAACAGCTTACGGTTGCCGTTGACCCCGCCGAGGCTGGTACCGGCAATGTTCACCCCGTGATAGCCACGGGCCCGGCCGATCATCTTGGTCTTGGTCGGCTGGCCCTTCAGGCGCCAGTAGGCACGCACCATTTTCACCGCGGTATCGGCGCACTCGGAGCCGGAGTCGGTGAAGAACACATGGTTCAGGTTGCCCGGGGTCAGCGCAGTGATTTTCTCCGCCAGCTGGAACGACAGCGGATGGCCGTACTGGAAGCCCGGCGAGTAATCGAGGGTGCTCAGTTGCTTGGCGACCGCTTCCTGGATTTCCTTGCGGGTGTGGCCGGCGCCACAGGTCCACAGGCCGGACAGCGAGTCATAGACCTTGCGCCCCTTGTCATCGACCAGCCAGCTGCCTTCGGCGGCAACGATCAGGCGCGGATCGCGCTGGAAGTTGCGGTTGGCGGTGTAGGGCATCCAGTGAGCGTCGAGCTTGAGCTGGCTGGCCAGGGAAGCTGGAGCGTTTTCAGGCATGTTCATGGGGCAAAACCTCGCAGGGCAATAAGCGGCGCAGGGATCGGAAAGCGTTGTTGCAGCTAAGTTGCCACGGCGATAAAGTCGTTGAAATCCAACTTTTATAACCTTCAGTCAGTGGTTCACTAAACTATGAGCAGCCGCCGAGCCGACCCGCTGGCACAAGTCAGCGACTTCGATATCCGTCTGTTGCGGATCTTTCGCAGCGTGGTCGAATGTGGAGGCTTCTCGGCTGCGGAAACCGTGCTCGGCATTGGCCGCTCGGCCATCAGCCAGCAGATGAGCGACCTTGAACAACGTCTCGGCCTGCGCCTGTGCCAGCGCGGACGCGCCGGTTTTTCCCTGACCGAAGAAGGCCGCGAGGTGTACCAGTCGGCCCTGCAATTGCTGAGCGCCCTGGAAAGCTTTCGTACCGAGGTCAACGGCCTGCACCGACACCTGCGTGGCGAATTGATCATCGGCCTGACCGACAACCTGGTCACCCTGCCCCACATGCGCATCACTCATGCCCTGGCCCAACTGAAGGAGCGTGGGCCGGACGTGCAGATCCAGATCCGCATGATCGCCCCCAATGAAGTCGAACAGGGCGTGCTCGACGGTCGCCTGCATGTCGGCGTGGTGCCCCAGGCCAGCGCCTTGTCCGGGCTGGAATACCAGCCGCTGTATGACGAGCGCTCGCTGTTGTACTGCGCGGTGGGCCATCCGCTGTTTTATGTGGACGACAGGCAACTGGACGATCGGCGGCTCAACGAGCAGGACGCCATCGCGCCGACCTTCCGCCTGCCGGCCGAGATCCAGGCCCATTACCAGGCGCTCAATTGCACGGCCAGCGCGTCGGACCGCGAGGGCATGGCGTTCCTGATCCTCACGGGACGCTACATCGGTTACCTGCCAGACCATTACGCCAGCCTGTGGGTCCAGCAGGGGCGGTTGCGTGCGCTCAAACCCGGCTCGCGCTTCTACGACCTGAGCCTGGCCTCGGTCACCCGCAAGGGGCGCCGCCCTCACCTGGTGCTGGAAAGCTTCCTGGAAAGCCTGGCGGCCACCCGCTGACCGCAGGCGCTTCGAGGTTTTCTGCCCATAAGACTTGTCTGACGCCTGTGGGTGCGCTATCAACGCACCGGTGCACCCACAGAACAGCCCGGAAACGCTTATGACCCTTGAAGTTCCAGCCCACGCCGGCCCTCACACCGCCAAGCCCGCCAGCCGCATTCGCCAGAAGAATGAAGAGGCGATCATCAAGGCCGCCGAAGACGAGTTCGCCCGCCACGGTTTCAAAGGCACCAGCATGAACACCATCGCGCAGAATGCCGGCCTGCCCAAAGCCAACCTGCACTACTACTTCACCAACAAGCTTGGGCTGTATATCGCGGTGTTGAGCAACATCCTCGAGCAGTGGGACAGCACCTTCAACACCCTGACCGCCGACGACGACCCGGCCGAAGCGCTGACCCGCTACATCCGCGCCAAGATGGAGTTCTCGCGGCGCCAGCCCCAGGCGTCGCGGATCTTCGCAATGGAAATCATCAGCGGCGGCGAATGCCTGAGCGAGTACTTCAGCCAGGATTACCGCGCCTGGTTCCAGGGGCGCGCCGCGGTGTTCCAGGCCTGGATCGACGCCGGCAAGATGGACCCGGTGGACCCGGTGCATCTGATCTTCCTGCTGTGGGGCAGCACCCAGCACTATGCCGACTTCGCCACCCAGATCTGCCGTGTCACCGGGCGCAGCAAGCTGACCAAGCAAGATATGGAAGACGCCGGCAACAATCTGATCCGCATCATCCTCAAGGGTTGCGGGCTCAAGCCAGCCTTATAAAGAACAGCGCGCATGCCCTTTACCCTCGCCGGCCTTTGCGAGTACCGCGAAGAGATTCGCAAAAGCCGCTTTATCGCCCTCGCCGCGCCGATCACCAGCGCGGCCGAGGCCCAAGCCTTTATCGAACGGCACAGCGACCTCAACGCGTCCCACAACTGCTGGGCCTGGAAACTTGCCGACCAATACCGCAGCAGCGATGACGGCGAACCCGGCGGCACTGCGGGACGACCGATTCTCGCGGCCATCGAGGCCCAGGAGTGCGATCAGGTCGCGGTACTGGTGATTCGCTGGTACGGCGGCATCCAACTGGGCACCGGCGGCCTGGCCCGCGCCTATGGCGGCAGCGCCAACAAGTGCCTGCAAGGCGCCGAGCGCATCGAGCTGATCAGCCGGGTCGCGCTGCACTGCGCCTGCAGCTTCAGCGAACTGGCCCTGGTCAAGCTGCGGGTCGCCGACCTGGGCGGATTGGTGGTCGAGGAGCATTTCACGGCCAATGGCGTGGAGCTGCAACTGGCGCTCGGTGAAAGCCAGATCGCCACTTTGCAGGGCCAACTGGCCGACCTGAGCCGCGGGCGCATCCTCTTGCAGCGCTGAGCGCCCCCATACGCACCCACGCGGCACAATCGTCCTGTGCACAACGGCCCGGTGGATAACCGACTTGCCCACACCCGCTGTGCACCCGACTGTGGATAACCTGAGCACACTCCTCTGTAACCCTTTTGCAACGTGGCTTTGCGGCGGTTGCTCACTTTTCGCCCAATCGCTCGCAAAAAACATATTTTTCAAGCTAAAACAGTAAGTTAGCTGGTTTTATCGCGTTTAGAAGAAAGCCCCACAGTGCTTATGCCCGACTTTCGGGCTTGCACACAAATACTGTGGAGCAAGCTGTGGATAACCCGTGCAAGGCTGCGCCAGCCGCCGATCCGGCAAGGCTTGCAGGCACCTGATCATTTTTCGACCAGTCTCGTTCGGGCAAACTGCCGCCTTTTCAAGCACCTCGCCCCGAACTGGTGCCACCTACACGCACCGGGAAACCCGCAAAGGGCGCCCGCAACCCCGGTTCCTCGGGGTCGCGGCCATTTCCTGACTCACTGGCCAGGAAATTGCTTTATCCACCGGCATAACGTTCAGCCACCCGAGTCCGTCATGCCAAACCCCGTCCCCGATGCGACACCCCGCCTGCAACTGTGCAGGATCACCAAACGGTATCCCGGCTGCCTGGCCAACGACGGGATCGACCTGAGCATCCAGCCCGGGGAGATCCATGCCCTGCTCGGGGAAAACGGCGCCGGCAAAAGCACCCTGATGAAGATCATCTACGGGGTGACCCAGGCCGACTCGGGCGAGCTGATCTGGCAGGGGCAGCGTCAACTGATGCGCAATCCGGCCCAGGCGCGCAGCCTGGGGATCGGCATGGTGTTCCAGCATTTCTCGCTGTTCGAGACCCTGACCGTGGCGCAGAACATCGCCCTGGCCATGGGCGCCGCAGCCGGCACGCCGAAGCAACTGGAGCCGAAGATCCGCCAGGTCTCGCAACGCTACGGCATGGCCCTGGAGCCGGAACGCCTGGTGCACAGCCTGTCCATCGGCGAGCGCCAGCGGGTGGAGATCGTGCGCTGCCTGATGCAGGACATCCGCCTGCTGATCCTCGACGAACCGACTTCGGTGCTGACACCGCAAGAGGCCGACGAACTGTTCGTCACCCTGCGCCGCCTGGCCAGCGAGGGCTGCAGCATTCTGTTCATCAGCCACAAGCTCGGCGAAGTCCGCGCCCTGTGCCACAACGCCACGGTGCTGCGCGGCGGCCGGGTGGCCGGGCACTGCGTACCCGCGCAATGTTCGGACCAGGAATTGGCGCGGCTGATGGTCGGCGAAGCCGCGGGCCTGATCACCGACTACCCCAAGGCCAGGGGCGGCAATGCCTTCCTGCAAGTCCGCAAGCTATCCTGGCCCAACCCGGATCCGTTCGGCTGCTCGCTCAAGGACATCGACCTGGACGTGCGCAGCGGAGAAATCGTCGGTATCGCCGGGGTCGCCGGCAACGGCCAGGACGAACTGCTGGCCCTGCTCAGCGGCGAACAGCGCCTTGGCCGCACCCAAGCCGACACCCTGCGCTTCGCCGGGCAAGCCGTCGCCCACCTGCGCCCCGACGCCCGTCGTGGCCTGGGCCTGGCATTCGTCCCGGCCGAGCGCCTGGGCCACGGCGCCGTGCCGGAACTGAGCCTGGCGGACAACGCGCTGCTGACCGCCTTTCAGCAAGGCCTGGTGAGCAAAGGCCTGATTCAGCGCGGCAAGGTGCTGGCCCTGGCCGAAGACATCATCCGCCGCTTCGCGGTGAAAACCCCGGACAGCCAGACCGCCGCCCGCAGCCTGTCCGGCGGCAACCTGCAGAAATTCATCCTCGGCCGGGAAATCCTCCAGCGCCCCAGGCTGCTGATCGCCGCGCACCCGACCTGGGGCGTCGACGTCGGCGCCGCCGCGACTATCCACCGGGCCCTGGTGGCGCTGCGCGATGCGGGCGCGGCGATCCTGGTGATCTCCGAAGACCTCGATGAACTGTTCCAGATCAGCGATCGCCTGGCGGCCCTGTGCGGCGGTCGCCTGTCGGCGCTCAAGGCCACCGCCGACACCAGCCTGATCGAAGTCGGAGGCTGGATGGCCGGCCAGTTCGATACCCCCGTCCACTTGTCCGCCCAGCCCGCGTAACGGAGCTCTTTATTTATGCTGCTTTCACTCGAACCCCGCGGCCAGCAATCGCGCCTGATGCTCTGGTGCTCGCCGCTGCTGGCCGCGGTCCTGACCCTGGGCTGCGGCTCGCTGCTGTTCATCGCCCTGGGCCACGATCCGCTGCAAACCTTGCACACCTTGCTGATTGCCCCGATCAGCGACCTGTATGGCGTCTCCGAACTGCTGGTCAAGGCGCTGCCGATCCTGCTCTGTGCCCTCGGCCTGGCCGTGGCGTATCAGGCGCGAATCTGGAACATCGGCGCCGAAGGCCAATTGCTGCTCGGCGCGCTGGCCGGCAGCGCGCTGGCGGTGCACCTCATCGACCTGCAAAGCCGCTGGGCGCTGGTGCTGATCCTGCTCACCGGAACCCTGGCCGGCGCCGCCTGGGCCGGCCTCACCGCCTGGCTGCGCACGCACTTCAATGCCAATGAAATCCTCACCAGCATCATGCTCAACTACATCGCCCTGAACCTGCTGCTGTACTGCGTGCACGGGCCGCTGAAAGACCCGGGCGGGTTCAACTTCCCCGAGTCGGCGATGTTCGGCGACGCCAGCCGCCTGCCGCTGCTCCTGGAAGATGGCCGGGTGCACGCCGGGGTGTATTTCGCCTTGCTGGCCCTGGTAGCGGTGTGGGTGCTGCTACAAAAGAGCTTCGTCGGGTTCCAGATCAAGGTGCTGGGCCTGGACAAGCGCGCCGCCGGCTTTGTCGGTTTTCGCGAAAAGCGCCTGATCTGGCTGGCGCTGCTGATCAGCGGTGGGCTGGCCGGTCTGGCCGGGGTGTGCGAAGTCACCGGCCCCATCGGCCAACTGGTGCCCCAGGTGTCGCCCGGCTACGGCTATGCGGCAATCACCGTGGCCTTTCTCGGCCGCCTGCACCCCATCGGCATCCTGTTTTCCAGCCTGCTGATGGCGTTGCTGTACATCGGTGGCGAAAACGCGCAGATGAGCCTCAACCTGCCACAAGCCATCACTCAGTTGTTCCAGGGCATGATGCTGTTCTTCCTGCTGGCCAGTGACGTGCTGATTCTCTATCGGCCGCGCCTGAACCTGCGCTGGACACGTCGCCTCGCCACCTCTTCCGTACAGGCAGGAGCGCTGTGATGGATATCGATCTGTTGAGCAATATTTTCTACGCCATGATCCGCTGCGGCACGCCGCTGCTGCTGGTGGCCCTGGGCGAACTGATCTGCGAAAAGAGCGGCGTCCTCAACCTCGGCCAGGAAGGCATGATGCTGTTTGGCGCGGTGATCGGTTTTATCGTCGCCCTGAACAGCGGCAATCTGTGGCTCGGCGTGCTGCTGGCGATGCTCGCCGGGATGCTGCTGTCGGCGCTGTTCGCCCTGGTGGCGCTGGTGTTCAACGCCAATCAGGTGGCCACCGGCCTGGCTCTGACCATCTTTGGCGTCGGGCTGTCGAGTTTCGTCGGCGCCAGCTGGGTCGGTAAACCCCTGGCCGGCTTCGAGCCCATGGCGATTCCGCTGCTGAGCGAAATCCCGCTGATCGGACGCATGCTGTTTGCCCAGGACCTGCTGGTCTACCTGTCCTTTGCCCTGTTCGCCCTGGTGGCCTGGGTGATCCTGAAAAGCCGGGTCGGCCTGATCATCCAGGCGGTCGGCGAAAGCCCCGACGCCGCCAGCGCCATGGGCCTGCCGGTGCTGCGGGTGCGGACGCTCGCGGTGCTGTTCGGCGGCGCCATGGCCGGCCTGGCCGGGGCTTACCTGTCCCTGGCCTACACACCGATGTGGGCCGAGAACATGAGCGCCGGGCGCGGCTGGATCGCCCTGGCGCTGGTGGTGTTCGCCAGCTGGCGCGTGTGGCGCCTGCTGCTCGGCGCCTACCTGTTCGGCCTGGCCAGCATCCTGCACCTGGTCGCCCAGGGCCTGGGGCTGGCGATTCCGGCCAACCTGCTGGCCATGCTGCCCTATGCCGCGACCATCCTGGTGCTGGTGCTGCTGTCCCGGGACGCCTTGCGCACCCGCCTGTACGCGCCGGTGTCCCTGGGCCAGCCCTGGCAGGCGGGGCATTAAACGATCGGCGCACGCCCCGCAGGAGCCGGGTTGCCGGCGACGCCTTTGACCGGCAACAACTGCGCCACGCACCAGGCCAGCTCGAAGAACAGGGTCACCCCGATCAACGCCGTGGCGCCGTGCATCAGGGCATACAGCTGCCAGCTGGCGAAAAGAATGCGCCCCACTGCGTCATAGCGGCCAAACGCCTGCTGCGGATCGCGAATCCGCAGCACCGCCCACACACAGACAATCGAACCCATCAGGTTGGCCATCAGCATGTGCACCGGTTCGAACGGCGGCAGGCTGCCCGGCAGGTGCAAGGCCAGGGCCGTATCCTGCAGCAGCCCGTGCAGGGCCATGAAACTCCAGGGGGTGGCAAAGGCCAGGGTCACCAGCAGGTCATACCAGCCGCTGGCCCGGACCAATTTCCGATACTGCTCGGTCGTCCACATAAGTGTCGCTCCATCGATTCAAGGAGCGCGCAGGCTAAAGCCTGGAGTATGCTCCAGGGTCAAGCCCTTTCGAGACCCTCGCATGCGCATGGGAGCACCGGGCCACTTGCGCCAGGAGCTGCCACTGCGGCTCGGACAAGCCTGTCCATCGAATCCGTGATCTTCATTTCTCAAGGAGCCTCCTCATGTCCAAGGCAAAAACCGCTCTGATCATCGGCGCTTCCCGGGGCCTGGGCCTCGGCCTGGTCCAGCGCCTGCTCGACGACGGCTGGCAGGTCACTGCCACCGTGCGCAACCCGCACAAGGCCGAGGCCCTGCAAGCCCTGGGCAAGGTGCAGATCGAACAACTGGACATGGACGATCAGCAAGCCGTGATCGCCCTCGCCCACAAGCTCAAGGATCAGGTGTTCGACCTGCTGTTCGTCAATGCCGGGGTCAAGGGCCCGGACAACCAGTTGCCGGGCCACGCGACCCAGGCCGAAGTCGGCCAGCTGTTCTTCACCAACGCCGTGGCCCCGATCAACCTGGCCCAGCGCTTTGTCGGGCAGATCCGCCAGGACAGCGGCGTGCTGGCGTTCATGAGTTCGGTGCTGGGCAGCGTGACCATGCCCGACGCGCCGGAGCTGGCGTTGTACAAGGCCAGCAAGGCGGCGCTGAATTCCATGACCAACAGCTTCGTGACCCAGCTCGAGCAGAAACTCACTGTGTTATCGCTGCACCCGGGCTGGGTGAAGACCGACATGGGCGGCGAAGGCGCCGACATCGACGTGGAAACCAGCACCCGCGGCCTGATCGAGCAGATCAATGCCTACACCGGCAAAGGCGGGCACCACTTCGTCAACTACAAGGGCGAGACCATTCCCTGGTAAGCGATACCTGGGCTGACGCCATCGCGGGCAATCGAGCGTCGACCGGCCGCTCCTACAGTCAGCGCCCTGTGCAGGAGCGAGGCTTGCCCGCGATAGACCGCGCAGCGCTCTCCCCGTAAACTGCGCACCTCGCCCCCGTGGCGACCCTGGATCAGCAGACAGGGCAACACTGAGCTGGCTAACCTGAACCCACTTTCAGAGGAGCCGGCCACCATGCCTGCGACCCGTACCTGGTTAAAGAATCCCCTCGCCATCTTCACCGGCAATGCCCTCGACGCCCGTGGCGGCCTGGTCGTGCAACACGGCCTGATCGTCGAAGTGCTCGGCGCCGGCCAGCAACCCGCCCAGCCCTGTGGACAAGTGTTCGATGCCCGCGAGCATGTGCTGCTGCCGGGGCTGATCAATACCCACCATCATTTCTATCAAACCCTGACCCGCGCCTGGGCGCCGGTGGTCAACCAGCCGCTGTTCCCCTGGCTAAAGACCCTGTACCCGGTCTGGGCCCGGCTGACCCCGGAAAAACTCGCCCTGGCGACCAAAGTGGCGCTGGCCGAGTTGCTGCTGTCGGGCTGCACCACCGCCGCGGACCATCACTATCTGTTCCCCGACGGCCTGGAAAACGCCATCGACGTGCAGGTCGAAAGCGTGCGCGAACTGGGCATGCGCGCCATGCTCACCCGGGGTTCGATGAGCCTTGGCGAACAGGACGGCGGCCTGCCGCCGCAACAGACGGTGCAAGAAGGCCAGGTGATTCTCGATGACAGTCAGCGCCTGATCCACCGTTACCACGAGCGTGGCGACGGCGCGCAGATCCAGATCGCCCTGGCGCCCTGCTCGCCGTTCTCGGTGACCCCGGAAATCATGTCGGCCAGCGCCGAGCTGGCGAACACGCTCGATGTGCGCCTGCACACGCACCTCGCCGAGACACTCGACGAAGAAGACTTCTGCCTGCAACGTTTCGGCCTGCGCACCGTGGACTACCTGGACAGCGTCGGCTGGCTCGGCCCGCGCACCTGGCTGGCCCACGGCATCCACTTCAACCCCGATGAAATCGCCCGTCTGGGCGCTGCCGGCACCGGCATCTGCCATTGCCCGAGTTCCAACATGCGCCTGGCCTCGGGCATCTGCCCCACCCTGGAGCTGATCGATGCCGGGGCTCCGCTGGGCCTGGGCGTGGACGGTTCGGCCTCCAACGACGCCTCCAACATGATCCTCGAGACCCGCCAAGCCCTGTACCTGCAGCGCCTGCGTTACGGCGCCGAGAAGATCACCCCGGCGTTGGTGCTGGGCTGGGCCACCCGGGGCTCGGCACAGTTGCTGGGGCGCAGCGATATTGGCGAGCTGAGCGTGGGCAAGCAGGCCGACCTGGCGTTGTTCAAGCTCGATGAACTGCGCTTCTCCGGCAGCCATGATCCGCTTTCGGCGCTGCTGTTGTGCGGCGCGGATCGGGCGGATCGGGTCATGATCGGCGGCACGTGGCGGGTGATTGATGGCCAAGTCGAAGGGCTGGACCTGAAACACCTGATCGCCGATCACAGCCAGGCGGCCCGCCAGTTGATTGCCGGCACCTGATCGTCGGCTCCAGCGGCGAGGGATTGAATCCCTCGCCTGCGCGTCGAGCGCAATCGGCTCGAGGAAACGTGTTAGTTTCCCTCCCCCTCCGACGAGCCGTTATAAGGACATTACGTGAAACAAAGGTACGGACTGGCACTCTGCATCGTGCTGCTGATTTCAGGCTGTGGGCAACGGGGAACCGCAGGCCCGGCCAGCAAGGCGCTGTCACCCGAAAAAGTGGCTGGCATTGCGTCGACCATCCAGCACAAATACCCGGAGCTTTCCCCACACCTGCGCGATGCCGTGCTCAACACGGTCGTGCGTGCAATGGACAACATGGTGCTGATTGAAGGGGGCGAATTCCAGATGGGGGATTTCGGCTGGCCCCGTGGCTTCGACCCACAGGCCCTGTGCCAATGGCCCTGTGGCGTGGATCCGGCAAACATGGAGCGGATCAGCCTCGACGTCGATGACGACTTCGTCCACCCCGTCAAATTGAGCAGCTATTACCTGTCCTCGCTGCAAACCACCCTGGGCGATTTCGATCTGTTCTTCCTGGCGCAAGGCAAGCCGCCATTCGACGCTGATCTGCGCAAGCGCGAAGACATGAAGCATCTCTACCGGGAGAACCTGCCCGCACCGGCTTCACGAAAATGGCAAGAGGCCAAGGATTATTGTGGCTGGCTGGCCGAGCTCAGCGGCTATCCC
Source organism: Pseudomonas sp. MRSN 12121 (assembly GCF_000931465.1). Taxonomy (NCBI): domain Bacteria; kingdom Pseudomonadati; phylum Pseudomonadota; class Gammaproteobacteria; order Pseudomonadales; family Pseudomonadaceae; genus Pseudomonas; species Pseudomonas sp. MRSN 12121. The sequence continues at coordinate 790,069 of NZ_CP010892.1, read as the reverse complement.
GTCGATCTTCCGACCGAGGCCCAATGGGAATATGCGGCGCGCAATCGCGGCCAGCCGGTCATGTTCGCGACCGACAACGGCAATCTGGACTACGGCCGCAACTTTCCGGCCCCGGACGACAACCAAACCTTCGCCGTGGACAGGTTTGTGCCCAATCCGCTTGGCCTCTACAACCTCACCGGCAACGCCAGTGAATGGGTCAACGACTGGTACGACAAGCACTACTATCGCGAGTCTCCCGTGGAGAACCCGCAAGGGCCTGCAACAGGCATTTCTCGGGCGCAGCGTGGCGCCAACAACGAGTTTGCCAATGACCCGACCTTTTCGCCTTCGGCCAGCACCGTCCGCCGTTGGCGCTGGGGGGCACTGGCGGCCTGGAATGCCCCCGGCGTCAGCTTTCGCTGCGCCATCCAGTCCGCCCAACCGCTTTAAAGGCCCAACAGCGACAACATGATGAAGGTCGCGAACAGCACGAAGTGAGTCATGCCCTCGATGGCGTTGGTCTCACCGTCGTTGAGGTTGATCGCGCTGACGATCAGGGTGATGAAGATCATGACCGTCTGCACCGGGGTCATGGCCATCTGGAACGGCTGGCCGGTATAGAGCGCCATGGCCTCCATCACCGGCACCGTCAGAATCACCGTCGACAGCGACGCGCCCAGCGCGATATTGACCACCGACTGCATGCGGTTGGCTAACGCCGCGCGCAAGGCCGTGAGGATTTCCGGCGCCGCGGAAATCGCCGCCACCAGGATCGCCGTGATCACCGGCGGCGCGCCCGTGCCTTCCAGGCCCAGGTCGAGGGTCTTGGACATCACTTCCGCCAAGGCGCCGATCAACACCACGCCGAACACCAGGGCGGCGATGGAGAACGCCAGGCTGACCGGCGCCGGCTGATCTTGCGCCGACTCTTTCTTGCGCCGTTTTTCCGGGTAGCTGTAGCTGAAGAAGTAGCTGTGGGCGCCGACCTGCATGCGCAGGAACAGGGTGTACAACAGCACCATGGCGCCAATGGTGAAGGCCGAATAGAGCTTCCATTTCGACTCGGGAATGAACTCCGGCACCACCATCGACACGCCCATGGCGGTGAGGATCATCACGCTATAGGAACGCGCCGAATCGTCGTTGTAGGCCTGCTCGCCATGCTTGATCCCGCCCATCAGCGCGGCCAGGCCGAGAATGCCGTTGATGTCGAGCATCACCGCCGAATAGATGGTGTCGCGCACCAGGGTCGGCGAGGCTTCGTTGCTCATCATGATCGCCAGGATCACCACCTCCACCAGCACCGCGGCGAGGGTCAGGATCATGGTGCCGTAGGGGTCGCCGACCTTTTCCGCCAGCAGTTCGGCGTGATGGGCAACACGCATCGAGGCGGCGACGATGAAGCCGATCAGCACCAACCCCGCGGCCAGGGCCACGCCCTGCCCGCTGCCGAGCAGCGCATGTTCCAGCGGGTAGGCGACCAGCGCCGCGAGCAGCGCCAGCAACAGAAAACTTTCTTGCTTGAGTGAAGTGAACATTGCAGTCCTTTGACCGAATAAATCGAGCAGTAGAGATGAGCTAAAGACTGCCTGGAGTCACTAACGTTTCGTTACACCTTAGTGCACCAGGGGTTGGCATGGAGTGGGCGTGGCGCACCGGGTTAGTTCTTGGGCGGCTTCGGGATTGATCGCGGGCAAGCCTCGCTCCTACAGGATTTGCGCCATGCCGGATCCCGTGATCGCCGCGATTCCGTAGGAGCGGCCGGTCGACGCTCGATTGCCCGCGAAGGCTTCGCCCCGGCCCCGAAGATTTTGTTGTCCTGTTGGTCAGCTATTTGCATTGAGCCCTCCAAGCCCCAGGGCCCAGCCTCGCCCCACAACAAAATGGAGTCCGGATTCATGCATAAACGTGCGTTGCAAAAATTGCTGTGCGCCCTCACCGCGGCCATCGGCCTGAGCGTCTCGCTGGGCGCCAGCGCCGCCGAGCCGTTGAAGGTCGGCTTCGTCTATATCGGCCCGATCGGCGACCACGGCTGGACCTATCAGCATGAACAGGGCCGCAAGACGCTGGTGGAAACGTTCGGCGAGCGGATCAAGACCAACTATGTGGAGAACGTCGCCGAAGGCGCCGACGCCGAACGGGTGATCCGCAACATGGCCAAGGACAACTACGACCTGATCTTCACCACCTCCTTCGGCTACATGAACCCGACCCTGAAAGTCGCCAGGCAATTCCCCAAGACCACCTTCGAACACGCCACCGGCTACAAGCAGGACAAGAACCTCGGCACCTACCTGGCCCGCACCTATGAAGGTCGCTACGTCGGCGGTTTCCTCGCGGCGAAGATGACCAAGAGCAAGAAGATCGGCTACGTCGCCTCGTTCCCGATCCCGGAAGTGATCCGCGATATCAATGCCATCCAGTTGGCCCTGAACAAGTACAACCCCGGCACCGAGATCAAGGTGGTGTGGGTCAACTCCTGGTTCGACCCGGGCAAGGAAGCCGACGCCGCCAACGCCCTGATCGACCAGGGCGCCGACGTGATCTTCCAGCACACCGACAGCCCGGCGCCGATCCAGGCCGCCGAACGCCGTGGCGTGTATGCCGTGGGCTACGCCTCGGACATGGCGCACTTCGGGCCCAAGGCGGTGCTCACCTCCATCGTCAACAACTGGGGCCCGCACTACATCCAGGCCACCCAGGGCGTGCTCGACCACAGCTGGAAATCCCAGGACTACTGGGGCGGCCTGAAGGAAGGCACGGTCGAACTGCCGATCAGCGACCTGGTGCCGGCCGACGTCAAGCGTGAGGCCGAGCAGATCATCGCCGACATCAAGAGCGGCGCCTTCCACCCGTTCACCGGGCCGATCAAGGATCAGGCCGGCGTGGAGAAGCTCGCCGCCGGGGTCAGCGCCAGCAATGCCGAGCTGGCGTCGATGAACTATTACGTGGAAGGCATGAAGGCCGACATCCCGAAATGATCCGCCGGTAGCCGCTGCCGCCAGCGGCTACCCGACTGTGGGGAACTTGAGAGCATCCATATGAACCAGCTTCCAATCATCGACATCAGCCCGCTCTACGGCGACGACGCCCACGGCTGGGACAGCGTCGCCCAGCAGATCGACCGCGCCTGCCGCGAGTGGGGCTTCTTCTATATCAAGGGCCACCCGATCAGCGCCACACGCATCGGCCAGTTGCTCGACGCCGCCCGACATTTCTTCGCCCTGCCGGCCGCCGAAAAACTCAAGATCGATATCACCCAGACCCGCCACCATCGCGGCTACGGTGCGATCGCCACCGAGCAGCTGGACCCGGACAAGCCCAGCGACCTCAAGGAAACCTTCGACATGGGCCTGCACCTGCCGGCCGACCATCCCGAGGTGCTGGCGCAAAAACCGCTGCGCGGCAGCAACCGGCACCCGGATATCGCCGGCTGGGAAACCCTGATGGAGCAGCACTACCTGGACATGCAGGCCCTGGCCCAGACCCTGCTGCGGGCCATGACCCTGGCCCTGGGCATCGAGCGCGACTTCTTCGACCGCCGCTTCCAGGAGCCGGTCAGCGTCCTGCGCCTGATCCATTACCCACCGCGGCACACCGCCAGCAGCGCCGAACAGCAAGGCGCCGGCGCCCATACCGACTACGGCTGCATCACCCTGCTCTACCAGGACCGCGCCGGCGGCCTGCAGGTGCGCAACGTCCAGGGCCAGTGGATCGACGCCCCGCCCATCGAGGGCACCTTCGTGGTCAACCTCGGCGACATGATGGCGCGCTGGAGCAACGACCGTTACCTGTCGACACCGCACCGAGTGATCAGCCCCCTGGGGGTGGACCGCTACTCGATGCCGTTCTTCGCCGAACCTCATCCGGATACCCGCATCGAATGCCTGCCCGGTTGCCAGGATGCCGAGCATCCGCCGAAGTACCCGGCCACCACCTGCGCCGAGTTCCTCTTGTCGCGGTTCGCCGATACCTATGCCTATCGCCGGGAACTGCAAGCGTCCTGATCGGCCGGTTGGTCAGGTTTTGCCGAATCGTCCGCGTGCGCCTGTAGAATGCCCGCCCTTATGGGCGCGATGGGAACCTGACGCGCCCGCGCAGCCCTGGGGAAATCCGGGGCCAGCGCCTGTCATCGCAGCTTGCGGTGGGCTTTTCGCCGCAGGATGATGGAGCGCAACACGTTCACGCAGCAGCACCTGATGAGATCACACCCATGTACGACTGGCTGAATGCCTTGCCCAAGGCCGAGCTGCACCTGCACCTCGAAGGTTCCCTGGAGCCCGAGCTGCTGTTCGCCCTGGCCGAACGCAACAAGATCGCCCTGCCCTGGAGCGATGTGGAGACCCTGCGCAAGGCGTATGCCTTCAACAACCTGCAAGAGTTCCTTGACCTGTACTACCAGGGCGCAGATGTGCTGCGCACCTCCCAGGATTTCTACGACCTGACCTGGGCCTACCTGCTGCGCTGCAAAGAGCAGAACGTGGTCCACACCGAACCCTTCTTCGATCCGCAGACCCACACCGACCGCGGCATTCCTTTCGAAGTGGTGCTCAACGGCATCGCCAGCGCGCTCAAGGACGGCGAGCAGCAACTGGGTATCACCAGCGGCCTGATCCTCAGCTTCCTGCGCCACCTCAGCGAAGACGAAGCGCAGAAAACCCTCGACCAGGCGCTGCCGTTCCGCGAGGCCTTTGTCGCGGTCGGCCTGGACAGTTCGGAAATGGGCCACCCGCCGAGCAAGTTCCAGCGGGTGTTCGATCGTGCTCGCAGCGAAGGTTTCCTCACCGTCGCCCACGCCGGTGAAGAAGGCCCGCCCGAGTACATCTGGGAAGCCCTCGACCTGCTGAAGATCCAGCGCATCGACCATGGCGTGCGGGCCTTCGAGGACGAGCGCCTGATGCAGCGCATCATCGACGAGCAGATCCCGCTGACCGTCTGCCCGCTGTCGAACACCAAACTCTGCGTGTTCGATCACATGTCCCAGCACAACATCCTGGAAATGCTCGAGCGTGGGGTGAAGGTCACGGTGAACTCCGACGACCCGGCCTATTTCGGCGGCTACGTCACCGAGAACTTCCATGCCCTGCACACCCACCTGGGCATGACCCAGGACCAGGCCAAGCGCCTGGCGCAGAACAGCCTGGACGCACGGCTGGTCAAGCCGTAAGCCCCATCGCGGGCAATCGAACCAACCGGTTGCCCGCGATTACCTGTGGCCGCTCAGGCCCCTCCCTCGCTCAACTCCTCCAGCGTCTTGCCCCGGGTCTCCATGCCGAACAGCCAGACCACCGCCGCGGCGACCGCAAAACACAAGGCGCCGAGCGCGAACACCCCACCCTGGCCGGTTATCGGGAACACCACGCCGGTGACCAGAGGGCCGAGCAGCGAACCGATGCGCCCCACCGCCGAGGCGAATCCGGACCCGGTGGCCCGCGCCGACGTGGGGTACAACTCGGGGGTGTAGGTGTAGAGCACTGCCCACATGCCGAACAGGAAGAACTGCATCAGCAGGCCGGAGCCGATCAGCAGCGCGACGTTGCCGCCGAACACCGCGCTCTGCCCATAGAAAAACGCCATGATCCCGCCACCCAGCAGGGTGGTCACGCACACCGGCTTGCGCCCCCAGCGCTCCACCAGCCAGGCGGCCATGAGGAACCCGGGAATCCCGCCGAGGGAAATCAGCACGGTGTAATACACCGACTGGGTCACGGCGAACCCCGATTGCTGCAACAGCGCGCTGAGCCACGAGGTCAAGCCATAGAAGCCCAGCAGCGCGAAGAACCAGACGCTCCAGATCATCATCGTGCGCTGGCGATAGAGCGGCGACCAGATCTCGCGCAAGGCCGAGAAGAAGTGCCCCGGTGTGCTCTCTACCCGTGGCAGCCGCACCGGCTCCGGCAGGTCCGCGCGCTGCAACGAGACACGGACCTTGTCCTCGATCCGCCGCAGCACCTGGTCGGCATCGGCGTGCCGCCCGGCCTGCTCCAGCCAGCGCGGCGACTCGGGAATGAAAAAGCGGATCGCCAGCACGAACACCGCGGGGATCGCCAGCACCAGGAAGATGTCGCGCCAGCCGATCAGCGGCAGTAGGAAGTACGAGAGCACTCCCGCGGCCACGAAGCCCAGGGGCCAGAAGCCGTCCATCAAGGCAATGTAGCGCCCGCGGCGCTTGGCCGGGATCATCTCCGACAGCATCGACTGGGCAATGGGAAATTCCATGCCCATACCGATGCCCAGCAGCACCCGGTACAGGGTCAGGCTGTCCACCGTCTGCGCCGTGGAGCACAGGTAGCTGGCGATGCCCCAGAGCACGATGCTCCACTGGAATACCGGCTTGCGCCCGAAACGGTCGGCGAGCATGCCCGACAGCGACGCACCGACCACCATGCCGAAGAAGCTCGAACTGGCCAGCAGCCCGGCCTGGGCCGTGCTCAGGCCGAACTCGGCTTTGATCGAGCCGAGCAGGAACGTCATCATCGCCAAGTCCATGGAGTCGAAGAAAAACGCCAGGGCGATGATGATGAAAATGACTCGGTGATAACCGCTGATGGGCAAGCGCTCCAGACGCTCCGCCGCACTGTATCCCTGACTTGCCATGCCCCGTCCCCCCGATTGAATGGTCTGCAATCGAGTGTGCAAGATCGACGCCGTCGCTCAGTGCTGGATACGACCTGCCCGCACCCCGCAACGACGCTGGCGGCGCGGGCTCATGGCGGCGCCGCGGCGGCCCCCGGGTAATGGGCGAAGATTTCCCCGCAGCGAACCTGCAGCAGGTCGCGCAGCAACCGCACCGGCTTGCTCAATTGTGCTCGATGCGCGCACAACAGGTTCAGCGGCGCGCGCTCGCAGAGCAGTTCCGGCATCAGCACCTTGAGCCGCCCGGCCAGCACGTCGGCCGCCACGTCGAGCCAGGACTTGTAGGCGATGCCCTGCCCCGCCAATGCCCACAGGCGCACCACGTCGGCGTCGTCGCTGAACCGGTCGCCGCTGACCGTCAGGCTCACCTCGCGCTTGCCATCGTGAAAGCTCCAGTGGTCGTGCACCCGGCTGCCCAGCATGTAGAGCAGGCAATTGTGCTGCGCCAGTTGCTCCAGTTGCCGCGGCTCGCCATGGCGGGCCAGGTAGGCCGGCGCAGCCACCAGCACCCGGCGGTTCTGCGGCACCACCGGCAGGGCCACCAGGCTGGAGTCTTCCGGCTCGCCATAACGCAAGGCGATGTCCACCGGCTGGCGAAACAGGTCGGCGATGCGATCGCCCAGCAGCAGGCGCACGGTGAGCCGCGGGTGCTCCTGTTGGAACTCGTCGAGCCAGGGCAGCAACAGATTGCGGCCGAGGTCCGAGGGCGCGGACAGCTGCAAAATGCCGCTGACCTGGTCCTGCCCGCTGGCCAGCAGGCGCCGCCCTTCCTCCAGGTTGCCCAGGGCGGCACGGGCGTATTCGAGGAAACCCTCGCCTTCGGCGGTCAGGCGCAGGCTGCGGGTCGAGCGCGCCAGCAGGCGGGTCCCCAGCTGTTGCTCTATACGCTTGAGGGCGGCGCTGGCCACCGCCGCCGACAGGTCCATGACACGCGCGGCGGCGGACAGGCTGCCGAGGTCGGCGGCACGCACGAACAGTTGCAGGTCATCGAATCGCAGCATCGGGCTCACCGGGCATTATCAAAAATAAATTGAAAGAGACTGCTCTTTTAGCCGGTTTTATCCTCCGGGGAAATGGCTAATGATCGGCGCTCCTCCTCTCTCGCCCCGAAGGAAGCCTCCATGTCCCACGCCTTTACCGCCATTGCCACCCTTGTTGCGAAAAGCGGCCAGCAGGCCGTTCTCCTGCGCGAACTTTCGGCCCTGGTGCGGCCAAGCCGGGAAGAGGCCGGCTGCCAGTTCTACAACCTGCACCAGGACGCGGAAGACCAGGGCACCTTTTATGTGCTGGAACGCTGGGACGACGAAGCCGCCCTGGCGTTTCACAACGACACACCGCACTTCCAGCATTTTCTCCGGCAGACCCGCGACGCGATAGAGCATTTCGAGCTCAAGCGCCTGCTGCTGATCCCTTGACCCGACCTTCATCCTCATCAGGAAACCCGTCATGAAAGCCATTGCCTACTACGCCTCGCTGCCCATCAACGATCCGCAATCCCTGCAAGACATCGAACTGCCGGAGCCGGTCGCCGGCCCGCGGGACCTGCTGGTGGAAGTCAAAGCCATCTCGGTCAACCCGGTGGATACCAAGATCCGCCAGAACGTCCAGCCCGAAGCCGGCGCCGCCAAGGTGCTGGGCTGGGACGTGGCCGGGGTGGTCAAGGCGGTGGGCAGCGAAGCCAGCCTGTTCAAGGTTGGCGACAAGGTGTTCTACGCCGGCTCGATCGCCCGCGCTGGCGGTAACAGCGAGCTGCATGTGGTGGACGAGCGCATCGTCGGCCATATGCCCAAGAGCCTGGGGTTCGCCGAAGCGGCCGCCCTGCCGCTGACCGCGGTCACCGCCTGGGAACTGTTGTTCGAGCGCCTGCAGATCAGAGAGGGCCAGGCCGATGCAGGGCAGAGCCTGCTGATCGTCGGCGCGGCCGGCGGCGTGGGGTCGATCCTCACCCAGCTGGCCAGCCGGCTCACCGGCCTGAAGGTCATCGGCACCGCCTCGCGCGCCGAAACCCAGGACTGGGTCCGCGAGCTGGGGGCCAGCCTGGTGATCGACCATAGCCGGCCATTGAGCGAGGAGTTGAAGAAGGCCGGCCAGGCCAGCGTCACCCACGTGGCCAGCCTGACCCAGACCGATACCCACCTGGATCAACTGGTCGAGGCGCTCGCGCCGCAAGGCCGGCTGGGGCTGATCGACGACCCGAAAAGCCTCGACGTGACCAAGCTCAAGCGCAAGAGCCTGTCGCTGCACTGGGAGTTCATGTACACCCGCTCGCTGTTCGAGACCGCGGACATGCAAGAGCAGCACAAGCTGCTCAACCGCGTCGCCGAGCTGATCGACGCCGGCATCTTGAAGACCACCCTGGGCGAGCATTTCGGCACGATCAACGCGGCCAACCTGCGGCGCGCGCATGCCCTGCTGGAAAGCGGCAAGGCCAAGGGCAAGATCGTCCTGGAAGGCTTCTGAGGCCCGGCCTGAAGGCGTCCCGCCGGCTCTGCGCAGCGCTGGGACGCCGTCAGTCCGACAGTTGATCCTTGTCATACTTGTGACCGTATTCGGGTCTACACTGGGGGCCTTTGCACTGCAATCTTTTACCCGAGGAGGTCAGCAATGAAGATCCTGATAAAAGAATTGGCAAAATCCACCGGCACCCAATGGCAGGTTCAACTCGACCAGCACGCGGTGACCTTCCGCAGCGAAGCCGAAGCCCGGGCCTTCGCCAATACGCTTGAAACGCGTCTGCACGCCCCCCACCGCTTCCCCGAAAGCCAGCAACGCGCCGCCAGCTGATTACCGCTGGGCGGCTTGCAACGCTCGGGCGTTCTGCAATTTTCGGGTGACCATCGCCAGCGTCACCACCAGGATCCCGCACAGGCTGATGACCGTAGCCATCGGCACGGCGCTGCCGTCGTGCAGCACGCCGACCAGCGCCGCCGCGCCAGCCGCCACGCTGAACTGCAGGCATCCGAGCATCGCCGAGGCACTGCCGGCCCGCGCGCCCTGGCCATTCATGGCGCAGGCCGAAGCGTTGGGAATGATGCAGCCCAGGCTGGCAATGCAGATGAACAACGGCAGCAAAAGCGGCCAGAGCTGGGCCGGGTGCAGCGCACTGACCGCCAGCAGGGCCAGGCCGCCCGCCAGGTAGAGCCATACCGTGCGCGCCAGGAGGAACGCCGGCCCGCGCTTGGCCAGCAGACGGGCATTGAGCTGCGCCACCAGGATGAAGCCCCCGGCGTTGATCCCGAAGAACCAGCCGAAATGCTCGGCTGGCACACCGTAGAGCTTGATGAAGACGAAAGGCGAGCCGGCGATGTAGGCGAACATCCCGGCGATGGCGATGCCGCCGGTCAGCGCATGGCCAAGGAACACCCGGTCGGCCAGCAACCGGCCGTATTGGCGCAGCGCACCGGACAACGGCTGGCGCGGCACATGGGCCGGCAGGCTTTCCGGCAGGCCCAGCGCTACCGCCAGGCCGGCCAGGGCACTGAACAGCGTCAGCATGATGAAGATCGACTGCCAGCCATGGAGATTCACCAGCAGCCCGCCGAGCATCGGTGCCAGGATCGGCGCCAGGCCCATGACCAGCATCAACTGGGAAAACACTTTGGCCGAGCCCACCGCATCGCACTTGTCGCTGACCACCGCCCGGGAAATCACCATGCCCGCGCAACCGCCCAGCGCCTGGACGAATCGCGCCGCGATCAACCACTCCAGGCTCGGTGCGTAGGCGCAGGCCAGGGACGCCAGGGTGAACAGCCCGACCCCGGTCAGCAACGGCACACGCCGGCCAAAACGGTCGGCCACGGGGCCATAGGCCAACTGGCCGATCGACAGCCCGAGGAAGTAGGCCGCCAACGTCAGCTGGACGTGTTTTTCATCGGTGCCAAAGGCCAGCGCCATCGCCGGGAAAGCCGGCAGATAGAAGTCGATGGCCAACGGGCCAAAGGCGCTCAGGGCGCCGAGGATCAGGATTGTGCGAAGGTTCATCAGGCATCCAGGTGCAGGTCGGGCGGCAGCCCGACAGTTTATCCGCGCCTGGAGGCCTTGAACATTCCGATAGGTCGCTAACTATTAAAAAGACCGGTCGACGCCCTTCAGGCCAGCTTGACCTGGTAGCCTTCCTCGCTGATCAGGCCGATCACCTCGTCGGCGGACAACCGGCTTTCCACCCCCACTTCCTTCGCCCCGAGATTGACCTGGACACTGGCCGCCGGATCCTTGCTCTGCACCGCCTGAGTAATGGCCCGGACGCAGTGACCGCAAGACATACCTTCGACATTGAACACTTGCATGACGCTTCTCCTGTAATGAGGTTGGAGGCAGTCTCGACCTTATCACCATGGCAAGGTCAAGTTCCCGATGCATCTGCCGGGCTGGCAATCGTCCGCGCTCTCGGCCAAGCTTCACCCCCAATGACACGACACTAGGAGATTCAGCCATGCGCTGGTCGGTTATCAGCCTGTTCAGCCTCCTCGGCCTGATCGCGGCCACCCCTTCGGTCAATGCCGCCGGCGAGGACTACGGCGTCCTGATCATTTCCCGGGAACGACTGGAAGTCGCCACGTCCTGCGAAATCGGCCTGTATATCCAGGATCAGTTGGCGGGCCGGTTGTTCCAGGAACAAGCCACATCCTTCAACCTGCCGCCGGGCAAGGTCTCGCTGCGCCTGAAACTGCTGCCGGGGCAGATGCCGGGCTGCAACCCGGGCATGCTGGCGCCAGGTTCGCAGGACATCAGCCTCAAGGCCGGCGATGTGCTGAAGTTCCGTATCGCCATGACCCCCTCCGGCCTCTACCTCAAGCCCGCGGCCCTGGAATACTAAAGCCTCGCGCCCCTGCCGGCGCTCTTGCCGGCACCCGCGCGGGCGACTCCCAGGCTCCCCCGAGACAGATTTAAGCCCCCTGCGCCATGGCGCTTGACCTTGCCAACGTGGCAAGGTTGATCCTGTAGGCAACCGTTTACAGGGAGGCCCGTGATGTCTGGAACAACCACCTTCGACCTGCCGATCGCCGGCATGACCTGCGCCAGCTGCGCCGGGCGCGTGGAGCGCGCCTTGAGCAAGGTCGCCGGCGCGGCGGGCGTGAGCGTCAACCTCGCCACCGAACAGGCGCGCGTCCAGGCCCCCGGCGACAGCCTGCCGGCGCTGGTGGCCGCCGTACAGGATGCCGGCTACAGCGTGCCGGCCCACAGCCTGGAATTGAACATCGGCGGCATGACCTGCGCCTCCTGCGCCGGGCGTGTGGAGCGGGCGCTGAGCAAGGTGCCGGGAGTCAGCCGGGTCAGCGTCAACCTGGCCAACGAACGGGCGCACCTCGATCTGCTGGGGCAGGTCGACAGCGCCAGCCTGATCGCCGCCGTCGACAAGGCCGGCTACTCCGCCACCCTGCGCCAGGCCGAGCAACCCGAAAGCCACGACCAGGAGCAGCGCCTGCAGCGCGAGCGCTGGTCGATGATCCTGGCGATCCTGCTGGCCCTGCCGCTGGTGCTGCCGATGCTGGTGCAACCCTTCGGCCTGCACTGGATGCTGCCGGCCTGGGCGCAATTCGTGCTGGCCACGCCGGTGCAATTCATCTTCGGTGCGCGCTTTTATGTGGCCGCCTGGAAAGCCGTGCGCGCCGGTGCCGGCAACATGGACCTGCTGGTGGCCCTGGGCACCAGCGCCGGCTATGGCTTGAGCCTGTACCAGTGGGCCATCGCCCCCGCAGGCAGCATGCCGCACCTGTACTTCGAAGCCTCGGCGGTGGTGATCGCCCTGGTGCTGCTGGGCAAATACCTGGAAAGCCGCGCCAAGCGCCAGACCGCCAGCGCCATTCGCGCCCTCGAGGCCTTGCGCCCGGAACGGGCGATCCTGGTCGTCGATGGCCGCGAACGCGATGTGGCGATCAATACCCTGCGCCTGAACGACCTGGTGCTGGTCAAGCCCGGCGAGCGCTTCCCGGTGGACGGTGAAGTGGTCGAAGGCCAGAGCCACGCCGACGAAGCCCTGATCAGCGGCGAAAGCCTGCCGGTGCCGAAACGGCCCGGCGACAAGGTCACCGGCGGCGCCATCAATGGCGAGGGCCGCCTCCTGGTGCGGACCCAGGCCCTCGGCGCGGAAACCGTGCTGGCGCGGATCATCCGCCTGGTGGAAGACGCCCAGGCCGGCAAGGCACCGATCCAGAAGCTGGTGGACCGAGTCAGCCAAGTGTTCGTGCCCGCGGTCCTGCTGCTGGCGCTGGCGACACTGGTCGGCTGGTGGCTGTACGGCGCACCGCTGGAGACCGCGCTGATCAACGCTGTCGCGGTGCTGGTCATCGCCTGTCCTTGCGCGCTGGGGCTGGCCACGCCGACCGCGATCATGGCCGGCACGGGCGTGGCCGCCCGCCACGGGATCCTGATCAAGGACGCCGAGGCCCTGGAGCGGGCCCATGAAGTCGGCACCGTGGTCTTCGACAAGACCGGCACCCTGACCTCCGGCACCCCGCGCATTGCCCACCTGCAGGCCGTCGATGGCGACGAAAACCACCTGCTGCAACTGGCCGGCGCCCTGCAACGCGGCAGCGAACACCCGCTGGCCAAAGCGGTGCTCGACCTGTGCCACGAACGCCAACTGGCGGTGGCCGATGTCAGCGCCAGCCAGTCCCTGACCGGCCGCGGCATCGCCGGCACCCTGGACGGACGCCAATTGGCCCTGGGCAACCGCCGCCTGCTGGAAGAAAGCGGCTTGCTGGCCGGCGACCTGGCCGAATTGGCCCGGGCCTGGGAAATCGAAGGCCGCACCCTGTCCTGGCTGATCGAACAACACCCCCAATCGCGGGTGCTGGGTCTGTTCGCCTTTGGCGACACGCTCAAGCCGGGCGCCTTGCAAGCGGTGCGGCAACTGGCCGAGCGCCATATCGGCAGCCACCTGCTGACCGGCGACAATCGCGGTAGCGCCAAGGTGGTCGCCGAAGCCCTGGGCATTGCCGACGTGCACGCCGAAGTGCTGCCCGGCGACAAGGCCGCCACCGTCGCCGAACTGAAGAAGCACGGCGTGGTGGCGATGGTCGGCGACGGCATCAACGACGCCCCGGCCCTGGCCGCCGCCGATATCGGCATTGCCATGGGCGGTGGCACCGACGTGGCGATGCACGCCGCCGGGATCACCCTGATGCGCGGCGATCCGCGCCTGGTGCCGGCCGCCCTGGAGATCAGCCGCAAGACCTACGCGAAGATCCGCCAGAACCTGTTCTGGGCCTTCGTCTACAACCTGGTCGGCATCCCGCTCGCGGCGTTCGGCCTGCTCAACCCGGTATTGGCCGGGGCCGCGATGGCGCTGTCCAGCGTCAGTGTGGTGAGCAACGCGCTACTGTTGAAAACCTGGAAACCCGAAGACCTGGAGGACGCACGATGAACATCGGCCAAGCAGCCCGCAAGAGCGGCCTGAGCGCCAAGATGATCCGTTACTACGAATCCATCGGCTTGCTCAGACCGGCCCATCGCAGCGACAGCGGCTACCGCCTGTACGGCGACGACGACCTGCACAGCCTGGCCTTTATCAAGCGCTCGCGGGACCTGGGGTTCTCCCTGGAAGAAGTGGGCAAGCTGCTGACCCTATGGCAGGACCGCCAACGCGCCAGTGCCGACGTCAAGGCCCTGGCCCGCCAGCACATCGACGAGCTCGACCGCAAGATCGCCGAGCTGGCCGGGCTGCGCGACACCCTGCAGGACCTGGTGCAGCATTGCCACGGCGACCACCGCCCGGATTGCCCGATCCTCAAGGACCTGGCCTCCGGCGGTTGCTGCGCCTGATAAGGCAGGCACAAAAAATCCGGCGGTCGCCGGATTTTTTGTGTGCGTGAATCACTGCATCCAGGGTGGCGGCGGTGGTTCCTCGGACTTGGAGGGCGGCGCATCGTCCGCCATCCGCATGGCCTGGCGTCGCTCTTCGTCGCGGCGCGCCGCCTCGATTTCGCGCAACACGCCACCGACGTCCGCCAGCTCTTCGGGGTCGGCGAACTCGCCGGTCAGCACGCTGCCCGGATGCAGGGTGCCGGCTTCGTACAGCGCCCACATCTCCTTGGCGTAGCGGGTGTGCTTGAGCTCCGGGGCAAAACGCCCGAAGTAGGACGCCATGTTGCCCACATCCCGCTCCAGCATGCTGAAGGCGTGGTTGTTGCCCGCCGCATCCACCGCCTGGGGCAGGTCGATGATCACCGGACCGTCGGGACCGAGCAGCACGTTGAACTCGGACAGGTCACCGTGCACCAGGCCGGTACACAGCATCAGCACGATCTGGGAAATCAGGAAGCCGTGATATTCCCGGGCCTGTTCCGGCTCCAGCACCACGTCGTTCAGGCGTGGCGCGGCGTCGCCGTACTCGTCCGCCACCAGCTCCATCAACAGCACGCCTTCGAGGAAGTCGAACGGCTTGGGCACCCGCACGCCAGCATTGGCCAGGCGGAACAGGGCCGCGACCTCGGCGTTCTGCCAGGCGTCCTCGGCCTCCTTGCGCCCGAACTTGGACCCCTTGGCCATCGCACGCGCCTGCCGGCTGTTACGTACCTTGCGGCCCTCCTGATACTCGGCCGCCTGACGAAAACTTCGTTTGTTCGCCTCCTTGTAAACCTTGGCGCAACGTAATTCCTTACCGCAGCGCACTACATACACAGCTGCTTCTTTGCCACTCATGAGTGGGCGCAGCACCTCGTCGACCAGACCGTCCTCGATCAGGGGTTCAATGCGTTTTGGAGTCTTCATCAGCTTTTATAAGGGGTCCTTTGTTACCCAACACGTTACCCAACACGCGAATGTCAGTCGTTATACGGCAATCCTCGCATGGCGGGGAGGGGTTACCGACCTGCAACCGGATGGATGCACTCAATGTGCCAGGCCATTGCGGCATGTCGTCCCGCCCGACCATCCGCAATCAGCGCGAATGCACACCAGAGCGGCCGTCGAGCAGGGCCGCACAGGTTGGGACAGTCGTTCGGGGCCTGGGGTTTTACCCCGCGGCTTTTTCTTTTTGCCGGCCCTCAATTTTCCCTTTTGGCAGCCGAAGTTATCAGAACCAAAGGAGCTTGTTCGACAACCTGACACAAATCAGCACCACAGGGGTTTACCCGGCATCGGCCAGCAGAACGCCATGCCGCTTGACGTTTCAAGGCTGCCGCCAATCCGCGAGTCATTCGCACATCGTGGGCCTACAAGAAAAAATCTGGAGCGCGGATGAACATCAAACAGAAACTGACCTGGGCGTTTGCAATCATCGCCTGCTTGCCGGTGGTACTGGTCGCCACCCTGGTGGTTCTCAACCTGCGCAGCGACGCCAAGGATGATTTCGTCGACAGCAGCGGCCGCGAGATCCGCCAGGTCAGCAATGCCATGCAGATCTTCTTCGACGGCATCAGCCAGAACGTCGACTACCTGGCCAGCCAGCCGCTGATCGTCAACACCGACGACAGCCTGAAGAACTACAGCAGCGCCAACGCCGAGCAAATCCCCCAGGGCGAGATGGACAAGCAGGTGTTCGCCCTGCTCGAACGCCTGGGCAGCAGCCATCCGGCCTACGCCTATGCCATCGTCGGCACCAACGCCGGCGGTTATGTGTCCTGGCCCGACGATCCCAAGCTGAACAACTACGACCCGCGCCAGCGCCCCTGGTACAAGACCGCCATGGCCAACCCGGGCAAGCCGATCCGCACCGCGGCCTACTACTGGGCCACCGACGACGCGACCTACGTCAGCACCGTGCGCACCATCGCCAACAAACTGGGCAACCCCGGCGGCGTGGTCAGTATCGACGTGACCCTCAAGCAGCTCACCGAAATCGTCAAGCAGATCAAGCTCGGCGAGTCCGGCTACCTGATGCTCCTGGAAAACAGCGGCACGGTACTGGTGGACCCGAAACAGCCGGCGCACAACTTCAAGGCCCTGGGCAGCCTGGGCGAGGGTTACGCGCAACTGGCCAAGGCCGGCAAGGGGCTGGTGGAAGTCGAGCTCGACGGCGAGCGCTACATGGCCAACGTCTGGCCGTCGGAGCAACTGGGCTGGACCTTCATCGGCCTGATCAAGCAGAGCGAAGTGATGAGTTCGGCGACCCAGCTGACCTGGCTGGTGGCGATCATCGCCGGGGTCCTGGCGCTGGTCTTCGCCGTGGTCGGCGCCAGTTTCGCCAGCCTGATCGTGCGGCCGATCCGCAGCGTGGCCAGCGGCCTGGAGGACATCGCCCAGGGCGAAGGCGACCTGACCCGCAACCTGGACATCCGCGGACGCGACGAAACCGCGCAACTGGCCAACTGGTTCAACCAGTTCCTGGCCGCCATCCGCAACCTGATCCAGAGCATCGGCCAGGCAGCGCACAGCATTCTCGCCACCTCCCACAGTTCGACCCAGGTCTCCAGCGACATGGCCGAAGCCGCCGGGCGCCAGCGCGAAGCGGTGGACATGGTCTCCACCGCCTTCCATGAAATGGTCGCCACCGCCAACGAGGTCGCGCGCTCCTGCAGCCAGGCCGCCGAGTCGGCCGACAGCGGCCAGCGCCAGGCCCGCGAAGGCCAACAACAGATCGATGCCGCGGTACACAGCGTCGATCAGTTGAGCCAGGAAATCGAACAGTCGGCGCAGTCGATGCAGCAGTTGGAGCGCGACAGCAACGACATCCAGTCGATTCTCGGCACCATCCGCTCGATTGCCGAACAGACCAACCTGCTGGCCCTCAACGCCGCCATCGAGGCCGCCCGTGCCGGCGAGCAGGGCCGCGGGTTCGCCGTGGTCGCCGACGAGGTCCGCGCGCTGGCCAAACGCACCGCCGACTCCACGGCCGAGATCGACAGCCTGCTGGGCAACCTGGCCAAACGTACCAGCGCCGTGACCCAGCAGATGCATGCCAGCCTGGAAGTCTCCCAGGAATCGGTGAGCCGCATCGGCCTGGCCCGCGAAAGCTTCGGGCAGATCCGTGAGTCGGTGGACGTGATCCGCGACATGAACACCCAGATCGCCACCGCCGCCGAAGAACAGCATCAGGTGGCCGAGGACATCAACCGGCACATCAGCCAGATCCATGGCGACGCGCAACTGGTGGCGGAGCTGGCCAACTCGGCGCGCCTGGATTCGCAAAGCCTGGCGGGCCTGTCCAACGAGCTGGACGCCCTGGTGCGGCGCTTCAGGACCTGAGCTCGATCGCGGGCAAGCCCGCTCCTACACGGATCACCTGCTCCTGTAGGAGCGAGCTTGCTCGCGATTGAGGTCGTCTCAACGCTCGACAATCGCCGTCACGCCCTGCCCGCCGGCGGCGCAGATCGAGATCAGCCCACGCCCCTGCCCCGCCACCTCCAGCAGCTTCGCCAGATTGGCAACGATGCGCCCGCCGGTGGCGGCGAACGGATGCCCGGCGGCCAGCGAACTGCCTTTGACATTCAGCCGGCTGCGGTCGATGGCGCCCAAGGGGGCGTCCAGCCCCAGGCGGGTCTTGCAATAGTCGGCGTCCTCCCAGGCCTTGAGCGTGCACAACACCTGCGCGGCAAAGGCTTCGTGGATTTCGTAGTAGTCGAAGTCCTGCAGCGTCAGGCCGTTGCGCGCCAGCAAGCGCGGCACCGCATAGGCCGGCGCCATCAGCAGGCCCTCCGCACCGTTGACGAAATCCACCGCCGCCGCCTCGCCGTCGCGCAGATAGGCAAGGACCGGCAGGCCGCGCGCCTTGGCCCACTCTTCGCTGCCCAGCAACACCAGGGACGCGCCATCGGTCAGCGGCGTGGAGTTGCCCGCGGTCAGGGTGCCCTTGTCGCTGCGCTCGAACACCGGCTTCAAGGAGGCCAGTTTTTCCAGGGTCAGGTCCGCACGCAGGTTGTTGTCGCGGCTCAGGCCGAGGAACGGGGTCATCAGGTCGTCATGCCAGCCCTCGGCATAGGCGGCGGCCATTTTCTGGTGGCTTTCCAGCGCCAGCCGGTCCTGTTCGGCACGGGGAATGTTCCAGGTCTGCGCCATCAGCTCGCAGTGCTGGCCCATCGACAATCCGGTGCGGGGCTCGCCGTTGCGCGGCAGTTCCGGCTTGAGGTGCCCGGGACGCAGTTGCAGGAAGGTCTTGAGCTTGTCGCCCAGGGTCTTGCCGCGATTGGCTTGCAGCAGGATCTTGCGCAGCCCCTCGTTGACGCCGATCGGCGCGTCCGACGTGGTGTCGACCCCACCGGCGATGCCGCATTCGATCTGCCCCAGGGCAATCTTGTTGGCCACCAGCAGCGCCGCTTCCAGGCCGGTGCCGCAGGCTTGCTGGACATCGTAGGCCGGGGTGGTGGGCGACAGGCGCGAGCCGAGCACGCATTCGCGAGTCAGGTTGAAATCCCGGGAATGCTTGAGCACCGCACCGGCCGCCACTTCGCCCAGGCGCAGGCCGTGCAGGCGGTAGCGCTCGATCAGGCCCTCCAGGGCCGCGGTGAGCATCGCCTGGTTGCTCGCGGTGGCGTAAGGCCCATTGGAACGGGCGAAGGGGATGCGGTTGCCGCCGATAATCGCAACACGACGCAGCTGAGTCATGGAAAGCTCCCTATTCTGTGAGTGCACCACCGACAAGCGTAGGTTCTGTACGAGAAGTCGCCGAGCAGCGATCAGGCGGGCCTGTTTCTGCGTAGCGCCTTTGCCGCCCGCCGCGCAGCCTGGGCGACGCGCTGGCAGCTCAGGTACAGAACCGAGCGTGTAGCGTGCGGATCGAACGACCGAAGGCCCTTCGTGGTCCACCCTTTGAACCCCAGTTGCTGGAGAGTGTTCCATGTCAGATCGCTACATCGACTTCGCCAACTCGTCCATCGGCCACCGCCTGGTCGGGGCCCTTGGCCTGCCGTCGCCGGTACGCCTGGAGCGCTGGCAGGCCGGCCGCATGCGCCCGGTCGAGGGGGCCCTGCTGATCGGCGGCGGCCCGCTGACGCAACAGGTCAGCGCCATCGCCCCGCGGCTGACCGAAAGCATCTACAGCTACGGCACCGACCCGAGCCTGGCCACCGCCTGGATTCCCGGTCACAGCCCCCGGCTCAAGGCCGTGGTGTTCGATGCCAGCGAGATCCTGCAGGTCGACCAGCTCAAGCAATTGCGTGAGTTTTTCCAGCCGTTGATGAAAAACCTCGAACCCAGCGCCCACCTGGTAATTCTCGGCCGGGCGCCCGAAACCCTCGACGATCCGTTCGCCGCCAGCGCCCAGCGCGCGCTCGAGGGCTTCAGCCGTTCGCTGGCCAAGGAGCTGCGCAACGGCGCCACCTTGCAATTGCTGTACGTCGGCGAGGGTGCCGAGAGCCAGCTGGAAGGCGCGCTGCGGTTCTTCCTGTCGCCCAAGAGCGCCTATGTGTCGGGCCAGGCGATCCGCCTGAACCCTTGCAGCGCGCAGGTCCAGGACTGGACCCGGCCCCTGGCCGGCGCGCGGGCACTGGTCACCGGCGCGGCGCGCGGCATTGGCGCGGCGATCGCCGAGACCCTGGCCCGCGACGGAGCCCAGGTGGTGCTGCTGGACGTCGCCGCCGCCCAGACCGATCTCCAGGCCCTGGCCGCGCGCCTCGGCGGCCACGCCATCACCCTGGACATCTGCGCCGAAGACGCCGCGGCCCGGCTGGTGGAACAGTTGCCGGACGGCATCGATATCGTGGTGCACAACGCCGGGATCACCCGCGACAAGACCCTGGCCAACATGACCCCGGAATTCTGGGACGCGGTGCTGGCGGTCAACCTCGAAGCCCCGCAGGTGCTGACCCGGGCGCTACTGGACAGCGGCACGCTGCACGACAACGGCCGGGTGATCCTGCTGGCCTCGATCAGCGGTATCGCCGGCAATCGCGGGCAGACCAACTATGCGGCGAGCAAGGCCGGGCTGATCGGCCTCGCCCAGGCCTGGGCGCCGCTGTTGCAGCCGCGCGGCATCAGCATCAATGCCGTGGCGCCGGGCTTCATCGAAACCCAGATGACCGCGCATATTCCCTTCGCCCTGCGCGAAGCCGGACGGCGCATGAGTTCGCTGGGCCAGGGCGGCCTGCCCCAGGATGTCGCCGAAACCGTGGCCTGGCTCGGCCAGCCGGGTAGCGGCGCAGTGACCGGACAAGCCCTGCGCATTTGCGGGCAAAGCGTATTGGGAGCCTGACCATGAGCCAGCGCTGGCATGACCTGAACACCCCGCCGAACCTGCCCGAGCTGTACTGGAAAGCCGCCACCCGCCGCAAGATCACCGGCACCGAACTGCCCGCGGATGGCCTGCGGTATCCGGTAAGCGTGCAACCGGCGAAGCTTGCGGCCTATCGCCAGGTCTGCGGGTTTACCGAAAACGGCCTGCTGCCGCCGACTTATCCCCATGTACTGGCGTTCGCCCTGCAGATGCAGCTCCTCACCGCCAGCGACTTCCCCTTCCCGCTGCTGGGGCTGATCCACCTGGCCAACCGCATTCGTGTGCTGCGGCCCATGGGGGGCGTGGGCGACCTGAGTATCGGGGTGCGCGTGGACAACCTGCGGCCCCATGCCAAAGGTGCGGTGTTCGACCTGTTGACCAACGTCGACGACGCGCTCGGGCCCCTGTGGGAGGCACAGAGCCAGATGCTCTGTCGGGGCGTGAAATTGCCGGGCGAAGCCCCCGCCGAGCCCTCCCCGAACGAGAGCGGCCTCAGCGAGCTGGCGCGCTGGCAAGCACCCGCCGACATCGGCCGGCGCTACGCCCGGGTGTCCGGCGACTACAACCCGATTCACCTGAGTGCCATGACCGCCCGCCTGTTTGGCTTCCCCCAGGCCATCGCCCATGGCCTGTGGAACAAGGCTCGCACCCTGGCGGCGTTGGGCGAGGAGTTACCCGCGGCCAATATCGAGATCGCCGTGGACTTCAGAAAGCCGGTGCGCCTGCCCAGCGAGGTGTGTCTGCTGGCCAGCCCCGCAGGCCCCAGCGGCGACCTGCGCCTGACCGGCGCCGGCGGCCTGGAGCATATGATCGGACACTGGCGCCCGCTGGCCTGAGCCTCAGCCGCGACGAATCAGGAACACCCCGGCCAGGATCAACAGCAACCCGCCCACCTTGCCAAGGCTGATGGGCGCCTCGCGAAACCCCGCCCAGCCGAAATGGTCCAGCGTCATGGCCATGCCCAGCTGCCCCGCGAGCACCAGCGCCATGAACAGCATGGCGCCGATCCGCGGGCCGGCGAACGCCGCGGTGGCGATGAAAAACGCCCCGAGCAGGCCGCCGCTCCAATGCCACCAGGTCAGGCCTTTCAAGGCATTCACGCCAGGCACTTCGCGCTGGGCCAGCGTCAGGATCAGCAAGGCCAGCGTACCGACGAAAAACGAGATCAGCGCCGCCGCCAGCACGCTCGACACCTGCCTGGCCAATTGACCGTTGATACCGGCCTGCAACGGCAGGAACGCACCGGCAACCACCGGCAGACAAAGCAACCACCACACAGGGGCAGGCATAAAGTTCTCCAGAAAAAATAGGTAGCGAATTATAAGACAAGTTGACGCCAGATTCGCGACGCACTCGAAAGGCCATTAATTGTATATATATAACTTTCGTTAAAGCGCCACGACACCTTCCCAAGAGAAAACCCAAGCCACTGATTCACATTGAATTTCAAATCAACAATGGCTTGCTCACACCTTTGGTATTAGTCCCTGCGCAGGAGAAAAAACAGCCGATATATATATTGTTAATACCAAGTTGAGAATGGTGGAAAAGAGTACCTGGGCCTTTTATGGACACAACGGACGAAACATCCCCAGCGACAGAACTGGGGAGTTATCGAAAACAACAAAACGTTGTAACAGGTGCAAGGAATCTTTCTCATGAAAACTCAAATCTGGTTGAAAACAAGCACAGCACTGGCCCTGATCCTGGCGCTCAGCCTCACCGGCTGCAGCAGCGGCGGTGGCGGCCACAAGAGCAGCTCCGGCAGTTCGACTGACAGCGCCGCGGGCGCCGATGGCGGCGCCAGCGGTGGTTCCGGTTCCGGCGACGGCAGTGGCAGCGGCGGAGGCACCGCCGGCACGGGTGGCGGTACTGATGGAACCGGCGGTGGCACTGGCGGTGGAACGGGCGGTACTGGCGGCGGCACCGCGGGCACGGGCGGAACAGGTGGTACCGGTGGCGGCACCGCGGGCACGGGCGGAACAGGCGGTACCGGCGGTGGCACTGGCGGCACTGGCGGTGGCACTGGCGGCGGAACGGGCGGCACCGGTGGCACCGGCGGCGGCACGGACCCGACCGGCC
The DNA here is from genome assembly GCF_000931465.1 of Pseudomonas sp. MRSN 12121. Classification (NCBI taxonomy): domain Bacteria; kingdom Pseudomonadati; phylum Pseudomonadota; class Gammaproteobacteria; order Pseudomonadales; family Pseudomonadaceae; genus Pseudomonas; species Pseudomonas sp. MRSN 12121. Next base: position 767,280 of record NZ_CP010892.1, on the reverse strand, counting down.
CCACGAACCCTACCAATCCGCTGGTGACTTCCACCGTAATCTCCGATCTCGGCACTACCATCACCGGTGTCGGTGACGGTGTCAGCACCATCGGCGACGCCGTGGAGCCGCTGCCGGTCGTGGGTGGCGTACTGCAAAGCGCGGTGAACACCACAGGCAACGTCGTCAGCACCGTGGGCGACGGCCTGACCGACGGCCTCGGCCAGCTGGGCAGCAACCCGCAAGCCCTGAGCAGGACCACGGCCACGGTCGGCAATGTGGTCACGGATGTCGGTGACGGCGTCTCGGATATCAGCGGCAAGCTGGCCACCGCCACCACCAGCGTGCCCCTGGTGGGCGGCGTGGTAACCCGCGTGGCCCCCGTGCTCGACGGCGTCGGCAGCCGGGTCAGCATGCTGGGCGACACCCTGAGCACTGTCACCAGCAGCGGCCCGCTCGGCGCTGCAACCGACGGCGTGGGCAACGGCCTGCTGGTGCCAGTGGTGACCCTGGCGGAAGGCCTGACTGGCCAAGTGGGCACGACCACCGGCCTGGGCGGCCCGGTCGATGGCCTGGTCAACCGCGTCGGCAGCGTGGTCGACACCCTCGGCAACAACATCACCGCGACCGGTGGCGGCAACCCGGTAACGACAACCCTCGGCGGAGCCCTGAACAACGTCGCGACCACCACCAGCACGGCAGGCGGCCTGGCCACTACCAGCGGTACCGGCACCAACACTGGTCTGCTGGAAACCGTGGGCGGGGCGGTTGTCAACCTGAGCAGCGGCCTGGATGCCGGCAATACCAGCACACTGGGTAGTGTGGTCGGCACCAGCGGTACATCGACAGGTAACGTAGTGGCCTCGGTAGGCGGCGCCCTGGGCGGCACCGGTGTCGCCAACACCACGACCACCGCTCCGCTGGCCGGGGTCGGCGCCACCGTCGGCGCAGCCCTGAACCCGGTCACCACGACCGTCACCGGCCTCACTCAACAGACCGGCACCGCCACCGGCGTGGGAACCCCTACCGCCGGGCTGCTGACCCAGGTGGGCGGCGCCGTCAGCGGCGTAGGCACCAGCATCACCACCGCCGCACCCAACCCGGTGATCGCCACCGTCGGCCAGACCGTCAACACCGTCGGCGCCACTGTCGGCTCGGTCGGCGGCCTGGTCACCGGCGGCACCACCACCGGCAGCGGCACCGGCACTACCACCACCGGCGGCCTGGGTGGCGTCCTCGGCGGACTGACCGGCACCCTGGGCGGCAGCCAATAAGCGTTTTGCACCTGGCCGATTCGACGGCCCTACCTACAGCGCCTACGCTTGGTTGGAGACGAGAGATTCGCTTGGGTCTCTCGTCTTTTTCTTGCCTGGAGCATGACGCTGGCAGTCCTTGATCAAGGCCCAGACCCTGACAAGCGCCGCTACTGAAGTCTCTCCTGCGTTGCTGCGATCTGACCATGGAGTGTCCTATGCGCGCTTTGGCTCCCTTGCTGTTCGTGTCCCTGTGCTCCTACGTCCACGCCGACAACCTTCCCAGTTTTCTCAATAGCAACGAAACCATCCGCAACCTGCCCGTGCCCAACCTGCCGGCCGACGCCTATCGCCCCACGACGCCCGCGCCCAAACTGGCGGTGCCGGCGCCTCAGGCCCAGCCCCTGACGATGACGACCAAGGTCAACGTCAGCACCGTGCAGATCGCAGGCGGGACCATCTATCCGCTCAACGAGCTGGCAGCGATCTACCAACCGCTAATCGGCCATGAGAGCACCATCGCGCAACTGATCGAGGCCACCCGGGAAATCACCCGCCGCTACCAGCAGGACGGCTACCTGCTCTCCTACGCCTTCCTGCCCAAGCAGAACTTCGAGCAGGGTAAGGTGCGCGTGGTCCTGGTGGAGGGCTACATCAAGGACTACCAATTGCAGGGCGATATCGGCCCGGTGTCGGCCTACATCGGCAAGCTGGTGGAAAAGCTCAAGGCCGAACGGCCACTGACGCGCAAGACCTTCGAGCGCTACACCACGCTGATGAGCCGCCTCCCCGGCGTCACCCTGCAAGCCCAGGTCCCGCCACCGGGCACCACCGACGGCGCCGCCTACCTGATCGCCCAGGCCAGCCGCAAACCCTTCACCAGCAGCCTCAACACCACCGACGACAATCGCAACGGCATGCAGGCCTTGCTGGGCCTGAGCAGCAACTCGCAAACCGCCATGGGCGAGCAGGTGAGCATCAGCGGCCTGTTCCCGCCGGGCGACGACCACGAGCACTACTACCGCCTGGACTACAGCCAGTTCCTCAATGCCGAGGGCACGCAACTGAGCCTGTACGGCACGCGCTATCGCGCCGACCCGGGGACCAACGTGCGCCTCGACAACGGCCTGGAACTCAAGCCGCACCGGGAGAACGACCGCTTCTCCATCGGTTTGAGCCACCCGGTGATCGCCTCTCCGAACGAGATCCTGAACCTGGGCGCGCGCCTGTACGCGGTCAACGACAAGACCCGCTACCAGGTCCAGGGCTACCCGCTCAGCGTCGAAGAGAAAACCGATATCCGCGCCCTGGCCTTCGAAGGCGAATGGCGCAAGGCCGACGCCCGCCAACTGCGGATTCTCAGCGCCGGGGTGTACCAGGGGCTGGACGCCATGGGCGCAAAGACCAACAACAGCCTGTATGACCTGGACTTCTTCCGCACACGCCTGTCCGGCGTGCAGAGCAACAAGTTCTTCGATAACTGGCAAGGGGTGCTGTCGGCGGCCCTGTACTGGACCCGCGACACCCTGCCCGACAGCGAGCGCGCGGTATTCGGCGGGCAGAACTTCGGCCGCGGCTACCCCGACGACCAGGCATCCGGCGACAAGGGTTGGGGCGTGGCCTACGAGGTGAACTACAGCTTCAATCGCGAGAGCCGCTGGCTGCGGACCCTCCAGCCATATGTGGTGCTGGACCGTTCGCGCAGCTGGTTCAACGAGCTGCCGGTCCAGGACAACGACCTGTCATCGGCGGCCGTCGGCCTGCGCTTTGGCGACGCCAAGTACTACAACATCTCCCTCGAAGCGGCCAAGGCCATGTCCGACGAGGCGCTGGACACCCACAACCGACGCCCGCGCTACACCCTGAGCTTCAGCTACCAGCTGTAGGCCGCCGCAAAAAACGACCCGCTCGCAGGCGGGTCGTCGGGGGAGCGAGCGTCAGAAGTCATAGCGCACCTTGGGGATGAAGGTGTCGGCAGAGAAGAGCGTAAAGGTTCAGGGATTGATCAGATGCAGGCGCGGCTGCGGGAACAGGTTGTTGAGGGTTTCCAGCAGGCGTACGTGATAGATGGGCTTGCGAAACAGGTCCAGTACCTGCAGGCGCAGCAGGTCGCTGACGTCGTCCATGTCGGCATGGCCCGAGGTGACGATCACCGGCAGATGCTGGCGGGAGGTGTGTTCGCGCAGCCGCTTGATCAGCGACAGGCCACTCTCCTCCGGCATGCGCAGGTCGGTGATGACCAGCGCGATATCCGGGTGACGGGTGAGGTGTTGCAGGGCCAGCTTGACCGAGGTCGCGGTGAAGCAGCAGAAGCCTTCGCTCTCCAGCCACTCCGCCAGTTCAAGCAGGGCGTCCTCCTCATCGTCCACAAGAAGAAGCTGCTGGCGGGGGGCTGGAGGGGAGCTCATGGGGAGATACCTTGAGGATCGGTTATCGAGCCGAACATAGCGCGCCACTCAAAACGGCAAACCAGCCTCGTGTCAGTCCATCAGGGCGCTGGGCGAACGACGGTTTCGCCACCCAGGGAGGTCAGAACGTTGTTGAAAATCGCCAGTACCCGGTCTCCCATCGGGCTCACGAAAGCCACGACCACGACGGCGACCATCGCCACCACGATCGCGTATTCGATTGCGGAAGCACCCTCGGTGCGATTGAAGAAGAGACGGGCTCTGAGCAAGAGATATTGAAGGATCATCAGACTTCTCCTTGGAACGCTGGGGCACAGATGTAAAGGCGCTGCAACAGCGTTGCTCTGTGCCACCAGAGCATTGTCAACAAAGTTCGGAGCAACAACTGTAAGAACCAACTAATCACTAAGTATTAATTGAAGAATTGACGCCGAAAAATCGACGCCATGGCCACTTCTGCCTGTTTGCAGGGGATATTTCTTTTCGGTGATGGCATTTCGTCCTAGCTCTACTACTTTCAAATAGCGAAATAGTTGAATGTTCATAGCTGCCTGATTGCCGGTTCCACTCATTTGAAAGCCTGGGCTGAGGTGCAACGGAAAGGAATGCCGTCATGAACAGTCGCATTACCATGGCCCTCGCCGGGCTGCTCTTGATCGGGGCGCTTTTTTTCGGCTACTGGGGGCTGGTGCTCAGCCGTCAGCCGGAGCCCTCGCCTCCTGCCGTCGCCCAGCCGGCCGCGACAGTCGTGGAAAAGACCCTCGCCGGCGCCGAAGACCAGACCCGCCAACCTGTCGTGGTGCTCAGCCGCGACGTACCGCCCTTCGTGGCCCTGACCGCCGCCGACCTGCACCTGGAAAAACTCCAGGTCGCTCCCGCCGGCAGCCTCACCAGCCTGGACCAGGCGATTGGCCGTACCGCCTGGCGGCCGTTGCGCGCCGGGACCTGGCTCAACGACGAAAGCTTCACTGCCGGGGGCTCCCTGGCACGCATGATCCATCCGGACGAACGTGCGCTGGCCGTCGCGGTGGATGAAGTGATAGGCGCCGCGGGCCAGCTGGTGCCCGGGGACTACGTCGACGTCCTGCTGTTCCTGCGTCAGGACAGCAACAACCTGCAGCAATCGGCCCAGGTCGCCGTGCCCGCCATTCGTGTGCTGGCCGTCGGCGAACAGCTGGGACTCACCAATGATGGCGCGCCGGCCTCCGCGGCCCCGAGCGCCGATGACAAGCTCAAGCAGGACCAGCGTCGGCTCGCCGCCCGCACCGTGGTGCTGGCCGTACCGGAAGCGCTGCTAAGCCGGCTGATGCTCGCCACCCAGGTCGGCACGTTGCGCCTGGCCGTGCGCAGCAGCGAAGAACAGCGGCTGGCCCGCTACTGGGCCGGCGAACCGGCAGCCGCCGCGCACCTCAAGGCCAGCAACAGCAACCTCTTCCAGTTCACCCAGCTGGCACTGGGCGGGGCCGCCAAAGGCCCTTCGCCGTCCAGTCCGGCAGGCGAATCGCGGCCGGCCGTGGAGGTCATCCGCGGCAACCAGGTCTCCCAACGTGCCCCCTGATCGAGCAAGGATGCCTTTCCATGCGCAGCCGTTCCATGCCCTCCAGCCCTTCCCCGACCCCGGCCACGCCGCTGCTCCCGGAAGGCGCTGACTTCGCTCAACGCAGCGGGTTATCGCAATGAGCCAAAACCTGAGCCAGACCTTTCTCGCCATCACGCGCAACACCACCGACCTTGAGTGGTTGCAGAGCGCGCTGGCCCCCCTGGGGCAGGTCGTCAGTGCCGGCAACGGTAGCCTCGACGAACTGCTGGCCCTGATCGACGTGACCTTCGCCAGCCTGGTGTTCGTCGGCCTCGATCGCGAGCATGTAGTGGCCCAGAGCGCGCTGATCGAAGGTGCGCTGGAGGCCAAGCCGATGCTGGCCATCGTCGCCCTCGGCGACGGCATGGACAACCAGCTGGTGCTCAACGCCATGCGCGCCGGCGCCCGGGATTTCGTCGCCTATGGCTCGCGCCCCAGCGAAGTGAGCGGGCTGGTGCGGCGCTTGAGCAAACGCCTGCCCTCGGTCACGCCCAGCACCCAGGGCGGCGGCCTTACCGTGCTCTATGGCGCCCAGGCCAGCGTCGACGGCGCGCTGATCGCCAATCACCTGGCACTGGTGGTGCAAAAGCTCGGGCAGCAGACCCTGTTGCTCGATCTCGGCCTGCCCCGTGGCGACAGCCTGGCGTTGCTGGGCCTGGAAAGCTCCTTCCATTTCGGCGATGCCCTGCGGCACCTGCGCCGCCTGGACGCGACCCTGATCGACAGCGCCTTCACCAGCGCCGACGCCGGCCTGCGCATCCTCGCCTATGCCGAAAACGACGAGCCCCTGGAACGTACCAGCGCCGCCGAGCTGTACATGCTCCTCAGCGCCCTGCGCCAACACTTCCAGCACATTGTGGTGAACCTGGTCGGGCAACCCGACAGCGAGGCGCTGCGCACCTTCGTCAGCCATTGCGACAAGCTGATCTGGTGCGTCGACCAGAACGTACTCGACTGCCGGCGCAACCTGGCGGTGCTGAACCTGTGGCGCGACCGCGGCATGAAGCTGGAGCACGCGCACCTGCTGGTGGACCACTACCTGCGTGGGGTCACGCCGGACGCCGACACCCTGGGCAAGACCTTCGGCCTGGAAGTCATCGCGACCCTGGCCAACAGCCCCGAGGTACGCATGAATGCCAAGAACCAGGGCGTGACGCTGTTTGAAATGGCGCCGCGCGAACAGCTGACACAAGGCCTCAAGACCCTGGGCGAGCGCCTGGCCAAGCGCTCGGAGAAAGACCAGGCCGGGCACCGGCTGGGCTGGCTGGAACGGTTGCGAGGCGGACGATGAGCGGAGAAAAGCTGTTCGGCGCGCCGCTGCGCAATCATGGCAACACCGACCACGAAGGCCTCAAGCTGGTGATGCATCGCTACATCATCGACGCCATCGAGGAGTCCGGAAAAAACCTGCTGGAAGGGTCGCGCCAGAACCTGTCGCAATTCGTCACCAACAAGGTGGCCGAGTACATCGCGCGCATGCACCTGGCGATTTCCCGCTATGAGATGGAGCGCCTGGCCGAGGAACTGGTGGACGAACTCACCGGCTTCGGGCCGCTGGAAGTCCTGCTGCGCGATCCGGCGGTGACCGAGATCCTGGTCAACGGCCCGCACCGGGTGTTCATCGAGCGCGACGGCGTACTGCACCAGAGCGACCTGCGGTTCATCGACGCCCACCATGTGGAGCGGGTCATGCAACGCATCCTCGCACCCCTGGGCCGGCGCCTGGACGAGTCTTCGCCGATGGTCGATGCGCGCATGCCCGACGGCAGCCGGGTCAACGCGATCATCCCGCCGGTGGCCCTGGATGGCCCTTGCCTGTCGATCCGCAAGTTCCGCAAGGACATGCTCAGGAGCAGCGACCTGATGGCCATGCAGACCATCGACCAGGCCATCTTCGACTTCGTCCAGGAAGCGGTGGGCAAGCGCTGCAACATCCTGATCAGCGGCGGCACCGGCACCGGCAAGACCACCCTGCTGAACATTCTCAGCCAGCTGATCAACCCCCATGAGCGCCTGGTGACCATCGAGGACGTGGCCGAGCTGCAACTGGGCCATCCCCATGTGGTGCGCCTGGAAACCCGGCCGCCGAACGCCGAGGGGCATGGCGAGGTCAAGGCCAGCGACCTGATCCGCAACGCCCTGCGGATGCGCCCGGACCGGATCATCCTCGGCGAGATCCGCGGCGTCGAAGTACTCGATGTGCTGACCGCGATGAATACCGGCCACGACGGTTCGATGAGCACCGTGCACGCCAACAATGCCCAGGACGCCCTGCTGCGCCTGGAAACCCTGGTCGGCCTGACCGGACGCCAGGTGGCCGAGCGCACCCTGCGGCAGATGATCTGCGCCGCGCTGGACGTGGTGATTCAACTGACTCGCCTGCCCGACGGCCGGCGCTGCGTCAGCGAGGTGGTGGAGGTGGTGGGTGTGCGCGAAGACATCTACGTCACCAACACCCTGTTCCGGCTCGACCGGCATAGCGGTTTCGGCTTCTTGCGCGAGGCGGTCAACCCCGCTGGCGACAAGCTGCGCCGCGACACCGGCCTGATACTTGACTGAAACGGAGCCCGCGATGATCGCTCCCCTGCTGCTGGCGCTGGTCTGCCTGATCCTGCTGGGCCTGTCGGGCTGGCTGTTTTTCAACGGCCTGCGCAAGACCGACACCGAAAGGATCCTCAACCGCCTCTCCCAGGGGCAGCCGGAGCCGGCGCCGCGCAAGAGTTCCTGGCTGGCGCTGGAGCGCATGTTCCTGCGCGCCGGGCTGGGCCGGCCGACCGAGCGCATCGGCTTGTGGCTGTGCCTGTGGGTGCTGTCGATCCTGCTTGGCTATGCCCTCGCCGGCTGGATCGGCGCCGTGGTCCTGCTGCTGTTGCCGCCGTTGTTGCTGCGCCTGTATGTGGCCTGGCTGTACCAGCGGCGGCTCAAGCGCATGATCGCGCAACTGCCGCCGCTGCTGGATCACACCGTGCGCAGCCTGAAGTCCGGGCGCACCCTGGCCGACGCGGTCCTGGGGGGCATCGAGGCCAGCAGCCCGCCGCTGAAGAACGCCATGGGCCGGGTCCAGCGCAATGTCAGCCTGGGCGTGAACCTGCCCGAGGCGATCCACGATTTCGCCGAGCTGTACGAAGAGGACGAACTGCGCATGTTCGCCCTGGGCCTGAAGGTCAACCATCGCTACGGCGGCAATGCCAGCGAACTGCTGGAAAACCTGATCAAGCTGATCCGCGAACGCGAGCAGGGAGCCCGCCAGCTCAGCGCCATGACCGGCGAAACCCGCATGACCGCCTGGGTGCTAGGGGCCTTGCCGGTGCTGCTGGTGAGTTACTTCATGCTGACCAACCCCGGCTACATGCTCGGCATGTGGCACGACCCGGCCGGACAACACATGCTGATCGCCGCCCTGGTGCTGCAGGTCTGCGGTTGCCTCGCGCTGTGGCGCATGCTGCGGAGTATCTGAGATGGCATTCCTGGCCAGTGCGATGTTGTTTCTCGGCGCCTTTCTGCTGATCGCCAGCAGCCTGCTGGAGCGGCGGCGACGGGAGCGCCAGGTAGCCCAGCGCCTGCAGGGCCACATGGTGCGGGAAAACCGCCTGAGCAGCTGGCTGCGGATCCTCGGCGACAGCAGGTTCGGCCAGCGTTCGGTGACCATGGACAGCGAAACCCAGGCCCTGCTCAATCGCCTGGGCTGGCGCCGCGCCAGCCAGCGCTCGCTGTATGCCGCCAGCCAGATCGGCATGCCGATCGTGGTGGCCTTCGTGCTGCTGTTCCTTCAGGAGCTGTTGTTCGCCGACGCCACGAACAAATGGCTGCTGCCGGTCCTGGGGATCGGCATGGGTTACCTGTTGCCCAAGCGCTTGCTGGCGTTCGCGGCACAACGCCGGCAACAGAGCATCGCCCGGGAGATCTCCACCTTCATTCCCCTGCTGCGCATCCTGTTCGAGTCCGGCATGGCCGTGGAACAGACGCTGCGGGTGCTGGCCAGCGAGGCACGGCAGTTGCTGCCGGAACTGACCCATGAATTGCGCCTGGTCCTGGCCCGGGTCGACTCGGGCCTGGAACTCGGCCAGGAACTGCACAAGGCCGCCGCAGTGCTGGCGGTCGATGAGTTCACCGATACCTGCGTCATCCTGCAGCAACTGCTGCAGCAAGGTGGCGGGGCGATGAAATCGCTGCTGACCCTCAAGCAACTGCTCGACGACCGGCGCCTGACGCGCCAGCAGGAATACATTTCGAAGATGTCGGCCAAGATGTCGGTGGTGATGATGCTGTTTCTCTTCCCCGCCCTGCTGATCGTCCTCGCCGGGCCAGGATTCACCGCCATCGCCCGGGCCTTCGCGTACTGACGAACACCCGCGCCGAAACAATCGGGCAACCACAAACAAGGCCGCATCGGGCCGGGGAAAGGCCCGCCTTCCATGGAAGGCGGGAGGGTCGGCAGGCTAGTGCGCGGTCACGCGCTGGCGCAGCCCGGAGTTGCTCGGCGACAGGGCCAGCGCCAGTTGCGTGCGGTTGTGCATATGGGTCAGGCGCAGCACCTGCGAGACGTAGAGCTTGACCGTGTTCTCGGTAATGCCCAGCTCACAGGCGATCTGGTAGTTGGTCTGACCCTTGCCCACCAGCCGGGCGACGTCCAGCTGGCGTGGCGAGAGGCTGCTGAAGATCGCCGGGATTTCCAGCTGATCGGTTTCGCCGCCCTGTTCACCGGCAGGCTCGGCGGCCTGGGTGCGCTGCGGATGGCGACGGACCTTGTCCAGGTCCTGGTACAGGTCGTCGATGGATTCGGAGAGGAACTGCAGCTTCTGGTTCAGATGCCCCAGGTGCAGGTTCTTCTGCCGCTCCTGCAACGCCACTTCCTGGCGGCGCAGGCCTTCGAGCAACTCGTCGAGCTCGATCGGTTTCTGGTAGTAGTCGGCGATGCCCGCGCGCAGGGCCTTGATCACGTCCTGCTTGTCGGCGCGCCCGGTGAGCATGATGGCTTCGAACACGCGCAGCTTGCCGGCGATCCGTTGCAGCTCCTGGACCAGCTGGATGCCGTCCATGTCCGGCATGTGCAGGTCGCACAGCACCAGGCTGATCTCGGTGTCTTCAGTGAAACGCTCGATGGCTTCTCGGCTGGATTCGCAGGGAACGCACCGGTAACCACTGTTTTCAAGAAATTCACAGAGCTCTTCAACGATCAACGGCTGGTCGTCGACCACAAGTACTTTCATCTGAGAGATCACCCTGTCCACATCCAACTCCATGCCCGGAATGCCCAAGACCGCCATGCCTTGCCCGGCGGCACGCAGGCAGGCTCAAATTAAACGTAGACTACTTTCCGACTATGTACATAGAAGTGCTGGCACCTCGCGACTAGTGGATCCAGAGGACCGTCAGGGCCATGCCCAGCAAGGCGAAAGGCGCAAAAGCGTAGTGTCCCGACTGCTGCGGATCGAGGTAGCGCAACTGGGTCCTGAGCCCTGGCCCGAGATAGGCCCAGCCCCTGGACATGACCAGGAACCAGAGCAGGCTGGTGGCCCCGGCGCCGATGAACGTCCCCAACACATGCAGCGGGTCCGTGAGCAGGCCCAGCGCGGCCATCAGCTTCACGTCGCCGGCGCCCATGCGGCCCAGGGCGTAGCCGGGCACGGTGAAGGCCAGGGCCAGCAGCAGTGCCCAGCCTCCCTGGGCAGCCCGGCCTCCCCACCAGGTGCTGCCCGTCGCCAGCAGGTAGGCCAGGGCCAGCGCCGCCACACCCAGGGTCAGCAGGTTGGCGATGCGGCGCTGATGGATATCCTGCGCCGCGCACAGGGTCAGCCAGCCGAAGACGAGCGCAGCATCCATAGGTAAAAACCCTTCCTTTGCGGCGAATGATTCTATGCTCAAAGCACGTAGTGATTGTCAGGGTAGACACACGGATGAAAGCGAGCCTGCGCAGAACGCAAAAAGGTGCCGTGGCGATCGAGTTCGCTGCGGTATTCGTGGTCTTTTTCGCCGTTTTTTATGGCCTGGTCAGCTATACCCTGCCGCTGCTGATGATGCAGTCCTTCAACCAGGCCACCGCCGAGGCCGTGCGGCGCAGCGTCGCCCTGGACCCCGCGACGCCGGGCTACGGCACGGCCCTGACGACACTGGCCAGGAACACCCTGCGCCAGCAACTGACCTGGATCCCCTCGGCCTTCAACTTCAACGCCGATACCGATGCGGTGGTGACTTACACGGGCGGCCTGCTGACGGTGCAGATCAGCTACTCCACCGACAAACTGAGGCAGGTCATGCCGTTCCTGGTACTGCCCGGCGTGGGTAGCGTGCCCGCCCTGCCGCAGAACCTCAGCGCCCAGTCGAGCCTGCAATTTTGAATTCGGGCGACAGGCTGTTCGGGCGTTTTCGCGGCAGTGCAACGCTCCAGCCTCCCCCCGCACCGCCCCTGCCGACGCCCGGGGTGGGCCTGCTGGTACACCTGGACCACCAGGCCCGGGTCCTGCAACTGACCGGCCCGTTGCGCTATGCCCTGGCCCAGCCAGCGTCCGGCGAGCACCCGGCGGCCTTGGCGGATTATCTGCTGGCGCATAGCGCACGGAGCGTCGAGGGTTCTCCGCAAGACTGGCAGGGCCAGACGCTGGACCTGGACTGGCGCGGCAGCGGCGGCCAGACCCTGCACCTGCGCGGCTGGGTGCAACCGGCGCCCCAGGGCTGGCTGCTGCACCTGCTGGACATCGGCGACCTGTTGCTGGAGCGCCAGCAGGCGCAACAGCGCCAGGACAGCCAGCAGTTCGCCGCCCAGATGAGCGAGCAATTGCGCCTGTGCAGCCTCTCGCGCCTGCCCGAGGTGCTGCACGAGCAACTGCATGGCCTGGCCCTGCACTGGCATATCCCCTGCCTCGCCCTGGCACTGCTCGACGACCAGGAACAGGGCTGGCACATCCACGGCCTGTACCAGGGCCATGACGCGCCCCAGCTGTGGCACAAGGGGCAAGCCCTGGGCACGGTGCTGGACAGCCTGCACGGCAACGCGCCGCAGTCGCTGACCTTCACCCAGGGCTTGAGCGAGACCCCACGCCTGCAAACGCTGTTCGGCAACCGCGAGGGCTTTGTGGTGCCCTTTCGCGACGACCACGGCGTCGCCGCCTGGCTGCTCTGCGGTTGCTACCCGGTACGCCAGCTGGCCCCGCAGATGGGCGAGCGCGACTGGCTGCACCTGGGCGCCGCCCTGGCCGGCCCCTTGCTCGCCCGTTTGCGCGAACAGCAGCACCATAACCAGCTGGAGCGCCTGGAAGCCTTGCAGGGCCTGCTCGGCACCGGCTGGTGGGAACTGTTTGCCCAGGACGAGGAAATCCAGCTGGCGCCGCAGCTCGCCCTCAACCTGCTGCTGGAGCCGCAGACCCGACGCGTGCCGCTGTCGGCCTGGCTGGACCTGATCCACCCCGCCGACCGCGAAGAATTGCGCAGCCGCCTGCAGGAGCTGCAAGAGGGCAAGCCGCTGCTGCTCTGCGTACGCCTGCAACGCACCGATCCGCACCAGCCGCCCCTCTGGTACCGCTTGCAGGGGCAAGCCCTGGGCATCGGCCAGAACCAGCGCCTGGTGGGCTTCATGCTGGACATCAGCGATATCAAGAACCAGGAGCAGCAGGCCGCCGCAGCCCATGCCCGGCTGGACAACCTGATCGCCCATTCGCCGGCGGTGATCTATGTCCAGCAGTATGTCGAGGGCGCGCTGCAACCGACCTTCTTCAGCGACAGCCTGCAGCCGCTGCTGGGCTGGAGCCTGAGCGACTGCAACGCCAGCGCCCTGGCCGAGCGGGTGCATGCCGACGATCGCGAGCGCTACTTCGAACGCACCCGGCAATTGCTGCGCGAAGGCGCGGTACGCAGCCGCTATCGCCTGCGTGACAGCCGGGGCGAGTATCACTGGGTGCTCGATGAAGCCAGGTTGCTGCGCGATGACCTGGGCATGCCGGTGGAAGCCGTCGGCCTGTGGCTGGATGTCACCGAGGCCACCCAGGCCAGCGAGCAGATCCGCCAGAGCGAGGAACGCTACCGGATCCTGGTGGAAGACTCTCCCGCAATGATCTGCCGCTACCTGCCCGACCTGACCCTGACCTTCGGCAACCGCCCCCTGGCGACCTACCTGGAATGCCAGCCCGAGCAGTTGCCCGGCAGCAATCTTGGCGATTGGCTGTCCGCCGAGCAGCACGACGCGTTCCTGCAACGCATCGCGCAGTTGACCCCGGAGTTTCCAGTCAGCACCGCGCAAATCTGCCTGCAACTGCCGGGGCGCGAACACGCCTGGTGGGTGTGGTCCGATCGCGGGGTATTCGATCCCCAAGGGCGCCTGCAAGAGATCCAGGCCGTCGGCCGCGACAACACCGAAGTCCGTCGCGCCCAGCTGCAACTGATGCAAAGCGCGAAGATGGCCACCCTAGGCGAAATGGCCACCGGCCTGGCGCATGAAATCAACCAGCCGCTGAACGTGATCCGCATGGCCATCGTCAACGTGCTCAAGCGCCTGGGCAACGGCGAGGTCGAGCGCAATTACCTGGAGGAAAAGCTCAAGCGCATCGAGGGGCAGATCCAGCGGGCGGCGCGGGTGGTGGACCATATGCGGGTGTTCGGGCGGCGCTCGGAAATCGAACAGCAACCCTTCGACCCGGCCCAGGCGGTGGAAGGCTGCCTGTCGCTGCTGGCCGATGGCATGCGCGGCAAGGGCGTGGAATTGCGCGTCGCCCATAGCGAGGTCGAAACCCAGGTGCGCGGCCATGTCGATCAGCTGGAACAGGTGCTGATCAACCTGCTGGTCAACGCCCGGGACGCGCTGCTCGAACGGCGCGAACGCCAGCCGGACCTGCATCCCTGGATTGCCCTATACACCGAGCATGATCCGCAGTGGGTGCGCCTGCGGGTCGAAGACAATGCCGGCGGCATCGACCCGCGCCTGCTGGGCCGCATCTTCGAGCCCTTCTTCACCACCAAGCCGGTCGGCGTGGGCACCGGCCTCGGGCTTTCGGTGAGCTACGGCATCGTCGAAAACATGGGCGGACGCCTGAGCGTGAGCAACACCGGCGAGGGCGCCTGTTTCTGCATCGAACTGCCACGGGCCGAGGCCGATCAGATCACCAGGTAGGCCCGTCCGGTCTGGCCGCAGGTGAGGTTGGCGCCCACCTCGACCTTCGCCAGGTCGATCCCCAGCACCTTCAGCACATTGTTCAGCAAAGGGTCCAGCAGCGGGCCGAGCAAACCGCCGATAGCCGTCGCCAACAGGCCGACGACTTGGTTCAACACCGACAGCAAGGTATTGAGCACGGCCCCCAGCAGGCTGCCGATAGTCGGTGGATGCTGGATCAGGTTGATCCCGGTCAGTGACGCCCGCAGGCTGCTGACCACATTGGAAGCCGTGACGCTGTGCCAATCGTTCTCGGTCAGGTCCTGCTTCATTTTCGGCGGATTGACGAAGGTGAAATTGGGTTCGTTGGTGCCGGCCACCGGCGAGTCGATCATGATCTCGCTTCCCCCGCCGGCAAAGGCAGTCCGCGGCCCGCAAGGGCCCAGCAGCCCCTGGCAGGTGCGCGCGCCGATGTCCACCAGCGGCAACGGGCTGACGCTGACCTGTGCACTGGAGGACAGCCAGTTGGTCGCGTCCACCTGCCCGACCTTGAGCTTGACCGCAGCCGTCGTGGTATTGGCGGAAAGGCTGGTGTTGCTGTCGCTGACACAGGTGTAGGCGGTGACATGGCTGTCGCCCGCACCGACCTCGAGGCTGACATCCAGGTTGGCGCCCGCCGGCAGGATCATCAGGTCGGTCTTCACGCAGGAACCGCCGAGCACGCAACTGAGGTTGGCGCTGAGCACCGTATTGAGCGTGACGATCACCGGTGACAGCAGGGTATTCACCAGTTGCAGCACGCTGTTGATCAGCGACAGGTCCACCGTCAGCAAAGCCCGAACCTGGGCGGTGCGCACGTAGATGCGGTTGGGGCCCAGTGGGTCGGCCGCCGCCAGCTGCGGATTGCCAATCGCGAACTCGGGAGGCGAAACGATCTTGATCCGGGTCCTGACCCCGGCCAGCCCGAGCACGCTCACCGGCAACTCGACGGCCGCGGCGCTCTGGCTGCTGGCCAACTGCAGGAAGGCCTCGATCAGGTTCAACAGTTGCAGGTTGGCATCCAGCCCGGCGTCCGGGGTGCCCGTCTGCAACTTCAGCAGGTCGCCCAGTTTCACCGGAACCGTGTTGATCGCGGCGACCTTGATGGCGCCCAGCGCCGTCAGCACCTCGGCCGTGGCGCCGTTCCGCTGGGCCACGGTAATGGCGGTCTGGATCAGTTGGGTGATGTCGGTGTTGGTGGCGAGCAACTGGCTGTAGGTGCCGGCGCTCAGGTTCAGGTCGATGGCCAACTGTTTCAGGTAACTGAGCAGGCTGATATCGGTATCGACCAGGCCCTGCCAGCCGAGCGCGCTGACATTGACCGAGCTCCCCGCCAGGCCGCTGAGCGTTCCGTTCAACAGATTGGCATCGACCACAGTACTGCGGATTGTCAGTTGCGCCAGCGGCGGCCGGGGTTGTGCCGCCACGGCCTTGGCACTCAGGGTCGTGGTGGCGCTGAAGGGTGCGCTGGAAAACAGGCTGGCGATGCCCGCGGCGATGCTGGTGGGCACCGCCTCGCTGACCACCACCTGGATGGCGCTGGCCTGGTTGGGGTCGGGGCTGAAGAGGCGCAGGTTGTCGGCACCGGTCAGCAGCGAGCCGCAGGTCGCGGTCAGGGGCTTGTCGGCCGCCACCACGAAACCGTTGCGCGCCGCGCTTTGCCGCGCATACGCCGCCGCGCTGAGCCCCGCCTGGCAGTTGCCGCTGCGCGCCACCGCTTCCAGCGCCGCGTTGTCGGCCACCCGCTGCAGCTCGCGCTGCCCCAGGTACAGGCGCCCGCTGTCGGTCACCACCACCGTGCACAACAGCGCCACGCCCAGCGCCAGTGCCGCCATCAGGCCGATGGCGCCACGCTGCCGGTGCGGTCCGGAAAACTGTCTGCGGGAAAACATGGGGCACTCCTTTGCCGGCGCGCCGCCGAGCGACCTCCATTGGGTGAAAGAAGTGTAGTCAAGGGCGGAATACCGCGCTGGCAACTCGCCAGCTGCGGTGGCGGCAACAGGCCCCGGGCGGGAACAGGCTGTTGCGGCCTGCGCCCGGAGCCGGCAAGTGGCGATTTACCGGGGCGGGTAGTTCGCCAGGATCCGGCCGACGGTTTCCCGGATCGCCGCGCTGCGATCCTCGGGCTTGGGCGTGCTGCTGAGTATCTGCTCGTCGCTGCCGCGCCACACCAGCTTGCCGTCCTTGCCGTCGAGCAGGTCGATCTGGATGGTGGCGACCTTGTAGGTGACGTTGCGGGTCTCGTTGTACATCGGCGCGCCCCAGTAGCCATTCCACGGGCCGCCCCAGCCACCGCCGTAGTTGGTGGTGACCTGCTGCTGGCGATTCTCGACGATCAGGTAGGTCTGGACGCCGAGGTCGGCCTTGCTGCCCGCGGCGGCCGGGCGCAGGCCGCGCTGGTCCAGTTGCTCGCTGACCGCCTGGCGGATGCGCTGCTCGGTCAGGTCGCTCTTGATCCGTGGATCGTCGGGACGGTACTGCAGCGCCGGCTCCTTGAAGCTCCAGCTGCGATAGGCCGCGAAGTCGCGGCTGGCGTCGAAGTCATGGTTGACCTGGTTGGCGGCGCAGGCGCTGAGCAGCGCGGCCAGGGCCAGTGAAGCAAACGGGCGGAACATGATGGTTCTCCACAAGAGCAGGTGCACCTGAAGGAATGTCGCTAGCTGGGAGGATACGCCGCCAGGGCCCGCTCCAGCGCTTCGCGTAGCGCATCGGAGCGCTCGCTCAGGCTGCCCTGGCTCGAGGTTTCCGCGCTGGCGCTCCACACCGGCTGGCCATTGCCGCCGTCGAACAGGTTGACCCTCACGACCAGCACGTCCACCTCGTAGGTGCGCACCACCGGCACGCTGTTGTACATGCCGTAGCCGGGGCCGTAACGGTTGTAACCATATCCTCCGTACCCGTAACCATAGTCGTCCTGCACCTGGCGCAGGCGTTTTTCCAGGTGCAGGTCGGCGCTGACCCACAGGTCCGCCGGGCGGTTGTCGTGCAACGGGCGCAGGCCGCGCTGGTCGAGGGCGTTGCTGACCGCCTCGGCGATTTGCGCCGAATCGGCCCAGGCCGAGCCGTTGGGCAGGCGCCCGTCGCGCCAGGCCCAACTGCGATAGCGGCCATAGTCGCGCTGCGGCGCCGGATACGCGCTGCGGTCGAAGGTGCTGGCCGCTTGCGGGGGCGCAGGCGGCAGCGGATTGGAACTGGCGACATAAGGGTTGGGGCTCTGGCAGGCCGCCAACCCCAGGGACATCACAAGCAAACCGGCACGAGGTTTCATTCAAGGCTCCGCTCAGACCGGACGACAGATCCAGTGCAAGTAACGCCCAAGCCCGGCAAAGCTTGGGTGACGACGATGGGCCAACTCCATTTCCAACAGATCCAGCAGTTCGGCGCGGGCCTGGAACTCCACCGGCATGTAGTCGTGGAACACCCGCACCCCGCTCTGGCTTTCGACCTGCCACAGGCCGTCGAGTTGCGCCGCCAGCTCCCGTGGGTCGAGCGGCTGTTGCGGGGTCAGGCTCTGCTTCTCGCCGGCCATGTCGTTCTTGCGCATCTTGCGGAAATGGCCCTTGAGCAGGTTGCGGTAGATCAGTGCATCGCGGTTGTAGAACGCCAGCGACAGCCAGCCGCCCTGGCGGGTCAGCTGATGCAGCACGGGCAGGATCGCATGGGGCTCGGCCAGCCATTCCAGCACCGCATGGCACAGCACCAGGTCGTAGGGTTCGGTGAGCTGGCCCAGCAGCTCCTGCCACGGCGCCTGGATGAAGCTGGCCTCCTGGCCGGCCTCGGCGAAGCGCTGGCGCGCGCCCTCGAGCATCGGTTCGGCCGGCTCGGCCAGCGTCACCTGGTGGCCACGCTGGGCCAGCCACAGCGACATGTGTCCCAGACCCGCACCGATATCCAGCACCCGCAGCGGCCGGTCCGGCAGGGTTTCGGCCAGGTCGGCCTGGAGCACCGCCAGGCGGATCGCGCCCTTGGCGCCGCCGTAGATTTTTTCCGCGAAGCGAGTCGCCAACTGGTCGAAATGACGGTCGCTCATCAGCTGAACCGCCGTTCGCTGTCGGCCAGCTTGCTGCGCACCACCTGCTCCAGGTCCAGGCCCAGCTCGCTGCACAGCAACAACAGGTACAGCACGATGTCGCCGACCTCCTGGCCGGCGTGGGCCAGCTGGTCCGCCGGCAGCTGCCGCGACTGGTCTTCGCTCAGCCACTGGAAGATTTCCACCAGCTCGGCCATCTCCACGCTGGCGGCCATGGCGAGGTTCTTCGGGCTGTGGAATTGCCGCCAGTCATTGCGGTCGCGAATGGCGTGCAGGCGTTGGGTCAGTTCGTCTAGGTTCATCGGGGTCTCCTGAAGGCGTATAGCTTCGGGGGGATGGCGAGTGAAGGCAAGCTGTCGCTGCGCCCACCCGCCCGCTCCTTAATCGATGACGCTGAACTCGACCCGCGCCGTCTGCCCGCCTTCGTCCAGCACGCTGAGCTGGTAGGGTCCGGGCCGGTCGAAGCTGGCGTTGATGCTGTCCTGGTTGGCGCTGTCGCCCAACGGCTCGCCGTTGACGAACCACCAGCGCCGGCCGCTGCCGCCCAGGGCCGAGAGCTTGAGCCGCAGCAGCTCCTGGCTGGCCGCCGGACGACGCAGCCGGTCGCCCTCGCGCACGCCGACGATGGACAACGGCGCGGCCGCGGCCAGGGCCGGCCCCGGGCACTCCGAATCGTTGGCCGGCAGCCGCGCTTCACGTCGCTCGATGCGCGGCAACCAGGGTTCCAGCGGCGCTGGCCATAGCGCGATATCCCGCGCCTGGGCGCCCGGGCACTTGGCGTCGACCCGCAGGCCCTTGGCGTTGACCCAGACTGTTTCCAGCAGGCCGACGCCCAAGGGTTGATCCGCCGCCTGCAAGGTCGGCGGCGTGGTGCCGTCCAGGGTCCAGGCGAACCGCTGGCGGCGGCAGTTCGGATCGCTGCGGCTCATGGGCTGGCCCAGCGGCCAACAGATCGCCGCCACCCCGACATTCATCGGCACCGGCTGCACCGGCGCGCTGATGCCGCGCTGGCTGTCGCGGTTGATCAGCACATCGTGCACTTGCAGCATCAGCGGCGCGGCCGAGGCCAGGCCGAACTGGCCCGGCACCGGGGTGCCGTCCGGACGGCCGATCCAGATGCCGATCAGGTAGCGCGGCCCCACGCCGATCGCCCAGGCATCGCGAAAGCCGTAGCTGGTGCCGGTCTTCCAGGCCAGCACCGGGCGCTGCACCAGCTCGGCCCGCGGGTCGCGGTCCGGGCGCGCCTGGCCGCTGAGAATGCGCCGCACGATCCACGCCGAACCGGGGGACAGCAGCGGCCGCTCACGCAACTCATCGTCCGGTTGCAGGCGAATGCTCGCGCTCTTGCCGCCCCGGGCGAAGGCGCTGTAGCCACTGACCAGATCCTCCAGGCGGCTGCCGGCGCCGCCAAGGATCAGCGCCAGGTTCGGTTCCGCCAGCGCCGGCAGGGCCAGGGGCATGCCGCCGATGCGCATCTCGGCGGCAAAGCGTTTCGGCCCATAGACTTCCAGCAGTTGCACCGCCGGCAGGTTCAGCGAGGTAGCCAGGGCGGTGCTGGCCGACACCGCGCCACTGAAGCCCATGGAGAAGTTGCCCGGGCGGTAGTCGCCGTAACGCCGCGGCACGTCTTGCAACAACGACTCGGAATGGATCAGCCCGGCGTCCAGCGCCATGCCGTACAAGAAGGGCTTGAGGGTCGAACCCGGCGAACGCATGGCGCTGATCATGTCCACATGGCCGAAGCGCCGGGCATCGTTGATGTCCACCGAGCCCAGGTAGGCGCGCACCGCCATGGTCTGCTCCTCGACCACCAGGATCGCCGCCGAGGTGTGCTCCGGCAGGCGCGCGCGCCAGCCCAGCAGCAGGTCTTCCAGGCGCCGTTGCAGGTTGGCGTCCAGGGTGGTGCGAATCAGCGGCGGGCTGTCCGGACGGTTCAGCCGGCGCGCGAGCAAGGGCGCCAGGCTCGGTTCCAGTCGCGGCGCCAGCAACAAGGGCTCTTGCAGGGCTTCATCCACCGCCGATTGCGGCCAGACCTGGAACTGCGCCAGGCGCTCCAGCACCTTGTCCCGCGCCGCCTGGGCCCGCGTGGCGTGGCGGTCCGGACGCAGCCGGCTCGGTGCCTGGGGCAGGACCGCCAGCAGCGCAGCTTCGGCATGGGTCAGTTGCTGTGGCGACTTGCCCAGGTACGCCCAACTGGCCGCGGCCACCCCTTGCAGGGTGCCGCCGAACGGCGCGCGGTTGAGGTAGAGCGTGAGGATCTGCTGCTTGCTCAGGTGCCACTCCAGTTGCGCGGTGCGCCATAGCTGGCGCAGCTTGCCGTGCCAGGTCCGCGAATGCGGATCGAGCAGGCGCGCCACCTGCATCGACAGGGTGCTGCCGCCGGACAACACCCGCCCACCGGCGAGGTTCTGCCAGGCGGCCCGCACCAGTGCCATCGGGTTCACCCCCGGGTGGCTGTAGAACCAGCGGTCTTCGTAGGTCAGCAGCGCGTCCAGGTAATAGGGCGAGACTTCGTCGATCCGCACCGGATAGCGCCAGACCCCATCGGCATCGGCAAAGCGCCACAGTGGCGTGCCATCCTCGGCCAGCACCACCCGCGCCAGATCGTCCCTGGGCAGCGGCAGCGGCCAGAGGCGGTCGGCCAGCCAGAGGGCGGCGCACAGCAGCGCCAGGCCAACCAGCACGCCGCGCAGCAAGCGCCCGCCACGGCCACCGCCCGGGCGCGCCGAAGCCTGGCCGGATGGGGTGGCCTCGGCGGATAATCGCCCCCGCCAACCTCGCAGGCGCGATACAACTAATCGAAAAATCAAACCCGCGAACCTCTATGCTTGAACGGAACTCGCCAGCGCGATCGATGGCCCAAGGCTCAGGTCTGGCAAGCACGCCCACCTTTTTTTCATCAGGATGCACGCATGCAGGTAGAAAGCTTCTTTGAATGGCTCGGCCAGGCGCTGGGATCGGTCATCCGGTTTATCGTCGACGGCCTCAGCGGCCTGTTCAACGCCCTGACCAACGCCGGCGGCAACTTTGTCGACGGCTTGTCGCGCACGCTGGGCATGGACACCTCGATCGTCAGCATCATCACCCTGGTCGTCGGGCTGATGCTGCTGTACTCGGCGGTCCGCGCCTTCATGCGCGCCTCGATCGTCATGGGCATCATCTGGTTGCTGCTGGGGTTGTGGCTGCTCAGTTGGGTGGTGCACTAAAAGACATCGCGCGCAAGCTCGCTCCGACTAGAGCAAGCTTGCTGCGATATCCCTTCAACGCCCCTTGATCACCATCTCCGGCACGGTATCTCCCACGGCCTGCCAGTTCGGCCGGTACATCGACTCCACTTGCGGCGGCGGCACACGATAGGTGCCGGGCGTGACCGCGCGGGCCAGATACAGCAGGTGCGTGACGCTGTCGTAGCCCTCCAGGTTCAGCGCCGCCACATAGCGGTCGTCGCGGAATTCCTGGTGCTTGAGGCTGGCGTTCTGCATCGACTCGCGCCACTCCTTGACCTGGCTGCTGGCGTTTTCCAGGCTGGCGGCGCTCTGCGCCAGGTTCTGGTTTTCCAGCTCCAGGCCGGCCGGCAGCAGGTCCACGACCAGGGCATCCGGCACCCGCTGCCTGGCGCTGATCGCCAGGTGCACCAGCACCAGGTCGCCGCTGTCCAGGGACCGCAGATCCAGCGGCCGGCCATTCAGCCCCAAATAGTCGCGACGAATGCTCAGGTTTTCGCCCCCGGCCGCCGGCGCATGCTGTGGATAACCGGAAATGGTCAATTGCTGGTACACCGGTGCGCCGCCCTGATTGCTCACCGACAACGGCGACGCCAGCAACGCGCCTTCCAGCTTCAGGCCCGGCTGAGCGTTGTTCAGCTCGCGGCTTTCAGTGCCACTGTTCAGTCGTGCGCTCCAGTTCGCCTCGGGCTTGCCCAGCAGGCCACGACCGGCGAGGAACAGCGAGTTGCGTTCCTGGGTCGAGAGGTACGGGCTGGCCGCCAGTTGATCGGAGAGCTCGAACAGCCGCTCTTCGCGCTTGCCCTTGGCCAGGTCGTTTTCTTCCAGCAGCGCCAGGATCAGCGCCTGGTCGCGCAGCGGGCTGCCGTAATCGGCCAGCCAGTCCCTGCTGCTGCGCGAGGCGGCGAGACCGGCGATCAGCGCCTGCTCGGCCCGCGGCTGGTCGCCCATCTTCTGCAGGGCGATGGCCAGTTGCACCAGCGGCAGGCCGGAACGCGCATCGGTACGCCGCTCGAACAGGCTGCGCAGCGCGCCCAGCGGCGCCTGTTGGCTGCGCGCCAGCACCAGGCCGGCGTAGGCCTGTACGGCGAAGCGCGTGTGCTCGGCGTTTTCGCTGTAGTTGACCTCGATCAGGTTGCGCTCCTGCAGGTAACGCAGCAGCCGCTCGTTGGCCTTCTTCAGCGCATCGGCCGGCACCGCAAAGCCCTGGTCGCGAGCCCGCAACAGGAAGTCGGTGACGTAGGCGGTGAGCCAGAACTCCTCTTCGCCATCGGCCCCCCACAGGCCGAAGCTGCCGTTGTAGCGCTGCATGCCCAGCAGGCGCTCGATGCCCAGCTCGATCTTGCGCTTGCGCTCGGTATCCGGCTCGCCTTCCAGGCCCAGGCGCTTCAGGCTCACGGCGTCGGCGTACAGCGCCGGGTACAGGCCGCTGGTGGTCTGCTCCAGGCAACCGTAGGGGTAAGCCTTGAGGGCACGGATCTGTTCACCGAGGTTCAACGGTGGCCGGCTCGACAGGCTCAGCAGCGCTTCGCGCCCGGCCGGTTCGAAAGCCGCCAGTTCGCCCTCCGGCAGGCTCCACGGCTGCTCCTTGAGCACCGCGCGGTAATGCCTGAGCAACGCCGGATAGGCCGGACGCACGCCCAGGGTCCATTCACGGCTGAACGGCGGCAGGTTCTCGCCCGGCAGGTCCAGGCCATTGACCAGCACCTTGACCTTGCCCTGGCCGAAGCCGCCCAGCGCCCGCACCGGAATGCGCAGCGTGGTGCGCTGGCCCTGGGTCAGTTGCACGCTCTGGTGCGTCTCGTTGACCAGCGCCAACTGGCCTTCGGCGCTCAGTTGCACATCGAGTTTCTGCGCCTTGCCCGAGAGGTTGGACAGGTCCAGCGCGAGGCTGGTCTGGTCGCCGCCGGCGAGAAAGCGCGGCGCCGACAGTTCAGCGATCAGCGGCGCGGCGATCACCGTCTTGCCTTCGGCCATGCCATAACGATCATCGGTCCAGGCCTGGGCCATCAGCCGCAGCTCGCCGTTGAAGTCGGGAATGTCGACGCTGACTTCGCCTTCGCCCTGCTCGTTGAGGGTCACCGGCGCGCTTTGCAGGGCAACGATGGTGACGCTGGTGTCCGGGCGCTTGCCGCCCTTGGCCAGCGCGGCGTCGCCACCGAAGGCCAGGCTGGCCAGGCGGCCCTGGCCGGCTTCGATCAACTGGCCGTAGATATCCAGTTGGTCGGCACCATAGGCCTTGCGCCCGAACAGGCTGGAGTACGGATCCGGGGTCGGGTATTCGGTGATATTGAGGATGCCCACATCCACCGCCGCCAGCAGCACATGGGCCTGCTTCGGCACGCTGCCGTCGGCGTTCTTCGCCTGGATCTTGACCTTCAGCGGCTGCTTGGGACGCATTTTTTCCGGCGCGCTCAGGGTCAGGCCGAGCTTGCGCTGGGTGCGGTCCAGCGGCAGGTGCAACACGCCCACCGCGCGTTTCGGAGTGATATTGGCCTTGCGCTCGCCCGGGCGGATCACCAGGGCGCTGACGTACAGGTCATGCCGCGCCCATTTCGGATCGAGCTTGACCGCGAAGCTCTTGCCTTCGGCGGGGACGTCGATTTCCTGCCACCACAGCGGGCCGTCGCTGGACTCCACCAGCAGGTAACCCTTGCCGGCCGCCGGCGGGGTCACCGTGACATTGGCCGTGTCGCCGTCGCCATACTGCGGCTTGTCCAGCGCCAGCTTGACCTGGTCCGGCCTTACTGCGCCGCCTTCGGCGTTGTCCTGGGAACGGTAGCCGGCCCAGAAGCGCAGGCTGCTGACCAACCCGGTCTGCGGGTCTTCGACCTCGACGCGATAAGGGCCCCACTCTACCGGGAAGCTGATCTTGGCCGTGGCGCCGGCCTTGATGCTCACGGTTTCTTCGTCCTGGGTGAGGAATTTCTCGTTGAAGTGATAACTCCAGCCGTCGCTGTCGGAGTAGTTCCAGTAGTAGTCGCGGCGTTCGCGCACCAGGCGCACCTTGAGGTTGTCCGCCGCCAGCTTCCGGCCTTCGCTATTGGCCACCAGCAATTCGAATTCGGCCGGGCCATCGCCGTCGGTTTCCGTGCCGTCGAACAGCGCGCGCACCCCCGGCAGGCGCTCCGCCGGCCACACCGGCTGCACCAGGCGCCGGGTGATCGGACGCCCGCCCGATTCCTGCAAACTGGCCTGGACGATCAGTTGCAGCGGCGAACGGACCTCGGCCCATTTGCTTTCAAGAGCGATCACCGCTTCGCCGTCGGCGTCCAGCGCCGACTCTTCGAGCTCCAGGTCCTGGCTCAACTCCGGTTCGGTCACCGAGCCGAACTGGTAGCCCGGCAAGGCCTTGACCGCCTCGCGCAGCGGGCGCACGTACACCTGGCCACTCAGGCGATTGCCCGCAGCAGGAGCGCCGTACAGGTAACGGCCATTGACGCTGATTTCGGCGGTATCGGCGGGTTTGATCGGTGTGTCGCTGCCCTTGAGCTCCAGCGCCAGGCGCTCGGGGAGGAAGTCCTCGACCAGGAATTCGTACAGCTGCGGCTTGCCGTCGCCGAGGTCGAACACCAGCTGCCAGCGCCCGGTCGGCGCTTCGCCGGCCAGTTGCAACTGGTACTGATAGAGCCCCGAGGCATCGGCGTCCCAGACGAACTTGCGGCTGACCTGTTCATCCGGCCGACGCACCTCGACACTCACCGGCTGCGGCTTGACCGCGTTGCCGTCCTTGTCACGCAGCAGCGCGTTGAGCAGCACGGTTTCGCCCGGGCGGTACAGGTCGCGCGGGCCGAACACGAAGAATTGCAACGGATGGGCGCCGGCGCCGCCGATGTCGAATTCGGCCAGGTCCAGGGCGGCGCCGTTCAAGCGCAGCAGGCTGGTCTGCTCGCCCTGGTGGGCCAGCAACACCTCGGCCTTCTTCGGCAGTGGCAGTTCGGCGTGGCCGCCCTTTTCGGTCTTGCCCTGGCCGAGCACGCGGCCTTCGCCGTCCAGCAGTTCGAGGCTGACCCCGTCCAGCGCCTTGCCGCCTTCCAGGGCCTGGGTGAATACGTCCAGGCGGTTCTGGTAGCGGTGCACCGACAGGCCGATATCGCTGAGGGTGAACAAGGTCGCCGGCTGCGAATAGTTGTAGGTGCCCGAGGCGCGCATCACCGCCAGGTAGACGCCCGGCTGTTGCAGCGGCTTGAGCCCGGCGATCGGCAGCAGCAGGGTTTCCCGGGTATTGCGCGCCGGGTTGAGGTCGAAGCGGCCGCCGTACACCAGGTCGGCCATAGGCAACAGTTCGCGGGATTCGTAGCTTTGCAGGCTGGTGCTGCGCCCCCACTGGGCGAGGAACGCCGGCAGCGACTCAGGCTTGATGCGGAAGAACTCGACGTCGATCTTGTCGACGTTCAGCGCGATCACCGGCAGGCCTTCGGCGAGACGGGTCGGCAGCAGCGTGCCGCGGCTGGCGAAGCCAACGGTGGCTTGCAGGTCGCGGGTTTCCAGGCGGCTGACGTACTCGGCGGCGAGCGTTGCGTCGTTCACGGCGCGCAGCCCGGCATCGACGGTCAGCACCAGCTTGCGCTGCGGCTCCAGGTGGCGCAGGCGCAATTCCATGAGGTTGTCCGACAGCTCCCAGGCGCCGTCGACCTTGCCGCTCTTGCTGTCCACCAGGTGCAGCTTGTCGGCGAATTTCTGCTGCGGGTCCAGGGGCACCGAGAAACTCACCGACAGGGTGCTGGCCCCGTCGAGCTGCACCTCGGACACATCCACCACGCTCAGCTCGCGGCCGGCGTAGCGCTGCTTGAGCGCCGCGACATCCTGCACGGGCCGGGCCTTGGCCTCGGACCCCG
Source organism: Pseudomonas sp. MRSN 12121 (assembly GCF_000931465.1). NCBI lineage: Bacteria > Pseudomonadati > Pseudomonadota > Gammaproteobacteria > Pseudomonadales > Pseudomonadaceae > Pseudomonas > Pseudomonas sp. MRSN 12121. Next base: position 740,851 of record NZ_CP010892.1, on the reverse strand, counting down.
CCGCTACCGGAGCCGGGGTGGTCGTCGCCTTGTCGGGGGTGGACGAATCGCAAGCGCTGAGCAAGGCCAGCGCACAGGCCAGGAACAATCCTTTGTTAAGCATGGGGCACTCGTTGGCAGGAGTATCGAAGGGGTGAACTATATATCACCGCCGTCCGGCTGGCTGTGGTGTGGCGCACATTGACTGATAGAGGATGTGACGGCGACCACCACTATGTAGGAGCGAAGCTTGCTCGCGATCAGCCGCGAAGCGGCGCTTGCGCTATCTGAGCAGATCCGTAAGAAATGGGAGAGCATACCGACGCCAATCGCGAGCAAGCTTCGCTCCTACAGGATTTGCGGTGTGATCGGGATGGCGTGGCGTGGCAGGCATGTGGCTACAATGCCGGCTCTCGCAAGGAGCCTGCATGTCCAGCCTGATCTGTGCCTGGCGCCATCGCCCTACCCACGTCCGGGTCTGGGCACTGGCCGCGCCAATGATTCTTTCCAATATTTCCGTGCCGCTGGTGGCGCTGGTCGACAGCACCGTCATCGGCCATCTGCCCCACGCTCATCAGCTTGGGGCGGTGGCGGTCGGCGCCAGCCTGTATACCGTCCTGGCCTGGGCCATGGGTTTCCTGCGCATGGGCGCCACCGGCTTTGCCGCCCAGGCCGCGGGACGCGCCGACGGTGCGGCGCTGCGGCAGATCCTGGTGCAGGGCCTGCTGCTGGCCGTGGTGCTGGCCCTGCTGCTGAGCGCCCTGGGCGTGCCGCTCAGTGGCGTGGCCCTGGGGTTGATGCAGCCGTCGGCCGAACTGGACGAGATGACCCGGACCTTCTTCCACACCCGCTTGTTCGGCTTGCCGGCGGCGCTGGCCAGCATGGCCCTGGTCGGCTGGTTCCTCGGCACCCAGAACGCCCGCGCGCCGCTGGCGATCCTGCTCGGCACCAACCTGATCAATATCGCGCTGAACCTGTGGTTCGTGCTGGGCCTGGAGTGGGGCGTGGCCGGCTCGGCCAGGGCTTCGGTGATCGCCGAATGGTCCGGCGCGCTGATCGGCCTGGCGCTGACCCGCCCGGCCCTGCGCGCCTACCCGGGACGAATCGCCTGGGCCACCTTGCGCCGCTGGGCCAGTTGGCGGCCGCTGCTGGCGGTCAATCGCGACATCTTCATCCGCAGCCTGGCGCTGCAGTCGGTGTTCTTCCTGATCACTGTGCAAGGCGCCCGCCTGGGGGACGCGACCGTGGCCGCCAACGCCCTGCTGCTCAACGGCCTGCTGCTCACCGCCCATGCCCTGGACGGCCTGGCCCATGCGGTGGAGGCCCTGTGCGGGCACGCCATCGGCGCCCGCGACCGCCTGGCCCTGCGCCGCTCGCTGGTGGTGGCCGGCGGCTGGTCGCTGCTCGCCAGCCTCGGTTTCGCCGCGCTGTTCCTGTGCGCCGGGCACCTGTTCATCGAGATGCAGACCGACATCGCCGAAGTGCGCCAGACTGCCTTCCTCTACCTGCCCTACCTTGCCGCGCTGCCGTTGATCGCGGTCTGGAGCTACTTGCTGGACGGCCTGTTCATCGGTGCCACCCGCGCCCGGGAAATGCGCAACGGCATGCTGCTCAGCGTGCTGATCGCCCTGCCCTGCGCCTGGGCCCTGCAAGGCCTGGGCAACCACGGACTGTGGCTGACGTTCCTGCTGTTCATGCTGGTGCGCAGCCTGACGCTGCTGGCTTTCGCCCTGCGCCTGCGTCGCCACGACGGCTGGTTCGCCCCTGCCGGCTGAGGCTTTACCGGGCATAAAAAAACCACCGCAAGCGGTGGTTTTTTTCATCGAAGGGACCAGCTTTCAGGAAGACAGGTACGACGAACGGGTCAAGCCCAGGCGCAGGGCGTCGAGGAACTGGGTACGCTCGCTGACGCTGATCCGCGCGCTGGCCACTTTGTCGCGGTAGTGGGTCATCAACTCCTCCGGCGACAGGTGCACGTAGCGCAGCATGTCTTCGATGGTGTCGTGGGTCTCGATCCCGGCGTGGTACACGGTGCCGTTCGGGTTCTGGTAGATGTTCACCGAGTCGGTGTCGCCGAACAGGTTGTGCATGTCGCCGAGGATTTCCTGGTAGGCGCCGACCAGGAACACGCCCAGCAGGTAGTCCTCACCCTCTTTCAGGGCGTGCACCGGCAGGCTGGTCTCGATGCTCTGCTCGTCGACGTACTGGTTGATCTTGCCGTCGGAGTCGCAGGTCAGGTCTTGCAGCACGGCGCGGCGCAGCGGCTCTTCATCCAGGCGATGCAGCGGGATGATCGGCAGTACCTGGTCGATCGCCCAGGTGTCCGGCAGGCTCTGGAACACCGAGAAGTTGCAGATGTACTTGTCGGCCAGCTTGTCGTTGAGTTCGTCCAGCACCTGGCGGTGCGAGCGCTGGCGGGCCTTCAACGAGTTGTGCAGGCGCCGGCACACGGCGAAATAGCACTGCTCGGCCAGGGCTTTTTCCGCCAGGGTCAGCTTGCCGTCGGCGTACTGGGCGGCCACGTCGCTCATGTAGTGGGTGGCGCGCCAGTAGGTTTCGGTGACCATCTCGATGTCGGTCGGGCCCAGCAGGTCCACCAGCCACTGCACGGTTTCCGGCAGGGCTTCCTTGTTCTCGATCTGCGGTACGTCGTCGTTGTGCTTCTCGACGTCGGTCACCTGGATCACCAGCATGGCGTGGTGCGCGGTCAGCGAGCGGCCGCTCTCGGAGAAGATGTGCGGATGCGGCAGGCTCTGCGCATCGCAGAATTCCTTGAGCATGCCCACCACGACACCGGCGTAGTCGTCCATGTCGTAGTTGATCGAACTGGCGTTGCGCGAGTGGGTGCCGTCGTAGTCCACGCCCAGGCCGCCACCGACGTCGATGTGGTCCACCGGCAGGCCGAGGTTGCGCAGTTCGCCGTAGTAGCGGATGGCTTCCTTGAAGCCGTGCTGGTAGTCCGCCAGGTTGGCGATCTGCGAGCCCATGTGGAAGTGCAGCAGGCGGATGCCCTGGTCCAGGCCGGCGCCACGGAACCGCTCGACCACCGACAGCAACTGTGCCGCCGACAGGCCGAACTTGGATTTCTCGCCGCCGGTATCCGCCCATTTGCTCGACGCCAGGGACGACAGGCGCACGCGCAGGCCGACCTGTGGCTTGACCTTGAGCGAAGCAGCCTCTTCGATCACCAGGCCGACTTCGGATTCCTTCTCGATCACGATGAACACGTTGTGACCGAGCTTCTGGCCCATCAGCGCCAGGCGGATGAACTCACGGTCCTTGTAGCCGTTGCAGACGATGGTGCCGCCTTTCGGCGCCAGCGCCAGCACCGCCAGCAGCTCGGGCTTGGAGCCGGCTTCCAGGCCGATGGACACGTTCTGGGTGGCGATGATGTTCTCGATCACCGCTTCCTGCTGGTTGACCTTGATCGGGTACAGGGCGGTGTACTTGCTCTGGTATTCCAGGCGCTCGATGTTGGCATCGAAGGCCCCGGTCAGCTGGCGCACGCGGTCCTGCAGGATATCCGGGAAGCGCACCAGCAGCGGCAGGGACAAGCCGCTCTTGCGCAGCTCCTCGACCTGCTCGTACAGGTCGATAGGCGAACTGTTCGGGCCGTTCGGACGAACTTCGACGCGACCGGCGTCATTGATCGCGAAATACCCGGCCCCCCAATGGCGAATCCCATAAACACTGCGGCTGTCCGCAACTGTCCATTGGCTGCCATCGTCTTTGCGTGTGCGTCGTACGGACATCGAAGTCCCCTATAAAGAAGTCATAGAGCGCCACCCCGGTCCGGGGCTGGCGCAGTCTAAAGAATGAAAATGACGATTAGCCTGCAACGAGGGGGTAGACCTCATTTGCAAGGCTGAGTTTAGAAACCGGTCATGAACAGGCTCTGTGAAAACCATGAGGACGACGCCAGGCCCGAATCGCTCCAGGGCTGCATCAAGTCGGGGTGGTTTTCACAGAGGCTGCTAGCCGCCGGACTTCTTCGCCTTGAAACCGTGCTTGACCAGCTCTGCCAAGAGTAGCTCGACATGGTCGCCCTGGATCTCGATGACGCCGTCTTTCAGCGCGCCACCCGTACCACAACGTTTCTTCAACGTGGTGGCCAGCTCCTTGAGAGCATCCTCGGCCAGGGGCACGCCGGTGATGGTGGTCACCGTCTTGCCGCCGCGCCCCTTGCTTTCGCGGCGCACGCGAGCGATGCCGTCGCCGGCCGGGATAACGGTTTGTTTGCAGATGCAGGCTGCCACCGGCTGGCTACAGTCCGGGCAATGTCGACCTGCGTCGGTGGAAAACACCAGGCCACCAAGGGCGGCGAAGGATGCGGCTTTTTTGGCCACCGGCAATCCTCTTGGGAGGACAAAGACTGGTCGAAGCACAGGGCCTGTGCCATCGACCGCGAAGCCCCACTCAGGCAGGGGCAGCGCTACTGGACCGGTACCCCCTGTGGGAGCAATACCGGTCCAGCTTGAAAAGGTCGCGCAGTGTAACGGCAAAAAGCCGACTTGCTAAGAGCCAAACCGCGCCAATTTATACAACTTTAGCGACGCCGCGCCAGATAGCGCTGCAAGGCTGCCAGCGAGTCCGGGCAATAGGGCTTTTCGGTGATTTCCCGCATCACTTCGTCGATCGAAATGAACCGTGCTTCCAGCACCTCTTCCGGTTGCAGGTACAGCGGGCCATCCCAGACCGCGGAGAACGCCGAACACCAGAGGCGGATGTCGGAGTCCTCGTAGAAGAAATGATCATGGGCGGTCAATTCCACCCCGCTCACCCCCAGTTCTTCCTCCAGCTCGCGGGCCGCCGACTCGGCATAAGTCTCGACGGCCTGCACCATGCCGCCCGCGGCCACATCCCAGTAGCCGGGATAGATGGCCTTGCTCAAGGTGCGCCGGTGCACGCACAACTCGCCGGCGGAATTGAACAACAGGATGTAGGTGCCGCGCCCGATCAGGCCGCGCTCGCGCAATTCCGCGCGGGCCAGCGAACCCAGCAACTGGTCTTCGCCATCGACCCAGGCGACTTGTTCGGCATCGGAGGCCGCGCGATGCGCGGCTTCATTGGAGGTAACCACCATGAATCAACCCTGGTTGAGCAATTGACGCAGATCGATGACAGCCGCGTTGGCCCGGGAAATATAGTTGGCCATCACCAGCGAGTGGTTGGCCAGTACGCCAAAACCGCTGCCGTTGAGAATCATCGGGCTCCACAGCGTTTCCTGGGAGGCTTCCAGCTCGCGGATGATCTGGCGCACGCTGACCGTGGCGTTCTTCTTCGCCAGCACATCGGCGAAGTCGACCTCGATCGCCCGCAACAGGTGCGACAGGGCCCAGGCCTGGCCGCGCGCTTCGTAGAACACGTTGTCGATCTGCATCCATGGCGTTTCCACCACTTCCTCGTCCACCTGCGGCGACTCGCCCGGCGCCGGGGTTTCGGTTTTCAGCGCGGTGTTGAGCTTGACCCGGCCGACGCTGGCCGACAGGCGCTGGGACAGCGAGCCCAGGCGGGTGCCGACGTCGCCCAGCCAGTTGTTCAGGTTATCGGCGCGGGCATAGAACAGCGCGCCCTTCTGGTTCGGATCGGACAGGCGCGCCTGGTAGCGGCTCAGGGAATTGATGCCTTCCTGGTACTCCGACTCGCTGGAGGGCAGCACCCAGCTCTTGTTGTCGAAGTTGAAGCGCGGTTCGGCCTTGGCCAGGTCGGCGTCCTCGGCGGACTGCGACTGGGAACGGGCGAAGTCCTTGCGCAGGGCGCGGGTCAGGTCGCGGACCTGGACCAGCACGCCGTATTCCCAGCTCGGCATGTTGTCCATCCACAGGCCCGGCGGGAAACGGTCGTTGGAGATATAGCCACCCGGCTTGTTGAGCAAGGTGCCGGCGACGGTCTTGAGGGTTTCCACCGTGGTGTAGCCCACGACCATCTGCTTGCCTTCCTTCTCGGCGGCCACCTGCGCGTTCTGCTGAACCGGGAACAGCGACGGCTCCTGGCTCCAGTACCAGCCCAGGGCGCCGGCTACCAGCAGGTACAAGCCCACCAGGGTGCCCAGGGCGCGGCTGAACAACAGGCCGCCAAAATAACTGCGTGTCGCCGACTTGGGTTCGGTAGCACGCTCCGGCGCACTGCCTGCGCGGTTCTTCCAGTCCAGCATGGCTATATCCTTTCAATCACTTGGGTTCATCGGTTCGACCACAGCCCTTCGCCATCGTGCCTCGAACCAGGCGGATTAAAGACCATCCGCCCCCCAAGGCGCCACCTGCCGGGGTGCATATCGAGCGGCCACTATAAATGAAGCACAGCGCAGAACCTATGCGACCAGTCGGTCGGAAACTGAATAAGGTCGCTTTGCAGATTGTTGACGTACGACACTCGTACAACTCACAAGAGGTGCTAGCATAGAGCCACCAGTCGACCTCAGCATGCACCCTAACTAGTAGTCAGGATATGACCGAGCCAGAAGACCCCAGCCGTGAGCGCCTCAAGCACCACTTTGCCCAGCGGGTAATTCACCAGGCTCGTCAGATCCTCGAGATATGGCAGCGCCTGCAACGCAGCGAATGGTCGACCGCCGACATGTCCGAACTCAATGAGGCCAACCTGCGCCTGCTGCGTTTCGCCGAACGCTTCGAGCAACCCGAACATACCCAGCTGGCCCGCAGCATCAGCGATTCGCTGACCGCCGTGGACGCCAACCGCGGTCGCCTGAGCAGCGGCCTGATCACCGACCTCAACCGCCTGATGCAACGCCTGTCGCGCACCGGCCTGCGCCATGGCGACCAGCTGGACCAGACCTTCCTGCCGCCGTTGCGCAAGCCGATCTACGTGATGCTGCAAGACCACGACCGCGGCGAACGCCTGGCCAAGCAACTGGAATTCTTCGGCCTCAGCGCCCAGTCCCTGGACAGCATCGCCGCGTTCCGTTCCTCGATGGTCGAGCGCCTGCCTGCGGCGATCGTCATCGACGTCGATTTCTGTGGCAGCGGCATGGGCCTGCAACTGGCCGCCGAGGCCCAGGAAGGCCTGGAGCAGAAGCTGCCGCTGCTGTTCTTCAGCCTCCACGAAACCGACACCCCGACCCGCCTGGCCGCCGTGCGCGCCGGTGGCCAGGAGTTCCTCACCGGTACGCTGGAAGCCTCCAGCCTGCTGGAGAAAATCGAAATCCTCACCTGCGTGGCCCAGTACGAGCCCTATAAAGTGCTGATCATCGACGACTCCCGCGCCCAGGCCCTGCACACCGAGCGCCTGCTCAACAGCGCCGGGATCATCACCCGGACGCTGATCGAGCCGATCCAGGCCATGGCCGAGCTGGCCGACTTCCAGCCGGACCTGATCATTCTCGACATGTACATGCCGGCCTGTACCGGCACCGAGCTGGCCAAGGTGATCCGCCACAACGACCGTTATGTCAGCGTGCCGATCATCTACCTGTCGGCCGAGGATGACCTGGACAAGCAACTGGACGCCATGAGCGAAGGCGGCGACGACTTCCTGACCAAGCCGATCAAGCCGCGCCACCTGATCACCACCGTGCGCAACCGCGCCGCGCGGGCGCGCAACCTCAAGGCGCGCATGGTCCGCGACAGCCTGACCGGGCTGTACAACCACACCCATATCCTGCAATTGCTCGAAGACTGCAGCTTTCGCGCGCGCCGCGAGAACAAGCCGCTGAGCTTCGCCATGCTCGACATCGATCACTTCAAGCGGGTCAACGACAGCCACGGCCATCCCATGGGCGACCGGGTGATCAAGAGCCTGGCGCTGTTTCTCAAGCAACGCCTGCGCAAGACCGACTTCATCGGCCGCTACGGCGGCGAGGAGTTCGCCATCGTCATGCCGGACACCGACCTGGAAGCGGCCTGCAAGGTACTGGACGAAATCCGCCAGCGCTTCGCCGAAATCCACTACCCGGCCCAGCCGCAGGACCTGTGGTGCACCTTCAGCGCGGGGGTGGTCGAGCTGCGGGAAGATTCCGACAGTCTGATGATGGCCAGCCAGGCCGACGAAGCGCTCTATCGCGCCAAGGCAGGCGGGCGTAACCGCGTCCAGGCGGCACGCCATCAAAATGCCACTTTTTCCGCGGACCCCACCGATTCGGTCATAACCCTGTAATACAAACGCAATAAATTCAGGCGCTTACCATTCAAGTCGTTGGTAGACGCAATGCGCCTGAAGCTGCTGACCAATCTCAATACCCTGCTATTAGTTGCCGTGTGCCTGGCCCTGGGCGCGACGCTCTGGTGGTCGCAACGCGCCCTCGAGCGGCCCTACCTGCTGATGGAGCGCTACCTGGGGTTGTCCCAGCAGTTCCAGAACCAGGTGGCGCGCAATATCGAAGACTACCTGGCCAGCGGCGACGCCCTGCGCCTGAGCAGCGCCAGCCAGGCCATCGAAACCCAGCAGGCCCAGCTCGATGAGTTGCCCGCGACACTCGCCCAAGGCCTGCGCCCGAGCCTGGCGAGCCTGGACGAGTTCAGCAAGACCGACCTGTTGGCCGCCGGCAAGCTGGCCGGCGATCCGCAAGCGCTGTTGCTGCAAGCCGAGCGCGAGCTGGCGGCCAGTGTCGAGCAACTGAGCCAGTACGCCACCGGCGCCGCCGGCAATCCACAGGCCGCGGCCTATCTGCCGCTGCTGCTGAGCGCCTCCCAGCACCTGGGCAAGTTGTCCCTGGCCCGGGACAAACTGGTCAGCAGCGGCCGCAGCGAACTGGCCGCCGACGTCGAGCGCGAAGTCAGCAGCATGCGCGCCCAGGCCGAACGGCTGGATGCCTTGCCGCTGCTGGGGGTCGCCGCCAGCAGTGCGTCGAACACCGATGACTTCGCCGCCATGATGGGCCTGGAAAACACCGACAAGGGCACCGCCGAAGACGCCGGCATCGGCCTCAAGCGCGAACTCAACAGCCTGCTGGGCCGCTACCCCGCCGAGCTGGAGCGGACCCGCGGGCAGATCCAGAAACGCGCCGACCTCAGCGCCGCCACCCACCTGAAGATCACCGCCGTGCAACAAGCCATCGCCGAACTGGAGCCGGCGGTGCGTGCCCAGCACGGGCAGATCCAGGGCGAGGTGCGCTTGATGCAAGGCCTGATGATCGGCCTGATCCTGCTGATCGCGCTGCTCATCGATACTTTGCAGCGCCGCCTGGCACGGGTCCTGACCAACCTGGCGCCGGCGCTGTCGACCTGGGCCGAAGGCGATTTCAGCCGCGATATCCAGCTGGGCCGGACCAACCGCGAGCTGCATGACATCGAGGAATCGCTGAACCGGCTGCGCGCCTATCTGGTGGATCTGGTGGGCACCATCCGGCAGAACGCCGAGCAGGTCGCCGGCAGCAGCCGCGCCCTGGCGGAACTGAGCAGCGGCCTGCACGGCGGCGCCGAGCGTCAGGCCGGGGACACCGCGCAGATTCGCGACGCCCTCGGCGAGCTGGAGGCGACCATCCAGCAGGTCGCCGGCGACGCCAGCCAGGCCGCCGACGCCAGCCGCAGCGCCGGAATGGCCGTGGAGCAAGGGCAGAAAGTGATCGGCCTGAGCCTGACCGGGCTGCACGCCCTGGTCGGCGAGGTCCAGGGCAACGCGCAAATGATCGAACGACTGGCCGAAGAGTCGGCGACCATCGGCGGCGTGCTCACGGTGATCCGCTCCATTGCCGACCAGACCAACCTGCTGGCCCTGAACGCCGCCATCGAGGCCGCGCGGGCCGGGGAAATGGGCCGCGGTTTTGCCGTGGTCGCCGAGGAAGTGCGCTCCCTGGCGCAACGCACGGCGGGTGCCACAGCGGAAATCCAGGTCCTGATCGCCGGCCTGCAAACCGCGGCCCGCCAGTCGGTGGAGGGCATGCGCGCCCAGGTCGAACATGCCGAGGCCACCGCCAGCCAGGCCCAGGCCGCCGACGGCGCCCTGGATGAAATCGTCGGTGCGATCCAGACCATTTCCGACACCGCGGTGCGCATTGCCGATGTCACCGCCCAGCAAAGCGGCGCCGTCAGCGAAATCCGCGACCACAGCGAGCGCATCCATCAATTGGGCGGGGACAACCTGCAACGCATCGGCGAAGGCCGCGAACAGGGCGAGCACCTGCTGGCCCTGGGCGGCCAGTTGCACACGGCGGTGCAGGCATTTCGCGTCTGAACGGGTCGATGTCCGGTTATCGGCTAAATCGGCGCCGCGAACGGCGCCGAACGGGTTGCGGCGGCGAATGACCGGATTTAGTCAGTTAGTCATATTTTTAGGCTGAACATCGGTCATCGTGCCGGCTATTGCAGAGAACTGGACAGTCACAAAGGCTTTGCGGCATAGTCGCCGGGTTCTGATAACAGCACTCTCGAATAACTGCGCGATAACAAGGAACGGCAGATGGCGACCCTACTGGTCCTTCATGGACCCAACCTGAACCTGCTCGGCACCCGCGAACCGGGCGTCTATGGCGCCGTCACCCTGGCCCAGATCAACCAGGACCTGGAGCGCCGGGCACGCGAGGCCGGCCACCATTTGCTCTACCTGCAAAGCAACGCCGAGTACGAATTGATCGACCGCATCCACGCCGCCCGCGATGAAGGCGTGGACTTCATTCTGATCAATCCCGCAGCTTTTACGCATACAAGTGTCGCATTACGTGACGCGCTGCTGGCGGTGAGCATCCCATTCATCGAAGTGCATTTGTCCAACGTGCACAAACGCGAACCTTTCCGCCATCACTCCTACTTCTCCGATGTTGCGGTGGGAGTGATCTGCGGCCTTGGCGCCAGCGGTTACCGGCTGGCCCTGGAGGCCGCGCTAGAACAACTTGAACGACAAGCAACAGCTTGAACAAACAAGCTAAACGCCCCTGACCGACCCTTGGGAGTTGATGATTCATGGATATTCGTAAAGTCAAGAAACTGATCGAACTGCTGGAAGAGTCCGGCATCGACGAGCTGGAGATCAAGGAAGGCGAAGAGTCCGTACGCATCAGCCGTCACAGCAAGACTCCAGCCCAGCAGTACTACGCACCGGCGCCAGTAGCCGCCCCGGTTGCCGCACCTGCCGCCGCCCCGGCCGCCGCTGCCGCTCCGGCAGCAGCACCTGCCGCGCCAGCGCTGAACGGCACCGTTGCCCGTTCGCCGATGGTAGGTACCTTCTACCGCAAGTCCTCGCCAACCTCGCCAGCCTTCGTCGAAGTCGGCCAGAGCGTGAAGAAGGGCGACACCCTGTGCATCGTCGAAGCCATGAAGATGATGAACCACATCGAAGCCGAAACCAGCGGTGTGATCGAATCCATCCTCGTCGAAGACGGCCAGCCGGTTGAGTACGACCAACCGCTGTTCACCATCGTTTGAACCGCGGAGAGCCAACGATGTCTGCGAAGTTGGAAAAAGTTCTGATCGCCAACCGCGGTGAAATCGCCCTGCGGATCCTGCGGGCCTGCAAGGAAATGGGTATCAAGACCGTCGCCGTCTACTCCAAGGCCGACAAGGAACTGATGCACCTGGGCCTGGCGGACGAATCCGTCTGCATCGGCCCGGCTTCCGCCGCGCAATCCTACCTGCACATTCCAGCGATCATCGCCGCCGCCGAAGTGACCGGCGCCACCGCCATTCACCCAGGCTACGGCTTCCTCGCGGAAAACGCCGACTTCGCCGAACAGGTCGAGAACTCCGGCTTCGCCTTCATCGGCCCGAAAGCCGAGACCATTCGCCTGATGGGCGACAAGGTATCGGCCAAGCACGCGATGATCGCTGCCGGCGTACCGACGGTTCCAGGTTCCGACGGCCCGCTGCCGGAAGACGAAGAAACCGCGCTGCGCATCGGCCGTGAAGTCGGCTACCCGGTGATCATCAAGGCCGCCGGCGGCGGTGGTGGTCGCGGCATGCGCGTGGTGCACAAGGAAGAAGACCTGATCGCCTCGGCCAAGCTGACCCGCTCCGAAGCGGGCGCAGCGTTCGGCAACCCGATGGTCTACCTGGAGAAGTTCCTGACCAACCCACGCCACGTGGAAGTCCAGGTGCTGTCCGACGGCCAGGGCAACGCGATCCACCTGGGCGACCGTGACTGCTCGCTGCAGCGTCGTCACCAGAAGGTGCTAGAAGAAGCACCGGCCCCGGGCATCGACGAAACCGCTCGCCAGGAAGTCTTCGCCCGCTGCGTCAAGGCGTGCATCGACATCGGTTACCGCGGCGCGGGCACCTTCGAGTTCCTGTACGAAAACGGTCGTTTCTACTTCATCGAGATGAACACTCGCGTGCAGGTAGAGCACCCGGTATCGGAAATGGTCACTGGCGTCGACATCGTCAAGGAGATGCTGAGCATCGCCGCTGGCAACAAGCTGTCGATCTCGCAGAAGGACGTGGTCATCCGTGGCCATGCCCTGGAATGCCGGATCAACGCCGAAGACCCGAAAACCTTCATGCCAAGCCCAGGCACGGTCAAGCATTTCCATGCTCCGGGCGGCAACGGCGTGCGCGTCGACTCGCACCTGTACAGCGGTTACGCGGTTCCACCGAACTACGACTCGTTGATCGGCAAGCTGATCACTTACGGGGCTACCCGTGAGGAAGCCATGGCGCGCATGCGCAATGCGCTGGACGAAATCGTGGTCGACGGGATCAAGACCAACATCCCACTGCACCGCGACCTGACCCGCGACGAAGGCTTCTGCAAAGGGGGCGTGAACATTCACTACCTCGAGCACAAGCTGTCTGGCCAGCACTAAGCTGCAACCGGAACACGACAAGGCCGCTTTCGAGCGGCCTTGTCGTTTCCGTAGGAGCGAGGCTTGCCCGCGATACAGGCGCCGCGGTATCTGCACATACCCTGTAACCGTCAGTCGCGGGCAAGCCTCGCTCCTACAAATGTCTGCCTGCCTTGTCGCTGTCGTCTTCTGCGTGCTGCTCGCGTAAACTTGCGCGCTTCTCGCGGCCCGCTAGGCTGCACATTACATATTTCAAAGGTGCCCGCCATGCCTTGGCTGCAAGTCCGTCTCGCCATCAGCCCAGAACAAGCCGAAACCTACGAAGACGCTTTTCTCGAAGTCGGCGCCGTTTCGGTGACCTTCATGGATGCCGAGGATCAGCCGATCTTCGAGCCGGAACTCAACACCACCCCGCTGTGGAACCACACTCATCTGCTGGCCCTGTTCGAGGGCGGCACCGAAGCCGCCAGCGTGCTCGCGCACCTCGAGCTGCTGACCGGCAGCCCGCTGCCCGAACATCACAGCGAAGTGATCGAAGACCAGGACTGGGAACGCAGCTGGATGGACAATTTCCAGCCGATGCGTTTCGGCCGGCGCCTGTGGATCGTCCCGAGCTGGCATGCCGCGCCCGAGCCAGAGGCGGTCAACCTGCTGCTGGACCCGGGCCTGGCCTTCGGCACCGGCACCCACCCGACCACCGCCCTGTGCCTGGAGTGGCTCGACGGCCAGGACCTGAAGGACTGCAACGTGCTGGACTTCGGTTGCGGCTCCGGCATCCTGGCGATCGCCGCCCTGCTGCTGGGCGCCAAGCTGGCCGTGGGGACCGACATCGACGTGCAGGCCCTGGAAGCCTCCCGCGACAACGCCGGGCGCAACAACATCGCCGAAGAACGCTTTCCGCTCTACCTGCCAGAGGACCTGCCGCAGGTCCAGGCCGATGTGCTGGTGGCCAATATTCTCGCCGGTCCGCTGGTGGCCCTGGCGCCGCAGCTGTCCACGCTGGTCAAGAGCGGCGGACGCCTGGCGCTGTCGGGCATCCTCGCCGAACAGGGCGAAGAGGTGGCGGCCGCCTATGCTGGCGACTTCGACCTGGATCCGATCGCCAATCTCGATGGCTGGGTACGCATCACCGGCCGTCGGCGCTAGAATGGCCGCCTGCATAAACCGGATCGCCGCATGACCGACAGTTTCGTCACCCAGTGCCCGCATTGCCAGACCAGCTTCCGCGTCAGCCACGCTCAACTGAGCGTGGCCCGTGGCGTGGTGCGCTGCGGCTCGTGCTTGCAGGTATTCAACGCCGCACGGCAGTTGCTCGAGCAGCGCGCCGGCAAGGATACGCCGGCGCCACCTGCGGCGGCCGCGCCGGAACCCGAGGCCCCACCCGTGCAACGGGCGATCAGCCAGAAGCAGTGGAGCGCCACCGAACTCGATCTGGATAACCTCGACCTGGACGAGGAGCTGGCCAAGCTCGAACAGCGGGAGATCCAGCCGGCCAAGACCTTTGGCCAGGAACGCGCGCCCCGGGAAGACAGCCTCAGCGCCCGCCGCGAACAGCCCGATGGCGAAGAGGAACACTGGCCCGACAGCCTGTTCAGCCAGGCGCCCGGCAGCGGCGACGAGCTTGACGAACATCCCGGCCAGGCCGCCCAGGCGCCGGCCGACCGTGGCAAGCCCGGGCGTACCGAACCGTCGCTGTCCTTCAGCCTGGACGACCTGGAAGACGAGCCCAAGGTGCCTTCCCTGCACCTGGACGACGATCTGGAACCCACGCCCCTGGTGGTCGACGACCACCCCGAGGACGAACCGCCTGTCAGCCCGGCACCGCGCGGCAAGCGCGGGCGCCATGAAGCCGAATCGCCCGAGGCCACGCTGCGCGACCTGGAAGACGATCCGCTCCAGCTGGACTGGCAAAAGCGCCGCTCGCCCTGGGGCCGGCGCCTGCTCTGGAGCCTGTTGATCCTGCTGGCCGCCGCGGGCCTGGCGGGCCAGTACATTGCCTATCACTTCGACGAACTGGCGCGCCAGGACCAGTACCGCCCCTGGTTCCAGCAACTGTGCCCGCAGCTTGGCTGCTCGGTGCCGTCGAAGGTCGACATCGACCGCATCAAGAGCAGCAACCTGGTGGTGCGCAGCCACCCGGATTTCAGCGGTGCGCTGGTCGTGGACGCGATCATCTACAACCGCGCGCCGTTCTCCCAGCCCTTCCCGTTGCTGGAACTGCGCTTCGCCGACCTCAACGGCCACCTGATCGCCAGTCGTCGCTTCAAACCCGGCGAATACGTCAAGGGCGAGCTCGAAGGCGTGGCGGAAATGCCGCCGCAGACCCCGATCCATATCGCGCTGGACATCCTCGATCCGGGCCCCAAGGCCGTCAATTACAGCCTGAGCTTCCATTCCCCCGAGTAAGTCGCGCCATCCGACCAAAGGCTGCGACGGATTGACGGCGGTTTGCCGGCTGCCGCCCGGCGGATCAAACCCTTGGCAATAACCGGACAGCTGTTCAGATTTTATCCAATTCAGCCTTTATCCGGTCATCGAGAGCGGGTATCATGCCAACCCTTTTTCGAACTCTCATGATCCGGCCCCACAACAGGGAAGTCCTATGTCGGCGGTACGCATCGGCCCATATACATTGCACAACGGCTTGATTCTCGCCCCGATGGCGGGTGTCACCGACCAGCCCTTTCGTCAGCTTTGCAAGCGGTTGGGTGCAGGCCTTGTAGTCTCGGAAATGGTCACCAGCGACATGAGCTTGTGGAACAGTCGCAAATCGCGCCTGCGCATGATCCACGAAGGCGATCCCGAGCCGCGCTCGGTACAGATCGCCGGTGGCGACGCACAGATGCTGGCAGACGCCGCCCGCGCCAACGTCGAGTTGGGCGCACAGATTATTGATATCAACATGGGTTGTCCGGCGAAGAAGGTCTGCAACAAGGCCGCCGGCTCCGCGTTACTGAAAGACGAAGATCTGGTGAACGAGATCCTGCAGGCCGTGGTGGCCGCAGTCGATGTGCCGGTCACCCTGAAGATCCGCACCGGCTGGGACCGGGAGAACAAGAACGGCCTGACGGTGGCGAAGATCGCCGAGCAGGCGGGTATCACGGCACTGGCGGTCCATGGTCGGACCCGGGCCGACCTGTACACCGGCGAGGCCGAGTACGACACCATCGCCGCGATCAAGCAGGCGGTGTCGATTCCGGTCTTCGCCAACGGCGATATCGACTCGCCCGCCAAGGCCCGCCACGTCCTCGACGCGACCGGTGCCGACGGGCTGTTGATTGGCCGGGCCGCCCAGGGGCGGCCATGGATTTTTCGTGAAATCGAGCATTTCCTGCGTACCGGTCAAACCCTGCCGGCACCGGAGCTGTTCGAGGTGGAACGTATTCTGCTTGAGCACCTGGCCGCGCTGCATGCCTTCTATGGGGATGTCATGGGCGTACGCATCGCTCGCAAGCATGTGGGCTGGTATCTCGCAACCCTGCCGGGCGCCAGGGAGTTCCGCGCCCACTTCAATCGTTTGGAAGATACGGAAGCACAGTGCGCCAACGTTCGTGAGTTCTTTGCCGAGCGTTACAAGAGCCTGGTGACAGGGGACGGAGAGGGGGTGGCCGCATGACGATGATGACCGAGACTTTAGTGAGTGGAACAGCACCCGTGAGCGACAACGTGAATTTGAAACAGCACCTCAATACACCGAGCGAAGAAGGCCAGACCCTTCGCGGGAGTGTCGAGAAGGCGCTGCACAATTATTTCGCCCACCTTGAGGGCGCGGCCGTCACGGACGTGTACAACCTGGTGCTCTCCGAAGTCGAGGCTCCCTTGCTCGAAAGCGTGATGAACTACGTCAAGGGCAATCAGACCAAGGCCAGCGAACTGCTCGGCCTGAACCGCGGCACCCTGCGCAAGAAACTCAAGCAGTACGATTTGCTGTAAGCATTCAATCAAACCAGAAAGGCGCCCGCGTAAAACCGGTCGCCTTTTTTGCTGACTCCCTTGCTTTGTGATGGAAATTGAGATGACCGACCAGACTACCCGCCTGCCGATCCGCCGTGCCTTGATCAGTGTTTCCGACAAGACCGGGATCCTCGAATTCGCCAAGGAGCTGGAAGCCCTGGGCGTGGAGATTCTCTCCACCGGCGGGACCTTCAAACTGCTGCAGGACAACGGCGTGGCCGCAGTGGAAGTCGCGGATTACACCGGTTTCGCGGAAATGATGGACGGCCGGGTGAAGACCCTGCACCCGAAAATCCACGGCGGTATCCTCGGTCGTCGCGGTATCGACGACGCCATCATGAACGAGCACGGCATCAAGCCGATCGACCTGGTAGCCGTCAACCTCTACCCGTTCGAAGCCACCATCAGCAAGCCAGGCTGCGACCTGCCGACCGCCATCGAGAACATCGACATCGGCGGCCCGACCATGGTCCGCTCGGCGGCCAAGAACCACAAAGACGTGGCCATCGTGGTCAACGCCGGCGACTACGCCCAGGTGCTGGAAAACCTCAAGGCCGGCGGCCTGACCTACGCCCAGCGCTTCGACCTGATGCTCAAGGCCTTCGAGCACACCGCCGCCTACGACGGCATGATCGCCAACTACATGGGCACCGTGAACCAGGCCGCCGAGACCCTGTCGACCGAAGGTCGCAGCGAATTCCCGCGCACCTTCAACAGCCAGTTCATCAAGGCCCAGGAAATGCGCTACGGCGAGAACCCGCACCAGAGCGCGGCGTTCTACGTGGAAGCCAAGCCTGCCGAAGTCGGCATCGCCACCGCCACCCAGCTGCAAGGCAAGGAACTGTCTTACAACAACGTGGCCGACACCGACGCCGCGCTGGAATGCGTGAAGAGCTTCGTCAAGCCGGCCTGCGTCATCGTCAAGCACGCCAACCCGTGCGGCGTGGCCGTGAGCCCGGACGCCGAGGGCGGCATCCGCCAGGCCTACGAACTGGCCTACGCCACCGACACCGAGTCGGCGTTCGGCGGCATCATCGCCTTCAACCGTGAGCTGGACGCCGAGACCGCGAAAGCCATCGTCGAGCGTCAGTTCGTCGAAGTGATCATCGCCCCTTCGGTCAGCGACGAAGCCCGTGCCGTTGTCGCCGCCAAGGCCAATGTGCGCCTGCTGGCCTGCGGCCAGTGGTCGGCGGACCGCGTTCCGGCCTGGGACTACAAGCGCGTCAACGGTGGCCTGCTGGTGCAGAGCCGCGACATCGGCATGATCGGCGCCGACGACCTGAAAGTGGTGACCCAACGCGCCCCGACCGAACAGGAAATCCACGACCTGATCTTCGCCTGGAAAGTGGCCAAGTTCGTCAAGTCCAACGCCATCGTCTACGCCAAGAACCGCCAGACCATCGGTGTCGGCGCCGGCCAGATGAGCCGTGTGAACTCCGCCCGCATCGCCGCGATCAAGGCGGAACACGCCGGCCTGCAAGTGCAGGGCGCGGTCATGGCCTCCGATGCGTTCTTCCCGTTCCGCGACGGCATCGACAACGCGGCCAAGGTCGGCATCACCGCGGTGATCCAGCCAGGCGGCTCGATGCGCGACAGCGAAGTGATCGCTGCGGCAGACGAAGCAGGAATCGCGATGGTGTTCACCGGCATGCGCCACTTCCGCCACTAATACGGCAGCGGTCGCACTGACGCCGGCATCTGCCGCGTTGGAGCCCACCTCGATGATGCTCATTGCCAGAAGGCAACTCCGCTCATCGAGGTGGGCTCCGCCTTGCATCTACCGGCGTCATTGCAACCTCCTACGGCGTGAAGCGCTTTAGGTCTTAAAACAGAATTTGCGTCATCCGAGGTTTTTGAAATGAATGTGTTGATCATTGGCAGCGGTGGCCGCGAACACGCCTTGGCGTGGAAAGTGGCTCAGGACCCACGGGTCGAGAAAGTCTTCGTCGCCCCGGGCAACGCCGGCACCGCCATCGAAGCCAAGTGCGAGAACGTGGCCATCGACGTCCTGGCCCTGGAGCAGCTTGCAGACTTCGCCGAGAAGAATGTGTCCCTGACCATCGTCGGCCCGGAAGTGCCGCTGGTGGCCGGGGTGGTCGACCTGTTCCGCTCCCGTGGCCTGGACTGCTTCGGCCCGACCGCCGGTGCCGCGCAGCTGGAAGGCTCGAAAGCCTTCACCAAGGATTTCCTGGCTCGCCACAAGATCCCGACCGCCGACTACCAGAACTTCACCGAGATCGAGCCGGCCCTGGCCTACCTGCGGGAAAAGGGCGCGCCGATCGTGATCAAGGCCGATGGCCTGGCCGCCGGTAAAGGCGTGATCGTCGCCATGACCCTGGCCGAAGCCGAGGACGCGGTGCGTGACATGCTGGCGGGCAACGCCTTCGGCGACGCCGGTTCGCGGGTAGTGATCGAAGAATTCCTCGACGGCGAGGAAGCCAGCTTCATCGTCATGGTCGACGGCAAGAACGTGCTGCCAATGGCCACCAGCCAGGACCACAAACGCGTCGGCGACGGCGACAGCGGCCCGAACACCGGCGGCATGGGTGCCTACTCCCCGGCGCCAGTGGTCACCGCCGACGTGCACCAGCGCGTGATGGACCAGGTGATCTGGCCGACCGTGCGTGGCATGGCCGAGGAAGGCAACGTCTACACCGGTTTCCTCTACGCCGGCCTGATGATCGACAAAGCCGGCAATCCGAAAGTCATCGAGTTCAACTGCCGCTTCGGCGATCCGGAAACCCAACCGGTGATGCTGCGCCTGCAATCGAGCCTGGTGCTGCTGGTCGAGGCCGCCCTGGCCCAGGCCCTGGACAAGGTCGAGGCGCAGTGGGATCCACGTCCGAGCCTGGGCATCGTCCTGGCGGCCGGCGGCTATCCGGGCGACTACGCCAAGGGCGCCGTGATCGAAGGCCTGGACGCCGCCGCGGCACTGGAAGGCAAAGTCTTCCATGCCGGCACCGCGCTCAAGGACGGCCAGGTGGTAACCTCCGGCGGCCGTGTGCTCTGCGCCACCGCCCTGGGCGACAGCGTGAGTGCCGCGCAGCAGCAGGCTTACCAACTGGCAGCTAAGATCGATTGGCAAGGTTGCTTCTACCGCAAAGACATCGGTTACCGGGCCATTGCCCGCGAGCGCGGCGAAAATCAGGAATAATCCTGCCTTCCCGACCGGCCGGGGCCCCCAGGCCCTTGCCGGACGGCTCCGGCGCCGCGCATAGTTATCATCTGGCATCAACCTACGAAGGGATTTCGCCGTGCGCTGGCTCAGGACTGCCATAGGTTTCACCGTCACATTGCTGACCCTGCTCTGCTTGACCCCGGCCCAGGCCGCGCAAGGCAGTAACTGGGCCGTTTTGCTCGACGAACAGGCCGACCTGCAACTGAGCGATATCCGCTCCCCGCGCTACACCAATCAATTCAGCCCGATCGAACTGGAACGCATCACCGCCGCCGAACCCGGAGGCGCGTTATGGCTGCGTTTCAAACTGCAACCGGGCGAGCATGAACAACTGCTGCGGATCTTCGCCCCCGACCTGTCACGTCTGGACATGTATGTACTCGACGGCGACAAGCAGATCCAGCAACTGACTTCCGGCACCCAGCAGCCCCAGGCCGAGCGGCCCCTGCCCAGCAGCGACTTCATGCTGCCGCTGCCCCAGAGCCCGAAAACCCTCGACGTCTACCTGCGCCTGGTCTCCGACCATCAACTGCGCCCCTATATCACCCTGCAACCGGCGGTCATGACCGCGGCCAACCAGGGCCAGAGCCTGCTCTACGGCCTGCTGTTCGGTTGCATGGGCATGTTGATGCTGCACAACCTCGTGCGCTACGCCTACACCCGTTCGCGCAGCAGCCTGTGGGTGGCGGCCTGCGAAGCCCTGGTGATGCTCAGCCTGGCGCTGATGCTCAACCTGTTCGGCCCCTGGCTGCCGGACTGGCACGCGATCCAGACCCCCGGCGCCTACCTGGCGCTGTTGCTGACCACGCCGTGCGGGCTGATGTTCGTCTACCGCTTCTTCGCCCCTCTGGGCCCGCACCCGCTGAACAAACTGCTGCTGGCCGACATCCTGATGGTCGGCCTGTGCGCCCTGTTGCTGATGTTCCTCGATTCGCTGCCGCTGAACCTCATCACCTACGGCCTGGTGGCGCTGGTCGGCCTGAGCATGCTGTTCATCGGCGCCTATCACTGGCACAAGGGCTACCGCCCGGCGCGCTTCTTCGTGGCCGGCATGGCCATCTTCAACATCGGCGCGCTGATCGTGCTGCCGGCGCTGCTGGGGCTGACCCTGGTCGCGCCCCAGGGGCTGATCGTCACCCTGCTGGTGACCATGTGCCTGAGCGGCCTGGCGATGAGCGTCGCCCTGGGCGAGCGCCAGCGCAGCATCACCGAGGACCGATTCAGCGTCAGCCGCGACCTCGCCGCCAGCAACGCCGAGGTCAACGCCAAGGCCGAGTTCCTGGCCAAGATCAGCCACGAGATCCGCACCCCGATGAACGGCGTGCTGGGCATGACCGAACTGCTGCTGGGCACGCCGCTGTCGGTCAAGCAGCGTGACTACGTGCAGACCATCCACAGCGCCGGCAACGAGCTGCTGACCCTGATCAACGAGATCCTCGACATCTCCAAGCTCGAGTCCGGGCAGATCGAACTGGACGACGTGCAGTTCGATCTCAATGCGCTGATCGAGGATTGCCTGAGTATTTTCCGCGCCAAGGCCGAGCAGCAGAATGTCGAGCTGATCAGCTTCATCCAGCCCCAGGTGCCGCGGGTAATCAGCGGCGACCCGACCCGCCTGCGCCAGGCCATGCTCAGCCTGCTGGAAAACGCCCTGAAGAAGACCGACGAAGGCGAGATCCTGGTGGTGGTGGCGCTGGACGAACGCACCAGCAAGCCGCGCCTGCGCATCGCCGTGCAGGACAGCGGCCAGCCGATGGAAGCCGAGGAGCGCGATGCCCTGCTGCACTCGGAACTGCACAGCAAGAACTTCCTGTCCGCGACCCGCCTGGGCGGCAACCTGGGCCTGCTGATCGCCCGCCAGCTGATCCTGCTGATGCATGGCGAATTCGGCATCAAGAGCAGCGCCAACCAGGGCAGCACCCTGTGGCTGACCCTGCCCCTGGACCCGGAACGCCTGGAGCATCCGACCTCCGACCTCGACGGCCCGCTGCAAGGCGCCCGGGTGCTGGTGGTGGACGACAACGACACCTGCCGCAAGGTCCTGGTGCAGCAATGCAGCGCCTGGGGCCTGAACGTCAGCGCCGTGCCGTCGGGCAAGGAAGCCCTGGCCCTGCTGCGCACCAAGGCGCACCTGCGCGACTACTTCGACGTGGTCCTGCTCGACCAGAACATGCCCGGCATGACCGGCATGCAACTGGCGGCCAAGATCAAGGAAGACCCAAGCCTGAACCACGACATCCTGCTGATCATGCTCACCGGCATCAGCAACGCGCCGAGCAAGGTCATCGCGCGCAACGCCGGGGTCAAGCGCATCCTCGCCAAGCCGGTGGCCGGCTATACCCTCAAGACCACCCTGGCCGACGAGCTGACCCAGCGCAACAAGGGCCAGTTCGTCCCGCACGCGCCCCACGCCCTGAGCGGGGTGCCGGCACCGGTCAAGGTGCCGAGCGACTTCCGCATCCTGGTGGCCGAAGACAACAGCATCTCGACCAAGGTGATCCGCGGCATGCTCGGCAAGCTCAACCTGCAGCCCGACACCGCGAGCAATGGCGAAGAAGCCTTGCAGGCGATGAAGGCCCAGCGCTACGACCTGGTGCTGATGGACTGCGAGATGCCGATCCTCGACGGCTTCTCCGCCACCCAGCAACTGCGGGCCTGGGAAGTCGGCAACCAGCGCGTGCGCACGCCGGTGGTGGCGCTGACCGCGCACATCCTCACCGAACACAAGGAACGCGCGCGCCAGGCCGGCATGGACGGGCACATGGCCAAGCCGGTGGAGCTGTCGCAACTGCGCGAGCTGATCGAACACTGGGTCGCCCAGCGCGACCAGCAGAACCGCTCCACGGCCCCGACCTCCTGAGCCGACAGCGCGACAAACGCCTGTTAAACTCCCGCTCGCCCTCCCTCGCTGCGAGTTCGCGCCATGCTCCATGTGCTGTTCAGCGTTTACCTGAAGATGCTGGTGCTCTACAGCCCCTTCTTCGTCCTGTCCTGCTTCATCAGCCTGACTCGCGGTTACTCCAGCAAGGAACGTCGACGCCTGGCCTGGAACGTCGCGCTGGCGACCCTGGTGTCCAGCGTGCTGCTCTACCTGTTCGGCCGGGTGATCTTCAGCGTGTTCGGCATCACCGTCGACGCCTTCCGCATCGGTGCCGGCAGCGTGCTGTTCATCTCGGCGCTGGGCATGGCCCAGGGCAAGTCAGCGATCCAGACCGACAACGTGCAGCAGGACGTGACCATCGTGCCGCTGACCATCCCCCTCACCGTCGGCCCCGGCACCATCGGCGCCCTGCTGGTGATGGGCGTCGGCCAGCCGCACTGGGACGACAAGATCACCGCCATCCTCAGCATCGCCCTGGCCAGCTTCACCGTCGGCGTGGTGCTCTACCTGTCCAACCGCATCGAACGCCTCCTCGGCGAACAAGGCCTGCAGATCGTCAGCCGCCTGATGGGCCTGTTCGTCTGCGCCCTGGCAGCGCAGATCATCTTTACCGGAGTGAAGGGTTATCTAGTCCCCTAGACCCATCCGGCAAACAGCCCGGCACCATAGAAATCATTGAATAGGCAACGGAATGCAGGCTCTTCAACCACCCTCTGGCACAGGCGCCGCTCGGGCACGTGGCCAGGGCCTTGCGCAGATCGGGCGCGGCCTCGGCTGCTTGCTGGCCGGAGTGCTCATGTCTCTGCCGGCGCTGGCTGCCGAATCGCCCCAAGCCAAGCTTGCGGCCTGGCTGGACAAGACCAGTGAATCCAGTGAGCGTTTTGGCGACTTCCAGGTGTACCACCGCCGGGATGGCAGCAGTCCCCGGGAAATCACCTACAAGGGCCAGCTCTATCGGCCGCTGAACGCCTGGCAGATCACCGAGGTAAAACCCACCGGGGCGATTCAGGGCGGGCAACCCGTACTGCTGGCTACCACCATCGAATGGATGGGCGTCGGCACAGTGCTGATAGCGGTGCAGAACGACACTCCGCTGGCCCGTATCCTCAGCCCGGTCAAGAGCAAGAGCGAACCCGACTGGGGCCAGCCACAACCCGGGCGCAGCGACCTGCTGCTGTTCCCCGAAGGTGCACGGGCCCTGGTGCCCTCCACCGGTCAAGTCCTATGGTTCGATGAGCGACTGCCCGGCTGGGGATTCTCGCACTACGCCATGCTGGTGTCAGTGTCGCCGGACAACAGCAGCGCCGCCTTCCTGGGCAAGGAAGGGCTGCTGCTCAGTTCGGCGCAAGAGGGCGTCTACGCCCAATTGCCGATCAGCAAGGAGATGAACCTGAGCCAGCTATGGCCGCTGTTCAACCAAGCCAGCGACCGCGCGCGCGAGGCCCTGGGCGAAGGCCGGCGCATTGACCAGAATCGCCTGCATCATGCCTTGCAAGTGGACTGGGTCGGCCGTCAGTTCAGCTGGCAGCAGGTAGAGGGTACCTGGCAACTCAAGGGCCTGGGACTGACATCCAGCCCGCTGAAGAAGGAGCATTGAGTGATGAGTGTTCTACGCCCATGGCACGCCCGACAGTTGCTGCAACTGACCTCGGTCCTTGCGCTGGCCGGCTGCGCCAGCCACGGTAGCGAGCACCCCAGCGACATCCGCACCGAAGACGCCAAAGTGGCAGACGCGGTACTGGAGCTTGAGGTCCGCTTCGCCCGGGCACCGGACTACAAGCCCGTAACCAGCGGCCCCTATGCATCCAGCCAGTACGTGAAGATCGAGGGTGCCCCGGCGCTGCAGATTCCGTTCTACCAGAAGGGTATCGGCTTCGAACTCCGCGTGATCGGTGACCCGCGGGCGCTGCTCGCCCTGCCCTACCCCTCGCCCAAGGCCGATTCTTCCACCCAAAACCTGCGGGTCATCGGCCAACGCCTGGACGGCACCCGCTACCGCTTTGTAGTCCTGCCGCTGTCGGGCTGGAACAGCCTCGACAGCTTCGAGGTGGCCTTCGCCCACAACGGCCGGCGCGAGGCCATGACTTTCACCTACAGCACGCAAGTGGCCTGCAACAACAGCTTTGCAGTGACGACGCCGACCTATGGTTTCGCGATGTCGGTGGCGGCGCGCTTTCCCAAAGGTACCCAGGGCTGCCTAAAAGCCTGCGATGCGCGCCCGGAGTATGCCGGGCAATGCGCCTACAACTCTGGTTTCCGTCAAGTCTCGAACCTGTAGCCCCCCTCCTGATCTGGTTGATTGCCTTGCGGGGGTGAGGGTACAAGCCCCCTACTGCGCTTCGCCCCCTTGACCTTGCCCTCAACACGCCGAGCCCCATGGAAACAATCACCGCCACTGCCGCCCTCGACCTTTTGAGCCGCCACAGGTTGCCCCGCCTCGACGCCAATGCCCGGGCTTGCCACCTCCTGAACTGGTGGGGGATAGACCATGACGACCTTGAGTTCGCGACACTTTCACCCGACCTGCAACAACAGATCCTGACCCAACCGGAACCTCCAGAAGACGTGCTGGACCCGCGCTACGACGAACTGCTGCTGATCGCCCTGCGCGCGCAATACCGCGGCGTCAGTCACCTGTACTTGATGCGGTGTTTGCATGAAGCCGGGCTTGGAGATTACAGCGTCGATCCGCAGATCGAGCTCCTGGAGGTCTGCCCTTGCTGCGGTTTTCAAACCTTGTCAGCCCGGGGTCAGTATGAGATCTGCGACCTGTGCCACTGGGAAGATGACGGCAGCGACACCCCGAATGCGCTGAGTGGCCCCAACCATAAATCCTTGGACCAAGCGCGGGAGCAATTCGCCCGAACCATGAGCGATCTGCCTCTGGATAAATGGCCCCGCGCGGCCCCCATCACCGGACGACCGAAGACCGGAGACCCGCAAGACGGATCCCCCACCACCTGAAACCTCATCGCCAGCAGACCGACCGCCCCTTCCGGGAGCGGCCGGCGCCAACTGCCTTAACCGTCGAAACGCCACTGCAAGGCATCCAGGGCGTCGCAGCCGTCTTGTAGTAGGAGGTGGGCGGCGTTGACGAAGTGGCTCAGGTCGCGCTCGCTCACGCCTTTGAGGCTCAGGCAGTTGAGGCTATGCATCAGATCGCGCGAGGCCTTGATGCGCTGTACCGCACCGCCATGCAGGTCCGCTGCGGGCGCGTTGCGGTCGAGGTGGAAAACCGGGGTGGGGGTGAGATTGCTTTGTAGGGGGGTGAAGTCGGTCATTGGAAAGCTCCATGGTCAGCATTTCTGTATTCATAGAGTTGCTTTCCGACCGGCTAAGATCGGCCGCCGATGCGTCGGCGACCGGGCAACTATGGCTGTGCAAAAAACCAGCGGCAACCGTCAAAGTGTTGCCATTGCCTTCCGCCAAACCAGACTGCCTCAGCGACCTGGGGCGACCCCATACCTTCTGTAGCCGCTGCCGAGCCCCGGCGAGGCTGCGATAGGACCGAAGGTCCTCCAGCGATTTCCAGATCCTGCGCCCGCTTCGCGGTCGATCGCAGCCTCGCTAGAGCTCGACAGCGGCTACAGGTTTAGCGCCGACCGGTAGGTCGCGCCGGGCGCCGATTCCGGCTCCGCCGCTGGCTTTGGCTTTTGATCTTGCTTTTGATCTACCCGCCCCATCGGCAGGCCGAGTGGAGGTGTTCATCAGGGGGATGGCGCGTAGCGCCCCTCGACGAAGTCGAGGACATCGCCGGCGGCGATGCCCCCCTGATGGACGCCGGAGGGAGGGAACCCGAGCGCAGCGAGGGCCGTACGCTAGGGGCAAGACCTTTTGGTTACTTTTGGGGCGTTTGCCAAAAGTGACCCGCCGTAAGGGCGGAACCATAGGCCGCCGTTACCGCAGGAATGGATATGTACACCGTCCAAAGCATGCAGCGCCAGAACGGGCGCCATCGCGGGCAAGTCGGATCGCCGCCCGCTCGCTCCTACAAAAAGCAAGGCAGGCCTACGGCTTCTCGCCATACCAACGAGGCGTATACACCCACTCCCCCCCTTCGGCTTTAGGGAACACGCACGTAGTGGACGACCCCACCAACACCATGGTCCGCATATCCACCTGCTCCGGCGTCAGCTCGCCCAAGGTAATGACCCGCAGGGTCTGTCCCGGCCGCCCGATGTCCCGCCCCAGCACCACCGGCGTCTGTGGCGTGCGGTGCTGGCGCACGATCTCCAGGGCGCGCCCCAATTGCCACGGCCGCGAGCGCGAGATCGGGTTGTAGAACGCCAGGGCCAGATCGGCCTGGGAGGCCAGGTCCAGGCGTTTCTCGATAATGTCCCAGGGCTTGAGGTTGTCCGACAGCGACAGCACGCAGAAGTCATGCCCCAAAGGCGCACCCGCCTGCGCGGCGGTGGCCAGGGACGCGGAGACCCCGGGAAGGATCTCCAGCTCGACCCGATGCCAGCCGGGCTCGCTGGACTCATGCAGCGCTTCGAGCACCGCCGCGGCCATGGCAAAGACCCCCGGATCACCGGAAGACACCACCACCACCGAACGACCTTGCGCTGCCAGTTCGAAGGCATGCCGCGCTCGCTGCATTTCTTCGCGATTGTCGGTGCAGTGCATGACCTGGTCGGCACGAAACGGCCCGGCCATGCGCACATAGGTTTCGTAACCGAGGATATCGTTGGCCCGCGCCAGTTCGGCTTTCACCGCCGGCACCATCAGCTCGGCCGCGCCAGGCCCCAGGCCGATCACCGCCAGCCGGCCACGGGGGCGACCGATCCGTTGCGGGTCCAGCGGCTGGCTGGCCACGGCAATGGCGATGTCCTCGCCCACGCTGAGCGGCGGCAGCAATTGCGGCACGGCCTGCTGCGCCAGTTCGGCCACGCTGCTGGCCGCCGGGGCGAAACGCAGGGGTACGCCCAACTCGGCGGCGGCCTCGCGCAAGATCGGGCTGGCCATTTCAGTGTCAGCGGCGAGCAGGCAGGCGACGGATTGCACAGCAATTTTCTTCTGGCGCAAGGCATCGCGTAGCGCATCGGCGCCGGCGATGTTGCCGTTGCAGGCGATCAGCACGCTGCGTGGGTAGATCAGCAATTCGTTGGCAGTGGGCTCGCGCTCGGCCGAACCGACGCGGATCGTCAGCCGCGCCTGCCGGTGCTGCGGCAATTTGGCTTCGGCCAGCCAGGGCGCGGCGCCTTCGATGCGCACGCTTTCACCGCCCAGCAGGTCGGAGACGAAGCGCTTGCCCAGCTCCAGGTCGCCCAGGGCGTAACCGCTGGGCGGGTTGAGCAGGCAGGTGCCGAAACGCAGCTCGCCGCTGGTGGTGATGGCTGCTGCTACGCCCAGGCCGGCAGCGATTTCCCGGGCCATGACATTCACCCCGCCCAGGCCGCCAAGCAGCGGCACCACGGCGCTGCCGTCCTCGGCTACCGCGAGCACCGGCGGCTCGGCGCCCTTCTCCAGCAGCAAGGGCGCCAGGGTGCGGATCACAATGCCGGCGGCGCACAGGGCGATGATCGGCGTGTCCTGCTGATACAGCTGGCGCAGGGTCGCGCCGAATTCCCGGTACGAACGGTCGGCGCCCTCGACCCGCTCGGCCAAGCCATGGATCAGTGCGTCCGGATACAGTTGCTGCAACTTGCGGGCAGTCGCCAGGCTGCCTTGGCCCAGGATGACGATGACCGGCGCGGAACGGGCCATCAACCTTGCCACCTTTCGCCCGGGACGATGATCAGCGAGAAGTACGGCGAAGACATGGGGTCCACCTCATCCAGCGGCACGATCTTCTGGTTGGCCATGGTCGCCCGCTCTACGTACAGCGCGCGCTCGGCCAGGCCCAGTTCGGCGAGCACCTGGCGCACCTTGGGGAAGTTGCGCCCCAGCTTCATCACCACCGCCGCATCGGCATCGGCCAGGCGCCGCTTGAGCTCGTCATGGGGCAGCACGCCGGAGAGCACCGACAGGCTCTGGTTGCGATACACCAGCGGCGCACCCAGCACCGAGGCGCCACCGAGCATCGAGCACACCCCGGGCACCACTTCGGCCGGGTAGCGCTCGGCCAGGCGGTCGTGCAGGTACATGTAGGAGCCGTAGAAGAACGGGTCGCCCTCGCAGATCACCGCCACATCGCGGCCCGCGTTCAAATGCTCGGCCAATTGCTCGCTGGCAGCGTCGTAGAAGTCGCTGATCACTTGTTCGTAGGACAGCGGCGCCGGCAGCGCTTCGGTGGTCACCGGGTAGACCAGCGGCAGCAGTGTCTGCGCGTCTTGCAGGTGCGCTTCGATGATGCCGAACGCATTGCCCTTTTTACCTTTGGCCACGAAGTACGCCACCACCGGTGACTCGCGCAGCAGGCGCAGGGCCTTGAGGGTAATCAGTTCCGGGTCACCGGGGCCCACGCCGAGGCCGATCAGACGTCCAGGTTGCTGCATCATTCGATCTCCGTGGCCAGGGCGTTGACGGCGGCGGCGGCCATGGCGCTACCGCCCAGGCGACCTTGCATGATCACGAAAGGCACGCCGCGGCTGTCGGCGGCGAGCATCGCCTTGGATTCGGCCGCGCCGACGAAGCCCACCGGGAAACCAAGGATCAGCGCCGGTTTCGGCGCTCCGGCGTCGAGCATTTCCAGCAGGTAGAACAGCGCAGTCGGGGCGTTGCCGATCACCACCACGCTGCCTTCCAGGTACGGGCGCCACAGTTCCAGGGCCACCGCCGAGCGGGTGTTACCCAACTCCCGGGCCAGCTCCGGCACGCTCTCGTCGCGCAGGGTACAGATCACCTGGTTGTTCGCCGGCAGGCGGGCGCGGGTGATGCCCTCGGCCACCATGCGCGCATCGCAGAGGATCGGCGCACCAGCGGCCAGCGCCGCACGCCCGGCAGTGCCGGCGCCAGCGGAAAATTGCAGGCCGTCGACGGCCTCGACCATGCCGCAGGCATGGATCACCCGCACCGCGAGTTTTTCAAGGTCCGCGGGAATGCGCTCGAGCCGGGCCTCTTCGCGAATGATGGCGAAGGAGTTGCGATAGATCTCCTGACCGTCGCGGATGTAATCAATCATCGGTGTTGCTCCGTGGGCGGGCATCGAGCAAGGCGCCGGCCGCTTCTAGGGAAAGTTGGCGTGCGTGCAGCGTGCCGAAACCCGGCTGCGCGGCATCGCGAAAATAGAGGTCGTAGCGACCGGGGGCGACCGCCAGCAAGGTGGCCGGCGCCACATGGGCGGCGGCGCAGGAACGCGCGCAGCCGGACAGATGTACATCCACGCAGCGGCCCCGGCGCTGGAACAGCGCCGCCAGTTGCAGGGCATCGCCCTTGGTGTCGGCCAGGGCTTTGCCACAGCCGCTGGAACCGGTGCAGGCAATCAGATGGGCCAGGGCCTGCTGCGGCGCACAGAGCAGGCCCAGTGACTCCAGGCGCTGGATGACCGCTGGCGCATCTTCTGCCCGCAGGTTCGGCAGCAGCAGGCTCTGCCAGGGGGTCAGACGCAGGCTGCCGTCGCCCCACTGTTCGGCCAGCTCGGCTGCGCCGCGCAGCATGCCGGGATCGAGCCGCCCCAGGGGCGCGACGGCGCCGACATACACCCGGCCCGGTTCGCGCTGTGGATAACTGCCGATATGCAGCGGCTCGGCCGGCGCCGCGCGCGCCCATTCGTCAACCGCGCCCAG
Source organism: Pseudomonas sp. MRSN 12121 (assembly GCF_000931465.1). NCBI lineage: Bacteria > Pseudomonadati > Pseudomonadota > Gammaproteobacteria > Pseudomonadales > Pseudomonadaceae > Pseudomonas > Pseudomonas sp. MRSN 12121. Next base: position 710,525 of record NZ_CP010892.1, on the reverse strand, counting down.
CGCTCCCGGCAGGCGGGCGGACAAACGCGCCAGCAGCTCATCCGCCGGGTGCTCGGCCAGCAATTGGCGCATACGCGTCTGTTCGGGTCGGGCCAGATCGAGAAACAGTTCCAGCACCGCCACCACCAGGGCATGCCCCTCTTCCCGGGCCACGCTGGCCAGAGGCAGATCCCCAGGGCAGCCGGCCAGGCCGAACGCCAGCCGGAGCTCGCCCGCGCTGTCGAAGGCCGAGAGCCACAGGTCATGGGGGTGTTCGAGCATGGCCAGGGCTTCGCCGCCGTCGAGCTGCACGGCAAACTTGGGCGACAGTTCATGAAAACGCGGGTGGCTCTGCAAGGTGGCGAGAATCTGCCCGGCCAGGGGGCGGGTATCGACGATCATCTGCCGGTCGATCCCGGCCGTGGGGCTAAGCATCAGGTTGCGCACGTCGTCACCGGCCGCGGTGGTCGGCCCCAGGCCCGCCGCCAGCAGCTCGGCGATCAGCGCCCGATGCTCGGCGCCGATCCCGCGGATCTGCAGGTTGGCGCGGTTGGTCGCCTCGATCACCCCACCGGCAAACCGCTCGGCCGCCCTGGCCACCGCGCGGGCCTGGGCCGCGCTGATCGCCCCGCCGGCCAGCTTGATCCGGCAGATACCGCCATCCAATGCCGGCACGATACGCAGCAACCCCGGACAAGCCGAGGGACGTAGGGCGGTGGACATCGGGCGTTCGTTCAAGGGGGCGGCCGGCTGTGTGGGAAAGGCGCTTCGCGGGCGAAGGCGCGGTATTATGCCTGCTTTGTCCGAAGGCATGAAAAGCCTGCCTGTCGGAAGAACAGTTTTGCGTTCGAGGAAGAGAGATGTCGCCCTGGCTGACGGTAGTGGGAATCGGTGAAGACGGCTTCAAGGGCCTGGGCAAGAACGCCCGGCGGGCCCTGCTGGGCGCTTCGCGGATCGTTGGCGGCCAGCGCCAGCTGGACCTGCTGCCGGTGTGCATCCGCGGCGAACGGCAGCTGTGGCCCAGCCCCTTTTCCCTGGAGCCGGTATTGGCCTTGCGCGGCGAGCCGGTGTGCGTGCTGGCCAGCGGCGACCCGATGTTGTTCGGTGTCGGCGCCAGCCTGGCGCGGCGGGTGCCCCAGGACGAAATGCAGGTCCTGCCCGCGCCCTCGTCCTACTCCCTGGCGGCGGCGCGCCTGGGCTGGCCGCTGCAAGAGGTGGTGACACTCTCGGTAGTCGCCCGCCCGGTGGCCGCCCTCGCGGCCCAGCTGTTCAGCGGCGTGCGCCTGCTGGTGCTGAGCAATGACGGCCTCAGCCCCGCGGCCATCGCCGCCTTGCTGCGCGAGCGCGGTTTCGGCCCGAGCCGCCTCAGCGTGCTGGAACACCTGGGCGGCGACGCCGAACGCCGCATCGACGGCACTGCCAGCGACTGGAGCGCCCCGGCCATCGCCGACCTCAACCTGGTGGCCATCGAATGCCTGGCCGAGCCCGGGACCCCACGCCTATCGCGCCTGGCCGGGCTGCCGGACGCGGCCTTCCAGCATGACGGCCAGCTGACCAAACGCGATGTGCGTGCCATCACCCTGGCCCGCCTGGCGCCGATTCCTGGCGAGCTGCTGTGGGATGTGGGTGCCGGCAGCGGCTCGATCGGCATCGAATGGATGCGCGCGCACCCCAGCTGCCGGGCCCTGGCCATCGAGGCCGACGCCGGGCGCCAGCAGTTGATCGAACACAACCGCGACGCCCTTGGCGTACCGGGCCTGCAACTGATCCGCGGCAGCGCGCCCCTGGCCCTGGACGGCCTGGAAGCGCCGGACGCGATCTTCATCGGCGGCGGCGTGACCCGCGAAGGCGTGCTCGACACCTGCTGGGCCCGGCTCAAGCCCGGCGGGCGGTTGGTGGCCAACGCCGTGACCCTGCAAAGCGAAACCACCCTGATGGCCTGGCGCGAACGGCATGGCGGCGAGCTGACCCGCATCCACATCGCCCAGGCCCAGCCGCTGGGGGGCTTCGACACCTGGCGCCAGGCGCTGCCCATTACCTTGCTCGATCTCGTCAAGCCGCTATGACTGCCCAGCCATCTCTCCTGCCAGTGGCGCGTTCCCATGCGTGAAGAAACCGCCGAGCAACCCGCTCCGCTGCGCAGCGGCCTGACCACCGGCAGCTGCGCCACCGCCACCAGCCTGGCGGCGGCGCGCCTGTTGCTGGGCGGCGCCAGCGCCGATGCAGTGGAGATCGTCCTGCCCAAGGGCAAGCAGGTGCGGATGCGCCTGGAGTTCTGCCGCCTCACCGACGGCGGCGCCGAGGCCGGCACCCTCAAGGACGCCGGCGACGACCCCGACGTGACTCACGGCGCCCTGCTCTATTCCCAGGTGCGCCTGAGCCCGGACAGCGGCATCCGCTTCTTCGCCGGCACCGGGGTGGGCACCGTGACCCGCCCGGGCCTGGTGCTGGGGGTCGGCGAGCCGGCGATCAATCCGGTGCCACGGCGGATGATCAGCGAACACCTCACGGCGCTGGCCCGGGAAAGGGGCTATCAGGGCGGCTTCGACGTCACGGTCAACGTCGAGGACGGCGAAGCCCTGGCGCTGAAGACCATGAACCCACGCCTGGGCATCCTCGGCGGCCTGTCGATCCTCGGCACCAGCGGCATCGTGCGGCCGTTTTCCTGCGCGGCCTACATCGCCTCGATCCACCAGGGCATCGATGTCGCCACGACCAACGGCTACCAGCACATCGCCGCCTGCACCGGCAACGCCAGCGAAGACACCATGCGCCGGGTCTACGGCCTGCCGGAAATTGCCCTGATCGAAATGGGCGACTTCGTCGGCGCGGTGCTCAAGCACCTGCGCAAGGTGCCGGTGGAAAAACTCAGCCTGTGCGGCGGCTTCGGCAAGATCAGCAAGCTCGCCGCCGGGCACATGGACCTGCACAGCCGCCACTCCAGCATCGATCTGCCGCAACTGGCCGAATGGGCCGCGGCGGTGGGCGCCGATCAGGCGCTGCAAAACGCTATCCGCGGCGCCAACACCAGCCAGCAGGCGCTGGCCATGGCCAGCGCCGCCGGGGTCGCCCTAGGCGACGCGGTGTGCCGGCACGCCCTGGATTTCGCTCGCAGCGTGGTGCCACGCGAGGTCCAGGTCGAAGTCTTCGCCATCGACCGCCAGGGCGGCGTCGTCGGCCATGCCGGAGCCTTTCGATGAAGCGCATCCTGCTGCTGGGCGGCGTGAGCGAAGCCCTGGCCATCGCCCGGACCCTGGGCCCGGAACATATCTACAGCCTGGCCGGCATCGGTCGCGTGCCCGATGACCTGGCCTGCCAGGTGCGGGTCGGCGGATACGGCGGCGCCGAGGGCCTGTCCCGGTTCATCCGGGAACAGGGCATCGAACTGCTGCTGGACGCCACCCATCCCTATGCCGCGCAGATCAGCCAGAACGCCGCCAGCGCCGCGCGCCTGGCGGGCATTCCCTGCTGGGCCCTGCGCCGGCCCGCCTGGCAGGCGCAGGCGGGCGACGACTGGCGCGAAGTCCGCGACTGGGCCGGGCTGGTCCAGGCGCTGAAGCCCTTCAAGCGCCCGCTGTTCACCCTGGGCCGTGAGCCCTTGCAGCATCTGCAGGAAATCCCCGACGAACAGTTCTGGACCCTGCGCGCCCTCGACTCGTATCCCGGCAACGAGCGCTGCGAAGTGATAGGCGCCCGCGGCCCCTTCCTGATCGACAGCGAGCGCGAACTGTTCGAGCGCCGCCGGATCGATGTGCTGATCAGCAAGAACAGCGGCAGTAGCGCCACCGAACCCAAGCTGGAAGTGGCGCGCGAGCGCGGGGTGCCGGTGCTGATCCTGCAACGGCCGCCGCTGCCGGCCGTCGATCGGGAGTTCCATGACGTGGACGCGCTGCTCCAGGCCCTTGCCTGACGCCGGGCACCGACGCACGCGCGGGCCGATACATCGGGTTACCAAATCTTCCGCCGAACGGTAAGGCTCGGCCCGGGCCGCCGTGCCACGGGGCCTTTGCGTATTGAAGACAGAGGAAACACTTGCGGCGTTGGCCCCGGACAGGGTTTGCGGCACGATCACAGGCCTATCCACAAAGTAACTTATTTGTTACCTTTTAGGCCGACGATGATCACAGTCGAGGAATACCAGCAAGAGAACCAGCGCAGCCCCTTCGGCCGCTGGTTCGCCACGCTGGATACCCAGGCAGCCGTCAAGGTTTCCACCGCGCTGCTACGCCTGGAAATGGGCAACACGTCCAATATCAAATGGTTCGACGGCCTGGGCGAATACCGCATCGATTGGGGGCCGGGCTACAGAATCTATCTGATCCGGGACGGCAAGCACCTGGTCATCCTGCTGGGTGGTGGCGACAAGTCCACCCAGCAGGCGGACATCCGCCAGGCGAAAAGACTGATCGTCGAATTCCATCACCGCAAGCGGGCCGAACTGAAAACGAGGTGACCCCATGGCACTGACCCGAAGCTTCAAGCACAGCATCGCCGAACGGGCCGAGCGCGACCCGGCGTTTTCCCAGGCGCTGCTGGACGAGGCTGCTACGCTGTTCCTCAACGGCGAACCGGAGATGTCGCGGATCATTCTGCGCGACCTGGTCAACGCCACCGTCGGCTTCGAAGCCCTGGCGCGGGAGACCGCCAGGCCGAGCAAGAGCCTGCACCGCATGCTGTCCGCCCACGGCAACCCGAGCATGGACAACCTGGCCGCGATCTTCGCCGCCATCCGCGTCCAGCTCGGCGTCGCCATCGAGGTCCGAGCGGTCCCGGCCCATTGAGCCAGGGCCAAGCCACAGCGCGCTGCGACACCACACCGCACGGCGGCTTTTTACTTATCCACAGCGATCAGGCTAAATACCTCCCTGTTCGCTCAACCTGACGGATCGTCACCATGTCCCGACAACGGCTCGCATTTGCCTGGATCGCCTGCTTCGCAGTGCTGTTCAACATGCTTGCCATGCCGCTTTCGGGAGCCCAGCAAGCCACTGACCGGGCGCCCGCCGAGCAACTGCTGTGGGGCAGTTTCTGCTCGTCCAGCGGCACCAGGCTGGTGGCGATATCCCTGGGCAAGCTGGAGCAGCAGGCCCCGCAGAACGACGATCATTCCAACATGCAGCACTGCTGGTGCTGTTCCGGCTCGGCGCCCCTGGTGGCGCTGCCGGGCCATATGCCGCAGCTGTATTTCGCCCGTTTCGAGTCCAACCGCAGCGTCGCGCCGCCGGTGCTGGCCCTGCCCACGCCGCGCCAGCAATGGCCGAGCCTCAATCCCCGAGCCTCACCTCTGGTCTGATTCCACCTCGCAGGTGAACTGCGTGTCGAATCGTTCTGGAGAACTGCCATGTTGAAATCCCTCCCGGCCCTGCAAGCCCTGCTGCTGGCCGCCCTGCTGTTGCCTACCGGTTTTGCCGCCGCCCACGAATACAAAGTGGGCGAGTTGCAGATTGCCCATCCCTGGTCGCAGGAGCTGCCGCCGAACGCCCCGACGGTGGCCGCCTATTTCGTCATTCACAACACCGGCAAGCAGGCCGATCGCCTGCTCGGGGTCGACTCGCCGATCTCCGCCAAGGCCGAGCTGCATGAGCACGTACAGCAGGGCGACCTGATGAAAATGCAGCAGGTGGCCAACGTGGCGATCGCCCCCGGCGCGACCGTCACCTTCGCGCCCATGGCCTATCACGTGATGCTGCTGGAGCTGAAGGACCGCAGCCTGCTCAGCGATGGCAAGCGCTTCCCGCTGACCCTGCACTTCGAGAAATCCGGCGACGTCACGGTCGATGTCGCGGTGCAGAAACAGGCGCCCGCGGGCACCCAGGAACACATGCACGCGCCATAAGCACCGGCCGTCACTCCCGTGAATTCCCTGCGCTCGCCCGGCAACCGGCGATCCCTGCGCACGCCCCTGAAAGTACGGCGCGGCAGCTGGATCAGCCTGTTCGCCATGCTGATGATCTTTATCGGTCCGCTGATTTCCCAGTCGATGCCGATGGATCGGGCCATGCCGATGAACATGTCCATGTCGATGGACATGCGCATGGACGAGCCCGGCTGCCACGGGGAAACCCCGCACGCACAGCCGTACGACAAAGCCCAGGGCGATCACCACGGGCTCTGGGAAAGATGCGGCTATTGCGGCCTGCTGTTCAACTGCCCGGCGCTGCCTGGCAGCCTGGCGTTCACGGCGCTGGACAGCGCGCCGTCCAGCCACTTCCTCACCCCTTCGCCGCGCCTGGGCCATGCCCGGCAAACGGTGTTCCCCGGCGCCCGCACCCGCGCGCCACCGATCATTGCGTAAGCCTCCTCCCAACTGCACTTCACCCGGCCGACTGTAGAAAAGACAGCCGCAGGCTGCTGGCCGTGTTGTTTACGAAATGATCGATGGAACCTTTATGTCCAGGTTTTCTGCTGACACTCGCCTGTGCTCTGCCCAGGCACCCGCTACCTTTGCCCTGAACCCACCCCGTGTGCGCTTCAACCACGCCATTGCCGTTCTCTGCGGCACCCTGCTTACACCGCTGGCCCTGGCGGCCGAACCGCCCATGGACCATAGCCAGCACGGCGAGGAACTGAGCCCGACGGTGATCACCGCCATCGCCCCCAGCTCGCCGCTGACCGTGGTCACCAACCCCAAGGACCCGCGCCAGCCCGTCCCGGCCAGCGACGGTGGCGACTACCTCAAGACCATCCCCGGCTTCGCCCTGGTACGCAACGGCGGCACCAATGGCGATCCGGTGCTGCGCGGCATGTTCGGCTCGCGCCTGAACATCCTCACCAACGGCGGCATGATGCTCGGCGCCTGCCCCGGCCGCATGGATGCGCCGACCTCCTACATCTCGCCGGAAACCTACGACCAGCTGACGGTGATCAAGGGCCCGCAAACCGTGCTCTGGGGCCCGGGCGCTTCGGCCGGGACCATTCTCTTCGACCGCGAGCCGGAGCACTTCGGCGAGCTGGGCACGCGGGTCAATGCCAGCCTCCTGGCCGGCTCCAACGGCCGCTTCGACAAGGTGGTGGATGCCGCCGCCGGCGGACCGCTGGGCTACGTGCGGGTGATCGGCAACCAGGCTCATTCCGACGACTACAAGGACGGCAACAACGACACCGTGCCGTCGCGCTACGAGAAGTGGAACGGCGACATCGCCCTGGGCTGGACTCCGGACGCCGACACCCTGCTGGAACTCACCGCCGGCAAGGGCGACGGCGAGGCGCGATACGCCGGGCGCGGCATGGACGGCTCGCAGTTCAAGCGTGAAAGCCTGGGGTTGCGCTTCGAGCGATCCAATCTCGGCGAGGTGCTGGATAAGGTCGAGGCGCAGGTCTACTACAACTACGCCGACCACGTGATGGACAACTACAGCCTGCGCACGCCATCGGGCACCGGAATGATGGCCGGCCCCATGGCCAGCAACGTCGACCGTCGCACGCTCGGCGCGCGGATCAAGGCCACCTGGCGCTGGGCCGATGTGCAACTGATCGGCGGCATCGATGCGCAGACCAACGAGCACCGCCAGCGCAGCGGCATGGGCATCGATACCTACAAGGAGCAGCCGCGCACCAAGGACGCCGACTTCCACAATTACGGTGCGTTCGGCGAGCTGACCTGGTACGCCGCCGACCGCGAGCGCTTGATCACCGGCGCCCGGGTCGACCGCGCCACGGCCAAGGATTACCGCCAGAGCATCGGCTCCGGGATGATGGCCCGGCCCAACCCGACCGCCGGCGATACCCGCGCCGATACCCTGCCCAGCGGTTTCGTCCGTTACGAGCACGACCTGGCCGACCTCCCCGCCACGGCCTACGTCGGCCTGGGCCATGCGCAGCGTTTCCCGGACTACTGGGAGCTGTTCTCGCCGAAGATGGGGCCGGCCGGATCGGTCAACGCCTTCGACTCGATCAAGCCGGAAAAGACCACCCAGCTCGACTTCGGCCTGCAATACAAGACCGCCGAACTGGAAGCCTGGGCCTCGGGCTACATCGGCCAGGTACGCGACTACATCCTGTTCAACTACCGCCCCGGCATGATGGGCATGACCTCCCAGGCCGAGAACATCGACGCCCGCATCATGGGCGGCGAACTCGGCGCAGCCTACAAGCTGACCGACAACTGGAAGGCCGATGCCACCCTGGCCTACGCCTGGGGCAAGAACAGCAGCGACGGCTCGCCGTTGCCGCAGATGCCGCCGCTGGACACGCGTTTCGGCCTGACCTACAGCCAGGACAAATGGAGTGCCGGTGCCCTGTGGCGGGTCGTGGCCGCGCAGAACCGCATCGACGAAAACAAGGGCAACGTGGTCGGCAAGGACTTCGGCAAGAGCGGCGGCTTCGGCGTGTTCTCGCTCAACGGCGCCTATCGGATCAACAAGAATCTGAAGGTCAGCAGCGGCGTCGACAACCTGTTCGGCAAGGCCTATGCCGAGCACCTGAACCTGGCCGGCAACGCCGGGTTCGGCTACCCGGCCAATGACCCGCAAGCCATCAACGAACCGGGACGCACGCTCTGGACCAAGGTGGACTTGAGCTTCTAAACGGCATCGCGAGCAAGCTCGCTCCTACAGAACCTTACCGGCCATGCAGGAGCGAGTTCGCTCGCGATCGAGGCGGCACAACCGCCGCGTACACCGACAAAAACAGATCCATTGCCCATGCGGAGCCTTTCCTGATGAGCCAACCCAAAGTGTCTTTCTACAACCTGGCCTGGCGCTGGCATTTCTATGCCGGGCTGTTCGTCGCGCCGTTCATGGTGATGCTGTCCCTGACCGGGATCATCTACCTGTTCAAGCCCCAGCTCGATCCGCTGATGTACGGCGGCCTGCTGCAAGTGCCGGCGGGGCACCACATCCTCAGTGCCGACGAGCAGCTCGAACGCGTCCGGGTCGCCTACCCGCAGGGCCAGGTCAAACAGTACCTGCCGCCCCTCGACGCCAGGCGCAGCGCGCAGTTCGTGGTGCAGAAGGATGGCCGCGAATTGAATGTGTTCGTCGACCCCTACCACGGCGACATCCTCGGCGAGCAGGACGCCAAGAACAATCTGCAGGCCATCGCCCGGGCCATTCACGGCGAGCTGATGATCGGCACCCTGGGCGACCGCCTGGTGGAGCTGGCGGCGGGCTGGGGCATCGTCCTGGTGGTGTCCGGCCTGTACCTGTGGTGGCCGCGCGGCAAGTCTGCGGCCGGCGTGCTGTGGCCGCGCTGGAGCAGCCGCGGCCGGGTGCTGTGGCGCGACCTGCACGCCGTGGTCGGCTTCTGGGGCGCAGCGTTCCTGCTGGTGATGCTGCTCAGCGGCATGACCTGGACCGGCTTCTGGGGCAAGCAATACGCCGAGCTGTGGAACCGCTTTCCGGCGGCGATGTGGAACGACGTGCCCCAGTCCGACCAGCAGGCCGGCGAGCTCAACAGCGCCAGCCGCCAGACCGTGCCCTGGGCCATGGAGAATACGCCCATGCCGATGTCCGGCGACCATGCCGAACACATGGCCCACGGCGCTGCGCACGAAGGTCCCGCGGCCCCGGCGATCAGCCTGCAGAACGTGCAGGACATCGCCACCCAGCGCCAGGTCGAGCCCGGCTACAGCATCACCTTGCCGACCACCGCCAGCGGCGTGTTCACCATCGCCGTGTTCGCCGACGACCCGCGCAACGACGCCACCCTGCATGTCGACCAGTACACCGGCAAGGTCCTGGCCGACGTGCGTTTCGAGCACTACAGCAATGTGGCCCGCGCCACCGAGATCGGGGTGATGCTGCACGAAGGCAAGATGTTCGGCCCGGTCAACCAGATCGTGGTGCTGCTGATCTGCCTGATGATCCTGCTGAGCGCCGTCAGCGGCCTGGTGATCTGGTGGAAGCGCCGGCCACAGGGACGCCTCGGTGTGCCGCCGCTGCGCCACGACCTGCCGAAATGGAAAACCGCGATGGCGATCATGCTCGCGCTGGCGGTGATTTTCCCGCTGGTCGGGGCTTCGCTGGTGGCGGTGTGGCTGCTGGACAAGGGGCTGCTGTCGCGCTGGAACCGCTCGGCTGAATCGGCTTCATCTTCATCATGAATCAGCCGAGATGCAGGATTCAGAGCCATCGGTAGACTGCTGTCGCTTCAATTTTGAACACGCATAATGTTACTTTATAACACTAACGTGTAAGATCCCTACCCGCAGCCGCCACGCTGCGGGTAACCCTATCGAAGAAGCGATCGCACCGCCCCGATGAAGAACAACTACCTTGCCTCCAGCCTCTGCCTGCTGGCCCTGAATCCCACCGTCCAGGCCGATGAAGCGCCCCTGACCCTGCCCGTGGGCACCATCAGCGCGCCCGCGATCGCGCTCGAGGAAATCGGCCTGCAAACCCCAACCACCGCCGGCTCGCGCCTGGGCCTGAGCGCCCTGCAAACCCCGGCCAGCACCGAGAGCCTGAGCGGCGAACGGATCCGCCAACGCGGCGACCGCAGCGTGCAGGACGCGGTGTCGCGCGGCACCGGCATCAGCCGCACCGGCACCCCGGGCGACGGCGGCACCTCGTTGCAGGCCCGCGGCTTCACCGGCCAGGGTTCGGTGATGCAGCTGTATGACGGCAATCGTATGTACAGCGGCATGGGCACCGTGACCTTCCCGGTGGATACCTGGTCGGTGGAGCGGGTGGACGTGCTGCGCGGCCCGGCCTCGGTGCTGTACGGCGAAGGCGCCACCGGTGCGGTGGTCAACGTGATTCCGAAGAAACCCTTCGCCGGCGAGATCGAAAACCACCTGCGCCTGGGCTACGGCTCCCATGACCGCCAGCAGCAGGCCCTCGACAGCGGTGGCTCGCTGAGCGACACCCTGAGTTACCGCCTGAACCTCAACCGCCTACGCAGCAATGGCTGGATCGACCGCGGCGACAGCGCCAGCGACTTCGTCAGCGCGGCCCTGCGCTGGCAGGCCACGGACGACCTGGCCTTCACCCTCGCCCACGACTACGGCGACCAGCAGCCGATGAACGATTTCGGTACGCCGCTGATCAATGGCCGTTTCCACGAGGGCCTGCGCAACAACAACTACAACATCGGCAACGACAAGCAGCACTACAACGATCAGTGGACCCGCCTGACCAGCGAATGGCAGCTTTCCGACAGCGTCAGCGCCAGCAACGAGTTGTATTACCTCAAGGCCCAGCGCCGCTGGCAGAACGCCGAAAACTATAGCTTCAGCCCAAGCAACCAGCAGTTGCTGCGCAGCGGCAACTTCGCGATCAAGCACCAGCAGGAACAGCTCGGCGACCGCCAGACCCTGACCTTCAAGCACAGCCTGTTCGGCCTCGACAGCCAGACCGTGACCGGCATCGACTACAACCGCATCCGCTTCCAGCTCAACAGCAACTCGCCGTTCAACGACCGGCTGCCAGACGGCGAGCCGCTGGACCTGCACCATCCCAATCCGGGCCGTTTCGACAGCGCCTCGGCCTATCGCGCGCAGTTCCAGAGCACCACCCGGCAAATGTCGGCCTTCGCCGAAAACCGCACCCAGCTCAGCGAGCGCTGGTCGCTGGTGACCGGTGCGCGCCGCGACTACGTGCACGTGGACCGCGACAACCTGGTAGACGGCAGCCAGAGCGACAAGACCCTGACCGGCAACAACTGGAAGGTCGGCCTGGTGTTCGCCCTGACTCCGGACACCTCTTTCTACGGCCAGTACGCCACCAGCACCGACGGCGTCGGCGGCCTGATTTCCCTGAGCCCGAGCCAGCAGCAATACGACCTGGCCACGGCCCGGCAGAGCGAGATCGGCCTCAAGCAGCTGTTCTGGGACCAGCGCGGCGAATGGACGCTGGCCGCCTACCACATCGTCAAGAAGAAGCTGTTGACCGACGATCCCGGCAATCCCACGCTCAAGCAGCAGGTTGGCCAGCAATCGTCCGACGGCCTGGAGGCCAGCCTCGAGCTGCAACTGCCGCACGCCTGGCAACTGCAGGCCAACGCCGCCATCGTTCGGGCCCGGTACGACGATTTCGACGAGCAGGTCGGCAATCAATTCGTCTCGCGCAGCGGCAACCGGCCGGTGGATGTACCGCGCCGCACCGCCAACCTGTGGCTGAACAAGGCCGTGACCGATAAGCTGCGGGCCGGCGCCGGGCTGCGTTATGTGGACGCTCGCTATGCCGACCTGGCCAACCGCAATGAGCTGCCCGGCTACACCGTGGTCGACGCCGTGTTGTCATGGCAGGCCTTGCGCAATACCACCTTCGGTTTGCAGCTGAACAATCTGTTCGACCGGCAGTACGCGCAAAGCCAATACAATGAGGGCCAGCAATGGATCCTCGGCGAACCGCGCTCGTTTTTCGTGACCGCCGATTATCAGTTCTGAACCCACGGCCCTATCGCGGGCAAGTCGGATCGCCGCCCGCTCGCTCCTACAGGTCCGCCGTCGCTTTTGTAGGAGCGAGGCTTGCCCGCGATAACGCCCGTAGCAACACCCCCTATATCAAGAGTGAACGCATGACCTCGCTGAACCTCGCCAACCTGACCTGGACGCCCCAGGGCCAGGGCCACTGTCATCACCAGTTCCAACTGCGTGAGGCCAGCCTGCGGGTGGCGCCGGGCGAGTTCGTCGGCCTGATCGGCCCCAACGGCAGCGGCAAGACCAGCCTGCTGCGTTGCAGCTATCGCTTCAGCCGACCGGAACAGGGCGAGGTCCTGCTCGATCACGCCAACGTGTGGCAACAGACGCCGCGCTGGTGCGCCCAGCGCATCGCGGTGGTGTTGCAGGAGTTTCCCGAAGCCTTCGGCCTGACCGTCGCAGAAGTGGTCGCCATGGGCCGCACACCGCACAAGGGCCTGTTCGACGGCGACACCGCGCAGGACCGCGAGATCGCCCGCCAGGCCCTGGAATCGGTGGGCCTGCTGGGCTTCGAGGCGCATGCCTTCGCGACGCTGTCCGGCGGCGAAAAGCAGCGGGTGATCCTGGCCCGCGCCCTGGCCCAGCAACCGCAACTGCTGATCCTCGACGAACCGACCAACCACCTCGACCCGCGCTACCAGCTGGAGCTGCTGCAACGGGTCAAGCGCCTGGGCATCGGCACCCTCGCCAGCATCCACGACCTGAACCTCGCCGCGGCCTTCTGCGACCGCCTGTACGTGCTCGATCACGGGCGCATCGTCGCCAGCGGCACGCCGGCCGAAGTCCTGACCCGCGAGCTGCTGCACCGGGTGTTCGGTGTCGAGGCGCTGGTCGACGAACACCCGCTGTCCGGCTACCCACGAATCACCTGGATAACCCAACCATGACCCCGCGCGTCTCACTCCACCGCCTGCTTCGCTCCGGCCTGCTGCTTGCCCTGTCGCTGACCGTCGCCCCGGCCTTCGCCGAAGCCACCCGCTACCCGCTGACCGTCCACAGCTGCAACCGCGAGGTGACCTTCAAGGAAGCGCCGAAGCACGCCCTGAGCCACGACATCAACATGACCCAGATGATGCTCGCCCTCGGCCTCAAATCGCGCATGGTCGGCTACAGCGGCATCAGCGGCTGGAAAGCGGTGACGCCCGAGATGCGCAACATCCTCGACGGCCTGCCGGAGCTGGCGGCCAAGTACCCGTCGGTGGAGACCCTGCTCGACGCCAACGTCGACTTCTTCTTCGCCGGCTGGGACTACGGCATGCGCGTCGGCGGCGACCTCACCCCGCAAACCCTGACGCCGCTGGGCATCAACGTGCTGGAGCTGACCGAGTCCTGCGCCTTCGTGATGAAGCGCCCGCCGGCGACCCTCGACGACACCTACAACGACCTGCGCAACCTGGGCAAGATCTTCGACGTGCAAGACCGCGCCAACCAGTTGATCGCCGACATGCAGCAGCAGGTCGCGGCGATCCGGCAGGGCCTGCCCACGGAAAAACCGCGGGTGTTCCTCTATGACAGCGGCGAGGACCGCGCCATGACCTCCGGCCGCCTGGGCATGCCGCAGGCGCTGATCGACGCCGCCGGCGGACGCAACATCCTCGATGACATCGACGCCAGCTGGACCCGGGTCAACTGGGAAACCGTGGTCGAACGCAATCCGCAGGTGATCGTGATCGTCGACTACAGCGAAATCAGCGCCGAGCAGAAACAGCAGTTCCTGCTGGACAACCCGGCGCTGCAATCGGTGGACGCGATCAGGAACCAGCGCTTTATCGTGATCCCCTACGTGCAGGCCACGCCGGGCATCGACAACGTCGAGGCGGTGGAAACCCTGGCCAAGGGTTTCCACGGCGCATGATCGATCGTCGTTATGCCGGCTTGCTCATCGTCCTCGGCGCCCTGCTGCTGGCCTCCTGCGTGCTGTCCCTGGGCTTCGGCTCGGCGCGGGTGCCGGTGGACGTGGTGTGGCGCATCCTGCTGCACAAGACCCTGGGCCTGGGCGAAGTGGACTGGAGCACCGGCCAGGAACACATCGTCTGGCTGATCCGCGTGCCACGCATGTTGCTCGGCGCCCTGGTCGGCGCCGGGCTGGCGCTGATCGGCGCGGTGCTGCAAGCGGTGACGCGCAACCCGCTGGCCGATCCGCACCTGCTCGGCGTGACGTCCGGCGCCACCCTGGGCGCGGTGATCGTGGTGCTGCATGTGGGGGAAATCGTCGGCCTGCTGACCCTGCCCATCGCCGCCTTCATCGGCGCCCTGGCGAGCATGCTGCTGGTGCTCGGCATCGCCGCGCGCCATGGCCGGCTCGACAGCGACCGCCTGCTGCTGTGCGGGGTGGCGGTGTCGTTCGTGATGATGGCGGTGGCCAACCTGCTGCTGTTCATGGGCGACCACCGCGCCAGTTCGGCGGTGATGTTCTGGATGCTCGGCGGGCTGGGCCTGGCGCGCTGGGAACTGCTTGCGGTGCCAGCGGCCAGCGTGCTGCTGGGGCTGGGCCTGCTGCTGGGCATGGCGCGGCCGTTGAACGCGCTGATGGCCGGCGAACAGACCGCCGTGACCCTGGGCCTGAGTGCCCGCAACGTGCGCCTGCGGGTGTTCCTGATCGCCTCGCTGATGACCGGGGTGCTGGTGTCCATCAGTGGCTCCATCGGCTTTGTCGGGCTGATGGTGCCGCACATCGCCCGGCGCCTGGTCGGCGCCGAGCATCGTCGGCTGCTGCCCGTTTGTGTGCTGCTGGGCAGCCTGTTCCTGGTCTGGGTGGATGTCGCCGCCCGCACCCTGATCGCCCCCGAAGACCTGCCCATAGGCGTGGCCACCGCGGCCATCGGCGGCCTGTTCTTCATCGGCCTGATGCGCCGCCGCTAAGGGCCGTTGTAGGAGCGAGGCTTGCCCGCGATGGCGGCGCATTAGGTACACCGCTATCGCGGGCAAGTCGGATCGCCGCCCGCTCGCTCCTACAAAAAACGCGCACGGCCCCATCAGCACCAACGAAGCGCATTCGCCCGCACCAAAGACTCCCCCCGGCCCCGCAATGGTGCGCCGGCTTTCTCCCCCACCGCGCTAAAAGCGACATTTCCCTGCCTCGCGCCGACTCGGCACACCCCTTGCAAAACAGCCCTTCAGTAGTCCGCATCTGCCCATCAGAAAACTCATAAGTTCATGGAGATCGCACAATGAAGCGTCGCAGCTTGATCAAGGCTTTCACACTCACCGCAAGCATTGCGGCGATGGGCATGACCTGGACGGTCCAGGCCGCCGAGACCATCAAGGTCGGTATCCTGCACTCGCTGTCGGGGACCATGGCGATCTCCGAAACCTCGCTCAAGGACATGGCGCTGATGACCATCGATGAGATCAATGCCAAGGGCGGGGTCAACGGTAAAAAGCTCGAAGCGGTGGTGGTCGACCCGGCCTCCAACTGGCCGCTGTTCGCCGAGAAAGGCCGGCAGCTGCTGACCCAGGACAAGGTCGCCGTGGTGTTCGGCTGCTGGACCTCGGTGTCGCGCAAGTCGGTGCTGCCGGTGTTCGAGGAGCTCAACGGCCTGCTGTTCTACCCGGTGCAGTACGAAGGCGAAGAGATGTCGCCGAACGTGTTCTACACCGGCGCGGCGCCGAACCAGCAGGCGATCCCGGCGGTGGAATACCTGATGAGCGAAGACGGTGGCAGCGCCAAGCGCTTCTTCCTGCTGGGCACCGACTACGTCTACCCGCGCACCACCAACAAGATCCTACGCTCGTTCCTGCATTCCAAGGGCGTGGCCGACAAGGACATCGAAGAGGTCTACACGCCGTTCGGCCACAGCGACTACCAGACCATCGTCGCCAACATCAAGAAGTTCGCCGCCGGCGGCAAGACCGCGGTCATCTCCACGGTCAACGGCGACTCCAACGTGCCGTTCTACAAGGAGCTGGCCAACCAGGGCCTGAAAGCCACCGAGGTGCCGGTGGTGGCCTTCTCGGTGGGCGAGGAAGAACTGCGCGGCATCGACACCAAGCCGCTGGTGGGCAACCTCGCGGCCTGGAACTACTTCGAGTCCGTGGAGAACCCGGTGAACCAGAAGTTCGTCGCCGACTGGAAAGCCTACGCCAAGGCCAAGAACCTGCCGGGTGCCGACAAGGCCGTGACCAACGACCCGATGGAAGCCACCTATGTCGGCATCCATATGTGGGCCCAGGCAGTGGAGAAGGCCAAGTCCACCGACGTCGACAAGGTCCGCGAGGCACTCGCCGGGCAGACCTTCGCCGCGCCGTCGGGCTACACCCTGACCATGGACAAGACCAACCATCACCTGCACAAGCCGGTGATGATCGGCGAGATCCAGCCCGACGGGCAGTTCAACGTGGTCTGGCAGACCGAGGGGCCGATCCGCGCCCAGCCGTGGAGCCCGTTCATCCCGGGTAACGACAAGAAGCCGGACTACGCGGTGAAGAGCAACTGACCGCCGCCCCCTTTTTGTAGGAGCGAGGCTTGCCCGCGATAGCGGTGGGTCAGGAATACCGCTATCGCGGGCAAGCTCCGCTCCTACAGGGTTCTCTGTCGTATTCAAGGACGTGACCATGTCGCTTTATCGTCTGCTTATGGCCTGCCTCCTGCTGTTGCCGCTCGCCGCCCACGCCGGCGATGCCGAAGACTTCGTTGCCGGCAATTCCGGCGAGCAGGCCCGGCTCCTGGAAGCCTGGGCCGCACAGCCCGACCCGGCGCGCATCGAACTGCTCGGCGCCTTGCAGCAAGGCCAACTGAACATCGCCGGGGAAACCAAGCCCCTGCGCCTGAACAACCGCCTGCGCGGCCTGATCGACAATGCCCTGGCCAGCCACCAACTGCTCGCCGCCGATCCCGGCGTCCGCCTGGCCGCCGCCCGGCAATTGCAGAAGAGCGCCCGGCCGGCGCAGCTTAAATTCCTCGACGGCGCCCTGGCCGCCGAACGCGACCCAGGCGTGCACGACGCCCTGGGCCTGGCCCTGGCCAACCTGCAACTGGTGGACAGCGACCCGGCCGTGCGCCTG
Source organism: Pseudomonas sp. MRSN 12121 (assembly GCF_000931465.1). Classification (NCBI taxonomy): domain Bacteria; kingdom Pseudomonadati; phylum Pseudomonadota; class Gammaproteobacteria; order Pseudomonadales; family Pseudomonadaceae; genus Pseudomonas; species Pseudomonas sp. MRSN 12121. Next base: position 693,181 of record NZ_CP010892.1, on the reverse strand, counting down.
GCCGCCGTGCGCCTGCTGGGCGAGACCGGCGACCCGCTGGCGCGCACCCGCCTCGAAAGCCTGCTCGCCCCCGGCGTCGAAGCCGATGCCGGGGTGCGTACCGCCGCCGAAACCAGCCTGGCCCAGGTCAAGCGCAAGCTGCTGGTGGGCGAAGTGCTCGGCCAGGCGTTCAGCGGCCTCTCCCTGGGTTCGATCCTGCTGCTGGCGGCCCTCGGCCTGGCGATCACCTTCGGCCTGCTCGGGGTGATCAACATGGCCCACGGCGAGATGCTGATGCTCGGCGCCTACGCCACCTACATGGTGCAGTGGCTGTTCCAGCGCTATGCGCCGCAGGCCATCGAGTTCTACCCGCTGCTCGCGCTGCCAGTGGCGTTCTTCGTCACCGCCGGCATCGGCATGGCCCTGGAGCGCACGGTGATCCGTCACCTCTACGGCCGGCCACTGGAAACCCTGCTGGCCACCTGGGGCATCAGCCTGATGCTGATCCAGCTGGTACGCCTGGTCTTCGGCGCGCAGAACGTCGAGGTGGCGAACCCGGCCTGGCTGTCGGGCGGGGTCCAGGTGCTGCCCAACCTGGTGCTGCCCTACAACCGCATCGTGATCATCGCCTTCGCGCTGTTCGTGGTGGTGCTGACCTGGCTGCTGCTGAACAAGACCCGCCTGGGCCTGAACGTGCGCGCCGTTACCCAGAACCGCAACATGGCCGCCTGCTGCGGCGTGCCCACCGGCCGGGTGGACATGCTCGCCTTCGGCCTTGGCTCCGGCATCGCCGGCCTCGGCGGCGTGGCCCTGAGCCAGATCGGCAACGTCGGCCCGGACCTGGGCCAGAGCTACATCATCGACTCGTTCCTGGTGGTGGTGCTCGGCGGCGTCGGCCAACTGGCCGGCAGTGTGTTCGCCGCCTTCGGCCTGGGGGTCGCCAACAAGATTCTCGAACCGCAGATCGGCGCCGTGCTCGGCAAGATCCTGATCCTGGCGCTGATCATTCTGTTTATTCAGAAACGTCCGCAAGGCCTCTTCGCACTGAAAGGACGGGTGATCGACTGATGAACCAGCCCCTCTTAGTCACAGCCACCCAAAAGGCTGGCCCGAAACTCACGATGGCCCTCGGCGCCGCGGTGCTTGCGCTGTTGATTGCCCTGCCGCTGCTGTCGCTGCTGCCGGCGGACAGCGCGCTGCACATCTCGGCCTACACCCTGACCCTGGTGGGCAAGATCCTCTGCTACGCCATAGTCGCCCTGGCCCTGGACCTGGTCTGGGGCTACGCCGGGCTGCTGTCCCTGGGCCACGGGCTGTTCTTCGCCCTCGGCGGCTACGCCATGGGCATGTACCTGATGCGCCAGGCGGCGGGCGACGCCCTGCCGGCGTTCATGACCTTCCTGTCGTGGAGCGAACTGCCCTGGTACTGGGCCGGCACCGACAGTTTCCTCTGGGCGCTGTGCCTGGTGGTGCTGGCGCCGGGAGTGCTGGCGCTGGTGTTCGGCTTCTTCGCCTTTCGTTCGCGGATCAAGGGCGTGTATTTCTCGATCATGACCCAGGCCCTGACCTTCGCCGGCATGCTGCTGTTCTTTCGCAACGAGACCGGCTTTGGCGGCAACAACGGCTTCACCAACTTCCGCAGCATCCTCGGCTTCGGCATCACCGAGCCGGGCACCCGCGCGGTGCTGTTCCTGGCCACCGTGCTGTTGCTGGTGGCCAGCCTGTACATCGGCTGGCGCCTGGCCCGGAGCAAGTTCGGCCGGGTGCTGACCGCCCTGCGCGACGCCGAGAACCGCCTGATGTTCTGCGGCTACGACCCGCGCGGCTTCAAGCTGTTCGTCTGGGTGCTGAGCGCGGTGCTGTGCGGCCTCGCCGGCGCCTTGTACGTGCCGCAGGTGGGCATCATCAACCCCAGCGAGATGTCGCCGACCAACTCCATCGAGGCCGCCGTGTGGGTCGCCCTGGGCGGTCGCGGCACGCTGGTTGGGCCGCTGCTCGGCGCCGGGCTGGTCAACGGCATGAAGAGCTGGTTCACCGTGGCCTTCCCGGAATACTGGCTGTTCTTCCTCGGCGCGCTGTTCATCGGCGTGACCCTGTACCTGCCCAAGGGCGTGATCGGCTTGCTGAAGAAAAGGGGCGAATCATGAGAATCACACCGACGGCGGACTTCATGCTCGAACCCATCCTCGACAGCAATAAAGATGCCGGCAGCGGCCGCGACGCCATCGGCCTCGGCCAGGCGGCGGGCCAGGGCCTGAACACCCGCCACGGCACCATCCTGACCCTGGAAGACATCAGCGTCAGCTTCGACGGTTTCAAGGCGCTCAACGACCTGAACCTCTACATCGGCGTCGGTGAGCTGCGCTGCATCATCGGCCCCAACGGCGCGGGCAAGACCACCCTGATGGACGTGATCACCGGCAAGACCCGCCCCACCCAGGGCAAGGCCTGGTTCGGCGAGACCCTGGACCTGACGCAGATGAGCGAGGTGCGCATCGCCCAGGCCGGGATCGGCCGCAAGTTCCAGAAGCCCACGGTGTTCGAGGCCCTGAGCGTGTTCGAGAACCTGGAGCTGGCGCAGAACACCGACAAGTCGGTGTGGGCCAGCCTGCGGGCGAAACTTTCCGGGGAGCAGAAAGACCGGATCGACGAAGTGCTGGAGACCATTCGCCTGACGTCCTCGGCGCAACGCCCGGCCGGCCTGCTGTCCCACGGCCAGAAACAGTTCCTGGAGATCGGCATGCTGCTGATGCAGGACCCGCAACTGCTGCTACTCGACGAACCGGTGGCGGGCATGACCGACGCCGAGACCGAGTTCACCGCCGAGCTGTTCAAAAGCCTGGCCGGCAAGCATTCGCTGATGGTGGTGGAACACGACATGGGCTTCGTCGGCGCGATCGCCGACCACGTGACCGTGCTGCACCAGGGCAGCGTGCTGGCCGAAGGGTCGCTGGAACAGGTGCAGGAAAACCCACGGGTGATCGAGGTCTACCTCGGCCGCTGATGGCTATCTGTAGGAGCGAGGCTTGCCCGCGATGGACGTTAACGATGACGCGTGCTGCCTGAATGAACGCATCGCTTTCAGGTTCTTCGCGGGCAAGGACTGGGCGTCCCCCCATGCTCCTGCAGTTTGTTTAAAGGAAACCGGACATGCTGCAAGTCGACAAGCTGCACCAGTACTACGGCGGTAGCCACATCCTGCGGGGCCTGAGCTTCGAGGCGAAGGTCGGCGAAGTCACCTGCCTGCTCGGGCGCAACGGGGTGGGCAAGACCACCCTGCTCAAATGCCTGATGGGCCTGCTGCCCGCCAGGGAAGGCGCGGTGACCTGGGAAGGCCAGGCCATCACCGGCTACAAACCGCACCAGCGGGTGCACGCCGGCATCGCCTACGTGCCCCAGGGCCGGGAGATCTTCGCCCGCCTGACCGTGGAGGAGAACCTGCTGATGGGGCTTTCGCGGTTTCCCGCCAAAGAAGCCAGGGAGGTCCCGGCCTTCATCTACGAGCTGTTCCCGGTGCTGCTGCAAATGAAACAGCGGCGCGGCGGCGACCTGTCCGGCGGCCAGCAGCAACAGCTGGCCATCGGCCGGGCCCTGGCCAGCCGGCCGCGGCTGCTGATCCTCGACGAACCCACCGAGGGCATCCAGCCGTCGGTGATCAAGGAAATCGGCGCGGTGATCAAGCAACTCGCGGCGCGCGGCGACATGGCCATCCTGCTGGTGGAACAGTTCTACGATTTTGCCGCCGAACTGGCCGACCGCTACCTGGTGATGTCCCGTGGCGAAATCGTCCAGCAGGGCCAGGGCCAGCACATGGAAGCAGAAGGTGTACGCGGCCTGGTAGCCATCTAGGTTAGGATCTAGCCCGAAGTGTCCGGACTGTAAGCACGAATCATGAACCTGCCCGCTTCCACCGCCCTGTTCACGCCCAGCTGGCACGCCGAGCTGGAACTCGGCTATGCCCGCTACGGCGACAGCACGCGCCCGGTCCTGCGCCGGCACCAGGGCCCGCTGCGGGTGCAGAAGCACCTGTACGCCGAAGGCCCCGAGGTCTGCCAGCACATCATTGTCCATCCGCCCGGCGGTATCGCCGGCGGCGACCGCCTGCAGATCCGCGCCAGCGTCGACCGCGATGCCTGGGCGCAACTGACCAGCCCCGGCGCGGCCAAGTGGTATCGCGCCACCGGGCCCGCCTATCAGACCCTGGAATTGACTATCGCCACCGGTGCCACACTGGAATGGCTGCCCCAGGAAACCATTGTGTTCAGCGCCGCCCAGGCCGAGCTGAGCACCCGCATCGAGCTGCAAGGCGACGCCCGGCTGTTCTACTGGGACGTGGTGGCGCTGGGCCGGCCCGCCAGCGACGAGCGGTTCGAGCAGGGGCATTTCCATTCGCGCCTGGACATCCGCCGCGACGGCCAGTTGCTCTGGCACGAACGCCAGCGTCTTGTCGGCGGCGACGGCCTGCTCGACTCGCCGATCGGCCTGGACGGCCAGCCGGTGTTCGCCACCTTGCTGGCCAGCGGCGAAATCGACGCCGAGCTGCTGGAACGCTGCCGCTCGCTGGGCCACGCCGTGCGCGGCGACCTGACGCAACTGCCGGGCCTGCTGGTGGCCCGTTGCCTGGCCAGCGAAACGCTGCTGGCCCGGGCCTGGCTGATCGACCTGTGGCGCCTGCTGCGCCCCGCCCTGCTGGGGCGCGAGGCACTGCCACCGAGGATCTGGAACACATGAACACCGATATTTGTAGGAGCGAGGCTTGCCCGCGATGAACGATAACGCGGTATGCCTGCAACGCTGCGGTGCCTGGATCGCGGGCAAGCCTCGCTCCTACCCATGTTTTTTCAAATTGCCAACAACGGATTTCGAACGATGGACCTGACCCCACGCGAAAAAGACAAGCTGCTGATCTTCACCGCCGGCCTGGTGGCCGAGCGCCGCCTGGCCCGTGGCGTGAAGCTCAACTACCCGGAAGCCATCGCCTATATTTCCGCGGCGCTGCTCGAAGGCGCCCGCGACGGCCAGACCGTGGCCGAGCTGATGCACTACGGCACCACCCTGCTCACCCGCGAGCAAGTGATGGAGGGCATCCCGGAGATGATCCCGGATATCCAGGTGGAAGCGACCTTCCCGGACGGCACCAAGCTGGTCACCGTCCATCAACCGATCGCCTGAGCCCACGCCATGACCTATGCCATCCGCGATGCCGTGCACGCCGACCTGCCGGCGATCCGCGACATCTACAACGACGCCGTGCTCAATACCACCGCGATCTGGAACGAACAGCCCGTGGACCTGGGCAACCGCCAGGCCTGGTTCAGCGCCCGGCAGGCCCAGGGCTATCCGATCCTGGTGGCGGTCGACGCCGGGCAGAGCGTGCTCGGCTATGCCTCGTTCGGCGACTGGCGGCCCTTCGAAGGCTTTCGCCATACCGTCGAGCACTCGGTGTATATCCGCAGCGACCAGCGCGGCAACGGCCTGGGCCCGCAACTGATGCGCGCGTTGATCGAACGGGCCGGCCACTGCGCCAAGCACGTGATGGTCGCCGCCATCGAAAGCGGCAATGGCGCCTCGATCCGCCTGCACGAACGCCTGGGGTTCGTCACCACCGGACAGATGCCGCAGGTGGGCACCAAGTTCGGCCGCTGGCTGGACCTGACCTTCATGCAACTGACCCTCGATCCGGGGGCGCCACCGCCCTCCACCCACCCAGAGAACTAGTGATGAACACTGCCCATTTGCGTCGAGTCCATGCGGAGAGCTTTGCCCATTATCGTCAGGGCTTGATTGATCTGTTGTTCGACGCCGTGGGTCACGGCGCCTCGATCGGTTTCATGGCCGACCTCGACCAGGAACAGGCCAGCGCCTACGTCAACGGCGTGCAGGCCAGCATCGCCGACGGCAGCCTGCTGCTGTGGGTGGTGGTGCAGGACGAGGTGGTCCTGGCCAGCGTGCAACTGGCCCTGTGCCAGAAGCCCAACGGCCTCAACCGCGCCGAGGTGCAGAAGCTGCAAGTGCGCCACGACGCCCGCCGCCGCGGCATGGGCCAGCAATTGATGAACGCCGTGGAACACGCGGCGCGCCAGCATAAGCGCGGCCTGCTGTACCTGGACACCGAGGCCGGCTCCGACGCCGAGGCCTTCTACAGCGCCCTGGGTTATACCCGGGTCGGCGAATTGCCGAACTATTGCCAAAGCCCGGACGGCAGCTACAGCCCGACCGCCATTTACTTCAAGACTCTGGGGCAACCCGTATGATTCCAGGCCAATACCAGATCCAGCCCGGCGACATCGAACTCAACGCCGGCCGCCGCACCCTCAGCCTGAGCGTCGCCAACAGCGGCGACCGACCGATCCAGGTGGGCTCGCACTATCACTTTTTCGAAACCAACGACGCCCTGAGCTTCGACCGCGCCGCCAGCCGTGGCATGCGCCTGAATATCCCGGCCGGCACCGCCGTGCGCTTCGAGCCGGGCCAGACCCGCGAAGTGGAACTGGTGGAGCTGGCCGGGCATCGCCGGGTGTTCGGCTTTGCCGGGCGGGTGATGGGCGACCTTTAAGGTGCATTGCCTGTTCTGACGCCATCGCGGGCAAGCCTCGCTCCTACGGGATCGCGCTGTATGTGTAGGAGCGAGCTTGCCCGCGATAGCGAGCTACGCGAGCGGTCTCAAATCCAATTGAATCCCAGGGCCAGTACATGAAGATTTCAAGACAAGCCTACGCCGACATGTTCGGCCCCACCGTCGGCGACAAGGTGCGCCTGGCCGATACCGAGCTGTGGATCGAGGTCGAGAAGGACTTCACCACCTATGGCGAAGAAGTGAAGTTCGGCGGCGGCAAGGTGATCCGCGACGGCATGGGCCAGGGCCAGCTGCTGGCGGCCGAGGTGGTCGACACCCTGATCACCAATGCCCTGATCATCGATCACTGGGGCATCGTCAAAGCCGACGTCGGCCTCAAGGACGGGCGCGTCAAAGCCATCGGCAAGGCCGGCAACCCGGATATCCAGCCGGACGTGACCATCGCCATCGGCGCCAGCACCGAAGTGATCGCCGGCGAGGGCATGATCCTCACCGCGGGCGGCATCGACACCCACATCCACTTCATCTGCCCGCAGCAGATCGAGGAGGCGCTGGCGAGCGGCGTCACCACCATGATCGGCGGCGGTACGGGGCCCGCCACCGGCACCAACGCCACCACCTGCACCTCGGGGCCCTGGCACATGGCGCGCATGCTCCAGGCGGCAGACGCCTTCCCAATGAACATCGGCTTCACCGGCAAGGGCAACGCCAGCCTGCCGGAGCCGCTGATCGAGCAGGTCAGGGCCGGGGCCATCGGCCTCAAGCTGCATGAAGACTGGGGCAGCACCCCGGCCAGCATCGACAACTGCCTGAGCGTCGCCGACCAGTACGACGTGCAGGTGGCGATCCACACCGACACCCTCAACGAGTCCGGCTTCGTCGAAACCACCCTCGGCGCCTTCAAGGGCCGCACCATCCACACCTATCACACCGAAGGCGCCGGCGGCGGCCACGCCCCGGACATCATCAAGGCCTGCGGCCTGCCCAACGTGCTGCCCAGCTCGACCAACCCGACCCGGCCATTCACCCACAACACCATCGACGAACACCTGGACATGCTGATGGTCTGCCATCACCTCGATCCGAGCATCGCCGAGGACGTGGCCTTCGCCGAAAGCCGCATCCGCCGCGAAACCATCGCCGCCGAAGACATTCTCCACGACCTCGGCGCCTTCTCGATGATCAGCTCCGACAGCCAGGCCATGGGCCGGGTCGGCGAGGTCATCACGCGCACCTGGCAGACCGCCGACAAGATGCACCGCCAGCGCGGCCCGCTGCCGGGCGACGGCGCCGGCAACAGCAACTTCCGGGTCAAGCGCTACATCGCCAAATACACCATCAACCCGGCGATCACCCACGGCATCAGCCACGAAGTGGGCTCCATCGAGATCGGCAAATGGGCCGACCTGGTGCTCTGGCGCCCGGCGTTCTTCGGGGTCAAGCCGACCCTGATCCTCAAGGGCGGCGCCATCGCCACCAGCCTGATGGGCGACGCCAACGCGTCGATCCCGACGCCGCAGCCGGTGCATTACCGGCCGATGTTCGCCAGTTACGGCGGCAGCCGCCACGCCACCAGCCTGACCTTTATCAGCCAGGCCGCGCTGGAAGCCGGGGTGCCGCAGCAACTGGGGCTGAAAAAGCAGATCGCGGTGGTCAAGGGCTGTCGCGACGTGCAAAAGACCGACCTGATCCACAACGATTACCTGCCGAACATCGAGGTCGACCCGCAGACCTACCAGGTCAAGGCCGACGGCGTGCTGCTGTGGTGCGAACCGGCGCAGGTGCTGCCGATGGCACAACGCTACTTCCTCTTCTAGCCCCCCCCCCGCTGGTGGCGGGCGCCCGGCCTGGGCGTCCGCCGGTCAAGAAATCCCGCTGCCGCGGCGTGTCGAAACGCCGAAGTACGACTAAAATCGAAACGCCTTTCCTTCTTCCTTTCTCTTGCCGCCTGAAAAGGTCCCTGGCCATGCGTCTACCCGACTTTATCGTGCAACAGGTCGATCACATCGTCGACGAATGGGAGCGGTTCGCCAGGTCCATCGCCCCGCAGGCCAACGCCCTGAGCCACCTGCAACTGCGCGATCACGCAAAATCCATCCTGCTCGCCGCCGCGCGCGACATGCAGAGCGCCCAGACCGACAGCGAGCAGGCGGCCAAGTCCCGGGGCCAGGCACCGGAGAAAAGCTCAAGCCTGGATACGGCCGCCGCCAGCCATGGCGAATTGCGCCATAACGTGGGTTTCAACCTGGTACAGACCACCTCGGAATTCCGCCACCTGCGCGCCTGTGTGATCCGCCTCTGGCTGGCCGAACTGGGGTCGCCGGACATCGTGCATTTCCAGGACCTGATCCGCTTCAACGAAGCCATCGACGAGGCGATGACCGAATCCACCACGGCCTATGCCGAACAGGTCGACCGCTCGCGGGATATCTTCCTGGCGATTCTCGGCCACGACCTGCGGGCGCCCTTGCAGGCGGTGAGCATGTCCACCGAGTTGCTGGCGCGCAAAGTCGCGCTGGACGCCGACGCGCAGGTCTACGTATCGCGGATCCAGAGCGGCTCCCGGCATATGACGACGATGGTCGGCGACCTGCTGGAGTTCGTGCGCAGCCGCCTGGGCAGCGGCCTGCCCATCGAGCCGGCGCCGATGGACATGGCCAGCGCCGCCAAAGCGGCCCTCGACGAAGCCTGCGCCGGCCGGCCGGGCAGTACGCCCAAGCTCAGCGTGCAAGGCGCCAGCCATGGCATCTGGGATCGCCGGCGCATCGAACAGATGTTGCAGAACCTGATCGGCAACGCCCTGCAACACGGTGGCGACAATCGCACAGTGACCGTGGCCATCATTGGCGGTGCCGAGCAGGTACGGCTGACCATCCACAACCAGGGTCAGCCGATTCCCAAGGAGGCGCTGAACACGCTGTTCGATCCGTTGGTGCGCAGCTCCGGCGAAGAGTCCAGTGGGTCGCCCACCAGCCTGGGGTTGGGCCTGTTCATCGTCAAGGAAGTGGTCAATGCCCACCAGGGCAGCATCGAGGTCAGCTCCAGCGACGTCGAAGGCACCACTTTCACCGTAATCCTGCCCCGCGTGTCCCGCGTCGAATCGCTGTAGGAGCGAAGCGTGCTCGCGATGAACGATAACGCGGTGTGCAGGCGCAAACGCGGTGTTCCTATCGCGGGCAAGCCTCGCTCCTACAGGCTTGGTCAATCGGCCAGCAGGCGCCCCAGGCGTTGCCTGAGCATCTGGTTTTCGTTGCGCAGCTCGCGGACTTCGTCGAGCAGTTCCAGCGCCAGGGCGACGCCTTCCCACTCCAGTTCCAGGTCATGCCGCAACTTGGCGGCGCGCTTGGCCACCGCCAGTTCGTAGTCGGTAAAGCGCCAGTCCCGGGGCGCCGAGCCATGGGGATCGAGGATCCCGTGCTCGACGATTTCGATCACATAGGCAGCCGGCAGATCGGCCACCTCGCAGAACTCTTCCATATCCAGCTGAACGATCAGGGTGCTCATGGTCGGCGACTCCTCTGTTTCAGGTCAGATGTTTCAGGTCAGGCGTGGTCGCGGATCAGAAATTCTCCCGCGGGTCGAAGGCGGCTTTCTTCGCCAGCTCCTGCCAGAGCGCCTTGACGTCCTCGCCGGACGCCTTGGGCATCACGGCCTTGAGTTGCACGAACAGATAACCGCGCTGCCCGGCCTTGTTCGGCAGGCCGTGGCCCTTGGCGCGCATGCGCTGGCCGTTCTGGCTGCCGGCCGGCACCTTGAGGTTGATCTTGCCGGTGAGCGTCGGCACCGCGACCTCGGTGCCCAGCGCCAGCTCCCAGGGCGCCAGCGGCAAGGTGATGATCAGGTTCTCGCCCTCGATATCGAACTTCGGATGAGGCGCGAAACGAATGGTCAGGTACAGGTCGCCGTTGGCCCCGCCGCCGACGCCCGGCGCGCCCTGGCCCTTGAGGCGGATCCGCTCGCCGTCGGCGACGCCCGCCGGGATCTTCACGTTCAGGCTCTTGCTGGTGTTGCTGACGTGCTGGCCCGCGGCGTTGTACTGCGGCACCTGGAAGCTGACCTTCTTCGACTCGGTCGACAGGGTCTCTTCCAGGAAGATCGGTAATTCCATTTCCACGTCCTGCCCCCGGCGCCCGGCGCTGCGAGATTGTCCACCGCCGAAACCCGGCCCGCGATTGCCGAAGATCGAACTGAAGAAGTCCGAAAAGTCGCCGCCATTGCCAAAGCCGCCCGCGTCCGCGCGGCCCTTCCAGCCCGGCGGGCCCTGGAACGGCTGGCCGTGCTGGCCATAGCGCCGCAGATCGTCGTACTCGGCCCGCTTGTCCGCGCTCTTGAGCGCCTCATAGGCTTCCGACGCATCCTTGAACTTGGCTTCGGCGTCTTTTTCCTTGCTGACATCCGGGTGGTACTTGCGCGCCAGCTTGCGATAGGCGGCCTTGATCGCCTTGTCGTCCGCCGTCGGCTCCACCCCGAGAATCTTGTAATAGTCTTTGAAGTCCATCTAAGGATCACCATCCGTTATCAATAGCGCGCGGCGTGACGTACAGCATGCACCCTGGATCAGCGCCCGGGCTGACCGATCTCAATACTTGTGACTCACGCGGCGCGGCAGAAGTTTATCGGCAGCTGGCGGCGGTTCTTGCGACCGCCCGATGGCTGCCCGGCCCATGCCTGCAAGTTTGGGGTGAAGAATAGTCTTTCAAGGCTGCCGGGTTTCTATTTAGCGGATAACCGGCCTTCGATTCTGCGAACGACTGGCATACACTGCGCGGCCGTTTTTTAACCGGAACTCGAAAGACATGAAAAACGCATCTGCGGCCCGTGCCTGCGGCATCGACTTCGGCACGTCCAACTCCACCGTCGGCTGGCTGCGCCCCGGCATGGAAACGCTGATTGCGCTGGAAGACGACAAGATCACCCTGCCCTCGGTGGTCTTCTTCAACCTCGAGGAACGCCGTCCGGTATACGGCCGCCTGGCGCTGCACGAGTACCTGGAAGGCTACGAAGGCCGGCTGATGCGCTCGCTGAAAAGCCTGCTGGGCTCCAAGCTGATCAAGCACGACACCAGCGTGCTGGGCACGGCGATGCCTTTCAAGGACCTGCTGGGCCTGTTCATCGGCCAGCTCAAGAGCCGCGCCGAAACCGCCGCCGGCCGCGAGTTCGAGGAAGTGGTGCTGGGCCGCCCGGTGTTTTTCGTCGACGACGACGCCGCGGCCGACCAGGAAGCCCAAGACACCCTGGCCGAAGTGGCGCGCAAGCTGGGCTTCAAGGAAGTGTCGTTCCAATACGAGCCGATCGCCGCGGCCTTCGACTACGAGTCGACCCTGGAGCGCGAAGAGCTGGTGCTGATCGTCGACATCGGCGGCGGTACCTCGGACTTCTCCCTGGTGCGCCTGTCGCCCGAGCGCCGTGGCCTGGACAACCGCCACGAGGACATCCTCGCCACCGGCGGCGTGCACATCGGCGGGACCGACTTCGACAAACAGCTCTCGCTGGCCGGCCTGATGCCGCTGTTCGGCTACGGCAGCCGGATGAAGAGCGGTGCCTACATGCCCACCAGCACCCACATGAACCTGGCGACCTGGCACACCATCAACTCGGTGTATTCGCAGAAGTCCCAGCTGGCCCTGGGCAGCATGCGCTACGACATCGAGGACACCGGCGGCATCGACCGCCTGTTCAAGCTGATCGAGCAACGCGCCGGGCACTGGCTGGCCATGGAAGTGGAGCAGACCAAGATCGAGCTGACCCACGCCGACAACCGCGTGGTGCCCCTGGACCGGATCGAGGCGGGCCTTGACGTCGACCTGAGCCGCGCGCTGTTCGAGTCGTCCATCGACAACCTGCTGGAGCGCATCCGCGACAGCGTCACCCAGTTGCTGGGCACGGCCAGCGTCGGCGTCGACCAGGTCGATACGGTGTTCTTCACCGGCGGTTCCAGCGGCATCCCGGCGCTGCGCCAGAGCGTGGCGGCCATGCTGCCCAACGCCCGTCACGTCGAAGGCAATATCTTCGGCAGCATCGGCAGCGGGTTGGCGATCGAAGCGAAGAAGCGTTACGGCTGATCAAGAATAGCGGCGCGTCCATCGCGGGCAAGCCTCGCTCCTACATGTAGGAGCGAGCGGGCGGCGATCCGGCTTGCCCGCGATAGCGTCAGCTCGGTCCGCCTAGGTCAGACCAACCCCGCCAGCTTCAATTCGCTCTTCAGGTAGGCGTAGTAGATCGGCCCGGCCACCACCCCCGGCAGGCCGAACGCCGCCTCGAACACCAGCATCGCCAGCAGCAGCTCCCAGGACTTGGCACTGATCTGCCCACCGACGATCCGCGCGTTGAGGAAGTATTCCAGCTTGTGGATGAAGATCAGGTAGCCCAGCGCCGCCGCGGCCACCCAGATCGACAGCGACAACCCGACGATGGTGATCAGGGTGTTGGAGATCAGGTTGCCGATCACCGGCAACAGCCCCAGCAGGAACGTCAGCACGATCAGGGTCTTGGTCAGCGGCAGCTTGACGCCGAACAGCGGCAGGATCAGCGCGAGGAAGATCCCGGTGAAAAAGGTGTTAAGCAGGGAAATCTTGATCTGCGCGAACACGATGTTGCGAAAGGCCTGGACCAGCAGGTGCAGGCGGTCGAACAGCGCGGCCGCCAGCGGCTTGCGCTTGGTCAGGTCGGGCACGCGCTGCAAGGCGATGATCGCCCCCAGCACCATGCCGATCAGCAGCGTCACGAAGGTGTGCGCCGCGTCCTTGCCCACCAGTTGCAGATCGCTCAGGTGCTTGCTGGCCCAGGCACCGATGGCCACTTGGAACTCCGCCGCGCTGGCCGGCAGATAGGAGTCGAGGAACGGCGGCAACTGGCCCCGCGCCTTGTCCACTACCGTCATGAACTTGTCCAGGGAAGCGCCCGGGTTTTCCGCTTCGTGCAGCAGGAAGCTGATGGCGCCGGCGAACAGCAGCGTCAGCACGCTGACCACCAGGGTGCCGAGCAGGGCGACCGCCAGCCAGCGCGCCCGCCGCCCTTCGATCAGGCGCTGCAATTGCGGGGTGAGCATGTTGACCAGCTCGAACACCAGCAAGCCCGCGAGCAGGCTGGGCAACAAGCGCAGGGGAATCAGCAGCAACAGGCCGCCGAAAATGATCACCCAACTGATCAACAACAGGTGACGCTGAGAAAACGTTGGCATACAGCCTCAAGACAAACAGCGTGAAAGGATTGGCAGTCTGCCAGCGTTGCAAGGGTGTGGCGAGGCCGGCAGGCGCGAGTTGGCTGGCGATCAAGATACAGGGTGTGTCGGACTGGCCGCCGCCACCGGATCGAGAGCCCCCCGCGCCTGCGAGGGAGACGCTTATTGCTTCTTCAGGCAGGTGCTCATGAAGGTCTTGCGCTCATCGCCCTTGAGCGCCTTGGTGGTAGCGTCGGCGTTGCAGGTCTTCATTTTTTCCTGTTGCGTGGCGGGCACGGCGGCCGCGGCAGGAGTGGCCTTGAGGCAGGTGCTCATGAACGCCTTGCGCTCATCGCCCTTGAGGGTCTTGGCGGTGGCTTCGGCGTTGCACGACTTCATCTTGTCCTGCTGGGCCTGTTGGGCCGCCGTGGCGGCAAATCCTTGGGAGCAGAGCAGCAGACCGACCATCAACAACGGGATACGCAGCATCTTCATGGAGTTTTCTCCTTGTTACCGTACCGACGGGCACGGCCTCCAACGCAGTGTAGACAAACCCTGTTACAGCTTCACCTGTTCCGTAGGCTGGTCCGCCGGTATTGCTCGGGGGTGCAACCGGCCTGGCGCTGGAACATCGCGATGAACGCCGAGGCGGTGCTGTAGCCCATGTCGAAGGCCACTTCCTGGATGCTCCGCGGGCTGTCCAGCGCTTCGATGGAAGCCAGGAAACGCAGGCGCTGGCGCCACTCGCCGAAGCTCATACCCAGCTCGCGCACGAACTGCCGCGCCAGGGTGCGTTCGCTGACATGGATCTGCCGGGCCCAGTCGGCCAGCGCGCGGTTATCCCCCGGCGCGGCCTGCAACGCTTCCAGCACCCCGAGCAGGGCCGGGCTGCTGGCGTAGGGCAGGTAGCCGTGATGCACCGGCGCCTGCCGCAGTTGATCGAGCATCACCTGGGCCAGGCGACTGTCGCTCTCCTGCTCGGGGATCTGCACGTCGCGCGCGGCGAAGTCCTTGAGGATCGCCTTGAGGATGTCGCTGATGGCCAGGGTGCAGGCTTGCGCGGGCAGCGCCCGGCACAGTTCCGGGGCCAGGCACACGGCGCGGTACACGATCGGCTGCGGGCTGTAGAAGCTATGCTCGGTGTCCGGCGGGATCCAGATGGCGTACTGCGGCGGCGCCATGAAACGCTGGCCGGCGATCTCCATGTGCATCACGCCGTGGGCCGAGTACTCCAGGCAGCCCCAGGGGTGACGGTGTTCCAGCGCATGGCTGTGGGCGTCGAAATCGGCGTAGCGAAAATACACCGGCGCCGGCAGGCCGCTGAAGGGCAGCAGGTCGATGTGTTTTTTGCTCATGCTGTCCGGATCCAGGGGCGGGTTGTCTGGATCGAAGTATAGGCGTGGATCCAGACAGTGGATAATCCCCCTTCATCAACGTTCTGGTTGTCCTCATGCAATACGCTTATCCGTTACTGGCCATCTTTATCTGGGCTGGCAATACCGTGATCAACAAGCTGGCGGTCGGCGCGATCTTCCCCGCGGAAATCGGTTTCTATCGCTGGCTGCTGGCCGGTCTGCTGTTTACCCCGTTCTTGCTCAAGGCGGTGGTGGCCCACTGGGCGGTGATCCGCCCGAATCTGGGCAAGATCTTCATCCTCGGCGTGCTGGGCATGGCGGTGTACCAGAGCCTGGCCTACTTCGCCGCGACCCTGACCTCGGCCACCAACATGGGCATCATCCTTTCGCTGATGCCGCTGATGTCGCTGGCCATGGCGATCGCCAGCCTCGGCCAGCGCCTGACCGCCGGGGCCCTGGTGGGGGCGCTGCTGTCGTTCGCCGGGGTGCTGGTGGTGGTGTCGTCCGGCAGCCTCGGCGCCTTGCTGGAGCACGGCGTGAACCTGGGCGACGCGATGATGCTGGTCGCCACCCTGGCCTACGCCATCTACAGCACCCTGCTGAAGAAATGGCAGCTGCGCCTGCCGCCGCTGGTGCTGCTGTACCTGCAGGTGCTGGTGGCCGTGGTGGTGCTGTTGCCACTGTTCCTGGCCTCGCCGAAAACCGGCCTGACCCTGCACAACATCCCCCTGGTGCTCTATGCCTGCCTGCTGGCCTCGATGCTCGCGCCGCTGGCGTGGATGCAGGCGGTGGTACGCCTGGGGCCGAGCCGCACCACCCTGTTCTTCAACCTGCTGCCGTTGATCACCGCACTGATCGCCGCCGTGGTGCTGCATGAACAGCTGGCGCTGTATCACCTGGTGGGCGGGGTGCTGACCCTGGGTGGGGTGATTCTGTCGGAGCGCTGGACCAGGGTGTTGGGGCGTAAGGTCAGCGTTGCCTGATCGATGGTCATCGCGGGCAAGCCTCGCTCCTACGAAGGGGTATCGGTATGCCCGCTGGCTACACCCCGGCCGCCTTTAACCGTCGCGCATGCTCGACGAACAGGCGGATTGGCTCGGCGCCCCGGCCCACCAGCCCCAGGGACTGGTTGACGATATCGAAGTGGTCGAGGGGGTAGTCGTCGCCGATCACCGTGCCCAGGTGCGAGCTGTAGCGACCGACCATGCCGTCGCACTGCCCGGCCTCGCGGACGAAGCTTCTGGCGAACAGCCGGCAGCTGCGGTTGGTGCCGTCGAACAGGTTGCGCCCACGGTTGGTCTTGCCCGGCTGCAAGGTGCCGGACCAGGAGTAGTAGCGCACCCCGCCGACCTCCTCCGGCCCCTGCCCGCCCCAGGTGGACGGCAGGCCCTGGGGATACTGGCGGTTGAACAGCGCCACGCCCTCGCTGGTCAGCGAACGGTGCGAGGCATGGATATCCGCCGGCAGTCGCGGCCCGCGATAACCGGTGTCCAGCCAACGCATCAGTACCGCCAGCCCACGCAGCAGCAGGCTCAGCAGGCGCCCGCGCAGGGTGTCGATGGAGTGATGGCGCTCGATATAGTCGGCCAGTTCGGAGCCATGGTTGGGGCCGGCCACCGAGGTTACCGAGGCCACCCACTCCGGCCGCTTGGCCGCCGCGTAGCGGGCCGTGAGCGCGCCCTGGCTGTGGCCGATCAGGTTGACCTTGTCCGCGCCGGTTTCGCGCCGTATCTCGGCGATCCGCGCCAGCAGTTGTTCGCCGCGGACCTCGCTGCTGTGCAGCGGCGAGACCTGCACCGCGATCACCGTTGCGCCGCCGCGACGCAACGCCGCCTCGATGCCGAACCAGTAGGAATACACCACCAGCCGGACAAACCCGAGCATGCCGGGGACCAGGACCAGCGGGTAACGCGTGGCAAGCTCTTGGGACATGGGAACATCCTTGTGATCGGGCCGGTGCCGGGAAACAGCCAAGGCTGGATGCAAGTCAGCCAGAAGCATCGACAGCCAAGATGACAGCTTAGCGACCCTTTCATGACATTCACCGGCGCCGACTCTCCCTGCCCCACCCGTAGGAGCGAAGCTTGCTCGCGATGGGCCGCGCAGCGGCCCCCAAACCCGACGCAGTTCTACCGAGAGACATTCGTCGTCTGCACAGCCGCCATCGCGAGCAAGCTTCGCTCCTACAGGGGATTCAGATTGCCCGCCAGGCTATTTCAACCCCGCCACCCCGGCCACGATCAGCCCCACCGACACCAGCTTGACCAGGGTCAGGCTCTCGCCGAGCAAGGCAAAACCGAGAAACACCGTGCCCAGGGAGCCGATGGCGGTCCAGATCGGATAGGCGATGCTCACCGGCAGCTCACGCATCGCCAGGGTCAGGAAGTAGATGCCGCCCACCGCGGCCACCACCGTCAGCAGCGACGGCCACAGGCGGGTGAAACCCTCGGCGTACTTCATGCCCATGGCGAAGGTAACCTCGAAGGCCGCGGCGACCAGCAGGAATAACCAGGCCATGTTGCCTCCTCAGAAGGTCCGCGCCAGGGTCAGCAAGCGTTGCTCGGCCTCGGCGCAAGACACCTGGAAGGTGCGCTCGGCGGATTCCTCGCCTTCGGCCGCGACCACCGTCACATCGTCGATGCCGATAAACCCCAGCGCCGTGCGTAACCAGGGGTCGGCATGGTTCATGGCCTCCAGCTCGCCACCGGGGCCAAAGCCGAAGCCGCCGCGACTGGTGACGATCAGCGCTTTCTTGCCCAGGACCAGCGGCTGGTACTGGGCGATGCCGTTGTCCTGGACTGTGTTGAAGGTCAGGCCCAGGCGCACGATCTGGTCGACCCAGGCCTTGAGGCCACTGGGCACGCTGAAGTTGTACATCGGCGCCGAGATCACCAGCAGGTCGTGTGCCAGTAACTCCGCCACCAGCTCGTCGCTCAGGGCCAGGTCGGCTTGCATCGACAGCGGCCGGGCCTCGGGTTCGGGATAGAACGCCGCGGCGACAAAGGCTTCGCTGACGTGGGGCAGCGAGGCCCGGCCGACTTCCCGACGGGTCAGTTGGCCCTGCGGATTGGCCTCGCCCCAGGCCTGGAGAAAGCGCTCGGCGAGCCGCCGCGAATGGGAGCGCTCGCCACGGGGGCTGCCATGTACTGCTAGAATTCTGCTCATCTGTCCTTCCTCATCCGGGATTAGCCGCGGAAAGCCCGCAAAGGCCTCCCTGGTGAGGAGCAAAGCTAGTGACGGCGCTGCCGTGGAACAAATGAGCAATAGTTGATCAGGGTGAATTCATTTCATCCATAAGGTGCCCCTTATGTTTGCCAATCTGCCGCTGACCGCCTTGCGCGCCTTCGAATCCGCCTCGCGCTTGCTGAGCTTCAAGGCCGCCGCCGAAGAACTGTCGGTGACCCCGACCGCGATTTCCCACCAGATCCGCACCCTGGAAAGCTGGCTCGGCGTACCGCTGTTCGAACGCCTGCCGCGCCAGGTACGCCTGACCGAGTGTGGCGAACGCCTGTTCCACAGCCTGCATGGCGCCTTGCTCGACGTGGCGCAGAGCGTCGACAGCCTGCGCCCGCAACGCAGCGGCGCCAACCTGATGCTCTCCACCACGCCGGCCTTCGCCGCGCTGTGGCTGGTGCCGCGCCTGGGGCGTTTTTATGCCCGCCACCCGACCATCAACCTGCGCCTGGACACCAACTGCGCCGTCATCGACCTGCATCAGGACGCAAGCGTCGACCTGGTGATCCGCTACAGCCTGGACGACTACCCGAGCCTCTACGGACTGTGCCTGTTCGACGAGTGCTTCGCGGTGTATGGCTCGCCCGAACAGGTGGCCCAGGCCCACCAGCACACCCCAACGCTGATCAGCGTGCGCTGGCACAACTCCCAGCTCTATGCCCATGGCTGGCAAGCCTGGTGCGACAAGGCCGGGGAAAGCTGGATGGGCGAGCAGCCGGTGTTTCGCGAGTACGACGAAGAACACTACGCCCTGCAGGCGGCCATCGCCGGCCAGGGCCTGGTGCTGGCGAGCAACATCCTGGTTTCGGAAAGCGTGGGCAGCGGCCTGCTGGTGCCGTACCGCCCGGACGTCCACGTCGACGGTGCCGGCTACAGCGCGCTGTGCGTGCCGGGGCGCGAACGGCACCCGCCGGTGCGGGCGTTCTTCCAGTGGTTGCGCGAAGAAGCCGAGGCGGCCGGGCATCCGCTGCTCGCCGCAGGTTGACCTGTAGGAGCGAGGCTTGCCCGCGATAAAGGCGCCGCGGCTATGCAGGCACACCGCGTCAGCATTCATCGCGAGCAATCGAGCGTCGACCGGCCGCTCCTACAGAAAGGCAGCGGCGGTTAGCGGGTCGGCTTGACCGTCACCGGCGCCTTGCCCGAGCGCATCTGTTCGAGCAGCGGCGCGCACTGGTTCGGCTCGTCGCCGCTGGGCGCCACCAGCGCCAGCAGCCCGGCCGCCGGGCCGGCGATCACGCCCAACGCCACCATGCCGGCGCCGCGCAACATCAGCGGCACCGCCTTGACCCCGGCGGACGGCTTGATGAACTTGCCCTGTACATAGAGCGGCGAACGCAGGGAGAACAAGCGCAGGCCCTTGGATTCCGGGGTGATGGTCAGGTCCAGTTGCTCGCTGGCCATGTTCGCCGTGCCGTCGATGTAGATGATCGCGTTCTCGGTGTCGAACACGAACAGGCGGCTGGTGGCCAGGCCGGTCTTGATCCCGAAGTCGGCGGCGGCGCAGTTGATCTTCACTTCCTTGTCGCCAAACATCTTGCCGACCACATAGTTGCCGACGTTGAGCCCGGCGATCTCCATCAGGCTGCGGCTGATGGCGCCATCGTTGATCAGCATCTTCAGGTCGCCATTGGCACTGCCCAGAAGGGCCGCCACCGAATTGCCGCGCCCGGCGATATCGGCGTCGCCATTGAGTTCGCCGAAGCTGGTTTTCATCGGTTCGAAGGTCGGGAACAGCTGCTTGAGCTTGAAGTTGCGCGCGGTCAGCCGGGCCCGGCCTTCCAGCGGCGTGGTCTGGCCATTGAGGCGGATCTGCGCGTCCAGCTTGCCGCCGGCCACGCCGAAGCGCAGTGGCTCCAGGCTCAGGCGACCGTCGTCGAGCACCAGGTGGGTGTACAGGTCGGTAAACGGCAGCTCCGCGCTGTGGACGATGCGCTTGCCGGTGAATTCGACGTCGGCGTCCATGTCGCGCCAGCGCTCGGTGCGGAACTCTTCCACCGGCAGCACCTTGTCCGCCGGTTGCTTGCTGTCGCCGCCGCGGGCTTTCTGCTCGGCGTTGGAATCGGCGCCGATCAGCGGCGCCAGGTCGCTGAACAGCAGCTGGTTGGACACCAGGGCACCGCTCAGCTTGGGCCGAGGCTGGCTGGCGACGTAGCTTAGGTTGCCGTGGATATCGCTGTCGCCGATCTTGCCGTTGAAGTCCTGGTAGCTGAAGGTCGCCCCGGCCGGATCGCGCAATTGCGCGGTCAGGTGGCCATCGGTGGCGTAGGCCGGCGAATCCGGCAGGGTCACGCCGGTCAGCGGGTAGAGATTGCCCAGGCTGGTGCCGGCCAGCTTCATGCGCAGGTCTAGCGCGCCGAGGTTGAGCGGGTCGGTCAGGGTGCCTGCCAGCTCGACGCGGGTATCGCCGATCTTCGCCTGGACCTGCAGCGGGAACGGCTTGGCCGCATCCTGCAGCGCCAGCAGGCCGCCGATCTTGCCGGACCCGGCGAGCGCCTGGCCGTGGTATTGCCCCTTGGCCTTGAAGGCAAAGGCATAGGATTGCGGCGCGGCGCCCTTCTCCTCGGCTTTCTTCGCCGCCTTGTCGCCGACGATGTCGCTGAACGGAATCGGCTTGCCCAGCGGGTCGATCAACAGGTCGAGGCGGGTCTTCAGGCTCTGGTCGTTGAGGGTCACATGCCCTTTGTCGAAACCGATGGCGCCGATGTCCACCACCCAGCTGGACGGCTCGGCCTGCGGGTCGGCGGGATCGAACTGGAAAGTCCAGTTGGCGCGACCGTCCGCCAGGCGCTCCAGGGCGGCGTTCGGCTCGGTGAGGTCGATGCGCGGAATGCGCACCCGCTGTGCCAGCAGGGCCAGGGGCGAAATGCGCAGCTCGACGCGCTTGAGGCTGACCATCTGCGGCGTCTTCGACCATTCGGGATTGCCTAAGGTCAGGTCTTCGGCCACCACATGAGGCCACGGCACCCAGGCGCGCCAGCCGCCTTCGTCGGGCTCGCGCTGCCAGAGCACCGCCAGGTTGCCGTTGATGGCGAAGGGACGATGCAATTCTTCGGAGACTTTGGCATTGAGTGGCGGCTTGATCCGGTTCCAGTCGAAGAACGCGATGATCAGTACCAGTACCGCCAGCAGCAGGAAAAGGCTGCCGGCCGTCCAGGCGAAAATTTTACGAGTGCGCGTCATTGCACGGGGCTCCTGACTACTACCGGGCGCCTGGATGGCGACGCCCTTGTGAACTGCCGGGGTTGAAATCCCCGGTCATGGAAACTACGACTGGCAAACGGCCCTCAGGTTTAACCCAAACCCGCGAATCGGCTGCAATAGCACGATTTTTTTTGACCGAAGCGCCAGGTTGGCGTTACCCCCAGCGCCCCTTCGCAAGGCGCAAGTGGGTCGAAAATACCCACCGCGGTGCACGCGCCGCTGTTCGGAAAGGCCCGATCTAGAGCCTCGGAGCAGAACAATCAATTCTATTGATTATTACCATTGTAGTTATGAACTTTTATATCGATTTATCGCGCGTAACATTGGCTCCGTACCCACTTTATCGCCCTCCCAAGGAGCAACCCATCATGAAACGCCAATTACTGCTCAGCCTGACCCTCTCGATTCTGGCAGCCAACGCTTTTGCCCTGCCAGCCGCCGAACAGGCTACCCCACAAGTCAAATCCAGCACCTCGGTATTCTCCCAGACCCTGGCTTCCGACGGCAGCGACCGCACTCCACAAGGCCAGACCCTGGCAGCAGACGGTAGCGACCGCACCCCACAAGGCCAGACCCTGGCTTCCGACGGCAGCGACCGCACCCCACAAGGCCAGACCCTGGCGGCAGACGGCAGCGACCGCACCCCACAAGGCCAAACCCTGGCATCCGACGGTAGCGACCGTACCCCACAAGGCCAGACCCTGGCGGCAGACGGTTTCGATCGCACTCCCCTGGGCGAAGCAGTAGCCGAAGGCGGCCGTGATCGCCTGGAAGAGAAAGGTCTGGTTTAAGACGGCAACGACCGTTTGGCCCAATGCAACCCAGCTGTGAGTCAAGCCTATGATGCCTTTACCGAAAAGCCCGGTCCCTGGATCGGGCTTTGTTTTTGCCTGATACCCGCCCCTTCGCGGTCAGCGCCGCTCCAGGCCCATGCCCTCGGGTTCGACGCCGGCAAAGTTGATTTGCTAGAGTGCGCCGCTCTCTCTTGATCAGAAAATCCGCCAGCCGATGCTGCCTCGCGCCGAACAGAAACAACAGACCCGCCACGCGCTGATGGACGCTGCCCGCCACCTGATGGAATGCGGCCGCGGCTTCGGCAGCCTGAGCCTGCGCGAAGTAGCGAAGACCGCCGGCATCGTACCGACCGGGTTCTACCGCCATTTCGCCGACATGGACCAGCTCGGCCTGGAACTGGTCAGCGAAGTCGGCCAGACCTTCCGCGAGACCATCCGCCTGGTGCGCCACAACGAATTCGTCATGGGCGGCATCATCGACGCCTCGGTGCGAATCTTCCTCGATGTGGTGGCGGCCAACCGTTCGCAGTTCCTGTTTCTCGCCCGCGAGCAGTACGGCGGCTCGCTGCCGGTGCGCCAGGCGATCGCCCACCTGCGGGAAAACATCAGCGCCGACCTCGCGGCCGACCTGACCCTGATGCCCAAGCTGCAACACCTGAACATCGCCGACCTGACGGTGATGGCCGACCTGATCGTGAAGAGTGTGTTCGCCACCTTGCCGGACATCATCGACCCGCCCGCCCAGGCCCTGCCCGAGCACCTCACGCCCCAGGCGAAAATCACCCAGCAGCTGCGCTTCATCTTTATCGGCCTCAAGCACTGGCAGGGGCTGGGCAGCACGGAATGAGCCGGCCGCACCGCTGATACGCCACACCGAATAAATCGCCAACCGCTCTGGCCCGCACTGGAGCGGCGCTTTGCCGCGCATCAAAAAAACGCACGACGCACCAAGTCAGTGCTATAAATCAGCGCACCCCCTGTATTTGTAACAAAATAAAACAGCGGTTTTGCCCCATTTTCAGGCACTTCCCAGCTGTTTCCGATCGGACCGGGCGATTGGCAAGGCACTTGCTCTACCCCTGCATCGCTCATAGCTGGAAGCCGTCCAATGCTGGTGATTCATCGCAGAATCGAGCCGCAACCCGAGTGGGCCGCCGAGTTGCACCTGACCTACGAAGCCCGCAGCAAAAGCCGCCTGCGCTGTTTCAGTGCCGATGGCGAAGACGTCGGGTTGTTTCTGGAGCGTGGCCAGCCGCCGCTGCACGACGGCGAATGCCTGCAAGCCGAAGACGGCCGGATCGTGAAGGTCTGCGCCCGCCCGGAAACCCTGTTGCATGTCACCTGCCGCAATGCCTTTGAGTTGACCCGCGCCGCCTACCACCTGGGCAACCGCCATGTCGCCCTGCAAATCGGCGACAGCTGGCTGCGGCTGCTCGACGACTATGTGCTCAAGGCCATGCTCGAACAGCTCGGTGCCAGCGCCATCACCCTCGAGGCCCCGTTCCAGCCGGAACACGGTGCCTATGGCGGCGGCCATCACCACTCCCGCCATGGCGACGAAGACTTCAACTATCCGCCGCGCCTGCATCAGTTCGGCGTCCGCCCATGAACCCGGCCTGGGCCCTGCTGCGCCTGGCCAGCCCGCAGCTGCCGATTGGCGGCTACAGCTATTCCCAGGGCCTGGAAATGGCCGTGGAGCAAGCCACGGTCCATGACCCGCACAGCGCCCGACGCTGGATCGGCGATCAACTGTTGCTAAACCTGGCGCGCTTCGAGGCGCCGCTGTTGCTGGCCCACTGCCAGGCGGCCGCGGACGAGGACTGGCCAGGCCTGCTGCAACGCTGCGCAGAACACCGCGCCAGCCGCGAAACCCGCGAGCTGCACCAGGAAAGCCGGCAGATGGGCTATTCCCTGCAACAACTGCTGAACGGCCTGCCGGAGCTGGATGCGCCAGCCCGGGCCTTTCTCGCCACCATCGCCGAACCGCATCTGGCCCTGGGCTGGGCGCTGGCCGCGCGCGCCTGGCGGATCAGCCCGCAGGATGCCCTGGCCGCCTGGCTGTGGAGCTGGCTGGAAAACCAGCTGGCCGTGCTGATGAAAACCCTGCCCCTGGGGCAGCAGGCCGCGCAGCGTCTGACCAGCGAGCTGCTGCCGTTGTTGCAGCAGGCCCAGCACGATGCCGCGAACCTCGACCCCGAACACTACGGCAGCGCCGCCTTCGGCCTGTCCCTGGTGTGCATGGCCCACGAGCGCCAGTACAGCCGTCTGTTCCGTTCATAAATCCTTTTACTTGGGTGCCTGTCATTTTGGAGAAGCACATGAACACACAACCCCTGCGCGTCGGCATCGGTGGCCCGGTGGGCTCCGGCAAGACCGCCCTGACCCTGGCCCTGTGCCTGGCCCTGCGCGAACGCTACAACCTGGCGGTGGTGACCAACGATATCTATACCCGCGAAGACGCCGACTTCCTGGTGCGCAACCAGGCGCTGGCGCCCGAACGCATCATCGGCGTGGAAACCGGCGGCTGCCCGCACACGGCCATCCGCGAGGATGCCTCGATCAACCTCGAGGCGGTGGACCAGCTGAACCGGCGCTTTCCCGGCCTCGACCTGATCCTGGTGGAATCCGGCGGCGACAACCTGTCGGCCACCTTCAGCCCGGAACTGTCCGACCTGACCATCTACGTGATCGATGTGTCGGCCGGCGACAAGCTGCCGCGCAAGGGCGGCCCGGGGATCTGCAAGTCCGACCTGCTGGTGATCAACAAGATCGACCTGGCGCCCTTGGTGGGCGCCTCGCTGGAGATGATGGACAGCGACACCCAGCGCATGCGCGGCGGCAAGCCGTTCGTCTTCAGCAACCAGAAGACCGGCCAGGGCCTGGAGCAAATCATCGCCTTCATCGAACGCCAGGGTCTGCTGACCGCGGCCTGATCGCCCTTTTCAAGAAGCTCAACAAGGAAGCCTGTTCATGACACTCAAACGCATTCTCGGCACGCTCGTCCTGCTGTCCGCTCCAGCCCTGGCCTTCGCCCATCCGGGCCACGGCGATAATGGCCTGGTGGCCGGCATCAGCCACCCGATCGGTGGCCTCGACCACTTGCTGGCGATGCTCGCGGTCGGCCTCTGGGCCGCGCAACAGCAAGGCGCGGCGCGCTGGGCGCTGCCCTGCACCTTCGTCGGCACCATGCTGATCGGCGGTTTGCTGGGCTTCGAGGGGCTCAACCTGCCGGCCCTGGAAAGCGGCATCGCCGCCTCGGTACTGGCCCTGGGCCTGGCCGTGGCATTGGCGGTGCGCCCACCGCTGAGCCTGGCCGTGGCGGCGACTGCGCTGTTCGCCCTGTTCCACGGCGTGGCCCACGGCCTGGAACTGCCGGCCATGTCCAGCCCCTGGGCCTATGCCGCCGGCTTCGTCGCCGCCACCGCGGCCCTGCATGCCGCCGGTTATGCCGTGGTGCGGGTCCTGCCCCAGGCCGCGGCGCCGCTGGTACGTCTGGCGGGTGCGGCGTCGGCCGCCACCGGCGTGTGGTTGCTGGCGGGCTGAAACCACCCTGGTAGGAGCGAGGCTTGCCCGCGATAGGGGCTCCGCGTTTGCGTAGGCGCACCGCGTTATCGTTCATCGCGAGCAAGCTTCGCTCCTACAACCAGCGTCCACCGGCGCGCACCACGATCCCGGGGGCCTTCTCTGCTACCATGTCGCGCATTCCACCCTGCCGTGACGACGCCAGCCAATGCCCGATGTTTCCCGCCCCACTTCCCCGTCTGAACCGACCGCTCTGTTCAAGGCCGTACAGCAGCATTTCCACTCGGTGATCGTGCCGCTCTGGCAGGGTCCGGGCTGGAATCCCGAGTTGGCGCTGCCCTTCGAGGCGCTGGATGGCGACAACGCCCCGCTGCCACCGCAACGTTACCGGGCCATGGCCTGCGCCCGGCAGCTGTACCTGTTTTCCAGCCTGATCGACGATGGGCAGACCGCGCAGGCCCGAGAACGCGCGGCGGCACTGTTCCGCTCGCTGCAGCGGCATTTCCACGACGCCGAGCACGGTGGCTGGTTCTACAGCATCGATGCCCAGGGCGCGCCGCTGGACCGGCGCAAAGACCTCTACACCCACGCCTTCATCATCTTTGCCTGCGCCCATTACTGGGCCAGGGTCCGCGAACCGCTGGTGGAGTCGGTGCTCGATGCCGCGCTGAAAGTGGTGGGCGAACGTTTCGCCAGCGGCGACGGCCTGTACGAAGCGGTGCTCGCCGAGGACTGGTCGTCCCTGGCCAGCGGCCCCCTGCAGAACCCGTTGATGCACCTGGCCGAAGCCTTTCTCGCCACCCTCGCCGTGCGTGACGACGCAGCGGTGCAGCAGGCGCTGGAGGCACTGTGCGAGGCCCTGCAGCAGCGTTTCATCGAGCCCGGTCATGGGGTCATGATGGAAAAGCCGCTCGGCACTGTGGATAACTGGTTCGAGCCGGGGCATCAGTTCGAGTGGTTCTTCCTGCTGCAATCCTCGCCCCTGCTGCGCGGCAGCCCGCTGCACGCCTCGCTGGAACGGGCCTTCGCCTACGCCGAGCAGGCCGGTGTGGATAACCGCAGCGGCGCGGTGAGCGGGATGCTGAGCCTCGACGGCGGCGTGCTCGACGCCACGCAGCGTATCTGGGCCCAGGCCGAATACCTGCGCGCCCTGACCTTGCGCCACGACGGCGCCGAACGCCTGCAACGCCAGTTGCTGGCGCTGCAACAACACTTCCTCCACACCAAAGGCTGGAACGAATGCCTGGACGGCAGCGGCGCGGTCAGCCGTCGGGACATGCCGTCGACCACGCCTTATCACCTGGCGACCTGTTATCTCGGCCTGGCCGAATACTTCGGCTGATCTTCGATACGCCATCGCGAGCAAGCTTCGCTCCTACAAAGAAACAGACATTCTCCTGTAGGAACGAAGCTTGCTCGCGATGGGCAGCTGCGCTCAGGATTCAGGAAGCCCTCAGGCAATCCACTTGCGGTCGCCGGTAAAGCTGATGGTCAGCCAGCGCGCGGCATCGGCCTGGCCCAGGGCTGTGGATATCTCTTCGCGCAGTACGTCCAGGGTCGCCACGCCGTGCAGGGGATAACCCGCCGGCAGCACGATGTGGATTTCGATGAAGCGCGCCCGCCCGTGCTTCTGCACATACGAGATGTAGTCGTCGAAACCGTGCCGGGCCTTGGCGGCGTCCATCACGCTGCGCACCTTGTCGTCCAGCTGGTCCGGGGCGATGCCCAGCACATCGCGCAGGGCCGGCCGGAGAATCTTGAACGCCGGCGGCAGCATGCTCAGCGCCAGCACAATGAGGATCAGCGGGTCGACATACACCGCCCACTCGCCGTGCCCATACTGCTTGAGCAACAAGGCCGTGACGAAGCTGACCAGCAGCCCCACCGACAGCATGGCGTCCACCAGCCAGCTGATGTTGTCGAACTGGATCAGCGACGACTTGAGCCGGCGGTTACGGTGCCGGACATAGAAGAAGTAGGCGAACTCGACGACGGTGAACACCGCCGCGTAGACGATCACCATCCCCAGCTCGATCTCGCGCCCGCCGTTGAGGATGCCGAACACCCCGTTGAGCAGCGCATAGATGGCGATCAGCAACAGGAAACTGCCTTCGATCAGCAGCACCATGGGCTCCAGGTGCCAGAAGCCGAACTGGAAGCGATGGTTGCTTTGCTTGGCGATCAGCTTGGCGGTGATCAGCATCAGGACCTTGATAAAGGTGGCGATCAGCGAAAAGAAACCATCGAACAGGATGGATTCGGCTCCGGAAACGAAGCCTGTGACTATCCCGGCGATCGCCACGGCGAACATCAGGATGGTCGATTGTTTGAGCAGGGCCTGCTCACCTCGGTTACTCACGATTCCTCCTCGAGAACCTTTGAAATCGCGCCCCTGAGCCAGGGTCGCGGTGGGTTGCGGAGCGGGAGTCTACCTTGTGCGGGCTGATGGTGGCCTGAACGGCTGTGTTGCCAAAAGCATCGGCCCGTGAGGTGTTGCAGGATAGAACGCACGTCGGATCGCCGCCTGCTCGCTCCTACAGAAATCGCATGTAGGAGCGAGCGGGCGGCGATCTGAGTTGCCCGCGATAGACCGCGCCGCGGTCTCAACCCCTGGCGTTGCGCTCGATGGCGAAACCGGCCCAGGTCTGGCTCACCGGCATCAGCTCCAGGCTGTTGATATTGACGTGGGCCGGCGTGTTGAGCACCCAGAAGATGGTGTCGGCGATGTCCTGCGGCTGGATCGGCTCGGCGCCGGCGTAGGTGGCGTCATAACGCGCCTGGTCGCCGTTGAAGCGCACCAGCGAGAACTCGCTTTCGCACAGGCCCGGCTCGATGTTGGTCACCCGCACGCCGGTACCTTGCAGGTCGCAGCGCAGGTTCAGGGAGAACTGTTTGACGAACGCCTTGCTCGCGCCATACACGTGGCTGCCCGGGTACGGATAGTTGCCGGCGATGGAGCCGAGGTTGACGATGCTGGCGCCACGGCCATGGGCGATCAGGCGCGGCAGCAGCAGGCGGGTGCTGTACATCAGGCCCTTGATGTTGGTGTCGACCATGGTGTCCCAGTCGTCCAGGTCGCACTTGGGTGCCGGGTCGACGCCCAGGGCCAGGCCGGCGTTGTTGATCAGGCCGCGCAGCTTGGCGAAGGACGGCGGCAGGTTGGCGATCGCCTCTTCCATGGCCTTGCGGTCGCGCACATCCAGTACCAGGCCATGCACTTCGGTCTGCTTCGAGAGTTCGGCGCACAAGGCTTCGAGACGCTCCTGGCGGCGACCGGTCAACACCAGCGACCAGCCAGCCTCGGCAAAACGACGGGCACAGGCTTCGCCAAAACCGGAGGTCGCGCCGGTGATAAACAGGGTGGAAGTCATGGTGTTCTCCTTGCTGGGCGTGGAACCGCCGTGGAAATGAAAAAACGTTTCGCAGCATGCCCGGCCTGAATCCCAGCGGCAACCGCAGGTTTCATGGCCCGCCGGGCCCGCAAACTGTACAAAAAACGATCAACACACTCCAAGCCCCGGCCCGCCTGGCTCGTAGCCAGATGCACGCACCTTATCCACAAGCCGGTCCACAGTCTTTGGGGGCAAGTGCAAAAACCTGCAAGCCGCTGTCCACAGGGGCTGCAGCCGATTTCAGAAAGTTTTTTGCTTGACCCGCCCCTGGCGTCCATGCAGCCCCGTTGGAAAACGCCGACCGGGCAGTCAGGCCAGGGATGGCTTCGAGCCAGCAACTACGCCGCTTCGCCGAGTCTTTCCAGAGTTTAATCACAGACTTATCCACAGGCTTATCCCCGCGTCCGCCAGCCCGAGCCTGCGACAATAAAAAGGTTGACAACGACGGCTCGCGGCCCCGCAAAAACGCCTGATCAAAAAACCACCAACGCCTCGCAAGCCACGTCGTTTAAGGGCTGCAGCCAGCTACTCCCACGTTACCCACAGCCCGCTCCACAGCAAACGGGGACAAGTCAAAACCGTGGCAAAACAACTATTTGCAGCGGCTTTATGCCGCGCTTTGCCAGCTTGAGCAGAATGTTTTCCACAATTTCCACCCTCAGCTGTGGACAAGCCCCTCCCCAGTAGGAGCGAGGCTTGCCCGCGATCAAGTCACCACGTCCGTTCGGTACACCGCGTTACCGTCCATCGCGAGCAAGCTTCGCTCCTACAAAACAGGGTGTGGATAAAAAATGCCCCGCCGGCATAAACCGGCAGGGCATCTTCGATCCAGCACCAGCAGGCTCAGTGACCGCCCAGATAGGCGTTACGCACCTCCTCGTTGACCAGCAGTTCCTTGCCGGTGCCGCTCAGGCGAATCTCGCCGTTGACCATCACATAGGCACGGTCCGACAGCCGCAGCGCGTGGTTGGCGTTCTGCTCGACCAGGAAGATGGTCATGCCGGTGGCCGCCAGCTCGCGCAGCGTGGCGAAGATCTGCTTCACCACGATCGGCGCCAGCCCCAGGCTCGGTTCGTCCAGCAATAGCAGCTTGGGACGACTCATCAGCGCCCGGGCGATGGCGAGCATCTGCTGCTCGCCGCCGGACATGGTCATGGCCCGCTGGGTGCGGCGCTCCTTGAGCCGCGGGAACAGCTCGAACATGCGCTGCATGTCTTCGCTGGCGTACTTGTCGCCGATGGGGATAGTGCCCATCAGCAGGTTCTCTTCCACCGTCATGTCCGGAAACACCCGCCGCCCTTCCGGCGACTGGGCGATTCCGTTGGAGGCGATGTAGTGCGAGGACTTGTGGGTGATGTCCACGCCGCGATAGAGGATTTGCCCGGACTCGGCCCGCGGCTGGCCGAAGATCGACATCAGCAGCGTGGATTTGCCCGCGCCGTTGGAGCCGATCAGGCTCACGGTTTCCCCTTCGTTGATGTGCAGCGAGACTTTCTTCAGGGCCTGGATGGGCCCGTAGTACACGTCCAGGTCCTTGAGCTCGAGTATGGGTCCAGTCGTCATACCAGCTCCTCTTCGTCCGCACCCAGGTAGGCGGCGATCACTTTCGGGTCGTTGCGGATCGCCTCGGGGCCGCCCTCGGCGATCACGTTGCCGTGGTCGAGCACCACGATATGGTCGGAAATACTCATCACCATGCCCATGTCATGTTCGATCAGCACCACGGTCAGGTCGTGCTCGTCGCGCAACAGCCGGATCATCTCGCTGAGCGCTTCGGTTTCCTGGGGGTTGAGGCCGGCGGCCGGTTCGTCGAGGCAGATGATCTGCGGCCGGGTGCACATGGCACGGGCGATCTCCAGGCGGCGCTGCTGGCCGTAGGACAACTCGCCGGCCAGGCGGTTGGCGCAGTCCACCAGGTCCACCACTTCCAGCCAGTAGAACGCGTGGTCCAGCGCATCGCTTTCGGCCTTGCGGTAGCCCCTGGTGTTGAGGATGCCGGCCAGCAGGTTGCGGTTGACCCACATGTGCTGGGCCACCAGCAGGTTCTCCAGCACCGACATTTCCTTGAACAGGCGAATGTTCTGGAAGGTCCGCGCCAGGCCCGCCCGGTTCACCAGGTGGGTGCCGCCGAACATCTTGTAGAACAGCCGGCTGGCAAAGCGCTTCGGCGACACGAAGTCGGTCGCGCGAAACGGCTCGCCCAACAGCTTGATGACGTTGGTCGGCGTGCCCCGGGTATCGAGGGTGATACGCCCGCCCGTGGCCTTGTAGAACCCGGTCAGGCAGTTGAACACGGTGGTCTTGCCGGCGCCGTTGGGGCCGATCAGGGCGAAGATGGAATTGCGTTTGACCTGCAGGCTGACGTCGCTCAGGGCCTTGATGCCACCGAAGTGCATCATCAGGTTCTCTACCTTCAGGATGACTTCATCGCTCATGGCGCGCTCCTCTCGGTCAAGGCACCCTTGCGCGGGGTCACGCCGGTGCGGCTGATACGGATCAGGCCCCGGGGGCGCCAGATCATCATCAACACCATGAGAATGCCGAACAGCAGTACCCGGTACTCGGAGAAACTGCGCAACAGCTCCGGCGCCACGGTGAGCACGAACGCCGCGATCACCACGCCCACGGTCGAGCCCATGCCCCCCAGCACCACGATGGCGAGGATCAGCGCCGACTCGAAGAAGGTGAAGGACGACGGGTTGACGAAGCCCTGGTAGCTGGCGAAGAACACCCCGGCCAGGCCCGCGGTGGAGGCACCGATGGTGAACGCCGAAAGCTTCACCAGCACGTGGTTCAGGCCCATGGCGCGGCAGGCGATCTCGTCTTCGCGCAGCGCTTCCCAGGCCCGGCCGACCGGCATGCGGGTCAGCCGGTGCTTGATGTAGAGCACCAGCAACACCACGATGAACAGCACGATGTAGATGAACAGGAACTTCAGGTTGGGGTTGTATTCCAGGCCGAAGAACTCATGGAACGGCACCCCGCCATCCTTCGCCCGCCGCCCGAACTCCAGGCCGAAAATGGTCGGTGACGGCACCGGCATGCCGTTCGGGCCGCCGGTGAACGACAGCCAGTTGTTGAGCACCAGGCGGATGATCTCGCCGAAGCCCAGGGTCACGATCGCCAGGTAGTCGCCGTGCATGCGCAACACCGGGAAGCCGAGGATGCACCCCGCCAGCGCTGCGGCGAGGGCCGCCAGCGGCAGCACGGTCCAGAAGCCCAGGCCGAGGTACTGGTAGCCCAGGGCCAGGCCGTAGGCGCCGATGGCGTAGAACGCCACGTAACCCAGGTCGAGCAGGCCGGCCAGGCCGACCACGATGTTCAGCCCGAGGCCGAGCAACACGTAGATCAGGCCGAGGATGACCACGGTCAGCAGGTACTTGTTGGCGAAGAACGGGAAGACGATCGCGATCACGATCAGCGCCGGGATCACCCAGCGCAGCCGCGACTTGTAGTCCGGCGGCCGCACATGCACGCCCGAGCCGCTGCTTTCGAAGCCCTGTAGGATCTTCAGGCCCTTGGGGGTCTGCAGGAACAGGCTCAGGGCGAAACGGCCGATCATCACGATCGCTACCAGCCAGCCGACGCGGGTCGGTTGCAGGTTGAAGCTGTAGCCGTCGAGCACCACGCCCACGATGGGACCGAACACGATCAGCGAGATCAGCCCGGCCAGCACGGCGTCGACGACGCTCTTTTTGATATCAATCGGTTTATTGGCAGCAGACATACTCATACCTTCGCCACGAGTGGGCGACCCAGCAGGCCTTGGGGACGGAAGATCAGGATCAGCACCAGCAGCGAGAAACTGAACACGTCTTTGTAGTCGGAGTTGATCAGACCGGAGAACAGCGATTCGGAGATCCCGAGGATGATCCCGCCGAGCATCGCTCCCGGCAGCGAACCGATACCACCGAGTACCGCCGCGGTGAACGCCTTGATGCCGATGACGAAGCCGGCATAGAAGTCGAACGTGCCGTAGTTCATGGTGATCAGTACGCCCGCCAGCGCGGCCATGGCGGCGCCGATGATGAACACGTAGGAAATCACCCGGTCGGTGTTGATCCCGAGGATCGACGCCATCTTGCGGTCTTGCTGGGTGGCCCGGCACATGCGGCCGAGCTTGGTGTACTTGATGATGTAGGTCAGCAACGCCATCCCGGCGAAAGCCGCGACCAGGATGAAGATCTTGGTGTAGGTGAGCTGGACGAAACCGCTACCGACCTCGACCTTCCAGGCGCCGGCCAGCAGCGTCGGCACACCTTGTTGCTTGGCGCCCTGGCTGATCTGCGCGTAGTTCTGCAGGATCAGCGAGATACCGATGGCGCTGATCAGCGGCGCCAGGCGGGTGGAGTTGCGCAGGGGCTTGTAGGCGACGCGCTCGATGACCCAGCCATAGATCCCCGTCACGACGACGGTGAAGACCAGGGTTCCGAGAATGAGCAGCGGGAAGGATTCGATGCCGAAGTAGGCCAGCAGAGCGAGACTGATTGCCGCGAGGTAAGCGGAAATCATGTAAACCTCGCCGTGGGCGAAGTTGATCATGCCGATGATGCCATAGACCATTGTGTAGCCGATGGCGATCAGACCATAGACGGACCCGAGGGTCAGTCCATTGATCAGTTGCTGCAGGAAAATACCATCCATAACGCAATCTCACGCACTTGAGAGACTGCACACAGCGGATACGACGGCCTGGGGTTCAACCACCCGCGCAACACGACAGTTGTGCAGCTCTACGAGAAAAGACAGGTACTGCACGGATACGCTTGCGGCGGGTCGCGGCCCTCCCCGGAAACGGGAAAGGCCGGCCCGCGCGAACGTTCATGTCACTTCTGTTTTTCCAGCTGGTGGTATTTGCCGTCCTTGTCCCACTGGTAAACCACGTAGTCGGAGATCTTCAGGTCGCCCTTGGCGTCCCAGGATTTCTCGCCCATCACGGTTTTCACCGGGTTGGCCTTGAGCCACTTGGCCGCGTCCTCGCCCTTGTTGGACTTGGCGCCGCCGAAGCCGGCGGCCAGGGCCTGGATCGAAGCGTAGGCGTACAGGGTGTAGCCTTCCGGCTCGGTGCCGGCCTTGCGGAACGCGTCGACCACGGCCTTGCTGTCCGGCAGCAGGCGCGGGTCGGCGCCGAAGGTCATGTACACGCCGTCGACATACTGCGGACCGCCTGCGGTGGTCACCAGTTCGTCGGTGACGATACCGTCGTCGGACATGAACTTGACGTCCTTCAGGCCCTGCTCGCGCAGTTGGCGGACCAGCGGGCCGGCTTCCGGATGCAGGCCGCCGAAGTAGACGACATCGGCGCCGGCGGCGCGGATCTTGGTGACCACGGCGCTGAAGTCCTTCTCGCCGCGTGTCAGGCCTTCGTACAGCACCGGCGTCACGCCGCGCTTGCTCAACTGCGCCTTGGTGGCATCCGCCAGGCCCTGGCCGTAGGTGTCCTTGTCGTGCAGCACCACGACTTTCTTGCCCTTGAGCACATCGACGATGTAGTCGCCGGCGACGACGCCTTGCTGGTCGTCACGGCCGCACATGCGGAACATGGCGGAGAGGCCGCGTTCGGTGACCTGGGGGTTGGTGGAGCCAGGGGTGATGGCGATCACGCCCGCGTCGCTGTAGACCTCGGAAGCCGGGATGGTCGACGACGAGCAGAAGTGACCGACCACGCCGGCCACCTTGTCCTGGTCGACCAGGCGGTTGGCCACGGCCACGGCCTGTTTCGGCTCGCACGCGTCGTCGCCCTTGACCAGCACGATCTTCTCGCCGTTGACGCCGCCCTTGGCATTGATTTCGTCAGCCGCTGCCTGTGCACCCTTCATGTACTGCTCGCCAAATGCCGCGTTGGCGCCTGTCATGGGACCCGCTACGCCGATCTTGAGGTCGGCCTGAGCAAACGCAGAAACGCCCAACGCAGCTGCCACTGCGAGGGCCACAAAGCCTTTCTTGTAAAACGTCTGGGACATGAGGTGGTGCTCCAAGGTTTTTTTAGTTGGCACTGCGACTTCACCGAATGCTCAGAGCAAGGGCCGTGCCATTGGTTTTTTATTCTGAAAAAAGTCGCTCTTTTATTGTTATTTCGACTGTTTCGGGCCCTTTTTCATTGGGCGTGCAACCGTCTAAACCGCGGAAGGTGAAACCTGATAAAGCATCAGGCGCAACCCATCTGCGCCATCATTGCAACCGCGATGCAAATCAACGTGCAACCCGCCTGTAACAGCCTGCGTAACCGAACTGCACACTGCTGGTGCAGGACTGCTACGCCCCGCACCACTACAGGCTAGTCGTTGCGCCGAAAAGCGCCGCTCCACACCACATATTTCCTCCGTCAGATAACGATCCGCAGGCACTGGCCCGCGTGATACAGCGAGAACCCGGCCTCGTACAGGCAACTGCGCAGGCCCACGCCCGCCAGGGGCTGCATGGGCGCGAAGGGGATCGGCAGCGCCTCAGGATTTCCGTTACACAGATAGTCGGCGAAGGCCTTGCCGACCACCGTGCCGGTGGTCACGCCCCGGCCGTTGTAGCCGGTGACCGCCACCAGGCCGGGCGCCGGCTCGAACAGGCGCATCAGGTGGTCGGGGGTGAAAGCGATGCAGCCGGTCCAGGTGCATTCCCACTCCACCTTTTTCAAATACGGGAAATAGTGCTGCTGCACCCGGTCGGCCCAGGCCTTGAGGAACCAGGCCGGCTTCTGGTTGCCGTTGCCCAGGCTACCCAGCAACAGGCGCCCGTCGGCATCGCGGCGAATGCTGCTCAATACCTGGCGGGTGTCCCAGGAACCCTGGCCGCCTGGCAGGATGCGCCGCGCGGCGTCGTCGGTCAGCGGGGTGGACGCGACCTGATAGTAGTAACCGGGGAAGAAGTTGCGCCGCAATTCGGTCCAGTCGCCCTCGGTGTAGGCATTGGAGGCGATCACCACCTGCTCGGCCAGCACCGAGCCCTGCGCCGTCTGCACCGACCAGCGCTGGCCCTGGCGTTCGAGGCGGGTGACTGGCGAATGATCGAACAACTGGCCGCCCAGGTCGGCCGCGGCCTTGGCCAGGCCGCTGACATAGGCCATCGGATTGAGCGTGCCGGCCCGGCGATCGAGCAGCGCCGCGGCGATTTTCCGGGTGCCGGTGGCGGTTTCGCAGGCCGCTCCGGTCAGCAGTTCGACCGGCGCACCGCGACGTTTCCACTGCGCCTCCCGGCTGCGCAGGTCGGCTTCGCCGCGGGCGTTGTGCGCCATGTGCAAGGTGCCTTCGCGGCGCAGCTGGCAATCGATGCGGTACTTGTCGATCAGGCTGAACACCAGGGCCGGAGCCGCCCCCAGCATGCGGTTGAGCTGGCTGCCGACCGCTTCGCCGAAACCGGCCTCGATGTCGTCCGGCGGGATCCACAGCCCGGCATTGACCAGCCCCACATTGCGCCCCGAACCACCATGGCCGGTGCGATGGGCCTCCAGCACACAGACTCTCTTGCCCTGCTCCAGCAGATGCACGGCGGCCGACAGGCCGGTAAAACCGGCGCCGATCACACAGACATCCACCGTCACCTCGCCCTTGAGCGCGGCGTTTTCAGGCCTTTGCGGCGTCAGTTTTTCCCATAAGCATTCTTCGCGTAACGGCATTGCCAAGCTCCAGAGTGAAACCCAACAAACAAAAACACGGCATCGCGAGCAAGCTCGCCCCTACAGAAACGCAGCGGGCCTGTAGGAGCGAGCTTGCTCGCGATACGGCCCGCCAGGGCCGCTCGATCAATCGAAGGTAATACCCTGGGCCAGTGGCAACTCCAGCGAATAGTTCACGGTGTTGGTCTGCCGGCGCATGTAGGCGCGCCAGGCATCTGAGCCCGACTCGCGACCGCCGCCGGTCTCTTTCTCGCCACCGAAGGCGCCGCCGATTTCCGCACCGCTCGGGCCGATGTTGACGTTGGCGATGCCGCAGTCGCTGCCCACCGCCGACATGAACTGCTCGGCCTCACGCACATCGGTGGTGAAGATGCAGGACGACAGGCCTTGCGGCACGGCGTTGTTCAGGCGCAGCGCTTCGGCGAAATCGTTGTAGCCGATCACATAGAGAATCGGGGCGAAGGTCTCGCTGCAAACCACGTCGCTCTGCTCCGGCATCTCGACGATCGCTGGCGACACGTAGTAGGCGTTGGGGAACTGGTCCTGCAACTGGCGCTTGCCGCCGAACACCCGGCCGCCTTCGCTCAGGGCCTGCTCCAGCGCGTCCTGCATGTTGTCGAAGCTGTGCTTGTCGATCAGCGGGCCGATCAGGTTGCCTTGCAGCGGATGGCCGATGCGCACCTTGGAGTACGCGGCCTTGAGACGGGTGACGATCTCCTCCTTCACCGATTCGTGGGCAATCAGCCGGCGCAACGTGGTGCAACGCTGGCCGGCGGTGCCGACGGCGCTGAACAGGATGGCGCGCACGGCCATGTCCAGGTCGGCGCTGGGGCCCAGGATCATCGCGTTGTTACCGCCCAGCTCGAGGATGCTGCGGGCGAAGCGCGCGGCGACTTTCGGCGCCACTTCGCGGCCCATGCGGGTGCTGCCGGTGGCGCTGATCAGCGCCACGCGCGGATCGTCCACCA
Source organism: Pseudomonas sp. MRSN 12121 (assembly GCF_000931465.1). Taxonomy (NCBI): domain Bacteria; kingdom Pseudomonadati; phylum Pseudomonadota; class Gammaproteobacteria; order Pseudomonadales; family Pseudomonadaceae; genus Pseudomonas; species Pseudomonas sp. MRSN 12121. Next base: position 655,391 of record NZ_CP010892.1, on the reverse strand, counting down.
GGGCTTCGCCGGCGTCGCGACCGCCGATGATCACCTGGCTCAGGTAGTCCGGGGCGTCGCTGAAGTTCTTCAGCACGCGCTCGAACAGCGCCTGGCAGGCCAGGGCGGTCAGCGGAGTCTTTTCCGAAGGTTTCCAGATCACCGGGTTGCCGCAGACTAGCGCCAGGGTGGTGTTCCAGGCCCAGACCGCGACCGGGAAGTTGAACGCGCTGATGACCCCGACGACGCCCAGCGGGTGCCAGGTTTCGCGCATGTGGTGGCCCGGGCGCTCGGAGGCGATGGTCAGGCCGTACAGCTGGCGCGAGAGGCCGACGGCGAAGTCGCAGATGTCGATCATCTCCTGCACTTCGCCCAGGCCTTCCTGGGTGATCTTGCCGGCCTCCCAGGACACCAGCTCACCGAGGTCGGCCTTGTATTCGCGCAACACTTCGCCGAACTGGCGCACCAGCTCGCCGCGGCGCGGCGCCGGCACCTGGCGCCACAAGGCGAATGCATGCTCCGCGCGACTGACCTGCTGCTCCACCTCGGCCGCGCCCTGCCAGTTCACCGAGGCGATGCGGCTGCCGTCGATCGGCGAATGCACGGGCTGCATACCCGACTGATACAGGGCCGGGTTCACACCAAGACGATCAAGCAATGCGGCAACCATGGGTCACTCCTTACAAATTGAAAGCAAAAAGTCGTGGCCGTTGGCACAGCCATCCAGGACTGTAGTTGTAGCCGGCCCGAGACTTGCCAACAAACGACGATTAGGCGAGATATCATTCCGTTTATTCATGCTGAGCAGCCGGGACAAGAACAAGGAACCCTCGATGCTGAACAAACGCTACCTGCCCTCGATCACTGCCCTGCAGTGTTTCGAGGCCGTCACCCGGCACCTGAGCTTCACCCGCGCCGCCGAGGAACTGAACCTGACCCAGAGCGCCGTCAGCAAGCAGGTGGCGCAACTGGAGGAGCTGTTGCAGCACCTGCTGTTTCGCCGAGTGCGGCGGCGCCTGCAACTGACGCCCGCCGGCGACCTGTACCTGGTGGAAGTGCGCAAGATCCTCTCGCAGATCGAGATGTCGACCCATTACCTGCGCTCCTACGGCGGCGAAACCGAAGTGCTGCGCGTCTCTACCCCCTCGACCTTCGGTGCCCGCTGGCTGGTGCCGCGCCTCAAGGGCTGGCGCCTGCGCCACCCGCAGATCCACCTGGACCTGTGCAACGAGCAGGAGGCCGACGACCTGCTGCAGGGGCGCAGCGACATGGCGTTCTACTTCGGCCAGGGCTCGCGCCCCGGCACCGAGTGCCTGAAGCTGTTCGGCGAGGAACTGGTGGCGGTCTGCGCCCCCAGCAGCCTGCCGGACAAGCCGTTCACCGAGCCGACGCAACTGGCCGAACTGGTGCTGCTGCAACTGGCCTCGCGGCCCCAGGCCTGGCACGACTGGTTCGACAGCCAGGGTTACCACACCGAGCACAGCTATCACGGCCCGCGCTTCGAAACCTTCTACATGTGCATCCGCGCCGCCCAGGTCGGCTGCGGCGTGGCGCTGCTGCCGCGGTTCCTGGTGGAGGAAGAACTGGCCGAGGGCAAGCTGGTGCTGGCCTGGGAACATGCCATGCCCAGTCGCGACGCCTATTACCTGGCCTACCCCGAGCATGCGGCCGAAGTGCCCAAGGTACGGGACTTCATCCGCTGGATGCTGGAACAGATCGACAGCCCGGCGCCGGCCTGATCCGGGATAGGTACAGGCCTTACGGACGCCATCGCGGGCAAGCCTCGCTCCAACCAAAAGCCGCGCTGCTCTTGTAGGAGCGAGGCTTGCCCGCGATGAGGCCATCAGCCCTGGCACCGCCCCCAAACAAAAAACACTGGCAAAACCCACAGCGGATATGCGCCACTACCGCCTTCATTGAAAAAAGCTGCAAAGCCGCGTCTTTCATCGCGGCCAGCCTGGAGATACCCGTTATGAGCGAGAGTGTGTTTGCCGATCGCATCGTGCAGAACCTGCTCGACACCGACTTCTACAAACTGACCATGATGCAGGCGGTGCTGCACAACTACCCCAATGTGGAAGTCGAATGGGAATTCCGCTGCCGCAACAGCGAAGACCTGCGCCCTTACCTGGCGGAGATCCGCTACCAGTTCGAGCGCCTGGCCGACCTGAGCCTGAGCGCCGACCAGTTGGCTTTCCTCGAACGCATCAGCTTCCTGAAACCGGACTTCCTGCGCTTTCTCGGGCTGTTCCGCTTCAACCTGCGCTACGTCTACACCGGCATCGAGAACGGCGAGCTGTTCATCCGCCTGCGCGGCCCCTGGCTGCATGTGATCCTGTTCGAAGTGCCGATGCTGGCGATCGTCAGCGAGGTGCGCAATCGCTATCGCTACCGCGAAATCGTCCTGGAACAGGCCCGCGAGCAGCTGTACCGCAAGTTCGACTGGTTGACCGCCAACGCCAGCGCCGACGAGCTGGCGCAGCTGCAAGTGGCCGATTTCGGCACCCGCCGGCGCTTCTCGTACCGGGTCCAGGAAGAAGTGGTGAATGTGCTCAAGCACGATTTCCCCGGGCGTTTCGTCGGCACCAGCAACGTTCATCTGTCCCGCGAGCTGGACATGAAACCCCTGGGCACCATGGCCCACGAATGGATCATGGCCCACCAGCAGCTGGGGCCGCGGCTGATCGACAGCCAGATCGCCGCCCTCGACTGCTGGGTCCGCGAGTATCGTGGCCTGCTGGGTATCGCCCTGACCGACTGCATCACCACCGACGCCTTCCTCAACGATTTCGATCTGTACTTCGCCAAGCTGTTCGACGGCCTGCGCCACGACTCGGGCGACCCGATCGTCTGGGCGGAAAAGGCCATCGCCCGCTACATCAAGCTGGGCATCGACCCGATGAGCAAGACCCTGGTGTTCTCCGACAGCCTGACGCTGCCCCGCTCGCTGGAGATCTTTCGGGCGTTGCGCGGTCGGATCAATGTCAGCTTCGGCATCGGCACCAACCTGACGTGCGACATTCCCGGTGTCGAGCCGATGAGCATCGTGCTTAAAATGGCCGCCTGCAATGGCCAGCCCGTCGCCAAGATCTCCGACGAAGCGGGCAAGACCCATTGCAAGGATCCCAACTTCGTCGCTTATCTGCGCCACGTTTTCCAAGTACCTGCCGCCCTTTCTGGCACATCAAGCAAGGAGTGAATCATGCAAGCCGTACAGCGTGAGATTGCTGAACAGCTCAAGGTCCAACCACCTTTCAAGGACCAGGCCGATCTCGAGGCAGAAGTCGCCCGGCGGGTCGCTTTCATCCAGCAATGCCTGCGCAATTCCGGGCTCAAGTCCCTGGTGCTGGGCATCAGCGGTGGCGTCGACTCCCTGACCGCGGGGCTGCTGGCCCAGCGGGCCGTGCGCGAACTGCGCGCAAGCAGTGGCGACCCGGCCTATCGCTTCATCGCCGTGCGCCTGCCGTACGAGGTGCAGTTCGACGAACATGAGGCCCAGGCGTCGGTGGACTTCATCGAGCCCGACGAGCGCCATACCGTGAATATCGGCCCGGCGGTCAAGTCCCTGGCCAACGAGGTGGCAGCCTTCGAAGGCCAGCAGGCCGTGTCGCGGGACTTCGTGCTCGGCAACACCAAGGCGCGCATGCGCATGGTGGCGCAGTACACCATCGCCGGCGCCGCCGGCGGCCTGGTGATCGGCACCGACCATGCCGCCGAAGCGGTGATGGGGTTCTTCACCAAGTTCGGCGACGGCGCCTGCGACCTGGCCCCGCTGAGCGGCCTGGTGAAAAACCAGGTGCGGGCGATTGCCCGGCATTTCGGCGCGCCGGAATCGCTGGTGGAGAAGATCCCCACCGCCGACCTCGAGGACCTCTCCCCCGGCAAGCCGGACGAGGCCTCCCACGGCGTGACCTACGCCGAGATCGATGCCTTCCTCCACGGCCAGCCGGTGCGCGAAGAGGCGTTCAAGATCATCTGCAATACCTACAACAAGACCCACCACAAGCGTGTGATGCCGTTCGCGCCTTGAATCAATGGTGATGCAAGAGCCCGCTCAGGAAGTCCTCGGCGGGCTTTTTGTTGGCGGTTGGCCGGGCTGACGCTATCGCGGGCAAGCCTCGCTCCTACGAAAGCCCGCCCACAAAAAAGCGCCCCGAAGGGCGCTTTTTTATTCTGCAGGATCAACCGATCACTTCAGCACCACGGCGCCTTTCATCATCGAGTTGTGGCCAGGGAACGAGCAGAAGAACTCGTAGCTTTCGCCAGCGGTCAGCTTCGACACATCGAAGGTCACCGAGTCTTTTTCGCCGGCACCAATGATCTTGGTGTGGGCGATGACGCGGCTATCGCCTTCCTTCAGGTAGTTCTTGTCGATGCCGGCGGCCATGCCGTCGGTGGCGATGCCGGCCATGTCCGCGCTTTTGCTCAGTACCCAGTTATGGCCCATGACGTTCTTCGGCAGGCTGCCGGAGTGGGTCAGGTTCACGGTGAAGGTCTTGCAGCTCTTGTCGATGGTGATTTCCTTGGTGTTGAAGGACATCTGGTCGGTGGAGTCGACATCGACCTTGCATTCGGCGGCCATCAGCTGGCTGCTGGCCAGTGTCAACAGGGATACCGCGACGAGTTTGGCAAACATGGTGAATCTCCAAGGCAGGGTTAACAAAATCCATCTGAAATCCATGGAGGTGAAGACTGCCTGAATTTTTCCCAAGTTCAAATGATTTACATCAAGAAATTGTATACAACTTTGCGCTATCAGCCTGATCGAGAGAATCAAACAGCCAGCCGCCAGCGCCGGCCCTATGCTCGCCACACCCCATTGAACGGAGCGTCCGCCATGCCTCTCAACAGCCTGTTCCGCAGCCTGCTCGCCGCCTACGCCTGTGGCGCCAGCGGAACCTACGAAAGTCCCGGCCGCGAGGATTGACCCTTGGAGCCGGGGCGGCCAGCCATTACTCTGTGGCCCCCAACCACCCCGGAGCAAGGCATGTCTTTAGCGTCTGTTTGTGTATTCTGCGGTGCCAGTACCGGCACCAACCCGGCCTACCGCGCGGCCGCCGAAGCCCTCGGGCGCCAGTTGGCCGAGCGTGGGCTGACCCTGGTCTACGGTGGCGGCGCAGTCGGCTTGATGGGCATCGTCGCCGATGCCGCCCTGGCGGCTGGCGGTGAGGTCATCGGCATCATTCCCCAGAGCCTGAAGGACAAGGAAATCGGCCATTCGGGCCTGACGCGCCTGGAAGTGGTCGACGGCATGCATGCCCGCAAGGCGCGCATGGCCGAGTTGAGCGACGCCTTCATCGCCTTGCCGGGCGGCCTGGGCACCCTGGAAGAGTTGTTCGAAGTCTGGACCTGGGGCCAGCTGGGCTATCACGCCAAGCCGCTGGGCCTGCTGGAGGTGAACGGCTTCTACGGCAAACTCACCGGTTTTCTCGACCACATAGTCGGCGAAGGCTTCGTCCGCGCTGCGCACCGCGACATGCTGCAAGTGAACGAGTCGCCGAGCGAGCTGCTCGACGCCCTGGAATCCTGGCAACCCACGGTCGCCGCCAAATGGGCCGAGCAGAAGCCCGACTGACGGCCATTGGGGCGGTCCGCCCGCCCCTTAGAGCCCCAGGGCCTTGACGATCGAGTCGCGATAACCCGATGGCAGGTTGGCCGGCAACTCGCCCGGGGCGAACAGGCCGATTTCCTTGTGCTCATGGCTGACGGTCGGCACGAAGCCCCCCAGCAGCCGGCAGCGATAGGTCGAGATAAACACATGCTTGCCGGGGATAACCTCGAACAGGTAGGAATCCAGCGCCTCGCCCACCGCCACCTGTACCGCCAGCTCCTCCTCGATTTCCCGCGCCAGGCATTGCGGCGCCGTTTCCCCGAGTTCGATCCGCCCACCGGGCAACTCCCACTCGTCGCGTTCGTTGAGCATCAGCACCACCAGCCCCTCGGGGGATTGCAGCACGCCCTTGATCGATACCGGAAACATGGAAAAACTCCTGTCGAGCCTGTGTAGCGGCTACAGCGTGATCTGTTCGTTCAACGGCAGCACCGTCACCCGCACGTCCGGGTCGTGGCTGCCGCCGCCCAGGATGACCCCACGCAACGGCGACACATCGGAAAAGTCCCGGCCCCAGGCCAGGGTGATGTGCTCCAGCGCCGGCTGCACATTGTTGGTCGGGTCGAAATCCACCCAGCCAAGCTGCGGGCAGAACACCGACACCCAGGCATGGGAGGCATCCGCGCCGATCAGCCGGGGCTGGCCCGGCGGCGGCTGGGTCAGCAGGTAGCCGCTGACATAACGCGCGGCCAGCCCCCGGGAGCGCAAGCACGCCAGCATCAGGTGGGCAAAGTCCTGGCACACCCCGCGCCGCCGCTCCAGCACCTCCAGCAACGGCGTCGCCACCTGGGTGGCCGCAGCATCGAACGTGAACTCGCTGAAGATTTTCTCCATCAACGCCCGCGCCCCGAGCAACACCGGACGGCCGGCGGGAAAACAGCTGGCGGAAAACTCGACGAAGCGGCGCTTGAGATGCACATAGGGCGACTCGAAGCGGTAGCGGCAAGCCTCCAGCAACGGTGCGGACAGCGCCTGACCGCTATAGCTCAAGGCGCTGCGGGTGGCGTCCCAGGGGAGCGACCGGGCGAAATCCAGCGGCGGCCGGGCCAGCACCTCCACCGTCAGTTGCGCATTGACCAGCAACTCGTCATGGGGCCGCTCGAACGCCAGCCGGGTCAGCGGGTTGCCGAACACATCCCGTTCATCGCGGCGCGTGCTCGGTTCGGGGCTGATCAGCAGTTCCTGGCGGCTGCAACGCTGCCAGGAACAGGCGCGCGGCCACAGGTGCGCCAGTTGCTGGGCCAGGGAGACCGGGCTGTCGTAGTGGTAGTGGGTATCGTGAAAGACCTGGTAGTGAGCGTTCATCAGACAGACACCGTTTGTTGGCTGACCCCATCGACGTGGGCGAAATGCCGCAACGCAAGGCGGTCGGACACCTCGCCGCTGGCGTCGGCGATGCCCTGCAGCAGGTCGGCCAGGCCTTCGAGCGCCGCGCGCACGCTGGCCTCGCCGAACAGCGGATGTTCCAGGCAGCCCAGGTCGAACGCTGCCAGGCGCCCCACCAGGCCTGACAGGGCCACCTCGCGCGGTACGCCGAAGTCGTCGTGCAAGCGGTTGAGGGTGCGGCTCACCAGTTTCAACTGGAACAGCACCGCGTGCGGGTTCTGTTCGTCGAGCAGCAACAGGTCGAGCACCGGGATCAGTTGCGCCACCGCCAGGTAGCGCGAACGGTAGGTGATGCTGCTGTTGCCCAGTTCCAGCAGCCACTCCAGCCCGGCCTGGTCGAATGCGCCGGAACCGCGCAGGAAGGCCGCCAGGCTGCTGCTGAGAAACTGCAACCGCTCGATGCGCCGGCCGATCATCAGGAAACGCCAGCCTTCGTCGCGCGTCATATCGTCCAGGGCGAACCCCGACAGCGCCGCCAGGGACATCACCAGCCGGTTGAGGAAGTCCAGCAACTCGCCGAAATCCGGCTCGCCGGCCTCCAGCGCCAGGGCGTCGTGCTGCAATTCGACCAGCGCCTGCCAGTTTTCCCGCGAGAGCTTGCCGCGCACCTGGGACGCAGCCCACTGCAGGCGCTGCAGATCGGAGCGCAGGCTGAAAGACCAATCGGCGCCACGCAGGGCCGCCAGCAAGCGCTCAGGCAGTTCGCCGGCGTCCGGCAACAGCATCAGGCTCTCGCCCAGTTCGACCGCCGCCTGCAGGGCCTGCGGATCGCTGCCGTCGAGGTAACGCGCCAGCATGATCCGCAACAGCCGTGCGCTGCCGTCGCAACGCTCGCAGTAACGACCGAACCAGAACAGGTTCTCCACCACCCGCGACGGCAAGTAGGGGTCGCTGCGCACCAGGTCGTGCACGCCGATGCTGCGCTGGCCCTTCCACTGTTCGCCGCTGGGCGAACGCTCGCCCAGCACCCAGGTGTCCTTGCTGGCGCCGCCGCGCTGCATCGCCACCGCTTCGGCATCGGCAACCGCCGCCACCCGGGCCAGGCCGCCCGGCAGCACCCGGTAACCGTCGCGGCTGGCCACCGCGTACACACGCATGCCAATGGCCCGCGGTTGCAACTTCCCGTCTTCGGCCTGCCAGACCGGTGCCTGGGACAGTTGCGCCAGTTCCTGGGCGACATAGGCGTAAGGCCGGGCCCGTATGCGCTCGGCCAGGACCTGGCGCTGCGGTTCGCTGAGGTCGCCGCCGAACACCGGGGCGAAACTCTGGGACGGGAACGCCGGCTTGATCAACAACTGCGGGAGCTTTTCCAGGGCCTCGGCCAGCACCGGAGCCTCGCCGCACCACCAGGTGGCGATGGACGGCAGGATCAGTTCCTCGCCAAACAGCTGCTCGCAGATCTTCGGCAAGAACCCCAGCAGGCCCGGCGACTCCAGCACCCCGCTGCCCAGGGCGTTGGCCACCAGCACCCGGCCCCGGCGCACCGCCTCCAGCAAGCCTGGTACGCCGAGGGCCGAGTCGGTGCGCAACTCCAGCGGGTCGCAGAAGCTGTCGTCGAGTCGGCGCATGATCGCGTGTACCCGGCGCAAGCCGCTCAGGGTCTTGAGATAGACGGTGGCGTCGCGCACCGTCAGGTCGCCGCCCTCCACCAGCGGATAACCGAGCTGGCGCGCCAGGTACAGGTGCTCGAAATAGCTTTCGTTGAAGCGCCCCGGGGTCAGCAGCACGATCAAGGGCGCCTCGGCGTCCCGTGGCGCCTGGTCGGCCAGGGTTTGCTGCAGGGTCCGGAAGAATCCGGCCAGGTGCTGCACTTGCAGGTCGCGGTACTGCTCGGGAAAGGCCCGGGACACGATCATGCGGTTTTCCAGGGCATAGCCGGCACCGGACGGCGCCTGGGTGCGGTCGGCGGTGACCCACCAGCGCCCGTCCGGGGCACGAGCCAGGTCGACCGCGTACAGGTGCAGGAAGGTCGCGTCCGGCGGCTGGATACCCTGGCACGGCCAGAGAAAATTGTTATGGCCAAAAATCAGTTCGGCCGGCAGCAGGCCTTCGCTGATCAGGCGTTGCGGGCCATACAGGTCGGCCAGCAGCGCATTGAGCAGGCGGGCCCGCTGGGCGATCCCGGCAGCCAGCTGCTGCCATTCGTCGGCGGCGATCACATGCGGCAGCAGGTCCAGCTCCCAGGGGCGATCGGCGCCCTTGGGGTCGGCGTAGATGTTGTAGGTGACGCCATTTTCCTGGATCTGCCGGCCGAGCAGCGCCTGACGCTGGCGCAACTGCGCCGGCGTGCTGCGCTGCAATTGGTCGAAGAGCCGCTGCCAATGCGGGCGTACCGTGCCGCTGGCGTCGAGCAGCTCGTGGTAGGTATCCGCCGTCAGCGGGTAATGGGCAAGCAGGTCAGGCATGGCAAGCTCGGCGAGCGGCAAGGTCAGTCAGGTTAGCGCAGACACATGACATCCGGATATGCGAAAGCAGGATCGCCACGGCCAACCTGGGCCTCGCTGAAAGGGCAAGACTTATGCCAGAGCCTGCGCCCAGTCCCACCCGGACCGCCAGCGCCTGCCCAGGCACCGAAATAGCGCAGCGCCTGCCCCATCCTCGCCAGGCTGCACCTCGATGAGGCGCCACGGCCAACCGAGTCGTCCACCAGGCCCGGCTCAGCGCACCCGCTTCAGGTCCGCCTCCAGGCGTTGCAGGCGCCGGCGTTTGCGCGCCGCCACTTGCAGCACCTTGAGCCCGCGCTGATAACGCCGGGTGCTCATCAGCCACAGCCCGACCAGCGGCAGCCCCAAGACAAGGGCCGGGAACAGCCGCTGGCGGGTGTCCAGCAGCACCAGTACTGCGCAGGCGAGGCACGCCACCAGCACTGCGAACAGCGCCCAGGCAGCGCGTGCAAAACCGCGGATCACCAGCAGAAAACTCAGGCTGATCAGCAGGCCGGCAGCGAACATCGCCAGTGTCGCGTAGTGGGTGGCCTGGTAATCCCGAGGAAAATACAGGTGTGGCACCTGTGCGGCCGCCAGGGAAATGCTGAACAGGGTGAGCATCATCACCGCGATGTGAATGAGCCCGAAACGCCGTACATAGGGCTGCCAGGCAAGCCATTCGGCGGTCCTGAGGCGCAACAGCTGCTCTTCGACCTGCCGTTGTTGCGGCGTTTTCCTGCGTCGTGACACGGGGCTCTTCCTTGAGTGAGTGCGGGGGCGCACCTTATCAAACCCAAGCGCCACAATGCACAACGCCAGCCCGAAGGCTGGCGTTGTGCATTGTGGCGGGCGCGACCTTAGCGGGGCACGACCGGCTTGCGGGCTGGCTTCTTGCCTTTGCCCTTGGACGCATCGGCGCGCTCCTTGGCGGCCTGCTTGTTACGCGCCATCGCCGCGGCCTTGGCCTGTTCGCGCTTGTCCCACGGGTTGCTGCCGTCACTGCCGCGCGGTGGCAGGCCGGTGTGCTGGGTGAGGATCTTCGTCGTTTCCTTGGCCACCTTGTGGCTGCCAGCCGGCGTCGAATTCTTGCGACGGGCGCTCTGGTAGCTGTCGGTAGACGGTTGGTGCAGCGGGATCAGCTGGTGCTTGCCCGGCCCGATCAGGTCGCTACGGCCCATGCGCTGCAAGGCTTCACGCAGCATCGGCCAGCCCTTCGGATCGTGATAGCGCAGGAACGCCTTGTGCAGGCGGCGCTGCTCCTCGCTCTTGACGATGGTCACCCCGTCGCTCTTGTAGGTGACCTTGCGCAGCGGGTTCTTGCCCGAGTGGTACATCGCGGTGGCGGACGCCATCGGCGAGGGGTAGAACGCCTGCACCTGGTCGGCGCGGAAACCGTTGCCCTTGAGCCACAGGGCCAGGTTCATCATGTCTTCGTCGGTGGTGCCCGGGTGCGCGGCGATGAAGTACGGGATCAGGTACTGCTCCTTGCCCGCCTCCTTGGAATACTTCTCGAACATGCGCTTGAACCGGTCATAGGTGCCGATGCCCGGTTTCATCATCTGGTTGAGCGGACCTTCCTCGGTGTGTTCCGGGGCGATCTTCAGGTAGCCGCCGACGTGGTGGGTCACCAACTCCTTGACGTACTCCGGCGACTCGACCGCGAGGTCGTAGCGCAGGCCGGACGCAATGAGGATCTTCTTCACCCCTGGCAGGGCGCGGGCGCTGCGATACAGCTGGATCAGCGACGAATGGTCGGTGTTCAGGTTCGGGCAGATGCCAGGGAACACGCAGGACGGCTTGCGGCACGCGGATTCGATTTCCGGGCTCTTGCAGGCGATGCGGTACATGTTCGCGGTCGGGCCGCCGAGGTCGGAGATCACGCCAGTAAAGCCGGGAACCTTGTCGCGAATTTCTTCGATCTCGCGAATGATCGACTCTTCGGAACGGTTCTGGATGATCCGCCCTTCGTGCTCGGTAATGGAGCAGAAAGTACAGCCACCAAAGCAGCCGCGCATGATGTTCACCGAGAAACGGATCATCTCGTAGGCCGGGATCTTCTCCTTGCCGTACTCCGGGTGCGGGATGCGCTGGTAAGGCATGCCGAACACGTAGTCCATTTCCTCGGTAGTCATCGGGATGGGCGGCGGGTTGAACCAGACGTCGACCTCGCCATGCTTCTGCACCAGCGCGCGGGCGTTGCCCGGGTTGGTTTCCAGGTGCAGCACGCGGTTGGCGTGGGCGTAGAGCACCGGATCGTTACGCACCTTCTCCATGGACGGCAGGCGGATCACGGTCTTGTCCCGGGTCATCTTCGGGCTGGCCAGGATCTGCACGACCTTGGCTTCCTGAGGGTCCTCGACCGGCCCTTTCTCCTGCTCGATGGCGCAGGCGGCGGTGTCCTGGGTGTTGACGTAGGGGTTGATGATCTTGTCGATCTTGCCCGGACGGTCGATACGGGTGGAGTCGACTTCGTACCAGCCCTGCGGCGTATCGCGACGGATGAACGCGGTGCCGCGCACGTCGGTGATGTCTTCGATCTTGTGCCCATAGGACAGGCGCTGGGCGACTTCTACAATCGCCCGCTCGGCGTTGCCGTAGAGCAGGATGTCGGCGCAGGCGTCGATCAGGATCGAGTTGCGCACCCGATCCTGCCAGTAGTCGTAATGGGCGATGCGGCGCAGCGAGGCCTCGATGCCGCCGAGGACGATCGGCACATGCTTGTAGGCTTCCTTACAGCGCTGGCTGTAGACCAGGCTGGCACGGTCCGGCCGCTTGCCCGCCACACCGCCCGGGGTGTAGGCGTCGTCGGAGCGGATTTTCTTGTCGGCGGTGTAGCGGTTGATCATCGAGTCCATGTTGCCGGCGGCGACGCCGAAGAACAGGTTCGGCTCGCCCAGCTTCATGAAGTCGTCTTTGGACTGCCAGTTGGGCTGGGCGATGATCCCGACGCGGAAGCCCTGGGCCTCCAGTAGCCGGCCGATGATCGCCATGCCGAACGACGGATGATCGACGTAGGCATCCCCGGTAACGATGATGATGTCGCAGGAATCCCAGCCGAGCTGATCCATCTCCTCCCTGCTCATCGGCAGGAACGGCGCCGGGCCGAAACATTCGGCCCAGTACTTGGGATAGTCAAATAACGGCTTGGCTGCTTGCATGTCGATGACCGGTATAGGTGTAGATAAGGGCGCGTTTATTTACAGAGAAATTCGCGGGCGCGGAATATAGCACAAAAAATGACCAATTCCGACGACCATGGTCGGAAATTGGTGGAGGCGGTAATCGCGGGCAAGCCTCGCTCCTACAGGAGCCGCCCGCGATCGGGACGGCGAGCGTTACTCGTCGTCGTCGAAGTTGTAGCTGCCCGGCGCGAGGTTCTCGAAACGCGTGTACTTGCCGATGAAGGCCAGGCGGATAAAGCCGATCGGGCCGTTCCGCTGCTTGCCGATGATGATCTCGGCAATGCCCTTGTGCTCGGTCTCGGGGTGATACACCTCGTCGCGGTAGACGAACATGATCACGTCGGCGTCCTGCTCGATCGCTCCGGATTCCCGCAAGTCGGAGTTCACCGGACGCTTGTTCGGCCGTTGCTCCAGGGAGCGGTTGAGCTGGGACAGGGCCACCACCGGGCAGTTGAATTCCTTGGCCAGGGCCTTGAGGGAACGGGAGATCTCGGAAATTTCATTGGTCCGGTTGTCGCCGCTGGAACCCGGGATCTGCATCAGCTGCAGGTAGTCGATCATGATCAGTGCGATGTCGCCGTGCTCACGCACCAGGCGGCGGGTGCGCGCACGCATTTCCGAGGGGCTGATGCCCGCGGTGTCGTCGATGAACAGCTTGCGATCGTTGAGCAGGTTGACCGCCGAGGTCAGGCGCGGCCAGTCGTCGTCGTCCAGCTGGCCGGAACGGACCTTGGTCTGGTCGATACGCCCCAGGGACGACAGCATACGCATGATCAGCGATTCGCCTGGCATCTCGAGGGAGTACACCAGGACCGCCTTGTCGCTGCGCAGCACGGCGTTTTCCACCAGGTTCATCGCAAAGGTGGTCTTACCCATGGACGGACGGCCGGCGACGATGATCAAGTCAGCCGGCTGCAGGCCGCTGGTCTTCTCGTCGAGGTCGGTGTAGCCGGTGGACAGGCCGGTGATCGCGTCGGAGGTGTTGAACAGGGTATCGATGCGGTCGATGGCCTTGGTCAACAGCTCGTTGACCCCGACCGGGCCGCCGGTCTTGGGCCGCGCTTCGGCGATCTGGAAAATCTGCCGCTCGGCCTCGTCGAGGATTTCTTCGGCGGTACGGCCTTCCGGGTTGAAGGCGCTGTCGGCGATTTCGTTGCTGATGCCGATCAACTGGCGCAGGGTCGCGCGCTGGCGAACGATCTGCGCATAGGCCTTGATGTTGGCGACCGACGGCGTGTTCTTCGCCAGTTCGCCCAGGTAGCCCAGGCCGCCGACCTGGGCGGTCTGGCCTTCCTTGTCCAGTTGCTCGGACAGGGTCACGACGTCGATCGGCAGGTTCTGGTCGGCCAGCCTGGCGATCGCACGGAAGATCAGGCGGTGGTCATGTCGATAGAAATCGCCATCGGAGACTTGATCGAGCACTCGTTCCCAGGCGTTGTTGTCCAGCATCAGACCACCGAGCACGGCCTGTTCGGCCTCGATGGAATGCGGCGGCACCTTCAGGGCAGCGGTTTGCAGATCGTATTGCTCGGGAGCGGAGATATCGTTCATGGCCACTTGGTTTTTAGGAGAAGCAGGAGTTTGAAAAACTGAGGATACAGAAAGACAAAGGGCACGACCTGTAAACAGGATCGTGCCCGATGTTACCGGCAAGCACCCGAGGGTGCCAGCCGACAAGTACTGCTTAAGCTGCTACCACGACAACGCGTACGGTGGCTTCAACTTCGGCGTGCAGGTGCACGGCTACGTCGAATTCACCTACGTTGCGGATGGTGCCGTTCGGCAGACGAACTTCGCTCTTCTGCACTTCGACGCCGGAGGCGGTCAGGGCATCAGCGATGTCGTGGGTGCCGATCGAACCGAACAGCTTGCCTTCGTCACCAGCGGTGGCAGTGATGGTCACTTCCAGCTCAGCCAGTTGAGCAGCGCGAGTTTCGGCGGAAGCCTTCTTCTCTGCAGCCAGTTTTTCCAGCTCGGCACGACGCGCTTCGAACGCAGCCAGGTTGGCAGCGGTAGCAGCGGTGGCTTTGCCGAAAGGCAGCAGGTAGTTACGGCCGTAACCAGCCTTAACGTTTACCTTATCGCCCAGGTTGCCCAGGTTGGCGATTTTTTCCAGCAGGATCAGTTCCATTTGGTAATAACCTCTTAACTTTTAACCTTCACCGTTCGCAGAGCCGTTATCAGCGTCTTTCGGCGCCAAACGACCGCGAAAATCAATCAGGCTGTCGACAATGGCCAACACCACGAGCAACGGATAGATCAGCTGCATAAACAGCAACAGCGTTACGTACAACCCCACCAGCCAGAACCTGGCCAGTCGCCCTTGCGCCACCAGCCCGTGAATCAGGGCCAGCCCGGCGAACACCAGCGGTACGCTGCACAACGGCGTCAGCATCGCCATCTGCGGACCGAAATTCGGTCCCAGCAGCATGCAGGCCAGCAGCAACATCGCCAGTCCCAGCGGGAGCTTGATCGCGCGAAACTCGCGACCAAAACCACCCGGGTTGTACAACAACGCCTGCCAGTAGCGCCCGACAATCAGGCTCAGCACACTGACGATCTGCAACAAGGCCGCAATCAGGCCGGTCAGGACCGGTGCAATCAGCGAGGCGAGACGAGCCCGCTCTTCAACCGACAACTGCTGGTAGAGATCACCGAGGGCCATCGGCAGAATTTTTACCAACTCCTGCGAGAGCATCTCGATCTGGGGGCGGTAAGCCACACCCAGCACTCCAGCAAACACCAGTCCCAGCGCTACGCTGACCAGCAGCACGCGGTTCCAGGATTCGCTTGCGCGCAAAACCAACGCAAGGCCCGAAGACCCCAGCAGCACCAGAAGTGCGCGTGGATCGTCGGAATACAGCCACCAGAACAAGGCCGGCAGCAATCCCAGGGCGAGGACACCAAGGGCGTCGCTCAAACCGCGCCGCAGGAGCACCAGGCTTCCCGCAGCAGCACCCAACCAATACAACAACGGCAATGCCGCACATCCGGCCACTACCAGAGTGGCCTGCATACGGCCGCGCATGATGAACTCAGCTAAGGCGCGCATGCATTCAATCCCTTACTACTTGTCGACGACCCGGTCTCAGCGGCCGTGGCTGTCGGTGTAGGCCAGCAGGGCCAGGAAGCGGGCGCGCTTGATAGCGGTGGCCAGCTGACGCTGATAACGAGCTTTGGTACCGGTGATACGGCTTGGAACGATTTTGCCGGTCTCGGATACGTAGGCTTTCAGAGTGTTGAGATCTTTGTAATCGATCTCTTTCACGTCTTCAGCGGTGAAGCGGCAGAATTTACGACGACGGAAGAAACGTGCCATGTAATTGGCTCCTCAAAAGGTCCGTGGATTACTCGTCAGCGTTGTCGCTGTTGTCGCTGTCATTGCTGTCGTCGCCATCGGCGCTGTCAGCATGCTCAGGACGGTCGCGACGCTCACGGCGCTCACTGCGGTTCTCTTCAGCCTTGAGCATCTCGGATTGGCCAGTGATGGCTTCTTCGCGACGGATGACCAGGTTACGGATCACAGCATCGTTGTAACGGAAGTTGTCTTCCAGCTCAGCCAGGGCTTTACCGGTGCACTCAACGTTCAGCATCACGTAGTGAGCCTTGTGAACATTGTTGATTGCGTAGGCCAGTTGACGACGGCCCCAGTCTTCCAGACGGTGGATTTTGCCGCCGTCTTCTTCGATCAGCTTGGTGTAACGCTCAACCATGCCGCCGACTTGCTCGCTCTGGTCAGGGTGGACCAGAAAGATGATTTCGTAATGACGCATGAATGCTCCTTACGGGTTGTAGCCTGCCACTCAAAAGCGGTCAGACAAGGAGTGAATGACACTGGTGTGTCTTGCCAGAGATAGGCACATATGCGCCTGCCGCAACGGCAAGGGGCGCAATTGTAGAGAAGGGGGAACAGCGACGCAAGGCAATTGGTGATTATTTGAACAATCGAGCGGCGGAGGCGGCCAAACCCGCGGGAGCGAGTCGGCCCGCCCCCGCAAAGCCCAGGATCAGGCCTTCTTGACGGCGCCCTTGGCCTTGGCCGCGCGCTGACGCGTGGCTTCGAACAGGCACACGCCGGTAGCCACCGATACGTTGAGACTGCTGACACTGCCGGCCATCGGCAAGCGCACCAGGAAATCACAGTGCTCGCGCGTAAGGCGGCGCATGCCCTTGCCTTCGGCGCCCATGATCAGGATGGTCGGCCCGGTCAGGTCCTGGTCGTACAGTTCCTGCTCGGCCTCGCCGGCAGTACCGACAACCCACAGACCACGCTGCTGGAGCTTTTCCAGGGTGCGCGCCAAGTTAGTGACGGCCACCAACGGAATCACTTCCGCCGCGCCGCAGGCCACCTTGCGCACCGTGGGCGTTAGGGTGGCGGACTTGTCTTTCGGCACCAGCACCGCCAGCGCCCCGGCCGCATCGGCGGTACGCAGGCAGGCGCCAAGATTATGCGGGTCGGTCACACCGTCCAGCACCAGCAACAGCGGCGCGCCTTCGGTGCGGTCGAGCAACTCGTCGAGCATCGCCTCGCCCCACACCTGGCTCGGGCTTACCTCAGCCACCACCCCCTGGTGCACACCTTCGACCCAAGCGTCCATTTCCCGACGCTCCGCCTGGCCGACCGCTACGCGGTTCTGCCCGGCCAGGTCCACCAGCACCTGCACCCGCGGATCGCTGCGACCCTCGGCCAGCCAGATCTGCTTGACGCGCTTGGGATGGTGACGCAGCAACGCTTCTACAGCGTGCACGCCGTAGATTTTTTCCAACTGACTCATGACTTGACCTTGGGTTTACGTGCCCCGCCGCTTTTCGCAGCCGGACCCGCGCCCGCTTTTGGCGGACCTTTACGATGTTTGCTTGGCTTGCTGGACGCGGGCTTTCCGGATTTGCCACCCGAAGCCACCTTGCCACCGCTCTTGGCTTCGGCCAGCAACGCCTTCTTCATTTCACGGCTCTTGCGTACTTCGGCGTTTTTCGCCGCAGCGTCGCTCGAGCGGTAAGCCTCGGCCGGCTTCTCCTTGGCCGAACCACGGCGCCCGGCCTTGGCCGGAGCCGGCTCGGCGGCGGCCTTGGCAGGCGGCGCATCGGTAGCACCGCGCTTTTTGCGACCGATTGGCGCGTTGATGGTTTTTTCCGCCATCTCGAAATCGATCTTGCGCTCGTCCAGATCCACGCGCATGACCCGCACTTCCACGGTATCGCCCAAGCGGAAACTGCGACCGGTACGCTCACCGGCCAAACGGTGGTGCACGGGATCGAAGTGGTAGTAGTCGCCCGGCAGCGCCGTGACGTGCACCAGGCCTTCCACATAGATATCGGTCAGCTCGACGAACAGACCGAAACCGGTCACCGCGGTGATCACGCCCGGGAACGACTCGCCAACCCGATCCTTCATGAACTCGCACTTGAGCCAGTTCACCACATCGCGAGTCGCCTCGTCGGCGCGCCGCTCGCTCATCGAGCACTGCTCGCCGAGTTGCTCGAGCGTCGCCTCGTCGTACGGATAGATGCGCGCCTTCGGAATGCTCATCGCCCCGGCACGACGCACATGAGGCGTGTTCTGCTTGGAGTGGATGACACTGCGAATCGCCCGGTGCGTCAGCAGGTCCGGGTAACGACGGATCGGCGAAGTGAAGTGGGTATAGGCTTCGTAGTTCAGGCCGAAGTGGCCCTGATTATCGGCGCTGTACACCGCCTGGCTCAGTGAGCGCAGCATGACGGTCTGGATCAGGTGGTAGTCCGGACGATCCTTGATGTTCTCCAGCAACGCCTGGTAATCCTTCGGCGTCGGGCCTTCCTTGCCTTTATGCAGCGACAGGCCCAATTCGCCGAGGAATGCCCGCAGCTTTTCCAGACGCTCCGGTGGCGGGCCGTCGTGCACGCGGTAGAGCGCAGGAATTTCGTGTTTCTTGAGGAATTCCGCGGTGGCCACGTTGGCCGCCAGCATGCACTCCTCGATCAACTTGTGCGCATCGTTGCGGGTCGTCGGGCGAATTTCCGCGATCTTGCGCTCGGAACCAAAAATGATCCGGGTTTCCTGAGTCTCGAAATCGATGGCGCCGCGTGTGTGTCGAGCCCCCAGCAGCACCTTGTACAGCGCATAAAGCTGCTTGAGGTGCGGTACGACATCGCCGTATTCGCTACGCAGCTGCTTGGCTTCGCTGGTTTTCGGGTGTTCGAGCATAGTGCTGACCTTGTTGTAGGTCAGCCGCGCCTTGGAGTGGATCACCGCGTCGTAGAACTGGTAGTCGGTCATCTCGCCGGACTTGGAAATGGTCATCTCGCAGACCATGGCCAGGCGGTCGACTTTCGGGTTCAGCGAGCACAGGCCGTTGGACAGCTGCTCGGGCAGCATCGGCACCACGCGCTCGGGGAAATACACCGAGTTGCCACGTACCTGAGCCTCGGCATCCAGCGCCGAACCGATCTTCACGTAACTGGAAACGTCGGCAATCGCCACATACAGCTTCCAGCCGCCGCCAAACAGGCGCAGCTTGCCAGGCTTGGCTTCACAGTAGACAGCGTCGTCGAAGTCGCGGGCGTCTTCACCGTCGATGGTGACGAACGGCAGATCGCGCAGGTCAATGCGCTTCTCTTTATCCTTTTCTTCCACTTCCGGCTTGAGCTTGCCGGCTTCCTTGAGCACGGCGTCGGGCCAGACGTGAGGAATATCGTAGCTGCGCAGGGCAACGTCGATTTCCATGCCGGGCGCCATGTAGTTGCCCACGACTTCGATCACATCGCCCTGGGGCTGGAAACGCGGAGTCGGCCAGTGGGTGATCTTCACCTCAACGAACTGACCGATCTTGGCGCCAGCGTTGCGGCCAGGGGTCACCAGTACTTCCTGCTGGACCTTGGGATTGTCCGCCACGACGAAACCGATACCGCCTTCCTCGAAGTAACGACCCACGATGCTCTCATGGGCACGGGACACCACTTCGACGATCACGCCTTCGCGACGGCCACGACGATCCAGGCCGGAAACCCGGGCCAGCGCGCGGTCGCCGTCGAACACCAGACGCATCTGCGCCGGGCTCATGAACAGGTCATCGCTGCCATCGTCGGGAACCAGGAAACCGAAGCCATCGCGATGACCGCTAATACGGCCCAGGATCAGGTCGAGCTTGTCCACCGGCGCATAAGTGCCGCGGCGCGTGTAGATCAATTGAGCATCGCGCTCCATGGCGCGCAGGCGGCGGCGCAGCGCCTCGATCTGGTCTTCGGTGGTCAGACCAAACTCTTCGACCAGTTGCTCACGGCTGGCAGGCGAACCCCGATCAGCAAGGTGCTGAAGGATCAGTTCGCGGCTAGGGATAGGGTTTTCATATTTTTCCGCTTCACGAGCGGCCTCGGGATCGAGGGACTGCCAATCGGCCATTAGATAAATTTCACCTTGTCTATATGCGGGTTAGTTTGGCATACGCGTATTGAAACGGGAAATTTCAGGGCATTTCAGCATCCGAAAAATCCCTGCTCCAACCCAGAAAAATCCTTCATCCCTTCTCCATGAGAAATTTTTCAATATTTTCAAGATCAGGGGTTTACAGTTCAAAAGGTGGTCCGTATAGTGCGCGCCATCGACGACGCAGACGCTGTCGATACTGCCCAGATGGTGAAATTGGTAGACACGCCAGCTTCAGGTGCTGGTGGCCGCAAGGCCGTGGAAGTTCGAGTCTTCTTCTGGGCACCATATTCAAGCTTCACAGCATAGCTGTGAAGCCTCACAAAAACCCGCAAAAGCGGGTTTTTGCATTCTAAGTGTTTGATTTATCGAATCTAAGTCAAAACAGGGCTTTACAGATCCAAAGAGGCTCCGTATAGTTCGCCCCATCAACAACGGCGACGTTGCTGATACTGCCCAGATGGTGAAATTGGTAGACACGCCAGCTTCAGGTGCTGGTGGCCGCAAGGCCGTGGAAGTTCGAGTCTTCTTCTGGGCACCATATTCAAGCTTCATAGCAGTGCTGTGAAGCCTCCCAAAAACCCGCGAAAGCGGGTTTTTGTGTTTTTGGGGTTTGAATAATCAACGATCCCAACGCCTTCCTCCTCTCCCCTCACTCTCTACCCCTTTCGCAAGGCACATGAGAACCAATATCGTTTATGATTGTTACAAGTTTTTGCGGCACAACAGTGAGGAACCCTGCGAATGATGTTTAGAAACACCGCCCTTTCAACATCCCTTCTGCGTGGCTTGACCATCACTTTGCTAGGCCTGAGCCTGGCGTCTTCCCTTGTCCAGGCCGCCGACCCGGTTTCCCTGACGCTTTACAACGGCCAGCACAAGGAAGTGGGCGAGGCTATCGCCAAGGCCTTCGAAGCCAAGACCGGTATTCACGTCAATGTACGCAAAGGCAGCAGCAATCAGCTCGCAAGCCAGATCGTGGAAGAAGGCGAGCGCTCCCCGGCCGACGTGATCTATTCCGAAGAATCGCCGCCCCTCAACAAACTCGGCGAGCAAGGTCTACTGGCCAAGACCGATGCGACCACGCTCCAAGTCCTGCCCAAGGAGTACGTCGCCAGCAACGACACCTGGGTCGGCATCACCGCCCGCGTTCGCGTCGTGGCATACAACCCGAAGCTGATTGATGAAAAGGATTTGCCGGCCTCGGTACTGGAATTCTCCCAGCCCCAATGGCAAGGCAAGGTCGGTTTTGTCCCCACCAGCGGCGCCTTCCAGGAACAGGCGGTGGCAATCATCAAGCTGCATGGAATGGACGCCGCCGAGGAATGGCTGACGGGCCTGCGCGCCTTCGGCAAGACCTACAGCAACAATATGGTGGCATTGAAAGCCGTGGAAAACGGCGAAATCGCTACCGTACTGGTGAATAACTACTACTGGTTCGCCCTGCAACGCGAGAAAGGCCAACTGGATTCGAAACTGCACTATTTCACCGGCGGCGATGCCGGTGGCTTGATCACCGTATCCAGTGCCGCGGTACTCAAATCCAGCAAGCATCCCAAAGAAGCCCAGCAGTTCCTCGCCTACATGACCAGCGAGGAAGGCCAGCGCGTGATCACCCAGACCACGGCCGAATACCCATTGCGCAAAGGGCTGGAGTCGGACCGCGGGCTCAAGCCGTTCAGTGAACTGCAAGCGCCAAAAGTCACCCCGGCCGATCTTGGCAATGCCGAAGAAGCCCTGGAACTGGAACGTGAAGTCGGCCTGAACTGATGAGCTCGTCGCTGTCCACCCCGACCGCCCCCACAGGCTATTTACCACGCGGCAAAAAGCCCTCGATCTGGTTATTGCTGCCGGTCCTGCTGCTGGTCGGGCTCAGCCTGTTGCCCCTGCTCTATGTCGGCCTCAAGGCCTGGCAGGCCGGCTGGGCCGAGGCCCTGCACCTGCTATGGCGACCCTACGTGTTCGGCTTGCTGCGCAATACCTTGCTTCTGCTTGTCGGCGTGACGGCCACCTGTGCCCTGATCGGCCTGTCCCTGGCCTGGCTGCTGGAGCGCAGTGACCTGCCGGGACGGCGCCTCTGGGGCGTAATTCTGTGCCTGCCGTTTGCCGTACCGGCTTTTGTCAGCAGCTTCACCTGGGTTTCTCTGAGCGCCAGCTTCGAGGGCCTGGGCGGAGCGATCCTGGTCATGAGCCTGTCCAAGTACCCGCTGGTGTTCCTGCCCGTCGCGGCCACCCTGCGCAATCTCGATCCATCCCTGGAAGAATCGGCCCGCACCCTCGGGCAGAATCGCCAGGGAGTGTTCTTCAGGATTACCCTGCCCCTGCTCTGGCCGTCATTACTGGCTGGCTCGCTGCTGATCGCCCTGCATATGCTGGTGGAGTTCGGCGCCCTCTCGATCATCGGCCTGCAGACCTTCACCACCGCCATTTATCAGCAATTCGAACTGGAGTTCAGCAACGCCAACGCGGCCATGCTCTCCGCCGTGCTGCTGATGCTTTGCCTGGCCTTGCTGTGGCTGGAGTTGCGGATTCGCGGCAAAGGCCGCCACGTGCGGACTGGCCAAGGTGCCGCGCGCCAAGCCGAACAGGTACGCCTCGGACGGTGGGCGATTGGCGGGCAGCTCTATTGCGCACTGCTAGCCCTGATCGGCAGCGGCATTCCACTGGGCATGCTGGCGTACTGGCTGGCTGTCGGCTCGTCCGCCGCTTTCCCGGTGGCTGCCATTGGCGAGGCACTGCTCTCCTCTCTGGCACTGTCGCTGGGTGGCGCGGGGTTATGCCTGGTACTGGCGATACCGGTCGGGCTGCTGGTGGTGCGCTACAAGGGTCGCCTGGCGCTCTGGGCCGAACGCCTGCCTTACCTGCTGCACGCCCTGCCTGGCCTGGTGATCGCCCTGACACTGGTGTTCTTCGCCCTGCATTACGTACCGGCGCTGTATCAGACCTCGGCCCTGTTGCTGATTGCCTATGCCTTGCTGTTCCTGCCCCTGGCACAGGCGCCAATCCGCACCGCATTGCACAAGGCCGCACCGCAACTCGAAGAGGCCGCCCGGACCCTTGGCGCATCGTCGTTCAGCGCGTTTTGCCGGGTGACCCTGCCCATCATTTTCCCGGCGCTGGGGGCAGCTTTTGCCCTGGTGTTTCTGGATGCCATGAAAGAACTGACAGCCACACTGCTACTCAGCCCCACCGGGCTGAATACGCTGGCGACGGAAGTCTGGGCGCATACGGCGAACGTGGAGTTCGCTGCTGCAGCGCCCTATGCAGCACTGCTGATTCTGGTGTCGGGGCTACCGGTCTATCTGCTGACGACGCGGATGTATCTAAGCCGCTGAGGGCGCTGTCGCTCCTGCAAGCCTGGAACCTGCAGGAGCGAAGCAGTCACGGCCAGCCCCTCAAGCCCGGAACTGCCCCAGGCTGGCCTTCAGTTGCGCGGCCAGGCTGTCCAGTATCTTGCCGCTGGCCGTAGTCTCCACCACCGCCTGGGCCGCACGCTCGGCCTGCGCATGAATGGTTTCAACCCGCCCACGCACGGCCTGCGCTCCCTGGGCCTGATGGGCGGCCGCCTGGGTCGCCAGGCCGATCGCCGCATGCACCTGCTCCACCGACGACTGCACCGACTGCTGCAACCGCGCGCTGTCGCGCAGCACCAGCAAACCTTCATTGGCCTGCCTACCGGCCAGCCCGATCGCTGCCACCGCCTCGCGCGCGCCCTGCTGCAGCGCCCCGATATGCGCCTGGATATCTCCCGTGGAGCTTTGTGTCTTGCTGGCCAGCGCCCTGACCTCGTCGGCCACCACCGCGAAGCCGCGGCCGGTTTCCCCGGCTCGCGCCGCTTCGATGGCCGCGTTCAAGGCCAGCAGGTTGGTCTGCTCGGCAATGCCATGAATCACCGTCAGCACCACCTCGATCTGCTCACTCTGCTGTGCCAGCCGCTCGATGACCTTGGCACCGGTATCCACTTGCCCCGCCAACGCCTCGATCAGGCTCCCCACCTGAGCCGAGGTCCGGGTGTTTTCATCGGTCGCCTGGCGGATCTCCACCACCTGCTGCAAGGCTGCCTGCATCGCCTGGCTTTCCGCCTGGGCCTCGTCGGCCATTTGCGACAGGGCGCGTAAGCTTTCCGCCACCTCATCGCGCTGGGCCTCGGCCGCGGCATCCGCGCCAGCGTTGCGCTGGCTCAT
Source organism: Pseudomonas sp. MRSN 12121 (assembly GCF_000931465.1). Classification (NCBI taxonomy): domain Bacteria; kingdom Pseudomonadati; phylum Pseudomonadota; class Gammaproteobacteria; order Pseudomonadales; family Pseudomonadaceae; genus Pseudomonas; species Pseudomonas sp. MRSN 12121. The sequence continues at coordinate 631,221 of NZ_CP010892.1, read as the reverse complement.
CGCGCCAATTTCAACACCGGTACGCTGCGCCACGTCACCCGCCTCACGCACGATCGGCTGCAACTTATCCACAAAGCGGTTGACCGCCGATGCCATGTCGCCGATCTCGTCATTGCTGCTGAGCTGCACCCGCTTGGTCAGATCGCCCTCGCCCGCGGCAAGATCGTTCAGCGCAGCGATCAACAGATGCAGCTTGCTGACCACGCGCCGCCCCAGTACCACCGCCAGTAACAGCAAGACGCCGCAACCTACCAGCGCCAGGCCCATGCCGATCTGCCAGCGCAGGGTTGCCGCGGCATCCTGCACAGCGCCGGCAGTATTGGCCTGCATCTGCGAGGCAGTGGTCTGCGCCGATTGCAGCCGGGCACGCATGGCCGCCGAGCTGTCCGCCGAGGCGCCCTTGAGGCTGTCGCCCACCAACTGGTCGCCGCTGGCGATCAAGGCGGCAAAGCGCTTGTCCAGGGCGGCGATGTCCGCCTCTACCGACGCCGTGGAAACCCCCATCAGCACCTTGCCGATTTCCACACCATTGGGGTTGATGGAGGCCTCCAGGTAGTAGACCGAAGGGTCGCTCCTGGCCGCGTCCAGCACCTTGTCCAGGGCCCGCTCGCCCTTGCCCTTTTCCAGCAACGCCTGGTTGATCGGGTTTTCCCGGTTCAGGTAACGGGTCAAGTGCTCGCCAGCGGCATCGTCATACACCACGAACAGCACGTTGGGATTGCGCTGCGCGCGCCGGGCGAATTCGGAAAGGGTCGGGACGTCGCTGTCCCACATGGCACGCGGCGCCACCGAAGCAAGCAACTGGGCCATATCGTTGGCCGAGTCCTTGAGATCCTTCTCCAGCGCCGAACGCAATTGCGCCTGCTCTTCCTTCAGGCGCGAAGACAACCCCTCCGTCAGGCGCTGTCGGGTATTGCCAGACAGGCTTTCCAGGCTCGTGGTGACTTCGCGAGCCGCCTGCTCCAGTTCGCCGGACAGCTTCTGGCTGTCGACACCCAGACGAGCGGCCAGATCGGCCTCCAGCGCGGTCACCGTGCTCCGTGTCAGAGCCACAGCCACCAACACCTGCACCAAAAGGGCGATACCAAGAGTAACGAACACAGGCCGTAGCAAACGGCTTTGTAACAGTGAGAGAACGGCCGACACAGGAAATCCCTCTACTTCGAGGCCACTAAAATGATGGCACTCAGGAAGCAGATTTCACAGCAAGGGTCGTGCCGCTCGGCAGGCAGAAACGACAAAGGCCCCTCGAGAGGGGCCTTTGTTTTTTTACATCAACGACTTATCACGCGAACGGATGACGCAGAACGATGGTCTCGTTGCGGTCCGGGCCTGTCGAAATAATGTCGATCGGCGCGCCGACCAGCTCTTCGATACGCTTGATGTAGGCACGCGCCGCGGCTGGCAGTTCTTCCAGGGTCTTGGCGCCCAGGGTCGACTCGCTCCAGCCCGGCATCTGCTCGTACACCGGCTCCAGGCCAATGTAGCTGTCGGCGTCGGTTGGCGCGTCGATGACCGCACCATCCTGGTTCTTGTAGCCCACGCAGATGTTGATGGTTTCCAGGCCGTCCAGTACGTCCAGCTTGGTCAGGCACAGGCCCGAGATGCTGTTGACGTCGATGGCGCGACGCAGGATGACGGCATCGAACCAACCGCAGCGACGGGCACGACCGGTGGTTGCGCCGAACTCATGACCACGCTTGGCCAGGAAGGCGCCCACGTCGTCGAACAGTTCGGTCGGGAACGGACCGGAGCCCACGCGAGTGGTGTAGGCCTTGGTGATACCCAGGATGTAGTCCAGGTACATCGGCCCCACGCCCGAACCGGTGGCGATGCCGCCGGCGGTGGTGTTGGAGCTGGTGACGTACGGATAGGTGCCGTGGTCGATGTCCAGCAGCGAGCCCTGGGCACCTTCGAACATGATGTCCTTGCCGTCGCGGCGCAGCTGGTGCAGCTCGGCAGTCACGTCCAGCATCATCGGCTTCAGCAGCTCGGCGTATTCCATGCACTCGTCCAGAGTCCTCTGGAAGTCGATGGCCGGCTCTTTGTAGTAATTGACCAGCACGAAGTTGTGGTAATCCAGCAACTCGCCCAGCTTCGCGGCGAAACGCTCGCGGTGGAACAGGTCGCCGATACGCAGGCCGCGACGGGCGACCTTGTCTTCGTAAGCCGGGCCGATGCCGCGACCGGTGGTACCGATCTTCTGCTCGCCACGGGCTTTTTCACGGGCCTGGTCCAGCGCCACGTGGTAGGACAGGATCAGCGGGCAGGAGGGGCTGATACGCAGGCGCTCACGCACTGGTACGCCTTTCTCTTCCAGCTTGACGATCTCACGCAGCAAGGCGTCCGGCGCGACCACCACGCCGTTGCCGATCAGGCACTGGACGCCTTCGCGCAGCACACCCGACGGGATCAGGTGCAAGACGGTTTTCTCGCCGTCGATCACCAGGGTGTGGCCAGCGTTGTGGCCACCTTGGTAGCGCACTACGGCGGCAGCATGTTCGGTCAGCAGATCAACGATCTTGCCTTTGCCCTCATCACCCCACTGGGTGCCCAGGACTACGACATTCTTACCCATAACACTTGTCCTCATTCGCGCAAACTTGGTGCCGGCAACGGCCGGCGGGAAAACTCAAGAAGCCAGCGGCAATACTTGCCAAAGCCCGTTCTGCTGAATCAATTGCCGGTCGCAGTCCGCTTCACGGGCGGCGGCCAATGGCTGCCCAGGCAAGGCCTGGACGACACGCTGACCCTCACTGCGCAACTGGCAAACCTGCTGCCAGAGGGCTGCATCCGTACTGTCCGGCATCCAGATACCGCCAGACGGTAGCTCGATCTCAGCACGCCCCAGGGTCACCAGGGTTTTCAAATCGGTAGAAAAGCCGGTTGCCGGACGAGCGCGACCGAAGTCGGCGCCGATGTCGTCGTAACGACCGCCCTGGGCAATGGACTGGCCGACACCCGGCACGAACACGGCAAACACCACACCGGTGTGGTAGTGGTAACCGCGCAATTCGCCCAGGTCGAAGTACAGCGGCAAATCCGGGAAACGCACCGACAAGCGCTCGGCGATCGTCAGCAACTCATCCAGGGCCACCAGCACCGGGGTCGGCGCACCCGCCAGGCGGCGGCGGGCCTCGCTCAACACTTCACGGCTGCCGCACAGCTCCACCAGGGAACGCAGCATGTCCGCCAGATCGCCGGGAAGGCCTTCGGTCAGGCTGATGACTTCATCGATCGCCTTGCGTTGCAGGGCGTCGAACAATTGCTGCTCCGCGGCGCCGGACAGGCCGGCAGCCTGGGCCAGGCCGCGGTAGATGCCAACATGCCCCAGGTCCATGTGCACATCGGGCACATCGGCCAGTTGCAGCATCGCCAGCATCAGGCTGATGACTTCCACGTCGCTGCTCGGGCTGGCATCGCCATACAACTCGGCGCCCAACTGGATCGGGCTGCGCGAATTCGACAAGGCACGCGGCTGGGCATGCAGCACGCTGCCGGCGTAGCACAGGCGGCTCGGGCCTTCGCGACGCAGGGTATGCGCATCGATACGGGCCACCTGTGGCGTAATGTCGGCGCGGAAACCCATCTGCCGACCCGATTGCGGATCGATGACCTTGAAGGTACGCAGATCGAGGTCCTGGCCCGCGCCAGTCAGCAAGGATTCCAGGTACTCGATATGAGGGGTCACGACGAACTCGTAACCCCAGCTCTGGAACAGATCCAACACCTGACGACGCGCGACTTCAATACGCGCCGCCTCAGGTGGCAGTACTTCTTCGATGCCATCTGGCAGCAGCCAGCGGTCTACCGTTGCCATTACGCCATTCCCCTGTGACCAGGCGGCCTGCCTATGGGCGGGCCTTGAGTGAAGCAGAAAATGACCGGCCCATACGCAAACCACGCGCATGGGCGACGCGACGAAAAGCCTGGAACCGGCTTCGCCACTCACTTTCCTCGAAAAAAGCTGTCGAGTCGTTCAACTCGCCGTCTTGCACCAACAACCACAATCAAACGTGCAGACGCAAAAAAGCCGGGAATTTCCCGGCTGCCGCATCATACACTCGTTTTCCCAAAGGATCACCCCGCCAGACATTTTAGCCGCCGGGCGGGGTGATTCAGGTCAACGTCGCATCAAGGCTTGGCCTTTTCCAGATAGCGGAAAAAGTCGCTGCTTGGGTCAAGAACCATGACGTCGGATTTGTTCGCGAAGCTTTCACGATAGGCCCGCAGGCTACGGTAGAAACCATAGAATTCCTGGTCCTGACCGTAGGCCTTGGAGTAGATCGCCGCTGCCTTGGCATCGCCGTCACCGCGAATCTCTTCCGATTCACGATAGGCTTCGGCCAGCAACACACGGCGCTGACGATCGGCGTCGGCACGAATGCCCTCCGCCAGCTCGTTACCCTTGGCACGGTGCTCGCGAGCCTCACGCTCACGTTCGGTGCTCATCCGCTCGAAGACGCTGCGGTTCACTTCCTTCGGCAGGTCGATGGCCTTGACCCGGACGTCGACCACTTCGATACCGAGTTCTTTCTCGGCCATCTTGTTGAGCGAAGCCGTGATGTCCGCCATCAGCGCATCGCGCTCACCCGAAACCACTTCATGCAGCGTGCGCTTACCGAACTGGTCACGCAGGCCCGACTCCAGGCGACGGGAAAGACGTTCGTCGGCGATCTGCTTGAGGCCGGAAGTCGCGGTGTAGAAACGCTCCGCATCCTTCACGCGCCACTTGGCATAGGCATCGACCATCACGGCTTTCTTTTCCAGCGTCAGGAAACGCTGGGTCGGTGCATCCAGGGTCATCAGGCGAGCGTCGAACTTACGCACCTGGTTCACATAGGGCACTTTCACATGCAGGCCCGGCTGAACATCAGCCTGGACCACACGTCCGAACTGCAGCAACACCGCGCGCTCGGTCTGAGCGACGATGTAGAAGCAGTTCCAGGCAGCGATCGCCACGACGACGCCGACAATAAGGGCGATCAGCGATTTATTGCTCATCAGCGACTCTCCCTGGTACGCGCCTGCTGTTGCTGCAGATCAGCTGCCGCACGCGCATTCGCTTCGTTGCTGCCGGTTGCCGCGCCAGTCACCGGGGTGCTGGTGCTGCGACCGCTTTCGACCATCTTGTCCAGCGGCAGGTAGAGCAGGTTGCTCTGGCCATTCTTGTTGCCGGTCACGAGAACCTTGCTGGTGCTACTGAAGACTTCCTGCATGGTGTCCAGGTACAGACGCTCGCGGGTGACTTCAGGCGCCTTGCGGTACTCGGCCACCAGCTTGGTGAAGCGGTCAGCCTCACCCTTGGCCCGGGAAACCACTTCATCGCGATAACCGTTGGCATCCTCGATGATGCGCTGGGCCTGGCCACGGGCTTCCGGCACAACGCCGTTGGCATAGGTTTCAGCCTGGTTGCGCGAACGCTGTTCATCCTCGCGGGCGCGGATCACGTCATCGAAGGCTTCCTGGACTTCACGCGGCGCCGCAGCGCTCTGGACGTTCACCTGGGTGACGGTGATACCCGTGCGATAGGTATCGAGGAAACGCTGCAGGCGCTCCTTGATTTCGCTGGCCATCAACTCACGACCCTCGGTCAGCACCTGGTCCATCGCGGTGGAACCCACCACGTGGCGCAAGGCACTATCGGTAGCGTGTTGCAGGCTGATTTCCGGCTGATCGACGTTCAGCACGAAGTCCTGCAGGTTGCTGATCTTGTACTGCACGGTCAACGGCACTTCGACGATGTTTTCGTCTTCAGTCAGCATTTGCCCCTGCTTGGTGTAGGCACGCTCGCGCGTGACGTTTTCCATGTACTTCTTGTCGATCGGCGGGAAGTAGATGTTCAGGCCCGGGCCGACGGTCTCGTAGTACTTGCCGAAGCGCAGCACCACGGCCTGCTCCTGCTCGTCCACGACATAGACCGCGCTGTACAGCCACACGGCCGCCAGCACGACCAGGCCGATACCGAGCAGGCCGAAACCACCGCCCTTGCCGGCACTGCCGCCATCGTCACCACGTTTCTTACCACCACCGAACAACCCATTCAGGCTTTCCTGCAGCTTGCGGAAGGCCTCGTCGAGATCCGGTGGCCCCTTGCGGTCGCCATTGTTGCGGCGCTTACCACCCCAAGGATCCTGATTATTCGAGTTGCCACCCGGCTCATTCCAAGCCATAGCGCTCTCCATCTGATAAAGCAAAGACGCACCCACGGCGCGCCGACCAATGCTACAGAATGCCTGCTACAGCGGCACAACCGCTTTTTCAGGCTTTTATTGCAAAGTGTGTTGCTCGATGAACTCCGACGGTTGCATGCCTTCGCGGCTTACCAACCGATTCAACTCGACTCGCGGCAAGCGAACAGCGAGCAGGCTGACGCCTTCCTCGTCGTGATCTTCTTTCTGTACCGCGCCCAACTCGAAGAACTGCGCTCGCAGTCGAGCAAAACGCTGCGGCAAGCGCAAGGTGCCGACAAACAAATCGTCGCCCAGCAACTCGGCAATGGCCTGCTTGAGCAGGTCCAGCCCTTGCCCCTCGCGAGCCGACAACCAGACCCGCTGCGGCTTGCCGTCGGCATCGCGCTGGATCTGCGGGTCCACGCCCTCGAGCAAATCGAGTTTGTTATAGACCTCCAGTATCGGCAAGTCCTGGGCTCCGATCTCGTCCAGCACCACCATGACCTGCTCGATCTGCGCCATACGCTCGGGCTCATGGGCGTCGATCACGTGCAACAGCAGGTCGGAATTGCTCGACTCTTCGAGCGTAGCCCGAAACGCCTCGACCAGTTTGTGCGGCAGGTGCCGGATGAAACCCACGGTATCGGCCAGTACGATCGGGCCGAGGTCGTCCAGCTCGAGCCGGCGCAAGGTCGGGTCGAGGGTGGCGAACAGCTGATCGGCCGCGAAGACATCGGACTCGGTCACGGAGTTGAACAAGGTGGACTTGCCGGCGTTGGTGTAGCCCACCAACGACACCGAAGGAATATCGGCGCGCTTGCGCCCGCGACGCGCCTGCTCGCGCTGACTGCGAACCTTCTCCAGGCGGGCCTTGATCTGCCGCAGGCGAATCCGCAGCAGTCGCCGGTCGGTCTCGAGCTGGGTTTCACCCGGGCCACGCAGACCGATACCACCTTTTTGCCGCTCAAGGTGAGTCCAGCCACGAACCAGGCGCGTACTCATGTGCTCAAGCTGGGCCAGTTCTACCTGGAGCTTGCCTTCGTGAGTGCGGGCGCGCTGGGCGAAAATATCGAGAATCAGACCCGTGCGGTCAATCACGCGGCACTCGAAAACTCGTTCGAGGTTACGTTCCTGACTGGGCGTGAGGATATGGTTGAAAATTACCAGGTCGACCTGTTCGGCTTTGACCAGGTCGCGTAATTCCTCGACCTTGCCGCTGCCAACCAGGTACTTGGCGGTTGGCCGATGACGCGGCACGTTAACAAACGCGACGGTCTCGGCGCCGGCCGATGTTGCCAACTCCTGAAACTCCTGCGGATCTTCGCGCGCCTCAGGGTCCTGACCATCCAAGTGAACGAGAATTGCACGTTCACCACCACCGTGGCGCTCAAAGAACAAAGGAGACTCCTATCAGGCGTTACCTGGCTCAGCGTCACCCTGTTCGGATTCGGATGCGCTAGGCAGGCGAATTGGACGAACCGGAACCACTGTCGAGATAGCGTGCTTGTAAACCATTTGGCTTACGGTGTTTTTCAACAGGATGACGAACTGGTCGAAAGACTCGATCGTGCCTTGCAGCTTGATCCCGTTAACCAGATAGATGGAAACCCCAACTTTCTCTTTACGTAAAGTATTCAAGTAAGGGTCTTGTAGCGAATGCCCTTTTGACATGTGCCGCACTCCTTTAAGGATCAATAATAAAAAATCGGAAAACAGATGGCTCAAGCCGCCACACCCCCAAGGATAGACGGCAATTGCAAGGACTCAGCCCAATATGGAGACCGTCCTCAGGTATTTCAAGGCGCGTGGCAGATTGTCGCAATCCAGGCTGTCAAGCCAGTGTAAATCAGCCCAGCTGCGTAACCAGGTGAACTGGCGCTTCGCCAATTGGCGCGTGGCGATGATGCCGCGCTCCTGCATCTCGGTGAACGTCAGTTTGCCATCCAGGTGATCCCAGACTTGTCGATAGCCTACAGCACGTATAGACGGCAACCCGGCATGCAGGTCACTTCTTGAGCGCAGAGCTACGACCTCGTCGACGAATCCCTGTTCCAACATAATTGTGAATCTTTGTGCAATACGTTGATGCAGCACCTGACGGTTCGCCGGAGCAATGGCCAAGTTCGCAACAGTATAGGGCAATTGTCCCCGTCCCGAAGCGGCTGCTTCAGTACTTTGCGCAGATTGTCGCAGTCTGTGGGCGGTCATGCTCAGGCCGCTGACCCGATAGACTTCCAGTGCCCTGGTCAGGCGTTGCGGGTCGTTGGGGTGAATTCGCGCCGCCGACTCGGGATCGATCGCCGCCAGTTGGTCATGCAGCGCTTGCCAGCCAAGGCGCGCCGCCTCTTCTTCCAGCTCGGCGCGCACCTGCGGATCGGCTGGCGGCATGTCCGCCAAGCCCTCGAGCAAAGCCTTGTAATAAAGCATCGTGCCGCCGACCAGCAGCGGAATCTTGCCCCGCGCGGTGATATCGGCCATGGCCGCCAGCGCATCGGTACGGAAATCTGCCGCCGAATAGCTCTCGGCCGGATCGAGAATATCGATCAGCCGATGCGGAAACTCGGCCAGGATTTCCCTGGAAGGCTTGGCCGTGCCTATGTCCATGCCACGGTAGACCAACGCCGAATCGACGCTGATCAGCTCGCAGGGCAGGACTTTGCTGAGTTCGATGGCCAGATCGGTCTTGCCGGCGGCAGTCGGGCCCATCAGGAAAATCGCCGGAGGAAGCTGGCTCATCAACGACCGCGCAAGAACAGTTTGTCCAGATCGTCCAGCCCCAATTGGGTCCAGGTCGGTCGGCCATGGTTGCATTGGCCACTGCGCTCGGTGTTTTCCATGTCGCGCAACAAACCGTTCATTTCCGGCAAGGCCAGGCGGCGATTGGCCCGGATCGCCCCATGGCAGGCCATGGTGCCGAGCAACTCGTTGAGATGCGCCTGGATGCGATCGCTGGTGCCGTACTCCATCAAGTCGGCCAGGACGTCATGCACCAGGCGGTTGGCTTCCGCCTGCTTGAGCAGGGCCGGAATCTGGCGGATCGCCAGGGATTCCGGGCCCAGCCGCTGCAGCTCGAACCCCAGCCGCTGGAACCAGCTGGCATGCTCTTCGGCACAATCGGCTTCGCGCTGGCTGACAGCGATCGACTCGGGCACCAGCAGCGGCTGGCCGCTCAGCCCTTCGCTGGCCATCGCCACTTTCAGCCGTTCGTACATGATCCGCTCATGAGCCGCGTGCATATCCACCAGCACCAGGCCCTGGGCGTTTTCCGCAAGGATGTAGATGCCCTTGAGCTGCGCCAGGGCGTAGCCCAGCGGCGGGATATCGCCTTGCGCATCCGGCAGGGCCGCGGCCCCGGCTTCAGGCAATGGCGCGAAAAACTCACGATAGGCCGCCTGCGCTTCGGCCGCTGGCAGCGTCGGCTGCGGACGTGGCGTGTACTGGTACTGATAACCCGATCCCGCGCCCGCATTCGAAGGGGTGAAAGCCGGTTGGGTCTGCGGTTGCTCCAGCGTCAGGTTCGCCGCCAGGCGCATTTCGCCCTGGGGGCCGAATTCACCCGCCTCGATGCCGGTCGGTCGCACGATGCCTGCTGCCGCGGCCGGTGCGGCCAGGTGATCCTCCGGACGCACATCGCCCAGGGCACGGTGCAAGGTGCCATAAAGAAAGTCATGGACCATGCGTCCGTCACGGAAGCGCACTTCGTGCTTGGTCGGGTGCACGTTGACGTCGACCACCGCCGGGTCGACTTCGAAGAACAGCACGAAAGTCGGGTGCCGGCCGTTGAACAACACGTCCCGGTAAGCCTGGCGTACCGCGTGGGCCACCAGCTTGTCGCGTACCGCGCGGCCGTTGACGTAGAAGTACTGCAGGTCCGCCTGGCTGCGGGAAAAGGTCGGCAGCCCTACCCAGCCCCACAGGTGCAGGCCGTTACGCTCGACTTCGATCGGCAGCGCCTGTTCGAGAAAGCCCGAACCGCACACCGCCGCCACCCGCCGCGCACGCGCCACATCGTCGTTGGCCTCGTGCAGGCTGAGCACGCTTTTACCGTTGTGGCGTAAATGAAAGGCCACATCGAAACGCGCCAGGGCCAGGCGCTTGATCACTTCCTGCAGGTGGTCGAACTCGGTTTTTTCAGCCTTGAGGAACTTGCGTCGGGCCGGGGTATTGAAGAACAGGTCCCGCACTTCCACCGAGGTGCCGACCGGATGGGCCGCCGGCTGCACGCGGGGCGCCATGTCGCGACCTTCGGTCTCCACCTGCCAGGCCTGATCGGCGTCGCGGGTACGGGAAGTCAGGGTCAGGCGCGCCACCGAGCTGATGGAGGCCAGGGCTTCCCCGCGGAACCCCAGGCTCATGACCTGTTCCAGGTCCTCGAGATTGCGGATCTTGCTGGTGGCGTGACGCGCCAGGGCCAGCGGCAGATCGTCCGCGGAAATACCGCCGCCGTCATCGCGCACCCGCAGCAACTTGACGCCGGCCTGCTCGACATCCACGTCGATGCGCTTGGCTCCAGAGTCCAGGCTGTTTTCCAGCAACTCCTTGATCACCGAGGCCGGGCGCTCGACCACTTCACCCGCGGCGATCTGGTTCGCCAGGCGCGGGCTGAGCAGTTCGATTCGGGCGCGGTTGATGACTGCGTCGTTCATTCTTTGGCCGCCAGTTCGGTACCCGGGATGGTAAGGGTCTGCCCCACTTTCAACTCATCGCTGCTCAGCTTGTTGGCACTGCGCAACGTGGCGGCGGACACCTGATAACGCACGGCGATCATCGCCAGGGTCTCCCCCGGACTCACGCGATGGTCGCGCGGCCCCTGGGCAATTTTTCCGGAGTCGCGCAGCCAGGCGATATAGGTGCCCGGCGGTGGGTTCTGCTGGAAGAACTGCCGCACACCGCTGCTGATGGAGCGCGCCAATGCCTGCTGATGACTGGCGGTGGCCAGCTTGGAGGCTTCGTTGGCGTTGGAGATGAAGCCTGTTTCCACCAGGATCGATGGAATGTCCGGCGACTTGAGCACCATGAAGCCGGCCTGCTCGACACGCTGCTTGTGCAGCGGAGTGACCCGGCCGATGTTGCTGAGCACTTTCTGCCCGACATTGAGGCTGGACGTCAGCGAGGCGGTCATCGACAGGTCGAGCAGCACCCCGGCCAGCATCCGGTCCTTGTCGTCCAGGCTGACATTGCCGGCCCCGCCGATCAGGTCGGAACGGTTTTCACTGTCCGCCAGCCAGCGAGCGGTTTCAGACGTGGCGCCACGATCGGAAAGGGCGAACACCGAGGCCCCGAAGGCCGCCGTGGAAGGCGCGGCGTCGGCGTGGATCGACACGAACAGGTCGGCGCCCTTCTTGCGGGCGATCTCGGTGCGTCCGCGCAACGGAATGAAATAGTCGCCAGTACGGGTCAACTCGGCACGGAAGCCTTTCAGGCCGTTGACCTGGCGCTGCAGTTCACGGGCGATGGACAGGACCACGTCTTTTTCATGCTGGCCGCGAGAGCCGGAGGCCCCCGGGTCTTCGCCACCATGGCCGGCGTCGATGACCACGACGATATCGCGCTTGCCGGCCGGGGCCGGTGGCAGCTTGATCTCAGGCTTGCTCGGGGTCACGGGCACGGCCGGCACGGTCGCGACATTGGGCGCGGGCGGTGGCGGCGGCGCGGCATCGGCCGGGTTATCGAACAGGTCGACCACCAGGCGATTGCCGTATTGGGCGTTGGGCGTCAGGGTAAAACTCTTGGGGGTGACGGCCTTTTTCAGGTCGATGACCACCCGCAGGTCGGTGGGCGTGCGCTGGGCCGAGCGCATGGCGGTAATCGGCGTATTCGCCGTGGCGACATTCAGCGGCCCGCCGAGGGTCGCGCCGTTGATATCGATCACCAGACGATCGGGGGCCGTCAGGGTGAAGACGCTGTGCTGGACCGGACCGGACAGGTCGAATACCAGTCGAGTGTTATCCGGTGCCCGCCACAGGCGAACGCTGCGGACCTGTGTAGCGGCCAGAGCGTCGACGGCCAATGCCGTAAGCAACAGTCCTACGACAGTAACCAACGCGCGAATGCGCATACCTAACCCCATCAATTATTTGAATTCCAACGCCAAAGCGGCACACCAGGACTCGCCACGCGAGCCTTGCGACAACAAGTGCAGGGAACGCCCGCTGTTATGCGGGCTAATGGTAATGGTCAGGTCCGGCTTTGGCAAAAAGCCTGCACCACGCTGGGGCCACTCGATCAGACATAATGCATCACCCTCGAAATAATCGCGGATGCCGAGAAACTCCAGCTCTTCAGGATCGACCAGGCGGTAAAGATCGAAGTGGAAAGCCCGCACATCGCCGATTTCGTAAGGCTCGACCAGGGTAAAGGTCGGGCTTTTCACCGCTCCCACATGCCCCAGGCCACGGATCAGCCCTCGCGACAGTGTGGTCTTCCCCGCCCCCAGGTCACCCTCGAGAAAGATCACGCCCAGCCCCTGGGTGATCTGCGCCAGGCGCGCACCAAAGGCAACCATGGCGTTTTCGTCCGCCAGATACAGGGTTATTTCAGACACGGTGACTGCTCCTCCAGCAACTGACGAATGGCTGGAATCAAATCACTGGCCGCCAGCCCCCGGCCCAATTTACCTTGCTGCTCGCCGGCGACGGCATGCAGCCACACCGCCAGGCACGCACTGTCGAACGCCGGCATGCCTTGCGCCAGCAAAGCGCCGACCAGGCCGGCCAGCACATCGCCCAGCCCCGCGGTGGCCATGGCCGGATGCCCGCGCTCGCAACGGGCCAGGCGCCCATCCGGGCTGGCAATCAGGCTGCCGGCCCCCTTGAGGATGGCCACGACTGTGTATTTTTTGCTCAGCGCTCGAGCCGCGGCCGGGCGATCCGCCTGTACCTGCGCGGTGCTGATGCCCAGCAGGCGCGCCGCCTCCCCCGGATGCGGGGTGATGACGCCTCCCGGGGGCAAGGCCAGGCCACCCTCGGCCAACAGGTTGAGCGCGTCGGCGTCCCAGATTTGGGGCCGTGGCGCATTGGCCGCGGCCGATAACAGGCTGCGCCCCCAGGCGGCCTGACCGAGTCCAGGGCCCGCGACGATCACCGAGGCCCGATCCAGCAACCCCATCAACTGGTTGGCCGAATCCGTGCCCTGGGCCATGACCTCGGGAATCCGTGCCAGCGCGGCGGCGACATGCTCGCTGCGGGTCGCCAGCGAAACCATTCCGGCGCCGCTACGCAGCGCACTCTCGGCACTGAGCAGGGCCGCGCCGCCAAAACCGCGATCGCCGCCAATCAGCAACAGGTGTCCGAACTGGCCTTTATGAGCGCTTGGCGAACGGGCCTCGAGCCGCGGCAAGGTGCCGGGCGCCAACAACTGAATGTCGGGTAAAGGGTGTTTTGTCTGCGGCATGCGTCTTCGGGCTCCGATGTCTGGCAGAATTATACGCACCTCAGCCCCGGTTTCTCTCGTCTCATGCCCGCCATCACCACCGACCTGCCCGCCCTCGCCCAGTTGATCAAGGATTGGGGCCGCGAGCTGGGTTTTCAGCAAGTCGGCATCAGCGGCCTGGACCTGGCCGAGCATGAACAGCATCTGGAGCGTTGGCTCGAGGCCGGCTACCACGGCGAGATGGACTATATGGGCGCCCATGGCAGCAAACGCTCCCACCCCGAGGAACTGGTTCCCGGCACCCTGCGCGTGGTGTCGCTGCGCATGGACTACTTGCCCGGCGACACCCAGATGGCGCAACGCCTGGCCCAGCCGGAAAAGGCCTATGTCTCGCGCTACGCCCTGGGCCGCGACTACCACAAGCTGATCCGCAAGCGCGTGCAGCAACTGGCCGAGCGCATCCAGAAGGAAATCGGCCCGTTCGGCTACCGCGCCTTCGTCGACAGCGCGCCCGTACTGGAAAAAGCCATCGCCGAACAGGCCGGGCTCGGCTGGATCGGCAAGAACACCCTGGTCCTGAACCGCAAGGCCGGCAGCTACTTCTTCCTCAGCGAGCTGTTCGTCGACCTGCCCCTGCCGGTGGACGCACCCCACGCCACCGAACATTGCGGCCGCTGCAGCGCCTGCCTGGATATCTGCCCGACCAAGGCGTTTGTCGGCCCTTATGTCCTGGACGCCCGACGCTGCATCTCGTACCTGACCATCGAGCTGAAAAACGCCATTCCCGAAGATCTGCGCCCGCTGATCGGCAACCGGGTGTTCGGTTGCGACGACTGCCAGATCGTCTGCCCCTGGAACCGCTTCGCCCGCCCTTCCGGCGAAGGCGACTTCAAGCCACGGCACAACCTCGACAATGCCGAACTGGCCGAACTGTTCATGTGGGACGAGGACAAGTTCCTCAGCAGTACCGAAGGCTCGCCGCTGCGCCGCGCCGGCTACGAGCGCTGGCTACGCAACCTGGCAGTGGGGCTCGGCAACGCGCCGTCGAGCATTCCGGTGCTGGAGGCCCTGAAAGCCCGTCGCGACTACCCTTCGGACCTGGTGCGCGAACACGTGGAGTGGGCATTGGAGCAGCACGCCAGCCGTCACTGCTCGTCGTTGTAGACGAACTTGGGCATTTCCCAGTGAAACCGGATCGCCAGCAAGCGCAATAGAAAGCCGCCGAACAGGGTGATGAGGATCGACTGTTCGCCCGGCAACTGCAGATAGATGCAGAGCATGTAGCACCAGGCCGCGGCGAACGAGACGCTGGCATACAGCTCACGCCGGAAGATCAGCGGGATGTCATTGCAGAAAATGTCCCGCAGGATGCCGCCGAACACCCCGGTGATCACTCCGCTGACCGAGGCCACCAGCATGCCGTGGCCCATTTCCAGGGCGGTCATGCAACCGATCAGGGTAAACGCCACCAGGCCCACGGCGTCGAGCACCAGGAACAGCGAGCGCAGATGGCGCATCAGGGGGGCAATAAAGATCGTCACCAGAGCCGCGACCGAAGTCAGCACCAGGTATTCCGGGTGCTTGACCCAGGTCAGCGGATAATGCCCCAGCAGCACGTCGCGCACCGAACCGCCACCCAGGGCCGTGACGCAGGCGATCAGCACCACACCGAACCAGTCCATGCCGCGACGCCCGGCAGACAGCGCGCCAGTCATGGCTTCGGCGGTAATGGCAATCAGGTAGAGCATCAGCAGCATGATGGCGGTCCTTACGGAAAGGCGCGCAGTCTACTCAGTTGATGCAGGCACCAAAAGGGGGCGCCGGCTGGAATTGCTGGAGAACGCAGCGCGCCTATCGCGGGCAAGCCTCGCTCCTACAAGTCCGCGTGATCCGTAGGAGCGAGGCTTGCCCGCGATGGCTTCAACACCGAACCATCAGAGCTTGATGAAGTGCTTGCGGTAATGCTGCAGCTCGGCTATGGATTCGCGGATGTCGTCCAGCGCCAGGTGGGTGCTGCCTTTCTTGAAACTGTCGCGCACCTCCGGCGCCCAACGGGCGGCCAGCTCCTTGAGGGTGGAAACGTCCAGGTTGCGGTAGTGGAAGTAGCTTTCCAGCGTCTTCATATGGCGATACAGGAAACGCCGGTCCTGGCAGATGCTGTTGCCACAGATCGGCGACTTGCCCTTGGGCACCCACTGCTCGAGGAAGGCGATGGTCTGCGCTTCCGCCTCGGCCATGCTGATGCGGCTTTCGCGCACCCGTTGGGTCAGACCGGAGCCGCCGTGCTGGCGGGTGTTCCACTCATCCATGCCCGCGAGGATTTCATCGCTCTGGTGGATGGCGATGACCGGGCCTTCCGCCAAGGTATTGAGATTGCTGTCGGTAACGATGGTGGCCATCTCGATGATGACGTCGGTGTCAGGGTTCAGACCGGTCATTTCCAGATCGATCCAGATCAGATTCTGCGGGTTTTGCATGTGTCGGCTCCTCGGCGTAGGTGCGCAGTTTAGCCTAGAGGGGCGCGCTGGCGTGCTAAACTCGCGGCCGTTTTACCTAACCGCCGCATTATCGATACGGAACACCAATGGCCAAACGCCAGCTCAATCGTCGCCAAAACTGGCGCATCGAAAAGATTCAAGGCGAGCGCGCCGCCCGCGCCGCCAAGCGTGAATCCTCCGCCGTGGAAGCACTGGAAGGCGGCGATCTCGGCCCGGAACAGACCGGCCTGGTGATCGCCCACTTCGGCGTCCAGGTAGAGGTCGAGGCACGCGAAGGCGAACTGGCCGGCCAGGTGTTCCGCTGCCACTTGCGCGCCAACCTGCCGGCCCTCGTCACCGGCGACCAGGTGGTCTGGCGCCCGGGCAACCAGGGCATCGGGGTGATCGTCGCGCAACTGCCGCGCCACACCGAGCTGTGCCGCCCGGACAGCCGCGGCCAGCTCAAGCCCGTCGCGGCCAACGTCGACATGATCGTAATCGTCTTCGCCCCGCTGCCCGAGCCGCATGCCAACCTGATCGACCGCTACCTGGTAGCGGCCGAGCACGCCGGCATCCGTCCGCTGCTGCTGCTCAACAAGTTCGACCTGATCGACGAGCACAACGCACCGGCCCTGAACGCCTTGCTGGCGGTCTATCGGCAACTGAGCTATCCGGTGCTGGAAGTCTCGGCTCACCACGGCAATGGCATGGAGCAGTTGCAAGCGCAACTGGACGGGCGCATCAGCGTGTTCGTCGGCCAGTCGGGCGTGGGCAAGTCGTCGCTGGTGAACAGCCTGCTGCCCAACGTGGAAACCCGCGTCGGCCCCTTGTCGGAACTGTCCGGCCAGGGCACCCACACCACCACCACCGCGCGCCTGTTCCACTTTCCGGGTGGTGGCGAACTGATCGACTCCCCGGGGATTCGCGAATTCGGCCTGGGCCACGTCAGCCGCGCCGATGTCGAGGCAGGCTTCATCGAATTCAACGACCTGCTGGGCACCTGCCGCTTCCGCGACTGCAAACATGACCGCGAACCGGGCTGCGCCCTGCTCAAGGCCCTGGAAGACGGCCGCATCCAGCAGCAACGGATGAACAGCTATCGCTCGATCATCGCCAGCCTGCCGGATAGCAGCTATTAACAGGCAGCACCACGCAGAAACAAAAAGGCCGCGATGATCGCGGCCTTTTTCATGGAGCACTGTCGCTTGCCGATCAGCGCGCCGCCGGAGGAGCGGCCGCCGGCGCGGTCGCTCCTCCGGTCTTCGGTGCTGCATCCTCGAAAAGATTCAAACGCTCACGCAGCTCATGCGCCGGCAACGGCTCCTGCTCCGGCGGCAAGGCGTTCGGATCCGCCGGCACTTCGCCCGGCGCGCCCTGGCCCTGGGTCGGTGCCGGGGCATCGGGGGCAACTTCACCCTCGATGGCACGCTGGGCCTTCTTGGTCAGCACCACGATGTCGATACGCCGGTTGACCGGGTTGAACGGGTCCTTGCGATCGAACAGCGACGACGAGGCATAACCCACCACTCGTGCCACTTGCCCATCCGGGTAGCTGCCCGCCACCAGCGCGCGACGCGCGGCATTGGCGCGGTTGGCCGAAAGCTCCCAGTTGCCGAAGTCGCCAGTGCCCGCATAAGGCTTGGCATCGGTATGGCCGCTGATGCTGATCTTGTTCGGCACCGCCTTGATGGTGTCGGCCATGGCCAGCAGGATGTCCTCGAAGTACGGCTTCAGGCGCGCACTGCCGGAGTCGAACATCGGCCGGTTTTCCGAATCGATGATCTGGATGCGCAGGCCGTCCGGAGTGATCTCGAACAGGATCTGGTCCTTGAACTTCTGCAGCTGCGGGTTCTCTTCGACCTTGTTCTGCAACTCCTGGAGCAGCAGTTCCAGACGCTCTCTTTCAACCTGCTCGGCCATGTTCTCGACCTGATCGGTATCCACCGTGACCTTGTCTGGCTGAGGCTGCGACTTGATCTCGGGGTTGAGCGTATTGTCCGGCGCCAGCTCGGGAGAACCGCCCAGGTCGATGATGTAGGGCGTACCGCTTTCCGAGAAGCCGATCGGGTCCTTGAAGTAACCGGCGATGGCGATCTTCTGTTCCGGCGTGGCCGTGGACAGCAGCCACAGCACCAGGAAGAACGCCATCATCGCCGTGGCGAAGTCGGCGAAGGCGATCTTCCACGCCCCGCCGTGATGCCCGCCGGCAAAGCGCTTGACGCGCTTGATGATAATCGGCTGATTGTTTTCCATGGCTTAGCGACCGCGAACCGCTTGTTCCAGCTCGGCAAAGCTTGGACGGTGCGCCGGGTACAGCACCTTGCGCCCGAACTCCACGGCCAGCGATGGCGGCATGCCGGAAGCCGAAGCCACCAGGGAAGCCTTGATGGCTTCGTAGACGTTCAGCTCTTCCTTGGCATCGTGCGCCAGGGAATGGGCCAATGGGCCGAAGAAGCCGTAGGCCGCGAGAATACCGAAGAAGGTACCGACCAGCGCCGCACCTACGTGCAGGCCGATGGACTTCTGGTCGCCATCGCCCAGGGATGCCATGGTCACCACGATCCCCAGTACCGCCGCGACGATACCGAAACCCGGCATGCCATCGGCGATGCCGTTGACCGCATGGGAGGGGTGTTCGAGGTCTTCCTTGAGGCTGAACAGCTCCATGTCGAACAGGCCTTCGAGCTCGTGGGGAGCCATGTTGCCGGAGGACATGATGCGCAGGTAGTCACAGATGAACGCGGTCATGCGCTCGTCTTTGAGCACGGCCGGGTACTTGGCGAAAATCGGGCTGGCGGCGGCATCTTCGATATCGCCTTCGATCGCCATCATGCCTTCACGGCGGCTCTTGTTGAGGATCTCGTAGATCAGCCCCAGCACTTCCAGGTAGAAGGTCTGGGAAAAGCGCGAGCCGAACATCCCCAGGGACTTCTTGAGCACGTGCATGGTCATGTAGCCAGGGTTCGCCTGGAGGAACGCCCCCAGCGCGGCGCCACCGATAATCATGACCTCGAAGGGCTGGATCAGGGCTGCGATCTTGCCGTGAGAAAGCACGTATCCGCCGAGAACACTCGCGAACACGACGATGATGCCGATAATTTTAGCCATAGGTAGGAAAGTACTTACTGAGTCGGGTTCAAGGTCTTATTCGGAAGTTCTTAAATCTCTTCTTCTACTTATCGACAAAACTGCGCCAGACTATAGGCCGTTAAGGCGAAAAGCCAGTTTGGCCCGCTCTGGGCGTGTTTACAGCAGACGATGATTGCGCCCAGCCATGTCTAATGAAACGACAGTCCCAACGACTATTCCCAACTCCCTCGAAGCCTGGATAAAGCGGCTCGACTCAGTCCGCTTGCCAGTGCCGCAGGCCAGCCACGACCGGGTCTGCCGGGCCATCCGGGACAACCGCAGTTCCTTGCGCGATATCGCCGATTTGATGCAGGACAGCCCCGCGCTGGCCCTGAGCGTGATCCGCGAAGCCAATCTCCATACCCATGGCAGCATGGGCGAGCCGGCGGAAAATCTGGAGATTGCCCTCAATCGCCTCGGGCTCAAGCGCACCGAAGAGCTGATCGACCGCCTGCCGGCCCAGCCCGAGGAGCAGATCCCCGTCGGGCTGCGTCAATTGCAAATGATCAGCCAGCATGCGACCCAACAGGCCAATGGTTTTTTCGCCGGGCGCCTGGCCCGGCTCTGGCAGGACATCCACTGGGGCAGCCTGTTGTTTCTCTCGCCGCTGTGGCCCATGGCGCTGGCCTATCCGAAGCTGCTCGAAGAATGGCAACGGCGCGTCGTCCACCAGGCCGAGCCGGCCCGGCAGGTCGAGCAGGAATTGTTCGGCGTCAGCCTGCTCCGGCTGTGCCAGGCGCTGGTGGACATCTGGCATCTGCCGATCTGGGTCCAGCAAGGCTACCGCCTGCTGATCGACGAGCAGGATCACCTGGCCAAAGCCCTGCATATCGCCCGCGACAACGCCCATCCGCTGCACCAGCAGCAATGCCTGGATGCCGATCCGGCCCTGCAACGCTGGCTGAACCAACCGGCCAACAGCGTCTTGCTGGCCAATGCCCTGGCCCTCTCGGCGCAAGAATCCTGGACCGGCGCGCACTGCCTGCGCTGGCAATACCTCACCAGCCTGTACCTGCAACTGCCGATGGACGACGTGCAGCAACAGTTGCACCAGCAAGCCGCGCAGAGCGCGCGACAGCACAGCATGGCCGACCTGTGGCATCCGGCCGAGGCACTGCTCTGGCCCTGGGGCAGCGATCGCGAGCACAGCGGTGAACTTCCAGCTCCCGGCCCGACCGCCGAAGACCTGGCCAAATGGCGCAAGCAGTGCAGCGAATTGCTGGTCGAGCCCAGCCGCTTCAGCAATGCCATGCATCTGACTACCCAGGCCTGCAATGCCCTGGTGGCCTGCGGCATGCGTCGGGTGATGCTGCTGATGGTCGATCGCACGCGAACCCAGTTGCGGGTGCATCAGCTCGCCGGGCTCCCCGCGCAAGCCGCCAGCCTGTCGCTGGAGATCAGTCAGAGCAGCGTGCTGCAACGCTTGCTCGACGCTCCGGCGCAAGTGCGCCTGACACCTGCCAACACTGCGCAGTTTTCCGCCCGCCTGCCCGACAGCCTGCGCAGCCTGTTCCGCGGCGAACACCTGCTGCTGCGTTCGGTCCCGAGCAATGGCCGGGTGATCATGCTGATTGTCGCCGACCAGGGTGGCCAACCCTTCTCGGAGATCTCCGTACAGGCTTTCGGCAAGACCGCGCAGTGCATCGAAAAGGCCCTGCACAGCTTTACCAACCGCAGCCGCTGACGCTTGCGCTACAATCCCCTCCTTTGTGCCCTGGAGACCTCACATGCCTGACTTCTCTGGCTTGCCGCTGGTGATCGAGCCGAGCGACTTGCTCCCTCGCCTCGACGCCCGCGAACTGATTCTGGTGGATCTGACCAGCGCCGCCCGCTATGCCGAAGGGCATATTCCCGGCGCGCATTTCGTTGATCCCAAGCGTACTCAGCTGGGTCAGGCGCCAGCGCCCGGGCTGATGCCACCGCAAGCGGCGCTCGAAGCGCTGTTCGGCGAGCTCGGGCACAACCCGGAGGCGGTCTATGTGGTCTACGACGACGAAGGCGGTGGCTGGGCCGGGCGCTTCATCTGGCTGCTGGATGTGATCGGCCACTCCCGCTATCACTACCTGGATGGCGGGCTGCCCGCCTGGCTGGCCGACGGCCTGCCAGTGTCGAGCGAGGTGCCGGCCGCCGTGGGCGGCCCCGTCGCCCTGACCCTGCACGACGAGCCGACCGCCACCCGGGAATACCTGCAAAGCCGTCTGGGTGCCGCCGACCTGGCGATCTGGGATGCCCGCGGCCCGCTGGAGTATTCAGGTGAGAAAGTCCTCGCCGCCAAGGGTGGGCATATTCCCGGCGCGATCAACTTCGAGTGGACGGCGGGCATGGATCAGGCACGCAGCCTGCGGATCCGCCGCGACATGCCGCAGATTCTCGAGCGACTTGGCATCAGCAAAGACAAAGAAGTGATTACCCATTGCCAGACTCACCACCGCTCTGGCTTCACCTACCTGGTGGCCAAGGCCCTCGGTTATCCGCGAGTCAAGGGCTACGCCGGTTCCTGGGGCGAATGGGGCAACCACCCCGATACGCCCGTAGAGATTTAAGGTTTAAGGACAGTTAATGAAAAAGCGTTTGTTTATCCTCAGCCAGTACCTGCTGCCCCACCACCTGCTGTCGCGCCTGGCCGGCTGCATCGCCGAGTGCCGCGTGCGCTGGTTCAAGAATGCCTTCACCGCCTGGTTCGCCAAGCGTTATCAGGTGGATATGTCGCAGGCACTGGTGGAGGACCTGACCGCCTACGAGCACTTCAACGCCTTCTTCACCCGCGCCCTGAAAGACGGCGCCCGTCCGCTGGACCAGACCCCGGGTGCGATCCTCAGCCCCGCCGATGGCGCGATCAGCCAACTCGGCCCGATCGAGCATGGCCGGGTATTCCAGGCCAAGGGCCACAGCTTCAGCGTGCTTGAGCTGCTGGGTGGCGACTCGGCGCTGGCCGCCCCCTTCATGGGCGGCGACTTCGCCACTGTCTACCTGTCGCCGAAGGACTACCACCGGGTGCACATGCCGTTGGCCGGCACCTTGCGGGAAATGGTCTACGTGCCAGGACGCATCTTCTCGGTCAACCAGACCACCGCGGAAAACGTACCCGAGCTGTTCGCCCGTAACGAACGCGTAGTGTGCGTATTCGATACCGAGCGTGGCCCGATGGCCGTAGTCCTGGTGGGCGCCATGATCGTGGCCTCGATCGAAACCGTCTGGGCCGGGCTGGTGACGCCGCCGAAGCGCGAACTCAAGACCGTGCGCTACGACGAAGCGGCCCGCGCGCCGATCCACCTGGAGAAAGGCGCCGAGCTGGGACGCTTCAAGCTGGGCTCCACCGCGATCGTGCTGTTCGGTCCGGACCAGGTGCAGTGGGCCGAAAGCCTGGGTGCCGGCTCGCCGGTGCAGATGGGCCAAGGCCTGGGCCTGGCCAAGGCCTGATATCCGGGCATACAGACCAGACATGAAAAACGCCGCGATCTGCGGCGTTTTTTTATGCTTGCGATTCGCTTCAGAGTTGCCCGTCGCGGTCGCGGAAACCCAGCAGGTAAAGCACGCCGTCCAGCCCCAGGGTGGAAATCGCCTGCTTGGCCGACTGCTTGACCAGCGGCTTGGCACGGAAAGCCACACCCAGGCCGGCAATCGCCAGCATCGGCAGGTCGTTGGCGCCATCGCCCACGGCAATGGTCTGCTCCAGACGCAGGCCTTCCCTAGCCGCCAGTTCACGCAACAGATCGGCCTTGCGCTGGGCATCAACGATCGGCTCGACCGCGACACCGGTCACCTTGCCGTCGACCACTTCCAGCTCATTGGCGAATACGTAGTCGATCCCCAACTTGGCCTGCAATTGCTTGGCGAAGTAGGTGAAGCCGCCCGACAGAATGGCGGTCTTGTAGCCCAGGCGCTTGAGTTCGGCGAACAGGGTCTCGGCCCCTTCGGTCAGGCGCAGCGTTGCGCCGATGGAATCCAGCACCTCGACATCCAGGCCCTGGAGCAAGGCCAGGCGCTCCTTGAAGCTGGCGCGGAAATCCAGTTCGCCCGCCATGGCCCGCTCGGTGATTGCCGCCACCCGACCGCCTACGCCCGCCGCCTTGGCCAGCTCGTCGATGACCTCCGCCTCGATCAGGGTCGAGTCCATGTCGAATACCGCCAGGCGGCGGTTGCGGCGGAACAGCGAGTCTTCCTGGAAGGCGATATCGACGTTCAGCTCCTGCGCGACGCTCAGGAACTCGGCGCGCAGCGCCTGCGGATCGGCCGCTTCGCCACGCACGGAAAACTCGATGCAGCCCTTGCCCTTGTCGGCCGGGGTATCCAGCGGCATGCGCCCGGAGAGGCGGTCGATGTGATCGATGTTCAAGCCGTACTTGGCGGTGATCGAGCTGACGCGCTGCAATTGCTCGGCAGTGACCTTGCGGGTCAGCAAGGTGACGATATGGCGCTTCTTGCCCTGGCCGCCGACCCACTGCTGGTAGTCCTCTTCGGAAACCGGCGTGAAACGGACCTGCTGGTCCAGCTCATAGGCGGTGAACAGAATATCCTTGAGCACCGACGAGCCTTGCTCGCTTTCCGGAATTTCAACCAGGATGCCGAACGACAGAGTGTCGTGAATCACCGCCTGACCGATGTCGAGAATGTTCACACCACCCTGGGCCAGGACGCCGGTAATGGCCGCGGTAAGACCCGGACGGTCTTCACCGGTGATGTTTATCAAGACGATTTCGCGCAAGGCGCACCCCCGCAGGTGGAAAAAAACCGCATTCTACCCACTTTCAGTGACCATCGGGCACAGCCAGCGCTTTGCCGGTCTAGGGCCTGTCGCTATACTGCGCCTCAACTTCACGGACAAAAGAGCCGAGCTCAGTGAACCGGCCCACGCCAGTTAAAACCGATAACTTCTTCCTGCTGATCTTCCGTGCACTGCGTCACCGCCGTGTACCGATTGCATTGCGCATCGCCAGCCATAACGTGATCCTGGTCGCCCTGGCCCTGGTGATCTATGCCTGCGTGATGGGGCTGCAATTCAAGCAGGCCATGCACGAGCAAGCCGACGCCCTGGGTCAGAGCCTGACCACCCAGACCGCGACCTCGGCCACCGAGTTGCTGGTGTCCAACGACATCCTCAGCCTCAACGTGCTGCTGAACAACCTGACCAAGAACCCGCTGGTGGCCCACGCGGCGATCTACAGCGTGGACAACCGCATCCTCGCCGAAGCCGGCCAGCGTCCGAAAAGCAGCCTGCTGGGCGAAACCGAAGGCGTCTACCAGACCAAGATCACCTTCCAGGACGTGACCGCCGGCAACCTGCGCATCAGCCTGGACATGGAACAATTCCAGCAGCCGATGACCATCAGCCTGCAGAGCATGGGCATTCTCAGTGCCATCCTGCTGGCCCTGGCCCTGGCGTTGAGCCTGCGCCTGGGGCGGCATATCTCCACGCCGCTGCTGCAACTGCGGGTCTGGCTGCGGGATATCGACGAGCACACCCCGGCCACCCAGCGCCAGGACGAGATCGGCGACCTGGCGCGCCAGCTGCACACCAGCTTCGCGCCGGAGAAGATCGAACCGGAGCCCGAGCCGGAAGCGGAAATCGACGACACCGACTACGACGATACCGAGGACGCGGAACCGAGCTTCGAAGTACGCAACCTGCGTGATCCAAGCTTCGATGAAAGCGCTCCCGTCGCCGGCCTCAAGGCCGCGCCGCGGCATGTGGTCCACGCCGAGGAGGATCAGGACGACGAAGATCCGTTCGCCGATCTTCGCGACAGCTCCTCCGCGACCGCCGCCCAGCCCCTGGCCAAACCGGTGGCGCCGGCTCAGCCGCAGCACAGCGCCGTACTGGCCGTGCAACTGGGCGCCCAGGACCAACTGCGCCGCCTGCCCCGTGCCCGCCTGACGGAATTGCTGGAACGTTATCGCGATTGCCTCGACCAGGCCGCCTCGCTCTACCAGAGCGAACTGCACACCCTGAACGATGGCAGCACACTGATGCTGTTCCACAGCGAAGACAGCGGCGACGACTACCTGACCAACGCCATCTGCTGCGGCGAGCTGTTGCGCGCCCTGGGCCACGCCCTGCAGATCGAAGTGGCCGACAGCGGCATCACCCTGCAATTGCAACTGGGCCTGACCCTGGGCGAAGAACTGTTCGGCCTGAGCCAGATCGACCTGCTGCTGACCGAGACCGCCCAGGATGCCCTGGCGCTGTCCCAGCACAGCCGCAACCTGCTGCTGGTCGAACGCAAGATCAGCGACGACGTCCTGATCCGCCAGCGCGCGCGCATTCGTCCGATTGCCAGCCCCGAAGGCGCCTGCTGCGTCGAACGCCTGATGGAGCCCTATCCATCGATGCTGGAACGGCAACTGGCGCGGATGCACGAGAGCCGGGCCAAGCTCTGAACCCTGCCCCAACAAAAAGCCCGCAGCGATGCGGGCTTTTTGTTGGGGCAGGGTAACGGCTATCGCGAGCAAGCTCGCCCCTGCAAGGACACTGCATACGTTCTGTAGGAGCGAAGCTTGCTCGCGATAAACTCAAGGCCGTGCCTGCCCTCCCCCAGAAACGACAAAGCCCGCTAATTAGCGGGCTTTGTCCTGGAACCACAACACTCAGAAGCGGAACACTTCCATATCCGTGCGGATAGGCGTGGCCATCGGGATCTTCGGCTGCTTCTCCTGCTCGGCCGGCTTTGCCGCCGGGGCGGGAGCCGCCTTGCGTGGCACTTCAGCGACCGCAGGCTGGTTGGCCAGCGGCTTGATCGCCCCGGACAGCTGCTCGGCCAGGCGCTGCAGCAGCACACCCTGGGCCTGGACCTGGGACGCGGTTGTACCCGCATGCTGTTCCTGCAGATGGACGATACGGTTGTCACGCACCTGCCCGCGACGATCGATCAAGCGCCATTGCGCATCGAGCACCGCCGGCTGCGAGGCGCCCGAATCCAGGCGAGTGATCGACAGCAGCACCTGCACATCCGGGGTGAAGCCGGTACTGGCCGGCGCCAGCACGACCCGCTGGCTATCCAGCTGGCCGGCGACCTGACGCAACAGCAGTTGATCGATATCGGCGGACAGGCTGCCCGCCCAACGACCGTCGGTCGCCGCCTGCAGGCTGCCGTCGCTCTGACGTTGCAACAAGGTTTCGCGTTGCAGGTAGTCGGCTACCAGCACCGGCCCCAACAGTACAGCCATACCGGCGCTTTGCGCCGGTTGCGCTGGACTTCCGCTGTCCAGCTGATACAGCGACACCGGCTGGTGCACGCTGCAACCCGCCAGGCCAAGAACGCCGGCGAGCAAGAAAACAAAAGGAAGGCGCAGAACAGTCATCATTCCATCCAGGTGGCGGCCACAAGGCTAGCCACAGTGCAAATACTCAAAAATAACCCTGAATAACGCTCAGCCACGCCGGCGCTTGAAAGCGCATATCATCCGTGAATATGCGCCATGACTCCAGTGTTGTAGCGTCGATCTACGGGTTAAATCGCAGATCGGACGCTCTGTCTCCCACTAATTGAGAGTCTCTACCAACAAC
This sequence comes from Pseudomonas sp. MRSN 12121, assembly GCF_000931465.1. Taxonomy (NCBI): domain Bacteria; kingdom Pseudomonadati; phylum Pseudomonadota; class Gammaproteobacteria; order Pseudomonadales; family Pseudomonadaceae; genus Pseudomonas; species Pseudomonas sp. MRSN 12121. The sequence goes on along the minus strand of NZ_CP010892.1, from coordinate 604,567 downwards.
GCATCCACTCGCTGGAAACCTCGTGGCAGTTTGTTACCGCGACGGCCGCGTTCTCCCTTGTAGTGTTCGAGGTCGTCGGCCTTGAGCGACAGGGTGCGTTTACCGGCCTGCAGCACCAGCGTCGCGCCCTCTGGCAACACCGCGATATCGGTCACGAACTCTTCGCGACTGGCCACCCGCTCACCCGGGATGCCGATGATCTTGTTGCCCTTGCCCTTGCCCAGCTGCGGCAGGTCGCTGATCTTGAACACCAGCAAACGCCCTTCGGTGGTCACCGAGGCCAGCCAGTTCTGCTCACGATCGCTCACCTGGCGTGGCAACAGGACCTTGGCGTTGTTCGGCAAGCTCAGCAGCGCCTTGCCCGCCTTGTTCTTGGCTTGCAGGTCCTCGCCCTTGACCACGAAACCGTAGCCTGCGTCAGAGGCGATCACGTACAGCGCTTCGTCGTCCGGCAGCAATACACATTCGAAGTTCGCGCCCGGCGGCGGCGTCAGGCGCCCGGTCAGCGGTTCGCCCTGGCCACGGGCCGACGGCAATGTATGCGCGGCCACCGAATAGCTGCGCCCGGTGGAGTCGATAAACACCGCGAACTGGTTGGAGCGGCCGATAGCCGACGTCTTGAAACCGTCCCCAGCCTTGTAGGACAGGCCAGTGGCGTCGATATCATGCCCCTTGGCGCAACGCACCCAGCCTTTTTCCGACAGAACGACCGTGACCGGCTCCGTCGGCATCAGCTCGTTTTCCGACAGGGCCTTGGCCTCGGCCCGCTCGACGATCGGCGAACGACGGTCGTCGCCGTAGGTTTCGGCGTCCTGCAGCAGCTCGCTACGCACCAGTTTCTTGAGCTTGGCTTCGCTGTTGAGCAAGGCCTGCAGCTTGGCCTGTTCCTTGAGCAATTCATCCTGCTCGGCGCGCAGCTTCATCTCTTCCAGGCGCGCCAATTGACGCAGACGGGTATCGAGGATGTAGTCGGCCTGCACTTCGCTCAGGGCGAAACGCTCGATCAGCTTGGCCCGCGGCTGGTCCTCGGTACGGATGATATGGATCACTTCATCCAGGTTGAGGTAGGCAATCAGCAAGCCGTCCAACAGGTGCAGGCGCCGCTCGACCTTGTCCAGGCGGAACTGCAGGCGGCGGCGCACGGTCAGCACGCGGAACTCCAGCCACTCCACCAGCAGGGCACGCAGGTTCTTCAACTGCGGCTTGCCGTCCAGGCCGATGATGTTGACGTTGACCCGGTAGCTGGATTCCAGCTCGGTGGTAGCGAACAGATGCTGCATCAGCTCGTCGGGATCGACTCGGTTGGAGCGCGGAATGATCACGATCCGGCAAGGATGCTCGTGGTCGGACTCGTCCCGCAGGTCGGCGACCATCGGCAGCTTCTTGGCCTGCATCTGCGCGGCGATCTGCTCCAGCACCTTGGCACCGGACACCTGATGCGGCAGCGCGGTAACGACGATGTCGCCATCCTCGACGCGATACACGGCGCGCATGCGCACCGAACCACGACCGGTCTCGTAGATTTTCAGCAGGTCCGCACGCGGGGTGATGATCTCCGCTTCGGTCGGGTAGTCAGGCCCCTGGATGTGCTCGCAGAGCTGTTCGACCGTGGCCTTGGGCTCGTCCAGCAGGCGCACGCAGGCCGTGGCGACTTCGCGCAGGTTGTGCGGCGGCACGTCGGTGGCCATGCCCACGGCGATGCCGGTGGTGCCATTGAGCAGGATATTCGGCAAACGTGCCGGCAATACCAGGGGTTCCTGCAAGGTGCCGTCGAAGTTCGGCCCCCAGTCCGCGGTGCCCTGGCCCAGCTCGCTGAGCAGGACTTCGGAATAACGCGACAGGCGTGCCTCGGTATAGCGCATGGCGGCGAAGGACTTGGGATCGTCCGGCGCACCCCAGTTGCCCTGGCCGTCCACCAGGGTGTAGCGGTAGCTGAACGGCTGCGCCATCAGCACCATGGCTTCGTAGCAGGCCGAGTCGCCGTGGGGGTGGAACTTACCCAGCACGTCACCGACCGTACGGGCGGATTTCTTGTGCTTGGAATCGGCATCCAGCCCCAGCTCACTCATGGCGTAGACGATACGCCGCTGTACCGGTTTCAGGCCGTCGCCGATATGCGGCAGAGCACGGTCCATGATCACGTACATGGAGTAGTTGAGGTAGGCATTTTCGGTGAAGTCAGCCAGCGATCGGCGTTCTACGCCATCCAGGCTGAGATCCAGGGAGTCGCTCATGCGGGCCTCATCAGTTCGTTGTCTGGCGCAGCAGCAAAGTGCCGCCACGCTGGGTAAATTCAAGTTTTTTCAAGGCGCTCATGCCCAGCAGTACCTGCTCGCCCCCCAGGCCCGGCGCCACCAGGGCCCGGACGTCCCGCAGGACGATATCGCCCAGTTGCAGGCTGTCGAGGCGGGTCCGGTAACCCTCGCTGCGACCATTGGCGGTGCTCAGGGTCACGGGCGCGCCCTTCTCCAGGCCGAGACGCTCGGCCAGCCCGGACGGAATCGACACATCGGTCGCTCCGGTATCGAGCATGAAATCCACCGGCCGGCCGTTGATTTGGCCGCTGGCGACGAAATGCCCCTGGCCGTTACCGACCAGCTTCACTTCGATGTAACCCTCATGTTGTTGCGAAGTGACGACAGCGTTGGGATTCTCCTGGCGCTGTTCCCACTCGCCGAAAAACCGCGTCGCCAGGAACAACCCGGCGCCCCAGGCCAGCACCAGCAGCACGCGTCCGGCACGCTTGCCCGGTGGCTGGCTCAAGGCTTGGCGCTCCAGCCGCCTTCGGGCGCGGCAAAGCGCCAGACGATCGGACGTTTTTCGCCATCGGCACGGGCGCCGAAGTTGTTATCCACGCCGATCCAGGCCCCGTCGGCATCCACCACCAGCGCCTCGGTCAGGCCATAGGCCTGTGAATAACGCCGATGCTCCTGCAGTGCCTCGGCGGCGAACGACCAGCAACGCTCGACCTTGGCCGTCAAGGCATCGCGGCGGCAGACCTGGAACGCGTTGCGCTCGAGGGTGAACAACTTGCCCTCGAACAGCGACAGGTCGGCGAAATCCCGCGAGACAGCCTTGGCTTCCGGCATCTGTGGCGGCTGCATTTCCAGCCCGGCTTCGCTGAGCAGCACACAACCACCGTCGCAGTCCCAGACGCTCTGCTGGCGCTTGATCAACAGCAGGCCGCGACGCTCGCGCTCGGCGGCCAGCCAGATCCTGTCGCCGGCCGGGTTGACCGCCAGACCTTCGAACAGCGCATTGAAATGCAGCAACATGCCGCTGGCCCGCGCCTCGCGCACCATGATCGGCGAGATCTTCAGCCAGGCGGCCGACCCCGTCGGCGCCAACTGCAACACCGCCGCATGGGACTCGCTGACCACATACTTGTTGCCGGCGCTGTCGCAGGTGATGCCCTCGAAATCCAGGTCGCCGCCACGCACGAACGAAGCCACCCAGGTGCGCGAACTCAAGCCCCAGGGCAGGCCGCTGTCCGGGACCGGCGGCACATCGATGCGCACGGTTTCGGCCTGCCAGACGCGGTCGCTGGTATCGAGCCGATAGATCTGGTCATCGTCGCGGTCGGAGACCGTCCACAACTCCTTGCCGCACTGCGCCAGCCCCGACAGGTTGCCGCCGCGCATGCCGTCGACCGGATGCTCGGCGAGCAGCTTCAGCTCGGGCACGGTGTCGGCCATCGCCGAACTCGCCAACAGCAGCAACGCCAGGGCAAAGCCTTTGCGCATCAGGCCAGAACCTCGGCCAGGTTGCCCTTGGATTCGAGCCAGGTCTTGCGATCGCCGGCACGCTTCTTGGCCAGCAGCATGTCCATGATTTCCGAAGTGGCGGCGTAGTCGTCACCGAGGGTCAGCTGGACCAGGCGCCGGGTGTTCGGGTCCATGGTGGTTTCGCGCAGTTGCGGCGGGTTCATTTCGCCCAGGCCCTTGAATCGGGTGACCTGCGGCTTGCCGCGCTTCTTCTCGGCCACCAGGCGATCGAGAATGCCATCGCGCTCGGCTTCGTCGAGGGCGTAGTAGATTTCCTTGCCCAGGTCGATGCGGTACAGCGGTGGCATCGCCACATACACGTGACCGGCATCCACCAGCGGGCGGAAATGCTGGACGAACAGCGCGCACAGCAAGGTGGCGATGTGCAGGCCGTCGGAGTCGGCGTCGGCGAGGATGCAGATCTTGCCGTAGCGCAGCTGGCTCATGTCCTCGGCGCCCGGGTCGACGCCGATGGCCACGGCAATGTTGTGCACTTCCTGGCTGGCCAGGACTTCGCTGCCATCCACCTCCCAGGTGTTGAGGATCTTGCCGCGCAACGGCAGGATCGCCTGGAACTCCTTGTCCCGCGCCTGCTTGGCCGAACCGCCGGCGGAGTCGCCTTCCACCAGGAACAGCTCGGAACGCATCGGGTCCTGGCCGGCGCAGTCCGCCAGCTTGCCTGGCAAGGCCGGGCCCTGGGTGATGCGCTTGCGCTCGACCTTCTTGCTGGCCTTCAGGCGGCGACCGGCGTTGCTGATGGCCAGCTCCGCCAGTTGCATGCCCAGTTCCGGGTTGGCGTTGAGCCACAGGCTGAACGCGTCCTTGACCACTCCCGAAACGAAAGCCGCGGCCTCGCGGGAGGACAGGCGCTCCTTGGTCTGACCGGAGAACTGCGCGTCCTGCATCTTCATCGACAGCACGAAGGCGATGCGCTCCCAGACGTCTTCCGGCGCCAGTTTCAGGCCGCGCGGCAGCAGGTTGCGGAACTCGCAGAACTCGCGCATCGCATCCAGCAGGCCCTGGCGCAGACCATTGACGTGGGTACCGCCCTGAGCGGTCGGGATCAGGTTGACGTAGCTTTCCTGCACGCTGTCGCCGCCTTCGGGCAACCACAGCAGCGCCCAGTCCACCGCTTCCTTGTTACCTGCCAGGCTGCCGCAGAAGGGTTCGGACGGCAGGCGCTCGAATTCGCTGACTGCGTCCACCAGGTAGGAGCGCAGGCCATCTTCGTAATGCCACTCGACTTTCTCGCCCGTGCCTTTGTCTTCGAAGCTGACCAGCAGCCCCGGGCACAGCACGGCCTTGGCCTTGAGCACGTGCTTGAGGCGGCTGACGGAGAATTTTGGCGAGTCGAAGTATTTCGGGTCCGGGGCGAAGTACACACTGGTCCCGGTATTGCGCTTGCCGACGCTGCCGACCACTTCCAGCTCGGTGGCCTTGAAGCCGTCGGCGAAAGTCATCTGGTATTCGTTGCCGTCACGCTTGACCCGCACCCGCACCTGGGTCGACAGGGCGTTGACCACGGAAATACCCACCCCGTGCAAACCGCCGGAGAACTGGTAGTTCTTGTTGGAAAACTTGCCGCCCGCATGGAGCTTGGTGAGGATCAGCTCGACCCCGGACACGCCCTCTTCGGGGTGGATGTCCACCGGCATGCCACGACCGTCGTCGGATACTTCCAGGGAATGGTCGGCATGCAGGATGACCTGGATCGACTTCGCGTGCCCCGCCAGGGCTTCGTCGACGCTGTTGTCGATGACTTCCTGGGCGAGGTGGTTCGGCCGGGTGGTGTCGGTGTACATGCCCGGGCGTTTGCGCACCGGGTCGAGGCCCGAGAGGACTTCGATGGCGTCTGCGTTATAAGAGCTAGCGCTGGGAGTGGCCATGGGGTCTCGTCGTCAGTCGTTCAATGAAATAGAAGCGAGGGTTCACAGCGAGGTGAAATCGATCGCCTGGTACTGATCCGGGCTGATGCCGGCAAAATTCAACAACGCCGGCAATTGTCCGGCAAAACCCTGGAAACTATGGTCGCCGCCGGCCTGGATGCGCAAGGCGCAGGCTCGGTAATACAGCTGGGCGCTGCGATAGTCCAGCGTCTCGTCACCTGTCTGCAGCCAGACCTGGAACCGCTGCGGGTCCTGGGGCGCCGGCACTTCCAGCTCGGCCAGGGCCGTCACATGGTCGTGGGTCAGTTCCCAGGTTTCCCCGGTGTAGAGGTTGGTCTGCGTGCCCAGAAAACCGTCGAACATCCGGTGCGGACTGACCGCGGGGTTGATCAGCAGGGCTTTCAGGCCATGGCGCTCGGCAAGGTGAGTCGCATAGTAGCCGCCGAGCGAGCTGCCGACCAGCAGTGGCCGCCCGAGTTCGCCAATCGCCCGTTCCAACTGGCCAATGGCCTCGCGCGGATGGTGATGCAGGGCCGGCACCCGCAGTTGCTCGCCGCGGCCGATCGCCTCCATGACAGCGACCAGCTGGCTGGCTTTCGTCGACGCCGGGGCGCTGTTGAAGCCGTGGATATAGAGGATCGAACCGGACATGCGCACTCCCTTTGCCGCGTGCAAAAAGGCGCAGTTTACAGGGTGTATCGCCGCTTGACTTGTGTTCAGGTGTATCCCTTTGTCCTGGCGCCGCCAGCCCGGTCCGGGACGTGCGATCAGTAACCGTCGCTGCCGTAGTCGACCTGGAAGTCGAAGCCGGTGACGCGCTCGACCCCGGTTTCCAGGCCGCCATCGGGCAGCAGGCGCAGCCAGCGATAGCCCGGTGGGGTATCGCCCACCTTGAAATCCTCGCTGCCGGGCTCGAACTGAATGCAGGTCGAAGGCGACGCCATGAGGCGCAGATCGTCTTGCCGATGGTCGATTTCCTGGTGCACATGCCCCCAGAGCACTGCGCGCACCTGGGGAAACCGCTTCAGGACCGCGAACAGCGCCTGCGGATTGCGCAGGCCGATGGGCTCCATCCAGGCGCAACCGATGGACACCGGATGATGGTGCAGGCACACCAGGTGATGACGCTCGGGGGCTTCGCTCAGGGCGCGGGCGAGCAGCTCCAGTTGTTCGTCCTGCAGGTAGCCCGGCACCGAACCCGGCACCGCCGAATCGAGCAGGGTGATCCGCCAGTTGCCAATGTCCAACACCGGCTCCAGCAGCGCGCTCTGCAACGCCGCCTGCGCCATGATCCGCGGTTCGTCGTGGTTGCCGGGAATCCAGCGCGCCGGCGCCGGGATCTGCCGGGTCATGTCGCGAAATCTCTGGTAGGACTCCAGCGTACCGTCCTGGGACAGGTCGCCCGTGGCCAGCATCAGGTCGATCCGCGGCTGCTGCCGCAGCACCAGTTCGATCACCCGCTGCAGGCTGTCGCAGGTATTCATGCCCAGCAGCGTGCCGTCCGCTTCGGCGAACAGATGGCTGTCGGACAACTGCACCAGCAACACGGAATCGCTGGTGGTCAGAGTGGATACGCTCGGCAAGGCGGCCTCCCAGGGGGTGTCACGGGAAGTGAGGAATGGGGGCAATTATGCTGGGGGATGGGCAAAAGAGGAAACCGGCGAAGCGGAAGCAGTTCACATCTAACGCACGGCCTCGAACTCATGGCCGCAGGCCAGGCAGTGGCTCAGCCATTCACCGAGAAACACGTTGAGCTGGGCCTTCTCGTCCGGCTGGTGCATGAAGGCATTCGGATAGGGGTAGATGCCACGAAAGCGCCGGGCGTGCTCGGCGCTGATGACCTCGGCCATGCGCGCGTCGTGGTAGACCTGGACTTCCAGTTGCGGCACCGGTAGCCAGGGCAGGCTGTGCTCCTGGCGCACCTGCAAGGTGGTGGTGTAGGGGCAGGCCAGCAGCACCTCCAGCGCCAGTACGCCGAGCATCTGGTCGCCCTGGGTCACCGCGATCCGCCGCGCCGTCGGCTGGTTGCGCATATCGGGCAGCAGGCGCATCAGCCGGGCATAGTTGGCCTCGCAGGACGCTTGCAGCCCCACGAGGTCGACCCGGTAGCGATCGCGCGCTTTGTTTACGACCATAGCCCCCTCACTTCAACGCGGTTCAAAGCCAGCCATTGCAAGGCAATGATGCTCGCCGCGTTGGAAATCCGCCCATCCCGCACCGCCTGCAAGGCGTCTTCGAAAGCCCAGACCGAGACGCGAATGTCCTCCGCCTCTTCCGCCAGCCCGTGCAGGCCACCGGCACCGCTGCTGTCGCAGCGCCCCAGGTACAGGTGCACGAGTTCGGTACTGCCCCCCGGCGACGGGAAATACTGGGTCATCGGCCACAACGCGGAGAAGGTCAGCCCAGCTTCCTCCTGCGCTTCACGGTGGGCAACTTCTTCCGGCTGCTCCGCCTTGTCGATCAGACCGGCGACCAGTTCGATCAACCAGGGGTTCGCGGTTTTCCCCATGGCGCCGACGCGAAACTGCTCGATCAGCACCACTTCGTCACGTTGCGGATCGTACGGCAGCACGCAGACAGCATCATGACGCACAAATATTTCACGACTGATCTCGCGCCCCAGGCCCCCGGCAAACAGTTCATGGCGCAGTTGCACCCGGTCGAGCTGGTAAAACCCCTGGTAGCATTTTTCGCGCCGAACGATCTCGACAGTGGTCGGCGTGCTGTTGGCAAAGTCCGTCATAAGAATCCTCGTATCCTGCTGTCCGATCCGAGGCTCCCCCTCGATATTCGCGCCATCCTAACGCGCGGGCGACCGATGATGCAGCCCCTTTGCCATCAGCGGGATAGACGGCAAGGGGGCAAACCTAATCTAATTGCCTGTATTGAGCTTAGTGGCGAACTGATTGCCCCGCAGGCAGTCGAAGCCGGTAACTTTTGCCTACCTCTGGTTTATCAAGGACGCACATGTCGCTTCTTAAAATCGCTTCCGTGGCTTGCCTGGCCCTGACCCTGGGCGCCTGCCAAAGCCTGTTCCAACCCAGCCATCAAAAGCCCCTGCAAAGCACCAGCGACAAGTCGGAACAGATCAAGCCCGGCTGCAACAATCAGGATTGCCCGCTGGTGAACATCGATACCGTGCATTTCGCCGACGAGCCGCAACTGGATGCGCTGATCGAAAAGCGCCTGCTGCAGATGACCCGCGACACCGCGCAGCAGGCGGTTCCCGCCACGCTGAACGCCTATCGTGAGCAGTTCCTGCGCGAGGCCCCCAGCCGCCACAGCATGTACCTGCAAGCCAAGGTACGGGAGCAGCATGACGGCCTGGTGATCATCGAGCTGGCCAGCTACCTGGACACCGGCGGCGCCCACGGCACGCCCGGCCGCGGCTTCATCAACTACTCCCGCGAGCAGCACAAGGAACTGACGCTGTCCGACATGCTGCGCCCGGGCCAGGAAGGCGCGTTCTGGAAGGCCGCCCAGGTGGCCCACAACAGCTGGCTGATCAGCACCAAGCTGGACCAGGAGCCCGACTTCATCAAGACCTGGCCCTTCCAGAAAACCCCGAACGTGGCACTGACCTACGGCGGCGTGATCCTCAAGTACAACGTATCGGTGATCGCGCCCTACGCCCTGGGCCACATCGAACTGAAGATCCCCTACAACCGCCTCGACGGCATTCTCAAGCCCGAGCTGTTTCCCGGTCGCCGCTGAAAGCCCGCCCCAGCAATCCTTGCAGCAGCCCTGCCAGCACCAGCGACGGCAGGGTTGCGCCAACATCCGGGTAGAAGTTGGCCAGCAGGTGATAGGTGCTGACCCCACCCAGCCAGGCCAGCAACGCCGGCCAGCGCAACCCCACCGCCGCTCCTTGCGCACGGCGTTTGCGCAGGATGAAGTGATCCACTAGCACCACGCCGAACAGCGGGGCGAACACCGAACCGATCAGCAACAGGAAGTTCTGGTACTGGGCCAGCGGCGCCAGGCAGGCGATCAGGGTGCAGAGCAGACCGATTGCCAGGGCCAGGTGCTCGACTTTCAGGCGCAACAGGATGCCGCTGGAAACGGCCGCCGAGTGAATATCGGCGAAGGCGTTTTCCGACTCGTCCAGCAGGATCAGCAACAGCGGAATCCCCAGGCCCGCGCCGGCCAGGGCCAACAGTAGCGCGTTGACCTCGCCGCTCGGGGCGAAGGCCAGGGTGTAGGCCACGCCCAGGCTCATCAGCCACAGGTTGCCGATGAAGAACCCCAGCGCCGTACCGCCGAAGACATGGCGCGCACGCTGGCCGAACCGCGAATAGTCGGCGATCAGCGGCAGCCACGACAGCGGCATGGCGATGGCGATGTCAAAACCCACGCCCAGCGGCATCGAACCATCGCCGGCCTGGGCCCAGAGCGCGGCCAGGTCGGCCTTGGCGAACAGGTTCCAGGTCAGCCAAAGGCAGGCCGCCAACAGCAGCCAGATACCCCATTTGCGCAGGATCTTGCGCACGAAAGCCAGTGGCCCGCTGACCGCGAGCAGGGTCGCCAGCGCACCGAAAAACAGGGTCCAGAGCAAAGGACTGGCCAGCAGGCTGCCTTCGCTGAACGCGCGACCGCCCAACAGGCTGGCGGCATCGCGCATGACGATGATCTCGAATGCGCCCCAGCCCACCAATTGCAACAGGTTCAGCAGCGCCGGCAGGCTCGCGCCGCGCGTGCCGAGGCTGAGCTTGAGCGCCGCCATGGACGCCAGCCCGGTATCGCTGCCGATCACGCCCACGGCGGCAAGCAGCAACACTCCGACCGCCGTACCGAGCAGGATCGCCAGCAAGGCACCAGCCAGGCCCAGGCCCGGCGCCAGCAGCGCGCCAGTCTGCAACACCATCAGGCCGATGCCGAGGGAGAACCACAGGGAAAACAGATCGCGCGCGCCGAATACGCGTCGCTCGGCAGGGACCGCGAGATCGGGAGAATAGGTACTGCTGGTTGTGTTCAAGGGGTGCTATCTCGAAGGGACAGGGTTGGGAAAAACCATCCACCCGTAGGAGCGAGCGGGCGGCGATCCGACTGGCCCGCGATGACGTTGTGCCTGACACGACGCTATCGCGGGCAAGCCTCGCTCCTACGGACGGTGAAAGATCGCCTCTTGCGAGGCGATCGGCAGTGCAGGATCAGACCTTCTTGTACAGCTGGCTGCCTTCCTGCTTGAAGCGCTCGGCCTGCGCCGCCATGCCCTGGGCGACGTCCACGTCCACCGCTTCGATGCGCTGGTTAGCGGCGTACTCGCGGACTTCCTGGGTGATCTTCATCGAGCAGAACTTCGGCCCGCACATGGAGCAGAAGTGCGCGACCTTGGCCGAATCCTTGGGCAGGGTCTCGTCGTGGTAGGCACGTGCGGTGTCCGGGTCCAGGCCAAGGTTGAACTGGTCTTCCCAGCGGAATTCGAAACGCGCCTTGGACAGCGCGTTGTCACGGATCTGCGCGCCCGGGTGGCCCTTGGCAAGGTCGGCGGCATGCGCGGCGATCTTGTAGGTGATGATCCCGGTCTTCACGTCATCCTTGTTCGGCAGGCCCAGGTGTTCCTTGGGCGTCACGTAGCAGAGCATGGCGCAACCGAACCAGCCGATCATCGCCGCACCGATACCGGAGGTGATGTGGTCGTAGCCCGGGGCGATGTCGGTGGTCAGAGGGCCCAGGGTGTAGAACGGCGCCTCGTCGCAGCACTCCAGCTGCTTGTCCATGTTTTCCTTGATCAGTTGCATCGGCACATGGCCCGGGCCTTCGATCATGCACTGCACGTCATGCTTCCAGGCGATCTTGGTCAGCTCGCCCAGGGTCTCCAGCTCGCCGAACTGCGCCTCGTCGTTGGCATCGGCGACCGAGCCCGGACGCAGGCCATCGCCGAGCGAGAAGCTGACGTCGTAGGCCTTCATGATTTCGCAGATTTCCTCGAAGTGGGTGTAGAGGAAGTTCTCCTTGTGATGCGCCAGGCACCACTTGGCCATGATCGAACCGCCGCGGGAGACGATGCCGGTCACCCGCTTGGCGGTCAGCGGCACATAGCGCAGCAGCACGCCGGCGTGAATGGTGAAGTAGTCCACGCCCTGCTCCGCCTGCTCGATCAGGGTGTCGCGGAACAGCTCCCAGGTCAGGTCTTCGGCCACGCCGTTGACCTTCTCCAGCGCCTGGTAGATCGGCACGGTGCCGATCGGCACCGGCGAGTTGCGGATGATCCATTCGCGGGTTTCGTGGATGTGCTTGCCGGTGGACAGGTCCATGACCGTGTCCGAACCCCAGCGGATGCCCCACGTCAGCTTCGCCACTTCCTCTTCGATGGACGAGCCCAGGGCGCTGTTGCCGATGTTGCCGTTGATCTTCACCAGGAAGTTGCGGCCGATGATCATCGGTTCCAGTTCGACGTGGTTGATGTTGGCCGGAATGATCGCGCGGCCACGGGCGATTTCCTCGCGGACGAACTCCGGGGTGATTTCCTTGGGGATGCTGGCGCCGAAACTGTGGCCGGCGTGCTGCTGGTCGAGCAGGCCGGCAGCACGGGCCTCCTGCAGCTTCATGTTTTCGCGGATGGCGACGTATTCCATCTCGGCGGTGATGATGCCCTTGCGCGCGTAGTGCATCTGGCTGACGTTGGCCCCGGCCTTGGCCCGGCGCGGGTTGTTGACGTGGGCAAAGCGCAGCTTGGTCAGCTCGGGATCGGCGAGGCGCGCCTGGCCGAAGTTGGAACTCAGGCCGCTCAGGCGCTCGGTGTCGCCACGGTCGTCGATCCAGGCCGAGCGCACGTCGCCCAGGCCCTTGCGCACATCGATCACCACGTTGGGGTCGGTGTAGGGGCCGGACGTGTCGTAGACGGTGACCGGCGCGTTGATCTCGCCGCCGAAGTCGGTGGGGGTCACGTCGAGGCTGATTTCGCGCATCGGCACGCGGATATCCGGACGCGAGCCCTGGACATAGATTTTTTGCGAGCGGGTAAAGGGCTGAACCGACTGTTCGTCGACCTTGGCCGAGTCACTCAGGTTGATCGCGTTTTTTGCTTTTATGGTCATCACGGGCTCTCCAGACAGCATCCAGGCAGTGGATTTTTGTCGGAGCGAACCTGTCACGAACGGACGCAGCCAGGGCTGGAGCCAGAGGCAAAACCAGCTGCTGCAGTGCTTGGTGCTCGAGGGGTGTTCGATTGTCGAACAACATCCCGGACGAAGCACAAGAGGACTCGCCGGGTGACGAGAAATCTTGTTCCCTACGCAGGCGCTAACCTGATCAGGTTCAACGGGATCCGGATTATCCGATCTCAGCCTCATAGCAAGGCACCCCGACAAGAACCCGGCCAGTCTAGACAAAGCCCGCACAGAACGCCAACCCCACGGCAAACAGCGTGATGAATGGCGTAAATGCAGGATTGTTGCCCTCTACAGGCACATCTACACTCGCTCAAGTTGCGTCTAATCTTGACGCTGCCCAGGCCGAGACTTAGCCTGAGCGCCGAAATTATCCTCGTAATATCAACTCTAGGGATCGTCGAATGCTGCGCAAACTCTCACTGGCCGTCGCCGTGTCTTGTGCGTCCAATGGAATGGCCTGGGCAGCAGAAGCGCCCTTGACCAATAAAACCGACCTGGTCAGCGTCTATCAGGAGGCCGTCGACAACAATGCCGACCTCGCCGCCGCCCGCGCCGACTACGATGCCCGCAAGGAAGTCGTGCCCCAGGCCCGCGCCGGCCTGCTGCCCAATCTCTCGGCCGGTGCCGACCTGAACAACACCCGGACCAAGTTCGACGAGCCGTCGATGACCGCCAGCCGCAGCGGCACCGTGTACCAGGCAACCCTGGCCCAGCCGATTTTCCGCGCCGACCGCTGGTTCCAGTTGCAAGCCGCCAAGGACGTCAACGAACAAGCCGCGCTGGAGCTGTCGGCCACCGAGCAGAACCTGATCCTGCAAAGCGCCGAGAGTTACTTCTCAGTGCTGCGCGCCCAGGACAACCTGGCTTCGACCAAGGCCGAGGAAGCTGCCTTCAAGCGTCAGCTGGACCAATCCAACGAGCGTTTCGACGTCGGCCTGTCGGACAAGACCGACGTCCTGCAATCCCAGGCCAGCTACGACACCGCGCGGGCCAACCGGATCCTCGCCCAGCGCCAGGTGGAGGATGCGTTCGAAGCGCTGATCACCCTGACCAACCGCCAGTACAACTCGATCCAGGGCATCGTCCACAGCCTGCCGGTGCTGGCGCCGACGCCCAACGACGCCAAGGCCTGGGTCGATACCGCCGCCAGGCAGAATCTCAACCTGCAGGCCAGCAACTACGCGGTCAGCGCCGCCGAGGAAACCCTCAAGCAGCGCAAGGCCGGCCACGCCCCGACCCTCGATGCGGTGGCGCAGTACAAGAAAGGCGACAACGACGCCCTCGGTTTCAGCAACCCGGGGCCCCTGGGCCAGCGCTACGGCAGCGATGTCGAACAGCGCAGCGTCGGCCTGCAGTTGAACATTCCGATCTACAGCGGCGGCCTGACCAGCTCGCAGGTGCGCGAATCCTACTCGCGCCTGAGCCAGAGCGAGCAGCGCCGCGAAGCCCTGCGCCGGCAGGTGGTGGAGAACACCCGCAACCTGCATCGTGCGGTGAACACCGACGTCGAACAGGTCCAGGCCCGGCGCCAGTCGATCATCTCCAACCAGAGCGCCGTGGAAGCCACGGAAATCGGTTATCAGGTCGGTACGCGCAATATCGTCGACGTGCTCGACGCCCAGCGCCAGCTGTACACCTCGGTGCGCAACTACAACAACAGCCGCTACGACTACATCCTCGACAACCTGCGCCTCAAGCAAGCCGCCGGCACCCTCAACCCGGGCGATCTGCAGGACCTGTCGCGCTACTTGAAAGCCGACTACAACCCGGACCGCGACTTCCTCCCGCCGGACCTGGCCAAGGCCGCGGCCGAGCAGCTCAAGGCCCGCTCGGGGGAGTAAACTTGCAGGCGCCAGCCCAGGCGTCGAGCGACCGCAACGAGCATAAAAAAGCCACCGCCATTCAATAGAATCGCGGTGGCTTTTTTGTCTGTCCCACGGACAGGGTCACAGCCTGCGGCAAGGGTTCCGGATCAATCCTTGAGCAGACGATCCAAGCCGTCGAGCAGGCGCTGCAAGGCGCCCTGGTTGCTGCGCATCACCTTCAGCCCGGCTTCGGCCATCTTCTGCGCATCGCGCGGCAGCTCGAACAGGCGCTGCACCGCCACGGCCAGGCCGTGGGCATCGTCCACCTCTTGCAGGGCTCCGGCCTCGCGCAGCATCGCGGCGATTTCCAGGAAATTGAACAGATGCGGCCCGCTCAGCACCGGCTTGGCCAGGGCCGCCGGCTCCAACAGATTGTGGCCGCCGTTGGGCACCAGGCTGCCGCCGACAAAGGCGCTGTCCGCCAAGGCATAGAGGAACAGCAATTCGCCCATGGTGTCGCCCAGCAGCACCGAGGTCTCGGCGCTGACCGGTTCGTCCCGGGAACGGCGAACGGTGGCGAAACCTTGCTGGCGGCACAGCTCGAACACCGGGGTGAACCGTTCCGGGTGGCGCGGCACCAGGATCAGCAAGGCATTCGGGTAGCTGGCCAGCAACTGGCGATGGGCATCCAGCACCACGGCATCTTCGCCTTCATGGGTGCTGGCGGCGATCCAGACCGGGCGCTCGCTGGCGTGCCACTGCTGGCGCAACTCGCTGGCCCGCACCAGCAGCTGCGGATCGATGCTCAGGTCGAACTTGATCGAACCCGTCACCTCGACCGTTTCCGCTCGCGCGCCCAACTGGCGGAAGCGCTCGGCCTCGGCGGCGGTCTGCACCGCGAACAGGCTCATCTCGGCGAGCATCGGCCCGGTGAGCTTGGCAAAACGCCCGTAGCCCCTGGCCGAACGCTCCGACAACCGCCCATTGGCCAGCGCCACGGGAATCCCACGCTTGGCGCACTGGTGGATGTGATTGGGCCACAGCTCGGTTTCCATGATCACCGCCAGCTTCGGTCGTACCCGATCGAGAAAACGCGCGGCGGCGCAAGGCAGGTCGTAAGGCAGGTAGCAATGCTGGATGCGCGGTTCGTTGGCGAACATGGCCTGGATGCGCTCCGAACCGGTGGGCGTCATGCAGGTGACGGTGATCGGCAGCTGCGGATAACGCGCCAGCAAGGCCCGGATCATCGGCGCGGCGGCGATGCTCTCGCCCACCGACACCGCGTGCACCCAGATCCCGCCCGGCTGCATCGCCGGCAAGCCCCTGGCGAAACGTTCGCCGATCCGCCGGGCATACGCCGGCGCCTTGCGTGCCCGCAGCCATAGACGAATCGCCACCAATGGCAGCCCCAGGTAAAACAGCGCGCTGTAGAGAGTTCTATTCATGGCGGCGGAGTTTATCGGCTTTTTCAGCCAATCGCCCGCAAGTGCACGGCAAAACGCTCCGCCAGCCAGCGCGCCGCCGGCCCCAGGGGATCGTCGCGGCGCCAGACCAGCTCCACCACCAGCGCCGGCGGGGTCCATTCGCTGACCAGCTCGACCATCTGCCCCTGGTACGTCGGGTACTGCACCACATGCCGCGGCAACCAGGCCCAACCCAGGCCGCGGGTCAGCCACTCGGCCATCACGTAAAAACTGTCGGCGCGCCAGACCTGCGGGCTGGCCGGCTCGCTGCCGGGGTAGACGCTCGACTGGGTCGCCATCAGCAACTGCCGGTGCTGCGCCAGTTGCTGGCAATCCACCCTGGCCTCGCGGGCCAGGGGATGGCCGACACCACAGACCGTGACCATTTCGATGCTGCCCAGCACCCGCCGCTCGAGGGCCTCGGGAATCTGGTCGTGATAGAACAGCAGGCCAAGGTCGGCCCGGCGCTCCACCAGCTTGCGCGCCACGTCGCCCTGGGCGGAACTGGTCAGTTGCACCTCCAGGCTGGGAAAGCGCTCGGCCAGGGCCTCGAGGCTGTCGATGACCGGCTGATAGGGCATCGCTTCATCCTGGGCCAGGCGCAGGCGCGCTTCCTCACCACGTACCAGGGCCAGCGCCCGGCCATTGAGGCGCTCGCACTGGCGCAGCACCTCCCGCGCTTCCTCCAGCAGGGCCCCGCCGGCCTCGGTCAGTTTCGGCTGGCGACCGCTGCTGCGCTCGAACAGGCTCACCCCCAGGTCGGCCTCCAGCAAGGCAATGGCGCCGCTGATCGCCGATTGCGCCTTGCGCCGATCCCGGGCCACCGCCGAGAACGAACACTGTTGCGCCACGCTGACAAACAGGCGCAACTGCTCCAGATTCCACTGTGTGCTCATGGCTCAACCTATCTCTGATTCAGATAGGTAATGACTTTACCCCATCTGAAGAATCTCTAGAATGCCGACCTCATCAAGCACGCCCAGACACGAGGACCCTCCCATGAACGCTTACACCTACCTGGCCATCGCCATTTGCGCCGAAGTGATCGCCACCGTTTCGATGAAGGCGGTCAAGGGCCTGAGTACCCCGCTGCCCCTGCTGCTGATCATCGTCGGCTACGGCGTGGCCTTCTGGATGTTGACGCTGGTGGTCCGCACCGTGCCAGTGGGCGTGGCCTACGCCGTCTGGGCCGGCATGGGCATCGTCATGGTCAGCGTGGCCGCGCTGTTCCTTTACGGACAGAAACTGGATATCCCGGCAATGCTCGGCATGGCGTTGATCGTCCTCGGCGTGGTGGTGATCCAGCTGTTTTCGAAGACCGCCGGACACTAAAAAAGCAGCGGCAAGCTACAAGCTGCAAGCGGTGTAGATGAGCATCACGCTTGCAGCTTGAGGCTTGAGGCTTGAAACTTGCGGCTTCGATTTGTTCTCTGAGGTCGCTGCATGCCATCCGTTATTTCCACCGACGTGCTGATTGTCGGCGCCGGAGTCGCCGGCCTCTGGCTGAACGCCCGCCTGCGTCGCCAGGGCTTTTCCACCGTGCTGGTGGAGAGCGCCAGCCTCGGCGGCGGACAAAGCGTCAAGTCCCAGGGAATCATTCACGGTGGCGCCAAATATGCCTTGCACGGGGCCCTGACCGGCGCCTCGGAAGCCATCGCCGACATGCCGCGCCGCTGGCGCGAGGCCTTGGCCGGCAACGGCGAGCTGGACCTGTCCGGCGTACGCCTGCTGTCCGAGGCGCATTATCTCTGGTCCCCCGGCACCCTGGCCGGCAACCTCACCAGTTTCTTCGCCAGCAAGGCCGTGCGCGGCCGCGTCGACCAGGTCAAGGGCGACCAGTTGCCGCCGGCCCTGCAGGACCGCCGTTTCAAGGGCAAGGTCTATCGCCTGGCCGAACTGGTGGTGGACGTGCCGAGCCTGATCGGGCGCCTGGCGGAACTGGGCGGCGACAGCCTGTTGGCCGGCCAGAAGATCGAACCCCTGCTGGAAAATGGGCAGTTGGTGGGGCTGCGGGTCGACGAACGGGAAATCCGTGCGCAGCGCATCGTGCTCAGCGCCGGGGCCGGCAACGCCGACCTGCTGGGCAGCCTTGGCCTGAGCCAGCCGGCCATGCAACGCCGGCCGCTGCACATGGTGATCGTCAAGGGGCCAAGCCTCAAACCGCTGTACGCCCACTGCCTGGGCGGCGGACCGAAACCACGCATCACCGTGACCACCCACCCGGCGGCCGACGGCCAATGGGTCTGGTACCTCGGCGGCGACATCGCCGAAGCCGAAGGAGTGGCTCGCGAGCCGGCGGCGCAGATTGCCGCTGCCCGCAAAGAACTCGACAACCTGCTGCCCTGGATCGACCTCAGCCAGGCGCAATGGGCCACCTTGCGGGTGGATCGGGCCGAACCCGCACAATCGGGCCTGACCCGGCCGGACAACGCCTTCCTCGCCGAACAGGAACGCCTGCTGGTAGGCTGGCCGACCAAGCTGGCCCTGGCCCCGGACTTCGCCGACCGGGTGCTTGCCGCCCTGGAACGCGACGGCATCCGGCCCGGCCCGGCGAGCGCCTTGCCGGCGTTGCCGAAGCCGACCATCGCGCAACCGGCGTGGGAGCAACTGCTGCCATGAGCCAAGCGACCCTGCACGACCTGCATCGCCCCCTCGGCAGCACCGGGCTGTGGGTATCGCCCCTGGGCCTGGGCACCGTGAAGCTCGGACGCGACCAGGGGGTGAAGTACCCCAACGGTTTCCAGATTCCGGATGACGCCGAAACCCGCATGCTGCTCAAGCTGACCCGCGATCTGGGTATCAACCTGATCGACACCGCGCCCGCCTATGGCCGCAGCGAAGAACGCCTCGGCCCGCTGCTGCGCGGCCAGCGCCAGGATTGGGTGATTGTCAGCAAGGTCGGCGAGGAATTCGAAAACGGCCAGTCGCGCCACGACTTCAGCGCCGCGCACACCCGCCTGTCGGTGGAGCGCAGCCTGCAAAGCCTGGAAACCGACTTCATCGACCTGGTACTGGTGCATTCCGACGGCAACGACCTGCACATTCTCGAACAATGCGAGGTCTACCAGGCCCTGGCCGAGCTCAAGCAAGAGGGCAAGATCCGCGGTTTCGGCTTTTCCGGAAAGACCGTCGAGGGCGGCCTCAAGGCTCTGGAACAAGGTGACTGCGCCATGGTCACTTACAATCTGAACGAGCAGAACGAGCGCGCGGTCATCGATTATGCCGCTGCCCACGGCAAAGGCATCCTGGTGAAAAAGGCCCTGGCCAGCGGCCATGTCTGCCTGAGTCCGGGGGTGGATCCGGTGCGCGCCAGCTTCGAACTGCTGTTCGACCAGCCGGGCGTCGCCAGTGCTATTGTCGGGACCATCAACCCGCTGCACCTGGCCCATAATGTCGCCACTGTCGCGCAGGTACTGCGCAAGAACTGATGCCGCCCACGCGGCCGACCCCGACGCAAGAAGGAGCCGACATGCCGCGTACGCTCATAAGAAAGAACCCCAGCAACTTCAAGACGCTGCCGCTGTTCGTCGAAGCGACGCCCGAGGGCCTCAGCTACCAGAGCGTCGGCATGCCGCTGAACTTCGCCCAGACCCTGCAACGCCGGCGGCCGGTCACGGTGGCCGACGCCGAGCGCTTCGCCCTGGAACTGGCCAACCTCGGCGTTTCGGTGCGCCTGACCCTGCACTGGCAGAACCGTGACTATTGGGTGCTGGTCCGCCAGCGCCGCCAGGATCGCGGCGACGTGGTGCTCAAGCTGATTTCCGGCTACGTCCCGGCCCACGAGTTGAACCTGCCGCTGCACACCGCTATCCAGGAAATCGCCGAGGAGTGCCTGCTGGAAACCCCGGAAGGCTGGCTCAGCGGGCGCTTCAACGACACCTGGCTACCCGCCCCCTACTCCGCCGCCCTGCATTATCGCGAGGCCCTGCCCTTTCGCCTGACGCCGCTGTCGGGCGCGGCCCGGCCGGTGCGCTGCGCCAACCTGCAGTTGCTCGAACGGCCGCGAGCGTACGTGCACTTGCCCACCGCTTCGCTGCAACTGATTTATGACCTGCGCCTGGACGTGCCGAAAGAGGCCAAGTCGCTGAGCCTGTTCCATGTCGACGAACGCCTGGAGGGCGACCAGCTGGTGGCGCGCCTGGACCGCAAGCGCCCGGACCTGTACCTGATGCCGCTCAAGGACGGGCAGCCGTGCGCCGAGCTCTACACCTTGAAAAAGGATCAATTGCAGCCGGCGAGCACCCGCGGGCTGTACCTGGCCGAAAGCTTCGCCCAGCAGCACGGCTGGCTGGTGCGCGAGGAACGGATTCGCTGGAAGGATTGGTTGAAGCAGCAGGGTTTGAGCGCACCGGAACAGGACTCGAAGCTCACGCGCTTTACCGGCAAGGCGCGGCAGATACTGCGCAAGATCGTACCGGCCAAGGCCAGCCGACAGCGCTGAAGACCAGCCCGGCCGCTGCAGGTTTCCCTGGAGCAGGCGGGCTGGCGGCAGACCTCATTCGGTCTTGCGGATTTTCTCGACGATGGCGGTGGTGGAGCTGTTCTCCACCAGGCCCAGCACCTTCACGGTACCGCCATAGGCCTTGACGATATCGGCGCCGACCACCTGGTCGACCGAGTAGTCCCCGCCCTTGACCAGCACATCCGGCCGGACCTGGGCCAGCAGGTTTTCCGGCGTGCCTTCGGGGAAGCTGATGACCCAGTCCACCGCACCGAGGCCGGCCAGTACCGCCATGCGCCGGTCGACACTGTTGATGGGCCGCCCCGGCCCTTTCAGGCGGCTGACCGACGCATCGTCGTTGATCGCCACGATCAGCCGGTCGCCTTGCGCCCGCGCCTGTTCGAGGTAGGTCACATGGCCGGCGTGGAGGATGTCGAAGCAGCCGTTGGTGAACACGATCTTCTCTTTGTGCGCCCGCGCGTCGTCGATCGCCAGCAGCAACTGGTCGAGGCTCAACACACCACGCTCGGAACCTTCTTCACGCTGGATCGCGCGACGCAGCTCCGGAGCGCTGATGGCCGCGGTTCCCAGCTTGCCGACCACGATGCCGGCCGCCAGGTTGGCCAGGGCCACCGCGTGTGGCAATTCCTCGCCCGCCGCGATCGCCGCCGCCAGGGTGGAGATCACCGTGTCGCCGGCACCGGTGACGTCGAACACTTCACGGGCCCGCGCTGGCAGGTGCAGCGCCGGGTGATCGGGGCGCAACAGGGTCATGCCATGTTCGCCACGGGTCACCAGCAAGGCGCCCAGCTCCAGGTCGTGCATCAGCTTCGCGCCTTTGCTGACCAGGTCGTGTTCGTCGACGCAACCGCCCACGATGGTTTCGAATTCGCTGAGGTTCGGGGTGATCAGGCTGGCGCCACGATAGATCGAAAAGTCCTTGCCCTTCGGGTCCGCCAGCACCGGGATGCCGCGCGCGCGCGCGGCCTGGATCAGCACCTGATGGTTCCTCAGGGCACCCTTGCCGTAGTCGGACAGCACCAGCACCTTGATGCCGTCCAGCAACCGGTCGACTTCGGCGCCCAACGCCAGGGCGTCGGTGGCGAAGGGTTGTTCGAAATCGATACGCAGCAATTGCTGGTGCCGGCTCATGACCCGCAGCTTGACGATGGTCGGCTGATGGGCGATGCGCTGGAACAAGGCGCGTACGCCTGCGCCTTCGAGACTGTTGGAGAGGCTGTCGGCAGCCTCGTCGTCGCCGGTGACGCCGACCAGCGAAGCCGGCGCGCCGAGCGCGGCGATGTTCAAGGCAACGTTCGCGGCACCGCCCGGGCGGTCCTCGATCTGCTCGACCTTGACTACCGGTACCGGCGCCTCAGGGGAAATCCGTGAGGTACCGCCATGCCAGTAGCGGTCGAGCATGACATCGCCGACCACCAAGACGGGGGCTTGATCGAATCGCGGCATGGACAACTTCATGGAGATCCCACATACAAAATGAACAGGGGCGCGATATTAACACAGGGTGAACGCTGCCTAGTTCTACCGCTGCACCAGTATTCGCGATCGCCATGCGCTGTTCATTTATTGAGCAAAAGCGCCATGAGCCGATCGGTCGCGCAGCCCGGCCCGAGCGTTTCGGTGTCGATTTCGCAGTCAGGGTCCAACGGGGCTTCATAGGGGCTGTCGAGGCCGGTGAAATCGCGGATGCGCCCTTCGCTCGCAGCCCGATACAGGCCTTTGGGATCGCGCCGGGCACAGGCGGCAAAGGAGGTACTGACATAGACCTCCAAAAACTCGCCCTCGGCGAACAAGGCCCGTGCCGCGGCGCGCTCGGCGCGAAATGGGGTAATCGCGCAGACGATCACGATCAGCCCCGCCTCCACCATCAGCCGCGCCACTTCGGCCAGCCGCCGGGTATTTTCCTTGCGGGCCTCGGCGTCCATGCCCAGGTCCCGGCACAGGCCGCCGCGCACATTGTCGCCGTCCAGGACGAAGGTGTGCAGGCCCCGCCCGTTCAGGCGCAACTCCAGCAGATTGGCCAGGGTCGACTTGCCGGCGCCGGACAAGCCGGTCAGCCAGATGCAGCATGGACGCTGGTGCTTGAGCGCCGCTCGCTCGAGCGCGGTCAGGGACAGGCTGCAGGGATGAACCCCGGCCGGCGGGCCAGGCGGCGCCAGGGGCTCACTCATAGCCGAGCAGCTCGTAGTCGCGCTGGTAGGCCCGGCGTACCAAGCGGCGGGTGCGCACCGAACAAAAGTCTCGGGCCGGTGCCTCGTGCCGCTGCTGCGACTCGTTGAGGCGCGGCAGGGAGCGGCTCACCCCCAGATGTTCGCTGAGCAATTGGTAATCGCGCTGCAGGTGTTCCTGATAGCCGATGAAATCCATGCCCAGGCGCCCCATGGAGTCCACCAGGAAGTCGGTCTGCGGGGCGAAGTGCAATTGCCTGTGGATATTTTCCGGATGCAGCCAGCGACCGACAAAGTCGTCGAAATCGCGATAGTGGCTGACCAGCCGCTGGGCCGCCTGGTCGCGGCGGCTGAGTTGGTTGCCGCGCAAAAAGGCATAGGCCGAATAGGCCCGCTCCAGAGGGTCGCGGACCACCGCGAACTTGAAACTGCTGGCGAATTGCCGGGGAAACTGTTGCTCGTACCAGTACAGCGGCAAGTGCCCGGGCGTCCAACCGTCGAACAAGGCCGCACACAGGCTGCTTCCTGCACACTTGGGCACATGGATGAACACACAGCCATGCTCGCGGAACGGCGTCGGAAAACGCACGTTGGCGGACATCGACTTGTTCACCACCTGGCGGTCCACCACCGGCAGACGCCCCAGCAAGAATGCCCGCTGCGACTTGGGCAGCAATTTCCACAGATAACGTTGCAACATTCCAGCACCCGCGCGACGGGGTTGCCCCCCTCGATTCCGCCGACGATTGAGGCTGGCACCATAACAAGGGCGAAACGCTGGATTATTTAGGCTTGGTCAAGATGGTAAGAGGCTGGATACAAAAAGGCTGATACAACGAGCCCGGCGCCTTGCACGCCGGGGACCGCACCAGGATGGGCAGGCGCCCATCCTGGTGCGTGGTTCAGGCGATGCCTTCGGAGGCAGGCTCGTCCAGGCCCATGGCATGCAGGCGCGAGTAGTAGCCGTTCTGCGCCAGCAGGTCGACATGGGTGCCCCGCTCGACGATCCGCCCCTGATCCATGACCAGGATCAGGTCGGCCTTCTCGATGGTCGACAGGCGGTGCGCGATCACCAGGGTGGTGCGGCCCTTCATGACCTTGTCCAGGGCCGCCTGGATATGCCGCTCGGACTCGGTGTCCAGGGCCGAGGTAGCCTCGTCGAGAATCAGCAGCGGCGCATTCTTCAACAGGGCCCGGGCAATCGCCAGGCGTTGACGCTGGCCACCGGAGAGCAGCACGCCGTTCTCGCCGACCTGGGTGTCCAGGCCTTCGGGCAGCTGCGAGATGAAGTCCATGGCGTAGGCATCCGTCGCCGCCTTCTCGATGTCTTCCCGCGGCGCGCCGGCCAGGTCGCCATAGGCGATGTTGGCGGCCACGCTGTCGTTGAACAGGGTCACGTGCTGGGTCACCTGGGCCACATGCCGGCGCAGATTGCGCAGGCGGTAGTCCTCGATCTCCACGTCGTCGAGAAGGATCTGCCCGGTTTCGTGGTGATAGAAGCGTGGAATCAGGCTGGCCAGGGTCGACTTGCCGCTGCCGGAACGACCGACCAGCGCAATCATCTGCCCCGGCGCGGCAGTGAAATTGATGTCCTTCAACACTTCGCGGTCCGTGCCCGGATAGGTGAAGCTCAGGTTGCGCACTTCCAGGCGACCGTCGATACGCTCGCGCTCGACCTGGCCCAGGTCGACTTCGGGCTCGACATCCAGCTGTTCGAAAATGCTTTCCGCGCCCGCCACGCCCTTCTGGATGGTCGAACTGACTTCCGAGAGCTGGCGAATCGGCTTGGGCAGCAGGCCGGCGGCGGTGATGTAGGCCACCAGGTCGCCCGCCGTGGCATCGCCCCGCAGGAACAGCACCAGGAACATCAGCACCGCCATGGCGGAATAGATCACCAGCTGCAGCATCGGCGTGTAGACCGCGCCCGTCTTGGTCATGCGCAGCTGTTTGTCGGTGTTGCTCTGGCTGGCGTCGACGAAACGCTGCTGTTCGTAGCTTTCGCCGCCGAAACTGCGCACTACGCGATAGCCCTGGATGGTCTCGGAGGCGACGTGCGTCACATCGCCCATGGCCACCTGGATCTTCTTGCTCTGCTTGCGGAATTTCTTGCTGGTGTTGCCGACCATCATTGCGATCAACGGCAGGATCGCCAGCATCACCAGGGTCAGCTTCCAGTTCATCCACAGCAGGTAGACGAACAGGAACACCACCGTCAGGCCTTCGCGGATCACCACCTTGATCGCATCGGTGGCGGCGCCGGTGACCATGGTGACGTTGAAGGTAATGCGGGAAATCAGGTGCCCGGAGTTATGCGTATCGAAATAGCGGTTGGGCAATACCAGCAGTTTGTTGAACAGCTCGACCCGCAGGTCGTGCACCAGCCCCAGGGAAACCTTCGCCAGGTAGTAGTTGCCGAGGAAGGAGCCAAGCCCCTGCCAGGCCGCGATCAGGATGATCAGCAGCGGCACCGCCATCAACAGCTGCAAGTCGCGCAGATAGGGAACGTTGGGGAAGAGCACCGCTTCGGGGTTGCTCAAGCCGTCGACGAAATATTTGAGAATGCCCGCCAGCATCGGCTGGGTGGAAGCAAATATCACGAAGCCCACGATACTCAGCAGGAAAATGCCTATGTAGGGTTTCACATACCCCAACAGCCGGAAATAGATCTTCAGGCTGGAATCCTGGTCCGCTTTGGGCGGTGCTTCACTCATCGTAGAGCTCACTGGTTAGGAGGAACGCGGGATTTTATCACAGCCTGTATGACTGCCCCGTGCCCAGACCAAAACAGTCGCCAGGCCGATGGGCAGCCAGCTGATGAACCATTCGGCCCGAGGGGTCCCGGTCAGGCTCGCGGCATCGAATTCCATGGCCAGGAAGGAAAACAGCCAGATTCCGATGACACCGCGGCCATAGAGCGTCTCGCGGGCGCGCCAGGCTTCGCGCAGGACCATCAACCAGACCGCTCCCCACAGCAGCAATCCGGGAATCCCCAGCTCGATGGCAACGTGGCTGAACAGGTTATGGGCATGGTCGAACACCTCTCCTGCGGCCGCCACTCTATAACCCGAGCCCAGCCCCAGGCCTGTCCATGGATGCTCGGCAATCATTTGCAGGCTGGCCATGAGAATCTGTGGTCGATAGGAAACACCGCGTTCCAGCACCAGGGGTTCGAGAAACCAGAAGATCAGCATCGCCACCAGTAGCGCCGCTGCAGCAAAGATCCGGCTGCGCCGGTCCCGGCACCAGATCGGCATCGCCACCACCGTCAGGAACAGGGCCAACGCTGCACCCCGGCTCTGACACAGCACGACGAACCCGCCGAGCAACACCAACGCGACCAGCCATACCGCCTGGAGAGGACGGGTATCGGGCGCCCAGTGAAGCAGCCAGATAGCAGTCAGGCCGATGACATAACCACCGAGGATGGGATGAGCCAACTCACCCAAGCCCTCCAGGCGCGCCCACCAGACATTTCCCTTGATCCCGTAGAACTGGATGATGGCCAGCAACGCGATCACCGCCAGCCCCAATCCGCCCCATTGCATGACCTTGATGATCCGCTCGGGCCGGGCATTGGCGTAAATCGGGAAGAACAGCAGGAACACCGCTATATACAACAGGCGCTTGGCCTCGCGCGACGGATCCTCGGCCTGGGTCCAGAACAGGCTGATCAGTCCCCAGACCGCCAACCCGAGCAGGGCCAGCCCAAGCCAGCGCTGGGCTTGCCACCATTGCACCAGGCGCTCGCGCGCGGACCAGGCCAGGACCATCGCCGGCAACCACAGGAAGGCGACCAGCCCCTGCTGATAGAGCTTGTTGGTGGGTGCCAGGGCGATGGCCAGCAAAAACCATAGCAATCCGATCGTCATCCATACTTGCGCCCAGCGTGTGGCGTGCATTCATTCGCTCCTAATTTATTCACCCAGCCAACCCGGCATGGTTAAAACGACAACTTTTCGGCATCATTGCCCGCCACTGTGCCCGCCACTTCGACAAGGCTTCCTACGATGCAATGCTCCCGGCTTCCCCAAGCCACTTTGAATCAGATGATTGAAGGCGCCAGGATTCTGGAGGCCGACAGTTACGGCCCGAAAGTCTACCTGTTGCAGGACGGGAATATCCTGAAACTGTTCCGGCGCAAGCGTCTTTTTTCATCCGCATTGTTTCGGCCTTATTCAAAGCGCTTCATCGACAATGCCGCGCGCCTGGAACAGCTCGGCGTTCCGACCCTGCAGGTCCTCAAGTTCTATCGCCTGGAACAACCCGGCATGACCGCGGTGCTCTACCAGCCGCTGCCAGGCGAAACCCTGCGCCAGGTGGCCGGCAAGGACGGCTTCGACTGGCAACAGACCCTGCCGGACCTGATCGGGTTGATCCGCAATCTGCACGCCTCGGGGATTTATTTCCGCTCGCTGCACCTGGGCAATATCGTCATCACCCCGGACCACCGCTTCGGCCTGATCGACGTGGCTGACATGCGCTTCTTCCGTGGGCCGCTACCGCGCCATCTGGTCAAACGCAACCTGCAACACTTCGCCCGCTATATTGCCCGGGAGAAGCTGAACGGGAGCTTTCCGATGCAGGCCCTGGAGCAAGCCCTGCTGTCAGCATGACAGCAGGCTGGCGGCCGCCCGACTGAAGCGTTGCCAGGCCAGGTCAGGCGCCAGCGCAACGTATTGCTCGGCCGCGATGTCCCGAGCAGGCAGGTCCAACGCCTGGAGAATGGCGTGCTGCCAGGCGTCGATGTCATTCACCGGGGCATAACGCCCGGTATCGGCCAGTTGTTCGCGGAAGACCTGCAGGTCGCTCGTCAACACCGGCACGCCGGACATCACCGCCTCCTGGAGAATCAGCCCCAGGCCCTCATCCAGGGAGGGAATGGCCACCCAGTCGAACGCCTTGTAAAGCGTCGCGGCATGCTTCAGGTGCCCAGGCAGCGACACTTTGTCTCGCAAGCCCAGCAGATCGACGCGCGCTTCGAGCGCCGCCCGATTCGCGCCTTCGCCGATAATCACCAGGCGCATGTCCGGCTGGCTGGCGAGGGCCTTGGCGAAGGCCTCCAGCAGGCAGGCAAACCCCTTGTCATCCACCAGACGGCCGACCGCCCCGAACACCGGCACATCGCTCGCGGGCAAGCCCAGGGCGGCGCGGGCCTCGGCGCGCGGCAGCAACCTGGCGTTGAAGGCCTGCGGATCGAACGCACTGCGCAGGGTGGTTACCGGCATTTGCAAATCGTCTTCGAGGCAGGCTGCCAGTGTCTGCGACACGGCAGCGAGGGTCAGTTGCGAGGCGGGGAGCTGAAGGAACAGTTTTCGGTCCTGGCGATGCAGGCGTGTGGACCCATGGATCACCACCACCGCGCGAATATGCGGCAGGGACTTGAGCACCGGCAGCAGGGTACGCGCCACTCCCAGGCCATCAAGCAACAGCACCTGGGCATCGCTGTCTTGCAACGCCTTGCGAAAACTGGCCCGTAGCCAGGGGGAAAGCAGGCGCCAGGCATGCTTGCCCTTCAGGCGCGCCGACGACAGGTTCCACTCCCGGCACTCTCCCACTTCGGCGACACAGCCGGTGGCGGGCCCCCGCAGCAGCCAGGTCTTGATCACCGTACCCGGCGCGGCCTGGGAAAGGATCTGCTGATGGACCTTGTGGACAGAGGCGAAGGCGCTGCCCCCCGCCCACATGACGTTGAGAATGCTCATTGGGCACACAGCCCTTTCGCAAGCTCCGGGAACATGGAATCGGTACGGTTAATTGATGAACCAGCCAATAGCGACTCCAAGCAACAGGACGAGAACAAGCTTGATCTGCTCGCGACGACTGCGGCGCGCCTTGCGCTCGCGCTCCACAGACGTCTCCACATGCAGGCCAAAACCAGTGTGCAGCACTGCGTCGCCTTCAAGGCTGACAGCCGTCAGATTCAGCTCGGCATAGCGCTTGGACAGCGCTTTTTCGCCACCGTGCCCGGCAAAGGGCGCGCACAGTCGATATTGCTCCATGCGGCGCAAACCGGGGTTCAGCGAGAAACTTTGCCACTCGGGCTTGTCGGAAATCAGCGGGTAGCACGGCACGCCGCCGATCAGCTCGCGGGCTCCGAGATGGATGTACGGGCTGTGGACCCGCAAGTCATGGGCATAACTGCGCAGCCAGACCTGCAGGATGTCCGGGCGCTGTTCGAGAATCGTCTTCGAGTCCTCGACAAAACCCGGGCGGTAGAACTCCCAGTCGTCTTCGCAATGAAAGACGTAGGGGGTCTTGACCTGTTCGTAGGCAAGGTCGATCGAAGCCAACTGCCCGAGCTTGGGCCGGTTGACGAAGAAGGTGCAGTGATCCTTCCAGTGCGCGGGCACCGCAGCACGCACCCGCTCGTCGCCGGCATCCTCGGTAATGAAGACTTCACGGATCGGGGCCGTGTTGAAGCGATCGAAACTCTCCAGCGTAAGCTTGAGCAGATCCAGACGGCCACAACTGGTAACCACCAGGGTGATGTCGCTTTCCTGACTAAACTGCACTTGATTCTCATCCATGCAAAAGTGCGCCAACTATCAATGGCTGGACAACAGCTGTCAAACACCCAGCCTTGAACGCAGGCGCTCGATAAAACTCAGGGGGGCACGCGGGCGCAGTGCCGGTTGCAGCTCCTCGACAATACGCTCACCGATTCGCGCAAAGCTGAACTGCGAAACGGCCAGGTCGCGCCCGTTCTGCGCAATGCTCTGGGCCAGGGCCGGATCGGCGCGCAACTGGGCGAGCTTCTCCTGCAGTTGCGGGATGTTCTGGTAAAACACGACGTTGTGCATGTCCTGCAGGCCCAGGGCGCGATTTTCTGCCTCGCCCTGGTCGAATGCCAGCAATACGCAGCCACAGGCCATGGCCTCGAAATTCTTGATCATGTATTCGCCCATGCCGACATCGGCACTGACGAAGAAACGGATGCGGTTGAGGGTGTCGCAATATTCTTCGCCCGACTTGGTCCGCGTCACGACCAGCGGCTCGACCTGGCCGAGTTCGTCGAGCAACGCCTTGCGACCGCTGTAGGCCACGCTGTTGGTGCTGCCGACGAACGCCAGCTCGATATCCCGCTCGCGGCTCTGGTCCTGCAACAGGCTCTGGTCGTAGCCCTTGGGCACGAAAACCGCGTCGAATCCCTCCTGGCGCAGGCGCTCGCTGACCATGAACCCCGAACTGATCACCCGTACCCACGGCAGGCGGCGGTAATGTGCGCTGAACTTGCCGGTGTATTTGCAGGGGATGTAGTTCTGGTAGGCGTCGTGCTCGAGGATCACCAGGTTGGGAATGCTGCGGATAAAACTCGCCTGGCGGATTTCCTGCTTGAAGCGCAGGAAGAACACAATGCGGTCATAACGCGACACGTCCACCTCGCGGCGGAAATAGCCACGCAGGTTGCGCTGCTCCTCGCTGCTCAACCACCGCAGGTCGCATTCGCAATGGGCGGCAACGCCTTCGTACAGACGGTCCAGGATGGCCCGCTGTTCTTTCTGCACCAGAAATAGAACCTTCATCATCTTCCTTGCAGCCGTGAGCAACCCGACAAAAGAGCGAAACTACCCTGATCGGCAGGCGAAAGGGTGTCAGGCAATACCAATTTACAAACGCCAGAACAATTCATGCCGGCGTACCGCCTTGCGGAAAAACTCGTTCTCGCCATAAGGCGAATCGGCGCGACCGGCCAGCACCCGTTGCAAGGCCCGGCGCAAGCGCCGCTTGAACGGCGGACGCGGCTGCAAGTCGTGCATCATGCCCAGGGCCATCGCCTTGTCACGCTGTTGCTCGAGCGTCAGCGGCAGGCTGCAGGGCCTGAGCACCTGGGCCGCGTCGAACACCGGTGGCAGGGCGATGCCCGCGCCGGAGTCGCCCATTGGCCAGCGGTCGTTGTCGTGCAGGTGGTTGGCATAACCGAGCAAGGTGGTCGGCTGCCACTCCAGCCCCTGCAAGGCTTCCATCACCGCCTGACTGGCGCAGATATGGTCGGGGTGCGGGTCGAGCGTCGGGTGCGGCAGTACGATCACTTCCGGACGAGCCTTGAGCAGTAGCGCCCGCAGGTCGGCCAGGAGATTGTTCCAGGTGGGCGCGCCATCGGTATCCGCTGGCAGGGGGAACGGGTTGAACTGGCGGAACAGGCGAATATCCGACAACTGCGCCTCGCGGGACGCTACGGGCCGGTTCGGCGCAGCCTGCATGGCCGGCAATTGCAGGCAGAAATACCCCAGTTGCACGCAGCGTGTTTCGGCAACCCCGGCCCAACGTGGCACCGCAATGCTGTCCCAGGCCCGCAGACGACCTTTGATCCGCGCCGCGTCAGCCTCATTCATGCCCATCTGCCGGTAATGCTCGGCCTCGATCTCGCCGGCGGTCAGCGTGACGATCCAGGCCTCGTCGGCCTGGCTGTACAGGCCGAACGCCGCCAGTTCGGCATCGTCGGCGTGCGGAGCGATGACCATCACCCGCTGGCGGCGATAGTCCGGTTCACGGAACACCGACAGCAACGGCTCGCCGCGCACCCGGCAGAAACGTCCGCGCAGTTGCAGCTCGCCGCCGGCCAGAGGCCGTGCCAGCCCGCTGAGATTGAGATAACGCAGGCCGTTAACGCCACGCTCGAACGTCTGCCGGTCCTGCCCCGCCAAAGCGATGGAAGGGTCGAAAAAACGCCCCAGCCAGGAGCTTTTGACCTGGACGGCCAGGATCAGGGTTTCGTCGCCCGCCAGGTCGATGGCCTGGTCCAGCACCAGGCGCTCCTTGTCCAGGCGGACCTTGGGCTGCTCGGTGCCGAACGGGAAGCTGTACTGATAATCGTCGCGGGGCGAATAGAACAGATGGTCGGCAAACCAGGCCTCATGCGCTACCCAGGCCAGCAGCGCGAGCAGCAGCGGCAGCCACCAGGCCACCAGCACGCCGACGGCGACCAGCACCAGCAGGCCGATCAGCAGGCCGAGGCGCTTGCGCCGACGATGGCGTTTGAGCAACTGCTGCTTGCGGCTCGGTGGCTGATTCATACCGTGAACACCGGAACGGGGTTGCACCAGCGGTCCTTGTATTCGCGATCGGCGCGACCGAAGGAGAAGCGCAGCGGTTTGTCGAGGGCCCGCGCCTGCTCCCAGGCACTTTGCGTATTGAGGAAACTCAACACGCTGCCGGGGCTGAACTCACGGGTCTCGGGGTCGACGCCACCGTTGATGTATTCGACGCTGATCCATTCCGGCGCTTCGACCCGATACACCAGTTGAATGGCAATCGGCGCATCGTTGAGAAAAATCACTGAACCGATCAACAATTCGCGCAGCAGTTCGAGGACCTCGGCCATGCGCTCGGCGCCCGTGGCGGCAAAGCCCCAGCGGCGCTGGAACAGATCGCAATAAGTGGCCGCCAGCTCCTGGCTGGAGAATTCGCCGACCGGCCGTACCACGCCACCCGCCTCTTCCAGCAGACGCAGTTCGCGGCGCTGGTTGTAGCGGAACTTCTTCGACAATTCTTCCGGCGTGCGGGCCATGGCCAGCTGTTCGGCCTGGGGCTTGAGGGTACTGAAACGCCCCTCGCTCAAGGCCGACAGATAACGCCCGCGATGACGCAGTGGCGCAGCGGCCTCAGGCGCGGCCGGCAGGATCAGCTCGGCGTTGCCCAGGTCGAACAGGCCTTTCTTGCCTCGGCGCTTGAGCACATCCTTGGACAGCGCCAGGTCGCGCCCCCAGGTCGGGATTGCCGCGCGGACTTCGCCGGCCTGCTCCCAGGCCAGGTAACGCACCGGGATGCCTGCCAGGTTCGCCAGGCGCTCCACCACCAGCGGATGGGTCGCGACGCTGCCGCCAAAACGCTGCCAGGCTTCGGCATAAGTCGAGGCGTCGACGACCGACCAGCCACGCTCGCGCCAGCCTTGGAATCGATTGAGCATCAGGGCCTCGCGGTCAGGTCGGTGACTTGCGGCAGACGCCAGAAAGCATCGCGTACGGCGCGGTCGGAGAAACGCTCGCGCAGCCGCTCGAACATCAGCTCGGCGCACAGCAGGCGCTGGTTCTCGTCCATCGCGGCCAGGTGTTGCAGCCCCTGGGCCATATGCTCGGCATCGCCCAGCGGAAACAGGATGCCGACGCCTTCGACCACTTCCTTGGCCCCGCCACAGGCGGTAGCCAACAGCGGCACGCCAGCGGCCATGGCCTCCAGCAGCACCATGCCGAACGGCTCATGGTCGGAACTCAGGGCAAAGGCATCGAAGGCGCGGAAATAACGCCGCGCCTCTGCCACCTGGCCCAGGAACAGCACACGATCGGCGATGCCCAGCTCGCGGGAAAGGTCCTTGAGCTTCTGCTCCAGGCGCCCGCTGCCCATGATCGCCAACTGGCTATCGCGGGGCAGGCCCGGCAATGCCGCGGCAAAGCCGCGCAACAGGGTGGCCTGGTCCTTGTCCGGGTGCAGGCGCCCGACATTGCCGACGATCCAGGCGGACGCCGAAAGCCCCAGCTCCTGGCGCGCGGCATTCTTGGGCAACTGGGTGGCTTGCAAGGCTTCGACATCGATCCGGTTGTACAGCGTCTGGATCCGCTGCGCCGGCCATTGCGGCAGGCAGGCGCGCATGTCGTCGCGCACCGCGTCGGACACGCCGAGCAGGCTCAGGCGCTGGCGGAACAGCTTGGCAAACAGCCGGCGACTGCCGCGCCGATAGTCGCCAAACGCATGATGCACGCCGATCACCGGCAACGAAGTGCCCAGCAGGGCGATGTAGATCGGTTTGAAGCGATGGGCGATACAGAAGCTGAAGTTGCGCGAGGCGGCGATCCTGCGCAGGTCGCGAATCGCCCCCAGCTTCAGGCCGCGGATGGCCTTGGAGCTGTACTCCATGAACAGCACTTCGTCGCTGGCGCAGCCGGCGGCGACTTCGGCATCCGCGACCCCGGTGAGGAACACCGTGGTCACGCGATAACCGCTGCCGGCGAACAGGCTGGCGTATTGCCGGGCACAGTCCAGGAACGGCCCGTCATAGCCGTGGCAGAACTGCAGGACGCGGCGCTCAGCCGAGCGTGTCATAAGGGTCCACGCCGTCTTTGACCACCAGGATGTCTTCCATGATCAGGTACTGCAGGTCGGAGCCGAAGAACATGTTCAGGGCGTCGGTCGGGGAGCAGATCATCGGCTCGCCACGGCGGTTGAGCGAGGTGTTCAGGGACACGCCGTTGCCGGTCAGGACTTCCAGGGCCTTCATCATGTCGTAGTAGCGCGGGTTGTATTCGCGCTTGAGCACCTGGGCCCGGGACGTGCCGTCCTCGTGGACCACTTCCGGCACGCGGGTCTTCCACTCTTCCGCCACTTCGAAGGTGAAGGTCATGAACGGCGCCGGGTGATCGACCTTGATCATCTGCGGGCCGACGGTGTCGAGCATCGACGGGCAGAAAGGCCTCCAGCGCTCGCGGAACTTGATCTGCTCGTTGATGCGGTCGGCCACGCCGGTCGCGCTCGGGCAGCCAATGATCGAACGGCCGCCCAGGGCCCGCGGGCCGAACTCCATGCGCCCCTGGAACCAGGCCACCGGGTTGCCGTCGACCATGATCTTGGCGATACGCTCGGGGGTGTTGTCGATCTGGCGCCAGGCCGGCTTGTTCGGATGCCGGGCACAGGCGGCGATCACGTCTTCGTTGCTGTAGGACGGGCCGAGATAGACGTGTTCCATCTTCTCCACCGGCACGCCGCGCGCGTGGGATACATAGGCCGCGGCACCGACCGCGGTCCCGGCGTCGCCGGAAGCCGGCTGCACGAACAGCTCCTTGACTTCCGGACGGGCGATGATCTTCTGGTTCAGCTTGACGTTCAGCGCACAGCCGCCGGCGAAGGCCAGCTTGCCGGTTTCCTTGAGGATGTCGCCCAGGTAGTGGTCGATCATCTGCAGCGCCAGCTTCTCGAACAGCGCCTGCATACTGGCCGCGTAATGGATGTACGGCTCGTCGGCGATATCGCCTTCGCGCTTCGGACCCAGCCACTCGATGAGCTTCGGCGAGAAGTAGAACCCCTTGCCCTTCTCTTTATAGCGGCGCAGGCCGATGACGTTGGCGTAGTCGGTGTTGATCACCAGCTCGCCGTTTTCAAAGCTGGCCAGGCGCGAGAAATCGTATTTGCTGGCATCGCCGTAAGGCGCCATGCCCATGACCTTGAACTCGCCGTCGAGCATTTCGAAGCCGAGGAACTCGGTGATCGCGCCGTACAGGCCGCCCAGGGAGTCCGGGTCGTAGAATTCCTTGATCTTGTGGATCTTGCCGTTTTCGCCGTAGCCGAAGAAGGTCGTGGCGTACTCGCCCTTGCCGTCGATCCCCAGGATCGCGGTCTTCTCCTTGAAGCCGGAGCAGTGGTAGGCGCTGGAAGCGTGGGCCAAGTGGTGTTCGACCGGCTCGATCTTGATCTTCTTCGGATCGAAGCCCAGTTGCTCCAGGCACCAGACGATCTTCTTGCGATAGCGCTTGTAGCGGCGGTTGCCCATCAGGATCGCATCGAAGGCGCGGTCCGGGGCGTACCAGTAACGCTTGGCGTAGTGCCAGCGGGCCTTGCCGAACAGGCTGATCGGGGCGAACGGAATCGCCACCACGTCAACGTCGGAAGGCTTGATGCCGGCCTGTTCCAGGCAGAACTTCGCCGATTCGTAGGGCATGCGGTTCTTTGCATGTTTATCGCGTACGAAGCGCTCTTCTTCGGCAGCCGCCACCAGCTTGCCGTCGATATACAGCGCTGCGGAAGGATCATGGCTAAGGGCGCCGGACAGGCCAAGAATCGTCAATGCCACAGGGGTCTAGCCTCTTAAGTCTGCATGCAGGCGACGTGCGCCTGGAATTAATGTGCTTCCGCCAGGGGCGGGAAACAGCTAAAGGGCGGGATTATAGCGTAAACCTGCCGCGGGATGATCCCTGGGATTTGTCGCCGATGCCGCAGGCGGCGACCGGCCCCAGGGGAGCTTGCCGCGCTCGTTGTCGCCTGCGGTAGCGGCCGCCGATCAGCCCGGGATGGATTCGGCGGTTTTCGGCAGGCGCTGGTCGATCACCCGATACAAGGCGCAATCCTGCGGCCAGTTGCGCATGAAGCGCGCCCGATCGCGGGCGTAGGCCGGGGCGAAGCTGCCGAGGCTTGGGTGCTGGCACATGGAATCCAGATCGATCAGCGCCCAGCGATCCTGCTGCCAGAACAGGTTATGCCCCTTGAAATCGCCATGGCTGATGCGCTCGCGGATCAACTCGGCGAACAGCTGGTCCAGCGCCTTGAGTTCGACCTCCGGCGCCGCGCCGCTGTCGATATAGGGCGCGAAGCGCTCGATGATGTCCGGCCCGGCCAGGTGCTCGGTCACCAGGTAGGCCCGGCTGCGCAGCCAGAGGAAGCGCTTCTCCAGCACCGCCAGCGGCTTGGGCGTGGCAATGCCGAGGAAGGCCAGGCGATTACCCTCGCGCCACGAATGCCAGGCCCGGCTGGGGCGCCAGAAGCGCTTGAGCCAATGGGCGAAGCCCTTGATGTTGTAACGCTTGACCACCAGGCTGCGGCCCGCGACCTCGACACGGCCGACGCTGGCAGCGCCACCGGTCTTGTACAGGTGCCCCTGGTCGAGCAGTGCATCGGCCTGCTCCAGCACCGGCAGCATCGCGGCCTCTTCCTCGCGCCGAATCGCCCGCAGGGCAAAGGGGCCGCGCTGCACACTGAACAGCGTGCACTCGCGACCGACCTTGTTGAGAAAGTCCTTCAAGCGCCAGCCACGCACCTTGTCCACCTGCTTTTGCAAGGCTTCCAGCGGCAGGGCATGTTCGGCGTTGCCCAGCAGGTAATGCACCAGCAACTCTTCGGTGAAGGGCTCCAGGCTCTTGGGCAACTGGGCGAAAAACACCCCGAGATTTTCCAGCACCTTCTGCCGGGACAGCGGCTTGCCCGCCTCTTCCACGCAGATCCCGGCACCATCGATCAGGTACAGCTTGCCCGCGTGGCGCAGCAGGTTGTCCAGGTGCAGATCCTCTTGCCACAAGCCCTTGCTGTGCAATTCGGCGATGGCCGCCAAGGCCTCGGCGAGCACCGCCTGCTGCTCATCGGCCAGCACCGGCAGCGATTCCACCTGCTTCCAGGCATCGCCCAGGCTCTCGGCGCCCTCCAGGAACTCGAACAGCAGCCAGCCACCCTCGCCTTCCTTCAGGCCGTCGGCCAGCAGCAGCGGCGTGGTCATGGATTGTGCTTCAAGCAGCCGCACGCCTTGCAGCTCGCGCTGGAAATGCCGTGCCGCCTTGGCGCCCACCAGCAGCTTGGCCAGCACCGGCCGGCCGCGCCAGACACCCGCGCCGACATAGCGCTGCCCCGGCAGCACCCGCAACAGGCTGAGCAACTGCAAGGTCGCCGGGCCGGCGGCGTCGGCCAGCTCCAGGCTCAGCGGCAGGCTCGGCGCACGGCCGGCCCGCGCAAGTTCGGACAGGCGCATCAGCGGGACTCC
The DNA here is from genome assembly GCF_000931465.1 of Pseudomonas sp. MRSN 12121. NCBI lineage: Bacteria > Pseudomonadati > Pseudomonadota > Gammaproteobacteria > Pseudomonadales > Pseudomonadaceae > Pseudomonas > Pseudomonas sp. MRSN 12121. The sequence goes on along the minus strand of NZ_CP010892.1, from coordinate 567,452 downwards.
TTGTGGCTACGGCGGGTACTGAGGCGGCCCAGCCAGGCATCGACCAGCGAACTGTCCCGCGGCTGATCCAGATAGGTCGCGAGCAAGGCCCTTACATCGCCCTCTTCCCAGACCCGCGCGCGACGCAACAGCGGCTCCAGGTCCTTGACCCGGTCGCGCTGGCCGAACAGCAGCGGGCGGGTCTTTTCCAGGTCGATCAGTTGCGCCTGGTAACCGTCGCCGGTGGCCTGCAGGAAAATATGCTTGGGATAAAAGCAGCCGTGCACCTGGCGCACCGCGTGCAGCTTGCGCGCCAGCAAGCCACAGGCGCGCAGGATCGCCGCCTGTTGCTCGGGGCTGAGCTGCGCCCACTGCTGCAACAGCGAATCCAGATCGTTCCAGCCGTCCAGCGCGCGGGTCAGCAGGATGGCCCGGGTTTCGCCCGCCACCTTGCGCTCGCCGAAGAAAGCCGCCTGCAGCGCGGGGATACCCAGCTGCCGGTAGCGGCTGATATTGCGGAACTCGCGGGCGAAGGTCGGCTCGCCGAGGGGCCGGTGCAGGGTACGCGTCAGGTAGTTGCTCTGACGCTTGAGGTAGTAGCCATGGCCTTCCAGGTCGAGGCGAAACACGCTGCTCCAGCCGCCACCATCGGTATTGGGCTCATCCACCGCATCGAGCTGCTTGGCCCACAAGGCATCGAAACTGTCGAGGCCGTGGCGCTCCAGCAGCGCACGGTCCTGGTCCGCCAGGAAATCGGTCATTCGCGTCCCTCGAAAAATCTCACCACATGCCGGATGCGCTGCTTGTCCGCGGCGTTCAACCGGTTGCGCTGGCGATACTGCAAATAGAAGCGCAGGCGCTGGGTGGCCGACAGATGATACTTGGCCACCTTGTCCAGGCAGGCCAGGTCCTTGGTGATCCGGTACTTGAGCCAGAAACCGCGCCAGAAATCACCGTTGGGGCAATCGATCAGGTACAGCCGGGTGTCGTCATCGATCAGCAGGTTGCGCCACTTCAGGTCGTTATGGGTGAAGCGGTGGTCGTGCATGATCCGTGTACAACGCGCCAACTGCTCGCTGACCCGATCCACCCAGGCCCGGTCGGCCAGCAGCGGATCATTGCGCTCGGCCAGGGCCGACAGGTCTTCGGTGTGCGGCAACTCACGGGTGATCATCGCGCCCCGGGCGTAAGCCAGGCCACGGCGTTCCAGGCCCCAGGCCACCACTTCCGCGGTGGGAATGCCCCACTTGGCGAAACGCTTGAGGTTCTGCCACTCGGACTTGACTCGCGGCTTGCCCAGGTAGCGCCGCAGGTTCTTGCCGGCACCGGTGTAGCGCTTGACGTAATAGTGGATACCGTTGCGTTCGACCCGGATGACCTCGGACAGCGGGTCGCGGGTCAGGTGTTCGCCCTTGAGGGCGAATACCGCATCCAGACTGCCGAAATCCTGTGCCAGCTCCCGATATCCAGGTTCAAGGTTCCAACCCGCCATCAGAGCGCATCCCCGTATCGCTGCTTGCGGGCGTACAGCTTGTTGGCCTTGCCCTCCAGCCAGCCCAGCAGCGCCGCCTCCTCGCTGAGGATCCGCCGCAGCGGCTGCTGGAAATAGCCCTTGAGAAAGCGCAGCTTGTCGCGCCGGGTCAGGCCGATATCCAGCGCCGAGAAATACAGCGCCGCCAGGTCCTTGTCGCGCCAGCGCCGGGTGATGGCCGGGCGAGTCTGGGCGCGGTGCAGGTCGATCACCGAGAGCTTGAAGTCATCGGCGGTCACCGGCTTGTCGGTGTGCAGCAGGAAGTGACAGATATAGCAGTCGCGGTGGTTGACCCCGGCGCGATGCATCATGCCGGTCATCCGTGCCACTTCGGCGATCAACGCGCGCTTGAGCCGTGGCTGCGGCGGCTGCTTGACCCAGTCGATGCTGAAGTCTTCGAGGCTGATGGTCGGCGCCAGCTCTTCGGTAACGATGAACGAATGCTGGTTGGCCGGGTTGTCGCCCCGCTCGCCATAGGCCACGGCGGTCATGGTCGGTACGCCGGCTTGCTGCAGGCGCTGGATGGCCTGCCACTCCTGGCCCGCACCGAGCACCGGCAGCTTGGCGGTGAGCAGGTTCTTGAAAATCTCGCCCCAGCCGATACCGCGGTGAATCTTTACGAAGAACCCTTCGCCGGCCACCTCCGTACGCAAGGTACGGCGGGCTTCCAGCTCCCGGTAGACCTGGCCGTCCAGACGCTCGACCTCGGCGAACGCATCGCGTCCGGCCCAGAGTGTCTTGAACGGTTCGGCAAGAATCAGCTTCATCAGTGTTGCTCCGCCAGAATCACATCCGCAGCGTGCTGCGGCATGCTATAGAGGTCGGCCGTCTCGGCGAACGCCAGGCCGTTACGGCTCCAGGTCGCGCGTGCAGCGTCGTCGGTCAACATGGTGTGCAGGTATTGATTGAGCTGTCCTTGCTCCAGTGGTTCGTCCAGCACCAGGCCGCTGTCGGCCTCGGCGATGTAATGGGCATAACCGCAGACCGCACTGACCAGCACCGGCAGCCCCGCCACCAGTGCTTCCAGCAGCACGGTGCCGGTGTTCTCGTTGTATGCCGGATGAATCAGCAGGTCGGCCCCCAGCAGGAAACGCGGGATATCGCTGCGCCCCTTGAGGAACTGCACGTTTTCCCCCAGGCCCAATGCCGCGCTCTGCAATTGGAATACTTTGGGGTCGTCCTGGCCAATTACAAACAGCCGGGTGCGTTTGCGCAGCTCCGCCGGCAGCGCGGCCACGGCCTTGAGGCTGCGATCCACGCCCTTGGTCTTGAACCCGGAACCGATCTGCACCAGCAGCAGGTCGTCGTCCTTCAGGGCGAACTCGCGGCGGAACTCGGCGCGGATCTCGGCGGCGTTAGCCGGCGCGCGACGGTCCTGGGCAATGCCGGGCGGCAGCAGGTGGAAGCGCTCCAGCGGGGTGTCGTAATGCTTGATGAACAGCGGCTGCTGCACCTCGGAAATCATCAGCACCTGGGTTTTCGATTCACGGGCGAACACCGCCCGCTCGTACTCGGCGAAGTGCCGGTAGCGGCCCCAGCGCCGGTACAGCGAGTGGCGCAGGTTCTGCGCCTTGTCCTCGAAGCAGCCGTCGGCGGCGTAGTAGACGTCCAGGCCGGGCATCTTGTTGAAACCGATCAGGCGGTCCACCGGACGCTTGGCCAGGTCGGCCTCCATCCAGGCACTGAGCTTCTCATTGCGGTGGTGATTGAAGAACGCCTTGACCGGCGCCACCAGCACCTCGAAGCCGGGCGGCACGTCGCCTTCCCAGATCAGCGTATAGACGCGGATCTGGTGTCCGCGCTTCTGGCATTCCAGGGCGATGCGCATGAAGTCCCGCTGCAGGCCGCCGAACGGGAAATACTTGTAAAGGACAAAAGCCAGTTGCATCAGCGCAGCTCCTCAGCCAGTAACAACCTGCTCAGCCGGCTGGCGACACGCTCAGGATTCAGACGCGTGAAGCACAGCGGCCACTCGCGTTTCAGGTCGAACCGCCGCTGGTCCTCGGCAGTCGGTTGGTAGGTGCATTTTTTCTGCAGGCACGGCGCGCAGGGGAAATCGCTGGCCAGATGGACCTGCACCTTGCCGTAAGCGCCGGTCAGGCCCGGGTTGGTCGGGCCGAACAGGGAAATGGTCGGTACATCCAGCGCGGCGGCGAGATGACCGAGCCCGGTATCCACCGCGACACAGGCCTGGGCTTGCGCCAGCACTTTGGCGACGCCCGCCAGGTTCAGCTTCGGCAGCACCGTGGCATTGCTCAGGCCCCTGGCGATACGTTCGGCCCGGGCCTTCTCCGCCGGGTTGCCCCACGGCAGCCTGACCTCGACGCCCAACGATGCCATGCGCTCGGCCAGCTCGCGCCAGTAGGCTTCCGGCCAGTGCTTGGTATCCCAGGTGGTGCCGTGCAGGAACAGCACGAAGGGCTTGGGCCGTGGCAGTTCCACCAGTTTTTCGACGCTCAGGCCGTAGTCGCCCAGCCCCGAGGGCAGGTCGTAGCCCAGCGCCACGGCGAACAGCTGGCGCACGCGCTCCACGGCATGCTGGCCGCGAGCGACGGCCAGGCGCCGCGAATAGAAATGCGCCGCCAGCGGCTCGCGCGCCGACTGTTTGTCCAGGCCCGCCACCGGCGCCCTGACATAACGCGTCAGCCAGGCGCTTTTCAGCAGCCCCTGGGCATCGATCACCAAGTCGTAGCGGGTCGCGCGCACGCTCTGCTTGAAACGCCGCCACTCGCCACTCTTGATGGTCTGCCAGATGTTCTTGCGCCAGCGCCGGATCGCCACCGGGATCACTTTATCCACGGCCGGGTGCCAGGTCGGGATCTCCGCGAAACCCTCTTCCACCACCCAATCGAACCTGATCCCGGGGATCGCCCGCGCCGCGTCGGTCAACGCCGGCAGCGCATGGATCACATCGCCCAGGGAGGAAGTCTTGATCAACAGTACCCGCACTTACCGGACCTCGACCGCAGTACCCTGCAACCGCTGCAGGGCCTGGTCCACGGAGTCGGGCAGCAGCTGGCGCAGGCAGTTGTAATGGCCGAAGCGGCAGGTGCGGTCGAAACACGGGCTGCACTCGATGCCCAGGCGCACCACTTCGACCTGGTCGGCCAGCGGCGGGGTAAAGCCCGGCGACGTCGAGCCGTATACCGCGACCAGCGGGCGATTCAGCGCCGCCGCCACATGCATCAGCCCGGAGTCGTTGGACACCACGGAATCGGCACAGGACAGCAGGTCGATGGCTTCGGCCAGGGAGGTGCCGCCGCAGAGGTTCACCGACTCTTCGCGCAGCCCCGGAATCAGCCGGGCGCGAATGTCTTCGCCGACCACATGATCGTTCTTCGAGCCGAACAGCCAGACCTGCCAGCCCTCGCGGATTTTCAGCTCGGCGACCTTGGCGTAATGCTCGGATGGCCAGCGCTTGGCCTCGCCGAACTCGGCTCCCGGGCACAGCGCCAGTACCGGCCGATCCAGGGCCAGGCCGAACTTGGCGAGCGCCGCATCGCGGCTGGCCGGGTCGATCCGCAGCTCCGGCCGCGGATAAGGCTTGGGCAACTCGGCGCCCGGCTCGTAGGCCAGGGCCATGAAGCGCTCGATCATCAACGGATAGCGTTCTTTGTCGAGGGTGCGCACATCGTTGAGCAGGCCGTAACGGAACTCGCCGCGCCAGCCGGTACGTTGCGCAATGCCGGCAAAGAACGGCACCAGGGCCGATTTCAGCGAGTTGGGCAGCAGGATGGCCTGGTCGTACTGGCCCGCCAGGGACTTGCCGATGCGCCGGCGGGTCGCCAGCTCCAGCACGCCGTGGCCGAGCGGAAAGCTCAAGGCCCGCCGTACTTGCGGCATGCGCTCCAGGATCGGCCGGCTCCACTCAGGCGCCAGGACGTCGATCTCGCATTGAGGATGGCGTTGTTTCAGGCACTGGAAGAGTGTCTGCGCCATCACCATGTCACCGACCCAACTGGGCCCAACGATCAGAATATTCATGTGGTTTCCAAAAACGAACCGGGGAGGCTTACGCCTCCCCGCCTCGAGAATCCAGCCCTGCGGCATTCACCGCCTGCTCTTTGTGGACGAGCCGCGCACGGCTCGCCAGGTACATTTGCGGCAACATTGCCTAACTTAGCCCCAGCTCGCGCCAGATCCGCAATACCTCCCGTCGCTCGCTGGCGAACTGGTCGCCGGCGATCACCCCGGCCTCGTTCTGCAAGGCCTGGCGGTGTGCCGCGGAGCGGTAGGCCTTGTAGACCTCGCGCAACAGGCTGGCATCGGCGGCGGGCATCAGCCCGACTTCCTCCAGACCTTCCAGAATGCGGATATTGTCGGTGTAGCGCAGCAATGACGGGTGCTCTTGCGACCACGCCAGGGCCGCGTATTGCACCATAAATTCGATGTCGACGATACCTCCGGCGTCCTGCTTGAGGTCGAACGGCGCCGTGGCCTCGAAGGCATTTGCCGCGGTTCCGGCGGCCGTCGCCCGGGTCCCCAGGTTGTCGCGCATCTTGGCCCGCATCTCGCTGACCTCCTGCTGCAACGTCGACAAATCACGCGCCCGTCCGAGCACCGTCGCGCGCACCTGCTCGAAGGCCCGGCCGACATCCTCGCTCCCCACCAGCACCCTGGCGCGCACCAGCGCCTGATGTTCCCAGGTCCAGGCTTCGTTCTCCTGATAGCGGGCAAAAGCGCCCAGCGAACTCACCAGCAAACCCGACGCCCCGGACGGCCGCAGGCGCATGTCCACCTCATACAGCTGGCCGGAGTTGGTCTGGGTGGTCAGCAGGTGGATGATCCGTTGCCCCAGGCGGGTAAAGAACTGCGCACCGTCGATCGGTTTCGGGCCATCGGTTTCCGCCTGCGGATCGCCGTCATGGATGAACACCAGGTCCAGGTCGGAACCATGCCCGAGTTCCAGGCCGCCGACTTTCCCATAACCGACAATGATGAACCCCGGATCGCACAAGGTGCCGTCACTGCGTTGCGGGGCGCCGTATTTCGCCACGGTCTGGCGCCAGGCCAGGGCCAGGACCTGCTCGAGGATCGCTTCGGCCAGCCAGGTCAGGTAGTCGCTGACTTTCATCAGCGGCAGGCTGCCGGTGATTTCCGAGGCGGCCACCCGCAAGCGGTGGGCCAGCTTGAAGTGACGCAGCGCCTCCATCTGCTGCTCCAGATCGTCCTCGGGAATGCGCGTCAGGCGCTCGCGCAATTCCGCGGCCAGCTCCGGCGCCAGCGGCGGCTTGAACAGCCGGCCCTCGTTGAGCAGCTCGTCAAGCAACAGCGGAAAGCGGGTGATCTGTTCGGCGATCCATGGGCTGGCCGCACACAGGGTCAGCAGCCGGCGCAAGGCCCCGGGGTTCTCGGTGAGCAACACCAGATAGGCCGAGCGTCGCGCCACGGCTTCCACCAAGGGCAGCACGCGCTCCAGCACCAGGTCCGGGTCGGCGTGCTCCACCGCCTGGGCCAACAGGCGCGGAATGAAGGCATCCAGGCGCTCGCGCCCGAGCCGCTGCATGGCGCGCAGTTGCGGGCTGCCACGCAGGCCGGCCAAGGCCCTGAGTGCCTTCGGCGCGTCGTTGAAGCCGCCTTCCTGCAACTGCCGGCACGCCGCTTCCTCATCCTGGGCCTGCTCCCACAGCGGCAGCCATTCACCGCCGACCACCACTTCGCATTCGCCGTCCTCATCCTCGTCCGGATCGGCGATCACCTGGCGGAAATGCCATTCCACCCGGCCGCGCCAATACATCAGTTGCTCGTGGAACGCCGCCCAGTCGGCGAACCCCAGCATGAAAGCGATGCGTGCCTGGTCCTGGGGGTTGTCGGGCAGCATCTGCGTCTGCCGGTCGGCGATCGCCTGGATCGCATGCTCGGTGTAGCGCAGGAACTCGTAGCCTTCGCGCAACTCGGCGACCACCGCCGCCGGCAGATACCCCTGCCCTTCCAGGGTGCCCAGCACCTTTAATAGAGGGCGCTGTTGCAGGCTGAGGTCGCGCCCGCCGTGGATCAGCTGGAACGCCTGGGCGATGAACTCGACTTCGCGAATACCGCCGGAGCCCAGCTTGATGTTGTCGGCCATGCCCTTGCGTCGCACTTCCTGCTGGATCAGCTGCTTCATGGTGCGCAGCGCTTCGATCGCCGAGAAGTCCAGGTAACGCCGATAGACAAAGGGCCGCAGCATGTCGAGCAATTGCGCGCCGCTGGCCTGGTCGCCCGCCACCACCCGCGCCTTGATCATCGCGTAGCGCTCCCAGTCGCGCCCCTGGTCCTGGTAGTACTGCTCCAGCGCATTGAAGCTGAGCACCAGCGCGCCCGCCGAGCCGTAGGGCCGCAGGCGCATGTCGACGCGGAACACGAAGCCGTCGACGGTCATCGGGTCCAGCGCCTTGATCAGGCGCTGCCCCAGGCGGATGAAGAATTCCTGGTTATCCAGCGCCCGCTTCACACCCACCGTTTCCCCGCCCTCGGGGTAGGCGAAGATCAGGTCGATGTCGGACGACAGGTTGAGTTCGACGGCCCCCAGCTTGCCCATGCCGAGGATGACCATCTGCTGCGGCTCGCCGCTGCGCGCTCCGGTGGGCACGCCGAACTGCTCGCAGTGGCGCTGGTACAACCATTGATACGCCTGGTCGATGCAGGCGTCGGCCAGGTCCGACAGATCGCGGCAGGTCTGCACCAGATCGGCCTGGCGCGTCAGGTCGCGCCAGATGATCCGCACCTGATGGCGGTTGCGCTGGCGCCGCAACACCCGGCCCAGCTCGTCTTCGCTGGCGGCCTGGCCCACCGCCGCGGCGATCTGCGCACACAATTCCCCCGGACCGAAGCCGCGGTCGAGCGCACCGTCGCGCACCAGCTCCAGCAACATCAAAGGGTCACGAAGAATCTGTTCAATGAAAAAGTCGCTGGCGGCGCTCACCCGGGCAAACTCCGCCCAACGTTCGGCCGTCCAGGCAGCGAGCCCGTGATCGTCCTCCAGGGCCGCCACGGCGCTACGGAACGACTGCTCCGCGCGGCTGACAAAAGGCAGGAGAATCGCTGGGACTTCGGCAAGCGCGGGCAGGCTCATGGGCTATCCTTGATCGGCGTAGAAATGGGCGGCCAGGGCAAATACTGCGGGCGTAACCCTTGAAGGACTGTCGAACAAAAGTTAGAAATAGCTGAAATTTTTCTTATTTTGGCAGCCAGCATCAATTTCTTACCCATTGGCATTGGAAATCGACCAACAGTAACGATTATTCTCACAACGCAGCAGGAGGCCACAAGCCAATCTTCTGTAGTTTTACTACTCGTCTATACATTCGAAAGGCTGAAACGGCCGACGATTTGTAGTAAAACTACACGCCGCCGCATCAACCTCCGGCAATCCAAGAATTTTATCGTCTGCCCACAAGGCCAGTCGCAAACTCAGGCAACCGATTCTGGAAGCCTTTCCGCCCTGGAGCAAGCCATGCAAGACCTCGATCCCGTCGAAACCCAGGAATGGCTGGACGCCCTGGAATCGGTTCTCGACAAAGAAGGCGAAGACCGTGCTCACTATCTGATGACCCGTATGGGCGAACTCGCGACCCGCAGCGGCTCGCAACTGCCCTACGCCATCACCACGCCTTACCGCAACACCATTCCCGTCACCCACGAAGCACGCATGCCTGGCGACCTGTTCATGGAACGCCGCATTCGCTCGCTGGTGCGCTGGAACGCGATGGCCATGGTAATGCGCACGAACCTGAAAGATTCTGACCTGGGCGGTCACATCTCCAGCTTCGCCTCCAGTGCGACCCTGTATGACATCGGCTTCAACTACTTCTTCCAGGCGCCAACCGACGAACACGGCGGCGACCTGATCTACTTCCAGGGTCACACTTCGCCAGGCGTCTACGCCCGCGCGTTCATGGAAGGCCGCATCAGCGAAGAGCAGATGAACAACTTCCGCCAGGAAGTGGACGGCAACGGCCTGTCCTCCTATCCGCACCCATGGCTGATGCCCGACTTCTGGCAGTTCCCGACCGTATCCATGGGCCTGGGCCCGATCCAGGCGATCTACCAGGCGCGCTTCATGAAGTACCTGGAAGCCCGCGGCTTCATCCAGCCAGGCAAGCAGAAAGTCTGGTGCTTCCTGGGCGACGGCGAGTGCGACGAGCCGGAATCCCTGGGCGCGATCTCCCTGGCCGGCCGCGAGAAGCTGGACAACCTGATCTTCGTCATCAACTGCAACCTGCAGCGCCTCGACGGCCCGGTTCGCGGCAACGGCAAGATCATCCAGGAACTCGAAGGCGTGTTCCGCGGTGCCCAGTGGAACGTTACCAAGGTCATCTGGGGCCGTTTCTGGGACCCACTGCTGGCCAAGGACACCGACGGTATCCTGCAGCGCCGCATGGACGAAGTCATCGACGGCGAGTACCAGAACTACAAGGCCAAAGACGGCGCATTCGTGCGCGAGCACTTCTTCAACACGCCTGAACTCAAGGCGATGGTCGCGGACCTGTCCGACGACGAAATCTGGAAGCTCAACCGTGGCGGCCACGACCCGTACAAGGTCTACGCGGCCTACCACGAAGCGGTCAACCACAAGGAACAACCGACCGTCATCCTGGCCAAGACCATCAAGGGTTATGGCACCGGCGCCGGCGAAGCGAAGAACACCGCGCACAACACCAAGAAAGTCGATGTCGACAGCCTGAAGCTGTTCCGCGATCGCTTCGACATTCCGGTCAAAGACGAAGAACTGGAAAACCTGCCGTTCTTCAAGCCTGAGCCGAACAGCGCCGAAGCCCGCTACCTGAGCGAGCGTCGCGCCGCACTGGGCGGTTTCGTGCCTCAGCGCCGCGCCCAGAGCTTCAGCGTTCCGACCCCGCCGCTGGATACCCTCAAGGCTATCCTGGACGGCTCGGGCGACCGTGAAATCTCCACCACCATGGCCTTCGTGCGGATCCTCGCGCAGCTGGTCAAGGACAAGGAAATCGGCCCGCGCATCGTGCCGATCATCCCGGACGAAGCCCGTACCTTCGGTATGGAAGGCATGTTCCGCCAGTTGGGCATCTACTCCTCGGTCGGCCAGCTCTACGAGCCAGTCGATAAAGACCAGGTGATGTTCTACAAGGAAGACCAGAAGGGCCAGATCCTCGAAGAAGGCATCAACGAAGCGGGCGCCATGAGCTCCTTCATCGCTGCCGGTACTTCGTACTCCAGCCATAACCAGCCGATGCTGCCGTTCTACATCTTCTACTCGATGTTCGGCTTCCAGCGCATTGGCGACCTGGCCTGGGCCGCCGGCGACAGCCGTACCCGTGGCTTCCTGATCGGCGGCACCGCCGGCCGTACCACCCTGAACGGCGAAGGCCTGCAGCACGAAGACGGTCACAGCCACATGCTGGCTGCCACCATCCCGAACTGCCGCACCTATGATCCGACCTACGGCTACGAGCTGGCGGTGATCATCCAGGACGGCATGAAGAAGATGACCGAAGAGCAGCAGGACGTCTTCTACTACATCACCGTGATGAACGAGTCCTACCAGCAGCCAGCGATGCCGGCCGCTGCCGAGGAAGGCATCATCAAGGGCATGTACCTGCTCGAGGAAGACACCCGCGAAGCGGCGCACCACGTTCAGCTGATGGGCTCCGGCACCATCCTGCGCGAAGTCCGTGAAGCGGCGAAGATCCTGCGTGAAGAATTCAACGTGGCCGCGGACGTGTGGAGCGTGACCAGCTTCAACGAACTGCGTCGCGATGGCCTGGCCGTCGAGCGCAGCAACCGCCTGCACCCGGGCCAGAAGCCCAAGCGCAGCTATGTCGAAGAGTGCCTGAGCGGCCGCAAGGGTCCGGTCATCGCTTCCACCGACTACATGAAGCTGTTCGCCGAACAGATTCGCCAGTGGGTCCCGTCCAAGGAATTCAAAGTCCTGGGCACCGACGGTTTCGGCCGCAGTGACAGCCGCAAGAAGCTGCGTCACTTCTTCGAAGTCGACCGTCATTTCGTGGTGTTGGCAGCCCTGGAAGCCTTGGCTGACCGTGGCGACATCGAACCCAAGGTCGTGGCCGAGGCCATCACCAAGTTCGGTATCGACCCGGAAAAACGCAACCCACTGGACTGCTGAGGAGATTTTTTGTGAGCGAACTCATTCGCGTACCTGACATCGGCAGCGGTGAAGGTGAAGTAATCGAACTGTTTGTGAAGGTCGGCGACCGTATCGAAGCCGACCAGAGCATCCTGACGCTCGAATCGGACAAGGCCAGCATGGAAGTGCCGGCACCGAAGGCCGGCGTCATCAAGAGCCTGAAGGTGAAGCTGGGCGACCGCCTGAAAGAAGGCGACGAGCTGTTGGAACTGGAAGTCGAGGGTGCCGCTGCCGCGGCGCCAGCGGCCGCCGCTCCGGCTGCCAAGGCCGCTGAAAAACCGGCAGCCGCCCCGGCTCCAGCACCTGCTGCCGCGAGCGCCGCGCCTGCCGCCGCCTCGACCCAGCAGGTCCACGTGCCGGATATCGGCTCGTCGGGCAAGGCACAGATCATCGAGATCCAGGTCAAGGTCGGCGATACCGTCGAGGCCGATCAGTCGCTGATCACTCTCGAATCCGACAAGGCCAGCATGGAAATCCCATCGCCAGCCGCGGGCGTGGTCGAGAGCATCAGCGTCAAGCTCAACGACGAAGTCGGCACCGGCGACCTGATCCTGGCCTTGAAAGTGGCCGGCTCCGCTCCTGCCGCCGCACCGGCCCAGGCTGCTGCACCGGCCGCTGCCGCTCCGGCACCAGCTCCGGCACCAGCTCCGGCCGCAGCGCCTGCTGCCCCGGTGGCCGATAGCGTCCAGGACATCCACGTTCCCGATATCGGCTCGGCCGGCAAGGCCAAGATCATCGAAGTCCTGGTCAAGGCCGGCGACAGCGTCGAAGCCGACCAGTCGCTGATCACCCTCGAATCCGACAAGGCCAGCATGGAAATCCCATCGCCCGCCGCCGGTATCGTGGAAAGCGTCTCGATCAAGCTGGACGACGAAGTCGGCACCGGCGACCTGATCCTCAAGCTGAAGGTCAAGGGCGCTGCCCCAGCGGCCGCTCCTGCGCCTGCCGCGGCCCCGGCCGCCGCCAAGCCTGAAGCCGCGCCGGCCGCCGCTGCACCGGCCCCTGCTGCTGCGCCTGCCGCCGCCCCGGCCCAACCGGGCGCCAAGGTTCACGCCGGCCCGGCCGTCCGCCAGCTGGCACGCGAGTTCGGCGTCGAGCTGAGCGCGGTGAGCCCGAGCGGTCCGCACGGTCGCATCCTGAAAGAAGACGTGCAGGTTTACGTCAAGGCCATGATGCAAAAGGCCAAGGAAGCCCCTGCAGCCGCTGGCGCAACCGGTGGCGCAGGCATCCCGCCGATTCCGGCGGTGGATTTCAGCCGTTTCGGCGAGATCGAAGAAGTGCCGATGACCCGCCTGATGCAGGCTGGCGCATCGAACCTGCATCGCAGCTGGCTGAACGTGCCTCACGTCACCCAGTTCGACTCGGCCGACATCACCGAGCTGGAAGCTTTCCGCGTCGCCCAGAAAGCCGTTGCGGAGAAGGCTGGCGTCAAGCTGACCGTCCTGCCGCTGCTGCTGAAATCCTGCGCGCACCTGCTCAAGGAACTGCCGGACTTCAACAGCTCGCTGGCGCCTAGCGGCAAAGCGATCATCCGCAAGAAGTACGTGAACATCGGCTTCGCGGTCGACACCCCGGATGGCCTGCTGGTGCCGGTGATCAAGAACGTCGATCAGAAGAGCCTGCTGCAACTGGCTGCCGAAGCCGCTTCCCTGGCTGAAAAAGCCCGGACCAAGAAGCTCTCGGCCGACGACATGCAGGGCGCCTGCTTCACCATTTCCAGCCTCGGCCACATTGGCGGCACCGGCTTCACGCCGATCGTCAACGCGCCGGAAGTGGCGATCCTCGGTGTTTCCAAGGCAACCATCCAGCCCGTATGGGACGGCAAGGCCTTCCAGCCGAAACTGATGCTGCCACTGTCGCTGTCCTACGATCACCGTGTGATCAACGGCGCCGCCGCCGCGCGCTTCACCAAGCGCCTGAGCGACCTGCTGGCGGACATCCGCACCATCCTGCTGTAAAGCGCCAGCCGGTTCCCTCACCGTGGGGGAACCGGCTGCTCCACCCTTTTCGAGCGCCACGCTCGTACCTCAACCCCGTCAATTTGGCGGGGCTTTTTTTTGCCGGAAAATCGCGACAACCCGCCGCCAAAGCGCGACAAAAACCCGCAAAGATAAGTTTTCAGAAATCGCTCGCGCTGCCGATAGATTCTTATAGCACTTAGCCTTCATCTCACTTGTCAGTCAGTGCCGCATGATGCAACCTTGCCGCAGGCAACAGTAAAGAGGGCGCGAGCCCGGCGCGATCAGCATTTACCAAGCGAGTTTCCCCATGAAAAGCCAACCCGATGCCGCCAGCCGTATGGTGGCCGAGGTAGTGACGCAGTTGCCTGTGCCCTCGCGGCTCGGCATGCTGCGTTTCGAACGGCTGAATGAAGCTAGCTGGGCCCTGCTGTTTCTCGACCCCAACTGTGAACGCCAGTTCGGCCTGCCCGCCGTCGAGCTCTGCGCCCTGGTCGGCTCGCCCTACGCCAGCCTGATGGAGCCGGAAGCCCGCTACCAGTTGCACGACGCCATCCAGCAACAACTGGCCCACAGTCCGCATTACCTGATCCGCTATACCCTGCATACCGCCAAGGGTCCGCTCAGCCTGCTGGAGCTCGGCGAAGCCTACAAACAACACAATCGGCACCTGCTGCGCGGCTACTTCCTGGTGGTCGACAACCTGTTCGAACACGACCAGCAATTCCCCAGCCTCGACCTGGAAACCCAGAACAGCCGCCTGCAGATCGCCCTGGAACTCAACCAGCGCGCCCAGCAGGAGCAACTCCAGCACCTGGAACGGGTGCGCGCCCAGCAGGACCTGATCCTGCTCCTGGCCCGCCAGCGCTACAGCACCAGCAACTCCCTGCTGGAAGCCGCCGAACTGATCACTCGCAGCGCCTGCGACATCTACGAAATCGACTACGCGAGCATCTGGAACCTGGAAGGCCAGTTGCTGGTGCCCATCTGCGCCTATCACCGCGACCTGCAGCAATACATCCTGCCGGAGGCGATCGACGCCGTTGATTTCCCCGACTACCTCGAGGCCCTGCACACCAGCCGGGCCATCGATGCGCACAACGCCATGCGCGACCCGCGCACCCGGGAAATGGCCGAGAACCTGCGCCCGCGCAATATCAACGCCATGCTCGATGCCAGCATCCGCATCGACGGCCAGGTGGTCGGCGTGCTGTGCCTGGAACAGGTGGGCACCACCCGCGCGTGGCAATCCGACGAGATCGCCTTTGCCGGCGAGCTGGCGGACCAGTTCGCCCAGGTCATCAACAACCACAACCGGCGCACCGCCACCAACGCCCTGCACCTGTTCCAGCGCGCAGTCGAGCAGAGCGCCAACGCCTTTCTGCTGGTCAACTGCGACGGCGTGGTGGAATACGTCAACCCGAGCTTCACGGCGATCACCCAATACAGCACCGAGGAAGTGCATGGTCACCGGCTGGCGGAGCTGCCGGCCCTGGAGAACCTCAGTGAACTGCTGTTCGATGCCCCCTCCAGCCTGGCCAAGAGCAACAGCTGGCAGGGCGAGTTCAAGAGCCGGCGCAAGAACCTGGAGCCGTACTGGGGCCAGCTGTCGATCTCCAAGGTCTATGGCGACAACCGTGAGCTGACCCACTACATCGGCATCTACGAAGACATCACCCAGACCAAGCTCGCCCAGCAGCGCATCGAGCGCCTGGCCTACACCGACAACCTGACCAACCTGGGCAACCGTCCGGCCTTTATCCGCAACCTCGACGAACGCTTCGCCCGCGACAGCGACAGCCCCATCAGCCTGTTGCTGGTGGACATCGACAACTTCAAGCGGATCAACGACAGCCTCGGCCACCAGACCGGCGACAAGCTGCTGATCAGCCTGGCCCGCCGCCTGCGCAACAGCCTGAGCCCGAGCGGCAGCCTGGCGCGCTTCGCCAGCAACGAGTTCGCCGTGCTGCTGGACGACACCGACCTGGAAGCCGGCCAGCAGATCGCCAGCCAGCTGCTGATGCCCCTCGACAAGCCGATGTTCGTCGACAACCAGCTGATCAGCGTCACCGGCTCGGTCGGCCTGGCCTGCGCGCCGCTGCACGGGCGCGACCCGCAGACCCTGATGCGCAACGCCGGGCTGGCGCTGCACAAGGCCAAGGCCAACGGCAAGCACCAGGTACAGGTATTTACCGAGGCGTTGAACGCCGAGGCCAGCTACAAGCTGTTCGTGGAAAACAACCTGCGCCGCGCCCTGACCCAGAACGAGCTGGACGTGTTCTACCAGCCCAAGCTGTGCCTGCGCAGCGGGCGCCTGCTGGGCCTGGAAGCGCTCCTGCGCTGGAACCATCCGGAAAAGGGCATGATCCGCCCGGACCAGTTCATCAGCGTCGCCGAAGAAACCGGCCTGATCATCCCGATCGGCAAATGGATCGCACGCCAGGCCTGCCGGATGAGCAAGCAGTTGACCGCCGCCGGCCTGGGCAACCTGCAAGTGGCGATCAACCTGTCGCCCAAGCAGTTCTCCGACCCGGACCTGGTCGCCTCCATCGCCAACATCCTCAAGGAAGAGCAACTGCCCGCCTCGCTGCTGGAACTGGAGTTGACCGAAGGCCTGTTGCTGGAAGCCACCGAAGACACCCACCAGCAGCTCGACCAGCTGAAAAAGCTCGGCCTGACCCTGGCCATGGACGATTTCGGCACCGGGTATTCGTCGCTGAGCTACCTGAAGAAATTCCCGATCGACATCATCAAGATCGATCGCAGCTTCATCCATGAGATTCCCGCCAACCAGGACGACATGGAAATCACTTCGGCGGTGATCGCCATGGCCCACAACCTGAAGATCCAGGTGGTCGCCGAAGGCATCGAGACCGCCGAGCAGCTGTCCTTCCTGCGCCGGCACCGCTGCGACGTCGGCCAGGGCTACCTGTTCGACCGGCCGATCCCCGGCTCGGAGCTGGTCGACACGCTCAAACGCTATCCACGCGGCCCAATCGCCTGACAGCGCTGTAACACTCGGGCAAACTGGGAGTCAATTACTCCACCCACCCTGACTGAGAGGACTGATCATGGTTCTGCGCTCGGAAATTCTGGTGAACAAAAACGTGCTACCGACCAAAGAACAAGCCCTGCCTGGCCGCGAAACCCCGATGGCGCTGCCGGAAAAGCACTTTGTCTTCGAAGATACCCCGCTGCTCGGCCCGTTCTTCCAGGACGTCGATTTCGCAATCTTCGGCCTGGGCTGCTTCTGGGGTGCCGAACGGCGCTTCTGGCAGCGCGAGGGCGTGGTCAGCACCGTGGTCGGCTATGCCGGCGGCTTCACGCCGAACCCGACCTATGAAGAGGTCTGCTCGGGCCTGACCGGCCATGCCGAGGTGGTGCTGGTGGTGTTTGACAAGGCCCGGGTCAGCTACGAAGAGCTGCTGGCCATGTTCTGGGAACTGCACAACCCGACCCAGGGCATGCGCCAGGGTAACGACATCGGCACCCAGTACCGCTCGGTCATCTACGCCACCACCCCGGAGCAGCTGGACGCGGCGCTGAAAAGCAAGGCGACCTATCAGGCAGAGCTGTCGAAGGCCGGCCTGGGAGAAATCAGCACTGAAATCGAACAGGCGCCGACCGTATATTTCGCCGAGGCATATCACCAGCAATACCTGGCGAAAAACCCGGAAGGCTACTGCGGGATCGGCGGCACCGGCGTGACCTGCCCGATCTGACCGGTAACGAAGCTGCGAAGCGCCCTCGAGGCCGCTTCGCAGCCCATCGCAGCCTCGTGCCTCGGCAGCGGCTACACGCTTATTCGGCGATCAGCCAATCCATCTGCCAGCCGCCCTGGGTCTGGCCCAGCTTCTGCGCCAGCCACGGCAGCAGTTCGCGCAACTCCTCTTCCAGCCCCCACGGCGGATTGGCAATCGCCAGGCCCGAGCCGTTCAGGCTGTTGGGCGTGTCCAGTGGGTGCACCAGCAGTTCCACACGCAGCAGCTTCGGCGCGCCGGTGCCGGCCAGGTCCTGGTAGAAGCGGCGCAGCGCCCGCTGGTCCTTGACCGGGTACCAGATGGCCGCCACGGTCTGGCGCATCCGACCGATGGCTTCTTTCAGCGACGCGGCGCAGCGCTGCATCTCGTCCAGTTGCTCGAACGGCGGGTCGATCAGCATCACCGCGCGCTTCTCGGCCACCGGCAGCAGCGCCCGCGCCACATGCCAGCCCTCGCCAAGGTGTACCGCCACCCGGCGATCGCCTTTCATGTTGTCCTTGAGCAGCAAGCCGTCTTCCGGGTGTTTTTCATTGAGCAGCACCCGATCCTGGGAGCGGGTCAGACGCCGCGCCAGCTCGGGCGACCCCGGGTAGTAACGCAGCTCGCCGTCGGGGTTCATCTTGCGCAGCACCGCCATATAGTCGGTGGTCAGCGCGGGCAGGTCCTGCTCGCCCCACAGGCGTGCGATGCCTTCCAGGTATTCGCCGGTACGGTTGGCCTGGTCGCCCTTGAGGTCGTACAGGCCGATGCCGGCGTGGCTGTCGAGGTAGGCGAACGGCTGCTCCTTGCGCGACATCAGGGCGATGAGGCGGGTCAGGGTCAGGTGTTTGAAGACGTCGGCATGGTTGCCGGCGTGGAAGGCGTGACGATAGTTCATGGTTGCTCCTGCGCAGGGGGCGAAGTTTACCCTGTGCCACGGCCCGCGTCAGGTCGGCCGGCCCCGAGGGCCGCGCATGAAAAAGCCCGCATCCCAGGGGATGCGGGCTTTTCCGGTCACTGCGGGGCGGCCGCCTCGGCGGCTTCCGATCAGTGGTTGAGCTTGTAGTCTTTCTCGGCCGCTTCGAAACGCTGGACCATGCCGGCGCTCGGCGCGCTCATCTTGCTCACCAGCACGATGGCCAGGCTGGCGAAGATAAAGCCCGGGATGATTTCGTACAGGCCCAGCAGGTTGAAGTGCTTCCACAGGACCACGGTCAGGGCGCCGACGATGATGCCGGCCAGCGCGCCATTACGGGTCATGCCTTTCCACAGTACCGAGATCAGCACCACCGGCCCGAAGGCTGCGCCGAAGCCGGCCCAGGCGTAGCTGACCAGGCCCAGTACGCGGTTTTCCGGGTTGGCGGCCATGGCGATGGCGACCAGCGCCACCACCAGCACCATCGCGCGGCCGATCCAGACCAGTTCCAGCTGGGACGCGTTCTTGCGCAGGAAGGCTTTATAGAAGTCTTCGGTCAGGGCGCTGGAGCACACCAGCAGTTGGCAACTCAGGGTACTCATCACCGCCGCCAGGATGGCCGACAACAGCACACCGGCGATCCATGGATTGAAGAGCAGCTTCGCCAGCTCGATGAACACCCGCTCGTGGTTCTCGGTCACGGGGCCCGCCACCTCAGGGTGCGCCGAGAAGTAAGCGATGCCGAAGAAGCCCACCGCCACGGTGCCGCCCAGACACAGGATCATCCAGGTCATGGAGATACGACGAGCGTTGGCGATCGACTTGACCGAATCCGCGGCCATGAAGCGCGCCAGGATGTGCGGCTGGCCGAAGTAGCCCAGGCCCCAGCCCATCAGCGAAATGATGCCGATGAAGGTGGTGTTTTTCAGCATGTCGAAATTGCTCGGGTCCTGCGCCTCGATAGCCAGGAACGTGGTGTCGACGCCACCGGTGGCCAGCAACACGATGATCGGTGTCAGCAGCAGGGCGAAGATCATCAGCGTGGCTTGCACGGTGTCGGTCCAGCTCACCGCCAGGAAACCACCGACGAAGGTGTAGGCGATGGTCGCGGCAGCACCGGCCCACAGGGCGGTTTCGTAGGACATGCCGAAGGTGCTTTCGAACAGACGAGCACCGGCGACGATGCCGGAAGCGCAGTAAATGGTGAAGAACACCAGGATCACGATCGCGGAGATGATCCGCAGCAGCCCGCTCTTGTCCTCGAAGCGGCTGGAGAAGTAGTCCGGCAGCGTCAATGCATCGCCGTTGTGTTCGGTTTGTACTCGCAGGCGACCGGCGACGAACAGCCAGTTCAGGTAGGCACCGACGATCAGGCCGATGGCGATCCAGCTCTCCGACAGGCCGGACATGTAGATCGCGCCCGGCAGGCCCATCAGCAACCAGCCGCTCATGTCGGAAGCGCCGGCGGAAAGCGCGGTCACCACGCTACCCAGGCTGCGGCCGCCGAGGATGTAGTCGGAAAGGTTGTTGGTCGAGCGATAGGCCATGAAGCCGATCAGCACCATAGCTGCGATGTAGATCACGAACGTGATCAGGGTTGGATTGCTTGCACTCATTGAGTTACGCCCTGGCTTTGTTTTTATGTAGCGGCGGTCAGTACCCCGCCCTGCAAACGCTTACGCTTGAAAGACGACCCGGTACGCCGCGCATTTATGACTGATGTTTCCCCAGGAAAGCCATCAGCCGATGAACCGTTTCGAGAACCGGTTGCACCTTGGCCGCGAATGCTATTCAACAACCGAAAGAAGGTGCAACCTGTTTCGCGAGAATAAGTTGCACCTAGTCGATTTTTCCGGCGAACACCCTTTTTTTGCTCCTTTTGGGAGCAAAAACGCCGCACGACAGAAGCAAAAGCACCAAGCAAGGGCGCTGCGAGGGAGACGGAAATTAATTCCTGATGAGCTGCGTTTTATTCCGATAAAAAACAGGTTGCACCCGGTTGCACCTCTTTCGGCGCGCGGCTAATCTTGCCGCCAGCTGATGCCACGCCACGTGGCAAACATGAGGATAAAAATATGGCTACCACCACCCTTGGGGTCAAACTCGACGACCCGACCCGCGAACGCCTGAAGGCTGCCGCGACCTCGATTGATCGCACGCCGCACTGGCTGATCAAGCAGGCGATTTTCAATTACCTGGAAAAACTCGAGGGTGGTGCAACCCTGACCGAGCTCAGCGGTGCGACCCGCGCCGACGGCGACGACGCTGGCGAAGTGCAGACCGACCACGCCCACCAGTGCTTCCTCGAATTCGCCGAAAGCATCCTGCCGCAATCGGTGCTGCGCGCCTCGATCACCGCCGCCTACCGCCGCCCGGAACCGGAAGTGGTGCCGATGCTGCTGGAGCAGGCGCGCCTGCCGGCCGCCACCGCCGAAGCCACCAACAAGCTGGCCGCGACCATCGCCGAAAAGCTGCGCAACCAGAAGAGCGCCGGCGGCCGCGCCGGTATCGTCCAGGGCCTGCTGCAGGAATTCTCCCTGTCGTCCCAGGAAGGCGTGGCGCTGATGTGCCTGGCCGAAGCCCTGCTGCGGATTCCGGACAAGGGCACCCGCGACGCTCTGATCCGCGACAAGATCAGCACCGGCAACTGGCAGCCGCACCTGGGCAACAGCCCGTCGCTGTTCGTCAACGCCGCTACCTGGGGCCTGCTGCTGACCGGCAAGCTGGTGTCGACCCATAACGAAGCGGGCCTGACCTCGTCCCTGAGCCGCATCATCGGCAAGAGCGGCGAACCGATGATCCGCAAGGGCGTCGACATGGCCATGCGCCTGATGGGCGAGCAGTTCGTCACCGGCGAAACCATCGCCGAAGCCCTGGCCAACGCCAGCAAGTTCGAAGCCAAGGGCTTCCGTTATTCCTACGACATGCTCGGTGAGGCCGCCCTGACCGAACACGACGCGCAAAAGTACCTGGCGTCCTATGAGCAAGCCATCCATTCGATCGGCAAGGCGTCCCACGGCCGCGGCATCTATGAAGGCCCGGGCATCTCGATCAAGCTCTCGGCCCTGCACCCGCGCTACAGCCGCGCCCAGTACGAGCGCGTGATGGACGAGCTGTACCCGCGCCTGCTGTCGCTGACACTGCTGGCCAAGCAATACGACATCGGCCTGAACATCGACGCCGAGGAAGCCGACCGCCTGGAGCTGTCGCTGGACCTGCTCGAGCGCCTGTGCTTCGAGCCACAGCTGACCGGCTGGAACGGTATCGGCTTCGTGATCCAGGCTTACCAGAAGCGTTGCCCGTACGTGATCGACTACGTGATCGACCTGGCACGCCGCAGCCGTCACCGCCTGATGATCCGCCTGGTGAAGGGCGCCTACTGGGACAGCGAGATCAAGCGCGCCCAGGTCGAGGGCCTGGAAGGCTATCCGGTCTACACCCGCAAGGTGTACACCGACGTTTCCTACATCGCCTGCGCCCGCAAACTGCTGTCGGTGCCGGAAGTCATCTATCCGCAGTTCGCCACGCACAACGCTCACACCCTGTCGGCCATCTACCACATCGCCGGTCAGAACTATTACCCGGGCCAGTACGAGTTCCAGTGCCTGCACGGCATGGGCGAACCGCTGTACGAACAAGTGGTGGGCAAGGTCGCCGACGGCAAGCTGAACCGTCCGTGCCGCGTGTATGCGCCGGTCGGCACTCATGAAACCCTGCTGGCCTACCTGGTCCGTCGCCTGCTGGAAAACGGCGCCAATACCTCGTTCGTCAACCGCATCGCCGACCAGTCGATCTCCATCCAGGAACTGGTGGCCGACCCGGTCAGCCAGATCGAGCAGATGGCGACCCTGGAAGGCGGCTTCGGCCTGCCGCACCCGCGCATTCCATTGCCGCGTGACCTGTACGGCAGCGAGCGCGCCAACTCCGCCGGCATCGACATGGCCAACGAACACCGCCTGGCGTCGCTGTCCTGCGCCCTGCTGGCCACCGCCCACAACGACTGGAAGGCTGCGCCGATGCTCGGTTGCGCCTCCAGCAGCGAAACCCCGGCGCCGGTGCTGAACCCATCCGATCATCGCGATGTGGTCGGCCACGTCCAGGAAGCCACAGTCGAAGACGTCGACAACGCCATCCAGTGCGCGCTGAACGCCGCACCGATCTGGCAGGCCACCCCGCCGGCCGAGCGTGCCGCGATCCTCGAGCGCGCCGCCGACCTGATGGAAGGCGAGATCCAGCCGCTGATGGGCCTGCTGGCCCGCGAAGCCGGCAAGACCTACGCCAACGCCATCGCCGAAGTGCGCGAGGCCGTGGACTTCCTGCGCTACTACGCGGTGCAGGCGCGCAACGATTTCAGCAACGACGCGCACCGTCCGCTGGGCCCGGTGGTCTGCATCAGCCCGTGGAACTTCCCGCTGGCGATCTTCAGCGGCCAGGTCGCCGCCGCGCTGGCCGCCGGTAACCCGGTGCTGGCCAAGCCGGCCGAACAGACCCCACTGGTCGCCGCGCAAGCCGTGCGCCTGATGCTTGAAGCCGGGATTCCCGAAGGCGTGCTGCAGCTGCTGCCGGGCCGTGGCGAAACCGTCGGTGCGCGCCTGGTCGGCGACGATCGGGTCAAGGGCGTGATGTTCACCGGCTCCACCGAAGTCGCCCGCCTGCTGCAACGCAACGTCGCCGGCCGCCTGGATGCCCAGGGCCGGCCGATTCCGCTGATCGCCGAGACCGGCGGCCAGAACGCGATGATCGTCGACTCTTCCGCGCTCACCGAACAAGTGGTGATCGACGTCGTCTCCTCGGCCTTCGACAGCGCCGGCCAGCGTTGCTCGGCCCTGCGCGTGCTGTGCCTGCAGGAAGACTCCGCCGACCGCGTGATCGAAATGCTCAAGGGCGCCATGGCCGAGAGCCGCCTGGGCAACCCGGAGCGCCTGTGCGTGGACATCGGCCCGGTGATCGACGCCGAGGCCAAGGCCGGCATCGAGAAACACATCCAGGCCATGCGCGACAAAGGCCGCACGGTGTATCAGATGGCGATCGCCGACAGCGAGGAGATCCAGCGCGGCACCTTCGTGATGCCGACCCTGATCGAGCTGGAAAGCTTCGACGAGCTGCAACGCGAGATCTTCGGCCCGGTGCTGCACGTGGTGCGCTACAAGCGCAAGGACATCGACCAACTGATCGCGCAGATCAACGCCTCCGGCTATGGCCTGACCCTGGGCGTGCACACCCGCATCGACGAGACCATCGCCAAGGTGATCGACAACGTCAACGCCGGTAACGTCTACGTCAACCGCAACATCGTCGGTGCCGTGGTCGGCGTGCAGCCGTTCGGCGGCGAAGGCCTGTCGGGCACTGGTCCGAAAGCCGGCGGCCCGCTGTACCTGTACCGCCTGTTGTCGACCCGTCCGACCGATGCCATCGCGCAATCCTTCGCTCGCGGCGATGCGCTGAGCGCCCCGGATGTACGCCTGCGTGACGCCCTGAGCAAGCCGCTTGGCGCCTTGCAGGCCTGGGCCGAGAGCAACCAGCTGGCCGACCTCGGCGCGCTCTGCGTGCAGTTCGCGGCGCAGTCGCAAAGCGGTGTCAGCCGCGTGCTGGCCGGCCCGACCGGCGAGCGCAACAGCTACACCATCCTGCCGCGCGAACACGTGCTGTGCCTGGCGGAAGTCGAAGGCGACCTGCTGAGCCAACTGGCGGCCGTGCTGGCCGTGGGCGGTTCGGCGGTATGGCCGGAAGGCGAGCCGGGCAAGGCGCTCTACGCCCGCCTGCCGAAGGAAGTCCAGGCGCGCATCCAGCGCGTGGCGGACTGGACCAAGGACGAAGTGGTGTTCGATGCGGTCCTGCATCACGGCGATTCCGACCAGCTGCGCGCGGTCTGCCAGCAAGTGGCCAAGCGTGCCGGCGTCATCGTCGGCGTGCACGGCTTGTCGCAAGGCGAAACCGCGATCGCCCTGGAACGCCTGGTGATCGAGCGCGCCTTGAGCGTCAACACCGCGGCGGCCGGCGGCAACGCCAGCCTGATGACCATCGGCTAAGCCGGTAGTCAGCGAAATGAAAAAGGGCGCCCTTACCGGCGCCCTTTTTCATGCCCGACACTGCCCTGTAGCCGCTGCCGAGCCTTGGCGAGGCTGCGATCGGGGCAGAGCCCTGTAAAACCAGACGACGCGGTATGCCTGATCGATGGAGTTGCCTGGCTTGGCGCCCGCTGCGCGGTCGATCGCAGCCTCGCTGGCGCTCGGCAGCGGCTACGGCTCGGTGTAGCCACCACTGTTTGGCGCCTTTATCACTTCCATCAATCTTGCTATCCGGCATTTATTCGCCGGACTAGACTCGCCGCATTCCCGATAAAACAGGTAGGCCGCCATGTCCGAGACGCTGCTCAGTTCCCGCAATCTGGCTTTCGAGCTGTATGAAGTCCTCGATGCCGAGGGCCTGACCCAGCGCGAGCGGTTCGCCGAACACAACCGCGAGACCTTCGACGCCGCCCTGGGCACCGCGCGCAGCATCGCCGAGAAGTTCTTCGCCCCGCACAACCGCAAGGGCGACGAAAACGAGCCGCGTTACGAGAACGGCCAGGCGACCCTGATCCCCGAAGTCAAACCCGCGGTCGACGCCTTTCTCGAAGCCGGTTTCCTCAACGCCACGCGCAGCTTCGAGGCCGGCGGCATGCAGTTGCCGACGCTGTTGTCCCAGGCCTGCTTCGCCCATTTCCAGGCAGCCAACGTCGGCAGTTCCGCCTACCCCTTCCTGACCATGGGCGCGGCCAACCTGATCGAGAGCTTCGGCAGCGAGGAACAGAAACAGCGCTTCCTGCAACCGATGATCGACGGCCGCTTCTTCGGCACCATGGCCCTGACCGAACCCCACGCCGGCTCCTCGCTGGCGGATATCCGCACCCGCGCCGAACCGGCCAGCGACGGTACCTATCGCATCAAGGGCAACAAGATCTTCATCTCCGGCGGCGACCACCCGCTGGCCCAGAACATCGTGCACATGGTGCTGGCCAAGCTGCCGGACGCACCGCCCGGGGTGAAGGGCATCTCGCTGTTCATCGTGCCCAAGTTCCTGGTCGAGGCCGACGGCTCCCTGGGCCAGCGCAACGACGTGCTCCTGGCCGGCCTGTTCCACAAGATGGGCTATCGCGGCACCACCTCCACCGCGTTGAACTTCGGCGATAACGGCGAGTGCGTGGGCTATCTGGTAGGTAAGCCCCACGCCGGCCTGAGCTACATGTTCCAGATGATGAACGAGGCGCGGATCGGTGTCGGCATGGGCGCGGTGATGCTCGGCTATGCCGGCTACCTGTACTCCCTGGAATACGCCCGCGAACGCCCGCAAGGCCGCCTGCCGGACAGCAAGGACCCGCAGACCGCGCCGGTGCCGATCATCCAGCACGCCGACGTCAGGCGCATGCTGCTGACCCAGAAGGCCTATGTCGAAGGCGCCTTCGACCTGGGCCTGTACGCCTCGCGGCTGTTCGACGACACCACCACCCTGGGCACCGTGCAAGAACGCCAGCAGGCCCACGAACTGCTGGACCTGCTGACCCCCATCGTCAAGTCCTGGCCCTCGGAGTTCTGCCTGAAGGCCAACGAGTTGGCGATCCAGATCCTCGGCGGCCACGGCTACACCCGCGAATACCCGGTGGAGCAGTATTACCGCGACAACCGCCTGAACCCGATCCACGAAGGCACCCATGGCATCCAGTCGCTGGACCTCTTGGGGCGCAAGCTGGCGCAGAACGGCGGCGCGGGCCTCAAGCAACTGATCCGCCTGATCGCCACGACCAACGAGCGGGCCCGGGCCCACGCATCCCTTGAGGCGCTGCGCCAACCCCTGGAAAAACTGGTGGCGCACCTGCAGGAGGTGACCATCGGCCTGCTCACCGACCTCGCCCAGGGCAAGGTCGGCAGCAGCCTGGCCAACTCGGCGTTGTACCTGAAGGTCTTCGGTCATGCGGTGATCGGCTGGCGCTGGCTGGAGCAGGCCATCCGCGCGCAGGAGGGCCTGGACAAGGGCAACGCGGCGGACCTGGGTTTCTACCAGGGCAAGCTGCAGGCCGCGCGCTACTTCCTGACCTGGGAAGTACCGGCCTGCCATCACGAACTGGCGTTACTGGAAGCGCGGGACGATACCTGCCTGGGCATGCAGGACGCCTGGTTCTGAAGCGCTGAAACGACATCGCGAGCCATCGAACGCCGGCCGACGCTCGATGGCTCGCGATGGCGAAGCCGCTGCCACAACCGCAGGCGGTTGCGAGCTGACCGATCAGTTCTGGCTGATGGTCTTGGAGATCACCTCGACCGTGGCGCTGACTTGCTCTTGATAACGGTCGAGTTCCTGCTGATGGCGCTTCTGCATTTCCAACTGCTGGGAACACAGGTTCATCGCCGCCAGCACCAGCAGGCGGTCACCGATCAACGTCGGGTATTTTTTCTTGGTTTCGGCCAGCGTGGCCTTCAACATCAATGCGGCATCCAGCAGGGTCTGCTCTTCCCCGGCCGGTGCCTTGATCGAGTAATCCTCGCCAAGAATCGAGACGACCTTGACTCCGTCGGCACCCTGCCTCATGCGCTGACAGGGCCGGCGCTGACGCGTTCCACCAGAGCCTGGATACGAGCCACGGTAGCGCCTTGCTTCTCTTCCTGTTCCATCAGGCTCAGTTGCAGGCTTTCGTTCTCATCCTTGGCCTGGGCCAGTTCCGCCTTCAGGGTTTCGTTCATACCCGACAGGGCCTGGTTCTGTTGCACCAGATCACTGACAAGCTGTTCCAATTGGCTTAGGGATGCTTCCAACATTTTGATTTTCCGAGCATTTTTCAAAGGGCGCGTACGATAAAGAAAAGTCACCCCGGATGCCAGGCTTATCCCGGCGCAACGCCGCGAACAGCCTGGGGGGACGACCTTGCCTGCGAGCATCAAGAGACTGCCATTCGTCCATCTGGTTCCTGGCATTTCGTCGCCCATCAGATCTTTCTGAAACTTGCGCCCACGCTTCAAGAATCCATTTTTCCGCGCGATAGGTCAGGGGAGCCTATCAACCCACGCGGCATGGATTGCGCATTCCCGAGGTCCCCGACCATGTCTCTTCGCAACATGAACATCGCCCCGAGGGCCTTCCTCGGTTTCGCCTTCATCGGCTGCCTGATGCTGTTCCTGGGCATCTTTGCCCTGAACCAGATGAGCAAGATCCGCGCAGCGACCACCACTATCACCACCGACAACATGCCTAGCATCCAGAGCATCGACGAGTTCACGCAACAGATGCTGCGGTTGCAGGTGCTGTCCTATCGCCTGGTGGTCAACCGCGGGCCGGAGGTGCAGGCCAAGACCCGCGAGTCGCTCGCACAGGGCAACCAGGCGGTCGAGAAAACCCGCGAGACCTATGAAAAGCTGGTCAGCAGCCCGGAAGAAAGCGAAGCCTACGAGCACTTCCTCTCGCTGCTGGCCGAATACCGCCAGCTCGAAGAGCGGGCGAAGGCGCTGTCGCGCAACAACCAGCTCGATGAGCTGCAACAACTGTTGAACAACGAACTGATGGCCAACTCGCGGCAGATCAACAAGGTTCTCAACCAGCTGGTACAGATCAACAGCCAGCGCTCCAACGACGCCAACGCCCAGGCCGCCGAGGAATACGCCTCCGCTTCCAATCTGGTGATCGCCCTGCTGATCCTGTCCACCACCCTGACCGTGGTGTTCGCCTGGCTGCTGACCCGCAGCATCACGGTGCCTATCGCCAACGCCCTGCACGCCGCGGAATACATCGCCGAAGGCGACCTCACCCAGGCCGTCGAAGTCGACGGTCGCGACGAACCCGGGCGCTTGCTGCAAGCCATGGCGACCATGCAGGAAAAACTGCGCCAGACCCTGATGCATATTTCCGGCTCCGCCGGCCAGCTGGCCTCCGCCGCGGAAGAGCTGAACAGCGTCACCGACGAAAGCGCCCGCGGCCTGACCCAGCAAAACAATGAAATCGAACAGGCGGCCACCGCCGTCAACGAAATGACCTGCGCCGTCGAAGAAGTCGCGCGCAACGCCGTGAGCACTGCCGAGTCTTCGAGCAACGCCACGCAATCGGCCAGCGAAGGCCGCGACCTGGTGCGCAAGACCGTCAACGCCATAGAGCTGATGAGCGAAGAAGTGCAGAGCTCGGCGAACAGGATCAGCGAACTGGCCGAGGAGTCGCGCGATATCGGCAAGGTGCTGGACGTGATCCGTGGCTTGGCCGACCAGACCAACCTGCTGGCCTTGAACGCCGCGATAGAAGCGGCGCGGGCTGGCGATGCCGGCCGCGGCTTCGCGGTGGTCGCCGATGAAGTCCGGGCGCTGGCCCATCGCACCCAGCAGTCCACCAGCGAGATCGAACGGATGATCGGCAGCATCCAGAGCGGCACCGAACACGCCGTCGAGTCGATGCGCACCAGCACCGAGCGCGCCGGCTCGACCCTGAGCGTCGCCCGCGGCGCCGGCGAAGCCCTGGACACCATCAACGACGCCGTGCACGAAATCAACGAGCGCAACCTGGTGATCGCCAGTGCCGCCGAAGAGCAGGCCCTGGTGGCCCGCGAAGTCGACCGCAACCTGGTGAACATCCGCGACCTGTCGGTGCAATCGGCCACGGGCGCCAACCAGACCAGCGACGCCAGCCACGAGCTGTCGCGCCTGGCCGTGGACCTGAACGGCATGGTGGCCCGCTTCTCCCTGTAATACCCCCTGACCGTCGCCTGCGCCGCCCTTCGAGAAACAGCATCGGGGGCCGGCGCCAGGCGACGGTTTCCTGCCGCCTGCAAACAGGCGCAAAAGCTCTTTGACAGCATCGTATTTCAGCAGGTTAGAATCGCTGGCACGCAGACTGCATGGTCAGTTTGCGCCCGCCTTTCCGCCTCTGGAGTACTGCCTTTGAATGCGACGACCATCAACAGCCTGTTCTTGATCGGCGCGTTGCTGGTAGGTGCGAGCATTCTGGTGAGTTCCCTTTCGTCCCGCCTCGGTATCCCGATCCTGGTGATCATCCTGGCCGTGGGCATGGCCGCTGGCGTCGACGGCGGCGGCATCATTTTCAACAACTACCCGACCGCCTACCTGGTGGGCAACCTCGCGCTCGCGGTGATCCTCCTCGACGGCGGCCTGCGCACCCGCGTCTCGAGTTTCCGCGTGGCCCTGTGGCCGGCCCTGTCGCTGGCCACCGTCGGCGTGATGATTACCACCGGCCTGACCGGCATGGCGGCCGCCTGGCTGTTCGACCTGAACCTGATCCAGGGCCTGCTGATCGGTGCCATCGTCGGCTCCACCGACGCCGCGGCGGTGTTCTCGCTGCTCGGCGGCAAGGGCCTGAACGAACGGGTCACCGCCAGCCTGGAGATCGAGTCGGGCAGCAACGACCCGATGGCGGTGTTCCTCACCGTGACCCTGATCGACATGATTGCCAGCGGCCAGACCGGCTTGCACTGGAGCCTGCTGGGGCATCTGCTGCGCGAGTTCGGCATCGGTGGCCTGATCGGTCTCGGTGGCGGCTGGCTGATGCTGCAACTGGTCAACCGCATCAACCTGGCCACCGGCCTGTACCCGATCCTGGTGATCGCCGGCGGCCTGCTGGTCTTCGCCCTGACCAACGCCCTGCACGGCAGCGGCTTCCTCGCGGTGTACCTGTGCGGCCTGGTGATCGGCAACCGGCCGGTGCGCAGCCGCCACGGCATCCTGCACATGCTCGATGGCATGGCCTGGCTGTCGCAGATCGGCATGTTCCTGGTGCTCGGCCTGCTGGTCACGCCCCACGACCTGCTGCCCATCGCCCTGCCCGCCCTGGGCCTGGCGCTGTGGATGATCCTGTTCGCCCGCCCGCTGTCGGTGATGGTCGGCCTGTTGCCGTTCAAGGCGTTCCATGGCCGCGAGAAGGCCTTCATTTCCTGGGTCGGCCTGCGGGGCGCGGTGCCGATCATCCTCGCGGTGTTCCCGCTGATGGCCGGGCTGCCCGACGCCCAGCTGTATTTCAACCTGGCCTTCTTCATCGTGCTGGTGTCGCTGCTGGTGCAGGGCACCAGCCTGCCGTGGATCGCCAAGCTGCTGAAGGTCACGGTGCCGCCGGAGCCGGCACCGATCTCCCGCGCCGCCCTGGAAGTGCATGTCACCAGCGAATGGGAGCTGTTCGTCTACCGCCTCGGCGCGGAGAAATGGTGCATCGGCGCGGCGCTGCGCGAGCTGAAAATGCCCGAAGGCACCCGGATCGCGGCCCTGTTTCGCGGCCAGCAACTGCTCCATCCGTCGGGTAGTACCGTGCTGGAAGCCGACGATCTGCTGTGTGTGATCGGCCATGAACACAACCTCCCGGCCCTCGGAAAACTCTTCAGCCAGGCCCCGCAACGAGGCCTGGACCTGCGCTTCTTCGGCGACTTCGTGCTCGAAGGCGACGCCCAGCTGGGCGCGGTCTCGGCGCTGTACGGGCTCCAGCTCGAAGGGGTCGATCCGGACATGCCGCTGGGCCGCTTCATCACCCAGAAAGTCGGTGGCGCGCCCGTGGTCGGCGACCAGGTGGAATGGAACAACACCATCTGGACCATCGCCGTGATGGACGGGAACAAGATCAGCAAAGTGGGCGTCAGATTCCCCGAAGGAAGTCGCCCGGGCCCCGGACTCTTCCTCTAAACTGCCTACTTCTCATCCAGCTCGACCGGTCTCTATGCCAACCCTGCGTACCCTTTTCGCTACAGCCCTGCTGGGCTTGAGCCTTTCTGTCGGCCCATTGCAAGCGGCCGAACCGCCCAGCGCCGAGTCCGTCCAGCAGAGCCTGGATAAAATTGCCGAGCGCAAGCTGCCGGAAGCCGATCAGAAGGCCCTCCAGGCGGTGCTGCAACAGACCCTCACGCAGCTGTCGAACAAGCAGGATTACGAGCAGCGCCTGAGCGATCTCAAGCAGCAGTTGAGCAACGCGCCGCGCCAGACCGGCGAGAACCAGCGCGAACTGGCCCGCCTCAAAGCCACCAAGGTGGTGCCCGTGGCCCAGCGCTACGCCAACCTGCCGGTGTCGCAACTCGAACAGTTGCTGACCGAGCGCACCACCCAGCAGGGCGATTTGCAGAAGGCGCTGGCCGAGGCCAATAGCCTGGCCATTACCGCGCAGACCCGCCCCGAGCGCGCCCAGGCCGAGATCAGCAGCAGCCAGACCCGCACCCAGCAGATCAACACGATCCTCAAGATCGGCAAGGACGCCGGCAAGCCCATCACCGCCGACCAGCGCAACCAGCTCAACGCCGAGCTGGCGGCGATCAATGCGCTGATCCCGCTGCGCCGCCAGGAACTGGCCGGCAACAGCCAGTTGCAGGACCTGGGCAACAGCCAGCATGACCTGCTGATGGAAAAGACCGCTCGCCTGGAACAGGAAATCCAGGACCTGCAGACCCTGATCAACCAGAAGCGCCTGGCCCAGTCCCAGGAGACGGTCACCCAGCAATCCATCGAAGCGCAGAAGGCCGGAAGCAGCAGCCTTTTGGCCACCGAAAGCGCAGCCAACCTGAAGCTCTCCGACTACCTGCTCAAGAGCACCGACCGCCTCAACGAGGTGACCCAGCAGAACCTGCAGACCAAGCAGCAGCTCGACAGCGTGACCCAGAGCGATGCCGCACTGGACGAGCAGATCAACGTGCTCAAGGGCAGCCTGCTGCTGTCGAAGATCCTCTACAAGCAGAAGCAGGCGCTGCCGCACCTGCGCCTCGACCGCGACCTGGCCGACCAGATCGCCGACATCCGCCTGTACCAGTTCGAGGTCAACCAGCAACGCGAGCTGATCACCAGCCCCAGCAGCTATGTCGATAACCTGCTGGCTTCGCAGCCGTCCGAACAAGTCACGCCGCAGCTGCGCAAGACCCTGCTGGACCTGGCCGTCACCCGCGCCGACCTGCTGGAACGCCTGAGCCGCGAACTGAGCGCGCTACTCAACGAATCCATCACCCTGCAGCTCAACCAGAAACAACTGCTGAGCACTTCGCAGAGCCTGCGCGCGACCCTCGACGAACAGATGTTCTGGATCCCCAGCAACAAGCCGCTGGACCTCGAATGGCTGCAGACCGTACCGCTGCGCCTGGAAAAGCAGGTGGTCACCCTGCCCTGGTCCTCAAGCCTCAGCGAGCTGGCCGACGGCCTGGCGCAACGACCGCTGCTGTTCCTGCCGCTGCTGTTGCTGATCGCGGCCCTGCTGTGGCGACGCAAGAGCCTGTACTTGCGCCTGAACAAGGTCCACCAGGACATCGGCCACTTCAAGCGCGACAGCCAGTGGCACACGCCGCAGGCGATCCTGATCAATATCCTCCTGGCGCTGCCGGTCGCCCTGGGCCTGGCGCTGTGCGGCCTGGCCCTACAGATCGACGCCCGCGGGCAGAACGCCAACCTCGGCGCGGCGCTGTTGCAGATGGCCCAGGCCTGGCTGGTGTTCTATACCGCCTACCGCACCCTCGCCCCGGGCGGCGTGGCGGAACTGCATTTCCGCTGGGAAAAGCCCCAGGTCGAGTTCCTCCAGGGCTGGGTGCGCCGCCTCGGGCTGGTGGTCATGGCCCTGGTGGCCGTGGTCGCCGTCGCCGAGCATCAGCCGGCGGCACTGGCCGACGACGTGCTCGGCATCGGCGTGGTGCTGACCTGCTACGCGCTGATGACCTGGCTGCTCAGCCGGCTGCTGCTGAGCAGCCCGACGCACGAGAACGCCTCGCTGTTCCGCAAGGCGGTGGCGGTGGTGTTCACCGTCCTGCCGATCGCCCTGTTCGTCGCCGTGTGCTTCGGCTACTACTACACCGCGCTGAAACTCAGCGACCGTCTGATCAATACCCTGTACCTGCTGATGCTCTGGCTGGTGATCGAGGCCACCTTCGTCCGCGGCCTGGCCGTGGCCGCGCGGCGCCTGGCCTACCAGCGCGCCTTGAGCAAGCGCCAGGCCGCCCGGGAGTCCGGGGACGGCGAAGCGGTGGTCGAAGAGCCGACCATGGACATCGAGAAGGTCAACGAACAGTCCCTGCGCCTGATCCGCCTGGCCCTGCTGGGCGGGTTCATCGCCGCGCTGTACTGGGCCTGGTCGGACCTGATCACGGTCTTCTCCTACCTGGACAACGTCACCCTCTACGAATACACCAGCGGCACCGGCGCCAACATGAGCATGGTGCCCATCAGCATCGGCGACATGCTCGGCGCGCTGATCATCGTCGGCATCACGTTCGCCCTGGCGCGCAACCTCCCCGGCCTGCTCGAAGTGCTGGTGCTGTCCAAGCTGAACCTGGCCCAGGGCAGCGCCTACGCGACCACCACCCTGCTGTCCTATGTGATCGCCGGCGTCGGCTTCGTCTCCACACTGTCGACCCTGGGCGTCAGCTGGGACAAGCTGCAATGGCTGGTGGCGGCGCTGTCGGTGGGCCTGGGCTTCGGCATGCAGGCGATCTTCGCCAACTTCATCTCCGGCATCATCATCCTGTTCGAGCGTCCGGTACGGATCGGCGACACCATCACCATCGGCGCGCTGTCGGGCACGGTGAGCAAGATCCGCATCCGCGCCACCACCATCACCGACTTCGACCGCAAGGACATCATTGTCCCGAACCAGACCTTCATCACCGGGCAACTGATCAACTGGTCGCTGACCGACACCATCACCCGGGTGACCCTCAAGCTCGGCGTCGACTACGGCTCCGACCTGGACCTGGTCAAGGAACTGCTGCTCAAGGCTGCCCGCGAGAATCCGCGGGTGCTGAAGGAACCCGAGCCGCATGTGTACTTCCTCAACTTCGGCGAAAGCACCCTCGACCATGAACTGCGCATGCACGTGCGCGAGCTGGGCGATCGCAACCCGGTGATCGACGAGGTCAACCGCTTCATCAACCGCGAGTTCAAGAAACAGCACATCAACATCTCGTTCCGCCAGATGGAGGTCTACCTGAAAAACCTCCACGGCCAGGAATACAAGATGGTGCCCATCGAGCCCGAGGCGAAGACCATCGTCCCGGCGCCCGAGGGCAAACCGCTGCAGGAACCGCCACCCGCCAAGCTCGACTAAGGGCGCTATCCCTAGCAGAATGCTCGGACATTCTGCTGGAGATGGCCGTTGAAAGCCCTCGACGAACTGACCTTCGACAATCGCTTCGCCCGCCTGGGCGACGCGTTCTCAACCCACGTGCTGCCCGAGCCGATCGACCACCCGCGCCTGGTGGTGGCCAGCCCGGCGGCCATGGCGCTGCTGGACCTGGATCCCGAAGTCGCCGAAAGCCCGGTATTCGCCGAGCTGTTTGGCGGGCACAAGCTGTGGGCCGAGGCGGAACCTCGGGCGATGGTTTATTCCGGACATCAATTCGGTTCCTACAACCCTCAGTTGGGCGACGGTCGCGGGCTGCTGCTGGGCGAGGTGTACAACGCCGCCGGCGAGCACTGGGACCTGCATCTCAAGGGCGCCGGCCAGACGCCTTACTCACGCATGGGCGACGGCCGCGCCGTATTGCGCTCGTCGATCCGCGAGTTCCTCGCCTCCGAGGCGCTGCATGCCCTGGGCATTCCCACCACCCGGGCGCTGTGCGTGATCGGCTCCGACACCCCGGTGTGGCGCGAGAAACAGGAGCGCGCGGCGATGCTGCTGCGCATGGCGCCCAGCCATATCCGCTTCGGCCACTTCGAATACTTCTACTACACCAAGCGTCCCGAACAGCAGAAGCAGCTGGGCGAGCATGTACTGGCCCTGCACTTTCCCCAGTGCCTGGAGCAGCCGGAACCTTACCTGGCGATGTTCCGCGAGATCGTCGAACGCAACGCCGAGCTCATCGCCAAAT
Source organism: Pseudomonas sp. MRSN 12121 (assembly GCF_000931465.1). Classification (NCBI taxonomy): domain Bacteria; kingdom Pseudomonadati; phylum Pseudomonadota; class Gammaproteobacteria; order Pseudomonadales; family Pseudomonadaceae; genus Pseudomonas; species Pseudomonas sp. MRSN 12121. The sequence continues at coordinate 532,443 of NZ_CP010892.1, read as the reverse complement.
GGCAGGCCTACGGTTTCTGCCATGGGGTGATGAACACCGACAACATGTCGCTCCTCGGCCTGACGTTCGACTTCGGGCCGTTCGCCTTCCTCGACGATTTCGACGCGAACTTCATCTGCAACCATTCCGACGACCAGGGCCGCTACTCGTTCAGCAACCAGGTGCCGATCGGCCAATGGAACCTCAGCGCCCTGGCGCAGGCACTGACGCCGTTCATCAGCGTCGAGGCCCTGCGCGAAACCCTGGGCCTGTTCCTGCCGCTGTTCCAGGCCCACTACCTGGACCTGATGCGCCGCCGCCTCGGCCTGACCAGCGCCGAAGATCAGGACCAGGAACTGGTGGAGCGCCTGCTGCAACTGATGCAGGGCAGCGGCGTGGATTACAGCCTGTTCTTCCGCCGCCTGGGGGATGAGCCGGCGGCACTGGCCGTGGCCCGCTTGCGCGACGACTTCGTCGACCGCCAGGGTTTCGATGCCTGGGCCGAGCTGTATCAGGCCCGTGTCGCCCGCGAACAGGACGCAGACGAAGAACGGCGCCGCGCCCGCATGCATGCGGTCAACCCGCTGTACATCCTGCGCAATTATCTGGCGCAGAACGCCATCACCGCCGCCGAGCAGGGGGACTACTCCGAGGTGCGCCGCCTGCACGCGGTGCTGAGCAAACCGTTCGAACAGCAGCCCGGCATGGACGGCTACGCCCAGCGACCGCCCGATTGGGGCAAGCACCTGGAAATCAGTTGCTCGTCCTGAGGCTCAGATAAAGGTTTCCACCGAGACCTTGAAGCGCTCGGCCAGCCAGCGGATCTGCCGCAGGTTGAGCTGGCGCTTGCCGCTGAGAATCTCCGAGACCACCGACTGCGCGCCCACGCCGGGCAAGTCGCTCTGGGTCAGGCCGTGTTCGCGCATGAACGAGCGCAACACATCGACCCCGCTGGCCACTGGCATAGGCCGATGCTCTTCGTCATAGGCTTCGATCCAGTCACCGATGATGTCCACCAGTGAAGTCACCGGATGATTCTCGTCCTCTCCCATGAGATCCAGCAGCTCATCCAGCGCCCGGACCAATTCATCGTAATCGGCCTCGGTCTTGGGTTTGCGCAGCAACGGCGCCACGAAATGCCAATGCTCCGCCGCCTGCCTCACCACAACGTTCATATGGTTTCCTCCTTCCACCTGCCCTTGTCGTATTCATGATGGTCCAGTACGTGCCTGATATAGAGCCGTCGTACCTCATAACGCACCAGGGCGATGATGCGTAACTTGTTGCCGCCAACATCGAAAACATGAAACGCCCCCACTTTGTCCGTGGCTGGAAACACTGCCTTGATGGCTGCAAAGTCGGACGGGTTGAGGCCTTTGATTTTTCTGTACCAGGTATCCAGCGCACTGGCCGATTGCGCCCAACGCTCCTTGGCCTCCCAGATTCGTTTGGCAGTGATGATATGCATGCAATGTCCCTATCGCATATTGCTATAGACGGTAGTGTTGACGGCGCTCCATAGCAAGCTGCTATGCGCGCGAACAGACCAACGGCGCAAACCCATGGCTCCGTTTCAGCCTAGATTCGCCCGCGGCCACACCGCCCAAAGATGTATGAAAGAATGCGACAAGGCCGCCACGCGCTTGATAAACCCGGCATCAAACTCCAGATAACGCCTATTACCCTTCTGGAGCCCCCATGTCCGATCCCCTGCTGATCCCCTGCCCCCATTGCAACGGCTTGAACCGCATCCCCGCCGAGCGCCTCGGCGACCAGCCCAAGTGCGGGCGCTGCAAGGGCCAGGTGTTGCTGAACCAGCCGTTCGAGCTGAAACAAGGCGACTACGCCAGCCAGATCAAGGGCGACCTGCCTCTGCTGGTGGATGTCTGGGCGGATTGGTGCGGGCCGTGCAAGTCCTTCGCCCCGGTTTTCCAGCAGGCCGCCGCGCAGCTGGCGGGCAAGTGCCGCCTGGCCAAGCTCGACAGCGAGGCCAACCCGCAATTGTCGGCGCAGTTGGGTATCCGTTCGATTCCCAGCCTGATCCTGTTCAAGAACGGCAAGGAAGTGGCGCGCCAGAGCGGTGCCTTCCCGCTCCCGCAGTTGATGGCCTGGCTGCGCAGCCAGGGGATCTGAAGGTCGCCTGGACCTGTAGGAGCGAGGCTTGCCCGCGATGGGGCCTGACATTCAACATCGTTGCCGGTTGTCAGATCGCTATCGCGGGCAAGCCCCGCTCCTACAAAACAGGGATCAGGCGTTTTCCAGCAGGTTGTGCAGGTCGACGAACTGCTGGGTCAGCTTGTGCCGGGGGTCGAGATGGATCAGCGGCAGGCTGGCCTGGTGGGATTCGCGCATGCGCACCGAACTGGCCAGGTACACCGGCAACACCGGCAGGCCTTCGGCGATCAGCTCGTCGAGCATCTGCTGCGGCAGGCTGGCCCGGGCCTGGAACTGATTGACCACGATGCCTTCGACCTGCAATTCCTCATTGTGGTCGTCCTTCAGTTCCTCGATCTCCGCCAACAGGCCGTACAGCGCCTGGCGCGAGAAGCTGTCGCAGTCGAAGGGAATCAATACCCGATCGGCGGCGATCAGCGCTGAAACCGCGTAGAAGTTCAGGGCCGGCGGGGTATCCAGGTAGATCCGGTCGTAATCCTCGGACAGCTCGTCCAGCAGTTTGCGCAGCTTGTTGATCTTGTGCTTCGCCTCGAGCTTGGGCTGCAAGTCCGCCAGTTCCGCGGTGGCCGTCACCACATGCAGGTTGTCGAAAGGCGTTTCGTAGATATCGACCTGGTTCTTCTTCGAGAACGGCCCGGACGATAACGTCTGCTTGAAGAAGTCGGCGATCCCCATCGGGATATCGCTACCGGTCAACCCGGTGAGGTATTGAGTGGAGTTGGCCTGGGCATCCAGGTCCACCAACAGGGTGCGATACCCTTCGCTGGCGCTCACGGCTGCCAGGTTGCAGGCAATGCTGGACTTGCCGACACCCCCTTTCTGATTGAACACCACGCGCCGCATGTCAAAACCTCCCTGCCTCAAAGAACCCCGAGTGTAGTAGCCAGCAGCGCTGCTTCGCTACCTTGCCGATCGCAGACTGTGGGCCCGCCTTCACGCCGGCCAAGGCAGCCTGCTTGCCGACATTCGTGCGGCTGCGACCCATTCCGCCCGATAATGGCAAAAAGACATCTTTCACCTGTCAGAATTTGTCATTTCCACTGAGCAAAACGTAACCAGTGTTTGCTACAAGCCAGTCACACCGGGATAATGCGCGCCACTCGGCTGTATTTCCCTGTCGAGAGCGTCACGACCTCAACGTCTGACACGTCAAGGTAGCCCGCAGGGGCGGGATGAACTTCAAGTGATCAATTTCAACATCGCCCAATGGCGCGCGTGGGCCCCTGGGCTCGAAAGCGTGGACGATTGGCAGGCCTGGAGCCGACAGCCGATCGCGCTCGAGAGCAGCGATGCCGCCCCCGACGTGTCATTTTTGCCGGCCATGCAGCGCCGTCGCCTCAGCCGTCTGGCACGCATGGCGTTCAGCGTGGGCTGGCCGCTGGCCGAAGGCCTGGAACAGCTGCCGCTAGTCTTTGTTTCCCGGCACGGCGAAACGCCACGGACCTTCGACATCCTCAGCGACCTGGCGGCCGACCAGCCCCTGTCCCCGACTCAGTTCAGCCTCTCGGTGCACAACGCGGTGATCGGCCTGTGGTCGATCATGCGTGGCGAAACCAGCGAAATGACCGCACTCGCCGCTGCTGGCGACGGCCTCGAACACGGCATGCTGGAAGCCGCGGCGCTGCTCACGGAAGGGACGCCGGCCGTGTTGCTGGTAATTGCCGAAGAGCAACCGCCCGCCGCCTACGCCACCTGGATCGACGATGTGCCCTTCCCCTATGCGCTGGGCCTGCTGCTGACCCCCGGCCAGCAGTGGCAACTGACGCTCGACACCACCACCGAGCAAATACCCCACGCCGGCTGGCCCCATGCCCTGAATCTCTTGCGTACCCTGCTCGGCGAGCAGACTTCTTGCCAACATGCCTGGAAGAACCGTGTATGGAACTGGCAACGCAACCCGTAACCTCAAAGCCCCGCGACGCCTATTACTGGCGCCTGTTCGCCACCGCGGCGAGCTTCGCCCTGTTCGGCCTGGGCGGCCTGTGCCTGCGCCTGGTGGTGTTCCCCCTGCTGGCCTGCCTGCCCGGCACCGCCGAGGCGCACCGCCAGCGTGCGCGCCGCACCATTGGCCGGCTGTTCTGGCTGTTCATCCGCTTCATGGCCCGCAGCGGCGTACTGACCTATGAAGTCACTGGCGCGGAACGGCTCGGCCGCCCGGGGCAAATGATCATCGCCAACCACCCGTCGCTGATCGACGTGGTGTTCCTCATCGGCCTGGTGCGCAACGCCAACTGCGTGGTCAAGCAGAGCCTGTGGCAGAACCCGTTCACCCGTGGCCCGGTGCGCGAAGCCGAATACATCAGCAACGACGGCAGCATGGATATGCTCGATACCGCCAGCGAAGCCCTGCGCGGCGGCCAGACCCTGGTGATCTTCCCCGAAGGCACGCGCACCCCGCCGGGCCGGGCGCCGGCCTTTCATCGGGGGGGCGCGGCAATCGCCCTGCGCGGTGCGAGAATCATCACCCCGGTGGTCATCAAGGTCAGCCCGACCACCCTGACCAAGGCCGAACCCTGGTATCGCATCCCCCTGCGCCGCGTGCACTTCAGTTTTCGCGTCGGGGCCGATATAGACCCGTGCGCCTTCGCCGCCCAAGGCCCTGCGCCGCAGGCTTCGCGCAAGCTCAACGATCACTTGCATCACTACTTCATTAAGGAGCTCGCCGAAGATGAGCGATCTGCACCAGGAAATTAAAATGTTGATCATCGATGCCCTGGGCCTCGAAGACATCAGCGTGCACGACATCGGCGACGAGCAGACGCTGTTCGGTGAAGGCCTGGGCCTGGACTCGGTCGACGCCCTGGAACTGGGCCTGGCGATCCAGAAACGCTACGGCATCAAGATCGACGCCGACGCCAAGGACACCCGCAACCACTTCTCCAACGTGGCGAGCCTCGCGGCCTTCGTCATTGCAAAACAGGCAGCTTGAGACCGGACCATGCAAACTCGCGACGACATCTTCAACACCCTGCGTGATGCCCTGGTGGAACTCTTCGAACTGGAACCGGAACGCGTGAGCCTGGAATCCAACCTGTACCAGGACCTGGAAATCGACAGCATCGACGCCGTCGACCTGATCGACCACATCAAGCGCAAGACCGGCAAGAAAATCGCCGCCGAGGAATTCAAGTCGGTGCGCACCGTCAACGACGTGGTCGAAGCGGTCTATCGCCTGGTCCAGCCGGCCGCATGAGCCGTCTGATCGGCCTTGGCCTGCTGCTGGCGGGCCTGTTGTATCCCTTTGCGGTGTATTTCGGCATGGAGCATTTCGCTCCGTGGCAGTTCGGCCTGTTGCTCGGCGGCCTGTGGCTGGCCCGGGCCCTGACCGGCGAACGGCGTCCCGGCAGCCTGTGGATGGCCGCTGGCGCCCTGGCCTTCTGCGGGCTGCTGGCGCTGTTCGACAGCCCGTCGCTGTTGCGCTGGTACCCGGTACTGATCAGCGGCTTCATGCTCGCGCTGTTCGGCCTGAGCCTGAAGTACGGCCCGCCGGTGGCCGAGCGCCTGGCGCGCCTGGGCGAGCCCGACCTGCCGGAAAAGGCGATTCGCTACACCCGCCAGGTGACGATCGCCTGGAGTGTGTTTTTCCTCTGTAACGGATTGCTCGCCGCGGCCCTGACCCTGTGGGCGCCGCTGAGCTGGTGGACGTTGTACAACGGCCTGATCGCCTACGGGCTGATGGGTTTGCTGTTTGCCATTGAATGGCTGTTACGACAACGCGTACGAGGCCGCGCATGAATTGGATAAAACTTGAGCAACTGCTGCTCAAGTCGCTGCCGGAGCGGACCGTCGCGGTCGCACCGGCACTCGATCACCCGACCCTGCGGCACCAGGCCCTGAGCCTGGCCGCGGGCTTGCGAGCCAGGGGCGTGGAGCGCCTGGCCCTGCACCTGGAAGACGCCGCCGAGCTGGCTGTCGCCCTGCTCGGCGCCTGGCTCGCCGGGGTCGAGGTGCTGCTGCCTGCCGACCTGCAACCGCAGACCCGGCAACGCTGGGCGCCGCAGGTCGATCTGTGGCTGACCGACCAGCCGGGCGACACCCGCCTGAGCGAGCTCGACCTGCCACCGCTGCCCGCCGCCGAGCTCGATCTCGACGCTTGCCGCCTGAGCCTGTGCACCTCCGGCTCCAGCGGCGAACCCAAGCGCATCGATAAATCCCTGCGCCAGCTGGCCAATGAAGTCGAGGCCCTGGAACAGCTGTGGGGCGCCGGGCTGGGGCAGGCCTGCATCATCGGCAGCGTCGCCACCCAACACATCTACGGCCTGCTGTTCCGCGTGCTCTGGCCGCTGTGCGCCGGCCGCGCGTTCGTCCGCCGGCAACTGCCGTTCCCGGAAGACCTGCAACGTGCCAGCCGCGAACACCCGGCCTTTGCCTGGGTCGCCAGCCCGGCCCTGCTCAAGCGCATGGGCGACAACCTCGACTGGCCGGCCCTGAGCCCGGTGCGCCGTGTGTTTTCCTCCGGTGGCGCACTGCCCGCCGAGGCCGCTCGGCTGCTGCAGCAGCGCCTGGGCCAGTGGCCGACGGAAATCCTCGGCAGCTCGGAAACCGGCGGCATCGCCTGGCGCCAGGGCGACAGCCTGTGGCAGGCCTTCGCCGGGGTCGAACTGAGCCAGGACAGCGACGGCGCCCTGCTGATCGCTTCGCCCTACTTGCCGGCCGGGCATGTCGAACACACCGCCGATGCCGCGCGTATCGCCGCCGACGGGCGCTTCGAGCTGCTCGGGCGCCTGGACCGGATCGTCAAGCTGGAAGAAAAACGCATTTCCCTGCCGATGCTGGAGCAAGCCCTGGGCGCCCATGCCTGGGTCGCCGAGGCTCGCCTGGGCGTGGTCCGGGAAAACCGCGCCTCCCTCGGCGTGCTGCTGGTGCTCAGCGAACCGGGCCTGCACGCCTTGCGCAACCAGGGACGGCGGGCGTTGACCCAAACCTTGCGCCAGCACCTGGGCCAGCATTGCGAAGCCCTGGCGCTGCCACGCCGCTGGCGGCTGCTGCGCCAACTGCCGCTGAATAGCCAGGGCAAGCTGCCCCAGGCCGAGGTCGAGGCCTTGTTGCTGGCCCCGCGCCCACGGGCGCCCGAGGTGCTGGAACAGCTCGAAGCCGATGGCGAGTGGAGCCTGCAATTGGCGATCCCGCCGGACCTGGCTTGTTTCAGCGGTCACTTCCCCCAGGCGCCGGTACTGCCGGGGGTGGTGCAGGTGGACTGGGCCCTGGCGCTGGGCCAGCAGTTGCTCGATCTGCCAGGCCGTTTCGCCGGCATGGAAGTGCTGAAGTTCCAGCAGCTGGTAAGGCCCGGCGACCAGGTGCAACTGCACCTGCGTTTCGATACCGAGCGCGGCAAGCTGTACTTCGCCTATCGCAACGACACCGCCGCCTGCTCCAGCGGCCGCATCCTGCTGGAGAGCGCCTGTGGATAAGTTATTGGCGCCCGGCAGCTCCTGTAGCAGCGAGCTGGCTCGCGGCAAGGTCAGCGCCCATGCATAAGCCCTGCGCCGTGATCCCGGTCTACAACCATGAAACCGCCGTGCCCGCGGTGGTCGACGCCCTGCTTGCCAGCGGCCTGCCCTGCGTCCTGGTGGACGACGCCAGCAGCCCGGCCTGCGCCGCCGTGCTGGAACAACTGGCCGGGCGCGAACAGGTGTTCCTGGTCAAGCTCGCGGTCAACCAGGGCAAGGGCGGCGCGGTCATGGCCGGGCTGCGCGAAGCCTCGCGCCGGGGCTTCAGCCATGCCCTGCAAGTGGATGCCGACGGCCAGCACGACCTGCGCGACGTCGAAACCTTCATCGAGCATTCCCGGACCCATCCCGACGCGCTGATCTGCGGTTATCCACAGTACGACGCCAGCGTGCCCAAGGGCCGCCTGTATGCGCGCTACCTGACCCACGTCTGGGTGTGGATCAACAGCCTGTCGTTGCAGATTCCCGATTCCATGTGCGGCTTTCGGGTCTATCCGCTGCCGCCGACCCTGGCCCTGATCGACTCGGTGCACCTGGGCAAGCGCATGGACTTCGACCCGGAAATCCTCGTGCGCCTGGCCTGGCGCAACCAGCCGATGCGCTGGCTGCCGACCCGGGTGCATTACCCCCAGGACGGCCTGTCGCACTTTCGCCTGTTCCATGACAACGCGCTGATTTCCAGCATGCACACCCGGCTGTTCTTCGGCATGCTGCTGCGCGCGCCGCTGATCCTCTGGCGACGGTGGCAGGCATGACGGCGCTCCAGGACAAACAGCCAGACACAAAACACTGGGCCGAGCACGAAGAGCGCGGCAGCTTCTGGCTGATGAAACTCACCGCCTTCGGCGTGCGCGTGCTCGGGCGCCGGCTGCTGAGCCCGGTGCTGTACGTCATCGTCTTTTACTTTTTCCTGTTCGGCCGCCGTGCGCGCCACAGTGCCTGGCTGTACCAGCGGCGCCTGGCGCAATGGAGCGCCAGGGCCGAGCTGCGCCCCAGCCACTGGCGGGTGTTCGGCCAGTTCATGGCCTTCGCCGACGCCCTGCTGGACAAGCTCGACGTGTGGAACGGCAAGCTGCGCCTGGAACAGATCGAGATCGTCGACCCGGCCCTGCTGCGCGACCAGCTGCGCGGCGCCCGTGGCCAGATGCTGGTGGGCGCGCACCTGGGCAATCTCGAAGTCTGCCGGGCCCTGGCCGAGCTGGGCGAAAAGGTCACCATGAACGTGCTGGTGCACACCCGCCACGCCGAACGCTTCAACCGCCTGCTGGGCGAGGCCGGGGCCAGCAATCTGCGGCTGATCCAGGTCAGCGAGCTGGACCCGGCGATCATGCTGCAACTGAGCCAGCGCCTGGAGCGCGGCGAATGGCTGGCGATCGCCGGCGACCGCGTGCCGCTGCATGGCGGGCGCAGCGTGGAGGTGGACTTTCTCGGCCACCCCGCGCCCTTTCCCCAGGGGCCGTGGCTGCTGGCGGGCCTGCTGAAGTGCCCGGTCAACCTGCTGCTGTGCCTCAAGCGCGACGGCCGCTATCGAGTGATCCTCGAACCCTTCGCCGAGGCCGTGGCCTGGAAGCGCAGCGACCGCGAGCAGGTGATCGCCCTGTGGGCCGGCCGTTACGCCGAGCGCCTGGGCCAGTACTGCCTCGAAGCGCCGCAACAGTGGTTCAACTTTTACCCTTTCTGGAAGACCGATGACGATGCATCCGCTTGAGCCGGTAACCTTCGGCGAACTCCCCCTGCGCATCGAGGACGTGCTGGCCCTGGCCAACCGTCAGGCACCCGCCCGCCTGCAGGACGACCGCGCGTTCCGCCAGCGCATCGCCAAGGGCGCGCAATTCCTCGATTCGCTGCTGGACAAGGAAGGCGTGATCTACGGCGTGACCACCGGCTACGGCGACTCCTGCGTGGTCGCGGTGCCGCTTGCGCACGTCGAGGCGCTGCCGCGTCACCTGTACACCTTCCACGGCTGCGGCCTGGGCAAGCTGCTGGACGCGCAGGCCACCCGCGCGGTGCTGGCGGCACGCTTGCAGTCGCTGTGCCATGGCGTGTCCGGGGTGCGCGTGGAACTGCTGGAGCGCCTGCAGGCCTTCCTCGAACACGACATCCTGCCGCTGATCCCCGAAGAGGGCTCGGTGGGCGCCAGCGGCGACCTCACGCCGCTGTCCTATGTGGCCGCGACCCTGTCCGGCGAGCGCGAAGTGATGTTCCGCGGCGAGCGCCGAAGCTCCGCCGAGGTGCATCGCGAGCTGGGCTGGGAACCGCTGGTGCTGCGGCCGAAGGAGGCCCTGGCGCTGATGAACGGCACCGCGGTGATGACCGGTCTGGCCTGCCTGGCCTTCGCCCGCGCCGACTACCTGCTGCGCCTGGCCACGCGGATCACCGCGCTGAACGTGGTCGCCTTGCAAGGCAACCCGGAGCATTTCGACGAGCGCCTGTTCGCCGCCAAGCCGCACCCGGGGCAGATGCAGGTCGCGGCCTGGTTGCGCCAGGACCTGGCCATCGACGCCCCCACCGCGCCGCTGCACCGCCTGCAGGACCGCTACTCGCTGCGCTGTGCGCCCCATGTGCTGGGCGTGCTGGCCGACAGCCTGGGCTGGCTGCGCGGCTTTATCGAAACCGAGCTGAACAGCGCCAACGACAACCCGATCATCGATGCCGAAGCCGAGCGCGTGCTGCACGGCGGGCACTTCTACGGCGGGCATATCGCCTTCGCCATGGACAGCCTGAAGAATCTGGTGGCCAACGTCGCCGACCTGCTCGACCGCCAGCTCGCGCTGCTGGTGGACGAGCGCTACAACCACGGCCTGCCGAGCAACCTGTCCGGTGCGCCGGTGGAGCGCGCCATGCTCAACCACGGCTTCAAGGCGGTGCAGATCGGTGCCAGCGCCTGGACCGCCGAGGCCCTGAAAAACACCCTGCCGGCCAGCGTGTTCTCGCGCTCCACCGAATGCCACAACCAGGACAAGGTGAGCATGGGCACCATCGCCGCCCGCGATGCGATCCGCGTGCTGGAGCTGACCGAACAGGTGGCCGCCGCGACCCTGCTGGCCGCCAACCAGGGGGTCTGGCTGCGCGGCCAGGTCGCGCCGGCACGGCCGCTGCCACCGGCCCTGGCGGCCATGCATGAAGCGCTGGCCGGGGACTTCCCGCCGGTGATCGAGGACCGCGCCCTGGAAGGCGAACTGCGCCTGTGCCTGCAACGTATCGCCGAACAACATTGGAGGCTGCATGCGTAGCCCGGGCGTGCTGCACGCGGACACCGAGATCCAGGTGCCGTTTTTCGACGTCGACACCATGCAGGTGGTCTGGCACGGGCACTACGTGAAGTACCTGGAAGTGGCGCGCTGCGCCCTGCTGGACAAGCTCGGCCACAACTACAACCAGATGCTCGCGTCCGGCTACGCCTGGCCGGTGATCGACCTGCAACTGCGCTATGTGCGCGGCGCGGTGTTCGGGCAGAAGCTCAACGTCCGCGCCAGCCTGGTGGAGTGGGAGAACCGCCTGAAGATCAACTACCTGATCAGCGATCTGGAAACCGGCGAACGCCTGACCCGCGCCAGCTCGGTGCAGGTCGCCGTGGAAATCGCCAGCCGCGAGATGCAACTGGCCTCGCCCAAGGTGTTCACCGATGCCGTCGCCAAGGTGCTGGCATGAATCCGACCTGCAACCGAAATATCTTCCGTTGGGCATGGAGCCTGTTATTGGCGCTCGGCTTCAGCTCGCTGGCCAATGCCTTCGACCTGCAACAGCTGAGCGAGCAGTTGGCCAGGCCCGAGGTGATCCACGGCCGTTTCGTCCAGGAAAAACACCTGCGCGCCCTGCCCCAGCCACTGACCAGCCAGGGTGACTTTGTCCTGGCGAAAAACCATGGCCTGCTGTGGCTGCTGAAAACCCCGCTGCAACAGGACTACCGCATCACCGGCAGCGGCATCGCCCGACGCGACGCCAACGGCTGGCAGATGCTGCCCAACAAGAGCGCCGGGGCCGAGCAGAACCGACTGTTCCTCGCCGTGCTGCAAGGCGACAGCAGCGGCCTGCAACGCGACTTCGAGCTGGCCCTGAGCGGGGACGCCACGCGCTGGAAGCTGACCCTGACCCCGCGTTCGCTGCTGCTCAAGCAAGTGTTCAAGCGGATCGACATCGACGGCGGCGAACTGGTGCAGCGCATCGAGCTGCTGGAAACCCAGGGCGACAGCACCCTGCTGCGAATGCACGACAGCACCGCCAGCCAACCCTTGAGCGCCGCGGAGCAACATGATTTTGCCGAGTGAACGCGGGTGGCCGCGCCTGTTCCTGCTCCTGCTGGTCGCCGTGCTGGCCCTGGCCGGCTGGCAATGGCGCCACGGCGCGCCGCTGTCGGCCAACCTCATGGAACTGGTGCCCGGCACTGCCCCCGATGCCCTGGAGCTCAAGGCCGAACAGCGCATGCAGGAGCCGCTGAACCGCGAAATCCTGGTACTGGTGGGCCATGCCGAGCGCCAGCAGGCCATCGCCATGGCCCGGCAACTGGCCGAGCAATGGCAGGCCAGCGGGCTGTTCGAGAAGGTCCAGTGGAACCTGCAGGCCGACCTGCCGGCGCTACGCCGGCAATTGCTGCAAGGCCGCCTGGCGATGCTCTCCGGCGCCGACCGCCAGCAGCTGATCGAGCATCCCGAGGTGTTTATCCAGCAGCGCGTGCAGGCGCTGTTCGACCCCTTCGGCGGTTTCAGCCTGGTGCCGAGCCAGGACGACTGGCTGGGCCTGACCGGGCGCATCCAGAACAGCCAGCCACAACGCGGCGCGGTGCAACTGGACATCGGCAGCGGCGCGCTGATCGCCGACGCCGACGGCAAGAGCTGGGTGCTGCTGCGGGCACGCACCACCGGCGACGCCTTCGACATGCAGTTGCCGCTGCACGTGGCGGCGCTGCTGCAGCACAGCCGCGACCAGGCCGCCGGGGCCGACGTCCAGCTGCTGGCGGCCAGCGGCCTGCTCTACGCCGCCAACGGCCAGCAGCAGGCCAGCCGTGAAATCACCTGGGTCGGCGGCGGCGCCACCCTCGGTATCCTCCTGCTGCTGTTGCTGGCCTTCCGGCGCTGGCGGGTGTTGCTGGCCTTCGTGCCGGTGCTGGTGGGCATGCTGTTCGGCGCAGTGGCCTGCGTCGCCTTCTTCGGCCATATGCACGTGATGACGTTGGTGCTGGGGTCGAGCCTGATCGGCGTCGCCGTCGACTACCCGCTGCACTATCTGTCCAAGAGCTGGAGCCTGCGGCCCTGGCACAGTTGGCCGGCGCTGCGCCTGACCCTGCCGGGCCTGACGCTGAGCCTGGCCACCAGTTGCATCGGCTACCTGGCCCTGGCCTGGACGCCGTTCCCGGCCCTGACCCAGATCGCCGTGTTTTCCGCCGCCGGCCTGCTCGGCGCCTACTTGAGCGCCGTGTGCCTGTTGCCGGCACTGCTCAAGGGCGTCGAACTGCAACCGGCGCAATGGCCGCTGCGCATCAGCGGATGGCTGCTGGGCCTGCGTGCGCGACTGCGCGCGCGCGTGCCCGACGCCTGGCTGCTGGCGCTGCTGATCGCCTTCTGCGCCGCAGGTCTGTGGCAGCTCGACAGCAAGAACGACATTCGCCAGTGGGTCGGCGCACCGCCGTCATTGCAGAGCGAAGCCCAGGCCATCGCGCGGATCACCGGCTACCAGCCCACCAGCCAGTTCTTCCTGGTGCGCGCCGCCGACCAGCCACAACTGCTCGAACGCCTCGGCGCCCTGAGCGCACGCCTGGAGCAACTGGTCAGCCTGGAAAAGCTCCAGGGCTACCTGTCGCTCAACCAACTGGTGAGTCGGCCTGCCGAGCAACAGCGCCTGCGCCAGGCCCTGGATGAGCTGCCGCGGCACTGGCAGCCGCTGCTGGATCTCGGCGTGCCGGCAACGGCCCTGGAGGCGGAACTCGCGCAACTGCGGGCACTGCCCGATGAAGACCTCGACACCGCCCTGCAAGGCCCGTTGGCCGAGCCTTACCGCCCCCTGTGGCTGGGCCCCGTCGATAACGGCGTGGCGGCCATGGTCAGCCTGCAGGGCCTGAACGATGCGGCCTTGCTGCAGGTACAGGCCCAGGGCCTGGAAGGCGTACAGCTGGTGGATCGCCTGGGGCAGCTGAATCAGGTGTTCGCCGCCACCCAGGTCAGCGCCGCCGAACTCAAGCTCGCTTCCTGCGTGCTGATCGTCTTGCTGCTGATCCTGCCGTTCGGCCTCGCTGGCGCCCTGCGCATCGTCGCCCTGCCGCTGCTGGCGGCGCTGTGCAGCCTCGCCAGCCTGGGCTGGCTGGGGCAGCCACTGACCCTGTTCAGCCTGTTCGGCCTGCTGCTGGTGACCGCGATCAGCGTCGACTACGCCATCCTCATGCGCGAACAGATCGGCGGGGCCGCCGTCAGCCTGCTGGGCACCCTGCTGGCGGCCCTGACCACCTGGCTTTCGTTCGGCCTGCTGGCCCTCTCCAGCACCCCGGCGATCAGCAACTTCGGCCTGTCGGTGAGCCTGGGGCTGGCCTTCAGCTTCCTCCTGGCCCCCTGGGCCGGGCAGCAACGCCACCCTGCCCCGCAGGCCGCGCCGTGATGACGCTCCTGTTCTGGCTCATGGCGCTGCTGCTGTTCGCCGTCGCCACCCGTATCGGCAGCCGTTTCGGCCTGATCCCGATCGTCAGCCAATTGCTGCTGGCGACCTTCGGCCTGCCGTTGCTGATGCTGCTGTGGATCGAACCGCACTGGCAGCTCAGCGGCGCGCAGCTGGTTGCGCCCGGCTGGCTGAAGAGCCTCTACGGCCTGAGTTTCGCCCTGCTGCTGGGGCACATCCTCAGTGACGTGATCGACCTGCGCCTGGACCGCCAGAGCCTGAAGATCGCCCTGCCGAGCTTCGCCGTGCCTTTCGCCTGCGGCCTGGCCACCGCGGCCTGGCTCCTGCCGGCGCAATCCTGGCTGAGCTCCCTGGCGGTCGGCCTGCTGTTCGCCATCACCGCGATTCCGGTGCTCTACCTGTACCTGCGGCACATCGGCTACCCGCCGCCGGCCACCCGGCGCCTGGTGCAGGCCGCGATCCTCATCGACCTCGGCTGCTGGACCCTGTTCGGCATCGCCCAGGGCAGCCTGCACCTGGGCAGCCTGCTGCTGCCATTGGCCGGCGCCTGTCTGCCGCTGCTCCTGCGCGGCCTCGGCCTGCGCCAGCCCCTGCCGTACAGCCTGGGCTTCTTCGGCCTGCTGGTGGTGGCCGAGCACTACAAGCTCAACGCGCTGATTTTCGGCATCGCCTACCTGCTGTGCATGGCGGCGCTCAAGGTGCCGCTGGTGCTGCCGTTACAGGCAGCCTGGATGAGCCGTTTGCAGACCTGGATCGCCATTCCGCTGATCCTCACGTTCGGCATCGTGCAGATCGATGCGCACAGCGCCCTGGACAGCCTCGGCTGGGTGCAATGGGGGGCATTGCTGCTGTTGCCGATCGCCAGCAAGTTGCTCGGCAACTGGCTCGGCCTGGGCTGGGCCGGCGCTTCCTTCGCCGGCGCCAGCCGCTGGCGGGAAAGCCTGCTGCTGAACATTCGCGGGTTGAGCGAGATCGTCTTTCTCAACCTGCTGCTGCAACAGCAACTGATCAGCCCGGCGCTGTATTTCGCGCTGATGATCATGGGCCTGCTCGCCACCCTGATGCCGGCCCTGGCCGGGCTGCACCGGACCCCGTTGGACCCTTTGAACCTGAACATCGCCGAACCGGCAAGGAGCCCCAATGCCAACAGTTGAAATGGAACGCCGCGAGATCGTGGTGATTGGCGCCGGCCCGTCGGGAGCCATCGCCGCGGCGCTGCTCAAGAACAAGGGCCACGACGTGCTGATCGTCGAACGCCAGCACTTCCCGCGGTTTTCGATCGGCGAAAGCCTGCTGTCCCATTGCCTGGATTTCGTCGAGGAAGCCGGCATGCTCGACGCGGTCAACGCCGCCGGCTTCCAGTTGAAGAACGGCGCCGCCTTCGCCTGGGGCGAGCGTTACAGCGCCTTCGACTTCGGCGACACCTTCAGCGGCGGCAAGCCCACCACCTTCCAGGTGCAACGCGCCGACTTCGACCAGTTGCTGGCCGACCAGGCGGCCCTCCAGGGCGTCGAGATACGTTATGGCGAAGCCCTGGTCAGCGCCGACTTCGACCTGCCCAGGCCGCAATTGCAGATCCTGCGCGAAGACGGCAGCGAGTACCGCGTGGAAGCCGCTTTCGTCCTCGACGCCAGCGGCTACGGCCGGGTGCTGCCGCGCCTGCTGGACCTGGAAGCGCCCTCGAACTTCCCGGTGCGCCAGGCGGTGTTCACCCACGTCGAGGACCATATCGACAGCCCGGGCTTCGAGCGCGAGAAGATCCTCATCACCACCCACCCGGAGCAGCGCGATATCTGGTTCTGGACCATCCCGTTCAGCAACGGCCGCTGCTCGATCGGCGTGGTCGCGGCCAAGGAACACTTCGATGGCCGTGACGACGACCTCGACCAGTGCCTGCGCGGTTTCATCGAGCAAACCCCGAGCCTGGCCGCCGTGCTGCGGAACGCGGTCTGGGACACCCCGGCCCGGACCATCGGCGGCTACTCGGCCAACGTCAAGACCCTGCACGGCCCGGGCTTCGCGCTGCTGGGCAATGCCGCGGAATTCCTCGACCCGGTGTTCTCTTCCGGGGTGACCATCGCCATGCGCTCGGCGAGCATGGCCGCCGCCGTGCTGCACCGGCAATTGTTGGGCGAACGCGTCGATTGGCAGAACGAGTTCGCCGTGCCCCTCAAGCGTGGCGTCGACACCTTCCGCTGCTACGTCGAGGGCTGGTACGCCGGCACTTTCCAGGACGTGATCTACCACCCGGGCAGCTCGCCGGAAATCCGCCGGATGATCAGCTCGATCCTCGCCGGCTATGCCTGGGACGAGCGCAACCCGTTTGTCAGCGAACCCAAGCGGCGACTGCGCATGCTGTCGGAAATCTGCGCCGTGGAGGCCCCATGAACGACGCCCGGCCCCACTACCTGAGCGCCAGCTACGTCGAGGAAACCCGCTTCGGCTTCTGGTTCCTGCGCAGCCATACCTGGCAGCACCATGTGCTGCGGGTAGCGATCGATGACCTGCGCAGCCTGTTCGACCAGGCGCCCCCGGCCAACCCGGTGCTGCTGGATGCCGGCTGCGGCCAGGGCAAGTCGTTCCAGTACCTGGACCGGGTATTCGCCCCGCAGCGCCTGATCGGCCTGGACGCCGACCCGTACAGCCTCGAACTCAGCGCCGAGGAAGCCGCGCGCCAGGGATTGAAGGTCGAACTGATCGGCAGCGACTGCGCGACCCTGGACATCGCCGATGCCAGCATCGACCTGCTGTTCTGCCACCAGACCTTCCACCACCTGGTGGAGCAGGAAAAAGCCCTGGCCGAGTTCTATCGGGTGCTCAAGCCGGGCGGTTACCTGTTGTTCGCCGAATCCACCGAGGCCTACATCGACACCTGGGTGATCCGCTGGCTGTTCCGCCACCCGATGCACGTGCAGAAAAGCGCGGCGCAGTACCTGGAAATGATCCGACGACAGGGCTTTGAATTCAGCCCGCGAAACTTGTCTTATCCCTATCTGTGGTGGAGCCGTGCCAAGGATTTCGGGCTGCTCGAACGCTTCGGCCTGCGCCGCCCGAAACCCGTTGGCCAACGGGAAGAAACCCTGGTCAATGTGGTCGCCCGCAAACCCCTGCACGAAGGTGCCGCCGGATGATCCGTGCCCTGCTCGTCGGTTGCCTGCTGTTGCTGAGCGCCTGCGCCAGCCAAGCGCCGCTGCCCGAGAAAACCCCGAGCCTGGCCCTGCCGTTGCAGCTGCACGTCGAACGGCAGCAGGCCGGGCAGCGCCAGGACTGGCTGCTGGTGATCCAGGCCGAAGGGCCGGGCATCCGCTGGTCGCTGATCGACCCGCTGGGCATTCCCCTGGCGCGCCAGCAACTGCGCGACGGCCACTGGCAGGCCGATGGCCTGCTGCCGCCGAACCCTGAGGCCCGCGAGCTGTTCGCCGCGCTGCTGTTTGCCCTGACCCCGGCAGGCGAACTGCGCGCCAACTATCCGGCCGCCCGGCAACAGGACGCCCTGCGTGAGCTCGACCCGCGCTGGCGGGTCCACTATCGCCAGGCCCTGGATTTCCGCCTGGAGCTGCCCCTGGACCTGCGCTACCACATCAGCCCGTTGCCCGCCGAGAACGCCTCATGACGGCCTACCTGAATGCCCTCGGGGTGATCTGCGCCCTGGGGCGCGACAAGCAGCAAGTGGCCCGCAGCCTGTTTGCCGGCGACTGCTCCGGCATGCGCACCGAAAGCGGCTGGATTCCCGGGCGCAGCGTGCCCGTGGCCGCCGTCCGGGGCCCCCTGGCAAGCCTCCCCGCGGCCCTGGCGCAGCAGAGCAGCCGCAACAACCAGTTGCTGCTGGAAGCGGCCCTGCAGATCCGTGCCGACATCGACCGGGCGATCGCCCGCCATGGCCCTGCCCGCATCGGGGTCGTCCTCGGCACCAGCACCTCGGGCATCGACGAGGCCAGCCGCGGCATCGCCCATTACCTGCGCGACCAGCGCTTCCCGGCCGACTACGACTATCGGCAGCAGGAACTGGGCGCGCCAGCGAACTTCCTTGCCGACTGGCTCGGTCTCAGTGGCCCGGCCTATGTGATTTCCACCGCTTGCACCTCCAGCGCCCGCGCCCTGATGAGCGCCCGCCGCCTGCTCGACCTGGGCCTGTGCGACGCAGTGCTGTGCGGCGGCGTCGACAGCCTGTGCAAGCTGACCCTCAACGGTTTCTCGGCGCTCGAAGCGGTGTCCGCGCAACGCTGCAACCCGTTCTCGGTGAACCGCGACGGCATCAATATCGGCGAAGCCGCCGTGCTGTTCCTGATGACCCGGGAAGCCCTCGACGCCCGGCCGATCGCCTTGCTCGGCGGCGGCGCCAGCTCCGACGCCCACCATATTTCCGCACCCGAGCCCAGCGGACGCGGCGCCCTGCAAGCCATGCAAAAGGCCCTGCACAGCGCCGGCCTGGACGCCGGGCAGATCGCCTACCTGAACCTGCACGGTACGGCGACCCCGCACAACGACGCCATGGAAAGCCTGGCGGTCGAGCAACTGTTCCCGGGCGGCGTGCCTTGCTCGTCGACCAAACCCCTGAGCGGCCACACCCTGGGCGCCGCCGGCGCGCTGGAAGCGGCGTTCTGCTGGCTGAGCCTGAGCGCCGCCAATACCGGACACGCCCTGCCGCCCCACGTCTGGGACGCCCAGGCCGATCCACAATTGCCAGCGCTGCGCTGGGTCACCCAGGCCACGCGCCTGGCGCCGGACGCGCCGCGCTGCCTGATGAGCAACTCCTTCGCCTTCGGCGGCAACAACGTCAGCCTGATTATCGGAGACGCCCCATGATTGACTGGCCCCTCGCCGAGCTGCTGCCCCACGCGGGCGACATGATCCTGATCGACCGGGTCCTGGCGTTCGACGAAGAACAGATCCGTACCAGCCTCACCGTCCGCCCCGGCGGCCTGTTCAACCGCGCCGACGGCAGCCTGCCGGCCTGGGTCGGCCTCGAACTGATGGCCCAGAGCGTCGCCGCCTACGCCGGCTGCCATGCCCGCAGCCAAGGCCGGCCCGTGGCGCTGGGGTTCCTGCTCGGCACGCGCAAGTTCGAATGCAATGTGGAACACTTCCCGGCCGGCAGCGAACTGCACATCCACGCCCTGCGCTCCCTGCAGGACGACAACGGCATGGGCGTGTTCGAGTGCCACCTGGACGCTCCCGGCATCCATGCCGTCGCCCGCCTCAATGTGTTCTGCCCGCCCCAGGCGGACAGCTACCTGAACGAATCCCCCGCTTCATCAACAGGAATCCAGCCATGACTGAATCCGTACTGGTCACCGGCTCCAGCCGTGGTATCGGCCGCGCCATTGCCCTGCGTCTGGCCCAGGCCGGCCACGACCTGATCCTGCATTGCCGCAGCGGCCGCCGCGAGGCCGAGGCCGTGCAGGCCGAGATACAGGCGCTGGGACGCCAGGCGCGCATCCTGCAATTCGACGTGGCCGACCGCGCCAGCTGCAAGGCCATTCTCGAAGCCGACGTGGAAGCCCATGGCGCCTACTACGGCGTGGTGCTCAACGCCGGCCTGACCCGCGACGGCGCCTTCCCGGCCCTGGGCGAGGACGACTGGGACAGCGTGCTGCGCACCAACCTCGACGGTTTCTACAACGTGCTGCACCCGCTGATGCTGCCGATGATCCGCCGCCGTGCCGCCGGGCGCATCGTCTGCATCACCTCCGTCTCCGGGCTGATCGGCAACCGCGGGCAGGTCAACTACAGCGCTTCCAAGGCCGGCCTGATCGGCGCCGCCAAAGCCCTGGCCATCGAGCTGGGCAAACGCAGGATCACCGTCAACTGCGTGGCCCCGGGCCTGATCGACACGGCGATGCTCGACGACAACGTGCCGGTGGAAGAGCTGCTGAAGATGATCCCGGCCCAGCGCATGGGCACCCCGGAAGAAGTCGCCAGCGCGGTGAACTTCCTGATGTCCGCCGAGGCCGGCTACATCACTCGCCAGGTGCTGGCGGTCAACGGAGGCCTGTGCTGATGAAACGCGTGGTTGTCACCGGCATGGCCGGCATCACTTCGCTGGGCAGCGACTGGGCCACCATCGCCGCCAACTTCAGCGCCAACCGCAGCGGCATCCGTCGGATGGACGAGTGGGATCGCTTCAGCGAACTCAACACCCGCCTGGCCGGCCCCGTCGACGATTTCAAGGTGCCGGGCCACTGGACCCGCAAGCAACTGCGCAGCATGGGCCGGGTGTCGCGGCTCGCCGTGGGCGCCGCCGAGCAGGCCCTGGCCGATGCCGGCCTGCTCGGCGACGAGTCGATCAGGGACGGACGCATGGGCGTGGCCTGCGGCTCGTCCACCGGCAGCACCGACGAGATCAAGGCGTTCGGCAACATGCTGCTGAACTCGGTGGCCGAGGGGCTCAACGCCAACTCCTACGTGCGCATGATGCCGCACACCACCGCCGCCAATATCAGCATTTTCTTCGGCCTCACCGGGCGCCTGATCCCCACTTCCAGCGCCTGCACCAGCGGCAGCCAGGGCATCGGCTACGCCTACGAGGCGATCAAGTTCGGGCGCCTGCCGCTGATGCTCGCCGGCGGTGCCGAAGAGCTGTGCCCGACCGAGGCCATGGTGTTCGACGCGCTCTACGCCACCAGCCTGAAAAACGATGCCCCGCACACCAGCCCCCGGCCTTACGACTCAGGCCGCGACGGCCTGGTGATCGGCGAAGGCAGCGGCATGCTGGTGCTTGAAGAGCTGGAGCATGCCCTGGCCCGCGGCGCGCACATCCATGCCGAGATCGTCGGCTTCGGCAGCAATGCCGACGGCCAGCACACCACGCGCCCGGAGCAGGCCACCATGCGCCGCGCCATGGAACTGGCCCTGGAAGACGCCGGCCTCGCGCCCTCGGCCATCGGCTACGTCAATGGCCACGGCACCGCGACCGAGCAGGGCGACATTGCCGAAACACTGGCCACCAGCAGCCTGTTCGGCAGCCGGATGCCCATCAGTTCGCAGAAGAGCTTCCTCGGCCACACCCTGGGGGCCTGCGGCGCGCTGGAATCCTGGTTCAGCATCGAGATGCTCAACCGCGACCTCTACGCGCACACTCTCAACCTCGACGCGGTGGACCCGCGTTGCGGCGAGCTGGATTATCTGTGCGGCGAGTTCCGGCCGTTGAGCTGCGACTATGTGATGAACAACAACTTTGCCTTCGGCGGCGTCAACACCTCGCTGATCTTCCGCCGCTGGCCTCAATGACGTTATCCCCGGAAAAAAATGCAATGGCTTGCGTGCTGCGCAAGCTCAAGGACCAGCAGAACGAGCGCACCGCGCAACCGCTGTCCGACTCGGCCCAGGCGCTGGCCGCACCTGAGTGAGTGCCCGCCTACCCCCCCTTTTTCACGTCAAGGAGACGACCATGCGCTTGAAGATCCTGGCCACCGCCGCCACCCTGTTGTTCTGCACCCTGCCCGGTCTCAGCCAGGCCCGCGATACCGCCCTCTACCTGCCGTTCGACAAGGTGGTCGCCGAAGCCATCGCCAGCGGCAAGATCGACGGCAGCGTGAAGTTCTACCTGGCGGGCAACAAGCCAGCCGGCACGGTCACCGTGCTCAGCCCGGGTGCGGTCACCAACAAGAAGACCAACGCCTTCAACAAGAGCGACGAAGCCGCCTGCGAATGGGTCCTGCAATCGGCTCTGATCACCCTGCACCAGGCCGCCAAAAAAGTCGGCGCCAACGCGGTGACCGACATCGCCAGCTTCTACAAGAGCAACGAACGCAAGGACCCGAAAACCTACGAATGCCACGCCGGCGCGATCATCGCCGGCGTCGCGCTGCGCGGCGATCTGGCGAAGGTGCAATAAGCGCCTTTTCCATCCGGCGGAAACGACAAAGGGCGCCTTTCGGCGCCCTTTCACAAACAGGCTGGCTTGTCATTGCGCTATGCCTGTCTGGCTCTGCGATGGCTGGTTGCCCAGGATCCTCAGAGTCTCGCAAGTCCCTTTCGGGTACGCGGCAGTCTCGCTCGAAGCCTGCCCCCAGGCAACCGTGGCCCATTGCCCAGTCTCG
Organism: Pseudomonas sp. MRSN 12121; assembly: GCF_000931465.1. Classification (NCBI taxonomy): domain Bacteria; kingdom Pseudomonadati; phylum Pseudomonadota; class Gammaproteobacteria; order Pseudomonadales; family Pseudomonadaceae; genus Pseudomonas; species Pseudomonas sp. MRSN 12121. The sequence goes on along the minus strand of NZ_CP010892.1, from coordinate 510,194 downwards.
AAAAACGCCCCCTTCAGATTCCCAAAGCCTTGCGTCCATCTGCACCAGCTACACTCGCAGGATCAGGCCAACCCAGCACAGTTATCACCTGCAAGAAGTTCGGCTGAGCCGTCACAACTCCGCCTTGCGGGTCAGCAGCTCGACGAAGGCCCTGGCCATCGGCGAGCGCTGGTCGGTGCGTTGCGCCAGCCAGACCGCCGAGACGGCCTCGGGATCGAGCAACGGCCGATAGACCACGCCGTCGATGCGCATGCGCTGGTAAGACGCCGGCAACACCGAAATGCCGAGCCCCGCCGCCACCAGGCCGATGATGGTCATGGCCTCGCCCGCCTCCTGGGCGAAATGCGGGGTGAAACCGACATCGCGGGCCAGGGTCAGCAGCTGTGCATACAGCCCGCTGCCGTAGCTGCGCGGGAAAAACACGAACGGTTCGTGGGCCAGAGTCGCCAGCTGCAACCCGGCTTCGCTGCCCGCCACCAGCGGGTGCTTGGAGCCGAGCACCGCCACCAGCGGCTCGCGCAGCAATTCCACCACGCTCAGCGAATCCGGCAGCGGCAACGGCCGCATGATCCCGACCTGGATCGACTCGTCCAGCAGCGCCTCGGCCACCTGGGTACTGCTCATCTCCCGCAGCTTCAGGCGCACCTCGGGAAAACGCTGGCGAAAGGCGAAGATCGCCTGAGGAATGCTCGAGTTGAACGGCGCCGACGAGGTGAAGCCGATCTTCAATTCGCCCAGCTCCCCCCGTTGCGCCCGACGGGCGACATCCGCGGCCTTGTCGACCTGGGCCAGCACCTGCCGCGCCTCATCCAGGAACAGCCGCCCCGCTTCGCTGAGCTCGACCCGACGATTGGTACGCTCGAACAGGCGCGCGCCCACCTCCTGTTCCAGCACCTGGATCTGCTGGCTCAAGGGTGGCTGGGAAATGCCCAGGGCCTGGGCGGCGCGGCCGAAATGCAGCTCTTCGGCCACGGCAATGAAATACCGCAAGTGACGCAATTCCATGAACGCCTCATTAGGTCGTAAAAGCTCTTAATCAGGTCGAACAATATATTGGAAAGAAACATTAGCCAGCTATATGCTTTTTTCATTGCCTGACCGGCTGCGCTCCCCCCGAGGCCCCCCGTGAAAACCGCTGTCGCTCCACTCGCCCACGAACTTCCCCCTACTGCCCGCGACGAGGCGATCGCGCCACTGCGCGAGATCTACATCGAGAAAGGCACGCCGCTGTTCATGCGCACGGTGCTGGCGCTGTTCTCCAGCGGTTTCGCCACCTTCGCCCTGCTCTACTGCGTGCAACCGATGATGCCGCTGTTGTCCCGGGAGTTTTCCATCAATGCGGCCCAGAGCAGCCTGATCCTGTCCGTGGCCACCGGCCTGCTGGCCATCGGCATGCTGGTCACCGGGCCGGTTTCCGACCGTATCGGCCGCAAGCCGGTGATGGTCACCGCGCTGTTCGCCGCCGCGCTGTGCACCATCGCCAGCGCCCTGATGCCGACCTGGCACGGCGTACTGTTGATGCGCGCGCTGGTGGGGCTGTCCCTGAGCGGCCTGGCAGCGGTGGCGATGACCTACCTGAGCGAAGAGATTCACCCTCGGCACATCGGCCTGGCCATGGGCCTGTACATCGGCGGCAACGCCATTGGCGGCATGAGCGGACGCCTGATCACCGGCGTGCTGATCGATTTCGTCAGCTGGCACACGGCAATGCTGGTGATAGGTGGGCTGGCGCTGATCGCCGCGGCGGTGTTCTGGAAAATCCTTCCGGAGTCGCGCAACTTCCGCGCCCGCTCGCTGCACCCGCGCAGCCTGCTGGACGGCTTCCTCATGCACTTTCGCGATGCCGGCCTGCCGCTGCTGTTCGTCGAGGCCTTCGTGCTGATGGGCGCGTTCGTGACGCTGTTCAACTACATCGGCTATCGCCTGCTGGCCGCGCCGTATCACATGGACCAGGCGTTCGTCGGCCTGCTGTCGGTGGTGTACCTGTCGGGGATCTACAGCTCGGCGAAGATCGGCGCCCTGGCCGACCGGCTCGGGCGGCGCAAGATGCTCTGGGCCACCATCGTGCTGATGCTCGCCGGCCTCGCCCTGACCCTCTTCACACCGTTGTTGGTGGTGATCGTCGGCATGCTGGTCTTCACCTTCGGCTTCTTCGCCGCCCATTCGGTGGCCAGCAGCTGGATCGGGCGCCGCGCCACCAAGGCCAAGGGCCAGGCCTCGTCGCTGTACCTGTTCAGCTACTACGCCGGCTCGAGTATCGCCGGCACGGCGGGCGGGGTGTTCTGGCACATGGCCGGGTGGAATGGCATCGGCCTGTTCATCGGCGCGCTGCTGGTGGTGGCGCTGCTGGTGGCGTTGAAGCTGGCCAGGCTGGCGCCGCTGGGCACTCCATAGTCGTCATGCGAACAGGCCGGCGACCTGCCCCCGCACTCCAAGGCGGGGGCCGATCGCCGGCCTGGACGATGGCTCGGGGGTCGATGGGCTTACTTGACGATCTCCACCAGATCGACGTCGACCTCACGCTTCATCAGCCCCCGCTCCACCTCACCGGTCAGCCGGACCTGGGTCTTCTCGTTGAACGCCACCGGCGGCAGGTCCTCGTCATCGATCTCGACGGTGATGGTGCCGCTGGCATCCTTGAATTCGTACTTGTCGTCGTTGTTCAGCTTCTTGGTCACATGGCCCACCAGCACCACCGGGGTGTCGTCCGCGGCATCGTTGGCCGCCGAGACAGTGGTGACGGCCTGGGCGCCGGGGCCGGTGTAACCGACCGCCAGAGCGGCGGTGCTGAACAGCGGAGCGAGCAACAGAACGAAGTAACGGGCTTTCATGGCAGTGATCCAATGTGGGTTTCGAGGGCGCCAGAGTACCCAGGCAGGCTGAATTCAAACTTAATCTGCCGGACAGCTTTTCGCAGGCTGCTTTTCATAGACAGCTTTTCATAGGCAAAAAAAGGCCCGGCAAAAAGCCGGGCCCGGTTATCGCTGCGCGATCACTGGTGATACTGCGCCGACAGTTCGTGCACCGCGCGCAGGAAGGCGCCGGCGTGTTCCGGGTCGACTTCGGGGGTGATGCCGTGGCCGAGGTTGAACACATGGCCGCTACCCTTGCCGTAGCTGGCGAGGATGCGCCCGACTTCGGCGCGGATCGCTTCCGGCTTGGCGTAGAGCACGGTCGGGTCCATGTTGCCTTGCAGGGCCACCTTGCCACCGACCCGCTGGCGCGCTTCGCCGAGGTCGCAGGTCCAGTCCAGGCCCAGGGCGTCGGCCCCGGCGTCGGCGATGCTTTCCAGCCACAGGCCGCCGTTCTTGGTGAACAGGATCACCGGCACCTTGCGCCCTTCATGTTCGCGGATCAGGCCGCTGACGATCTTGCGCATGTAGGCCAGGGAGAACTCCTGGTAGGCCGCCGCCGACAGGTTGCCGCCCCAGGTGTCGAAGATCTGTACCGCTTGCGCGCCGGCCTGGATCTGGCCGTTGAGGTAGCTGATGACCGACTGCGCCAGCTTGTCCAGCAGCAGGTGCATGGCCTGCGGGTTGTCGTAGAGCATCGCCTTGGTCTTGCGGAAGTCTTTCGACGAGCCGCCTTCGACCATGTAGGTGGCCAGGGTCCAGGGGCTGCCGGAGAAGCCGATCAGCGGCACGCGGCCGTTGAGTTCACGGCGGATGGTGCTGACCGCATCCATCACGTAGCCCAGGTCCTTGTGCGGATCGGGAATCGGCAGGGCCTCGATGTCGGCCAGGGTGCTGACGACCTTCTTGAAACGCGGGCCTTCGCCGGTCTCGAAGTACAGGCCCTGGCCCATGGCGTCGGGGATGGTCAGGATGTCGGAGAAGAGGATGGCCGCGTCCAGCTGTGGATAACGGTCCAGCGGTTGCAGGGTGACTTCGCAGGCGAACTCCGGGTTCATGCACAGGCTCATGAAATCACCGGCGTTGGCGCGGCTGGCGCGGTATTCAGGCAGGTAGCGCCCAGCCTGACGCATCATCCACACCGGGGTGACGTCTACGGGTTGCTTGAGCAGGGCACGAAGGAAACGGTCGTTCTTCAGGGCAGTCATGTCGGCATCCGGAAAAAAAGTGGGGGCATTTTCTCAGAGCGCGACGCAAAAGGCACGGCGAGAGCCGTGCCTTTTATCTATAGGGGCGATTTGTCGCGCCACAACCCACGTATTGCAAGGGCTACAGCGGACCTGTAGGAGCGAAGCTCGCTCGCGATCAAGGTGTGTCAGCCAACATCGATGCTGGCTGACACCACGCTATCGCGAGCAAGCTTCGCTCCTACACAGGCGGAAAGAATCAGACGCCCAGGTAGTCGAGGATGCCTTCGGCGGCGTTACGGCCTTCGAAGATCGCCGTCACCACCAGGTCGGAACCGCGCACCATGTCGCCACCGGCGAAGATTTTCGGGTTGCTGGTCTGGTGCTTGTACTGGCCCTGCTCCGGGGCCACGACACGGCCCTGGCTGTCGGTCTGGATGCCGAACTGCTCGAACCACGGCGCCGGGCTCGGACGGAAACCGAAGGCGATGACCACGGCGTCGGCCGGGATGATCTCCTCGGAACCCGGGATCGGCTCGGGGCTGCGACGGCCGCGGGCATCCGGCTCGCCGAGACGGGTCTCGACCACCTTCACGCCTTCGACCTTGTCTTCGCCGACGATGGCGATCGGCTGGCGGTTGTAGAGGAACTTCACGCCTTCTTCCTTGGCATTCTTCACCTCTTTGCGCGAGCCCGGCATGTTCGCTTCGTCACGCCGATAGGCACAGGTCACCGCCTTGGCGCCCTGGCGAATCGAGGTGCGATTGCAGTCCATCGCCGTGTCGCCGCCACCCAGGACCACGACCTTCTTGCCCTTCATGTCGACGAAATCTTCCGGCGACTTTTCGAAGCCCAGGTTGCGGTTGACGTTGGCGATCAGGAAGTCCAGCGCGTCGTGCACGCCCGGCAGGTCCTCGCCGGCGAAGCCGCCCTTCATGTAGGTGTAGGTACCCATGCCCATGAATACCGCATCGAATTCTTCGAGCAGCTGTTCCATGGTCACGTCCTTGCCCACCTCGGTGTTGAGGCGGAACTCGATGCCCATGCCGCTGAAGACTTCGCGACGATTGCTCAGCACGGTCTTTTCCAGCTTGAACTCGGGAATGCCGAAGGTCAGCAGGCCACCGATTTCCGGGTTCTTGTCGAACACCACCGGGGTCACGCCGCCACGTACCAGCACGTCGGCGCAGCCCAGGCCCGCCGGACCCGCGCCGATCACCGCGACACGCTTGCCGGTCGGCTTGACCTTGGACATGTCCGGGCGCCAGCCCATGGCGAAGGCGGTATCGGTGATGTACTTCTCCACCGAACCGATGGTCACCGCGCCGAAGCCGTCGTTAAGGGTGCAGGCCCCTTCGCACAGGCGGTCCTGCGGGCAGACCCGGCCGCAGACTTCCGGCAGGGTGTTGGTCTGGTGCGACAGCTCGGCGGCGGCGAGGATATTGCCCTCGGCCACCAGCTTGAGCCAGTTGGGAATGAAGTTGTGCACCGGGCACTTCCATTCGCAGTACGGGTTACCGCAACCCAGGCAGCGGTGGGCCTGGTCGGCCGACTGCTGGGGTTTGAAGGGTTCGTAGATTTCCACGAACTCTTTCTTGCGCTGACGCAACAGTTTCTTCTTCGGATCCTTGCGCCCGACCTCGATGAACTGGAAGTCATTATTCAGACGTTCAGCCATTATCAAAACCTCATCAAACTCTTCAGGCGCATATCACTGCGGGTTGGCACGGGTGCTGGAAAGCAACGATTTCAAGCTGGCAGCCTTCGGCTTGACCAACCAGAAACGACGCAGGTAGTCATCGAGGTTCTCGGCCAGGTTACGGCCCCACTCGCTACCGGTTTCCTCGACGTATTCGTCCAGCACGCGCTGCAGGTGGCTGCGATAGGCTTCCATCGCTTCGCCGCTGATCCGCTGGATTTCCACCAGCTCGTGGTTGACCCGGTCAACGAAGGTGTTGTCCTGGTCGAGCACGTAGGCGAAACCGCCGGTCATGCCTGAGCCGAAGTTGTAACCGGTCTTGCCCAGCACGCAGACGAAACCACCGGTCATGTATTCGCAGCAGTGATCGCCCGTGCCTTCCACCACGGTGTGGGCACCGGAGTTGCGCACGGCGAAACGCTCGCCCGCGGTGCCGGCGGCGAACAGCTTGCCGCCCGTGGCGCCGTACAGGCAGGTGTTGCCGATAATCGCGCTGTCCTGAGTCTTGTAGGCGCTGCCCTTGGGCGGAACGATCACCAGCTTGCCGCCGGTCATGCCCTTGCCCACGTAGTCGTTGGCGTCGCCTTCCAGGTAGAGGTTCAGGCCACCGGCGTTCCACACGCCGAAGCTCTGGCCCGCGGTGCCCTTGAAGCGGAAGGTGATCGGCGCCTTGGCCATGCCCTGGTTGCCGTGGACCTTGGCGATCTCGCCGGAGATCCGCGCACCGATGGAGCGGTCGCAGTTGCAGATATCGAGCGCGAACTCGGCGCCGCTGAGGTCGTTGATCGCAGGCTTGGCCATGGCGACCATTTTCTCGGCCAGCAGGCCCTGGTCGAACGGCGGGTTGCGATCCACCTGGCAGAACTGCGGCTTGTCCGCCGGGACATGCTCGCTGCCCAGCAGCGGGGTCAGGTCCAGGTGATGCTGCTTGGCGGTCTGGCCTTCGAGGACTTGCAGCAGGTCGGTACGGCCGATCAGCTCTTCCAGCGAACGCACGCCGAGCTTGGCCAGCCACTCACGGGTTTCCTCGGCGACGTAGGTGAAGAAGTTCACCACCATGTCGACGGTGCCGATGTAGTGATCCTTGCGCAGCTTCTCGTTCTGCGTCGCCACGCCGGTGGCGCAGTTGTTCAGGTGGCAGATGCGCAGGTATTTGCAGCCCAGGGCGATCATCGGCGCGGTGCCGAAGCCGAAGCTTTCGGCGCCGAGGATCGCCGCCTTGATCACGTCGAGACCGGTTTTCAGGCCGCCGTCGGTCTGCACCCGGACCTTGCCGCGCAGGTCGTTGCCGCGCAGGGTCTGGTGGGTTTCCGCCAGGCCCAGTTCCCACGGCGCCCCGGCGTACTTGATCGAGGTCAGCGGCGAAGCGCCGGTGCCGCCATCGTAGCCGGAGATGGTGATCAGGTCGGCGTAGGCCTTGGCCACGCCAGCGGCGATGGTGCCGACACCGGCTTCCGCCACCAGCTTCACCGAGACCAACGCCTGCGGGTTGACCTGCTTGAGGTCGAAAATCAGCTGCGACAAGTCTTCGATGGAATAGATGTCGTGGTGCGGCGGTGGCGAAATCAGGGTCACGCCCGGCACCGCATAGCGCAGCTTGGCGATCAGGCCGTTGACCTTGCCGCCCGGCAGCTGGCCGCCTTCGCCGGGCTTGGCGCCCTGGGCCACCTTGATCTGCAGCACTTCGGCATTGACCAGGTATTCCGGGGTCACGCCGAAACGGCCGGTGGCCACCTGCTTGATCTTCGAGCTCTTGATGGTGCCGTAGCGCGCCGGGTCTTCACCGCCTTCGCCGGAGTTGGAACGCGCACCCAGGCGGTTCATCGCTTCGGCCAGGGCTTCGTGGGCTTCCGGCGACAAGGCGCCCAGGGAGATACCCGCAGAATCGAAGCGCTTGAGGATCGATTCCAGCGGCTCGACTTCGCTGATGTCCAGCGGCGTGTCGAGGGTCTTCACCTGGAACAGGTCGCGGATCATCGACACCGGACGGTTGTCCACCAGCGCGGTGTATTCCTTGAACTTGGCGTAGTCGCCCTGCTGCACGGCGGCTTGCAGGGTGTTGACCACGTCCGGGTTGTAGGCGTGGTATTCGCCACCGTGGACGAACTTCAGCAGGCCGCCTTGCTGGATCGGCTTGCGCGGGCTCCAGGCTTCGGCGGCCAGGGCTTTCTGCTCGGCTTCGATATCGACGAAACGCGCACCCTTGATGCGGCTCGGCACGCCACGGAAGCTCAGGTCGCACACCTCTTCGGACAGCCCGATGGCTTCGAACAACTGCGCGCCGCGGTACGAGGCGATGGTCGAGATCCCCATCTTCGACAGGATCTTCAACAGGCCTTTGGTGATGCCCTTGCGGTAGTTCTTGAACACCTCGTAGAGGTCGCCCAGCACTTCACCGGTACGGATCAGGTCGCCCAGCACTTCATAGGCCAGGAACGGATAGACCGCCGAGGCACCGAAGCCGATCAGCACCGCGAAGTGGTGCGGATCGCGCGCGGTGGCGGTTTCCACCAGGATGTTGGAGTCGCAACGCAGGCCCTTTTCCACCAGGCGGTGGTGCACCGCGCCAGTGGCCAGGGAGGCGTGGATCGGCAGCTTGCCCGGGGCGATATGGCGGTCGCTCAGGACGATCTGGGTACGCCCGGCGCGCACGGCTTCTTCGGCCTGGTCGGCCACGTTGCGGATCGCCGCTTCCAGGCCGACGCTCTCTTCGTAGTTCAGGTCGATGACCTGACGCGCGAAGCCCGGACGGTCGAGGTTGGTCAGCGAGCGCCACTTGGCCGGCGAGATCACCGGCGAGCTGAGGATCACCCGGGAAGCGTGCTCGGGGGATTCCTGGAAGATGTTGCGCTCGGCGCCGAGGCAGATCTCCAGGGACATGACGATGGCTTCGCGCAGCGGGTCGATCGGCGGGTTGGTGACCTGGGCGAACTGCTGGCGGAAATAGTCGTACGGCGTGCGCACGCGCTGGGAGAGCACGGCCATCGGCGTGTCGTCGCCCATGGAGCCGACCGCTTCGTAGCCCTGCTCACCCAGGGGACGCAGCACCTGGTCGCGCTCCTCGAAGGTGACCTGGTACATCTTCATGTACTGCTTGAGCTGGTCGACATCGTAGAACGCCGAACCGTGGTCGTTGTCTTCCATGGTCGCCTGGATGCGCAGGGCGTTCTTGCGCAGCCATTGCTTGTACGGATGCCGGGACTTCAGGCGGTTGTCGATGGCGTCGGTATCGAGGATCTGCCCGGTCTCGGTGTCCACGGCGAAGATCTGGCCCGGGCCGACACGACCCTTGGCGATCACGTCTTCAGGCTGGTAGTTCCAGACGCCGATTTCTGAAGCCAGGGTGATGAAGCCGTTCTTGGTGGTGACCCAGCGCGCCGGGCGCAGGCCGTTGCGGTCGAGCAGGCAGACGGCGTAGCGGCCGTCGGTCATGACCACGCCTGCCGGGCCGTCCCACGGCTCCATGTGCATGGAGTTGTATTCGTAGAACGCGCGCAGGTCGGCGTCCATGGTCTCGACGTTCTGCCAGGCCGGCGGAATGATCATCCGCACGCCACGGAACAGGTCGATGCCGCCGGTGACCATCAGCTCCAGCATGTTGTCCATGCTCGAGGAGTCGGAACCCACGCGGTTGACCAGCGGGCCGAGCTCTTCCAGGTCCATCAGGTCGTTGGTGAACTTGGTGCGCCGGGCCTGGGCCCAGTTGCGGTTACCGGTGATGGTGTTGATCTCGCCGTTGTGGGCGAGGAAGCGGAACGGCTGCGCCAGCGGCCATTTCGGCAGGGTGTTGGTGGAGAAGCGCTGGTGGAACACGCAGATCGCGGTTTGCAGGCGCGGATCACCCAGGTCCGGATAGAAGGCGGCCAGGTCGGCCGGCATCATCAGGCCTTTATAGATGATGGTCTTGTGGGAAAAGCTGCAGATGTAGTGGTCGGTGTCGGCGGCATTGGCCACGGACGAGCGACGACGGGCACTGAACAGCTTGACCGCCATGTCCTGATCGCTCAGGCCTTCGCCACCGATATACACCTGCTCGATCTGCGGCAGGCGCTCGAGGGCCAGGCGGCCGAGGACGCTGGTATCGATCGGTACTTTGCGCCAGCCGACCAGTTGCAGGCCTTCGGCCAGGATCTCGCGGTTCATGTTCTCGCGAGCGGCTTCGGCCTTGGCCGGATCCTGGTTGAAGAAGACCATGCCCACGGCGTATTGCTTGGGCAGTTCGACGCTGAAGGTTTCCTGGGCAATGGCTCGCAGGAACGCATCAGGCTTTTGAATCAGCAGACCGCAACCGTCGCCGGTCTTGCCATCCGCGTTGATCCCACCGCGGTGGGTCATGCAGGTCAGGGCCTCGATGGCCGTTTGCAAAAGGGTATGACTGGGTTCGCCCTGCATATGGGCTATCAAACCGAAACCGCAGTTATCCTTGAATTCATCTGGTTGGTACAGACCTGCTTTCATAGACACTTTCTCACCAGGCTGCCTCATATCGAGACAATTTTCTTTTCAATTCAACCACTTGCCTTCCGCGCTGAACGTACGCCAGCTTTGCGGGGGCAAAAGGGAGGTCATTGTACACACCGACACAGACGCCCACAAATTTGACGACGAAATGTCGCAAATCCGTGTCGCATTTATGAAAGGTTTAAAGCGATATTCCGTGCTAGTCAAAACTTTTTTAGTTCGGACCGCAACGACTCAAAAGCCACTGTGACGCAGACACCACAAGGCACGCGGCCTTGAAGGCAGCATGCGCATGCGGATTTTTTGAGGTGCCGGGAGAGGCGGCCTGGGTAAGGCCGCCGAATCTTCAGCGAGTTGCTGCCAGTTCCTGTTGGACGCTGGCGACAGTGCGAGGCCAAGGTTTACCAGCCTGAACCTTCGCTGGCAAGGCCTTGATAGCGGTAACGGCTGCATCACGGCTGCTGAAGCTGCCGTAAGTGATCACATACAGCGGTTTGCCGTTGAGGACTTTCTTGAAATAACGGTATTGAGCGCCCTGCTCCTTGACGAAGTTCTGCGCGGTGGCCTCAGAACTGGTGCCAAGGATCTGCACCACGTAGTTGCCCGGCGCCTGGCCAGCGTACCAGCTACCACCGCCGGTGGCGGCCTTGGCCACGGTTACCGGCTTCTCGGCCGGTTTGGCGGCCGGTGCGGCCGGCTTGCTGACCGGTGCCGGCGCAGGCTTGGCCACCGGAGCCGGCTTGGCGGCGGCGACCTGGGTCGGCGCTGGGGTCGGACGGGCTTCAGGCGTAGGCGCAGGACCGGCCGGCACGCCCGCTGGCGGCGCGATGGTGGTCACGGTCGGTGGCGTGGCGCTGGAACCTTCCACCGGAACGCCATCGTCGCCCTCGGTGATACCGCCGGCAGCCTCGGCCAGCGGCCCGCGCATGACCGGCTGCGATTGACCGACCAACGGCAACGGCATTGGCTGGGAGGAACCGGCGAACTCGACTGCCGGGCTGCCATTGGCGTTCGGTTGCGGCGTCTGCCCCAGCGGCAGTTGAGCTTGTTCGTTCGCAGGCGCACCGGTGGTGGGTGCCTTGCTGCGACCCGGCATCAGCCAGGCAGCGGCAACGGCCACGACAACCACTGCGGATATCGCCAATACGTGTTTCTTCGGCATATTGAACCCCATACTTGGACGCTTGACCGCGGAGCGGCTGGCAATCATGGCTTCGATCATTGCATCCCGGGCGACCTGGTTGATGTTGCCAGGCCAGCCGTCGGAGCCTTCGTGAATATCACTGATCTGATCCGCGGAAAAAAGTTCGATCCCCCGCCCGGCGCCTTCAAGACGTTGCGCCAGGTATTCACGGGTTTCTTCTTCGGTATATGGCTGCAGCTCGATGACATGGAAGCGCTCTTCTTCGGCGCTCAGTTGCTCCAGGCCGGCAATCAGCGACGACTCGCCGAACAGGAACACATGCGGGCGACCTTCCGGCGCACCGGCGGCAAGCGCCAGCAGCGCTTCGAGGGCCGATTCGTCGAGCTGCTCGGCGTCGTCCACCAGCAGATAGACTTCCTGGCCGGTCAGTGCCAGTTGCACCACTTGCGCCAGGATCGGGCCGATCTCGGCCTGCTCCACGTTCAGCGCCTGGGCCACTTGGCGCAGTACGCCCGCCGCATCACCGGCGCCGCGGGCGGAAACCACCACGCTCTGCACCGACTGTTTGTTGGTGCTGGCCACCAGCGCCTGGCGCAGCAGCGTCTTGCCGCTGCCCTGCGGGCCGGTCACGACCAGCAGCAGTTGGCTGTAGCGCGCCAGGTGGTGCAACTGGCCCAGCACAGGCTTGCGCTGGGCAGGAAAGAACTTGAAGCCAGGCACCCGTGGAGCGAAAGGGTCATGGCTCAACTGATAGTGGCCGAGGAAGGCCTCGTCGGCATGCAAACTAGTCATGGGAATCTTATTAACCTTTAAGCTGAGCCAGGGCGCGGTAATCCGCTCCCAGCGTGGCCTGTAAAACCTCTTTCGGATAATCGTCGGTCACTACGGCTTCGCCCATGCGGCGCAACAGCACCAGACGCAAGCGACCGTCGATCACTTTCTTGTCAATTGCCATGTGTTCGAGAAAATCGGCCTCGGTCATCTCCTCGGGGGGCACGACCGGCAAGCCCGCACGCTGGAACAGGCGAATCCCGCGGTCACGCTCTTCGGCGGTGATCCAGCCAAGGCGCGCGGACATTTCCAGCGCCATTACGGTACCCGCGGCAACCGCCTCACCATGCAGCCACACACCGTAGCCCATGTGGGTTTCGATGGCGTGGCCGAAGGTATGCCCCAGGTTCAGCGTGGCGCGCACGCCGGATTCGCGCTCATCGGCACCGACCACGGCCGCCTTGGCCGCACAGGAACGCTCGATGGCATAGGTCAGCGCCTGCTGGTCCAGGGCCCGCAAGCGGTCGACGCTGGCTTCGAGCCAGGTAAGGAACGGCTCGTCGCAGATCAGGCCGTACTTGATGACTTCCGCCAGGCCCGCCGACAGCTCGCGAGCCGGCAGACTGTTGAGCGAGGCGGTGTCGATCAGGACCACGTTCGGCTGATAGAAGGCACCGACCATGTTCTTGCCCAACGGATGGTTGATACCGGTCTTGCCACCCACCGATGAATCGACCTGGGACAGCAAGGTGGTAGGAATCTGGATGAAATCGACGCCGCGCTGGTAGCAGGCCGCGGCAAAACCCGCCATGTCGCCGATCACGCCGCCACCGAGGGCAATGATCGTGGTGCGTCGATCGTGCCGTGCGGTCAGCAGGCCATCGAAAATAAGCTGCAGGGTTTCCCAGTTCTTGAACGCTTCGCCATCGGGCAGGACCACCGAGATCACCGAGAACTGCGCAAGGCTGCGTTTCAAACGCTCAAGGTAGAGCGGCGCGACAGTTTCATTGGAAACGATCGCCACCTGCCGCCCGGCGATGTGCGGCGCCAGCAATTCGGGCCGGTCCAACAAACCTTCGCCAATATGAATCGGGTAGCTGCGCTCGCCTAGATCGACCTTAAGTGTCTGCATGTGTCCCCACAGTGAAGATGGAAGCTGGTGTCCTGCCTTGCATTGACAACGGCATCGCCTGGTTTATTGACGTCACGCGATAGCTCTGCGCCACAATCTCCAGCGATCATGGCGAGGCGCCGAGGATAGCGCATTTCGCGCCGCGCATTAACGGGGAGGCAGTTGCTGCAGGCGGTCCAGTATGTCCAGCACCACCAGGCGTGGTGGCCGTTCATCGGTTTCAACCACCAGATCGGCGATTTCCCGATAGAGCGGATCGCGGATCGCCAACAGGTCACGCAGGGTTTTCGCCGGATCGGCGGTGCGCAACAGCGGCCGGTTGCGATCCCGGGCGGTGCGCCCCACTTGCTGTTCGACCGAGGCATGCAGATAGACCACGCGACCGCCGGCATGCAGCGCCAGGCGATTGGCTTCCCGCATCACCGCACCACCGCCGGTGGCCAGGACCACGCCATCGGCGGCGCACAACTCGGCGATCATGGCCTGCTCGCGATCGCGAAAGCCTGGCTCGCCTTCCTTATCGAAGATCCACGGGATATTGGCGCCCGTGCGCAACTCAATTTCCTTATCGGAATCTTTGAATGGCAGGCGCAGCTCTTTGGCCAGCAAGCGACCGATGGTGCTTTTTCCAGCCCCCATCGGCCCAACAAGAATCAAATTTCGCACAGAATCAACGACTCACAGCAATCGCCTGGTTGTTCATGATACGCGGAGTGAGAAATACCAGCAGCTCGGATTTTTTCTCCGACACCACGTCACGCCGGAAAAGGCGGCCAAGATACGGCACATCGCCGAGAAATGGCACTTTATCTACAACCTTGCTTTGCGTATTGGAGAAAACCCCACCGATCACGATGGTCTCTCCGTCGTTGATCAGGACCTTGGCGTTGACCTCGTTCTTCTTGATGGGCGGTACATCCTGGACCTTGTTCAGGTAGTCCGGCTCGTCCTTGGTGACCTTGACCTCCATGATGATGCGGTTGTCCGGAGTGATCTGCGGCGTCACCTCCAGCGACAGCGAGGCCTCCTTGAAAGACACCGAGGTCGCCCCGCTGGACGCGGCTTCCTGATAGGGGATTTCCGTGCCCTTGAGGATTTTCGCGGTCTCCTTGTCGGAAGTGACGACCTTGGGCTGGGAGACGATTTCCCCGTTGCCGGTCTTTTCCATCGCCGTCAGCTCAAGGTCCAGCAACACGTTGTCGGTGATGAAGGCGATCCCCAGCCCGGAGGTATTGGCGGTAGTGCCCAAGTCGACGAACGGTGCATTACTGCTGGTGCTGCCCGGCGTGCCGATGGTGGAGGAACCATTGGCGCCATTGCTGACCCCCGAGGCATTCCAGTTGCCCTGGTTCTGGATCGAGCCACCCCAGCGCACGCCCAGGCTCTTGTCATAGTCGACGTTCGCCTCGACGATCCGCGCCTCGATCATCACCTGGCGTACCGGAACATCCAGCTGGCTGACGATGCGCCGCAGTTCGTCCAGGCGATCCCGGGTCTGATAGGCAATGATGTTGTTGGTCCGCTCATCGACCGTGATCGAACCACGCTCATCGGATTTATCCTCGGCGCGGGTGACTGACTGGAACAGCTTGGCGATCTCCGCAGCCTTGGCGTAATTGACCTGCAACAGTTCGCGGCGCAACGGCTCGAGATCGGCAATCTGCTTCTGCGACTCCAGCTCCTGGCGTTCACGAGCGGCGATTTCATCGGCCGGCGCCACTAGCAGCACATTGCCGACCTTGCGCTTGTCCAGCCCCTTGGTCTTGAGCACCAGGTCCAGGGCCTGGTCCCACGGCACATTCTGCAGACGCAGGGTAATCCCGCCCTGGACCGTATCGCTGGCCACCAGGTTGAGATGGGTGAAGTCGGCAATCAGTTGCAGTACCGAGCGGACCTCGATGTCCTGGAAGTTCAGCGAGAGCTTTTCACCGTCATAGGTCGAGCGCTCGGCATTACGTTTCTGCAGGTCGTCAACACTCATCGGCCTGACGCTGACCGTCAATTTGTTGTCCGTCTGGTAGGTCGAGTAATCGAAGGTGCCACCGGGCTCGATGGTAATGATGGCCTTGTCCGATTCCGCGCGGGCGCTGACAAACTGCACAGGCGTAGCGAAATCCTTGACGTCCAGCCTGACGCGCAAGGGTTCGGGCAGGCGGGCCCGGGCAAAGGCGATCACCAGCTTGCCGTCGCGCTCCTGGATATCGGGGCTCATCTGCGCATCGGAAAGGTCGATCAGGACATTGCCTTCACCCCGCTCCCCCCGCTGAAAATCCACGCTGCGAATCGACCGGCCCGCCCCGACTCGTCCGGAGGCAGCAGGACGCTGCGGCACATCGTGCGCCACCGTCGCGCCCTGACCGATCACCACGAACAGCTGGTTCCCCGCGATCCGGGTGCTATAGGGCGCCAGCGCCAGCAGATTGACCACCACACGGGTGCGCTGCCCCGACTCGACCACGGTGACGCTGCGCGCATTGCCGCTCCCCAGGTCACGGCTTTTGCTCTTGAGCCCACTGACGACATCCGGCAAGTCGAGGGCGATCCGTGCCGGCTGGTCGGTGCTATAGCCACGGGGCTCGGGAACCGGCCCATCGAAGGTCAGCTTCAACTCCAGGCGGTCTCCCGACAGCGTCGCGACATCCAGGGCCTTGAGAGTGGCCGCCATGGCCATCGGCGAAAGCAGCGCCATCCCTAGCGCAATACCGAGGGCTGAAAAGATCCTGTTCATGATGCGAGTTCCACTATGAATGCTCTTTTAATGGAATGGTCCGCGGTCGTTCCAGCCACGCTCCCGCTCCATCGGGAACAATCTCGACCACGTCGACCTGTGAATCGCTGATCGCGACAATCCGCCCATCGTTTCGCCCCAGGTAGTCGCCGACCTTCAGCCGATGTACCCCCCCCGCTCCCCGCAGCAGCGCAAAGACGCCGGAAGCGTTGGAAAGCGTGCCCACCATCTCGAACTGCTCGATGCTGAACCCCTCGAGAAACGCCTTGCTGCGGTTCGGGTCCGGCCGGACCGCGGACGAACCTGCCCGACGGCTCGCCAGGTCTACCCGGACCGCTGGCTGGAACGGACTGCGCAGAAGCGAGGCGTCGTAGGTGAACGTTGGGTAAGACCCGAATACCGGCATTGGTTCAATCTTGCCGGGCGGCCGCGCCCGCACCTCGTTCATGTAGGCGTCCAGATCGCTGAAGTCGTCATCGCTGCCGCACCCGGCCAGCCCGAGACCGATCAGCACCAGCAGCAGGCCATGAATGCGCTTCATGGACGAGGCACCTTGTAGCGATAGGTCCTGGCCAGAACGTTCATGCGCAGCTTAGAGCCGACCTGCGGGGCGACCGGCTTGATCTCGAAATCATGCAGGGTGACGATTCGCGGCAACCCGGCCACGCCACTGACGAACGTCGCCAGTTGGTGATAGCCGCCGGTCACCGTGATCTGGATCGGCAGCTCGACATAAAACGGCTGGACCACTTCCGGCAGCAGCTTGATCTCTTCGAACTCCAACCCGCTGCCAAGCCCTGTGCGACTGATGTCTTCGAGCAGGCCCGGCACCTCGGTATCGCTCGGCAGTTGGCGCAGCATCTGCTCGAAGGCGCTTTCCATGGCCTTCATCTGCTCACCGTAGGGCAACAGATTGGCCACCTGGCTCGCCTTGCTGGCGAACTGTTGTTTCAACACGATCTCGTCCGCCCGGCGCTGGTCGAGCTGCAACAGCAGATCCTTGAGGTACAGCTGGTAGCCGAGAGCCAGCACCAGCAGCATCGCCAGCGCCGCGACCAGGCTTTTGACCGGCGCCGGCCACGCCCCCATATTGCTCATTTCCAGTTCGCCGGGATCGACCCGGCGCATCTGCTCCCACCAGCCAGCCAGGCTCATTGCCCAACCTCCTCCAGGGCAGGCCGGGTCTGGTGCACGGTCAGCTGGAACACATTCATCTGGTCGGCGTTGTCCGCCCCGGCGGCCTTGACCTCGGTGAGACTTGGCGTATCGAACCAGTCGGACGCGTCCAGGTTGCGCATCAGGTCCGAAACCCGGTGGTTCGATTCCGCCGCACCGACAATCGAGAGGGTTTGCCCGCTCATCCTGACATCGGTGAAATACACCCCGTCCGGCAGGCTCCGGGCCAACTGGTCGAACACCCGCGCACGGGTGGATCGATTGCCCTGCAAGTCCTGGATAATCTTCATGCGCTCCAGCAACTGCTCGCGATGCAGCTTCAGCTCGCCGATCTTGGCAATTCGCTGATCGAGTAAGGCGATCTGTGCCCCCACGTGATTGTTGCGCGCCAGCTGCCTGTCGATCGCCCGGTCGATGATCCGGTCGCCCACCAGTACCGCCGCCAATGCCAGCGCCGCGGCCGCGGCCACGCCCAGCAGGAAATGACGCCGGCGGCGCTCGCGCCGTTCTTCGCGCCAGGGAAGAAGGTTGATCCGAGCCATCAGTCGAAGCTCCTCAGGGCCAATCCGCAGGCAATCATCAGGGCCGGCGCTTCGCTAGCCAGCACTGCGGCATCGACCTTGCTGCCCAGGCTCATGCCGGCGAAGGGATTGGCGATCCGTACCGGCAGGCCCAGGCGTTGCTGGAGCAGCGAGGCCAGCCCGGGCAGGCCGGCGCTGCCACCCGCCAACAACAGGGAGCCGATCCGGTGCTGCGATGCCGACGCCTGGAACAACTGCAACGAACGTGAGACCTGCTCAACCGCCGTTTCTTGAAAAGGTTGCAGCACGGCTTGCGCATAGCCGTCCGGCAAGCCGCCCTTTTTTTTCGCCAGGCCCGCTTCCTCTTTCGACAAGCCGTAACGGCGCTGGATCTGCTCGGTCAGTTGTTCGCCGCCGAACAACTGCTCGCGGGAATAGATGATTTGCCCTGCCTGCACGACGTTCAGGGTGGTGAGGGTGGCGCCGATATCGACCAGCGCCACGGAGCCCGACGCTACCGGCCCGGCCGCCAGGGCGAGCGAGCGCTCGAGCGCGCAGGTCTCCAGGTCCACCACCCGGGGCGTCAGCCCCGCGAGTTCCAGCGCCACCTCGCGAATTTCAATGTGCTCCCTGCGGCAGGCCGCCAGCAGGACGTCGACACGCTCGGGATGACGGGCCGAATAGCCGAGCACGTCGAAATCGAGGGCGGCCTCGTCCAGCGGATAGGGAATGTATTGGTCGGCCTCGACCTTGAGCTGGCTTTCCCGATCGTCGTCGGACAGCCCGGCGTCCATCTCGATGACTTTGCTGATCACCGCCGAACCGGCCAGCGCCAGCGCCGCGTTCTTCACACCCGGCCGGGTCCGGGCCAGCAGGCGGGACAGGGCATGCCCCACTCCTTCGGGCTCGACGATGTTCTTTTCGACCACGGCATTGGCCGGCAACGGCTCCACCCCGCAGGCCTCGACCTGAAAACGCTGGCCGATGCGGCTCAACTCAACGAGCTTGACCGAGGTGGAACTGATATCGATCCCGAGAAGGGAACTCGCCTTTTTGCTGAAGAGTCCTAGCACTACCAATTCCCTATGACTATCCGTGACTTACGGACTCTGTAATGTCCATTGCGTTCAATCACTACGTCTTGACAGACGCGCAAATGACGCCCTCCACGGAAAAATGCTTATAATGCCCGGCGTTTTTTCCGCTTTTATCTGCCGCGTGGGCCGATCCCGAACATGAATGCCCTGACGCCAAATTCATTCCTTTCTCTGGAAATCCAAAAGCCTTGATTCGTCTGCTGAAGTTTTTCGGGTGGTCCATCGTCGCTGTGTTCTGCGGGCTGCTCCTCGCTCTCTCCGGTGCGTTTCTCTATCTTAGTCCTGGCTTGCCATCGGTAGAGGCGCTCAGAAGTATCCAGTTGCAGATTCCCCTGCGGGTGTACAGCAGCGACGGCAAGTTGATCGCAGAATTCGGTGAAATGCGCCGTACTCCGATCCGTTTCGCCGACATTCCCCCCAACTTCATCAATGCGTTACTAAGTGCTGAAGACGACAACTTCGCCAACCATTACGGCGTCGATCCCAGCAGCCTGATGCGTGCCGCGACCCAGCTGGTCAAGAGCGGGCACATCCAGTCCGGCGGCAGCACCATCACCATGCAGGTGGCGAAGAACTTCTTCCTGAGCAGCGAACGCAGCTTCTCGCGCAAGACCACCGAGATCCTCCTGGCCCTGCAAATCGAGCGCCAGCTGACCAAGGACGAGATCCTCGAGCTGTACGTCAACAAGATCTACCTGGGTAACCGCGCCTACGGCATCGAGGCCGCGGCCCAGGTGTACTACGGCAAGTCGATCCGCGACGTCAGCCTGGCGCAGATGGCCATGATCGCCGGCCTGCCCAAGGCCCCGTCACGCTTCAACCCGCTGGCCAACCCGGCGCGCAGCAAGGAGCGCCGCGACTGGATCCTCGGGCGCATGTACAAGCTCGGCAAGATCAGCGAGACCGACTACCAGGCGGCTATCGCCGAGCCGTTGAATGCCAGCTATCACGTGCCGACGCCGGAAGTGAACGCTCCCTACGTCGCCGAAATGGCCCGTGCCGAGATGGTCGGCCGCTACGGCAGCGACGCCTACACCGAAGGCTTCCGCGTCACGACCACCGTGCCGAGCAACCTGCAGGAGATGGCCAACAACGCCATCCACGAGGGCCTGATCACCTATGACCAACGCCATGGTTACCGGGGCCCCGAGTCGCGCCTGCCAGGCAAGACGCACGCCGCCTGGGCCACTGAACTGACCAAGCAACGCACCATCAGCGGCCTGGAGCCGGCGATCGTCACCCAGGTCGAAAAGAATGGCCTGCAGGTGCTGACCCGTACCGGCACGGAGCATGTCGACTGGGACAGCATGAAATGGGCGCGTCCGTTCCTGAACACCAACAGCATGGGCGCCGCGCCCAAGCAGCCGAGCGATGTCGCCCAGGTCGGCGACCTGATTCGCGTGCAGCGCCAGGCCGACAATTCGCTGAAGTTCCGGCAGATCCCGGTCGTGCAGGGCGCGCTGGTATCCCTCGATCCGCAGAACGGCGCCATCCGCTCGCTGGTGGGCGGTTTCGCCTTCGAGCAGAGCAACTACAACCGGGCGATGCAGGCCAAACGCCAGCCCGGCTCGAGCTTCAAGCCATTCATCTATAGCGCCGCGCTGGACAACGGCTATACCGCTGCCAGCCTGGTGAACGATGCGCCGATCGTGTTCGTCGACGAGTACCTGGACAAGGTCTGGCGCCCGAAAAACGACACCAACACCTTCCTCGGCCCGATCCGCATGCGCGAAGCGCTGTACAAATCGCGCAACCTGGTTTCGATCCGCCTCCTGCAAAGCCTGGGCGTGGACCGCACCATCGACTACATCAGCAAGTTCGGCTTCAACAAGCAGGACCTGCCGCGCAACCTGTCGCTGGCCCTGGGCACCGCGACCCTGACGCCGATGGAAATCGCCACTGGCTGGAGCGTGTTCGCCAACGGTGGCTACAAGGTCACGCCGTACATCATCGACAAGATCGAAAGCCGCAACGGCGAAACCCTGTTCACCGCCAACCCGCCGAGCGTGCCTGCGGGCGGCACGGCCAGCAGCGGGATCGCCGCGCCGGAACCACAGGGCTTCACCGTGAACAGCGTGCCTGGCGAAACCCCGGGCCAGGCTGCCGTGCAGGCACCTGCGGTGGCCGAGCGCATCATCGACGGCCGCACGACCTACATTCTCAACAGCATGCTGGAAGACGTGATCAAGCTCGGCACCGGGCGACGCGCGCTGGCCCTGGGCCGCAGCGACCTGGCCGGCAAGACCGGGACCACCAACGAGTCCAAGGACGCCTGGTTCTCCGGCTACAACGCCGATTATGTGACCACGGTCTGGACCGGCTTCGACCAGCCGGAAAGCCTGGGACGCCGCGAGTACGGCGGCACCGTGGCCCTGCCGATCTGGATGAACTACATGGGCGCGGCCCTCAAGGACAAGCCGGCGCATACCCAGGCCGAACCGGAAGGCATCCTCAGCCTGCGGGTCGATCCGGTCAGCGGTCGCGCCGCCGCGCCAGGCACGCCCAATGCCTATTTCGAGCTGTTCAAGAGCGAAGACACGCCGCCTTCGGTCAACGAACTGGGCAACGGCTATGCGCCTGGCAGCCCGCTGCCGGCGGACGAGTCAGCACCGATCGATCTGTTCTAAAGAGCCGCGGCACGCTACGAGCCTCAAGCTGCAGGAAAGCGCAACACCGGCTTTCGCTTGAGGCTTGAAACTTTCCCATAAAAAAACCCGGCTCGAAGGCCGGGTTTTTTATGCGCTGCTGTTAGCCGTTGAACACGTCGTCCACGCTTTTCAGCGGGTAGTTCTTCGGATACGGCAGGGTCGCCACGCCGGTCTCGATCGCGGCCTTGGCCACGGCATCGGAAACCACGGTGATCAGGCGCGCATCCATTGGCTTCGGAATGATGTACTCACGGCCGAACTCCAGCGCGTCGACGCCATAGGCTGCGCAAACTTCCTTCGGCACTGGCAGCTTGGCCAGGTCCTTCAGGGCGTTGGCCGCGGCGATCTTCATTTCTTCGTTGATGCGCTTGGCGCGAACGTCCAGGGCGCCACGGAAGATGAACGGGAAGCCCAGTACGTTGTTGACCTGGTTCGGGTAGTCCGAACGACCGGTGGCCATGATCACGTCGTCGCGGGTGGCGTGCGCCAGCTCCGGAGCGATTTCCGGATCGGGGTTCGAGCAAGCGAACACGATCGGGTTGGCCGCCATGGATTTCAGGCCTTCGGCGCTCAGCAGGTTCGGGCCGGACAGGCCGACGAACACGTCGGCGCCCTGCAGGGCGTCGGCCAGGGTGCGCTTGTCGGTCGCGTGGGCGAACACGGCCTTGTACTGGTTCAGGTCGTCGCGCTCGGAGTGGATCACGCCGGTACGGTCGACCATGAAGATGTTTTCGATCTTGGCGCCCATGCTCACCAGCAGCTTCATGCAGGAGATGGCGGCTGCGCCGGCGCCCAGGCAGACGATCTTGGCTTCCGACAGGGTCTTGCCGGCGATTTCCAGGGCGTTGATCATGCCGGCCGCGGTCACGATCGCGGTGCCATGCTGGTCATCGTGGAACACCGGAATGTCGCACTGTTCGATCAGGGCGCGCTCGATCTCGAAGCACTCTGGCGCCTTGATGTCTTCCAGGTTGATGCCACCGAAGGTGATGGAGATGCGCTTGACGGTGTCGATGAAGGCTTGCGGGCTTTCGGAGTCGACTTCGATGTCGAATACGTCGATGCCGGCAAAGCGCTTGAACAGCACGCCCTTGCCTTCCATCACCGGCTTGGAAGCCAGAGGGCCGAGGTTGCCCAGGCCGAGAATCGCGGTGCCATCGGAAATGACTGCAACCAGGTTGCCCTTGCCGGTGTATTTGTAGGCCAGCTCAGGATCGCGGGCGATTTCGCGTACTGGTTCGGCTACGCCGGGGCTGTAGGCCAGCGACAGGTCGCGGGCGGTAGCGGTGGCCTTGGTGAGCTCGACACTCAGTTTCCCTGGACGGGGATTGGCGTGGTATTCGAGAGCGGCAGTTTTCAAATCAGACATGTGGGCATTCCGCTTTTTACTGTTGGACAGACGGACCGCCGAGGATACGCGTGTCGCATAGTCCCCACAAGACTGACCGGTCACCCCTGTCAAGGCCCGTAGCCTACGACTTTGGGCCAAGAGCCACGGAACACAAGGCTTGCAACTGTTCACAATCCAAATAAAAAATGTCTACAATTTTTTATTCATTGAACCAATTGGAACATTCCGGGGTGCGTCAGTGGCAACATCCAGCGCGCCTGGCCTGATTGCAAGCCACCCTTGCGCGAACGGTCGAGCACCCAGCCACGCGCCTCGATCCGCTGCCCCGGCAGGCGTTCCAGCAACGCGGTATCGAACTGACCGAGCAGATTGGGTGCAATGTGCAATACAACCGAGTGCTGCAACTCGATCCAGATGCCACCGCGATTGCGCTGCACCTTGCTCACCCGCCCACTGAGCACGGCGAATCCGGACCTGGCGATCTGATCCTCTTTCAGCACAGACGACTGCCGCCACACCCCCAGCCGGGCCTGACGAGCGCTGCGCTCGGCGGCCTGCTGGCAATCGAACAAATCGACGTTCGGCGCCACGGCCACCTGGTATCCCAGGCCTTCGGCCAGCAATTGCGCTTCGAGATTGGCGCCATCGGCGCCATAGACATGGGCCAGGGTGCGCCCATAACGATCCTTGGCTTCACGGCCGGGGAGCAAGCCCACTCGGCCATCGCTGGCCTTCACCAATGCCTGCAGGCGCTGGCGGGCCGCCACGGCGAAGGGTTCGTCGGTACGGCCTTTCTTGCCCAGCTCCGGGGCGTTGAGGCCGATCATCCGCACACTGCGCCCATCGGCCAGGCGCAGGGTGTCGCCGTCGACCACTCGCTGAACCTGCGCGGAGGCCAGCCCGGCAGGCGCCGGGCAAAACGCCTGGGCGCTGGAGAGCCAAATCGCGGACATAAAAAAGGCGCCCGCGAGGGACGCCTTTTTCATCAGCGAGGAAAAGCTGGAGCAGCTTTCCAGACTGGTCAGCCTTAGGCCTTTTTCGCGCCGAAAGCACCGAAACGGTCGGCGAACTTCTGAACGCGACCACCGGTGTCCAGAGTCTTCTGCTTACCGGTGTAGAACGGGTGGCACTCGTTGCAAACGTCGATCGCCAGTGGCTTGGCGAAGGTCGAACGGGTTTCGAACTTGTTGCCGCAGCTGCAGGTTACGGCAACTGCTGGGTATTCTGGATGGATATCGGCTTTCATGGTGTCTTCCTCAGGCTAGCGTGCCGCCACCCAACACTATTGTTGAATACCGCACGTAATTAGGGCGCGAATTCTACCAGACCTTTGCGATCACGCAAGCTGTCCCTCGCACCGACCGTCTGCTAGGCTCCGGGCCTTCTTTGCCGCCCGTTCGATGAGACTTCCCCGCGTGCCCGACGCCATCTTGCGCCTCGCCCTGCCCTCGCCCCTGCGCCGCCTGTTCGACTATCGGGCCCCGGCCGGCGTGCGGCGCGCCCAACTGCATCCGGGCATGCGCCTGCGCGTGCCGTTCGGGCGCCGGGAGATGATCGGCATCCTGGTCGAGGTGACCGACAGCAGCGAAGTCCCGGCCGACAAGCTCAAGCCGGCGCTGGCCCTGCTGGATGCCACCCCGCCGCTGCCGCCCACGCTGTTCAAGCTGTGCCTGTGGACGGCGCAGTATTACCAGCACAGCCTCGGCGACACCCTGAGCTGGGCGCTGCCGGTACTGCTGCGCCAGGGCGAGCCGGCCGAGGTGCGCCAGGAGCGCTTCTGGTCGGTCAGCCCCGGCGCCCGCCTCGACGACCCGCGCATCGCCCGCGCCCCTCGCCAGCGCGAGGCACTGGCGACCCTGGCCCAGCATCCACACGGCGTTCCCCATGCGTTGCTGAGCAAACTGATGCTGAGCAAGGACAGCCTCGACCTGTTGCTGGCCAAGGATCTGGTCCAGGTGGAGGTTCGCCGGCACGCCCCCGGCGAACGCCACGAACACTGGCTGGCCCAACCGGAACTGCCGCTCAACAGCGAACAGCGCGCCGCCTATGAAGCCATTCGCTCGGGCTTCGACAGCTATCACGCCTTCCTGCTGGCCGGGGTCACCGGCAGCGGCAAGACCGAGGTCTACCTGCAACTGATCCGCGAAACCCTGGAGGCCGGCAAGCAGGCCCTGGTGCTGATCCCGGAAATCAACCTCGGCCCGCAGACCCTGGCGCGCTTCGAGCAGCGCTTCAATGCCCGCATCGCCCTGCTGCACTCGGCCGTCAATGACCGTGAGCGCCTGGACGCCTGGCTGGCGGCACGCGACGGCGAGGCCGACATTATTATCGGCACCCGCTCGGCGCTGTTCACCCCGATGAAGAATCCCGGGCTGATCATCATCGACGAAGAACACGACGGCTCCTACAAGCAGCAGGAAGGCCTGCGCTACCACGCGCGCGACCTGGCCCTGGTCCGCGCGCGCCAGGAAAACATCCCCATCGTGCTGGGTTCCGCTACACCGTCGCTGGAAAGCCTGCACAACGCCTACAGCGGCCGCTACGGGCTGCTGCGGCTGAACGAGCGGGCCGGCGGCGCCAAGCAGCCGCGCTTCCTGCGCCTGGACGTGAAAAGCCGGCCGCTGGACAGCGGCATCTCCGGCCCCATGCAACAAGCCATCGGCCAGACCCTGGCGGCGGGCCAGCAGGTGCTGGTGTTCCTCAACCGCCGGGGTTTCGCGCCGACCCTGCTGTGCCATGACTGCGGCTGGATGTCCGAGTGCGAGCGCTGCGATGCGCGGATGACCGTGCACCAGCGCTACGGCGAGCTGCGCTGCCACCATTGCGGCCACAGCGAACGCGTGCCGCGGCATTGCCCGCAGTGCGGCAAGGTCGACCTGCGCCCGGTCGGCGCCGGCACCGAGCGCGCCGAAGAGCGGCTGGCGATCCTGTTCCCGGACTACCCGGTGCTGCGGGTCGACCGCGACAGCACTTCGCGCAAGGACGCGATGAACCAGCTGTTCGCCACGATCCAGAAGGGCCAGCCGTGCATCCTGGTGGGCACCCAGATGCTCGCCAAGGGGCACCACTTCCCACGGGTGACCCTGGTGTCGATCCTCGACGCCGACGGCGGCCTGTTCTCCGGCGACTTCCGCGCCAGCGAGCGCATGGCGCAGTTGATCGTCCAGGTCGCCGGACGGGCCGGGCGAGCCGAAGAGCCCGGCAAGGTGATTATCCAGACACACCTGGCCGACCATCCGCTGCTGGTGCAACTGACCGAGCAGGGCTATTTCGCCTTTGCCGAGCAAGCCTTGAGCGAACGCCGCGCCGCCGGCCTGCCGCCGTTCGCCCATCTGGCCCTGTTGCGCGCCGAGGCGCACAAGCCGGGACAGGCCGAAGGCTTTCTCGACGAAGCCTGCAGCGAGGCCGAACGCCTGCTGGCGCAGATGAACCTGGGCGGCATCGAGTTGCTGGGGCCGGTGCCGGCGCCCATGGAGCGGCGTGCCGGACGCTATCGCGCGCAACTGTTATTGCAGGCCAGCGCCCGGGCGCCGCTGCACAAGTTGCTGAGCCACTGGCTGCTGCTCCTCGAACAGATGCCCAGCGGGCGCCAGGTACGCTGGTCGCTGGATGTTGACCCTGTGGACCTGTATTGATAGAAAAACCGCCATCTCAGGCAAGCGCGCCGCTGTAGGAGCGAGGCTTGCCCGCGATATGGCCCGAATAGCCACCGCATATCCACAGGCGGCCCGCTATAGTTGGCAAGCCCGTCTTCGCAACGGATAATGCCCAGTTTTTCCACCTGCGCATCGAAGCGCCGCCGCGCCAGCGGTCGAAAGAGAAGACCATGAAAGACACCATTCGCCAGCTCATCCAGCAAGCCATCACCCAACTCGTCACCGAAGGTGTGTTGCCAGAAGGCCTGACGCCGGCGATCCAGGTAGAAAACTCCCGCGACAAGACCCACGGCGACTTCGCCAGCAACATCGCCATGATGCTGGCCAAGCCGGCCGGCATGAAGCCACGCGACCTGGCGGAAAAAATCATCGCCGCCCTGCCCGCCGACGAACAGGTCAGCAAGGCCGAGATCGCCGGCCCCGGCTTCATCAACTTCTTCCAGAACACCCAGGCCCTGGCCAACCGCCTGGACGCCGCCCTGGCCGACGCGCGCCTCGGCGTACGCAAGGCCGGCGCGCCGCAGCGCACCGTGATCGACCTGTCGGCGCCGAACCTGGCCAAGGAAATGCACGTCGGCCATCTGCGCTCGACCATCATCGGCGACGGCGTGGCGCGGGTCCTGGAATTCCTCGGCGACGAAGTGATCCGGCAGAACCACGTCGGCGACTGGGGCACCCAGTTCGGCATGCTGATGGCCTACCTGCAGGAAAACCCGATTACCAGCGACGAGCTGTCCGACCTGGAGAACTTCTACCGCGCCGCCAAGCAGCGCTTCGACGAGTCCGAAGAATTCGCCGACCGCGCCCGTGGCCTGGTGGTCAAGCTGCAGGCCGGCGACGCGGATTGCCTGGCGCTGTGGACCAAGTTCAAGGACATTTCCTTGTCCCACTGCCAGAAAATCTACGAACTGCTGAACGTCAAGCTGACCATGGCCGACGTGATGGGCGAAAGCGCCTACAACGACGACCTGATCAACGTGGTCAACGACCTCAAGGCCAAGGGCATGCTGGTCGAGAGCAACGGCGCCCAGTGCGTGTTCCTCGACGAGTTCAAGAACGCCGAAGGCGAGCCGCTGCCGGTGATCATCGTCAAGGCCGATGGCGGCTACCTGTACGCCACCACCGACCTGGCGGCCGTGCGCTACCGCAGCGGCACCCTCAAGGCCGACCGCGCGCTGTACTTCGTCGACCAGCGCCAGGCCCTGCACTTCCAGCAAGTGTTCGCGGTGGCCCGCAAGGCCGGTTTCGTGACCCATCCGATGGAAATGGAGCACATGGGCTTCGGCACCATGAACGGCGCCGACGGCCGTCCTTTCAAGACCCGCGACGGCGGCACGGTGAAGCTGATCGACCTGCTCACCGAAGCCGAAGAGCGCGCCTACAGCCTGGTCAAGGAAAAGAACCCGGAGCTGGCCGAGGCCGACCTGCGCAGCATCGCCAAGGTCGTGGGCATCGACTCAGTGAAATATGCCGACCTGTCCAAGCACCGCACCAGCGACTACAGCTTCAACTTCGACCTGATGCTGAACTTCGAAGGCAACACCGCCCCCTACCTGCTGTACGCCTACACCCGCGCCGCCGGGGTGTTCCGCAAGCTGGGCAAGGATTTCAGCGAAGTACAGGGCCAGATCGCCCTGCAAGCCGCCCATGAGCTGGAACTGGCGGCCAAGCTGGCACAGTTCGGCGAAGTGCTGAACAACGTGGCCGACAAGGGTACGCCGCACACCCTGTGCACCTACCTGTACGATGTCGCCGGGCTGTTCTCCAGCTTCTATGAAAACTGCCCGATCCTCAGTGCCGAATCGCCGACGCAGATGCAGAGCCGCTTGCGCCTCACCGAGCTGACCCGTCGTACCCTCAAGCAAGGCCTGGAACTGCTGGGCCTGAAAGTCCTGGAGCAAATGTAAGTTGGCTGCCAAGAAAAAACCTGCACCCAAGCGTGGCGCCAGCCGTTACCAAGCTCCTGCGAAGCAGCCGATCCCGGGCTGGTTGTGGATGGCCATCGGCCTGGCCGTGGGCGCCTTCATCGTGTTCCTGATGAAGCTGGAGCCAGGCAAGGGCGGCGACAGCGTCAAGCGCGAGCGGGTGGAACAGCAGAAAACCACCAAGATCGCCGAGGCCAACAAGACCCCGCCGAGCCCGCAGCAACCGGTGAAGCCGAAGTACGACTTCTATACCCTGCTGCCGGAGTCGGAAGTGATAGTGCCGCCGGAAGCGGTGCCGGAGAAAACCCTGCCGACGCCACAGACCGCGCCGGTGGTGCCGACCACGCCAGTGACCCCGGCGGAAGCGGCAAAGATCGACACCGCGCGGGCCCAGGCCGCCCTGGCCGGCATCACTCCGCCACCCGCACCACCGGTGGCGCAAGTCGCCAAGGCCGCCCCGGTGACCAAGTTCTTCCTGCAGGCCGGCTCATTCCGCAAGCAGGCCGATGCCGACAAGGTCCGCGCGCAGATCATCCTGCTGGGGCAATCGGTGTCGGTCGAATCCGGCACGGTCAAGGAAGAGACCTGGTACCGGGTGCTGGTCGGCCCGTTCAGCAACCGCGAACAACTGACCACTGCGCAGAAGCAACTGGCCGGCGCCGGCTTCAGCAATCTGCTGTTACAACAGCGCCAGAGCCGCTAGCGCAATCAATCGCGGGCAAGCCTCGCTCTGTAGGAGCGAGGTTTGCCCGCGATAGCCCCCTCACTGGCACCCTCCCTCCAGCAGGAAATACCGCTCGTCCTACTCCCCCCGCCACAGTTGAAAAACCCCGCACCACCCCCATATGAGCTTCCATCAGGGCACTTTCGCCCCGCAGCGTGGAGACTCTCCCCTTGACCACCATCGTTTCAGTCCGCCGCCACGGCAAAGTCGTCATGGGCGGCGACGGCCAGGTTTCCCTCGGCAACACCGTGATGAAAGGCAACGCGAAAAAGGTTCGCCGCCTGTACCACGGCCAGGTCATCGCCGGCTTTGCCGGGGCGACCGCCGATGCCTTCACCCTGTTCGAACGCTTCGAAGGCCAGCTTGAGAAACATCAGGGGCATCTGGTTCGCGCCGCCGTCGAACTTGCCAAGGAATGGCGCACCGACCGCTCCCTCAGCCGCCTCGAAGCCATGCTTGCGGTCGCCAACAAGGACGCGTCCCTGATCATCACCGGCAACGGTGACGTGGTCGAGCCGGAAGACGGCCTGATCGCCATGGGCTCCGGCGGCGCCTACGCGCAGGCCGCAGCCAGCGCCCTGCTGAAGAAGACCGACCTGTCGGCCCGGGAAATCGTCGAGACCGCCCTGGGCATCGCCGGCGACATCTGCGTATTCACCAACCACACCCAGACCATTGAGGAGCAGGATCTCGCAGAATAATCCTGTGCTCGCCACGGCATTCATTCTTGCTTGAGGACCGCCAATTATTATGTCCATGACTCCCCGCGAAATCGTCCACGAACTCAACCGCCATATCATCGGCCAGGACGATGCCAAGCGCGCCGTCGCCATTGCGCTGCGCAACCGCTGGCGCCGTATGCAGCTGCCCGCCGAGCTGCGTGTCGAGGTGACCCCGAAGAACATCCTGATGATCGGCCCCACCGGCGTCGGCAAGACCGAGATCGCCCGGCGCCTGGCCAAGCTGGCCAATGCCCCGTTCATCAAGGTCGAAGCGACCAAGTTCACCGAAGTCGGCTATGTCGGCCGCGACGTTGAATCCATCATCCGCGACCTGGCTGACGCTGCGATCAAGATGTTCCGCGAGCAGGAAATGATCCGCGTCCGCCATCGCGCCGAAGACGCCGCCGAGGAACGCATCCTCGACGCCCTGCTGCCACCGGCGCGCATGGGCTTCAGCAACGAAGACGCCGCCCCGGCCCAGGACTCCAATACCCGCCAGCTGTTCCGCAAGCGCCTGCGCGAAGGCCAGCTGGACGACAAGGAAATCGAGATCGAAGTGGCGGAAGTCAGCGGTGTCGATATCTCGGCGCCGCCGGGCATGGAAGAAATGACCAACCAGCTGCAGAGCCTCTTCGCCAACATGGGCAAGGGCCAGCGCAAGAACCGCAAGCTCAAGGTCAAGGACGCGCTCAAGCTGATCCGCGACGAAGAAGCCAGCCGCCTGGTCAACGATGAAGAACTCAAGGCCAAGGCCCTGGAAGCGGTCGAGCAGCACGGCATCGTGTTCATCGACGAAATCGACAAGGTTGCCAAGCGTGGCAATGCCGGTGGCGTCGACGTGTCTCGCGAGGGTGTACAGCGCGACCTGCTGCCGCTGATCGAAGGCTGCACCGTCAACACCAAGCTGGGCATGGTCAAGACCGACCACATCCTGTTCATCGCGTCGGGTGCCTTCCACCTGAGCAAGCCGAGCGACCTGGTGCCGGAGCTGCAAGGCCGCCTGCCGATCCGCGTCGAACTCAAGGCGCTGTCGCCGGAAGACTTCGAGCGCATTCTCAGCGAGCCTCACGCCTCCCTGACCGAGCAATACCGCGAGCTGCTGAAAACCGAGGGCCTGGCCATCGAGTTCCAGGCGGACGGTATCAAGCGCCTGGCGCAGATCGCCTGGCAGGTCAACGAAAAGACCGAGAACATCGGTGCCCGTCGCCTGCACACCCTGCTCGAGCGCCTGCTCGAAGAGGTGTCGTTCAGCGCCGGCGACCTGGCCAGCGCGCACAGCGAAGAGCCGATCCGCATCGATGCCGCCTACGTCAACAGCCACCTGGGCGAATTGGCGCAGAACGAAGACCTGTCCCGTTATATCCTGTAAGGCATTCGCCACCCATGCAGGAGTCGGCTCGCCGGCTCCTGCAAGACGGACTACAGGACATGAACAGACTCCCCACCGCCATCAACCTGCACAAAGCCTCCAAGACCCTGACGCTGACCTACGGGCCGGACGAGGTCTACCACCTGCCCGCCGAATTCCTGCGGGTACATTCCCCCTCCGCCGAGGTCCAGGGCCACGGCAAACCCATCCTGCAATTCGGCAAGCTCGGCGTCGGCCTGAGCAAGATCGAACCGGCCGGCCAGTACGCACTGAAATTGACCTTCGACGACGGCCATGACAGCGGCCTGTTCACCTGGGACTACCTGTACCAGCTGGCGGTGCGCCAGGACGCGCTGTGGAGCGACTATCTCGCCGAACTTGCGGCTGCCGGAAAATCCCGCGATCCGAACGAGTCTATCGTCAAGCTGATGCTCTAGACCGGACATCCGGCGCTTTAGAGCGCATTTTCTAGATTCATCTGTTTGAATGCTGGGCTGCATGGTCAACGATTGGCCTGCTTGCGAAAAAAATTAAACTCGGGTAACCAATGGAGCTGGCAAGTTCCCTGCAGTGTCCTGTGCACAAAAAGGCAGTCATGCAGAATCAACGGTCACCCGAGCAGTAGTACCTGGCAGCCTCGCTGTGTGACTACACGGCAGGTCCGGTACTCGTCTCAGGACAATGGAGCGTCGTAGATGAGTAACAAGAACAACGATGACCTGAAACGCCAAGCCGCGGAAAACACCCTGGGTTTGAATCCTGTCATCGGTTTACGTCGGAAAGATCTGCTTACCTCTGCTCGCATGGTGCTTGCCCAGGCCATCAAACAACCCTTGCACAGCGCCAAACACGTGGCCCATTTCGGCATCGAACTGAAGAACGTGGTATTCGGCAAATCGACGCTGCAACCGGAGAGCGATGACCGTCGCTTCAACGATCCGGCCTGGAGCCAGAACCCCCTGTACAAACGTTATCTGCAAACCTATCTGGCGTGGCGCAAGGAGCTTCACGACTGGATCGGCCAGAGCAACCTCTCCGAACAGGACATCAGCCGCGGGCATTTCGTCATCAACCTGATGACCGAGGCCATGGCGCCCACCAACAGCGCCGCCAACCCGGCGGCAGTCAAGCGTTTCTTCGAGACCGGCGGCAAGAGCCTGCTCGACGGCCTCTCCCACCTGGCCAAGGACCTGGTGCACAACGGCGGCATGCCGAGCCAGGTCAACATGGACGCCTTCGAAATCGGCAAGAACCTGGGGACCAGCGAAGGCGCGGTGGTGTTTCGCAACGATGTGCTGGAACTGATCCAGTACCGCCCGGTGACCGAGCAGGTGCACGAGCGCCCGCTGCTGGTGGTGCCGCCGCAGATCAACAAGTTCTATGTCTTCGACCTGAGCCCGGACAAGAGCCTCGCGCGGTTCTGCCTGCGCAACGGCGTGCAGACCTTCATCATCAGCTGGCGCAACCCGACCAAGGCGCAACGCGAGTGGGGCCTGTCGACCTATATCGAAGCGCTGAAGGAAGCGGTCGACGTGGTGACCGCCATCACCGGCAGCAAGGACGTGAACATGCTCGGCGCCTGCTCGGGCGGCATCACCTGCACCGCGCTGCTGGGACACTACGCCGCCCTGGGCGAGAAAAAGGTCAATGCCCTGACGCTGCTGGTCAGCGTGCTCGACACCACCCTGGATACCCAGGTGGCGCTGTTCGTCGACGAGCAGACCCTGGAAGCTGCCAAGCGCCACTCCTACCAGGCCGGTGTGCTGGAAGGGCGGGACATGGCCAAGGTCTTCGCCTGGATGCGGCCCAACGACCTGATCTGGAACTACTGGGTCAACAACTACCTGCTGGGCAACGAGCCGCCGGTATTCGACATCCTGTTCTGGAACAACGACACCACCCGGTTGCCCGCGGCCTTCCACGGCGACCTGATCGAAATGTTCAAGAACAACCCGCTGACCCGGCCCAATGCACTGGAAGTGTGCGGCACGCCGATCGACCTGAAACAGGTGACCGCCGACATCTTCTCCGTGGCCGGCACCAACGACCACATCACCCCGTGGAAGTCCTGCTACAAGTCGGCCCAGCTGTTTGGCGGCAAGGTCGAATTCCTGCTGTCCAACAGCGGGCATATCCAGAGCATCCTCAACCCGCCGGGCAACCCCAAGGCGCGCTACATGACCAGCGAAGAGATGCCGCCCCTGGCCGATGACTGGCAGGAAAACTCCACCAAGCACACCGACTCCTGGTGGCTGCACTGGCAGGCCTGGCAGGCGGAGCGCTCCGGCAAGCTGAAAAAGGCCCCGACCACGCTCGGCAACAAGGCCTACCCGGCAGCCGAGGCGGCACCGGGCACCTATGTCCATGAACGTTAACCGCTAGCACCGCCGGCGCGGCGAACCTGCTCATCGCCGCGCCGGCAACGATTCCACCAACAGGGCCAAGGCATGCCACAACCATTCATATTCCGCACCGTCGACCTGGATGGGCAGACCATCCGCACCGCGGTACGACCCGGCAAGCCTCATCTGACTCCCTTGCTGATCTTCAATGGCATCGGCGCCAACCTGGAGCTGGTGTTCCCGTTCGTCCAGGCATTGGACCCGGACCTGGAAGTCATCGCCTTCGACGTACCGGGCGTGGGCGGTTCCTCGACGCCGAGCCGGCCGTATCGCTTTCCCGGCCTGGCCAAGCTGACCGCGCGCATGCTCGACTACCTCGACTACGGGCAGGTCAATGCCGTCGGCGTGTCCTGGGGCGGGGCGCTGGCCCAGCAGTTCGCCTATGACTACCCCGAGCGCTGCAAGAAACTGGTGCTGGCCGCCACCGCCGCGGGGGCCTTCATGGTGCCGGGCAAACCCAAGGTGCTCTGGATGATGGCCAGCCCCCGGCGCTACATCCAGCCTTCCCACGTGATCCGCATTGCGCCGCTGATCTACGGCGGTTCGTTCCGCCGCGATCCCAACCTCGCCGCCGAGCACGCCAGCAAGGTCCGTTCGGCGGGCAAGCTGGGCTACTACTGGCAGCTGTTCGCCGGCCTTGGCTGGACCAGTATCCATTGGTTGCACAAGATCCATCAGCCGACCCTGGTACTGGCCGGCGACGACGACCCACTGATCCCGCTGATCAACATGCGCATGCTGGCCTGGCGCATACCCAACGCTCAGTTGCACATAATCGACGACGGCCATCTGTTCCTGATTACCCGGGCCGAAGCCGTCGCGCCGATCATCATGAAATTCCTCCAGGAAGAACGACAGCGAGCGGTGATGCACCCCCATCCGACACCGTTCAGCGGCATCTAGCAAAAAGCGCCTGCCGACAGGATCGTCGCGCGCGCAGGATGGTCCAGGACCGACTATGGTGTTGTCTTGGTGTGCTTGTTGATGGCTTGACGAAGGAGTGTTGACGCATGCGAGACAAACCAGCGACGGGCTCGTTACCCACATCCGCCGCGTACATCAATGCCCAGAGTGCCATCACCGGCTTGCGTGGCCGTGACCTGCTGTCGACCCTGCGCAGCGTGGCCACCCACGGCCTGCGCAATCCGATCCACAGCGCTCGCCACGCCTTGGCTCTCGGTGGCCAGCTGGGCCGCGTGCTGCTGGGGGAAACGCTGCACAAGCCCAACCCCCAGGACAGCCGCTTCGCCGATCCGACCTGGAGCCTCAATCCGTTCTACCGCCGCGGCCTGCAGGCCTATCTGAGCTGGCAGAAGCAAATCAAGCACTGGATCGACGAAAGCGGCATGAGCCCGGACGACCAGGCCCGCGCCCACTTTGTCTTCAGCCTGCTCAACGATGCCGTCGCGCCCTCCAACACCCTGCTCAACCCGCTGGCGATCAAGGAGATATTCAACTCCGGCGGCAACAGCGTGATCCGCGGCATCGGTCATCTGGTCGACGACCTGCTGCACAACAACGGCCTGCCCAGCCAGGTCACCAAACAGGCTTTCGAGGTTGGCCGCAACCTGGCCACCACCCCCGGCTCGGTGGTGTTTCGCAACGAACTGCTGGAGCTGATCCAGTACAAGCCGATGAGCGAAAAACAGTACGCCCGGCCCTTGCTGGTAGTGCCGCCACAGATCAACAAGTTCTACATCTTCGATCTCAGCCCGACCAACAGCTTCGTTCAATTCGCCCTGAAGAACGGCCTGCAGACCTTCATGATCAGCTGGCGCAACCCCGATGTCCGGCATCGCGAATGGGGCCTGTCGAGTTATGTCGAGGCCGTGGAAGAGGCCATGAATGTCTGCCGGGCGATCACCGGCAGCCGCGACGTGAACCTCATGGGCGCCTGCGCCGGCGGCCTGACCATCGCCGCGCTGCAAGGCCACCTGCAGGCCAAGCGGCAATTGCGCCGGGTGTTCAGCTCCACCTATCTGGTCAGCTTGCTCGACAGCCAGCTGGACAGCCCGGCGACCCTGTTCGTCGACGAGCAGACCCTGGAGGCGGCCAAGCGTCGCTCCTATCAGCAGGGCGTGCTCGACGGTCGCGACATGGCCAAGGTGTTCGCCTGGATGCGGCCCAACGACCTGATCTGGAATTACTGGGTCAACAATTACCTGCTGGGCAAGGAGCCGCCGGCGTTCGACATCCTCTACTGGAACAACGACAACACCCGGCTGCCGGCGGCCTTCCACGGCGACTTGCTGGACTTCTTCAAGCACAATCCGCTGGGCCATGCGGGTGGCCTGGAAGTCTGCGGCACCCCCATCGACCTGCAGAAGGTCACGGTCGACAGCTTCAGCGTCGCCGGGATCAACGATCACATCACCCCCTGGGACGCGGTATATCGTTCGACCCTGCTGCTGGGCGGCGACAAGCGTTTCGTGCTGTCCAACAGCGGGCATGTGCAGAGCATTCTCAACCCGCCGGGCAACCCCAAGGCCAACTATGTCGAGAACGGCAAGCTCAGCAGCGACCCGCGGGCCTGGTACTACGATGCCAAGCACGTCGAAGGCAGTTGGTGGACGCAGTGGCTGGAATGGATCCAGCAACGCTCCGGCGCCCAGCGCGAAACCCTGACCGCCCTGGGCAACCAGAACTATCCACCGATGGAAGCGGCGCCTGGCACCTACGTGCGCGTCCGCTGAACTCCCCCGTGCCGCGACCCACGGGGTCGCGGCCTGACCGAACAACCAAGAAGACTGGATGAAAACCCGCGACCGGATACTCGAATGTGCCCTGCAGTTGTTCAACCAGAAGGGCGAACCCAATGTCTCGACCATGGAAGTTGCCAATGAAATGGGGATCAGCCCCGGCAACCTCTACTACCACTTTCACGGCAAGGAGCCGCTGGTGCTCGGGCTGTTCGAACGCTTCCAGCAGGAACTGACGCCGCTGCTCGATCCTCCCGCCGATGCCCACCTGGCCCCCGACGACTACTGGCTGTTCCTGCACCTGATCGTCGAGCGCCTGGCGCACTACCGTTTCCTGTTCCAGGACCTGTCCAACCTGGCCGGGCGCCTGCCGAAGCTGGCCAAGGGCATCCGCAACCTGCTCAACGCCCTGAAACGAACCCTGGCTTCACTGCTGGCCAGGCTCAAGGCCGCGGGACAACTGGTCAGCGATACCCAGGCGCTAGGGCAACTCGTCGAACAGATCACCATGACCCTGCTGTTCTCGCTGGACTACCAGCGCATTCTCGATCGCGAAGGCGAAGTGCGCGTGGTGGTGTACCAGATCATGATGCTGGTGGCGCCGCACCTGCTGTTGCCGGCCAGGCTGGCCACCGAGCAAATGGCCCTGCGTTACCTCGACGAGCACGACTGAGCCTGGCAAGGCCCACAAACAAAAACGCCCGACCTTGGCAGGCCGGGCGTTTTTGCATGCCCCGAGATACTCAGGACTGACTGGTTGGCGTCGAAGGAGCTGGCGCGGCAGTCGGGGTCACAGCGGGAGTCGGTGCGGCGGCGGAATTCGCCGAACTGACCGGTGCCGCCGGCTTGGCGGCGACCGCTGGCTTTGGCGTAGCAGCCTTTGCGGCTACCGTTTTTTTCACCGCGGGTTTCTTGGCTACCGCAGGTTTCGCGGCGGGCTTGGCGGCTGCGGGTTTCGCAGCGGGCTTGGCTGCCGGTTTGGCGGCAGGCTTGGCTGCTGGCTTGGCCGCTACCGGTTTGGCCGCAGGTTTTGCAGCCGGCTTGGCGGCGGCAGTCTTGGCGGCAGCCGGTTTCGCCGCAGGCTTGGCTGCTGCTTTGGCCGGTGCCTTGGCGGCCGGTTTGGCTGCCGGTTTCGCGGCGGCCTTTACCAGGGGCTTGGCTGCGGGTTTGGCGGCTGGCTTGGCAGCGGCAGTCTTGGCCGCGACCGGAGCCACCTTGGCGCCTGTGAGTTTTTCGATTTGCTTGGTCAGGGTATCGACCTTGCTGTGCAGCGCCTTCACTTCATTGCGACTGGGCACGCCCAGACGCGAAATGGCACTGTTCAAGCGCTTGTCGAATGCACCTTCCAGTTCGTCCCACTTGCCCAGCGCGCGCTCCTTGACGCCACTGATACGCGATTTGGCCGAGCTCGCAGAGTCCTTGGCCGCGTCGACTTTCTTGCCGACGGCGCTTTTGGTGAGCTTCTCGGCTTTCTCGCCGTCTTTGACCAGCGACTCGAAAAGCTTGCTGCCGTCAGTGTCGATTTTCGAGTACACGCCTAAACCAGCAAGCCAGATTTTACGGGAGTAGTCTTCGACCTTCCCGATCCACGAGCTGCCTTCTTTTTCAGTATTCTTTTTACCAGCCATCCCGTTCTCCTTAATGTTTACGCGCGACACGTTCGAGCAATGCCGTCAGCTCATCGAGCTTAGCAGAGAGTGTCTCAACGTCATGTTTAGACGGAATGCCGATGCGATTCAAGGCACTTGCGACGCGCGTGTCAAAAGCCCTTTCGACTTTATCCAGCTGCACTTCGACCTTGCCTCTGAGACTGGTGACATCACCCTTCACACTGTCAATCTGACTGTTGGCGGCCTCAAGTTGTTCAGTCACAACCTTTTTGCCTCTCTTTTCAACGGATTGACCGGCCTTGACGAGTTCCTGGAAGTACTCGCTGCCCTCTTGGCCGACCTTGGTGTAGGCCCCCAGGCCCGCCAGCCAGATCTTGCGGGCATAGGATCTGACTTC
Organism: Pseudomonas sp. MRSN 12121; assembly: GCF_000931465.1. Classification (NCBI taxonomy): domain Bacteria; kingdom Pseudomonadati; phylum Pseudomonadota; class Gammaproteobacteria; order Pseudomonadales; family Pseudomonadaceae; genus Pseudomonas; species Pseudomonas sp. MRSN 12121. Next base: position 471,923 of record NZ_CP010892.1, on the reverse strand, counting down.
ACCCAGAGTGGTTGATGCGGCATCAACTTTTTTCTTCAGAATGGCTTTGGCCATGGTGCACCTCACGCGCGGAAGGTTTGAGGAACGGCCCGCAGAAAGTGGGCTCAGGCACAAAAGTAGTGAGAAAAATTAGAATCGGCACCCTAACCAATGTCATGCAAGGCGTGGTAGCCGCGGCCGTCAGGCTGGCCGGCAAATCCCCTCCTGGACGTCATTGCGACGCCCGGAATCGCCGACCACCCGGCCGCTCTATAAAGAAGCTCAGACCAGGGCCTTATCCAGGGCCTTCTCGATTTCCGACTTGATCATGCCGCTCATGGCGGACATCAACAGGCCCAGCTCGACATCGACCCGGATCGAGTCGTCGCCTACCTGTACCGCGCCTTTGACCCCGGACCGCTTGAGGTTCAGGGTATCGCCCGACCACTGCGGCTCCAGGCCATACTGATCGGCCAGTTTCTGCGCCAACTGGTCAGCCTTTTCACGGGCTGCTTCCTTACCCAGGCCATGGGCACGCTCAACACTTATACGGGCCATTGAATGACTCCTGCTTTATCGGGACTTGCCTGAAGCGTCTTGAACTGCGCTGCGTCAAAACGCCCCGGTGCTTCACTATCTTACATTCAGCCTTGCCAAGACAAAGGCCGCCACCGGGATTAGAATGTCCCGCATTCTTTTTTGGTGACCGCGATATGACTGACCAGCGCAAAGGCAGCGATGCCGAACCCACCACTCACTTCGGCTTCAAGAACGTTCCGGAAAGCCAGAAGGCGGAAAAAGTCGCTGAGGTATTCCACTCGGTAGCCGCCAAGTACGACCTGATGAACGACGTTCTGTCCGGCGGCATGCACCGCCTGTGGAAACGCTTCACGATCGAACTGTCCGGGGTGCGCCCTGGCAACCGGGTGCTGGACATCGCCGGCGGCACCGGTGACCTGACCCGCAAGTTTTCCCATCTGGTAGGTCCTTCCGGGCAAGTGGTGCTGGCGGACATCAACGCCTCCATGCTCAAGGTCGGTCGCGACCGCCTGCTCGACAAAGGCGTGGCCGGCAATATCGAATTCGTCCAGGCCGACGCGGAAAAACTGCCCTTCCCGGACAACCATTTCGACGTTGTGACCATCGCTTTCGGCCTGCGCAACGTGACGCACAAGGAAGATGCCCTGCGCTCGATGCTGCGGGTGCTCAAGCCTGGTGGCCGCCTGCTGGTGCTGGAGTTCTCCAAGCCGACCAACACGCTGATGTCCAAGGTCTACGACGCCTACTCGTTCGCCTTCATGCCGCTGGCCGGCAAGCTGATCACCAACGACTCGGAAAGCTATCGCTACCTGGCCGAATCGATCCGCATGCACCCGAACCAGGAAACCCTGAAGTCGATGATGGTCGAGGCCGGCTTCGACCGCGTGACCTATCACAACATGACCGCGGGCATCGTCGCCCTGCACCGCGGTATCAAGCCCTGATGTTGTTCAGCGGCCTGCTTGCCAGCGTCGAACACGGCCTCAACCGTGTCCTGCGCCTCGACAGCACGGCCTTGCCACGCTTGCAGCCGTTGCACGGCAAGGTCATCGCCGTCGATTGCCGCAATCCGGGCGTGCAGTTGTTCGTCATTCCCGGCGACGAGGGGCTGACCCTCGCCGCCCACTGGGCCGCCGACGTCGACTGCACCCTGCGGGCCCCCGCTTCGAGCCTGGTGCGCCTGGCCCTGAGCCGGGACAAGACCTCGGTGCTGCACAGCCCCGAAGTCGAGCTCGATGGCGACAGCGGCGTACTGCTGGAACTGGCCGCCACCCTCCAGGACCTGGAGCTGGACTGGGAGTACGAACTCTCGCGCTGGCTGGGCCCGGTGGCCACCCCGCTGCTCAGCGGCCACCTGCGCAGCCGCGCACGCTGGTATCGCCAGGGTTTCGCCAGCCTGAACCAGAACCTGGCCGAATACCTGGCCGAAGAGTCGCGCACCCTGGTGGGCCAGCACGAAGCCGAAGCCCGTTTCAGCGAACTGGACCAGGTCAAGCTCGACCTGGAACGCCTCGAGGCGCGTTTCGAGCGCCTTTCCCGATCCCTTGACCCAAGCGATAACGCATGAAGCTGCTTGCCGTCCGCCGTTTGTTGCGCATCCAGCGCGTCGTGATCCGCTACCGCCTCGATGACCTGCTGTTCGCCCTGCCGCTGCCCTGGTTCCTCCTGGCACTGCGCTATGCCCTGCCCTGGCGCTGGTTCCCGCGCAAGCCACTGGAGCTGAGCCGCGGCGCGCGCCTGCGCCTGGCCTTGCAGGACCTGGGGCCGATCTTCATCAAGTTCGGGCAGATTCTTTCGACCCGCCGCGACCTGCTGCCCGAGGACATCGCCGACGAGTTGATGCTGCTGCAGGACCGCGTACCGCCTTTCGACTCGAAGAAATCGGTGGCGCTGATCGAGGAGCAACTGGGCAAGAAGATCGGCGACGTCTTCAGCCGCTTCGACATCGAACCCCTGGCCTCGGCCTCGGTGGCCCAGGTCCACGCGGCCAAGCTGAAAACCGGCGAAGAGGTGGTGGTCAAGGTGATCCGCCCGGGCCTCAAGCCCGTCATCGCCCAGGACCTGGCCTGGCTGTTCATCCTCGCCCGCGCCGCCGAAAAGCTCTCGGCCGACGCCCGCCTGCTGCACCCGGTGGATGTGGTCAGCGATTACGAAAAGACCATCTACGACGAACTCGACCTGCTGCGCGAGGCGGCCAACGCCAGCCAGCTCAAGCGCAACTTCGAGGGCTCGCCGCTGCTCTACGTGCCGCAGGTCTACTGGGACTGGTGCCGGCCGAAAGTGCTGGTCATGGAGCGCATCTACGGCATCCAGGTGACGGACCTTGCCACCCTCGCCGACCAGCGCACCGACATGAAGATGCTCGCCGAGCGCGGCGTGGAGATCTTCTTCACCCAGGTGTTCCGCGACAGCTTCTTCCACGCCGACATGCACCCGGGCAACATTTTCGTCAGCACCGTGCAGCCGTGGAGCCCGCAGTACATCGCGATCGACTGCGGCATCGTCGGCAGCCTGACCCCGGAAGACCAGGACTACCTGGCCCGCAACCTGTTCGCCTTCTTCAAGCGCGACTACCGCCGGGTGGCGCAGTTGCACATCGATTCGGGCTGGGTGCCGGCCGAGACCAAGCTCAACGAATTCGAAGCGGCGATCCGCACCGTGTGCGAACCGATCTTCGAAAAACCGTTAAAGGATATTTCCTTCGGCCAGGTGCTGATGCGCCTGTTCCAGACCGCTCGCCGCTTCAACATGGAAGTGCAGCCGCAATTGGTATTGCTGCAAAAGACCCTGCTGAACATCGAGGGCCTGGGCCGTCAGCTGTACCCGGAGCTGGACCTGTGGAACACCGCCCAGCCGTTCCTCGAACGCTGGATGCGCGAGCGCGTCAGCCCGAAAGCCTTGCTGGGCAACCTGCACAGCCAGGTCGAGCAACTGCCGCACCTGGCCAACATGACCCGCGACCTGCTCGAGCGCATGTCCCAACCCCATGCCCAGGACCCGGCACCGCCCTGGCAGCGGCGCAAGGACGACTGGTTCCTGCGCCTGCTCGGCGCGGCGCACCTGGGTGGCGGGGCGATCCTCGCGGCAGGCGGCCCCTTGAACCAACTGGGTCACTGGCCGGCCGGCATCATGGTTGCCGTGGGCTTGTATCTGGTCGTGCGCCGATAGCCAGCCGGGCTAGCGGCTGGCACACTGTTTCCCATCGCCGAGGCTCGACGAGCACGTCGAACCCTGTTGTCGGAGTCGAAGATGAAAGATTGGCTGGACGAGATCAAATGGGACGCTGACGGCCTGGTGCCGGCCATCGCCCAGGATCACAAGACCGGACGCGTGCTGATGATGGCCTGGATGAATCGCGAAGCGCTGAGCCTGACCGCCGCCGAAAACCGTGCCATCTACTGGTCACGTTCGCGTGGCAAGCTATGGCGCAAGGGCGAAGAGTCCGGGCATGTGCAGAAGCTTCATGAAATGCGCCTGGACTGCGATGCCGATGTCATCATCCTGATGGTCGAACAGATCGGCGACATCGCCTGTCACACAGGCCGCCAGAGCTGCTTCTACCGTGTCTACGAAAACGGCGGCTGGAAAACGGTCGACCCGGTACTCAAAGACCCGCACGCGATCTATCAAGCAGGACACTGAACATGAGCGATACCCTGACCCGTCTGGCCCAGGTGCTGGAGGAGCGCAAAGGCGCCGCCGCCGACACCTCCTATGTCGCCAGCCTGTACCACAAGGGCCTGAACAAGATTCTGGAAAAGGTCGGCGAGGAATCGGTGGAAACCATCATCGCCGCCAAGGACGCCGCCAGCAGCGGCGACTGCAGCGATGTGATCTACGAAACCGCCGATCTCTGGTTCCATACCCTGGTCATGCTCGCCCAGTTGGGGCAGCATCCGCAGGCCGTTCTCGATGAACTGGACCGCCGCTTCGGATTGTCCGGACACGCCGAGAAAGCCTCGCGCCCGTCCGCCTGAACATCATTTAGAGAGGAAACGCAGCATGGGCATTTTTGACTGGAAACACTGGATCGTCATCCTGGTTGTCGTGGTGCTGGTGTTCGGCACCAAGAAACTGAAAAACCTGGGCACCGATGTCGGCGAGTCGATCAAGGGCTTTCGCAAGGCCATGAACGATGACGAGAAGCCGGCCGAACCAGCCGTACCGCCGACCGCGCAGGCCACATCGCCGGTCCAGCCGCAGCCCAGCGCTCCGCTGAACCAGCCGCACACCATCGACGTGCAGGCGCAGAAAGTCGAAGAGCCGACCCGCAAAGACTCGTGAGCACTGACTAATGTTTGGGATCAGCTTCTCTGAACTGCTGCTCGTCGGCCTGGTGGCCCTGCTGGTGCTCGGGCCCGAGCGCCTGCCGGGCGCCGCGCGCACCGCAGGTCTGTGGATCGGCCGCCTGAAGCGCAGCTTCAACGCGATCAAGCAGGAAGTTGAGCGGGAAATCGGTGCCGATGAAATCCGTCGGCAACTGCACAACGAACACATTCTGTCGCTGGAACAGGAAGCGCGGAAAATCCTCAATCCGACCCAGCAGCAACCGACACCGGTGGAGCCCGTGGCCGAGCAGAGCATTCATGCCCCCGCCGCGGCGCCTGAAGCGCCAGCCGGCGCGGGCGCCGCAAGCCCGGTTGCCGAACCGGCTGCGCCCGTGACCACGCCTGTCGCGCCAGCCCCCCACGACCCCACTTTGCCGCCGCGAGCCCCATGAGCGATATTCCGGAAAACGACCAACACATGCCGCTGGTGTCGCACCTCACCGAGTTGCGCACCCGGCTGCTGCGCTGCGTGGCGGCGATCTTCCTGATCTTCGCCGGGCTGTTCGCCTTCACCCAGCAGATCTACACCATCGTCTCCACGCCGCTGCGCCAGTACCTGCCAGTGGGCGCGACGATGATCGCCACCGACGTCGCGTCGCCGTTCCTGACGCCACTGAAACTGACGATGATGGTCTCGCTGTTCCTGGCGATCCCGGTGATCCTGCACCAGATCTGGGGCTTCATCGCGCCCGGCCTGTACAAGCATGAAAAGCGTATTGCCGTGCCATTGCTGGTCTCCAGCATCCTGCTGTTCTACATCGGCATGGCCTTCGCCTATTTCCTGGTGTTCCCGCTGATCTTCAAGTTCTTCGCCGCGGCCACCCCGGCCGGCGTGGAGATGATGACCGACATCACCAGCTACCTCGATTTCGTCATGACCCTGTTCTTCGCCTTCGGCGTGGCGTTCGAGATCCCGGTGGCGGTGGTCCTGCTGGTGTGGATCGGCGTGGTCGACGTCGCCTACCTGAAGAAGATCCGCCCCTACGTGATCATCGGCTGCTTCGTGGTCGGCATGATCCTCACCCCGCCGGACATCTTCTCCCAGACCCTGCTGGCGGTGCCCATGTGGCTGCTGTTCGAGATCGGCATCCTGTTCGGCAGCCTGATCAGCAAGCGCGGCGACCACCCGGACGACCGGCCGGCCGAAGACCACGACGACCAACCCCCAGCGACCCAAGCGTGAACCTGCTGCTGCTCGAGGAGGCCGACTTCATCGCGGCCGACCGGGTGATCCTGCGCGATCGCCGCCTGACTCACATGCAGGAAGTCCACCGTGCCGCGGTGGGCGACAGCCTGCGGGTGGGCCGGATCGGCGGCCTGATGGGCTCCGCCGAACTGCTGCGCCTGGAAGCCCGGGAAGCCGAGCTGCGCGTCAGCCTCGACCAGCCACCGCCCGCCAAATTGCCGCTGACCCTGGTGCTGGCCCTGCCACGCCCGAAAATGCTCCGTCGGGTGTTGCAGACCGTCGCCGCCATGGGCGTGCCGCGCCTGGTGCTGGTGAACAGCTACCGGGTCGAGAAAAGCTTCTGGCAGACCCCCTTCCTCGAACCCGAGGCGATTCGCGAACAGCTGATCCTTGGCCTGGAACAGGCACGCGACAGCGTGCTGCCGGAAGTGGTCATCGAAAAACGCTTCAAGCCCTTCGTCGAAGACCGTCTGCCGGCGCTGGTCGAGGGCACCCTCGGGCTGGTCGGCCATCCCGGCCAGTACCCGGCCTGCCCGCGCGGCCTGGACGAGCCGGTGACATTGGCCATCGGCCCCGAAGGCGGCTGGATTCCCTATGAAATCGACCTGCTGGGCAAGGCCGGCCTGCAACCGGTGCAACTCGGCGAACGCATCCTGCGGGTCGAAACCGCCGTTACCGCCCTGCTCGCCCGCCTGTTCTGATCCCCACCTAAACAGGTAGGAGCGAGGCTTGCCCGCGATAGCGGTGTCCCCGACACGACGTCATCGCGGGCAAGCCTCGCTCCTACATCTGTACAGCTTCAGATTTATCTGACGCAGCCGATAGTCTCCCTACAAAACCGAATAATGGTCCAAGGGAGTTCGCGGCATGTACCGTTGGTTAGCCCAGAGTCTGGGAAATGTGAGCGTCAACCTCAAACTCGGCATCGGCTTCGGCCTGGTGCTGCTCCTGACCCTGCTCATCACCGCGACTGGCTGGACGGGCCTGGGCAACGTGATCGAGCGCGGTGACAAGCTGGGCTACATCTCGTCCCTCAACGAGCTGACCAAGGATCTGCGCAATGCGCGCCTGGACTACGAGATGCGTCGTGGCGAACAGGGGCCGGGGCCGGTCAGCGATCTCCTGAACAAACTCGACGAGGGCCTGCAGGCCGCCCGCAAGATGCTCGAGCAGCCTGAAAGCATCGCCATGATCGACCAACAGCTCGCCGCTGTCGGCGAATACAAGGCGGCCTTCGCCGACATCACCCGTGCCACCGCCAGCCGCGAGGCCGCTCGCGCCAAGCTCGGCGCCACTGCCGACAACGCCGTGGCTCGGGTCGCCGAAGTGGAGAAAGCCATGCTGCAGGGCGACAGCGTGGCGCAGTTCAACAGCGTCATCGACCTGAGCAAGCTGATCCAGCAGGCACGCTTCCAGGTCCGCGGCTACACCTACAGCGGCAAGGCCGAGGCCGAACAACCGGCGCTGGACGCCATCGACAACGCCCTGAACAACCTCGTCAGCCTGCCGAGCCGGCTGCCGGAACAACACCTGCCCAACCTGCAACAGGCCAGCGACTCGCTGAAGGGCTACCGTGCCGCGGTCAGCGAGTTTCGCGATTCCCAGGTGGCCAGCGCCACCGCGCTCAAACGCATGGCGGCCCAGGGCGATCGCCTGATGGACATCAGCAAGCAACTGACCGCCGCGCAGACCGAAAAACGCGACAGCGACGCCGCCCGGGCCAAGAGCACCCTGGCCATCGTCACCGCCCTGGCCCTGCTGTTCGGCCTGATCGCCGCCTGGAGCATCACCCGGCAGATCGTTACCCCGCTGCGCCAGACCCTTGAGGTGGTGGAACGCGTCGCCTCCGGCGACCTCAGCCAGAACCTGCAGGTGACGCGCCGCGATGAACTCGGCCAGTTGCAACGGGCCATGCAACGCATGACCCAGGGCCTGCGCGAGCTGATCGGCGGGATCAGTGACGGCGTCACCCAGATCGCCAGCGCCGCGGAGCAGTTGTCGGCCGTGACCGAACAGACCAGCGCCGGGGTCAACAACCAGAAGATCGAGACCGACCAGGTCGCCACCGCGATGAACGAAATGGCCGCCACGGTCCAGGAAGTCGCGCGTAACGCCGAGGAAGCCTCGGAAGCGGCGGTTGCCGCCGACCAGCAAGCCCGCGAAGGCGACAAGGTGGTGGGCGAGGCCATCGCGCAGATCGAGCGCCTGGCAGCCGAAGTCGGCAACTCCACCGAGGCCATGGGCCACCTGAAGCAGGAAAGCGACAAGATCGGCAGCGTGCTCGACGTGATCAAGTCGGTCGCCCAGCAGACCAACCTGCTGGCGCTCAACGCCGCCATCGAGGCCGCCCGCGCCGGCGAGGCCGGGCGCGGCTTCGCGGTGGTCGCCGACGAAGTGCGCAGCCTGGCGCAGCGCACCCAGAAGTCCACCGAAGAGATCGAGGAATTGATCCTCGGGTTGCAGAACGGCACCCAGGAAGTGGCGACCATCATGGACAACAGCCGCAACCTGACCGACAGCAGCGTCGAGCTGACCCGCCGCGCCGGCGGCTCGCTGGAGAGCATTACCCGCACCGTCTCGGCGATCCAGGCCATGAACCAGCAGATCGCCGCCGCGGCCGAGCAGCAGAGCGCGGTGGCCGAGGAAATCAACAGGAGCGTGCTGAACGTGCGTGACGTGTCCGAGCAGACCTCGGCCGCCAGCGAGGAAACGGCGGCCTCCAGCGTCGAGCTGGCGCGCCTGGGGACCCATCTGCAGACCCTGGTCGGGCGTTTCCGGGTTTGATGCTGTCCCTGTAGCCGCTGCCGAGCCCGCGAGGCTGCGAACGAGGACGAAGTCCTCGCCAGGGGCGGAATGTGCGCTTTGCCTGAAAGAACACATCGCCCGGGTGCGGGCGCTTCGCACCCGATCGCAGCCTCGCGGGCTCGGCAGCGGCTACAGGACGTATTACCAGGCCAATACCTGGTGGCTTACAACACCTGCCGCAGGAACGCCTGGGCCCGCGGGTCTTGCGGTGCATCGAAGAACGCCGCTGGCGAGGCGTCTTCCAGCAGTTTGCCGTGATCGAAAAACAGCACCCGATCCGCCACTTCCCGGGCAAACCCCATTTCGTGGGTCACGCAGACCATGGTCATGCCTTCCTGGGCCAGGGTCTTCATCACGTCCAGCACCTCGCCGACCATTTCCGGGTCCAGCGCCGATGTCGGCTCGTCGAACAGCATGACCTTGGGCTCCATGGCCAGCGCCCGGGCAATGGCCACGCGCTGCTGTTGACCGCCAGACAACCGCGACGGGAACTCATGGGCCTTCTGCGCGATACCGACCTTCTCCAGCAATGCCAGAGCCTTGGCCTCGCGCTCCTGCTTGCCGCGCTTGCGCACCACCTTCTGCGCCAGGCAGAGGTTGTCCAGCACGGTCATGTGCGGGAACAGGTTGAAGTGCTGGAACACCATGCCGACTTCGCGGCGGTAGGCGTTCACGTCGGTCTTCGGGTCGGCCAGTTGCAGGCCGTCGATGCTCACCGAGCCGGAATCGAACTGTTCCAGGCCGTTGAGGCAGCGCAGGAAGGTCGACTTGCCGGAGCCGGACGGGCCGATCACCACCAGCACTTCGCCCTTGGCCACGCGGGTGGTGACGTTATCCACCGCACGGACCACCTGGCCCCGGGTGTCGAAGACTTTTACCAGATCGCGGACTTCAATCACTTTGCGCGAGCCTCCGCTCAAGCCGGCTGGCCATCTTCGACAGCGGCAGGTTGATCAACAGGTACAGGGCCGCCACGCAGAACAGGATCTCGAACGGCGAAAACGAGGTGGTGATGACTTCGCGCCCGCTCTTGAGCAGCTCGGTGATGGCGATCACCGACACCAGCGAAGTGTCCTTGACCAGGCTGATGAACTGCCCTGCCAGCGGCGGCAGCACGCGTTTGAAGGCCTGGGGCAGGACCACATGGCGCATCGACTGGCTGGCATTGAGGCCCAGGGAGCGCGCAGCTTCGTTCTGCCCGCGGGCGATGGACTGCACGCCGGCGCGGACGATTTCCGCCACATAGGCGCCAGTGAACAGCGACAGCGCGGCGATCCCGGCAAACTCGCGGGACAGGTTCAGCACCGTGCCGATGAAGAAATAGAAAATGAAGATCTGCACCAGCAGCGGCGTACCGCGCACCAGTTCGACATAGATAGTCGACAGGTCCCGCAGGGTCGGGTTGTTCGACAGCCGGCAAAGCCCGGTCGCCAGGCCGATGAACAGGCCCAGCACGCCGGAAACCACGGACAGCCACAAGGTGGTCCACAACCCCAGCAGCAGCGGCCCGGCCGCCCAGTGGCGGGTCACGCCAATCACATCGCCTTCGGCCACATCGTCGCCACGGGCGACCTGCAGGCTGCTCTCGTCGACCGTCAGCCGTTGCTCGCTCCCCGCGTCGTTACGCAGCGTGACCTCGGCCTTGCCGCCTTGGCGGACCACTTCACTGACGGTGGCGATGTCCGATGCCCGCTGCGATTCCTCGGCCTGGTAGGCGAAGTACTGCGGCACGCGGTTCCAGCGCCATTCGTAGGACATCAGCGAGGTGGCGTAGTACAGCGCGCCGGCCACGCCGATCAGCACTAGCACGGTCAGCGCGTGCCAGGGCCATTGGGCTTTTTTATGTTTGATCACTTTGCAGGTTCCAGCCGTTTGCAGCGGGGAAGTTCGGTATCGCCGATCAGGACGCCTTCGCGGGCAAGCCTCGCTCCTACAGGGATTGCGCAAGTCTGTAGGCGCGAGGCTTGCCCGCGAACGGGGCGACCCGGTCTGTCTGAGCGAGCGTTATTCCATGTCCTTGAGCCACTCGGTGCTCTTGAACCACTTGTCATGGATACGATCGTAGGTGCCGTCTTCGTGGATCTGGTGCAGGAAGTTGTTGATGAAGTTGAGGCTGTCGTAGTCGCCCTTCTTCAGGCCGAACGCCAGGGGCTCGTAGGTGAACGGCTTGTCGAGGAACACCAGCTTGCCGTTGCCGACCTTGCTCAGCGCCACCACGTTGTACGGGGCATCGTAGATGAAGGCGTCGGCCTTGCCGTTGACCACGTCGAGCACGGCTTCCTGCTCGTTGTCGTAGCCGTGGTACTTGGCCTTGGCGATCAGCTTCTTGGCGACTAGCTCGCCGGTGGTGCCCAGCTTGGACGTGATGCGGTAATCGGCGGTGTTCAGGTCTTTATAGGACTTGATGGTGCCTTCCAGCTCCTTGCGGATCAGCAGCGTCTGGCCGACCACGATGAAGGGTTCGCTGAAGTTCAGGCGCAGGTTGCGCTCCTGGGTCAGGGTCATGCCGCTGCCGATCATGTCGAACTTGTCGGTCAACAGGGCCGGGATGATGCCGTCGTAACCGGTGGAGACCAGTTCGAGCTTGACGCCCATCGCCTTGGTCATGGCCTTGAGCAGGTCGACCTCGAAACCGATGATCTCGCCGCGCTTGTTGGTCATCTCGAACGGCATGTAGGTCGGGTCCATGCCGACTTTCAGCGTGCCGCGCTTGACCGCGTCGTCGATGGCGCCAGCCTGGGCGGCATTGACCGCGACCAGTGCCGTGACGCCGAGCAGCAGCATCGAGAGATACTTCTTCATCTTCAAGTCCCCTGAACCCATTTTATTGTGAGGCGAACCCGCGGCCGGTTTTCCTGGAAAACCGGCAGATACGGACAGCAGGTGGCCCGCTCGCGGCAATTCGGGGTGCGATGCTAACTCACCCGGCCGTTTGCACAAGGGTTTACGCAGGATTTGTTGTTACAGACGGGGCGATAAGCCGGGCCCACAAGCAACAACGCCCTTGAGCGGACTCAAGGGCGTTGTCATCAGGCCGGTTGGGCGATTGCCGCTTGCGGTCGCAACGGCAGCAACGGCGCGTGCGGATCTTCATCCACCGATTGCCGCCAGGCGCTCAGCCACTCGGCGTGGCCTTCGCTCCAGACCTGCTCGTGCAGGCGGGCCAGGGCCACCGGGTCGCTCAGCAGCGCCAGGCGCTCGCCGTTGTTCAGGGCCGCCGGCCCCACTTTCAGCGCATGGCGCACCCGCTCGATACGCAACCACTCGATCGGTTCGGCCACGCCGTGCCGGGAAGTCGCCAGGGCACAGGCCAGGGCGTTCTGCTGCGGATCGACCACCGCCCGGATGAAACCGTCGTTCAGCGCGTGCCAACGGTTTTCATGGGTGTACTGGTCGGTGGACAGCAGTTCCTGCGGCGGCGCGTATTCCTCGGGGATCAGGAACAGGTTCTCGTCGCGGGACTTCAAGCCCAGGCCAACCCGGCTGGAGATCACCGACACCGGGATCGACAGCATCAGCGAACCGACGATCGGCACCAGCCACCAGAGGAAGCTCGGGTTCAGCCAGATCACCAGCAGCGCCCAGCAGAAGCCCAGCAGAGTCTGCGGGCCATGGCGGCGCACGGCTTCGCTCCATGGCGTGGAGTCGTCGTCACGCTGTGGCGAGTTCCAGGTCGCGGCCCAGCCGAGGAACGCGGCGAGGACGAAGCGGGTGTGGAAAATCATCCGCACCGGCGCCAGCAGCATGGAGAACAGCATCTCCAGCAGCATCGACAGGGTCACCTTGAACTTGCCGCCGAACTCTTTCGCGCCCTTGGCCCAGATCAGGATGATGCTCAACAGCTTCGGCAGGAACAGCAGCACGATAGTGGTCGAGAACAGCGCGATCGCCTTGTCCGGATGCCACTGCGGCCACAGCGGATAAAGCTGCCGCGGCTCGAGGAAGTACTGCGGCTCCATCAGGGTGTTGACCGCCAGCAGGGCCGTCGACAGCACCAGGAAGAAGAACCACAGCGGCGCCGACAGGTAGGACATCACGCCGGTAAGGAACACCGCGCGGTGCACCGGGTGCATGCCCTTGACCAGGAACAGGCGGAAGTTCATCAGGTTGCCGTGGCACCAGCGGCGGTCGCGCTTGAGCTCGTCCAGCAGGTTCGGCGGCAGCTCTTCGTAGCTGCCCGGCAAGTCGTAGGCGATCCACACGCCCCAGCCGGCACGGCGCATCAGCGCCGCTTCGACGAAGTCGTGGGACAGGATCGCACCGGCGAACGCGCCTTTGCCCGGCAACGGCGCCAGGGCGCAGTGCTCGATGAACGGCTTCATGCGGATGATCGCGTTATGCCCCCAGTAGTGGGATTCGCCCAACTGCCAGAAGTGCAGGCCAGCGGTGAACAGCGGACCGTAGACCCGGGTGGCGAACTGCTGCATGCGCGCATACAGGGTGTCCATGCCCGAGGCTTTCGGCGCGGTCTGGATGATGCCCGCGTCCGGCGTGGCTTCCATCAGGCGCACCAGGCTGGTCAGGCATTCGCCGCTCATCACGCTGTCGGCGTCGAGGACCACCATGTACTTGTAGTCGCCGCCCCAGCGCCTGCAGAAGTCGTCGAGGTTGCCGCTCTTGCGTTTGACCCGACGGCGACGGCGGCGATAGAAGATCTTGCCGAAACCCTTGGTTTCGCGGCAGACGTCCAGCCAGGCCTGCTGCTCGGCCACGCAGATATCGGTGTCGTTACTGTCGCTGAGCACGAAGAAGTCGAAGCGGTCCAGGTCACCAGTGGCCGCGACCGACTCGAAGGTCGCCCGCAGGCCGGCGAACACCCGCGGCACGTCTTCGTTGCAGATCGGCATCACCAGGGCGGTGCGCGCATCCTGCGGAATCGGCTCGTTGCCGGCGCTCTTGCCGGAAATGCGGTATTTGTCGTGGCCGGTGAGCAGCTCGAGGAAGCCCATCAGCGCCGTCCAGAAACCGGCCGATACCCAGCAGAACAGGATGCCGAACAGAATCAGGATGCTGGTCTGCAAGGCGTACGGCAGGACCTGGGTCGCGGTCTGCATCAGCGGTTGATGCAGGACCTCTTCCAGGTCGACGAACGACCAGCCCTGGTACGGCATGATGCCTTTCATGTACCAGCCGGCCACGATGGTCTGGCCGAGCATCAGCAACAGCAGGATATAGCGACGGATCGAACCGACGGTGCGCCAACGCGCCGCCGGCAGCACCCGCTCGTCCTTCTTCGGCGCCGGCGGGTTGGTACGCCCGGTCAGGCGCCGCCAGCCACGCACCAGGATGTTGGTGCGCCACGGCTCGGGAACCACCTTGGTCCGCCGGATCGGTGGCGTGGCCTTGAGGCACACGCGGCCGGCGGCATCGACCGCGAGCATCTCGGCGTCTTCCAGCTCCTCGGCGCTATTGAGCGTCAGCCGGCGGCCCACCGAGGCCTGGGCGGCATCGGCGGGCGCATCGAAGGTCGTGGACGACAGGCGTTCGTGCAGTTCACTGAAGGACTTGCAGCCCGCGAGTTCCGCGCGCTGCTCATCGGTCATCGGCAGGTGCGCCAGGTACTCGGCAAGAGTTTCTGGCTGTGCTTGAGAGTTACTCATCGGCAGGCAACTGGTAGCTCCAGGTCTCGGTCAGGACTTGCTCGGTCGGGACAGATTCCGGTGTGGCTGGGGCCGCCTCGGCAGCAGGCTGCTTGGCGTCTTTGGCGTGCTTGGCGTCCTTGGCCGGCTTGGCGTCAGCCTGCTTGGCGTCCGCTTCCTTCTTCTCCTGCTGCTTGGCCGCGACCTTGTCGGCCTTGGCGATGGAGGAGCTGGAAGCCGGCACGGCCTTGGCCGGCTCGACAGGCGTGGCGTTCTTGACCAGGGCCGCGCGCATCTCGGTGGCTTTGCTCGGGTCCTTGATCTTCATCCGCAGGGTCAGGCGCCAGCCCTTGGTTTCAGGGTTGTAGCGCACGCTGTTTTCCACCAGCTCGGCATTGTCGCCGACGCTGACCTGGCTACGCACTTCGGTGTCTTCCGGCAGGGCTGCGAGGGACGGGCCTTCGAAGTCCACCAGGTAAGCCACGCTGCCATCCGGCTGGCGGATCAGGTTGGATTGCTTGACGTCGCCAGTGGAGCGCAGGGTCTGCTCGACCCAGGAGCTGTCCGGCGAATGCAGGGACGCTTCGTCCATGGTCCAGTGCAGGCGATAGGCGAAATCGAACGGCTGGCCAGGCTCAGGCTGCTTCTCCGGGCTCCAGAAGGCAACGATGTTGTCGTTGGTCTCGTCCGCGGTCGGGATTTCCACCAGGTCGACGGTGCCCTTGCCCCAGTCGCCCTTCGGCTCGATCCAGGCGCTTGGGCGCTTGTCGTAGCGGTCGTCGAGGTCTTCGTAGTGGCTGAAGTCGCGACCACGCTGCAGCAGGCCGAAACCGCGCGGGTTCTCTACCGAGAAGTTGCTCACGGCCAGGTGTTTCGGGTTGTTCAGCGGACGCCAGATCCACTCGCCATTGCCGGCATGGATCGACAGGCCGCTGGAGTCGTGCAGCTCGCGACGATAGTTGAGGACTTTCGACGGCTGGTTGGCGCCGAACAGGAACATGCTGGTCAGCGGGGCGATGCCCAGCTTGCCAACCTTGTCACGCAGGAACATCCGGGCCTTGACGTCGACGATGGTGTCGGTGCCCGGACGCAGGGTCAGGCGGTAGGCGCCGGTGGCGCGCGGCGAGTCCAGCAGCGCGAAGATCACCAGGTGCTTGTCGGTCGGCTTGGGTTGCTGGATCCAGAACTCGGTGAAGCGCGGGAACTCTTCTCCGGACGGCAGCGCGGTGTCGATGGCCAGGCCACGGGCCGACAGACCATAGACGTGACCCTTGCCGACGACGCGGAAGTAGCTCGCGCCGAGCATGGTCATGATTTCGTCCTGCTTGTCCGCCTTGTTGATCGGGTACAGCACGCGGAAGCCGGCATAGCCGAGCTGTTCGGTGGACTTGGGATCGAACTTGAGGTCGCCGAAATCGAAGCGGGACGGGTCGTACTTGATCTCTTCGACGGTGCTCGCGGTGATTTCGTTGATTTTCACCGGCGTGTCGAAATGCATGCCCTGGTGATAGAAGGACAGCTTGAATGGGGTTTTCTGCTTCGCCCACTCGGCCTTTTCGGTCAGGAAGCGGATTTTCTGATAGTCCGCGAATTTCATTTCACGAAATTCGTTCGGCAGGTTACTGCGCGGGGCCTCGTACTTCTGCGCGGCCAGATCCTTAGCCTTGGCCGATACATCATCCAGATTGAATGCCCAGAGTTGGCCGGCGCTGAGCAGGCACAACAGTGCAGAGCCTGTCAGCAGTGCGTTTCGTAACCGTTTGGCAGACAATTTTGGTGCATTACAGGGACTAACAATCACGAGCAACCCTCGCCGAAAACAGATCAAAAAACCAACGGCCAGCTATCTATATGCCAGGTTGGCGAGCATTGTTCCGACTCCGATGGGGCTAAATGATTCCCCAAACGGTTCCGAACAAGTCTCTACCTAAGTCAAAAACGGACCAACGAACGCTGATCCCCGTAGCGCGCGATTATCTAGTAGGCCGCGTTACAACGCATCAGGGGCGACCAAGTATTTATCGCGAAAAACGCCCATTTTCGGACGGTTTCGACCGAAAAAGATGTTTCAAGCACTTTCAGGTCTGTAACAGGAAGGTTACCGGGCCATCATTGACCAGGTGAACCTGCATGTCCGCGCCGAAACGCCCTGATGCCACTTTGCCATGCAACTGTTGCGCCTTGCACAATAAATAGTCAAAAAGTTCTTCGCCGAGGGCCGGCGGGGCCGCCGTGGAAAAGCTCGGGCGCAGGCCGCTCCTGGTGTCCGCGGCCAGGGTGAACTGCGAGACCAGCAGCAACCCGCCCTCCACATCGGCCAGGGACAAATTCATCTTGCCCTCGGCATCGCTGAACACTCGATAGTTAAGCAGCTTGTGCAGGAGCTTGTCGGCGCTGGCGCGGGTGTCCCCGGGCTCTACCGCGACCAGCACCAGCAGCCCCTGGTCCACCGCGCCGACAATCTCGCCCGCCACTTCGACCCGCGCGCCGCGCACGCGCTGCAACAGGCCCTTCATGCTTCTTCGGGCGGCAGGTCGAGCAAGCGCCGCGCCATCTGGTCGGCGGCCCGCACCAGCGCATCGGTAATGCCCGGTTCGGAAGCGGCGTGACCGGCGTCGCGGATCACCAGCAGTTCGCTGTTCGGCCAGGCCTGGTGCAACTCCCAGGCGTTGTCCAGCGGGCAGATCACGTCGTAGCGGCCATGCACGATCACCCCGGGGAGATGGGCGATCTTGCCCATGTCGCGAATCAGCTGGTTCGGCTCAAGGAATGCATGATTGGTGAAGTAGTGGCATTCGATCCGGGCAATCGACAGCGCGCGCTGCGGCTCGGAGAAACGATCGACCACCAGCGGGTTCGGCCGCAGGGTGGCGGTGCGCCCTTCCCAGATCGACCAGGCCTTGGCCGCGTGCATCTGGGCGATCTGGTCGTTGCCGATCAGACGCTTGTGGAAGGCGCCGAGCAGGTCGTCGCGCTCCTCCGGCGGAATCGGCGCCACGTAGTCCTGCCAGTAATCGGGAAACAGGCGGCTGGCGCCGGCCTGGTAGAACCATTCGATTTCCTGCGGACGGCACAGGAAGATCCCCCGCAGGATCAGGCCGTGGACACGCTCAGGATGGGTTTGCGCATACGCCAGGGCCAGGGTCGAACCCCAGGAACCACCGAACACCACCCACTTTTCGATCCCCAGGTGCAGGCGGATCCGCTCGAGGTCGGCGACCAGGTCCCAGGTGGTGTTGTTTTCCAGGCTGGCGTGCGGCGTGGAACGCCCGCAACCGCGCTGGTCGAACGTGACGATGCGGTACAGGTTCGGATCGAAGTAGCGGCGACTCTGCGCATCGCACCCGGCCCCCGGACCGCCGTGGATGAACACTACCGGCAAACCTTCGGGCGAACCGCTCTCGTCGACATACAGCACATGGGGTTCGTCGACAGCCAGATCGTGCCGGGCATAGGGTTTGATCTGCGGGTACAAAGTCTGCATTGCGCGCTCCGTAAGGGGTCGAGGTCATCCCTGATGGGGACTTCAATTATTCTGCCGTCCGGCATCATAAACCCGAATCACGGAATGAGCATGTCCTTGGAGACTTTGGGGTTGTTTGCGGGTTTTGCGCTGCCGTCGAGGGCCCATCGCGAGCAAGCTCGCTCCTACAAGGTGTGAGTCGTTCCTAGTAGAAGCGAGCGATCGCGGTGGTCAGCCGTAGCGCTTCTGACCCCAGGCCAGCAGGCCTTGCAGCAATTGCTTGAGCACCACCTGGGTCGGCGCCGCCAGATCGTCGCGATAGCGGAACGGCTCGAACTCTTCCATGTAGGTGCTCTGCGCCAGCTCCAGCTGCACCGCATGGATGTTCTCGGCCGGGTTGCCGTAGTGCCGGGTGATATGGCCACCCTTGAAGCGGCCATTGAGCACATGGCTGTAGCCATCATGACGCGCGCAAATCGCCTCCAGCTGGCTGGCCAGCTCGACATCGCAGCTGGCGCCGTTGAAGGTACCCAGGTTGAAGTCCGGCAGCTTGCCTTCGAACAGATGCGGAATCAGCGAACGGATCGAATGCGCATCGAACAGCAAGGCATAGCCGAACTCGGCCTTGAGCCGCGCCAGTTCCTGTTGCAGGGTCCGGTGATACGGCGTCCAGACCTGCTCCAGGTAAGTCGCGCGCTCCTGCTTCGATGGCTCCTGCCCTTCACGAAACAACGGCACACCGTCGAACAGCGTGGCCGGGTACAGCCCGGTGGTGGCGCCGACATATAAAGGCTTATCGTCGGACGGACGGTTGAGGTCGATGACGAAACGCGAGTATTCCGCCGCCAGGGTGCTGGCGCCCAGCTCTTCGGCAAAGGCATAGAGCCGCGGGATGTGCCAGTCGGTATCCGGCAGGCTTTGCGCCTCGGGGATCAGCCCGGCCTCGACCGCCGGCGTCAGGCGCAGGCCGGCGTGGGGCATGCTGATCAGCAGCGGCACCCGGCCTTGTTTGAAACTCAGAACCTTATCCACAGCCCTTCTCCTATAAATCCACTTCAACGCCGTGGCGCACGACGCGTTTTTCCAGGTCGCCGCCCAGCCAGTAGGCCAGGTCGGCGGGACGATCGATCTGCCAGGCGACGAAGTCCGCCACCTTGCCGGCCTCCAGCGAACCGTGGGTCTTGTCCATGCCCAGCGCGGTCGCCGCATGCAGGGTCACGCCGGCCAGGGCTTCTTCCGGGGTCATGCGGAAACAGGTGCAGGCCATGTTCAGCATCAGGCGCAGCGACAGCGCCGGCGAGGTGCCGGGGTTGAGGTCGCTGGCCACGGCGATCTTCACCCCGTGCTTGCGCAGGGCCTCCATCGGCGGCAACTGGGTTTCGCGCAGGAAATAGAACGCGCCCGGCAGCAGCACGGCCACGGTGCCGGCCCGGGCCATGGCGATGGCGTCGTCCTCGGTCATGAATTCCAGGTGGTCGGCCGACAGCGCGTGGTAACGCGCCGCCAGGCTGGAGCCATGCAACGACGACAGCTGCTCGGCGTGCAGTTTCACCGGCAGGCCGAGCCGCTGCGCGGCAATGAACACCCGCTCCACCTGCTCCGGCGAGAACGCCAGGTATTCGCAGAAGGCATCCACCGCGTCCACCAGCCCCTCGGCCGCCAGCGCCGGCAGCATCTCGGCGCAGATATGTTCGATGTAGTCGTCCGCGCGCTCGGCGTATTCCGGCGGCAAGGCATGAGCCGCCAGGCAGGTGCTGCGCACGCTGACCGGCAACTCGGCGCCCAGGCGCCGGACCACCCGCAGGATCTTGCGTTCGCTGGCCAGGTCCAGGCCATAGCCGGACTTGATCTCGACGCTGGTGACGCCGTCGCGCAGCAGGCTCTTCAGGCGCTTGCGCGCGCTGTCGAACAGTTCGTCCTCGCTCGCTGCGCGGGTCGCCCGCACGGTGCTGGCGATACCGCCACCGGCGGCGGCGATCTCGGCGTAGCTCACCCCTTGCAGGCGCTGCTCGAACTCGCCGCTGCGATTGCCGCCGAACACCGTGTGGGTGTGACAGTCGATGAGGCCCGGGGTGACCCAGGCCCCCGCCAGGTCATGCCGCTCGGCATAGTTGCCGGCCGGCACTTCGCTGCGTGGGCCGATCCACTCTATGAGCGCTCCTGACGTCACGATGGCAGCATCCTCGATGATCGAGTAAGTACCTTGCGCCATGCTTGCGACATGACAGTGTTGCCAGAGAGTTTTCATCCAGGGCCTCCGTGGTTATCGATGAGAAAAAGAAGGGTCGCGCTTGACCAGCGCGGCCTGCCCGGCGGCGGGCTTGACCCAGATCAGGTAGGCCAGCACCAGCAGGGCGATCCACACCACCCCGACGATCAGCGCCGCTTGGGTGTCCGGGAAGTAGCCCAGCACGCCGAAGATGAACAGCATGAAGGCAATCGCCGCCATGGGCGCGTAAGGCCAGAACGGTACCGGGAATTTCAGCTGCGCCACCTGCTCGGCGGTCATGGACCGGCGCATGGCCACCTGAGTGAAGAGGATCATCAGCCAGACCCAGACCGTGGCGAAGGTCGCGATCGACGCGATCAGCAGGAACACGTTCTCCGGAATCAGGTAGTTCAGCAACACCCCCAGCAACAGGGCAATGCTCATGACCACCACAGTCATCCACGGCACCCCGTAGCGCGACAGCTGGGCGAAGCCCTTGGGTGCATGGCCTTGCTGGGCCAGGCCGTACATCATGCGGCCGGCGCCGAAGATATCGCTGTTGATCGCCGACACCGCCGCCGAGATCACCACGATATTGAGGATGGTCGCCGCCGAGCCGATGCCCAGGTTGGCGAAAATCTGCACGAACGGGCTGCCCTGGCTGCCGATCTGCTGCCAGGGGAAGATGGCCATCAGGACGAACAGGGTCAGGACGTAGAACAGCAGGATCCGCAGCGGCACCGCGTTGATCGCCTTGGGCAGCACGCGGTCCGGGTCCTTGGCCTCGCCCGCCGTGACACCGATGATCTCGATGCCGCCGAAGGCAAACATCACCACGGCAAAGGAAGCGATCAGGCCACCGACACCGTTGGGCATGAAACCGCCGTGTTCCCAGAGGTTGCTGAGGCCGGTCACTGTCGAAGCCGACGAACTGCCGATGCCGAACAGCATGATGCCGAAACCGCCGAGAATCATGGCGACGATGGCACCGACCTTGAGCAGCGACAGCCAGAACTCCATCTCGCCGAACACCTTGACGTTGCACAGGTTCAGCCCGCCGATCAGCGAAACGATGCCCAGCACCCAGATCCAGCGCGGCACGTCCGGGTACCAGAAGCCCATATAGATGCCGAAGGCCGTGACATCGGCCAGGCCGACGATGACCATCTCGAAGGCGTAGGTCCAGCCCAGCAGGAAACCCGCCATGGGGCCCAGGTAGGTGCTGGCGTATTGGCCGAAGGAACCGGACACCGGGTTGTGCACGGCCATCTCGCCCAGCGCGCGCATCACCATGAACACCGCGGCGCCACCGATCAGGTAGGCCAGGAGCACCGCGGGACCGGCCATCTGGATGGCCGAGGCAGAACCATAGAACAGCCCGGTGCCGATCGCCGACCCCAGTGCCATGAAGCGAATATGTCGGGCGGACAGCCCGCGTTTCAATCCTTGAGCTTGCTGTTGCATTTCTCGTTCCTAATTATTTTTATCGGAGAAAACCCAAAACCGTATCTGTAGCCGCTGCCGAGGCACGAGGCTGCGAAGGGCTGCGCAGCGGCCCCCGAGGGCGGTCCTGCGGACCGCATCGCAGCCTCGTACCTCGGCAGCGGCTACGAGTGCCATTACAGGCTCGGCAGCAACTTGGCCGGCATCAGCTCGTTCAGGCAACGGGACGCCAGCAGCTCGCTCGCGGCGTCGATGTCCGGGGCGAAGAACCGATCCTTCTCGTAGAACGGCACTTTCGCGCGCAGGGTGCCGCGGGCCTTCTCCAGCTTGGCCGAGGTCTTCAGGCCCTCACGCAGGTCCAGGCCCTGGCAGGCCGCCAGCCATTCCACGGCGAGGATGCCGCGGGTGTTCTCGGCCATTTCCCACAGCCGCTTGCCGGCGGCGGGCGCCATGGAGACGTGGTCTTCCTGGTTGGCCGAAGTCGGCAGGCTGTCCACCGAGTGCGGATGGGCCAGCGCCTTGTTTTCGCTGGCCAGGGCCGCGGCGGTCACCTGGGCGATCATGAAGCCGGAGTTGACCCCGCCATTGCCCACCAGGAACGGCGGCAGCTGCGACATGTGCTTGTCCATCATCAACGAGATGCGGCGCTCGCTCAGGGAACCGATTTCGGCGATGCCCAGGGCGATGTTGTCGGCGGCCATGGCCACCGGCTCGGCGTGGAAGTTGCCCCCGGAGATCACATCGCCCTCGGCGGCGAACACCAGCGGGTTGTCGGACACAGCGTTGGCTTCGATCACCAGTACCTCGGCCGCCTGGCGGAACTGGGTCAGGCAAGCGCCCATGACTTGCGGTTGGCAGCGCAGCGAGTACGGGTCCTGCACCTTGTCGCAGTTCTGGTGCGACTTGGAGACTTCACTGCTGTCGCCCAGCAGGTCGCGGTAGGCCGCGGCGGTATCGATCTGGCCTTTCTGGCCACGGGCGGCATGGATCCGCGCATCGAACGGCGAACGCGAACCCAGCACCGCCTCGACGGTCAGGCCGCCGCAGGCCAGCGCGCCGGCGAACAGGTCTTCGCCCTCGAACAGGCCGCGCAGGGCAAACGCCGTGGACACCTGGGTGCCGTTGAGCAGCGCCAGGCCTTCCTTGGCCGCCAGGGTCAGCGACTTGAGGCCGGCCACACTCAGCGCTTCGGTGGCGTCCAGCCATTGCCCCTTGTAGCGGGCCTTGCCTTCGCCCAGCAGCACCAGGGACATGTGGGCCAGCGGCGCGAGGTCGCCGGACGCGCCCACCGAGCCCTTGAGCGGGATATGCGGATAGACCTCGGCGTTGATCAGGGCGATCAGGGCGTCGATCACCTGGCGGCGGATCCCGGAGAAACCACGGCTCAGGCTGTTGACCTTGAGCACCATGATCAGGCGCACCAGGGCGTCGCTGATCGGCGCACCGACACCGGCGGCATGGGACAGCACCAGGGAGCGCTGGAGATTCTCCAGGTCTTCGCTGGCGATACGGGTCGAGGCCAGCAAGCCGAAACCGGTGTTGATGCCATAGGCGGTGCGGTTTTCGGCGAGGATCTGTTCGACGCAGGCGACGCTGGCATCGATCTGCGCCGAGGCGCTGTTGTCGAGACTGAGAGTTACCGGCTGCTGGTAGACGGCTCGCAGTTGAGCCAGGGTCAGTTGGCCGGGGATCAGGTTTAGCGCAGTCACATTCATGCTCCTTTTGAGAGTTTTTTTATTAACGACCAGTCGCTCCGGAAGTGTCCGTTATCCGTCGCTGCCCGCTTTTTGAGCGGGTGGCGCCTTGGCACGCTGGTTTTGTGGAAAACGTTGTCGATGAAAGACGTTCTTGCAGGGCGTGGCTCAGTGCACGCCGGGTAACACCTCTTGCAGCAAGGCCGGGACCTTGAGCAGTGCCGCGGCACGGGCGATGTCCGGGGCCAGCCAGCGATCCTGGTCATAGGCCGGGACGTGCTGGCGCAGCAGCTTCCAGGCGGCGTCGGTGCCGGCGCCGAAACGCTGCTCCTTGAGGAATTCGAAGGCCTGGGCGGCCAACAGGTATTCGATGGCGAGGATCTGGGTGCAGTTGTCCAGGGCGCGGTGCAGCTTCAGCGCGGCGTTGGTGCCCAGGCTCAGGTGGTCTTCCTGCAGGCCCGAGGTGACGTAGTTGTCGAGCACCGCCGGTTGCGCCAGCTGGCGGTTTTCCGCGCACAGCGAGGCCGCCACGTACTGCACGATCATCATTCCCGAGTTGACCCCGGGGTTGCTGACCAGGAACGCCGGCAAGCCGCTGACATGCGGGTTGATCAGGCGGTCCAGGCGCCGCTCGGCGATCGAGCCGACCTCGGCCATGGCGATCGCCAGCAGGTCTGCCGCCAGCGCTACCGACTGGCCGTGGGGGTTGGCCTGGGATACCACTCGGTAGTGGTCAGGCGTACCCAGCACCATCGGGTTGTCGGTGACGGAATTGAGTTCGGTCTCGATCTGCTGCGTGGCGTGCGCCAACTGGTCGCGGGCGGCGCCGTGAACCTGCGGTATGGAACGAATGCTCAGGGCATCCTGGGTGCGGATCCCCTTGCTGGCGGCAATCACTTCGCTGCCGTCGAGCAAGGCTCGCAGGTTGATGCCGACCTGTTGCATGCCCGGGTGCGGCTTGAGCGCGATGATCTCGGCATCGAATGCGGCGATCTGCCCGCGCTGCGCCTCGAAGCTCATGGCGCCGATCACATCGGCCCACTGCACCAGGCGCGTGGCATCGGCCAGGGCCAGGCACGACAGGCCGGTCATGCACGGCGTGCCGTTGACCAGGCACAGGCCGTCCTTGGCGCCCAGCCGCACCGGTTGCAGGCCCTCCGCCGCCAGCGCCTGCTCGGCCGCCACGACCTGCCCGCGATAGCTGACCTGGCCGACACCGAGCAAGGCGATGCCGATATGCGCCATGTGGGTCAGGTAGCCCACCGAGCCCTGGGCCGGCACCTGCGGGGTGATGCCGAGATTGAGCAAGGCCAGCAGCGCCTCGACCACCTGCCGGTGAATCCCGGACTTGCCGTGGCTGTAATTGACGATGGCCGCGCAGAGAATCGCCCGGGTCTGCTCGTCGCTCAACGGCGCACCCACGCCACAGGCATGGCTGAGCAGGGTGTTGCGCGACAACTGGCTGAGCTGTTCGTCCTGCAGCGAGACGTTGCACAGCGCGCCCAGGCCGGTGTTGATGCCATAGGCGCGTTCGCCGCTGGCGACAATGCGCTGGACAATGCCCTGGGCGTTCTCGATCCGCGCCCAGGTCCGGGCCGACAGTTCGAGCTGCGCGCCATGCCGTGCCACGGCGACCACATCCTGCCAACGCACGGGGGCGTCGGCGATAACGATTTTTTCAGCCTGCGACATATTCGACCTCAGGGTACGACTTGAACATTGATGCAGCCTTATCGCCGCCTTCGCGGGCAAGCCTCGCTCCTACAGGAAGCCAGGCCCGCCCCACCCTTCAAACCACCGCCGCGCGCCGCTGCACGAAGCGGTCGACGTACTCGTCCGCCGGCGAATGCAGGATCTCCTTCGGCGTGCCGACCTGGATCAGCCGGCCGTCCTTGAGGATCGCGATGCGGTTGCCGATGCGCACGGCCTCGTCGAGGTCGTGGGTGATGAAGACGATGGTCTTGTGCAGGGTCTTCTGCAGCTCCAGCAACTGGTCCTGCATTTCCGCACGGATCAGCGGGTCGAGGGCGCTGAAGGCCTCGTCCATCAGGATGATGTCGGTGTCCGCCGCCAGGGCGCGGGCCAGGCCGACCCGCTGGCGCATGCCGCCGGACAGCTGGTGCGGGTATTTGTTTTCGTAGCCCTTGAGGCCCACGGTGTTGATCCAGTGCTGCGCGCGCTCGGCACAGACCTGCTTGCTCTCGCCGCGGACCTTGAGGCCGTAGGCGGTGTTTTCCAGCACGGTCTTGTGCGGCAGCAGGCCGAAGCTCTGGAACACCATGCTGATCTTGTGCCGGCGAAATTCGCGCAGGGCTTCCATGTCGTATTGCAGGATGTCCACGCCATCCACCAGGATCGCGCCGCTGGTCGGGTCGATCAGGCGGTTGAAGTGGCGCACCAGCGTCGACTTGCCGGAGCCGGACAGGCCCATGATCACGAAGATCTCGCCGGTGCCGATGCTCAGCGACAGGTCGTTGACCCCGACCACGCAGCCGGTCTCGGCCAGCACCTGGTCCTTGGTCTTGTTATGGCGAATCATGTCCAGCGCGTCGGCCGCACGGTTGCCGAAAATCTTGAAGACGTTCTTCACTTCGATCTTGCTTACGCTTGCGTTGCTCATTTGCTCACCTCATGGCGTGGACGACCATAGGCTTGGGTAATGCGGTCGATGACCACGGCCAGGATCACGATCGCCAGGCCGGCTTCCAGGCCACGGCCGACGTTGAGGGTCTGGATCCCCACCAGCACGTCTTCACCCAGGCCGCGGGCGCCGATCATCGAGGCGATCACCACCATCGACAGGGCCATCATGGTGGTCTGGTTGATCCCCGCCATGATGCTCGGCAGGGCCAGCGGCAGTTGCACACCGAACAGTTGCTGCCAGCGGTTGGCACCGAAGGCGTTGATCGCCTCCATAACTTCGCCGTCGACCTGGCGGATCCCCAGGTCGGTCAGGCGGATCAGCGGCGGTGCGGCATAGATCACGGTGGCGAAGATCGCCGGCACCTTGCCCAGGCCGAACAGCATCAGCACCGGGATCAGGTACACGAAGCTCGGCATGGTCTGCATGATATCCAGCAGCGGCATCAGCACCGACCGCAGGCGATTGCTGCGCGCCGAGAGAATGCCCAGGGGGATGCCGATCAGCACCGAAATCAGGGTCGCCACCAGCATCAGCGCCAGGGTCTGCATCAGCTTGTCCCACAGGCCGACCGCCCCCACCAGGAACAGCAGGCCGACGATCACCGCGGTGGTCACCAGCTTGCGGGTCGAATGCCAGGCGATGCCGCCGACGATCGCCAGCATCAGCCACCAGGGCGCCAGGCGCAGCAGGCCTTCGAGGTTGACGATGGCCCACAGCAGGGTGTCGGAGATGTGGCGGAACACATCGCCGTAGTTGGTTACCAGCGCATCGACCCAACCGTTGACCCAGTCGGCGATGGAAAACGTGAAGCTTTCAGGAAACATAAGAGACTCTCGATCAAGTGGATTGAGGCAAGGTTCCCGGCTGCGCTTCAGGCAGCCGGGAAGGCTCTACCTACAAGGCCGCGTCGATTTTCTTGGCTGCGTCTTCGCTCACCCATGCGTGCCAGACTTCAGGATGTTCCTTGAGGAAAATTTTCGCCAGCTTCGGCGATTCGATGCGCTCTTTGGTCATGCGCGCCAGGTTCTGGTTGAGCAGGTCGATCGGCAGGTTGACCTTTTCCAGCACGGCCACCAGCTCGGGAGCTTCCTCGTGGAAGGTCTTGGACAGGCCGACCTTGATGCTCACGCTCTTGTCCACGCCCGGTTTTTCTTCCAGCTTCACCAGGTCGACCTGGCCCATCAGCGGGGTCGGGGTCCAGTAGTAGAACAGGATCGGCTCGCCACGCTTGTAGCTCGACAGCACCGCGGCATCCAGCGCCGGGCCGGTGCCCGGACGGAAGTTGGTGTAGGCGTTTTCCAGGCCGTAGCTTTTCAGCATCTCGCTGTTGTCCAGCTCGCAGGTCCAGCCGGCCGGGCAGTTATAGAAACGGCCCTTGCTCGGCTCTTCCGGGTCCTTGAACACGGCGGCGTACTTGCCCAGGTCGGCAATGTTCTTCAGGTCCGGGGCCTTGGCTTCCAGCTTGCGCTTGGCGTCGCCTTCGATCACATAGCGCGGTACGTACCAGCCTTCGATGGCGCCCACCACCGGGGCACCGACGCCGACCACCTTGCCGGCCTTCTCGGCCTTGTTCCAGACCTCGCTGCGGCCTACCCACTCTTCGGCGAAGACCTGGATGTCGTTGCTGCTCAGGGCGTTTTCCATGGTGATGGAGTTGCCCGGCAGGCTGTCGGTCTTGCAGCCGTAGCCTTTTTCCAGGACCACCTGCAGCACATCGGTCAGCAACATGCCGCTTTCCCAGTTCAGGCCGGCGAACTTCACCGGCTTGCCGGATTCGCACCAGCCGGCCGCCTGGGTGGCGCCAGCGCTGGCCAACAGGCCGATGGAAAGCAAAGTGGTCAGCAGGGTCTTATTCGTTTTCATTGTGTGACGCTCCCAATCATTGAAATGGATTACGGCAGTCAAGAGGCATCCAGCCCGTCTACGTCCAATTCAGGTCTAGACCGCTGTCGCGCGGTCTGCCCCACTCAGCTTTTGTTCTGTGATCGGGTCCTGCTCTACCGGCAGGATCAGGCGATCGGGTACGGAGCCGTGCCATTTCTTCGCGCAGACGTAATACAGCGCCGCGGGAACCACCAGGCCAACGATCCAGGAGATGTCCACGCCGCCCAGGGCCTCCACCAGCGGGCCGGTGTAGAACTTGGTGGCAATGAACGGCAGCTGTACCAGCACGCCGATCACATAGACGCTGATCCCCAGGATGTTCCAGCGGCCATAGCGGCCGTTCGGGTCGGCCAGCGCCGGCACGTCGTAGTGCTCGCGGGTGATGCAGTAGTAGTCCACCAGGTTGACCGCGCTCCACGGGGTGAAGAAGGCCAGCAGGAACAGGATGAAAGACTTGAACGCCCCGAGGAACGAGTGCTGGCCGAGCAAGGCGATCAGGGTCGCGGCCCCGACGATGACCAGCACGAACACCAGGCGTTGCAGGCGCGTTACCTCCAGATGGCCGCGGAAGCCGCTGATGATGGTGGCGATGCACATGAAGCTGCCGTAGGAGTTCAGCGTCGAGATGGTGATCTTGCCGAAGGCGATGGCGAAGTACAGCAGCGCGGCGGTGGCGCCGCTGCCGCCAAGGCCGACGATGTAGGCCACCTCGCGACCGGCGAACTGACCGTTGGCCATGGCCGCGGCGAACACCCCGAGGATCATTGCCACCTGGGCGCCGATCACCGAGCCGGCACCCGCGGCGAGGAAGGTTTTCACCGAGGACGTCTTGCTCGGCAAGTAACGCGAGTAGTCGGCCACGTAAGGGCCGAAGGCGATCTGCCAGGACGCTGCGAGCGACACCGCGAGCAGGAAGCTGCTCCAGCTGAAATGGCGGATTTCCAGCAGCGCGCCGACGTCGGTCTGGCCCATCAGGCGGCTGAACAGGTAAACGAAGGCGATCACGCCAATGACGCTGGCGGCGCGACCGATGAAGTGGATCACGCGGTAACCGAGCACGGTCACCAGCACGATGACGCTGGCGAAGATCAGGATGCCGACGCTGTCGCTGACGCCGAACAGCTGGCCCAGCGCCTGGCCGGAAAGCACGGTGCCGGTGGCGGTGAAGCCCAGGTACATCAGGCAGACCAGCACGATCGGGATGGCCGCGCCGTAGACGCCGAACTGCACCCGGCTGGAGATCATCTGCGGCAGGCCGAGCTTGGGCCCTTGCGCCGCGTGCAATGCCATCACCCCACCGCCCAGCAACTGGCCGATCAGCAGGCCGATCAGCGACCAGAACACATCGCCACCCAGCACCACGGCCAGGGCGCCAGTGACGATGGCGGTGATCTGCAGGTTCGCGCCCAGCCACAGGGTGAACTGGCTATAGAGCTTGCCGTGGCGCTCGGCCTCGGGAATGTAGTTGATCGAGCGCCGCTCGATCAGGGGTTTGGTGTTATCGCTGGCCGTGGACATCGTTATTGTTCTCCCAGGAGATTTTTTGTCATGTCAAAGCTCTGCTACATGGACCAAGCCACCGCACGGCCGTGTGCGGCGGCTTCTTCCCTGGTCCTGGCGGCGAACCGCCGAGAACTTATTTGCCGGTGATCATCGGCAGGTTCAGGCCTTGTTCCTTGGCGCAGTCGATGGCGATCTGGTAACCGGCATCGGCGTGGCGCATGACACCGGTGCCCGGGTCGTTGGTCAGCACGCGTGCGATACGTTCGGCCGCTTCGTCGGTGCCATCGCAGACGATCACCATCCCGGAGTGCTGGGAGAAGCCCATGCCGACGCCGCCGCCGTGGTGCAGGGAAACCCAGGTCGCGCCGCTGGCGGTGTTCAGCAGGGCGTTGAGCAGCGGCCAGTCGGACACGGCGTCGGAACCGTCCTGCATCGATTCGGTTTCGCGGTTCGGGCTGGAGACCGAACCGGAGTCCAGGTGGTCGCGACCGATGACGACCGGCGCCGACAGCTCGCCGCTACGCACCATTTCGTTGAACGCCAGGCCGAGCTTGGCGCGCAGGCCCAGGCCCACCCAGCAGATCCGCGCCGGCAGGCCCTGGAAGCTGATGCGTTCACGCGCCATGTCCAGCCATTTGTGCAGGTGCGCGTCGTCCGGGATCAGTTCCTTGACCTTGGCGTCGGTCTTGTAGATGTCCTGCGGATCGCCCGACAGCGCGGCCCAGCGGAACGGCCCGATGCCGCGGCAGAACAGCGGACGGATATAGGCCGGCACGAAGCCCGGGAAGTCGAAGGCGTTCTCGACGCCTTCTTCCTGGGCCATCTGGCGGATGTTGTTGCCGTAGTCGAAGGTCGGCACGCCCTGCTTCTGGAAGTCGAGCATCGCCTTGACGTGCACGGCCATCGATTGCTTGGCGGCCTTGACCACAGCGGCCGGCTCGGTCTTGGCGCGCTCGCGGTACTGCTCCCAGCTCCAGCCGGCCGGCAGGTAGCCGTTGAGCGGGTCGTGGGCGCTGGTCTGGTCGGTGACCATGTCCGGACGCACGCCACGACGGACCAGCTCCGGCAGGATCTCGGCGGCGTTGCCCAGCAGGGCGATGGAGATGGCACGGCCTTCGGCGGTGTACTTGGCGATGCGCGCCAGGGCGTCGTCCAGGTCCTTGGCCTGCTCGTCGACATAGCGGCTGCGCAGGCGGAAGTCGATGCTGGTCTGCTGGCATTCGATGTTCAGCGAGCAGGCGCCGGCCAGGGTCGCGGCCAGCGGCTGGGCGCCACCCATGCCGCCGAGGCCGGCAGTGAGTACCCAACGGCCGGTGAGGTTGCCGTTGTAATGCTGGCGGCCAGCCTCGACGAAGGTTTCGTAGGTGCCCTGGACGATGCCCTGGCTGCCGATGTAGATCCAGCTGCCGGCGGTCATCTGGCCGTACATGGCCAGGCCCTTGGCATCCAGTTCGTTGAAGTGTTCCCAGGTGGCCCAGTGCGGCACCAGGTTGGAGTTGGCGATCAGCACGCGCGGTGCGTTGCTGTGGGTCTTGAACACGCCGACCGGCTTGCCGGATTGTACCAGCAGGGTTTCGTCGTCATTCAGGTTGGTCAGGCTCTCGACGATCTTGTCGTAGCACTCCCAGTTGCGCGCGGCACGGCCGATGCCGCCGTAAACCACCAGCTCCTTCGGATTCTCGGCGACTTCCGGATCGAGGTTGTTCATCAGCATGCGCAGCGGTGCTTCTGTCAGCCAGCTCTTGGCGGTCAGCTTGTTGCCGCGGGCAGCGCGAATTTCGACGTTCCGGTATTTCGTAGCTTTGTTCTCAGTCACGGAAAAACTCCTCAGCGATCAATCCAACCAGCCCAGGCAGTGGGCGAGCATGCCTGCGCGCAGAGGCTGCGCCGCAAGCGAATCAGGGGCGACGCTGCGACTTATACGCATACGTCTTTACTTGTACATACAAGCATATGCAATCAAGCGGCCAACTCATGATCAGAGCCCACAAGAAAATTTTCGCTGGGGCGCAAAGCCCTTTGGAGCAAGGGTTTCAGGGCCGATGTTTTTTTCGTGAAGGATCTGGCTGGAAGAAGAGAGGCTGTTACTTGGACGTAGCTTTGCGCCACGCTGGGGCATTCGGTAACAAAGTGGTGCGCGAGGGAAACAACAGGAGGGAGAGAGGGAAACGCGCTTTATCCGACCACCGCCGCGGGCGACGACGAGGTTCGAGGAACCTCGCGAAGCTCGCGGCAGCGGCTACAACAGGATCAGAGGGCCGTCAGCTCGATGGCACAGCAGGCACCGCCAACGCTGACTTCGCGCAAGCCGGGGTTATCGAGCAGTTGCAGGCAGTCATGGCGCTCGAGCGAGGCCGCGATGCCGTCACCCAGGTCGACGCGCATTTCGTCGGCCACGCTGAATATCAGCAGCGTGCCAGCCTGGGTGAAGAAGCGCTGTCCCGCTTGCAGCCATTGCAGGCGAGCGCTGTAGCGATCCGGCGCGTAGATCAGGTTGAAGTCGCGAATCGGCCCGTCGACCAGGGTACAGGCCACCTGGCTGGCGCCGCTGAAGGCAAAGGGATCCAGCGCTAGCAGCTGGCGGGTGTCCTGGCCGTCCACGCTCAGGGTCATGCCGGCCCCCTGCAAGACGGTGATGATGCGCTGGTAGCCGACGAAGCTGGAAAAGCCTCCGGACTCGCCGATATCGGCGATCGACAACCGCCAGCCGAAACCTTCCAGGCCGACGCCGGCGTCCCGGGTGATCTCTTCGGTGCTGCCGCCGCCGTTCTTCCACGGCATACGCGGGTAGCTGGCCGCACGCAAAACATTCAATTGAGTCATTGACGCCCCTTACTTGTGAAACCGCCCTTCCAGGCTATGACGGGAACCGGGGTGGATCAGGCGCGCGGCCGTTACCGGCTGGCGGCCGGACCAGGTCCGGCGACGAATCAGCAGGCACGGCTCGCCGCGCTCGATCTGCAGCAACTTGCATTCTTCGGGCTCGGCCAGGATCGCCTCGACCACGTGCTCGCCCTCGGTCAGCGGCGCGACCTGGTTCAGGTAGGCGTAGGGGGTCTGCAGGGTGAAGTCCTGCTTGAGGTAGTCCGGCGCTACCAGCGCGTTGACGAAACGGTCCTCGATCTGCACCGGGATATCGTTCTCGAAATGCACGATCAGCGAATGGAACACCCGCTGCCCTTCGCGCATTTCCAGGGCCACGGCGCGCTCGGAGCCGGCCGCTTCTTCACCCAGGGTGATGACCTTGCAGGTATGGCGATGACCGCGCGAGGCGATCTCGTCGGCGATGTTGTGCACCTCGAACAGCGCCGACTGGCTCTTGGGCTCGGCAACGAAGGTGCCGACCCCTTGCATGCGCACCAGCATGCCTTCGGCGGTCATCTCGCGCAGCGCGCGGTTGATCGTCATGCGGCTGAAACCCAGCTGGCTGACCAGCTCGCTTTCCGAGGGCACGCGGTAGTGCGGCGGCCAGTTTCCGCTCTCGATCTGCTGGGTGATCATCTGCTTGACGCGGGCATACAAGGGCGCCGGACTATCGCCCAATTGGGCGGCCAGCGGGGAGTTGGCGGGCGGAGTCGGCACGGGAAATCCTTGTTGGCGAATAAAAGTGGGTAGCTTGCCGGAGTTTACCGAGCAGGCAAACGTCTGTATATGTATATACAAATAACACACGACGGGGTGCTTGAACCATGTCCGCCTTCTTTGCCGAACGCGCACTGCTGCCTAACGGATGGGCCAACAACGTACGTCTTGAGGTCGGTGCCGACGGCCTGCTGACCCACATCCAGGCCAATGCCAGCGCAGAAGGCGCGGAACGGCTGAAGGGCCCGCTGCTGCCGGGCATGCCCAACCTGCACTCCCACGCCTTCCAGCGGGCGATGGCCGGGCTGGCGGAAGTGGCCGGCAACCCCAACGACAGCTTCTGGACCTGGCGCGACCTGATGTATCGCCTGGTGGGCAAGATCAGCCCGGAGCAACTGGGCGTCATCGCCCGCCAGCTGTACATCGAGATGCTCAAGTGCGGCTACACCTCGGTCGCCGAATTCCATTACGTGCACCACGACACCAGCGGCCAGGCCTACGCCGATCCGGCCGAACTGTCGCTGCGCATCAGCCAGGCCGCCAGCGCCGCCGGTATCGGCCTGACCCTGCTGCCCGTGCTGTACAGCCACTCGGGCTTCGGCGGCCAGGCGCCGAATGACGGCCAGCGCCGCTTCATCAACAGCACGGAAAACTACCTCAAGCTGCAAAGCCGCCTGCAACCGCTGCTGGCCGGACAACCGACTCAGCAACTGGGGCTGTGCTTCCATTCGTTGCGCGCGGTCACTCCGCAGCAGATCAGCGACGTGTTGGCCGCCAGCGACCAGCAGTGCCCGGTGCATATCCACATTGCCGAACAACAGAAGGAAGTCGACGACTGCCTGACCTGGAGCGGGCGCCGGCCGCTGCAATGGCTGTATGAAAATACCGAGGTCGACCAGCGCTGGTGCCTGGTCCACGCGACCCACGCCAACGCCGAGGAAGTCAGCCTCATGGCGCGCAGCAAGGCGATCGCCGGCCTGTGCCTGACCACCGAGGCCAACCTCGGCGACGGGATTTTCCCCGCCGTGGATTTCCTCGCCCAGGGCGGCCGCCTGGGCATCGGTTCCGACAGCCATGTGTCGCTGAGCGTGGTGGAAGAACTGCGCTGGCTGGAATACGGCCAGCGCCTGCGCGACCAGCGCCGCAACCGCCTGTACCGCAGCGACCAGCCGATGGTCGGCCGGACCCTGTACGACGCCGCGCTGGACGGTGGCGCCCAGGCCCTGGGGCAGCCGATCGGCGCCCTGGAGGTGGGCAAGCGCGCCGACTGGCTGGTGCTCGACGGCAACGATCCTTACCTGGCCACCGCCGATGGCGACGGCATCCTCAACCGCTGGCTGTTCGCCGGCGGCGATCGCCAGGTGCGCGATGTGCTGGTCAATGGTCAGTGGGTCGTGCGCGACGGCCGTCACGCCGGCGAAGAAGACAGCAACCGCGCCTTCACCCAGGTGCTGCGCGAGCTGCTCGGCTGAAACCACGAACGCGGGGGCCAGTTGGCTGGCTCCCGCGCGGGGATCATTTCGAGGTCTTGGCCATCGCCTTGTCCGACACTCGCCAGATCAGGCGAGTGGTGTCATAACCCTGCTGGCGCGCCCTGCTCAGCAGGTCCTCACGAACCGCCTCGCTGACATTCGGCCGGCGTGACAACAGCCACAGGTAACGCCGGTCCGGGTTGCCGACAATCGCGGTCTTGTAGTCGTCGCTCACGTACAGCACCCAGTAATCGCCCTTGGCCAGGCCCGGTATCAGCCGGGAAAACCAGGTATCGAACTCGACCCACAGCTTGTCGGTTTTACCCGGCGCCTGTGGCGTTGCCGTGCCCCGCACCTCTTCCCATTGCCAGTCGGCGGTCAGGCAGCGGTTGAGCACCGCCATGTTGGCGTCGGGCAGCAGGGTGTAACGGGCTTCGGATTGCGCGCAATTGCGCTGGAAATACATCGGCAAACGCGCCAACTCGTACCAGGTCCCTTGGTAACGCTTGAGATCGACGTGATCAACGGTCTTGGGCGCCAGCGAATCGTCCCGGGACGTGGCGCAGCCAGCCAGTAACAGGCCGGCGAGAAGGGTGACTACCAAACGCATCATTATTTTTCTCCCGCGGGCGCACGGCCCCGGTTTTTTTTACTTCAGGCCTTGCCCGGAAAACATCAGCACTTTGTCACCGGCGTACTGCACGCTGATAAAGCTGTTCTTGTCGCCCCAAGTGCAACTGGACATGCCCAGCGCGCCGGAACAATCGGTCGGTTTGCCCAGCAGTTTTTCAACTTCGGCCTTGGGCATGCCGGCCGACAGCTTGGAATAGTTTTCCTGATTGACCTTGCCGCATGCAGCCAACAGCACGCAGAACGACAACAGAGCGAAAGAACGCAGGGACATGGTGAAACTCCTGGACGGACGGGGGATGGCATGCTGCCAACCAGAAGCTTAGAAGAGAAAAGCCCTGTCTGGTTCCCCAGCCGGATGGCTATTTATTGTGACGCAGCGCTCAGCATTTCCTCGGGAATCAACCACTTTGCGCGGGCAAAAAGCATTTCGTCGGACAAACGTCAGCGCACCTCATGTTGAGTGATGGCCAGTCGACATAAAAGCAGCGTAAAAACCGCCGTTATGGCAAATTGACGCCCCTCGCTGACCACCCTCTCGCGGTAGTTCACTTAATGACCAGAAACATGAAATTCAGCCACAAGATCCTGCTGGCCGCCGCTCTTGTGGTGGCCGTCGCGTTCGCCTGTTTTATCCTGTTCAACGATTATCGACAGCGCGAGGCCCTGCGCAGCAGCAGCGAGTCCTCCATGCAGGAACTCGGCAGCCTGACCAGCAGCAACATCCAGACCTGGCTGGAAAGCCGCATCCAGTTGTTGCACACCCTGGCCCAGCAAGTCGCCGTGGACGGCAGCGACCTCGACGGCCTGAAACGCAGCGTCGGCCTCCCCGCCTACGCCAGCAACTTCCAGCTCAGCTACTTCGGTGGCCAGGACGGCCTGATGTTCTCCGTTCCGGCAGGCAACCGCGCGCCCGACTACGACCCGCGCGCCCGCGGCTGGTACAAGGCGGCCACCGCGGCCCAGCAGACCATCGTCACCGAACCCTACATCGCGGCCTCTTCCGGCAAGCTGGTAATCACCGTCGCGACGCCGGTCCAGCACCAGGGCAGCTTCATCGGCGTCGCCGGGGCCGACATCGACCTGTCCAGCATCAGCGCCATCATCAACTCGCTGAACTTCGGCGGCCACGGCCAGGCGTTCATCGTCAGCGCCGCCGGCAAGATCCTGATCCACCCGGACAGCAAGCTGGTGCTCAAGAATCTCAGCGAGGCCTACCCCAACGGCGCGCCCCAGGTCAGCCCGGGCCTGAAGGAAGTCGAGCTGAACGGCCAGCGCCAGTTCATCTCCTTCACCCGCGTCAACGGCGTGCCCTCGGCGGACTGGTACGTGGCGCTGGTGCTGGACAAGGACACCGCGTTCTCGATGCTCAGCGAATTCCGTACCTCGGCCATCGTCGCCATGCTGATTGCCGTGGCGATCATCATCGGCCTGCTGGGCATGCTGATCCGCGTGCTGATGCAGCCGCTGCACCTGATGGGCCGCGCGATGCACGATATCGCCGAGGGCGAAGGCGACCTGACCAAGCGCCTGACCATCCATGGCCACGACGAATTCGGCACCCTGGGCGTGTCGTTCAACCGCTTCGTCGAGCGCATCCACACCTCGATCCGCGAAGTCGCCTCGGCCACCGGCCAGGTCAATGAAGTGGCCCTGCGCGTGGTCAGCGCCTCGAACTCATCGATGCTCAACTCCGACCAGCAGGCCTCGCGCACCAGCAGCGTCGCCGCGGCGATCAATCAGCTCGGCGCCGCCGCCCAGGAAATCGCCCAGAACGCCGCGCTGGCCTCGCAGCACTCCAGCGACGCGCGCAACCTGGCCAGCGAAGGCCAGGCCGTGGTCGACCAGACCATCGCCGCGATGCAGCAGCTGTCGGCGAAGATCAGCGACTCCTGCGGCAATATCGAGACCCTGAACAGCAACACGGTGAACATCGGGCAGATCCTCGAAGTCATCACCAGCATCTCCCAGCAGACCAACCTGCTGGCGCTCAACGCCGCCATCGAAGCCGCCCGCGCCGGCGAGGCCGGCCGCGGTTTCGCGGTGGTCGCCGACGAAGTGCGCAACCTCGCCCACCGCACCCAGGACTCGGCGCAGCAAGTGCAGAAGATGATCGAGGAACTGCAGGTCGGCGCCCGCCAGGCGGTGAGCACCATGACCAGCAGCCAGCGCGAGAGCGAAAGCAGCGTCGGCATCGCCAACCAGGCCGGCGAGCGCCTGGGCAGCGTGACCCAGCGCATCGGCGAGATCGACGGCATGAACCAGTCCGTGGCCACCGCCACCGAGGAACAGACCGCCGTGGTCGAGTCGATCAACGTCGACATCAACCAGATCAACACCCTCAACCAGGAAGGCGTGGAAAACCTCCAGGCCACCCTGCGCGCCTGCGCCGACCTGGAACAGCAAGCAGCAAGGCTGAAGCAACTGGTGGGCAGTTTCCGGATCTGAAAAAGCATCGCGGGCAATCGAGCGTCGACCGGCCGCTCCTACAGGTGCGCGCATACCTTTGTAGGAGCGAGGCTTGCCCGCGATAGCGATCTATAGAACGCAGAAGGATTAAAAGCTGGAACCCGGCTCACGCAAGAACGCCAGCTCTTCCGGCGTCGATTCGCGCCCGAGGATCCGGTTGCGGTGGGGGAAGCGCCCGAAGCGGGCAATGATTTTCTGGTGCCGTTCGGCGTAGTCCAGATGATCGGCGAACACCGGCCGGTCTTGCGCCGGTTGTTCATCGTGCAACGCGGCAAAGCGGGAAATCGCTTCGTTCTGCACCGCCAGATTCTCGCAATGCTCGAACACCAGGTAGATAAAGCTGCGCTGCAACGGCAACAGTTGCCGGTCGAAGTCCGCGGCGATGCCCTGGGCTACCAGGGCCTGGGCCCGCAAGTCGCCGGCGAAGCTTTTCGGGGTTTCGCGATAGAGCATGCGCGGCAACTGGTCGAGCAACAGCACCAGGGCCAGCCAGCCCTGCGGGCGTTGCGCCCACTCGCTCAAGCCACCCGCCAGCGCCTGTTCCACCAGGTCCCCGAAACGCTCGCGCGCCTCGAGGTCCTGGCTGTCGCGCTTGCCGAACCACAGCTTGCCCTTGTCAGCCACGACGTCGGCGGGCCGCTCGGCGAAACCGAACCACCAGTCGAGCAGGGGCTGCCAGGGCGCGGCCATGGATTTATTCCTTGTGGTAGGCCGTCACGCGGGCCACTTCTTCCTTCGAGCCGAGGAACACCGCTACGCGCTGGTGCAGGCCTTCGGGCTGGATGTCGAGAATGCGCTGGTGACCATCGGTCGCGGCGCCGCCCGCCTGTTCGACCAGGAAAGACATCGGGTTGGCTTCGTACATCAGGCGCAGCTTGCCCGGCTTCGACGGCTCGCGGCTGTCGCGCGGGTACATGAACACGCCGCCACGGGTCAGGATGCGGTGCACGTCGGCCACCATCGCGGCGACCCAGCGCATGTTGAAGTTCTTCTTCAGCGGGCCTTCCTCGCCGGCCATCAGCTCGCCCACGTAGCGCCCGACCGGGGCTTCCCAGTGGCGCTGGTTGGACATGTTGATGGCGAACTCCTGGGTGCTCTCAGGAATGGTCAGGTTCTCGTGGGTCAGTACGAAGCTGCCCATCTCGCGATCCAGGGTGAAGCCCTTGACGCCGTCGCCCAGGGTCAGCACCAGCATGGTCTGCGGGCCGTAGATGGCGTAGCCGGCGGCGACCTGCTGGGTGCCTGGCTGCAGGAAGGCCTTTTCGTTCAAGGCTTCGTTCTGGCTCAGGTATTCGTTCGGGCAACGCAGCACGGAGAAGATGGTGCCGACCGGCGCGTTGATATCGATGTTCGACGAGCCGTCCAGCGGGTCGAATACCAGCAGGTAGGCGCCTTTCGGGTATTTGCCCGGGATCTGGTAGGCATTGTCCATTTCCTCGGACGCCATGCCGGCCAGGTGGCCGCCCCATTCGTTGGCTTCGAGCAGGATCTCGTTGGAGAGCACATCGAGCTTCTTCTGCACTTCGCCCTGGACGTTTTCAGTGCCCATGCTGCCCAGAACGCCACCCAGGGCGCCCTTGGATACGGCGTGGCTGATTTCCTTGCAGGCACGCGCCACCACTTCGATCAGGAAGCGCAGATCGGCAGGAGTGTTGTTGCTGCGGGTCTGCTCAATCAAATAGCGACTCAGGGTAACGCGGGACATGGAAGGCTCCGGAGGAATGGGGGGTAAAAAACCCGCGCAGTTTAACGCGAGTCGGGGCGCATTGCCTCCTATGAGACGAGATCCGCCATAGAGAGTTCATGCGCGGGGTTGAGCGTAGCCCGAAATCCGACCTATAGCCGTTGCCCGGGGCCCCCGCCCCGACGCCGGGCGGCTCCCCGGCGCCGGCTCTACCCCGCCTATTCCAGCGCCTTCCAGATCTCCACGGCATACTCGCGGATGGTCCGGTCCGAAGAGAACCAGCCCATGCGCGCACTGTTGAGCACCGCCGAGCGCCACCATTGATTTGGGTCGCGCCAGCGCTCTTCGACGTGCAACTGGGCGCTCCAGTAGGAATCGAAATCGGCGCACACGTGGAAGCGGTCATAGTCGATCAGCGCATCCACCAGCCCGGTGTAGCGCGCCGGGTCGTCCGGCGAGAACACCCCGCCGCGGATCGCTTGAAGCACATCGTTGAGCCGGTGCGAGGCGGCGATGTCCGGCGCCGCGCTGAACTCGCCGTTACGCTTGCGCGACTCCACCTGCTGGGCGCTGAGGCCGAAGATGAACATGTGTTCGGCGCCGACCCGCTCGCACATCTCGACGTTGGCCCCGTCCAGGGTGCCGATGGTCAGGGCGCCGTTGAGGCCGAACTTCATGTTGCTGGTGCCCGACGCCTCGAAACCGGCGGTGGAAATCTGCTCCGACAGGTCCGCCGCCGGGATGATGCTTTCCGCCAGGCTGACGTTGTAGTTGGGCAGGAACACCACCTTGAGCAGGCCACGCACGGTCGGGTCGTTGTTCACCGTGCGGGCGATGTCGTTGCTCAGCTTGATGATCAGCTTGGCCTGGTGATAGCTGGCCGCGGCCTTGCCGGCGAAGATCTTCACCCGTGGCACCCAGTCGGTTTCCGGCTCGGCGCGGATCGCCTGGTACAGCGCCACGGTGTGCAGCAGGTTGAGCAACTGGCGCTTGTATTCGTGGATCCTCTTGACCTGCACATCGAACAGGGCCGCCGGGTTGATCGCGATACCCAGCCGCTCGTGGATGATCGCCGCCAGCGCGCGCTTGCTGTGCAGGCGCTGCTCGGCGAACTGCTTGCGAAAGGCCGGCTTGTCGGCGAAGGGCTCGAGCCCCTGCAACAGCTCCTCGGGGTTATCCAGCACCTGCGGCCCCACCGCTTCGACCAGCATATGCGTCAGCTGGGGGTTGGCCTGGTACAGCCAGCGGCGAAAGGTAATGCCGTTGGTCTTGTTGTTGATCCGCTCCGGGTAGAGCTTGTGCAGCTCGGAGAACACCGTGCTACGCATCAGCTGGGTGTGCAGGCCGGACACGCCGTTGACACTGTGGGAGCCGAGAAACGCCAGGTTGCCCATGCGCACGCGGCGCCCGTTGTCTTCCTCAATCAGCGACACCGCGCGCAGCACGTCGAAGTCATGGATGCCCTTGGCCCGCAGCGAATCGATGTGCTGGGCGTTGATCAGGTAGATGATCTGCATGTGCCGCGGCAGCATGCGTTCCATCAGGCCCACCGGCCAGGTTTCCAGGGCTTCGGGCAGCAGCGTGTGGTTGGTGTAGGCCAGGGTCTCGACGGTGATCTGCCAGGCGGCTTCCCAGGCGATACCGTGCAAGTCCACGAGCTGGCGCATCAGCTCGGCCACGGCGATCGACGGGTGGGTATCGTTGAGCTGGATCGCCGCGTGCTCGCCGAGGCTGAGCACCGAGTCGTGCATGTTCTTGTGCCGGCGCAGCAGGTCCTGCAGCGAGGCCGAAACGAAGAAATATTCCTGGCGCAGCCGCAGTTCCTGCCCGGCTTCGGTGCTGTCCGCCGGGTAGAGCACCCGCGAGATGCTTTCGGCGCGGGCTACTTCGGCCACCGCGCCCAGGTGATCGCCCGCGTTGAAGCGCTCCAGGTGCAGCTCTTCCATGGCCCGCGCCCGCCACAGGCGCAAGGTATTGACGCTGGCGCCCCGCCAGCCGACCACAGGGGTGTCGTAAGCCACCGCACGCACGGTCTCCGCCGGCCACCAGACCTGCCGGGCATGGCCGGCCTCGTCGGTGACGGTCTCGACGCTGCCGCCGAAGCCGATCGGGTAAATCACCTCGGGCCGCTCGAACTCCCAGGGGTTGCCGAAATCCAGCCAGTGTTCGGTCTGCTCCTGCTGCCAGCCGTCGACGATGGCCTGGCGGAACAGGCCATGCTCATACCGGATGCCATAGCCGTGGCCAGCGATGCCCAGGGTCGACATGCTCTCCATGAAACAGGCCGCCAGGCGCCCGAGGCCGCCGTTGCCCAGCGCAGCATCCGGCTCCAGCTGGCGGATGCGCTCCAGGTCGACGCCCAGCTCGCCCAGGGCATCGCGCGCCACGTCCAGCAGGCCGAGGTTGCTCAGGCTGTCGAGCAGCAAGCGGCCGATGAGAAATTCCAGGGAAAGGTAATAGACACGTTTCTGGCCCTTGCGGTAGATCTGCCGCGTGTGGTCCATCCAGTGTTCGACCATGTGATCGCGCGCCGCCAGGGCGATGGCCTCGAACCAGTCATGGTCGAAGGCATGATCCGGGTCCTTGCCCACCGCATAGGTGAGTTTGTTCAACACGGCGTCGCGAAAAGCGGCCACCTCAGCGTCACGAACCTGCAGTTCCTCAGTCATGGATAGGACCTCGAGCGAGAGAGACAGTGAGCATGGAATTGTCTGAGCCTAGTCGGTCTGACAGGAGCCAAAGGCTCTGGTTCGGTGCGTTGTGCAATTGCCCGAACACAGGCGGCATTTCCCGCAGCGGCTGGCACAAAGGGATGCAGATGCCGTGCCGCCCGCCGGAAACCCCGTGGCCGGGGGTAAATTCCGTTAAATGGTTGTTCAAGCATCCGCCCGTCCCGGTATGATCGCGCGCCCTGATACACACGCTGGAAACACGCCTGATGAAGTCCAACCTGATCGCCGCCGCGGAAATCGACCGACTCGATACCTGGGCCAAATATTCCGCGCCCATGTGCGGCTCCTGCATGTCCAGCTGCTGCACCCTGCCGGTGGAGGTCAAGATCAAGGACCTGATCCGCATCGGCATCGTCGACGAGTTCGAGCGTGGCGAGCCGGCGAAGAACATCGCCAAGCGCCTGCAAAAGGAAGGCATAGTCGAGCGCTACAACCAGAAGTCCGAAATCTTCACCCTGCAGCGCATGAGCAACAACGACTGCCTGTATCTGGATCGTAAGAGCCGCCTGTGCACCATTTATGACAAGCGCCCGGACACCTGTCGCAACCACCCGAAGATCGGCCCGCGCCCGGGTTATTGCGCCTACAAGCCCAAGCCGCTGGAACGCCCGACCAACACCAGCAGCCGGACCCTGGAACGCTTCTGATCCCATCCCCTGTAGCCCTATAGCCCTGTAGCCCTGTAGCCCTGTAGCCCTGTAGCCGCTGCCGAGCCTCGGCGAGGCTGCGATCGGCTGCAAAGCAGTCGCAAAACCATACGACGCGGTACACCTGAAGCTCGGCGGTGCCTGGATTACGACTGCTGCGCAGCCGATCGCAGCCTCGCTGGAGCTCGGCAGCGGCTACAGCGGTGATATCGGACAGCGCCTTTTTCGCAGGCGAAAAAAAACGCCCCCGGCCTTGCGACCGGGGGCGTTTTTCATTCAGCCGGGCTTAGTTGGCCTTGGCTTTCTTGGCAGCGCGGGTACGCTCGCCTTCGTCCAGGATCTTCTTGCGAAGACGGATGGACTTCGGCGTCACTTCGCAGAGCTCGTCGTCCTGGATGAATTCCAGGGCCTGCTCCAGAGTGAAGCGAACCGGCGGAACCAGGGCGATGGTCTCGTCCTTGCCCGAAGCGCGCATGTTGTCGAGCTTCTTGCCTTTGGTCGGGTTCACGCCCAGGTCGTTGTCGCGGCTGTTCAGGCCGACGATCTGACCGTTGTAGATCTCCTGGCCGTGCTCGACGAACAGCTTGCCGCGCGCCTGCAGGGTTTCCAGGGAGTAGGTCAGCGCCTTGCCGGTTTCTACCGATACCAGAACACCGTTCAGACGGCCGGACATGTGGCCGGACTTCATGGTGTCGTAGCGATCGAAGATCGAGGTCAGGATGCCTGCACCGTTGGTCAGGGTCAGGAACTGGTTACGGAAACCGATCAGACCACGGGCTGGAATGTTGTATTCCAGGCGTACACGGCCCTTGCCATCCGGCGCCATGTTGGTCAGGTCGCCCTTACGCAGGCCCATCTCTTCCATGACCTTGCCCTGGGATTCTTCAGGGATGTCGATGGTCACGTTTTCGAACGGTTCCTGCTTGGTGCCGTTCACTTCGCGGATGATCACTTCCGGACGGCCTACAGCCATCTCGAAGCCTTCGCGACGCATGGTTTCGATCAGAACCGACAGGTGCAGCTCACCACGGCCGGAAACCTTGAACTTGTCGGCCGAGTCGCCTTCTTCAACGCGCAGTGCAACGTTGTACAGCAGCTCTTTGTCCAGACGCTCCTTGATGTTACGGGAGGTCACGAACTTGCCTTCTTTACCGCAGAACGGCGAATCGTTGACCTGGAAGGTCATGGAAACGGTCGGCTCGTCGACGGTCAGCGGCTTCATCGCCTCAACGGTGTTGATGTCGCACAGGGTGTCGGAGATGAACAGCTCGTCGAAACCGCTGATGCAGACGATGTCGCCGGCAGCGGCTTCTTCGACGTCCACACGGTGCAGGCCGTGATGGCCCATCAGCTTGAGGATACGGCCGTTGCGGCGCTTGCCTTCGGTGTCGATGGCGACAACCGGAGTGTTCGGCTTGACGCGACCGCGAGCGATACGGCCAACGCCGATCACACCCAGGAAGCTGTTGTAGTCCAGAGCGGAGATCTGCATCTGGAACGGGCCGTCACGGTCGACGCTTGGCGCGGGTACGTTGTCGACGATCGACTGGTACAGCGGGGTCATGTCTTCGGCCATTTCGGTGTGGTCCAGACCGGCGATGCCGTTCAGGGCCGAGGCGTAGACGACTTTGAAGTCCAGCTGTTCGTCGGTGGCGCCCAGGTTGTCGAACAGGTCGAAGATCTGGTCCAGAACCCAGTCAGGACGCGCGCCCGGACGGTCGACCTTGTTGATCACGACGATCGGCTTCAGGCCGGCTTCGAAGGCCTTCTTGGTCACGAAGCGGGTCTGCGGCATAGGGCCGTCCTGGGCGTCGACCAGCAGCAGCACGGAGTCGACCATGGACATTACGCGCTCTACTTCGCCGCCGAAGTCGGCGTGGCCCGGGGTGTCCACGATGTTGATGTGGTAGCCGTTCCAGTTGATGGCGGTGTTTTTGGCCAGGATGGTAATGCCGCGCTCTTTTTCCTGGTCGTTGGAGTCCATCACGCGCTCGTCGTTGAGCTCGTTGCGCTCCAGGGTGCCGGACTGACGCAGGAGTTTGTCTACCAGGGTGGTTTTACCGTGGTCAACGTGAGCAATGATGGCGATGTTGCGTAGATTTTCGATCACTTGTGTATCTCGATCAGAGGATTCGGTGTGCTGACAGGTTCTGGCAGCGATTAACAATGAGAGTCAGGCTTTGCCGTTACAGCTTGACGGCGTCGGGGGGCCGGTGACGCAAGCCACAGGCAAACAGCCCCGGGCACTTAGCTCGGTCTATAAACGCGC
Source organism: Pseudomonas sp. MRSN 12121 (assembly GCF_000931465.1). Classification (NCBI taxonomy): domain Bacteria; kingdom Pseudomonadati; phylum Pseudomonadota; class Gammaproteobacteria; order Pseudomonadales; family Pseudomonadaceae; genus Pseudomonas; species Pseudomonas sp. MRSN 12121. The sequence continues at coordinate 427,181 of NZ_CP010892.1, read as the reverse complement.
ACATTGGCATGTCCCTCACTGAGCAGATGGTGAGCATGCAGGCGACTCATCACGCCTTTGTCGCAATACAGCAGGTACTGGCGAGTAGGGTCCAGTTCCTTGAAGCGTGCATTCAATGCATAGAACGGCAGCGCTTTTATCTCGACGCCGGAAAGCTCCAGCGGATCGTCCTCCTGGGCATCCGGGTGACGGATGTCGATGACGATCTGGCCGGCCAGCGCTTCGCCGACTTCTTCGATCTGCAAATCCTGGCCCAGTTCGTCGATCACCCGATCGATCGGCACCAGCTTGGCTCGCTCGACGGCGCGTTCGAGCACCGCCATGTCGAATTCTTTCTCTTCATGCTCCACGCGATGGCGCTTGGCGTGGGTCTTGGGGTTCACCGAGATGACCCCGCAATACTCCGGCATGTGCTTGGCGAAGTCGGCGGTGCCGATTTCGTTGGCCAGGTCGATGATGTCCTGCTTGTGGCTAGCGATCAGCGGGCGCAGCACCAGCTTGTCGGTCACGCAGTCGATCACCGAGAGGTTCGGCAGGGTCTGGCTCGACACCTGGGAAATCGCCTCGCCGGTGACCAGCGCGTCGATGTGCAGGCGGTCGGCGATGCTCGACGCGGCACGCAACATCATACGCTTCAAGATGACGCCCATATGACTGTCGTCGACCTTGCCGAGGATCTCGCCGAGCACTTCCTCGAAGGGCACGCTGACGAACAGCACGCGCTGGGAGCTGCCGTATTTCTTCCAGATATAGTGCGCGACTTCCATCACGCCCAATTCGTGTGCACGCCCGCCCAGGTTGAAGAAGCAGAAATGCCCCATCAGGCCGCGGCGCATGATCTGGTACGCCGCCACCGTGGAATCGAAACCGCCGGACATCAGCACCAGGGTCTGTTCCAGGGCGCCCAGCGGATAACCGCCGATGCTGTTGTGCTGGCTGTGGATCACGAACAACCGTTGGTCGCGAATTTCCATCCGCACTTCGATTTCCGGCTCTTTCAGGGAAATCCCGGCGGCGCCGCACTGCCGGCGCAACTGGCTGCCGACGTACTTTTCCACGTCCATGGAGCTGAATTCGTGCTTGCCGGCGCGCTTGCAGCGTACGGCGAAGACTTTCCCCGCCAGGGCTTCGCCGAAGTGCTGCTTGCACTTGGCGACGATGTCGTCGAAGTCGCCCAGGGGGTATTCGTCGACCTGCAGGAAATGCGCGATGCCGGGCATGCAGCTCAGGCGCTCGGTCATTTCCTTCAGGACCTTGGGCTCGCTGACGGCGGTTTCCAGCTCGAGGTTGTCCCACACACCATTGACCACCACGGCCGGGTCCAGATCGCGGAGCACGGCACGGATGTTCTTGGCCAGCTGACGGATGAAACGCGTCCGTACCGGGCGGCTTTTAATGGTGATTTCCGGGAAAACTTTAACGATTAGTTTCATGAAAACAGCGCGCGCAGGGCCAGCCGAAAAAGGGGGGCGCGGATTATAGCGGAAATTGCTCAAGGTTTAACCAATTAATCTGCACTTGGTTTTTCATGCACCAAAATGGTTCATTGCTTCGCAAAAACGCAACATTGCAGTGCGTCGATTTACCGATTTGCCCCAAATACCGCCCGGAATGCGTGAGTTTGGGGCATAAAATCCATCACAGGGCACTGGCATGCAATTTGCTCCCTTGTGAGGCAGGTTGCCATGGCCGAGTATCGGCGCCGGCATCACCCACATTCTAAGGGCACACCAACACCCGCCCGAAGCCACCCGGAGGACACTATGTCGAAGTCGGTTCAACTCATCAAAGATCATGACGTCAAATGGATTGATCTGCGCTTCACTGACACCAAAGGCACTCAGCACCACGTGACCATGCCGGCCCGTGATGCGCTGGATGAAGACTTCTTCGAAACCGGCAAGATGTTCGACGGTTCCTCCATCGCTGGCTGGAAAGGCATCGAAGCCTCCGACATGATCCTGATGCCGGTCGACGACACCGCCGTGCTGGACCCGTTCACCGAAGAGCCGACCCTGATCCTGGTCTGCGACATCATCGAGCCTTCGAGCATGCAGGGCTACGATCGCGACCCGCGTGCCATCGCCAAGCGTGCCGAAGAGCACCTGAAAAGCACCCTGATCGGCGACACCGTATTCGCCGGTCCAGAGCCTGAGTTCTTCATCTTCGACGAAGTGAAATTCAAGTCCGACATCTCCGGCTCGATGTTCAAGATCTACTCCGAGCAAGGCTCGTGGATGTCCGACCAGGACATCGAGGGCGGCAACAAAGGCCACCGTCCAGGCATCAAGGGCGGCTACTTCCCGGTTCCGCCGTTCGACCATGACCACGAAATCCGTACCGCCATGTGCAACGCACTGGAGGAAATGGGCCAGACCGTCGAAGTTCACCACCACGAAGTGGCGACTGCCGGCCAGAACGAAATCGGCGTCAAGTTCAACACCCTGGTGAAGAAGGCCGACGAAGTCCAGACCCTGAAGTACGTGGTGCACAACGTTGCCGACGCCTACGGCCGTACCGCTACCTTCATGCCGAAGCCGCTGTACGGCGACAACGGTTCGGGCATGCACGTCCACATGTCGATCTGGAAAGACGGCAAGAACACCTTCGCGGGCGAAGGTTATGCCGGCCTGTCCGACACCGCCCTGTACTTCATCGGCGGCATCATCAAGCACGGTAAGGCCCTGAACGGCTTCACCAACCCTTCGACCAACTCCTACAAGCGTCTGGTCCCAGGCTTCGAAGCACCAGTGATGCTGGCCTACTCGGCGCGCAACCGCTCCGCTTCGATCCGCATTCCTTACGTGTCGAGCCCGAAAGCCCGCCGTATCGAAGCGCGCTTCCCGGATCCGGCCGCCAACCCGTACCTGGCCTTCGCCGCCCTGCTGATGGCCGGCCTGGACGGTATCCAGAACAAGATCCACCCTGGCGACGCCGCCGACAAAAACCTGTACGACCTGCCGCCTGAAGAGGCGAAAGAGATCCCGCAGGTTTGCGGCAGCCTGAAAGAAGCCCTGGAAGAGCTGGACAAGGGTCGTGCGTTCCTGACCAAGGGCGGCGTTTTCAGCGACGACTTCATCGACGCCTACATCGCCCTGAAAAGCGAAGAAGAAATCAAGGTCCGCACCTTCGTGCACCCACTGGAATACGAGCTGTACTACAGCTGCTGATCCGGTAGCGCCGCGATACGCGGCGTGATCAAAAGGCCTCCTTCGGGAGGCCTTTTTTATGGCCCGCCAACCGCCCGAAACATTCCCCCGGGCGATCCATCCATGGATAATCCCCGCCTTTCGCGCCCTCTGTGGGGCGCCTCGACGAAGGGATTCGTATGCAGTGGACTCGTTCTCTCGGCCTGATCGCCTGCCTGGCGTTCGGTAGCACCCAGGCTGCCCCCTTCTATGCCAACAAACCCCTGGCCCACCCGCTGATCACCGGCCTGACGGAAAGCCAGGCGACCCTGGCCTTCATCAAGCAGGCCGGCGGCGTCAAAGGTTATTACTCGGTCGATCCGGAGGAGAGCCAGCCGCAGCTGCTGGACGACTTCGGCAACGCCACGATCGAGTCCGTGTTCAACATCGCCCTGGACAGCGAGTCGCCGATCCGCCTGGTGCTATTCAAACAGGGCGGCCAGTATCGGGTCTACGCCTACCGCTATAACGAAAACGACCAGCTCTACCAGCGCCTGGACAAACTGCAGCCGGCCCTGGAGCGCATCACCAAAGATCGCAAGAAGCTCGATGCCCTGACGGTGAAACAGGCGCTGCGCCAGCTGACACCGCTGAACTACAGCGTCTTCTACGAAGACTCGGGTATCGATGAGTTCGACCAGCTCGACCATTCGGCAGGCACCCTGGTGGGCTATTTCGACCAGGGCGGGAAGCCCATCAGCGCCAATCCGCCCGGCACCGACCAGGACAGCTACAAAAAGACCTTTGCCGAAAAGGATGGGCGCTTTCTCACCGTGACCTACTGGCGCGGCGACGCCCCCGCGCCGGAAGGCGACCCCCTGCTGTACAACTACCGGGCCAGCCGCATTGCCTGGGAAACCGAACCGCAGCGCTTCACGGGGAGCGAGGATGGCCCCAGCGTGGCGTACTCCGGCTCCGGCGCCGTTGCTGCCGTGGGCGCCTACGCCCAGGGTCAACGCACCGGCAAATGGGGCATTGGCGGCCCGCAGGGCAGCTGGTCCCAGGGGGGTTATATCAATGGCAAGCGCCAAGGCCAGTGGAACCTCTCCCATGAGAGCGAAGGCTACTTCATGACCGGCGAATACCGTGACGACCTGCGCGAAGGTCGCTGGGACATCCACCTGGCGGAGTTCGAAACGCCCCAGGACGGCGGCTTCGTCACTTACGCCCGGGACCTGCGCAATGGCCCCAGCGAACGACGTGAAAATGGCCAGGTGGTCGAGCGTGGCGACTATCTCGACGACCAGCGCCAGGGCCTTTGGCTGACCCCGGAGGGCACCGGTCATTTCGACCAGGGTGTGCGCAGCGGCCCATGGCAACTCAAGGCCGCCGAAGGCCATACCCACAGCGTCGGTTTCGTCGCCGACAAAATGGACGGCGAACTGCGCGATACCAACGCCAAGGGCGTGCTGCGGGTGATCGAGCATTATCGCGGCGGCATCCTCTGGGGCACCCAGGAGGGCTACAACGATGCCGGCCAGTTGATGTACTCCTACAACTACGAGAACGGCCAGCGCGAGGGCCGCTCGTTGGTCTACAGCGCCGACGGCAAGGTCTTGCTGTCGGACATCAGCTATCGCAACGGCAACCTGCAAGGCCCCTACCTGACCTTCCTCGCCGACGGTTCGCCCGCTACCGTCGGTCGCGTCGAAGGCAGCGACTTCATCGGCCTGATGACCCAGCTGGACGAGCATGGCCAGATATTCTCCGCAACACCGCGCTGCCGCTTCGAAAGTTATCGGACCGAGGTGCAGAACTGCGGCATGGCCCGTGAGTTCAGGCAAGGCAGGGTCACCAGCGAGCGCGACTACCTGTACGGCGAGTTGCAGGAATACCGCGAATACGATGCCCAGAGCGGGCGCAAGACTCGCGAACGAGTCATCGCCGCGGACGACAAGGTCAGCGAAATCACCTACTACGACAACGGCCAGATCGACTGCCAGGTGAACAAGGTCGGCTTCGAATGGATGACCATCAACCAGCAGCGACTGAAGAATCATGACCGGGCGAAGCTGGCCGGCGAGCAGCTGTGCTATCACCGCAACGGCGCGATCAAGAGTCGCGAGCTGCTCGAAAACGGCTTGAGCGCCTGCCGGCTGGTCTATGACGAAAACGCCACGCAGATCGCTTCAAGCCCCACCGGCTGCGGCGCGCCCGCGACCGCTGCGGCCAGTCAATGACCCTTCTCGACCGAGACGCTTGCCCGGCACCGCAGTTTTGCGTGCATCATGGCCGCCGATTGATCCCCAAGCCGTCGAGACCCGCCATGACTTCACGACTCTGCCTCGCCCTGTTGACGCTGTTGCTGGCCGGCAATGCCTGTGCCGCGCCCGCCGCCCTCGCCCCGCTGCTGGGCAGCATCGAAGAACGCCTGGCCATCGCCGACCAGGTGGCCCTGAGCAAATGGGACAGCCACAAGCCGGTGGAAGACCGCCCGCGCGAGCGTGAAGTGATTGCCGCCGCGGTGGCCCTGGCACCCGCCTACCAACTCGAAGGCGGCACGGTGGAGCAGTTCTTCGCCGCGCAGATCGAGGCCAACAAGCTGGTGCAATACGCTCGCCTGTCGCAGTGGACATTAAAAGGCCAGGCCCCGGACAGCCCGCGCCCGGACCTGGTCGGGCAGATCCGTCCGCAACTCGATCGGTTACAAAAACGCCTGTTGCAGCAACTGGCCGATTTCGGCCCCTACCGCACCGACCCGCAATGCCCGTCCTGGCTGGCCCGGGCCACCCATGGCGGCGACCGGCCCGAGCTGCGCCGACTGGCGCTGGTCCGCGCCACCGCCGAGCTTTGTGTGTCCAAAGGTTGAAGCGGCGCTCCCGGTGTCGGTCCGCGGCCCTATGCTAGAGGCATTCGCGCCCTTGCAGCCACGGACCCGACGCCCGAGGAAAGCCGCCATGCGCTTGCACTGCCTGTATCTGCTGTTGCTGACCGCGCTGCCGGCCGCTGCGCAGATCTATCGCTACACCGATGCTAACGGCAACCCCGCCTACAGCGACCGACCACCCGCCGGGGTGCAGGGCCAGGCGGTCGAACTGGCACCGTTGAACCGCATTGCCCCGCCCCGCCCCACCCTCGCGCCGGCCAGCGAGCCCGAACTACTGCCGCCGGCCAGCGCCCCGACCTACAGCACCCTGGAACTGAACGGCATACCCAACGGCGGTGTGGTGCGCGCCAATAACGGCACCTTCAACGTCGAGGTCCGCCTGCAACCGCCCCTGCACAGCACCCACCGCCTGCGCCTGCTGCTGGACGACCAGCCCTATGGCCAGCCCGACACCGCGCCGAGCCTGCAACTGCTGAACCTCGACCGCGGCGAACACCGCCTGGCGGTGCAGGTGCTCGATGGCGAACAGGTGGTGCAACAAAGCCCGACGCTGACCTTCACCCTGCAACGGGTACATCGGCCCTGAGCTCCGGTCGCGCCAGGACTTGCGCATACAGGCGCCGCTCATGCTCGAGCAACCAGCGTTTGCGCCACAGCCCGCCGCCATAGCCGGTCAGTGAGCCGTCGGAACCTATCACCCGGTGGCAGGCAATCACGATGGCTATCTGGTTGGCGCCGTTGGCCCGGGCCACGGCCCGCACGGCGGAGGCCGAGCCGATGCTGTTCGCCACCTCGGCGTAACTGCGGGTGGTGCCGGGCGGTATCGCCCTGAGTGCCTGCCAGACCGTGCGGGTAAAAGCCGAAGCATTCAGCGCCAGCGGCGTGACGAAACTCGCCGACTCCCCGGCGAAAAAACGCCGCAATTCGTCCTCGATCTGATCGATGGGGGCAAAACGTCCGAAGCCGATGGTCGAGCCGGTGTGCTGCTGCAAGCGCTTGAGCTCAGTGGCCAGGGCCGGACGGTCGAAGAACTCCAGCAAATGCAGCGCCTGCGCATCGGCCACCGCCAGCATCGCCCCGATCGGGGTCTGCAGCCAGTCGGCCTTGAGCAGATCGCAACCACGCAGGTTCGACGGCGGTTGGCCGATCAGCCGACTGAAGGCGCTGCGAAAACCACTGTCGGAATCGAAACTGGCGCTGATCTGCGCCTCGATCACGCTGGCGCCACCCGCCAGTCGCTGCATGCCTTCGCCAATCCGGCGCAGGCGGGCCATTTCCAGGAAGGTCACGCCAAAGTGACGCTTGAAAGCCCGCCGTACCGTGGAAGGATCGAAGCCGCGCTCGATCAGGTCCTCTTCATACCAGCGCTTGTCGGCATGGCTTTCCAGCAAGGCGACCAATTGTTGGACCAGGGGCTCCTGGGCCCCGGTCTGCGCCAGCGGACGGCAGCGCAGGCAGGCCCGGAAACCGGCCTCGACGCAGGCCTTGATCGAACTGAAGAACACCGTGTTCTCGCGCTTGGGCTTGCGCGCCGCGCAAGTCAGCCGACAGAACACCCCCGTGCTCTTCACCCCGACGAAAGCGAACCCGTCATAGGCCGGATCGCGTTCGAGCAGGGCGCGGTACAGGGTGTCATCGTCGGGCAGTTGAAACAGCAAGGGGGCGTTGTCCATGGCTGTCTCCAGCACCAGAGAGAAATGTCCGTGCACTGTAGAGCAGCAGCGCAGCGGGTGCCGCCGCAAATCAGGCGTTGATTCGTCGACGGCCCCCCGTCACGGGTTCAAACGCGTTCGATCACCATGGCCACGCCCTGGCCGACGCCCACGCACAGGCTGACCACGGCATAGCGCTGCTGGGTGCGCTGCAGGGTGCGACAGGCGCTCAACGCCAGCCGCGCGCCGGAGGCGCCCAGCGGGTGACCGATGGCGATGGCGCCGCCGGTAGGGTTGACCCGCGGGTCGTCGAAATCCAGATCCAAGGCCTTGAGGCAGGCCAGCACCTGGGACGCGAACGCCTCGTTGATCTCGATCAGGTCGACCTGCTCCAGGCCGATGCGGGCCCGCTGCAAGGCCAGCAGTATGGCGGTGTGCGGACCGATGCCCATGAACTGCGGCTCGACGCCGACCGCCGCCGACGAGAGGATCCGCGCCAGCGGCCGCACCCCGTGTTCGAGTCCGATCTGGCGATCGCCGAGCAGCAGCACCGCCGCCCCGTCGTTGATCCCCGAGGCATTGCCCGCCGTCACCACGCCACCGGCGAACAGCGTGGGCAAGCGTGACAGGGCGGCCAGGTCGGAGCGCGGACGCGGATGCTCGTCATGCGCGACCGTCACGGTCTGGCCCCTGCGCCCGAGCGGCGCCTCGACGGCCATGATCTCGCCCTCCAGCACCCCGGCCTGCAAGGCGGCCTGGTAGCGCGCCTGGGACGCGGCGGCAAAGCGGTCGGCGTCCTCGCGCTCGATGGCATAGCGGCGCGCCAGGTTATCGCCGGTCTCGGGCATGCTGTGGTTGCCGTAGCGCTGCACCAGCCGCGGATTGGCGAAGCGCGCGCCGATGGTGCTGTCAGCCACGTCCAGGGTGCGGCTGTAGGCGCTTTCGGCCTTGGCCATGATAAACGGCGCGCGGGACATGCTCTCGACGCCGCCGGCCAGGTACAAGCGGCCCTCGCCGCAGGTGATCGCCCGGGCCGCGTCGATCACCGCCGACAGGCCGCTGGCGCACAGGCGGTTGACCGTCTGCCCGGCCACGCGCCAGGGCAGCCCGGCGCTGAGCAAGGCATTGCGCGCCAGGTTGCGGCTGTCCTCGCCGGCCTGGTTGGTACAACCGAGGATCACTTCTTCCAGCGCCTCGACGGGCAGCCCCGAGGTCTCCAATAGGCGCACCAGCAAGGGCGCTACAAGATCGTCCGGCCGTACGCCGGCCAGGCTGCCGCCGTGACGGCCGAAGGGTGTGCGCAAACCGCTGTAGATATAGGCATCGAGCATGACAAGCGTCTCGCAGGGATAGGAATCGACAGGCCTCAGGCCGGCAGCGGGTTTTCCGGCTGGCGCAGGGACAGCCCCAGCAGCGCCCGGCGCCGCAGCCAGGGGCTGGGGCGGTAACGCGGATCGCCGGTGAGCGCGTCCAGGCGTTCGAGGATCTGCAACAACCGCCCGGCGCCCAGCTGGTCGCCCCACTCCAGCGGCCCCAGCGGATAACCGAGGCCCAGGCGGACCGCCGCGTCGATATCGGCCACCGAGGCGATGCCCTGCTGGGCGATATCGCAGGCCAGGTTGACGATCGACGCCAGGGTGCGCTGGACAATGAAGCCGCAGCTGTCGCGGATCACCGTCACTGTGCCGCCATCGGCGCTGAACAGCGCATGGGCGGCCTCCTGCATGTCTGCGCGGGTCGCCGGGTTGAGCATCAGGCAGCGCTGGCTGTCGAGTTCCGGCAGGGTGTCGATGGCCACCGTGCGCGCCGGGTCCAGGGCATGGCGCAGGGCCGATTCGCTGGCGTCCTCGCCCAGCGGCGCCACCAGGCACAAGGCCTGGGCGGAAGGCCGCGAAGCGCTTTCGATGCGCGCCCCCAGGCGCTGGAGCAGGGTCAACAAGCGCAGCTTGCCGATTTCGTCATCGGCGACGATCCACACCGGTGGCAACACCGTACAGGACGGCACGTGCTGACGCTGGCGCGGCGCCCCGCCCGGCTCGCCATAGTCATAGAAGCCCTGGCCGCTCTTGCGCCCCAGGCGACCGCCCGCCAGCATCAGCCGCAGCACCGGGTGCGGCCGGTAACGCGGCTCTTCATAGAACTGTCGGTAGATCGATTCCATCACCGGCGCGCTGACATCCAGGCCGATCAGGTCCAGCAGCTCGAACGGCCCCATGGCGAAACCGGCGCTGTCGCGCAGCACCGCATCGATCAACCACGGCGGCGCCACGCCTTCGCTGAGAATGCGCAGGGCCTCGGTGCCGAAGGCGCGCCCCGCATGGTTGACGATAAAGCCGGGGGAATCCTTGACCCGCGCCGGGTGATAGCCAAGCCCCCGCACCAGCGCCTCCAGGCAGACCCCGACTTCAGCATCGGTAGCGAGGCCGTCGACCACCTCGACGATGCGCATCCGCGGTACGGGATTGAAGAAGTGCAACCCGGCCACCCGCTGCGGGTGGCGGCAGGCGCTGGCAATCGCGGTAATCGACAGCGACGAGGTATTGCTCGCCAGGATCGCCTGCGGCGCCAGCACCTCCTCCAGTTGCCGGAACAGCTGCTGCTTGGCCGCCAGGTCCTCGACTATCGCCTCGATCACCAGCTGGCAGTCGCGCAGCGCTTGCAGGCTGCCGACCACCCTCAGGTTATCCAGCGCCGCACTGGCCGCTTGCACGGTGATGCGCGCCTTCTCGGTCTGCTGGGCGAAGGTCGTCGCCAACTGTTCGCGGGCCGCGCTGGCGGCGCCGGGACGCGCATCGAACAGGCACACCTCGAACCCGGCCAGGGCCAGGACCTGGGCAATCCCGCGGCCCATGGCCCCGGTGCCGACCAGGCCGATACGTTGCAGTGGTTGCATGGTCATTCCCCCTGGAATTGCGGTTTGCGCTTGTGCAGAAAGGCCTGCATGCCCTCGCGCTGGTCACGAGAGCCAAACAGCAGCTGGAAGGCCTTGCGCTCCAGCACCAGCGCCTGCTCCAGCGGCATGTCCATGCCGGCCAGCAACACTTCCTTGATCTGCGCCACGGCCAGCGGCGGCATGGCGGCAATGGTGCTGGCCAGGGCCAGCGCGCGCGGCAGGGTGTCGTGGTCCGCCACCACCTCGCTGACCAGGCCCAGGCGCAACGCTTCGTCGGCCGGCACCTGGCAGCCGGTGAGCAACAGGCGCAGGGCCTGGAACTTGCCGACCGCGCGCAGCAGGCGCTGGATGCCACCGGCCCCCGGCATCACCCCGACCTTGATTTCCGGCTGGGCGAAACGCGCCGACTGGCCGGCGACGATCAGGTCGCAATGCATCGCCAGTTCGCAGCCACCGCCCAGAGCGTAGCCGTTGACCGCCGCGATCACCGGCTTGCGGCACGCGGAAATCGCCTGCCAGTGCCGCTCGGCGTGCCGGGCATAGAGTTGCAGCGCGCTGGCCTCCACCAGCTCGCCGAGGTCGGCGCCGGCGGCGAACACCCTGTCGCCGCCGGTCAGCACCACCACCCGGGTCTGCGGGCAGTCATCCAGGCGGCGGAAGTGTTCGGCCAGGGCCTCGCGCAACGCCATGTTCAGCGCATTGAGGGCCTGGGGACGGTTCAGCCGCAGCAGCGCCACGCCCGGCGCGGGCTGCTCCAGCAGAACCAGGGGTTGAGGACTAACGGATGGGCAACTCATGCAGTCTCCTGATGCGCGTGGTGCCCAGGGGCCGCGTCGCAAGCCGGCCTCCTGCGCATAACCTTTCAGCCGCGAACGATGCCGCGCTCGTACAGGGTGTCGATCGTCTGGCTGTCCAGGCCCAGGCCTTCGAGTACCCGGCGGGTGTCGGCCCCCAGCGCCGGCGGGGCATGGCGATAGCTGGCCGGGGTGCGGGACAGCTTGACCGGCGAACCGACGCCGCGGTAATCGCCGATGTCCACCAGCAGGCCGCGATGCCGGGTGTGCGGGTGCTCGACCACCTGGTCGATCGAGGCGATCGAGCCGCAGGGCACGCCCAGGCGGATCAGCCGGGCCGCCAGCAGCGTGCCGTCGTGCCTGGCCAGGCGCTCCTCCAGTTCCTGCTTCAACGCTTCACGATTGACCGAGCGCCGGCCGTTGTCGGCGAACCGCGGGTCATCGAGCAGCGCGCCAGCGTCCAGTTGCTCGCACAGCTTGGCGAACTGCCGGTCGTTGCCGACCGCCAGGAAAATCGGCTCGGTGCCGGTGCGGTAGCTGTCGTAGGGCGCGATGTTCGGATGGGCGTTGCCGGTGCGCCGCGGGGTCTTGCCGGCGGCGAAATAGTTGGCCAGGTGCGGGTGCAGCAGCGACACGCCGCAGTCGTACAGCGTGATGTCGAGGGACTGCCCCAGGCCGCTGCGATGCCGCTCGTTGAGCGCCAGGAGAATCCCCGCCAGGGCGTTGAGCCCGGTGACCATGTCGACGATCGGCAGGCCGATACGCAGCGGGCCGCTCTCGGCTTCGCCGTTGACGCTCATCAGCCCGGCCATCGCCTGGATCACCGCGTCGTAGCCGGGCAGGCCGCCCAGCGGACCGTCGCTGCCGAAACCGGAGACCGCGCAATGGATCAGCGCCGGGAAGCGCTGGCTCAGCACCTGGGCATAACCGATGCCCCAGCGGTCCAGGGTGCCGGGCTTGAAGTTCTCGATCAGCACATCGGCGCCTTCGAGCAGGCGCATCAGCAAGCGGATGCCTTCGGGCCGCGAGAGGTCCACGGCGATCCCTTGCTTGTTGCGGTTCACGCCACGGAAATACGCCGCATCGTCACCCTCGAAGGGCGGGCCCCAACCGCGGGTCTCGTCGCCGCCCAGGGGTTCGAGCTTGATCACTTCGGCGCCATGGTCGGCCAGGGCCTGGGAACAGTAAGGGCCGCCCAGCACCCGGCTCAGATCGATGACTTTCAGGCCGTGCAGGGCCCCTTGTGGATTGCTCATGGCTGTTCTCTGACAAAGATGGGGAGAGCCGTTCAGGCCGGCAGCAACTGCATGGCCTGGGTTTTCGACAGCGGGCTTTCATCCGCCAGGCGCGCCAGCAGCTCGGGCGCGAGCGCCGGTTCCGGCCGCAGCGGGTCGCGCGGTAGCAGCTTGTGCTGGAGCAGCAGGTGCGCCAGGGCCAGACGCCGGTAATCGGGCGCCTGGCGGCTCGCCTCCCAGGCCATGAAGATCGCCGTGGCGATGTGATAAAGCGCGCTGCCGGCCAGGCGCACCTGATCGTCGCGGTGCTCTTGCGCCACCTTTTCGATGGCCGCGACCGCGCGCTGCAGGGCCGTCTCGAACAGGCGCTGGCTGGCCTGCGGCAGGTCGGCCTCGGCGAGCAGGCCGGCGAGGTAATGCCGCAGGGGTTCCAGGGCCTGCTCGCGGGTCACGGCGCGGGCGATATCCAGGGCGACGATGTTGCTGGTGCCCTCCCAGATCGAGCCCAGGTGGGCATCGCGCACCAGCCGCGCATCGCTCCACTCCTCGATGTAGCCGACCCCGCCGCGCACCTCCATGGCATCGCCGGTGACCCGGCGCGCATCGCGGCAAGCGCGGAACTTGATCAGCGGGGTAAGGATGCGCACGCATTTGCGCGCCGCCTCGTCTCCGGCATCGGCCCTGGGCAGCAAGCTGGCGATCTGCATGAACATCGAGCGGGCCTGCTCGGCGGGCAGCATCATTTTCAACAACTGGCGCTGCATCAGCGGCATTTCGATCAGATGGCGGCCGAAGGCCCGGCGATGGCGCGCCACATACAGCGCCTCGTTGACCCCGCGGCGCATCAACCCGGCCGCGCGCACGCCGTTGGACAGGCGCGACATGTTGATCATGTCGGCCATCTGCTGGAACCCACGGCCGACCTCGCCGATCAGGTAGGCGGTGGCGCCGTCCAGGCTGATCTCGCCGCTGGCCATGGAGCGACTGCCCAGCTTGTCTTTAAGGCGCAGGATCCGGTAGGCGTTGCGCGAACCGTCGGGGCGCACCTTGGGCAGCAGGAACAGGCTGACCCCTTTCATGCCCGCTGGCGCGTCTTCCGGCCGGGCCAGGACCATCGCCAGGTCGGCGTCCGGGTTGGAGCAGAACCATTTGTCGCCGAACAGGCGCCACTCGCCGTGCTCCAGGCGCGCGCGGGTTTCGGTGCGCGCCACGTCGGAGCCGGCCGCCTGTTCGGTCATGAACATGGCGCCCTGGAACAGCTGGTCGAAATCCCGCGAGGCCAGCGACGGCAAGTAGCGCGCCACCAGTTCCGGCGAACCGAACTTGCGCAGGGTGCGGGTCAGCGAGTCGGTCATGCTCACCGGGCAGCACAGGCCGAACTCGGCCTGCACGAAAAGAAAGGTCAGGGCGTACTTGACCAGCGGCGCCACCGGCTCGGCGCAATGGCTCATGGAGGCCAGCCCCAGCTCGGCATAGGCGGCGCGCTCCAGGGCGACGAAATCCGGGTGCTTGCGGATGCTTTGCAGGTCTTCGCCACGGCGGGTGCGGGGCAGCAACTGCGGCGGGTTCTTGTCCGCCGACAGCGCCAGCACATCCAGCTCGCCACCGGCCCTGGCGCCGAGCTGGCGCAGGGTCGGCAGCCACTGGGCGTAGAGTTCCGGCGGCAGGTAGACGCCCAGCAGCGCGGCCAGGCCGGCGTCGCAATCGAACAGGTTCAGGCCCCGGCTGTCGGGGATATTCAGGGTGTCGGGGGCAGCTTCCGGCAGGGCGGTCATGGCGTCTCTCCAGGTTCTGGTGCCCCGAGACTAGAGTCGCCATCGATAAGTATCTAATACAAAATCTATCAACTACGATAAGAAAAACAGATCGTAAAGCGAGGACGCCAGCGTGGATCTCAAGCAGCTTCGTTACTTCGTCGCGGTCGCCGAGGAGCTTCATTTCGGCCGTGCCGCCGCTCGCCTGTTCATCTCCCAGCCAGCCCTGAGCTTCGATATCAAGAAGCTCGAAAGCCAGCTGGACGTGCAGTTGCTGACCCGCAACAACAAGTCGGTGAGCCTGACCAACGCCGGCCAGGTGCTGCTCGACGAAGCCCGCTACCTGCTGCTGCGGGCCGAGCAGGCGCGGCGCCTGACACTACGCTCGGCCCAGGGGTTCGTCGGCCGGCTGAGCATCGGCTTCGTCAACTCCATCCTGCACCGTGGCTTGCCGCAAGCGGTGAAGACCTTCGAGCAGGATCACCCGGACACCGAGATCGTGCTGATGGAAATGAACAGCGCCGAGCAGGCCCAGGCCCTGCAGCGCGGGCAGATCGATATCGGTTTCGTGCACCTGGGCCAGTTTCCCGAGAGCATCCGCTGCGAACCGGTGCTCGCCGAACCCTTCCTCTGCTGCCTGCCCCGCAGCCACCGGCTGGCGGGAAAGGCCAGCATCGACCTGGAAGAACTGGCCAACGACGATTTCATCCTGTTTCCGCGCAATGTCTCGCCGCACTACCACGACCTGATCATCGCCCGCTGCGTGGCCGCCGGGTTCAGCCCGCGCATCCGCCATGAAACCCGGCTGTGGCAAACGGTGGTGGCCATGGTGGCCTACGACATGGGCGTGGCCCTGGTTCCGCAGACATTGGCGGGCACCGGCAAGGAGGGCGTGCACTACTGCGACATCAACGGCGAAGGGGCCTTGTCCGAGGTCCATGCCATCCGCCATGCGGCCCAGCCGTCGGCCGCCGCGGAGAGTTTCCTGGCCGTGCTCAAGGCCCTGCAATAGCCCGTGGCGCGGGGGTTCCGAGGGCCGCCGACCATACGAAATCACGTATCAAACAATAAGATTTAATCATTATTTTTTTAATTCCTGCCTGTATAGGCTCCGTGCCGTCGGACCTTGCAACTACGTGATGCGCCCATTCGTGCAATGAACATCCGGGATGTCGCCAGGCGGCTTCCCGGAGGGCGCAAATAACAAGAACAACATGCAGGAATTGAATATGAATGCCGCCCACCAGAAAGCCCGCAAGGCGGGCATCGCTTCGTTCATCGGCACGACCATCGAATGGTATGACTTCTACGCCTACGGCATCGCCGCCGCGCTGGTCTTCGGCAAGGTGTTCTTCCCCGCCGACCTGCCTGCCGGCACCGCCACCCTGCTCTCGTTCCTGACCCTCTGGGCCGGCTTCATCGCCCGCCCCGTCGGCGGCATCATCTTCGGCCACCTGGGCGACCGGATCGGCCGCAAGACCACCCTGGTGATCACCCTGGTCATGATGGGCGTGGCCACCACCTGCATCGGCCTGCTGCCCGGCTACGCGCAGATCGGCATCTGGGCGCCGCTGGTGCTGGTGCTGCTGCGCATCGTCCAGGGTGTCGCGGTGGGCGGCGAATGGGGCGGCGCCATTCTCATCGCCAGCGAAAGCGCGCCCCGGGGCAAGGGCATCCTGTACGCGGCGTTCGCCCAGCAGGGCTCGCCGGCGGGCAACCTGCTGGCGACCCTGGTGTTCTTCGGCCTGAGCGCCCTGCCCGCGCCCGACTTCCTGCTCTGGGGCTGGCGCATTCCGTTCCTGCTCTCGGCGGCGCTGGTGATCGTCGGCATGGTCATTCGCCTCAAGCTCGAAGAGTCGGACGACATGAAACGCCTCATCCAGCAGAAGAAGACCGTCAAGCTGCCGATTCTCGAAGTCCTGCGCAGCCACTGGCAACTGGTGCTGCTGGGCGCCGGGGTGCTGCCGATCATCCATGTGACCTACTTCAAGAGCACCTTTGCCCTGTCCTGGGCCACCAAGGAACTGGGCTACAGCCAGGGCACCTTTCTCAGCGTGATCGTCATCGCCCTGGTGGTGCAGTTCATCACCCAGCCCCTGGGCGCCCTGCTGGTTTCGCGCATGGACATGCGCAAGGCCGTGGTGCTGATGGTGCTGCCGGAGTTCGTGCTGATGCCGGCGATGTTCTTCGCCGTGGAAACCGGCGTCTACTGGATCGCCGTGCTCGGCATGTGCCTGGCCACCGTGCCGCACTCGATGTTCTACGGCGCCGTGGGCGGCATCCTGGCCCGCGCCTTCCCGACCCGGGTGCGCTACAGCGGCCTGTCGATTTCCTACCAGCTGTGCTCGTTGCTGGTGGGTGGGGCCACGCCGGTGCTGGCCCAGGGCATTCTCAACAACACCGGGAGCATTCTCGGCGTCGCCATCGCCTCGGCCTGCTATGCCCTGGTCTCCCTGGTGTGCATGCTCCTGCTGCTCAAGCGCATCGGCCATGACGCCCGCGAGCTGTCCACCGCCGAACAGGCGGATGCCGCCGAGCTGGCCCGGGAACCCCAGGCCCTGACCGCCGACGAGCCCGCCACCCCGACTCGACCGGGCCTCGACAAGGACCCGCAACCGGCCCACTGAGCCCTCGCCCCGCCGCACTCGCCAAGGCCCGCCACTGCGCGAGCCTTTTTGCGTGCCCTGCCATTCGCTGCCCGGCCACTCTTTAGCGCACCGCCGAAGAATTCGCACTATATTGGTGCATCAAGCCGCACCTTTATTCATCCGCAGCCCATTTTGGTTCGAAACTACCCAGGCAGGCCGGCAAAACGCCGCCAATGCCCGGTTTAAACGTCCATTTCAGGGCCCCAACGCTTCTTTTCGGAGCCTTGGTTTGGTTTTTGCATTTTCCCGATGACAGCGCCCCGTCCATGAGCACGCCCTCCATGACCATCAGCGATCAATTGCACCGTTTGCTCCTCGACAACCTGACCACCGCGACCATCCTGCTCAACGCCGACCTGCGCCTTGAGTACATGAACCCGGCGGCGGAAATGTTGCTGGCCATCAGCGGTCAGCGCAGCCATGGGCAATTCATCAGCGAACTGTTCACCGAATCGGCCGAGGCCCTCAGTTCCCTGCGCCAGGCGGTGGAACAGGCGCATCCGTTCACCAAGCGCGAAGCCATGCTCACCGCCCTGACCGGCCAGACCCTGACCGTGGACTACGCCGTCACGCCGATCCTGAGCAACGGCGACACCCTGCTGTTGCTGGAGGTGCACCCGCGCGACCGCCTACTGCGGATCACCAAGGAAGAGGCGCAGCTGTCCAAGCAGGAAACCAGCAAGATGCTGGTGCGCGGCCTGGCCCACGAGATCAAGAACCCCCTCGGCGGGATCCGCGGCGCCGCGCAATTGCTGGCCCGGGAACTGCCGGAAGAGAGCCTCAAGGACTACACCAACGTCATCATCGAAGAGGCCGACCGCCTGCGGAACCTGGTGGACCGCATGCTCGGCTCCAACAAGCTGCCATCGCTGGCCCTGTGCAACGTGCACGAAGTGCTGGAGCGCGTGGGCAGCCTGGTGGAAGCCGAAAGCCAGGGCGGCATCACCCTGGTGCGCGACTACGACCCGAGCATTCCCGATGTGCTGATCGACCGCGAGCAGATGATCCAGGCGGTGCTCAACATCGTGCGCAACGCCATGCAGGCCATCGGCAGCCAGAACGAGCTGCGCCTGGGCCGCATCACCCTGCGCACCCGCACCATGCGCCAGTTCACCATCGGCCATGTGCGCCATCGCCTGGTGACCAAGATCGAGATCATCGACAACGGCCCGGGCATTCCCGCGGAACTGCAGGAAACCCTCTTCTTCCCCATGGTCAGCGGCCGTCCGGACGGTACCGGGCTGGGCCTGGCCATTACCCAGAACATCATCAGCCAGCACCAGGGCCTGATCGAGTGTGACAGCTATCCCGGCCACACCACCTTCTCGATCTTTCTGCCACTGGAACAAGGAGCCCCATCGACATGAGCCGTAGTGAAACCGTGTGGATCGTCGATGACGACCGTTCTATCCGTTGGGTCCTGGAAAAAGCCTTGCAACAGGAAGGCATGACCACCCAGAGCTTCGATAGCGCCGATGGGGTGATGAGCCGCCTGGCCCGCCAGCAGCCGGACGTGATCATCTCCGACATCCGGATGCCCGGCGCCAGCGGCCTGGACCTGCTGGCGCGGATTCGCGAACAGCACCCGCGCCTGCCGGTGATCATCATGACCGCGCACTCCGACCTGGACAGCGCTGTCGCCTCCTACCAGGGCGGCGCCTTCGAGTACCTGCCCAAGCCGTTCGATGTCGACGAGGCGGTGTCGCTGGTCAAGCGCGCCAACCAGCATGCCCAGGAGCAGCAAGGCCTGGAGGCAGTCCCGGCGCTGGCCAGCACCCCGGAGATCATCGGCGAAGCGCCGGCGATGCAGGAGGTGTTCCGCGCCATCGGCCGCCTCAGCCATTCCAATATCACCGTGCTGATCAACGGCGAATCCGGCACCGGCAAAGAGCTGGTGGCCCACGCCCTGCATCGCCACAGCCCGCGGGCGAGCTCGCCGTTCATCGCGCTGAACATGGCGGCGATCCCCAAGGACCTGATGGAATCCGAGCTGTTCGGCCATGAAAAAGGCGCCTTCACCGGCGCGGCCAACCTGCGCCGCGGACGCTTCGAGCAGGCCGACGGCGGCACCCTGTTCCTCGACGAGATCGGCGACATGCCGGCCGATACCCAGACCCGCCTGCTGCGGGTGCTGGCCGACGGCGAGTTCTACCGGGTCGGCGGGCATGTGCCGGTCAAGGTCGACGTGCGGATCATCGCCGCGACCCACCAGAACCTGGAAACCCTGGTGCATGCCGGCAAGTTCCGCGAAGACCTGTTCCACCGCCTGAACGTGATCCGCATCCATATCCCGCGCCTGTCGGACCGCCGCGAAGACATCCCGACCCTGGCCAAGCACTTCCTCGGCCGCGCCGCCCAGGAGCTGGCCGTCGAGCCCAAGCTGCTGAAGAACGAGACCGAGGAATACCTGAAGAACCTGCCGTGGCCCGGCAACGTGCGCCAGCTGGAGAACACCTGCCGCTGGATCACGGTGATGGCCTCGGGTCGCGAAGTGCATATCAGCGACTTGCCGCCGGAGCTGCTGAGCCTGCCGCAGGACGCCGCGCCGGTGACCAACTGGGAGCAGGCCCTGCGCCAGTGGGCCGACCAGGCCCTGGCCCGCGGCCAGTCGAACCTGCTCGACAGCGCCGTGCCGAGCTTCGAGCGGATCATGATCGAGACCGCCCTCAAGCACACCGCCGGCCGCCGGCGCGATGCCGCCGTGCTGCTGGGCTGGGGCCGCAACACCCTGACGCGCAAGATCAAGGAACTGGGGATGAAGGTCGACGGCGGCGACGAGGAGGACAGCGACGAGGCTTGAGCCGCTGCTGCAGGGTAAGACCATCGGGCTGTGTTGAATGACAGGCCCTATCGCGGGCAAGCCTCGCTCCTACGAATCACGCGAACCGTAGGAGCGAGGCTTGCCCGCGATGCTTTTTGTGCACCGAAATGGTGAGCCTGCACCGCCGAAAGGCTCGGCCAGAAAGAGAATCCGCTTCCGGACGGCCACGCCACGCCGGACAAGAACAACGCCGCAAAACGGCGAAAGCCCCGAAAACCGGGGCCTCCAGCTTGACCCTGGAATTAACTGAACCGTTTAAGCCGGAATTGGCACGCCCCCTGCAGTAACAAGATCACGAGCGCCACCGCTCACCCGTTTTGGGGACCTTGGTACAGGCAGGCCGAGCATCCCCCTCTTTACACCCGGACCCACACCGCTCACAGCGACGGGTCCACCCGGTTTCGGGAACCCCGGTACAGGCAGGCCGGGGACTTCCCGCTTTATCCAGGGCCCGACGCGCTCAGCGCTCCGGCCCACACGCTTTTGGGGACCCTGGTACAGGCAGGCCGGGAATCCCCTCTTTTATTCCTCCCGCAGGCGCAGCTCCAGGCGCCAGCGCCCGTCGACCTCGCGGCCGGACCATTCGCCGTGCAGCGGCCGCGCCGCGACCACGTTCAGCAGCAACCCCTCTTGCGCCGCCCGTACCCGCCAGTTGGCATCCCTGGCATTGACCTTCAACTGGCCCTTCTGCGCCCGCCCCTCGGCCTCGAACAACAGCGCCACGGCACCGTCGACATGTTCGCCATGGACCTTGGGCTCGTTGTTGAACCACACCACCAGGCCATCGGGCTCGACCTGCACTTGCTGCAACTCGGTGGGGTCCGGATTGGTCAGGCGACCGATCATCAGCCCGACCATCACGCCAAAGATCGCCAGCGAGCCGAATACGCGCAGCATTAGCTTCGGCCTGACGTCGGCTTCAGGCGTAGAATGCGGCCTGTCTTTTTCTTCGGAGCCGTGCATGTTTCACGTCATCCTTTTTCAACCAGAAATTCCGCCGAATACCGGCAATGTCATCAGGCTCTGCGCCAACAGCGGCTGCCACCTGCATTTGATCGAGCCGCTGGGTTTCGAAATGGACGACAAGCGCCTGCGCCGGGCCGGCCTCGACTATCACGAGTATGCCACCCTGCAACGCCATGCCGATCTTGCCAGTTGCCTGGAAAGCCTCGGCCATCCACGCCTGTTCGCCTTTACCACCAAGGGCTCGCGGCCGTTCCACGATGCCAGCTTCGCCGAGGGCGACGCCTTCCTGTTCGGCCCGGAAAGCCGCGGCCTACCGGCCGAAGTGCTGGACGCCCTGCCCGGCGACCATCGCCTGCGCCTGCCCATGCGCGAAGGCTGCCGCAGCCTGAACCTGTCCAACACCGTGGCGGTGGCCGTCTACGAAGCCTGGCGCCAGCTGGGCTTCAAGTAGGAGCGAAGCTTGCTCGCGATGAACTCCAACGATGCTGCGGTGTGACTGTTGGACCGCCGCTTTGCGGCTATCGCGGGCAAGCCTCGCTCCTACCTGGATGTTTCGCCCAAGCATGAAAAAAGCGCCGTCAAAGGCGCTTTTTTCATGCTCGGGCAAAGCCCTTATTGAACGGTGTTCTCACCGGCCTGCAGGCGTTGCAGCTCTTGCGCGTACAGCGCGTCGAAGTTCACCGGAGCCAGCATCAGGGCCGGGAACGAACCGCGGGTCACCAGGCTGTCCAGCGCTTCGCGAGCGTACGGGAACAGGATGTTCGGGCAGAACGCGCCCAGGGTGTGGCTCATCGAAGCGTCGTCCAGGTTCTTGATCAGGAAGATACCGGCCTGTTGCACTTCGGCGATGAACGCCACTTCGTCACCGTTCTTCACGGTAACCGAGAGGGTCAGCACGACTTCGTGGAAACCTTCTTCCAGCGCCTTCTGGCGGGTGTTCAGGTCCAGGCCGACGCTCGGCTCCCACTGTTGGCGGAAGATCGCCGGGCTTTTTGGAGCTTCGAAAGACAGGTCACGCACATAGATGCGCTGCAGCGAGAATTGCGGTGCGGATTCGTCTTCGGTCGCAGCGGTGTTCTGTTGGTCAGTCATCTCAGATCCTTCTTGATCTCGGGTCTTGTAAGGGGTTGCTGAACGGGGTGGTCGGTCAGGCCGCGAGCAGCGCGTCGAGCTTGCCGGCGCGCTCCAGGGCGAACAGATCGTCACAGCCACCCACATGAGTGCTGCCGATCCAGATCTGCGGCACGGACGTGCGCCCGGCCTTCTGGGCCATCTCGGCGCGGACCTGCGGCTTGCCGTCGACCTTGATCTCCTCGAAGGCTACGCCTTTGTTCTCGAGCAGGTACTTGGCCCGCGAGCAGTAGGGGCAGTAATCGCTGGAATAGACGACGACATGGGCCATGTCACTTCACCAGCGGCAGGTTGTCGGCTTTCCAGCTGCCGACGCCGCCGGACAGCTTGGCGGCGGTGAAGCCGGACTTCATCAGCTCGCGGGCATGGGTGCCGGCGTGCTGACCCAGGGCGTCGACCAGGATGATGGTCTTGGCCTTGTGCTTTTCCAGCTCGCCGACACGGGCGGCCAGCTTGTCTTGAGGAATGTTCAGTGCGCCGACGATATGGCCCGCGGCGAAGTCCTTGGACGGACGGATGTCGATCACCACGCCCTGCTCGTTGTTGACCAGCGCGGTCAGTTCCCGGGTGCTGAGGCTGCGGCCGCCGCGGCTCAATTCGTGAGCGATCAGCAGAGCCAGCAAGATGACGAAGGCGCCGACGAGCAAGTAGTGTTCAGTGGCGAATTGAATCAGGTGAGCAACCATCTAAGGAGGTTCCAGGGCGTTAAAATGTCGGCCAGTATACACAGCCCTCCGGGCCGGCCAAACCCCGCCCGGCGGTGACGCCGATGGAACTACCCTTTAAACTGCCACTCCCTTTTTCAACATCTCCCAATCCAGCCACGAGTGGAATCTATGACTACCACGCCTAAACCTTTGGTCCTGATGATCCTGGATGGCTTCGGTCACAGCGAGAGCCACGAATCCAACGCTATCTACGCGGCCAGGAAGCCGGTCCTGGACCGCCTGTACGCCAGCGTGCCGCATGGCCTGATCTCGGGTTCGGGCATGGATGTCGGCCTGCCGGACGGCCAGATGGGCAACTCCGAAGTCGGCCACATGAACCTCGGCGCCGGGCGCGTGGTGTACCAGGACTTCACCCGTGTCACCAAGGCCATCCGCGACGGCGAGTTCTTCGAGAACCCGACGATCTGCGCCGCGGTGGACAAGGCCGTGGCCGCCGACAAGGCCGTGCACATCCTGGGCCTGCTGTCCGACGGCGGCGTGCACAGCCACCAGGACCACCTGGTCGCCATGGCCGAGCTGGCCTTCAAGCGCGGCGCCGAGAAAATCTACCTGCACGCCTTCCTCGACGGTCGCGACACCCCGCCGAAGAGCGCTGCCTCGTCCATCGAGCTGCTGGACGAAACCTTCAAGACCCTGGGCAAGGGCCGCATCGCCAGCCTGATCGGCCGCTACTTCGCCATGGACCGCGACAACCGCTGGGACCGCGTCGCCCAGGCCTATGACCTGATCGTCGACGGCAAGGGCGAGTTCAACGCCGCCAATGCCCAGGAAGGCTTGCAGGCCGCCTACGAGCGCGGCGAGAGCGACGAGTTCGTCAAGGCCACCACCCTCGGCGAGCCGGTGAAAGTCGAAGACGGCGACGCCGTGGTATTCATGAACTTCCGCGCCGACCGCGCCCGCGAGCTGAGCCGGGTGTTCGTCGAGGACGGCTTCAAGGAATTCGCCCGCGCGCGCCAGCCGAAACTGGCCGGCTTCGTCATGCTGACCCAGTACGCGGCCAGCATCCCGGCCCCGTCGGCCTTTGCCCCGGGCAGCCTGGACAACGTGCTGGGCGACTATCTGGCGAAAAACGGCAAGACCCAGCTGCGCATCGCCGAGACCGAGAAATACGCCCACGTGACCTTCTTCTTCTCCGGTGGCCGTGAAGAGCCGTTCCCGGGCGAGGAACGCATCCTGATCCCGTCGCCGAAAGTCGCCACCTACGACCTGCAGCCGGAAATGAGCGCCCCGGAAGTCACCGACAATATCGTCGATGCCATCGAGAATCAGCGCTACGACGTGATAGTGGTCAACTACGCCAACGGCGACATGGTCGGCCATAGCGGCGTGTTCGACGCCGCGGTCAAGGCCGTGGAATGCCTGGACCAGTGCGTCGGCCGCATCGTCGACGCCCTGGAAAAGGTCGGTGGCGAAGCCCTGATCACCGCCGACCACGGCAACGTCGAGCAGATGTCCGACGCCTCCACCGGCCAGGCGCACACCGCGCATACCAGCGAGCCGGTGCCGTTCATCTACGTCGGCAAGCGCGACCTGAAAGTCCGCGAAGGCGGCGTCCTGGCCGACGTGGCGCCGACCATGCTCAAGCTGCTGGGCCTGCCGCAGCCGGCGGAAATGACTGGCACTTCGATACTGGTCTGATATCAAAAGGCCCAATAATCGGCCGGAAACGGCCTTTTATGACGAACGCCTCAAAGCAGTTGGCTTTGAGGCGTTTTTTTTGCCGCGAGGGGCGGGCATACTAGGCCGTCCCTTTCCCTGGTGTCGCCCGCCTCTATGCTTCGCGCCCTGATTACCCTCGCTCTGATCTGCCTGCTCCAACCGGCCTTCGCCGACGAGCGCGCGCAAACCCAACAACAGTTGGACGCCACGCGTCAGGACATCGCCGAGCTGAAGAAGCTGCTGGGCAAGCTGCAGGAAGAAAAGTCCGGCGTGCAGAAAGAGCTGCGCGGCACCGAGACCGAGATGGGCAAGCTGGAGAAGCAGGTCGACGCCCTGCAGAAAGAGCTGAAGAAAAGCGAATCCGAGCTGCAGCGACTCGATGAGGAGAAAAAAAAACTCCAGAGCGCGCGCGTTGAACAGCAACGACTGATCGCCATCCAGGCCCGCGCCGCCTACCAGAACGGCCGCCAGGAATACCTCAAGCTGCTGCTCAACCAGCAGAACCCGGAAAAATTCGCCCGCACCCTTACCTATTACGACTACCTGAGCCAGGCCCGCCTGGAACAGCTGAAGAACTTCAACGAGACCCTGCGCCAGCTGGCCAACGTCGAGAAAGAAATCGAACTGCAGCAAGCCCAGCTGCTGGTGCAGAAAAGCAGCCTGGACACCCAGCGCGATGAACTGGACAAGGTCCGCAAGGAACGCCAGGTGGCCCTGGCCAAGCTCAACGACGACGTGAAGGCCCGTGGCGACAAGCTCAAGGCCCGCGAACAGGACCAGGCCGACCTGGGCCGGGTGCTGAAAACCATCGAGGAAACCCTGGCCCGCCAGGCCCGAGAGGCAGAAGAAGCGCGGCAGAAAGCGCTGATCGCCCAGCAGGAAGCCGAAAAAAAGCGTTTGCGTGAGGCCCAGGCCGATGCCGACGCCAGCCCGCGCAAGCCGCCCCGAGCCGCTCCCGGCCCCCTGGTTTCCAGCACCGGCGCCTCCTATGGAGGCCCTTTTGCTTCGGCCCGGGGAAAACTTCCATGGCCGGTCGACGGTCGACTGCTGGCACGCTTCGGCGAAACCCGCGGCGACGATGCCCGGACCAAGTGGGACGGGGTGATGATCAGCGCCTCGGCCGGCAGCCAGGTACATGCCGTGCATGGCGGCCGCGTGGTATTCGCCGACTGGTTGCGCGGCGCCGGCCTGCTGGTGATCCTCGACCACGGCAACGGCTATTTGAGCCTCTACGGGCACAACCAGACGCTGCTCAAGGAAGCCGGCGACATCGTCAAGGCCGGCGAGTCCATCTCCACTGTGGGCAGCAGTGGCGGACAGGGCGCGCCTGCGCTGTACTTCGCTATTCGCCAGCAGGGCCGCCCAAGCGACCCGGCACAATGGTGCCGCGCGCAAGGATAAGCGCGCCATCTCATTCAGGAGTTCGTTCGACATGCTGCATTTGTCCCGCCTCACCTCGCTGGCCCTGACGATCGCTCTGGTGATCGGTGCGCCCCTGGCGTTCGCCGCCGAAACCGCTCAATCGGCAGCCGCCACGACCACCAAGGCGCCGTTACCGCTCGAAGAGCTGCGCACCTTTGCCGAGGTCATGGACCGGATCAAGGCCGCCTATGTCGAACCCGTGGACGACAAGACGCTGCTGGAGAACGCCATCAAGGGCATGCTCAGCAACCTTGACCCGCACTCGGCCTACCTGGGCCCCGAAGACTTCGCCGAGCTGCAGGAAAGCACCAGCGGCGAGTTCGGCGGCCTGGGCATCGAAGTCGGCGCCGAGGACGGCATCATCAAGGTGGTGTCGCCGATCGACGACACCCCGGCGTCCAAGGCCGGCATCCAGGCCGGCGACCTGATCGTCAAGATCAACGGCCAGCCGACCCGCGGCCAGAGCATGACCGAAGCCGTGGACAAGATGCGCGGCAAGATCGGCCAGAAGATCACCCTGACCCTGGTACGCGACGGCGGCGCGCCGTTCGACGTGACGCTGGCCCGCGCCACCATTCAGGTCAAGAGCGTGAAGAGCCAGCTGCTGGAGTCGGGCTACGGCTACATCCGCATCACCCAGTTCCAGGTCAAGACCGGCGAAGAGGTCTCCAAGGCCCTGGCCAAGCTGCGCAAGGACAACGGCAAGAAGCTCAACGGCATCATCCTCGACCTGCGCAACAACCCGGGCGGCGTGCTGCAATCGGCGGTGGAAGTGGTCGACCACTTCATCACCAAGGGCCTGATCGTCTACACCAAGGGCCGCATCGCCAATTCCGAGCTGCGCTTCTCCGCCACCGGCAAGGACGAGAGCGAAGCCGTGCCGATGGTGGTGCTGATCAACGGCGGCAGCGCCTCGGCGTCGGAGATCGTCGCCGGCGCCTTGCAAGACCAGAAGCGCGCGGTGCTGATGGGCACCACCAGCTTCGGCAAGGGCTCGGTGCAGACCGTGCTGCCGCTGAACAACGATCGCGCGCTGAAGATCACCACCGCGCTGTACTTCACCCCCAACGGCCGCTCGATCCAGGCCCAGGGCATCGTGCCGGACATCGAGGTACGCCGCGCCAAGATCACCAACGAAGCGCAGGACAACGAGTACTTCAAGGAAGCCGACCTGCAGGGCCACCTGGGCAATGGCAACGGCGGCGCCGACAAGCCGACCACTTCCGGCAGCAAGCCCAAGCCGATGCCGCAGGACGACGACTACCAGCTGGCCCAGGCCCTCAGCCTGCTCAAGGGCCTGAGCATCACCCGCAGCAAGTGATGGAACCTGTCGCGAGCAAGCCCGCGCCTCCTGCTCTTACCGTAGGAGCGAAGCTTGCTCGCGATAGCGTCCGGATGACCGCCACACACCCCCAAGGCCTTACCCGCACCGCATGATGACCAACCAGCGCCAACCCTCCACACGGTTGCCGTGGAGGCTCATGATCGGGCTTCTGTGCCTCCTCGCCCTCTCCTCGCCCCAGGCTGCCGAGCCCGCGCCACGCAAGGCCTACCTGAGCCTGATCATCGACGACCTCGGGCAGAACCTGCCCCGCGATCGCCGGGTGCTGGCGCTGCCAGGCCCGGTGACCACGGCGATCATGCCCGACACGCCCCACGCCGCCGAGTTCGCCCGCGAAGCCCACCGCGCCGGCAAGATCGTCATCCTGCACATGCCGATGGACCCGGCCACCGGCCCCTTCGCCTGGCACCCCGAGCTGCCCGTCGAAGAACTGGAAAAACGCCTTGATGCGGCCTTCAAGGCCGTGCCCTACACCAGCGGCATCAACAATCACATGGGCAGCCGCATGACCTCCCAGCCCCAGGCCATGGCCTGGCTGATGGCCGAGCTGCAACGCCGCCACAAGTTCTTCGTCGACAGCCGCACCAGCGCCAAGACTGTAGCCGCCGCCGAGGCGCAGAAAATCGGCCTGGCCAGTGTGTCCCGCGATGTGTTCCTCGACGATGAACGCACCGAAGCCGCCATCGCCAGCCAGTTGCAGAGCGCGATCAACCTGGCGCACAAGCAGGGTTCAGCGGTGGTGATCGGCCACCCCTACCCGCAGACCCTGGCCGTGCTCGAGCGCGAGCTGCCCAGGCTCAAGGCCCAGGGCATCGACTGGATCGATATCAAGTTGATGATCAGCGTGCGTAGCAACAAGGCCATGAGCGGGCATGGCAAGGATGGGGTGTACCGCTGAGGTTTGGCGGTGGCCGTTACATCGCATCGCGGGCAAGTCGGATCGCCGCCCGCTCGCTCCTACAGAAGCCGTGTCGGGCGCAATTGCCGCAAACGACTTGAATCTGTAGGAGCGAGGCTTGCCCGCGATAGCGATTCCAGCCTGCTTACAGATAGCGGCCCATGATCTCTTCCACCAGGCCTTCCTGACGCAACTGATCCAGCGCGGCCTGCAACCGGGCGACGGTTTCGTCCGGCACCTCCTTGTTCAGCGCCAGGTACAGCTGGGTGCTGTGGAAACGCAGCACGGTCTTGAGCCCGCTCACGCCCGCTTGCTTGGCCAGGTAACGGCCGGCGGGGTCACCGGTGGCCCACAGGTCGATATGACCCTCGACCAGCTTGCGGGCGTTGTCCTGATCCTTGAGCACCACCAGCGGGTTCAAGCCCTGCTTGGCCAGGGTCTCGGCGATGGCATCGCCCTTGTAGGCGCCGATCCGGTATTTGCGCGCCTGCTCCAGGGATTGCAGGGCGATCTTGCTGTCTTCCCGGGCCAGCATGATCCAGTCGTCCGGGCCGATGGGGCCGACCCACTTGAACAGCTTCTCCCGATCCGGCAGCCGTGCCATGACAAACACGCCGTACCCCGGCTGCTCCAGGGCGAGCTTGTAGATGCGCTCCCAGGGAAAGCGCAGGGTCAGGCTGTAGTTGATCCCGGCACGCTTGAACATCTCGCGGACGATATCCACGGCGATGCCGTCGATATTCTCGCCCTGGGCGAAGTTCTTGCCGTTGCGGGCCATGTTGTAGGGGGGAAAGTTTTCCGTCAGCAGCACCAGGGAGGGGCCGGACGTTTCCGCTGCGCGAGCGCCTGCGGCAAGGAATACCGAAGCGCTGGCAAGCACAAGAAGAAGACGTTTGAACATGACGGGCTACCGGAATCCATGGCGTGCCCAAGAGTGCCGCGAGCCCGCCATGCTGTCCAGTGGCTACGCCCTGCGAAAGTCGCCAAGCGGCGGCCAGGCCGCTTGCCATCGACCTAGCGTACGACGATACCGCGGTGCGCCATGTAGGCCTTGGCCTCGGGAACCGTGTACTCGCCGAAGTGGAAGATGCTCGCCGCCAGCACCGCGCTGGCGTGACCTTCGAGAATGCCGTCGGCCAGATGCTGCAGGTTGCCGACGCCGCCGGAAGCGATCACCGGAATACCCAGGGCATCGCTGATGGCCCGGGTCACACCCAGGTCGAAGCCGTTTTTCATGCCGTCCTGGTCCATGCTGGTCAGCAGGATCTCACCGGCGCCCAGGCCTTCCATCTTCTTCGCCCATTCCACCGCATCCAGCCCGGTGGGCTTGCGCCCGCCGTGGGTGAAGATTTCCCAGCGCGGGGTTTCGCCCGGGCCGGAGACCTTCTTCGCATCGATGGCGACGACGATGCACTGCGAGCCGAAATGCTGCGCCGCTTCGCCGACGAACTCAGGATTGAACACCGCGGCGGTGTTGATCGAGACCTTGTCCGCGCCGGCGTTGAGCAGGTTGCGGATGTCCTGCACGGTGCGCACGCCACCGCCCACGGTCAGCGGGATGAACACCTGGCTGGCCATGCGTTCGACGGTGTGCAGGGTGGTGTCGCGGCCATCGACGCTGGCGGTGATGTCGAGAAAGGTAATCTCGTCGGCACCCTGCTCGTCGTAACGACGGGCGATTTCCACCGGGTCGCCGGCGTCGCGGATGTTTTCGAACTTCACACCCTTGACCACGCGACCGTTGTCCACGTCCAGGCAAGGGATGATGCGTTTAGCCAGCGCCATGGGGAGTTCCTCAGCCTTGATACGAATCGCAGAAGGCTTGCGCCTCGGCGACATCGAGGGTGCCTTCGTAGATCGCCCGGCCGGTGATGGCGCCGATGATCCCCGGCGCCTTGGCGTCCAGCAGGGCCTTGATATCGCCCAGGTTGTGGATGCCGCCGGAAGCGATTACCGGAATCCGGGTCGCCGCGGCCAGGGCCGCGGTGAAGGGGACATTGCAGCCCTGCATCATGCCGTCTTTGGCGATGTCGGTATAAACGATCGCGGACACGCCGTCGGCTTCGAAGCGCTTGGCCAGGTCGATCACCTGCACGCTGCTGACTTCGGCCCAGCCGTCGGTGGCGACGAAACCGTCCTTGGCGTCCAGACCGACGATCACCTTGCCCGGGAAGGCGCGGCAGGCCTCGGCGACGAACTCCGGCTCCTTCACCGCCTTGGTGCCGATGATCACGTAGCTCACACCCGCCTTGACGTAGTGCTCGATGGTTTCCAGCGAGCGGATGCCGCCGCCGATCTGGATCGGCAGGTTGGGGTAGCGCCTGGCGATGGCGGTGACCACTTCGCCGTTGACCGGCTGGCCTTCGAAGGCGCCGTTCAGATCGACCAGATGCAGGCGGCGGCAGCCGCCCTCCACCCACTTGGCAGCCATGCTCACCGGGTCATCGGAGAACACCGTGGAATCTTCCATGCGGCCCTGGCGCAGACGGACACAGGCGCCGTCCTTGAGATCGATAGCGGGAATAATCAGCATCTGGCAAACCTTCAAATTCGATTGTTCAGCTTCACTCGAAAATCAGTTTTTCTCGAGCGCCCACAGGTCGCTTTCGATGCTTTCGAACCGCTCTTTGAGCTGGGTCTGCACATCGAAAATCGCCCTGTTGTAATAGTGCGGAGCAATTTCGCGGGTAAAGAGCTCAAGGATCTCGGCCGCCTCGAACGAGCCCAGGTCGAGCTCGAAGCGGTCTTCCATGAAACGCTGGATCTTGCGATTGGCCTCACTCTCCTGCTCGGGCGTGAGGGTCAGGATCGGCGTCCGGGATTTCTTGACGGCCATTTACCAGCGCCCGTCCCACGCGGCGAAGTTCTGCAGCAATTGCAGGCCATGGGTGTGGCTTTTCTCCGGGTGGAACTGCACGGCGAAACGCGAGCCCTCGGCCAGCGCCGCGGCGAAGTCGACGCCGTAGTGACCGCTACCGACCACCTGCCGCGCATTGCCGGCGGCGATGTAGTAGCTGTGCACGAAATAGAAGCGCGCCAGGTCCGGGATGTTGTGCCACAGCGGGTGGCTCACCACCTGCTTTACCTCGTTCCAGCCCATGTGCGGGACTTTCAGGTGTTCGCCATCCTCGACCAGGTCCTTGCCGAAGAACTTCACCTGGCCGGGGAACAGGCCGATGCAGTCGACGCCATCGTTCTCTTCGCTGCGGTCGAGCAAGGCTTGCATGCCCACGCAGATGCCGAGGAACGGACGGTCCTGGCTGACTTCACGCACCAGCGAATCGAAGCCCAGGCGCCGGATCTCCGCCATGCAGTCGCGAATCGCGCCGACGCCGGGGAACACCACCCGGTCGGCTTCGCGAATCACCTCGGCATCGCTGGTGATCAGCACCTTGCCGGCGCCGACGTGCTCGAGGGCCTTGGCCACCGAGTGCAGGTTGCCCATGCCGTAATCGATAACCGCGACCGTCTGCATTACAGAACGCCCTTGGTCGACGGCATCTGCCCGGCCATGCGGTCATCCAGCTCCACGGCCATGCGCAGCGCGCGGCCGAAAGCCTTGAACACGGTTTCGATCTGGTGGTGGGTGTTGTGCCCACGCAGGTTGTCGATGTGCAGGGTGACGTTGGCGTGGTTGACGAAGCCCTGGAAGAATTCCTGGAACAAGTCGACATCGAAGCCGCCCACGGTGGCGCGGGTGAAAGGCACATGCATCTGCAGGCCGGGACGGCCGGAGAAGTCGATCACTACCCGCGACAGCGCTTCGTCGAGCGGTACGTAGGCGTGACCGTAGCGGCGGATACCCTTCTTGTCGCCGATAGCCTTGGTGAAGGCCTGGCCCAGGGTGATGCCGACGTCTTCCACGGTGTGGTGGTCGTCGATATGCAGGTCGCCCTTGCTTTCGATATCCAGGTCGATCAGCCCGTGACGGGCGATCTGGTCCAGCATGTGCTCAAGGAACGGAACCCCGATATCGAATCGGGCCTTTCCGGTGCCATCCAGGTTGATCGAGGCTTTGATCTGGGTTTCCAGAGTGTCGCGCTCGACGGACGCCTTACGTTCGGCCATCACCAGCTCCGCAAAATCATTGGGCGAAAAAGGCGGACATTATAGGCCGGACGACGGCTAAACAGAAACACGCAGGACAACATCCTGACGGGCTGAACCCAATAAAGCCGGGGGCATACCTGTCATGACATGTAGGAGCAGCCGGTCGACGTTCGAGGCGAACGAGGCAGGCCTGGCACACCGCGCCATCCCCAATCGCGGGCAAGCCTCGCTCCTACAGTGGATGCGCCTGGCAGCGGTGCCAGGCGCAAGGTACTGCTTAGTGGAACAGCACCGCGGTCTTCTGCAGGGTGATCCACACGCCCCACGCCAGCGGGATGCCGACCACCAGCCAGGCGGCCACCGCCAGCGGCACGCTGCCGGACGAGGCTTTCCACTCCAGCACGGTGCTGCTGTCCGCGCCCTTGTCATGGCCCAGCGCCTGCTCGGCGGCCAGTTCGGCGTCGGTCATGAAGTACTTGTCGGCCACCGGACGCACCAGCAGGTTGCACAGGAACCCCAGCACCAGCAGGCCGGCGAGGATGTACAGGGTGATGTCGTAGGCCGCTGCGCGCTCGACGCCGATGCTCAGCTGATACTCGCGCAGGTAGTTCACCAGCACCGGGCCCAGCACGCCCGCCGCCGCCCAGGCGGTCAGCAGGCGACCGTGGATCGCACCCACCATCTGCGTACCGAACAGGTCCGCCAGGTAGGCCGGGACCGTGGCGAAACCGCCGCCGTACATCGACAGGATGATGCAGAACGCCGCCACGAACAGCGCCACGTTGCCCAGGTGCCCGAGGTTAGGGATCAGCGCATAGAGGGCAAAGCCCAGGGCGAAGAACACGAAGTAGGTGTTCTTGCGCCCCAGGTAGTCGGAGAACGACGCCCAGAAGAAACGGCCGCCGATGTTGAACAGGCTCAGCAGGCCGGTGAAGCCGGCCGCGATCGCCGCGATCGACGCCAGTTGCGAGGCGTCCAGCTGACCGAAGGCCAATTCGTTGCCCAGCAGCTTGCCGCCGAAGACTTCCTGCAGCAGCGGCGAAGCCATGCCGAGGATGCCGATGCCGGCCGACACGTTCAGGCACAGCACCAGCCATACCAGGCGGAACTGCGGGGTCTTCCAGGCCACGTTCACGTGCACGTGACGGTGGGTGATCATCGCGTTGGCGACTTTTTTCGCCGGCGGGGTCCAGCCTTCAGGCTTCCAGCCGGTCGGCGGCACGCGATACGCCAGGGCGCCGCCGATCATGAACACGAAGTAGATCGCCGCCATCACCAGGAAGCTCTGCCAGACGCCGACGCCGGTGGGCGAAGCGAAGTGGCTCATCAGTGCCGCCGCCAGCGGCGCACCGACCATCGCACCGCCGCCGAAGCCCATGATCGCCATGCCGGTGGCCATGCCGCGCTTGTCCGGGAACCACTTGATCAGGGTCGACACCGGCGAGATGTAGCCCAGGCCCAGGCCGATACCGCCGATCACCCCGGAACCCAGCCACATCAGCCAGATCTGGTGGGTATAGATGCCCAGCGCCGAAATCAGCAGGCCGCCGCACCAGCACAGCGCCGATACCACGCCAGCCTTGCGCGGGCCTGCATGTTCCAGCCAGCCGCCCCAGATCGCCGCGGAGCAGCCGAGGAAAATGAAGAACAGGGTGTAGATCCAGCCGAGCATCGAGATCGGCCAGTCACACTGGGACGAAAAGACCTGGGCGATAAAGCCCATGTCCGGCGCACAGGCTACCGGCGCGGTAATGCCCAGGGCCTTGGACAGCGGCAACCAGAACACCGAGAAGCCGTAGGCCATGCCGATGCACAGGTGGATGGCCAGAGCGGCCGGTGGAACCAGCCAACGGTTGAAACCGGGCCGGGCGATAATGCGTTCTTTGGACAAGAACGCCGGCTGGGCGGCAATGGCGCCCGCCTCGATGCTAGAGCTCATGAGTGTTTCCCCCAATTATTGGAATTATTCATCGGCCACTTTTCACCCACGACCTTTGCACGCAGACGTGGCCGTTTTATCGAGTGGTGCTCCATAGAGTGCGACTTTTTGTCGCGCAAGGGCAGATGAACTGCGAGAGATTACCATTTGCTCGTGACAGAAAAATCAAACTGCCATCACCTTTTTCGCATCATCTGCTCCGAAATCCGCAAAAAGCCGATAGCTGAATCGTCGGTACTCCTCCGCCATTGCAATATCTGTAGGAGCGAGGCTTGCCCGCGAAGCGTCCCGTCTGACACACCGCGCAAAGCCTATCGCCGGCAAGCCTGGCTCCTACAGGGACGGCGGCGACTTCAAGCCCCCCTCCCAACAAGCGAGCAAACACCGCCACCACCCCGCAGCGATCAATGACCAGCCGCCAGGCCCGGGGCGTTATACTCCCGAGCCACATTCGAATTCGACACTACAAGGACTCGCCCATGAAAGCGTTCGGCAAAATCCTGGGTCTGGTACTTCTCGGGCTGTTGCTGATCATCGTGGCTCTGGGTTTCGCCCTGACTCACCTGTTTGATCCCAACGATTACAAAGAAGAGATTCGCCAGATTGCCCGTGACAAGGCCCACATCGAGCTGACACTCAATGGCGATATCGGCTGGAGCCTGTTCCCCTGGCTCGGCCTCGAACTGCACGAAGCCGGCGTCGCGACCCTGGCCAACCCGACCCAGCCGTTCGCCGACCTGCAGATGCTCGGCCTGTCGGTCCGCGTGCTGCCGCTGCTGCGCCGCGAAGTGCAGATGAGCGATGTGCGGGTCGAAGGCCTGAACCTGCGCCTGACCCGCGACAAGGACGGCCACGGCAACTGGGAAGACATCGGCAAGGCCGCCCCTGTCGACAAGCAGGCCCAGACCCCGGCCACCAGCACCGCCGAAACCACCGCCGGCGCCCAGGCCAGCGCGGACAAACCGGCGCAGCCGATCCGCCTGGACATCGACAGCCTGACCGTGAACAACGCCCGGGTCGAATACAACGACGAGCGGAGCGGCAAGCAGTTCACCGCCGAAAGCATCCAGCTGAGCACCGGGCCGGTCCATGAAGCGACCAACACGCCGGTCAAGCTCACCGCCTTCCTCGCCAGCACCCAGCCGGCCGTGCGCGTGCGCACCGAACTCAATGGCGAACTGCGTTTCGACCGCGCCCTGCAGCGCTACCAGTTCGAGGACATGAAGCTCTCCGGCGAAGCCACCGGAGATCCGCTGCAAGGCAAGACCCTGACCTTCGCCGCCCAGGGCCAGCTGCTGCTGGACAAGGCCGCCAACATTGCCGAATGGAACAGCCTGAAGCTCTCGCTCAACCAGCTGCGCGCCCTCGGCGAACTCAAGGTCAACGACCTGGACAAGACCCCGCAGCTCAATGGCGGAATCTCCATCGCCCAGTTCGACCTGGCCAAGTTCGTCGACAGCATCGGCCAGACCCTGCCGGCCATGGCCGAAGGCAGCCTGAGCAAGGTCGAGCTGGTCAGCCGCCTGTCCGCCACGCCGAACAGCATCGCCCTGGACAACATCAACCTGAAGCTCGACGACAGCAGCATCAGCGGCCGCCTGGCGGTCGAAGACCTGGCCAAGCAATCCCTGCGCGCACAACTGAAGGCCGACACCTTCGACGTCGACCGCTACCTGCCGCCTAAATCCGCCGAAGCCAACAGCGCCGCGGTGGCGCGCAAGGCCGAAGTGCAGAGCAGCGAAGCCAGCGCCGTCGCCGGCTCCGGCAACTCGCCGCTGCCCGAGGCACCGACCAAGGGCGCCTGGAGCACCGCGCGTCTGCTGCCGGTGGAGCGCCTGGGCAAACTGGATGTGAACGCCGACCTGAGCTTCGGCCAGCTGACCCTGGACAAGCTGCCGATCCAGAACGCATCGCTCAAGGCCAACGGCCAGGGCGGCCTGCTGCAACTCGAAAGCCTGCGCGGCGAGCTGTACAACGGCAGCTTCGAAGCCAGCGGCAACCTCGACGTACGCCAGCCGACACCGCTGCTGGGCCTGCGGACCAAAATCAACCGCGTGCCGGTGGAACGCATCCTGGAAAGCCAGGGGCAGAACCCGCCCGTGAAGGGCCTGGTGACCCTCGACAGCAACCTGACCAGCAGCGGCAACAGCCAGAAGGCGCTGATCGACAGCCTCAACGGCAGCGCCAGCTTCGTCATCAACAATGGCGTGCTGCTCAACGCCAACCTCGAACAGCAACTGTGCCAGGGCATCGCCACGCTGAACCGCAAGACCCTCAGCAGCGAGCCACGGGGCAAGGACACGCCGTTCCAGGAGCTCAAGGGCAACCTGACCCTGCGCAACGGCGTGGCCAGCAACCCGGACCTGAAAGTGCGCATCCCCGGCATGAGCGTCAACGGCAACGGCGACATCGACCTGCGCGTGCTGGGCATGGACTACCGCGTCGGCATCGTGGTCGAAGGCGACACCAGCGCCATGCCGGACCCGGCCTGCCAGGTCGGCCAACGCTTCGCCGGCATCGAACTGCCGCTGCGCTGCCGCGGCCCGCTGGAACTGGGCGCCAAGGCCTGCCGCCTGGACCGCGATGGCCTGGGCCAGGTCGCGGCCAAGCTGGCCGGCGATCGCCTGAGCGAAAAGCTCGATGAAAAACTGGGCGACAAGGTCAGCCCGGAACTGAAAAACGCACTCAAGGGGCTGTTCAAACGATGAGGGCCGAGCAGTTCGCCCCGGCGGTCCTGGACTGGTACGACCGCCACGGTCGCCATGACCTGCCCTGGCAGCAGGACATCAACCCGTATCGGGTCTGGGTGTCGGAAATCATGTTGCAGCAGACCCAGGTCAGCACCGTGCTCAACTACTTCGACCGGTTCATGGCCTCGCTGCCGACGGTCCAGGCCCTGGCCGCCGCGCCGGAAGACGAAGTGCTGCACCTGTGGACCGGCCTGGGCTACTACACCCGCGCCCGCAACCTGCAGAAGACCGCGCAGATCGTGGTCGCCGAATACGGCGGCGAGTTTCCCCGCGATGTGGAAAAACTCACCGGGTTGCCGGGCATCGGCCTGTCCACCGCCGGTGCCATCGCCAGCATCAGCATGGGCCTGCGCGCGCCGATCCTCGACGGTAACGTCAAGCGGGTGCTGGCGCGCTTTACCGCGCAAGAGGGTTACCCGGGCGAACCCAAGGTGGCCAAGCAACTGTGGGCCGCGGCCGAGCGCTTCACCCCGCAGACCCGAGTGAACCACTACACCCAGGCGATGATGGATTTGGGCGCCACCCTCTGCACCCGCACCAAGCCCAGCTGCCTGCTGTGCCCGCTGGAACGGGGCTGCGAGGCGCACATGCTCGGCCTGGAAACCCGCTACCCGATCCCCAAGCCGCGCAAGGAAGTGCCACAGAAGCGCACCCTGATGCCGCTGCTGGCCAACCACGAAGGCGCGATCCTCTTGTACCGCCGGCCTTCCAGCGGGCTGTGGGGCGGTTTGTGGAGCCTGCCGGAACTGGACGACCTCACGGACCTGGAGCACCTGGCCTTGCAGCATTCGCTGGAGCTGGGCAAGCAGCACGAACTGCCGGGGCTGGTGCACACCTTCAGCCATTTCCAGCTGGCCATCGAGCCCTGGCTGGTGCAGGTACAGGCCGGCGCCCAGCACGTGGCAGAGGCCGACTGGCTCTGGTATAACCTCGCCACCCCGCCGCGCCTGGGCCTCGCCGCCCCGGTGAAGAAGCTGCTCAAACGCGCGGCCGACGTATTGAACGCAGGAGAGTTGCAATGACCCGCACCGTGATGTGCCGCAAGTACAAAGAGCAATTGCCGGGCCTGGAGCGTCCTCCGTATCCGGGCGCCAAGGGCCAGGAGATTTTCGAGCATGTGTCCGCCAAGGCCTGGGCCGACTGGCAGAAACACCAGACCCTGCTGATCAACGAAAAGCGCCTGAACATGATGAACGCCGACGACCGCAAATATTTGCAGGGCGAAATGGACAAGTTCTTCTCCGGCGAGGAATACGCCAAGGCCGAAGGCTACGTTCCACCCGCGGAGTAAACCGCTGGAATCGGGGTGGGAACGTAAGCGGCGGTAATAATTAAACTTTTTTTCAAAACTTGCTTGACGCCCCCCCGAAAAACCCGTTTAATGCGCCCCGTTGCCCAGATAGCTCAGTCGGTAGAGCAGGGGATTGAAAATCCCCGTGTCGGCGGTTCGATTCCGTCTCTGGGCACCACTAATACCGAAAACCCTGAATCGAAAGATTCAGGGTTTTTTTATGCCTGCGATTTGATGACGCCCGTTTCAGCGCCCTCTTCTTCGCTCAATAGGCATCGCTCCAGTGCAGGTTGAGGTCGCGCACGCCCGACGCGTTCATATCCACCGTACTGCGCTCGGTATGCCCGCCGCGGGTGGCGAGCACCTGGTACTTGCCGGCTGGCAGTTGCACAAAGACGATCGGCCCCACCTGGCTCAGGTTCAGTAGCGACTGCCCTTGCGGAGCCTGGATCGTCAGGTCGACATCCGAGGTGTATTTGTTTTCCGGGCCGATGGAAAAGGTCAGGTGCAGGTTGTAGCCCTTGGTCTGCAGAAGGGCCCGCGACTCGTCCAGGCCGATACCGCCGGCGACGTAGGTAATGCCGTTCTGCTGCTGGGGCGTGAGCTGCACGCCGGCCGGATCGATCGGTTCGTTACTGGGGGTGGCGGCCTGCGCGCCGAGCGGCGCGAGCGTCAATAGCGCGGCGATGACGCCGGTGATGAGGTACATAAAAAAGGACTTCATGATGAGCACTCCCGGGTTCGTCTCGAACCACTGAAAGGAACGCCACCTTCAAGTATTGCGCCCCAGCGCGGCAGCGTCCGGGTCTCCCCTGTTCCTCGTGAATGGCCAGCCCCGTCTCGGGCGAGCGATGCTCAAAGGAAAAGCCCGCAGGACAACATGCTCCACCGGCCTTCTCGGCCAGTGTACGCCCCGATACCGGGCGGTTTAGATCGATTCGGCATGACCCGGCTAGCCGATGATGCTAGCCACCGCCGAGGGAATCCCAGCTAGCATCCGCCCCCAACAATCGCGGACAACACACCGGCTGCGCGACGCCTGCCATTGTATTAACATCACGCGGTTTTTTATCGCAGCCGGACGCGATCCCCCCTACCCGATCAAGGATGATGCCCTTTGCATACCCTCTCCACCCTGCGCCTGCACGTTCGTGAATTGGTACGCACCGCGGCCTATGCCGAGCTGGACCATTACTACAACGAGCTTGAGGCCCTGTGGCACGCCGCGCCCAATGGCAGTCATCCTTACATCGAAGCGACTTATGCCGGGACGCTATTCGACTACAGCAGCCAGTCCCATGAGTCCATCGCGCAGTTTCTCCAGGCCTGGATCGCCGCCTGCCCGGACGCGTATCACCCACAACTGATCTGGGGCGGTTTCTGCTTTGGCCGCGCCACCGATATCCGTGGTTACGGCTGGGCCGAGGGCGTGAGCCAGGACTGCTGGCTGGGCGCGGCCATGGCCTGCGAGAACGCGACCGCGGCGCTGCTGACCGCCATGCAACGCTCATCGCGGCCGGTGGCAGCCGGAATCACCATGCTGCAACTGTCTTCGCACTTTCGCGAGCCAGCCTGGCTGCTGGAGCTGTTCCGCCAACAGCCTGCCACCACCTGCGCCGCCAATGACCAGGAGCCGGAGTTGCTGGCCCAGGCCCTGGCGCACCTGGCCAGCTATGGCCTGACCCCGTTGGCGCAGCCACCACAGGCGCTGCCGAGCCTGCTGCCACTGCGCGAGGCCCACGAGATGGAGCAGGGCCAGGACTATTGGCTGCATCAGGTCCTGCAATGGCGCCCGGCCTGCCTCGAAGCCTTGTTGGCCTATGCCAATTACCTCAGGCCGCGCTGGGGCGGCAGTTACGAGGACATCGAAGGCCTGGCCAGCGGCCCGCTTGCGGCCGGGCTGGACGAAGCGCAACGCAACGCGATCCGCTGGATCGGTGTGTACGACGCCCTCAGCGACTACCCGGCCGCCGATGAAGTCAGCGCCGTGCAAGCCTTCCAGGCGCGCTTCGAAGCCTGGCTGCAACGCGACCTGCGACCCGAGGAGCGCGGCGACGCCCTGGGCCGCTTCGCCACTTTCTGTAGTTATTCGCTGAACGACCACGCCCGCGCCTACGCGCTGCATGCCGCCAGCGTCGCGGCCTTCGCCCCCGGGATGTACTTTCGCGAGGTCGACGGGCCGTTCCACAGCTTCGCCTACACGACCCTGATCCATCAGATGACCGATCACCTCGACGCCTTCAAGGAGGCGATCGAGCGCATGTGCCACATGGATGAATTGGCCACCCCGCTGGCCATGGCCGCCGTGGGCCACGAGTTCGCGCTCTGGGGCTTTGCCCACGATGCGCAGCGTGCGCGCGCGTTGCTCGACCGCGCCGCCGTGCTGAGCAAAAGCCAGCAGGGCGACAACTTCGATCTTCTCACCTTCGGTTACCTGCTGTGGGACAGCGACGCCCAGGAGGCCGGGTACTACTTGTTCCGACAATGCGCCGAACGCCGGGTGCATGACGCCTCCACCGCCCTGTACGACATTCACCGGGGCGCCCGCACCAATACCCCCGACAGCTACATCAACGACGCCGCCCGCGACTTCTGGCTCGAACGCGCGGTGGCCGATGGCTCGGCCCTGGCCAAGTACAACATGGCCTGGGACCGGCTGTTCAGCGACAACCTGGACTTCAACGACCGCCAGCACTTCAACGCCGTGCTCCAGTTGCTGCAAGACTCCCGCGAGGACCACCGCTGCGAAGCTTTCGCGCGGTTGCGGATCGGCGTGCTGCTACGTGACTTCGGCACCCCCCGCGAGCAGGAAGAAGGCATTCTGTGCTACCTGCGCTCGCTGATCGACGACCAGGACGACTGGGCCGCCGCCCGCGCCTGCGCGGAAATCGCCCTGGCTTACATGCACGGACGGGGCGTCATACGCAGCCGCTTTGCCGCCATCGAATGGGCCCAGTACGCCACCCGCCTGTTACCGGATAACGAAGGCATCGAGGAAATCGAACAGCAGGTGCTCAACTCCCACAGCCTGGTGAAGAGCGTGGGCACGGTGCTCGGGGCCTTCTTCAATCGCGGCAAAGTCAGCGCCGAAGACCTGCCACCCAAGACCGCGTCATGACCCAGATGCCGGATCTGCGCCGACACCGGCTGCGTATCAGCGCCTGGCTGCTGCTGGGAGATGTGACGCTGCTGACCCTGGGCGCCCTGCTCTGCCTGCTGCCCGCGTTGTTACTGGTGGCCTTGCCAGGGCTGCTTGGCGTATTGGCGGCGGTCGCCGCTTTTCCCGCCGCGCCGTTCGGCCTGGTGATGCTCAAAGTGCCCTTCAGCAGCCGCAACCAAGGAGAGGAGGACGGCATCGCCCTGCTCCCCGAGGACGTGCCGCAGCTATTCGCCGAACTGGAGCGAATCCGCAGCGAACTGGGCGCGCCCGGGCTGGATGCGGTGTATCTGAACAACCTGTTCAACGCCAGCATTCGCCAGCATCGGGTGCTCGTCGGCCGGACCCGCAATGTGTTGTGGCTCGGCCTGCCATTGCTCGACACCCTGTCGCCCGCAGCCTGCGCGGCGATTCTCGCTCACGAATGCGCGCACATTGCCCATCGCCATGGGCGCTACGCCAGCCGGGTGTATTTCGCCCGCCTGCAATGGCAGGCCGTCAGCGATCGGCTGGAACGCAACCGCACCCTGACCAGCGCCCCGCTGCGGCTGTTCGTGGAGTGGTACGTGCCGAGGTTTCTCGATATCAGCCTGGATTTCGCCCGCCAGTGCGAGTACCAGGCCGATGCCGAGGCCGCGCGGGTCTGCGGCGCCGACACCTTCGGCCAGGCCCTGATCGGCCTCGCCCTGCAACATCGCGCGCTGGCCGAGGATTACTGGCCAACGCTCTACGCCCAGGCCGCGACCGAGCCCCGGGACAACCTGCAACCGCTGCTCGAACTGGCGCGCCACGGTCTGTTGAAGACGCCGGCGGACGCCGCCCAGGCCCGCATCTGGTTGCACGCCGAACTGTGCAGCACCACCGAACGCAGCGACACCCACCCGGCCCTGGCCGAACGCCTGGCTGCCCTGGGCATCGACACGGCGCGCATCGACCTGCCCCTGCACTGGCAACGCGCCCGGCCCAGCGCCGCCCAGGCCTGGCTTGGAGAGCAGCATCACGCCCTGGCGCAACACCTGGACCAGCAAGCTGCCGAGCTCATCCGCGAGCGTTGCAACGAGGCCCGCGAGGACTATCAGGCCCGGGGCAGCGAACACCACGAACTGTTACGCAAGCAACGGATCCGCAGCCTCAACAGTGATGAAATCGCCCGCCTGGCCTGGCTGTATCGCACCCATCTGGGGGACAACCCGCGGGCCGCCTCGCTACTGCAAGAAGCGCTGCGCCAGGACCCGGAACACGCCGCCTTGCGCCAGCAGCACGCCTTCAGCCTCTACCAGGCCGCAGACACCCGGGGCGCCGCGCAACGCTGGCAACAACTGGCCGACGAGCCCGGGCCCTACCAGTTGGGCAGCTTGCGCCAACTGAGCATGCTGGCCATGAAAGCGCAGGATTGGGAGCGAGCCAGCCACTATCGGCAACAGGCCGACCACCTGCACCGACAAGCCAACGCCGAACAGGACCCGCAGCAGTACCACGCCCATGGGCTGGCCGCCGTGGAAGTCAATAAACTGGCCCGGACCCTGGACCCGCTGCTGCGGGTCGCCACCGGCGTCTGGCTGCTGCGCCAGCCCGATAGCAGGCGCTATGTGCTGCTGGTCCAGGCCCGGACGAACATCCTGCTGCGCGTGGTCAGCCGCCTGACCGGCGAGCAGAACTACAGCCAGCGCAACTGCGAGCAACTGTTGGAGCGCCTGTTGCCCCGGCTGCACCTGTGGGTCGAGGCATTCATCCTCGACGACCACGACCCAAGGCTTGGGCAATGCACAGAGGCGGCGCGGATGCACCTGGACAACGCGCCAGGCTGAACCGTCTTGCGCAGCGGCTCAGGCTCCGTACTGCCGCGTCGGCGGTATGCCGATATGGGCCGCCGCCGGCAATTGCCGCAAGCGCTCCAGCACGGCCTGCAACTCCGCCAGGCTGCGTCGGTTGCTGATATTCAGGCTGGTGTTCTCGCCGAGGAACTGCCGAGTCTGGAGAATGCAGGTGCGGTACTGCACACGTCCGCGCCGCCCCAGATCGATGGTCTGGTCCAGGGTCGCCAGGCGGGTAATGTCCGCGAAGGGCAGGAAATGCCGGTAAAGGGCACCGGGATTTTTCGGCGGGCCACAAGTCAGGTGCAGACCGTCGGCGTCGAACCAGGCATCGACACGGGCAGGCGGATCCAGCAGCCTCATCACGCCCAGGACCAGCAGTGGAATCGACACCAGCAACACCCCCAGGACCAAGGCCAGCACCTGCTGCCCCAGCGCCACCGCTGCCAGCAAGCCGAGGACCAGCATCAGCCAGGCGTACCACGCCACGCGGCTGGGGCGGCGCGCGGGAATCGCCAGCGTCTCCAGTTCCACGCCGTCGGCCCATAGGCTGATGTACTCGGGAAACAGCTTGATGGGCACATCGGCGACAGGCGGATTGTGTTCAGGCATCAGCGAATCAACTGGTAAAAGACGTGCCGCCATATTACTAGGTACGGCGGCATCCACCGCCTCATCATCTCGCCAAGGAAGCAGCCCCCTCATGTCCACCCTGCCGCTTGCACCGCGTTGCCTGTTGCACCTTCTTTTATTCGGCCTGTTGCCGCTGTTGTGCGCCCATCACGCCGGGGCAGCGGCGCCAGCCAAGACCCTGGTCGAATGCAATCTGGCGGGAGCTTCCCAGCAGCTCGTCCTGCTGCGCAGCGCATCATTTGTCGACACCCATGTCTATCGCCTGCGCCACGGCCCGCGGACCTGGCTGCTCTACGACAGCGAAGACGATTCCCAGGGCATGAACGTGCAGTGGCAATGCCTGGCAACGGGCGCCGACAGCCGGCTGCTGGTGCTGTCCGGCGAATTCACCGCCAACTACCGGCAAGGCGCGGCGTTTTACTGGGAGCCCCGCAGCGGCCAGGTGCAACGCATCGATTTCGCCGAAAGAAACCGCCCCGGCTGGGTGCAGATGACCGCCGGGGGGCCACGGGTCGTCTTCAACAATGTCGGCCACGAAAGCAGCCACCGCTACCTGCTGTACGGCCCGGGCGATGCCTATGAAGAGCTGGATCAACTGCCACCGGGCCTCATCAGGTTGCAGCTGCGCAGCCACTGAGAAAGTTGCCCGGCGCGGGTCGGCCCGGTTATTAATGAGCGCACCCAAAAGAGCCGGGCACTGGCGCCCGGTTATTCGTCGCCCCGCAGCGGACCCTGCCTCCGAAACAGGAACACCTGCCATGACCGTGCAATCCACCTTGCCCGCACCGGCTGCCCGACAGGCCGCCGGCCCCGGTGGCGAAGCCTTCCACGAGCTGGCCGCGGACGGCGTGCGCCTCGGCGGCTTCACCTGGCGCCACGTCGCAGCGGACACCGCGCGCCCGGTGGTGATCATCAGCGCCGCCACCTCGGTACGGTGCCGCCACTATGGGCGGTTCGCCGATTACCTGTTCGGCCATGGGTTCGATGTCATCACCTACGACTACCGCGGCATCGGCGAGT
The DNA here is from genome assembly GCF_000931465.1 of Pseudomonas sp. MRSN 12121. Lineage (NCBI taxonomy): Bacteria > Pseudomonadati > Pseudomonadota > Gammaproteobacteria > Pseudomonadales > Pseudomonadaceae > Pseudomonas > Pseudomonas sp. MRSN 12121. The sequence continues at coordinate 382,569 of NZ_CP010892.1, read as the reverse complement.
CGCGCCCGGCCTCGATGCGCCAGCTGAAAGCGTCCTGGTCGGACTGGGGCACCCTGGATTTCGAGGCGATGCTGCAACGCGCGCAGCGGGAATTCCCCGGCCAGCCCATCGACGTGGTCGCTCACAGCTTCGGCGGCTGCGCGGCGGGCCTGGGCGCTTCCGGGCACCTGATCCGGCGCATGGTCACGGTGGGCGGGCAGTTCGCCTACTGGCGCGACTACGCCCCGGCGCAGCGCTGGCGGATGCTCGGCAAGTGGCACCTGGTGATGCCGCTGCTGACGGCGATCTGCGGCTACTTCCCCGGCAAGCGCCTGGGCTGGCTGGAAGACACGCCCGCCGGCGTGGTGCGCGACTGGGCCACGCCCACCGCGCTGTATCAGCGTCGGCCCAGCGGGCGCCGCCTGGCCCGCAGGGAGCCGGCGCTGCCCTTCGCCTGGGTCAAGGCGCAGCTGCTGGCCATCAGCATCAGCGACGACCCTTACGGCACCGTGCCGGCCATCGAGCGCCTACTGGCCTACTTCACGGCCAGCCAGCGCAGCCATCTGCGCATCACGCCGGCGGACATCGGCGAACGGGAAGTCGGGCACTTCGCGTTTTTCCGCAGCCAGTACCAGAACCGCCTGTGGCCGATCGCCCTGGCCTGGCTGCAACACGCGAGCCTGCCCGGCGATACGCCGGGGCGCCTGATCAGCGGTCACCGTTGAGCGTGCCTGCCGGCGCATTTACTGGCATCCTCTGCCGCCTGCCAGCCAGGCCCGACGCCCTGTCGACGCCTGGCCTTCCCTTCGCGCAACAAGGTACGACGCCCATGGCATCCGCGAACAAGCAACACAAAAGAGCCCAGCGGGCGAAAACCAAGGCCAAGCAGAACCGCACCCAGCGCAACGCCGCGCCGGTGGAGCTGGACCCGAACGACGACCGCATCGACTTCGAATCGGTGGACCTGACCGAACTGTTCAAGAAGATGATCGACGCCGAGAAGACCAGCCAGCAGGCCATGTGCTCGGCCTTCCTGGAAGACCCGCTGCTGGAGATCGTCTACGAGCAGGAAGGCGAGGAAGGCGCCATGGACTTCATCCTTGCCGCCCTGATCGAGTACCGCCAGTGGTCCACCGAGACCGACGAGGCCGGCGCCCTGGCCTGGATCGAGAGCCCGGAGTTCCAGGCCGCTTACCTGGCCGCTTCGGAAGCGCTGATGAAAGCGCCGAAGTAACGCCAGCACAGACCACAAAAAAGGCCGCTGTCATCACTGACAGCGGCCTTTTGTCTTACCGGGAGTGACTCAGGCGCGGCTCAAGACACCGGCCGCCTGCTTCTCCAGCCGGCGCCGACGCGCCACCAGCAGGCCCGCCGCGATCACGACGATGCTCAGCAGGCCGGTGGCGATGATTTCCATGCGATGCGCTTCCTGGAACAGCATCACGGTCAGCACCCCGACGATGAACAGGATCACCGCGTAGGTCAGGCCCGGGAACAGCCACATGCGGAAGGCGATCTGCTCGCCCGCCGCCGCGCGCTTCTGGCGCATGCGCAGCTGCGACACCGCGATCACCAGGTACACCAGCAAGGCGATGGCGCCGGAACTGGCCAGCAGGAACTCGAACACCGCGGCTGGCGCTACATAGTTGGCGAACACTGCGAGGAAGGCCGCGGCGGTGGACAGGATCACCGCCCAGTAAGGCGTGCCGCTGCCGTTGGTGCGCTTGGCCGCGGCCGGGGCGTCGCCGCGCTTGCCCAGGGAGAACAGCATGCGCGAAGCCGTGTAGAGCGCCGAGTTCAGGCAACTGGTCACCGCCACCAGCACCACCAGGTCGACGATCAGCTTGGCGTTGGGAATGCCCATGCGATCGAGCACGGTCTGGTAGGAGCCGACCTGCGCCAGACTCGGGTCGTTCCACGGCACCAGCGACACGACGATAAAGATCGACACCAGGTAGAACAGGCCGATCCGCCAGATCACCGAGTTGGTGGCCTTGCTGATCTGCTGGCCGGGGTTCTTCGACTCGGCGGCGGCGATGGTGACGATCTCGGTGCCCATGAACGAGAACATGGTGGTCAGCATGGCGGCGAGCACCGCGCCCATGCCGTTGGGCAGGAAGCCCTGGGTATCGACCAGGTGCGACACGCCGCTGACAGTGCTGCCCGGCAGCAGGCCGAAGATCGCCAGCAGGCCGAGCACCACGAAGCCGATGATCGCCACGACCTTGATCAGGGCGAACCAGAACTCGAACTCACCGTAGTTCTTCACGCTGAACAGGTTGGTGGCGGTCAGCAGCAAGGTGATCACCAGGGTGAAGGCCCAGATCGCGATGTCGGGGAACCAGGCATGCAGGATGGTCGCGGCGGCGTTGGCCTCCAGCGGGATCACCAGCACCCAGAACCACCAGTACAGCCAGCCGATGGTGAAGCCGGCCCAGTGGCCGATGGCACGGTCGGCATAGGTAGAGAAGGAACCGGTGTCCGGCGAGGCAACGGCCATTTCGGCCAGCATGCGCATCACCAGCACCACCAGGGTGCCCGCGGCCGCGTAGGCCAGCAGCACGGCGGGGCCGGCCTCGGCGATAGCGTGGCCGGAGCCGACGAACAGCCCGGCGCCAATTACCCCGGCGATCGACAGCATGGTGACGTGCCGCGGTTTGAGCCCCTGTTCGAGGTCATTGGAAGTATGCGTACCGCTCATTGAAACTACCTTTGCGAAGAAAGCGAAAGCGTCCACCCGATCCGGCATTTCCTTTCACACGAGCAGTCGTAAAAAGAAACCAACGGGGCGTTCTTTATTTCTTACGCAAGATTTGCGCCAAAATGTTACAGAGTCCCGCCGCGCCCCGCCTGCATAGACGACGGACGGAGCGACGCAAGTCCTTGAGATTAATGGCCTTGCGCCAGAACGTTACCGCGCCACCCACTTCCATAACGAACCGGCGCACCAGAAACACACACAAAAAGTGCGTCACGCGCAATTAAAGGGCGGATCAGCAACCTTTGGCCGTTTTACCCTTCCAACACCCGGCCAAAGCTGGCAACATCGCGCCTTTTTTTACGCGACACCCGCCGGGAACAGGGTTCAAACGGGCGTTCGGTTGTTGATGGCGCGACAGTCTGCTGTGCCGATGCGACAACCTGTCACACGCCGTTCGCTTACCCCCCGTAGCGCTGTTGGCTGTCATTCGAACGCTATGCTAGGTTGGCGCCTCGCCAGGAAAGCCGCTACCAGCAGGAGCGCAATGAACTCATGAGGACCGCACATGGCTGAGGCCACGCCCGCGCTTGAAATCCGCAACTTGCACAAACGCTACGGCTCGCTGGAGGTACTCAAGGGTATCTCGCTGACCGCACGCGACGGCGATGTGATCTCGATCCTGGGTTCCTCCGGTTCCGGCAAATCGACTTTCCTGCGTTGCATCAACCTCCTGGAAAACCCGCACCAGGGCCAGATCCTGGTAGCCGGCGAAGAGCTCAAGCTCAAGGCCGCCAAGAACGGCGAGCTGATCGCCGCCGACGGCAAGCAGATCAACCGCCTGCGCAGCGAAATCGGCTTCGTGTTCCAGAACTTCAACCTCTGGCCGCACATGAGCGTGCTCGACAACATCATCGAGGCGCCGCGCCGTGTGCTCGGCCAGAGCAAGGCCGAAGCCACCGAGATCGCCGAGGCCCTGCTGGCCAAGGTCGGCATTGCCGACAAGCGCCACGCCTACCCTGCCCAGCTGTCCGGCGGCCAGCAGCAACGCGCCGCCATCGCCCGCACCCTGGCGATGCAGCCCAAGGTCATCCTGTTCGACGAGCCGACCTCGGCGCTGGACCCGGAAATGGTCCAGGAAGTCCTCAACGTGATCCGCGCCCTGGCCGAGGAAGGCCGGACCATGCTGCTGGTCACCCACGAAATGAGCTTTGCCCGTCAGGTCTCCAGTGAAGTGGTGTTCCTGCACCAGGGCCTGGTGGAAGAGCAGGGATCGCCACAGCAGGTGTTCGAGAACCCGCTTTCGGCCCGCTGCAAACAATTCATGTCCAGCAACCGCTAACGGAGCAACACCCATGCAGAGCTATAAGAAATTCCTCCTGGCCGCTGCCGCCACCCTGGTGTTCTCGGCCAATGCGATGGCCGCCGAAAAACTGAAGATGGGCATCGAGGCGGCCTACCCGCCGTTCAACAACAAGGACGCCAGCGGCCAGGTCGTGGGCTTCGACAAAGACATCGGCGACGCCCTGTGCGCCAAGATGAAAGTCGAGTGCGAAGTGGTCACCTCCGACTGGGACGGCATCATCCCGGCCCTGACCGCCAAGAAGTTCGACTTCCTGATCTCCTCGATGTCGATCACCGAAGAGCGCAAGCAGGCGGTGGACTTCACCGACCCGTACTACTCCAACAAGCTGCAGTTCATCGCGCCCAAGGACAAGACCGACTTCAAGACCGACAAGGCTTCCCTCAAGGGCAAGATCATCGGTGCGCAGCGCGCGACCCTGGCCGGCACCTGGCTGGAAGACAACCTGGGCGACGACGTCACCATCAAGCTCTACGACACCCAGGAAAACGCCTTCCTGGACCTGACGTCCGGCCGCCTGGACGCGATCCTGGCCGACAAGTACGTCAACTACGAGTGGCTGAAAAGCGAAGCGGGCAAGCCTTACGAGTTCAAGGGCGAGCCGGTTGAAGAAAGCGACAAGATCGGCATCGCCGTGCGCAAGAACGATCCGATCCGCGAGAAGCTCAACGCCGCGCTGAAGGAAATCGTGGCCGACGGCACCTACAAGAAGATCAACGACAAGTACTTCCCGTTCAGCATCTACTGATACTGACTGGCCTGCCCGGCGCCCTCCCCGAGGGCGCCGGTCCTTAGCAAAGCCTGCCGCGACTTGAATAACCATCCATGAATATCGATCTCTACGGATTCGGCCCGGCGCTCGCCGCCGGCGCGCTGATGACCGTCAAGCTGGCCCTGTCGGCGCTGTGCCTGGGGCTGGTGCTCGGCCTGCTCGGCGCCCTGGCCAAGACTTCCCCGTACAAGCCGCTGCAATGGCTTGGCGGTATCTATTCGACCCTGGTGCGCGGCGTTCCCGAACTGCTCTGGGTGCTGCTGATCTATTTCGGCACCGTCAACCTGATGCGCGCCCTGGGTGAGTATTTCGGCAATCCGGAGCTGGAACTCAACGCCTTCGCCGCCGGCGTCATCGCCCTCGGCCTGTGCTTCGGCGCCTACGCCACCGAAGTGTTCCGGGGCGCGATCCTCGCCATTCCCAAGGGCCATCGTGAGGCCGGCGTGGCCCTGGGCCTGTCGAAATGGCGGATCTTCACCCGGCTGATCCTGCCGCAGATGTGGCGCATCGCCCTGCCGGGCCTGGGCAACCTGTTCATGATCCTGATGAAGGACACCGCGCTGGTGTCGGTGATCGGCCTGGAAGAAATCATGCGTCACTCGCAGATCGCCGTGACCGTGTCCAAGCAGCCCTTCACCTTCTACATGGTGGCGGCCTTCATGTACCTGGGCCTGACCGTACTGGCCATGGCCGGCATGCACTTCCTGGAAAAACGCGCCGCTCGCGGCTTCGCGAGGAACGCTCAATGAACTGGGAAGTAATCATCAAGTGGCTGCCCAAGCTGGCCCAGGGCGCCACGCTGACCCTGGAGCTGGTGGCCATCGCGGTCATCGCCGGCCTGCTGCTGGCCATTCCGCTGGGCATCGCCCGCTCGTCGCGCCTGTGGTACGTGCGTGCCCTGCCCTATGCCTACATTTTCTTCTTCCGCGGCACGCCACTGCTGGTGCAGCTGTTCCTGGTCTACTACGGCCTGGCGCAGTTCGACGCGGTGCGCAACAGCGCAATGTGGCCCTACCTGCGCGATCCGTTCTGGTGCGCCACCGCCACCATGACCCTGCACACCGCGGCCTATATCGCCGAGATCCTGCGCGGGGCGATCCAGGCCATTCCGCCGGGCGAGATCGAAGCCGCGCGGGCGCTGGGCATGTCCAGGCCCAAGGCGCTGTTCTACATCATCCTGCCGCGGGCGGCGCGCATCGGCCTGCCGGCCTACAGCAACGAAGTGATCCTGATGCTCAAGGCCAGCGCCCTGGCCAGCACCGTGACCCTGCTGGAACTGACCGGCATGGCCCGCACCATCATTGCCCGCACCTACCTGCCGGTGGAGATCTTCTTCGCCGCCGGGGTGTTCTACCTGCTGATGTCCTACGTGCTGGTGCAAGGCTTCAAGCTGCTGGAACGCTGGCTGCGCGTCGAGCAGTGCCAGGGCCGCTGACACGCCTGTAGGAGCGAGGCTTGCCCGCGATAAAGACGCCGCGGATTATCTGAAACACCGCGTCATCGTTCATCGCGGGCAAGCCTCGCTCCTACGGACCACACCCCGAGCCACCCGTCATGCCCACCATCCTCCAAGGCCCCGAACTTCTCACCCGCTTCCAGGCCCTGGATCGCTTCCTGCTCGAGCATCAAGCCCTCTGGCGCCCACGCCCCTTCACCCAGCGCCAGCTGCCGTGGGAACCCCAGCACCCCGAACTCGCCCAATGGCTGCGCCAGCGCAGCCTGGACGAGGCCGAGGCCAGCCACAACCACCCCGAACAGCTCGATGCCCCGGCGCCATTCCCCGCCCTGGCCCGGACCGCCGCCACGCTCGCCGCCGTGGCTGAACTGCCACAGCAGGCGCAGCCAGCCGTCCGCCAGCGTCTCAGCGTCGATGTACCGGGGCGTAAATGGCAGCAGATCGAAGCCTTCGCCGCCTGCCTGGCATTCACCCAGGCGCCGGGCCACTGGCTGGACTGGTGTTCGGGCAAGGGCCACCTCGGCCGGCGCCTGCTGCAACCGGGACAACAGCTGACCTGCCTGGAATACGACCCGGCCCTGGTCGCCAGCGGTCGGCAACTGAGCGAACACCACCATCTGCCGGCCACCCATCTGCAGCAGGACGTACTGGCCGCCGACGCCGCTGCGCGCCTCGGTGCCGGGCACACCCCCGTAGCCCTGCACGCCTGTGGCGACCTGCATGTGCGCCTGCTGCAACTGGCCAGCGCCGCGGGTTGCCAGCAACTGGCGATTGCCCCGTGCTGCTACAACCGTATCAGCGCCCCTGGCTATCAGCCGCTCTCGGCGCCCGCCAAAAGCTCGGCCCTGCATCTGTCCCTCGACGACCTGGGGCTGCCGCTGAGCGAAACCGTCACCGCCGGCGCCCGGGTCCGCCGCCAGCGCGACCGCTCGATGGCCCGGCGCCTGGCATTCGACCTGCTGCAACGCCAGCTGCGCGGCGTCGACGACTACCTGCCCACGCCGTCGCTGCCCGCCAGTTGGCTGGACAAACCCTTCGCCGACTACTGCCGGGACCTCGTCGCCCTCAAGGACTTATCCACAACCGGCGCGCAGGACTGGCCGGCCCTGGAAGCCGCCGGCTGGCAGCGCCTGGCCGAAGTGCGCAACCTGGAATTGCTGCGCGGCCTGTTCCGCCGGCCCCTGGAGCTGTGGCTGGTGCTCGATCGCGCGCTGTTTCTGCAGGAACAGGGCTACCGCGTGCAACTGGGCACCTTCTGCGCGGCACCGCTCACCCCACGCAATCTGATGCTGCTGGCGGAACGCGGATAGCTTGGATCCATCATCCTATGCAGCCTGTGGATAACTCTGTTGATGAATCCTCGGAAAAGCCCCTGAAAGTGCCCGCTACACGCCCGATCCACGACTGATCATTTTTTGTTCACATCTATAAACCAACGGAAAAACAGCCAGTTGCGGCCCATTGAGAACGGCTTCACAAAATCGGCCGCCACCGCCGCCCTGCCGGCCATCGATTGTGCATAAGCATTAATACCAAAGGACATAACCGCCGAAATCCGGCATCGCCGGGCCGGCAAATTGCGCCTCGTCGCGGCGCTTGTTATACAGACGCAGGCGCTCGCGGGCGTGCCCATGGCCAGACCTTGGTGACAGACGGGAAAAGACAGTGACGTTCATTTCTTATGCACAGAATTTCGAAGACATCCGCCTGTGGCGCGCGCTCAAGCACGTGGAAAACGGCTTCTATATCGATGTCGGCGCCAACCATCCCACCGACGACTCGGTCACCCGCGCCTTTTACGACCGCGGCTGGAGCGGGATCAATGTCGAGCCGGTCCCCGCTTACTACGAAGCCCTGCGCCAGCAACGCCCCCGCGACACCAACCTGCAATGCGCCGCCGGCGACAACGCCGAGGCCCTGACCTTCTACAGCATCGCCGACACCGGCCTGTCCACCCTCGACCCGGCCATGGCCCGGCAGCACCGGGACGCCGGCATGCAGGTACAGACCCAGACCGTCAGCTCGCGCACCCTGAGCGATATTTGCGCGGCCCACGTCACCGGACCCATCCACTTCCTCAAGATCGACGTCGAAGGCCACGAAGAAACCGTGCTGCGCAGCATGGACTTCAACCGCTGGCGGCCCTGGATCCTGCTGATCGAAACCCCATGGGAACGCAACCAGACCTGGGAAACCCTGGTCAGCGAGGCCGGCTACCACCCGGTGGTGTTCGACGGCATCAACACCTTCTACCTGGCCGAGGAACACCTGAACCTCAAGGGCGCCTTCGATATCCCGCCGTGCAACCTCGACGAGTTCCAGTTCAACCCCGGCCACCGCTTCGTCGCCCCCGCCACCGAGCTGGAACAGGCCCTGCTCGCCGAACGCCAGCGCGCCGACCGTGCCGAAGCGCAACTGCACGCCCTGCGCAACAGCCGCTCCTGGCGCGCCATCGAAAAACTCAGAAAAGTGCTGGTCCGCGGCTGACCCCCGCCGCCCAGCAAAAATAGTCAGATTTCAGGGGTTTACAGAACCCCGTCAATCGCTATAATCGTCGCCCACACGCCGGTATAGCTCAGTTGGTAGAGCAACTGACTTGTAATCAGTAGGTCCCGGGTTCGATTCCTGGTGCCGGCACCATACAAAACAAAGCCCTCGCAGCGATGCGAGGGCTTTGTTGTTTCTGGGCCACTGGCCGGCGTGCCTCGACCCTCTTCCAGCTGCTGCGCAGTTCTCCATAGCCATGTTCAAATAGCCCCGCCTTTTCCCCCAAGCCCCACCCGCCCCGGAGCCGAACATGAAAAACACCATCGCCATGACCCTGGCGCTGCTGCTCAACCTGCTGTCATTCCATGCCCTGGCGGATGCCGCGGGTGATGCCGAGGCCGGGGGCAAGTTGTTCAAGCGGATCTGCGGTGGCTGCCACAATATCGGGCCTTCGGTGCGCAGTTCCTTCGGGCCACAGCTCAATGGCGTTGTCGGGCGCACGGCGGGGAGCGTGGCGGACTATCAGTATTCCGAGGCGATGAAGTCGTCCGGCATCGTCTGGACCCGCGACAAGCTGGTGGCCTACCTCGAAGATCCGAAGGGCGTGGTGCCCGGCACGCGGATGATTTTCTGGGGGCTGAGCGATCAGGAGAAGATCGATAATCTGCTGGCTTATTTGCAGACCTTCCAGGCGCAATAAAAGGTCGCGTCCCGCTTGGCCCCGGACGGGACGCCGAGCGCCGCAGAGCTGCACGGCGGCTCCAGGGCTTGCGCCCAAGACCTCACACCTCACTCACCTCGAACACAAACGAAATCCTCTTGCTGCCGGCATTCCACACGTAGCGCAGGTGCTTGCCCTGCTTGGGGATCGACACCGCCGGCGGGCGGAAGGCGGCGATGCATTCGTGGCCGTCGAGGCGCACGCTGTTGTACAGCAGGCCCCAGGAGCGGGCGTCGCGCAGTTCGCGGGCGAAGGCCTGGGCGGCGCCATAGCGGGTGGGGTCGGGGTCGTGCAATTGCGGGTGACCGCTGCGGATGTCGTGCAGGGGCTGGAGCACCTGGTTGACGTAGGTGCGCATGGTCAGCTCCAGGTCCGGCTCGTTGGTCGCGGCGAGGAACCGCTCCTGGTGGTAGCAGGTTTCGGAGATGGCTGCGGCCTGGCTGCTGGCGGCGTAGTACACCCCGTAACTACCGTCGGTGAAACGGCTGGCCTTGCCAACGTGGGTGAAGGCGGCCATGACCGGCGTCGAGCCCGGGCCCGCGACGCGGTCCTCGGGCAGCACCCGCGACAGCTCGCCGGCCTGTTCGCGCAGGCGGTCGTTGGTCAGGGCTTCCAGGGCGTAGGCGGTTTGCAGGTCCTCGGGGTCGAGCACGTCCTCGAACAGACTGATCGGCGGAAAGCAGCTGTTGACGATCCGGTAGGCCCGCGGCCATGCCGGCAACACCTGTTGCGGCGCCATCAGCCGCGCACACCGTCGAGGTAGCGACGCACGTCGGCGATATCCACCACGCGGCCGGCGAGCATGTAGTCGAGCGCGGTCCGGCCATTGAACGGCGCGGCCGTGTTCGGGCTGCTGACCCACTGATAGGCGCGTTCGCGGCTGTTGCTGAAGATGATGCTCAGCGCCTTGTGAATGCCCATCAGGTAGGAGATGCGTTCCAGGGTGTCGTGGGGCAGGCGCACATTGGCCGGCAGCTGCTTGTACTTGTACAGCGTGGTATTGCCGACCTTGCCCAGCAGGGTGCGCTGCTGCTCGGCACTGCAACCCCAGAGCTGCATGAGGTTGAAAAAGAACTTCAGCGCGACTCGGCTGGCTTCTGGCGTCTCCAGGTCATGGGGAACGGCCTGGACGGTGGACGGGACGGTCATGATCGGGCCTGCGGGATCAGTGAGTGATACCTTGAGCCTAGTACACATACGAATGGATCTGTAGTTTTTGTTCCCATACGAACAAAAAGACCCTGCCCGCGCCCATGAAAAAGCCCCGAACCAGTCGGGGCTTTTTCTGTTGCCGGCCTGAAGTCCAGGCCGCGATCAGGCGTGCATCAGAACACGTTGATCGGGTAGTCGACGAACACACGCAGCTCGTTGCCGCTGTCGTTGTATTCGCTGGACTTCTGCGACACGCGCAGGATCGAGCTGCGTACCTTCACGCTCAGGTCCTTGGCCGGACCGCTCTGGACCACGTACTTGAACTGGTTGAAGATTTCGCGCTCGGTGCCGCCGGTGGACGTGGAGGTGGTGATGTTGTCGCCACGCACGTAAGCCAGGTTGTAGGTCAGGCCCGGTACGCCGAAGGCGCCGAAGTCCAGGCCGTAACCCAACTGCCAGCTGCGCTCGTCTTCGGCGTTGAAGTCGGACCAGTAGGAGTTCGCCAGGTAGATGGTGTTGCCACCATCGCCGACGCGTCGCTGCTCTTTCTGGTAGCCGCCGTAGGCGTAGCCCAGGTGGCTGTCGCCGGTGCTGCGCTGGTGTGCCAGGGTGAACGAGTGCGGGCCGGTGGCGTAAGTGGCCGCCAGGCTCCAGATCTTGTTGTCCTGGCCGCCGGCGCTCTTGAAGTCGGCATAGGACTTGTCCAGCTTGGTGCGGTAGCCGTTGAAGTCGAAGGCCAGCGACTGGTCGGTGGCCAGCGGGAACACGTAGTTCAGGTTCACGTACTGCTTCTTCAGCACGTCTTCGACGTCGGAAGCGTACAGCGAGCCCTTGAACTGGTCGGTGAACTGGTAGCTGCCGCCCAGCACGTTGATCGACTTCAGGCCACCGCTGTCACGACCTTCGGCGCTCTTGCGCGATTCGGCGGTGAAACGACCGGCGTCCAGCACCAGGCCCTTGATCTCTTTGGAGGTGATCAGGGTACCGGTGTAGCTTTCCGGCAGCAGGCGACCATTGTCGTAGCTCAGCACCGGCAGGGCCGGCATCTGGTCACCGTAGGTCAGCACGGTGTTGGACAGGCGGAACTTGACCGCGGCGCCGGCCTTGGCCAGGTCGCCGGCTGGCGACTTGTTGCCACCTTCGCTTGGCTTGAAGAAGTCGATGCCCTGGCCGCCGCTGTGGCTGCCTTTGTCCAGGCGCAAGGCGTACAGGCCGAAGGCGTCGACGCCCACGCCCACAGTGCCTTGGGTGAAGCCCGACGAGAAGGTGCCGATCGCCGCCTGGCCCCATTCACGCTGGTCGTGGTTGCCGTCTTTCTTGTCGCGATTGATGTAGGCGTTGCGCAGCAGGATTTTCAGGCTGCTGTCTTCGACAAACCCCTTGGACTCAGCCTGGTCGTTAGCCATGGCTTGAGTAGCGCTCAGAATCCCCAGTGCGATCAAACCGATCCGCTTGTTCAACATTTTATTTTCCTTATTACGGGTTGAGTACGCGCTGTGGTGTTCCTTGGAACGGCGCTTGAGCGCTCTTTTTTCGACCAGTACAAAAAGACCGCGCCGCGATAAATCGCGGCGGGCCTTGTTTGTATTGTTGTTATGGCCGTTGGCCACAGGCGTTGGCGCGAATCCTATCTGCGCCCCGAACAATGTGTCAATTTCAAGAATCGTCTGAAAATAGGCAAAAATCGTCTAAGAACTCAGCGATCCTTGATAGCCAATTGCACGGTATGGCTGTCGACGAACTGTTCGAAGTGCGTGACCTTGCCGTCCTTCAGCGTCCACAAATGCGCGACCCGGGCGTTCAGCGGTTTGCCGGTAGCCTTATAGATGCCGCTGTAGTGGCCGTAGGCGAATACCTTGTCGCCCTGGGCCACATAGTCCTCGACCGTGAAGGCGAACCCCTCCCACTCGGTGGCCAGGCGCTTGAAGACGTTCTCCACGATGGCCTCGAAACCGACGTAGGTGCCGGCATAGGGAAACCCCGCCGCTTCGGTCCAGCGCGCGTCGGCGGCCAGGGCCGCGGCGGTGTTGCGCGCGTTTTCCTGGGAGTTGGCCCCTTCGTAGGTGCTTTTGATCAGTGCCAGGTTATCCATGAATGACTCCGCAAATTGAGTGGGGGGTTCAGAGGGCGCAACCGTTGAGGCCACAGGCCTGCAGCCCGGGCGCGACTTCGCCGGCGGGCGTGCCGAAGGCCTCGCGCAGCCAGTCGGCGAACGCTTGCGGCTTGCCCAGCCAGGGGCTGATGTCGACCAGCTGGAACTGGCCGTCCTGCTCCAGGACCAGGGTCGGGAAACCCTGGCCGCCGACCCGGGCCAACAAACCGCGGCTGGCCTTGATGTGTTCGTTCAGGCTGTTCGCCGCGGCGTACTCGAACGCCTCCTCGAACTCGGCGCGTTCGAAACCCAGCTCCCCGGCCAGCGCCAGCAGCACCTCGACATCGGCAATCCGCCGCCCTTCGACGTAGTGCGCGGTCTGCAACCGCCCGAGCAGTTCCAGGCCGCGCCCGGCGAGGGCCTGCGCCGCCAGCACCGCGGCAATCGGCGGGGCCGAGTCGAAGATCGCCGAATGGTCGCGCAGCAGCCCTTCGAAATAGGCCTCGCCGAACGGCTGCCCGGTGTACTCGGCGATGCGCCGATCGTGGGGTATCACGTAATCGCGCAATTGCGGCGAAACCGGCTGGCAGTTGCGCCCGGTCATCATGCCGCCGCCATGGGCCACCACCGGCAGCACCGCCTGGGCGGCCTGCACCAGCGGCTTGGCGCCATAGCACCAGCCGCACAGAGGGTCGTAGATGTAATGCAGGGTCGCTGCCGACATGGAAAAAGCTCCTCGCCAAGGGCCGATAAATTCGATGGCGGCAGGTTATGCCCGCGGCCCGCGACAAAAAACGCCGGAATGGCTTTTAGTCTGTTTCGCGAATCGGTCGAATCGGCCGCGCAACCCTTGACTGTCCGCTTCGTATCATTCGCGACACAAATTGAAACAATCAACCGAAGGAACTTATTAAGGAATAATTAACACCAGCAAATAGCAAGCATTATCATTCGCGCCGATTGTTTTTCTCTCCCTTCTGGATGCGTCTTTTCATGCCTGCCCCCTTTCGCCTGACCCCTCTCACCCTTGGTTTCTGTGCCTCGCTGACCGCCGGTTTCAGCCTTGCCGCGCCGACTACGCTGCCGCTCACCGCCATCAGCGCAGAAGCCGATGCCGACGATCCGCGGGTCAAGGAAGTCAGCACCGCGACCCGCACCGCCACGCCGGTGCGTTATGTGCCCCAGGCCATCGACTCGGTGAAGACCAGCAACGTGATGGACTACGGCAGCAACGACCTGGGCACTGCCTTGAGCGGCGTTCCCAACGTCAGCAGCGGCGCCGACACGCGCTTCGACAGCGTGCGCATCCGCGGTTTCGACGCCAGCAACGACTTCTACCTCGACGGCGTCCGCGACGACAGCCAGTACGTGCGCGACTTGCACAATATCGAGCGCATCGAGGTGCTCAAGGGCCCCGCGGCGGTGCTCTACGGCCGCGGCAGCCAGGGCGGGATCGTCAACCGGGTGAGCAAGCTGCCCGAAGCCGGCCGGCGCTCCAGCGTCGAGGTCCAGGGCGGCAGCGAAGACCTGCGCAGCCTGTATGCCGACCTCAGCGCCGACCCGACGGACAACATCAGCCTGCGCCTGAACCTGGGCAACGAGGACAGGAACAGCTTCCGTGACGGTATCGACGGCAATCATCGCCAGTTGTTCGCCCCGTCCATGAGCTGGCAGCTGACCCCCGAGCTCAACTGGCTGGTGCAGTACGAGTACAGCCGCTACGACCGCACTCCCGACCGCGGCATCCCGGGCAACCCGTTGACCGGGCGCCCGGCCGACGTCAGCCGCAAGACCACCTACGGCGACACCCAGCGCGACTACATCAACGACCGCACCCAGTCGCTGCGCTCGCGCCTGAACTATGACCTGAACGAACAGTGGCAGCTGCGTCACACCTTCAGCCTGTTCGAGCTGGAGAGCGATTTCGAAAACACCTACCTGACCGCCTATAAACCGGCTACGGGCCTGGTAGACCGCCAGCGCTGGCAACAGGACCTGAGCACCCGCAACCTGTACAACACCGTCGAACTCGAAGGCCATGTGCAGACCTACGACATCGAGCACACGCTGCTGGCGGGCCTGGAGGTCGGCGAGCAGCGCCGCCACTCGCTGCTCAACCAGGGCGTCGGCGTGCCCCCGGCGCCCTTGGGCGGCTCCACCCCAGGCAACCAGCACAACGGCACGCTGAAGGCGTTCAGCAACAACCTGACCTATGTCGACAGCGCCGGCCTGTACCTGCAGGACCAGATCCGCCTGAACGATCAGTGGCAATTGCTGGCCGGCGTACGCTTCGACCGTTTCGAGGTGGAAACCACCAGCAAGCTTTCGGGCCTGCGGGAAAAGCAGGACAGCACCAGTACCAGCCCACGGGTGGGGGTGGTCTATACCCCGTGGAAAGATCACTCGTTCTACGCGTCCTGGAGCAAATCCTTCTCCCCGGTCGGGGGCGGCCTGATCGGCATCACGCCGGGAGCCAAGGGCAACATCAACCAGACCGATCCCGAGTTGACCCGGCAGAAAGAGATCGGGGTCAAAAGCGAGTGGCTCGACGAGCGCCTGAGCACCACCCTCGCCCTCTACGAAATCGAGCTGTACAACCGTCGCACCGAGGATCCGCTGAACAAGGGGACCTACCTGATGACAGGGCTGCAGCGTTCGCGCGGTATCGAACTCACCGCCACCGGCAATGTGCTCGGCAACTGGTATGTACGTGGCGGCATCGGCCTGCAAGACGCCACCATCGTCAAGGATGACAACGGCAATGAAGGCAAGCGCATCAACGATGTGGCCAAGCGCAACGCCAGCCTGTTCCTGACCTGGAAACCGGAACTGGGCTGGTACGCCGAAACCGGCCTGACCCTGGTCGGCGAGCGCTATGCCGACAACGCCAACACCGTGCTGCTGCCAGGCTACGGCCGCTGGGACGCCCTGGCGGGCTTTCGCCACAAGGACTGGGACCTGCGCGCAGCCCTGACCAATATCGCCGACCGCGAGTACTACAGCTCCGCCACCAGCGCCGCGCAGATCCAGCCGGGCGAACCGCGCAGTCTGGTAGTGACCGGCACCTATAGCTTCTAAGCGGAAATAGGCGGTACATCGGGCGTCCCTATCGCGGGCAAGCCTCGCTCCTACAAAAGCCCCCCTGTAGGAGCGAAGCTTGCTCGCGATGAACGCTAACGCGGTGCCTCAGCCAAACCGCATCATCCCGGTCGCGGACCATCAAGCTCCGATCAGTCGCGCCTATAAAAGCGCAAAAAAAAGCGCTGCCCTCTCGGGCAGCGCCTTTACCAATCCGTTGTCTGCTTATCCTTCCAGTACATCCCACAGCGCTTCGAGTTCTGCCTCGCTGAACAAACCAGCAGGGTAGCGATCGAGGATCATCCGGCGCGGGTCGGTTTCCCGTACCTGTCGCGTGCCATTGGACTTCAGCCATTGCGCCAGAACCTGAAGCGATTCGTTATTGATCGCCATGGGATGTAACGACCGCTCGCTGACCATATTCATCTCCAGCGCTCTCTCCCGGTTTGTGAGCGGCTAACTTATCCAAGCTTTATGACAAAACGACGCCGTTCAGCCTGCCTCGGATATCACCTGCAGGGAGATACAAGAGCTATGCCAAGGTCGCGGATCTGCGGCCTGCCGGGCACAAAAAAACCCGCAGTCCATCAGGGCTGCGGGCTGGCCGGGCGGGGCCGGATTGGATCCATGTAACAGCTCGCCGAGAACGCGCCACAAGCTGTTACAACAACACTCAACCCTGGTGCGGCGCCGGTTGCTGTTGGGTAAGGCAATGGATATTTCCGCCCCCCAGTAACAACTCGCGCCCGGGCACCATTACCACCTCGTGTTGCGGGAACAGCGCCTGCAGGATCGTCCTGGCCTGCTCGTCCAGCGGGTCGTCGAAGCTCGGCGCGATAATGCCGCCGTTGACGATCAGGAAGTTCACATAGGAACCGGCCAGGCGTACCGACGGATTGCGCTCCTGGCTACCTTCCACCGCGTCGACCCCGGCGCACTCTTCCTCGGTGGCGTACAGCGGCCCCGGGATCGGCATCTTGTGCACTATGAACGGGCGCCCCTTGGCGTCGGTGCTGTCTTGCAGCACTTTCAGCGCCGCGTGGCAGCGTGGGTAGTTCGGGTCCTGCGGGTCGTCGGTCCATGCCAGCAGCACTTCGCCCGGGCGCACGTAGCAGCAGAAGTTATCCACATGGCCGTCGGTTTCGTCGTTGTACAGGCCGTCCGGCAGCCAGATGACCTTGTCCACCGCCAGGTTGGCGGCGAGTACCGCTTCGATCTGCTCACGGTTCAGGTGCGGGTTGCGGTTGCGATTGAGCAGGCACTCTTCGGTGGTGATCACCGTGCCTTCGCCGTCGACGTGGATCGAACCGCCTTCGAGCACGAAGCCCTCGGTGCGGTAGCGCGGGCTGCGCTCGATCTCGAGGATCTTGCCGCCCACCTGCGAGTCACGGTTCCACGGCGCATACAGGCCGCCGTCGAACCCGCCCCAGGCGTTGAAATCCCAGTTCACGCCGCGCACTTCGCCGTTGTCGTTGATGACGAAGGTCGGGCCGGTATCGCGGACCCAGGCGTCGTCGCTGGACATCTCCACCAGGCGGATGTTCGGTACGTCCAGGCGTGCCCGGGCGTTTTCATACTGGCCCGCGGACACCGCCACGGTCACCGGCTCGAAGCGCGCGATGGCCTTGGCCACCGCCACGTGCGCGGCCTGCGCCGGCTTGCCGCCCAGGCGCCAGTTGTCCGGGCGCTCGGGCCAGATCATCCAGGTCTGGGTCTGGGTCGCCCACTCGGCGGGCATGTAGAAGCCGTCGGCGCGAGGGGTGCTTTTCAATGTGGTCATGTCGATCAGGACTCCAGGGAACCGTCGAGGGTTTTCAACGCGCCGTACAGGTTCGGACGACGGTCACGGAACGAACCCCACGCGCTGCGGATGTGCTCCAGCTCGTCGAGGTCGAAGGAATGCACAAGGATACCTTCTTCGGTTTTGTTCAGCTCCTGCACTTTTTCGCCGAACTGGTCGGCGATGAACGACGAGCCGTAGAAGGTGATGTCGTAGCCGTCCTGCTCTTCGTTGCCGATGCGGTTGCTGGCGATCAGCGGCATCAGGTTGGCGCCGGCATGGCCCTGCTGGACGCGCTGCCAGTGATCGCGCGAGGAGATGGTCCGGTCGTGCGGCTCGCTGCCGATGGCGGTCGGGTAGAACAGCAGCTCCGCGCCTTGCAGGGCCATGCTGCGGGCGCACTCGGGGAACCACTGATCCCAGCAGATGCCCACGCCGATCTTCGCGTAGCGGGTGTTCCACACCTTGAAGCCGGTATCGCCCGGGTTGAAGTAGTACTTCTCGTGGTAGCCCGGGCCGTCCGGGATATGGCTTTTACGATAAATCCCGAGATTGCTGCCGTCGGCGTCGATGATCGCGATGCTGTTGAAGCGCGCCCGCCCCGCGAGCTCATAGAAGCTGATCGGCAGCACCACTTGCAGCTCCCGGGCGACTTTCTGGAAGTGCGCGATGGCGGCGTTGCTCTGAACCGGCGTCGCCAGTTGCAGGTAGTCCGGGTTCGGCTTCTGGCAGAAGTACGGGGCCTCGAACAGTTCCTGGATCAGGATGATCTGCGCGCCCTTGGCGGCGGCTGCGCGGACCAGCTTCTCGGCGGTCTCGAGGTTGGCTTCGAGGTCCCAGGAACAAGCCATCTGGGTAGCGGCGACGGTAACGATACGACTCATGAACATCTCCTGGGCAGCAGCAAGGGACCGAAGGCGGCATCGGTCGATGGCAGAAAGGGGCGCGCTCGGGCGAGCCCTGACAGGGATGACTTTATATCCGATAAAAATCGGCTTTGAAGCCTGAAAAATATTTAAACCAAAATAAAACCCGATAAATACCGATTGTTATCGGTATTTATCGGGTTGTTCTAGGGATGGAGCTGTCTGTTCCGGCGCTATCGCGAGCAAGCATCGCTCCTACATGGGTGGCGCGGTACCTGTAGGAGCGAGCTTGCTCGCGATCTGGACACGCAGCGCTCAAAGGGGCTTAGAGCCCCTCGTCGAGCACCTTGGCCAGCATGTCGACGAAGAAGTCGACGCTGCGGCGCGTGGTGACCATCGGCGGCTTGATCTTGAGGATGTTCAGGTAATCGCCGGTGGGCTGCATGAAGATCCCCAGCTCGCGCAAGCGATCGCACAGCAGCGCGGTTTCCTGCGTTGCCGGTTCCAGGGTCTGGCGATTGCGGACCAACTCCAGGCCCAGGTAGAAGCCCGAGCCGTGCACCGCGCCCACCAACGGATAGCGCTCCACCAGGGCCTCGAGGCGCTGCTTGAAATGGCCGCCGACCACCTGGGCGTTTTCCCAGAGTTTTTCGTCGCGCATGACATCCAGCACCGCCATGCCGATCCGGCAGCTCACCGGGCTGCCGCCGGCCGAGGAGAAGAAATAACCCTCGGCCTCCAGCGCCTCGGCGATCTCCCGGCGGGTGATCACCGCCCCCAGCGGCTGGCCGTTGCCCATGCCCTTGGCCATGGTGATGATGTCCGGCACCACACCCTGCTCCTCGAAGCCCCAGAAGAACGAGCCCATGCGTCCGTAGCCGACCTGCACTTCGTCGGCGATGCACACCCCGCCCTGGGCGCGGACCAGCGCGTACACCTGCTTCAGGTAGCCCGGCGGCAGGGCGATACCGCCCGCGTTGCCGTACACCGGCTCACAGATGAAACCGGCCAGCTGGCGGTTCTGCTCCGCCAGCCTGGCCAGGCGCTGTTCGACGCTGCGCACATAATCCGCAGCGCTGTCCTGGCCGCGGAACTCGCCGCGGTAGGTGTTGGGCGCGATCACCGGATGCACCCACTCGGGGCGGCTGCTCAGGGCCTGGGGGTTGTCGGCGATCGAGGTGGAGACCGCGTCCGCGCCCACCGTCCAGCCGTGGTAGGCCTCCAGCACGCTGAGCAGGTCGCGCCCACCGCTATAGGCCCAGGCCAGGCGGATCGCCAGGTCGTTGGCCTCGCTGCCGCTGTTGACCAGGAACACCCGGTCGAAACCTTCCGGCGCCAGTTCGAGCAGGCGCTCGGAAAATTCGGCGATCGCCGCGTAGTGGAAGCGCGAGTTGGTGTTGAGCAGCGACCACTGGCGGCTGGCCTCCGCCGCCATGCGCGGGTGGCCGTGGCCGAGCACCGCGACGTTGTTGAGCATGTCCAGGTAGGAGCGGCCCTGCATGTCGATCAGATGGTTGCGCCAGCCGCGTTCGATGCGCGGCGGGTCGACGTAATAGTGCTTCTGCATGCGCGCGAAGCTGGCGTCGCGCCGCGCCAGCAGTTCGTGCGGGTCGAGCTCCGGCTCGGCGTCGCAGGCCAGGCCCAGCAACGCCGCCGGCGAGGGGCACAGCATCTGCCAGGCGACTGCCCGCGAAGGCGTGCAGAACAACGGCGGATCGAGCTGCACGCCACGGCACAACTGCACCTTGAGCCCGCCATCCACCGTCCCCAGGACCTGGCCCTTGACCAGGGCCGCGCCGGCATGCACCGAAGGCGCCACCCCCCACAAGCGCACGCCCAGCTGCGGGCCGTCGAGGCGCAGCGAACCGTCGCCGACACGGTGCAGCACTCCGGCAAAAGGCGCTTCGACCGCGGTGCCAGGCGGCACCTGCAATTGCACATGCAGCGGGAAGGTGTCCGGCTCGTCGGCGCTGTCGGGGCGGGTCCGCGACAGGCGGTACTGTCCATAGCGACTGGCCGCCAGCCCATGGGCGGTCGCGGCCTGTTGCAGCAGGTGAGTGTCGATATCCGGTTGCTCCCAGTTCCCCGCCTCGAAGTGCGGGCTGAGCACGCCCAGGTCGATCAGGGCGAACTCGCGCCCCACCAGCCCTGGCAACAGCGGGGCGAACCCCTCGCTGGCGATGGCCGGCAGCGCCTGCCCGACCGCGCCGAGGATGGCCGCTTCCATCAACTCGAACGGCACCGAGGTGGCGACGCGGAAGATCTCCCATTCGTGGTTCAGGTTGTCGCGGCTGTACTGGTTGCCCGGGTCGATGCTCACCTGCTGTTCGCCGCTGAGCACCAGCACCGCGGCACGGGCCACGATCAGCGGCCACAGTGCCAGCAGCTCGGCGTCCTGCAACGGATTGACCGCATGGTAGGCGCGCACGGCCGGCAGGATGCAGAACGGATCGCCCTCGGCATGGTGCAGCAGCGCCGCGCAGGTGACCGACAGATCGGTGATGCGCCAGGTGCTGATCAGGTCGCCGAAATCGATCACCCCCTGCACCTGCCAGTGGCGCTGGGCATCCCGCTGCCAGACCACGTTGTCGTCGGTGATGTCCAGGTGGATCGGCTGCACCGGCAACTGCTCGGCCAGGCGCTGCACGCGCTGCTCGGCCTGGCCGGACACCTCGGCGATCAGCTGGCGCTGCCGTTCGTCGGCGATCACCGGCAACAGATGGTCGATCAGCGCCTGGGCGTGGCGTGCGTCCCATTGCAGGGTGCGCTCCAGCCCCGGGTGCCGGAAGTCCGCCAGGGCCAGGTCCATCTGCCCGCACAGCCGGCCGAAACCGGCCGCCAGCTCGGGGCCCAGGTGTTTGAGGTGGGTCAGCGGCTGGCCTTCGATATAGTCGAGCAGGCGCACGTGCACCGCCTGGCCGGCCACTTCCAGCGACAGCAGATCCGCGCCGTTCTTCGCCGGAATCACCCGCGGCACCTGCAGCTCGGGGTGCGAGCCCAGGTGCTTGAGCGCCGCATGCTGGGCCTGCAGTTCCAGGGCCGCGTAATCGCCACGGCAGATCTTCAGGACAAAACGCCCGCGGGCGCTGTCGAGCCGGTAGTTGAGGTCCTGCTGGCTGCCCAGCGACTGCAGCGTGCCACCCAGGCCGTAATGCGCCTCGAGCAGCTCCAGCGCCTGCTGTGGAGTGACCTGTGGAGCGGGCAGACTGGCGCGGTGAATCAACGTGGCGAGCAACATGGAACGACCCCGAAAATTATTGTCAGACGCTTATATCGCCATTGCGTCAGGCGTTACGCAACCCCCGCCCCAGGCCGTCGGCACGGACTTTTTCGCCACGAACCGGGGAAACACCCGGACCAGACGTCGGCGGCCCTTGCAGCGGCCGCTGGCTGCCGACAAGCTATGCAACATTCGCGACTCCACGTCTTAGGGAAAAAGGCTAAGCACTATGCGCATTCTCGTTACCGGCGGCGCCGGCTTCATCGGATCGGCGCTGGTTCGCCATCTGATCCGCAATACCGGGCACGAAGTGCTCAACCTCGACAAGCTGACCTACGCCGGCAACCTGGAGTCGCTGACGAGCATCGCCACCGATACCCGCTACGAATTCGTCCAGGCCGATATCGTCGACCAGGCCACCGTCAGTGCGCTGCTCGAACGCTTCCAGCCCCAGGCGATCATGCACCTGGCCGCGGAATCCCATGTCGACCGCTCCATCGACGGGCCGTCGGACTTCATCCAGACCAATATCGTCGGCACCTACAGCCTGCTGGAAGCCACGCGCGCCTATTGGCAGCGCCTGCCGGCAGCGGAAAAAAGCGCATTTCGCTTCCACCACATTTCCACCGACGAGGTGTACGGCGACCTGCACGGCGTCGACGACCTGTTCACCGAAACCACGCCCTACGCCCCCAGCTCGCCCTACTCCGCCAGCAAGGCCGCGTCCGACCACCTGGTCCGCGCCTGGCAGCGCACCTACGGCCTGCCGGTGCTGATCACCAACTGCTCGAACAACTACGGGCCGTTCCACTTCCCGGAAAAACTCATCCCGCTGGTGATCCTCAACGCCCTGGCCGGGAAACCGCTGCCGGTGTACGGCAACGGCCTGCAAGTGCGCGACTGGCTGTTCGTCGAAGACCACGCCCGCGCCCTGCTCAAGGTGGTCAGCGAAGGTGTGGTCGGCGAGACCTACAACATCGGCGGCCACAACGAGCAGACCAACATCGACGTGGTGCGCGGCATCTGCCAGTTGCTGGAAGAACTGGCGCCACAAAAACCTGCGGGCGTGCAGCACTACGCCGACCTGATCACCTTCGTCCAGGACCGCCCCGGCCATGACCTGCGCTACGCCATCGACGCCGGCAAGATCGAGCGCGAGCTCGGCTGGGTGCCGCAGGAAACCTTCGCCAGCGGCCTGCGCAAGACCGTGCAGTGGTACCTGGACAATCAGGAATGGTGCCAGCGCGTGCAGGACGGCAGCTACCAGGGACAACGACTTGGCTTCACCGACTTCAAGGATCTGATCGCATGATGAAAGGTATCGTTCTGGCGGGCGGCTCGGGCACTCGCCTGCACCCGATCACCCTGGGGGTTTCCAAGCAACTGCTGCCGGTCTACGACAAGCCGATGATCTATTACCCGATCTCGGTGCTGATGCTGGCCGGCATCAAGGACATCCTGCTGATTTCCACTCCGCAGGATCTGCCGCAGTACCGCAACCTGCTGGGCGACGGCAGCCAGTTCGGGGTGCGCTTCAGCTATGCCGAGCAGCCGTCGCCGGACGGCCTGGCGCAGGCGTTCCTGATCGGCGAGGAATTCATTGGCGACGATCCCGTCTGCCTGATCCTGGGCGACAACATCTTCCACGGCCAGCACTTCACCGAGAAGCTGCAGAACGCCGCCCGCAAGGCCTCGGGAGCGACCGTCTTCGGCTACTGGGTCAAGGACCCGCAACGCTTCGGCGTGATCGACTTCGACGAACAGGGCAACGCGCTGTCCATCGAGGAAAAGCCCCTGCATCCCAAGTCCAGCTACGCGGTGACCGGGCTGTACTTCTATGACAACTCGGTGGTCAGCATCGCCAAGGCGGTCAAGCCTTCGGCGCGCGGCGAACTGGAGATCACCGACGTCAACAACGCCTACCTGCAACGCGGCGACCTCAGCGTCGAACGCTTCGGCCGTGGCTTTGCCTGGCTCGATACCGGCACCCACGACAGCCTGCTGGAAGCCTCGCAGTACGTGCAGACCATCGAGCACCGCCAGGGCCTGAAAGTCGCCTGCCTCGAGGAGATCGCCTACAACCAGGGCTGGATCGATCGCGACCACCTGCTGGCCCATGCCAAGTACTTCGGCAAGACCGGTTATGGCCAATACCTCTACAGCCTGGCGGGAGAAGCCCAATGAAAGTACTGGCCACCGAACTGCCCGGCGTGCTGATCGTCGAACCCAAGGTCTTCGGCGACGAGCGCGGTTTTTTCTACGAAAGCTTCAATGCCCGGGCGTTTGCGGAGGCGACCGGGGTGCACGCGCCCTTCGTCCAGGACAACCATTCGCGCTCGCAAAAGGGCGTACTGCGCGGCCTGCACTACCAGATCGAGAACACCCAGGGAAAACTGGTGCGGGTGGTGGCGGGCGAAGTGCTCGACGTGACGGTGGACATCCGCCGCAGCTCGCCGCACTTCGGCCAGTGGCTGGGGGTGCGCCTGTCCGCGGCCA
This sequence comes from Pseudomonas sp. MRSN 12121, assembly GCF_000931465.1. Taxonomy (NCBI): domain Bacteria; kingdom Pseudomonadati; phylum Pseudomonadota; class Gammaproteobacteria; order Pseudomonadales; family Pseudomonadaceae; genus Pseudomonas; species Pseudomonas sp. MRSN 12121. The sequence goes on along the minus strand of NZ_CP010892.1, from coordinate 358,409 downwards.
ACCATCGCCAGCTGTGGGTTCCGGAAGGTTTCGCCCACGGTTTCGTGGTGCTGAGCGAGTACGCCGAATTCCTCTACAAGACCACCGACTACTACACCCCGGCGGCCGAACGCTGCATTCGCTGGGACGACCCGACCCTGGCCATCGACTGGCAGCTCACAGGCCCGGCGCAGCTCTCGGCGAAAGACCAGGCCGGCAAACTGCTCAGCGAAGCCGAGCTGTTTCCATGAGCGGACGCCTGAAGATCCTGATCAGCGGCCAGCACGGCCAGGTGTCCCAGGCCTTGCAGCAGCACCTGGGCAACCAGTACGAACTGATCGTGCCGGGGCGCGAGCGGCTCGACCTGACGCAGCCGGATGCGATTCGCCAGCAGGTGCGCAGCCTGCGTCCGCACCTGATCATCAATGCCGCGGCCCACACCGCCGTCGACCAGGCGCAAAGCGAGCCGGAGCTGGCCTTCGCGATCAATGCCAGCGCACCCGGGGTGTTTGCCGAGGAAGCCCAGGCGTTGGGCATTCCGCTGATCCACTACTCCACCGATTACGTCTTCGACGGCAGCAAGCCTGCGCCCTACACCGAGGACGACGAACCCAACCCGCTGAGCGTCTACGGCCAGAGCAAACTGGCCGGCGAACGGGCCATCGCCGCGGTTGGCGGCGCGCACCTGATCCTGCGCACCAGCTGGGTGTACTCGAACACCGGAAAAAATTTCCTGCTGACCATGCAGCGCCTGTTGCAGGAAAAACCGCACCTGCGCGTGGTGGCCGACCAGATCGGCGCGCCGACCTGGGCCAGCACCATCGCCACCAGCACCGCCGCCCTGATCGAGCGCTGGCAGGCCGGCACGCCGGGAGCATGGGGCACCTATCACCTGACCGCGGACGGTGAAACCTCCTGGTTCGGCTTCGCCCAGGCCATCGGCGAACATCTGCTGGCCCAGGGCAAGGCCTGCGCGACCCTGGAGGCGATTCCCTCCAGCGCTTACCCGACACCCGCGCGGCGGCCTTTGAACTCGCGTCTCGATTGCAGCCGCCTGGCACGCGAGTGGGGCGTGGCGCAGCCGCAATGGCGCAACGCCTTGCGCGAGTGCCTGGCCGGTCAGTCCTGAGGGCTGTACGAAAAGTCGGCAGGCGCAGGCACTTTTCCTACAGAGCCTTGGCATAATGCGCCTGTACCCACAGGCGCATGGCCCCCATGACCCCACCCCTTCCCCGACGCCCCCGCTGGCGTAGCCTGGCTTTGCTGGCCCTGTGCCTGGCGCCGCTGCTGTGGCCGCTGGAGCACCTGGCCGAGCGTTACTACCGCAGCGAACTGGCGGGCCAGAACCGCCAGACCCTGGACCTGTATGTAGCCAACCTGCTGGGCACCCTGCACCGCTATGAAGTGCTGCCGCAGATCCTCGGCGAGCTGCCGGCGCTGCGCGCGGTCCTCGGCGCGCCGGACGACGGCGTCACCCAGGGCAACGCCAACCGCCTGCTGAACAACATCAGCGCGCAGACCGGGGCCGAAGTCATGTACCTGATGGACACCGCCGGCAACACCCTGGCGGCGTCCAACTGGGACAAGCACGACAGTTTCGTCGGCCGCAATTTCTCTTTCCGCCCGTATTTCAGCGAGGCCATGGCCGGGCGCCTGGGGCGCTTCTTCGGCCTGGGCACCACCTCGGCCAAGCGCGGCTATTTCTTCGCCGCCGCCGTGCGCCAGGGCGAGAAAATCATCGGCGTGCTGGTGGTCAAGGTCGACCTGGACCACACCGAGAGCCTCTGGGGCAAAACCCCCGAACAGCTGGTGGTCACCGATCACAATGGCGTGGTGATCCTCACCTCGCGGGCGGAATGGCGTTTCCGCTCGACCCGCCCGCTGAGCGCAGACGAGAACAAGGCCATCGTCGCCATCCAGCCCTACCCGACCCGCGATCCCCGGCCGCTGAACCTCGACTCCAGCGCCTGGCTGACCCAGACCCGGCAAATCGACGAAACCGGCTGGAGCGTGAGCATCCTCGCCCCGCGCACCCTGATCGATCGCCCGGTGCGCACAGTGGTCGCGGTCGGCGGCGCCACCCTGCTGGTGCTGATGTTGCTGCTCGGCCTGATGATGCAGCGGCGGCGCCACTACCTGGAACGCATCGCCTTCGAAGCCAAGGCCCGCCGCGAGCTGGAAAGACGCGTGGCCGAACGCACCAGCGACCTGGAAGGGCTCAACCGCCGCCTGAAACAGGAAGTCCTGGAACGCGAACACGCGCAGCAGGAACTGGTGCGCGCCCAGGACGACCTGGTGCAGGCCGGCAAGCTCTCGGCCCTGGGCACCATGTCGGCGAGCATCAGCCATGAACTCAACCAGCCCCTGGCGGCGATCCGCAGCTACGCGGAAAACGCCGAGGTGCTGCTCGACCACCAGCGCACCGAGGATGCCCGCGGCAACCTCAAGCTGATCAGCGAGCTGACCGGGCGCATGGCCTCGATCATCGCCCACTTGCGCGCCTTCGCCCGGCGCGACCGGCATGCCCCGGAAAGCGTCGCCCTGCAACCGGCGCTGGACGACGCCCTGGCGCTGCTGGCCAAGCGCCGGCGGGCGATGGAGGTGGAGCTGATCCGCGACCTGCCGGCGGCCACCCTGTGGGTCGAGGCCGGGGAAACCCGCCTGCGCCAGGTGCTCGGCAACCTGCTGGCCAATGCCCTGGACGCCCTGACCGAGAAGGGCCCGCCGCGCAAACTCTGGTTGAGTGCCGAATCCACCGCCACTGGCGTCAACCTCTACATTCGCGACAACGGCCCGGGTTTCTGCATGGAAGCCCTGGGCCGCGCCGGCGAGCCCTTCTACACCACCAAGACCCGGACCCAGGGGCTTGGCCTGGGCCTGGCGATCTGCGACACCCTGATGCGTGCCTTCGGCGGTGAACTGTCGTTCGCCAACCACCGCGAAGGTGGCGCCCTGATTACCCTGCGGCTGCGCGCCGGCGCGCCGGGAGTGAGCCTGCAACCGTCCGAGGACCGCAGCGTATGAGCACACCGATCACCAGCGACGTGCAGGTGGTATTGATCGACGACGATCCGCACCTGCGCCAGGCCCTGAGCCAGACCCTGGACCTGGCCGGCCTGAAGATCCTGCCGCTGGGCGAGGCCCAGGGCCTGGCCGCGCGGCTGGAACGCGACTGGCCGGGGGTGGTGGTCAGCGACATCCGCATGCCCGGCATGGACGGCCTCGAACTGCTCGGCGAGCTGCACGGCCAGGACCCGGAACTGCCGGTGCTGCTGATCACCGGCCACGGCGACGTGCCGCTGGCGGTGCAGGCGATGCGCGCCGGCGCCTATGACTTCCTGGAAAAACCCTTCGCCAGCGACGCCCTGCTCGACAGCGTGCGCCGGGCCCTGGCCCTGCGCCGCCTGGTGCTGGACAACCGCAGCCTGCGCCTGGCCCTGAGCGACCGCCAGGAACTCAGCGCGCGGCTGGTCGGGCTGTCGGCGCCAATGCTGCGTCTGCGCGAACAGATCGGCGCCCTGGCGGCGACCCGCGCCGATGTGCTGATCCTCGGCGAAACCGGTGCCGGCAAAGAGGTGGTAGCGCGGGCGCTGCACGACCTGTCGAGCCGGCGCAACGGCCCGTTCGTGGCGATCAACGCCGGCGCCCTGGCCGAATCGGTGGTCGAAAGCGAACTCTTCGGCCATGAGCCGGGGGCCTTCACCGGCGCGCAGAAGCGCCGCATCGGCAAGTTCGAGTTCGCCAACGGCGGCACGCTGTTCCTCGATGAAATCGAAAGCATGAGCCTGGATGTGCAGGTCAAGCTGCTGCGCCTGTTGCAGGAGCGCGTGGTGGAACGCCTGGGTGGCAATCAATTGATCCCGCTGGACATCCGCATCATCGCCGCGACCAAGGAAGACCTGCGCCAGGCCGCCGACCAGGGGCGCTTCCGCGCCGACCTGTACTACCGCCTGAATGTCGCGCCGCTGCGCATCCCGCCTTTGCGCGAGCGCGGCGAGGACGCCTTGCTGCTGTTCCAGCATTTCGCCGACGAGGCCAGCGCCCGCCACGGCCTGCCGCCCCACGAGTTGCAGCCGGGGCAACGCGCCCTGCTGCTGCGCCATAGCTGGCCGGGCAATGTGCGCGAATTGCAGAACGCCGCCGAACGCTTCGCCCTCGGCCTGGAGCTGGCCCTGGACAACAGCGCGCCGGACGGTACGCCACAGCCGGCCCCGGCCATGATCGAGGGCGGCCTGAGCGAACAGGTGGAGAACTTCGAAAAGAGCCTGATCGCCGCCGAGCTGGCGCGCTCGCACAACTCGCTGCGCAGCCTGGCCGAAGCCCTGGGCATACCGCGCAAGACCCTGCACGACAAACTGCGCAAGCACGGCCTGACGTTCGGCGACAGCGGCCACAGTGCCGGTGGCGACGAAATCGACTGATCGATGCCGACTAACCTTGTCAAAGCCCCCCTTTTATCACCGAGGCCCCGCATGAATCGCGACAGTCGTTACCTGGAATCCATCCTCCATCACGACATTCCCCTGACGCGGGACATGGGCCTGAAAGTGCTCGACTGGCACGACCGGGAGCTGCGCCTGCAGTTGCCGCTGGAGGCCAACGTCAACCACAAGAGCACCATGTTCGGCGGCAGCCTGTATTGCGGCGCGGTACTGGCTGGCTGGGGCTGGCTGCACCTGCGGCTGAAAGAGGCCGGGGTCGACGATGGACACATCGTGATCCAGGAAGGACAGATCAATTACCCGCTGCCGGTGACCAGCGATGCCACGGCCATCTGCGCCGCGCCCGGCGACGAGGTGTGGCAGCGGTTCCTGGCGATGTACCAGCGCTATGGCCGGGCCCGGCTGATCCTGCATACCCGGGTGGTGAATGCCGGCAGCGATGAAGATGCGGTGCGCTTTACCGGGCAGTATGTGTTGCACCGGTAGATGTTTTCGCGAGCAAGCTCGCTCCTACACGGGGTCGCGCTGATACAGCACCATTTCGTGGTGCGCATCATTCCTGTAGGAGCGAGCTTGCTCGCGATCGAGCGCAAAGCGCTCGCCCTCAGCCTCGCGCCAGCTCCAGCAGGCGCCCACGCCACGCGGCCTTGGCCGGCAGCGCCAGGAAGAAGCCATTGAGCAGCGACTCCCGCGCCGGGTAGCAGAACGGCGCGCCGTCCAGGTCCAGCACCTCGCCCCCCGCGCCTTCCAGCACGCCTTGCGCCGCCGCGGTGTCCCACTGCGAGGTGGGCGCCAGCCGCGGGTAGCAGTCCGCCGCGCCTTCGGCCAGCAGGCAGAACTTCAGCGAACTGCCGATATTCGCCAGTTGCAACTCGCCCAGGGTCGCGCTCAGCCCGGCCAGCAGACGCTCCTGCTCGGGGCTGCTGTGCCGCCGGCTGGCGACCACGGTGAAGACTTCGCCGGCCGCCAGGCGATCACGCACCCGGATCGCGACCGGCGCCTGGCCCTTGTCCGCACGCCAGGCGCCGAGGCCGGCGCCGCCGAAATAGCAGCGTCCGCTGGTGGGCATCGACACCACGCCAAACACCACCCGGCCCTGTTCGACCAGCGCGATGTTGACCGTGAACTCCTCGCTGCCGGAGATGAACTCCTTGGTGCCGTCCAGCGGGTCCACCAGCCACCAGCGCCGCCAGCCGGCGCGCACCTCGCGGGGGATATCGGCGTCTTCTTCGGAAAGTACCGGGATGCTCGGGTCCAGCGCGGTCAGGCCCGCGACGATCAGGTGATGGGCCGCCAGGTCGGCCGCCGTCACTGGCGAGTCGTCGGCCTTGCTGCTGACCGCGACATCGGCGCGCCAGAACGGCAGGATGGCTTCGCCCGCCTTCAGGGCCAGGTCGACCACCGGGGCCAGCAACGGATGGGGAAAATTCAGGGTGGGCTGGCTCATGCCTGAAACACCCCACGCTGGGTCAGCAGGTCGCGGGCCAGATACAGGGCCGCCAGGGCGCGCCCCTCGGTGAACTGCGGATTCTGCGCCAGGCTCGACAGCTCGCGCAGGTTGATCTTGTCCACGCGCATCGGCTCCGGCTCGTCGCCTTCCAGCCGCTCTTCATAGAGGTCGGTGGCCAGCACCACCTGGATCTTCTGGCTCATGTAGCCGGGGGACAGCGACAGTTCGGTCAGGTGCTCCAACTGTCGCGCGCCGAAACCGGCCTCTTCCTTGAGCTCGCGCTCGGCCGCGGCCAGCATGTCCTCGCCGGGCTCGATCAGGCCCTTGGGCAGCGACAGCTCGTAGGCGTCGGTACCGCCGCAATACTCCTCGACCAGCACCGCATGGTCGGCATCGAGCATCGCCACGATCATCACCGCGCCGTAGCCGTTGCCCTTGCCTACCAGGCGCTCGTAGGTACGTTCCTCACCGTTGGAAAAGCGCAACTGCACCGCTTCGACGCAAAACAGACGACTGGTGGCGACGATCTCGCGGGCGAGTACGGTGGGTTTCTGGCGCATAAAGGGCTCCTTGGCGTGAACGCGCTACTATAGCGCGGCTTTCCCGATTGTTTGTGTCGGATATCTTTCTACCGTGCGAGACGTTTTCCATGCCTTCACTGCCCTGGCGCGACATCGACACCGTTCTGCTGGATATGGACGGCACCCTGCTGGACCTGCACTACGACAACCACTTCTGGCTGGAACACCTGCCCCAACGCTACGCCGAATTGCACGGGGTCAGCCGCGCCATGGCGGAGATGGAGCTGCAGCCGCTGTTCGAGCGTAACGCCGGACAATTGCAGTGGTATTGCCTGGACTTCTGGAGCGCCGAGCTGAAACTGCCGGTGCGCGAACTGAAGCTGGAGACCGCCCACCTGATCGCCCTGCGCCCGGATGCCGACACCTTCCTGGCGGCGCTCAGGCAGGCCGGCAAACGCGTGGTGCTGATCACCAACGCACACCGCGACTCGCTGTCATTGAAGCTGGAAAGAGTCGAGCTGGCTCCCTACTTCGAGCGGCTGATCAGCTCCCACGACTATGGTTTCGCCAAGGAGAGCCCGCAGTTCTGGGACGCCCTGCAAGCGGACCTCGGCTTCGACCCGGCGCGCAGCCTGTTTATCGACGACACCCTGCCGATCCTGCGCAGCGCGCGCAGTTTTGGTGTGGCCCATCTGTTGGCGGTGAGTGAACCGGACAGCCGCAAAGGGCCGAAAGACACGGCGGAGTTTGCCGCGGTGGGGGATTATCGAGCGTTGATCGAGGGGTTGTGACTCAGGGCTTTATCGCGAGCAAGCTTCGCTCTCGTAGGAGCGAGGCTTGCCCTCGAAGGTCGTTACGCAATCATTCCGGAATACGCAGTACCTGGCCCGGGTAGATCTTGTCCGGGTGCGACAGCAGCGGCTTGTTGGCCTCGAAAATCTTGTTGTACTTGTTGGCGTCGCCGTATTCGGCCTTGGCAATGGCGCTGAGGGTATCGCCCTTTTTCACGGTGACGAAACGCGCGGCAGCGGCCACGGGGCCGGCGACGGTGATCTGGTCGTCCACACTGCCGACACCAGCAATGTTGCCTACGGCCAGGAGAATCTTTTCCTTCTCTTCCTGACTGGCGACTTCGCCGGTCACGATGACCTTGTCGCCTTCCACGGTAGCCTGGACGTTGGGGTTGCCCAGGCCGACCTTGGCGATGTGCTCCTTCAGCTGTTCGCTCGCATTGGCGTTACCCGGCGTCAACAAATCGATAAGCTTTTCGCCCGCTTCTTTCACAAAGCTAAAAATACTCATGGTGCACACTCCTTGGGTTTTATGGGTCCAGACGCGAAAGACTAGACCAGCCCGCGCGGGCGAGGTTCAAAATCGACCAATGACGCGGTGCACGGCAAGCGCGCTAGAATCGCCCACCCCCCCGCCGCCAGGAGCGAAGATGGACATCAAACAGCTGAAATTCCTCATCGCCCTCGACGAAACCCGCCACTTCGGCCAAGCCGCCGCCCGCTGCCACATCACCCAGCCGACCCTGTCCATGCGCCTGCGCAGCCTCGAGGAGGAACTCGACCTGCAACTGGTCAATCGCGGCCAGCGCTTCGAGGGCTTCACCGCCCCGGGCGAACGGGTGCTGGCCTGGGCGCGCAGCGTGCTCGCCGCCTACGACGGGCTGCAGGCCGAGGCCGCGGCCTGTCGCGGCAACCTGGTCGGCACCTTGCGCCTGGGAGTGGTGCCGCTGTCGAGCTTCGATCCGCTGCCGCTGATGCAGCAGCTGCACCAGGCCCACCCGAGCCTGCGCTTCGAACTGTCGGCCCTGAGCTCCGAGCAGATCCTCGAACAACTGGCGAGCAATCGCCTGGACCTGGGCGTGTCTTACCTGGAACGCCTGGACGGCGAACGTTTCGAGACCCTGGCGCTGGGCGAAACCCGCATGGGCCTGCTCTACGACCAACGCTTCTTCGACTTCGGCGACCAGCCCCTGAGCTGGGAGGCACTGACCGAACTGCCGCTGGGCATGCTGACCAGCGGCATGCATTTCCGGCAGTCCATCGACCACAACTTCCACAGCCGCGGCCTCACCCCGCAACCGCTGCTGCAAACCGATGCCGTGCATCAATTGGTGCAGATGGTCCATGGCGGCCTGTGCTGCGCCGTGATGCCCCTGGGCGGCGGCCTGGAGAGCCTGACCGACGACCTGCGCCTGCAACCCATAGGCGATGCCCATACCCTGGCCCAGCTGGGCCTGATCATGCGCCGCGGCGCGCCGCGTTCGGCGCTGGCCGAAGCCTGCTTCGCGCTGTACAGGAAATCGCCGACCGGGGCTTGATCGACGTCATCTATCGGAACATCAGTACTAGCAATTAGACGCGACACTTTGACGCGCTTAGTCTTAGGTCTGGATATTCCGCCGGTGGTGCCTCATGAAAACCCAGCGCCCGGCTTGCGCGACGCCCGCCCCGAAAACACCCGCGCCCGCTGCCAGTCAGAGCTACAGCTACAGCAACCTCGACCGCACGGAATCGGCCAGCACCGCGCTTGCCGAGGAAGTTGCGCTGGCGATCGCCTATAACGGCATCAGCCAGGCGGTGATGCTGGTCACCCCCAGCGACCTGGAAGATTTCATCGTCGGTTTCAGCCTCGGCAGCGGCATCATCGATGACGCTTCGGACATCTATGACCTGCAACTGAGCGGCAGCGGCTCGGCCCAGTACGCCCAGGTGCAGATCTCCAGCCGCGCCTTCTGGAACCTCAAGCAGCAACGTCGCCAGCTGGCCGGCACCAGCGGTTGCGGCCTGTGCGGCGTGGAAGCCGTGGAACAGGCCCTGCCGGACCTCAAGGTGCTGCCCGGCGCGCCCTTGCCGCCGGCCCAATGGCTCGACGGCCTGCGCCAGCGCATCGGCGCCTTCCAGCCGCTGGGCCAGCACAGCGGTGCGGTGCACGCCGCGGTGTTCATGAACGACCGCGGCGAGCTGCTGCTGGGCCGTGAAGACATCGGCCGGCACAACGCCCTCGACAAGCTGATCGGCGCACTGGTCCGCCAGGACATCGCCACGGCCGGCGGCGTGGCCATCGTCACCAGCCGCTGCAGCCTGGAGCTGATCCAGAAAGTCCTGCGCGCCGGGATCCAGACCCTGGTCAGCCTGTCGGCCCCCACCGGCCTGGCCCTGCAATGGGCGCGCCGGCACAACCTCAACCTCATCCACCTGCCGCAGAAAAGTGCGCCGCGGGTCTACAGCCCAGCCATGGAAAATCAAGCGTGAGCACTCATCATCAAGCCGACCAGACACCCACCCCGCGCTATAAACCCTACAAGGGCCCCGCTGGCGGCTGGGGCGCGCTCATCAGCGTCGCCCAGGCCTGGCTGACCAGCGACAACGCGCTGAAAAACATCCGCATGATGCTCAAGACCAACCAGAACGGCGGTTTCGACTGCCCGGGCTGCGCCTGGGGCGACTCGCCGGAAAGCGGCATGGTCAAGTTCTGCGAGAACGGCGCCAAGGCGGTGAACTGGGAAGCCACCAAACGCCGGGTGGACGCCAAGTTCTTCGCCAAGCACAGCGTCAGCTCGCTGCTGGAACAGAGCGACTACTGGCTCGAATACCAGGGTCGCCTGACCGAACCCATGAGCTACGACGCCGAAACCGATCGCTACCAGCCCATCAGTTGGGACGCGGCCTTCGCCCTGATCGGCAAGCACCTGCGCGCGCTGCCCAGTCCGGACATGGCCGAGTTCTATACCTCGGGTCGCGCCAGCAACGAAGCCGCCTATCTCTACCAGTTGTTCGTGCGCGCCTACGGCACCAACAACTTCCCCGACTGCTCGAACATGTGCCACGAGGCCAGCGGCGTGGCCATGGCGCAGAGCATCGGGGTCGGCAAGGGCACCGTGACCTTCGATGACTTCGAGCATGCCGACGCGATTTTCGTCTGGGGCCAGAACCCTGGCACCAACCATCCGCGGATGCTCGAACCGCTGCGCGAAGCAGTGAAGCGCGGCGCCCAGGTGGTGTGCATCAACCCGTTGAAAGAGCGCGGCCTGGAACGTTTCCAGCATCCGCAGCATCCGATCGAGATGCTCACCAACGGCAACAAGCCGACCAACACCGCCTACTTCCGCCCGGCCCTGGGCGGCGACATGGCGGTGGTGCGCGGCATGGCCAAGTTCCTGCTGCAATGGGAGCGCGATGCGCAGAAGACCGGCGCGCCGGCCGTGTTCGACCATGACTTCCTCAACGAACATACTGCCGCCGTTCTCGACTACTTGAGCGTCATCGACGATACCCCGTGGGACGACATCGTCGAGCAGTCCGGCCTGACCCTGGTGGAGATCGAGCAAGCGGCGCGCATGTACGCCAAGGGCAAGAACGTGATCATGTGCTGGGCCATGGGCATCACCCAGCATCGCCACTCGGTGCCGACCATCCAGGAAATCGCCAACCTGATGCTGCTGCGCGGCAACATCGGCCGCCCGGGCGCAGGCCTGTGCCCGGTGCGCGGCCACAGCAACGTGCAGGGCGACCGCACCATGGGCATCAACGAACGCCCGCCCGTGGCCTTCCTCGATACCCTGGAGCGGCGCTTCCGCTTCAAGGTGCCACGCAGTAATGGCCACAACGTGGTCGAGGCGATCCACGCCATGCTCGACGGCCGCTCGAAAGTCTTCATCGGCCTGGGCGGCAACTTCGCCCAAGCCACCCCGGACAGCCATCGGACCTTCCAGGCCCTGCGCAACTGTGACCTGACCGTGCAAATCAGCACCAAGCTCAACCGCAGCCACCTGGCCCATGGCAAGGAGGCTCTGATCCTGCCGTGCCTGGGGCGCACCGACATCGACCTGCAGAGCGCGGGTGCGCAAGCGGTGACCGTGGAAGACTCCTTCAGCATGGTCCACGCCTCCAACGGCCAGTTGCAGCCGCTGTCGCCGCAGATGCGCTCGGAGCCAGCGATCCTCGCCGGCATCGCCGCCGCCACCCTGGGCAGCCATCCGGTGGACTGGAACTGGCTGGTGGCCGATTACGGCCGCATCCGCGATCTGATCGCCGACACCATTCCCGGCTTCAAGGACTTCAACGAGCGGCTGCAGAATCCGGGCGGCTTCTACCTCGGCAACACCGCCGGCGCCCGGCGCTGGAATACGCCGTCGGGCCGCGCCAACTTCCGCCCGAACCTTTTGCCCAAGGACCTGCTGCACGAACGCACCCGCGCCACCGGGCAGGTGCCGGACCTGATCATGCAATCGATGCGCTCTCACGATCAGTACAACACCACGGTCTACGGCCTGGACGACCGCTATCGCGGGGTCAAGGGCCAGCGCGACGTGCTGTTCGTCAACGAAGCCGACATCATCCGCCTGGGCTTCAAGCCAGGGCAGAAAGCCGACATCGTTTCATTGTGGGATGACGGCCGCGAACGCCGGGTCAAGGGCTTTACCCTGCTGGCATTCGATATTCCGGCGGGGCAGGCAGCCGCCTACTACCCGGAAGTGAACCCGTTGGTCCCGCTGGAAAGCATCGGGGACGGCAGCCACACCCCGACCTCGAAGTTCGTCGCGATCCGCCTGGAGGCAGCCAGCGACAGCGGTTTGATCATGGCCAGGACAGCCTGATGGCTCGGTAGGAGCGAGGCTTGCCCGCGATAGTGACAACGCGGAATATCTGAAACACCGCGTTATCGTTTATCGCGCGCAAGCTGCGCTCCTACAGATGAGGCAAAGCACTCTCGACGCCATGCCATCTCCATAAATCCCGCCCACAAAAAAGGCCGCTTTCCTACGAAAGCGGCCTTTTCCAAGTAGCTACAGACACGCGAAAATCACTTAAGTTCCGCATTAAAAACAATAAGTTATGAGATTGTGTACAACTCGTGCTATTCGTCGGATTTCGATTGTAAGCGCCTCGTCGCAGCCTCAGGATCGCGCCGTCATCCCCTTGAGGTTCCCCTATGAAGTTCTCCTCGATTCTCTTGTTGTCCCTTGGCCTGGTCAGCGGCATCGCCTCCGCTGGCGGCACCACTGAAGCGGGTGTAGGTGGCGCATTGGGCGGGGTTCTAGGCTCGGTCGTCGGCCAGTCGATTGGTGGTAACACCGGTTCGACCATCGGCGCGGCCCTGGGCGGCGCGGGTGGCAGTGCGGTCGGCGCGGACAAACGCAGCCGCGGCGAAGCCGCTATCGGCGGTGCGCTGGGCGCAGCCGGCGGCAACGTGGTCGGTCGCAGCATGGGCGGCACCACCGGCAGCCTGATCGGCGCGGCAGCGGGCGGTGGCGTCGGCGGTGCGCTGGGTAACCATATGGGCAACTCCAGCGATCGCGACGATCGTCGCTACCGCGATCACGATGACCGTCGCTACTACCGCGACGACCACCCGGGACGCGGCCATGCCTATGGGCATCGCAAGCACAAGCGTCACTGGCGCGACTAAGACCTGAAACGGTCGCAGCCCGCTGACAAAACGACCGCAGCCTGACGGCAGCTCCTGCAAGACCGGTTCATCACCCCCGGGATGAACCCCAGGAGCCGCCCGAGGGCTGCGGTCTTTTCAAGACGGCACCAACAACCGCTCCAGCGCCGTGCGCAGTCCTGCCGGAATTCCCACCGGCTGATTCGTTGCCCGGTCGACGAACACATGCACGAAGCGCCCTGCCGCACAGGCATCGGCCTCCCCCGCCTTGAACACCGCCAGTTCGTACTGCACCGAACTATTGCCCAGCTTGCCGACACGCAAACCGATCTCGATGCGCTCGGGAAAGGCGATCGACGCAAAATAATCGCAAGCCGAACTCACCACGAAGCCCACCACCTCGCCATCGTGGATATCCAGGCCGCCCTCTTCGATCAGGTAGGTATTCACCGCCGTATCGAAGAAGCTGTAGTAGGTGACGTTATTCACATGGCCGTAGACATCGTTGTCGTGCCAGCGCGTGACGATCGGCTGGAAATGGCGGTAGTCGGTACGTTGGGGCATGCGGTCGGTCATGGAGCAGGTCTCGGGGCTGGGGATCTGGGGCAACCACGGCAAGGTGATCGCAAAAGCGCTCTCGATAGCGATCGATCAGGCGACGCCTATTTCAACCCATGCCCAGGGGATCGGCAAACCCCGCGCCAATGGCCACCGGCGCACCTCAGTTTTTAAGACGATGTTCGGCCCAGTCGCGCACTTCGGCGTAGGGATAATCCTCCAGCACCGCAAACCCCGGGATCGACCTGGCCTTGAGCCTGGTGAACAGCGGCACGCTGATCCCGCACAGGAAGCGCGTCAGCCGTTCCGCCTCCGGAACGGTGCCGCAGTGCTGTTGGTGCCTGTGGATAAATTCGCCGCACAGCGCCTCGAAGTTTTTATCCACAAGCGCGGGTAGCGCCGGCGGCTCCGGCAGGCGCGCTACCTGGCCGTGGCACACCGAACAATGCCCGCAACGCTGGGGCGCCTGGTCGTCGCCGAAATATCGGGCCAGGCGTGCCCCGAGACACTGCTCGGTGGCGAACAGATCGAGCATGGCGTGGATCCGCGCGATCTCGCCGCTTTCATGCTGCTTGAAATAGGCATGCAGTTGCCGGCTCAAGCCGTCGGCATCGAAGCTCGTATCCAGCAGGGTGTAGACCTCGGTCATCTGCTTGCTTTCAAGCTCCACCCAGCCCTTTTCCTGGAAGTAGTCCAAAGCCTTCACCACCCGGCTGCGCTCGGCCTGGTGCTGCTGGTAAAGCGCCTCGAAATTCACCGTGGCCCAGGTGCGGGCGCGGCTGGACGTCTCGATGATCGCCGCCACGAAGTCCCGGCGCTCGCCCTCGAAACGCGCCAGCAGCACCTCTGGCTCCTCGATGAACTTGAAACGGTACTCGGCGAAGTAGGCGTAACGCGGCGCGATCAGGCCGCGCAGTTCCAGCTGCACCAGCAGCGTCTTGAGCGGCAGCTGGCGGATGTTGCTCTGATCCGCGAGCGGCCCCAGCAGGAATTCCCACTGCCCGTCGGGTGCCGCGCCCTGCAGTTCGTCCAGCACCCAGCGAATGCCTTCCAGCTCCGGCGTGTCGCCGTAGACGAAATTTTCCAGCACGTTGAGGCTGTCGCGGTTGGCCAGCACCAGGCAGTCGGAAGGCTGGCCGTCACGCCCGGCACGGCCGATTTCCTGGCTGTAGTTCTCGATGGATTTGGGCAGGTCGAAATGCACCACGTTACGGATGTCGCTCTTGTCGATCCCCATGCCGAAGGCAATGGTGGCGACGATGCAATTGCATTGGCCGGCCATGAACTGGCGCTGGATCGCCTCGCGCTGCTCATGGGGCAGGCCGGCATGATAGGCCTTGGCCTGGATACCGTGGCGCCCCAGATGCTCGGCGATATGCTCGGCGGTTTTCTGCAGGGTGACATAGACGATGCTCGGCTGACCGGCGCGCGCGCCCAGCCATTGCACCAGGCGCTGGCGCTTGTCCTGGCCGCGCACCGGCTCCACCAGCAGGTTGAGGTTGGGCCGGTAGAAACCGGTGGTCACTACATCCGGCGCGGCGATGGCGAATTTCGCCTGCATGTCGGCGATCACCTTGGGTGTCGCGGTAGCGGTCAGCAGCAGCGCCTGGGGAATGTGGAACTGGCGCTGGTAGTCCGGAAGCTTGAGGTAGTCGGGGCGAAAGTTGTGGCCCCACTCGGAGATGCAGTGCGCCTCGTCCACCACCAGCAGGGAAATCCGCACCTGCTGCAGGAAATTGCGGAAACGCTCATTCTTCAGGCGCTCCACCGAGATCATCAGGATCTTCAATTCTCCGCGGCGCGCCCGCGCCATCACCTCGTTGGCCTCATCGCGGCCCTGCGCCGAATCGATGCTCGCCGCAGCGATACCACGCCCCTGGAGGAATGCCAGCTGGTCCTGCATCAGGGCCAGCAATGGCGAGACCACCAGGGTCAGGTGCGGCAGCAACAGGGCCGGCAACTGATAGCACAGGGACTTGCCGGACCCGGTGGGGAAAATCGCCGCCGCCGAGCGTCCGGCCAACACCGCACCGACCGTTGCCTCCTGGCCGGGACGAAACTGTGGATAACCGAAGACCTGTTCGAGGGTGTCGTGCATGAGCTGTCACTCCTTTGACCGCTGACCTGCCTTGCAGCCTGGCACAGCGGTCGGGAAAGGTCGGGGAAGAAAGGATACGGGATGATACAGGGGGAGGGAGAACCACGTGCGACGAGGGGTACAGGGTGTTTTTCAGGGTGTATCGCGAGCCATCGAGCGCCACTTGGCGCTCGTGCTGCATTCACCGGGGCGAGATACTCGCCACGCACTCACCGCGTCGCGCGGCAATCCACCCACTTCACGCCATTGCCCGTGTTCGCGGCAATCAGCGCTGGCACCGCGGTAGGCGCCTTGTTGTGAATGTCGTGGAACAGAATGATCCCGCGACGCCACAGCAGCATCAGGGTCTGCACCCGCTGGCTCGCTGCGCTGGCGCTGATGGTCTTGCTCCAGTCCTGGGAGTCGATGCCCCAGAGCATCACCTTGATCCCCTGGGCCTTGAAGAACGCCGCACTGTCGCTCGAGCGCTGGCCATAGGGCGGGCGAAACAGCGGCTGGTAGTCGTCCGGCAGCGTACCGCGCACCAGGGTCGCGGAACGGGTGACGGACTGCTGCCATTCGCTCCAGGCGCTGTGGGATTTGTGCTCCCAGCCATGCAGGGCCACGCACTGGCCGTCGTACAGCTCGCGCATCTGCGCCGGCGACGACTTGCGCAGCCGCGCCTGGAACGGCTCGCCCAGGACGAAGAACAGACCATGCAGGTCGTTGGCGCGCAGCAGGTTGGTCATGGTATCGGTATGACCGCCCATCGCTGTCGGGCCGTCGTCGAAGGTCAGCAGGAACTGCCGGTCCGCCAGCTCGTCGCCCATCAATTCAGCATTGTCGAAACGCTCGATCTCGCTGCTGACCTTCGGGAACAAGGCCGCCAGGCGCAGTTGCTCGTTCAGGTATTGCTCATGAAACCGCCGGCTCGCCTGGGCCCACGCGTCATAGGCCGGGCTGGCCGTCGCGGTGAACCCCTGGGCCAGCTGCCGCAAGTCGTCCAGGTTGCGTACCGGCGGGCAGAATGCGGCGCCTTCACAGTCCTGGCTGGCACTGTGGTAACCGCTGAGCAAGCGTATCCAGAAACGCTCGCGCACCTGCTCGACCGAGTGATGGTCCAGGCTCTTGATGCCCAGGCGCTGCTGCAGCGTGGCATCGTCGAGCGCCTCGCTGGCCAACAGGACCTTGCCGAACATCAGGATTTCCGCACGCGAAGCGGTGTCGAAACCCGCTTCGGTGGCCAGCGACCCCGGCCAGCCACTGCGGTCGATGGTGGCGAACACCAGCGGCCCGGCGGCCTGGGTAACGGCGCTCCAGAGAGACAACAGCAAGGCAACGATCAGAACCCGCATAACAACCTCCATAAATGCATAACGCGCCGGCGAAGGCGCGTTATCAGACCAGCCTTAACGCCGGATCAGCGGTTTTGCACACGCTCGATGGCTTTGTCGTACACCGGGTTGGCCTTCTGCTGCTTGGCCAACTGATAGTGACGCAGGGCATCGGCGAATTGGCCGGCCGCTTCGTAGATACGCGCGATGTTGTAGTAGGAACTGGCACGCACGGTAGCCGCCGAATTGCCGCTGGCCAGGGCGATAGCCTTGCGGTTGGCCCAGATCGACTCGGCGGTATTGCCGGCTTTCTGGTAGGCCAGGCCAAGGTTGCTGTACGCCTGACCGTAGCCATTGTTCAGCTCGATGGCCTGCCGGTAGAAGTCGATGGCCTGTTGCAGGTTGCCGGCGTGGTAAGCCTCTTCACCCTTGCGGTTCAGGGTTTTCGCGTCAGCCTGCGCACTGCTGCTGACGGCAACGGCGGCCACTTCCACTTTGTCGTCGAGCAGTGGAGATACTTCGTTCAACACGTCCTGCGCGTCGACGGTCACGCCGCTGAGGGTGTTGATGTCCTGGAAGTCGCCGTTGCCGGTCATGCGGAACACGGTCCACAGGTTGCCGCTGCGGTTCTGCGGCACATAGTAGGTACGCACCAGCGACTGGCCCATGTAGACGAAGACCTTGGCCTGGCTGTTGGACAGTTGCTGCGAGGCGGGACGGGTCTGGTTGCTGTAGTCATGCACGGCGTAGACGTAGCTTTCGCCGTAGTGTTTCTTTTCCAGGGTGATGGTTTCCGGACCGTAGCTGTCAATATCGTCGACATCCAGGTGGGCATCATCGCCTTGTTGTTGGCGGAAGTAGATGTTGTTGCCGGGGAAGATCATGTGCGAATCGAGGTCGCTCGGGGTCGCGCCCCAGGTCAGCACCACACGCAGGCCGTCGAGGTTCTGCATCACCGGGCTGATGGCGTAGGTCATGCCGCTGCACGGGCACTTGACCACCAGGTTGGAATAGCCGGTTTTCTTGATGATCAGCAGATTGCTGGGGTCATCGGCGAAATCGGTGGTCAGGGTCACCTGACCTTGCGCATCGGTACGGCCGACCACGCTCTGCGCGCCATTGCGCTGCACCAGCACTTCGGCGTCGGCGATTTTCTGGTCCTTGACCACCGCACTCAGCACCTCGACCGGCAACTGCTGCGCCGTCGCCGAAAACGCCAATGCCCACAACGAAAAAATCGAAGTCACGCGAAACAAGCGCATACCTAATTCCCTTTAAGTGTATGAAGTCGGCAACCGAGGATACCCGGCAGATTTGGCGGGCACGATACACATTTTTTTCAGGGTTGGCTCGCTAATCCATCGTAAAAACGGGCGCCTGCGGGAATTCCTGAAGGTTGCTTAGGGGTGGAACTGGAGGGCGGCTTGTTTAGAGAGGAGAAAGCCCTACCCCAGCATCACTGAGCTCCTGTTCCGGCAGAGTGGCCAACCGTAACGAGATAGAAGAATTGGCATCAGGTGAAATCCAGATCGTAATGGATCCGCTTGCAATGCAGGCAATCAAACCGATAAATCGCAGGATTGCCTCCTGGCTCATAGCTATCGATCAGGTTCTGCCAGTTTCCCCTTGACCAGCCAAAATCGGCAAAGCGCTCAGCCAACCCATCAGCACCGACCTTCTCGATCTCATCGCGACTGGCATCACCATGAAAGGCACATGCGTCATCGCAGCAAGATAACCAACGCTCCTGCTGCCAAGAAGCGTAACCGGGGGTACGGTCACAGACTTCGGCAACAATCGCCTCATCGATACCCTGATCAAGCAGTGGATAGTCGTCGGAAAAACTCAACTCATATCGCTTAGCCGCACTACCATCGGCAATACACCAAGGACACAGACGGTCATCCGGAAGATCCTGACGGGTATAAGTCGATGCGGTGTAAATGTAACCACGTACCTGACCACAACACACACAAGAAGTGGTCGAAGCCTCAATGCTTCGGGTTGCCAGCGGGTCTGGGTGATAACGAAAAAAAGGAAGGGTACTGCTCATCATGTGCTCCTGATTATTGACCGTCAGCCATTCGCTGTCAGTTGGAAGTCATATACCGAGCGATCAAATTTTTTCTCAGTAATCTTTTCAAACTCAGTCAACTGCACTGCACTCAGGTCATAGCCCTCCCAACCTTGCGGATCCACTGCCCACCCCATGATCTCTTTCACACGCTCGTCGCAACCGACCGGTAGCTCTACGTCAAAAACCAACAGCTCGGTTTTCTTATCAAAGGCCTCAACGAGATACTTCATGGTTCTATGCTCCTTGTTCTGTCAGCGACTTTAGTTTGCTCGCCAGTAAGCGGGTCAAACTCCCCAAGATGGCGGCCGCGCTTGTCATACATTTCAACTGCACCATGCTGAGAGTCCCATTCTAGAATCAGTCCTTTTGCCGTTTTCCAACGCTTACGCTGTCCACCCCCTCCTTGGACATAGGTTTTCCGCTTTGCCCTGATCGCATCAGGAAAACCAGGCAAAGCGCTCGGTGCGGGAACATATCCTGACGCTGGTGCATTCAGCACAATGTAGAGCGGCTGAACACCCGACCCCACCGGAAACACCAGAATAAAATCCCGATACTCCGGCGGATAAATCGGGCTCACGATGATCCGCTCCGCCGTTTCAGTCGGCGGGAAAATCCAGATCGGCGGAGTCTGTGGCGCTGCCTCCAGCGGCGGTATCCCTGTAGCACTCGCAGGATCCACAGCAGGGGTCCAGGTGAGAGTGATGCCATTCCCCAGGTCGGCTACTTGCTGCTCGCCACGGGCCTCGAATTGAGCCACCGGAATCATTTCCCACTCGCGGCGCCCCTGGGTGTTGAAACCGTAGCCCTTGAGGCTGCCGTCGGCCTGCTGTTCGACCCGCAGGCGCAAACGGGTCCGGGCCTGTTTGAGCTGACGCAGTTGCTCTTCGCTATACAGCGCGCCATCCCCCAGGCTCGATGGGGCGAGCAAGGCCACCAAACCCAGCAACGCACCGGCCGCCACACCCGAGGAGATAATCCCCGCCCCACGGCTCGTCGCGCTCACTCCCGCCGTCGATAGGCCGCCCAGGCTCAAGGCCCCCAGATTGGCCGGCAACGTGCCACTGATGCGCTTGAGGGGCAGGCCGCCACCGACCTCAACCTCGCGACCGCCCAGCAGCGTCAGCGCGCCGTAATTCGCCACCGCATCCGTCGGGATAAACCCGGTCGGGGTGACGTAGTCGATGATTGAATCCGGCAGTTTGCAAGACTTGGCGAACACACAACCGGCAGTCTCGGGTTGCGATTCCGTCCCTGTACTCGTTAACCGGTCTTCATGAGCCTGCTGCCGGGCAAGCATCTGCTCATAACGCCTTTGCGCCTCGTCACGCTCGGCCAGTTCGCTTGCCGTCATATCTCGCAGGCGGCGATAACCGCCACCGTCAGCGTCGTAGTGCTGCCATACCTGGGGCACATCCTTGTTACGGGCCATAGTCCTTTGCTCGGTCGCCAGGGAAATCCCCGGCCTTCCACCGGGGCTCTCACGTTACCCAGCGCTAGAAGAACTGGCTGTCAGGCAAGTCCGAACTGCTCGAACGACTTTTCTTTTTCGTTCATGCCCCGGCGGTTAGCCCTACACTGGAGGCCGATCTGCACCACCGACAGCGCCCGCGGACACCCCACCATGCACCTCGCCCCCAACTTCCCCGACGACCCGACCATGCGCCAGCTCATGCAGTTGCTGCATGAAGAAATCGGCCTGCCCGAACGCAAGGGCATCAGCCTGAAGACCGCCATCAACTTCGACCTGGGCTGCGACGGCGCGGATGCCGAACAGCTGATCCAGGCGCTGGAAGAACAGTTCGTCATCGACTTTATCGACTACGACGCCTACCGCTATTTCCAGCCCGAAGGCTACGACGTCTTCCTCAAGCGCCGGGCCAAGGGACGTGGCGACAAGATTCCGCTGACCATCGACATGCTGTACCGGGCGATCAAGGCGAAACGCTGGGATACTCAGGAGCTGGAAAGTTTCTAGGAATTGCGGCCAGCGATAAGGACATTCTGTGGACGTAATGATGGGCTTGCTTGCCGCCCTGTTGTGGGGCGGAACAGACTTCCTGGTGGGGCTTAACGCCCGCGCTGTCGGGGTCAAACGTGCGGTGTTCTTCGGTCAGGCCCTGGGGTTTGCCATCATGAGCCTGCTACTAGTGCTATTCCCCAGTTTCATTTTCACCTCCCTGGCCGCACCGCTCGACACCTGGCTGATGGGGGTTCTCGCTGCCGCTCTCACCGTTTCCGGCGCCCTCGCACTGCCCAAGGCCTTTGCGCTGGGGAAGGCAGCCATCGTCGCACCACTGGTGACCTCCTATGGCGTGGTCACTACCTTGCTATCCTGGGCCGGAGGCGAACGGATCAACCTGCTCCAGTCTCTGTGCATCGGACTCTGCATGCTCGGCGTCATCCTATCCAGCCATCATAAGGACACCGGCCTGCCCCACAGCACCGACGCTACCCGCTCCATCGTCTACGCCCTGCTGGCCGCCCTGTTCTATGGCACCAGTTTCTGGCTGCAGGGCCGGTTCACCCTGCCCCTGCTAGGCCCTGTCGTCATGCTCTGGCTCGGCTATCTGGTAGGCGTTGGCGTGTTGCTACTGATGGTCCTGAAGATCAAGGACGGGTTGAGCGTACCGCCGCCGAAAAACTGCGCCACCCTGACGGGCGCCAGCCTGATGAACCTCGGTGGTTTTTCCGCATTCTCCTGGGGCGCAATGGCAGGCTCAGTGTCCGTAGTGACGGTGATCAGCACCCTGTCCGGCGGCATCGCCGCGATTCTGGGGTATGTGTTCTTCAAGGAGCGCCTTTCCGCGGTGCAGGTGATCGGCGTGATATTGGTGCTGGCAGGGGCAATTGTGTTGCACCTGAAGACGTGATCGGCGATTCCCACTGACCCCGCCAATTGCAGACTGTACTGAGTCGCATGAGAGCCTCTGAATCGCCCCCACAAAAAAGCCGCCCCGAAGGGCGGCTTTTTTACTTCTGGCCGATGCTTACAGCTTCGGACCCGCAGCCTTGATGGCGTCGCTCACGTCGAACTTCTTGAAGTTCTCGATGAACAGGCCGGCCAGGGCCTTGGCGGCTTCGTCGTAGGCGGCTTTGTCGGCCCAGGTGTTGCGTGGGTTGAGCAGGCCGGTTTCGACGCCCGGAACGGCCAGTGGCACGTCCAGGTTGATGGTGTCCAGGTGCTCGGTCTTGGCACCGACCAGAGCGCCGCTCTGGATGGCTGCGATCACGCCACGGGTGGTCGGGATGTTGAAGCGCTTGCCGACGCCGTAGCCACCGCCGGTCCAGCCGGTGTTGACCAGGTAGACCTTGGAGCCGAAGCCGCGGATACGCTTGATCAGCAGCTCTGCGTATTCGCCTGCCGGACGCGGGAAGAACGGTGCGCCGAAGCAGGTGGAGAAGGTCGACTTGATGCCACTGCCCGAGCCCATTTCGGTCGAGCCCACCAGAGCGGTGTAGCCGGACAGGAAGTGGTAGGCGGCTTGTTCTTCGCTGAGGATCGACACTGGCGGCAGTACGCCGGTCAGGTCGCAGGTCAGGAAGATCACGGCGTTCGGCTCGCCACCGAGGTTTTTCGCGGAACGTTTTTCAACGTGCTCCAGCGGGTAGGCGGCGCGGCTGTTCTGGGTCAGGCTGCCGTCGGCGTAGTCGGCCTTCTTGGCATCGTCCAGCACCACGTTTTCCAGCACGGCGCCGTGCTTGATGGCTTTCCAGATGACCGGCTCGTTCTTCTCGGACAGGTCGATGCACTTGGCATAGCAACCGCCTTCGATGTTGAACACCACGCCCTCGCCCCAACCGTGCTCGTCGTCACCGATCAGGTAACGGCTTTCGTCGGCGGACAGGGTGGTCTTGCCGGTGCCGGACAGGCCGAAGAACAGGGTCACATCGCCTTCTTCGCCGATGTTGGCAGCGCAGTGCATCGGCAGCACGTCGGCGGCCGGCAGCAGGAAGTTCTGCACCGAGAACATGGCTTTCTTCATTTCACCGGCATAGCGCATGCCGGCGATCAGCACTTTCTTCTGCGCGAAGTTGAGGATCACGCAACCATCGGAGTTGGTGCCGTCGCGCTCTGGAACGCATTCGAAGTTGGCAACGTTGAGCACCTGCCACTCGTCACGGCCAGCCGGGTTGTACTGGGCCGGATTGATGAACAGGCAACGACCGAACAGGTTCTGCCAGGCAGTCTGGGTGGTCATCTTCACAGCCAGGTAGTGCTCTTCGGCAGCGCCTACATGAACGTGGGAAACGAAATGCTCTTGCGCGTTGTTGAACGCCTCGACGCGAGCCCACAGGGCATCGAACTTGTCGGCCGGGAACTTGCGGTTGATCGGGCCCCAGGCAATGGCGTCCTGGGTGGAAGGCTCTTCAACGATGAAACGATCGACTGGCGAACGGCCGGTACGGTGACCGGTACGAACAACCAGCGCGCCGGTATCGGCAAGCTCGCCTTCACCGCGGTTGAGGGCTTCTTTAACCAGATCATCAACACTCAGATCGGTGTACACGGCGTTATTGGCTTGCGTCATGAGGTTCCCCGTCGGCCAGTGGCCGAGTGCTCCAAACGTTTTGTAGTAGAAACTCGCGCACTACTACCGCGAAAAAAGTGCGCCGGATTATGCCAGAAAAGCCCAAAAAGAGTAGAGCCCTCCCGTCAGAACGGCGTTAATCCGGCACTTGCCAGGTGATTTACCTGCGCTGAACCGTTTTAGTGACGAGTATCTGACGGTGACTCTACGCCCGCTCCGGCGAACAGCTGGCTGATATCGGCCGCATCGAACAGGTAGCGCTGGTTGCAGAACTGGCAATCGATCTCGATGCTGCCGCCGTGTTCGACCACCAGCTTCTGTGCGTCTTCCAGGCCGAGGCTGACCAGCGCGTTGCCCGAACGCTCCCGCGAGCAACTGCAACGGAAGCGCAGCGACTGCACATCGAACAGGCGCACGGCTTCTTGATGGTAGAGGCGGTGGAGCAGGGTTTCGTTGTCCAGGCTCAGCAATTCGTCGGCGGTCAGGGTGCTGGCCAGCGCGGTGATGTGTTGCCAGCTGGCGGCGCGTTCTTCCTCGTCCTTGATGCGATCGGCCGGCAGTTGCTGCAGCAACAGGCCACGGGCGCGGCGTCCGTCGGCGTGCAGCCAGAAACGGGTGCCGGTCTGCTGGGACATGACAAAATAGTTGGTGAAGCAGTCCGAAAGCGTAGCGCCGTCCAGGTCGACGATGCCCTGGTAGCGCTGGCCCTGGGTAGGGTCGACAGTCAGGGCGAGCACGCCGTTGGGCATCAGGTCGGCCAGGGTCGCGTCCGGCGCGATCCGCTCCGCGTCGTAGCGGGCCAGGCCGCGGATCTCGCGCTCGCTGGAGCACTCGATCATCAGCAGCGGCACCGGGCCTTCGGAACGAGCCTGGAGAATCAGCAAGCCATCGAACTTCAGGGTGCCGACCAGCAACGCGGCCGCCGCCATCAGCTCGCCGAGCAGTTGCGCCACCGGCTCCGGATAGGGGTGTTTGGCGAGGACTTCGGCATAGCTGCGCTCCAGCGCCACGAGCTCGCCGCGGGTGTCGCTCTCATCGAAGATGAAGCGTTGGGTGAAGTCGGTATCCGGCAAATGAGTCATAGGTCTGGGTATCTGAAATGATGACAAAATAGTTACAAGACATGAAAATTGCGTTTTCGCACTATAAGGGTGCGCGATTTTCAGCCATTGGAGGCATTTTATGAACAATCCGGCTTTGTTCCAAGCCAGGTGGAACCTCGGCAAGCTGGCGCTGTGCAATCTGATCCCGCTGGCGCTACTGGGTTTCTGGTTATGGCCCAACGGACAGCTGCTGTGCACGATGTTCGACGAATGGTTGTTCCGCCTGCTGAACGCTCCCCTCGCCACCAACTCCACGTGGCTGCATATCTGGGCCGTGGGCAGCCTGAGGCCTTTCGACGCAGTAGTCGGCCTGATTCTGCTGGCCCTGCTGATTCGCGGTAACTGGGTATTCAAAGCCGTGGACGTGCGCCGGGCCTTCTTCGGCTTCCTGTCGATCCTGGTCCTGATGCTGATCATCCGCCTGCTGTTTTCCAAGCTCGCCGACGCGATGGGCTGGCAGCACGACAGCCCGTCGATGGTCCTCGAGGGCGCCGTGCACATGAGCGACTACTTCCCACACCTGGAAAAAACCTGGGAACTCAAGGACCGCTCCAGCCAGAGCTTCCCCGGCGACCATGCCTCGGTGCTGCTGATCTGGGGCCTGTTCATGGGGGTCTTCAGCCGCACCATCGGCCAGTTCGTGGTGGTCTGGGGCCTGACCCTGCTGTTCATGATGCCGCGCCTGGTGGCCGGCGCGCATTGGGGCCAGGACGACTATATCGGCGGTGTGCTGCTGGCGGTCTGGGCCCTGGGCTGGGGTTACTACACCCCTTATGCGGCCAAGGCCTCGAACCTGTTGCTACGAGTAACCGACCCGCTGTTCAACCTGCTGGGCAAGCTGCCATTGCTGTCGCGCCTGAGCGTGGTGCGGGCTACGGCCTGAGCGGGAACCGGTTTGCCGGCGATTGAACGGCAGAGTTCAGATGCGCCCCTCCGAAGAATCGTGAGAGGGCTGCAACCGCTGCGTCGCAGCGGATCGCGGGCAAGCCTCGCTCCTACGGAGAGCTATTCGTGGCTGTGGAACTTGAACAGGTCGCGCCGCTGCTTCTTGGTCGGCTTGCCATCGGTGCTCACGCCCAGGGCGCCGGCCTTGCGCAAGGCCGCGGCATTCTCCCGCTTGGCGATGCTGGCTTCGGTCTCGGCATACAGGGTCTGGGCCTCGGGCGCTCCGCGGCGCACGATCGACAGGGCCTGGACCACCACGGTGCGCTCGTCGAAACCGGTGCGTATCTCATATTCGTCGCCGATCCTCGGCTCCTTGCCCGGCTTGCAGCGCTCGCCACGGTGATGCACCTTGCCGCTTTCGATGGCCGCCTTGGCCAGGGCCCGGGTCTTGTAGAAGCGCGCTGCCCATAGCCATTTGTCCAGACGGACCTTGTCGTCATCCTCGGCTTTCTGTGCCATGGCTTTTCCTCATTCTGAAATATTTTCGAACTGTACTACCGTTTCTCTCGTGCCATGAATGGCGGTGGCTCGGTTTAGAATGCGAGGCTTCGCGGCAGCCTGTCCGGGCGTCGTGGAGCCGGGCCCAGATATCTGTCGCCTTTTACCCATTATTCTGCGTGAATACCGCGAATTCGGCCGCCGGACGGTACGAGCGGGTTCCTCAGCGGTTGAGCACATTTGAAGACATTTGACCATTTGACCGTCGTGGGTCTGCGCGAGTGGGTGGCGCTTCCGGATTTGGGAGTCGCCGGCCTGCGCGCCAAGATCGATACCGGCGCCAGCACCTCCAGCCTGCATGCCACCGAGATCGAGCCGTTCGAGCGCGACGGTGAACAGTGGGTGCGTTTCAATGCGCACCTGGGCAGTGTGGTGCAGTTGCGTCACCGGCGTTGCGAAGCGCCACTGGTGGCGATGAAAACCATCAAGAGTTCCAACGGCCAGGCCCAGGTGCGCTACGTGATCAGCACCACCCTGGCGCTCGGCGACCGGGTGTGGCGGGTGGAGTTCACCCTCGCCTGCCGCAAGGCCATGCGCTATCGCCTGCTGCTCGGTTCCAAAGCCCTGGTCGATGGCCAACTGGTGGTCAATCCGGGGATCAAATACGTTCAAGACAAACCGGTGTTCCCGGTGTCCACTACCTCTGCCACAGGTGTTGCATGAAGATCGCTGTGCTGTCGCGTAACCCGCGTCTGTATTCCACTCGTCGCCTGGTCGAAGCCGGCACCGAGCGTGGCCACGAAATGGTGGTGGTCGACACCTTGCGCGCCTATATGAACATCGCCAGCCACAAGCCGCAGATCCACTACCGCGGCAAGCCGCTGGAAGGTTTCGACGCGGTGATTCCACGGATCGGCGCCTCGGTGACCTTCTATGGCTGCGCGGTGCTGCGCCAGTTCGAAATGATGGGCGTGTTCCCGCTCAACGAGTCGGTGGCCATCGCCCGCTCGCGGGACAAATTGCGCTCGCTGCAGCTGCTGTCCCGGCGTGGCATCGGCCTGCCGGTGACCGGCTTCGCCCACTCGCCGGACGATATTCCCGACCTGATCGAGATGGTCAACGGCGCGCCGCTGGTGATTAAGGTCCTGGAAGGCACCCAGGGCATCGGCGTGGTGCTGTGTGAAACCGCCACGGCGGCCGAGTCGGTGATCGAGGCCTTCATGGGCCTGAAGCAGAACATCATGGTCCAGGAATACATCAAGGAAGCCGGCGGCGCCGACATTCGCTGCTTCGTGGTCGGCGACAAGGTGATTGCCGCGATGAAACGCCAGGCCAGGCCCGGCGAGTTCCGCTCCAACCTGCACCGCGGCGGCAGCGCCAGCCTGATCAAGATCACCCCGGAAGAACGCATGACCGCGCTGCGCGCAGCCAAGGTCATGGGCCTGAGCGTGGCGGGCGTGGACATCCTGCGCTCGAACCACGGGCCGCTGGTGATGGAGGTGAATTCCTCGCCGGGCCTGGAAGGCATCGAGACCACCACCGGCAAGAACGTGGCGGGGATCATCATCGAGCACATCGAGAAGAACGGCGGGCCGAACATGACCCGGACCAAGGGCAAGGGTTAAAAACAGCCGACGCCGGATCAGGCAGAACGCCTATGCAGGGCCAGGGGCGCTACGCGCCCCATCGCGGGCAAGCCTCGCTCCTACACGGCGTCCCTGGGTAGCAACAGCCCCAACGGCAAGCGCACCCGCGCTTCCAGCCCGCCATCGGCGCGGTTGCGCAACTCGACGTTGCCACCATGCATCGAGGCGATCCGCTTGACGATGGCCAGCCCCAGGCCGGTGCCCTTGCCGCCCCGGGCACGGTCGCCGCGGGTGAAGGGATTGAAGATCGCCTCCAGCTCCGAAGGATCGATACCCGCGCCGCGGTCCAGCACGCTCAGCACCACATAAGGCGCGCTGGTGTCGCCCGACACATAGGCCGCCACTTCGACCTCGGTACCGGCGTGGTTCAGGGCGTTGCCGATCAGGTTGTTCAGCAGGCGCTTCATCGACACCCGACGCAACGGGAACGGCGGGATCGGCTCCAGGCGCAGGCGCACCTTTTCATCGTTCTGGTTGTAGGGCGCCGCCACTTCGCGCACCAGGTCGCTGAGGTCGACTTCCTCCACCGACTCGTCGCGGCCATCGCGGATAAAGGCCAGGAACTGGTCGAGGATCGCGTCCATGTCTTCGATGTCGCGGACCATGTCGTCGGTCAGGTCGGTGTGGTCGCCCATCAGTTCCAGCGACAGGCGCAGGCGCGTCAGCGGCGTGCGCAGGTCGTGGGACACCCCGGCCAGCATCAGCTCGCGTTCGCGCCCGGCCTGTTCCACATCCTCGGCCATCTGGTTGAAGGCGCGGTATACCTCGGTCATCTCGCTCGGCGTGTCGCTGATCGGCAGGCGCACGCTGCGCCCCTGGCCCAGTTGCCGGGCGGCATAGACCAGGCGCTTGAGCGGCTGGTTGAGCTGGCTGACGAAGATCCACGCCGACGCCGTGGACAACAGGCCGATCGCCAGGAACCAGCCGAGCACGCTCCAGATCTTCTGCCCCCGCAGCGGATGCGGATACAGCGGCACTTTCAGCCAGCCATCGCCCAGGCTCGGCGCGCGCACCCAGAGCGCCGGCGGGGCGTGCATGCGCAGGCGCACTTCGGTGTCGGCGCCCAGTTCGGCCTGCATCTGCCGCTGGTAGATCTCGCTATAGGGCCAATGCTGCTCGCCCGCCGGCACCCCGCTGCCGACCACCTTGATCAGCCCGGCGGCCTCGGCGATCTGGTCGCGATTGGATTCGTCGGCGGCCCAGTAGGCGCGCAGGGTAAGGGCCACGCCATGGCTGTACTGGCGGTCCACCAGCACGTCCTCGTTCATCAGCAGATAAACCAGGGTCAGCGCCTTGGAGAACAGCACCACGATCAGCACCAGCCACAGGGTGCGGGAGAAGAAGCTTTGCGGGAACCACAGCGGGGTTTTCATAAACAGCCAATACACGCTTTGCAGGAGCGAGCGGCGCTCGCAGAGTTGCGGAATGCGAGCGCCCGGGTCGTCGGCCGGCCCGGGCGCTCGCTCCTACAAATCATCGATCACTTGGTGGGCGTGCCATCCGGCACGAACACATAACCCACGCCCCAGACCGTCTGGATGTAACGCGGCTTGGACGGATCGGGTTCGATCATCCGGCGCAGGCGGGAGATCTGCACGTCGATGGAACGCTCCAGGGCATCCCACTCGCGGCCACGGGCCAGGTTCATCAGCTTGTCGCGGGTCAGCGGCTGGCGGGCGTTCATCACCAGCGCCTTGAGCACCGCGAACTCGCCGGTGGTGAGCATGTGCACTTCGGCGCCGCGCTTGAGTTCGCGGGTGGCCAGGGACAGCTCGTAGTCGCCGAAGGTGACGTTCTCGTCTTCGCTGCCCGGCGCGCCCGGCACCGAAGGCGACTGGCGCCGCAACACGGCCTTGACCCGGGCCATCAGCTCGTCGGGGTTGAACGGCTTGGCCAGGTAGTCGTCGGCGCCCAGTTCCAGGCCCTTGATGCGGCTCAGTTCGTCGCCCTTGGCGGTCAGCATGATGATCGGGATCTGGTTGTTGGCACTGCGCAGGCGGCGGCACGCGGTCAGGCCGTCTTCGCCAGGCAGCATCAGGTCGAGGACGACCAGGTTGAATACTTCGCGACCCAGCAGACGGTCCATCTGCTCGGTGTTGGGAACCGCGCGGGCACGGTAGCCCTTGCTGACGAAGAAGCGCTCCAGCAGGCTGCTCAGCCCCGGGTCGTCGTCAACAATCAGAATTTTTTCGCCTTCGGCAGTGTGTGCAGTGCTGCTCATCAGATGCTCCTTTTATCTCGGTGCGCATTATGGCGTAGCTGCCGTTATACGCACCGTGTGCATTGTTAGCAGATTTTTCCTCGACCGCCAGAAAACCCGCCGTCGGCCGCCGCTGGGCCGTTACCCCCGAAGACGGGAACGCTGGTTATAATGCGCCGCCTTTTGTGTCAGGCAAGCTCTGATCGTTATCGCCTGTGGCCACTTTTTTATTTTTCCCGGCCAGGCAGTAATTGTTCGATTTCACGGGTCAACAGGCAGCCTCTTGATCCAGGCAGCGGCGCATGCAAGCCGCTCAACCAGTCTCGCCGAGTCAGTTCTTCGCGCCGGCGGGCCTGCTTTCACAATTTGTCAGGTGGTTTTATGGACAGCATCAACAGCCGCATTGCCGAGGAGCTCGGCGTACGCCCACAACAGGTCGAAGCGGCCGTCGCTCTATTGGATGAAGGCTCCACCGTGCCCTTCATCGCTCGCTACCGGAAGGAAGTGACAGGCAGCCTCGATGACACCCAGCTGCGTCATCTGGAAGAGCGCCTGCGCTACCTGCGCGAACTCGACGAACGGCGCGCCAGCATCCTCGCCAGCATCGAGGAGCAAGGCAAGCTGACCCCGGAACTGGCCCGCGAGATCAAGCTCGCCGATACCAAGACCCGCCTCGAAGACCTGTACCTGCCGTACAAGCAGAAACGCCGCACCAAGGGCCAGATCGCCCTGGAAGCCGGCCTCGGCGAACTGGCGGACGGCCTGTTCAACGACCCGAGCCTCACCCCGGAAAGCGAAGCCGCACGTTTCGTCGACGCAGACAAGGGCGTGGCCGATGTGAAGGCGGCCCTCGAAGGCGCCAAGTACATCCTCATGGAGCGCTTCGCCGAAGACGCCAGCCTGCTGGACAAGCTGCGCAACTTCCTCAAGCAGGAAGCCATCCTCAGCGCCCGCGTGGTGGCCGGCAAGGAAGAAGAAGGCGCCAAGTTCCGCGACTACTTCGAACACGACGAACCACTCAAGAGCATGCCGTCGCACCGCGCCCTGGCGATTTTCCGCGGGCGTAACGAAGGCATCCTCAGTTCCGCGCTGAAAGTCGGCGAGGAACTGCCGGGCACCCTGCACCCGTGCGAAGGCATGATCGGCCAGCACGTCGGCATCCAGAACCAGAACCGCGCGGCGGACAAATGGCTCGGCGAAGTGGTGCGCTGGACCTGGAAGGTCAAGCTCTACACCCACCTGGAGACCGACCTGCTGGGCGAGCTGCGTGACAGCGCGGAAACCGAGGCGATCAACGTTTTCGCCCACAACCTGCACGACCTGCTGCTGGCCGCGCCGGCCGGCCCGCGCGCCACCCTGGGCCTCGACCCGGGCCTGCGTACCGGCTGCAAGGTGGCGGTGGTGGATGCCACCGGCAAGCTGCTGGACCACGCCACCGTCTACCCGCACGTACCGCACAACAAGTGGGACCAGACCCTCGCCGTGCTGGCCGCCTTGTGCGCCAAGCACTCGGTGGACCTGATCGCCATCGGCAACGGCACCGCCAGCCGCGAAACCGACAAGCTGGCCGCCGAGCTGATCAAGAAATACCCGGCCATGCGCCTGACCAAGGTCATGGTCTCCGAGGCGGGCGCTTCGGTGTACTCGGCATCGGAACTGGCGGCCAAGGAATTCCCGGACCTGGACGTGTCGATCCGTGGCGCGGTGTCCATCGCCCGCCGCCTGCAGGATCCGCTGGCCGAGCTGGTGAAGATCGATCCGAAATCCATCGGCGTCGGCCAGTACCAGCACGACGTCTCGCAACTGAAGCTGGCCCGTGGCCTGGATGCGGTGGTCGAGGACTGCGTGAACGCCGTCGGCGTGGATGTGAACACCGCCTCGGTAGCCCTGCTGGCGCGGATCTCCGGCCTCAACGCGACCCTGGCGCAGAACATCGTCAGCCACCGCGACGAGCACGGCGCGTTCAAGACCCGCGCCGCGCTGAAGAAGGTCGCCCGCCTGGGCGAAAAGACCTTCGAGCAGGCCGCCGGCTTCCTCCGTGTGATGAACGGCGACAACCCGCTGGACGCCTCGGCGGTGCACCCGGAAGCCTACCCGCTGGTGCAGCGCATCGCCGCCGACACTGGCCGCGATATCCGTTCGCTGATCGGCGACAGCGGCTTCCTCAAGCGCCTGGACCCGAAGAAGTTCACCGACGAAACCTTCGGCCTGCCGACCGTCACCGACATTCTCCAGGAACTGGACAAGCCCGGCCGCGACCCGCGCCCGGAGTTCAAGACCGCCGAGTTCCAGGAAGGCGTCGAGGACCTCAAGGACCTGCAACTGGGGATGATCCTCGAAGGCGTGGTGACCAACGTCACCAACTTCGGTGCCTTCGTCGACATCGGCGTGCACCAGGACGGCCTGGTGCACATCTCGGCGCTGTCGGAGAAGTTCATCAAGGACCCGCGTGAAGCGGTGAAGGCCGGCGACGTGGTCAAGGTCAAGGTCATGGAAGTCGACATCCCGCGCAAACGCGTGGGCCTGTCGATGCGCATGAGCGACACCCCGGGCGAGAAGATCGACGGCGCCCGTGGCTCCCGTCCGGGCTCGGCCCCGCGCCAGTCCCAGGGCGGCGCCCCCCGCAAGGAGACAGCCACCGCAGCCCCGGCCAACAACGCCATGGCTTCGCTGTTCGCCAACGCCAAGCAGTTGAAGAAACGCTGATGCAGATCCCGGCCGGATTGACCGAAAGCGCGTTCAGCCAACTGCTCGGCTGTCGCTTGCAGCGCCTGGAGGTCGGTGAAGCCGACGTCGCCCTGACGCTGACGCCGCAGTTGCGCAACCGCGGCCAGAAGCTGCACGGCGGGGCGATCTTCAGCCTGGTCGATATCGCCATGGGGCTGGCCTGTTCCAGTTCCCACGGCTTCGACCAGCAGAGCGCGACCATCGAGTGCAAGATCAACTACATCCGCGCCGTCGCCGAAGGCGACGTGGTCTGCCACGCCCGGGTGATCCACCCGGGCCGCCGCACCCTGGTGGTCGAGGCCGACGTGATGCAAGGCGACAAACTGATCGCCAAGGCACAAGGCACGTTCGCGGTTCTCTGAGGCGCTTGCGCGCAACAGCCGCGACGCCAACTCGTCCAGCAGCGACGCGGCTGGCCTTCGGACACCGACAAACCTAGCTCCCCATCACCGATTTGAGTTAATTTCGGCGCTGCGAAAGCGGCGCCGGAGTTTTCCGCCTGCGCCACGACCAGATTCAGGGATGAAGCGTATTGCTTGCAAAACGGGCCAAGGCGGCTCAACGACCAGGCGAAAACGCCAGTTTCAACTTCACCCTTGTAGACCGTCCTGCCCACCCCCATATTGGGGCGACTGACGCGTGAAGGAATCCAACTTGAGCGAACTTCTCAACCGCCGCCTGGCTCTGCTCGGCGAGCGCGCCAACCTCTCCCTGCTCGAGCAGTGCCTGCACGGTATCGAGCGCGAATGCCTGCGTGTGACAGGCGAAGCGCGCCTGGCACAGACACCGCACCCGGAAGAACTGGGTTCCGCGCTGACCAACGAACAGATCACCACCGATTATTCCGAGTCGCTGCTGGAGTTCATCACGCCGGCCCTGCCCGATCCGGCGGACACCCTGGCCAGCCTCGACAAGATTCACCGCTTCGCCTACAGCAAGCTCGGCAACGAGTACCTCTGGAGTCCATCGATGCCGTGCCCGCTGCCGGCCGAGGAAGACATCCCGATCGCCTATTACGGCACCTCCAACATCGGGCAGCTCAAGTATGTGTACCGCAAGGGCCTGGCCCTGCGTTACGGCAAGACCATGCAGTGCATCGCCGGGATCCACTACAACTTTTCCCTGCCGGAACAGCTCTGGCCGCTGCTCAAGCAGGCCGAGGGCTTCGTCGGCAGCGACCGCGACTATCAGTCGTCGGCCTATATCGCGCTGATCCGCAACTTCCGGCGCTACAGCTGGCTGCTGATGTACCTGTTCGGCGCCTCGCCGGCGCTGGACGCGGGCTTCCTGCGCGGGCGCTCGCACCAGCTGGAACAGCTGGACGCCGAGACCCTGTACCTGCCGTACGCCACCAGCCTGCGCATGAGCGACCTGGGCTACCAGAGCAACGCCCAGGCCGGCCTGACCCCTTGCTACAACGACCTGAACAGCTACACCGACAGCCTGCGCAAGGCCGTCGCCACGCCGTATGCGCCTTATGTGGAAATCGGCACCCACCAGGACGGCGAGTGGGTCCAGCTCAACACCAACATCCTGCAGATCGAAAACGAGTACTACTCCAACATCCGCCCCAAACGCGTGACCTACACCGGCGAGCGGCCGATCCAGGCGCTGATGGCGCGGGGCATCCAGTACGTCGAAGTGCGCTGCCTGGACATCAACCCGTTCCTGCCGATGGGCATCGACGTGCCGCAGGCCCGCTTCCTCGACGCTTTCCTGCTGTATTGCGCGCTCAACGAAAGCCCGCTGC
Organism: Pseudomonas sp. MRSN 12121; assembly: GCF_000931465.1. NCBI lineage: Bacteria > Pseudomonadati > Pseudomonadota > Gammaproteobacteria > Pseudomonadales > Pseudomonadaceae > Pseudomonas > Pseudomonas sp. MRSN 12121. The sequence goes on along the minus strand of NZ_CP010892.1, from coordinate 324,231 downwards.
TGGAGAACAACGCGTGCGGCAACGCCACGTCGAACTTCCTCAGCGTGGTCAAGGAAGGCCGTCGTCCAGGCCTGCAACTGCAGCGCGAGGGACAGCCGGTGGACCTCAAGGAATGGGCCGCTGAACTGCTGGAGAAGATCGCGCCGCTGGCCGCCCTGCTGGACCGCAGCCATGGCGGCGATGCCCACAGCAAGGCGCTGGACGCGCAGCTCGCCAAGGTCAAGGACCCGTCGCTGACGCCTTCGGCCCAGGTCCTGGCCGCGCTGCAGGAACGCAAGGAAAGCTTCAGCCAGTTCGCCCTGCGCCAGAGCCTGGCCCACGCCGAGTTCTTCCGCAGCGAGCCCCTGTCCAAGGAAGACCAGGCCCGCTTCGAAGAGGCGGCGCGCACCTCCCTGGCGCAACAAGCCGAACTGGAACAACACGAAGTCGGCGATTTCGATGTGTTCGTCGGTTCGTATCAGGCCAGCATCCTGGCGATCAGTAACTGAGCCATCGCGAGCAAGCTTCGCTCCTACACGGCACCGTCCTGTAGGAGCGAGCGGGCGGCGATCCGACTTGCCCGCGATAGCGCCCTGCCTGACACCTCGCGGCAGACTTCCTCTATAAGCTAATTCTAAAAAGTTATTTATTTTAGAATTCTTAGATCATTTAGTCTCCTCCCCACGCCCAATCCTGGCCGCCTGTCGAGGAGCTTCACCGATGAAACTGCCCTTCCCCCTTCGCCTGCTGGCGGCCGTGTCCCTGGCCACCGCGAGCCTGTTCGTCCAGGCGGCCGACCTGACAGTCGCCTACCAGACCACCGTCGATCCGGCCAAGGTCGCCCAGGCCGACGGCAGCTATGAAAAAGCCACCCAGGCCAAGATCGACTGGCGCAAATTCGACAATGGCGCCGACATCATCGCCGCCATCGCCTCGGGTGATGTGCAGATCGGCTACCTGGGCTCCAGCCCGCTGACCGCCGCGATCACCCGCAAGGTGCCGGTGGAAACCTTCCTCATCGCCACCCAGATCGGCGCCGCCGAGGCCCTGGTGGCCCGCGACGGTTCCGGGATCAAGACACCCCAGGACCTGGTCGGCAAGAAAGTCGCCGTGCCGTTCGTATCCACCGGCCATTACAGCCTGCTGGCCGCGCTCAAGCACTGGAACATCGACCCGGCGAAAGTGCAGATTCTCAACCTTGCGCCACCGGCGATCATCGCCGCCTGGAAACGCGGCGATATCGACGCCACCTACGTCTGGGATCCGGCGCTGGGCGTCGCCAAGGAAAACGGCAAGGTGCTGATCACCTCCGGCGAACTGGCCCAGTTCGGCGCACCAACCTTCGATGCCTGGATCGTGCGCAAGGACTTCGCCGAGAAGCATCCGCAAATCGTCAGCGCCTTCGCCAAGGTGACCCTCGACGCCTACGCCGACTACCGCAAGGACCCGCAGGCCTGGCTGGCCAATTCGAGCAACGTCGACAAGCTGGTGAAGCTCTCCGGCGCCAAGGCCAGTGACATCCCGCTGCTGTTGCAGGGCAACGTCTACCCACTGGCCGCCGACCAGGTCAGTAGCCTCGGCGCGCCGACCACCAAGGCCATTACCGACACCGCGGTGTTCCTCAAGGAACAGGGCAAGGTCGAGGCGGTGCTGCCGGATTACGCGCCCTACGTCAGTGCCAAGTACATCACCAACTGAAGGTCGCCCATCGATGCGCCGGGCCCGCGCCCGGCGCTGTTCGTAGCCCGCCCTGCATCCCGGGGCTACGCCTGAAAAGCCTGGACCCACAAGGAGAGCGCCGTCATGGCCTTGCTACAACTGGAGCGCATCAGCGCACAGTACCCCGGTGCCGCCGAACCGGTGCTGGCGGATATTTCCCTGACGCTCGGATCCCGGCAATTGCTGGTCGCCCTGGGCCCTTCCGGCAGCGGCAAGACCTCGCTGCTGAACCTGATCGCCGGTTTCGTCGAGCCCAGCGCAGGGCGCATCACGCTCGACGGCGTGCCGGTTGCCGGGCCGAGCGCCGAGCGTGGCGTGGTGTTCCAGGACGATGCCCTGCTGCCCTGGCAGGACGTGCTCGCCAATGTCGGTTTCGGCCTCGAACTGGCCGGCGTCGCCCGCCCCCAGCGTGAAGCGCGGGCCCGGGAAATGCTGGCCCTGGTCGACCTGGCCGGTTTCGACCAACGGCGTATCTGGCAGCTCTCCGGCGGGCAACGCCAGCGTGTGGGCCTGGCCCGCGCCCTGGCCGCCGACCCGCGCTTGCTGCTGATGGACGAGCCCTTCGGCGCCCTCGATGCCTTCACCCGCGAGCAGATGCAGGAGCTGCTGCTGCAAGTCTGGCAACGCACCGCCAAGCCGGTGTTCCTGATCACCCATGACATCGAGGAAGCGGTGTTCCTCGCCACCGAGCTGATCCTGCTGGCGCCCAATCCGGGACAGATCGTCGAGCGCCTGAGCCTGGACTTCGGTCAGCGCTACGCGGCCGGCGAATCGGCGCGGGCGATCAAGTCCGACCCGCGCTTCATCGAAACCCGCGAACACGTATTGGCCCGGGTGTTCTCCCAACGCAGTGCCGCCTGGCGGCAGGAGCGCGCATGAGCAGTTATGACCTTCCGGCCACCGCGGCCAAAACCACCACTGCCGCCACGCCAGCGCCGCTACGCCGCGGCCTGAGCACCCGCGGGATCAGCGTACTGACCCTGGTCGTCCTGCTGGCCCTGTGGTGGGCGGTGACGGCCAGCGGCCTGATCGAACCCTTGTTCCTGCCCTCGCCCGCCGCCGTGCTGCAAAAGGGCTGGCTGCTGGCGACCAGCGGCTATATGGATTCGACCCTGTGGCAGCACCTGGGCGCGAGCCTCGGGCGCATCGGCCTGGCCCTGGGCTTTGCCGTGCTGACGGCGATCCCGGTGGGCATCGCCATCGGCCACAACCGCATCGCCCGAGGCGTGCTGGACCCGCTGATCGAGTTCTACCGGCCGATCCCGCCCCTGGCCTACCTGCCGCTGATCGTTATCTGGTGCGGCATCGGCGAGCTGTCCAAGGTGCTGCTGATCTACCTGGCGATCTTCGCCCCGATCGCCATCGCCACCGCCACCGGCGTGCGCACCGTGGACCCGACCAGGCTGCGCGCCGCGCAATCCCTGGGCGCGACCCGGGCCCAGCTGATTCGCCATGTGATCCTGCCCAGCGCCCTGCCCGACATTCTCACCGGCGTGCGCATCGGCCTCGGGGTGGGCTGGTCGACCCTGGTCGCCGCGGAACTGATCGCGGCCACCAGCGGCCTCGGCTTCATGGTGCAGTCCGCCGCGCAGTTCCTGGTCACCGATGTGGTGGTGCTGGGCATCCTGATCATCGCCCTGATCGCCTTCGCCATGGAGATGGGCCTGCGCGCCCTGCAACGCAAGCTGGTGCCCTGGCACGGCCAGGCCCATTGAACCCTGTAGCCCTGCCCTTGTAGCCGCTGCCGAGCCTCGGCGAGGCTGCGATCGAGCGCAAAGCGCTCGCAAAACCTGGCGCCGCGGTCTTTCAGATGCGCCACGCCGGGTGGTCTGCGCCTGCTGCGCAGGCGGTCGCAGCCTCGCTGAAGCTCGGCAGCGGCTACAGGGGCAGCAGAGACAACCGGGACAACCGGCAAGATTTTTATCCGACAGCAATGACCACGCCGGCCATTCGGCGCCCCATTCGAGAACGAGCATGAGCCTGACCATCACCCCCTTGAGTTCCGCCCTCGGCGCCCAGATCAGCGGCGTCGACCTCAGCCAGCCGCTGGACGTCGAACAGCGCGACGCCATCGAGCAGGCGCTGTTGCAGCACCAGGTGCTGTTCTTTCGCGACCAGCCGATCGACCCACAGCAACAGGCGCGCTTCGCGGCGAATTTCGGCGACCTGCATATCCATCCGATCTACCCCAACGTGCCGGAACAGCCCGAAGTGCTGATCCTCGACACCGCGCACACCGACGTGCGCGACAACGCCATCTGGCACACCGACGTGACCTTCCTGCCCACTCCGGCGCTGGGCGCGGTGCTCAGCGCCAAGCTCTTGCCGGCCTACGGCGGCGACACCCTGTGGGCCAGCGGCATCGCAGCCTTCGAAGCGCTTTCCGAACCGATGCAGAACCTGCTGCAAGGCCTGACCGCGACCCATGAGTTCATCAAGTCCTTCCCGCTGGAGCGCTTCGGCACCACGCCCGAGGACCTGGCGCGCTGGGAAGAGGCACGGCGCAAAAACCCACCGCTGTCGCACCCGGTGATCCGCACCCATCCGGTCAGCGGGCGCAAGGCGCTGTTCGTCAACGATGGCTTCACGACCCGGATCAACGAGCTCTCGGAAAGCGAAAGCGAAGCGATCCTCAAATTGCTCTTCGCCCATGCCACTCGCCCGGAATTCACCATCCGCTGGCGCTGGCAGGCCAATGACGTGGCCTTCTGGGACAACCGCGTGACCCAGCATTACGCGGTCGACGATTACCGCCCGCAACGCCGCGTGATGCACCGCGCGACGATCCTCGGGGATGTGCCGTTCTTCCGCTGAGCGGCGATGGTCGGTGAGTGCGGGGCTGAGCGATGACGCCCCACACGACCGGCGGTAACGTTCTACCGGCGGCTCGCCGTTATGCTATCAATGATTGCATTGATTTCACTCGGAGGAGCCCATGGCCAGCCTGACGATCCGCAACCTGGACGACCACATCAAGGAGCGCCTGCGCATCGAGGCCGCGCACAACGGTCATTCCATGGAAGAAGAAGCCCGCCTGATCCTGCGTCGCGCCCTGAGCAGGACAGCCGACAGCCAGGACCTGGGCACCCGTATCCGCGCCCGCTTCGCCGATATCGGCGGCGTGGAGCTGGAACTGCCCGAACGCACCGAGGCCCCACGGACGCCGGACCTCAACGAATGATCGTGCTCGATACCAACGTGCTGTCGGAACTGATGCGTCCCCGGCCGGACGCCGCGGTACTGCTGTGGATCGAGGCGCAGCCCGTCGAAGAGCTCTATATCAGCGCCATGACCATGGCCGAGATTCTCCATGGCATCGCCCGCCTGCCCCACAGCAAACGCAAACAGACGCTGCACGCCTCGGCGCTGGCCATGTTCGAGGAAGACTTCATCGACCGGATCGTGCCTTTCGGCACCCAGGCGGCGCTGTACTACGCGCACCTGATCGCGCACCGCGAAAGCTCGGGCCGGCCGATCAGCCTGGTGGATGCGCAGATCGCGGCGATCTGCCGGGTCCACGACGCCGCGATCGCCACGCGCAATACCAGGGACTTCACCGACACCGGGCTGATCGTGATCACCCCCTGGCTGCCGCTTGAGGTCTGAACGACCACAAATCGCCTGTAGGAGCGAAGCTGGCTCGCGATAGCGGCATGCCTGACACGACACACCGCCTCGATCGCCGGCAAGCCTGGCTCCTAAAGAAGCCGCGACAGCCTTGCAGCCTGACGGCATGCGCTATTGCGCAGTTGACGGTTTTTCCCACAGATTGATCCCGCCTTCCTGGGCGAAACGGTCGATCTCCGCCAGTTCTTCGGCGCTGAAGCTCAGGTTGCGCAAGGCACCGACGTTCTCGACTATCTGCTCCGGCCGGCTGGCGCCGATCAGCGCCGAGGTCACCCGCGGATCGCGCAGGGTCCAGGCCAGGGCCAGCTGCGCCAGGCTCTGACCGCGACGCTGGGCGATCTCGTTCAAGGCCCGGACGTGGGCGATATTGCTCGGCGACAGATGCCCCGCCTGCAGCGAACCGCCGCCCGGACGATTGACCCGCGCGTCCTCGGGAATGCCATTGAGGTATTTGTCGGTCAGCAGGCCCTGGGCCAGCGGTGTAAAGGCGATCACCCCGGCGCCCAGTTCCTCGGTGGTGTCCAGCAGGTCTTTTTCCACCCAGCGGTTGAGCAGGTTGTAGGCCGGCTGGTGGATCAGCAGCGGTACTTTCCATTCCTTGAGCAGGGCCGCGATCTCCCGGGTCTTCACCCCGGAATAGGACGAGATGCCGATATACAGCGCCTTGCCCTGCTGCACCGCGGTGGCCAGGGCGCTGGCGGTTTCTTCCAGCGGGGTGTCGGGGTCGAAACGGTGGGAATAGAAGATATCCACATAGTCCAGGCCCAGGCGCTGCAGGCTCTGGTCGAGGCTGGCCAGCACATATTTGCGCGAGCCACCGCCCTGGCCATAGGGGCCGGGCCACATGTCCCAACCGGCCTTGCTGGAGATGATCAACTCATCGCGGTAGCGCTTGAAATCCTCGCGTAGCAGGCGACCGAAGTTGATTTCGGCGCTGCCGTAGGGCGGGCCGTAGTTGTTGGCCAGGTCGAAGTGGTTGATGCCCAGATCGAAGGCGGTACGCAGCAAGGCGCGCTGGGTGTCGATCGGCGTGCTGTCGCCGAAGTTGTGCCACAGGCCCAGGGACAGCGCCGGCAGCACCAGGCCGCTGCGTCCGACGCGGCGGTAGGGAATGGAGTCGTAACGGTTTTCGGCAGCGATATACGTCATCTGATCCTCTCTCAATGGAACTGCGTTTTTCAGGTACTGCTGGCGCGAGCATGCTCGCGCCTGTCTTGCAGCTAGGGGATTTGCCCGGGACGGGCCGCCTGGGCAAAACGGTTCTTGGGGCGCGCGAGCCCCAGGTTTTCGCGCAGGGTCTTGCCTTCATATTCGGTTCTGAACAACCCGCGTCGTTGCAACTCTGGAACCACGGCATCGGCAAAATCCCGCAGCCCGCCCGGCAGATGCGGGACCAACACATTGAAACCATCCGCCGCCCCCTCCTCGAACCAGCTTTGCAACTCGTCGGCGATCTGCGTCGGCGTGCCGATCAGGCTGTAGTGCCCGCGGCCACCGGCGATTTTTCGCCCCAGCTCGGCCAGGCTCAGGTGGTCCTTGCCGGCCAGTTCCGTCAGCAGCTTCTGCCGGCTCTGCTGGCCACTTTCGGTCAACGGCAGCTCGGGCAGCGGACCGTCCAGCGGGTAGGACGACAGGTCGAAGTTGCCCAGCATACGCCCAAGAAGGGCGACGCCAACCTCCGGCTCGACCAATTGCTGAAACGATTCATATTTTTCCCGGGCTTCGTTTTCGCTCTGCCCCACCACCACGAACGCGCCGGGCATGATTTTCAACGAATCGCCATCGCGCCCGTAACGGGCCAGGCGCCCCTTGAGGTCGGCATAAAACGCCTGGGCGGCGGCCAGCGAGGATTGGGCGGTGAACACCACTTCGGCGGTCTGGGCCGCCAGTTCGCGGCCGGCCTCGGAAGACCCGGCCTGGACGATCACCGGATGGCCCTGGGGCGGGCGTGCCACGTTCAGCGGGCCCTTGACGCGGAAGTGTTCGCCCTGGTGATCCAGGACATGCAGTTTGTCCGGGTCGTAGTACTGGCCGCTGGCCTTGTCGCGGACAAAGGCATCGTCCTGCCAGCTGTCCCAGAGCCCGGTGACCACTTCATGGAACTCGCGGGCCCGACTGTAACGTTCGGCATGCCCAATATGCTGGTCGCGACCGAAATTCCAGGCTTCTGCGGCATTGTCCGAAGTCACCAGATTCCAACCGGCACGACCCTCTGAGAGATGATCCAGCGAAGCGTACTTACGTGCTACATGGTACGGTACGTTATAGCTCGTCGAGGTAGTGGCAATTAGCCCAATATGGCGGGTCACGACGCTGAGGGCAGCCAGTAAAGTCAAGGGTTCAAATTGATCCGAACGCGCCATCCTGCTGGCCTCCGGGGCTGTTGCAGCCGCCAGGCTGTCAGCCAGGAACAGCGCATCGAACTTCGCCTCCTCGGCGATTCGGGCCAGCTCCCGGTACGCAAAAAAGTCTAGTCCAGCATCCGCCGGTACGTACGGGTGCCGCCAGGCGGCAACGTGATGACCTGTAGCCATCAAGAAAGCGCCAAGCTTGAGTTGTCGGGAGCGGGCCATGGCCATTCCTTAAGCGATCGTCGAGGGGTTGGTTGCACGCAACGGCTCAGAAATCCTTGCGCAGCTGCACGCCGAAATAACGTTCGTCATCCCGTGGCACGGCGCGATAGATGTAATTGCCACCACTGGCCAGCAACGGCGAATAGGATTTGTCGGCGAGGTTCTTGCCCAGCAGGGCCACGCGCCAGCCCTGGTCGTAGTCGGCCAGGGCGATGCTGGCGTTCCAGATGCCGTAGGCACCCTGCTTGGTATCGGCGTTCTGGCTGATGTCGTACTGCACTTCGCTCTGCCAGCTGTAGTCGGTGCCCAGCTCGATATCCAGGCCGTTCGCCAGCGGGATGCTGTAGTCGGCGCGAACGTAGCTTTTCCAGTCCGGGGTGAACGGCAGCGGCTTGCTATTGACGTTGCAGGAAGCCGCCGCGCCCGCCGGGCAGGCGAACTCGTCGATTCGCGCCCGGGTGTAGGCCAGCGCGCCGGAAATCTTCAGTTGCTGGGTGGCCTGCACCGCGTAATCCAGCTCGACACCCTCGGTGCTGACACTGCCGGCGTTGATCAGGCGGGTCACCACCTGCCCGGCCACGGTGTCGAAAAAATTCGCCTGATAGTTGTCGTAGTCGCTGTGGAAGATCGCCAGGTTGGCAGTGAGGCGCTTGTTCCAGGCCGTGGCCTTGATTCCTGCTTCCCAGGTGTTGGAGGTTTCCGGCTTCAGCGCTTCGGTGTCCCGCGGCTGCATGTTGAAGAACACGTTGTAGGCCGGCCCCTTGTAGCCGCGCGAATAGGTCAGGTAGGTGGTCACCGCCTCGCTCAGGTCGTACTGCAGGCCCAGGCGCCCGGACCAGCCGTCCTCGTCCACCGAACCCGAGCTGCGGGTGCCGGGCTGGATGCCGCTGACGGTGGTGGCCGAGGTCGACACCCGGCGGTGGTCGTATTCCAGGTCGTCGTGGGTCCAGCGCAGCCCCACGATGCCACGCAGGTCCGAGGTGAAATTCAGGGTGGTTTCGCCGAACACCGAGTAGCTGTCGTTAGTGGTGCTGTAGTCGGCGATGCCACGGTTGATCGCGGTGGTGGTCGTCAGGGTGCGCCGGTAGGTTTCTTCATCCTTGCCGTGCATATAGAACAGCCCGCCGACGTACTCGAGGAATTGCCCCTTGGGCGAAGCCAGGCGCAGCTCCTGAGAATACTGGTTGTAGTCCAGGTCGCCCTTGTCGGCGGTACCGGGAAAGGCGGCGGTCACGCTGCCGAGGCGGTCGCCGTCCTGGTACTGGGTGTTGTTCCAGCCGCGCCAGGCGTTGATCGAGGTCAGGGTGTAGTCGCCGAGGTTCCAGTCCAGCTGCCCGGACAAGCCCTTGTTGATGTCCTCGACGTGGGTACGGGTGTCGGTGTTGATATCGCGGTTGTCGCTGCTGGCCCGCACCGGGCTCAGCGCACTGGCGAACGCTGGTGTCAGGGCCTTGCTGACCACGCCATTGGGCGCGTCGTCATGGGACTGCATGTAGTCGGCCGCGAGGGTGAAGGTGAGGTCGTCGCTGGGGGTGAATTCCAGCTTGCCGCGCACGCCCTTGCGGTTGTAGCCGTTGACTTCGTGGCCGTTGTGCCGGTTGTCGACGTTGCCGTCGTAGCTGCCGAACAGGGTGGTGATCGAGCCCTTGAGCGTGTCGGGGATCAGGCTGCCGCCGATGCCGAAGCGGGTGCGGCTTTCGTTGCCGCTGTAGTAGCCCTGGTCGATATAGCCATGGGTCTCGGCGGTCGGGGCCCGGGTCACGATGTTCAGCACCCCGGCCGAGGCGTTCTTGCCGAACAGGGTGCCTTGCGGGCCGCGCAGCACTTCGATGCGCTCCAGATCCAGCAGGTCGAGGGTAGCCTGGCCCGGACGACCGTAGACCACGCCGTCGATCACCGTGGCCACGGTCGGCTCGACGCCGGGCGAGGTGGAAATGGTGCCCACGCCGCGAATGAACAGCGAAGTGTCCTTGTTCGACGCACCGGTGCGGAAATTCAGCGACGGCACCTGTTGCACGATGCTGGCGACGCCGTTGCGGTTATCGCGCTCCAACTGCTCGCCATCGACCACCGACACCGCCACCGGCACCTTTTGCAGCGACTCCTCGCGGCGGGTGGCGGTGACCGTCACCGATTTCAACGTCGGCTCCCGATCCTGCGCCGCGCTGTCCGCATCCGCCGCGAAGGCGCCCGGCAACGGCAGCGCGGCGAGCCCTGCCAGTACCCAGCCCAGAGGCAGGCGTGAGACAGTGGCGGCGCGAATCGAACGCGCCAGTTTCTGCGGATCCCCATGAATGTTCTGCATGCTGCACCTGCACGGTATTTGCCCTGGACCGCTGCCGATCTGCGCCGGCAGCGCCGAAAAAATCTGTCATGGGCATTCGCTCGAGCGAGTAGCAGACACGGTCTTTTGTTAGCGCTAACATCGCCAGTATCGGCAAGCCGCTCATAGAGCGTCCAATACTGAAAAATTACTTTTATATGCCTTTTTGTTTACTGGAAGGATCGCGTTCTTGACCGCTGAAAAATCTCCAGGCCGCAAGCGCCGCGGCGCCGGGCGGGTGACCCTGAACACCGTTGCTCGTCAGGCCGGCGTTTCGGCGATTACCGTGTCGCGTTATTTCAACCAGCCGGACAGCGTCTCGCCGGAGCGTCGCGAGCGCATTGCCGCGGCGGTGGCGGCCCTCGGTTACGTACCGAACCTGGTGGCCGGCGGCCTGGCCTCGGCGCGGGGCAGGATCGTCGCCATGGTGATCCCGAACATCTCGGGGCCGATCTTCGCCAACACCCTCCAGGGTTTCAGCGACACCCTCAGCCGCCACGGCTACCAGCTGTTGCTGGCGTCGAGCTATTTCGATGCGCAGCAGGAAGAAAACGCCGTGCGCGCCTTCCTCGGCTGGTCGCCGGCGGCGCTGGTGCTGACCAGCCATTTCCACAGCGCGGGCACCGAGAAGATGATCGCCGAGGCGGATATCCCGGTGATCGAGACCTGGGACTACCAGCCCCAGCGCGAACCGCTGCAGATCGGTTTTTCCCATTTCGAGGTCGGGGTGACGGCGGCACGCTACCTGTACGACAAGGGGTATCGGCGCATCGCCTTCGTGCAGAACAGCGCCCCCGGCGACTTCAGCGCCCTGGAGCGTCGCGACGGCTATGCCGCGACCGTGAGCGCGCTGGGACTGGAGCCGTGGGTATTCGCGCCGGACGCCGATCGGGCGCCGTTCGAGGCCGGCAAACAGGCGATGGAAGCCCTGATGCACAGCAGCCCCCGCCCGGATGCCATCATCTTCGCCAACGACAACCTGGCCGCCGGCGGGTCCCTGGCCGGGCAACGGGCAGGGCTGAAGATCCCCGAGGAATGCGCGGTGCTGGGCTTTGGCGACTACCCCTTCGCCGAGATGCTGCTGCCCAGCCTGAGCACCATCAAGCCGCCGGCGCTGGAGATCGGCGTACTGGCGGCGACGCGAGTCCTGGAAAGCCTCGGCGTGCTGCCGGTGACGGATCAAGTGCAGCGGCTGAACCTGCTGCAGTGCCGGGTGATCGAGCGCGAAAGCACCTAGGCCAATGGCCTACGCGGACAATTCGCGCAATGCCGCCGCGGCGAGGAAGCCCGAGCGCGAGCGATAGCGCTGGTCGCGCTTGACCGTCTGGTCGATGCGCTCCAGCAGTTGCTCTGGCAATGTCGCGTTGAACCGCACGGCCTTGCCGAAGTACGGCGTGATGTCGAACTCGACCACGCCCCACACTCCGCCGGCATAGTCGGGATTGTCGATATGCTCGTCGATCTCGTGCACCTGGGGCAGCGGCTCGCCATCGGCAACCAGGCCTTCATAGTGCAGCGACAGGGCTTCCTTCACGTTCTCGAAGGCTTGCGCCGCAGTGCGTCCCGCGGAAAAACAGCCCGGCACATCAGGGACAATCACGCCGTATTCGGAGTCGGCATCCTTGTGCAGCACGACCGGGAATTTCATCTCGTTGACCTCTTCGTTCACGACCGGCCTCATTTCAGGCCCGCCTGTTTCAAGATGCAGTGGATCGTGCCCCGGGGCAGATCCGCCTCCGGGTGAGGCACGGTAACCCGCCCCGGCTTGTACTGATGCCTGTATTGGTGATGGCTGCCCTTGACCGCGATCAGATACCACCCGTCCTCCTCGATCATCCTGATCAGTTCCCGACTGCGCATTGCCCTGTCCTTTCGATACGTCCCGAAAGACCAAGGTACACAGCTCCAGGCGAACGATACACACTATACACATCCTGATAATCAATACAGAAAGCGGCGATGACCGGCGCCGGCGCCCCGGCAGCTCTCAGACCGCCCCGGCGAACACCTCCGCCAGCCAGTCGACGAATACCCGAACCCGCGGCGACATATGGCGGTTATGCGGATACAGCACCGAAACCGGCATCGGCGGTGGCGGCGTATCGGTGAGGACTTCGCGGATCAGCCCCTGGGAAATCTGCTCCGCCAGGTGATAGCGCGGGCACTGGATAAGCCCCAGCCCGGCCAGGGCCGAAGCGGTGTAGATCTCGGCACCAAAGACCGTCAGCGCGCCCTCGAGGGCGACCTCCCGCAGCTCGCCATCGACCATGAACTCGAATGGGGACGGCCCGGTCGCGCTACGCGAAACGTAGTTCACCGCCCGGTGCCGCGACAGTTCGTCGAGGTGCTTCGGCTCACCGTATTGGCGCAGGTACGCCGGACTGGCACAGGTGATCTGCGGCAGGCTGGCCACACGCCGGCCGATCAGCGTCGAGTCCCCAAGGGTGCCCGCGCGCAGCACGCAATCCACCCCTTCGGCAATCAGGTCGACGAAACGATCCGCCTCGCTCAGGGACAGCTCGATGTCCGGGTAGCGCGCCATGAAGTCAGGCAAGGCCGGGATCACGAAGTGCCGGGCCAGGGTGCCATGCAGGTCGACCCGCAGGCGCCCTTTCGGCGCCACCGTGCGAAATGCCAGCTCGGCTTCCTCCAGCTCCGCCAGCAACTGCACGCAGCGCTGGTAATAGGCCTCGCCGTCGAGGGTCGGGCGCACGCGGCGGGTGTTGCGCTCCAGCAGGCGGGTGCCGAGCCAGGCTTCGAAGCGGTTGAGGGTATGGGTCAGGGTGGCGCGTGGCAGGTTCAGGTCGGCGGCGGCCAGGGTGAAGCTGCCGCGCTCATAGATCCGCACGAACGCCTTCATCGCTTTGACTTGATCCACGGCGAGGCTCCGAAGGGGCTTTATTGTTGGCGATTATTGAACAGTCAAGCCAACTCTGGCGCATTTATCGGCCTGGATAAACCTGTGAAGCTGCTTGCACTTCATCGCCAGCCTCCCACTTCTCGGAAGATCATTCACCATGACTGAACAGACATCGAAAGTAGCAATCGTGACCGGCGCCTCTCGCGGCATCGGTGCCGTCATCGCTCGGCAACTGGCCAAGGACGGTTTCGCCGTCGCCATCAACTACGCCAGCAGCGCCACCGAAGCCTCGGCGCTGGTGGTGGAACTGCGCCAGGCCGGCCACCGCGCCATAGCGGTCAAGGCCAACGTCGCCGATGCCGCAGACGTGCGCCGGCTGTTCGACGAAACTGAAGCGCAACTGGGCAAGGTCGACGCGCTGATCAACAACGCCGGGATCCTTGAGGTCCTGCCGCTGGCGCAACACAGCGACGAACTGTTCGAGCGCACCTTCGCCATCAATACCCGCGGCACCTTCAACACCCTGCGCGAAGCCGCCACCCGCCTGAACGCCGGCGGCCGCATCGTCAACTTCTCCAGCACCACGGTGGCCCTGAACCTGCCGGGCTACGCGGTCTACATCGCCAGCAAGGCGGCGGTGGAATCCCTGACCCAGGTGTTTGCCAAGGAACTGCGCGGACGCGACATCACCGTCAACGCCGTGGCTCCCGGCCCGGTCGCCACCGAATTGTTCCTGCATGGCAAAAGCGAGGAGCAGGTCCAGAACTTCGCCAAAATGCCGCCCCTGGAGCGCCTCGGCCAGCCGGCAGACATCGCCGCTGTCGTGGCCTTCCTGGTCAGCCCGGCGGCAGGCTGGGTCAACGGGCAGATCCTGCGCGCCAACGGCGGCCTGGCCTGAGTGGCCGACGGCGGAAACCGAACGCCAGGCACCGATTTACCGGCGGGACGTGGCCAGTTCGACCACACTTCTGCTTAGCAGGCCGGAAAGAACAGCGCGGGCCAGCCCACGCTTGCCCCATCGATGCCAACCCCAAGGCCGGCCCGCGAGGACACCATCATGCACACCACGATCATCACCACCTTCGGCCTGGTTCTCCTGGCGCTGATGTTGTTCATCGGCGACAAGCTCGGCCTCGGCCGCCAGACCCTGGCCTACAGCTTCGTGCTGCTGTGGCTGGCACTGACGGTGATCAACGGAGCGGTGGGGATGGTCCACGCCGGCCAGTCCCTGGGCACGGAGCTGGCGGTGGGTAGCCTGGTGTTCGGAGTGCCGGTGGCGGCGTTGGTGCTGTTCATGGTGTTGAGCCAGGGCTGAGGGCCCCATCGCAGGCAAGCCTCGCTCCTACAGGTTAGTGTGTTCCGTAGGAGCGAGGCTTGCCCGCGATGGCGGCGGCACTGACGCCACCGCCCTTTGCGTCGATCAACGCACCAGGTGCAGGAACTGCATGTGCCGTTCGTACTGGTCGAGGATGTCGTTGATGATCTGGTCCTTGGTGTAGCCCATCAGGTCGTAATCCTGGCTACCTTCGGCCAGGTGCACCTCGGCACGGTAGTAACGCCGGTTGCGCATTTCCTTGGGCCCCATGCCACCGCGGGCGAAGGACGGCGTGAAGTAGCCGCGCATCTGCACCTGATAGACGAACGGGTGCTGGTCGCCATGGCCGATCTCCAGGCTGACGCTGTCGTTGGCCGGGTCCGGCTGGGCGATCACGTTCAGGCCTTTCTCGACGAACACCGCCGTCACTTCTTCGATGGCCGGACGCACCGTCTGGTCGAGGAAGCGGTACACCTCGTCGCGCGACGGGAAATGCACCGCCTGGCTCAGGCGCTGGCGCCAACCACCCTTGCCGCGCCGCGAAGACGAAGCCACCGGCGCCAGCGAGTGCAACTGGGCGATCTGCTTCTGCGACTCGAGGTAGAAGGCCTTGTGCAGCCCCCACATCATCAGCAACAGGATCATCGAGAACGGCAGCGAGGTCAGCACCACCGCCGACTTCAGCGAGTCGATGCTGCCGGCGAACAGCAGCGCGCTGGTGACCAGCGCGGTCATCGCACCCCAGAACACCCGCAGCCATTTCGGCCCGTCTTCGTCGGCGTTGCCGCCACGGGCCGACAGGGTCGAGAGCACCACGGTGCCGGAGTCGGCCGAAGTGACGAAGAACACGAAGCTGATGAACACCGTCACGGCGATGACGGTTTTGCTCCACGGGTAGGTTTCCAGCAGCAGGTAGAGGGTCATCGACGGGTTGTCGATGGCCGACATGCCCAGCGCGCTCATGCCGTGGTTGAGCACCTGGTCGATGGCGCTGTTGCCGAAGATCGACATCCAGGCCAGGGTGAAACCCAGGGGAATCAGCAGCACGCCGAAGACGAACTCGCGGATGGTGCGGCCACGGGAAATCCGCGCGATGAACAGGCCCACGAACGGCGACCAGGCAATCCACCAGGCCCAGTAGAACACGGTCCAGCCACCCAGCCAGTCGCTGGGTTCGTCATAGGCGTAGAGGTCGAAGCTCTTGGTCGGCAAGGCGCCGAGGTAGTCGCCAAGGTTCTGGATCAGGGTATTGAGCAGATGCTGGGTGGGGCCGGCGAACAGCACGAACAGCAGCAGCGCACAGGCCAGCAGCATGTTGATGTCGGACATCACCCGCACGCCCTTGTCGACGCCGGAGACCGCGACGACGATCGCCGCGCCCATCATCAGGCTGATCAGGCCCACCTGGACCCATTGGGTGTGAGCGATGCCGAACAGGTAATCCAGCCCGGAGTTGAGGTGCAATACGCCAAAGCCCATGTCGGCACCGAGGCCGAAGACCGTGGCGATGATGCCGAAGCCGTCCACCGCATAGCCGATGGGACCGTTGATGCGCTTGCCGATCAACGGGTACAGCGCCGAACGCAGGGCCAGCGGCAGGTTGTGCCGATAGGCGAAGTACGCCAGGGCCATGCCGACGAAGGCGAACACGCCCCAGCCGTGCAGGCCCCAGTGCAGGAAGAGGATCTGCATGCCCTGACGCGCGGCGTCCGCGGTGCCCGCCTCGCCCTGGGGCGGTTGCAGCATGTGGGTCAGGGGTTCCGAGACGCAGAAGAAGAACAGCGTGATGCTGATCCCGGCGGCGAACAGCATGCCGGCCCAGGACAGGTAACTGAATTCGGGCTCGTCGTGGTCGGCGCCGAGCTTGATCTTGCCGTAGCCGGACAGGGCCGTGACCACCACGAAGACCAGGTACAGGGTCATGGCCAGCATGTAGTACCAGCCGACCGTATTGGCCGCCCAGTTCTGCGCGGCCAGCAGCCAGGCGCCAGCCTGTTCCGGCAGGGCGATCACGACCAGGCCGAAGGCCAGGATGAAGCTTGCGGCGAAATAGAACACCGGCGGGTTCATGCGGATCAGGCCGCTGCCGGGAAGAGACGGTGCACTCATGAAACGGGCACCTCGAGCGGGTGGAACGCGGCTGAAAAGATCGGACTCAGCAAAGGTAAGCCTCCTGTTGTGAGCGGGCAGCGGACTGCCGGTTTAACTTGAACGAGCGTTCAAGTTAAACATGAATGAATACTCAAGGACCAATCGCGGGGCCCGGCGGTCGCCTGGTTTCGCGATTTTTGAGAAAGGTCTGATGTGTCGCGGAGAGAATCGTTCAGCGGGAAAAAGCACAGTGCCATCAAATAAAAAGCATCGCGGGCAAGCCTCGCTCCTACAAATAGTTCATCGAACCTGTAGGAGCGAGCGGGCGGCGATCCCTCTTGCCCGCGAAAAATCCAACAGGCGCAGAAGATGCCTACTTCTGCGATCCATCGTCGTGCTGCAGGTTGGCCTGGGTCAGGTTGCTTCCCGCCGGCACGCTGCGGGTCAGCCAGACGTTGCCGCCGATGGTCGAGCCCTGGCCGATGGTGATGCGCCCCAGGATGGTCGCGCCGGCATAGATCACCACATCGTCCTCGACGATCGGGTGGCGCGGATGGCCCTTCTGCAACTGGCCGTCCTCGTCCGCCGGGAAGCGCTTGGCGCCCAGGGTCACGGCCTGGTAGATGCGCACGCGCTCGCCGATGATCGCGGTTTCGCCGATCACCACGCCGGTGCCATGGTCGATGAAGAAACTGCGGCCGATCTGCGCGCCCGGATGAATGTCGATGCCGGTCGCCGAGTGGGCGATTTCCGCGCTGATCCGCGCCAGCAGCGGCAAGCCGGCGCGGTACAGGTGGTGGGCCAGGCGATGGTGGATCACCGCCAGGATGCCCGGGTAGCACAGCAGCACTTCATCGACGCTGCGCGCCGCCGGGTCGCCGTGGTAGGCGGCCAGCACGTCGGTGTCGAGCAGCACCCGCAGGCCCGGCAGGGCCAGGGCGAAATCCTGGATGATGCGAATGGCCCGGGCATTGACGTCGGCATCGGTCTCGCCACCGTGGCGCGCGGCGTAGCGCAGCTCCAGGCGGGTCTGAGCCAGCAGCGCATTGAGGGCTGCGTCCAGGGTGTGGCCGACGTAGAAATCCTCGCTTTCCTCGCGCAGGTCCACCGGCCCCAGGCGCATCGGGAACAGCGCACCGCACAGCGCTTCGAGAATCTCGGCCATGGCCGCGCGCGACGGCAATTCCCGGCCACCCTGCTCGCCACTGACCCGGCCGTTGCGGGTACGCCACTGGTCACGGGCATCGCGCAGTTGACTGACGATGGTCTGCAATTGCCAATGGCTGGAACGCTCGCTCACGATAGGACTCCTTGCACTCGCGGGCAGACTGCCTGCCCGCCTGAACGACGCCACTTTACGGTATGCGTCCCAGGCGAAATTAAGAACTATTTGTGCTGGCGCAAGAACTTTTTCGCATAAGCGATTGGCGGTTGCCCCGGTAAATATCGCTGCCTATAGTCCCTGACACCTTTCACCACCCGTGCGGCCTCATGATCAAACAACAGCTCGACCGCTTTGACCGTCTCGACCTGCTAGGCGGCGCCACCGCCCTGGAAAAACTCGAACGCCTGTCCGCCTGGCTGGGCCGCGATGTCTACGTCAAGCGCGACGACACCACGCCGCTGGCCATGGGCGGCAACAAACTGCGCAAGCTCGAATACCTCGCCGCCGATGCCCTGGCCCAGGGCGCGGATACCCTGATTACCGCCGGCGCCATCCAGTCCAACCATGTGCGCCAGACCGCGGCCATCGCCGCCAAGCTGGGCCTGGGCTGCGTGGCCCTGCTGGAAAACCCCATCGGCACCGACGACAGCAATTACCTGGGCAACGGCAACCGCCTGCTGCTCGACCTGTTCGACGCCAAGGTCGAGCTCGTGGACAACCTGGACAACGCCGACGAACAACTCCAGGCCCTGGCCGAGCGCCTGCGCAGCAATGGCAAGCAGCCCTATGTCGTGCCGATCGGCGGCTCCAATGCCCTGGGCGCGCTGGGTTATGTGCGCGCCGGCCTGGAACTGGCGGAGCAGATCGGCAACACCGGGCTCGAATTCGCCGCCGTGGTCCTGGCCTCGGGCAGCGCCGGCACCCACAGCGGCCTGGCCCTGGCCTTGAGCGAGGTATTGCCGCGATTGCCGGTGATCGGCGTGACCGTCTCGCGCACCGACGAAGCCCAGCGCCCCAAGGTCCAGGGCCTCGCCGAGCGCACCGCCGAATTGCTCGGCGTGGCGCTGCCGCAAAGCTTCAAGGTGGAGCTGTGGGATGAGTATTTCGCGCCCCGTTACGGCGAGCCGAACGCCGGCACCCTGGCCGCGGTGAAGCTGCTGGCGAGCCAGGAAGGCCTGTTGCTGGACCCGGTCTACACCGGCAAGGCCATGGCCGGGCTGCTCGACGGCATCGGTCGCCAGCGTTTCGACGACGGCCCGATCCTCTTCCTGCATACCGGCGGGGCGCCGGCGCTGTTTGCCTATGCCGGATCGTTCGCCTGAATGACCTGCGCCGCCTGCGAGCTCGCAGGCTCGACGGCGGCCACAGGAATTGCATAGTCCATAAAAGAATATCAATGTAAATTTATAGTATTTTTACATCTATAAGCAGCCGCTTATAGTCGCGCCGCAGGCGTATTTGCCACGAGACGCATAAGCTGCATTAGTGCAGGATGAAGCGCTCGTTCCAGCTCACGGATTGACCTGCATTTCCCAACGGCATCTTCATAAGAAAACACAGGGGCTTGTCATGATTTTTTCCGCACTTCGTCGAAATATCCTTATTGGCTCGCTGGGCCTGGCGCTGGGTGCCGGGCTGCTCGGGCAAGCGGTTGCCGGTGAGCAACTGCAAAAGATCAAGGACGCCGGCACCATCAACGTGGGCCTGGAAGGCACCTATCCTCCCTTCAGCTACATCGACGAGAGCGGCAAGCTGGCCGGCTTCGAAGTGGAGTTTTCCGAAGCCCTGGCGCAGAAGCTGGGCGTGAAGGTCAAACTGCAGCCGACCAAATGGGACGGCATCCTCGCCGCCCTGGAATCCAAGCGCCTGGACGCGGTGATCAACCAGGTGACCATCTCGGAGGAGCGCAAGAAGAAGTACGACTTCTCCACGCCCTACACCGTTTCCGGCATCCAGGCCCTGACCCAGAAGAAAGACGCAGACAAGTTCAAGGTCGCCGCCGACCTGGCCGGGCACAAGGTTGGCGTGGGCCTGGGCACCAACTACGAACAATGGCTCAAGGACAATGTGCCCAAGGCCATCATCAAGACCTACGACGACGATCCGACCAAGTACCAGGACCTGCGCGTAGGCCGGATCGACGCGATCCTGGTGGACCGCCTGGCCGCCTTCGAGCTGATCAAGAAAACCAACGACACCCTGGCCGTTTCCGGCGAACCCTTCTCCCGCCAGGAAGCCGGCGTGGCCCTGCGCAAAGGCGAACCCGAACTGCTGGCCGCAGTGAACAAGGCGATCGAGGAACTGCGCGCCGACGGCACGCTGAAGAAACTCTCGGAAAAGTACTTCAACGCTGACGTCACTCAATAATGGAAGCAGGTTTTCAGCTTGCTCTGGACTCCGCGCCCTTTCTCCTGAAGGGCGCGTACTACACGGTCATCCTCAGCCTCGGCGGCATGTTCTTCGGACTGCTGCTGGGCTTCGGCCTGGCGCTGATGCGCCTGTCGCGCTTCAAGCTGCTGAGCTGGATCGCCCGCATCTACGTGTCGTTCTTTCGCGGCACACCGTTGCTGGTGCAGCTGTTCGTGATCTATTACGGCCTGCCGCAGCTGGGGCTCGAGCTGGACCCGCTGCCGGCGGCGCTGATCGGCTTTTCCTTGAACATGGCGGCCTATGCCTGCGAGATCCTGCGCGCGGCCATCGGCTCCATCGAGCGCGGGCAGTGGGAAGCGGCGGCCAGCATCGGCATGACCCGGGCGCAGACCCTGCGCCGGGCGATCCTGCCGCAGGCCATGCGCACCGCCCTGCCGCCTTTGGGCAACAGCTTTATCTCGCTGGTCAAGGACACCGCCCTGGCCGCCACCATCCAGGTGCCGGAGCTGTTCCGCCAGGCGCAGCTGATCACCGCCCGGACCTTCGAAATCTTCACCATGTATCTTGCCGCCGCGCTGATCTACTGGGTTCTGGCCAGCGTGCTGGCGCACTTGCAGAACCGCCTGGAAGCGCGGGTCAATCGGCACGACCAGGAGTCCTGAACCCATGATTGTGGTTGAAAAACTGACGAAGCAGTTCAAGGGTCAGACCGTCCTCAATGGCATCGACCTGACGGTGGCGGAAGGCGAAGTGGTCGCCATCATCGGCCCCAGTGGCTCGGGCAAGACCACCTTCCTGCGCTGCCTGAATTTTCTCGAAGAACCTACCAGCGGCCGGATCAAGGTCGGCGCTATCGAAATCGATGGCAGCCGCCCCCTGAGCCAGCAGCAGGGCTTGGTGCGGCAACTGCGCCAGCAGGTGGGTTTCGTGTTCCAGAACTTCAACCTGTTCCCCCATCGCACCGCCCTGGAAAACGTCATCGAAGGCCCGCTGGTGGTGAAGAAGACGCCCCGCGAGCAGGCGCTGGCCCTGGGCCGTGGGCTGCTGGCCAAGGTCGGCCTGGCGGGCAAGGAAGACGCCTACCCGCGGCGCCTCTCCGGCGGCCAGCAACAGCGCGTGGCGATTGCCCGGGCGCTGGCGATGGAGCCGGAAGTGATCCTGTTCGACGAGCCGACCTCGGCCCTCGACCCCGAGCTGGTGGGCGAGGTGCTGGCGACCATCCGCGGCCTGGCCGAGGAAAAACGCACCATGGTCATCGTCACCCACGAAATGGGCTTCGCCCGCGACGTGGCCAACCGGGTGATCTTCTTCGACAAGGGCGTGATCGTCGAGCAAGGCGAAGCCAAGGCCCTGTTCGCCAACCCCAGGGAAGAACGCACCCGGCAGTTCCTCAGCAAGTTCCTCACCTCCGGCCATTCGGCCTGACCTCGCCCGCCACCCCACTGCCGCGTTCCGTCTGACAAACCCCAGGCAGCGGTTTTACGACGGCTACGCCGCCGCTCGCGGGCTGCGCCAGCGGCTACAGGACCGCATGTACCCCTGTAGCCGCTGCCGAGCACCGCGAGGCTGCGATCGGCTGCGCAGCAGCCGCAAAACTGCCGCAGCCCCCTCCCATCTGTGCGGCGTTCCTCCCTGCCTGACGTATACGTAAACCTCTTCTATGTATATTCCTAGAAGTTAGTTTATTTAATTTTTATACGCGCATAGGGTATATGCACCGGACCACCGGACATTCTTGAACCCGATTTCGCCGCCCCGCCGCGGCAATCCAGAAGATGTGAGGTAGGTATGGTCCGGAACACAATCACCCCAGTGCAGAACGCCAGGGCATTGCGTGCAGCCAAGGAGTGGCGCTGATGTCCAGTCTGGCCGACGCAACTGTCCAGAGCGATCTGGACGTCGCCCCCCTGTTGTTGCCCGCACGGGTGCTGCGCGACGACGCGCAAGCCCTGCAAGCCGCCCATGAACTCGCCGCCCTCGCCCGCCACCAGGCGGCCCGGCGCGACCAGCAGCGCAAGCTGCCATGGGCGGAAATCGAACACTTCACCCGCAGTGGCCTGGGCAGTATCGCCATCCCGCGGGAATACGGCGGCCCGCAGGTGTCCTTCGTGACCCTGGCCGAAGTCTTCGCGATCATCTCCGCGGCCGACCCGGCCCTGGGGCAAATCCCGCAGAACCACTTCGGCATTCTCAACCTGGTCCTCGGCAGCGCTACCGAACGGCAGAAGAAGCAGCTGTTCCAGAGCGTGCTGGAAGGCTGGCGCATCGGTAATGCCGGCCCGGAACGCGGCGCCAAGAACACCCTGGAACTCAAGGCGCGGATCACCGCCGACGGCGACGGTTACCGGCTCAATGGCCAGAAGTTCTATTCCACCGGCGCCCTGTTCGCCCACTGGGTCGCGGTCAAGGCGCTGAACGACGACGGCAAGCAGGTGCTGGCCTTCGTCCGCCGCGGCACGCCGGGGCTGCGCATCGTCGATGACTGGTCCGGCTTCGGCCAGCGCACCACCGCCAGCGGCACCATCCTGCTCAACGATGTGCGGGTCGACGCCGAGCTGGTGGTGGACAACTGGCGCATCAACCAGTCGCCGAATATCCAGGGCGCGGTCTCGCAGTTGATCCAGGCAGCCATCGACGCCGGCATCGCCCGCGAAGCCATCGACGACGCCATCCGCTTTGTCCGCGAACGCTCGCGCCCCTGGGTCGACGCCCAGGTCGAGCGGGCCAGCGACGACCTCTACGTGATCGCCGACATCGGCAAGCTGAAAATCGAACTGCACGCCGCCGAAGCCCTGCTGCGCAAGGCCGGCCAGGTCCTGGACCAGGTCAGCGCGGCGCCGATCAGCGCCGAGTCCGCCGCCCGCGCCTCGATCGCCGTGGCCGAAGCCAAGGTGCTGACCACCGAGATCTCCTTGCTGGCCAGCGAAAAACTCTTCGAGCTGGCCGGCAGCCGCGCCACCCTCGCCGAATTCAACCTAGACCGGCACTGGCGCAACGCCCGGGTCCACACCCTGCACGATCCGGTGCGCTGGAAATACCACGCCGTCGGCACCTACCACCTGAACGGCACTCTGCCGGCTCGCCATTCCTGGATTTAAGCGACCAGATCTCTGGAGAAGCACATGACTCTTTCCCCACACGTCGCGGTCATAACCAGCGATGAGCAAGCCCTGATCGTCGCCAGCGACCTGGCCGAGGATTTCAAGCGCGACAGCGCCCTGCGCGACCGCGAACGCCGCCTGCCCCACCCCGAACTCGAAGCCTTCTCCCGCTCTGGCCTGTGGGGCATCAGCGTGCCCAAGGAATACGGCGGCGCCGGCGTCTCCAACGTCACCCTGGCCCGGGTCATCGCCCTGATCGCCCAGGCCGACGGTTCCCTCGGGCAGATTCCGCAGAACCATTTCTACGCCCTCGAAGTGCTGCGGGTGAATGGCAGCGAGGCGCAGAAAAAACGCCTGTACGCCGAGGTCCTGGCCGGCCAGCGCTTCGGCAACGCCCTGGCCGAACTGGGCACCCGCACCGCCCATGACCGCACCACCCGCCTGACCCCGGATACCCACGAAGGGCAAAGCGGCTATCGCATCAACGGTCGCAAGTTCTACTCCACCGGCGCCCTCTACGCCCAGCGCATCCCCACCTCGGTGGTGGACGAAAACGGCGTGCAGCAGCTGGCCTTCGTGCCGGCCGGCAGCCGCGGCCTGAACGTGATCGACGACTGGAGCGGCTTCGGCCAGCGCACCACCGGCAGCGGTTCGGTGGTGTTCGAGGACGTATTCGTCGCCGCCGAAGACGTGATCCCCTTCCAGAGCGCCTTCGAGCGGCCGACCCCCGTCGGCCCGCTGGCGCAGATCCTCCATGCGGCCATCGATACCGGCATTGCCCGCGCGGCGTATGAGGATGCCCTGCACTTCGTGCGCACCCGCACCCGGCCGTGGATCGACGCGGGCAGCGACAAGGCCACCGAAGACCCACTGACCCTCAAGAGCTTCGGCCAGCTGAGCATCCGCCTGCACGCCACCGAGGCGTTGCTGGAGCGTGCCGGGGAGTTCCTCGACGCCGCCCAGGCCGAGACCAACGCCGCAACCGTGGCCGCCGCCTCCATCGCGATCGCCGAGGCCCGCGCCATCAGCACCGAGATTTCCCTGGCCGCCGGCAGCACCCTGTTCGAGCTGGCCGGCAGCCAGGCGACCCTGGCCGAGCACGGCCTGGACCGCCACTGGCGCAACGCCCGGGTGCACACCCTGCACGACCCGGTGCGCTGGAAGTACCACGCGGTGGGCAACTACTACCTCAACGAGACGAACCCGCCACTGCGGGGGACCATCTGATGGCCGCGCCGCAAACCGCCAAGAAGAAAATCCTGCTCAATGCCTTCAACATGAACTGCATCGGGCATATCAACCATGGCCTGTGGACCCACCCGCGGGACAACTCGACCCAGTACAAGACCCTCGAATACTGGACCGAGCTGGCACAGCTGCTGGAACGCGGGCTGTTCGACGGGCTGTTCATCGCCGACATCGTCGGGGTCTACGACGTCTACCAGAACTCGCTGGACGTGACGCTCAAGGAGTCCATCCAGCTGCCGGTCAACGACCCGCTGCTGCTGGTGTCGGCCATGGCCGCGGTGACCCGCAACCTCGGCTTCGGCCTCACCGCCAACCTCACCTACGAGCCGCCGTACCTGTTCGCCCGGCGCATGTCGACGCTGGACCACTTGAGCCGTGGCCGGGTCGGCTGGAATATCGTCACCGGTTACCTGGACAGCGCCGCCAAGGCCATGGGCCTGGACCAGCAGGCCGAGCACGACCGGCGCTACGACCAGGCCGACGAATACCTGGAGGTGCTCTACAAACTCTGGGAAGGCAGCTGGGAAGACGACGCGGTGATCGACGACCGCGAACAGCGGATCTATGCCCGGCCGGACAAGGTGCACAAGGTCGAGCACCAGGGCGAGTTCTACCGGGTCGAGGGCTATCACCTGTGCGAGCCCTCGCCGCAGCGCACGCCGGTGCTGTTCCAGGCCGGCAGTTCGGACCGCGGCCTGGCGTTCGCCGGGCGCCACGCCGAATGCGTGTTCATCAGCGGGCAGAACAAGGCCTCGACCCGGGCCCAGGTGGACAAGGTGCGCGCCAGCGCCGTGGCGGCCGGACGCGACCCCGCAGACATCAAGGTGTTCATGGGGCTCAACGTGATAGTCGCCGAGACCGAGGAACTGGCCTGGAAGAAGCACGCCGAGTACCGCAGCCACGCCAGCGCCGAGGCCGGGGTGGCGCATTTCTCGGCGTCCACCGCCATCGACTTTTCCCAGTACGAAATCGACGAGCCGATCCAGTACGTGAAGAGCAACGCCATCCAGTCGGCCACCCGGAACCTGCAGAACAACGACTGGACCCGGCGCAAGCTGCTCGACCAGCACGCCCTGGGCGGGCGCTACTTCACCGTGGTCGGCTCGCCGCAGCAGGTGGCCGACGACCTGGAATCCTGGATCGCCGAAACCGGCCTCGACGGCTTCAACCTGACCCGCATCGTCACCCCGGAAAGTTATGTCGACTTCATCGACCTGGTGATCCCCGAGCTGCAACGCCGCGGCTCGTACAAGACCGCCTACGACAGCGGCACCTTGCGCGAAAAGCTGTTCCAGCGCGAGGCGCGACTGCCGGAGCAACACACTGGCGCGGACTACCGCCGCTAAAAGCATCGCGGGCAAGTCGGATCGCCGCCCGCTCGCTCCTACAAAAGCGACGCGTGCTCTGTAGGAGCGAGGCTTGCCCGCGATGAGGCCACAACGAACACCCCAAAACCACTGCACTGACTGGAACCAAACCCATGAAAAGCAAACTCCTGAGCCACCCAGTCAAAGCACTGGCCCTCGCCCTCGGACTGTTCACCGGCGCGGCATTCGCCGCCGATGCGCCGCTGAAGGTCGGCACCACCGCCGCCTTCGCCATTCCCCTGGAGGCCGCCGTCGCGGAGGCCGACAAGCAGGGCCTGAAAGTCGAACTGGTGGAGTTCACCGACTGGATCGCGCCGAACGTCAGCCTGGCCACCGGCGATATCGACGTGAACTACTTCCAGCACATCCCGTTCCTGGAAAACGCCAAGGCCGCCGCCGGTTTCGACCTGGTGCCGTTCGCCCCGGGGATCATCAACAACGTCGGCCTGTACTCGAAGAAATACAAAAGCTTCGACGAGCTGCCCGAGGGCGCCAGCGTGGCCATCGCCAACGACCCGATCAACAGCGGCCGCGGCTTGCAGCTGCTGGCCAAGGCCGGGCTGATCACGCTCAAGCCGGGGGTCGGCTACAAGGCCACCGAGGACGACATTGTCGCCAACCCGAAGAAGCTGAAGATCCTCCAGGTCGAAGCGGTGCAACTGGTGCGCGCCTATGACGACGCCGACCTGGTGCAGGGCTACCCGGCCTATATCCGCCTGGCCAAGACCTTCGATGCCGGCTCGGCGTTGCTGTTCGACGGCCTCGACCACAAGGAATACGTGATCCAGTTCGTGATCCAGCCCAAGAGCAAGACCGATCCGCGGCTGATCAAGTTCGTCGACATCTACCAGCATTCGCCGGTGGTACGCGCCGCCCTGGACAAAGCCCATGGCAAGCTCTACCAAGCCGGCTGGGAAGGTTGAGATGAGCGTCGCCTACCTCCCGTCATCCACGCCGCCCGCCGGGCAGCCGCAAGGCGCGGGGCACACCGAGCTGCCGGCGCAACTGCATCCGGAACTGAGCCGGGCCCATGTGCGCTTCATCGGCGTGGCCAAGACCTACCAGGGCCAGCAAGGCCCGGTGCAGGCCCTGCACGGCATCGACCTGGCGATCCAGCGCGGCGAAGTGTTCGGCATCATCGGCCGCAGCGGCGCGGGCAAGTCGTCGCTGATCCGCACCATCAATCGCCTGGAACAACCCTCGAGCGGCCGGGTGCTGATCGATCAGGTGGACATCGGCGACTTCGACGAAGACCGCCTGGTGGAGCTGCGCCGGCGCATCGGCATGATCTTCCAGCACTTCAACCTGATGTCGGCCAAGACCGTGTGGCAGAACGTCGAGCTGCCGCTGAAGGTCGCCGGCGTGCCCAGGGAACAGCGCGAGCGCAAGGTGCGCGAACTGCTGGAACTGGTGGGCCTGAAGGACAAGCACAAGGCCTACCCCGCGCAACTGTCGGGGGGCCAGAAACAGCGGGTCGGCATCGCCCGGGCGCTGGTGCACGACCCGGCGATCCTGCTGTGCGACGAGGCCACCTCGGCACTCGACCCGGAGACCACCCAGTCGATCCTCGGCCTGCTCAAGGAGATCAACCAGCGCCTGGGCCTGACCATCGTGCTGATCACCCATGAGATGGCGGTGATCCGCGATATCTGCGACCGGGTGGTGGTGCTGGAACATGGGCATATCGTCGAGCAGGGGCCGGTCTGGGAAGTGTTCGGCAACCCGCAGCACGAAGTCAGCAAGAGCCTGCTGGCGCCCTTGCAGCACGACCTGCCGCAAGAGTTGCAGGGGCACCTGCAAGCCCAGCCGGCGTCTTCGGACGCGGCGGTGGTACTGCGGCTGCGCTTCACCGGCAGGATCAGCGACGAGCCGGACCTGGCGGCGCTGTTCGCCACCCTTGGCGGGCGTGTGCGCCTGCTGCACGGCGGCGTGGAACGGATCCAGGGCCATGCCCTGGGGCAGTTGCTGCTGGCGGTCAACGGCTCGTCCCTGGGCGCCGAGGAGCAGCGCCTGCGGGCGCAGCACTTTTTGCACAAGCAGTGGACCCAACAGGTAGAGGTACTCGGTTATGTGGTTTGATCGCTTGCTGCAGGGCATCCTCGATACCCTGCTGATGGTCGGCGTGTCGTCCTTGATCGCCTTGCTGGCGGGGGTGCCGCTGGCGGTGTTCCTGGTCACCAGCGGCAAGGGCGGGATCTATGAGGCACCGAGGCTGAACGCGGTGCTGGGGGCCTTCGTCAACCTGTTCCGCTCGATTCCGTTCCTGATCCTGATGGTGGCGCTGATCCCCTTCACCCGGCTGATCGTCGGCACCACCTACGGCGTGTGGGCGGCGGTGGTGCCGCTGACCATTGCCGCCACGCCGTTCTTCGCCCGGATCGCCGAAGTCAGCCTGCGCGAGGTCGACCATGGCCTGATCGAAGCCGCCCAGGCCATGGGTTGCCGACGCTGGCATATCGTCCGGCATGTGCTGCTGCCGGAGGCGCTGCCGGGCATCGTCGGCGGTTTCACCATCACCCTGGTGACCATGATCAATTCCTCGGCCATGGCCGGGGCGATCGGGGCCGGGGGCCTGGGGGACATTGCCTATCGCTACGGCTACCAGCGTTTCGACAGCCAGATCATGCTCACGGTAATCGTGCTGCTGGTGGTCCTGGTGGCGGCCATCCAGCTCAGCGGCGATCGCCTGGCGCGCGCGCTCGACAAGCGCTGAGGTCGGCGCTGTCCGTTCGAACGTCATCGCGAGCAAGCTTCGCTCCTACAAAAGGCAACGTGATCGACCTGTAGCTCTGTGGCCCTGTAGCCCTGTAGCCGCTGCCGAGCGCCAGCGAGGCTGCGATCGGGGCAAAGCCCCGTAAAACCTGACAATGCGGTGTGTCTGATGGATTGGTGTCGCCTGGCTTGGCGCCCGCTTCGCGGTCGATCGCAGCCTCGCTGAAGCTCGGCAGCGGCTACAGAGCTACCCAGAGCGGAGTTGCCGGCATTGGGGGTAATATTCGGCGCACCACCCCCAACCAGCGCAGCCCGCCATGAAACTCGCTCCCACCGACCTCGACCAGATCACCGCCACCACCCTGGGCCACTACAACCAGGTCGCCGAAGACTTCCGCGAAGGCACCCGCGACCACGATGTCAGCCAGAACATCGACGCGCTGCTGCGGCATATCCGGGGCAGCGCGCCCTTCACCGTGCTGGATTTCGGCTGCGGCCCCGGGCGTGACCTCCAGGCTTTTACCCGCCTCGGCCATGTCGCGGTCGGCCTCGACGGCTCCGAGCGGTTCGCGCAGATGGCCCGCGACGACAGCGGCTGCGAGGTCTGGCAGCAGGACTTTCTGAAGCTCGACCTGCCGGCCGAGCGCTTCGACGGCATCTTCGCCAACGCCGTGCTGTTCCATATCCCCGGGCAGGAGCTGCCGCGGGTGCTGCGCCAGTTGCATGCCACGTTGAAACCCGGCGGCGTGCTGTTCAGCTCCAACCCCCGGGGCGACAACCGCGAAGGCTGGAACGGCCCGCGTTACGGCGCCTACCACGACCTGGCGGCGTGGCAGCGATTGCTGACGGCGGCGGGCTTCGTCGAGCTGGAGCACTACTACCGCCCCGCCGGCTTGCCACGGGAACAACAACCCTGGCTGGCCAGCGTCTGGCGCAAGGCCTGACACCCACCACAACCCCGCTCCTATAGGACCCGGGTTGCAGCGAAATTCGTGGCACGCCACCGATCCGTAGGAGCGAGGCTTGCCCGCGATAGCGATCCGCCTGATACACCGCCATCGTGAGCAAGCTTCGCTCCTACGGGTCAGTGGGTGGTGCGGTCCGGCTTCGGCTCCTTGATCTTGTACCAGGCCACATACAGCGCCGGCAGGAACAGCAGCGTCAGCAGGGTGGCGACGATGATGCCGCCGATCATGGCGTAGGCCATCGGTCCCCAGAACACTTCCCGGGCGATCGGGATCATGCCCAGGCTGGCCGCCGCCGCGGTCAGCAGGATCGGCCGGCGCCGGTGCTCGGTGGCCTGCACCACCGCGTCCCAGGGCGAATGCCCGGCGCGCTCGAACTCGTCGATCTGGGTGACCAGGATCACCGAGTTGCGGATGATGATGCCGATCAGCGCGAGAATCCCGAGGATCGCCACGAAGCCCATGGGCGTGCCCGTCGGCACCAGCGCCAGGACCACGCCGATCAGCCCCAGGGGCGCGACGCTGGCCACCAGGAACAGCTTCTGCACACTGTGCAGCTGGATCATCAGGAAGGTCGCCATGAGGAACAGCATCAACGGCACCACTTTGGCGATCGGCCCCTGGGCCTTGCCGCTTTCCTCCACCGTACCGCCGGTGGCCACCGAATAACCGACCGGCAGGCTGGCGGCGAATTTGTCGATATCCGGCTTGAGCAACCTGACCAGGTCGGTGGGCTGGATCTCGTCGCGCACCGAGGCCTTGATGGTGATGGTCGGCTTGCGGTCGCGACGCCAGACCAGCGGCTGCTCCAGCTCGTAGCGCACGGTGGCGAAGGCCAGCAACGGGATCGAGGTGCCGTTGGGGCTGACGATCTGCAGGTTCTGCAGGGTTTCCGGCGAACCGCGCTCCTTGTCGTCGGCGCGACCGACCACGTTGATCAGGTAGATGTCGTCATGCACCTGGGTCACGGTGGCGCCGCTGACGATGCTGTTCATCAATTGCGCCACGTCTTCCGAAGACAGCCCCAACTGCCGCGCCTTGTCCTGGGCGATGTCGACGCGCAGGACTTTGCCCGGCTCGTTCCAGTCGTAGATGATCTCGCCGATGTGCGAGTTCTTGTCCAGCTCGGTGGCCAGCTCGATGGCATGCTTGCGCACCTGGTCGATGTCCTTGCCGCTGACCCGGTACTGGATCGGCCGCCCCACCGGCGGGCCCATTTCCAGGGCCTGCACGTAGCTGCCGATGCCGACGAAGTCGTCGCGCAGGCGTTTTTTCAGGCGCTCGGTCAAGGCCGCGCGCGACTCCAGGCCTTTGCTGACGACCACCAGCTGCGCGTAATAGGGGTTCTGCAACTGCTGGTCCAGCGGCAGGTAGAAACGGATCGCGCCCTCGCCGATGTAGGTGCTCCAGCGCAGGACATCCGGATCGTCCTTGAGGGTCGCCTCCAGGCGGTCCACGGCCTTGCGGGTCTCGGCGATCGAGGCGTTCTGCGGCAGGTTGAGGTCGACCAGCAGCTCCGGGCGGTCCGAGGACGGGAAGAACTGGTTCTGCACGAAACGCATGCCGACCACCGCCAGCACGAACATCAGGAGGGTGATGCCGATGGCCCACCAGCGGTTGCGCATGGCCCACAGCAGGCCGCCATTGAAGGCGCGACCGATGCGCCCCGGCTCCTCGGAGTGGGGTTTCACGTCGGTACTGAGGATATGCAGGCCGATGACCGGGGCGAACAGCACGGCGACGATCCAGGACACCAGCATGGCCACCGCGATCACCGCGAACAGGGTGAAGGTGTACTCGCCGGCGGAGCTGGCGTTGAGCCCGATGGGCACGAAGCCGGCGACCGTCACCAGGGTCCCGGTGAGCATGGGAAAGGCCGTGGAGGTGTAGGCGAAGGTGGCCGCCTGCTCCTTGGTCTCGCCCATTTCCAGGCGCGTGACCATCATTTCCACGGTGATCATCGCGTCATCCACCAACAGGCCCAGGGCGATGATCAGCGCGCCGAGGGAAATCCGCTGCATGGTGATGCCGCTGTACTCCATGAACACGAAGACCATCGCCAGCACCAGCGGAATCGAGCATGCCACCACCAGCCCGGCGCGCACACCGAGGCTGATGAAGCTCACCACCAGCACGATCACCACCGCCTCGAACAGGGCGCTGGTAAAGCCACCGACGGCTTTTTCCACCACTTCGGCCTGGTCCGACACCGTGTGCACGCCGACGCCCACCGGCAGGTCGGCGGTGAGCTGCGCCATCTTGGCGTGCAGGGCCTTGCCGAAGTCCTGGATGTTGCCGCCCTTCTTCATGGCAATCGCCAGGCCGATGGCCGGCTGGCCGTTGAAGCGAAACTGCGGGGTCGAGGGGTCCACGTAACCGCGGCTGATCTCGGCGATATCCGCCAGGCGATAGAAGCGGTCGTTGAGCCGCAGGTTGACCGTGGCCAGGTCTTTCTCGGAGGCGAACTGCCCCGAGGTACGCACGGAGATCCGCTCCGGCCCGGCCTCGATCACCCCGGCCGGGGTCACCGCGTTCTGCGCTTGCAGGCTTTGCAGGACCTGGCGCTGGTCGATGCCCAGGGCCGCCAGCTTGCGCGTGGAAAAGTTCAGGTAGATGACTTCGTCCTGCTCGCCGACCATCTCCACCTTGCCCAGGTTCGGCACTTCGCGGATCTCGGCGCGCACCTGCTCCACGTAGTCGCGCAGCTGGCGCATGCTCAGGCCGTCGGCAGTGAAGGCGTAGACCGAACCGAACACGTCGCCGAATTCGTCGTTGAACCCCGGCCCCTGCAACCCCTGGGGAAAGTCGCCGCGAATGTCGTTGATCTTCTTGCGCACCTGGTACCAGATCTCGGGGATGTCCTTGCCGTTGGTGGTGTCGCGCAAGTAGACGAACACCGTCGACTCGCCGGGGCGGGTATAGCTTTTCACGTAGTCGAGGGAGTCCAGCTCCTCGAGTTTTTTCTCGATGCGGTCAGTGACCTGCTTGAGGGTCTCCTCCTGGGTCGCGCCCGGCCAGCGGGTCTGGATGACCATGGTCTTGATGGTGAAGGACGGATCCTCCTCACGCCCCAGGTTCATGTAGGAAAACACGCCCATCAGCAGCGCGACGAACATCAGGTACCAGACGAACGACTGATGCTTGATGGCCCACTCGGATAAGTTGAAGGTCCCTTTGGTGGTGGGCGTCATCGTGGACTGTCCTCGTCGATTTTTACTTTCTGCCCCGGTTCGAGGCTGTTCACGCCGGCGCTCACCACTCGCTCGCCGATCTTGATGCCGCTGCTGACCAGCACCGTGTCAGGCCCCCGGCTGAGTACCGCGACCTCGCGCGGCGCCACGGTTTGCGCCTGCGCGTCGACGACCCAGACCCGGGTCTTGCCGTCCGCCTCCTGCAAGGCCGACAGCGGCACCTCGATCCGCGGCACGATGGCCGAGCTGAGCGTCACGCTGATGGCGGTGCCCAGGCGGAACGCCGGCGGGGTTTCGGTCAGGCTCAGGCGCGCGCGCCGGGTGCGGGTGGCGCTCTGCGCCTGGGGTTCGATTTCCCGCACGATCGCCGTGGTGCTGACGCTCGGGTCCAGCTGCAGGGCGACCTTGAACACCACGTCGGCCGGCAACTGGTCCACCAGCCCGGCCGGCAGGTCGATCACCGCTTCCTTGATGTCCGGACGGGCCAGGGTCACCACCTGCTGGCCGGCACTGACCACTTGCCCGGCCTCGGCATTCCAGGCGGTGACCACGCCGCCGTGGTCGGTGCGCAGTTCGCTGTAGGCCAGCTGGTCGCGAGCCTGGCTGACAGCGGCCCGGGCCTGCTCCAGCGAGGCGCTGGTGGTTTTCAGGTTGGTCTGGGCGATATCCAGCTGCGCCTGGGCGCCAACGCCGCGGTCGAACAGTTGCTGCTGGCGGCGGGCGTCGGCCTGGGCATTGATCCATTGCGCCTGGACCCGCGCCAGGTCGCCCTGGGCGGAGCGCAACTGGTTCTGCTGGTCGGTGGGATCGAGGGTCGCGAGCAACGTGCCCTTGCCCACCTCGGCGCCGACGTCGACGTTGCGATTGGCGATACGTCCCGGCACGCGAAAGCCGAGGTTGGTTTCATAGCGGGCCTGGATGCTTCCGGCGAAGCGCCCCAGGCTTTCCTCGGACTCGGCCCGCACCTCGAACGACAGCACCGGGCGCACCGGCGTGGGCGCCGGCTCTTCCTTCGAGCAGGCAGCCAGCGCCAGGCCGGCGCACAACAACAGCGGCAGGCGCTTCATGGCGTGGCTCCTTGGCTGGCGGGCGTGGAATCGATCTCGACGAGCATGCCCGGATGCAGCAACTGGCCGCCGGCGATCACCACTTTTTCACCGCCCTTGAGGCCGTCGCTGATGATTACCCGGCCGGTCTGGTAACGCCCCACCGTGACGCTGTGCAGCACCGTCTTGCCGTCTTCCCCGACCAGCCACACGGCCGGTTCGCTGAGGTTCTTGGTCAGCGCCGCCCAAGGCAGTTCGACGCTGTTCTGGCCGGCCGCGTTGGCACTGGCGCTGACCACCGAGCCCAGGTCCATGCCCGCCGGCAGCCCGTCGAGGGCCACCTTGACCTGCACCGTGCCGCTCTGCGCCGAGACCACCGGGGTGACTTCGCGCACCTTGCCGGTGGTCTGGATATTCGGGTTGTCCAGCAGGCTGACGTGGATCACATCGTCCTTGGGCGGCGCCACCAGCAGCGACTCGTAGACGTTGAACACCGCGTCGCGTTCGCCATCGCGGGCCAGGCTGTAGATCGGCACCGTGGCCTGTACCACCTGGCCGACTTCGGCCTGGCGCGCGGTGATCACTCCCGGCGCCTCGGCGACCAGCGCGGTGTAGCTCAGTTGCTCACGGGCGTTGGCCAGTTGCGCCTGCGCCGCGGCCAGGGCGCTCTGGCTGCTGCGCAGCGCCGCCTGGGCGGCATCGTATTCGCTCTGGCTGGTGTAGCCCTTGGGCAGGAGTTTCTGCTGGCGGAAGAAGGCCGCGCTGGTCTGTTTGACCCGCGCCTGCTCGGCGAACACCGCGGCGGCGGCGGAATCGACATTGGTCTGCAAATCCTTCGGGTCGAGCCGGGCCAGTACCTGCTTGGCCGTGACCCGATCGCCGACATCGACCAGGCGCTGGATGATCTTGCCGCCGACACGGAACGACAGCTCGGTCTGCACCCGCGCCTGGACATCCCCGGTGAGGGTCACCTGCGCGGCGAAATCCCGGGTCTGCACTTCCTGTACGCGCACCCGTGGCCGATCCTTTTCGGTCGGCTTTTCCGCACCGCAACCGCTGAGCAACGCCACCAGTGTCAAACCCACTATCCACTTCGATCCGAGACCAGCCATGCAGGCTCCTTTGAGTAATACGTCCGGGCAGATGACGATACGACTGAGAGCTTAGAACAGGGTTCCAACGCTGCACGGGGCTGACGGACAAATGCGTGATCCATAGCGGGGAAAGGCGCTGTGAAGGCGATTGCGCGCTCGCTCCGTCGGCCGGGGTTCGATGGCCGGGAAGAAAATCGGGCACACTGCGCGTCCATGCACAAGGAGCCCCCGGGATGCTCAAGACCCTGGCAGTGGCCAATTACCGCTCGATCAACAAACTGGTGATTCCGCTGGCGCGGTTGAACCTGATCACCGGCCCCAACGGCAGCGGCAAGTCCAACCTGTACCGCGCCCTGCGCCTGCTGGCGGAAACCGCCCAGGGTGGGGTGGTCAACGCGCTGGCCCGCGAGGGCGGCCTGGACTCGACCTTCTGGGCCGGCCCCGAGAACCTCAGCCGGCGCATGCGCAACGGCGAGGTGCCCATCCAGGCCAGCGTGCGCCAGGACAGCAAACGCCTGCGCCTGGGCTTTGCCGGCGAGGACTTCAGCTACGCCATCGCCCTGGGCCTGCCCATGCCGCTGCCCGAGCATGTGTCGTACTTTTCCCTGGACCCGGAAATCAAGCGCGAGTGCATCTGGGCCGGGCCGCTCTATCGCCCGGCCAGCCTGCTGGTCAACCGCGCCGGGCCGATGATCCGCGCCCGCGAGGGGCGCGGCTGGGACGTACTGGCCCAGCACACGCCGACCTTCGACAGCCTGTTCGACCAGGTGGG
The DNA here is from genome assembly GCF_000931465.1 of Pseudomonas sp. MRSN 12121. Classification (NCBI taxonomy): domain Bacteria; kingdom Pseudomonadati; phylum Pseudomonadota; class Gammaproteobacteria; order Pseudomonadales; family Pseudomonadaceae; genus Pseudomonas; species Pseudomonas sp. MRSN 12121. The sequence goes on along the minus strand of NZ_CP010892.1, from coordinate 288,713 downwards.
CAACCTGCGCTCGTCGCCGGAGGTCCTGCTGCTGCGCGAGAACATCCGCGGCTGGCGCTTCTACGATCACTTTCGCAGCGATGCCGAGGCGCCGGCCCGGCAACCGCAACTGGGCACCCGTACCCCGGTGCTGCATCACGATGGCCGCGACCTGGCGGCCGCCTTGCAGACCATCCGTGAAATCGGCAATCCCGAGGCCCTGCACAGCGCCGTCAGCGATGCGTTCCCCGGCGCGCGGCTGAACATCGCGCCGTTGCAGGGTGGGCGCTTCGCCATCGAGTTCTATCAGGAAGGCCTGCTGCGGCCGCTGTCGGCGGCGGAGTTGTCGGACGGCACCCTGCGCTACCTGCTGCTGGTCGCCGCCCTGCTGACGCCACGGCCACCGACGCTGATGGTGCTCAACGAACCGGAAACCAGCCTGCACCCGGATCTGCTGCCGGCGCTGGCGCGCCTGATCATCCGGGCCTCGCACCAGTGCCAGGTGTGGGTGGTGTCCCATGCCAGCCGGCTGATCGCCGCCCTGCAACAGGACCCGCAGTGCAACGCCATCGTGCTGGAGAAGAATCTCGGCCAGACCGGGATCGTCGGCCAGGGCATGCTCGACGAACCGGCGTGGCATTGGCCGGATTGATTCGTCGCCGCCTGAAAAGCATCGCGGGCAATCTCCGCTCCTACAGAAGCATGCACAGTCTTCTTCTGTAGGAGCGAGGCTTGCCCGCGATGACGTCAGGCGAGGGCTGTCACCCCTGCCACTTGCCGCCTTCGACGATCACGCTTTCCGGCTTGGTGTCGTCGCTCAGTTCCTTGCGCACGTACTGGTCGTAGAGCTTGAGCAGGTACTTGTCTTCGCCCAGCTTGGCCAGTTCGGCGTTGACCCAGTCGCGCAGCTCGATATTGCCTTTCTTCACCGCCGGCGCGATCGGCGCCTGTTCGCCCAGGGTCTGCGGCAGCACGCGGTAGCCCGGGTTCTGCTTGGACCAGCTGAACAGGATCAGGTTGTCCTGGGCATAGGCGTCGCCGCGGCCGTTGGCCAGGGCCTGCAGGGACTCGCTGTTCTTCTCGAACTTCAGCAGCTTCCAGTCCGGGTGGTTCTTGGTCAGCCAGATATCGGCGGTGGTGCCTGTGGTGACGATGGTGGTGCGGCTCGCCAGGTCATCCAGGTTCTTCACTTCGCTGCCGTTGGGCACCAGGGCCTGCACCGCGACCTTGAGGTTGGGGTTGGTGAACTCCACCGCTTCCTTGCGCTCGGGGGTCACGGTCATGTTGGCCAGGATCAGGTCGACCTTGTCGCTCTGCAGGAACGGAATGCGGCTGGCCGGTTCCACGGCGACAAACTCCACCTTGTTCTCGTCGCCCAGCAGGTCCTTGGCGAATTGCCGGCCGATGTCGGTATCGAAGCCCACATAGCGGCCGGTCTCATCGACGAAACCGAACGGCGGCTTGTCGGTGAACACCCCGACGATCAGCTTGTCGCGGGCCTTGATCTTGTCCAGGTAGCCGGCGGCCGGCGCGGCGCTGGCACTGGCGCTGCTGGCCGCCGGCTTGGGAGCCTCGGCGGACTTGTCGCAGCCGGCCAGCAGGGCGAGGCCAAACAGCGGGAGTAGCAGTAGCGAAGACTTGGCAGTTTTCATAAGAGCTCCAATTCCTTTTCAGGTGCTTTTTTGGGCAGTGCTTCAACGAAGGAGAATTTCTCCAGGAACTGCTGCGCGCGTGCGCTGCGCGGGTTCGTGAAGAAACTCTCGGGAGTGTTCTGTTCAAGGATGCGCCCGGCATCCATGAACACGATGCGGTCGGCCACCGCGCGGGCGAAGGCCATTTCGTGGGTGACGATCAACAGGGTCATGCCGTCCCGGGCCAGGCCCTGGATCACTTGCAGCACTTCCTTGACCATTTCCGGGTCCAGCGCCGCGGTGACCTCGTCGAACAGCATCACCTGGGGGTTCATGCACAGCGAACGGACGATGGCGATGCGTTGCTGCTGGCCGCCGGAGAGCTGGCGCGGGAAGGCATCGCGCTTGTCCGCAAGGCCCACCCGTTCGAGCAGGGCCTCGGCCTGGGCACGGGCTTCGCGGCGCTCGCGCTTCTGCACCTTGAGCGGGCCGAGCAGGATGTTGTCGAGCACGCTCATGTGCGGAAACAGGTGGTAGCTCTGGAACACCATGCCGATTTCCTGGCGTACCTGGCGCCAGTCGGTGGCCGGGTCCAGCAGTTCGCGCCCGGCGAAGCGCAGGTGTCCGCCGTGGGCCTTCTCCAGGCCGTTGAGGCAGCGCAGCAAGGTGGATTTGCCGCAGCCGCTGGGGCCGAGAATCACCACCACTTCGCCCTGGGCGACCTGCAGGTCGACGTCCTTGAGCACCTGCTGCTCGCCGAAAAACTTGTTGAAACCCTGGAACTCGATCAGTGCGCTCATGCTTGCGTCCAGCGCCGCTCCAGCACGCGCGAGGCGGCCGACAGCGGGTAGCAGATAAAGAAGAAAAACAGGAACAGGGCGCCGTAGATCAGCACCGACTCGTAGGTGCGCTCGATGATCTGCTGGCCGACCTTGATCACATCCACCACGCCGATCAGCACCGCCAGCGAGCTGGTCTTGATGATCCGCGTGTAGACGTTGATGGTCGGCGGCGTCATGCGTTTCAGCGCCTGGGGCAGCAGCACGTGGCCGTAGAGCTGCGCACTGGAAAGGCCGATCGACAGCCCCGCCTCGCGCTGGCCCCGCGGCAGCGAATGCAAGGCGCCGCGCACCACCTCGCCGACTTCGCTGGCGCCCCACAGCGACAGCACCAGCACCGCGCAGGTGAAGCTCGGAATGCTCAGGCCGAAGAAGATCGGGAAACCGAAGAACAGCAGGTACAGCCAGACCAGCACCGGGATCGCCCGGAACAGCTCCAGGTAGGCGCGCAGCACCGCGTTCAACCACTTGTTGTCGAGGGTCCGCAGCACGCCGTAGAGCACGCCGCCGACCGTGCTGAAAACAATGCTCAGCAGGGAAATCGACAATGTCTGCGCGGCGCCCTTGCCCAGTTGCGGCAACGACACCCAGAGCAACTCAAGACCCGAACTGGCCATGTTGCAGCCTCCTTTCCAGGCGGCTGAGCAACAGCGACAACGGCAAGAACAGCAGCACGCAGATCAGCGTCAGCACGGCGAGCATTTCGTAGGTCTTGTAGTAGAGGGCGATGTAGCTCTTGGTGGTGTAGAGAATTTCCGGCACCGCCACCGCCGAGACCACGGTGGTTTCCTTGAGCAGGAAGATGAAATTGGCGAACAGCGACGGCAGGCTGAGAATCCCGGCCTGCGGCAGGATCACATGGCGCAGCAGTTGCCAGTGCGAGAGCCCGATGGAGCGACCCGACTCCAGCTGCGCCACCGGCACCGCCTCGACGCCGGCGCGCAATACCTCGGTGAGGTAGGCGCCGCCGAGGAAGGTCATGGTGATGATCGCCGCGGCGAACCCGGAAATCTTCAGGCCCAGCGCCGGCAGCGCGAAATACACGAAGAACAGCTGGATCAGCAGCGGGGTGTTGCGCGCCAGCTCCACGTACAGCCCGACCAGGCGGCGCAGATACGGGGTACGGAACACCAGGATGGCGGCGTTGATCAGGGCCACCAGCAGGGAAGTGGCGATGGCGATCAGGCCGACCTGCAAGGTCACGCCCACGGCCTTGAGAAAGGCTGGCAGCGTGGTGAGGATAAAGGCGTAGTCGAGGGTCATGGCAATCCTGGACGCCGCTGGGGTACAGCGGCGGTGGTGCGGTCCATTGGGCGGTGGGTAACCACCCGGCAGGCGTCGACTTTATAGCTATAAAAACAATAATTTAAATACCGTTAAAGCATATTGATATCACCCAAAAAACTAACCTCCCGGGTTTGCCAGGCGCGCCCGGCCCGACTACTTTTCCTGACGCCGGCGGGGAGCTTGCGCAGCGCCCCTTCTCCCGGGAACGGACAGCCGGCCGCAGACCTCAACGGGCCAGACAGGCACAAGGACGACAAGAACAATGACCGACCTAGACACCCCGCAACCTCTCGATCCGCAGGACATCGTCAAATGGCTGAAGGCGTTGCGCCGGGCCATGGCGCCTTCCTGAACGGGCGCACTTGCCGATATTGCGGCGCCTGCATCGCGCGCAAGCTGCGCTCCTACAGAAGCGCCAAGCCCCCGCACGCCACAAAACCTGTAGGAGCGAGCTTGCTCGCGATGGCGGCCGTGCGGGCACAGCGCAGCGCCCAAAACGCAGGCAATAAAAAACGCCGACGCTGTATCAGCCATCGGCGTTTAAACCTTGAAGGGGTTTGTACGACTTAAGCGTAGTCCATCAGAACGCCGGCAGTACCGCGCCGCTGTATTTCTTCTCGATGAACGCTTTGACTTCCGGGCTGGTCAGGGCCTTGGCCAGCTTCTGGATGGCAGGGTTGTCCTTGTTGTCCGGACGGGCCACCAGGAAGTTCACATACGGCGAATCGGAACCCTCGATCACCAGCGCATCCTTGGCCGGGTTCAGGCCCGCTTCCAGAGCGTAGTTGGTGTTGATCATGTCCAGGTCGACCTGGTCCAGCACGCGCGGCAGCAGGGCCGACTCCAGTTCCTTGAACTTGAAGTTGTGCGGGTTCTTGGCGATGTCCTTGGGCGTCGACACGGCGTTCTTCGGATCCTTGAGCTCGATCAGGCCGGCCTTCTGCAGCAGGATCAGGGCGCGGCCGCTGTTGCTGCCTTCGTTCGGAATGGCGATGGTCGCGCCGTCTTTCAGCTCGGCCAGGCTTTTGACTTTCTTCGAGTAACCGCCGAACGGTTCGACGTGCACGCCGATCACCGTCACCAGGTTGGTGCCCTTGCCTTCGTTGAAGCTCTTCAGGTACGGCAGGGTCTGGAAGTAGTTGGCGTCCAGGCGCTTCTGGTCGACCTGTACGTTCGGTTGCACGTAGTCGGTGAAGACTTTGACTTCCAGGTCCACGCCTTCCTTGGCCAGGGTTGGCTTGATCAGCTCGAGGATCTCGGCGTGCGGCACCGGCGTGGCCGCCACCACCAGTTTCTCGCCGGCCTGGGCCAGGCTCGCAGTCAGGGCAGCCGCCAATGCGGTGAACAACAGAACTTTTTTCATGCAGTGTCCTTATGAGTCGTCGCTGACGACGGCTTCGAGAGAGGTGCCAGCGAAGTGCTATCGCTGGCGTGGAGCGGACAATACCGGGATTTTTTATGCCTTAAAAATATCTTTTATTCACGTTGATATTCCATTTTGTTCATACAGCAACGGACCGCTCTAGCCCGCGCCCGGAGCGCTCCAGGCGGCCCCTACAAAAGCTTCAGATCACGCCGTGCTGCTTGAGCAAATGCTTGAGCGCCTGCAACTCGGCGGCGGAACCGGCGGCGACCAGCCCCTTCAATTGCTGATCCACCTGCTCCAGCCGCGACAGCTGCGGCGGCAGGTTCAGGTGCTCCGGGAGGATCTCCGCACCGCTGCTGACCAGCAGCGCGAAATGAATGACGTTCTCCAGCTCGCGGGTATTGCCGGGCCAGCTGTGCTGCTCCAGCACCTGCTGGGCCGCCTCGCTGATCAGCGGCACCGGCAGGTCCAGGCGTTGGCTGTAGATGCCGAGGAAGTACTCGGCCAGCGACAGGATGTCGCCCACCCGTTCGCGCAGCGCCGGCAACTCCAGGTGACCTTCGCCCAGGTAGTGATACAGCCGCTCGTGGAATTTGCCCGCCGCCACCGCCTGGGCCAGGTCGATGCTGGTGGCCGCCACCAGGCGCACATCCACCGGGCTTGGCTGGTGCGCGCCGACCCGGGTCACTTCATGGTTTTCCAGGGCCGCGAGCAGCTTGGCCTGGATCGGCAGCGGCAGGTCGCCGATCTCGTCCAGGTACAAAGTGCCGCCATTGGCCGAACCGAACCAGCCGGCGCGGCTGCTGGCCGAACCGCTGAACGTGCCAGCGGCGTAGCCGAACAGCTCGGCGTCGGCATACGCCTTGCTGATGGCCCCGCAGTTGACCGACACGAACAACCCGCCGCGGTCGCTGGCACGGTGGATATGCCGCGCCAGCAGTTCCTTGCCGCTGCCGGTTTCACCGCGGATCAACACCGGGATCGAACGCGGCGCCAGCTGTTCCAGCTCATGGCGCAGTTGCCGCGAACGGGGATCGACGAACACCAGCGCCTTGGCGCGTATGCTCAGTGGGCTTTTTTCAGCATCGGGAAAAGTCAGCAACGGCTGACCGAAAGACTCATGCAGACTCATGGCAGACTCCCGCCCGGATCCGCCTGGAGGCGGGGGCGTTTTAACAAAAAGAAGAAATCAGGCGCGACGCAGGGAATGCTGTTCCATGCGGGTTTGCAGGCGATAGAGATAGGCGAAGCCCTGCTCCCAGCGCTGGTGACCGGATTTGACGTTGATATGCCCGGCACCCGAGAGAATCCCGGCCTCGGCGCCCCAGTTGCGGGCCAGCTCCAGGGCACGCGGCGCACTGATGGCGCTGTCGTTGTCGGAGCTGACGACCTGGCTGGGAAACGGCAGCAGGCTGTCGGGGATCGGCGCGAAATTGCGCAGGGCCGGCGCGCAGGCCGGACGCTCGACGTCCGCCGGCGCCACCAGCAAGGCACCGCGCACCTGGCGCAACGCGCTGGTCGGCGCATGGGCGGCCCAATGCGCGACGGTGATGCAGCCCAGGCTGTGGGCGATCAGGATCACCGGGGTGCTGTCGGCGGCGATCGCCTCGGCCAGCGCCGCGACCCAGTCTTCACGCCGGGGAGTCAGCCAGTCGGCCTGCTCCACCCGCGCACTGTTCGGCAGGCTGTTCTGCCAGTGGCTTTGCCAATGATCTTCTGGCGATCCTTGCCAGCCCGGCACAATCAGGTAGCGAATTGATTCGTTGCGCATGGGGGAGCTCTCCTGCGTGTCTGTTCCCGATCGAGTATAGGGATGAGATTTATATTCGTTAAGGAATAAGAAGCTATTTATTAAGATCCACAAAGAATATCAAATCTCGCCTGTACCCTGGCTGTACCAGCGCCGGGAGTCAGGCCGGCAGACCGCGGCGCCTGTATCGCGGGCAAGCCTCGCCCCTACCATGGAGCTCCTGTAGGAGCACAGCTTGCGCGCGATGGCGTCCGTCCAGGCCTGCGCCCGGGGCCAGATCGCAGGCAAAAAAAAAGGCCGCACCCTGCCAAGGAGACGGCCCGAAAAGTCGTGGCTTACAACACTGTTTCAGCGGGCGGTGATCACCGACAGCTTGGTGATACCGGCGCGCTCGATAGAGGCCATGGCGCGTGCCACTTCGCCGTAGTTGACGCCGTCGTCCGCCTGCAATTGCACGCGCACCTCCGGGTCCTTGGTCTTGGCCGCCTGCAGATTGGTTTCCAGCAGGTCCGGCTGGATCTCGTCCTTGTTGATAAAGAGTTTGCCGGTGCCGTCGATGCTCACCACCAGCGGGTCCTTCTGCTCCACCGGCGCCACGGCCTCGGTCTTGGGCAGGTTGATCGGGATCGAATTGGTCAGCAGCGGCGCGGTGACGATGAACACCACCAGCAGTACCAGCATCACGTCCACCAGCGGCGTGACGTTGATTTCGCTCAGTACCTCGTCGCTGTCCTGGGTCGAGAAGGCCATGTCAGGACGCCTCCTTCACTTTCTGCGCACCGCCCGAGGCAGCGCCCTTGTGCACGGCCGGGTGAACCAGCACGCGGAACGAACTCTTCTGCGCCAGGCTGTAGAAGTCGTGGGCGAAATCGTCCAGGTCGGCAGCGGTCAGCTTCAGGCGACGCAGGAAGTAGTTGTAGACCAGCACCGCCGGCACCGCGACGGCGATCCCCACGCCTGTCGCCACCAGTGCCGCGCCAATTGGCCCGGCCACGGTTTCCAGGCTCGCCGAACCCGCCGCGCTGATGCCCTTGAGGGCCTCCATGATGCCCCAGACCGTACCGAACAAGCCGATGAAGGGCGAGGTGCTGCCGATACTGGCGACCACCGCCAGGCCGGTTTCCAGCGAACGCCGCTCGCGGACGATCTGCTGGCGCAGGGCGCGCTCCAGGCGGTCCTGATGATTGATGGCCTGGCTCAGGTCCGCGGCGTGGCTGGTGTCACCGACCTGGATCGCCGCGTAACCGGCCTGGGCCACCCGCGCCGCTGCGCCGGGCTGGGTTTCGCTGAGCTCGGCTGCCGAATCGAGGCTGGAGGCGGCCCAGAACTGTTTGTGGAACTTGCGATCCTGCGCCTTGAGACGGGCGAACTGCGCGCCCTTGAGCAGCGCCAGGCCCCAGGTGGCCACGGAAAAGACCACCAGCAGCCAGATCACCGCGCTTTCGATGGATTGGAGTGGAGATGCCAATAAACTCATGATGTGTCCCTCTGTATGACCCTTGTAAGAGCGAGCGTGCTCGCGATAGCGCCTGGCGCAGGCTCAATGAATCTTGAAATCGATGGGTACGCTGACCCAGCCGTCCTGGGCGACATCACCCTGCTTGGCCGGCACGAAGCTCCAGCGCTTCACGGCGGCCAGCGCGGCGTCGTCGAGTTGCTGGCGACCGCTGCTTTTCTGCACCTGGATCTCGCCGGGCTTGCCGCTGGCCAGCACATGCACCCGCAGCAACACCGTGCCCTCCCAGCCGCGACGCTGGGCCAGCGACGGATATTCCGGCGCCGGGTTCTTCAGGTACGCGGCATTCGCCGACGCCGGGGTCACGGGGGCCGGCGCCGGTGGCGCGGGCGGCGCCGGAGCGGCGACCGGTGCGGCCGGTTGAGGCGGCGCGGGTTGCTGCTGCACCGGTTTCGGGGCCGGCTTGGGTTCAGGCTTGGGCACCGGCTTGGGCTTGGGTTTGGGAACCGGCTTGGGCGGTGGCGGCTTCACCGCCAGCTCGTCTTCCACCGGTGGTGGAGGCTCAACCACTGGCTGTACCGGCTGCGGCGGCGGTGGCTCGACCACTGGCGGCGCGGGTTGGGAAAACTCGATGGTCATCGGCGGAATTTCCGGCGGCACGATCGGCAACACCGGCGTCGGCTGCTGGTTGATCCAATAGATCGCCGCGCCGTGCAGCAGCAGGGCGATCACCCCGAGGGCAATCGCCTCGCGGCGCCGCAGCCCGGCCTTGGGCACCTTCTGCAGGCGCAACTGGCCCAATGGCAAGCGATGCGGCCGGCCGAGATCGACCAGATCGCCGCTCGGTGCCGGACGCCACTGCACCTCATGCGTGCTGGCGGCGGTCTGGACATTGCCCATTGATTAACTCCCTACAGTCTTTTGCGAATAACCGACGCCCCTGTGTGTACTTCCCCTTGGGCGGCGTCGAGGGCTGAATGATTGGCGCCAGACACTTATCCCTGAAAGTAATCTTTAAAGTTATTGATAGATCAAAAACACATATAGGAATCCGTGCTGTCGCGCCAGGCCGCGCCAATCAAGGGCTCCAGGGGAGGCGGCGAAAAGCCATGCTTTTCACGCATCGAAAATATTCGCCAAAGGCATCGGATCTCTCCGGCAATATCGCGGCGAAACGAGTGGAGGCTCAGACTTTCACAGCCTGGCTCTCGCACAGCGCCAGCAGCTGGCTTTCCAGGGCCTTGCCGGCCCGGCTCAGCCCGCTGCGGCCATACAACGCCAGGCGCACACCCTGGATATCCGGCAGGCCGCTGGCGGCATCGAGCATGCGATGTCCGGCGGCCACCACCCGTACCGGCAGCAGGCTGATGCCCAGGCCCGCCGCTACCGCCGAGCAGACGCTGGCCAGGCTGGCGCTGGAGTAGCCGATGCGCCAGCGCCAGCCGCCGACTTCGAGGTGATGGAGCATTTCATGGCGATACAGCCCGCCCACCGGAAAGGCCACCAACGGCAGCGGATCGCGCCCGAAGGCCGGGGTGGCGCGGCTGTCGACCCAGCACAACGGCTCCGGCCAGGACGCCAGGCAGTCGTCGCTGGTGCCCATCTGCTTGACCAGCAACAGGTCGAACTCGCCGCGCCGGTACAAACGGGTCAGTTCCGGGCCCAGCCCGCTGGTGACTTCCAGGCGCACGCCGGGGTGGTCCTGGCCGAAGCGCGACAACAGCGGCATCAGCCGCTCGGCGGCGAAATCCTCCGGTACGCCGAGGCGCAGCACGCCTTCGCTCTGCTGGTGCAGCAAGACATCGCTGGCCTCCTCGTTCAGGGCCAGGATGCGCCGGGCATACCCCAGCAAGCGCTCGCCCTCGGCGGTGGCCACCACCCGGCGCTGGTCGCGGTCGAGCAACTGGCAGTCCAGGCTCTCCTCCAGCCGCCGCACCTGCTGGCTGACCGTGGACTGGGTGAGGTGCAGGCGCTCGGCGGCGCGGGTGAAGTTGGCGCAATCGACGACGGCGACAAAACTGCGCAGCAAAACCGGATCGAACATGGCGACACCATTCTGAATGCCACTGATTGGCATGGTTATATTTAATTTCAGAATACCTCAGCACCTGACCATACTCGGCGTTCATTCAGCGCACAGGGAACCTGGAACCATGCGTTACCTGTCTTGCAAATACGCCCTCGTGGCGATCGGGCTGTTCGTGGTGGGGGTGGTGATGGCCAGGGATAACGAGTTGCTCGATGCGGTCCGCGACGGCCAGCTGCCCAAGGTCCGGGCGCTGATCGAGCAGGGCGCGCAGGTCAATGTCCGCGGTCTCGACGGCAGCAGCCCCTTGCTGCTGGCCACCGCCGCCAACCAGGTGGAAATAGCCCGGGCGCTGATCGAGGCCGGCGCCGACGTCAACCAGAAGAACCTGATCCACGACAGCCCCTATCTGCTGGCCGGCGCCAGCGGACGCAACGCAATCCTGCAATTGACCCTGGCCCACGGCGCCGACCTGAAAAGCACCAACCGCTACGGCGGCACCGCGCTGATCCCGGCCTGCGAGCGTGGGCATGTGGAGACCGTGCGCCTGCTGATCGCCGCAGGCGTCGATCTCGATCACGTCAACCGCCTGGGCTGGACCTGCCTGATGGAAGCCATAGTGCTGGCCGATGGCGGCCCGGCGCACCAGCAGATCGTGGCCCAGCTGATCGCCGCCGGCGCCGACCTGAACCTGCCGGACAACGAGGGCCTGAGCCCTCTGCAACAGGCGGAAAAACGCGGCCAGAGCGCCATCGCCAAACTGCTGCGGGACGCCGGTGCGTCCTGAATGCCCTTGGAGGAAGCCTTATGCAAGACGATCAGGAGTACCTGCAACGCGCGGTCGAACTGGCCCGGCAGAACGTCGCCGCTGGCGGCCGGCCGTTTGGCGCGGTGCTGGTGCATGACGGCCGGGTATTGGCCGAAACGGTCAACCAGATCCACCTGACCCAGGACCCCACCGCCCACGCCGAATTGCTGGCGATCCGGGTCGCCAGCCAGCACCTGGGCCCGCGCCTGGACGGCAGCGTGATCTACGCCAGCGGCCAGCCCTGCCCGATGTGCCTGGCGGCCATGTACCTGTGCGGCGTGGAGCGCGCGGTGTTCGCCGCGGACAACGCCAGCGCCGAGCCCTTCGGCCTGTCCACGGCGGCGATCTACGCACAGCTGGCCCAGCCCGAGGCGGCCCGGCGCCTGCCGGTACAACACCTGCCGCAAGCGGCGATGACCCGCATCTACCACGACTGGCAGGCCCGCCATGCCGCTGGTTGAGTCACGCCTGCGACGCCTTGGCGGCTGGACCCTGCTGGTCGCCCTGGGGCTCAACCTGCGGCCGATCCTCAGCTCCATCAGCCCGTTGCTGATGGACATCCGCGCCGCCACCGGCCTGAGCTTCCAGAGCAGCGCCTGGCTCACCAGCCTGCCGGTGGTGTGCATGGGCCTGGTGGCCTTGCTCGGGGTGCGCCTGGAAGCCCGGCTGGGGGAACGCCGCGGCGTGGCCCTGGGCCTGCTGATGATCCTCGGCGCCTGCCTGGCGCGACTGCTCTGCGATCGCGCCGACGCCCTGCTCGCCACCGCGCTGCTGGGCGGCGCCGGCGTGGCGTTGATCCAGGCCCTGGTGCCGGCGCTGATCAAGCGCCAGTTCCAGCAGCGCGTGGCGCTGGCCATGGGCATCTACTCGGCGTCGCTGATGGGCGGCGGTGGCCTTGCGGCCCTGCTCAGCCCGCGGGTGGCCACGCACTTTGCCCACTGGCAGGCCGGCCTGGGCGTGTGGCTGCTGCCGGCGCTGGCGGCCCTGCTGCTGTGGTGGCTGCTGCCCTTCGCCGCACCGCTCCGGCACTCCGGCGCGCCGTCCGCCAGCCTGTGGCGCCAACGACGGGCCTGGCTGCTGGCGCTGTACTTCGGCCTGGTCAACTGCGGCTACATGAGCATGGTCGCCTGGCTCCCGGCCTATTACCTGCAACTGGGCTGGAGCGCCAATCAGAGCGGTTCGCTGCTGGCCTTCATGACCATCTTCCAGGTGCTCGCCGCGCTGCTGATGCCAGCCCTGGCGCAGCGCCAGAGCGATCGCCGGCCCCTGCTCGCGATCAGCCTGAGTGCCCAAGCCCTGGGTTTCACCGGCCTGGTGCTGACACCTCTGCTGGCGCCACAGCTGTGGGTGGCGCTGATCGGCTCCGGCCTCGGTGCCTGCTTCGCCCTGAGCCTGATCCTCACCCTGGACCACCGCCGCGACCCGCGGGAAGCCGGGCAACTGGCGGCCTTCGTGCAAGGGGTGGGGTTCCTGATCAATGCCGTGTCGCCGTGGCTGACCGGTTGGCTGCGGCAACTCACCGGCGACTTCCTCGGGGCCTGGTGGGTGCTGGTTGCGACCGTGCTGGCGATGCTGGCGCTGACCCGGATCTTCAGCCCCTCCAGCTACCGCGAACCGACCCAGGCCGCGCCATCGCTCGCCGTGTCGGCAACCTCGAGCGCCAACGGATAAGGCCCATGGCCACTATGCGCAACTTCTTGCGCACCTGCCTGTGGATAACTCTGTGAGCAAATCGACCAGAGCCTTGTAAACCGTTATCTACAGCCAAGTGCGCAACTTCTTGCACAGCACTGCGCAAGAAGTTGCGCACTTTCTCCGGCTTTTCCTCGAAAAACTCCCCCCGGCAAACCAAGGAAGCCCTGCACGCCTTGATTCACAAGGCTCGGCCAGTGCCTGGCACGCTCCTTGATATCAATCCGACACCCAATCGGGCGATCCGTCCCACCGGGCACCTTTATTTTTCCAGCAAGGAGAGCATCCATGGCTACACCAGCGTATATGTCCGTCACCGGTACCAAACAAGGCCTGATCACCGCCGGCGCCTTCACCGCTGACTCCGTTGGCAACACCTACCAGGAAGGCCACGAAGACCAGGTCATGGTTCAGGGCTTCCAGCACGAAGTGATCATCCCGCGTGACCCGCAGTCCGGCCAGCCAACCGGCCAGCGCGTACACAAACCCGTGGTCATCACCAAGGTTTTCGACAAGGCTTCGCCACTGCTGCTGGCGGCCCTGACCTCCGGTGAGCGCCTGACCAAGATCGAAATCCAGTGGTACCGCACCTCCGCTGCCGGCACCCAGGAGCACTACTACACCACCACCCTGGAAGACGCGATCATCGTCGACATCAAGGACTACATGCACAACTGCCAGGATCCGGCGAACTCGCACTTCACCCACCTGGAAGACGTGCACTTCACCTACCGCAAAATCACCTGGACCCACGAAGTCTCCGGTACTTCCGGTTCCGACGACTGGCGTTCCCCGGTCGCGGGCTAAGTCCGGCCGACCGCTACACCAACATCGGCCAGCTCTGCTGGTCGATGTTGTTTACGCCATAAGGGATTTCTTGCGTTCGTCGGCCCCCGGGCCCGACCCACGCTGCAGTACTGCACGAGGAACAAGGGATGTTCGCGCCGGCCAACCAGACTCACTTCAGCCTGACCGTCGAAGGTCTTTCCAGCGACCTCCAGGTCCTGTCCTTCACCGGACGGGAAGCCATCAGCCAGCCCTTCGCCTTCGAGGTCGAGCTGGTCAGCGCCCAGGCCGCGCTAGACCTGGAAAGCCTGCTGCACAAACCGGCCTTCCTGCAGTTGGCGCAGAACGGCACCGGCATCCATGGGCAGATCTACCGCGTCGCCCAGGGCGACTCCGGCAAGCGCCTGACCCGCTACTCGGTCACCGTGCGCCCGCACCTGGCCTACCTCGCGCACCGCATCAACCAGCGCATCTTCCAGAACCTCAGCGTGCCGAAAATCATCGGCCAGGTCCTCGAAGAGCATGGCATCCAGAGCAACGCCTACGAATTCAAGACCGGTTCGGTCTACCCCGAGCGCGTCTACTGCGTGCAGTACGACGAGTCGGACCTGCATTTCATCCAGCGCCTGTGCGAGGAAGAAGGGATCCACTACCACTTCCAGCACAGCGCCGACAGCCACAAGCTGGTGTTCGGCGACGACCAGACGGTGTTCCCGAAACTGGCGCCGGTGGCTTACCAGCAAGATTCCGGCATGGTCGCCAACGACCCGGTGATCAAGCGCTTCGACCTGCGCCTGGAAGCCCGCACCAGCCGCACCACGCGCCGCGACTACGACTTCGAGAAACCGCGCCTGACCCTCGAAAGCGACGCCAAGAGCGAGATCAAGCCGGACCTCGAGGACTACGACTACCCCGGCCGCTTCGTCGACCGCGAACGCGGCAAGCACCTGGCCAAGCGCGCCCTGGAACGCCATCGCAGCGATTACCAGCTGGCCGAAGGCAAGAGCGACCAGCCGCTGCTGGTCAGCGGCCACTTCCTGGCCCTGACCCAGCACCCGAAAGCCAAGTGGAACGACCTGTGGCTGCTCACCGAGGTCATCCATGAGGGCAAGCAGCCCCAGGTGCTGGAAGAGTCGGTGACCAGCGACACCACCGCCTTGAAGGACGATTTCCACCAGGGCTACCGCAACCAGTTCCAGGCCACCCCCTGGGACGTGCCCAACCGCCCGCCGCTGGCCCACCCCAAGCCGCGCATCCTCGGCAGCCAGAGCGCCGTGGTCACCGGGCCCAAGGGCGAAGAGATCCACTGCGACCAGTACGGCCGGGTGAAAGTGCAGTTCCACTGGGACCGCGAGGGCCAGGCCGACGACAAGACCAGCTGCTGGCTGCGGGTGTCCTCGGCCTGGGCCGGCGCCCAGTACGGCGGCATCGCCATCCCGCGGATCGGCATGGAAGTGCTGGTGACCTTCCTCGAAGGCGACCCCGACCAGCCATTGATCAGCGGCTGCCTGTACCACAAGGAAAACGTCGTCCCTTACGAGCTGCCGGCGAACAAGACCCGCAGCACCTTCAAGACCCTGAGCAGCCCCGGTGGCGGTGGCTACAACGAGCTGCGCATCGAGGACAAGAAGGGCCAGGAGCAGATCTTCCTCCACGCCCAGCGCGACTGGGACGAGAACGTCGAGCACGACCAGAAGATCCGCGTCGGCAACGAACGCCACGACACCGTCGAGGCCAACAGCTACAGCGAGTTCAAGGCCGAGGAACACCACACCGTGCACGCCGACCGCAAGGTCGAGGCGCGCGCCAGCGACCACCTCACCGTGGGCGCCAACCAGCACATCAAGATCGGCACCGGGCAGTTCATCGAGGCCGGCCAGGAGATCCACCTCAACGCCGGGGTGAAAGTGGTGCTCGAAGCCGGCAGCGAACTGACCCTCAAGGGCGGCGGCAGCTTCGTCAAGCTCGACGCGGGCGGCGTGACCATCAGCGGCCCGCAGGTCAAGGTCAACTCCGGCGGCGGCCCGGGCAGCGGCTCCGGCGCCGCGCCGCTGATGCCCGGCGTGCTGAAACAGGCCGACGCCGACAAGGCTGGCGCCCTGCTGACCCCGGCGCAAATCAACACCCTCAAGCGCAACGCGCCTTTCTGTGAAGAGTGCGAAAAGTGCAAGGACGGTGCCTGTGCCATCTGATCGCCTGACACCCCAGGCCTGGCTCGCCAGCCAGCCCCTGCAAACCAACGAGCGCCTGTACCTGGTCATCAGCAACGCCAGCGACGCCGACCCGCTCAAGGACTTCTACCAGGCCCAGGGCGCCAGCGGCCTGACCCCGATCTGGAGCGGCACGCCCTACGCCGACTGGCAGCCGGTCATGCCCTACCTGGCTGAACTCAAGCCCAACGCCGGCTTCCTCGACTGGATCGCCAGCACCGACGCCGACGACTGGGGCTGGCTGGCCGTCTCCAGCAGCGAACCGAACGTGGTGTTCGAACACCTGCGCAGCCTGACCCAGGTGAAGATGCCGGATGGGGCCGGGGTGTTTTTCCGGTTTTGGGATGGGCGGCATATTTATCCGATTCTGGAAGGGTTGGGCGAAGACGCCCCCCAGATCCTCCCCATATTCGACCGCTATTTCATCAATGGCCGGGCTCTGAAAACCGGCCCGGGAGTGGTCAAGCCGCCCAAGCCGTTTCCCTGGTGGGAGGTGCCCGAAGCACTGGTCAAGAAACTTGCCAAGGACGACCCGAGCACCGTTATCGACAACCTGATGCAGTGGCTGAGCGAAGACTGTCCCGAGCTGTATTTCGCCTTTCCTGAAAACAACCTGCGCCACAAAGTCGAACGCTTCGTCCGCAACCAACCGCCTACAGAAGATTTGGCAGAGCGCCTCGCCGCCCAGCTGACAAAGGAAGTCAACGCATGATTAGCAGCCCACTGGGAACCTTGGTCCTTCGGGTACTGGACGCCAAAGCCCCCGACGTGAAACTGATCCTCAAGGACTTCAATAATTGCCTGAGTGACTACCAGAACTGGGCGGACGGTTTCTGGACGGGCTGGGCCATGGACGTCGACCAGAAATTCAAGGTCGGCAACGAGGTCAGCGTCACCCAGCGCAAGACCAAGAAAGGGGCTGTCGAGACCTTTGCCGTGTGTCCAAAGGACGGCAAGTTCACCCTGATCCATACGTTCGAGACCGCACGCTATGTGCCCATCGGCAATACCCCGGTGCGCGTCGAACAGGTCGAGAAAGCCATGATCGGCTACTCCGTGGTGGGGGCCCCAATCAATAAAAAGATCGGTCCTAGCGGCATCGAGACTATCGACAAGTGCATCCCGGGAAAACTCTATCGCATCACCTTTTTTCCAGACGTCTCGGAAAACGATGTCAAAGCCCTCTACGGCTCTTACAAAGGCGTGATCAGCGATCTCGACGGCTGGTTGAAAAGCGAGTGGGCGAGCAAGTTCCAACCGCAATGGAGCACCTACTCCGCGGCAGATCATTCAGGTCGCGCGCGAATTCTGCTGCAAGAGGCGCTCGATAGCTTCGAGCAGGCGCTGCTCAATTTGTGGGATGACTTGAAAGACCTGATGGAGCTCTTGGCCGACCCGATAGGCAAGGCCAAACAGCTTGGCGATTACCTGTCGAGCATAGAAATCGACAAACTCTACGCCACCTCCAAGGACGCCATTGCTTCTGCCTTGTTGATACTCAACGACGAACCGCTGATGTTCATCTACATCTCGGCGATCGTGGCCTGGGTCGGCATGTTGCCGCCGCAAGTGATCGTCAGTGTGATTTCGAGCATCGGCGTCGAATTCCTGATCAACGTGCTCATCGGCATCTGCCTGACTGGCGGGGCCGGCCTGGCCGTGCGCCTGGGGACCAAGGCCCTGAGCAAAATGAAGCCTGGGGGAGCGCTCAAATACCTTGAGGGGCTGGCCGAGCAACTGATGATGGCCAGCAGCAAACATAGCCTGCCGGGCCATACCGAGCTGTCCAAACCGGTAATGCTCCAGGCCAAGAACGCTCCACTGGATGCGGGCAAGAAAGCCCCTCTTTCCATCAAGCCCAGCGATGCTGGCGGTGGCCCGGTGCCTCTGCCCAAGACCGCCGATACCCCCTCGCTGAAGGAACCGAACGCTTCGGTGTTTGCCCGGAAGAAAACAGAGCCGCAAACCCTGCTGGTCAAACAAGAACCGGTTAATGACGTACCCAAACAATCCAAGAACCCGGCGAATCAACCGACGCAGTGCACAAAGAACACCCGCTGCGAAGGTGACCCGATCTCGATGGTCACCGGTGAGGAACTGCTGACCCTCTCTGACGGTGAACTCGACGGCCTGTTGCCCCTGGAATGGACGCGGCTGTATCGCACCAGCGCAGTGGAAATCGACAACCGCTTGGGCTTCGGCTGGAGCCACTCGCTGTCTCATCGCCTGCAAATCAGCGATGAAGGCGTGCTGTGGACCGATAACGAAAACCGCCAGACCCAGTTTCCGCTGCCAACCGAACAACGTCCA
This sequence comes from Pseudomonas sp. MRSN 12121, assembly GCF_000931465.1. Lineage (NCBI taxonomy): Bacteria > Pseudomonadati > Pseudomonadota > Gammaproteobacteria > Pseudomonadales > Pseudomonadaceae > Pseudomonas > Pseudomonas sp. MRSN 12121. Next base: position 270,573 of record NZ_CP010892.1, on the reverse strand, counting down.
AACATCATCAACAGCCTGGCCGAGGCGGCGATCTTCCTGGGCGATGCGCCCGGCGAGTTGATCCTGACGCAAGCCGGTCAAGGCTCGCGCTTTTACCACTTCCGTGCCGGTCGCCTGACCACCATCAGCGACGCCTACGATAATCAACTGCACATCAGCTATGACCTGGTCGATCGTGTACAGCGTATCGATAACGGTGCCGGCCGTTGCCTGTACCTCCGTTACGATGAACGCCATATCGTTGCCGTGGACTACCAGCAACGCCGCCCCGAGTACGACGAGCGAGGCGAACGTCAGGAGCCCTGGCTGACGGTACAGACCCTGGTCAGCTACCAGTACAACGAGCGCAACCAGCTGATCAGCGCCACCAATGCGGCGGGTGAAACCGAGCGCTATCGCTATGACGAACAGCATGTCATCCAGCAACGCCAACTGGCCGGCGGCGCGAGCTTTCACTGGGAGTGGGAGCGCGAAGGCAAGGCGGCCCGCTGTATCCGCCAGTGGTCCAACCTTGCGCAAATCGATTCCCGGTACGTGTGGGACGACCAAGGCACAGTCACTGTCGTCAACGTCGATGGCAGCGAACAGGTTTACGTACACGACGAGAATGCCCGCCTGGTCAGCCAGACCGATCCTGACGGCGCAGAAACACAAAAGGCCTACGATGAAAAAGGCCGCCTGATCGCCGAGAAAGACCCGCTCGGCGCCGTCACCGAGTATCAGTACGACGAAGCCGGGCGCCTGGTCGCCCTCATCCCCCCCGAAGACGAACCGACCACCTACCAGCACCACAACGGTTTCGTACGGGCGGTACGGCGCGGCAAGGCCACTTGGAAATATCAGCGCAATCTCCAGGGCGACATCACCCAACAAACCGACCCCGACGGCAACGAAACCCACTACCGCTACGACCGCCAGGGCCGCCTGCTGGAAATCACCCACCCCGACGGCAGCCGCCATCAACTGGGCTGGAACGGCCTCGGCCAACTGCTGGAAGAACGCCTGCCCGACGGCGGCCAGCGCAAGTACCGCTACGACGCCCTCGGCCGGCAGATCACCCGTCAGGACGAAAGCGGCGCCATCACCCACTACCAGTGGGATGCCGCCAACCGCCTGGCGCAGATCACCCTGCCCGGCGGCGCGACTCGCGCTTTCAGCTACAACGCCTACGGCAAAGTCACCGCCGAACGCGATGAGCTGGGCCGCGTCACCCGCTACGAATACGCCGACAACCTGCACTTGGTCAGCCGTCGCATCAACCCGGATGGCAGCCAGCTGCGTTATCGCTACGACAACGCGCGCCTGCTGCTGACCGATATCGAGAACGAGCGTGGCGAGCAGTACCACCTGGACTACTACCCCAACGGCCTGATCCAGCAGGAAACCGGCTTCGACGGGCGCAGCACCGCCTATGCCTACGACCTCAACGGCAACCTGCTGAAGAAAACCGAATTCGGCGACGACGGCAGCGAACTGGTCACCGAGTTCCAGCGCGATGCCGCTGGCCGGCTGCTGGTGAAAACCCTGGCCGATGGCGAGAAAATTCACTACAGCTACGACGCCCTCGGGCGCCTGGTGAACGTCGATGACGGCCACTGGCCGCTGGCCTACGAATACGACCTGCAAGACCGCCTGATCACCGAGCACCAGGGCTGGGGCACCCTGCGCTACGAGTACGACAAGCTCGGCCAACTGAGCCACTGCCGCCTGCCGGATGGCAGCAAGCTCGATTATCGCCATGCCCCTGGCGGCCAACTCAGCAGCATCGACCTCAACGGCTCGCGCCTGACCAGCCACCAGTTCACTGCCGGCCGCGAACAACAACGCCAGCAGGGCCTGCTGCTCAGCCAGTACCATTACGACGACCAGGGCCGCCTGCAGGCCCATAGCGTCAGCCAGCAACAGCACGGCCAGCAGCACAACCTGTACCGCCGCGCCTATGCCTACGACGCCAACGGCAACCTCGCCGGCATCGATGACAGCCGCAAGGGCAACCTGCGTTATCACTACGACCCGCTGGATCGCCTGATCAATGTGCGTGGCGCGACGCCGGAGAGCTTCGCCCACGACCCCGCCGGCAACCTGCTGGGCCAGGGCGACCAGCCCGCGGCCAACCTAGCCAACGTCAAAGGCAACCGCCTGCTGATGCAGGGCGACCGCCACTACGACTACGACGCCTTCGGCAACCTCAGCCGCGAACGCCGCGGCGCCGGCCAGAAGCTGGTCACCGAATACCAATACGACTGCCAGCACCGGCTGATTGGCGTCAGCCTGCCGGGCGGCAGCACCGCCACCTACAAATACGACGCCTTTGGTCGACGCATCGCCAAGACCGTCGATGGCCGTACTACCGAATTCCTCTGGCAAAGCGAACGGCTGATCGCCGAAAGTGGTGAAAACCGCTATCGCAGCTACATCTACGAACCCGGCACTTTCCGCCCCTTAGCCATGCTCGATGGCGAAGGCCCGGCTCGGGCCACGCCGTTCTATTACCAACTCGACCACCTTGGTACGCCGCAGGAGTTGACCGCCTATAGCGGCGAGATCATGTGGTCGGCGAAGTACCGCGCTTACGGCAATCTGGCCGCGCTGGACGTCTCCGAAATCGATAACCCACTGCGCTTCCAGGGCCAGTATTTCGATACGGAAACCGGGCTGCACTACAACCGCCATCGCTACTACAATCCGAACTCTGGACGGTTCTTGACGCCGGATCCGATCAAGCTGGCAGGGGGGTTGAACAACTACCAGTATGTGGCTAACCCCACGGCGTGGGTGGACCCTCTTGGGTTGAATGGTTGCCCAGGAAACCCTAGTGATACATCAAGTATTGGTAAAGTAGACAGTCCAGAAGGGAAGGCAAAGGTTAATGAAGGGACCCCTGAAGCTCCTAAGACTGATAATGAATATTTGTATAGAGGCGATATGCGGCCCCACAATGTCATTTTCAATGAAGGATTTAAGAGCAAAGGCGACAGCATGGACCTAGAGCTTCATGCATTCGACAACAATACACCGCCTAGCAACTTTATCAGTACTTCAACATCTGAAGATGTTGCCATCGACTTCGGAACTGCATATAGAACAAAGAAAGGAAACCTATATGTTCTAAGAAAAGTCCCCGGCAGAGACGTAAATAAAGAGCTCGGATCAAAAGTCCCATTCCCTGAAGAAAAAGAAATTGCTATTCCGAATCAAATTAATACAGAAGACATTTTAGGTGTGACTCCACTAAACGCTGACGGAAGCTATGTCGGTTACTCCATCCCTAATCCAGCGAGGCGATAATACGTGGACCATAGAGAAATAACTTTAGAAGAAGATGGGTTGCTGCGTTCAGTAGAAATTGCATACGACATGGAAAGCCCATCTATACAAATAAATTTAAAGAACTCAGAACATGTATTCTACGGAGACAATTTATTTTCTTGCTTTATTAAACTAAGGCAGAACTTCCCTGAGATAAATTTTTTTTGTAAAGGTGCCAAAAAAAATGTTTATCCTTCCAGGGCTTCTTCGCAAATGTCATCAGGATTGATGGCTTATGAGCTACAGCTAGGAAAGCAAGCTCTAAGAGAAAACATTGTAAACATTTTTGATTATGAGGATCAGAATCTCACCAACGACCCTAGTGTACAGTTGGATTTTTTCAAGTCTTGGATGGCATCATTAAAATAAAACTATCGAAACATATTTACCCCAATGAAGAATACTTGAAAAACATCTTCAGAAAATTTTTAACTTGTGTTTGCTAGAGAAATCTCCTACAGAACGTATCGACTTCCGCCAACTTGTATAGCTTCTTTCACATGGCTAAGATTTTACCGTCGCTGCAAAATCAGTGACCGGTTTTGACAGACCGAATATGATCGAGGCATGCAAATGCCGCTATGTGAACAGCTGGCATTTTTTGTGCCTGCCGTTCCTTTATATGGCGGCTGTGCGTGGGGCACCTTTGCGTGCGCCGGGCTCCTTGATCCTCGGTCTGTCAACCCGCGTACAGCTGCCACCCGACTTGTTTGACAGCGAGTAATGGCAGCTCCATTTGATCAAGGAGCTTCACCATGAATCGATACATGCCTATCACCGGCATCGACAACAATTTTCCCTCGCTACTGATTGATACTCAGGCACCTGTGGATGTGCTGCATGACACCGCCGCATACCGCATCCGATGCGTAACCCGGCTACTTGAAACAATTTCTCTAACCGAAAACTTCAACAGCGACCCACTACTGCTACAAGATTTGTCGCGAGTGATCGTTATCCCACTCCGCGACGGCTGTGACCTGATGGATGTCATCGGCCGCAGATTGCAGGATCAAGCTCTGAACGCTTAAGCCCGTTCTTTAAAAATCAGCAATGTCCTGTCAGCGCAGCGTGACGACCTGCGCTGACTTCCGACGGTAGCCGACGCCCTCGGCCAGCAAATCACCCGCCAGGACGAAAGCGGCGCCATCACCCAGTACCAGTGGGATGCCGCCAACCGTCTGGCGCAGATCACCCTGCCCGGCGGCGCGACTCGCGCTTTCAGCTACAACGCCTACGGCAAAGTCACCGCCGAACGCGATGAGCTGGGCCGCGTCACCCGCTACGAATACGCCGACAACCTGCACCTGGTCAGCCGCCGCATCAACCCGGATGGCAGCCAGCTGCGTTATCGCTATGACAACGCGCGCCTGCTGCTGACCAATATCGAGAACGAGCGTGGCGAGCAGTACCACCTGGATTACTACCCCAACGGCCTGATCCAGCAGGAAACCGGCTTCGACGGGCGCAGCACCGCCTACGCCTACGACCTCAACGGCAACCTGCTGAAGAAAACCGAATTCGGCGACGACGGCAGCGAGTTGGTCACCGAGTACCAGCGCGATGCCGCTGGCCGGCTGCTGGTGAAAACCCTGGCCGATGGCGAAGAGATCCACTACAGCTACGACGCCCTCGGGCGCCTGGTGAATGTCGACGACGGCCACTGGCCGCTGGCTTATGAATACGACCTGCAAGACCGCCTGATCACCGAACACCAGGGCTGGGGCACCCTGCGCTACGAGTACGACAAGCTCGGCCAACTGAGCCACTGCCGCCTGCCCGACGGCAGCAAGCTCGATTACCGCCATGCACCCGGCGGCCAGCTCAGCAGCATCGACCTCAACGGCTCGCGCCTGACCAGCCACCAGTTCAACGCCGGCCGCGAACAACAACGCCAGCAGGGCCTGCTGCTCAGCCAGTACCAGTACGACGACCAGGGCCGCCTGCAGGCCCACAGCGTCAGCCAGCAACAGCACGGCCAGCAGCACAACCTCTACCGCCGCGCCTATGCCTACGACGCCAACGGCAACCTGGCCGGCATCGACGACAGCCGCAAGGGCAACCTGCGTTATCACTACGACCCGCTGGATCGCCTGATCAACGTCCGTGGTGCCACCCCGGAAAGCTTCGCCCACGACCCGGCCGGCAACCTGCTGGGCCAAGGCGACCAACCCGCCGCCAACCTGGCCAACGTCAAAGGCAACCGCCTGCTGATGCAGGGCGACCGCCATTACGACTATGACGTCTTCGGCAACCTCAGCCGCGAACGCCGCGGCGCCAGTCAGAAGTTGGTCACCGAATACCAGTACGACTGCCAGCACCGGCTGATCGGCGTCAGCCTGCCCGGTGGCAGCACTGCAACCTATAAGTACGACGCCTTCGGCCGCCGTATCAGCAAAACCGTCGATGGCCGTACTACCGAATTCCTGTGGCAAGGCGAACGGCTGATCGCCGAGAGCGCTGAAAATCGCTATCGCACTTATATCTATGAACCCGGCACCTTTCGCCCTCTGGCCATGCTCGATGGCGAAGGCCCGGCTCGGGCTACGCCGTTCTACTACCAGCTCGACCACCTCGGCACACCGCAGGAACTGACCGCCTACAGCGGCGAGATCATGTGGTCGGCGAAGTACCGTGCCTATGGCAACCTAGCCGCGCTGGACGTCTCTGAAATCGACAACCCGCTGCGTTTCCAGGGGCAGTATTTCGATACGGAAACCGGGCTGCACTACAACCGCCATCGCTACTACAATCCGAGCTCTGGACGGTTCTTGACGCCTGACCCGATCAAGCTGGCGGGGGGGTTGAACAACTACCAGTACGTGCCTAACCCTACGGGGTGGGTGGATCCGTTGGGGTTGGAATGTTTAGGGACAGATGGAAATAAGCCAGAAGTCGGGGCTAAAGACACCACGGCCAAAGCTGCTGTCGATGAAGGAGCCCCTCCTGTACCGAGCTACAAAACGCCGTACAAACCGTTGAGCAACCCTCAGAAGAAAGTGCTGCAAGGCAAAGTAGCGAATAGGACCGCCACTCGAGATGAAGTGGCTCATTTAGACTGGAACAGACGGTTTAACAATAGACGGCAGAAGGGTGTAGATCGATTCTGGTCTGATGAGAGGAAAAGGCTGAAGGCTGGTGAGTCTGGCACAAGGGATTGGTCCCCTGAACAGGCAAATGACATCATGAGAAAGAAACGGCCTAAGTTTGACGGAAAAACGATGGAAGGACATCATAAATACAACGCTCTTGACTATCCTCAGCTCGCCGACAAAGCGTTTAATATCTATCCAGCGACTAGAGACGAGCACTTGTATAGATGGCATGGTGGAAAGTTCCAAAATGAAACTAAAGGAAAACCACTTAACCCACTCATCCCTGAGGATTTTTGAAAAATGTCAAAAATAAGCATCGCCTCTGCAGTCCCTACTAACGATCTCGATATCGCAAAGTTTTTACATCAACGTTTTAAAATGTCATTGATGGGCTCTCAAAAAAAACTAAGCATGGGAGAGAAAGGCTTTTTTTATACATGTGATCTATTTGGAAACGATCACGTGGAACGAGAAAAGGACATTCGTGACATCGTTAGTTTTTTCAGGAATAAAAAAAGCCCACTTCTCTTTCTTGAAATTGACGACGACCAAGACTGGGGGGATCTAGACCCTGAGAATCTTAGTGAGTTTTCAATATCAGAAGACGAGATGATTAACACCCTTGACTCATCCAAAGGGCTTTATGAGTAACATTATAAAGCTCTCTTAATTATGATAACACCATCTTTTAAGACGGATTTCCCCTACAAGATAAATCGACTTTTCCAGCTTGTATGAACCTAAGCCAATAGATAGGATCTCTAAGTCGCTGCAAAATCAGCGACAAGGGTGTGGAAGCCCTTCAAGATCCAAGTGAAAGAACCTCCATTAAGTATGTTGTTACATACTATTGAATTATGGCGGTTGTATGCGGGGCACTTTCGAGTGCGCCGGGTTCCTGGATCCTCGGTCTTCCACACCCGTGTACAGCTGCCACCCCTCATGTGGAAGTGATGCAGGCAGTTTCTGAAACTGACCCAGGGAGATCATCTATGTCTCGCTACATGCCCATCACAGGAATCGACAATAACTTTCCTTCGCTGCTGATTGACACACAAGCCCCCATCGATGTGCTGCATGACACCGCTGCATACCGCATTCGATGCGTCACCCAACTACTTGAAACAATTTCCCTAACCGAAAACTTCAACAGCGACTCGCTACTGCTACAAGACTTATCGCGAGTAATCGTCATCCCACTTCGCGACGGCTGCGACCTGATGGATGTCATCGGCCGCAAATTGCAGGATCAAGCTCTGAACGATTAAACCCGTTCTTTAAAAATCAGCAATGTCTTATCAGCGCAGCGTGACGAACTGCGCTGATCTTCCGGGGGCGCCACCCGCGCCTTCAGCTACAACGCCTATGGCAAAGTCACTGCCGAACGCGATGAGATGGGCCGCGTCACCCGCTACGAATACGCCGACAACCTGTACCTGGTCAGCCGCTGCATCAACCCGATGGCAGCCAACTGCTGTCTCACCCGGATTAATAAAATGCATAAAAAACCTGACCTCAATATATTTCGCAGTCTACTTTTTGTTTTCGACATAGATAATCCGGACAACGACTCCAAAACCAGGCAAGACATATTAGTTTCAAAAAATACAAACAACACCCAAGAACTTAAAGAGCTTTCGACACGATGCTAAAATCAGAGTTCCTTGCATACACTCCAGAAGCACGCAAGCGCTGTATAAAAACATTGGAACACTCCTTAAGCACTAACGAAAGCTTCGAAGCTCTATTTGAAAAGATAACCACCCACTTCGATGACAACATCGAAGACCGGCGCCAATTTATGCAAGTACTTTATAACTGTTTAACACGCTATAACGCAGAGACTTAAACAGAAATGGAAAACCCAAAAGAAATCCCAAGAAAAGTTTGGCATGGCCTCGAAAGCAAGTCTTATTTAGAAATTGCTCAAGAGCTACCAACCAGCGACGACCTACGTAAATGGATAGCCATATATGCCATATATCAGCTTGACTTTGAAAACCGACGCCCAGGCCGTCGCTTTTACAGATTCATAGAAGACTCCAAGGGTTCAAACTATGTTGCCATAGAGTTCACCATTCCGAAAAGAGCACTTGAAACACAAGACAGTATCGATAGCTCAGACATAACCATAACAAAGCTAAAAACATTAGAAACTGAAGACAATATAAACCATTTCATTCGAGAAAATCACATCAGCCCTGAACTATTTACTCCTCCTTGGGGATGTGATTATCCATTGAGTTAAAAAAACCAGAACAATATAAATCTTAGCCAACCACTCTGAGCGCTTATCCTTATTAAAGCCATTATATTAAACACACTCAGAAACAATCTATCCATATGGATCGACGTAGATGCATTCCAATAGGTCATTATTTTAGCCAAGAAATTTCAAGATGAGTATTCTTCCAAGAGCTGACGCCATACATAAATTATGCAAAAAAACCTTAAATTCTCTCGATAATAATGCTCGCGAATCATACATATTTAATTGGTGGGGACTAGATGAAAGCGATTTTGAGTTTTCTCTACTATCGAAAGAAATTCAAAATCTAGTATCGTTGAACGGTGATCCTCCGAGCGATACTCAGGATCAAATGTGCGACGAACTGATCATGATTGCTCTAGCTTCAGAATACAAAGGCGTGACAAATACATACTTATCAGAGCTCATGTCAAAAATTGGCCTAGGAAAGTATGAAGTTTATGGGGATATTGAGACATTGGAAGCTTGTCCTTGCTGTGACTATCGAACTCTCTCATCAAGGGCACACTATGAAATTTGCGGACTATGTAACTGGGAAGACGATGGCACAATAGAGCAAGATACCTATAGTGGCCCCAACCATATGACCCTCAGAGAGGGCAAAGAGAAATTCAGGGTGCAAATGGATCAATTACCATTGAACAAGTGGATAATGCCTTAACAAGGCTATTGGATACCTACTGCCAAAATCTCATGCCCCCTAAATTGGACAAAAAATGAAACCCTTTCTTGAAGTTGAAGACATACAAAATTATCCATTCCCGAAAAGTTTTGTAGATTTCATAAACAAAGAACCAAAAGCCGACCTTGAGCCTTGGTGGCTCTTAGTCTACAAGGAGGGAAAAATAAATAGCTGGCATAAAACCCTGAAACAACTATATCCAAAAAGATCACTAATACCTTTTGCAAAATTTAGTGCCAATGATGATATAGCCTGCTTCGACGGTAAAGATCTATCTGGAAATCCCAACGTATTAATCATTCATGCTTATGCCTCAGAAGGTTGGGAGCATCAGAGCACTCTCACAGACTTTAGCGTTTGGCTCAGCGAAGCACTCAAAACAAAAGAAAATTGGGATGAATAGTAACACTTAACACTTAAAGCCAACCCCTGTTATTTACCCCCTGCAACTATTGATAGCTTCAAGGAGCAACCATATGGAAAAAATATTTTACGTCATAGACTCTTACATAAAAACATATGCTCAAGGTGCCTACCTAATAATTATAAAATCGTCCTCAGGAAAAATATATGGACTTTCCTGTGAGTTTGAAGTTTACACACAGGACTTCGATAAGGTGGCAGTTCGCAAAACCAGCGAATTCGATCCAAATGATATAAAGCTCGACGAAGCAAACTGGATAGACTTCCCTCAAGGAACTGAGTTAGTTCCAGCCAACTGGGACGACATTATAAACTCAAGACTTTCTGATTACGTCATAGGTTATCAATTGGAGAACGAAGTTGGCATACATAGATTCCGATAGAGCACTCGTCCCACAAAACCGATAAGAATATTAAGAATCCCCCCCGAATACTTCTAAAAAGGAATGGCTCGAGTTTATGGACCAGCACTGAAGAATTAGCTACACCGGGCTCCACTGCCTCCCATCCCCCCAGCGACAAAAAACCACAACCACCTCCCCCACCAAACCCGTCATGCTCCCTCTCCCTGCGATCACCCCCGGCGAGCACATTAATCTGCCGTAAACCCAGCACCCCGTACCCTCACCCCCCACCGTCCATTTGTTTATTTCCCCATTCATCCGTTTAATCCCTATCCACCCCCCGCAACACAACGAAGACCCTCATGACTCGATACCTGCTCTACCCCCTCCTCTTGCTGTCCACCTTGCTGACTGGCTGCGCGACGCAGCTGGGCGTGGCGCTCAATGGCACGCCGGATCCGGACTATCAATTTGATCGGCAGGCGCCGGTATTGGTGACGGTTACAACGAGGGATGATGAGAACTCGCTGAATGCCCGTTATTACGTGCGCGACATGGTCAGTGCCATGAAGGACCAGGGGTTCCGCGAGGTGTTCACCGAGGCGACGCTGCCCAAGCAGCATGCGCCGATCAAGATGACGGTGACCCTGGATATCGGCAGCAAGCAGGTAACGTATCGCTACACCGCCACCGAATACGGGCAGGTGCAGAACAGTACGTCCACCGTGTGCAAGGATGGCAAGAAGAAGGACAAGCTGGTCTGCACCAGTACGCCCAATACCTCTTATGGCCCGGTGGGGACTTCGGAGCGCACCGGGTATGCCAGGCTGACCACCTTCACCGTGACCGCCCGGGACGAGGCCAGCAAGCGCGCGGTGTATCTGCTGCGGGTGTCGTCGCAGAACGACGATTGCCAGGACGCCAAGGTCGAGGCCTTTGTGGTCGAGCAGGGTTTGCAGAACCTGGATTTCCGCGACCGCGTGCAGCGGACTTACACGGTGACCATGCCGGATAGTTACAGCTGCAAATAACCCGTCTTCTGTAGGAGCGGCCGGCCGACGTTCGATTGGCCGCGCGGCTCGACCTGTGCCCCCATTCGATGGCCTGGTTGCTGCGGATCCAGACAACCGACAGGGGCCTGGATCACCTCCGATCGGGCCCTGATGCCGCTCTGCCACTAGCTCGTAAAAACACAACTACACTCCCTTTCGCCAGGCTATCGCGATGTTCGGTGCCGGGCATTTGTGCGGCCGGAAAATGGCCAATCCCCGAGGTGCGCCGTCACCCGACTGCCGCAGGTTCCTGGCGCTGACCGGGCTTGATCGGGCTGCGATCTCGAATCAAGGCGATACCACCGATCGCCACCTACGATCGATGCATCACGGTGCAGGAATTTGCGCGGCATCGCGCGAGGAACAAGGAATGTTCAAGGCATCCCACCGAGCTTGCGTTGCCTGCCTTGCAGACGCCATGGCGCACCCTCGCGCCCGGCACGGACGCCCTTTGCCCTTGTGCCCGCTGGCCCACTGCGACGGGCGCAAATGGGCGACCTGGCTTATTTCCCCCCCTGCAAAAACCTTCCTTCAGTGCCCGGCATCTCAAGGCGCTGCGTCGGCTGCAGCCTCCCCGCTTGACCATGAACGCAGCAGGCGCCTTGCCAGACGCGCCCTGGAACGCCATCGAAAGAACCATCGGACAGCCAAATGAGGTGCTACCTGACCACCTGATTCCGGAGCGACGTGATGGGCCCCATAAGCGCAATCGAGCAGCAACTGGATACCTTCAAAAACAGCCTGGTGCGTTATCACGAGCAGCTCAAAAACTGGTATGCCCAAGCCCCGCAAGACCTTCTCTTCAAAAGTAGAAGGCCTTCCCTGCTGGCCATGGAGGATGTGATCGGATACAGCGGTATCCACCTCTCAGACTTTGAAATTCCGCTCTCTTGCCTTGCTCGATGCCCACTCGGGGAACCACTGCTGATCGAGAGCAAACTGAAATCGGCCCATGACATTCCTCTTGGCGGCATCCAGGTCGAAGTGGTTTCTCTGCTGGGGGCTACACAGGCCACGCTGAGGCTTGATTCAAAGGGCAAGGGAAGTTTCCAGGGAACCCCCGGCGAGTACTACAAGATTCGCGTGCACAACAAGGTGACGCCGGCAGATATCGATATCCTGTTTGACCTCTATGACAAGCTTGGCGGCGCACTGGAACACTGGCTCCGTGCAGAGTGGGCCCGCTTCAAGCCGCAGTGGCCAAAACAGTCGGGCTATACATGGCTGTACCCAAAACAAGTGGGAATCTTTGCCGCAGACAGGAGCACCATCAACGGCGTCTGGCGCCGAATCCGGTGGATTCTCAATATCCTGAAGGATCCCAAGAGGCATTCCAGACGACTGGAAGACGAGGCGCAATCACTGGTAGAGCTGGCGCAAACTCAGCCCGAGGCCATGAAGCGGGCGATGCTACTGGCCAGCGATGAAGCCGCTCTGTTCCTGCTGGTACGCAGCGCCTCGATCTGGCTCAGCGCACTGCCACCCACCCAGTACTCCGATACGACGGCCCTCACCATTTCTTCCAACATCATCTCGGCCTTGATCGACATGGTGCTGGCCGTGGTGCTGAACATTGCCTCTGGCGGGCTTGGGGATAACTACCTGAACCGCCGGCTGAACGCCAGGAACGACTTCGAGGCGGTGAATGACTTTCTTGCCGCCGTCAGTACGATCACCGATGCCCGTATCCAATACCTCGAGCAATACACAACCGTGGCCGCACGCGGTGTAACGACGCTGGTCAAGAACGGCCTGGTAAAACTCTACTTCGATGGCAAGCGCAACAGCCGGCTGAACAGCCCGCCAATGCTGCCCGACGCCTCCAGTGGGGCCACCACCCCCGATCAGCAAATCAACGACGCCGCCAGCAATACCTGCACCAATGGTTGCCCGGTGTCCATGGTGACCGGCGAGGAACTGCTGACGCTGACCGACGGCGAACTGGATGGCTTGCTGCCCTTCCAGTGGACCCGCCTGTATCGCACCAGTGCCGCCGAAATCGACTGCGGCCTGGGCCATGGCTGGAGCCATGCCCTCGCCCAACGCTTGGAAATCCAGGGTGACAGCGTCGTCTGGACCGACCACGAAAACCGCTCGATGACCTTCCCCTTGCCCGACGAGCAACGCCCGACCATCACCAACACGCTGTCACGGGCGGCGATCTTTCGCGGCGACGACCCTGCCGAGCTGATCCTCAGCCAGGCCGGCGAGACCGCGCAGCTCTTTCACTTTCGCTACAACGACCGGGGCGCAACGCTGGTCGCCATCAGCGATGCCTATGACAACCGCCTGCACATCACCCGCGATATCCAGGGGCGGATCAAACGCCTCGACAATGGCGCCGGCCGCGCCCTGCTACTGCGTTATGACCGCAGCCACATCGTCGCCGTCGACTACCAGCAGTTCGTCCCCGCGGACACCCAGGAAGACAGCTGGAGCACGCTCAAGACCCTGGTCAGCTACCGCTATGACGCGCAACACCACTTGATAGAGGCCAAGAACGCGGCAGGCGAAGCCGAGCACTACCGCTATAACGAGCAGCACGTCATTCTCGAACGACAGCTGGCGGGCGGGGCGAGCTTCTATTGGGAATGGGAACGCCAGGGCAAGCACTCCCGCTGCGTTCGGCACTGGGCCAGCTTTGCCCAGGTCAGCCAGCGTTACGTCTGGGATGACCAGGGCAGCGTCACGGTCATCTATGCCGATGGCAGCGAAGAGATCTATACCCATGACGGTCAGGCCCGGCTGATCGGCAAAGTCGATCCCAGCGGTGCCGAGTACCGCAAGGCCTATGACGACAAGGGCCGGTTGATTGCCGAGCAGGACCCGCTGGGCGCCATCACCGAATACCAGTACGACGAGGCCGGCCAGCAAGTCGCGGTGATTACGCCCGAAGACGAGCCCATCACCTACGAGTACGAAAACGGGCTGGTCAGTGAAATGCATTGTGGCCAGGCGAGCTGGGCCTATGAGTACAACGCTCAAGGCGATATCACCCGCCAGACCGACCCTGACGGCCATGCCACCCGCTACAGCTACGATCGCCAGGGCCGCCTGCTGGAGATCCGTTATCCCGACGAGAGCCACCACCGGCTGGGCTGGAACAACCTTGGCCAACTGCTGGAAGAACACCTGCCCGACGGTAGCCAGCGCAAATACCGCTACGACGCCCTGGGCCGGCAGATCACCCGCCAGGACGAAAACGGCGCCATCACCCACTACCAATGGGACGCCGCCAACCGCCTCAGCCTGATCACCCTGCCCGGTGGCGCCAGCCGTGCCTTCAGCTACAACGCCTACGGCAAGGTCACCGGCGAGCGCGACGAGCTGGGGCGCATCACGCGCTACGAATACGCCGACGGGCTGCACCTGGTCAGTCGACGCATCAACCCCGATGGCAGCCAGCTCGATTACCGGTACGACAGCACCCGCCTGTGGCTGACCGGGATCGAAAATGAACGCGGCGAGCAGTATCGCCTGGACTACTACCCCAACGGCCTGCTGCAGCAGGAGACCGGCTTCGACGGACGCCGTACCGCCTACACCTACGATCTCAACGGCAACCTGCTGAAGAAAACCGAATTCGGCGACGACGGCAGCGAGCGGGTCACCGCCTACCAGCGCGATGCCAGCGGCCGCGTGCTGGTGAAGACCCTGGCCGATGGCGAAAAGATCCACTACAGCTATGACACCCTGGGCCGCCTGGTCGGGGTCGACGACGGTCATTGGCCGCTGGCCTATGAATACGACCTGCAAGACCGCCTGATCACCGAACACCAGGGCTGGGGCACCCTGCGCTACCAGTACGACGCACTCGGCCAACTCAGCCACTGCCGCCTGCCGGATGGCAGCAAGCTCGATTACCACTACCAACCCGGCGGCCAACTGAGCGGCATCGACCTCAACGGCGCGCGCCTGACCCGTCACCAGTACGGCGCCGGCCTCGAAAGCCAGCGCCAGCAAGGGTTGCTGCTGAGCCAGTACCAGTACGACGACCAGGGACGCCTACGCGCCCATGACATCAGCCAGCAAAACCACAATCTGCTGAAACGCCGCTACGCCTACGACGCCAACGGTAATCTCGCGGGCATCGAAGACAGCCGCAAAGGCAATCGCCGCTACCAGTACGACCCGCTCGACCGTCTGATTCACGTGCGCGGCAGCACCCCGGAAAGCTTCGCCCACGACCCCGCCGGCAACCTGCTGGGCGGTGGCGACCAGCCCGTCACCGATCAGGCCAATGTCAAAGGCAACCGCCTGCTGATGCAGGGCGACCGCCACTTCGACTACGACGCCTTCGGCAACCTCAGCCGCGAACGCCGCGGCACCGGGCAGAAGCTGGTCACCGAGTACCGCTACGACTGCCAGCATCGGCTGATCGGTGTCAGCCTCCCCGGGGGCAGTACCGCGACCTACCAATACGACGCCTTCGGCCGGCGTATCGCCAAGACCGTCGACGGCCGCACCACTGAATTCTTGTGGCAAGGCGATCGGCTGATCGCCGAAAGCGCTGAAAATCGCTACCGCAGCTACCTCTATGAACCCGACACCTTCCGCCCCTTGGCCATGCTCGACGGCGAAGGCCCGCTCAAGGCCGAACCCTTTTACTACCAACTCGACCACCTCGGCACGCCACAGGAACTGACGGACTACAGCGGCGACATCATGTGGTCGGCCAGGTATCGGGCCTATGGCAACCTGGCTGCGCTGGATATTGAGGAAATCGATAATCCGTTACGGTTCCAGGGGCAGTATTTCGATGCCGAAACCGGGCTGCACTACAACCGGCATCGTTACTACAACCCGGGTATCGGCCGCTTTCTAACACCGGATCCGATCAAGCTGGCGGGGGGGCTTAATAGTTATCAATATGTGCCCAGCCCTACGGGATGGGTGGATCCACTGGGATTGATGAGTGTTACAAGGTCCATCACCAGTAAGTTCGTCCCCGGATTTAAAGGTAAAGTCCCCTCGCTAACTTCTATGCTGACCGGCAAACGTGCGGAAATAACTTCGGCTTTAGAGGAAGTTGTTCAACCTCATATAAAAGAAATAACCCAGCTTGACGGAAACGCACGAATTGGATTCCGTGGCAGCCTGGCTCGAGGACAAAAGGGGCCACACAAAGGCAATGCCCCATTTGACCCATCAGACTTTGATGTTGATGCCTTCATAGTGAGTGACAGACTTGCTGCAAATTTCAATAAAAGTTACCTATTCAGAAGTGGAAACCGTATTGTCAAGGTTTCAAGAATCCAAAAAGAAATTGATAAATCCCTAAGGCAGCGTATAGAGTTCTCTGGGCTCAGAAGTGACCGTTTCACCTTTCGTATATTCACTCACAAGGAAATTGAAAGACTCCAGGAAAAAGGCGACTTTCAACTATTCTTCATTGAACAAGGAAAGCAATATGAAAACCGTAACCTATAGAGAGTTTGCCGATATTGGCTTAACTCCAATCGGCTCATTGGAACATACAGCCACTGTTATCGGGGACATTCTCGGCCTCACCTTTGAGCAAGACAAAGAAGGCATGTATGAGGAATTCCCCGCTTTTCTAGCCAGGACACCAAACCTTAACTATGCACTTTTAGGAACGCCACTCCCTGAGGATGATTTACGCGACGACCCCGTTGATGAATTCAACTTATTGGTCACCCCTGTAGACGATGATTCAGATTATCCAGAAATTGATATATCAGAGCAGCTAATCAGCCAACTGATGAAAAACGGAAATATTCAATGCTGGAAGATTAGTTGAGCAAATACGTAATCAGCCACATCAGCGCCAGAATCCCTTCATAAAACAGATGTTATTTCTACTGCCGATATTCTCTCAATTCGAGGGTTGCCAGAACAGCAACGTGGCAACCTTGCCAGTGGAATAGGGGCCGCCGCACCCGGACTTCCACGACCGAGTGCAGCGCAATTACAGAGTCATCCTGCTTGAAAACAAATAAACCGACTTCTGCAGGAGCAGCCGCTCGATACTCGATGGCCCGCGATACTGACACCGTGGTGTGTCAGGACGGGCGCTATCGCGGGCAAGCCTCGCTCCTACAGAGCAGCGGTCAGAAATCGTAACGCCCGGTCACGCCCAGGGTCCGCGGCGTCCCCAGCAGGCCTTCATAGCCGCCGTTCCCGCCAGTCCACAGGGTGGTGTAGTAGGTCTTGTCGAAGGCGTTTTTCAGCCAGAGCGACACGTCCCACTGCCCTTGCTCGTAGTTGCCGCGCAGGCCGGTGGAGAGGTTGACCACCGCGTAGCTGGGGATCTGGCCGTAGTCGGAATCTTCCACCGTGCCCACCGCCTTGGAGCGGAAGGCGTAGCTGCCGGTGACGTAGGGTTCCAGGCCGTTGTCCAGGTTCCACTTGTATTCGCCGTTGGCGTTGCCGATCCACTTCGAGGCGCCGACCACCTGGTGGCCGCTGAGGTCGCAGGAGGCCGGGGCGCCCGGGCGCAGGCTGACCTCGGGTGGGCATGGCGCATCCTTGTAGGACAGGTAGCTGACGTCGTTGTAGGAGCCGTTGAAGTTCAGGGTCAGGCCACGGACAGGGATCAGCGTGCTTTCGAACTCCACGCCGCGTGAGCGCACCGAGCCGGCGTTGGTCAGATACTGCACGCGGTTGGCGGCGTCGTAGGCGTTGGTCTGGTAGCCGTTGACCTGGGTCCAGAACAGGTTGGCGTTGAGTTGCAGGCGCTTGTCCCACAGGGTGCTCTTGAAGCCCAGCTCGGCGTTGTTGGCGCGTTCGGTGCCGACCAGCAGCGAGTCGGCGCCGGCGGTGGGCGCCGAGCCCACCACCAGGTTGACCCCACCGGACTTCTCGCCATGGGACAAGGTGGCATAGCCCAGCAAATCGTCGGTGAAGCGGTAGCTGAGGTTGAGCAGGCCCGAAGGGCTGGTGCTGTACTGGTTGAGGTCGCCGGAGTCGTAGGCGCCGGCGCGCCCGCGCCGCGCGGTGGCTGCCGCGCCGGTTACCGCGGCGCCCCCCACTGGCGCATTGCGGTTGACCCAGGCGTTTTTCTCTTCATAGGTGCCGCGCAGGCCGGCGGTGAAGTCCAGGCGCTCGGTGAGGTGCCAGGTGCCCTGGCCGAACAGGGCGAAGCTGTCGGTGCGGATATGCCCCTTGCCGATACTGGTGACGTTGTTCAGCGCGCCGCTCGGCGTGCCGTTCCAGATGTCGGCCTGGGGTCCGTAATAGGCGAAGGATTTGTTGTCCAGGTCGGAGCCGAAGTAATAGGCACCGAGCACGTAGTCGAAGAAACCGCCGGTGGGCGAAGCCAGGCGGAATTCCTGGGACCACTGTTTGTCCTCCACCGAGACCCCGGCGTTGTAGGTCGCCGGCACGTTCAAGCCGTCGTCGTTGCGCGGGGTGAAGTTCCACCAGCGGTAGGAACTGACCGAGGTCAGGGTGAAGTCGCTGGGCAGGGTCCAGTTGGCCTCCAGCGAGGTGCCGCCCTGGAACACCGTGACGTGCTGATCGTTGTCCAGGTTGACCTTGCGGTGCGTGCCGTCCACCAGGGTGGCGCCGGCCGCGTTGGCCCGCGACTGGTAGACGTTGGTGCCGTTGATGGTCGGCCCGGTGCTGTACAGCACCCGGGTGCCGGCGCTGGAATCTTCTTCGTTGTAGTCGCCGATCCAGCGCAGGTTGAAGCTCTCGTTGGGCTTGTACAGCAGTTGGCCACGGAAGCCCTGGCGCGAGCCGCCGTTGAGGTCATGGCCGTCGTATTCGTTCTTGATGTCGCCGTCGCTGCGGGTGCGATACGCCGAGAAGCGCCCGGCCAGCTCGTCGTTCAACGGCCCGGAAATCGTGCCCTTGGTCTGGAAGTAACCGTCCTCGCCCACCGACGTCTCGATGCTGCGCTCGGGGGTGAAGCTCGGCGCGCGGGTGCTGATATTGATCACCCCGGCGGTGGTGTTCTTGCCGAACAGGGTGCCCTGGGGTCCGCGCAATACCTCCAGTTGCTCGATGTCCATCAGGTCGAACACCGCCATGCCCGGCCGTCCCAGATAGACGTTGTCGATATACAGCCCGACGCTGCCTTCCAGGCCGTCGCTGGCCGGGTTGTTGCCCAGGCCGCGGATCGACACGCTGGACTGGCGCGCATGCATGTAGGCGACATTGACGCTGGGCACCAGTTGCTGCAGGTCCTGGATGCGATAGACCCGCTGGCTCTCCAGGGCCTGGCCACCGATCACGCTCATCGGCGTCGGCACATCCTGGGCGCTCTCCTCGCGACGGCGCGCGGTCACGGTCACGGTTTCCAGCTGGCCGCTGGCGGCGGGCTTCGACGCCTTGGCGCCCGCCGGGGTGTCGGCGGCGGTTGCCGGTTCGGCGGCATAGCCCTGGGACCAGCTGGCGCTACCGGCCAGCAGCAAGGCCAGCGGCAGGCGCTTGAGCCGTCGGGGCGAAGGGGGGGACAGACGATGCAACGGGCTCATGGGCGGCTCCTGGAGGATGAAACTGGCAGACTCGTATATTCTTTTTGGATATTTATTTATGTTTTTACGAAGATTTACGGAATAAGAGATTGCCTTTATAAAGAGTCGACCTAATGCATAGCCAATGCATTTCCCCGATATTTTCAATGTGAAAAATGCATATCGATCTGCGCCAGCTCCGTCACTTCATCGCCCTCGCCGAACAGCGCAGCTTTGTCGCGGCCGCGGCGGCGGTGAACCTGTCGCAATCGGCCTTCAGCCGTAGCATCCAGGCGCTGGAGCACAGCGTCGGCTGCCAGTTGGTGGACCGCGGGCGCAAGGACCTGGCGCCGACCAAGCAGGGGCTGGTGCTGCTCGAACATGCGCGGCGGCTGGTCAGCGGCGCGCAGCAACTGGCCAACGAGATCAGCCAGTTCAACGGCCTGGAGGCCGGCGAACTGCGCTTCGGCTGCGGCCCGGCACCGGCGGCGGGCTTGATCCCCCGGGCCATCGGCAGCTTTATCGGGCGTTACCCCAAGGCGCGGGTGCAGTTCCAGGTGGATGACTGGCAAACCTTGAGCAAGCGCCTGCTCAGCGAAGAGTTCGAGTTCTTCGTCGCCGACACCCGGCAGTTCGAGGCCGACCCGGATTACCTGACCCAGCGCCTGCGCCCGCGCAAATGGCATTTCTGCTGCCGCGCCGGGCACCCCCTGGCGGCCCTGGAAAGCGTCAGCGCCGCCGAGTTGATGAGTTACCCCCTGGCCGTGACCATCCGCCCGCCGAACCTGCGCAAGGTCATAGTCGACCTCAGCGGCCGGCCGGACTTCACCCCCAATGTGGAATGCGAGAACAGCTACAGCCTGCTCGGCGTGGTGCTGCGTTCGGACGCGATCGGCATCATCGGTTCCTACAGCGACGCGCTGCACAACGCCCGGGACGAGCTGGTGTGCCTGAAGATCGAGGGGCTGGCCGACGACCTGGAAGAGCTGTACACCCGCTACGGCATCGTCAGCCGCGCCGGCTACCGGCTGTCGCCGCTGGCCGAGGCGATGATCGAGGAGATCAAGCGTACCGATGCGGTGGATGAGGACCTGTGTTCGCTGGAGAACTTTGCGGTCTGATCCGGCCCAATCGCGGGCAAGCTCCGCTCCTACTGTAGGAGCGGAGCTTGCCCGCGATGACGTCCTCAAGAGCGATGCACACCACGCATGAAAAGCATGCGCCAAATGCGCTTGTGATCATGCCCGGCGAAAGCGAAAACCCTCACCTGTCTTTCGATCGGTGAACCCCATGTCCAACCCCGCCCCACCCGTGCGCAACGTGCTGTACATCATGTGCGACCAGCTGCGTCGCGATTACCTGTCGTGCTACGGCCACCCCCACCTGCACACGCCGAACATCGACCGCCTGGCCGCCGCCGGCGTGCGTTTCACCCGCGCCTACACCCAGGGCACCATTTGCGGGCCGTCGCGGATGTCGGCCTACACCGGGCGTTACGTCAGCAGCCATCAGGTGGCGTGGAACGCCGTACCACTGCCCCTGGAAGAGCTGACCCTCGGCGACTACCTGCGCCCCCACGGCATCCGCACCGCGCTGGTGGGCAAGACCCACGCCACGCCCAACCTCGATGCCTTGCAACGCCTGGCCATCGACCCCGAGAGCCAGCAGGCCGAAGCCCTCAACGAGGTGGGTTTCGAGCCCTACCTGCGCCACGACGGGATCTTCCCCGACAGCCCGCTGTTCGACGACAAGCGCGAGTCGGCGCCCTACACCCAGTACCTGCGCGAGCAGGGCTACCCGGGGCGCAATCCATGGCACGACTGGGCCAACGCCGCCGAAGGCGCACAGGGCGAAATCCTCAGCGGCTGGAAAATGCGCCACGCCCACCTGCCGGCCCGCGTCCCCGAGCAGCACTCGGAAACCGTCTACACCACCGACCGCGCCCTGGACTTCATCCAGGAGCAGGGCGACCAGCCCTGGTGCCTGCACCTGTCCTACATCAAGCCGCACTGGCCCTATATCGCGCCGGCGCCCTACCACGCGCTGTACACGGCCGAGCAGGTCATCGCCCCGGTGCGTGCCGCCGCCGACAAGGCCAGCGACCACCCGGTGTACGCCGCCTTTCGCCAGCATCAGGAGAGCCTGAATTTCTCCCGCGACGAAGTGCGCCTGAACGTGGTGCCGACCTACATGGGCCTGATCAAGCAGGTGGACGATCAGCTCGGTCGGCTGTTCGATTTCCTGCAAAGCAGCGGTCGCTGGGACGACACGCTGATCGTGTTCACCAGCGACCATGGCGACTTTCTCGGCGACCACTGGCTGGGGGAAAAGGAGTTTTTACTAGAGCCGGCGGTGGGTGTGCCGCTGATCGTGCGCGACCCGCGGCCGGCGGCGGACATCAGCCGTGGCAGGGTGGACGAGCGCCTGGTGGAAACCATCGATGCGCTGCCGACTTTTCTCGAAGCCCTGGGGCTGCCCGGCGCCGAGCACCGGCTGGAAGGCCGCTCGCTGATCCCGCTGCTGCACGGTACGGCCGACGACTGGCGCCGCTACGCCATCAGCGAATACGACTATGCCTTCCAGGCCCCGGCCCGCGAGCGCCTGGCGCAGCCCATCGACCGCTGCCGCATGACCATGGTGCGCAGCGAGCGCTGGAAATACCTGGCCTACGACGGCTTCCGCCCGCAGCTGTTCGACCTGCACAACGATCCCGAGGAATTGCACGACCTCGGCGCCGACCCGGCCTATGCCGCGGTGCGCGAAGAGCATCTGGGGTATCTGTTCGATTGGCTGCGCGGGTTGAAGCGGCGGACCACCATCAGCCATGCGGAAATCGACCTGCGCGGGCAGCGCTTTCGTTATGGCGAGCCGGAGGCGGAAAAGGTGGTGCAGATCGGGGTGTGGTGAAGGCGGTGGTTTCGAGGACCTCATCGCGGGCAAGTCGGATCGCCGCCCGCTCGCTCCTACAGTTCAGTGATAACTGTAGGAGCGAGGCTTGCCCGCGATAACGATCTCGCCAGTGCCACGGGGTTGCCTCCTTGCAACCCCGCGACAAGCCCCTGTCACAGCCCCTTGATGGTCTGGCTGCGCTGCCCGTGCACGCCCACCGGCACGTCGCCCTTGAGGGTCACGCGGCGCACGATGCGGTCCTGGGTGCCGTAGTCGTCGACCGCGTAATGCTGGGTCGAACGGTTGTCCCAGATCGCCACGTCACCGACGCTCCAGCGCCAGCGCACGGTGTTTTCCAGGCGCGTGACATGGCTTTGCAGCAGGTTGAACAGATGCGCCGAGTCGGCCTGGGTATAGCCCTTGATGCGCTTGACGAAATGCCCGAGCACCAGGCTCTTCTCGCCGCTCACCGGGTGCACGCGCACCAGCGGGTGCTCGGTCTCGTAGACGGTGGAGGTGAAAACCTTGCGGTAGCGCTCCAGCTTCTCCACCGACACGTCCGGCTTGGCCCCGGCGTAGTCGTACTCGTTGCTGTGCACCGCCCAGAGCTTGTCCGCCAGCTCCCGCAGCTCCACCGGCAATTCGTTGTAGGCGGTGGCGGTGTTGGCCCAGACCGTGTCGCCGCCGGAGGCGGGGGCCACCACCGAGCGCAGGATCGAGGCTTTCGGGTAGGCGTCGACGAAGGTCACGTCGGTGTGCCAGGAGTTGGCGCGCTGGCCCTCGGCGCCGTCCAGTTCGAGCAGGTAGCGGGTGCCGTCGCGCACCGGCACGGTGGGGTGCGCCACCGGCTCGCCGAGCAGGTGGGCGAAGGCCTCCTGGCTCTGGTCGTCGAGATGGGTCTGGCCGCGGAAGAAGATCACCTTGTAATCCACCAGCGCCTGCTGGATGGCGTCGACGGTGGCGGCGTCCAGCGCGCCGGAAAGTTGCACGCCACGGATCTCGGCGCCGATGCGGCCGGCCACCGGGTGAATCTCAAGCGCATGAACAGCGGGTTTAACGGCTAGTGCGGCATTGCTCATCGGGTAGACCCTCGTCTGACTGCTTACGGTTGGGCGGCAGCGAAACAACGCTCTATCTATATTCAATTTAGATCTAATAGATATTTACATGCTTCGTTGACGGAATAAGAGCTTGCATTTAAAACCTCATTCCTCACTCGTCGCAAATGCCTTCGGGCTATTTTTCGGATGCCGGGAAAGCATATGGATCTTCGCCAGTTGCGTTACTTCATCGCCCTCAACGAACACCGCAGTTTCGTCCGCGCGGCCGACGCCATGGGTATCACCCAGCCGGCCTTCAGCCGCAGTATCCAGGGGCTGGAACAGGAGTTCGGCTGCGTGCTGGTGGACCGCGGCAACAAGGACCTGCGCCCCACTCCCGAAGGCCAGGTGGTGCTGCAACATGCCCTGAGCCTGGTGCAGGGCGCGGCCTTGCTGAGCAGCGAAGTGACCCAGATGACCAAGCTCGATGCCGGCGAACTGCGCTTCGGCTGCGGCCCGGCGCCAGCGGTGAAACTGGTGCCCGACGCGGTGGCGCAATTCACCGGCGCCCATCCGAAGGTGCGCATCTGCCTGGAGGTGGATAACTGGGAAAAACTCAGCCGCAGCCTGAGCCGCGAAGAGATCGAATTCTTTATCGCCGACATCCGCCATTTCGAGGCCGACCCGAACTTCCAGACCCAACCGCTGACGCCCAAGCGCGGGGTGTTTTTCTGCCGCCCCGGGCACCCGCTGCTGGCCAAGGAAAGCCTGTCGACCAACGACATGTTCGACTACCCGCTGGCCACCACCCTGATTCCGCCGGGTATCCGCAAATTGCTGGCCAACCTCAGCGGCCGCATCGACTTTTCCCCGACCATCCAGACCGAACACTTCCCGGCGCTGGTGAAGATCGTGCGGCAGTCGAACGCGATCGGCGTGGGCACCGAAGAAGCCTTCGTCGAGGACATCGAGCAAGGCTCCCTAGCGCTGCTGCACTGGCGCAACCTGCCGCAGAACATCGAAAGCATGAACGCCCGTTGCGGCATCGTCAGCCGCACCGGCTTCCGCCTCTCCCCGGCGGCCCGCAAGATGATCGAAGTGCTGGTCGCGGTGGATCGGCAGCAGGTGAGCATTGCCGTATAAGCCCTTAAAAACCCACCTGATTATCGGGTCACCCCGCCCCTGTAGCCGCTGCCGAGCTGCGCGAGGCTGCGATCGGCCCCGCAGGGGCCGCAAAACCAGGCACCGCGTTCCTCCCGCAAAACCGCGTGGGCAGGTTTGGCGAGGACTGCGTCCTCGGACGCAGCCTCGCTGCTGCTCGGCAGCGGCTACAGAAGCAGGGCATGCCGTTCGAAGTTGCTGGGGCACCCACAAAACCCTGTAGCCGCTGCCGAGCCTGCGAGGCTGCGATCGGCCCCGCAGGGGCCGCAAAACCAGGCACCGCCTTCCTCCCGCAAAACCGCGTGGGCAGGTTTGGCGAGGACTGCGTCCTCGGACGCAGCCTCGCTGCTGCTCGGCAGCGGCTACAGAAGCAGGGCATGCCGTTCGAAATTGCTGGGGCCCCCACAAACCCCTGTAGCCGCTGCCGAGCCTGCGAGGCTGCGATCGGCCCCGCAGGGGCCGCAAAACCAGGCACCGCGTTCCTCCCGCAAAAACCGCGTGGCCAGGTTTGGCGAGGACTGCGTCCTCGGGCGCAGCCTCGCTGCTGCTCGGCTGCGGCTACAGAAGCAGGGCATGCCGTTCGAAGTTGCTGGCCCCCCCACAAAACCCCGTAGCCGCTGCCGAGCCTGCGCGAGGCTGCGATCGGCCCCGCAGGGGCCGCAAAACCAGGCACCGCGTTCCTCCCGTAAAACCGCGTGGGCAGGTTTGGCGAGGACTGCGTCCTCGTACGCAGCCTCGCTGCTGCTTGGCAGCGGCTACAGAAGCGGGGCATGCCGTTCGAAGTTGCTGGCCCCCCCACAAAACCCCGTAGCCGCTGCCGAGCCTGCGCGAGGCTGCGATCGGCCCCGCAGGGGCCGCAAAACCAGGCACCGCGTTCCTCCCGTAAAACCGCGTGGGCAGGTTTGGCGAGGACTGCGTCCTCGGACGCAGCCTCGCTGCGGCTCGGCAGCGGCTACAGGAACGCCATGGGATTTAGAGGCCGGCGGCAGCCAACTGCGGCGCTACCCACTCGCTGACCTTGAACGGCTTGCGGATCAGCCGCTGCTGCGCGGCCAGGTCCACGGCGTCCTGCAGTTTGCCGAGGAACACCGGGTCCAGGGTGGAGGGGAAGAGCTCGCTGAAACGCTGGTCCTTGAGGTCCTGCTGCAAGACCACCGGCGGGTAGCTGGCCAGCCCCGACACCAGCTGGATGTAGGCCTCCTTGTTGCTGTCCTGGGTCAGCCACTGCACAGCCTGCTGCTGGGCCTTGAGCAGTTTCTCCACGACCTCGGGATGGCCATCGACGAACTTGCCGTTGCCCACCAGTACCGCCTGCACGCTACCCACGCCGCCCAGGTCCTTGGTGTTCAAGGGCACCTCGGCCAGCCCCTTGGCCTGCAAGGCGTTGAGGTTGGAGCCGCCCCAGGTGGCGTCGATCTGCTTCGCCGCCAGGGCCGCCACCGCGGCGCTGAAATCGAGGTTGATGATCTTCAGGTCCTTCTCGCTCAGGCCCTGGCTGGCCAGCGCGGCGTCCAGCGACAGCTGCGTGGCCGTGCCACGGAACACCGCGACCCGCTTGCCCTTGAGGTCCTGCAGGGTCTTGATCCCCGAACCCGGGACCACCCCCAGGTACTGCTTGACCCCACGTGCGGAGGCGCTCAGCAGGCGGGTGTCCAGGCCGTTGGACTTGCCGATGATCGCCGCCAGGTCGCCCAGGTAGGCCAGGTCCACCTGGTCATTGGCGAAGGCCTCGTTGATCACCGGACCAGCCCCCTTGAAGTAGTTCCACTGGATGCTGATGCCCTGGTCGGCGAAGGCCTTCTCGAAGATCTGCTGCTGGCGCAGTACATCGGTGATCCCGCCGCCGCTGTGCTGGGTCCCGGCGCTGAGGTCCGGTACGGCGATGCGGATCTGCTTGAGCTCGTCCGCCTGGGCCAGCACCGGCAGGCATCCCAGGAGCCCCGCCAGGACCGGCGCGGCGAACAGGCTGAAGACGCGTTTGAAAGGAAGGTTCATAAAGTGGAGCTCCTGGCTGCGACGGGCATTGAGGAGCAGAAGGTAGGCCCAAGGCGACGCGGTATTTAAATACTAAAAATTCACATTTTAATAACCCGTTCGAATAAATCAGCCAGGACGCGGCTCTGCGCGGGCCATGCATGAACAGCATCGAAAATATTCGCCAAATGCATTGGATGCAGCAGCGTCCGCAGGCCTTAAATGGCTTCTCTTATCTCCCAATAGCATCGATACAACTTTTTATATAACCAAACGCAACCTTGTAGGAGCGAGCGGGCGGCGATCCGACTTGCCCGCGATAGGCCGCAGGCCGGTTGTGACCCTGAGGTGACCTTGAGGCCGTCATCGCGGGCAAGTCGGATCGCCGCCCGCTCGCTCCTACAAACAAACAAAAAAACAGAAAGATGCAGCCCAATCCGACAACGGAGGTCATCCATGGCCCGTGTTTCCCTGCTCAGCTTGCCGTTGGCCGCGCCCGCCGATAAGCCACTGTCCTGGCCGCGCATCCACCGGCGGCTGTTGCCCTGGCTATTGCCGCTGGGGCTGTTCGGCCTCTGGTGGCTGGCCAGCCGGCAGGGCTGGATGAGCGAACAGATCCTGCCGGCTCCCGCGCTGGTCTGGCACAGCGCGCTGGAACTGGCCGGCGGCGAATTGTGGAGCCACCTGGCGATCAGCCTGCAACGCCTGCTCTGGGGCCTGCTGGCGGGCATCGGCGCCGGTGCCGTGCTAGGCGCAGCCCTGGGAGCCAGCCGGCGCCTGGAGCGCCTGGTGTTCCCGACGTTCGCCGCCCTGTCGCAAATCCCGACCCTGGCCTGGATCCCCCTGTTCATGGTGTTTTTCGGCATCGGCGAGCTGCTCAAGCTGGTGGTGCTGGTCAAGGCCGTCATCGTGCCAGTGACCCTGCACACCCTGGTCGGCGTACGCGACGCCCAGCCCGGATTGCGTGAGGCCGCCGCCGTGCTGCGCCTGCCGCCGCACCTGCTGATCCGGCGCCTGGTGCTACCCGCCGCCCTGCCCGCCTTCATGGCCGGCGTGCGCCTGGCCCTGGCCACCGGCTGGACCTCGCTGCTGGCGGTGGAACTGCTGGCTTCCAGCGAAGGCATCGGCTACCTGATGGTCTGGGCGCGCCAGCTGTTCATGCTGGACATCGTCTTCGTCTGCATCGTGGTGATCGGCGTACTGGGAGTGATCCTGGATCGCGGCGTCGGCCTGCTGGACAAGGCGCTGGTGCACTGGCCGCATCCGGCCATCGCGCAGATCCGCCGCGGCCCGCGCTACCAGGGCTGGCAACGGCTGCAGCCGTGGCTGCTGCCGCTGTCGCTGCTGGCGCTGTGGCAACTGGCGAACCAGCTGGAATGGGTCGACGCCAACATCCTGGTGAGCCCGCTGGCAGTGCTCGACACCACCTGGAACGGCCTGCTCGACGGCAGCCTGTCGGGTGGCCTGGGCCTGAGCCTGCGACGCACCCTCGGCGGCCTGCTGCTGGGCGGCGGCCTGGGTTTTGCCCTGGGCCTGTTGCTGGGCCTGTCGTCCCTGAGCGAGCGTATTTTCGGACCGACCCTGGCGGCGCTGCGCCAGATCGCCATTTTCGCCTGGGTGCCATTGCTCACCGCCTGGTTCGGCCTCGGGGAACTGGCGAAGTCGGTGTTCGTCGCACTGGCCGCGTTCTTCCCGCTGTTCATCGCCACCCAGCGCAGCGTCGCCAACCTGTCGCCGCAATTGAACGAAGCCGCCCAGGTATTGCGCCTGGACCTCTGGCAACGCCTGCGCCGCCTGGTGCTGCCGGGCGCCGCGCCGGGGATCTTCGCCGGGCTGCGCCTGAGCCTGATCTACGCCTGGCTGGGGACCATCGGCGCGGAATACTTCATGCCGTCCAACGGCGGCATCGGCAGCCAGATGATCGGCGCCCAGCAGCTGCTGCGCATGGACCTGATCATGGCCGGCATGCTCCTGGTGGGCCTGACCGGCGCGCTGCTCAACCTCATTGGCCAACAGATCGAAATTCGCGCCACACGCTGGAGACACGCATGAACGCACCCGCCCCTTCTCCCATTGTCAGCTTCAACCAGGTGGGCAAGTCCTTCGCCGTCGCCGGCGGCGAGCTGGAGGCCATCCGCGAATTCAACCTGGAGATCGCCGAGGGTGAATTCGTCGCCATCGTCGGCTCCAGCGGCTGCGGCAAATCCACCCTGCTGCGCCTGCTGATTGGCCTGGATACCCAGTTCCGCGGCGAAATCCGCGTCGACGGCAAGGCCGTCACCGGCATCGGCGGCGAACGCGGCATCGTGTTCCAGGAACACCGCCTGTTCCCCTGGCTGACGGTCGAGGAAAACATCGGCCTGGGCCTGGTCAACGAACCCTTGAGCGCTGCCGAGCGGCAAACCCGGATCGCCGACTTCATCGAACTGGTGGGCTTGCGCGACTTCACCCGCGCCTACCCGCACCAGCTCTCCGGCGGCATGGCGCAACGGGTGGCCATCGCCCGTGGCCTGGTGGCCAGCCCGCGCATCCTGCTGCTGGACGAACCCTTCGGCGCCCTCGACGCGCTGACTCGCCAGCAGATGCAGGACGAGCTGCTGGCGATCCGCGAACGCGCGCGGATCACCACGGTGCTGGTCACCCACGATGTCGAGGAGGCGATCTTCCTCGCCGACCGCGTGGTGGTGATGGAACCGCGCCCCGGCCGGATCAAGCGGGTGGTGGACATCGCCCTGCCCCATCCGCGCCAGCGCAGCGGCTTCGACTTCCACCAACTGCGCGAAGAACTGCTCCACGAACTGACCAGCGACGAGCACTACCAACTGCCCCAGCCCGCCCGGATCCATGACCTGCCCCTGGCCTTTATTGCCTGCTGATAAGGAGTGAATCGATGCCGCAACGCCCCAACTTCCTGGTGATCCTCGCCGACGACCTGGGCTTCTCCGACCTCGGTGCGTTCGGCGGCGAGATCGCCACGCCGAACCTCGATGCCCTGGCATTCAACGGCCTGCGCCTGACCGACTTCCACACCGCACCGACCTGCTCGCCGACCCGCTCCATGCTGCTCACCGGCACCGACCACCATATCGCCGGCATCGGCACCATGGCCGAGGCCCTGACCCCGGACCTGATCGGCAAGCCGGGCTACGAGGGCTACCTCAACGACCGCGTGGCGGCCCTGCCCGAACTGCTGCGCGAGGCCGGCTACCAGACCCTGATGAGCGGCAAATGGCACCTGGGCCTGACCGCCGAGCTGGCGCCGCACGCCCGCGGGTTCGAGCGTTCGTTCTCGCTGCTGCCCGGCGCGGCCAACCACTACGGGTTCGAGCCGACCTACGACGAGACCACTCCGGGCCTGCTCAAGTCCACCCCGGCGCTGTACATCGAGGACGACCGTTTCATCGACGAGCTGCCCCAGGATTTCTATTCCTCCGACGCCTTCGGCGACAAGCTGTTGCAGTACCTCAAGGAGCGCGACCAGAGCCGGCCGTTCTTCGCCTACCTGCCCTTCTCGGCACCGCACTGGCCGCTGCAGGCACCCGCGGAAGTGGTCGCCAAGTACCGTGGCCGCTACGACGCCGGCCCCGAGGCGCTGCGCCTGGAGCGCCTGGCGAAACTCAAGCAGCTGGGGCTGATCGACGCCGATGTGGAACCCCATCCGCTGGTGCGCCTGAACGCCGAATGGGAGGCCCTGAGCGACGAGCAGCGGCAGGTGTCGGCGCGGGCCATGGAGGTCTACGCGGCGATGGTCGAACGCATGGACTGGAACATCGGCCGGGTGGTGGATTACCTGCGCCAGCAGGGCCAGCTGGACAACACCTTTATCCTGTTCATGTCCGACAACGGTGCCGAAGGCGCGCTGCTGGAGGCCTTTCCCAAGTTCGGCCCGGAACTCTTGACCTACCTCAACCAGCACTACGACAACAGCCTGGACAACATCGGCCGCGCCAACTCCTATGTCTGGTACGGCCCCGCCTGGGCCCAGGCCGCCACCGCGCCGTCACGGCTGTTCAAGGCGTTCACCACCGAAGGCGGGATCCGTGTGCCGGCGCTGGTGCATTACCCGCAGCTGTCGCTCAAGGGCCGGATCAGCCACGGCTTCGGCACGGTGATGGACATCACCCCGACCATCCTCGACCTGGCCGGCGTGCGCCATCCGGGCAAGCGCTGGCGCGGCAAGGACGTGGCGCCGTTGCGCGGTAAATCGTGGCTGGGGTTCCTGTCCGGCGAGACGGCGCAGGTGCATGACGAACACACGGTCACCGGCTGGGAGCTGTTCGGCCGCCGGGCCATCCGCCAGGGCCAGTGGAAGGCCGTGTACATCCCCGGCCCCGTGGGCCCGGCGACCTGGCAGCTGTACGACCTGAGCCAGGACCCCGGGGAAATCCACGACCTGGCGCAGAGCCAGCCGGACAAGCTCGCCGCCCTGATCGGCCATTGGCAACGGTACGTGGAAGAAACCGGAGTGATCCTCAGCGCCTCGCCGTTCCAGCCGGATTGATGGCGGCCTTTACCGCTGCCACACCTCAATCCCTGTAGCCGCTGCCGAGCCTCGGCGAGGCTGCGATCGACCGCGAAGCGGGCGCCGGCCAGGCGGTTGTGCAGGTCGGACGCACCACGTCGCCTGGTTTGCGGCCGCTGCGCAGCCGATCGCAGCCTCGCTGGCGCTCGACAGCGGCTACAGGGCAGGGCCAGCGATGGGCACTTACGCCCTGACACCCCGCACCACCTGCGTCGCCACCTGCTCCTGGCGGGTAAACCGATTGGCCCGGCCGAAGGTGCCGAAGTCGTTGAAGCGCACGCCCATCTCGGCCATCACCTTGTGCGCCACCGGCGCAGTCAGCTGGCGGATGTAGAAGGGTTCCTTGACCACGAAATGATGGATGCCGTGGGTGCTGCCGAAGTTGAAGCAGAACGCCTGCAGCGGCCACAGCCACCAGGGGTTGAGCACCTGGGTCTGCTGGATCACGTTGCCCGGCTCGATATCGCCGTAGTAGTGCATGTTCGAGCTGACGAAGTGCAGGCAGAAGGTGCGCAACACGTTGGGGCCGACGATCACCACCACCGCGATGTCGATCACCTGCATCGTCGCCAGGGTGCCGGCCGACCAGGCGATGGGCGCGCCCAGCAACGCGGCGATGCCATTGGCCGCGTGGAAGCCGAGAAACACATACCAGGCGCCCCAGTGCAGCAACGCCAGCGGCGCGTAGACCTTCAGGGTGCGCTTGAGGATGCTGCGCTTGTGCGCCCAGGTCCTGGCCCGCAGGGTGCGGATCAATGACGACATGACGTTATCGCCGACCATCAGCAGCCGCGCGAGGCCCCAGGGTTCGCCGTTGGTGATCGCGCGTTCCTCCATGTCGGCCTCGCTGCCCGAGACCTTGTGGTGGTTGAGGTGCAGGTGGCGGCGGATCCACGGGTTGATGGTGCTCGGCCGCGCCAGCCAGACCAGCGCCAGCATCAGGTTGTGGGGAATGCGCTGCTTGCGGAAGTACATGCTGTGGATCAGGTCGTGCTCCAGCTCGTGGGTCAGGGAGGCGAAAAACGCGTTGAGCAAAAGGCACGCCCACCAGGCCAGGTAACCGCCCAGATAGAGCGCCGCCGAGCCCAGCATCCCGGCCAGGGCGAAGGCCAGGATGCCGGCGCCCAGCGCGTCCTGGTGCTTGAGCACGGGGTAGCGCTCGCGCAACTCGACGCCCCGGGCCAGCACCACCTCACGAATATGCGCCGATCGTTGCTGTGCATTCAGCCGGTCGGGACTTGCAGAAGTACCGTGCATGCTTCCATCCTCTGGTTATTGATGTTCGCATCCTGCCCTGCGCCCGCGCGCCGGGCGCTAGCCGCGGACGCCAACCTGTTGACCGGACGCGCCAACCGCCATGACCGAACCCACTTCCCTCGCCAGCTGGACCCGCGCCTTGCGCAAGCAGCTCGATGCCCTGGGCCTGGACAGCAGCGCCCTGTGCCACCAGGCCGGGCTCGACCCGCAGCTGATGGACGACCCCAACGCCCGCTACCCGTTGTCGGGCACCACCCGCCTGTGGCACCTGGCGGTACAGGCCAGCGGCGACCCGGCTATCGGCCTGCGGGTTTCGCGCTTCGTCAGCCCGACCACTTTCCATGCCCTGGGCTATGCGCTGGTGGCCAGCGGCAGCCTGCGGGAAGTGTTCGAGCGCATCGTGCGTTACCACCAAGTGGTCAGCGACGCCCTGGAGCTGGAACTGACCCGTACCGAGGACCGCTATCGCTTTCGCCTGAAAGTGCCCGACGGCAACCCCGAGCCGGCGCTGGAGGCCATCGACGCCTTCGTCGCGATCTATGTGCGCACCTGCCGCAACCGCCTGGGCCGCGACTACGCGCCGCTGGCGGTGTACCTGCGGCGCCCCGAGCCGGTCGACCCGGGGCCCTGGCACACGGTGTTTCGCGCGCCGGTGGTGTTCGCCGCCGACGAGGACCGCCTGGAATTCGGCCTGCACGATTTCGACAGCCACCTGGACGACGCCAACCCGGAGCTGGCCGAACACAACGAGGCGGTGCTCAAGCGCACCCTGGCGCAACTGCAACCGCTGACGTGGGAGCGCAAGGTGCGCGGGGTCATCGAATCCCAGTTGCCGGAAGGCGAACCCTCGGCCGAGCGCGTGGCCCAGGCCCTGCACCTGAGCCTGCGCAGCCTGCAACGTCATCTGGCGGACGAGGGTTGCCGCTTCGACACCCTGCTCGCCGAATGCCGGGAAAACCTCGCGTTGCTGCACCTGCGCGACCCGCAGTGCTCCCTGAGCGAAATCAGCTACCTGCTGGGCTTCGCCGATGCCAGCAGCTTCAGCCGCGCATTCAAGCGCTGGACCGGGATGACCCCGGGGCAGTTTCGCGATGGGTTGCGCTGAGGGTTTTGTGGTGGCTTTGCGGGCCCTATCGCGGGCAAGCCTCGCTCCTACATACAGGATCGTGCGCAATCTTCTTCTGTAGGAGCGAGCGGGCGGCGATCCGACTTGCCCGCGATAGCAATCTGAAGGTCAAACCCCGGCCAGCGTCCGCAACCGCGCCTCGTCGAGGATCTCGATCTCACCGTAGCCCAGTTTGAGAATGCCCTGGCCCTGCAAGTCCTTGAGGATCTGGTTGGTGGTCTGGCGCGACAGCGACAGCATCAGCGCCAGCTGTTCCTGGGGCAGGTGCAGCACGCGGCGCGGCGTGTCGGTTTCGCCATAGCCGCAGGCGATCATCCACAGGCGGTTGGCCACCCGCGCCGGGGCCGGCATCAGGCTCAACTGTTCGAGGTTGATAAAGGCCAGGCGCAACTTGTGGCTCATCAACAGCGCCAGGTACCGCCAGTAGTGCGGATGGGCGTCCAGCACCTCGAGCAGCAGCGCCTGCGGCACGTTGAGCAGGGCGCACTGGCCCACCGCAAAAGCGTCGTGGGTGCGCGGCTGGCCGTCGAACAGGCAGATCTCGCCGAACCAGTGCGGCGCTTCCACCAGGCTCAGCAGCGCCTCCTTGCCCTCTTCGCTGACCGCGCCGATGCGCACCGTGCCCTCCAGCACCGCATACAGGCCACAAGGCGGGTCGCCCCGCTGGAACAGGCGCTGGCCCGGGCCCAGCAGGCGCAAACGGGCGCTGGCCAGCAAACTATCCTGCAAGGGTGCGGGCAAGTGGCTGAACCACTGGCCATTCATCAGGCGCTCGCGCCAGACCTGCATCTTCATCGATGGCTTCATCCAAAAACGGGCAGCGCCGATTGTCGCCTAGCCGACAGAGCCGGCAACCGGCGCAGGGCATGATTCGATCACCCTACAGGAGGAACAACAATGAAAAGCCTCGTCGACCATCTCAGTCAATACGCCGCCTACCACCGTGACCCGCGCAATATCGCCAGCCACTTTATCGGCATTCCGCTGATCGTGGTGGCGGTCGCGGTGCTGCTGTCGCGCCCGGCCTGGCCGGTGGCCGGGCTGTGGCTGTCGCCGGCGGTGTTGCTGGCGCTGGCGTCATGCGGGTTCTACCTGCGCCTGGAACTGCGCCTGGGCCTGCTGATGAGCGTGCTGATGGGCCTGTCGGTGTGGGCCGGCCAGGTACTGGCGCAACAGAGCACCGCGGTCTGGCTGGCCAGCGGCGTGGGCCTGTTCGTGGTGGGCTGGGTGATCCAGTTCGTCGGCCATTACTACGAAGGGCGCAAGCCGGCCTTCGTCGATGACGTTTCCGGGTTGATCGTCGGGCCGTTATTCGTGGTCGCGGAACTGGCGTTCATGCTGGGCTTGCGCCAGGGGCTCAAGCAGCAGATCGAGGCGCGGGCGGGGGCGGTGCGGGTCAATCCGAAGCGCGCCGCGATTTAGATCGCAATCGCGGGCAAGCCTCGCTCCTACAGAAGCACACGATTTTCTTCTGTAGGAGCGAGGCTTGCCCGCGATGCTTTAGATGTTGGCGACCTGCTGCCAGACCTTGGGCTTGAAGAACAGCGTCTCGCCCTTGGCCAGGCCGACCAGGCTGTCATGGTCCTTCACCACTTCGGCCTCGATCAGCTCGTTCTGCCCCTCGACCTTCAGGGTCACCCGGGTGGTGGCGCCCAGCGGACGGATATCGCGCACTTCGGCGGCGTGATGGTCGGCCAGCTCGGAACGCGACAGCGACACTTCATGCGGACGGAACAGCACATGCCGGTCCTCGCCCAGGTGCAGGCGGTTGGAGTCGCCGAGGAAGTGGTAGACGAAGTCGCTGGCCGGGTTCTCGTACACCTCGCCCGGCGAGCCGATCTGCTCGATCACGCCCTTGTTCATCACCACGATGCGGTCGGCCACTTCCATGGCTTCTTCCTGGTCGTGGGTCACGAACACCGAGGTCAGGTTGATGTCTTCGTGCAGCCGCGCCAGCCAGCGGCGCAGCTCCTTGCGCACCTTGGCGTCGAGGGCGCCGAAGGGTTCGTCCAGCAACAGCACCTTCGGTTCCACCGCCAGGGCACGGGCCAGGGCGATCCGTTGGCGCTGGCCACCGGACAGTTGTTCCGGGTAGCGGTCGGCGAGCCAGTCCAGCTGCACCATGTTCAACAGCTCATGGACCTTCTCGGCGATCTTGCTTTCGCTCGGGCGCTGGTTCTTCGGCTTCATGCGCAGGCCGAAGGCGACGTTGTCGAACACGCTCATGTGGCGGAACAGCGCGTAGTGCTGGAACACGAAACCGACGTTGCGATCGCGCACGTCGTGGCCGGAGACGTCCTCGCCGTGGAACACGATATTGCCCGCGTCCGGGGTTTCCAGGCCGGCGATGATCCGCAGCAGGGTGGTCTTGCCGCAGCCGGACGGGCCCAGCAGCGCCACCAGCTCGCCGCTCTGGATGTCCAGGTTGATGCTGTTCAGGGCCTTGAAGGCATTGAAG
Organism: Pseudomonas sp. MRSN 12121; assembly: GCF_000931465.1. Classification (NCBI taxonomy): domain Bacteria; kingdom Pseudomonadati; phylum Pseudomonadota; class Gammaproteobacteria; order Pseudomonadales; family Pseudomonadaceae; genus Pseudomonas; species Pseudomonas sp. MRSN 12121. Next base: position 234,552 of record NZ_CP010892.1, on the reverse strand, counting down.
TTCTTGCTGACGTTACGGACTTCGATCGACATGATTCATTCCTCCGCGGCGCTGGCGCGCAGGCGGTTGATTCGGTTTTCGCTCCACTGCTTGAGCAGCAGGATGAAGAGCGCCAGGATCAGCAACAGGCTCGCGACGGCGAACGCGGCGACGTGGTTGTACTCGTTGTAGAGGATCTCGACGTGCAGCGGCAGGGTGTTGGTCACCCCGCGAATGTGCCCGGAAACCACCGACACCGCGCCGAACTCGCCCATCGCCCGGGCGGTGCAGAGCACCACGCCATAGATCAGGCCCCACTTGATGTTCGGCACGGTCACATGCCAGAACATCTGCCAGCCGTTGGCCCCCAGCAGCCTGGCGGCTTCCTCTTCCTGGGTGCCCTGCTCCTGCATCAGCGGAATCAGCTCGCGGGCAACGAAGGGCACGGTGACGAAGATGGTCGCCAGGACGATGCCCGGCAGGGCGAACACGATCTGGATGTCGTGATCCTGCAGCCACGGTCCGAAAAGACCCTGGGCGCCGAACATCAGCACGTAGACCAGGCCGGCGATCACCGGCGACACCGAGAACGGCAGGTCGATCAGGGTCACCAGGATGCTCTTGCCGCGGAAGTTGTACTTGCTCACGCACCAGGCCGCGCTGACGCCGAACACCAGGTTCAACGGCACCGAGACCAGTACCGCGATCACTGTCAGCTTCAGGGCCGACAGCGCGTCCGGCTCGAAGATCGCGGCGAAGAACGCACCGAGACCGAGCTTGAGGCCCTGGGACACCACGATGAACAGCGGCAGCAACAGGAACAGGGCGAAGATCAGCCAGCCAAGGCCGATCAAGACCCGCCGCGAGGTGGCGCTGCCACGACGGTCGGCGTTGGCGCCAGAGGCTGCGGAAATAGACGATTGGGACATGCTTCGCGCCTCCTTAAGGTCGTTCGATGCGCCGCTGCAGCAGGTTGATCAGCAGCAACAGGACAAAGGAAACCACCAGCATCAACACGCCGATGGAAGTCGCGCCGGTGTAATCGTACTGGTCGAGCTTGACCATGATCAGCAGCGGCAGGATTTCGGTTTTCATCGGCATGTTGCCGGCGATGAAAATCACCGAGCCGTACTCGCCGACGCCCCGGGCGAAGGCCAGGGCGAAACCGGTCAGCCAGGCCGGCAGCAGCGCCGGCACCAGGATGTGGCGGAACACCTGCCAGGGCTTGGCGCCGAGGCAGGCGGCGGCTTCCTCGACTTCCCGGGGGATATCGGCCAGCACCGGCTGCACCGTGCGCACCACGAACGGCAGGGTGACGAAGGTCAGTGCCAGGGTGATGCCCAGCGGGGTGTAGGCGATCTTGAACCCCAGGTCGGTGGCGAACTGGCCGACCAGGCCGGTCGGCGCGTACAGCGCGGTCAGCGCGATGCCGGCGACGGCGGTGGGCAGGGCGAATGGCAGGTCGATCATCGCGTCGATGATCTTGCGTCCGGGGAAGCTGTAGCGCACCAGCACCCAGGCCAGCAGCGTACCGATCACACCGTTGATGATCGCCGCGTACAACGCCGTGCCGAAGCTCAGCTTGAGCGCGGCAAGCACTCGCGGCGCCGAGACGATGGCCCAGAACTGATCCCAGGTGAGTTGGGCGGCATGCACGAACATCGCCGCCAGCGGTATGAGCACAATCAGGCTGAGGTACACCAAGGTGTAGCCCAGCGTCAGCCCGAAGCCGGGTATGACGGGGGAGATACGACGCGACATAAAAGTCCTTGGTTGACACGCAAAGCCCGGAAGCGAATCCGGGCCTATTGTTCTGGCGGTTCGGCGAGCCGGTAACCCTGGCTCGCCCCTGAAGATTACTGCGCCTGGTAGATCTGGTCGAACACCCCGCCATCATTGAAGAATTTCGGTTGGGCAGTTTTCCAGCCGCCGAAGTCCTTGTCGATGGTCACCAGGTCCAGTTTCGGGAACTGCTGCGCATATTTGGCCGCCACGTCCTTGTCCCGTGGACGATAGAAGTTCTTCGCCGCGATTTCCTGGCCGGCCGGGCTGTACAGGTGCTTGAGGTAAGCCTCGGCGATCTCGGTGTTGCCTTTCTTCTCGGCGTTCTTGTCCACCACCGCCACCGGCGGCTCGGCGAGGATCGACAGCGAAGGCACGACGATATCGAACTTGTCGGCGCCACCGTCTTCCTTGAGAGCCAGGAACGCTTCGTTTTCCCAGGCCAGCAACACATCACCCTGACCGTTGTTGACGAAGGTGATGGTCGAGCCGCGAGCACCGGTATCCAGCACCGGTACGTGCTTGAACAGCTCCTTCACGTATTCCTGGGCCTTGGCTTCGCTGCCACCGGCCTTCAGGCCGTAGGCCCAGGCGGCGAGGAAGTTCCAGCGTGCGCCGCCGGAGGTTTTCGGGTTCGGGGTGATGACCGACACGTCTTTCTTGATCAGGTCGCCCCAGTCCTTGATGCCCTTGGGGTTGCCCTTGCGTACCAGGAACACGATGGTCGAGGTGTAGGGCGTGCTCGCCTCCGGCAGGCGTTTCTGCCAGTCGGCCGGCAGGGTCTTGCCGAGCTTGGCGACTTCGTCGATGTCGCCGGCCAGGGCCAGGGTCACCACGTCGGCGCGCAGGCCGTCGATCACCGCACGGGCCTGCTTGCCCGAACCGCCATGGGATTGCTGGATCTTGACGTTGTCGCCCGGATGTTCCTTCTTCCAGAAGTTGGTGAACTCGGTGTTGTAGTCCTGGTACAGCTCGCGGGTCGGATCGTACGACACGTTGAGCAACTCATAATCCTTGGCAACGGCGGAACCGGCAAAAACGGCGCTGGCGAGAGCGGCCAGGGCATAACGGCGAATCGACGACATGGTCAAGCTCCTGAAGTTTTTAGTGTGCTGGCATTTTCTTATGGCGATTCAGGCCCGCATTCGTGAGTGAACGCTGGGATGGTCATTGGGGGTCATGAAGACGCCCTCCGGTGGTCCAGTCGGGTCTCTGAGGCTTCTTGGGAAGCCCGGGAGGATGACGCGGATTCAGCTCGGCTTGTTGCCTGGATTCTGCAGGCGGAATTTTTCCTTGCGCTCGATCTGCACGACCTGGGCGTTGTGCACGGTGATTTCCACCGCACCGAAACGCAGATCGCGCAGGGCGCTTTGAATCTCACGCAAGATGGTTTGTTCGTCCTGGCCGTCGACGCTACGAAGAGATGCGCTCATGGTGCTGCTCCTGGATTGAGAGGTGCCTGGCAGTGGCGGCACTGCTTGCGGCGTGAGAGCAATAGTAGACAGGCGCAGATATTCTTAAAAAGACTATTTAAGAATGTTTATATAACCATAAGAAATTATTTGCAGGGACGCGAGGTTGCGTGGGAATTGGCCCTGGTTGCACCCCCAACCTGCCTCTGTAGGAGCGAGGCTTGCCCGCGATGGCGTCCCGCCTGATACACCGCGGCGCCTCGATCGCGAGCAAGCTTCGCTCCTACAGAATCGAGCCTGCCTGGCTCAGCGAATCTGCGGCACCTGCCGCCAATCCAGCTGCTCGGCCGGCACCGGGCGGCCGAACCAGTAGCCCTGGCCCAGGTCGCAGCCCTGATCGAGGAGGAAACGCGCCTGCTCCACCTGCTCGATGCCTTCGGCGTGCACCTGCATGCCCATGCTCTGGGCCAGGGCGATGATCACCCGGGAAATCGCCGCATCGTCTTCGTCCCACGGCAGGCCGGCGACAAATCCCTGGTCGATCTTCAGCTTCTGCACCGGCAGGCGCTTGAGCCGCAGCAACGAAGAATAGCCGGTGCCGAAGTCGTCGATGGCCAGGCGCAGCCCCAGCTCGCGCAGGCGATGCATCTGTTCCAGGGCCACTTCCGGGTCTTCCATCACCGCGCTTTCGGTGACTTCCAGCTCCAGGTGGCCAGGGTCCAGGCCGGTGTCGTGCAGCACCTGGGCCACCTGCTGGTACAGCTCGCGCCGGGCGAACAGGCGGCTGGAAACGTTCACCGCGACGAACGACAGTTCGAAGCCCGCCGCCAGCCACTGGCACATCTGGCGGCAGGCCTGCTGCATCACCCAGGCATCGATATCGGCGATCAGCCCGGTACGCTCGGCAATCGGAATGAACTCGCCCGGCGGCACCAGGCCGCGTTGCGGATGTTGCCAGCGCACCAGCGCCTCGACCCCCACCAGGCGGCCACCGATGAGGTCGTGCACCGGCTGGTAGAACACCCGCAGTTCCTGCTGCTCCAGGGCCCGGCGCAGCTCGAAGGCGATCTCGACCCGCTGCTGGGCATGGGCCGTCAGTTCCTCGGTGTACAGCGCATAGCTGTCGCGGCCCGCGCTCTTGGCCTTGAACAGCGCCGTGTCGGCATTGCGCAACAGCTGCTCGGCGCTCAGGGCGTCGCTGGGAAACAGGCTGATGCCGATGCTGGCATTGATGAACAACTGGTTCTCGTCCATCAGGAACGGCTGCTTCAGGCCATCGATGATGCGTTGCGCGAGCACCGCGGCCTGCCCCGGCTGCGCGCAGCTTTCCACCAGCACCGCGAACTCGTCGCCGCCCAGGCGCGCCAGGGTGATGCCCGGCCCGAACATGCCCTGCAGGCGCACAGCGACCGCCTTGAGCAAGCGATCGCCGACGTTGTGCCCGAGGCTGTCGTTGATCATCTTGAAGTGGTCCAGGTCGACCATCAGCAGCGCGCAGCCACGCTTGTGGATCTGCGCCGAGGCCAGGGCCTGCTCGGCGCGGTCGGTGAACAGCAGGCGGTTGGGCAGGTCAGTCAGCGGGTCGTGGTGGGCCAGGTGGGCCAGTTCGTGCTCGGAATCCTTGATCGCACTGATGTCGGAAAACACCGCGACATAGTGGCTGAGCTCGCCGTCGTCGTCCTGGATGGCACGGATGGTCTGCCACTGCGGGTAGATCTCGCCGCATTTGCGCCGGTTCCAGATCTCGCCGCTCCATTCGCCCGTAGCCTTCAGCGAATCGAACATGGCCTGGTAGAAATCCGCGCTGTGGTGCCCGGACTTGAACATGCTCGGCTGGCGGCCCAGCACTTCCTCGCGCTGGTAGCCGGTGATTTCCATGAAGGCGCGGTTCACATGGACGATCTTGCCCCGGCGATCGCTGACCAGCACCCCTTCGCGGGTGCAATCGAACACCGCCGCGGCCTGGCGCAGGCGCTCGCGGTCCTCTCGCTGGTGGTGCAGCCAGGTGTCGGCGCCGAGCAAACGCAACAGCCGGCCTCGCGCGATGAAAATCAGTACGGCGCTGACCAGGGCCCAGACATAGCCGTTGATCCGCTGCCAGTGCGCCATGTCGCTCGACTCATCGAAGAAACTGCTCAATAAGTAACCACTGAGCTGCAACCACAACACAGACAGCAGGAGGTAGAACAGGGCTGCGCGCAGGGCGTCCCGAGAAGAAACCGACATAAGGTCGTCAATGTCCTTACGAAAAGCTTGGGATTATAGAGGAAGAAACATCTCGCCACTCTTATCTGAAAGGGCGACTGGTTTTCTGGGCGGGCTTGGTGATAATGCGACTGCTGTTTTTTCTTTATCGAGGGCCCTACAGCCTATGTGGTACGAAGGTTTTCTTGGCTTGTCGGCCTGGCAACTGGTGGCGGTCACCCTGGTGATGACCCACATCACCATCGTTGGCGTCACCGTCTACCTGCACCGTTATTCCGCCCATCGCTCCCTGGAGCTCAATGCTGGCCTGAAACATTTCTTCCGCTTCTGGCTGTGGCTGACCACGGCGCAGAACACCCGCGAGTGGACCGCCATCCACCGCAAGCACCACGCCAAGTGCGAAACCGAGGATGACCCGCACAGCCCGGTGATCAAGGGCCTGTCCACGGTATTGCGCAAGGGAGCCGAGCTGTACCGCGAGGAAGCGAAGAACCCGGAGACCCTGCGCATCTACGGCAAGAACTGCCCGGACGACTGGATCGAACGCAACCTCTACTCGCGCTACAAGTTGGGTGGCGTGGCGCTGATGGCGGCGATCGACCTGCTGCTGTTCGGCACCATCGGCATCACCATCTGGGCGATCCAGATGATGTGGATCCCTCTGTGGGCCGCCGGCGTGATCAATGGCCTGGGCCATGCGGTCGGCTATCGCAACTTCGAATGCCGCGACGCGGCGACCAACCTGGTGCCCTGGGGCATCCTGATCGGCGGCGAAGAACTGCACAACAACCACCACACCTACCCCAACTCGGCCAAGCTCTCGGTGAAGAAGTGGGAGTTCGACCTGGGCTGGGCCTGGATCAAGGTGTTCAGTTTCCTGGGCCTGGCCAAGGTGCAGCGGGTCGCCCCGATCGCCCACCGGGTCGAAGGCAAGGGCCACCTGGACATGGACACGGCGATGGCGATCCTCAACAACCGTTTCCAGATCATGGCGCAGTACCGCAAGCTGGTGATCGCGCCGCTGGTCAAGCAGGAACTGGCCAAGGTCGATCATTCGGTACGCCACCAGTTCCATCGCGCCAAGCGCCTGCTGTCGCGGGAAACCAGCCTGCTGGAAGACCGCCACCATGCCCGCATCCAGAACATGCTGGAACACAGCCAGGCCCTGAAGGTGATCTACGAAAAACGCCTGGCGCTGCAACAGATCTGGGTCAAGACCAGTTCCAACGGCCACGACATGCTCGCGGCGATCAAGGACTGGGTGCACGAAGCCGAAGCCAGCGGGATCCAGTCGCTGCGCGATTTCGCCAACCAGCTGAAAACCTACTCGCTGCGCCCCGCCAACGCCTGACGCCAGGCTTTCCAGCGCTCACCCGCCGGGCCATGACCGCCCAGCGGGTGCCCGCTTCCCGGTCACGGCACACGGGAACTTCGCCGCCGATCCCCTATCTCAAGCAACACTTCGCCATCCAGGCGGGTTTTCCGCGACCGCTTGGTGTCCCGAACGGTGTGCGCTTTGAGATTTGTGCTGATGGCCAACAAGAACCCCCAATTCCCATCCGCTTTCCCGCAGTGGCCCGAGGCCGCGCAAACCCTGATGGCGCTGATGCATGCCCAGGGCGAAGTTGCCCGGCTGACCGAGCGCGAACAGCTGTTCAGCTCGTTGCTGGTGAGCGTCAACGCCGTGCTCTGGGCCTTCGACTGGAGCAGCCACCAAGTGCTCTATGTCAGCCCCGCCTACGAACGCATCTTCGGCCGCCCGGCGGGCCTGCTGCTGGCCGATGCCAACGAATGGCGCGACAGCGTCTACCCCGACGACCTCGAATACGCCGAGCGCAGCCTGGCCCAGGTGCTGGAGACCGGCGCGGTGGAAGACCGCGAATACCGCATCATCGACGCCCAGGGCGAGGTGCGCTGGCTCAGCGACAAATGCTTCATCAACCGCAACGCCGAACCGGGGGACCGGGTGATCATCGTCGGCCTGGCCGAAGACATCACCGAGAAAAAGCAGATGGAGACCGAGCTGCAGCGCCTGGCCACCACTGACGTGCTGACCCAGAGCAGCAACCGCCGGCATTTCTTCGAGTGCGCCACCCGCGAGTTCGAGCAGGCCCGCCAGCAAGGCTCGCCGCTGGCCTTCCTGCTGCTGGATATCGATGACTTCAAGGTGGTCAACGACACCTATGGCCATCCCGAGGGCGACAACGTCCTGCAACGCATCGCCGAAACCGGCCGCGCCACCCTGCGCCGCGGCGACCTGTTCGGGCGGATCGGTGGCGAGGAGTTCGCCGCCCTCTTCCCCGGCTGCGCCCCGGACATGGCGCGCCAGGTCGCCGAGCGCCTGCAGCGGGAAATCCAGCGCTTGACCTTCAGCCATGACGAGCAGCAGTTCAGCATCACCGTCAGCCAGGGCCTGACCAGCCTCACCGCCGACGACGAAAACCTCGACAGCCTGTTCGCCCGCGCCGATGCGGCGATGTACGAAGCCAAGCGCCAGGGCAAGAACCGTATCGTTACGGGCTAGCCCGCACGGGAACCCTGTAGCCGCTGCCGAGCTCCGGCGAGGCTGCGATCGAGGTGGGCGGCATTCCGACGTAGTCCTCGCAAAACCTGTCCGTGCGGTTTGCCGAGAGGAATGCGGTGCCTGGTTTTGCGGCCCCTGCGGTGCCGATCGCAGCCTCGCTGGCGCTCGGCAGCGGCTACGGATACGCGCCAAGCCCGTATCAGCTTTTGCGCAGGCGGCTCAGTTCCGGCAAACCGACCTTGAGCAAGCGCGCGGTCTTGCCGCTGGCCAGCTCTTCGAGGCCTTCGGACGGACGCAGGCGGGCCAGCTGCGCAGCGAGGTTCATCACCAGCGCCTCGCGGGAATAGACCCCGCCTCCCAGTTGATACACCGACGCGATCAGCTCGCGCAGCTCCAGCGGCAGGCGCCAGCGGGTGCGCAGGGCCGAGCCATAGCCGGCGCCGAACTCCTCCAGGGCATCGCCGATTTCTTCCATGTCGTCCAGCGCGCCGCCGGCCTGCTTCCATTCCTGCAGGCAACGCAGCAACGCCAGGTCTCCCAGGCGATGCAACAGGCCCGCGCAATAACAGCGCTCCTGGTCCAGGTCCAGCAGCCGGGCCAGGGTCCGGGCATATTCGGCGGTGTGCAGCGACAGTTCCCAGTAACGTTCGGCGTAGTCGGCCAGGGCCGGGTCGCTCAGGCGCGCGCTGCGCTTGAGGGCCAGGCCCAGAATCAGGTTCATGCTCTGCCCGGAACCCAGGCGTTGCAGCGCCTGGGCCAGGGTCTGCACCGCGCTGCCGTGATGCTGGGCAGCGCTGTTGGCCGCGGCGATCAGCACGGCGGTGATCTGCGGGTCGGTGCCCACCTCTTGCTCCAGCAGCTTGAGGTCGAGACCGTCGGGGTTGAGGCTGCGCTTTACCGCCAGTTGCACATCGGCGAGCAGTGGCGCGCCATCGGCCAGGTCGCGACGGCGCTCGAGAAAGGCCCACAAGGTCTTGCCCGGCGCCAGGGCGGGCACCTCGCACGACACTTCCTGGCCGGCATCCAGCAGCAGGTCCTGCAGGCGCTGGGTCAGGCCTTCCATGTTCAGCGGCTTGGTCAGGTAGGCCGTCGGCGCCAGCGGCAGGGCCTCGCGCACGCTGGCGCTGTCATTGCGAGCGCTCAGGAGGATGAAGGGCAACACCGGGTTGCGCCGACGGTGGCGCACGCTGCGCAGCAGGCCCAGGCCATCGACGCCGGGCAACTCCCAGTCGGCGATCACCAGGTCATAGGGTTTGTCGGCCAGCAACTGCAACGCTTGCTGGCCATCGGCACAGACATCCAGCCGCGCGTCGCAACGCACATTGAGCAACACCTGCTTGAGCAGATCCCGCGACCAAGGATCCGCCTCGGCAATCAACACTCGCGGTACAGCGGGTAAATCCACAGCAGTCATGCGGCACGCTCCTTGGGCAATCCCTTGCACCTTAGTCAATGCAGGCCGATCCATACAGCGCAAATACCCTCGGCCTGGCGACCAGGCATGAAAAAACCCGCCGCAGCGGGTTTTTTCGATCAGCTCACGGGCAGGCCGCCCCGCAGGCTCAGAGCTCGGCGAAGCACTCTTCGATGATCGCCAGGCCCTTGTCCAGTTGCTCGTCCGGCGAGGTCAGCGGCACCAGCACGCGCAGCACGTTGCCGTAGGTACCGCACGACAGCAGGATCAGACCCTTGTCGCGAGCCTTGGCCACTACGGCAGCCACGGCGGCGGCGTTCGGCTTGTGGTAGTCGCCGTCGTCGAACAGCTCGACCGCAATCATCGAACCCAGGGCGCGCACTTCACCGATCACCGGGTACTTGGCCTGGATGGCCTTGAGGCCGGTCACCAGACGCTCGCCAACCGCCTTGCAGCGGTCCAGCAGGTGTTCTTCCTCGAACACTTCCATCACCGCCAGGGCCGCCGCGCAGGCGATCGGGCTACCGGCGTAGGTGCCGCCCAGGCCGCCAGGGGCGATGGCGTCCATGTATTCGGCCTTGCCGCACACACCGGCCAGCGGGAAGCCACCGGCGATGGACTTGGCGAAGGTGGTCAGGTCGGCGGCGACGCCCATCTGCTCCATCGCGAAGAAGGTGCCGGTACGGCCAGCGCCGGTCTGTACTTCGTCGGCGATCAATAGGATGCCGTGCTGGTCGCACAGGGCGCGCAGACGCTGCATGAACGCTTTCGGCGCCACGTAGAAACCACCTTCGCCCTGTACAGGCTCGATGATGATCGCGGCGATGTCTTTCGGCTCGGCGTCGTTCTTGAAGATGCGCTCGATGGAAGCGATCGAGTCGTCGATGCTCACGCCGTGCAGTTCGTTCGGGTACAGCGCGCGGAAGATGCCGCCTGGCATCAGGCCCATGCCGGCCGAGTAAGGCACGACCTTGCCGGTCAGGCCCAGGGTCATCATGGTGCGGCCGTGATAGGCGCCGGTGAAGGCGATCACGCCGGCGCGGCCAGTGGCGGCACGGGCGATCTTCACGGAGTTTTCCACGGCTTCGGAGCCGGTGGTCACCAGCAGGGTTTTCTTGGCGAAATCGCCCGGCACCTTGGCGTTCACTTTTTCGCACAGTTCCACGTAAGGCTCGTAGGCCAGGACCTGGAAGCAGGTATGGGTCAGCTTGTTCAGCTGCTCGCTCACTGCGGCGACGATTTTCGGGTGCAGGTGGCCGGTGTTGAGTACGGCGATACCGCCGGCGAAGTCGATGAACTCGCGACCTTCAACGTCGGTTACCGTGGCGTTCTTCGCGGAATCGGCGAAGATCGGGTGAATCTGGCCTACACCGCGTGGAACAGCGGCGACACGGCGGGCCATCAGATCAGCGTTAGTCTTGCTCATTACAGTCCTCATTCGCCGCTCATCGGTCGGCGTGGTTCAAGGATGACGCGGCGGGGAGACGAACGGCGGCAGCATGCGATGATCGACTGCCACAGGGTTCCCGGCCACAGAGAATAGTGCGTTTTGAAGCGGCGCAAAGGGACAGCGCTCTCGTGCCCTTTGCGCTTGAAGCCAGCCTTGCCCGGCCTGAGCCTCGAGACTCAGATGCCCAGGCAGAGGTATTTGATTTCCAGGTAGTCCTCGATGCCGTACTTGGAGCCTTCACGGCCCAGGCCCGACGCCTTGATGCCGCCGAACGGCGCGACTTCGTTGGAGATCAGCCCGGTGTTGACGCCGACCATGCCGTATTCCAGGGCCTCGGCCACACGGAACACACGGCCCAGGTCGCGGGCGTAGAAGTAGGAAGCCAGGCCGAACTCGGTGTCGTTGGACATCGCGATCACTTCGGCTTCGTCCTTGAAACGGAACAGCGGCGCCAGCGGGCCGAAGGTTTCTTCCTTGGCCACGGCCGCGTCTTTCGGCACGTTGACCAGGATGGTCGGCTCGAAGAAGTTGCCTTCGATGGACTTGCCGCCCGCCAGCAGCGTCGCGCCTTTACCCAGGGCGTCGGCGATATGTTCCTGGACCTTGGCCACGGCTTTTTCGTCGATCAGCGGGCCGGTGGTGGTGCCCTCTTCCAGGCCGTTGCCGATCTTCAGCTTGGCCACGGCCGCTTTCAGTTTCTCGGCGAACGCGTCGTAGACCGAATCCTGGATGTACAGGCGGTTGGCGCAGACGCAGGTCTGACCGTTGTTGCGGTATTTGGAGATGATCGCGCCCTCGACGGCCTTATCCAGGTCCGCGTCGTCGAACACGATGAACGGTGCGTTGCCGCCCAGCTCCAGGGAGACTTTCTTGATGTCCTTGGCGCATTCGGCCATCAGCTGGCGACCGATTTCGGTCGAGCCGGTGAACGACAGCTTGCGCACGGTCGGGTTGCTGGTCAGCTCGCCGCCGATGTCGCCGGCGCTGCCGGTGACCACGCTGAGCACACCTTTCGGGATACCGGCGCGGTGCGCCAGTTCGACCAGGGCCAGGGCGGAGAACGGCGTCTGCGAAGCCGGCTTGATCACCATGGTGCAGCCAGCGGCCAGGGCCGGGCCGGCTTTACGGGTGATCATCGCCGCCGGGAAGTTCCACGGGGTGATGGCTGCGGTCACGCCGATCGGCTGCTTGATCACGATCAGGCGTTTGTCCGGCTGGTGGCCGGGAATCACGTCGCCGTAGATGCGCTTGGCTTCTTCGGCGAACCATTCGATGAAGGAGGCGGCGTAGGCGATCTCACCCTTGGCTTCGGCCAGCGGCTTGCCCTGTTCCAGGGTCATCAGGCGGCCGAGGTCGTCCTGGTTCTCGATCAGCAGCTCGTACCAGCGACGCAGCTTGGTCGCCCGCTCCTTGGCGGTCAGCGCGCGCCAGGCCGGCAGGGCCTTGTCGGCGGCTTCGATGGCCCGGCGGGTCTCCACAGCGCCCATCTTCGGCACAGTGCCGAGGATTTCGCCGGTGGCCGGGTTGTTCACTTTGATCGTCTGACCATTGTCCGCGTCGACCCAAGCCCCATCGATAAAGGCTTGCTGGCGGAACAACTGGGCGTCTTTAAGCTGCATGTCGGTTTCCTTAACAGCACCGCGCGGAGCGGAGCGAATTGTGATTGTTGAAAGGCGCCTTCACAGGCTGCCGTCAGGAAAATCTTGTACCGGGCTCAAACACAGAAATAGCGTCTATCAGGATAGACGTGCGGGTCGGCTCTCAGACAAGAGCGTTTGAAATCTCAAACGAATCCTAGGGTCAACGGGGGTAAAGGACAATAGTCCGTTCGAAAAAAAGAACGAAAACATCGCTTTGGCAGAATCTTTCGGATCAACGACACCGCCTCCGCGGTTGCGGGCGCGTCCCCCTGCAGGATCGGCCTGCGGCAGAAATGCAAAAAACCCCGCAGCCTTGCGGCTGCGGGGTTTTCTCGGGGCCAGGTCTTAAGTGAACGACTTGAGGATCGTCAACAGACTGGTCAGGTTGTCGCCCACACCGCCCTGGGCCACTTTTTCGGTGGCCGACGCGCCGGCGGTGGTGTCGACGCTGTAGATCTGCATCACGCCCTGGTTGGTAGCCGCCTGGGCCAGGGTGTTTTGCTGCTGCTGGGCCGAGACCGAGTTCTGGAACAGGATCGCCACGGATTGTCCCAGGGACTGGTAGATGGTGCCCATCGACATGGCGGGCGCTTCGGCCACGACCTTGACGTTGGTCTGGGTGACGGCATCGGTGATTTGCGGACTGACTGTGCTCATAGATGAAACTCCTGGTTAAAAAGAACGACTTCCGTTAACGCTCACCCGATCAAGGGTTGAACGACTTGAGGACCGTCAGCAGGCTGGTCAGGTTGTCGGCCACGCCGCCCTGAGCCACTTTTTCGGTAGCCGCCGCGCCTGCGGTGGTATCGACGCTGTAGATCTGCATCACGCCCTGGTTGGTGGCGGCCTGGGCCAGGGTATTTTGTTGCTGCTGCGCAGAAACGGCGTTCTGGAACAGAATCGCCGTGGCCTGGGCCATGGACTGGTAGATGGTGCTCATCGCCATCGCTGGCGCTTCAGCCACCACTTTGACGTTGGTCTGGGTGACCGCGTCGGTGATTTGCTCGTTGACTAATGGCATGGTTCAACTTCCCTTGTTAGTACACGGCGGGTTCCGTGTTCATTAATGAACGCGGCAAAACGCACGCTGTGAAACGACAACCCGATCAATGCTCCACAGGCGCCTGGTGCGACTGCGCGAGCAGCGCCAGGGCCGATTCGACCTGCTGGACCAGCCCCTGCATCCGCGCCTTCACCGCCTCATCGACGCTCTGGCGGATCAGCTCGGCCTGCTCGGCGCCCAGCGTCTGCGTGGGCCGCGCGCCGACCTCGGCCGCCGCCTGCTGCTTGGCGGCCAGCCACTGGCGGATCACCGCCTCGCGCTGCTCGGCGTTCTGCTGCAACTCGCTTTCGCTGGCCTTGGCCTGGGCCATCAGCTCGCTGGTGCGCTGCTTTTCCCGCTCGATCAGGTGCTGGGTCTGGTTGAGCACCTTGTCGATGACCCCGGTCTGCGGCTGACTGCGCATCCAGGCCTCGAGAATCTGCTTTTCACCCGCGGACAGGGTCAGGTTGAGCGCATCGGCCAGTTGATAGAGACCCGCCAGCGAGTCTTGGTTGTGCTCGGACATCGGGACTTCCTCCTTCAAGTGCGGGGCCGCGCCACTAAAGCCGCACCTCGATGCCGTCCTGCCAGAAGCCGGCGAAGTAGAACTTGCCGTCGCTGTCGCAGGACGAGGCCAGGTCCCAGGGGGTCATGGCGGTGGGGCGGGTGTCGAAGACCGCGGGCGGCGGGGGCAGCAGGTTGGCGTTGTAATAGAGGTTGCCGACCTCATAGCTGTTGGCGACGAACTGCGAACAGAACGACACGTTGCCGATCGCTACCGACTCGTTGATCCGCGCCTGCAAATCGGAGGTGAAAGGCGTGCGCTTGAACACCGACAGCGCCGCGTTCCAGACGCTGTAGCGGCCACTGATCTGGGCGCTGCCGACGTCGCCGTTGAACTGCTCGGCGGCCACGGTCGCGGCCCGCGCCAGATCCTCGTCGGCACAGGAATAGACCATCGCCGAGCGCTTGACCGCCTCGGTGGAAAGGTCGGTCACCTGGATGCCGCTGCCGACGCTTTCGATCACACAGGTATCGCTGATGGCGATGGCCGCGTGCACCACCGGCACGTTCGGCGAGCCGTCGCCGAACATCTTGGCCTTGATCCACTGCCCCGCGCGGATGAACGCGCGAGGAATGCTGGTGGACAGTTTGTCGTCCACTTGGGCCACTGAAAAAACAATATCTCCAGGCTGCATGATGTCGCTCCTCATTGAAGAAAAGTGCGGTTTGAACGTGCTGCTGCACAGTCCCGGAGGGATTCCGGGACTCGATGCCCATGACGCCAGGACGGCGTGAATCAGGAAGACGGCGCGGCGCGGTTGGCCAGGGTGCTGCTGTACTTGGCGATGCTCTCGTCGATCTTGTCGATGGCCACGCCCGCGGCGGTCGCCTCCATGGCACCGGCGGCTGCTGCAACGGCGGCGGCCGCCCCCACCAGCAAGTCGGTAGCCAGGGCGCCGAGGGCATCCTCGGCGGCTTTTTCCGGGTGGTTCTCGACGATGTTTTTCGTCATCTGCTCGAGCAGCACCGCCTGGGCCGCGAGCGCCAGCTTGCTGACCCCGTCGAAGTAGCCCGCCGCCGATTGCGCGACCAGGCCCGCGGCCTGGCTGATCATCATGTCCGGGGCGATGGCGATCTGTGCCGGGGCATAGCTGAAGGTCTGCGCATTGGTGAATTCCACCGCCTCGACGATCTGGCTGTTCAGCGCCGAAGTGCTGACGGTCGGGGGCGCCGCGACCTGGGCCAGCATGTGCTCGTTCATGCGGTCCATTACCGTGCGTGGGGGCGCGGAGGAGGTGCTCGGCTTGCCCGCTGCCTTGGGATCAGCAGCCTGGGGATCAGCAGCCTTGGGGCTGGCAGCCTGGGGATCGGCTGCGGCGGCATCGGCCGCCTTGGGATCGGTGGCCGCGGATTCGGCGGCAGGTTTTTTCTTGAACCAGAACATGAGGTATCTCCCCAGGCATCAGGCCTTCTCGCCGATCTGCATGATCAGCGACACAGCCTTGGAGATCACCGCGTTGGAGATCTGATTCAACGCCTGCTGGCTGTTGACCGCATTCTGCAGGGACAGCCCCGCCGAATGACTGGCCACCTGGTACAGCGAGGCAACGGCCTGCGCCGGCGCCTCTGCCACCACCTTGACGTTGGTTTGGGTTACAGCGTCGGTAATCTGGCTGTTGACCATCGGCTCTGACATACATCTCTCCTTGATGGAAGTCGCCAGCGCAGGCGCGATGGCGATGAACTCGTCGGCGGTTTCAGGTGCTCATGAAACAAGAACGCGCGACCGCCGCAGCTGTGAATGCAAAAGTTGCGATCAACGCAGCGCCTCGCGCAGCAACTGCACGCGCTTGCGTACCAGGGGTTGGGCGATCCCCAGTTCGGCGGCGATCTGCGGGTAGGGCAGCTCTTCGACAAAGCGCATTTCAAACAGCCGGCGCTGGGGCAACGGCAGCTGCTCCAGGCGACAGCCCAACTGCACCAGCCGCTCGAACTGCTCGGTGTACTCGGACACCGAGACACAAGGCGCGGCGAGGAGCGCCTGGTGGTCCAGCGCCAGGTCGATCGAATAATCGAACAGCTGCTCTTCGCGCTTGCTGCGCCGCAGGCTGTCGAGGAACACATGGTCCAGCACCAGAAACAGAAAACCCTGCGGTTCTCGTATGCGTTCGGGGGAACGCCGGAAGAACAGCAGGGCTTTGACGGCCGTGCTCGACAGCCACTCCTGGGCCAGGGTCAGGTTGCCCCTGGCCCGACGATTGGCCCGGCGCATCAGCTCGGGGTACACCGCTCGCCAGCTTGCCTCGAACAACCGATCGACCGCCGCCACTTCACGAAAAGATCCCATCGCCAGCACTCCCTGTGCATTCCTTGATGAGCCGACAGTCTCTGATCGGGGAACAGGCCCTCGCTGTTACCTGGGGAACACCGGGAAAAATTAACTGAGCGGGCAGGCCTTGCGCCGCAGGTGCTCGACATCGTTGATCACCAGGTGGCCGCTCTGGCAGCTGATCACCCCCGAGCGCCGCCAGTGCTGCAACTGGACATTGAGCTTCGGGCGGCTGGTATTGAGCATCGCCGCCAGGATGCCCTGGTTGCGCGGCACCGCCGCGCACGTCACGGGCGCCAGCTGGAAATCGTCGATATTGGCCAGCAGGAATCGCGCCAGCCGCGACTCCAGGCGATGCAGGCACACCAGTTCGAGCAGCTCGATGACCTTCAGCAACCGCGCCATCAGCAGCATCACCACGCGCTGCCAGAACAGCGGCTCGGCGAACAGCATCGGGAAATGCCGTCGCCCCAGCAGCAACACCCGGGTCGGGCCGCATGCGAAGGCCGAGGTCTCCCGCGCATGCCCTTCGATCAGCGCCGACTCGCCCACCACCTGGCCCACCCCAGCGCTGCCGACAATCTGCTCGCGCCCGTCCGGGCCATGGATCACCGAATACACCTGGCCCTCGGCGACCAGGGCAATGAAGTCCAGCGCCTCGCTCTGGAGGTAGAGCACGTCGCGGTCATTCAATGTCCGCTCCACCGCATGGGTGGCCACATAACGAATCAATGTGTCCGGCAGCCCCCTGAACAGATCGGAGCGTGCCAGCAGGTTTTGCCGCAACGAGAAATCGAGCATTACCGCGCCTTTTGAATGCATGCGTTGGCCTTGACCGGCAGGAAATCGCTGCGCGAGCGCAACGGGTTGGAGCGCTTGAAGCCATAGAGCAAAGCAAACAAAGGGACGTCTGGTGGCCGGACTTGTGAATCGGCCGAAGGGCCTTTCAAGTATCGAAAAGGACAAGGTAGACAGCGAAGGGACAACCAATCATCACGCGGACAAAAACCGCATGGACGCCCCCGGTCGACATGGGTATGATGTCGCCCGCTGCACTCGTAGCTCAGCTGGATAGAGTACTGCCCTCCGAAGGCAGGGGTCGTGGGTTCGAATCCCGCCGAGTGCGCCATACAGATCAAGGCCTCCACCGAAATTCACCGTCACGCGCTGCAAGTCGTGGGTGCAGGGTGGGTGCAAACGAAGCCCCACACAGAGACGATCTGGCGGGGCTTTTTCATGCGCGCTACGAAATGGCCGTTTAGGTCCGAGTCGGACGATATGGTCTGTCTCGCTCCACTGTGTTGATTCCTACACAGTGTGTTGAAAACGACACCCTCACTCTCTCCCGGTCTTGCACATGAGCTCGATCCGCCGGCGGCGAGCGTCGGGCAGCACGGCGGTGATTTCGTACACCTTACCCCCTTCGCGTATGCGCCAGCTCGATACCAGGTCGTCGCGGTAGCGGATGCGGATGCGGAACACGGTCTGCGACTGGGGCGCCTGGGCGGCGATGAACTCACTGCCGCTGATGCTCTCGATATCGGCCCACTCACGACCCACCGGCTCCCAGGTGCGAATGAACCCGCCGTACTGGTCGCGCACGTCCACGGGGCGCTCAATCGTCACTGGATAGCGCAGCTTACCGGCCAGCATCACAGCACCGCCATCGAGCGATACGGCGCCAGCAGCATGGAATAAGCGGTGCTCTCGGTCAGCGTGCGGTCGCCCTGGCGCTCTCGGTTCTCGTACAGGTCGCCAACCAGCAGCAGGACGGCAGCCTTGACCGGTGCAGGCATCGGATCGGGCAGGCCATCGCCCAGGAACATGCTGACGTGGGTTTCAGCCGCGGCGATCAGGCCCAGGATGTAGCTGTCTTCCTCATCGTGATCGACGCGCATGTGCAGCTTGGCTTCTTCAAGGGTCACGGTGGTCATACGAAAAATACCTCGGTATCAAGATCGGCGGGGGCCTCGGCAACCTGGGCGGCGCCGAACGCCATAGCCAGGGCCTGCAGGCCGTCGATGCGGCCGGTGCGACGGCTCTTGTCCAGCTTGCGGTTGCCGCTGGGGTCTTTCACCGCCACGGCGTTGGCAGCGCACAGGGTCAGTACGGGGTGGCCACCGTGGGCGACACGGCCATTCAGCAGCTCTGCCTCCAGAGCGTCGAGGGCGGGCGCCATGTCGCGGAAACCTTGCCCGTGGGGCACCAGCGGCAACTCCAAGCCCAGACGTTCCAGTTCCTTCTTGAGCACGTCGATGCGCCAGCGGTCATAGGCAATCGCCGCCAGATCGCAGTCGCTCAGTATCTCGGCCATGTCCAGGGCCACCGCTTCCAAGTCAACGGTGGCGCCGGGCGTGGTGCGGATGTATCCCTGGCGCACCCACATGTCATACGGGGCGCGGTCCTTCTGCGCTCGGTCGAACAGGCCCTGTTCAGGCGTCCAGAAGTACGGACGGACCTGCCACACGCCATCCACCTTGCCGATCAGCACCAGCGCCGTCAGGTCGGTACGGGCAGACAGGTCGAGGCCCGCATAGACCAGGCCCTCGAACGGGTCAGGCGCGGTGTCGCAGGCCATCCACACGTCAGGGCTGATGAATGGGCTGTCGAGGCTCACGCGCTGGTTAAGCAGCAGGTTGCGGGCGGTGTTGCTCATGCTCGGCATGCGCTCGGCTTGCTGCATCTGCTCCCGAAGGTCTGTCTCCGACCGGAAGATGCCCAGGGCCGGGTTGGCCGCTCGCCAGCCGTCTTCGTCCATCAGGTCGCAGCCCGCTGGCGCCGCGTACAGGCGGCACACAATCTTGGGGTCATTGCTGCGCAGGGCGTCGTCAATCCACTGGCTCAGCAGGTCGGCGTCGTTGGCTGCCTGGGTACTGATGGCGATCAGCAGGGGTGCCGAGTGGGCGCCCTGGCTGGTGGTGATGGCGTCCACGAAGTCGGATTGTGGGCCGCGTATCTGGCCAATCTCGTCCAGGATGGCCAGCACCGGGGAGAGGCCGTGTGCGGTCTTGCCATCAGCGGCCAGGGCGCGGAATTCGGTGTTCAGGTTCAGCCCCAGCAGCCGCTTGCCGCTGGGCACGATGCGGACGATCTTCGACAGGGCTGGCGATAGCTGAACCATCTTGGCAGCCAGGTTGAACACCAGGGCGGCTTGGTCGCGGCTCATGGCACCCGACACAAGCTGGCTGTTTTGCTTCGCCTCGGGGCCGACCAGGTGCGCCAGCAGCAGGCCCGCGATCAGGCCCGACTTGCCGTTCTTCCTGGCCACGCTGAGGATGGCCCGGCGAGTGCCCACCGGGTTGTCGTACACGTCGCGGATGAACTGGCGCTGGAACTCAGCCAGGCACAGCGGCTTACCCACGTCCGCGCCTTCGGGCGTCACGCAATAGCGCTCGATGAACGCGATGATCTTTTCGGCGCGGGTCATTGCAGCGTGCTCAGGGTAGGGATCAGGTCGTCATCCACATGCTGCCGGGCCTCACGCTCGAGCGCGGCGCCCTTGTGGATATCCTGGGCTTTGCCCACTGTGGCGATGGTGGCCACCATGAGCTGGCGACCGATGGCCAGCGACCGGCGCGTCATCTTGTCCAGCAGCTCACAGGCCGGGTTCACCTTCCCCTCGACCAGCATGCCGTCGCGGTCGATGCTATCCTGCAGCGCCTCGATGTCGGCATAGGCCCGCGCCAGGTTCGCAGCCAGCACCAGGTCGGCGTCGGTCCAGGTGTCACGAGGGCGAGCGGTCACGATGGCATCCCAGAACGGCCTGTCAGCATCGCGCACGCGAATATGCGGCGGCGGCCGGATTGGGCCGACAGCCACGGCCTGGCTCGCGGCTACGGCGGCCTTGGCGCTGTCAGATCGGGGGCGGCGGGGCGTGGTCTTCATGTTTTTTCGGCAGTTAGCGAAGAAAGAGCAGGTCGGGGGCGGTCTAGCTCCACGCGGTTCCTAGTGATCTTTTGGCTTGTTCCAGTGGTGGTTCGGGTCGAGCGGGATACCGCGCACGTCGCACCCCAGGAACACCTTCTTGCCCATGTCATGGGCCGTCTTGCGGCTGTGGCATTCGTGGCACATGCCGGTCAGATTCTCACGCCGGTTGTCGTCGCCATCGTTGTTGATGTGGTCCACGTCAGTGCTGGCCACGTACTGACCACGGGCCAGGCACCAGCGGCACAGTGGTTCCTCGGCCAGCACCTGGGCACGCAGGCGCTGCCACGCCGCACTACCGAGGGGAATCACCCTCGTCTTGGGCTTGTACCTGCTCACGCTTCTTCTCCTTCGCCTGGCGCTGCTTTTCCTCCAGGTGGGTTCCCAGCACCCGCACCCGGGGCTTGATCATCTGGAGTCTTGGTTTCTTGCTCATCATCGATACCTTCTACGGTGGGTAGGTTTTCCATGCGGCGGACTTCGGATCGCAGCAGCCATCCGTCCTCGACACCACGTTGATAGAACTGCGCACGGTTGAGACTATCACCGCGCAGCAGGCCTTCCACGTTGTGCTCAGCAAAGAAGCCATTGCCCAGTAAGGTGCGGTTGATGGCCTGCTCCCACGCGACCAGATGGCGGCGCAGGGTGTGCGTAACGAAGTACCGGCCCAGCTCCACGGCGTTGGAGTAATTGGCCTCGCGCAGATCACCGATCAGCACGGGCGGTACACGGAACAGGCGGGCCACTTCCTCGACCGACAGGCGCCGGGCCTCGATCCACTCGGCATCCTCCAGGGTCATGGATACCGCGCTGTACTTCGCGCCTTGGGGCAGCACTGGGGTCTTGCCGTGGTTGTTCACGCCAGCCTGGCCAGCCGCCCAGCTCTCACGAATCTGCGCGGCCTGTTCTTTGGTGGTGCCGGGTGCTGTCTCGATCACGCCCGACAGCTTCGTGCCCTGTTCGAACATCTTGGCGCCGTGGGTACGTTCGGCCAGCGCCAGCCCGAGGGTGTCCCTGGCCACCTGAATAGGGCTGCGCCCGAGCACACCGTCTTCGGTGTGATAGCGGATGTGCAACATCTCGTCGGCGGTCAGTCGCTGGAGCTTCCCGTGGCGGTCGGTGTACTCGTAGACCAGGCGCTCGCTGGCCGGACTGCGCAGGATCGACACGCTGTCAGGGTTGACTGGTTCCAGTGCCTGTACGCGACCGGCGCCACTCCAGCGGATGCGAGCATAGGCATTGCCGCGCAGCAGGATGTGGCGTTGCAGTTGCTCGCGGAATTCCAGGGCGGTTTGCCACTCGTTCGGGGCGTCGTGCAGCAGCGCGTACAGGGGATGGGTACGGGCCTTGTCGCGCCCGTCATCGGTGCGGCGGTACACGTCAAGCGGCAGGCTGCCCACGCTCTCGCTGATGGCCGCGACAGCCGCGTATACGGCACTGATCGACTCGGCGGTCTGTACCGTGATGTTGACCCCTGCCGAGTTACCGGCCTGGCTGAACTGGTCGAAGTACCGATCATAGGCCGGGGTGTTGTTGGAGCGCGTGAACAGGCGGAACAGCTTTTTCACCGGATGCACTCCAGGAACTCAAGGTATCGACGGGCATTGGCCAGCGCCAGCATTGGCTTGCGGCTGCGCACCGATACAGTGGTGGTCGGGTAGGCCGGATTCGCCGTTATGGTGATTTCGTGCAGGTCCACGTCCTGCAGGCTGCGCAACTCGCCTTGCCAGTCCTCCTTCACCGGCACGAAGCCGAATGAGCACCCGGCCACGTCGCCGCGCCTCACCAGCTCGGACAGGTCGCGGCCCAGGCTGGTGTCGGGTAGGTCCAGCTCGAAGGCCAGGCCCACGTCATCCTCAGTAAGGCGCAGGGTGCCAGCTCCGACACGGCCCAATAGGGCTGCATCGTCGTGCTCGTAAACGGCACGGATGCTGGCGGCGGCTGGGCCTGCAAGGGAGCGCTTGAAAGCCCCCGGTAGGATGATTTCGGTAAAGCCCTCGATGGGCGCTGGTTGTCCGAAACGGGCGGCATAGCCGAACAGCGTCCGGCCCTTCCGTTCCAGGCTTGCGGCTACTCGGCGCTCCATCAAACCTTGTCCTCTGCGTAGATCGACGCGGAGATGATCGCGCCACCCCAACGGCGGTGTCCGATGCAGATCGGCACCGGCAAGCCGCTGGCGGTAGTGTTTTTGGCGCTGCCAAAGGCGTACGACGGAAGGTTTTCAGGCGCACCGCTTTGTGCCAGCCCCTTGGCCTGCGGGCTGAGCATCTGGATGACACCGCCAGCAACCAACGCGACCCCTGGGCCATAGGTGGCGCCGCCCGTGAAAGGCCCTGCGATGAGCAAAGCGACGCCCACAATGGTCTGCAGCAGGCCGGCGCGTTTGCTTCCCTCGATCACAGGCACGAAGCGAAGCTCGCGAGCACCGCCAAGCCCAAGTTCTTCCTCCTTGATGTTCTGGCCGTTCTTGAAGATCGCGAAGCGAAGCCCACGGCTCTGCGCCTTGGCCAACTCATTGGCGAATCCAGGATGATTGACATCCATGGCCTTCACCGCTTCCCTGGGGTCGCCACGGTCCAGCACGAAATGGTGCTCCTTACCAAACAGGCGGCGCAGGAATCCGCACAGGATGATTTTGGTCTTAGGGGTGTAGTCGATCGCCAGGGCAGTCATGGTTGCGCCTCCGAAGCAACTACGAAGCCTTCGGGGTGGCGCACGGCGGTGTCGACAGTGGCCATCGCACGGACCTGCACACCGCCGCGGCTGTAGGCCGGTTCGGCGTATGGGTTCACCAGAATGTCCACTTCGGACCAGACGCCCAGCATGACCTGGCTCCAGTCGCCCAAGATCAGCTTGCCAGTCGGGACGTTCTTCGATGCCGCCAGCGCCAGGTTGGCCAGCGTGCCGTTGTCGTACAGGAAGCCACTGCCAGACCCGGCCACCTTCTCGGTGCTGCCCAGGATGGTGCGGATCGCGGCGGTGGTCAGCCAGCGGGCGTTGGTGATGTTCACGTCATCCAGTTTTTCCAGCAGCGCCAGCACCTCGGCCCAGGTGGCGGGCATGTCGGCGGTCTGGATGCCGGTGGTGTTCAGTACGCCCAGCGGTTCACCAGCAGCGCCGCTGCCGTTGATGATGGCGCGGTCGATCTGACGGGCGATCAGGAACGACAGGTCTTCGCGTACCAGTTGCTCAATGCCTGGCGACGATTGCTGCAGGAGCTGGCGCGACATTTCGGTCTTGCCGCCCACATGCTTCGGCGTCAGGGTCACACCGTCGAACGACATTTGGCCCTCGGGCACGGCCTGGCCCTCAGTAACCCAACCGGTTTCCAAGCCGCTGCCGAACTTGGGCACACTCACATTGCCCACCAGGCCGGTCAGGGTGCGGATGCCCAGCGAGCGCGCCAGCAACGCCTCACGCAGCGGGCCGATGTACAGGTCAGCACGGTGGTCGGTGCCCACCAGCTCGGGCGCGGTCGCGGTGGTGTTGGCGCGGCGCTCCAGGGCGGCGAACGGCACGAATGCGCCCTCAGCCTTGCGACCGGTGCGGCGTTCGGTTTCCTGGGTGTATTCGCGCTCGGCGCCGTCCAGTTGGCGGCCTTCCATCTGCGCACGCAGCACGCGGATCACGCTGACGCGCTTCTCCAGGTGCTCAGGGGTGTCGGTGGTGGCGGGAGCGGCGGTGCGCTTCTCCAGATCGGCCAGGTGTTCATGGCGGGTGATCTGGTCGGCCAGCGAGCGCTCTTCGGTCTTGAGGGTGTCAAACTGGGTGGATTCGTCGGCGGTCAGGTCACGGCCAGCAGCGGAAGCGGTGTCCACCAGCTTTCTCATGCCTTCGACGGCGGCGGTGCGCTTCTCGCGCAGTTCGTGAAGTTTCATCAGGGAAAAGTCCTGTGGATGGGGTTTTCGAGTACCCACCATAGGCCTGTTTTCCTTGTCAAAACAGTGGCTTACCGTTCGACTGATTGAGGCTATGTCCTGTTGTGTATGGGTGTATCTATAGGGACATTGAGGCTTGAGAATTTCCGATGAACGGTCATCGTCTCGCCTCGATGTCTCGGTGCGGTTCCTCCATTGGGGTGGATACTGAAAGGCTCTGTACGCCAGGGCTGGCGAGGGGTGTAGCTGAAACTGCGTGTTTCGTGTCTCGGGAATGTCTCACCCAATCAGGTTGTCGATGATGCGGTCACAATCCTGGCGATGATCGGCGCGACCGCTAATGCTCAGGTACCGCATCACGGCCTTGGATTCGTCCTTGTGCCTGGGCCGTATCTGCGCCAGCAGCTCGAACACAAACCAGTCGCGGGCCGATGCCTCCGGGGCCGGATCGCCCGCATACTGCTCACAGGCATTGCGCAGCCAGTACAGATCGCTCCAGTACTGCAGCTCGTGGATGCAGTCGCTGAGCGTGTTGGGCATCTGCTCCGGCCTTGCCCTGAACCTGGCGGCTACCTCGGCCTTGTCCAGGTCGAAGCCGTCACCGAGTGCCAAGCCATCGAGCGCCGATTCGCAGAACAGCTCTGCATCGGTCAGGCTGAATATCCGGTCGCCAAACCGCGCACGCGCCTCAGTCTGCCGCGCCAGCTTCTGCACCGACGACTTGGCCAAGCTCTCAAGGTTGCCCAGGTCGAACGACGACAAGGCCGCAAACATGTTGTTAGGGTGCTTGGCCTGGAGCCAGGACCGGTACCGCAACTCCAGCTCCTTGAATGGCGTCTTGATGCGCTTGGCTGCCTCCATGGCGGCGTCGATGTGCGCCGGGTGCCCAGTGCTGACCACCTCGCGCAGCCACAGCAGGGCGTCCACGTCACGGTCGCCTGTCACGGCCTGCTGTTGCGGTAGCTCCTGAACTGCCGGGGATGTTCCAGCAGTGACCTGCATCGGCGGCAGGGTGAACAAGGCCCGCTGCACAGGGTTGTCACGAAACGCACCCGAGCGGCTGACAATGGTCTTCACGGTACCGAGCGGCACACCAGTCATCTGCGCCACCTCCCGGAATGAGTGGCGGCGGCGCAGTTCGATGATGCGGGATCGCTCGTAGTCTGAAACCCCGTGTTTCGATGTGCTCACTTGGAAACCCCCGGTTTCGTTTGAAGTGGTGGATCAGGTCGAGCTGTAGGCATCGAGCCATTCGTCCATGGTTTGCTCTTGTGGTGGTCTATGTGTAGGGATTGGGGTATTGGATGGGGTCTTGTATTCGCACCTTCTTGTTAACTTGCTTTCGTGGTTTGAAACGCACGTAGTTTGATTTCGCTGTAAGCCGCATGGTTCCTGGGCTGGAGCGGATTCCTTGTCCGGCACTCTTGTCCGGGAATTGTCCGGGAGTTGTCCGGATTTTGTCCGGAAGTTGTCCGGCAAAATGGCCTCCCTGAATTGCCCCACGGTTAGACCGACAGGCGCCAGGCTGCCAGCGTCTATGCGGTCGCCAGTCAGCGCCCCGGTGAACAAGATGCCGCGAAGCTTCCCCATGTAATCGTGCATAGCCGCCAACCGCCGCGGGAAAGGCAGGCCGGTACCCAGCCAGAACCTGTAGAAATGGCTGCGCTTACCGATGCGGAACTGTCCCTTGGGTAGGGGCGTGCCAGCCTTGGCGCTGGCAGTGTTGCGCTGACGCGTCAGATCGGCGTTGAACACCGCATAGGCAGATTGCCCAGACACCACCGACACGAACCGAAGCGTGACGCCAGCACTGCGGGTTTTGCCGTAGTGCCCTGTCGAATAGTCTGTGTACTCAAACGCATCCATGCCCACCGCCATCAGGGCCTCGCGACACAGCCCGGCCCTATTGGCGGCGATCCACTCAGGCGGCACGGGCTTGCCGCTCGCCGGTTGAATGACGAGCTGCCCACGCTCAATGCTCACCATGTCTCCACGGCGAAGTAGTTTTGCGGCTAGGCATTCCATTCAGGAACTCACAATCAGGCGCAAAGGGGTCGATCTGGAATCGACCCCCTGCAGGGGGGGCGGTGGGTTGTCAGGCTGCGCTGCGCGTGCCAGACTTGCCCCCGATATTGCATTCCCGTGCCATGTCTTGACCCTTGCGGCGCTGCAACGCCGCTTGGGCCTCCTTCTCTTCCTCCTCGATCCTTTCCGTGATCCACTCGCTGCGAGCGCACAGCTCTTGCGCGACGATCTTCAAGCCCATCATCAGGCCGTCGATGCGGTACTCGTTCAAGAACTCAGGCTCTTCGGCGTGCTGCGCAGCCACGTTGTCTTGGATCAGATCGGTGATGACCTTGGCGAAGATACCGGCCTGCAGCATCAGCTCGGCATTGTCCTCTGCTATCTGACGGTTCATGCGGTAACTACCTCTACACGTTGGGCGCCAAGCTGGCGCAGGGTTTCCAGATCGACCAGGCGGGTGCTGGCCGGGAGGTGAAGCGTGCCCAGGACTTTCTGGGCACTGCCGATGATGCGGATGGTCATCGGGCGTTCTCCACAGCCACGCGATTGATGTACGTCTCTAGTTCCTTGGCCAAGATCATGCGGCGACGACCGATCTTGAAGCTGGGTAGTTCGCCACGGGCGACGATCTCGTAAAGCATCGAGCGGGCCACGCCGATCACGCGGGCAGCGTCGTCAATGCCGAGGGCAAGGGGTTGCAACTGCGGGGTTTGGGTCATCTGTATAAAGCTCCAGTTGTGTAAACCTAACGTCCGGACGATACTGGACGGTGTAAACACTATATTTGTAAGTAACACGCGATGCAAGCCATCGCGTTGTAAGCTATTCCTGGGAGCGATGAATGGCAAACCGATCAAAAAAAGCTGTCCTCTCCGCTCGGATTGACCCGTTTCTGAAAGCCGGGCTCGAGCTCGCAGCGACCACCCAGAACGAGAAAATCGTGGCGTTGCTGGAATACGGCATACAGGGTGTGCTCAGCACGACAGTCGTTGATGATCCGTTTGGAGATAATCCAGACGACAAAACCTCCTTCATCTTGTTAATGGAAAAAATATGGTCAGAGGATGAGGTTGTTTATAAGTTAAGAGTTGGCGGGCTAGGATTTAAATATGCGGAGCTTGAGACGGTAGATGTGGCGACTTTGGTTTCGAATGATGACTACTTCAAGGGCGAATTCAAGCTATTCGGTGATTTGAAAGTTAATCGCTCGAAAGTAAACTATATGCCAGACAACATAAGTATCGACTTAGAACTGGTTCGGGAGGAATGGAGCACCCTGAATGAATACGTGAAATTCATTCAGAGAAATAAAAGCCTGGACGTTAATTATCACAGCTTTAAAACAATGATAAAAAACAACAAGTCAAATTAGTTCGACGGCGGCAGCTTTGCTGTCTGGCGCGAGGTGCGCGTAACGCAGCGTCATGGCTATGTCTGAGTGACCCAGCAGCTCCCGAACGGTGTTGAGCGGCACGCCAGCCATGACCAGCTTTGAAGCGAAGGTGTGGCGCAGATCGTGCCACCGAAAGCCGTCGATCTTCGCAAGCTTCAACAGGCCATCCCAGCTCTTTTTCACATTGTCCAAGCGCCCACCTTCTTTGCCTGGGAATACATACCCGGCTTTTCGGGTATGTTGATCGCGCCAGCACTGTAATACTTCAAGTGCTTCCTTGTTCAAGGGTATATGGCGCGTCTGTCCAGACTTAGAAGTTTCGCCCTCTACGGTCAGCACCTTCCCCTTGAAGTTGATATCAGCCCATTGCAGGTTGAATACCTCGCCACGGCGCATGCCGGTATTGATGCTGAGCAAAACTAGGGGTTTCAAGTGATCCGCGAAAGTTACCTCGCGCAGGTCTTGCATCAATTCCTTATTGCGTTCTTTGCGCCACATGTTCGCACTATCGCGCTCGGCCCTGATGCCCTCATCCCGCGTATCCATGGCCTGGCGCAGATCGGCCAGTTCCTCGGTCGTCAGGAAGCGGATACGGCCCTTTCGGTCGGTCTTGAGGCGGCGCAACTTGGCCAACGGGTGCTCAGGCAAAACGCCCCACTCGACAGCCCGGCTCAGCAGCCCCTTGATGCGCTGGATATTCCGATTGGCTGTCGCGGGCGTGTTTCCCCCGTCCACCCAGGACACGCGCAGGCGCTCGACACGGCGGTGGTCGATCTCTTCAAGCTTGAGGGGAAGTAGATCGGCGAAGGCCGACCGGATGGCACGCACGCTGTTCACATGGTCGCGGTGGTGAACCCTGGCCCAGGGCTCGAATTGCTCCACCAGGAAAGCTTCCAGGGTTGGCATGCTCGCGCCAGCGCGGGCCTGGGACACTGCCAGCGGCTCGCCATGCTCATGAGCCTCGGCAAGGTACTGCAGCGCCTCCTTGCGCGCTCTATCGAGCGTCAGCACGCCTACACGGCCCAGGGTCTTCTTCTTGCCCCTGGCCCAGCGAACGACATAGCTCTTGTGGCCCGCTGCCGTGACACGGACAAACAAGCCGCTGACGGTGGTATCGTGGACTTCGTAGGTGCTGCCGGTTGTCTCCAGGCCGCCAAGCAGGGAGAGGGTCAATTTCGCTTTCATGGGTGCCGTGGGTGCATAGTGGGTGCAAATTTCACTATACGGGCCATCATCGGAAGACACAACCGGACAGGAAAGCCCCGTATTTACTGGGAGTAGCCCATAAACGCTGGACTTCCTTTCACGCTCCGAAGGCAGGGGTCGTGGGTTCGAATCCCGCCGAGTGCGCCAGACAGAAACCAAAAAGCCCCAGGTCGAATGGCCTGGGGCTTTTTTGTGTGTTTGGGAGATTGCAGAAGCAGTGGATGCGCGACTGACAACTGCTGACATCAAGGCTGTATGAGGTTCACTCAACACCTCGTCGCACAACCTCCAGCAAATCCACCCCCTCCCTGAGCAGCAAATAAGCAGCGCTGGTCAGCCGATAAAGATCGCCATCCTCAATACCCTTGATCGTCACCGAGGTAAGGCTTTCCAAAAGATCCGTCCCTGCCTTGATCCGTTGATGGGCACAATCCAGCACATGTGCCAACGGCTCATCGCTATCGATCAGCAGAACGGGGCAATCAGGAAAATTGGTTTGCAGCGGTATGTATTTCGACATGACAGGCCATCCTAACTTGGGTAAGAAGGCTGCCGATCTCGTCGCCAAACGAGTGGGTGGCAGCCGTACGCGGGTTGGCGAACCGGTAAGTTAGTAAACCCGGCAGACCCGAAGGTCTCCCGCGCACAGCCGCCATGGATCGCCATTGCCCGCACCAAAATGCACGCGCAAGGAGTCGATGACGCGACTGCGCCTAACTTTAAACGGATCGCCAAATCCGGTCGCTGATTTTTCAGCAACAGGAAGGACTATAGGGATGGCAGTTCAGGAGGAACAAGGCGGATTGGCTGCATTGGTTGTGAGGTATTTCGCTTCTTGGTGACGCCTTTTCTTGCTCATCACGCAATCCGAAAACCCCTTAGATGTCCGCGCTCATTTTTGCGATGATGCCACTCAGACATCACTCACCCGCTCACCACCGAGCACCGCCCATTTCCCCCCGTTCACGGAAGACCGCCCCGCATGAATATCTCCAACCTCTCCAGCAACACCGCGCCCTCTCACCAGGCGCGTTACTACTACGGGCCCAACTACAAGAAAATGACCCTGGCGGGCCTGGTCTTCGGCGGGCTTTCGCTGTTCGGGATATTTGGCACCCCCAGCGAGAACAGCAGCATGATCCGGCTGATAGAAGCCCTGGGGCTCAATGGTCATCTGGTCCTGCAACTGGTCGGGGTCCTGGGCCTGGCCATGACGGTCGCCGTCGCCGGCTCGCTGATTTTCCTGCGCGGCGCCGGCAACCGCTATGTGGTGCTGACGGACAAGAAGCTGTTCGCCCCGGTCAGCAACTTCAGCTCGAAAACCCGCGAAATCCGCCTGATCAATATTTCGGACCTCGAGCTGGTGGAAGTCTTCAACCAGCGCTTCATCCGCGTCACCCATGCCGACGGCAAGATGGAACTGGTGGAGAACATGTTCAAGAACCCGTCGCTGTTCCACGACTGCTATGAGGCGATCGCCCTGGCCATCGACAACAAGGGCCAGAACGTGAAGCGCGCCCCCGCCCGCAAGTGACGCGCCAGGCCTCAGCCTGGTGTCTGTCGATCCTGGTCGGCGGCAGGCTCGGCCGGCTGTTCGTCTTCACGTTCTTCTTCGGCCTCCAGCAGAAAGTCCTTGCGACTCTCCTGGATGGCCTGGCGGATATCCGCGCCCTTGGTCGGGCAATTCAGCAGTGCGGCGATGCGGTCGATGCGTGGCGCCATGGCCAGCCTCTCACTTTCAGGAAAACTGCCGCGATAGTGCGCGTTTTCGCGGCTCCCGGCCATTACTGGCGCGCGTTTATCGTCAGTGCGGCTGCAAGGCGCGCAGGCGCTCGCTGATGTCCTCGTCGGGGAAGCGTTGCCGGAGCGCGTCGAGGTATTGCTCGGCGAGCGCGTCCTGGCCGGTCTGGCGCAGCCGCAGTACCTCGCGCAGCACATCGTCGAGCGGCGTCTGTGCGACCCGGTGTTCGGCCTTGGCCCTGGCCGAGAACGACGCCAGGTGCCCCAGCGACTCCTGGGGCTCGGCGTCGAACGCCGGGGGTTCCAGGGTCAGCGGCAGGCCCGCCACCGGCGCCGCCGGGGCGGGTGCCGACAAGGCACCGCCAGCCGCCTGCGGCTTGGCGGCCAGTTCGAGGCGAGGCGACGCCGCGGCTGCCGACTCCTCCTGGACAGCGTCTGCGGCCGTGGACTCGACCTGGCGTCGCGCCAGTTGCGGAGCGGAAGCCCTGGCCACAGGGGCCGGTGCGGGCGCAAACGCCTGGCTGGGCGCCGGCTCTGGCGCACGCTGCAACACGCCCAGCAGCAGAGTCACGCCGAACAGGCCGGCGAACGCCACCTGCCAGCGCGGCTGGCGGCAGGCCGCGAACCAGCGTTGCCACAGCGAAGGCCGGGGGGCCGGGGCTTCGCGCCGGGCCGTGGCCAGGATCAGCGTATCGAGGCTGGCTGGCGGTTCGGCCGGGCTGTGCCGGCGAATATGTTCGAGCAGTTGCTCTTCTTCACGGGGGGGAAGCGATCGGGCGTCAGTCATGTGAGTACCTCCTCGGCCAGGAGCCGACGCAGTTTTTTCAGCGCGTAACGGAAGCGGCTTTTTACCGTTTCCAGCGGTGTGTCGGTAAGGCTGGCGATCTGTGGCAACTCCAGTTCGCCGTGGGCGCGCAGCAAGAACACTTCGCGCTGGTCGGCGGGCAAGACTTGCAGCGCCGCATTGATGCGTTGCTGCTCGCGGCTCAGGCTCAGGTGCTGCTCCGGGCCGTCGGCGTCATCGGCCCGCTCATGCAATTGTTCGTCGTAGCTGTCGTGCACGGGATGGCGGATGCCCTGTTTGCGCCAGTGATCGATCAGCCGGTTGCGCGCGATCTGGTACAGCCAGGTGCGGAAACTGGCCCGGCCCTTGGGCTCGCTGGCGGTGCGGATCAGGCTGAGCCAGGTGTCCTGGTAGATCTCGTCGGCCAGCTCGGCCTTGTCGCACAGGCCCAGCAGAAACCGGTACAGGCCCTGGCGGTGACGCTGGTAGAGCACCTCGAAGGCGGCGCTGTCGCCCGCGCGATAATGCGCCAGCAGCGCTTCGTCGCTGCTGGCGGATGCTGACCGGTTCACCGCAGGCATGGTCGTGCTGAACTCCTTCTGGTGGTGGGTCATGACATTACTCACGGCGGCTCAACGCCTCCCCGGAACGCCCCGGCTGCTTCACCGGAACGGCCTGGGCCCGCAGGCTCTGCGCCAGTTCCGCCAGTTGCACGAACTCGCCACGCAGGCCGAAACGGTCGTCGCCCCTGGCGCCGCGTGCCAGGGCCACGGTGTCCTCGAGGCCAAAGTCGCCGGTGTAGCGACCGTCCTTGAGCTGCTGGGCGAAGGCCGCCACCGCTGCGGCGAATCTTAGATCATCGCTGGCTGCGGCGAGCGACTCGCGCTGCTGCGAGGCCAGGATCGGCCGTTCGAGCAAGCGGCTGCTACCGCCCTGGGGCGCCTGATAGCGCACCCGCAGCATGGCCAGTTCATCGGCCCTGGCGCTGGCGGCCGGCGCCTTGGCCTGGCCGTAACGCAGCGGCTCCAGCCAGCCCTTCTCACCCACCGGGACAATTTCATACAGCGCCGTGACGGTATGCCCGGCACCGATTTCCCCGGCATCGACCTTGTCGTTGCTGAAGTCTTCACGCTTGAGCGCGCGGTTCTCATAACCCAGCAGGCGGTATTCGCTGACCTGGGCCGGGTTGAATTCCACTTGCAGCTTCACGTCCCTGGCCACCACCGCCAGGGTCGAGCCGAGCTGGTCGACCAGGACCTTGCGCGCTTCGCGCAGGTTGTCGATATAGGCGTAGTTGCCGTCGCCGGCATCGGCCAGTTGCTCCATCAGGTGTTCGTTGTAGTTGTCCACGCCAAAGCCCAGGGTGGTCAGGGAGACCCCGCTCTTGCGCTGCTCGACGGCCATCTGCCGCAGGCTGTCGAAATCGCTGATGCCGACGTTGAAGTCGCCGTCGGTGGCCAGCAGGATGCGGTTGATGCCGTTCTTGATGAAGCCCTGGCGGGCCATCCGATAGGCCAGCTGGATCCCCGAGGCGCCGGCGGTGGAGCCGCCCGCGGTCAGTTGCTCGATGGCCTCGCGGATCTTCGCCTTGTCGCGGCCGGAAGTGGGCTCCAGCACCACCCGCGACTCGCCGGCATACACCACCAGCGATACCCGGTCCTGCTCGCGCAGCTGGTCCACCAGCAGCTTGAGGGTGCTCTGCACCAGCGGCAGGCCCTCGCGGCGATCCATCGAGCCGGAGACATCCACCAGGAACACCAGGTTGGCTGGCGCCAGCTCGGCCACCGCGCGATCGGAGGCCTTGATGCCGATGCGCAACAACCGGGTGTGAGGGTTCCACGGCGACGGCGCGATCTCGGTGGTCAGGCCAAAGGGCGAGCCATCGCTGGGCAAGGCGTAATCGTAGGGAAAGTAATTCACCAGCTCTTCCAGGCGCACCGCGCCTTCCGGCGGCAGGCTGCCCTGGTTGAGCAGGCGCCGGACGTTGGCGTAGGCGCCGGTATCGACGTCGACGCTGAAGGTCGAGACCGGGGCCTGCGCCACGCTGTGGATCGGGTTGTCCGGCAGGTTGCGGTACTGCTCGCGAGGTTCGCTGCGGTAGTCGGCGGCCAGCGACTCATGCTCCCGTATCACGCTCGGCATCGGCGCGGCGGCCTTGGTGCTGTACCCGGCGAGCACCACATCGGCACGCCGGATCTCGGCCGACGCCGGCGCGGCGACCGGCGGTTGCGGCGCCTGTGGCGCGGGAGTCGCGCCAGCGCGGTTGTCCGGCGACGGCTGGCCGCACCCGGCCAGGGCCAGCAGCAACCCGGCGGCGCAACCCTGGACGGCGGGACGAAGGTAGAGCGGAGAAAGGAACATGGGGGCTGACCTCGGGAGAAATTGATCCATTCCCCCCTTGAGACGAAACGCCTGGGCGATTCGGGTTAAGCCCCGGAAAAAAATTTCGCTTAGCGCAGGTAGCGCCGTACCACGCTGCTGTTGCGCAGCACATGGCCGTTGATCTTCTCCAGCAACTGGGCGCGGGTCAGGCCGGCCGGCAAGGCGTCGGGCGCCAGTTCCAGGGCGTAGATCTGGATGATGTAGTGGTGCGCGCTATCGCCCACCGGCGGGCAGGGGCCGACGTAGGTGGTGGTGCCTTTGCTGTTGGTGCCGCCCAGCCCTTCCAGGGTGCCCTTGGCGCCCACGCCCGCGGCGATCTGCCGGGTCGTGGCCTTGATCCCGTAATGCACCCAGTGATCCACGCCCTGGCCTTTGGCGCCGTCGGGGTCGTGCATCACGATGGCGTAGCTGCGCGTGCCTTCGGGGCCGGGGGTCCAGGCCAGGGCCGGCGACTGGTTATGCCCGCCGCAGCCCTTGGCGTCGCTGGCGCTGGCCGGGGTGAACAGACGGTTGTCCGAGACCCCGGGCACGTTCAGGGTGAAACGCTCCTGGGCCTGCACCGGCGCGTGCAGGCCCAGCAGGACAGCGCTGGCGGCCAGCCAGGTGGAGAAAGAGGCAAAACGGGACATACGCGAGCACCTTTGCGAATGGGTTCATCGGAGCCAGAGGACTATAGCCGCACGAAGAAGCATTGCCATCGAGCGATACCGGAGCTGATTGAGCTTGAGTCGCGGCGGCTTGTAAACGAAAAACCCCGGATTTTTTTCAAGCTCCGGGGCTTTTTCACGGTTACGCCGGCCGGGATCGGTGCCCGGCACGGCCTAGGTCTTGCCGTCTTCGCCCGGCAGGTGGATGACGCGCTCCAGCGGCTCCGGCATCAGCGGCGGATGGGGCTGGTCCGGCGTGGCGATCCGAAAGAACTTGGTGGTGACGTGGCTGATGCCGCCCTCTTCGTCGTTGTGCACGATGATGGTCCCGGGCTGGCGCATCTGGGCAAAGGTCTCGTCGCTGAGCTTGAAGCGTTCGCTCAGGCGCTGGTTGTCCACCACCGGCGCCGGCAGGCGCGGCGGGTATTTCCGGTGGCGGCGCTGGCGATAACGCGCCCAGGAAATCAACAGCACCGCGTTGATCACCGCGACCCAGGCATAGAACTGCAAGGTGGTCAGGGCATCGAACAGGCTGACGTTGATCCGCGGCCCGGCGTGGCTGTCGACCATGGGCATGAGCCCGCGGGCCAGCAGGTACACCAGGCCGATCCAGGCCAGGATAGTCAGGACCACGTCCACCACCATCAGGAACGGACGCTGGCGGGTTCGGATGATTTTCATCAGCGCACCTCCTCTTCGTCTTTTCGCGGCTTGATGCCGCGGTCCGGGCTGACCCAGCGCGCGCGCTTCTGGTGCTCGCCGAACAGCACCTTGGGAAAGCTCACCAGGGTGGTGAGCAGGCTGACGAACCAGAACACCAGCGGGTACCAGACCACCCAGAACATGGTTTTCCCCAGGTCCTTCTCGTAACGCCGGTCGATCAGGATGCTGACCACGAACTGGCCCAGGCAGACCATCGCCAGGACCATCCCGGTGAAGGCCGGCGGCATCAGGCGGTCCACGGCGATGGCCGCGGGCATGGGCACGAACTGGCCGACGGCCCAGAAGATCACCGACAGCAGGAAAGTGAAGGCCCAGCCGGTGGACAGGCAGTAGTCGAACAGCAGCGTCCACAGGTAGCGGTGGCGCCATTCCCAGATGCTGCGGATGTTCTTGAACAGCACCTCGGCGCCGCCCTGGGCCCAGCGCAGGCGCTGCTTCCACAGGCCGCGCAGGGTTTCCGGCATGAGGATCCAGCACAGCGCCCGCGGCTCGTAGAAGATGTTCCAGTGGTCGAGCTGCAGCTTCCAGCTGATGTCGATGTCCTCGGTGATCATGTCCGGGCTCCAGTAGCCGACGCGGTGCAGCGCCGTACGCCGGAAGGCGACAATCACCCCGGAGACGGTGAAGACCTTGCCGAACACCCGCTGGGTGCGCTTGATCAGGCCGATGATCGACGAGAACTCGCCGACCTGGACCCGGCCCACCAGGGTCGAGCGGGTCCGGATCCGCGGGTTGCCGGTCACCGCGCCCAGGCGCGGGTTGTCCAGCATCGGCGCCACCAGATAGGCCGCCGTGTCGGGCGCCAGCAGGGCATCGCCGTCGATGCACACCAGGTATTCACTGCGGGCCGCCACCGCCCCCATGCGCAGGGCCACGGCCTTGCCCTGGTTTTCCGCCAGGTGCAGCACCCGCAACCGCGGATCCTGCAACGCCAGGGCATCCAGCACTTCGGCGGTGTTGTCCTTGGAGCCGTCGTTGATCGCGATGACTTCGATGTTCGGGTAGTGCTGGGCCAGCGCCGCCTGGATGGTATCGGTGGCGTTGTCGCCCTCGTTGTAGCAGGGGATCAGGATGCTGATCAGCGGCTCGCCGGCCAGCGGTGGCGGCAGGGTGTTCTCGCCCCATGGCCAGTGGCGTTCCCAGTGCATCCAGAAATACAGGCCGCCGGCAATCCACAGGCCGGACATGAACAGCGGGTAATAGAACACGAAGTCCATCAGGAACTGGCCGGTCAGCAAGAAGATCAGGCCCAGCGGCACCCCGAGGACAATCGCCAGAACGAACAGGGCTAACACTCGATCCCACATGATTTATGGATTCCACTTGGTGGAGAGCTCCGGACGGACGACATTCAGGTCCGGGGAGTTCTCAAGAAAGTTATCCGGGTAGTAGCCGAAACTGGTCGCGCCCTGGCGCTTGAGTCGGCCCATCCAGTCGGCCATTTGTGCGGCGTCGATATCGCTCGCCGGCTTTTGCGCCCAATCCCGGGCCTGTAACTCGAATACGGTGCGCTCCAGCGCGCCGGGGCGCGCCTTGACCGTCGCCACCAGGCGCTCCAGCCAGGCGCCCGAGGCCTTGCGCTGCTGCCCTTCCATCAACGGCATGGCCATGGGCGCGGTCCAGTCGTAGCTGGCGAGGAAATCGTCGAGGTTCTGCGCGAACCAGGTTTCGCTGTGCGGATTGAGCATCGGCTCGGCGAACAGGTTGCGCGCCGTGAGCACCTGCGGCCCGCGGATCGCCTTGACCTTGGCGGTCAGCTCGTGGGTGAAGCCGATCAGGTAGCGGCTCTTGAACCGGGTCCAGCGTTGCAGGGCCGCCGGGTCGGCGCGCAGGGCGGCGATCGAGCCCGGCAGGCCATTGGCGGCATAGGCACGCAGCGCTGCGGGGCTGGCGTCCTCGAAGTCCGAGAGCAGCGCGTCGTCGTGATAGAGGATGCCGTCCACCGAGGTCAGGCGCGCAACGTCTTCATAGATCTCGCCGATGATGCGCCGTACCTGCGGATCGAACGGCGACAGGCGCCGGTACTGGTCCGGGTCGACGCCCACCTGGCCGGTCTCCGGGTCCCAGCGGGTGACGCGTGGCAGGCTCGGGTCGAGGTCGAAGGCGAGCACCGGCATCCAGGCGAACACCTTGACGTGGGCACGGGTACGCAACTGCCAGGCCACCCGGTCGAAAATGTCGGCACGCACCGGCAGGTGGCGGTTGGCGAAGTACAGCGACTTGACCAGGCCGTCGCCCTTGGGATCGGCGAAGGCTTGCAGGAACACGGTGTTGGCGCCCATGTCGGCCATGCGCTGGACCAGCTTGCCGAGGTTGATTTCCTGCTGCTGCGGGTCCGGGTCGTAGACGTTGTCCAGGTCGACGTGCACCACGCGCATCGCGGACGGCGCCTGCACGCCGACGATGCTGTTGGAGAAATGCAGGCCGTCCGGGTCCGAGGCCACCAGGAAGCGCGGGCTGCTCATCAGGTTGTCGAGGGCGTCCAGGCCGTCGTCCAGGGTCAGGGCCATGTCGTAGCCCTGCTCGCCTATCACCCGCAGCGCCGTGCCATCGGCGGTGCCGTATGGCCAGACCCAGACGCGCGGGCTGTAGCCGGTGGCCGCGCGGATCTTCTGCGAGATCGTCGCCACGTCGTTGCGCATGCGGCTCTCGAATTCGGCCTCGGTTTCATAGCGCTTGGTCGTGGCGTCGTAGCGCCGGGTGGCGGCGGCCGGTTGCAGGTTGCCCTGGGGGTTGGCCAGCACGCCTTTGTGGCTGGCGTCGGTGTGGGCGGCGATTTCCACCAGCCCGGAACGGGAGATCTCGCGGATCTGCGCCCAGGTGAGGAAGTCCGAGCGCCGGCGCGGGGTGCCGGCGAAATCCACCGGCTGGTTGGCCGGGGTGTCGATCCACACGCCGACCGGGGCCAGCAGCGCATGCCAGTTGTAGCTGCGCAGGATCGGCAGCACGCGGGTATAGAAGCTCGAATAACCGTCGTCGAAGCTCAGCAGCACGGCCTTGGGCGGCAGCTCGGGGCCGCCTTTGCGCGCCGCCATGATCTGGTCCACGGTGACCGGCTGGTAGCCGTTCTCGCGCAGCCAGGCCAGTTGCTCGATCAGCCGTTCGGTACGCACGCCCACCACTGCCTGGTCGGGGTCGCGGTCATCGACATCGTGGTAGGCGATGCCCAGTACATGGTTTTTGGGCCAGGGGGCTTCATTGGCGGGCACAGGGCGCTGCGCCGGCGTCACGAAGTCCGCGGCCTGCTGGGCACAGGCGCTGAGAAACAGGGCTCCCAGCAGGAGGATGCAACGGAGGGTCTGAGGCATCTTCACACTCTTCTAGAAGCGGTAAGTAAGGTCGAGGAGCAGGCGCAGATCGGTTTCCCGATCGCCGTCGTACGGCCGGTTGACCACGCTCAGGTTGGCGCCGGCTTCGAACACGTCGTTCCAGGTCACGCGCTGGCCATAGCCGAGCAGGGCAATCGCCCCGGTGGAGTAGTCGCGCTGGCTATAAGTACCGGCGCCGACCTGGAACTGCTGGCTCCAGGCAGTCTCGTAGCGCTGATACAGCACGTGGTTGACGTTCACCATCGGCAGGACCGTGAAGTCCGACTTGGGGTTGAAGTACGGCGTGTCTTCCTTGGTGTTGTGGCTGGCGCCGACTTCCAGGCCCAGGTCGACCTGCACGTGCGGCGTGGCGTACACCCCTTCGCGACCGGTGAGCAAGGCTTCGACACGGTTGTTGCCGTCGCTGAAATGCGATGGGCTCAGGGCCAGCCGCCATTCGCGGCTCTCGTTGGCCCGCCAGCGCAGGAACGCGCTGCCGCCATTGGCGTAGATATCGCTGTTCAGGGCGCGCAGCGGCGTATTGGCCGATAGGTATTCCAGGCTGCCGCCGTATTGCCAGTGGTCGTCGATGTCGCGGGCGATAGCCAGGCGCGCGCCCTGCTTGTCGCCAAAGCCATAGGAGTGGTTGGAGACTTCCGCCTCCAGGGTCATGTCGCGGGTCCGGCGCTCCACGCCGACGCGCTGCCAGCGGTGGTGCCCGGTGCCTTCCTGGAAGTCGCCGGTGGCATAGCCGAGGCCGCCGAACAGCCGCCAGTCTTCAGCGATGGGCGGGCTGTAGAGCACGCTCTCGATGCCGAAATCCTTGCTCCCGGTGACCGCGCCGGCGCCACTGCTGCCGCCGCCGTAGCTCTTGCCGCCATAGGTTTCGATCCGCAGTTCGGCCATGTCGTGCACTTCCCGCTGGCGAGCCAGGCGCTGTACCTGCCGGTTCTCGGGGAAGCGCTGCATCACGTCGTCGGTCAGGGCGTCGAGCTGGCGCCATTCCTGCAGATCCTGCGCGGTATGGCCCTGGGCGACTTCCAGGCCGATGTCCCGCGGTGCCTGGGCCTCGGTTTCCTTGAGCAGGCCCTCGGCGCGGCGTGGCCATTTGCGGGCCAGGTACAGCTGGGCTTCCGACAGGCGCAGCCCCAGGTTGCCCGGCGCCTGCTGCACCAGGCTGGCCAGGCGCTGCTCGCTGCCCGCCAGGTCGGCGCTGTAGCTGCCGGACTGCGCGGCCAGTTGCTGGGCGTCCATCCAATCATCGTTGGGGTTGCCCACCGGCAGCCCCTTGAGTTCGACCCGGGGTTTCTGACTCTTGGCCAAGTCGTCGGCGACTTGTTGCGCCTCTTGCGGGCGGTCGCTTTCCACCAGGGCGTAATACAGCGCCGTGCTGTCTTCGACCCGGTCGCTGACATCGGCATCCGGCGCCGCCAGCACCTGGCGATAGAGATCGCTGGCGATTTCCGGCTTGCGTTGGTCCAGGTGCGCGGACGCGACCCAGCGCAAGGCGTAGGTCGGGATGGCCACGTCTTCGGCGGTGAGCTTGTGGTATTCGTCGATGACCTCGGCGTTGCGCGCCCGAGCCTTGAGCGCGCCCAGGCGATCGACGCGCCAGCGGGTCACGTCGTCCTTGGCGGTGGGGTCCGGCGTCCAGGTCGCGATCAACCGGTCGTAATCGGCCAGCGCGCGGTCGGCGATGACGTAGCGCTCCGTCTCGCTGCGCGTCGCCAGCTCGGTCAGGCGCACACGCTCGGCGGCCACGTCGCCCTCCAGGCGCCGCAGCAATACCGGATCGAGCAGCCCGGGCCGCTGGCGTGCCAGGCGCAGCGCCGGCTCCGGCAGGCGCGCGCGCTGCAGGGCGATCACGTATTCGCGAGCCACTTGCGGCTGGCTGCCGGCGCGGATGAACGCCTGGTCGAACTCGAACAGGGCTTCATGGGGTTGATCGGCGCGGGTCAGGGCATACCCCAGCGCCAGGCGGCGGGTCGCGTCGTCCGGCTTGGCCGCCACCAGCTCGCGGGCGCGGCGCACGGCTTCAGCGGGCTGGCCGGAGTCGGCCTGGGTCAGGGCCAGGCCCAGTTGCAGGTCGGGATTCTGTGGTTCGCGCTCCAGGGCCAGGCGATACAGCTGGATCGCCGAGTCCCAGCGCTTGAGGTTGCGATAGGCGCGGGCGGTGGCGGTCAGCGCCTGGATCGGCAGCACCCGGCCACGGGCCTGGGTTTCATAGACATTCACCACCTCGGCATCGAGACCGGCCCAGCTGGCGATCTGCAGATGGTCGCTGACCAGACCGGCGGTCAAGCGGTCGGGCGGCAACTGGCGCAAATGGGTCAGCGCGGGAACGTAGGTCCCGGCGCGGGCATCGAGCACCATCTGGTCGTACGCCGGGTCGGCGAAGGCCAGGGTCGGCCACAGCAACTGGCTGCATAGCGCCAGGCGAAACAACGGGCGCAAACCATACAGACGCGAGGGATGAACAATCAGCGGCATTTCGTCAGCATCCTTACATGGCTAGCCGGAATCTCTTGATACCTTCCCTGCCTGATGGGTATCAGGAAACCGAATCGAATGATTCGGCCAGCTTCAAGGCTAGTGTTCCACGCAAGGTTAGTTCAGATAACGAAACGCAATATTTATTCAGATTCGTTTTTTGCCAGAGCCTGCGGGCGAAGCGGCTTGCAGCCCTGTTCGACGCGGTTTTCACCAAGGATTGGCGCGAGTCGCCGATAGCAAAACGCCCGGCCGATCCGCATGTGCGGAGGCCGGGCGTTGCCGGGTCGGAGAGCCTCTGGACGAGGCCGCATGGGTTACTGGGCGGCGACCAGTCCCAGCTTGTTCATGACGAAGTCGACGAACTGTTCAGGGGTCATTTTCTGGCCGTTGAAGTCCACCTCATTGTTGGCATAACGCAGCTTGGAAACGATGTCGCTGCCTTCCAGCTTGGCCAGTTGGGTGCCCAGCGCCATGCCACTGACCATATCGGCGGCCATGCTGCCCTGGTCGGCGATGGCCTTGGCGTCAGTCACGCCGTCCAGCTGGGCCTGCAACGCCGCCATGTCGGCGATCATCGGCTTGGACAGCAGCAGGTTCAGGTCCAGTTGGGTGAGCAGTTGCTTGCTCAGCTCGGCCGGCGGCAGCTCCATGGATTGCGGCTTGTTCAGGTCCACCACCAGGCTCAGGCGGCTCTCGCCGTTGGAGGTCTTGAACGAAAGGTTTTCCAGGGCCAGGTGCGGCTGGGCGGCCAGCAGCTTGTCCAGGTCGGCCTTGACCTGGGCCTGCTCGGCCTCGCTCAGGTTCAGCTCGGGCGCCGGCTCGCCAGCGGCCTCGGCGGCAGCGACTTCGGCCTCATAGGGTTGCAGCTTGTTCTGGTAGACCTGCATCAGCGACATGCCGGACGCGATGTCCAGGTTCTTCATGCTCCAGGTCATCTGCGCCGAACCGACCGCCTTGCCGTTGAGGGCTACCTCACCGATCTTGTAGTCGGCACGGCCGGCCAGGTGGGCGCCGGTCTCGCCGGTGGTGCTCTTGACCTCGAAGTCCTTGAAGGCGAGCACCGACTGCTTGGCGCCGAACGTGGCCTTGGTGCCGGTCAGCACCAGGGTGTTCTCGCCGACGTAGAAACCGTAGTTGCTCTTGGTCAGGTTGCTGGCCAGGGTCAGGCCGTTGAACTCGACCTGCACCGGCGTCTGGTCTTCGGCGATGCTGTTGAGCTTGAGGCTGTCCATGTAGCCGTCGGCCTTGACCTTCTGCGCGTCGGCGCTGGCCGAGAGCTCCAGCTTCATGCCGGAGAACTTGAGGGTCGACTGGTCATCCAGGGCCGTTTCCAGCGGCAGCAATTCCAGGGTGCCGGTGGCGGAACGGTCGTAGCCCAGGTTGACCACGCCCTTGAGCGGCGATGCATCCTTGGTGGCGGCGAACCATTTTTCGGTCAGGGTGTTCTTTTCCAGCTCGTAGTGACTGCTGGCCATGACCGGCAGCCACTTGAGGGTCATCAGGCGCGAAAAGGGCAGCGGGCCGTGTTCGATGTGGTCGACGAACACCAGCTCGACGCCCTCGGCGCTGTCGCCGAACATCTCGCCCTGCCCTTTGAGGCGGTAGCGCGCGGTGCTGCTGAACAGGTGGCGCTCCAGCGACACCAGCTCCAGGCTGGCGGTGCCGTTGGCGCCGACCATGGCGGCCTGCAGTTCCTTGTTGGCATCGGCGATGGAAGTTTGCAGCACCCCTTCCAGCTTGGTCCCGGTGTACCAGGCGCCGCCCGCACTGATAGCGCCTACTGCGACGACGATTCCTAACAGTACGCCTGCTGATTTATTCATATCTGACCCGATCGATCCGTTGTTTGCATGAGTGATCGTCTTCCCTGAACCCGGAACGGGTTGTGGCTCGACTGTGCGTAAAACTGCCGAAGGTTAGCACCGGCCGGGCTGGGCGGCCCAACCTTTCCATGTGAAAAGTTGCGAAAGCGCGAGGAGAAAAACCTTTGCCTGATGGGGGAACGATGAAGCGGGCGGTGCAGGCCGGGCGCATCGCGTTGTCAGGGCTTGCGGTTGCTATGCAACCGATCGCAGCCTCGCCGGAGGCTCGGCAGCGGCTACAAGAACTGACGCACGCCTGTAGCCGCTGTCGAGCGTGAGCGAGGCTGCGATCGACAGCGCAGCTGTCGCCAGGCCAGGCGGCGGTGGGGGTCAGGTGCACCGCGTCGTCAGGGGTTTGCGGTTGCTTCGCAACCGATCGCAGCCTCGCCGGGGGCTCGGCAGCGGCTACAAGAATTGACGCATGCCTGTAGCCGCTGTCGAGCGTGAGCGAGGCTGCGATCGACAGCGCAGCTGTCGCCAGGGCAGGCGGCGGTGGGGGTCAGGTACACCGCGTCGTCAGGGTTTGCGGTTGCGCCGCAACCGATCGCAGCCTCGCCGGGGGCTCGGCAGCGGCTACAAGAACTGACGCACGCCTGTAGCCGCTGTCGAGCGTGAGCGAGGCTGCGATCGACAGCGCAGCTGTCGCCGGGCCGGGCGGTGGTGCGGGTCGGGGCACCGCGCAACGGGGTCAGGCGGGATGCTCGGAATATTCGACTTCCATGGCGTCGAGCTGGTGGTCGAAGCTTTTCAGGCGAGCGGTCCAGGTGTAGACCAGCACTTCGAAATCGCGGTTGATCACCGCGCCGCCCGGCGCTTCC
Source organism: Pseudomonas sp. MRSN 12121 (assembly GCF_000931465.1). Lineage (NCBI taxonomy): Bacteria > Pseudomonadati > Pseudomonadota > Gammaproteobacteria > Pseudomonadales > Pseudomonadaceae > Pseudomonas > Pseudomonas sp. MRSN 12121. Next base: position 191,088 of record NZ_CP010892.1, on the reverse strand, counting down.
GAGCGCGGATCGCAGAAGTCCAGCTGATAACGCTCGCGGGCCATGGCCGCGGCGACGTCGGACAGCTCGCGGGCATTGTTCAGCCAGTGACGCCCGTCCGCGGCCTGTTTATCGAGCAGCACGCACTGTTTTTTCAGGGCCTCGAGGCTTTTTTCCAATGGGGTGCCGGTCAACTCGCCCATGACTTCCTGGAAGGTTCGCCCCGGCTGCCAGTAGCTGCCCCAGAAGTAGCGGTCGAACACGGTTTCAACCCGGCGCAGGGCGACTTTGGTGTCCCAGATCGCCACCAGGGTCTTGCCCTGCTCCAGCTGTTTTTTCTTGATTTTCTGGGTCTGGTACGACGCCCAGGCGACGAACACGATGGCGGTCACGGCGATCAGCGCGCTGGCGCTGTCGAGGAAGATCATCGCCTTGTCGATCTGGTGCGCCAGCATGACGCCGTAGAAGTAAGTCGCCGAGAGCAGCACCAGTGCGACGATGGCGCACCAGAAGCCGAGAGCATAAGGGTTTTTCATTATTGGAATCCCCATGACCATCACGTGCCTGACCGCTGGTCGGGCACCGGTCGCACGGCGCCCTTCCAACTGTTCAAAGCATAGCAATGGCCTCAGGGTTTGCCGGGGTTCGAGGCTTGCGTTCGTCCGCTTTCCCAGCCGCCGCCCAGGGCCAGGAACAGGTCGATCTGACTCATTGCCACCTGGGTGTTGGCCGCCGCCAACTGGGCCCGCACGTCGGTGTAGGTGCGCGTGGCCTGCAGGTCGGCGAGGAACGATTCGCGGCCGGCCTGGAAGAAGCGGTGGGTCTGCTCGGCGGCCTGGCGGGCCGACTGTTCGGCGTCGGCCAGAGCGTCGCGGCGCTGCAACTGGGCGCTGTATTGGGCCAGGCCGGTCTGGGTTTCGCGGATGGCGTTGAGCACCACCCCGTCGAAGTGCGCCAGGGCACCCTGGCTGGCGGCTTCGGCCTCGTGGATGCGCTCGCGGGCACCGTTGGCCGGCACTGTCCAACTGATCAGCGGGCCGAAGCCCCAGCGGTTGGTGGACGACTTGCCGAGGTTGTCGAGAATGCCCACGGTGCCCACGGTCGCTCCGATGCTGATATCGGGGTACAGGGCCCCGGTAGCCACGCCGATCCGCGCGGTGGCGGCGGCCAGTTGGCGCTCGGCCTGGCGCACGTCGGGGCGGCGCTTGAGCAGGGCCGCGCCATCACCCACCGGCAACAATTGCGCAATATGCGGCAGCTCGGCGCAGCTGTCGGTGCCGGCCGGCAGCTGGTCCAGCGGCTTGGCCAGGAGCATCGACAAGCGAAACAGGCCGGCCTGGCGCGCCGCGTCGTAACGCGGCAGTTCGGCGCGCAGGGATTTGAACTGGGTCTGCGAACGGGTGACCTGGGTGTCGTCGCCGCGCCCGGCATCGCGCAGGCGCTGGATCAGTTCGGTGCTTTGCGCCTGCAACGCCAGGGAATGCTCGGCGATTTCGCGCTCCTCATTGGCCGCACAGACCTGGGTATAGGCCCGCACGACGTCCGCCACCAGGGTGATGCGCGCGGTGTCGGCCGCGGCCTGGGTCGCATCGGCGTTGGCCTGGGCCGCCTCGATGCCGCGTTGCAGGGTGCCGAACAGATCGAATTGGTAAGAGGTGCTGATGGACAGGTTGCCGACATTGGCCACCGGGACTTTTTCCGGCAGCAGGAAGGCTTCCCCGGACTCTTGCAGGCGCTCCACCCCGGCCTTGACCCCGCCGCTCCAGCCGCCGGCCGCCTGGGCCTCGTCGACCTGGGCCCGGGCCCGCGCCAGATTGGCCGCCGCCACCCGCAGGTCGGTGTTGCTGGCCATGGCCTGCTGCACCAACCGGTCCAGCCGCGGGTCCTGGTACAGGCGCCACCAGTCCGCCGGAACCGGCGCCGATACCACGTTGGCGCCCGAGCCGGCCAGTTGCCCCTGCAGGTCGTTGCGCTGCAACGCCGCGTCCCTGGGCAACTGGTAATCCGGACCGACCATCTGGCAGGCCGAGAGCAGCAGGCCGAGCCCCGCCATGGCCAAGCGCGCCGCCGGGTTCATCGTGCCGGCTCCGCTGGCGAGTGGGCCCGATCGTCGATGATCGAGACGGTGGCGGTACGCCCGGCGATCATGCGGAAGTCGTCCGGCACTTCATCGAAGGCAATGCGCACCGGAATCCGCTGGGCCAGGCGCACCCAGCTGAAGGCCGGGTTGACGTTGGGCAGCAGGTTGGAGCCGCTGCTGCGGTCGCGGTCCTCGATACCGGCGACGATGCTTTCGACATGCCCGCGCAGCCGCGCGCGATCGCCGATCACCCGGATATCGACGCCCTGGCCGATATGAATGCCGTCGAGCTTGGTTTCCTCGAAGTAGCCGTCGATGTGGAAGGAATTGCTGTCCACCACCGACAGCACCGGGCGGCCGGCGGTGACGAATTCCTGGGTGCGCGGCGCACGGTCGTTGACGTAGCCGTCGACCGGGCTGCGGATCACCGAGCGGTCGAGGTTCAGCTGGGCGCTGTCCACCGCCACCTGGGCCTCGGCCAGGGCCGATTGGGCGCGGGCCACGCGGGACTGGCTTTCTTCCAGCTGCTCGCGCGGCACCAGGTTGCCCAGGCCGAGGTTGCGCTTGGCCTCGCGCTGGGCCTGGGCCAGGGTTTCCTGGCGATCGGCCAGGGACGCCCGGGCCTGGCGCAGGGCCAGGCTGAAACGGTCCTGATCGATGCTGAACAACACCTGGCCACGCTTGACCAGTTGGTTGTCCCGCACCTGCACCTGCTGGATCAGCCCGGAGACGTCCGGGGCGATCTGCACGATGTCGGCGCGGATATGCCCGTCCCGGGTCCAGGGCGCGAACATGTAGTACATCACCATGCGCCAGACCACCACGACGGCGAAGGTCACCACCAGCAGCGTCAGGACCACACGGCCGATGGTCAATAAGGGCTTTTTCATGTCATCAGGTATCGACTGAGTGAGTCCACGGCGCCAAGCAGCAAGGCGTAGAGACCCACGTTGAACAACGCCCGGTGCCAGACCAGACGATAAAAGTGCAGGCGCGTCAGCACCTTGTGCACCACCAGGTACAAGCCGTAGGTAAGGCCCATCAGCACCAGCAGCGTGGGCAGGAACACCCCGCTGATATCCAGGTCACCGATCATAAAGGCGCTCCATCGATGCCATGGGGAAGCGGTTCGGTCAGTTCGCCGCCACCGACGAACTCCACACCAGGCAACAGGGCCAGGCGCAGGCCGCTGAGGGCGTGCAGCAGGTGCAGCCGGGTCTGCGGATCGTCCTGGCTGCCGGCATCGAGCGCCCGGCGGGTGCGATCCAGGGTCATCAGCAACGGGCTCGGCGCCGGCAGGCGTTCGCCAGCTTCCAGGCAGGCCTTGAAATACCCGCCGACCTCGGCCACCACCTGGCGCAACAGCGCCTGCGCATTGCCCCGGGCCCGTGGCGCATAGGCCAGCAGGTCCAGCAGGTTCAGGCCCACGCGCACTTCGCGCAGGGCGGCGCCGGTGTCCTGGCCGGTCATGGCCAGGCGCGGCAGGTGCTGCATCAGGCGGTCGAGCATCTGTACGCCCAGATGCCGGTGCTCGGCCAGGTTGGCAGGTTCAGTCATGCCGACGATGTCCTGCCAGCTGAAACGGGTCAGGCGCTTGGCTGCCAGCTCCGCACCGAACGGCCGCGCGACCAGGGTCCAGACAAAGGCGAACAGCAGCCCCATGGGCCCGGCCAGGTTGGAGTTGGCGAAGCTCAGGAAGTCGGCGTCGTAGGCGCCCTGGATGCTGATGAACGACGAGGTGTTGACGATGGTCAGCAGCATGCCCAGGTAAAACCGCGGCTGCACCGTCAGGGTACCGACACAGATGAACGGCACGGCAAAGGCCAGCACCAGCATCGGGAAATCGTGCAGGTTGGGCAGGATCAAAAACAGATAGAGGCTGGCGAACAGCACCGACATCGCGGTCCAGAAGAAGAACCGGTAGATCTGCGGCGCCGGGTCGTCCATCGCGGCGAAGAAGCTGCAGGCCACCGCCGCCAGGATCACCGCGCTGCCGCCGTCGGTCCAGCCCAGCAGGATCCACAGCACCGAGGCGACGATGATCGCCAGGACGGTGGAAGCCGCCGAATACAGCATCAGGCCACGATCGAGGAACGGCGTCAGGCGGCCCAGGCGCCAATGGCGGTAGACCGCACGCCAGATGTCCTGGCTTTCGCACTGGATGGCGTGTTGCAGGCTGCGGCAGTCCTGCCACAGGTCGATCCACTCGCCGAGGCGATACAGCGCATTGGAAAACAGCAGCTGGTGCCGGTCGTCCAGCGCCTCGGCGGCGGGCTGCAAGGCTTCGAGCTGCTTGCGCAGGGCCTGCCAGCGCTCCACCGGCGCACCCTCGGCGGTGCCTTGCAGCCATTCGCCAGCCTGGGCCAGCAGCGGCGCGAACTTTTCCACCAGTTCCGGGGTGCGGCGCTCCAGGGCGTACAGCGCATCGTCCAGGGCGTCCACCACCGGCAGCAGGTGGATCATGCGCCCGCGCAGCTCCTTGGTATTGCGCACGGTCTGCGGGCGAGCGCCTTCGTGGGGCAACTGGCCGATCATCAGCTCCAGGCTGTTGAAGGTGGCGACCATGGACGCGCGCAAGGCACTGACTTCTTCGGGCCGCACGTCGCGGGCCAGGAAGCGCTGGCTGTAGGTGGACGCATCGCTGAACCACTTGCCCGCGGTGTCGACGAAGACCGGCGCCAGCCGCCGGGGCCAGAACAGGCTGCCGACCACCGCCGCGCAGACGATGCCGAGGAAGATTTCCTCGGTGCGTGCCTCCGCCACGTCCCACACCCCCAGCGGGTTATCCACCACCGGCAGGGCGATCAGCGGCAAGGTGTAGCCGGCGAGCATCAACGCATAGCTGTTGGCGGTGCGCAGGTGCAGGGACAGGAACAGCAGCACGCCGGTCCACAGGGCGATGATCACCACCAGCAGATAGGGGCTCTGGACGAACATCGGCACGAACAGCACCGCCGCCGAGGCCCCGAGAAAGGTCCCGACCGCGCGGTACAGCGCCTTGGAACTGGTGGGCCCGACGAAGGGACTGGAGACGATATAGACCGTGGCCATCGCCCAGTACGGGCGCGGCATCTGCATGAGCATGGCGATGTACAGGGCGATCATCGACGCGGCGAAGGTACGCACGCCGTAGAACCAGTCACGCGCCGGCGGGACGCCGGTGAAGAATCCGCTCAAGAAGGCACCGCCGGCAGTTGGACGGCCGACTCGAAGGCGCGGATCACCCGCAGTGCGGCTTCCAGGTCCGCAGGGGAAATACCTGCCAGCACGTCGCCACGCAGGCGCACCAGCTCGGCTTCCACCGATTGCACCAGTTCGCGGCCGCTGTCGGTCAGGCTCAGGCACTTGGCGCGCCGGTCGTTGGGGTCCTCGGTACGGCAGGCGTAACCGGCGTTGCACAACTGGTCCAGCAGGCGCACCAGGGACGGGCTTTCCATCCCCGCGGCATGCGCTACCGTGACCTGGCGCACACCCTCGCCCAGGCGCCCGATCATCAGCAGGGGCACGGCGCAGGCTTCGGAGATTCCATAGTTGACCAGCGTGGACTGGCAAATCCGCCGCCAATGCCGGGCGGCGACCACCATGCCACTGCTGATATTCATCTGGAGTGATTCGAGAGAGTCAGGCAAAGGAAAGTTCGCACACTGTTAGTTTGCTAACTATCAATGCTGCACGAATTTCAGTCAAGTTTTGAAACAATTGCTCGACCGTCGGCCGAGGAAATCGCTTCAACGCTTTCGTGCCCGCTCATACACGGCACTGCGTTCACGTTTGCCCACGGCCACCACCGAGACCACGACCTGATCCTCGATCACCTGGTAGACCAGGCGATAACCCGAGGCCTTGAGTTTGATCTTGTAGCAGTCCGCCATGCCGTGCAGGGCATCTGCTGGCACCCGGGGCATTTCCAGTCGCTCGGCCAGCTTCTTCTTGAATTGCTCGCGCAGGGTATGCCCGAGCTTGTCCCATTCCTTGCGGGCCGAAGGCAGGAACTGGAGCTTATAAGTCATCCAGGCTTACCGGGATCGGCGTCTCATGACGACGCGCGCGCACAATCTCCGCCAGCTCCAGGTCATCAAGACGTTCCATCAAGGCTTCGAACACATCGGCCGGAACCATATACCCCATGACCCGATTGTGATTGAGCACTGCAACCGGGCCACCGTGCGCGCCATTCAGGACGGCCGAGGGATTTTTTTTCAGTTCAGACACGCTGACAGCTTTATCAGCCAATACGCTTTGCATAATTAAGACCTCAAATTTGGTCTTAATTCTGGTCTATTTAAGGAGCGGTATCAATCCGTTCGCCTCAACCCCCTCTCCCCTTCCTCAACAACACATCCAGCTGATCCACCACTTCCGCCCAGTCGGCGTCGTCGAGGATCTCGTTGCGCAGGAAATCCGCCTGGCTGCGGGTCCAGAAGAAGGCATCCGCCAGGTGCAGTTCCGGTTTCAGTGGCGAATGGGTGGCGATGAAACGGTCGATGCCGACAGGATCGTCGGGCAGGCCGAGTTGCTTGAACAGCGCGGGCAGGCTGTGGGATGGGGATTCCATGGTGGGCTCCTGGGCGGGATTGGCAGGTAGCGGGCCGACCTTAGTAGCTGACCTCGCACACCTCGGCATGGGGCACCATTTTCAGGTATTCGTCCATGCTCAGATGCACCAGGTTGTTGTGGTTGCCGGCCTCCACGTAGATATCTTGCTGGCGGGTCAGCAGCGGGTCGATCACCACGTTCAGGCCATAGGATTCGCCCAGGGCCGGCACCGCGCCGCGCTCGCAGTCGTTGAACAGGTGCGCCAGGGTACTTTCCCGGGTGATCTGCCATTCGCTGCTGCCGCGGATCTTGCTCAGGTCCAGGTGCCGGCTGGCCGGTAACACCGCCATCAGATAGTGGCCGTGATGGTCGTCGAGGATCACCGACTTGGCCACGCGCTCGGCGGGAACGCCCGCCACCCGGGCGGTCTCCAGGCTGCTCGCCGAATGCGGGTGGGCCACCACCTCGAAATCGCAATGCGCCTGTTCCAGGCTGCGTTGCACGGTTCTTGCCATACGCATGATGCACCTCGGTGTCCTGAACGGCTTCGCAGGACTGTGGATGGGCGAACGGTCGCTTCTTTCCACAGTCTAGGACGCACCGTCTGCCGCCACCGACGATCTTCCGAACGGCGCCCCCCCTGCCCAGGGTTCGAGCGAACCCCGGCTCTACTAGACTCAAGGGCAAGACCAACGAACGACTGACGCATGACGCTCCGGGAGAGCCGCATGAACGGGCGCGGGTGGCGGGCAGGGCTGCAGACATTGCTGCTGGGATTGCTGATCGGCGGGCCGACCGGGCACGCCCTGGCCGCGAATCCGGTGGTGGTGCTCACCGTCAACGACGTGATCAGCCCCGCCAGCGCCGACTATGTCGTGCGCGGCCTGGGCAAGGCCGTCGACGAACACGCGCAATTGGTGGTGCTGGGCATCGACACCCCGGGCGGCCTCGACACCTCGATGCGCTCGATCATCAAGGCGATCCTCGCCAGCCCGGTGCCGGTGGCCAGTTTCGTCGCCCCCGGCGGGGCCCGCGCCGCCAGCGCCGGCACCTATATCCTGTATGCCAGCCATGTCGCCGCCATGGCGCCGGGCACCAACCTCGGGGCGGCCACGCCGGTCCGGGTCGGCATGCCGGGCCAGCCCGACCCCGACGCCAATCCGCCCGCCGCGCCGCGCTCGGACAAAGCCCCGCCACCGCCTGCCGACACCCTCACCCACAAGCAGATCAACGACGCCGCGGCCTATATCCGCGGCCTGGCGCAACTGCGCGGGCGCAACGCCGAATGGGCGGAACAGGCGGTGCGCGAGGCAGTCAGCCTGCCGGCCCGGGAAGCCTTGAAGCTCAAGGTGGTGGACTACGTCGCGGACGACCTCGACGGCCTGCTCCGGCAACTCGACGGCAAGACCCTCAACGCCGCCGGCCAGGCCGTCCAGCTGCATACCCTGGGCGCCGCGGTGATCCATCACGACCCGGACTGGCGCACGCAACTGCTGTCGGTCATCACCCACCCCAGCGTGGCGCTGATCCTGATGATGATCGGCATCTACGGGCTGTTCTTCGAATTCGTCAATCCGGGCACCGCGGTGCCCGGCGTGCTTGGCGGCATTTGCCTGTTGCTCGGCCTCTACGCCTTGCAACTGCTGCCGGTGAACTATGCCGGCGTGGCCCTGATCCTGCTGGGCATCGCCTTCATGGTGGCCGAAGCCTTTCTCCCGACCTTCGGCGTCGTCGGCCTGGGCGGCATCGTTGCCTTCGTGGTCGGCGCAGTGATCCTGATGGACACCGAGGTGCCGGGCTACGGCATCCCCCTGCCGCTGATCGTCAGCCTGGCCGTGATCAGCGCGCTGTTGCTGGCGGCGCTGGCGGGCCTGGCGCTGCGCACGCGACAGCGCCAGCAGGTGGCTGGCGATGCCGGACTGGTGGGCAGCGTCACGACCATCACTGCGGTACAAACGGGCAATCCCTGCAACGGCTGGGTGCTGCTGCAGGGCGAACACTGGCAGGTCCTGAGCGCGACGCCGCTGCAGGCCGGCCAACCTATAAAGGTGGTGGCGCGCAACGGGCTGCTGCTGGAAGTGACGACGGCCGAAGCCGCGCCGCGAGGAGGATGAAATGGGTCTGGAATTGGGTTTTGGCGCGCTGCTGGCGTTGCTGCTGGCGCTACTGGTCTCGACGTTTCGCATCCTGCGCGAATACGAACGCGCGGTGGTGTTCCAGCTCGGGCGGTTCTGGCGGGTCAAGGGGCCGGGACTGGTGCTGTTGATCCCGGTCGTGCAGCAGATGGTCCGCGTCGACCTGCGCACCGTGGTGCTCGACGTGCCGCCGCAGGATGTGATTACCCGCGACAACGTTTCGGTCAAGGTCAACGCGGTCCTGTACTTTCGCGTGCTGGACGCGCAAAAGGCGATCATCCAGGTCGAGGACTTCCTCATGGCCACCAGCCAGTTGGCCCAGACCACCCTGCGCGCGGTGCTGGGCAAGCATGAGCTGGATGAATTGCTGGCCGAGCGCGAGCGCCTCAACGCCGACATCCAGCAGGTGCTCGACGCGCAGACCGACGCCTGGGGCATCAAGGTGGCGAACGTCGAGATCAAGCACGTCGACCTCAACGAGTCGATGATCCGCGCCATCGCCAAGCAGGCCGAAGCCGAGCGCGAGCGCCGGGCGAAAGTCATCCATGCCGAGGGCGAACTGCAGGCCTCGGAAAAACTCATGCAGGCCGCCGAAATGCTCGGCCGGCAACCCGGCGCCATGCAGTTGCGCTACATGCAGACCCTGGGCTCGATTGCCGGCGACAAAAGCTCGACCATCGTCTTCCCGCTGCCCATCGAACTGCTCAAGGGCATGGCGGAGGGCTCGGCGAAGGACTGACACCCGCGCCACACATCAGCAGCAGCCGCGCCTTGACGTTGCCGGCCATGAATTCGGCGCTTTGCCGCCAGTGGGCCGGCAGCGGCGCGAACTCGTCGGGCTGGTCGGCGGTGCTGATCAGCCAGACGCGGCCGGTGCCCAGCGGCAGCGCCGACAGGGAGTCGACATACAGGGTAGCGGCCTGTTGGTCGACCAGGGTGCCGAAGCCGTAGGCATTGGGCCGGGTCGAGACCCCGGCAGGGGTCGGCGGGGTGTAGAGCAGTGGCTGGGCGTCGGTGCGGTTGTAATAGACGTAACTCAGGTACCACAGCAGGTCGCTGGTGACGATCCGGTCGCCGGCCACGTAGCGCTGGTTCACGTAGTCCACCAGCACGCTGATCTGGTCATTGCTGTCCACGGTGGCGTTGTTCTTCAGCCCCAGCGCCTCGGCCCCGCCAAACAGCAGCAGGAGCGCCAGCGCCAGGGGGCGGGCGTGCTCCAGCAGCTGGTCCAGCGCAATCGCAACCAACAGCGGCAGGCCCAGGGCATAGGCCGTCAGGTAGCGCTCGATGAACACCGGCGAAATGAACGACACCGCGAACACCAGCACCAGCGGCAGCGTGCTGTAGGTCGCCAGCAGCCAGTGCAGTCGCCAGGGCGAGCGATCGCGCCAGGCCACCAGGGCGACAACCCCCAGCATCAGCAGCGGCAGGCTGGCGAACAGCAAGGGCGGGAGGCTGTCGCCCTCGTCCTGGGTCAGCAGTTGCCAGATCATCGAGGGCAGCGAGACCAGTTCCACCGCCGGCTCCCAGCCGACGTCGCCATTGGCCTTCAGTTGGTCGAGATGCCGGACCAGGTCCACCAGCCCCGGCAGCCAGGGCGCGAACAGCAGCACGATAGCCACATTGGCTAGCCACCAGCCCGGCAGGTTGAGGGTCCGGTTGGCGGGGCTCGCCTGCAGGCGCAGCAGCCCCAGGTACGACCAGTGGGCGAGTACGCAGAGCGCGGTGAAATAGTGGGTGTAGAACGCCGCGCTCATCAGCAGCGTGTAATACACCAGGTAGCGCCGGCGCCACGGCTGCCGGACCCAGTACACCAGGGCAAGGGTCGCGCCGAGCAGCCATACCCCCAGCAGCGCATACATGCGCACTTCCTGGCTGTAGCGCACGGCAGTGGGCAGCAGCGCCAGCAGGACCCCGGCCAGGATCGCCGCGCGACGATTGGCGACCTGCGCCACCAGCCACACCCCCAGCCCGACACAGAGGATGCCCGGCCAGGCGCTGAAACTGCGGATCGCCAGGATGCCGTCGCCGAACACCGCGATCCAGCCATGCAGCAGCATGAAATACAGCGGTGGGTGCACGTCATGGGCGGCATGCACCCAGATCTCGCCCAGAGAATACTGGCTCAGCAGCAGGCTGGAGCCTTCGTCGCCCCAGATGGCGGCCGCGGTCAGGTCGTAGAAGCGCGCGGCCGCCGCCAGCAACAGGATCGGCAACAGCCAGTAGGCCCGCAGCACCACAAGCAGGCCGCGCCCCTCGAGCGCCCGGTGCCCGGCCAGGTGCGGCGCGACCGGACGCAACCAGTGCGGCTCTCTGCGAAACTCCATGGTGACCCTCCTGACCCCGCCTTTTTCCGCCACAGCATCGCTGTTTTCGAGCCCCTTACAAAGCGCCTCTCGCCCTGGGGCGACTGGCAGAGGAGCATCGACGCCAACCAAGGCTGTCAACAAGCCCGCCTCTGAGGGTCAAGCCCCAGGCCCGTCCCCAGCGACGAAGCGCCGCCCGCATCGGTGCGTGTGAGTATTTTAGATGCCATCGGGGACCTTCTGTATGATTCGCACCACACTTGCGCCCCCCCGTTTCCACGGCTTCGGATTAAGGACAATTCATGCGTATCGGTCTTTTGTCGTCTCTGACACTGGCGCTCGGCGCCCTGCTCGGCACTCTCTCCAGCCCCCCGGCCCAGGCCAGCTCCGACGATTCCTGCTACCCCAGCTGGACTCTGGTCAAGGGCCACCTCGACATCTGCAGCAACCTGCCGTTTCTCAACCCGGGCAACGACAGCCGGGTGAACCTGCGCCTGTTGCTGGCCGACAGCGGCGCCCTGCCCGTGGCGCCAAAAGTACCCGGCACCGACGAATTGGACGAAGGTTATGGCCCGGTGCCGTTCGGGGTCTGGAGCCTGGCCTCGGCGGCCAGCGCCGAGCAGACGCCGGCCACGGATGACACGGACCTCAATGGCCGCCTGGAAGCCCTGCAGGTGGTGCGTGAGACCCCGCAAGCGGCCGGCGATGCCTTTCTCTCCGGCGAAGGCAGCCGTTGCCGCAGCAACTCGGACGCCAGCGCCCAGGCGTTCATCGACCAACTGATCGCCGCCGACCTGCCGACCGGCGAACGCCAGGCCCTGGCGCAGAGCCGGGTCAACCTGCTCGCGGCCTGCAGCTGGGACAGCCCGCAACTGGCCAGCCTGTTGCCCGCCACGGTGCAGACCCCGCTGGGCAAGGGATTCGCCACTTATCTACAGGCCGCCGGCGACTTCTACAGCGGGCGCTTCAGCGAAGCCGACGCAGGGTTCGCCAGCCTCAAGGACAGCCCGAACGCCTGGCTGAAAGAAACCGCCCTGTACATGAGCGCCCGCAGCACCCTCAACGGCGCCCAGCAAAACGCTTTCGACGAGTACGGCATGCCCACCCTGGAACAGGTGGATGAGTCGTCGCTGCAACGGGCCGAAACCGGCCTGGAAAGCTACCTGCAAGCTTATCCACAGGGCGCCTACGCCGTGTCGGCCAAGGGCCTGCTGCGCCGGGTGCACTGGCTGGACGGCAATACGGACAAGCTGGCCGCCGACTACGCCTGGCAGATGACCCAGGCCAAGGACGACCAGCGCAACCTGTCGCTGGACGAACTGGTGGAGGAAGTCGACAACAAGCTGCTGATCGTCAACCGCAGCCCCTTCGACACGCCCCTGCTGCTGGCGGTCAACGACCTGATGTGGATGCGCGGCCAGCCCGAATCGCCACTGACCCGCGAAGCCTTGCAGCAACAAAAGGCCGTGTTCGCCACGCAACCGGCGCTGTACGACTATCTGCAGGCCGCCTTCGCCTTCTACGTCGAGCACAACCCGGACGCCGCGCTGAAACTGCTGCCCGCCGAGCCGCCAGCCAGCCTCGACTACCTCGCCTTCAGCCAGCAGACCCTGCGCGGCCTGGCCCTGGAAGCGAAGAACGACGGCCCTGGCGCCCAGGCCCTGTGGCTGCAGTTGCTACCGCTGGCCAAGCAACCGCTGCAACGGGAACAGCTGGAGCTGGCCCTGGCGATGAACTACGAACGCAGCCAGCAACTGGCCAAGGTGTTCGCCACCGACTCGCCGATCAAAACCCCACAGGTGCGCCTTATCCTGCTGCGCCATGTGGCGGGCGCCGAGCTGTTGCGCCAGCAGATCGGCCAGGCCGCCGACCCGCTGGAGCGCGCCACCGCGCAATTCGTGCTGCTCTACAAGGACCTGATGCGCCGCCAGTACGCAGACTTTGCCAGCGACCTGGCGCAACTGCCCGCCGACGCCCCGGAAGACAAGCTCGGCTACAGCCTGGGTTATGTCTTCAGCAACGGCCGGCCACTCCAACTGTTCCACTGGAACGGCGCCGCTGCCGGCTCCGGCTACGTCTGCCCGAGCATCGCGGAGACCGCGGCGACACTGGCAAAGGATGGAAAAGACCCGCAAGGCCTGAACTGCCTGGGTGAGTTCGTCCTGCGCAACGACCTGGACAGCATGCCCCTGGACCAACAGCCCGACGGCCAGTCCCTGGGCGGCACGCCGTCGGCCTTCAAGGGCGAACCGTTCTCCCGCCTCGAGGGCTACAAACAGGTGATCGCCAACCCCAAGGCGTCGCGCAACGACCGCGCCTATGCCCTGTACCGCGCGATCAATTGCTATGCATCGTCGGGCAACAACCGCTGCGGGGGCGAAGACGTGGAACCGGCAGTGCGCAAGGCCTGGTTCCGCCAGTTGAAAGGCAGCCTCGCCGACACCCAGTGGGGCAAGTCGCTGCAGTACTACTGGTAAGCATGGCGAGCCTGCGACGCTACCTGCTGGCGCTGGGGCTGCTGCTCGGCGCCAGCGCCCAGGCCGCGGTCGACGCCCGTGAGCATGATGCCTTCTGGCTGTGGAGCGGGGTCGCCCCGCAGCCGGTGCTGAGCCAGGCCAAGAGCCTGTACATCCTGCAAGGGCAGGTCAGCCGCTCACGGCGCGACCCGAGCGGCAAGGTGCACTTCATCGCCCAGGGCATGGCCATTCCGCGCCTGCGCCAGGGCGAGGTCTGGGTGGTGTATCGCGCCCACACCCTGCACTGGCCGGAAACGGTCTACCGCCAGTTGCTCGGCCAGGTGCAACGCTGGCGGCAGGCCGGCAACCCGGTGGTGGGCATCCAGATCGATTTCGACGCCCGCACCCGCTACCTCGACGAATACGCCAGCTTCCTGCGCGACCTGCGCCAGCGCCTGCCCGCGCAGTACCGCCTGAGCATCACCGGCCTGCTGGACTGGAGCAGCAACGCCAGCCCCGACGCCATCGCCGGCCTCAAGGGCGTGGTCGACGAGGTGGTGGTACAGACCTACCAGGGCCGCCACAGCATCGCCAACTACGCCACCTACCTGCCCCGCCTCGACCGCATGGGCCTGCCCTACAAGGTGGGGCTGATCCAGGGTGGCCAATGGCAGGAGCCGAGCTACCTGCAAGACAGCCCGTGGTTCCGGGGGTATGTGGTGTTTTTGCAGAACCCGCCACCGACACCGGAGGCCACCGCAATACGCCCTAATAGATCGGTTCCCGTCGATCCTTGACGCGCTGGCACCACGCAGGCAAAACAGCTGGCACAGGCTCGGAACCTTTGCAGATTGAAACCTTAAGTCGGGGCACGGTTGACGCAGTCAGCCCTTCGAACTTAGGATCGACCCACAACTCAACCCCGTACGCAGCAATTAAGTTCGCTGGCCGTTGGGGTGAAAAAACCGGCCCAGGCCGGTTTTTTCGTTTCCAGGGATTGGAATCGTGCGCACCGCCTTCTTCGTTGACGGCTACAACCTGTTTTACGGGCTGCTGGCCGGTACGCCGTACAAGTGGCTGGATCTGCCCCAACTGCTCGCGCATATCGTGCATGTCGAGAACCCAGCCAGCGAGCTGGTTTCGGTGGACTATTTCACCTCCTCGGTAAAACCCGAACTCGCGACCCGTGGCCGGCTTTCCAAGGAAGCCCAGGACACATACATACGCGCCCTGAAAGCTGCCAAGGTATGCGTGCACTTCGGACGGCACCAGTTGGAACCCGCCCGGGCGCCGCGTTTCATCGACAAAAAGATCGGGGCTTCGCGGCAGGACAAGGTCGATATCTGGAAACTCGAAGAAAAAGAAACCGACGTGCATATCGCGATCAGCCTGTATCGCCTCGCCGCCCGACAGGCTAGCACCACACATTGCGCGCCCATCGAACAACTGGTCCTGGTTTCTGGCGATACCGACATGACGCCGGCACTGAAGGCTATCCGCGCGGATTTCCCGCAACTGACACTGGGCGTGATCCTCCCTCACCGACCTGAATTCAAACGCCCCGCGCCAGGCTCGCTGAAAGCCTGTGCACACTGGATGCGCCGGGTCGTTACCACCGACGAGTTGCAGCGCCACCAATTCCCGGAGCGGGTCCCGACGCACAAGGCGCCAGCCATCAAGCCCGGGTATTGGTGAGACGCATCAAGACCGCGCGTCCGCCAACGGATACACCGACTCCCAGCCCCCGCCCAGCGCCTTGTACAGGCCGACCATGGCCAGCGACACGCCGGTCGAGCTTTCCACCAGTTGTTCCTGGGTCGCCAGCAAGGCGCCCTGGACGGTCAGGACGTTGACGAAATCCACCACGCCTTCGACGTACTGCTGTTGCGCGGTGCGCAGGGCAATCTGGTTCTGCCGCACGGCTTCGGCGAGGCTGTCACGGCGCAGCTGGCTGCTGTTGTAGCGGGTCAGCTGGTCGTCGATTTCGTGCCAGGCACGCAGCACGGTCTGCTGGTAGGCGATGGCCGCTTCCTGCTGTTGGGCCTCGCGCAAATGCAGCATGCCGCGCAGGCGGCCGCCGTCGAACAGCGGCAGGCTGAACTGCGGGCCGATGCCGAACTGCCGCGAGCCCCAGGAACCGAAATCCGACAATTGCATGGCCTGGGAGCCGAAGTTGCCGGACAGGGTGATGCGCGGATAGAAATCGCCCTGGGCCACGCCGATGCTGGCGGTGGCGGCATGCAGGCGGGCTTCGGCCTGGCGGATGTCCGGGCGGCGTTCGGCCAGTTGCGAGGGCAGGCCGATGGCGACCTGGCGCGGGGTCTGTGGCACTGGCGCGTCCGCCGCGAGTTCGGCGTGCAGGGCCTGGGGCGGTTCGCCCAGCAACAGGCTCAGGGCGTTGATCAGTTGCGCCTGGCGTTGCTGCAGGGCGGGCAGTTGCGACTCGATGGTTGCCACTTGCGCAGCGGCTTCGGCCACGTCCAGGTCGGTGGCCACGCCGTCGGCCAGGCGCAGTTGCGAGAGCTTCAGGCTGTGGCGGGCGACGTCGAGGTTCTGCTCGGTCACCGCCCGGGTGCTCTGCACGCCACGCAGCTGGATGTAGTCCTGGGCCGTCTCGGCCAGCACCGACAACAGCACGCCACGGCGATCGTTCTCGGCGACTTCCAGGGTCGCGTCGGCGGCCTCGGTTTCCCGTCGTACGCGGCCCCAGAAGTCCAGCTCCCAGGAGGCCGAAAAGCCAGCGTCCCACAGGTTGAAGGCGGACTTGCCCTCGTGGCCCGACGGATCGTTGAGGCCTTCGCCGCTGTTGCGCTTGCGGGCATAGCCGCCGCTGGCGCTGGTGGTCGGATAACGCTCGGCGGTGACCACCTGGCGCGCCGCACGGCTCTGCTCCAGGCGGCTGCTGGCCAGTTGCAGGTCGAGGTTGTCGGTCAGCACGCGCCGGCTCAGGGCCGACAGCTGCGGATCGTTGAACACGTCCCACCAACGCTCGTCCAGGGGGCTGTCGACCACCTGACTCGGCGCGGCCTTTTGCGGTGAGGCCCAGGCATCGACCCGCGGCCCCTCGGGACGCTGGAAATCCGGGCCGACACTGCAGGCCGCCAGGGACAACAGGCTCAGGGCAAACGCCGGCTGGAGCAGGTAACGACGACTCATCGCTTCGCCACCTCGCGCACCGAGGCGGCGTTGCCGAGGGTATCGACACTGGCCTCCACCGACATCCCCACCCGCAGACGCTCCACCAGCGGCTGGCCGGGCTCCAGCAGGATCTTCACCGGAATGCGCTGCACCACCTTGGTGAAGTTGCCGGTGGCGTTGTCCGGCTTGACCGCGGCGAAGGTCACCCCGGTGGCCGGCGCCAGGCTCTCGACCCGCCCGTGCAGGGTCTGCCCGTCCAGGCTGTCGACCCGCACCTCGACCGGCTGGCCGGGGTGCATGCGCGCCAGTTGGGTTTCCTGGAAGTTGGCCACCACATAGGCCTGTTCCAGCGGCACCACGGCGAGGATCTTGCTGCCCGGGGTGACATAGGCGCCGACCCGCACCGCGCGCTCGCCGACCATGCCGTCCACCGGCGCGACGATGCGCGTGTAGGACAGCTCATAGCTGGCCATTTCCAAAGCCGCCTGGGCGCGCTTGAGGCCGCCCTCGGCGGCATCGCGCTGGGCCGTGAGGATTTCCACCTGCTTGCGTTCAGCGGCCAGCGCCGCGGTAGCCGTGGCCAGCCGCGCGCTGGCCTGGTCGATACGGGTCTTGGCTTGCTGGGCATTCTGCACCGTGCCGGCGCCGACCCCGGCCAGATGGTTGTAGCGATTCAGTTCATGTTCGGCGAAGGCCATTTCCGCCCGTGCGGCCACCACCGAGGCCTGGGCCTGGGCGATCACCGAACTCTGCCGGTCGAGGGTGGCGCGGGCGTTCTGTAACTGCGCCTTGGCCACCAGGGTTTCAGCGTCCGCCGCCTGGGCCGCGGCGCGCAGGTCGCGATCGTCGATCAGCGCCAGCAATTGGCCGGCCTTGACCCGCTGGTTGTCTTCGACCAGCACTTCCTTGATGAACCCCGCCACCCGCGGCGCCACCAGGGTGTAATCGGCGCTGACGAACGCGTCGTTGGTGGTCTGCTCGGTGGCCTTGCCGGTGATCAGGTACACCAGTACGCCAAGGGCCGCGACCGCCGCCACGCTGACGGCGATTTTGTGTTTGATGTGGATCGTCATAAAAACCTTCTGTCTCAGTGAGCGTTCAAGTCGGCGCGCGAGGCGGATAGATCCGCGTCGGCATCCAGAAAATCAGCAGGATCAGGGCCGCCGCCACGCCGGCCATGACGTAGTAGAGGTCGGCGGAAGTCAGCACCACGGCCTGGCGGTGCAGGCGCTGGGCCAGGTTGCTGGCATCGACGGCGCTCAGCGGCGAGTTGCCGAGGCTGTCCACCAGCCGGGTCGAGTGGAAATGCAGGCGGTGGGTGGTCAGCACGTCCAGCACCCCGGTGGCGACCACCGCCGCCAGGCCCTTCACGGTGTTGAACCAGGCGGAAGCGAACGGCCCCTCGATCGGCTGGATACTGCCGGTGGAGAGCATCAGCAGCGGCAGTACCGCCATCGGCTGGCCGAAGATCTGCAGCAGTTGCAGCAGGTAGAAATCGTCGCGGATCCACACCGACGTCAGGTGCGTGCCCCCCAGGCACGACAGCACCAGCATGCCCAGGCCGATGCCCAGCACCCAGCGACAATCGACCCAGCGCAGGTTGCACAGGGCCGCCACCAGCGGCAGCGCGAGCAGTTGCGGCAGGGCCATCACCAGCATCACCGGGGCCGTCTGCAACGGCCGGTAGCCCTGGACCTGGGCCAGGAAACTCGAAGGAATGATGATCACCGCGGTCAGCACCACCAGCACCCCGGCGAGGGTCAGCAGGGCGAAGGACAGGTTGCGGATACCGAGCATCTGCAGCTTGAAGAACGGAATCGGCTGCGACCATTCGTTGAACATGAACAGCACCAGCAGCAAGGCTCCGCCTCCCAGCAGCAGGCCGATCAGCGGCGAGTTGAACCAGTCCAGGCGGTTGCCCTGCAGGATGCCGATCACCAGCATGCAGATCGCCGGGAACCCCAACAGCAGGCCACGCCAATTGAAGGCCTTGAGGCGCTCCAGGCGCAGCGGGTCCTGGGGCAGGCCGTAGGCCACCGCCAGCATCGCCAGCACGCACGGCGCAACCACCTGCCAGAAGGCCCATTGCCAGCCGACGTATTCGGTCCACAGGGCCGCCAGCGGCGTGCCCAGGCTCGGGCCGAAGGTCGCGGTCAGGGCGTAGCCGGCCAGGCCGTAGAGCTTGACGTTGGCCGGC
Source organism: Pseudomonas sp. MRSN 12121 (assembly GCF_000931465.1). Classification (NCBI taxonomy): domain Bacteria; kingdom Pseudomonadati; phylum Pseudomonadota; class Gammaproteobacteria; order Pseudomonadales; family Pseudomonadaceae; genus Pseudomonas; species Pseudomonas sp. MRSN 12121. The sequence goes on along the minus strand of NZ_CP010892.1, from coordinate 172,261 downwards.
AGGAACCGCAGGGCCACGGTCATCAGCATCGGCGGCAGCGCGCCGCCGGCCAGGCCTTGCAGGGTGCGCAGCAGCAACAGGCTTTCATAGTTCGGGGCGAACGGGCAGAGCACGCCCAGCACGGTGAACAGGGCGATGGCGCACAGGGTGAACCGCCGCAGCGAGAAGGTCACCGAGCACCAGGGCGCGAAAGCCATGGCCGCCACCGAGGTGGCGGTGTAGCTGGCCACCAGCCAGGTGCCTTCGTCGTAACCGATGGCCAGGGCGCCACGGATATCGGCCAGGGCGATCTTGGTCACCATTTCGTTGAGGCCCGAGACCAGCACCGCCAGCAGCACGCCCAACAGGCCGATGATGATCCGCGGGCCAAAGACCGGAGGACTGGCAGCTGCCGGTTTGCTGGCCGCTGCAAGGGGTGCCGGCACAGCCACGGCAAGGGAACTCATGGGGAAACGACTCCGCAGAAAAGATACCGGAGCAGTTTATGAAGCCGCAAAGCTGACGAAAACTGACTTATCGACAGCTTATAAGTGCGCCAGACACAACGATGGAGGATTTTGGATTCTGTAGGAGCGAGGCTTGCCCGCGATGGCAGCACCGCGGTTTATCTGAAGCACCGCGTTATCGTTCATCGCGGGCAAGCCTCGCTCCTACGGGCTCAGGGTTGGGGTTGCGCGGCGTGCCAGGTTTCGTTGCAGGTGGCGCGCAGGGTTTCGCGGAACCACTTGTGGGCCGGGTCCTTGTCGTAGCGCGGGTGCCAGGCCTGGGTCAGCACCAGGGTCGGCAGCGCGATCGGCAAGGCGAACGAGCCCAGGCGCAGGCCCAGCCGCGACACGCTGAGCAGGGTCTCCCTGGGCACCGGCAGGATCAGGTCCGAGTCCGGCAGCATGAACATCGCGGCATGAAAGCTCGGCGCGACCAGCGGCACCCGGCGCTCCAGCCCCAGTTCGCCGAGCGCGGCGTCGATCGGCCCGCGGGCGATACCGCGCCGGGACATGCTGATATGCGGAAACGCGGCAAAACGCTCGGCGGTGATTTCGTCGTCGAGCAACGGGTGATGCTCGCGGACCAGGCCGACGAAGGTCGTGGAGAACAGGTTCTGCACCTTCACTTCCGGCGTCAGCGGCCGGGTATTGCTGATGCGCAGGTCGATCCGCCCTTCCCGCAGGGCCTCGTCGTCGCCATCGCCTTCGGGGACGAAACGCAGTTCGCAGTGCGGCGCCTGGCGCTCCAGGGTGTCCATCAGGCGGCCGCCATAGACGCCAACGAAAAAGTCGTTGGCGCGCACGTTGAAGCGTCGGCGCAGGGTGCCGAGGTCCACCTTGTCGGCGGAACGGAACAGCAGCGCCGCCTGCTCCACCAGGTCGCGCACCTGGCCGCGCAGCTCCAGGGCCTTGGGCGTGGGCACCAGGCCGCGGCCGGCGCGCACCAGGACCGGGTCGCCCAGCGCCTCGCGGATCCGCGTGAGGGTCCGGCTCATGGCCGCCGGGCTGAGGTTCATGCGCCGCGCGGCGCCGACCACGCTGCCCTCGTCGAGCAGGGCGTCGAGGGCGACCAGCAGGTTCATGTCTGGAAGTTGCATGCTGAGCACTCGTGTCTGGCTGGGGGTGAGTCAGACGCAATGCTAGCAGGGTCATTTCAACCGCGGATACTGCCCCCTGCTGCGCACGCAGGGTGCCAGGCGGAATGCATCGCCAGGTTTTGCGGCCCCTGCGGGGCCGATCGCAGCCTCGCTGGCGCTCGGCAGCGGCTACGGGGGCGGCGGTATTTCAGGTGCTCAGCGTTGCATGCCCCAGCGTTTTACGGTGATGCGTTCGAGGCTGTCGAAGACCAGGTTTTCCACCAGCAGGCCGATCAGGATCACCACCGCCAGGCCGGCGAAGACCTTGTCGGTGTACAGCTCGTTGCGGTTCTGGAAGATGTACCAGCCCAGGCCGCCTTTGCCGCTGCTGGCGCCGAACACCAGTTCGGCGGCGATCAGGGTGCGCCAGGCGAAGGCCCAGCCGATTTTCAGGCCGGCGAGGATCGAGGGCAGCGCCGCCGGGATCAGGATGAACAGCACGAAGCGCATGCCCTTGAGCCCGTAGTTGCGCCCGGCCATGCGCAGGGTTTCCGAAACCCCGAGAAAGCCGGCGTAGGTATTCAGGGCCAAGGCCCAGAGCACCGAATGCACCAGCACGAAAATCAGGCTGTTCTCGCCCAGGCCGAACCACAGCAGGGCCAGCGGCAGCAGGGCAATCGCGGGCAACGGGTTGAACATCGACGTCAGGGTGCTCAGCAGGTCGCGGCCCACCTGGGTCGACACCGCCAGGGTGGTCAGGGCGAAGGCCAGGACGATGCCGATCAGGTAACCCTTGAGCAGCACGACCAGGGAAATGCCGACCTTGCCCAGCAGTTCACCGCTGAGCAGGCCGTGGTACAGCGCGCTGGCGGTCTGCAGGAAACCCGGCAGCAGCAGGTCGTTGTTCTGGTAGCGGGCCACGGCCTCCCAGAGCAGCGCCAGCACGACCAGGATCAGGCTCTTGCGCAGCCAGCCCTGCTGCCAGAGGCGCTGGCCCAGCGGCAAGTCGCGCTCCAGCGGCACCGCCAGCAGCGGTTCGAGGGCGACTTCGTATTCCTGGCGAACAGGTGGTGAATGGCTCATCGGGTGCTCCTAATGCAAGGTCGGCCTACAGGTTCAATAAGCGATACGGATATCGGTGAAGTCCAGCTCGCGCTCGGTTTCCGGCGCCTGGCCTTCGTCGAACAGCAGCCGGTGGATACGCCGCGCCGTCTGCTGGAAGGCCACGCCGCCCAGGCTTTGCAGGTCGTACTGGTGGCTGTGGATTTCCGCCCGCACCCGCCCCGGATGCGGCGACAGCAGGAGGATGCGATTGCCCACCACCAGCGCCTCCTCGATGGAGTGAGTGACGAACAACAGGGTAAAGCGCACCTCCTCCCAGAGCAGCAGCAACTCTTCCTGCATCTTGCGCCGGGTCAGGGCGTCGAGGGCGGCGAAGGGCTCGTCCATCAGCAGGATCTTCGGCTGCATCGCCAGGGCCCGGGCAATGGCCACCCGGGCCTTCATGCCGCCGGACAAAGTATGCGGATAGGCATCGGCGAACGCCGCCAGGCCGACCTTGTCCAGGTAATGCAGCGCACGCTCCTCGGCGTCGCGGCGGTTCGACGTCCGGGACGCCAGTAGCGGGAACATCACGTTCTGCTTCACGGTTTTCCACGGGGGCAGTTGGTCGAACTCCTGGAACACCACGATCCGGTCCGGCCCCGGCTGGCTGACGCGTTGCCCTTGCAGGCGGATCTCGCCTTCACAGGGCGGGATGAAACCGGCGACCGCCTTGAGCAGGGTCGACTTGCCGCAGCCCGAAGGCCCGAGCAGGACGAAACGGTCGGCGGGGTCGACGTCGAAACTGACTTGGTGGGTGGCCCGCACCACGCGCTGCGGGGTGCGGTATTCCAGGCTGACCTGGTCGACCGCAAGCAGCGCCTGCGCGGTCGCGGTCGGATTGCTGGCCGTGTGGCCTGGCAAGGGGGCATTCATCGCAGTCAGCTCCCTTGCAGCGGGGTGGCGTCCTGGAAGAAGTAGTCCTTCCACGATTGCGGTTTGTTCTTGATCGCGCCCACGCGGTAGAGGAACTCGGCCAGCGGGTAGGTGTTTTTCGGCGTGACGGTGAACTCGTACTGCGGGCTGTCGATGATTTTCAGCAAGGCCGCGCGATCGATCTTGGCCTTGGTCACGCGGATGTAGGTGTCCGCTGCGGCGCCCTTGTCCTTCTGGGCGAAGTCGGCGGCCTCGGCCAGCGCCTCGACGAAGGCCTTGTAGGTCTTCGGATTCTCGTTGCGGAATTTCTCGGTGGCGAACAGCACCGTCGGCGAGTTCGGCCCCAGCAGGTCGTAGGTGTCGAGCACCACGTGCACGTTCGGGTTGGCCAGGGCCTGGTCCTGGAACGGCGGGTTGGAGAAATGCCCGGTCAGCTCGGTACCGCCGGCGATCAGCGCCGCCGTGGCGTCCGGGTGTGGAACGGCGACGGTGTATTTGTCCAGGCGATTGAATTCCTTGTCGCCCCACTGCTTGGCCGCCGCGTACTGCAGGAATCGCGACTGCACGGAAACCCCCACCGCCGGCACCGCGATACGGTCCTGCTCGGTGAAATCGGCAATGGTCTTGACCTTGGGATTGTTGCTCAGCAGGTAGTAAGGGAAATTGCCCAGCGACGCCACGGCCTTGACGTTCTGCTTGCCATGGGTGCGATCCCAGATGGTCAGCAGCGGGCCGACACCGGCCCCGGCAATGTCGATGGAGCCGGAAAGCAGGGCGTCATTGACCGCCGCGCCGCCGGACAACTGGGTCCAGTCGACCTTGATATCGATGCCCTCTTCCTTGCCGTGCTTCTCGATCAGGTTCTGGTCGCGCACCACGTTGAGCAGCAGATAGACGATGCCGAATTGTTCGGCGATGCGGATCTCGCCTTCGGCCTGGGCCGTCGCCGGCGCGACCAGGCTACCGGCCAGCAGGCTGAAGCCCAGGCCGATGGCGGCGGCCAGTTGGCCCAGGCGCGGGCGGCGTTGAGTCGGTTGGGACATGGTGATTCTCCTGCCGTGAGGGGCCGATCAGTAAGGGGCGTCGCCCTGGATGGTGGTGCGGTACAGCTTGCGGCGCAGATGGCTGGGGCAGCCGGCGGCCAGGTGGATCAGCGAACGGTTGTCCCAGAACACCAGGTCATGGGGCTGCCACTGATGGCGGTAGATGTTTTCCGGCAGCACGCTGTGGGCGTACAGCTCGGCCAGCAGCTGACGGCTCTCGTCTTCGGGCAGGCCGACGATGCGGGTGGTGAAGCCTTCGCTGACGAACAGCGCCTTGCGGCCGTTTTCCGGATGGGTACGGACGACCGGGTGCACCACTTCCTGGACCTGGGCCAGCTGCTCCGGGGTCAGGGTCGGGCGCCAGTTGCCCTCGAACTTGGTCTCGCTGTAGCGCGCGGTGTAGGAATGCGCGGCCTGGCGGCCCTCGACGGCGTTGCGCAGCGCTTGCGGCAAGCTGTCCCAGGCCTTGTGCATGTCGGCGAACAGGGTGTCGCCGCCCTCGGACGGCAGCTCCTGGGCATGCAGCATCGAACCCAGGCTCGGCAGCTCTTTATAGGAAAGATCGGAATGCCAGAACTTGCCGGCGTCCCCCAGGCCGATGGACTGGCCGTTTTCGACGATGTTGGAAACGATGAGGATTTCCGGGTGCCCGGCCAGCAGGAACTGCTTGAGCACGTGGATCTGCAGCACGCCGAAACGGCGACTGAAGGCGATCTGTTGTTCGGGAGTGATGCGCTGGTCGCGAAACACCACGACGTGATGGTCCAGGTGCGCCCGGTGGATGCGCGCGAAGTCCTGGTCGCTGACCGGCAGGGCCAGGTCCAGGCCGACGATCTCGGCACCGACGGCGCCGTCGAACGGGCGGATGGCAAAAGCTTGTGCGGCGATGGGCGCGGCACTTGGAGAGGGTACGGACATAAATCACTCCCACGCAAAGCACGCCCGGTGGCGCGCGCGTCGATCAGAAACTCACGGTGGTCCCGTGTGGGTTCATTGTCGTGCGGCGCGCCGATTGGTCGGCAGGTACGCAGGGAGACGACTTTATAGATATAAGAAACTAAATTTAAATACCGTTAGTGAATAACGATATGGCGATTCGGGCGGGGAATTCAGTGGTGAATTAACTGGCGCCATCGCGAGCAAGCTTCGCTCCTACAGGGGGAGCGTAGGAGCGAAGCTTGCTCGCGATGGGATTTAAAGATCAGCGCTCGTGCAGCGCCTCGGCGCGGGCGCGGATGATTGGCTTGAGCAGGTAGCTGAGGATGCTTTTCTTGCCGGTGATGATGTCCACCGACGCGACCATGCCCGGAATGATCAGCAGCGGCTTGTCGTCGGTGCCCAGGTGGCTGCGCTCGGTGCGCAGCTTGATCACGTAGTAGGTGGTCTTCTTGTCTTCGTCGGTGATGGTGTCGGCGCCGATCTGCTCCAGCTTGGCCTTCAGGCCGCCGTAGATGGTGTAGTCATAGGCGGTGAACTTGACCACCGCTTCCTGCCCCGGGTGCAGGAAGGCGATGTCCTGCGGGCGGATCTTCGCTTCCACCAGCAGGGTGTCGTCCAGCGGCACGATTTCCACCATGTCGCTGCCCGGCTGGATCACGCCGCCGATGGTGTTGACCATCAGTTGCTTGACGATGCCGCGCACCGGCGAGGTGACCAGGGTCCGGCTGACCCGGTCTTCCAGGGCCTTGCCGGTAGCGCTGGCCTTGTTCAGTTCGGTGCGCGCCTCGTTGAGCTGGGTCAGGGCTTCGCTGCGGAACTTGCCGCGGGTTTCGTCGATCTTGCGCTGCACTTCCTTGATCGCCGATTCGGCACGGGGGATCGCCAGGGTGGTGGCGTCCAGTTGCCCGCGGGTTTCGACCTCGGCGCGCTTGAGCCGCAAGACTTCCACCGGCGACACCGCGCCCTGGGCCACCAACGGCTCGGACATGGCGATTTCCTGGCGCTGCAGGCCCAGTTGCTGGCGGTACTGCGCCTGCTTGGAGGTGAACTCGCGCAGCTCCTGCTGCTTCTGGATCAGCTGTTCCTGCAGGCCGCCGACTTCGTCGTGCAGCTGCTGGCGGCGGCTTTCGTACAGCGACTTCTCGCTGGCGGCCTGGCCGGGTGCGGCTTCCAGGGCGTCGGCGGGGAAATTCAGCGGACGGTCGTCGATCTCCGCGCTCAGGCGCTCCACGCGCAGCAGCATCGACAGCCGGTCGGCCTCGGTTTCGCCGACGTTGGACTTGAAGCGCGTGTCGTCCAGGCGGATCAGCGGGGCGCCGGCCTCGACGATCTCGCCTTCCTTGACGAACAGCTCGGAAACGATGCCGCCTTCCAGGTTCTGGATCTTCTGCACCTTGGACGATGGGATCGCCTTGCCCTCGCCCTTGGTCACCTCGTCGATCACCGCGAAGTTGGCCCACAGCAGCAGGAACAGGAAGAAACCGATGATGCCCCAGATGGTCAGGCGGATAACCCGCGGCGCGTCTTCGATCAGCGCCTTGTTGACCTCGGGCAGGGGCTGGTCATGCAGCGATTCGGTGCCTTTGAAGTAGCGGAGGATGGAATCTTTGACACCGGACTTAAGCAACACTGATCTGCCCCTTCTTCAACGCTTCCATCACCACCGCTTTCGGTCCGTCGGCCAGGATCTGCCCACGGTCGATCACCAGCAGGCGATCCACCAGCGACAGCAACGAAGCCCGGTGGGTGACCAGCACCATGGTCTTGTTTTCCACCACGGCTTGCAGGCGTTGTTTCAGGCGCTCTTCGCCGGTGTTGTCCATGGCGCTGGTCGGTTCGTCCAGCAGCAGGATCGGCGGGTTGAGCAGTAGGGCACGGGCCAGGGCCACGTTCTGCCGCTGGCCGCCGGACAGATTCTGCCCGCGCTCGCCCACCTGCAGCTCGTAGCCTTGCGGATGCAGCCGGGCGAACTCGTGCACGCCGGCCAGTTCGGCGGCCTGCAGCACCAGTTCGTCCTCGACGTAACGGGCGCCGGAAGTCAGGTTGTCACGCAGGGTGCCGGCCAGCAGCTGGATGTCCTGAGCCACGTAACCGATGTTGTGGCGCAACTCGCTGACGTCGATCTGCCGGATGTCTACGCCGTCCACCAGCAAGGCGCCGGAGTCCGGGGCGTACAGGCCCACCAGCAGCTTGGCCAGGGAGCTCTTGCCCGAGCCGCTGCGGCCGATGATGCCAATCTTCTCGCCCGGCTTGATCACCAGGTTGATGTTCTTCAATGCGGGGTTCTGTTGCCCCGGGTAAGTGAAGTTCAACTGCCGGCACTCGATGGCGCCCTGCAGCACGTTGCGGCTCAGGGGGCGCTCGTCGAAGTTGCGCTCCTGGGGCAGCTCCATCATCTGGTCGACCGAAGTCATGGTCACCCGCGCCTGCTGATAGCGGGTCAGCAGGCCGGACAGCGACGCCAGCGGGCTGAGGGCGCGGCCGCTGAGCATGTAGCAGGCGATCAGGCCGCCCATGCTGAGGTTGCCGTCGATGATCTGGTACACGCCGAAGACGATCATGATCACCCCGGCCAGTTGCTGGATCAGCAAGGTGATGTTCATCGCCAGGCTGGACAGCATCTTCACCCGCAGCTCGAGCCGGCCCAGAGTGCCGATGGTCTGCTCCCACTGGTACTGGCGTTCGCTTTCGGCGTTGTTGACCTTCACCGCGTCCAGCCCGGCCAGCGTCTCGATCAGGCTCGACTGGCGCTCGGCGCCCAGGGCCATGGTTTTCTCCATGGTCGCGATCAGCGGCTTCTGCAGGGCGTAGCCAATACCCAGGGCAATCGGGAAGGCCAGCACCGGAATCCACACCAGGTGCCCGCCGAGAATGGCGATCACCAGGAAGATCAGCAGGGTGAACGGCAGGTCGATCAGGCTGGTGAGGGTCAGCGAGGCGAGGAAGTCGCGCAGGCTCTGGAATTCGTGGATGTTCTGGGCAAAGCTGCCGACCCGCGCCGGGCGGTATTTCATGGCCATGCCGACGATGCGCTCGAACAAGGTGGCCGAGATGATCAGGTCGGTTTTCTTGCCGGCCAGGTCCAGGCACAGGCTGCGCAGGCTCTTGAGGATCAGGTCGAACAGGTAGGCGCCGGTGATACCGATGGCCAGCACCCACAGGGTGGCGGCGGCCTGGTTCGGCACCACGCGGTCGTAGACGTTCATCACGAACAGCGGCGCGGCCATGGCGATGATGTTGATCAGGAAACTGGCGGCGATGGCGTCGGCGTACAGCCAGCGCGAACGCTTCAGGGTGTCGCGGAACCAGGAACGCGCGCGGGGAATCAGCGAGCCGTGGTTGACGTCGAACTTGTGCTGCGGCTGAGCGAAAAACACTCGCCCGCTGTAATCGTCGGCCAGCACCTGGAGGCTGACGCTGACCTCGCCGCCGTCGCTCTCGCTGAGCAGCAAGCGGGCGCGGTCCTCACCCTGCCAGCCGATCAGGACGGCGCTGCGGCCGTCCTTGAGCAACAGCAGGGCGGGCATGGCGATGGCGGGAATCTGCTCCAGCTTGCGCCGCAGCAGGCGCCCCTGCAGGCCGGCGCGAGCGGCGGCGCGGGGCAGCAGCTCGGCGCTCAGGCGCTGGGAGGGTAACGGCAAACCGGTGGTCAGCATCGCTGCGCTGGCCGGCTTCTGGTGCAGCGCACACAGGGTCAGCAGCGCGTCCAGCAGCGGGTCGTCATGCATGCCGCGTGGATCATGGCTGAGTTGCACTCGACTGACTTCTGATTCCACGCTCGGCACTCTTTAACTGTCAATTGGATGAAATGTACTCAATTCATCCCAGGCAGTTGGACCTTGGGCTTCACATCGTTCTGCACGACGGAAGCCATGGGGGCGACCACTCCCTGGCTCTTGAGCAACTCGCCCATGGTCGCCTTGATTCGATACTGAGTAAATAACTGAATGTTCTTGATTTCCGCCAAACGACGCGAAGCGGTGAACAGTTCATTCTCGCTATCGAGCAAGTCGAGCAAGGTACGCTCGCCCAGACTGAATTGCTTCTGGTACGCCTCGCGGACACTGGCGCTGCGATCGACATATTGCTGGGCGATCGGCACCTGGGCATTCGCATTGTTCAAGGCGTTCCACGCCAAGCCTAGCTCTTCATTCAGAACACGCAGGGCGTTGTTACGAATATCCAGTGCCTGGTTGGACTGGTAGGCCTTGGATTCCAGGTCGGCCTTGTTGCTGCCACCGGCGAACAGGTTGAAGCGCATGCGCAGCATGGCCTGCCATTCGTTGTTGTGACCGTCGATCCCGTCCAGGTTGTTGTCGGCGGTACGTCCCAGCTCGGCGTCGAAGCGCGGGTAGAAGGTCGACTTGGCGGCTTCGTACTGTTTCTCGGCGGCAACGATATCGGACTCGGCCGAACGCAGGATCGGGCTGTTTTCCAGCATCTGGCGCTGGGCTTCGTCCAGGGTGGCCGGCAACAGGGCCATGAAGCCGACCGGACGTTCCAGCTGGTCCGGCATCTGGCCGACCGCGCTCAGGTAGTTGGTCTGGGCGTCGGCCAGGTTGGTCTGTTCGGTGATCAGGTTGTTGCGCGCCTGGGCCATGCGCGCTTCGGCCTGGTCGAGGTCGGCGCGGCTGCCGACGCCACGCTGGGTGCGCAGCTGGATCTGGTCGTAGATGCGCTCGTGATTGCGCATGTTCTCTTCGGCCAGGCGCACGAACTCGCGACGGGTCAGCACGTCCAGGTACACCTGGGCGACGGTCAGCGCGGTGCGCTCCGAAGTGCCGAGCAGCGAATACGCCCGGGAGTTCACGGTGGCTTGTTGACGCCCCACTTCACTGGAGGTGGCAAAACCGTCAAAAACCATCTGCTGGAGACGTAAACTTGACTCGCTGCGGTTCAGCGTCTCCCAGTGGTTGCTCGAACCGGCACGGGTCGTCGGGCTGTCAGTGCCTTCGCGACCATAGCCGCCCAACAGGTCGACCCGCGGCAAATAGCCGCCCTTGGCCGCCTTGAGCTGGTAATCGGCCGCCAGGCGGCTGTTTACCGCAGCCTGGATTTCGGGATGGACATCCAGGGCTTTCTGCATGGCTTCAGGCAGGGTTTGTGCTTGGACAAAACTGGACGCGAGGACTAAAGGTAAAGCTTTGAACAACTGCGGACGCATAAGAAGGGTTTCCCAGGACTGCTTGTCCCAAATCACAGCAATACGAGGTGCTGCATCGGATGATGGCAACCGGCATGACCGTATATCGGAAAGTTCAAACCAAGAACTGGGTCACACACTTTTAGACAGGTCACCGCATAAATATCAATGTGACATTACCTTGACGATTGTTTAGGATGGCTCACAGAAGGTCAATAGTTTGGCATATATGTAATAGCAAAAAAATATAGCCAATTTATTGACGAATAGTCGCGTCAAAACTACGTGTTTCTACACTCTGAAGAACGTCCAGACTGCGTTGGCGAAATGCCCGTCAGGAACATGGAAGTCTACTGAAGGCACCCCCGGAGAACCCTCAATGAGCACTGTTGTTGCTACCGTCAAAAGCATTGTCGGCCAAGTTTTCGTCGTATCCCCTGAAGGGGTCCGCCGTGTACTCGTTGAGGGCGATCGCCTGTATGTAGGCGACCAGGTCGACACTGGCCTGGCGGGTGCCGTCAGCCTGGAGCTGGCCGATGGCCGGACCCTGGACCTGGGCCGTGAAACCCAATGGAGCGGTGCCGTCCCGGACTCCAGCAACAACGCCGATGCCGCCGAGCAGGCCGCGCCGTCGGTCGCTGAACTGCAGCAGGCGATCGCCGCCGGCGCGGACCCGACCACCGACCTGGAAGCCACCGCGGCCGGCCCGACCGCCGCAGGTAGCGGCAACGCCGGCGGCGGTCACAGCTTCGTGATGCTCGACGCCACCGCGGGCCGGGTCGACCCGACTATCGGCTTCCCGACCGCGGGCCTGGGCGCGACCGCCACGGCGGCGCAAGACACCACCGGCGCGCTGACGGCCAACAATGACAGCACCACCCAGGTGCTGCGCGGTTCGACCCTGACCCTGGGCGCCACCCCGACCATCACCGAAGCCGGCGGCGTGCTGGTATACACCGCCACCCTGACCCAGGCACCGCTGACCGACCTGACCATCACCCTGTCCAACGGCTCGGTGATCGTGATTCCGGCCGGGCAACTGACCGGCACCGTCAACGTCCCGCTGGCGCCGAACGACACCGTCTACAACGACCCGAGCCAGATCACCGTGGGCGTCACCGGCACCACCGGCGGCGGAGGCCTGGTGCTGACCGTCGACCCGACCCCGGCCGTCACGCAGGTCACGGACACCGTGGACACCACCACCGTGACCCTGACCGCGGGTTCCACCGTGACCGAAGGTGGCCAGATCACCTACACCGCGACCCTGACCAATCCGGCGCAGACCCCGGTCACCGTGACCCTGTCCAACGGCTCGACCATCACCATCGGCGCCGGCCAGACCACCGGCACCGTGACCGTCGATACGCCGGCCAACGATGTCTACAACAATGGCAGCACCGTCAGCACCACTATTACCGGGGCTACCGGCGGCAACTTCGAGAACCTGGTGCCGAACCCGATGCCGGCGGTGACCACCATCACCGACTCTCCGGACACCTCCGGCCTGACGCTGACCGCCACTGGCACCGTCGTCGAAGGTGGCCAGATCACCTACACCGCGACCCTGACCAACCCGGCGCAGACGCCGGTCACCGTGACTCTGTCCAATGGCTCGACCATCACCATCGGCGCCGGCCAGACCACCGGTAGCGTGAACGTCGATACGCCAGCGAACGACGTCTACAACAACGGCAGCACCGTCAGCACCACCATCACCAGCACCACCGGCGGCAACTTCGAGAACCTGGTGCCAAGCACCACGCCGGCCGTGACCACCATCACCGATTCGGTGGATGCCACCGGCCTGACGCTGACCGCTACCAGCAACATTGTCGAAGGCGGCCAGATCACCTACACCGCGACCCTGACCAACCCGGCGCAGACTCCGGTCACCGTGACCCTGTCCAACGGCTCGACCATCACCATCGAGGCCGGCAAGACCGTGGGCAGCGTAGTGGTCGATACCCCGGCCAACGACGTCTACAACAACGGCAGCACCGTCAGCACCACCATTACCGGGGCTACCGGCGGCAATTTCGAGAGCCTGGTGCCGAGCACCACGCCGGCCGTGACCACCATCACCGACTCGGTGGATGCCACCGGCCTGACACTGACCGCCACCGGCACTGTCGTCGAAGGCGGCCAGATCACCTACACCGCCACCCTGACCAACCCGGCGCAGACCCCGGTCACCGTGACCCTGTCCAACGGTTCGACCATCGTGATCGATGCCGGCAAGACCGTGGGCAGCGTAGTGGTCGATACCCCGGCCAACGACGTCTACAACAACGGCAGTACCGTCAGCACCAGCATCACCGGAGCTACCGGCGGTAACTTCGAACAGCTGACACCCGATACCACGCCGGCGCAAACCGTCATCACCGACTCGATCGACGACACTGGCCTGAGCCTGTCGGCCAGCGGCTCCGTCGCCGAAGGCGGCTCGATCGTCTACACCGCGACCCTGACCAACGCCGCCGGTACGCCGGTGACCGTGACCCTGAGCAACGGCGCGGTGATCACCATCGCCGCCGGCGCGACCACCGGTTCTGTGAGCGTTGCCGCACCCGCCGACGACGTCTACAAGGACGCCGGCACCGTCGAGGCGACCATCAAGGACGCAACGGGCGGCAACTTCGAGAACCTGGTGCCGAGCACCACCCCGGCGGTGACCGAGATCACCGACACCATCGACACCAGCACCGTCTCGCTGACCGCCACGCCGTCCGTGGCCGAAGGCGGCACCGTGGTCTATACCGCGTCCGTGACGGCTCCAGTCACCGGCGCACCGCTGGTGGTCACCCTGTCCAACGGCCAGACCATCACCATTCCAGTGGGCGAGTCTTCCGGCACCGTCAATATCACGGCGCCGAACGATGCCTTGGCGGGTGGTAGCTCGCTAAGCGCGACCATTACCGGCGCGACTGGCGGTAACTATGAAAAACTCGATGTGGATGGCAAGCCGGCAGAGACCTCGGTCACCGATACTCCGGACACGACCAACCTGAGCCTGACCGCGACCGATACCGTCGCCGAGGGTGGCTCGATCGTTTACACCGCCACGCTGACTAACGCGGCTGGTACTCCGGTTACCGTGACATTGTCGAACGGTGCAGTGATCACCATCGCGGCCGGTGCAACCACTGGATCCGTCACCGTTGCGGCGCCTGCTGACGACGTCTACAAAGACGCAGGCAAGGTCGAAGTCAGCATCAAAGAGACTACTGGCGGTAATTTCGAGAACCTGGTGCCGAGCACTACTCCAGCCGTCACCGATGTCACCGACACCATCGATACTTCGACCGTCAGCCTGACCGCGACTCCGTCTGTGGCCGAAGGTGGCGTGGTCGTTTACACCGCCTCCGTCACTGCTCCCGTGACCGGTTCACCCGTAGTCGTGACCCTGTCCAACGGCCAGACCATCACCATTCCAGTGGGTGAGTCTTCCGGCACCGTCAATATCACGGCGCCGAACGACGCCTTGGCGGGTGGTAGCTCCTTGAGCGCCACCATCACCGGCGCCACTGGCGGTAACTACGAGAAGCTGGATGTCGACGGCAAACCGGCAGAGACCTCGGTTACCGATACTCCGGACACTACCAACCTGAGCCTGACCGCGACCGATACCGTCGCCGAGGGTGGCTCGATCGTTTACACCGCAACCCTGACTAACGCTGCAGGTACGCCGGTGACCGTGACCCTGAGCAATGGTGCGGTGATTACCATCGCCGCGGGTGCAACCACTGGCTCCGTGACTGTCGCGGCCCCAGCCGATGACGTTTATAAGGACGCCGGCAAGGTTGAAGTCAGCATCAAAGACGCTACTGGCGGCAACTTTGAGAACCTGGTGCCAAGCACCACCCCAGCGGTGACCGATGTCACCGATACCATCGATACTTCGACCGTCAGCCTGACCGCGACTCCGTCTGTGGCTGAAGGTGGTGTAGTGGTTTACACCGCTTCCGTCACCGCACCAGTCACCGGCTCTCCAGTAGTCGTAACCCTGTCCAACGGCCAGACCATTACCATCCCTGTGGGCGAAAGCAGCGGGTCGGTAAATTTTGTTGCCCCTAACAGCCCGCTGGCTGGCGGCAGCTCCCTGAGCACCAGTATCACCGGTGCGACTGGCGGTAATTACGAGAAGCTGGATGTCGATAGCAAGCCTGCTGACACCACCGTTACTGACACCCCGGACACCACCAATCTGACGCTGACTGCGACCGATACCGTCGCGGAAGGCGGCTCTATTGTTTACACCGCCACCCTGACTAACGCGGCTGGCACGCCAGTGACCGTGACCCTGAGCAATGGCGCGGTGATTACCATCGCCGCCGGCACCACCACCGGTTCCGTCACCGTTGCGGCCCCTGCCGACGATGTCTACAAAGACGCCGGCAAGGTTGAGGTCAGCATCAAAGATGCCACTGGCGGTAACTTTGAAAACCTAGTGCCGAGCACCACCCCAGCGGTGACTGATGTCACTGACACTATCGATACCTCGACTGTCAGCCTGACCGCGACTCCGTCTGTGGCCGAAGGCGGCGTGGTCGTTTACACCGCCTCCGTCACCGCACCAGTGACTGGCTCTCCAGTAGTCGTAACCCTGTCCAATGGCCAAACCATTACCATTCCGGTGGGCGAATCGTCCGGCACCGTGAACTTCACCGCGCCAAACGATGCTCTGGCAGGCGGCAGCTCGCTGAGCACCACCATTACCGGTGCAACTGGCGGTAACTACGAGAAATTGGATGTCGACAGCAAGCCTGCCGATACCACCGTTACCGATACTCCTGACACGACCAACCTCAGCCTGACTGCGACTGACACTGTCGCGGAAGGTGGCTCCATCGTTTACACCGCCACGCTGACCAACGCCGCTGGCACTCCAGTGACTGTGACCCTGAGCAACGGCGCGATCATCACCATCGCCGCCGGCGCAACGACCGGGACCGTGACCGTCGCAGCACCTGCGGATGACGTTTACAAGGACGCCGGTAAGGTCGAAGTCAGCATCAAGGATGCCACTGGCGGCAACTTCGAGAACCTGGTGCCGAGCACTACGCCGGCAGTGACCGATGTCACTGACACCATCGACACTTCGACCGTCAGCCTGACGGCTACGCCTAGCGTCGCTGAAGGTGGTGTTGTGGTGTATACCGCCTCCGTGACTGCACCAGTGACTGGCTCGCCAGTAGTCGTGACTCTGTCCAATGGCCAAACCATTACCATTCCGGTGGGCGAATCGTCCGGCACCGTGAACTTCACCGCGCCAAACGATGCTCTGGCAGGCGGCAGCTCCTTGAGCACCACCATCACCGGCGCCACTGGTGGTAATTACGAGAAGCTGGATGTCAACAGCAAACCTGCAGATACCACCGTTACCGATACACCAGACACTACTAACCTGACCCTCAGTGCGACCGACACTGTGGCTGAAGGCGGCTCCATCGTTTACACCGCAACTCTGACCAATGCCGCTGGTACTCCGGTCACCGTTACATTGTCGAACGGTGCCGTAATCACCATCGCGGCCGGCGCAACTACGGGTTCCGTCACCGTCGCAGCTCCAGCCGATGACGTTTACAAAGACGCCGGCAAGGTCGAAGTCAGCATCAAAGATGCCACTGGCGGTAATTTCGAGAACCTGGTGCCGAGCACCACCCCGGCAGTGACTGACGTTACCGATACCATCGATACCAGCACCGTCAGCCTGACTGCCACACCGTCTGTGGCCGAAGGCGGCGTGGTGGTTTACACCGCCTCCGTGACGGCTCCAGTGACTGGCTCTCCAGTAGTGGTCACCCTGTCCAACGGCCAGACCATTACCATCCCGGTGGGCGAATCGTCCGGTACCGTGAACTTCACCGCGCCAAACGACGCCCTGGCGGGTGGTAGCTCGCTGAGCACTACCATTACCGGTGCAACTGGCGGCAATTACGAGAAACTGGATGTTGATAGCAAGCCTGCTGACACTACCGTTACCGATACTCCTGACACGACCAACCTCAGCCTGACTGCGACCGAGACCGTCGCCGAAGGCGGCTCCATCGTCTACACCGCCACGCTGACTAACGCCGCCGGTACGCCGGTGACCGTAACCCTGAGCAATGGCGCAGTGATCACCATCGCGGCCGGCGCAACCACGGGTTCCGTGACTGTCGCAGCACCTGCGGATGATGTGTACAAGGACGCCGGCAAGGTCGAAGTCAGCATCAAAGACGCCACTGGCGGCAACTTCGAGAACCTGGTGCCGAGCACTACGCCGGCAGTGACCGATGTCACTGACACCATCGACACTTCGACCGTCAGCCTGACGGCTACGCCTAGCGTCGCTGAAGGTGGTGTTGTGGTGTATACCGCCTCCGTGACTGCACCAGTGACTGGCTCGCCAGTGGTCGTGACTCTGTCCAATGGCCAAACCATTACCATTCCGGTGGGCGAATCGTCCGGCACCGTGAACTTCACCGCGCCAAACGATGCTCTGGCAGGCGGCAGCTCCTTGAGCACCACCATCACCGGCGCCACTGGCGGCAATTACGAGAAGCTGGATGTTGATAGCAAACCGGCAGAGACCTCGGTTACCGATACTCCGGACACTACCAACCTCAGCCTGACCGCCACCGACACCGTGGCGGAAGGTGGCTCCATTGTTTACACCGCAACCCTGACTAACGCTGCTGGTACACCAGTGACGGTGACCTTGAGCAACGGCGCGATCATCACCATCGCCGCCGGCGCAACGACCGGCTCCGTCACCGTCGCGGCCCCGGCCGACGACGTCTACAAAGACGCCGGTAAAGTCGAAGTCAGCATCAAGGACGCCACTGGCGGTAACTTTGAAAACCTGGTGCCAAGCACCACTCCAGCCGTCACCGATGTCACCGACACCATCGACACTTCGACCGTCAGCCTGACGGCCACGCCGTCCGTGGCCGAAGGCGGTGTAGTGGTTTACACCGCCTCTGTCACCGCGCCAGTGACTGGCTCGCCAGTAGTCGTGACTCTGTCCAACGGCCAGACCATCACCATCCCGGTCGGCGCTAGCAGCGGCACCGTGAACTTCGTCGCGCCAAACGATGCTCTCGCGGGTGGCAGTTCCTTGAGCACCACCATTAAGGACGCTACTGGCGGCAACTACGAGAAGCTCGATGTCGACAGCAAACCTGCCGACACTACCGTTACCGACACCCCAGATACTACCAACCTCAGCCTGACCGCGACCGATACCGTAGCGGAAGGTGGCTCGATCGTTTACACCGCAACCCTGACCAACGCCGCCGGTACTCCGGTCACCGTGACCCTGTCGAACGGTGCAGTAATCACCATCGCTGCCGGCGCCACTGCGGGTTCCGTGACTGTCGCGGCCCCGGCCGACGACGTCTACAAAGACGCCGGTAAAGTCGAAGTCAGCATCAAGGACGCCACTGGCGGTAACTTTGAAAACCTGGTGCCAAGCACCACTCCAGCCGTCACCGATGTCACCGATACTATCGACACCTCGACTGTGTCGCTGACCGCGACTCCGTCTGTGGCCGAAGGCGGCGTGGTGGTTTACACCGCCTCTGTCACCGCGCCAGTGACTGGCTCGCCAGTAGTCGTGACCCTGTCCAACGGTCAGACCATCACCATCCCGGTGGGCGAATCGTCCGGTACCGTGAACTTCACGGCGCCAAACGATGCCCTGGCGGGTGGTAGCTCGCTGAGCACTACCATTACCGGTGCAACTGGTGGTAACTACGAGAAGCTGGATGTCGACAGCAAACCTGCTGACACCACGGTGACCGACACCCCGGACACCACCAACCTGACCCTCAGCGCCACTAATACCGTCGCCGAGGGTGGTTCCATCGTCTACACCGCAACGCTGACCAACGCTGCGGGTACGCCAGTGACCGTGACCCTCTCCAATGGCGCGGTGATCAACATCGCCGCCGGTGCCACCACCGGCACCGTGACCGTCCCGGCACCAGCCGACGACGTCTACAAAGACGCCGGCACCGTGCAGGCCACGATCCAGACCGCCACTGGCGGCAATTTCGAGAACCTGGTCACCAGCACCACGCCAGCGGTCACTAACGTCACCGATACCATCGACACCTCGACTGTGTCGCTGACCGCAACTTCGAATGTGGCCGAAGGTGGCACCGTGGTGTACACCGCCTCCGTCACCGCGCCTGTGACTGGCTCGCCAGTAGTCGTGACCCTGTCCAACGGACAGACCATCACTATTCCGGTTGGCGCCAGCAGTGGCACCGTGAATTTCGTAGCGCCAAACGACGCTCTGGCAGGCGGCAGTTCCCTGAGCACCACCATCACCAACGCCACCGGCGGCAACTACGAAAAACTGGCGGTCGACAGCAAACCTGCTGACACCACGGTGACCGACACCCCAGACACCACCAACCTGTCCCTCAGCGCCACCAATACCGTCGCCGAGGGTGGTTCCATCGTTTACACCGCCACCCTGACCAACGCTGCGGGCACGCCAGTGACCGTGACCTTGAGCAATGGCGCGGTGATCACCATCGACGCTGGCAAGACCACTGGCACCGTAACCGTCCCGGCTCCGGCCGACGATGTCTACAAAGACGCCGGCACTGTGCAGGCCACGATCCAGACCGCCACCGGTGGCAACTTCGAGAACCTGGTTACCAGCACCACGCCAGCGGTCACTAACGTCACCGATACCATCGATACTTCGACCGTCTCGCTGACCGCAACTTCGAATGTGGCCGAAGGTGGCACCGTCGTGTACACCGCCTCCGTCACCGCGCCAGTGACTGGCTCGCCAGTAGTCGTAACCCTCTCCAACGGCCAGACCATCACCATTCCAGTCGGCGCTAGCAACGGCACCGTGAACTTTGTGGCACCTAACGACGCTCTGGCGGGTGGCAGTTCCTTGAGCACCACCATCAAGGATGCGACTGGCGGCAACTACGAGAAGCTGGCGGTCGACAGCAAGCCGGCCAATACCACGGTGACCGACACTCCGGACACCACCAACCTGACCCTCAGCGCCACCAATACCGTGGCCGAGGGCGGTTCGATCGTCTATACCGCAACGCTGACCAACGCCGCCGGCACACCAGTAACCGTGACCCTCTCCAATGGCGCGGTGATCACCATCGACGCCGGCAAGACCACTGGCACCGTGACCGTCCCGGCACCGGCTGACGATGTCTACAAAGACGCCGGCACCGTACAGGCCACGATCCAGACCGCCACTGGCGGCAATTTCGAGAACCTGGTCACCAGCACCACGCCAGCGGTCACTAACGTCACCGACACCATCGACACCTCGACCGTCAGCCTCAAGGCCACGCCGTCGGCTGCCGAAGGCGGGACCATCACCTACACCGCTACCGTGACCTCGCCGGTCACCGGCAGCCCGGTCGTGGTGACCCTGGCCAATGGCGAGAAGATCACCATCGCTGTCGGCCAGACCACCGGTACCGCCACCACTACCGCGCCTAACGATGTACTGGTCGGGCATACCCCGCTGAGCAACTCGATCAGCACGGTCAGCGGCGGCAACTTCGAAAACCTGGTAGCCGACAAGACTCCGGTCAGCACTACCGTGACCGACACTCCGGACACCACCAACCTGTCCCTCAGCGCCACCAACACCGTCGCCGAGGGCGGTTCGATCGTTTACACCGCCACCCTGACCAACGCTGCGGGCACACCAGTGACCGTAACTCTGAGCAATGGCGCGGTAATCAACATCGCCGCCGGCGCTACCACCGGCACCGTAACCGTCCCGGCTCCAGCCGACGACGTCTACAAAGACGCCGGCACTGTGCAGGCCACGATCCAGACCGCCACCGGTGGTAACTTCGAGAACCTGGTCACCAGCACCACGCCAGCGGTCACTAACGTCACCGATACCATCGACACCTCGACCGTCTCGCTGACCGCAACTTCGAATGTGGCCGAAGGTGGCACCGTGGTGTACACCGCCTCCGTCACCGCGCCAGTGACTGGCTCGCCAGTAGTCGTGACCCTGTCCAACGGACAGACCATCACCATCCCGGTTGGCGCCAGCAGCGGCACCGTGAATTTCGTAGCGCCAAACGACGCTCTGGCAGGCGGCAGCTCCCTGAGCACCACCATCACCAACGCCACCGGCGGCAACTACGAAAAACTGGCGGTCGACAGTAAGCCGGCCAACACCACGGTGACCGACACCCCAGACACCACCAACCTGTCTCTCAGCGCCACCAACACCGTCGCCGAGGGCGGTTCCATCGTTTACACCGCCACCCTGACCAACGCCGCCGGCACACCAGTGACCGTGACCCTGAGCAATGGCGCGGTGATCACCATCGACGCTGGCAAGACCACCGGCACCGTGACCGTCCCAGCACCAGCCGACGACGTCTATAAAGACGCCGGCACTGTGCAGGCCACGATCCAGACCGCCACTGGCGGCAACTTCGAGAACCTGGTCACCAGCACCGCGCCAGCGGTCACCAGCGTCACCGATACCATCGACACCTCGACGGTCAGCCTCAAGGCCACGCCATCGGCCGCCGAAGGCGGGACCATCACCTACACCGCTACCGTGACTTCGCCGGTCACCGGCAGCCCGGTCGTGGTGACCCTGGCCAATGGCGAGAAGATCACCATCGCTGTCGGCCAGACCACAGGTACGGCCACCACTACCGCGCCTAACGATGTGCTGGTCGGGCATACCCCGCTGAGCAACTCGATCAGCACAGTCAGCGGCGGCAACTTCGAAAACCTGGTAGCCGACAAGACTCCGGTCAGCACTACCGTGACCGACACCCCGGACACCACCAACCTGTCCCTCAGCGCCACCAACACCGTGGCCGAGGGCGGTTCGATCGTTTACACCGCAACGCTGACCAACGCTGCGGGCACACCAGTGACCGTAACTCTGAGCAATGGCGCGGTAATCAATATCGCCGCCGGCGCTACCACTGGCACCGTGACCGTCCCGGCTCCAGCCGACGACGTCTACAAAGACGCCGGCACCGTGCAGGCCACGATCCAGACCGTTACTGGCGGCAACTTCGAGAACCTGGTGCCAAGCACCACGCCAGCCGTGACCAATGTCACCGACACCCTCGACACCACCACGGTGAGCATCAATGGCAGCACCTCGGTCACCGAAGGCCAGACCGCGACCTACACCGTCAGCCTGACCAGCCCGGCACAAACCGAGGTCACCCTGAAGATCAGCTACAGCGGCACCGCCGCCGACGGCTCGGACTTCACCGGGGTCTACACCGTGAAGATCCCGGCCGGCGCCAGCAGCGCCAGCTTCAACGTGGCCACCATCGACGACAAGATCACCGAGAGCACGGAAAACTTCGTGGTCAAGATCGACTCGGCCAGCGGCGGTAACTTCGAGAACCTGGTGGTCAGCGGCACCAATGGCAGCGTCACCACGTCGATCATCGACAACGACGCACCACCGGTGATCGATCTGGATGCCAACAACTCCAGCGGCGCCACCGGGGCCGACTACAAGGTGACCTTCACCGAGAACACCCCGGGCGCGGGTGTGTCGATCGCCGACACCGACCTGAGCATCACCGATCCGGATAGCACCATGCTGACCGGCGCCACCATCGTGCTGACCAACCGTCAGCCGGGCGACTCGCTGAATCTGGGCAACAGCGTCAATGGCATCACCATCAATGCCAACAGCCAGGCGGGGACCATCACCCTGACCCTGAGCGGCAACGCGACGCTGGCTGACTACATGCAGCAGATCAAGAACATCACCTTCACCAACAACAGTGAAGACCCGAGCACCACGCCACGGACCATCACCGTGACCGTGACCGATGGCAGCAACTACTCCAACGTCGCCACCACCACGGTCAACGTGGTCGCGGTCAACGATGCGCCAGTGGCCACCGGCGGTGCCGTGACCGGCACCGAAGACACGGCCCTGACCCTGAACTGGGCGACCTTCGGCGTCAGCGACGTCGACAGCCCGGCGGCCAGCCTGGGCGTGAAAATTACCCAGCTGCCGGGCGACGGCAAGCTGCAGTACCTCGACGGCTCGACCTGGAAGGACGTGACCCTCAACCAGACCCTCAGCAAGGCCGATATCGACGCCGGCAAGCTGCGCTTCACCCCGGATGCCAACGAGTCGGGTGTCGACGGCTACAACGGCAGCGGCGTGGGCAACCAGCAGGCCGACTACGCGCAGATCAAGTTCCAGCCCACCGACGGCCAGGCCCTGGGCAACACCGGCACCGTGAAGATCGACATCACCCCGGTGGCCGATGCGCCGACCCTGGGCGTGGCGAGCAACAGCGTGAACTCCATCGGCCTGCTCAAGGAATCCTGGACCAGCCTCAGCGGCCTGGGCACCAACGGCAACGGCATCACCGGCGATGCGCTCAAGGCGGTGTTCGACAAGTCCGGCAACCCGACCAGCAGCACCACGGTGACCAACGCCCAGTCCGACGCCAACGTGCCGGGCGGCAGCGGCTCGAAGACGTCCGGCCTGATCTACCTGGAAGCCGGCAAGACCTACAGCTTCAGCGGTACCGGCGACGACAGCCTGCTGATCACCATCGGCGGCAAGAACGTGGCCACCGCGGTCTGGGGCTCGGGTGGCGGTATCAGCGGTTCGTTCACCCCGACCACCAGCGGCTACTACACCCTGGATATCTACCACGCCAACCAGAGCGGCCCGGGCAGCTATGACGTCAACCTGTCGGTCAATGGCAGCACGCCGGTCGACCTGAGCAATACCAATATCCCGATGTACCCGAACGAAACCGCGCTGAACAATGCCGGCGTCACCCTCTCCGAGCTGCATGGCAGCAACGGCGAGGGTTACTACGACGGCTACAAGTTCAACGAAGGCATCGAAGGCGGCAGCGTCAAGCTGGCGAAGATCACCACCGCCCTGACCGATACCGACGGCTCGGAAAGCCTGAGCGTGAAGATCGGCGGCATTCCGGCGGGCTCCGTGCTCAGCGATGGCGCCGGCCATACCTTCACCGCCGGCGGCAGCGTCAGCGAGGCCAATGTCACCGGCTGGAACCTGGGTACGCTGACCATCACTCCGCCGCCGTACTACAACGGCTCGTTCAACCTGACCGTGACCTCGACCTCCACCGAGTCCCTGGGCGGTTCGGCCAGCACCAGCGCGCAGATCCCGGTCACCGTCTACCCGGCGACCTACAGCGCCAGCCTCGGCACGGCGGCCGACGACATCAACTTCGTCGGCACCGAGGGCAACGACATCATGGTCGCGGACGTGGCCGGCCTGAACGTGGTGCAAGGCAAGAACTACAACATCGCGTTCATGGTCGACAGCTCCGGCAGCATGAGCGATGCCTCGCTCACGGCGGCCAAGAACTCGCTGACCACGGTGTTCAGCGCCCTGAAGAACAGCCTGGGCGCCAGCACCTCGGGTACCGTGAATATCTTCCTGGCGGACTTCGATACCCAGGTCAACAAGCAGGTCTCGGTGAACCTGAACGACCCGAACGCGCTGACCCAGCTCAAGGCGGTCCTGGATTCCATGGCGTCCGGCGGCGGCACCAACTACGAGGACGTGTTCAAGACCACGGCCAACTTCTTCCAGAGCAGCCAGGCCACCGGCAATGCCAACGCGACCAACCTGACGTACTTCATCACCGACGGTAAGCCGACCTTCTACCAGGCCGGCGAGCAGACCAACCCGATCCTGTACGGCAGCACCCGGCTCGATAGCGTGATCACCACCAGCAACTACCACCTGGGCGATACCGTTCGGCTGCAACCGGACAGCACGCACCTGATCGATATCAACAGTAGCGGCAGCGTCACGGTCTGGACGCAGTCCACCTGGGGCACCTGGTCCAACTACAACGCCGGCACCCTGCACGCCCAGGGCGATGGCACCTACGAGTTGTCGTACCAGACCGGTCCGGGCTCCTATACCGACAGCGCCACCACCAGCAACTCCAACAGCGGCTTTGCCCTGCTGAGCAACCTGTCGCAGGTGGAAGCGATCGGCCTGAACAACGACGTCAGCCTCAACGACCTGAAGCCCTACGACAGCGATGGCAAGCCACAGACCAACATCGACCCGTCGAACCTGGCCAACGCCATCCTCGGCCACACCGAGGCGACGCTGCCAGGGGCCGACACCGTCAGCGGCGGCAATGGCAACGACATCCTGTTCGGCGACCTGGTGAGCTTCAACGGCATCGCCGGCGAGGGTTACCAGGCGATGCAGGCCTTCGTCGCGCAGAAGACCGGCGTGGCGGCCAGCAGCGTCACCACTGCCAACGTGCACCAGTACGTCACCGAGCACTACACCGACTTCGATGTGTCCGGGGCGCATGACGGCAACGACACGCTGTTGGGCGGTGCCGGCAACGACATCATCTTCGGCCAGGGCGGCAACGATGTGCTCGACGGTGGCAAGGGCAACGACATCCTGCTGGGCGGCACCGGCAACGACACGCTGATCGGCGGTTCGGGCAACGACATCCTGATCGGTGGTTCGGGTGCCGATACCTTCGTCTGGAAGGCCGGCGACACCGGCAACGATGTGATCAAGGACTTCAAGGCCAGCGAAGGCGACCGCATCGACCTGCGCGATCTGTTGCAGGGCGAGAGCGCCAGCACCATCGACAACTTCCTGAAGATCACCACGGTGGATGGCACCTCGACCCTGCAGGTCAGTTCCGAAGGCAAGCTCAACGCCGCCGGTGGCATCGCCAACGCCGACGTGACGATCAAGCTGGAAGGCAACAACTGGTCCAATACCAGCATCAGCTCGCTGATCGCCGGTAGCGACCCGACCATCAAGATCGACCACAACAACAGCTGATCCACGGCCTGCCGGCCACCTACCTGGGTGGCCGGCTGTTCCCGCCGTGACGATCGCGCCGCTTTGGTTGCATACTCGCGCCCAGAGTGCGCCGTTGGCCTATGCTGCTGACAGCATGATGCCGGACCAATTTTCGAGGGATTCCCCATGTTCTACGTGCAACGCGATGCACAGGGCCAGCTGGTTCGCGTGGAGCCCGCGCCCTACGCCGAGGCCACGGAAACGCTGGCCGCCGACCACCATGAGATCCAGGAGTGGTACGCCAACGAAGTGGTGGAAGTCAGCCTGAAACAGCTCAAGCAGAGCGACCTGGAAATGATCCGGGTACTCGACGACTTGATCCAGGTGCTGACCAGCAAGGGGGTGATCCGCGTCACCGACCTGCCGCCGGCGGCCCAGGCCAAGCTGATGGACCGGACCCAGGCGCGCGAAGCGCTGGGGGGCCTGAGCCATCTGATCAACGACGACGAAACCGGTCTGATCTGAATAGCGCCGGCTCCCGCCGCTACCGGGGGAGCCGCTTGGCCGGCGCTGCCGGTCGCTTCAACGCCAGGGCGCGGGCTCGCCGAACAGGCGGCCCTGAACGCCGTACACCCCCATCTCGCGAATCACCTGCAACTCCCCTTCGGTCTCGACCCGCTCGGCAATCAGCGGCAGGTCGATGCTGTGGGCGGCGCGCTGGATCGCTTCGATAAACAGGCGCTTGTCGCTTTCCTGGTCGATGTCGCGGATGTAGCTGCCGTCGATCTTCAGGTAGGCCAGGCCCAGGCGTGCCAGGTTGCCGATCATGCTGAAGCGCCCGCCGAAGCGTTGCAGGCTCAGGGAGAAACCCAGCTCGCGCAGGCGCCGGGTCAGTTGCTCCAGCAGCGCCTGTTCGGGCAACTGCTCCTCGCCGATCTCCAGGGTCAGGCGCGGCCCCAGGCTGGCGTGCTGGCGCAGGATCTCGAACACCTTGTTCAAGGCCTGCGGGTCGGCCAGGGTCGCGGCCGACAGGTTCAGCGCCAGCGAGTCCTGATGCCCGGTCATCTGCTTGAGCACCAGCTCGAGCATCAGCAGGTCCAGGCGCGCGGTCCAGCCAAAGCGCTCCAGCCACGGCAGGAAGCGCCCGGCGGCGATGGTCTGGCCCTGCTCGTCGGTCAATCGCGACAACACCTTGTAATGCAGCACCAGCGTGGTGTCGCGGGTCGCCACCACCGGCTGGAAATACAACTCGAAGCGCTGCTGGCTCAGGGCACCGTCCAGCAGCGTGTGCCAGGCGTGATGGTCGTCGCCGATGCTCGCCGCCGCGCCATGCTCCACGCAGGCCCAACTGCTGTCGCCCTGGGCTTCGGCCTGCGCCAGGGCCTGGTCGGCCAGGCCCAGCACCGCCTGCGGCGCGTCGCCATGGACGAAGGGGGCGAGGCCGATGGAAGCCACCGACGCCACATCGGTGGCGCCCGTGGCGTGCAGGCTGGCCAGCGCGCTTTCCAGGTTCTGCGCCAGTTGCAGGGCCTCTTCGCGCACCAGCCCCGGCGCCAGCACGGCAAACTCGCCACCGCGGATCCGGGTCACCAGGTTATGGGTTTCCGGGTAGCGCGCGCACTCGCGCTGCAACTGTTCGCCCACCGCTTGCAGCAACTGATCGGTACGCTGCCCGCCCAGGCGCTGGTTCAGGCCGGCCAGGTCCTTGACCCGCAGCAACAGCAGGTAGCCGGAACTGGCCTGTTCCGGGTTACTCACCCGGGCATTGAGCTG
Organism: Pseudomonas sp. MRSN 12121; assembly: GCF_000931465.1. Classification (NCBI taxonomy): domain Bacteria; kingdom Pseudomonadati; phylum Pseudomonadota; class Gammaproteobacteria; order Pseudomonadales; family Pseudomonadaceae; genus Pseudomonas; species Pseudomonas sp. MRSN 12121. The sequence goes on along the minus strand of NZ_CP010892.1, from coordinate 145,046 downwards.
CATTTCGAAATAACGGCGGTTGGCCAGGCCGGTGAGGTTGTCCTGATAGGACTCGGCCCGCAGCTTCTCGCTACGCTCGGCCTGCTCCTGGAACAGCGCCTTGAGCTTCTCCACCATCTGGTTCATGGCCTGCACCACCCGGCGCAGTTCCGGCGTGCGCGGCAGCTCGGGCAGGCTGAGGAACTCGCGGCGAGCGATGGCATGGGACTGCTTGACCATGTAGTCCAGCGGCTTGAGCTGGCGGCGCAGCAACAGGGCGCCCAGCACCGCGCTCACGGCCCCGCACAACAACAGCCAGGTCAGGCTGCCCAGGGCGCTTTGCCAGAGCTTGGCCACGGCGAACATCGGATGGCTGACCACCTCGACCCGCGCCGCCTGCTGCCAGCCGCGGCTGACCAGGGCGTCGCCGCCGGCCGGTTCCAGGGCGATCAGCTTGACGAACCAGTCCGGCACGTTGCCGACCTCGGGCGTGCCGCTGCGCTCGACCATGACCTCTTCGGTGACCTGGTTGACCACCCGGATGCTCGAGTAGTACCCGCTGTCGAAGATCGAGCTGACCATCAGCTCGACCATCGCCGGGTCGTCGATATTCGGGGTCAGGGACAGCGCCAGCGCCGTCGCCGCGTCCTGGGCATGGGAACGCAGCTGGTTGACGTACTGGGTCCGCGAACTTTCCAGGCTGACCATGAAGCTGCCGCTGAAGGCCACCACCAGGAACAGACAGATTGCGATCAACAGTTGTTTGAACAAAGACATCTGAGCTCGTGCTCCTAGTGAGTCGTCTCGACCGGAAAACCTTCGGCCTGCATTTTCTTCAACACGTCCTGCCACCGGGACAGGCGTTTGGTGTCACCGACCTTCTTGTTGCCCTTGGCGCCGGACAGCCACAGGCCCTCGGCGTTGAAGGAGTACACCGGCAGCAGGTCGGTACGCTGGCTGGCCGGCTGAATGGCGTCGATCAGGCTGTCGAGGACCAATGGCATGGCCTCCGGGCTTGAATAGTAGGTCAACACCATGTGCGCGCGGTTCTGGCGCAGGGCCTTGACGTAAGTGATGCGCAGCTTGTCACTGGAAACGCCGAGGTGGCGCAGGCTGAAATACTTGGCGATCGCATAGTCCTCGCAATCGCCGGCGCCCTTCCACAGGGCCTCGACCGGGGTTTCCCAGTAATCGACCTGATGCCACAGGTCGATGTCTTCGACGTAACGCATGTTCTTGTTGAAGAACAGGTTCACCACCTTCAACTGTTCCAGCTCGCTGGCCTGGTTCTGGGTCGCCAGCAGCTGCTGCCAGGCATCGATGCGCTTCTGCCCTTCGCCCAGCGGCCCGTACAGCGCCGTGGCGCGGCGGCTGATCTGCGAGAAGTCCCAATCGGCCTGCAGGCCGCCCAGCAACAGGCCGGCCAGCAGCAGCGCCGAACACAACCAGCGCAGGGTCCGAGAAAGAGCTAAACGTGCCGCCAATGCGAAGAGTCCATGGGAGCTGTCGTGGATCGAACGATGGTGCAGGCTGGGCCGGCAAAAGACAATGGCACCTTACAATCACGGTTCTGCCGGAAACGCTAAGCTGAAAGCAGACACCTGTGCGTTTATCGGCCAATGCTTGAGTGGCGCAAGGGCTGCCCCGAGAATCGGCGCCGGAAAAATCGCCAGCAGGGCCCGGCATTTGCCCACGGCCCTGGTTTGACAAGCAGCAGGGCGCTATCTAGCGTCCATTGGATCCAAATATTCACCAGAAACAGGATAGCGTTGACGTGACAGAAAAACCGAGGCCCTTGAGCAAGATCGCCGTCACCGGGCCCATTCCCGCCCATCTCGCGCGTTCGGTGATCGAGGAAACCCTGCGCGCGGCGATTCTCGATGGCCGCCTGCCCAGCGGCACGGCGCTGCGCCAGCAGGATCTGGCCGACCTCTTCGGTGTCAGCCGCATGCCGGTCCGCGAGGCCTTGCGCCAGCTCGAAGCGCAATCGCTGCTGCATGTGGTGCAGCACAAAGGCGCGGTGGTCGCCGAACTGATCGGCTACGACGCCGTGGAAACCTATGGCCTGCGCTTGCTGCTCGAGCTGGAGGCGCTGCGCCTGTCGATCCCGCTGCTCGAGGCCGAGGATATCGCCCAGGCACGCGGCTATATCGCCCAACTGGAAAACGAAACCAGCTACGCCGAGATCGGGCGTCTCAACCGCCTGTTCCACATGTCGCTCTACCACCGTGCACCGAACCGCAAACTGCTGCGCCTGATCGAACTCGAACTGAACGAGGAAGAACGCTTCCTGCGTTTCCATCTATCCTCCATGGGCCTGGGCAAGTTGACCCAGGACGACCACAACGCCATGACCGACGCCGCCGAGGCCAAGGATGTCGAGCGGGCGCTGGCGGTGTTGCGCGGTCATCTGGAGAAGGCCGCGACGACCATTCGCCACTACCTGGAACGGTCCACCCAGAGCTGACGGCTGCCACCGTGGCCCGCGGCGACCACGATGCAGTATTCGATGACCGGCACACCGGCTTAAGGACAAGCAGTGCACGCTCGCAACGAACAATGGCTGATGGTGCTCGACTCCGGCGAGCCGGCGCACGTCCGGCTCATCTGCTTCCCCCAGACCGGGGCCGACCCGGAGCAACTGCGCAACTGGGCCGGCGGCCTGGCCGGGCACATCGAGCTGGTGCTGGTACGGCTGCCCGGCCACGGCAGCCGCCAGGCCGAAGCACCGTTGGAAGACTGGCCGCTCTTGCTGGTCGACACCTTCGCCGTGCTGCGCCCGCTGCTGGCCGAGCCGCACGCCCTGTTCGGCCATGGCCTGGGCGGATTGCTGGCCTATGAAGCCGCCAAATGGGCCCAGGCGCACTACCCCGGCCAGACCCGCCACCTGTTCCTTTGCGCCTGCCGCAGCCCCGACAGCCCCGCTTCCCGGCCGCTGCTACACACGCTGCCCGCCACGCCCTTTCACGAAGCCATGCTGTCGCTGGGCGCCACCCCCCTGGAAATTCCCCGCGACCAGGCCAGCCGCGACCAGTACGAAAGGCTGCTGCGCGCCGACCTGAAGCTGTTCGAATCCTGGTGCGACCAGTCCAGCGGCAACCTCGACATTCCCCTCACCGCCCTCTACGGCAGCGAAGACGCGTTGGCTCCCGCTAGCAACATGGCCAACTGGCGAGAATTCACGCGCCGGGAGTTCGAGCTGATCGAGGTGGCCGGCAATCACTTCTTCATCAAGTCCCAGCGCCAGCGCCTGCTGCAAATCGTCAACACCCACCTGGGCCTGCTCGGCGGATAGTCCGCCGCCGCGCCTTCTTCCCCCCGCGCTTTCGCCGGCCCGACACCTTCCTGGACGTGCCGGCGATGGCTCAGCTGTCGATTTGGGCCCACTCTTGCTGTCGCCGACAGAAAAAGGGACGTGGGCGCGGCGACTCGCCCGCCGCACGTCGTTCCCAAGCCCCATGCAAGGAGCCCACACCACTGGAGAAGATGACCGGGAGCGGCTCCCGGACGCGTTCTCCCCGACATCCGACAACGTCATCCCAACGCGGCAAAGGTTGCTTCGAGTGAGGCATTCACTCAGGGTAAAAAATTCTGACTTATATAAGTTGGAAGGAGTAACTTCGACTCAAGGAAACTTGAATAACAAGTTCCCCAGCAACTTGTCGCGCACTAAAAATACAATATTAAAAACCCATTAAAAAACAACTTGCCCGATACTTTTCCCTGTATTAGTTTTTTATTCGCCGGCATTAATCGATGTCCGCACTCCGTTCACGAGCACTTGGCAAACACTGCGTTGCTTCAACCCATTAAGCACAGCCGGCCAAGGTTGTAGCCCGATAACGGATCAACCAGAAACTTTCACAAGTATCAACTTCAGGCTTGAGGCCCCTGCTCGCCCGTCACTTTAAACACCGCTTGCACGTTATATAGGCGCCGCAACTATCCGGCCCTGCAACCGTACTTCTAACTTCCAGGAAGGTAGATCAGATGAACGCCAGCCAAGCACTTCTCGACGCCCGTAAAGCGACACTAAGCGTCCACCCCATATTCGCCGAGATCAACTCGCTCGCGGTGCTGCAACGGTTCATGCAGACCCATGTGTTCGCCGTGTGGGACTTCATGTCGCTGACCAAGCGCCTGCAACAGGAGCTGACCTGCACCCGCCTGCCCTGGCTACCGCCGCTGGACCCCGGCGCGGCACGGCTGATCAATGAAATCGTGCTGGGCGAAGAATCCGACGACCGCCCCGGGCAGGGTCATTACAGCCACTTCGAGCTGTACCTGGATGCCATGCGGGAAGTCGGTGCCGCCACCCGGACGGTGGAGCGCTTCGTCACCCTGCAACGCGAAGGCATGAGTTTCGACGCCGCCCTGCACAGCGTCGATGCCGACCCGGCCGCCCGCGCCTTCGTCCGCCAGACCCTGCACACCGCCGTGCAGGCGCCGGCCCATTGCGTGGCGGCGGCCTTTCTCCACGGACGGGAAAGCGTGATCCCGCGGATGTTCCAGCGCCTGCTCGACGACTGGGGCATCGGTATCAGGCAGGCGCCGACCTTTCGTTATTACCTGCAACGCCACATCGAGGTCGACGCCGACGACCACGGCCCGGCGGCGGAGCATCTGCTGGAACGGCTGGTGGCCGGCGACCCGCAGCGCCAGCAAGAGGTGTATGCCGCGGCCATCGCCGCGGTGGACAGCCGCATCGCCCTGTGGGACGGGCTGCGCCTGAGCATGACCGAACCGGCCATCGGGGTGAGCGCATGAACGCCCTCGACTACCAGTCCTTCGCCGACGCCTGGGAAGAGCGCGCGACCATCCGTACCCGCCCGCGGCGCATGCTCGAGGACGACGACAAGCTGATCTATCCCCTGAGCCGCCAGCCGCTGGTGCACAGCCAGGTGTTCCTCGAACACTGCGGCCACCTGCGCGACTTCGTGCTGGTGCAGAGCCTCTACAAGTTCATCAACGACGTCGTGATCTTCGAGACCGAGCTGGTGGACCGGACCGCCCGCCGCATCGCCAAGGACCGCTTCGCCATCGCCTTTCCCTTCACCTGCCGCTACGACGCCATGACCGTGGTGGTGGACGAGGACTACCACGCGCTGGTGGCGATGGACTTCATGCAGCAGACCATCGCCCTGAGCGGCATCGAGCCCATCGGGCTGCCCACGGAAATCGAACTCAGCCGGGCCATCCCCGCTGCCCTGCAGCGCGCGCCCGAACACCTGCGCGACGCGGTGGAGCTGATCTGCGTGGCCATCGCCGAAAACACCGTGACCAACGATGTCGCCGCCTTCGCCAAGGACGACACGGTCAAGCAGTCGATCAAGGGCCTGATGGCCGACCACCTGCTGGACGAAGGCCGGCATTCGGGATTCTGGTCGCGGTTGGTGCGCATCTATTGGCACGGCGCCAGCGACGCCGACCGCCAGCAGATCGCCCGGGTGCTGCCGGTGTTCATCGCCCAGTACCTGACCAACGACATCCAGAAGCGCTTCGACCTGCAACTGATCGACCAACTGCCGGTCGCCGCGCCGGTCCGGGCCGCGCTGCGCGAGGAGGCGGCCGGCCTGGCCTACCCGATCAACCGCCACCATCCGCTGCTCGCCAACATCCTGCGCCTGTTGCGCAGCAGTTCGATGCTGGAGGCGGCCTGCGTCCAGGACGCTCTGGCCGACTACTTGCCCTGACGGAGGGACCCGAACATGAGACGCCTCGATATTGTCCTGAGCGGTCGCAGCCAGGCGCTGGAGCAACTGGCCACGGAGCTTGCCAGCCACGGCCACCTGTTGCGGCACCTGGACTCGCCCCAGGCCATCGCCAGCGCGCAGGGGCGCAGGCCCGACCTGCTGATCGACGACGGCAGCCTGGGCCAACCCGCCTCCTGGGCCGGCACCGCACAATTGCAACTGCGCGTCGCCCTGATCGCGCCACCGGCGTCCGGCCTGCCGCAGGTGCGGGTGGTCCATCGGTACGGCAACCGGCTGATCGCCCAGGCCAGCCTGGTAGCGCCCGCCAGCGGCAACGGCCAGGCCCTGCGCGGCAGTGCGGTGGCCAGCCTGGTCGCCAGCAGTGCGCGGCTGGTCAGCGGCTTTTCCCGCAGCGCGGCGTTCTTCGAGCAACTCGCGCCGCTGGACGAACCACCCGAACCGCTGCTGGGCCTGGAGCATCTGGACGCGCTGGCGTTCGAACACCGGCACAACCAGCAACCGGCCCCGGCGTTGCTGCGGGAAATGCAGGTGCCGATCGCCCGGCGCATCGACCAGAGCCTGCTGGCCTTCGCCGAGCGTGCGGCCCTGAACATCCAGGGCCTCGACTACAGCTACCGGGCCCTGCACCGCATGAGCCTGCGCCTGCAGCGGCAGATGCGGCGCCACTTGCCGGCGAATCCCACGCAACCGCCGGTGATCGGCCTCTGCCTGCCCAAGTCGGCGGCGTTGTATGCGGGAATCCTCGCGACCCTCGGCTGCGGTGCGGTGTACCTGCCGCTGGACCCGGAGCACCCGGCGCAGCGGCGCCGCTTCATCCTCGACAACGCCGGCGCGGCCCTGCTGCTGCACGACGGGCGCGAGGACCTGGGCGACCTCGACCTGCCCCGACTGGATGTCCATGCCCTGGCGCCCGACGAAACAGAGGACCTCGGCCCGCTGCTGCGCCAGGCACTGCCGCCGGAAGCACCCTGCGTGGCGATCTACACCTCGGGCACCACCGGCCAGCCCAAGGGCGTGCTGCTCAGCCAGGGCAACCTCAGCCACTTCTGCGCCTGGTACATCGGCCATGTCGAGCTGAACGCAGACAGTCGGGTCCTGCAGTTCTCCACCATCAATTTCGACGCCTCACTGCTGGACATCCTGCCCACCTTGCTGTGCGGTGCGCTGCTGGTGGTTCCCGACCCCAACCAGCGCCGCGATCCGCAACAACTGCTGGCCCTGCTCCAGCGCCAGCGCGTCAGCCACGCCTTCCTGCCGCCGGCGCTGCTGAGCATCCTGCCCCTGGACCAGCCGCTGGGGCTGCGATACCTGGTGACCGGCGGCGACGTCTGCGAACCCTTCGTCATCCAGCACCTGGCGGACCAGTGCGCGCTGCACAATATCTATGGCCCGACGGAAACCACGGTGCTGGCCACCACCCACCGCTTCCAGGCGGGCGACAGCCCGCGCCACCTCGGCCTGCCCATCGCCAACAGCCAGGTGCTGATTCTCGACGAGCAACGGCAACCGGTGGCCGAACGTACCCCCGGCGAGCTGTACCTGGCCGGCCCGGGCGTCGGCCTCGGCTACCTGAACAACCCGGCGCTGAGCGCCGAGCGCTACCTGCTCCTGGACCTGCCGGACGGCCGCCGGCTGCGGGTCTACCGCACCGGGGACATCGGCCAGTGGACCGACAGCGGCATCGAGATCTGCGGGCGGCGCGACAATCAGGTGAAGATCCGCGGGTTCCGGGTCGAGCCCGAGGAGATCGAACACTGCCTGCGCGACAGCCAGCTGTACCGCCAGGTGGCAGTGGTGATCGACGAGCAGCGCCGGATCCTCGCCTGCCTGGCCCAGCCCGGCGCGCCCGGCGACGCGCTGCCGGCCCTGCGCGCCTGGATGCGCCAGCGCTTGCCGGACTACATGCAGCCCGGCGCCTACTTCGAACTGCCGAGCCTGCCCTACACCGCCAACGGCAAGGTCGACCGCCGGGCGCTGCTGGAACTGCCGCGGCCCTCGCAAGGCCCTGCGCAACGGCGCCCGCCGCGCAACGCCAGCGAACGCCGCCTGCTGGAACTGTGGGCCGGGCTGCTGGAACTGCCGGCCGAAGACATCGGCACCGACGACAGCTTTTTCAACCTCGGCGGCCACTCGATCCTGCTGTCACGCCTGCTGCTGGCGGTGCGCGAAGCCTTCGGCCGCAGCCCGTCGATCAGCCGCTTCATCGAGGCGCCGACCCTGGGCAACCTGGCGACCCTGCTCGACGGCGCTCCCCACGGCGGCCCGGACCCGGCCCTCGAACAGGTATTCGCCGATGCCGCTGCCGAACTCGATCTCCAGGTACTACCGGCCAGCCGGCTGGGCGACGTGCGCAAGGTGGTGGTCACCGGCGCCAACAGTTTTCTCGGCGTGCATATCGTCCAGGCGCTGCTGGAAGGGGGCGCCAGCGAGGTGGCGTGCCTGGTCCGGGAAACGCCCGGGCAAACGGCCGCCGAGCGTTTCGCCCAGGCCCTGCGCGACAATCGCCTGGAGCATCTGGACCTGGACCGGGTGCGGGTGCATGCCGCCGACATCAGCCAGCCGCGGCTGGGACTGGCGGCCGATGTCTACGCGCGCATCGACCTCGAATACGGCGCGCTGGTGCACAACGCCGCCAACGTCAATCACGTGCTGGATTACCCGGCGTTGGTGCGCGACAACGTCGAACCGCTGTTCGAGTGCCTGCGCCTGTGCGAAGGGCGCAGCAAGAAAGTCTTCAACTTCGTCTCGACCCTGTCCGCCGCCAGCAGCGTCGACGCCCAGGGCCGGGTACTGGAGCTGCCACCCGCGGCCACCCCGCCGATCTACATCCGCAATGGCTACAACCTGTCGAAATGGGTCGGCGAACGGCTGCTGCAACGCGCTCGCGAACAGGGGGTGTGGGTCAATCTCTATCGCCCCGGCAACATCAGCTTCAACAGCCAGACCGGGGTCTGCCAGCCCCATCGCAACCGCCTGATGCTGATGCTCAAGGGCTCGCTGCAATTGGGCCAGGTGCCGCAGCTGGCGATGAACTTCGACCTGATGCCGGTGGATTTCCTCGCCCGCTTCATCGCCTTCCATGCCAGCCGTTATCAGCCGGCCCACGCGGTGTTCAACCTGCACAACCCGCAGCCCTTGAGCTGGGAAGCCTACGTCGCCTCGTTCCGCGAGGCCGGGCGCGAGTTCCGCATGGTCAGCGTCGCCGACTGGCAGCGCCAGCTGGGCCGGGTCGATCACGACAACGCGTTGTTCGGCGTCCTCGGCTTCTACCTCAACGGCTTCGAGGAAGACATCGGCGACATCTCGCTGATCGGCCATGCCAACGCCGAGGCCGGGGTGCGGCGCATGGGCGCCGACTACCCGGCCAAGGACCGGGCACTGCTGCGCAAGGGCTGCCAATACCTGAAGGACATTCGCTTCATCTGAACCCACCCACGCTGGAGAACACCATGAACCACCTGCAACCCGATACCCTGATCCGCAACCCGCACGCCTGCGAAGTCGTGTCCACGGTGGACATCGACGCCGCGGCGCCAGACGTCTGGGCCGTGGTCGGCGACTTCGCCGGCTTCCCGGCCTTCATTCCCGCGCTGTCGCACATCGAGATGACCGGCGCAGGCGTACGCTCGGTGCGCAAGAAGTTCTTCCACGACGGCAATATCGTCATCGAACAACTCAATTCGCGGGACGACCAGGCCCTGCACATGACCTGGAGCCTGATCTACGACACCCTCGGCATCGGCAACCTGTGGGCGGCCATGAGCGTCGAGGCCCTGCCCGGCGAGCGGGCGCGCGCCACCTGGCGGATCGTCGCCGACCCGGCCGAAGGGGGCGCCGAGGTCGCGGCCTTCCAGGGGTTCCTGCAGGGGTTCGCCGACGAGGCGCTGGGGAATGTGCGGAGGATGTTCGAGTAGGGCATTGAAAAGATAGCGTCCGGGCGGACGCTATCGCGAGCAAGCTCGCTCCTACAGGGGGATGGAGGCTCTCTGTAGGAACGAGCCTGCTCGTGAAAAACAAAAACGCGATGCGGTCTGCCTGACCGCATCGCGTTTTTTGTGCCGCTCGCCGATCAGATCTTGAAGCTGTCCACCAGTTGCTTCAGGCGGTTGGCCTGCAGCGACAGGGCATCGCAATCCTTCAGGGTTTCGTTGAGGTTGGCCACGCCCTGCTGGTTCAGCAGGTTGATCTGGCTGATGTCGCTGTTGAGGGTCTCCACCACGGCGGTCTGCTCTTCGGTGGCCGCGGCCACCGACTGGTTCATGCCGTCGATCTCGGTGATCCGCTGGGTCACGCTGACCAGCCGCGCGCCGGCCTGGTTGGCCACTTCCACGCTCTCCTCGCTGGACGCCTGGCTGGCGTTCATGGTCGACACCGCTTCGCGGGAGCCAATCTGCAGCGAGGTGATCATCTTGTGGATCTCCTCGGCCGATTCCTGGGTGCGATGGGCCAGGTTGCGGACTTCGTCGGCCACCACCGCGAAACCGCGGCCGGCTTCACCGGCACGCGCCGCTTCGATGGCCGCGTTGAGCGCCAGCAGGTTGGTCTGCTGGGAGATGCCCTTGATCACGTCGAGGATGTGCCCGATGTTGTCGGTGCTGGCGTTCAGGGTCTCGATCTGGGTGCAGGACAGGCTGATCTTCTGCGACAGCTCGGTCATGGCCAGAATGGTCTGCTCCACGACCTGGCGGCCATCGTCGGCCTGTTCGCTGGCGCCGCTGGCGTGCTGCGACGCATCGGCGGCGTTACGGGCGATTTCCTGGGTCGCGGCGCCCAGCTGGTTGATCGCCGCCGCCACGCTGTTGGTGCGCGCGCTCTGCTCGTCGGAGCCGATGATCGACGCGTTGGAGGACGCCATCACCCGCTGGGACAGATCGTGCACCTGGCGGGTGGCCGAGGACACCTCGGAGATCGAGGCGTGGATACGTTCCACGAACTGGTTGAACGAACCGCCCAGCTCGCCGAACTCGTCCTTGCTCTCCACCACCAGGCGCCGGGTCAGGTCGCCCTCGCCCTGGGCGATGTCCTGCATCGCGCGGCCCATGGTGGTCAGCGGACGCATCAGCACCTGGATCAGCAGGCTCAGCAGCACGGCGATCGCGGCCACGGCGATGAACATCGCCAGCAGCGCCGAAGTGCGGAACTTGCTCAGGGGCGCGTAGGCCTTGTCCCGGTCGATGGACAGGCCGATGTACCACTCGGCATTCGGCAGGCCGGTCACCGGGGTGAAGGACAGGATGCGTTGCTGGCCGTTGAGCACCACATCCTGGGTGCCCTTCTGGATGCGCACGTCGGCGCCCGGGTAGATGTCCTTGAGGTTCTTCATCACCTGGTCCTTGTCCGGGCTGACGATCACCTGTCCGTCCGCGCTGACCAGGAAGGCATGGCCGAGGCCGCCGAAGTCCACCGAGTTGATGATCTTCACCAGGGTTTCCAGGCTCAGGTCGCCGCCCACCACACCCAGCAACTGGCCGTTCTTTTTCACCGGCATGGCGATGGTCACCACCAGCCCGCCGACCGCCGCCATGTAGGGCGGGGTCAGCATGGTCTTGTCGGCCGCCACGGCCTGTTTGTACCAGGGACGCTGGCGCGGGTCGTAGCCGTCGGGCATCTTCGCGTCAGGGCGCTGGGTGAACACACCGTTGACCTGGCCCACATAGGTGAACTGGAAGTTCGAGGTGAGCGCCGGCTGGTCCACCAGCCCCGGGAAGTCCGCATTGGCACCCTGGTGCGCCACGTTCTGCGAGAGGTTCTCGAGCACCAGGATGCGCCCGCTCATCCAGTTCTGGACGCTGCTGGACGTGAGGTCACCCGCTTGCTGGATGGACGATTCGAGGTTCTGGCCGATGGTGTTCCGCTGTAGGTAGTCGTTGTAAAGAGTGAACAACGCGAAAGCCAGAACCACCACACCAGAGGCGGCCAAAAGGATTTTATGGCTGAACTTGAGATTCATGTCATGGGACTTCTTATGCCGGAAGTGGGGATGCGTACGGGATGCAACTTTCCATGTAACAGCGCAGGCGGCGTTCTACGAACCGCTCTACTTTGGTGCACGCATGGGTCTCACTGTCTGTCGGCACGAAGCGGATAAATCTTAGCGATTTATCAGAAATGTACGCTGTATCCGCAAAAAACCTGCCGAACGGCAGGCTAGAGCGGTCGCGCCGGCCTTTTCCAGCACCTGGCGTCCTGCGGATGTTGCAAAATCCGGGACCCTTGATGACAATGCGACTAATTATCATTTGTGACACCCGGGCAGTCGCATCCATGTCATCACCTGAGTTCGCGGTACAGGCGCTTTACAGCCATCACCATGGCTGGCTCAACACATGGTTGCGCAGCCGGCTGGGCAATGCCGCCGATGCGGCCGACCTGGCCCAGGACACTTTCGTGCGCCTGCTGCAACGCAGCGAACGCCTGGAACTGAAGGCGCCTCGCGCCTTTCTGCGGACCATCGCCCGCGGCCTGGTGATCGACCATTGGCGCCGCGAGGAAATCGAACGCGCCTACCTGGAAACCATCGCCCACCTGCCGGAAGCCGAAGCCCCCAGCGAGGAGGCCCGGGCCCTGGTGCTGGAGCTGCTGGAAAGCATCGCGCGCCTGCTCGAGGGCCTGAAACCGAAGGTGCGCAAAGCGTTCCTGCTGGCCCAGTGCGAAGGCCTGAGCCACCGGCAGATCGCCGAGCAGATGGGGGTGTCCCTGCGTTCGGTGGAGCGTTACGTGGCCGATGCGCTTTTCCATTGCTACCTGCTGCGTTACGAGGCTTGAGCGCTGTGGACAACCCTTCCCTGCGTCGCCCCGCGGCTCCTAGGCACCTGGTGGTCAAGCAGGCGATCGACTGGCTGCTGCGCTTGCGCAACAACGCCGATAACCCGCGGCTGCGACAGCAATGCGAGACCTGGCGTGCGGCTCATCACGAACATGAGCAGGCCTGGCAGCGGGTGCAATCGCTGCAACAGGAGCTGCATGGCAACCTGCGGGCCGTCCCCGCCCAAGTGGCCTTCGACACCCTGGAAAACAGCGCCCAGCGCCTCGGCCGGCGCCAGGCCCTGAAGCTGCTGGGTGGCGTCATGCTGCTGGGCTCCGCCGCGTGGCTGGGCAAGGAGCAATTGGCCTGGCAGCAATGGAACGCCGATTTCGCCACCGCCACCGGCGAGCGTCGCGGCTTCCAGTTACCCGACGGCACACGCCTGGAGCTCAACACTGACAGCGCCGCCGATATGGATTTCACTGCCCGGCAGCGGCTGGTCAGGCTCAGCCGCGGGGAACTCATGCTGACCTGTGGCACCGACCCGCAGGCAGACAGCAGCAGGCCGCTGCTGGTCAGTACGCGGCACGCTCTCTTCGAAGGTTTCGACGCCCGTTTCGTGGTGCGCCTGGAAGACGGCTGCACGCGCCTGAGCGTGACCGCCGGCAGCGTCGTCATTCATTCGCCGCACACGGCCGATGGCGCTTCGGCGCGGGTGCAGGCCGGGCAGAGTTACCTGGTCAGCGCCACGCAGGCGGTGCCGGCGAGGCCGCTGGACATGGATGTAGGGGCCTGGGCCGACGGCCTGATCGTCACCCGCAACATGCGCCTGGCGGACTTTATCCAGGAAGTCGGACGCTACCGCCCAGGCTACCTGGGCTGCGCCGACGAGATCGGCGACCTGCGCCTGTCCGGCGTCTACCGCCTGGAAGACACCGACAAACTGCTGGCGCTCGTTGCGCAAACCCTGCCTGTGCGCCTGCGTTATCGCACCCGCTGGTGGGTCACTCTGGAACGCCTCGCCTGAGGCCCTTCGATTCGGTGATTTTTTTTGGCGGGTTTTCCCGACGAGTCCGGCTTGGACAGTAAGCACTTCCATTTGCCCCCAGCGACTCAACGGAACCCTTTCATGACTGTGCGCAACAACCCTTCCCCTACCCGGCTTTCTTCATCGCAGCCCGCCCTCGGCCTGCGCCATGCCGTCCGCGTGGCCCTGCTCTCCTCGGCGCTGGGCGTCACCGTCCTGCCCTGCCTGGCCCAGGCGGCGGAAACAACCGCGGCCAGCCTCAGCCACAGTTACGACATCCCAGGCGGCCCTTTGAGCGAGGTGCTCAACCGGTTCGCCCGCGAGGCCGGCATTACCCTGTCGATGACCCCCACGCAGCTCCAGGGTCGCCAGTCCGCGGGGCTACAAGGCGAGTACTCGACCGAGCAGGCCCTGCGCCAGTTGCTCAATGGTTCAGGCCTGGAAGCCGTCAGCCAGGACGGCAGCGGCTATGTCCTGCGAGCGCTGCCCGAGACCGGCGCCCTGTCGCTGCCGACCACCGACATCAAGGGGTTCGCCCTGGGCAACGCGCTGGGCAGCATGGAAGGCTACAACGCCACCCATAGCCAGATCGCCACCAAGACCAGTACCGCGCTGCTGGAAACTTCGCAGAGCGTCTCCGTGGTGACCCGCGAGCAAATGGACGACCAGGGTGCACAGACCGTATCCCAGGCCATGCGCTACACCCCCGGCGTGCTGACCAACCCCTACGGCGCGACCCACCGATACGACTACGTGGCCATGCGCGGCTTCAACGACGGCTCGGTGGACAACATCTACCTCGACGGCCTCAAGTCCATGGGCGACAGCGGCACCTACAGCACCATGCAGGTCGATCCGTACTTCCTCGAACGGGTGGATATCCTCAAGGGGCCTTCGTCGGTACTGTATGGCCGCAGCTCCCCGGGCGGCCTGGTGGCCCTGACCAGCAAGAAGCCGCTGTACGAGCCCTATCACCAGGTCCAGGCCACGGTCGGCACCCAGGGCCAGCGCGGCATGGGCTTCGACTTCAGCGGCCCGCTGGATGACGACAAACGCATCGCCTACCGCCTGACCGGGCTGACGGACCGGTCCGATACCCAGTTCGACCACAACAAGGAAAAGCGCTATGCCCTGGCGCCGACCCTGAGCATCGACTTCAGCGACGACACCTCGCTGACCCTGCAGGCCTACCTGCAACACGATCCCGATGGCGGCTACCACAGCGGCATGCCGGCCGACGGCGCCCTGCATCAGCGCAATGGCCGGCGCATTTCCGAACACTTCTTCGAGGGCGAGCCTGGCATCGACGGCTATCGACGCGACCAGCAGTCGTTCGGGTATCAGTTCGAACATCGCTTCAACGATGTCTTCACCGCACGGCAGAACTTCCGTTACCTGGACTCCAAGGTGAAGCTGGACCAGGTCTACGGCTACGGCTGGACCACGCCGACCAGCAACGAACTGAACCGCTACTACACCGGCGGCGATGAGAAGCTGCACGCCTTTATCGTCGACAACATGCTGCAGGCCGAATTTCTCACCGGCGCGACCAAACACACCGTGCTGGTGGGCGCGGACTATCAGCGGCGCAAGACGGTGGTGGACTGGACCAGCGGTTCGCTGGCGCCGATCAATGCGTTCGACCCGGTCTACGGCAACTCGGCCATCACCTACTACGATCCGCTCAGCTACCTGCGGCGCCTCGAGCAGACCGGCGTCTATCTGCAGGACCTGATCGAGATGGACAAGTGGCGCTTCTCCCTGGGCCTGCGCCAGGACTGGGTCGAAACCTCGGACGAGAACCGCGTGGCCGAAGCCTCGCGCCCGCAAGGCACCGAGATCAACGACAAACGCACCAAGCTGACCGGCCGCGCCGGCGCCCTGTACCTGTTCGATAACGGGCTGGCGCCGTACATCAGTTATTCCGAATCCTTCAACCCCAACTCCTACGCGGACAGCACCGGCAACCCGCTGGCACCTACCGACGGCACCCAGTGGGAGCTGGGCCTGAAGTACCAGCCACCGGGCACGGACGACCTGTACACCGCCTCGCTGTTCCGCATCGACCAGGAGAACCTGGCGACCAAGCTGCCCCAGGAAAACTTCTATCGCGCCGTCGGCGCCGTGCGTTCCCAGGGCCTGGAGCTGGAAGCGCACCTGCAACTGAACGACAACCTCAAGGTGCTCGGCAGCTACACCTTCACCGATATCGAGTATTCGAAATCGATGATCAGCACCTTGAGCACCGCCACCGACGTCATCGAGAACAAGGGCAACTCGCCGACCCAGGCACCGCGCCACATGGCCTCGCTCTGGACCGACTACCGGTTCGACAGCGCGGCACTCGACGGCCTGCGCCTGGGTGGCGGCGTACGCTACGTGGGCTACAGCTGGGCGGATGCGGAGAACACCATGAAGGTGCCGTCCTACACCCTGTTCGACGCCTCCATCGGCTATGACCTGGGCAAGGTCGGGCTGAAGGGCGTGGATGTCCGGCTCAATGCCAACAACCTGACCAACGAATCCTATATCGCCTCCTGTGCCAGCCTGAGCTTCTGCTACATGGGCGAGGAACGTAACGTCGCGGCCACCGTCAGCTATCAGTTCTGATCATTGATGTTTCTCCGGAGCCAGCGCATGCGCTGGCTTCGTCGTTTCCACGGGACAAATTCCATGCGTGCAATCCTGGTTCTACTGCATCGATACATCGGCCTGGCCACGGCGGTATTCCTGTTACTGGCAGGGCTGACCGGCAGCCTGCTGGCTTTCAATCATGAGCTGGACGAGTGGCTCAACCCCGATTTCTACGAGGCCGCCGCCAAGGGCCAGGCGCTGCCGCCCGGGGCATTGGTGGAGCAGGTGCAAACACAGCATCCGCGCTTGCAGGTCTGGTACATGGAGTATCCTAGCGAGCCCGGGCATACCGCGTTGCTCGCGGCCGTGCCACGCAACGATCCGGCCACGAACAAACCGTTCGACGAACCCAACCAGGTGTTCTATCTGGATCCGGTCAGTGGCGAACAGACCGGCAAGCGGTTCTGGGGCGCCTGCTGTTTTCAGCGGGAGAACTTCATCCCCTTCATTCTCGAGTTCCATTACAACCTGACGCTGCCAGGCAACTGGGGCCTGCTGCTGATGGGGCTGGTGGCGATCTTCTGGGTCGTCGATTGCTTTATCGCCCTGTTCCTCACCCTGCCGCGTGGCCGACCGTTCTGGCAGAAGTGGTCGACCGCCTGGAAGATCAAGGGCGGGCATGCCTATCGCCTCAACATGGACCTGCATCGAGCCGGCGGATTGTGGCTGTGGTTATTGTTGTTGCCGATTGCCATCAGCAGCGTGGCGATGAACTTGCCAAGCCAGGTATTCAAGCCTGTGGTATCGCTGTTCTCGCCGATCGAGCCGAGCGTCTATGAAGCCCGTGGGCGCATGCCTGGCGATCAGTTAGGGGTGACCCGTCTCGACTATCAGCAGGCTTACCTGCGCGCCCAGGAAGAAGGTAAGCGGCTGGGCCTCACGGCAGCGATCGGCGAGCTGTATTACAGCTTCGAATACAACTTCTATGGCGCCGGTTTCGGCCAGCACGATACCCAGGCCCATGGAAAGTCGTGGCTGTTCTTCCATGGCACGGATGGGCGTCTGCTCGGGCAGGAAATAGCCGGACAAGGCACCTTGGGCGAGCGCTTCTACAGGTTGCAGTTGCCGATCCATGGAGGGCGGATCATCGGCTTTACCGGGCAGGTGCTGATTGCAGTCCTGGGGCTGGTGATTGCGATGCTGTCCATTACCGGGATCTATATCTGGTGGCGGAAATGGCTGGCCCGCAGAAGCAGCAGGCAGCGTCAGCGGTGAGGAAAAAGAGCGGAACAGGTTGGCGCTGATTTGAATGGGGAGGGATTGCTAGCGACCCTCCCAGGCCAGCCAAGGGACTGGGTTTGTGGGCAAGCCCGAGGTTTCAGGCGTAGAAAAACAAAACCCCTGTCTGCGTCAGCAGACAGGGGTTTTGGAATTCAATCTTGACGATGACCTACTCTCACATGGGGAAACCCCACACTACCATCGGCGATGCATCGTTTCACTTCTGAGTTCGGGATGGGATCAGGTGGTTCCAATGCTCTATGGTCGTCAAGAAATTCGGTGGCCAGACCGTTGGCTCAAGGGCCGAACGTGCCAGCAAAATCAGGAACTTCTACAAAAACAAAACCCCAATTGCTTTCGCAATTGGGGTTTCGGAATTTAATCTTGACGATGACCTACTCTCACATGGGGAAACCCCACACTACCATCGGCGATGCATCGTTTCACTTCTGAGTTCGGGATGGGATCAGGTGGTTCCAATGCTCTATGGTCGTCAAGAAATTCGGTAGCCGATTCGTTACTGGAGTAACGCCTCAGCGAATGGGTATGTAATAGCTAGGTGCTTTGTGAGCAATGCGAACTTTCGGTTCTTGCGTCTTCACACACCGCAATCTGGTCTCTTTCGAGTTCGCAGATTGCTTGGGTGTTATATGGTCAAGCCTCACGGGCAATTAGTATCGGTTAGCTCAACGCCTCACAGCGCTTACACACCCGACCTATCAACGTCGTAGTCTTCGACGGCCCTTTAGGGAACTCAAGGTTCCAGTGAGATCTCATCTTGAGGCAAGTTTCCCGCTTAGATGCTTTCAGCGGTTATCTTTTCCGAACATAGCTACCCGGCAATGCCACTGGCGTGACAACCGGAACACCAGAGGTTCGTCCACTCCGGTCCTCTCGTACTAGGAGCAGCCCCTCTCAAATCTCAAACGTCCACGGCAGATAGGGACCGAACTGTCTCACGACGTTCTAAACCCAGCTCGCGTACCACTTTAAATGGCGAACAGCCATACCCTTGGGACCGGCTTCAGCCCCAGGATGTGATGAGCCGACATCGAGGTGCCAAACACCGCCGTCGATATGAACTCTTGGGCGGTATCAGCCTGTTATCCCCGGAGTACCTTTTATCCGTTGAGCGATGGCCCTTCCATACAGAACCACCGGATCACTAAGACCTACTTTCGTACCTGCTCGACGTGTCTGTCTCGCAGTCAAGCGCGCTTTTGCCTTTATACTCTACGACCGATTTCCGACCGGTCTGAGCGCACCTTCGTACTCCTCCGTTACTCTTTAGGAGGAGACCGCCCCAGTCAAACTACCCACCATACACTGTCCTCGATCCGGATAACGGACCTGAGTTAGAACCTCAAAGTTGCCAGGGTGGTATTTCAAGGATGGCTCCATGAGAACTGGCGTCCCCACTTCAAAGCCTCCCACCTATCCTACACAAGCAAATTCAAAGTCCAGTGCAAAGCTATAGTAAAGGTTCACGGGGTCTTTCCGTCTAGCCGCGGATACACTGCATCTTCACAGCGATTTCAATTTCACTGAGTCTCGGGTGGAGACAGCGCCGCCATCGTTACGCCATTCGTGCAGGTCGGAACTTACCCGACAAGGAATTTCGCTACCTTAGGACCGTTATAGTTACGGCCGCCGTTTACCGGGGCTTCGATCAAGAGCTTCGCGTTAGCTAACCCCATCAATTAACCTTCCGGCACCGGGCAGGCGTCACACCCTATACGTCCACTTTCGTGTTTGCAGAGTGCTGTGTTTTTAATAAACAGTCGCAGCGGCCTGGTATCTTCGACCGGCATGGGCTTACGGAGCAAGTCCTTCACCCTCACCGGCGCACCTTCTCCCGAAGTTACGGTGCCATTTTGCCTAGTTCCTTCACCCGAGTTCTCTCAAGCGCCTTGGTATTCTCTACCCAACCACCTGTGTCGGTTTGGGGTACGGTTCCTGGTTATCTGAAGCTTAGAAGCTTTTCTTGGAAGCATGGCATCAACCACTTCGTCACCTAAAAGGTAACTCGTCATCAGCTCTCGGCCTTGAAACCCCGGATTTACCTAAGATTTCAGCCTACCACCTTAAACTTGGACAACCAACGCCAAGCTGGCCTAGCCTTCTCCGTCCCTCCATCGCAATAACCAGAAGTACAGGAATATTAACCTGTTTTCCATCGACTACGCTTTTCAGCCTCGCCTTAGGGACCGACTAACCCTGCGTCGATTAACGTTGCGCAGGAAACCTTGGTCTTTCGGCGTGGGTGTTTTTCACACCCATTGTCGTTACTCATGTCAGCATTCGCACTTCTGATACCTCCAGCAAGCTTCTCAACTCACCTTCACAGGCTTACAGAACGCTCCTCTACCGCATCACTTACGTGATACCCGTAGCTTCGGTGTATGGTTTGAGCCCCGTTACATCTTCCGCGCAGGCCGACTCGACTAGTGAGCTATTACGCTTTCTTTAAAGGGTGGCTGCTTCTAAGCCAACCTCCTAGCTGTCTAAGCCTTCCCACATCGTTTCCCACTTAACCATAACTTTGGGACCTTAGCTGACGGTCTGGGTTGTTTCCCTTTTCACGACGGACGTTAGCACCCGCCGTGTGTCTCCCATGCTCGGCACTTGTAGGTATTCGGAGTTTGCATCGGTTTGGTAAGTCGGGATGACCCCCTAGCCGAAACAGTGCTCTACCCCCTACAGTGATACATGAGGCGCTACCTAAATAGCTTTCGAGGAGAACCAGCTATCTCCGAGCTTGATTAGCCTTTCACTCCGATCCACAGGTCATCCGCTAACTTTTCAACGGTAGTCGGTTCGGTCCTCCAGTCAGTGTTACCTAACCTTCAACCTGCCCATGGATAGATCGCCCGGTTTCGGGTCTATACCCAGCGACTAAACGCCCTATTAAGACTCGCTTTCGCTACGCCTCCCCTATTCGGTTAAGCTCGCCACTGAATATAAGTCGCTGACCCATTATACAAAAGGTACGCAGTCACAGAACAAAGTCTGCTCCCACTGCTTGTACGCATACGGTTTCAGGATCTATTTCACTCCCCTCTCCGGGGTT
This sequence comes from Pseudomonas sp. MRSN 12121, assembly GCF_000931465.1. Taxonomy (NCBI): domain Bacteria; kingdom Pseudomonadati; phylum Pseudomonadota; class Gammaproteobacteria; order Pseudomonadales; family Pseudomonadaceae; genus Pseudomonas; species Pseudomonas sp. MRSN 12121. The sequence continues at coordinate 124,656 of NZ_CP010892.1, read as the reverse complement.
CTTTTCGCCTTTCCCTCACGGTACTAGTTCACTATCGGTCAGTCAGTAGTATTTAGCCTTGGAGGATGGTCCCCCCCATATTCAGACAAAGTTTCTCGTGCTCCGTCCTACTCGATTTCATGACTAAGAGACTTTCGCGTACAGGGCTATCACCCACTATGGCCGCACTTTCCAGAGCGTTCCGCTAATCTCAAAGCCACTTAAGGGCTAGTCCCCGTTCGCTCGCCACTACTAAGGGAATCTCGGTTGATTTCTTTTCCTCAGGGTACTTAGATGTTTCAGTTCCCCTGGTTCGCCTCTTGCACCTATGTATTCAGTACAAGATAACCAGCTTATGCTGGCTGGGTTCCCCCATTCAGAGATCTCCGGATCAAAGTCTGTTTGCCGACTCCCCGAAGCTTATCGCAGGCTACCACGTCTTTCATCGCCTCTGACTGCCAAGGCATCCACCGTATGCGCTTCTTCACTTGACCATATAACCCCAAGCAATCTGGTTATACTGTGAAGACGACATTCGCCGAAAATTCGCAATGCTCTTAAGAGCCACTCACAAATTTTACCTTAGCCTGATCCACTACCAGTGAAAGTAGTGTTCAGTCTATCTTTCTATCACATACCCAAATTTTTAAAGAACGATTCTGATAAAGATCAGAAATCAACATTCATCGCCACTTGGGCGGAATGCTCATTTCTAAGCTTTAAACGATGGACACCAATCTGTAATGGTGGAGCCAAGCGGGATCGAACCGCTGACCTCCTGCGTGCAAGGCAGGCGCTCTCCCAGCTGAGCTATGGCCCCGTATCGCTACAGGGTGCACCAGTAATTGGTGGGTCTGGGCAGATTCGAACTGCCGACCTCACCCTTATCAGGGGTGCGCTCTAACCAACTGAGCTACAGACCCAATCGTCTTCTTCAATGAATCAAGCAATTCGTGTGGGAGCTTATGAAGCAGCTGATGTCGTCGATTAAGGAGGTGATCCAGCCGCAGGTTCCCCTACGGCTACCTTGTTACGACTTCACCCCAGTCATGAATCACACCGTGGTAACCGTCCCCCCGAAGGTTAGACTAGCTACTTCTGGTGCAACCCACTCCCATGGTGTGACGGGCGGTGTGTACAAGGCCCGGGAACGTATTCACCGCGACATTCTGATTCGCGATTACTAGCGATTCCGACTTCACGCAGTCGAGTTGCAGACTGCGATCCGGACTACGATCGGTTTTGTGGGATTAGCTCCACCTCGCGGCTTGGCAACCCTCTGTACCGACCATTGTAGCACGTGTGTAGCCCAGGCCGTAAGGGCCATGATGACTTGACGTCATCCCCACCTTCCTCCGGTTTGTCACCGGCAGTCTCCTTAGAGTGCCCACCATAACGTGCTGGTAACTAAGGACAAGGGTTGCGCTCGTTACGGGACTTAACCCAACATCTCACGACACGAGCTGACGACAGCCATGCAGCACCTGTCTCAATGTTCCCGAAGGCACCAATCCATCTCTGGAAAGTTCATTGGATGTCAAGGCCTGGTAAGGTTCTTCGCGTTGCTTCGAATTAAACCACATGCTCCACCGCTTGTGCGGGCCCCCGTCAATTCATTTGAGTTTTAACCTTGCGGCCGTACTCCCCAGGCGGTCAACTTAATGCGTTAGCTGCGCCACTAAGAGCTCAAGGCTCCCAACGGCTAGTTGACATCGTTTACGGCGTGGACTACCAGGGTATCTAATCCTGTTTGCTCCCCACGCTTTCGCACCTCAGTGTCAGTATCAGTCCAGGTGGTCGCCTTCGCCACTGGTGTTCCTTCCTATATCTACGCATTTCACCGCTACACAGGAAATTCCACCACCCTCTACCATACTCTAGCTCGCCAGTTTTGGATGCAGTTCCCAGGTTGAGCCCGGGGATTTCACATCCAACTTAACGAACCACCTACGCGCGCTTTACGCCCAGTAATTCCGATTAACGCTTGCACCCTCTGTATTACCGCGGCTGCTGGCACAGAGTTAGCCGGTGCTTATTCTGTCGGTAACGTCAAAATACTCACGTATTAGGTAAGTACCCTTCCTCCCAACTTAAAGTGCTTTACAATCCGAAGACCTTCTTCACACACGCGGCATGGCTGGATCAGGCTTTCGCCCATTGTCCAATATTCCCCACTGCTGCCTCCCGTAGGAGTCTGGACCGTGTCTCAGTTCCAGTGTGACTGATCATCCTCTCAGACCAGTTACGGATCGTCGCCTTGGTGAGCCTTTACCTCACCAACTAGCTAATCCGACCTAGGCTCATCTGATAGCGCAAGGCCCGAAGGTCCCCTGCTTTCTCCCGTAGGACGTATGCGGTATTAGCGTCCGTTTCCGGACGTTATCCCCCACTACCAGGCAGATTCCTAGGCATTACTCACCCGTCCGCCGCTCTCAAGAGGTGCAAGCACCTCTCTACCGCTCGACTTGCATGTGTTAGGCCTGCCGCCAGCGTTCAATCTGAGCCATGATCAAACTCTTCAGTTCAAACATCTTTGGGTTTTGAGAAAACCCTAAACTTGGCTCAGCAATCGTTGGTTACATCTTTGATTTCTCGCGGAGTAACTTGTGATGCTGATAATCTTTTTGACTATCAGTCTGACTCCACAAGCACCCACACGAATTGCTTGATTCAGTTGTTAAAGAGCGGTTGGTTAAGTCTTTCGTCTCAACCGAGGCGCGCATTCTACAGCAGCCTCTGTATCTGTCAAGCGGTTATTTTAAGAAGTTTTCAAAGTTTCCTTTGCAACTTCAACCACTTGCGCTTCCGATCTCTCGTCAGCGGGAGGCGAATTCTACAGCGTTACACGCTGCTGTCAACACCTCTTTTTCTCCGCTTTCGACCGAGACGATCGAACCGTCAACAAGGCGAAAACTCACTGCCTTATCAACTCCTTCGGGCTTCGATGAACTGAAGCGTGACCGCTGTCGAAAACTGCTTAACTCGTTGAATCTCAAGGAGTTTTATGCTTCGACTGCGCCGGAAGTGGGGCGAATTATAGACCTGTGAAATCTGCCGTCAACCCCTAATTTGCTTTTACTATGAATAAACTTAAAAACACCCCAAAAGGGGTGTTTTCAGGCCTTCTATATAGAGGGGGATCAAATGCTCTCTATATAGAAGAGCAACATTCACAACACGCTCGAGGCTCGCAAGGCATCCACGGACTCAAGCTTAAGCCCCAACACCCGCTGCAGAACCTGGGCGGTATGCTCACCCAATAGAGGAGGAGCATGACGGTACTCGACTGGCGTTTCAGAGAGTCGGATCGGACTCGCCACCTGAGGTACCAATCCCGCCAACGCATGAGGCAGCTCGATTGCCAAGCCACGCGCCTTGACCTGTGGATCCTCAAACATCTGTGCCAGGTCATTGATCGGGCCGCAAGGCACTCCCGCCTGCTCCAGTTCCGCTACCCACTGCGCCGTGCTCTTGAACACCGTGACCTGGCGGATCAGCGGAATGAGCACCGCCCGGTTGGCAACGCGCAGCTTATTGGTGGCAAATCGCGGATCGTCTGCCCACTGCGGCTGACCCGCCACCTCGGCAAACTTGCGGAACTGTCCGTCATTCCCCACGGTGAGGATGAAATCCCCATCGGCGGTAGGAAAGTCCTGATACGGCACGATATTCGGATGAGCATTTCCCAACCGCTTGGGCGCGACGCCAGTCGTAAGATAATTCATCGCCTGGTTGGCCAGACACGCAACCTGCACATCCAGCAGCGCCATATCGATATGCTGGCCTCCGCCGTTCTGTTGCCGGTTCGCCAACGCCGCAAGAATCGCGACCGTCGAGTACAGCCCCGTCAGGATGTCCGTCAATGCCACCCCCACCTTGACCGGCCCAGCGCCTTCGTCCCCTTCGGGACGCCCGGTCAGGCTCATCAGCCCACCCAGCCCCTGGATCATGAAGTCGTAACCGGCACGCTTGGCATAAGGCCCGGTCTGACCGAAGCCGGTGATGGAGCAATAGATCAGGTCAGGGTTGAGCGCCTTCAGCGACTGATAGTCCAGCCCGTAGGCCGCCAGGCCGCCGACCTTGAAGTTCTCGATCAGAATGTCGGACTTGGCCGCCAGCTCGCGCACCAATTGCTGGCCTTCCGGTCGGGTGAAATCAATGGTGACCGACTGTTTGTTACGGTTGGCCGACAGATAATAGGCGGCCTCCGTGGTGTTCTCGCCATAAGCATCCTTGAGGAAGGGCGGCCCCCAGGCGCGCGTATCGTCACCATTGCCCGGGCGCTCGACCTTGATTACCTCGGCCCCCAGGTCCGCGAGTATCTGTCCGGCCCAAGGCCCGGCCAGCACTCGCGACAAGTCCAGCACCCGCAGATGAGACAACGCGCCCATGGTCGCTCTCCTATTAATAGAACGCCTGGATGCCAGTCTGCGCACGCCCCAGGATCAGCGCATGGACATCGTGAGTCCCTTCGTAGGTATTCACCACTTCCAGGTTGACCAGATGACGGGCAATGCCGAACTCGTCGGAGATGCCATTGCCACCCAGCATGTCGCGAGCCATCCGAGCGATATCCAGCGACTTGCCGCAGGAGTTGCGCTTCATGATCGAAGTGATTTCCACCGCCGCCGTCCCTTCATCCTTCATCCGCCCCAGACGCAGGCAGCCTTGAAGGGCGAGGGTGATCTCGGTTTGCATGTCCGCCAGTTTTTTCTGGATCAACTGGGTGGCCGCCAATGGCCGACCGAACTGCTGACGGTCCAGGGTGTACTGGCGTGCCGTGTGCCAGCAGAATTCGGCAGCCCCCAGGGCGCCCCAGGAAATACCGTAGCGGGCAGAGTTCAGGCAAGTGAACGGCCCCTTGAGGCCACGCACGTCAGGGAAGATGTTCTCTTCCGGCACAAAGACGTTATCCATGACGATTTCGCCGGTGATGGAAGCACGCAAACCGACCTTGCCGTGAATCGCTGGAGCACTCAGACCTTTCCAGCCTTTTTCCAGTACGAAGCCACGAATATCGCCGGCATCGTCTTTGGCCCAGACCACGAACACATCGGCGATCGGGCTGTTGGTGATCCACATCTTGCTGCCGGTCAGGCTGTAGCCGCCCTCGACCTTGCGAGCGCGGGTGATCATCGCACCCGGGTCGGAACCATGGTTTGGCTCGGTCAGGCCGAAGCAGCCGATCCACTCGCCGGAAGCCAGCTTCGGCAAGTACTTCTGTTTCTGGGCTTCGGTTCCGAATTCGTTGATTGGCACCATTACCAGGGAAGACTGCACGCTCATCATCGAGCGGTAGCCGGAGTCCACACGCTCCACCTCCCGGGCAATCAGGCCGTAGCAGACATAGTTCAGGCCGCTGCCGCCGTACTGCTCGGGAATGGTCGCTCCCAGCAAACCAACTTCCCCCATTTCGCGGAAAATCGCCGGATCGGTCTTTTCATGGCGGAAAGCTTCGAGCACCCGCGGCGCCAGCTTGCCCTGAGCGAACTGCTCGGCGCTGTCGCGCACCATGCGCTCTTCTTCAGTGAGCTGTTGATCCAGCAGAAGGGGATCGATCCAGTTGAAGCTTGCTTTGCCGCCCATGAGTGAGTCCTCGTGAAATAGATCAAGGTTCGTGGGCTGATCCTAGGCCGGCTTCAACTCCGCGACAAACGAGGATTTCGCATACTGTTGTGCTAATTTCTCACTCCGTAGCAGCCTTCAACGGCTTCCAGCGCCCCAATTAGTGAGATTGCCGTACATGCGCAGAAAGATACCCAGCACTGCCGCACTGATCAGCTTTGAAGCAGCTGCGCGCCACGAGAGCTTTACCAAGGCGGCGCAGGAGCTTTCGCTGACCCAGGGCGCCATCTGTCGACAGATCGCCAGCCTGGAAGAGTTTCTCAGTGTCGAACTGTTCCGCCGCTCCCGGCGCGGCGTAAAGCTGACCGAGGCCGGGCTTTCCTACAGCCGGCGCGTCGCCACTCAGCTGGACGCCGTGGAACGCGACACACTTTCCGTCATGGGCCAACAGGGCGCCAATGTCATCGAGCTGGCCGTCGTGCCAACTTTCGGCACCCAATGGCTGCTGCCTCGCCTCAAGGACTTTCAGCAGCGACACCCGGAAGTCACGGTCAACCTGACCAACCGCACACGTCCCTTTCTGTTTGCCGATACCGACTTCGACGCCGCGATCTATTTTGGCGATGCCGACTGGTCGGGCACGCAATCCCATCGACTGATGGGAGAGAACCCAATGCCAGTGTGCAGCCCAGACACACTGGGCGAACGCGCTCGATTGAGCGCCGAAGAAATTGCCGAACTGCCATTGCTCCAGCAGACCACACGCCCCTATGCCTGGCGTCAGTGGTTCAACGCACAACACCTGAACATCCCCCGAGACATGACAGGCCCGCGTTACGAACTATTCTCCATGCTGGCCCAGGCCGCCATGCACGACATGGGGGTGGCGCTGATTCCACCGTTCCTGATTCAACGTGAGCTGAAGGAGAAACGCTTGGTCATCGCCAATCCCGATGCACTGACCAGCATCAAGGCGTATTACCTGATGATTCCCGAGCGCAAGGTCGAATCGGCGTCTTTACGGGCTTTTCGCGATTGGCTGGTGGAACAGGCACAAGGCTACAGCCTAGAGAAATAGCGGGACCCACATATAAGCTGACCCCGTAGTCAGTAAATTTAAAACCCTACAGATATAAGTAAATGTCGCATTTGAGCAGACTGTATCGACAACCTGAACAACCGTCCTACAAACAGCTAACCACGCGGCTTGTAGGGTTTTATCGGGGCTCATGAGCCCTCATTCACAACGACAATGTGAAAATTGTTTTTTCTCGGTAAAAACTCTTACAAGCCACGATTTACAAGGTATTGAGCCAAATCCTTGCGACATTCGGTCACAGGGTGACTTGTAGTTAATTTTCCGTCACCCGTCATAATTCCTTGAAGGCCGTATTGTTCGCCTGCAAAATGCCGCGCCCCGCCTTGATTCTGGCGGGATCGTGCTGATCGGCCGCCCCAGCCGCACCATCCGCAGTGTGCTGGCCTTCTAAGAAAGATCGAAAGCAATAAGATCAAGCAGGAGATTTGACGTGCACATTGGCGTTCCCCTCGAGACCCAAACGGGTGAAACACGGGTTGCTGCAACCCCGGAAACCATCAAGAAGCTGATCGGCCAGGGTCATAAAGTCACTGTGCAAAGCGGCGCAGGCATTAACGCCAGTGTTGTCGACAGTGCCTATGAAGCAGCCGGTGCAACCATTGGCAGCGCCAACGATGCGTTCGGTGCCGAGCTGATCCTCAAAGTTGTCGCGCCCAGCGACAGCGAGCTGGGCCTGATCAAGAGCGGCACCGTTCTGGTCGGCATGCTCAATCCGTTCAGCAATGAAACCATCGCCAAGATGGCCGAGCGCGGCATCACTGCCTTCGCCCTGGAAGCCGCACCGCGTACCTCGCGGGCCCAGAGCCTGGATGTGCTGTCTTCGCAGGCCAACATTGCCGGTTACAAGGCGGTACTGCTGGCAGCCCACTACTATCCACGCTTCATGCCGATGCTGATGACGGCCGCCGGTACCGTGAAAGCGGCTCGCGTGCTGATTCTCGGCGCCGGCGTGGCCGGCTTGCAGGCCATTGCCACCGCCAAGCGCCTGGGCGCCGTGATCGAGGCTTCGGACGTACGTCCGGCGGTGAAGGAGCAAATCGAATCCCTGGGGGCCAAGTTCGTCGACGTGCCCTACGAAACCGATGAAGAGCGCGAATGCGCCGTCGGGGTCGGCGGTTACGCACGCCCGATGCCCGCCAGCTGGATGCAGCGTCAGGCCCAGGCCGTGCATGAACGTGCCAAGCAGGCCGACATCGTGATCACCACGGCCTTGATTCCCGGTCGCAAGGCGCCGGTATTGCTCAGCGCCGAAACCGTGGCCCAGATGAAGCCAGGCTCAGTGGTCATCGACCTCGCAGCTGCTCAAGGCGGCAACTGCCCTCTGACCGTGGCGGACCAGGTAGTCGTCGAAAATGGCGTGACCATCGTCGGCCCGACCAACCTGGCCGGCGCTGTCGCGGCCGACGCCTCGGCGCTGTACGCCCGCAACCTGCTGGACTTCCTGAAGCTCGTCTTCACCAAGGAAGGTCAGTTCGAGGTCAACCTGGAAGACGACATCGTCGCCGCGTGCCTGATGTGCCGCGATGGCCAAGTCATCCGTAAAAACGCCTAAGCAGGGATTCAGACGATGGAAGAGCTTATCTCCCCCGGTATCTACAACCTGATCATCTTCGTGCTGGCGATTTATGTCGGTTACCACGTGGTCTGGAACGTTACACCCGCGCTGCATACGCCGCTGATGGCCGTAACCAACGCCATTTCGGCGATCGTGATCGTCGGCGCCATGCTGGCCGCAGCCCTGACCGTTACCCCCCTGGGCAAGATCATGGGCACCCTGGCCGTGGCCCTGGCCGCCGTCAACGTTTTCGGCGGTTTCCTGGTCACCCGCCGCATGCTTGAGATGTTCAAGAAGAAAGCCCCGAAAGCCGCACAAGAAGAGGCGCCGAAGTAATGAGCATGAACCTCGTCACGACGCTCTATCTGATTGCGTCGATCTGCTTCATCCAGGCCCTCAAAGGCCTGTCGCATCCAACCACTTCGCGACGCGGCAACCTGTTCGGCATGCTCGGCATGGCCCTGGCGATCGCCACCACCGTCGGCCTGGTGTTCAAGCTCGGCGCGGAGCTGGCCACCGTGGGTATCAGCTACGTGATCGTCGGCCTGCTGATCGGCGGCACCGCCGGTTCGATCATGGCCAAGCGCGTGGAAATGACCAAAATGCCGGAGCTGGTGGCCTTCATGCACAGCATGATCGGCCTGGCAGCAGTGTTCATCGCCATTGCCGCCGTGGTCGAGCCGCAATCCCTGGGCATCGTCAAACAGCTGGGCGACTCGATTCCGGCCGGTAACCGCCTGGAGCTGTTCCTCGGCGCGGCCATCGGTGCCATCACCTTCTCGGGTTCGGTGATCGCCTTCGGCAAGCTGTCGGGCAAGTACAAGTTCCGTCTGTTCCAGGGCGCACCAGTACAGTTCGGCGGCCAGCACAAGCTGAACCTGATCCTCGGCCTGGCCACCCTGGTCCTGGGCGTGACCTTCATGCTCACCGGTAACCTGACTGCCTTCGCCCTGATGCTGGCCCTGGCCTTCGTGATGGGTGTGCTGATCATCATCCCGATCGGCGGCGCCGACATGCCGGTAGTCGTATCGATGCTCAACAGCTATTCGGGCTGGGCCGCGGCGGGCATCGGCTTCTCGCTGAACAACTCGATGCTGATCATCGCTGGCTCCCTGGTCGGTTCGTCCGGGGCGATCCTGTCGTACATCATGTGCAAGGCGATGAACCGCTCGTTCTTCAACGTACTGCTGGGTGGTTTCGGCAACACCGCCGACGCGGGTGGCTCGGCAGGCGCGCAAGAGGCCCGTCCGGTGAAATCCGGCTCGGCCGACGACGCCACCTTCCTGCTGACCAACGCCGACACCGTGATCATCGTTCCGGGCTATGGCCTGGCGGTCGCGCGGGCGCAGCACGCGCTGAAAGAGCTGACCGAGAAGCTGACCCATCACGGCGTGACCGTGAAGTACGCGATCCACCCGGTGGCAGGGCGCATGCCCGGCCATATGAACGTGTTGCTGGCCGAAGCCGAAGTGCCGTACGACCAGGTGTTCGAGATGGAGGACATCAACTCCGAGTTCGGCCAGGCCGACGTGGTACTGGTGCTCGGCGCCAACGACGTGGTCAACCCGGCGGCGAAGAATGATCCGAAGTCGCCGATCGCCGGGATGCCGATTCTCGAAGCCTTCAAGGCCAAGACCATCATCGTCAACAAGCGCTCGATGGCCAGCGGTTACGCCGGCCTGGACAACGAGCTGTTCTACCTGGACAAGACCATGATGGTGTTCGGCGACGCCAAGAAAGTCATCGAGGACATGGTCAAGGCCGTCGAGTAAAACCTGCTCCAGCGCAACATCCGGAACCTCAGCCTTTAGTAGGCTGGGGTTTTTTATTTATTCCAGAAAGCCGACAGAAGGCTCTAAATCAGGGCCTTTCATTCGACCTTTGTCGCGGGGCGTTTTTTTTTGAAATCACTAGACTGCGCTTCTTGCTTCCGTTGCCCGAGATAACAATCCATGTACCGTGATCGTATCCGCTTGCCTTCGTTGTTGGATAAGGTAATGAGCGCCGCCGACGCTGCCGCTCTGATTCAGGACGGCATGACCGTCGGCATGAGCGGCTTCACCCGCGCCGGTGAAGCCAAGGCCGTGCCCCACGCATTGGCCGAGCGCGCCAAGGTAACCCCGCTGAAAATCAGCCTGATGACTGGCGCCAGCCTGGGCAACGACCTCGACAAGCAACTCACCGAGGCCGGCGTCCTGGCCCGGCGCATGCCATTCCAGGTCGACAGCACCCTGCGCAAGGCAATCAACGCCGGCGAGGTGATGTTCATCGACCAGCATCTGTCGGAAACCGTGGAACAACTGCGCAACCAGCAGCTCAAGCTGCCGGACATCGCCGTCATCGAAGCCGTGGCGATTACCGAGCAGGGCCATATCGTACCGACCACTTCGGTGGGCAACTCCGCCAGCTTCGCGATTTTCGCCAAGCACGTGATCGTCGAGATCAACCTGGCGCACAACCCGAACCTGGAAGGCCTGCACGACATCTATATCCCGACCTACCGGCCGACCCGCACACCGATCCCGCTGGTGAAGGTCGATGATCGTATCGGCAGCACCGCCATCCCGATCCCGGCGGAAAAGATCGTCGCGATCGTCATCACCAACCAGGCCGACTCGCCATCCACCGTTTCGACACCAGACAGCGAAACCCAGGGGATCGCCAACCACCTGATCAGCTTCTTCAAGCAGGAAGTGGATGCCGGCCGCATGAGCAACAAGCTCGGCCCGCTCCAGGCTGGCATCGGCAATATCGCCAACGCGGTGATGTGTGGCCTGATCGAATCGCCGTTCGAAGAACTGACCATGTATTCCGAAGTACTGCAGGACTCGACGTTCGACCTGATCGACGCCGGCAAGCTGAGCTTCGCCTCGGGCAGTTCGATCACCTTGTCGAGCCGGCGCAACGCCGATGTGTTCGGCAACCTGGAGCGCTACAAGGACAAGCTGGTGCTGCGTCCGCAGGAAATCTCCAACCATCCGGAAGTGGTGCGCCGCCTGGGCATCATCGGCATCAATACCGCTCTGGAATTCGATATCTACGGCAACGTCAATTCCACCCATGTCTGCGGCACGCGGATGATGAACGGCATCGGCGGCTCGGGGGACTTCGCTCGCAACGCGCACCTGGCGATCTTCGTCACCAAGTCCATTGCCAAGGGTGGGGCGATTTCCAGCGTGGTGCCGATGGTCAGCCACGTCGACCACACCGAACACGACGTCGATATCCTGGTCACCGAAATCGGCCTGGCCGATCTTCGCGGGCTGGCCCCGCGGGAACGGGCCCGGGCGATCATCGACAATTGCGTACACCCGGACTATCGCCAGGCGCTGAATGACTATTTCACCGCGGCTTGCGCCGTAGGCGGCCATACGCCGCACATTCTGCGGGACGCCCTGCGCTGGCACATCAATCTGGAAGAAACCGGGCGCATGCTCGCCGTCTGAGGGGTACAGTCGTGGGCTGGCGCAAGCACAGTGGCGCCAGCTCATCGACACGCTTTCAGCGACCCTAAAAAACTGTACTACTGTACCGGTCTTTTACCCCTTTAAATCCGTACCTTTTTCCAGAGAACACTTGGAAATGCACCTAAATGGTGCCGACAGGTACAGTTGCATCGTTTCCGAACAGTACAGCACCTATAAACAGTTAACTGGTCTCTCACAATACAAATGAACTGTATCTACAGAGACTGGCGCGAGAGGAGGATCATGGGCACCAGTTAAACCACTACCTAATCCCGCCACAAGCGGAAGGATGCACACCATGGAACGTACACTCAGTTCCGAACTGTTCTTCGAAGACAAAGCTGCAAAAACCCAGGCTTCCATGCCTATGCGCGTTCTCGCCAACCTGATGCTGTGGCAGCGCCGCATCTCCAGCCGCCACCAGCTGGCTCGCCTGGATTCGCGTCTGCTGGCTGACGCAGGTATCAGCGAAGCTCAACGCTACGAAGAGCTGAGCAAGCCGTTCTGGCGCTAAGTTAGCGTCGCTGGCCCTGACCTTCGGGTCCATCGCCAGCACTACGAATTGAAAAAACAAAACCCGTCGCGGGCAACCGCGACGGGTTTTGTCGTTTCAGGCCGGAAAATTCAGGTACAGATGGGGTCACACGCAACCAGTACAGTTTAAGTACAAATAGAACTGAACCCGTACAATTTAGCCATGGTGTATCTGTTTACGTGTCTGCGCGAGTAGCAATATGGTCTCCCAAGTCCCTGACTTCGGCCTGCCGAAAGGACCGCACCATGAATCACTTACCAGGACGTACCGCACCTCTCAGCCTCTCCCTTCCCCAGACAAGTATCTGGAAACGCTGGTACCGCGCCTTGTGCCAGATACAGCAGAACGCCCGAACACGACGCGTACTGGCCGGGCTCAACGATCAGCAACTCGCCGATGTCGGCATCAGCCACAGCGACCGCCTGGCCGAGCTGGACAAGCCTTTCTGGCGCTAGCTGCGCATGCAGACAGCAGAAGAGGGCTATTCGAACAGATAGGGTGGGCCTAATATCCGGTGGCGCGTAGCGATTCAGGGACGTCTGATTCATCTGTCCCGCAGTGGCTACCCGGTGCCTACTCAGCGCCACCCTATCTGTTATCAAGGAGTTTTACCTATGTCCCGTCTTCGCCTGCTCAGCGCTGCAGCCTTGCTGGCCTTGGCATCCAACGCCCATGCATCGAGCTTTATCGTGACCACCGACGCCGTAGTCGGCGCGCTCAAGGCCACTTCCGATGCGACGTCCGACGTCACGTCTTCGTTCCGTGATAACAAAATCGTGCGCGCCGCTCGTGACGACGCCGCCAGCTTCGTCGCCACCGATGGCGTCATTCGTGGCGTGAAACTGGAAAGCGCCTTTGATCACATCCGCCAACAGTTGCCACAACTGAGCGCTACCGATGCTCAGCTCGCCCAGGCCATCCTGACGATCTGACCACCGGTCCGGTGACGGGTGCGCCGAACGCACCCGAAGCCCTGGGCGCTGGCTCTCGCCCGGGCATTGCGCTAGCCTTGCCGCTGGTTTTTCAGCTGTCGAGACCCATGCGTTTTTTCAGATCCTTGCTTAGTGTTTCCCTGTTGATCCCTATGTGCTGGACAGGCTCGGCCAGTGCTTTCGACCTGAGCACAGAAGGCCTGGTCGTCAGCGGTTATGCCACCAGCAAGGTGACCTCCGCGCCTTTCGAGCGCAAACGGCTGCTGGCGGCTCAGGACGACGCCGCGGCGTTCATCGCCACCGACGGCGATCTACGCGGAGCCCGACTGGAATCAGCCCTGAAATACCTGCGTAAAACCCAGCCACAACTTCATGCCGGCGACCTTGAACTGGCGCAGGCAATTCTCGTCCAATAGTTATCCCTTTCATCCCGGAGTCGTTCCATGCGTAGCCCGCTGATTGCTGCCACCCTCGGCCTGTTGCTGTTGGCCGATGTCGCCCAGGCGCAAACCCTGGTAGCCACCAGTAACATCATCGTTCGAGCCTTTGGTCGTACCATCGATTTCACCTCGGACACCACCACCTCCATCCGCGACTCGAAAATCGTCCGTGCCGCTCATGACGATGCCGCCAGCTTCGTCGCCAGCAATGGCGATATCCGAGGCGTCCAGCTGGAAGCCGCTTTCGATACCTTGCGTGACCGCGTGCCGGAAGCCCGCGACGCCAGCGACCAGGTTCTCGCCGAAGCCATCCTCGCATTGTGAGGTCGCTCGCTGCCTGGCTGCTGAGCGCGGCGCTGTTGCTCGTGGGCAACAGCGCTCAAGCAGACCTGCAACTGCGGCTCAAGACCGATGGCCTGACCCCGGACCAGCAACGCGCCAGCCAGGCCCTGCTGGATGAAGCGATGCAGGCGCTGCCACCGCGCTTCATCCAGCAGCTGGACCGCCGCATCGATGTCGGCTGGACTGACGACATGCCCCATAACGCCTATGGGCAAGCAGCGTTGGTCGACGAACTCGATCTCAACCGCAATCTGCTGGCCGGCCTAACCGATGGCAGTGCGGCCACCCAGAAAACCAACCGCCCCCATGGCACCGTGCGCCGGGAAATGCTCGCCACTGTGCTGCATGAACTCACCCATATCTACGACCGCTCGCGCCTGTGGTCGAGCGCCGAACGCACGCTGATCCAGCGCTGCAGCCGCCAGTACAGTTCCTCCGGGCTGATCGGCCTGCCGGACCAGTGTCGCGGCCAGACCGAGCGACGTTTCACCCTCAGCGACGATCCGCGCCTGCTCGACCTCGCCGGCTGGCCGCAATACGTCGGGCGCCGGGGCGAGCGCGAGCAATACAACCGCCAGATCGCCCGCAGCCCGGACCTCTACGAAACGACCAACCCGAAAGAGTTCGTCGCGGTGAATATGGAGTACTTCCTCCTGGATCCGAGCTACGCCTGCCGCCGGCCGGCACTGTACCGCTACTACCAGGAGCATTTCGGCTGGGCGCCGAAGGCCAAGGACAGTTGTGCCCGGTCCTTCGCCTTCCTCAACGCCGGAAACGATTTCGCCAAGCAGCCGCTGGGGCAGGTCGACCCCGAACGGGTCTATGCCGTGGACTACCTGCTGGCCGAGGCCAACCAGAACTGGGTCAGCCGCTGGGGGCACAGCATGCTGCGCCTGGTGATCTGCGCACCTGGCCGGCCTCGCGGACCGGATTGCCGGCTGGACCTCGACCAGCACCTGGTGCTGTCTTATCGCGCCTTCGTCGGCGATGTGCAGCTGTCGAGCTGGGACGGCCTGGTCGGCAAGTACCCCTCGCGGCTGTTTATCCTGCCCCTGGCCCAGGTCATCGATGAGTACACCAAGACCGAGCTGCGCAGCCTGGCGTCGGTGCCGCTGAACCTGTCACGCAGCGAGATCGAGGAAGTGGTCGAGCACGCGGCCGAGATGCACTGGAGCTACGACGGCAACTATTACTTCCTGTCCAACAACTGTGCGGTGGAAAGCCTGAAACTGCTGCGCAGCGGCAGCAACAACGCCCAGCTCACCGGCCTGGACAGCATCATGCCCAACGGCCTGCTGGAAGTGCTCAAGGCCCGTGGCCTGGCCGATACCAGCGTGCTGGACGATCCGCGCGAAGCCTTGCGCCTGGGCTATCGCTTCGATTCTTTCCGCGACCGCTACCAGGCCATGTTCGAGGTGCTGAAGAAGCACTTGCCGATCAAGCAGAACAGCGTGGAAGACTGGCTGTCGCTGAGCGCCGAGGAGCGGCGCCAGTGGTTCGACCAGGCGGACCTGCGCACCAGCGCCGCCTTGCTGCTGCTCGAACAGGCGAGCTTCCGGCGCCAGTTGCTGCTGGCCCAGGATGAGGTCAAGCAACGTTACCTGGGCGCCCGCGAGTTGCAGAACGGTGGCATGGACAAGGCCAACCAGACCCTGCGGGAAATCCTCGCCAACAGTGGTTTCCTCAGTCGCCCCGCGGAACTGCTGGGGAGCAGCGGCTACGGCTTGCCGCAGCCCAGCGAATGGCAGCGCCTGGAAGCGGAAAGCAGCCTGCGGCAGAAACAGCTGCAAGCCCTGACCGGCGACCTGGACAAGGAAGCACGCGCCTTGCTGGAGCCCCAGCGCGCCGCCGAGATCGCCGCCAACGAAGCCAACCTGAAACAGGTCGGCGAACACCTGCGCGCCCTGCACAAGGCGGCGGGCGGGCTGGAACTGCCCTGAGGCCAGAAGCATCGCGGGCAAGCCTCGCTCCTACAAAAACGCGTGGCCCGTAGGAGCGAGGCTTGCCCGCGAAGCGATCTCACTCCTTACAAAGTTTCCTCGGCCTCGCCCGGCAACTGTTCATCCAGGTGCAGCCACGGCAAACGGCTATCGGTCCAGATATGCCGGTCGGCCGGCGCCAGCTCCGGGTGATCCAGGGTCGCCACCGTCACATCGATACTGTCCGGGCTCAGTTGGGTGACCAGCGCCAGGTGGGCGCCGCAACTCGGGCAGAAATACCGCGCGCAACCGGGCGAAGAGTCGTACCGCGCCGGTGTTCCGGCCAGCCACTGGAAAGCCGGGCGGGGCAGGGTGATCCAGGTGGTCACCAGGCCACCGCTGACCCGGCGGCAGATCGAACAGTGACAATGGGCGATATCGCGCAGCGGCCCGCTGAACTGATAGCGCAACTGGCCGCAGTGGCAACCTCCGGTATGCAACAGGTTCATCTACCGACCTCCCAGCCAATGACCAGGCCACCGCAAACGACCCGCCGGCAACCCGTTCTGGTTATTTTTTGACCGCACGTCGGCTCGCGACGCTTGCGGCCAATGCTTTGCTCAACGAAAGGTAGCTGAAAGCTTCCGCGATTAGGATCGCCTCCACTACCGGCAACAGACCGGTTGGCCATACGCGCGCTTCGCGCCGCATGGCCCAATTAACAACAACAATTTGGTGATTCTGATGTCCGTTCTTACCCGCCTTTCCATCCCGCTTCCTCCAGCACGTCCCGCGCTGTCCGTTCCGCGCTGATTCCCTCGGTTCGTCTTCCCTAGCCGCGCTACGCCTGGAGTATTCCCATGCTGACTTTCCTTGGCTTCGCCATGGTCATCACGTTCATGTTCCTGATCATGACCAAGCGCCTGTCCGCGCTGATCGCCCTGATCATCGTTCCAATCCTGTTCGCGCTGTTCGGCGGCTTCGCACCGAAGATCGGCCCGATGATGCTCGAAGGCATCACCAAGCTGGCACCGACCGGCGTGATGCTGATGTTCGCCATCCTGTACTTCGCCCTGATGATCGACTCCGGCCTGTTCGACCCGGCCGTGCGCAAGATCCTCAAGCTGGTCAAGGGCGACCCGCTGAAGGTTTCGGTCGGCACCGCCGTGCTGGCCCTCGTGGTGTCGCTGGACGGTGACGGCGCCACCACCTACATGATCTGCGTGGCGGCCATGCTGCCGCTGTACAGCCGCATCGGCATGAGCCCGCGGATCATGGCCGGCCTGATCATCCTGGCCGGCGGCGTGATGAACATGACCCCCTGGGGCGGCCCGACTGCCCGTGCCGCCAGTGCGCTGCACGTCGACCCGTCGGACATCTTCGTGCCGATGATCCCGGCGATGCTGGCCGGCGTGGTCGCGATCCTGGCGATCGCCTATATGTACGGCAAGCGTGAGCGGGCGCGCCTGGGTGAACTGCACCTGCAGGGCGACGAGATCGACCATAGCGAAATCAGCGTTTCGCAGTTCCCGGATGCCCGTCGTCCGAAGCTGATCTGGTTCAACGGTGCCCTGACCTTCGCCCTGATGTGCGCGCTGATCGCCGGCCTGCTGCCGCTGCCCGTGCTGTTCATGGTGGCCTTCAGTATCGCGATGATCGTCAACTACCCGTGCCTGCAACAGCAGAAGGACCGCGTCGCGGCCCATGCCGGCAGCGTGCTGTCGGTGGTGGGGCTGATCTTCGCCGCCGGTATCTTCACCGGCATCCTGACCGGTACCGGCATGGTCGACGCCATGTCGAAAAGCCTGCTGGCGGTGATTCCTAACGCCCTGGGCCCGTACCTGGCGGTGATTACCGCGCTGGTGAGCATGCCGTTCACCTTCTTCATGTCCAACGATGCGTTCTACTACGGGGTATTGCCGGTGCTCGCCGAAGCCGCCAGCCACTACGGCATCACCGCGGTGGAAATGGCCCGTGCCTCGATCGTCGGCCAGCCCGTCCATCTGCTCAGCCCGCTGGTCCCTTCGACCTACCTGCTGGTGGCCCTGGCCGGTATCGAATTCGGCGACCACCAACGCTTTACCCTCAAGTGGGCAGTGCTGGTTTGCCTATGCATAATGTTCGCCGCCTTGCTGATGGGGATCTTTCCGCTGTTCAGCACTCTATAAAATCAATGACTCGCCACGCCGGCCGCTAGACTTGGTTTCCGAGCCTCGGCTGGCGCGGTTCAACACTCGCTCAAAGGAATACACATGGAATGGCTGACCAACCCGGAAATCTGGGTTGCCTTCTTTACCCTGACCGCCCTCGAAATCGTTCTGGGTATCGATAACATCATCATGATCTCGATCCTGGTCAGCCGCATGCCCAAACACATGCAGGCCCGCACCCGGATTTTCGGCCTGGCGCTGGCCATGGTCACGCGGATCCTGTTGCTGCTGTCGATCACCTGGGTCATGCGCCTGACCGCCGACCTATTCGAAGTCTTCGGCCAGGGCATTTCCGGGCGCGACCTGATCCTGTTCTTCGGTGGCCTGTTCCTGCTCTGGAAGAGCTCCCAGGAGATGTACCACGCCCTGGAAGGCGAGGACGAAACCGCCGATGAGCCAGGCGGCAAGGGCGGCAACTTCTTCTACACCATCATCCAGATCGCGATCATCGACATCGTGTTCTCCCTGGACTCGGTGATCACCGCCGTCGGCATGGTGTCCCACGTGCCGGTCATGGTCGCTGCGATCATCGTCGCCGTGCTGGTGATGATGCTGGCTTCGGGCACCATCAGCGAGTTCATCGACAAGCACCCGTCGCTGAAGATGCTGGCGCTGTCGTTCCTGCTGGTGGTCGGTACCGTGCTGATTGCCGAGGCGTTCGACGTCCATGTGCCAAAAGGCTACGTCTACTTCGCCATGGGCTTCTCGCTGGCGGTGGAGGCGATCAACATCAAGATGCGCACCGCCATCGCGAAAAAGAAGAAGCAGCAAGACCCGGTGAAACTGCGCAAGGACATCCCGGGTCAATAACCCGAGGGCGCAACGAAAAAGGGGGCTTTCGAGCCCCTTTTTTCATGCCTGCGAAAAGCCGTTCTTCATGACAGTTTTGTTTCAATCGCCGTATCAGCTATGCGATGCTGGCGCCCAGACCGTTAGCCAACTACAGCTTAAGTACAGAACGTAGAAAGACGCGCGGCATCGTTAACTTGCCCCTCTGGGGCATATTCACCACAGGGGGCCTGTCATGCTCACCCTGCTCAATCTGCTCTCCGCAGTGGCCTTGCTGGTCTGGGGCACGCACATCGTCCGCACCGGTATCCTGCGGGTCTACGGCACCAACCTGCGGCACGTCATCGGCCAGAACATGGCCAGGCGTCCGCTGGCGTTCGTCGCCGGCATCCTGGTCACCGCCATGGTCCAGAGCAGCAACGCCACGGCCATGCTGGTCACCTCGTTCGTCGGCCAGGGCCTGATGGCGCTGACACCCGCCCTGGCGACCATGCTCGGCGCCGATGTCGGTACCGCGCTGATGGCGCGGGTGCTGACCTTCGACCTGTCCTGGCTGTCGCCGCTGCTGATCTTCCTCGGGGTAATCTTCTTCCTGTCGCGCAAACAGACCCGGGCCGGTCAGCTCGGACGGGTGGGAATCGGCCTGGGGCTGATCATCCTGGCGCTGCAACTGATAGTCGAGGCCGCGACGCCCATCACCCATGCCCAGGGGGTGAAGGTGCTGTTCGCCTCGCTGACCGGCGACATACTGCTCGACGCCCTGATGGGCGCGCTGTTCGCCATGATTTCCTATTCCAGCCTGGCGGCCGTCCTGCTCACCGCCACCCTGGCCGGTGCCGGCGTCATCAGCCTGCCGGTGGCCATCGGCCTGGTGATCGGCGCCAACATCGGCAGCGGCGTGCTGGCCTTTCTCAGCACCAACATGCAGAACGCCGCGGGCCGCCAAGTGGCCCTGGGCAGCCTGCTGTACAAACTGATCGGCCTGCTGCTGATCATCCCCGTGCTCGATCCGCTCGCCCGCTGGATGGACAGCCTGGATTTCAGCCCGCAGGAGGTGGTGATCGGCTTCCACCTGCTCTACAACACCCTGCGCTGCCTGATCCTGCTGCCAACGGTCGGACCTATGGCCAAAGTCTGCGCCTGGCTGCTCCCGGAGCGCCCGGAAACCAATGGCCGGGCCAAGCCTCGCCATCTCGATCCGACCGCCCTGGCCACTCCCAGCCTGGCCCTGGCCAACGCCGCCCGGGAAACCCTGCGCATTGGCGACCTGATCGACAGCATGCTCGAAGCCATGCTCGACGTGCTGCGCGGCAAGCAGACCGCGATCACCCAGGAAATGCGCAGCCTCAACGAAGATGTCGAGGTGCTCTACAGCGCGATCAAGCTCTACCTGGCGCAGATGCCTCGCGAAGACCTGGGCGAGCAGGACAGCCGGCGCTGGGCCGAGATCATCGAACTGGCGATCAACCTGAAACTGGCCAGCGACCTGATCGACCGCATGTTGCGCAAGGTCCAGCAACAGAAGACCGCGCAACGTCGCTCCTTCTCCGAAGTCGGCCTCGAAGAACTGGCCGGCCTGCACGAACAACTACTGGCCAACCTGCGCCTGGGGCTTTCGGTGTTTCTCAGCGCCGACCCGGAAAGCGCCCGCCAGCTGCTGCGGGAAAAACGCCGCTTCCGCGCCCAGGAACGTCGCCTGGCCCATGCCCATGTCAGCCGCCTGCAACGTAAAATCGTCCAGAGCATCGAGACCAGCTCGCTGCACCTGGAGCTGATCGCCGATATGAAACGCCTGAACTCACTGTTCTGCGGCAGCGCCTATGTGGTGCTGGGCACCTCCGAAACCGGCGCGCTCGCCGTGGACGATATGGCTGACATCACCCATTCACCCTGAACGTCCACAGTTACTGGAAGTCTGAAGGTCGGTACGGAAAGTCGCCGAGCGGCGATCAGGCAAGGCAAAAACGGACGAGGAAGCGGAGTGTAGGGGCCTACATGAGCATTCCGAGGCCGTTTTTAACGCAGCATGATCGACGCGCAGGCAGTTTACGTACCGAACCTAGAACTTACGCAAGCCGTAAGGAACTCGTTATGCGTTGCCTGTTGTTCGCCTGCCTGCTGCTCGGCTCAGCTCATTCGTTTGCCCTGGATCGCTTCCAGGTCGAAGGCTACATGCTGCCCAACGGCCTGCAACTGCTGCTCAAGCCGGGCAACGAGCGCGGCCATGTGGCGATTCGCCTGGTCGTCGGGGTGGGGCTCGACGATTTCGCCTGCGCCGACAAGGAGCTGCCGCACCTGCTCGAGCACTTGCTGTTCAGCGGCATCGACGCCAGCGGCGAGGGCGGGCTGGAGGAGCGCATGCAAGCCCTGGGAGGCGAATGGAACGCCTACACCAGCAATGCCGACACCACCTTCGTCATCGAGGCGCCGGCGAAAAACCAGCGCAAGGTGCTGGACCTGCTGCTGGCCCTGCTGACCCGCACCCGGCTCGACGACAAGGCGCTGCAAACCGCGAAACGGGTGGTCGAGCGTGAAGACGGCGGGCATTACTCCCACTTGCAGCGCTGGCTGGACCGCCAGGACCTCGGCCATACGGCCAGCAACCAGCTGGCGGTGGAGCTGGGCCTCAAATGCGCCGAACGGGCCGAAGTCGACTCGCTGACCCTCGAACAACTGGAGCAACTGCGCCGGGACTGGTACGCCCCGAACAACATGACCCTGATTGTCGTCGGCGACCTCGATCGCCTGCTGCCAGCCTACCTGGAGCGCAGCTATGGCGAACTGGCGCCGGTGGAGCCCAGCGAACACCAGGGCCTGCCGGACATCCAGCAGACCGCCGCCGCCGAGCGCAACCTGGTCCAAGGCTGGGTCGGCGACAGCGCCAAACTGCATTGGCTGTTCCCCGAGCCGACCCTCGACCAGCAGCACGATGAAACCTTCGACCTGCTCAAGGACTATCTCGACTGGGCGCTGTACCGCCAGTTGCGCCTCGAGCATGAGCTGTCTTACGGCCCGTCGAGCGAGCGCGAGGTGTTCGGCGGCGTCGGCTTTCTCAGCCTGAATGCCGATCTTGCGCGCGGGGACGTGCCCCTGGCCCGGCGCCTGATCGACGAGCTGAAGACGCAACTGCTCAAGGACGGCCTGGACCCCGCCACCTTCGCTCGCCTGAAACAGGCCGCCATTGCCCGCCAGGCCTGGGCGGTGCAGGGCAACAGCGCGCTGGCGGACTACTACTGGGGTGCGTTGAGCGACTACCAGGACGGGCATTTCGCCGACCCGGCCAAGCGCCTGCACGCCGTCAGTCTGAAACAGGCCGACCTGGCCCTGCGCAAACTGCTGGATCAACCCGGTTATCTGCGTATCGAAAAGCCGCTGCTGAGCTACGCCGCCTTGAGTGGGCTGATCCTCGGCGCCCTGGCGCTGATGGTTTTCGCTCTGGCCGGATGGCGCGCTTATCGCAAACGAGCGCATGCCTGATGCGTCTTTTGTCGCGCTAAACCGTTATTCTGTCGGGGATTTTTTTCTGATGTGAATCACCGCATGCCAAACCTGACTCATCTCATACAGCGCATCCTGGAACTGATGCAGCGCTACCCGGGGGTCATTGCGCTCGGCGGTTTCATTTCCGGGGTCGGCAGCTTCATCCTGGTGGATCGCCAGCAGAGCCTGGCCTCCTGGATCGCCGTGATCATGCTGGTGAGCTGGGTCTGGCTGATGCTGGAAAACAGCCTGACCGAGCTGTTCGCCAGGATCTTCAAGCGGGAAATTCCCCAGCCGCTGCTGCGTTACGCAACGCAGATGATTCACCAGGAAAGCCTGTTCTTCGTCCTGCCGTTCTTCTTCGTCACCACCGCCTGGAACAGCGGGCAGCTGGTATTCACCGGCCTGCTGGGGGCCGCGGCGCTGATCTCGATCATCGACCCGTTGTACTACAAGTGGCTGGCCCCGCGGCGCTGGCTGTTCCTCGCCCTGCACACCCTGACGCTATTCGCCGTGCTGCTGAC
The DNA here is from genome assembly GCF_000931465.1 of Pseudomonas sp. MRSN 12121. Classification (NCBI taxonomy): domain Bacteria; kingdom Pseudomonadati; phylum Pseudomonadota; class Gammaproteobacteria; order Pseudomonadales; family Pseudomonadaceae; genus Pseudomonas; species Pseudomonas sp. MRSN 12121. The sequence goes on along the minus strand of NZ_CP010892.1, from coordinate 101,820 downwards.
CGCGCTGCCGATCATTGTGCACCTGACCACGGCGCAAAGCTTCAAGCTGGCCCTGGGCACCGCCATGTTGCTGTCGTTTCCCAGCCTGGCGTCGATTTTCCCCATCCGCACCCTGCGCGGCACGCTGATGCTGCTGGGCATGACCCTGGCCATCGGCGGCGCCGGCTGGCTGCTGCGCTCCTGGGTACCGCCGGCGACGTTGTGGATCACCGAGGATGCCATCAGCACCCAGCTGCAAGACCGCACGCCGGGCAACAGCCTCAAGGAGGTCGGCGCCAGCGACGTGCGCTCCGCCGGCCTGTATGCCTACACCGCGATCAACGCGCCGCGCGGGCTGGACGAGCGGATTTATCACGTCTGGCAGTTCAACGGTAAAGAGGTCGACCGGGTGGCCCTGGACATCCACGGCGGACGCAAGGAAGGCTACCGCGCCTGGTCGCACAAGCAGAATTTCCCCGGCGACCCGACCGGCGACTGGCAGGTCCGGGTACTGACCGAAGACGGGCAGGTGATCGGCGTGCTGCGTTTCAAGATCACCGATAGCGGATCGAACCCAGCACCTTAGTACAAGGCAAAATCGTCCGATCGTGGTATTACGTAGCACTGCGTAAAAGCCATACAAGCACGGAGCTTATGATCCCTAGCGCGACGGCCGGCAGGGCCCACCTGGATATGTCGAGTACCCCCTCGCAACTGCATGTGTCGGGGGACTGGACGCTCGCCCACTACACCGAGCTCAAGCACCTGTGTGCGACGCTCGCCGGGCAGTACGACGCCAACACGCACATCGACCTCAACGGCCTGGGCGCCCTCGACACCGCCGGCGCTTCGCTGCTGGTGGAGCTGTTGGGTTCGGAACGCCTGGGCCAGTCCGCCGAGCATCCGGACTGCACCCTGTCTTCGGCCGACCGTGCGCTGCTGCAGACCGTCTACTGCTCGTTGACCGACTTCTGCGTGCCGATCAAGGAACCGGAAGTATCGGTCGGCATCCAGTTGCTGACGCGGATCGGCAAGGCGGTCGACAGTGTCTGGCAGGACAGCCTGAAACTGCTGGGTTTCGTCGGCCTGATCCTGGAAACCCTCGCCCGCGGGCTGCTGCACCCCAAGCGCTGGCGCATCACGCCGATGGTCGCGCACATCGAGCAGACCGGCCTGGACGCCGCGCCCATCGTCGCCTTGCTGACGTTCCTGGTCGGCGCCGTGGTGGCCTTCCTCGGCGCCACGGTGCTGCAGAGTTTCGGCGCCAGCATCTTTACCGTCGACCTGGTGGCGTTTTCCTTCCTGCGTGAATTCGGCGTGCTGCTGACCGCGATCCTCATGGCCGGCCGCACCGCGAGCGCCTTCACGGCGCAGATCGGCTCGATGAAGGCCAACGAAGAGATCGACGCGATCCGCACCCTGGGCCTGGACCCGATGGAGCTGCTGGTGCTGCCACGGGTCCTGGCGCTGCTGGTGGCACTGCCGATGCTGACCTTCCTGGCCATGCTCTCGGGGATAGTCGGGGGCGGGGTGGTCTGCGCCCTGTCGCTGGACATCTCGCCGGCGATGTTCCTCGCGCTGCTGCAATCGGACATCGGCGTGCAGCACTTCCTGGTGGGCATGGTCAAGGCGCCGATCTTCGCCTTCCTGATCGCCGCCATCGGCTGCCTGGAGGGGTTCAAGGTCAGCGGCAGCGCCGAGTCCGTGGGCGCCCATACCACGTCCAGCGTGGTGCAATCGATCTTCGTGGTGATTGTCCTGGATGCCGTCGCCGCGCTGTTCTTCATGGAGATGAGCTGGTGAACCGTACAACCCGCGCGCCCACCGAGGCGGTGATCGAAGTCCGCGGCCTGTGCAACCGCTTCGGCCCGCAGAGCGTGCATGAAAACCTCGACCTGGACCTGTACAAGGGCGAGATCCTCGCTGTGGTCGGAGGCTCGGGCAGCGGCAAATCGGTGCTGCTGCGCAGCATCATCGGCCTGCGCCAGCCCAGCGCGGGCTCGGTGCGGGTGTTCGGCCAGAACCTGCCGAGCCTGGCCGAGCACGAACGCTCGCTGATCGAACGACGCTTCGGCGTGCTGTTCCAGAAAGGCGCGCTGTTCTCGTCGCTGACCGTGACCGAAAACGTCGCCCTGCCGCTGATCGAACATGCCGGCTTCAGCCGCGCCGACGCCGAGCACCTGGCGGCGGTGAAACTGGCCCTGGCCGGCCTGCCGCTGTCGGCGGCCGACAAATACCCGTCTTCGCTGTCCGGCGGCATGATCAAGCGCGCCGCGCTGGCACGGGCCCTGGCCCTGGATCCGGACATCCTGTTTCTCGACGAACCCACCGCCGGCCTCGATCCGATCGGCGCCGCGGCGTTCGACCAACTGATTTTGACCCTGCGTGACGCCTTGGGCCTGAGCGTATTCCTGGTCACCCACGACCTGGATACGCTGTACACCATCACCGACCGGGTGGCGGTGCTGGCGCAGAAAAAGGTGCTGGTGGCGGATGCCATCGACCAGGTCGCCGAGACCGACGACGCCTGGATTCACGAGTACTTCCATGGCCCTCGCGGCCGCGCGGCGTATCAAGCCGCTACACAGCTCAACGAGGTATGACATGGAAACCCGAGCCCATCATGTATTGATCGGCCTGTTCAGCGTCCTGGTGGTGGTCGGCGCCTTGCTGTTCGGCCTGTGGCTGGCCAAGTCCAGCGTCGACACCGAGTTCAAGGACTACGAGGTCGTGTTCAACGAGGCCGTCAGCGGCTTGTCCAAGGGCAGCTCCGTGCAGTACAGCGGGATCAAGGTCGGCGACGTGGTCAGCCTGCGCCTCGACCCCAAGGACCCGCGTCGCGTCCTGGCGCGGATCCGCCTGAGCGGCGAGACCCCGATCAAGGAAGACACCCAGGCCAAGCTGGCGCTGACCGGTATTACCGGCACCTCGATCATCCAGCTCAGCGGCGGCACCCCGCAAAGCCAGACGCTCCAGGGCAAGGACGGCAAGCTGCCGTTGATCGTTGCTTCGCCATCGCCGATCGCCCGCCTGCTGAACAACAGCGACGACCTGATGACCAGCGTCAACCTGCTGCTGCATAACGCCAACGGCATCTTCTCGCCCGAGAACGTCGAACGCATCAGCAACACCCTCGAACACCTGGAGCAGACCACCGGCGTCCTCGCCGAACAACGCGGCGACGTGCGCCAGGCCATGCAGCAACTGGCCTCCATCGGCAAGCAGGCCAGCGCCACCCTGGAACAGACCACCGCCCTGATGCGCAACGCCAACGGCCTGCTCAACGAACAGGGCAAGCAGATGTTCGGCAGCGCCGAGCAGGCCATGCAAGCGCTGGAGCAGAGCAGCGCGACCATCAACCAATTGCTGACCGATAACCAGGACTCGCTGAACAACGGCATCCAGGGCCTCAATGGCCTGGCACCCGCCGTGCGCGAGCTGCGGGACACCCTGAGCTCGCTGCGGGCCATTTCCCGTCGCCTGGAAGCCAACCCCAGCGGCTATCTGCTGGGCAGTGACAAGAACAAGGAGTTCACGCCATGAAGCGTGCCTATCGCCCATTCGGCCAGTTGGCCCTGATCGCCAGCCTCGCCTTGAGCGGCGCCTGCTCGATCCTGCCCCAGGCCGAGCCGGTGGACATCTACCGCCTGCCCACGGCCCAGAGCACCGCAGCGCGGTCCCAGGGCACCGCACAGCCCTGGTCGCTGCGCCTGACCAAGCCCCAGGCCAGCGACGCGCTGAACAGCGCAAGAATTGCGGTCATTCCCCAAGGCGATGTGATCAGCAGCTACAAGGACGCTCGCTGGAGCGATCCGGCGCCGGTGCTGCTGCGCGATCGGTTGCTGGAAGGTTTCCTCGCCGATGGCCGGGTGCAACTGCTGGGCACCGACGACAGCAACGTGCAGACCGACCTGGAACTGGGCGGCAACCTGCAGGCGTTCCAGAGCGAGTACCAGGGCAAGGCCGTGGGCGTAGTGATCCGCCTGGATGCGCGACTGGTGCGCGGCTACGACCAGAAGATTCTCGCCAGCCAGCGCTTCGAGGTGCGCCAGCCGTTGAACGACACCCGGGTCCCGGCGGTGGTCACCGGCTTCGGTCAGGCGGCAGACGCCTTGAGCCGGCAAGTGGTGGAGTGGACGGTGAAGCAGGGCACACGCCTGGCGCCAACGATCAGAACCCGCTGAGGTTGTTCGCGAGCCTCGCCCCTACAGGAATGCAATCCGTAGGAACGAGGCTTGCCCGCGATAGCATCCCGCGCCTCAACCAAAGAACCAGTAGCACACCGCAATCGCCGCCACCACGCCGGCCAGCTCGGCCAGCAAGGCACAGCCCACCGCGTGGCGCGCCCGCTGGATACCCACCGAACCGAAGTACACCGCCAGCACATAGAAGGTGGTCTCGGTACTGCCCTGAATGGTCGCCGCGGCCAGCGCCGGGAAACTGTCCACGCCCTGGCTCTGCATGGTCTCGATCAGCATCGCCCGCGCGGCGCTGCCGGAGAAGGGCTTGACCAGGGCCGTGGGCAGCGCGTCGACGAAGCGGGTGTCCCAGCCGGCCCATTCCACCAGGTGGCGAATGCCGTCGAGGCCGAAATCCAGCGCACCGGAGGCCCGCAACACACCGACCGCGCAGAGCATGGCCACCAGGTAAGGCAGCAGGTTCTTGGCGACATCGAACCCCTCCTTGGCGCCTTCGACGAACGCTTCGTAGACCTTGACCTTGCGCAACGCGCCGATCACCAGGAACAGCATGATCAGGCCGAACAGCGTGAGGTTGCCGAGGATCGACGACAGCGACGCCAGCGCGGTGGCCGACAACGTGGCCAGCAAGGCCATGAAGCCGCCCAGGGCCAGGGCGCCGGGGATCAGGTAAGCCAGCACCACCGGGTCCCACAGGCGCAGGCGCTGCATCACCGCGACCGACAGCAGGCCGACCAGGGTCGAGGCACTGGTGGCCAGCAGGATCGGCAGGAACACCAGGGTCGGGTCGGCGGCACCTTGCTGGGCGCGGTACATGAAGATGGTCACCGGCAGCAGGGTCAGGGATGAAGCGTTGAGTACCAGGAACAGGATCTGCGCATTGCTCGCCGTGGTCGCGCTGGGGTTGAGGTCCTGCAGCGCACGCATGGCCTTGAGGCCGATCGGCGTGGCGGCGTTGTCCAGGCCCAGGCCGTTGGCCGCGAAGTTCAGGGTGATCAGGCCGATGGCCGGATGCCCTGGCGGCACTTCCGGCATCAGGCGGGTGAACAGCGGGCCCAGGACCTTGGCCAGCCAGTCGACGATCCCGGCCTTTTCGGCGATCCGCAGGAAGCCCAGCCACAGAGTCAGGGTGCCGAACAACAGCACCATCACTTCCACCGACAGCTTGGCCATGGCGAAGATGCTTTCCACCATCGCCGCGAAGATCCCGGCGTTACCGCCGACCAGCCACTGCGCCAGCGCAGAGACGGCCGCCACAATGAAGAAGCCAAGCCACAGGCCATTGAGCATCAGTTATTCCCCCAAAAGATGCGGCGAATGATAGCGGGGCCCACAGAAACGACAAACCCCGGATTGACCGGGGTTTGTCGATTGCACATTACATATAGGAACGGCCTCAGCCCTTGGTGATCTCGCCGCTTGGCAGCGGCTCCTTGCTGCGCCAGTGCGGCAGGGAGTTCCAGTAGCGCTGGCCCTTGGCGTCGTCGTACATGCCTTCCCAACGCGCGATCACCAGCACCGCCAGGGCGTTGCCGATTACGTTCAGGGCGGTACGGGCCATGTCCATCACACGGTCGACACCGGCGATGAAGGCCAGGCCTTCGAGCGGAATGCCCACGCTGCCCAGGGTCGCCAGCAGTACCACGAAGGACACGCCCGGCACGCCGGCGATACCCTTGGAGGTGACCATCAGGGTCAGGACCAGCAGCAATTGCTGGCTGATCGACAGGTCGATGCCGTACAGCTGGGCGATGAAGATCGCCGCGATGGACTGGTACAGGGTCGAACCGTCGAGGTTGAACGAGTAGCCGGTCGGCACCACGAAGCTGCAGATGGCTTTCGGCGCACCGTAGGCTTCCATCTTCTCGATCACCCGTGGCAGCACGGTTTCCGAGCTCGCGGTGGAGTAAGCCAGCACCAGCTCATCCTTGAAGATGCGCATCAGCTTGATCACCGAGAAACCGAACAGGCGAGCGATCAGGCCCAGGACCACGAAGGCGAAGAAGGCGATGGCCACGTAGACCAGGATCACCAGCTTGGCCAGCGGCAGCAGGGAAGCGAAACCGAAGTTGGCCACGGTCACCGCGATCAGGGCGAATACGCCGATCGGGGCGTAGTTCATGATCATGTGGGTGACTTTGAACATGCTTTCCGAGACGCCCTGGAACATCTTCACCAGCGGCTCGCGCAAGTCGGCCTGCAGGCTCGACAGACCCAGGCCGAACAGCACCGAGAAGAAGATGATCGGCAGCATCTCGCCGCGGGCCATGGCCGCGAAGATGTTCGATGGGATCAGGTTGAGGATGGTCTCGATGAACGCGTGTTCATGCTGGACCTCGGCGGCGGTCGCCTGGTACTTGGAGATATCCACGGTACCCAGGGTGCTCATGTCGATGCCGGCGCCCGGGTGGAACACGTTGGCCAGCACCAGGCCGACCAGGATGGCGATGGTGGTGACGATTTCGAAGTAGATGATGGTCTTGAGGCCGATGCGCCCGAGCTTCTTCGCGTCGCCCACGCCGGCGATACCGACGATCAGCGAGGAAATCACGATCGGGATCACGATCATCTTGATCAAGCGGATAAAGATATCGCCTGCCGGTTGCAGGACGTTGCTGATCCACCAGGCCTTTTCGGCACTGAAATGGTTGAGCAGCGCACCAATTGCAATCCCCAGCACCAGACCGATGAGGATCTGCCAGGCGAGGCTTAGTTTTGCCTTCTTCATATCATTACCCTTACTTCAGTTGGACTCGGGCTGATGCGCGAACTGGAACGCTCAATGGCGGAAAAGTCTGTGCATCGGCCCCCGTATAAGGTCACCCCGACCAAGCATTTACAGCTCTGTGCAGGCGAAAAAAGGCGCAACTATTCCGACGCAAGGGGAGCGCGTCTAATGCCGTAAACGCCTACCCTATGCCGAATCGGCATGAGTTTTTCTAAACAAAACGGGCGTCCCAACCGGTTCGAATGCGACATTTCGGCCTGGCAATCTACCGTGAAACGGCCATTTCAGGCGGCATTCAGCGCTTTTGCGCGGGTTGGGCAGGACCTGCGAAAGAAGAGAAAGTTCTTACAGAAGAAGCAGAAGTAGCGACTGGAAAAAGCTAAAAGTTTCTCGATGTACGGTCGCGAGGAAACACCGTGAAACGGTTGGAGCAGCACCTCGCCCCATTGCTGCGCCCCGTCCGCTGAAAAGGCATGCCGCCGCTCTGCGACAAGGTTTTGCCATAAACACGACGCAAGTCGTCAGCCTCGGCGGCTGGCGAGCTTGCGTCGCAGTTTTGCCTGACCCGGCCCTTGCGGGGGCACTCCCTGTACCCCTAGGTCACTCCGATCCTGAAGCGATCAGAACGTCCCGGCCCCCTGGTCATGCGCTACCCCTCCTCGGGGCGGTGCAACGGAAAGGCAGGCCGCAGGCGCTGCCTTTCCATGATCGAACCTTTCGCCCAGCCTGCTCAGTACCAGTTCGGGTCCTTTTTCAGCTGCTCCTTGAGCAAGCCCTGCATGCCGGGGTCAGGCTTGCCGAGAAAACGGTACTCGGCGTGCCGCGTCGGCGACTTGTCCGCGGGCAGGCCCGCCGGCACCTCGACCAACATGGCATAGGCGTCTTTCTTGTCGAAGCTGAACGCCACGATCAGGCGCTGGCTGCGACAGGTCTCGCGGGTTTCACACAGCGGGCCGACCAGATACTGCTCGCCGTCTTCCGCCACCGCGTTCATCTGTTCTGCGTCGCCGGACAGGTTCATCACCCATTCCGGCAGCCGCTCCTCTTTCTCGATGACTTCCTGCCAGGTCTTGCGGTACTGCGGGTCGGTGTTCAACAGCTCGTTGGCCCGGGTCTGACCGTCGTTGGCCGCCATCGCCGTGGCCGCGCCGCCCAGCAGCAGGGCGGCGGCCAGTGGTTTGAAGAAAGCGCTCATATTCAGCCTCGACCGCGGCGGCCAAAGAAGAAGGAAGCGATGAACATCACCAGGAAAACGACAAAGAGAATCTTGGCGATCCCCGTGGCGGTGCCCGCGATACCACCAAAGCCCAGTACGGCGGCGATGATGGCGATGATCAGGAATGTGATTGCCCAGCTCAACATGGTCATTCTCCTTAATACGCTTCTATTTAGAGGTACTGCCCGGCCGGCCCGGCATTCGCGCGCCAGCCGTCCTGCCTAGAACACCCAGCGCTCCTGGTACGGAGCCACGACCACAGGCTGAGCCTGGTCGGACTCCGTCAGGAACATCGGGGCGGAATCTGCAAACCGGGTGCTGACGGCACTGAAATGGGTTTGGGTACTGTGATAAACCGGCAACCTTGCGGTGTTCTGTTGCGATGGCTCCTGCTCCCAGCGCGCAAACTGCTGGCCACCAATCAGGGTCACCAGCAAGGCCAGGCTGGCGAACAACCCTTGCTGCAAACGCAAGGGTGAAACAGAGAATTGAGTGAGACGTTGGCGATTCATCCTGAAGCTCCTCCCACCTGAGTCATTGTTCTGAGCTCTTACGGCTCGATCAGAAAAGTCTGATGAGATCATTGCAGCCTGCATGCCACTTTTTTATTTACAAATAAACCTAATAAAAACAATGGCTTAATTGAATATCCTGCGATCTTCCGGCGTTCATCCTGCACGATGCCCGTTAGAGCATCGTGCGAATTGCACGAACCTCGGCGAAACGACGCGGGAAAAAACCTCAGGAACCGCCGCCCAGGGCATCCACGAGTCGCAAAAAAATCGCGACAAGCTGTTAGAAACGGATAAACCCTATTATTTTCAATCGATTAGCAATCACGCTCGGAGAGGACTAACCTGCACGCGGTGGAATCGATCAAGATTGACCATGCAACTTGCCCGATTTTTCCGGGACTAAATAAGATCACTCACTTCAGGAGACGCGGACATGGAATCAGCACCGGAAAATCAAGGCCGTATCCTTCTGGTGGACGATGAATCCGCAATCCTGCGTACTTTCCGCTACTGCCTGGAAGACGAGGGCTATACCGTCGCCACCGCCAACAGCGCAGCCCAGGCCGACGCCCTGCTCCAGCGCCAGGTATTCGACCTGTGTTTCCTCGACCTGCGCCTGGGCGAGGACAACGGCCTGGACGTACTGGCGCAGATGCGCATCCAGGCGCCCTGGATGCGCGTGGTGATCGTCACCGCCCACTCCGCCGTCGATACCGCGGTGGACGCGATCCAGGCCGGCGCCGCCCACTATCTGGTCAAGCCGTGCAGCCCCGACCAGTTGCGCCTGGCCACCGCCAAGCAACTGGAAGTGCGCCAGCTCTCGGCCCGCCTGGAAGCCCTGGAAGGCGAGGTGCGCAAACCCAAGGACGGCCTGGACTCCCACAGCCCGGCCATGAAAGTGGTACTGGAAACCGCACGCCAGGTGGCCGGCACCGACGCCAATATCCTGATCCTCGGCGAATCGGGCACCGGCAAGGGCGAACTGGCCCGGGCCATCCATGGCTGGAGCAAGCGCGCCAGGAAATCCTGCGTGACCATCAACTGCCCGTCGCTGAACGCCGAGCTGATGGAAAGCGAACTGTTCGGCCATAGCCGCGGAGCCTTTACCGGCGCCAGCGAAAGCACCCTGGGCCGGGTCAACCAGGCCGATGGCGGCACACTGTTCCTCGACGAGATCGGCGACTTCCCGCTGACCCTGCAACCCAAGCTGCTGCGGTTCATCCAGGACAAGGAATACGAACGGGTCGGCGACCCGGTGACCCGCCGCGCCGATGTGCGCATCCTCGCCGCGACCAACCTCAACCTCGAGGACATGGTGCGCGAGGGGCGCTTTCGCGAGGACCTGCTGTACCGCCTGAATGTGATCACCCTGCACCTGCCACCGCTGCGCGAACGCAGCGAGGACATCCTGACCCTGGCCGACCGCTTCCTCGCGCGCTTCGTCAAGGAATACGCCCGTCCCGGCCGCTGCTTCAGCGACGAGGCCCGAGAAGCCATGCTCAACTATCGCTGGCCGGGCAATATCCGCGAACTGCGCAACGTGGTGGAACGCGCCAGCATCATCTGCCCGCAGGAGAAAGTGGAGATCAGCCATCTGGGCATGGCCGAGCAACCCGCCAACAACACCCCGCGCATCGGTGCCGCCCTGAGCCTGGACGAACTGGAGAAAGCCCATATCGGCGCGGTGCTGGCCACCAGCGATACCCTCGACCAGGCTGCCCGGACGCTCGGCATCGACGCCTCGACGCTGTACCGCAAACGCAAACAGTACAACCTGTGAGCCGCCCCGCATGAAGCTGGCGATGAAACTGCGCACGCGGCTGTTCCTGAGCATCTCGGCGCTGATTACCGTGGCGCTGCTCGGCCTGCTGCTCGGGCTGGTCAGCGTCATGCAGATGGCCAAGACCCAGGAAGCGCTGATCCGCAATAACTTCATCACCCTGGACCTGGGCCTCAAGCTGCGCCAGACCCTGGGCGACCAGTTGATCATCATGCTCAACCACCACCCCGACCGCACTGCGCTGGAGGAATCCCGGCAGCAGTACCTGGCCCTGCTCGACCAAGGCATCGTGCACGAGCGGCAGAACAACGTGCACAACGGGTTTGTCCAGGCCCGTGAGGACTACCAGCGCTTCTTCGAAGCCTTCGAGCGGGCCGACGAAAGCGCGGCGGGGGTCAATGGCAACACGGAACTGACCCAGCGCTTCAATACCCTGCGCAATGGCCTGATCGGCGAGCACAAGCAGGCCCTGGACAATATCAACGACATCGAACACCAGGCCCGCGATCGCGCCCTGCTGATCGCCGGCCTGCTCGGCCTGGTCGGGCTGGCGGTGCTGATCATCGGTTTCATCACCGCCCACGGTATCGCCCGGCGCTTCGGCGGCCCTATCGAAGCCCTGGTCAAGGCCGCCGACAAGATCGGCCAAGGCAACTTCGACGTGACCCTTCCGCTGTCGTCCTCCGCCGAGATGAACCTGCTGACCCGGCGCTTCGGGATCATGGCCCAGGCCCTGCGCGAGCATCAGGCGACCAATGTCGACGAACTGCTCGCCGGCCAGCAACGCCTGCAATCGGTGCTCGACAGCATCGACGACGGTTTGCTGATGATCGACCGTCAGGGCTGCCTGGAGCACCTCAACCCGGTGGCCCAGCGACAACTGGGCTGGGACGAGGCGCGCCTCGGACAGGGCCTGGGCAGCGCCCTCGAACGCCCGGAGCTGGACGAACAGCTACAACTGGTACTGCGCGGCGGCAACCTGGAGCGGGCCCCGGAAGACCTCAGCATCGAGGTCGATGGCGAATCGCGCCTGCTGACGTACAGCCTGACCCCGGTCAGCCATCCCCAGGGGCATATTCTCGGCGCGGTGATGGTGCTGCACGACGTCACCGAACAGCGGGCCTTCGAGCGGGTGCGCAGCGAGTTCGTGTTGCGCGCCTCCCACGAATTGCGCACACCGGTGACCGGCATGCACATGGCGTTCGGCCTGTTGCAGGAGCGCGTGCATTTCCCCGAGGAATCCCGCGAAGCCGACCTGCTGAACACCGTCAACGAAGAAATGCAGCGGCTGATGCAACTGATCAACGACCTGCTGAACTTCTCGCGCTACCAGAACGGCCTGCAGAAACTGACCCTGGCGCCCTGCATCCTCGAAGACCTGCTGGAGCAGGCGCGCAACCGCTTCATCGGCACGGCCACGACACAAGGCATCGAGCTGCTGGTGGAAATACAGGCGCCGCTGCCACGCCTGCACGCCGATCGCATGCAACTGGAACGGGTGCTGGACAACCTGATCGACAACGCCCTGCGGCATACCCCCCGTGAGGGCGCGATCCGCCTGCAGGCGCGGCGGCATGGCGAACGCGTCATCATCAGCGTCGAAGACAACGGCGAAGGCATCGCCTACGGGCAACAGGGGCGGATATTCGAGCCCTTCGTCCAGGTCGGGCGCAAGAAAGGCGGGGCCGGCCTGGGCCTGGCGCTGTGCAAGGAAATCGTGCAACTGCATGGCGGGCGCATGGGCGTCTATTCGCGGCCGGGGCAGGGCACGCAGTTTTATCTGGCCCTGCCGCTCTAGGCTTCTTCATCCAGGCGGCGTGGCCCCGGGCGGCGGTGCCCGCGGGCGATCAGGTCGATGAACTGCACCGCGCTCAATGCCCGGGCAAACAGCCAGCCCTGGCCGAAACGCACGCCTTCACTGCTCAACAGCAGCGCCTGGTCCTCGAACTCGATACCCTCGGCGATCACCTTGAGCTGCAGCGCATGGGCCATGCGAATAATGTGCGGGGCCACGCCACTGCTGGCCGCGTCATGCCCCAGGGCATCGACGAAGGCCTTGTCGATCTTCAGGCAGTCCACCGGCAGGGTCTGCAGATAAGCCAGGCTGCAATACCCCGTGCCGAAATCGTCGATCAACACCTGGTGCCCGACATCCCGTAAAGCCTGCAGGTTGTTCCGCGCGACCACCACATCGATCAGCCCGCGTTCGGTGACCTCGAACGCGATCTGCCGCGCCGCCACCCGATGCAACGCCAAAAGGCGCGCCATGACCTTGCCGATGCGCGGCACCATGACGTCGCATGCCGCCAGGTTGACCGAGATATACAGGTGCGGGTTGGTTCGCAGCAGATGCCCCAGCTGTTCGAGCAGGCGCTGCAGGACAAAATCGGTGATCGGGCGGATCTGCCCGGTGTCCTCCGCCATGGGAATGAACAGTTCCGGACTGGTCAGGGAGCCATTCGGACGCCGCCAGCGCAGCAGCGCTTCGGCCCCGACGCACTGGCGCGTATGCAGATCGAAGATGGGTTGATACAGCACCTGCAACTCGCCGCGATGCAGCGCCCCCTGCAACTCGGCGCCCAGGGACTGGCGCTGCCGGACCAGTTGAAAGACCAGCCCACCGATGAACAGCGCGAGTGCCAGGCTGCCGGGCACCAGCCACCACCAGTCGTCGAACATTTCCTGTTGCATGCTGGTACGCGGGGTGACGAGGACCAGCTGGTATTCCGGGTTGGTGGTCGGCATCCGGTAGATCAGCTGGCTCTCGGTTACCTGCAATGGATTGCCGCCGCTCGGCGGTGCCGGCTCGGCCGGCGGCCAGGCCAGCGTCTGGCCCAGCACCGGGATCGCCTGCTTGCCGTGGTCGAGCACCACCATCAGGCTGCTGCCGGCTGGCAGGTCGACCATATCGGTCAGGTGTCCGCGCGAGGTCGCCACCCGGAAACTGCCACGCCCGAGCATCAGCACCGCGCGATTTTCATTGGATTCGCCGGAGGTGTTCAGCCAGTAGCTGTAGGTCGGGCCGCGAATGTCCGGCGGCCGCACCATGGTCAGGTTGTCCTGGCGCGGCCAGTTGGTGCATGCCTGGTAGGCATCGACGTAAGCCGCCTCATAAATGAAGCGATAGCTGAAGCTGACCTGTTGCAGGATTTCGATCATGCCGGCGCTGCATTCGCGCAGCGGCTGCTCCTCGAGCACGTCCAGCCCCTCGCGCAATTGGCCGAACAGCTGCTCCAGGCGTTCGAGAAAACGCTCGCCGCGGGCATTCATCTGCTCGCTTTCGCGCAGCTGCACCTCATGCATCGCAATGCCCAGGCTCGCCGCCAACAGCAGCATCGCGCTCAGCACAGCCGCCGCCATCGCCAGCAGCCAGGGGCGATAGAACCAACTGCGCAGGGGTTCGCGGGCGGGCGACATCATTGGATATCCGAAGGTTACCAATGAGTTATAGCTACTGATGGAGAAAAAGCCCTGACCGCCGGGCGGGCGTCATTATTTTGTCTGGTTGAGAACCTGCAGGATCGCCGCGCTTTCCGCGTCCGGCTGACCGTCGAAGCGCGACGGCCGGTAATGCATCTGGAACGCCGCCAGCACATGCCGGGTCGCGACATCCAGCTGGCCGGTCTGCGGGGTTTCATAACCCAGGCGCGCCAGTTCCGCCTGGAACCAGGAGATGCTCGGCAACTGGGCGGCGTAGAACGCTTGCTGACGGGCTACCGCCTGGGCATTGGGCCACAGGCCGAGCCCGGCTTCGGCCAGGCGCTTCCAGGGGAACATCGGGCCCGGGTCGAGCTTGCGCAAGGGAGCGATATCGCTGTGGCCGATGATGTGCCGGGGCGAGATGTTGTTGCGCTTGCTGATGTCCTTGAGCAGCACGATCAGGTTCTGGATCTGCGCTTCGCTGTAGGGATACCAGACGCGACCGGTAGGCAGGTCGCGAAAGCCCGGGTTGACGATCTCGATACCGATGGAGCTGGAGTTCAGCCAGGTGCGACCTTGCCACTGGCTCTCGCCGGCATGCCAGGCGCGGTATTGCTCGTCCACCAGCTTGTAGATGGTTGCCGCCTTGTCGTCGCCGATCAGGTAATGGCTGCTGACCTGGCCGTGGGTCAACAGTTGCAGCGAGCGCTCCATCGAGGCGGAGGTGTAGTGCACGACCACGAACTGCACCCGCCCATCGAAGTTGACCGAAGGGTGGCTGGTATCGATGCGCGGGCCGCTGGCACAACCGGCGAGCACGAGAAGGGACAGGGCGAGGGCAAGGACTTTCATGATGGAAGGCAGTACGCTGGGGAAAATAATGCAACAGTGTAACGTACTGCCTGAGCGTGAAAACGGCCAAAACGCCGGTTTATACAAAATTGAACAAATTACCCTTCAGCCCAGCTCCACCCGATTCCGTCCCGAATTTTTAGCCCGGTATAACGCCTGATCGGCTCTTTTGAGCACCAGATCGCTGTGATCGCCCGGTTTGAAGGCGCTCATGCCAATCGACATGGTGATCGTCACCCGCTCGCCCTTGAAGTGGAACGGACAGGCTTCGATGGCGGCCCGCAGGGTTTCCGCCAGGCGCGCACCGACCGGCCATGATGTGTTTGGCATCATCAGCACGAACTCTTCCCCGCCGAAACGGGCGATGAAATCGCTGCCGCGCAGGCGCTTGCGCAGCACGCTGGCGATGATCTTCAGCACTTTGTCGCCGGCCAGGTGCCCATAGTTGTCGTTGATGGCCTTGAAGTGGTCGAGGTCGAGCATCGCCAGCAGCAAGGTATTGCCGTGCTGCTGCCACTGCGCCACTTCCTGTTCCAGGCGCTCGCCCCAGGCTGCGCGATTGGGCAGCCCGGTCAGCGGGTCGATCAGCGCTTTCTGCCGCTGCTCCTCAAGATGCTCGCGATACCCCTGGGCTTCCTGCTCCATGCTCGACACTCGCTCGGCCAGGCTTTGCAGGCGGGCCGCCACTTCCTTCTCCCGCTCGTCGCGCTGCTTCTGGTGCTGATCCATGGTACCGAGCAGGCCTTCCAGATGGCTTTCCAGCACCTGTTTGAGGTCGTCGAGGTCGGCGGCTTCCTGGACGCTGCTTTGCAGGCCATCCACCTGTTCGCGGATCTGCGTGTCCATGGCCCGCGCTGCGGAATGGCTGTCGGCGTGGCCTTCGCTGGCTGCCTGCAGATTGCTCTGGAAGGATTCCAGCCGTTCGTTGAGGTGCTTGAGGTAGGTCTCGAACTCATGCTGACCGCTGTCGGTGATCGCCAGCATCAACACCGCAAGATCGTCGAGGATCGGCAGCAATTCATACCAGTTAAGCCCATGCTGCAAGCGATCGCGCATGGATTCGGCCTGTGGCCGGTGGCGCTCGGGCAGGCTCAGGTCGTCCAGCAGACCGAGCAGGGTATGTTCGATATGCTTGGCCACCGAGCTGTAGGACGGCTCCGGCGAATCGGGCAGGGCATACAGCACATCCGGCTCGCCGGACTGTGGGTTGGCCGCCGCCAGCACCTCGGCCATGGCCGCTGGCAACGGCAGGCGATCGAGCAGCACAGGCGCCGGAGCGACCTGCGCCGGCGCGGCGATGATCAATTCGTCCGGGTTACTGGCGGCAACCGCTGCTTCGGCGGCCGGAGACGGCTCCGATACGGACAGTTCGACGGGTTCGGGCTCTGCCGGCACCTGCACAGGCGGTGCATCCGGCGCCTGGGGCGCAAGCTCGACGGGGACGGTTTTCTCCGGCTCGAGTACCGGCGGCACAAAGGCAGTGACCGGGGGCGAGGTCGGGGCCGCGGCGGCTTCCTCGGGCAGAGGCTGCGGCAGGATTTCCGGTTGCGGCGCTCGTGGCAGGCTGTCAGGCGCAAGGGCTGGCTGGACCGCAATGGGCGATTCCAGGGCCGGCGCCTCGGCCAATGGCAGGGGCCTGTCCTCGATCTGCGGCGCAGGCGCTTCAAGCATTTCCGGCGGCCGTACCGCAGCCGGGCTCGGCGCCGCCACAGGGGGCGCGGTTACCGCCGGCGCCGTCGCTTCATCGGCGTCCCGCCCGCCGAACAAACGTTGCAGCAGGCCAGGGCGACTTGGCTCCTCCGGGCTCTCCAGCTGGCTCAGCGCCTTGCCTTGCAGGCTGCTCAGCTCGCCCAGCAACAGCGGAATTTCCCGGGCCTGGCCGACACGGCCATCCAGCTGCTTGGCAAAGCTTTTCAGCGGTCGGCTGACGTCACGCGGCAGCGGCAGTTTCTGCAACTGGCTGACCAGCGACGTCAGCGCCGTGCTCATTTGCTCGACACGGGTTTCGCGACGCTGCTCGGAATCCAGCACGGCTTTTTCCAGGCGCGGCAACAGGGCCGCCAGGGCCGCGTCCATGTCGTCCGAGCGCACCACTTCGCGCATTTCCTTCATGCACTGGTCGACAGCGCGGTCCGTGCCTTCGGCCGCCAGGGTGCTGCGGACCAGGCCACGACGCAGGAGGTCGAGGCGGGCATTCCAGCGCCGCTCGAGTTTTTCCTGTTGTTCGATACTTTTGAGGTATTTCTCTTTCCAGCGCTGGGCGTCGTCGCTCATTCATGGGATCCGCGAGGGGCAGGACTCAACGCGGGCAATGCATCGGCCGTGAGCGAACCCGGCAGACGAATCTCTACCGCGACCGGCAGGTGATCGGAAATCGGCTGGGCCAGTACTTCGACCCGTTCCAGCGTCAGGCTGGGGCTGAGCAAAATATGATCGAGACAGCGTTGCGGGCGCCAGCTGGGAAATGTCGCTTCCAGTTGCGGGGCCAGCAGGCCGAGGTCGCGCAATGGCGAATGTTCCAGCAGGTCGCTGGCATGGGTGTTCATGTCGCCCATCAGCACCTGGTGCTTGTAGCCGCCGATCATCTCGCGGATATAAGCCAGCTGCCGGGTACGGGTACGCGCGCCGAGGGCCAGGTGCATCATCACCACCACCAGCGCCTCGGGACCATCGCCGAAGCGCAGAAGAATCGCCCCACGGCCCTTGGGGCCCGGCAACGGGTGGTCCTCTATCGCCCACGGACGCAGGCGGCTGAGCACGCCGTTGCTGTGCTGCGCCAGGCGACCGAGGTTGCGATTGAGTTGTTGATACCAGTAGGGGAAGGCCCCCAACTGGGCCAGGTGTTCGACCTGGTTGACGTAGCCTGAGCGCAGGCTGCCGCCATCGGCTTCCTGCAGGGCGACCAGATCGAAGTCGCCCAGCAGGTCGCCGATCTTTTGCAGGTTATTGGCGCGCCCGTTGTGCGGCAGCAGGTGCTGCCAGCCACGGGTCAGGTAATGCCGATAACGCTCGGTACTGATACCGACCTGGATATTGAAGCTGAGCAGCCGCAGACGACTGTCTGCCGGCAGGCCAGAGGACGCTACATGATGTTCGTTGACCCGCGGATCATGCAGGCCAACGATGCGTTCCGAACCCCAACGTCGCATGGCTGGGAACTCGCTTACTTGGCCGCTCGCTCTTTGGCGATCAACTGGTCGGCGACGCTCAGGGCGCCCTCGGGACCACCGGCGGTGCCCAAGTCGAAGCGGTACTTGCCGTTGACGACCATGGTCGGTACGCCGGAGATCTGATAGGCCTGGGCCTTCTTCTTCGCGTCCTCGACCTTGCCTTTGACGGCGAACGAGTTGTAGGTGCTCAGGAACTTGTCCTTGTCGATACCTTCGCCAGCCAGGAACTCGGCCATTTCCTCTGGGGAAGCGAGTTTCTTGCCGCCATGGATGGCTTCGAATACGGCCTTGTGCACCTTGTGCTCGACACCCATGGCTTCCAGGGTGATGAACAGCTGGCCATGAACGTTCCAGATACCGCCGAACATGGCCGGGATACGTACGAAATTGACGTCGGCCGGCAGCTTCTCAACCCAGGGGTTAATGGTCGGCTCGAAGGCGTAGCAGTGTGGGCAGCCATACCAGAACAGCTCGACCACTTCGATCTTGCCAGGCACCGCAACCGGAACGGCGCTGCTCAGCTCTACATATTGTTTACCGGCTTCGAGGGGCTCGGCGGCTTGAGCGGTCATGCCAAACAGGCTGGCGGTGACGAGAGCGGCGCTGAGAATCAGATTACGCATGCTTTACTCCTGAACAAGTAAGGTCGCCTCGCGCGACCTGTTTTCGGACAGGTCATGGCGGGCTTGAGTTCGCTAGTGTAGCGGCAGACGCCATAAAAAAGGGCGGCCTGGGCCACCCTTTATGCTTTCATCGACAGATTAATCAATCATTAACGTTGCGCAGGATAGACCCTTTCGCAACATGATCGCCGGCCTCAGTGCAGGCCCTGGATGTAGCTGGATACAGCCTCGATATCCTTGTTGCTCAGCTTGGCGGCGATGCTGCGCATGATCATGGTGTCGCCGTCGTTGGTGCGGTTGCCTTCACGGAAGTCGGTCAGCTGCTTGGCCACGTACTGAGCGTGCTGGCCGCCCAGGTGCGGGAAGCCGGCAGCGGCGTTGCCCGTGCCATTTGGCGAGTGGCAGCCGGTGCAGGAAGGCATGCCTTGATCCAGCTTGCCACCACGGAACAGTTCTTCACCGCGAGCCACGACTTTCGGATCCGCCGCGCCGACGCTGCCTTTCTGGCTGGCGAAGTAGGCGGAGATGTCAGCCAGGTCCTGATCGCTCAGGTTGGTCAGCAGGCCGGTCATTTCCAGCACCTGGCGCTTGCCGGACTTGATGTCGTGCAACTGCTTGTTCAGGTAACGCTCACCCTGACCCGCCAGCTTCGGAAAGTTAGGCGCCATGCTGTTCCCATCCGGACCATGGCAAGCACCACACACAGCGGCTTTCGCCTGACCGGCAGCAGCGTCGCCTGCAGCATGGGCGACACCTGTGATGCCCAAGGTCAACAGCAGACTCACGAGTAATTTGTTCATCAGCTAATCCAACTACGGCTAAGGGTTAAGAGTTATGGACCGGGATCACTCGCTCATCCAAAGGATGATGGCTCGGTAATCCTCGGCACTGCAGTCCATGCACAAACCACGCGGCGGCATCGCCTTGAAACCCTGGGTCACGTGTTGCACCAGCGTCTCCATACCTTGCGCCAGTCTTGGCGCCCAAGCTCCCTGGTCTCCCTTGCGGGGAGCCGTTGGTAGTTGGCCGGAATGACAAGCCCCACAAACACGGTTGTACACGGCTTCCGGGTCCTGTGTAGCCTGAGCGCTGTAAAGCGGCATCAGGAGACCGGTAGCCAGCAGCCATTTCGTCATAAAACGACCTTTTCAGGGTTGAGAGCGTGGTGCGTTCTAATGCGCAATCAAGGTCTGTCGCTCTCGTGAACTTCATCCTACGCTGGGACAAAGCGCACACAAAATCTGCGGCATTATATACTGGCGTCACTGAAACGGAAACGACACCGCTTGCCGCGCCCATTCCCGGCACCGCCCCTATCGGAAATCCCATGCAACTGAAAAACCCCATTCTTGGTCTGTGCCAACAGTCCACTTTCATGCTCAGCGCCGCCAAAGTCGATCAATGTCCGGATGACGAAGGCTTCGAAGTGGCCTTCGCCGGGCGTTCCAACGCCGGCAAGTCCAGCGCCCTGAATACCCTGACCCACGCCAGCCTGGCGCGCACCTCGAAAACCCCGGGTCGCACGCAGCTGTTGAACTTCTTCAAGCTAGACGACGATCGCCGTCTGGTCGACCTGCCAGGCTACGGTTATGCAAAAGTGCCGATCCCGCTCAAGCAACACTGGCAGCGTCACCTGGAAGCCTACCTGGGCAGTCGCGAGAGTCTGAAAGGCTTGATTCTGATGATGGACATCCGCCATCCGATGACCGACTTCGACCAGCTGATGCTCGACTGGGCCGTCGCCAGCGGCATGCCGATGCACGTCCTGCTGACCAAGGCCGACAAGCTGACCTACGGCGCAGCCAAGAACACCCTGCTCAAGGTGCAATCGCAAATCCGCAAGGGCTGGGGCGACAACGTCACCATCCAGCTGTTCTCCGCCCCCAAGCGCATGGGCCTGGAAGAGGCCTACACCGTACTGGCCAACTGGCTGGAACTGACCGACAAAGCCACCGAAACCGAGGCCTGAGAAAGGAAGGCAAAAACTGTCTGTGGGATGATCAGGCAAGGCAAAAGCGCGGCCCGAAAGCGGAGTTTACTGGCTGTAAATGAGCATTTCGGGCCGCGCTTTTAACGCAGCATGGTCATTCCACAGGCAGTTTTGGGGCAAAAAAAACCCCGGACTTCGTATGGGGAGGGGAAGTTCGGGGTCCAAGTTCCGGACCGCTAGGGCGAGGTCCAGATATCTGCCAACACTTAACACAACATAGGAGCATCGAAAGGCTTCACCAGCCATTCAGTTACTCTGAGTGGGCCTGCCCCGATTAAGTTCCGGGAGCCGGCAAAAACTATTGGCAATAGTGGATGAAGTTTTTTGCACTAAAGCGCCTGGCGGGCTCTTCTGCCGCGGCACTATGTCGCGGCAGAAAGCCCCCGTCTCGCCTCAGTGCGCCTCGTCCCAGTTGCTGCCCACCCCGACTTCGACCAGCAGCGGCACATCCAGGGTCGCGGCGTTGCTCATATAGCCGCGGATCTCCTCGCTCACCTGGGCCACCAGATCTTCGCGCACCTCCAGCACCAGTTCGTCGTGCACTTGCAGGATGACTTTGGCATCCAGGCCCGAGGTCGCCAGCCAATTGTCCACCGCCACCATTGCCTTCTTGATGATGTCGGCCGCCGTACCCTGCATCGGCGCGTTGATCGCCGTACGCTCGGCGCCGGCACGCTCCTGTGGCTTGTTGGAGTTGATCTCCGGCAGGTACAGGCGACGCCCGAACAGGGTTTCCACATAGCCCTGGTCCGCGGCCTGGGCACGCGTGCGGTCCATGTATTCGCGCACGCCGGGGTAACGGGCGAAGTAGGTGTCGATATAGGCCTTGGCGGTCTTGGTATCGACGCCGATGTCCTTGCCGAGCTTCTGCGCGCCCATGCCGTAGATCAGCCCGAAGTTGATCGCCTTCGCGCTGCGGCGCTGATCGGAGCTGACGTTCTCGAGGTCGACCTTGAACACCTCGGCGGCCGTCGCCGTGTGCACGTCGAGGTTGTTACGGAAAGCATTCATCAAGCCTTCGTCGCGGGACAGGTGCGCCATGATCCGCAACTCAATCTGCGAATAGTCCGCCGCCAGCAGCTTGTAGCCCGGCGGAGCGATGAACGCCTGGCGGATGCGCCGGCCTTCGGCGGTACGCACCGGGATGTTCTGCAGGTTCGGATCGCTGGAGGACAAACGCCCGGTGGAGGCCACCGCCTGATGGTAGGAGGTGTGGATCCGCCCGGTACGCGGGTTGATCTGCTCCGGCAGGCGGTCGGTGTAGGTGCTCTTGAGCTTGCTCATGGAGCGGTATTGCATCAGCACCCTGGGCAGCGGGTAGTCGTCCTCGGCCAGCTTGGCCAGCACCTCTTCGGCGGTGGACGGCTGGCCCTTGGCGGTCTTCTTCAGCACCGGCAGGCCGAGCTTGTCGTAGAGGATCACCCCCAGTTGCTTGGGCGACCCCAGGTTGAATTCCTCGCCGGCAATCTCGAAGGCTTCGCGCTCCAGCGCCACCATCTTGTCGCCCAGCTCGATGCTCTGCACGCCCAGCAGGTCGGCATCCACCAGCGCACCCTGGCGCTCGATGCGCGCCAGCACCGGCACCACGGGCATTTCGATATCGCTGAGCACACTGGCCAGGCTCGGGATCGCCGCCAGCTTCTCGTGCAGCACCTGATGCAGGCGCAGGGTCACATCGGCGTCTTCGGCGGCATAGGGCCCGGCCTGCTCAAGGGCAATCTGATCGAACGTCAGCTGCTTGGCGCCCTTGCCGGCGATGTCCTGGAAACTCACGGTGGCATGGCCCAGGTATTTCTCCGCCAGGCTGTCCATGTCGTGGCGGGTGGCCGTGGAGTTGAGCACGTAGGATTCGAGCATCGTGTCGAAAGCGACACCACGCACGGTGATGCCATTGGCCTGATCGCCACCGATGGCGCAGTTGGCCAGGATGTTCATGTCGAACTTGGCGTGCTGGCCGACCTTTAGTTTTTGCGGGTCCTCCAGCAGCGGCTTCAACGCGCGCAGGACCGTATCGCGATCCAGCTGTTCGGGCGCGCCGATGTAGGAGTGGGTCAGCGGGATATAGGCCGCTTCGTGGGCCTCTACCGCGAAAGACAAGCCCACAAGCTGCGCCTGCTGGGCATCGATGCCGGTGGTTTCGGTGTCGAAGGCGAACAGCTTGGCGTTCTTCAGCTTCTCCAGCCAGACGTCGAAACGCGTCTGGTCGAGGATGGTTTCATATCGGGTTTCGACAACGGCCGGCACCGCGACCTCGACTTCAACCTCGACCACGGTCAGCAGATCGACCGCCGCTCCAGGCGTCGCGGCTTCGCTCAGTTCGAGGCGCTTGGCGTCGCGCTGCAGTTCGTCGAGCCAGCTCTTGAACTCCATCAGGCTGTACAGCTCGATCAGCTTGTCCCGGTCCGGCTCGCCCAGGTGCAGGTCATCCAGGCCGATGTCCAGCGGTACGTCGACCTTGATGGTCGCCAGCTGATAGGAGAGGAACGCCATTTCCTTGTGTTCCTCGAGCTTGGCCGGCAGGGTCTTGGCCCCGCGAATCGGCAGGCTCGGCACGATGTCGAGCTGGTCATACAGCTCTTTCAGGCCGCCGTTCACCCCGACCAGCAGGCCAGAAGCGGTCTTGGGGCCAATCCCCGGCACCCCCGGAATGTTGTCGGAGGAATCGCCCATCAGCGCCAGGTAATCGATGATCTGCTCGGGAGCGACGCCGAATTTCTCCTTCACGCCTTCCACGTCCATGCTGCTTCCGGACATGGTGTTGACCAGCGTAATGTGGCCGTCCACCAGTTGCGCCATGTCCTTGTCGCCGGTGGAAATCACCACCGGACGGTCAGCCGCCGCGCTGCTGCGGGCCAGGGTGCCGATCACGTCGTCCGCCTCGACGCCCTCGACGCACAGCAGCGGAAAGCCCAGGGCGATCACGCTGGCGTGCAGCGGCTCGATCTGGACGCGCATGTCATCGGGCATGCTCGGGCGATTGGCCTTGTACTCGGCATACATCTCGTCGCGGAAAGTCCCGCCCTTGGCGTCGAACACCACGGCGAACGGGCTGTCGGGGTACTGCTTGCGCAGACTCTTGAGCATGTTCAGCACGCCCTTGACCGCACCGGTCGGCATGCCTTTGGAAGTGGTCAAGGGCGGCAGCGCGTGGAAGGCGCGATACAGGTAGGACGAACCGTCCACCAGGACGAGGGGGGCTTGGCTCATGAGCAGGATCAACCTTTTCGGCGGGTCCGGCGCTAGAATAGCGGGACCGTTGACGACAAAGGGACAAGGTTATCATGCGCACACTAAATCGCTTGCTGCTGGCCAGCCTGATTGCAATCGTGCCGATGGCCGCGATTGCCGCGGAGGATGCGCCTTCGGCGGATCCGGAAGTAACCATTCGCACGGAAGGCGACAAGACTATCCAGGAGTACCGGCAGAACGGTTTCCTGTACGCCATCAAGGTCACACCGAAGGGCGGCAAACCCTACTTTCTGGTGCGCGCCGACGGTTCCGATGGCAACTTCATTCGTTCGGACCAGCCGGATATGCTAATTCCGTCGTGGAAAATCTTCGAGTGGTAAACCGCTCCTAACTTCAACCGGCGCTGGCTCGACAGCGGCGCCCGTACTGGCAGTTTTTAACCATGTCTGTGTTCACTCCCCTGGCTCGGCCCGAGCTGGAAACCTTTCTCGCCCCATACGGGCTCGGCCGCCTGCTTGACTTCCAGGGGATTGCCGCTGGTAGCGAAAACACCAATTTCTTCATCAGCCTGGAACAGGGCGAATTCGTCCTGACCCTGATCGAGCGCGGCCCGGTCCAGGAAATGCCGTTCTTCATCGAACTGCTGGACGTACTGCACGACGCCGACCTGCCAGTGCCTTATGCGCTGCGCACCACCGACGGCGTGGCCCTGCGCGAACTGGCCGGCAAACCGGCACTGTTGCAGCCGCGCCTGGCCGGCAAGCACATCAAGGATGCCAACGCCCAGCATTGCGCGCAGGTCGGCGAACTGCTCGGCCATCTGCACCTGGCCACCCGCGACAACATGATCAAGCGCAAGACCGATCGCGGCCTGGACTGGATGCAGGCCGAAGGTGGCCAGATGCTGTCCCATCTCGATGCCCAGGCCCGCGACCTGCTGCAACGGGCCCTGGATGAGATCAGCGAACAGAAGGCGAAAGTCCTCGCCTTGCCGCGGGCCAATATCCATGCCGACCTGTTCCGCGACAACGCGATGTTCGAAGGCACGCACCTGACCGGCCTGATCGACTTCTACAACGCCTGCTCCGGGCCGATGCTGTATGACGTGGCGATCGCCCTGAACGACTGGTGTTCCGATGCCGACGGCCTGCTCGACGGCGCCCGGGCCCGGGCCCTGCTGGGCGCCTATGCGGCGCTGCGGCCGTTCACCGCCGCCGAGGCCGAGCTGTGGCCGACCATGCTGCGGGTCGCCTGCGTGCGCTTCTGGCTGTCACGCCTGATCGCCGCCGAGTCCTTCGCCGGGCAGGACGTGCTGATTCACGATCCGATGGAATTCCAGCTGCGCCTGGCCCAGCGCCAGCAGGTCAGCACGCCGTTGCCGTTCGCCCTCTGAACGCATCGCGGGCAAGCCTCCGTAGGAGCGAGGCTTGCCCGCGATAGCGCCAGCAGCGGTTACAACGATTCCAGGCAGCCCGCCAGGTCGTTGCCCAGCTTCTCCAGCACCTGTTCATAACCCTGCGCCGTGGCCGGGGTATAGCCACCCAGCGCATCGAGTTCCGCCAACTTCACCGGCAGCCCGGCCACCAGGGTCTCGGCCAGGCGTGGGCGCAGGGGCGGTTCGCTGAACACACAGGTCTTGCCGACTTCCTGCAAACGCGTGCGCATCGCCGCGACATGCTGCGCGCCCGGCTGTACCTCCGCCGCGACGGCGAACACGCCCGCGTGCTTGAGGCCATACGCCTCTTCGAAATAGTCGAAAGCTTCATGGAAAACGAAATAAGGCTTGCCAGCGATCGGCGCCAAACGGGTTTTCAAGCGGGCATCCAGGGCATCCAGGCGCTTGTCGAAAGCCTTGGCATTGCTCTGGTAACGCGCGGCGTTGCTCGGGTCCGCCGCGCTCAGGTCGGCCGCCATGCGATCGGCGATGACCCGCGCGTTGGTCGGCGACAGCCACAGGTGCGCATCGAGGCTGCCCGGGCGGTGATCGTGGTCATGCTCA
Source organism: Pseudomonas sp. MRSN 12121 (assembly GCF_000931465.1). Classification (NCBI taxonomy): domain Bacteria; kingdom Pseudomonadati; phylum Pseudomonadota; class Gammaproteobacteria; order Pseudomonadales; family Pseudomonadaceae; genus Pseudomonas; species Pseudomonas sp. MRSN 12121. Next base: position 76,160 of record NZ_CP010892.1, on the reverse strand, counting down.
TCGGCTTCTTCGGCGTGCGAGTGGTTATCTTCGGCGAAACGGCGCAGTTTCAGGCCCGGCAGATCCTGCACGGCCACCGACGGCAGGGTGCGCCCCTTGAGTACCCGCGGCAGGAAACTCTCCATGTCCGGGCCGATCCAGTAGAGCAATTCCACCGCCTGCACCTTGCGCACGTCGGAAGGGCGCAAGGCGTAATTGTGCGGCGAGGCGCCCGGCGGCAGCAGCACCTCGGGCACGGCGATGCCGTCCTGGACCGCGGCGGCGATCAATTGCAGGGGTTTGATGCTGGTCAGGACCCGCACTTCGGCGTGGGCCGGGCCGATCACGAACACGCTGGTGATAAAAGCGACAAAAAGGGCAAAAAGTCGGGACACGATGACCACTCGAAGAGGCGAGAACGGGTAACATAATAACGTCTCTCACAATTATCGTCGCCGCTCATGCCTAAAACACCCCTCGCCAGTCGCCCCCACGACCACTCTCACTGCGTGCACAGCGCGCTGTCCGAGGCCGATGTCCTGTGCGCGCGCCAGGGCCTGCGCCTGACCGCCCTGCGCCGGCGGGTGCTGGAGCTGGTCTGGCAAAGTCACAAGCCGCTGGGCGCCTACGACATCCTCGCCGTGCTCAGCGAGCAGGATGGTCGTCGCGCCGCGCCGCCCACCGTGTACCGCGCCCTGGACTTCCTCCTGGAAAACGGCCTGGTCCACCGGATCGCCTCGCTCAACTCCTTCGTCGGCTGCAACCACCCGGAACACGCGCACCAGGGCCAGTTCCTGATCTGCCGCGAGTGCCATGTCGCCATCGAACTCGAACAGAAGTCCATCAGCGACGCGATCGTCAGCAGCGCCCGCGACGTCGGCTTCGTCGTCGAAGGCCAGACCGTCGAAGTGGTCGGCCTCTGCTCGGCTTGCCAGGGGGCCTGATGAGCACTGCCTTGATCCGCCTCGACCAGGTCGCGGTGACCTTCGCCGGGCAGCCCGTGCTGGAGAATATCCAGCTCAGCGTCGAACCGCGGCAGATCGTCACCCTGATCGGCCCCAACGGCGCCGGCAAGACCACGCTGGTGCGCGCCGTGCTCGGGCTGCTCAAGCCCGACAGCGGCAGCGTCTGGCGCAAGCCCAAGCTGCGGGTCGGCTATATGCCGCAAAAGCTGCATGTCGACCCCACCTTGCCGCTGTCGGTATTGCGCTTCCTGCGCCTGGTGCCGGGCGTGGACCGCGCGGCCGCGCTGGCCGCGCTGAAGGAAGTCGGCGCCGAGCAAGTCATCGACAGCCCGGTGCAAAACGTGTCCGGCGGGGAAATGCAGCGCGTACTGCTGGCCCGCGCCCTGTTGCGCGAGCCGGAACTGCTGGTACTCGACGAGCCGGTACAAGGGGTGGATGTCGCCGGCCAGGCCGAGCTCTACAGCCTGATCACCCGCCTGCGCGACCGCCATGGCTGCGGCGTGCTGATGGTCTCCCACGACCTGCACCTGGTGATGAGCACCACCGACCAGGTGGTCTGCCTCAATCGCCACGTATGCTGCTCCGGCCACCCGGAACAGGTCAGCGGCGATCCGGCCTTCGTCGAGCTATTCGGCCAGAACGCGCCCAGCCTGGCGATCTACCACCACCATCACGACCACGCCCACGACTTGCATGGCTCGGTCGTCACCGGGCCGGTCGCCGGCCACGTTCATGTCCATGGAGATAGCTGCAAGCATGGCTGATTTTCTGTTCTACGCCCTGCTCGCAGGCCTGGCGCTGGCACTGGTGGCCGGCCCCCTGGGGTCCTTCGTGGTCTGGCGGCGCATGGCCTATTTCGGCGACACCCTGTCCCACGCCGCCCTGCTTGGCGTGGCCCTGGGTTTCCTGCTGGATGTCAGCCCGGCGGTGGCGGTAACCGTCGGCTGCCTGCTGCTGGCGGTGCTGCTGGTCACTCTGCAACAGCGCCAGCCGCTGGCGTCCGACACGCTGCTGGGGATTCTCGCCCCCAGCACGCTCTCCCTCGGGCTGGTGGTACTAAGCTTCATGCATGACGTGCGGATCGACCTGATGGCCTATCTGTTCGGCGACCTGCTGGCGATCAGCCCCGGCGACCTGGCGTGGATCCTCGGCGGCAGCGCCGCGGTCCTGCTGCTGTTGGTAGCCCTGTGGCGACCGTTGCTGGCGATCACCGTGCACGAGGAGCTGGCCAGGGTCGAGGGCTTGCCGGTGGCGTCTCTGCGCCTGGCATTGATGCTGTTGATCGCGGTGGTGATTGCGGTCGCGATGAAGATCGTCGGCGTGCTGCTGATCACTTCGCTGCTGATCATCCCGGCGGCTGCGGCGCAACGTCACGCCCGCTCCCCGGAACAGATGGCCCTGGGCGCGAGCCTGCTGGGCATGCTCGCGGTCGCTGGCGGGCTGGCGCTGTCGTGGTTCAAGGACACCCCGGCAGGACCCTCGATCGTGGTCACGGCGGCCGCCTTGTTTCTGCTGAGTTTTGTTCTGCCCCGTCGAGGGGTGTAGACTTGCTCGCTTTTTGCGCAATTAGAGAGTCGCAGGAATGAAGCCGTTCGCCTCCCGTTATCTGCTCCTTGTCGCATTTTCCCTGCTGCTGGGCGCCTGCCAGAGCACCCCGCCGGTCGAAGCCCCCGATGCCCGGGCCACGGCCCTGGCACAGCTGCAACAAAGTATCGCCAGCAGCGAGCTGGCCACCGCCGAAGACCAGCTCAGCGCCTTGCAGAGCCAGTCGCCCGACGATCCGCAGCTCGAGCAGTACCAGCGCCAGCTGGCCGAAGCCTATCTGCAACGCAGCCAGATCGTCCTGCAAAAAGGTGATGTCAACGCTGCCGCCACCGCCCTGAGCCGCGCTCGCGCGCTGATGCCCAAGGCGCCGGCCCTGACCGGCGGCGTCAACGGCGCCATCACCCAGGCCCGTAAAGCCGAGCTGGAAAAAGCCGAAGCCGCCCTCAAGGCCGCCGAAGCCAGGCCGGCCGCCAAGTTGATCGACCCGGCCGCCGAAAGCACCACCGTTGCGCTGAACCTGCGCGATATCAAGCAACTGCGGCGGCAACTCGATGCGATCGCCGCCGATGTGGTGAATTATCAGTGCGACGTCAGCATCCAGGCGCCGCGCACCGAAGACTACCCCTGGCTGAAGACCTTGCTGAGCAAGCGCGTGAAGAAGCTCGACGGGGCGTTCGACCTGCAGATCGAACGGCAGATCCTGCGCCACATCCCGGCCCAGATGGTCTTGACCCCACGCAAAGCCCAATAGCCTGCCGTGCGGGCGGCGCTACCGAGAAACCGTAGCGCCCCCATCGCACGCAAGCTGTGCTCCTACGGAAGCATCAAAAGGTCAGGCCGGAATCGCCTTGGTCTTCGGCTCCCGCTCCCAGACCCGATGCTGGGCGATCGCGTCAAAGAACGCCCGCAACGCCTTGGCATCCCCGCCGACAATCAGCCCCGCATCCGCTTGCAGCTTGAGCACATCCCGCAGCTGCTTGGCCTCGCCCTGCAAGGCAATCGCCTTCAGATGCTTGTAGGCTTCGAGCAGGTAATGCAGGGCCACCCCATCGCCGCCCAGGGCCTGCACCGACTTCGCGCCGCCCGGCACGAACACCGCATCGAACACCACTGACGGCAGCCCTTCCATGGAGGCATGCACCGGCAGGACCTTGCCCTGCGCCGTGGTCACGGGCGCCGAGGTCGGCCCGAGCAATTTGGCGTGGGCGCCCTCCGCTTCCAGGGCCTTTTTCAAGTCGTCGATGGCCTGGCCGTCGACGCCGTCGGCCACCAGGACCGCGATCTTGCGCGTCTTGATATCCCCCGACAGCAGGTTGGCCTGGCTCAGGGCCGGCGAGCGGTCGAGTGCCGGCTGCGGCACCTCGACAGTGCCCGCCTTGGGCGCCGGCAAACCGAGGTTGCGGGCCACCCGCGCGGCCAGTTCGAGATCGATATTGGCCAGGATCTCGTTCACCTGGCGCGCCCTGATCCACTCGCGCTCGACCTTGCCCAGCTCGAAGCTGTAGGCGCCGATGATGTGCTCCTGCTCATGCGGGCTCATGCTCTTGTAGAACAGCCGCGCCTGGGAGAAGTGATCGCTGAACGAGGGGCTGCGCTGGCGGATCTTGTCCGCGTCGATGCGCTCGTGATAGCTCTCGAACCCGCCATTCTCCGGCGCTGGCGGGGTTTCTTTCGGCCAGCCGCCGTCGATGGAATTGGGTTCGTAGGAGGCCCGCCCCTTGTCGATGGTGCTGCGGTGCACGGCATCGCGCTGGCCGTTGTGGATCGGCACCAGCGGACGATTGATCGGCAGCTCGTGGAAGTTCGGCCCGCCGAGACGGCTGAGCTGGGTGTCGGTATAGGAAAACAGCCGGCCCTGCAGCAGCGGGTCGTTGGAGAAGTCGATCCCCGGCACGATATGCCCCGGGCAGAAGGCGACCTGCTCGGTCTCGGCGAAGAAATTGTCCGGGTTGCGGTTGAGCACCATCTTGCCCAGGGGCGTGATCGGCACCAGTTCCTCGGGAATCAGCTTGGTCGGGTCGAGGATGTCGAAATCGAAACTGTGCTCGTTGTCCTCGCTGATCACCTGCACGCCCAGCTCCCATTCCGGGTAATCGCCGCCCTCGATCGCTTCCCACAGGTCGCGACGATGGAAGTCGGTGTCCTTGCCTGCCAGCTTCTGCGCCTCGTCCCACACCAGCGAGCAAGTGCCCGCTGCGGGACGCCAGTGGAATTTGACGAAACTGGACGTGCCCTCGGCGTTGATGAAGCGGAAGGTGTGCACGCCGAAGCCTTGCATGCTGCGCAGGCTTTTCGGGATCGCCCGGTCGGACATGGCCCAGATCACCATGTGCGCCGACTCCGGCTGCAACGACACGAAGTCCCAGAAGGTGTCGTGGGCCGAAGCGCCCGTGGGGATCTCGTTGTGCGGCTCGGGTTTGACCGCGTGGACGAAGTCGGGAAACTTGATCGCGTCCTGGATGAAGAACACCGGCATGTTGTTGCCCACCAGGTCGAAGTTGCCCTCGTCGGTGAAGAACTTCACGGCAAAGCCGCGCACGTCGCGCACGGTGTCGCCGGAGCCGCGCGGCCCCTGCACCGTCGAGAAACGCACGAACACCGGGGTCTTCTTGCCGGGATCGCGCAGGAATGCGGCCTTGGTCAGCGCCGAATGATTCTCGTAGGTCTGGAAGTAGCCATGGGCGCCGGTGCCGCGGGCGTGGACGATGCGCTCCGGAATCCGCTCGTGGTCGAAGTGCGTGATTTTCTCACGCATGATGAAGTCTTCCAGCAGCGAAGGGCCCCGGGCGCCGACCTTCAGGGTGTTCTGGTTATCGGCGATCTTCACCCCCTGGTTGGTGCGCAGGGCCTGCTCGCTGGCATCGGAACGGAAGGCTTCCAGGCTTTGCAGCTTGCTGTTGGTGTTACCGCGATCCAGGGTATCGGTCCCGGCCAGCTGGCTGTTCGGGACGCTCGGTTTCTTGGTGCTCATCAGACAAGACTCCTCGTTGGCGAAGCCCCGATGGGGCGGGGGCTTCTTCGGTCAACATCACCAGGCACGGCACCTGGTTTTTTCGAGTGGCTAAATCAGTGACTGATGAGCTTTGGCGCCGTTCCTTTTTTATGACCTTTGATCGCGTTATTGCCAAATCGAAGGATGTTTACGAAATAAATGCTAAGAACCTCTATACGGACAGGCTAAAATGCGCGCCCGGCTAACCGCTGATCCTTTTCTAACGCGCCCCACAAGGTTCGCTACGTGATCGAGTTTCAAAACGTCCATAAAACCTACCGGGTCGCCGGTAAGGATATTCCCGCGCTGCATCCGACCAGCCTGAAGGTCGAGAATGGCCAGGTATTCGGCCTGATCGGCCATTCCGGCGCAGGCAAAAGTACCTTGCTGCGTCTGATCAACCGCCTGGAAAACCCCAGCGGCGGCAAGATCGTCGTCGACGGCGAAGAAGTCACCGCCCTGGACCCCAACGGCCTGCGCCGTTTCCGCCAGCAGGTCGGGATGATCTTCCAGCACTTCAACCTGCTGGCCTCCAAGACCGTGGCCGACAACGTCGCGCTGCCGCTGACCCTGGCCGGCGAGCTGTCGCGCAGCGCGATCGACCAGCGCGTGACCGAGCTGCTGGCCCGGGTCGGCCTGGCCGACCACGCGAAGAAGTACCCGGCCCAGCTTTCCGGCGGGCAGAAGCAGCGTGTGGGCATCGCCCGTGCCCTGGCGACCAAGCCGAAGATCCTGCTGTGCGACGAAGCCACCAGCGCCCTGGACCCGCAGACCACCGCGTCGGTCCTGCAACTGCTGGCCGAGATCAACCGCGAACTGAAACTGACCATCGTGCTGATCACCCATGAAATGGATGTGATCCGTCGCGTCTGCGACCAGGTGGCGGTGATGGACGCCGGGGTGATCGTCGAGCAGGGTTCGGTGGCCGAGGTGTTCCTGCATCCCAAGCACCCGACCACCAAGCGCTTCGTCCAGGAAGACGAGCAGGTCGACGAAAGCGAACAGCGCGACGACTTTGCCCACGTGCCGGGGCGCATCGTGCGCCTGACCTTCCAGGGCGACGCCACCTATGCGCCGCTGCTGGGCACCGTGGCCCGCGAGACCGGAGTGGACTACAGCATCCTCGCCGGCCGTATCGACCGCATCAAAGACGTCCCTTACGGGCAACTGACCCTGGCCATCACCGGCGGTGACATGGAGGCGGCCTTCGCCCACTTCACTGCGGCGGATGTCCACATGGAGGTGCTGCGCTAATGGAACTGCTGACAAGTTTCTTCGCCAATATCGACTGGTACGAAATCTGGCTGGCCACCGGCGACACCTTGCTGATGCTCGGCGGCTCGCTGCTGTTCACTGTGCTGCTGGGCCTGCCCCTGGGCGTGCTGCTGTTCCTCTGCAGCCCGCGCCAACTGCTGGAGCAGAAGGGCCTCTACGCGCTGCTGTCGCTGCTGGTGAACATCCTGCGCTCGCTGCCGTTCATCATCCTGCTGATCGTGATGATCCCGTTCACCGTGCTCATCACCGGCACCTCGCTGGGCGTCGCCGGGGCGATCCCGCCGCTGGTGGTCGGCGCCACGCCGTTCTTCGCGCGCCTGGTGGAAACCGCCCTGCGCGAAGTCGACCGCGGCATCATCGAAGCCACCCAGTCGATGGGCGCCAGCACCCGGCAGATCATCACCAACGCCCTGCTGCCGGAAGCCCGCCCGGGCATTTTCGCGGCCATTACCGTGACCGCGATTACCCTGGTGTCCTACACCGCCATGGCCGGCGTGGTGGGCGCGGGCGGTCTCGGCGACCTGGCGATCCGCTTCGGCTACCAGCGCTTCCAGACCGACGTCATGGTGGTCACCGTGGTGCTGTTGCTGGTGCTGGTTCAAGTTCTGCAAACCGTCGGCGACAAGCTGGTGGTGCACTTTTCCCGAAAATAAGTCGGCCCTGGCCGGCAGGCGCCCTGCACCGGGCGCCTCACAAGGAGCTAGCTGGATGAAAAAACTACTCGTCGCTTTCGCCGCCGTGGCCGCGTTCTCCGCGCACGCCGCCGACACCCTGACCGTGGCCGCCACCCCGGTGCCCCACGCCGAGATCCTCGAATTCGTGAAGCCGGCGCTGGCCAAGGAAGGCGTGGACCTGAAGGTCAAGGTCTTCACCGACTACGTCCAGCCAAACGTGCAGGTCGCCGAAAAGCGCCTGGACGCCAACTTCTTCCAGCACCAGCCCTACCTCGATGAGTTCAACAAGGCCAAGGGCACTCACCTGGTGAACGTCGCCGGCGTGCACCTGGAGCCGCTGGGCGCCTACTCCAGCAAGTTCAAGAAGCTCGACGAACTGCCAGGCGGCGCCACCGTGGTGATCCCCAACGACGCCACCAACGGCGGCCGTGCCTTGCTGCTGCTGGCCAAGGCCGGCGTGATCAAGCTCAAGGACGCCAACAACATCCTGTCCACCGTGAAGGACATCACCGAGAACGCCAAGGACCTGAAGTTCCGCGAACTGGAAGCCGCGACCATCCCGCGCGTGCTGACCCAGGTCGACCTGGCGCTGATCAACACCAACTACGCCCTGGAAGCCAAGCTGGATCCGTCCAAGGACGCCCTGGTGATCGAAGGCAAGGATTCGCCTTACGTGAACATCCTGGTGGCCCGTCCCGACGACAAGGATTCGGCCGCCATGAAGAAGCTGGTTGCCGCGCTGCACAGCCCGGAAGTGAAGCAGTTCATTCTCGAGAAGTACAAAGGCGCCGTGGTTCCGGCGTTCTGATCGGCTGCAGAAACACAAACGGGGCGCCTCAGGGCGCCCCGTTTCGTTTCGGATGGACCGCAGTGATTTCATCGCACGCAAGCTGTGCTCCTACAGAAGCGCGTAGGAGCACAGCTTGCGTGCGATAAACGATAACGCGGTATTCCCGGGTTACTTGCGTTGCAGCATCACCGGCAGCTGGGCCACCAGTTTCTGGTTGTTCAGCGGCGCGCGGATGAAGCCGCGCTGGGTGCCGTCCGGACCGATCACCGCGAGGTTGCCGCTGTGGTCGACGGTGTAATTGGGCTTGCTGGTGTCCGCCGGGATGAAGGGGATGCTCACCGCATTGGCGAGCTTCTGCACGTCCGCCACCGAGGTCGCGGTCAGGCCCTTGAAGTCCTTGTCGAAGTAGCCCAGGTACTGTTTCAGCTGCTGCGGCGTGTCGCGGTTCGGGTCGACGCTGACCAGCACCACCTGCAGCTTGTCCAGCGCCTCCTTGGGCAGCTCGCTCTTGATCTGGCGCAGCTGGGCGAGGGTGGTCGGGCAGATATCCGGGCAGAAGGTGTAGCCGAAGAACAGCAGGCTCCACTTGCCCTTGAGCGCGTCGAGCTGCACCGGCTGGCCTTCCTGGTCGGTCATTTTCACGTCCGGCAGGGTGCGGCTCTGGGGCAGCAGGATGATCCCGGCATCGATCAGCGCCGTGGGGTCGCCCTGGTTCTTGCCGGTCAGCACTTTGTTGACGGTGAGCCCCAGCACCAGGGCCACCAGCGCCACGAGAATAAAGACGGTTTTCTGAGTTCGAGTCATAGGTTCAACAGTAGGTAGTGGTCTACGAGCAGCGCGATAAACAGCAGGAACAAGTAATAAATAGAGTACTTGAAGGTGCCGATCGCCGCGTGCGGCCGACTGCCACGGTACAGCACCCAGGCCCATTGCAGAAAGCGCGCGCCCAGGCCGAGCGCGCAGACCAGGTAGAGCATGCCGCTCATGTGGATCACGTAGGGCAGCAGGCTGACCGCCAGCAGGGCGAAGGTGTAGAGCAGGATATGCACCTTGGTGTAATGCTCGCCGTGGGTCACCGGCAGCATCGGAATGTCGGCCTTGGCGTATTCCTCCTTGCGGTGGATGGCCAGCGCCCAGAAGTGCGGCGGGGTCCAGGCGAAGATGATCAGCACCAGCAACAGCGGCTCGGCCGTCACATGCCCGGTGGCCGCGACCCAGCCCAGCAACGGCGGCGCGGCGCCGGCCAGGCCGCCGATCACGATGTTCTGTGGCGTCGCGCGCTTGAGGAAGCCGGTGTAGATCACCGCGTAGCCGAGCAGCGAGGCCAGGGTCAGCCAGGCGGTCAGCGGGTTGGTAAAGGCCAGCAGCAAGGCTTGCCCGGCGAGCGCCAGCAACAGGGCGAAACCCAGCGCCGCCGACGGCGAGACCCGGCCCTCGGCCAAGGGCCGCTTGTGCGTGCGGGCCATGACCGCGTCGATCCGCCGGTCCACCACATGGTTCACCGCCGCGGCCGCGCCGGCGCACAGAGCGATACCCAGGTTGCCGAACACCAGCACCGTCCACGGCACCCCGGCACGGGTGGCGAGGAACATGCCCACCAGCGAGGTGATAAGCATCAGGACCACCACCTTGGGCTTGGTCAGCTCCAGGTAGTCCCGCCAGATCGCCTGGCGGTGGCGTTCACCGATCAGAGTCGCCATGGCATCTCTCCTTTTATCGTGATGGGCCCGGCCGCCTGTTTACGCGGGCTCAAGCGCCAGCCCAGCGGCAGGTGCGTACGGGCGCGGACCAGGCTGGTGCGGGCGTGATAGTTGACCAGCACCAGGGTCAGCAGCAGCGCCGCGCCCCCGGCGTTATGAGCCACGGCCACCGGCAGCGGCAGGTGGAACAGCACGTTGCTGATGCCCAGGCCGACCTGCGCGCCCAGCGCTACCAGCACCAGCCCGGCCAGGCGCGTCATGCCCACATGCTTCAACTGCCAGGCCAGGCCCAGCAGCACCAGGGTCACCAGCAGGGCGCCCAGGCGGTGGGTCAGGTGGATGGCGGTGCGAGCCTCGCTGTCGAGCTGCCCGCCCAGGTAGTTGGGGCCGATATGCTGGGTCAGGTGAAAGCCGTTGGCGAAATCCGCCGCCGGCCACCACTGGCCATGGCAGGTCGGCAGGTCGATGCAGGCCACCGCCGCGTAGTTGGAGCTGACCCAGCCGCCCAGGGCGATCTGCCCGATCACCAGCACCAGCCCGGCCGTGGCCCAGTACTGCAGGCGCCGCGGCACGATCAGCGCCGGCAACACACCGGACAGGCGCAGCGTCAGCAGGAACAGCAGGCTGAGGGTGGCGAAACCGCCCAGCAAGTGCGCGGTGACCACCTGCGGCCACAGCTTGAGCGTCACCGTCCACATACCGAACAGGGCCTGGGCGAACACCACCGACAGCAGGAACAGCGGCAGCTTCAGCGGTTGCCCGGGGTGATGCCGGTGCGTCCAGGAACGTGCCGCCAGCAGCACGATCAGCAGGCCCAGGGTGCCGGCGAAATAGCGGTGGATCATCTCGTTCCAGCCCTTGTGGGCTTCCACCGGCGCATCGGGAAAGTGCAGTTCGGCATGGGCCAGCTGGGCTTCGCTTTTCGGCACGCCGATGAAGCCGTAGCAGCCCGGCCAGTCCGGGCAGCCGAGGCCGGCATGGGTCAGCCGGGTATAGGCGCCGAGCAGCACCACGATCAATGCCAGCAAGGTGGCGAACAAGGCGAGGCGAAATCCGGGTTTGGCCATGACGATGCCCCTATCCGATGTTCGACAGTTTCAGCAGGTGCCGCAGGTCGTTGAGCAGGTCCTTGCCCTTGACCCGGGCGTCGTAGCGCAGGACCAGGTTGCCGTGCGGGTCGACGATCCACAGCTGCGGCGCGCCCTGGGCATTGGCGCCCTTGGCGGAGGCCGACGGGTCCAGGGGATAGCGTTGCAACTGTGGGTATTCGCGTTGCAGCCTGGCCGCGTACTCCTCGCTCAGCGGCTGGGCGGCGGCCAGGGCGTGGCTGGCCCGGGAGGCGTCGCGGCCCAGGGCGATCTGGATCTGCCGCGCCAGGTACACCAGTTGCTGGCAGTCCACCGCGCAGTCCCGCGGGGCCGTGACCAGCAGTTGCCAGCGCGCCTCGTCGGCCTGGACCCCGAGGTCCGCGCGGCTCTGGCCGTTGCCGATCATCTCGCCGTGATAAGTGCGGCTGTCCGGCACCCAGAACTGCAATTTGTACATGCCGGTGGCGAGGATCATCGGGCCGATCACCATGGCCACGATCAGCAGCAGTTGCCAGCGGCCACGGCGCCGTTGGTGGCGCGCGCGGGCCTCAGAAATGTTGGGTGGATTCATGGCCGCTCCCATGTTTTTTCTCCCTTGCGTTATGCCATCCGAAGTAGAGGTACAAAGCGCCCAGGGCCAGCGCCATGGCGAACCACTGCACGGCATAGCCCAAGTGTTTTTCCGGCCCCATGGCCACCACCGGCCATTCGGTCAGGTAGGCGCCCGGGCCGCGCTCCTGGCGCAACTCGTGGGCAAACCCGCCACGCCCCAACTCGCGCCACAGCCCGGCGGCGTCGACCGTCGTCACCAGCCGCGGCCACTGGGCGTCGCGCGGGTCGGCATGCAGCTGGAAGGTCGCGCCCGGCGCGACATAGACCCAGGCGTCGAGGTCCAGCGCCTGTTCCGGGGTGCTGAACGCCGGCGGCGTGCGCCGGTCCGGCCAGGGCAGCCAACCGCGATTGAGCAGCAGCCACTGGCCGCTGGCCTGGTCGAGAAAGGGTTGCAGCAGCTCGACCCCGACCTTGCCGTCGTGCAGGCGGTTGTCGAGCAGCAGACTGTGTTCGGCATCCAGCCGGCCGTGCAATCGCACCCGGCGAAACGCCGGATCGGCGGCGGCTTGCAGCTCGTCCACGCCAAGCGGCGCGGCGACCCGTCGTTCGGCGTAGCTGGCCAGCAGTTCGCGTTTCTGTTCGCCTCGTCCCAGCTGCCAGAAACCCAGCGCCACCAGCACCGGCAGCAAGGCCAGCACCACCAGCGTCGGCACCACGCCCGGGCGAAAGCCGTTCATGGCAACGCCAGAAAGTGACGAGATCGACTGGCTATACTCAAGCGCATCGCGTTTCCCCCCGGGAGCCCCCACCATGCTTAAAGCGGCCATCGTCCTGATGCTGATCGCCACGCTCGTCAGCCTGTTCAGCGGGCTGTTCTTTCTGGTCAAGGACGACAGCAGCTCCCATCGCCTGCTCAGGTCGCTGACCGTTCGTGTGTGCCTGGCCGCGATCACCGTCGGGCTGATCGCCTGGGGCTTCTTCAGCGGCCAGCTGGTGTCGCACGCCCCCTGGTAACGGCGGGCTCAGAGCACGTAGACAAAGACGAACAAGCCGATCCACACCACATCGACGAAGTGCCAGTACCAGCTGGCCGCTTCGAACCCGAACTGGTGCTCGGCGTCGAAATGCCCCTTCAGGATGCGCATCAGCATCACGAACAGGATCAATGTGCCGATGGTCACGTGGGCGCCGTGGAAGCCGGTGAGCATGAAGAAGGTGGCGCCGTAGATGCCCGAGCCCAGGGTCAGCCCCAGCTCGTGGTAGGCGTGCAGGTATTCCTCGGCCTGGAAGCCGAGAAAGGCACAGCCGAGCAGCACGGTCAGCGCCAGCCAGATCTTCAGCGCGCCACGATGGCCTTTCTTCAAGGCATGGTGGGCGATGGTCACGGTGACGCTGGAACTGACCAGCAGCACGGTATTGAGCAGCGGCAGGCCCCAGGGGCTGATGACTTCCTTCGGGGGTGGGAACAGCTTGGAATCGGGGTTGTTAAGCAATGGCCAGACGAACTCGAAGTTCGGCCAGAGCATGTGCGCGATGCCCTTGCTGCCTTCGCCGCCCAGGGCCGGGCCGGACACATGGCGCACATAGAACAGCGCGCCGAAGAAGGCGATGAAGAACATCACTTCGGAAAAGATGAACCAGCTCATGCCCCAGCGGAACGAGCGATCCAGCTGGGCGCTGTACAGCCCGGCACGGCTTTCCTTGATCACCGCGCCGAACCAGCCGAACAGCATGTAGGCCAGCAACAGGCCCCCGACGAAGAAGATCAGCGGGCCATGGGACTCGGGTCGTGCGGCCTTGAGGTCGTTGAACCAGGTGGCCAGGCCGAACACGGTAACGAACATGCCCAGCGTGGCGATGATCGGCCACTTGCTCTGGGCGGGAACGTAGTAATGCTCATGAGTTGCCATTTGTTGTTCTCCTTATCGGGCACGCTTGAACGTCTTAACCGCCGGTGTTGGTGCTCACGGCCACCGGTGGATGACGCGCGGTGATATCGAACAGCGTGTAAGCCAGCGTCAGGTGCTTCACATCCTTGGGCATGTCGCGGTCAACGATGAAACGTACCGGCATCTCGATCTGCTGACCGGGTTGCAGCACTTGCTGGGTGAAGCAGAAGCATTCGGTCTTGTGGAAATACATCGCCGCGCTGCTCGGCGAGATGCTCGGGATCGCCTGGGCGCTCATCGGGTGATCGCTGGGGTTGCGGGCGATGAAGATCATCTCGTTCACCGCACCGGGATGAACCACGATGTCGTCGGCCTTGGGATAGAACTCCCAGACCATGTCGATCGCATTGGTCGACAGGAACTGCACGCGCACCTGGCGCGAGGCATCGACCTGCTGCTCGCCGGAGTACTGCCCGCCGGTCTTGCCATTGATCCCGAGCGCCTTGCACATCACGTCGTAGATCGGCACCAGGGCAAACCCGAAGACGAACATCGCCGTCACCACCAGCAACAGGCGGGTGACCAGCTTCTTCATCGAGACCTCGGCCATCAGCAACCTCCTGCCGTTCCACAGGCCCGTGGGTAGCGCGGCGGGCCGTTCATTTCACTTCCGGCGGCGTGCTGAAGGTGTGGTATGGCGCCGGCGACGGCACGCTCCACTCCAACCCTTCGGCGCCGTCCCAGGGCTTGGCGGGCGCAGGCGCGCCGCCACGGATGCACTTGATGACGATGAACAGGAAGAAGATCTGCGTGGCCCCGAAGGTGAACGCACCGATGGACGAGACCATGTTGAAGTCGGCGAACTGCAGGTTGTAGTCCGGAATCCGCCGCGGCATGCCCGCCAGCCCGACGAAGTGCATCGGGAAGAACGCCATGTTCATGCCGATGAAGGACAGCCAGAAGTGCAGCTTGCCCAGGGTTTCGTCGTACATGTGGCCGGTCCATTTCGGCAGCCAGTAGTAGGCCGAGGCGAAGATGCCGAAGATCGCGCCCGGCACCAGCACGTAGTGGAAATGCGCGACCACGAAGTAGGTGTCCTGGTACTGGAAGTCCGCCGGGGCGATGGCCAGCATCAGCCCGGAGAAACCGCCGATGGTGAACAGGATCACGAAGGCCACGGCGAACAGCATCGGCGTCTCGAAGGTCAGCGAGCCCTGCCACATGGTGCTGACCCAGTTGAACACCTTGACCCCGGTCGGCACCGCGATAAGCATCGTGGCGTACATGAAGAACAGCTCGCCCACCAGCGGGATGCCGACCACGAACATGTGGTGCGCCCAGACGATGAACGACAGGAAGGCGATGCTCGCCGTGGCGTAGACCATCGAGGTGTAGCCGAACAGCGGCTTGCGCGAGAAGGCCGGGATGATCGAGCTGACGGCGCCGAAGGCCGGCAGGATCATGATGTACACCTCGGGATGGCCGAAGAACCAGAACACATGCTGGAACAGCACCGGGTCGCCACCGCCGGCGGCGCTGAAGAAGCTGGTGCCGAAGTGGATGTCCATCAGCATCATGGTCACGCAGCCGGCCAGCACCGGCATCACCGCGATCAGCAGGAACGCAGTGATCAGCCAGGTCCAGACGAACAGCGGCATCTTCATCAGGGTCATGCCGGGGGCGCGCAGGTTTAGGATGGTAGCGATCACGTTGATCGCGCCCATGATCGAGCTGATGCCCATCAGGTGGATGGCGAAAATGAAGAAGGTCACGCTTTCCGGCGCGTAGGTGGTGGACAGCGGGGCGTAGAAGGTCCAGCCGAAGTTCGGCCCGCCGCCCGGCATGAACAGGGTCGAGACCAGCATCAGGAAGGCCGCCGGCAGCAGCCAGAAGCTGAAGTTGTTCATCCGTGGCAGCGCCATGTCCGGGGCGCCGATCATCAGCGGGATCATCCAGTTGGCGAGGCCGACGAACGCCGGCATCACCGCGCCGAAGACCATCACCAGGCCATGCATGGTGGTCATCTGGTTGAAGAACGCCGGTTCGACGATCTGCAACCCGGGCTGGAACAGCTCGGCGCGGATCACCATGGCGAACGAGCCGCCGAGCAGGAACATGGTGAAGGCGAACCACAGGTACAGGGTGCCGATGTCCTTGTGGTTGGTGGTCAGCACCCAGCGCATCAGGCCCTTGGCGGGGCCATGGGCATGCTCGTCATGGCCGGCGTGGCCGTGGTCGTCGATCACAGCGCTCATGACCTGTCTCCTGTAAACGGGTGGGCTGGACGATCGAGGGCGGCACGCCCCGACCGGTTCCGGGAACACGCAATGGACCGGGTCATTTGCTTTCCGCCTGTTTCAGAGCCAGGACATCCTTGGGCGTCACCATGTCGCCCTTGTTGTTGCCCCAGGCGTTGCGTTCGTAGGTGATCACCGCGGCCAGGTCGACTTCCGACAGCTGCTTGCCGAAGGCCGCCATCGCGGTGCCGGGCTTGCCGTGGAAGACGAGGTTCAAGTGACCTTCCTTCGGACCGGTGGCGATCTTCGAGCCCTTGAGGGCCGGGAACATCGGCGGCAGCCCCTGGCCTTCGGCCTGGTGACAGGAAACACAGGTGGTGTGGTAGATCTTGTCGCCACGGGCCACCAGTTCTTCGAGGGTCCATTCCTTGCTGGTCAGCTCCTTGAGCTTGAGCGCTTCGGCCTTGCGCTCGCCCAGCCAGGTGTCGTAGTCGGCCTGGGTCTTCACGTCGACCACGATCGGCATGAAGCCGTGGTCCTTGCCGCACAGCTCGGCGCATTGGCCGCGGTACAGGCCGGGCTTGTCGATCCGGGTCCAGGCCTCGTTGACGAAACCGGGGATCGCGTCGCGCTTGACCGCGAAGGCCGGCACCCACCAGGAATGGATGACGTCGGCCGAGGTCACCAGGAAGCGCACCTTGGCGCCGATCGGCAGCACCAGCGGCTGGTCGACCTCCAGCAGGTAATGCTCGCCCTTGGCGCTCTGGTTGTGGATCTGCTCGGCGGGGGTAGCCAGGTTGCTGAAGAACTCGACGTCCTGGCCCAGGTATTTGTAGTGCCACTTCCACTGATAGCCGGTGATCTGGATGTCCACATCCGGCTCACTGGTGTCGTACATCTTGATCAGGGTCGCGGTGGCGGGAATGGCCATGACCACCAGGATCACGAACGGCACCACCGTCCAGAGAATCTCGACCGTGGTGCTTTCATGGAATCGGGCGGCTTCCTGGCCGGTGGAGCGGCGGTGCAGGATCATCGACCAGAACATGGCGCCGAAGACGATGACGCCGATCACCACACAGATCCAGAAGATGGTCATGTGCAGGTCGAATACCGCGTGACTGATTTCAGTCGCTCCAGGCGCCATATTCACCGTCCAGGCGCCATGCGCCTGGCTGAATACCGACCACAACAGGAGGCCCATCCAGACTTGTGGATGTCGCATCATTGCGGGTTCCCCTTATCGTTCTTGTTATCCCGCCGGCTTTCACCTGCGGCAAGGGAGCGGCTGCCTAGACTACGAACTTAAACCGCCGAGCCTCGCTGCACATGCAGTCGGGCGTCATCAGCTAACTTCATACAGCCCCGAGTATAGACAGCGACTTCGACCTCGCAACGCAGGCTCGTAAAACGCCTGAAACAGTTTCGTGCAGCCTTATAGGCCACGGCAGGAAAGGGATAGAGGGGAGAACGATGGCGAAGAGATATAACCTGGGCGTCTAACTGTGACGTGATTATGAAAAATGCGTCTTAAGCGGTTTCGTGAGCAGGCTAACTTATGTCTTCCCTATTAAATTGCCCTTGTTTCCTGGAGTATTCATGAACACCGCCGCATTGCGCGAGCAGATCCAACGAGCCCATCAGCATGAGTCCGGCAGTGGTTATTTGCGCCGCCAGCTGGAAACCCAATTGCCGCACCTGCACCCCGCCATCCAGCTCCCCGAAGTGGACGCCCAGGGGGTGATGACCCGTTTTGTCGCCGCTTACATCGACCAGGTCCCGGACCTGCTGGACGCTGCCAACGAAGTCGCGCGCGAAGCCGGCATCGAGTCGCAGATCAAGCCGGTGCTGAAGATCGCCGAGCAGTTCTTCCTTCAGCCACCCGCCATCATGGCCGGGCACGAAGGCCTGGACGGCCTGCTGGACGAGGCCTACCTGGCCCACCGCCTGGTGGAGGAGGTCAACGACCTGTACATCACTCACTTCGGCCAGCCGCTGATCCCGCTGGATACCACCGTGGCCAACCTGATCGCGCACCAACTGATCGGCGAAACCTTCGCCAACCAGCTGGATGAAGCGGTGCATCACGCGGTCGACAGCATGCTCGACGAAGAGAGCTTCGCCCTCGAGTCGGTCGAGGCCTACCGGGAGAAACTCAACAGCCCCGACACCGAAGCGGCCTGGAAACGCTGGCCGTGTCTGTCGCGCCAGCTGGGCGTGGAGCTGGAGCTCGACCAGCCGGCAGCCTGAAGCCATCGAAACTCTGTAGGAGCGAGCGGGCGGCGATCCGACTTGCCCGCGATGAACGATGGTGCGGCGCTTCAGAGAGACCTCGGCGCACCCATCGCACGCAAGCTGTGCTCCTACAGAGGCTTCATGCCCGGCTTACGCCTTTCGACGCCGGGCTCACCCCCACTGTGGTGTGCAGGCGTCCCTCCAGCCGACGCTTCAACCCGCGCGACTCGATCACCAGCTTCGAGCCCTTGGCGGCGTTGGCCCGGTCCCACTCCTCGAGCAGTTCCAGGCAGGCGTGGTCGATATACCCCAGGTTATTGAGCGGCACATGCACCGTGGTGCCCGGGGGAATGCTGCCTAGCGCCTGGGTCAGTGCCGGGACCTTGAGGAAGGTCGCGGCGCCCACCAGGCGCAACTCCATCTCGCCGTCGGCCGGCAGGTCGATCAGGCTGATCTTCAGGCGCGAGGCGCCCCAGGCCAGCTTCACCAGGGTCAGGCCGAAACCGATCAACACCCCGGTCAACAGGTCGGTGAAGACGATCGCCAGCGCGGTCACGCCGTAGGTCAGCATCGGCATCGGCCCGTAGCGACCCAGCTTGCGGAACGACTTGAGGTCCACCAGCTTGAAGCCGGTGTACACCAGCACGCCCGCCAGGCTGGCCACCGGAATGCTCTGCAGCACGCTGGACAGCAACAGCACGAACGCCAGCAGCCACAGGCCGTGGAAGATCGTCGACAGCCGCGTGGTCGCGCCGGCCTGGACGTTGGCCGAGCTGCGCACGATCACCCCGGTCATCGGCAACGCCCCGAGCAGCCCGCAAAGCATGTTGCCAACCCCCTGCGCCGACAGTTCACGGTCGAAGTCCGAGCGCACCCCGTTGTGCATGCGATCCACCGCGGCAGCCGACAACAGGGTTTCGGCGCTGGCGATAAAGGCCACGGCGAAGGCCGCGATCAGCAGCGTCGGATCCGCCAGGTTGAGCAGGTCGGCCGGACGCAGCCAGTCGATTGCCTCGGCGAGGTTGGCCGGGACTTCCACCCGTTTGACCGGCAGCGCCAGGGCCAGGCTGGCCAGGGTCGCCAGGCCCACGCCCAGCAACGCGCCAGGGATGAAGCGCAGGGAATGCGGGCGCAGTTTTTCCCACAGGAACATCACGGCCATGGTCGACAAGCCGAGCAACCCGGCCTGCCAGCCAAACCCGCCGCCCAGGCTCGGCAGCGCCTGGGCCACCGCCGCGGGGAAGCCCGCGAGGTTATCCAGGCCGGACGCCTGGGGCTGGGCGTCGAGCATGACATGCACCTGGGAGAGCACGATCAACACCCCGATCCCGGCCAGCATGCCGTAGACCACCGCCGGCGCCGTGACGCGAAACCAGCAACCCAGGCGCAGGCGCCCGGCCACCAATTGAAGCAGGCCGGCCAGGAGCAGGATCGGCCCGAGCATGGCGATACCATGCTGGCGCACCAGCTCGAACACCAGTACCGCCAACCCCGCGGCGGGGCCGCTGACTTGCAGGGGCGAGCCGGCCAGCCAGCCCACCACCAGGCCACCGATGATCCCGGTGATCAACCCCTTGGCCGGCGGCAGGCCGGACGCAATCGCGATCCCCATGCACAACGGCAGGGCCACCAGGAACACCACCACGGAAGCCAGCAGCTCCCGTGGCAAAACAGCTTTCAGTCGTGCTGCACGCATGATGATTCTCCTGAAGCTTTTTGCAGGCGTGGCGAAGCCTGACTGCGCTGACGGCAGTCATGGCTGAACCACACGGGATTTAGGAGGCTCTAGAAGCGCGCTTTAGGCGTCGCAACCGGGATCGGATGACGTCCATCCAGCGGCAGGAAACATCCCTGGTCCGCGTCGTAGGCTTTGATTTCGCTGGTTTCGATGTTGTACACCCAGCCATGGATGAACAACTGGCCGTTGGCCATGCGCGAAGCCACCGACGGGTGGGTGCGCAAATGCTGCAACTGGGCGATGACGTTCTCTTCGGTCAGCACGTGCATGCTGGCGTTCTCGTCAACGCAATCGCAGTTCTCGTGAACCATGGTCTTGGCCACTTCGGCGTGGCGCAGCCAGGCTTTGACCGTCGGCATTTTTTCCAGGCTCTGCGGGTTGAGCACCGCGCGCATGGCGCCACAGTCCGAATGGCCGCAGACGATGATGTGATGCACGCCCAGCGCCATGACCGCGTATTCGATGGCCGTGGACACGCCGCCGTTCATCTGCCCGTAAGGCGGCACCACGTTACCGACGTTGCGGGTCACGAACAGGTCGCCCGGGGCGCTCTGGGTAATCAGTTCGGGAACGATGCGCGAGTCCGCGCAGGCAATGAACATCGCCCGGGGCCGCTGGGCCTTGGCGAGTTTCTTGAACAGTTCTTCCTGCTGCGGGAAGACCTCGTGATGAAAATGCAAAAAGCCGTCAACGATTGTCTGCAGCGCTGCGTCGGCACTTTCCGCGGCCTCTGTGGACGCTGAAGCCGGCGCAGCCAACGGCTGTTTATCCTTGTCACTCATGTGATTCATCCTCTTTGACCGATTTGGCTCTGTCGAAAAGTGGTATGGCGTCGCACGCCGGCCGTTGCCATGCCTGACCGTCGCTCGCCCACTTTCCGCGCAGACCCTTGGGGGAATTTTCCGGTTTTATCCAGCATGACACCAGCGTTTGATTAAAAAACAACCAGAACGCTGGGGGCGACCCACAGGTCCCTCGATGAACAAACTAGCCCTCCAAACTTAACTCAAACTGAACGGAGCGCTCTAAAACGCCACTATTGGCGCAGCCAGAAGGTGGTCAGCGTAAGCGTAAGGTGCACCAGGCACTACTGCACCTTAGGTCAATTGTTCCTAGAGCAACGACATCTGCGCGCCGGGCGGACAGAAGGCCGTGCAATCGAGGTCATAACCTTCGCGCCGGTCGAGCCCCAGGCGCTTGCTGGCCTTGGCGAACCGTTGCGCCAGCAGGGCGGCGAAGGGGCCTTCGCCGCGCATCCGTACGCCGAAGCGGCTGTCGTAGAGTTCGCCGCCGCGACACTGCCGGATCAGGCTCAGGACATGGGCCGCCCGCTGCGGATAGTGGGCCTCGAGCCATTCCTCGAACAGCGGCGCCACTTCCAGGGGCAGGCGCAGCATCATGTAGGCCGCGCTTTGCGCGCCGGCGGCCCGAGCCTCGGCGAGCAGGCTTTCCAGCTCGCTGTCGTTGATCATCGGAATCATCGGCGAACACAGCACCCCGACCGGGATCCCCGCCTCGCGCATCACCCGGATCGCCCGCAACCGCGCCTTGGGCGCCGCCGCCCGGGGTTCGAGGATGCGCTTGAGCTCGTCGTCCAGGGTGGTCAGGCTGATCATCACCGCCACCAGTCGCTGCCTGGCCAGCTCGGCCAGCAGGTCGAGATCGCGCAGGATCAGCGAACCCTTGGTGACGATGGTCACCGGATGCCGGTAGCGCAACAGCACTTCCAGGGTCTGGCGGGTCAGCCGGTGTTCGCGCTCGATGGGCTGATAAGGGTCGGTGTTGGAGCCCAGGTTGATCGGCGCGCAGCGATAACCGGGCCTGGACAGCTGCTGTTCGAGCAGCGAAGCGGCATTGCTCTTGGCGATCAGCCGGGTCTCGAAATCCAGCCCGGGAGACATGTCCCAGTAGGCGTGGCTGGGCCGCGCATAACAGTAGATGCAGCCGTGCTCGCAGCCGCGATAGGGGTTGATGGAGCGGTCGAAGGGCAGGTCCGGCGAGCTGTTGCGGGTGATGATGGATTTCGCCGTTTCGAAGCGCACCTCGGTGCCCTGGGTCAACGGCACCTCCTGGTGCCAGCCGTCGTCGAAGGCCTCCGAACGCTGGGGCGCGAAGCGGTTGTGCGGGTTGGTCGCGGTGCCACGGCCGCGCGGGGGCAGGGGGGTGGACATGGGAGGCGCTCCATTACTGTATTTATATACAGTAATGGAGGTTGGAATTTCTGCAAAGCGCCGTTGGGCTGGAAGCGCGCGTCTGGCGACGCGCATCGCGGGCAAGCCTCGCTCCTACAGTCGGGGTAATCCCGTGGAGCGAGCGGGCGGCGATCCGGCTTGCCCGCGATAACGCCCGGTCAACCGCCGCTGTGCTTCGTCACCTGGCCCAGGTCGTCGTTCGAGGTGCTCTGCAGGTCGCCCTTGCGCAGCCCCGCGACGTCCGCGGCCTTCACCTCGGAACCCTGGTTGCCCCAGCTGGTGCGGATGAAGTTGACCACATCGGCCACCTCCTGGTCCGACAGGCGCCAGGCGAACGCCGGCATGGTGAAGGTCGATGGCGCGGTGTGGGTGGCCGGCAGAGTGCCGCCCTTGAGCACGATATGGATCAGCGACGTAGCGTCGGCGCTTTGCAGCACCGGGTTACCCGCCAGCGCCGGGAACACGCGGGTATAGCCATGGCCGTCGGTGCGGTGGCAGGCCGCGCAGTTGTCGATGTACACCGCCGCGCCCGGCTTGCTGTCGTCACCTTTCCACAGGGCCTCGGCCACCTGCTTGTCGTACTGGTGCGGCTGGTCGTTGGGGTCTACAGCCGGCAGCGACTTGAGGTAGCGCGCAATGGCCGTCAGGTCCTCGTCGGACATGTACTGCATGCTGTGCACCACCACATCGCTCATGCCACCGAATACCGCGCTGCGGTCGCTGCGGCCGGTCTTGAGGAATTGCACCAGTTGCGCCTCGCTCCAGCTGCCGAGGCCGTCCTTGTGGTCGCCGCGCAGGCTCTTGGCGATCCAGCCTTCCAGCGGCGCGCTGCCCGCCAGGAACTGGCTGCCTTCGCCGGCGCTCAGGGCCTTCTCCTGCATGGTCAGGGCCCGTGGCGTGTGGCAGGCGCCACAGTGGCCGAGGCCTTCGACCAGGTAGGCGCCGCGGCCGACCAGCGGGTCCTGGCCGGCCGGCGCTGGCGCCGCCTGGCCTTGCAGGTCCGCCACGCTCGGCGCGAACAGCCAGCGCCAGCCGGCCAGCGGCCAGCGCATGCTCAGCGGCCAGGGAATGTCGCTGTCGCGGTTCTCCTGGGCCACGGGCGCCACGCCTTTCATGAAGTAGGCATACAGCGCTTGCATGTCGGCATCGCTGACCCGTGCATAGGACGGGTAGGGCATGGCCGGGTACAGGGTGTCGCCGCTCTTGGCCACGCCATGGCGCACGGCCTTGTCGAAGTCCTCGAAGCTGTACTCGCCGATGCCGGTCTTGTCCGGGGTGATGTTGGTGGAGTAGATCGTGCCGATCGGGGTTTCCATCGGCAGCCCGCCAGCGAACGGCTTGCCGTCCTTGGCGGTGTGGCAGGCCACGCAGTCACCGGCGCGAGCCAGGTATTCGCCTTGCTTGACCAAGGCCTGCGGATCGGTTTCGGCGGCGCTGAGGGCGGTGCTGCCGAGCAGGGCCAGGGTGGCGATAACGAGGGTTTTCATGGTCATCGCTCCTTATGCCTGGACCAGCGGGCCGGGGTTCTTCAGGTACTGCTCGCGGATCGCGCGGGCCGACCAGTAGGTCAACGCGGCCACCAGGCCGGTCGGGTTGTAGCCCAGGCCCTGGGGGAAGGCCGAAGCGCCCGGGACGAACACGTTGTGCACGTCCCAGCTCTGCAGGTAGCGGTTCAGGGCACTGGTCTTGGGGTCGGTGCCCATGATCGCGCCACCGTTGAGGTGGGTGGTCTGGTAGGACGCGGTGTTGAAGTGCTCGCCGACCTTCTTGCCCAGCAGGGCAATGGCCTTGGGGTTCATCGCCTGGGCGATCTTGCCCATCTTCTCGACCATGAAGCGGTTCATCTTGATGTCGTTTTCCTGCCAGTCGAAGGTCATGCGCAGCAACGGCAGGCCATAGGCGTCGCGGTATACCGGATCGAGGTCGAGGTAGTTGCCGCGGTAGGACTGGTGGGCGCCATGGGCGTCCATCGACACCTGGTGGGTGTAGTAGTCGGCGGTGGCTTTCTTCCAGGCGCTGCCCCAGGCCGGGGTGCCCGGCGGGTTGGAGGTCCCGGCGATCGGCCGGCTGCCGGCCTGGTTGACCCAGAACGGCGAGCCGCCGACGAAGCCGTGGGGGCCGTGGTCGAAGTTGTCGGCGTTGAAGTCGTCCACCGCCACGCCGTTGCCGCCAGCCCCGATGAAGTTGTTGGTGTGCACGTCCTTGTCGAAGTAGGCCTTGATGGTCGCCATGTTCTGGTAGGCGAAGTTCTTGCCCACCACGCCTTCGCCGGTGATCGGATCGTATGGCTTGCCGATGCCGGACAGCAGCATCAGCCGCACGTTATGGAACTGGAACGCGCCGAGGATCACCAGGTCCGCCGGCTGTTCGATCTCGCGGCCCTGGCCGTCGACGTAGGTGACGCCGGTAGCGCGGGTCTTGGTGCTGTCGAGGTTGACCTTGAGCACGTGGGAGTTGGGGCGCAGCTCGAAATTCGGCAGCGGCCGCAGGGCCGGCAGGATGTTCACGTTCGGCGAGGCCTTGGAGTACATGTAGCAGACGTAACCGCTGCAGAAACCGCAGAAGTTGCACGGCCCCATCTGTGCGCCATAGGGGTTGGTGTACGGCCCCGAGGTGTTGGCCGACGGCAGGTTGTACGGCTTGTAGCCGACTTCGCCGGCCGCCTTCTGGAACAGCTGCGCGGAGTAGGTGTTTTTCTGCGACTCCAGCGGGAAATGGTCCGAACGGTCCGGCGCGTAGGGGTTGCCCCCCTTGCCTTCACCGACCAGCTGGCCTTTCACGGTCCAGGCCTGGCCCGAGGTGCCGAAGACTTTTTCCGCATAGTCGAAGAACGGCTCCAGCTCTTCGTAGGTGACGCCGAAGTCCTGGATGGTCATGTCCTTGGGGATGAAGTTCTTGCCGTAGCGCTCTTCGTAGTGGCTGCGCATGCGCAGCTCGATCGGGTCGGCGCGAAAATGCACGCCGGACCAGTGCAGGCCGGCGCCGCCCACGCCATTGCCGGGCAGGAACGCACCCAGCTGGCGGTTCGGCAGGGCCACGTCGTTGACGCTGTGGCGGATGGTGACCGTCTCCCGGGAAATGTCCTGGAACAGTTTCTTGCGCACGCTGTAGGTGAGTTCGTCGATCACCTGCGGGTAGTTGCCGTCCGGGTAGGTGTCCTGCATGGGCCCGCGCTCCAGCGCCAGCACATTGAGCCCGGCCTCGGTCAGCTCCTTGGCCATGATCGCGCCGGTCCAGCCAAACCCGACGATCACCGCGTCGACCTTCTTCATTACGGTTGCCATGCTCAAGCCCTCTCGCCGCGAATCGATACTGCCGGGAAAGGGTATTGCTCGTTGCGTTCCACCCAGTCCATGAAATCGGCGCGAGCGCCGGGGAAGCCGATCAGGGTCCAGCCGACCATGCCTTTGTTGCCACCGTGGATCGGGTCGCAGAAGAACCCTTCCTTGGTGTTTTGCAACAGCAGGTTGAAGAAAATCTTCGGCGGAACACTGTCGAATTGCGGTTTTCCGGCTTCAAGCTGCTTGAGCAGATCGTCTCGGGTAGCGCTGTCTTTCGCGGCAAATGTTTTACCGTTGAAGGCTTTCGACCAAGCGTCCGTCGCGGCGATGCCCAGGCGATAGATCTCCTTGGGGACCAGCTTGCTCTGCCAGCCCATCTCCGGCGCGGCGTCGGCATTGAACGGGCCTTGCATGTACCACAGGGCGCCCGCGGCGTAGGGGGTGTTCATCTGCCGGTCGATGTATTCCGGCACGCCGGCTTCCAGGGCACCGGGACCTTGCTCGTCGGCCGGGATCAGGCGCTCCACGGCAGCCTGGACAAAGGCCCACTCTTCGGCAGTGAAGTAAGTCGGCTGGTAGCTGTCGGCACTGCCCGAAGTCCTGGCCGGTGCGACGGGCGCGGCGGGCTTGGCCGCTTCAGGGGCGGCCATCAGCATCGAGCTGCCCAGGCCGGTACTGGCGACCGTGACCACCGGGATCAGGGTCAGGGATTTGCGCAAAAACTCACGCCGCGGGTTGTCTTGATCGTGATCAGACATGGGGGAGACACCTCACACTAGGCATTCACGGGTTGGGCAGCCGCGTCATGGCGTGGCTTGTCATTTTTTGGCGGCGGCGGGGAAAAGCCGGCGCCGGGAAGCGCAGTTCAGCAAATTTTGGTTACAAATGGTAGCAGGCTAAGCATCCAAATAGATCGCTGATGCCGGAAAAAGTGGCGATTGCCCGGAAAAAACCCTCCAGGAGCCCGCTTCACGATTCTTTGACAAGCCCCTCACAGGGCTTTGACCGCTTCGAGGAGAAGCTAAGGCTCCCTCACTCTTTTTCCGGTCACGGCCTTCTGCATGCACACCTTTCGCGTCCTTCCCGCTCTCTGCCTGTCCCTCCTGACGCTGTTCGCCTGGCCGCAGGCGCAGGCCGCCGAGACCGACTCGACCCGGCCCGCCCAGTGGGCCCAGCCCGTGGATCCCCACTACAACCTGTACCAGATGTCGCCAACGCTCTACCGCAGCGCCTTGCCGGACGGCAAAGCCGTGCCCCTGCTGGAGAAGCTCAAGGTCGGAACGGTGATCAACTTCCTGCCGGAGTCCGACTCCAGCTGGCTGCAAGCCCCGGGCATCAACCAGGTGCAGCTGCCCTATCGCACCAATCATGTGGATGACGCCGATGTGCTAGCGGCGTTGCGGGCGATCCAGGCCGCCGAGACCCAGGGCCCGGTGCTGATGCACTGCAAGCACGGCTCGGACCGCACCGGCCTGATGTCGGCGATGTATCGGGTCGTGGTCCAGGGGTGGAGCAAGGAGGAGGCACTGAATGAAATGACCGGAGGCGGGTTTGGCGACAGTTCCCACTTCAAGGACGGCATTCGCTACATGATGCAGGCCGATATCGACAAATTGCGCACCGCCCTGGCCAATGGCGATTGCAGCACCAGCGTGTTCGCCCTGTGCTCGGTGAAAAGCTGGTTCGAGACAGTGAGCGTCAGCAAGCCGGCGAATTGATAGGCCCCGAGGGGCGCAGCTTTCCTGTAGGAGCCCAGCTTGCTGGCGATCGAGGCGCCGCGGTGTATCTGATACACCGCTATCGCGCGCAAGCTGCGCTCCTACAAGGATTCACCACTACTTGGGTTCGTCGGTTTTCTTCTTCAACTTGGGGTTGGGAAAGAACTGCACCGACTGGACCTTGGCGTCCGGCACCTTGAGGGCCGTGGTGTTGACCCGCGTGCTCAATTCCTTGGGCACCGACAGGCCCTGTTCATTCAAGGTGTCGGCATAACCGCAGGCCACGCATTCGCGATGGGGAACGTCGTCTTCGCTCCACATCATCAGCTTGTCCTGCTCGCTGCACGCCGGGCATACCGCCCCGGCGATAAAGCGTTTTTTCGTCTTCACTGGCCCCTCGCTCATGCCGCTGCGTCCTCGGACAGGCCGCTGTGGCGCAAGAGTGCGTCAATCGACGGCGCACGTCCGCGGAAATCGACGAACAGCACCATTGGCTCCTGGGAGCCGCCGCGGGCCAGGATCGCTTCGCGGAACGCGCGACCGGTCTCGGCATTCAGCACGCCTTCTTCCTCGAACTTCGAGAACGCATCGGCCGACAGCACTTCGGCCCACTTGTAGCTGTAGTAACCCGCGGCATAACCGCCGGCGAAGATGTGCGCGAAGCTGTTGGGGAAGCGGTTGTAGGCCGGCGGACGCATCACCGAGACCTCGTCGCGCACGCCCTCGAGCACCTGCAGCACGCCGCGGCCGTCGCCATGGGTGGCATGCAGCTCGAAGTCGAACAGCGAGAATTCCAGCTGGCGCACCATCATCAAGCCGGACTGGAAGTTCTTCGCCGCGAGCATTTTCTGCAGCAGGTCCTGGGGCAGCGGCTCGCCGGTTTCATAGTGGCCGGAGATCAGCGCCAGGCCTTCGGGCTCCCAGCACCAGTTCTCCATGAACTGGCTCGGCAGCTCGACTGCGTCCCAGGCCACGCCGTTGATGCCAGAAACGCCGGCGTGCTCGACGCGGGTCAGCAGGTGGTGCAGGCCATGGCCGAACTCGTGGAACAGGGTGGTGACTTCATCGTGGGTCAGCAGCGCAGGCTTGCCGCTGTCGGCCGGGGTGAAGTTGCACACCAGGTTGGCCACCGGGCTTTGCAGCACGCCGTCGAAGGTGCGGCGACGGTCGCGGGCGCCGTCCATCCAGGCACCGCCGCGCTTGTTGGCGCGGGCATACAGGTCGAAGAAGAAGCGGCCCACGTGCTGGCCGTTTTCCTTGATCTCGAACAGGCGCACGTCCGGGTGCCAGGTGTCGAAGCCTTTCAGTTCGGCGATCTCGATGCCGTACAGGCGCTGGACGATGGCGAACAGGCCGCCGAGCACCTTGTCGATCGGGAAATAGGCGCGCAGGGTTTCCTGGGCCACGCTGTAGCGCTGCTCGCGCAGCTTCTCGCCGTAGAAACCGCTGTCCCAGCTCTGCAGATCCGGGCAGCCTTGCTCGGCGGCATAGGCCTTGAGCTGTTGCAGGTCCTGGGCAGCGAACGGCTTGCTGCGCTTGGCCAGGTCGCGCAGGAAACTCAGCACCTGGTCGCTGGACTCGGCCATCTTGGTCGCCAGGCTCAGCTCGGCGAAGTTGGCGTAGCCCAGCAGGCGGGCCAGTTCCTGGCGCAGGTCGAGGATTTCCTCCATGACCGGGCCGTTGTCGTTCTGGCCGGCGTTCGGCCCCTGGTCCGAGGCACGGGTGCAGTAGGCGGCGTAGACTTCTTCGCGCAGCGCGCGGTCTTCGGCGTAGGTCATCACTGCGTAATAGCTGGGGAACTCCAGGGTGATCAGCCAACCGTCCAGGCCCTTGGCCTGGGCCGCGGCGGCCATTTGCGCCTTGGCCGAGGCCGTCAGGCCGGCCAGCGCCGCTTCGTCGGTGACGTGCTTGGTCCAGGCCTGGGTGGCGTCGAGCAATTGGTTGGAGAAGCGGCTGCCCAGCTCGGACAGCTTGCTCTGCACTTCGGCATAACGCTTCTGCTGCTCCGGCGGCAGGTCGATACCCGACAGGCGGAAGTCGCGCAGGGAGTGTTCCAGGATGGTTTTCTGCGCCACGTCGAAACCGGCGGCTTCCGGGCTGCTGGCCAGGGCTTCGAAGGCCTGGAACAGTTCGCGGTTCTGCCCCATTTCGGTGGAGTAGGCGCTCAGGGCCGGCAGGCAGGCCTCATAGGCTTCGCGCAGTTCGGCGCTGTTGCACACGGCGTTGAGGTGGCTCACCGGGCTCCAGGCGGCGCCCAGGCGGTCGTTGAGTTCGTCCATGGCCAGGACCAGGCCGGCCCAGGTCGGTTGCGCGCCCTGGCTCTTGAGGATTTCAGCGATGGCGGCGCGGTTGTCAGCCAGGATCTGTTCGATGGCCGGCTGTACGTGCTCGGCGCGGATCGCCGAGAACGGCGGCAGGTCGTAGGGCTGCAGAAGAGGGTTGTTCACACTCACGGTGGGCACCTTGGCTGGAAGAAACATTGCGCCATCTTAATTACAATCGACGCACGCCGCAGCTATCGCCCCCATTAATAAATGTCAGAGCAGGTATCCCACTTGGCCATCCGTACCTATCAGCAGCACACGCCCATCCTCGGCCCGCGGGCCTTCGTCGACAGCTCGGCGGTGGTGATCGGCGATGTCGAAATCGGCGCCGACAGTTCGGTCTGGCCCCTGACGGTGATCCGCGGCGACATGCACCGCATCCGCATCGGCGCGCGCACCAGCGTGCAGGATGCCAGCGTGCTGCACATCACCCATGCCGGCCCCTTCAACCCGGACGGCTTCCCGCTGCTGATCGGCGACGACGTGACCATCGCCCACAAAGTGATGCTGCACGGTTGCAGCATCGGCAGCCGGGTGCTGATCGGCATGGGCAGCATCGTCATGGACGGCGCGGTGGTCGAAGACGACGTGATCGTCGGCGCCGGCAGCCTGGTGCCGCCGGGCAAGCGCCTGGAAAGCGGCTTCCTCTACGTCGGCAGCCCGGTGAAGCAGGCACGCCCGCTGACCGACAAGGAACGCGCGTTCTTCACCTACAGCGCCGCCAACTACGTGAAGCTCAAGGACCTGCATCTGGCCGAAGGCTACGACCAGGCTTGAGCCCCCGAATCATTGCCCAGGAATTCCCATGCATTACCAAACCGTACTGTTCGACCTCGACGGCACCCTGACCGACCCGCGCGAAGGCATCACCCGCTCGATCCAGTTCGCCCTCGGCAAGCTGGGCATCGACGAACCGGACCTGACGAAGCTGGAGCACTTCATCGGCCCGCCGCTGTTGCAGGCGTTCATGCAGTTCTACGGTTTCGACGAAGCCAGGGCCTGGGAGGCGGTGAACTTCTACCGCGAACGGTTCAAAGTCACCGGCCTGTATGAGAACCGGGTGTTCGACGGCGTCATGCCGTTGCTGGAAACCCTGGGCGGGCAGGGTCGCCAGCTCTATATCGCCACGTCCAAGCCCTGGGTGTTCGCCCGCGAAATCGCCCGGCATTTCGACTTCGCCCGACACTTCAAGGTGATCTACGGCAGCGAACTGGACGGCACCCGCACCGACAAGGTCGAGCTGATCCGCCACCTGGTGAGCGAAGAAGGCCTGGACCCACGCGACACCCTGATGATCGGCGACCGCAAGCACGACCTGATCGGCGCCCGCCACAACGGACTGGACGCCGCGGCGGTGGGGTATGGCTTCGGCAGCCACGAGGAACTGAGCGCCGAGGCGCCGGCCTACCACTTCCAGACCCTGGACGAGTTGCACCAGGCGTTCTTGCGCAGTTGAGCCCGCGATGGCGTCCTTCTAGACGCCGCCCATCAAGGCTTTCAGCGCCGCCTTGCGCTGCTCGGCCGGCAGCGCACCGAGCTTCTCCACGGCCTGGTAGAACGCCGGCCAATCCCCGTTCGCCTGTTTGAACAAGGCGGCAAATGCCGGTACCCACTGGTCGTACAGGCCAAAGGGCAGCAGCCGGGCGTTGTTCAGCGGGGCGTCGATCCAGGCGTCGTAGCGCGAGTCGCCATGCCATTGGCTGCCTTTGAGTTGTCGGTAATCCCGCCGCAGCCGCTCGAATTCGGCGGCCTTGCGCTGGCGCATCTGCTCGGCCGGCAGCGGCAGGGCATACAGGCGCTCCAGGCGCTGGCGGGTATCGAGGATCAGCTGGATGAACTGGTCGCGCTGCCGGACCTGGGCATCGCTGGACGGTGGCAAGCCCCTGGCGGCGCGCCATTGCCGGGTGCCTTCCTGCTCGACGAAGGTGGCGAAGGACTCGTTGAATTCGGTGTCGTCCTTCACATAGAAGCGCTGGTGCGCCAGCTCGTGGAAGATCAGGGTCGCCAGGCGCTCGTCGCCCCAATGCATCATCGAACTGAGGATCGGGTCGTTGAACCAGCCCAGGGTCGAGTAAGCCTCCACCCCGCCGATGGCCACGTCCATGCCCTGCTGTTTCTGCAAGGCCGCGTCACCCCGGGCCCCGCCCTGGCTGTAATAACCGCGATAAGCCACGCAGCCGGCAATCGGGAAACAGTGGGTCTTGGGGCTCAGGGAAAACTCGGGGGTGCTGAACACATTCCACACCACGAAGGGCCGGCCGATGTCGGCGTAGAGGCGATAGCTCTGGTTGTCCGGCAGGTGCAGGTGCTGGCTGGCGAAGCGTCGGGCCACCTGCGACTGGGCCAGGTGGGCGCGCAGTTGCGGGTCGCGAGCCGGATCGGCGATGACCTGCTCGACCGGGGTGCGGGCCTGCAACAACCGCCATTGGCCGGTGGCCAGCTGGCTGTAGTAACCGACGCTGGAACAACCGTTGAGCGACAAAAGCACCAGGCCCGGAAACAAAAAGCGCAAAAGACGATCAAGTAACCCATGGCTTGAACGCGGCCTAATCAAATCGAATCATCCGTCGAGAGTCTGCCCGCAAGACTATCTCGCCTGCCTGGAGTTTCGCTATGCGCGTGTTGCTGCTGACCACCGGACTGTTGACCCTGAGCGGCTGTGCCGGACTGCCCACCCCCGATCCGACGCAAGCCTGGATCGACCTCGACACCCACCAGGACACCGCCCTGCAGGCGCTGGAAGTGGATGAAAAGGCCTGGGTGGATCGTCGCTATTTCGAGGTCCAGCCGGGTAACCATGAGCTGAAGGTGCGCTACCAGTTCGCCGTGGAGCCCACCAATATCGGCCCGGACAGCGAACCGCTGTGGCGCGACTGCAAGCTGAACGTGAAATACAAGGACTTCAACGCCGGCCAGCGTTATCAGCTGCAGACCGGCAATATCGGTTTCCGGCCGTGGGCCAAGCTCTACGACCAGCAACGCAACCTGGTGGGCACCGGGCAACCGGCGGGCTGTCAACGCACCTGATCGGCGCTATGCTTGCGGCTTCTCTCCGGACAGCCGACCCTCATGCGCCAACCCTTGCTGCTGCTTGCCCTGACCGGCCTCGTTGCCTGTACCAGCCCCTTGCCGGCGGTGGACCCACAACAGGCCTGGGTCGACTTCGCCACCCCGACCCCGGGCGGCAAGCTATTGATGGCCGAACGCCTGGACAACCAGCGCCTGCGCGATGGCCGCTATTTCCAGGTCACCCCGGGCAGTCATGAATTGATGGTGCGTTTCGATTTCGAGGTGTTCAGCGGGCGTCTCGGCCTGCTGAACGATCCGGCCGAGCGCTTGTGCTACCTGAGCATCCGCTATGACCATTTCGAAGCCGGCCAGCGTTACCTGCTGGAAGGCCGCTCGCTGGGCTTCACACCCAGCGCCCGGCTGTACAACGCCCGGCGCGAGCTGCTGGCCGAGGATCACATGGTCAACTGCGTGATCTGATCAGCTGTCGTTTCTCTGGTAGATGATCGCCTTGGTGCCGTTTTCGCAGGTCCCGACCACCATGGCCACGTCATGCTTTTCGGCTTCCTCCTTGCTCACAATCTCCAGGGTGTAGGAGGGCACGGCATTGGCCTGGATCTTGATTTCAATCTCTTGCTTGAGTTCTTCGCAATCCTTCGGAGCCGCCAGGGCCGAGGTGGCCAGCGCGCAACAAACAACTGCCAGGGCAAAACGTTTCATGATGTGGAGCTCCCTTGATGCAGCGCCCAAGGTCCTGGGCTGAGCCTGCAGTCATCTATTCGACCACATTTTCATGACCCGCGTTCTGCTTCCGCGCCTGCCTGGCGCGGGTCTCTCGATACAAACGCCGCCACGGGCTAGCCCGCCCCCAGCGAATGAACGGCATTCATCCGTGGCAAAGGGGCTGCCCACGCAGCGAAGCAGGCTCAGCCGAGCAGGGTCGCCTCAAGGCTGATCCGGGCATTCAGCACCTTGGATACCGGACACCCTTCCTTGGCCTTCTGGCTCAGTTCATCGAACTGCTGCTGGCTGGCACCGGGAATCCTGGCCTTGAGGATCAGGTGCACCGCGGTGATCGCGAACCCGCCATCGACCTGATCCAGGGTCACTTCGGCGTTGGTATCGATGCTGTCGGCCTTGAGCCCGGCTTCGCCGAGAATCATCGAAAAGGCCATGGAGAAACACCCGGCGTGCGCGGCGCCGATCAATTCTTCGGGATTGGTGCCGCGGCCTCCCTCGAAACGTGCCTTGAAGCCGTAGGGTGCTTCGCGCAGCACCCCGGTTTCAGTGGAAATGGAGCCGATGCCGGTTTTCAGGTCGCCTTCCCAGTGAGCCGATGCTTTCTTGGTGATACTCATGCCTGTCTCCTCGAGAACGGGCGCGACAAGCCGCACCCTTGGGGTTTTCTGCCAATAGGGTTCTAGAGGATAGAAGGCCCGGTGAAGTTCATCCGGTGTGAGTCGGCCGTTTATCCGGACAGCAAATGTGTCCTGGCTATTGAAACTCGGGTATATGCCCACATTGCATGAAACAGGCTTACAGCATTCGGCAGGTTTTGGCTCATGACAAAGGCCTGCATACCCAGAGGAGAAGCAGGTTCATGAAACCATTGTCCGACGTAAAGTTTTCCACCCTCGATCTGGTCCCCGTGCGCGAGGATGGCAGCCCGGCGCAATCGCTGCGCAATTCCCTGGACCTGGCCCGGCATGTCGAGAAGTTCGGCTACACCCGCTTCTGGGTCGCCGAACACCACAACATGGACGGGATCGCCAGCTCCGCGACCTCGGTGCTGCTGGGCTACCTGGCCGGCGGCACCTCGAGCATCCGCGTCGGCTCCGGCGGCGTGATGTTGCCCAACCATGCGCCGCTGGTGATCGCCGAGCAGTTCGGCACCCTGGAAAGCCTGTACCCGGGACGCATCGACCTGGGGCTGGGGCGCGCGCCCGGCTCGGACCAGATGACCGCCCGCGCGCTGCGGCGCGAACGCTCCGGCAGCGCCGACGATTTCCCCGAGGATGTCGCCGAACTGATGGCCTACCTCGCCCCGCGCACGCCGGAACAACGGGTGATCGCCGTACCGGGCACCGGCACCCAGGTGCCGGTCTGGCTGCTGGGTTCGAGCCTGTTCAGCGCGCAGCTGGCGGGCCAGCGTGGCTTGCCTTACGCCTTCGCCTCGCATTTCGCGCCACGCTACATGCACGAAGCGATTCGCGTGTACCGCAACCACTTCAAGCCTTCCGCGGTCCTCGACAAACCCTACGTGATGCTCGGCGTGCCGCTGGTGGCGGCCGATACCGACGAGCAAGCCGACTACCTGGCGACCTCGGTGTACCAGCGGATCCTCGCGTTGATGCGCGGCCAGAGCCTGGTGCAGCGCAAGCCGGTGCCAAGCATGGACGGCCTGTGGCTGCCCCATGAGAAAGAGGCCGTGGGCAGTTTCCTGGGCCTGGCCATGATCGGCAGCCCGGCGAAGATCCGCGCCAAGCTCGAAGTGTTGATCGAACAGACCGACGCCGATGAGCTGATCTTCACCTGCGACCTGTACGAACACGCCGACCGCCTGCATTCCTACGAACTGCTGGCGCAGGTCATGAAGGGCTGACAGGCCCCAGCCGCCGCAGGACGCACGACCGCTCCGGGGAAACCCGGGCACAAAAAAGCCGACGCAAGCGTCGGCTTCGTGCATGCCTACAGGGGCTCAGCCACGCTTGTAGACGATTTCCTTGGTACCGCCTTCGCAGCTACCGACCACTTTGCCGTCAGTCGCGCTGCCTTTCTCGACAATATCCAGCGAATAACCCGACGCACCCTTCGCATCGATCTTCGCGGCGATTTCGCTTTTCAGCTCTTCGCATGGTTTGCCGGCAGCAAAGGCTGTTCCCGCGGCACTCAACAACGCTAAAGCCATTACCAGTTTTTTCATCGGTCACATTCCCTGGTCGAATCAGAAAAAGCGTAAAACCCCAGCCCTTACGGGTCCCGAGGCAGATATAGCGCTTTGCCATTTCCTATGGCAATCGGCCAGCGCACAAGTTCAACAGCCTGCCTCGGCCTCAGCTGTTGGCAATCCGGAAGCCGACCTTGAGCGTCACCTGGAAATGCGCGGCCTTGCCGTCCTTGATGTGCCCACGGGTTTCCGTGACCTCGAACCATTCCAGGTGCTTGATGCTTTTGCTGGCTTCGGCCAGCGCATTGTTGATGGCGTCTTCGATGCTGCTCGGGGACGAGCCGACCAGCTCGACTTTCTTGTACGTGTGGTGATCAGACATGACGTTCTCTCCTGATGAGGTAGATCAAAGCCTAGCAGCGATTGCCAGCAACACTTGGTGTCGGTCCCGGCCCACAACGTTCAGATTTAATGCACTTTCGCCACGCCGTGCAGTCGGACCCTACAGACCCCCTCATCAACATTGCAGGAGAGCCACCATGGCCAACACTTCGCTACGCAAAGCCTCACTGGAAAGCATGGAAGCCGAGATCGAGAGTCTGCTCAAGTCGCTCGAAAGCCTGAAGGACGATGCTTCGGACGAATCACGCAAAACCCTCAAGACGCTGAAAAGCAACGCCGAGAACGCGCTGAAACATTCGCGCAGCCTGCTCAGCGATGCCTATGAAGAAGTCAAAGTGAAAACCCGCGAAACCGGGATCGCCACCCGCGATTACGCCCAGCAGCACCCCTGGACCACCGCCGGCGTCGCCGTAGGCGCGCTGGGCCTGCTGGCGGCCTACCTGCTGTGCAAACGCGGCGATTAAAGCGCCTGGCGCAGCTCGTTCCGCAACCACTGCGCCAGTTGCCGGGCGCGCCCATCCGCGGCGCGCTTGGGTAGCCACAACGCCAGTTGCCCCGGGGTTTCGCAGAAGCCCCACGGGGCAACCAGGCGTCCGGCCCGCAGGTCCTCGGCCACCAGCGGCTGCGGCGCGATTGCCACCCCCAGCCCGGCGACCGCCGCCTCCAGCAAATAATACAAATGCTCGAACCCCTGCCCGAACTTCAATGCCCCGGCGTCGATGCCGTTTTGCCGTGCCCAGCTGGGCCAGGCCTGCGGACGCGAGGTGGTCTGCAGCAGCGCCTCGCCCAGCAAGGCATCGGGGGGCGCCTGGCGCAATGCCTCGTAACGGCTGTACCGCGGGCTGAGCACCGGGCCGATACACTCACTGGCCAGCTCGTAGACCTGCATGTCCGCCGGCCACGGCGGCTCGGCGAACACCAGCAGGGCGTCCAGCCCGGGCCGGCGCGGGTCGAGGTCGCCTTCGCCGGCCGACAGGTGCAGCCGCAGATCCGGCAGGTCGGCATTCAATCGCCCCAGCCGCGGGATGAACCAGCGCGCCAGCAGGCTGCCGGAGCAACCGAGCACGAAAGGCGCGTCGGCGGTGCTCTGGGTCAGCTCGGCGCAGACCGCCCGCAAGCGCTCGAACGCATCGCCGCTGACATCCCGCAGGCGCACCCCGGCATCTGTGAGTTTCAGGCCGCGGCCTTCCTTGACGAACAGGCTCAGCCCCAGGTGCTCTTCGAGCAGCTTCAACTGCCGGCTGACGGCACCGTGGGTAACATGCAGCTGCTCGGCCGCCTGGCTGACGCTGTTCAGGCGGGCAGTGGCTTCGAAGGCCCGGAGGGCGTTCAGCGGGGGCAGGTCGTGGCTCATGGGATAGGTGAGTTTTCCTGACAGGTTGTGGCGATCTTATCGGTTTTCAGCCTCGGGCGTCAGGGGTAGAGTGGACGCCATTGTCATGCCACGCATCGACCCTCTTCACGACTCACCGGGAGCGCTCCAATGACCCAGACCAACCTGCGCAACGGCCCTGACGCCAACGGCCTGTTCGGCGCGTTCGGCGGCCGCTACGTCGCTGAAACCCTGATGCCGCTGATCCTCGACCTGGCCCGCGAATACGAAGCGGCCAAGCAGGATCCGGAATTCCTCAAGGAACTGGCCTACTTCCAGCGCGACTACGTCGGTCGTCCCAGCCCGCTGTATTTCGCCGAGCGCCTGACCGAGCACTGCGGCGGCGCCAAGATCTACCTCAAGCGCGAAGAGCTGAACCACACCGGCGCGCACAAGATCAACAACTGCATCGGCCAGATCCTCCTGGCCCGGCGCATGGGCAAGAAACGCATCATCGCCGAGACCGGCGCCGGCATGCACGGCGTGGCCACCGCCACCGTGGCCGCGCGCTTCGGCCTGGACTGCGTGATCTACATGGGCACCACCGACATCGAGCGCCAGCAGGCCAACGTGTTCCGCATGAAACTGCTGGGCGCCGAGGTGATCCCGGTGGTCGCCGGCACCGGCACCCTGAAGGACGCGATGAACGAAGCCCTGCGCGACTGGGTGACCAACGTCGACAGCACCTTCTACCTGATCGGCACCGTGGCCGGCCCGCACCCTTACCCGGCGATGGTCCGTGACTTCCAGGCCGTGATCGGCAAGGAAACCCGCGACCAGTTGCAAGCCCAGGAAGGCCGCCTGCCCGACAGCCTGGTGGCCTGCATCGGCGGTGGCTCGAACGCCATGGGCCTGTTCCACCCGTTCCTCGATGACCAGAGCGTGCAGATCATCGGCGTCGAAGCCGCCGGCTACGGCATCGAGACCGGCAAGCATGCGGCCAGCCTGAACGGCGGCCTGCCCGGCGTGCTGCACGGCAACCGGACCTTCCTGTTGCAGGACGACGATGGCCAGATCATCGACGCCCACTCGATTTCCGCCGGCCTCGACTACCCAGGCATCGGCCCCGAGCACGCCTGGCTGCACGATATCGGCCGCGTCGAATACACCTCGGTGACCGACGACGAAGCCCTGGCCGCGTTCCACCAGTGCTGCCGCCTGGAAGGCATCATCCCGGCCCTGGAAAGCGCCCACGCCCTGGCCGAAGTATTCAAACGCGCGCCGAACCTGCCCAAGGATCACCTGATGGTGGTCAACCTCTCGGGCCGCGGCGACAAAGACATGCAAACCGTGATGCACCACATGCAACAGTCCCAGCAGGAGAAACACTGATGAGCCGCCTGCAAACGCGCTTTGCCGAACTCAAGCAACAGAACCGCGCCGCCCTGGTGACCTTCGTCACCGCCGGCGACCCTGGCTACGATGCCTCCCTGGCGATCCTCAAGGGCCTGCCGGCCGCCGGCGCCGACGTGATCGAACTGGGCATGCCCTTCACCGACCCGATGGCCGACGGCCCGGCGATCCAGCTGGCCAACATCCGCGCCCTGGCGGCGAAGC
Organism: Pseudomonas sp. MRSN 12121; assembly: GCF_000931465.1. Lineage (NCBI taxonomy): Bacteria > Pseudomonadati > Pseudomonadota > Gammaproteobacteria > Pseudomonadales > Pseudomonadaceae > Pseudomonas > Pseudomonas sp. MRSN 12121. Next base: position 37,759 of record NZ_CP010892.1, on the reverse strand, counting down.
AGAACCTGGCGAAAACCCTGCAGATGGTTCGCGAGTTCCGCGCCGGCAACGACCAGACCCCACTGGTGCTGATGGGCTACTTCAACCCGATCCACCACTACGGTGTGCCGCGCTTCATCGCCGAAGCCAAGGAAGCCGGGGTCGACGGCCTGATCGTGGTGGACATACCGCCCGAGCACAACGCCGAGCTGTGCGACCCGTCCCAGGCCGCCGGCATCGACTTCATCCGCCTGACCACGCCGACCACCGACGACGCGCGCCTGCCGAAAGTGCTGAACGGCAGCTCGGGGTTCGTCTACTACGTCTCCGTGGCCGGTGTGACCGGGGCCGGTTCCGCCACCCTGGAGCACGTGGAAGAGGCGGTGACCCGCCTGCGACGCCACACCGAGCTGCCGATCAGCATCGGCTTCGGCATCCGCACCCCGGAGCAGGCCGCGGCCATCGCGCGCCTGGCCGACGGGGTGGTGGTGGGCTCGGCGCTGATCGACCAGATCGCCAATGCCGCCAGCCCGGAGCAGGCGGTGGACGGCGTCTTGAGCCTCTGTGCCTCGCTGGCCGAAGGGGTACGTCAGGCGCGTGTCAGCTGAGGGTAAAGTTCCTGATACAGAGGAATTAGCCTCGCCAGCCACAGACTAAGCAGCAAGACCCAGGGGTTCGGAACCAGGTTCCGAGCCCCTTTTTGTTGTTCGTGCCTGAGGTAAATCCCATGAAAATGCCCAAACGCCTGATCGCCGGCCTCGGCGTGCTGATGCTCGGCGCCAGCCCGCTGCTGCATGCGCTCGCGGACCCACGTGACGACCACGATCGCGGCGGCCCGCAGCAGGGTCGCTACGACGACCGAAGGGACTATCGCGGGGATAACCGTGGCGACGAACATCGCGGCCCGCAGGCCGATCGTCGGGGCGGCCCGCCACGGGACTTCGGGCCGGTGCGCGAGGTCATTCGCGACAACCACGCCTACTTCGTGCGTGGCGCGCCGCCGCCCCGCGGCGTCCTGCTGGTACGCGGCCAGCCCTTGCCTCGCGGCTACTACGGCGAGCGCCTGGACAACCGCGCCCTGGCGCACCTGCCGTATTACCAGGGCTACGAATGGCGGCGCATGGGCGCCGATATCGTGCTGATCGCGGTAGGCACCGGGATCGTCTACGAGATCCTGGATAACGTGCTGTACTGATCCCCCACCCTGTAGGAGCACAGCTTGCGTGCGATAGGGCCGACACGGCCCGCTCGCCCCTACGGACCAACCGCTCAGAAAATCGACAGGTCCAGCGGCCTGACCGCCCCCATCCACACCGCATGCTCCGTGTGATCCTTCAGATCGTCGCCGGTATCCGGGTGCAGGAACACCACCAGCCCGTTGCGGTTGAGCGCCAACCACGGCAGCACCACGCCCAGGTACTGCGGCTCGAATGCCAGCTGGCAGCTCCAGTCCGGATGCGGCCCGACAGGGCGCTCATGCACCCGGCCCATTTGCAGCGGGAACAACTGCGCCGCCTGCTCGCACAGGGCACGGGCCTGATCGATGGTGTCGGCGTCGAAATAGACGTGGGCGTGATAGCCCTTGATGCGTTGCATGCAATCCCTCGTGACAAAGTCGAACCCTGGCGACAGCCCCCGGGTCATAACCCAGACAGTGTAAAGAAACGAGCCAAGCCATGAAAAATGCTGAAACCCCAGCGGTCAAGCTGGTGCTCTACGGCGCCATGAGCAGCCTGGGCAGCGCGCTGATGGCTGAAAGCCTGCGGCGCCAGCACGAAGTCATCGCCATCCTCGACGACCTTACCGCTCTGGCGCCGCGTCCCGGCTTGCGCACCAAGGGCGGCAGCCTGTTCGACCCGCAGCAGGTGAAACGCAGCGTCGCCGGCAGCTCGGCGGTGATCTGCCTGCTGGACGCACCGCAACTGCCCGGCAGCGTCACAGCGGGGCAGGCCTGCGCGCCGCAGGACCAGGCACGCGCCGTGGCGGCGCTGGTCGCAGGCCTGCAGGCCGCCGCGATCCGGCGCCTGATCCTGGTGGGAGACTTCGCCGTCCTCGACAATCCGAATCCGGCGCCCGCTGCCAGCCTGCCCCGGGAAGTCGCCCAGGAGATACTCGCCGCGTTGCACGCCAGCCCGCTGGACTGGACCCTGGTCAACGCTCCAGCCGGCCTGCCCGGGCTGGGTATCGAGCACTTCAACCAGGTGAGCAGCAGCCTCGAACCGGGGCTCGCCGAACCCCTGCGGCGCCTCAACGGCGTGGCCATCGGCATCAACGACGAATTGCGCCTCAACCTGCACCTGCGCGAGCACGTGCAGTTCGTCGATACGCTCGCCCAAGGCTGAGGCTCCGGCTGCGTCTACAGGGCGATGGAGGGCAGCGACACCCCCTTGAGCGACTGGGCGCTGTCCGCCTGTTCGGCCATCAACCAGTCGAAGAAGCGCTGGATCAGCGGCCCGCGCCGTTTGCGCTGGGGCAGGACCACGTAGTAGCCGTAGCGGGAGATCACAGTTTCGCTGATCGGCCGGCACAGCAGGCCTTGCGCCAGCAGGTCATCCACCAAGTGGCGCCAGCCGATGGCCACGCCCTGGCCGCCGATCGCCGCCTGGATCAGCAGGGTGTAGTTGTCGAAACGCAGTTGCCCCGGTGCCGGCGGGGTGGCGATCCCCAGCTCGCGGAATACGCCGCTCCAGTCGAACCAGTGACTGCTGCTTTCGCCGCGCAGGTGCAGCAAGGGAAACTCCAGCAGCATGCCGGCGGGCAAGGGCAATGGCCGCTCCTTGAGCAACAGCGGGCTGCACACCGGAAACACTTCCTCACTGAACAGCCAGTGGCTTTCGCCCTGCCTGAAACGGCCATCGCCAAACAGCACCGCCACATCGATATCGGTGCGCAGCATGTTGTGGCTGCGCTCGCTGGAGACCAGGCTCACATCCACCTGCGGGTTGGCCGCGTGGAAGCGATGCAGGCGCGGCATCAGCCAATAGGCGGCGAAGGCGAAATCGGTAGCCACTTGCAGCACCTCATGCTGATGCTGGGCCGTGATGGCGCTCAGGCCGCTGTCGATGCTCTGCAAACCGGCCTGCACCTGCTCGAACAGCAGATGGCCGGCCTCGGTCAGTTCGATGCCGCGATAGATGCGGTCGAACAGCCGGGTGCCGAGTTGCTCCTCCAACCGCTTGATCTGCTGGCTGATGGCGGGCTGGGTGGTGCCCAGCTCCACCGCGGCGGCGGTAAAGCTGCGCTGGCGCGCCGCCGCCTCGAATACGCGGAACAGGTCCAAAGACAGGTCGCCAAGGGCTTCATACATAAGCTGCACTTATCCTAGTCATTGCCGCACGGGGGCTTTACCACAAAAGGCGCGGGTTACATGCTCGATCGCAGCACTTTCCCATAACTTCCTACTATGGAATGCCGCGAATAGATGAAGCGCAAGAACATTCTTTTCATCATGGCCGACCAGATGGCCGCGCCACTGTTGCCGTTCTACGGTCCGTCGCCCATCCAGCTGCCGCACCTGGGCCGCCTCGCCGCGCAAGGCGTGGTATTCGACGCCGCCTACTGCAACAGCCCGTTGTGCGCCCCGTCGCGCTTCACCCTGGTCAGCGGGCAGTTGCCGAGCAAGATCGGCGCCTACGACAACGCCGCCGAGTTTCCCGCCGACGTCCCGACCTATGCCCATTACCTGCGCCGCCTGGGCTACCGCACCGCGCTCTCGGGCAAGATGCATTTCTGCGGCCCGGACCAGTTGCACGGCTACGAGGAACGCCTGACCAGCGATATCTACCCGGCCGACTATGGCTGGGCGGTGAACTGGGACGAACCGGACGTGCGCCCGAGCTGGTACCACAACATGTCCTCGGTGCTGCAAGCCGGGCCGTGCGTGCGCACCAACCAGCTGGATTTCGACGAAGAGGTGGTGTTCAAGGCCCGCCAATACCTGTTCGACCATGTGCGTGAAGACGGCGACCGGCCGTTCTGCCTGACCGTGTCGATGACCCACCCGCACGATCCCTACACCATTCCCAAGGCGTTCTGGGACCTCTACCGCGACGCGGACATCCCGCTGCCGCAGACGCCGCCCCAGGGCGATCTCGACCCGCACTCCCAGCGCCTGCTCAAGGTCTACGACCTGTGGGACAAACCGCTGCCAGTGGACAAGATCCGCGACGCGCGGCGCGCCTATTTCGGCGCTTGCAGCTACATCGACAGCAACGTCGGCAAACTCCTGGAAACCCTGGAGGAAACCGGGCTGCTCGACGACACCATCGTCATCTTCTCCGGCGATCACGGCGACATGCTCGGCGAGCGCGGCCTCTGGTACAAAATGCACTGGTTCGAAATGGCCGCGCGGGTGCCGCTGCTGATCAGCGCGCCGGGGCAATTCGCTGCCGGCCGCGTCAGCCAGGCCGTCTCGACCGCCGACCTGCTGCCGACCCTGGTGGAGTTGGCCGGCGGAGAATTGCAACCGGGCCTGGCGCTGGACGGCCGTTCGCTGGTGCCGCACCTGCAAGGGCAGGGCGGGCACGACGAAGTCTTCGGCGAATACATGGCCGAAGGCACAGTCGGCCCGCTGATGATGATTCGCCGCGGCCGCTACAAGTTCATCTACAGCGAAGACGACCCGTGCCTGCTGTTCGATGTCGCCAACGACCCGCACGAGCGCGAGGACCTCGGCCAATCGCCGCAATATCGCCCCCTGTTCGAGGATTTTCTTCGCGAAGCCCGGGCCCGATGGGACATTCCGGCCATCCACCAACAAGTACTCGCCAGCCAGCGCCGCCGTCGCTTCGTCGCCGACGCGCTGAGCCGCGGCAAGCTGAAGAGCTGGGACCACCAGCCGCTGGTCGACGCCAGCCAGCAATACATGCGCAACCATATCGACCTCGACGATCTGGAGCGCAAGGCCCGTTATCCACAACCCTGCCAAAACCAATAAAACCTAAGGGGAACATCATGCAAAAGTTATCCACAAGCATGGCTGTCGCGTGGCTGACGCTGGGCAGCGCCGCCATCCCGGCCCTGGCCTGGGCCGAGCAGGGTTGCGAGACCGTGAAGATGGCCGACCCGGGCTGGAGCGACATCGCCGCCACCAATGCCATCGCCGGCTTTCTGCTCGAGGGCCTGGGCTACAAGGCCAAGGTCGACACCCTGGCGGTGCCGATCATCTTCGGCGGGCTCAAGGACGGCCAGGTGGATGTGTTCCTGGGCAACTGGATGCCGGCGCAACAGGGCTTCTACGACAAGTTCGTGGCCAACGGCGAGGTCACCCAGCTGGCGAAGAACCTGGACGGCACCGAGTTCACCCTGGCGGTGCCCGATTACGTCTGGGACGCTGGCGTGCATGACTTCAACGATCTCAACCCGCAGGCGGACAAGTTCGACAGGAAGCTCTACGGCATCGGCTCCGGGGCCCCGGCCAACCTGTCGTTGCAGGAGATCATCAAGAAGAACGAATTCGACCTCGGCCAGTGGAAGCTGATCGAGTCCAGCGAGCAGGCGATGCTTGCGGAAGTCTCGCGGGCGGTGAAACGGCAGAAGTTCGTGGTGTTCCTCGGCTGGACCCCGCACCCGATGAACGTGCAGTTGAAAATGCACTACCTCAAGGGCGGCGAGAAATACTTCGGCGACACCGGCAGCGTCTACACCCTGACCCGCAAGGGCTATGCCCAGGCCTGCCCGAACGTTGGCAAGCTGCTGACCAACCTGAGCTTCACCCAGGACCTGGAGAACAGCATCATGGCCGAGGTGGCCAACAAGAAGCTCAGCAACGCCGAGGCGGCCAAAGCCTGGATCAAGGCCAACCCGGCGGTGCTGGAAAAATGGCTGGACGGGGTGAAGACCCGCGACGGCAAGGAGGCCCTGCCAGCCGTGCAAGCCCGTATGTAGGAGCGAGGCTTGTCCGCGATGGGCTACGCAGTAGCCCTAGAACCTGCGGACGCGGTCCCTCTGAAGGACCGCGTCGCCTGCATCGCGAGCAAGCTTCGCTCCTACAAGCACCTGCGGCAATGCTTTACCCTGACGCCCCCGAACACGCCGACCGCGAGGACCCATGGCCTGGCCCGATCGCCATTCACTCCTGCCGTTCCTGAGCTGGCTGCCGCGGCAGACCCGCGCCAGCGTCGGCCGCGACCTGCTGGTCGGCCTGAGCGGGGCGATCCTCGCGCTGCCGCAATCCATCGCCTATGCGCTGATCGCCGGCCTGCCGCCGGAGTACGGCCTGTACGCGGCCATCGTGCCGGTCCTGATCGCTTGCCTGTGGGGCTCTTCCTGGCACCTGATCGGCGGGCCGACCGCGGCGATCTCCATCGTCCTCTACGCCAGCGTCAGCCCCTTGGCGGTGCCTGCGTCCCAGGACTACATCACCCTGATCCTGCTGCTGACCCTGCTCGCGGGAGTGTTCCAGTGGCTGCTGGGGCTGTTGCGCTTCGGCGCGCTGGTGAACTTCGTGTCCCATTCGGTGGTGCTCGGCTTCACCCTCGGCGCCGCCGTGGTGATCGCCCTCGGGCAACTACCCAACCTGCTGGGCCTGGACCTGCCGAGCGAGGCCACGGCGCTGAACAGCCTGACCTCGCTGTACGCCCACCTCGATGCGGTGGACAGGCCCTCGCTGCTCCTGGGCCTGGGAACGCTGGTCGTCGGCGTGCTCCTCAAGCTTCTGGCGCCGCGCTGGCCGTCGCTGCTGATCACCCTGGTGCTCAGCGCCCTGGTGGTGTGGCTGTGGCCGGCGATGTTCGGCCAGGTGCAGCTGGTCAGCGCCTTTACCGGGCGGCTGCCGCCGTTCAGCCCGCTACCGCTGGACCTGGACATGATCCTGCGGCTGCTGCCCAGCGCCGTGGCGGTGGGCATGCTGGGGCTGGTCACCAGCCTGTCGATCGCCCGCTCGCTGTCGGCGCGCTCCGAGCAGTTGCTCGACGCCAACCAGGAAGTCCGCGCCCAGGGCCTGTCGAACATCGCCGGCGCGTTCTTCTCCGGCTACCTGTCGTCCGGCTCTTTCACCCGCTCCGGGCTGAGCTACGAAGCCGGCGCCTGTTCGCCCCTGGCCGGGGTGTTCTCGGCGCTGTGGGTGGCCCTGTTCGCGGTGGCCGGGGCGGGGCTGATCGCCCATATCCCGATCCCGGCCATGGCCGGCAGCATCCTGCTGATCTGCTGGGGGCTGGTGGATTATCACGGCATTCGCGCGCTGTACCGGGTCAGCCGCGCCGAGTTCGTGGTGATGAGCCTGACCTGTGTCGCCACCTTGCTGCTGGAATTGCAGACGGCGATCTACGCCGGGGTCCTGGCGTCGCTGTTCTTCTACTTAAAGCGCACCTCGCAGCCGCGGGTGCAGCATACGCGTGAAGGCGACGAAGACGTCCTGCGGGTGGGCGGCTCGATCTTTTTCGGCGCCAGCCACTACCTGCAGGTGCGCATCCAGCGCTGCCAAGCCCCGCGCCTGGTGATCGACGCCCGACAGATCAACTTCATCGACTATTCCGGGGTCACCATGCTGCACCAGGAAGCCCGCCGCCTGCTGCGCCAGAACCGCAGCCTGACCCTGCGCCGTGCGCGGACGTCGGTGGTCGAGGAATTGCGCAAGCTCGAAGGCACGGAGCAATGCCCGATCCGTTTTGAGGATTGATCACGGGTTACAGCGCGGTTACAGCGGCGACCCCATCGCGGGCAAGCCTCGCTCCTACAGATCCGGGTCGTACACCGAATAGATGAACAATCAGAGGACCTGTAGGAGCGAGCGGGCGGCGATCCGACTTGCCCGCGATGAACGATGACGCGATCTGTCAGAGCGCCAGCTGGCGCCGCAGTTCGGCCAGCACCGGCGCGGTGTCCGGGCGCACGCCGCGCCACAGGAAGAACGCCTCCGCCGCCTGTTCGGCGAGCATGCCCAGGCCATCCAGGGAAACTGCCGCGTCGTGCTCGCTGGCCCAGCGGCAGAAGGCCGTCGGCTCCTTGCCGTACATCATGTCGTAGCAGACCGTCTGGCCCGGTTCGATCAGGCTGGCGGCAATCGGCGGCACATCGCCGGTGAGGCTGGCCGAGGTGGCGTTGATGATCAGGTCCACCGGCTCGCGCAACCAGTCGAAGCCGCTGGCGGACACCGGCCCCAGGTCGTCGAACAGTTCGGCCAGCCGCTCGGCCTTTTCCACCGTGCGGTTGGCGATGATCACCGAGGCCGGCTGCTCCGCCAACAGCGGTTCCAGCGCGCCACGCACCGCGCCGCCAGCGCCCAGCAGCAGGATGCGCTTGCCCTTGAGGCTGAAGCCGGCGTTGACCGTCAGGTCGCGCACCAGGCCGGCGCCGTCGGTGTTGTCGCCCAGCAGGCTGCCGTCGGCGAGCTTGCTCAAGGTGTTCACCGCACCGGCGCGCTCGGCGCGGGCCGTCAGGCTGTCGGCCAGGCGATAGGCCTCTTCCTTGAACGGCACGGTGACATTGGCGCCGCGCCCGTCGATGAAGAAGGCGCGGGCACAGCCGGTGAAATCGTCGAGGGGCGCCAGCTGAGTGGTGTAGCTCAAGCGCTGAGCCGTCTGCTCGGCGAACAGCCGATGAATCAGCGGCGACTTGCTATGGCCGATCGGGTTACCAAAAACGACGTACTGATCCATCCACTAAACCCCTCATGCGCGCCTTGCCGGTGGCAAGATGCGCGGTCACTGTTCTGTCGCCGACGGGGCTTTAAGCGGAGCCCGCCAGCCAGTCGCGGTCCTGCAGGAAGTACTCGGTAAGGCGGGCTTCTTCGCTGCCCGGCTCGGCCTTCCAGTCATAGCCCCAGCGTACCTGCGGCGGCAGGGACATCAGGATCGACTCGGTGCGTCCGCCCGATTGCAGGCCGAACAGCGTGCCGCGGTCGTAGACCAGGTTGAACTCGACATAGCGGCCACGGCGGAACTCCTGGAACTCGCGCTGCTTCTCGGTGTAGGCCTGGGCCTTGCGGCGCTGCACGATCGGCAGGTAGGCCTCGAGGTAGGCATCGCCGATGGCCCGCATGAAGGCGAAGCTGGTGTCGAAGTCCCACTCGTTCAGATCGTCGAAGAACAGGCCGCCGATGCCCCGTGGCTCGTTGCGATGCTTGAGGTGGAAGTAGCTGTCGCACCAGGCCTTGTAGCGCGGGTAGACCTCCGGGCCGAACGGCGCGCAGGCCTTTTCGGCCACCCGGTGCCAATGCACGCAGTCTTCCTCGTTGCCGTAGTAGGGGGTCAGGTCGAAACCGCCGCCGAACCACCAGACCGGTTCTTCGCCCGCCTTCTCGGCGATGAAGAAGCGCACGTTGGCGTGGGAGGTCGGCACATGCGGGTTGTGCGGGTGGATCACCAGCGACACGCCCAGCGCCTCGAAACCACGGCCGGCGAGTTCGGGACGGTGGGCACTGGCCGAAGGCGGCAGGCCGCTGCCGAATACATGGGAAAAGTTGACGCCGCCTTTCTCGATCAGCGAGCCGTCGGCGATCACCCGGGTGCGCCCGCCACCGCCGGCCGGCCGGGTCCAGGCGTCCTCGACGAAGTGCGTACCGCCATCTTCGGCTTCCAGGGCAGCGCAAATGCGGTCTTGCAGGTCGAGCAGATAGGCTTTCACGGCCTCGGTGCGGGTAGTCATGGCATCACCTTGAATCGGGCAAAGCTACGCGGCGCCGGGGGTACAGCCAGCGGGCCTGCGCAAACGGGGCGCGTAGCATAACACTGCGCGAGGGCCGGTCGCAGTTGACGACGGTCAAGCATAGGAGTCCGATAAGGCACTTTCACGACACGACCAAGGAGAGAGTGCAGATGGCCAAGCGTATCCAGTTTCGTGCCCATGGCGGCCCGGAAGTGCTCGAGTATGTGGATTACCAGCCCGCCGAGCCGGGCCCGCAGCAAGTCCGTGTGCGCAACAAGGCCATCGGCCTGAACTTCATCGATACCTACTACCGCAGCGGCCTTTATTCGCCACCGGCCCTTCCTTCGGGCCTGGGCGCCGAGGGGGCCGGCGTGGTCGAGGCCGTGGGCAGCGCCGTGACCCGCTTCAAGGTCGGCGACCGCGTGGCCTACGGCAGCGGACCGCTGGGGGCCTACAGCGATGTGCATGTGCTGCCGGCCGACAATCTGGTGCACCTGCCGGACAGCATCGGCTTCGAGCAGGCCGCCGGCATGATGCTCAAGGGCCTGACCGTGCAGTACCTGCTGCGCCAGACCTACCCGCTCAAGGGCGGCGAAACCGTGCTGTTCCACGCCGCGGCCGGCGGCGTCGGGCTGATTGCCTGCCAGTGGGCCAAGGCCCTGGGCGTGAAGCTGATCGGTACCGTCAGTTCGCCGGAAAAGGCCGCCCTGGCGAAATCCCTCGGCGCCTGGGAAACCATCGACTACAGCCATGAAGACGTGGCCAAGCGCGTGCTGGAGCTGACCGACGGCAAGAAGTGCCCGGTGGTCTACGACGGTGTCGGCAAGGACACCTGGCTGACTTCGCTGGACTGCCTGCAACCGCGGGGGCTGATGGTCAGCTTCGGCAACGCCTCGGGCGCGGTGGAGGGGGTCAACCTGGGCATCCTGGCGGCCAAGGGCTCGCTGTATGTCACGCGGCCGTCCATGGCGGCCTACGCCAACAACGCCGAAAACCTGCAAGCCATGGCCGACGACCTGTTCGCCCTGGTCGCCAGCGGCCAGCTGAAGATCGAGATCGGCCGGCGCTACCCGCTGACCGAAGCGGCGCAGGCGCAGACCGAGCTGGCGGCGCGCCGGACCACGGGGTCGACCATTCTGTTGCCGTAAACCCTGCGTCGTCTGAGCGAATGCATCGCGGGCAAGTCGGATCGCCGCCCGCTCGCTCCTACAGAAGCAATGTCGTACACATCATCGTGGTACGACGCGAACCTGTAGGAGCAGGGCTTGCCCGCGATGAAGGCCGACGCGGTTTCAGGCTGGGCGGACGATCCTGCCGGTCACCAGGTCGCGGATCAGGCTCGGGTTCTTGCGCCCGCCCAGGCTGCCGCCCAGGATCATGTCCAGTTGCCCGCGGAAATACTGCTCGACGCGAAGCCGCGTGCGCGCGGCGGGGCGGCCCTGGGGGTTGGCCGAGGTGGAAATCAGCGGCCCGACCAGCGCGCACAGTTCACGCACCAGCGGATGGTCGCTGACCCGCAGCGCGACGGTGTCATGGACCCCGGTGACCCATTCCGGCAACAGGTCCTGATGGGGCACCAGCCAGGTATTGGGCCCCGGCCAGGTGCTGGCCATGCGGTCGATCCATTCCTGCGGGAAGTCCTCGAACAGGAAATCGAACTGGTGGATGTTGTCGGCGATCAGGATCAGGCCCTTGTCCACGGACCGCGACTTGATGGCCAGCAAGCGGTCCACCGCCTCTTCGTTCCACGGGTCGCACCCCAGCCCCCAGACCGCTTCGGTTGGATAGGCAATCACCGCCCCTGCGCGAATTTCTCGTGCGGCTTTTTGCACACGCCAACTGCTGACCATTGCTGATTCTCCGGATTAATGCTGTGCGCAGTTTACCGATACTGCCTGTAAAACCTAGCTTTTTACCCGGACAAACCAACGACCGCTTTCGCATACCGCGCGGCCTTCCAGCTCCAGTTCGGTGAGCGCCGCCAATACCCTGGGCAACGTCCAGCCGCTGGTCGTGGCCAGGCCTTCGCTGGTCTGCGGCGCGGCGTGCAACAGCGCCAGCAGCGGGTGAGCCGGCAAGGCTTCGGGCGGGTCGCCGACCAACGGCAACCGCTGCCAGCCACGCAGGGCCTCGAGGATGTGCTCGATGGTTTCCACCAGCACCGCGCCGTCGCGAATCAGTTGATGACAACCCCGGGCGCCGGGGTGATGGATCGACCCGGGTATCGCATACACCTCGCGTCCTTGCTCGGCGGCGAGCCGGGCGGTGATCAGCGAACCGCTGGCAACGCTGGCCTCGACCACCAGCACGCCCAGGGACAGGCCGCTGATGATCCGGTTGCGCCGGGGAAAGTGGCCGGGCTGGGGGCCGGTCTCCAGCGGGAACTCGGAAACCACCGCGCTGCCCTGGGCGATCATGGCCTCGGCCAGGCGCCGGTTGCGCTGTGGATAAAAGTTTTCCAGGCCGGTGCCCAGCACGCCGACAGTCTGCCCGCCGACTTCCAGCGCAGCCTGGTGCGCCGCGCCATCGATCCCCAGCGCCAGGCCGCTGGTGATGACAAAACCGGCCGCGGCCAGGCTGCGGGAAAACGCCGCGGCGGTGTCCATGCCGGGCCGTGATGCGCGGCGGCTGCCCACCACTGCCAACTGCGGTTTCTCCAGCAGACGCGGATCGCCGGCGACGAACAACAGCGGCGGCGCATCGGCGATTTCATTGAGCAGTGCCGGGTAATCCGGCTGGTCCCACATCAGTAAATGCTGGCCGGGACGCTCTAGCCAGGCCAGTGCATGGCTGGCGCCCTCGCGCACCTGGACGCTGCGCCGCGACTCGGCGGCCAGCGCCGGCAGGCCCAGGGCCCGCCAGGCGCTGGCCGGTGCGCTGATGGCGCGGGAGGCCGAACCGAAGGCTTCGAGCAGCACCTGGAAACGTTTCGGGCCCAGTTCCGGCAAACGGTGCAAACGTAGACGGGCTTCCAGCTCCGCAGGGGAAACCGACGCCCGGACAGGCTGCGACATGGGGATCATCCTTGATCGTTATAAGTGCGCCAGCAGCAGGAACAAGCTGTGGATAAGTCTGTTGGTAACTTGTTGAGGATTTTACGGATTGCGTACCTTGTCCATGACCGCCAGCGAGCGCGAAGCGCTGAGCACGAGGCCGTAGCTGAGCTTGTCGTAGGTCCGGAAGACCATCAGCAGGCCGGCCCGTTCGTCGGGCATCTTCACTTCGCCGCCAGCCACCCGGTCACGCACGGTTTCGCCGGTTTTCATCACCGCCAGCACATTGCCCTGGGCCAGGCCGTCGCGCCGCCCCTTGTTCAGCGTCACCACGTCCAGCGCGCCGACCTGGTTCACCCCGCGCGGCACGTCGATGATCAGCCCCTCGACCGCCCGGCTCGGCGGGCTGGGAACGAAGGCCGGGTCGAGGGTGCGCGGCTCGCTGCCGAACAAGCGGTCGCCCAGCCGCACTTCCTGGGTGGTGCGCAGCAAGCGCAGGGTGGCGATATCGCCCTCGACCGCGACCACCTCGCCACCGCCGATCTCGTCGGCATTGATCCCCAGCACCTCGCCGCTGCCGGGGTCGGTGTAGGTCTTGCCCCGACGGAAGATGCCGTAGGTCGACGGCTCCGGGTCGAAACGGCCGCGGGCGAAAATACGGTCGCCGGTGCCGCTGAGCACCCGCTCGGCATCGCCGGCCACCACATAGGGCGCGTGGTCGAAGGCATCGGCCCGGTCGAGGATGCGGTTGCTCAGCAGGAAACTCTCGACGGCCTGCAACGGAATGCTCGGGATCGCCTCGGCCAGCGGCGTGCGGCGTACCTCGGGCGAGAGCTTGATCGTGCCGCGCGAAGCGGCTCGCGCAAGATTCAGGCGCGGCTGGCCGTCGACCCGGGTCAGCGTCAGGGAGTCGCCGGGGTAGATCAGGTCGGGATCGGCGAGCCCGGCATTGGCCTGCCACAGCGCCGGCCACTGCCAGGGATCACGCAGATAGCGGCTGGCGATGCTCCACAGGGTGTCGCCCGCCACCACCGTATAGCGCTGTGGATAATCCTCGCGGAGCGCCACCTGGGCCTGGCCGATGCCGGTCCAGCCCACGAGCAGCAAGGCGAGTAGTGATTTCCTCATGCGGTGAATCCCTTTATCATGTGCACTCGCGTGAAACGCCAGAGCCTGTGCGCTCCCTGCTCCGAATCGAGCGCGTTTTACACCGGTTGCCCGGTCCTCGACCCCTAAGGCCTCCGACTCCGAATTTACTTCACACGTGTAGCAATTACGCTTATGGCCATTTTGAACATCCTCGAATTCCCCGACTCGCGCCTGCGCACTATCGCCAAACCGGTGGCCGTAGTGGACGACGAAGTGCGCCAGTTGGTCGACGACATGTTTGAAACAATGTATGAGGCACCCGGCATCGGCCTGGCCGCCACCCAGGTCAACGTGCACAAGCGCATCGTGGTCATGGACCTGTCCGAAGACCGCAGCGAGCCACGGGTATTCATCAACCCCGAGTTCGAACCGCTCACCGACGAGATGGGCCAGTACCAGGAAGGCTGCCTCTCGGTACCGGGCTTCTACGAGAACGTGGATCGTCCGCAGCGCGTGAAAATCAAGGCCCTGGACCGCGACGGCCAGCCTTACGAACTGATCGCCGAAGGCCTGCTCGCGGTGTGCATCCAGCACGAATGCGACCACCTCAACGGCAAATTGTTCGTCGATTACCTATCCACGCTCAAACGTGACCGGATCAAGAAGAAGCTGGAAAAGCAGCACCGCCAGCAGGCTTGATGACCGTCTTGCAAAGGCTTGCCACGGCAAGCCTTTTTCTTTTCCGCATGTTTACCATCGAGAATTCCCATGACTGAGCCACTGCGCATCGTCTTTGCCGGCACTCCGGAATTTGCCGCCGAACACCTCAAGGCCCTGCTCGCCAGCCCCTACGAGATCGTCGCGGTCTACACCCAGCCGGACCGGCCGGCCGGCCGCGGGCAAAAACTGATGCCAAGCCCGGTCAAGCAGCTGGCCGTGGAACACGCCATTCCTGTGCTGCAACCGCCGACCCTGCGCAATGCCGAGGCCCAGGCCGAGCTGGCGGCGCTCAAGCCGGACCTGATGGTGGTGGTCGCCTATGGCCTGATCCTGCCGCAGGCGGTGCTGGATATTCCGCACCTGGGTTGCATCAACAGCCATGCTTCGCTGCTGCCACGCTGGCGCGGGGCGGCGCCGATCCAGCGCGCCGTGGAAGCCGGCGACGCCGAAAGCGGCGTGACCGTGATGCGCATGGAAGCCGGCCTGGACACCGGGCCGATGCTGCTGAAAGTCAGCACCCCGATCAGCGCCGATGACACCGGCGGCAGCCTGCATGACCGCCTCGCCGAAATCGGCCCGCCCGCCGTGGTGCAGGCCATCGCCGGCCTCGCCGCGGGAACCCTGCAAGGCGAAGTGCAGGACGACAGCCTGGCCACCTACGCCCACAAGCTGAACAAGGACGAAGCGCGGATCGACTGGAGCCGCCCGGCGGTGGAGTTGGAGCGCCTGATACGCGCCTTCAACCCCTGGCCGATCTGCCACAGCACCCTGAACGGCGAAGCCCTGAAGGTGCTGGCCGCCCACCTCGCCGAAGGCCGGGGCATACCGGGGACCATCCTCGACGCCAGCAAGGACGGCCTGCTGGTCGCCTGCGGCGAGCAGGCGCTGTGCCTGACCCGCCTGCAATTGCCCGGCGGCAAGGCGCTGAACTTCAGCGACCTGTTCAACAGCCGGCGCGAGAAGTTCGCCACCGGCACCGTGCTCGGCCAAGCGGCGGACGCCCAATGAACCCGCGCCTGGCCGCTGCCAAGGCCCTGACTTCGGTCCTCACCGGCAAAGCCTCGCTCAACAGCTCGTTGCCGACCCTGCTGGACAAGGTCGAAGCGCGCGATCGCGGCCTCACCCAGGACCTGGCCTTCGGCACCGCGCGCTGGCAGCCCCGGCTGGCGGCGCTGGCGGCCAAGCTGCTGCAGAAGCCGTTCAAGGCGGCCGACGCCGACGTCGAGGCGCTGCTGCTGGTGGGCCTCTACCAGTTGCTCTACACCCGCGTGCCCGCGCATGCCGCCATCGGCGAGACCGTGGGTTGCGCCGACAAGCTGAAAAAGCCCTGGGCCAAGGCCCTGATCAATGCCGTGCTGCGCCGCGCCCAACGCGAGAGCGAGGCGCTGTTCGCCGAACTGGAGCGCGACCCGGTGGTACGCACCGCCCATCCGCGCTGGCTGCAGAAGTCCCTCAAGGCGTTCTGGCCCGAGCAATGGGAAGCCATCTGCGCCGCCAACAACGCCCACCCGCCGATGATCCTGCGGGTCAACCGGCGTCATCATGCCCGCGACGCCTACCTGAAACTGCTGGGCGAGGCCGGCGTCGCCGCCACGCCTTGCGTCTACAGCCAGGACGGCATCGTGCTCGCTGAAGCAACCGACGTGCGCAACCTGCCGGGGTTCGCAGAAGGCTGGATCAGCGTGCAGGACGAAGCCGCGCAACTGGCCGCCGAACTGCTGGAACTGGCGCCGGGCCAGCGGGTGCTGGACGCCTGCTGCGCCCCCGGCGGCAAGACCTGCCACATCCTCGAAGTCCAGCCCGCGCTGGCCGGCGTGGTGGCGGTGGACCTGGAAGCCAAACGCCTGGTGCGCGTGCGGGAGAACCTCGACCGCCTGGGCCTGGACGCCGAACTGATCGCCGCCGACGGCCGCGATACCGCCGCGTGGTGGGACGGCAAGCCGTTCCAGCGCATCCTGCTCGACGCGCCGTGTTCGGCCACCGGGGTGATCCGTCGCCACCCGGACATCAAGCTCACCCGCCAGGCAGACGACATCGCCGCCCTGGCCACCCTGCAAGGCGAACTGCTGGACGCCATGTGGTCGACCCTGGAAGTCGGCGGCATCCTGCTGTACGCCACGTGCTCGACCCTGCCGACCGAAAACACCGAGGTGATCGAGGCCTTCCTGGGCCGTACCCCGGGGGCTCGCGAGCTGGACATTGCCGGGCAACTGGGGCAGCCTGCGGCCGGCTTGAAGCAGCCCCACGGGCGCCAGTTGCTGGCGCAAGAGGGCGGCCACGACGGGTTCTACTACGCCAAGCTGATCAAGATCGCCGCAGCACGCGGCTAAACGGTTTTAAGGGAGTGACTGGATGAAAATCATCATCCTCGGCGCCGGGCAGGTGGGCGGTTCCCTGGCAGAGCATCTGGCCAGCGAAGCCAACGACATCACAGTGGTGGATACCGACGGCGATCGCCTGCGCGACCTCGGCGACCGCCTGGACATCCGTACCGTGCAGGGCCGCGCATCGTTCCCAACGGTGCTGCGCCAGGCCGGCGCCGACGATGCCGACATGCTGGTCGCGGTGACCAACAGCGACGAAACCAACATGGTCGCCTGCCAGGTCGCCCACACCCTGTTCCACACCCCGACCAAGATCGCCCGGGTCCGCGAAGCGGCCTACCTGACCCGCGCCGGCCTGTTCGACAACGAAGCGATTCCGGTCGACGTGCTGATCAGCCCCGAGCAGGTGGTGACCAACTACATCAAGCGCCTGATCGAACACCCCGGCGCCCTGCAAGTGATCGACTTCGCCGAAGGCAAGGCCCAGCTGGTGGCGGTCAAGGCCTATTACGGCGGGCCGCTGGTGGGGCAGCAACTGCGCCAGTTGCGCGAGCACATGCCCAACGTCGACACCCGCGTCGCCGCGATCTTCCGCCGCGACCGACCGATCCTGCCCCAGGGCACCACGGTGATCGAGGCCGACGACGAAGTGTTCTTCATCGCCGCCAAGGCCAATATCCGCGCGGTGATGAGCGAGATGCGCCGCCTCGACGAATCCAACAAGCGCATCGTCATCGCCGGCGGCGGGCAGATCGGCGAACGCCTGGCCGAAGCCATCGAAAGCCGTTACCAGGTGAAGATCATCGAGATGAACCCGGCGCGCTGCCGGCACCTCTCGGACAACCTCGACAGTACCGTGGTCCTGCAGGGCAGCGCCTCGGACCGCGACCTGCTGATGGAAGAGAACATCGCCGACGCGGATATCTTCCTGGCCCTGACCAACGACGACGAGGCCAACATCATGTCCTCGCTGCTGGCCAAGCGCCTGGGGGCGAAGAAGGTGATGACCATCATCAACAACCCGGCCTATGTCGACCTGATCCAGGGCGGCGACATCGACATCGCCATCAGCCCGCAGCTGGCCACCATCGGCACCCTGCTGGCCCACGTGCGCCGCGGCGATATTGTCAGCGTGCACTCGCTGCGCCGTGGCGCGGCGGAGGCCATCGAGGCCGTGGCCCATGGCGATGCCAAGTCGAGCAAGGTGATCGGTCGCGCCATCGAGAACATCTCATTGCCGCCGGGGACCACCATCGGCGCGGTCATCCGCGACGAGGAAGTGCTGATCGCCCACGACGACACGGTGATCGAGGCCGGCGACCACGTGATTCTGTTCCTTGTGGATAAAAAACATATCCGCGATGTGGAGAAGCTGTTCCACGTGGGGTTGAGCTTCTTCTGATTCGGGATCTGCGTTGTGGATACTGGCGTCATCGCGGGCAAGCCTCGCTCCTACATCTCAAGGTGACCTCATGCTCGATTCCCTGGAAAAAATGCTCGCCAAGGGTGTGGATAACGCTCTGCTGCGCTTCGGCCTGGGCAAGGGTTACCTGGACCTGAACGAATACGCCAAGGCCGCCGAGCATCTGCAACGCTGCGTCGGTTTCGACCCCAAGTACTCGGCGGCGTGGAAGCTGCTGGGCAAGGCTTACCAGGGGCTGCAGGACTATCCGGCGGCGCGCCAGGCCTGGGAGCAGGGCCTGGAAGCGGCCCGCGGGCATGGCGACAAGCAGGCGGAAAAGGAAATGACGGTGTTCCTCAAGAAGCTGGAACGCCAGGCCAAAGACTGATCGTAGCTGCTGCCGAGCGGGCGAGGCTGCGTACGAGGACGCAATCCTCGCTGGACCTGCACGCCAGGATTATCTGGCAGATTGCGGCGCCTGGTTTACGACCGCTTCGCGGTCGATCGCAGCCTCGCCCGCTCGGCAGCGGCTACAGGATCGGGGTCGGAGTCGGAGTCGGGATCAGAGATAACGCAGGCCGATCCCCTCGGCATCCACCTGCACCACTTCCATCTTCACTCGCGGCGCGTTCATCGGCAGGCCTTGCACCTGGCCGTAGACCACCGCGCCCTTGGGCAGCGCCGCCAGCATCGGGTGCCTGACATAGACCCCGCTGGCGGACAGGTTGCGCGTCTGCCCCAGGCATTCGCCGAAACTGTCATGCTGGATCTTGATCCTCAGGGATTGGCGCGAATCGGGCATAGATAGGTCGTGCTCTGCTTCAGGCTCTGTGGATAACCTTGGACCCTTGGTTATCCACAGATCGTGCCAGGCGGGTCAGTACCAGCGCTCTTCGCCGGGCGGACGTTTCTTGAAGCGTTTCATGCTCCACATGTACTGGCTCGGATAGGCCCCGACATAGCGCTCCACCACCTGGCTCATCGCCGCGCAGGAGGTTTCGGTATCGGTGCTGTACATCGCCTCGGGTGCGGCTTCCAGGATCACCTTGTAGCCCGAACCGTCCGGCAGGCGCAGCGCATGCAGGAACACCCCGACCGCCTTGCCGCCGGCCAGCATGTTCGGCACGAACTTGCTGGTCAGCGCCTTAGTGGCGAAGAAGGGCACGAAGATCCCAGCGGATTCGGCCGGTTCCGGGTCGGCGGGAATGCCCACCGCACCACCCTTGCGCACTTCCTTGATGACGCTGAGGATGCCTTCCTTGGTGGACGGCGCCACGCGGTTGCCCAGTTGGACCCGCTGCTTCTGCAACAGGTCGTCCACCGCCTTGAGCTTCGGCGGGCGGTAGAAAATGATCGGTTTGCACTGGCTGCAATAGAAGTGGTTGAGCACTTCCCAGTTACCCAGGTGGCTGGTGATGCCGACCACGCCCTTGCCCGAGGCCAGGGCCTCTTGCAGCACTTCCAGACCCTGGACTTCACGCACCAGGGCGATGGAGCGCTCGGCCGGCCAGATCCAGGCGCAGGCGCTCTCGGTCAGGGACTTGCCGATATCTTTCAGGCTCTGTCCGACTAAACGCTCGCGTTCGGCGGCATCCATCTGCGGAAAGCATTTGGCCAGGTTGATCCGCACCACGTCGCGGGACCGGTTGGGGGTCTTCCACATGATCCAGCCGATGGCCGAACCGACTGCCTGCACCGCGCGCCAGGGCAGCAGGGCGAACAATCGCAGAGCGCCTACCAGCAGGGCGCCTTTAAACTTTTCCACAGGTGACTCCTGATATCCGGGTCATGAACCTCGTCGCAAGGCGGCTATTCTAGCGGGCGTTCGCGAGGATGGCGTAGCGATCGCAGTCGCGGGTGTGATCCATGACCATGCCCGACGCCTGCATCAGCGCATAACAGATGGTCGGCCCGACAAAGGTGAAGCCGGCCTTTTTCAGCCCCTTGCTCATCGCCTCGGCTTGCGCAGTCACCGCCGGGACCTCGCTGCGATCCTTGAAATGATTGATCCTGGGCACCCCGTCGACGAACGACCAGAGAAAGGCCACCGGGTCTTCGAGCTCCATCCAGGCCTGGGCATTGCGTCGGGCGGCCTCGAGTTTCAGCCGATTGCGGATGATCCCCGGATCGAGCATCAACTCATCGATTTCGGCGTCGCTCATCTGCGCCACCCGCTGCACATCGAAGCCGAACAGCACCTGGCGATAACGCTCGCGCTTCTTCAGGACGGTGATCCAGGAGAGGCCGGCCTGGAACCCTTCGAGCAATAACAACTCGAACAAGCGCTGTGCATCGCGCAGCGGCACGCCCCACTCCTGATCGTGGTACGCCATGTACAGGGGATCTTCGTTGCACCAAAAGCAGCGTGGCATAAGGCTCCAGTGGGCGTGCGCACAACTGAATCGGGTATACTCCCGCTCTTTAAATCGCAGCCCAAGTAACAGGTGAATTTCGTGAGCCAGCCTACGCCAGCCGTGCGTACCTTCCAAGACTTGATCCTCGCCCTCCAGCAATACTGGGCCGAGCAAGGTTGTGTGGTACTTCAGCCCTACGATATGGAAGTAGGCGCCGGCACTTTCCATACCGCCACGTTCCTGCGCGCCATCGGCCCGGAAACCTGGAACGCCGCTTATGTGCAGCCCAGTCGTCGCCCGACTGACGGCCGCTACGGCGAAAACCCGAACCGCCTGCAGCACTACTACCAGTTCCAGGTGGTCCTGAAGCCGAACCCGGAGAACTTCCAGGAACTGTACCTGGGCTCGCTCAAGCACGTCGGCCTCGACCCGCTGGTGCACGACATCCGCTTCGTCGAAGACAACTGGGAATCGCCGACCCTCGGCGCCTGGGGCCTGGGCTGGGAAGTCTGGCTCAATGGCATGGAAGTGACCCAGTTCACCTACTTCCAGCAGGCGGGCGGCATCGAGTGCTACCCGGTGACCGGCGAGATCACCTATGGCCTGGAACGCCTGGCCATGTACCTGCAGGGCGTGGACTCGGTGTACGACCTGGTCTGGGCCGACGGCCCGTTCGGCAAGGTCACTTACGGCGACGTGTTCCACCAGAACGAAGTGGAGCAGTCGACCTACAACTTCGAACACGCCAACGTCGAGAAGCTGTTCGAACTGTTCGATTTCTATGAAAGCGAAGCCAAGCGCCTGATCGAGCTGGACCAGCCGCTGCCGTTGCCGAGCTATGAAATGGTCCTCAAGGCCTCGCACACTTTCAACCTGCTGGATGCCCGTCGCGCCATCTCCGTGACCGCGCGCCAGCAGTACATCCTGCGTGTGCGCACCCTGGCGCGTTCCGTCGCGCAAGCCTATCTGCTGGCGCGCGCCAAGCTGGGCTTCCCGATGGCGACCCCGGACCTGCGTGATGAAGTGTTGGCTAAGTTGGAGGCGGCACAATGAGTGCGCAAGATTTTCTGGTTGAACTGGGCACTGAAGAACTGCCACCCAAAGCCCTGAACACCCTGGCCGAAGCCTTCCTGGGCGGTATCGAGAAAGGCCTGCAGGCCGCCGGCCTGAACTTCGAGGCCAAGCATGTCTATGCCGCGCCGCGCCGCCTGGCGGTGATGATCACCGGCCTGGCGACCCAGCAACCGGATCGCAGCATCAACCTCGACGGCCCGCCGCGCCAGGCCGCCTTCGATGCCGAAGGCAACCCGACCCAGGCCGCCCTGGGTTTCGCCAAGAAATGTGGCGTGGACCTGAGCGAAATCGACCAGAGCGGGCCGAAGCTGCGCTACAGCCAGAGCATCAAGGGCAAGCCGACCGCCAGCCTGTTGCCGACCATCGTCGAAGACTCGCTGAACGACCTGCCGATTCCGAAACGCATGCGCTGGGCCGCGCGCAAGGAAGAATTCGTGCGTCCGACCCAATGGCTGGTGATGCTGCTGGGCGATGAAGTCATCGACTGCACCATCCTCGCCCAGAAAGCCGGTCGCGATTCCCGCGGCCACCGCTTCCATCACCCGCAGAGCGTGCGCATCACCTCGCCGGCCAACTACCTGGCCGACCTGCGTGCCGCCTACGTGCTGGCCGACGCCACCGAGCGTCGCGAGCTGATCAGCAAGCGCACCGAAGAACTGGCGACCAAGCAGGAAGGCACCGCCATCGTGCCGGCCGACCTGCTGGACGAAGTCACCGCCCTGGTGGAATGGCCAGTGCCGCTGGTGTGCTCGTTCGAGGAGCGTTTCCTCGAAGTGCCGCAGGAAGCCCTGATCACCACCATGCAGGACAACCAGAAGTACTTCTGCCTGCTGGACGTCGACGGCAAGCTGCTGCCGCGCTTCATCACCGTGGCCAACATCGAGAGCAAGGACCCGCGCCAGATCATCGAGGGTAACGAGAAAGTCGTTCGCCCACGCCTGACCGACGCCGAGTTCTTCTTCAAGCAGGACAAGAAGCAGAAGCTCGAAGACTTCAACCAGCGCCTGCAGAACGTGGTGTTCCAGGAGAAGCTGGGCAGCGTCTACGACAAGGCCGAGCGCGTGTCGAAACTGGCCGCCTTCATCGCCCCGCGCATCGGCGGCGACGCCCAGCGTGCCGCGCGCGCGGGCCTGCTGTCGAAGTGCGACCTGGCCACCGAAATGGTCGGCGAGTTCCCGGAAATGCAAGGCATCGCCGGCTACTACTACGCCCTCAATGACGGCGAGCCGGAAGACGTCGCCCTGGCGCTGAACGAGCAGTACATGCCGCGTGGCGCCGGCGCCGAACTGCCCAGCACCGTTACCGGTGCCGCGGTGGCCATCGCCGACAAGCTCGATACCCTGGTCGGCATCTTCGGCATCGGCATGCTGCCAACCGGCAGCAAGGACCCGTACGCCCTGCGTCGTGCCGCCCTGGGCGTGCTGCGCATCCTGATCGACAAGCAGCTCGACCTGGACCTGACCGAAGCCGTGGCGTTCGCCGTCAGCGCGTTCGGCAGCAAGGTCAAGAGCGCCGGCCTGGCCGACCAGGTGCTGGAGTTCATCTTCGACCGCCTGCGTGCCCGTTACGAAGACGAAGGCGTGGATGTCGCCACCTACCTGTCGGTCCGTGCCCTGAAGCCGGGCTCCGCCCTGGACTTCGACCAGCGCGTACAGGCGGTGCAGGCTTTCCGCAAGCTGCCGGAAGCCGAGGCGCTGGCGGCGGTGAACAAGCGTGTGTCGAACCTGATCAGCAAGGCCGAGCCGACCATTTTCACCGATGTCGATCCGGGCCTGTTCGCCGACGCCAAGGAGTTCTCTCTCAATTCGGCCATCGTGAAAGCGGAAAACGCCGTCAAGCCTCTGATGGCCCAGCGTGACTACGCCGAGGCGCTGGCGCGCCTGGCCAGCCTGCGCGAGCCGGTCGACGCCTTCTTCGAAGCCGTGATGATCAATGCCGAGGACCTCAACGTGCGCAAGAACCGCTATGCCATGTTGGCCCGCCTGCGCGGGCTGTTCCTCAATATTGCCGACATTTCCGTACTGAGCTGATGACGTTGAAACTGCTGATTCTCGATCGGGACGGGGTGATCAATCACGACTCCGACGCTTACATCAAATCGGTGGAAGAGTGGATTCCGCTCCCCGGCTCGGTCGAGGCGATCGCGCAGTTGAGCAAGGCCGGCTGGACGGTAGCGGTCGCTACCAACCAGTCGGGCATCGCTCGCGGTTACTACGATGTCGCCACCCTCGAGGCCATGCACCAGCGCCTGCGCGCGCTGGTGGCCGAGCAGGGCGGCGAACTCGGCCTCATCGTTTACTGCCCGCATGGTCCGGACGAAGGTTGCGCCTGCCGCAAACCCAAGCCCGGCATGTTGCAGACCATCGCCCGGCACTACCAGGTGGATCTCGCGGGTTGTTGGTTTGTGGGCGACAGTCTCGGTGACCTGGAAGCCGCAAAAGCCGTCGACTCTCAGCCAGTGTTGGTAAAGACCGGGAAAGGCGAAAAGACCCTGGGGAAACCCCTACCGGCAGGCACCTTGATTTTTGACGACCTGGCGGCAGTCGCCGCTGAACTTATCCACAATTAGAGTTCTTCTGACATCCTGGCCAGGGATTGTTCGGGAGGGCGCTTTTTAGAGGCGGGCAATGCCCGCAACGGTAAACGCCGCTATGTCGATCCTGCAGGCAATCAGAACCTTCTTCTTTTACCTGCTGCTGGGCACCAGTTCCTTGCTGTGGTGCTCCCTGAGCTTTTTTATCGCGCCCTTCCTGCCGTTCAAGGCGCGTTATCGCTTTATCAACGTCTACTGGTGCCGCTGCGCGTTGTGGCTGACCAAGGTGTTTCTCAAGATCGATGTGGAAGTGCAGGGTGCGGAAAACATCCCCGAGCGGCCATGCGTGATTGTCTCGAACCACCAGAGCACCTGGGAGACGTTCTTCCTCTCCGCCTATTTCGAACCCTTGAGCCAGGTGCTCAAGCGTGAACTGCTGTACGTACCGTTCTTCGGCTGGGCCATGGCCATGCTGCGGCCGATCGCCATCGACCGCGACAACCCCAAGGCCGCGCTCAAGCAAGTGGCCAGCAAGGGCGACGAGCTGCTCAAGGATAACGTCTGGGTGCTGATCTTCCCGGAAGGCACCCGGGTGCCCCATGGCCAGATCGGCAAATTCTCCCGCAGCGGCAGCGCCCTGGCGGTCAACGCCGACTTGCCGGTGCTGCCGGTGGCGCACAACGCCGGCAAGTTCTGGCCGAAGAATGGCTGGGTCAGGCACCCCGGGACCATCACCGTGATGATCGGTGCGCCGATGCACGCCGAAGGCTCCGGACCACGGGCCATCGCCGAGCTCAACGACCGGGTCGCGGCCTGGAACGAACAGGCACAGCGAGACATGGGTTCGCTGCCGCCGGTCACTGCCGCACCAGACAAAGTGGCGGGTTGAGCGTCTGTGGATAACCTGTGTACGGTTTAATCAAAAAACGCTATATGCAATTCATAACTCTCTGATTTTCATGCATATTTCGTAAAGCCATAAACGAGCGAAAAACGTGCATAAGTTTTTCGAGCAAAAAATACCGGCCCTTGCGGCCGGTATTTTTTTGCCTGTCGTTCACTCCGTGAACAAGGGCAACTGCAGGCTGAACGTCGTCCCCTGGCCGACTATGCTGCGGCAGAGAATCCGCCCCTCATGCCGGTCCACCACGGCCTTGACCATCGACAAGCCCAGCCCCAGGCCTTCGCTGCCCTGGGCCGAGGCAAAACGCTGGTACTGCACGAACAACTGCGGCAGATCCTCGGCCGCGATGCCCTTGCCCTGGTCAGTGATATCGCAGGTCAGCCAGCCTTGCGCACAAGCCACCTGGACCCGCACGGTCGACCCCGCGGGGCTGTACTTGATGGCGTTCTCCAACAGGTTGAACAAGGCCCGGGTCAGCAGCGACTGATCGGCCAGGACCATCCCTTCTTCCTCGTCGTCGAGGTCGTGCACCAGCTGGATGTTTTTCAGCTGGGCGATAGTCATGGCCTGGTCGAAGGCATCCAGCACCAGCATGGCGAACATGCTCGGCTGGAACTGGTACGCCTCGGACTCGGCCTTGGCCAGTTGCACAAAGGCTTCGGTGAGCCCCAGGGTGCGACGCACCTGCAATTCGATCTGGCTGTAGATCCGCGGGTCTCCCACCTCCTGATGGCGCTGTACATCGAGCAGGGCCAGGATCGCCGAATGCGGCGCGCGCAGATCATGGGACAGGAAGCGCAACAGGGTTGCCCGCTGCTGTTCGGCATCCCGTTCCAGGCTCAGGTCGGTCAGGCTCAACAGCCAACCGATCGGGGTTTCGCTGTCGATCGGCAAGAGGGGGGCCAGGTCCACGCGCAGGCTGCGCTGCTCGACGTCGCGAAACTCCAGGGGCTGCAACTGGGACAGGGCAGGGCACGGCCCATCCTGCAAACCGGGGTAACCGAGCTCGGCCAGTTGCTGGATCATGTCCGTGCCGATCAAGGCATTGCCAAACACGTCGCGAGCGTTGCGGTTGGCCAGCAGCACGCGTCCCTCCGGATCGCTGATCAGGGTGGCGACCGGCAGGTATTCCAGGCCGTCGGCAATGAAGCGGCGGGTATCGCGGGTACGGCTCAGGGCCTGTTCCAACGCCACGATCTGTCCTTGCAGCACATCCCCGACGGGGGCCTGGGTACGGCGGCGCTCGGGCAATACCTTGGGTTCGCTGTCCAGGCGGGCCAGTTCCCAGCCGAAGTAGGCCAGGATCACGCTCAGGCGCCGCCAGTTCCAGATCAGGTAGGCCAGCAGCATTCCCAGCAGGCTGGCCACCGGTGGCCACCACAGGCCCAGCCGCAACAGCCCGGCCGAACCGAACAGGGCCACGAGCATGCAGCCCAGGGTCAGCCATAACGCATGCCGCGGCCGCACCAGCAGCAAGCCCAGCAGGGTCGCCACCAACAGCACCGACAACGCCGCCGTCGGCCATGGGCCCAGGGCGACTATGGTGCGCTGCTGCAACAGGCCGTTGAGCAAGTTGGCCTGGATCTCGATGCCCGGGGTGGTGCCGACAGTCGCCGATTGCGGCGTGACATAACGGTCGCCAAGGCCGGGCGCGGTGGTGCCGATCAGGATCAGCCGATCGCGCAAGAGCTGCTCGGGGACTTCACCGCGCAACACGCTGACATAGGGAACGCTGGGGAATCCGGCATGAGGGCTGATGAAGGGGATGCGTATCTGGTTGCTGCGCAGCCAGCCCTGGGCGAGCTGCGCCTCGTCCGAGCCCGGCATCGTCAGTTGGGTACCGGCCGGATGCGCCTGTTGATAAAGCAGCCAGGCCAATTGCGCCTTGGGTGCCTGCGGCGGACCTTCGCGCAGATAGACGCTGCGCACAGTGCCGTCGGCGTCGGCTTCGGCATTGATGTGCCCGATGGCCCTGGCGCACTGGTTCAGCGCCGGCACCGGTTCGATCTCGCCCAATGGCTGGCCGTAACGCGCCACACTCTCGCGCAGCAGCGGCAGGAACACATTCCCTCCCTGGCAGAGCGCCTGGGCCAGGCGCTGGTCGTTGCCGGGAACACTGTCAGGTTCGCTGAAGATCACATCGAACAGCACTCCCTGGACCTTGGCTGCCGCCAACCGGTCCAGCAGATCGGCATGCAGGGTGCGAGGCCAGGGCCACTTCCCCAGCTGCTGCAGGCTGTAGTCGTCGATGGTGATCATCAGCAGGCGCGAATCGACCGGTACCGGGCTGAGCCGGCGCAGGTTGTCGTACAGCAGGTTGTTCAGCGCCAGGCCGTGGCTCAGCGCCAGCAGGGCGGTCAACGGCAGCAGGAGCAGGCTGACCCAGGCCCATTCCCGTACCAGGCCGCCAAACAGTCGCTGGGCTTGCGTCGGCTCCCGGCCATCGGGTCGGCGCCAGCGCCTCACCGACGATCCGCCGCGCATTTACTGAACACGCGTGATTCTCGGGTAATAGAAGATGTCATAGACCCCCGTCTCTCCTTCGAGTCCCTGCTCGTCGAAAGCAGAAAGGCGGACATGATAGAAAAAGGCTTCCAGGCCGCTGAAATTGACTTCCGGGGTGCTGGAGAACTGTTCCTGCTTGATATTGAGGAAAGCCTTGTCGGTCGCCACCTGGGCGCGATAGCGCTTGGCTCCCGGCAAGGGCTTCATGATCAACTGCCAGACCGGCAAGTCCCCGGTCTGGCCCGCCTGGCCCATCAACTGCGGCGCGGGCAGCAGATCGACCGGTTTCAGCGGGCCTTCCTTCTGGATGCGCAGCCCCTGGCGCCCCATCACCTGGACCTCGCCAGGCTGCGGGCCGGCCGGTTTACCCACAGGGCGCTGCTTGCCCCTGGGCTTTTTCGGCGCTGGCTCGTGGGCTTCCTCGCGATTGACCGCGACCTGGCCGTTGAGCACTTCCACCAGCGAGAGCTGGTCGTCGTTGCGCACCCGGAAGTGGGTGCCGCGCACCCCCAGCACGCCAATCGGCGTGACGATCTGGAACCGGTCGTAATCGCTCGGGCGCTTGACCACATAGGATTCGATCTGCCCCTGCTCGAGCGCGACCTGAGGGATCGCATGCTCTTCGTTCAAGTGCAGGGTGATCTGCGAACTGGAAGGCAGTACCACCAACGAGCCATCGCCCAGGGACAGGCTGACGAATGCCGAGGGCGAGGTCTTCACCCCCTCGAGTTCATCGACGCTCATGCCTTCTTCCAGGGGCAGCTGATTGCCCTTGGCATCCAGCTTCCAGGCCTCGCCCGTCAGGTGCTCGACCGTTGCCGGCAGCGGTTGGCCGCGGCATTGCTGGTTGTCGTCGATATAGGGAGGGCGCTTGGGGGCGGCGATGGCCGCCGGCGCGGTAGAGAAAGCCACTGCACTGCCGAGAAGAAACGACATGAGCATGGCCCGGTGGCGAATGTGCAAAGAGGTCATGGGTTCATTGGGTCCGTAGTCGCGCTCTTCTGAAGTCCGTGCCATTAGAACTGCATTATTGGCGTTCTGACCATACCTCTCGAACAAGGCGCGGCCAGGCTCATTTCAGTTACGGAACAAACAGCACAACCGCTGAAGAGCGGTTGTGCTGTCTGGCGCCGTGACGGGCTGGATACGCAGCGGCGCCTCCAGCCGCGAAGGTCAGTCCCGTTCGCTGGAGATCAGGCGATAGGCCAAGGCCCCCACGCCAGCACCCAGCAACGGCGCGATCCAGAACAGCCACAGCTGCGACACGGCCCATTCGCCGGCGAAGAAGGCGACCGCGGTGCTGCGCGCCGGGTTGACCGAGGTATTGGTGACCGGAATGCTGATCAGGTGGATCAGGGTCAGTGTCAGGCCGATGGCGATCGGCGCGAAGCCGGCGGAGGCGCGCTTGGCGGTGGCGCCGAGGATGATCAGGATGAACATCGCGGTCAGCACCACTTCCGTCAGCAGCGCGGCGAACATCGAGTAGCCGCCTGGAGAGTGCTCGCCATAACCGTTGGCGGCGAAGCCTGCCGAAGCGTCAAAGCCGGCCTTGCCGGAAGCGATCAGGAACAGCACGCCACCCGCGGCCAGGCCACCGAGCACTTGCGCGACGATGTAAGGCAACAGCCGGCTGGCAGGGAAACGCCCACCCAACCACAGGCCCACCGAAACCGCCGGGTTGAAATGCCCGCCGGAAATCGGTCCGACCGCGTAAGCCATGGTCAGGACACTCAGGCCGAAGGCCAGGGCCACCCCCAGGTAGCCAATGCCGAATTGCGGAACGCCGGCCGCCAGCACGGCGCTCCCGCATCCGCCCAGGACCAACCAGAACGTACCGAAAAATTCAGCGCCGAATGTTTTCATCAGAGGCCTACCCAGATAGAAGATGAGGAGTTGTTTGTTGGCTGGCGGCGCCAGAAGGCCGCGGGGGAGGGAAGGGATGACACGTCCCTGTGTCGGAGCATTACATCCTGAGGAGGCACTCCCTGTATTCCCCTGTACTGCAAACCAGAGACAAACCCCGGCCTGACGCCCGCCAATCCGGCGGATGACACTCCCTGTGTCGGAGCACTTCCGATTGCCCCTGTGTGCCACTCAGCGACTGCAAATTTACCGGCACGGCGTACAGGCCGGGCCGGTTTGCAATATTTGTTCAGAATTGTCTGATTCAGAACACCCAACGCTGCTGCTCCTGGCGTACCACGGGTTGCGCCATCTGCGGCGCGCTGATCGGCGCGAACCCTTGGGAGTCGCTGAAACCGATAGTCGTCGCGGAAGGACTGAAATAGCGTTGCACCGGCAAGGCATAGTCCGAGGATGGCTGCGCGGATGGTTCCGCGGTCGTCCCCAGGCTCACGCACGCCACGAGCATCAGTGTGATCAACCGAGCCAGGCCGGCCGCCTGCTCGATGCTGGCGGCCAGCCGCCGCCCCCTCCCCAGCATGTTCCCCATAATCCTTTTCCTTGCACGTTCGAGCCGGTATCGTTCTGCAACGACTTGCAGGCCGCGACAGTGCTCCTGTCGGCTACCGGCCATATGACATCAGCCTACCGAGCAACGGTCTGAATCAGAGCAATTCGCCACAATTGTTCAGATTCGTCCTAACCGCCTAAACTCAGCGCCATAAAAAGCCACACGAACAAGTCTTCTCTCGCGATAAAAGGAACTGCCCCGCATGCGTGTCGCAATACTGGATGACGAGCCCGCCGAACTGGCGCGGGTGGAACAGACACTGCGACAGATCCCCGGCCCCGGGGAACAACCATGGACGCTGCACAGCTTCGAGCGTGGCGAGGATCTGCTGCGGCAACTGCGGCGCGAAACCTTCGACCTGTTGATTCTCGACTGGCAATTGCCGGACCTCAGCGGCCTGTCGTTGCTGCGCTGGACCCGCGAACACATGGAGGCGCCACCGGCCGCCATCATGCTGACCAGCCGCGACGCCGAGAGCGATATCGTCCAGGCACTCAATACCGGTGCCGACGACTATGTGAGCAAACCCTTCCGCCCTAACGAGCTCAAGGCTCGGGTGACCGCCGTTTTACGTCGCCATGGCTTGCAACGTTCGGCTACCGTCGAGGTGCAAACCTTCAATGACCTGGTGTTCGACGACGCCGAATTGACCGTGACCCGCGCCGGCTGCCCGATCAGCCTGACCGAACGCGAATACCGCCTGGCCCGCTGCCTGTTCGCCAACCTGGGTCGCCCCCTGTCGCGGGAGTATCTCTACGAGCGCTTCTGGACCCATGAGGAAATCGTTTCCTCGCGCCCCCTGGACACTCATATCTACCGCTTGCGCAACAAGCTGGGGCTGACCGCGGATCGTGGCTGGCAGCTGCTGACCATCTATGGCTATGGCTATCGCCTGGAAAGCGTGACGGCTACATCCGAGTAGGAGCGAAGCTTGCTCGCGATCATGCGTTGATGGATGCACCGCTATCGCGAGCAAGCTGCGCTCCTACAGAAACAAAAAGGCCGCGATCTCACGATCGCGGCCTTTTTGCTTTGGTGCTGCAACCCGGATCAGAAGTCCAGGTTGGACACCGCCAGGGCGTTGCTTTCGATGAAGTCGCGACGAGGCTCGACCGCATCACCCATCAGGGTGTTGAAGATCTGGTCGGCACCGATGGCGTCTTCGATGGTGACCTTGAGCATGCGGCGCACGGTCGGGTCCATGGTGGTTTCCCACAGCTGATCCGGGTTCATCTCGCCCAGCCCCTTGTATCGCTGAATGGTGTGGCGCTTGGTGCTTTCCGCCATCAGCCAGTCCAGGGCTTCCTTGAACTCAGTCACGGCTTTCTTGCGCTCGCCGCGCTGCACATATGCGCCTTCGTCCAGCAGGGTGCTCAGTTGAGCGCCAAGGGAAACGACTGTCTTGTAGTCGTTGCTGCCGAAGAAGTCGCGGTTGAAGGTGACGTAGCTCGACAGGCCGTGGGAGATCAGTTCGACCTCTGGCAGCCAGACGTTACGTTCACGGTCTTCACGCAGGCTGGCCTTGTAGACCAGGCCCGACTTCTCGGAGGAACGCAGGCGGGCATCGAAGCGAGCCAGCCAATCCTGCATCGCTGCGTGATCGGACAGTTGCTCCAGGGTCACGGCCGGCAGGTAGATGAAGTGCTCGGTCAGCTCCTGTGGGTACAGGCGCGACAGGCGCTTGAGGGTCTTCATCACCATGCGGAAGTCGTTCACCAGGCGCTCCAGCGCCTCGCCGGAAATACCCGGTGCGTCTTCGTTCAGGTGCAGGCTGGCATCTTCCAGGGCCGACTGCGTCATGTACTCTTCCATGGCGTCGTCGTCTTTGATGTATTGCTCTTGCTTGCCTTTCTTGACCTTGTACAGCGGCGGCTGCGCGATGTAGATGTAGCCGCGCTCGATCAGCTCCGGCAACTGACGGAAGAAGAAGGTCAGCAGCAGGGTGCGGATGTGCGAACCGTCGACGTCGGCGTCGGTCATGATGATGATGTTGTGATAACGCAGCTTCTCGATGTTGTACTCTTCGCGGCCGATGCCGCAACCGAGTGCCGTGATCAAGGTGCCGACCTCTTGCGAGGAAATCATCTTGTCGAAGCGTGCTTTCTCGACGTTGAGAATCTTGCCCTTGAGCGGCAGGATCGCCTGGGTCTTGCGGTTGCGTCCCTGCTTGGCGGAGCCGCCAGCAGAGTCACCTTCCACCAGGTACAGTTCGGAAAGGGCAGGGTCCTTTTCCTGGCAGTCCGCCAGCTTGCCCGGCAGGCCAGCGATATCCAGCGCGCCTTTACGACGAGTCATTTCACGGGCTTTACGCGCCGCTTCACGGGCACGCGCGGCGTCGAGCATCTTGCCGACCACCAGCTTGGCTTCGTTCGGGTTTTCCAGCAGGAAGTCGGAGAAGTACTTGCCCATTTCCTGTTCGACCGCGGTCTTCACTTCGGAAGACACCAGCTTGTCCTTGGTCTGGGAGCTGAACTTCGGATCCGGCACCTTGACCGAGATGATTGCGGTCAGGCCTTCGCGGGCATCGTCACCGGTGGTGGCGACCTTGTGCTTCTTCGCCAGGCCTTCCTGCTCGATGTAGTTGTTCAGGTTACGGGTCAGTGCCGAACGGAAGCCCACCAGGTGAGTACCGCCGTCGCGCTGCGGGATGTTGTTGGTGAAGCACTGCAGGTTTTCGTTGAAGCTGTCGTTCCACTGCAGGGCGATTTCCACGCCGATACCGTCTTCACGCTGCACGTTGAAGTGGAACACCTGGTTGACCGCGGTCTTGTTGGTGTTCAGGTATTCAACGAATGCGCGCAGGCCGCCTTCGTACTTGAACAGTTCTTCCTTGCCGGAGCGCTCGTCCTTCAGAACGATACCCACGCCGGAGTTGAGGAAGGACAGTTCACGAATACGCTTGGCCAGGATGTCCCAGCTGAAGTGAATGTTCTTGAAGGTTTCCTGGGAAGCCTTGAAGTGGATCTGGGTACCGGTGGTTTCACTGTCGCCCACGATCGCCATCGGCGCCTGGGGCACACCGTGCACATAGGTCTGTTCCCAGATCTTGCCGCTGCGGCGAACGGTCAGGACCAGCTCTTCGGACAGGGCGTTCACTACCGACACACCTACGCCGTGCAGACCGCCGGAAACCTTGTAGGAGTTGTCGTCGAACTTACCACCGGCGTGCAGCACGGTCATGATGACCTCGGCCGCGGAAACGCCTTCTTCTTTATGCACGTCTACCGGGATGCCACGACCGTTGTCACGCACGGTGATGGATTCGTCCGGGTGGATGGTGATGCTGATGTCGTCGCAGTGGCCGGCCAGAGCTTCGTCGATCGAGTTATCGACCACCTCGAACACCATATGGTGCAGACCGCTGCCATCGTCGGTGTCACCAATGTACATACCGGGACGTTTGCGTACGGCATCCAAACCTTTCAGCACTTTAATGCTGCTTGAGTCGTACGTGTTTTCTTCGCTCATGCCTTCACTCCCGATGGTCGTGGGTCTGGGTGATACGGCCCTGTTCCACGTGGAACAGAGCAACTGGCGTTTCCGTTTGCCAGCCTTCCCTCAATAATTCGTGGTCTACACAGGTGATAAACACCTGGCAGCGTAAGTCTTCCAACAAGCGACACAATGCGCGACGGTGTTGCTCGTCCAACTCGGACGGCAAGTCATCCACCAGATAAATACACTGCCCACGCCGGGCCTGGCTGACCAGGTGTCCCTGGGCAATCCGCAAGGCACAGACCACCAACTTCTGCTGGCCGCGGGACAAGATATCCGCAGCGTTGTGTGCGCCCAATCGAAGGCGCAAGTCAGCACGTTGGGGGCCGGCCTGGGTATGACCCATTTGCTGATCACGATGGAGGGAAGTCGCGAGCACTGCACTGAGCTCTCGCTCTTTATCCCAACCACGGTAATAGCTAAGCGTCAGGCCCTCGAGCTCTACCAATTCGCTCAAGGTCCGCTCAAAGACTGGTTTCAAGGCTTTGATATAGGCGCGGCGGTATTCATCAATTTCAGCGCTGGCCTGACACAGTTCTCTGTCCCAAGCTGCTTGCGAAGCGGCGTCAAGTGTACCATGCCGCAGCCATGAGTTCCGCTGCCGCAGGGCCTTCTGCAAGCGCTGCCAGGTTGACATGAAGCGGGGTTCCACGTGGAACACACCCCAATCCAGAAACTGGCGCCTGATTTTCGGAGCCCCTTCCAGTAAGCGGAAACTGTCGGGGTTGATCAATTGCAATGGCAGGATTTCCGCCAGCTGCGCTGCGCTGCGGGCATTCTGCCCGTCGATGCGGATCTGGAACTCGCCCTGGCGGTCACGAGATATCCCCAGATTGCTCTGCCCACCTTCCGCCAGCTCAACTTGGCCAAACACCGTGCACGCGAGTTGCTCGTATTGGATCACAGGCAATAAACGGGCACTGCGGAACGAACGCGCAAGCCCCAGCAGATGGATGGCTTCCAGCACGCTGGTTTTGCCACTGCCGTTGGCGCCGTAGAGGAGGTTGATGCGGGGGGAGGGGGAGAAGGTCACCGGGTGCAGATTGCGCACCGCGGTGACCGAGACACGACTGAGGGACATCTAGCTTCTGCTGGACATGATTACAGGCGCATCGGCATGACAACGTAAGCCGAGTCGTCGTTGTCGGATTCCTGCACCAGCGCACTGCTGTTGGAATCGGACAGGATCAGGCGAACCTGTTCGGTGGTCATCACGCCCAGCACGTCGAGCAGGTAGCTCACGTTGAAGCCGATCTCCAGCGAACCGCCGTTGTATTCCACACCGACTTCTTCTTCCGC
Organism: Pseudomonas sp. MRSN 12121; assembly: GCF_000931465.1. Classification (NCBI taxonomy): domain Bacteria; kingdom Pseudomonadati; phylum Pseudomonadota; class Gammaproteobacteria; order Pseudomonadales; family Pseudomonadaceae; genus Pseudomonas; species Pseudomonas sp. MRSN 12121. The sequence continues at coordinate 3,030 of NZ_CP010892.1, read as the reverse complement.
TTCTTCCTGCTCCGGGTTGTTGGCCTGGATCTTCAGCTGACCATTGGCCAGTTGCAGACGGATACCGCGGTACTTCTCGTTGGAAAGGATCGCGGTACGGCTGAAGGCTTCGCGCAGCGCCTGGCGGTCGCCGAGTACCAGCTTGTCGCCGCCTTTGGGCAGCACGCGCTCGTAGTCCGGGAACTTGCCGTCGACCAGCTTGGAGGTGAAGGTGAATTCACCTGTGGTAGCACGGATGTGGTGCTGGCCCAGGACGATGCTGACATTGCCGTCTGGCTCGGTGAGCAGGCGGGCCAATTCCAGGATACCTTTGCGCGGCACGATCACCTGGTGGCGATCCGGCTGACCGATATCAGCCTGCATCGAGCACATCGCCAGACGGTGACCGTCGGTGGCCACGGCGCGGATGATGCCGGCGGAAACTTCCAGCAGCATGCCGTTGAGGTAGTAACGCACATCCTGCTGGGCCATGGCGAAGCTGGTGCGTTCGATCAGGCGACGCAGCTTGCTCTGCTCGAGGCTGCAAGTCAGCGAGCCCGGGCCTTCTTCCACGGTCGGGAAATCGTTGGCCGGCAAAGTGGACAGGGTGAAGCGGCTACGGCCAGCCTTGACCACAAGCTTCTGCTCGTCGACCTTGATGTCGATCAGGGCATCGTTGGGCAGACTCTTGCAGATGTCCATCAGCTTGCGCGCCGGGACAGTGATTTCGCCTGGCTCCGCCGGCTCTTCCAGCTGCACGCGACCGACCAGCTCGACTTCCAGGTCGGTACCGGTCAGCGACAGCTGCTGGCCTTCGACAACCAACAGCACGTTGGAAAGTACCGGCAAGGTCTGACGACGTTCGACGACGCCGGCGACCAGTTGCAGGGGTTTCAACAGGGCTTCGCGTTGAATGGTGAAATGCATGGTCTAGTCCCTTGCCTTAATAAGCTGCGCTGGAGTCATCAAGTGGTCAGAGTACGCAGCAGGTTCTTGTAGTCCTCGCGGATGTCCGCGTCGGATTCCTTAAGTTCATTGATCTTGCGGCATGCGTGCAAGACCGTGGTGTGGTCGCGGCCGCCGAACACATCGCCGATTTCCGGCAGGCTGTGGTTGGTCAGCTCCTTGGACAAGGCCATGGCCACTTGTCGAGGCCGCGCGACAGAACGCGAGCGACGCTTGGACAGCAGGTCGGAGATCTTGATCTTGTAGTACTCGGCGACGGTGCGCTGAATGTTATCCACAGAGACCAGCTTGTCCTGCAGGGCCAGAAGGTCCTTCAGCGATTCGCGAATCAGCTCGATGGTGATATCGCGCCCCATGAAGTGCGAGTGAGCGATGACGCGCTTGAGCGCACCTTCCAGCTCGCGCACGTTGGAGCGGATCCGCTGGGCAATGAAGAACGCTGCATCGTGGGGCAGCTCGACCTTGGCCTGGTCGGCTTTCTTCATCAGGATCGCCACCCGGGTTTCCAGTTCCGGAGGCTCTACCGCCACGGTCAGGCCCCAGCCGAAGCGTGACTTCAGGCGCTCTTCCAGGCCTTCGATCTCTTTCGGATAACGGTCACTGGTGAGAATCACCTGTTGGCCGCCTTCGAGCAGGGCGTTGAAGGTGTGGAAAAACTCTTCCTGGGAACGCTCCTTGCGGGCGAAGAACTGGATATCGTCGATCAGCAATGCGTCCACCGAGCGGTAGAAGCGTTTGAACTCGTTGATCGCGTTGAGCTGCAACGCCTTGACCATGTCCGCCACGAAGCGCTCGGAATGCAGGTACACGACCTTGGCATTCGGGTTCTTCTTTAATAGATGGTTACCCACAGCATGCATCAAGTGGGTCTTACCCAGGCCAACGCCGCCATAAAGGAAGAGCGGGTTGTAGCCGTGCTTGGGGTTGTCGGCCACCTGCCAGGCCGCGGCGCGGGCCAGCTGGTTGGACTTGCCTTCCACGAAGTTCTCGAAAGTGAAGGTCCGGTTCAGGTAGCTGGTGTGCTTGAGCGCCCCCTCCACCTGGACGGTGCGCTGTTCGGCGCGTACCGGAGCCTGCTGGGAGCTGGCCCCCGCCATGGGATCGAAGCTGTCGCGAGAAGGTTCTTCGCTGACTTCCTCGGCAACTTTCTGCGTGCTCGGCTTGGCCGGCGCGGTCGGAGTCGGGGCCACGACCGGAGCGACAGCAGCCTGCTGCGCCTGGGAAGCCGCCGCAGCGGCAGCCAGTGGAGCATTGGGCGCCGCACGAGGGGCCGAGCTGCGTTTGCTGCCTATTAATAAGGAAAGCGCAGGCGTCGAACCATTGCCGTGTTCGTCCAGCAGCTCCAGTACACGACCCAGGTACTTTTCGTTGACCCAATCGAGAACAAACCGATTCGGTGCGTAGACACGCAACTCGTCGCCTTCGGCTTCGACCTGTAGCGGACGGATCCAAGTGTTGAATTGCTGGGCAGGCAGCTCATCACGCAGAAGCTCCACGCACTGCTGCCAAAGTTCCACTGACACGGATATCCCCTAAGTTGAAAGCCGGTGAGGCAAAAACAAGCGGCCATTGTAACGACCAGACGCACACTTATCCACATGTAGGTTGATCACAGAGCACGACGAATCAATGTCTTATCCGGAAAAAACACGACCAATGGTATGTGCATAAGCTCTGTGGATAACCCCACTTAAGGGCTTTGCACAACTGGGGGCGAAATTCGGTGGATAACCCGCCTGTGGATAACTTATCTTTCCACACACAGCTTTTCCGCTGGTGCGGCACAGGCACAACACCGCTTCTCGACAGTGTTGTCATTCTCTGTACATCAGGTGCTATAAGGGTTGAAGGTAGTTATCCACAGATGAGTGCCTGCCTAGCCTTTATAAGCTTTACAGAAAAGCTTTAAGTAATTCCCTTCTTTATTTTTATCTCTGGCTGAACGGTTTCTCAGCCTCTGGGCACCGACATACCTAGATAAAGGAAAAGCTGGTTGGAAATTGACCTAGAGGCTTGCTTTCTCTAGAATCGCCGGTCTCTTAAAACGGGGGCCATTCCGGCCCGTTGTGGACGAACCAGGTAACA